>CAVYOH010000001.1:0-1179099 GCA_963770085.1 Terriglobia bacterium
ACATGCGATGTGGGGATAAGCTTTCCACGGAAAATGGCCCGCATACCCTCAACCGAGTGTTGTCTTCATATGGGCGGTCATAGAGCATTTCGCTCTTCGCGTTTTTGAGAATTGCAGCGTTGATCTCTTCGCGGCTCATCCCTTCGCGGATATCAGCGTTATTAGCCAAAGTCCCAAGCGACACATGTGGCACGCGTTCATAGACAAAACCTTTTCGTATGTCGCCCTGTGTTGTGTGTTCGGGTGGTATCTTGCCGGTTAATGACGACTCTTTCTTGATGCCCTCAGGAGAATCTGTCAGGACGTAGTACGGGTAAACTGCAGACATCATGCGGGTGCGGGCTAGCGCGATGGCAACGCGACTCGTGTCACAGGTAATCCAGCGCCGTCCCCATTGCTCGGCGACAAAGGCGGTCGTACCGCTGCCACATGTTGGATCAAGCACTAAGTCCCCTGGATCGGTTGTCATGATTAAACAGCGTTTCACAATCTCGCTGTTGGTCTGAACGACATAAACCGGATTCGCGGCCCCACCAAAACCGCTCCAGAGGTTGGTCATTGCACGATAAGGAAAGTCGCTGAAATACGTGACAAACCGAATGCTGTTTGCTGTCGCCTCGACCCGATCGGCGGCAATGATCTTCTGAATTCCCTCTGGCGTGGTGCCCCACCAACGATTTCCAGAATCGTATGTGCGGCCTTTGTATTGCACATCATATTTGGAGCCAGGCCCCGGTTTGGTCATTAGTACCGTCATATACGGCTTTGCACCTTCGGGAAATTCGCCTGATGTCTTTTCATGATCTGTCATGGCACGTCGGCTTCCATCTGACAACTCAACCTTGGTGTATCCAGAAGACACAGCATCCACTTTAGTCTCGTACAACGGGCGATACTTTACGTGCTCTACATCCTTTGCATACCAGACGATATAGTCGAGAACCGCGCCAACCCTATTTGCCGATTGCAATCCGCCAGCCGACTTGCTGAAGGAAATCTGGCTCAAGAAATTCTCACTGCCAAAAACCTCATCTAATAGATTTCGAACCAAATGAACGTTCTCGTCGCCTATTTGTACGAAAATGGACCCAGTTTCGGTGAGTAGCTCACGTGTCACGATAAATCGATCTCGTAGATACGCCAGATAAGAGTGGATTCCGAGACTCCCAAGTGTCCCGGAAGGCTCGAACCTGCTCAGGTTGTCGAGTTGCATCTTCAGCTTTACCGTCTTTTACATCGCGCTTGCGGGTGCTCACCTGCCAGTTGGAACCGAATCGAATGCCATAAGGCGGGTCCAGGTAGATGGTCTGAACCTTTCCTTTCAGCCCTTCTTTTTCTGCGAGTGAGGTCATTACCAGCAACGAGTCGCCGAGGATAAGACGGTTACTCCAGTTCTGCTCATGATGGTAAAAATCGATTTTCTGGGCGAAGTCTTTAGGGCCACCGTTGAAATCAGAAAAAAGGCTGGCTTGTTCTACATCGTCTTGTTCTAATCGGGGCAGGGAATCAATAATGGCTTGCGGGTGGATCTTTTCCTGAATGTAAATCGGTACTAGAGGCACGGCCAGATCTTGTTGGTCTTGTTCGTCTTTGCCTTTCCAAACCAACTGCGGATCAAGCGAGGGATCACGAGGATAAGGCATAGTCCTGAGAGTCCGCCCTTCATCGGCGACAAAGTCGCGAAGCTCTTCTGTGGGAATGTTGGCGCGCTTGTCTTTGTGTTTAATGGATTCCAGTTTTATGGGCGCGGACTTTTTCTTAGCCATGAACGGCTTCCTCTTTTACCACTGTCTTTTCCCGCTTCAGAAAGCTGCGTATTGAGTTTTGCGCATCCCAAGGATCGTCAATTTCGATATACCCCCAACGTCCGAAACCGCAGTGATTATTAATGGAAGGCACCCACAAGGTCTTCGCTGTAGCCACTTTTGCGGCCTTGTCTTTCTTCTTCTCACCAGTAACCTCAACGATTAGATTCAAGAGATTGTCCGGGCCATGCCCGTCATCGATACACGCGATGAAGTCTGGAATGTATTTCCGTTCCTCGCCATTCAGGGTGTAGGGAATGACGAAGCTCAGGTTCTGGTTTTTGACGTAGCGTATTACCTCTGCCATGTCCTCCAGCGATTGGGCCATCTTCTGTTCCCAGGAATCAGTGTCGGCGACCACGTGCGAAACATGGCACTTATCAGGCCGTGTGGCGAACACCGCGCGCGTGGTATCAAAGTCCACATAGCGGGTGGAACCTACGGAGTCATATGCAGTTAGGATTGGTTTGAGGGACGCGTTGCCGTCCGTCGAGGAGACAATTGCTTTATAAATACGGTCCGCAGCGTCATGGGCAAACTCAATCAGCAGCAAGAGCTGGGGAAAAGTGTTGTCCTTGAGATGAACACATTCAGCGAGCCAGCTTTTGGCAATATAGAGTAGCTGCGGGAAAAGCCAGGGCTTGTCATTGCCCTCATCATCACGAAAGTATTTTTCCAGTGTTAAGCGGGCCAGCAGAAAGGCGACTTCATTGGGCCGACGGCGTTTGAGGTCATCCAACGTATGAATGCTGGATTCACCGACGATTGGGGCATTTTCGGTCTTGGTTGGTATATCAGCAGTAGAAAGCGTAAGCCGCGATTCTTCCGCAAACGTTGCGGTTAGCCTTTCACCTTGCAAGTCATAGCGGTAACCAGTCACCCGGGGAAAAGTAATTTCGTGGTCGATGCGGCTTTCCACGGCACGCACGCGGGTGGGCAGCGGGCCAGGCTGCGGATCCACACTTGCGCCACTGCATGGAATGAAAGAGAAAGGCACGCCATAAACCTCAGCGTATTCAGGGTCAAAGTGCCCTTTGCCGTTCGGCGCGTAGCTCATGCGACGTAGCGCGCGACCCACTACCTGCTCACAAAGCAACTGGGTGCCAAAGGCACGCACGCCGAGAACATGGGTGACGGTGTTGGCATCCCAGCCTTCTGTGAGCATTGATACGCTGACTACGCATTTAACATGTTCCCCGAGTTTGCCTGCTTTGCCTACGGTATTCATTACCTCACGCAGAAGGTCTTCATCAGCAAGGTTGTCTGTGTCACGGCCAGGGAAGCGGGTGCGATATTCTGCTTTAAATTCATCAATTTCACGGGCTGCAATTTTCTTGAAGTCATCGCTCATGGTTCCGCCGGACTCAAGTTGCTGGCTGTCTACGAGTATTGTGTTGGGCCTGTGCAGCCAACCTCCGTTACCATCATCGTTGCGAAAGATCCGCAATTGTCCGGCTTGGGCGATTATTTTGTCGCCGATCTGTTTTTCCCAACCTGCGATATAGTCAAAAACGAGCTTTCGAAACATTGGTGTTATTGCATACCACGATAAAGACAGGGGGCATTAGTCCGCGCGCCCGGGCCTGAGAATTCTGGTCCCACAAGCGGTAGTATTTCTCATGGTTACCATAGAGGCTGAGTAACGCGCCCTGCAGTTCAACCGGTAACTTGGGTTCGCCGCCGACCTTCTCTGTTTTTCGTCCCTTGCGAGGTAGCTCTTCTCGAATGCGGAGCCAAAGATCGCGATAGGTGGGCTGCTCGCCGGTCATGGAATCGTCGGCCACGGGCACGCGAGGCACTTTTACGATGCCAGCCTCAATCGCGTCGATCAAGGAAAAGTCCGAAACCACCCAAGGGAAGAGTGTGCCTTCAGAGTAGCCCGAGCCGCGCAGAAAGAATGGCGTGGCCGAGAGGTCATAAATGGCCTTCACCCCTATCTTTGATTTCACGGCCTCAATTCCTGAAATCCAGATGCGGGCCTCTTCGTCCCGCTGCTGAGCTTCGACCCGGTCGTCGCCCGAAAGTGTCTCTTCCTCCGCCTCAGGTTTCCTGCGATAGCAGTGGTGGGCTTCATCGTTCAGGACAATGATGTTTTTTTTGGTGCTCAAATCACGGCAAACACGACGGACCATTTGGTCAGGCGTCTCAGTGAAAGGACTTGGTTGACCATTGGCAAGAATCGACTTGGTGATTTTTCCTGCTGCCACCTTCTCACGCAGCTGAAAGGCATGATAGTTGGTGATGACGATCTTGGCCTGGCCGAGTTGCTCCACAAGGTGAGCAGGCACTATATCCCGCTGGCGATAATAATTTTCCGGATCATTGGGCAGCAAGACGCGCAAGCGGTCACGAATTGTTATTCCCGGTGTGACAATCAGGAATGTGTCAGAAAATCGAGCGTCTTGGGGGTTGGCGCGCTTGTTGAGGACATGCCATGAAATCAGCATAGCCATGACAACTGTCTTGCCCGCGCCCGTGGCCATCTTGAAGGCAGTACGTGGTAGGCCTGGATTCGAGGTATCATTCGCGGTACGAACGGTGTTCTCTATCCACCCGTCGCCGTACTTGCCGGCAACTTCGGCAATATAAATGGCGGTCTCCAGAGCTTCGATCTGGCAGAAGAACAACTTTTTCTCGCGCTCTGGCGCGGTCCAATAGGATAGCAACTGTGAGGTTGTCGTGGACACTCCGACATAACCGCCTTTGCGCCACATCCCAACGCGGCGGCGGATATCATTGACAAGTTTGTTCTCCTCGATGCGATCCTGTGTCCATTCCGTTTCAAACTGAAACTGGTCCTTTCCCTTTTTCTTAGGTTTGGCTATTGGAACGAAGTAAGAGCTGATACGTCGCCCGTCAATAATTTCGTTTGTTATACCTTCGTCAGAAAAACGGAAGTGTTGGTTCGGCTCAGCAAAAGGCGAGTTGATGATTGGGTTCTCAATGACAACTTGAGTCATGGGCTCGAGTCAGCTTTCCACTTCTTGGGTTGAGCGCTGAAGGTTTAAAGATACCATCAGATAAGCCCGCCGTCATATTGCGGCAGGTTTTGGGGCCGGAAGATCACGAGCGGGGAATCACTGATATGGCCAGATAAAACCGGATGCGTCTGTATGGTGGGATCAAATTACCAGATAAAGCCGAGCAGAAATCGCCGAGATCGCGCGACATCGCCGGGATCGGGAAAAGGCTTACCGCTGATGAACACTGATCGCGCTGATTTACGGTGATCGGAAAAATAATTTGCTGCAGATATACACAAGAAATCGCCGAGAACGCCGCCATCGCACGACATCGCCGACATCGGAGCGAGAAGTACTTAAGATCACGGGCTTTTCTTCGCGAATCACGATATATATGTGATAGCTGCCCAGGCAGCCATGGGAAAGTTCTTTGACAACTTAGCAAATGGCAAATGGCAAGAAGCAAATGGCAATTGGCAGATGGCAATTGGCAAAGCCAAAGCAGAAGGGCCAAAGCCAGAGGGCAAAACACCGTCGCCGTGGGATACCCTTGGGATACCGTTGGGATGAATTGTGTAACTGCTTTAGATTCCTAATTGACGGCTACCGGGGTGGGGCACTTTGAGATCGGGTAATTGAGTAATCGGGTAATCGGGTAATTGAAGAACCAAGATCCGGTGATCTGGTGATCGGATGATCTGGTGATCGGAAAGGCAACACCTACCACGGAGGCACGGAAACACGGAGAACAGCAAGGCAGACGGGTACAGATAATCACACTTAATCCCGGTACTTGGGATGACTGGGATGGGTTGGAATGGATGGCGGGGGGGCACTTTGAGATCGGGTAATTGAGTAATTTGGTAATCGGGTAATTGAAGAACCAAGATCCGGTGATCTGGTGATCGGATGATCTGGTGATCGGAAAGGCAACACCTACCACGGAGGCACGGAGACACGGAGAAAGACCCAGCATCGGGAGATCCAGGTACAGATAATCACACTTAATCCCGGTACTTGGGATGACTGGGATGGGTTGGGATGGATGACGAGGGTACCCCCGGTCGAGATTGGGCAATTGAGTAATTTGGTAATCGGGAAATTGAAGAACCAAGATCCGGTGATCTGGTGATCGGACAAGAAATCCATCTGCGCTCATCCGCGTTCATCACTGGTAACCGAAGTTGGCGCCGGACGGGCCTGCTTCCCGATGTTTCTATCTTCTTAACAGAAAGAGAGTTAACAGAAAGAGAGCTAGACAAATTCAATTTGTTCTAAGCAGCACCCTCCGCAAACCCAGCATCTAACTAGCTGATAACTGTGATCCTTACAAATGTTTACAATGTCCCCGGCTTCCCACCGCAGTTCCTGAGACAGCCCGTTAGAGAATGCTGGAGTGAGATTTGGCAGATTCTTTGGTAAAGCCATTCAAAGCCCGTGAATTGCTGGCACGGGTCGGTGCGCACCTCAAATTATCAGGCACAAGCCAACAAGTGGATGGCCTGGTACTCCAAAGTGAGGATAGATTTCGGGCATTCGTAAATGCCAGCTCCGATGTTGTTTATCGTATGAGCCCTGATTGGACGGAGATGTGGCAGCTCGACGGTCGGGGATTCATGTCCGACACGATGGGCCCAAAGCAACGATGGATTGATGAGTATATTCATCCTGAGGATCAGCCGACTGTCTTAAGAGCTATCCAGGATGCAATTCAAACCAAAAGTGTTTTTGAACTAGAACATCGGGTACGACGGGTTGACGGAACGTTTGGGTGGACGCTCTCGCGTGCGGTGCCGATTCTTGATAAGAACGGCGACATCGTGGAGTGGTTAGGCGCTGCAAAAAACGTAAGCGCCCGCAGAGAGGCTGAAGAAGCCTTGCGGCAAAGCGAACAGCGTTTCCGCCTGATCACAGACGTTTCTCCAGTCATGGTATGGATGTCTGGTACGGATAAACTCTGTTATTACTTCAATAAGACCTGGCTGGAATTCGTTGGACGTCCTTTAGAACAGGAGTCGGGAAATGGGTGGACGGAGAATGTACATCCCGACGACTTCGATCGTTGTTTGCAGATCTATGTGAAGTCCTTTGACGCCCGCTGCCCGTTTCAGATGGAGTATCGACTCCGGCATCATTCAGGTCGATACCGCTGGATTCTCGATTCTGCGGTTCCCCGCCATGCCTCTGACGGAACTTTCGAGGGGTATGTGGGCGGCTGCCTTGACATTGACGAGCAAAAGGAGGCGTCGGAGGCTCGCAGCCGTCTCGCTGCCATCGTTGAATCTTCTGACGATGCAATTGTCAGTAAGGACCTGAACGGAATTGTCAAAAGCTGGAATCCACGGGCAGAGCGCCTGTTTGGTTACAAAGAAGAGGAAATTGTTGGCCGCTCAATTCTCAAAATCATCCCACCTGACCTGCATCCCGATGAACATATGATCTTGACCAAGATCAGAAATGGCCAGAAGATTGACCATTTTGAAACGGTTCGCGTTGCGAAATCCGGAGAAAGAATTGACGTGTCTCTTTCCATCTCACCCGTCAGGGATGCACAGGGAAATATTGTGGGCGCTGCAAAGATTGCACGCGATATCAGAGAAAGCAAGAAGATTGAACGAGCATTGCGGACTACGGAGAAGCTGGCTGCAGCCGGACGTCTTGCAGCCACAGTCGCCCACGAGATAAACAATCCCCTGGAAGCAGTCACCAATCTGGTTTTCCTCGCCAAGCGAGAGGCGACGGATGGGAGCAAAGTCAATGAATACCTGGGAATGGCGGAACGAGAATTGGACCGCGTTGCCCACATCGCCCGCCAGACCCTGGGCTTTTACCGTGACAGTTCGGCAGCGACCCGCTTTGGGATCGTGAAAACGATTGATGATTTGCTCTTTTTATACGAAAAACGGCTCGAAAGCCGGAACATTCGAGTGATCAGACAGTACAAAGATCGGGATGCCGAAATTACTGGTTTCGCTGGCGAAATCCGTCAGGTCTTTTCGAATTTGCTTAGCAATGCCATTGACGCAATGCCTTCGGGTGGAACTCTTGTTGTTCGAGTTTCCCAAAGCCGTGACTGGAGCAACTCGCTTCAACCGGGGGTGAGAGCCACAATTCTTGATACCGGCTCGGGCATTCCATCCCATGCCCGTAATAGTCTGTTTGAACCATTTTTTACTACCAAAACAGATGTCGGCACCGGCCTTGGACTCTGGATCACCAAAAACATAATTGAGAAGCATCATGGCAGTATCCGGTTTATCACCAGCAATGGGCAGCGGAAACATGGAACGGCTTTTTCGGTTTTCCTGCCATTTCAGAGGTGATGGCAGGGCCTCCAACTCACCAATCCGCGCCATCCGCGTTCATCCGCGGTAAGCTTTTGACCTTCTTCCGTAGAGCAGCCTGCTCTCGCCAGAAATCCACCTTGTACGCGCTCCATGCATCCCATCCTCTAGACCAAATTCATGAGGAGGATCAATGGCAGAGAAGCAACTATCCGGATTTAGAGTAGCCGCAATCCTTACTGACGGCGTGGAACAGGTTGAACTATTGGAACCAAAGAAAGCCCTAGAGAATGCCGGCGCGAAAGTAACCGTGATCTCGCCGAAAGCAGGCCAGCTTCAGGGTTTCAAACATCACGACAAAGCAGACAAGATCCCCGTTGATCTGGAGCTGAGCAAAGCCAACCCAGCCGACTTTGACGCCGTACTGCTTCCCGGTGGCGTCATCAACGCTGACGCACTGCGCATGGAGAAAAAAGCACAGGATTTTGTACGCGTGATGGACGAGGCAGGGAAGCCGATCGCGGTAATTTGTCACGGACCGTGGCTGCTGGTTTCGGCCGATCTAATGGGTGGTCGCACCATCACCAGTTGGCCGACCCTTCAGGATGACATCCGCAATGCCGGCGCTGAGTGGGAAGACAAGCAGGTCTTGCGCGACGATAACTGGGTGAGTAGCCGCAAGCCGGATGACATCCCGGCTTTCAATCAAGAGATGATCACCCTGTTCAGTCAAAGCGTGGACCAGGGCAGCAGAGTGGCATAAACCAAAACCAGCTTACGAAATGACATGCCCGCTGTGATGGCGGGCATTTTTGTCTTGCCGGCGATGTAAGATACCAGACATCACCCGGGCCGTCCCATATTTCGGGGCCCATCATTTTTTCGTGTGTAACTTTTTCGCGCATGAAGAATCCCAATACCAGTCACGGTCAGGCGAAAGTTCCCCCGGAACAAAGTAGCCCAATCGCAGGACAGGAGACCTCGCTGAGCAAGCCGGCTGAAGTATCCAGTGAAGAGGCCACCATCCGGAGGGTCCAGAACGGGGAAGGCGACCTTTTTTACGGCTTGATTCGCCCCTATGAGCGACGCATGTACGGCACGGCGTTTGCCATTCTCCGCAATGAAGCAGACGCGGAAGATGTGGCCCAGGAGGCGGTGCTGAAGGCATTTCAACACATCCGGCAGTTTCGCGGAGAAGCAAAATTCAGCACATGGCTTACCCAGATTACGATCAATGAGGCGCGTATGCGGAAGAGGAAAGAACATTCCCATCTAATCGAACCCATCGCGGAACGCGCTGACGAAGAGGGAAATTACACTCCCCGGGATTTTGCCGACTGGCGCGAAATACCATCAGAAACCCTGGAGAGAGAAGAGATCCGAAGTCTGCTGGCCAGGGCGCTGGCTTCGCTGGCTGACAAATACCGTGAAGTGTTCGTGTTGCGCGACATGCAGCATGTGAGTATTGAAGAAACGGCGTCGACTCTGGGAATTTCAACTGCTTCGGTGAAGACCCGCCTTCTGCGGGCACGACTGATGCTTCGTGACCTTCTAGCTCCAGGACTGAATGGCGATTGGAAAAGCAAGTTGTCCTTCGCCAAGGGGGCCAAGCCATGGTCGTGAATTGCGAACATGTCTGGAGTGAGGTTTCCAACTATCTGGATGATGCCGTCACGCCTGAGCTGCGGGCGGCCATGGAAGAGCATCTACGTGGCTGCAAACACTGCGCGGCAGTCATGGCTGGTACACGCAACGTGATTCAACTCTATGGCGACCATCGTCTGCTGGAGATGCCGGATGGATTCAGTGAACGCATGGAACAAAGGCTCAAAACCAGACTCAAAACCGGGCTCAAAACCAGATTGTCCGGGCCCGTGGAACCCATGCTGGGGCAAAAACGTAGGACGCCGGCTTCTGAAATCAATCCTGTGTGGACGCGTCGTGGTTTTCTGGGATGGATTGGCGCTGCCGCAGCCACGGTTTTACTGGCAGGAATCTTTGAAATGAACAAGTCTTCGAATTCCAGCCAGACCAGTTTGCAGTCACAACATGCCCAGCCTGCCACCGGCGTTCCACCGGACATGGTCGTTGTAGTTGCAACTGCGGGAAAGATTTTCCATCGGCCGGGCTGCAAGTTCATCTTTGATAAAAATAATGATAAGGACAATACAAAGACCATGACCGCCCGCGAAGCGATGCGCGCAGGATTCACACCATGCATCCGCTGCATGAAGCAGTATCTGATTCAAGGTGTGGCGTCTCCGTCTCCATCAGTTTGAGGTGGTTGGACTGATTCAGGCCCGCTGTTTTGCCTGAGGCTGTATCGGGATGGGACGCAGCTTTACGTAAACCTCACCACTGCGAACTTCAACGGGATGCACATCAATCTTCTGTTCCGCCGGACCAGCCACCACTCTTCCGGTCTGTATGTCGAATTGCGATCCGTGCCATGGACACTGAACCGTGCCGCCAATCAAGGCTCCATCGCAGAGCGATCCGCCGCGATGAGTGCAGGAGTCACTGAAAGCGAATAATCCCTGAGAACACTTTCCCACCACCACGCGTTGCTGACCCACAATGGCCAGCAGCATTTGTCCATCCGCAAGTTCACTCTGGTTGCACACTGGACGGTCCCAGCCGGAGAGTGTTCGCTCTTTGAATTTTCCCGCTCCCGCGTAGCGATGGTCCACTCCAATCTGGTTGCGAAAGACCAGAGTTCCGCCCATCCAGCCGGAGAAGCATAGAATCACCGCTCCCGCTGCCAGCAGGAATATCGTGATTCTGTCCGGCCTGGAGAGCGCTGATCCCTGACGGTAGGCAATATAGATGTAGAGAAGCAGCGCCGCCACATTGAGGGAACCGTGCAGCAGTCCTCGGCGTTTGGCGCTGGATTTCGGCGGAACCACCGTGAGCCAGTCAAGCGTTCCCGGCACGGCAGCCAGAACCGCGCCCACACATCCGGCGATCACACAATAAAATCCCGCCGCCCATAGGGTTGCTGCGCCACGGCTGATTCCTATCAGGTCAAGAACCAGCGCCGTAGTCCAGAGTCCAATCGGAAAAGTAACCAGCATCGGGTGTATTGGATGTCCGGCAATCGCCGCCTTTGATCGCATTCCTTGGCCTCCCCAGGACTGACTTTCTTGGGATACGATTGGGAGTATCCGGAGATGCCTCTGCTTCCCGTCGCCCCGATTCCTGCCTCTTTCCCTTTCCCTGCGTTTAATTTCTAATCGACCTTCTCATGAGCATCTGGTTCTGGGTCATCTTCAATGCGGTCATTCTGCTGTTGCTGTTCCTGGACCTGGCCGTCTGGAACCGCAAAGGCCGCGTTATTCCATTCAAGCAGGCTGTGATTCACAGCGTCTGGTGGGTACTCCTGGCCGCGGGTTTTGCGGTCCTTATTTATGTCCGGATGAGCCCCGCCAAGTCACTGGAGTTCGCCACCGGGTATCTGGTGGAGGAAGCGCTCAGCGTTGATAACTTGTTTGTTTTCATTCTTCTGTTCAAATATTTCAAAGTGCCACCTGAACAGGAAAGAGCCGTGCTCTTCTGGGGGATCATCGGAGCGCTGATCATGCGCGGCATTTTTATTGTGGCGGGTGTAGCGCTTGTCACGCGCTTTCACTGGGTTTTTTACGTGTTCGGCGCGTTTCTGGTTTATACCGGTTTCAAGCTTTTGGGTGGCGACGACGATCAGGTCGATCCTTCCAAAAATCTGGTCTTGAAATGGTCACGCAAACTCCTGCCCGTGACTGACGAATATGCTGGTGGCAAGTTTTTCTATCGCCGCGACGGACGGCTATTCGTCACGCCACTCTTTATCGTGCTGCTCATCGTGGAGACCACTGACGTTCTGTTCGCCACCGATTCCATTCCTGCCATTCTCGCCATTAGCCGTGATCCGTTTATCGTCTACACGTCCAATGTCTTTGCCATCCTGGGATTGCGATCCCTCTTCTTTGCTTTATCTGGCTTGATGAAGCTCTTCCATTACTTGAATTATGGCCTGGCGGTGGTGTTGATGTTTATCGGCGCCAAGATGCTTGTCTCATTCCGGTATCACCTGCCCACATGGGTAGCGCTTTTGGTGATAACGGCGGCACTGGGAATATCGGTCCTGGCTTCGCTGGTGTTTCCGGAAAAAGAAGAAGAGACAGTTAATTCGGAAGACCGCCCAGACGCGCATTCATAAGGAGAGCCATCTGTTCCGGAGTGATGTTGTCTGACCGCCGGAAGTGTGGCCGAGCCGGCTTTTGGGCTTCCGCTTTCGCAGTTTTCTCGTCTCCCATCAGGTTAAGTTCATGGAAACACCAGTAACGTGTCTGTCCGGAGTCGTGCTTCTGGTTCAGGTAGGAAGTTTCGTGTTCCGTGCTGAGTGCCAGGGCCTTTTCAAAGGCGTCCTGGTGTGAATCGGCGAAAATGACCCTGGTCTTGCGGTGCACCACGTTGCGGACGCTGCCGCTCAAGATCAACTCTTCAATCAATTCCGCGACAAACCAGCGGGCGTTCTCGGGGGAGTCAGCCATCTTCATCCTTTTCAATCATTTGCCGATTGCACACCGCGATCCTCAGCGGTTGGGGGTGCAGCGACAGGAGTTCGGCACTTCATACAAATGCCGCTTCTAGTTAATAAGTGTAGCAAAGGGGCACCTGAAATAGAGGTAACTAAGCTTTATTTGAACAATGGTTAATAAATTTAATTTGGCGCGTCAGTATTGGATTTTTAGGTTTGTTGGCGCCTGGCGTCCAGGCAAGTGGCGTCCGCAACCGGGATCTCCCCCAGAACCACCGGAGACAGATCGAGAAGTCCTGACCTCAGTTTAAATAGACGGAAATTAGCGCCCGATATCGAATGAAACGTGCACCGGCGTAAATCGGCGCTTGTCGGTAAAAGGGGTGGCTTGGCGGCAGCCGATTTCAAGCCGAAAATTCGCCCCTCTGGTGTACTTCAGTGATCCAACCCGAATTCAGGAACTTGCATCCAATTTTGCAATTAGTGAAGACGCGAGCCTGACTCGTATCACTATGTACATCATTTCTATTATTCTATTTTTCTTTATTGTCTGTAGCACCGGACTAGGTGATAAAAAGATTCAGCTAGGAGCCGAAAACATTTAGTCTCGTTGCAAGCTGCTGAAGTACTATTACGCGCACATTGTCTGAGACGTCTATGGCCGCCCCTTCCGAAGAATATAGAATTAGTGTGTCAGGCGATAACTGCTATTTGACTTCGCACGTTCAAATAGTGCGGATCAGCCCCACCAAGCGTACTGCAAGACGCTGTGCGTCCGCCTCTCTCCTGGAAAAAAGAAAACGCCAATGAAAAAGAATAATTCCAACTCATCAACTGCCGCAGCGGTTGCGAAAAAGTCGACTGAGGTTATTGAGAATAATGGCCACTCGGCCGGTGCGGTTGGCGTCATGGACGCCCCGGCCGCCGACCTGACAGTCATTCTATCTTCCCTGCAAAAGATGCAGGACGGTGACTTCTCAATTCGCCTGCCCGGCTCCTGGACAGGTCTCCCGGGCAAAATTGCGGATACGTTCAACAATATTGTTGCTGCCAATGAGCAGATGTCGCGCGAACTGAAACGCGTCGGCCAGGCTGTGGGAAAGGAAGGCAGAACCCGCGAACGTACTCGTTTCCATCAGACCCGTGGCGCATGGGGTGAGATGGAAGGTTCGGTCAATACGCTGGTGGAAGATCTACTGCGACCCACCACGGAAGTTACCCGCGCGATCGCAGCCGTGGCCCAGGGAAACCTTACCCAGACCGTTCGTCTGGATGTGGATGGACGTCCGCTGGAAGGCGAATTCCTTCGCTCTGCCAACATCGTGAATACGATGATTCAGCAGCTCAGCATCTTCACTTCCGAAGTAACGCGCGTGGCGCGCGAAGTGGGTACTGACGGAAAGCTGGGCGGCCAGGCCAAAGTGCCCGGCGTCGCCGGAACATGGAAGGATCTGACTGACTCGGTGAACTCCATGGCCAGCAACTTGACCGGCCAGGTGCGTAACATCGCCGAAGTGACCAACGCCGTAGCCAGCGGCGACCTCTCCCGCAAAATCACCGTGGACGTGCGCGGCGAAATTCTGCAGCTCAAAGAAGCCATCAACACCATGGTGGACCAGTTGCGCTCCTTCGCTTCCGAAGTAACGCGCGTGGCCCGCGAAGTGGGTACTGACGGTAAGCTCGGCGGTCAGGCTGTGGTACCCGGTGTGGCCGGAACCTGGAAGGATCTTACTGATTCCGTAAACGCCATGGCCGGTAACCTCACCGCCCAGGTACGTAATATCGCTGAAGTAACCACCGCCGTCGCTCGCGGCGACCTCTCCCGCAAGATCACCGTGGACGTGAAGGGCGAAATTCTCGAACTCAAAGACACCATCAACACGATGGTCGATCAGTTGAACGGCTTCGCCGGCGAAGTAACGCGTGTGGCCCGCGAAGTGGGTACAGAAGGAAAGCTCGGCGGCCAGGCGCAGGTGCCCGGTGTGGCCGGAACGTGGAAAGATCTTACTGACAACGTAAATTTCATGGCCAGCAACCTCACTGGCCAGGTGCGTAACATCGCGGAAGTGGCAACGGCCATCGCCAATGGCGATCTCTCCCGCAAAATCACCGTGGATGTGCGCGGCGAAATCCTTCAGCTCAAAGAAACGCTCAACACCATGGTGGACCAGCTCAACAGGTTCGCCGGTGAAGTTACCCGTGTGGCCCGCGAAGTAGGAACAGAAGGCCGGCTTGGCGGTCAGGCCAACGTGCCCGGTGTGGCCGGAACCTGGAAAGATCTTACCGACTCGGTAAACTCCATGGCCGGCAACCTTACGGCCCAGGTTAGAAACATTGCTGAAGTAACTACCGCCGTGGCCAGCGGCGATCTCTCGCGCAAAATCACCGTAGACGTGAAGGGCGAAATTCTTGAGCTCAAAAACACCATCAACACCATGGTGGACCAGCTCAACGCGTTCGCCGGAGAAGTTACGCGTGTGGCCCGCGAAGTAGGTACAGCCGGTATGTTAGGCGGCCAGGCACAGGTGCCAGGCGTCGACGGTACGTGGAAAGATCTCACGGACAACGTGAACTTCATGGCCAGCAACCTGACGGGCCAGGTTCGTAACATCGCTGAAGTGGCAACGGCTGTGGCCCGCGGCGATCTATCCCGCAAGATCACCGTGGACGTGAAGGGCGAAATTCTGGAGCTCAAAGACACCATCAATACCATGGTGGACCAACTGCGCTCCTTCGCATCAGAAGTTACCCGCGTCGCTCGCGAAGTGGGAACGGACGGCAAACTTGGCGGTCAGGCTCAGGTGCCCGGAGTCGGCGGTACGTGGAAAGATCTCACGGACTCGGTGAACTCCATGGCCAGCAACCTCACCGGCCAGGTGCGTAACATCGCTGACGTGGCAACCGCCATCGCCAACGGAGATTTGTCCAAGAAGATCACGGTGAACGTCAGCGGAGAAATTCTGCTGCTGAAAGAAACCATTAACACCATGGTGGACCAGCTCAACGCATTCGCCGGAGAAGTAACGCGTGTGGCCCGCGAAGTCGGAACCGAAGGCCGTCTTGGCGGCCAGGCCAACGTGCCTGGTGTGGCCGGAACGTGGAAGGATCTAACCGATTCCGTAAACTCGATGGCCGGCAACCTGACTGGCCAGGTGCGTAACATTGCCGAAGTAACCACCGCTGTGGCCAGAGGCGATCTCTCCCGCAAGATCACCGTGGACGTGAAGGGAGAAATTCTCGAACTCAAGAACACCATCAATACCATGGTGGACCAGCTCAACGCGTTTGCCGGTGAAGTGACCCGTGTAGCCCGTGAAGTGGGTACTGACGGCAAACTGGGCGGCCAGGCGCAGGTGCCGGGTGTCGCCGGAACGTGGAAAGATCTCACAGACAACGTGAACTTCATGGCCAGCAACCTGACGGGTCAGGTGCGTAACATCGCTGAAGTGGCCACGGCTATCGCAAACGGTGACTTGTCCAAGAAGATCACTGTAGACGTGCGCGGAGAAATTTTGCAGCTCAAGGAAACGCTCAACACCATGGTTGAGCAGTTGCGCTCCTTCGCTGCAGAAGTAACCCGCGTTGCCCGCGAAGTGGGAACCGAAGGACGTCTCGGCGGACAGGCCAACGTGCCCGGCGTCGGTGGTACGTGGAAGGATCTTACTGACTCAGTAAACGCCATGGCCGGTAACCTCACCGGTCAGGTTCGTAACATCGCCGAAGTGACCACGGCTGTGGCAAGAGGCGATCTCTCCCGCAAAATCACGGTGGACGTGAAAGGCGAAATTCTCGAGCTCAAAAACACCATCAACACCATGGTGGACCAGCTCAACGCCTTCGCTGCGGAAGTAACCCGCGTGGCCCGCGAGGTGGGTACTGACGGTAAGCTCGGTGGTCAGGCGAAGGTGCCTGGCGTCGCTGGTACATGGAAAGATCTTACTGACAACGTAAACGTCATGGCCGCCAACCTCACCGAACAGGTGCGCGGTATTGTGAAAGTGGTGACCGCCGTGGCCAACGGCGAACTCACGCAGAAGTTGACGGTGAATGCCAAGGGTGAAGTGGCTGCTCTGGCCGAAACCATTAACAACATGACCAACACGCTGGCTACCTTTGCCGATCAGGTGACCACCGTGGCCCGCGAAGTGGGTGTGGAAGGCCGTCTTGGTGGACAGGCCAACGTGCCTGGCGCGTCCGGTACGTGGAAGGATCTCACCGGTAACGTAAACCTGTTGGCCGATAACCTTACCAACCAGGTGCGCGCTATCGCTGAAGTGGCAACCGCCGTGACCAAAGGCGATTTGACGCGATCGATTCAGGTGGAAGCCAGCGGCGAAGTGGCCGAGCTGAAAGACAACATCAACACCATGATTGATAACCTTCGTCTCACCACGGAGCGCAATACTGAGCAGGACTGGTTGAAGACCAACCTCGCCAGGTTCACCGGCATGTTGCAAGGTCAACGTGACCTCACGACGGTAGGCCGCATGTTGCTGTCAGAACTGGCGCCGCTGGTCAACGCGCAGCAAGGCGTGATCTACCAGATGGAAGCCGAAGAGGCCGGGAGCATGACGTTGCTCTCTGCTTTCGCCAACGGTCCTGAAGGCCACCTGCAACAGCTCAAGACGGGTGAAGGACTGGTTGGTCAATGTGCTGCGGACAAGCGTCGCATGCTGATCACGGACATACCTCCGCACACCGTCCCGGTTCGTTCTGGATTGTTTGAGGCCATCCCGCGCAACGTGATCGTGCTGCCTGTGCTGTTTGAGGATCGCGTGAAGGCCGTCATTGAACTGGCCTCGCTGAGCGCTTTCACTGCGTCGCATTTGTCATTCCTTGAGCAATTAACCGCCAGCATCGGCATCGTGCTGAACAGCATTGAAGCCACCATGCAGACGGAAGGCCTGCTGAAGCAATCGCAACAGTTGGCCACTGAGCTGCAAACGCAACAGAAAGAATTGCAGCAGACCAACGAGCAGTTGGCACAAAAAGCCCAGCAGCTTGCCGAACAAAACGTGGAAGTGGAACGCAAGAATCAGGAAATCGAACAGGCACGTCGCGCTCTGGAAGAAAAGGCCAAAGAGCTGGCGTTGACCTCGAAATACAAGTCGGAATTCCTGGCCAACATGTCGCACGAGTTGCGCACGCCGCTCAACAGTATTCTGGTGCTCGGCCAGCAGCTCTCTGACAACCCGGATGCCAACCTCACTCCCAAGCAGGTTGAGTTCGCTCGCACCATTCACGGAGCGGGTACTGATTTGCTCAACCTCATCTCTGACATCCTTGACCTGTCCAAGATCGAATCCGGTACGGTGTCCGTGGAAGCGGAGGAAGTCTTCTTTGGCAGCCTGCTTGATATGGTGGGCCGTCCGTTCCGTCATGAAGCTGAGGCCAGGAAGCTCAGCTTTGAAATGCATCAGGACAACAATCTCACCCGCAGTCTGGTTACGGATTCCAAGCGTCTGCAGCAGGTGTTGAAGAACCTGTTGTCAAACGCCTTCAAGTTCACGGAACACGGCGGCGTAAGGCTGTCAGTGTCGCTGGCCGCCAGTGGCTGGAGCAAGGACCACCCGATTCTCGGAGGAGCGGCATCAGTCGTCGCCTTCGAGGTATCGGATTCTGGTATCGGTATTCCGCAGGAAAAGCAACGAATTATCTTCGAGGCTTTCCAGCAGGCGGATGCAGGTACCAGCCGTAAATACGGTGGAACCGGCCTGGGCTTGGCCATCAGCCGTGAACTTGCCAGCCTGCTGGGCGGTGAAATTCAACTTCACAGCACACCCGGCAAGGGAAGTACGTTCACGTTGTATCTGCCTCAGACCTATGTTGGTCCCATTTCTTCAAGCGCTGCTGCTGGTGATCGGCACGCCGCGGCCAACTCCCCGGCAGTGCTGGCGACTCTTGCCATCACGGAACAGCCCGTGGAGCGCATTGAAGACGATCGCAATGATCTTCAACCCGGTGATAATGTATTGCTCATCGTAGAGGATGATCCGCACTATGCGCGTCTCCTCTGTGATTTGGCGCGCGATAAAGAATTCAAGGTGCTGGTGGCGATGCGTGGGGCGGAAGCGCTTGCCCTTGCCCGTGAGTTCCACCCGTCTGCAGTATCTCTGGACGTATTTCTGCCGGACATGCTCGGTTGGACGGTGTTAAACCACCTGAAACAGGATCCGGGCACACGTCACATCCCGGTGCAGATGTTGACCATGGATGAGGACTGGCACCACGGCTTATCACGTGGAGCGTTCTCGTTCGTGACCAAGCCCACAAGCACTGACGGAATTGATGCTGCCCTGGATCGCATCAAGGAATATGCCAGGCCGCGCCGCAAGCAACTCCTGGTGGTTGAAGACAATCCAGCCGAGCAGTTGAGTATCCGCGAGCTTCTGGGATATGACGATGTGGATGTGACTGTTGCTTCGACTGGAAAAGAAGCGTTGGATCTGGTCAAAGACCGCCCGTTTGATTGCGCCGTGCTCGATCTTCGGCTGCCGGATATGACCGGCTTTGAAGTGCTGGAACAACTGGGTGAAGAGGCTGAAGTCCGCGATCTTCCTGTGGTTGTGTTTACCGGCAAGGAACTTACCGCGGAAGAAGATGCGCGGCTGCACACGCTGGCTCGTAGCGTTGTCGTGAAAGACGTTGAATCGCCCGAACGGCTGCTTGACGAAACGGCGCTGTTCCTCCATCGTGTGGTGGCTGATCTGCCTGCGGAAAAACAGCGCATGCTGGACCGGTTGCACAGATCGGATGAAGCCCTGGTGGGCAAGAAAGTACTGGTGGTGGATGATGACGTCCGCAACATTTTCGCGCTGAGCAGCGTTCTTGAGCGTCGTGGAATGACCGTACTCACGGCGGGAACTGGCAGGGAAGCCATCGCGACCCTCGAGTCAACTCCACATCTGGCCATTGTGTTGATGGATATCATGATGCCGGAAATGGATGGTTACGAAACCATGCAGGTGATCCGCCAGAACCCTGCCTTCAGGCGCTTGCCAATCATCGCCCTTACCGCCAAGGCAATGAAAGGCGATCGCGAGAAGTGTCTGGAAGCGGGTGCATCAGAGTATCTGGCGAAGCCGGTTAATACTGACCAGCTTCTCTCAGCACTTCGCATGTGGTTACATAGGTAAGACCGGGAACCCATTATGACTGCAAATGATAAAGTCAACATCCTGATGGTCGATGATCAGCCTGCCAAGCTGCTCAGCTACGAGGCCATTCTCGGCGATTTAAGCGAGAATCTCATCAAGGCCTCGTCCGGGCGCGAAGCTCTGGAAGTGCTGCTCAAGACCGATGTAGCCGTGGTGTTGATGGACGTGAGCATGCCTGAGATGGATGGGTTTGAGATGGCGGAAATCATCCGCCAGCATCCGCGATTTCAAAAAACCGCCATCATCTTTATTTCCGGTGTTCATCTCACGGACCTGGACCGGCTCAAAGGCTATGAGCGCGGCGCGGTGGACTATATTTCTGTTCCGGTAGTGCCGGCTGTTCTGCGGGCCAAGGTAAGTGTATTTGCAGAGCTCCATCGCAAGACCCGGCAACTGGAAACGCTTAACCGCGAACTGGAAGAACGAGTCAACGAGAGAACGGAGGAGCTTCGCGAGAGCGAAATACTCTTTCGCTCATTGTCCAATTCCATTCCGCAACTCGCCTGGATGGCGAATGCCGACGGTTCGGTCTTCTGGTATAACCAGCGCTGGTATGAGTACACCGGGTCCTCACCGGATGACGCGCTCAACGACACATGGCAGAATGTGCGTCATCCTGATCACGTTGATCGCGTGTTGAAGAGTATTAGACACTCGTGGAAAACCGGCGAACCATGGGAAGATACATGTCCTCTTCGCGGCCAGGATGGCCAATATCGCTGGTTCCTCTCCCGCTCCGTTCCCATGCATGACTCGCATGGAAAGATCGTGCGTTGGTTCGGCACCAGTACGGATATCAGCGGACAGATTGCCGCGG
Source organism: Terriglobia bacterium (assembly GCA_963770085.1). Taxonomy (GTDB): domain Bacteria; phylum Acidobacteriota; class Terriglobia; order Terriglobales; family Acidobacteriaceae; genus Angelobacter. The sequence goes on from CAVYOH010000001.1 coordinate 20,543, forward strand.
AGGAAAAAATTCGCCAGCTAAACGCCGATCTCAAGCAGCGAATCATTGAGCTTGAAACCGTGATGCAGGTTCTGCCCGTTGGTGTGGCGGTGGCCCAGGATTCCGAATGCCTCGTGGTCACGGGGAATGCGGCATTGGGTGAAATGCTGGGTATAAAACAGACGAACAACATGTCATTGACTCCGCCGCTGGTTGCGCGGCTGCCGTTCGAAGTGACCCGCAATGGGACCACGATTCCTGGTGACGCTCTTCCACTTCAGAAATCGGCGCGCACGGGACTACCGGTAGGAAACAGCGAAATGGAGATTCGCCGCGATGACGGCAAAGTCATGCAGGTGCTCATGACCGCGAACCCTTTGTTGGACGACGATGGCACAGTTCGCGGAGCCGTGGCCGCGATGTTCGATGTCACCGAGCGCAAACAGATGGAAGACACGCTGCGCGAAAGAGCTGACCTGCTGGATCTGGCGTCAGAAGCCGTCATGGTCCGCGATTCTTCCGGCGTGCTTCAGTTCTGGAACCTCGGCGCGGAAACCTTGTATGGCTGGAAGCGCGATGAGGTGATTGGCAAGAACGTACATGAGATTTTAAGGACGGTCTATCCGGTAGCTGCGCGAGAGATAGATTCGCGGCTGATCGCCACCGGCAGGTGGGATGGAAATCTCATTCAGTTCACCAGGGATGGCCGGGAACTAACGGTGGCAAGCCGGCAGGCGATCAAAGCCGGAACCATGAGTGACGGTGGTTCAATCCTTGAGATCAACAGAGACATCTCCAGCCAGTTGCAGGCAGAAGAGGCTTTACGCAAGACTGAACGTCTCGCGGCCATGGGGAGAGTTGCCGGCATTATCGCCCATGAGATTAATAATCCTCTGGAAGCGATTACAAATGCGTTCTTTCTGCTCCGTGACCATGCGTCCCTGAATGATGAAGCCCGCTATTATGCGCGCTTGGCGGAAGAAGAATTGTTGCGCGTAGCCCACATCACCAGGCAGACGCTCAGCTTTTATCGTGAATCCACGCAGGCAGTGGATGTCTCAATCGCCACTGTGCTTGAGGACGTGCTGGAGCTGCAATCAAGACGGCTGCGGCTGAATAACATCACCCTGGATAAGGAATATAATTCCGATGGCTCGATCCTGGGATTTTCGGCCGAACTGAAGCAGGTCTTCCTCAACTTGATTGGAAATGCAGTGCAGGCCATGCCTGAGGGTGGTCGATTGAAAGTGCGCGTGTTTGAAACCACGAATCGCAGTGATAAAAGAAAGGGTGTCCGTGTATCCATTCTGGATAACGGCTCGGGTATCAAACCTGAGGACGCCAAACGTCTCTTTGAACCGTTTTTTACCACCAAGTCCGCGAAAGGCACGGGGCTGGGCCTTTGGATCAGCAAAGGTATCGTGCAAAAGTACGATGGTCATATCCGCTGCCGCAGCTTGCGCTTGAACGGCGGGTACGTCACATGTTTCTCTGTTTTCCTTCCTGCATCCAGTGCTGTAAAACCATCAGAGAAGGGAAAGGCACAGGAAGCCATTGGATCAAGATAAGTTCATAATATTGTGCGTTGACGATGAACAAAACTCCCTGGCCTTGCGCAAGCTGGTTCTCGAGAAATCCGGATATCAGGTAGTCACCGCCGCTTCGGTGAATGAAGCTCTGGCTAAGTTTTCGCCTGACGAGTTTGATCTTGTCCTGTCTGACATCCTGATGCCCGGGCGTCCGGGAACTGATCTGGCGCGCGAAATCAAAAGCACCTATCCCGATTTTCCCGTCGTCTTACTTTCCGGAGTCAATGAATTGCCGCCCGAGGCTTCTTACGCTGACGCATTCATCTCCAAGGTTGAAGGCCCCATCCGCATGTGTGAAAAGATTGCCGCTGTCCTGGGCGGCCATCGTGAGTCACTTGGCACCGCGCAATCCTAGCCTTCGGCAAGGCGTCACCATCGTCTACCATTCAAGTGCTTCTGAACATATCGGTCCCGGCTTCTAGCTGCGGCCAACCATGACATTTCGTTCCACGTCAGTTTTTGCCTGGTCGAAAAGCCAATTCTGGAAAATCAAAACATCCCAGAGAAGGTATTGCCAGTTGCGGGACCCGGAAATATGTTCCTTCCACTTGGTACGGACGGCGTTCACGTTGAACAGACCTTGACGGTTCAGGCTGTCCTCAGATAACAGGTCTTCAGCCCACGTGCGTAAAGGGCCTCGAAGCCAGTGGTCGATTGGCACGCCAAATCCCATCTTCGGACGTTCGACCAGCTCTCGCGGAACGTGCTTATAAAGTACCTGGCGCAAAATCCATTTACTGGTTCCATTTCGGATCTTGAAACGCATCGGCAGTTTCCAGGCAAACTCCACAACGTTGTGGTCAATGATCGGCACTCGTGCTTCCAGGCTGACTGCCATGCTGGCCCGATCGACTTTTGTGAGAATGTCATCGGGCAGATAATTGACCAGATCGGTCAGCATCATCCGCTCTTCAAAGCTCGGCAACCACGCAGTTTGCGCGAAGGCCTGATCGAAATCGTCTGTTTCGTGCGATCCAAGGACTATGTCTGTCGGCTCCGGCCAATGTGAGAGTGCGTGCAGATAGATGGCAGCCGGACTTTGTGAATCCAACATACTGGCCAGCTTATGGGCCTTATCGCCCACCGCCGAAAAGCGCGTTTTCTGTGGGACCAATGGACGGACCAGTTCATACGCGAGATCGATAGCGTGCGGCGATGTTGATTGAATCAGATGTGAAACTGCGCGTCGCACCGGAGAGGGAACCCGCTCTAACCACTTCCAGATTGCCACGGTGCGGAAGTAGCGCTGGTACCCGCCAAACAGCTCATCGCCGCCATCACCGGAGAGACTCACCGTGACATGGCTGCGAGCCAGGCGCGATACAAGGTACGTGGGTATCTGAGATACGTCAGAAAAAGGCTCATCATACATTTCAGAGATCAAGGGAACCACATCGAGCGCTTCCTGAGCTGTAACGTAGAGTTCGGTATGCTCCGTGCCTAGATGTTTAGCGATATTTTTGGCATGAACAGCTTCGTCATAGTCCTTTTCGTGGAAGCCGATGGTAAAAGTCTTGATTGGACGGCTGCTCTGCGCCTGCATGAGCGCAACGACCGTTGAAGAGTCAATACCGCCAGAGAGGAATGCTCCGACAAATTTGAATTGCTGGATGAAGTACACAGAATCAACGAGCAACAGCGTGTTCGCTTCCTGCGCAAAGTGCGTATGGCATTGTGGACGCTGCGCGGCAAGAGGCTTTGCGTACTGGGTGTAGCTTTCAAAGACGGTACTGACGATGTTCGCGAGTCGCCTTCTCTGCAGATCGTTCAATCCTTAATCGGCGAAGGCTGCGAGATCACTGTGTTCGATCCCGCGGCAATGGCGAACGCAAAGGCCATGCTGGGAGATTCAGTGCGCTATGCGCCGGATGCCTATGCCGCCGCCGAAGGCGCCGACGCGCTGCTCATTCTTACTGAGTGGAAAGAATTTGCTGCGTTGGACCTTCAACGCATGAAAACGCTGCTCAAATATCCGATCGTACTGGACGGGCGCAATCTTTATTCGCCAGCCGACATGGCGAAAGCCGGCCTGGACTACCACAGCATGGGTCGCGCTCCTCTCCAGACGGCTCATCCCATACCCTTGCACTCGCGGATTACAGAGTGAGTTAGCGAAGCTAATGTTTCGTTTCCCGCTGACGCATCGCTTGATGACGGTACGGAACATGGGTCCCAGGGATTGTTGCGCAAGGAATTGTTGAGAGGGAATAGTCGAAGCAATGAACAGTGTATTAGTCACCGGTTGCGCCGGCTTCATAGGGTTTCACCTCAGCAACAGGCTTCTTGAGCTTGGCTTCCGTGTTGTGGGTCTGGATAACCTGAGTCCCTATTACGATGAAGGCCTGAAGGCTGCCAGGCTGAAGATTCTTCAGTCAAAAAAAGACTTTCATTTCATCAAGGTTGATATTGCGGACCGTCCTGGTTTGAAAGCTGTCTTCGCCCACCAGGAATTTGGCCCGATTGTCCATCTGGCGGCCCAGGCCGGTGTGCGGTACTCGCTGGAAAATCCCGATCTGTACGTAAAAAGCAATCTCACGGGCTTTGTGAATTTGCTGGAAGAGTCATATCAACGCAAGGTGCCGCATCTTATTTATGCCTCTTCAAGCTCCGTTTATGGTGCGAACACGAAAATACCATTTTCGGAAAAGGACAATGTCGACTATCCGGTAAGCCTTTACGCGGCAACCAAGAAAAGCAATGAGCTTCTTGCTCATGTTTACGCCCATCTTTACGCGTTACCGGTGACCGGCCTGCGCTTTTTCACCGTCTACGGCCCGTGGGGCCGCCCGGACATGGCGCTCTTTAAATTCTGTAAAGCCATTATTAACAACGAACCCGTTGACGTTTATAACCACGGAAAGATGTTGCGCGATTTTACCTACGTGGATGATATTGTGGCGGCCATTGTCCGGCTCGTGGAAACGCCTCCAGTCGCGGGGCAGGGGCCGTCTCCTTCGTCCGCGCCTTATCGTGTCTATAACATCGGAAACAACCAGCCGGTTGAACTAATGAAATTAGTTGAACTGATTGAGATGCATGTCGGGAAAAAGGCGAAACTGAACATGCTTCCCATGCAGCCAGGCGACGTGCCGGTTACTTATGCTGACGTCGACGAACTTGCGCATGACATTGATTACCGCCCGGAAACTTCTATCGAAGTTGGAGTGGGCCGGTTTTATGAATGGTATCGGAGGCATTACCAGTTGTGATCGGTGCAAACGATAAGGCCGTCAGTCCCGAACTCCGCCGCAGGAAAATCATATTCCTGATTACGGAAGACTGGTATTTCTGGTCGCATCGCCTTCCCTTAGCCAGGGCCGCGAAGCGGAAGGGGTATGACGTAATCATCGCCACGCGCGTTTCCAAACATGAGCAGGACATCCTGAATGAAGGGTTTCGTCTTGTGCCTCTGCAACTCAGCCGTGAAAGTTATTCTCCATGGAAAGAGCTGCGCGCCATTGTTGAATTAAGGCGGCTCTATGGCACGGAACGTCCTCATGTGGTGCACCAGGTTGCGCTCAAACCGGTCTTGTACGGTTCAATTGCCGCGATGGGGCGGAGGCATATCAAAGTCATCAATGCTCTGGCAGGTCTGGGATATCTGGTTGCTTCTTCGTCACTGAAAGCCAGGCTTCTGCGTGTACCTGTCTGGAGCGCGTTTAGTTTTCTCCTGAAACGGTCAGGCAGCAAGGTGATTTTTCAGAACGATGAAGACAGGGATGCGATCATCACACGACTGAAAGTCCCGGCCGAAAATACCGTGCTTATTCGGGGTGCTGGGGTTGATCTGGAGACTTTTTGTCCGGCTCCCGAACCAGCAGGCCTCCCGGTGATTGCTCTTGTTGCAAGAATGTTGTGGAACAAGGGAGTGAAAGAGTTTGTGGAGGCGGCCAGATTGCTCAAGAGTGAAGGCGTAAAGGCACGGTTCGTGCTCGTGGGAGATACGGACTCAGCCAGCCCTTCAGGCATGCCGAAGCAACAACTTTCGGCCTGGCATGACGAAGGCGTGGTCGAGTGGTGGGGACGACGGCAGAACATGGCGTCCGTGTATCAGGGAGCAACTCTGGTATGTTTGCCGTCTTATGGTGGTGAAGGCGTACCCAAGTCTCTGCTGGAGGCGGCGGCATGCGCTCGCGCGATTGTTACAACCAATGTTCCCGGGTGTCGCGATGTTGTGCGCCATAACGTGAATGGACTCCTGGTGTCGCCCAAAAACAGCATTGAGGTAGCCAACGCAATTCGAATTCTGCTTGACGATCCAGCCAGGCGCGGGCAGATGGGCGCCGCGGGGCGGGACATTGTCTCGCGGGAATTCTCGGAACAATCCGTTGTCAAGAACACTCTATTTTTGTACGACGATGCAATTGAACAGCCGGTTCAAACCCTTATCGAATCAGCTTACGTGGGCAAAAAGAATTAGTGGCAGAAAAGCACGGTTAGCGAACCATGCAGCGAACCCCAAGCCAATCGCAGCGGTTCGATACAAACAGGCTGATAGAAACGCATATCACCCGTATCAATCTATTTATTTTTCGCACGCTTTGCCATCAGCTCAGAATACAGGCTGATCAGGTTGTTGATCATCGCTTCGGCGCTGAATTGAGAGAATGCAGCCTGGCGTCCGGCTTCGCCGATTTTGCTGGCCTGATCAGCGTTGTGCAGTAGAAACAGCATCCGTTCTGCGGCTGCCTGATGATCTTCCACCGGCACCAGGAACCCGCTTTCGCCGTCCTTGATGGCTTCAGGGTTTCCGCCCACGCGACTCACTACCGCAGGCACGCCGCACGCCATGGCTTCCAGCAGGGCATTGCAGAAACCTTCACTGCGGGAGAGCATGCAGAACACACTGCTCATTTTCAGCAGCGGCACCGGGTTCTCCACAAACTCCAGAAATCGTACGTTATTTTGCAGGCCGAGAGACTCAACCATGTCCCGCACTTCGCGGGAATAATCTTTTTCGTAGAGGCTGCCGGCGACGAGAAACAAGGTGTCAGGCAGCTCCTGACAGACCAGGTGGGCTGCTCGCAGAAAAATATCAATACCTTTTACCCGGCGCAGGTTTGCCACACAGGTCACAATCTGCCTGCCCGCGAACTCGGCAAAAACCGCCGATGATGCTCCACTCGCGGCCTCCGTGATCTGCTGCAGATCAACGCCGTTATAAATGACTGAGACTTTGTCGGGGTCAACCCGGTCCTCACCAATGCAGAAGCGCTTCACCTCTTCTGATACAGCCAGAACACGATCCGTAATGCGGTTGATGAGCTGATAGCCCAGCCGGTGCTTTGGCTTGCGAAGAATACCCATGTCGCGACGGGAAGACAAAAGCAGCGCGCCGCTGAGCTTAGCCACCAGGCCGCCCCAGAGGTTGGCCGTCTCGAAATAGGTCTGTACGATATCGATCTTTTCCTGGCGAATAAGACGGCGGAGGCGCCACGCGGCACGAAAGCCAGTGAATCCATAGACACGGCGAAGAGGGAAGACGTGCACAGGAACCGAAATCGACTCTTGAATTGCCGGTTTGATCTTCAGGGTGGCAATGGAGCAGCGCACGCGGTCCGGGGGCATCAGCTGAACCACTTTCAGCAGATTGCCTTCGCCACCACCGCGCGCAAGCAAGTGATCAATAAGAAACAAGACGTGCGGTACCGGCTCGGCCTTGTTCAAGGTAAGGGAGTCCGTGACAGTCGGCAGGGGCTCAACAACCTCCTGAGAAGAGTTCCAAACCTGTGATGAAAACCTTTGCATAGTCGGGCGCGCCGGGTCAAATTCTGGTCTCTTCCATCCCAAGTGAAATGAGGACCCATGGTTAAGCCAAAAGTTTCCGGTAATGGCAGGGCTACCACGCTCAGCTCGAGATATTGAGCAACAGACCACTTGATGTGCAATTCATCAGCCAATGAGCCAACAAATAAGATCGTTCTTATTGCACCGAAAAAACGAATTTCACATTTGTATTCGCTGCCTTCAGGAGGCTCGGCAAGGCAAGCGGCAAGATTGCAAACCCACCTTTCAACGGGAAACCTGGGGAAAATCCCTGCAACGGATTGCATACGTACTCGGTTCTTTCTGTGTAAGGCATTTGTTTTCTATCGCGAATATTTGGCATGGGTCGTGCACAAGCAAGTGCAGGTTACAAACGTGGGCCACCGATTGAGAGATCCCTTTGGATTGTGGGGAAATCATCAGCCGAGCGGAGGCCCCGAGACGGAACGCCACTCTTGCTTTGACGGATAAGGAAATGGTGAAAAAACTTTCATACTGCACGATTGTAATGTTCATCTTCGCTGTGACTTTCGGGGGTGTCATTTCCGGGACCCACGCTTACGGACTTTCGGCGGGTTCTGGTGTTGAAGGAATCGCCGGCCACCTTGGCAGCCGCTTTCCTGAATCAGGAAGCCTGGCACTTTTGGGATCTATTCTGATTACCGGCGCTACTTTACTGCGCCGGAAGTGGGCTACTAACCCCAAATAACGTCTGTTATCAAACGTAAATTCACGGTTAAGGGCGTAGGCAACTACGCCCTTTGCTTTTGCGCAATGATTTAGCGTTGGCCCACACCACTCAGAAGGGAATCAGAGTTCGCCGCAGCAGATTCTTTTCCACGAATTAAATCCGCGGCCTTTTCGGCGATCATGATGGTTGGAGCGTTGGTATTGCCGCCGATGACGGTAGGCATAACGGAGGCGTCCGCCACACGCAGACTTTCCACACCCAGCACGCGCAGTTCGGAGTCGACAACCGATACGGGGTCATTTCCCATCTTGCATGTGCCAACCGGGTGGTACAACGTGGCGGCATAGCGTGTTATGTGCTGGCGAAGTGCGCTGTCGTCCTGAGCGTCAGGGCCGGGGAGCATTTCAAGACCACGGAATTCATCAAAGGCCGCCGCGGCAGCGATTTGTCTCGCGATCTTCACGCCGCTGAGCATCGCGTCCATGTCGCGAGGATCAGCGAAATAATTAGCGTGAATCGCCGGTGCGTCCAGCGGATTATTAGAACGCAGTTTGAGTCGACCACGACTGAACGGCCGTACCAACGTGGGCCCAAGCGTATAGGCATGCCCTTTGATCGTCTGAAACCCGTGGTCAACGTAATAGCCGGGACCGAAAAGAAATTGAAGGTCAGGTGCAGGCGTGGACGAATTTGAACTGACGAAGCCTCCAGCTTCGCCCACGTTTGACGTGAGCATGCCGTTTTTGAAGCACATGTAACGTGCCACATTGCCCATGCTTTCGGCATTCGCCAGCGTAATCGGCTTCCTGGATCGATAGACGATCGGTACGGCAGGGTGGTCCTGCAGATTCTGGCCGACGCCGGGCAGATCAATCTGTACAGGAACGCCCAGGGCGCGAAGGTGGTCTGCCGGGCCAATGCCGGCGAGCATCATGAGATGGGGAGACGCCACAGATCCGGCGCAGAGAATGATCTCGCGATCAGCATGTTCCTGGGCACTGTGCTCACCCTGCTGAAAGCTCACGGCGACGGCGCGGCGTTTTTCAAAAATAATGTCAAAGACCTGGACGTTGGTTTTTACCGTAAGGTTAGGCCGGCGCATCACGGGGTGAAGGAACGCGGCTGCAGCGCTGCAACGTTTGCCCTCCCATTGCGTAACCTGATATTGACCAAAGCCTTCCTGATTTGCTCCGTTGAAGTCTGGATTGCGTTGGAAGCCTGCCTGTTCGGCTGCTTGAACGAATGCTTCAGAAAGCGGGTTAGGGCAGCGCAAGTTGGTGACGTGGAGTGGACCGTCAGCTCCGTGGAATGGGGAAGCGCCGTTCTCCTGCGCTTCTGACTTCTTGAAGTAGGGCAGTACGGAGTCATAATCCCAGCCAGGATTGCCAAGATCGCGCCAGTGATCGTAATCCCAGCGATGGCCGCGGATATAGATCATGGCGTTCATGGAACTGCTGCCGCCAAGGACCTTGCCACGCGGCCAATACAGGCTGCGATTCTCCAGATGAGGTTCAGGTTCGGTGAAGTAGGTCCAGTCGTAGGCGGTCTTGAACAGCTTGGAGAACGCCGCCGGAATATGAATCTCTTTTTTTGTATCGGGGCCGCCGGCTTCCAGGAGCAGGACTTTCACTCTGGCATCTTCACTCAGGCGATTGGCGAGGACGCAGCCGGCCGAACCGGCGCCAACAATGATGTAATCGTACATGGGCAGCTCCTTAACCGGCTCTCGATCGGCTGCTCGATTCTAGCGCGAACCGGAGATACTTGCTCATATTTCCCCCTTTGTCATCTTGAGCGCAGTCGGAGCGTATGCGACGACGCAGTCGAAAGATCTATGCATTTGCACTTTTTGTGAGACATGCCGCGGCCAGGATCCACACATGACATGGCCTGATTCTTGCCCACACGGGGTGGAGCAGGCATTTATGCCTGCGGTCAAACGATCGACAATCTTCGGCTTTAGCCGCTGAGGTTAAAAATACAAAAGGGTTTTACGAAGTCTGTCATCCTGACAGTCGGAGGGGCTCGCGACAACGAAGTCGAAGGATAACGGCCGTCTGTTCAACACAACTGCAATCACTTAACCGTCATAGGCCTTTTGCAGGCCGGCTATGTCAATCTTGTCCATCTTCATCATTGCCTGCATCGCGCGTTTTGATTTCTCCGGATCTTTGCCCTGCAATAGTTGGCCAAGGGCAGATGGGATGATCTGCCAGGACAGTCCAAATTTGTCTTTCAACCATCCGCAGCGTCCTTTTTCGCCGCCCTGGGAAAGTTTCTCCCACAGCTCGTCGACTTCCTGCTGGGTTTCGCAGTTGACGAAAAACGAAATCGCTGGCGTGAAGCTGAACTGCGGTCCGCCGTTGAGAGCGTAGAACTCCTGCCCTTCAAGCTGAAAAGTAGCCGACATCACGGAGCCTTTGGGCCCCGGACCAGCATCGCCATAACGCTGAATGCTGCCCGCCTTTGAATTCTTGAAAATGGATACATAGAAGTTGACGGCTTCTTCTGCCTGGCCGTTGAACCACAGAAATGGAGTTATCTTCTGCATGGAATGCTCCTTCAATTTACTGAACGAATTGTTGAGATACCAGGGCGCCCAGATCATTCACTCGATTGTGCTGAGCGCCCGATGCTCGGTTTACTTGTTTGCAAGTTGCGATGCCAGCAGCTCTGCCAGCCTGTCATAGGTCTCCGCCGCGCCGTGTTCCATGCCGGACTTGATTACGGCATCGCGAATTTCCTTTGATTCTGCCAGTACAACGGCCGTGAGTGTCGTCTTGCCATCGCTTTCCACCCACGTGCTGGTTACCACGGACTCTCCGGGATAATCGTCAAAGAGCTCTGTGTGGACGGTTCGTTCCGGAGCGTTGATCTCGCGATATACGCCGCTCATTCCCATCTCGCTTCCGTTGGGGCCGCGCAGGATATAGCGCCATTTGCCGCCAACTTTGAAGTCCACCTCGCAGACAGCAAGCGACCAGCCGCGCGGTCCAAACCAGCGCTTCAGCAACTCAGGATTGAAGAAAGCGTCGAACACAAGATGGCGCGGAGCATCAAAGACGCGCGTCAGCATCACTTCGCGATCACTCGGCAAAGTTACTTTAAGAGTCCCAGTGTTTTTCATTGTTATCTCCTTAGAGCTATCTCCTTAAACTTGTTTGTGGCAGTAGTTGCTTACGCCATGGTTGCCAATAGTTCGTCCAGCCGGGTGTAGCCGGCTTCCATGCCTTCGTCCATGGCGGTACAGGAGGCTGCATCACGGGCTTCGCGTGACGAATAAAGAATGGTGTTGGTTGACGTGGTCTTTCCGTTGTTCTCGGTGAGCACCAGAGTTCCAATGGCTTCGCCGCCCGTCCAGTCCTGATCAAAGCGCTGCGTGTTGACGATTCGTTCGGGTGGAACCACTTCCCGGTACACTCCCCCCATGCCCATCTCCACACCTTCTGCTTGGCGCCAGACAAAACGATATTTACCGCCCACGCGCAGGTCGCTTTCACACACAACAAATGACCAGCCAGGAGGTCCGAGTAGCCAACGCTTTAGCAGCTCAGGTCTGGTCCACGCTTCAAAAACCAACTGGCGTGGGGCATTAAAAACGCGTGTGATCACGATCTCACGCTCGCCGGGCGTTGTAAGTTGCAGTTTTTCTTTTGTCGGCATTTGTGCGCTCCTTATTTCTTCTTGCTTCTCAGCTTTCTGTTTTTCGATTTGGGTGTAACGTGCTGCATCTCAACCAGCAGGGCATCCAGGCGTTCGAAGGATGCTTCCCAGAATTCGCGATAACGTTCCAGCCACTCGTTAGCTTCCTGAAGCGGTGCGGGTTCAAGTCGGCGCGGACGACGTTGCGCGTCACGTCCGCCAGAGATCAGACCCGCGCGTTCCAGAATCTTCAAGTGTTTTGAAATTGCCGGCTGGCTGATGGAAAAAGGCTCGGCCAATTGATTCACGGAAGCTTCGCCGGAGGCCAATCTGGCCAGGATCGCCCGCCGTGTGGGATCGGCGAGCGCGGCAAAGGTGGCGTTGAGTAGTTCGGAGCTTCGTTCTGCATAGCTCATAAGTTATATAACCGTAGAGTTATGGTAATGAGAACCACGCACCCTGTCAACTCAAGAAATTGTGAAGAGACAATGGCCATGCCCTACGGTCGTAAGATTCGCCATCGCGACAAAGCTTCCCCAGCTACATGCCGTCCAGATCGGCAAGGATTCAGAGCTGCACGCTTTACTGGCACAAAACCAACAACTCTGATTGCTGACAAACTCTCTGTTTAGAAACATCAAGTGAAAATCTGAGACAACTCCGCGCTTTGAGTAGCTCTCGAACAGAGTGGGATTTCTATCTCGACGGATGGTTGTGAGCATTATGGGCCCTTTCTCAGGAACAAGGATATTTTTGCAATCGTCAGTTGTGGTTCTTTTAGGTTTGTTGTTTGCGGTGCCACTGTGTTTGTTCCTCGCAGGCTGCCAGGGTCTTGGCGGCAACCCGTCGGGAGGATCTCCAACGCCCTCGGCGGCGAACTTTTCTGGTGTGCTCAAGTGGAAAGGCGATCTTTCAGGTAAAGGTCTCTTCGACCAGGAGACAGTGCTCACCCCTGCGAACGTGAATGTTGCCGCATTCGGCAAGCGTGCTTCGTTCGCAACCGATGGAATCATTATTGCCCAGCCACTTTTTGTTTCAAACCTTAATATGGGCGCTGCTGGAGTCCACAACGTAGTGTTTGTGGTCAATGAGCATGACAGCGTCTTCGCCTTTGATGTGGATCATCCTGGGACTCCCCCTTTGTGGGCGCGGAACTACACCGATCCAGCCAACGGAATCACGCCGGGCATTGACAATTTTGGCGGCCGCACAAGTCTGGGTGGAGAAGTCGGGATTACGGGGACGCCAGTGATTGATGGGACCACCGGAATCATGTACTTCGTAACCATGATCGCGCGCAATGGGGTTGCACAACAGTTTTTGCGAGCTATTGATATTCGAACAGGCCTGGATTTTGGGCCGGGCAGCGTGCAAATCCAGCCCAGCGTGCCTGGCAATGGCAAAGGAAGTGTAAACGGCCAGATTCCATTTAACCCTGCTCTGCAGAATCAGCGGCAAGGCCTGGTAGAGCTGAATGGCCAGATTGTGGTTGGCTGGGGGTCGTTTTCAGATTTCGGCGTCTATCACGGCTGGTTGATGGCTTTTGATGCGGTCACGCTGCAACAAAAAGCCGTTTACAATTCCACCGTAACATTCCAGCCGCAAGATTCCGCCGATGGCCCGGCTGACCATGGTGGTGGCGGCGCATTCTGGGGTGGAGGCGCTTCGCCGGCCGTCGATGCCAATGGAAATATTTATGAGATTGGCGCCGATGGCAGCTTTAATGCTGACCAGGGCGGTACCAACATGGGTGACAGTGTCATGAAGCTTACGCTGGGCCCGAATGGCTTTGCCGTAGCGGACTGGTTCTCACCTGCCAACCAGGCGTGTTTGGATCTGGCTGATCTGGAAATTGGTTCGGGTGGTGTGGCCATGTTGCCTCCGGAAGTGGATCCCTCGCGGCGTCTGGCCGCGGTCATTAATAAAGAAGGCCGCCTTTTTATTCTGAACCTTGACAACCTTGGCCATTTCAACCCCAACGGAGACACACAGATTCCTCAGGAGTTGCAGGTTGGCAATCGTACATGTTTCACCGGCATAGGCAATGGCTTTGCCGAGGGGCCAGACTGGCAGCGCCTCTATGGCAATGTATCGTACTGGAACCAGAATTTGTACATGGGCACAGCCAATGGTCCTCTCCAACAATTCCATTTCCAGGGCGGAACGTTAGTCCCTGCTCCTGTTGCGTTGTCGCCAAGCTCGTACAGCCTGCGTGGAGCCAACACCGTGGTGTCATCCAATGGCGCTCAGAATGGCATTGTGTGGGCTTACGAAAAAAGCGCCGACAATAACCGTGCGATCCTGCACGCCTATGACGCCACGCTGGTTTCGCATGAATTGTGGAACAGCAGCATGAATCCCCGCGACCTCCTGGGTCAGGGCATTGCATTTGGCGTTCCTGTGATCGCCAATGGCAGAGTCATTGTCAGTTCTGATACGTCAGTATTTGTCTTTGCACCTTTGTAAGTAGCCGCATTTGATATACCCACGGGCGGATGAGGGAGTGATCATTCTTATGCGAGCTCTGCGCAATCTCCTCATCCTGGCGGCTCTGTTAGGTTCCTTGGTCAACGCGCGCGCCCAGGCACCCCGCGGTGAACTCCGCCTTGAGGTGCGGGACCCACAGGGTGCTGTTGTTGCCGCCAGGGCGGAACTTGTCAGCAAAGCCAACCAGGTAACTCGAACGTTTGCCCTGGCAAACAATGGCCGCTATGTAGCCAGAGAACTCCCGTTTGGCGTCTATCGATTGAGTGTCATTGCGCGTGGGTTCGCCGCCTGGAGAGGTCTGGTCGAAATCCACTCAGAAGTCCCTGTGCCCTTTTCGGTCAAGTTAAGCCTAGCCACCGTAAGCACGCAAGTTGAAGTGGCTGATTCCCTGACTTTGGTCGATCCTCGCCAGGCGGGAACGCAGTACGCGATCGGGCGACAGACGCTTGGTGAGGGTCTTGCTGTGCAGCCGGGAAGATCTCTATCCGACATGGTTGATGATTTGCCCGGATGGCTCTACGAGGGCAATGGCGTCCTTCATCCGCGCGGCTCCGAGTATGACGTTCAATATGTAGTTGACGGACTGCCTCTTACCCAGAACCGTTCGCCTGCTTTTGCACCGTCCATAAATGGAGATGGAGACGGAGATGGTGTCGAATCGTTGCGAGTGTTGACCGCGGGGTATCCAGCCGAGTATGGAAGGAAACTCGGTGGCGTTGTTGAGGTAAACACTGCGAAAGACGTGCCGTCAGGCCTCCATGGGCAACTGGATGTGAGCGGAGGAAGCTTTTCCACGGCAAGCGCTTCCGGCGCAATCTCTTACGCATCCTCGAAAAACGCATTCTCGATCGGCGGAGAAGGGTTCCATACGGACCGCTATCTCGATCCGCCCGTGCTGGAAAACTTCACCAACACCGGAAATTCGAACGGCTTCTACGGTTCCTACGATCACGACTTTTCTGACCGCGACCGGCTGCGAGTAACGTTTGCGCATGCGGTCAATCGATTCCTTGTGCCGAACTATCTGGTACAGCAGACCGCAGGCCAGCGGCAGGACGCGGAAAACGCCGAGACCAGCGGACAGCTCTCCTTCCAGCACACGATTTCTCCTGAACTCTTGCTGAGCTTGTCCGGAAGTGTGAGGGATGCGACTGCGGAGCTTTCCTCGAATGCGTTGTCCACTCCTGTCATCGTGTCACAGGATCGAGGCTACCGTGAGGGCTATGTGCGTGTTGATTTGGCCGGGCATCACGGCCGGCACGATTGGAAGATCGGCGTAGATGGCATGTTTACTCCGGTCCATGAGAACCTTCAATACACCATCACCGATCCCTCGCAATTCGATCCCGACACGCAACGGCAATTTCAGTTTTCAGATCACCGCTGGGATGTGGAGTCTTCGGCCTACGCTCAGGACCAGGTCCATTTAGGCAATTGGAATGTTTCGGCAGGTGTGCGTTTTGATCACTACGGTTTTGTTGTTCATCAATCGGCATGGAGTCCCAGAATCGGCATTTCACGATATGTGCCGTCTTTAAAGCTGTTAATCCACGGCTCATATGATCGTGTATTTCAAACCCCGGCAATCGAGAATCTGTTGCTCGCCAGCTCACCGCAGGTAGATTCGTTGAATTCACTGGTGGTGCGGCTGCCCGTCCAGCCGGCGAGCGCTAATTACTTTGAATTCGGAATCACGCAGGCGATCTTTTCGCACTTGCGGCTGGATGCGAACATATTCCGCCGGGATTTTCGCAATTATTCTGACGATGATGTCCTGCTCGATACCGGAGTGAGTTTTCCTATCGCATTTGCCAGGGCAACGATTTCTGGCGAGGAACTGCGTCTTTACGTCCCTCGCTGGGGCCGGTTCTCCGGCTATCTGAGTTATGCGAACCAGACGGGAATTG
This sequence comes from Terriglobia bacterium, assembly GCA_963770085.1. Classification (GTDB taxonomy): domain Bacteria; phylum Acidobacteriota; class Terriglobia; order Terriglobales; family Acidobacteriaceae; genus Angelobacter. Next base: position 36,604 of record CAVYOH010000001.1, read on the forward strand.
GCCAGGGGCCAGTCACCGGAGGGCTGTTTCTTGGCAGTGAGGCGGTCGGTGGACTTACAGATACCAGTAAGTTTCCCGTTTCTCAGGACCAGCGGAACACCGCGCGCATGCAGGTCCGTTTCCAGGCCCCGCGGCGTATATGGTTCTCATTGAGCGGAGCGTATGGCAGCGGTTTGCCGGCAGATATAGGTGATGCCGATCCGAATCTTCTGCTGGCTCAGTATGGCGCAGCTGTCCTGAATAGCGTGAATCTGGATAGGGGGCGTGTGCACCCGAACTTCTCGCTGGACGCCGTGGCAGGTATTGAGGCTTATCACAAGGAGCAGCGCAGCGTGGTGTTTCAGATCCAGGCGGTGAACCTGAACAACCGGCTCAACGTCATCAATTTTGCCAGCTTGTTTTCCGGCACGGCGATAGCGCCTCCGCGGACTGTTTCGGCACGACTGCGATTTTCGTTTTAGGCGTGATCGTGATTGCGTCCGGGAATCTTGGGCCAGATCCGGCAAAGCACACATCGTCGATCAAGCATGGTGGTAATGTAAGTAGTTCACTAGGAGACCGGCCCACCATGTCCTCTTCAATCATCACGCAAGGCGAACGCGAAGCCCTTCTCGCAGCGGCCCGGAATGCCCTGAAGCGCGCACACGCCCCCTATTCCAATTTCCACGTTGGCGCTGCTGTTCTCACCGAGTCCGGAGAAGTGTTTGTGGGCTGCAACGTTGAGAATGCATCGTATGGGTTGACCAATTGCGCTGAGCGCTCCGCCATCTTTACGGCGGTGCAACAGAATAAAGACGGAAAACTATCCGTTCGCGCTGTAGCTGTTGTAAACGGAAAAGAATTGCCGTGCTCGCCGTGCGGAGCATGCCGCCAGGTAATCGCGGAATTTGGGCAACAGGCCGTTGTGATCTTCAAAGGCGAGCAGGGATATCAGGAGATGACAATTGGGGAGTTGCTCCCTGAAAGCTTCCGGCTATAAGCACTGTAAAGCCGGCCTTATCGAGCTGATCCCAATCGCAACCTTACGCCGCCCCTGACTAAACGTGGCTGGCCCAGCGTGGGTGTTGGCGTACGACCGGTGAAGTATTCACGGTTGAAAAGGTTTTCACAAGCTACGTACGGTTCCACGCGGTCGTTGATCCGCCAGCGCAGCATCACATCGGCTGTGAAGAAACTGGGCAGGATAAATGTATTCAAATCATCATCGAACTGCTGCGTGACGTAGCGTCCGGTCACCGTGCCGCTCCAGCGCCGGCCGTTGTAAACCAGGGATTGTGAAGCGGCGTGCAAAGGAACCTGAGGAGTTCGTAAGCCAAGTAGGGAAGCGTCCAGCGAGCGCGAAATGGTGGAGTCAGAATATTCATAGGCTGTGTGCGTGACTAAGTGGTAGGGAAGATTAGCTTCCAGTTCCACTTCCACGCCCTTGGCAAGGATGTCGCCTATGTTCTGGCGTTGCCGGGTGATGAGGGCAGGAGTCGTAGTGAGAGTGCGATTGCCCACGGCATCGTGAATCTTGTTCCAGAAATATGTAGCGCGAAAAAAGAGCGGTGCGGACCCGATCATAACTCCGCCTTCTCCACCCCTGAGTCTCTCCGGGTTCAGGCCATTATTGGCTTGAGTGAGAACATTGCCCAGGCGGAATGATCGGTAAAGTTCATTCAACGTAGGACTGCGAAAAGCGCCATAGGCCGAGCCGGTGAGTGCCACCATATGTGTAAGTTGATAGACCGCGCCAAGCGAAGGAGAGAAACCGGCGTTTTCGCGATCGGAAAACTGTGTGAGGGACGAGGTGCCGGACGCGAAGGTCAGGCTGCGTGAGAGTGCATCGTAATTCTTCCAGGTGTCAACGCGCGTGGCTGCCGTAATACGTAAACGGGAAGTCACGCGTAGTGAGTCTTCCAGGAAGGCCCCGAAATATTGCTGGCGTCCGCCCGCGTCCACTGTCCCGGTTGCCGTTCCCACGGCAAAGAGCCGTTCAGCGCTGTGTCCGGTGACGCGGCGAAAATCCGTTCCTGCTGCGAACGTGTTGCGCGCGCCAAGTTGCCGCGTCCATATTGCGGAAATGCCAAACTGCTGCGCCGGCACTGCCTGGGAGCGAACCAGGTTTTCCGAATTACGGTCCGTCGCGACGGATGAAAAGGTCTGGTCAAAATGCTGGAAGGTAAGGAATGAGCGCAAACTCAAGGCTCCGCCGCCTACCGCCAGATTGGCGCCGCCGGTGGTCTCAGCGAGACGCGTGTCGTTGGTCTGTAATGCAGTCCCGTTGTTTCGGGATTCGTTGAATACGTTGCCGCTGATGAAGGCAGTTCCGTTGGTGAACTGACGGTCAAGGAGCAAACGTCCTGTTCCGAAATCCAGGCTCGCTGGAGTATCAACCAGGCCTTTGACCGATGAAGGTACCACAATGTAACCATCCGAACGCATGCCTTGAGCGGAAGCATTCACGCCCCAGGCGCCAAAGTGATCAGAAAAAGTGCCACTGCCGTAGGAGATGCCTTCCTGGCCTTCGGACAGATCCATGTAAAGTGCGCGATCATGGTAGTCACTGCGTTCCACAGCAACCACGCCGGCAAGAGCGCCACTCCCGTAGAGAGCGGAGCCTCCCCCGCGAAGAGCTTCGACCGAGGCGATGTCGGTGACTGGAACTCGGTCCCAGTAAACCCACCCACCAAAAGGATCATTCAAGGGTATCTGGTCAAAAAATACCAATGCACGGCTGGCTCCGCTGGCGCCCAGACCACGGAGTGAAACACCCTGCGTGGTCGGGTTGGCGATGCGGGAATTAGTGCGCCGGAACAGCGAGAATCCGGGCACCTGCCGGAGAATATCATCCAATAACAATGGTGGTGACGCGGCGATCTCAGAGGCCGAAACCCGGGAGATGGATGCCGGAACATCGGACAGGGGAGTTCCCATACGGGTGGCCGTTACCACGATCTGTTGCTGGACTTCCCCGGGTTTGAGCGTAATCCTCAGGGAAGGCTGTCCTTCCCATTTCGCCATGGCGGGTGCGAAACCTGCGGCATGCACGCTCACGTCGGCCGGTGGGGTGATGTTATTGAGTTCAAATTCTCCGTTGGAAATTGTATGAATGGATACGGAGGAGCTGCTGGACTTTGCCGTGACCTCGGCATCGGGAACCACGAACCCGGCGGAATCAACCACCGTGCCTCGCAGCTTCTCTCCAGCGCAAATTGCCGGCAAACTCAGTAATACGAGAATGGTCACGAACAAGCTAAGGCGGATGGACGTCCCCGATTGTCGGCGATTTTTCATGCGACCTCCCGGTTGATCAGACACGAGCGCCCTCACTCGCCGCATTGCCAGCATTCAGCAGTTCTGATGTTTTGACGCGACGGGCGGTTGTCAGGGGCTATCCATCCTTATTCAGTTCTGATTTACTCCGGGACGGTTTCCGTTTATGCTGGCCCACAGAATGCATGTCACTGACTTGATCCGCAAGAAACGCGATGGCGGGGAACTGCAACGGGCAGAAATCGACTTCCTGGTCGAGGGCTACACCCGCGACCAGATCCCTGACTATCAGATGTCCGCCTGGTTGATGGCTGTAGTGCTGCGGGGGATGTCGCGAGCGGAACTGGCCGCCCTGACTGAGTCCATGTTGAACTCCGGCAAGGTCATGGACTTTTCGTCTCTACCGGCGGCCAAGGTGGATAAGCATTCCACCGGCGGAGTGGGTGATAAAACCTCTCTGGTGCTGGCTCCTCTGGTGGCGGCTGCCGGCCTTTATGTGCCTATGATAAGCGGTCGCGGACTGGGACATACCGGCGGCACGCTGGACAAACTGGAATCCATTCCCGGATTCAACGTAAATCTTTCCACCGGCGAATTTCGTCGCGTGCTGGCTGAATGCGGTACCTCCATGATTGGACAGACGCCGGAGATTGCGCCCGCGGACAAGAAATTGTACGCATTACGCGATGTGACCGGTACGGTGGAAAGTCCTTATCTCATCTGCGCGTCCATTATGAGCAAGAAACTGGCCGAAGGAATTGATGCTCTGGTGCTCGATGTGAAAACCGGCAGCGGCGCGTTCATGAAGTCCCAGGAAGATGCCGCGCTTTTAGCAGAGCTGATGGTGGAAACAGGTCGGAGACTGGGCAAGCGGATTACTGCGCTAATTACTGACATGAGTCAACCGCTGGGGCATGCCGTGGGTAATGCTCTTGAAGTGGCGGAGTGTCTTGAAGTACTGGATGGTAAGGGACCGCAGGACCTGCGCGCGTTGTGTCTGATTTTATCGGCCTGGATGTTGTTGCTTGGACAACGGGTAAACAGCATTGATGAAGGACTACTGTTGTCGGAAGAGCTGATCGTGAATGGCAAGGCAAAAGAAAAATTCCGCGAATTGGTCAGCCTGCACGGCGGAAATCCAAAAGTGGTGGACGACATCTCTATTCTTCCCAGAGCAAAGCAGCAAGTTGATCTGGCCAGCCCGGACTCAGGGTACGTTTCCACCATCATGTGTGAGCAGATTGGCACTGCCGGAGTGCTTCTGGGCGGCGGAAGGGCCAGGAAGGAAGATTCCGTCGACCCAGCCGTGGGAATTATTGTTCATAAAAAGTTAGGCGACTGGGTCGCCGCCGGCGACGCGCTGTGCACCGTTCATTACAACTCCAGCGAGCGAATGGAGCGCGCACTCCCGCTCATTCTGCAAAGCTACACAATCAACTCTGCGCCGCCTGAGTTGCCGGTGCAGATTTATCGAATAATCGGGGATGAAAAACGAATCGAAATCAAGCCACGTCCTTTGCGATCGCCGGAATTACCTCGCGCAACAGGTCCTTGAACTGGCCGGCAATGCGGCGTCCCGTTTCCAGAACTTCTTCGTGATTGATCGACTGTTCCAGGATTCCGGCCGCCATATTGGTCACACAGGAAATGGCCAGTACCTTGATGCCGACCTGCCGTGCGGCGATCACTTCGGCCACCGTTGACATGCCGACCAGATCAGCCCCAATCGTCCGCAGGAATCGAATCTCGGCCGGGGTTTCATAACTCGGTCCCAGCAGCCCGGCATATACGCCTTCGCCCAGCTCAATGTCCAGCTTTTTGCCGGCATCAAGCGTAAGCCGCCGGTACTCCTGGCAATAGGCTTGTGTCATGTCAATAAATCGTGGGCCAAAGCGCGGATCTTCCGGGCCAACCAGCGGGTTGAGCCCTTGCAGGTTGATGTGGTCAGTGACAACAACGAGCCGTCCCTGGCCATATTCTTTCCTGATGCCACCGGCAGCATTGGTAAGAATGGCGGCATGTACGCCCATACGCGAGAAGACGCGGATAGGGAAGACTACTTTATCAACAGCATGTCCCTCGTATGGATGGAAGCGGCCTTGCATCGCGACCACAGCGTTCTCTCCCGCTTTCCCGATCACCAACTGCCCGGCATGACCAATGGCGGTCGATCGGGAGAAATGAGGGACATCAGCGTAGGGTATGCGGACCGCATCGATGAGTGAGTCAGCAAAGTCGCCCAGGCCTGACCCGAGAACAATAGCAATGGCAGGCCGCATCTTGGTTCTACCAAGAATGAATGCGCTTGCCTCTTCTGCCTGATCAAAAATGTCCATTTATGATGTCCTGTTTAAGTCGAAGGAATTGTAAATGTTATAGTGCCGTTTGCACTTAGGTGAGGGATTTAGATGAAATCAGCAAAGCGGACCAGCGCGTACCTGTTAGTGATCGCGCTTCTCACGGCAACAGCGTGGCCACAAACAACTGCCGGCAAGAAGCCTGCTGCAAGCGCGTCGTCCGGCATTTCTGAAAAGCGCACGGCTGCGTATTTTGAGTCGGTCCGGAATCAGCCTTCTTTGCTGATGGAATTCCTTCGGCGTATGCCTAAAGGCGGCGATCTCCACAACCACCTGTCCGGCGCAGTGTATGCCGAAAGCTTTATCCGGTGGGCGGTAGAGGACGGCTTGTGTGTGGACCGCGCATCTTCATCGTTCGTAAATTGTGTTAGCGCCCAGGACAGGACACCCGCCTCTGCCGCCTACACCGATGCAGCTTTGTATGAGCAACTTCTGGAAGCATTCTCCATGCGTGGGCTGCTGGCTGCGAAGGAGTCCGGGCATGACCACTTCTTCGCCACGTTCGGAAAATTTGGCGCCGCCACCAATGGCCACACCGCTGACATGATTGAGGAAGTGCGTTCCCGCGGCGCCGGCGAGCATCTTCAATACATGGAGTTGATGTTTAACCCGGACAATGGGCAGGCGGCGGGACTAGGCAAAAAGCTCGGCTGGAACGCTGATCTCGTGAAAATGAGACAGGACCTGCTCGCCGGCGGATTGACGGCGATCGTCACGCAGGCGAGCCACAGTCTGGATGAAATCGAAGCCAGGGAAAAGCAGGACATGCATTGCGGTGAACCGAATGCCGCGCCCGGTTGCCTGGTGCAGACGCGTTATCTCTATCAGGTGGCCCGTGGATTACCGAAGCAGATGGTATTTGCTCAGATACTGGCGGGGTTCGAAATGGCTTCGCGTGACCCACGCGTTGTCGGCCTGAATCTGGTGATGGCAGAAGACTGGTACGTCCCCATCCATGATTTCAATTTGCACATGGAGATGATGGATTATCTCCACCAGCAATATCCTCAGGTGCATATCAGCCTGCATGCCGGCGAACTGACGCTGCAGATTGCTGCGCCGGAAGAGCTCTTCCACATACGGGCATCGGTGGAGAAAGCCCACGCCCAGCGAATCGGCCATGGCGTAGACGTGATGCAGGAACCGCAGCCTTTGCAATTGTTGAAGGAGATGGCTGCAAAACGGGTGCTGGTTGAGATTTGTCTAACCAGCAATGATGTGATTCTGGGAGTGACGGGGCAAAGACATCCTCTGCCCATGTATTTGAAGTACGGAGTGCCAGTCGCGCTTGCAACCGATGATGAAGGCGTCTCCAGGGGCAACATGACGCAGGAATATCAGCGCGCCGCGGAGACGTACCACCTTTCCTATGCCGATTTAAAGAAGATGGCGCGGGCGAGTCTGACTTATAGTTTTCTGCCGGGTGCTGATCTCCAGACATTGGGGAAAGACGCATGTGGCATTTCCGGCAAGCAGTCAGCAGCCTGTTCACAGCTTCTAAAGAGCAGTCAAAAAGCAGCGGCCGAAGCCGAACTGGAATCGGCGTTTACAAATTTCGAAAATCAATTGGCAAATACTGCCGCCGCGAAGGCGAAGAAATAAGAGACGAGGGCTGAACCGTGCTTTGTGTGCGTGTAGTCAATTGGTTTGATTTGCCTCAGCGTTCCTCTGTGCACTCTGTGGTGAACACCAGGACCATTTCTCCCGCTTGCACATTGACATCGCAGCTACAATAGTCGGGCAAATTCTCCATCAAAAATCAAAGATTAAAGATCGAAGGACCCGAATGTCACGATTCGCAGGCTTGCTCGGTATTGTTGTGTTGTTGTCCCTGGCATATCTGTTTTCCACTGATCGCAAAGCCATCCGTCTCAAGACTGTTCTTTGGGGACTGGGACTGCAATTCGTCTTTGCCATTCTGGTTGTGTATTTCACCTTTGGACAGCTGGTCATGGCCAAAGCCGGTGCTGCGGTCAAGATGCTGCTCTCGTACGCTTTTGCCGGATCCACGTTCGTGTTTGGGCCTCTCGGCGCAGATGATCCAGGCGTGATGTTCATCTTCGCTTTCCGAGTATTGCCCACCATCATCTTCATCTCTGCGTTCTTCGCCATCCTTTATTACATCGGCGTAATGCAACTGATCATCAAGGGAATGGCGTGGGCCATGAGCCGGTTTATGGGGGTGAGTGGCGCTGAGTCGCTGGACGTAGCGGCGTCAATCTTCATGGGACAGACGGAGGCCCCGCTTAGCATTCGTCCACTGCTTCCGGAATGTACCAGATCAGAATTAATGACCATCATGACGGCGGGCATGGCGCACGTGTCCGGTGGCATCATGGCGGCGTACATTGCCTATGGCATTGAAGCTCGTCACCTTCTGGCTGCGGTGATTATGACCGCGCCGGGCACAATTCTTATGGCCAAGATGCTGGTTCCTGAAACCGAGAAGCCAAAGACCGCCGGCACAGTTGAGATAGCAGAAGAAGCAATCGAAAAAGATTCCAATCTGCTCGCGGCCATTGCCCGCGGAACTATCGATGGCGGCAAGCTGGCCTTCAACGTCGGCATCATGCTGATCTCCTTTATCGCATTGATTGCCTTGTTGAACGGCGTCATGGGCAGCATACATAATCATGTTGCCTTCTTTCCCAGAAGCATAGATAGCGTCCTGGGCTTCATCTTTAAACCCGTGGCATGGATGATCGGTGTTCCATGGAAAGACGCTACCGCGGTGGGAAATCTTCTGGGATCACGAATGGTGATCAATGAGCTCTATGCTTACACCCTGCTCGGCGCACAAAAAGCAACGCTTGATCCGCGATCGTTCACTATCGCCACATTTGCTTTGTGCGGGTTCGCTAACCTGAGCTCGATAGGCATTCAAATTGGCGGAATCGGCGCTTTGGCTCCCAACAAACGTGATCAACTCGCCAAATTGGGATTCCGGGCCATGCTTGCCGGTACGATGGCGAACCTCATGTCCGCGTCGATTGTCGGGTTGTTGATGCGCTCCTGAGGTTTCGCTCTATTTTGCGCCTGTGGAAAAGATGCGGCACCAATCAACCTCCGCCGCCTTAGAGCCGTGCCAGGGTGCCTAGGCGATATTCCTTATCGGATTTATAGCAATCTAGTGAAACGCTGAAGACGGCGCTGTCACACTATCTATGTGAATGCCATGTTAAATTTGCGCCGAAAAGCCGTCTTCTTTGGCTGAAAAGCTTAAGACAACTCGAAACCATAGGATGTCCTAGGATCCGCAGTGCAGAAGACCCAGGCGCTTAGTTAGTGGTTAACCGTATTCTCAGGAAACCCACTTTCGGGTATGATTGTTGAACTCTAATCAAAGAAGTCGTTTAGAAGTAGGCCAAATTTTAAGAAGGTTCTCATAACTTGGGAATGCTGATCTATCCAATCTACCTTTTCGCCAGCATAGCGATTTCAGCTCTTCTTACGTGGGCCGTAAGGAACACAGCCAATAGGCTGAACCTTGCGTTTGCTCCGGCTTCAAATCGTCACATGCACACGGGCCCCATTCCCAGACTGGGAGGCGTCGCTGTTTTTCTGACGTGCGCGATTGCCGTGGCAATTTACTACATCGCAGGAAAGCTTGGTTTTAGTCAGCCACCTGTCTCGCAAAAGTTGATCAAGCTTGTTTTAGCCTCCGTGCCAATTTTTGCGGCAGGAATCTGGGATGATTTGCGTGGTCTGGGTCCAAAAACCAAGCTTCTGGTCCAGGTTCTCTCTGCGACAGGTCTCTATTTCAGCGGACTGAAATTCTTCTCAGTGGAATGGCAATTCGCCGGCCCTGCGCTTAGTTCAGCGATCTGCCTGCTGGCAACCATCGCGTGGGTCGTACTAGTTTGCAATGCAATCAATCTGATTGACGGACTGGACGGGCTTGCTGCCGGTGCGGCCCTTTTTTCCATGGTCACAATCTTCACGGTTGCCTTTGTCGGCGGACGCCACGGCGTAACCGTTGGAACCACCATGCTGGCCGGAGCGGTGTTGGGTTTCCTGGTATTCAACATGAACCCCGCATCCATATTCCTCGGTGACGGCGGCAGCTTGTTTGTTGGGTTCATGCTGAGTGGCTTTGTGCTTGCAGAGGCACCCCGGGAACCGAACGCGATCAATACGTTCCTTGTGCCGCTCATTTCCTTTGCGCTGCCTCTTACAGATACCGTGCTCAGCATATTACGGCGATTCCTGAGTGGAAGCGCTCTGTTCGGCGCGGACCGTGAACATATCCACCACAAACTGCTGGAACTGGGACTGACCCAGCGCCAGGTGGTATTCGTTCTCTATGGCGCCTCTGCTGTCTGCGTCTTGCTGAGCATGTTCCTTTTGTATGGTTCACATATCCTTTTGATTCCGGTCATGGCCGTGCTCGGGCTCTTCGTGTTCTTCAGCGTTCGCAAACTGGGCTACGCTGAGTTTGAGGAGTTCACCCGCGTGGGCAGGCGGGCTCGCCAGCAAAAAAGAGCGTTCGCGCGCAATATCGCAGTACGCAAGGCCGCTGCTCAACTTCAGCACGCGCGGCATGTTGATCAGTTAGTGGACCATATGGAATCTTGCCTGGCTGAGGATTTTGATGGATTCGAAATCCTTCTTGGCCGCGCCTTCATCGGTTATGACCGTGATTTGCTGGCAGGTGACGATTCTATCCGTCATTTCTGGAATGACATGTCGGGTGAAAAGATCACTCTCGTGCTTGAGATCAGCACGCCTTCATCGGGAAAAATCGGCCAGCTTTCTCTCTACCGCATGGTTGGTGGGGAACTGCTGATCGATACCGGGCTGCTGGCCGGTGATCTGCGTCGATCTCTGGCTTTGGCGCTGGAGAAATGTTTCACTGCTGCACCAGTTTCCTATTCGGTGATACGCTCACAGCCGAGCATGGCAGAGACACAGGCGGGCGGCGATTGAGTCTTCACCTTCGCTGACTCGAATCCGTTTCGTCGACAGGAATCCGTGACCGCTCACGAGCGCACGAACGTTGATCTCAAATTTGACCGCATGTTAATGCGCTGTTATATTCAGGTTGCGGGGTGGAGCAGCCTGGTAGCTCGTTGGGCTCATAACCCAAAGGTCGGTGGTTCAAATCCACCCCCCGCAACCAACCTTCTCACTCACTTACATTGATTAATCAGTTTGCGAGGGAATGACGTTCCGTTCCCCAGTTCTTTCCCTGCTAATGAATCATTGATTTTCTCTCTGGCTGCTGCTTTCCAGCCAACAGTTTGTCGGCAACAATCCCGTTGTTTACTTTTCTCTCATGACAGCGCCATAAATGTTCATCGTCGTTCGAATGTCAGAGTGCCGCATCAGTTTCTGTTGCACGCCCGACATTGAAGGGCGAATTTCCCACATCCTTTCCAGCTCTGTTTTAAAAGACACGTATAGCGAAGTGAAACAAATGGTTAAGAACTAACGGGGTTTGCTGGCCTTGCAGCGGCAGGACGAGAGATGGTAAAGGCAGGAGAGGATGGGATGTGCAGCTTTTAACGCCATCGACGGCGGGCACGAATCAAGCTGACATTTTTCTTAACTTTCGATTCGCATAAACAATCTCTTCAATTCGGGATGGATCGCCACTTTCAGAGAAGAAGGCTTCGCCGGGACTTTCGATCGCCAATTCTGCGGCATGTTCTGTTCCAAGCTTTGTCATACGGTCCAGCTGCCAGACTGATTGGGGAGCTTTATACATGAAACAATCGTTCCAACCACAGGCTTTCAAGCCCATGTCCGCGCCTATCGTTGACATGCAGGCTGCACGGAGCCTGCGCTTGGTAATGGCTCGCCTTCTGGCCGCCATTTGTGAGCCAGGAGCCGAATTTGCGTGAGTCCAGTCATAAGGGTCCAGCGGCAGAAGAGAGAGAACGGTATTGTCCTGTCCCATGGCGTTCGCAGTTAGGCGCCAGATAGAATACGCCAGCCGTGGCGACGGTGTTAGTTTTTCGTCCGCGATGATTACGAGCCGATCAGAGCGCCTGTCGGCGGGAAGCATCTGTCGGATCATCCGGGCCATCACGGAAGGGTGGACTGTCCGCAGATGGGGCCGCAACATCTTATTCCAGAACGCTGGTGGCGCCCCCAGAGATTTCTCTTCATCAAGACCAAACAGGCAATCTCTTGTGTCAGGGGGGATGATCCGCCTGAAGCTCAGGTTGAAGCAGAGTTCCGCCGCCTTTGGGAATGTTTCAGGAGCATGAAAGGCCCTCCAGAAGCAGAGTTTCCTGACTTCGTGGTAGACGGCCCATACAACAGTGCTGAACTCTGTGATGAACTCTGGTCGACCTAGAGCCATGACGAATGAGATAGAGGGGCCGCGTTCCACGTAGTGATCTCCTTGATGAAGACAGGTGCGGGTTCAAGTGATTGCACTCGATCATGGGCGATTTACTTTAATAAGGCGCTGTGACGATTGCGGCTCTTTCGGCCCCATTGTTGCCATTTCAGACCGCGGCGCGGCTGCATACCTATCATGTGGCAGGTGACTCACCTTCCTGCCGAGTAAATTACGACGCCGCTAGCCGTCTGGAGCGCCAGTTCCAAACTACGTTTAAAAGCGCTTGCCGTGGCGTTATTAGGGATGAATATGACGTCGCCTGGTTGTACTTTCATGTCTGGCGCCTGGGCAGCAAGCATCTTCTTGAGTGGAAGAGGAATGGCTGTTTGACCATCTGAGGTCTTACGCACCAGCCTTGATTTGTCCAGTGCAGCGTTGGGTGCAATGCCCTGGGCCAGAGCGATCGCTTTCAGTACAGTTAAACCGGGATCCACCATGGCTATGCCCGCGGGCTTCTGAACGTTACCTACCACATACACCATCCCCGCCTTCTGCACCACGATGGTGTCACCTGGAAACACAGGAACATTACCTTCTGAAAGGCCGGTTGCGTCATAACTGAGTTTCACGGTTTCCGCCTGATCGGATCGGCCGCGATGCGTGATGTAGACCTTATCGCCCGCGGTCGGGGTCGTGCCTTGTGCCGCGGATATCGCGTCGAAGAGCGTTCGTGCTCCAAGCAGTGGGTAGACACCGGGCTTTTGCACTTCACCCAGAACAGAGATACCCTGTGCGGCATATTCCTTCACGAACACACCCACTTGTGGATTGTTAAAAAAACCTCCCTGGCTGAGACGCAACTGTAAATCGGAAACGACGTCGCGTGTGGTACGCCCGCCAACATTAATTTGGCCGAGGAGCGGAACGTCCACCGTGCCATCTTCAGCCACTCTGAGATCGTGCGTGTAGTCCGATGCACCGAACACGCTGACCTGTATGAGATCGCCGGCCGCAATGCGCAATCCCTGTTCTGGTTTGGTGCGTGTCAATAATGTCGGTTCCTGGATCGCCGTTCCAGACGGCTGATTTTGATCGACACGGCGATCGCTGTTCGCAACAGTGTCATCTATGGGCGTCGGTGATGGAATGCCTTGTCCGTTCACTGCCGACTGCGCGGGGGCTGCAATCGTAAAGAAGAAAACAACCATCAACGTGGCAATTTTTGAAATTGGTTCCAACATACAAATGTCCTGTTCAGTACCGGCTGCTCAGAGTAACCGTTTTCTGATGGGGGTGATCTTCCTGCTGCTTCGCAGAGGGCGAAACAGATCTCGATTCCTAGTGGTACCCCTCAACATCAATGCTCACAAATGGATCGGGCCGTCACCGTCACCGCGGTTCATGTGGATCGTCTCTAATGAACTTTCCAGTGGCTCAAGACGGGCAGCCAGTAGGGGAGATAGGGCAAGAATGAAATTCGTAGGTCCTCGCAGGTAGCAGGCGGACAGAAAAGCTTTACCCCAGGCCGAACTCACTTGATTGCTCACAATCAGGTCCACACCTCTTTGTTCCAGGAACGCAGTGCAGTGTCGTACCACAGCGCCTGCGTGTTCCGGCTCTGCCAGGCAGTCTACGATCGAGCCCACGCGCATGCTGCCAAATTGTTTGTGCCGGGACATTTGGGTGTCCAGGACTATTGCCCATCCAAGCAGTTCGTCTTTGCGCGAGATCTTCAGGCGGAGGAATCTCGGATCCGAAGAGGGATAAAGTCTGTTCAGCGTCAGAGTGTCCCTCAGCGCGACGAACGAGTAGCTGTTCCTGCATTTGTTCCACAGCTCATCCGCCCACTGGCCAAATTCCGGAACTATCTCAAGCGCGGTTGAGCCGTTCTGCGTCAACGGCCGCCAATGTGCGATCCGGACAGCAGCCCATCCAACGCCGCTGTAGCGTGCCAGATCCAGCATCAGCCGGAGGTTTTGGTGTTTTCGCAAATGTTCAATATTGGCAAGAAATCGCGATGGGTTCACGACCTTGAAGAAGAAAGGCACAGGACGAAGCGGCCATTTCATTGCTGTCAACAACCTGGCTTGTGGCTCGTTGAAGCCGCCAAGGCCCAAACCGTATAAGAGGGGTTGCCTTTGCAGTGCATCGCGCAGGTTAAGGACGCCGATCGCCCTATAGGAATGATTTACGATTCCTTCCGATATGCTGAGTTGAGGGCCGCAACAAATCCAATTAGTCTCGCCGCGAATAGAAAACTGACTGTGCGTCAGTAAATAACCACCATGAACTTCCTTCTGATCCAGGATCACGAAAAGCTCCTGGTACGGGTTTACGTCCGGCAGCTTGGGGAAACGTGGAATGTACGACTCGGGTAACGCCCAGTATGCTTCGCCTCCCGCTCGTAGTCGCGAGTTAAATGCCTTAACCACAGGCTCCAGATCCGGAGTGTACGGCCTGACTTCCATTGATCTTTAAAGTTTTCGGTAAGCGAATCTCATGATGCCAAGTGACTGTTTGGTGTGTGCTTCCACTGATACGCTTGTTCCTTCTGGCTCATCCCCACGGTTTAATCCGCACGTCACCGGGTTGGTCTACCCATCCAGACTCCTGCTCCACCCAATGCTTGCGAAGAAGGAGATCTCCATTGTTCCGGGTGATAAATATATTAGTCAGCCAATCGTTATCTTCGCGCTTTGGATAATCGCGACGATAGTGGCTGCCTCGGCTCTCGGTCCGCATTAATGCTGCTGCAATGATCGCTTCAGCTACATCGAGAAGATTGCGATGTTCGAAGGCGAGGGCCAGGTCTTCCGGTTCGGCGATTCTAAGTTGGGTGTGGAATCGCTCACGGTCGTCATCCACGTATCTCTTGGCCCTGAGTAGGCTGTCAGCGTCTTTTTCCACCAGCAGGTTCTCCCACATGACCATTTGCAGTCCGGCCCGCAAATCCATGGGACGCGCATTGCCCCTGGATTGACGAAACAAGGCGATCTGTTTCTCCAGACACTCAAGCGGCTGTGAAGAAAGGTCCTCGTTTGGCCGGGTCGCTGAGATGCGGGCTGCCTCTATGCCTGCCCGCCAGCCAAACACCTGAGATCCGCCCAGCATGGTGCCACCCAGCCGATCTGCCCCTTGCCAACCTGCTGCTTCTCCTGCGGCAAACAATCCCACAATGTTGCTGTGTCCATTCTCATCAATCCGTATTCCTCCATTGCTGGTGTGATGATGGATCTGCACCTGCAATAAGTCATGCTGCACGTCAATTCCTTTGGATAACATGAACTTGATGAAAAGATCAGGCTCGAATCCGCGCCGCGCGCCTGAGAGATCCAACAGCACGGCATTATTTTTCGTGCCGTGCCCCGCCAACACCTCTCCTTTTATCGCTCGATCCAGATGCAGAGCGTCATCGCGGCAACTGACAGGCCAATGAGACGCTTTCTGGTGTGAGACATCTTCAAGCGTCACGCCGTGGGGAAGATAGTCTTGGAGAAAAGCCTTTCCGTCGGCATTCAACAACCGGTACGGTTGCTCCATGTCGTATAGCATTACCATCGCCTGGCTTGGCCATGTGGTCGCGAGCCCCTGTTGCATGAACTCCATATTGAAGAGTTCTGCACCGGCACGGAGCGCCATGGCATAGGCGTCACCGGTATTGCCAGGCGGATTGAAGCTATATCTGAACAGTTGTCCCACGCCGCCGGCGGCCAGTATGACTGCCCCGGCAGTGATCAACAGTGGTTCCCCTTCATCATCAATCCCTACAGCTCCCATGCAGCGTCCATTCTCCACAACGAGATCTACGATGTTGGCGTGCTCAACAACCTTGGTATTGGTGGCCTCAATAACGGCTTTCTGCGTAGCAACAATACTGTTGGTCCCTCCCGTCCGAGGATTTGCTTCCATGGTTGCCAGCACCTTGCTCTTGAAGCACTCTCCCATTTGCTGGAGTCGTTTGATCGCGTCGCCGACCTCGGCGACAAAGATGCGGCACAAGTAAGGGTCAGCCATTCCCAATCCGGTTTGCATCATGTCGCGAAAGACCAGCTCTGGAGGATTGAAGAAGCCGCCTTGTGGGCCGACCGTTCGGATTGTCCAGTAATCTCCCAGTGGGTTCGATGTTGCTCCGGCCCCGCGAACTCCGGGGACGCCGAATTTGCCTTTGACGGCCAGCATGGTGCGCGCTCCATTGTTATGGGCGCTGATGGTGGAAGCGGTGGCGGCGCCGCCGCCACCAATAATCAAAACATCGGTTTCGAAGGACTTCATATCGTCAACCTGGTCGAACTTGCGCTGCGAGTGGCGTCTTCTCTCTAGAAGGTCTGGAGCAGTTCTGAAATATTGATAGAGTCCAGCAACTCTTGCGGCACTCTGTTTCTGGTTACTGTGCGAGAGGCACGTAACGGCAGCGTGGCATCGATTCCGATCTTGGTTACCATGCCCTCTGGAGAATCGCAGCCAGGGTCAAGTTCCGTGCCCCGAAGCTGCCGCTGAACATAAATGCCGCGATCGGGCCGCATATGGAATGCAATCGCGCTCGCTACCTGTCTTAGATCGGAGATGTCCACATCTGCATCAACCACGATCACGTGCTTGACGTAGATGTCACTTCCCAGAAGGGCTTCGATAAGCCTGCCAGGTTGTGAATCATCCTTCTTTTCCAGCGAAACGAAGACTGTCAGCGGGAGCGCGACTTTTACCTCTCTTGTGGTGGGGGCCGCAGAGCGCGCCACAGCCAGCAGGTGATGCTCCATCCCGAGTAGCGGAAGTTGCAAGTGCTCAAGGTGGCCACTGATAATGTCCTGAAAAATGGGATTTCGCGTGGAGGTGAGCGCTTTCACCGTGAAAACAGGAGACGACGCGGCGCCGTTTGAATACCCCGTAAATTCGCCGAAAGGGCCTTCTTTAACCCTGACAGCGGGTGAGAGAAATCCCTCCAGCACGAATTCGGCCTCCGCAGGCACCTGCAGATCGTTAGTCAAACAGGGAACCACCGGCAATGGCGCCCCGAGTAGCCCGCCGATGATGTCGTACTCGTTCACCTCGGCCTCACCGGTGTACAGCGCTCCCAGAGAACAAGCCGGATGAACGCCAAGGAATGCGGCTATAGGCATAGGTTGGGATTGACTCTCGTATTTGCCGTATATACGGCTGAGATGTTTTCCTCGAGAAATGAAGATGGAAGTTGTGTGGCTGTCTATCACCATCAGGCGGTGAAAGCTCAGGTTGCATTGGCCGCTTTCAGGATCACGGGCGACAACGATCGCGGCGGTAATATACGGAGATGGCGAATCGTCCTGATGATAAATAAGTTGGGGTAGGGTTTTCAGGTCAACATCTTTTCCCACAGAACGCTTTTCTTGTGCCGGACCTGTTCGGGTTAGTTCGGGCTTAAAGGGGTGCTTACAACCTTCGGCATAACGGTCTCGAAGTTCCCGGACTGAGCACCCCAGCGCGAGTGCCAGCCGCGCTTGCGTTCCGCAGACGTTGCTGACAACCGGATACGCGGATCCGATAATATCGTGAAAAAAAAGAATGGGGTGACGGGCGGCTCCTTCCAGCTTTGTCAGAATTGCAGTCGTCTCATACTTCCCACTCACACTGCGATGAACATCAACGATGTCTCGCGGTCTTTCGCGTCGAACGGTTTCGATAAAACTGCGAAGGTCTGGCATGTCCTATTGCGATCTCTATCGGTGGAACATTGAGGGCATCAGGTGGTTAAAACATTCCTGCAGATGGCTCCTGTCAATCTTGCCTGACTCCGTCTTGGGCAGGTGCTCGGCGAAGCGAATTTCCCTGGGGGCGCGAACCAGGGGCAGGGAGCGCAGGCAATGTGTCCGCAACTCTTCGATTTCCACGTTCGCTTCCGGCTTACGTACCACACAGGCCACAATTTTTTCTCCGAGAACAATGTCAGGCATGCCAAACACCGCTGATTCGCGAATGGCCGGGTGGGCATCCAGAACGCTTTCCACCTCTCCGGGAAAAACACGTTCTCCAGCAGACTTGATCAGACTTGATTTTCTGCCCAGAATGCTGAGAAACCCGCGGTGGTCGAGCCTTCCGATATCGCCTGTATGGAGACGGCCCAAAGCGTCAACCTTCCCGCAGCTGATTTCATCTTCGGAAACGTATCCGCACATGATGTTAGGGCCGCTGGCAACTATTTCGCCCACCATTCCTTCCGGAAGCTGCGAGCCGTCCTCGGCAATAACCTCTACCAGCACTCCGGGTAGAGGGCGACCGCATGATTCGGGGTTGTCGAGAACTTCCAGCGGGCCCAGGTAAGTGATTCGTGGTGAGGCTTCGGTCTGCCCGTACGCCACATGGATCTTCACACCGGGCAATGCTTTTGCCAGGCTTTCCAGACCTTCCGGCTGCATGGCTCCGCCGGTGATCAGTACATAACGTAGATCAGGAAATCTGCGACGTGCGATATCCGTTCGCTGGAGCAAAGTGGAAAAATGGTACGGGGTCCCCGAGAACCCGGAGACGTGCCCGGATTCCAACTCATCCAGAACCTTCTGAGGAAACTGGAAGCCCCTGGAAAAGACCATTGTGCCTCCAAGCAACGCGTGGGTGAGCAATTGCATACGGCCGTGAATGAAATGAAGTGGAACCACAACCAGAATGCTGTCATCGTTGGTCAGTCCAACGCGCTGGTTGGCGGAATTGATGTTTGATAACAGGTTGCGATGGGACAGCATTACACCTTTTGGCCGCCCTGTGGTGCCTGACGTATAAACGATCAAGGCTACCGATGAGTCGTGTATGTGAGGCATTTCTTCATCACTGGGCTCGGCGAGAACTATGTCAGTCAAAAAATGGTAATTGCCTGTGCTCCAGCGATTTGGTGGCGGAGATTCCATGAAAATAATTTCGGGGAGCGATGACTGAGGGCGCATAAATCGCTGATGCTGGTGTGCGGAAATAACAATCGCTGCAGGTTTACACTCATCCAGAATTGTTTCGATCGTATCCGTCCCGGCCAGGGAAGGAACATCAACCACCTGAGCTCCACTTCCAAGAATCCCCCAGAAGAAGACCACCCCAGCCAACGCATTCTCATGGAGAATGGCTACGCGTGCGCCAGGGCCGATACCCAGCTTCTTGAGTTTTGCTGAAACTTGCCGGGCTTGCAGATGGAGAGAGCCAAACGTGATGCTCTGATCCGGAAAAACCAGAGCCGCCTTATGCCGGAAGCGCTCTGCTGATGCGGCAATCAAGTCATACAACGGCATACCTCAACTCCTACTTACACTGCGTGAATCGGGCGATGATGCCAGCGCCCTCTGCACAAATTCTTCTATGTTGCGGATGCTAGCGAAGTTCTCCGGCGTCAGGTCTTCGTTTTCAATTGTGACGTCATAGGTACTTTCGAGCCAAAGAACTAATTCCAAAATAGCTGTTGAATCGAGATGGCCGTCAGTCCAGAGATTGCAATCCACGTCGATGTCGGATACATCGGTTGCCAGTTGCGTACGGATGTAGTCCCGGATTTCATTCGCAATTTGCATGGGTCACTCCTTGAAAAATTTCGGAAGAGGTAATAGTGGAAGCTGCCCACCTGGCCAGGTTTTCGTGAGCAATCATCAGGCCCAATCCGGAGCTCGCTTGCATGGCGACGCCTCCATGCTGAACTATGTCCTGTAGCAGGAGGTGCCGGTTTTGGTCTTTTCCGTCGAGAAACGCGAAGCCTGGTACTCTCTCCGCGAATATTTCTGCAGCACGCGCCAATATTCCTGTTTCGCCGACCAGAGTGCCCAGTTGGCAGCTGAGGCCGGCTTCTTTGGCCAGCGCAACAAGCTCTTTGGAGGCAAGCATCCCGCCGCATTTGCCGACGCGGATGTTGAATACGTCAGCAGCCTGGGCCTTCAAGATCGAGTAAGCATCTGACATGCTGCAGAGGGACTCATCCGCGACCACGGTCATCCCTGTTTTTTGACGAACTTTACGCATCCCGTCCAAATCCCGCGCCGCGACAGGCTGTTCCACTGAAGAAATGTTCAAACGTCGCATCGGAAGAAGGGCGGCGATGGCATTGTCCGCCGACCATGCGGCATTGGCGTCAACTCGAACGGGAAAGTCTGGCCCAAAAACGGCTCTTACTGTCTGTAAGCGGCGAAGATCGTCCGCCTGCCCAACCTTAACCTTTATATAGCGTGCTCCGGTCAGGCGCAGCAGGACGCAACGCATCTCCATATTGTCGGTGGGGACCTCGAATCCAATCACCGGGCTGGACTCTGGTTCAGGCCAGATAACCGCGCCCAGCATTTGCCCGGCGGCAAAGTCGAAGACCTTACCCGCCAGGTCCAAAACCGCAAGTTCCCATCCGGCGAGAGTCGCTAGCGCGCGGGTATTACGGCGTCGCTCCTGACCAAGCGCAGCTGTGACTTCAGAGGCGTCTTTAAAAATTCGGTCCTGCCAGCGATGTACCAGGTCAGGAAGGTGGTGCGAAAGTATGTTGCTGAAAGTTTCTCCAGTCAGGTAGTCGCGTGGGAGGATTTCGCCCCATCCAAGCAGGCCCGAATCAGATTCAGCACAGATGATCAGCGTTTCCGCCTTCTGACGCCAGTAAAGCGCGTGCCCAAAAGGTTTGCGGAAGGGAATGCAGACCCTAAAGCCAGTTACGCCGCTGATTCGCACGAAATGCGCTCCACAATCTGGAATTGTTTGAACCAGTCAACATCGCGGATCAGACCGGCCATCTTGACCTGTGCGTCACTTGCTCCTGCCTGAATCCGCTGTTGCCGTAATTGGGCATAAGTTCCCGGACGAAGTACGTACAGCTCGGGGCTGCCAAGTCGGCGCGAACTCCGTTTGGATTGGTATTCGATATTTCTCAGTCGCAGATCGCGATCGAATGAGAGAAGAAAATCATTCAGAAGCCGTTTACTGTAGGGAACCTCAGGTTCCACCGCGAGCACATAGTGGGGGAACGGCTGGATCGCGGGACTCAAGGTGAAGCCATGGATGACCAGCCGCATACGAGCTGCGACCTCGGAGACTGCGTCAGCCACCTGGCTTTCCGTAAGCTTTTCTCCGGTTAAAGAGCAGGTATGACCGGCGCGATGAAGGAACTCTATAAACGGTGTTGAACCAATAAAACCCCGCACACGTATCACGTCACCCATACTGTAACGGTACATGCCCGCAGAAGTGCTAAGGACAACCACATAGCGTCCAAGCGGCTCCAGTTCGTGTGCCTGCAAAGTCGCTGGGCATGGTTCATTCCATGACTCCTCGGGGATGAATTCAAAGAAGTGCGTATGGATGGGCAGGATCCCGCCGCTGATTTCATCCTGGAATGGAATGCCCATAATGCCTTCAGAAGCCATGGTCAGGTAATCGCGATGTGGTATGCCGGCGAGAAAAGGATGAAGTAGATCGAGGTAGGGCCCCACCACGGGACTTCTCCAACACACCGCAAGTTGCAGGTTCGGCCAGACACTTGCAGCCGGCAGACTCCCACCGTCATTCAGGATCGCTTGAAGCTCGCGAGCGCGAGCTGGGTTGCCGGGGAAACGGGAACGCATATAGGCCAGAATTTCCGTACTTACCGAAACACCCTCGGTTAGCCCACCAGAGCGGATGTCTGCTATGAGACGCGACGCGTTCCGCTGCATAACGTCCGCCAGCACCAGAAGCGTGCTCGGGTTCAAAGCCATGAGAAGGGTAAGATCTGTCTCCACCAGGATGCGCGCGATTGTATAAATGCGAGATTCCGAATCACTGATCTTCAGGATCTCTCGAGGCAAAGCGCGTTGGTCCTTCCCGGCGCCGCCTCTCCAGAATGCATTCCAGAAGGAACTCTCAGAACTGCATGGCAAGCCTCCCGGTGCGCGTTGATTGTCTCCGGTATCCGCGAAGTTAAAAATTAAGCCATTCCGGACAATGCCGGGATGGGCTTCCATAGCCAGGTTCCAGAAGATGTCGAAAGCTCGGGCTTTGTCGCGAATGAAGCTGGGTGTTACAGGTATGTATTTAGGAGCTGCCATTGAACCGCTGGTGACAAAAAAACGGCGGATAGGTTCGGCCGTCAATATGTTGTTTTCACCCCTGGCGATGCGGAGAATAGGATCGCGTAGATCTTCATAATTACAAACCGGAACGGCATGCTGGTAATCCGAAACGGAACGGATGGAAGAGAAGCCGTAATTCCGGCCAAACTCGCAGCGTTCGTTGGGCGCGATGAGACGCCGTAGCAGCAGCTCGCGCTGGGTATCCTTGCAGTGCTCCGTAGATCGCAAGACATTCTGCAAAACCGATTTGACGTTGGCGGTGTTCATTCCCTCACATTGTTTTGGTGCTGGCGGGATCGGTCGAGCCATTGTGCGATGTGCGTGGCGAGTTCATGCGGCGCTTCAAACTGCATCCCGTGATTACAGTTAATGGTTGCGCAGGTCAGCATTTCTGACGGCAATGATCGAAAAGCCCTGATGGTTCTTGCGTTGTCCACCATCTGGTCCTGGGCGGCGAGCAAAAGGAGTACAGGGCAAGTCAGCCGGCCCAGGCGCGTGCACGCCACCAGATTCATCTGCTGTGAAACTCGAACAAACTGCGGAGTGTAGCTGCGCACGGCCTGCTCATCATTGGCGATAAACGTCTGGAATTCGATGATGTCGGTGAACATTTCTTCCGTCAACGGACTTTTCAGCGGGCATGGAGCCGCTTGTGTGTTCCGCAGCGGTTTAAGGTCTTGCTCAACAGCACGCCTGATCCGTTCTGCTGGGAATAGGCCAGGGGCCAGGAGCATCACGCCTTTGACAATGCTGCCGAGTTCCAGCGCTGTGTTGATTGCGAGCGCCGCGCCCCAACACCACCCCACCAGATAGATCGGTATGCCGCAATCTTCATTTTTGATAATGCTGCATAAGTCAGCAATCAGCTTGTGTCGTGATGGACTATCGTTGCGGTTTGAAACGTTCAACCCTGAGCCGCGGCGGTCAGCTCCAATGACTTTCATTCGCGATTGTGAAAGCGCGGCGGCAAGATCGCCGAACCACCCCGAGTGACTCATCATTCCGCTTACCAGAAAGAGGGCAGCCACCGGGGTTTCAACTGTGGGCCATACCCTGTAAAACAAAGATTGGCCATCCTCACAAACCACGTCTCTGACCGAGCCAGCGCAGATGGTTGTTGTATCGGGGGTCATCTGGGTTCTTGAGTATTCAAATGCAACGGCTACGCGGTTACGACTCCGCCGCACTGGTTCAGCGCTTGACCGGTAATACCAGCGGCAGCTTCCGAACTGAGAAACAGCGCAAGAGCGGCTACTTCCTCCGGCTTAATCAGACGGCGTTGGGGACTGTGCTCGATTACTTTTTCCAGGTAATCGGTGGGATTTCCGCCGAACATTGCGGCCCTGGTGGCCATAGACTCGCGCATCATGGCTGTATCAACATGCCAGGGACAAATGGCATTGCATGTGATCCTGAGCTGGGCGACTTCCAGCGCCACAGACTTCGTAAAGCCGATGACCGCCGCCTTCGCGGCCGAATAGGCGCTGTTATGGGCGGCTCCGACCACGCCTGAAACAGACGCAATATTGATGATGCGTCCGCACTTCGCGCGCATCATGGAGGGGAGAACTGCCTTTGTGCAGTTATAGACTCCGAAGACATTTGTCTCGAAGATCTGCTTCCAGCGACTATCGTTCGACAGGACCAGGCTGGAGATGTAGTTGGATCCTGCGTTGTTGATGAGGACGTCGATCTTCTTGCAGGTCGCGATGGTCGTGCGGACCAGCCCGTGCACGGCACTGGCGTCCGTCACGTCGGCTGCATGGGCCAATGCGATCCCACCGTCATTCCGGATAGTCAGGGCCAACTCTTCCAGCCGGGTACCATCGCGCGAAGCAAGCACCACGCTGGCGCCGCATCGTGCCAACTCCATGGCAATTTCGCGGCCAATGCCGCGGCTCGCGCCCGTGACGATGGCGACTTTACCTTGAAGCGCAGAATTCATCATTTCGAGATCATCATCATTTCGAGGCATTTACTTCGTATGAATGTCTCTGATTGTCTACTTGCGAAATGGTTGTAAGGGCTCTGCCAGTGGTGGGAGGAAAAAGGCTCTCTAATAACTTCTAAGGAAACGGAGCACTGCAAATGGGGGTCATTTACCGAGCAATTTCAAGCAGTCACCCGATGCAGGGTAAGTTGTTCACTATTTACCGTTGCCCAGTTCGTTAAGCCAGATCCCCAGGAGTTATCTCAACTTGCAGAAATTGCTTCAGCTCTTAACCTGCGTGTGTCTTTACAGCGTAATCAGCTTTGCTCAAACAACCGGTTCAGTGACTGTTACGTCGCCGGTTTTGGGCGCAACGGCAGCGTCGCCGGTTCACTTCATTGCCTCGGCGCAGGCATCCGCCCCTCATAAAATTTCCGCGATGCGTATCTATGTGGATTATAAAAACGCCTACACGGTATCTGGTTCGAGTCTAAATACATTTGTTTCTATGACGGCCGGCAGCCATCGGGCTGTGGTTCAGGCATGGGACAATGCTGGGTCCGTCTATAAGAGAACATTATTGTTAAATGTGACGGTACCAACCACTCCACCGCCGAGCCCGACTCCAACTCCCACGCCGAAGCCGACTCCAACTCCCACGCCCGCTCCAACTCCCACGCCCACGCCAACTCCAACTCCGGCGCCCACTCCCACCCCCAGTCCGACTCCCGCGCCAACGGGTGAATTCTATGTCTCCACCACCGGCAGCGATGCCAACAGTGGAACATCGTCAGCGCCTTGGGCCACCATTCAGCACGCAGCCGGCGCGGTTAAGCCGGGATCCTTGGTACACGTGGCGCCGGGAAGCTACGGAGTGGTCAATAGCACAATCAGTGGTACCTCTACCGCCCGCATTCGTTTCGTGTCTGACGTTAAGTGGGGAGCAAAAATCGCTGGCAACGGCACCGATACCGACTGGACGAACTCGGGTAATTACGTCGACATCGAAGGATTCGATATCAGCGGTAATGTGCGCATCGGCATTTTGAACAATGCCTCATTCGTGCGAACTATCGGCAACAACGTACACAATATTTCGGGATCGTGCTCCAGCAATGGTGGCGCGGGAATTGACAACGCCTCATTCACCGGCACCGATAACGACATCATTGGCAACGTGGTTCATGATATCGGCAATCCCGCGGTCCAGTGTTACACGGTTCAGGGTATCTATCACTCGAATCTCCGTGGCCACATTCTCAACAACATTTCCTACCGCAACGCAGCCTGGGGAATCCAGCTCTGGCACGCAGCCAACAATGTTGTGAT
Source organism: Terriglobia bacterium (assembly GCA_963770085.1). Taxonomy (GTDB): domain Bacteria; phylum Acidobacteriota; class Terriglobia; order Terriglobales; family Acidobacteriaceae; genus Angelobacter. Next base: position 61,792 of record CAVYOH010000001.1, read on the forward strand.
TGCTAACAATCTTGTGTTCCAAAACGGCGAGGGTGGAATCGTTGTCGGGGATGGAGATGCGCCGGGCGGCGTAACCGATGACAACACCATCGTAACCAACAATATAGTCATGGACAATCACAGCACTTGGGGCGCCGGGATAGGCATTGACGAAGCCGGTCCAACTGGAACGGGCAACAAGTACATCAATAACTTGATTTGGAATAACACTCAGGGAATTAACTTGCAGAATGGGCTGCATGATACCGGCACCATCAATGCTGACCCGCTGCTCGTGAATTATCAGCCTGACGGTAGTGGTGACTACCACTTACAGTCAACCAGCCGTGCAATCAACTCCGGTACAACTCTAAACACGCCGTCGTACGACTTCGACGGTGCTCCAAGGCCAAATGGCTCAGGGCCGGATATTGGACCTTACGAGTACGGCTCTACACCCCCAGCTTGGCCCTGGATGTAGCGCCACAACAATCACGCTCTGCCGGCTGTTTGCATCTCCGCACAGTCCCGGCAGAGCGAACCGTACTCTGACGCGAGGCAGCATTCAAGCTGCCTCGCGCCAGCAATAGGCCTTTCCGCAACTGCGCCTTCTTGATGACAAGTTTCATTTAAAATTACTGGGTTGAGGTGCTTATTGCCTTGACCGCGTGTGGCAACGGCGAAGCCTTAACCGCATGTGGCATGGTGAGCTCTCAGCCAACTCCATCGCCGGCGGATCCAGAGCTCATGCATGCATCGCTATTCGCGAAATACACCCTGACGGCGGCATTGATCCTTTGTCTGTTGTTGGATTGCCATGACCGCACTCCATCCCGGCACAGCTCATCGCAGATCCAGGCGGCAGTGTTCATGATCGCCGGCCCAGATTCGTACGTTTCGCCGGCGGGAAGCGATTCCAACAGAGGCACTGCATCGGCTCCCTGGAGAACATTGCAGCACGCTGCGAACATGGTTAAACCCGGAGCAGTTGTGCACGTGGCGCCGGGAACCTATAGCGCCGTCAACAGTCCGGTGAGCGGCACCGCATCGGCGCGTATTCGTTTTATTTCCGACATCAAGTGGGCTGCAAAAGTGCGCAGCAGCGGCACGGATACAGTTTGGACCAACTCCGGAGATTATGTTGACATCGTTGGATTCGACGTCAGCGGTGATGTCCGCATTGGCATTCTCAACAATGCCTCTTTCACCCGGATTATCGCCAATAATGTGCACAACATTCCTGGTTCGTGTTCCAGCAACGGCGGGGCCGGCATCGATAACGCCGAGTACAACCGAAGCGACAACGACATCATTGGAAACGTTGTCCATGACATTGGCAACCCGGATGTCCAATGTCACACGGTCCAGGGCATATATCACTCGAACCTGCGCGGACACATATGGAACAATATCTCCTACCGCAACGCAGCCTGGGGTATCCACTTGTGGCATGCGGCCAAAGACGTGGTTGTGGCCAATAATCTTGTGTTTCACAATGGCGAGGGCGGCATTCTGGTGGGTGCCGGTGATGCGCCTGGCGGTGTTACGGCATCTGGCGTGACCGTCGTGAACAATATCGTCATGGACAACCGCAGTTCGTGGGGCGCGGGCTTTGCCATTTATGAAACCGGTCTCACGGCGGCTACAAACTACTATGCCAATAATCTGATCTGGAACAATCACCAGGGCATCGTGTTGCAGAACCGGGTTCATGACGTGTATACGACCAACTCTGATCCGCAGCTTGTGAATTATCAAGCTGACGGTACTGGGGACTATCACCCGCGGCAGGGAAGCCGGGCCATCAACTCCGGCACCGCCAGCGGCATGCCCCCAATTGACTTTGACGGAGCTGCACGCTCTGGTCACCAGGCGGACATAGGACCTTTTGCTTTCGGTGCTCAAGCGCCCAAGTGGCCCTGGATGTAACCTCCGCGTGCATGACTCATACCGTATATTCCACACTGAACTGTTGTGACCAGCGGATTACGTTCAGCCAGCGCCATATCCGATTATCAAATCTCTGCTTGCCGTCGCGGATATTGTTCCACTCGCTCCGCATCGCCACCAGATCGAAGCAAGGCATCGTCGCTGCGATCTCGCTGTCCAGAGTATCTTGCACCCAGTGATCGACTGCAATCAGCCATGATCGTTCGGGAGTGTTGAAACCTATTTTGTCGCGTCGATCGAGAATAGCATCGGGTACCAGGCCACGCATCGCGGAGCGGAAGACCGCTTTCGAGGTGGCGTCCAGGCCAATGATGTAGTGCTCAGGCAGGGAAAGAACGAACTCGGCCAGTTGCGGGGTCAAGAATGGAACGCGGCTTTCGATAGAAAAAGCCATGGAATTTCGGTCCTCATAGCGCAGCAGGTGAGGCAGGCTCGTTTCGCTCATTGTCCGCAGCAGGGTAGCGCGAAGCACATCTTGATCAGGGCAATAATTTGTGTGCCCGGTTTCTGCATCGTGCTGGCTGAACCATGCTGCGTTGACCCAGCGTGGGGTGAATTCTTTCGCCAGCAGCGCTCGTAAGGGCCTTTGCCACTTCTTGGGGACCATGTATTCCCCGCTGCAAAGCAGCATCCAGAATATTCCGCTGTCGGGGAGTGCGGCTGCGCTGCGCAACAAATGCAGCGCGTCCCGGTAACGTCCCTTTCTTAAGAGTGAAGCAAACTGCGCTCCAAGGTAGTAACGATAGCCTCCAAGGAGCTCGTCAGCACCCTGGCCATCCAGCATTACTTTGACTCCGCTTTGCCGCGCCTGACGGAACACTCGATGCCCTGCGTACACTGATGTGCTCCCGAACGGCTCTTCCTGTGCGCTGATGAGGCCGTCAACGTCATCCACCAGATCCGCCGATGTTGGATGGATCTTGTGGACCTCGGCGCCGATGCTTGCAGCCACCAGATCAACCCAACGCTCCTCGTTGAGCAAGGGATCTTCCGCAATGTAACTGAACGTATGGATTTCAAGCTTGGGATCAACATGCCGCATTGCCGCCACGATTGCCGACGAATCAATGCCGCCCGAAAGGGCCGCGCCCAGCGGTACATCGCTGCGGAGATGCAGGCGCACGCTATCCAGAAACAATTCCCGTAACTTTTGTGCGGCTTCATCAAAAGACGCATCGGATTCATGCAATTGTGGCTTCCAATAGCAGACCGGCTGGGCTGAATGGGGCGACTCAAGCGCGACTTCCATACAATGAGCGGCCGGCAACTGGTTGATCCCGGAGAGAAGGGTCGCTGCACCCTGGTCAGAAAGGCCATGGCGCAGGTAAAGCAGGAGAGTAGAAGGGTTCACCTTCCGGCATGAGCGTGTGAGCTCCAGCAGCGCTGTTATTTCCGAAGCGAATGCAAAATACTCGTCGCAGGCGGCATAGTAGAGCGGCTTAATCCCGAAACAATCCCGAGCCAGGAACAGGGTTTGCCGCTCGATATCGAGAATTGCGAATGCAAACATACCAACAAACCGCGGAAGCGCGTCACTACCCCACTCGGCATAGGCCGTTAAGAGAACTTCTGAGTCTGTACGCGTATCAAAGTCATGACCAAGCCGCTCCAGTTCGGCCCGCAGTTCGAGGTAGTTATAGATTTCACCGTTAAATACCAGGTGGTATCGACCGTCTCTGCTGGACATTGGTTGCCACCCGGCCACGCTAAGGTCAATGATTGAGAGTCGCCGGTGCAGCAGTAAGACGTGACAATCGGTTTCTTCCTCGGTACTCCATTCCCGGCCGGCGCGCAGCGTGCCCGGCGAGTACTTGAGCCATCCCTGGTCATCTGGCCCGCGATGTTCCAGCCGTTTGAGAACTGCTGGCACTCGCTTGAGATCAATTTGCCGGGCTGTCGATACAAATCCAGCTATGCCACACATGATGGTTCTTCTCTTTTGCCGGGTTCAGATAATGCGGTCATAAACTTGGCGTGCCTACCAACCTTGAATGGGGTCTCTGCGACTCCACGCCCCTGATCTGTTTTTCTCTACCGCACGTTCACGATGCGGCAACTCCGACTTCCGAAATATTCGTGAAGCGGCAACAACCATCCCGAACCAGAACCAGAGAGCGCGATCTTCCACAGTTCCAGTAAATGCGTTATAGAGCACCAGAAAAGTCAGCACAGGAAAGAGAAACGCGAATTGAGGCGAGTTTGCCATTTTCCGTGTCGAATGGAACAGGCTTGCCAGCAGAAGAATCAGCAGCGCCACGCCTGGAAGTCCCTGTTCAGCTGCGACCTCAAGCAAAAAATTGTGGGGATGTTTCGGCAGGCCTTCTCCAGGGATACCTTGACCGGAATAGTACACACTCCATCCGCCCACGCCCAAACCGGTAAACGGATGTTGCATGAAGGCGTCCACAGCTGAGTGGTAGAACTCCAGACGCTTTGCCACTGTGCCACCTGCCACGGTAGATCCAGAAAACATGGCCGTGATCTCATTTTGCTTGGACGCCAGCTTGTCGTGCATTCCCGGCTTATCCTGAATCCATAAAAAAGACATGACAGCAATGATCGACATTAGCGAGAGGCCCAGAAGCAGCTTTTTACGGTTCAGATGGACGGAGCCCGTCCTCCAAACCAGAGACGAGATCATCAGCGTGAAAACCAAGGCCACAGCAGGGGTTCGAGCAGCCGACGTGACCAGACCAAATGACAAAATCGCAAGTACCAAAACCATCAAGATCCGGGAATTGATCAGCCTGCTGTAAATCACGATCAGGATGGCTGTTCCAAAAGCCATGCCGTTCCCGATTTCGGTCACGTCACTGTTTCCCTTGAGCACTTGCTCCGATGGGTGCATGATGCCAGTGATTTGCTTCCCTAACAGGGCAAAGCTCAGAACGATGACGGCCCACAAGAATGGGCGCATAGCGTTCTCGTCTTTCATCAATAGGATGGGACCAAGGAACGCGAGTGTCTCGAACGCCAGGAACCGCAAGAGTTTCACGTGACCGTATTGGCCAGCTGGCGTGTAAAGAAAACTGGCAGCCATCACGATGACAAACAGTATGAACAAAGAAATCCTGAGTGCCTGTCCTGCGAGTAAGCGGCCCAACGTCCACCCTGAATGTGTATCAACCAGATAAAACAAGAAATCGAGTGCAATCGCGCCGCAGCACAGGAGAAACAGCACCATCGTGGGGTCGGAAAGAGAAATTCCGTTCGCGGGCGTCGTTTTGAAATCCCCAACAAACAATAGACCAGCAAACATGATCATGGGCCACTTGCGGAGTGCCACCAGGACACTCACTGCGATGGCAACCGCAGCCAGGGCCCGGAATGGTTCATACCCGAAATGTACGCTGCTATAGAGCGCTCCAGCGCTCGCCAGGAGTACGATCGCGTATGCCAGTGCAAAAGCAATTCGCCCTTGTGATCTCCACGGCGTTCCCGAGATTTGTGTCTCAGTCGACAACATTATGTCTATTCGATATGCGGGCCAAAATTGCCTTGCGCACTCTGCCGGCGCCATCCTGGGTTATAGCTCCTGGGTTATGGCTCCTGCGTTTGCTGCGGTGGCGAGTCGCGTCTGGTGTTGACGATGATGCGCAGCAAAACCAGATAGTAGATCAGGTATGAAAATGTATTTACCAGGGTGATGGCCCACACTGTGTCTGTGAGAGAGAGCCTGTAGCTCCTGGCAATTCTGAATGTCAAGAGAATGCCCGTCATTAAAAGGAAATCGTAGATGAGTTTTGACTCTTGTCCACGCAGAACAAACACCAGACGGCTTAGCGGACTAACCACCATTTGCGTCAGGAAAAACGGCGCTGTAATGGATGCCAGCGTTCCAGCCATGGCCCAGGGCTTTCCGAAGGCGAACGCGAATAACCAATTGCCTCCGAAAAACAGTATGAGCGCCGGTCCCAATCCCACAAGAAAAAGTCCGAGGCTGGTGCGTGTGAAAAGAGGGAGCATCTGAGCGGGATTCTCTCGTGCGCAGACAGCAAGCCGGCTGTGAAAAGTATCTGCTACGCTGGCTGCGACAAGGACGAATGGGACAGCAAGAACTTTTTGCATCAGAGCGAATTGGCCGCCCGCGGATGAGCCAAAGAGCGCCACCAGCAATGGAACAAGCATGTTCATCGCCAGAGCGTCGATCACAGACGAAGGCAGCGAATAGATCACGAGCTTGCGATTCGAAGCCAGCGTGCCCATAAGCTCGTGGCGAGGAGACTTGGCGACCTGCCGCAACGCAGGCCACGCACAGCGGAACAACGGACCGATGCCCGCCCCGCGCCCCAGCATTTCACCGGAAAGCAATCCTGCGGGGCCAAGCCCCACAAAACCCAATGCCGCCTGAAAAATCGAGCGTATTGACTGCTGCACCAGCGAGGCTTTGGCGATAATCGCAAAGCTCTCTTGCCGGATCGCCCAATAACGCAGATTGGTGAATGCCCCCATAAGAACAAGCGTGGCTAACATCAGCGGGACAGCGTACCCGGGCATGATCCCATATCCAAACCAGGAGAAATGAATGGCGGCCCAAAGGCCAAGTCCGCAGAGAACGCTGACAGGAAGGCCCAGCAGCAGAGAAGCGAAAGTCAGCCGCGCTGCTTCTGGTTCGGTGGGAGCTGAAACGATGCCCAATTCATATTTCAAAGATGTCCCAACCGTCGCAACACCCAGGAAACTTGTGAACAAACCCAGAATTCCCAGGTCCGCCGGGGAATAGAGCCGTGTGATGACAGGAGCAAGGATTAAGCTTACGGACTGCGCCAGAGCCGTTCCCGCGCTTAGCGTTGCTACGCTGCGCAGGAAACGCCAGCGGTTGGACCAGTGGAGCAGACGTTGGAACAAACCAGAATGTTGTTCATGAGTGGAAATCATCTGCGTTTTTGCCGGCAAGATGCGTTCAATCGGGGACATTAGGAGGTTCCGTTAGCGTCTGATACGGGAGCGCATTACACCGAACGACAAGTCTCATTTGTCGGGAGAGGGTCAGTCTTCCCTGGTGACCCGGTAATTGAGCTGTAAAACGCAAGGAGTTTGCGTTCTTCGAGCAGCCAGTTAAATTGTTGCTCGACGGCAGCACGACCACGTCGGCCCATTTCTTCAGCCTCATCGTCATGGGTTAGAACTCTGGCGATGGCCTTGGCAATCGACTTGGGATCGAGTGAATCAACCAGGATCCCACATCCAGCCGACTCAATTATGTTGCGCCAGAGAGGGAAGTCTGATGCAATCACCGGAATTCCAGCCGCCATATATTCGAACATTTTGACTGGCTGAGAGGCGAGAAAGTTCGGCTGAGGATGAAGTACAGCCAGTCCGGCGCGCACATTTCCCAGCAGATCGGCGATGCCTTCGCGGTTCAGCAGCCCGTGCCATGCCACGTTTTGCCATTGCTGCCTGGCAATAACATCGGGTTGAAGCAGCGGATCGGAAAACCAGCCGGCTAGTTCCAGTTTCCCCACTGGGTCCTCAAGGCTTTCCATGGCTGCGAGAAGCTCGTGGATACCACGTTCCTCGGCAAGACCACCGATGTAGGCGACCGAAAGTCTTCGCTCTCCCCAGGGCCGATCCTTGACCGGAATCAGTTCATTCGGATCGGGGTAGTTGTTGACCACTACTGTTCTGGGATTAAATTTCCGGAAGCGCTCCGCAATCGCTGGTGTGGCAGCCACCAGGCCGGTCATCGCTCGAGCGGCCAGGTTCTCCAGAAACTGCACGATTGACATGAGGCCTGAACGGAACATCACAGGAATGTAATGTTTGTACATGACTGTCCGCGGGAGGTCTTCATGAATGTCGTAGATGACACGTTTACCTAGAAGACGAAGCAGCAACGCCAGTGGCAACAGCTCCGGATCGTGGATGTGATAAACGTCAGCCCTTAGCCCCAGGGCTTTACTGGCTATTGTCAGAGCATTGGTCGTCATCCGGTGAAGTCGTCCGCGGTTCCGGCCAACGCCGATGATCTTCACTCCTTGTACGTAGCTGTCGGCGGAGTCGGTTGTTAGTTCAAGGACCTCATAGCCGGCGCGCGCCAGTGATCTGCATTCTTTATAGAAGATGCGGACGTCATCCGAACCATGCGCGGAGGTGATGTGCAGCGCACGTTTTTTGGATTGAGGCTCAGAACTACCTTGCGCAAATGCCGCTCTGCCGGACGTCGCGTGCTTGCTGGCGAATGGCCTCCCGCTAAACATGTGTACCGCTCCCCTCACTACACGATCGGAGAGCCAACGTCTTTCCATTGCCGCGATCTCTGCCGGGCTGATCGAAAGGGAGCGGCGTTGCTCGTGCAATGAATCGAGAAGATCTGATACAGGAACGAACCAGCCGTCCTTTTCCGCAAGTCGCCGAAGAATCGCTTCGACATCATCATGCACGCGACCGTTGCTGGCGAACCCAGAGGCGAAGTGCGTGTACACGATGCAGACCCCACCCTGCTCTTCCAAACGTTCCACGTTGGTCTCACTGAGCAGCTTGCAGAACGTATTGCGGTCGCAGCCGTCGGCAGAGCTGAACCAGGCATTGACGAAAGGCTTTCCTGGTTCGTGGTAGGGCATGCTTGGATTTACCTGTTGCGTGTTAATGTCACGGAAGACGAGGTTGCGCACGTAAGTTATGTGTTCTTTGCACAGATCGCCCCAGAAATATTTCGATTCCGGAAGGTGGCCTTCAAAGACACGGGACTTCGTGATGGTAGCCATCCGGCACAGGCTTGAGGCCCTGGTGGAAAACCGCGCCGGTCCCCAGTATAAGTTGTCGCGGTTATTGCTGTGATTGGCTTGTGAGCGCGGATAGTACCCAATCAGCCTTCGAAATTCCTCTAGCCCGAACCTGATTTCTTCATGGGTCGAGGCTGCATTACGCACGTTATGGAGAGCGATCTCAAACCCCTGGTCCCTCAAATCCAAAACGAAGCGAAGATATTCTGGTTCCTGAAGACTAGCTCCGCCGAGACGAGCGTTGGCAGAGCTGGCTAAAGGCCAGACCGATTTAGTAGTACGCATACCAAGCTCGGCAAGTAGCCGATACACTGGGCCGACGTTTTCCACGGTGCTCAGGTCCGTATCGTCGAAGATAGAGAGGGCGAACTTTTTGTTACCAGGAAAGCGCTTCATGAGCTGATCGCCTTATGAGCCATTAGCTGCGGTTTGCTGCCAAGTTGAGTGATAAGACTGCAAGAGGTCCTGAAGAGATCACACTTACGCGACTGCCTCGTTCAACCTCAGCTTTGCGGCTGCGCCCAGAACTTTGCGAATCGCGCTGGCGGTATCAAGCACATCATCGAGAGGAAGCGTGTTGTGGACCAGGAACATCAGACTGGTTTCGCCCAATTCCCGTGACACAGGGAGCCGTTCGCGTTTTCTCTCCCGAACAGAAAATGCTTTTTCCAGATAGAGCTCGCTGCAAGTCCCGGCGGAGCACGGGATTCCCTCTGCACAAATCGCCGCAATAATGCGGTCCCGGTCCCATGACCTGTGAAGCTGGGTGGGCCGTACGAACGCGTAGTACTTATAAAATGCGTGACCAACTTCTAACGGCGGTACAGGCAGGCGCAACCCGGGAACATCCGCGATTGCGCGAGTGAGCGTGTCGGCATTCGCGCGCCGGATAGCCACGCGATCATCGAGTTTGTGCAGCAGCACTCGACCGATTGCAGCCTGCATCTCTGTTAAGCGTCCGTTTGTACCGAAGCTATCATGGACCCACCGGAAGTAGTGGGACGGCGCTCGGGACTGCATGGCGCGGTAGTTTTTACCATGGTCCTTGTAGCTCCAGGCTGCTTCGAAGATGCTTTCGTCGTTGGTGGTAATCATGCCGCCTTCACCCCCGGTCGACATGATCTTGTCCTGGCAGAAGGAAAAGGCGCCGGCATCCCCCAACGACCCGACTCTGCGGTCATGGTAGGTAGCCCCACAGGACTGCGCACAGTCCTCCAGCACCTTGAGATTGTAATGACGCGCCAGCATCAGAATGGAATCCATATCGCACGGCCAACCTGCAAGGTGAACAGCAATGATTGCCCGAGTGCGTGGCGACAGTGCGCGCTCAATCGTAGCTGCTGTGAGGTTCTGGCTCTCGCGGTCAACATCGACAATCACCGGTGTTGCGCCGCACATCACAACCGCGCTTGCCGATGCAATAAACGTCCGCGAAGGCACCACTACCTCGTCGCCAGGCTTGATTCCCATGGCACGCAACGCCAGTTCAAGGGCCACAGTTCCATTGGAGACGGCCACGGCATACCGGCAACCGGTATAAGCAGCAAATTCCTTTTCGAACTGAACACCTTCCTGTCCAGTCCAATAATTCACCTCTCCGGAGCGCAAAACTGCGCAGGCGGCCGCGACTTCATCCTCAGAGAAATCCGGCCAAGGTGCGAAAGGCCGGGTTCTGACTGGAACTCCCGCGTTTATCGCAAGCTCACTTTGGTGATTCTTCATAATCGTATGAATCAACCTTCGGTCGCACCCGGTGGTGCTGCACAGGCATTAACACCGCCAGAAATGTAAGGAAGAGAATGTGAAGGTCCGTCATAAACGAGTGATGGTGCACATACTTCAAACCCAAACGGACTTTCTCCGGACGGATCAACTGATGGTAGGAGCGATGCGGATCTGTGCTTCCACGGAGGATTTCATCTTCGTCGCGAAACTTTATGGATGCCCAATCGGTGATTCCGGGACGAAGAAGCAGTAGCTCTTTCTCTTCGTCTGTGTAGCGGAACACCTCCTCCATGACTTCCGGTCTTGGCCCGACAAGGCTCATCTCACCTTTCAGCACATTGAACAGTTGCGGCAGTTCGTCAAATTTGTATCTGCGCAGAAAGTGACCAGCCCGCGTGATCCGGGAATCATTCGCTGGTGTCTCGGCCCCGCCGAGTCGTTCAGCATCAAGAACCATGGTGCGCAGCTTGTAAATACGGAAAGGGCGGCCCATCCGGCCGGCACGCACGCCTCGATAAAATACCGGCCCAGGCGAGTCAAAGATAATCCATACGGCAAGTACAGATAGAAGAGGCGAGATTATGACAAGACCACAGAGCGAGGTAAAAATATCTAAACTTCTTTTCATTCTGGTTTTGCTGCGGTCTCGCCGTTGGGCGGGCTCATTTTATATTTCGATTTTGCGTGGGCAGGTGCGGCAAGAGCATTCAACAGCCCCGCAAGTGTTCCCATTCCGTAGCAAAGATGGAATGGGAAAGCACAGAAGGGAAAGCAAATTGTGGACAACAGGCCAGAAATCCGTCTCTGAACGGAGCCGAAGTAAAATCCAGCCAGCAGATATAGAAGCAACAAGCCTGCAAGCAGCGTGCTTATTCTGGGAATAAATACAGCGAGTATTGCCAATCCAGCCAGCAGCAGCACCATCAAGGCCGGGACGAAGCGGCGCACCGACAGCGACTGTGGATTTGTCATCGCTGCGAAGGACTGCCATTTTCCATCCGAGAATGCCTTGTGCCAAAATGCTTGAAAAGTGGCGACCGGGTGGTAGTAAGTCTTCAACTCGGGAGTCTGGTAGATGCGGCCGCCGTTGTGGCGGATACGTGCGTGCAGTTCACAATCCTGAGCGCGAACCAGGCGTTCGTCATACAGGCCACAGCGTTCGAATATCTCCCGGCGGAATGCGGGATAGGGGACCGTATCAACCCATCCTTCTGTTAGTCCTGTCCGGAAGGCGGCGTTACCAACACCGAATCGGCTGCTTAGGATTGCGGCAATCATGCGGGGCACAAATCCGGCGGTCCGTGCCGTCGTCACCAGAGGGCCGCCCACCACGTCGGCGCCGGTTTCATCCAGATACGTCAGACATTTCTCAAGATAATCGGAAGGAAAGCTGGCGTGCGCGCCTGCCACGACCACGATGGGCGAGGAAGAATTCCTGAGTCCGACATTCATTCCAGCAGGCATGGTGCGGGAAGGATTTTTCAGCAAGACCAAATTTGCCGCTTCCGTCTGAAGCCTAACGACGATATCGGCGGAAGTATCGTCAGACATGCCATCCACCACGATGATCTCGTACTCTGAGGGCGAAATGGTTTGCGCCAGCAGGGAACGCACACAGCCGGCAATCATTTCCGCCTCATTTCGCATTGGAACGATGATGGAGATTAGCGGCATCGCCCGATTGCTTTCGCTTTGCAAATCAAGCCGCAACAGGCCCGACTCTCCGTTTTCGGTGTTCTTCCGCCGGCTTTGCGGCACGGCACTTTCCATTCTCCATCGAGTATCGCCGGCCGCATTCCGGACAACTGGTGTCTTGACGAAAGGCCGGAAGTTTTGTCCCGCATGAGCACATCCAGGCCACGTGCGCTGCCGGTACGCCCATTACCAGTGAGTAATCCGGGACGTCGTGGGTCACCACGGCGCCGGCTGCCACAAAGCAGTATTCGCCGAGGGTGGTTCCGCAAACCACAGTCGCGTTGGCGCCGATCGAAGCTCCTCGTTTCACCAGCGTGCGACGGTATTCGTTCTTGCGGTTAATGTGGCTGCGTGGATTAATGACATTGGTGAAAACCATGGAAGGCCCGCAGAACACGTCATCCTCAAGTTCAACACCTGTGTACACGGAGACGTTGTTCTGAATCTTGACGTTGTTGCCGATCTTTACCCCAGGGCTGACCACCACGTTCTGCCCGAAATTGCACTGCTCACCAATCATTGCCCCCGCCATAATGTGCGAGAAATGCCATATCTTGGTCCCGGTTCCGATTTCAGAGCCATGATCGATGACCGCGGTGGGATGGGCAAAATAATCCTGTTCGCTGCCATTGAGTTCAACCGGACTGCCACCGTTGCGCAGCGATCGCTCACATGCATCCAGCACTTCCAAAACCTGCAGAGCTCCCCTGGCATCAGTACGTGGTTGCTTTCCATTCTCCATGCAGTCCAGAAAGTGTTCGCATTCAACGCGAAGCGGTTCCGCTTTTTCAATTGCCACAACATGAGCCTGATCACTCCGCGCCACCGGCACGCGGTCCACCCAGTCAATGCGATGCGAGTACAGAACCAGCTTTGATTCCGGCTGCATATCGTCAAACACGGCCATTTTTTTGCCGCCAACAATCGTGAGCTTTTGCTCCTTGAATGGATGAAGCCAGCTGACGAATATGTGAACGTTTACACCGCTGGCAAATTGGCAAGTGCTCAGGGTTGTGTCTGCAACGCGCGAGTTTACGTAAGTGCCCCCGTGGCTCGCAATTGTTGTGGGCATTTCGTCAAGCAGGTACAGCACCGCTGAAATATCGTGCGGTGCAAAGCTCCAAAGTATGTTCTCTTCTGCGCGGAGCTTTCCCAGATTAAGGCGTGAGGAATAAATGTATTTGATTCTGCCCAGCTCTCCAGCCGCAATCAGCTCTTTCAGCTTAATAATTGCCGGGTGATATTGCAGAATGTGACCTACCATGAGTACGCGATGCTGAGAGTCTGCAAGTTCGGCCAAATGCCGTCCTTCCACCAACCGCAGAGCCAGTGGTTTCTCAACCAGGACATGCTTGCCCGCTTTCAGTGCCTGTTTGACTAAATCATAATGCTGGACTGCCGGGGCTGCGATGGAAACGCCTTCCACTTCTGGATCGGCCAGGACTTCCGCGACGCTTGAACTCACCCGTACACCATATTTCGTCCGCGCATCTTCAAGCGCCAGCGGACTTACATCGCACACATACCGCAGCGCACCCAAACCATGAAATGTGCGAACCACATTCTTGCCCCAGTATCCACAACCGATGACAGCAATGTTTGCTCGAGCCATAGTTACTCCTCCTTATTCTTCGCATTGGGGATTTGGTCGTAAAAATCAACCAATGCGCCGGCAATCCTCTGTTGCTGGTCTTCGGTGAGCTCGGGATAAATCGGCAGGGAGAGGACTTCCTGCGCAGTAGATTCTGCATAAGGCAGACTGCCTTTTTGATAGCCGAGATAGGAAAATGCGGGTTGAAGATGGAGGGGATGAGGATAGTAGATCTCGGTAGGAATTCCGCTCTGAAGCAGATGTTCGCGCAAACGATCACGCTCTTTGCAACGAATGGTGAACTGATTGTAGACGTGGCGTGTTCCGTTCGGTTCCACAGGCATGACCATGGAACTGGTGGAGAAAGATTGGGGAATAAACCTGTGGTATCGCCCGGCGTTCCGGCGCCGCTGCTCCGTCCATTGCTCCAGGTAACGCAGCTTCACGCGTAGAATTGCTGCCTGGATTGCATCCAGGCGGCTGTTCATACCGAGAATTTCGTATTCGTACTTACGCCGGCTGCCGTGGACGCGCAAGAGCCGGAGGCGATCAGCATAAGTGGCGTCGTTGGTTGTAACAATGCCTCCGTCCCCGGCTCCTCCCAGATTTTTAGAGGGGAAGAAGCTGAAACAACCCATGGAGCCGATGGTCCCCAGATTCTTCTCGTGATATGCGCCGCCAATGGCTTGGGCCGCGTCTTCAATTACCGTGATTCCATGCTGCGTAGCCAGGTTCATGATTGGCTGCATTTCCGCTGCCAGTCCAAACAAGTGGACCGGTATGATAACCCTGGTTTTCGAGGAAATCGCCTCGCGAGCCTTTTCTGGATCGATGTTGTAGGTGATCGGGTCAATGTCAGCGAACACGGGCACCGCACCGGTCCGCGTGATCGCGCTTGCGGTGGCGACAAAAGTAAAAGCCGTTGTGATGACCTCATCACCAGGACGGACGCCTGCTGCCAGGAGCGCCAGAATAAGCGCATCCGTTCCAGAAGCGCAAGCCACAGCGAACCGGCAGCCTAAGTAGTTGGCTATTTCCGCTTCAAATTGCTCTACCTCCGGTCCAAGCACGAAGCGCTGGGTTTCCAGAACTTGCGTTACCGCGCGCTTCACCTCGAGGCGAATCTGCTCGTACTGTTTTCCTAGATCCAGAAACTGCAGCGGAGCCGCCTTCTCTTGTTTTACGAGCGTTGTGCTATCTATGTTTGTGGCCACTGTTGCTCCTATTTGGTTTGAAATGATGGATGGACGATGGACCGCTCCCGGATCGTTGCCCGCTTGGGCACGACGCAGCTGGTCAAGTCCTGAGTTATTTGCCCTGCGTCAGGAGGCGGCGGCGTCAGTGAGAGTGCCTGCCAAACTGGCCCGGCCCCTGCGATAACCTGCTATTGAATCGTGGCGATCCACTTCACAGAGCGTCAGAATTTCTTCACTAGGGCGATATTCAGGCACCAGCTTGGTGAGCATGGTTACAAGGCCGCTCACGTTTCTTGATTCCACGGGGGCCGCGAGCTCGTCTAGCCAGTTGCGCATCTGGAGGAAATCAACCTTGCCACTTTGGAGAACGCGAATTTTTTCATGGGCGGTGGAGGTGAAATTTTCGCCCTTGAGGCGCAGCTCTTCAATCAATTTTTCGCCGGGCCGCAGGCCGGAGTAGACGATCTTGATTTCCTTGCCGGGCTGCGCTCCCGCGAAGCGGATCATGTTTCTGGCAAGATCATCGATCTTGATGTCTTTACCCATATCCAGGACAAAGATTTCCCCGCCCCTTCCCATGGTTGATGCCTGCAACACAAGCTGCACGGCTTCAGGAATCAGCATGAAATACCGCTTAGCCTCAGGATGAGTGACAGTGACCGGGCCGCCATTTCGAATCTGCTCGTCAAAGATTGGCAGTACACTGCCGTTACTGCCGAGGACATTGCCGAATCGCACAGCCATGAAGCGAGTTTGTTGATGTTGCAGGCCAAGTATGATGAGCTCGGCGATCCGCTTGGTTACCCCCATGATATTGGTGGGCTTGACTGCTTTGTCTGTGGATATCATTACGAAATCGTTAACCTGAAACTGGCGTGCGACGAGCGCAACATTGTATGTACCGAAGACATTGTTCGTCACGGCCTGGAAACAATTCGTCTCCATCATTGGCACGTGCTTGTAGGCGGCGGCGTGGAAAACGGAATGGGGCCGGTGGGCGGAGAAGACTTCGCGTAACAGGCTCACGTCCAGAATATCTCCGATAACCGCCACGTAATTCAGCATGGGGAAATTGCTGTGCAGCTCACAGCAGAGGCGAAAAAGATCAGTTTCCGATCTTTCGAACAGCACGAGCTTCGCTGGGCGGAACTTAGCGACCTGCCGGGCCAACTCGGAACCGATGCTACCGCCGGCTCCCGTGATCAAGACTGACTGCTCCCGCAGCTTCCTCTCAATATTGCTCAGATCCAAATGAACGGGCTCGCGGCCAAGGAGGTCTTCAAGACGCACTTGCCGTAACTGGTTGATGCGCGGCTCGCCTTCAATCCGTTTACCGATCCCGTTAAGGATCTTGAACTCGACTTTTGACTGCGAGCACCTGCCGACGATCTCGTCAATTTTTTCGCCATTCGCTGATGGGATGGCGATCAAGACGCACTGGACGTCATGAGTTGCAACCAACCGGCCAATGTCTCTGGTGGCGCCGAGGACGGGCTGACCGTGGATCTTGATGCCGAGCTTGCTTTGATCATCGTCAACAAACCCGATTGGTTTGTAGTCCAGATTAGGATTCTGTTTCAATTCTCGCAAAATCGTACTGCCTGCGACGCCCGCGCCTACGATTAGCGTCGCCTTCCTGGCCACGCAACTGTTCACGGTCTCAGCATAGAAACGTGCAGCAACTCTGGCCCCCCCGATACAGAAAATTGTCAGCAATAAGTCGATGAGAATTACCGACCTGGGATAGCCAGGCCGGGGCCACATGCCCGCCCAGAATGCCGCATACAGCAATGTCCCACTGGTCACGCTTGCCTTGGTGATATCGATAAGATCATTCATCCCCACATATCTCCACCAACCGCGGAGGAGGCCAAAAACAGCGAAAACGATGAGCTTAATGACGAGCACCCAGGGTAATGACAGGAGGAAAACGTGACGCGACCGTGTATCTAACGTGAAGTCAAGTCTCAAGCTAAACGCAACGTAATAGGTGGCTACGATCAGCAATGTCTGGAATGCGATGATCAACGCTTTCCGGGACTGCAGGAATTGGAATAAGAAAGGCAAGATAGAACTCAATTATGGGAGTATCAGCTAGACCCGCAGATCAGTTGCGTTTGTATTTGCCGTAACTGTAGTCCTGGGATGACACGGTATGTGCGTTCAACACGATCTTAATGACCGGAGCTGATTTCACTTCGGAAAGCAATTCCATACTGCGGACCATCGCATCGGCAGGCGTGCTGCCGGAGCGGGTCACGAAAACTACCCCGTCGGTAACGGTGGAGAGAGCCCTCCCGTCAGCGTAGGGAATGACGGGAGCGGAATCGACGATAATGAAGTCGAACCGCCTGCGTAACGAAGTCATCACTGATTTCATGGCCGTACTGATGATCAGGTGTGCGTGCTCCTCATTCGACTTACCTGCAGGGAGAAGCACCAAAGTGGGAGAATCTTTGATGACTACCAGGGCGTCGTCCAGAGCCATCGTCCCGACCAGGACTTCGCCCAGGCCTTTGTCGGCATTGCAGCCGAACATGTCCGCCACGCAGGAGCGGCGCAAATCGGCATCGACCAGGCATGTTCTCCCGTGTTGCGAAAGGGCTAGAGCTAAGTTCACTGCCACGGTGGTCTTTCCTTCACCAGGCAGAGAGGAGGTGACCAGTATGGCCTGTGGCTGCTCCATGTTTCCCAAGACGATGTCCGCATTAAGGGCGCGTACCGCTTCCGACTCAGGCGAATGCGGCCGCTCCAGCAGGAATTTCGCGGGGACAGAAAGGCTGTTACGCCTGGATTGGTATCCGATGCGTGCGAATTCTGGGATGACTGAGATTGACGGGATACCAGTCCATTCGCGAACGTCCTGCGGGGTGCGAACCAGGCGATCCAGTTTTTCGCGGACAAATACGAGCACGATTCCTCCGAAAAGCCCGGCAACAAGGCCCAGCGCCATGGTACGAAGGCGGGCGGGGCTGGTGGGGTGGTCGAGGATGCGAGCCGGATCAATCACACGAATGTTGCTGGACTGCGATGCTGCCGCGATGCCTGCTTCTTCCACCCTGCCCAGCAAAGAGTTGTATAACGCAGCTTGCGCCTGTGCCTGTTTCTTCAACCCGTTGTATTGGGCCATTTCGCCGATAGTTCGGCTGGCTTCGAGCTTCTGCCCAGCCATCAATTTTTCTCTGGCACGCGCTACGTCGTAGCTCATCCTTAGCTGGTCAAGAGCTTCCTGCCTCTGTATCGCCAGTTGCTTTTCTAGTTCGTCAGCCTGGTTCTGCAGTTTTTTGGTGTTGGGATGGTTGACTCCGTATATCGCCCGGTCGTGCGAAAGCTGAGCTCGCACTTCGGCCAGACTCTCGGTAATCTTCTGGATAACCGGGTTCTCGCGCACCTGAGGCAGGGAAGCGAGGCCGCCGGACCGGCCTTTTTCTAATAAGGACTGTAGCTGAATACGTTCCGACTGGACCTGGGTTTGTTGCTTATTCAAATCGGTAATCAAATCGCCAAAACTATTTTTCCCTTCGTCGATATCGGCAACACCGGTTTTCTTCTGAAAATCGGCAAGGTCGCGATTGGATTGCTCTGCCGTGGCACGAACTCCTTCCAGTTGACCCTGAAGCCATTCCCTCGAATGGGCGATTGTGTCGTGCCTCGCCTGCAGGGTACGGTCCACAAACATTTGCACCATGCTGTTGGTTACGTCGGCTGCGAGTCGCGGATCATGGGTGGTGACGCTGACCGCTATCACGTGACTATTGGGATCGTGCAGCACTTTAAGCCGTGAGCGCAAGGTCCGCAAGGCGCTATTCTCGTTTGGAGTAAGCACAAGCGGATCGGCTGAGGCTGTGTCTGACGTGGTCTTCGAGACAAAGTCGGAATTCTTGTCAAGGCCAAGCTTTCGGATTACGGCAATGGCCAGATCGTCTGTCTGAAGGCTCTGTGCCTGTGTCTCCAGATATTGCAATTCGCTGGCCGAATTAGCCGCGCTCTGCATCGAGAATGTTTCCGATCCTGGTGGGTCAATCTCCAGTCGCGCCCACGGTGCATATTCAGGTTTGATGGAAAATGCTATTGCTGCTGACAGACATAATGTAAGTGCGGCAAAACAGGCCGCAAGACGCCAGCGCTTGCGTATAACAGTAAGCGCCTTCAACCAATTGGACTCAGGCAGGCGTGCTGGCTTATCCGCGCGCGTACCGTAACCATCAGTGTTTCCAGCAAATCCGCCGAATTCTGAAAACCTGTGACGGCTGTCAGCGATTCGTGCGGGAATGCCACCCATCTCCACCTTGTGCAAAACTTCAAAGTCTCTACTCATATCAAGCCCGCAAAAGCTAACCGCCAGCGCCCGATCGCTCGATCTTAGATTTCATTGCTTGCTCTCTGGATCCTGCAGTTTGAAATTGAATCGCACTGTTGTCACGGCCAGAGCGTGCCCTTGGGGAAATGGCGGGTACTCAAATCGGCGTGCCGCTTCTTCGGCTGCTACCGCAAGAACTGGCGAACCAGCAATGGCTCGCGCGTTTTGAACGTGTCCATCCGGGGCTACTCGCATTTCGACGATCACCTCGCCCTCTATGTGACCCAACGTTGCAACCTTTGGATAATCAGGTTTGACAACTTTGACTGGATCACCGAGCGGCTTCTGGTCCGGGTTTTCAGGTTCGTCCACCACCGGTCGAACATCAGGTTGTTGGGGAGACCAGGCATGAGAAGTGGGTGCCAGAAGCAAGTCCACCGATGTGGAACTGCCCAAAGCTGGTGCGTCACGAGGAATACTCTCAGCGGACGCATTCCCCGGGTGAAGTTTTGACGGAAGCAGGAGCTGAGGCAAAGCTTCGTGTTTTTCTTTGCCGGGCGGCAATTTCGGGTGGGTGACGACGCCAGGTCTGACGGAATTATTGATTTTTCCAATCACCTCACTGGTGGCTGGTGCAATCGCCGGCGCCGCCCCAGAACTTGTATTCGTACTCTGCAATACGTTCTCAGGAGGACCGCCGCTGGATTTTGAAACTGTCTCAGGTCTGACCCGAAATTGATACCAACCCATACCTACGATTATCAATACGAGCAAGATGAGTACGATAGAAACCCAATCAATCCTGGTACCCCGGAGTACTGGAACGCTGGTCGGCAGGACAGAAACACTTTCGGCGGCGGCGATTAGGGGCGAGTGTTCCTGGGCTTCCTCCTGGGCGAACTCGGTAGCGCTCTCCTTTGACCGAGAGGATGGGTTCTGTTCTCTCTCATCTTTTGCGGATGAATGGGCCACAGCACCGTTCCGCTTATCTTCTGCGAAATCAGTCTCTCGCGCAGGCACGGGCCCGGCGAACCAGGAATGGCCGGCTTGATCGAGAAATGCGTATTTTGTCTTTAATGCAGAAATTTCAGGATATTGCCTGGGCCGGTGGTCGTGCTCTCCTTGTCGGGGTGGGTCTGCAAGGATAAGGTTTCGCGCAGCCTGCCGTACCAGATTGCCACTGACGTCCGGCTGATTGAAGATGTATGCCTGCCAGAGAGCGCCGTAGGACAGGGAATTGATGATTCGTGGTACACCACTTCCGTGTTCAGCGATTTCAAACAGCGCTTCAGATGAGAAAAGGTTTTTGGCGCGTGTGCACCCGGCACGTTCCAGACGAAAAGCCACATAATCACTCACTTCATCAGGGCGCAAAGCCTCCAGGTGACATACTGTGGAAATTCTCTGTGCCAACTGCGAAAGTCCTGGCGAACTCAAGGTTTCATTCAATTGCCCGGAGCCGGCAAGCACAATATGCAAAAGCTTCGCTCGCCGAGTCTCAAAATTCGACAGAAGTCGAATTGCTTCCAGTGATGATTCGCACAGGTTCTGTGCCTCATCAATCATAACGATTACTTTGCGTCCGGCATGGGCTTCATGAACGAGCATCTCCTTCAGTTGACGGTGCAACAAGACCTCATCGTTATCGTCTTTAGGCAAAGGAATCTCAAATTCGTACGCGAGATGGCGTAGCAAGTCGTGCGGCTTGCATTGTGTCTGAAACACGAAGGCAGTGCGTGCCGTTGCGCGATATTGCGTTAACAACCTGAGCAGCAGGGAGGTCTTTCCCATTCCAGGCGCGCCAATAAGGACAGAAAATCCCAGGTTGCACTCGATTGAATTGACCAGTGATTCCAGAGCAGCGCGATGCATCTCGGAAAAAAAGAGGTACGAAGGATCCGGCGTGACCGCAAAGGGTTGTTCTCGGAATCCAAAGTGCCTGAGAAAACCTTCGCCGGAAGCATCAGGATAGAAGGAGCTTGCGGCCGGTATTTGGCTGCATTCCATATTTTTCTTTTCAGGGCGCTGAGGAAACACAGTTTGAATTAGAAAAAGTGTTCAGCATAGAGTCTGCATTTCCGCTGGATCGAGGGAAATGGCGACTGAACGGTTCATCCATTCGAAGGACACGACAACTTGTACATGGTTCTTGACCTCGGTCACAATTCCTTCCAATCCGACTAAAGGTCCTGCCGTAACTCGAACCCGTTTCCCCGATCGAAGATAAGTGTGAGGCTGGGCCTTGCCTAGAGTCATCGCCCGGCTTAGGTATTCGATTTGCGAATCAGGCACTACCGCCGGAAACCCGTGGAAGGAGACGATGCAGACGATGCCTGGAATGCTCAGGACCCTGACCCGATCTTGCGGCGCGATCTGGACGAAAACATAAGATGGAAAAAGAGGCAAGAGAACACTCGCAAAACGCTGACTCCACCTGTGCTTCACACAGTAGAGGGGAAGAAAAGAGGTAACTCCTCGTTGATTGCAGTGTTCGGCAACCGACTTTTCATGGCGCGTACGGGTGTAGACCGCGTACCAGACCTGTTTTTGAAGCGACTCATCGCGTGGAACCCGGAAGTCAGGAGAACTTATATCCGCAGTTTCAGGTGCGGCATCGACCCTGGCGAGCATAGCTTCGCCCTCTCAACTACATTTTGATGAGCGATTAAGAAATCTTGAAAGCTCATTCCGTCGTACCAAGCGAGAATATCGGTCGAGATGCTTTGCCTGCAAGAGGTAGATTGGTGCTTACTGAGTGCACTCACTGTCCCCTGTAGCTGATGTACTTCTCAGCTGAGAAAGTCCTGGGGCCAATCTTCTCATGGTCAGCTCTGACACTGAGGGTAAAGAGGGCTTTATCGTTCAATCACAAAGTTTAAGATGATGTGCGCACATGCAAAAAGAAATGTGTCTGACAGCAGACATAACAAGAAACGGGTCTGGCATCAGACATAAACACTAAAGGAAAGCGGTCCGGCAATCAGACATAACATGAGAAGATCTTAATTCGGATGAAGATTAATTTTGAGATAATTTCCTCTTTCGATTTAGGCGCCTCGCGAATACGGTAAAATATCGCTTGGTGTCGGGACCGCGCAGCAAAGTCCATTTATGCAACACGATTCTCGCTTCTCACAAATTGCTTTCTCCCCTTGATCGCTACTCTCTGACATAGTTTTCGCTCGCCGATCTGAGATTGTTTTAGGTCACCAATCCTGAAAATTGTTTTAGCTCACCAATCTGAAATTGTCTTAGCTTACCAATCTGAACAGGACGTTTCTTGCAAGCAGAGAGCCTCCAAGGCGACATGGGTTTGATGAATAGCGTTGCCTGAATGCCCGAGGGTTTTATGGGAACTCGCGCGACTGTAGCTTTGAGGAGTCGCTCGACAAGGCTCAAAGCAGTTGATAAATCTCCTCGGTCTCACGACCATATACAGACGGGACCAGGATCGCTGGATAAGAGCGACCAACGTGTATCCGTTGTCATTACTGACGACAACCAGATGACAGCGGAGTTGCTCGCCCGCGTTCTGAGCCGGGTAAAGGCGCTCAATATTTTGAAGCCAGTTGTAAATTTGCGTGAGGCTCTGGATGCGATTGTGAATTTCAGACCCAACATCGCGATCATCAGCCCGCACCTGGTTGATGGACCATATCGAGGTTTCGAGATTTTGCGGCAGGTACGCCAGTTATCCCCGGTAACGCAATGTGTGGTTTTGATGGACGATTCGGAACACGATTTGGTGATCGATGCGTTTCGAGCCGGGGCACGTGGGATCTTTAAGCGCTCCAGTTCCACGCGCTTATTGGGCCGCTGTATCGTCGCTGTGCATAGTGGGCAGGTGTGGGCGAGCAGCTCTGACCTGCTGCAAGTGCTCGCAGAGTTGGAAAAAACTGTTCCATTTCGGTGCGTCAATGCCCGTGGGGAAATTTTGTTGACCAAGCGGGAAGAAGAAATTATCCCACTTGTAGCCCAGGGTCTTACAAACAAGGAGATATCAGCGAGTCTCCGTCTAAGCGAGCATACAATTAAAAACCACCTGTTTCGCATCTACGAAAAGCTAGGAATTTCCAGCCGCGTTGAGTTAATTCTTTATGCCGTTTCCACACGCGATGAGGCCGCGTAGAACGAGCGTATGAAGGGTGCTCATAACCCAAAGGTCGGTGGCCGCAAACCAACCTTCTCAATCACTTACATTGATCAACGATCAATCGGTTTTGCAAGGGAACTCCCCTCGTTCCCCAGTTCTTTCCCTGCTAATGAATCATTGAATTTCTCTCCGGCTGCTTCTTCCCAGCCAACAGTTTGCCGGCAACAAGCCCGTTTGCCCGGCGTTTCGTTTTCTCATAGACCGATTCCAATCAGGCTCGCTCCATGCACTGCACGTCAGTACCTGCCTTCTCGCTGCCACCGGTCATGCCCATGTTGCACTTCCTCGCAATAAGTTGCGCTTCGCACGGAGGTATCGGACACACGGGTCGATGGCACCTTAGAACCCGTGTACCGTTGTTGCCGCCAACAGTCTGCCTAATACTTAATTAGGTCGGAAACGACTGTCTAAGGGCTGCGTGGGAGTACAGTGATGAAAAATATAGCGCGTTTAACGGTTGTGACCGCTCTGGTTCTAGTGTTTTCGTGTGCGGCTCTCTCGGGATTACAGGCTGCGCCGGTGCAGGGCGACAAGAAGACCGAACAGAAAGACAAGAGCACTGGGCGGAAAAGTGCCGATGCCAACCCCGACCAAAAGCAGATGAGAGACCTCGACGAACAGGTTCAGCAGACCAAATCAGACGTTCTTAGCATTGCTGCGGAGCTGAACCAGCTTGAGGAAAAACTGCTTTACCCGTCAGGGACACAGGTCGCGATCTTCGTGGCATTGGCCAAAGGCGACGAGATGCGGCTCGATGCCGTGCGGCTCCAGATTGATGGTCAGCTTGTTGCCCACTACATCTATAGCGCAAAAGAGCTCGAGGCATTGCGCAAGGGTGGCGTGCAACGGATCTATGTGGGCAATGTGGCCACGGGGGATCACCAGCTCAACGTGCTTGTAGACGGCAAGCTAAAGGGCGGCGCGGACTTCAACCGCACGGAGCACTTTACGTTCCGTAAGGAAGTTAAGCCAAAGATGGTGGAACTGACAGTCGCCGGACAGGACTCCGGCAGCACCCCGATCACGCTTGGGGAGTTGTAATCGATGCGAGCGATTCGCCGCATAATCGGACTCGGCCTCGTCCTGGTGCTGGGACTGGCTGCCGGCCCCTCTTTGGCTGGGTATCAGAAGCCCGCTGGGAGCCAGAAGGACGACCTCTTTTTCGACGAAGCGTTCTATCACGCCTACCAGGGCCAGTATTTCGAAGCGATCCAGCGGCTCGACACCGAACTCGCACAGTACCACGGTCTGGACGAACCCGGACTCGATACGCTTCACCGTAACATCAACGAGGCCGAATTCTCGGTCGGCGATTTCGAACTCGACTACCGTATGCACTATCGCGCCGGACGCGCCATCAAGAGGGTGCTTGAAGGTGCTGTCGATGAGGCCGTACGAAACGAAGCCGCGTTCAGGCTCGCCCGCATTCACTTCCAAAAAGATCAGCTCGACGATGCACTGCAGGCTCTGGGACGAATCCAGGGTACCGTGCCCGCAAAGATAAAGGACGATGTCGATTTTCTGCGCGCGAACATCTATATGGCGACAGACCGGCCTAACGACGCCATCGAAGTGCTCAATCGCCTGCAGAACGACCCGGGTCTGGCCGGGTTTGTCACCTACAACCTTGGTATAGCTTTGTTACGGGCCGGGAAAAAACAGGAAGCGGTAGAGCAACTTGACAAGGCAGGGCGGCTGCCGGCGGATGATCCGGCCGGTCTCGCGATCCGCGACAAGTCCAACCTGGTGCTTGGCTCCCTCCTGTTCGAATCGGGCAACTTTGAGCGGTCAAAGCAGGCACTGGATCGCGTCCGCCTGGATGGACCGTTCTCGAACCAGGCCCTGCTGTGGGCCGGCTGGGCTGACACCTCGTCCAAACAGTTTGATCGTGCGCTCGTTCCCTGGAATATCCTGGCGAATCGTGAGCCGACGGATGTCGCAGTCCAGGAAGCCACGCTTGCCGTGCCGCATACGTACGCCGACTTGAAGCTATACGGTCGCGCCGCGGTCACGTATGGCCACGCGCTTGAGCTGTACAGCAACCAGATCGAAAGGGTAGATGCATCGATCAATAGCATCAAGGCAGGCCTGTTTTTGAAAGCTCTGATCCGCGAGGAGAGCCGGGAGGACCAAACCTGGGTGATCCGTTTGCGAAGCCAGCCTGGTGCGCCGGAAACTTACTAC
Organism: Terriglobia bacterium; assembly: GCA_963770085.1. Lineage (GTDB taxonomy): Bacteria > Acidobacteriota > Terriglobia > Terriglobales > Acidobacteriaceae > Angelobacter. Next base: position 87,290 of record CAVYOH010000001.1, read on the forward strand.
CTGATGGAGTTGATGGCATCTCACGACTTCCAGACCGCGTTGCAGAACTACCTCGATCTCGAGGATCTGCGGTCGAAGCTCGCGGGCTTCCAAACCAACCTTGAGGCCTTCAACGATATCATCCGATTGCGTAAACAGAATTACGAGCCTCTGCTGCCGGAGATCGATGCCAGGTTTCGGGAGCTGGATTCGCGGATGCGCGTGCGACTCCAGCAGCGCAAGCAATTCGACGAGCGTTTGCACGCCATGCTTACCGCTCCGCGCCCGGATTACCTGGCAACCACAGACGAGCGGATCGCCAGCGAGCGCATCGCACTCATTGAAAAGCAGCTCGGCAACTCTGACAGCCCGGAATCACTCGCGCTTCGTCACCGCGCGGAACGCCTGCGCGGTTTGCTCACGTGGCGGGTGGAAACCGAGTACCCCAAGCGGCTGACCGCGGCATTTGACCACCTTAAGGAATTGAATACTCAGGTCGACGCTCTCAATCAGCAGTACGAGGCGTTCGTCAGGGCGAGGCAAGCGGCGACGCACAGTTATGTCGGATACGACGCCCAGATTGCACGGCTCCGCGAACGCGTTGGTGGCGCGCTGAAGAATGTGGATATCTTGATGACCCGCCAGGGACAAATGATTGAGAACGTCGCCATCAACCAGCTTGAGGCTCGCCGCGAACGGTTGGTGACCCAGCAGATCCAGGCGCGCTTCGGTGTCGCCGATAGCTACGATAGAGCCGCGCGCGCCCAGTCTGACGCAGGAGGACGCTGATGCGCCGCTATGCAATTCCGATCATGCTTGCGTCGGCTTTCCTCACCGGCTGCGCCGAGCATCACAAGCCGGCCCCTACGCAGGGAACGCTGGCAGACCTGCATAACGTGGCCCCGGACGTGAAAGAGGCGGAGACGAAGGAAAGCGTCGATCAAGCCATGCAGCAGTACCGGAAATTTCTCGAGGAATCACCGGAGACCCCGATGACGCCCGAAGCAATCCGCCGCCTCGCGGACTTGGAACTCGAGAAGCAGTACGGCATACATAGCGGCGAGAGCAAGACGAAGCCAATGCCCGCTCCTGAGTCCGCTAAGGTAGCGGCGAATACTCCAGTGCGCACTCCAGGCAAGGTTGCCGCGCCGGGAGCCGGTCATGGCGAGTCTGATCAGGAATTCGAGAGACGCACCACGGCGGCGAACAAGATCCCGACAAGCGGCGAGCCGGTCGCGTTGCCGGTCGAAGCGGAAGGCACTGAAGCAAATCCCAAGGGCCCGCTCGAGGCGATCACTCTCTATAAAAAGCTGCTCGCGGAGTACCCGAATTACAAGGACAACGACCAGGTCCTTTATCAAATGGCGCGAGCTTATGATGAACTTGGCCGCACCGATGAAGCCATGGAAACCATGGAGCGCGCCATTCGCGCGAACCCGAATTCTGTGCACTTCGACGAGGTGCAGTTCCGGCGCGGTGAGTACTTCTTCACGCGCAGAAAGTTTCGGGACGCCGAAAACGCCTATTCAGCCATTACCAGCCTCGGCGCTCGTTCTTCATACTACGAGCTCGCTTTGTATAAACTCGGCTGGACGTTCTACAAGCAGGAGCTGTATGAGGAAGCGGTGCAGAATTACATGGCCCTGCTCGACTACAAAGTTTCCACCGGTTACAACTTCGATGAGAAACATGAGAAGGAAGACGAACGCCGCGTTGCCGATACTTTTCGTGCAGTCAGCTTGAGTTTCAGCACTCTCGGCGGTCCGGAAGCAGTCCAGCAGTACTTCACCAGCACCAAGAGTCGACCCTATGAAGACCGCATTTACAGCAATCTTGGCGAGCATTATCTGACCAAACTGCGCTACGATGATGCGGCGAAGACGTACAATGCCTTCATAGCGCTCCATCCATTCCACCATGCTGCCCCACGTTTCAGCATGCGTGTGGTAGAGACTTTCACCAAGGGCGGATTCCCCAAGCTCGTTCTGGAATCGAAGCGGGACTTTGCGTCCAAGTATGGACTGCAGGCCGAATACTGGCAGCACAACAAACCGGAAGAGTTGCCAGAGGCCCTGGCCTACCTGAAGACGGACCTGAAGGAACTCGCGACGCACTACCACGCTGAATATCAGGGATCGCAGGATGCTAATGAGAAGCTCGCGAACTATCATGAGGCTCAACGTTGGTATGGCGACTACCTCAAGTCGTTCCCGAAGGACGCGGAGTCACCGACGATCAACTACCGGCTCGCGGACCTTCTCTTCGAGAACAAGGACTTCGGCGAAGCGGCCAAACAGTACGAGCGCACGGCTTACGAATATCCGGCCAACGCACAATCTTCAGCCGCGGGTTATGCTGCCGTCTATGCCTATCGCGAACAGTTGAAGGTAGCGGGCAAAGAAAACCTCGAGCCTATCAAGCGCGCTACCATTGCAAGCTCGATCAAGTTCGCCGATACATTCCCGACTCACGCACAGGCTGCAGCGATCCTGGGAGCTGCCGCCGATGATCAATACGAAATGAAGGACTTTCGCCCGGCGGTCACCTCCGCCCAGCGCGTCATCGACAAATATCCGGGCGCGGAGATGGCCATCAGGCGTTCTGCGTGGATCGTGGTTGCTCATGGCTCGTTTGAACTGGCCGAGTATGCGCAGGCCGAACACGGCTACACAGAGGTGCTGAAGGTCACGCCGGCTGGCGACGATTCACATGCAAAGTTCGTTGATAACCTTGCCGCCGCCATCTACAAGCAGGGCGAGTTGGCAAGAAACGCGCAGGATTATCGCGCCGCTGCGGACCACTTCCTGAGGATTCGCACGGCTGCTCCCACATCCACCATTCGCGCCACGGCCGAGTATGATGCAGGCGCTGCTCTGATTGAGTTGAAAGACTGGAAGTCAGCCGCAGGCGTGCTGGAATCTTTCCGTAGCTCATTCCCAGAGAACAAGATGGCGGGCGAAGCCACCAGGTTGATCGCACATGCCTATCGAGAGAGCGGTGAGTTGTCACACGCCGCCGGAGAGTATGAACGGCTGGCGTCCGAATCCAAAGATGACAACGTACGCAAAGAATCGCTGCTCGAGGCAGGCGATCTCTATCAAAAGTCCAATGCGAATGACAAAGCGTTGATTGCGTACGGTCGTTATGTCACCGAGTTCCCCAAGCCGGCCGAAGCGGCCGTGGAGACTCATTTCAAGATGTCTGAAATACACAAGGCCGATCACAGCGAAGCTCTTTATCAGAAAGAGTTGGCGGAAATTGTACGTATTGATGGTGCTGCCGGACCCGAAAGAACTGGCCGGACCCGCACTCTCGCGGCCCGATCTGCGCTGGTACTGGCGGAGCAAACCTATCAGGCCTTCATCGCGATAAAGCTGCGGCAACCATTTGAGGTCAGCTTAAAAGATAAAAAGCTGCGTATGGATGCCACCATCAAGGCCATGAATGGGCTGGTGGATTACGAAATCGCCGATGTAACAGCGGCTGCCACGTTCTATATGGCCGAAACTTATTTCGACTTCAGCCGTTCACTGAAGGAGTCAGAGCGTCCCGCCGACGTGAAGCCGGCGGACCTGGACAAGTTCGAGGCGGAACTGGATGAGGCAGCGTTTCCGTTCGAGGAAAAAGCCATCAAGGTACACGAGAAGAACATGGAATCGTTACACGCCGGCCTCTTCAATACATGGACTGAGAAAAGTCTGAGCAGGCTTGCCGTGCTGATGCCGGGTCGCTACGCGAAGAGTGAAATGAGTAGCGGCTACATCGGCGCCATGGAACGCTACGCTTACCGCTCGCCTCTTGCGCCGCCTGTCACCCAGACGGCGAGCGATACCGCTACGACGCCAGCCACCGCCAACGCGACGCCAGGCGCCAACGCTGCGGGACAGACGAGTGCTGCGTCGGCAAACCACGGAAGCTCAACACCAGATCAAACACCGCATCCCGCGCCAGCAGGGGCGAATGGCGGAGGAGGGAAAAATGCGAATCCGCGTTAATACCCGATCCATCAAGACAATTTGCTGCGGCGTTCCGTGGCTGGCCCTGTTGCTCATTATTGGCTGCCCTGATGCACAACACACCGTGACTGCCAAGGCGGCGAAGGCGAATGTGCCACCGCCGCCAGCGCCAATGCTGGCTGCGCCACTGGATTTCGAACGCGATGCAGACGGAATTACGATCACCCAGCAGGAGCCCATCCCTGAAGACGTGCGCGCCAAATACATTGAGGCTATGCGCGTGCTCGGTGAGGCGCAATACGATCACGCCATCCCCTTGCTGCTGAAGGTGACTGAACAGGCGCCCAAGTCAACGGCAGCGTACATCAATCTTGGCATTGCTTACGCCCGTAGTGGTGACCTTGACCACGCTGAAGCCAGCCTGCAAAAAGCATTGGAATTGAATCCACATCACGTGGCCGCATACAACGAACTCGGTTTGGTGCAGCGGCGCAAGGGAGAATTTGCAAAGGCGCGTGCAAGTTACGAGGCCGCACTGGCACAATTCCCCGACTTTCACTTTGCGCACCGCAACCTTGCGATCCTCTGTGACCTGTATCTCGGGGACTACTCCTGCGCGCTTGAACACTACCAGGCATATAACCGGCTTGTTCCCGACGATGCCGACGTCGTCAAATGGATTGCCGATCTTCGCAAAAGGACTGCCCGAAAGGAGAAGTCATGAGGAGAGTCTTGATACTCGTGTTTCTGCTAGGGACGGGGCTGGCGACAGCTGTGGCCCAAGCCGATAAAACGCCCGATAAAAAACCCGTGACTGAACCCGCTGCCGGTACTGCCAGAACACAGAAGAAAGAAGCCGCAAGCAAACAGAAGCAAGCAGCGTCCGCAAAAACGGAAGCGCCTCAGGGAGCGACATCTGAAGCAACAACGAAGAAACCCGTGGCGCAGACGGACTCAGCCCAGGTGAAGACCGATACAGAAGAGAAGGCAGCGGAGCCTCAGGCTGACCAAGAACCAAAGTTGAAATCTGTCCCCGGGGGTCAGGCGCTGGGCATGTCGGTTTTGGGCAATGAGGAAACGCCTAAGTCGCTTGTCATCGTTCCCTGGAAGAGCTCGGAAGTTGGCCGCGCGACCGGCATCTCGCCCATGCTCGACGACTCCAGGCAGCCCGTAGACAAGGAAGTGTTCATGCGGGAGCTGCGCTACTACGAGATCAGATCAGAAAAGAAGCCGTGAGCTGGCCGTCACTTATCCAAGCGCTGGTTTTTAGAAGCAATCGATAGACTCGTTGCAGAAGCTCACGGAGAAATGCTTTGCATTCAAAAAGAGATTTCTTCATGGGTAGGGCCATTCCTTGTTAACCATCCTGATTCGTCCATGCTAATCACACTCTTCAATTCAATTCCGGTTCCTGCTCGCCATATTCCCAGTAGCATTCACCTCTGAAACCTCCGGCCGCCCTCAATACATCTGATCCCGATGCAACTTTCTGCCGGATGATATGTTCGCGGCCACGCGCACTGGGCCGTTAAACGCTTTGATAGCTGACCATGGCTCCCGCGTTTGAGCGCTCCCGGGAAAATCCGTCCATTTTTGCTCTTCCTTGCGCTACTTCCGAAAGACCAGCTCACCATTGTCCTTCCAGTCGAGGTTGGAGCGATTCCATGGTAACCGGGACGGAGGTATTGACACCCTTATAGAGAAGACCTTAGCACACGTGTACTGTTGTTGCCGCCAGCAGTCTGCTCAATACTCACTCTACTTGCAACCGTGATCCAGGGACGTTCGTAGGAAAAAACGAAGAAATGAAAAATGCGCCGCAGGCATCGGTTGTGTAGTGCGGACGCACAGGAGGAAACAAAATGACCTTTACGGAGCTGCTGAGAAACGTAGGCGTATTTGGCGCCGCCGTGATCTGTTGCCTTATCGCGCTTTCTTTCTTTTCGGTGGCAGTGATGGTTAACAAGTACCGCCACTTCCGCGCGGCCGCGCGCGAGTCGCAGATGTTCAGGGAAATGTTCACCAAGTTCCTCCATGGTGGCGAAGTCCAGGAACTGATTGAAGCTGTGCAGCAGAACCAGAAATCGCACCTGGCACAGGTGGTCGGGGCGGGAATCCTTGAATACGAAGGCGTCCGCAAGTCCGGTGGCAACCCTTCAACTTCAAACGAGCTTGTCATGGACGCACTCAGAGACTCAATGTCAGAGACGCTGGTCCAGTTGAAGCAGGGTCTCGGCTTCCTGGCTACGATTGGCTCTACAGCCCCGTTCGTCGGCCTCTTCGGTACCGTGGCTGGAATCATCAACGCTTTTCGGAACATCGCTGCCACTGGTTCGGGTGGTATGTCGGTGGTCTCGGGAGGCATCGCTGAAGCTCTGGTCACGACTGCTCTCGGCATCTTCGTTGCGATCCCGGCCGTCGCCGGGTTCAACTACTTCACCGGCAAGGTGGAAATTTTCCATATCGAGATGAACCGGGCTTCTACAAAGCTGATGAACCGCCTCTTCAAAGCGCCGACGATCAAAGAGCGGCAGGGCAAGATTTCAGTGGATGAGCAGGAGGACACATATGCGGCTCGGTGAAGGCGCCAAAATGCAGGCGTCCATCAACGTCACGCCGCTCGTGGACGTAGTGCTGGTGCTACTGATCATCTTCATGGTGATGGCACCGCAGATGCGTAAAGGGCCGGAGGTCGCCTTGCCGAAAACGGAGAAGCCGACCCAGCAGGGCGACGAGAGAGGTCGAATCCTGGTCTCTATCGACCAGGCCGGCGCCCTCTGGGTCAACGATAGGCAGGTTACGAGTGATCAGTTCAGCGACGCGTTGCGTGCTGCAGTAGCGGCGGAGACGGAGCCCAGGATCGTGATCCGGGGCGATGCAAAGCTGAACTTCCGCCAGGTCCGGGAGGCCATGCAGGCGATAGAGCAAACTGGTTTCCGGGGAGTAGGGTTGATCGCCAAAGGCCGCAACTCAGGCGCGCAGGGAGATTGAAGTCATGGAGTTCAACAGAGGCGATTCAGGATCAAGTCTGCAGTCCGAGATCAATATCACGCCGCTCGTGGACGTAGTGCTTGTGCTGCTGATCATCTTTATGGTCGTCGTTCCTCTGCTCATGCAGGGCTATGACGTCAATATTCCTAAGACTGCGACCAACGCCACGCCGGCGCAATCCCAGGAATCAAAGCTGATCCTGAGCATCACACCCGCGGGTTGCCACATTGCCGCGTCTTCGACAGGTGAAGGGCTTCCGGCGGACTGTAGCGTGATGCTGGGAGATCAAAAAATTGCTGCCACTGAATTGCCCGCGCGCGTGGGAGCGATCCTGGGCAGCAGGCCAGCGGAGAAGCGTGTGCTCTTCCTGGCTGCCGACGATCGCATGAATTACGAGGGCGTTCTGCGCATCCTCGATCTCGCGAAATCGAGTGTTGAAGATTTGAAGGTCGAATTTATCACGGCCAATTGAGGTGGCTGCTTTGGTGACAACCATGGAATCCAGCAGGAGCATGTTCACAGAATCCGGGGTCTTGTCCCGGCGCAGCATGGTGGAGAGCCTTGTGCTCCATGCCATTTTGCTGGCCTTGCTGATGATCGTTGGAGCGTCAGTGATGATGCACAGCGGCGCGCCGCGCACGAAGAAAGAGCTCGACATCGTCTTCTATCATCCAGCAGCCGTTCCAGTCCCGGTGGCAGCGGTCCCGCCTCCGGCGGCAAAGGGAGCAACCACGGGCGAACCGAGGCCAAGACCCTCTGAAGCTGTAAAAGGACCAGGAAAACCGGAACTGCCATCGGGTCCGGAAAAAGGCTTTACCGCAGACGCGAAGCCGCCTGAGCCAACCGTAGGCAAGGCCGGCATTCTGGCATTCAAGGAGCAGTTCGCGAGCCTGGCTCAGGACGAGGTCGCACCACGTCTCGGCACCGCTGCGCGGTACGCCGCCACGGACGAAGGCGGCCAGGCATCACATTCCGTGCTGACGACCAATACACCGGGATCAAGTGGTGGTATCGACGCCGGCTCGCTGAGTCGCAATGTGGGAGGTGGTGGCGGCAGAGGCGGTGGCGGTGGCGGCAACGGGGGAATGCCGGGCGTCAAGGTGGTCCGCGCGACCAGCTCGATCGCATCCATCGGTGGCGGTGGTGACCGGCCCAAGTCACGCGGAGGAATGGGAGCTTCCCGTACCGATGAAGAAATACAGATCGTGTTCGATCGCTACAAGTCGGCTTTCTATCGCGATTACAACCGTGCGCTACGCAACAATCCAGCGTTGCAAGGCAAGATGGTGTTGCGCTTGACGATCGAGCCAGACGGGTCCGTCTCGATGTGCCAGTTGCAATCGAGTGACATGGATGCGCCGGATCTCTCTTCCCAGGTGGTGGGCCGGGTCAAGACGATCAACTTTGGCGCAAAGGACGGAGTCCAGGCTGTAACCATCGTGTACCCGATCGACTTCTTGCCGGCGACTTGATGCCGGCCCGAAGCGGAAGCGCATGGATGCCAGGAGGTTTTAGAAAAGCTTGCGAATCTGATCAGTTGACCCTCGACGCGATTTTGATAAACGCAAAGCCATCGAGAGATGGCGACGAGACCGCCAAAATCAGCCCACAGCGCGGCCTGATTCGGTCTCGAAAACACTTGGCGAGTGGAACGAGGGCATACTTTGACTTCTAGTAGCACAATTCATGCGAGTGCAGGCTACAGCTGGATCGCAATCCTGCTCGACAAGCTGCGCCTCAGTCTCCACTTCCGCGTCCGACTTGTTTTCGGCATCGTCGTTCTGCTGATGGCAGCAAACTCTGCGTTTGCCCAGGTACAGACGTGCGCCGTGATCAACGGCGGCGATGCTGGCGCGGGACGCGGTGTGAGCCCTACCTATCTCGCTAACCAGGATGGACGCGCCAACGAGGGTTGTACCATTCTGATCACGCTCAACGCCGACGGGTCGATTGCAACAACTTTCCCCAATCCTGCTCCTTCTTACGATAACGGCGCCGACGACAACATGATTGGTGTCGTCAACAACACCAGCAAGACCATCACCGCTTTGCAGCTCAGCAGCACCACAGTCCCCATCTTTGGCCTTGAGGACGACGGAGTCTGCGGCCTCCCGGGATGGACGTTCAGCCCTGCCGGGCCCGATCCCAATTGTGCCATCGCAACGGATCCACACGGTTATGGCCCCGCGGGAATTAATTTCACCATCTTTAACGTGAACAGTGGCGTGGTCAATTTCGGCAACGGCGGCATTCCACCCGGTGGTCACGTATTTTTCACCCTTGAGGGTGCGCACCTCACCAAGATCGTCGCGGTAGTGGTCCCAGGGCTGGCAATTACCAAGCAAGTCACCGTCGTGGGCGGCGGCGCTGCGCTGCCGGGCGGACAGCTTGACTACCTGGTGCACGTGACCAATCCCACGAACAACCCCCCGAACTTCGAGGCCGCCTCGGTTGTAATCACTGACGATATCAGCAGTGCGGGTGTCGGTCGTCTCACGTTGGTGAACCCAGCGCCGACAATGAACGGCGCAGCGACAGGCGTCACTGTAGTTGGATCGCAAATAAAAGCAGACTACTCCACCACCAACGGTCAGTTGCAGCCTGGGCAGTCGATTGACTTGCGCTTCCGGGCGCAGATTGCAGCGGGTATTCCCGCCGGCACCGTTCTCACGAACACTGGTTTGGTGACGTGGAACACCCCAACAGAGACCGCCAGCGCCAGCGCTTCAATCGTTATCGGAGGAGTCATCGGTCCCGGTGCCGGAGCTTTGAACGGCACAGCCTGGCTCGATGCAAACTTCAACAAGGTGCCTGATCCAGGCGAGCTGCGTCTGCAGGGCTGGACAGTCGCGCTGTTTCTTAATGGAGTTCAGTTGCAGACCGTTCTCACCGATGCGAACGGCGTTTATCATTTGACGAACGTAGCCAACACCGATGGGACGACAAACCGATACGAGCTGCGATTCATCGCGCCTGCAGCAGGCCCGAATACGGCAAAGCTCGGCGTCGCCGACTCGGCCTTCACCAACAGCCTGCAGCGGATCACCAACATCACCGTGCCGGCGGGGAGCAATCTCCAGAATCTGAATTTGCCGATCTCGCCAAACGGCGTCGTGTACAACTCTACGACGCGCACTCCGATTGCGGGCATGACCGTAAACATGTTGAGCGCCGGTGGCACCTCGCCATTGCCGGCAACTTGTTTCGATGACCCGGCTCAACAAGGCCAGATTACCCCGGCGGACGGCTATTACCGTTTCGACCTCAACTTCACGGATCCTTCCTGCTCCAGCGGCGGCAACTTTGTGATCAAGGTGACCGCAGCCTCGGCGGCGTTCGTGGCCGGTGAATCGAAGGCCATCCCTGCAGCTTCCGACGCAGCGACCGCGCCGTTTTCTGTCCCCACCTGTGCGGGTGGTGCGCAGGATGCGCTTCCGGCCGTTCCGTTCTGCGAAGCACAAGGATCAGAGTTTGCGCCGGCATCTTCCGTGCCTCCGGCCAGCACCGGGACCAAGTACTACCTGAATCTCACGCTGAATGGCACCAGTGTGCCTGGTTCGAACCAGATCTATAACAACCACATTCCGGTTGACCCGCAGGCTGCGGGATCAATCTCGATCACTAAGACGACTCCGTTGCTCAACGTCACTCGCGGGCAACTGGTCCCTTACACAATCACGATCGGTGTTCTGCTGGGTTCATCCGCGCAAGGTGTGCAGGTTGTGGATCGCTTTCCGGCGGGCTTCCGTTACATCAAAGGCTCCGCGCGCCTGAATGGTGTGCCCACCGAGCCGGTGGTGACAGCCACCCAACTCACTTGGAACAACCTCAGCTTCGATAGCGACGATCATCCCGTCATTACTTTATTGCTCGCAGTCGGAGCCGGTGTTGGCGAAGGAGAGTTCACCAACCGGGCGCAGGTCTTGCAGGGCCAGACTGGCCAGGCGCTATCCGGTGTAGCCACTGCAACGGTCCGTGTCGTCCCGGATCAGACCTTCGACTGCACAGACGTTTTTGGCAAGGTCTTCGATGACGTGAATCGAAACGGCCGCCAGGATTCGGGCGAGAAAGGCCTGGCCGGCGTACGGGTGTTGACGGCACAAGGCCTGGCAGCGGCGACGGATCAGTACGGGCGATTCCACATTACCTGCGCGCTCACGCCGAACGAGACCCGCGGCAGCAATTTCGAGCTGAAGCTCGACGAGAGAAGCCTTCCTAGCGGCTATCGGCTATCCACCGACCAGGTACAGATCAAGCGCGCCACGGCCGGCAAGGCCCTGAAATTTGATTTCGGTGCGTCAATTTACCGCGTGGTAGCCGTCGACCTGTCGGATGCGGCGTTCGAGCCGGGTGCGACGGAAATCCGCATGCAGTGGAAGCCACGCCTCGATGTGCTCCTGGCGGAACTGCGCAAAGCACCGTCGATGCTGCGCCTGTCTTACGTTGCCGATACCGAAGATGAGGCCCTGGTCCAACGCCGCGTGCAAGCAGTTAAGCGCCAATTGACCGACGCATGGGACTCGAAAAAAGACAGCTATGTTCTGACCATTGAGCCTGAAGTCTTCTGGCGTCGTGGCGCCCCGCCCAGGAAGTCCGATATGCGTATGCCGGAGAGTAGGTGAACCGTATGAGTAATCAACGCCATCTACTGCTGGTTTTCGGATTCCTGGTCATTACGGCCTCCGTGTGTATCGGCCAAGTCAACATGGCCAAGCCGGGCGAGCAGGCTGAGCGGCATCTGTCCAGTGACCAGTCAATGAAGGAATGGTCGCTCAAGGCCAACGAGGCTGATGACGTCAAGCGCATCAAAGTCTGCCGCGTAGAAGACGTCTGCAAAATGCGCTTCAAGGAAGGCCAAACACCCCGGACGCGCGTCAAAAATCTCATCATGCCGCTGCGGTACGAGGACGAGACCGTTCCCATTTCTGATGCCTTCACCAAACAGGTCCAGCAGGCACTCAACAACCTGCGGGACAAGCAGGGCGTAACAGTCCGGTTCATCGGCTATACCGACGACGCGCCGTTAGCCGGTCGCGATGAGAGCGTCTACGGAAATGCTCTGTCGTTGTCGAAGGCAAGGGCTCATCGCGTGGCATTGGCCATGCAAAAAATCCTGGGATTGCCTGCTTCGGCGATCGAAAGCGACGGTCGCGGGAGCTCTCACCCGATTGCCTCCAACGCAACCGTGCAGGGACGCGCGACCAATCGTCGCGTCGAGGTAGAGTTCTGGTATGACGATCCTCTTCAGGATCTAACCGACGAGCCGCAACTGTGCCCTGACGATGTCGAGGAAACGGTGACCAGGGTTTACGAACCTACCTGGGGAAGCGTCCCGGACATTAAGATCGAGAACGGTCAGTTGATCATTCCGCCGGACTACGCGACGGATCTGCATCGCGCACTGGCAGACATCGCGGATCGCACCAACGCGCGACTAAGGTTTATCGGTTACACAAAGAACGAGGAGCTCGACCGCCGGACCGCGTCCGTGTACAGCGACGACATCGGTCTTTCCGCGGCGCGGGCCCGTCACGCCATGGACATCCTAATGAAGGATTCGCTGTTGGCAGGCGCCCGGTCCGAACACGAGGGACGCGGCTACGTCCAGTCCGATGACGTCGTAAACCTTGGCTTCATTCAAAGCCAGGAGTCGTTCGTGCGCGTGCAGGCCGTGTACGACGAACGGTTGCCTTTGGACAACTATGAGGGCGTGGACATCACGCGCCAGACCCGAGAGCTGAGTCCGAAGAGCCCATACGATCTGAATGTGATGCACATCACCGTGGATGGCAAGCCGATCGATGATCTCGACCGCAGCTCTTCCGACGTGCAGCGCTGCACTGACGTGGCGCTCGACAACGCAAATATCCGATTCCACCTTGACAATCTCGAGTCGCGTCGGCGCCTGGGCGTCGCGGCGGATCCAGTCGCTGTGGTCGTGAACCAACCCATCAACGAAGTTGCTCTACCCGTCGTGCATTTCCGGATGTATAGCAACTATGGAAGTTTCATCAAGCGTTCTGAAATCCGAATATTCGACCAGCAGTCATTGCAGGCCGCACCGCTCGCGATCATCCCGGTCGATGACACAGGCTTTGCGGAATGGCAGCCGGCGCAACAAATTCTCGCGGGCCCGGCACGTCAACTCAAGTACTTGCTTCGCGCCTATGACCCGAAAGGCAATTTCGACGAAACGGACGCGCGGCCGCTATGGCTCTATCACGAGTCATCGCCTGGAAATCTCGTGAAGTCCGATACGCCGTCAACGCAGGCGCTGCTCGCCGCCTACGGCCAGAATGACCTCGCACGCCAGGGCATTACGCTGGGCAGCGGTACGGTGAAGGTGCAGGGCAGCGGTATACCGGTGGGCCACGCTGTTTGGGTAGCCGGCCGCCAGGTTCCCGTTGACCCGAAGGGCAACTTCGTTGCGGAGGAGATCCTCCCGAACGGCACGCATACCGTCGAAGTCGCAGTCCTCGACAACGCCGGCAATGGTTCGTTATATCTCCGCGATCTGGAGTTCAAGCGCCGGGACCTGTTCTTCTTCGGCGTTGCTGACTTGACGGTATCGAAGAACAGTGTGAGCGCGGCGGAAAAACTACAGCAAGGTGACAATGCTGCGCAGCCCGTCGATTCGTCGCTGGATGGCCAATTAGCTTTCTACTTGAACGGCAAGGTGAGTCAAAACTGGCATCTGACGGCCAGCGCGGACACCCGTGAAGGTCCGGTGAAAGATCTGTTCAGCAACTTCCTGGACAAGACACCCGATGAATTATTCCGGCGCATCAATCCCGACTACTATTACCCGTCCTTCGGCGACGATGGTGCCGTGGAAGAAACGGCGCCGACCATGGGCAAGTTCTTTGTCAAAGCGAGTCATGGCCAGGACTATGGGATGTGGGGCAACTTCACGGCCAACTATGTTAACAACGACCTGGCCCACGTGAACCGCGGCCTGTATGGAGCCGACGCGCACTTCGGCTCCGAGCCCACCACCAGTTTCGGCGAGCGACGGCTCTCGGTGGACGGGTTCGCCGCCCAACCGGGAACGTTGCCGGCGTATGAGTCTTTCCTCGGGACGGGCGGGTCGATCTACTTTCTGCACCACCAGGATATCCTCACGGGCTCTGAGAGCGTGAGTATTGAAGTCCGCGACAAGGTGTCGAATATCGTCACCGGGGTGGTTAACCTGCGGCCCAATGTCGACTACGACATTGACTACATACAGGGCCGGCTGTTGCTTTCCGAGCCGCTGTCGGCGACAGCTACCGACAATCTGCTGGTGCGCACCAGCGGCTTGAGTGGTGACCAGTCATTATTAGTAGTGCGTTATGAGTACACGCCGGGTCTCGACAATCTGAGCCAGGTCGCCGTCGGCGGTCAGGGCAGTTACTGGATCAATAACTATGTGAAACTCGGGCTGACCGCCAACTCCAATGACGGGGATACCGCCGGCAACCTGGGGGCCGCGGACCTGACCTTGCGGAAAAGTGCCAATTCCTGGGTCAAGGTGCAGGCAGGCCGCACCACGGGTCTCCTCTCGCCCTCGTTGCAATCCGACTGATGGCGGATTCAATTTCCAGGGTCCTGACGACCAGTCCTTCGCCAGCTCAAAAGCTGGGGCCTACCGCGCCGACGTGAGCATGGGGCTCAGCGACTTCTTCAAGGGGCACGACGGTCGCTTCCAGTTCTACACGCAGAGACTCGACGCCGGTTACTCTGCGCCGGGACAGTTGACGATCAAGGACACCGAGCAATACGGCGGCATGTTCAAAATGCCGGTGACCAGCCGCCTGAGCCTGATGGCCAAGGGCGATCAGAGGACCGAGGACCAGGGGCTCGAGACGCGGGCGATGGAATTGGATCTTGGCTACAAGCTGACCAATAGTTGGAGCTTCAGCGCCGGTGTGCGTGATGACATGCGTAAAGATAACTCGCCGATTGTTCCACTGACCCAGGAGCAGGGTGAGCGCACGGACGCGGTCGCTCAGATAAAGTTCAGCCCTAGTGACACCTGGAGCGCGTATGTCTTCGGCCAGGACACGGTCGCGACGAGCGGCGGCCGTCCAGACAACAGTCGCATCGGCCTGGGCGGCTCCTATCGCCTGACGAAACGATTCAAAATCGATGGCGAGGCGTCCGACGGAGACCTCGGTCCCGGCGGAAAGATTGGCACCACGTTTCTTTATTCCGAGCGGACCAGCCTTTACCTGAACTATGCGTTGGAGAACGAGCGGACCGACAACGATGATTTGGTCCACAGCGGCAGCTTCGGCAACTTGGTCTCAGGCGTGAAGACCCGTCTCTCAGACAGCTCCAGCATCTACGCTGAGGAGCGCTACCAGACTGGCGCGTCGCAGAGCGGCCTCACGCATGCCACCGGAATCAACCTCGTGACCAAAGAGCGCTGGAATTTCGGCGGCAGCGCGGAGTTCGGCAACCTGTTCGACTCGGAGACCGGTGCCGAGATCAAACGCAAGGCTGCTGGAATCCACATGGGTTATGGTCTGACCAAGATACAGTTCTCAAGCGCCGTCGAATTTCGCCGGGATGATGTGGAACAGCCCGACCTGTCTCATACCATACAAACCGTGGTGCTGTTGCGTAACAATTTCAAATACCAGCTGAGCCCCAGCTGGCGCATGCTCGGCAAACTGGATTATTCGATCAGTGATAGCACGCTCGGCGATTTTTTTGCCGGCGGCTACACCGAGGGCGTGGTCGGCTACGCATACCGGCCCGTGAGCAATGACCGCTTGAACGCTCTGGTCAAGTACACCTACTTCTATAACGTCCCGACCACAGATCAATTGGGATTGCAGCAAACTGCCACAGAGTTCCTGCAGAAGAGCCACATCGCAGCGCTCGATGTTAGCTACGACCTCACAACCAACTGGTCCGTGGGCGGCAAGTATGCGTACCGACTGGGAGAGGCTAGCCTGGACCGTGTGCAGCCGACTTTCTTCGACAATACCGCGCAGCTCTCCGTCTTGCGGCTGGACTGGCGGTTCCTCAAGCAATGGGACACCCTGGCCGAGGTCCGGCAGCTTGACCTCCCGGATATCAATCAACGCCAACGCGGCGTCTTGACCGCGATCTATCATCACATCACCAAGAACCTGAAGGCTGGCGTGGGCTATAACTTCACCGACTTCTCCGACGAGCTGACCGACCTGAAGTACAACCACAGAGGCATATTCATTAACCTCATCGGGACCAAATGACGCTCGCGTCGAAATCCCTGGTGCCTTCGGCGGTGGCACGCAGGATTGATTCCATCTCGGACTTGATGCAAACAAGATTACGCGTTCCGCAAACAGAGGTCGCGGGCGGCTGCTATTGGACGTTCAGCGTAAGCGCCGTCGTCGTTTGAATGGACCCGGCGGTGCTGGTAACGGTAACCGCGAAAGTTCCGGTCGGTGTCCCGCCGGCAGGTGTCGCGACGGTAGGAGTCTTAGTATTGCTGCCGCACGCCACCAGAGATAGCAAGAGCAGAGTCATCACTCCAATTGACGTCCAGCGTTTCCCTCGCACGTCCGCCTGCCGCCGTTTTCCTGCGGGAACGCACAAGACCAGCGCGGGCAAGAGCAACCCTATTGCAAACAGCACACGCGGCTTGTTGAGACCTGTCGGTACGCTCATGGCCACGGTAGGCGCGGTGGTTGTGATCGTGAGAGTCACGCTTGTGGGAGTGCTGGTAGCGTTCACGGACGCAGGGTTAAAGGTGCAAGCTGTGTTCGCGGGCAGAGGGCCACACTTAAATGTGACTGCCGTCGGCAAGGTTCCTTGTGCGCTCACTTTTAGAATGTAGGTCGCCGAGCCGCCGCGCGTGACTGTGACAGTGGCATTCGGCACGTTGAGAATAATTTGCGGCTGTATCGCGGCGGATGCCATCACGGTGAAGGGGTAGCTCTCAATCCGTCCGATGACCGTTTCGCTCCGCCCCAATGCCGTTGCTTCTGTGCCGTCCCCCGCGTAGGCAAAGAGCACATGATCGCCCAGCGTCAGCGATGGAGTCTGGCCGCTGAAAGGGCCACCCAGGAACTGCGCTGACGTCCAGTGACCTTCCCAGCTATCCACCTGGAAATAGACGCTGTGCGGGGCCGGGTTAAAAGGGAAGTAGTTACTCTGCGGAGTGAAGGTGAATATCGGATTATTGGCGGGAGATTGCAGACCGGAAAATGATTGTGGTGCGATAGCGGTGACAAGTGGGAGCTGCTGGACTTGCTGCTCTGCGATAACGGTCACGCTGCCGTCAAAGGCGTTTGCGACATAGAGCTTATTCGCGACCGGGTCCACGGCGAGCGCAATCGGGCCATTCCCTGCGGCCACGGTTGAAGTAACATTCGTGGCTCCGTCAATCACGATGGCATTGTTATCGCCATTGACGGCGTAAATCTTGTTGCTGGTTGGGTTCACCGCCACGGCAACCGGAGCCGCGCCTGCCTGAATCGTAGTCGTCAGATTCGAGACGCCATCGATCTCGGTCACCGTGCCGTCCGCCTGGTTGGCGGTGTAGATTTTGTTCGTCACGGTATTGACGGAGATGGAAACTGGGCCCGCCCCGACCGGCACGGTCAAAGTCGTCAGGCTGGTTCCATCAACCACCACAACATTGCTGTCTCCATTAACAATGTAAGCCTTATTCGTGACCGGGTTCACGGCAACCGCAAAAGGAGAGTTGCCGGCCCCGATCGTAGTCGTGGTGTTCTTATCCCCATGGATGACGGTGACGTTGTTGCTGCCTTTGTTGGCAACATAAATCTGGTTCGCGGTCGGGTTGACAGCCAATGCGACAGGTGTGGTTCCAACCGATATCGTGGCCGGGACGTTGGTAGTTCCGTCAATTACCGTCACATTGGCGCTGCTCTGGTTGGCAACGTAAATGAGGTTGGTGGAGGAGTTGACCGCCACGGCAACAGGCGCGGTCCCTGCAGCAACCGTTACCGCGGTATTGGTTGCGCCGTCGATTACCGTTACGTTCTGGCTGTCTTTGTTTGCAACGTAGATCTTGTTGGTGGCGGCGTTGACTCCCACCGCGACCGGAGTTGTCCCAGTCGGCACGGTGAATTGAGCACTGCCGTTCGCGCGGTCGATCACTGTCACACTGGCGCTGTTGGAGTTCGCGACATAGGCGTTGCCCGTGACAGCATTTACCGCGACCGCTGCCGGACTGAGCCCAGTCGGGACCCTGACAGGCTTATTGGTCGCGCCATCGATCGCCACGGAGCGGACGTCGCCGGCCACGTAGACCTTGTTGGTCACCGGATTAATTGCAACTTCGCGGGGAGTCCCGGTGTCTGTCATCGTGGTCACAGCCAGAGTCGAGCCGTCGATGAGCGTCAATACGTTACCCAATTCATCAGGCACATAAATTTGATTGGTGACGGGGTTTACGGCCAATGAATCTGCGGTAAGTCCAACCGTCAGAGTCGACGTACTAGTGGTGGCTTCATCAATGATCGTGACAGTTCCCTGTGAGCTTCCGACATAAACCTTGGCGGTGGCAGGATTCACCGCCAGAGCGAATGGGAACTCTCCGCCGGACGGCCCGAGTGACAGCGGTATTACGACAGGCTGGCTGCTGGTGCCGTCGATCATAATCACGGCGGGGTTCGCCCTGTCCTGATTGGCAAAATAAGCTCGGTTGGTGACCGCGTTCACGGCCACTCGCGCGTTACAGCTTCTGCCCGCTACGGTTACCACACTGACCTTGAGGCTCGGGCCGTCAACAATGCTTACGTGACTGTCGGTTCCGGTGCCATCGCCATCGCAGTGCGCGATGTACACGAAATGAGTCGAGATGTTGACTGCTATGTCATTCACCAGGCTCGTCAGTGGCACGGAGGTAATCGTATTATCTGCGCCGTTGATCACGGTGACGCTGGTACGAGTGCCGACATAAATCTGGTTAAGAATCGGGTCAACGGCCATCGCGAACGGTACGCCACCCGCCGAGACGGTACTGGTGCTGTTGGTCGCGCCGTCAATGATCGTTACCGTACCGTCTACCTCATTGGCGGCGTACACTTTGTTCGTGACCGGATTCACAACAATGGCGATAATGCCGGCTGGGTTAGAGCCGGCCTGCACCAGAGTCGTCGCGTTGGTCGCTCCATCGATCACGGTCACGCCGCTGTTTCCGACAAGATAGATCTTGTTCGTAACCGGATTCACAACCACGCGTCGCCCACCAGGAAAAGCAGCGGTGACGGTCTGGCCCCAGGAGGCGGCGTTCAAAAGGGCCATCGCCCCAAACAGAAATATGGAACGGAGCACTATATAAGGTGAAAAGACGGCATTCTTCCGGAAACTGCTCACTTTGGCCTCCATCAACATTACTCGTGACCGAGTTATGGCGCCGAACCGTTCGTCGGGTCAATGAGCCTCGGGTAAGTTCTGTGTGAGTTTCCGGTGAGGACTCCAAGTCCCTTTACTGCGAGGGCTTTGCGAGGATCGGCTATAATGCTGGCCACGGTTGTTTCTTGAGCCCGAGGATTTGCTTGGCCTCTTCTTCGACGAATCTCCACGGGATTGCGCGCTTCGGCAGTTTTGAGTTGGATCTCGGCAGCGGCGAACTGCGCCGTGATGGCGTCACGCTGAGGCTCCAGCCTCAACCCGCCAAAGTACTGGCTTTGCTCGTCAGCCGTCCGGGGGAAGTGATTACCCGCAATGAACTTGCCGAGCAAGTCTGGGGCTCCGAGACCTTTGTTGACTTCGAGCGAGGACTCAACTTCGCCATCCGTCAGATTCGCTCCACGCTAGGGGAGGACGCCGACCAACCTTCCTTTATTGAAACCCTGCCCAAGCGTGGATACCGCTTTATTGCTCCTTTAATAGAGGCCGAGCCGGAACCCAGTATCAGCGCTCCGGCGCCCCGCCGATTCGTGAAGGTTCCCCTCGCGATTGGCAGCGCAGCCCTGCTGCTGATCGGCGCGGTGGTCTACTGGCAACTCGCTCGACACCACCGACAACTTGCGCAGCGTCAGATTGTCCTGGCCGTACTTCCCTTTGACGACTTAAGCAGCGATCCGCAAGCGTTTCTGGTGGCTGGCCTGACTGAAGAGATGGTGGCTCGGGTGACTGAGATCAGTCCCGAACATCTGAAAGTGATCGCGCATACCTCAGCCATGCAGTATCAGCGAACGAAGAAGAATCCGCGGCAGATAGGAGAGGACCTGGGAGCGGACTACGTGCTGGAGAACAGCATCCGCCATGAAGGCGGGCGCATACGCATTACCTCACAACTGGTGCGGACCGCGGACCAAACACATCTCTGGGCTCAGAACTATGATCGTGACATGCGCGAACTACTGCCGCTGGAAAGCGAAGTGACCTCCGACATCGCGGAGCAGATCCAAAGGCAATTGCTGCCTGCAGTCACCGTCAATCATCGGTCAGATGGTCGCCGCGTCGATTCAGAAGCTCATGAGCTGTACCTGAAGGGACGTTACGCTTTCAACCAGCGCTCGCGAGAAAGCTTGCAACAGAGCGTTGCTTATTTCCAACAGGCAGTGGCTAAGCAACCCGACTATGCGCTTGCTTACGCGGGTCTGGCCGATGCCTACAACCTGACCACCTACTACGGTTTTGATCCCACTCTCGAGAGCTGGAGCCAGGCCAGGATTGCCAGCAGCAAAGCGTTGCAACTGGATGACTCTCTGGCGGCGGCGCACGCAGCCCTGGCCTACACTGAGTTCCTCTCCCAGGAGGACTGGCCCACCGCAGAGAAGGAGTTCCGGCGCGCACTGGAGTTAGATGACGGTTATGTGCCCGCTCATCACTGGTATGCATTTTATCTGGCAGCCATCGGACGCATGGATGAGTCCCTGAATCAGATGCGCTACGCCGAGACGCTGGACCCATTGTCGCCGGCGGCGCACGCCGGGCTAGCGTATATGTATTACTTTGCGCGCGATTATGAACGGGCGATCCAGCAGGCCAGAATTGCGCTGCAGTTGAACTCGAACTCTATCGCGGCGCACGCTGTCGTCGGCTGGGCATACATCGAGCAGAAGAAATACCCAGACGCCATTCAAGAGCTGCAAACCGCTGAAAGACTCTCCGGTGGCAGTACGCCATATCTGTGCGCGCTGGCGCGGGCATACGCCCTGTCAGGCAATTCGCGCGAGGCGAAAACGATGCTGAAGCAGGTGGAAACCTTGCAGAAAAGTCTTCGCGGGGCTGGCACTGGAATTGCCGCCGCCTATGTGGCCTTGGGTAACTCTGAACAAGCCTTGACTTGGCTTGAAGCCACTGCCCCAGGAGACTTTCAGGTCAACTGGTTGAGAGTCGATCCCGCCTTCGATCCATTGCGTCAGAACCCTCGTTTTACGGCCGTGGTCAGCAGAATTGGCACAATGAAGTAGTACCCCGTCTGTTTTTGCATCATTCCTGAACGATTCCTGCACGTGAGTTCCGGAGCCGAAGCACTGTTATTGGTGACAGTGGGCAGCGCGTCGGTGAGCGTTGTAGGGTAATGGCGTAGCACACTTAGACTGTTGGACGAAATCGAAGCCACAGTTTTCTGCGAAGGGCTGTCTCTGCGAAATGTTTTTTCTGCGAGGGGCTAAGGAGAAACCACAATGAATGCAACCAGTCGGCACGTCAATGGAGTAACAGTCGTGGATATGAGTGGCCGCATCACATTAGGCGAGGGCGGAGTGGTACTCCGCGAAACCATTCACGACCTCCTGGCCAAGGGAGACAAGAAAATCCTGCTCAACCTGGGAGAGATCACCTATATTGACAGCTCCGGGATCGGCGAACTGATCGGTGCGTTCACCTCTGTCCGCAACAAGGGCGGCGATCTGAAGTTGCTCAACTTAACCAAGAAAGTCCACGATCTGTTGCAGATCACAAAGCTCTATACTGTGTTCGATATCAAAGATAACGAAGCCGGCGCGATCAGCTCTTTTAATTAAAGATGACTATTTGCAGATCGCCACAATGGTCGTTAAATCGTCGCCCTGCTCGCCAGGGCTGAACTCCTGAACAGATTTCAGGGTCCGATGCAGCAGCTCAGATGCGCTCAGGCCCTTGCTGAGCGCTAATAGTGAGATCAAGCGCTCTTCGCCAAATTCTTCTTCGTCGCGATTAGCAGCTTCCGTAATTCCGTCCGTGTAGATTGCCAGAACGTCTCCTTGAAGGAGCTGCACCTCGGCCACCGAGCATTCCCATGTCTCAAACAGCCCCAGGACAGTCGCAGTCGCCTCCAACCGTTCCACCTTATTGTCTGCTCGCAACAGAAGAGGCGGATTATGCCCGCAGTTGGCATACATTAGTTTGCGACTCACGTCGTCGTAGACGCCATAGAAGACCGTGGCGTAATGAGTGACCTCAGTGTTTCTGACAAAGAGTGCGTTTACGGCATGCAGAAGGCGAGGAAGGTCCTGACCTGCTGAGGGATACAGACTGCGCAGGCTGGCCTGCAAATTGGCCATCAGCAACGCGGCAGAGATACCCTTGCCGGCGATGTCAGCCAATACGAATGCAACCCGCCCTCCACCCAAGCCAAGAAAATCGTAGTAATCGCCGCCCACTGCCCGAGCCTGCACACATCCGCCGGCATAATCCAGAGTGGCCAGCGCGGGTGACTGCTGTGGCAACAATTTACTTTGCACGGTGCGGGCAATCCGAAGCTCTTGCTGGGCCCGGCGGTCCGCATCGATTCGCTCCGCGATCCTTTCCGCCAGGTCTATGCTTTCCAGCACCAGACCCGCCTGGCCGGCAACCGAGCTAAGCAATTCCTTGTCCTCTCGCGAGTACGGCTCTTCCGACAATTTTGCGCCGAGCACAACCACGCCCAGTAACTCTTCAGAACGCGAAAGAACTGGTATCAGACATTCAGGATGCAGTGAAGCGAGTTCGGGAATGACGGCATGGAAATCATCGAACTCAGAAGAATCAATCGGTTTCTTGACGATGAGAAGATGGTTTACCGCTGGAGACAGCGCAGGGATTGCCGGCAAATCCAGCCTCTGCGACGGAGGCTGCAGGTTCCCTTGTGCGTCTCGCAAAAAGACCGCAATCGAACTGGGATGGAGCGCCAGATCGAACGCATCTTCGACTATCTGCGGCAATTGCTCCCTGGTCTCGATATTGCGAACGCTGTATGCGAGCTTCTGCAGGATGACACGAGCGTCGTAAGAGCCGCGGAAAAATGCGCGATCGATCTTCTCCGCCGTGCGCCGAACCCCTGGGGCAGAAACCCATGCCAGCGCGATGCCCAGACTGGTGCCGATAGACATGGCGAGCGCCGGGCGCATCTGAAACATCCGGGAAAGGGCAATGCCCAGGATGATGTTCACTGACACAGCGAGCAGCAACAGCAAAAAAGCAAACCCACGCCGAACCAGAAGGTAGCGAGCGCTCTGCTTCAGGAGTACCGGAATCTCCAACACTCGATACCTTACTACCGCATACGCAAAAGAAAGTGGAAACAGAGTGAGGAACATCACGGCAATGAAATCCAGCCAGAAGGGAATGAGAATGCTACTGAAATCTGAAACAAGTTTGACCAGTGTGATAGGCCCCATGCCGGCGAGAGTGCCCCACGTGATTACCCTGAACTTGCGTTTTGCTTCAGGATCAGATGTGCTCAGCCCGCTCCAGCCCAGCGAGACGAGGGTCAACACCAACGTGCCGTAGATGTACGCCAGCGTGCCATATTGAGCTGCTTTGTAGCCTGCGATTCTGGAAATCACTGACCACGCCTGCGGGTGTCCCACCGGTATGCCGGGAACTGCGATTACAACAGCCAGCAATCCAATTAACCATTTCAACCATGGAAGACGCCGGTCGAGCTGGGCGCGCTGCGGGAAGCCTGCAAAAAACAGGTAAAACGTGAAAGGCAGGGCGCTTAAAAAGATCGCGCGGTATGCGAACATGAAAGCATGCAGGCGTGGACCCATGGCAACGGTGGACGGCGGCAGCGGAGAAGCCGAGATGAGCCCGGCGCAGAGCAGAGCCAGCAACCAGGCATTGCGATCTTCAAGACGCAGGAAGAGCACGGCCAGTCCCACCACCAGGAAAACCACGGGGTATGAACCGAGTACCTGTTCGGCAATTCCCTCGATTGAGCCGGGTCTCACCACGCCACGAAATACCGCGGTAATATTCAGAAGATCAGCTTGCCCTGGCCTTCGAATCGTGAGTGTGACTTTGTTACCGGCACGGCGATGCAGCCAGGTCTTTTGCAGCAAATCTGGATCGGCTGTGGCCAGTCTCGTGCCATCGATGGCAACGATCTCATCGTGGAGCTTGATTCCAGCCAGTTCAGCCGGACCGCCGCGATGAAGATGAATGATCTCGATGCTGTCTGTGGCTGGAGAAGGAGTTTTCGTGTCCAGCCCGATCTCAGGGAAGTCCCAGCGAACGTAATACATCCATACAGAGCTGTACGTTACTGTGGCAGCGGCGAAAAGCAATCCTAAGACAAGCAGGGCAGGCTTTCCGAAGAGCAGCTTCGGTTGTTTGCCATTGCTCTGTAGGTGGGCAATCGCCTTGGTCCGCACTTCAGGTTGAGCCGTCGGGATCGCGCTGGAGTATTCCATGCTCGTGGCGGTTTATTGTCCTCCATACCCCTTTACCCACCCGCTGTATGTTTTGACAGTCATCCAATCTGCTCTTCCAAGCTAAAACTAAGGTGTGGTGTGATCGCCAGGGCTACGTCACCTGCCTTAACGATTCCACTCCCGATTTCGCGCTTCGCACAAGGAGACGTTATGTCTTCCAGGTCATATCGTATTTTTTCAGTCATTCTGGCCATGCTGGTCCTCGCAACTGTTTGCGGCCACGCAATCAAAGAAGAAACTATTCAAGCTCAGGCATTTGGAACCACCACTATGGCAGGCAAGAGTTTCGGGGTGACCATCTATATCGACGGCCTCTCGACCCCGGCTGAGCAGAAAGCTCTGATTGACGCGTTCAATAGCGGCGGGCATGACGAGATGGTGAAGGTTCTGAGCAAAATGAAATCCAAGGGCCGCGTGAGACTCAGCAGTGGCGGGGTCGGCTACCAGATCAACTACATCAGGAGCATTCAGACCGCGAATGGCCGCACCCTCCGTCTCATGACAGATCGTCCCATCGGCATCGGGGAGTCAATGAGCAACAGTCGCAGCGGGGATTACGACATTTCGATCATTGAACTACACCTTGGTGGTAGCGAGGAAAAAAACACGGGAAACCTGATTCCAGGCGCCAGGATTTCGGTGAACAAGGAAAGCAAGCAGATTGAGATTGAAACCTATCATGCTTCGCCCTGGCGGCTGTCAGGAATCATGGAACGTTAAGCGTAGATTTGTGCATCAAACGAGAATCGGTGGTTTCCCCTTGCGGGCACAGTGGCAGCCGCTTACGAATAAGATGTTATGGCCCGAATTCTCTCAGCTTTGCTGGTATCACTTCTGCTGACCGGCTGCGGGCAGATCTTTGTTGGTTTTGTTTCTAACCCTCAGGTCTCGCCCTCAAGCGTCAGTGGCCTGGTGATCGTGGTGCATCTTGGATCGACCAACGATATCAACGGTAACCCCATCACATTTACCGCGGTAACATTTTCCAGCGGCGGACTTTCCAGCAACGTGAACTTCTGCGGTGACCAGCGGAGCCAATTCCCACTCAACCAGTCCGTGCGGGCAAACTTCAACCCGGGAACCCCGGGAACCGTGTGTTCGAATCTGGTTTTAGTGGTGAGCCTGTAGGTGAATGCCGATTTGCTTCCAGCAGCCCACCATTTGGCAGAGCACCATAAAACTGCGCCTACGCAGCATTCCGTGTAATTCCCAGACCCTGGCGATCTTCCAGGGATGCGCTATGTTTCTCCTCTGCGTCTTCAAACGAGCGGCTGATGCTCGCCTGCAATCGTTGTTGCCAGTACTTGATGCCGTCACGGCGTTCAACCGGTAAAACAGTAAGCAGATCGGCCACCAGGGCATTCATCCTGCGCATGACCTGAACACTCTTCGCGCCGCATGCAAGGATTTCCTCGAAGCTGAGATGCAAAAAGTCATCCCAGGAGGGAAATGGAATCACCAGCCTTACGCGCCCGGAACCATCTCGAAATGAGCCGACCTCCAACCGTCGACCGCCCAGTCGCAGCAGTAGATCGCCAATCTGGTCGAGCGCTTGAACTGCCGTCGTAGGATCATTGATTGCGGGTGACAACGCCTTGATCGCGATATCCACCAGCAGCCGGATCGCATATTTGGGGTCCTGCTCAAAAGTGCGCTCCGCTCCCATTTCCAGAGCGTCACGGAGTTCTTCTTCATCAACATGCTGCTGAGTGCCGAAGACGTGCAGCAAGGGCATCCCTTCGATGACGGTGTCACCAACGGCGGCCACCAGGTCAATGCGTCCGCTGCAGCTTGATGCCAGCCGCATCAATTGCTCCAACTCAACCGCTTCCAATGACAGTGGGCGGCCGCGATGAAGCAACGTTTGCGCCGGCAAAGGTCTGAGATAGCTATCCGGTTGTGTTGTGGCTGAAGGTGATCCGATTGGCGGGTACAAGGTTTCAATCACGCCGCGTCCCTTGTCGCCCGTGAAAATCAACATGCGATTGATCTGGAGCATCCCGATACGATGGGTGAGTGCAATGAACATTCCCACGCTGGCAAACAGCAGCATGACCACAATCCATGCGCTGAAGAAGGGGACCTTGCCGGACCCGCCACGGTCCACCCATGCCAGGGCAGAAACTGCGTAGAGAAAGGTGGCGCTGAAAATGCCGATTGCATGTGAGAGCACCGGAGCGCGCGCAATCCACAATACCAGACGCGGCGAGTACGCCGTCGCGCTGAACTGCACCATCACGAACGCCAATGAGAATACGATTCCGGTGAGAGCCATCATTCCCGATGCGATGGACGAATAGATAGCAACCGCGGAATTGACGGTGAGGTCAGAGACCACATGGGGGAAAAACCGGTTTTCAAAACGCGGGAAGAGCATTCCGGTGGAAATCGCAGCTAGCGCATACACCAGGGGGATCAGCCACGGTCCCAGGCGAGCCCTGCGAAGTTTGCGAAGCATGCGCATATCAGTTTCGGAACTGCGTCTATGACCATCAGATCAACGCCTATCAGCTTGGCGCCTATCAACTCGTCGTGCATCAGCTCAACAAGGCGATAATCAGCGTTCCGCAAGTGGTAAGCAGAATATGGCCGATCGCCACGGTTCCTGAATAGCCCAGAACGGCAACAGGGCTCTCTGATTTTTCCTGGACGGCGGCAAGGCCCGCCGTCATGGTCTGCGCGCCGGCAAGCCCTCCAAGCAAGAGAAGCGGATTGAGTTTGAGTGCAAAGCGGCCGAAAAAGAGTCCCAGAACCAGGGGCGTGAGAGTGACAACGGCACCTCCCAGAAGGAGTGTGTATCCCACCTCTTTCAGCGAAGAGAGAAAAACCGGACCTGCTTTGAGCCCGATCATTGCCACGAAGGCAGCTAGCCCCATGGACCGCATGAACAGGATTGCTCCATCGGGAATGCCTCCGAACCATGGAACCATTGACCTGAACCAACCTACCATCAAACCCGCCAGCAATGTCCCAACGCTCGTGCCGAGATTAATTCTCAAATGTCCTATGGGAATGGTGACGATTGCACCCACAAACACGCCGGCAAATATTGCCAGCCCCAGCGTGGCAAGGTCGCTCTCCTGAACAGGGTTGATGGTACGGCCCGCAATCCTTCCAAAGGCTTCTACCGCCGGCTCGGTCCCGGTTACCTTGAGTGTGTCGCCGCGCTCCACAGTGGTGTTCAAGCTAATTGGAATCGACTCTGAGTTGCGACTGATTCCGCGAAGCAGAACAGCACGGGTTTCATCCACAGTCGCGAGAATTTCCTGCAGCGTCTTGCCCGCCACTCTCTTGTCAGTGACGTAAATGTCGAATGAAGCCACGGGAATATCCAGCAGTTCCGGATCGGCAATTTCTTGCGCGGCCGGCCCCACCACGTTTACCAGCACGTCGGTTCTACCCAGCAGCGCAACACGGTCTCCCGCCTCGAACACGGTGGCGGGAACTGTGGCAAAGACTTCGCCATTGCGCCGGATGCGTTCGGCGAAGATGCGGGAGCCTGAGACTCCCTGTTCCGCCTCTGCAACGGTTTTTCCTACGATTTTGCCACCCACGCCAAGTGCGTATGCGCGCATGGTGACCGGTTGCCACGCCGGGGTCACACCCAGTTTGGTGCGCTTCATGCCAAGTTTCGATTCAAGTTTCCTTGCTTCTTCGATCAGGTTGATTCCAAGCAGCTTCGGCCCCAGGCTGCTACAAAACCAGATGAGGCCTGCAGTGCCAAAGATATAGCAGACTGCATCCGCTACAGCGATATGACTGACCAGCGCTTGTTTCTGAGCGTCATCCATGGCCAGGCCTTTAATGGCTTCACTTGCCGTGCCGATCGCTGGCGACTCCGTCAACCCACCCGAGAGCAGGCCGGCGGCAAAGCCCAAATCCAGCTTCATCACGCGCGCTACGGCGTAAGCAGTCATGAGTCCGACGAAAGGCACGAAAACACCCAGCACAGCCCATCGCCATCCTTCGCCTTTCATGCTGCGGAAAAAACTTGGTCCCACGGAAAACCCGATCCCAAATAGAAACAGAAGGAAAAGAATGGACTTGGCCGTATCGTTAACGGCTACGTGGAAGAAATTGCCGATGAGAATTCCTCCCAGCAATGATCCCGTTACGGCGCCTATTCCCGCGCCCCGGAACTTCAGACCACCAATCAAATACCCCAGACCGATCGCGAGATAGACAGCCATTTCCGGATACTTCTCAAAAAGGTGTCCAAGCCATTCCATATTGATCCTCCAACCCCCGATAAAACTGCAAGGATCCCGCCGCCCGTGATTCATGGACCGGGAAAGAAATCTGCAACTTATCAACCTTCTACTGTGCCTTCATGTAGATACAACGGGAACTAGTACTCTTGACAGTTCTGTTATCCAGCTAATCAGCTAAAAATCTTCTTTAGCGTTCGGCGAAAAGACCGTGTCGGGGGAGAGCTCCCCAAGAAATAGCCCAGGCAAGTTCAGGCACTGAATAGGAGGGCGAAATGAAGGCGAGCAGGCGCGCACAAGGTTCAAAATATTGGGTTTGGATGGTGGGTTTTCTGGCGCTGGCCGCGATCACTCTGCTTGGCGGCTGCGCAAGCAAAACAGAGGCTGCGCCTCCGCCCCCTCCAGAAGTTCAGGTTGTCAACATTCAGCAGAAGGACGTACCTGTTTACCGCGAATGGGTTGCGATCCTGGATGGTTACGTGAATGCCGACATACATCCTCAGGTCAGCGGATACCTGTTAAAGCAGAATTATCGCGAAGGCAGCCTGGTACATAAGGGAGACGTGTTGTTCGAGATCGACCGGCGTCCTTTCGAGGCTGCGTTGCAGCAAGCACAAGGCCAGCAGGCGCAAGCTGAAGCGCAACTGGGCAAGGCAAAACTCGATGTGCAACGCGACACTCCGCTGGCAAAGCAGAGCGCGATACCCCAGGCGCAACTCGACAATGACATTCAGGCCAACGCTGCTGCCATCGCGGTTGTAACGGCAAACAAAGCGCAAGTGGAGCAGGCGCGCCTGAACCTTGAGTTCACGAAAGTGCGCTCGCTGGTAGACGGGGTTGCCGGCTTAGCCAAGGGGCAGATAGGAGATTTGGTTGGCCCGACCTCGCTTCTTACAACCGTGTCGCAGATTCAGCCCATTAAGGTCTACTTTTCAATCAGCGAGCAGGAGTATCTTCCATTCGCTGCCAGGATCAGTGAACTCACCAGCGGCAAGCGTCCCGTCAGCACGGAAAAAAAACTGGAGCTGATCCTTGCGGATGGAAGTGTCTATTCGCATAAAGGTTCAATCCTGACAGCCGACCGGCAGGTCGATCTCAAGACAGGAACGATTCGCATCGCAGGCGTGTTCGACAACGCTGGCGGGATACTCCGTCCGGGACAGTTCGCGCGCGTACGCGCTCCTACCTCGTTGGAAAAAAATGCATTACTCGTGCCCCAGCGGGCCGTCATGGAAACGCAAGGCTCCTATCAGGTCGCAGTGGTAACCCCTGACAAGAAGGCAAACATTCGGCCGGTGACGGTGGGAGAGCGCGTCGGGGACATGTGGATCATCAAGACCGGCGTGCAGCCTTCCGAGCAGGTGATTGTGGAAGGGTTTCAGAAAGTTAAGGAAGGTTCACCTGTCGCTCCCAAACCTTATCAGTCGTCCAACGAAGGCAAGTCTAACGAAGTCAAGTCCAACGAAGGCAAATAGACATGGCGAATTTTTTTATCCGACGTCCCATCGTGGCAATGGTCATCGCCATTCTCATGGTGATTCTCGGCGTTGTATCCATGCTTCGGCTTCCCACCGCGCAATTTCCCAACATCGCGCCTCCTGAAATTCAGGTGAAGGCTACGTATCCGGGCGCGGACGCGGAGACCGTGGAGCAATCCGTTGCCACCCCGATTGAACAGCAGATGAGCGGCGTGGACAACATGGCCTACATGTACTCCACCAATGCCAACAATGGCGCCACCACGCTGACGGTGAACTTTGACGTAAAGACAGATCCGAATACTGACCAGATCCTTGCGCAGATGCGCACCAACCAGGCAAATTCGCAGTTGCCGGTGGATGTGGTCAACTACGGAGTTACTGTTCAGAAATCCACATCAGCACCTCTGATGGTGGTGAATCTGTTCTCTCCCAAAGGGTCGTATGACAACATCTTTCTCGCCAACTACGCCTTCATCAATCTCAATGATCAGATGACGCGTGTTCCGGGCATCGCCAGCGTGACGGTATTTGGCGCCGGACAGTACGCCATGCGCTGCTGGGTGAAACCTGATCGCCTGGCAAAGCTCGGGGTGACCGTCCCTGAGATCATTAAAGCCATCCAGACGCAGAATACGGTGAATCCCGCGGGCCAGATTGGCGGCGAGCCGGTCCCCAAAGGGCAAGATTTTACATACGCCGTGCGCGCCCAGGGTCGCCTGCCTTCTCCGGAAGAGTTCGGCAGTATCGTGGTGCGGGCGAACTCTGACGGTTCGGTACTTTATTTGAAGGATGTAGCCCGCCTTGAGTTGGGAGCCCAGAATTACAACATCATCGGGCGGTACAACGGAAAGCCGGCGGCGATCATGGCTATCTACCAGTTGCCGGGAACTAACGCCGTGCAGGCTGCCGCCGGAGTCCGCAAGCTGATGGCGGAAGCCAAACAGCGTTTCCCGCAGGACCTGGAGTATGCGGTCGCTTTGGACACAACTCTTGCTGTGACTGAAGGCTTGCACGAAATCCAGAAGACGCTTTTTGAAGCCATCGTTCTCGTCATCATCGTCGTTTACATATTCCTGCAAGGATGGCGTGCAACGCTGATCCCGCTTCTGGCCGTGCCAGTCTCGCTGGTAGGCACGTTTGTTGTTTTCCCAATGCTCGGATTCTCCATCAACACGCTGTCGTTATTTGGTCTTGTGCTCGCCATAGGACTCGTGGTGGACGATGCCATTGTTGTGGTGGAAGCGGTGGAACATCATATTGAAAAGGGTCTCTCTCCCACGGATGCGGCAAAAAAAGCCATGGAAGAGGTCTCCGGGCCGGTGATAGCCATTGCGCTGATTCTGGCTGCGGTCTTCATACCGACAGCGTTCATACCGGGTATCACCGGCAGGATGTACCAGCAGTTCGCGATCACCATTGCTATTTCGGTGATTTTCTCCGCTTTCAACGCGCTCTCTCTGAGCCCTGCGCTCGCCGCATTGCTCCTGAAGCATAAGAAAGAAGGCAGCGGTCTTCTGGCGAAGTTCTTCCGCTGGTTCAACCGGGTGTTCGGCCGGACAACAGACGGCTACGTATCAGTCTGCGGCCTTTTGATCCGTAAGGCCGGTTTGAGCATGCTCTCGCTCGTCGGCGTAACGGTGCTGGCCCTGTGGTTCGGCTCAAAGCTGCCCGCCAGTTTCCTGCCCGATGAAGACCAGGGATACGTGTATGCCGGCCTGCAACTGCCCAACGCTGCTTCGCTCCAGCGTACCGATGATGCGTCCAAAAAGGTTGAGGACGTCGTCGCCAAGACACCCGGGGTGGAAGGCGTGACGTCAGTGGTTGGCTTTAGCCTGGTCAACCAGGTTTACGCGACTTACAATTCTTTCTATTTCGTCACGCTGAAGGAGTGGGCCGAGCGCAAGACCCCGGATGAACAGTACGAAGCCATCAAAAAACACCTCAATCGTGAGCTCGCAAAGATAAATGAAGGCACTGCGTTTTCCTTCCCGCCGCCTGCGATTCCAGGTGTGGGTACTTCGGGCGGATTCAATTTCCTGCTGGAGGACCGTAACGGAAAGGACCCGGAAGTCCTGAACAAGAATCTGGCCCTATTCCTGGCCGCCGCTAAAAAGCGCCCCGAGCTTGCGGGCGTTTACACCACGGCGCTGACCGGCATTCCTCAGTTGTATGTCGATGTAGACCGTCCCAAGGTGATCGCCCAGGGCGTGCCGCTCTCTGACGCTTACAAAACGCTGCAAACGTTCATGGGCGGAGTTCTGGTGAATTACTTCAACCGATTCGGCCGGCAATGGCAGGTGTATGTCCAGGCGGAAGGTGATTATCGAACGCGGGCGGAGAACCTGGGCCAGTTCTACGTCACCAACAGTGCGGGGACACCCGTGCCGATGAGTGCACTGGCCAAGGTCAGGACCAGCACAGGTCCCGAGTTCACCATGCGATATAACCTCTATCGCTGCGCACAAATCAACGGCAGTGCTGCGCCCGGCTACAGCTCAAGCCAGGCAATGAAGGCCATGCAAGACGTTTTCAAAGAGACCATGCCGGCCGGAATGGGCTATGACTATCTCGGCATGTCATTTCAGGAAAAGAAGGCGGCTGAGGGAGTTTCATCCGCGGTCATCTTTGCCATGTCTCTGCTCTTTGTATTTCTGATCCTTGCCGCGCAATACGAGAGCTGGTCACTGCCTTTCAGCGTGCTCCTGGGCACGCCGGTTGCTGTTTTCGGCGCGCTCTTTTTCCTGTGGATGCGCGGACTTGAGAACAACGTGTACGCACAAATCGGGCTGGTGATGCTGATCGGACTCGCCGCGAAGAACGCGATTCTGATCGTCGAATTCGCAAAGATGGAGTTTGACCAGGGCAAATCGATTGAGGAGTCTGCCTTGTCCGCGGCCCGGTTGCGCCTGCGGCCAATTTTGATGACGGCGTTCGCTTTCATTCTTGGCTGCGTGCCTTTGTGGACAGCTACCGGCGCCGGCGCTATATCCCGGCGCGTGCTGGGCAGCGCCGTGATCGGAGGCATGCTGGCAGCTTCTCTGCTTGCCATCTTCCTGATTCCTGTGAGCTTTGACGTGGTTGAACGTCTAGCGCATCGAGGCAAGAAAAAAGAAGAACCGCCCACGCCAAAACCGGTCCCGAGGCCAACGGCGGTCGCATGAGGATGCATATGAAGGGCATTTATGGCTGGGTTCCAATCGCACTTATTTTGCTGACGGGCTGCAAGCTGGGGCCGAACTACAAACGGCCAAAGATTGACACTCCCTCCGTGTACCGTGGAGCAGATCAACAAGCTGCAAACGGAACGTCATTGGGCGACGAAAAATGGTGGACGGTTTATCAGGACCCAGAGTTACAACAACTGATCCGTACCGCATTGGCCCAAAACTATGACGTGCGGATCGCAGCTTCTCGTGTTCTACAGGCCCAGGCGGCTCTGGGGATCACCCGCGCCGACCAGTTCCCGACGGTTTCCGCCGGGGCGGCCGGCAGCAACCTGCGCATTCCGACGACGAAACAACTGCCTGCGGCTGACACCAGCTCTCTTGGGGCGAGCCTCTCATTTGCCTGGGAGCTCGATTTCTGGGGTAAGTTCCGGCGAGCCACTGAGGCGGCGCGGGCCAACCTGCTTGCCACCGAGTGGGGCCAGCGCGCAGTGATGACGAGTCTGGTCAGCAACGTCGCCGCCTCCTATTTCCAATTGCGCGAACTGGATCTGGAAATGGAAATTTCAAAACAAACACTTTCCTCCCGCCAGGAATCGTTGCGGCTGGTCAAAGTCCGTGCGGAGGGTGGCGTCACGTCGATGATGGATGTCCACCAGTCCGAACAGTTAGTTTATGGCGCTGCAGCTTCTATTCCCGACCTCGAGCGCCGCATCGAACAACAGGAAAATTTCATCAGTATCCTGCTGGGCAAAAATCCCGGCCCTATCGTTCGGGGCAGGCCGCTTGTGGCAAATTCGATTCCGCCGACAGTGCCTGCGGGTTTGCCCTCGGCTCTGCTGGAACGGAGGCCTGACATTCAAGCTGCTGAGCAACTGCTGGTGGCGGCGAACGCACGCATCGGTGTAGCCAAAGCGGCGTATTTCCCGCAGATTGTTCTCACCGGCTCGGGAGGCTTTCAGAGTACCGCCCTGACCAGTCTTTTCTCGGGACCTTCGGGATTTTGGAACGCCGGCGCCCAGCTTACACAGCCGCTCTTTGCCGGGGGCAGAATAAAGTCCGGTGTGCAACTATCCAAGGCACAACAGCTGGAAGCTGAACTGTTTTACAAACAAACAACCCAGCAGGCTTTTCGCGAAATCTCTGACTCCTTGGTTGCCTACATTAAGAACCAGGAATTTCGGCAGCAGGAGGACCTGCTTACCAAGGCCGCTGAGGAGGCCGCTCGGCTTTCCCAGGTGCGCTATCGCGGGGGCGCGACAAGTTACCTTGAAGTGCTGGATAGTGATACGCGTTACTTCTCCGCTCAGCTGGACCTGGCGCAGGCGGACCTCAACGAAAGACTGGCGCTGGTGCAGGTTTATAACGCGTTGGGAGGAGGATGGGAGCAGTAATCTTCCGGCATCCTCGGCCTGCGCCCTTTTCCGATATGCGCAATGGACCACCAAGCCGCAAGGTTTCCCGTTGGTCCCGTCACTCGTCGGACCGACGCAAAGCAATCTTCTACGCGGTGTTTCCCGGCGTTGTAGCTCTGATCGTTTTTCTACCAGCTTTTTCGTTGTGCGCTCAATCGCCGTTGAGCATTTTCGCGCCGAAGACTAAGCCTGCATCTGCGCAACAAGCGGCGTCGCCCACGCCGACTCCCGCCCCAACTCCAGTGCGTGCCATCCCTTTACCGGAGATGGCAAATCAGGCGGAGGAACTGGACAGAATGTTACGCGACATTTCCAGGACTCTTCTTCCTGTTCTGGACGGGCGAGTTACTGATCCTGAAGGAAAAGCGCACGCGGAAGAGGTCAGCCAGCGTGTTCGCCAGGCGGAAGAATTGCTGGCCAACACTCCCACCATGATGCAACTTCAGGATGAAGAGCGGTATTGGCGGGCGCTCGCAGAACAAAACGCCATCCAGCGAAAATTACTGACTGGGCAGGCGGCCGGTATCGAAAAACAACTGAAGCTGCTTGATGTTGAGCAGGCGCGATGGACGGCCACAGCAGAGCAGGTGCGGGAAACCGCCGGTTTAAATGAGTTGGCGAAGAAGATCGAGCGGGAATTGGCAGCGATCCAGACGCTACACACCCAGGCTCAAGAGCAATTGAATGTCATCCTGATTCTGCAAAACCGTATCTCCGAACAGGACCGGGATGTCTCCGCTGTGCTGCTGAAAGTCGCGGAGGCACATCAATCGCTGCGCGGACGGCTCCTGGAACGCGATAGTTATCCTTTATGGGAGACGCGGGAATTGCGGGCTTTCGACCAGTCGGTAAGCACGGTAATTTACATGTCGGCGGGCCGTGGCTTCACCGGAATCCCGGGTTTCGTACGCGTGAATAAAGGCTTGCTTTCGGTCTTCGTGGTGGCGTACGTACTGGCGTTGCTGGCGGCCTTGCGTTTTAGACGTTACGTTACCGATAAAACAAACCTGAATGTCAGTGAGGATGCATCGCGGGTTTTCGTGCGTCCATATTCCGTTGCCCTGCTGATCACTTTGCTTACCACGATTGGGACCACTACCGCGGTTCCCACCGGCGTGTCATTCGTCGTTTTTTGTCTCATCTATCTTGTTCCAGTCTTGCGGCTTTCACCCGGTCTTATCAAGCCCGGGATGCGTAAGCTTCTATACGCGATTTGTGCTTTTTATGTCCTTGAATGGATGCACGTGATACTGCAGTTTGGAGCGGCGTTTAAACGAGAGCTGTTTGCCATCATCATTTTGCTTGCTATCGTCACCTTGTCCTGGCTGACGCGGCCCTCTCGTTTAAAAATGCAATCGGCTTTGGCAGAGCATGGCTTGGTGGTCGTGGGGGTCCGGATTGGCTTGCTCCTGCTGGCGGCTTCTCTAGGCGCCAACATCCTGGGCTTTGTTTCGCTCTCACAGGTCCTGGGAGTGGGCACGCTCTTCTCGGCTTTCACATTTACTTTGCTGTACACGCTCGTTAGAGTCCTGGATCTGGGACTGGCAATCATCCTCGGCGGCAAGTGGTTTCAATCGCTGCCAGATGCGCGCAGCGACGCAGTCCAGCGGTGGGGACGGCGAATTCTGATCGGTGGGGCTTTCCTGCTCTGGATGAATAATAATCTCTACCTCTTCACAGTTCGCGACGCTGTGTTCGCGACTGCCAAAGAAGCCCTGGAATATCCAGTAGGTTTTGGGAAAAGCCACGTAACTCTTGGCGGAACCCTGAGTTTAGTTTTTTTCCTGCTGCTTGGTTATGCCATTGCCAACATCGCAAAGTTCATGCTGGAGGCTGTTCTACTGCCCAGGATGTCATTGCGTGGCGGTATGGGCTACGCCATTTCCCGAGTTACATACTACGTCCTGCTGGTCGGCATTTTTTTTGCAGCGCTGTCTGATGCGGGAGTGGAACTCAACAAATTCACCGTGATTACCGGCGCGGTCGGACTGGGCGTGGGGTTCGGGCTGCAAAACATCATCAATAATTTTGCTTCCGGCCTCATTATCCTTTTCGAGCGTCCTTTCCGGATCGGCGATACGGTAGAGGTTGGAGGGGTGGTCGGTACGGTGAAACGCATCGGGGCCCGGTCCAGCACCGTTCTGACCTACCAATACGCTGAGGTGATCGTTCCCAACAGTAATTTGCTTTCTGACCAGGTTATTAACTGGACCTTGACATCATCACGTCGCCGGGTTGAAGTGCCCGTCGGGGTAGCGTATGGTACGAACCCGGAATTGTCGCTCAAGCTCCTGATTGAGGTGGCAGAATCGAATCCACGCGTCCTGAAGGATCCGCGACCTGAGGCCTACTTCCTGGGGTTCGGAGATAGTGCTCTTAATCTTGAACTCAGGTTCTGGGCCGCTGAATCAATATGGTTCGAATTGAAAAGCGAAGTTGGCCTGGCTGTTTTCCGGGCATTACGTCAAGCGGGTATAGAAATCCCATTCCCACAGAGAGAGCTGCACTTGCACGGCATCAATGGCGCGCCCCAGGTCGAAAGTCCCGGGAAAGATGATATCTCCTCGGTATCAGATCGTGAACTCTTTCGAAAAGTCAGTGGTGGCCTGTAAACCGGATCCGACCCCGGTGAAAACGAATCGACGCCGCGGCCTCCCCAATCAGCGATCGCAGAAAGGCAAAGGTGATCCCATGCCCATCGATCGATGGGCACACTTCTTAAACACGGTTGGCCCCATGAACCGCTGCGAAGGCAACATGCAGGCGTGCCGGCTTACGCATCCATGATCGAGGCGGGACTCGTTGCCTGATGTACGCACTTCCGGCGGGCCGGAATTTTTATCACGCAAAAATATCCCCGCCATATTGGGGCGGGGATTGGTTTATCGCGCGGATTTATGCTGCGGATTTTCCTTTGATCCGCTTGTCTTCCACAGATGAGCGAGCGCCGTGTATTTTCGCACCCTTCAGGAAAGATGGTTTCAATAGTTTCAAACCCAGGGAGGCGGAAAATCCGTGTATCTCTTTCACGTCTAGTTTGCGCATGAAATCAATGGTTTCAGCGGTAATGACCTGTCCGGGAACCATGATGGGGAACCCGGGTGGATAGGGAATCACAAAGTTGGCCGAAACCAGCTCTGGTCCATCCTTGAGACGCCGGTCGATCTCCGGACTGGAGAGCTTCAGGTGCTCGCATTGCTCTTCGCGATACGCCCCGAAGAAACCTGCCCGCATATCGCCTTCGCTGGTGATGCTGTCAGGATTCTCGCGGAAGGAGTCATCGAAGGCGCTGAAATTAGGGAGATCAGGAACGTCTTCCATCAACGACTTTACGCGGGCATTGAAAGTTTCGCGTTCCGCCTTTCCTCCCTGCGCAAGCCTCTTCTCGATTTTCAATGAGATATCAACCAGTGACTTGATCAGGTGGGCTACATCGCTTCGCGTGTTGTTGATATTGGTTTGCAGCAGCACGCTGTTGCGCGATGTCTTGTTCAGTTGAATGTCATAGTCGGCTGCCAGCATGCCCTTAAATTGCGTGCCGTCAAAAGCTGCGGTACCGCAGACCAGTGTAAGACGGGTCAAATCCAGCGCGAACTCGTCTTCATTCAGGGCTTTGATTGCTTTTGCCCAATTGGATCCTGGAGTCAGGTAATCAACGAAGCCGGAGTTTCTGTAGTCGGCCGGAATCATCTCGTCCGCTCCGAGAATGTGGAAGTATTTGGAGATCAACGGATGTGAGTTGATCTCGCCGCGCAGGTCCAGCGCCAGCTGGATTGCCCGGTTGACCATCTCATA
The DNA here is from genome assembly GCA_963770085.1 of Terriglobia bacterium. Classification (GTDB taxonomy): domain Bacteria; phylum Acidobacteriota; class Terriglobia; order Terriglobales; family Acidobacteriaceae; genus Angelobacter. The sequence continues at coordinate 125,855 of CAVYOH010000001.1, forward strand.
ACCTTCCAGTTCCATCTGCCGCCGCGCCAGGTCCAGAGATGCGATGATCTGCTGATTAGGCGAGGTAGATGCATGCGTAAATACCGCCTCATGGAATTGCTCTTCCACGGATTGATAGTCCTGGTCTTTCACCAGCACCATTGAGCCCTGGCGCAACGCCGACATTGATTTGTGTGTCGAATTTGTCTGATAAACGCGAAGGTGTACTTTGTCCGGGTTGGCCAGGAGGCGTGTGTTCAGCAGCGCTTCGTCTTTGGGATTCAGGTCGGTCCCGAGCTTCTTCTCTTGTTCTGCATAGGCAGCGCGATAAGCAGGATCTTTGAACTTCCGTTCCAGCGCCGCTGCTGCTCCCATGGCGGTGCGACGGCGATAGAAAGGAGTGAAGCGAGCAAAGCCGAACCACGCCTCATCCCAGAGGAAAATGAGGTCGGGCTTGATCGCAAGGCATTCTTCCATCACCCGCTCGGTGTTATACATCTGGCCGTCAAACGTGCAGTTGGTAAGCACGAGCATCCTGGCCCGGTCCAGTTTGCCCTCCGCCTTCAGGTCAAGGAGGGCTTTCTTGATTGTGCGTAGTGGCACGGCGCCATACATCGAGAACTGCGTGAGAGGGTATGCTTCCACGTAAAGAGGAAGCGCGCCGGAAAGTACTGCGCCATAGTGATGTGATTTGTGGCAGTTGCGGTCCACGATCATTATATCGCCCGGCGCCAGTAGCGCCTGCTCAACCATCTTGTTGGATGTGGAGGTGCCGTTCGTAACGAAGAACACACGGTCTGCTCCAAAGGCCCGGGCTGCCATCTCCTGCGCTACTTTAATATTGCCCGTAGGTTCCAGCAGGCTATCGAGACCCCCGGAGGTTGCAGATGACTCAGCCAGGAAAAGATTCAGACCATAGAACCTGCCCATGTCGCTGATCCAATTTGATTTAAAAATCGACTTCCCGCGGGCCACCGGCAGGGCATGGAAAGTCCCGATGGGACGTTGAGCGTACTTTTGCAGGTTGTCAAAAAAGGGCGTCCTGTACCTGTCTGCGACGCCATCCAGAACGCTGAGGTGCAGTTCAAGCGGTTCTTCAACTTGATAGAAGATGCGGCGGAGGCATTCTGCCCCAACTTTGCCCGCAACCTTCTCCACTTCGCGATCACTGAGAAGATAAATGTCGAGCTCAGGGCGAATCAGCTTCAGGCCTTGCGCCAGCGTAAGAGCCAGTTCAGGTGAACTGACATCAATGCCGGTTGCCGCAAGATAATTGGCCAGGAATTCGCGCAGCACCGGGTTATTGTGCACGGAGGGAAATGGAATGCCCTCGGCAATGATCACGGCTTCTACGCCTCCGTTCAGGATGGCGCCCAGGATCGTATCTTCAAAGCTGCCAACGAACACAGTCTCATAGATGAATGTATCCTCTGGCCGGCGCAGCTTGCGGAGTTCCTCTTTGAACGCGGGCCATGTTCCCGGATTAGCCAGGCTCGCGATCAGTACTTCGAAATACGGCCGGGGAGGCCCATTGCCTTCCTGTCCGAGAGGCAACTTCTGGCTGATACCGCCAGCAAAAATTTCCTCGCCTTCCCAATCAGCGGCATTGCTGCGATAGGAGTGTGTCAACAGGGCGGTGCTGATGGACTGCACCAGCCTGGATGTGCCGGTTGCATCACCTTCTGAGATGCGTTCTCCCACTGTATTTAGTAAGGCAGGACCGGGATATGCGAAGAACCCTTCCCATTGGCGCAGCTCAGCGAAGCTGGCTGTCACGTTGTCGCGCTTGGCGTCTGCTGCTGAGTTTTGCTGCTTCGCTGCATCCCATGCACGGGCAGCGCTGAGCAGTTTGCGCCAGCGATCATGCCGTGCCTCCGCTACAGTAAAGAACTGATCCAGCTGGACGTTCTGTTTCGTATTGGCGTTACTCATGATTGCGTCCATTCCTTTTCTGAGCGGATGCTCTACTTGATGTCGGGATTCTTGAATTGCATAAAGCTGTACTTTGCGCTGACCTGGATGCGGGGCGCATTGCCCGAGCTGAGATCTTTGTTGACCCGCCAGCCATAGAGAAATTCTGTGCCGAAGCTCAATTGCGGGATAGGACTCCAGATCAGGTTGGTAGCGCTGTATTCGCTGCGATGAAAATCTGAGGGAGTTTGTGCGGGAGTATTTTCAGACTGAACATAGCCATACACGAGCGAGGAGCGCAGCTTCTTTGTCCAGAAATGCTGGTATCCGCCATAGACGCCAACAATTGGCACAGCCTCAAGTTGAGGATTTTGAACGCTGATTACGGCCGCATCAATGCCGAGCCCCGACGTATCTTGAATATAGCGTGAAATGCCATTTCCGTAGGCGCCCTGGTAGACAAACGCATCCTTGCCGAAAACCTTGAAGAGTCCGGCAAGGTTGAAGCCCCATCCGAAAACGGAGCCACTGCGTCCGTCGGGCAGAAATGCGGAGATATCGCGGAGCAACACGGCAAATTGCACGTGCCCGTAGTCCATTTCATGGCGGAACTGTATTGTTCCATCCGGGCTGGGGCTGTTGGGCTCAGCCACAAACTCAGGAGTAGAAAAGGCTACATCAGAACTCGGCTTTTCAATGGAGATGCTGGTGGTGGTTTTCTTGCCGAGGCGGAATGTATAACGCATCTGCGGATTACGGATGGATACTTCGCTGTTCGGTCCCTCGAAGTCGAGAGTATCGGGAAAGGCATCAGGATCCATGAAATTGGAAAACGTCTGGCCGACCAGCAGGTTTTTTCCTTGCGCATAAGCGTGGCGCAGCCGGGGCGTTGTGGCATTCGTCCCGAAGAAATCCGCCTCAAGGAAGAACTTGAGAGTGCGCGCTGTTTCGGTAGGCACCAGAAACTCCACATTGATACGGCTGGGGCGGACTGAAATGGTTGAGTTGGCTACTACGGCCTCGGGTGGAATGGGAATACTGGATGTAACGAACCGGTCTGGATCTCCCGCCGGCCTTGGATCAAAAATAAGATCGGTCTTGGCGTAGCCGCCTATTTTCAAGAGATCCTTCGTTCCCGGCAGGCGGAAGTAGCCCGGATATTTGGGATCCAGAGGCGCGTTGTCATAGCGTGCCGCCGCTAGCTGGTCCTGCGAATCGGTCTGGTAAGTCCTTGTCGCCTTGCCCGCCTCCTGTATTGTTTTAATCTCCGTGGAGGCATCTGAGGCTTTCGTTTCCTGCCCTTTGGCTTGTTGTTGGCCGGTGGCGGGTTGAGTCGCCGAATCGGTTGCTGCCATATTCTTGATCTGGCCCTGGAGATCCGCTACCTGCTGTTGCAATGCGTCTAGTTGACGCTGAAGGGCTTCTACGTCTGCGCCCTTGGTCGCGGTCTCTTGCGCGTAGTTGCGGCACGGTGCGGCAACTAACAAAGAAACACACAGTATAAGAATTAGAGCGTGAAGTCTTTTCATAGTTGGTCCTTGATAGAGGCAACCGCCTCAGGCTGTGCAAAACTTCTAGTGGAACCACGACTTAAATAGGGAAGTCGCAATCAGCAGCTTAAAGCTGCTGGCCTGTGCTGAAAAACTGTCAAAACCACCAGTCGCGTCACGCGATGGAGGCAAAGTAGCCTTAAGCTAGTTAAATGCGAACATTGGCCGGAGTGTTCCGTTAATTGACGGAACTTTAATTTGACAGAGCTGGACCGGATGGCTGACCGAATTCGAAAGAATGCGACGAGAGGAGCGGAATGGCAGACCAGGGCTTCCGTCTGGAATGCGATTCACTATTTGGATTCCTCTACTGATTACCGCGAATACCTTTGCGGCGCATGGCTGGAGAGCTATTTCGCAGTGCTGGATAGTAGTTCCGGCGAGGTCTGGCGCAGGTTGGGAGAACTGGCCCTGATCACCTTTCTGTTTTCAATCATCCTGATGCTGGTTCTGCGAACCTGATCACAACGACCAGAGCCGCGACTACGTGGATTCCACAGGCGGACCAGTACGTTCCAGGCCGGCGGGCCGAAAATTCCAAGCAGACCAGCATGAGACGATGGCCGTAAAGCGTGGCTTTGCGGCCATCGAGTCACTTAGGGGGTGCAATTCGACATCGTCATGCTTCAGCCATCTAGCGGGTCAGTGCCGGCTCCTTTTCGCGGTGCTTTGAGGCCTCGTAAGCGTCCCTGTATCCGCGCGCAACAGCTCGGACCCCACGCCCAATCTCTTCATAGACCTCGTCGGGCAGGTTGGCCAGAGAGACGCGTAGTGACCAGTTAGGCGCTTCAAAGCCGCCACCGTTCAGCAACACAATCCCGTGGTCCTCAGCCAGACGGAAGGCCAGATCGAGCGGATGGACGTTTTTCTTCAGATACTCAACAGCTTCCTCGCCTATGTTCTTGCGCGCAAAGAACTCGAAGTCGATCAATCCGTAGTAAGCGTCGTAGAGCGGGTTCGGCGGCAGTTCAAGGCCCAATCCTTCAAGCAGGGCCGCAATGCGGCGGTAAACGATCTCGCGGCACGCAGTCTGGTAGTGCTTTTTGGTGTCCATCAACTCGGACAGGGAGAACATGGTCATCATTACCTGCTGCGGAAGAGAAAGTCCAGCAGTGTGGTTGAGGGCGACGTCGCGGCTATCGGCGACGATGCGGTCGATCATCTTGATCTTGCGCGGCTCAAGCGTGAGTGCGCCGTAACGCTTGTCGAGCGCTGTAAGATCGGCTTTCGGCAGGCTTGCGATCATCTTGTCGAAGATGTTGTCTTCGTGAATCGCGATCACGCCCAGCCGCCAGCCTGTGCATCCGAAATACTTCGAATACGAATACACGCCGATGGTGTTGTACGGTAACTCACCCATCAAAGAGCGGAAGTCAGGGACTAATGTTCCGTAGACGTCATCGGTCAGGATCATGAGGTCGGGTCGCTTTGTCTTCACCAGCTTCGCGATTTTCGCGATTGTCTCCCGGCTCATCGCCATGCCACTTGGATTGCCCGGATTCACCACGAAAAATGCCTTGATCTTTGGATCCTCAAGCTTTTTGATTTCCGCGTCAGTGAACTGGAAGCGATTTTCCTGCGGGGCTTCGATGTTGACTATGTTCAAAGCATAGTCTTCAAGATGGGGCATTTCGATATAGGGTGTGAAGATCGGCGTACCGAGTGCGATGGTATCGCCAGGATGCAGCAGGCGATTCGCTTTCAGCGATTTGAAGATATAGCACATCGCTGCGGTGCCGCCTTCCACTGCGTAGAGATCAAACTTGCCGGCGGGCCGAGGATCTCCGGACATGGCCCACATCAGGTACTCATGGGTGATGCGCTCATTGTGGACAAGCATGCGGTCAGGGACAGGATAGTTATCGCCGATGATCGAATCGACGAGTTCATGGACAAACGCGTCCGGCTCGAACTTGAATGTCTTGATTGCAAACGGCACCATGGCTTTAAGGAAAGACGCGCCAGGCATGTCACTGTGTTTAGCCAGCCACGTCTCAAAACGGCCGGAGATACCCTGCGCTTGCGGCATTCCGCCGAGACCAGCGGGATGTTCCATGACCCGTTTGCTTTCAGTAATCGCAAATTGACCAAGCAGGAAGTAGCCTTCGCGGGGAGTGGTGGCGATCCAGTTGGGGTTGCCGCGTCCGGCATTGAGAAATGCTGATTGCGTTGTCCGGGAGGTTTTCTTGGCGAGTTTGATCAGTTCGTCCTTGATCTCAAACGGGCTTAGTTTTTCAAAGGTGCGCAGGTTCAAGAGATCCATGGCTTTTCTCCTCAGTCAGTTCAGAAATCGTTATGTAAGAAAATCGTTTATGCAAGAAACATGATGAGCACCATGCCCCAGATCGTAAGCAGGGTGTTGCCCACGGCGTACGTTACGGTATATCCCAGCGCGGGAACCTGGCTTTCTGCCTGGTCGCAGACCAGGCCGAGCGAAGCTGTGGTGGTGCGCGCGCCGGAAACGATGCCGAGGGTAAGAGCATCGTGGAAACGGAAAATATACTTGGCGACATACATGCCAAGTACAAGAGGCACAGTGGTGGCCACGGCTCCCCATAGGAACAGGCCGATACCCTGTGTCTTTAAGCCATTCACAAAGCCCGGGCCAGCTGAGATACCAACGATGGCGATGAAGATGTTGAGACCGACGGAGTTCATGAACCAGATTGTCGATGTCGGGATGCGGCCGAACTTCGGATGCACCGAGCGTATCCAACCGCAGATAATTCCAGAGATGAGCGCCCCGCCGGCAGTTGAGAGGGTCAGCGGTACGCCTGCGACCTTCCAGACCAGCGCACCGACAAGTGCACCCACCGCGATTCCGCCGCCGATGAACGCCACGTCGGCGACATCGGTGGCACGATCCGGTACGCCCAGCATCTTAATGGCGGCGCTGGTGTCCTGAGTACGACCGACAATGGTAAGAATGTCACCGCGAAAGATTTTCGTGTTGGGCAGGATAGGAATCGAGGTGGCAACGGCGCCGCGCACGATCTTCCGCAGAAAGACGCCGCGAGCACCGGGTAAAGCAGCAATTTCAGCCAGTGTCTTGCCGTCGACCTCTTTGTTGGTTACATAAACGTCAACGCCCTCAATAGGAGAGCTAAGCAATTCAGGATCGTCAACCTCGACCGCGACTGAGCTGCTAAGATTGTCAATTGGCTGACGAGCACCGGAGACCGCGACCAACCTCGCGCGTTCGCCGATAACGTTCACCAGCGCCTCGCGAGCGCCTGCAACCGCCACCACGTCGCCTGCACGCAAAACCGTGTCCGTGGTTGCTTCTGCGATCACGCCGTTTCGGCGTATACGCTGCACGAAAACACGTTGGGGGAATAACGCCTCGGCCTCGATGGCCTGGAGACCATCAGTCTTGCCGCCAGGCTGCACGCGGAACGCACGCGTTTCCCAGCGATGCCAGGCGGAACCTGCTCCGCCAAGCTCTTTCCTTCCACCACCTTGCTTCTCTTCGTAATCTTTGCACGCGGCTTTTAGATTGATGCCGAGAAGCTTGGGACCGAGCACTGCAATCACAATGGCCGACCCCATGGTGCCGAACATGTAGGTGACGGCATAGGCGACAGGCATCCCGTCGAGCAAGGCCTTCGCCTGGTCGGCAGGCAGTCCCAACCGGTTGATTGCGTCTGTTGACAGGCCCATGGCCGCAGAAATGGTTTGCGACCCGGAGTAGAGTCCTGCCGCATAGCCGAAGTTATAGCCGGCGAGCTTAGCGATCGCGAAGGGCACCAACAAGCAAAACAGGCATTGCACCGCTGAAAAAAGTGCTTGCGGCATGCCGTCTTTGGCGACACCTCGAACAAACTGCGGCCCAACGGCATAGCCAACGGCAAACAAGAACAGGAGGAAGACAGTCGCCTTCAAGGGCTGTGAAATCGTGATCCCGAGTTGTCCAATGACGACCCCGGCAATCAGTGTGGCTGTAACCGCGCCGAGCCCGATCCCACGGAAGGTGAACTTGCCAAAGTAGTACCCAATGGCAAGCGTGAGGAATATGGCGATTTCCGGATATTGACGGAGGGTCTCAGCGAACCAGTGTAGGATCCCCATTGTCTGCTCCCTTGCAATAAATCAGGCAGCGTCTGCGGCCCAGCGAGAGCTGCCGGAAGACGCCACAACGCGAGAGTAGTGTCGGCCAGAACTTGAGTCGACTGTCAGATTCGACAGTTTCTGCTCTAAGCTGGAGAGCTTTGTCTCTCCAGATCAAAACTTTTCTGGAACATACTTGAATACATAGCTGGTTTCCCTGTAGCCCCCAGCATCCTGCCGTTTCGGCAATTTCACCTTTTCCCGGGGAGGCTCTCCATACGGGATCAGGCCGAGCAAATGAGAGATGATGTTCAGGCGAACGCGCTTCTTGTCATTCGCATTGGCCACATACCACGGAGCATAGGGGGTGTCAGTTTTAGCGAACATTTCATCCCGGGCCCTGGAGTAGTCGTACCAGCGGCTATAGGACTTCAGGTCCATGGGCGAAAGCTTCCAGAGTTTCCTTCCGTCGTCGATTCGCGATTCCAGCCGGCGGGTCTGTTCCTTCATGCTGACTTCCAGCCAGTACTTGATCAAAATGATTCCGGAATCCACCATCGCGTGCTCGAACACAGGCGCTACCCGCAGGAATCTCTGCACCTGGTCTTCGTTGCAGAAGCCCATCACGCGTTCCACGCCCGCCCGGTTGTACCAGCTGCGATCAAAAAGTGCGATCTCACCGGACGCCGGAAAATGTTGAGCGTAACGCTGGATGTACATCTGGCTTTTCTCGCGCTCGGAAGGCGCCGGCAATGCCACCACACGGAAAACACGAGGGCTCACGCGTTCCGTGATTGCCTTGATCGTGCCACCCTTCCCCGCGCCGTCACGTCCTTCAAAAACCACGCACACCTTAAGTCTCTTATGTATCACCCACTGCTGAAGCTTCACCAGTTCACCGTGCAGCCGGGCAAGTTCCTTCTCGTATTCTTCTCTCTTCAGCTTTTTGTGTCCGTGAGCGTCACCTTCATGGCCGTTTCCGGTCAATTCAGCAACCCTGCCGTTGTGTGCTGCGGATTTCATAACGTCAACCTCAGTATCTTTAGTGTTTAGGCAGCTACCTTGCCGCGCGCGGTTGCATGCTTAGTTTGCTGATATCGCTCAACAGCCGCTTGTAAGTTGAAAAGCATTCGTTCCCGGCCCAGCTTTTCGCCGAGTTTGGAGCGCGACACCGCCGTGAACACGTTCGGATTGAGAGCGGCAAGCCACAGCGTGACGCCATCGCGCTGGAGTCTTTCCTCCGCCTCGGTCAGCATCTTGAGTGCTGTGTACTCGATGTCAAAGATCGCGCTGCAATCAATTACGATAACAACTGGCTTCGCTTGCTCAACCAGTGGCAAAATCCTGTCGCCTATGCGCTGGGCGTTTACAAAAAAAACACGCCCCTCAACCCGCACCACCAGCAATCCAGGCCATGTTTCATCATCCATGTGCTCGGGTGAGAGCGGCCTGAAGACGTCCGTGTTGCGTTTGCGTCCCACTGCATACACCGGCGGGCTATAAGCCTGTTGGGCAAGAGCAAGCACTGAGGTGATGACTGCCACCAGGATTCCCCGCAAGGTGCCCAGCACAGCGACGCCCGCAAATGCAACCACCGCCCAATAGAACTCAGTCTTGCGAACGCGGGAGATAGCACGAAACTCTCCAAGCTTGATTAAGACCAACCGAATAGACAACTACTACTGCCGCCAGTGTGGCATTTGGCATAATGCTGATGAGAGGCGCCAGCAGCAATAGAGTCGCCAGAGCACCCCCGGCGGTAATGAGTTCCGCCATCTGGGTATGCGCGCCGGCGCTGCGATTGACGGCCGTCTGTGTGGTACCACCACCGGCAGGCATGGCGCCAAACAAACCGCCCGCCACGTTGGCCGCGCCGATGGCAAGCAGCTCCTGGTTAGGGAACGGGCGCTGCTCACCCGGTTTGGCGAAGGCGCGCGCTGCCGCAATGCTCTCGGTGAAACTCATCAGAGCAATGCCCGCGGCGCCCGGCCACATCGGTACGAGAAGACTGAGATTCGGCCACATCCACGATGGAAGGTCGCGCGGGATTTTGCCAACCGTTTCCACTCCCATCTGGGACAAGCCAAGCAAGGCCGAAGCTGCAATGCCCAGCGCCACTGCGATCAACGGCGCGGGCGCTCGCGGCACAAAGCGCTCCAGGCCAAACATCAGCGCGATCATGACAAGGGCAAGCAACAGCGTCATCCGCGACGTCTGAGGTAAATGCTGAATCATCGCCAGGATGTCGCGGAAGAAACCCGTTTTTACGATGTGGATGCCGAGCAGCTTAGGAACCTGGTCCACCACGATGACCAATCCAATCCCCGCCTTGAAGCCTGCCAATACCGGATCCGAAATGAAGTTGGCGATAAAACCAAGACGAAGAACCGAGGCAAGCAACAACATCGCGCCTACCAGGACCGCGAGAGTTGCGCTGGCTGCCATCAACTCTCCGGGCCCGCCATGCGGCGTTACCTTTCCCAGTTCGGCCGCCGTCAGGATGGCAATTGTGGTTGTAGTGCTGACGCTGAGCGTTTTCGAAGTGCCCAGAATGGCATAAATCACCATGGGCACAAATATCGTGTACAAGCCAACCTGTACCGGCAGGCCGGCGATGGTGGCAAATGCCATTGCTTTGGGAATAACAACCGCGGCCGCTATCAGCCCGGCGATCACGTCAGTGCGGAACCATTCCTTTTGATACGCGCGCAGCCACGTCAGGCCAGGGATAAGACCGGGTTGGTTTGCTTCGCCATTCAAGGTCAAGGTGTTTCCCAACGCCCATTCAGGGTCTCTGCGCCACTATCGTTTCCTGGGTCGCCTTCCAGCTCTTGTCTGGGTTGAACCGGTCCATCGCTTTCGCGATTTTGACAGAGTCTGGCCCCAGGTCCTTTTCATAGACAATGCCGTTTTGGTTCACGATAAATGTCTTCACCCCGGTCACCCGATATTCGGCCGGGACGGCGACCAGAGCAAAGCCGCCAATCATGGCTCCATTGATCTCGTAATCGAGTTTGCCTAACGGAGCATTCGGGCCTTGCCCATTCAAAATTTTGAAATAGTAGCCGTGGTACGGATTTATTTTCTCTGTGTAACCTTGCTCGATCGCGCGCCCAACGGCTTCGCTGATAGGACCGCCGGTTGAGCCGTCAGGATTTTTCCAGCACAACCCATCTTGTTTGCCTGGCGTGCTGATGATCTTCTTGGCGTATTCATGAAGATTCGAACCATCATGGACCTCGGTGACGTATTCCTTCTGCGCCTCTACATATCCATGCGCGATCTGTATCGCGTCCAGTTCATTTTCACCGATCCGCCGGAAAAGAATCTCTTGACGACCCGCTGCAGAATCAAAGTGCCACTGTCCCTGCTTCAGGACAATCGGAACCGGCAGTGGCCAGTCATCTTTGCCAACGAGCAGGGTTGCCCTTGTCTTCTCGACGGTCACGTCAGTCTTTTCACGGGCCTTCTCAGCAAATTCCTGGGCACGGCTCTTGTCCTGGACTGGATCCGCGGACTCTACAAAATCTTTACCCTCAGGTCCGAATATCTCGAGCAGAGCGGGCACGTCATAGCTCTCGGCCGCTTTGATCAACGCGTCCGCAGCGAGCTGTGGTGTGGCAAACGTTTTTTGTTTCTCTTTCGCAGAAGTTTGTGCGGGCGAGTGTTTCACTGGTTCCTGTGCCCACACGGCTGATGAACAGGAGAGCACCATCAACAGAAGCCCACGGAGGACCGCACGTAGTTTGATATTCGAGCGCTGCGATTTCATTTTGTCCTCCTTGGTTTGCGCTTCTTTGGTTCAAGCTTTCTTTTGCTCGAGCAATCTGTGGTCAAGCTGATCATTGACCAGGTTATCTGCGCCTTCCACCACCGCCACGACCGCCGCCCATACGGGCGCCGCCGCCCATGCTGGATGAGCCTCGTGCGCTGCTGGCTCGAGCCGCACTATTACCGGAAGAGCCGGAAAAGGCACCGCTGTTTCTGGAACCCATACTGCCGTTCGATGTCTGGCGATTTCCAACGCGGTCCCCGCCACTGCCCAAATTCCCGCTCTGTGCGGATGCTGCTCGGTTCGAGGCGCCGCTGTTGCTGAAACTATTTCCGGCCCCTGAGTTCTGGCGAGTTGCGGCGTTCTGGCGGGCCGTGGATTGACGCTGGCTCATGTTGTCTCCGCGGGCAGCGCCGCCATACTGCTGGGCTGTGGTTCGGTTTCCATAAGGCGCGCCGCCACGATGCTGTGGGTTGTGCCGCCATGCATTGTTCGCCCCGCCATATCTGTTTGCCCCATTCACGCGGTTGTAGTTATTCACGAAAGTATTGTTGCGGTTGACATAAACGTTGTTATTGCCGCCCCAACCGGCATTCCAGCCCCACCCGCCACCGCCCCATGCGGCTCCAATCGCAACTCCCGTGCCGAATGCAAGCAGCGCTCCTCCTGTCGGGGCGTACCATGGATACGCCATCACTGGGTAGGGATAATAGGGCGCGCCATATACCACGGTGGGAGAGTAACTGGGAACATAGACAACCTCTGGACTCGCGGGCTCGACAACAATGACGGTCTTGTTCTCGACAGTCTTGGTCTCAACTTTCTGTTGTTCAGACGATTTCAGTGCGCCTTTGTCCGCGGCTTTTTTTCTCATGCGCTGCACTGCATCCATCACTTCACTCTGCTGCGCCAGAAATGCGTTTCCAAGGTTGTCAGTCCAGGAAATGTTTTCGGCAAGGTTCTTCACCACCGTCGGAAAGGCAGCCATTGCCTGGACGCTTGGGTCCCAGTTCTGTTTTTCGACCGCATCGGTAAGCGCCTTGTCCTTCAGACCTTTGTTCTTTTCCAGAAATTGATTAAGTTGAACGATTTCCAGGGGATACGTGCAGGCGACGAGCGTCTGGCTGAGCAGCGGATCAGGATAGAGCGCAATTGGAGCCACCAGAGAATCCAGTTGGTCATTGGTTAGCTTCGCGTCTGGATTGGCCGATGCCTTCGCGTCTTGACTGCCGGTTTTAGGTGCTTGCTGCAGCGGCATGGCCCATGACATGGGGCCCGCAATCAAAATCAACGCGGCACAAATGAGAGCGATGAGATTTCGAGCAATCTTTAGATTTACGATCGGAGGAGAATCTGGTCGAGTTTGTGTCGGATTCGTCATGAACGTCACTTCTCAATGGCCAGATGATTGCATGCCCTTGCTTACTCTGAGCGTTGACCGAATTGGCAAGTTGAAAGCAGTGCTGAAAAAGGCAACGCCGTTTCACAGCGAAACCTAAACAGGACGCTTCCGGGCCATTGTTCTAAGCAGAATTCTTGCTCGGTGCGGGAGGGGGTTCAACTGGCAGAACCGACAGTAGAGTACCGCGAAACATCTACTGCTTGAGCTACACCGGAGTTGTGGCGCTCCTCGAATATAATGGCGTGCATCCAGACCCTGTGGTCTGGCGCCAATGATCACCAAGGCTGATAGTGAACGCTTCCAGAACGGCGCAAGCAAGTACGCCGTCTACCTCGACACGCCCGAGGGACGGTTACGCTCTGACCTGGCCTTTGCCAACCTTCAGGATTTTCTTGTCTTGATGGATAGAAAATCGTTGCGTGCGCTTGATCTCGGAAGTGGCCCGGGAGTGACTGCCATTTGCCTGGCGCGACTTGGTATTCACGTCACCATGCTGGATTCTTCTCCTGCGATGCTGGAACTCGCCCAGCGTGCAGCGCTAGAAGCAGGGGTCACCAGCAAGGTCGTACTGCAACAGGGCGACGCTGCCCAAGCGGCGGATTTGTTTCCCCCGCGATCATTCGATTTAATTCTTTGCCACAATATCCTGGAGTATTGTGATGACGCGACTGCTGTGCTGCGTTCTGCGGTTCGTGTTTTGCGGAATTCCTCGGGGATATTGTCCGTTCTTGTGCGTAACCAGGCCGGTGAAGTGCTCAAGGCCGCCATCCAGACAGGCGATTTGGCGGCAGCGGAAAAAGGACTCACTGCTGAATGGGGACAAGAATCTTTGTACGGAGGCAGGGTGCGATTATTTACGCCAGATAGCTTGCGTGCCACGCTAAAAGAGGCGTCTTTGGCGTCGATTGCCGAGCGCGGTGTACGAGTTCTGGCGGACTATCTGCCCCCGCAGGTTTCTCGCGGCGCAGATTACGAGCGGATTTTTCAACTGGAACGGAAACTGGGCAATCGGCCTGAATATGCTGCAGTCTCCCGCTACGCACATTGGCTGGCACGTTGCGAAGGTCCGGTGGCGGAGGAAAGTGCGTGACGAGAGTCCCTCTCGATTCGGGCGCCACATCAAGCGCGAAGGCGACTGATGCCACCATTGCGCTGGGGCTCGGGCTCACCAATGAATGCAACCTCGCCTGCTCCTTCTGCTACCGGGATCCAACTCGCACGGATCGCCTCTCTCTGGATCAAGTGAAGTCGATCATGGAACGGCTGCCAATTCGTTCCGTGAATCTAGGTACTGGCGAGAACGGCATGCATCCGGAATTTAAAGAAATTCTTGAGTACCTGCGCCAAAAGCCCATCAAGCTCACCATCACTTCCAACGGCCATAGCGTTGCTGTACTGCAAGACAACGAGTTGAGCGCATTTCACGATGTTGAGTTTTCTCTCGATTACCCAACACGAGCAGAACAGGATGCACAGCGCGGAAGCGGAAATTGGGAGTTGATCCACCAGCAGGCAGAACGTTGTTTGATGCTTGGCGTGCCGGTTACGATTATCGCGGTCATGATGAAGGCGAACTACTTGCGTCTGGCAGAGGTCGCGCGAGTAGCCAGACAGTTTAACGCTCCCCTCCGTGTGAACGTCTATCAGGCTGTGCGATCGGACACTTATGCGCTGTCATACGGAGAATATTGGGAGGGATTTGGTGCACTGTTTGCGGAAACCGACGTGATTGCGATCGGCGAACCGCTGGTGCGGGCGATGGCCGGGCTTCCGCCGCGAACTGGCGGATGCGGCGTCAGCACGGTGCGCGTAACTCCTCGCGGCACCACTCAACCGTGCGTCTATTGGCCGGGAACAGGAGCGCCCTTAATAGAATTGGAAACGTTGGGTTCCAGGGTAATCGAAACTCATCCATTCCTTGAGGCGCGGTCCTTGCCCGATGCGTGCCAGCCTTGCGATTTTCGCGATGCCTGCCATGGCGGTTGCGCCGGACGGCGTCGCCTGCAGGATGCGCTTCAGCAACCTGATTTCTATTGTCCCGTTACCCGGGGGCAAACGCAAAAACTGAACATCACGATGGCTCCAGTCCGCGACCTTCCCAAGGGTGAGAGTTCCTGCACCACAATCGTGATGGCCCGGAGTTGACTATGCTACGTTTCTTTCCTTCACGCAAAGTGCGCCTCTCACTATTTGCTGTCCTCATTATTAATGTCGTGAGTTTTAATATCCCGAGCGTTGCTCTCGGCGTTTCAAAGTCTGCGAAACTGGCGGCTTTGGAAACGCAAAATAGCGCGAAAACCAATTCTCAGGCGCCGCGCAAGACAAGTCAGCCATACACCGGCGACCTGTCAATTTTTGAAAATAAAGATCGCGACGAGAAGCTACAGGTCCAACGCGTGATGGACATTCTGGGCATTAAGGAAGGCGTCCACGTAGCAGATATTGGTGCTGGTTCAGGATGGTTTACGGTTCGCGCGGCAAAACGTGTAGGCAACACTGGAGCTGTCTACGCCGTGGATATCAATCCAGAATCCATTGCTTACATAAATCGGCGCACCAAGCAGGAAGGCATTGCCAACGTACACACAATCCTCAGCCGGGAGGACGATCCAATGCTGGCGAAAGACAGCATTGATTCCGTGCTGCTGTTAAAAACCTATCATGAGGTCGCACATCCCGTGCTCCTCCTCAAGAACTTGCGAAGCTCTCTGCGCACCGGCGCAAGGATCGGCATCATTGATCGCAATGGCAAAGGGGATGACCATGGCGTCTCCCGTGATGTGGTCATACAGGAGGCCGCCCAGGCCGGTTATCAACTGCAGGAACAGTACGATTTTGTGAAGGGAGACGGGCAAGACTACTTCCTCGTCTTCCGCCCGAACTCCGCGCCTAAGTAGCCGAGAACGTTATCGTGTCCGTCGTTTATTGTGCAGGGACCCAGGCATCTGAGCCCGTCACCTTAACCGCTACATCAGTAAAGAAGAGATGCAGCGTCTTGCCGTCGGCGGTGCCGTGATGCTCGGTTGAGATGAGGATGGGGCCGGCTTTCTTATAGCCTTCCCATGTCGCGATGACGACCTGCGGTTTAGCGGTTCCACCGTGGCGGAAGAGCATTTGCTGGACCTGGTTATCGGCGCCCACAAAGAGTTCCCATGTATCGCCGGGCGTGTAGCCAATATTCGAAGGATACTTCACTACCATCTGATCGGCAGTACCTTTGCCTTGTGGCAGTTTTTGCTTGCCTTTATCTTCCACATTGGCCCCGGTGTCCCATATGACATGAAATGGAAAGACAAGCCAATACTGATCATTGACGAAGCCCGGATCCACTTCCTTCTTCACACTCTCAGGCTGGCTGTCGATCTCGGAGCGCACGTAAGTAACCTTAACCGGCTTGCCGGCCTTGTCTTTCCCTTCGAAGGTGACGCGGTTTGCTTTCGGCTCCCAGGTCCATGACCTGCTTGCTTTAAGCCCAGGGATATCGATGTTGAAGGTATAGCGGATCGCCTCGATTTGTCCCCACGAATCGATCCCAAACGTTTTGGCGACTTTTTCGGCGATTGGCGGACGCGTCTGCGCCCACGAAGTTGAAGCAAGGATTAGTACCACAAACATCAGAAGACGGATCATCGTTACCCGGATCACATTTGTCATGGAAGGTCACTCCTCGGTTGGTGGAATGGATGTTGTACAGAGGGCCCCGGCCAAGGCTCTAGGATATATCAAAATCCAGATCACCACAGTAGGGCTGCCCATACAACCACTCTTACGAGCAAGCGGCGATAGGCGAGTAGAGTCGCACTTGGGTTATTCGGTGGAAGATCGCGGCGTTGTCGGTCGCACGAACTTGCGCACACCGATGACCGCAACGCACACTGCCAGCGCTCCGTATTCCAGCAGCATAATCCAGCCCGGTATTATCCAAAGGCGTCCCTCTCGGCGCAAATGCCAGACGTAGTAAGTTGGGATGATGCCAACGGTCCAGATCATGAGCGGCACCGTGGCCTTTGACCTCAAGAAGGGCAGCAGCCATAGGAGGTACCAGGGATAGATGACGGGCGCACATAGAAGCGAAGCTGCCATCGGCCAGGCAAATTCATCGCAGGTCCACACCGCGGATTTTCGTCTCAGCCAGATGGCAAACAGAAAGCCGACGAGCGCCGCAATCCCAACAACAACCTGTGGAGACGCCACTCGCTCAAGCATCGCAAACACTGGATCATTAAAGCGGAAACTCTGCAGATAAGTACCAAGTGACCCGGTCGGAATCCGGCCATGGTTTAAAAACGGCACGTATAGGAGACAGATTACGATTGCCGCCAGCGCACCGTCGCGTATACGAACGCGTTTCCAATAGAGAGGCAACAGTACAATCGGGAGAAGTTTAACGGCAACAGCCAGCGCAAACGCCACGGCCGCAATCGCCCGCCAGCGCCGTCCCAGCGCAGCGGCGGACACCAACAGCAGCAAGACGCCGACAATATCGATATGGCCGCTGCCCGCCACTTCAATCGCCAGCAAAGGGTTCCATGCATACGCCAGAACCCAATGCGCTGCTTGCCCACTGCGCTGCAAGATATCGACCAAGATGAGCACAATTGCAAAATCGCAAAGTACGAATGCTACTTTCAAGGCAAAGATAGATTCGTGAACCGCTGTTACGGCTCGAAAGAAAAGCTCAGCGCCCGCTGGATATGGGCTTGGCAGTTCCGGGTGGTTCAGCGTGCGGGTGTCAGGCGTGTGCAACATCGCGAGCGCCAGGTCACTGGGAACAATGAGATAAGGGTTATAGCCAAGCCGCTGCACGCGGCCATCCCAGACATATCGATGAATGTCATCATCTGAACCAGGCGGCACAAATAGAAACGCAAAATGCCACAAAGCAGCCATCACGAGCCCGATGACGATGACGCGGGGTCGGAATTTCGAAGTGTAAAAGAGCTCACGAACGGCCAGCAGGTACGCGATGCCGGCAAGCGCAAGAAGAATGATAAAGAATGGCGCGCCGATGGTACTGAACATGCGTGAGCAGATCGTCAATGCCACAAGCAGGATAGCGCCAAACCCGTACAGCCTGCCGGCTGGCATGAGCGTCACAGGGTTCCTGAGCTTGTCCGCAACTGCGTTACGGCCTGTCCCCACTGTTCCAGCCAGACCGCCGTTCGTGGCGCCCTGGCCGGAGCAAGCCGCAGATCCGCGGCAAGGCGCGTTAAGTCGCCCTCCACGTCGACGTCATAGAAGGGATCTGTGAGGGCAACGGAAAGCTGCATTTCACGCGCGCGCGCCAGCAGAACCTCGAGCGCGCTCTTCGTGCCCATGCCGTCGCTATCGAAGAGAGCCGGGTGGGCGGCCTTGGCACCTACGAGATAGTAGCCGCCATCGTGCGTTGGTCCCACAACCATGTCGTGTTCCATCAGAGCTGCGAAGGCATTCTCAAGAACAGCAGCCGGAAGATGCGGGCTGTCACTGTTGAAGGCAACAACGCGTTGCCGGTCATTGGCTGTGAAGTGCGCAAACACTGAGGTCAGGGCTGCAGCGAGACCCAGGCCTTTCTGCGCCACCACTCCTACCGCACCTTGAATTTGCGCCAGGCACTCTAGCTCGTTGACATCCGAAGCAGGGCACATGACGGCAACGTCCACAGTACCCAACGATCGCGCCAGGTCTATGGTGTCGTCCAAAAAACAGCGATAGAGCTCGGTGACCGCGTCGACTGGAAGGCTTTGCGCTAATCGGGTTTTGACCATGCCAGGCCGCGGCGCTTTTGCCATCACAACCAGTGTGCAATCCTTGCCATTTGAATGCGCGCTATTGTGGTTCGAGGATTCCATAGCAGACTATTGCGTCAAGAGTCACGGTTCCAGCGTCGCGCTGTCCCGCTGTGTTCCGGTTCTACGATTCCGAAAATAATAGCCCACGATCCGCGAGAGAATGAACCACCCTGCACCGAACGTGCCCTTCAGCGTACCGCTGATCTTTGATTTTCCAATTCGTGGATAATAGCTCACCGGCACCTCAACGATGCGGAATCCCGCGAGCGATCCTTTTAGAATCATTTCAACCGCCCAGCCATACGTGTTCTCCTTGAGCTCAAGCCGCCGAAGGACATCGGCTCGCCCGGCTCGGAATGGTCCCAGGTCACTTATCGTTAGACCATACAAAAGCTTGATCAGAACGGCCGCCAGACGATTACCAAAAGCAGCGTGCCACGGCAACGCCCCGCGAACGCTGTGCTTTCCCAAGCGCGAACCAAGCGTAATATCGGCACGGCCCTCAATAATTGGAGCCAGGATAAGTGGTAGTTCATCGGGCCGATCACTGTAATCGCCGTCGAGGAACACGACAATATCAGGGCTGCTTGCGGCAGCCAGTCCGGTCAAACAGGCGCGACCGTATCCGCGGCGCGGTTCGCGCAGGACACGGGCTCCCATCTTCGCTGCGATCTCACAGGTACCGTCCGTTGAATTGCTATCTACTACCAGGACTTCAGTGACAATATCAGCCGGGAGATCCGCCAGGACGCGGCCGATCGCCTGCTCTTCGTTATGAGTAGGAATAATCACTGACACTCGCATCCGATCCTGGCTCAAATCACCACCATGGGGAGGACGGCGACCGGCGCGCTAATGCGGCGTCAACGCCCCAGGTTCGACCAGCCCGGCCGACAGAGAGCGCAAGTGATGCGAGCACCGGAACCAGCAGCTCCCAAATCCACGAAGTGCCCCACTCAGAAATCCAAAGGCTGCCCAGGAATAGAAACGCTACAAACGCCGCGGGACGCGTCAGCAGACCAAGCAGCAGAAGGGTGCCGAGAGTGATTTCAGTCAAGCCCTGCATGGGAGCGGCCAATGCGGCGTGATTCGCCGCCTGGGCCATGATTGCCTTCCACACGCCCGGCGCGTGACTCGCTTTCAGGTAATAGTTAATCAGGCCTGTGTAGCCCGCTGCGGTGTAGAGGCCCTTGCCCAGATTTTCGAAGAATACCCAGACAAACATTGCGCCAATCGTGAGGCGAACTATTGCCAAACCAATGGATGCGGGTCGGTGGGTGGTAGCATCTTGCATTAAACTTGCGTTCGTCATCTTCGTGAACCTCATTCCCAAGGACTGCGTTTGCGACGAGAAGAGAATGACCGCACATCTTACGCGGTTCTCCTGCTTCTTGCTAGTCGAAGCGACAATGAGCTTATGCAGCTTAAAATATGGCGAACAATCCGGCATCGGGAGATAAGTCAGTACAACTTTGGAATCACTTTTCAACCCCATAGTTCGCACTCATCGCGGCTCCCGGGATATGCTGGTGAAGTCTTAACCATCAGAGTTGCCAGGCTGGTCTCAGATCGAGGTTCCCATGTTCACACTTGTCTCAGTGAATGTCGGCCTTCCAC
Organism: Terriglobia bacterium; assembly: GCA_963770085.1. Lineage (GTDB taxonomy): Bacteria > Acidobacteriota > Terriglobia > Terriglobales > Acidobacteriaceae > Angelobacter. The sequence continues at coordinate 145,904 of CAVYOH010000001.1, forward strand.
GCGAAATTGAGTGGCAGGGAAAGCTGGTTCGCACTGCGGTCTGGAAACGTCCGATTCCCAACCGGGCCATGGTGCGCCGCCTCAATATAGAAGGCGACGGTCAGGGGGATCTCGCTGGTCACGGAGGAGAGCAACGGGCCGTGATGGTCTATCAGCTCGATTCATACCGACACTGGGAATCCCATCTGCACCGGAATGATTTCGAATACGGGCAATTTGGTGAAAATTTCACCGTTGAAGGATTGTCCGACAATGAAGTCTGTATCGGAGATCGATATCAGATTGGTTCGGCTGTATTTGAAGTGACGCAGCCGCGAGTCACCTGCTATCGCGTCGGCATTCGGATGAAAGACCCGCAAATGCCGGCCCTGCTTGTTTCCCATCACAGACCAGGATTCTATTTACGCGTAATCGAAGAAGGTGAGGTCGGAGCCGGAGAGGAAATCCGAAAGGTCGCTGAGGGACCAGGGAAGGTCTCCGTGGCTGAAATGGACTCTCTGCTCTATCTTCCCGCAGCCAAACGCGAGCGTCTGGAAATCGCTGCTCAAATCCCTGCGCTCAGCCCAGGCTGGAAGCACTCTTTTGAGGAATTGCTCAAGGCGGACAAAGCTGGAGTCCGCAATGGGAATGCCGGACTCACATCATCGGTTTCACCTCCGCCGGCCTGGCCTGGATTTAAGAACCTGAGAGTGGAGGAGGTTCGGCATGAAACCAAGACGGTTTCTTCGCTGATTTTGCAAGCGGATGACAAATCACAGCTCCCACCTGCACTTCCAGGGCAATACCTGGCTTTACGGCTGCACCCAAGTGGTGCTCGAAACGTTTTACGTAGCTATTCCATTTCCGGGCCGCCAGATTCCGGTAAGTATCGCATCAGCGTGAAGCGTGGTGAGGGCGACGGGAGTCGTTATATTGTCGATTCATCTCAAGCAGGCGAGCGATTGGAAGTAAGTGCTCCTCGAGGCGACTTTGTGTTGCGACCCGGCGGATTGCCAATCGTGCTTATCAGCGCCGGTATTGGATTAACCCCTGTTCTTTCCATGTTGCATGCACTGTCATCTGCCAAACTAAGATCATCACGAGAAGTATGGTGGCTGCATGGTGCGCGAAACGGAAAAGAGCAGGTTCTGGCGGATGAAGTGCGCGGTCTCCTTGGAACCATTCCGGGCAGCCACTCACTCATTGTTTACAGCCAGCCCGCTGCCGAGGATCACCTCGGAGACACGTATGACGTCTCAGGGCATCTCGACCTCAGTTGTCTGCAGAAGATGCGAGTACCCGTTCAGGCGGAGTTTTACTTGTGCGGGCCGGATGCGTTCCTCGTATCCATGAAGAAGGATTTGGCTTCGTACGGCGTCTCTGCGGCAGCAGTCCACGAGGAAATTTTTGGTTCCACCGGCTCGATTGAACCGGGTGTGATAAGAACCGCCGCCAGGCCGCCGCATCCTCCCGCAGCTTCCGCCGGTACCGGACCACGCGTTTCTTTCACGCGCAGCGGACTCAGCGTTCCCTGGGACAACCGGCTCAATAGCCTTTTGGAGTTTGCTGAAGCTTGTGACGTTCCCGTGAAGTGGTCCTGCCGGACGGGCGTATGTCATATGTGCGAATGCGGACTGTTGGACGGCAGCCTTCACTACTCTCCTGAGCCACTCGATCAGCCGGCGAAAGGGAATGCGCTGATCTGCTGTTCTACACCTTTGACTGAGATCGATCTTGATCTTTAGCTCTCCCTTGCATTTCCCAAAAGGCTCGGGATACTGTCCTTAGACGAATGCCGGCAAAATGCGAAAACAATGATACGCATTGCGGAACCCATATATTATTTGAGTCATGTCAGAGTTTCCTGTAAACCAGCTTCGCGCCATGTTTCCGGCCTTACGTGATGACTTTATCTTTTTTGATAATGCGGCGGGAGCTCAGTCTCCCGCTACTGTTCTCGACGCCGTCGCTTACCATCTCCGCTATCGCAATGTCCAGAGAGGTGGACGGTACCGGCAGTCGCAGGAAGTGGACGAGGCCATAGCGAGCGCCCGCGAAAGCGTCGCTCTGTTGGTCAACGCCCGGTATCCTGAAGAGATTTGCTTTGGCATGAATGCGACTTCGTTCATGCGTCTCATCAGTCTCGCTGTTGGTCAATCGTTGCAGGATCGCCGGGAAATCATCGTGACCGATCTCGACCACGAAGCCAACATTGCCGTCTGGCTGGCACTGGAGAGGGAAGGCGCGAAGATCGTCTGGTGGCATTTTAGAGACGATGGCCGGCTTCATCCCGAAGATCTGGAGAAGCTGCTCTCCGCACGAACCCGGATTGTGGCGTGCACCCTGGCCTCGAACGCAATCGGGTCGATTCTGGACGTAGCCAAAGTCTCGCGGCTGGCTCATGCTGCCGGCGCCGAAGTCTTTATTGATGCCGTGCACTATGGTCCGCATGCGCCAATCGACGTTCAGGCGTTTGGCTGTGACTATCTGATTTGTTCGGGCTACAAAATCTTCTCGCCACACATGGGCTTCCTTTGGGGCCGTCGCGAAACGTTGGACGCACTACCTACTTTCCGTGAAGAGTTTGTGCCAGATACGACTCCTGCCAAGCTGGAAATCGGCACCTATATCTATGAAAACGTGGCCGGCATGGATGCGGCTGTACGTTACCTGGAAGAGCTTGGGCGGCTTATCAATCCGGATTTAGCCTCTCGGACAGACGCAACTTCGCGGCGGGCCGCAATCGTCGCGTCGACAGAAGCAGTCCGCAACTATGAGGCTCAACTCTCCTGCGCCATGCTGGATGTGCTGACGAAAGTTAACGCGAAGATATATGGCATTACCGCAAAAGAACTGATCTCGCATCGAACGCCGACATTGTGCTTTAATCTTCAAGGAATCTCACCAGCCAAAATCACCGAAGCGCTTGCGGCCCAGAACATTGGTGTGCGTGATGGCCACATGTATTCACCCCGGCTGATGAAGCGGTTGGGACTTGCCCAGGATAGCGGCGCGGTGCGCGCGTCCCTGGTGCACTACAACACGCTGGAAGAAGTGCGCCGGTTCGGAAGCGCGCTTGCAAAGATGACACATCAATAGAACAGCAAGAATAAAGAACAGGGAACCCCATGTTGACCGAAAACAGAATCCTGGAGATCCGGTCTCGCTTTCGCATCTTCCAGCGCAAAATCTATCTCAATAGTTGTTCCCAGGGTGCTCTCTCAGATGCCGTGCAGATCGGCCTTGAGGAGTACATTGCCAGTTGGCACGAGCAAGGCTCACCCTGGGAGACATGGGTAGACCACTATGAGGCGGCACGGACGGCCTTTGCGAAATTCATTAATGCGAGCCCGGACGAAGTGGCCATTGTGACCAGCGCCTCTGCGGGCATCAACAGCGTCGCCAGCGCGTTGAGTTTCCGCGAGCGGAAGAAAGTGGTGATGGGCGAGTTTGAATTTCCAACCATGGGTCACGTCTGGCTCGCGCAACGCGCCCGCGGCGCGGATGTTCAGTTCGTGAGTGCGGAAGGGAATCGCATTCCGTCGGCCAATTACGAAAAGATGATTGACGGCAATACGCTCATGGTGCCGCTCACGCATGTCTGCTTTAAGAATGGCTTTCGTTCGCAGGTGCGCGCCGTCACGCAAATCGCACACCAGGCCGGCGCCCTGGTAATGCTCGACGACTACCAGGATTGCGGAACTCGTCCGGTGGACGTGAAAGCCATGGAACTGGACTTTTATGTAACGGGAACCTTGAAGTACCTGCTGGGTCCGCCCGGGCTGGCATTTATGTACGTGCGCAAAGATCTCATTGCAAAGCTGGTGCCATCGATCACAGGATGGTTTGCGCAGACCAACCCGTTTGCTTTCGATCCCCAGCATATCGATCTTTCCCCCACTGCCAGGCGATTCGAGTCAGGCTCGCCATCAGTGCCCAATGTGTATGCAGCCGTGCCGGGGTTTCAGATGTTGCAGGAAATAGGAATGGAGAACGTAGCAACCCACATCAGGAAACTCACGCAATCGCTGTTGAACTCTGCGCTCGATATGGGTATCCGAATCAAGACTCCGTCTGACAGTTCCGGGCCGCTGGTGGTGTTGCAGTCCAGCGATACAAATCTGCTGGTGCAGAAGCTCGCTGAGAGTGACATTGTGGCATCGAGCCGGCATGATGGCTTGCGAATCGCCTTCCACGTGTACAACACCTTAGATGATGTGAATGCGGTCATGGAAGTTCTCAGAAAGAACATCAATCTTCTGGTGCGGGAAACCGCCGGTGTTGGTAGCGATGATTGAACGCGAACCCTCATCAACTGGTGCCGCTGTGAGCGACCAGGTTGCGATTGCGGCCGGCGAAGCTGGTCTTCACCGTCGCCTGACACAAAGGCAGCTAACCATGATGGCGATAGGCGGCGCCATCGGGGTCGGATTGTTTTTGGGAAGCAGTGTCACCATTCGCCTCGCTGGCCCCGCCGTCATCATCTCCTATCTTCTCGGGGCGGGTATCGCTCTTATCATGTCGTACGTGCTCACGGAGATGGCTGTCGTCCATCCGGTTGCGGGCGCCTTCGGAGTCTACGCGGAGAAGTATCTGAATCCGTGGGCGGGGTTTTCCGTTCGCGCCACTTACGGAGTGGCACAGATCATTGCGATTGGCGCGGAAGTAACCGCCGCGGGTATCTATATTTCGTACTGGCTGCCAAATGTTCCGCAATGGATCTGGCTGGTACTGGTTTCAGCCGCTCTGGTGGCGCTCAACTCGATGCAGGTCAACCGCCTGGGTGAATTTGAGTATTGGTTTGCCATGATAAAGGTGGCTGCGATCCTAGCCTTCATTCTGGTTGGGCTGGCCCTAATCTTCGGGATAGGGTCGCGACACGCCATTGGTCTGGCTAATTTAACGCAGCATGGAGGTTTTTTCCCGTCGGGATGGAAAGGAGTATGGCTCTCTCTCACCATCACGGTGACCAGCTATATGGGAGTGGAAATCATCGCCGTCACTGCGGGAGAAGCCCAGCATCCGGAAGTGACGATCCCACGCGCCATGCGCAACATTGTCTACCGGCTCATTGGATTTTACGTATTGGCCATTGCGATTATGGTCACAATGGTTCCGTGGAACCAGACCGGCAGTTCATCCGCTCTTGGAGGCAGCCCGTTTGTTACGGCGTTTGGGGCGGCACACATACCTTTCGCTGCGGCAATCATGAACTTCGTTGTGCTCACCGCCGCGCTTTCCAGCGTGAACACCAACCTTTATCTTTCCACGCGAATGCTTTTCTCGCTGGGACGGGGCGGCTACGCTCCGCAATGGATGGGCAAGGTAAGCAGCAACGGGGTTCCGCATCGCGCTCTTGTGGCGTCAACAGCGGGGATCGTAGCAGCTATTCTGCTGGCCATCTTTGCGCCTAAGAATGCCTTCCTCATGCTCTATGGGACAGCGGTGGCCGGAATGCTTTTCGTCTGGCTGGTGATTCTCACCACTCACCTTAAATTCCGCCAGGCCATCAGCAGTGAGAAGCTATTGAGTCTGCCCATGCGTCTGCGCGCGCATCCGTTTTTCACTGTGGTCGGTATTCTTCTTCTTCTTGCAATCTCAGTTACAACGTTCTTCGTAGACGGCTTGCAATGGTCGATTCCAGCGTTCTCCGTTTTCCTGGCTGCGATCTCCCTGTTGTACTGGAGCAATCGGCGAAGCAAGGCGAGCGGTGTATGATCGGCGCGGGCGATGAGGTCTATTCTTCACTTCAACGCAGCTTTAAAGGCGATCTGCTGCGTCCAGGACAAAACGCATTCGAAGATGCGCGGGGTATCTGGAACGGCATGTTTGATCGCACGCCTGGTTTAATTGCACGTTGCGCAGACGTCAGCGACGTCCAAAGCGCTGTGCGGGCGGCCTCAGAAGCCGGATTGCTCACTGCGGTCCGTTGCGGCGGTCACAGCCTTGCCGGTTTTAGTACCTGCGATGGCGGTCTGGTAATTGACTTATCACGAATGCGACAAGTCAGCGTTGATCCTGAGACACTCCGCGCGCAGTTTGCCGGTGGGTGTTTGTTGGGATCGGTGGATACTGCAACGCAGAAAGCCGGATTGGTATTTCCCTCCGGCGTGGTTTCCCACACTGGCGCCGCTGGTCTGGTTTTGGGCGGAGGTACCGGCTGGCTCACCCGGCGCTTCGGATTGTCTTGCGACAACGTCGAGGGCTTCACACTGGTGACTGCGAATAGCTCAATTGTTCACGCCAACGAAAACGAGAACGCCGATTTATTCTGGGCATTGCGTGGAGGCGGTGGCAACTTCGGCGTGGTGACTGAGTTTGAGGTTAAGCTTCATCCGCTCAGGTCAGTGGTGCTGGCCGAAGGGCTAACTGCTGAAACCGATATTCGTCGTCTGCTTGAGCTCTGGCGGGATTTCATGGCGGAAGCTCCACACGACCTGAAATGGAATATCAATTTGCGTCTTGCCCCTGATCTGGCGACGGTGCCTGTTGAATTGCGCGGGCGTCCTGTGGCCAGTAGTTCACTGGTTTGGACGGGTGATCCCGAAGCTGGGCGCAAGTACCTGGAGCACGCACTCTCCCTGTGCGATCCTGGTTCTGTAAGCAGCAAGGTTGTATCGTTTACGAATCTGCAGACAATGGCTGACCTGGATTTTCCTCACGGCCGCCGCTATTACACCAAGTCAGGCTATTTCACTTATCTTGACGACAACACGATTGATCGTTTGATGAATGCAGTTACGACCATTCCTTCTGCTGAAACCATAATTGAGCTTGCCTATCTCGGCGGCGCGGCAGCTCAGATCGCTCCCCATGAGACGGCATTTGGCGACCGCAGTGCGCCTTTCGTCCTGACTCTTCTGGCGAACTGGTCGAACGCGTCCGCTGACGCCGGCAACATTGCATGGGCCCGCGGACTGTTCAATCAACTTCGCCCGGCCATGAAGCCAGGAGTGTACGTGAATTTTATGAGCGGGGACGAACAGGATCGCGTGCCGGAAGCCTATCGGGAACGCTGGGACCGAATGGTCGCAGTCAAGTCACACTATGATCCAGACAACTTCTTCCGGCTGAACCAGAATGTTACGCCACGAAAAGTGGCGGCCAAGACTGACTGATGAAATCTCAGCCTTTGCTCCCTGCCGGTGCACTCGTATTTGCGGTGATTTCATTCCGCAAATCCCAAAGCTCACGGTAGGCCACATGTTGCATGCGCTGCTGCAGGACCTCAACAGGCGTCCCCATGGTCCCAACTACCCCGGCTCCTATGATTCGCTGCGCCAGCTTCAGGTGATGAAAGCGGAAAAACTGCAACCGCTCATCGAAATCGACCATGCGCTCCGCCACGTCATGCAAGGCAAAGAATTCTTCATGCCGGCGATAGATATCGTGAGCTGTCAGACCCTTAACGCGCAGTTGTTCCTGAAAGGCGTCACCGATCCTGGGCGCAATATGCAGAAGTGAAAGAAATCCTGGCGAGTCCAGCCCGCTGCCATGTCCCAGGCCGGCCCGAATGATGTGATAGTCGTAGGGAGTGATTGTTTCGAGAACACGGAGAAGGGAAATCGGGTGCTCAAGCATGTCATCGGCCCGACGCATGAGCCTGGAACAGTTCGGATAATTTCCTTCAGTCAGAGCCACACGCGCGCGCTCCAGTTCCCAACTCGCGCCTTTCATCAGCAACTCTGATGATTGGTGGACCACCTGGAACGTAAGCTCGTCAGGATGAGAAAGATCTTCCGTGACCGTCTGCAGCGAAAGCAGATCGTCGGTGCGCAGGTAGCGTTCATAATCGGTTGCGCCCTTGCCTTCAAGGACAGGTTTCTGCATCTCATTTGCCATTGGATCAGTTGACTCCCTTAAGCATTTGACGCGATTTCAATCATGACTTGCGCCAAACAAAGCCGCTCCGCCGCAGCTTTCACGATTTCTTGTTAATAATGATACCAAGTTGAATGAAGGGCGTGGGCCAAACGGAGCTGTGCATTCTGCCGGTGCATCAAGCTGAGTACAAAACCGGCGCGCGTAGACATTACCAGTCCTGAGTGCATCTCTGTGGGATATCCGGAGAAAGTATCTTTTGTGTGTCGTGTATTACTGCCGGAAATTCGTCCGCTTGACGATCGTGATTTTCAGAACGAACTTGACGGTAAAGTCCAAAGTTGAATACTTTAGGTGTCAATCATCTGTAGCGGCAGCGGCGACGCCAACATCTTTCATCACGACGGGGCTCCTGGGCTGGAACGTAAGCTGTGATAGAAATCCGAGAAAATATATTGTCGAACTCGAAAACTTCGTCTACTCAGAATCCCATGTCTCAATCTCCGACGGCGCATGTTGATGCCTTTGCACGCGAACACCTGCCACCAATAGAGCTGTGGCCGGTTATGAAAGCGATTGGAATTCCAGACCTTGACTACCCCGGACGCCTGAATGCGGCGGTCGAGTTACTGGACCGCCATGTTGAGAGCGGATCAGGCGCGCGTCCCTGCCTGCGCACTGACAGGGAAGTGTGGAGTTACGGGAAACTTTTCGAGTATTCGAACCGCATCGCCAACCTGCTGGTGAGCCGTGGCCTTGTGACGGGGGACCGCATTCTCCTGCGCGGAGCCAACTCTCCCATGCTGGCAGCCTGCTGGTTTGCCGTGATCAAGGCTGGCGGCATCGCCGTGACCACCATGTCCCAGATTCGGGCGCAGGAACTGGTCGCGATTGCCAAAAAAGCGCGCATCAAGTACGCGTTGTGCGCCCAGAATCTTACTGAAGAACTCATCAAGGCACAAGGCCTGGCGCCAGTATTGGAAGAAATTATCGTCTTCGAAGATTCAAGTGACGCGGATCTTCCAACCCTGCTCCAAAGCTACACCGCCAGCTTTGCCAATGCTGAAACGTCACAAGATGATGTCGCGTTGATTGCTTTTAGTTCTGGGACCACCGGCGAGCCCAAAGCTACCGTGCACTTTCATCGTGACCTGCTGGCGGTATGTGACACGTTTTCCAAGTACGTTCTCAAGCCAGGAGCGGAGGACATTTTTTGTGGCAGTCCGCCACTGGCGTTCACCTTTGGGCTGGGTGGACTCCTTCTTTTCCCCATGCGGGTGGGTGCGTCTTCGCTCCTGCTTCCCAAAGTCACTGGCGAAGGCATGGTTGCTGCCATGGAGCGGCATCAATGTACCATCTGTTTTACTGCACCCACGCTCTATCGCAATATGCTCGAGTTTGTGTCGCGCTTCGACATCTCCTCGCTTAGGAAGTGTGTCTCCGCGGGAGAGCGCCTGCCCATTGCGGTCTTTGAGGCCTGGCGTACGGCGACAGGGCTCCAGATTATCGACGGCATCGGCTCTACAGAGATGTTGCACATCTTCATTTCCGCCGCCGAAGATCAAATCCGGCCCGGTGCAACCGGAAAACCAGTGCCGGGATATGAGGCGATGGTTGTGGATGAATCCGGGCGTCCCGTTCCAGCGAACACTTCAGGACACCTGGCGGTTCGCGGGCCTACCGGCTGCCGGTACCTTAATGGGCCTGACTTCCAGCGCAAGTATGTCAAAGATGGATGGAACATCACTGGCGATTCCTACCGCGTAGACGATGATGGCTATTTCTGGTACGAAGGCCGCACCGACGACATGATCGTAAGCGCCGGTTACAAGATAGCAGCGGTTGAGATTGAGGCCGCACTTTTAGAGCATCCGAAAGTCATGGAATGCGCGGTGATCGGAGCGCCGAGTGAAGAGCGTGGCGAAATCGTGAAGGCTTTTGTGGTTTTAAACGATGGAACGCTCGCGGATGATCTGTTGCGGCATGAACTTCAGGACTTTGTGAAATCGCAGATCGCGCCTTACAAGTATCCCCGCGCGATCGAGTTTGTGTCCGAGTTGCCTCATTCCTCGACTGGAAAACTTCAGCGTGCCAGGCTGCGAGAGCAGGAGCGGCGGAAGCCGAACCCGACAGCCTGAATCGTACCTCGCTCTTTTACTCCGGAATTACGGCGGTTACTTCGATCTCCACGCGTGCATCGGCTTCAACCAGACCTGACACTTCAACCACCGACATGGCCGGATAGTGCTTTCCAATGATCTCTCGATAAGCCGTGCCCATTGCCTTCGATGCCGCCATGTACTCGTTCTTGTCGAGGACGTACCAGGTCATGCGCGCTATGTGCTCCGGTTTGGCTTTGGCCTCACCCAATATCTCAACAATATTCAATAGCGCCTGTCGAACCTGAGCTGCAAAGTCCCGCGACGCAAACTTTCCTTGCGCATTCCAGCCAATAACTCCGCTCACAAATACCATGCTTCCTCTGGCCAATACGCCGTTGGCGTAACCTTTGGGCCGCGGCCAGTCAGGTGGTTGCAGAAATTTCATGTCGCTCCTGGTCTCACAAATGCATCAGATGCCTGTTCAACTCACTCGGCCACAACAAAGGTTGAGATCTTTTTGCGCAGCCCTTCGGGGAATGCCAGTGCCTTATGGGACCGTCTGTCCGTAAGCACCAGTACAACTTTTCCGCGCACGCGCTCGCTCTGGTCTGGACCACAAAGCAGAATATCGGCTTTGATCGAGCTGGTGCCCAGGCTGCGCACAAAGAGTTTTGCAATTAGTACTTCGCCTAACCGGCTGGGCGACATAAAATCCGCTTCAAGGTGCACGGTCGGCAAGCCCCAGCCATTCTTGATGACAATATCGTTAAAGGAGAAGTTCAAGCCGGCGCTGCACCAGTCTTCCACCAGGTTGTTGAACATCTCCAGGAAGCGGGGATAGAAAACGATTCCCGCCGCGTCACAATCGGCAAAACGCACCAACACCTCGGTTTGGAATGAAGCTGGTCCTCTGAAGGCGGGGTTTGTTGCAGTCTGGGCTTCAGCCACGTTCTCGCTCTCTTTCTTGATGGGCCTTGATAATGCCACGCGCAATGATTAACTGCTGAACTTCCGTTGCGCCCTCATAGATTCGTAACGGCCGGATCTCACGATAGAGTCGCTCGACCACCTGCTCGCTTACTACTCCCAGCGCGCCGAAGATCTGGACGGCGGAATCGATGGCTTGTTGGGCAATCTCTGTCGCTGTCATCTTGGCCATGGCGGCTTCCACGGTCACTGGCTGGCCCAGGTCCTTCAGCCACGCCGCGCGATAGGTCAGCAACGCGGCAGTGTCAATGTCGGTTGCCATTTTCGCCAATTTCGCCTGCGTCAACTGGAAGTCTGCCAGTACCCGGCCAAACATTTTGCGTGACGTAGAGCGCGACAGAGCTTCATGCAGAGCGCACCGGGCAAAACCAACCGCCGCGGCCGCAACGGACGATCGAAAGATATCGAGCGTGGACATGGCGATTTTGAAACCCTGCCCTGGATCTCCCAGAAGTTGCGTTGCGGAAATCCTGCAATCTTTGAACACCAGGCGGGCGAGCGGATGCGGCGCCATCGCCTCAATGCGTTCCGCGATCTCCAGTCCCGGCGAAGTTAGCGTCAACGATGAATGCGGAGATTCCCTTAGCCCCCGCCGCTTCGCCCGTTCGCGCAAACACCACATAGAAATCGGCAATGCCTCCATTGGAGATCCATGTTTTTTCCCCATTGATCACATAAGAGTCGCCGTCTTTTATTGCTTCGCATTGAAGAGCTGAGACATCAGAGCCGGCATCGGGTTCTGATATAGCGAAGGCTGCAATCGCCGTGCCGATGCCCACGCGAGAGAGGTAACGCTGCTTCTGCTCGTGGCTGCCAAAGATAGAGATTGCGCCGGAACCTAGTCCCTGCATGGCGAAAGCGAAATCGGCCAGGCCCGAATGGCTCGCCAGCGTTTCGCGAATCAAACAGACTGCGCGGGTGTCTATGGTGTCGCCTGAAGCACCGTAGGAAGTGCCGCCGATCGCGTACTTCAACCAGCCACCCTCGCCAAGCTGCCGCACAAGCCGGCGACAAGCGTCATCCACCGCACGCACAGAATGGTCCTGCAGGTTGTCTCGCAGCTTGCTACGCACCCAGCGGTCCAGTTCTATCGCCAGCGTTTTGTGATGCGGCTCCAGAAAGGGCCAGTCGAGATGGCTGCTCGTCATCCTCAATCTCCCTTGAATACCGGCTTCTGTTTCGCTACGAAAGCCTGGTAGGCGCGATCAAAGTCATTCGTAGCCATGCAAATGGCTTGTGCCTGAGCTTCCGCATCAATGGCTTCATCCACTCCCATGTTCCACTCCTGATGCAGCATTTTCTTGGTCATGCCGTGCGCAAAGGTTGGACCGGCCGCAAGTTCTTTTGCCAGCGCCATCGCTTCGGCCAGCAATTCTCCTGGCGAGTACAAGCGATTGAAGAAACCCCATCTTTCCGCTTCATCTCCGGTCATGCTTCGGCCGGTAAACAAAAGCTCCGCAGCGCGACCCTGACCAACAATCCTGGGCAGGATGGCGCACGCTCCCATATCGCAACCGGCCAGCCCCACGCGAGTAAATAAGAACGCCGTCTTGCTGCGCGCGGTCCCCAGGCGCAAATCAGACGCCATGGCCAGGATTGCTCCCGCTCCCGCGCAAACGCCATCAATTGCCGCAATGATCGGCTGCGGGCAGGCGCGCATGGCCTTCACCAGATCGCCCGTCATGCGGGTAAAGGCAAGCAGTCCGGGCATATCAAGCTTAGTCAGGGGGCCGATGATTTCATGCACATCTCCGCCAGAACAGAAATTCTCGCCGGCACCGGTCAACACCACGGCCTTAACGTCTTCCGCGAGTGTCATGGCGCGAAACAGGTCGCGCAGCTCCGCATAAGAATCGAAGGTCAAAGGATTCTTGCGGTCTGGCCGGTTGAGCGTGATGCATGCCGTACCATCGTTAAAGTCATACTTGAAGTTGTGGGCTGTGTAATTCGCCAGTGCACGGCCGGCACCAATCGGGCGCGTAGGCTTTGTTCCTTCGCTCATCGGCCCTCCCCGTCACGCGTGCGTTGATTCGCCTTGCGCGTTGTAGAGTTGGCGCCATTGATGTGCATCTTCAACTTCCAGAGCTCGCCGTTCATCACTTCCTGTTCCTCGCGAGTCAGCCCGCCCAGCAATTCCACGATCCACAGTTCATGGCGCGCGGCCATCTCACGAAAACGCTTTAGTCCGATAGTGGTCAGCTTAACAGTGTATGCGCGGCGATCACCGGGACAAGGTGTGCGTGCCACCAGCCCTTCACGCTCAAGCTGGTCAGTGATTCCGGTTACGTTTCCGCCTGATACCATGAGTTGCCGGGAGAGCTCATTCATCCTTAGGCCGCCGGGGCTGCGTTCCAACTGCGCCATCAGATCGAAGCGCGGAAGAGTTGTGTTGAACTCGCTTCGAAGCCGAAGGCGGATCTTGTTCTCGATGCGCACCGTGCACGAGAGAAGACGCAGCCACAGCCGCAACGCCTGGTGATCACCCTTCTGTGCGCGCGTCTCCAGATCAAGGACCAGATCCTTGCCGTGGCCCGAACCGTTGCTGGCTTTGCGAATGGTTGAACTGCTTGCCATGATTTCCCTCACATCACTTCGCCGCCGGCAACTGCAATCGATTGGCCGGTGATCGCTTCACTGCCCGGAAGACAAAGCCACGTGACAGCGTTGGCTACTTCTTCCGGTTGAATCATTCGTTTTTGTGGGTTGTTCGAACTCAATTCCGCCCTCGCCTCCGCAGGCGTGCGGCCCGTTTTGGCAACAATGCCGTCAATCGTACGCTGAAGCATTTCCGTCTCCGTATAACCGGGGCAAACGGCATTCACAGTCACGCCCTTGTGGGCAACTTCGAGAGCCAGAGAACGTGTAAGACCTATCATCCCGTGCTTAGCGGCACAATACGCGGAGACGTATGCGTAACCGATGAGCCCGGCAGTGCTGGCGATGTTTACAATGCGTCCCCATTTTCCTGACAACATATCCGGCAACGCTGCCTGGGTGCAGTGAAATGTTCCATCGAGATTAATCTGCATCATGCTGCGCCACAGGGCGAAATCTGTTTTGATGAACGGTGCGGAAACTCCCTGACCTGCATTGTTCACTAGAACATGAATAGGTCCGAAGCGCGAGCGAGCTGCGTCAAAAGCGCGATGGAGTTCCACCGGTTCGCAGACATTCGCCTGCACGTAATGGAGTTGCGGATCGTCAGCAAGGTCTGTGGAAGGGTTCGGGCTGCGGCCAAGCATAGTAACTTTTGCGCCGTGAGCAACCAGCGCACGCGTCACCGCTGCGCCAATACCACGCGCTCCGCCAGTGACTAAAGCATGCTTGCCGGCCAGTGCTTGTGAACTCTTCTCCATAATCAATCAAACCTGCAACATCAGTTGCGCGCGAGCCAGGTTCCTTTCCAGTTGTTCTTTGCCGCTCACATACTGTTTGGGCCAGGTGATCTCAGTGAACCCTTGCTTGGCTGCTTCGTGGAGTGTCCATGCGGGATCGGCCAGGTGAGGCCTGGCCACGGCACACAGGTCGGCTCGTCCCGCTGCAATGATGGTATTCACATGATCGCCTTCAAAAATGTTGCCGACAGCGATTGTTGGGATGGAGACCTCGTTGCGTATCTTGTCGGCAAACGGAACCTGGAACATACGTCCGTACACAGGCTTTTCCGCCTTGCTTACCTGTCCAGATGAGCAATCGATCACGTCAGCCCCAGCATCCTTGAAAAGTCGGGCAACTTCCGCGGCGTCGTCCGGCGTGAGGCCGCCCGGTACCCAGTCATGCGCAGAAATGCGCACGCTCATCGGCAGATTGTCCGGCCACACAGCGCGCATGGCAGAAAAAACTTCCAGCGGGTAGCGGCAGCGGTTCGCAAGACAGCCACCATACTCGTCCGTGCGCCGGTTCGTGAGCGGCGAGATAAAGCTGGACATCAGATAGCCGTGGGCGCAGTGAAATTCCAGCCAGTCAAAGCCTGCAATCGCAGCGCGCTTGGTGGCAGACACAAAGTCTGCCTTGATGCGGCGCATGTCCGCGCGCGTAGCCTCATGAGGAATCTGGGACAGATTTTCAATGTACGGCAATGGTGACGCTGACACGAGAGGCCAGTTGCCGGATAGTAGCGGCTGGTCGATGGCATCCCAACCCGTACGGGTGGAACCTTTACGCCCCGCATGACCGAGTTGAAAGGCGATCTTCGCGTCAGTGTGCGTATGCACAAAGTCAACCACGCGTTTCCATGCATTCTGCTGCTCTTCATTCCACATGCCAGGGCAGCCTGGAGTAATGCGCGCGTCCGGCGAAACGCATGTCATCTCGGTAACGACCATGGCCGCGCCACCCATCGCGCGCGCCGAGAGATGCACCAGATGAAAGTCGTCGGGAAGACCATCCTTCGCCATGTAAGTAGCCATGGGAGAACAGATCACACGGTTCTTCAAGGTAATCCCGCGGAGGGTCATTGGAGTAAACATCGGAGGCAGGGAATGGTTCACACCCGTGCGACCTGCAAACCATTTTTCCAATCGCTCCACGTAGCCGGAGTCACGCAGTTTCAAACTCGCGTGACCTACGCGCTGGCTACCGGTGAGCAGGCCATAAGCAAATTGCTCCGGCTCCTGGTGGACGTAGCGCTCCACCTCTTCAAACCATTCCATCCGGTTGCGAGCAGCGCTCTGGAGCTTCAGCGCCTCAATTTCGCGTTCTTCCTGGTAGCGTTGCAAGGCAGCCTGCACGTCACCGCTATGCGTTGACAGCACACGGGCCAGTGAAATGGCATCTTCCATTGCCAGCTTCGTCCCGGACCCGATGGCAAAATGCGCCGTGTGCGCCGCATCGCCAATCAGCACAATATTCTTGTGGAACCACTTCTCACACAGTACCCGATTGAACTTCAGCCAGATTGCCGATCCCTTCAGGTGCTTGGCATTCGAAATAAGGTGGTTGCCTTCCAACCTCTCCGCGAACAGCTTCTCGCACAACGCAATCGACTCTTCCTGCTCCATCTTGTCGATTCCCGCTGCCAGCCAGTTCTTTTCCGGTGTCTCAACAATGAAGGTGGACCACTCGTCGTCAAATCGGTAGGCATGCAGGTTGAACCATCCCCACTCGGTTTTCTTGAAGTCGAACGTGAAGGCATCCAGTTTGCGCCGCGTACCCAGCCATACAAAGCGGTTCTTTCTCACCTGGATGTTGGGCTTGAAGATTTGCTCGTATCTCCTACGTGTGACGGAAGATGCTCCGTCGGCAGCAATGACCAGGTCATAGCGCGAAGAGTAGTCATCCGGATCAGCAACCTCGGTCTGAAAAACCAGCTTCACTCCCAGACTCACCGCCCGACGTTGCAACACCTGCAACAGCTTGATGCGGGCAATGCCGCAGAATCCATGTCCGCCTGAGGTGATCTTGGCACCCTTGAAGAAAACGTCAATATCGTCCCAGTGGCGGAAAGCGCGAGTGATTTCCCGGTGCGTCTCTTCATCAATCGTCCGGAAGCCGTCCATCGTCTTATCGGAAAAGACAATGCCCCAGCCAAATGTGTCATTCGGCCGGTTGCGCTCCACTACCGTGATCTCCCAGGAGGGGTTCGCCTTCTTGACCAGGATGGAAAAATAAAGTCCGGCGGGGCCACCACCCAGGCAAACAATTCTCATTGCCCGCCTCCCGGAACAAGGTTCAGTTCGGCCAGCGCGTTCTCAAGTTTTTTGCCTGTATCGTCAGTGAGGGCTGCTTCGCGCAGAGATTTGAGACGGGCTGCCGCGTTTTCCATATTCCGCAAAGAGGGAAGTGCTCGCATGAGGCTCTCAAAGTTGCGGGATCCGAGCACATACGTATCGCCATATCCTTTAACCAGCCTTGGACACTCAGCCACTTCCAGGGCCAGAGCGTAATCCGTCTGCGCTACATCCTTCACTTGCTCCAGCCAGCGGTCGATTCGAAGTTTCTCTCTTTTGAACCGCAAGGTTTTGGGCCGCCATCGACGCATACTTGCCAGCCAGTAGAGCTGCAGGAATCCCCACAGGGAAGTAGTCTGCAGGATCTTGCCTTTACCAGTCAGGCGATTGACGAGCTCACTCACCCAATGTGTTTTCAGCATCCAGGCGCCAAGCCCTACGGGCAGAATATCAGCAAACTCTTCCACGCGAGGATGAAGAAATTCATTGATCGTCAGCAGTTGATTGTTGGCGACGCGCGCATCGGCATGCACGCGTTCAAAGCGTGTGCGGCGGGTCTTCAGGTCGGCCACGCGAATCGCGTCTTCATAGGACATCCAGAGGGCCAGATAGCGCGCGGTCTCAGAAAGCAGCGCCGCATCCTTCTCGCACCTATCGGTCTGGTTGGGCGGGAGGAGGTTCCTGATTGGTTCCAGGCGGTCAAGATACGTTGAGGCGTAAAAAACGTCCTGGTAGTCAGCGAGCCGCTCTATGCCGGCGAGAAGAATCGGATGGCTTGGCGCGGGAAAATCTGATGTTATCCGCGCAGCAAGACTCGCCAGCGCTGGACCGGGCTTTGGGACTTCCTTGCCGGCCAATTCGACAGTCGCTTCCGAGCTGGTGGCCGCATCAAAGCCTGCGGCGAACGCTCTCATGCTGGAAGTAACGGACACACCGCTACGCTCAATCGCGGATTCAAACTGTTTGCGTGTGAACGGCAGGCTGCCCGCGCCCGCAAGTGCGCCAAACAAAGTCGCGCTGATCACGCTGCGATTCTTCTCCGCCATGGCGGCGAAATCGCGATGGATAAAAATTCTGGCCGCTTCGGCACTGGCTTTCAGGAAGGCATCGGCATCGGCACGACCGTCGCCCATGGCGATTTTTTCCGTCATGGAGTAAACGCGGTTCGTGGACGCAATTAGAGTTGTCCGGTCCGGCGTAACCAGGCCGCGCGTAATAGCTCGGCCCGCCTCCATCAGCTCTGAAGCGATCACCACATCAACTTCGCCCGGTACCGGCATCAGCGCCAGCACAGGATCTTTTCCAGCGGCACGCGCCGCCTCTCCGGAAAAAAGTTCGACGTAGTAAATAGTGGAACCGGTGCGCTGGGCCACGCCGGGAACGGAGGTGGTCTGTGCCAGATATCCGGAGTCTTCTGCGAGATCAACGATCCAGTCCGCCAGCACGCCGCCGCCTTCGCCGCCCATGGCCAGGATGGCGATATTGATTGAACGTGCCGCAGCCGCAGAGCCGGAAGAAGCGGATTGTGATATTTGGCTGGTCCCCATGTTGTTTCTTCAGGCGGTAATGCGAGCCAGGCGGCGATCAATCCGGCGTTGCAGCAGGTTGATCACGGCATTTCTGAACTTTGCTTTCATGCGGTCCCACGCGCTGGGATTGGAAATAACTTCGGCGCGAAAAAATGACGGACACAATCTGGCGGCATGAGCTACCTCTCCGCAGACACCGCAGCCGACACAACTATCCAACACCGTCGCCACTGGGTCTTTGCGCAGCAAATCAGGATTAGGCTCAATGGTCAGCGACGGACAGCCGGAAAGACGTATACATGAGTGGTCGCCGGTGCAGGTATCGGCGTCAACGCCAAACCGCTCCCGCACCACACGCTCTCCTTCATCAATACGTTTCTTGACCAGTGGCTTGAGCCGGCGCTGTTCGTTCAGGGCGCATTCGCTCTGCGCCACAATCACTTTTGGTCCCTTTTCCTTCGTGGTCAGCGCCTCTTTGAAGATGTCGCGCACCGCCGCAACGTCATAGGTGCGTGTAATCGTTTTGATCCACTTCACGCCTACGCCGCGCACCGCATCAGCGATGGAGAGTTTCGTAGTGCGGATGGGATTGCTCGCCTGTGACGAGAGAATGTCCTGGCCGCCCGTAGCCGCCGTGTAGCTGTTGTCCACTATCACCAGAACGCTGTCACTCTGGTTAAAGACTGCGTTGCCTACGCCGCTGGTCAGTCCGTTGTGCCAGAAGCCGCCATCACCCATGAAGCTGATGGTGCGTCTGGAAGTTTCCGTGGTATTGAATGCGGCAGCGCTGGCCCAGCCCAGGCCGTAACCCATGGTGTGCGCGCCTATGTTAAACGGCGGCAATATGGAAAACAGATGGCAGCCAATGTCGGAAGCAACATGGTGTGGGCCCAGTTCGCGTTCCGCCAGTTTCAAACCGGTAAAGATCGGGCGCTCTGGACAACCGGTACAGAAAGAAGGAGGTCTGGGTTGAACCTGGGCTTGAAGGACTGGCAGCATGTCTGACTTTGCCGTCGGCTTGGCTACCGTCGGCAGGTTTTGCTGATCGATCAAGTCGTGTCCATAGCTCTCAACAAACTTCAGAATACCTTTGGTGACAACTGAGGCCGTGTACTCGCCGGCCATTGCCAGCATGTCTTTTCCATGGATTGTTGCTGGCAGGCCCGCTTTGCGAAGGATGGCGTGCAGGTTTTGCTCGATAAAGTCCGGTTGCCCTTCTTCAATCACCAGCACTGCTCGCTTGCCGCTGCAAAACTCCCTTACCTCGTCGTCAATCAGCGGGTAGGTTACGTTCATGATGTACAAAGGAATCTGGCTATCGCCGAAGGCGTCGCTCAGCCCCAGGAGTTCCAGCGCGCGCACCACGGCGTTGTACATTCCACCCTGGAGAATGATGCCAAAATCCCTGGCGCCGTCCGCAAAGAGTTCGTTCAGGTGGTTTTCGCGAATCCATTTTTGCGCTGCCGGCCAGCGGGTCTCAATTTTCTCGCGCTCGTGCAGGAAACTGCCAGGTGGCAGCACCACGCGGCTGGAATCGCGCACCGGATTCTCCATGGCGTCTTTCAGGGTAAAAGCGGGGCGGACATTGTCTTTGGCAATAAAACTTCCGTGCACGTGGCAAGCGCGAATCCGTAGTTCCAACATCACGGGCGTGTTCGTTGCTTCTGAAAGAGCAAAGCCCTGTTCCACTGCCTGCACAATGGCGGGCAGGTTCGGCCTTGGATCGAGCAGCCAGATTTGCGATTTCATGGCAAAGGCGTGAGACCGTTCCTGCATGATGCTGGAGCCCTCGCCGTAGTCTTCACCGACAATGATTAACGCGCCTCCGGTAACGCCACCGGAAGCCAGATTGGCCAGCGCGTCAGAAGCAACGTTTGTTCCCACGGTGGATTTGAATGTAACGGCGCCGCGCAGGGGGTAGTTCACGGATGCGGCAAGCGTGGCGGCCGCTGTGGCCTCAGAAGCGCTGTGCTCAAAATGGACGCCCAGTTCCATCAGGATGTCATTGGCGTCTGTGAGCACGTCCATCAGGTGTGAGATGGGAGCGCCCTGGTAGCCGGCCACGTAAGAAACTCCGGATTGCAGCAAAGCTTTGGTGACCGCGAGTATGCCTTCGCCGCGGAATTCCTGCCCTTGACCCAGGTAAAGCTTCTGGACTTCCTTCTTGAAAAACCGCTCGGCCATTTCCGCCTCAATTGGTTTCGAAGTTTCTTTACGCTAGTTGAAATTGTAAAGGAACCAGGCGCAGCGCTCGGCCCGGGTGGCCTTTGCCGGAGAACTTGGCGAAATTCTAGGTCTAAACATTTTAGATGTCAAATATCTTGTCAAGCTTCTCCCCAGGGCCGCTTCGCGACGGAGAAGTTCCTGGAAGGGTCGTTCACCCCGACTGATGGCCAGCCCAGTGCCGTGCGGATAAACCAAGGCAAATCTGGTTTGCGTTAAGATTGACCTTCTGATCCTCACGTAAAGGAATACCATGGCCAATGTTCTTGCAGAACTGGTTGCGCAACTAAACAACGGCTCTTTGCGGGTGGTTGATCTGACCCAGCCGCTAAGCGCCAAGACTCCTTTGCTTCCACTGCCGCCGCAGTGGCCCAACACGCCGCAATTCCGTATGTGGGAGATTTCGCGGTATGACGATCGTGGACCCGCGTGGTACTGGAACGGCTTTGAGACCGGGGAACATACCGGGACACATTTTGATGCGCCCATCCATTGGGTAAGCGGCAAAGACCTGCCCGAAAACAGCGTTGACCAGATCAACCCGAAAAAGTTCGTTGGTCCGGCATGCGTGGTCGACGTAAGCGCCGATGTTCAGAAAGATCCTGACTTCCTGCTTACGGTGGAAAGAGTGAAACAGTGGGAGCAGCAACACGGTCGCATTCCCGCGGGTGCATGGTTTCTGCTGCGGACCCACTGGTCACAACGCACTGATCCTGACCAGTACATCAACCTGCAAAAGGATGGCCCGCATACGCCAGGCTTTGTGAAAGAGTGCTCGGAGTTCCTGGCCAGGGAGCGAGATGTTCTGGGAGTAGGAGTGGAGACTGTGGGAACGGATGCCGGACGCGCTGCGACCTTTGATCCTCCTTTTCCTAATCACTACATCATGCACGGCAGCGGCAAGTTTGGGCTGGCTGGACTCTGCAACCTTGACCAGCTTCCCCCAGTTGGGGCCGTGGTGATTGCGGCGCCGCTGAAGATCGTGAATGGCTCAGGCAGTCCCTTGCGGGTAATCGCGCTTACATTGTGATTTTCTGCCGGGGAATGACTCTTCAGGCCAGCTTTACGATCAGTCCCTCATCTGGACGCAACCGGGTCATTCCCTCAATCCTTTCATCCTGACGATCAAGAAAAGTTGAAATCAGGATGTTGCCTTTTTGCAGCTGAACCTCTTGCGGTTCGTGTCCCAGGTTTAGCAAGATTGTGAAATGTTGCTGGTCATCCTGGCGTTCGAAACGCAGGACCGGGCCATTCGCAGCTACGTTATGGATTGGGGCTGAGGTCAAACATTCATTTGTGCGGCGCAATTCGATCAGTCTGCGATAGAGACTAAGGATCGATTTTCGGTCCTGTGTGAGGCTCGCCACGTTTACCTTTTCATGATCGTCGCCTAATCGTAACCACGGCCGGCTTCGCGTAAATCCAGCGTGTGGCGAACTATCCCATGGCATGGGTGAACGTTCCGGATCGCGCCCAAGCCCGAGACCTGGCTCATTCTTCTCCGCCGGATCCTGCACTTCTCCAGGCGGGATCGGCACGTTTGTCATGCCGATTTCTTCGCCGTAATAGATGGTTGGAGTACCACGCAGAGTGAGCAACAACATTGCCGCCACACGCGCCTGCGCAACGCCGATGCGGCTGGCAAGACGCGCCTGATCGTGATTGCCCAATACCCAGTTTGGCCATGCTCCGTGTGGTAAGGAGTCTTCATACTCGCGGATGATCTCAGCGATCCTTTCAGCACTCCAGGCGCATAGGATGAGCTGAAAATTAAACGGAAGGTTGGCTCCTTGCAGCTCTTTTCCGTAGTACGCCACAAGCTGGCTGTAAGGGAGGTAGATTTCTCCAATCAGGACTCGATCAGGATAAGAATTAAGGACTGATCGCATCTTGGCGACCAGATCATGAATTTCAGGACGATCAGCGTTATAGACAGACAGGAGTCGATGGCTTGAGGGCGCATCCGGCTTATAGCCTGGGTTGAGTGGGTTGTCACGAAACTGGTGGTCCTTGATCAGCAACCACAAGACATCCACCCGGAAACCATCGATGCCGCGATCCAGCCAGAAACGCAATACTCCAAGCATAGCCTCCCGTAAATCGGCATTGCGCCAGTTCACGTCCGGTTGCTCTTTCAGAAATGAATGGCAGTAATACTGTCCGGTGGTTGCATCCCACTCCCATGCGGATCCGCCGAAGTTACTGAGCCAGTTGTTTGGCGGCCCACCATTTGCAGAAGCGTCACGCCAGAGATACCAGTCGCGTTTGGGATTGTCCCGGGAAGATCTGCTTTCCAGAAACCACGGATGTTGATCTGACGTGTGATTTGGAACGAAATCAAGAATCAGCTTGAGCCCGCGCTCGTGGACTGCGGCAAGGAGCCGGTCGAAATCGGCAAGAGTGCCAAAGATAGGATCAACGTTGCAGTAGTCGGCAACGTCATAACCGAAATCCGCCATTGGAGAAGGGAAGATGGGCGCAATCCACAACGCGTTGACGCCAAGTTCCACCAGATATTCCAGCCGTGCAAGGATGCCGGGCAGGTCGCCAACGCCGTCATTGTTGGAATCCTGAAAAGACCGCGGATACACTTCATAAATAATCCCGCGCTGCCACCACTCTTTTGCCTGCATCTTACGTTCAGGTGCTCCTTTTAGTTTTACCTTTTCACTCAATCCAGAACGGAAAGCGAACTCAACGGCATGATCAACGATCTCTGGTACAAGAACGCGATCATCTATTGCCTCTCCGTCAACACATATATGGATGCAGATGGCGACGGCATCGGAGACTTTCGCGGTCTCATGAACCGGCTGGACTACTTGCAGGGCCTGGGCGTAACCGCGATCTGGCTCATGCCATTTCAGTCTTCGCCCTTACGTGACGATGGCTATGATGTTGGCGGATTACTATGGCGTTGATTCGCGGTATGGCACACTGGGAGATTTTGTGGAGTTTACCCACGGATGCGAACAGCGCGGCATCCGTGTTCTGATCGATCTGGTCGTAAATCATACATCTGATAGACATGACTGGTTTCAGCAGGCACGCTCAGATCCCAAATCCAAGTATCGGGATTGGTATGTATGGTCCAAGAAAAAACCGCCTAATGCGAACGATGGCGTGGTCTTTCCGGGCGTGCAGAAATCAACCTGGACGTACGACAAACTTGCACGCGCCTGGTACTTCCATCGCTTTTATGATTTCGAGCCCGATCTGAATACTTCCAATCCGGAGGTGCAGGCGGAAATTCTAAAAATCATGGGCTTCTGGATTCAACTTGGGGTTTCGGGATTTCGCATGGATGCTGTGCCTTTCGTGATCGCGGAAAAGGGGCCTGGTGTGAGGGTTCCGAAAGAGCACTATGAAATGCTGAGAACCTTTCGTGAGTTTCTTTCCTGGCGGGAAGGTGACGCCATCATTCTGGCGGAAGCAAACGTTCTGCCGAAAACCGACATGGAATATTTCGGTGATGCTGGTGAGAGGTTGCACATGATGTTTAACTTTGCGGTGAACCAGCGGCTTTTCTTCGCATTGGCCACCGGTGACAGCCGCCCGTTACAGAAAGCTCTCGAGGACACAAGGGTGTCCGAAGATACCGCGCAGTGGGGGCTGTTTCTTCGCAACCACGATGAGCTCGATTTGGGGCGTCTGACTAAAACGCAGCGCCAGGCCGTTTTTGACGCATTTGGCCCCGACAAAGAAATGCAGCTTTATGATCGCGGTATTCGTCGCCGTCTGGCGCCGATGCTGCAGGGTGATCGTCGAAGACTGGAACTCGCTTACAGCTTAATGCTGGCACTTCCCGGGACGCCGGTGGTTCGCTACGGCGATGAAATTGGCATGGGCGACAATCTTCGCCTTCCAGAACGCAATTGTGCGCGCACTCCAATGCAGTGGTCCAGTGAGCCGCAGGCGGGATTTACCAGGAGCGACAAGCCTTTTCTGCCGGTGATTTCCGGAGGAGCTTATGGCTTTGAGCACGTGAATGTTGCGCACCAGAGGCGCGACCCCGACTCCCTGATGAATTGGATGGAACGCATGATACGTATGCGAAAAGAGGCCCCGGAAGTCGGATGGGGTGAGTTCACCATCTTGGGCACGAAAAATCCTGAGGTACTGGCCTTACGATACGACTGGCGTAATAACTCCGTGGTGATTGTGCATAATCTCAGCGCCATCCCGCTAGAGGTTTGGTTGGATGAAGGTAAGAAACCAAATGACAAAGGGAATGACAGCAAAGATGGGGAATGCTGGGTGAACCTGCTCTCATCGGATAACAGCGAAGCAGACGCTTCAGGCAGGCACTATCTGCTGCTTGAGCCGTACGGGTATCGTTGGTTTCGATCTGGCGGTCTGGATTATATCCAGAAGCGAAGCTCAATCTAGTGAGCTTCTTCATGAATGGGCACGTGATGCGTCGAAGACAACCTGATCATGCCACCAAACTTGTTCGAAAAAGTCACGAGCGCGGTCGAGTTGAAATCCCTCATGTGGCGTGAGTAGCGATTCTTCAACGAGTTCGCCAACACTGTGCTTCCCATCAATGGCATCGAACAGCTTCTTTTCCTCGGCGCCGATTGGCAGGAAGAGGTCGCGGTAAGTGTGACTCTGGTTGATCAGAACGGCGGCAGCGTTTGGTGGAAGTCGTTCTTGAACCGCGATTGTGTCCGGTGTTCGGATGGGGACATAGCCGAGCCATGCATCGCCGGCAAAACTAATTTGTTGCGAAGGGCTGGAATTGTCATTTCTGTAGACAACTACGCTGTGGCGAGTCATTGTGCCACGAAACAGTTCAATGGCGGCATACTGCTCAGGCATCGGAAGGTATTCCATCCGGGCTGCCTGCGGGATACTTGCCATGACGCCGCAGCGCAAGGAATAAGGTGCTTGTTTGATCCACCGTCCAAATCTCAGTCCACCCTTCTCGATGAATTCCAGAAGCTGCGGGACAGAATATGCGCGGTCCTGGGGATGCAGGAGGGCGTCGGCGATGGCTGCTTCTTGCCGAAAATCGGGCGCATCACGCAGCAGAGTTTCCAGAGGATGTCCGGGCGGCAACCCCCGCAGCGCAACCACCAGGTCCCGGATCTCCGGATCATTTGCAGAGATGCCAAGTCTTCGGCAGAACTCCTGCAGCAGGTAAATGCCGGCGCGTCCGTAGGGCGCATATACCATCAGATGCATTGCGCCTTCTGGCTTAAGCACGCCGCGCAGAGCGCGCAGTCCTGCATCTGGGTCTGCAAGATGATGGAGGACGCCGGTGCACACAATCTGATCAAAGCTGGTTTCCAGTTCACTTACCTGTTCGATGGCCAGCTGATGAACCTGGAGATTATTTAGATTGTGCTTCCGCTTCAGTTCTTCAGTGCAGCGCACACTGGTCGAGCTGACATCTATGCCCGTAACTTTCGCGCCAGGCCAGCGCATGGCGTGCTTTGCGGCTTGAGAGGTTCCACAGCCGGCAACGAGAATGGATTGATTTTCCCGGTAAGGACTTGCCGGCCAGAATAGATGGTAATCCGCGCGCCGTCGTTGCGCGTCCTGCCAGCGCCGCTGATATTTTTCCAGACTCTCGACAGGACGGGGATAGGGATAATGATCGTAGAAGTCCCGGACTTCCTCCGTTACGTCAGATACGTCCGAAACATGCGCCAGCGGTTGACTCGTTCGATATTTGGCAGTTACCAGAATCTCCGACATTTCATGAAGGTCCTCAGTTCACACGTTTCGGCGCGTGACGTGCGATGCAGCGGAAGCCGATGTGGCTCATGCTGGTATCGATCATTTGCGGTTGCCGCGCGGCTGGGCGATAACGCAGGCAGTAGTTGGGAGCGCATAGATGCGAACCGCCTTTGACCACCTTGCGCGGAATCCGGAACTGCGCCTGCGCCGCATCATAACTTTTGTCTGGTGAAGCAATCCGCGGATTGACAGCCGGGCCGCAGCAGGCTTTGATCACCTCATCGGCATGACGAGGAACAAACCAGTCACAGGTCCATTCCCACACATTACCTGCCATGTCATACAGACCGTAATCGTTTGGCGGAAAAGACCCGATCGGCGAAGTGCCGGCATATCCGTCAACCAGCAGGTTTTGCCAGGGAAACTCTCCCTGCCAGCAGTTGGCCATCGCCTTGCCGTCCGGGAAATGCTCGTCGCCCCAGGTAAACTTCTTTCCATCGAGACCACCGCGAGAAGCAAATTCCCACTCCGCTTCTGTTGGCAGCACTTTGCCTGACCAGCGCGCAAAAGCTTCGGCGTCTTCGTACGCTACGTGAACCACCGGGTGTTGTCCCACTCCTTCAAGAGAAGACGCAGGTCCCTGCGGATGGCGCCAACTGGTTCCCGGGATCCAGGCCCACCAATTGAAATAGCTGCGCAGGTCAACCGGGCCTGTCGTCTTGTGAAAGACCATTGAGCCCGGTACCAGATTTGCGGCAGGAGCACCGGGAAAGTCCGCTGGGTTGAGGGGACGTTCAGCGAGCGTCTTGTAGCCAGTGGCGTCCACGAAGGCGGTAAATTGCTCGTTCGTGACTTCGTGGCAATCCATCCAGAAGCCATCCACGGTTACATCGTGAACGGGCCGTTCTTCAGGATAGAAGTCCTCTGAACCCATGCGGAAGGTTCCGCCAGGTATCCATGCCATATCCAGATGCGTTTCGATTGTGTGCTTGAGGGTGCCTGGGCTTTGCGATTTCATTCTCTTTCCCTCGTGCATTCCTGATTTGCATTCCGTTGCGGAGTGGTGAGTCGACAGACGAAGCCCTACGCGCCATTGAGAGTACCGCCGACACAAGATTTTCCAACTGTCACATTTAACAGGCCTGTGCGCGATCACGCAGCGATCCTGCTGTCAGGCAGAGAAGGGAATTGGCTCTTTTCGCTCAACCCCTTCCCTGAGATGGAAACCGCGATGGTCCAGGAGTTCGACTAGGCCGCCCGGACATGTTCGCGTTCTTTTCTGGCTGCTTCGGTAAACGCTCCTCTCTTGCCAGATTCAAGGAACTGTTTGGCATCGACTCGGCCGAAAAACTCGATCAGCTTTGCCACCAGTCCGGTCCAGCCAGTCTGGTGGCTTGCTCCCAGTCCCGCGCCATTGTCCGCGTGGAAGTATTCATAAAACAAGATGTAATCTTTCCAGTGCGGATCGGTTTGAAATTTCTCAGTGCCACCATAAACGGGCCGCCGGCCATCTTTGTCTTGCAGGAAGATCCGGGTCAGCCGATTGGAAATTTCCCTTGCCACCTCAAACAGATTCATCAAGTTGCCTGATCCAGTGGGGCATTCAACCTTGAAGGAATCGCCATAATAGAGATAGTAAGACATCAGCGCCCGGAGCAGCAGGACGTTGACTGGCATCCAGATGGGACCACGCCAGTTGGAGTTGCCGCCGAACATGCCCGTATCTGACTCCGCGGGCAGATAATTAACCATGTAGTCCTGGCCACCAACGTTAAAGACGTAGGGATGGTCGGCATGGTACCGGGAAAGTGCACGAATCCCATAAGGGCTAAGAAATTCGTTCTCATCCAGCATGCGTGAGAGAATCCGGCGCAAGCGTTCCGGGTTGACCAAAGCAGCAATGCCTCGCTCGCCATATCCAAGATGGCCGGGGCCTGTAGGGTGAATGCTATCGCGGAGTTCCGGCATCCGTTCAAAGCGCTCCCTTAATACTCTGGTCACCTCCGGTACGAGTTCGCGCTGCCATGGCTCGATGACGGTGGTGGCAGCGAGTGGAAGCAGCCCTACCATGGACCGCACCTTAAGTCGCGTTGACGAACCGTCGGGAAGCCGAAGAACATCGTAATAGAAGCCATCTTCTTCGTCCCACATTCCGTTGGGTCCCACCCGATTCATGGCATGAGCGATCAAAAGGAAATGTTCAGCGAGTTTGATGGCCATGTCCTGGAAATAGGAATCGTGGGCCGCCAGTTCGGTGCCGATCTCGAGCATGTTTTGGCAAAACATCGCCATCCAGGCAGTACCGTCTGCCTGTTCCAGGTGGCCGCCGGTGGGCAGCTGAGCGCTGCGATCAAAGACGCCGATGTTATCCAGTCCAAGAAAGCCGCCTTCAAACAGGTTTTTGCCAAAGCGGTCCTTGCGGTTCACCCACCAACTGAAGTTCAACATCAGCTTGGAAAACATCTGCTTGAGAAACTCCAAATCATCTTTCCCCTTAAGCGCCTGCTCCGTCCGATAGAGAAAGAGGGTCGCCCAAGCATGCACGGGAGGGTTCACGTCACTGAAGTTCCACTCATAGGCCGGAATCTGCCCAGTGGGGTGGAGAAAAAATTCCTGAAGCAGCAACTTGAGCTGGTCCTGGGCGAATTCAACATCGACTCCGGACAATGCAATGGTGTGGAAAGCGAGGTCCCACGCGGCGTACCAGGGATATTCCCACTTGTCAGGCATCGAAATGATGCTTCCGTTCACCATATGGAACCACTCGTGGTTTCGGGTGCCGCCGGCTTGCGCGCCGAATGGATCCACGCCGTGCTCCTTCAGCCATTTGTCCACGTCATAACCAAAATATTGTTTACCCCACAGCATTCCCGCCAGCGCCTGACGCATGACAAGAGCCTCGTCTTTGCTGACCTTGGCCGGCGTGATGTGTTGGTAAAACTCATCTGCCTCCTGTTGACGTGTCTTCATGACCTGATCAAAGCTCTTAAACGGATCGCCTATTTTCGAAGGATCCACGTCTGTCAGCCGCAGCCTGATCGTAGCGGTTTTACCCGCGCCAATATTCAAGGGATAATGCGCGGCAACTTTTGTTCCCTCGTGCTTCGGATTTACCGCCCCCGAGTCACCATTCACTATGTAGTTATTGATCCCGTCTTTTACAAAGGAAGTGTCATTCGGTGTGCCGAAGATTCGTTGTTTGTTGGTGTCATTCTCAGTGAAGAGAAGTTCCTGATCTCCTTGAAAGTACATGTAACGTTCGCCGACTCCGGGCCCCGATGCAGCAACGGCGTGGTCAGCCTTCTTGAAGGTCACTTCCTTGAGCGAGGGTTTCGTTCCTCCTTCACCCCATGCCCAGGTATTGCGAAACCAGAGAGTCGGTAAAACGTGCAAGGTGGCGGCGTTTGGGCCGCGATTGGCCACGCTAATCTGGATCAATATATCTTCCGGTGTGTCCTTGGCGTACTCCACAAAAACGTCGAAGTAGCGATCTTCGTTGAAGATGCCGGTGTCCAGGAGTTCGTATTCCATATCGCCACGGTTGCGCTGTCTGTTAGTGGCAAGCAGATTCTCATACGGAAAGGCGGCCTGAGGATATTTGTAAAGGTATTTCATGTATGAATGCGTAGGGGTATTGTCCAGATAGAAGTAATATTCCTTTACATCCTCACCATGGTTACCCTCGCTGTTCGTGAGCCCGAACAGACGCTCCTTAAGAATGGGGTCCTGGCCATTCCACACGGCCACACTAAAGCACAACAACTGCTTGTCATCGCTGATACCGGCAATTCCATCTTCACCCCAGCGATAGGCGCGAGAACGAGACTGTTCATGAGTAAGATAGCCCCAAGCATTGCCATCCTGACTGTAATCTTCGCGAACCGTTCCCCATTGACGTTCACTGAGGTAAGGCCCCCATTTCCTCCAGCTGTTTTTATTGTTTTGATCTGCATGCAAACGGGTTTCTTCTTGTGTCATGGCGAGACTCCTTGGCTTCTGGGAACGTTTGAGGGTGTCTGTGTCGGGTCTGAAAATAAATACCTGAAAGGCATATCCCCGGCAGATCTTTGGCCCGCCGGGGAAGTCGCCTGTTATGAATTATGCTGCTTTTTCGCCTGAGGTCTTCTTTGCACCAGCCGCCGCCTTTGCCTTTTCGGCTGCGATCGCCGGCGCTAACTGCGCCATCACCGAGTCAAGGTTAAAAGAGGCCGCTTTCTGACGTGGCGGGTACTTCACGAAATTCTCGATCTGGGCCGCCACGATTGCCTGCGCCCCGTAAAGGAGGAAAGCGTGGTGGATCACCCAATCCCAGTAAATGTTGGAGTTGAAACTGGCGCGCTCGAAGGGATCGCGACGCAGGTTAAACATCATAGGGATTCGCAGCTTGACCAGAGGCTCTGCCCAAACCTGCGTAGAATTGGCACGTTGCTCTTCAAATACCAACTTCCAGTCGCCGTGCCGGAGTGCCATGACGCCGCCGTCATCGCTGACATAGAAATAGGACGTTCTGGGGCTTTCCTTCACCTGGCCTGTGAGGTAAGGAATCATGTTGATCCCGTCGATGTGTACCTTGAACGTCTTGTCCCCGATTTGGTAGCCGTTCAAGAGTTTCTTGCTCACATCTGGATCGCCCGCGGCTGCAAGCAACGTCGGAAGCATATCCTGGTGCGAGCCAATGCCGTTCAACACCGTGCCCGCCTTGATCTTTCCGGGCCAGCGCATAAAGCACGGAACGCGCCACGCGCCTTCCCAATTCGTATCCTTCTGGCTGCGGAACGGTGTATTGGCGCCATCCGGCCAAGTGTCATTCTCAGGCCCGTTATCGGTGGAATACATCACGATAGTGTTATCGGCAACTCCCAGTTGCTCGAGTTTGTCGAGCACCTCGCCAATTTGTTCGTCGTGAGTGACCATCCGATCACTGTAATCATCCTGCCCACTCTTGCCGCGGTTCTTGGCTGCGAGATGGGTATACATGTGCATGGCCGTCGAGTTGTACCAGAGGAAGAAGGGCTTGTTCGCTTTCACCTGTTTCTCCATCCAGCCTAAAGCGTGAGAAGTGATCTCCTCATCGACGGTCCCCATGCGCTCCATGGTCAGGGGACCTGTGTCCTTGATCGTCTGTTTGCCCACTCGGCCAAAGCGCGGATCAGTCGTTGAGTCATCCTTCTCAGTGGCCACACAGTGCAGCACGCCCCGCGGTCCAAATCGCTCCTTGAATGCCGGATCCTTGGGATAGTCGGGAAGTTCCGGTTCCTCTTCAGCGTTCAGGTGATACAAGTTGCCGAAGAATTCGTCGAATCCGTGCACGGTCGGCAAGAATTCATTCCGGTCACCGAGATGGTTCTTGCCGAACTGACCCGTGGCATAGCCCAGCGGCTTGAGCAGTTCGGCAATGGTCGGGTCTTCTGGTTGAAGTCCGAGAGGGGACCCTGGCATTCCGACTTTGGTCAGGCCGGTGCGAAGCGGGTTCTGTCCGGTGATAAAGGCCGCACGACCGGCAGTGCAGCTCTGCTGGCCGTACCAGTCGGTGAATTTGACACCTTCTTCGGCGATGCGATCGATGTTCGGCGTCCGGTAGCCCATCATGCCGTCGTTGTTGCGGCTGATATTCCAGTAGCCGACGTCGTCGCCCCACAGGATCAGAATATTTGGTTGCTTGGTGGCCATGAATGTTCCTTCCTTTATTAATTTGCTCGTTTGTTTGAGGTTACCGCCCCGGGCCGGAGATTGATGGAACCGAAGGCTATCTACGCCATTACTGTTTCATTGCGAATCGTTGCGAGTCATTGCGAATCGTTGCGACTACGTTTGGTTGACATTCCCAAGAGTGTAAGCGCGCTGGCATCAGGCCGGACAAATCCTGTCAAGTCATGAGGGGTATTTCCCTAACATTTGTGTGCACGCCAGCCGAGTGCGACTACCAGCCATGGTTGTGCTGTTTCTCAACGTCAGATTAAGTCAGCAGGCTTTCGTGCCGTAACTGTCAAAAACTACAGTTGGCCAATGGGTGAAGCCGATTGAAACCAAACCGCGGCTTCTCTGGAATGGATGTTAATGAAGGCGGTAGCAAGTTGCGGCAGGCTCACGGGAGCTGCTTTAGTGGATAACGTAGGCCACCATCAACGCGCTGGCAACGGCCGCCAGCAGCCATAATGTCGTGATGACAACAGAAGCAACCAGAGAACTCCTTCTGCCAATTTCTTCTTTTTTCTGTGTAGCGACAGTCTCTGCGCGCTCGCGACACTCCTCCAGTACGTCCGGCGGAGTAATCCGGTAAAGCAGCTTTGCTCCCAGGAACAGAACGAGGACATCGTCCATAAATCCGATTACCGGAATGAAGCTCGGTATGAGTTGAATGGGACTGAACAGGTAACCGGCGGAAGAGGCTGCCACCAACTTTGCGTACCACCTTGTCTTGGGATGTTTGAACACAAGATAGAAAACGTAGGCCTCTTTGCGGATATTTCCGACATGTTGAGTCCAGTGCATGGCACCGCCACAAAGAAAGGTCTTTAACCTGAACGGAAAGCGTTATTTATCAAGACTTCCGCCAGTGGTTGAACGAAAAAAATGTAAGCAGCGGTCGCAAGAACGGCGCCACAGTGGCGAATGCTGAGTCGCAGCTCCAGACTGAAAGCATGCGCTGTTGCTGACAACTGGCAGACCTAACAGAGTCTTTGCTACAGCCTTCATGTTTTGACAGATGCGCCATTGTGCTTTTGTACTTATAACAGCTCTAATCGCGCCCATCCGTTTTGCACTAAAACGAGTTAGGGCCGATGAAGAACGATATGAGAACTCTCTTGGTAACTGGTTCCAGGACAACAGTCGCACTTCCACGCATGCCAGGCGTTATCATGCTCGCTCGCGAATTGAAAATGTTGTGTTCCCGAATGTTCCGACTCGCGACCCGGGCAAAATCCACGTCGAAGTAGCGAACTGATTCATGGGGAGGCACCGCCTTCTGTCTCGACTTCCTTTGTCTTTGAAATGCGGGTGTGTCTAAAAATAGGTGCTCCGCAGCATTACGCCAATAAACGCGATCAGTCCGATCAGGATCACTCCAATGGACGCGACGAATGCGATGGACCAGATGTGTCGCCTGTCAGAGACACCGATCTGGAGTAGAAAATTCCGGTGCTGCCAGGCGGCGACTGTTAATGTCACAGTGCCCAGAGCAATCAGGCTCATTCCCAAATTGCGTGGCGCCTGCGGACGCTGAACGCGCCCGGCGGCAATGTCTTCCGGCAGGTAGCGGAAGAAGTTGTAGATGCTGAAGCCGAACCCGATCATTGCAAGGGCGGTCCGGATCCATGCCATCAATGTTCTTTCAGCGGCGAAGATTGTGCGCTGCAGGGCCAGGTCGGTACGCTCCTCAGCGAGAACCGTTCCCCGGCTTTTTGGAACTTGTCCAACGGTGCTCATTTAGAAATCACTCCTCAGATGGTGCGTGACGACAAACATGTCAAGCTAACTAGCCTTTTTCACCTGTCGCGGATCCGCAATCGGGCCGGCTGCGGGTGCAGCCAACGGGACGATCTGTGGCCAGTGCTCCCGGACGGCGAACACACGGAAGACGAAAGCCACCAGAACTGCGATCAGAGTTACCGGGAAAAAGGCAAGGCTGTCTTTTGCCCAGAGGGCGATCCCTATGTAAATCGAGCTTGCCAGCACTGAGGTGGTAACCACGTGCTGTGACGGCCTCACGATTTCCGGAGTGACTCCAGAGAAGAGGTCAATAAGCACGCCGCCAGCAGTGGTGGCTGCCAGGCCGACGACGATCGCGGCGAAAATTCCAAGTCCGTGTTCCAGCGATTTGTGCGCGCCCAGGATCGCGAACCATGGCAACGAAAAAGATTTGAAGAATGCCAACGTTCTTGTGCGGAACTGCTCTTCTTTGGAATCCGCGAAGCGATAGATTGCAAGGCCCAGCAAACCCATAAGGAGACATACCACAAGATAGATTGGGCTTCTGAGCGGGGACGGGATGTCATTGAGCAGCACGTCGCGCGTTACACCCCCGCCGATGCCTCCGAAGAATGCCATGATCAGCAAGCCCACAACTGCGTAACCGCGATTGTGTGATGGGTGGCGCGCCACAAGCACTCCGTTCAAAGCGTTAATGCCGGCAGAAAATAAATCGACGTTCGGAAAACTTGGCAGGGTCATTTCGTGTTTCTCCTCCAGTGTTTTGCCTCACCCAATGCCTGGCAGCTGGCGCCACCTACCTGGTGCAGCCTACCTATCGCGAAAGGCGAAATCGTCATCAATCCCGAAACCAAAGGAAGAACGCAACTCACCTTTGGCGATGAACCTTTGCTGCGACAGGACGGTCATGCGTCTTGCGGATACTTGCAATCCGGTTTACCGGCCCGCGTACCAACACATATGGGATAATCGCCAGGACCGTAGCCACCACAAGTGTTTCGAATGGATATATCCAATGCAGTTCGACGATTTGATATATGCAGTCAAGTACCACAGCCAACAAGAACAGTCTCCCAATGGACTTCCAGGCATCATGCATCAATTGCATGCGCTGCGCAGGCTCTGAACAAAAGGTCGCGAAGAAGGGAGGCCTGTTTTCACGGCTGTCTTTCAATCCACAGCGGACTGCAAGAAATATCGCCATTGCAGGTTGCAGGACGAACCGGAATTTCATCGGCCCGGCGGGCCTGCTCATTAATTGATCCCATACACGCGTAATAACCGGGTCGAACATCGCAATCTCCTATTCGCTCATTGGAGTGGCGAGTTCTGCTGAGCGCCACGGCCAGTGACCATCGATTTCGACCACTACCGACCAGCTAAGAAAAGTCCGGATTGCAACCAAAGCTCCGAGCATGCCCACACTTCTGGCTGTGAGATCCAGTAAAACTGTACGGACGATAT
Organism: Terriglobia bacterium; assembly: GCA_963770085.1. GTDB lineage: Bacteria > Acidobacteriota > Terriglobia > Terriglobales > Acidobacteriaceae > Angelobacter. The sequence continues at coordinate 180,794 of CAVYOH010000001.1, forward strand.
CTGCTGCAACCAGAAACTCAAGGGAAACCAGGAGCGAACGGCCGAGTAGTTTTTTGTATGCGCGATACGGGTCTGGAACGCGAGTAAATAATTGCATCAGAAAGCGGAGTGAACTAAAGATGATGGAGATAACGATAATAATTACCGCCAGAGCTTCGATCAGGTGTGTAGTTAATTCGGCCCACCCGCGCATGCTGCCGTGTCCCATATCAAACACCAATGCCGCTGCTCTGATTAACATATTCTGTGGCGACCCAGTCCCAGCATCAGAGAAATCCACCCAAATAAAGGGTAGGGGATGGGTTTAGCACAACAAACTGTCACATGTAACAGGGATTTAACTGGAGATTGCCTTTTCCCGTGTGTTTGCTGAATTGAAAAAGGCCGCCGGCATGAGGGCCCGGCGGCTTGGTTGAGGAGATCAAGAATCAAGGAACAAGGAATCGTATCTCACGGGAGTGCTGGCCAGCGATCATTTCGCTGCGTTTATCCCGCGGTTCACTAGTAACTTCACCTGCACGCGCTGGTTCAGATCGCGCCCCTCAGCCGTTTCGTTCGAGGCAAGGGGATCGGTGGTACCCATCGCGGCCGGATTTACGATATTGTGTAACGGAACGCCATCCTGCTGCAAAGCAACCACGACGGCATTCGCACGCTGATCGCTCAACTCCTGGTTACGCTTGGCATCGCCGCTGGTGCTGGAGAAGCCTTTTACCTGAATCAAGTAGCCTTTCATAGTTTTCGCACTGGAGGCGAGTTGCTGCAGTGCCGCTTTGCCGTCGGCAGAGATCACGGCGCTCCCGGTAGGAAAGGTCATAATTGCCACACCCTTAGTGTCCCAGTCGGTAAGCTGTGAGAAACGCTTGTTGGCTTCTTCAACGTCCGAGGCATTCGCCGCAATGGCACCGGCATGTTGTTCGCCTGTCGCCTTGTTGCCGGCTACCCCTGATGTGTTGGTCTGGACCTGCTGATTCGTTGGGTGCAAGCCGGCTTCAATTTGCTGGGCCGTTTTGAGATCATCTGCTGAGAATCTGACTGAGTCAGCAGTAATCTGGCCGTTATCAGTTCCCACACCTTTGACCGAGACGGCAAGTCCCGGGATCAGCGATGTCTCCGCCATTGTCTTGTGACGGAAAACACCCTTCGGCTGCTGAACCTTCGTATTGTCATTGAGCTGAACGACTACCTTATTCCCATCGGCGCTTTTGATCGTTAACGAGTCGCCATCGCGATCAATGATCATTCCTTTAACTTCGGCTTTTTCACCCGCTGTAATCTGGGCAAACGCCACTGACCCACACAGGCAGCACAGCAATGCGGCATGTACGGATATCCGCTTAGCAATTCGATACATTAGACTCCTGCTTTCTGTGTTCTGGCGGTTTGTTCATTGGCCGGTCATTGGCTGAGATCCAGTTCGCCTGAGAACACTCTCACTTTTAATCTGCCGCGGAGACATCCGCTGCTGAACCGGGAGAGCACAACCCTTCAGCGCCTTGATTGGGTATCCAGAACTTTACCCTCAGAACTGCAATCGAGTGCGGAATCATTGGCCTCCAACAGTCTGTAATGGATGGTAAAAATATGCGGTTCTCACGCCTACTGGTAAAAGTGCCAGCGGAATACGCGGGTTAGATTCTGCGATTTACGTGCCTGCGACACGCCAAAAAACAGAACGCAGCTGCGAGTTATTTGAACGAAGAATTTTCGATTTTGTGTCCAGGGTGACTAAGCCGCGCTTCGCGAAATGGTTTTTAGCGCGCGCCATTCAGCTGTTTCTGTAGATCAAGCATCGGCTGCTGGCTGACTCTGATATAGCCCTGCCATGGACGATCCAGGTCGACAATCACAGTCAGGACGGCGCTGATGGAAAGAGCGAGCATCAACATCGAGGCGATCTGTCGCTTGCCAATAAGCCCGAAGCCATAACCGAGGAGCGTCGCCGCAAGCACGGCGATGAAGACGTTCACTAAAATTACTGATCGGGGAACATGGCCCCAGAAATAAGCCCAGCGCGTGGCTTCCAGATCGATCATCTGGTTTGTTGTGTCCAGAAGCAAGCCGGCGGGTACGGAACGCGTGTCCCGGGCGGCGAAGGACGTGACGCGCGACCAGAGTTCGGGTTGCAAACGAGTGGCCACCTCTCTCAACTGCGCGAGTTCATCCAAATTCTTTGCAGAGGCAAGATTGACTCGTGCGTCAACGTACCGGCGGAGGACACCAACAAATTCAGTATTCTCGGGTTGGGGCAACATCATGGATCGCAGCCACGTGGTGCCGATAGCGTTCGATTCCTGCACTACAAGCTGCCTGCGGACATCGAATCGGGTCGCGCCCATCGACATGGTAAAGCCCATCAGCAAACCGAGTACGCCCAGCATTGCCCCTTCGAAGATGGCGATCCTCGAGCGCATGGCTTCACCTACACTTCCGTGTGCTTTGCGGCCGGCACGGAATCCTGCTTCGCTGCAAGCCAACATCAGGCTCAGGCAAATGACGCCAAGTAGTTCTACCGGAGCCTCGAAGAAGAGATAATTATTCACTTGATGTTTAGTTCCGTACCGAAAATAGCGTGGCAATTGTCAGATCATGCAGAGTGATCAACGTCGGCCCGAATTTGCATCATTTATATCCTGCAGCGGATCTCGCGAAGTCACTTGCTGCCATAATCAATCACGTCCGTCAGTCGCCAGGGGTTCTGGTAAAGCTGAACATGCACTACTTTGTCAGGTGTGAACTTGAACTGGCAAAGGGGCAGCAACTGTCCCTTGCTCTTGCTCTTGTTGTCTTTATCCAAATCAAGCTCAAGGGCAGAGAGGTTGAAGGTTTGTTCGGGGCTGTCTGCCCAGGCTTCGCCGAACCTGATGGGTCGATTCGTTACCAGGCGTATCTTGCGGCCAGTGGGGGTAGGGAAGACCCTTATATAGGTAACGTCAAATCCTAAAGTGCCGGTGATTGCAATGTGGCCCTTGGTTTTCATTTTGTTTAGCGCGTTCGTAACACCGTTCATCCCGGCCTTGTTGTAGGCATCAAACAGAACCTGCTCGTCCTCGGCAGTAGAGTATTCATTGATGTTCACGGTTACATTGAAGGTGTGTCCCATCTGAGTGCCCTCACCAAACGCCTGAGCCTGGATCTCCTCACTTTTCTGAGCCTGGCTGCAGGCCGCAGCCAATACAACTGATATTAAGGTGGTGAGCATTGCAAATTTTCTTATCATCGAAGTAGTACCTCCAACCAAGGCAAATCGTGACCCTGTTGCGCTGCCTTCCTGACATAGGGAAAACGAGAAAATGCAATTTGAAAGCAAAAACGTCCAGGGCGAAATCCTACCGACGGCGTCGAATTTCCACATGTTTTGCCACCTTGGTCTACAGCGTGAAATTAGAGGGTCTGCGCGCCTCTTACGACTGTCAAAACACCCAGTAGCCTGGAGCGCGCGGCGCGAGTTCTTGGAAACTGTAACTTTTGAGAGTGTGTATCTACTAAAGGAGACCTTATAAAAATGACACGGTAACTTTTCACAGGCGCCCAATCGGTCGGCCTTTATGCGTAATTTCCATAATAAGATCTCCCTGAGCGGCGGCTCTTCTGCACGAAACCTCTCTTCTAACAATTTGTCTTCCATAGAAGGACTATCGCCGCGGCTTTTTGAAGGACTGTCGCCGGCTGAGTTAAACCTGGTTTTGTCAGAGGCAACGCTTCAGCACTTTCCCGCGAAATATGTGGCCGCTGAGCAGGGAGACTTGGCAAAGCATCTTTTTCTTGTGACCACAGGAAGGGCGCGTTTTTGTTTCACTGCAGAAAAAGGGCAAAAACACATTCTTTTGTGGCTCGTGCCCGGCGACACATTTGGGGTGAGCTCGCTTTTGCGCAACGCCTCAACCTATATTGTCAGCGCAGAAACTGTTCAGCCCAGTAGCATTCTGGTCTGGACGCGGTCTGCAATCCTGAGTTTGGCATCGCGATATCCCCGGCTAACGGAAAATGCATTGTCCATTACGTCAGATTACCTCAACATATATGTGGCAACGCACGAGGCACTGACAACCCGGACTGCTCGAGAACGGCTGGCGCAATTATTGGCAAGACTGGCCTCTGGATTTGGCCGAAAAGTACCCGGAGGCATTGAACTTGATGTGACGAATGAGGATCTGGCTCATGCGGCAAACGTGAGCCAATTCACTGCCAGCCGTTTATTGGGCGAATGGAGCCAAAAGGGCGCGTTGACCAAGAAACGCGGTAGAATCTTACTGCGTTCACCAGAGTGGCTATTGCGCGACGGCAAGTCATGAATAGACAACGGTTTACCCAGTTCCTCATGATGGTCGTGTGCTTTTGTCCCTGAATCACGTCTGCCAGCTTGCTCTTGCGCAACGACTGAATAACCTCCGCCTGTCATGCTGGTTGAGACAAGGCCCCGGGCGAGCTTCATCGATACGTTCTATCGATAAGTTCCAATGCGGAGGGCCGATTGGAGTTCAGGAAATTGTCAGTTATTACAATTCTTTTAGTAGATGATTTCGAGCCATGGCATGCTGTCATCAAGCTGTTTATCAAATTAAACTCTTTGTTGCAGGTCGTTGATACAGCAGCCAGTGGGGCGGAAGCAATCGAGAAAGCGCACCTGCTCCAGCCAAATTTGGTTTTGCTGGATGTGGGTCTTCCGGGAATCAGCGGCATTGAAGCTGCCACGCAGATACGCAGAGTTTCTCCGGACTCAAAGATTATATTTTTAACGGAAAATGACTGCGAGATGGTGAAAGAAAAAGCCCTAAGTACCGGTGCGTGCTCCTATGTTCTCAAATCCGACGTTGCGCAATCTCTATTGCCCGCGATCGAGCTCGCAGTAGGGGAACAAATGAAGAGCGAAATCGGCCACTGACAAGCCGGGAAACGTGCCGTGTTGTCTGATGCAAAAGCGGGCCGAGGCTTATCTAAAAGTCAGAACCGGATTCCCACCGTGATAGGTATGATCTGGGTGTTGATCCTCGGACTAGGCGCATAATGGTAGCGCGCCTCGATATACATGCGGTAACGCGGATCTCCCACCTTTACCGTAAAGCCGATGCCGCCATTTACCCCGGCGGTTGTTGAGCCAGCGCTTGCGACCGTTACGTCCTTACTGACGGCACCTGACGAGCAGGTGAAACCCCACCATCCCCAGGCCGGTGTGCACGTTGTTGCCGTGCCGTTCGGTACATCTTGTGTCAGGTTGGCATTGCGGTGGTAGATGCCCCCGCCAGCGATGAAATAGGTCCCGAGCTTTTGCCCTCTCAACTCGAAGCGATAGTTTGCTGTGAGTGCGTAGAGATTGGCGTTGCCGTTGACGTTTGCCGAATTTAAAGCAGCACGGATCGGCGCCATAACCTCATTGGTTGGCGAGAGATGGTTCCACAGAAATTCTCCGACAAACGCATTTTTACTGTTGAAGTTGTATCCTGCGCCGACCGTTGTTCCCCAACCGAAGTTAGTGAACCTGGCGACCGGATTCAACGGGACGCTACCGGACACAGCCAAATTCGTGTTCAGTTTGCTGTCTTCACCATATTCGTTTTCAGTCTGGGCGTGTAGAGGGCCTGTGCAGATAAGGGCGGCAATTGCTACAAGAAGAAGCGTCGGACAGCGTCCCATATGGGCCTCCTCATACTGCTGCCCAATCGCTGAGCACTTCTATTTAGTCACTCACGGGCGCAGATTTCGGGCTGACCAGAACTGCAGTTGAATAGTAGAGAAGCGGATCTTCCAGGCACACTGTCAATATTGGCAGTCAACGGTCGCATTTCGCCAAAACCTGAATCTTTTGACAGTGTTTCCGGCCCCGATTACCACTACGCTGAATAGAGAAACAGGATTTCTATGAGCAAGCTTTTTGCAAAGACTTCCGCCACTGGCTCGATGTGCGCGCTTAACATAGTGAAAATAACCGTGATGTGGATGGCGATCCTTCCCGTACTCGGGCAAACTGCAAAGCCCACTTATCAGACGGCCACCATTATGGATGTCAAAACGCATCAGGATAGCGCAGCTTCCGGTTCTTCTGAGAGCCGGTATGACATCACCATAAGACTGCAAAATAACATTTACGTGGTCCTGTATACGCCCCCGCCTGGCACCTATGGCAGTCAATACATGAAGGGGATGGATATGCTGGTCCTTGTCGGAGAAAAGACGATTACCTATAACGACATGCTGGGTGTTTCGAGAGAAGTCCCTATTTTGAGCCGCATGAAAGCGCCAGACGCTTCCAGCAATCACTAGCCGGATATCGCCCGATATTTCCCTGGGTACAGAATTTGGCTGTACAGGAAACTGGTCGACCGCGGCAAAGTTGAGACTTGTGGACTTGGTATCCGCTTCGGTCGGTTAAGAGCGCCAAATCAGCCAACCTTGGCCTGCTTGAAGGATTCTTGAAGAGGCGCCTCGGCTGTCAATCTGGTACCAGCACCTGGTTTTGAGATGACTTTGAGGTTTCCGCCGATCATCTGCAATCGCTCCCGCATGCTGGCCAATCCCAGCCCGAGAGAGGCTTCCGCCTGGTCAAAGCCATGGCCATTGTCCGTGATGCGCATCTTAAGCGTGGCATTTTTTCCTGAGACTGCCATAACTACCTGGTTTGCCCCACTGTGTTTCGCTGCATTGTGCAAGGCTTCCTGCGCCACTCGATAGAAGCACAACGCAGTCTCATCAGGAACTGGATCGGTGAGCTCGCTCGCCTTTAATTCAATTGATATCTGATGTTGCTTCGAAATCTGACGGCCAAGGTCCGTCAATGCGGCTTTCAGACCAATATATTGCAACTTTGAGGAATGTAGCCGGTGAGACAGGTCCTGGATGTCCTCGGCCAAATCCGCCACGTTGGCGAGAAGGTTCTGCAGCGGCTCTCTTCCACTCTGTCTCAGCACGGGCCCTTTCTCCTGGCTCAGCATTTCCAGTCCTATCTTAAGCAGCGCCAGGCGTTGTCCGAAGTCGTCGTGCAATTCCCGGGCAATGCGTCTCCGTTCATCCTCTTGCGCATTGATGAGATGGCGGCTCAGGTCCTTGAGTGTTGCCTCTGAGTGCCTGAGCCGGCGCCCCTGTACCACCAGAGTGACAATCAACAAAGACTGAAGCATTACCAAAAAGACAGCGCCTAAAAAATACCATCTGTAGAGTTCCCATGTGGACTGCTGTTTGAACCTGATAAGAGTGCCTGACGGTAATCTACTTTCAGCGATGCTCCATCGCCTGAGCTGTCGCGCATCGACCATGAAGTGATTAGGATTGATAGTCTGCACGGGTATATCAGAAATTTTTTCACCCGCTAAGATCCTGGCTCCAATGATGCCCGCCGCTTGCCCTGGCTCCGCCATATTGTAGAGGTCGCCGCCCAGGATGCCATGGCCGAGGTACGGCTCATTCAAGCCGTATACAGGTGCGTTGGAAGAGTGCGAGATGAGTTCCAGCACGTCTTCGGGAAGAAAATAATTTCCGCTTGCGTCCTGGTAGTAGGGCGAAGCAAACAAGATGATCGTATGAGGCGGAAGATTGCTCAATCGCGCGAGCATCTCTTTCAGCATAAGATCACGCAGCACGGTTATTGACAAACGTCCGGAGTAGGATGAGAGCGACTTCAGAGCCTCTTCCATCCACGTTTTCTCAATGGAACTTGATCCAGCAGGAATGACCACGCTCGTGGTGTCGGGCTGAAGGCGCAAAACGAAATCCATCGTGTCGCGAAGATCGCGCTGTACGGCGACACCGGTAACATTTGGCTCTAACCGTACCCCCTCGAGCCGCTGACTACCCACAGAAGTAAAAACTGCCGGAATCCCATGAAAAAGTTGCTGCCCGTACTTGTTGAAAAAATTGAAAGCGAGAGGGCTCACCAGAACCACAAGATCAATTTTTTGATTTGAGTATTTGATCCGGAGATAATCCACCAGGACGCGTTGGCGCCGTTCCTCCGGAAAGCGGAATAAATCCAGATACTCGGTATAAAATGCCACCGGATGGTTGAAGTCAGATTGTAGAGTTGCTCTCAGGGCATGATCCAATTCAGTGTAGGTAGACAGCTCTCGCTCATGTGAATAAAGAATCAGGACGTTTTTTACTTCATATTTTTCTGTTGCGGCCGAACCCGGTCTATAGAACAGCGACAGTAACGCCATGAACAACATCAAGCGGCATTTCGCCGCACGGGGGCCGAGGACACTACAAGCCGTTCCGAAAGCCGAATTTCTGGAATTGAACACTGACATCTTTCTTGTTAACGCAAGAGTGGGGCCCGTAAAACTGAAGGGAAAAAGCATACCACCGAAACAATTCATTTAATGTATAGAGTTCAGCTTGTGCTAAAACCAGGACAGCTACATGAAGTAAGCGTCTGGTTTATTGGAACCTGTTAATTTTGGCAGTTGCTGATTCTCATGTCGTGCCCTGACGAACTGCTGTTTTTAAGTACAGGCGATGGTAGATTGTGAGACCGGCGTTGTTTAACTAAAGACGATAGTGGGTTGTTCGACCGTCCGTTGCTTGCATCAGCGGACTCAAGATGGAGACAAAGGTACGGATGCTTCAATCTTCGTGCCTGTCTGTGGCGTCGACGAAACAACGAACGTTCCATCCATAGCCAGGAGTCGCTCGCGCGCGCTGGCAAGCCCGGTGTTGCCACTGTATAGCTGTTCAGGATTCAAACTAATTCCATCATCAAAGATCAGGAGCGAAGCGTTCTTATTCTCCAGCTTCAACTTCACGGTTACAGCGCGAGCTGCGTCGCGGTCCGCAGCATTTTGCAGTGCTTCCTGAGCTACCCGGTACAGGCAGAGGGAAACCCCAGGGTCTAATTGAGGAGGCACGTTTTCTTCGATAAACGTGACTGTCAGGTTACCCTGCGCGTTGCGGCACAATGTCCTCAACGCAGCCACCAGGCCGAGATATTCGAGAACAAACGGGTGCAGTTGATGTGACAAGTCACGTGTAGCAGCGGAAATACCGCTTAGCTGATCGTGAAGCAGCTGCACGCGGTGTTTCATTGAAGGATCCAACTCAGTCTTAACCCGATCGAAGTCCAGGCCAAGCATTGTCAGCCGCTGCGCGAGGTCGTCGTGGAGTTCGCGAGCAATGCGGTAGCGTTCCTGCTCTTGTTCATGGATCAGATTATTGCGTGTATTCTTTAAAATTACTTCGGCCCGCCGCCGGTCCGAGATGACGGCCGCCAATATCATTGAGGGCAGTGCAAACAGGATCAGAACAATATTTAGATACAACACATTCTCTGCGGGGGATTTATCAGGTGTAAACAATCCTCTCCCATGTATCGCATTCCAGCTTGCAATGACCGCAACCAGGAGCATTGAGGAGCTGTATGCACCTGAGCCAAAGCGAACTGCGGCCCAAAATAGGAACGCGAGGGGAGCGAACAAGATCAATGTGGAAATTGGATTGCCTGCCGTAAATTCGCTGCGGAATGCAACTACACTCACGAGTGTAAGCCCCAAGCCCAGCATACCCGCTTCCGCCCAGCGGCGAAGAGCTGGTTTTTCAATCCAGGATTTTCCATTGCGGATGAAGAACAGAATTGTTGGAACAACGGTTATATTAGCCACCATGTTCGACGAGAGCCTCGTTATCCAAAGCATCCAATAGTGTCCGCTGATACCTGTCAGTTGCACTACCGCAGCATCGAGAAATGATGTGGCCAATGGAGCGCCAAAAACGCCAAACGTGAGGAAGATCGTTAAGCCGCGAACGCTGCTGAACAAACGCTCCTGTTTTCTGAAGTGAGTGATACAGATGGCGGCCAGCATGGCTTCGCCCGTATTTCCCAGAAACCACCCCAATGCTCTTACCAATGGGACACCACTTGGTAATTGCGCCGCCAAATGAGCCGGAAGCACTGCTAACGTGCACGCCCACCACATCCGCCGCGGTGTTAGAAGAAAGGCGGCCAGCAATAAGGCGTTTGGCGGCCAGAAAGTGGAGATAGGTGAGGTCGTGGGCTTGAAGAGAAAGCCGATTCTAGTTCCCGCGTAGTAGCTGATCGCGACAAGAAGCGGGACTCCCAGATTACGGAAAATATTTTGGAGTGGTTCAGCGACATCGGCCCGTGAATCTCTTGACACTGCCCTGTAGTTGAAGGAATTGTGACCCAGTGAATGGCTCCCCATGACAGTCCTACACCTCGGTTCGCAAATCAACTGATGGCCCGTTTCCCGCCGAACGCAATAATCTTAAACAGCCGCGTCACTCGCAGCAAGGTTTTCGCCGTAAATTGCGTGTCTTTTAATTACTGACACGTGCCCTTATGGGAAAGAAAAACTGAGAAAATTCTAATGTTCATCAGATGAAACATATTTCTGGCCCTGGGCCACAGCTTTAACCGCTGAGAGCAATTCTGCCTCGATACGCGCCTTGAATACGTACCCAAGGGCGCCTGCTTGCAACGATGCGTCCACAATTTCAGAGTCTGTTTCCACAGAACAAATGAGCACTTTTGGACTCGGCTGACGTTGAGCTAATTCCCGGGCAACCTCAATGCCGTTGAGCAGGGGCATTTCAAGATCGATAACCGCTACGTCAGGGTTGTATTTGTGTGCAGCTTCTACGGCTGCCCTGCCATCAGCAACCTTGGCCACGACGTCAAACTCGGCTTCCAGTATGGAAGCAATTTTGTGCAAAAAAAGCGCGTTGTCGTCTGCTACCAGGATCCGCAGTCTCATTTTAGGCACAGAATTTCAGGTGCTCATCTGGTGATTGCTGAAATTCAGGTTTGGCGTCATTAAAAAAGGGAGGATCACTGGCGCAACTCAGCACCATGCCGCCGCGTTTTTGGACAGAGGGCGAAGGTCGCAACCACGTCGTTCATTTTATCTCGAATGTTATGGTACGTCACAACTGAGATCTGACGTTGCATTACAGATGTAACCGGTTCATGGAACCGCAGTTTGAGAGGCCAGCAAAAATTCCCACGCGGTCACCATTACCTAGCACTATTGCCAGTTCTGCAAAAGGCGTCTGCACCACAATAATACCTCTGTGCTAACTGGTTCAATTCCAGCGTATTAGAGGATGTGACAGATGGCCCAGCACGCAAAATTTGCGGTGGCCCACGCTCGGAAATTGTGCCGCGCGCTTCTCAGCGCCGTCAATGACGTGGTACTTATTCTCGATCCGAAATCACTGCGGATTCTGGATGCAAATGAGAGTGCGTTCAAAGTCTATGGGTATTCCAAAGAAGAACTTGTCGGCAAGCAACTGAAAGTGCTCACGCAGGACCCACGTGACTACGCACGGCTGGTCCGCCACCGGCAGAACATTGAAAGAACGGATTTCAGTAAGAGCGGAGCAAGAATTGATTTTCTGGTAAGTCTGTCGACCATCGACTACTTCGGCCGCAAAGCGATCCTCAGCATCAACCGCGATATTCGTGAACGCAAGCGAATTGAAACTGTTATCAGCTCCAGTGAAAACAAACTACGCTCAGTCATTCAGGGTATTTCCGAGATCGTTGCACTTATTGATGCAGAAGGAATCGTACGTTTCGTTAGCTCCCAAGTGGAACGAGTGCTGGAAATAGGCGTCCAACAGGTGACAGGACGAAGTGCGTTGGATTTCATTCATCCGCACGACTACAAGCGTATAGAAACCGAATACGCCAAGATAATGCAGGAACCAGGGGAAGCAGTCCCAACGGTCGTCAGGTTACAAAACCATAGCGGCCAGTGGGTGCCATTTGAGATTATCGCCAGCAATCATTTACTCGATCCCGATGTCGCCGGCGTGATTATTACGGCGCGCGATCTGCGCTTTCGCCAGGAGGCGGAACAGACAATCCGACAAGCCAATGCCGACTTCGATAAGCACCTGACCGAGCGTACCATGGATCTGGCCAAAGCCAACGCTGCGTTGCGAATCGAAAACCAGCAGCGCCGCTACGCTGAAGCCCAGCTTCAACGTTCGCTGTCTCTTCTTCATGCGACGTTAGAATCCACGGCGGACGGCATTCTGGTAGTTTCCAATGACGCAACCATCAGCGGTTACAACCAAAAATTTGTCGACATGTGGCACATTCCGCGCATCGCTTTGTCGGGGCATCGGGGGATAGAGGTGCTCAGCTCCATAGCCCCCCAGGTCGAGGATTCGGAAGCGTTCATGCAGGGTATTAAGGATCTGAACGCCAAGCCAGATGCTGTTGCCTTTGACACACTGCTTCTCAAAGATGGGCGGGTGCTGGAACGTTACTCGCAACCGCAGCGCGTTGAAGAACGAATCGCCGGACGCGTGTGGAGCATTCGAGATGTTACGCATGCGCGGCGCATGGAAGAGGAATTACGCCAGTCTCAGAAAATGGAAGCGGTTGGACGGCTTGCCGGGGGCGTAGCGCATGATTTCAATAACCTGCTTATGCTGATCTCCGGTTATGCCAACCAGTTGCTGGAAGATACTGACCTGCCGAAAAAGCACCGCGCGTTCTGCGAGCAGCTGGTCGATGCAACGAAGCGGGCGACAACACTCACCAGGCAGTTGCTGGCCTTTAGCAGGAAACACCCCGCAATCCCGAAGACAGTGGACTTGAACGCTATTATTTCTGAAATGGGGGAGATGTTGCAGCGCCTACTTTCGGACCGGATCCGACTGGTAGTGAACGTTGGAACAGAAGAGTTGCCTATTTTTGCCGATCCTTCTCAACTTGAGCTTCTCATCATGAACCTGAGCATTAATGCCCGGGACGCGATGCCGGACGGAGGCATTTTGTCTATTACAACAAGCAATGAAGCGCCGGAAGAGGAAAAATCCTACGAACCGGCCCCCGGGAGTTATGTGGTAATGGAGGTAAGCGATACCGGTGTAGGTATGTCCGCTGACATCAAGGAAAGGATTTTTGAGCCGTTCTTTACGACCAAGAGTGTGGGCAAAGGCACAGGACTGGGCCTGTCTGCTGCGCATGGCATTGTCGAGCAGGCAAACGGACATATCACGGTTGAGAGCGAACCCGATCACGGCACCACATTCCGCGTCTATCTTCCTCGCGCCACTGCTGAGATCCCCAAAAAAATCACGACTACAAAAGCGTCGCCTGTGACCGGCAACGAAACCCTGCTGTTAGCGGAAGACGAAGCCGGCATTCGTACGATGACGCGTGTCTATCTGGAAAACCAGGGATATAAGGTGCTCGAAGCGGAAAATGGAAGTGATGCCCTGCGAGTCTCGCGAGAGCATAAGGAAGTCATTGACCTCCTTATTACTGACATCGTGATGCCAGGCATGCGAGGCGATGATCTGGTCCGCATCATCCAACGCGAACGCCCCAACATGGCGGCCTTGTTTATTTCTGGATACGCAGATCTGGGGAAATTAGAGGCAGACATTCCGTTCGTGGAAAAACCGTTCACTTTTCCAGAGTTGGGCGAGCGAGTGCGAAGCACCCTGGACAAACATAAAGGACTACTGAAGAACGATGGCTTTCTTCCCCTGCGGCAACCCGCCTAGCCCTCTTCCGAACGTAATGGAGGACTGTCCAAAGTTCACCCGAAGAGCAGCCTGGAATAACGACACTCAAGAACTTCTGAAAAATGAGTCATCGAAATTGAGTGCTTGAGCACCCACAGATCAGTTTCCAGGCCCGATATATCCTTTTTTGAAATGAAGATGTAGCGGTGTGGCGGGCGCGGGGCTAGCCAATTGAACTTTGATTTTTCGAAACTGCTCATCCCTGACGGAATTGGCTGGACGATAGCCAAGCACGTAATGGCTGCGAAGTTCCCGGCTAATAGAGGAGGCAGCATCAGGCAACTGCCTGACATCCGCAACGGCAATTGTCCTGCCTCCAGTTGCTTCGCTAATGGCATTCAGCAATCGCTTGCCCGCCCATTCTTCGTACGTCTTAAAGATTGTGTCGAAAATCCCAACGGCATAGATTTCCACGTCCGATTCCTCAACAAGCTTTTTTATCTCTCGGGAGCCGTAGCGGCTGTGATTGTCACCTCCATCAGAGATGATAAAAAGCGCGCGTCTTGGATACTTTGCTCTGTGTAACTTCGAGAGTCCCATGTAAATTGCGTCCAACAGGGCGGTCCTGCCCTGAGGCTTGGTGGATGCCAGTTTCATTTCCAGGGAATCAATTGACTGCGTTGTGTCCGCCAGCAAGTGCGGGCTATCAGCGAACGTGAGTACAAAGTAGTCATCATCCGGGTTTGAGTTGCTGAAAAACTGCCGCAAGGCTTCACGCGCGATCTCAATCTTGTTCGACATGCTGTAGCTGAGATCGAGAAGAACTCCAACCGAAATTGGCGAGTCCTCCGTGGAAAAATAGCTGATCTTTTGCGGCTTTCCAGCCTCGAAGAGTTCAAAGTCTTGTTTGCCCAGGTTTACGACCGGATGGTTCATTACGTCGTTGACCGTCACCGGCACGAGAACCAAGTCTGTCTTGACCCGCAAGACACTTCGGGTATCATGTTCGGACGGCGCACGATCTGCAGTGCCCTCAGGCCCATCATTCCTGGAAGGCGCATCGCTCGTCGAACGTACGCGCATCGAAGGTATGTGAACATCATCCGACGATTGTGATTGCGCGCCAGGACAGAGGAGCAGAATCACGCCCGCAAGAAACGAGTTGACAGCGAGACTTCGAAAACGGCCGCCAGGAAGAGGATAGTTGAATTTGGACATAGGACACCCGCCAGCGGCGAAGGCATTCTAACACGGCCATGGAAAAAGCTGAACTGCCAATCTTGACAGCCTCATTCTGATCACAAAGAGGCCGATTCTCCTCGCCTTCGTCGTTGGCCTTGCGCGTCGAGGCTCTCCTCAGGAAAAAAATTACGAGGCCGGAGTAGCTGGGAAAATTCCCTCTTAATCCCAATACGACGCCAGAGTAGCACCCGGATGTTTTTTCTCATTCCAGAGTGCCACAAGAAGAGTGCAAAAGCGGGCGGGCCACCGAGGGTAACGACGTGATGCAAGGACACTTGCGATCGAAAACTCGACATCAGGGTGGAAGGTTGTGAAATTCAGAAGTGCGCAGATTTTACGCTCGGAGCAGAGTCTTGCAAACCGTCTCTCAAAGAAAATTCGAGTGCAAGCATTCGAGAGCTAAGGTTCCTGACAATTGTGACAGGTACGGAAGGAGCTATTTGGAGTAGAATTCTCTGATTGCTCTTCGACCTGGAATTCGGGTTCAGAGTTGGTGAATAAAGAACTGCTTCGGCCTTCATATCCGCGCCTCTTTTCTAGTCTGTTACCGAAACAGTTCATGGTCGATCAAGCGGACAGCCGCTACTCTCGGCGCCAAAGGAGCGACAATGCAGAAGACCACGATTCTTATCGCAGACGATCATACGATGATTGTTGAGGCATTTCGAGGGTTGCTGGAGCCACAATATGAAGTGATAGCAACGGTGCGGGATGGCCGTGAGCTGCTCGAGGTGGCGCCGAAAGTGCGACCGGATGTGATTGTGATTGATATCGGCATGCCGCTTTTAAACGGGCTCGCTGCGGGCCAGCGGCTCAAGCAAACCATGCCGCGCGTGAAGCTGATTTATGTAACGATGAATCAGGATCCCGATATTGCGTCAGAGGCCCTGAACAGCGGCGCCTCGGCCTACTTGCTCAAGAGTTCAGCTGCTTCAGAGCTTCTCCATGGAATTCATGAAGCGCTGAAGGGTGGAATTTACATTACCCCGCTCATCAAACGGGCGCTGACAGAATCGTTCATTCGTTGTCCACACCCAAAGATGAAAGCAAAGAAACTTACCGGTCGCCAGATCGAGGTCCTCCAACTTCTGGCTGAAGGACGGTTGATGAAAGAAGTTGGCGCGGTCCTGGGTCTAACGCCACGAACCATTGCCTTCCACAAATATCGGATCATGGAAGCGATTGGGGTGAAAACCAATGCTGAGTTGATCCAGTTCGCGGTGAAAAACCATTTTGTCGCGGCCGCAAACGAATAACAATTATTCTGGAATAATGTTTTGTTTTTCTGGTTCGTTCATCGCCACCGGGGCATAGTAGCCATGCCGATAGAAAATGTGAAGGCCATGGCGCTTGACCTTAACTCGAATTTTTCGAAATGAACCGTCCTGATTCAGCTCAGCCGGCTTATATGCCAGGAAGTAGTGACTTCTGAGCTGTTCTTGTATCGCTTTAAATGCCTTAGCAACGTCTTTTTCATTGCCGGCTTTCAGTACGATACCTCCAGACTGGTCGGCCATTTCTTTGAACTGCTTGTATTTTGGGTCGAGAGAGCTCGGCTCGCCATTCGTATTGAGCGCGATGATGACCACATTTTGCTGCAACGCGGCCGCAATGGCGTCGCGCACGTTGAAATGACTGCTGTTATCATCGCCATCGGTTATAACAATCAGAACGCGTCGCGCAGGCTGGGCACCAGCGCTTTCCTGCAGCTTTTCACATCCAAAATGCACGGCATCGTAGAGGGCAGTAGAGCCCCCCAATGGGAGTTCGCGAATTGCCTTGCTCAGAGATGTCAGGTCTGAAGTGAAGCCCTGCATCAGCCTTACGTTTTCGTTGAAGCTTACGACGAAGGCGCTGTCCTTCGCAGGGTTCAGAACTTGCCGGATGAAGAGGATGGAGGATTGCTTTTCGAATTCTATTTGGCGAGAAATCGAATCGCTGCTATCAATAATTAATCCCACACGCAGCGGTAAATCGGAACGGCTCTGAAACTCAAGAATCGAACTGGGAGGCTGGCCATTATCCAGAACGCTCACATCATCCTTGGAGAGGTCCGTTACCCAGTGGTTATGGCGATCTCTGGCAGTGAACAGGAGGTCAACTTCATTGACCTTGATCTTGAGAGTTGTCGCAAGCTGGTCATTTACGTCGAACAGGTTTTGTTGAGGCAGAGATGGTGCTTGTGCATTTGCCGGCGAAACCAAAGTCAAGAGCGGGAAAACAATTGCGATCAGCAAGAAACGGGCTGTGGACCGGGCGTGAATACGAGAAAGCCACGCATCGCCGGCCCTGATATACGCTGCAATTCCTAATGGCTTCATAGTTGCAGCATAGGCCTGGATGTAAGCTGCATTAAGTGTTAAAAGTGACAGTTTCAATCTCGAGACGATTGCAGAGCAGCCGATTCTCACAGTTCATAGTTGCTGATTTTGGTAAATAACATCGGTAAACCACATCGGTAAACCAATGACGAGCGCATTCAGCGGCATTCTACGCGGTTAGTGATGCGTCGTCTGCAATAAGCTCTGTTTCAGAATTCAGGGACAACTCTGCAGCAGGTCTCAATTATCGATGAGAGGAATGCCGGTGTGAGAATTTCTATCAGAAGCGAATTGCTTGTAGTTCACCACACCGTGTCCTGATTTGCCAGCTACTCACGTGCGAAGCAGGCAGGTGCGAAGAGTTCTGCGATTTATTCTTCCACCTGGCTCCAGCTGCCATCGGGGTTGAACTCCGTAATAGCTGCAGCTGTGGCTGCCGTGGTCTTGCCCAGATCTTTCTGGAGCAGTACGTGATCCTGGTTGATGATGAACGTCATCACGCCAGAATTTCCATATTCAGCCGGATAAGCGATGAAAGCGAATCCATTCACCATTTTTCCGTCGACCAGGTAGTCCTTTGCGCCGCCCTGAGCCTGACTTCCTTGCCGGTTCAGCATGTGAAAGTAATAGCCGTGGAAGGGAACGTGCGAATTCGCCTGCGACGCGTTATACCCTTCTGTGCTCGCAAATGCTACCAGCGGTCCGAGCGGGCTTCTTGGCTGCCCTTCAGGTGATTCCCAGTACAGGCCATTCCGCGTGCCTGGGTCACTGATGAATTTCAGGGCATAATGTTTTGTACTTCCGTCATCGTGACGCAGTGAAAAGTATTCGGCTTGAGCATCAGCGACTGCTTCGCAAACGTCGATGACTGCCAGCTCATTACGGCCAATCCGGCGGGCGAGTATTTCGTCTTTTCCGGCTTCTGTGTCAAAGAACCACTTCCCGGAATCGTTCTTCTTCAGCGGAATCGGGAAGGCAAAATTATCTGCTCCCACAAGCATGATCTGCGCTCCATCAGGCATCTTGCGCCATCTGTGCATGGCTTCGTATTCCGCCACAAATGCGTCCACAGTTTTCTTGTCCTGTACCGCATCGCCCGAGAAGATAAGCTGTTTAGATGTTGAACCAAAAATTGCCAGAAGCGCGTTCTGATCGCCGGATTTCGCTGCTTGCAGCAGCGCACTTCCGGCATTGTCGGGCGAAAGGAAAGTCGTGGAAGAAGGTGTGCTTGATTTCGCGATTTGATTATTGCAAGCCGCGAGCGGAATCATCAGCGCCAGAAAAATCAACTGGCTGGCAACACGAAGTCTGCGGGTTAGTTTCGACATAACTGATCCTTCAACTTCAAATTGAAACCTGTTACTCGTGCTGGATTCAGTGGATAGTGGAGCGTCATTGATTTCAACTGCGGCGGTTTCAACTGCTGCGGTTTCAACTGCGACGGCGTCATCTGCGACCTCGTCCACCACCACGGCCATGCCAGCCGCCGCCACCGCCCATGCTTGCCGAACCACGAGAACTCTCTGCTCTGGATTGCCAGCCGCTACCCCCGCCGCCGAAGGCCGAAGATCCGCCACTTTTTTCTGCCTGGCCCCAGCCGCTGGAACTGCTTTTCGCCGCGTTGTCCGGTGTTCCGCTTTTCTGTTGCCAGCCGCTTCCGGTATTGCTGTAGTCCTTTCCGTCAGCCGTTGCGTACTTGTTGCCATTCGCCGTCTTGCCCACGGCAGCGTTGTTGTACTGACCCGACGCTCCAACCGCTTTACCGCCGTTTGACGTTTGCACTGACCCGGTGGTTCCAGCGCCGGTGGTTTGGTGTTGGCTGTAAGCGGTGTTGCCATTTCTTGAAACCGCCGAGCTTCCCCAGCTTCCATTGGCATTGGATCCTTGTTGCGTAGCGCCATACGCGCCGGTCCTCGGGTTGTACGCTTGACCGACACGTTCCGTCCCGTAACCGTTAGAAGCTGTGGCTCCGCGCGCGTAAGTACCTGTGGACGGGTTGTAACCTCTGCTGGAGCGCGCAGCGCCGTTGGGACCGTAGACAGACCGGCTGGATCCGTAAGCACCACCGTGCCATGCGCTGTTTCCATAGTAGGCTGAGGATCTATACACCACAGTGCTGCTGTGCCAGTTACAGTTCCAGTAACTGTAATTCCAGGGGTTGCTGCTAGCCATCAGCGCGCCGATCGCAATGCCCGTCCCGAATGCGATCACCCCGGTGGCCACCGCCGCGCTGGTTGTGTATCCGGGAACTACATAAGGAGTTCCATAAATGACCGCGGGGTTATACGTGGGTACGTAAACGATCTCGGGGTTTGCAGGCTGGATGACAATGATTTGTGGCGATTCCTGCACTACCTTAATTTGTTCACTTGATTTCAGATTGCCGGCAGCCTGGGCTTTTCCGCGCAAAAACTGAACGGCTTGCATGACCTCGGCGGCTTGTGTGTGGTATGCCTCTCCCAGTGAGGAAGTCCAGGTGAGATTCTTCGCCATGTTGTCCAGCACGGAAGGGAACTGAGTGATCGCCTTCACGCTGGGATCCCACTGCTGGCCTTCTACTGCCTCCATTAAAGGCTTGCCTTTGAGAGAGCTGTTCTGTTTAAGCCAATCCGCAGCAAATGCCACCTGGTCAGGGAAGGTCGCCGCGCCCAGAACCTGGGCGACCAGGGCGTCCGGGTATAGAGCGATGGGGGCTACCAGCTGTTGCAGCTCTTCGGCTGTCAAGGGCGCCCCTTGTCCGGAATACTCGCTCGAGCTTTTGTCCTGCGCTTGAATGCCCCACCGCGCGGAACTGGCGATCAGAAGGAAACACAAAGTGATCGCCAAAGTCTGCTTCATCAAGGTTCGCATGATTATGTTTCTCCTAATAACGTGCGGGATCGAACCAGACAAGCGGAGAGATTAGAGAGTCATGTTGGCGGCATCGGAACACGCGCAGACCGTGTTTCCCTCGATTCACGGTCGCGCTCTGTCCCGCATTATTTTGTCCCGCCTCGTTCGGGCGTCGCCCGAAAAATGGCGGGCCCGAAGGCAGCACTTATTCTTCAGCTGGCAGCGCATCTTCCTGCTGTAGATTTGGCTTGTCAGCAAACCAGGACAAAATTAACCAGCGGAGCTATTTAGTGTGTCCAAATCCGAATATCAGCCCGCTCTTCAGTCTAAAGCTGTTCTGACTGTTGTTGGTGTTGCAGAAAACCAGAGGGCAGTCATTGTTGAAGCGGGTGTAGAGATACTCAAGCTGGGCAGCGCGCAAGGCAACCCTTGGGCTGATCCGGATGTCGAGACCGCCACCTACAGTCAAAGCGAAAGCATTTCTTGAGCCGGAAAAGTGGCCAGTCCCATTCAGGCAGCCGAATCCGGTGCCGCTGTCGCAGCCAAGACCAAGGCGCGTCCCGCCAAGCATGAGATCGAAGAACGGTTCGAATGCGCTGCTTCTTCTCAGAGTAAGCCGTGGACCAAACAAATAGTTGAACTGGCTACCGCTAAGTTTGTTAAAGCCGAATGTATTGCCGAAAAATTTGCAATATCCCAGATCCGACGCTAGGGCAAGCGAACTGCTGACGTTGTAGGCCAGTGTTGTTCCACCGCCCGCGCAGTTTAAGCTTTGACCTGCAACAGGAGTACGGGCGTACAGGAAGTCTACTGATGCTTCAGCTGCTGAGAACTCGCTCTGAGCCAGGGCGGAGCCGGCAGTCAGCAGAAGCAAGCCCACTAGAACTGTAAGTTTGTGCATTTGGTTCTCCTTTTTTCGATTGCCACTAACCTGAACTTCACCAAAGAGGTGCAATTTCATGTCCAGCGCCCGGTACTCCTTCATGGCTCATGGCGATGTACGTTGTGAAACCTTTTGCTGGCGCTGCATTGAGTAATTCTCGAATCCTCGACTGATCGTAGGAAAGCCCATTCAGTACGCCTACTGGCAAAAATGTCAGGAAAGCCGGACCGGCGAAACGGCAGGCAAACAGAGAGGTAAGTTGTGCCCCGAAAGACCTGCAACAATGCAAATGTCCAAACAATCGGCGCTAGTTTATTTTGTTGGACTTCAATCGGCGATGACCGTCGGCCCTCAAGAGCAAAGCAAGGCCGAAGTCGGCGTTCCAGGAGGCGCGTCCACTGAGGCAAATAGCAGATTCGAAAGCTTTTTTGCCCACAACTTTTAGTAAAGCTGTCAGCTTTGACAGTGTTGGTTCTGCTTACTGGAACCTAGTATGACGAGATCACTACTTTTACCGCAATTCAACTCCATTAAGTAAGCGTCGCTAAAATTCGACCCCATTGAGCATCGCTAAACCCAGCGGAGATAAAACTAATGAGAAATAAGAACGGAATCGTGACTTTCGCATGTGCCATGCTGGCTGGTGCGTCACTGCTACAGGCGCAACAAGAGGGAAGGCTTAACTCTGGCGAAGAGCCAGACTTCCGAGTCACCCTTGCGAGGTCGGCGCCTGCGGAATTTTCAGCAGCCGCCGATCCGCGAGGTACGGAAGGCGCTTCTGGAAGTAATCAGACCGCACCTCAACCTGCGGCCGGCCAGGACGAATGGCATTTTTCATTCAGTCCATATCTCTGGTTCCCAGGCGTGCACGGAACGCTGGGAGCGAATGACCGCAGCGCCAACTTTCGTGCCAGCGCCACCGATCTGCTTTCACATTTCCGCTTTGGATTGATGGGGACTGTGGAAGCTCGAAAAAACCGCCTGGTGATACCAATCGACCTGATGTATATCAGACTGAGAGCTGACAAGGCGATACCTGTAGGCGCCTTCGGAGCCACGTCCGCGAACGTTACAGGCACTACGTTTATTTTTACTCCAAAAATAGGCGTGACCGTGATCAAGGCGAAAATGCTGGAGGCTGATTTTCTAGCAGGATTGAGATACTGGCACTTTGGAGAGGACCTGAACTTTAATCCGTCTCTGCTCGGATTAAACTTTTCGAAATCACAGAGTTGGGTGGACCCTCTGGTGGGCGGGCGAATTGGCGTGCCCCTTTCACCGAAGCTGGACGTGACGGTGGCTGGTGATGTTGGTGGCTGGGGAACGGGCTCTCAGCTCGAATACCAGGTCGTTGGCCTCATCGGCTACAAAGTTAAGCCAAATGTGACATTGCAGTTGGGCTATCGCTACCTGGATGTGAACTACGAAGCGGGTGGTGTTCACGGTGGCATTTTGGATGCGGCCATGTCAGGGATCGCTTTTGGCGCGACCTTCCACCTCAAGTAAGTGAAGACGGCTTAAGCGAGCAAAGACGCAGGCACAAGGAATCACACTGATAAAGGTTGAAATCCCCTTCCAAAAGTCGCAATTCAGTAAGGGCGAGCAATCGCCCTTTTTTCATGGACTCAACTGCTTGAAGCGTGGCGACGCAGATGTGGCCGGTATTTCTGCCATTGAAGATTGCTAGAGAAGAGCCATCACCCTGTAGTCAAAGTCATCTGTCGATCTGCTTCGGCACTGACAGCCATTGAAACGCAGGCAACAAAGTAAAAAGGGCAATCCGGAACATACAACCGGATTGCCCTTTTCTCGTCAAGGAGGAGAGAGCGTTGAAACCATTTCAGCAGATGTATTGGGTTCGTCAAACTGGCAAAACTTACAGCTTGCGGCGAATGATACCTCAGCCGTTGCATTCGCTGGAAAACAACTGTGCGAATTGGAGAGACAGGCTCACGGCAGATGTGAGTCCGCGTCTGTTCTGCCTGAGAAACTTTATAGGTTGTGTTGACCTGTGCATTTACGGCTTAGAAGTCGCTTCCGTTTCCTGCGGGAGATATTTCAGTAGATGAAATAACGGCGAGACCGCATCCGCGATCTCGCCTGGGGCAGTGGAGTGACGCCGCTGGGTATCAACCTTCATCGCCTTAGCTTTCACTTTATTCTCCAATTCAGAGCTGTAAACTGTTGGATGTGACAGCCCGGTCCAGCGTGTCCAATGCTTACTTGATAAAGTGCCGGCCTCTCGTTGTCTGCATGTGGAAAACGGAAAGCTATGGCAACGAGTCGCGTTTTAACGTCCTTTCGCGGCCGATCGCGCCTTGGGATCCGATGTCGTAAAGCTGTCCGTGGCGCTACGGATGGCTTTAGGATTCTCCTCCGGACTTTTGGCAGCGAGGCGGGACGCACCTGCGCCCACCACAAATCGCATCTCGGTTGGGCAGAAGATGCACTGCACCTCCCGGGTATTCACGTCGGCCTGGGGTGCCAGAAATGTCCTCAGACATTGGGTGCATTTGACCATTACGTAATGAGTTACGGTTGTCTCTAGGCCGGCACGTTGCATCTGTAGAACTGGCCGAGCTCTCCCCGTTTCACTTACTCGCTTTTCGCAGGTGCGAATGCCATCCATGACAATGCGAAAGAGTTTTTCCGGGTGGCTGCGACCCTTGGGATAAAACGCATCGGAAATTACCTCATGCGGAACATGCTCTGCGTCGCTGATGCA
Source organism: Terriglobia bacterium (assembly GCA_963770085.1). GTDB lineage: Bacteria > Acidobacteriota > Terriglobia > Terriglobales > Acidobacteriaceae > Angelobacter. The sequence continues at coordinate 204,228 of CAVYOH010000001.1, forward strand.
ACTCATGGCCACAACAGCTACTTCGGGAAAGCTAAGGCGCACGCTGTAAAGAAAATCGAAGCCTGACATGCGCGGCATCTCCAGATCGCTTAGGAGCAGGTCAGGCACGCGCATTCTGATTTGCGCGAGCGCATCAACACCGTCTCTGGCTGTCGACGTTACATAATTTGCCTTGGAAAGAACCATGGCCAGGGTTTCACGAACGGATGCATCGTCATCCACAATCATCAAATGTAATTTACGAGTCGAAGACACAGTACACCCTCCAAATCCGCTCTCGCCATGCAGGCGAAAATTCAGGGCAAAATTGAGAATCATATTTTGGTTCCAAAAATAGTGGTCCATAGCAGACAGCAACTTAGGTTAAAAGTGCGCATGTCCCCTCATCTTCTTTTTTCAATTCCCAAATGGAAGATGCGTAGAGCTCGCCCGTGCCAACCTTAATTGGCGCAGACACTTGTTACTGGATTGTCAGCGGCAAACGAAGTATCGGATAAGAGAAGCACTGCTTCAAACTGGCAAATGTACCAGTGCTTAATTAACAACCATTACAAACAAGAACTATAAGAGCGATGCACACTGCCAGCGCGCCGACAGCCCATCGTGCAAGGATCGGCCAGGGCACAGTCATTTGATCATCAAGAAATTCCAACTCTCCGGAGATAACTGGACGGGATTTCTGTGTCATAAAGCAATCACAATCGTGAGTCGGCGCCTCAAGATATTGAATTTCCTGCCAAACCTGAAGATCGAACGCTCTCATGGATGGCTGCCGATGCCTTGACTGTTTTGATTCTCTCCTCATACCAACCCCAAAAATCCTGCTACCCGAACCTTGCCTCCACGTTGAGTGCCGCCCGGGGTGCAATTCCCAAGCTATTCAACTGCCCTGATCAGTTAACTCTCAGGGTTGGCTCTCGCAGAGGCTACTGTAAAAGATTGCAGGTGGCTTTTTCCGGAACAGCATTGGCCGATCGTAAATTCAGCGGCGATTCCCTTTTGAGAATGCCTGGGTAATGACTGGAAGAAGTGGCCTGACTAAAGTATGAAAGGGAATACCATTCAGGCACCTGTCAAAACTAACAGTCCCGGCGATGTTGGGATTTCATGAAAACAAGACGTGCGCAGCTGTGTCTAAATCGCACAATTAACCTGAAGCTACGCTGATTTCAGGCCGCTTTGGTGTTCGTATCCGAACCGTTGGGTCACGAACTGCATTGGTGACGCGGCAGCCTGGGTAGTAAATAAAGTTTGAGAACCCTGTAATTTTGATCGGAGGCGAGCCGTTGGTCTGCGTGGTCAATTTGAATAGACCACATCCCGTTCTTCGAAGTGGCGTGCTTCTCAATGCTGCAGGGCTTTCTCTATCTCATGATTGCGGATGGCCTGCCATTCTTTGTATTGCTGGGCCGAAAGGATTGTCTCCACCTGGGGATCGGCCTGCTGATGGATTGATCGCATCTGCTCAGCTTTTTCGCCCAGCGGCATGCCAGGATTATTCTTAATTGCCTCAAGTTTTGGAGCCTCCGCCTGGAGAATCGGCAACAGGGCAACTTTTTGTTGTGGGCTGAGATTCAGTACCTGCGCTAGTCTCTCGAGCTTCGCGGCCGGCGTTTGCGCCTGCAGCTTGCTTGCATACCCCAGGAGAACGCAGGAGCACAACGCCAAAGTGGTGAATACGACAATTCGATGCTTCATTTTTGATTTCCTCATTGTTGTGTTGACAGTGACTCAAAGTCCGCTGCGAGGGTATGCCTCAGCAAAGAGCCTGCTGCTTGTTTGAGAATAACGCAGACATGGTTCTTCCAGAGGCCGCTTCCTGAAAGTCTGGATGGGCTGCAATTAACCGCCGTTCTTGGCCTTGTCTAACTCTTGTTTCCGGATTGCCTTCCATTGCTGATATTGCGTCGGAGTCAGGATGGCTTTGATCTGGGGATCGGCCTGCTCATGGATGGCTTTCATGTCTTTTCTTTTATCTCGCTTCGAGGGATCAGATTTCAGTGCTTCCAGCTTGGGTGCCTCGGCTTTAAGGATTGGTAGCAGTTGGCTTTTTTGCTGTGCGTTTAAACCCAGTACCTGGGAGAGGGCCTGAAGCTTTTCCTCCGGCGTCTGCGCCTGCAACATAGTGGTCAAAAGAAAGACACCAGAGCAAAGAGCGATTGCGCTGAGCGTTAGCATTCGTTGTTTCATTCCGCCTACTTCCTTTCTGCCAGGCCGATTGTCCACATAGCACACCGATCGACAATCGTCGACAGCCATCTGGTGATGTTGCGCATTAACTGTGTGGCTCGCAACTGGTAGAAATCACAGCTGGTATCCAGTGCCGAACAGAGGCGAATCGTGGCAAGAAATGGGTTGGAAGAGGATAATTTGAGAAATAACCTCAATCGCACTAGTGAGAAGAAGGACCGCTTACGGTGGTGAAACTCTGGTTAATTTAGCGCGTTGCCTGTGCACAAGAAGATTCTGCAGCCAGAATCTTCACTACATCCGAGGCTTCTCGTCCTTCCAGCAGCAGGTTCACCATGAGCTTCATGGGATGATCAACATGTTTAAAAAAGGCTTTGTAGCCCGCACACAGATAATTCAAGCCCGGTTCGCCATCGGGAGTTTCAATAAACCGGTTGCGAGGACACTCACCATTACAGGCAAACTTAACCTCGCACTCGCGACAATAACGTGGAAGCGAGTCCTGCTTGTCATTTCCGAATTTCCGCTGCTGGTCTGAAGCGACCAGCTGTACCAGGTGCTGTTCACGGATGTTGCCCAGAAGATATTTGGGCTCGACAAAATGATCGCAAGAATAAAGGTCGCCATTATGCTCGAGCGCTAAGGCATTTCCACATGTCTTGGCGAAGATACACAGGGACGCAGGCATCCCCATCCAGGATGCTAACGACGATTCAAATAACTGGATGAAAACGTTGCCTACATCATGCCGCACCCATTCGTCGAAAACGGCGATCAGGAACCGGCCCCAAAGCTCAGCCTTGACTGTGCGTTCAGTAACGCGGTTTCCATTCTGCGTGTAAAGCGGGCGCGCGTGGTTGCGCTCACCCCAGCCTTCGTTAGCGATCTCCAGCATCTCAGGCAATGTGCGTTCAACGATGGGAATGAACTGTACGAAGTGAGTTCTTAGTTCGTCGCGGAAAAAGCGGTATACCTCAAGCGGGTGTTCGACGTTAGCGGCATGAACCGTGCAGAGAACATTGAACTCAACCCCGTGCTGCTGCATTAAATGGGCCCCGCGCATCACCTTGTCGAAAGTTGGGGCGCCGCCTTTGTCCACTCGATAAGCGTCATGCATTTCGCGCGGGCCATCCACCGATAACCCGACTAAAAAGCTATTCGTTCTCAGGAATTCGCACCATTCTTCATTCAGGAGGGTGCCGTTGGTTTGAATGGTGTGTTCCAGGGTCATCCCGGGTCGCTTGTATTTATGGACCAGAGTCATTGCCCGCCGGAAGAAGTCCAAGCCCATCAGTGTGGGTTCGCCGCCCTGCCAGGCAATGGTGATGTGGGGCTCGCGCTGAGATTCGATGACCTGCCTGACGTAGGCTTCAAGCACATCGTTTGCCATGCGAAACTGGCTGCCGGGATATAACGAGTCCTTGGAGAGGAAGAAGCAATACTTGCAGTCAAGATTGCAAATGGCACCCGTTGGCTTCGCCATGACATGAAAATACGAGGGAGCATTCCGCGGCCAGACGCTGGGAGCTTCGGGCATGGTTAGGTTTCCTCAAGGCGCATGCAGAAGTTTCGGCAAGCGCGAAGCGCCGAGCCACTGTCACAAATGACAGTTCGGGCGGTTCCGGCCGCGCGGTTCGGCACTGGTGCTGATCCGGCAGTGCTCGGCGTAGCTAGATAGGGATATAAAAGTTGCTTGCATAAGCGCCCCACAAGGCTCAAAATCAAACATAATATTGATACCCAGTCAGGGAGTTTCCAATTCCACAGATAACGATCAAGACGGGTCTGACGGCCCCCGACGGAAGCGAAGAACTGCTCACAGAGTTTTTCTGTGATCACCCGGGCTGCCCGAATATTGCGACTCAAGTTCTTGGGCGCGTCGCGGAACTCAACCGAATGGCTGTTGCCTGCGACGAGCACACACCTAAACCGCGGCGCTAGCTATCGCTCCAGAAGCTGTGAAAAGCCCGGAAAACATGAATCCGTAGCTCGCGATCATCCAGGCGCAGTTTTCTTTGGCTGAATCAAGATAGGCGCTAAGGCGCAGAGCGATCCTTATCTCTTGTCCATACGTACCGAAAGATTGCCATCAGTTGCGGCAACCAAGCTGGCCTGATGCAATTGCCGGCTGAGGGGTGCTCATGATGTGCGCGCTAAGATAAACAGCTGGCCTCTGTGAAGTGACTGTCAATACTGCCAGTTCGGGAGCATCAGGAATGAGGCTGACTCGCTGATAAGTCTGACAGTTCCACCTGATTAACTGTGCAGGGTAGAGTTTTTAAAGCGTCGCACTTTGCTGAATGTTCGATGGATTTCTTGCATTTCGCGAAACGGCCGCCGCCCGATATTTGAGATGACTCGCAGCGTGTTTGCCTGCCTCTCTGCGAGCGAGAACGGACAATTTATGAATCACAAAGCTGGTGGCATTAAGCGGATATGCTTTTCCACGGCATTGACTCTTGTTCTCGTTGTGTGCTCCCGGGGCCAAGCGCCCCAGCAAAAGTCCAACGGAGATACGTTGCGCAACCTGAATGCGTCACTTGAACAGGTAGCCACTACGGTGTTTCCTGCGATCGTTCACATAGAAGTGGTTAGCTATGAACCTTCTTCCGATCGCGATGATGACGCCAAGGTCCAGACATTTTCCAAGCAACGAGGCTCCGGGTCGGGCATGATTGTTGATTCCAGCGGATACATTGTCACGGCCTATCACGTAATCGATAAAGCAAGACGAATACGCGTTGAGCTCGACAGCCATGTTCATCCACATCCAATCAGCGGCGAAGACAATAACAAACGTAGCCTGTCTTTTGAACCGAAGATCGTTGGTATTTTCAAGGAGGGTGACATAGCAGTTCTGAAGATTGATGCCAAGGATCTCCCCACGGTTTCGTTTTCCAAGTCCAGCGGTCTCAAACAAGGAGACCTGGTGGCTGCGCTGGGCGGTGCTGAGGGCTTTCGAAACTCCCTTTCACTGGGCGTCGTGAGCGCGGTGGACCGGCAAATTGAGCCCGACGATTCCCTGGTGTACGTTCAGACCGATGCTGCTCTTGCTTCCGGCTGCAGCGGCGGCCCGTTAGTGAATATTCAAGGTGAAATGGTAGGAATGGATGTGTTCAGCATCACGGAACGGGGAAGAATCGAGCGCCTTGGTTTTGCCGTTCCCAGTGATTTGGTTCGTTACGTTTATCAGCAGATTCGACAATACGGATATGTGCCGCGGCCATATCTAGGCATTGACGTCCAGGGGATCACTCCTACGCTTGCCTCCGCTCTCCAGCTAAAGACCGATGCCGGGATTGTGATTTCAGGGGTTGCCGCCGGAAGCCCAGCCGAGAAGGCAGAGCTCAAGGCCGGTGATGTCATTGTTAGCGTTGATGGCGCGAGCGCGCGCAGCGTGCCTCAACTCATGTGGACATTGCTTCACAAGCGCCAGGGCGATCACGTCCGGCTTGAGGTGGTAAGAAAGTCAGACACCGTTGCGCTTAACCTCTTGCTGGCGGCGATGCCGCCGGATTCAGAAGACTCTCGCCCGCCGGATGATGTCGACGATACTGCGCTGCCCAGACTGGGCGTTATGGTTTCCGGGCGGAAGCAGGAATTAACGGAGGAGAAAAACAAACATCTGAATGCCGGAGTATTGGTGATAGCGCAGCTGCGGGGAGTCGATCCCGAGCCGCAGCTAAATGCGGGTGATGTGATCCGTTCAATCAACGCTATTTCCATCACTTCGGCGACCCAACTGCGCGCAGTCCTCGATAACTTTCATTCTGGAGATGCAATCGCCTTGCACGTGGAGCGGAAGGGCAGACTGATGTACATTGCTTTTGAGCTCGATTGAACAAGTGTCGCTGGCGGTATCCTTCTTTCTGAGGAAGGCCTTCGCGTAGCTTGCTAGCCGTTTACGGTCGCTCTTTCCGGACCGATTACGTCCTCGATCGCCGCGACCAGATCATCGTATTCGAACGGTCCATCGTGACGACGACCGTTGATGAAGAAGGTTGGAGTGCCGTTGACTCCGCTTCTCACTCCGCTGCTGAAATCGCTGCCGACACGCGTTGCATACTCGCCCGATTCAAGAGCATTTGTCAGTGCGTCAACCGGCAGCTTTAGCTTTTTAGCCAGCTCAGGAAAAAGGGAGTCGCTGAGCCGCTCCTGATTTTCAAAGAGCAGGTCGTGCATTTCCCAGAATTTATCGTGAGTACCTGCAAATTCAGCAGTTTCTGCGGCAGCTTCTGCATAAGGGTGGATTTGATTCAAAGGAAAATTGCGAAAGACAAATCGAAGCTGCTTCGTGAAATGCTTTTGAATCCGCTTCATGACCGAATGGGCATGACCACAGTGTGGACATTGATAGTCGCCATACTCTACCAGCGTCACTGGTGCAGTTTCAGTGCCTTGAACATGGTCTTGAGACGTAACTGGAGTCTTCAAAGTCGCCACAATCACCTCTTTACTATTTTTGAGCGATTTTTATTTTGCCAGGTCTTCCAATGCCTGCAGAATTCCGTCCGCACCCGGATTTACGCCGATGGGAGAGCAATAACTCCAGGCAATCTTTCCGTCTTTGTCGATCACAAACAGTGCTCGTTCTGAAATGCCATCTCCATCGCGATAGACGCCATACTTTTGCGCCACGGCGCCCTTCGGTTCGAAATCCGCCAGTAGCGGAAAACGCAAATTCCGAGCTTCAGAAAATGCGCGGTGGCACCAGACGCCGTCGACTGAAATGCCCAGAAGCTCTGCTCCCAACTTGCGAAACTCCGGCAGAACTTCATTGTAGAGAGCCATTTGATCGCCACAAACAGGGCTCCAGTCCGCGGGATAGAAAGCCAGAACTACAGGTTTACCGCGCAGCGCGTTGAGAGAGACCTTCTGATCAGGCTTGCTGTTCAGCGAAAACTCCGGCGCCGAAGTGCCGGCGGGTAGAAGTTTGCTTTTCGTGTTGTTCTTGAGTGCGTCAGGCATCGCTATTCAACTGTTCCTTTCTAAACGGGGCTGTTATTGAGAACGATCTTGCAATGGCCCGGTTGTCTCAAACCACAAGCGTTGCCTGGCCAAGGTGATAGGCCAAATGAGCGGTCCTGCCCAACAGGATGGTGAATCGGTTGCGGTGCGGTTCCTTTGTGAAATCTGCGTCGGAGACTGAGGTGTGTTTCTGCAGCCACTCCGAAGGCGTCCAATTGGAAAACGCAGTCCAGAGCGATCCGTTTATTTCATCCCAAACACGTTTCAATTCTTCCCCAGAGAGTATTTTCTGCTGGGAACGATCTGGGTTGGACAGGAACATGGGATCGAGTTCGGGATGGAGTTTCTCTCCAACGCCGAGCAATGGCAACAGCGCATCATTCACGGCCGCAAGGTGTCCCCAGATATACAGCAGTCTATTCTTGCCAGGGGCAATTTCCTGCTGAAGCTGCGATTCAGATAAGGAGCCAAACAACTTTCCAGCGCGATCAATGTTTGATTTCCACGTGCGAAGAGCGGAGTCAATGAGCGAAACATCTGGTGACATGTTGCTTTCCTTTGCAGATCGATCAAGAGTATGAAAAACTGATTTACAGACGTTCTTGAGATGAGGCAGCGTGCGCGGAAGATTCAAGGATTGGGAAAATTACGGCTTGTATTCAAAATCCACGCGGCCATTTTGATAATCGATCATCAGCTTCATTTTCTTCAAGGTGGCAAAGCCAATAAAGCCGGAGACCTCCACTCCCAGGTCCTTGCTGAGCTCATGAACATCAAAGGTAACTATATTTTCGTGCGGCTGCTGGAAGCGGCCAAATTGCAATGTGGTGTGGTCCGCTGAGTAAACGTTTCTTACGCGGCCGCTCATGCCGTTTACGGGGACGTTTGAATCGCGCACAATGCTGACCTGCCGTGCCAGCGCCGGCGATATCGTGTTGGTGGATGAGCCGGTATCCAACGCGAAAAGACCGTGCGCAGTATCGCCGACGCTTGTGGGCATGAGCATGATGTGTCCCACGCGGTAAAACTGCAATGGGTCGCCCGGCTCAACGGAACTACCGCCAGCATCGGGAACAACTCGAGTGCGATTAAGGCGCAGCTTGTGGCTGGGAAAATCAACGGTCACAAGATACTCCTCGAAAAGGTCAGTGCCGATCAAGCCGTCATAATCGGCGTTCATGCTGGGCGAAACGTGTACATTGCAGTCATGAAATTCAAAGTCGCCGATGATCACCTTTTCCACCAACGCCTCATAACCCGCGGCAGCGCCGGCGCTGCCCACGCCTTCCAGTGAATGCTCTGACAGTTTGCGGGCTCCTGCTTTTTCGGCAATTTTCCGGCTTATGGTCAGGCCTGATGCGCCGGTGTCCAGCATCACATTCGCATTGGCGCGATCATTCAATCTAACGCTCAGCGAGTATGCGCGCGGCCCGTCCTGCAGGCGAGTGACTACAGGTTGCAGCTTCAAATCTGATTGGTCAACGTTGTGCGCCAGTGTCCACACTTTGTGTCCGGCAAGTGCTTTGATAAAAGCCACATATTCCCGCTCATGCCGTTCGCGCTCCTCGTCATCGTGAAATTCGGACAGATGTTTCTCCAGGCCGTTCACATTTTCAGGATACGGCTGCCCCACTGACCAATAATAAAGAGCGTCACCATCCGCCGGGTCGAGCTTGTGTGCGCGGGCAAAATCCTCTCTCGCTTTGGCGTGGCGTGACAATGCGGAATCCACTCGTCCCATGCCTAACCATGAGCGAGCATTGGTGGCGTCAAGCTTCAACGCTGACTGATAAAGTTTTTCCGCTTCCATGATTCCGCCGTTGCGGAAGCGAACGTCGCCGCGTGCAGCCTGTGTGACCGCTGATTCCGGATAGACACGCACGCCCAAAGCAGCGGCTTCTTCTGCGCCTGCCACGTCGTCCAACTTCAGCAGGCTGCGAACCAGTCCAGCATGTGCTTCGGGCAGAGATTGAAGCTGAGGACGATTGTTGCTGGATGGATTTCCAACCGCAATATCGCCGGCAATGACCTGCCGAAAAATCGTTGCGGCTTCAGCGAATTTTCCCGCCTTGATAAGCGCCTGCGCTGAACTGACTGCTGACTGGATAGAAGAAATTTGTTTCGTGTTGTCCGGATTGATTGGGGAAGTTTGGCCGAGGGCGCCGCCAGCCAGCAACACCAATACAAACGATAGCGAAAATGCTCTCACAGCCCAGGAACGCATTTAAAAAGATTATATGCATTCCTGGGCCATAGTAGGTCTACTCTTTAGTGTGCTCTCTAGTCACTTACCAGACGTGGCAGGCTGCGGCCCGTACCATGGGCTGTCCGGCTTTGCAGCCAAAGGCTTTCTGGAATTCAGGCATATTCTGTACCACACCGTTTACCCGCCACTTTCCGGGTGAATGTGGATCCGTCCTGACTCCCAGACGCAGGAGTTCCGGCGTAATGTTTTCGCACCAGACTCGGGCAAAGCCAAGAAAGAAACGCTGGTCAGCCGTGTAGCCGTCAATTTTCTTCTCCGTGTCTTGTTTGTTCTGGACCATCAGGTCATGCATCGCCATCAGAGCGATGCGAGCGCCGCCGTTGTCCGCCGTGTTTTCACCCAGAGTCAGCCGGCCATTCAGGTGCAGGTCGTCAACGGAAACAAAGCTCGAGTATTCGTCAGCTACGCAGCTTGCGCGGGTTTCAAATTCCTTGCCATCTTCCGGGGTCCACCAGTCGCGCAAATTTCCCTGCGGATCGAACTTCCGGCCTTCGTCGTCAAAGCCATGCGTAAGTTCATGCCCGATGACCAGGCCGATACCGCCAAAGTTAATGGCATCGTCCATGTTCTTATCGAAAAATGGTGGCTGTAGAATTCCGGCAGGGAAGACAATCTCATTCCTTTCGCCACTGTAATAGGCATTCACCGTTGGAGGCGTAATGCCCCATTCCAGCTTGTCCACGGGCTTGCCAATTTTCTGTAACTGGCGATTCGATTCAAACTGAGTCGCACGCCAGAGATTGCCGACCATGTCTCCACGTTTAACTTCCAGCTTGCTGTAATCGCGCCACTTGTCCGGATACCCGATCTTATTGCGGATAGCCTGTAGCTTAATCAAGGCTTCCTTCTTGGTAGCCGGCGTCATCCAGGGAAGTTCGCTGATATCGCGATTCAGTGAGCGCTCCAGCGCGTCCACCATTTTCAACATGCGCTGCTTGCCTTCCACGCCGAAGGTTGCGTCCACATAAGGCTGGCCCAGCGCTTCACCCAGAGATCCGTCAGTGGAATTGATACAGCGCTTCCACCGGGCTGGCAATTCTTTTTGACCGCTCAGCGCCTGCTGCATCTTGAAGTCTTCCGCAACAAAGTCATCAGACAGCCATCCCGCCACGCTGTTCAACATCTGCCACGTGAGATATATCTTCCATTCGTCCAGCGATGTGGATTCAATCAGCGGGTTGATCTTCGTGAAATAGTCTGGACTGGTCAGGTTCACCTCTTTCAACGCTGGAGCGCCCGTGGCGGCAAAGTAGCGGTCCAGGTGGAAATTGGGCGCGCTCGCTTCAACTTCACTGACAGGCACTTTATGATCAAGGTTCTTGGGGTCCCTTCGGGCCGTCCGGTCCATGGATGCCTTGGCCAGTTCAGTTTCAATCTTCATCACCGTGGCCGCGCTTTGGGCAGCCTGTTCCGGTGACTGGCCAATCATCGTGAACATCTTCTTCATGTGCTCGAGGAAGAGTTTGCGGACCTCCACCATGTCCGCATCATCCTTAATATAGTAGTCGCGGTCAGGCAGGCTCAGTCCCGCTTGATCGATTGCGGCCATCGTCATGCTGGCATCATGAAAGTCCGCGGCGGAACCGAAAGAGAAGATTGGGTTGGGGCCAATCAAGGTTTCATGGGCGATCAACTCCATCATCTCGCCTTTGTCTTTGAGGGCCGCAATCTTCTCCAACTCCGGCTTCAACGGCGTATAGCCGGCTTTGTTAATGGCGGTTTCATCCATGCAGGAGGAATAGTAGTCGCCAATCTTCTGCGTGACTGGGGTGCGCTTGGGGTCATTGACCGCAGCTTTGTCCAGAATGCCGCGCAGCACACCCAGGTTGTATTCGTATACCTCGCTGAAGCTCACCCAGTCCGGATAATCAGCAGGGATGGGATTGCTCTTCATCCACTTCGAACAGGAGAAAGCGTAAAAATCCGTGCACGGATCCAGTGACTTATCAATGTTCGCGATATCGAACTTCGGTTGCTTGGCCGCCACGCTGGCCGGCGTTTTCGACTTTGGAGGTTCACTCGGTTTGTTGGCTTTCTTGGTATTGCCCGCGGAGCCATCCTTTGTCGCCGGAGCCGCCTGGCTGAATCCCATGCTTACGGCAACCACGACCACACCGCAAATCTTCAAATACTTGCTCAACATAAGGTCAGTTTCCTCCACTGATTTTTGGCGAACATCGCATTCATCTCAACTCTGCTGAAGCCGGATCATTGTATAAGACCGGTATTTAATGCGGTTGGTTCATCTGTTCGAACATCCCGTCCAGTTCCTCTCGTGACGCCCGGCTGGATTTCTGGGCAAAGCCGTACGCAATCTCCAACTCGTCACCTTGCAGCCGGCTGAAGATGGCATCTGAAAATTCATCTAAAGGCACGCCGAAGTTGTGCAGTCCTGGTCCGCCCAGATCGGTATTGACCGCCGGCGGAATTATCTCGATCACCTTGATCGCAGTCTTTGCCAGATGATGACGCAATGACAAAGTAAATGAGTGCAGCGCGGCTTTGGTGGCGCAATAAACCGGGACCATCGCCAGCGGAACAAACGCCAGACCAGACGTCACGTTGATGATCGTTTGAGCAACGCCCGCCGGATTAACGCCCGCTGGAGTCGCCGCAGCTGGATCGCTCTGCCCGCTCAGATGTTCGGCAAACAGCCGTGCCAGATGGATGGGAGCTTCCAGGTTAATGGCGATCTCCTGGTGCATCGCGTCCCAATCTTCCGTCTCGGCAAGATTCACGCCGCGGCGCTGTATGCCCGCATTGTTCACCAGCACATTGAATCCAGGCTTTTGGGCCTTCGCCCATTCCATCAGCTTGATTCGTTCGTCCGGGCGGCCAACGTCGCAAACCCGGGTCTGCAATCCGAGGTCCTTTAGATTGGGGTTCTTAGCCTGGGCCTCACGGAGTGCCGCTTCACGACGTCCACAAACTGTGACCTGGCTGCCGGCCTTAAGGAACCGCTCCGCCAGGGCCAGGCCGATACCCGTTGCCCCGCCAGTAATAAGGATATTGTTTCCCCTAACGTTCATAAGTTAGCCATGTTAGTGAATGGATGCCCTCTGATGTTCAAATACAAACCGCAGCTTCTCTTCCATCACACTGCTCGTTTTCCATGGCATCCGCTCTTTTTAAACCCAAGCTCGCCATCGTTACAGTGTCAGGAATGTCCCCGGTCCATTCTGTCAGGGATGTGCCCGGTCCGTACCCCTCTGCGAGGGGGATACCCGGGTACCCTTAACTAGGAAAACAAAGCACTTAGTTTGGGATATCCCAAGGGATTCATTCTTCAATCTCCCGATTACCATACTCAATTACCAAATCCGACCGGGGATCCCCGTCACGAATACCAGTCATCCCAATTTGGCGTGGGTTTCAGCGATTTTCGGCTCAGCTTTCCTTGGTGTTCCTTCGTGTCCTTTGTTGTAAACCGGTTTTGCTTTTCAATCTCCCGATTACCAAATTACTCAATTACCAAATCCGACCGGGGTACCCCCCGTCACCGATCCCAGTCATCCCAATTTGGCGTGGGTTTCATCGATACTCGTGTGGAACAGCCGCCCTCGGCTGTTCGGATTTCACCCGTTCCGATTTGTCCTCTGCGGTCCTCTGTGTCCTCCGCGGTTAAAGGCCTTTTGCCCTTTCTGATCCGCGACCATCCGCGTTAATCCGCGGTAAGTATTTCCGGTTTTCTCAGTGACTCCGTGTCTCCGTGGTGAACATTTCGAGACTCCGATCTCGGCGATGTCCAAGCCTGCATCACTATGCCTCATGTGAGTCGACAAAACAAATGATCTTAAGTACGTGCTACATCATCTGCGAACTGATCATCGCCGCTGGGGTTCCTCGATCCGCAAAGTACTTTCGTATCCGCGTTACCGCCTGATATCCATAAATAATCAGCGCGATGATCAATGCGATCGCCGTAATGGCGAAACTCCATGCCACCATCTGGTTAAACACCTGCGCTGCCTTCACGTTTTCAAAGCTCTGTGCGGCCTGCGCCTTCAGTACGATGTAAGGCTGCAGCTTGGCCGCCGATTCTACGATTCCAAGAAACGCCGCCGTCGTCACCATGCGGAGTGACGGTGGCAACCATATCCATTGCGGCCGAAAGAACATGATGGCATTCATGGCCAGGTCGGCGGCCATCAGGATCAGGATAGGTAAATAGTACGCATAGAGCCCCTGGCTAACGCCAAAGGCCTTCACTGTTTGACCAAGACCAAAGACGGCCATGCCATTGGGAATATTGATCCACACAACAATAACCACCAGGTCTGCGACAAATCCCGCCAGCGAATCAAACCGTGACGTGCGCTTCTCCGCGTCCCGCTGCACCTTGGGCAGTTTGCCGGGATTCCACTTGGCAAACAGCCGGTTTTTCGCCAGCATGCGTTCCGCAACCGCAAATGTGAGAGTAACCGCCGCGGTGCAATAGACGATGAGCATCCACAAGCTCCCCAGCGCGTTCCCGATGTTTACGCCATTTTCTGCCCGGTACGACGGAACAAAAATTACCAGGCAAATCCATACCAGCATCCAGGGCAGCAGATAAAAGAATGCAATTGCCTTGAGGACAAAAACGTAAACCGGGAAAAGCACAGGTCCAATCAGTTGACGTTGCGGCTGGTACCGGCTGGCCACAACCATCGGGTGGCCGCACTGTTTCAGGATCGCCTGGATCTCGTTCACATTCAACGCGCGGCCCAGCGAGTTTTCCTTGTCCTCAATCTGTGAGCGGAGGTCTTCGCGGAGTTCAGCGATGATGTCGCTCTTCTGTGTGCGCGGCAACCAGAACTTAACGGCCTGCAAATAGCGTTCAAGAAGGTCCATAACAGCTCCCTAAAGAGTTCCATTGGAAGTATGTGTCAATCCATTTGTCTGACGTTTACGTCCGACCAGGCGGGTGATTTCGATCATGCCGTCAATCAGAAACGCAAACAGGGTAATCGCCGGTACCAGGCCGGCTGCATAGTTGATCAACTGCCCTTGAGTGACCACCACATGGCCCAGAGTTACAGGACGGCCCATGCTGGGTGAATCGGCCTGAAAAACAATGAACTGGCTGGCGCCAAGAAAAAAGTAAAATGTGATCAAGCCCAGCAGGTCTTTCGCCAATCGCACCGTCGCTCGCAAGGCGGCAAATTGCGGGAAAAATAAATGAATGTAAGCCGCGGACACTCCTAACAGCACCGTCAACAGCATGGGAATTTCGAACCGGTACCAGACTGGAGCCAGATGGAATGGCACCAACCTGGCAATGGAAGGAGTGGGTGCGTGCAGAAAAATCAGCCAGCCGATGATGAACAAAGTGCCAAAAATCATTTCAGCCATTGAATTTGCGCGTCCCGGTCCAGCCAAGCCTGGTCCAGCCGGTTTCCTGAGCTCAGGCAGATCACGCGGCTCAAAGGTTTCCGTGAAGGGAAGCCTGCCTTTGCCAAAGTATTCGATCAGGCCAAAACAAATCGTAGCAACGCCGACGCCGGTCGCGGTCCAAATCCAGAATGAGGCCCACGTCTCTCCCAGGATGCTGAGACTTGTCCGTGTGCTGAAGACCATGACCAAAGCCATCATCACGTGGAAAGCGGCCACCAACCCGATGATTAGCTGCACGGCATACCAGTACATGGGGAAGAGCGTTGGTCCGATCAGGTATTGCAAAGGCAGGCGGCCATAGCGCGCGGCTGCCACCACAGGATGTCCATGCTGTTTCAGTACTTCACCCTGTTCGGCTTCCGTGAGGGGACGGCCAAGTTCTTCGGCCTTGTCCTCCATCTGGGAAAGGATGTTGTCGCCAAGTTCCCGCACAATGTCATCCTTGCGGCGGCGCAACAGGTAACTGCGGACTTCATGTAAGTAACGTTCTAAAAGTTCCATGGCTTTATTCCCTGGCAGAAATCTGCCGTGAAGTTTCGGTAATGCGTGAATCGCCCGGCCCAAACAAGTCCAGCAAGACAAAAATGAGCGTGATAATCAGAAAAATAATGGCGTTGGAAAAAAGAAAGTCGCGCGTTTGCACCGCCTGCGTGGCGGTAAACGCAAACATCAGCAGGCCGCAGTTGGATACGCCCAGATTCAGGCCCAGAACTTTCAGGTAAAAGGCAAACATGGCTATGCCTCCTCCAGGATTCGCGTCAGAGAGTTGTTAATGGTCTGCCACTCATCCAGCAGTTGCTTGAGGATCTGTTTGCCCGGTCCGGATAGCCGGTAGAAACGCTTGTTGCGCTTGTTCTCCTCGCGCCACTCGCTGGACAGCAGCCCTTGTGTCTCCAGCCGGCGCAGCAGGGGATACAGCGTACTTTCATCAATCGCCAGGCCAAGATCATCCAGCGCTTTGCGCAACGTGTAGCCATAATGCTCTTCCTGTAGCTGTGCCAGCACGGCAACAATCAGGCAGCCGCGCCGTAATTCCAGCTTCAGGTTCTCAAAAACCTCAGGATCGATGGATGTGGTACTGTTCTTCATACAGTGTATGGCACATACTGTATGACGCACAGTATAAGTTGTCAAGGGCTTTTTCTGCTGCCCCGCGGATGTGTGAACTTAGATAGACTATCGCGGCGATAAATCCAGTCAGAACTTGTCATCCTGAGCGGAGTCGGAGCGCATGCGACGACGCAGTCGAAGGATCTATGCATTCTTGATTGACTCGGAGAGTGCCCATTCACCTGTGATACAAGGTTTCGCGTGTGGTCGTTTTTATCTTTAGAGAAACGAGGAATCCCTACTGTGTGCTTGTTTTTTAAATCCCGATTGAAACGAGGGATCCCTACAGTCTCCCAAGATTTACCTTGATGATCTCTTTTCTCTATCCCGAGCGAAGCGAGGGATCCCTACGATCTCGCAAACGTTGGCGTTAACGACCGGCTTTTCGCCGGCGTACCGGCGGTTTATCGCGCAATGACCTGAAAAAAAAAGGGCGAGGCCGACTCGCGCGCCGAGCCCGCTGCAACAGGAGCGTATGGAAGTTGGGTGGAAGAAGATCTGAGGCGGTGTGGAGCGGCGCGACAGAATTGAGGACCGCCGAGCCCGCTGCAACAGGAGCATTCACAGAGTTGCCAGAAACAAAGCACTCAAGCGGTGTGGAGCGGAGCGACACTAACGAGGAAACGGTGCCGGTCCCGGTGGCAGGACTTCCGAACCGTCTTCCTGCTGAATCTTACCTGGCTCATTCGCGGCAATCTGCCGGAACGTGACATAGAACACTGCGGCCGTCCAGGTTGGAACCAGATCAAGGCCCGGTATAAGTTCCGCGGTAAACGTAGGCAGGAATGCCCAGTGCCAGCCGAGAAGTTTGGTCAACACCGCGGCGACGACCAAATCAAGACCGGTATCCAGCGGGGAAATGCCGCCTTCGGCAAAGAAGGGAAACGCGGCTATCTGCAGCGTGTCAGCAACAATGGCAATCGCCCACGCCAGCCGGTGTTCCGGAGTTTTGGCAGTCTCTTTGATCATCTTCCAGAAGTTCATTTTGAAGAAGTTCATTTTGAAGACGTTCGTTATCCACATCGCGCCAACCTCCCGCTGCTTACGAACCTATAACAAGATTGGATGCAATCGCCATAAAATTCGGCGCAATTTGCCTGCAAATCAATCTCTCCAGGGCGCGGCGCCTTCTTGAGCTCGGCGCGCCCTTGCTAGAATAGAGCTTCTTTCAAGATTGTTTTACTGAGGGTATTAAAACTTCATGCATCGATGGT
This sequence comes from Terriglobia bacterium, assembly GCA_963770085.1. Taxonomy (GTDB): domain Bacteria; phylum Acidobacteriota; class Terriglobia; order Terriglobales; family Acidobacteriaceae; genus Angelobacter. The sequence continues at coordinate 221,352 of CAVYOH010000001.1, forward strand.
CACAAGTGTTTATCCCCACATTGCGCGAGGCCCCGGCAGACGCGGAAGTCGCCAGCCATAAATTCCTGATTCGTTCCGGCTACGTCCGCCAGTTGGGTGCTGGGATTTATTCCTACCTGTTTATGGGGCAACGTACGGTACAGCGCATCACGAACGTGGTCCGCCAGGAGATGGACAAGATTGGCCAGGAATTTCTTTTGCCGGCCATTCATCCCCGCGAATTGTGGGAGCAGAGCGGACGCTGGCAGGTAATGGGCGACAACATGTTCCGCCTGAAAGATCGCAAAGGCGCGGACCTTTGTCTCGGTATGACGCATGAAGAGATCATGACGGAAATTGCTCGCAAGGAACTGCGCAGTTATAAACAGCTTCCGCAAATCTGGTATCAGATCCAGAACAAGTTTCGTGATGAGCCGCGCCCCAAGTCGGGTTTAATCCGCGTCCGTCAGTTCACCATGAAAGACGCTTACTCTTTTGACATTGACGCGGCCGGCCTGGACGTGAGCTACCAGAAGCATGACGCCACCTATCGCGCGATCTTTGACCGTTGCGGCTTGAAATATGCGGTGGTAGAAGCACATTCGGGCTCCATGGGCGGATCGCAGTCGCATGAATTTATGGTGCTGACCGATGCCGGCGAAGACATGGTGGCCAGTTGTGAGAAGTGCGGTTACGCCGCAAATCTGGAAAAGGCGACTTCAACACTTCCTCCGGCAGTGGACCTGCCCGGCGATGGAGCCCCGGCTGAAGTGCATACGCCGGGCATGAAAACGATCGAGGAAGTCTCTAAGTTTCTTGGCGTCTTACCCTCGCAGACCATCAAGACCCTCGCGTTGATGCAGATGGAAACCGACAAGAAGCATCCGGGTGAAACGCGTGTCCGTCCGGTGATCGTATTGCTGCGCGGGGATCATTCCTTGAATGAAGCCAAGCTGTCCACCGCTCTTGGCGGCAAAGAGTTTCGCCCCATGCATGACGAAGAGATCCGCCGTGTCTTCGGATCGTCGGCTGGATTCCTTGGTCCGGTGAAAGTTCCCGCCATGGCCAGCGGAGAACAGCTTGGCTCTGCCACCCAGGCGCTTCTCTTGGATTCACTGCCGCTGGTCTTTGCGGATATGGCACTGAAAGGACGCAAAAACCTGATTCCTGGGGCCAATAAAGAGGACTACCACTTGAAGAACGTTACTCCTCTGCGGGACTTTCATCCCACGGAGTGGGTTGATCTACGAAACGCCGCCGCGGGCGAAGGCTGTCCAGCCTGTGGTCACTCGCTGGTGGTTGGCAAAGCCATGGAGATCGGCCACATCTTTAAGCTGGGATACAAATATGCCAAGTCCATGGGAGCAACCGTCCTGGATAAGGATGGCAAGGAGGTAAATCCCATCATGGGCAGCTATGGCATCGGGATTGAGCGCATTCTCACCGCCGCCATTGAACAGAACCATGACGCGGATGGTTTCTGGCTGCCGCGCTCCATCGCTCCGTTCGATGTAGTGGTTACGCCCACCAACGTGACCGACGCCACCCTCATGAAGACCTCGGAAGAGATTGCACAAAAGCTTGAAGCAGCGGGTTTTGATGTGCTGCTGGACGATCGCGACGAACGTCCGGGAGTGAAGTTCAAGGACGCTGATCTAGTGGGAATACCCTACCGAATCAATGTTGGCAAGAAGGTTACGGAAGGGAAAGTTGAGCTGGTTACCCGCTCGACACGCAAATCAGAGGATGCTAACATCGCCCGCATCGAAGACCAATTCAAGCAATTAGTCCAGTAGTTACGGACTTGTGTGGGTGACGCATGGGTAAGTTAAAGGGACTGATTTTATTGGGCATAGTTGCGGCAGGCGTCTATGTGGGATGGAACATGATCCCGCCGTATTTCAACAATTACCAACTGCAGGATGATCTCGATGACATCGCGCGCCGCCAAAGCTATACGCAGACCAGTGAAGACGGCGTAAAGCAGGTTGTAATCAACAAGGCCAGGGCGGATGACGTCACGCTCAAAGAAGAAGAGATCACAGTAACGCGTGGCCCTGAAGGAGTAGGTATCTCAGTTCATTACCGCGTGCATCTTGATATGGTGGTGCGTCCGGTTGATCTGGACTTTACCGCCAATTCCATGAACAAACGGATATAATTAACGGAGTAAGACGAAAACTCCTCAGCACCAGCAGGTAACGCTCTGGCCCGCCACGTCTGAGAGATCATTGGCGTTTCCGCCGGAGTTTTGAGCTTGGCTATTAAAGTAAAAATCCCTCGCGCGAAGGGCTTCCGTGGAGGCCTGAAGAGTCCCATTCTGCGTGCCGGAGTGGCTGCGTTCCTGATCATCGGTCTGGTGATGTTCGGGATCTTTTCCTACTACTACATCAAATATCAAAAGATCGTAGACAAGCGTTTTTACGGTCCCATCTTTGCCAATACGGCCAAGATCTTTGCCCAGCCTCGTGATGTCCGCATTGGCCAGAAGGCCGATGGTCGCGAAATCGCCAACTACCTGCGCCATGCCGGATACACGGAAATTGGCGAGCAGGGCCAATCCAAGTTTGGCACGTATCGTTTGTTGAACAACGGCGCGGGCATTGAAATCAAGCCGGGAGAAGAGTCGTACTACAACGCGGAAGGCGCCGTTGTGCGCATCGCGCAGGGTAAGGTGGATAAGATTGCATCCCTGGGCAGCGCCGGCGACAACCTCACTGCTTATGAACTTGAGCCACAACTGGTCACCGGGTTATTTGACAGCCAGCAGAGGTCAAAACGCCGGCTGGTGAAATATGACGACATCCCCAAAATCATGGTGGACGCCGTCACCTCCATCGAGGATCGTCGCTTCTTCCATCACAATGGTGTGAACTACCTGCGCCTGATGCAGGCTGCCATGGTTGACCTGCGGCAGGGTGGCAATCGTCAGGGTGGTTCCACCATCACCATGCAGGTGGCGCGTGGCTTCTTCCTTACCCGCGAAAAGAAATTTACCCGCAAGCTGACGGAAATCCTGATCTCCATCGAACTGGAGCAGCGTTTTTCCAAGAAGCAGATCTTTGAGCTCTATGCCAACCAGGTTGACATGGGCCAGCGCGGATCATTCACCATCACCGGATTTGGCGAAGCAGCCAACGCGTACTTTGGTAAAGACCTGAAAGACTTATCGCTGCCTGAGGCAGCCATGCTGGCGGGAATGGTGCAGGCGCCCAGCAGCTTGAATCCCTATCGCCATCCTGAGCGCGCCACCGAACGCCGCAATCTGGTGTTGGAAGCCATGGCTGAAACCGGCACCATTACTCGTGCTCAGGCTGACGCGGCCAAAGCCACGCCTCTGAAGCTGGCGCCCCAGAATCTTGAAGCCAGTGACGCACCTTATTTGATTGACCTGATTCGCGAGCAGTTGATCGCCAAGTATGGCGAAGATGACCTGAATCGCGAAGGCCTTCGCGTTTACACCACCATCGACCCGGCGCTTCAGAAAGTAGCCGCGGAAGCGGTCGATGCGTCCATCAAGGAAGTGGATGCGCAGGTCAACAAGCTGCGCACCAAAAAGGTGAAGGTCGGTAAGAACAAGTTTGAAACCAAGATCGCGCCCGGACCCATCCCTCAAGTCGCTCTGGTGGCCCTTGATCCACATACCGGCGAAGTGCTTGCTCTCGTCGGAGGTCGCAATTACGGTTTCAGCCAGCTAAACCACGCCGTGGCCAAACGTCCCACGGGATCAATCTTCAAACCTTTTGTCTTCGCTGCGGCCGTCAACAACGCCATCACCAATGAACAGCCGGTGTTTACTCCATCGACTCTGGTGGATGATTCTCCCACTGCATTCATCAACGGTGATGACGTTTACACCCCGCGCAACTACCAGGACAAATACAACGGACAGGTAACGGCGCAGTACGCGCTGGCGCATTCACTCAACAACGCCACCGTAAAAGTGGCCGAGATGGTGGGTTATGACAAGGTAGCCAACCTCGCGCGCACCGCGGGGATTGCGTCCGTGAAAGCCACGCCGGCCATGGCTCTGGGCTCGTATGATGCCACGCCGCTGGAGATGGCGGGTGCCTACACGGTATTCACCAACGGCGGCCAGCGTATCACTCCGTTGATGGTCAAATCCGTGCGCGATCCCAACGGCGACGTTGTCGATAACTATCAACCGCTTCGAACTCAGGTGCTCGACCCGCGTGTGTCCTACGTGATCACGGACATGCTTCAGGGAGTCATGAATACCGGTACAGCAGCGGGCGTCCGTGGACGCGGCTTTACCGCTCCTGCCGCCGGCAAGACTGGCAGTTCGCATGACGCATGGTTCGCCGGCTTCACTTCCAACCTGCTCTGCATTGTCTGGGTCGGTTATGACGATTACAGCGATATCAAGCTGAGTGGCGCTGCTCTTGCCCTGCCTGTCTGGACAGAGTTCATGAAGCGGGCCATCAATCTGCCCGAATACTCTGATGTGCAGCCATTTACGCCTCCGGTTGGCGTCGTGGAGTTGACTCTGGACAAAAACACCAACCAGATCGCCACGCCGGCCTGCCCGGACGACTACAAAACGGCATTTATCGAAGGTACCCAGCCGACCCAGACCTGTGAGCAGACTGCCACAGAGCATGGAAATTTCTTTCAAAGAATCTTTGGCGGGGAACCAAAACAGCCTCCGCCGGTGTCTAACACCAACGGGCCTCCTGCCCAGAATACAGGGCAGCAGAACCCGGCAAACCCGAATTCTGCCGGTGCCTCAGATGACGACAAGAACAAGAAAAAAGGCTTCTGGGGACGCATTTTTGGTAGTTCCAAAGACGAAAAGAAGGATGATAATAAGGGAAATAAGCCAGCGACCACTGGTCCTGGTGACCGGCCGCCGCAGTAAGGAGAGTCCACCATGGCTCGCTTCAGCTTGTTCGGTTGTCTCGTAGTCGTATTAGCCTTCACTCTGTTCGCCCAGCAGACACCTGCTGTCGAACGCCCCGTTTCGCAAGTTCCTGTTGTCCAGCAAGGCGCCGCTCAACAGCCAGATGTTGAGCAGAAAGCCGGGCAAAAAGCTGACGGCAAGGAATCTCCTCTTCCAGCAGATCTCGCCTTGGAGCGCGTTGCGCCGCCTTCGGAAAACGCAACCGCCATGCAACTGGAAGGGCAAGGCGACACTTTCCGTGGCCAGAAGCTTTACCTGGATTCCATCGATTACTATCGCGCTGCGATCAAGAAAGCGGATTCCGCCGCTCTCCATAACAAGATTGGTATCAGCCTTCTGTTGCTGCGTCGCGATTCAGAGGCCCGCCGCGAATTTGAACGTGCTCTCCACATGGACAAGACCTACCCTGAGGCTTACAACAATCTGGGCGCGCTCTATTACAACGGACGCCGCTTCGGCGCTGCGGTGAAGGAATACAAAAAGGCCATCAAGTTAAGCTCTGAGAATGCCAGCTTTCACAGCAACCTGGGTACGGCCTACTTCTCGGAAAAGGATTTTGAGAACGCCACTCGCGAATATCAGCGTGCTATGCAGATTGATCCCGCTATTTTTGACCGCCAACCGTCCGGCGGAGTCTCCGTTAAGCTGATTACTTCCAATGATCTGGGACATTTTCACTATGTAATGGCTCAGATGTATGGGCAGCGCAACAACGCGGATCGCTGTCGCTACTACCTCAGCAAGGCCAATGAAGAAGGCTATCCCATCAAGGACGCACTCCATGACAGCGTATTCGCCGGCCTGCGCAAGGACCCTGAGTTTGTTTTATTCGTGCGGTCGTTGAAAAATCCGTCACCGTCTAATTAGGTCGCTGCGCGACAAACCGCCGATCAGTTTCCTCGAGCGTAAAGTTCGTCGGCCTTTGTGCATCGGGCTTCGGCGCGTGTTCGGCCGAAGCCCTTGTCTTTCTTTGTCGATGTTCGCTTTCTTTGCGAATGTTGTTGTCCTTTGTCATCCTGAGCGGAGTCGGAGCGCATGCGACGACGGAGTCGAAGGATCTATGTATTTTGTTCAATCTTTGAATACCGGAACCGCTCGTTGCCCTTTTCGAAACACATGATCGCAACGAGGCTCGTGTGGCACAGCCGCCCTCGGCTGTGCAATTCTTGGCGATGCAAACATCTCAACGTAGAGAAGTAGCTTTGCCGCGTCTCATCCATCGTCAACCAACCTCTACCCAAAATAAACTTCCCACGCCGTGCGATACGTATTCGCATGTGCTTCCGCGCTGAGTTCAATCGGTTTGGAATAGCCACCGCCAGACGTCAGCACCAGCGGAATCCCCGCATCGCGCACCGCTGTCATCACCATGCGATCGCGTTCTATGAGCCCTTGTGGCGTGAGTGACAGGCGGCCAAGAACATCGCTCGCCAACCCATCTACGCCCGACTGGTAAAAAATAATCTCTGGATCAAACGCAAAAACCTGCGGCAGGACTGGCTCCAGCGTCTCCAGATATTCGGCATCTTCCACTTTGTCCGGTAGGGCCACGTCCAGCTTGCTGATCTGCTTACGAAAAGGGAAGTTGCTCTGGCAATGAATGGACAAGGTAAACACATCGGGATCGTCGGCGAATATCTCGGCTGTTCCGTCTCCCTGGTGAACATCCAGATCAATCACCGCTGCGCGCTTGATCTTGCCCTGCATGCGCAAAGACTGGATCGCCACCGCAACATCGTTAAAAATACAGAAGCCTGCTCCTTCAGCCCGGAAAGCATGGTGTGTTCCTCCGCCCAGAGTTCCACCCCAGCCTTTTGCGATGGCATCATTCGCGGCACTCACCGTAGCGCCCACCGAAGCACGTGATCGGTTTACCAGCACGTCTGACCAGGGCAGACCAATGCGCCGCATGGCTGCCGGAGTCAACTCACCGGCAATAAAGCTGCGTACATAATTCGGATCGTGGGCCAGTTCAAGGATTTCCGGATCGGCCAGCGGAGCTCGCTCAAACTGGAACAGGCCATCCGATTGAAGTAGCTCCCGCACCAGGCCGTATTTTCTGGAAGGGAATTTGTGCCCCTCCGGAAGGGTGATCACGTACTGATCGGTATAAAAGAGACGGCCAGTTTTTTCTAAATTCGGCATAACCAGACGGAGTTTAATCGGTCTATAGTATGAGACCTGACGTGTGATTTTTGACTGTTCGTTTCCGCACACTTTATTGCAGGAATGGACAACCAAGGCAACGAGCACCTCCCGTAAATGTAAAATTTACCGTTTAGAATCATAAAGTTAAGCAACGATCTGCTTTGGCATGTTGGATGCACTTATTTAAACCACAATGGATATTGTCCGCGATGAATCGGTAAAACGGAAGAAGCGTCAAAAGCAGATGCTTCTCGGGGCGGCAGCAGTGCTGGCCGTGGTAGGCATCACTCTCGGCGTAGGTACTCTGAAGCCCGCGGCTCCCAGCGTGGAGTACACCACAATCTGGCCTGATACCGTTAAACGCGGTTCCATGATGCGTCAGGTCCGTGGTCTGGGAACCCTGGTGCCAATTCCTGAAGATGTACGTCTAATTCCCGCAGAGACTGACGTTCGCGTGGAGCGGGTTATCGTACTTCCCGGCACGCCGGTCACCCCGGATACAGTGATCATGGAGCTTTCCAACCCGACGGTTTCACAGGAAGCCATTGCTTCTGACCTGGATGTTAAGTCCGCCGAAGCGGAATACCACAATACTCAGGCGAAAGTGAACAGCGAGCTGGGGACCACAAAGGCCGAGGCGGCAACCGTGGAAGCCGAATACGAGAATGCCAAGCGCGATGCCGACGCAAATAAAGAATTAAACAAGATTGGCGTGCTGTCAGACTCAGCTTTGAAAGCGTCTCTGGCCAAAGCGCATGAGATGGAAGTGCGGCGGAAGATTGAAGAAGAAAGAATTGCGGAAAGCACGGAAGCCATCAAGACGCAGATGCAGGTCCAGCAGGCAAATATCGATCAGAAACACGCGATGGCCCAGTTGCGCAACCGCCAACTCGACGCTCTGAAAGTGCGTGCAGGCATCTCTGGCGTGTTACAGGAACTGCCCGTCCAGGTCGGGCAGCGTGTGGCTCAGGGTGCGATTCTCGCCAAAGTGGTGCAGCCGGACCATTTGAAAGCCGAACTGAAGATTCCCGAAACGCAGGCTAAAGATATCGTCATCGGCCAGGGCGCGGAGATTGATACCCACAACGGCATCGTCAAAGGCAGAGTTTCCCGCATCGATCCCGCCGTGCTGAATGGCACTGTCACGGTCGACGTGAAACTTGACGAGGCTGCTCCCAAAGGCGCGCGGCCTGATCTGAGCGTGGATGGAACCATCACGCTGGAGAAGCTTGACAACGTTCTTTATGTGGGACGTCCTGCTTTTGGCCAGGAAAAGAGCACAGTCAGCATGTTCAAGATTGATCCGGACGGCAAGGGTGCAAACCGCACTCCCGTGGAACTGGGAAGAAGTTCGGTCAACACCATAGAAGTGATCCGCGGTCTCAAGGAAGGCGACCAGGTGATACTGTCTGACATGTCGCGCTGGGACAACCAGGAAAGAATTCGCCTCGACCGATAAAAGATCGAAGATCGATGACCGATAGAGGGTGAACTTTTATCCCCGTCATAGCGTACTATCAGATTAGGGTTCAGCCAGAACAGGATTCGGTCGAAATAGGGTTCGGCCAAAACACTTTATCAAACGCAACTTGATAAAACAGGAGAGAAAAACGTGGCAATAAGACAAACACTGATCAAGCTGGAAAATGTGACCAAGGTGTTCTACACGGACGAAGTAGAAACGCACGCACTTTCCGGTATCCATCTGGACATAGTTAAGGGCGAATATGTTGCCATTGCCGGCCCTTCCGGATGTGGTAAATCAACGTTGCTCTCCATCATTGGTCTGCTTGACTCACCCACGGACGGCTCTTACGTGTTGAACAGCCGCCCCGTACAGGGGCTTGATTTCTCTGATCGCGCGCGTATCCGCAATCAGGAGATTGGTTTCATCTTCCAGAGTTTTAACCTGATTGGCGATCTCACCGTGTACGAAAACGTTGAGCTGCCTCTCACCTATCGTTCCATGTCTTCCGCGGAACGCAAGAAGCGTGTGCAGGAATCGCTGGAGAAAGTCGGCATGGCGCACCGTATGCGTCACTATCCGTCACAGCTCTCCGGCGGTCAACAGCAGCGTGTGGCTGTGGCCCGCGCTCTGGGTGGATCACCCTCCATCCTGCTGGCGGACGAGCCTACCGGAAACCTGGACTCACGCAATGGTGAAGCCGTGATGGATCTTTTGCAGCAGTTGCACCGTGAAGGCGCAACCATCTGCATGGTCACCCACGACGCCCGTTTTGCCAAGCATGCTGAGCGCACCATCCATCTCTTTGACGGCAAGGTCGTCGAAGAAACGGAAGCGGCCAAGCAAGCTGAGATGGCATAACCGCCAAAATAATTTTCAGGCCAATTTCAATGCGCGCAGGCGCTCGAGGGGTGACGTGTGTCCACCTTTATTCAAGACGTCCGCTATGGGTTGCGGACCCTCTACAAGTCACCCGGCTTTACCATTGTCGCCATCATCACGCTGGCGCTTGGCATTGGCGCGAATACGGCTATCTTCAGCATCGTGAATGCGGTGCTGCTCAAGCCTTTGCCTGTGCCGGAACCGGACCGTCTGCTGTTTGTAACTTCCGCATTCTCCAATCAGCAAAATGTCGCTCGTTCATTTTCCATTTCTTATCCCGACTTTCTTGATTGGCGCTCCACGGCAAAATCCTTCTCCGGCATGGCTTCGTATCATGATGATAGTTTCACTTTGGGCGGGCTGGCCCAGCCGCTTCATATCACGGGATCCACCGTCTCTGGCGATTTCTTCAACGTGATCGGAAGGCGGCTCTTAATGGGGCGCGGCTTTACGCGTGATGAAGAGAAGCCGGGAACGCGCGTAGTGGTCCTCAGTTACCATCTTTGGGAATCCGTTTTTCATGGCGACCGGAGCATTGTTGGCCGCAATATCACCCTCGACAAGCAGAGCTACACCGTTGTCGGCGTGATGCCTGCCGGATTCGTGTTTCCCATGGAAAGCGACCCGCCCGAACTGTGGCGTACATTCGCCGTGGATGGGGAAACAACAGATCCAAAAGAACACCCTTCTACGGCCCAGCGCGGCGCTCATTTCCTGCAGTCCGTAGCCAGGCTGAAGCCGGAAGCATCTCTAGAATCGGCCCATGAGGAGATGAACCTGATTGCCGGCAATCTGGCGAAACAATATCCTGACACCAATAAGAAGTTTCCTTCCACCACGGTCATAACTGAACTTGAACATCTGGTAGGCCGGAACCGGACGCAGCTGGTGATCCTGCTTGTCTCCGTCGCAGTGGTTCTGTTGATTGCATGCCTCAACGTGGCGAACCTGTTGTTGGTGCGTGCCAGTGGACGCAACAAGGAAATCGCCCTGCGAGCCGCGCTGGGCGCAAGCCGTATGCGCGTGGTTCGCCAGATGCTCACGGAAAGCATGGTCCTGGGGATTGCGGGCGCCTTGCTTGGAATTCCGCTCGCTTGGTGGGCCCTGAGGATTTTCATCAACCTGAACAGCCAAATGCGCCGCATCGAAGGCGCGGGGCTTGACGGTTCCGTACTGGCCTTCACCGCTGCTATCGCCATCTTTACCAGCATCCTCTTTGGTCTGGTGCCGGCGCTGCGTGCGTCCAGCCCCAATCTCAACGAGTTCATGAAGGAAGGTCGCAGCAGCACCGCCACTGTTTCCCACAACCGCCTGCGCGGCATGCTGGTGGTGGCTGAGACCACACTGGGCCTGATGCTTCTGGTCGTCGCTGGCCTCTTGTTGCGCAGCTTCCATCGCATTCTTTCCGTTGATCCGGGAATGAATCCGCATAACGTTCTCACGCTGAATTTTGATTTGCCGGAAAAAACGTATAACGAGAACCAGCAGATTGATTTCTACACCCAGCTCTTGTCTCGTCTGCGCGCCGTTCCTGGAGTGGTTTCCGCCGCTGCGGTGACGCCCCTGCCGTTGAGCGGAAACAACGCCATCATCACCTTTACGATTGAAGGGCGACCCGTCCCGAAGGCGGAAGAGCCTTCCGCAGACATCAAGATCGTCAGTCCTGATTATTTCCACACGCTCAGCATTCCCATCAAGAGCGGGCGCGATTTTACCGATCACGACAATGACAAAGCCCCGGGCGTGATCATTGTGAATGAAGCTTTTGCGCAGCGCTACTTCCCCAATGAAAACCCTATCGGCAAGCACATGACGCCGGGAGCTTCCAATCATGGCGAAGCAAAGCCGCGTGAGATTGTCGGCATCGTCGGCAACGTCAAGAGCCAGCGTCTGGATGTGGAAGACCGTACCGAATACTACATCCCTGATACGCAACTGAATTTTGGGTCCATGGCTGTCTGTCTGCGTACCAGCGTAGAACCTCACAGTATCACCTCTTCGGTGCGGAACGTGGTAGCGTCCATGGACCGTGATCTGCCCATCTATGACATCAAGACCATGGACGAATATCTCGCCGCCACATTGACCACGCCGCGATTCCAGTCCACGCTGCTGCAGGCTTTTGGCGGTCTCGCCTTATTGCTCACAGCTGTGGGTCTCTACGGCGTGATCGCCTACAGTGTGGTCCAGCGCACCCGCGAAATCGGCGTGCGGATGACCTTGGGGGCCAGCCGCGGCAACGTCGTCCAGATGGTGCTGCGGTCGGGTATCAAGCTATCGCTGATCGGGATCGCTGCCGGAGTAGCTCTGTCCCTGGTCGCCACACGCTTTGTCACGTCGTTCAGCAGTGTGCTGTTCGGCGTAAAACCTACTGACGTCGGAGTGCTGGCCGCAGTAGTCGCCCTGGTCAGCCTGGTCTCAATTCTGGCTTGTTATATCCCGGCGTATCGCGCGTCAAAGGTGGATCCGATGATTGCGTTGCGGTACGAGTAGGTTGCTTGGTTTCATTTCGAGTGAACTTGCTCTTTATCCCGAGCGCAGCGAGGGATCCCTACTCTTTTAAAACGGTCATCGCTATCGCATTTACGGGGTGGAGCAGCATTACCAAACCCGATACCTCTGCGAGACTCGTGTGGCACAGCCGCCCTCGGCTGTGCGAAGTATTTTGCTTTATCCCGAGCGCAGCGAGGGATCCCTACCGTCTGCAGTAATCCACGGCCGAGCCGCTGCACCAAGGCACGTCAAAAGCACCCACTGGACAATATTAAAGCGGATGGAGCGACGCTCCATCGTATCGCAGCGGGCGGCTAGCAGCTTGACTCCTGACCTTGGCAATTCTTCCCGACCTCAATATCATGGTCGCAATAAATCCATGACTGACTTGAACCCCGCAGACAGGCTTGATTCCTGGAAAGAGATCGCTTCCTTCCTCCGTCGTGACGTGCGCACGGTCCAGCGATGGGAGAAGAAAGAATCGCTCCCAGTGCATCGCCACCAGCATGACAAACTTGGCTCCGTTTACGCTTACCCTCAAGAATTAAATGACTGGTTCACCAAACGGCAACAGTCCGGCGCAGCGGCTGAACCTCCGCGCCACTCTGACAAGATCAAGCTGGCCGTGCTGCCTTTCGGCACCCTCGGAGAAGAGAAGCAGGGTGACTACTTTACTGATGGCCTGACGGAAGAGATGATCACGCAGGTCACGCGCCTGCAACCGGAACAGCTTGCCGTCATCGCGCACCATACCGCGCTGCAATACAGCGCCAATAGCTCTTCTCTCCAGCAAATGCGCCAGGACCTTGGAGTCGACTACGCTCTGCAAGGCAAAGTCAGGCGTGCCGGTAACCGCGTGCGCATCACCGCGCAACTCAGTGAGATACAGGACCAGACCCAGCTTTGGGCTGATACCTATGAGCGTGACATCAGTGATGTGCTGGGTGTGCAGGCCGAAATAGCGCAGGCCATTGCCGCGGAAATTCATGTGGCTCTGAATCTCACCGAAAGCACTCGCCTGGCTGATATGCAGAAAGGGAAGCGACGCGTAAATCCTGAAGCCTATGACGCGTACCTCCGCGCTCGCTACCATCTGCATGAAATGATGCCGGCAAGCATTGAGAAGAGCGTGGCTGAATTCCAGCATGCGATTGAGCTGGATCCCGGCTACGCGTCGGCTTATTCCGGACTGGCGATAGCCTCTGCGCTGCTCGCTATCGTTCCCTTCGACGTAGCTCCGCCGCATGACTCCATGCCACGGGCGGAAGAATCGGCCCGCAAGGCCCTGGCACTGGATGATTCGTTGGCGGAAGCGCATGCAGCTCTGGCCCTGGTGCAGCACCACTATCAATGGAACTGGGAAGCCGCCGAAGCAAGCTACAAACGGGCGATTGAAATCAGCCCGGATTATTCCGCCGCGCATCTCTGGTATTCATGGCTGCTGCTGGCCATCAACCGTCGTGACGACGCATTCCGGGAAATTGACGCCACCACGCGCATTGTCCAGGAGACTGACCCGCGCCGGCTGGTTGCCGTCCACGCCACGCGCGCTCAAGCCCTCTACTTTGGTCGCGAATATGAACGCGCCATCGCTGAATGTAAGAAAGCGCAACAGCTTGAACCCGGCCACGCCATGCTGCACTACATTGTTGGCCGTTCATACATGCGTCTGGGAAAACACGACGAGGCCATCGACGAGCTTAAAGCCGCGGGCGGCGCTCCTGGGGATTTCCCCCTCGCCGACGCAGCCTTGGGCCTTGCCTATGCCGTTGCCGGCAAACTGGACGAAGCGCAGCAGATTGGCGCTCGCTTCCGGGAAGTGCTCTCGCGACGCTATATTCCCCCTACCTATTTCGGAATGCTGTACGCCGGTATGGGTGACCGTAGCCGTGCCTTGATGTGGCTCAACAAAGCCTGCACGGAACGTGCCGACGGGCTCACCTGGCTCGCTGTAGAACCCATGATGGATGACATTCGCTCTGACCCGCGTTTTCAGGACCTTCTTCAGCAGATCGGGCTGGATAAGATCACAGAGTTACCCACCGAGCCAAAGTAAAGGTTCACGATTGCCGGTTTTTCCATGACCTCGGGAGGGGCCGCCGCCGATCTCATTTTCGCCGCTGCCTTGCCACTTCATACATCACGATCGCCGCGGCCACGGAAACATTCAATGACGGGATTTTGCCGATCATCGGAATGGAAACCAGAAAATCGCATTTCTTGCGGACCTGTTCATGCAAGCCGTGGCCTTCAGCGCCCAGAACCAGCGCGCAATCCATCTTGTAATCGACCTCATCGTAGAGCTTGGTGCCGCGCTCATCCAGGCCAACCGTCCATATATTCTTTTCTTTTAATTCCTCCACCGCGCGACCGATGTTGATGACCTTCGCAACGGGCAGATGTTCAGATGCGCCTGCCGACGCCTTCACCACGGTGGCAGTCACGCCCGTGGCGCGACGTTCCGGAATCAGAATGCCGTCAACGCCTGCCCCTTCCGCTGTGCGGATAATCGCTCCAAGATTATGTGGATCTTCTATTCCGTCCAGCACGGCAACAAACGCATATTGTCCGCGCTTGGCGGCGACAATGTCATCCAAGTCCGCATATTGCTTTTCCGCGGTCACGGCGACCACGCCCTGATGAGACGGCGTTTGTGCCAATCGGGTGAGGTCTTCGCGCTGCATCGCCCGTACCGCCACTCCCGCGCTCCGGCAAAGCTGCGTAATCTTTTGTATGCGAGCGTCGCCTCGGCCGCCCGCTACAGCCACATATTCAAAAGCGCGTCCCCGCGCGGCCAAAGCCTCTTCAACCGCATGAATACCAAAGATGACCTGCATCGGATCGATTGTAACAAGCGCCAAGTAAAGGGTGAGGCCGACTCGCGTGCCGAACCCGCCGCAACAGGAGCACGTCGCCGCGACCACGATGAACGCTTGATGGCGGTGTGGAGCGAAAGCGACAAAACGAAAAGACCTTTACTGTCCGCTGTTCTGATAGGGCGCCAACTGGTCCGCGATCTTGCTCTTGTCGCCCACCACTACAATTGTCATCTTGCTGGAATCGAGATACTTCTCCGCCATCTGCTGGACTTGTTCCGGCGTCACCGCATATACGTTTTGCACATATTTGCTGAGGTAATCATCGCCCAGTTGATGCAGATCGATATACGCCAACTGGGAAATAATGCCTTGCCTTGATGAATTCCTCAGCACGAAGATGCCGGCCATGTAATCTTTCATTCCCTGAAGTTCAGCGGCTGAAGGCGCTTCCTTACGCAGGCGGTCCACTTCAAACAGAATTTCCTTGATGGAAGGGCCGGTCACCGCTGTGGTAACGTCCGCAATCTCCGCCCAATATGCGTCTTTGTAGCGAGCGGAAAGCGTACCAAAAGGCGAGTAGGTATAACCCTTGGCTTCGCGGATGTTGGCAGTGATGCGCGATCCAAAAGAGCCGCCCAGAAGAGTGTTCATCACCTGCAACGGAATGTAATCGGCATTGCTGGGATCAATGGTAGGCAGCCCAACATAGACCGTGGATTGCGCGGCGCCCGGGCGATCAATGACTTCAACGACGTGTTTAGTGGACGGCTTCGGCGGATTCAGTAGCGGATCCGGTCCTTTGGCCCAGCCGGAAAACGCATCCGTGATGGCCTTCTTCACGGCTGCGGCATCAAATTTTCCCGCCACATAGATGTGTGTGCGGGCGGCGCCGTAGTTGGTCTTGTAGAAAGTCTGGGCGTCAGCCACGGTGAACTTGTTGATCATCTCCTCGGTCGGAAACACTCGGCCGTATGGATGGTCAGGGTATAAAGTCTTCATGAATCGCTCTCGCGCCAGCGGCTGCGATTGCGATTTTGAGATGGCCAGGTTGCGCAGAGCATCCTGCTTGATACGCGGCAACTCGGATTCAGGCAACGACGGATGCTGTACCACGTCCGCCATGAGCGCCACCATTTTGGGCGCAAACTCGGAGAGCAAGTCGGCGAAGACCTGCGTGCTATCAGAGCCGGGAATGATATCGATCCCGCCGCCCATGCCTGCCGCTTCTTCTGCTACCTGTTTCGCCGGGCGATTAGTAGTCCCGCCATCTTTGATGAGCTGTCCGGTTATCTCAGAGAGTGATACTTGTGTCGGCGCTTCGTTCAGGCTGCCGGAGCGTATCACCACGTCAATGGCCACTTTCGGCAACGTGCCGTAAGGGACCATGGTGACTTTCAGTCCGTTGGGCAGGCTGAAGGTTTGCTTTTCCGGTACGGAAAATGATTTGGGAGCGCCGCCCGGTGGAGGTGTCTGCTTTTTCGGCGCCTCCGGCTTGGCGGCAGTATCGCCTTGCAATGACATGGCCGGCAAGCTCAGGACCAGAGCCAGGCCAGGAATCAATATCAGCTTGATGATCGATTTCATTTTCATGGCTCCTCTTAGTTTCCAGACCCTGGGTTTCCAGACCCTGGGTTTCCTGCCCCGGAAGGCTTGGCGGGTTCCGCTGCTTTGGGTTGAATTACCAGCACGGTGCGATTGCCGGGCCGTAGATATTCCTGCGCGGTCTTCTGGATCAGCGCCGGCGTCAGCTTGCGAAACTCATTTTCCATGGTGTTGACGCGCGCTGGATTGTCATCGAACAGGGCAAAGCTGCACAGCAGGTCAGCCAGGCCGATTCCGTTGCCGCCGCCTACCGCGTCGTAATAACTGGAGCGAAGTTTCAGCAGCGCCCGGTCCAGTACTTTCTGGTCGATGGGTTTGCTGCGTAGCGGCTCAATCACGGTTTCCATGGCGGAAACAATGGTGTCAGCACTCACGTTGTTGTCATAGAAGAGTGACGATGCCCACAGCATGGGCCCGTTGTAGTTATACATATTGCCCAGCAGGTTCACTCCACCGTTAACGTCGTCCGTGAGTCCGCGTTTCTTTACCAGTTCCTCATGCAGCAGGCTGTCATCGCCCTGAAGCAGAAGTTCATTGAGGATGCCCATCGCGTAGTACTCAGGAGTATTGCGCTCCGGCATGTGGTAAGCGACGGCAATGGCCGGTCGCTTGGCCTGCGAATCAGGCTTGGTAGCGCGAATTTCTTTTTCCTGTTTGGGCTCAGTCAGGTCGGGCAGTTTAGGCGCCTGTCCGCCGGGGATGCCGGCAAAGTATTTTTCAATCCATTTCCTGGCATCGGCGGGTTCAAAGTCTCCTACAACCGCCAGCGCAGCGTTGCTGGGAATGTAATAAGTCTTGAAGAAGTTCTCCACATCAGGCAGCGTGGCAGCTTCAATGTCCTTCAAGTCGCCGTAAAAATTGTGCGCGTTGTACCAGTTGGTATTCGCATACTGCGGAAGATCAAGCCACGGGAAACCGCCGTACGGCCGGTTCAGAACATTGACCTTCACTTCATTGCCCACCACGCCCTGCTGGTTCTTGAGATTGTCCTGGGTGATGTTGAGCCCGCGCATGCGGTCAGCTTCTGCCCACAACATGGTCTCCAGCTTATTGGACGGCACCGCTTCAAAGTAGTTGGTGAAGTCAAAGCGCGTGGAACCGTTCAGGATCCCGCCATTTGCCTGGACCAGCTTGATGAATTCCATCTTGCCCAGATTTTGCGAACCCTGGAACATCATGTGTTCGAACAGGTGAGCAAAGCCGGTGCGGTCGCGCGGTTCAACACGAAAGCCAATGCGGTAGTAAACCGCCACGGCTACGGTCGGCGCAGTGTGATCTGGAGAGAGCGTAACTCGCAGGCCATTGGGCAGCTTGTAATATTCAACGGGAACATGGAATGCGGCAGCGTTGGCTGTTGTGTTGGCCGGCGCTGCTTTCGTTGCGGTCTGCGCTTGGGCCACTGTTACAGACAGGGTGGCCAGAAGCGCAAGTGCCATGAAGCAGGACGATCTCATCGATCCCTCCAGGATTTTTTGTTGACGGTGAACAAAGTTATCCCTCAATCGGCTAAATTGCAACTTTCACTATCAACTAGCGTGTCTATTCGGAGTTTGCCGCAATTTAGACCGTGAAATTCACGATTCGTAAGCAGGAACGACATGTTTTCGGAGCTGAAGTGGCTATTTACAATAAGAATGCCAGTACGGCGATGCATAGCGAACGCCATGAATCTTATATGTCATGAATCCTACACGCCATGAATTTTACACGCCATGAATCCTAAAAGACCTGCGGGACCTTCCGTGATCCTTACCATTGCCGGCTATGACCCTTCCTCTGGCGCGGGCATCACCGCTGACGTCAAGACCATTTCGGCGCACAAGTGTTATGGCGTAAGTTGCATCACCGCCCTCACGGTCCAATCAACCACCGGGGTGAAACGGGTGGACCCCGTGGAAGGCCGCATTATTACAGAGACGCTGGAAGAGTTGGCCGGCGACTTTGAAATTGCGGCCATCAAGATCGGCATGCTGGGATCGGCGGAAGCGGCGCGCGCTGTGTTGGCTTTCCTGATGCGAAACAAAGTTGCTCACGTTGTCCTGGATCCAGTCATTCGGTCATCCTCCGGTGCCCAGCTATTGCCAAAAGACGGGCTTCAGATATTGAAAGAGAAGATGTTGGGGCTGACCACCGTCATTACGCCCAACATTGCAGAGGCTTCTGAACTCACGGGACTGTCTGTGACCAGGGCCGAAGAAATGGCCGCGGCGGCAGAAGCACTTCATCAACTGGGAGCGCGCAACGTGGTCATTACCGGCGGACACCTTGATCCCCCCGCTGATCTGGTGAGCTGCTCTGAGAGAGAGCCGATGTTGCTGGTGGGTTCGAGAGTCGATAGTACCTCAACCCACGGAACAGGCTGCGCATTTTCAACTTCGCTGGCATGCCACTTGGCGTCAGGCAAAGAGTTGATCGATGCGGCGCGAGCGGCCAAGAGCTTTGTCGAATCGGCAATCCGAACCGCACCCGGAATAGGCAAGGGAAACGGGCCGTTGTTGTAGCTGCAAACTACTGGGGCGGTTGGTTCGTGGGCGTTTGATCTGGCGGACGCTGCTTTAAAGTTGGCGGTCCCTGCTGCTGATCAGGTTGCTGTTGATCAGGTTGAGGTTGCGCTTCGTCCGGATTGGGCTGGTTCGGATTCGCTTGATTGTTGTTTGTCTTGGGCGTTGCCGGATGCGCCGGTTCCACTACAACCCTGTTATCGCGTGTACGCAAAGCCGGCGGAGCACCGCTGCGACGTTTGCTCTCAGCCACTTCGGCCATATTGGCTTCCACCAGGGCCGTGCTCTGTCCCGCCACCTGTCCCACCGGACGTCCCTCAGCTTCAGGACGCGTCGAAGCGGAAACCCTGGAACCGTTGCGATTCGCGATCTGGGCTTCCGCATAATACGATTGAGCGGTCTCACGGTCTCCGCCCAGCTCAGCCAGATAGCCCATATTATTAATGGTGAAGGAATTTTTGGGATCGAGCTTGAATGCCTGCTCAAAGTAATCCCGCGCCGCCTTGCGATCATTGCGATTCATCGCCGAAACGCCGCGCAAGTTCAGCCGGGCCACGCGGTTTGCCGTATCATTTCCGTGTGCCAGCACTTTACGCGCGCTCTCGGCATTGTTTTCTGCCACTTCGCTGATCGCTCTGCCGCGCCAGTCTCTATTAACGGTCACCACCACCAGCTCCCGTGAGCCGGTCTTCGCCGCCCGGTCATACGAATTGATGGCTTCTTCCAGCTCGCCTTCCTTCTCCTTGGCAAACCCCATGTTGTTCAGCGTGAACGGATTGTTTCCGTCGATCTTGAGGGCCTGTTGCAGAAGCAAGTCGGCCTCAGGCGCACGGTCATTATTCAGTAGTCGCACGGCCTGGCTGTTCAGCTCGTTCACCCTCATGGGGCCTTCGGACGTGCGTCCGGCAATCTTGGCTACTGACTTTCCTTCATCCGCCGGCTCAGTTGACCTGTCCACTATGGCGTCAGAAGTGTTGGCCTGCGCCTGATCGTAATACCGCTGTGCGCGATCAATGTCGCCTTCCGCTTCCGCCAGATATCCCAGATTGTTCAGCGTGAAAGGATCATTGGGATCGATAAGGTAGGCCTTGTAGAAAAGACGCTTGGCTTTGTCCATCTGATTTCTTTGCAGGGCCTGCACACCATCGCGATTCAACTGCTGCACGGGTGTGTACTTGCTTTTCTTGGGCAAGGGAAGGCGCAAGGTCTGCGCACTGCATTGCGATCCGGTCAGAGCCAAACCCAGAAACATTGAAACCAGCAATTTTGAATGAAGCTGAATGCGCATCTATTCCCTAGACCTCTGCTGTAATAAGAGCTGTTACGCAGCCGAGCCTCTGCCTTAAGCAGTAGCTCTGCTTATGGTTTGGATGGCATGTGACGGGCCAGAGGTTGGGCGTCTCCGCTATAGTGTTTTTTGGGACCTGGAGGCTGCCATCTGAGCTGCTGCTTTTTGCATCCAAGGCTTTTGGAAGAGGTGTTTTCAGGAGCCTATGCAACGTCGCTTACAATTTTTGACCTTTGCCTTCTGCGTTTGCAGTGCTGGTTTGGTGTTTGCTCAGACCCAGCCCTCGGCTGAGCCGAAGTCGGCTTCCGGAATACCTCAGACTTCCGCCACTCCGGCAAGCACGCCGAACGCCAATACGGGTCCCGCGACTGCTCCAGCAACGCCTCCTTCGCCGGAATCTTCGCCCACGCCGGCACCGAATACTCCGGCATCCAGTCCAAAAGAAACGCCTCAACCGGGTTCCGCCAATACTGCCTCGCCGGGCACGGCATCTTCACCATCGTCTGCGCCTTCATCGAGCCGCTCGGCTACGCCAAATGGATCTGACAAAACCGCTGCGCCCACGCCTTTACCCGAACCTGCGCAGCCAAAGACTGAAATTCTGGATAGCTCAGCTACGTCTGGCGCACTGAGTACGGATGGCCGCGACCCCATTCTCGATCCTCCGCCATTTCCTTCAGGCAACGCGACCCTGGTGGGCGGGAACATTCGTGACGTCGATCGCATCCGCAATCGTATGACCGTCGCGGTATTTGGCGGTGGACGCTGGACTGTATTTTTTGACGAACGCACTCACATCTTCCGCAACGGCGCTGAGACCACGCAGCTCGCTTTAAAGAAGGGTGAGCGCGTTTATGTCGATACCATGCTGGACAACGCGCGGCATGATATTTTTGCCCGCAATATCCGCGTCGGTGTCAACGCGCCGCCTGCCGATGCCGATGGTCAGATCATGGCCGTCGATACAGCGCACGGCGAACTCACGCTGCGCGATAGCATTAACTCCGTGCCGGTCCACTTCGGCGTCGACAAAGAAACACGCGTCAGCAGCGGGGCGACTCCCACTTCGTTCCAGCAGATAAAGCCCGGGGCGCTGGTGCACGTCAAGTTTGCTCCAGAAAGCGGAAACCGCGGCATCGCCCGCGAAATCATCATCACTGCCTCGCCCGGAGCCGCCTTTACTTTCGTGGGATCGCTTACGTTTCTGGATCTCCATCGCGGACTCCTTGCCATTCACAACATCACGGACAATAAGAACTACGATATCCATTTCAATCCGCAACGCACGCAGCAGACCCAGAATATTGGCATCGGTTCTAACGTCACCATTGTTGCCACTTTCGAAGGAACGCAATATTCGGCACAGTCGATCGTGTTGAGCGACAACGCGGGAAATCGCTGATTGCGCAGCCTACGAAAACGCTGCCTATTGACGGCGTTCGGATGACGATGAGTGTTTAAGAAACCGCCGGACTTGGCATTGCGCTGAAATCGTAACCTGGCCTGCGCAGGCCCGCAGTAAACTGCGCGGCGCGCACAACGTTTTCCATCAGTGCTGCCACCGTAACCGGTCCCACACCTTTGGGTACCGGAGTGATATTTGCGGCGATATTTTTCACCCGCTCAAAATCAACGTCGCCATTCAACTTGCCATCCGCTCCAACGCGTGTGGCCACATCAATCAGTGTGGCGCCAGGCTTCACCATGTCCGCGGTAATTTTGTAGCGTTCGCTTCCCACAGAAGTCACCACAATGTCAGCCGACCGCATGAACGTGTCATGGTCTTCTTTGCGCGTGTGCCGGTGCAGCCAGATTGCGGTTGCATTGCACATGCGTCCGCCCAGCATGTGATGGATTGGTTTGGCGGTAATGTCATTGCGGCCGACCACCACGGCAACCCGGCCTTCCGTGGCGATGTTGTAATACGTCATGATGCGGCGAACTGCCAGAGCGGTTGCCGGCAGATGCAGGATCGCGTCAGCCTGTGCGCGATAAAGTTCCGGGACAGTTCCGCGTGAGATTCCGTCCACATCTTTCTCGCCGCGAATGGCGTCGAAAACGTCAAACTTGTTCAGACCGTGTTCGGGTTCTTCTATGTGTTGCGGCAGCGGCAGTTGGACAAGAATTCCATGAACCGCAGGGTCATCACTCAGTCGACGAGTGAAGTCGCGCAGTTCAGACGCAGAAACGTTGTCATCGAAAGTGTGCAGCCGGCCGGTCATCCCCAGGCGTTCACATGATTCTATTTTTTTGCCCACGTATCTCTGTGAAGCCGGACTGCGGCCCACCAGCACAACGTCCAACCGGGGAACAAGGTTGTGGTTAGCTTTCAGCTCCGAGACTTCCGTCTTCACCCAGAGCTCAATCTGGTCGGCAACCGGCTTGCCGTACATAATCGTAGCCATATCGCTTAATTATATGGTCATCCCGTTGAGTGACAGACACCCTGACTGTACACTCCCTGACATGCCTCATAAACCTGATTACGGAATCGACGCGCCTGGCGTCGTGAGAAATCTGATCTTGGTCGGAGTCGCGGGTCTCGTGCTCGGGTTCGTCGTACCGCCTGTACACATTGGCTCCGTCACCGTGATTGCGAACGGAGTGTTCTCCGGACCAGGGGTAGGCTGCCTTGTCGGCGGATTGTTAATGCTGGTTTATTCCAAATGGGGAAAATTCCGCCATCGGGAGCGCATGCTGAACATGATTGCCTGGCGCGGTGACGAACAGGTGCTTGATGTCGGGACCGGACGCGGGCTCCTGATCATCGGTGCAGCCAGGCGCTTGTCCACGGGAAAGGGAACAGGCATTGACATTTGGAGCGGCAAAGACCTCTCCAACAATTCAATTGAGCAGACGCGGGAAAATCTGGAAAAGGAAGGCGTCGCGGACAAAGTTGAGCTCTTGAGTGAAGACGCGCGCAAGCTTGACTTTTCTGATCGGACGTTTGATGTTGTGCTATCCAATCTTTGCATCCACAACATACCATCCAGGGATGGTCGCGAGCAGGCATGCCGGGAAATTGCCAGAGTGTTGAAGCCTGGCGGCAAGGCAATCATTTCTGATTTTGTTCAGACCGGTTTCTATGTGACCATTTTCAGAGAAGCCGGGTTGACCGTGAAACGCAGCGGCTATACCTTCGATTTTCCGCCTCTGCGCGTGATCGAAGCGCAGAAACCGTGAAATATGCCAGGTATTGGGCGGCCTAGCGAAGTTTCCTGGCAATATTGGAAAAAATCATTTCCAGTTCCATCATGGTGTCATCTTCAAGGTCCACCCCGGCAGCCTTGAGGGCCGCAATTGGGTCGGCACGGAATAAGCTGGCATTCTCTCGGGACCTGGCGAGCCATTGCTGCAGCCGTGCCTCTACTTTTTCCAGTTCATTCAGCGGATCCGCCCGTCTTTGCCCAATGTTCTTATTTCTCAATTCACCCTCTTCATTTCCTATCATCCACCATGGAGGGTTGACACGACAAGGATGGCCCTCTTCGCCGAATGCGCGTGGCATTGGAGAATTTTCATTTTCTAATACGTCGGTGCTTCAGGGAAAGTCGGGCAGTTTGCGTTCTATGCAGGTATCAACACATTTGTACCGAAATGGAAATATTAGTGGTAGTAGTGGCGTGAAGTTAAGAAAGTCGCAATCTACATGCTTCAACTTGAGGCTGTAGTTGTTAGCAGGTAATGGCATGATGCTAAGAAAGTCATAATCTACCTGCTTCAATGTGATGTTTAGTGTTTTTTAGGACTAGTCCATATATTTTCTGTTCAATACAGCACTCTAGCAATGCAGAGAGACAAAAGTAATCCTCGAGCAAGGTGGATAGGATGCTGCACAGAGGCATCCTGTCATGGGTGGTTCTATTGGCGTCAGAATGCATACCTCAACGCAAGTCGCGAAAGGGGAGCAGGGTGATCGAATCGTACTGCGGGGCTTGTGGAGTTTTTATCGCCGCCAGTTCAGGACCGAACCTGTTGGAGTTGGCTGAACGGCTTCACCGGTGTACGGGCGTTTCACCGGATTCAAAACCGGGCCAGTTTTCTTCGGCAGAAGCCAGGATTGTTTCTTATCTGTTTGGAGTCGGCCAAACGCCGGGTCCTGGCGCTGTGGATGATAGATTATCCAACCTGTTGAACGAACTTACTACCAGAGAGAAGCAGCTCAATGAATGGCTGGAACGCTCGGCTATGAATGCGCGCTGGTTCCGCAAGGACCCGATGACGGCTCTGCGGGCCGCCAACCTCGGTCTCCATGACAATATATTGAAAGAACTGGAAAGCATTACTGCATCGATCGCTGAAAAATTGAGAAACGGTTATATCGCCTGAAAAATCTAACATTGATTTTCCAAGGACGCAGCCCAGGTCTTCACTTTCCTAATTCCGCAGGTACTCGCCGTATATTCCAGAAGCCGGGGATGAGAAATGCCCTTTCGCCAGCGGCATCGCAGCCTTTGCACCCTTTAACGCCACTTATAACGCTGTCTCTCTGCCTCCGCGACATTCATTGATCGACTAAACACCTGTTTTGTTCAGTCGAGAGACTTGCCAGCCGGCCTTGTCTCATGGGAATGCTTATAGCTCCGATAAATATTTTCAATTTCCCGCATTGGGCCTGGCTGGGTAGATTGTGTCTAAGCTCTGCACGGCCTTACGCCGGCACGGGGCGGTCACCGAATCATGAACAAGTCCAGGACTTTTGTACTGATTGCCGCCCTGTCTTTCCTTGTGCCGCTCATTTCGCTGGCTCAAAGCGCCAGCCCAGCCGCACCCGCGACGAGTTCTGCGGCGCCCGTTGACGCGCAAAATGATCGTCTGGCCAAAATCGAGCAACAGATTGCCGATGCCAAAAGCTCCGCCGACAACGCCTGGATGCTCACCAGCGCCGCCCTGGTCCTGATGATGACCGGGCCTGGCCTGGCTCTGTTTTACGGCGGCCTGGTCCGCAAGAAGAACGTTCTTGCCACCATGATGCAAAGCTTCGCCATGATGGCGATCGTTACCACCACCTGGGCCATCTTCGGCTATACGCTGGCTTTCGGTGACGGAGGCGGATTTATTGGCGGCCTTCACAATCTCTTTCTACGAGGCGTGGGAGCAGCGCCCGATCCTGCGTATGCCGCTACCATTCCAGCGCAGACTTTCATGATCTATCAGCTCATGTTTGCCATCATAACGCCTGCGCTGATCACCGGCGCATTTGCGGAGCGCATGAAATTCAGCGCCATGGCCGTCTTCATGGTCTTGTGGTCCATCGTGGTTTACAGTCCCATGGCCCACATGGTCTGGGGCAAGAACGGATTGCTGAACGCTTCACTGGGCGGACGCTTTCCCACCCTCGATTTCGCCGGCGGAACGGTTGTCCACATTACATCGGGCGTTTCTGCCCTGGTATGCGCACTCTATTTAGGTAAAAGAGTCGGATATCCCAAACAGAACATGCCTCCGCATAGCGTGGTGCTCAGCTTTATCGGCGCGTGTCTGCTGTGGGTCGGCTGGTTTGGATTCAACGCCGGAAGTGCGTTGGGCGCAGGCAGCCTCGCTACGAGCGCCTTCGTTGCCACACATTTCGCTGCTGCTACGGCAGCTCTTGGATGGGCCGCCGCAGAATGGATCCGCAACGGCAAACCCAGCGCCCTCGGAGCGATTTCCGGCGCTGTCGCTGGCCTTGTCGCCATCACGCCGGCAGCCGGATTCGTTGGTCCCATGTCAGCTTTGGCTATCGGCCTGATAGCCGGAGTCTTCTGCTATTTCATGGTGGCCAAGGTCAAAGCGCGCTTTGGATATGACGACACACTGGATGCCTTCGGCGTACACGGCGCCGGTGGAACCATTGGCGCGTTGCTCACCGGAGTGTTCGCCTCAAGCGCGGTCAATCCCATGTTCAAGGATGCGAAAGGGAACACCATCGCATCCGGACTGCTGGAAGGGAACGCGCACCAGATGTTGAATCAGCTGATGGGTGTGGTGATCGCCTGGGTTTTGGCTGCGGTGGGGTCCATTGTGATTCTGAAGCTGGTGGATATGACCATCGGGCTCCGTGTCAGTGAAGAGCATGAAATTCAGGGCCTGGATCTTACTCAGCACGGCGAAGAGGGCTACTATTACGAGGTCTCTACATAAATGCCATGCATCGCAACGTTAAAGTAACGGTTGACATTCCAGGAAGGTCACGATGACAAAACTTGAAGCCGTGATTCGCACCTCCAAGCTCGATGCGGTGAAGGATGCTCTCCATGAGATTGGTGTTGAAGGAATGACCGTGCTGGAGGTGCGCGGACATGGACGACAAAAAGGCCACACCGAGTTTTACCGCGGGCAGGAATATACGGTTGACCTCATTCCCAAGACAAAGGTTGAACTTGTTCTGGCGGATGCCATGGTGGAAAAAGCCGTGCAGGCCATTTCCGTTGCCGCCCGCACCGGCAAAATTGGCGACGGCAAGATTTTTCTGTCGCGCGTGGACGAGGTAATTCGCATACGCAATGAAGAACGAGGTGAAGGCGCGCTGTGAAGCGCAAGTTTAGGGACGCATGTTTCCGCTCCGGACCACGGAGCCATAAGGTGTCTGCCTCATGAATGCTGCGGCCTCTCTCCTGAGCAGCGAGTTACGCGAACTCTATAGTTCCGGGTTCGCCCAGTGCGTGGAACAATTCAACCTGTATGGTGACGGCCGAAAGCTGGTCGCCCAGCGCGCCGCGCTGGTGGACCGCATTGTTCTTCGTCTCTGGGAAACTCTGTTTGCCGGCAATCCGGCAGCAGAGAGATTTGCCCTGGTGGCCATTGGCGGATACGGACGCAATGACCTGTTTCCGTTCTCAGACATTGACCTGCTTTTCCTTCACGCCGAACGCGAATCTGAAGAAGCGCTCAAAGATTCAATCCGGGCTTTTTCACAGGAGCTGTGGGACCTTGGCCTGAAGTTGAGTCCAGCCAGCCGCGTGCTTTCTGAGTGTGATCGTTTTGACGCCAACAACGTCGAGTTCTCTATTTCGCTTCTCGACTGCCGTTTCCTGGCCGGCGATAACGAACTGTTTTTGCGTCTGCATGACAAGATCATCCCGAAACTGGTGATGCGTGAAGCCCAGCCTCTGGTGCAGCGGCTGGTTGAGCTCACGCGCAGCCGCCATGCCAGACATGGCAACACCGTCTTTCATCTGGAACCAAATGTAAAAGACTGTCCCGGCGGCCTGCGTGATTTCAATGTGGCTCACTGGCTGCTTCTGATCTCTGCCATGGACAAGCTGCATGCCTGGCCGGAAGAGAACAATCTTCTGCCCGCCGGCTCGCGCAAGCAGGTGAGCCATGCGCTTGAATTCATCACCGCTGTCCGCTGTTTCCTGCATCTTCGTCACGGCCGTGACGACAATGCCCTGAGCTGGTC
This sequence comes from Terriglobia bacterium, assembly GCA_963770085.1. Classification (GTDB taxonomy): domain Bacteria; phylum Acidobacteriota; class Terriglobia; order Terriglobales; family Acidobacteriaceae; genus Angelobacter. Next base: position 248,834 of record CAVYOH010000001.1, read on the forward strand.
GGCCCAGGATGAAGCCGCCGCCAAAAAAATCGGCGCGCCCGACGCCACCACGCTTACGTCCGCCGATTGGATGCGGCTCTATTTCAGCAACGCGCGCTCTGTGCATCGCAGCTGCATCCGTTTGCTGGAAGAAGTGCCGGCTGCGTGGTCCGGCATCGTCCGGCAATTCCAGGATTGGCGCGCTCGCGTCTCCAATGACACGTTTTCCGTCGTCCACGGCATGGTGTTTCTCGCCCAGCCGGGCTCCGTGCAGGACCCTGAAGTACTGCTTCAACTTTTCCATTTCATCGCCCAGCATGGCCTCAAGCTCAGCACCATCACCGAGCAGCGCGTGGAACACGTGCTTCCCGCCATGGCGGCAACACCTCCACGCGGCGCTGAGCTCTGGATCTATCTTCAGGATATCCTTTTGCAGACGCATGCGGCTGACGCATTGCGCACCATGCATGCCCTGCGCTATCTGACGCTGGTGCTGCCGGAACTTCAGGCCATTGATGCACTGGTGGTGCGTGACTTCTACCATCGCTTTACGGTTGACGAGCATTCTTTTCTCGCCATTGAAAGTCTCCATCGCCTGAAGGATTCCTCATCGGAATGGGACCAGCGCTATGCCGAATTGCTCACTGAACTTGAGCAGCCGGAACTTCTATATCTATCGCTGCTGCTGCATGACGTGGGCAAAGGCGCTGGCAGTTCAGACCATATTGCCGCCGGCATGGACCTTGTCGCCGGCGTACTGGAACGTCTCGATCTCGAAGCCACAGACTGTGACACCGTGCGCTTTCTGGTCATGAATCATCTGGCGATGTCAGCGGCATTGCGGCGGGACATTTTTGATTTGGAAACTGTTCGCGGCCTAGCCGAACTGGTGCAGGCGCCTGAGCGATTGAAGATGCTCTGCCTCATGACGTACGCCGACATCAAAGCGGTGAATCCTGAGGCGCTCACGCCATGGAAGGCGGAAAACATCTGGCAGCTTTACATTGAAACCGCCAATTATCTGAACCTGAACATGGACAACCGGCTCCATGGCGACTCGGCGGAATCAGACCAGATGGTGCGGGCACTCACGCCGGTAGCCGGGCGCAGGCTTAAACCTTTTCTTGAAGGGTTGCCGCGAAGATATCTGGCCACATACTCGGCCAACCAGGTGATGGGCCACCTTGAGATGGCGGGCCGGCTCAAGAGTGAGCCGGTGCAACTGCATCTGGAGCGCGGACGCCACTGGTTTGATCTCACTCTGGTTACCACGGACCGTCCGCTGCTTTTTGCCCGTATGACCGGAGTTCTGGCAGCGTGGGGCATGAGCATTGTGAAAGCCAATGCTTTTTCCAATGCCTCCGGCATCGTAGTAGACACGTTCCACTTTACTGACCGGTTCCGCACTCTTGAACTCAACCTTCCCGAATGGGACCGCTTCAAGAAAAGCGTGGCAGACGTGCTTTCCGGCGCGGTCGATCTGGAAAAGCTGCTGCAGCACCGCCTCCGTAGCAATCAGGACCTGCCACGCAAAGTTAAAGTGCAGACGCTGGTGGACTGGCACGACGTGGTCTCGGCTTCGTCCTCGTCATCGGCTTCGTCGTCATCCTCGGCCTCGTCCTCATCTTCCGCTTCAAGGACCTCAGTGATACAGGTAATCACGCAGGACCGCCCTGGATTGCTCTACCGCATCAGCTCGCTTCTTTCTGAACAGAGCTGCAACATCGAGATCGCCCTCATCGACACGGAAGGCGAGATGGCGATCGACGTGTTCTATCTGACATCAAAGGGTGAAAAGCTTGCACATGATCAGCAGGTGAAGGTGAGAAGCGTGTTGATGCAAGCGCTGAAGGAATGAAGAGAATTTAAAATTTAAAATTTGAAATTTCAAATTTGAAATCCAAAAATGCTCGGAATCCCATGAGTGCCGACTTGCCCTTCTATAATGAATCCAGCGCAACGCACGGGGATCAATTTTGGCAAGGCACATTGGCCTGGATTTCGGAACAACCAACAGCAGTCTGGCAGTTGTAGACAGCAGCGATTTCTCCCATGGAAGTCCCACAGTCAAAGTTGCGCAATTTGCCTCGCCGCTCGGCCTCACGGAAAGCTTTCGCTCCATCCTCTATTTCCCGCCGACTGTGAAAGGCGCGCCCAGGCCTGCTCGTCGTGCTTTTGCCGGCCCAACCGCCATCGCCAGATATCTGGAGGACGAACACAAGGGACGCCTCATTCAGTCGGTGAAGTCGTTCGCAGCCAACCGAACCTTTACCTCGACTGTGATTGGCGGGCGACCTTATACGTTTGAGAATCTTGTTGGCATCATCGTGAAAGAGTTGATGACGGAAGCTGAGGCGGAACTCGGGCCCTTAGGCGACACCGTCACAGTGGGGCGGCCGGTGCGTTTTGCCGGCGCTGACACTCCGGAAGACGAAGCCTTCGGCATCGCCCGTGTGACCGCCGCGCTTCACGCGTGCGGACTTAACCAAGTGGAGTTCGAGTTTGAGCCGGTCGGCGCAGCTTATTTCTATGAAAGCACGCTGGACCATGAGGAAGTTGTGCTGGTGGCCGACTTCGGCGGCGGCACCAGTGACTTTTCTCTGGTACGAGTGGGCCCGCGTTCACGCCTGGAACTCACGCCCCAGCAGCGCATCATTGGCAATGCCGGTTTGCCGCTGGCTGGCGATACGTTTGATGCCGCCATCGTCCGCAATCTGGTTTCGCCGCAACTTGGCGCCGGCACCGATTACCGGTCCATGGAAAAGCTGCTGCCCATCCCGGCATGGATTTATCTCAACCTGGAGCGCTGGCATTACGCGTCGTTTTTGAAAGCGCCGGACACCATGCGGCTGCTTAAGTCTCTGCTCACACAGGCGGTTGAGCCTGACCGCATTGCTGCACTGATTCATCTGGTGGAAGAGGATCTGGGTTACCAGTTGCACCGTGCGGTGCAGACGACGAAAGTCGCGCTCTCCAGCGAGGAGAAGTCACGATTCGTGTTTCAGCAGAGCGATATCAAGATTGATAAGCAGGTCGCGCGGGCATCTTTTGAAAAGTGGATAAACCGCCATCTCGAAGCGATTGCCAGGACTGTGGACGAGTTGTTCATTGCTTGCGGCATGAATATCAGCGACGTCGACCGGGTGTTTCTCACCGGGGGATCGGCTTTTGTGCCGGCGGTGCGAGAGATATTTGCCCAACGCTTCGGTGCCGAAAAGCTGATCGGCGGCAGCGAGTTTACTTCTGTAGCAAAAGGCCTGGCGTTGCGAGCGGCCGAGACGGCCGAGCGGCAGTTGGTTCGTTAAAGCTTCACTTTAAGTCCGCATCGACGCACCCGCCATTGCCGGCGCAATTGCCGTCAACGCCTGGTCCATGATCTTGATGGCTTCGTCGACGTCGCTCTTGCTGATGTTCAGCGGCGGTGACGTACGGACCACGTTGCCGCCAAGCCCGCCTTTGCCTACCAGCAGTCCGCGATTGCGGCACTCTTCCATGAACTTATTCGTCATGGCAGCGTCCGGCTCTTTGCTCACGCGATCTTTCACAAACTCCATGGCCAGCAGCAATCCCATCCCGCGCACATCGCCGATGGGCTCGAATTTTTCCTGCAGGCTTTCCAGTCCTTCACGGAAATAGCGGCCTACCACATCCGCGTTGTCCGCGAGATGGTCTTCTTCAATCAGATCGAGCGTCGCTTTGGCTGCCACGGACGTCACCGGGTTTCCGCCAAACGTTGAAATCTGCAGTCCCTGAAAGCTCGCCGCAATCTCCGGACGCGTCATGGTAACGCCCACCGGCACGCCATTCGCCAGACCTTTGGCGGACGTAATAATGTCCGGCGTCACGTCCCATTGTTCAATCCCGAACCAGCGTCTGCCCGTGCGTCCCCAGGCAGTCTGAACTTCGTCGGCGATGAACAGGCCGCCGTACTTCTTCACGATTTCATAAACGATCTTGAAATATTCCTTCGGCGGCGTGATGAAACCGCCCACACCCTGAATCGGCTCGGCAAAGAAGGCGGCAATCTGGCCGGAGGTGGAGGTCTGGATCACGGCTTCCACATCTTTGGCGCACGCCACTTCGCAACTCGGATACGTCTTCCCCAGCGGACAGCGATAGCAATAAGGATTGAGAGCGTGTACGAATCCCGCGGCGGGCACGGGCAGAGATTTGCGCCAGGTGCTGTGAGCCGTGAGTGACTGGCCAATGGCGGAGCGTCCGCTGTAGCCGTGGCGCAACGCCACCACTTCAAAGTTGCGAGTGAACATGCGCGCGATCTGGATGGCCATCTCATTGGCTTCCGTACCGCTGTTGCTGATAAAGCTCTGGCTGATCTCGCCAGGAGCGATCTCTGCCAGCTTTTCCGCCAGCGCCACAATGCCTTCATTGGGAAACATAGTGGAGGCGTGCTGGAGCTTATCGATCTGGGCTTTGATTTTAGAGGTGATTCGCGGATTGCAGTGGCCCACAGAGACGGTGACGATACCGCCGAAGAAATCCAGATACTTCTTGCCTTCCGTGTCCCATACATACTGCATGCTGGCATGATCGGTCACCAGCGGATCGGAGTAATAGTTGCTGATGGAAGGGAAGAGATATTGCTTGTGCTTCTTGAGGATTTCTTCTTTAGTCATGAATGCACGTCCAGTCAGCCAAATTCGCAGCTAAGGCGACATCTGCTGTGCTTCATTCTACCGATTTTGGAGGCCACCGGAGACAAAAACAGAAGCGTACCACGGAGGCACGGAGACACGGAGAAAGGCAAAACTTACCGCGGATTCGCGCGGATGAACGCGGATCTTTTGCGCCGCTACCCCAACGCTTTTAGCAGTTCTTCTGGCTGGGCGTTGTCACCGAACGTATCGCTGATATGAACGAACAGGTCTTTGTTTCCAGGCGCAAAGATAAAACTACCGCCCAGTTGAAACGGATCTTTTCCCAGTTTGTGTTGTTTATGTCCGCCGGCCTTGGCCCGCTTGCGGTACTTCATGTTGTCGCCACGCAGCAAATGAAAGATGTTGGCTTTCTTCAGTTCAAGCTTGCTGTAGGCTTTGCGGTCTTCGTCAACCAGCAATGGGAATGAGATATGGGTCTTCTCGCGAAAGAACCTGGCATATGTGAAATCGCCCAGGCCGATGGCTGCCAGCGTGGCGCCTTTTTTGCGAAACTGGTCTTCGTATTCGCGCAACTGCGCGACGTGCTCTCCGCAGAAAATTCAGCCATAGTGTCGGAGGAAAACCACCACGGCAGGTCCCGCACTCCATAACGATCCCAGCTTTACCGGGCGCTGGTCCACGTCCGGCAGGGTGATATCGGCAAGTCTGCTGCTGTAGGCTTCAGCCATGGCCTGTCATTCTCGTGGGCCTTGCCCTTCCTGTCAAGAATGAATCACGGTTCATTTTCTCGCTTCGTGTGCTAGACTGCCATCGTTTTTGAGTTCACGCGTGGCCTGCGCTGGAGAATTGCCGTATGGATGATCGATCATCGCGTTACTGCGTGATTGGGGCGGGCCCCGTGGGTCTGAGCGTGGCCAGGGCGCTGGCCAAAGCCGGTATCGCCTATGAACAGCTTGAGGCGGATGCTGACGTTGGCGGAAACTGGCGTCACGGCGTGTACTCGTCCGCACACATCATCTCTTCACGCCGGACCACCGAATATGCCGACTATCCCATGCCGGCCGACTATCCTGATTTTCCCAGCGCCGAGCAGATGCGCGCCTACCTGGCTGATTATGTCGAGCATTTTGATCTGCGTCGCAACATACAGTTCAAGACGCGGGTGCAATTTTGCCGGCCCCTGGCTGATCATCGCTGGGAAGTGGAACTTGCGAATGGCGAGCGGCGTGTCTATCGCGGCGTGCTGGTGTGCAACGGACATCATTGGGACATGCGCTGGCCCAGCTATCCCGGCGAGTTCACAGGCGAGTACATCCACTCCAAGCAGTACAGAAATCCCGAGCAGTTGCGTGACAAGCGTGTGCTGGTGATTGGCGGCGGAAATTCCGCTTGTGACGTGGCATCCGAGGCGGCGCGCGTTGGACGCAGCGCGGCCATCAGCATTCGACATGGCTATTGGTTTCTGCCCAAGACTCTCTTGGGCAAACCACTGGTGGAAGCCGTCCCATGGTGGACCCCGCTGTGGGCGCAGAGATTGTTGTTGAGGGCGCTATTGCGTGTGATCGTGGGCAGGTATGAAGCCTACGGGCTGCCCAGACCTGACCATCGCATCTTTGAAAAACATCCGACTCTCAACAGCGAGTTGCTGCATTACATCCGCCACGGGCGCATCACGCCTAAGCTGGACGTACGTCGCTTCGAAGGTCGCACGGTTGAATTTCTGGATGGCAGCAGGGAAGAGTTTGACATGGTAGTGGCAGCCACCGGCTTTCATGTGAGCTTTCCATTTCTGCCCAAAGACCTGGTGCCGGTGCAGGGCGGCCTCGCGTTTCTTTATGCCGGATGTGTTCTTCCCACGGTGAAGAATCTTTATGTGATCGGTACAGGACAGGCGCGCTATGGATTCGGTCCGCTACTTACGCCTGCGGCGGAGCTGGTGGCGCAGATGATTCAGTTGCAGGAAAAGATGGAGCTGCCGATCGGGCTGGTGATGAAGGAGTCGGGCGTTCCGTTGCCGACCACGCATCTGGTGGACCCACACGCGGCGTTGCGCAGGATGAAGCTGGCGAGGAGGTTTCTGTTGCCGCGACTGGCACGCAAAGAAAAGAAGCTGCGCCAGCAGATGTCTGTACCGAAGCCGCCGGAATGCGCCCCGCCTGTACGACAGGGGGCAGAGGTTTATTGATTTATCGCGACGACGATGCGAGATAACGATTATGACAAGGGCTCGCGCCGTCCACGCGCGCCGAGCCCGCTGTAACGGGAGCGCGTTGATTTAACCACGAGAATTAGCTCTCGAGCGGTTTGGAGCGGAGCGACAATATGAAAGACAAAATCGTAGTCATCACCGGAGCGGGTTCGGGAATTGGGCAGGCGCTCGCCGTTGAGTTCGCGCAACTCGGCGCTCGTCTTGCTCTGGCGGACGTGAATGATGCGGGTCTGAAGCAGACGGCGTCATTGCTCGGTACGGCGGACGCCAAAACTTACCATGTGGACGTCTCCGATGCCGCGGCGGTGGAAGCATTCGCAATTCAGGTAGGTCGGGATTTTGGCTCCGTGTCAGTTCTGATCAACAATGCCGGAGTCGCATTGCACGGTAGCTTTGCCGATATCACTCTGGCTGAGTTTGATTGGTTGATGAACATCAATTTCTGGGGCGTTATCCACGGCTGCAAGTTCTTTTTGCCCCTTCTTCACAAAGCGTCATCGGGGCGGATAGTGAACATTTCCAGCGTATTCGGCCTGATTGGGCCGCCCGGGCAGACCGCCTACAGTGCCAGCAAGTTTGCCATTCGAGGATTCAGTGAGTCCCTGCGGGAAGAGCTCCGCTCCAGCAGAATCAAAGTGACCTGTGTACATCCTGCGGGTATTGCCACCAGCATCGCCGTGCAAGCCCGTGCCGGAGTGCATACCCGCACTGAAGATCAGGCCGTGGCTCTGAAGATATTCGCCAGGGCAGCGCGCATAACTAAGGAAGAAGCCGCCCGCACCATTGTGCGTGGAGTCTTGAAGAATAAAGACCGGGTTCTGATTGGCAAAGACGCTTATCGCATGGACCGGATGGCGCGCCTTTTTCCGGCCCGGGCTGGGGCCATGTTCGCCGACTATATGGCCAAGCGCAGGCAGAAGATCCTCGGGAACCAGCCGGAACCGGCGGAACGGCCTTAGAAAATGGCCAGGAACCTGGGGGCACGTCCTAATAGATTCAATGCTTTGACAAAACGTCCAGAGCAGTAGATAATTCGTCGCCGAATTCATATGCCTGCACTGACCTGAAAACAGTCTCTACGGATGCTGCTAAGGAATCACGAAGCGACGACGTGGACATGGATTGAAGATGCGGCTTATGCACAAGCAATATCTGAATGAGGATTCATTCAGCGTTTTAAGGGACAAATGCCTGGGCTTCCCGTCCAAGGTTTATGCCGTGGCAGAGTTCCCGCTTCGGATAGGAGGATCGATGAGGTTGTTCAATCTCGCTAAAGTTTTATTCGTATGTCTGCTGATCACAGGTTTTGCGCACGCCCAGGGCGTGGGCTCCTCAGGTGGACTTAAAGGATTGGTGACCGATCCCTCGGGAGCCACCGTAGCCAACGCCACAGTCACCGCGACTGACGTTGCGAAAGGCACTAAACGCACTGTCTCCACGGATGCTAACGGTGAATATCAAATCCCGGGCCTTTCGCCCGCAGCGTACAGCGTCACAGTAAACAAGACCGGCTTTCAATCGGAAATTGCCAAGTCACTGGTAGTCAACGTAGGCCAGACCGCCGTGCAGGATTTCCATATGAAACTGTCTCAGGTTTCTGAGTCAGTGGAAGTCACCACCGAAGTACCGGTTGTGGAAACGGAAAGAACCAGCCAGTCAGACGTGATCAATCAGGCATTCATTGAAGACCTGCCGATCAACCGTCGCGACTATCTCACGTACACCCTGCTCGCGCCCGGCGTTTCTGATTCCACACGTCTGGCCTCGGATCAGGATTTCCGTGTGAAGCAGACTCCGCAGAGCGGACTTTCTTTTTACGGCAGCAATGGCCGTGGTAACAGCGTAACGATTGACGGCGGCGAAGCCAACGACGATGCCGGCGGCGTGCGCACCACCATGAGCCAGGAAGCGGTGCAGGAATTCCAGATCAACCGCAGCAACTACGGTGCGGAACTGGGCGGCGCCAGCGGCGCAACCGTAAACATTGTTACCAAATCAGGTACCAATACCACACACGGATCGTTATTCGGCTTCTTCCGCAATGACGCAATGGATGCCGCGAATCCATTTTCAATCAGCCAGGCGCTTACGCCAGGACAAGTTTTTAATCCTGCCGTTCCTGTTACCGGGACCCACGTTAAAGATTCTCTTAACCGCGAGCAGTTCGGCGGATCCATCGGTTTCCCGATCAAGAAAGACAAAACATTTCTGTATGGCGCGGTTGAAGGGTTGATGCAGGATGCACAGAACGCTGTGCCCATCCTGACCAACACCAAAATCTTTAACCCGACTGATGCCGATAATGCGCTCATTGGGCAGTTGGCTACAAATCCGGGGGCCGTTCCATGCCTGAGCGTTCCTGGGAATCCAACGCCCGTCTCGCTCCCCGGTCCGACATGTGCGTTTGCTTTGTCCTCACTTCTTACTGTGAACCCCTTTGCAGCTCCAAACCCGTTTTTGAGCCCAGGTCACATCGCCCTGAATGGGTTCCTGGTGAACCAATTGGAGACCAATGGCGGATTGTTCAATTTCGCCACGCGTCAATACCTTGCCTCGGTTCGCTTTGACCACCAGTTCAGTGATAAGAACCAGGTTTTCCTGCGTTACAACTTTGGCCATGATCGTGAAGAGAGCCCAGACGTGCAGTCGCTCACGGGCTTCAGCCGCGGCAGCTCAATTCATGACTTCGACCATACGGTGCTTGCTTCATGGTTCCACCAGTTCAGCGGCAAGACGTTGAACGAAGCCCGCGTGCAGTATGACTATAACGATTTCAGCGTTATCCCCAATGCTCCGGGTGAAGTTGGCCTGGACATCCCGGGAGTAGCTGGCCTGGGTAATCAGATTTTTATTCCCAGCACGACCATCATGCGGCGTTACGAATTTGCTGACAATTTCAGCGTGATCGAGGGCAAGCACGCGTTGAAGTTCGGCGCATACGAATTGCTGCGTGGCAACCACGCTGAGTCTCACACCTTTTTCCCTGGACGCTTTGTCTTCGGCAATCTGCCTGGCGCGGTGCTCAGCCCTTGCCTGCAGTTTCCGACTCTGTGCGGTTTGACGGCAGCGGCTACTCAGCTCACTTCATTGCAGTCCGCTTCACTGGGAGCTCCTCAGTTCTATGAGCAGGGTTTCGGCGATCCGGTTTACAACTACACTCGTCCTTTAACTTCCTTCTATGCCCAGGACAACTGGTCTCTGAAGCCTAACTTCACCGTGAATATGGGTGTTCGTTATGAGATTGACCAGCAGCCCAGCGGCGTGCTGCACACCTCATATAACAACTTTGCTCCCCGTTTGAGTGTTGCCTGGGACCCGTTCAAAGACAAGAAAACCGTTGTCCGAGCCGGCTACGGAATTTTCTACTCGCCCATCTACGGACAGATTGCTGACGTCGCCCAGACCCTGGGCGTAGTCAACGGAGTCCGGCAGATTGCGCAGGTATTCGTTCCGCTCACCGGCGCTCCAGGCAATCCGGCCCTTACCTCAGCCGGCATTTTCGGGCAGCTGTTTGGTCAAGGGAAGATCTCTCCTTGTACACTGGCGCCCGGCCAGGCCGCTTGCATTACGCCCGCTGATCTCACCCAGTTCGGCATTGCTGTAACCCATACAGGCCCCACGCCTCCACTGAGTGTTATATTCAGCGGCCAGACTGACTACAAAGCCCCCTATTCCCAGCAGGCGGAATTCGGCATTGATCGTGAGATCGGCCATGGTCTCTCCGTCTCGCTGAGCGCCATCTACGTGCACACCATTGGCTTGCCCGTAGCCATTGATCAGAATGACCTCACCACCGCGCCTTTCACCAGCTTTCCCTTAGAGAATGGCAGCACGGCCACGTTTAGAAACTTTGCTGGTCCATCTTGCGCAGGCGCGGGCATCGTCACCTGCTTTAAGAATCCGCTGTTGCTTCAGGACAACGTTTATTCATCGAAGGGCTCCGCCCTTTATGAAGGCGCTATTCTGGAAGTCAGGAAGCGCATGGGCAATCACTTCTCGCTGTTCGGCAATTACACCTACAGCAAGGCGTTTGACACCACAACGGATTTCAACAGCGACTTCGGTCCGCAGGATAATACGAATCTGTCCGGCGAACGCGGACTGTCTGACTTCGATCAGCGTCACAAGGTCGTTCTCCTTTCAACCATTGATACTGGCAACGGCGGCGGACACGCTCTGCTCTCCAACTTCCAGATCTCACCGATTTTCCGCTATAACAGCGGCCATCCCTTCAACCTTCTGGCCGGCGCTGACGTGAACGGCGACCGCCACTCCACCAATGACCGTCCTATTGGAGTCGGTCGCAATACGGGACTGGGTCCTGACTTCACTTCCTTTGACATGCGCTTGTCACGCGCCATCAAATTGGGTGAAAGAGCCCAGCTTCAGTTCATGGCGGAAGGTTTCAACCTGGCCAACCGTACCAACTATGCAAGCGTAAACAACATCGTGGATCCGACCTTCCTGGTCAAGAAATCACTTGGGGGCGTCGGCAACCTGACCGCGAACGTAAAGGGCGACGCCTCTAAGTTGCCAACGGATCCTCTTGGCTTCACCTCGGCCCTGGCGAAACGCCAGATCCAGTTGGGCCTGCGCGCAACGTTCTAAACCTCTAACCAGAGGACGGCGGAGTGATCCTTCACTTCGTCGTCCTCTTTTCTATTTACGATTTTTTCGAAGCTGCTGTGCTCAGTGATTCCATCACGATAAAGACCTAGCAATGTCTTCTCCCTCGGCCACTACTCCTCAAACCGTGCTCGGCGCCCAGGCAGTTGTTCACGCTCTGCTGCGCAACGGCATTGACACCGGCTTCGGCATCCCCAGCATCCACAACATTCCCATTTATGAAGTCCTCCGTCAGGCCAAACCGTTTCATCACTGGGTAGTCCGCCATGAACAGGCGGCCGGCTACGCCGCCGACGGTTATTACCGCCAAAGCGGACGCGTTGCCGTGGTTTTTGCCTCCACCGGTCCGGGAAATCTCTTTACTGTGGTGCCACTGCTCGAGAGTTTGCAGACCAATACTCCAGTGCTGGTGATTGGCAGCAATATCGCCACCGCTCTGGAATCAGGTTCCGGCGGCGCTCTGCATGAAACTCCGCATCAGATCGAGATATTCCGTCCGCTTACCCGCATTGCTCGCCGCATCAATAGTGCGGATGAAATTCCCGCCGCAATCGCTGAAATTGCAGCCATGTTTCAAGGCCCATCGCCTGGCCCCGCATTTTTGGAGATACCGCATGATCTGCTGGCTGCTCCCCTGACTGGTTCACCTGCGGCCTCAGCCGAGGCAAAGCCGCCCTCCATGCCGCAGCCCGACGCTGGCGAAGCGGCAGCCATGATTGAGCAAAGCCAGCGCCCGGTCATTCTTCTTGGTTCTGGTATTCGCGGTGACGCCGCCTCGATCGTTCAACTGGCCGAACTGCTGCAAGCCCCGGTTTTCACCACCACCACCGGCAAGGGAATCATCGCCGCTGACCATTCTCTTTCCTTTGGCTGTATTTCGCGGCTTGGTCCTGTGCAGGATGTTCTGGAACAATCTGATCTTCTGATTTCCTTCGGCACGCGCTTCACAGAATTCGATACCGGTCGCTTCGGTCTTCGCCTGCCTGGAAAGCACCTGCAAATCGTCGACGATCAAAGCTATCCCGGAACCCGCATTCGTCCCACCACGCTTCTTGCCGGCGATATGGGAACGATCGCTGGCGCCTTTGCAGCACGAACTGGCCGCAGAAAACCATGGTTTGATCTGAATGAAGCCCGAGCCAATGAGAACCTGCGTCTGGAAGCCCTTGGATCGGAAGCCTATGGCGCGCTCAACCTGTTGCGCCGCAAGCTTGATCGCCAGGACGTGGTGGTGAATGATCAATCCATTCTCAACTACTGGGCTTCTGCCTTTTTCCCTGTCTTGCAGCCGCGAACATTTCTTTATCCTTCTGGTTCCGGCACTTTGGGCTACGGATTGCCATCCGCGATCGGAGCTGCGTGCGCTTTGCGCCAGTCAGGTGGGCAGGCCAAGGTCATCTGCATTGCCGGCGATGGAGGCTTTCAATACACCTCCCATGAGCTGGCCACTCTGGCGCAATATCAGTTCCCGGTAAAGATTCTTCTGGTGAATGACCAGGCTTATGGCGTGATTGGTTTTCTTCAGCGTTCTCTTTTCGGGCAAACGCACGAAGTAGCGTTGCGCAATCCGGATTTCTGCCAACTCGCGGACGCCTATGGTATTCAGGCGATGCGCGCATCTTCATTCGGTGAACTCGAACAGACAATCCCGACGTGGCTGCATAGTCCCGGCCCCGCATTGCTCGAATGGCAGACCGTCTTAAAAGCTCCCTGGGAGGCCGGGGCCATACCGAGGCCGACAGGAATCTCTCCTAAGAAGGAAAGCTAAACAGAATGGCGAACCAGACACAGTCACAGTCGACCAATGTTAAACAGCTCTTTGATCTGCATGGCAAAGTGGCGGTGATTACCGGTGGTTCTATTGGCCTGGGTCGGCAGATGGCGGAAGGTCTGGCTGAGATGGGGGCTGATGTGGTCCTATGCGCCCGCAAAAAAGAACGCTGTGAAGAGGCTGCGCGTGATCTGGCCGCTCTTGGCGTTAAAACGGCCGCGCTTGGCTGTGACGTGAAGGACCCCGCCAGTATTCAAAAGATGGTGGATGACAGCGTAAGCCAGTTTGGCCGCATTGACATTCTGATCAACAACGCTGGAATTTCCTGGGGCGCGCTGGTGGAGAAGATGACGCTGGAAGAATGGAACAAGGTCATTGAAACCAATTTGACTGGGACCTTTCTTTGTTCGCAGGCCGCAGGCAAAGTGATGATCAAACAAGGAGCCGGCAAGATCATAAACGTTGCCTCTGTTGCCGGACTGCGCGGCGCCCCACCGGACACCGTGAATGCCATTGCCTATCACGCCAGCAAGGGCGGCGTGATTTCTTTCACCAAAGATCTGGCCTGGAAGTGGGCGCAGCACAACATACAGGTGAACGCGCTGGCCCCGGGATGGTTCCCAACTCATATGTCCGGCAAAGTGCTGGAGCACAAGCAGGAACATTTGTTGTCACACATTCCGCTTCGCCGGTTTGGTTCCGATCATGATTTGAAAGGCGCGGCGGTTTTTCTTGCATCCGCGGCGTCCGATTATGTGACCGGCCATGTACTGGTGGTGGATGGCGGCCAATCAGCCTGAACAATCAAAAATTATCCAGAGTCCAATCATGAATATTCCTCTTACGCCAACTCGCTTTTTACGTTACGCAAGCCAGCAGTTTCCCCGCAAAGTCGCTATGGTATGCGATGACGAGCACATCACCTATGCTCAGTTCGCGCAACGTTCGGCGCAGCTTGCCGGAGCGCTTCGTTCGCTGGGTGTAAAAGCCGGAGAGCGCGTCGCCTACCTCAGCGGAAATTGCCATCGCCTGCTGGAAAGCTATTACGGAGTGCTGGAGGCAGGCGCGGTGCTGCTGCCGCTCAATATCCGTCTTACACCGGCTGAGCTGGCCTATATCCTCAATGACTCCGGCGCCACGGTGCTCATTTTTCAGGAGCAGTTTGCTCCCATGGTGGAAGGCTTCCGTGCGCAGCTTGAGACCGTGAAATCATACGTTGCACTCGACCATCTTCCCCACGCGACCTGGATGGTCAAGCAGAACTATGAGCAGCTTCTGGCCGCGGCCGAGCCCTTTCATCATGACATCATGCAGGTGGATGAAAACGCTGTAGCCGAGCTTTTTTACACCAGTGGCACCAGCGCCAATCCCAAGGGCGTGATGCTCACGCATCGCAACATTTACCTGCACGCTTTAAACGTGGCCATTAATTTCAGCAGTGACGCAAACTCGGTAGAGCTGCACACCATTCCGCTGTTTCATGCCAACGGCTGGGGCGTGGCCCACTCGCTCACCCTTACTGGCGGGACCCATGTGATGATTCCTAAGTTTGATCCGCCGGAAGTCTTCCGCATCATTGAGAAAGAAAAAGTCCACGCCTGCAGCCTGGTGCCAACCATGGCTACCGCCTTGGTGAATTGTCCTGAACGTACCAAATATGACCTGAGCAGCCTGGAACGAATCACCCTTGGCGGCGCGGCGGCATCACCCACGCTGGTCCGCGAAGTGGAAGAGACCTTCAATATCCAATGTTTCTCTGGCTACGGGCTTACGGAAACCTGCCCGGTATTAACCACCGCCAAGTGCAAAGCCGGAACAGAGCTGGAAGGCGAAGCTCGTTATGACGGCCAGGCGCGCACTGGTTACGCCTTGCCTGGCGTAGAAGTCCGTATTGTGGACGCGGACGACAAGGATGTTCCCCATGACGGCGTGAGTGTTGGCGAAATCGTGGCGCAGAGCGATGGCGTGATGGCAGGATACTGGAAGCAGCCGGAGGCAACGGCGGCGGTCATGCGCAACGGATGGTTTCACACCGGTGATATGGCGACGATGGATGAAAATGGCTATTTGCTCATCGTGGACCGCAAGAAAGACATCATCGTCAGCGGTGGAGAAAACATATCGTCGCTCGAAGTGGAAAAGGCCATGCTTGCCCATCCTGACGTGTACGAAGTGGCGGTGATTCCCATTCCTGACGAACGCTGGGGCGAAGTTCCCAAGGCGCTGGTCTCATTGAAGCCGGGAGCCAAAGCGACGGAAGAACAGATACTGGAGTTTGTGCGCGGACGCCTTTCCCACTATAAATGCCCGCGTTCGATTGAGTTCATGGACGTACTGCCGAAGACCGGTACGGGAAAGATCCTGAAGAAAGAGCTGCGCAAGAAATACTGGTCCGGAACAGAAAGTATTCGACCGGAGATGGCGACTAAGAAGTAGCGGCGACTTTAAGGGAGCTGTGGCAGATGTCAAAAGGACTGCTTCAGATTGACCTCGATCGCAGTCGTGAGAACCCGAGGATGCCATTCGTGACCATGCTGCTTCAGGGAATTCTTCCGGGACAAAACTAGTCTCGTCATCCCGAATCCCCGTCAGCGAACGCGCGCAGTCTTCAGCGCGTGAGTAGGGGTGAGGGACCTTGTGCTTTGCCACCACAGAAATGCTGAAAGGCTATTAATGAAACTTTTGGAAGGAAAAGTCGCCATTGTTACCGGAGCAGCTCGCGGCATTGGCCAGGCCACGGCAGAGCTGTTTGTCGAACATGGCGCGCGCGTCGTTATGTCGGACATCGATCCTGTGCCGCTCAAGGAAGCTGCTGCGGCTATTCAGAAGTCAGGCGGACAGGTGCATGCTCACGCAGGCGATGTGACTGACCCGGCATTTCCCGACGCACTCATCAAGGCCACGCTGGAGAAGTTTGGCGGGCTCGACATCATCGTGAACAACGCCGGTTACACCTGGGATGGCGTCATCCACAAAATGACTGACGCGCAATGGCAGGCGATCATCGACTGCCATCTGACAGCGCCCTTTCGCATTATCCGGGCAGCGTCTACGTTCATTCGCGACTCGGCCAAGAAGGAGCAGGCCGAAACAGGAAAGGCGCGTGCGCGCAAGATCATTGGCATCAGCTCAACCACGGGAACGCGCGGTAATCCTGGCCAGGTGAATTACTCTGCCGGCAAGGCGGGCGTCGTAGGCATGATGCGTACGCTGGCTAAAGAGTGGGGCATGTTCAACGTGCAGGCCAATGCCGTGGCGTTTGGGTGGATTGACACGCGGTTGACGCAGGCGAAAGAAGAACAGGTGAAGATCCAGCGTCAAGGCGTAGAGATTGACCTTGGCATCCCCGCCGACCGGCTGCAAATGATGTCAAAGTTCATACCCATGGGACGCGCAGGCTCGACGCAAGAGGCGGCCGGAGCTGTCCTTTTTTTCGCATCGCCGCTGTCTGATTATGTTTCCGGCCAGGTGCTGGAAGTTACCGGCGGAATGTAGACGGCGCGAGCCCTTAATCTCTCAATTTCAATGCAGCAGTTGCAGAATCATGGCGATGCCCGTGCCGTCTCCAAGGTCGAGGTAGTTGACCGCTACCTTCTTATCGGCCAGCGAGCAGGAAAATGTTCCCCCGCCGGTGACCAGAAGGGTCTTCGGATCAGGCACCTGCAACTTTACGGTCTGTGAGTCAGACACCACAGTGAACGTGACGGCCTTGGGCTTGGAACAATCCACAGAAGCAAGTTTGCCACGTATCTCCGCATTCTTTGGCGGCTTCTGCCCTGGCTTGAGGGTGATGGTGATATGTGATTCCCTTGGCGAATCGCCGGTTCCCGGTGCGAGTCTTATGGGATGGCTGTCGCTGTCTTCATCGTCTTCGTTCTCGTTTGCTTCCGGCCGCGAACTCACGCGAACGGGGTGTTGCTTCATTAACTGAACGGTGTTCAAGGAATTCTGAACGCTGAAGGCGAGCCGCTGATCTGAAGTTCTCTCCAGGTTACGCAGGACCTTCTCGGCATCATCAACCCGCTGATTGGCAATCAGCATCTGCGCAAAGTTGAATTGGTACCATTCGTTGCGCGGGCTCAGTGAGAGGGCCTTTTGCATGCTCGCCAGGCCCTTTTCGCGCTCATGATTCGCGGCATAGGCAAATGCCACCAGAGAATAAGAGTCGGCGAAGGTGGGATCGAGCGAGATTGCGGTTTCAAGCTCAGAGATCACTTCCGGCAGGTCCGGCGAGTTGGTGTAGTTGAAAGTAGCTCCATGGTCGCGGCTTTTCAGCAGGGCCACGTAGTAGTGCACGCGAGCATCCTTTGAGTTCAGCTTTACGGCGTGCTGAAAATAGTCACTCGCTTTGTCATAGTCCTTGTTTTCAAGGTAAGCGTAGCCCAGGCCGCGAAGAGCTGTCGCGCTTTCAGGGTCAGTTTTCAGAATCTCCTGATATTCGTCAATGGCCTTGTCGTGATAGTCAGGCGAATGGCTATGAATGTCGGCGATCAGGGCCGCAACATCGGATGGAGCATAGGGCGATGAGGAATAGCCTGCCATTTCGATCTCTGGCGTCGGCATTGCCTGGTAGGTGTACCGGCCGTCAAGAACGTAGTTGCGGAAAGCCTTTTCAAAATCAGACGCCGACATTCCGAAGGTCTGCTGAATAGCATCCTCAATCGGGATTCTCTTGATGTTGACCAGGTCAAAGTAAACCGCGAGCTTTTGCACCAACTGGCGATCATACAAATAGTGGACCAGCATGGCGGATTCCGCATAGAACACACTTCTACGGTCACCGCTCTCGTTGTAAGCCTGCGAGTTATGCTGGACGCGCATGAGGTCGGTGACTTTCATCATTCCGGCATGGCGGAGGATCAGGTAAGTATCATCGGGGATCTTGCCGACGCGCGCCTGTTTCCCATCCACGGTAATGGTGGCAAAGTATTCCGCAAAGCCTTCATCAAACCACGGCGCTGCTTCGTCCTTGAGATTGCCGTCCATCAACTGGTGGGCGTATTCGTGAAAGACCACATTGAACGGATTGTCCACGGACATATCGAGCATGATGAAGCTTCTGTCTGAGCCGGACTGGAACAGGCCTGCGAGTTCGGTCGGCTTGCCGTGATACAGAGGGGCCATCTGCGAAAGCTCTTTCCCGTTGCGAAAAGCCACAATCTGCAAGGGCACCGGGATGTTGACCGAGGCGCGCGCAAACAATTTCCCGAAGACTGCGCGCATCTGCTCGAAACGCGTGGCAACTTCGCGGCCTTTTTTCTCGCCGGCATCGGTAATAACGGAAAAGTGCGGCGACTTTACCTCAACCCATTGTGGAGTTCCGGCATGGGCAGTTGACGCGAAAGATAAAAGTAAGGCGAGTGACAAGAGCAATATGAGCTGAAGATCCCGCTGCTTCATGGCAGATGTTCTTCCTACAATGGGTTTAGTTCAGAGTTGCAGGATTCTAGCACGGATGGCCTTGCCGCGGTGTCAGCCAGTTACCTTAGCCGGGCGATGGCATTTCCATGATTCTCCAGTTGCTGCATTGAAGTAAGCGACACAATCGGAAGGGTAAGATTAAGGGCTCGCGCTATCGTACGCGGGCCCGCTACTTCAAGGCCTTGAAGGTGTTACCACAAGAAAACCAACCTCGGCGGTTGGAGCGAAGCAACAGAATAAGAAGCTCAGCATGTAAACTGTTCAGTCTGGAAAGGTCGCTATGCCACAACGAAGGTTAGCTTCTCTCGACGCGCTCAAGGAATTGGTTGGACAGGAAGTGGCTGTCACCGAATGGTTCACCATGACGCAGGACCGCGTGCAGAAATTTGCCGATGCCACGCTGGACCACCAATGGATACATGTGGACGTGGAGCGAGCGAAAAAGGAGTCGCCGTTCAAAACGCCGATTGCGCACGGATTTCTTACGCTCTCACTCCTCGCCCATTTCATGGAAACGTCGGTATCGATTGATGAGAAGTTCAGCCTGGCTGTGAATTACGGGATGAACAAGGTGCGTTTTGTCTCTCCGGTGAAAGTGGGGGCCAGGATCCGGGCAAGGTTTGTGCTGGTTGCAACCAGAGACGTTGAGCCTGAGGGTCTGGAAGCACAATATAACGCAACCATTGAAGTTGAAGGCTCTGAAAAGCCGGCATGTGTGGCGGAGTGGCTGGTGCGGTACTACCGTTAAATCGTTCCGCGTTCGACGGCGCGCAGCGCCGTCTGCATCAGCATCCTGGCGAACTCACCCAAAGTGGCAAAGCGCTGGTCTTTGGTCAGTCCGTGATGGTAGCGATAGTAAATCTGCTGAATGATCACTGCTACCTTGAACAAGGCAAAAACATAGTAGAAGAGAATGTTGGAGACGTCGCGCCCGGTCAGCCGCGCGTAGCGTTCCACAATCTCAGCGCGAGTGAGACTGCCGTCGAGAGTGGTGGGGCCCCAGCGCACCATCTGCATCTCCGGCGGATCATTCGCATTCACCCAGTAAGCAATAGCGGTGCCCAGATCGGTCAACGGATCGCCCAGGGTGCACATCTCCCAATCCAGCACGGCGCGTATGCGCGTGATGTCATCTTCGGCCAGCACAATGTTGTCATATTTGTAGTCATTGTGGACCAGCGTGCTGTCACTCTTGGCGGGCATATTGGCGGTGAGCCATGTTGCGAGAGTCGCCACCTCCGGTAGTTCATGCGTCATGGATCCGTGATAACGCTCGATCCAGCCCTTGACCTGCCGCTCCAGATAGCCCTGAGGTTTGCCCAGTTCGCCCAGGCCGAGCGAAGTGTAATCCAGTTGATGGAGCAAGGCAAGGTTATCGACAAAAGACTCACTCAACGTGCGGGCCGTGTCCGGCGGCAGGGCGAAGCCATCTGGCAACTTGCGGCGCAGAATCACTCCGCGTACACGCTGCATGACGTAGAACGGCGCCCCGATCACGGATTCATCGTCGCAAAAAACCAGCGGCCTGGGCGAAGGATACGCAGCGTGCAGTTTGCTGAGCACGTTGTACTCGCGACCCATGTCATGCGCGTGTTTTACTTTGCTGCCAAACGGAGGCCGGCGCAGCACCATCTCATGATCGCCCAGCGTTACGGAGTAGGTGAGATTGGAGTGGCCGCTGGGAAACTGTTTGACCTCAAATGCGCCGGTGGGAATATTGAGATGCAAGCGCAGGTATGGCTCTAGGTGCGCGAGGTCGAGTTCTTCGCCACTGCGAATGTCCGCTGATTTGTCCGCAAAAGACGCTTTGTTTTGAAAGTCACTCATGGCTGTTGGCCATCATTACCGGTAGGTGAAAAATTCCCGGTCCGTGATGTGCGGATACGCATTATAAGAGGCCAGCGTAAATCGCGCGCCGGAGAAAATGTATTGGCTATACGCGGAGTTAACCGTCATCCAGGCTGTGCGCAGCGTGGCGTCAACATCAAGGTTAAGTGCGCGCTGCATCGCCACTCCATTGGGTCCGCCAGACGTGAAAACGGCGATGTTGAGATTGCCGGAGCTGTTGGTGGTCAGGTGGGCGAGAGCGTCCTGTACGCGCTGGCAAAAGCCCGACCAGGGTTCTATGCCGGTCAACGGCAGATTTCCGTTCGCCCAGCGACCAACAATGACTTCAAACACGCGCTGAAAAGCTTTAAATCGTTCCGCCTGGCTCTCAGCTTTTGCAAACTCATCGTGCAGGCCCCTGACGTAGGCATCACTTTCCAGTAGTCCGGGCAAGGCCTTCTCAATCACTGCCTCGGCGCTGAATTCGTCAAAGCCCTGGATGACAACAGGGTCTGGCCAGTGCAACCCGGCTTTGACGTAGGCCTCGCCGACCAGGCGGGCTGTGTCGCGCTGGCGCGTGCGAGGACCGGAAAAAATGTGATCAAAGGAAATGCCGTGCTTCACCCAGTACTCACCCAGCATGCGGCTCTGCGCCTCACCTTTGCTGGAGAGCTTGTCGTAATTGGTTTCAAGAAATGAAGCCTGGCCGTGACGGACCAGAAAAAGATTGCTCATGAATGCTTGCGAACCCCTGCAATAAAGAGGAACGCCGAGGATATCACGAGTGGTTATGGTTTCGCTGGCTGCGCGGCAGCCGTCGCACTTCCAGCAATTGTCACCGGAGCGTTTACTGTTCCTATCAGTCCAGTGGTATTGTCGCGAACGCCAAGGCGCAGCAGATAGCTGCCCGGTTCAAGGGCAAGGGCCTGGTTGCAGGGAAAGAATTTCTGCATGACCAGTTGATACTGTTCAGGCTTCAAAGCGGCAGAAAAATTCTGCGCCTGCACAGTATGCAACGGATGCTCCTTGCTGTTGAAGACCTGCACTGCACAGCCCACGCTGGTGTGCCTGAAGTGGTAGTGCCGGGCAGTAATATTCACACACCCATTGCGGCCCGGCCCTGAATGAATCCGCGCGTGACGCCAATCGCCGTCTTTGCGTGTCGGAGCGCTGAATTACAAACTACGGCTTCGCCGGGGCTGCGGGACTCCCACTGCTGATTGTGCCGGCGGCAATCGTCACTGGTGCGTTGACGGTGCCGATCAAGCCCGTGGTATTGTCGCGGACACCGAGTCGCAGAAAATACTCGCCGGGCGAGAGCTCAAAGGCCTGGTTGCAGGGAAAGAACCTCTGTAACACCATTTGATATTGTTCGGGCTTCAAGGCCGCGGAGAAGTTCTGCGCCAGGGGAGCGCGCACCGCAGTGCCCTTGTTGTTGAATATCTGCACCGCACAATCGACACTGGTGTGCTGCAAGCCGTCATCCTGCAGTTCAAAGCTTAAGGCGTGTGCATCAATTCCGAAGTTGACCACGAGTTTGTTGGCTGTCTTTTCCGAGGGCAGGATGAGCGCGGATTTGAAAGGCAGCCCGGTGGCTATGGGTGTATCGAGATTGAGCGCCTGCCCGAAATCGATGGCCTGTTGTTTAGCGTCCATTTTGACGTAGGCACGTGGGTCCGTAGCTATATATCCTTCGCG
Organism: Terriglobia bacterium; assembly: GCA_963770085.1. Classification (GTDB taxonomy): domain Bacteria; phylum Acidobacteriota; class Terriglobia; order Terriglobales; family Acidobacteriaceae; genus Angelobacter. The sequence goes on from CAVYOH010000001.1 coordinate 270,981, forward strand.
ATAATGCAGCTTCACGCCGGGCCGGTTCAACTTGACCACGATCTTGCGGAACTTTCCGTTCCAATCTTTGTTTTCGGGGTAGTAACCCAGCGTGTAGTAAGTGGACCCGTCTTCAATGCCCTCTTTGATGGCACCGGCGAGGTCATTGGTGTTGTAGAACGCCCTGCCTCCCGTCCGTTCGGCGACGGTGTTCATGGTGGTGTGCGCAGTCTGTGGATCTGCTGCGCCGCCCGGGACAGCGTCCCGGTCACGGTTTCCGAGATCAGAGACTGACGCAAAGCTGTTCACGCCGCGAGTGTCCACGGGATAGACCGCAACACGCGCGTTGCTGAGTGCGTTGGCAAGCTTCTCTATCGGGTTGGAGTAGCCGCGTGCCTGGGAATTGGCCGATGCCTGTCTCTGGGAACTTACGGAGTTAAGGCCAGCCAGGTCAAATAAATTGGAGGGGAAGGACGAAGAAACCCATATCAGATTCTTGCGCCCGGGATAACCGGCGAGAGTGCGCGCCAGAGACAGCAGCGCATTTACCGTTTCCTCTACACGCAGATCAAGCTGCGCGGAGACTTCTTCCTGCTCAAATCCCTGAATCTGGGCGACCATGCCTGGCAAGCCCAGTTGTATCAAGCTTGCCGTGGCGGCCGCGGAAAGGGCCGGATCATTTTTGATCAGCGCCGAGTTCTTGTCCTTGATCCTTGTGAGCGCCTGTTGCAGCAGTACGGGGTCCGTGGTGAAGTCCTGAAGTAACCGCAATTTATTACCCAGCAGATAGACTGCCACTGGCTGCCCTTCAGGCAATTTGGCCAGGTACTTCAACATTTCCTGGCGAGCGTATTTCTGGGAAATGTTGTCGGTATTGAGCCCATCCAGTAAAAGCACACTCATGGGGCGGTTCGGCTTATATGTGGGGACGTTTGTCACCAGATTCGGAGGCAACTTGGCCGGAGGCTGCTGTGGCTGGTCGGCAGGGGCCGGCTGCTGAAAGCTGAAGACCTTGATACTTTGATTCGATCCCTCTTCCAGCAGTGAAAAATCTTCTGCCTTGAGATCAGTGATGGAATGGCCTTTTCCATCCGCCGCTACCACGTCCACCACCACCAGCCGCGTACTCACCTTTAAGGTAGGAAGGGTGGTCGCTTGGCCAGCACTCGGCGATGCTGCAGTCGCCGGTTGTTGAGCCCGCGAACGAATACCAGAAATAATGAGCAACAGGGCAGTGGAGGCTAGAACTTTCGAAAGGCGCATGGCGGATCCCCAGAAAAACTTTGATATATGCGCAACCTGCCGGGATTTGTGGGTGCGAACCGTTTGCGTGCAAATAGGGGGTCGCATTCATAGCATGGCAGATGGAGCTTCGCCATCCTAGCAGGTTTGTAGCTGGATTGGCACCCGCAAACTATGTGAACTTTAGTAAGGAATCTACCTGAAGTGTTAATACCAGCGTTTAGTTCGGGGAACCGGGCTCAGGCAGACGGATCTCGACGCCATTCGCGGCGTTGGCCTTCTCAGTGGCTGCGCGATCAATGTCAGAAAGAGGAGTTCTGCGCGCGCTGTGCTCGTTGAGAATCCACAACGTCTGGCCGGAGATGGCGTAGTTCTGGGCGGTGAAGCGCCGGCCATCACGTAAAACGAAGATCGTCAATGGAGACGGCGGTACCGCGGAAAGAGTGGCGCCGGAAGAAGCTGATGATTGGTCCTGATTTTGCTGATCACGATTGCCATTGTTAATCCGGTCATCGCGCAAGTAGTCAATTTCATCGCTCAAGCGCTGGATCTCAGCAGTCAGTGCTACCTCATTGTTATTGTTGTCACTGTTGGTTGAGCTTTGCTGCGGATAGTAGTCAGGCGGCGGGGACGAATAACCAGGATAGTACCCATAACCTGGGGCGCCGTAAGGATATCCATAGCCGAGTCCAAAGAACGGATCACCCACGAAGAATGCCGAGCCTACAAAGCCACCGCAAAATGGATTACCAAAAGCAAAGGTACCAAAACAATTAGCGCCAAAGAATCCGTTGTGAAAGATAAAAGGATTATGGAAAAATACCGACGAGTGAAAATGATTGTGATTGTTGAAGAATACGACATGGCCATTGGTTGAGACGTGCGTCGTATTGAAGCTCTGGCGATTGAAGGTGCCGACCGGTACGCTCTGGCCGCGGAATGGAGAACCGTGAGCAAACGACGGGCGAGCAGCCGGGGCGCCTCGAAATCCCCCTACCGGCCCCGAAGACATAGGACGGCCCGAGGAAACGCGGGCCGCTGGTGCAGACATATGAACGCCGCCGCCACCACCACCGCCTCGCATTCCACCACCGCCGCCACCGCCTCGCATTTGTGACTGAGCGGCAGGAGTGAGTAAAGCCAACGTGCCAAGAACCGCGATGGAAGCCAGGCTGCGCATAATACTTATATTCTAGTCCTGCGCGAGGACTGAGTGGCTCAATAATTTATGGCTTGTTTTCAATCGTCTAGCGGGTTTGGGCACATTCTTATAGCAGCGAATTCGCGCAAAAGCGCCTTAACCGGGGTAAAAAGCCAACGGACGACCCGTGGGGCCGTCCGCTGTTCGAGGGCTGCGTTGCTTTTGTAAAGAGAGCTAGCCGTTGGCGCGCGCGCTGGCCGTGTATTTGTAGTACCCCTTGCTTTGCTCATCTTCGGCAGCGTTGAAAACCACACCGGCAAGTTTTTTGGGATCGACCTGTGCAAGAACGCGCGTTAACGAACGACGATCTGTCTTGCGCGCACGTACAACCAGCATAGCGCTTTCACAGGGCGCGCTGATCAGTTCAAAATCTGCCAGGTTCATAATGGGAGGTGAATCGACGATCACGAGACGGAAAGTCTCCGAAGCCCAGCCGATTAATTCCTTCCAGTTTGTGGCGGAGAACAATTCAGGCGGAGAAGAAGTGGTGTCACCGCTGGGGAGAACGTACAGGCTGGGGCAGTCGGTACGCAAAATCGCATCCTGGTATGAAGACGTGCCTTCCAAAATGCCGGCAAGGCCGGGTGATTCCGGGTCGCCAAGAAGAGCGGAAAGACCTCCGGTACGAAGGTCGGCATCTATCAGCAGGACCGGCCAGTTCTGTATGTTGGCGTAGCACAATGCCAGGTTGAAGCTGGTGAGGGTTTTGCCTTCACCCTGGGCGGCGCTGCTCACAACAAGAGACCGTGCTCCGTTTTTAGTTTGTTGTTTGACCAGACGGGTACGTAAAGTGCGATACGCTTCCACTGCGGATTGCATTTCAGTGTTGTATTGTGTGACCAGAAACGACTTTTCTTCCGTACGCGGCAGGCGAATGGTGCGGCATTTCTCCAACCGTCCAGAAGCCACATGGACCGCGCCCTCCTGGGCTTCCTTCAGCGGCTTAAGCAGATGCTTGAGGTCCGTCTCAGCAAGAACTGGCGTGTTGTTGTTGCCCGCCATGCTTTGCTTGAGAGAGCCCACAAGCTCTTGTATATCTACATTGGCCGTTGCGGGAGCATTTTTCGCGCCCTGAAGGTTATTGCGGGTTTCATTGAAGAATTTACTCATATCGTTTCAGCCCCAATCCTGTTTTCTAAGGGTCTAACTTTCTAAGGGCCCAATTTTTCAACGATCCTAGATTTAAAGACCCTAGATTTTTTGTCCTTGCGTACTGCTTGCGGCAAAAGCTGCGGAAGAATTGCCGGATGTTTGTGTTACGTCCAGTGAGAACTGCAGCAGGCTGAGCTCGTCAGATGCTTCAATAATGAGATCGGCGCCAATCTTGCGCGATTGCCTGCGCTGGCCCAGCGTAAGCGCTTTGTCACAAATGGAATTGATCAGCCGCGGAACGCCAGTGGTGCGACGGTGAATCTCTTCCAGGGCCGGCGTGGTGAACATGCTGTCCCCGGTCAGGCCGGCTACATGCAATCGCTCAGCGATGTAAGCACGGCTTTCAATCAGGGTGAGAGCGCGCAGTTTAGAAACCACGGAGATGCGCTGCTTCAGTGCCATCAGTTCAGGCTTCATCAGCAAAGGTAGAAGCTCAGGCTGTCCGCAGAGAATAATTTGCAGAACGTTGACTGGATAGTTGTCCAGGTTCAAGAGCAAGCGGACTTCTTCGATGAGCGCCGGCGATAGCAGGTGGGCTTCATCAATGATGACGACCACGGCGCCGTTACGCTTGTGCGTCTCCATCAGAAGCTCATGAAGAGCCCGGAGACGAGCCGGCTTGGTGGTGGCTTGAACACTGATTTCCAGTTCGTCAAAAAGCATCTCGAACATTTCGTCGGCGCTGAGCGTCGGGTTCACGATAAACGCCGAGCGGACCGGCCGTTGCGGAGACGCTTCATGCACCAGAAGGTGTTGCAGGCAATAAAGCAGCGTAGTTTTGCCCGTGCCGATCGGTCCCACGGAAATCTGAAGGCCTTTGCGTGAGGCGATACCTTCCACCATGGCCCGCAGTGTGTTGCGGTGCGGTTCAGCCAGATGAAGAAAACGCGGGTCAGGCGTGAGCCTGAAAGGTTCCTGCTGTAATCCGTAAAATGCCGAGTACATACTCATCCTTCTTTGAAGACGCTGCTTGCCACTCGGTAAAGGGCAACTCAGGTTCCAAATGAGGTGGTCGGAAATAGCCCATTTTCAAAGGCTTACCTGGAAAGACGAGTAAGCACGGAGGAGTATCAAGCGGCCCTGCGCAATTGTTTGCATATATTGAACCTGCAATTTTCTTTCTAAGGCCTGCGCAGGCCAGCGAGAGACTCAGCGACTGAAGGTCCCGATTGAAAGGAAGATTGGCGGGAAGACTGGTTGACGAAGGTAGCCAGGCCGTTGATAGCTTCGCGAATCTGACTGCAGATTTTCAATGTTTTCGCTGCGCTCGCCGTGTAGGGATCAGGGATGATGGGCTTTGGCGTGGACGCGAACAGGCCGAGCATGGTGGTCCGAGCAAGCAGTGCGGGAAATGCCTGCTCCATCTGCCGCATGTTGGCGGAATCCATGACCAGAATCAGGTCAGCATCCTTCAGCAGTTGTGCGTTTACAAGTTGCGAGCGATGCCCGGTTAGATCGATGCCGAAGTCCGATCCAACTTGGACAAGCTTATCGGGTGAGGGACGTCCCATCTTGTGATGAAAGCCGGCGGAGACAATTTCTACCGTAGCAATTTGTTCTTGAGCCAGATGGGCGGCAAACGGACTACGGCAGATGTTGCCCAGACAGATGAAAGCAATCTTGCGAACCGGACGATTGCTGATTTGCGCGAGAACAGCCTGGTGATGACGATGTAAGTCCTGGTTTGTGCTCGATCTGCGGAACCGGCGCACAATAGGTGCGAACTGCGCCCTTATAGTCTGGGTAATGATTCTTCGGGTCACCGAAAGGTCACGCCAGTCAAAGTGGTCCCAGCTTTCAGAGCCTAGCAACGGACGAAGCAGTTCCAGGATGGCAGAGAATCGCGGCCGGGTCAGAAGTAAAGGGTCGCGGTGGTCAGCTTTGACATTCGCCTTGAACCATTCCACGTCAGTGCGGAGGTCGCGGGTGTAAATGCTTGCCGGATACGCGGGCTGGGGAAGCGGCTTTTCCCCACGAGCAATTCTCAGCAGGCCCATGGGGAAGTCAACACCAGCGTCAATGGCTAGCGCGAGCGAGCCCCAGAAACGAGGATTGATTTCCATGAGCCAATGCCGGCCGTCAGGATCAACCTTGAATTCCACCATGGCTACGCCATGCCAGTTCAGAGCGACAAGTAGTTTTTCAGCGTCGGCCAACAGTTTTGCCGGAGGAGCAATGGACTTGCGATAAGAACTGGCTCCGCCCGAAAGAGGATATTCGTGGACACGTTCGTGGAAAAAGTGCCAGAGTTTGCGTCCGCGCTCGAAGAGAAATTCCGCACCCACTCCCTTGCCTGCAACGTACTGCTGTTCCAGGACCGCGGTAAACGGTAACCACTGGTGAAGCTGCGCACGCCGCTGGTCTTCTGTTTGGACCACGGCCACTGCCAGCGATCGCAGTTCGCCATGCACGATCACTTTGCTGCGAACAGGCTTGAGCACGACAGGAAGTTTTTCGGCTACGCCAATCTCATCGACGCTGGAGATGAGCCTGCCTTGCGGTACAGGAATTCCCAACTGTAAGGCCAGAGCGCAGGTCTTATCTTTGTCGATGGCGATATCGAGTGCATAGTTTGAGGGAAGCACGGCTTTGCGGCGGATCGGGTCATCTTCGTCGAGCGTGCGAAGTTCGCGTAAAGAGGCTTCCGTTGCCGGCACAATCAACTCGTATTCTTGAGTTCGATCCTGTTCCCTCAGCCATTGCTGAAAAGCTCCCGCAGGCTGCGAAGGTTGCAGGAGACGCTTAGCGGCATAGCGCGAACGCATGGCGAGACATTCCAGCGATTCGGCCGCAACGTCCACTTCGATGCCGGCGCGCCCCAGGCTTTGCAGGGTTTCGAGAGCTGCCCGGCTGTGTCCGTCAAGGACCAGAATTGACATGCTTATGCTCCCGGGCGGTGCAGGCGCCAGGCAAGCAATGCTGTGGTATGCGCCGCGGGTATGCGCGGCAGCCGGTGTTGATCAGGCGTTTGACTGCGCCCGACAATACCGCTCTCAGTGGACACAGCCGCAGCATATTCCTTCTGCACTGCCGCATGCACGCGCGAATCAAGAGACCCGTTGGGATAGCAGAAATAGGGGACCGCGCGATCAAGTTTCTCTTCCAGCTGTCGCCGGCTCTCGCGTAATTCGAATTCAAGCTGGTCATCCTGAAGCGTGGTCAGAATTGGATGAGTGAAAGTATGCGAGCCAATGGTGACCAGCTCGGGATCGAGTGATCGTAACTCATCCCAACTCATGATGTCGTAAGCGGAGTGCTGTTCTGAAGAAGCGGTAAAACGTCGAGACGCGATCGCAATGAATTCTTCCACGCGTTTGCGCTCACGAAGGGAAAGAGATTTCATCCAGGCGATGAAGTCTTCCACCGTATGTGCAGGCGTAGTGACGTGCCTGGAGAGTTCCTTCAATCGCTCCGGGCCAAGAGACTGCAGGCGGCTACGAGCTTCATGGCTCCAGAGCCATTTTCCAAAGTTAATCAGCCCGGGACAGACGAAGAATGTTGCCGGAGCCTTGAATTTTTGCAGCAGTGGATAGACCACGCTGAGGTTGTTGCGCAGGCCATCATCAAACGTCAAAACGACGTCGTCGGGAGCAGGACCACCATGTTCCCTCATCTGTTCCAGCATGTCAGCAAGTGAGACGACCCGAAAGTTCTGTGTCAGGTAAGCGAGCTGGTCTGCGAACCGGTCAGCCTCGTTGGCAGAAACGCCGTGATACATGATGATGCGCGAACACGACTGGTGACGCGCTACCACGGCCGATAGCCCGGAAACGTAGGAAATATGATGACTCAGAGACTTAAGTTGTTGGGCAACAGCCAAAATGTAGAACTCCTTGGTTTACACCGTCTTCACGGCCTGGGTCATGCCGGCAGACTCCGCATAAAGCCGTGATGCAGTTTCCGTTCCTTTCTTTGGCAGGCAGAGGTAGCCGGGCGAAGCCACGTTGTGGAATGAGATTAGTGGATTTCTTTGCAACAGGTTATGGGAAGATTCCGGTGCGTGGCGGAAGAGTTTTCGTCTTGCTGAGAAACAACTGGGTTACTCAGAATGTGCAAGTTTTTGCATGCCGCCCCCCGAGTAACTGGTCATTATCCTCCAAACTATTACAAACAAATAGCTTACGCTCCAATACCAACGGCATTGCAGGTGCATTGGTTACAGGGTTCCGGATTATTCAGTGGGAAACGCCAAGTATTCAATGAGCAAAATAGAACACAAGTCGAAGATCCCGGCACACATCCTGACCGTGGACGTAGAAGATTACTTTCAAGTGGAAGCGTTTTCAGAGAATGTCAAACGCGAAAACTGGGACCAATACCCAAGCCGCGTGGATGCCAACACCCGGCGCGTGCTTGACCTTTTCGACGCGCATGACGCCAAGGGTACTTTTTTCTTTGTGGGCTGGGTGGCAGACCGCTTTCCTGCACTGGTTCGCGAAGTACACGCACGCGGCCATGAATTGGCCTGCCATAGCTACTGGCATCGGACGATCTACAGTCTTTCGCCGGAGGAGTTTCGCGCGGACACGCGTCGCGCCAAGCAGGCGATTGAGAACGCTGCCGGCGTCGCCGTAACAGGTTATCGCGCGCCGAGCTGGTCAATCACGAAAGACTGCATGTGGGCCCTGGAGATCCTGGCCGAAGAAGGCTTTACCTACGACTCCAGCATTTACCCGATCCATCATGATCTTTACGGCGTCCCGGGAGCGCAGAGGTTTCCCTATAAGTTTGCCTGGGAAAATGGGCTGAAGTTGCGTGAGTATCCGCCTGCGACGTTGCGATTCATGGGCACGAATCTTCCTGTAGCGGGCGGCGGATACCTGAGAATCTTTCCCGCGGCCTACAACGAGATGGCTTTTCGGATTTTCGAGAGGAATTACTCGCAGCGCGTAGTGGTCTATATGCATCCGTGGGAGATTGATCCAGATCAGCCGCGCATTGCCGGCAAGTTGAAATCACGCCTGCGCCACTATACGCAATTGAAAAATATGAGTAGCAAAGTGGGACGTTTGCTGACGCGCCATCCATTTGAACGCTTCTGTGACGTGGTGGCCGCGGACAAAGCTTTGGAAATGCATGGCTATGCAGGCGACCATCCCGTGACGTTGTTGCCCAGCATGCAAGAGGTAGGCGCTTAATGAGCAGCCCTCTGCAAAGGAGAGCCATTCTGGCCTATCACGAAGTGATGCCGGAATCCGACTATGCCTATTGCGTGCCGGTAGGCAAGTTTCGCGAGCAAATGCGAATGCTTTCCGTTCTCGATAAAGCAGGCATGAACGCGCAGGTGACGTTTGACGATGGTGAACGGTCACAAAAAGAGATTGCGGGCGATGTACTTGCCGGGTTTGGAATCAAAGCCACGTATTTCATCACACCCGGATTGATTGGCACGGCACACAAATTCCTCGGCTGGGACGAACTCAAGGAGTTGCGGGCAGCGGGACACTCGGTGCAGTCACATGGATGGTCGCATAAATTTCTCACGGCATGCAGTGAAGGTGAATTGAGAGATGAGTTGAGAATGTCCAAACTCGCAATTGAAGATCGGCTGTGCGCCGGGGTAGAAGAGATTTCGATACCAGCTGGGCGATGGAATACCCGGGTGCTCCGTGCCTGCGCCGATGCAGGATATCGCAATGTATACGTCTCAGAGCCGTGGCTGGCATCGGAAATGTTCGGAGTAAGAGTGCTGGGGCGATTTATGGTGCGCAACAATACGTCGCTGGAGCAGATGGAAAGAATTCTGCGTGGTGATCAAGCGACTCTGCGCAAAATGAAAATGAGGTCGCAAATCAGAAAGGGCATTGTCAGCCTGGTTGGCGATGATCGTTACCATCGGCTGTGGTGTCGGCTGACCGGGTACAACGAATTTGAACAGGCGAGGCAGCAGGGCCAATAACTTTAGGAGCCAGAGGGTGCGGGTTTTACAGTTAATCAGCAGCGGTGGATATTACGGCGCAGAGAACATGCTTCTGAACCTGGCGCAAAGCCAGAAAAGCATAGGCTGTGATCCTTGTCTGCTGCTGTTTTACAACGTGCATCAGCCGAATGTGGAACTTTACGAACGCGCGCGCAGCCGCGATCTAAGCGCGCGAATGCTGCGTTGTGAAGGTCGTGCTGATTTGAGTGCCATTCGGGAAATTCGAGATTACATTCGCACCGAGCGCGTGGACCTCATCCACACACACGGTTACAAAGCCGATCTCTATGGCTATCTGGCGGCACGCACGGAATCGAAGCCCATTGTAGCCACGTGTCACAACTGGGTAGGCGGCACTGCCGCGCTGGGCATCTACAACCGCCTGGATCGTATGGCGCTGAGAAATTTCAACGGCGTTGCCGCAGTTTCAGATGCAGTGGCGAGACAACTGAAAGAGGCAGGAATCGCTGAAAACAAGATTTACACCATTGCCAACGGAATTGATATTGATCGATTCACCGGAGCCGAACCAGCGTGGTTTGGTCCGTCGAGTAGTCAGCCCGGAAAAACCATCGGCATGGTTGCCCGGCTGGATCTGCAAAAGGGATTTGAATATTTGCTGGAAGCGTTTGCCGGAATCATAAACTCACATCCTGATACGCGCCTGGTGATCGTGGGCGAGGGTCCGGACGAACCAGCCATTGCATCAATGGTCGACCGGCTGAATCTGGGCTCGAAGGTTGTTTTTGCGGGCCAGCGCGGCGATATGGCGAATGTTTATGCCGCTTGCTACATCTTCGTGTTGCCGTCGTTAAATGAAGGTCTTCCCATGACCGTGCTGGAGGCAATGGCTGCTGCGCGTCCGGTGATTGCTTCGAATGTTGGGGCAATTCCTACCGTGGTGCGTAACGGCGAAACGGGTTTGCTGGTTGAGCCTCGCGATGTTGCAGGCCTGAAAGCCGCAATCGATCTGCTGTTGGGCGATCCTGCGTTGTGCAGTCGACTGGCAAGCAATGGACATGACTGGGTGCGGCGGAACTTTACCTCGGATGGCATGGCCGCAAACTATCAGCGCATGTATGAGACGGTCTTGGCCGGTAAAAGCGTCAGAGCAAGAAATCAGAACACAAATAACACGACTAAAGACGGGACCGCGGACGATCTGGTGAGGCTGGGAAAAATATGAGCCCTGAACAACAGATACTGACGCAAGGCGCGGAAAGCGGAGCAGCAGATGCCGGGTGCGTTGCGAGTGCCACTGTTGCGCATACCACCCAGGTTTCCATCATTATTCCGGCATTCAATGAAGCGCGCATGATCGGCAAGTGTCTGGATTCCTTGACGCGCCTGGATTTTCCTCGCGACCAATTTGAAGTGATTCTGGTGGACAACGGATCAGAAGATGCAACGGTCCAGATTGCCAGAAGCTTTGCTGACCGGCTGAATCTGACGATCCTGGAAAAATATGCCGTAAAGATTTCTGCCCTGCGCAACCTGGGCGCGAATTCGGCACGAGGCGCCATCCTGGCATTTCTGGATGCCGACTGCCTGCCGCCAGCCACATGGTTGACCGATATTCTCGCGCTGGCTCCGGCTGACGGCTCAGGCGTGGTGGGCGCCCATTATGTTCTGCCTGAAGATTCCACATGGGTCGGACGGACCTGGCATGTTTATCAGGAAGCACCCAAGGCGGGTGACGTGTCCCATGTGCCGGGCGGCGATCTGGTGATGCGGCGCGAAGACTTCCTGGGCGTTCGTGGTTTCGATGAATCGATCCAGACCAATGAAGATTATGAACTCTGCGACAGAGTTCGCAAGTCGGGGATGCCGGTGCGTGCGTTTCCGCAAATCGGCGTCGTGCATCTTGGGACAGCGCAGAGCTTGAAAGTTTTTTACCGGAAACAGCGCTGGCACGGAACTCACGTGGTGAAGGTATTCTTGCGCGACGTACTGCATTCAGACAATAAGAAAGCGGTTCTGTTTGCTGCTTATACTTTGATCTTCGTTGTCGCGTTCATGGCCACATCCGCTATGGTGCTATTTAAATTCAGCCGGGTTACGCCGATCATCGCGCTGGCTGCGTTGTTGTTGCCGCCAGTGTTGATGGCCCTACCCAAGGTGTGGACAAAAAGGAAGTTTGGCGACTTCGTTCCGTTGGCGACGCTTTACCTTACTTACGGATTAGCCAGAGCGCGTGCATTGTTGAATGCGATGAAGGCGTAACGTGGTTGTACGAACGTTTTCAAAAAAATGGCAGCCCTTTGTCCAGGCTGCCATTGTTGAGACGAAGCACCTTGAACGGATTTAGTGGACCACTGCCTTCACCGCGGTTGGTGCACTAGGGCGCGTGGGACCGGTTCCGGCAAAGAATTCGTAGGCTCCCAGATCGAACGCTGTGCCCTGGGGACGAAGAATTCCATCTTTATCATTGCCGATCGTCGCGCCGGGATTGGGGACAAACGGATTGTTCGGCAGTACGGTCAAGCCGGCATCCTTCGCCGGACTTGTGCTGGTGATGTGATAGTCGGAAGCCGCACGATTGACGAATAGCGGGTCACTGGTCAGGTTGTTGGCCGTCTGCGTGGGAGCGCCAGTCAGGCCGAACCAGAGGTTATGGTCGCCGGTGATCTGCGCCATGACGCCATCGACATAGATTTCTCCAGCCAATTGGTAAGCAATGTTGTTGCGCAGGTTCATGATCAAAGTTGCAGGGCCGCCGGCAATATCGAATGCCCCCCGCGATCCGCTGGCATTAGCGGAATTGTTTGCAGCGCAATCAGACACCGTGTTGTTGAAGATCTGTACGGTCCCGGTTCCCGCAACGCCGTTGTTGGTGATGCCTGCAACGTAGATGCATGAAAAGCTGGCGCCAAGCTGGAGCGGGTCCATCAGGCCTACGTGGTAGACGACGTTGTTGTAGGCCTCAACGGTGCCTTTGGATGGATCGACTGTGGCAAAGTTGATGCCGTTGCAGTTGTCGCCATGAATCAGGTTGTCATGTACATGAAGATCAAACATGTCAAAGCCGGTTGTATCACCCGCGCCGCAAGTCGGTGAGCAGAGCGGCGATGAGTGGAACTGCAATGCGCGACAGGTAAAGTTGTCATGTATATGGTTCCAGCCTACGTCAATGTGGTTGGAATCCGTGCTGAAGTAAACCGCGTGATAGAACTTCGATGAGGTGGGATTGATGCCGGCGTTATGGACCTCATTGCCGTAGAACTTCACCTGGTTGCCGCCGCTCATCTCAAAGCAGCCCACCTGGTCGTCTGCACCGGGGCACTGCATCTCATTGCCAACAATTTTCCAGCCTGTGCCACTTACGTCCATCGACTGTGTGCCGCCAACAATGTGGAGCTGAGAGATAACCCAAAAGTCTTCATTGGCGCCGATGTTAGGCGTGCGAATGCCATAATGGAGCCCGCCTGCAACACCAACCGTCACCGTCGCGCCCGGGTACGCGATCAAAGCCATGGGAGCAGCGGCCGTGCCGGAGTTGCTGGCGCCTTGTTTGTCCATGCTGAGGTAGGCAGTGAAGTTGTCCTGTGAGGTTTGCGACACGCCGTCTTCAATATAAGTGGTGTCGCCCGCGAGCATGGTGTTCTTGGCGTTGACGATAGTCTTCCAGGGAGCTGTAAAGCTGCCCGCAGCAGTGTCACTGCCGGTGGTAGCGACAAAAAAGATGTTGCCCGGGCGGACTGCGAAGGGGAGACCGTTGCTTGAGCCAATACCGGATACGTTCACCACGATGCTTCCACTTACCGCGGCGGCGCCAAGCTGAAAGGTGATCTTGCCGTCTGACCATAGTGGATAGTTGTCCACCGCGCCTCCGCCAACCGTGACGGTGGACGTGCCCTGCGTGGCTCCAAATCCCTTACCCCAGATAGTTACCCATACACCTTTGTTGTTCTGCCCGCCGGTGTTCGGTCCGCTTTCCAGATCAGAAAAGAAAAGGCTTGGTGGCGCGCTCTGGCCAAACAGAACCGCCGGCGAAAGCAATAGCAGCACAAAGAGGGAAATGTTCAGAAACTTCATGATTCCTTGACTCCAGATGATTTCATTGAAACGGCTTGAGGACGGGGCCCCACAACATTACGGGACAGGTACAGTGACCGCGACCTCATTGGACGCTGCGCTTTCAACGCCGCTCGCGTTCACATCGGTGACTACATAAAAGTAGTGCCCGCCGGAAAGAACCGTTGTGTCAGTGAACAACAGCGTGGTGTTGGAGAGCGACGGAGAGATTTTGGAATAAGGGCCGCCGGATGTAGTGCCGCGATACACGTTGTATGCCTGCAGTGCGGCAGCCTGGCTGGCCGCCCATGATATGTCCACCGAATGCGAGACCGGGCTTACACCCGTGCCACTGAGAGGAATTGTTAAAAACGAAACACCGTTGCCAGATAGAGACAGCGCGCCAGAGAGACCTCCCGCGGTGCTGGGAGTGAAAACAACCGTTGCGGTTACGCTTTGTCCCGCGCCCAGAGTGAGCGGAGTGGTTAATCCGGTACTGAAGGCGGTTCCGGTGACTGCATCCTGAGTGATGGTTGCGGAAGCGGTCCCAGTATTGGAGATCTTCACCGTTTGCGTGGCCGTTGTGTTCAACGCGGAACTACCAAATGCCAGGCTGGCCGGTGTTGCCGTTAGTTTCGCATTGCCGGGCGTTACCGGAGTTGGCGAAGGCGTAGGAGAAGGTGTCGGGGATGGCGAAGCCGGTGTTCCAGTGGATGCCACCAGCGAACCTTTGCCTCCGCAGCCAATTAACATCTGCGTGCCAAATGTGAACGCGAATAAAATCAGGACAAGTCGTTGGGCGGTGGTTTGATGCTTCAAGGGAGTTGCTCCTGCTTCTTTGTTGCAATGAATCGCTACTGCATGGCCCTGAAACTCTCTGGTGTTCTCTACTAAAACATTTCAATCATCCAGCCTCAACACATTACTGTTGCGCTGCCAATCCTTGGATCAGGTTGTTGACTGGCGATTCGGCCAATGACTGTCAGTTACTACGCGATCAATATGTGAAAAGGTAATGAGCGATCGTTCCGGAAGAAGTGTGAAATTGCTTTGCCACTTGCGCAAACAACTTCAGAAATAGCTGAACATCTAAGCGCAAGTGCAATTGCAAGCACCTGACCATTAGCGGGAAGCAGGGAAATGCAGCATTCATGCGGGTCAAAGCAATGGGTGAGGATCGGGCGCGTGTAAAAACTTCAGGAGAGGATAGCAGCTTACGTGTAATTTTAGGGTAGAGACACCTGTGGCGTAGTGTTTATCAAATTGCAACCGTCTTCATACTGTGCAATAGTTTGCACACTCAGCGTTTCTTATCGAATGCGCGTTAACTCCAATCGGAAAACACTTTGTCCAAAATAGGACACGCTTTTTGGCAGGCTGCGAAGGCCTGCGTAGCGAAGAATCCTGCCGCTTGACCAGTGAATGACGGGTTGTCCAAAACCGGAATGTTTGAGAAGTTCAACCCAGTATTGCGGCTGCTGATGCTTGAACCATTCAATGTTAGGCGTAAGCGGGTTGCGGACGCCGAGGTCTCCAAAGACGTTATGTCGCGCCGCATCCGTGATGATGAGTTTGCCGCCCAGCTTCATCATGCGGGCAATGCCGCGGAATATGTTTTCATATGTGCGGACGGCATCAGACGAATCCTGCAGCTTTACACAGGCCTTCTCATCCAGATGATTAATGGAGGCGACGGAAAGCACGATGTCAAAGTAGTTTTCGATCCCGGTGTATCGTTGAACAGTGAGTGGAAGAATCTTTGCCTGGGGCAAGTCAAGCTGTCGAGCCATGCTTTCAAAATCGCGATGACATTCGCTGGAATCATAAGCGCCCTCGGCCAAAGGCTCCAGTCCTACCACTTCGCTGGCTCCGTGCAACGCGGCCCACAGGCACAGGACCCCTTTGCCGCAGCCAATCTCCATCATGCGCTTGCCGGTGAAATCAATGTCACGGAAAAGTTGAGAGCAAGAGCGGGGAAAATCGAAGCCATGGTTCCACAATCCCATCTTCTTGCCAACCTCGCGGATTCTTTCGGAAGGTGGTGCTGCCTGTCCCTGTGAAACAGTCTGATATACGGTTGACATTCGAGAAGACTCCTTAGCTGTTGACCGGCGATAATTGCGAGCGGCGCTGAAGCAATGCCAGAACTCGTGCGGGTAGATGGGTTTTCAACCAGGCTTTGAAGGCGCGGCTGCGTTGTCGCGCTATCAAAACCAGGCGGCCCTTCCATGACGGGCCGGCAAAATAGAGATTGAGATACTTTCCCTGCGTTGATCCAAACCTGGCTTTGTAGGAATCGGCTCCGCCAAGGAAGTCATACCTGCGCGCGCCAGTGGAGATCATCTCCTGCAATGCGTGGGCCCGGAGCGCATAGCCAACTTTTTCCGCCGTGTATTTGGGATTGAAGCCTTCCTGCAATAGCGAGACTGTATCGCGATAACGAAAGCAAAACTGAGTGGCGACGATTTCATCTCCCAGCCTGAGCGACCAGAACTCCAGCCAGCCACGTTGCAGGAAAGCGTTTGCCATCCGTGAATAGAAATCGCGCCGTTGCGGATCGGCGAAGGCGCCCGGCTCGCCGCGTCCGGTCCAGCGCATCTGGTGCAGGGTGAAGAGTGTTTGCAGCCCGGACGCCAGGCCTTCTACTTTTTGTAAGCGTGAGATGTCAACGCTAAAGCGAGATTGAAGCCGTTTGGGATAACGAGTGAGCAGAGGGCGGAAGTCAGAGGCAAGCGTCTCAAGGTATTCGTTCCACGTGCGCGGCAGGTCCACATAGGAATGGGGCAATTCTTCCGCCGTCAGCTTCCATTTGCGTTGATGGATCAACCCGCACAGATTACCGGCGAGCATGGATTCGTCAGACAAGGTTTCCAGCGCGCAGACATCGGAACGCTTCTGCGAGTGAAACCACTCTACGAATGCCTGCGCAACCGATGCCTCATAGCCCGGCATAACAATGAAATCAAGATCGTCAGAATCGCCGGAACCGGCGCCGACCAGCCGCAGCGTTGTGGTTGTGATGCCAAATCGTGAACTGCGCTCCAGGTAAAGAGGCGCAATCGCCAAAGTCCTGCCCTGCGTGTCCACAAAGGCGAGAGAACAAAGTTGGCGTCCCGCGCCATAGGCGTGCCACCAGCCGGCAAGCCACTCCGGCGTCATAAAAATGGAAGACGATGGCGATTCCGAGAGCAGGTGGTCCCACTCGGCACGGTACCGTTCGAGCTCCTCCCAGGAGTTAAATTGAATAGCAACCGGAGGTCTGGTTTCCTCGGAGCCTTTGCCGGTTGCTTTGTTTTCGATTTGGGCAGTAAGAGTCGCCATGAGTATCCAGACACAAATGTGCAACTTGGCTGCCACCCGGGTCGAAAGGCGTCAAGGAGTAAAAGGCTTAAGTTACTGATTTTTGGGCAGATTTCGTTGGTCCGAGGTTGTGACTCTGCTGGCCGCCCCAGAGAGTCTGCAAAACTTTGCGCAAAACGGGGAATAACTCTTAGACCTTTAGTCATTTATGCGCAAGTCTTTACATTTTTTTAGCTTGCATTGTTAGGGGCATTGTCCTATAGTCCATTCAACATTAGTACTTAAGGCGGCATTGCTGCTGGCCAAGTGGACGATCATCTGGGCAATCTGAGACCCCGTTTAGGGAACTTCGAAAAAAAGACGTTTCTTAACTTCAGAGCTTGAGCCCGATGTATCGACGGAATCGGACACCTTGGATCGGGATACAAAGTCATTTCGATTGACGGAACGCGAAGCGTTCATGAGCCGAAGGTATGCGCGAAGGTCTTCCGGGCCCGCGCAGCCAGAAAGCCTGAAGCCAAAGACGTATCGCATCCGCAAAATGACTCATTGCTGCCAACCTGCGCGGCGATTATCCAACCCCTCGGAATCCAATTCATTCGATCCGCTTAGCGAGATTTAGCCTGCGTTTGCTTGTCCACTATTTGGGCAAGATGTGGACAACGCCGGTTATCGGCGATGGCGCGCCGGAAAAGATTATGCGGAAAATGTGCAAAGCTGTGACATTGATCACATACAAGAATTGCAGACAGCAGCTTACATAGGTTACGCGAAGTTTTTCTAAGTTAGCCTGGCAATTTTGATGTGCTTGCCATGTTAATTTCGAAATAACTAATTGCCCAATATAAGTTTGCGTGCGAATTTTGCAAGCTTCGACAAGTTCCAGAGTTCGGAAACCGGGCCCAAAAAAGCAAAAACTTGCCGATGGATGTAAGTTGCTGACGCGTAAGACGAGCGTGCAGCGCCAGGCAGAAGGATAAGGGCGTACATGTTGCCGGAAGAAGGACAAGCAGCAGGAGTCGAGTGTCCTGTGTGTCACAACTCAGTGACTTCGTCGCAGCACAGCCAGGGATGTGCGACAGAAGACGCGCGGATGATTGTGGAAGTCCATCCACCTGAAATCGCAGCCCGCGGCAATGTGGCCGGCCGCGAAGCAGTAGAAGCCGAGTTTTTTCCCGTCGTATCCGCCGCCCATGAATTCAAAACACCGCTTGTGGTGATGCTCGGCTACACCGACCTGTTACGCAACGGGCATCTGGGCCCACTGAATGATCGCCAGCGCGAAGTATTAACGGAGATCCAGGAGAGTACGGAACGGCTGCAAAAATTGATACTCAACCTGCTGTTGCTGAGCGAATTAAAAGCGGGAAAAGTAAGGCGCGAGGCGGCTGATCTGGAAGGCGCGGAACTGAACGAGCACCTGCAAGAGATTTACAAATACTGGTCTGTGGCCGCGCGGGAAAAATCGATTCGCTATGAATTTCATCCGGCGCTGGGGCCGGTGAGAGTGGCAGTTAATTCACTCAAATTACAGCACATTGTTTCAAACCTGATTGAGAACGCATTGAAATTTACGGCATCCAGTGGAAAAGTGACTGTGCAGATTACGCCGTGCTTCTGGGAACGGCGCAAACCGCAGTCAGAGTTTTTGTTCAACATGGAGAGAAAAGTCGATCGCAAGATCGAGAACGCTGTCCGTATTGACGTTACCGACACCGGCACGGGGATTGCGCCGGAGTACCACAGGGCCATTTTCTTGGATTTTGTACAAGTGCCAGGGACGTCCTCCCGAGGCACCGGGCTAGGTCTGGCCATCGCCCGGCGCATGGTGGAAGCACACGGAGGATTGATCTGGGTGGAAAGTGAACCGGGTAAAGGCAGCAAGTTTTCGCTGTTGCTACCGCAAGTAAGGCAGGAGACGGAGAAACAATGAGCGCGCCAAATATTCTACTCGTGGATGATGAGCCGAGCGTACTTCGTTATACGAAGACGCTGCTTGAAATTGATAAATACAACGTGGAAACCGCTTCCAGCGGAGAGGAAGCCTTACAACGCATGTCTCATGGTCCAGCGCCAAGCCTGATTCTGCTCGATCTGGTACTTCCGGGGATCGACGGATTACAGACGCTGGAAAGCTGCAAGAAGATGCGGCCTGAACAGAAGGTGCTGATGATGTCCTGCTTGAATGACACCAGTAAAGTGGTGCAGGCAATCAAGCTGGGCGCATCCGACTATCTCACCAAACCGTTTCAACCACCACAACTTCAGGGCGCCATCCGGCGCGCGCTGGAGAGCAATTCACAGAATGCAAACGCGCAGGCGACCAAATACAGCGTGAAGGGAACCGAGATTGTCGAAAATCTTGACGACGATCTTTTCTTCCTGGCTGCCAGCCCGGCCATGAAGCAGTTGCGGGCACAGGTTGCGCTGATTGCGAAGGTAGACGTTCCAGTGTTGCTGCTGGGCGAGAGCGGCGTTGGCAAAGAGATTCTAGCCCGGCTGATTCATAAGATGTCCATTCGGGCACACCGGCCAATGCTGAAAGTGAACTGCGCTGCGCTTCCGGCTGAGCTGCTGGAAAGCGAACTGTTTGGATATGAAGCCGGCGCATTTACGGGGGCCAACAAGTCCAAGCCGGGAAAATTTGAAATGGCGCAGAAGGGAACCATCCTGCTGGATGAAATCGGCGAGATGAGTGCTGCGTTGCAGGCCAAACTGTTGCATGTGCTTCAGGATGGGACCTATTGCCGCCTGGGTGGGCGCGCCAACCTTACGGCTGACGCAAGAATCCTGGCTGCGACCAACATCGACATTCAGCGAGCGATTGCGGATAAACGTCTGCGTGAAGATCTTTATTATCGCCTGAACGCATTTACCATGACGATCCCGCCATTGCGTGAACGTCGTGAAGAAATTCCATTGCTGCTGAACTACTTCATGAACAATATGGCAACCAAGTTCGGCAAGAACCCGCTGATGATCTCTGACCGGATGGTCAAGGATGCTCTGACCTATCACTGGCCAGGCAATCTGCGCGAGCTGGGGAACTTTGTGAAGCGGTATCTGGTAATGGAAAACGAAGAGCTGGTGCTGGATGAGCTTCAGACCAAAGGCAAAGAAGGCATTGGCGAAGCCGGCACGCCAGCTTCAGCCAAGGGTGGTTTGAAGGCAATGGTCCGCAGCCTGAAAGATGATGCGGAAGCACGGGAAATTCAGCGAGCACTGGAAGGCGCGAACTGGAACCGCAAAGTGGCGGCAGCGCAACTGAACATCAGCTACAAAGCGCTGCTCTATAAAATCAAGCAACACGGCCTGGCGCCGGTACCGGCAACGTATAGCGGTCTCCGCGCGGCCACCAGCAACTAAAACCTTCATCCATTGGCCAGGTTCCAGGCAGAAAGAGGAGCCTGGCCGTTGTTTTAAAATCATCGCGGAGCAATCATGGCTAAATATCTTGTGACAGGGGCTGCAGGTTTTATTGGATCTTCGATCGTGCGGGCATTGATCGATCGGGGTGAGAGCGTTCGTGGCATGGATAACTTTGCCACTGGAAAACGCGAGAATATTGAAGAGCTGAAGGGCAAACTCGATTTTCGTGAAGCATCGATCCTGGACGAAGCCGCTGTGGCCGACGCCTGCAAGGGCATCGACTATGTTTTTCACGAGGCTGCCTTGCCTTCCGTACCGAAGTCAGTGGCCGAACCCAGACTGACAAACGCGACCAACGTTGACGGCACATTGAACGTATTGCTTGCCGCCAGGGACGCCAAGGTTAAGCGCGTGATCTATGCAGCTTCCTCATCAGCCTACGGTGAAAGCGAGGTCTTGCCGAAACAGGAAGCGATGATCGCGCGGCCCATTTCTCCGTACGCAGTGCAGAAGCTGACCGGCGAACATTACATGCAGACGTTTTCCGCCGTGTATGGCCTCGAAACCGTCAGCCTGCGGTATTTCAACGTTTTTGGTCCGCGGCAGGACGCGAATTCGCAATACTCTGCCGTACTGGCCAAGTTCATTACGCAGATGTCACGCAATGAATCGCCCACTATTTTTGGCGACGGTGAACAGAGTCGTGATTTCACCTTTATCGACAATGTTGTCAAAGGAAACATGCTGGCGGCGACTGCGCCCGCGGCGGAAGTCAGTGGAAAGATGTTTAACGTGGCCACGGGGACCCGAATCACGCTCAACCAGACGTTCAAGCTCCTGCAGCAGATCATTGGATTCTCTGGGCCGGTAAAGTATGCCGAACCGCGGCTGGGTGATGTGAAGCATTCTCTGGCGGACATTGCTCTGGCTAAAAAACATGTGGGCTATACACCAGATGTGAGCTTTGAAGAAGGCTTGCGGCGGACGGTGGCCTGGTACAGAGAAGTAATGGAACCGGTTGCCGCCGGTGCTGCTGCGCGCTAGATCAAGATTTCAAGGAAATAAAAGAGCCGCTGAAACCAGCGGCTTTTTATTGGCATGTTTTTATTGGTAAGCGAAGTGTGAGACTCGTCTATTCGCCTGCAGCCGGGCTCCGCACAATATGATTGCGAGCTACTCGCACGCGCGGAGAAAGATCAACAACATCGTCCTGCGCGGTATAACGGAAGAAACGCGGGATGCCACGGCCCTTCCAGTAGTTTGAGTCGTAGGCCGCAATTTTCACTCCGGTGCGCAAGCTGCTCAGGAAACTGTGGAGCAAGGGATCCACGATCACGCCCATGTGTCCACGCCAGACGATGATGTCGCCGGCCACGGGTTCTTCCACCTGGCGAAACCCGGGAGTTCCCTCGTAAAGCTGTTCTGAGTTTACGTACTCATACTTAAGGCCCGCGCGCTGATAAAGCTCATGTACCAGGTGTGAGCAATCGAGTGTCGTGTGGCGAAGCTTTTTGCCGGCTCTTAGTATTCTTTCGCGCGCAGGAGCGCGATGATCGCGAACGGAATCGAACCGCGGAGCATCAGAGAAATGCCGGGTTGGTGAGATGCTTTGCGAATTTTCACCAACGTTCGCTTGAGTGGAAGAATCAGCAATGGAAACCTGTTGGGCCAAGGCGGTGGCGCCGGCGAGAAGTCCGGCGAAAACAACTATCGTTTTGAGCAGCCCTGTAATTTGCATTCGATAAATGAGAAGGCGTCTAACTACCACCCTGTCAAAACTAACAGCTGTAAAATTCGATGCGAGTAATCGGGTATCCAGAGCTGCTTTTGTGAGTTTTCGGCAAAATTGTTTGCCGATGCATGCAACGAAAGTGAGGATGCCTGAAGGGTGTTGGGTTAAGCAAGGCTACGTGCTGCGCCTTAAAACGCTTACGTGATCTCTACAATCCTGTCATAGGTTTTCTGGAACTCGTTCAACAGATATTGGTTCGGTTCGGTAAAGCCGGAAACAACTGCTTTGGCCCAATCGAAATATTCGCGCTTACGCTGCGCGGTCCAATCGAGCGGTGGACTGACGAGTATGGCGCGAAGATTGGAAATCTTGTCAGCCAGCTTGAGAGCTTGCGCGCGGGCGGATTTATGAGGGGCGGTCTGAACCTGCCGGGCTTTGCGTGCCTGTTTTGGCAAAGTTTTATCGTCCGTTGCTTCCATGACAAGAGAGGCCACGTCATCGTTGAACACGCGGGCAATCTCCTGCTGAGAAATGGATGTATCTTCGACAACATCGTGCAAGAAACAAGCCATGATCAGGTCTACATCGGAATCATAGCCGCTGCGCGCGACCAGCTCTGCTACTTCGATCAGATGGTCAATGTAGGGTTCGCCTGCGGCGCCTTTACGCTTCTGTCCGGCGTGTGCTTTGGCAGCAAAGTTGGCGGCCGCAAGAATTTGCACAAGGGGACTTGAATGAGAAGTGCTTTTATCTTTATCAAGATCATCAAGGGCCATCATCCACCTCATCTATCTTCAATCAAGAATAAGAATCAAGAATCAAGGTTGATGAGATATTGTTGCATAGCTCATCGATGGGAACTGAGGCGGTCGATTCGAATTGAATAACAAGAAGATGCACTGCGAACGGGTTCAATCAAGATCAGTTCCGGATTGATCGCGCTGAGCGCGAATGATCTTGGCGGTGGTGATAGCCTGGCCGACGTGGCGCTGCGTGTGGTCGGCAATGTGGACCAGCAGGCCGCCGACGCTGGTGGGCAGATTCTTCCGGCCGACAAGCCGTTGATCCTGCAATTGTGGAACAGAAAATACACGGATGCGTCGCACGCCTTTGCTGAAACCGACCACTAATTCGGCGAGCAGTTCGTTGCGCGTGGCCCCCGGGTTTAGCTCGCTCTTCATGGAAGCAATCTGGTCGGACGAGAGCTGAGCGCCTTCGGCATACGTCAGGAGACGATCAATGCTGCGAGTGATGTGGCGAAGATGAAACGCGACGGGAGGGATCCCGCCGGGACGGGCATTGAGTTCAGCGTCACTCAGGTCCTCACACCAGCGTTCAAGATCTTCGCGAGCGAGTTCCAGCGCGTGCAAAACAGCCCTTTGGACGGCGGGGACCTCGGCGAGCGTGCCGCGCAACCAGGGTTCAGGCTGTTGGACCGTATTCATTCAATGACCTTCCTGTGTTTGAATCATCTATATCGGATTCATCTAAATGTGAATCATCTAAATGTAAGATAAGTGACAACGTGGATACAAACAAGCAAACCGCCAAAGTTGCAGCCGTGATACTTGCGGCCGGCCAGTCACGCCGTATGGGACGGCCGAAACAACTGCTGCGCGCGGCGGGAAAAACCCTGCTGGAACATACCCTTGCCAACGTCCGAGCATCAGGTGCAAGCGAGATCGTGCTGGTGCTGGGCGCGCGTGCCGATGAAATCCGCAGCCAGACCGTGCTTGAGGGCGTGACCGTGGTTGTGAATCCAGAGTACGAGCAAGGCATGGGGACGTCCATCGGCGCGGGACTGAAAGCGTTGAGCCAGGGAGTGAGTGCCGCCTTGATTGTTCTGGCCGATCAGCCGTTTGTGCAGGCGGCAACTCTGAACCAGTTGATTGCGCATTACGAAAAAGCGAGGCCGCAGATTGTGATACCGGTTTTCAAGGGATTTCGCGGGAATCCGGTGCTGCTGGACAAGTCAGTCTTTGCCGAGGTCATGGGACTGCCTGGTGACGTGGGCTGCCGCGCGATTTTCGGCGACCACACGCAGGGCATTCACAAAGTTGCGGTGGACGACGTGGGCGTCCTGCTGGATGCGGATACAACGGAAGATGTTGCTGAAATTGAAAGCTATATGGCTGGGCGAAGCCGGATTCTACCGGACATGGAGTTGCGAGAGGGAGCCGGTTCGGCCATGGGAGGCGCCGGCGAGTTGCTGCTGGTAGGTTCAGGCGCAATGCCCACTGCTCTGGCCAAGCTGGCACACATGCTGCGATTCAGAGTGACGCTGTTTGATCCGCTGCTCAGACTGGATCAATTTACAGAAGCCGATTGCATTGTGCACGTGCTGGACTTTTCGTTAATCGACAGCCCGGACCGGTACGTGGTGGTGGCGAGCCGCGGCCGTTGCGATGAAGAAGCGATTGAGCTGGCGCTGGCGTCGAAAGCAAAATACGTCGCCATGGTGGCCAATCGACGGCGATCGAAGGAAGTGTTGCGCAGTCTGGCCGAAAAAGGTGTGGTGGGGCTTGATGCGGTGAGAGCGCCGGCAGGGATTGAGATCGGCGCGGAGACGCCGGAGGAGATTGCATTGAGCGTGATGAGCGAGATTGTGGCGGTGCGGAAGAAGGGTAAGAGCGCATGATTGTAGTGACAAGACATTGGGTGATTGCAATTGGATTGGGTGATTGCCGCAATTTTTCCGTTTGCCGCGATGGGCGTGCTCAAGGTCAGTGAAAGCCGTTGGCATGCGGATCTGCAGAGGACGATTCCATGGCTGCGAGGGTTCCGCTTGGTTACATGGATGGTTTGCATTCCGTTTGGCGCGATCGGTGTGCTTGGCTCTCACCCGCCCGCCAACTATTTTCTAATTGGCATGAGTATGTTCACACTCTCAGCGGGATTGGGAATTATTGAACACTGGGTGAAGAAGCGGAAAGACACCGCGTCAATCCCGGCAGAGAGCTAATGGGGTAGGGATCCCTCGCTTTGCTCGGGATTTAAAGAAGTAAGCTCGGGATGAAAAAAGGAAGCTTAGGTCTCGCACTGGCGGATGACTTTGTCTGTCGTGGAATGGGAAGGGCTTTCATCCGTTGAGGCGTCGTTCGCCGCGATTTCGCTTTTCTGTTTCAGAGAAAGCACGCTGCCGCCCCGGCGCAGGGCGACGATCTGGCTCATGATGCTCAACGCGATTTCTTCGGGGTTCGTCGCGCCGAGATCAAGACCGGCGGGAGCCCAAACGCGATCGATCACTTGCTGGGGAGTGCCTTCTTCAAGAAGATAGTCGAGCACCAGGCGTGAGCGGTGGGCGCTGGCGATTAGAGCCACGTAGGCGGCTTCGCCCTGAAGCGCACGCTGCAGCCACAAATGGTCATTCTTATGGAGCGTGGCAATCACAACGTAAGTCCGCGGGCCGAAGGAAATTTCTTTCACGTCAAAGTCTTTATTGATGATCTGGTCGGCCTGGGGAAATTTGTCGCGCTCAGCGGAAGGGTCATGCACGGTTACAGAGAAGTTGAGGAGATTTCCCAGGCTGGCGAGAGCTTCTGCGATACGTCCGTGGCCGGCAATCACCAGTTGAGGTTGCGGGACCACCGGTTCGATGTATACGTCCATCATTCCTCCGCAGGGCATGCCCACACCCAGCACTTCATCCTGCATGTCCAGAGTAATGAGTGAGGGCTTCTCAGACTGGATGCATTTGACCGCTTCGCTTCTGACTGCGCTTTCCGCACATCCGCCGCCAACCCAGCCCAGGATGATCTTGCCATGCTGGTCGATCAATGCTTTCGATCCCCGCTTGGCCGATGAAGAACCTTCCACGCGCACCACCGTTGCCAGCGCAAACGGCTGGTGCTGTGAAGAGAGTTCTCCGGCTTTGCGGTAGAGTTCAGACGACATGGGTGAATTAGATGATAGTCCTGTGAGGCAGGTAGGGCAATTCAACCATGATCTTTCAATATCGAAGTAAATTTATGTCAATATTTGCAGGCTGCTGGCGGTATGACTTTCGCCCGCGGTTTACACTGTGATATAAGGTTTTCGCTCTTCAAATGCAGCCCGGAACTATCTTCAATACGATCCGGCAATTCAAGTCAGAGGTGGAACTATGATTCCCCCAGCTTTTGAATATCTACGTCCCCAGACGATTCCTGAAGCCTTAGCCATGCTGCAAAAGCACGGTGATGATGCCAAAATCCTAAGCGGCGGCCAGAGCCTGATACCGATGATGAAGTTCCGGTTGGCGAGGCCGGCGGTGCTCATCGACATCAATCGCATCAGCGGGCTTTCTTATATCAAGGAAGATGGCGGATTTCTGAAGATCGGCGGCCTTACGCGGGAAGCTGATGTGGAAGCTTCAGAGCTGATTCGCTCCAAATATCCTCTATTAATGGATACAGCCAGGGTGATTGCTGATCCGCAGGTGCGTAACATGGCGACTGTGGGCGGAAACCTGGCTCATGGAGATCCGGCAAACGATCATCCAGCCACCATGGTTGCCTTTGGAGCCAGTGTGGTGGCCACCGGCAGCAAAGGCGAGAGAGTGATTCCGATTGACGAATTCTTCGTCTCGATCTTCACCACCGCGCTGCAGCCAGACGAGATTCTCACGGAGATCAGAATTCCCATTCCTCCGGCAAAGAGTGGCGGTGCCTACTTTAAGCTGGAACGTAAAGTCGGCGACTTTGCTACGGCCGCAGCCGCAGTCCAGTTGACGCTGGATGGAGCAGGCACGGTGCAGAAGGTAGGAATCGCGCTGACCAATGTTGGCCCGATCCCCATCAAGGCACGCAAGGCGGAAGATTTTCTGCGCGGCAAGAAGCCGGATGCAGCGACGCTGGCGCAGGCAGCGAAACTGGCTGGAGATCAGGCGGAGCCCAGCGCCGACCTGCGCGGGTCGGTGGAGTACAAAGTTGGCTTGTCGAAGGAATTGGCCAAGCGCGCACTGACACTGGCGGTTGAGCGGGCCGGCAAGTAACTGTCAGCCGATACAGAGAGGGATTTTCATTTATGGCAAAGCAGATGATCAAAGTGAAAATTAACGGGCGCGTACGCGAAGGTGCGGTTGAGCCCAGGTTGCTGCTGGTGCACTTCATACGCGAGAGCGCGAACCTTACGGGAACGCACATTGGCTGCGATACGTCGCACTGCGGCGCATGCACCGTGATGCTTAACGGCAAGACAGTGAAATCCTGCACCATGTTTGCCGTACAGGCGGATGGCGGCGAGATCACGACAGTGGAAGGCCTGATGAATGGCGACGAGTTCCACCCATTACAGGAGGGCTTTAAGCAGGAGCATGGATTGCAGTGCGGGTTCTGCACGCCGGGAATGTTGATGTCGAGCTATGCGCTGCTGCAGAAGAACCCGAATCCCACCGAAGAAGATATTCGCTGGGGAATTTCCGGCAATCTTTGCCGCTGCACCGGATATCAAAACATTGTGAAAGCAGTGCAGTATGCCGCCAAGAAGATGAAGGACGATAGCATCAATGCTAAGAACCAGGCAGTGGCGCAGGGAGGCAAGTAATGTTCAAGACAACTCCTGAAGTCGGTGGCATGGGCCACTCCATCAAGCGCAAGGAAGATGGAAGATTCATACAGGGCAAGGGCAATTACGTTGACGACGTGAACCTGCCTGGCATGGTATTCGGACACATGGTGCGGAGTCCGTTTGCACACGCTCGCATCAAGAGCGTGAATACGGAAAAAGCCAAGGCGCTGCCCGGTGTGCTGGCGATTATCACCGGTGAAGATCTGGCCAAGGCCGGCCTGGCGTGGATGCCAACGCTCTCCGGCGACAAACAGATGGTGCTGGCCACGGGCAAAGTTCTGTTTCAGGCACAGGAAGTGGCGTTTGTTGTTGCCGAAGATCGATACATCGCCGCCGATGCCGCCGAGATGGTGGAAGTGGATTACGAAGAGCTGCCGGTGCTTGTCGATCCTAAAAAGGCAACGGATCCGGGAACGCCGATTCTGCGCGAGGACCGTGAAGAGAAGACCAACCATATCTTTCATTGGGAAGTTGGCGACCGGGCAGGAACAGACAAGAATTTTTCCACGGCGCCAGTAAAGGCAAGAGTGGACGCGGTGTTTCAACGATGCCATCCGGCCCCGCTGGAGACTTGCGGCTGCGTGGCGGACTTCAATAAGGCAACCGGAAAGCTGAACATACATCTGACGTCGCAGGCGCCGCATGCACACCGAACGTTGTTCGCGCTGGTGGGCGGGATCCCGGAACAGAACATCCGGGTGATTTCGCCCGACATCGGCGGCGGATTTGGC
Organism: Terriglobia bacterium; assembly: GCA_963770085.1. Taxonomy (GTDB): domain Bacteria; phylum Acidobacteriota; class Terriglobia; order Terriglobales; family Acidobacteriaceae; genus Angelobacter. The sequence continues at coordinate 299,168 of CAVYOH010000001.1, forward strand.
AACAAGGTTCCGATTTATCCGGGATACGTCTGTGCAGTGGTGGCATCGCTCACGACGGGTATTCCAGTGAAGTGGATTGAGACGCGGTCGGAAAATCTGATGTCGACGGGCTTTGCACGTGATTACCACATGACGGCTGAGATTGCCGCCGATAAAGACGGCAAGATGAAAGCGTTGCGGGTAAAAACGCTGGCTGATCACGGAGCATTCAACGCCACGGCGCAGCCGACCAAATTTCCTGCCGGACTGTTCAGCATATGCACCGGCAACTACGATCTGCAGGATGCGTTCTGCGAAGTGGATGGTGTTTACACCAACAAGGCTCCCGGAGGCGTGGCTTATCGCTGCTCATTCCGCGTAACGGAAGCTTCCTACCTCATTGAGCGAGCGGTAGACGTATTGGCGCAGGAATTGAAGATGGATCCGCTGGAATTGCGGCGGAAGAACTTCATCAAAAAAGAGCAGTTTCCATACCAGTCAAAACTCGGCTGGACCTATGACAGCGGCGACTATCACGCCAATCTGGACAAGGCGCTGGAGTTTATCGACTACAAGGCCTTGCGCAAGGAACAGGAAGAGAAGCGGAAGAAGGGCGAGTTCATGGGGATCGGCATCTCAACATTTGTTGAGATCGTAGGCGCCGGCCCGTCACACACGTTCGATATCGCCGGCATCAAGATGTTTGATTCCGCTGAAATCCGCATCCATCCCACGGGCAAAGGCATTCTGCGCATGGGCACCAAGAGCCAGGGCCAGGGACATGAAACAACATACGCACAGATTGTGGCGCAGGAACTGGGCATCCCGGCGAGTGATATTACGGTGGAAGAAGGCGACACCGATACTGCTCCGTACGGCCTGGGAACGTATGCCAGCCGCAGCACACCTGTTTCCGGCGCGGCAACTGCAATGGCAGCGCGCAAAATCAGGGAGAAAGCGCGGAAGATTGCCGCTTATTTACTTGAAGCCAGTGAAGAGGATCTGGAATGGGAGCCCGGCAAGTTCTGGGTGAAAGGCGCACCCACCAAGTCCAAGACGATCCAGGAAATCGCTTTCGCAGCTTATACCAATCATCCTCAAGGCATGGAAGCCGGGCTGGAGGCGGTGAATTATTACGATCCGCCGAACCTGACGTTCCCATTCGGAACCTACATTGCCGTGGTTGATATCGACAAAGGCACGGGCGCAGTAAAGGTCCGGAAGTTTGTGGCGGTGGACGACTGCGGCAACATTATCAATCCCATGATTGTAGAAGGCCAGATCCACGGCGGATTGACGGAAGGCCTGGCGATCGCGTTCATGCAGTTGATTGACTATGACGAGAACGGCAACGTGCAGGGCGGAACGTTCATGGACTATTTGTTGCCGACAGCAGTAGAGACGCCGAACTGGGAAACCGGCAAAACGGTGACGCCTTCTCCCCATCATCCGTTTGGTGCGAAGGGAATTGGCGAATCGCCCAATGTGGGATCACCGGCTGCTTTTGTGAACGCAGTGGTGGATGCGCTCTCACATCTGGGCGTGAAACATATTGATATGCCGCTTACACCGGCCAAGATATGGCAGGTGATGAAAGACAAGGGAGTCACAGGTTAATTCATGGGAGTCAAGATAGAAAAAACATTTCAGGTACAGGAGCCGATCGAGAAGGTCTGGGCTTTGCTGAGCGATCCGAAGAAGGTGGTGATCTGCGTGCCCGGCGCGTCGATCACCGAGCAGGTGGACGATAAGACGTATAAGGGCGCAATCAGCGTAAAAGTCGGGCCAAGCGTGAGTGACTTTAAAGGTGAAGTCCAGATCGTGCGCCTGGATAACACGGCGCATGAAATTGAACTGCTGGGCAAAGGGCAGGACACGCGCGGCAAAGGCAGCGCGCAGATGAAGATGACGGGCAAACTGCGCACGCTGGAAAACGGAGCCACGGAAGTCGTCAGCGTGTCTGAGATGAACGTGGTAGGGATTCTGGCGCAAATGGGCGGACGCATGATCCAGGAAGTGTCCAACATCATGTTTGAAAAATTCAGCAACAACTTCCGCCAGCAACTGCAGGGTGGAACAGTGGATGCCAACGCGGCCAAGCCGATCAGCGGACTTGGCCTGGCTTTTTCCGCCATCAAGGCGACGATCAGCGGTGGCGAGTCCAAGGACGATTCATCAAAAGAACCTCGGAAGTCAGAACCAGGGAAGTCCTGACCTGAAACCATGCCTGCGCCAACTGTCCTTCGGGAACGAGAGATCAAGGAACTTGATGATGTGGTGCGGGGATTTGAACGCCTCGGCTACATCACTGACTCATCGCTTGCGACGGTAATTTTCCTCGGCATCAAGCTAGGCAGGCCTGTTCTGCTGGAAGGGCACGCCGGTCTGGGTAAAACGGAAGTGGCAAAAGTCCTGGCATCATTGCTGGGAACGCAACTGATCCGGCTGCAATGTTATGAAGGGCTGGACGTAAACTCCGCGGTTTACGAGTGGAACTATCAGAAACAGCTACTGGCCATCAAGATTGAAGAAGGAACCGGGCAGTCAGTTGAGGAAAAAGAGAAACACATCTTCAGTCGCGAGTTTCTTCTGGAACGGCCACTGCTTCAGGCAATCCAGGCGCAGGAGTCATCACCGGTTCTATTGATTGACGAAGTGGACCGCGCTGATGAGGCCTTTGAAGCGTTTCTCCTGGAACTGCTTTCCGATTTTCAAATCAGCATTCCCGAACTGGGAACCATTCGCGCCCAGCACGTTCCGCTGGTAATTCTTACGTCGAATCGCAGCCGGGAGTTGAGTGATGCGCTGAAGCGGCGCTGTCTCTATCACTGGATCGACTATCCATCGCTGGAAAAAGAGCTGCGCATTGTTACCGCGCGGCTGCCGGGAATCCCGCAGGAACTTGGCCGTCAGGTAGTGGGATTCATACAGGCCGTTCGAACTCTTGCTCTGAGCAAATCACCTGGCGTTGCCGAAACGCTGGACTGGGCACAAGCGCTGATGGCACTGGGCCGAAAGCGGCTGGACGCCGGAAGCGTGGAAGAGACGCTGGGCTGTGTGTCAAAGTCGGTGGAGGACACGGCGAAGATCAAAGCTGCCGATGTGGCGAAGCTGATGGCTTAGTTTCTGAGGCTTCGCTCCAAACCGCTTAAGTGCAATTGTTCTGGTAGCGATATCGTGCACCTGTTGCAGCGGGCTCGGCGCGCGTGCGACGGCGCGAGCCCTTATGCATGCTTTCATCGTCTTGTCATCTTGAGCGAAGTCGGAGCGTAGGCGACGACGGAGTCGAAAGATCTATGCATTTCCGCGAATCAGTGCAACGAGGCGACACAATACATAGATCCTTCGACTACGTGCTCGCATACACTCGCTCTTCGCTCAGGATGACAATTCGGGAATCACGCGGGCATTGCTAGCAATTCCAACGATCATGGGCATAATGACGCCAAAGTCGGAAAACAACCTTGCGAAAACGCTGGTGGAGTTCTGCCGATTTCTGCGCCGCGAAGGGATCAATTCCGGCGTGAATGATAGCGCAGCCGCACTGGAAGCGGCAGCTATCGTTGGCGTGCAGGACAGGGATGTGCTGCGTATGGCGTTGCGTGCGGTACTGTGCTCGTCAAAGGACGATTGGGACCTGTTCGACGATCTCTTCTGGATCTTCTGGCGTGATGCTGATTCGGCGGCTGGCCGGCGTGAGCGTGAACGGCGACGCAAAGTAAAGCAGGAACAACCCTCCCGTTCCGGCACTGTAACGATCATGAGCCACCCCGACGCCAAACCCTCAGAGGATGCAAAGGGCAAGCTCAGGTCGGGGGCCACGCCACATGAACGGCTGCAAAAGGCAGATTTTTCGCAGGTTTCGCCGCACGATTTGGCCGAGTTGGAGCGACTGGCCCTGCAACTACTGAAGAAGATGAGCATGCGGCTCTCACGGCGGCTCAAGAGTATGAAAGCGCGCGGGCAGGTGGACTTGCGAAGAACCATCCGGCGGAACATCAGCCGTGGCGGTGATCCCATCTCACTCATCTTCAAGGGCAAGCGGTTGCAACAGGACCGGCTGGTGGTCCTGGTGGATATCAGCGGATCCATGAATGCATACAGTCTTTTCCTGGTGCGCTTCGCTTACGCGCTGCAAAAACATTTCAAGCGCGTGGATACATTTCTTTTCAGCACGCAGCTTTCAGAGATCACCGGAGCATTTCGAGGGCGACAATCGCGCGCGGCCTTTGAGTCACTGGGAGAAAAGGCGGCAGGCTGGTCCGGCGGAACGAAGATCGGCGGATCATTGCGGGAGTTCAACCAGCTGCATGCGCGGAGGCTGCTTACAAGGGATACACTGTTTATTATCCTCAGTGACGGCTGGGACACCGGCGAACCTGGCGTGCTGGCGGCGGAACTGGCTGCGATCAGACGGCGGGTGCGCAAACTGATCTGGCTGAATCCGCTGTTGGGGATGGAACATTATGAGCCGGTGACACGCGGCATGAACGCGGCCCTGCCACATATAGATGTGTTCGCACCGGGACACAATCTGGAAAGCCTGCTGGCGTTGGAGAAATATCTGGAGCGTCCGCGTTGAGAATGAATCGCCGAAAGGTGAAAGATATCCGAAAGGTGAAAGATTAGTGATAAATGTTTGACGAGTTTCTGAAGAAATCAACCGAGCTCACTGCCAAAGGCGAAGTGTTTGCTGTGGCCACCGTGGTGCGTTCACAAGCGCCCAGCTCCGGCAAGCAGGGTGACCGTGCGATTGTGCATGCAGACGGAGAGTTTACGGGATGGATCGGCGGCGGCTGCGCGCAGCCTGTGGTGGTGAAAGAGTCACTCAAGGCGATGAAGGACGGAAGGCCACGCATGGTGCGCATCAGTCCGTCATCAGATGGGTCAGAAGAAGGCGTGGTGGATTACACCATGACATGCCACAGCGGCGGATCGCTGGACATATACATTGAGCCGGTCCTGCCGCGAACGCAGGTCGTGATTCTGGGCCGGTCGCCGATCGCGTTGACTCTGGCGCGGCTGAGTCTGGTGCTGGGATATCGCGTGACGATGGTCGCGGAACATCTGAAAGAAGATGCGATCAGCGGAGTGGAGATCGTTGAGGATAGCGGTTTTCATCTGGAGCGGGCAAAAATCGCAGAGGAAAGCTTTGTTGTGGTGTCGACGCAGGGCGAAGGCGATGAAGAAGCGCTGGAGCGGGCGCTGCAATCGCCGGCGAAGTATGTTGCTTTTGTGGCCAGCAAGAAAAAAGCGGGCAAGGTATTCGAATTTCTTCGCGGAAAGGGCGTGGCGCAGGCAAGGCTCAATCAGGTGCACGCCCCGGCCGGCTTGAACATTGCGGCTGCGTCGCCGGAAGAGATTGCGGTGAGTATCCTGGCAGAGATCATACAGGTGCGTCGCTCGCAGCCGAAAAAGGAGACCGGGAGTTCGCAGCTCCTTACCGCCCTGAATACTGAGGCAAAAGATCCCATCTGCGGGATGATGGTGGACACGACGAAGGCGAAATATAAGTCGCAGCATGATGGGAAATGGATCTATTTCTGCTGCGCGGGCTGCAAGGATGCGTTCGATCGGCAGCCGGAAAAGTATGCGGCGGCAAAGTAACATGTGTTGCGACTGAGAAAAATCTTTAGGTATTGCCCCAAAGTGTGCGTGTTCGGTTTTTGAAAAAGATTGCTCTTTGACATAACGGCCTGGGAGAATTGCGATATTGTGAGTGGCTCATACTTGTGGAAAGCTAATGGGTGTAGAAAGAATGAGAGCCACAAAAGAGTTTCCTGCCCGCCTCCGCGAGATCACACTCGAATTCCAGTCCATGAAAACCGAAATGCAAAATATAACCGAGCTAGACTTGCACGCGTTGCAGGAGTTTCGCCAGTCACTGGACGAACTGAGAATGACAGCTTGGACCATCAGCGAGCTGATCAAAGCGCGCACGGCAGAGAAGAATCCGGAAGCCGTACTGTCTTTTCAGGCCAGTGAAAGGCTGCGTCGCTTTAGCCAGATGACTCGTGAGCTGAGCAATGATCTGGACGGAAACGGCTTCAACTGGGAGACCAGTGGAATCCAGTCATTGTTTGATTCGCTCAAACTGTTGCAAGCAAGCCTCAGCAACATGGTTGCGGCCCGTCGGGCCGAATACGCCTCTGCGAACCGAAATATGCACCCATAACTATACACAAACAAACGACATAGTCATTTTTTGCAGATACGCCAACGCGCAGGTTGCAAAATAACTAAATAATTAGTTACTATTCGTTTACGGCCGCGTCTAATGAAAAGAAGGCGCGTAGAGCCGGAAATTGATGTGAAGTCAGGAGCAGGATTTTGCCTCCCAAGAAATCGCCAACGTTGACAGAAGCAGAGCTTAGGCTGATGGAAGTCCTATGGCAGCGGCCTTCTGCCAGCGTACACCAGCTTCTGGAAGCGATGCCTTCGCAAGCTCTGGCCTACAACTCCGTTCTGACCACGATCCGCATTCTGGAGAAGAAAGGGTACGTCCAACATATCAAGGACGGGCGCGCACACATCTATACAGCGCTGGTTGGCCGTGAACAAGCCACAAAATTTGAGATTCGCAACCTGGTGAGCCGGTTCTTCAGGAACTCGCATGAGGCCCTGGTGTTGAATCTATTGGAAGATAAGGGAATTGACGCGGAAGAATTGGAGCGTCTGAAGGAAATGCTGGGTCAGGGAGGCGCTGGGCAATGAACTTTGTCGGATTGCATGAAGTAGCGTCGGTGGCTTTTGAGCGCATGGTGTACTCCCTGGCAGAAGGTTTGTTGCTGACTCTTGTGGTGGCGATGGCTCTGCGCCTGCTTCCGGCAAAGGCGTCGCAAACTAGATTTGCGATCTGGCTTTCCGCTTTGTTCGGCATTGTTCTTGTCACCGTATTCGGTTTGCATGGCGCTTCCCCTGCTCACGCAATGCATTCTGCATCTTTGTTTAGCCTGCCGGTTTCAATCGCTCTGGGCGCTTTTGCAGTGTGGGCGCTGGTCGCCACGCTGGGAATGCTGCGGATCGGCGTAGGTTTATGGCAGTTGGGAAAGTTGCGTCGCCAGTGCGACGTGGTGTGCGAGGCGGAGCTGCCGCCATCGGTCCGCGAGATGGTCAAGGCGTTCCAAGGCGTTCGACCAGTAACGATACTTCGTGCTTCCGATTCACACAGTCCCAAAGCGGTTGGCTTTTTCCATCCGGCAATCATTCTTCCGGCGTGGCTGTTGAATCACAGTACGGGCGACGAGTTGAAGCATGTGCTGTTGCATGAGATGGCCCATCTGCGGCGGCGCGATGACTGGACCAACCTGCTGCAACAGGTGGTGAAAGCGTTGTTCTTCTTTCATCCGGCGATCTGGTGGATGGAGCGCGAACTGGCGCTGAGTCGCGAGCAGGCATGTGACGATGCAGCACTGGAACACACGGCCGATGCGCAAGACTATGCGCGCAGCCTGGCGCTGGTGGCGGAAAAGAGTTTTATTCGCCGACAAGTTGCCTTGGCGCAGGCCATTCTTGGCCGGGCCCATCAGCTGACGCAGCGCGTAACGCGCATTCTGGATCCCAAGCGACCCACCAGAAATCGAATCTGGAAACCAGCGATTCCCTTGGTGGCTGTGGCCGCGGCAGCGTGCGGATTTTCCGCTTCATGGACACCCGCTCTGGTCGGCATTCAAGATACAGCTTCTATGCAAACGGCTGGGATGCAATCTGCTCCAGTCATTCGTTCGAATGCCCCTTCGAGCACCGCACATTTTACAGCCGCCACCAGTGAGCCATCACAGCCAGCCGCTTTTGGCGTGAAAGCATGGCCAGCGAGCATGAAGTTTGATCCTGCCGTTAAGTCGCCAGCGATGAAGACGGGCATATCCGCGCGGCATCTCGAGAAGACTGTTCCTGCTTTGCATGAAGTAAAGACGATCGCAAGGGCAAGCGCTCCGACTGATCGTACGCATAGCCCGATGGCAGATTCGGCTAAGCCAATAATGATGATGGCGAAGTACGCAGCATCGCCGCAGGGCGACGCCTCGAATTTCGGCCGAAATACTGCTGCTGCACCCAATGCCGATGAAGCCGTTGACGGCCTGGTTGTGCTGGTTGCGACGCAGCAGACGATTGTGGCTGACCGCAACGGATGGCACGTGGAAGTTTCTCAAGTACGCTGGGTGGTTCCGGCGAAAGCGTTTCATAAACCTGCTCCCAATAAAACCTAAGAGGGCATAACCAGGGGCTGGGGTAACAGCCAGCTTCACAGATCGATTTTCGGCACTATTAACTAATTCATTAGTTACAGGAGAAGTTGAGTATGAACATGAACAAGTGGAATCCGCTGATGAGAGTGCGCAAGACCATCACGGTTTTGGCGCTGGCGTCTGCGGTGTCAGTGGGTGGCTATCAGTTCCTGAAGCCGGCGAATGCCAGCGCAGCCAGCGTTGCAGCTGGCAATGCTTATGCAGCGTCAGAGCCGGCCTATGCGGCGGCGGCAGCGCCTACTCTTGACGACAACAGTGTGAACGCGATCAGTGCGCTGGATCACGCCATGGAAGCACTGGCAGCGCACGTTACGCCGGCTGTGGTCAACGTTACGGTGACCTCGCGCAATCGTGGTGAATCGGCTCACGTCCGCGGCCAGGACCAGCAAGGTCAAGGCGATGACCAGGACGATCAGGACCAGAATCCGTTCCAGCGCTTCTTTGGACAACAAATGCCACAGCAGCGTCGCGGACCGCAGATTGAACATGGCCTGGGCAGCGGCATTGTCATCTCGCCCGACGGCTACATTGTCACCAACAATCACGTGATTGATGGCGCCGTGGATATTCGGGTGACCATGAATGACCGTCGTGTGCTGCCGGCCAAGTTGATCGGCGCTGATCCGCTGACTGACCTTGCTGTTATCAAGGTGAACGGCTCGAATCTTCCCAGCGTTCCCTGGGGCGATTCCGCCATCCTGAAACCCGGACAGAGCGTGCTTGCCTTCGGTAACCCGTTTGGCTTCCGCTTCACGGTTACGCGTGGCATTGTGAGCGCAGTCAACCGCACTAACCCATATTCTGACGATGCCCGCAAGCCCGGCCAGTTCATACAAACTGACGCGGCCATCAATCCCGGCAACTCCGGTGGACCACTGGTGAACGCACACGGTGAAGTCATCGGCATCAATACATTTCTCATTTCGCCTTCGGGCAGCTTTTCCGGTATGGGTTTTGCCATTCCCGCGCAGATCGCCAAACCGATCGTGGAAACGCTGTTAAAGGACGGCAAGATTGAACATGCTCGCATCGGCGTTGGCATCTCTGACCTCACTCCAGAAAACGCGATGTTCTTCCATATGGCGAAGGCCAGCGGTGCGGTGGTGAGCCAGGTTGAACCTGACTCTCCGGGCTCCAAAGCCGGACTGAAAGTGGGCGACGTGATTACCCAGATCAACAACAAGCCGGTGGAAGATGCGGGCAGTTTGCAGGCCAGCATCAGCGCTGAGCGTCCGGGCAACAAGATTACGCTGGGCCTCTTCCGTGACGGCAAGATGGAATCAGTGCCGGTCACACTGGAAGCCATGAACAAGAAGCAGATGGCGTCGGCAGGCGAACCCGGTACCAAAGGCAAAGCCCGCTGGGGTATTGGACTTGGCGAACTATCGCCTGATCTTCGCGACCAGTTGCAGTTGCCTAGCAACGTAAAAGGCGTGGTGGTCACCAACGTCCTGCCGGGAAGCTCGGCGGACAATGCCGGACTCTCACGCGGTGACATTATTGCTGAAGTAAACCGGCGTCCGGTGCAGAGCCCCGCGGACGTTCAGAAAGAACTGGGCGCAGTGCCGCAAGGTAAAGACGCGCTGGTACTGGTCTGGTCCAATGGCGGTAGCACGTTCCGCGTGCTGCACGCTCCTGAAGCCGGGCAGAGCGGCCAAGGCGACTGATCGAATGATCGAATGATCTTTCAATCTGCTCAGAGGTGATGCAGGGAGAAGGTAAGGGCGCACTCGAAAGGGTGCGCCTTTTTTTGGCTTTGGCTTTTTGGTTTACTCCCGAACGAAGTGAGGGATTGAAACAAACGGCGAGTGGTAAGAACTACTTCGCCGAGTACTGCTGATAGTGCTCAATCAGTTGCCGTATTCTCTGGGCGTCGCCTTTGCGATGGCCATAGCTGGTAATGGGATCGGTTCCACCTGACGAGTCAATGCGAATGACTGACCAGATCAAACCGGTGCTGATCTGTACCGACGCGACCTTCGATATCGGAATGCTTTCTTCCGTGCGGCCGAAAAAGCGCGGCTTCACCCGTAGCACGCGTTCCGGACCAACCGAGATCAGGGTAGGGAAGATAAAATTCCCGCGTGTCCAGCGGCTGGCGCTGAAGGTCTCAATCTGTGTGGGATCGGTCGGCTCGGGCATGGATGAGCGGCTCCTTGTGGGAAAGATTGTAAATGAACGTGCAGGGTTAGGCAGGAAAGCCCTGACACCCAGATGTGTACCAAATTGCACCATTACTTTCACTTCGCGGGTGATCCATCCATTCGCTTTCGGCTTGAAAAGAGACCGGGGCAGTCGCGGTGATATCCTAACCAGCGGAACGCAGGCGGGGCGTCCAAGTTTATGCCACGACCAAAAACTGAGGCGATTTCACCATGCTTTATCGTCAGCAACGTAGATCAAACCATCAACTTCTACTGCGAGAAACTTGGTTTTGAGAAGAGATTGCGGCAGCCGGATGAAGATCCTTTTTTTGGCATCATCGGCCGCGACGGAGTGCAAATTCTTATCAAATCCGATAGAGACGTGGCGCCGCTGCCCAACTCGAAGCGCCATCGTTTCATGAGGTGGGATGCCTTTGTGTATGCATCAGACCCCGATGCTCTTGCCGCCGACTTTGCCGGTCATGGCGCAGCCTTCAGCATACCGCTGAAGGATACGGACGACGGTCTGCGTGGCTTCGAGATCCGCGACCCTGACGGCTACGTCTTGTTCTTCGGACGACCCAGGTAGGCGAAGCAGGAATCGCCGAGATCGCCGACATCGGAAAGTCAAAAGCTTTAACCACAAAGGACACGAAGGAACACAAAGGGATTGGTAATCGGATAATCGGCAAATTGCAACCCACAGGTAAAGGGCTTTGTTCTTGACCAGCGAAAATCCTTGTCAATCATGCGAATCAGCGGTGAGGGTTTAGTTCTTCTATTCGCGATCATCTGCGTCCATCTGCGGCAATTGTTCGCTCTTGCTATTTGCCAATTGTTGTTTTTGATCCGTGTCATCAGTGAAAATCAGTGGTAGGGTGCGGTTCCGTGCCAAGTAGCTGCCTTAAAGCGTATGATGTTGCGGCGCAGATTCTGTCCTTGGACTTGAAGGAGTAATACAGCAGATGACTTTCCGGATGCGGGGCCTTGCCATCATTTTCCTGACGGCACTTTTCACCAGCAGCATTTTGCAATCGCAGACAACACCAACAGGCCAGGGAAGTGAGGACAAGAACGTCCCCAAAGGGCAGACGCCCGCCAAGCCGGCAAAACCTGCCACTGCGACTCCGACGCCTGCAGCCAAGCCGCCAAAACCTGCACCCGTTGCGAAGAAAACGTCCGGCAATTCCGGGACAGCTCCTGTGTTGGACGAAAAGCTGTTCAACGCCATGAAGTGGCGTCAGGTTGGTCCATTTCGTGGCGGACGCGTTCTCGCCGTCACCGGCGTTCCCGGCGAGCCTAATGTCTTTTACTTTGGCGGAGCATCCGGCGGCGTGTGGAAGAGCGTGGACACCGGCGTAAGCTGGCAGCCAATCTTTGACAAGCAGAATATTGCCTCGATTGGGTCCATTGCGGTTGCGCCGTCAGACCACAACATCATTTATGTCGGCACGGGCGAAGCCTGTATCCGCGGCAACATCACGTATGGCAATGGCGTTTACAAGTCGATCGATGGCGGCAAGAGCTGGAAGAATCTGGGATTGAAAGATACCCGCCACATCGGCGCGGTGATTGTGGATCCGAAAAATCCGAACATTGCTTTTGTCGCGGCTCTGGGCCACGCCTACGGCCAAAATGAAGAGCGCGGACTCTTCCGCACCGCTGACGGCGGCTCTACCTGGCAAAAGGTTTTGTATAAGGACAACAAGACCGGCGCCATTGACGTTGTGTTTGATCCCAACAATTCCAACACTTTGTTTGCCTCGCTGTGGGAGGTTTATCGCACGCCGTGGAGCCTGAACAGCGGCGGCCCGGGCAGCGGTCTTTATAAATCCACTGACGGCGGCGCCACATGGACGCACCTGGAAGGCCATGGCTTGCCTGGCGGAATCATGGGACGCATCGGCATTAGCGTGGGTGCGGATTCCAATCGCGTATACGCGCTGGTTGAGTCCAAAGAAGGCGGCCTTTATCGTTCCGATGATGGCGGCGATAGCTGGGTGAAAATGAATGAAGATGGACGCCTCCGCCAGCGTGCCTGGTATTTCACCCACATTTTTGCCGATCCCAAATCCAATGACACGCTCTACGTTCTCAACACCGGCATGTTCCGCTCAACCGATGGTGGACGCACCTTTAATCTGCTGCCTGCGCCTCATGGCGACCATCACGGATTGTGGATTGATCCAGACAATCCTCAGCGCATGATCAACGGTGACGATGGCGGCGCCACGGTCTCCACCGACGGAGGCATGACATGGTCAACGCAATACAACCAGCCGACGGCGCAGTTCTATCATGTGATTACCGATAATCGCTGGCCCTTTTATATGTACGGCGCGCAACAGGACAACAGCACCGTCGCTATTGCCAGTTATGACGATGACGGAGTAATCGGGCGGCAGGATTGGTATCAGGTAGGCGGCGGTGAGAGCGGTTACATTGCGCCCTATCCCCCGGATCCGAACATAGTTTTTGCCAACGCGGAAGCCTTTGCCTCGCGTTATGACCACCGCACCGGCCAGAGCGTTGACATCTCTGTATGGCCGCTGGACGTATCCGGTAATGGGGCGGAGAAGCTGTTGCATCGCTTTAATTGGACTTCACCGCTGATGATCTCTCCGCACGATCCCAACGTTCTCTATACGGCCATGGAGATGGTCTTCAAATCGACCGATCAGGGACAAAGCTGGACCGCCATCAGTCCTGACCTCACCAGGAATGACAAGTCCAAAGAAAAGCCTTCCGGCGGGCCCATCACCCTTGACATCACCAGCGTTGAATACTATGACACCATCTTCACCATGGCCGAGTCGCCGGTGAAGAAAGACATGATCTGGGCCGGCACCGATGATGGACTGGTTCAGTTGACCACGGACGGCGGGCAACACTGGAGTAACGTTACGCCTAAAGACCTGCCTGAGTGGAGCATGGTGAGCCTTGTTGAAGCTTCACATTATGATGCTGATACGGCTTTTCTGGCCGTGGACCGCCATAAGCTGGACGATTTCCGCCCTTACGTTTTCCGCACGCGCGACGCTGGCAAGACTTGGATTCTAGCCGCGAACGGCATTCCCGACGGCTCTTATGTCCGCTCCGTGCGCGAGGATCCCAAACGCAAAGGGCTGATTTATGCGGGAACGGAAACCGGCGTTTACTTCTCCATCGACGATGGCGGCCACTGGCAGCCGTTGAAGCTGAACCTGCCAACTGTGCCAATCCATGATCTGGCCATTCATGGCGATGACCTCATTGTCGCCACACATGGCCGTGCGTTCTGGGTGCTGGACGATATCAGTCCTCTGCATGAGATCGAGCCCAGCTCAGCCAACGCTGACGCGATCCTTTATAAGCCGACAACGGCAACGCGTCTGCACCTGCCAGACCAGGTGGAACGGCGCGGGCCGGTGGGCGATAATCCGCCGCCCGGAGCAATCATCAACTATTACTTTAAGTCTGCTCCAAAAGACGAAGTGAAACTGGACATCCTGGATGCGAGCGGGAAAGTAGTCCGCAGCCTCTCCAGTAAAGAGAAGAAAGAGTTTGAGCAGCCTCCGGAATGGCCTGATCAGGTGAAAGAAGTGACCACCATCCCGGCCAACGCGGGCATGAATCGCTACGCATGGAACCTGCGCTGGGAGCCGCCGACGAAAATTCCAGGAGCGTTTTACAGCGGGCAGGGTCCGCAGGGACCAATCGCCGTGCCGGGAAAATATACGGTGAAGCTCACGGTTGGCGGCCAGAGTTATACGCAGCCGCTGGAGCTGATCAACGATCCGCGAGTGCAAGGTGTAAAGCCCGAAGACCTGCAAAAGCAGTTTGACCTGGCCATGCAGGTACGCAATGCGAATCAGGACCTGCATCACGCCGTGAACCAGGTGCGAACGATGCGTGCGGAACTCAAAGCCATGCACGCGCGCTTTGACGATGATCAGAGAATGAAACCATTACTGGAACTAGCCGATGGGCTGGATAAGAAAATGGCTCCGGTGGAAGAGACGTTGATTCAGGTCAATATGAAGGGATCGGAGGCCAACCTGGCCTTCCCCAACATGCTGAATGAACAGCTTGACTCCCTTAGTTCGGCTATCCAGGCAGGTGACAGTGCTCCCACCCGGCAGCAGTATGAAGTCTTCAAGCTTCTGCGGGGCCAGCTTGACCAGCAGCTTACAGCCTGGAAACAGCTTGTTTCCACAGACATACCGGCGTTTAATCAGGCGGTGCGGGGTGCAAATATTCCCGCACTCTACCTGCCTCCGGCGGGCGAATAACGTTAAGGTGACGTGAATGGGTAAATGAGCGTAGCTGAACTAAGTAATTATCATGAGGGGAAGGCATCTTTTCAGGCGCAAACGGAAACCAAAGAACGTGAGGCTGGTGTGTCCCCTTCAGCTTCTCTGGGTATCCATTCTCCCATCAAGTAAACAAGGCCTGAGTAACCAAGGCATTCAGTAGGAGGTAGCATGAGAGCCATCCTGTTTGTTGACGATCATGAAGTCCTGGCGCGGTTGAGTTGTGAGATTCTGGAAATGCAGGGTTACCGGGCGGTAAGCGCATACAACGGCGAGGACGCGCTGCGCAAATTCGACGAAAATGAATTCGATATTCTGGTCACGGATTTCCGCATGGACGGAATGAATGGCGTAGAACTTGCCCGTAAAGTGCACGAAAAGAATCCTGCGATTCCTGTGATCATTGTTACTGGTTATGGTCCGATTGATGGCGGTAAAGACGTCTCCGCCTGCTTGCAAAAAGAAGAACTATTCCCCGGCCTGCTGGAAAAAATTAAAGTCTTCCTGGATGATGAGCGTCCGGAACCGGCGATGAAGACTGCCTGAACTGATGAAGACTGCCTGAACTAAAGATTCCTTGCCCGCTATTCCCGCTTTGTTAGACTGGGCGAGTGCGACGATTGATCGTAAATGCTGACGATTTTGGTCTGACTGCGGGCGTGAACCGCGCCATTGTTGAAGGCAGTCGTGACGGTATTGTGACTTCGGCAACCATCATGGCCAATGCGTCAGCGTATGACCAGGCCGCCGCTCTCGCGAAAGCAAACCCAAAACTTCATACAGGCTGCCACGTTGTGCTGATTGACGGCCAGCCCATTACCTCTGGCGCGCAAACTCTGGTCAACGGAACGCAGCGATTTCGCTCCAGCCTGAAGGAATTTGCGCGGGCTGCTGTGAGCAACAAGATGTCACCTGCGGAAATACAGAAGGAAGCGGAAGCGCAGATCGGCAGAATTCAGTCTACAGGTATTACCGTGACTCATGTTGACAGTCACAAACACACGCACATGTTTCCCCATGTCTTGCGCCCGGTGTTGAAAGCCGCCAAATCACTGGGCGTAATTGCTGTGAGAAATCCTTTTGAGCCTTTGCGGGCCTGGCCCGTGGCATCCACTTTGGGCGCTCCGGGAATCTGGCTGCGTTGCGCCGGAGTGATGAGCTTTCAGCTTTTTGCCCGCGCCTTTCATACCGCGGTGCGTGAAGAAGGAATGTTCACCACGGACGGTACGGTTGGCATTGCAGCTACAGGCATGCTCAACCAGAAGTCGCTTTCGGCCATTCTCACAGCACTGCCTCAGGGAACGTGGGAGTTGGTCTGCCATCCTGGATATTCTGATGATGATCTGCGCGCGGCCGGAACACGCTTGTTGCAGTCTCGTGAAATTGAACTGCAGGCGCTGACCTCGGCTGAAACCAAAAGCCTGCTGCAACGTCAAAACATCCAGCTTATGTCGTATGCCGACCTGGCGGGCGCATGAAAGGGCGAGGCCGACTCGCGCGCCGAGCCCGGGGTCCCCAGCACGCGCGATTTTCGCGTGAAGGGGTGGGAGTCCAGTTGCAACAAGAGCCTCCATGCTGGAACCACGAATCACGAACCGAAAGCGGTTTGGAGCGAAGCGACAGAACCAAAGTTTAAGAATCCCGGCGCAACGTTGGACAATCGAAAGGTACACGAGAGGGAACTGTTTGAAAATTGGAATCACGTGTTACCCGACGTATGGCGGCAGCGGTGTTGTCGGCACTGAGCTGGGAATTGAGCTGGCGGCACGTGGGCATGAAGTCCATTTCATTGCTTACCAGCAGCCCATCCGCCTGACCACGCAGCACCCGCAGATTTTCTTTCATGAAGTCACGGTGTCGCAGTATCCCTTATTTGAATATCCGCCATACGATCTGGCGCTGGCCACACGCATGGCGGAAGTGGCTGAAATTTACGATCTCGATATTCTTCATGTTCACTACGCTATCCCTCACTCGGTGAGTGCGTTGCTGGCGCGCCAGATGCTGGCCGCCATGGATAAGCCGCGCAGGCTTCCCTTTGTGACTACCCTGCACGGAACGGACATCACCATTGTCGGCGCTGACCGCTCGTATCTTCCGGTAACGCGCTATTCCATTGAACAAAGTGACGGGGTCACGGCGATTTCCCACTGGCTGAAGCAGGTGACGCTGAAAGAGTTCGATATCCGCCATGAAATCGAAGTGGTGCATAACTTTGTGAACTGTGACGCCTATCGTCGCGATCCCAACGCCTCGGAGAATCGCTCTGAATACGCCGGCAAGGACGAACGCATCCTGGTCCATGTTTCCAACTTCCGTCCCGTCAAACGCATTTGTGATGTGATTGAGATCTTTGATCGCGTGCACAAAGTCATGCCATCTCGTTTGCTGCTCATGGGCGATGGGCCTGATCGTTCCCAGGCGGAATGGCTGGTCAGCCAGAAAGGCTTGCGCAAGCACGTGGAGTTTCTGGGCAAGGTTGATCGCGTGAGTGAAAAGCTTTCCATCTCTGATCTTATGCTGATGCCGAGCCAGATGGAATCCTTTGGGCTGGCTGCGCTCGAAGGAATGGCCTGCGAGGTTCCGGCCATCGCCACCGCGGTCGGCGGCGTTCCTGAGGTGATTGATCACGGCCGCACCGGCTTTCTTGCCGAAGTGGGCGACGTGGAGACCATGTCACGTTACGCTATCGACATTCTTTCGGACGAGAAGCGCCTCCGCGAAATGGGAATGCTGGCAAGATGGGAAGCGCAGTCACGCTATTGCGCCAGCAAGATCATTCCGGAGTACGAAGAATTTTATAAGCGGGTGCTGGAGCGCGCAGCGTAGAGGCTGTCTCCGGGAGAATCCTGCTGAAGCACGGGAATTTCCAGCATCACCAGCGTGCCCTGGCCGTCACGGCTTTGCACAATCATTTTTGCGTCATCGCCAAACAACACGTGCAGCCGTTCGGCGATGTTTAACATGCCAATGCCGCGACCGGAACTCATCTGCTGCGCGGCTACCGCCGGTGGAGCGCTCATGCCAACGCCATCGTCCTCTACCTGAATCATCAGCTTGCCGTCCTGTATGCGGCTACGAATGGTGATGCAGCCGCCGTCCACTTTCGGGGCCAATCCATGCTTGATGCTGTTTTCCACCAGCGGTTGCAGAAGAATGGAAGGCACCACAATGTCCAGCGTGTCAGGATCAAGATGCTTGTAAACCCGGAGCTTATCGCGGCCAAAGCGGACCACTTCGATATCAAGGTAGTCGTCCACAAAGTCAATCTCCTCGCGTAGCTGCACAAACTCATCATGCTTGCCCAGCAGCCGGCGTAGGATCTTGGACAGCTTAAGGATCAGCTCGCGTGCACGATCAGGGTCAAAACGCACCAGCGACGAAATAGAGTTGAGCGTGTTGAACAGGAAATGCGGATTCATCTGGCTTTGCAAGGCGTCAAGCCGCGCTTCCAACAGGAGCTTGCCTTGCTCCTCCAGCTTCATCTCAATGCGGGCGTTGTTCCAGATCTTGATGGGAATCGCAATGGTGGCCACCACGCCGGCAAAGATCGCCAGCAAGCCCACAGGCGTAACCAGCGAAAGCGTGAATAGATATTTTGGCGCGGCGGAGTGCACTTCCAGTCGCGCGGCCTGCAACGCAATGATGATCAGAAAGAACGCGGTTTGCCAGTCAACC
This sequence comes from Terriglobia bacterium, assembly GCA_963770085.1. Taxonomy (GTDB): domain Bacteria; phylum Acidobacteriota; class Terriglobia; order Terriglobales; family Acidobacteriaceae; genus Angelobacter. Next base: position 317,510 of record CAVYOH010000001.1, read on the forward strand.
CTCGGAGCCCGCAGGTTGCGCTTTACCCAGCGGTAAACGCTCAGGTCGATGAACGGAGAGAATGTCCATATCTCTTCTTCATTTCGGCAGAAGTGGCGCAGCGATCCGGCGAGGACTCCAGCCACCACGTTGACCGGCAGCGTAAGATATTCGCCGTAAAACAACGCCGGCAATGCAAGGATGGTCCCCCCGATCGTGCCGGCAACGCGGCCGCCAATCACGCCCACCAGGATTGCCGCTTCAAAGCCCATGTCCGCCGCCAGGAAGTTTTTGACTGCGCAGCGAAAGTACACTCCAAGCGCGAAAGGGAAACAGGTAAACAAGATAAATAGCAGGTTCTTGCGCACTGTGCGTCGATTGGAGAAAAGCAGTTTCTTGAACTCACGGGATCGCCCCAGCGCGCTGGCCACCGCCGTGGCAACGCCCATCTTGATCAAAATCTGAATCAGTAGGAACTGGAGATCCACAAGACCTATTTTTTCACGGATTCAGCAGACTGCGCGCGGAATCGGCTCATGATGCCTTATTAACTGCTGGCGGGGTAGATAGTGGCGGCGCAAATCGTGACGGCGCAAAGGCTGATATGTCCAGTGCCTCAGGCTTGCCTTCGATCATGTCGGCCATAGTGACTGCGGTTAAAGGCGCCAACAGGATGCCGTTGCGGAAATGTCCACTGGCAATAAACACGCCGGACGTTTGCGCCGTTTCTGTTTCCTTTAATCCCGTTTCTTTTAGACCCGTCTCTTTTAAGCCAATGACGGGCAGGTCATCGGGCGTTCCCGGCCGCAACCCGGCCCAGCTCTCGCTCAGGCTGGCCATTGCGAGCTCAGGAACATATTGTGCGGCGGCGCGGTGCAATTTCTGGACCGTCTCCGGCTGCACGGATTTATCAAACCCGGCATCTTCCACTGTTGTTCCAACCAGAATTCGTCCGGAACTGCGCGGCACCAGATAGGCATTGGGTGCGCGGACTACGTGTTGCAATAACCCAGGATGTTGTGGCACCAGATAAAGCATCTGGCCTTTTCGAGGCGCTACCGGAGCTCCGGACCAGGCGCCGCGGCAATCGACAACCGTCCTGGCCGACGTGCGAAATTGTTGGCCCGATTGTTTTCCCATGACCTCCACCTGCGCGCCATTGGCTCGTATGTCATTCACCTCTACGTCCGATTGAATATCCACACCAGCCATTTCCGCTGCCCGCAACACCGACTTCATCAGCAATACAGGATCAACGCTGTCTTCAGCCATCCAGTACGCGGCATGGCCATCGCTCTTTAACGCCGGTTCCATGGCCGCTATTTCCGCGTCCGTGAGATGCCGATATTCGGAAGGAACGGTCTGTTGTTCGTCTATCGGAGAGAGGATAATCGATCCTTGACGGCGAAAGTCAGTGTCAAGCCCTGTTAGTGCCTCCAGTTTTGCCACAAACGCTGGATAGACGCGTGCACTTTCCATCGCAAACTCACGCAGTGCAGCAGGCGTTTCCGGATCGGCCGCAGCCAGCATTCCGGCTGCCGCAGATGAAGCCTCCTGTCCCGGCGTTGAACGATCCAGAACAGTAACACTTGCTCCGCGTTCGCGCAGCTCCAGTGCCAGAGTCACGCCAATGATTCCGGCGCCCACAATCATGATGTCGGGCATTTCCACGTGGAATATTGTAATCGCAGGCAGTTATTGTGCGGGTGTTTGAGCTGCAGCCTGTTTGGTGGGTAGCTCAGCTTCACTGCCGACCAGCTTCGAAAACACCACCAGTCGCTTGGGAGCCGGACCAATGTAGTAAGTCGGGTAGCAGGTAATCAGCGTCAACGTAGCGCCAGCCGTGGGCTGAATCACGCTCACATCTTCCGGCATTACGATCTTCTTTCCCGTAACCTCGTACTTGTACACCTGACCGGCGCGGCGGACCAGAATGTCATCGCCCTTGCCAAGTTCATAGATATGTCGAAAAAAGGTATCGCGATGCGCCGTGATAACAGAATTTCCGGTCTGTCCAGGCTGCGCTGTCTGCTTCATATGTCCCGGACCGTCAGAAAGATCGCGGCGTGAAGCGCCTTCCACCACAATGGCATCCAGGTTGATCTTGGGAATCACAACCCGTGTCAGCAGATCTTCCACTGAGAGCTTGGCTTTTCCCGGAACGTTTGCGGCTGCCGCCTGTTGTTCCCACTGTGCCGCCAGTTGTTGTTGGCGATGGTACATTCCCCAATAGGCTGAAGCCACGTATCCCAGCAGAAGGACGCCAATCACCAGCATTGCCAGCGACAGATAATTGCGCTTGCTAGCCTTGCGAACGTAAGGCTGGACGCGGGTCTGAATCCGCAACCAATGAGGTCGCAGCTTGTTCTGGGCAGACCTCAGCCTTTGCATAGGTTCCATGCTTCGGTTAGATGCAAAAAGAAGCTGCGGTGACCATTGGCGTCGTCCTCCGGCAGCTTTGAAAGTATGTCTGGAGAACTGCTTTGTAAGTGACTGAATCAGAAGCTGTAAATCTCCGCATGCCTCTTGCCATGCTCCTTGCTGGCACAATGAATGCAAAGCCCTTGCAAGATTCGCGTAAAGCTCCGTTCAAGACTGATTGACAGAGCAGCTGTTCTGCTCAAGAATGAGTCACCTCATATAATCCCAGTTTCTGAATGGAGTTCGTCTATGTCCGAAGTGCCGCGCGATGACAGCGGGAGCTCAACCGTAAGAATCGTCCTGATGGTTGTGGGCGTAGTATTTATGATCGGTTCCATTATCTTCATGGTCCAGGCGCAAAGCCGTATTACGGAACTGGAGCAGCACCAGCTTGCGGCGCAGAAAGATGTTGCGCAGAAATTTGATGAACTGGGCAGCAAGACCCGCGCTTCCATCAATGTACTGGCCGATAAAGTCGGAATGACCCACAAAGAGCTGACCCGCAAAGCCACTGACATTCAGGCGGCGGAGAAGGCCACTGAAACCCGTCTGATGGCTGATGAGGAATCCACCAAGAAGCAGTTTGGCGAGGTCTCGGGCGAAGTCACCGGAGTAAAAGGTGAGGTCACCAAGGTGAGCGCGGATGTCACCGACACCCGCAATGATCTGGCCACTACCAAAGGCAAGCTGGAACATGCCATCGGTGATCTGACCAAGCACGGCGAACTGATTGCCACCACGCATGATGAGCTGGAATTCCTGAAGCATCGCGGCGACCGTGATTACTTCGAATTTACCCTGAAGAAGGGCGGCGACCCAACGCACCTCTCCATCATCAGTTTGCAGCTTAAGAAAACTGACTCCAAGAAAAACAAGTTCACCCTTTACGTGCTGGCAGAAGACAAAAAGATCGAGAAGAAAGACCGCACCATCAATGAGCCCTTGCAGTTCTACACCGGGCGCGAGCGGCAGCTCTTTGAAGTCGTGGTGAACACCGTGAACAAGGAAACCGTCACAGGTTACCTCTCCACGCCTAAGAATGCGGCTACGGCACAGATGCCAAGCCACGGAGCAACTCAGCAGTAAGCTGGTTTCAGTTTTGTTTTTAATCCCGAGTGAAACGAGGGATCCCTACGTTTGCGAATTTCAAATTCCGAACGGCGGGATCCTTTTCTTTTACGCTGGAAGTTTCAAAACTCTCGCCGCGCCACATACTTTTTACAGCTGTCATCATTAAGGGCTCGCGCCGTCCACGCGCGTCGAGCCCGCTGCCAAAGGAGCACGATGTCGCGACCAGAGGGGTCGCACTCAAAGCGGGTTGGAGCGAAGCGACAAGATCCTAGATTGGTGCATTAAGGGCTCGCGCCGTCCACGCGCGTCGAGCCCGCTGCCAAAGGAGCACGAAATCGCGACCAGAGGGGTCGCACTCAAAGCGGGTTGGAGCGAAGCGACAAGATCCTAGATTGGTGCATTAAGGGCTCGCGCCGTCCACGCGCGTCGAGCCCGCTGCCAAAGGAGCACGAAATCGCGACCAGAGGGGTCGCACTCAAAGCGGGTTGGAGCGAAGCGACAAGATCCTAGATTGGTGCATTAAGGGCTCGCGCCGTCCACGCGCGTCGAGCCCGCTGCCAAAGGAGCACGATGTCGCGACCAGAAGAATCGCACTCAAAGCGGGTTGGAGCGAAGCGACAAGGAAAAGAGCTACACTTCTCTCTCATGCCTCCGCAACGGAAGCACATTTTCGGATACGTGGCCCTATGCCTGATCTGGGGCAGTACCTGGCTCGCCATTCGCGTTGTCGTTGCCTCGGTACCGCCGATTGAAGCCGCAGCCATACGTTTCGCCATCGCTGCCGCATTGTTGCTCCTGATCGCGATAATCCAAAAGCGTCGCTGGCCCAGGCATCATCACGAATGGGATGCGCTGATTGTCCTTGGCTTCACCATCATGGCTGTGCCTTACGGGCTGCTGTTCTGGGCGGAACAGTATGTCGCTTCCTCCATGACGGCTGTGCTTTTCTCCTCCATGCCATTGTTCGTCGCCCTGCTGACGCCGTTGATGACGCACGCAAAAGTTCCGCGCCAGGCAGTCTTCTCCATGCTGGTTGCATTTGGCGGACTGCTGGTGCTCTTCAACACGGAATTTGGAAACGGTGGTCGCGGTCTTCTCGGCGCGGTGGCCATCCTGGTTGCCGTGATTCTCAGCGCGTGGTCTGTCATCTATGCTAAGGGACGCCTGCATGACGTTGACGCCGTCGTCTCCACCGGATTGCAACTGGCATTCGGCGCCATCGCCCTTTTCTGGGGCACGTGGGCGCTGGAATCGCGGCGGCATGCAATCTGGACCAGGTCTGCTGTGTTCTACCTGACGTTTCTGGTGGTTTTTGGATCCTGTGCGGCCTTCGTCATCTACTATTGGCTTTTGAAGCGCATGCAGCCGTACCAGCTCTCCAGCATCAGCCTGATCGTTCCCGTAATCGCTCTGCTGGAAGGCGCCGTGATTGCTCAAGAGGCAGTTCGTCCCATGACGTTGCTTGCCATCCTGATCGTATTAGGATCGGTAGCTGCGGTATTGCGATCGCGCCCGGAATCTGCGCTCGAAGGCGGGCGCGTCCTGAACATAAACGAGAATTCAAATGAAGACGCAGCGGGGCGTTCTTGAAAATGCTGTTATGGCATCTTTCGTGTATCGTCTACTGGCCTGTCGGTTGCGATTAAAAGTGTAAGGCAGCAAATACCAATAGTGGAGTGTTCATGAAATCCAAGGCACTGCTGGCTCTGTTGATCGTCGGTTACTCCCTCGTTGTGTTTCCGCAGACCATGCCCACGGTCTCAACTTTTTCCATCGTGGCCATTGATCCCCAGAATGGCGATCTCGGCATCGCCGTGGCCTCGCGTTATTTTTCCGTGGGTTCAGTTGTGCCCTGGGCCATGGCGGATGTGGGAGCGGTGGCCACTCAAGCCAATGTGAATGTCGGCTACGGCCAGCAGGCTATCGATCTCCTTCGTCAGGGCCTCAGCGCGCCAGAAGTGCTTAAGAGAATCATGGCGGAAGATAAGTTTGAGGGCAAAGATGGCCGCCAGATCGCCATCGTCGACGCAAAAGGCAACATTGCCGCCTACACCGGTCCTAAAGCGCCAAACTGGGCGGGCGATCGCCAGGGCAAGACGTGGTCGGCCCAGGGCAACATACTGGTCGGGCCGCAGGTTCCCGAAGCCATGGGTAAAGCTTTCGAATCTACGCAGGGAGAGCTCGCAGAAAAGCTTTATGCCGCTCTCAAAGCAGGTGACGCCGCGGGCGGTGATGCGCGCGGCAAGCAGTCGGCATCCATGCTCATCGTGCGCAAGCGCGGCGGACGTAACATCAACAATGATCGCTATGTTTACATCAATGTGGATGACAATCCGCATCCTTTCGAAGAACTGCGGCGGCTGCTGGATCTGAATCTTGCCTACAACTACGGTGACGCCATGTACAAGGCTCTGGAGGGCTCCCCGGTCGATGCCAGGAAGGCGCAGGCGGCAGGACAGAAAGCCATTACCTATGCGCCCAACGAAGTTGGTCTGCATATGAACGTCGCCTTTGTCGACTATCTGGCCGGCGACAAGCAGGCTTCTCTCGATGAGTTCAACAGGGCGCGCACGCTCAATCCCGCTGATTTCAATAAGAGCTTCAAAGAAGAGAGCGATTTCGGTCCCTTTAAGCCCATGCTGGCCGATAAGGAATTCATGTTGAAGCTTTTTCCTGCGGGGTTGCCGCGGTAAAGCAGACCTGCTGGATAACTTACGCAATGCAAAAGCAATCTAAGGTCATCTATGCGTGTAAACGCTTCTGGAAAAAGACTCACAGTAAGGGCGTTGCCGGCCAAAGCCACAGCATGGTTGTTGATGCTCACGTTATTCATGGTTTCCAGCAGTCCTTCGCCTGCCTATTCCGTTCTTACCCATGAGCAGATTGTGGATTTTCTATGGCAAAGTGATATCAAGAAGGTACTGGCTGAGCGATTTCCCGGCACAACCAATGAACAGTTTCGTGTTGCCCACGCCTACGCCTACGGCGGAAGTCTCATTCAGGACATGGGCTATTACCCGGGCGGAAGTAAGTTTTTCAGTGATCTGGTCCACTATGTGCGCACCGGTGATTTCGTGAGTGAGATGATTCGCCAGGCACGTGACGTCAATGAACTGGCGTTCGCCATGGGCGCGTTGGCGCATTACGTTTCTGACTTGGACGGTCATCCCGTCGTCAACCGCGCTGTTCCGATTGAATTCCCCAAACTGAAGAAGAAGTTTGGCGACGTGGTCACCTATGAAGACAGTCCCGTTGCTCACATTCAAACCGAATTCGGCTTTGATCTTGTTCAAGTCGCGCAACAACGCTACACCTCGCAGGCGTTTCACGATTTCATCGGCTTTGAGGTCTCCCGCCCCGTGCTCGATCGTGCTTTTGAAATCACCTATGGCGTGAAACTCAATGATGTTCTTATTGACGAAGATATTGCCATTTCAAGTTATCGCCATGCCATCAGCGTATGGCTGCCGCGTGTTACCCAGGCCGCTTTGATCGCCAAGAAAAAGGAGCTGGAAGCGGTTCCGAACTTTGATCCCAAAGCGTTTCGTTACATCCTGCACAAGTCAGAATATGAGCGCGAGTACGGCAAGCACTACTACAAGCCGAGTTTTACTTCGCGCATGATCGCCGGCATTGTCAGGATCCTTCCCAAGATCGGCCCTTTGCGCGCCATTGATCCAAAGCCTCCCACGGCTGCCACGGAGAAGGCATATATAAAAGGTCTTGAAGTAGCTGTTGCCGATTACCGTAAAACAATACACGGTTCTGCCGATCAGGAAATTACGTTGCAAAACGCCGATCTGGACACCGGCAAGCCCACGGCTCCTGGCGAATACAAACTGGCAGATGGTACCTATGAGCGATTGCTGCGTGAACTGGCAATCAGAGATTTCAATACGGTCTCTCCGGAACTCCGCACCAATATCCTTGCCTACTACGGCGACCTGACGGAACCGATTTCCACCAAACATTCGAAATGTGATTGGAAGGAAGTCCTTCGGGACCTTGATGCATTGAAGAGACACACGACGGCAACCCAAAGCGGCGATTGAACGGCTCGCGGGAATCCGCACAACTGCAGAGTTGCAATCGCATAAATCGTTGCACTTGGCGATGCCGCTATTCATTGTGATCCTGAGCGGAGCCAGTGCGCATGCGAACGACGAAGTCGAAGGATCCCAGGGATGCCGATTGTAACGATGCAACGTCAGGGAATTCTCTCGAGAAATGGATTTGGTTCATTTACGGGCATCTATTCAGCTAGGCACCTGACTTCTAGTATTCTCTTCTTGTGATTCCCGCAAAGCCCAGCCTTCGCGCACAACTCATGACCCGCCTCGTGCGAATGGTTGTTAAGCGCTGGCCTCGTAAATATCTTGACGCCACGTTACGGCATTCGCGGTTCGTGTTCAACGCCCCCGCGCTCTTCAGTTTCCTGTTTACCCGTGGGGTAACAGTAGTAGAAACCGATCACGGCGAGTGGCTGACCCCAGATAATCTACGTGACCAGCAAAGCGTAATACTCTATTTTCATGGCGGCGGATACGTCAGTTGCTCGCCGGGTTCGCATCGCGCCATCACCGCAAACCTGGCCAGACTTACCGGTCAACGTGTTTTCGCCGTGGATTATCGGCTGGCGCCTGAACATCCTTTTCCTGCGGCCATTGACGACGCCGAAGCCGCATACGATTGGTTGGTTCATAACCAGGGCGTGCCACCACTGCGCGTCACTTTCGCAGGCGACTCCGCAGGCGGTGGCATGGTGGTCGCGGTCATGCTGCGTCTGCGATCGCATGGCAAACCGCTCCCTGCAGGCGCCGTTTGTTTTTCGCCATGGCTTGACCTGACTGGACAATGTGACTATCGCAACGCCGAATCCTGCGCCATGTTCAATCCCGGCGACGTGAAAGCCTTCGCAACCTTGTACCTGGGAAAAGCCTCGGCTGAACAACCAGAAGCTTCGCCGCTGTTCGGCGATCCTGCGGGCCTTCCTCCGGTCCTGATTCAAATCAGCAGTACGGAACTTCTTCTGGATGACGCTGAGAAATTTCAGACCAGGGCCCTTGCAGCTGGCGTGCTCTGCCGTTTAAGCGTTTATCCAGACCTGCCTCACGTCTGGCAAATCACCGTGGGCATCATGCCTGAATCGCGTCTCGCGCTGGCAGAAGCTGCGGACTTTATCACCGCTAATCTTCGTGCTGGCGCTCAGGAGAACGCCGCATCTTCATCCCAGTGCTCCTCCGCGACTTAAAGCGTCACTTGAAGCTCGCCCGTTAGGCTATAATCCCCCCATGTTAGGTGGACGCAGCAGCGAAGAATGGGTCGCCCAGTACGCAACCAGTCACCAGAATCCTGTAAACCGGATCTGCCACACGCTTGGTATTCCCCTGATTGTGGTTTCACTGGTGGCAGGCGTAGCCGCCGTCTTTTTTCACTGGCTTTGGATTTATGCGGCAGCTTTATTTGTCTTCGGATGGATATTGCAGTTTATCGGGCATGCGTTTGAAGGCAAGCCGCCAGAGTTCTTCAGCGACTGGCGATTTCTGCTGGTCGGCGTCCGCTGGTGGATTTCCAAGGCACGCGGCCGGGCCTGAATCACGCAATCGCTGATCGAGCTGAGCTGAGTCTGCTTTGTTACTTTCCGTCGGGTAAAACAATCCCCACATTCACCTTGGTGAATTTCACCCACATCTTTTCCGTTTGCGTGTCTGCCTTCGCGTGGAGAGTTAATTCCGCCTGCGACTCCCCGGATTTTGACTTAAACCGGACTGCCCGATTGAAATCCACCAGCATGTCGTGCATGTCCTTCGGAATTTCCTTTACGTCTGCGAATGATAACGTCAGATGAACGCGCAACGGTGCGAAGATCTGCGGCCCTGGACACAACAGATGAAGAATAGGAAGGCTGCTGGTTACGTCGTATTTCATGACTGCACATGAAATGCTCGAGTTTGTGGTTTTGAAGTCCTCAACTTCCCATTTTCCGGGCACAGGATGGGAAGGGAACATCGGGGCCGGGGCGGTGCTGTGGTCCGTGCAATTACCGCTCGGGCATTTTGGTACATTGCTGCCCGAGGTTACCTTTTGCGCAGAGAGTGGTAATGCCAGCAAACAGATAAAGACGCACAGAAGTCTGTTTTGCATAACTGCCTCAATACCATTGGACGCGGAACTCAGGCAGTGGGTAGCTGTCAAATGTGCCAGACCTGAGGGGCTTGGAGTAGCCATCCACCAGCAACTCGCGATAGACTTTTCAGTAAGCGAATGTTGAACGTCGGAGGTGCTTACGGTCATGATGTACAAAGCTGGGTCTAGTCTGCTTTTTGTTTTGTTGACGATCGGGATGTTGAATGCTGACACCCTGGAACTGAAAAATGGTAGCGTCATCAAAGGCTCTTACGTGGGTGGCTCTGACACCACCATCAGCTTTCGCGTTGGTTCAAGCGTTCAGCAGTATGCGTTGGCTGACATCACGTCTTTGAAATTCGACGATCGTGAGCCAGCAGCCCCCGTCCGCTCTCCCGGGTTTGCAGAAAGATCACCGGAGAATGCACCGGCAACGTACGCACCTTCGCAAGCCCCTGGCTCGAGCGCGGCCACATCCTCATCCGCTCCCGCCGATTCTATTGCTCGCGCTACATTGCAATCGGTGGTGGTACCCAGCGGTACTCGAGTTACCATCCGCACCATTGATGGCGTCGATTCAGACAAGAACCATCCTGGAGATAAATTCCTCGCCTCTCTGGAACAGCCATTGATCGTCAATGACTTCACTCTCGCGCCCAAGGGTGCTTCCGTCTACGGACGGTTACAGCAGGTGCAGGCAGCCGGCCAGTTGACTGGCAAGTCGCAGCTGCGGCTGGCTCTGACCGGAATCGTCATTAACGGGCAGACGTATCCGATTTCGTCGGGCGACTATGAGGTTTCCGGAAAGTCTCGCGGTGCCAACACGGCAACAAAAGTCGGCGGCGGCGCGGCCCTGGGGGCCGTGATCGGAGCACTTGCGGGCGGCGGCAAAGGCGCCGCGATTGGAGCCGGAGTGGGCGCAGGCGCCGGCACGGCGGTCCAGGTGGTAACAAAGGGCGACCAGGTCCATGTGCCCAGTGAGACTTTGCTGGAATTTACGATAGATCAACCTGTGTCTCTGCCCGTAAGCCAGAGCCATTGAACGAGCATCTATTGACCCAGCGTTGAGCGCTCTGAGCGCGACGTCATCCTGGAACTAAGCGAAATGATTTGCCCAATCTACGCGGAATAGCTGGGCTATTGTAAAAAATGACGTGAGAAATGGACTTGTTGAATATTCTGCAGGCATCCGTCCCGCGCTGCCGAAACTAAGTCCGCCGGCCTCGGATTATTAACTAAGTGAAAATTCAGTACAAAAACTCGTGAACTAGAGCTTAAGTGCTGGTATTCTGTTCTAGCGTTAGAAATGGACCGGTTGATTTTTCTGCAAGCAGCAATCTCTTCTGCACCTGCCGAAACTCTCGAACATTCATTCCAGCGTTAAATCAATACAGGAAATGGAAAAAATGGAACAAGGAACAGTGAAGTGGTTCAACGCCGCCAAAGGCTTCGGTTTTATCACGCGTCAAAGTGGAGAAGATGTTTTCGTGCATTTCTCCGCCATCCAGAGCAATGGCTACCGCAGTTTAGAGGAAGGCCAGGCAGTTGAATTTACTGTCACCAAAGGGCAGAAGGGTTGGCAGGCAGAGAACGTTCGCGCCCTGTAATTCGCGAAAATCTCCGAAACCAAAAACATTAGAACCAAAGCGGGCGGCCTTCGGGTCGCCTTTGCTTTTGTACTGGCAATCATGAATGCGGCCGGCTCACAACAATGAAAACGCTACTTGCCATGATGCGGTTTTTTCATTACATGATCGGCGTTACCGCGCCCTCGAAGGACCAGGAGCGCCTCGTCCTCTTTATCTGGATCGGAGTGGCGGTCGCTCTTGTTTCGCTGACCGCGCTATTTGCGTGGTTTCTGGTGCCCCGAATTCTGCATTAGCTATCTGGTATCAGGCAGCCGCTTTACCCGGTTCTCCATCCAGAATCGCGCGTATCAGCTTGGCGTACTCAGCGCTCTCCTTATCGCCTGTAACCAGTTCAATCTGTTTGGGCCCACTGATCCCGATACCCAGTTGCACAGCGCGAGCAATCTGCTGCTGCTCAAAAATCGCTCCCTGGCTGACTTCCGGCGTGGTTCCATAATGACGCAACAAGGCCACGCCAACTGCATCAATGGCCACCCGATCAGTTCCGGCCAGAATTACATTGGAAGTTACCAGTTTGCCCTGGTCCGGTCCGCCGTTGACGAAAGCCTGTATGCCGTCCAGCACGATCAGATCTGGTTTGTAAGCGGCATTGATCTCGGCAATCATGCGGCGCTGGTCTGGCGATGAATGAAGCTCGTGCATGAAATTGTAGTCGAGGCCCGGGACAGTCTTGGCTGCCAGGCCCACAGAGTTTTTGAGCGAAAGAGTAAAGTGTCCGCCGAAACGATGCGTTTTCAGACAGCACGTTTGCACCACGCCTCCAGCCTGCCGGACGATTCGCGGGATGGCGAAGCCCTGCTGCCAGTGACTGTCCGCGGATTTCAGATGTTCCCAGTCATCGGCCTTGAGTTGATCAAAGACCACCACCTTCGCGCCCAGTTCCTTGCCCAGAACGAAAATGTTTTTCTTCTCCATCACTTCCTGGGTATTGCCCATGCCGCTTCGGTCGCCAATGGTCAACGGTCCCGCGCCCAGCATTTTCAACTTCTTCACAATGGCTGCCAGGGTATCTTCGCTGGTTGAGCCAGGAGTGGCGTCCGCGCTATTGAAATTCGGCTTGATGAAAAAGTCCTTGCCGCCGGCTTTCGCCACTCCAAGCAAATCAATCGCGCGTGCAACTCCGATCGCGCGATCCGTCGTTTTCACGAATGCAACCTGGGTTGTCTGCGACGGGTTGAATTCGATCGAGCGGAGGATGGACGGTGCGAACAGGGCTGCTCCACCGATAGTGGATGCATGTTTGAGGAAGCTGCGGCGGTTCATAAATCACCTCATAGCGAATGATAATGTCCGACCGGCTATTGGACACCTCTTCCCCAAAGAAATGCAAGAAGTCCGGCCAGAGAGTAGACTGTTGGCCGCGTTTTAACATTCGAGAAATAAACATGACGGCTCCAAGTTACGTGCGCGGCGCAAACGTTCCGCCTCTTTTGAATGAGACCATCGGGCAGCGCTTTACACGCGCCGCTCTTGCGTGGCCGGACCGCGAAGCGCTCGTTGTGCGTCATCAGAACGTTCACTGGACATACAAGGAACTGGCTGATCGTGCGGAAGATCTTGCCGCCGGTTTGCTCGCACTTGGACTTTGCCCGGGCGATCGCATAGGCATATGGTCTCCCAACAACTCTGAATGGGTGCTCACGCAATTTGCCAGCGCGCTGGCTGGCCTGATTCTGGTCACCGTAAATCCCGCTTATCAGAGCGTGGAATTGCGCCACGCGTTGCGCAAGTCTGGCTGTAAAGCCCTGGTCCTCGCTCCCGGTTTCAAAAGCAGCAACTACTTTCAGATCTTACGAGAGCTCGCGCCCGAACTCATTGATGCCGGATCCGCTGGTCTTTGTTCCCGCCAATTACCCGAACTGCGGTATGTCATCAATCTGGGCCCGGAGAGCCAACCCGGAATGGTTCGTTTTGGAGACGTTGCCACAACCGCCGGCGCTGAACATCGCTCTTATCTGAAAAAACTATTAAACAAACTCGAATGCAATGATGAGATCAACATCCAGTTCACCAGCGGCACCACGGGCGCACCCAAAGGCGCCACGCTGACACACCACAATATCCTCAACAACGCCTTCTTTGTTGGTCTTGCCATGGGCCTGCGTGAAGGCGATAGATTATGCATTCCGGTTCCTCTTTATCATTGTTTTGGCATGGTGATGTCCACGCTGGCATGCGTTGTTCATGGTGCAACCATGGTCTTTCCCAGCGAGGGTTTTGATCCACTGGCTGTTCTTCAGACGGTCTCTGAAGAAAAATGTACGGCTCTTCACGGCGTTCCCACTATGTTTATCGCGGAGATGGAACACCCTGCGTTTAAGCAGTTCGACCTCACTTCTTTGCGGGCGGGAATCATGGCTGGGTCGCCTTGTCCCATCGAAGTCATGAGACGTGTTATGGATTGCATGCAGATGGGTGATATCACCATTGCCTACGGCATGACGGAGACCAGCCCGGTGAGCTTCCAGAGTGCCACAGATGATCCCATCGAGCGCCGCGTTTCCACCGTGGGCCGGATCCAGCCGCATCTCGAAGTGAAGATTGTGGATCTTGAAGGTGAAGTCGTGCCGCGCGGAACTCCGGGAGAACTACTGACCCGGGGCTACTCTGTCATGCGCAGATATTGGGACGATCCTGAACAGACGGCGGCTGCAATTGATCGCGATGGCTGGATGCACACGGGCGATCTGGCCACGCTCAACCATGAAGGATATTGCAACATCGTCGGCAGGATCAAAGACATGGTCATACGCGGTGGCGAAAACATATATCCACGTGAAGTGGAGGAGTTTCTCTTCACCCATCCTAAGATCGAAGCCGCACAGGTAGTCGGCGTGCCGGACCCGAAGTATGGAGAAGAGCTTTGTGCGTGGATCAAAGTGCGTTCTAGCGAAACCATGACAGAAGATGATGTTCGCTGTTTTTGCGCCGGGAAGATCGCCCATTTCAAAATTCCCCGGCACATCTGCTTTGTCCAGGAGTTTCCCATGACCGTTACCGGCAAGGTGCAGAAGTTTCTCATCCGGCGGAACATGATGGAGCGGCTTGGTTTGAAGCAGGAGCCGACAGCTTGACGTGCTAAGGTGTTTACTTCCCGACGGTTAAACAGAACCTCAACTATGCAAGCCATACAGCAGTGCTGTATAGTTTCCGTACCGAAATTTAAACGAAACTCCAGGCGGCATAGCCTCCGGGAACACGCCAGTTCCGGTCTCGACCACCGAGAAATTCAAGGTCAAGATAGCTCCCGGAACAAGGCGATAAGAGACATATAAGTGCGACTACGCGTACTCTTTCAATTATTAGCATTTTGTTTCCTCATGGTTGGCGGCGCTATGGCACAGAGCGCGGCTGAACAACTGATTCAGCAGTATCAACAGCAACAGCGCGGCGCCGCGGGCTCCAACGGCAACACGCCCATCACCAACAATCCCGCTGACCTGGACTCGCGCGACCTTCAGCAACTCCAGGAACAGAGACAAATCCAGGCTGCGAACGACCTTATACAAAGCCGCCAGCGCGACATGTTGGATCTGCCGCCCGAACCAGACATTGAGTTTCAGGATTTTGTCACCAGCTCCCTCGGCATCCATCTGCCTATCTTCGGACAAACTCTGTTTCGCTCCGTGCCTTCGACTTTTGCGCCGCTGGATCGCGTGCCGGTTACTCCTGACTACTTGATCGGCCCCGGTGATGAGTTGCTTATCAGAGTTTGGGGACAGGTTGATGTGAACTATCGCGCCGTAGTGGATCGCAACGGCGCCATCTACGTTCCTCGCATTGGAGCAATCAGTGTGGCCGGCACCCGCTATGACCAGATTCACTCTGTCGTGCAGGAGGCTATTGCCAGGGTCTTTAAGAATTTTGAATTGAATGTGACTATGGGGCAGTTGCGGTCGATTCAGGTTTTCGTGGTCGGCCAGATACGCAGGCCCGGAAGCTATACCGTAAGCTCACTGAGCACCCTGGTGAATGCGCTCTTTGCCTCCGGCGGTCCATCCAAACGCGGTTCCATGCGGCGAATCGTCCTGAAACGCCAGGGCAAGGAAGTGACCACGTTTGATCTATATGACTTGCTCGCCAATGGTGACAAGAGCAAGGACGCGCAGCTTCTTCCTGGAGACGTGATCTATGTCCCGCCGGTGGGGCCGCTGGTCGCGCTGGCAGGCAGCGTCAATATCCCGGCCATTTATGAGTTGAAAGAGCATGACACACTTGGTGATCTGCTCAATGACGCAGGTGGTTTGACCACCACTGCTGGAGGCCAGCGAGTGATCATTGAAGGGATCGATGATCAACATACCCGCTCGGCCACTGAGGTCCTCATCAATGACAAAGGGATGAAGACCCCGCTCAGGCCTGGTGACATCATCCGTTTCCTGCATATCTCGCCAAAGTTTGATAACGCTGTAACTCTGCGCGGCAACGTGGCTTCCCCGGGCCGTTATCCGTGGAAGGCCGGCATGCACGTAAAGGATCTGATTCCCACTCGTGACACTCTGATCACGGAAGAGTATTGGAAAAGGCAGAACAAGCTGGCGATCAATCCGGATGCCGAAAGCTTTAAGCTCAGGGAAGAGAGAGCGCGTGATCAGCGACGCCAGAACGGGCCCTACGGTCAGTATGGTCAATATGGACAGTACGGCCAATCTGGCGATCAGAGCAGCCGTTCTGGGCAGCAACAACAACAAGGCCCCTCTCAGATAGGAGCAACTTCCGCGCCTGCCCCACTCCGACAGGGTGCCAATCAGCAGCCGCAACAGCCACAGCCGAACCAGTATCCCGACCTTCAAAACCCACAGTATCTCGATCTCAACAATGGTCAATACGATGAGCTGAGCGAAGACGATCTGGCTGCCCGTGTCGGCAGAACTGAAGCCCAGCGAATCAAGCAGGAACAGTTGAAGAACCAGGTACGGCGTTCGGGAGCGGAGATTAACTGGGATTATGCCGTCATCCAGCGTCTGAACGTGGAAGATCTAACCACCCATCTTGTGCCTTTCAATCTTGGGAAAGCCATCGCGGGTGATCCCACACAGAACGTGGATCTTCAGCCGGGAGACATCGTAACCATATTCTCGCAGGCTGACATGCAGATTCCCACCGCATCGCAAAGCAAGTTTGTGCGCCTGGAAGGTGAATTCAAGTCGGCTGGTGTGTATCAGGCAGAACCAGGAGAGAAGCTGCGCCATCTGATCCGCCGTGTCGGCGGCCTCAGTCCGCAGGCATATCTCTACGGAGCCGAACTGGATCGCGAATCAACTCGAGAAGACCAGCAGAAACGTCTTGAGGAATACACTAACGAACTTGAAAAAAGTATCGAACGCAATGCCAGCTCGCAGCGCAACCTGACTGGCGAAGAGGCAATCACGGAGAAGCAGTCGCAGGAAGGGCAGCGGCGTTTGCTCGATAAGCTGAGGCAGGTACGGGCCACCGGACGAATCGTCCTTGAACTAAGTCCCAATGCTGACAATATCGACGCTCTTCCTGATCTGGTACTGGAAGATGGCGACCGGCTTCTGATTCCTTATCGTCCAGCCACCGTCAACGTGCTTGGCTCGGTCTACAACAGCAATTCATTCATTTTTAAGCCTGGCAAAACCTTTGGTGACTATCTCCGGCTTTCCGGCGGAGCCACGAAAAATGGCGACAAAGGGCGTGCGTTCATCATCCGTGCTGACGGGACTACCGTGAGCAATGACAACCACACGCTGCTGGCCAACAGCTTCCAGGCAGCGCACCTCATGCCGGGAGATACCATCGTGATCCCGGAGAAGCTGGATAAAGGAGCCGTCCTGCGCGGATTCAAGGACTGGACACAGATCATCGGCCAATTCATCATCGGCGCAGCCGCGGCGAAAGTATTGTTCCCGTAGGCTGGCCGCTGTGATGACCGGTCGCTCGTGTTACTATCCCACGCATGAAAATCAGAACGGCCGCACTCGTTATATGTCTATTGTTTCTCGCCGCGTTTGCGGCTTCTCAGGAAAATCCCGACTTTACCATCAAGAAAGTCGGGGATGGCATTTACGCCGCCATCGGCTCTGATTCAGGCAAAGCCGGCAGCAATGCCGGCTTCATCATCGGCGAAAATGGCGTACTGGTTGTGGACACCTTTGAAGATGTTGTCCCTGCCCAGAACCTGCTTGCGGAAATCCAAAAACTGACCAGGCTGCCTGTTCGCTTCGTGGTAAACACGCACTATCATCTTGACCACACAGGTGGAAACGCGGTCTTCCAGAAAGCAGGCGCCACTATTCTGGCCCAACGTAACCTGCGTGGCTGGCTGAATACGGAAAACATGAAGTTCTTCGGCGCCAATCCCAAACCGGAAGCTAAATCCCGGGTTGAAGCCCTGGTGAAGCCGGATATGGTGTACACCGACGCGGTCGATATCTATCTGGGTAATCGTCTGGTGCAGGTTCGTTACATGCTCGGACACACCGGCGGAGATTCCGTCATTACCGTACCCGATGCGAATGTAGTTTTCGGCGGCGACCTCGTTTGGCAGAAACATCTCCCAAACCTGATCGATGCCACTACGGACGCATGGGTAAAAACGCTGGAAGATCTCCTTTCGCACCATCCTTCCGCGACCTTCATTTCCGGCCACGGTGATGTCGCCACCCCGCAGGATGTAAAAGATTTCCATGATTATCTGGTGACACTGCGTGAAGCCATCGCCAAAGCCCAGGGAGAAGGGAAGTCAGGTCAGGAACTCATGAATGCCGTACTGCCGCAGTTGCAGGACAAATACGGTACCTGGGGATTCTTCAAAGGATTTTCTACCCGTAACATCCAGCAAACAGCCGCAGAATTGAAGGGCGAAAAGAAAGTGCCGGTGCCGGCTGCCGACGGAATGCCGCCTAAATGAGCTCACCAAGGATCCGTCGATTCTTTATCCACCGTCGTCCGTTCACGTTCGCCTGTATCGTGTTATTGACGAGCGCTTTCACATTGTCACAGTCGCCAGTAGCCACGCCGCCTACGCGCCAGGACAATGTGCATGACATGATCCACGGCGTGGACATCGTGGATCCTTACCGCTGGCTGGAAGATCAGGAAAGCCCTGAAACGCGTTCCTGGATAGACGCCCAGAACGCCTACACCCACTCCCTGCTTGATAGGTTGCCGATATTCCCAGGTGTTTCACGGCGAATGGAAGAGCTGATACGTCATGATTCAGTGAGCGGCGGCTACCAGGAGGGCGGATACTATTTCTTTTTCAAAAAGCGTGCTGACCAGGATCTGTGGAGCGTCTACCGCCGCAAAGTTGGTTCAACAAAAGACGAACTGCTACTTGATCCGCACGTTCTGAGTCCTGACCACACCACGAGTGTGGGACTGCAGGGAGTAACCAGAGACGCAAAACTCGCGTTGTATGACGTGCGTCATGGCGGCGAAGATGAATCTGAAATTCACGTGCTCGATATGGAAGCGCACAAAGACCTTCCCGACGTCCTTCCTCATGAACACTACACCGGCACTCAGTGGAAACGGGACAAGTCAGGCTTTTTCTACGGCATCTATCATCGCGACTCCGGCACCCGCCTTTTCTTCCATCAATTAGGTACTGATCGAAAGCAGGACCAGGAGATATTCGGCTCATCCTTCGGGATCAATGACTGGATCACGCCACTGGTTTCAGAAGACGGCCGCTATCTGCTCGCGTTGGTTTGGACCGGTTGGGACAAGAGCCAGGTTTTTCTCAAGGACCTCACTCAGCCAAATAGCAAATTTGAGCCGCTGATCACCGGAATTGACGCTGTGTTCAACGTTCAGTTTGCAGGCAACGTATTGATTGTGAGAACAAATTGGAAAGCGCCCAACGGGCGAATCTTCAGGATCAACTTGCAACATCCAGCCAGGGACCAATGGAAGCAACTCATTCCTGAAGGCAAAGACGCAATTGAGGCGTCCTCTGTCATTGGTGGAAAGATATTCGCTTGCTATCTCCACAACGTAACCTCTCATATCTCTATTTTCTCGCTCGCCGGAAAACCTCTGGGTGCGGTTTCGTTACCACCCGGCAGTTCCGCCGGCATCAGCGGACGTTGGGACCATGACGAAAGTTTTCTTTATATCTCTTCTTATACCGTTCCCGATTCCATATACCGCTACTCAGCAGCCAGCGGAAAACGAGAACTCTGGTTCAGGCCTTCGGTTCCATTTAATTTCGCGAACTATGAAAGCGAGCAGCGATGGTATCCCTCAAAGGATGGCACGCAAATTCCTATCTTTCTAATTCATAAGAAAGGGATGAAGGTTGAGGGCAAAACCCCGACGATTCTTTATGGGTACGGGGGATACAACGTCAATATCAGCCCTGGCTTTGAATCCATGATCGCGTGGTGGATTGAGCAGGGCGGTCTGTATGCCGTGGCAAATATCAGGGGCGGTGGAGAGTTCGGGGAGGCCTGGCATCGTGCCGGCATGCTGGACAAGAAGCAAAACGTCTTTGACGACTTTATTGCAGGTGCTGAATGGCTGATTGCCAATCACTACACCAATCCGGATAACCTCGCGATCAAGGGAGGAAGCAACGGCGGACTGCTGGTGGGTGCTGCCATGACGCAACGTCCTGAGCTATTCCGGGCAGTCGATTGCTGGCATCCCGACCTTGATATTGTCCGTTATCCCCACTTCAAAAATAACAATCCGCCAGCCATGCTCGAATATGGAAATGCCGATGATCCTGAGCAGTTCAAATATATCTATGCGTACTCGCCCTATCAGCACGTGAAGCCTCAAACTCGCTATCCGGCGGTATTCTTTATGAGCGGAGACGCTGATACGCGTGTGCCACCAGAGCAGGCGAGAAAGATGACGGCAAGACTCCAGGCCTCAACCATTTCCGGACTGCCGGTGATGCTTCTCTATGACACTAAGGGAGGACACGCCGTAGGAAAGCCCCTTAAAAAGGCAATCGAAGATGAAGCGCTGGAAGGCAGCTTCCTCGCATGGCAGCTTGGACTTGAGCCGAAACCCCCTGCCACCCATTAACGCGTGCTGGGAAAGAGGCTGTAGAAATTCTCCGCGGTCTGCCGGCCTATCTCTTCCCTGGCCATGCCCCGAAGCTGTGCAATCGTCTCCGCCGTATTGACCACGAAAGACGGTTCATTGCGTTTTCCGCGATGCGGAACGGGCGCCAGATACGGCGAATCCGTCTCAATCAGCATCCGGTCCAACGGCACATCTTTCGCCACGTCGCGTATGTTTTGTGCTTTCGGATAACTCACGTTTCCGGCGAAAGAAACATAAAAACCTATGTCGAGCGCTGCCTGTGCGTGCTTCCATTCGCCGGTGAAGCAATGCAGGACGCCGGGCAGTCCTGACGGTGCCCATTGCTCGCGCAGCATTTGCAACGTGTCATCCCACGCATTCTCACTATTGTTGCTGGGCCGGCAATGAATGATGATGGGCAATTTGGCCCGTGCGGCCAACTCCATCTGGCGCCGAAACACTTCTTTCTGAATGTCGCGTGGAGAATGGTCGTAGAAGTAATCCAGCCCAATTTCGCCCCAGGCAATGATCTTCGGATTCTTCGCCAGCTCCGCCATCTCCTGATAGTCGGTTTCAGTGGCCACGCTGGCTTCATGCGGATGCAGCCCGGTGCTGGCGAAGATCCAGTCGTGTCGTTCGGCGATTTTTAATCCACAATCGTATGTGCCGGGCCCCGTCCCGCTGCCAATCGCCAGAATCCGTTCCAGGCCGGCTTCGCGTGCTCGCGTGAGCATGGCATCGCGATCAGCGTCAAACTTTTCACCTTCAACGTGGGCGTGAGAATCGATGTACAAAGGAATTTTCCAGTGTTTGGATAAATCGCGATCAAGCCGATCGATGAACCAACCGCAGTGTGCTCGATCCGATCAGCGAAAATCAATCCAATCCGTGGTATCAACGATAAGCTTTCGCCTATTTCAGTTTGGACCCTACCGGCACATCCTCCAGGAAGCTGGCTAGCACTGGCTTGCCTTCTTCGCCAAAAGACGCTGCCACGATCATGCCATTCGATTCCAGTCCGCGAAGCTTGCGCGGAGCCAGATTGGCAACGATCACCACTTTGCGCCCAATCAGCTTTTCCGGCTCATAGGAGATCGCGATACCGGCCACGACTTGCCGCACTTCCGTCCCTATATCGACTTCGAGCCGCAGAAGCTTATCCGCGCCTTTCACCTTCTCGGCGAATTTCACCTCACCCACGCGCATTTCCACTTTGAGGAAATCATCGATGGTGATTTTACCGTCTGCAGCCGCTGGTTCTGCCTTGGCGGCCGGTGCGCCGCTGGTTGGACCGTGAGCTGCCTGGGGTGCTAATTGTGCAGCGGGCTGACCAGCCACTGCCCCCGTGCCGGCGGGCGTTGCTGTAGCGGGTGACGGCTGAACATCTGGAGCCTGCGGAGAGCGCTCCTGTTCCATTTGTTGCATCTTTTCGATTACCGATTTATCGGCGCGCGGAAACACCGGTTCAACCTTGCCTAGCTTTCCGCCAAGCGGAAGTTGTCCCCATTTCAGGTCAGACAAGTCGAATTTGGTGATGTCACCAAGCCCAAGCTGGTGCCATATCTTGGCTGTCGAGTCCGGAAGCACCGGGTGGGCCAAAGCGGTAACAATCCGCAGGGATTCACACGCAGTGTACAAGATGGTCGCCAGGCGAGACTTGTTCTCTTCGCCTTCCTTTTCCGCCACCAGCCACGGTTCTTCTTCAACAATATATTTGTTCACCGCGCCAATCAGCGTCCATGCCGTTTCCAGAGCCTTTGAGAACTGATATTCCTCAAAAAGCTGGTTGAATTCGGAAATCACATTCAACGCATGATCGCGAATCACCCCGTCTGATTCCTTCTTCGCCACCAGAGGCGACGGATACGGGATCGAGCCGCCGAAATAGCGGTTGATCATCGTTAACGTGCGGCTGGAAAGGTTCCCCAGATCGTTGGCCAGATCGGAGTTGTAACGTTGCACCAGCGCATCAAAGCTGAAAGAGCCATCCTGTCCAAAAACAATCTCACGCAGCAGGAAATACCGCAGCGCATCATTACCCATCACGTCGATGACAGTCTCTGCACGTACGATATTGCCGCGCGACTTCGACATCTTGTTGTCTTCAAACAGCAGCCAGCCATGGGCCACGATCGCTTTGGGCATCGGCAGCTCAGCCGCCATCAGGAACGCAGGCCAGTAGACGCAGTGAAAGCGTATGATCTCCTTGCCGATCATGTGCACGTCAGCCGGCCAGTAACGCTCAAACTTCTTCTGCTCCTCAGCTTCCTTTGAGCCAAAGCCCACCGCAGTGCAGTAATTGCTGAGTGCATCCAGCCACACATAAACAATATGTTTGGGATCGCCCGGTACGGGAATGCCCCATTTAAACGTACTGCGGCTGATGGAAAGATCGCGCAGGCCGCCTTTTACGAAGGCCAGGACCTCATTGCGGCGGCTTTCCGGTCGGATGAAGTCAGGGTTTTTCTGGTAGTACTGGACCAGTTTGTCGGCGAATTCTGACAGCTTGAAGTAGTAATTCTCTTCGCTCACCGTCTCGGTCGGACGGCCGCATTCCGGACAAGGCGCGCCTGGTCCCACAGCGTCCACGTAAAGCTCGTCAAAAACGCAGTACTGGCCGGTATAAGTCCCTTTGTAGATGTATCCCTTGGCTTCAAGACGCTTCCATAACTCCTGTACACCCTGTTTATGCCGGGGATCCGTGGTGCGTATAAAGTCGTTGAAGCTGATGTTCATCCGTTCAAACAGGGAACGGAATTCGCCTGAAACCTGGTCCGCAAACTTTTGCGGGGTGGTTCCGGCCGCCGTGGCTGAACGCTCAATCTTTTGTCCGTGCTCGTCCGTGCCGGTTAGAAAAAATGTGTCGTAGCCGAGCAGCCGTTTCCGGCGCGCAACAGCGTCACACACCAGTGTGGTGTAGGCATGCCCAATATGGGGGCGTGCGTTCACGTAGTAAATGGGCGTTGTAATGTAGAATTTCTGGCCCTTATCCATTCGTCTCTTCCAGATACATCTTAATCGCTTCCTGCATCACTGCCTTCAGAGGAACCTGTTGCTGCTCGGCGATGCGTCGGCAGTCCTCGTACTCCGGAGCATAGTTGCTGATACTCCCATTCAGGTTGGCCAGCTTCATGCGTACATCACCCCATTTTGTCTGAACGGACACATGTCGCCGCGTCAGCGTGGCCCGGGCTTCCTGCCGCATCCGCACGCCCAGAGAAGTGGTTTCAGCAAAGATGAGCTTGGTCAGATGCTGGGAATCGCCAGGGCGGCACAGGATCGTCAGCAGCGTGCCGGGGCGGTTCTTCTTCATCTGAACCGCAGTGCCGAACACGTCGAGTGCGCCCTGAGCGAACGCCCGCTCCATTACATAGCCGAAGACTTGCGGTGACATGTCGTCCACATTGGCTTCCAGAATCGTTATCTCTTCGCTGATTGCGCCGGGCAATGTCGCTCCGGACAATATCGCCGACGTCTTCACGTCCTCTTCGACCGGCGCCGTTTCTCCGATCGTCAGCCTCACCACGTTCGGGACGTTCTTGAAATTGCGCGAACCCGCGCCATAGCCCGTCTTGAGCGGCTTGATTCGCGGAAAATTGCCAAACCGCGTCGCCAGCACGCTCACAATCGCTGCTCCGGTCGGGGTGACCAGTTCTTTCTGGATTTCGCCGGAATAAACGGGCGCGTTCTTCAACAATTCAAGTGTGGCAGGAGCCGGAATCGGGAACGTGCCGTGCGCGCACACCACGCTTCCGCCGCCGACATTCAACGGCGAGCACACCCATTCATCAACGTCCAGCGCCTCGGATCCCACAGCGGCACAGACGATGTCGACGATCGCGTCAATCGCGCCTACTTCGTGGAAATGGATCTTCTCGATGTCGGAGTTGTGTACCTTCGCTTCAGCCGCGCCTAGCGCTTCAAAGATTTTGATCGCTCGTTCCTGTGCGCTCTTGGCGATGGCCGCACCCCGGATGATCTGGCGAATCTCCGTCAACCCCCGATCCGCGTGATCATGGCTGTGCTGGTGGCTCTGATCATGCGAGTGCTCGCCGCGGCGTTCGTGTGAGCGCCCATAAGATTCACTGGTATGCTGATGGGCGTGCTCGTGAGCATGTTCATGTGGATGAACGTGTTGCGTTTGCTGCGCCCAGAATTCCTCTCGTGGCAGTTCTTTTTCACCCGCGGCAATCACGTCCACTTTGGTCGCGCTGATCCCGCTGCGGTCCACTCGCGAAATCTCCAGCCGGGCATCCACTCCCAGGGCCTCAACCGTGCGGACAAATAGCTCAGGAGGCACGCCGGAATCAACCAGCGCGCCGAGGAACATGTCTCCACTGATGCCTGAGAAGCACTCCAGGTAAGCAATCCGCATAGAATCCCGAACAGCCATCATAGGTTTAGGGCGGCATTGCCGTCAAACCGGGACGCCTCTTCCGCTTTGCTATAATCGCCTTTTCCGTCAGTAACTTACGGCGGCGTCAGTACCGATCTGAGTAGCCAACATACCCGCATCGAAAAGGCAGGCACTTTGTACCTGGAACTTCAGCAGCAGCTTACCCGGCACGTGCGCGAATTGATCAAACGCCAGTATGACCTTGATCTGGAGCGACTGGTAGTGGACCAGCCGCCCAACGTCGGCTTGGGCGAATATGCCTTGCCACTGAGCTTTGAACTGGCCAAAAAGCTGCGTAAGCCACCACGCAAGATCGCGGAGGAAATTGTGGCCGGCCTCTCCGCGGTTCCAGGGTTTTCAAAGTTTGAAGTTGCCGGCGCCGGATACATCAACGCCCGTCTGGACCGTCAGGCGGCAGCCAGAACTTTGCTTAGCGAAGAAGTCGCTCCGCCAACTCCATCCGGCATTAAAGTGTTGGTCGAGCACACCAGCATCAATCCCAACAAAGCAGCCCATATCGGCCACCTGCGCAATGCCATTCTGGGTGACACCTTCGTTCGCCTGCTCCGCGCTTCCGGCGCGCACGTTGACGTACAGAACTATATCGATAACACCGGCGTTCAGGTCGCCGATGTGGTGGTCGGATTCCTGTATCTGGAAAAGAAGTCCAAAGCGGACGTGGAGAAGATCATCGCTCAGGGCACGCCGGATCGCCCGTTCGATTATTACTGCTGGGACCTTTATGCCCAGGTTTCGCAGTGGTACGAAGGCGACAAGGAACGGACGAAACTGCGTCTGCAGACCCTGCATGACATTGAAAAAGGCGGCAATGAAGCAGCTGAAATGGGCCGGCTGATCTCTGACGCCATCATTCTGCGCCACCTTCTCACCATGCAGAGGCTGGGAATCATCTATGACTTTCTTCCCCAGGAAAGCGAAATCCTTCATCTCCATTTCTGGGAACTTGCTTTCGAGCAGATGAAGCAAAAAGGCGTCCTATACTTTGAGACCGAAGGCAAGAACAATGGCTGCTGGGTGATGAAGCGCGCCGGAACCAAAACCGCAGTCGCCAAGTCAGACGAAGCCCCGAGCGAAGCTGACATGAAAGACGGTCCGGACGAAGACGCCAAAGTGATCGTGCGCTCCAATAGCACGGTTACCTATGTGGGCAAAGACATTGCCTATCACCTCTGGAAATTTGGTTTGCTCGGCAAGGA
Organism: Terriglobia bacterium; assembly: GCA_963770085.1. Lineage (GTDB taxonomy): Bacteria > Acidobacteriota > Terriglobia > Terriglobales > Acidobacteriaceae > Angelobacter. The sequence goes on from CAVYOH010000001.1 coordinate 343,372, forward strand.
CTTTGGCTATCGCAGGTTCTACCGGTATCCAGATGGCCACCAGGTGTGGATATCCGCGGAGGGCGGCGAAAAAGACCATCCCCATTTTGGCGGCGTAAATGCCATCTATAACGTAATCGATTCACGCCAGAGTGATCCGCAGAACAACGTAATTGAAGCCATACGCGGACTGGGTTATACCCAGCAGGCGGAAAACTATCATCACTTCTCGTATGAAATGGTTGCCCTTACGCCGCGTTGCGCCCTTGATCTGGGCTATGACGTTTCCGCAGAGGACCAGAAGCGTTCCTACATCGAAGTATCGGGCCGCAAGGGTTTCGGCGTAAAAGCCGATGACCTTCTCAACGCGCTCATCGCCGCCGCACAAAAAGAAGTCGATTCGCGTCACGCGGAAATGGCAGAAGAGGAACGTCGCGGCATTGCTGCCAAAATAGCCATCGGCGCACTCCGCTATTTCATGTTGAAGTTCACCAAGACGTCAGTGATTGCCTTTGACTTCAAAGAAGCCCTGAGCTTTGAAGGCGAGACTGGCCCCTACGCGCAATATGCCGTGGTCCGCGCCAGCAACATCTTCCGCAAAGCGGGACTAACGCCGGAAGAAATTTTGTCCACTCAAATTGACCTCAAGTTTCTGGATGGCGACGACGAAATCTGGGAACTGTGGCTTCGCGCCGGACAACTCACCAGCATGGTTCAACAGGCCATCTCTACCAACGAGCCTGCCTACGCGGCAAAATATGTCTTTCAACTGGCGCAAGGATTCAACAACTTCTATCACAAGCACCACATCCTTACGGAAGAAGACGCCGCGCGCAAACAGTTTTTGTTGGGTACCGCGGCCGTCGTTCGCAAGGCTCTGATTGACGGCCTCGGACTGATGGGAATTGATGTCCCGGCAGTAATGTAGAAACCAGCAGTTAGCCCTTAGCCTTTGGCCATTAGCTTTTGTCTCGAGCAATCTGCAGATTTGCTCTAACCCCTGCGCTTTCAAGAATAGTATTCGCCAGGGAACCTATGTCTCTAATGAAGGAGATATTGAATGAAGAAACTTTGTTTTTTTCTGTTATTGCTCATGGTCCCATCCTTCGCCTTCGTCCAGGACAAAGATAAGCCCGCACCCGAGCCTCTCGATGGCCCAAACGCAATCTTTCACGATTCCTTGCTCGACAATCTTCAAGGCCGCTGGAAAGTAACGGGAACAATCATGCGGAAGCCCCGTGAACTCGAGCTGACAGCGGAATGGGTTCTCAACCACCAGTTTCTCCAGGTCCGCCAGCGTGATACCAAAACTGTGGAAGGGAAGCCAGTGTACGAAGCGTTGCTCTACATCGGCTATGACAACGCCAGTGATCGTTATGTCCTGCACTGGATTGATATCTACGGCGGACGTTTCTCAGAAACACTGGGTTACGGGCAGCGCGATGGCAACAGCATCAGATTCAACTTTGAATATCCTGATGGACCGTTTCATAACACCTTCACGTGGAATCCGGAAGGCAAGTCGTGGAGTTTCTTGCTGGAACAGAAAGACGCCGCAGGAAAGTGGAAGAACTTCGCCGATCAGAAAGCTACGCGCGCACAGTAGGAATGTACTGAGTTGAGAGACAAAAAAAGGAGGCCATGTCAGGCCTCCTTTGCCCATTACCATTTGCTAATTGCTGTTCTTCTCGTAGCTCTTCACCCACTCCACCAGACTTCGTACTGCAATGCCCGATGGTCCCTTGGCGATCCAGCTCTTGCTGTCTTCAATCCATGCAGTCCCGGCAATATCCAGGTGCAGCCACGGCGTATCTTCCACAAATTCTTTCAGGAAAGCCGCAGCCGTGCTTGCGCCACCCCAGCGTCCACCGGTGTTCATGATGTCGCCGATATTGGAGCGGATCTGCTCCAGGTATTCGCTATCCACGGGCAGCCGCCAGAACCTCTCGCCTGAGCGTTCCAGAGATTTGGTGAAGTGCTGGTAGGCGTCTTCATCGTTGGCGAAGACGCCGGCGTTCTGATGCCCCAGGGCGACCACACATGCGCCAGTGAGAGTGGCGGCGTCAATCAGATGTGTGCAGCCGAGCGTGCGCGCGTAATGCAGACCATCCGCCAATACCAGTCGCCCTTCAGCGTCTGTGTTGACGATCTCAATGGCTTTGCCTGACATAGCGATCTGAACGTCTCCCGGTTTCTGCGCTTTGCCGCTGGGCATATTTTCCGTTGCGCAGACAATGGAAATCACCTTTACCTTGGGTTTCAGCATGGCAATAGCGCGCATTGCGCCGATCATCGCCGCTCCGCCTGCCATGTCATATTTCATTTTCTCCATCCCGTCTGCGGGTTTAATGGAGATACCGCCCGTATCAAAGGTCACACCTTTGCCGATCAGCCCCAGGACCGGCTTTTCTGGCGCGCCTTCCGGTTCATACTTCATCACAATCAGCCGCGGCTCCTCGTCAGATCCCTGAGCCACGCTCCAGAATGCGCCCATCTTCAGGGCTTTGATCTTGTCCGGGCCGCCAAGCTCGCACTTGAGTCCAGTGCTTTCACACATTTTGCGCGCACGCTCAGCCAGCATGATGGGCGTCATGCGATTGCCGGGCTCGTTCACCAGTTCACGGGTAAAGTTTTGCGATTCGCCAATGATGCGGGCCTGGTCCAGCGTGCTCTGAAGTTTGCTCTGGTCAGATCCCGTAGGGGCGATCACAGTCACGTCCTTCATGCTGTAATCTTTGCGGTCACTGCGATAGGTGTCAGGATCAAAGTCAGCAACGTACGCTCCCTCCACAATCGATCGCATGGCATCTTCTGCGCCGCTGGAAAGTTCGGGCAGCAAAATGGCGCAGCTCTTAATCATCTTGGGTTTCAACGCGCGGAGCGCCGTCCCGGCAGCCTTCCGGAGTTCGACGTGAGAAAAAGTCTTGGCCTTGCCGGCACTGACCACCAGAAGGCGCTTGGCTTTCAATCCCTGGGGACGATGCAATAAAACGGTCTCAAAGGGCTTTCCAGTAATTTCACCGCTCGCGATCAACTCAGCCGCGGCTTTCTCCGCCGTGGCGTCTTTCAAAGCAAGCTTGGGCGCGGGCTTCTGCTTGTCGCCATGATCCAGGGCAAAGGCGATTAGGCATTCGGTTTCAACGTCGGCAGGGTTGGCAATCGTAATTTTTATATCCATGATGGCTTTCTTCTACTCCCGGTAAGATCTTCTAAAAAATGTCGGAATTTAGCTCTTACGCGAACGCGCCACGGCTTCTCGGGCTTCTTTGTCAGCGGTGCGGCGACGCTCCGTTTCACGCTTGTCCCAGGTTTGTTTGCCTTTAGCCAGGGCAATTTCAATTTTGATTTTGCCATTCTTGAAGTACATACGTGTGGGCACTAAGGTAAAACCCTTTTGCTGGCTCTTGCCCAGCAGTTTGCGTAATTCCTCTTTGTGGACCAGCAGTTTGCGTGTACGCTTCTCTACGTGGCCCGCGTAGCCTGCATTTTCATAGGCGCCAATGTGCGCGTTCAGCAGCCAGAGTTCGTTGTCTTTCACCAGCGCATAGGCGTCTTTCAGGTTGGCACGGCCAGCACGGACTGATTTCACTTCAGATCCGCTCAGCATAATGCCGGTTTCCATGCGGTCTTCAAGAAAATAGTTGTGTGAGGCCGCACGATTTACGGATGCGTCGCGTTCTCCAGATGCAACCGGATCGCGCTTTACGTTTTTGGGCTTGTTCGGCTCAGTCTGATGAGTAACTTGGCGGGCCATAGCAGCTTTCTGCTGCATGCAGCAAAATTTTTATGCTATCACAACGCAAAGTAACGTTACTAAAGTCGTTCTAGAGTTTGAGCAGATTCGGTGTATAATCTGCCATTCCGTATAGTTTATTCCGGGTGCCAAAACAGGCTAGTCCTTCGAACAACCCCCATAAAATAGAAGGAGTTAAGCGTGTGTGTAGACCCAAGCAGGAGCGTATGAGGAGAGTCGTAAGGGTATTAGCAGTTTTATTGATTTTATCGGCGATATTGCCGGCAGCGGAATCGGCAAAGTCTCTTTACACCAAGGCCCAAAAAGCCGAGACACGTGGGGACTATGAGGCTGCTTATGAGTTTTACCGGCAGGCCTACAATCTGGAGCCCGGCAGCCTGAAGTATCGCGTTCCTTATGAGCGCGTGCGTTTCCTGGCTGGGGCTGCCAAGGTCCATCGCGGCCAGAGATTGCGTGAAGAGGGCCATTGGGCGGAGGCTTTGGCGCTGTTCCAGAAGGCAGCCGAAATCGATCCCAGCAATGATCTGGCTGTTCAGGAAATCCGCCGAACCCAGCAGATGATGCAGAAAACGCCGACATCTTCCGCATCACCCGGTATGGGCGTCAATAAGTATGGAAATGAAGATGATCCCCTGCGCAGGCGGCTCGAAGATGCCACCGGTCCCGCCTCGCTCGGGCAGATTTCCAATGTCCCCATCAGCGCGCTGGAAATGACTGAAGATTCCAAACTGATCTATGAAACCATCGGCAAGCTGGCCAATCCGCCGATCAACGTACTTTTTGATCCCGATTACACGCCCCGCCGCCTCACCATCCGCCTGCAAAAAGTTACTTTACCGGAAGCACTTGATATCGTCGCATTACAATCCCGCACTTTTTGGCGCCCGGTAACCTCTAACACTATTTTTGTAGCGCAGGATACGCAGGCCAAGCGCAGGGAATTGGAGCAGAACGTTGTCAAGACGTTCTATCTGGGCAACGTGTCAGGTCCAACGGATCTCCAGGATATTGTGAACGCCATCCGCACGGTGCTTGAAGTGCAGCGTATTCAACAGATTCCTTCGCAAAGCGCCATTGTCATTAAAGGTACTCCCGACCAGCTGACTCTGGCCCAGAAGATGATTGATGACATCGATAAGTCCAAGCCGGAAGTCATCGTCGATGTAGTCGTCGCGCAGGTTCGGCGAGATAAAAACAGGAACTTGGGAATCACCCCTCCGCAAAATCTCAGCGTGGCATTGCAGGGAGTGAATTCCACCACCCCCGCGAACGGCGGCACGGGAACCACCACCGGCACTCCCACCCTGAACTTCAACGATCTCCAGCATCTGAACTCGACGAATTACTCAGTCGCCATATCCCCGCTTACGGCGGTAGCTCTATTTTCTGATAACGACTCCAAAGTGCTGGAGAGCCCGCGTGTTCGCGCCACTGATAACGAAAAGGCGACTCTCAAGGTTGCTGACAAGATTCCAATTGCCACCGGCTCGTTCGGTACGCCCGTGGGTATTGGAACGGCCACCGGAGCTGTTGGTGTAAATACGCAGTTCACATACACAGAAGTCGGTGTGATCCTGGAAATTACCCCGCGCGTGCATCCGGATGGACAGGTAACGCTCAAGACCGTGATGGAGCTTTCCAACCTGAACGGCTCATCCACCATTGGCGGTGTTACCCAGCCGATCATCAGTACTCGCCGCATTGAACACACCATCCGACTCGGTGACGGTGAGATGAACCTCCTGGGCGGAATTCTGGAAGAGCAGGATACCGTGACCTCCGGTGGAACTCCTTTCCTGGGACAGATTCCCATCATCAAGTACCTTTTCTCAACCACGCAGAAGGAAAAGGTCACGAACGAATTGGTATTTCTTCTCATCCCGCATATCGTCCGCGGTCAGGAATTGAACGATCTGAACCGCCGCGCATTTGATGTCGGCACCGGCAGCGGCATCGATCTTCACGTCGCGTCCCGGAGCCCGGCGGTAGTGCCGGTGGTTGCTTCGGGCGGAACTCAGCCCGCCGGAACCATACCGCCAGTGGTGGCCCAGGCGGCAGGCATTCAACCTTCTGCAACTCAGCCCCCAGTCGTTCAGCCTAACGCCGTTCAGCCTCCCGCGGCTCAGCCTAACGTCACTCAACCAGCCGTGAGCCAGCCGTCAACGACTCAGCCTGCGGGCGGCAAACCGACGGCTGTTATGCAGCCTGCAACTCCAGATGCAAACGTGAAACCTGGGACCGGACCAACAATGTTGCGCCTGGATCCAGGAAGCTCAACCCAGAAACTGGGTGGGAATTTCACTGTGAACGTGCAAATGGGACATGGGATAGATGTTTCCTCAGTTCCCATACAGATCACCTACGATCCCAAAGTGCTGCAGTTCGTCAGCGTTTCCAACGGAGAGTTCCTGTCTCGTGATGGACAGCCCGTAGCTCTGGTTCATCGCGACGATTCATCGGTAGGCAAGCTGCAGGTAACTGCACAAAGGCCTGCCGGGTCCGCTGGCGTTACTGGAGACGGGACCGTGTTCAGCCTGGTATTCATGGCCAAAGCCAAAGGCAATGGCACCGTTACCATCACGATTCCTGGAGCTCGGAACAGCCAGAATCAGCCACTTGACGTGCAGGGCTCGCAAGCGGCGATCACGGTAAACTAGAGAAGTGAAATTGGTAAACGCACCATACAAATCGAATCCGCAACGCGGCGTAACCCTGCTGGAACTGATTGTGGTCATCACGATCTTGCTGGTGCTGATGGGCGCGGCAGTTCCAGTAGTCAAGATCAGCGTAAAGCGGGCCAAGGAAACAGAACTGCGGCGCGATCTGTGGGAAATGCGGGCAGCCATTGATCGTTATAAAGACGCGGCAGACAAGAACGCATTTCAGAGCAAGCTGGGTACCGAAGGCTATCCTCCGGACCTGGATGCGATGGTCAATGGCGTGGACGTTGCGGGAGGCAAGAAAATCAGGTTCCTGCGGCGGGTACCCGTTGATCCCATGACCGGTAACAAGGATTGGGGTTTGCGCGCCATGAAGGATGATCCGCAATCAGATTCATGGGGCGGAGAAAACGTTTTTGATGTCTACACTAAATCTCCGGGGACGGCCCTGAACGGCACCAAATACAAGGATTGGTAAGCGCTATGAACCTAAACATTCGCAAACGGAACGGTTTGCGGGGCTTTACGCTGATTGAGCTGATCATTGTAATTGCGATCATGGGAATTCTGCTCGCTGTGGCAATCCCCGTGTACCAGACACACCTGCGTCACGCTAATGAAGCGGTGCTGAAGGAAGATCTTTATACGCTTCGCAACGCCATCGATCAGTACACGCAGGACAAGGCCAAAGCGCCGCAATCCCTGGATGACGTTGTCTCGGCAGGATACCTGCGCATGCTGCCCAAAGATCCATTTACTAACTCCAATACCAGCTGGCAAACCGTCCAGGAAGACGTGATGGAGAGCGTTGATCAGACAGCGCCAGGCATCAGTGACGTGCATAGCGGCTCCAACGCTACCAGCACCGAGGGAACGGCCTACAGTAGTTGGTAGACGGGCTCCGATACAATCCACATTTTTATGCCTTGGTCGCGACGGAAGAGGATAGTAGTTGCAGCATTGCTGCTTTTGGCGTTCTTCGCTGGCTATAAACTCCACAGAATAGGCCTGGAACTTGACGCATTCTATCGTCTTCGAGGACGAGAAGCGTTTCTGAAGGAAGATCTCTATACCCTTCGTAATGCCATTGATCAGTACACGCAGGACAAGGCCAAGGCTCCGCAGGACTTGAATGACATAGTTTCGGCCGGATACCTGCGCACGCTACCCAGGGATCCTTTTACCAACTCCAATACCAGCTGGCAAACCGTTCAGGAAGACGTGCTGGAGAGCGTTGATCAGACAGCGCCAGGGATCAGTGACGTGCATAGCGGCTCCAACGCTACCAGCACCGAAGGAACGGCTTACAGTAGCTGGTAGGAAGATCAAAGCGCCGCAGGTGCGACTGACAATAGCCCGGCACGCCGCGAAGCAAGTGCCGGGAACGGTGCGAGGCACAATAAGTCCCGCCAGGGACGGCTGAACAAGAAAACAAGAGACTTAGATTCATCGATCCTCACATCGACGGCATTCGCCTGCACTGCCCATCCATCGTCACAAATATTTCAATGTAGTTGCCCATTTCACCGGCATCGCTGACCCACCAGAAGTGCCAGCCCGGAACTTTGTCTTTGGCCGGTGTGGTTGCGTCGCCTTGCAGGATGTACTGCGCGCGGTAAAGCCAGAAATGCCTGGCATCAATCTGTTCCGACTCGATGAACTTCTCGGCGTTTGACAACGCAGCCTGCATGGCAAGTTTGGGGTGGAACGAGTGTTGAATCGCTACTTCAGATTTCTCTTCAGGATTTACAGCTGAACTCGATTGGCAAACACCTCGAAGAGAAAAAAAGACCATACCTAACCCGATAAAGACGATTCTCGTAATTCTCATCTCAACCCCCATCCAAATGTTACATGTCCAGAGTACAAGGCGCACAAGATCGCCGGTTCCTGCACCCGCCTACCCCAATTTGCTACCATCAAGCTATGCCGGTCGAAGCTGAAATTCAATCCACGCATCTGCCGCCGCTTAAAGCCGCGCGGGGCAATGAGATCACCTGCAAGGCATGGCCACAGGAAGCCGCCATGCGCATGCTCATGAATAATCTGGATGAGGAAGTGGCAGAGCGTCCGCGTGATCTGGTGGTCTACGGAGGCACAGGCAAGGCGGCCAGGAACCAGCAGTCGCTGGAGGCGATTCTGGCGTCGCTCAAGTCCCTTAATAACGATGAGACCTTGCTTGTCCAATCTGGCAAGCCCGTCGGCATCTTCCGGACACACGAATACGCGCCGCGCGTTTTGATTGCGAATTCAAATTTAGTTGGCCACTGGTCCAATTGGGAAAAGTTCAACGAACTGGAACGCGCCGGCCTGATGATGTACGGCCAGATGACGGCCGGTTCGTGGATTTACATCGGCTCGCAGGGAATCGTGCAGGGTACGTTTGAGACCTTTGCCGCGGCCGGCGAGAAGAGTTTTGCCGGCGATCTGGCGGGCAAGCTGATTGTCAGCGGCGGTATGGGTGGTATGGGCGGCGCTCAGCCCCTGGCGGCCACCATGACCGGTGCATGTTTTCTGGGTATTGATGTGGATGCCGAGCGTATCAAGAAGCGCCTCAAGACCGGCTATTGCGACTTTATGGTCAACTCGCTGGACGAGGCCCTGCGCATCCTGAAAAACGCCGTCCGCAAAAGGGAAGCGATTTCCGTTGGACTGGTGGGAAACTGTGCTGACGTGATTCCGGAGATGGCTGAACGTGGCGTCCTGCCGGACATACTCACCGATCAGACTTCCGCGCACGATCCCCTGAACGGATACGTGCCCAACGGCATGACCCTGGAAGCCGCCATGGAGTTGCGCAAGAACGATCCCAAAGCCTATCTACAACGATCACTTGATGCTATGTCGCGCCATGTCGAAGGCATGTTGCGTTTGCAGAAGATGGGCAGCGTCACGTTCGATTACGGCAACAATATTCGCACCTTTGCTCATCAGAACGGCGTCAAGAATGCCTATGACTTCCCGGGCTTTGTGCCTGCCTATATCCGTCCTTTATTCTGCGAAGGCCGCGGGCCATTTCGCTGGGTCGCGCTGTCGGGCGATGCTGCTGATATCGCCGTCACCGATGATCTGGTGCTGGAGATGTTTCCGAAAAATCAGATTCTGGAACGCTGGATCAAGCTGGCGCGCAAACGCATCAAGTTCCAGGGACTTCCGGCGCGAATCTGCTGGCTGGGATACGGCGAACGCGCGGAGTTTGGTTTGGCGATGAATGATCTGGTGAAGAAAGGCAAACTCAAAGCGCCCATCGTCATTGGCCGTGACCATCTTGATTGTGGCTCCGTCGCTTCGCCTTATCGCGAAACCGAAGCCATGAAGGATGGCAGCGACGCCATCGCCGACTGGCCGCTTTTGAACGCCTTGCTCAATACCGCTAGCGGCGCAAGCTGGGTATCGATCCACAATGGTGGCGGCGTTGGTATTGGCTACTCCCAACACTCAGGGCAGGTCACCGTCGCCGACGGCACCGACGCCATGGCCAAGCGCATTGAGCGCGTCCTGACAAACGATCCGGGTATCGGAGTGGTAAGACATGTAGACGCCGGATATGAAGAGGCTAAGGCGTTCGCAGTGAAGAATGGTGTGAAGGTGCCGATGGGTTTGTGATCTTGGGCTTTTTCTGAAATCCCGAGCGTTTTGTCTTCTATCACCACGAATACTTTTCTAGAAACACGAAGAAAGTCCATCATCGTTACGGAGTGCCAATTTCGAATGAGATGTGTCATTTCGGTGATCCTTACGCTGGCGATGACGTCGTCTGCGTTCGCGTCGCAGGTCGATGTCGGATCTGTCTGTGTTGCATCGATACCGACACCGTCAAAGGGAATACGTGGCGCGGGGCCAGATTCAGTGGACTGTGCTGGCGCGTTGCGGCTTAAGATTGATAATCAGCATGCAATACTTTGGCCAACAAGATCGGACGTCAAGATCGCCGACTTAGATACTGCTGCGAAACACCGGTTTGTTGTTTTCTGCGATAACAAACAGGTACAGTCCTTCTACTTTCGTTTTTCCGATTTCAAGTCGAGAGAGCTTTGCTTCTTCATCAACGATTTGTACTGGAGCCTCCAGTTATGGGAGTCAGGACGGTCACAGTGGTGCAAGTGCAAATGAAACCTTCGCCCTACCTCCTTCTCGCCAACATCGGGCAGCTTCTTACGCTGCGCGGCGAATCCGCTCCCCGGCGTGGTGCGGCGCTGAATGATGTCGGTTTGATCGAAGATGCCGCCGTCCTGTGTGGTGGAGGAAAGATCATCGCCGCCGGACGCCAGCGTGAAATTCTTCGCCATCCCTGGATCAGGCAAAACAAACGGAAATTGAAAGAGATAGACTGCCACGGCAAGGTGGTTATCCCTGGTCTCATCGATTGCCACACGCATCCCGCATTCATGAAGCCGCGCCTGGTTGACTTCGAAAAGCGAATATCGGGCGCGACTTACGAAGAAATAGCCGCAGCCGGGGGCGGTATACGCTCCAGTCTATCCGCAGTCCGAGATGCAAAGCGCAATGCGCTGGCTGAAAAGGTTCTTACCGGCTTCAATGCCATGCTTCGCCACGGTACCAGCACGGTAGAAGCCAAGTCGGGTTATGGTCTGAGCACCGAATCCGAAATCAAGTCATTGGAAGCCATTCGAGACGCCGCCAAACGCTGGCCCGGAACAGTGAAACCCACGCTCCTGGCCGCCCATGTGATCCCACCAGAGTTCAAAGACAATCCCGAAGGCTACGTTGAGCTAGTCTGCGACGAAATTATTCCGCTGGTAGCGCGCCGCAAGCTGGTGGAGTACGTCGATGTTTTCTGCGAGCGAGGAGCATTCACGCTGGAACAGTCAGAAAGAATACTGGCATCGGCGAGAGCACATGGATTGGACACGCGTGCCCATGTCTGCCAATTCACTCCTTCACCGCTGGAAGAGCTACTGAAACACAAACCCGCTTCATTCGATCATATGGATTGCGTGGCCGATCACGATCTCAACGCCCTCGCCGGCGCTGATACCGTAGCCGTTCTGTTGCCTGGAGCGAATTATTTCCTGGGCCACAAAGAATATCCCAATGCGCGCCGCCTCATTGACGCCGGGCTGCCCGTGGCGCTGGCCACTGACTACAATCCCGGTACGTCGCCAACGCCCAGCATGCCATTTGTGATTTCGCTGGCCTGCACCCACTTGAAGATGACGCCATCTGAAGCGATTTCCGCAAGCACGGTCAACGCAGCCGCGGCCTTGCGACTGCAAGCCAGTAAAGGCTCGATCGAACCCGGAAAAGACGCCGATCTGGCGATCTTTGACGTTGCCGACTACAGGGAAATCGCCTATTGGATCAGCTGGAACCGCTGTGTTGAAATGGTGGTTGCCGGGGAAGTTCAATATCTTACCGCTGATGAACGCTGATATGAGCGGATCAGGCATAACCACAGCAAAGTACTGTCTGTAAATCCATGAGAATCGGCGCAAAAATCCGAATCACGTTCACATGTGCTGTTGTCTGCTGGGCGTTGATAATCTCCAGCTCCACGGCTGCCCAGAACCCAGCCGCTTCGCCAACCGCATCACCTCAGGCTGTGCCTCAGCCAACTCCTCAATCTGGCCAACAATCTACGCAGCCCGTACAGCAAAGTCCGCAGACCGGCGCCTCGCCAGCCTCGCCTTCGCCAACACCTGACAACAATGCGCCGCAAGTATCGCCCACAGCCTCACCGTCACCAACACCTGCTCCTACGCCGATCGCGCACTCCGGACCGGAAGCCTCGTTCCCTCCGCTCAATGATCGCGAGCTGGTCATCACCGCCGTAGGCGACGTGATGTTGGGCACGACATTCCCTGACGAAACCGGTGGTCTTCTCCCTCCAAATGACGGCGCTGACATTCTGCGCGAAGTAACCCCGATCCTTAAACGCGGGGACATCGTCTTTGGCAATCTGGAAGGGCCTCTCACAGAAGGCGGCGTTTCGGCTAAGTGCCGCGGCAAGAAAGAAGGGACGTGTTACGCCTTTCGCGTGCCACCGCGCTACGGCGCACGCTTGAAAGAAGCCGGCTTCACCGTGATGGGGTTGGCCAACAATCACGCGATGGATTTTGGCCTGGAAGGCCGGACCAGTTCACGGCAAACGCTTGAATCGCTGGGCATCGCCCATTCCGGCGAACTCGGTGACATCGCACACCTGTCAGCCAAGGGCAAGAAGATTTCCGTGATCGCTTTCGCCACGTATCCTGGCGCCTTCAATCTTCTCGATCTTGATGCTTCACTGGCAACAATCCGGCAGGCGCGGGCTGAATCTGACATTGTGATCGTATCGTTTCACGGCGGTGGTGAAGGATCCGCCCGGCAGCACGTTCTCCCCGGCGATGAAACCTTCCTTGGCGAGGACCGCGGAGACCTGCGCCGCTTTACCCATGCAGCCATCGACGCAGGTGCGCAGATGGTGGTCGGCAGCGGGCCGCACGTGGTTCGCGGCATGGAAATTTACCATGGCAAACTGATTGCCTATTCTTTGGGGAACTTCGCAACATACGGACCGTTCAATCTAAGCGGAGAGAACGGACTCTCGTTGGTACTTGAAGCCCATCTTGCCGATGATGGCTCTTTCATCAGCGGACAGGTCTATCCGGTAAGGCAGGAGAAGCCCGGTGGCCCCAGGCTTGATCCGGCCATGACCATTCTGCCGATTCTGCGTGGACTTACCAAAACTGACTTTGGCGTAACCGGGATTTCCGTGGGACCGCGGGGCGAGCTCACTCTTCCAGGTACGCAGGTTCCAGAATGCAGTAACTCGCCGGACATTCTTGATGGGCTTTTTGGTACCAGACCCTGCGGTATCTACCCTTAAACTAGTCTGAGAACGAAAATAGGTCGTACCATGAGATATCGGTACTCCTTTCTGGCCCTCCTTCTGATAAGTCTTGTTTCCGCAAAAGGCGGGGAGCAGTACGCCCGCGTTTCTGAATTGCAACCGGAACTGCAACAGGCCCTGGTCCGCGATGCCGTCTGTAGCGCCCAATCAGGTGATGCGGGCGCGCAAGCCCGCACCGCGATGGAGGAAAGCAAGACCCTTTTGGATGCCCCTGTCAGCACGCAGGAGATATTGGCTTCGGGCCGTGAAGCCGGTGTGATTGCCGCACCCCATGATCAATGCCACTGCACCAACGAAAACTGCTCAACCTTCGTTTATCTGAAGGCGGACAACACATTCAAGCTCGCCCTGCGAGACACGTTTGCTTCGTTGCATCCGATGAAGGGCACCGTGCATGGGCTTCCGTCACTCTCGGGAAAGTACCAGGTGAACGCGAACCAGGAAGAGACCACGGTCTTCAACTGGAACGGTCACCAATACGAGCCGGGCCTTTGCGCAACCGTAACCCGGCTGAATAACCGGAAGGTCCCCGCGATCCACACACATCCATGTAAGGTGAAAGCCAGCCGGCGCTAAGGCTTCACCTTGGGATGTCATCAGTGGTTCACTGTCCCCAGTACGTTTGTAAAGTAAAGCCATCTCAGAGAAAATAAGGCCAGTGCTTGGCCGAAGAGACCCGTATCCACCAATAAGAGACGTTCTTTCCGGACGTTCGTGTTTTCCTTTGCCAATTACAGTTTATTTCCATCGCACTTTTTAATGAGTGAGCACAGGGAGAGGAATGTCTAAGCTCAAGAATCTTATCTTCATATCGTCAATATTGATTCCGCTCCTGGCAGGCGCGCAGAGACTGCCGGACGGGGCCGTGCCTCAGCATTACAACCTCACGTTTACACCCGATCTGGCCAAGGCGACATTTACCGGCGAAGAGACAATCGACGTCCTGCTATTGAAGCCGGCATCCTCCATTACGCTCAACGCGGCAGAGTTGGAAATCCCGTTGGCTGAAGCCACCCAGGCGGAGAAGTCGCAGACTGCGCAGGTCAGCTTTGACGCCGCGAAGGAACAGGCGACCCTGAACTTTGCCACGCCATTGGAAGCCGGCGCGGTAAAGCTGCACCTCAAGTTCACTGGCATTCTCAACGATCAATTGCGCGGGTTTTATCTGGCCCACACCACGGCGCGGAATTATGCCGTGACCCAGTTTGAGTCCACGGATGCGCGCCGCGCGTTCCCATCATTTGACGAACCGGCGCTCAAATCCACGTTCGATATCAGCTTGATCGTAGATCGCGCAGATACGGCCATCTCCAACGGAGCGATTGAAAACGATTCGCCGGGTCCCGGGGAAGACAAGCACACGCTGAAATTTACGACCACGCCCAAAATGTCAACCTATCTGGTGGCGCTGGCGGTTGGAGATTTTGTGTGCAATCAAGGCATGGCGGACAGCATCCCTATCCGCGTATGCAGCACGCCGGACAAAAAACAACTGGGCACGCTTGCCGTGAAATATGCGGAAGAGATCCTGCAATTTTATGATCGCTACTATGGTGTGCCGTATCCGTTCGGCAAACTTGATATAGTCGCCGCGCCTGATTTTGATGCCGGCGCCATGGAGAACACCGCCGCCATCTTCTACCGCGAAGCGGCGCTGTTAATCGATGAGAAAAGTTCATCGCAGAATTCAAAAGCTGAAGTCTTTGGAACCTTGGCCCATGAGATGGCACACCAGTGGTTCGGCGATCTGGTGACCATGAAATGGTGGGACAACCTGTGGCTGAATGAGAGCTTTGCCACCTGGATGTCATTCAAACCTGCACAATCGCTGCATCCCGAATGGACACCTGCGCTGGAATCGCTGGCAGAGACAAACGCAGCCCTTTCAGTCGATTCGTTGAAAAGCACACACCCGATTCGTGTACATGCGGAAACTCCGGAAGAAATCGGCGCATTGTTTGACGGCATCTCTTATGGAAAAGGCGCGGCGGTCCTGCGCATGCTGGAAGCCTATGTCTCGCCGGAGACGTTTCGCCGTGGAGTGAACCTTTACATACGCAAGTTCTCCTACTCGAACGCGACTGCGGAGGATTTCTGGAAAGCTCTGGGCGTGGCCTCGGGACGGCCTGTGGAACACGTGATGCCGTCTTTCATCGATCAGCCAGGTGTGCCCTTGATTTCGGTGAAAGCCAGTTGCATTGCACCACCGCCAGAACCGAAAGTCTCGCGCAAATCGAAACGTCGCAGACAACTCAAGCCCGAACCGCCGCGTACGGAGATCACAATCTCACAGTCCCGGTTCTGGGCGGATGGCGCTGCCGGAAGCAATCAGAATCAGACATGGATGCTGCCTGTCTGCGTGAAGACAGAGACTGCCAAGCCATTCTGCCAGGTCCTCAGCCAAAAACAGTTGATTTTGCCGTCAACCGGATGTGCGTCATGGATGTTCGTGAATGCGAACGCGTCTGGTTATTACCGTTCGCGTTATGACAGTGCCACCATGCAGAAGCTCATGACTATTGCCTCCACCGAATTGAGCACGGCTGAACGAATCTCTTTTCTCAATGACGAGGCGGCGTTGGCCTATTCAGGTACCGAGCCCATCAGCAACTATCTTGATCTGGTGGCGGCCTTGTCACAGGATTCAGAGCAGGCTGTGGTGGAGAGTTATCTTGAACCGCTGATGCAAACCGGCAGTTACCTCACCAGTGACGCTGATCGCGAGGCCTTTGCTGGGTGGGTAAAATCACGATTCGCTCCCATGTTTGCCAAGGTGGGCTGGACTCCTGACCAGAGCGACCCACGTCTACGGGCAAACCTCATCCTGATTGAAGGAGTTGCTGGGCAGGATTCGGCAGTTATTGATCACGCCGTTGCGTTGGCGAAGAAGTTTCTCCAGGAACCTCAGTCGCTTGATCCTTCCATCGTAACGGAAGTACTGGAAGTGGCCGCGGCCAGTAACGATGCCGGTCTTTTTAATTCGTATATAGCCACGTTAAACAATCCGGCGACGACTCCGGAGATGCGTTCCAACCTTTCCCGTGCCATGGCCCGGTTCAGCGATCCTAAACTCGTTACTTCGTGGCTGGAAAAGACCATCTCGCCGGAAACGCGCAGCCAGGATTCTCTTCGCTACCTTTCACGGGTGATCAGGAATCCTGAGGCCCAGAAAACCGCCTGGGAGTGGACAAAACAACATTGGCCGGACGTGGAAAAGAAGCTTGCGGGTTCAGGTGGAGACGCTCTGGTTGGTTCCACGGGTGCGTTTTGTGACATTGATTCACGAAATGACGTGGCTGCGTTCTTCGAACTGCATAAACTCCCGGGAACGGAACGCACACTTAAGCTTTCCATGGAGCGAATTGACGCATGCGTTAACTATCGCAAGGTGCAGCAGCCGGAACTGGCGACTTGGCTCGCCAAGCGTCCGGCAACTGTCTCAGCGGTACATCCGTAGTCGCTAGCGGGATCCATAGGTGATTTTCAAAGCTCCGTGCTGAGCGTCATTACGTCGCACGTAGTTGCGGTCGCAATGCGGGCATTCGATCGTCAATTCACCGGCATTATTCCATTGCAGTTGTATCCCAGCGCCGGCTGCATCCTGTTCAACCGTGAAGACGTTGTTGTCATTAGCCTGGCCGGACCAGAAGCCTCGTTGCAGGTTTGTGCCACCTTCGCGCAGGTTGACTTGGGTGACGAACGGGGCGTCTTCGCCGCAACGGCGTTCCAGAACCGTTGCCGTCCAACCCCTGTCAGGGCTGGTGGACTCCCGGACAATACGATCGCCGCATCGGGGGTGGGCATGCACCCAAAATACGGTCATTGCGGCAGCTAGTAATGTCAATAATCCGGCGAAGGCCAGTCCGGAGCGCCACATTTTTCTGGCAAAGGGATCCATTAGTCGTCGAGATCCGCCAGGGCGCTTGCTCGCGTCATGGGATTGAAATGTTCGGCCCGGTTGCGGATTTCACGCCAGAGTTCCGCTCGTCCTTCACCGGTTTTGGTTGAATATGGAAGGATGCTGGAAATGCCGTGGTCGCGGGAGAGCTTGGCCAGCGCAGAGCGAAGCTTATTGCTGGACAGTTTGTCGGTCTTGGTGCCGACCACGATAAAGTCGCGCTGCGCGTGCTGCAGAAACTCTATCAATTGCTGATCAGGACCCTGGGCAGGAATGTTTGAATCGATTAGTACGATGGCAAGCTGTAAGGCATTGCGTTCGCTTAGATATGGCTCAATGAACTTTGGCCATTCGGCGGAGATCGACTTGGAAATCTTGGCGTATCCATATCCCGGGAGATCAACCAGCATTAATTCCGGACGCGATTGCGAGGGTTTGGCATAAACGCCGATGAAGTTGATCATACGGGTGCGGCCGGGCGTGGAACTCACGTGGGCCAGCTTCTGGCCCAGCAGGGAATTGATCAGGCTGGATTTGCCCACGTTGGATCGCCCCAGAAATGCGAACTCCGGGCTATCTTCCGGCGGAAAGCCTTCCGGAGCAACAGCGGACAATAGAAATTTGGCGATCACCGGTCTCATGGTCTAGTACCAAGACTACCCGATGATCGCCAACAGTCAAAGTCGAACGATTTACTCTGTGCCGATTCAAGCTATTTGTGGTTCGCGCTTGGGGCGGCTTTCTGTCCGCTGCTGACTGGGCGCAATTGCAAGTCCTGCGCCAGCTTGAAGCTGAGCTCGGTCTCGGCGGGTATTTCCTTTTTGCGTCCGGTATAGACCTGGGCGCCTGCGCCGCCGGCCCCACCCGCGAGAGCTCCAATCGCCGCACCCTTGCCGCCGCCAAATATTGCTCCCATCACTGCTCCCACGGCAGCTCCACCACCCACATACTTACCTGTCCGTGAGTTTGCACCCAGTCCTCCAGGCGCGGAGCTTCCGGATTTAGTTTGCGTGGTCAAAAGATAGCGTTGGCCACCCACGGCAACGGAGCGCAAATCAAGTGTGGTGTCCTTGCCGTCACTGTTTGGCACGGCCACAAGTGTGGCCCTGGAGCCGCGCGGAATGATCACTGCGCCTGCACTGTCTTTGACATCGCTGCTTACTGATGCCGTGTACTTTGCATTGTCGGCCGGCTTGGCCGGTATCGCTGAATCTGTGCGGACCTTGACGTCCGTGTCTTTGGGCACAACCTTGGTCTGGGCTGCCGCGCCCGCCACCAGGAATGCCAGAATAGTTGCTAGCATGTTGATTTTCTGTTTCACTGCTGCTGTCCTCCGCTTATTTTCAAAGATGCCGCAGATCTTGTGCGGGTTGCGGGCAACACGTTAGGAGTGGTCGTTTTGCTACTCAGAAGCCGGATTGAGCAGCTCTCATCTTTAGCTCGCTCCCTAAGCACTCAAGGCGATATCATCTACGAGCTTGCCTTCACTTAGAACCAACGAAACCGGCCTCACGGCGGCCATGGCTTTGCTTTCACCACTTTTGTTTTGCCAGGGAAGATATGTCCGGCTGGTGACGCCAAAGCTCCCGGAAGCGGCTGGCAACCGGTCAGGCGAGGCAGGTTCGGGTACTCCTCTCCGATTGCTGGTGCTTGGCGACTCCGCCGCCGCAGGCGTGGGCGTGAGCACGCAGGATGCAGCCCTGATCGGCCAGACCGTAAAGCGTTTGCAAGACAAGTTTCGCGTTATCTGGAAGCTTGAGGCCCAGATTGGCGCCACCACGCGCAGCACCATCGCAAAGCTCAAATCAGCGCAGCCGGAACCCTTCACCGCGGCGGCGATATCGCTTGGCGTCAATGAAGTCACCTGTGGCAGGCGGGTAGCTACCTGGCGTGCCGAGCTGGATGAACTTGCCAATCTTCTGCGTGCAAAATTCAGCGTCCAGCGAATGATATGGAGCGGCGTACCCTGCATGCATCAATTCCCCGCGCTGCCACAGCCGTTGCGCTGGTATCTGGGAGCCCGGGCTGCGCTCCTGGATCAGGTGCTCAAGACGTGGGTAGATTCGCAAGGCGATTGTGACTTTATCGCCGCACCAGCCACAGACTATCGCTCCATGATGGCCGAGGACGGCTTTCATCCTGGCCCAAGGGTCTACGAGCTATGGGGAGCCGAAGTGGCCAGATGTCTGGAAATGAAGAACCGGCCCGCTCGTTAGAGCGGGCCTGAGATTTTTTAGCAGCCTGTATCAACGTAGCTGGAGAGTTACTCTTCAGTGGTTTGGACAGGAGCAACAGGAACAATCGAGCGAGGCCGACTTGCGGGCCGAGCTCGTTGCGACAGGAGCCCGTTTGAACGTCGCCTTGAGACTTGCTCTTAAGCGGCTTGGAGCGGAGCGACAGGCCTTTAGAGATAACGCTCGCGGGAGATTCCCTCTGTAGGTGTTGGAATAGGCTGGACTGTCTCTTCCGGATAATCCGGCAGCGGCGTTTCCAGCGCTACCTTCAGCACCTGGTCCATGTTTTCCACCAGATGGATCTTCATCTGGCTGCGGATGTTCTCCGGCACTTCGGAAATATCCTTCTCGTTTTCCTTGGGGATAATGGCTTCGTTGATGCCGGCCCGCAGTGCCGCCAGCAGTTTCTCTTTCAACCCGCCGATGGGAAGCACCTTGCCGCGTAGCGTGATCTCGCCTGTCATGGCAATGTCACGACGCACCGGAATCTTGCTCATGGCGCTGGCAATGGCCGTTGCCATGGTAATGCCGGCTGATGGGCCATCTTTCGGGATGGCGCCTTCGGGCACGTGAATGTGAATGTCAACGTTGCGGTAGAAGTCTTTAGGCAGGCCGAGCCGCGCCGCGCGCGACCGAACGTAAGACATGGCAGCGTGCGCTGACTCCTGCATCACGTCTCCAAGCTGGCCCGTGATGGTGAGCTTGCCCTTGCCGTCTACAATCGCTACTTCAGTGCTTAGGATCGAGCCGCCAACTTCCGTCCACGCCAGGCCGGTAACCAGGCCGACTTCGCTTTTTTCGTTAGCCAGCGTGTCACGGAACTTGGTCACACCCAGGAAGTCAGAAACTTTTTCCTGTGACAGGACGATCCCGTACTCAGCGCCTTCTTTCACAACCTTGCGGGCGACTTTGCGGCAGATATTCCCAATCTCGCGCTCCAGGTTGCGCACACCTGCTTCACGCGTGTATGAGCGGATGACCTCTTTCAGCGCATCGTCGACAAACGTAAGCTGCTTTTCTGTAAGTCCGGTTGCTTCGCGCTGCTTGCGCACCAGGAACTGTTTGGCGATCTCTACTTTTTCCAGCTCCGTATAACCGTGCAGCCGCAGAACTTCCATGCGGTCCTGCAGGGCCGGTGGGATGCTATGGAGCACGTTCGCCGTAGCCACAAAGAAGACCTGCGAAAGATCGTATTCAACATCCAAATAGTGGTCCTGGAACATCCAGTTTTGTTCCGGATCGAGGACCTCAAGCAATGCAGACGATGGATCGCCACGGAAGTCTGAAGCCATCTTATCGACTTCATCCAGCATGAAGACCGGATTCTTGGTGCCGGCTTTCTTCATCATCTGAATGATCTGGCCGGGAAGGGCGCCGATGTATGTGCGGCGATGTCCACGGATTTCAGCTTCATCGCGTACTCCGCCCAGTGACATTCGGACAAACTTGCGTCCGGTGGCCCTGGCAATCGACATACCCAGTGAAGTCTTGCCGACGCCCGGAGGTCCGACAAAACACAGAATTGACCCCTTGGGATTCTTCACCAGCTGGCGTACTGCCAGAAATTCCAGGATGCGGTCCTTGATCTTCTCCAGACCGTAATGGTCCTGGTTCAGGATTTTTTCCGCATGATCAATATTGCGGATCTCTTTCGATTTCTTTTTCCATGGAACCGCCAGCAGCCAATCCAGATAATTGCGTGAAACCGTGGATTCAGCCGACATCGGCGGCATGGCTTCCAGCTTCTTCAACTCCTGGACGGCCTTTTCCTGCACTTCCTTCGTCATGCCGGCGGAATCAATCTTCTTCTTCAGTTCGTCGAATTCGCTCTTCTCGCCGCGGCCCAGTTCTTTCTGGATGGCCTTGATCTTTTCGTTAAGGTAATACTCTTTCTGTGCCCGTTCCATCTGCCGCTTCACGCGTGTCTGGATGGTGCGGTCCATATTTAACTTTTCAATTTCGATATCCAGCACGTCCGCAATGCGATTCAGGCGCTCAACCGGATCAAAGATTTCCAGCAGTTCCTGCTTTTCTTCAATCGAAAGCTGCAGGTTCTGGGCGATGGTATCGCTCAGTTTGGCCGGATCATTCATTCCGGTGATGATCACCGGTTCCAGGTTCAGTGACTGGCACAGCTTTACATACTGATCAAACAGGCTGTGTACACGCTGCATGGCTGTATCCAGCACAGGCGTGGACTCAGTGGAGTACTTCACAGTCCTGACGGTAGCTTCAAAGAAACCTTCACCATTCGCTAACTGAAGGATCTTTCCCCGCTCAACACCTTCTACCAGCACCTTGATATTGCCGTCCGGCAGCTTGAGGTTCTGGACAATGTTGGCGATGGTTCCAACCTGATAAATCTCGTGGGGCTTGGGTTCGTCAACGCTCGCGTCATGCTGGGTAGCCAGGAATATCTTGCGATCGGATGCCAGGGCTTCTTCCAGGGCGCGCACGCTCGACTCCCGGCCCACGATGAATGGTGTCATCATAAAAGGGAAGATGACCACGTCGCGGATGGGCATCATGGGAAGTCTGCGTGTTTCGAATTTTTCCTTGTTTTGGGTCACTGTTAACCTTTTTAGCACGCTGCCGCGCACATATACAAATCTATCGGCAGCAGCAGGCTCTCTTAAAGAATATCACGCAGCAGACGCTCTGTTTGCGAGAGTATTTTTGTACTCAACTTACTTTAGTGTGCGTAATCATACACTTAAGTAAAAAGCCCGCTGTGTTGGCAGCGGGCTTTTTGTTATCGGAACCAGAAGCGTTATCCTGCTTTTTCCATGGTGGGAAGGGAAATGTCCCGTCTTTCCACCATCTCTTTGCTTACTTCAAATTCCTTCACGCGCTTCTGACCTGGCAGGTGATACATCAGGTCAAGCATGAGTTCTTCCAGAATCATACGCAAGCCGCGGGCTCCCACTTTGCGTGCCATGGCTTCACGGGCGATCGCCGCCAGCGAACCATCAGAGAAGCGCAGCTTGACATTCTCAAATTCGAACATCCGCTGGTATTGCTTCACGATGGCATTCCGTGGCCGGGTCAGAATCTCAATCAGGGCAGCTTCGTCCAGATCGTTCAGGATTCCGACCACTGGTAAGCGTCCTACGAACTCTGGTATTAGGCCAAACCGCACCATGTCCTGGGGCTCGGCTTTTTGCAGGAGTTCCGTGTCACGCTTGTTGGCTTCGGTGAATTCCTTCTCTTTGGCCTCATTCGTGCGGAAGCCCATTGATTTTTTGCCGATGCGCTTGGCAACTATCTTTTCCAGGCCTACAAATGCTCCGCCGCAGATAAACAGGATGTTGGTGGTATCGACGGGAGTAAATTCCTGGTGTGGATGCTTGCGTCCGCCTTGCGGAGGGACGTTGGCAATGGTGCCTTCCAGTATCTTCAGCAGTGCTTGCTGTACGCCTTCACCGCTTACGTCGCGCGTAATGGATGGATTTTCATCCTTGCGCCCGATCTTATCGATTTCGTCAATGTAGATGATCCCGGTCTGCGCGCGGCCCACGTCGCCATCAGCCGCCTGCAGCAGCTTCAGGACGATGTTCTCCACGTCTTCGCCGACGTAACCAGCTTCGGTAAGCGTGGTTGCGTCCACAATCGCGAAGGGCACATCCAGCATGCGCGCCAGCGTCTGGGCAAGCAGCGTTTTGCCGGTCCCGGTCGGGCCAATCAGCAGAATATTGGATTTAGCCAATTCCACTTCATTGCCCTTGGTGCGGTTCATGTGTATGCGTTTGTAATGGTTATAGACCGCCACGGACAGCTTTTTCTTGGTTTGTTCCTGCCCAATTACATACTCGTCCAGGAATACCTTTACTTCCTGTGGCTTAGGCAGGTGGTTGGGTGCTGCCGCCGCGTGGGATTCAGTCCGGTCATCTTCCAGAATTGAGTTACAGACGGCAACGCACTCGTCACAGATGTAGGCTCGTGGATAATCACTGGGGGACGAAATGAGCTTTGCCACAGCATCCTGTGACTTGTGGCAGAATGAACAACGTAGAGTCTCTTCAGGCGACCTTGGCTTCAACTTAACTCCTTCATAACTCAGACCTTTTTTCTATCTTGGCCAGAACAGTCCGAGCTAGGCTACTCGCATCTTCGATATTGCTTCATCACTTGTGCTTGTAGATGATGTCGTCAATAATGCCATATTCTTTGGCTTGTTGCGCGTTCATGATGAAATCGCGCTCCACATCTTTTTCCACCTTCTCAAGCTTTTGCCCCGTATGCCTGGCTAGCATTTGATTGGTGATTTCCCTCATGCGGAGTATCTCTCTGGCATGTATATCAATATCTGTGGCTTGGCCACTAAGGCCAGACATCAAGGGTTGATGAATAAGTATCCTAGAAGTGGGTAAGGCGAAACGCTTACCTGCTGCGCCGGCGCATAGTAACGTGGCTGCCATGCTCGCTGCCTGTCCGCAGCAGATGGTCATTACGTCCGGACGGACGAACTGCATGGTGTCATAAATCGCCATTCCCGCGGTAATGGACCCGCCCGGCGAGTTTATATAGAGCTGGATGTCCTTTTCCGGATCTTCCGCTTCCAGGAACAGAAGCTGTGCAATGACCAGGTTTGCAATGGTGTCATCGATAGGTGTACCGATGAAAATAATATTGTCCCGCAGCAATCGGGAGTAAATGTCATACGCGCGTTCGCCGCGGCTTGTCTGTTCAACCACCATGGGTACCAGTGCCATACTGCCGTTCCTCCGTTTGGTTCTTGCTTCAGCGCCCTGCGTTTCACACGCGGCCGGAAACCTCGTTAACTATTTGCGTATAAGAAGTCTAACGCCTTTTCGCCGCGCATGCGTGCGCGGATTCGGTCTAGCCCTTGATCTTTTACCAGTTGCGCCTTCACTTCATCCGGTGATTGCTGCGTCTGGTGGGCAAGCAAATGGACCTCGCGGTCCAGTTCATCATCTGTCACCTGTATGTTTTCTACGTCGGCGATCTTGTGCAGCAGCATGCCTGACCGGACTTCCTTGATCGCTGCCGGCGTCTGCGCAACCCGCAGTCTGCTGAAATCCATGCGCTTCATGTCTTCTGTGCGCATACCCTGAGCGGCCAGGGCGCGCAATCCGCGCTCCAGGCGCAGATTGATCTGGTGATCAACCATGGACTTGGGAACAGGGAACTGGTGCATCTCCACCAATGTGTCAATCAGCTTTTCTTTCGCTTCGTGCTCGGCGTGTTGTTGCCGGTGCGCCTGCAGGTTTTCCCGGATCGCCTGTTTCAACTGCTCCAGAGTTTCCATTTCCGGGCTCAGTTCTTTGGCAAAGCCATCATTCACTTCTGGAAGCGTTTTCTTCTTGATGGAATTGATTTTCACTTTGTAATCAAAGTGCTTCCCAGCCAGACGATGATCGTAAAAGTCAGGCGCGTAAGAGACTTCAAAGGTGCGCTCTTCGCCAGCTTTGGCTCCGCGCAGATTTTCTGTGAAAGCGGCAACGGTGTTGGGCGAACCGATCTCTACCATCACTTCGTCCATTTTCACCGGTTCTTCCGCGGTTGTTTGCGTTGCGCCTGCGGCCGCCTTGGGCGTCGCTTCAAATGCGATCTGGGCAAAGTCTCCGTCCTGCAGCGGACGGTCTTCGTCCACCGGGTCGTAGCCTGCCTGGCGTTCCTGGAGGCTGTTGAGCTCAGTCTGTACTTCTTCGTCACTCACTTCCACCACGGGCTTTTCAACCTTTACGCTCTTGTAGTCGCCCAATTCAAATTCCGGTTCCACATCAAAGGCGGCGGTGAAGCGAATAGGCTGCCCTGGCTCGGCTTGAAGATTCTTGATGGACGGCGTGGCAATCGGCTTTTGTCCATTCGCCATCACAGCCACGTGGAAGTATTGCGGCACCAGCCGCTCCAGGAGTTCTTCTCGTAACTGGTCATTGAAGCGGTTGCGCACCACGCTGGGTGGCACCTTGCCTTTACGGAATCCCGGCACGCGTGCTTCTTTAGAGTATTGCGCTATCAGCCGTTCCTGCTCTTCAGCCACTACGTCTGCGGGAATCTCAACCGTGATCTCCTGGCGACAGGGATCATTTTCCGGTTCCGTGGCGATGGCCGAGTCGTTGCCGGTAGCGGCTTCATTTTCAGTGCCTTCCGCCGCTTTATTTTCTGCTTTTTCGTTGTCCAAGATGTTTGTTCCTTTTAGATTTGCCTGCGGGGTTTCAGGGCTCAGGATTTTCAGGAAAAATCCAAAACTCAAGTGTAAGAGAGTCCTGGAGTTGGGTCAATCGCCGCAATCCCGGAACCGCTTCAAACATAAAGCTTACCTCATGCCGGAAGTACCTCCAATTCACGTTTATTTACTTGCCTTCCGCCTTTTTCAGGAGAATACTTTGTTCAAGCGCAAGACAACGGTTCGACGGATAAATATGAGACCAGCAATCCTTTCCGTATCCAGGGAAAAGGTGTCGTCGCCCATCCGCAACGCGGTTTTAGCTCATGCCGGATATGGAGTCATACCAGTTTCCAACGCCGAAGACGCGTTAAAAATTCTTGCTACCAGGCATGTCTGCGGCGTAATCATCAGTCCCTCAATCTCTGACAATGAACGTCACATTATCTGCCGTCAGTCCGGCTCTCTGGGTGTCCCCGCCGTAGTGCTCGATCCCTATGAAATGCTCCATGAAGATTCTGCCCAGGCGCACATCAACCCGTTGGATGGCCCAGAGAATTTTCTCAATGCGCTGGACGCCGTCCTCAAAGTCAATCACGCGCACGGCAGGGATGCCGTGGTCTAAACAGTCAGCGGTGTAACGGAACGACTCACTGATTAGAGTTCGTCGTTATTCGGTCGCTTCGCTCCAAACCGCTTTAAGATTGTTTTTAGTGGCTGTTTCTGATGTGCCTTGGTGCAGCGGGCTCGGCGCGTGGACGGCCTCGCCCTGATTCAGTTCGAAAGTTAGCGGCATCGCATAACTTCAGGGGCTAAAGCCCGTTTCTTGAGTGAGATCCTTTACCGCAGGCATAAATGCCTGCTCCACCCCGTTGCTCCCCACTTTTCTAAAGGCTAAAGGCTAAAGGCTGGAACTTTTACCAGATTCCTTTATCGCTACCGGTGATCTTAAACGCAACGGCCGCGGCTGACGCCAAGGGTGGCAGCAGGCTGAGGCGGAGCGTGCCCGGCACATCCCCGCGGAAAGCCGTCTCAGTGAGCTGGCGGGTGTATAGCCTGGCGGCATACGGGAGCAGCGGCAGGCGCAGAAAGCGAGCGCGGGTATAAATCTTGTCCGAGCTTACGGATGCGGCGTTGAGAACCTCAGCCGGAAGATTGAGTGGGGTACCGCGATATTGCCGCACGTAGCCGGAAACGATGCTCAAAAAGCTGGCAACACCCGGCCAGATTCCAGAAAGCTGCGCACCACGGCGCAATTCCGCAAAGTCGAGCTTGCCGGATTCCACCACCGCCGCGGCATTCAGAATGTCACACACACGGAAATAGAAATGGCGATACATACGCTGCAGCGTGGCCGCGTATATGCGCTCTTCCGGCGCGGGCATGAAGAACGAATTCCCATTGATGTTCACCCGCACGCGACGTGCAATGAATCGTTGCGCCAGAAGCGTGTGTTCACCCGTCTGGCCAAGCCGGCCGATATGCGCCTCAATGGATTCACGGAGGCCTGGCAGAGTGAAGTTCCATTTGTTGGCCAGGCGGTCACCCCAGCTGCGCGCTTCCGTATGCGCACTGAACTCCCTGGTGAAAACCTGCAACAGGCTCTTGCGGTCACCCACCACCACCAGGTCAAGATCGTTGCCCAGATCAGGCAGATGGTCCAGCGTCTTCATGACCACGGTATTGACGTTTGCCTCTTCCAGCGCGTCGCACACCTGCTCCAGACGGGCCAGGGCGGTGGAAATGCGCTCACGTTCAACCGTCAGGATGGACACGGCCCAGGCCTGAATATCGTTCTCACCCAGGTTCCCGGCAAGGCGATTGATGACTTCAAAGGCGCGAACCAGGACATGGTTGGCGTCTGCCAGTTCTACAAATTCCAGGCGTTGCTGCGGGGTGAGTGACTTGAGCAGAGGAAACAGGTCGGCGGCGTTGGTGGGCTTGAGGGTCAGACGCAGAAAAGCATCAATGTATTGCTTTTCTCCCTTGATTTCATTGGCCATGTTGGTGAGGGCACTCCAAAATCAGATACGAGCTTTGGCCAAATAGGATGTGAGCTGCCGGAAACAGGTTGGCAGAGCAGCGGCTAAGAGTATTTATAATCGCCAGTTCCTTTTGAATTGGATTCCAGGAGGGCCAACTTGGCCTTTAACGACCTTAGAGAGTGGATTTCCGCGCTGGACCGCGCGGGTGAACTCAAACGCGTACGCGCTGAAGTGGATCCGGTGCTGGAGATCACAGAGATTGCCGACCGAGTCTCCAAAGGTGCGGCAAGGAAGTATGGCAAGCCTGGAGGCCCGGCGCTGCTGTTTGAGAATGTCCGCGGAGGCAACGGGATACCTGTCCTTATTAATCAGTTTGGCTCAGAGAGCCGCATGCAGCTTGCCCTGGGTGTGGACAGCCTGGACGAAATCGCCGAACGTATACGGCAGTTGCTGAACATGAAGTCGCCTGAGGGCTTTCTGGAAAAACTCAAGATGCTGCCCATGCTGGCGGATATGGGAAAGTTCTTTCCCAAGGTGGTTCCCACGGGACCGTGCAAGGAAGTAATAAAGAAGGATAACTTCTCCCTGTTGGATTTTCCCGTACTGCAATGCTGGCCCAAAGATGGCGGCAGGTTTATTACATTACCCTGCGTAATCACCCGCGATCCCAAAACAGGGAAGCGCAACGTAGGCATGTATCGCGTGCAGATTTATGACGCGACCACGGCCGGTATGCACTGGCAGCGGCAGAAAGTGGCGGCGGAACATTACCGCGAAGGGCTGCGCACGGCACACGGAACTGGCGCAAGCGACGACTCTGATAAAAGACGCGCATCCGTCGACATGATGGCACGCTCTGGCGGAGGAGCGATGCTTGCCCCAGGCGACCGTCCGAAAGGAACTATGGAGGTGGCCGTAGCGATTGGCACCGATCCGGCACTGACTTTTTCGGCGATCGTACCCGCTCCGCCTGAGGTAGAAGAGTTTATTGTGGCCGGATTCCTCCGCCAGAAACCGGTTGAGCTGGTGAAGTGCGAAACGATTGATCTGGAAGTGCCGGCGTCGGCGGAGATTGTGCTGGAAGGCTACGTGAAACTGGACGAGCTGCGCACGGAAGGCCCGTTCGGCGACCATACCGGCTTCTATTCGCTTGAAGACGAGTATCCGGTCCTTCATGTGACCTGCATTACCCATCGCAAAAATCCGATTTACTCCACTACGATTGTTGGCAAGCCACCAATGGAAGATGCATGGATGGGTAAGGCCGTGGAGCGAATCTTCCTGCCCCTGATGCGGCTCACGCTGCCGGAAATCGTGGACGTGAACCTGCCGGTGGAAGGCGTGTTTCACAACTTGATGATTGTTTCCATCCGCAAGTCATACCCCGGACACGCGCGCAAAGTCATGAACGGGATATGGTCACTGGGCCAGGCCATGTTCACCAAGTGCGTGGTGGTGGTGGATGAAGACGTGAACGTGCAGGACATTGGCGACGTGGTGCTCAAGGTGTTCAACAATATTGATCCGGAGCGCGACATACAGTTCACGCTGGGGCCGGTGGATTCGCTGGACCATGCCTCTCGCCTGGCGAATTTCGGTTCAAAGATGGGAATTGATGCCACGCGCAAGTGGCCGACGGAGGGATTCACGCGTCCCTGGCCGGATGAGATTTTGATGGACGAGAAGACCAAGGCGGCGGTGAGTAAGAGGTGGAAGGAATTTGGGATTGAGTAGCAAGTGTTAGCCGCGAATGAACGCGAATAAAATCCAAGGCCTACCGCTGATAAACGCGGATGATCGCGGATAAACTCTAAAGAAATGACTCCGCGGATTTCGGAAGCGGGTTTGATTGTCGCGAATCTGCTGTAGCGTAAATATGATTTAGAAGAGATACCGGGCGAAGTAACTGCTTCAATCCGCATAAGTCAGCGCCGTAGGCGCGTCGAGAAGTTAGCCGACCTGAAGGGCGACCGCATGCGAAGCCGAAAGGGTGGGAAAGTTGATAAAAGAGACGAGAGCCCCGCGGGGCGACGCAAGGAGGTACCTTGGCCACCAGGACACCAAGAGAATGACACTGAGAACCGCTACTGAGAGTTTTGAAAACCTCTTCGATTTGGCATGCTTGAAAGGCCCCCAAAGAGTCACGAACGGAAAAGATTCCGTTATTGTTCTTCGGATGGACGATTACCGGCGGCTCCGTGCTCCTGAACAAAAGCAAAGCCTCGTACAGTTTTTCGCGGAGTCGCCATTGCTTAACTCCGGAATCGATCTATCACGTTCCAAAGAGCGGTAAAAATCATGTCCAATCACTTTGCTGAAGTCGCCACCGATCTTGGCCGTACCGTCGCGCAGGCCAAGCCTCTGCTGTTGAAGCTGACCAATGCTGACACCACAATGCGTCCCAGTCCTAACAAGTGGTCGAAGAAGGAAATCCTTGGCCACCTGATGGACTCGGCCACGAACAACCATCAGAGATTTGTCCGCGCCACGCTTCAGGGAAGCCTGACATTTCCTGGTTACGATCAGGAACCGCTGGTTGAACTTCAGAAGTTCAGCGAGATGGACTGGAGTTTTCTGGTGGATCTGTGGGTGAGCTACAACCGATTCATTGCCCACGTGCTGTCTGTCTTGCCCGCCGACGCCGGAGAGATTGTCTGCAATATCGGCAATAATCCGACCGCCACGCTCGGGTTCATCGCGGAAGACTATGTCGCACACTTAAAGCATCACTTGAACCAGATTCTGGGCAAGACATTTGCGACCACGTACGGTGTCAAGGCCAAATAACAGGAGAGCGTTCCCATGAAGCGAAACATTCAGTATGCGATTGCAATGATCGTGACTCTGTTGTCGTTGAGCGCGCTAACGCTGGCGCAGGCGAATCCGCCCAGCTACCCAAATCAGAGAGAAGACAACTTCATCATCAAGGACTTTAAGTTCCTGAGCGGTGAGACGCTGCCGGAATTGAAGCTCCATTACACCACGGTGGGAACGCCGCACAAGAACGCACAGGGCGAGATCGACAATGCTGTCCTGTTGCTTCATGGCACAACCGGCACGGGTAAGAATTTTCTTTCGGCGTCACTGGGCGGGCAGCTCTTTGGTCCCGGCCAGCCGCTGGATGCGACGAAGTATTATCTGATCATGCCGGACGGCATCGGACGTGGCGGTTCGAGCAAGCCATCCGACGGGCTGCACGCCAAGTTTCCACACTACGGATATCTGGATGTTGTGGAAGGTCAATACAGGCTGGTCACGGAGGGTCTGGGCATTAAGCGACTGAAGCTGGTGCTGGGCACGTCGATGGGCGGCATGCAAGGATGGTTGTGGGGCGAGCAGCATCCGGATGCGATGGATGCGATCATGCCCATTGCCAGCCAACCGGTGGAAGTCAGCGGTCGGAACATGCTGTGGCGACGCCTGGTGATCGAAGCCATACGCAACGACCCCGACTGGAACAACGGTGAATACCAGAAACAGCCCAGCCACTTTGAGCATTTTCTGCCCGTCTTCAACATCATGACGGAGAGCCCGGTGCGCCTACAAGAACAGGCTCCCACGCGCGCCAAGGCCAATGAACTCTACGACGGCTATGTAGCCAACTTCGGCAAGGTGGATGCCAATGACTTTCTCTATTGGTTTGAATCATCGGCTGACTACAATCCCGGGCCGCAGCTGGATAAGATCAAGGCCAAACTTCTGGCCGTCAACTTTGCCGACGATGAGCTAAACCCGCCGGAGCTGGGCGTGATGGAAAAAGAAGTCCCCAAAACCAAGAATGGACGGTTTGTGCTGATCCCAGCCAGCGATAAGACGCGGGGACATCAGTCGCTCACGCAGGCGGTGCTGTGGAAGCAGTATGTGAGCGATCTATTAGGGAACGGAAAATAGCGAAGGCCTGAATTTTCGGCTTGCTCAGTTTTCCATCTCCACCAGTCGTCCGATAAATCCCCATCCGCCGCCCAGTTCGCTGACGGCCAGCATCAGTTCGTTTCTGCCTTTCTTCAGCGGAAGGTAGACCGCATCGTTCTCCGGATTCATGATGCCGAGGAAGCCGGGATCGCGGAAGTTCTGCGCGCTACGCCCACGGAACAGAATCTGCCCGTTGAGGAATACGCTCACGTCATCGCTATAGCCAAGGTAGAGCTTCTTAACCTGATCGCGATCGGAATCGATACTGGTCCTGGCGTAGATGAGTTTGGTGCCCGGTTGCGGATCCAGACGTTTAGAAAAGTCGGTGGCAAAGGTCACCTGAAGATGAGGCGCCTGACGATAGCGATAGAGCACGACAAAGCCCGGAGACTCCGCTTCCACGTCCTGCCATTGGATGGTGCTGGCTTCCGCGGAGGAAAGCGGACGTTCGGGATTGCGAGCGAGAGCATCGTAGGAAGGCGAGATGCTCCATTTGGTCAAGGTGCCTGCCGGCATGGCGGGCAAATGACGCTCCCATGGTGCGTCGGGCGTGGTGCGAACTTCGAAGTTTGAGAAATAGGTTGCGCCGGTCAGGACATACAAAGCGATCTGGCCTTTCTGCACGCCGCTTTTAAGATCGTTCATTACCAGAGCGGGCTTGTCCATGTCTTTGACAAAGAGCTTCGCCTGCGCGCCGGTGACCTCCAGGCGCAAGTGAAACCAGACATCTTTTGGGATATCGACCGCGCCGGTGAAGTTTGGGCCGTTGTAGATTTGCCAGTTGGCACCGGTGTTGAGGACGGGGGTGTACTGCATGGCGTCAGGGAGTCCGGACTTGTGCTGACGGAGATAAACCCATTCGCCATTGGCGCCGTTATCAGCGATACGAAACTGTATGCCGAAAAATCCCCGACTGGCAGGCGTGGCCACATCCACGTCGATAACGCCGTCGCGCATTTCCAGGTCTTTCACAACCGCCGCCGCTCCATTCAGAGAAAGGCATTGGCGACCCTGATATTCAGTCGCCTTGGCCTGTCCCTCGAGTTCCCAGCGCGGTGAGTCCGGTGGAAGGGAGAGTGTCTGCTGCTGGGCCAGCAACGGAACCACGACCAGCGAAATCGTCATTGGCATCGCCATTAATAGCGACCGGAGTGGAGTGAACTTGAAATACGTTTGGATTTCCATGACAGATGGCTCCGTTTTTACTTTCCGATTTTTGGACTAACGCTGCGATGCTTCGCTGAATGTGATCTTCACCAGATGAGCAGCCATGTCGTCGAACTCTGTCTGGAGATCTTTATCGTCTCCGGCAAATTTCACGCGAAAAGGCGTCAGGTCAACAGAACCCTTTATCTCGTCCAGCGTGTGGCCTGCTGGATGGCCAAGCTGGCTGATTCGCGCCCGCACCTGGTCCACCGCGCTTTTCATAAGATCACTCACCAGATTCAGGTACGCCTTGCCGTGCAGCACCGGTCCATGCCCGGGGATGATGGTTTCGGTGTCAAGCAGAGCCATCTTTTCGAGAGTCTGAGACCATTCCGCTGGGTATCCATCGAATGTGTAAGGGATGGGGTAGACCAGAAGATCGCCGGCGATGAGGATTTTTTCTTTGGGCAGATAGACAACGGCATCGCCTGGAGTATTCCCGCGTCCCAGGTGCTTGACCTGCACTGAACGGTTTCCGAGATCGATATCAAGTCTGTCAGTAAACATCAGCGTAGGGGGCTGATATACCAGCGTCTTCAATTCCGCTGCACGTTGTTCCAGGCCGGGCAGAATTTCCTGGACTTGTTTTTTCTCTTCTTCCGTCATCACGCGACCGGTCTGTGTCTTTCCCTGTTTGAACGCAGCAATGGCAGCCTCAAGCTGTTTGGGCGTTCGCTGGATGTTCCCAGGCTGGATGAGATCCATGTCTTTCCGGGTTTCCTCCTGGGCGACGATGGCCAGAGACGGAAAGGCATCAAGATAAGCCTTGTTTCCATTGTTGTGATCGTTATGGAAGTGAGTGTTGAGCAAGTAAGCAACGGGCTTGTCTGTCCACTGGCGAATCTGCGCGATGTCTTCGCGAGCCAAAGAAGGCAGGTAGCATGAATCGACAACGAAAACTTCGCGGTCACCAATGATTACGGTCGTGTTTCCGTTGACGTTGCCACCCAGGTTCTTGTGCTGGATGGAATAGACGCCATCGGCCAGTCTGGTGACCTGGCGTTGACCGGCTTCTGGCGATTCACCCAATAGCGGGCCGGCCACAATCAAAATGGTGCACCAGACACCCGCTACAAGTCTGATGAGGAGACGAATGGCTTCCGGTCGCGTAATCATCTGCGTTGTAAGACGGATTGATCAGGGAATCGGTAGCGAAGACGAGAGAGAACGGTCAATATCGGATTAATGGAAATCGAGAGCGTAGCGCCTATGAGAATCTAAATTCTGAAGGAGGAGAGGAAGAGAGAACCTACATGAACATTTTGTGTCTCTCAGAGGGAGCCTTTATACTGTTCGCATGTCGATCATTCGCGATTTTGCCGGGATAGCCAAAGGAATGTCTGTAACGTTGCGGGAGATGTTTCAACCCACCGTGGTGGAGAACTATCCTGACGGCAAAGGTCCCATGCGCGGAGCCAGGTTCCAGGAGCGCTTTCGCGGATTGCACGTGCTGCAGCGGGATGAAAATGGTCTGGAAAAATGTGTGGCATGTTTTCTGTGCGCAGCCGCCTGCCCCTCCAATTGCATTTACATTGAAGCCGCGGAGAATACGGCGGAGAACCGCATCAGCGGCGCCGAGCGTTACGCCAAAATCTATAACATCGACTACAACCGCTGCATCTTCTGCGGTTATTGCGTGGAAGCCTGCCCCACGGACGCCATTACGCATGGCCACGGTTTCGAGCTGGCCACCTTCAATGCCAGCAACCTGGTCTATCGCAAAGAGCAATTGTTGGCGGACACGCCGGTGAGGCTGACTGCTGCCGATACGATTGAGCGATAACGAAATTAGTAATTGAGTAAATTGGTAATTTGGTAATTGAAGCTAGCCAAAATGCCGGCCGCTCCACTTGCATTTACTCAATCATGAAATTACCCATTTACCAAATCTAGGGTTTCTGCGTCGGTCTGATCAGAACCTCACTCACAAAAGCATTCGGTTTCTGCGTGACGATCATAGCCACGGCATGAGCGATGTCTTGCGATTGCAGCATCTTGTCCTGGCTCTTGCCTTCATGCGGCGAAAGCTCGGTATGCGTGGACCCCGGGCAGACCACAGACACACGGATCTTGTGCTGACGCAGCTCTTCCGCCACGGAATAGGTGAGTCCGTTCAAGCCCCACTTAGAAGCCGCGTAAGCCGCACCATTCGGCAACGCGTTCTTTCCCGCGAGCGATGAAATGTTCACAATGTCACCGCCGCCGCTGGCAATCAGCATGGGAGCAAAGCTGCGAATCATATAGAAGACGCCGCGCAGGTTTGTATTGAGGATAGAATCCCAGGTTTCAATTGGGAGTGACTGTAGCGGAGTACTGAAGCCGCCAATGCCGGCGTTGTTCACCAGAATATCCAGCCGCGAAAACTTTTGCTGGATCTGCTTCGCCAGGGCCGCGACGGAGTTCCAGTCGGAGACGTCACAGGTGATGGCCTCGGCGGCGCCGCCGGCTTTGCGGATCTGCTCGGCGGATTCGTCGATGATCGTTTTCGTGCGGCCGCAGACGACTACGCTTGCACCCATCTGGGCAAGCTTCATGGCGATGGCCGCTCCGATTCCACGGCCTCCTCCTGTCACTATGGCTGTTTTCTGGTTCAGCTCTTTCTCTGACATCGCTTTCTTTTACCTCAGGGCTGGGCTCTTTCCGCGGCTCTCCTTCGCTTACGTCGA
The DNA here is from genome assembly GCA_963770085.1 of Terriglobia bacterium. Taxonomy (GTDB): domain Bacteria; phylum Acidobacteriota; class Terriglobia; order Terriglobales; family Acidobacteriaceae; genus Angelobacter. The sequence continues at coordinate 378,649 of CAVYOH010000001.1, forward strand.
GTCGCATCCTTCGTTCCTTGTCTTTGACACAACACAATAGATGAGATGAATGCCTGGGCGATTCGCGCTATTTGCAACCATTTCGACCGCAGCGGGTTCTTTTAGATAACAGTTCTGCCCAGTGCCGCATCAGATTCTTAACTGCCCCTTTCATGAAGCAGCTTGCCTACCAGAGGGGTTAGTCTTTTATAATCCGATGCTCAGGTTTTTGATCTAGAGGCAGGCTCGGCAAAAATGGCCAGAAAGGCCAGATTGCGTCCGGGCTGCTCTAATTTTTGGCATTGATGGACTGAAGGAGCGATTTGAAAATGAAAAGAGTGCTTGTCACGATTGTGCTTGCGCTAACCACGGGCGCCCTGGCTCAAGGAACCACGCAACAGCCGCCAGCCCAGCAACCCCCTGCTACGCAACAGCCCCCAGCAGCACAGCAACCGCCAGCAGCAGGACAACCACCAGCCGGCGGCCAGGCCAACATACCCACCAGCCAGAAGGTGATTAAAGACCCGGCGGAATATAACGCTTATATTACGGCTCTGAATACCACGGACCCGGCTGCAAAAGCCCAGGCCATGGAAGCCTTTGTTACTCAGTATCCTCAAAGTATTGTGAAGCAGGAAGCACTGGAACAGGAAATGGCTGCTTACCAGCAGACCAACAATCCTGCCAAAGTGGAATCGGTTGCCAACCAGATCCTGCAAGTGGATCCGGCGAATGTACGCGCACTCGCGATCGTAACCGCAATTAAGCAGGGACAGGCACAGACTCCGCAGCAATTTGCCGAACTCCGGCAACTAGGTGAGAAAGGTCTGGCGGCTTTGCCCGCATGGCCCAAGCCAGACGGCATGAACGATGGTGATTACACCAAGTTCAAAACGCAGATGAAGGTGATCTTTGCCGGTGCTGCCGGCTTTGGCGCTCTTCAGTCAAAGGACTACGCAGCGGCCAAGGGCTTCTACTCGCAGTCGCTTGAAGCTGAACCCAACAACTGGGTGGATGCATATCGCCTGGCAGTGGCCGATCTGGAAAGCAATCCGCAGGACCTGAACGGCTTCTGGTATGGCGCGCACGCAATGTCCATTGCGCAGGCGCAGAACAACCAGGCTGCCCTGAACAGCATGGCTCCTTACCTCACCTCACGCTATAAAAAGTTCCACGGCGGAGCGGATGGATGGGACCAGATCGTGGCTTCGGCTGCGCAGGGAACCGCGCCTCCTGCTGGATTCACAGTGAAGCCGGCTCCCACCACTTGCGAACTGGCAGCCAATGCCGTCACGCAGAACGGTGTGGACCAGCTTTCCTTCAGCGATTGGGAACTGGTTCTCTCCTGCCGTGACAAATCGCCGGCCAACAAAACGGCCGCAGACGCCGTGTGGCAGAACATACAGAGCAAACAGAAGACGGAAAAGGGTGAAGCCAAGCTGAAAATGCCGGTGAAGATCATCGCTTCTCCTGATACCAGCACGCTTGATGTGGCCATCAGTGATGACAACCAGACAGCCAATAAAGCTGACATGCGCGTCCAGATGGAAAAGCCCATGACCAAAGCACCGGCCCCGGGTACGTCCATGGACATTATCGGCGTGATCTCTGATTACACACCTGACCCGTTCATGTTCACCATGACCAAAGGCGAACTGCCCGTGGCCAAGGCTGCACCCGCGCACAAGGCCCCTGCCAAGAAAGGCACGACGACCAAGAAAAAGTCATAGTGCGTTAGCGGGATAACTGAAAGGGCAGCCATGTGGCTGCCCTTTTCTTATTGATCAATCGCCGCTCGATTACTCGCCCAGCATCAGCCGTTGAATGGAATGGGCGCGGCCATTGCTTTCGTCGCAATGGATGACCACCGCACAGAGTCGCGGATCGCCCTTGGCCGCTTCAAACCGTCCTGGCATCCCGGTAAGAAAGCGTTGAACGATCTGATCTTTCTCAACTCCAATCACACTGTCATACGGGCCGGACATGCCACAGTCCGTCTGGTAGGCCGTTCCCTTGGGCAGAACGCGATTGTCCGCAGTGGGAATATGTGTATGGGTCCCAATGACGGCGGTTACGCGGCCGTCCAGGTACCAGCCCATGGCGACTTTCTCCGATGTCGCTTCGGCATGAAAATCCAGAAAGATCACTTTGGCGGTAATTTGTTTGAGGAGCTCGTCGGCTTTGCGAAAGGGATCGTCATTGTCATGCATAAAGACGCGTCCCTGAAGATTGATCACGGCATAATTCTGGCCTTTGTGCGTTTTGCCTTCATACCAGCCAACGCCGGGGACTCCTTCTGAATAATTTGCCGGACGCAGCACGCGCCGGACGCGTCCAGTAGCGTCGGTGTCAGCGGACTTGAAGTAGTCCATGATCTCGCGTTTGTCCCAGACATGGTTGCCGGTGGTAAGCACGTCACAACCAAGGTCGAAAAGCTCGTCGGCGATTGCTGGAGTAAGGCCGAAGCCGCCGGCGGAGTTTTCCGCGTTGGCGATGACCAGGTCAATCTTGTGCGTTTCCACAACGTGCGCAAAATGTTCCTGGACAATTTTGCGTCCCGCGTTGCCGAAGATGTCACCGATGAAGAGAATCTGCATAAGGGTCGAATCATTGAGTTTATCATCTGGTTTTGTCGCTTCGCTCCAAACCGCCGCAGAGTAAGTTGTATGATTGCTTTATCGAGGCGCCAGGCACAGCGGGCTCGGCGCGTGCCCGGCCTCGCCCTTAACCATCTGCTTTTTGTCGCTTCGCTCCAAGCCGCCGCAGAGTAACGTGCTTGCCCGAGGCTTCTGTTACAGCGGGCTCAGCGCGCTAGCCGGCCTTCGCCCTTAAATTACTGCGTTAACGCCACGTCCGCCAGGAAGTCATAATTGGCCGCGACCCCAACCTTCAGGTCACGCAGGCGTGTGGTATGGACCGTGAGATTATCCATGTACCAGAAATCAAGGTAAGGAAGATCGTGAGCGAGAATCGCCTGAACTTCACCATAAAGACGTTTGCGCTCAGCCTGGTCCACGGTATGACGGCCGGCATCAATCAGCGCGTCCACACGCGGGTTTGAATAAAAGCTGCGGTTTGCGCGTTTGGGTGGAAAGCTGGAGGAGTGGAAGGCGTATTCAAAAATGTCAGGATCCAGATTGCTTCCCGCCACCCAGCGCAGGGTATACATCTGAAATTCGCCCTTGGTGATGTCGGAATAAAATGTGGCAAACTCAAAGCTGCGCAGATCCAGCGCGATTCCCACCTGGCGCAACTGCTGTTGCAGCACGGCGGCAATCAGCCGTGACGCTTCTTCGGTGGACGTCTTCATCGTAAGGTGGAAGCGAGTTCCGTCATTTCCGCGGGGAAATCCTGCCTGATCGAGCAGAGCATTGGCTTTCTCCACCGAGTGTTCATAGTGCTCAACGTTTCCGTTATAAGCCCAGTGCTGTGGCGGTAAGACACTGTCAGCCAGACGGCCAAACCCGCCGACCAGCGCCGTGAGCATCGGCTGGCGGTCAACCGCATAAGCCATGGCCTGGCGAACGCGGACGTCTTTCAAGATGGGATCGCGCAAATTGAAAGCAACATAAACCAGGCTGGTGCCGGGCTGTTGAAGGACTTCCAGCTTCTGGTTACGACGCAGCGTCTTCACCAGATCAGCACTGATGGAGTTAGTTGCCGCAACATCAGCGCTGCCTTTGCGCAGCTCCAAGGCGCGTGTGGTGGCGTCCGGCACAATGTTGAAGCGTACGTGCGCGACTTTTGGAGGCGTGCCCCAGAAGTTGTCATTACGGTCCAGCAGCACCTGATTGTCAGGATCGAGCTGGACGAACTTAAATGGTCCGGAACCAATGGGATTGCGCGCCATTTCTTTGCCGCTGCCGTAAGGCACAATTCCGAATGCACCGTCAGAGAGGTTCCACAACAAAGTGGCATCAGGCTCAGACAGCCGGATGATAAGCGTTGAGTCGTCCAGCGCTTCAACCTTGGTGATATGCCGGTAGGCTGCAGCGCGAAGGCTTACCACGCTGCCATTGGTCAGCGAATCAAGCGTCCATTTCACATCACGCGAAGTGAGAGATCGGCCGTCATGAAAGTGAATGCCCTTGCGCAGGGTGAAGACGTATGTCTGGGGATCACGCATCTCCCATTTTTCCGCCACCCACGGTTGCAGATTGAAGTGGTCATCTTTACGCACCAGAGAATCAAAGATGAGTCCGGCAATGCGCTCTGACTGCGAGTCAGTGCCAACCCGCGGATCAAGGTTGCTGGGACTCTGTTCAATCAGCATCACGACGGTGTTGGGAGCAGGGTGCGAGGCGCAGCCGATACAGAGAATCAGCAACAGGCAAGAGCTCAACCACCAGGGACCACGAAGGAAATTCTTTTTCAACCACAGAGGGCGCAGAGGAACACGGAGGGAGGCTTTAGGGATAAGGTTTTTGCGATCGTCAAGCTGGTGATCTTTGATCATTCGATGTTATGCCCGCTTTTCCTTTGTGTTCCTTCGTGTCCTTTGTGGTTAAAGTTTCTGCCTTCTGTGGTTAAAAGTAACAAACTTTCCCCAGCACTGCCGCACGCTTTGCCCCTGTGGCGGATGGAATATTCCCTGGCTGGCGGTGCCATGTCTGATAAGCGAGCACAGCGAAGGCGACGGCTTCTTTGGCCTGGCTGGGGATTCCGAAGTCGTCTGTCTGGCTCACTTTCAGCCCCAGTGCATTCATCTCACTGATCAGCATGCGCATCATCGTGCGATTTTGTGTTCCGCCGCCGGAAACAATGTAGTCGTGGAATGATCCGCGGCGGAGAACAAATTTCTCTATCGAGTGAACGATGGAGCGAACAGTAAGGGCCGTGGCGGTGGCGATGATATCCGCTTTCTCAGCTCGACCGCAGAGCTTCAGAAATGCCCGGGTGTATGGCTCGCCATATTCTTCACGTCCGGCGGTCTTCGGCGGCTTTTGCTGAAAGTATGGAGCACGCAGCAACTGGACGATGACCGGTTCAAGCACATTACCTCGCACTGCCATCGAGCCGTTTCGGTCGAATGGTTTATCAAAAAGTTTTTGCATCAACTGGTCGATAAGCATGTTGCCCGGGCCGGTATCGAATGCCAGCACGTCTTCAGGAGCCGCGCCCGCCGGAATAGCTGAAAGATTTCCAATCCCGCCTATGTTCTGAATAATGCGGCCGCGGCGCGCATGGCGGAAAAGAGCGTAATCAAGGAAGGGAACCAGAGGTGCGCCCTTTCCGCCTGCGGCCATATCCGCTGGACGGAAATCGCAGACTACCGGAACGCGCAACCGCGAAGCCATTACCGAGCCTTCACCGGTCTGCCACGTGGTGGCGATTGGCTTGCCCAGATAGTTGCCCAACTCGCCTTGATGATAGATGGTCTGGCCATGGCATCCCACCAGATCAATTTTGGCGACTCCCGCCGCCTTCTGCGCATTGCGCACAGCATTAGCATAGATTTCGCCAAGCAAGAAATTAAGCCGCGAAAGCTCAGCCACGCTGATGCTCCCGGCATTCATCGCCTTGAGCACAGCGTTACGTACCTGTGCGGAATAGGCCGTGTGCGAGTGTTGCAGAAGTTTTACCCGCACATTGAATTCCTTGCCGCTGACCTGGACCAGCGCCACGTCAATGCCGTCGGCTGAGGTGCCGCTCATCACTCCGGCTACGATCAAAGCTGGTGCTCCCCAATGACTCTGGTGAGATTCTCTACCAACTTTTTCATATGCTGAATCACACGGGCTGTCGGTTCTTTGGAGAAGCCGCGGAGTTCGGGCGCGCGCTTCTTGAAAGCGAGCACGCGTTTTGCCGCCTGGGCAACGTGCGCGGCGAACTTGCGGTTCTTTTCGGCTTCGCGCAACACGGCTTCATAGCCTCGCCAGACAAGCTCCTGGTTATGACAGACCAGATACATGTCAGCTCCTGCACGCAGCGTTTCCACCGTAACTTCTTCTATGGAGCCGGCGGCCATCACGCCGCCCATCTCCAGATCGTCAGAGATGATGAGGTTCTTGAAGCCGATCTTTTTGCGCAGAATGTTCTGCATCCACTTTTTTGAGAGCGAAGCGGGCAGATCGTCTTTGGTGACTTCCGGATAAGACGCGTGCGCCACCATGGCGAAGGGAATCTGCCGGTGCAATTCGCGATAGGGAAGCAGATCTTCAGCCCACATCTTCTTCCATGACTTGTGGATAGTGGGCAGGGCATGGTGCGAATCCAGATTAGCTTCGCCCAGTCCGGGAAAGTGCTTGCCGCAGCCGAGGACTTTGGCTGCTTTTAATCCTCGCAGACATTCTCTGGCATACGCGATGACGTCTTTAGGATCAGCCGACGCCGTGCGCGAGGTGAGCACCGATCGTGACGCAGGCAAGCCAAGATCGAACACGGGTGTGAAGTCAGTGTTGAAGCCAAGCGCGCGCGCCTCCAGGCCCAGTACGTTGCCATGCATACGCCAGAGTTTGCGATCGCCGGTAGCAAAGACATGCTCAACCGCCGGTACTGGAGCGATGACCTTTTTCAAGCGATCAACTGTCCCGCCTTCCAGGTCCACGCATAGAAACATCGGTATGGGCGTGGTGGCTTGCGAATCGCGCAACAATTTCCATGTCTGCGAAGCGCCTTCAATGTTGCGCGCAAACAGGATCACGCCGCCGGGCTGCAGAGTGGCAAGCGTGGTACGCAGTTTTGCGTCGACCTCAAGGCCGTCATAGCCCATGATCAGGAGCTGGCCGACTTGCTGCCGTAGATCGAGAATCGTCTTCTTTGGCATTGGTGTCACGATTATAAAAGCAAAGACACCTTACCGCGGATCTGCGCGGACGAACGCGGATCAGAAATGCATTACAAAGCTAAGGCCATAACAAAAAAACAAGGACGCACGGGATCATGCCGTTGCGCCCTCCTTGAGTTGCAGGATCGGGGACCTGCAGAATCGGGTTTACTACATGCCGCTTTCGTCGGCTGAAGGGCCATAGATGGCCGGGACGGGGATATCGTTGAGGCGCAGATAAACGCCAAGCTGCGCGCGATGATGGACGTTATGGCTCAACACCCACGTCCGCAGACAGACGCCTTTGGGCATGGTGAGCAGCGTCTGGCCGTTATCTTTTAAAGACCAGGGCTTCGCCAGCTCGGCATCGGACACGCCGGCAATCGCCGCGCGAGCTTCCTTCACATAATTGTCGAACCGCTCAAGCATTTCTTTGGTGGTCTTGGGGAGCGGAGGTTGTTCCATTTTCTTGCCGCCGGGTGACATGTCCAGCTCATCATGCTGAATGGTCATGGTGGCCCATGACGGAATGTCAGCCACGTGGGACGCCAGCCAGATCATGCTTCCTGACTTCTCATGCGGCTTCCAGGAGAACTTTGCTTCAGGCACGCGCTCCAGCGTCTTGCGCGTGTTTGCCATCTCCTGATCGAACTCGGGTAAAAGGGCCTGACTTATGCTCATAAATCGCCTCCAGAAAAAATTGGTCGTAAGAATTGTACACACGAACAAAAGGCGAAGGCAAATGAAAAGGAGGTAAAAATTTATCGGGGTAATCCGGGGTAGGTCTTAGAAAGATGGAGGGGTTTCGCGAGCGCGTCATGCGCGACCGATCAGGATCTTACTCACGACGCAAGCGCCGTAGGCGCGCTCAGAAGTTAGCCCAGCGCGCGAGCCCTGGGAAATGGTGCAGTGTTGAACGCAGCGCCGTAGGCGCGGCAGATTAGCCGAAAACATATCGAGAGTCATAGTCGATTCCATGCTTTTTAACAAAGCAATGAACTCATCTTCAAACGTCATCCTGCGATGATGTTTCTCTTGATTCTGGACGTAGCTTTGAACGGCGGCCATATTTGACTTGCTCACGCTGAAAGCGCCATATCCTTCCTGCCACGAAAATTTCCCGATTTCGTCAGCCATCCAACCCGATGTATTAGCTTTAATTTTCTTGACGGCCTCCGCAACTGCAATCGTTGCCGGGAACTGCAACAAAAGATGGATGTGGTCTTCTACGCCGCCAATCGCATGAACAAAGACGTTTTGCCGTTCGCAAATCCCCGCCGTGTAAGATCAGAGCCGTTCTTTCATCTGCGGAGGAATTGTTTTCCGTCTTTCTTTTGTGCTGAAGACGACGTGCATTACGTTCTGGAAATAGGTATGCGGATGTGTCACCCCTCCGGGGTTCGCCATTCTACACGAACAGTTCCCAGGGCTCACGCCCTTGGGCTAACTTCTGAACGCGCCTACGGCGCTGCGAAGTGCGCGAAGGGGCTTAGGGAAGCGAAAGTTTATTTCGATGGTTTGGTATTGTTGCGTTTCCTGCGCAAAACGACTCCAAGGGGGGTGTCTGGTCGTTTCTTAAAGCCTTCACGGCGCTTGGTGGTGGTTTTCGTTTTGGCAATCAGCTCAGCCGCAGTCGCTTCATCGTCAGGGATCGATCCTTTGAGATTGCCAAGCACTTGTCCGACGGTTCTCCGCTCATCCATGTGAGTGCGCTGCTTCCCGCGCTTAATGTCTTTGCGACTGGACTTGCTATTCTCGCCGTAAGTATTGCGACGATCACGCTCGAGACTGAGACGCTTCTTATCTTCCGGATTTTTAACTGTACTCATATGTGTTCACTTTTGCTTACTACTTTGCTGGATTAGATCTGCTTCTTCAACTCATTCAGCAGGTTCAGCGCGTCCAGCGGTGTGAGGCGGTTGAGGTCGGCTTCACGCAGGCGATCGACAATCTTCTGGGACAAAGGCGTAAACATCGTCAACTGCATTTGTGATTCATGTGTCTGGGTCTGGCTGCCGGGCGAAAGATGCACGGTGGCTTCATGCTCGGCGTTTTCGTGTTCATGCAAAACTTCGCGGGCCCGTCCAATGACATCCGGCGGCAAGCCGGCCAGCTTGGCCACTTCAATGCCGTAACTGCGATCTGCGGCGCCCGGCTCGACTTTGCGCAGAAAGACAATCCCGCCGGCGTTTTCTTTCACCGAAACATGGAAATTCTTCACCCCGTCAAGCCGGTCCAGTTCAGTAAGCTCGTGATAGTGCGTGGCGAAGAGCGTTTTAGCCCTGCTGGTGGAGTGTATGTATTCCACCACGGCCCAGGCGATAGCCAGACCATCATAGGTCGAGGTACCTCTGCCGATTTCATCCAGCAGGATGAGCGAGCGCGGCGTCGCAGTGTTGAGGATGGCTGCCGTTTCGGTCATCTCGACCATGAAGGTGGAGCGTCCGCGGGCAAGATTATCGCTGGCGCCAATCCGGGTGAATATCCGGTCCACGATGGGCAGCCGTGCGGAGCGCGCCGGGACAAAGCTTCCCATCTGCGCCATGAGAACAATCAGGGCTGTCTGGCGCAGATATGTGGACTTGCCGCCCATGTTCGGCCCGGTAATCAGCAGAATGCTCTGCGTGGCCGAATCGAGATAAAGATCATTGGGCACAAAGCGGTCATTGCTGCCGGAGATCTGAAGCTGTTCCAGTACAGGGTGACGGGCGTCGACAAACTCCAGGGCCTTTGTTTCGGGGACCTCCGTCAGGCCCCCGGAACTTGAACTGACGGCAGCGCCATTTTCCAGATAAAACACCGGCCGGCAATACGCCCGGTTCTGCGCAATGAACGCCAGCGATGAGAGAACGTCCACTTCTGCCAAAGCCAATGACGTTTGCCGTATGCGTCTGGCCTCGGCGGCAATGGCGGTGCGCAGTTCGGTGAAGAGTCGGCGTTCAATTTCCACGATCTTCTCCTGCGCATCCAGAACTTTGGCTTCATACTCTTTGAGCTCCGGCGTGGTGAATCGCTCCGCATTGACCAGAGTTTGCTTGCGCTCGTAGTCGGCGGGAGCGTGATGCAGGTTGGATTTGCTGATTTCAAGGTAATAACCAAACACCGAGTTGAACTTTACCTTCAGCGATCCAATGCCGGTGCGTTTGCGTTCGCGTTCTTCAATCTGAGCGATGTATTGCTTGCTGTTGCGGCTGAGATTGCGCAGCTCGTCAAGTTCGGAGTCGAGACCGGGCTGGATCACGCCACCGTCCGATAACGTGAGCGGTGGTTCGGGGACGATAGTCTTTTCAATCTGCTCACGAAGGTCTGACATTTCATCCAGCAGGGAGTTGAGAGCCTGCAAGCGGGCAGATTTAAGTCTGGCCAAAGCGACCTTGATGAGCGGCGTTCGATTCAACGACGCGCAGAGGGCCAGCACATCGCGTGGATTGGCCGTCTCCAGCGTTACGCGGCTGAGCAAGCGTTCCATGTCCATCACGCCATCGAGTGCGCGGCGCAGCTCTTCGCGGGCGACAAAATCCTTTACGCCGGCCTCGACCGCGTCCAGGCGCAGGCTGATTTCGGTCACGTTGATGGAAGGCCGGAGCATCCATGCGCGCAGGAGTCGCTTGCCCATGGGCGTGAGAGTGGCGTCAAGCGCGCGGAAGAGCGTGACTTCATTGCCGGTGTTGGCGAAGAGCGGTTCCACCAGTTCAAGGTTGCGGACGGTAACGGCGTCGAGCACCAGATATTCCTGGCGATCGTAAAAGCCGATCCGGTCCACATGCTGCAGCGTGCCCTTCTGCGTGCTGCGGACGTAATGCAGAATGGCTCCGGCTGCGGTGGCCGCCGCCGGCTTGCCTTCCAGGCCAAACCCTTCCAGAGATAAAACACCAAACTGATTTTCCACCAGTGGAATGGCGTAGTCAGGCGAGAAGACCCAGTCTTCCAGAGGCGTTTCGGTGAACCGGGCACGCTCGCCGGTGGTCTGAAAATTCTGCGGGCTTTCTGCCGGGGAAGTATGTAAAGGTCTCGGTGAGCGGCGCGCGATCAAACAGCGGCAATCCGCTGGGATAGAGCACTTCTCGTGGACGAAGCTGGTGCAACTCTTCCAGAATGCGACGCTCGGCGTCCGGGCCGCGAAATTCAGTGGCACGAAATTCTCCGGTGGAAAGATCCAGCGCCGCCAGACCAACCGCAGCGCCCGCACTTCCCGGAGACGATGCGCGGGCCAGCGCGGCGAGAAAGTTGTTGTCCTCAGCGCCGACGCTGGAATCGATGGCGGTGCCGGGCGTCATCACGCGCGTGACTTCGCGCCGTACCAGCTTCTTGGCCACCTTGGGATCTTCCATCTGTTCGCAGATGGCAACCTTGAATCCCTTGCGCAGCAGTTTGGAGAGATAGCCTTCCGCCGCGTGATACGGTACGCCACACATCGGAATGGCCTGGTCTTTTTCCTTGTTGCGTGATGTCAGCGTGATCTGAAGTTCTTTGGCCGCGATGACGGCATCTTCAAAGAAGAGTTCGTAGAAATCTCCCAGACGGAAGAAGAGCAGGGCGTTGGGATGTTGTTTCTTGATGGCGGCATACTGCCGCATGAGCGGTGTGGAGGCTTCAGTCATCGAGGGAACTGCACAGTTTCAGGGCAACGCTGAATGATTCGGCTGGTCAAGGGATTATAGCGCAGCAGGACCCGGAATCATCCGCTGCGCGGACCTCTTTTCAATGAGGCTTGAACGTCTTTCCCGTTTCAAGCAGGGTCTTCAGGCGCGAAAGAATACGTGGCCATCCATCGGCACTGGCATTGTAGGTGGTGTCGTCTTCAGCCCACCCATCATGGGTTACCGTTACCTGAGTGGCTTCGGTCTCGGGGACAAGTTCGATGGTTACCCGGGAGGTCCTATTATTTTGGCCCGTTGCAAATGTGTACTGAAAAACTCGTGGAGGCTCAAGTCTCAGGATTTTTCCGTGCACGTAGCTCATGGGTTTACCATCCGGCCCGAGGCCGACCCATGCCATTTCGCCCCCAGGTTTCAAGTCAGCTTGAAACTCAGCTCCCGAGAAGATGATGCGGTTCGATTCGGCCGAGACAAAGCCTTCCCACACCTTTTCCGGCGGCGCCGCAATATAAAACACATACTTCAGTGGTGCTTGATCGGCCATGATCACTCCTGACTTCGCGCCATCTTACCATTGCATAAGGTCTTCCTTTGATGTTTTGCCTTTTCAATTATCCATGCTCCAAGCGCCGAAAGCGCGACACTATGTAGCCCAGCGCGTAAGCGCTGGGAACGCATAGTTTAAGATGATGAGCCCCGGAGGGGCGGCATACGGGAATACCGATTGCGGATCAAAATCAAAATCTGCCAGGTTTCTAAAATTACCGGTGGCACCCATCGCTTACTTCGGGATCGCAATGTGCGTAGAAAATATGGCGGCTGATCAGGAAACCCAGCGAGCTTCCGACAAGAATGTCTGAATTGAAATGCATTTTGGCGCCGATGCGTCCCGCAGCCACGGCTGCTGCTGCGCCATAAGCCAGGACTTCCACCCATGGCTTGCGATATTCATGGGCAATGATGGTGGCCATGGACATGGCAAACATGCCGTGTCCGCCGGGGAATGAAGTATTGAATCCGCGGTTAACGAAGAAACGTCCGTTGCCTGTCCCTTCCGTGGGCCGTTCACGTCCAAAGATGAACTGCATGGGAGCGTAGACGACGAAAGTGTTGACCAACGCTTCCAGACCGAGCATGCCGGTTTCGTGGGCGTGCGGATGATCGCCGGTCAGGCCCACCACGAAGATTCCGCCCAGCGCCACGCTCAGTCCGGTGATACCGGCGTTGGATACGTTGCGAAAAGTATTGATGTTGTCGTTTGAGATGGCGCGGGCTGATTGCCGGTCCGTGGCGATTAACGCGGCGGTGCCGGCGAGAAAAAGAGCGTCCCATTTCAGATTTTGTCGTTTGAATGGTGCCGCGTAGAGCCCTTTTTGATCTTCCAAAAGGCGCGAGGCGCTGCGAACGACTAATCCGTGCCCGTTTGATTCGTTGGCCCGGGATGGCGTGCCTGGCGTTTGATTTGTGCCGGTCGTTTGTAAGACATCCGTTGCTTCAGCAGGCGCCGGCGTCAGAGTTGGTTCTGCGATTCCTTCTACGGTGAATGCTTCTCTGGCGGTGGACAGCGAATACGCTCGCACATAGTTGGTGCTTGGCTCGTGCTGGTCCAAAGCTGATGGAGAGCTTTGCGCAAGAGCGCCAGTGGATGTAAAGACCACGACCAGTAATACGGTTAAGGTCGCCCTAAGTTTAAGATTTGCAAGCACCAATTGAAGCTCCTCGTTGACTTGCAATGTAAAGATGTATTCACATGCCTTCGGAGTTGTAGCGGAATCGGCAGCTACTTGCGAATGTTCTTAAAGAGGTAAGCTTTGGGCAAAAAAGAAAGCAAATTCAATGTATCTCCGTGGCGTTTGTCTTGTTGAATCGTTCTTCACTCAACTCGAGCAAGCTGCCGCGACGAGATTGTTGGATGTGTTAAGGGCGAGGCCGACTCGCGCGCCGAGCCCGACCGCCACAGGAGCGTTCCCAGTGCATCCGAATGGCGATGCACGTCGGCGGGGTGGAGCGGAGCGACAGGAATGAGGGTCGCCTTGACCTCTTTCGTTACGCTCTGTTTACTAGACTTAGCATGGAACTGCGTAAGGACCCCATTACACGCTCGTGGGTGATTGTTGGCGACGAAACGGAACGGCAGTCGCAACCGGGATACTGCCCGTTTTGTCCGGGCTCTGCAAACGCTCCACAGGTGATTACCACTATGAACTCCACGGACGGCGCAGCGCCGGTCATGGCTATGGTGCATCCTGCGCCTTTATACCGGATTGAAGGCGAGCCTCATCGACGGGCGGAAGGCATTTATGACGCCATGAATACTGTGGGTGCACATGAAGTACTGCTGCAAAGCATTCGTCATGACATGGAGCTGTGGAATTCGTCCGACGCCGAGATTGCACAGTTCCTCCATCTGGCTGCGCAACGCATACAGGACCTCAAGAATGACACGCGATTCAAGTATGTGACCATGTTCAAGAATTATGGGCCGGCCGCGGGACAGGAGTTTGATCATCCCATATCCGAGATCACGGCCACCACATTTGTGCCAAGACGTGTGCTGTATGAGCTGCGCGCGTCGCGTGACTATTATTACGACAAAGAACGCTGCGTATTCTGTGACACCCTGAACCAGGAGCTGCGCCAGCCGCTGCGGATCGTGGAGTCGATTGGAAACTATGTGGCGCTGTGCCCGTTCGCCTCACGCATGCCCTACGAGATGTGGATCATGCCGCGCAAGCATGAATCATCGTTTGAGCGTTCCACCCTTGCGCGCCCCGGTGGACTCAGCGATCTCGCAGCCCTGATCCGTCACACCTTTCAGCGTGTGATGAGCATTGCCGAGAGCTTTCACATGGTCCTGCACACCGTGCCGAATACCTACCAGAAGTCGCATACGCTGCAATACTGGAAGACGGTGGACGAAGACTATCACTGGCACATGGAGATTCTTCCCATCCTCTCCACCCGGGCCAAGCCCTATTTCCTCAAAGAGGTGTATTACACGCCGATCTCGTCAGAGGTGGCGGCCGAGAGGTTGAAGAAGCTGGAGACGAGGTAAGGGGCGGTAGTTGGTATTTGGTTATTGGTATTTGGTGTGCTGCGATGGGATATCTTCACCGCTCAGGTGAACGACTCGTGTGTGTGGATGTCGGATTATAGTCGGAAGAAATTCTACAAGTCGCTGATAATAAACAAATTATGGTCTCGGATCGCAACTTGGCGTCAGCACGTGGTTTCACCAAATACCAACTACCAATTACCAACGACTATTTAGCGTGCTCTTTCTCACACGCGGCTGTGACTTAAGATGGCATAATCTCCTGTAAGTCTTTAATTCTTTATTCTTTAACCCTATGCCCCTGTTTTGGTTACGAGTGGCTTTATCGCTGTACGCCGTCGGACTTCTATATGCCCTGTCCGCTCTATGGGGCGGCAAGAAGGTCCTGACCAACATCACCATTCCGGCGGTGGGGCTGGGGGCAATCTTTCATCTGGTTGCGCTGGTTGAAAACGCCATGATGAGCGGTGTGTGGGCGCCCTCGTCCATGCATGAGATGGAATCTCTGCTGGCGTTCCTGCTCATGGTGTTCTTCTTTGTGGTTTACGCGCGATACAAAGCCACGTCGCCTGGGCTGGCCGTGTTCCCACTGGTCTTTCTGTTGACGCTGTCAGCCGCGAGCCATTCAACGCCAGGTGATTCCTCCACTCCGCTATTTGTCAGCAGGCAATGGATATACATACACGTTGTTCTCATTCTGATCGGTTATTCGGCGCTTCTGTTCAGCTTTATCGCCAGCATTCTCTACCTGATTCAGGAGAAGACGCTGAAATCCAAGAACGCCACCGGAATATGGTCTCGCTTGCCGGCCCTGGCCGTAATGGATGACATCGGCTACAAGAGCCTGATCTGGGGCTTTCCATTCATGACGCTGGGTCTGATCTCCGGCGCAATCGTGGCGGAAGCCCGTGTGGGCTCACAATACTTTTTTGACGCCAAGATCCTCATCTCCATCCTGAGCTGGGTCGTCTACATGGTGCTGCTCTATACGCGATGGAGTGCCGGATGGCGCGGACGCAGGGCCGCGTATATGGCGACGTTTGCTTTTGGAACGGCTGTCCTGGCCTGGGCTGCCAACAGTCTCAGCCACGTACACAGGTTTATTGCCCCATGAACTTTCAGCTCATCGGCGTGAACCACAAGAGCGCACCGCTGGACTTGCGCGAGCGGCTGGCTGTGTCTGAGGAGCAGCTGCCCGGGGCGATTGGCGAGTTGGTGAAGCAGCCCGGCGTGGATGAAGGCATGCTGATCTCAACCTGCAATCGCGTGGAGGTAATTGCCAGCACCAGCCAGAGCGCTGACCTGCGCAAGTTCCTGAGCAGCTACTTTGGCGTAAGCCAGGATAGTATGCACTCCCATCTTTACGAGTTTTCCGAACGCGATGCGGTGCGCCACGTCTTCCGTGTGGCTTCCAGTCTGGACTCCATGGTAGTGGGCGAGCCGCAGATTCTGGGCCAGGTGAAAGAAGCCTATGCCGTCGCTCGTGGACTGGGCGCCGTGCACTCAGCGCTGGAAGCATTGCTTTCGCGTGCCTTTGCCGTGGCCAAAAAGGTACGTACGGAGACGGCGATCGGCAGTTCGTCGGTATCGATTGCGTCCGTGGCGGTGCAGCTGGCGGAGAGGATCTTCGGTACGCTGAAGGGAAAGACAGTCTATCTGATTGGCGCCGGCAAGATGGCCGAGCTGGCGGCTCGGCATTTGATCGCCCACGGAGCGGAAAAGATCATCGTCAGCAATCGTACGTACGAGCGTGCGGTGAATCTGGCCGAAGCTTTTGGCGGCGAAGCCGTTCCATTCGAACGGATGTATGACATGGCCGACCATGCTGACATTATTTTGACTTCCACCGGAGCCACCGAGCCGATCTTCCGCAAGGAGCATGGCGAACGACTGCGCCGTGAACGCCGGAACCGTCCCGTATTCTTTATCGACATCGCAGTGCCGCGGAACGTAGCGCCTGAGGTCAACAAGCTGGATGGCTTGTTTGTGTATGACGTGGATGATCTGCAGTCCGTGGCCAGCAACAATAGCGCGGAGCGCCAGAAGGAAGCCGAGCGGGCAGAGAAGATCATTGAGTTTGAAGTGGACCGCTTTGCCACACGCATGAAATCGCTGGAGATGGTGCCCACGATTCTTTCCCTGCAGGAATATTGCGAGACGATTCGCCAGGCGGAGATTGACCGCATACGCGGCAAGCTGGGAACCATCACGCCGGAGCAGGAAGCAGCGATTGAAGCCATGACGCGCGGCATTATCAACAAGCTGTTGCACACGCCCATCACCACGCTAAAATCTTCAGCGGCGCATCCGGAAGCGCAGACCATCCATGAGATGGTGCGACGCATTTTCAACTTGAATACCAATTCCAATAACGGGAAGCCCAAATAGTAAATGGCCAACCTACGCATTGGTTCACGCGGATCCAAACTGGCGCTATGGCAGGCGAACCATGTTTCGGCGCTTCTCCGCGAACAGGGCCACACGGTTGAGATTGAGATCATCAAGACTACCGGCGATAAGATTCTTGACGTTTCTCTGGCTAAAGTGGGCACCAAGGGCATGTTCACCAAGGAGATTGAAGAGGCGCTCGCGGATAAACGCATTGATCTTGCTGTACACAGCCTGAAAGATGTTCCCACGGAACTGCACCCGCAGTTCACGCTAGCCGCGATCATGAAACGCGAAGACCCGCGAGATGCCTTTATCTCGGTAAAATATTCATCGATTGAGGCTTTGCCTCGCGGTGCGAAGGTTGGAACCAGCAGTCTGCGCCGGCAATGCCAGCTGAAGGCGTTACGTAAGGACCTGCAAATCTTTCCTCTGCGCGGCAACGTGGATACCCGGCTGCGCAAGCTTGAGTCGGGCGAATATGATGCCATCATTCTTGCCGCTGCCGGCGTGCATCGCCTGGGTCTGGACAGCTTTGTCCGTTCGCGCATTGATGCAGAGATTATGTGTTCGGCGGTGGGTCAGGGTGCGCTGGCAATTGAAACCCGCACCGATGATGTTGAGACCCGCAAATATCTTGAGTTTCTCAACCATCCGGAAACGCGCCGCGCGATTGAGTGCGAACGCGCGCTGCTGGGAAGTTTGGGTGGTGGGTGCCAGGTGCCGATCGGGGCCTTCGCCGAGTCGGTGGAAGGCGTGCTCAATCTGAGGGCGATGGTGGGGCGTCCGGATGGGAGCAAGATACTCCGGCAGACTGCCCGGGGCAGCGATCCGGTGCAACTGGGCAGGGAGACCGCGCAAAAGCTGCTGAAGATGGGCGCGGACAGGATTCTGGAAGATGTGTACAAGGAAGAGGCGGCTGTTCCCAATCAGCCATAAGTTAATTCAAGACGCATGAACGGTGACCCGAACAAACCGCTGATTGGCTGGCGCATTCTTACCACGCGCGCCAGTAAACAGTCTGGCGGTCTAACCAAGCCATTGCGCGACCTTGGCGCCGATGTAACAGAAGTTCCCACCATTGAGATCAAGCCTCCCAGCAGCTTCGAGACGCTGGATTCCGGACTGAAGAAAATTGCCGACTACGACTGGTTGATCCTGACCAGCGTAAATGGCGTTGAGGCAATGGTTGCGCGTTTGAAGAAGCTGAAGATTCCCGTGAGCAAGTTGAAGCATCTGCAGATCGCGGCGATTGGCCCAGCGACGGCGAAGGCCATCGAAGACCAGGGATTGAAAGTTGCAGTGACGCCGGAGAAGTATGTGGCCGAGGCGGTGGTGGAAGCGTTGCGCGGCAAGACGGAAGGGAAGCGCGTACTGCTGGCCCGGGCGAAAGTCGCGCGTGATGTTCTGCCTATTGAGTTGCGCAAAGCCGGAGCGAAAGTGGATATCGCCGAGGCGTATGAGACGAAGATTCCGGCCGGCGCCAAAGCAAAAATCCAAAAGCTTTTCAAAGACGATACCCAGCTTGCCGGACATCGTGACCTTTACCAGCTCATCAACGGCGACGAATTTTCTGGATCTGTTGGGCAAGAAGTATGAGCCAACTCTGCGAGCGATATGGCTCGCGTCGATTGGCCCAGTGACGTCCAAGACGCTGGGTGACGCAGGATTTCCTCCGGCGATTGAAGCCCGTGAATACACCATGCCCGGACTGGTGTTCGCTATTACCGAACACGTACATAAGATGGCATCGCAGGAGTTGCTGAAGCGATTGCTGGGAAGTGGCAATTAGCAAATAGCAATTGGCAATTGGTAATCAGCCCTCCAGAACAAGAATTCATCGTATGGTCTCCTCGAACCTTGTTGATTCAACCTTAATGATCCTCAACGAACGCAAGAATGCTCCGGGGCTGAATGCTGAGTGCTTGATGCTATTTGCCAATTGCTATTTGCCAATTGCTGATTTCAGTCATACACATTGCACCCGCATTTCTCCGGCGGAGCGTATTTCTTGAGGAAGTCGGCGATGCGGGTGAATGAATCGATCTGGTTTTCGATCTTGGCAAAGCCATGGCCTTCATTTTCGTAAACTTTCAATTCCAGCACGCCACCACGTTTCTTCACCGCCGACGCCACCTGCTCGGCTTCCGTGCGCGGACAGCGCGGATCGTGCCCACCAGCCAGCAGGAGAAGCGGCGCTTTGATCTGATCGACAAAGTTGATCGGTGAGCGTTCCTGCAATCGCGTTTTGTCTTTCACCGGATCGCCCATGGTTGCCATGTCATACTGGCGCAGCGCCGGATCTTCATTTTCGATTTCCGTGAACCAGTTCACAAAAGGCACGATAGGAACGCCGGCGGCCCAGCGATCGGGAGCCTTGGTTACGGCCATCATGCTGAGATAGCCGCCATAACTTCCTCCCATCACGGCGATCTTCTTTGTGTCGACAAAGCCGGTCTTGATCAGCCAGTCGGCGGCGGAGATTATGTCTTGCAGGTCGCCGCCGCCCATGTCATGCAGGTTGGAGTCAGAGAATTCCTTGCCGTAGCCGCTGGATCCGCGATAGTTGGGCGCAATGACAAAGAAGCCCTGGTTCACCAGAAATTGCACCGTGCGGCTGAAGCTGTTGATCACCTGCGCGTCCGGCCCGCCGTGGATAGAAACGATAGCGGCGTTCTTTCCGTTACGCTGGGCGCCGAAGGGGACATAGACGAAAGCGGAGATCTGGAACTTGCCGTCCTTGCTTGGATAGTGGATGAGAAATGGCTCCACCATGTCCTCGCTGCGCACGCCGGCGGATAGTGAGTGCGTTACCTGATGGGTCTTTCCAGTAGTAAAGTCATAGACCCAGATGTCATTGGGTGCAACGGGACCATCATGGTTGATGAGCAGACGCGCGGTATCGGAGGTTTTTCCGGAGAATGGCGTGTCCGATCCGGCCATCGTGTTAATGCCTTTGGGCAGAGGCAATGTGTGGGGCTGTCGCGCGTTCATGTCATAGGTCACGATTTCAGAATTGCCGTCAGCATTTCTGGTCCAGGTGAGAAGTTTTCCGTCAGGCGAGTACTTCTCAGAGTTGACCTCCCATTTGTCTTCGGTCAGCCATGTGATTTTCCTGCTGGCCACATCGAGCAGCGCGGCATTGGAATAACCATTCCCGGCGTTGGAGGTAAGCAGAATGGTTTTGGCGTCGGGTGAAATGTCCGTAGCCGCGTAGATCTGGTTTTCTGCGTGAGTAGTGATCCTGGTGGCTTTGCCGGTGGCTGCGTCGGCGATGAAGATGTCAGAATTCTTGCCGGCAGCGTCACTCTGGTTGAAGACCAGCCATTTACCGTCGCGCGACCAGGCAGCCGGAGTGTTATTCAAGTCAGGCGACGTTTTCGTAGTGAAGTGGGTAACTTTTTTGGTCGCCACTTCCATGATGTCGATCTCGTAATTCGGAGATTCTTTCGGCTTCACGCTGTAGGCAAGGCGCTCACTGTCCGGCGACCAGACAAAATTTTCTTCAGACACGGCAGGTGTGCCGGTGAGATTGATGATCTGGCCACTGGTGGGCGAGACGATGAAGATGTCCCATTGTTCGTCGCCATCGTGGTCAGAGCCGTAGGCAATCCAGCGTCCGTTGGGCGACCATGCAGGATTGATCTGGCGCTGATCACTCACGGTGAGCTGCGTTGGCCAGCCGCTTTGAGATGAGACCAGCCAGATGTTGTAGCGACCGCTGATATTGCTAACGAAAGCGATCTGTTTCCCGTCAGGCGACCAGGTGCTGGCGCCGATGATGCGCGTGGTGAAAAGCTTGTCCACGCTGAGTTGCTGGACGTCGAATTTCTCTTTTGCCGTGATCTGCGCGGGGTCAGTGATGAAGGCAGGAGCCGTGGACGTTTGCGCGGACGCAAACCTAACGGCCAACGAGATGGTGATCAATAAAATTTGTTTGAGCATTTCTCCGTGTCTCCATGCCTCCGTGGTGAAAAGTTTACAATGTCATCCCGGCGTCGCGTTCTTATGAATTTCCACGGTTGACCACGTTTTGTCCGCGGCATGGCAAAGCGTTTCCAGACTGCAATCGGCGCACTTGGGCTTACGTGCAATGCACAACGCGCGTCCGTGATGGATGATCAGGTGCGAATAGTCAATCCAGCGCGCTTGCGGGATCACTTTCATCAGGTCTTGTTCGATATTTTTGGCGTCGTTGCTTTTGGTGAGCTCCAGGCGTCGCGAGATACGATGCACATGCGTATCAACGACAACGCCCACACCCAGCTTGAACCACGTGCCCAGGACGACGTTGGCGGTCTTGCGGGCTACGCCGGGAAGACTGAGCAGCTTGTCCATCTCATTGGGGACCTCGCCACCAAAGTTGGCCATGACGGCCTTGGCTGCTCCCACCACTGATTTGGCCTTGTTGCGGAAGAAGCCGGTTGGCCGGATGTCCGGTTCAAGCTGCTCCGGAGTAATCGCGGCGAATGCCTGAGGTGTGGGATACTTGCTGAAGATCACCGGCGTGACTTTGTTGACTGTGGCATCTGTACATTGCGCGGAGAGAATTGTTGCCACCAGCAGCTCCCATGCGTTTCTGTGGGTGAGTGCACAGGTTGCGTTGGGGTACAGTTGATCCAGATGAGCAAGGATTTCCCGCACGCGCTCCGGAGCCACTGGATTGTAGCCTTTGGAAGGCGTTACTCCGGAGTGGATGGCTGAAGGCTTTTTACCGCTCACCTTCGAGCCAGCTTTGGCAGTCGTGGTTTTGCCGGCCATAGCTTTGGTGCTGGATTTTTGTTTAACGGCGGTCTTTTTTGCGCCAGAAGATTTTGCGGCCTTGCGTTGAGCGGTGGGCATAGCAGAATAAAATTAAAGCACCCGGGCTACAATCACAAGCAGAGGAAAAGCATGGCATCCACAGGCAAGGCAGAGACGCGGACACAATCGGAAAACATATACGGAGTCCCAATCACGCTAGAAGGCTCCAGCGTATTGCACCAGATGTTTCATTTTCGCTGGGCGGAATGGCGTAAGCTGCCGGCGGCGCAGCAGCATGAAATCCTGGCGGAAGCCGGTACTGCCCTCACCAAGCTGGAGACGCACGTCAACGGTCAAAGCGCATTGTTTTCCATGCTGGGACATAAGGCCGACCTTATGCTCATCCACTTCCGCAACTCTTTTGATCATCTCAAGCACGTGGAACTGGAGATCGCGCGCCTGCGGCTGAATGATTATCTGGAACAGACGACTTCGTATGTGTCGGTGGTCGAACTGGGACTGTACGAATCTTCGCTCAAGCTCTATCGGACATTGCAGGAGAAGGGAATCGTTCCGCATTCGCCCGAATGGGATGCGGCGGTGAAAGAGACGACGGAGCGGCAGACGGAGGCGATGCGTCCGCGATTATTTCCCCAGATTCCGCCTGCGCGCTATGTCTGCTTTTATCCAATGGACCGTCGCCGTGGCGAAGACAAGAACTGGTACAGCCTGCCGATTGAAGAACGCCAGCGCCAGATGGAAGAGCATGGCCTGGTGGGACGGCGATACGCAGGGACCGTGCGGCAGATCATTACCGGATCGATCGGTTTCGACAACTGGGAATGGGGCGTTGATTTGTTTGCTGACGATCCCGTGATTTTCAAAAAGCTGATCTATGAAATGCGCTTTGACGAAGTGAGCGCCATGTATGCCATCTTCGGCAGTTTTTATGTTGGCGTGAGGGTTCCAGCCGCGAAGATAGAAGATTTGTTCAGCGGGAAATTGCCAGGGCTTTGATTTTTGTTGCTTGGAGCGCCGCAGGCGCGAATGAAGTTAGCCCGGCACGCCGCGAAGCAAGTGCCGGGAACAAGAAAAGGAAAAGACTAGTCCCGCCAGGGACGGCTGAAAGAAGTGTTGTGTTTGGTTCGCTGCCATTGACCTTATTGCAGGCCAGTCAGTACTCTGTCTCTTATGGTCAAAACTGTTCAGGCAGGGCAGGTATGGCGCAGCGATGAGAGCGGCGCCAACTTCCTTGTGACCAAGGTTTACAGTGAGTTGTTTACCCAATACGCCATGCTGCGTCCCGCCAGCAAGGACGCGCCGGATGCGGAGAGCATACGCGTGAAAGTTTCCCGCATGGATGAGGGCATGAGTCTGCCCGGCTACACGTTCACGCAGGATTCGCAGGAATTTTGACCCCGGCCCCGAAGGCATTCCCAATCGAATGAGCAACGGCATCGCATCTATAACCGCATCGAATGAGTACCGCTATTGAATGGGTAAACCCACCGAATGACAGAAAAAGTCCTTTCAGTACTGCAGGTAATTATCGGCGGCGTGATCGCGAAAAGCGGCTATTTCGGCGTCGCCCTGCTAATGGCCATAGAATCTGCCTGTATACCTCTGCCATCTGAACTCATAATGCCGTTCGCTGGCTATTTAGTCTATTCGGGGCATATGGAGCCGCTCACGCATTTGCCCTTCAGTCTTTTCTGGGTAGCCACGGCAGGCGCGATTGGGTGCAATCTGGGTTCGGTGATTGCCTATGAGATCGGCCACTATGGCGGACGGCCGCTGGTGGAGCGTTATGGCCGCTATATATGGATTAATCGCCACGATCTCGACGTGGCTGATCGCTTCTTTCACAAATTTGGGGCGGCCGCGGTGTTTATCGGACGATTGCTGCCGGTGATCCGGACGTTTATCGCGCTGCCTGCGGGCATTGCACGCATGCCACGTGCGCGGTTTCATATTTATACGTTCGTTGGCTCGTGGCCGTGGTGCTTTGTGCTGGCGTGGGTAGGGATGAAACTGGGTGAGCATTGGGACAGCGATCCGCGTCTCAAGCACTGGCTGCATCGTCTGGATGCGGTGATCATCGCGATCCTTCTGGCGGGAATTTTCTGGTTCGTGCGATCGCACTGGAAGAACAGGATGACCGCTTCAGCCTGATAACCGAGCATCCCATTTAGACCCAAGGTGTCCTGCCCGGGAAGCAATTCGCAAAAACTGGAGCATTGGCCGTGGAAGTAGAGACAAGAAAAGATCTGGTAGAACTCCTGCGGGCTGTTATAAGCCAGTCAATCCCTGAAGCGGACTTCTGGAAGCGATTCGATTTATTAGCAAACCGAAGCAGTGATGCTTGGACGGCGCTCGTGCACGAAGTTGCGACGCACTACTGGGGCAATTTCCATTCCAGAAATTTACTAGGCATGAAAGTCAAACCTGATCCGTACCAGGTCCAACAGGGGCAAGAAGAGTTGAACCTTATTGCGGACGGATTGGGAGGCTGCTGGCCAATTGAGGAGTTAAAACGAAGATTGAACGATGTCTGATCGCACTCCACCATTCCACGGTTTACAAAACCGTGCTGAATGCGAGAAGATAACGGGTTTGCAATGACAGTCTGGTTCGTTATGGGGCGTTGCTGGCAGCGTCCCCGGGGGCCGAAAATAATTTCGGCTTCACGTCATTTTATTGGTTGCGCGAGTGCTTGAAAGTGACGTTTATACCAAGATCTTATTAGGATGGTCGCAAATTTAATGGCACCCAAATCCTCCAAGGAAGAGAAAAAGGAAATCAAAATAGCACCCGCCAAGGGCAAGCTGGGCGTAATGATCTGCGGCATGGGCGCGGTGGCAACCACGTTCATGGCCGGTGTTGAGGCCGTCCGCAAAGGCATCGCGCAGCCCGTGGGCTCATTGACGCAAATGGGAACCATCCGTCTTGGGAAACGCACAGAAGGCCGCTCACCCAAGATCAAGGAATTTGTCCCTCTGGCTGATCTAAATGACATTGTGTTCACCGCGTGGGACATCTTTGAAGAAGACGCCTATGAAGCGGCCATGCACGCCGCTGTCCTGGAGAAAGACCTGCTGAATCAGATCAAGCCGTTCATGAAGTCGATCAAGCCACGCAAGGCGGTGTTCGATCGGAACTACGTGAAGATGCTGGACGGCAAGCATGTGAAAAAGGGCAAGAACAAACTTGACCTGGCCAACCAGTTGCGCGAAGACATCAAGGCGTTCAAGAAAGAATCCGGCGCTGCGCGGCTGGTGATGATCTGGTGCGGTTCCACGGAGATTTACCTGACGCCCACACCCGTACACGCTTCCGTCAAGGCCTTTGAAAAAGGCATGGAGAAGAATGACGAGAACATTGCGCCGTCCATGCTTTATGCCTATGCGGCGCTGTCAGAGGGTGTTCCATTCGCCAATGGCGCGCCCAACCTGACGGTTGATCTCCCGGTCATGATGGAGTTATCCAAGAAGAACAAGGCTCCCATCGCCGGCAAGGATTTTAAAACCGGGCAGACGCTGATGAAGACGATTCTGGCGCCGGGCTTCAAAGCTCGCATGCTGGGACTGAGTGGCTGGTTCTCAACCAATATTCTGGGCAATCGCGATGGCGAAGTTCTGGAGGACCCGGGCTCATTCAAGACCAAGGAAGAGTCCAAGCTTTCCGTGTTGGATCAGATTCTTCAGCCCGCACTGTATCCCCAGCTTTACAAGGACTTCTACCACAAGGTACGTATCAACTATTACCCGCCACGCGGCGATAACAAAGAAGGCTGGGACAATATCGATATCTTTGGCTGGCTGGGTTATCCCATGCAGATCAAGGTCGATTTCCTGTGCCGCGATTCGATTCTGGCGGCGCCGATTGCGCTGGACCTGGTGTTGTTCCTGGACCTGGCGAAACGATGCGAAGAGCTTTCCGGACTGGGAGTCCAGGAGTGGCTTAGCTTCTACCTGAAGTCTCCCATGACGGCCCCGGGGCTTTATCCGGAGCATGATCTGTTCATCCAGTCAATGAAGCTCAAGAACACGTTGCGCTACCTCAGGGGCGAACAGCTTATTACTCATCTGGGGCTGGAATATTACGACTAAGGCAGAACGCCGCAAGGTGCGCCAGCATCTGAAAACATATGCGCCGTAGCTGGATGGTGATACTGATAACGGGACTGGTGTTGATGCCTGTCGCAGGATGGAGCACGGCAGGTATGTTCCAGGGTACTGTGGTAGATCCGCCTAAGTCGCTGCCTGCGACACCTGGGTGGATTTTTGTCCAGGGACGCAACCACTTATTGCGGCACGTAGAGGTGTCGCACGCACAAATCGAGTTTGGGAGCGCCATACCCGCCTCTCAGCGACATAGTTGCCGCATGGACTGTCTGGAAGTAGGTCAGGAAATCCGTGTCATTGCCAGTCAGGACAAGGCAGGAGAATGGCGGGCTGAGCGAGTGGAGATCCTGCGTCTGAAGGCCAACAGCCAGCCGTCTTCGACTGCCTGAAAGATTGTCTACCTGAGCAACCAACCTGAGGGCCGTGCTTGCAAGCGCTCTATAGCCGGGAGTTTACAGGGGCTTTACCGATTCCTGATGGAATGGGCAGCGAATTGCTGCAAGAAAGCAGCATCCAATCGTTCAGGGATTATATCCAAGGTAATGGTGAGCCGGCGGTATAATGAATGTATTGACATCACCGTGAGGCCCGGTCCTTGCAGGAGTGTGTGCCTATGAAAATTCGAGCTCTGCTGCTGTCTTCCATCCTGGCTCTAACCAGCTTATCCGTTGCAGCGTTAGCGCAGGACGACAAACAGAAAACGCAGCCTTCCGATCAAGCGTCACAAACGCAAGGATCGCAGCCGCAAGCATCGCAGTCGCAAACCGCACAGCCCCAGGCGTCTGATCAATCGCAACAACAGCCCGCTGGTGACAAGACGCAGCAGGCCCCGGCCACGACCTCGGCAGGCGACAAAACGCAGGAGGCCCCGGCCGCCACGACTTCGGCTGACGATCAATCCGCAAGCAACGATCAGGCCAGCGACACGGACAAAGACAAGAAGGACAAGAAAGAAAAGAAGATCAAGCATGATGGCAGCAAGAATGACGTTGATGCCATCGGCAACCGCAAGCTGGGCGGCATGGACTGGTATTCCACGGAAAGCGAAATCAAGATGGGCAAGCAGTATGCCCAGCAGATTGAGCAGAGCATGAAGCTGATTCAGGATCCCGTGGTCAATGAATACGTAAATCGCGTGGGACAGAACCTGGTCCGCAATTCAGATGCAAAAGTGCCTTTCACCATCAAGGTGGTTGACGCGGATGAAATCAACGCCATGGCGCTGCCGGGCGGCTTCTTCTACGTTAATTCCGGATTGATTCTGGCGGCGGACGATGAAGCCGAACTCGCGGGCGTGATGGCCCATGAGATTGCTCACGTGTGCGCCCGTCACGCGACGCGCGGAGCTACCCGTTCGCAGCTCGCCAACATCATGACGATTCCGCTGATCTTTGTTGGTGGCGGCATCGGCTACGCGGCCCGTGAAGCGGCCGGCATCGGTTTACCGTTGACATTCCTCAGCTTCTCGCGTGGCTTTGAAGCCGAAGCCGATTATCTGGGCGTGCAGTACATGTACAAAGCCGGTTACGATCCCAACGAGTTTGTAAACTTCTTTGAGAAGATCCAGGCGCAGGAAAAGAAGAAGCCGGGATCGCTGGCCAAGGCGTTCGCAACTCATCCTCAGACTCCTGACCGCATCCAGAAGACGCAGGAAGAGATTGCCACAATTCTGCCGGGCAAGGACCAGTACATTGAAACCACGTCTGAATTTAACGACGTGAAATCACGCCTGGCATCGATTGAGAACCGTCGCAAGATTGACGATACCAATCCGAACAAACCGAGCTTGCGGCGCACTGCAAGCACGTCTTCGAAGGACAAGAACGGCGACCAGAAGGATGACGATCGCCCGACGCTGAAACGCCGCGATAACAACTAAGCGGGCGTTATACGTTTAAAACGAAAATGAAACAGGCGGCTCTCGGGCCGCCTGTTTTCGTGTGCAAATTTGTGTAGAACTTGTTTGATATCCGACCCTGCGCGCACTGGCCGAGGTTCAGGGCCGCTGAAGTTTAGGGCCTGAAAGCGGCTGGAGGAGGGAGCACTAATCCAGAGCAGTGATGCGTGTCTTCCACCAAGGAAAGCACCTCAGGGCTTGGACTGGCTCCGATAAATGAATGGCACTGTGGGCACGTGGATTGAACCAGCTTGATGTTAAGTGCGCTGACCTTTCTCCAAAACGCTCCCATGGCTTTTGATATCTGCTTACCGGAATTAGGAGTCATCCGTTCTCCTTTAACTGCTGTTACCAACCATCATGCCACGCTTGGTCCGGATTACGAAGTAAAATGTGTGTGAACTCTGAGCCTACCAAGACCCGCAGCGGAGCGGGAAGGAATCGCAAATTTAGCCGCTTTGCAACCCCTGTGGGATTGCCTAAGCGGCTCATTTGATTCAAGATCTACAACGAACGGTGATCTTTAGCGGGGTGGAAGCTCTAACTTGATTCGAGGCTCCCCGGCCTGGCCAGGCTTTTATCGCCAGGCGATGCTGAAAAATCTGATTCCATCCACTAGCCGGAAACAGCGCCCGGCTGGAATCCGCTTCCAGACAACACCCAGGTTGTTGGAAATTTATTTGCTGGCGAAAGACTCAGCAGCGCTGGCCGCTACGGCCTTAAACCGCCGAGGAACGCCCTCTATAACCTTCATTTCCTGCCAGTCATATGCAAACTCTTTTCCGCAATCGAGGCAGCAAACATATGTGCCGGTCAATGCGGCCACTTCAGAGCGGCGCTGACCTGGTTTCTTGGTGATCGGAAAGCTGAAATTCTTGTGGTGACATCCGAACAGCACGTCAAGCAAACTCGCCATAAATCACACCCCGTTTGGATCTGGTCTAACAAAAACCACCCGGAAGCCCAACTGCTACCGAGTAAAGTGTACTACAGGACAATGACCTATGGTACACATAAATCATATATCTGTCGTACTCTGAAGATTAGATTCAGGGCTGCTCGAAAAGGTTCGAAGCTGCTGTTTGGAAACTTATCTGCTTAGACACCAATTTGGCACTTAGACTTAAGTCCTTTAGCATCAGTAGCCATGTTAGGAGCTTGAAAGGTCTAAACGTCTTTTTTTGTCTGCTGGCCGCGACATTTTTTCATAATCGCGTCATGGAGGCGGGTTCTGAGGCCGGTGGGAAGCTCGTAAATCTGGTTATCGCGGTAAATTTCAATGGTCTTTTTGGTGGTATTCATGACCACGTGGCATTCGTGGCACCAATGGAGATGTTCGTCCAATTCAGTCTTAAGGTCTTCGGTAATTCGGCCGTCCAGGTAATCAGACAGTTCTTTTAGGAAGTCATTGCATTTCACTGGTTGCCATCTCCATCTTGCTTAGCCTTGAAATATCTTGCCAGGCGTTCACGAAGCTGCAGGCGGGCGCGCAGGAGTCGAGACTTTACCGCAGGTACGCTCAAATCCAGCATTTCCGCCGTTTCCTCCGTGGACAGACCTTCAACATCGCGTAACACGAAGACGGTGCGAAACCCCGGCGGCAGCCCCTGGATGGTCTTCTTCAGGATGTCCCCCAATTCAGACTGTCCGTACAACTGCTCCGGATTGGGTGACCAGTCCGCGACTTCCCGCGGCATGGAACCCTCTTCGGTCTCCACGTCTTCATCCAGCGAAACGGTCCGATCGTTTCGCCGCTTGCGCAGCTTCATCAAGGCTTCATTGACTGCGATCCTTACCAGCCAGGTATAGAACTTTGAATTCTCCTGGAACTGGGCGAGGTTCGTATAAGCCTTGAGGAATGCGTCCTGAACTACGTCCTGGGCGTCTTCCTCATTGTGCGTAATGTGCTGCGCGATACGGAAGATATTCCGGTCATACCGTGTCACCAACTGGCTGAACGCTTCAAGGTCGCCCGCTTTAGCAGCGTGCACCAGCGCCAGCTCTTCAGTGATACCTTCCTCGGCTTTCTTTTGGATGGTTGCCATGCAACTCCGACTCAAAATAATTTACTATGTTTTGACGGTTGGGAGGGCGAAAGGAAATAAAAAACTTTCAGCCGCAAGGGATGTCCAAACCCGCCAAAGTGGCACTTGTCATCAGCTCTTAAAAAATCAACTATGAAAAAGATCTCGATCGTGGTCCCTGTATTAGTCAGTTTACTGATTCTCGCCCTGGGATGCCATAAGGCCCAGCAAACTCCAGCTCAGACGATTAACGTGCTCATGAAGAAATATGACATCCAGCCAAATGTCATCCGCGTGAAAAGCGGCCAGCCGGTGGAACTGGATGTGACAACCGCTGACGTGCAGCATGGACTGGACATTCCCGACCTGGGGATCAAAGAGCCTGTTCAGCCCGGACGAACCACGAAGATTACTTTCACACCCCAGAACAAAGGCGAGTTCAAGGTTGTCTGTGGAATAATCTGCGGACCCCGTCATGACGACATGGTGGCGAAGCTGGTGGTGGAGTAGCACCGCAGCGGTGATTTACAGATATTCAGAGATGTGGCATGCCACATCTCTACATTGAAAATCACCTTCGCCGGAAAGATCCTGACCGTTCGTAGGGATCCTCGTTGCACTCGGGATAAAGAACGAAATCTTCATCCCGCAATCCTCGTCATCTGCTCCGCGGCCAGCTTCCAGTCCAAACCATCCTGGATCCAGACACGCGTAAACCGGAAGGAGCCCGAAACGCTTTTGCCGTCGACAGTGCCTTCCAGATCAAGCTTGCCGGTCAGAATGACGGTGTTGCCATGAAAGGTCTGTGCGGTGCCTTCGCTCAGGTTCCATGAGTCGTATTCGGGCTGGGTATTGCGATAGAGCTTTACGATGTCGGCCCGGGTGCTCACCTTGCCGGTAGCGTCAGTCTCCACATAGTTGTCCGCGAGGTACTGCTCAAACCAGGAAGCTTCACCCTTCATGGTGGCGATGCGCAGGTCGCTCTCCAGCTTCTGGATTGATTTGGCAATCTCTTCCGGCGAACTGACGACCGGCGTGGCAGCCTTCTGCCTGGCTTGTGAGCCGAGCGGGCCGGGCAAAACAGCCATCCATACAACCAGCAGCAGAACTCCGTGTTTCATCTTAGAGACCTCCAGTTTTGGCCTTGAATGAATGCAGTGCTGGTTGGCTTAATGCCAGCGTCACTACTAAGATACTAGAGGCGGTCACTTCAGTAACCTCGCAGATTGACAGCGATCTGGTAAACCTTATAATCGCGGCTAAACGCGTAGAAATAATAGAGAAGAATGCCACGTCCGTCTGAAATTCAATCCATCATCGAAGAAGTGGTCGCAGAGGTGCTGGACACCGTTCTGCCGAAGCTTCGGGGCGAGATCGCCCGTCGCGCTACCGAAGAGTTGGAGTTGCTTAACCCGGCGCGGGGAGCCTCGCCCACTGACCTGTTGAGTGGCGCCGTGACTGCCATCCAGGAAGGGACCTCACAATCGGAAATACTACGGCATTTGCTGGAAGGCACGGCACGGTTCGCCGGACGGGTAGCCCTTTTTGTGGTCAAGGGCGGAGCGGTCAATGGATGGCAGGGAATCGGCTTTGAAGACAATGACGCCGTCCGAAATGTAAGTCTGGAATCCTCAACCGGACTTGCGGGTGAAGCGGTGCAGGGACGGTCGATAGCCGCCGGGTCGATTACAGATTTTGACCAGAACTTTGCCGAGATGATGCACGCGCCTTCGCAGAACAACTGTGTGGTGCTGCCGCTGGTGGTGAAAGACAAAGTTGCCGCCGTGATCTATGCCGATGGCGGCCTGTCAGCCCAGTGCACAATGGACGCGTCGGCAATGACGGCCCTGACGCGTTTTGCGGCGATATGGCTGGAAGTGAATGCGTTACGCAAGACGGGAAGCTCCGCGGCAGGATCGTCGCTGCCGATGCAGATCGATGACGGCCAGCCGGAGTATACCGGGGCGACTACCAGCAATGCCATGTTTTCTGCTGCTGGCGGCGCAGCCAGCTCGCCGATGGTTGCTGCCGCTGTTGCCATGCCCATGGCTCAGCCATCTACTCCGGACGGAGAAGAATCTGACCTGCACAAGAAGGCAAAACGTTTTGCCAAACTGCTGGTCGAAGAGATCAAGCTTTATAACCAGCCCAAAGTGGCGGACGGCAAGCAGAACCATGATTTATACGATCGCCTGCGGGCAGACATTGAGAAGAGCCGCGCGACGTATGACAAACGTTATGGTGACAGTCCGGTAGCTGCGGCCGATTATTTTACGCAGGAACTGATACGGATTCTGGCGGACAGTGATGTCTCGCTGATGGGAACCAGTTTCCCGCACTGATGTGCAGGAAATGACTTTTGAAGGAAAATTGTGGTTGTCAGAGCTAAAACTATAATCTGTTTTCTTGTATTGCTGTTCCTGGTCGCCGGCGTCCAGGGACAAACTCCCAAAAATACCAGCGCAAAGAAAAAGACCGCGGCTGCTCAGAAGAAATCTGCCAGCAAAGCGGGATCCGCCAGCAAGCTCAAGCACATCAATCGGGCGTTTGTTGCGTCGGCTGATTTGAAGCCAATGGCGCAGCAGCTGCTTGAGAATCGCACGCCGGAAGCCTATGCCGGAGTGCAGGACTACGCGCATCGCCATCGCAAGGATGATGCCGGCCCGCTGGCATGGACCGTGCTGGGATACGCTCATTATCTCGACAAGGATTATCCGGCGGCGCGCGAAGCATGGCAGCACGCGGAAGAGATCTCACCACTGCTGGGCGATTATCTTGACTGGCTGCGGGCATCGGCATGGCAGGGCGAAGGCAACCAGGAAGAAGTGATCAAGACCCTGGAGGGCTTCGAGCAAAAGTATCCCGATTCACTTAATCTCCACGAAGTCAGCCTGCTGTATGCGAATGCGCTGATCGCCACGAATCAGGCGGAGAAGGGTGCGGCGTATCTGGAAAAACATCGTCAGCCCGCCAGGGCCGATATTGAACTGGTGTTGGGCCGGGCTTATGCCAAGGCCAATGATGCGGTAAAGGCGGCTGCGACCTTCCATGGAATCTATTTTGAAATGCCGGCCAGCGCTGAGGCTGATCTGGCGGCAACGGAGCTGCGCGGACTGGGCGAGCCGAGTCCGGTGGGAACGTTTGAACAGCGGCGTACGCGGGCCGATCTGCTGTTTAAGGCGCGTCGTTATCAGGACACCGTGAATGAGTTGAGCGGGCTGCTGGAGCAGGCGCCGCCCGATAAGATGGCGGCAATGCAAGCGCAGTACGGTGCGGCCCTCTATCGCGCACGCAAGCGCGATGATGCGGAGCATCAGTTTGAGAACCTGGCCCAGAACCAGGCTGCGCCGAGTGATGCAAAAGCCCAGGCGCTCTACTTTCTGGCAGAAGTATCACGCGATAAAGACGACCGCAGCAAGCATGCCGATTACGTTGCGCAGCTGCGGAGCTTTGCGCCGGACAGTCCGTGGTTTCAGGAAGCGCTGCTTTCCGCGGGCAACATGTACATGCTCAAGAATGATTTTGACAGCGGCGCGAAGTTCTATGCGGAAATTTATCAGCGCCAGCAGAATGGACGCTTTTCTCCTTACGCACACTGGAAGACAGCGTGGCTGAACTATCGTCTGGGCAAGAAGGATGACGCCAAGCGCCTGTTTGAAGAGCAGCTGACACTTTATCCCACGTCGAATGAAGTTCCGGCAGCGGTTTACTGGCGAGGCCGCATCGCTGAAGACGAAGGCGACAAAGCTGTGGCTCGCGCCTACTACGAAAAGCTTTCGGAAAATTATCGCTATTATTACTACGCGAATCTTGCGCGCGCGCGTCTGGCTAAGCTTGGCTTCGATGAAGCCGGAACTGCCGTCGCTTTGGCCAGGCTGCCGGCAGTCGCCACGCCGCCACGGAGCTGGGACGCGCCAGAAGACAATCTGCATGTGCAGAAGGCACAGCTTCTGGCCAACGGTGCGCTGTATGACTTCGCGGTGAAAGAGTTGCAATCGGCCAGCGCGGGATCGCCACCATGGCTGGCTAAGTCACTGGCGGAAGTCTATGGCGATCAGGGAAGCTACATACGCGCCATTGAGAGCCTGAAGCGGGCGGTGCCCGGTTACTTCTCGGCCGAAGTCAGCCAGATACCGCGTCCGGTATGGGAAGGGCTGTTCCCGCGTCCCTTCTGGGATGAGTTGCGCCGTGATGCCACCACCAATCACCTTGATCCTTATCTGGTGGCTTCGCTGATCCGGCAGGAATCTGAGTTCAATCCCAACGCGATCTCCCGCGCCAATGCCATGGGCTTGATGCAATTGCTGCCGACCGTGGGAAAGAACCTGGCCAAAGAGATGAAGATACACCACTTCAACAGCGACGAACTGTTGACGGCAAATACCAATCTTCTGCTGGGCACGCGGTACTTCAAACATATGGTGGACCACTATGACGGCCAGGTGGAATATGCGCTGGCCGCCTATAACGCCGGTGAAGAACGCGTGGATGATTGGCGCAAAAACGGGAACTTCAAGAGCGTGGAAGAATTTGTGGAGTCGATTCCGTTTACCGAAACACGGGAATACGTACAGGCCATCATGCGAAATGCCGTGCTTTACAAGCTGCTGTATCCGTCAAAGGCGGATAGCAAGAGCGTGGCGGAGAATGAGGCGCCGTAAGAATGTGTCGCCCACTCGAGGCTTTGATTGGTATTTTGATTTCTACCCAGGCCTTACGGCCTGAGCTACATAATTTCGTGCCTTCCGCGCTTGGCTTGTCGAAAACGCTTAAGAGAAGATTGATCTCCCGGACGTTTGATTCGTAGTCAGACGTCCTAACGCCCGGTCTCCCGCTGCGGACCTAACATGACCTTCCAGATCAGAAGTATGGAGCCGACCACGATGGCACTGTCGGCGATGTTGAACGGCGGCCAGTGGTGCTGGCCAAGGTAAAAGTCGAGAAAGTCCGTTACGGTTCCTTTGCCGATACGGTCCCACAAGTTGCCCAGCGCACCGCCCATAATCATGGAGAGCGCGATCGTGGAGGCGTTCAGAGCACTGCCACTCTTCCACAGCAGGAACCCAATCACCAGCAACGCGACCACTGAAAAGCCGATGAGCCCGAGCGTTCGCCAGGGCGAAGAGGAGTCAGCGAACATGCTGAACGCCGCTCCGGTGTTCTCCCAGTGAGAGAGCTGAAACAAGCCGGGGATGATGGACACCTCATGGGCTTCCGGCAAGCGTTGGATGACCAGCCACTTGGTCAGATGGTCGAGTGCGACGACGGCCACGACAATGAAGAATTGATGTTTACGCATTAGGTGAAAGGGCTAGGACAGCTTAAAACATCGTAGGAAGAGATGGAAAGAGGGTGAGAGTCGAGGGGAGGACGAGCTCGTGCCGAATTCCCGTTGCAGCAGGACTTCAGGCTGTAACCACGATAGGTAAACTCGAGCGATTGTCGCGAAGCGACAGAAATAATGATCTCTCCACTCCGCCGTCGCATGCGCTCCGACTCCGGTCGAGATGACAGGGGGTGGGAGTTTCGTAAGGGCGAGGCCGAACACGCGCCGAGCCCGTAGCAACAGGAGCACGCTGCCGTGACCAGCACTGCAACTCTAAAGCGGTTTGGAGCGAAGCGACAGGAACAATTGACCACGAAATAAAAGGGCTCGCGCCGTCCACGCGCGTCGAACCCACTGCCACAGGCGGACGCCCCAGTAACCAGCACTGCAACTCTGAGGCGGTTTGGAGCGAAGCGACAAAGGCTACTGTGAGCTGACGACTTTTTCTTCCTGGGGGGCCATAAAAATTTCGCTTAATAGAAGGAGAGCGCCCACCACGATGGCGCTATCGGCGATGTTGAAGGCAGGCCAATGATGCTGTCCGACATAGAAATCCAGAAAGTCGATAACGCGGCCGCTGGCTACGCGGTCCCACAGATTACCGACTGCGCCGCCAAAGACCAGTGAAAGCGCGATAGCGGTGGCGTTCAGGGCGTTGCCGTTTTTCCAGAGCAAGGTGGAGACCACCGCCAGAGCGGCCAGCGAAAACAGAATCAGCAGAGCTACTTTCCAGGGAAAAGCAGAATCAGAAAACAGGCCAAAGGCTGCGCCCTGGTTCTGGACGTGCGTGAGACGGAAGATGCCCGGGACAATGTCAACACTGTCATGCAGGGTAATACGGTCGGCCACCACGGCCTTGGTCAGTCGATCAACCATCACGACAATCGCGGCGATCAATAAGTGATACTTACGCATAATTCAGACGCGCTATAAAGCGCTTTCAACGGGTTCGTTCTTTTCCAGTTCTTCCAGTACTGCCAAACAGCGCTCACAGACGGTCGGATAACGCTGGCTCTTGCCAACCTGAGTTGAGTAGTTCCAGCAACGATCACACTTCTCCCCTGGCGCCTTTGTTACATCTACGTGCAAAGTGCTCCCCGGGTTCCCACTGCCGGCCAGTTTAATTTCTGCCTTAGAGACCAGCAGGAGAAAACGGAGGTCATTGGGATATTTGCTGAGCACGTTATAGACGTCCTGGGGAGCGTGAATGGTGACGGCCGCCTCCAGTCCCGTGCCAATCAGCTTTTCCTTGCGGGGGACCTCCAGCGCCCTGTTAACCTCATCGCGGACTTTCATGAGCGTGTCAAAGTCAGCTCTGACCGTTTTGGCTGCAGCGGGATCAACTCCATCTCCCGTGATCTCCCTGCATGCAGGGAAGTACGCCACGTGAACGCTGTCTGGCCGGCTGGAGACCTTAGGCAGGAACTTCCATACTTCGTCGGCGGTAAAGGTCATGATGGGCGCAACCAGCCTGACCAGGGCCTCGCCAATCCGCCAGACGGCTGTCTGCGCTGAACGCCGGGCGCGCGATGCCGGAGCCGCGGTATAGAGCCGGTCTTTGAGGACGTCGAAATAAACTGCGCTCAGGTCCACGGTGCAGAACTCATTCAACTGATGGAAGATACGGTGAAACTCAAAGTTCTCATACCACTTCTGCACACTCTCTGAGATTTCCGCGGTGCGCAGAAGCATGTACTGATCCAGTGGATGCAACTGGGTGAAGGGAAGCGCGTCATTTTCTGGTTGAAAATCGTAAAGATTGCTTACGAAGTATCGAAATGTGTTACGCAGCTTGGTGTACGTCTTGCCGACACGGTCCATCAGGTCCATGGAAACGGTGACATCTTCCTGAAAATCAACGGACGCAACCCACATACGGATTACTTCCGCGCCAAGATTGCCGGCGATCTTGACCGGATCGATGCCATTGCCTAGGGATTTGGAAGTGGCACGTCCCTGCGGGTCTAGCGTCCAACCGTGGGTGGCGACGGCGCGGTAGGGCGCATGTCCGCGAGTGCCGACAGCACACAGCAGGGAAGAGTGGAACCAGCCGCGATACTGATCGCCGCCTTCCAGGTAGAGGTCGGCAGGCCAGGGCAAGCCGGGTTCGCGTCCCAGGACGGCAGCCTGGCTTGATCCGGACTCAAACCACACGTCGATGATGTCATTCTCCTTGCGGAATGAAGTGCCGCCGCATTCGCATTTAGTGCCGGCGGGCAGGATTTCACCAGCGGCGCGCGTATACCAGGAGTCGGCGCCCTCGCGGCCGAAATAGATCGACCACAGTCTGGTTCACTTGTTTCGATTCCAGAAGCTTACCGCAGGCTTCACAAAAGAAGACTGCGATGGGAACGCCCCAGATGCGCTGGCGGGAGATACACCAGTCGGGACGCGTGGCGATCATGTTACTGATGCGCTCTTCACCCCACGCGGGAATCCACTTCACCTTCTTGATCTCGTCCAGCGCGCGTTGCCGCAGAGTGCTGTCTTCCACTTTGGCTTCCATGGAGATGAACCACTGCTCGGTGGCCCGGAAGATGACCGGGTTATGACAGCGCCAGCAGTGCGGATAGGAATGTTCGATCTTCTGTTCACCCATCAGGACGCCGCGAGATTTCAGCAAGTCGACGATCGGCTGGTTGGCCTTGAAAACCGTAAGGCCTTCATATTCGGGCAGGCCGTTTTGAATGCGTCCGGCTTCGTCGACATTGCAGGTTTGTTCCAGCTTGTATTTCACGCCGGTGTAGAAGTCGTCTGCACCGTGCGACGGGGCAGTGTGGACCGCGCCTGTGCCCTGCTCAGTGGTTACGTAATTGGCCAGCACACCGAGAATCGAGCGATCAAGAAATGGATGCGCAAAGGTGACGCGGTCAAGCTTCTTACCAGGGAAACGAGCGGTCACTTCCGGGTTGGTGAAGGCGACGGCTTCCGCGGTGGCTTTGGCCAGAGCTTCCGCCACGATGTAAATCTGGCCCTCGTGTTCCAAGGCGACATATTCAAGGTCGGGATGGAAGGCTACGGCCATGGAGGCGGGCAGCGTCCACGGCGTGGTCGTCCAGATGATGGTGTTTACCTGCCGGCCCGCGAGCTTGGGATCGATCTGGGCGGGATCGCTGGTGAGAGCGTACTTCACCCAGACGCTGGGGCTGGTGTGCTGTTCATATTCAACTTCTGCTTCCGCCAGGGCAGTCTTGTCGCGGATGCACCAGTAAACCGGCTTCAGTCCTTTATAGACAGCGCCACTCTCGAGAAAGTCGTACAGAGTGCGGACGATCGCGGACTCATACTGCGGATCCATGGTGGAGTAGGGGTGATTCCAGCGTCCGAAGACGCCGAGCCGCTTGAATTGCTCACGCTGGATGTCCAAATATTTTTGTGCGTACTGGCGACATGCTTTGCGCACGTCGATGGGCGCCATCTCCAGCTTTTTGCGGCCGAGCGACTCATCCACTTTGATTTCAATAGGAAGACCATGACAATCCCAGCCGGGCACGTACGGTGAATCGAAGCCAGCCATGGTCCTGGACTTAACCACGAAATCTTTCAGGCATTTATTCAGCGCATGGCCTTCATGGATGGCTCCGTTGGCGTATGGCGGACCATCATGAAGAACGTAACCCGGCTTGCCTGCGCGAGAGGCGCGAATTTTTCCGTAAATGTCCTCTTTGTCCCATCTTTCCAGCCATTTGGGCTCATTCTGAGCCAGGCCGGCCTTCATGGGGAAATCGGTTTTAGGAAGATTCAACGTCTTCTTGGGGTCAAGCGGCGTGGGCATCAATTCTCCGGGTGTGTTGTCTTTGAATATTTCATTATAAAACAGAGCTTTAGATCAACTTACCAGCCGGCCGATGAACAAACTCAACATCTCAACAAAACTCAACATCCATATGCGTGTCTCTGTAAGTTTTTAGGGCTTTCTGACAGTTGTGAAACCAAAAAACGCATACGAGAATCACACTACGCTTGCAAAGCTCACACAGCTTTTACACGCTAGGTTGCAAACGTCACAGAACTTTTACATGTGAAAACGTGTTTGTAAGCATGAAGTAATGCAACTTGCATCTTAATTCGCTCATCTTCTATGTGTGTATCCAGACCACATGGATTTGGTGGTCGAGTGAAGGAAGTATTGGTCGAACCCATGGCGAATCAGATCATTGTCCCACGTCCAACGCGAAGCTATTACGGCGAAGCACCGCATTTCTCGCTTCCCGAGATGCACCGTTCCATGCTGGGTTCTTTGTTGCGCAATATCAAAGACTCATTGTTCCCAGAGAAACTTCCACCGTTGCGATTGACATCGCGTCCAGTGCAAGTGAGAGACATCTGGACACATCGCAGCCCGAAGAAAGCCGCAACCGGTTCGCTGACAGTTCACGTGTTTTTCATTGTTGCGTTGCTGGTGGCTTCCTGGATCAGTTTGCATACCCCACACTCGATCATAAAACCCCAGGAGCATGTAACGTTGATTGCTCCGCCGTTAACTGACTATCAACCAGTGATGACGCCGAAACAAACCGTGAAGGCACTGGCTGGTGGCGGTGGTGGTGGTGAACACGCCAAGATATTTGAATCGAAGGGACGTCTGCCCAAAGTGGCTCCGGAGCAGTTCACGCCACCAACGGTTGAAATCAAGAACATGAAACCCAAGCTGGCAATGGAACCGACCGTGGTTGCTCCTGCGAACGTGAAGCTGCCAGACAATCCAAACATGCCGAACCTGGGCAATCCAATGTCAGCCCGCGTGAGCGGACCTGCTTCGAACGGGCCGGGATCGGGTGGTGGTATTGGTTCCGGTAGCAGCAACGGTATTGGTTCAGGCACCGGCCCCGGGCATGGTCCAGGACAGGGCGGCGGTTTTGGCGGTGGCATCTATGCGCTGGGCGACATCGGTGTAACTCCGCCGGTGGCAAAGTTCACGCCGGAACCGGACTTCTCTGAGGAAGCACGTAAAGCAAAGTATCAGGGAACTGTGACGTTGTCCGCGGTGATCGGCCCGGATGGACGGCCGCGCAACCTGAAAGTGGTCCGCAGCCTGGGAATGGGATTGGATCAGAAAGCTCTGGAGAAAGTCCGCACATGGCTGTTTGAGCCGGGTAAGCGAAACGGTCAGCCTGTGGCCGTGGCCATGACGCTGGAAGTGGACTTCAGGCTGTTCTAGTGCAGAGATCCTCTCGTTTTGTCGCTTCGCTCCAAACCGCTTTGACGACTTGGGAGTGGTTGCTTTTTCCAGGCACTTTGGCAACGGGCTCGGCGCGCGTTTACGGCGCGAGCCCTCACCGAAAAATCTGTGTGGTTAAGGTGACGGGAGAGGACAAAACCTCTCCCGGTTTTTCTGTTTGGCGAATAACTGGAATCGATCAATACTCTCAAACCCTGTCATCCTGACCGAATCCGAGCGACGAGAGTCGTGAGGATGAGCGGAAGGATCCCGAGAATGCATCCTCTACCATGCCGGTCCAGGGAATTTTCCCCGGATTCACAGGACAAAAGGTGTTTAAGTGACGATCCTTTGTCTCGAGAAAACTCCCTGTAGCGGCATCGTTACCACCAGCATCCTCGGGATCTTTCGACTTCGTCGTCGCATGCGCTCCGACTACGCTCAAGATGACAGGGGGTAAGGGCTGATTGTTGAAGGGGACATCCTGCTTGGCATGCATTTTTTTATTTCTTTTCGGCGAAGAGTTTTGGATCGAGCAGTTCGCTGGCCCGCGCAGCCAGACAGCATGGTCCCGCAGGAATGAGGCTGCCATGCGGACATGTGCGCGGATGTCCCAGGAAGGTGCAGATACGGTCCGTGGCTTCAGGCGAGAGGATATGTTCAAACCTGCAGGCCTGCTCGGCGATTTCCTTTTCGTCTTCTACCTGGAAGGTATGAGTGAACAAAACTTCCGCCAGACGATGACGGCGAATGACGTCTTCCGCGCGCCGCCGTCCTTTTTCCGTGAAGATGATCATTCGCTCGCCATGATCTTCAGAGCTTGTGGGCGGACGGAAAGCAACGTGGCAGCGATTCAAGACCATCTTGTGCGAATGCGGAGCGCTGGTGTGGTCTTCAAGGTCAACCAGTCCCTGGGCCTGCATTCTCTCAAGCGCCAGAGGCATGGGCAGGGAGCCTTCAACTTCTACGCGGCCAAGTTCGGCAGGCTCGCCATTTTCCGCCAGTACCCAGAGTTCTTCCAAAACTTCGTCAAACTGCTCGTCATCATTCATGGCGAACGTTTCGTGCGACTTGATCTTGCCGTGATGGAGTTCGAGCAAACGGTCGGCCAGGCGAGCGACTTCCGGATCGTGGGTGACCATGATGATAGTGCGGCCCTGGGCATGGAGTTCGCGCAGCTGCCGCAGCACCAGTTCTTCGTTCTCCGCGTCCAGGTTGCCGGTGGGCTCGTCGGCCAGGACGATATGAGGATCATTGATGAGAGCGCGGGCAATGCATACGCGCTGCTGTTCACCGCCGGAAAGTTGCGCGGGAAGATGATCAGCACGATCTTTGAGGCCAACACGGTCGAGGGCGGCGAGGGCCTCGGCTTTGTCCGTCATGCTGTGGAAGTATTGCGCCAGCATGACATTTTCCAGTGCCGTCAGATACGGGATGAGATGAAACTGCTGGAAGATGAAACCGATTTTCTCGGCGCGGAAGCGATTGAGCTCCGCCGGCGACATCTGTGAGATGTTCGTTCCGTGAATCCAGACTTCGCCGCTGGTGGGTTGGTCAAGGCAACCCAACAGGTTCACCAGAGTCGATTTACCGGAACCTGAAGGGCCCATGATGGCCAGCCATTCACCGGCCGGTACGGTGAGCGAGACAGAATCCAGCGCGCGCACCTCAACGTTGCTCTTGTAGACCCGGGTTACATTCTTGAGCTCAATGGGCATTATTCGCCTCTGAGTATCCCAGCCGGTTGAATCTGTTGCAATAACCGCAATGGTGCCGTGGCAGCGCCCAGCGCCAGCACCATGCTGCCCAGCAACACCGGCAACAAAAGCATTGGCTGGGGCCATATGGCGGCTTCAAAGTTTGCTTTACCTATCCAGAATGCGATGCCGCAGCCGAAGAGATAACCGACGGTTGCGCCGGCAAGCGCCTGCATGGCTGCTTCTGAAGCGAACATGAGGTTTACCGTACGGTTGGACGCGCCGAGAGCTTTCATCACGGCAAAATCCTTGCGCCGCTCAAGTACGGAGCTGGTGAAAGTGGCGATCATGGTGAGCATGATCAATATCAGCACAATGGCGGAGGCAGCGAAAACGACAGAACGCGTCTTGCCAATGACTGAAGTCTGCGCCTGCGTGATCTGGCGGACAGGTTTGACTTCCGCCTGTGGCAGGGCCGCGCTAAGACGGTCAATCATGGATTGAATCTCCTGCGGCTTGCCGCTGACGCGGAGGAGAGCGGTGTTGGGTTGAACGCCAGTCCATGCAGTGAAGGTGGGCAGGTCGATATAGATGCGGCTGTCATCATCCGAACCGGAGCGAAAGACCAGGTGTGGGCCGATTGACCGGTCCGCTTTGCCAAGGCGGATATTGAACTTGGCGCCAAGCTTTTCCTCCACGCGCGCGCCAACCAGAACAGACGAAGCAGGACCACTCACTGACCACCAGGAGTTCAGCTGCTTGAGCCGATTAATGTCGGCACCACCGACCACAAGCCGGGAACCGTCCGGCGTGGTGGCGATGGCATAGGCAACCGGGACAACTTCACCGTTGCCGGCGAGCAGGGAAGAGATCCTATCCAGTTCCTGGTGATGCATGACAGTTTTTTCTGTGGTGTTTTCTGCAACCGGTTTTTCGGTAACTACGACGTTGGCGCCGAAGCGGGTGAATTCGCGGCTGAGTTTGCTCTCCAGGTCGTAATAGACGGTAAGAGCCGCGGTAGCGATGGTGGCGACCACAGCCACGGAAATGAGCGCGGTCAAGGCCCGGTCTTTGCGGACCCACACGGACTTAAGCAGCAGCCGGAAGAAGAGCCGGTTGCGGTCAACGCTCATGAGCACAGGCCTCATGCGTCACCTCGCAGAACAACTGCCGGATCAAACTGCATGGCCTTGCGAACGGCGCTGATGCTGCCGACGAAGGTGACTAACAGGGCCGCGCAGATAACCACGGCTAGGACGACAGGTTGAACGTTGATGGCAGAGCCAAAAATTGTTTGTCCAACGCGATGGGCCAGGACTGCGCCTGCAACGAAGCCGATGAGGCCACCGGCGAGCGCGAGGAGGCAGGCTTCGGTGAGAAAGAGCGAAGCGACCGTGGCGTCACTGGCGCCGAGAGATTTCATGAGTCCAACTTCATTGCGGCGCTCAAGGATGGTGCCGGCCATTGCCGCTGAGACCGCCAGCGCCGAAGCCAGGAACGCAGCCACCGTCAGCAGAAGCATCATGCCGGAAATGCGGCTCAGGACCTTGCCCTGATTCTGTTCCACCTGACGGATCTGGTCAACACGAACGTTGGGAA
Organism: Terriglobia bacterium; assembly: GCA_963770085.1. GTDB lineage: Bacteria > Acidobacteriota > Terriglobia > Terriglobales > Acidobacteriaceae > Angelobacter. Next base: position 422,006 of record CAVYOH010000001.1, read on the forward strand.
GAACCTCATGAATCTGGAATGCGATGGAGTTCGCGTAAGGCGAGCAATACCAGCGGTCGCGTGCGGCAGGGGAAAGTGTGTTGGGATCGCGACGAGCAAACGCGTCTTCCGGCTTGGTAAGCGCGCTGACGACGACGCGGCGAACTTTATTCGGCTGGCCAAGGATGGCCTGAGCAATGTGCAGAGGCGCGACGATGGCGCGATCTTCCACGCCACCAGTGTTCACGATGCCAGTGATATGCAGCTTTCTGTCCGCGATCTCAATATCCTGGCCCGCTGAGAGGTTGTTTTCTTCGGCCAGCTTGCTGCCGGCAAGAACGCCGGGCGTCGCGTGATCCGGCCATGCCGCATAGTCTTCCGGCCATTCGCCCTGCACTTTCCATAGGCCGCTCATGCTGCGCACGCCGGTGGTGAAGTCGTCTTTACCGTAATGCAGCTTCTGATCGAAGTACGTGCCGATCAGATCGGCGTTCAGCGACCGGCCTCCGGCAGTGATCTTCTCGGGAGACGAGAGGTAGGGAACGAAGCTGCGAATGTTATGTCCCCAGAAGATGCCTTTCAACTTCGGCAGATCAGATTCAGCGATGAATGCGCCTTCGCTGGCGGGCTTGAGATCGACTCCGCCGAGGTTGACGTCCAGCGTGTCTTCCATGGGAGTGAGGACAAGATTGCCGCCATTACGACGCAAGTCTTCGTTGATCTTGTCACCCACGTCATTACCCACGGCGATCATGGCCGTGGCAATCGTCATGCCGAGAGCAATGGCCAGGAGCGCCACGCTCTTGCGTCGCTTTTGCCGGCGGAATGATTCAAAAAGCAGGCGAAAGAACATGTCAGTGAGAGAACTGGGCGAGTTGGGGTTTGAGGTCAGCGATATTAATCACAACGGAATCGCCGTTCTGCGTTGTGTGCAGCGGAATAGGATTGCATCCACCCTCCTGGCCGACACTCTGGGAGTTAATGGGAGCCGCGCAGTTCTTACAGATCAATCCCTGAGCGCCCTTGTAAAAGCCGACCGAGCCGCAGATCTGACAGGCGTCAAAGAGCGAGGCCACTTTACCGTCGGGTTTGCGATAGAGCAGAAAACGCATGTTCACGCCATCAACATTGGCAGAGTAACGGGCCAGGTCGCCTTCGGCCAGAGTTTTGGTTGGGATGGTGGCGCTGCCTGTGGCGTCAAAGGCAATGGTCGTTGCGTCTGACAGGGCGGTGGTGCTTTTGGCGTAGATAAACTCAGCCGTGACCATAAAGATAAAGACGAAGGCCGTGGCCATGACTGCGCTGGCCCAGAAACGTTCACGGCGAGCGGTGAATTCAGCTTTACGCTCATCGGCCTTTGATCCCGGCGAGCCCGATGCGGTCCGGATTGCGGTCCGGATTGCGGCTTGCGACGGCGGTATTCCATTAAGACCATCAGGACGACCAACGCCAGCATGGTGATGGAGAAAAAGTAATCATTGCGCACGATGGGCCCGATAATCGCCATCTCGCGTTTGCTGGAAGGAAGCACGCCGCTTTCCGAAAGCTCATGCAGCCCGGAGATGATCAACTGGGCCGCAACAAAGAACAGGATGACTGTGGTGACGCGGAAGAACTTTCTCAAGTCAACGCGCACGCTGCCCTTGACGAACATGACACCGAAGACAACGGCCAGCGCCACCCCCATGAGCGTGCCAAGGAAACTCATGAGTTCGGTGGTATCAAGACTTACACCGGAGAGGATGACGACCGTCTCTACGCCTTCGCGAAAGACCATGAGGAAGATAAAGGCAAACAGGCCCCATTTGGAACCGCCGTCGGCTGCCAGCGACCCGACTTTGGTTTCGATCTCGCCTTTGAGCTTGCGGGCCGTGCGCATCATGAAAATGACCATGGTGATCACGAACAGGGCAGCCACCAGCATGACCCAGCCTTCTACTTTGTCTTCATTGATGGGCAAGTAGGACAAGACCACGCCGCCGGCGATGCTTCCCAGCAGGGCAGTGACAAGAGCGGCATAGACGGTCTTGCGCAGGTCAGGACGGCCGATCCTGGCTAGATAGACCAGCGTGATGCCGACAATCAAGGCGGCTTCAACGCCTTCCCGCAATGTGACTACCAGGGCTTGAAACATAAATGAGAGAGGTGATCCCCTCGTGTCTAATTGAAAATGAATTTCAATTTCATTTTCAATATGATTGTACGCACCTGCGCTTGCGCTAGTCAACAGGTTGAAAGAGCAATGGTTACCGGTGCCAAGCACCGGCGCGCCCAAATCCTCAACCGGCATCCTTAGTGGGAAAATTGGCGTCTAAACTTCGGTGTACAAGGTGCGCATAGCCACGACCGCGCAAGAGCTTCTCAACCTGCGTCCGCTGTGGGAAGAACTGTTGCCCGATTCCCGCAGCACGGTCTTCCAGAATTTTGACCTGAACCTGCTTGCCGCCAGGATGTTCGCGAGCCGGGAAGTTCCGCATGTGGTGTGCGCAATGAGCGACCACGGAATCGCGATTGTCCCCGCGGTCATCCGCCTGCGTGACGTTGTCATACGTTTGCTGGGTGAAGAGCTGTTTGATTATCGGGCATTTCTTCACGCCGGCGATGATGGCGCTCTGTGCGCCGCGTTTGCGGAACTGGCAAAACTGCATATGCCGCTGGACATTGTCGCGACGCGGGACCGTGTGGTTCCCCTGATGCCCGTTCTTAGCTTTACACCTTTTGCAGGCGCTCCCCTGGTGCGCTGCAGTGACACGAACGCTGAGGAATTTTGCAACGCACATATCCGGTTGCCGCGCAATCTGCGTCGCCTGGCGGCGCTGGGCTATGAACTTTGTCGTTACGATGGCGAGTGCCCTCGATTGCTCCGCACCATTTATCGGATGAAGGCCGAACAAGACCCGCAGAGCCTGTTTCATGATCCCGAACGAATTGAATTTGTTGTGAACGCGGCGCTCCTGCAGCCAGAGTTGTTTGAGATCTTTACCCTGCAGAAAGGAACTGAGCTGGGCGCGGCGCTGGTGACATTGCGTGATGGTGGTGTTCGCCGGCTTTATACCGGATGGTTCGATTCCAGGCTGGCAAAACATTCGCCCGCACTGTCACTGATTCATCACGTTACCTGCGAAACGCTGGCCGAGGGGAAAGACTGCGATTACATGACCGGCGAGCAGCCTTATAAGTTGCGTCTGGCCACGGGTAGCCGCGAACTTTTCCGGGTCCAGGCCACAGCCAGGCAGCTTTCGCAGTTGTTTCATGAAGTCGGGCAGGTTACGCAACCGGTGCTAGGGTAGGCCGACAATTGATTGTCAGGGGCGAGAGCCCGCATTGTTTTCAACCAGTGCGCCAACTAACGCAGCGCCGTTTGATAACAACACGCTGTCGAAAACGAAAATAAAGCCGTCGAAGGCGTCCGCGATTTTGAACAAACTCGGCCAGATGAAATCATTTTCCTTGAAGTCCTTGTCTGTGACTAAACCAAGAACAACCTTGGTGTGACTAATCAGGTGCCGTGCGTCATTTTTCCTCTCCTCATCTTGATTGAGCGACGCAATGTATCCCAGAAATCCATGCAAATGAAATTCGATCTCAGCTGGATCCATAACGTTAAAACGGACAGTGTCGTTACCGAGCCTGACGTCGAAAAACGTTCGTCTTTTGAAAATGCCTTTGTCGCTCGTAACATCTTCAAACAGCCTGGAGAGATTTACTTCGTTTCTCCGCAGATAGATGGTCGCATTTGCCGGCATAAAGTTAAGGCGTCACTCTAACCCTACATACGCTTTAAAAAATCTTTGGCTTCCTTAAGCTGAGGAAAAAGCTTTTCATCTTCCTGAAAGGCCCGGGAGTGCACACAGCGCCTGCTACCGCGCATTTTGACCGGATGCCGAAGATGAAGCATCTCGTGATACAGCAGATATTCAATCGCGTAGCGAGGCACGCCAGGGCCATCAAAAATCCGGCTGACGACAATGGTGTTGTGCGCGGGATCGTAGTGTCCCAGGCTGTAGCGTGAGTGGTTATTGCTCCAGGTAAGTTGTGGACGCGCCATCAGGCCGTGAAAGAAGCGCCGGTTCAGGTCTTCGAAAATTTCTTCCAGATGATAATGCTCGCCCTGAACGCCGGCCATGCGCTTGCGTCCGCGCATCTGGCGGATCAGGTGCATTTTGGATGCAATGGCTTCGCTGCCGGAGAATTTGCGGTAGCGGGCCGCCTGCGCCGGGTCAATCTCCTTGCGGTACAGCTTGGCGATCAGGATGTGCAGGATGGCGTGCAGCACGGAATCAGGCGCGCCTTCCAGAAGGTCAGACAGGCGAACAAATATTTTTCCCTGCCGCAGACGGATGGTGTTGTTCAGATTGCTGAAGGCGAAATAGCGAACGTCAAATTCGGGCATGGGCGCCCGCGGACGCAGCTCACGGTAGACTTCCTCGAAAATATCCTTGATGGCGGGATGCAGGATTCCTGTACCGGCTGGCTGGCGGCGTTTCGACGGAGCTGCTTTGGTTTCTGCGGCTTGAATTGGGTCGTGTGGATTCAAGTATGTTATTTCTTTTGCGGTTTCTCTTCTTCTTTTTCCGTCAGGTATTGTTTGGCGGTATCCAGGCTATTTTTCAGCGCCGAATCTGCGTCCTGTAAAGCAAAGATGTAAGCCTGCGATTCTGCTTTGAATTTGGGATCGCTTTCCACATCGTGTTGCAGGCTGCGCAAACGCGCGCGCAGTTTGCCTTCATCCGCGATCAGTTCTTTCAATCCTTTGTGATAAGCCTTGTGCTGCTCGTCATCCAGGCGACTATCGCTCTGATACATATCCAGATTGTCATTGATCTCGTCTACGATGGAGCTGAAGTCTTCCAGCAGATCGTGAATGGCGGCGGGACGTTCGCGGGTCTTTTGCGTATTGTTGAGCGACTCGTTAATGGCGTCCAGGCGCGCCTCCGCGAATTTTCCAAAAAGCTTCAGCCGTTTTGCCGGCTCCATGCGGGCCTCACGTAATTGATCGGTCTCGGCATCCGTTAAAGGATCACGACGCCGGGCAAACGCAACCGCACTCAGAAGCAGAAAGACGATGATGATCTTGCGGGTGGTTTTCATTTCTTTTCTTCGTGTTATTTATGGTCTTTTTCTTTGGGCGAGAACATGACGTTCAGCAGTTCCTGCCGGAAGTCGGCCAGCTGTTTTTCAACCGCTTCCACTTCGGGCCGATCTTCCGCGGAGAGCGTGCGCCGCACATTTTCCAGATGCCGTTGCGTCTGGCGAAGATGGATCTCCGTTTCCTTGATCTTTCGCCGTGACCTCACACCGCCATCGCGTGCGCGGGTAGCAACATCCAGAATCTCCTGAACCGTAGCCTGGCCTTTGACCGATTCTCCCTTGGTAAATTGCTGGTCAGCCTGGTCCACCAGGCGGTCCGCAAGTTCCGCGTAGAGCATTGCCTGATGGCCTCCACTGGCCTTCTCCGCCTCTGCCCGCAACTGGTCCAGCGTTTTCTGGTCTTTGCCATGCATGGCTGCCGACAAGGTGAGTATGACCAGGATTGAGGCTACTCGTCGCATGAATTTGGCTGCTCCTCTAGTCGGTTTTACTCTGGCTGTATCGCTTTGAGCCGGTGCCTTGCCTGAAACTCCTGGTCAGGGAACTTGCCGCCTGCAATCGCCAGGAACTTTTTGTAATTCTCCGCTGCCTGCTTGAACATATGCAAACTGTCAAACGAAGTCGCGCGAATGAAATAGCTGCGCGCATCCTCCGGCAGAAATTTGGCCCGTGCGTCCAGGGCGCGAATTGCCAGTTCGTAATGCTTGTTTTCCCGAGCAGCGTCCGCCAGATAACCGTAGGCTTCAGCGTAATCGGCTTTCAGCTTCAGCGTCTGGATCAACTCGCTTTCTGCTTCAGCATACTTCAGCTGATGTAAAACAGCTACGCCCAATCCAAAATGCAGGTCCGGGTTGGAGGCGTTGGTCTTTGCCAGGGTGCGGAAGAGCGGTTCCGCCTGCGCGTATTGTCTGGTCTGCAAATAGAGTTCGGCAAGCTCACGATCGATCTCAGGATTGACTGTCCGGTGGGGCAGTGCTTTTCCCGTCACCGGCCTGGGGACTGGGAACCTGCAATACAGCAATCGCCTCCGGGAGTTTGCCCTGCGATGCCAGGAACTTTCCCAGCTGCAAACGCGCTTTGGCATCATGCGGATTCTTGTCGACGTACTTTTGCAGCCAGCCTTCAGCCTCAGGATAGCGCTTTTGCTGAGTCAACAAATTGATCAGGAGCACCATGCCCTGTGCGTCGCCGGACTCGGCTGATTTCTTGAAGTGCGCTTCAGCGCCGGGCAGATCGTTGGCCGATTGCAGCATGCGTCCTGCATCGAGAGTCAGAGCGGTCTGGGTGGGGTCCAGTTCCATGGCTTTGTCATAAGCGGCCGCTGCGGACTTGGCGGTGTCATTATTTTCTGAAGCCGGTTTCTCTGAAGCCGGTTTCTGTGAAACCTGTTTCTCCAGAACCTGCCCCAAAGCCAGCCACGCTCCGCTCAAGGCTTTATTGCCGCCGTTGATTGGTTTGAGTGTGACCGCATGTTGCAGCACAGGCGTGGCAGCAGGGAAGTCATTCAACCTGGCCAGCGCGACGCCGAGATTCAGGTTGGCTTCAAACCATTTCGGGGAAAGCTGGACCGCTTTGCGATAGGAAGCCACGGCTTCCGTGGTTTTTTCCAGATGGCTTTGAGCAAAGGCAAGATCAAACCATGCCTGCGGATTTTCCGACTGACTGTCTTTCGCCGAGCCGTTCTTCGCCAGATCGCCAACCAGGCCGGTCAGCTTCTGTTCGGCCTCAGCATACTGTTGCTTTTGCAGAAGAGTTTCGGCTTCGGCCAGTGCGTCGGCACGCGGCTGGGCGGACTGCCGCGATGATTCGGTGCGCGCTGCCGCCTTCTGCGCGCTGATGCTTCCACCCAGCGACGCGACCATGAGAGTCAGCAGGAAAACCGCGACGCTTGCCTTATGGGCGGCTCTGCGCAAGAAAAGCCGGCTACTTGTGACCATTCGATTCCTGACCATCACCTTTAAGAACGCGCGCCAGCCACTTTCCTGTATACGACTTTTTGGATTTTGCGACTGTCTCCGGTGTCCCTGTAACCACCACCTCGCCGCCGCGACCGCCGCCTTCGGGACCAAGATCGATGATCCAGTCGGCAGTCTTGATTACATCCATGTTGTGTTCAATCACCAGCACTGATCCGCCGGCTTCGATCAGCTTGCGAAATGCCGAGAGCAGCTTGCTTACATCGTCAAAGTGCAGGCCGGTGGTGGGTTCATCAAAGATGTAGAGGGTGCCCTTGCCGGCGCGGGCCCGCTTGCGTTCTTCTTTCTGTTCGTCGGTGACGTCTTCAAAGTTTCGCGGACGCCCTGCCGGGATCAGGTGAGCAGCCAGCTTCATGCGCTGGGCCTCGCCGCCGCTCAGCGTGGTGGCGGACTGGCCGAGCCGGAGATAGCCCAGGCCAACTTCTTCCAGCACGCGCAGCTTGTCAGTGATCTTCTGCACCCCGGAAAAGAAATGCATGGCTTCACGCACGGTAAGGTTCAGGACTTCATGTATATTCCTGCCTTTGAATCGCACCTCAAGCACGCCGGGCTTGTAGCGCGTGCCTTTGCAGTCTTCGCAGATGAGTTCCACGTCTGCCAGGAACTGCATTTCCACGGTGACAGTGCCATCGCCCTGACAGGTTTCACAGCGTCCGCCGGGGATGTTGAAAGAGAAATGGCCGGCGGCATAGCCGCGGCGATGCGCGTCCGGGACGGAGGCAAAGACGTCGCGAATGGCATCAAAGGCCTTGATATAGGTGACTGGGTTCGATCGCGGTGTACGGCCGATGGGAGACTGGTCCACCAGCACCACGTCAGCCACATACTGTCCGCCGTTGACTTTGCGGTAGCCATTCAGCGCCGGCCCGGCGCCCGCGGTGATTCCTTTTTCCGCAGCCAGCGCCTGATAAAGGACGTCATGCACCAGAGTTGATTTGCCCGATCCGGAGACCCCGGTCACTGCCACCAGCATGCCCAGAGGGATATCAATGTTCACGTTCTTCAGATTGTGTGCGCGGGCGCCCTCAATGCGAATCATGGGCGTGCCCACGGCGCGACGGTTTTGCGGTATCTGTATGCGCAGCTCGCCGCTGAGGTAGCGTCCGGTGAGGGAACTGGTGAGCTTTTTCAGTTGCTCATACGGAGCTGCGGCCATCATCCGTCCGCCGTTTTCACCTGCTCCGGGACCGAGGTCAAGAATGCGATCCGAGGCGGCCATGACTTCAGGATCATGCTCGACCACCAGGATGGTGTTCCCTAGATCGCGCAATTCGTGCAGGATATGAATCAACCGCTCGGTGTCCCGGCTATGCAGGCCGATGGAGGGTTCGTCGAGAACGTAGAGTGCACCGACTAGTCGCGAACCGAGCGACGTGGCGAGTTGAATGCGCTGAGCTTCGCCGCCGGAGAGCGTAGCGGCCATGCGATCGAGCGTCAGGTATTCCAGGCCAACGTCATTCAGGAACTTCAGACGCTCGCGAATCTGGTCGAGAATTTTGCCAGCAATATCAGCCTGTTCCCGCGATAACTTCAAGTTCTGAAAGAAGTTTAGAGACTCTTCCACCGTCATCGACGTAGTCTCGCGGATATTCCTGCCTTCAAGTTTTACTTGAAGTGCTTCCTTGCGCAGACGGCCACCGCCGCAGTCGGGGCATTGCGCATATCCGCGATACCGGCTCAGGAAAACACGGACATGCAGCTTATATTTCTTGCGTTCCAGCATGGCGAAGAAGCCTTGTATGCCGGGAAACTTGCCTTCGCCTTCCATGACCATTTGTTGATGTTCGCGGGAAAGGTCAGCCCAGGGGACGTCAGTGGGAATGTCTTTTGTTTTGGCAAAACGCCGCAGCTCGGTTTGCAGAGTGCGATATTTTGGCTTGCTCCAGGGCTCAACCGGACCTTCCGCAATGGTCTTGTTCACATCCGGGACGACCAGGTTCATGTCGAAATCAATGGTGTTGCCAAACCCCTGACAGCGCGGACATGCGCCAAAGGGATTGTTGAAGGAGAACAGCCGTGGCTCAGGTTCCTGATACGCAATGTGGCAGTTCTTGCATTCGAACTTGTTGGAGAAGCGAAACTGCTGCGGGGCTTCGGCCTGCTCCCTGGGCGCGGTTTGAAAGACGATCTCGCCGGACTCGCGGAATCCCTGTTCTATGCCGTCCACGATGCGTGAGCGCTGGTCGGCGGCGACGGCGATGCGGTCGACCAGAATGTAGACATCCTGCTTGAAGTCGATGTCCAGCAGCGATTCCGGCGTGGAGAAATCAAATACCTGGCCTTTCTGGAAAAGACGGTTGTAGCCCTTCTTGCGCAGATCGAACAGGCGTTCACGGAGAGCCGTCCCGGCCGCTTCTTCAGCGGCTTTGGCTTCGGCCTGTGCCTTTTTGCCGCGAGGCTTCTTGACTTTCGCCGGCTCTGGATTGCTTGCAGTGGCAAAATTGGTCTGTGGGGCACCAGACTGAGTCGCAGTTTTTTGAGCAGAAGCCGCTGCATGCAATGCCAATGCCGCCGTATGTTTTACCGGAAACAGGATGTTGATGCGCGTGCCTTCGCCGAGGCCCGTGCCTCCGCCAAGACCAAGGATCGTCTGGGCGATTTCGTCAACCGTATCTTTCTTTACTTCCTGTCCGCAGACACCGCAAAACGTCCGGCCAACGCGCGCGTAGAGCAGCCGCAGGTAGTCATAGATCTCGGTGGCCGTGGCGACGGTGGAGCGCGGATTCCGCGTGGTGTTCTTCTGCCGGATGGCGATGGCCGGGGCAATGCCATCGATCAGATCAACGTCAGGCTTTTCAATGCGTTCCAGGAACTGGCGAGCGTAAGCCGACAGCGATTCAACGTAACGGCGCTGGCCTTCGGCATAAATGGTGTCAAAGGCCAGGGAAGACTTGCCGGAGCCGGAAACGCCGGTCACAACGGTCATGGCATTGTGCGGGACCTCAAAATCGATGTTCTTGAGGTTATGGACGCGTGCGCCGCGGACAACTATATTTTCGTTCGGGGAAAGAGACATCGTCACCAAGCCCAGCCTGCTCGGCGTTCACATTGTGTGTCCGGCGGGGGAGGCTGAATCTTTCTATTATAGTTCGGCTGGGGAATTGGTGCTGGTGATTCCCTCCGTATTCCTTCGTGTCCTTTGTGGTTAAACCGGTTTTTGCTTTTCAATTACCCGATTACCAAATTACACAATTACCAAATCCGACCGGGGGTACCCCCCGTCACCGATCCCACTCATCCCAATTTGGCGTAGACTTCACCCCAATTTCTGATCCGCGACCATCCGCGTGAATCCGCGGTAAGTTTTTCCGGTTTTCAATTTCCCGATTACCCGATTACCCGATTACTCAATCTTGGGAGGCATCTCTGTGTTCCTCTGTGCCCTCAGTGGTTAAGGGTTTTTGCTTTTCAATTTCCCGATTACCCGATTACTCAATTACCCAATCTTGGGAGGGGGGTACCCCTCCCCATCTGATCCCAGTCATCCCAATTTGGCGTAGACTTCACCCCAAGACACCCCAATAGAGCCTTCGCTTTCTCCGTGTCTCCGTGTCTCCGTGGTGAATGTGTTTACTCCAGGAAACTAAAGTTTCCCGGCTGAATGCTGAGTGCTAACTGCTAAATTTTCAAAGAACTTTCCATCACCCCTGAGGGCTGTTTCACTATGCCTCACTTCGTCCAGCAAAACAAATGATCTTAAGTACTTGGTGACTGGTTTTTCGATTTTGTACGGGCTGAGTGCTGAGTGCTGACGGCTGCCTCTGCACTAGCTGACTGCTGTGTGCTGAAAGCTGCTTTTCCCGGCGATGACGGCGATCCCCGCGATGCCCTCTCCCTCTGTCATCTTGAGCGCAGTCGAGCTTATGCGAAGACGGAGTCGAAAGATCCCGAGAATGCTGGTTGTAACGATGCTGCATCGGGGAATTTTCTCGAGAATGCCTCTCTGGTTAAGCTTTTGACGTTCCGATCCCGGCTATGTCGCGCGATGACGGCGATATCGGCGATCCTTTCCCTCTCTCATCTTGAGCGCAGTCGAGCCTATGCGACAAAGGCTCCCGAAGATGGCTCGCGCCGTCCGGTTTAGTCCACTCTTGAAAGAAACGTCCCATCTGTCCCTCAAGGTGAAATGAGCGACAATCAAGGCCAGAGGGTTTTAGCCATGCATCAATGCTTTCCAGTGTGTGCGCTGCCAGATGCTCGTGTCCTAGTTCTCGGTACGCTTCCAGGAAAGCTTTCCCTGCAGACACAGCAGTATTACGCGCAGCCGAGGAATGTTTTCTGGAAGATTATGGGAGAACTCGTCGACGCCCGGCCTGAATTGCCGTACCAGACAAGAATCCAACGTTTGCTGGAGAGCGGAATTGCGCTGTGGGACGTGTACGCAGAGGCCTCACGAGAAGGCAGCCTGGATGCGAACATCGAGACTACTGGCTCTCTGCTGAATGATTTCGCGAATTTTCTGAAGTCACATCCAGACATTCGCATGATCTGTTTCAACGGCAAGTCTGCGGCAACCGCGTTCAAACGTGGTGTGAAGATGCCGGCACATTTGCAGGAGGTTCCGCTACGGGCTTTGCCTTCCACCAGCCCCGCGCATGCGGCCATGCCGTTCAGTGAAAAATTGAAAGCCTGGCGCACAGCTATGAATGAGGCTGGAGTTGCACTGCGGTGAAGCATTGTTTTCAGGCCCAGATTTCCATGCCTAGGCCTCGGGAGTCGTAGACCGGAAAACCGGGGACAGGAAAAGCGGCTGAGTTGTTTAGAGAAATCGCTCAGTTCAGGCTGTCCCCTTTTTCTCATCAAAACAACTAATCTTAAGTTTGCTGCCCGCAATACCGTGACCGAACTGGCGGGCCAGGAAACTAAAGTTTCCTGGCTGATTGCTGACTGCTGAGTGCTGAATGCTGCTCTTCCCGGCGATGACGGCGATGCCCTCTCGCTCTGTCATCTTGAGAGCAGTCGAGCGCATGCGAAGACGGTTCTCGAAGAGGGTTCGCGCCGTCCACGCGTCGAACCCGATACACCAGGAGCCAGCGGAAGCGAACCAGCAGAAATACGCTCAAGGCGGTTCGCAAAGGAGTGGGGCTCTTGGATCTTGCGGGAAGGAAACCTGGAGATAGCGTGGGACACCCGCCATTTATCTCCGCATTTCTGTCCCCCCATTATTCAGCTGGAAGAGATTGAAACGCCTGAGCTACATCTGAGAGAAAACGCGGAATGAGAGTCGGGAGCGCCTTTCGCGCCTCATGATACCCGAGGCCCTTGAGGCTCTGGATCGACGAGGTGGAGTCGAGAGAGAATCTTCCGGAGGGAACCGATGGTGAAATGCGATGGATATGATCGTGCCCTATCAAGAGCTTAGCGGTGCCGATTGCGCCAAATGATTGTCCGCACATTGCAGCTTCAATCGCTCTCGCAGCCCAGGCAAGCTTGCCTCGTTTGGGTATCTCGAAGTTACAAAGAGAATCAGTGCAACCAAGGCTCAGTACCTCAATATTATCGCGGGGCACGCCGACCATAGTTATCGCTTCCACTACTGCCAATCCCGTTGGATTGTTTGCCCAAATACCACCATCAATCATCGGGAGAGCCGCCTTGGTGATATGAGACGGGAAATAAGAGGGCGCAGCGGTTGCAGCGAGCGCTACATCCACAAGCTTAACTGCTGAGTCGGTGACGAGTTTTGGATGATGTCGAGTCTTGAAAATATGAATGTCACCGTTGACGGCATTCAGGCTTGGTATCAAAAGACGTGAAGAACAGTCCGAGATTGCAAGCTCTCCGAAGACGTTCTCCAGTGCGAGTCGCAATGGTTGGGTCTCATACTTCACTCTGAAATAATGAGAGATCTGTTTTGTAAATGTCCGGTTTCCTGAGAATATCGAAGGACCGTCATTTTCATAAAATTTAAGGATGTCCCGTGCAGGCAACCCGATCGAGAGTCCAATGGCGATGATCGCGCCCGTAGATGTGCCTGCAATTAAATCAAAATATTTACCTATCGGATGCCGCACCTGTTCCTCTATGGTGGAGAGGAACGACGCAGGGAAAACACCCTTAATACCGCCCCCGTCAATTGCAAGTATGCGAAACCTTTGATTGGTCATTGAGACCTGTGTTGCGGTGCTGAAGGGTGAGTCCCCCCGCCCAACCAAAAGCTAGTTGCGAACCATACTTCGTAAAAATAGAGCCAACCAGAAATCCATTGCATTATCGTGTGAGCGATTACGAACTCTGGTCGCCATTCTTTGATTTCATGTAAACACAACAATTTCGTCTCTTGATAAAAATGAGGAAGCTTTTGGTGTGCTGGATGAATCCGCAGCTCAGGTTCCAAAATTTTTACCTCTGGAAAGAAAAAATGCGCTGCGTAGTTAATTTCTATGCTATACGCATCGCTGAGAGAAGTGGGTTGAAGCATACCAATCCACTTTGCCGTAGTTGACGAAAGTGAGCAGCGAAATTGCGGATAGGCTACCCGCATGAAGTAATCCTGCTGAATCAATGTCACGTATCGGGTCTTAAAAAGTCTATTCGTCGCCATGAAAAGAATTCCTCTTCATGGGAATCGCGTTGGCGGCCGACGTAATAATCCCCGACGACATTACTCGCAAAGAATTTTTTTGGCGAGCTTCTGCAACCCGTCTTGCTTGTTTCAAGATCGCCGCTTGGACCGTTTCACCAAAAAGATTTTCTAATTCCTTGTTTACGTTGACAGTCTTGGCGAGCACTGAACCCCAGCGATTTTTGAGAGAACGCATCCCCTCTTTAAATGCCCCATACGCTGCGAAGTCTGCATCCCAGCGTTCGCTGAGTATCTCGTCCCCATTGGCAGGATTTCGAACTTGCAATCGCTGGCCAACTCTCTCTGCGGCCCATATCTTGTCACATATCCTTGTTACCGTTTTCATAAGGGAAGCATTAATGCAATCACCCCCATCGTAACTCTCAGCCGCGAGGGTCGTAAGAACTATGGAAATTGGGGCTAAGTCGGGACTTGCCTTGTAATAGATGTCTCTCCACCGCTTAAGGAGTTGCACTACGAGCTGTAACGGATGTTTCTCTTCAACATCTTTCTGATCTGGAACGGGCACCGTCTTTGCAAGGATTTGCAACTCCGGTTTCAAGAGAGCCAACCGAGCTCTGCGCACAAACCATTCGGCAAACCCTACGGGGTTGCTGTCTGTCCATTCGTGCGTCAGACGGTCCGGTACCTTAATGCAACCACCACTCTTCTCAATGTTGAGGCATGCAGGGAGAATGTCCATGTAAAACTCATTCGCATACTCAATTCTTACGCAGCGCTTTTTTAGAGTCACCATCGAGCTATAAGTGCCATGTTGTTTCAAGAAGTGAAACAATGACATGAGCAATGTCATCGGGTTTAGCTGAGTATGGGACAGCGAAAGCTGCATGACGAAATCAAGGTCGAAAGGGCCCTTGAGGGGGTGAACTGTAGTTCCCAGCCTCATTGAGCCTTGGGGGTAAATCAGGGGCCTGTGTTGCTTGAATGGACTGGTTGCGCTCTCAAGAACTTGGCTTAATGTTAGGTATCTGTCCTGCGCCTCTTTGTGGCGCGAAGGCGGTAGTTGGAGTTCTTCGCATATTTCAAAAAGTAGCTCGTCAAGTTGGAGAGTTGGATCGTCTGTCAAGACTGGTGTAGTTGCTGCCATAACTTTCACATCCTCCGCTATTCAGCTCGATTTTGGGAGCTTTGCGGGATCGGAAAGCTAGGAACTGCAGTACCAAGTACGACAGTCAAACAGCAGACCACACCGAAAACTCAGGTCGATAAAGACACGGTACGCCTCGATATGGGGCCTGTCAAGACGCCTACACCATATATTGTACTAGATTTCCACAAAAACGCTGCCATTACCTAACTTATTGTGTTCCATGAACTTAGCTTGATTTAAAAACCGGAACAAACTGGGCGTTTCCCCACCATCCGCTATCCGAGCTAGCGGTTCATCGGAAACTCCTGTATCCAGTGAAACCCTCTTCTGACCAGCAGGAACTTGTTGCGGTCAACCAGTTGAAGCTCCAGGTGTACCTGATGGCCGTCCATCGATCCATCCAGAATGAGCTTGTCCTGAGCAGGACGCTGAAATGTCAGGTTGCCTCCCGCGTTCTTGTCGCTTCTTTTGGTCAGGGTGAGCGTCTTGTCGTTGAGATTGATGGAATCGGCATAGTATGCCAGGGAATCATCCATCCGCTGAAAGGCCATCTGCTGGGGAGAATCGAAGATAGCACGCCGCCAACGTCCCGGGTCAGTGAGAAGCGGGGGACGCGGCTGGTTGTCGATCGACATCCGGTCCACCTCCCAGATGCCGTAGAGCGCCGAGCGCGGGCTGCCGCCGCCAAAAAGGTTCCAATACCCTCGAACAACGTAAACATTCAAGGCTACCAGCCAGAGTCCTAACATGATTTGTGCGATCAATGCGATTCGATTGGCGCGCATGGAACGAAACAGTTGCGCTGCCGGCACAGGCGCCGTGGCACGATTCAAGACCAGGACGTTGGCGAGCCGCTGAAGGTCAGGAGCCAGGAGAAAGCAGGAGAGCAGAATCAGATGGAAGGCAAACAATTTTACCGGCACATCATAGGTCATGTTCAGCATGAAGACCTGAATCATGTCGGCAAGGCAGATCAAAGCACCCAAGGTCGCCGTGCGGGGAACGATCAGCAGCAGTCCGCCGAACATTTCCGCGCAGCCGGCAAAAATCTCATAAGCCGGCGCCACGCCGATCGAACTCCAGAGCACGCCCATGGGAGAGAACGTGCCGAAAGGCTGGACCAACCTGGCCAGTGAGGGGTACGGCATTTGCATCGGTATGACCTTGGCTATGCCGTAGTTCAACATCTGTCCCGCGAGCGCGAAACGAACAAAAAGCCGAAACCAGGAATGCAGCGCGTCATAGTTTTTCCGCCTGCGGTCCAGAATGGACCAGATGACCGTGGCGACGGCGGCAATCACCAGAAGGCAGAAGGCCAGCACCCAACCGAACATGCAGTCACCGCTGCCGCTGTTGCCGCCTAAAGACAAAGGCGCGTTGACGTGAAAGATATGGCCGGCCGTCCAGAAGACGATTGGACGCAACGGCCAAAGCGTTGCCGGGTCAGGAATGTCTGCTCCCTGAGTGGCGGAAAACAGGCTGGTGATGATCTGTGTTGCCAGGCAAAACAGCCCGAGATATAGAAGGCAGAATCGAAACACAATGCGATTTGCAAGGCTCCACTCCGGCGTCTGTGACTGATGCTGCATCGGTGCGGTCTGAACTTGCAGGCTCAAGTAAGAAGCTCCGTCAGAAAAATGGCTTTGCAAAACACGGCAGGCGCGGCAGTGATTGCGACCAGCGGAGTATATTACCCGAAAACCGGGAACAGACGGGCGGGACATTTTCTGACGCTGCCGGAATTTAGCCAATAGCAATTGGCAGATGGCAATTAGCAAGACCTTACCGCTGATGAACACTGATAGCACTGATTTACAGTGATCGGGCGCATTGGATCGCACGAGATCGCCGTCATCGCCGAGATCGGAAAGACGGTGGGCTGCAAATTCACGCGAAAGTTTGCGAAACAAAAGACCGCGAATCAAAAGTGGACATTAGATCGTCGGTTTGATCGATCACGGCTTAATCCGGTATCCCGTCTTCCTCACGGTGAGGATATGACGAGGCGAAGCAGGGTTCTCTTCCAGCTTGCGGCGCAGTTCTGCGACATGTGTATCCACGGTTCGGCTGACGACAGCGGCGGAGTATCCCCAGACCTCACGCATTAACTGCAAGCGTGAAACCACAGCACCACGAGCGCGCAACAGAGCCATCAGCAGGTCGAACTCTTTGGGCGCCAATTCTATGGCCCTGGATTCGCGCGACACGGTACGCGCGGCCGGATCAACTTCAATCATGCCGAAACGCTGAATGCCCAGCGGCGTTAGGGCTGCATTCGTATTCGCATTCGTGTTTGCGTTTAAGGTCAAGGCAGCTCCGGCATTGGCACGACGCAGAAGCGCTTCCACCCTGGCCAGCAATTCCAATAGTCCGAAGGGCTTGGTTACATAGTCGTCCGCGCCCATGCGCAGGCCTCTCACTTTGTCGGCCTCTTCTCCTTTCGCGGTCAGAAGAAGGACCGGAGTGGAATCGCCCTGTTGCCGGATCGATCGCAGGACGCGGAAGCCATCCAGCTCAGGCAGCATCAGGTCAAGGATCAAGAGGTCAGGATTGACGCGGGAGAAAGCTTCCAGACCGGACTTGCCATTTTCCGCCGTCTCAACTTCGTAGCCTTCGATTTCCAGATTATTGCGCAAGCCGAAGGCGAGATCGAGGTTGTCTTCAATGAGCAGGATGCGGGTCACAGGGAAGCCTCCGGCACCCGCGCGTGATTGCATTCTGCGGCGGAAAGCGGCAGTTCGACTACGAAGCGCGCGCCTCCGCGATTTCCTGTGGTTACTGAGCAGCGGCCGCCATGGCGTGTTACCAGGTCCTGCACCACGGACAAGCCGATTCCCGTACCGGCGATGGCGGACGCGCGGTCACGCTCCAGTCGTTGAAAATGTTCAAAGATGCGCTTTCGATCAGCGGCAGGAACGCCGGGCCCTTCATCGTCTACGAAAAAACACGCCACATTATCCCGCTGTTCCAGCCCTACGATCACCAACTGTTGTCTTGGTCCATACTTCACCGCGTTGTCCAGCAGGTTGATCAGGATCTGGCGAAGAGCGTCTGGGTCAACATTCGCGTTCAGTCCGAATTGCAGCCGGGCTTCAAAGCGAGCATGGTCTTCGGGAATTACGGATTCAAAGTCATCCATGGTTTCGTTGATGACAGGAGCCAGCTCAATGGTCTGTTTCGCGAGCGAATCAACGTGGCGCTCCGCGCGCGAGAACTGCAGAACATTCTCTACCAGCTGCGCCAGTCGGCGGGCCTCGCGGTCAATAATCTCCAGCGACCGGCGACGCTCCTCCGCGGAACGGATACGGTCAAGCAAGAGCGTTTCGGCAAACATACGGATCTGCGTGAGCGGCGTACGCAGTTCGTGGGAGACGCTGGAGACAAATTCGTCACGCAGTTTCTGCAAGGCCATTTCACGGCGAAGTTGCAGAATGGCAGTCACGATCAATCCTGCATTCAATGCGAAGAGTCCCAGAAAAAACGGCAGCCTCGATCGCGGCATGCCACCGATAAAGATTTTTCGCGACACCACTGGGTCAATCGACGTTTCTACGACGAAGCCGGAGAAAATTCCCTGGTAGGTATCACCGAACGGTTTGGTAACCAGCTTTGCCGGCGTACCTTCACCCATACGGAAGCGCTCAACGCCACCGTGATCGCGAATGCTCACATGGACGAACGCGTTGGTAACTTCTCCATGACCCAGCGACGGAGGAACCAGGGGTTGACGGTTTACGCTGGTTGCAAACCATTGTGTGAGAGCGGCAAGGTCAACCTCAAAACCGACGATGGTCGGCTTGCCATCTTTTGTCTGCGCTGGGCCGGCAACAAACATCCTGGGAGCGTTGCCGATCACGGAGTGGAAAACGGTTTGCAATGCGGTGCTGGCGTGTGGCGAAGACAGCCGTTGAAGATTTTGCTTCAACCATACGGACGTTTCATCGCTTGGCTGGTCGCCAAAAAAGCTCAGCGTGCCGGTGGCCGGGTCCATCTGGAAATAGCTTTTGGCCAGTCCTGCTGCGCGTTTCAGCCGCGCGTCCTGCGATGCGAGAAGAGTGGACTGAGTCGCCACTGACAACGTGTCTGATTGCTGGACCTGACGGGATAAGGCTTCCATCAGGGGATAAAAACCGTTGTAACCGATATCGCCGGACGATCTGCGGATCACCTCGTCGGCAATCAGGGAAGAATAGTCATGCAGGACACTTTCCGCCGTGGCGCGCTGAGAAGCGCTTGAATACTGCGCCTGCACTGCGATCATGCCGGCTGTGGCAAGGCTTATCAACAGCAGAAGCACGATCAGGGCTGTCCGCGAATTTCGGGAACGCCAGAACGACGAAATCGCCATGCAGGGTTGCGAGTATAGCACTGGATTGCGGCAGGTGCGGCTCTCTGCCTTCCTGATTTGCGCTGCTTTGACAGTTTCCTGACATTTTCCGCACAAGACTCTGACCAGCTCACCACCAGCAGAGCTGAGCAACGCACTAATCTCTGGTTGCTGCTGGAATAACCAGGGCAGAGAGAGAGGCAAGAAATGTTTCGGATTCGTATGGCCAGCACGTCTGCAACTGGATGGATGGTGATGTTGGTTTTCGCCGGCGCGATCGCCAGCGCACAGGCGCCGGCTGCGCCGACTAACTTGCAGTATTTTCCAAAAACCATGTCTCGCGACGAAGTGGTGGGAATCATGCGGGGATTTTCTTTCAGCCTCAACGTCCGCTGTGAATTCTGCCATGCCGCGAAAGATGGAACTGATTTGAAGGCAATGGACTTTGCTTCTGATGAAAAAGAGACAAAGCGGACTGCGCGCAGGATGTTGCGCATGGTGGACGCGGTGAATCAGGAGTATATCGGCAAACTGGGAAGGCCGTCGCCGGTGCAGGTGAGCTGTGTAACCTGTCACCACGGACTCAGCATACCCACCACCATGAACGCCTTGCTGGCCGACACGCTGGAGAAGAAGGATATTCCCACGGCCATCGCGCAGTATCGTGACCTGCGGAAGAAATATTTCGGCGATGGAAGATACGACTTCGGAGAGACGCCGCTCAATCAGCTCACTGAGAGCCTGTTGAAGCAGCACAAGACGAAAGAGGCTGCGGCCATCATGGAACTCAACATTGAGGCGAATGCCCCGCCATCGATGTGGAGCTATAACCTTCTGGCAATGGCCCACCAGGCGAACCAGGAAACGGAGAAAGCCAAGGCGGACTATCGCAAGATTCTGGAGCTGAATCCTCAAGATGCCCGAGCGAAAAAACAATTGGAGGAGTTAGAAAGCAATAAACAATAAACAGGCCCAATCGCGCGAGATCGCCGTCATCGAGCGACATCGCTGAGATCGGGAAAGCAAGTCGCTGTTAACACAGATAACACTGATAAAGCCCATTTACCGCGGATTCACGCGGATCAGGAGCTTGAGTCCAAAGCCGATTTCTAAAAGCGGACTGTGTGGTTTTTCCTTACGATCACAGCGACGCGAGTGGTTGCGGGCAGTTCAATATCATTTCCAGCAGTCGTGCACGGAGTGGATGGGACAGTAAAATCAGAATAGATGCCCAGGAGGTAAGCAGGTCCAATAAAAACAACATACAGGGCCGCTCCAACCACCACGAGAGGCACCAGGACTATTGCCAGTCCGGTTATCTCCAGCCAATTGGGATCCCATGATAGAGAAGTTTTGTATGGCACAAGCTTTGTATCGTCAGCGGTAATCAAGCCGTTTTCTACTTTCACGGTACTGCCGTCGGGGAAGGAGAGGCGATCGATGGCCAACTGGAGGTCCCCTTGATGGCAGTTTGGCCCGGCGGAACTGACAGTCACGACACGCCCGTGGACGATGGTGCCTTCGGCAAGTAGCGTGGTGTCACCTGCCACCAGCGGGCGGAGCAAGCGCAGAGGCACATCGTCGCCGGCTTTGGCAGTGGCGGAACTTAGCGGAGTGATGAGGCCGAATTCCAGCGTGGTTCCGGCGGAGATTCTGGCTTTGCCCGGTTTCACGACTTCGGCTTGATTGGGCTTTTCCGGCACGCGTGGCGAAGGGGAGTCACCGGGATGCAGTTCCGCCGCCGGCTCAGGCCTTTCCTGGGCAAGAGTCTGGGCATCGGCTGGGATGTTGGTTTGTACAGCGGTTTGGGCGTTGGCTTGTACACCGACAATCGCCGCAATCAGAGCAATGGTTAAAAGTTTGCGTAGCATGATGTGATCTCCATGCCTGGCACGGTAGAACAGGCCGGGAGGGCCAACAAGCGGCAAAGGACGGCAGAGACCAGGCGTCATAGGTTGTCGTACTTCTGTCGTGCTTCTTAATGACGCATGGGCTAAAAAACTGCCGGAAACGTCCCGGAACTTCACAAGATAATGGCGAGTCGTAACAAAAGTGGTTACAATTCAGGCATTCTAGGCCGCTGAGCATACGCGGCTTGTTGTGGGTATCCCCCGTGCCTATACGCGAAGTTCATGTAACTGGTTACCGCTCAGTCCGCGACGTGAGACTGAAACTCCGTCAGCTCAACGTCCTGACCGGCCCCAACGCGGCCGGAAAAACCAACCTCTACAACTCAGTTTTTCTGCTGGCGAAAGCGGCTGCCGGCGGATTTGCCCGCAGCATCGCCGATGAAGGCGGTATGTCTTCCGTTCTCTGGGCGGGCGAGAGAAAAGGGCGCGCACTGCCATCGACGCGGCTTGAGCCGGTGCGCATGGGGCTTGGTGTGAAGACAGACAGCTTCAATTACGATCTGGTCTGCGGACTGCCGCGCCCTTCACGGTCGGCTTTTGACCTTGATCCTGAAGTGAAGGAAGAGCGCGTATGGATGGACGGTCCTCGCGGCATGAAGGTCACGTTTTTTGAACGTAACTCAGAACGCGCCTGGATCCTTGATCGCGATGAGAAACTTTCAGACTATTCCGGTGAGCTCCTGCCGACAGAGGCAGTGTTGTCGCAACTGAGTGAGCCGCATCTTTATCCTGAGCTGTCCGCGCTTCGCGCAGAGATGAGTCAGTGGCGGTTTTATCACCACTTCCGCAGCGACCATGAATCGCCAATCCGTCATCCTCAGGTCGGCGTACGAACTCCGGTGCTCAGTGACGATGGCCATGATCTGGCTGCGGCGCTGCAAACCATTATTGAAGTCGGGACAGGAAGAAGACCTGCATGCGGCGATTCGTCTGGCGTTTCCCGGCAGCGCTCTGGAAATCGATCATGATGAAGATAACGGGACCTTTGCCGTGCGGTTGCGCATGCCCGGGTTGAAACGTCCGTTGCGAGCGCGCGAATTGTCCGACGGTACGCTGCGGTATCTGTGTCTGCTGGCTGCGCTGCTCAGTCCGCGCCCGCCTGCATTGCTGGCCCTGAACGAGCCTGAAACCAGCCTCCATCCCGATTTGCTCGAGCCCCTGGCCAGACAGATGGTGAATGCCAGCCGGCATTCTCAGCTATGGGTGGTCACGCACTCAGAAAAGCTGGCGCAACTGGTGGAAGAGATGTCAGGCGAGTCGGCGATACGTTTGGAACTTTCCGGCGGAGAAACCAAAGTGGCAAACCAGAAGCTGGTGGAAATGGCTGAAGAAGCGGGATAGCCCATTGAGTAAATGGGTAATTTGGTAATTGGGTAATTGAAACAGGGGAAAGAATGCCTGCGCTCGCAGTCTTTTCAATTACAAACTTACCAAATTACCCACCTACTCAATTTATTATTTGATGTGCTTCAACATCTCCTTGAACGCCGGGGTGCCTGATTTGCCCATCAATTCATACATCATCATCTCAGTTGATGACATGACTGCGCCGGCATCACGCATACGTTTCAGCCCCAGTTTCCAGTTCAACTCGGTGCGCGAGCCCACGGCGTCTGCGGCAACGTGAACGTTTAATCCCTGATTGAGCGCACCCAGTGCGGTCTGCATTACGCAAATGTGTGTTTCCATTCCGCACAAAAGCAGAGTGTTGCGTCCGGCTTTGGCGCTCACGGACGAACAGAACGCGCCATTGCCAAAGCAGCCAAACTCCAGCTTGTCCATGGGCTCAACGCCCGGCAGCAGGGAACTGATTTCAGCAACAGTTGGGCCCAGGCCTTTGGCGTATTGCGTTGTGACCAGCACAGGGATCGAAAGAATATTCGCCAGGCGTATCAGCAGTTGAGAGTTGCGTACCAGGCGCTCATTTTCCCAGATCGGAGGCAGCAGCTTCTGCTGTATGTCAATCACGGCGAGCATGCATTCGTCGGCGTTGAGAGGGCGACGTGCTGCTTCTGTAAAAGGCAGAGATTCTATCGTGGTGGCCATGGGGAGATTGTAGCGCGTCTGGCAATTTGGTAATTGTGTAATTTAGTGATTGAGTAAATGCAGAGCAGATAATGTGGAGCACGCGAACTCCACACGCATTTCAAATTACCCAATTACCAAGTTACTCAATTACCAAATACTTACGAAGCGATCCATCCCGCAAGATTATAGGGATCCCTCGCTCCGCTCGGGATTAAAACAAGAGTTTAAAAGTGTTCTTCCTGCACCGCTCCAGTCTTTACCGTGGAATTTTGGTGCTGCCAAGCAGTGGTCTGCCAGTTGTCCTTGCCGGGAGCGTCGCGTTTTACCCAGGGGGGTAACACGAATCCAAGATGCGCCGCCAGCGCGATCGCATAAGGTTCATACTGGGAGCGCAAACGTTTCAGTTCAGTGTCAGCGCCCTCGCCCACCGCCAGGTTGCATCCGAAGCCTGACAATTCCTTGCGGATAAACAAGAGGTCATCATTACTGAGCCGATGTGTCGCCTCCTCGATTCGTGGTTTGGCGCTGAAGACCTGGCTCAGGTCGACCACCGTATGGCGCGCAATGGCGAAGGTCATACGCGCCTGATATTGGCACATCCCTTCCAGTCCGACCATCGACAACGCGCAGGCATCCAGCACCGCGGTCAGAGCGCCGATCCATGATTGATTGTCATGTTGTGAACGGAAGTAGGCGAGCACTGGATAGGACAGATGGCTTTCCATCATATCCGCTGCCAGGTTCTCCCATGTATGCAGAACGTCAGTGAGAGCTTCGAGATGCAGCGCGCCTTGCATTGAGTGACGGCGCAAAAGTTCGAACGCCGTCGGTGGCGATCCCGCGCGCGCATCCAGCAGCGTGATGGTAGTTTCGCGACGAGAAAATGATTGATACAGAACGGGGAAATATCCTATGACGAGGGCGAGGAATCCGAAGCCAAGTCCCGCTTCGACCACGGTGACAAATCTCCCCAGTGGAGTCACAGGCGTGATGTCTCCCAAGCCGAGTGTGAAGAACGTGGTGCCGCTGATGTAAAGGGAATTGCCAAAGCGGTTGGGAAGCAGTGCTCCATTAAATCGCGCGCCGTCGCCAAAGTGGATCAGAGCAAAGCCAAAGACCATCCCCATGGCCCACAACGCCATGAGCATGAGCAGGGAGAGCGGCCCATAGTAGCTGTACATGGCTTCACGGGTTTTCTTTTTCTGGATTCGTCTGGCCACGGCGCGCCATGGTATCCAGGTGGATTTATAGAAAAACCGTGTCAGTCGAAACTGGCGTGTTACGCGTCGTGGCAACACGATGGTCTCAAATGTTTCCCACAGCACGACCATCAGCACTAATATTCCGGCAAATACGGAAATGATATTCAGCACTAGAGTCCTCTCTGTCTGCGATTAGATTAACTGAATCCGGTGCGGGTAACAGATTGTTCCCTGAGGTACACTGTTATTGGGTCTCTGAAATTCGTGAAATCACTCCTCAATCTGCTCACCAGTCATCCTTATGCGATTCTGCTGGCTTCGGCCCTGCTGGAGCGTGTTGGGCTGCCGCTTTTTCTTTCGCCGGTACTGGTCGGCGCCGGGGCATTGGCTGCTGCCGGTCAAATGCGCCTTGACCTCGGCTTCTGGGTGGCTCTTCTGGCTTGTATTATCGGTGACGCTTTGTGGTTTGAAGCAGGCCGCATCCGCGGTGACAGCGTGCTTTCCACACTCTGCAAAATATCTTTTGAGCCAGATACTTGTGTCCGCAAATCTAAGGTGTTCCTTGAGAAAGGCGCCAGCCGGACAATTTTCCTTGGCAAGTGGCTGCCGGGTGTCTCGCACATCATTCCTGCCGTCGCTGGACTGGGGGGCGTAAGTCGCCGGCAGTTTCTGATCGCCAACACTGGCGGCACCGCGGTCTTCGTTCTCGCACTCATGCTGGCCGGATATCTGCCTGTGGAGCACATCCGCCTGATGCCAAGGATTGGTTCAGTGGTGTTTGAAGCTGGGCTGGCTCTGGTCGTCGGCAATGTTGTGGTCAAGTACGTACAGCGTCGCCGCTTTTTCAAAGAGCTTTACAAGTCACGCATCACGCCGCAGGACCTGCGAGAGTTGATGGAAACCGGTACGCGTGTGGTGATCGTGGATCTTCGCCATCCTCTTGATTCCGTCGCCGATCCCCGGGGCATCCCCGGCGCCATCCGCATGCTGCCGGACGATGTAACCCAGAAAGCAAGCACGCTGCCCATCGATCAGGATATTGTCCTGTACTGTACTTGACCAAACGAAGCGACCAGTGCCCGGGTGGCACAAAAATTACAGAAGCTGGGAATCAAGAAAGTCCGTCCTCTGCAAGGCGGACTGGCCGGGTGGAAAGAACTCGACTATCCGCTTGAGCAGCCCACCGAAATTGCATGGCACTCCGCTGTTCAATAGCAGCCATCCAATTTGAACAACATTCCCCCGATGTCTTCTTTTGACAGATGTATCGGTTACAGATACGTGTAACCATGCATCTTGATGGGAGCTCTCTAATCTTCGCTGCTGAAGATCTGTGTTTCGTAACAAGAGCCATATGACCATCTAAAGCGGGCTTCTGGTTTTTGTGACGAAGATTTTGTGACGAAGATTTTGTCACGAAGACTCATGTGACGAAGATATTGTGACCCATCGCGGTTCCTGCAAGTTGGGAGACAATGCGACGTTCCGTCCAGTATATTGTCCTCGCGATTCTGTTTGGCGCCATCCTTGGTGCGGGCAGCTATGCCTTTGTTTATGCCAAGGGCTATTCATATCTGGAAGACAATCCCAGCGCCTGCGCCAACTGTCATGCGATGAATGATCAGTACAGCGGCTGGGTCAAATCCAGCCATCGTTCCGCAGCCACCTGCAATGACTGCCACACGCCCCACAATGTGCTCGGAAAATATGCGGTGAAAGCCAGTAACGGGTTCTTTCATTCGTTTTATTTCACCACCGGGAAATATCCAGACGTTATTCAGATCACGAATTTTGATCGACAGGTGACAGAATCGGCATGCCGGTATTGTCACGCCGCCATCACCCAGGACATCGACGCCGGCAACGTGCATGGCAAAGCCGAAAGTATCCACTGCACACGATGCCATCTTTCTGTAGGCCATTCTGAAAGTGCCGCGCGGCTCGAATTTCCTGGATTTTTCGGGAGCAATCCATGACCGACGGCAAAGAGAACACGCGCCCTCGTTTGTTTCTGGTTCTGACCGTAGTGCTGGCTGCTATTGCGATATTCGCGGTCACAGCGCTGCTGATCAATATCTTTGAGCGCAAACAGGAAGCTCGAAATCCGTATTTTCGTGTCGTCGAATTGAATGACACCATTGCGGATCCCGCTGTCTGGGGCAAGAACTTTCCCATGCAGTACGATCTCTACCTGCGCACCCTGGACATGCAGCGAACCAAGTACGGCGGGAGTGAGGCTGAGCCGCACTCGCCCACCCAGGCTGATCCACGCTCCTTAGTGGCGCGCTCCAAGGTGGAAGACGATCCTCGATTGAAGACGATGTGGGCCGGCTACGCGTTTGCCAAGGATTACCGCGAGCGTCGCGGCCATGCTTACATGCTGGACGATCAGACGTTCACCGAGCGCCAGCAGTTCAATCCGCCGGGCGCATGCATGAATTGCCACGCATCCATGGTCACCATTTACAACCAGCTCGGCAACGGAGACATGTACAAGGGCTTTCAGGCCGTCAACCACATGAAATACGCGGAAGCCCGTAAATACGCGCAACATCCCATTGCCTGTATTGACTGCCATGATCCCCAGAACCTGGCGCTGCGCGTGACGCGGCCAGCCTTCATTGAAGGCATCAAGGCGTTAAAGGCTTCACAGGGAGTCCAGAATTATGACGTCAATAAGATGGCCACGCGCCAGGAGATGCGCAGCTACGTCTGCGGCCAATGCCACGTTACCTATTACTTCCAGCCACCCGACAAGACTCTGACCTTCCCCTGGACCAAGGGCCTGCATGTAG
Organism: Terriglobia bacterium; assembly: GCA_963770085.1. Classification (GTDB taxonomy): domain Bacteria; phylum Acidobacteriota; class Terriglobia; order Terriglobales; family Acidobacteriaceae; genus Angelobacter. The sequence continues at coordinate 448,990 of CAVYOH010000001.1, forward strand.
AAGACATTATGGCTGCGGAAGACGCCAGCAAAGTCAAAGAGTGGGAACATGCGGATACGGGAGCGTCCATGATGAAACCGCGCCATCCGGAATTTGAAGTGTGGAACATGGGCGTGCATGCTCGTTCCGGCGTTGCCTGCGCAGATTGTCATATGCCCTATACACGCGCGGGCGGATTGAAAATCAGCGATCATCAGGTGAATAGTCCATTGCTGAAGATCAATCGCTCATGCCAGACGTGCCATCACATTCCTGAAGACGAATTGAAGTCGCGGGTGGAAGAAATACAGGACCGTTACTTTCACCTTCAAAATACGGCGCTGGACGCCTTGATGGACTTGATCAATGACATCAAAGCCAACAAAGACAAAGTCACGCCGGAACAACTGGCCAAGGCGCGGGATGCGCAACGCCACGGCGGCTTTATGGTGGATTTCATGGCTTCGGAAAATTCCATGGGTTTTCACGCCCCGCAGGAAGCATCACGCATTCTGGCTGATGCCATCAACATCCTGCGAAACGGCCAGATCGCTCTCCATGGCGGCCCTGAGCCAAGTCACAATCCGCCGAATATTTCTGAGGTGCAGTCCAAAGGAGCCATTCTGGAAGGGAAGAGCGAGCACTAAGAGAAGAGCGAGCACTGAGGCGCAGACAGCGAGAATAGTCTTGAGTTGGCAGCGCTCACACTTCATGCCTGCCATTCTGTCTGACTTTCTGTCTGGCATTCTTGCTTGAAAAACGAGAAACACCGTTTGACCTTGCGCTCGAGCCATCATAAAATCAATGGGGTCAGCAGTTTCGCTGCTGACAAGTCGTTTTGCTTACTGCCCCCTCGTTCAATGGTAGGACAGCTGCCTCTGGAGCAGCCTATCGGGGTTCGAATCCCTGGGGGGCAGCCAAATAAATCAAAGACTTACAAGTACGCTCTCCACTCTCCGATGAACTTGTGCACCCCTTGAAGCCTGATTAGTTTTTCTCTCGCTCGCGGCGACGCCTGACGAATCGTGCGTGTTCGCTCGCTACGACAGCTCCCAGAGTCCTGATCGCTCCTCTCCCAACCGCGCCACGGATGTGTGATTACCGCTTCAACATCTGCTCACTTATGTGTCTCATCCGGTGAAATTCTGATACAAGGCTAGATTGCTCGTCTTTAAGTTTTAAGTGCCGCAGCAAAGAAAAAGCGGGGGCCTGGTGGGCCTCCGCCTTATTGCGGTTGAAGGGCTGGAAGAGATCAGTTCACGTTTAATGAAATGGCCTGTGACTGAGTGATGGTGCCAGACGTGCCAGTGACCGTGATGATAAAAACACCGTTTGGCGTTCCCACGACCGGTGGAGGCGTGCTGCTCCCACCACCGCCTCCGCCGCAACCAGCGAAGGCAAGCGCAAGCAGCGTTGCTCCGGCAAACGTAACTTTGCGTGACCTGCCCGCGGAGAATGTGCTTAGCACAAGCGCGAGCAGGGAAGCTGCGAGCACGGTGAAAATCCCAGGCCATGGTGCTCCACCCTGCGGAAGCAGGCCAGCGTTGACTGGGCGCGCCACAGTGGTAACGGAAATCGTAATCGGAGTTGTGCCATTGGCGGCGAGCTGAACCGAACTGGGCGACACGGTGCACGTTGAGTTCGCGGGCATACCCGAGCAAGAGAGATTAACAGCACCGGCAAAACCCAGAGAGCTGCCCAGATTGAGTTGCATGCTGGCACTCTGTCCGGCAGTTACCGTGATGCTGGGATTGGTCGTTTGCGAGGCGATAAAGAACCCGGCTATGCCATTGCCGGTCAGGTTGATGGTCTGCGGACTGCCGGCAACATCGTCCGTGAGCACCACCGTTCCCGTCCTGGCGCCGGCGGCATTCGGATGCAGTATGACCGAGATCGTGCATTGGGCGCCGATCGCAAGGGAAATGCCGCAGGTGTTCGCCTCAATGAAGTCGCCTGTTGTATCGATGCGGGCGAAGTTCACCGGCCCGCTGCCGTTACTCGTCAGTGTGACAGTTTGCGGCGCGCTGTTCCCGTTCACCGGAGTATCGCCCAGGTTCAAGCTCATAGCAGAAAAGGCCAGCCCCGGCTGCGGCGGGGGGACGCCGGTCCCAGAAAGCGGAATTACGGTGGGGTTCGTCAGAGCATTACTGGTGATTGTCAATGAACCGGTCCGTGTCCCGAGTCCTGTAGGGTTAAACACTACGTCAACACCACATGAGGGGATATCGCTCATGACAAAAAATGGTGGCGTGCAACCAAAGGTTGCCACAGAGAAGTCGCCGGTGGCCGTGGCATCGGAAAGCGTAAGCTGGACAGAACCGTAGTCCCCGATCTCGATGGTTCCCACGTGCGAGTTCAATCCCACCCCCACGCTGCCAAAGTCGAGTGTCACCGGCGTATAGGCCAGCGCTGCTGAGTCAGCGCTTGAGAAGGCTGCCACTGAACCGATAAACTCGGCACCAACTCCGCCGTTCAGGAGCACCAGCGGGTTTACGGCAAGAGAGGGGTTCAGTAAATAGAAGTTTCCACCCGGACCGGCTGCGATGCTGCCTGGCATGTCGTTTGGCAATGAGACAAGGAAATTAAGAGCTCCGGTTGAAGTAACGGAAAGGAGCTGATTCAAGCTGCCCGGAGGGGGTTTTGGCAGCGAACCTGCGAGCATGTAAATGTTATCGGCGGCATCGATACTGAGAGGAAGCAATGTTTCGACGTTGTTGCCAAGCACGAGAGGTATGTTAACTGGTGTGAGTGAGCCATTGGTCTTGTCCACAGTCGAGAGTGTGAGCTGGGCCTGTTGCGTTTGGGCGTCGATAATCAAGCCTCCCAGGTATACGGTGCCGGCACTGTTGACGGCCACACCCTCAGGCGCAAGGCTCCCATCGGCGGAAACAAAGGTTGAGAAAACCACCGCACCAGCCGGCGTGAATTTAGTCACGGTGTTGCAGGACAGTGCAAGAGGGGCCTTGGCGCAGTTCGCAATCGCAGCATTTTGAGCAGGAAACCCCGAACTGCCTGAAAGGTAAATGTTGTTGGCGTTATCCGCAGCCAGGATGCCCCCCGTATTAAGCCCGAAATACGTTGAGAAATTCACGCCGGTACCCGTCGCGTTCAACGAGAAGATATAGCCGTTACCGTTGCTGTTGTTGAGGGTAGTTTGGAGAGGGTTTTTAAGCGGGAAATCATTTGAAAATGTGCCGCCAAATACCACCAGATCGCCCGCTGAATCAACCGTCAGCGCCTCAATGGAATCAGCTCCACTTCCGCCAAAATAGGTTGCGTAAGAGACCTGGCCGGAGGGGTTAAGCCTGATGAATGAGTTGTCCGCCCCTTTGTTCAGGGCCTGTACCGCGCCCGGAGTCGGTGTGATGGTTCCATTGGCTGAAAAGTAGGCGTTCCCGCCACTATCAACGGCTACCAGGCCGCATGCAGTTCCGCGAAGATCCAGAGTTGTCTGATAAACGATAGCGGTTCCTTGTGCATTAATCTTGGTCACTGTGCAGGATTTGGGGCCAAAAATGAAGCCTTGCTCCGTAAGAGTTTCGGTAAAGTTTGTTTCAGCGGACACATACACATTTCCGAGTGAATCCGCAGCAACGCCTCGCGCGAGACTGGTAGGCAGAAAAGGTGCCGGCAATGTAATCACTGCCGTGTAGCGCACGGCCGGATCAATAATGAGAGGGAGGGTTGAATCATACGCCTCAATCGCGAATCGGAAAGTCGCGCGGTCCAGCATGGAGAACGTCGATTTCACTTCACTCTTTACACCGTTATGCACCTGATAGGTACGCGGCGCTTTGATAGTTAGATCCTCGCCTCCCGCACGCAGAAGCAAATCACCGTCATGCAGTTCGGCCGTACCGCCTTCCACCCTCAGGGCAATGGCCGAGGCATCAGCGCCCGGGGCAACTTCGAAGTCGTACTCCAGTTGGCCTTCGCTCCCGTAATACACAAGATCAATCCCCGGGTAAATTTCGGGATACCGTACGCGGCCAAAGCTGCGGACGTTGGTGTATTCACGCGGGACGGGGATTGAGTAGTAATAATTTCGCCGGGTGATCTGAAGATCATCGCTCACCGGACGGGATTTGGAATTACCGGCAACGGGGGTAACTCGCACCTTCGCGTCACCCACCAGCCAAGCCAGTGTTCCGCCGGGCTCAAGTACCAACCGGCCGGAAGCGCCGCTCACGGCGAACTGCATTGGCAGGTTGTACTGACCAACGTTCTCTTCAAATTGCAGAGGAAGAGCCATCGGACGCGAAACAGGGGTGCGCAGGGGAACTGACTGCGCGTTCAGGAAAAGCGCGTTCAGGAAAACAACTGGGAGAAAGCTACGGAGGACAAGAGCGAACAGAAATCTTACATGACGCACGGTTCACCATCCAGCAACTCCACTCTAGTTTACCCCTGCCGTTGAGAGTTGAGGGATAGTTGCAAAGTGGAAATTCGTACCATGACCTTTTGGCAGATATGAGAAGCTTCTGAGGATGTGCGGAGGGCTAAGCGAAAGGAAAGTAACGTGAATTCTCGCGTTGAACAGTAATAGTGGTTTCCGCATTCTCAGTCTCGGCGAAAAAAGTTTTCCTTTGCTGCATAGAGTCGCACTGCAAACTACGGAACGTCCAGACATGGCCGTTCCCCACTTCTTGTTCAGCGCTCGGGGAGCAGTAATTGGCACCATTCGGATCGTTAGGATCGTAGTTCGTCATCCCCGCGCGGCACCCTCGGTTTGCGTTTGTTTTGGGTGGCAGAGGAACGCGTTGCGAGGGAACCGGCATTTTTCAACAGCTCTCTACTCTCTACAAAGTACCGCAGCTTATAATGGTTCAATCAAACAGAACAAAGGGGACTTTTCAAGCACGATTCGCATGCACCACCCGACAGACGATCTTCGGATTAAATGGACAAAAGTTGTGTTACCTCCGGTGGTGTTGCAGGAGGAACTGCCCGTCACCAGCAGCGCGTCAGACGCCGTATTTCAGACGCGCGAATCCATCTGCAAGATTCTCAATGGGCAAGACGATCGGCTTCTGGTCGTTGTCGGTCCATGTTCCATCCATGATGTAAAGGCCGCACGCGAATATGGCAGACAGCTGGCGGCAATCACTCCCGAACTGGCAGCCGAGCTACAGATCATAATGCGCGTCTATTTTGAGAAGCCGCGCACTACCGTTGGATGGAAAGGTCTGATCAATGATCCGTATCTGGATCAAACCTTTCAGATCAATGATGGTCTTCGCATGGCGCGTCATTTGCTTCTTGATCTTGTCGATATGGGCGTCCCGGCGGGCACGGAATTTCTTGACATCATCACACCGCAATATGTCGCTGACCTGGTGAGCTGGGGAGCCATTGGCGCACGCACCACGGAGAGCCAGGTGCATCGTCAACTTGTCTCCGGTCTGTCATGCCCGGTGGGTTTCAAGAATGGAACGTCGGGCGATATACAGATTGCCATTGAGGCCATACAGTCGGCATCGCATCCACATTATTTCCTGGGACACACCAAGCAGGGCCAATCTGCGATCTTCGGCACCCTGGGCAATCCAAATTGCCATATCATCCTGCGGGGCGGCAGAAAAATAGTGAACTACACGGCTGACTCTGTGGCGCATGTGCGGACGGAATTAGAGCGTGCAGGATTGTCTCCGCGGTTCATGATTGATTGCAGCCACGCGAACAGCAACAAGGACCACAAGAGACAGCCGCTGGTATGCCGCGATGTCGCCGCCCAGGTTGCAAAGGGAAGTGACAGCATTGTTGGCGTGATGCTGGAAAGCAATCTAGTTGCCGGCGCGCAAAGACTGGTTCCCGGGGAATCCCTGACCTATGGCCAGAGCATCACCGACGCGTGCATCGGCTGGGATGAGACTACCGCCTTGTTGTGCGAACTTTCAGAGGCTGTGCGATCGCGCCGCCTGGTCGCACGCGAGTCTGAAGCCGTCGCAGACAAGGGACGTTAAGAGCCTTGCTTCTGGATTGGGAACGCCTATTTGAGATATTTGTTTAATCAATAGCGCTTCTGCGGGAAAGATGGGTAGAATGCCGCTGACATGACCAACTACTTCTCGCGGAATTCCCGTTTGTTGTGCGCAGTGTTCATCCTCTCAACACTTAGTCTCGCCGCCCAGACCGCGATTCTGCAGCCTTTGGCAGATAAGCCGGTACCTGGCGCTTCCGTCAAACTTCAATCGGACTACTACGTGCCGATTACTCCTGATTCCATTCGCTGGGGCTATCTGCCGGACAATGCGGCCAAGCCGATCATCAGCATCAAATCCGGCTCCACGGTAACGTTCGATACGCTTTCCCACGAAGGCATTCTGGAAGATCAGGGACGCGATCCGGCCAAGTACTTTGCCGGCTTTGGCGTTCCGCCAGACCAGATATTGAATGATGGCAAAGCAATCACCTCGTCAAGCGTGGTACATGATTTTGCGAAAGATGGTCCGCACATTGTGATTGGGCCGGTAGCCATTGAAGGTGCGCAGCCGGGCGATGTCTTGAAAGTGGACATGATTTCGCTGACGCCGCGCGTTCCTTATGGCGTGATCAGCAATAGGCATGGCAAAGGCGCACTGCCCGGTGAGTTTCCTGAAAATGCCGGACCGCAGGCGGGTGCCGGCGCGGAAAAACCCGAGCTTTATAACAATGTCTCTAAGTTTGTTCCCATCAAGCAGATCAACGGCAAGTGGTACGGAATTCTAAAGTCGGCCAAAGGAGAGGCACATATCCCGATGGCCCCGTTCATGGGCACCATGGGCGTGTCTCCCAACATCGCCGGAAAGCCGAACTCTATCCCACCGGGCGACTACGGCGGCAACCTCGATATCCATTACCTGGCGGCTGGCGCCACGTTGTACATTCCCGTGCAGGTCGCAGGAGCTAACTTCTTTCTCGCTGATCCGCATTTTGCCCAGGGAAATGGGGAAGTCTCACTTACCGCGATTGAAGGGTCCCTGCGCACCACGCTACGGCTGACTGTGTTGAAAGCTGGTGATTCTGCGATTCCGGGAAACGGCAAACTGGCCGGCCCATTTGCCGAAACGCCGGACTACTGGATAGCCATTGGCCTTGATCCTGATCTGAATGAAGCCATGAAGAAAGCCACACGTGAAGCCGTCCGTTTCCTGTCAGAAAAGATGGGGATGGATCGCGCCACGGCCTTTGCCTATCTCAGCGCGGCGGCCGATTTTGAAGTTTCCCAGGTGGTGGACAGAACTAAAGGTGTCCATGCTTTGATTCGTAAGAAAGACTTCGCAACGAAATAGCCTGCGTGGGAGCAGCAGGCAATCTGCCCTGCTGCTCATTCCTCCCTGAATTCCGCCAGCACGCAGGTGCTTTCTTTATTACCCCCTCGTCCGACTCCAGACAGACAAGGCCCTGACCAAACCTTTATAAGTATGCGTTTCCCAACTTGTACTGGTTGTCCTGTGATTTCTGTTGTTTGCGAAATCAAGCTCTCTGGGCCCGGGTACCTGATTGATTCGGACTCAATGACAGCCCATAAGACTTCTATCACTGAATACAAAAATCGGATTCTGGCATCCCTGCCGAAGGGCGAAATTAACCGTTTGGCCCGTCAGCTTGAGCCTGTAACCCTTAAACAGGGGCATAGTTTGCTGGATGGAAAGGCCAGCTACGCCTATTTTCTGGAAGATGGCATGGCCTCTATCGTCTTGACTCTGGCTACAGGGGACACCATTGAAGTGGGCGTGATTGGCAATGAAGGGATGGTGGGACTTCCAATCCTGCTGGGCACGGAAAGCGTTCCCGGTAGAACGTTCATGCAGATTGGCGGTTTCGGTTTTCGCATTAAAGCGGAGCACGTGAAAGAGGAATTTGAGCGCGGCGGGGAACTGAACAAGATTCTTCTTAAACATATGCAGGGTCTGCTGGCGCAGAGCGCACAAACGGCCGCCTGCAATCGGCTGCATACGATTGATGCGCGCCTTGCCCGTTGGCTTTTGACCTGCCATGACCGGGTAGAAGCTGACCAGTTACTTCTAACCCACGATTTCCTGGCGCAGATGCTTGGCTCTCCACGTACCACCGTGACGCTGGCCGCAGGAGAGCTGCAGCGAGCAGATCTCATTGATTATTCCCGCGGCAAAGTCATGATTCGCAGCAGGGCAGGCCTGGAGAAGATTGCCTGTGAATGCTATCGCTCTGTGCGCGAAGAGTTTCGAAGGTTGGGACTTCTCAATTCACGCTAGAGACTTGCGGGGAGTCGTTTAGTCTTCGTCGAAAGGCAATCCCACATAGTTCTCCGCCAGACTTTGTGACGCAGCTCGTGAACCGGTCACGTAGTCCAGCTCTGCCAGTTGCCGGCGTTGATCAAACGGGTTCTCATCCGGGAAACGGTGCAGCATGGATGTCATCCACCAGGAAAATCTCTGGACTTTCCATACGCGCCGCAAACAGATTTCAGAATATCGATCCAGCAAGTCGGCACGGCCATGTTTGTAAAACTGGTCAAAGCCGCGCGCCAGGACACGAACATCCGCTACAGCCAGGTTCAGGCCCTTGGCGCCGGTGGGCGGCACAATGTGGGCGGCGTCGCCGGCAAGGAAAAGGCGTTGGTAGCGCATCGGCTCAACCACAAAGCTTCGCATGCTAGTGATGCCCTTTTGGATTATCGTTCCTTCCTGCAAAATGAAATCCTCGGCAGCCAGGCGCTCATGAAGTTCCTTCCATATTTTGTCGTCAGGCCATAAGGCAATATCTTCGTCAGGCGAGCACTGAATATAAAGGCGGCTGATGTGAGGCGACCGCATGCTGAGCAGCGCAAAACCACGTTCATGGTAGGCGTAGATGAGCTCGTCAGAAGCCGGCGGCGTTTCGGCCAGAATGCCCAGCCACGCGAAGGGATAAGTGCGGTCGTACATGGTAAGAACGTCGGCGGGGATGGCAGGCCTGCATATTCCATGAAAGCCATCGCAGCCTGCGATGAAGTCACATTGAAGTTCGAAATCCTTGTCGTCTTTGCGGAAGAGAAGTTTCGGCGAGTCGGTGTCAAAATCGCGCACAGCCACATTTTCGGCTTCAAAAATGATCCGGCCACCCGTAGCGAGACGTGCGTCGTTCAAGTCTTTCAGGACTTCGTGTTGGGCATAGATGGTGATGCCTTTGCCGTTGGTGAGGTCCTGGAAATCGATACGATGTCCGTGGCCTTTAAATCGCAGTTCAATCCCGTAATGCACCAGGCCTTCTCGCTTGAGCCGCTCTCCCACTCCCATTTCGGTGAGAAGGTCCACCGTACCTTGTTCCAGAACGCCGGCGCGCACGCGCTCTTCCACATACTGGCGACTGCGGTTTTCTACCACGACGGAATCAATGCCCTGCAGATATAAAAGATGCGAAAGCACCAGCCCGGCAGGGCCGGCGCCCACAATGGCAACCTGGGTGCGCAATTTCTGAACCATAGAATTCACAATTATGTTAAAGCATGGCGTTACTGGGCTGCGTCTCTGGTCGCATCGTGTCGTCCCGCAGACAGTCAAACGGTGGAGTCGTGTACATTAGTTGGTTAAACGTTCATTCCCGAATATGTCGAAAGTAGTCGCATATCGCAGACATGATGCCGCCAGCCAGCCGGCTTCTCTGTACGAGCCATATCGGGCCACAGTGCTGCGTGCGCCGCGAAAGCCGCTCATTCTGCTACCTCATACCTTGTCAGAGATCACGGGGCCGGTGTTTGGACCTGATGCCGTGTCGCCAACTGACAGGGACCTTACCCGGCAAAGTGATGGTGAACCGCTGGGTGAACGCATCGTTGTAAGCGGACGCGTACTGGATGATAGCGGCCGGCCGGTGCCACATACGTTGATTGAGATATGGCAGGCGAATGCGGCGGGAAGGTATCGCCACGATCGTGACAATCATCCGGCGCCACTGGATCCGAATTTTCAGGGCGCAGGGCGGGTACTCAGTGACGATAACGGCAATTACAGCTTCACTACAGTGAAACCAGGTGCGTATCCGTGGAAGAATCATGACAATGCATGGCGACCGGCGCACATACACTTTTCTCTTTTTGGTCCCGCGTTCGCCACACGACTGGTCACACAGATGTATTTTCCCGGCGACCCGCTCTTTGCCTACGATCCGATTTTTCAATCCATTCCTGACGAACGTGCGCGGGATAGCCTGATTGCAAATTTTGATCTTGCCACCACCACGCCGGAATGGGCGCTTGGTTATCAGTTCAACATCGTGCTCCGCGGACGCGAAGCCACGCCCTTTGAGGTGTTACGTTGAGATCTGGTGTGGATCACGTTCCCGTGCCATCACAAACCGTGGGCCCGTTCTTTCATTTAGGCTGCACTGACACTCATTGTGTGGGATCGCTGGTAAGAGAAAACACCAAGGGCGAGCGCATGCGGCTGAGAATCTGCGTACTGGATGGAGACGGCGTAGCGGTACCGGATGCAATGATCGAGATATGGCAGGCCGATGCGGAAGGGAAACATAACCATCCGGACGATCCGAAACGGGCGGAGGCTGATCCGCAGTTCAGTGGATTTGGGCGGCTGCCGACCAATGAACATGGGTGCTGCACCTTCGAGACGATCAAACCCGGGCGAGTGGCGGCGAATGATGGCCGCAAGCAGGCGAGCCATTTCAATATCTCTGTCTTCGCGCGTGGAATACTCAAGCGTCTGGCGACAAGAGCATATTTCAGCGGTGACCCGGCGCTGCAAGAAGATGCGGTGATGGAACTGGTTCCAGCAGACAGGCAGAGTACCCTCTTGCTGCAAGCCTCCACGGATCGACCGGGAGAATGGTATTTTGAAATCCGCTTGTGCGGCGAAAATGAAACCGTATTCTTTGATGTCTAGTTCAAGCAGCTTGGAAACGAAACCAGAGACTAACCAATGCCAGTGCGCCTGATTGACAGTCTGACGACAAACCCGCAGGTGGACTACGTGTTTTCTGACGCCTCTGTAGTTGAGGCGATGCTGCGCTTTGAAGTTGCGCTTGCCCGCGTTGAAGGTCGTCTGGGAGTTATTCCTGCGGCCGCCGCGGAAAGCATTCAGCGCGCCGCCGATGCAGGCAAACTGGAGACCTCTGCTCTGGCCAGCGCAAGTTTGCAGAGCGCCACGCCGGCGGTCCCGTTCGTTAAGCAACTGACTGAACATGTACGCACCGTAGATGCATCCGCTGCTGGGTTTGTGCACTGGGGCGCCACCAGCCAGGATGTATGCGATACAGCGATGGTTCTGCTTTTAAAGAAGGTCCGGCTGATTTTTGAATCCGATCTCGACACACTCGAGACCAGCCTCATGCGAATCTCCCAGGAGCACGCAGGTACTGCGATGCTTGGCAGAACGCTGATGCAACCCGCTACACCCATCACCTTTGGCCTGAAAGCGGCCGGCTGGCTCGGCGCGGTACATCGCTCGCGTATGCGCGTGGCCCAGGCATTCGCTGAGGCATGTGTGTTGCAATTTGGTGGCGCCAGCGGGACACTCGCTGCCCTTGGCAATCGCGGAATGGAAGTTGCAACCGCCCTCGCCGGGGAATTGGATCTGCAGATACCCGATGCGCCGTGGCATGCTCATCGCGATCGATTTGCTGCTCTGCTCGCCTCCTGCGGGATACTCGCAGGCGTTTTAGCCAAGATGGCGCGTGACATACTTCTGCTATCGCAGCCGGAAGTTGGCGAAGCCAGAGAAGCATCCGCAGTCGGCAGAGGCGGTTCTTCCACCATGCCGCACAAACAGAATCCTGTTGGATGCACTCTCACGCTGGCAGCGGCCAATCGCACACCGGGGCTTATCGCAAATTTTCTTTCCGGAATGGCGCAGGAGCATGAACGAGCGGCGGGTGCCTGGCAGGCTGAGTGGAGCACGATTGCGGATGTCATGTCGGCAACGGGCATGGCGATTGCTTCCATGGCCGGTGTCGCTGAAGGCTTGCACGTAGACGTATCTAAAATGCACGCGAATATCGACGGAACCCAGGGCAGGATTTTCTCGGAGCGCGCCATGATCTTACTGGGCGCGAAGATAGGTCGCGACGTGGCGCACAAACTGGTTGAAGAGGCCACACGTCGCAGCCTTGAACAGGGCAGACGATTGACAGATGTATTGGCGGAAATAAAAGAAGTCACGACGCACATGAGTGTTCAGGATTTAAATGCTCTCGAAGATCCCGCAACCTACCTCGGTTCGGCAGACACGTTTCGGCAACGTCTCATGGCGTCCGTGAGCGATCAAGAAAGAAAAAAAAGAAAAGAAAAAGGATAGATCTTTGCCTTTTACAGACACCAAAGAAGTTCGTCTCTTTTACCGGCTGGAAGGTCGCGAAGACCTCCCCATCCTGGTGCTGTCGCATTCGCTGGGCTGCGACCACAGCATGTGGGATCCGCAGATGCCTGACATGCTCTCGTACTTCCGCGTGCTCCGCTATGACACACGCGGCCACGGCGCGTCGGGTGTTCCAGCAGGCGACTATACCATCGACCAACTAGGCAACGATCTGGTTCAACTCATACAGGCATTGGGGATAAAAACGTTTGCATTCTGTGGCCTGTCGATGGGAGGCGCTGTAGGACAATGGCTGGCGCTCCATCACGCGCAAAAGCTCTCAGCACTGGTGCTGGCCAACACTTCACCACAGTTTGCCACGCCAGACATATGGGAAGCTCGCCGCAAAGCTGTGAATGAAGGCGGCATGAAGGCGATTGCCGACGCCGTGATGCAGAGATTCGTCTCTCCGGCCCGTCAAACGTCAGCCTATGGCCAGTCCACAAGGCTGGTGCTGCTAGGCACCGAACCAGCCGGATACATTGGCTGCTGCGCGGCGCTACGCGATGTGAACACCAAAGCCGAGCTCAGGAAAATAGCCGCTCGCACGCTGGTGATCGGCAGTGACTCTGATCCTTCCACTCCATGGCAGGGCAACGGAGAGATTCTCGCGCGTGAAATTACTTCCGCCAAATCTGTTGTCTTGCAGGGCGCTCACCTGTCCAATCTGGAGCAGCCGCGTGCTTTCACCACAGCCGTGCTGGAATTTCTCTTGCTGAGCCAGGCTTCCGCCGATCCGTTCGATTCAGGCCTTCAGGTTCGACGGCAAGTTCTAGGTGCGGAACACGTTGATCGTTCTCTGGCCAAAGCTGACGATCTTAACCGCGAATTCCAGCAACTCATCACGCGCTATGCCTGGGGAACCATCTGGACTCGTCCGGGCCTTGATCATCGCACGCGACGGCTCCTGGTATTCGCAATCACAGCATCCCTGGGCCGGTGGGAAGAGTTCCGTCTGCACCTGCGCGCGGCGCTTGCGTCGGACATGGAAGCCTGCGACGTGAAAGAAGTTTTGTTGCAGACCGCGATCTATGCCGGTGTTCCTGCCGCCAATACCGGATTTCAGATTTTTCGTGAAGAAACGGAAAAGACACGAGGTTAGGTAAGCAGGCGAGAGTTCTTCCAACTCGTACCATGGTTCTTAGCTCTCATGAGTCGTCAGTCGCATCAGTCGTAAACTCACCACACGTCAATCTCATCACCCGTCAATCTCATCGCACGTCAATCTCATCACGCTTGAATCGCATCACACTCAAATGTTTCGCCATATCGCACGGCAATGAGAGGAATTATGTCTGTAACGCATGTTCAGGAACCTCCTACTGAATCAGCAAGTTCCACTGAAAGGCTCAAGATTGAATTGAAAATCAATCGGGAGACACACCGGATCCAGGTTGACCCGCGCGCAACTCTGCTTGACGTCCTGCGTGAGCAGCTCAATCTTACTGGGGCCAAGAAAGGCTGCGATCAGGGCCAGTGTGGCGCTTGTACCGTTCTGGCCGATGGCAAACGCGTTCTCGCCTGCCTGAGTCTGGCCGTGGCGCAGCAAGGACTGGAGATTACAACGATTGAAGGTCTTGCCAGTGGTGATGAGTTGCATCCCATGCAGACCGCGTTCATGGAATGCGACGGATTCCAGTGCGGGTACTGCACACCGGGACAGATCATTTCCGCCGTGGCATTGATGAAGGAGTCCGGTGATGCAGTTCCCAGCCACGTGACGCCTGACGTGCTGCGCGCGCCCGGGCTGGATGATTTGAGTGATGAAGAGATTCGCGAGCGCATGAGCGGGAACATATGCCGTTGCGGCGCGTATCCCAACATTGTGGACGCGGTGAAACATGCCCGCGACGCGCAGCCTCGCCATGCCCAGGCAGATGGCCAGGGTAAAGGGAAGAAAGCAGGCCGGAAATGAAGCCGTTTCAATATGTGCAGAGCTCCGCAGTGGAGGACGCAACCCGCCAGGTGAGCAGAGCAGAGGGAAGTGTCTTCTTTGCCGGCGGCACCACTCTCATTGATCTGATGAAGATCCATGTGCTTCAACCCAGCAAACTGGTGGACGTCAGCCGGCTGCCGCTGTCAGACATCGAGGTGGCGGAAAAGAGTATTCGCATTGGCGCCAACGTCCGCAATAGCGACCTGGCGTGGCATCTGGCTGTCCGCGAGAGATTCCCGGTCCTGTCTGAAGCTTTGCTGTCCGGCGCCAGCACGCAGATAAGGAACATGGCCACTACCGCCGGCAACATCATGCAGAAGACACGCTGTCCCTACTATCGGGATGTTTACTCAGCGTGCAATAAGCGGGTCCCAGGATCCGGGTGTGATGCGATACAAGGCTACAACAGAGGCCACGCTGTTCTAGGCGCCAGCGATCAATGCATTGCCATGTTTCCCTCGGATATGTGTACAGCGCTTGCCACGTTGGATGCCACGGTGATTACGGTCAAGGCGGACGGGAGTTCACGCCGGATTGTGTTTACAGACTTCCACGTTCTACCAGGGAAGACACCGCATCGAGAAACCATTCTCGAACATGGCGAGATGATCTCGCACATAGAGCTGACCGATCTTCCGGCTACCCGCAATTCGCATTATCTGAAAGTTCGCGACCGCGCGAGTTATGAGTTTGCGCTTGCGTCGGCTGCCGTGGGCCTTGAGCTAGACAGCCAAACCATCAAGAACGCTCGCATTGGGTTGGGCGGGATCGCAACCAAACCATGGCGGTCTCCGGAAGCCGAAAAGGCCCTGATCGGCAAGCCGGCCAACACCTCTACATTTGAGGCTGCAGCCGAGGCAGCTCTGGCATCCGCGAAGACGTATGACCACAACGCTTTCAAGGTTCCTCTTGCTAAACGCACGCTGATTGAAGCGCTGGAAGAACTGATGGCCAAACACCAGGGAAAATAGGAGACGAAAATGGCGAGCGGAACACTCATTGGCACACCACTGAACCGAGTGGATGGGCGCAAGAAGGTCACGGGCGCGGCGAAATACGCTGCTGAGTTTGCTCTGGAGAATGCGGCGCACGGCGTGATGGTTGGCAGTGCGATCCCCAGCGGCAAGATCGTAAAGATCGATTCCTCTGCGGCCGAATCTCTGCCTGGAGTCCGTCTGGTTCTTACCCGCAAGAACCGCGGCAAGCTGGGCAAAATGCCTCAGACTTTGCAGGATGGCGGCGCCGCAGCAGAAAGCACTCCGCCGCTGGAAAAGGACGAAGTACGCTACGTTGGCGAATGTGTTGCCATGGTGGTGGCTGACTCGCTTGAGCAGGCCCGCTATGCGGCATCTTTATTGAAGATTGAGTACGAGCGGGAAGAGTTCGCGCTTTCGCCGGACCAGGCACGGGACACCATGTACAAGCCGGAGCAGGCGAATGGCGAGGATGTTCAGCTTTCGCGTGGAGATGTTAACACCGCGCTGGGCAAGGCAGAAGTCAAAATCGATGCTTCCTACGAAACCCCGGTCGAGCATCCCTGCGCCATGGAGCCGCATGCGACCATAGCCGAATGGAACGGCGATAAGCTTACCGTTTACAACTCCACGCAATGGATTATGGGTGATAAGACCGTCTTGCAGGCTGCATTTGGATTAAAGGCGGAACAAATACACGTGGTCAATCCGTTTGTGGGAGGAATGTTCGGCTCCAAAGCTGCGGTGGGAGCGCACGTGATTCTTACGGCCATTGCGGCCAGGAAACTTGGACGCCCGGTGAAGACCTCCATATCGCGGCCCCAGGTGCTGGTGAATGTCGGCCATCGCCCCGCGACGCAGCAACGTTTCGAACTTGGCGCGTCGCGTGACGGGCAGCTTCAGGCAATGCGCCACACCATCACCACAACAACGTCTGTGCGTGACGAATTTGTTGAACCATGCAACATTACCTCGCGCTTGCTGTATTCCACGCCCAATTATGAAACCACGCACACACTGGTTCGCGTGAACATGATGAAACCCAGCTGGATGCGCGCCCCGGGTGAAGCGTCCTGTCAATTTGCGCAGGAAAGCGCGATGGATGAACTTGCCTATGCGCTCAAGATGGACCCCGTTGAGCTGCGCAAGCGAAATTGTCCGGAAAAGAATCCGCAGACCGGAAAGCCGTTTTCAAGCAAAAATCTGCTCAAGTGCTATGAGCAGGGAGCAGAACGTTTCGGCTGGGCCAAGCGAACATCTGAGCCGAAATCCATGCGTGATGGTAAGACGCTCATCGGCTATGGCATGGCGACCGCAACCTATCCAGGATATGCAATGGGAGCAACGGTCAGGGTGCGATTGGTCCGTTCAGGAGCCGAGTTGAACGCGGAAGTTATCACCGCGGGTTCAGACGTGGGAACCGGTATGTACACAATGTTGACGATCGCCGCCGCGGAAGGCCTGGGCCTTCCCGTGGAGCGAGTCAACTGTAAACTTGGCGACTCCGAATTTCCGAACTGTGCGGTCGCTGGCGGTTCCAACCTCACGGCTAGCACGGCCCCCGTCGTGATGGATGCATGCAGGGAAATTCGCCGGCAGCTGGTGGAATCGGCGGGCAAGGATTCACAGAATCTTTCAATCGCTGATTTGATGAAGAAATCGGGTAAAGACGTGATCGAGGCCGAATGTAAGTCTGAGCCGATCATGGGACAGAACGATCAGTATGCGTTCCAATCTTTCGGCGCGCAATTTGTGGAAGTACGTGTGAACCCATCCATCGGGCGCATTCGCGCGGCCAGGGTCGTCAGCGTTTTTGATTGTGGAAAAATAATGAGTGGTAAAACTGCCCGCAGCCAGTTCATTGGCGGCATCGTGTTTGGAATAGGCCATGGATTAATGGAAGAGCTGGTCTTTGACACGGTCCACGGCCAGGCAGCAAACGCCGACTTGGCGGGCTACCTGGTTCCTGTTCATGCCGATGTGCCGCATATCGATGTGAGCTGGCTTGATATCCCCGACAAGAATTTCAATTCCATCGGTTGCCGCGGCATCGGTGAGATTGGCATCACCGGTGTTGCCGCTGCGATTGCGAATGCCGTCTATCATGCCACCGGTGTGCGTGTCCGTTCGCTCCCGATTTCACCGGAGAAGTTGTTGGAAGCTATTTAGGGCTTCATCGGGTGGAGTCGAGCGCAATGCCGATAGGGTGGCTCAAAGTTGTAGTGGCTCCGGAGAGCTGCCGTATCGGGGCCAGGTTCACGGTTCCCGTTACAGTGGAGATAGGAGCATAGATCTGCACCACGTTTGCCTGGTTGTCCGCGACAAAAAGCGCTCCGTTAGTGATTGAACTGGTGGTAGCAATTTGCAAAGGCGATGACAGGAGCGTGTTGCCGCCGGTAATGACAGCCGCCGGAAGAACGTCCCCATTGGCGATTGTCGGGTTTGGAAAAGCTGTAATGTTGGGGCCGCCCGGGCTGCTTACAATCAGGCGTCCAGCAGAGTCGATTGCGACGCCGGAGGGCTGATTGAGGGTCGTATCAGCTCCCACGATTGTTCCATTGGCAAAGCCAACTCCGCTCTGTGCATTCGCCGATTGATAAATGGCGACCTGGTTATCAATGGCATCGGCTACGTAGAGGACGTTGTTGGTATCATCCACAGCAATTCCCTTGATGGTTAATCCTGTAATGAAGGATTGCGCGGGCGCAGTGTTGACTGTCCCAACCATGGTGGAGACGTTGGCGAAAACCAGAATGTTGGTTCCGTTAGCCACATAAAGGATGTCTCTGGTGTTGTCCAGGGCGATACCGACGGGAAGTGACAGGCCGGTATTGTTCCCAGCTATAACAGCGATAGGAGTAACGTTGGCGGTTGCGGTGGAAGCTGCGGGAAAGATCACGATTGAGTTGGCGCCCTGGTTTGCAACATAGAGGCGATCGGTGATCGGGTCGATTTGTAGAGCCTGGGGAAGCGAGAGCGTGGTGGCCGAGCCGATGATGGTGCCACCGGGTGCAATATTTCCACCCGCACTCAATGCGCTGTCAAAGCGAACAATGGAGTTGCCGCTGGTAACGTAGAGTTTGCCGCCAGTTGCCGTTCCGCCGCCACCACCACCAGTACCACCGGTACCGCCGCCGCCCAAAGTTCGTCGCGGTGAAATCACACAGCCATTCAGCAGGGTAAGAAACAGCAAAGCTGCGATTGCGCAGCATTTTCCTGATAGAGGAAAAATCCTTCTCAATTCCGTCAAAGCAACCTCGGCCTGATTCTATTTTGAAAAAGCTTGTCTTGCCATCATAGAACGAGTACCTGAAAAAGTTCTTGCATAAAACGCGCGCAATCATTTCAGACCGGTTGAGTGGCGAAATGTGGTTACAAGACCCTCACGGTATCGCAGCCTGGGTACCGTTTAGTTTCGTTAAGGAATAGTCATTAAAAGTAAAAAGCCAGTAAAGCCAGTGGACTCAGCCTTATGAAAGCGGTACAAGGGAGGGCGGGTACACTCTTATGGCAGATTTATGCGAGTTCGGCAGAAGCCTTCAGGCAAGAGCATCAGCTTACGATCATGTTTTCAAGATGCGTTTGAATCAGTTTTTTTCGGATGCGGACCGGTCTGCAAATGAAGCTGAAATGCAGGAAATCGAGCAGCTGGGCGTTCATCATCGCGAATTAGATGAAGCTTTTCGCCGTCATCAGAGGCTTTGCGAAATTTGCGCGGATGCGCTCATCAGTCACGGACAGCCCCTGGCTGCGCCCGCCCCACTGAGTCCTCTCGACTGATCGTTCTGTTGATCAGGGCCCGGTAAATTTATAACCGAGGCCAGGCACCGTCACGATGAAGCGCGGGTTTTTGGGATCTTCTTCCACTTTTTGCCGCAGACTGCCCACGTGAACATCGACCGTCCGAGTGAACGTATCTTCGTTGTACCCCCAGACCTCTTTCAGAAGCGTCTCGCGCGAGAGTGTGGTTCCCGGGTTCAGGACAAAGTAGCGCAGCAACCGAAATTCACGCGCTGAAAGCGGGATGGTTTTTCCGTTGCGGCTGGCTGTGGTCCCTCGCAGATCAACGCTGACTGAGCCGAAACTGCGCTCATCGGTCTTGTCCGCGGCAGCGCCGGTGCCTCTACGCAGATGTGCTTCTACACGCGCCAGAAGCTCGAGCATCTCAAAAGGTTTGGTCAGATAGTCATCGGCGCCAATTTTCAAGCCCAGGATCTTGTCCACAAGCTGGCCGCGCGCGGTCAACATGATCACTGGAGCCGTCACGCCGGCGTTGCGAATGTCACGACAAACATCAAAGCCACTCTTCTTGGGCAACATTACGTCCAGCATGATGAGATCGTATTTGCCTTCGACGGCTTTCTTCAGGCCTTCCGCGCCATCAGCCGCCTGTTCCGCGACGTAACCTTCGCTGCGCAGGCGGTCAGAAAGCGTCATGCGCAGATCTTCTTCATCCTCTACCAGGAGAATACGTTCATTCATGAAGGGAACTCTCTTGCGGGCAAATCAGACGGCAACTTAGCTTCACGTGCATTCAGGCCTTTCATGACGCGGAATCGAATTGTAAATGAGCTGCCTTTCCCGAGCTCGCTTTCAGCTACTATCCGTCCACCCATACCTTCGACGATTGACTGGGCCAGGGGCAAGCCAAGACCGGTACCGTGGATCTGGGATTCGAGCACTGCAGCGCTGCGATAAAAAGGTTCAAAGATATGTTTCAGGTCAGCGCCGCTGACACCGATGCCGTGATCATCCACGGTAAGCGCAACCTCGGAGACAACTCCGTTTTCACGCGTGGCGGCAGCGCGGACGCGCAACCAGCGCGCTTCTCCGCCATATTTGACTGCGTTCACAATAAGGTTTTGCAGGCATTGCGTGAGCGCGCCAAAATCGGCATCAATCGCGGGCAGATGCTGTTCTATCTGTTTTTCCACGGTAAACCCGGCCGCGTGGATGATCGAGAGAGTGCTCTCCAGAGCTGCCTCAATCACTTCAGAAACATCAACCGGCTGCAGATCGTAATGGCGAGTCTGTTGCGTGGTGGCGAACAGTAAAACCTGTTCCATCAGGTTGCTGAGCTGCCGGGATTGCCGCAGGATGGAATTTCCGTAGCGCACGAGCTGCTGGGGATCAGTGACCACTCCGTGAGAAATATTTTCTGCGGCAGAGGTGATGGCGGCCAGCGGCGTGCGCACTTCATGGGACACACCGGTTACGAAGTCCATCTGCATCCGCGCCAGTCTACGCGCACGTTGCGCGCCGATGACAATCAGTGTCATGGTGAGACCGAGAAGTACAAGCACGCTGAAACTGACAATCAGATTTCGTGTGCGAAGGCTGTTGACCGCCGATTCCAGTGATCCTCTCTGGTGCGCGACCACCAGTTGCCATCCCGCTTGATCGGGCGAAAAGGGGACAGGCGAAAACCTGACCAGTCTTTCAAAAGAAGGACCATTACCGGACTGAGCAACGCCAGGCCCAACTGGACCGCCCCGGTTTTCACCCGGCTGGGGACGACCTCCGGGGCCACCCATTCCTATCATGCCCCAGACATCTGCTCCGGGGCCGCCCATTCCAGGATTTTGCCGCCGGAATGGAGCTCCGAAAAGATTCAGGCTTCCATCGGGCGCAGACGAATTAATAGTGTCGGCCTTCTTTCCTGAAGAGAACAGGACCTGCGGTGTTTCGGGACTGGAGTTGATGACTTTGACGTTGTATTCCTGGCTGCCTGCTCCGCGGAAGTATTTCTGGCTCAACTCAGGGAACACTTCCTTTTCAAGCACCGCGGGATTGAGCTGCACAATAATCAGTCTGGCATGTTCGCCATCGGGCTGAAAAATGGGGTACAAGAGCGCGGGGATATTCTGTTCGACTCCCCAGGGCAGGAATGCGTCGCCATGTTGTGCTGAATGATGGTCAGCCATGTGACGTCCATCCATATGCCGTTGTGACATGTGACGCATGGCACGGCGATCATCTGGCGCAGGGCCAGAGCGTCCACGATCATGCGCGAAATGCATGTCATTGAAGTGTTCGCGGACAGGTTCCAGTACCGCAGGCCAAGCCACGGATTCAGCCGTTTCTTTCGCTGTATTTACTTGCAGCAGCCGGCCCTTGCTCTGATCTTTCAGGTCAACGTCCCAGAGAAAAACGCTGGCGACCAGCCCGGGATGGGCAGCTGTCTGCTGCCAATGCCGGAGTTTCTGGGCAAATTTTTGCGGATCGTCCCCTGATTCATCGATTGCGGAGCGAACTTCCAGTGCAACACCACTCAGCTCGCGATTCAGGTCATTGCGAAAGCCGAACAGTGACGCCTGAAGCTGTGCCAGCATCTGCGCTTTATTGGCAGTGCTGACCTGCCCACTCCATTTGTATTGCAGAACTGCCAGCGTGATCAGCACGATGGTCAGGGCGGGAATGGCTGCCCAGGTAAACAGGCGTTCTTTGAGGGACGTCTTCATGGTCGGCTTAAAGCTGTCTTGGTCTAACTCATCTCCCGTGGATCAATTATAGAGTGGGGCATTTTTGAAGTGGAATATGGCTGCTAAACTCCTGCGACCGCCTGTTTGGGCGCGAGTGTGGGATCCGACATTGCTGACGACTCAAGATGAAGAACCTGGCACAATTCTTTCAGGAATCGCGGCTTATAAATGACGGCGTGAGCGCCACAGTCATGGCAAGCTTGTACGAACCGGTGGCCAGTATCCATCGACATCAGGATAATCGTGATCTCAGGATGAAGCTGCGAGATCATCAGTGACGCACGCAATCCGCTCATACCGGTCATTTCAGCGTCCATCAGCAGCAGGTCCGGCCTGCGCAGCTGGACTTCGGTCATTGCGTCCAGACCGTTATCTGACCGGCCCACCACGGTCACGATGTTGTGATGTTCAAGCAACGAGCAGACGGCATGGAGGATGGTGGAGGAATCGTCCACAACAACGGCGGTTCTAAGAGCAGCCGGCGGAGCAGCCTTTGGCACCTGCGAACTGGGGAAAACAACAAGTGGCATAGTTTCCTTTCATTCTGGAAAAATGCGAAGGACGCTTTGCGAGCATCCTTCGCGCACGATGCAAAAATCAGTCTCTAGAAAGGGCCGCCCATGCCGCCCATGGGATGTCCGCCCGGACCGCCCATGCCATGACCATGGCTGTGCAACTGGCTCATCTTCGCCTGCTGGTCAGGGGTAAGAGTTTGATTGAAGGCGGCTTCCGCTTTGGCTTGAGACGAGATCATCTGCGACGTCAGATTGCCGATAGAGGCCGCACTCTGGTCAATGCCGGCTGAGTCATTTTTCTGGATGGCAGTCTTGAGAGCGTCATGCGCACTCCTCATCTGGTCGTGCAGCGACTTTGAGGTGTTCGCAGCGTTGGTAAAGATTGTGGTGGCCTGCTGCTGCTGTGCCGGCGTGAGCGACAAGACCGTAGTCATGAAATTCACGTGGTCCTGAATATGGGCCGTGGGGTCGGGTGGCTGATGACGATTCTGCGCGGTCGCAATCGCAGCCGCGATGGCGACAAACAGGACGATTCTGCTGAGACTAGATTTCATAAGAGTTCCGTTTCTCCGTTAGCGTAGTGCTTTCGCTGACGCGCCATTTCTTTGCCGGAGCAAGAGCTAAGGCGCCTCAGATCCACTCACTCCATAAGATCACTTTTGCGGGCAAGGCAGGGTAAAGTGTGGGGTAAGCAGTTGCAAAAACAATGTAAAACCCTGACAGATATGGGTTTAGAGAGCCCTATGCCGAACTGTTTAAGACTTTAAGAGGCCTTTGGACGTGGATCGCTCAACTTGCCCGGCAACTGAGCGCGGCCTGGGCTATGCAGGTTTCGATCACGGTTTGAAAATCGAGAAGCATCTGAGATCAAAGTCATCGCCCAGGTATTTAGTCAACAGATGTGCATCCACTAGACTAGATGGGCGATGGGCGTTGGGCGTTGAGTGAAGGCATTGAGAGGAGGGTTCGGTGCAGAGCGGCATACATGCGGCAGAAATCGTGATGATCACTCTGCTGTTGTTTGTGGCCGTGTTTGTAGCACTGGCGCGGAAGCTGAAGACACCTTATCCCATCGTACTGGTGGTAGCGGGACTGTTGATCAGTTTCCTGCCCGGCATTCCCAGTATCCGGCTTGATCCGGATATTTTCTTCATCGTGGTATTGCCTCCGCTGTTGTATTCCGCTGCATGGCTCACCTCATGGCGCGACTTCTATAACAACCTGCTGAGTATTCTGCTGCTGGCATTTGGGCTGGTGGGCTTCACCGTTGTGGGCGTGGCGCTTATTGCGGATTGGCTTTTTCCGGGATTTGACTGGCGCGTGGGCGTCGTGCTGGGAGCGGTGGTGGCCACCACAGATGCGATTGCAGCTACATCGATTGCCAAACAGTTTGGGTTGCCGCGAAGAATTGTGGATGTGCTTGAAGGCGAAAGCCTGGTCAACGATGCCACGGGCCTGGTGGCGCTTGAATTTGCCCTCATGCTGTTGTCCGGTGGCCATCTGCCGACTGTCACAGCGGGCTTGTTGCGGCTTGCTTATATGGTGGTTGCCGGTCTTGGAGTCGGACTGGTTATCGCTGTGGTGGTGGACTGGTTTGAGCGCCGCATTGATGACATTCGAATTGAAATCACCATCAGCATACTGGTCCCTTATGCTGCTTACCTTGCCGCGGAGACGGCACACGCCTCAGGCGTGCTTGCTCTGGTTTCCTGTGGACTTTACTTGAGCCGGCGCAGCGCGAAATTCTTTTCCGCTGCGGTACGAATGCAGGTCACGGCGGTGTGGACTGCACTTACCTTTATCTTGAATGGGCTGGTATTCGTCCTGATCGGCCTGCAGTTGCATCGCGTGGTGAACGGAATCCAGGGCTTCGGCATGGGCAAGCTGGTTCTGTTAGGGCTCCTCTTCAGCGCTGTGTTGATCATCCTGCGCCTGTTGTGGATATTCCCCAGCACGCAGTTGGCCTACTTTCTTCGCAAACGATTATTAGGGAAAACGCATGAGCGGCCCACCATGTCTCAGATTTTCGTCGTGGGATGGACCGGCATGCGGGGTGTGATCGCGCTGGCTGCAGCGATTTCTCTGCCTGAAGTATTGGCGGACGGAAGTCCGTTCGTACAGCGAAACATCATTATCTTTCTCACCTTCAGCGTGATTCTGGTGACACTGGTGCTGCAGGGATTGACTCTGCCTGCCATCATACGTGTGCTGGGCGTAGCCGAAAAAACCGATACCGCGGAGGAAGACGACGCGCGCCGGATGATGTTGCAGGCAGCAGTCGAACACCTGCGACGACGTCGCGAAGAAGGCAACGCTGATCTTGCAGAGATTTATGACGACCTGGCCGGCCACTATCAGCACCATCTTGCGACACTGAGTGGTGAAGACGGCCACGAAGAAGCGTCCGAAACGTACTTACACTTCCTGGGAATATCACGTGAGGTGCTGGCCGTGGAACGGGAGAAGATTATTGCTCTGCGGGACCAGGGGCGCATCTCCGATGAAGTCCTGCGCCGCCTGGAGATTGAGCTTGACTTGAATGAAACGCGCCTGAATCTGGCCGCTCTGGGACAATCCGATGATTGATCAAAACGTGGGACCTGTGAGGACAGCATCACGGACTGATCTTGGATTGATTTTTGCCGCGGCGTGGCTGCGATCTTTTGGCATCGGATTGCTGGGAGTGATTCTCGGTGTTTTTCTTTATCGTCGCGGCCTGTCTTCCATAGCAATCGGGGTTGTTCTGGCCGCGGGGATTGGGGGAGCGGCCGCCGGAACGCTTTTTGTTACCTTCCGCGCCGATGCCTTTGGCAGGCGACGGACTTTGTGCTGCCTGTCATTCCTGACGGCCCTTGGCGCGGCGGCATTGGTTTTCAATTTTGCGTTGCCAATTCTGATTGCGGTTGCGTTCCTGGGAATGCTGAACGGCATGGGAACGGACCGTAGCGCGGCTTACGCGCTGGAACAGGCATTGATTCCCAGTCTGGTGCCCGATGAACGCCGGACATGGAGTCTGGCATGGTACAGCCTGGTGCTGGATGCCAGCGGGGCCCTTGGCGCCCTGGCTGCGGCGTTGCCCCTGATCATGCAACGGCATCTTGGTCTGGATCTGAATCTTGCTTACCGCTATGTTTTCCTGGGATATGCAGCCATCAATCTGGTCAGCGCCGGACTTTATCTGCTGCTTTCCGCGCAGGTAGAGCACCCGCGGGTCAATCTGCCCGGCAAGATCACGGCGCCTGTTTCGCAACAAACGAAAAACACGGTGAAGAAACTCTCCGCGCTGTTTGCCATCGACGCTTTCGGCGGCGGATTTCTGATCGATGCGCTGGTCGCCTACTGGTTTTTTCGCCGCTTCGGCATCGCTGAGAATAATCTGGCGGTTCTGTTCTTCGCGGTCCACATTCTCAACGCGTTGTCTCATCTGGGTGCGGCGTGGCTGGCAAAACGAATCGGTCTGATCAAGACCATGATCTTCACCCACCTGCCTTCCAGCATCTTTCTGATTGCGGTACCGCTGGCTTCTTCGCCAACCTGGGCGATCATCTTGTTCTTACTGCGCGAGTCGCTGGTAGAGATGGATGTTCCCACGCGGCAATCTTATGTGGCCGGCGTGGTGCCGCCGGAGGAACGGACGTATGCCAGCGGGGTAACCAACCTGACGCGTAACGTGTCTTGGGCTGCATCGTCTTCCCTGGCAGGTGTCTTCATGCAGACCGTTGCATTTTCCGCACCACTGCTGCTTGGCGGCGGGCTGAAGATTCTTTACGACGTCCTTCTATGGCGTGCTTTCCGGCATGTCGCGCCGCCTGAAGAAAAAGTTTAGTTGCAAAAGGTTGAACAGAGTACGTTCTTAAACAAGCTTTAAGCATTTCAGGGATGACACATTCCATGAGGCCCGTTTTCATCTACATCCTGGTTCTTTTCTTTATTTCTTTCGCTGCCGGGAGAGCGAGCGGTCAGTCTACCGGCGCAGGCGTTTACCGGGTCAACGTTCGCCTGGTCACGGTTGACGTGCAGGTGTCCGGGAAGAAAAGCCACCAGACCGTTCGTGACCTCAAGCAGGACGACTTCGAAATCTATGAAGATGGGGTTCGCCAACATATCTCATCCATCAGCCAGGACCAGCTTCCGCTTTCGATTGTCTTTCTGTTTGACTTGACCGATAGCGTCAGGCCCGTGCTCAAGTCCCTTGCAAAGGACGCGATGGTTTCATTGCAGCACCTGAAGCCTGAAGACGAAGTAGCGGTGATGGCGTATTCAGCGTCGGCGCGGTTGTTACAGGATTTCACCACGGACCGCGCATTGGCTGTGGCGAGCATTGAGAAAGCCGGTCGCATGGAAAGTGATGAAGCTGCCTTCTTCAATGAAGGAATCTTTCAGGCGGCAGATCTGCTGGCGGGGGGCCGCAATCCCGCGAGCCGTCGAGTGGTGATATGGCTGACCGACGACATACCAAACTTTCCCTCGGATGAAATACGAGCGCGTTACGGACGCAGCCTGGGAAAAGCGAAGCTGCACACTGAGGTGGAAGCAACGAATGAACTGCTTCTTGCCGGAGCCACTGTGAGTACGCTGCTGGAGCGTAGCAGAATTTCCGATGACGAGTTTTCCCTGCGTATGTCAAAGCCGGCGTCCACCATGCTGGATACCATGCTTTATCCACCGGGCAGCGTGAAGAACTACGCGCAGGCCAGCGGAGGAGAGGTAATCGAAACCAACCAGAAGCACACGCAGGAACAACTGGCGTTACTGATCGATAATCTGCGCCTGCGTTATACGCTGAGTTATTACCCGTCAGT
Organism: Terriglobia bacterium; assembly: GCA_963770085.1. GTDB lineage: Bacteria > Acidobacteriota > Terriglobia > Terriglobales > Acidobacteriaceae > Angelobacter. The sequence goes on from CAVYOH010000001.1 coordinate 475,989, forward strand.
TCGGCAAAAAGGGAAGTACTCAACCATTAAAGTGAAACTGACTCCGGAAGCCCGAAAAGCTGCCGGCGAAGTGACAATTGCTGCCAGACGAGGCTACTACCACTAAAGTGAGGTTCAGCCCGGGGGAAAAGTTAAAGGCCCGGCGGCGGATTACCGTCGAGCCTTTCTTGGTTTGAAGTCTTTAGATCGAATTGAAGCTACTTGCGCGCTGCGCGCTCTGCCTGTTCACTTGGCAGCGCCTGTTCCGCCTTACGCGCGGAAATCATCGGTGCGGGTTCACGCATTCCCAGATAAATGACGGCCGAAATCACGCCGCCGACCATCGGCGCGACAATGAAGAGCCAAACTTGCTGCATGGCCCACCCGCCAACGAAGATTGCAGGACCAATGCTGCGCGCCGGGTTGAAGGACCCGTTCGTGACCGGAATGCCGGCCAGAATGATGGTCGAAAGGATGAAACCAATGGGGATACCGGCAAAGCCGGCGGGAGCGCGATTATCCGTGGCGCCCAGAACCGTGCTGCACAACAGCATAGTCAGGAACGTCTCGGCGGCAAAACACGCGGCAAGTGAGTAGTGTCCCGGAGAGTGTGCTCCGTAACCGTTAGCAGCCAGTCCGGAGACGGCTGCGCTGTAACCATCGGGCCCCCCGCTGGCAATGAAAAGGACCAGGCCGGCGGCGATGGTGGCGCCAACGATTTGAGCCACCATGTATCCCAATGCCTCTGAGACCTTCATACGACGGCTGATCATGATCGAAAGGGTGACGGCGGGGTTGAGATGACATCCGGAGATCGGACCGACGGTGAAGGCCATGGCCATAAGGGCCAGACCAAAAGCCAGAGCTACTCCAACGTTAAATACCTGACCACCGGCAAGCACAGCGGTCCCAACTCCTGCAAAAACCAGCACAAATGTGCCGAATGTCTCGGCGGCATATTTCATAACTTTCCCCTAACTGAGCGAGTATAAAGCCAATGTTGCCAGAGAACCGTCAATTCTATCAGCGCCTAAATTCTTTCGATAATGTCACTTTTGCCAGTGGTTTTTGGGTACTCAATTGGCAGAGGAACAGGCCGTAGCGGTGCAATTTCCATGCGACTGCACCCGACCGCTTTCAGCAGCTTTTCACCAAGGCCGCAATGAAACCCAAAGGGAGTGTTGGTGGGCGGAAATAGGCCAAGACACCAAGGATATCTTCAATGAGGAGGCGCTGGCTTATATACATACGGAGATCGCGGCGAGCGGGCGTTATCCCCGGACGCCAGAAAAAACCGTCGCTGGAGCGCGCCCGTGTCTCTTAACGCCAAGATTTTCAAGATCATTTACCGGCTCACGTTGCCCGGCGGATTGCTGCTTATCTTTGCAGCCGTACTCATTCGCGTTGGGATACTCTCAGACGCGAATTCGCCGCTGGTCCATTACGTTCCTTTGGTCATCTTTGCGATTTGCCTGGGCTTAAGTGCATTTTTTCGTCGCAGCCGGTTGTTCTTTGCCACTTTAGTGCTCGCCCTTTCCGAAGCAGCCTTTATCTGGGTGGCGCCATTCATGTCGATCGCCGCGGCGCACACCATGGTTACGGCATTTTCACTTCTGCTTCCGCTGAATCTGGTGGCGATTGCATTTATCAAGGAGCGGGGAACCATCTCACGGACCGGCAGAAAGCGCCTTGCGATTGGGGCCATACAGATCATTGCCATCGCCATTCTGTGCGCTCCCGTCATGGCGCGGGCCGCTGCATATCTTGACCGGCCATTTATGCCGCTCGTCTTTACCGAGTGGAGTCACCTGACGCAGGCGACGCTGGCATCGTTTATTTTGAGTTTTCTCGCCCTTATGGTGACCCTGGTGCAGCGCTATCGCGCGGTTGAGAGTGGCTTATTCTGGGCGCTCATCTCGTCGTTTGCCGCGTGCCGTCTGGACGTTGGCAACCACTTTTCCGGGATTTTCTTTGCCACCGGTGGTCTGGCGTTGATTGTGGCCGTCATTGAGACCTCTTACAGCATGGCCTATCTGGACGAACTCACGCAGCTGCCAAGCCGGCGCGCGCTGAATGAAGAGATGATGAAGCTGCCGGAGACTTTCACCATCGCCATGTTTGACGTGGATCATTTCAAGAACTTTAACGACTCGTATGGACATGAATCGGGTGATCAGGCTTTAAGGATGGTGTCTTCACGGCTGGCGCGCATTGCCGGCGGTGGCAAGGCTTATCGCTACGGCGGAGAAGAGTTCGCTGTAGTGTTTCCGGGGAAACCGGCTGAGGATGTCTTTGTCTATCTGGATCGCATGCGCAAGATCATTGAGCAATCCACCTTTACCGTACGGGGAAAAGAACGTCGCGGGAAGAAGGGAAAGGCAAGAATTAAAGGTGGAAAGATTGAGACCAGGGTAACGGTAAGCATCGGCGTGGCGTCTACCAACGGCGACTCGCTAACTCCTACTGAAGTGATGCGACTGGCCGACCAGGGACTTTATCGGGCCAAAGCCAAGGGACGCAACTGCACAATTGCGGTAAAGAGCGGGAAAGCGCCAAGGTCGGTGGAGACGGGCTTGCGGATTGTCAGCGTGAGCTAGGATTTGCCTGGACTGAAACTGGATTGAGCCAAGGTGCTGCTTTTTGAGGTAGCAAAAGTAAAGGCTTCGGAAAACCCGAAGCCTTTTTTTAAGGTTGAAATTTAACCCCGACTGGCTGTTTTTCCCCCGAAATCAACCAGTCGGGATTGATGTCAAGCAGGTACATATTGGCAGGGAATCTGCCGACCATCAAGGGTACCTTAGTAACCATCTTCTACAGGGCCGACAAGAGCGATTGCAGCTGGTCAGTCGCCGGCGAGCGACGAAGCTCTTCCCACGATCCACGTTGCACTACTTTGCCCCTTTCCAGAACCAGCGCCTGCTGGGGACACAGCCGTTCCAGAACTTCCGCCTGATGGTCGACGGCGATCATGGTGAAGGCCAGCTTCTGGTTCCAGAAGATCAGGTCGTCAATAAGCTGGCGGACGAGCTGGCGGTCGAGGCCGGTAAATGGTTCGTCAATTAACAGCAGGGCGGGCCGACGGGCAAGTGTGCGCGCCAGGCTGACGCGGCGTGCCTGTCCGCCTGAAATGCGCGATGCGGATGCGTTCCACAGGGACGATAAATCGAGCCGGTGACGGAGGTCATCGATCCATGCGGTCAACTCAGTCGATAGTTGTCTGTTCGAAGACGATTGGGTGACGCCAAAAAGGACATTCTGGCGGACCGAGAGATGCGGGAACAGATTCGGTTCCTGCGTGAGATAGCCTATCGGGCGGCGGTAAAGCGGGAGACTGGGCGGATACAAGATCAGATCGTTCAGGCGAACATGGCCCTGGTCAGGTTCTTCCAACCCGGCAATGCAGGAAAGAACGGTGCTCTTGCCCGAGCCCGACGCACCAAACAGTCCTAGCGCGCTGCCGGGTTCGAGGGTAAAGGAAACGTTGACTGGGAAATCCCGACGCTGTTTGGTGATCTCGACCTCAAGCATGTCGCTTCCTTTGCGCCATAACGTGGATAAGCCAGGGAAGCGGCAGTGCCACAGCAAGAAAGATCACCAGCAGCGGCATAACGGATGGCAGTCCGAAGCTCTGTAGATTGACCCAGAGTTGAACAGGAATGCCTGACGGGTAATAGGCCGTGACGACGACTGCTCCGAACTCTCCGATGGCCCGTACCCATGCCAGGCTGAGAGCAACGGCCAATCCCAGACGCGAGAGGGGCAGCGTGACACGCACAAAGACTTGCAGTGGCGTTTGGCCCAGGAGTGCCGCATGTTTTTCCAGCATGATGGGAACGCCGTCAAAAGCGGCGATGGCGCCAAGTACGTAATAGCCCATGCCGATGTAGACCTGGGTGATCACAAAAGCCAGACGACTGTTGGTCATGAGCAGACCGTAATGGTCCAGAACCTGGCCAAGTTTCGCCGCCGGGCCAAAGGCAAGCGTAAGCAAGATGCCAAGTGCCAGAGGCGGGAGAAGAATGGGCAACAGTAATACTGCCTGCCAGAGCAGGCGTTCCTTTGTGCCGCAGCGCGCAACGTAGGCAGCCAGAGGCGTTCCCAGACAGACGATGATCAGCATGGCCAATGCCGTCAGGGACAAAGAGACACGAACAGCGCTCACTGCCGGGCCGCGAACGTTTTCATTCCACTGCCACGGGCCAATGTCGGCCAGGAAGGCAGTAAAAGGATAAAGCAGCGCCAGCGCAAACACTGCGGCGGCGGCGCGGAGAAGCCATTTTCGCGAGGTCATTAGTTAGCGGCCACGAATTCTAACGTCAAGCTAAAGATTCTACGACGTTCATGAGCGTAACGGCTTGGCATTGCCAGGAGCATCATATTGGTACTGCCGGAATATGTTTTGTCCTTCAGCACCTTTTAGCCATTCGATCAGTGATGCAGCGCCGCGGGCATTGGTCGCGTCCTTGAGTTGAGCGCCGTAATAGATGAGTGACTCTGGGGTAAATGTTTTCTCGCCCAACGTGAGTTTAATGTCTGGATGCTCGGCCTGAAGATTCTCGCCGCTCAGATTGATGGCTTTGGGCAGAGAAACAAACGGCAGGTTGAACGGCCCAGGCTGAATTTTGTAGGAAGAAGCTGCGTCGAGTTCACCGCTCTGCAGACGGGCCATAACGGTGGGTTCGGTAAAGATCTGCTTTTCGTTGATCGTCGGTCCCACAATCTTGTCGGCCATGCCTGGTTTCTGCAGTGATCTTTCCGCCAGCATCATGGTGAAAATGATGTTGCGGCCTTGAGGATCGGTGACGGGATCGGTGCGTCCAAAGCGCAGACCAGGCTCCTGGAGAATTTGAAACACTTCGTTCGTGTCGGGGCTTTTGGCTGCCTTGTCGAATTTTTCAGCAAAACGGCTCTTGGGACTATAGGCGATCACCATCTCAGTGTGGGCGATAGGATCGGCTACCGTTGCCTTGCCGGCCTTCAAAACCGATTGCATTGGTCCGGGAGTGACTGAAATGAAAACATCCGGACGAATGCTTCCGCCGATGATCAACTGGGCGAGCGCGTTGGAACCCAGGGCGCGTCCGCGAAAATCAAGATGCAGAGACTTTGCGGCGCTTGCTTTGATGGGCCCCTCCATCAGCGAGCCCATGGATCCGGCATAGGCGACGTCAATGGCTGAGAGGTCTTGCGCAAGAAGCCACTGGTAAGAGAAGCCGGAAGCGGCAGCAGCCGCTGCGAATTGGATGAAAGTCCGACGGGTTGTGATCATAGCGTATACGATTTGATACGAAAAATATCGTTATGGCAAATAGTTAATGTAAGAGTTCAGAAACTGACGCTGAATTCCTTCGGACTAAAAGCAATCATCAATGCGTGTACCACTAACCTCAGTTCATCTGCATGTTTGAACCGCGAAGTTGCCGGCACAATCGACCGTTGAAGACGGGCCTCAGGTTCAACGTGCTAAAATCGGCCTTCGACTGTTCGCAAATCATGTCACGCAAAGTTTGTTTGTTTGTTCCGTGTTTCGTCGATCAGCTTCTGCCGCAGGTAGCGGTGGATACGGTGAAGGTGCTTCGCCGCGTCGGATGCGAGGTCAACTACCTGGAAGATCAAACCTGCTGTGGCCAGCCTGCCTTTAATAGCGGATTCTGGAATGAATCCCGCCCCTGCGCCGAACGTTTCATCAGCTTGTTCAAAGACGCTGAATACATTGTGTGTCCATCGGGTTCCTGCACCACCATGGTGAGGAACTTCTATCCTGAACTGCTCAAGGACAGTGACGCTCTGGCTGACGCGAGAGAAGTTGGACAACGAACCTTCGAGCTATCAGAGTTTCTGGTGAAGATTCTTGGCGTGACCAAAGTGGGCGCCACCTTCCCGCATACCGTTACCTATCATGCCTCTTGCCACGGCTTGCGCGAGTTGCATCTACGTGATGAGCCTCTCAAACTCCTGCGGGGTGTGGAAGGATTGAAACTGGTGGACATGTTGCGTTACGACGAGTGCTGCGGTTTTGGCGGGACCTTTGCCACCAAGTTTGCCGATATTTCAGTGGCGATGGGAACCTCCAAGGCGGACAACATCGCTGTGACTGGCGCTGAGTATGTGACGGCCATCGATCCAAGTTGCCTGATGCATGTGCAGGGCGTACTGGGCAAACGCAAGGACAAGGCCAAAACCATACATCTGGCAAGTATTCTGGCAAGTGAAGAGAAGCCGGCATGAGCAGCGGGACAACCCCCAAGCCGGGCGAAGGCGCGCCCACACCGCAAAACGCGGAAGCGCACGATACTGGGCGCTCAGCCGCTTCGAATGCCCGCGGCCCGTCGAGCAACACTTCGTCTAGCCATACATCAATGAGCAACGCGCAACGATTCCTGCGCGATGCTGCAGAGAAGTCCGCCGATCTGGTCCATCGAGAGATTATCCGCAAAGGCATGGAAAGCTATGATGTGGCCCATGCCAAAGGAAAGACCCGTTTCGCTTTCTGGGAAGCAGCCCGGCAGCGCTGCCAGGAGATCAAGCGCGAAGCCGTCAATCATCTGGACCAGTATCTGCTGGAATTTGAAAAGAATGTGATTGCGCATGGAGGCCACGTTTTCTGGGCGGCCACCAGCGAAGAGGCATGCCAGTACATTGCTGATCTGGCGGTGAAACACAGCGTGAAGACCGTGGTGAAATCAAAATCCATGGTCACGGAAGAAATTCACCTGGCGGGTGCGCTGGAAAAAGTTGGCTGCACGGTTTGGGAGACCGATCTGGGCGAATATATTGTCCAGCTCCGTAATGAGGGCCCTTACCACATTGTGACTCCTGCCATGCACCTGAACCGGCAGCAGATTGGCGATCTTTTTCGCGATAAATTTAACGAACCCAATCTATCGAACGATCCGCAAGAGCTGGTGGCTGCCGCCCGTCGCAAACTGCGCAAAGCGTTTTTTGCCGCAGAGATGGGAATCTCTGGCGCGAACTTTCTTGTCGCTGACGCGGGCTGCATTGCGATTTCAACCAACGAAGGCAATGGGCGGCTATCGACGAGTGTGCCGCGGATTCACGTTGCCGTAACCGGCATAGAAAAAGTTATACCCAGATTGGAAGATCTGGCCACGCTATGGCCGGTGCTGGCCACGTCTGGAACCGGGCAACCGATCACCACGTACGGAACGTTGATTGGCGGACCCAGAAGGCCCGGTGAAGCCGATGGTCCGGAAGAGTTTCATGTGGTGCTGGTCGATAACGGTCGAAGCAATCTTCTGGCCAGTAAAGAAGAAAGAGAAGTACTGCATTGCATACGTTGCGGCGCCTGCCTGAATATCTGTCCGGTATTCCGGCATATTGGCGGCCATTCTTATGGCACGCCTTATCCCGGGCCCATTGGCAGCGTGTTGGTGCCGCGGCTGGAGGGTGAGAAGTTTGAACATCTTTCCTACGCGACCACTCTCTGCGGAGCCTGCACCAGCGTCTGCCCGGTAAAGATTGATCTTCATCATCATCTGCTGGAGAACCGGCGGGACTTTACGGAGGCTGGTCATGCCGGCGCAAGCCAGCGATTCCAGTTCAAGATGTTCAAGACTGCCATGGTGAATCCAACCCTATACAAGATGGGCGGTTGGTTCACGCGGAAGAGTCTCCGTCTTCTGTACGCGCTGGGATTGTCAGGAACAGTACTGGATCCATTGCGTGAATGGAACCGAGGCCGCGCGACAATTCCCATGCCCAGCAGATCTTTCCGAGCCATCTGGAAAAAGGAGTTGGACCATGGCGAATAACGGCAGCCGTGAGCTGATTCTGCAACGCATCCGCACCGGACTGAAAACCCAGGTTCCTGTTCCTCCGCCGATGAGTGATGAGGCCATGATCTTCCCGCCGGTGGAGGACCCCATGGCCCGATTTCAGCAGGAATGCAAGACCAACCTGATGGAATTGAGCACCACGCAGGATGCATCAGCCAGTGCACAGCAGATCGCAGGGATTCTGAATTCCTTGCCTGAAGGTGAGATTTACGTTCAGGACACGCCGTCACTCCGGCAACTGATGACGATGGTAGCAACTGCGAAGAACAATTCGATGGTCAAACGAGGGACCGCCGCGCGAAACGGCACAGGCCACCATCAGCCTGGCAGAAGCGCTTGTCGCTCAGACCGGGTCTGTATTTGTGAGCGCGGCCTGCGGCGGTCGTGGGATCTCTGTGGTCGCGCCGTGCCATGTGGTATTCGCAACCACGAGCCAGCTTGTTCCAGACCTGAAAACAGCTCTGGGCAGCGCCACACGAAAAGGGCTGCTGCAAAACAATTCCTTCGCGTGCATGATTAGTGGATCCAGCCGCACCGCCGATATTGAAAAGATATTAGTCCAGGGAGCGCATGGCCCCGTGCGTCTGGCAGTTATTCTGCAAGCCGGCAGTTAGGGTGGCGGCCCTGATCTCTCACGCTCTCACTCAGGCTGCACGACGCAGGTAAGGCCTATGTTCAACGTCAGCCTTTGCACGGTGATTCAGCCAGATTGCAAGGCCCACAGCGCCAACGGCGGACACTCCGCCAACTGCAATCATCGTGTTCCGTTTGACTGGATCGGGGACGGGTGGCGGCAGATACGCGATACCATTGGCGTCGAATCTCGCCGGCTCTTGTATGTAGCGCCCATAGTGGGGGACGGGGAAATTGTGGGCAAGTTCACGGAGTTGCAGCAAAGCTTCGTCGCCTGACATTGGGTTACCGTGGCCCGCAGCCAGTATGTAAGGATTCAGAGCTGCCAGCTTCCGAACGGAAGACCTTGCACGTTCCCAGTCAGTGGTGAAGCAAGCCGGTGGACCAGACACCTGCTGAACATGTGAGATCGCGTCGAACAGATTGTCTTGATTCATGGTGGTAAACGCATCACCACCCAATAAGACGCCGTCATTTTCGCGGAACAGACAGATATGTCCCGCAGTATGACCTGGTGTTTCAATCACCTGCCACTCCTGCAACCAGGGCAGTCGCGGTTCCGATAATTCTCTAAGCCATGGACCAAGATCAATGCTTTCCCTGGGGACAAATCTCATGAGCTGGGCCATGAAACCACCAACGGTGGGGTCGGCCGGCGGATAGTTACTGACGCCGTTTAGAAACGGCTTCTCGCGATGATGGACGTAGACTTTCACGCCCCAGTGAGAAGCCAGATCTTTTGCCGATCCGGCATGGTCGAAGTGTCCATGGGTCAAAACGATTGCTTTGGGTACCGATCCCGGGCCCATGTGCTCTGCCGTGGCCTTCAGAATAGTTTCTGCGTTTCCCGGAGTACCGGAATCAAGCAGGACCCACTCGCGAGCGTAGCCCAGGATATAAGCGTTCACTGATCCAACTGGGATTTTTACGACGTCCTGTGCTACAAAGCCCGATTTGCTCATGAAACACCTCAACAGACATCTGATGCCGTGCCGGGAACTGGCGTTGGCAGCGCAAGGTGACGGGCTAAAAAGGTGAGAGGCTAAAGATGAATCACATTTTTCAAGATCAAGAGCAGAGAAACTGACGCCACCAGCAGCCATAGAAATACTCCCTGCAACAAAGGCCTGACGCCAACCTGACGAAGCGTCTTGCGAGAGACACTGCTGCCAATGAGGAACAGAGTGGCCGTAAGACCCAGTCTTCCCAGTCGGGAAAACTGTGCGTAAGCGCTGGCACCCGCGGGCAAGTAGGTATTGAGCATGGCCGCCATACAGAACAGCAGAATGAACCAGGGCCATTGAATGTTGGTCTTGTGTTTCCTGAATGCTGCAGTCGCCAGCGAAAGAGGGACAATCCATAAGGCACGAGCCAGTTTGACAGTAGTGGCAATGGCCAGGGCAACAGCGCCGTATTTTGCGGCGGCCCCAACGACTGAGCTGGTATCGTGAATGGCCAACGCAGACCATAATCCAAACTGTTCTTGCGAGAGATGCAGTGCCGCGCCGATGGGAGGAAACATCAACAATGCAACCGAGTTCAAGAGAAATACTGTGCCCATTGAGACGGCGATTTGTTCGTCAGAAGCTTCAATGATCGGCGCGACGGCCGCGATGGCGCTCCCGCCGCAAATGGCTGTTCCGGTACTGATCAGATAGGAAGATTTGGTTCCGACTTTCAGGGCCTTGCCAATCAGGTATCCTGCGAGCAGGGAAGCTGCGATTCCCGCAAATGTATAGACAAAGCTGATTTTGCCCGTGCGGATGATGTCATGCAGGTTCATGCCGAAGCCCAGACCAACCACTGCACCCTGTAGAAGCAGCTTGGAGGCGAGACGCAACTGGGCTGGATACGGATGCTTGACGGTAAATCCAAAAACTAAACCCAGCCCCAGCGCAAATGGCGGCGATACCAGCCCGCTGCAACAGAGAATGATCGTGGCAATGAATAGAGCCTTTACGATCGCCCGCTTTAAGTTTTCAGTTTCAATGGATGGCTCCGGCTTTTCATTTTTCATGGAGATGTTATGGACGAGCTGGTCGCTGCGGCGCAGGGCAGCATCCGGGCTCGCAATGTGCCAGAATCGGTGAAGTGGCGCCGGTGAGGAACAGATCCCGAATCATGCTCACGAGAGTGGGATGAGCACCAGCCGTTCCGGCACGCGCCATCTTCACACCAAGCTCATCGCACAGCGCGCGCGCTTCCGTGTCCAGATCATAAAGAACTTCCATATGATCAGAGATGAAGCCGATCGGACACAAGATAACGCGATCAACTCCTGCACCATGTTGGCGGCGAAGATGATCGCAAACGTCGGGTTCAAGCCAGGGCTGGGACGGGGGACCGCTGCGGCTCTGATACACCAGCACCCAGTTAGAAATCCCTGCCGCTTGCGCGACACGGTCACATGCAGCTTGCAGTTGCTGAACGTAAGGCGAGCATTCCGCCATGCTCATGGGAATACTGTGAGCAGTGAAGATGAGTTGCTGTGCGTCGGGCACCTGGAGCATGGCATCGCGCACACGTTCCGCCATGACCGCCACGAATTCAGAACGATCAGAGAAGTTGGGCAGCTTTTCAATCGAGAGTCCGTCAAAACCGCCTGCATACAGGGCAGCGGCAACGTTTTCGCGATATTGACGGCACCCCGAATACGATCCGAAAGCGGAGGTTGCGAGGGCCGCAACGCGATGCACACCGTCAGCCTGCATCTTCTTCAGTGTATCCGGCAGGAAGGGATGCCAGTTGCGATTGCCCCAATAGACAGGTACATGCAGACCGTTGGCGGAAAAGTCTGCCTCAAGCGCGGCTATCAATTCGTGGTTCTGCGCATTGATGGGGCTGCGGCCATCAAAGTGATAATAATGTTCCGCCACTTCCAACATGCGTTCGCGCGGCACGTTCTTTCCACGCAAAACATTTTCCAGAAAGGGAAGCACGTCTTCCCGTTTTTCCGGGCCTCCGAAAGAGACCACGAGTAGAGCGTCAAATGAGTTCATGCGTGGACTTATTTTATGGGAGCGGAGTCTGATTCGGTAAGTAGCCTACTGGGAGCCAGTGGGCTGGATAAGTGGTTTAATCGCCCTTGAGAGGGCGTCCCTCAGCTTATCTTCATCCTGACCTTTGGAGATCACGTTCTCGACGCCGAACAGCTTGCACAGGTCCTGGTGGGTCCTTCCCAACACGGTCCAAACCACAATCTTGCATTCGCGAAGCCTGGAATGTGTCTTGTAGAGGCGAAGAACCTCAAAGCCGCTATCAACCCCAAAATCAAGATCCAGCAATACGAGATCAGGACATGGCTTGTCCCCGTCGACCACGCATTCAAGGTACACGATGGCCTTCTTAACGTCCGTGAAAACAGTAGGTGACACCACGCCAAGATCATGAAGCGCCTTAGAAGCACGGCGTAAGTCTTCAGCCGAGTCGTCGATTAACACTACATGGGGGTTGCTTTTCATGGGGGCGATCCATTCTCACCAAACCGCGCAATTATGCTAACAGATGCGACATTTATTTGCTGTTATACGCCGGAACAACAATGATCATATGAAATGGTGTCTTTTACGCGACCTGAGGCTAGGCTGCATGCAGGGAATGGATGATTTGAGCGCAACAGCTTGCTGCTCTTTGTGTATAATTCCGGGCACAACTCCAGTTCAACAAATAGGGTTATGCAAAATAATTTTAGGGCAGTGATCCTCGAGGACGCAGTTAAGGATATCCGCATTGCGGCTCGCATTCTGAGTCACGTGGGCATTACCGGTCCTACTATTTTCAATGACGTGCCGAAAGCGATGATGTATTTGGAAGATGTGGTCGCGGGTGAAAAGCCATGTCCGAATCTGATGGTCGTCGACCTCTCCTTTGGCCTGGATAGCGGATTCGAAGCGCTTCGGTTCTACAAGTCCCATGAGAAGCTTTCCAGAGAATGCAAGGTGATCGTCTGGACGGCCATGGGTGAACGTCAGCGCGAGCTGTGCAAACTGCTAGGCGCGAGCCATGTTATCTGTAAGGAAGATGGCGAGAATGCACTGCTCCAGGCAGTCATCGACGTTACCGGCTTACCCCAACAATCTGCAACATCGATCTGACCAACGCAATCGAAGTCAGAATTACTTCACAGGCGCGAAGGAATCTGCCTTTTTCTAATATCAAACGCGGACGCGCTGCCGGCAGCGAGTTAATCACCATCTGATCTACTCGCCGCGCTTGCCAAACAAACTTAAAGTGCGCCCGCGTGCCGTGAGTGTCCTGTCACTTCTATGAGAAAACCCTCATCTAAAGTTTCAAAAACGGAACTTAAAAAAGAAGTGTCTCTGGTATCTAACAATCGGGTTAACATCGTTGAGGAACATCCTTCAGCCCAAAGCTAAGAAGAGTGTGTCATGTTGCAGGATCCTCCCCGTTTTTTTCATCTTCCTTCCGCAGGCAATGAGCGCATTGTCGAAACTTATTGCCTGGCTTGTCTTCGCAGCGTTGGCGCCAGTCCGTCTCCTTCGCTACTCAAAATTCTGGAGCGGGCGCATCGCTGCCTGAAGTCCGACTATGCGGCCAGAGTTAGCGCGACCGGGTCTTGATCGCGCGCGGATCATCAGGGAAAGAACAGGACCTTTGAGTGGTTCAGGTTGCAGCCTGCACATCAGGAGCATCGTAGTCGAGGACTGGCAGGGCGTTCTTGTAAGTCGACACGACAAACGGGGCGGAATAAAAAAGTTCAAAGCTCACGGCGCCGTTGCACTTCGCGCACCTGGGGAACCTGTCACCGCGGAGAACCACCACTTCATGAGGCAAGCGATGTTGAGTATGGGCAACCCGATACACGCCGCTCTCGACGGCGATATCGGCAGGCCCAAATGTCTTGTTAAGCATCTTCAGGTAGCCTGAGTTGCTGAATTTACCTCACGATAGGATGTGCGGCACCCCATTTTTGGATGTATAAAAACTAGCTCCAGTAGTTCTTGCCCTCACACTATTCCGGGACATTGTCCGAAAGACGTACAGAAGACTCATGCTGATTTGGACCGTGCATGGTACTTCTGCGCACAGTGCGCTGGCTTTCAGCCTGATGCCTCTACCAGCGTTTTCTAGGCCGCCTTCTTTTTCCTTTCCGCCCAGCGCCTTTTCATTCCAGCGCTGATCCGTTTGCGAGCCGCTGCTGACAAACGCCGGCCTTTTTTACCACTGCCTGGATGTTGGCTGGCGACTGCGGTCTTCCCGCCGCGCAGGGCTGCGATCGCCTGGTCGATACTTTCCAACTGACTTTCAAGTGCTGCGAGAATCGATTGTGTGTCCAAGGGGGCTCCTTTGAGATTTTGATCGCCAGTGTATCAGGATCAGAGACAATCGAGCGGCTCTTTTCGACAATCCGTCAATCCTGGAAATTTCAGCAGGTGGGACGGTTCTCGAATTCTTCCTGAACGTGCGAATCAATGTTTAAACCAAAACGTGCTTTCTATTCCCCCACCCTTTCACGGAAACCGAAAATACCAATAGCCAGCTTCTGCGAAAAGATGGGTCATCAGCCCCATGTCTTATGTGGCGGATAGAAAAGGCGGAAGGTGGAAACCGCCTTTAGGACTACTTGCTCGAAATTGGAGGCGTGAGCTTGCCCTGCTACTGGCCGGAATAAATGTGTTCGCACATGCGCCGCGGACTGATTTAGTTTCTCTGGCATGCTACCCCTCGTTTTACCAGCGTGCGAGCAAAGACAAACTACCCGAAACAATTGCGAGACTAAAAGGGCGAAAGGTTTTGGGATACTGCTAGAAATTACAGTGATCCTTTAAGTTGCTCTCATAAACTAATCAGATCTGGCCATGGTGACGTGCATGGGTTCCTATCAAGCCTGGGCATCAATGTGAGGCGTTTGACGCTACGGGGGTATTCATCGGGAGATTGGCGGCGAAAATCTCACAGTCAAAGCCCCAGTCAACAGCTCTGCAATCCGAAAAGTAAATGTGCATACCATCAGGCGACCACCGTGGTTCCGTGGCTCGTCCTTCGGTATTGGCAACGAGGCGAACATTGCTGCCATCAGCATTCATTACAAAGATCTCGTAGTTTGAGCGGCGGTTGGAAGCAAAAACAATCTGTGTCCCATCGGGTGACCAGGAGGGCCATCCGTCAAAGGCAGGGTGCGAAGTCAGATTACGCTGATCAGTACCATCGCTATTGGCAACAAACACCTCTGAGTTGAGTTCACCCAGCATTCTGCGAAAAACAATCTTCTTACCATCCGGCGACCAGGAGGGATAAGTGTTTGTCCCGCCCGAGATCAGCGTGGTCATGAGTTTGGTATGCAGATTGAGTGAGTAGATTTCAGACGCATTCTTGCGCGGTGGTTGCAGGTCGTCATCGGTACAGAAGATCAAGGAAGCGCTGTCAGCCGACCAGTTTGGATGGATGAAGCGATGTTCTTTGCCGGTAACCCGCTCTTCGTTGGTGCCATCGACGTTGATGATGTAAATGGCTTCATCACCACCCTTGTCAGAAACGAAAGCTATCTTGCGTCCGTCGGGCGACCATGAAGGACTATCATGGTTCACGGCATCGTGCGTGAGCTGAACGGGTCCGGTACCGTCTGCGTTGATAATGAAAATCTGTTGGAACCCCGCCACCGTGCCTTCATAGACCACTTTGCTGCCGTCCGAAGAGAAGAACGGTTCGCTCTGGTCTACATGGGTGAGCTGAAATGCCAGAGTGAGTCCACGCTGCTGGCCGCGCATGGGTAAACTCAGGCACGCGACGAGCAACACCAGGACGAGAGCGCGACAACAGTGAAGGTTCATGCGAGGATTTAGACCCGCGAGCCAGTGCTTTGTGAGCAGTAGAGTTGTTGCAGGCAACAACTATTGAATCTCAGGAACATCACACTTCATCTTTAACCGGTACTCAACGAGTGGTTCGTACGGAAATCGGGGAAATTCCGGTGCTTGATTGTTTCGATCGATAAACCATTGCCAAAGGAGTGGTATGAGTCTTGTGAATGAAGTGGGTGAAGGGCTGGATGGACTGGGACAATTGCGCGCATTGCTGGCTTCTGGCCGAAAGCCTGGCATTCTGGTTTCGCTCGATCTTGACTTTGTCGAGGTAGCTGCAGGGAAGGCCGTGTTTGCCGGTATCCCCGGTGAACATGCCTATAACCCAATTGGATCCGTACACGGTGGTTATGCCGCCACGCTGCTGGATTCTGCCTGCGGCTGCGCCGTGCACTCTCGTCTGTCCGCAACGCAGGCGTATACCACTCTGGAACTTAAGGTGGCGTATCACAAGGCAATCACCAACAAGACCGGGCTATTGCGCGCCGTGGGGCAGGTGCTGTCGATCGGAAGGAGAGCCGCTTTTGCCGAGGCCAGGATTACCGACGCAAACGGGACGCTGTACGCGTCGGCGACTTCGACATTGCTGGTCTTTGAGGTAAATGCGGAAAGATAACTGCGGAGAGACAAATGCGCAGAGATAGATGCGCAGAGATAGATGCAAGAAAACAATATCTGGAAGGGGCTCCTCATGGGAAAGCTTGATGGAAAAGTTGCACTAATCACCGGCGGAAACAGTGGCATTGGATTGGCCACGGCAAAGCGATTTGTAAAAGAAGGTGCTTTCGTTTTTATTACGGGTCGTACGCAAACTAAGCTTGATGAAGCCGTAAAGCAGGTGGGGTCGAATGTTGTTGGGGTCCAGGGAGACGTGGGGAGCATTGCCGACCTGGACCGGCTGTACGAAACAATCAAGAAGGAGAAAGGCAAGCTGGATATTGTTTTTGCCAACGCAGGTATTGCCAAGTATGCCGCACTGGGGACGATCACCGAAGAACATTTTGACAGCATCTTTAGCGGCAACGTAAAAGGCATGCTGTTTACAGTGCAGAAAGCGTTGCCTTTGATGCCCGATGGTGCGTCAGTGATTCTGAATGCATCCATTGTCGGCAGCAAGGGTCTGCCGGCGAACAGCGTTTATGCCGCAACCAAGGCCGCTGTGCGGTCGTTCGCCAGAACCTGGACCACCGATCTCAAGAGCCGCAAGATACGAGTGAACGCGATCAGTCCCGGGCCAATCGATACGGAAGGGTTGCGGGAGTTGCTGGGATCATCCGAAGCGGGGCAGGAGCGGTTGAAGAACATGGGCAACTTGCTTCCACTGGGACGACTGGGAACACCGGATGAGATCGCCAAGGCGGCAGTGTTCCTGGCATCGGATGACAGCAGCTTTGTTACCGGGATTGAATTGTTTGTGGACGGCGGCTTTGCGCAAGTCTAGATTTGGCCAGGCCTAAAACTTTCAGGGATTGAGGTATGACAGGTAACAAGAAAAAATCCGTCAAGCACCCAGGAAAGCCGATTGAGAAAGAAAAGAAATCGAACCCAATTGCGGAAGCAGAGACGTTAAAAGGCTGGACAGCCATTGGTGCATTTCTAGGCCTGCCTGCCGCGACGGCGCAACGCTGGGCGAGGGACGGAATGCCGGTACATAAGAAAGGGCGCTTTACCACTGCCAATCGCAATGAACTCCAGGGATGGCTCGGTCGTGAATCTCATATGGGTGCGCCTGCGCACGTTGCCACCAGCAGCACCGACCTGGCCGCGGCGCTGAAGGAATCCATCGCATCGGCCAAGATTCATTCCAAGTGACGCGAGGCTGGGAGATCGCTACCCCGTGGTGTCACGTGCGATCTGCGCGGCTCTTTCTTTGTTGGTGAAATGACGGTGAGCCGCGACGCTTGTGAAGTTGATCAGCACCGCCAGCAGGTTCCAGACAATCACCGGTCGCGAAGCGATCAATAATCCGTAGTAGATCCAGAGCAGTTGGAAGATGCCCAGGATGGCTGCCATCCTTAAGTTCATGCCGGCACTCGACCGGCGCCTGAACATCACGAGCAAGTCCGGCACTGCGGCAAAAGTCGTGCCTAATCCCGCCACAAAGCCAAAGATTTCTGACCGCTGAAACCTGGGGACAAGCAGGCTCGCCGGATCTTTTGGAACCATGTCCTGGCAGCCACAGAACGTGATCAGACCCAGGAAGAGGACTATAAGCGTGATTCGTTTGAAGCAGACCACGTGCACCTCAGCAAACTCAGATTTCCGGCGAGACTTCATTGGTCGCCAGCGGCTCATGGAAAGTATTGTAGCCCTGCGTGATCCTCTGGCCATCTTGGCTCGAAAATAGATACGGTTTGTGAATTGGGCCGCATCTATCTGCGTTGCGTTGGCTCATTGCAAGAATGCGCAACTTCTTTGGCTTGCTCCGCTTCTTATTATTTTGGAGGTGAGTAGATGCCAGCCAAAAAAGCATCTGGCCGTAAGTACAGCAAGAAGGCGGGTAAGACTGTGGCGAGCGCGATGCGCAGAAAGAAAAAGGGGACGCTTAGTTCTGGTAAGGGAGGCAAGGGCGGCAAGGTCAAAAAGCCGTAAGCAAGCTATTGCGATCGGTTTATCAGAGGCTCGCAAGAAGGGGGCAAAAGTACCCAAGAAGAAATAAAAGCGGACGTGTACGAACGACCTTGGGTTTAAACCCAAGGTCGCTGTCACTGGAGTTCGTCTAGGCTGCCTTTTCCGCCTCCACATTGATTTTGCTCGCCAACTGCGTCAACTTCTCATCCGTCGCCTTTTCCTCATCGAGTGTCTTTTGCAATAAGCCGGCAACGTCGCTCAAGCCGAGCAATTCAGCGTAGGTGCGAACACATCCATAGCCGGCAATTTCATAGTGTTCAACATGTTGGGCTGCACCAATCAGACCTGCATCCATGACTTCTGGTTCGGCGTCTTCTTCCATCAGTTCCTTGCCATCTTCGATGACACCTTCCATACCCTTGCATTTCTTGCCGCGCGGACTGGCCTCGAGTTGCTGGAATATCTTTTCCAGTCGCTCCACGTGCCCTTCCGTCTCTTTCAGGTGTTTTTCGAATCCGCTTTTCAGCTCCGCTGAAGTTGCTTTCTTGATCATCTTCGGCAGCGCCTTGAGTATCTGATTCTCGGCAGAGTAAAGGTCTTTCAACTCGTCAATCATGAGCTCTTTCAAAGATTCCATTTCCATTGCGTTAAAAATCCCCCTTAACAAAGTTGTTATTAGTGAGATGAAGACTAGCGCCTTTGTTCTGCCTCATTAGCGCAAACAGGGGAGACCTGGAAGAGAGTGCAGAAGAAAGCTGCTCAACAGACATAAATAGTCCGCTATTTTTGTTTTATCCAATAATTCAGTCGGCGGACATTTCTTCGCCAACCGGTTCTCCCGCAGCCATGGTCAAGGCCTCAATCAAAGGTTGTGCAAAGCCATGCACGGATGGAACCAAATGGTCGGTCAAACCCTGGAACTGCGCCTGTTCCGCGTCCGAGTAAAGGATCACCAGAGGCAATGCCGGTTTTATTTGCTTGATTTTTCGAGCCAGATCAAGCCTCAGAGCTGCAGGCATGGAATTACATAAAACAACCGCCCCAACGTCTGCTCTCATCAGCAACTGCAGGACCATGGCGCTCTCGTGGGAACTAATCACGGCGTAGCCTGCTTGTTGGATCACGGCGTTACGCACGCGCAACAGAGCCATATTGTGTCCGGCGGAAAGGATGGTCTTCTTCATTTTTCAGCAGAGTTGGATTGTGCCGCTGAGGACTCCTCCATTTGCTTCGGATCGCCTTTCAGCGATCGAACCAGTTTGACCAGCTCTTCAGGCTCATGGCTCGAAAGCGTGTAGTCGGCAAATTCATATTTCTGTCCGAGGTGTGGAGTCAGCGCAATCACCGGGATATGGTTATTGGTTTTCTTGACCGTACTTGCGACCAAGTCAGCGTTAATCCGGCCGCCCCCTACCGCAACCACCAGGTTAAGGTTCGGAAACAGCCGAAAAATATTCATAGCTTCTTCATTGCTGTGCGCGGTCAAGACATTGAATTTGGCGGTCTCCAGCACCAATTTTCGGACCGACAGGGCTTCGTTTGGCTCAGGTTCCGCGACGAGAATAGTTGGTCGTGCCATAAATCCTGAGATGCGAATATCTTGAAATTTGTGCGCTCGCAATTACGGTATTTGAGAGCTGGCTTGCCTAAAAATCCACAACTCCTGTTCCTAGTCTGATTGCGAACAATCAGCAGTTCAGGACTCGGGAGATTAGTGTTTTCATCTGGTCTGCTGATCCCTCCGGCAATAACCGATAGCGAGCTTGGGGACCGGTTATCAGGATGTTTAGAGTCCGCTGAAACCAGCACCGACACACTCATAAACCACTTTGCTGCTGTCGGGGGAGAATAACGGTTCGATGTGGTCGACATGTGTGAGCTGAAATGCCAGAGTGAGTCCACGCTGCTGGCCTTGCATCGGCAAGCTCACGTTCAGGCACGCGACGGGTAAAAGCGCTGGACACGTGGCTCGCGCCCTACTTCTTCTTCTGTTGCTTCGCGTCGTTTGGCTCTGACAACTTCTCTACTTCTTCAGCGAGCTCGAAGTGCATCGAATCGACGCCGCCGGGCTCCCACTCGGCGCCCTGGTCGAAACCGTGGTGGGCCATCGTCCGCATGAAGACCTCGTCAAAGCCCCCCTTCCCCGGCGCGTCGGGGTTGAAATAGCCCTTCTCGAGTAACTGGGCGACTGCCGGGTTTTGAACCGTGCGCTGCCCGATGAGCATGAAGTCCAGGTCATCGGCCAGCGAGTCCCGTAACCGGCGCAGCCGCTCGAACCAGCGCTGTTCGCCAATGAACTTGTACTTGCCCTTCCACTTGTCGCGCTCGGCGACGGCGGTTTCGAGCGATGCTGTGGCCTCCGCAACCGCTCTCTCCGCTTCACTCACGGCCCCCGTCGCATCCTCAAGCCGTTGCGTCGCGTCTGCCTCGAGTTTGTCGAGTCGCTCGGTGGGCTTACCGCGCGTTGCCGCCACCGCCACCGCATTCGACGCCTTCTCTTGCGCCGCGGTCGCGTCCGCGAGCTTTTTCTTTGCGACCTTGAGCTTCGCGTTGGCGTTTTTCAGCGCCGTCTCGGCCTTTTTGAACTCTGCTCCACTGCGATTGTGGTTGAGTTCGAGATCCTCAGCCGGGGGGAGATCCTCCAACTCGGGGTGTTTCTCGATGTACACGTCCATCTCTTCCTGGACCTTCTGTCGGACTGGATCCATCAGCGTGCTGGTCGAATTCTGGATCTCCTCCCGCTCCTTAGCGAGAGGTTGCCGCTCAGACTGCAGCTGCTCCCACTGCGGCGAACCACCTTCCCGCACTTCCCCCCAGGCCCATGGCAAAAGAATCGCAGGAAGGGGTAGCACGTCTGGAGGCGCGGATCGGGGCTCCCAATGTCTGATCCCGTGGCGCTCACTTTCAGGGATTTTTTTCTCGCGCGCGGCGAGCTTGTTCTCTCTGGCTTTCAGGTCGCGGTACTGCTTGGAGAGTTCAGAGAGGCGAGCCACGTGCTCGCTGGGCAAGATGTCCTTCATTGCAGCTGACCCCAGCGCCGCCACTTCGAACTGTTCATGAAAGTGAGCGTCGAAATCGGTGATCTCTTTCGGCGTGGCCTTTCCCTGGGCAATCTTGATGACCAGATCTCGGCGATCTTTCCACTTCCCGACGTTGATGCGCATTGCTTCGTTGACGAAGATGGATTGCAGGTCGATGAGACGCGGTTCCGTAATATGCACGTTGGTATCGGCTCGATAGTCGAGCGCCAGCCCGAGCGCGTGCACCATCATTCCTCGCGACTGCACCGGACCGCTCCAGAGCCCTCGCTGTCCAAAGTTCGCGCCGCTCTCCGGCATGGCGTGTCCCTTCGTTTTCAGTTCGTCGTGCACTGCATTGAGTCGAGACACCACAGGCTCGGAGGCCCATTGATCCTTGCCGAACTTGGCTTGCTTGATCTTGGCGAAATGGTTTTCAGCAGCAGGGTGCGGTCCCAAGTAAAGGGACATCCGGGCCAAGAAGGCGCGGCGCTTGGCCGGATCGGTGATCGCCGAAATCTCAGGGATCCCTTTGAACTTGGCGAAGGCTTTCTCAAGCGCCGCATCATTCGGGTAGAACGCCACGGTGTTTGCTTCCGCGTCCGCCGAGTTCTTCGGTGCAGCCGAAGCCTGGGGACCTGCTGGTGCCTTGGCAGCAGGCGATGGGTCGGGTGAGCGCCGGACCACCCCTAGTGGGCTGGCTGGCGCCCCATGCGCCGGCGCGATGCCCGGATGCAGTAAAGCCGCGGCAGCGCTATCAGCGGCATGCTCGACAGAATCCCTATTGGTTCCGACAGACGTCGCGTCATGGTTGATCG
This sequence comes from Terriglobia bacterium, assembly GCA_963770085.1. Taxonomy (GTDB): domain Bacteria; phylum Acidobacteriota; class Terriglobia; order Terriglobales; family Acidobacteriaceae; genus Angelobacter. The sequence goes on from CAVYOH010000001.1 coordinate 497,624, forward strand.
CCGCGTCGAGGCCGCGCTGCTGAGCGACGTGCGCGAGTTCATGCGCTAGCAACCGTCGCCCCTCTTGAGTCTGCGGAGCGAACCGACCAGGGCCAAAGACGATGTTGTGACCCACAGCGTAAGCAAGAGCGTTTACGTCGCTAGCCGATCGCCCCGCAGCCGCATCAGTGTGCACACGCACGTGGCTGAAGTCATGCCCAAATCGCGGCTCCATAAACGAGCGCGTAGCAGCGTCCAGCGGTCGGCCCGGTGAACGCAACACTTCATTCACAATCGGTGGAGCTTCTGCCAGGCCAGTTCCTGCGCCGGTTGGTCTTGCCGGTTTCATTTGCAGATGCTGGTGTTCATGATCTGATCCCCGGGAGCGACACTCGTCGCAGGTCCCGCCGCATTCGCACTTGCGCTGAAGAGCGGTAGAGGATGAAGATCCCACGTTTGTGCTCGCTGACTGAGATACCCTGTTGCCTGGCGCAGGCATTCGCATGACTTGATCCGCTACGCGGTCTGCTTCCTGTTCAAGATGGTCGCCGGGAACATTGACGTTTAGCTTTGCCTGCAGACGGCGCGTCACGCCATGATTACCAATCATAGGCTGTGCTAAGAGCGAGGCATGCGCGCCAGCGGGATCAATTCCCGCCTCCATCCTGCGCTGCATGGCTTGATTTCCAAGAGATTGTTGCAGCTGCGCGAGTGGATGGAATGGGCTAACACGGTTTGAAGCGCGCCGGTCTGATCCATCTACTGGAGGCAGTGAGCGCGCGCTTCCCATCACGTGAAGGCTCCACGGAAGTAGAGGTTCTTGCTTGCCGGGTGAGTCGGGCTGAGGTTTCTCCTTGAGACTTGCGGCCGATTTTTCCGAAGCCTGCCTCATCGACGCCATCAGAATTCCTAACCCAGATTAAGCTTGGCTTGCCGGAGCCAGCATTCCGCGTATGGCAGCGATATTCTGCTCGCGTGTGGCTTTCGCCGTTTGCAGATTACTGATCGCATCTTTTGCGGCTTGTACCATGCTTTTAACGTCGCTTTCAGGGTTCGGTATCTCTCCAAGCTGGCGGAAAGTGTCCTGTTTAGTGAGAGCGCTGAATTCCGGAGGAATTTTGACCGACTGGAGCAAATCCAACGAAGCCTGCAATCGCGAAAACATGCGATCTTCAGCCGCACTCATCGATGCCTGCATGGAATCAAGATATGCGGTAACGCGCTGAAGTTCTGACGCGTTCATTTCCAACGGTGGCGGAGCTTCCTGGCCGTCCAACAGGGACGGCGCAGAGTCCGGAACTTTGATCCTGGCGCCGTTGGGAAGATTTTTCAGGTCGGCGAGTTCCGGATTGGCTGCCAGCAAGTCCTGTGCGGCCTGCCGCGTGGCCGCCTGTGAGCCCTTGCCTTTCAGACCAAACAATCTGTCGGTTAGTGTCTTTAGGTCCGCGTCGTTATTGAAAGTTGCAAAACGCATTGTGATCTCCGTTATGAGTTATTGCGGTTGAGAACATTCCATGGTGCAGCGAGATCGGCACTCGGAAGGCCTGCGATAATTCTGCCATTCGCTATATTGCCCAGCACCGTGATGTCTTTGTTGATGTCGGGAACAAACAAGCCCATCCTGATGGGTGTGAAGCCACCCAAGCTCGATAGCGGCGGTCCATCAGCCAGATTATTTGACGCAATCATGGCCAATGCAACTGCCTCCACCACGATAGGACTTTGTTTCGACTGGGCGGGATTCTGCAGGAAACACTGGTTATCCGTAAACGTGAGAGATCCAAGTGCGAGTACAAATACCGTAGGGTTGCTGCCAAAGTTTTCCAGGTGGTTGCCGCGCACGGTTGTAAAACCTAGCAAAATGAGATCAAGCGCTCTCCAGTTTGATGTATCCTCCACGGCCGGCGGAGTCGGTGCAGGAGGAGCAAAGAAGGCGCGGCGCACTTCGTTGCCAGTGATGTCAACCCGCCAGATACCTGCCTGAACGCGAATCCCTGCGGAAGGCCCAATTTGGGTGGGCGGTCCAATATCAACGATTCGATTTCCTGAGATTCGAACTTCCAGCCCGAGAAGAACTTCAACACCAAAACGGCTGACAGTCGGTAATGCCCCGGGCACACCTACGCCTTCAATGAAATTACCGGTGATGTCAACATTGATGACGGTCCGCATCAGCACAGCGGCAGAGTTTGCAGTTGGAGACATGCCTACCAATGCCAGAGAATTGCCGGTGATTTTTAAATCGATCGCGCTCAAGGAACTACTCTCGGAGACAATCGCTGCGTCACGCAAACTCAGCATCTGATTCTGATCAATCATGGTTTCAAGCAAAAGAGCCGTACGGAAGAGGGAGACTCCCGCACCATCGAGCACCGTTATGTGGTTGCCGACAATTTCCGTGCCATAAATGATTGAAGTGAGGACAATGCCGTTGAGAGTAGGGCCGCTGAGAAACTTCGCGTCTGCTCCGGTGATTCGATTATTGGAAATCCGGCACTGGCTTACGCCGCAGAGAATGGCCTGGCGAAAATCATGTTTCCCGCCCTGGATGACAACCAGGGTATTGTCATCAATGGTTGCATTCAATCCACCGACCAGACTGAAGCCCAGCGAAGCGCTCACAAAGTTTCGCGTGAGTCGAATTTCGCCCAGAAAGTTTCCGTCCTCAGTAAAGCTCACGCCACCGCAGAGGTCGCCTGTTTCATCACAAAGAATTACGTTGTTGTCCACCAGCAGTGATCCGCAGAGAAAGCTCTTGCTGCCGCTGGTTTGAGCGATAGCGGAATCCACACTGCTAAAAAGACAATCCCGAATCTCGGTTTCAAAAACCATGGACGACATCCCAATGGCCGGCGAGAGAAGACGCTCGCCTTTGGCTGCGCTGAACAGGCAGCGTTTTACGCGTACATAAAATGTCTCTTCCATGAACAGGCCAGGCACCGGTGTTGAAAGTCCGGTCGCTGGGACCGCGCCACCGCTGAAGCCAATGTCCACAATGGTGATGTCAGATGATCGAATGATCGCCATCATGGGATCGCCATCAGGTAGCCCCTGCGCCTGCAATACGGGCAGGCCGTGCCCCGCGATCTCAATGGCAGAGCCGCCGGCGATCTCAACCGTCTCCTTAATGAAATATATGCCCGGGCCAAGACAGATCTTTCCTCCGGCTTTCAGCTTTACGTCTGCCACAGCCATCTGCAACGTGTATTTCCCGCTATTGTGGTCCGGCGCGTTGACACATACGGTGCAATCACAGCAATCGCCCGAAGGCGGCGGCCAGAACACTCGACAGTCGCTGAGTACGGTAGTGGAATTGATGTAACCCAGCTTGGCAAAATGGTGATGTATACCAACAGGCGGGGCCTTATCGAGCACTTCCACGGAAGCGTCAATGACCCGCGCTGAAAAAATCCAGTAGTCAAGATTCTTGAAAGCGCCGCTGGAAATCGCAGAGTCCAGACTGAATGTGACTTGAATGCCGTCTTCCAGCACCACGGCTGTTCCGGCCGCAGGGACCGGAATCAATCCGCCGCTGATGTCCAGGTCCACAATCACGTTGTTCAGCGGATCGCGCACCACACCACGCTGGTCCCAGCGGATGACCCGGGTATGCCGTGCTGGATCCGTAGGGTCAAATTCACCCACAGGCAGCTTGGTCTTGAGCTGGATCGTCAAGTTGACGTCATCCACCGCAGCAACCTGTCGCATCTCTCCCGGCAGTCCGGCGAAATAACGCAGGTCATCGGTTACTTCTACCCAATCACCGGGTTGGAAGCGCAGGACAGAATCGCGTTTGGTGAGTACTACACTCAGCGTGTCAAGCGAGGTAATACCGGTGACTGTGCTCGCGACGGAGGCATTGTCCCTGGACCATTTGAAGGTTGCGCCGGTGAGTCCGATCATGGGCCCGCCAGTATGAATTTCAATGCGGTAACAGCGATTGCCTGAACCGCGGTAGCCGCCCGTGGCTGGAACAATACATGGATCAGTGCTGCTGGGGGCGCCCGCAGCCTTGGTGGTGAGTTGGCCGGCGGAAGGGCTGATGATTGAATCGGGAAGAGGAGCTGAGCAATCGGGTAGCTCCGTTGCAGCAACAACCTTCACCTGCCACACAGTCTGCAGGCGTGTTGAGGTGTCAACAGCCACGGCTTGATCAATCAGTCCGGAGTCTTCAAGAAAAGTGAGCTCTCTCTCCCAGACGTCAAGATAGACGGCGTGAGGATTAGCGTCTGCCGGCAATGGGTCCGGAGTGGGAAGATATGGCTGGCCGTCATACGGAATTGGCAGCATGCCAATCACTTCACCCAGGATAGGATCGTATTTTCTCTTAAGAGGATTGGAATCAGCCGGATCGATACCGTGGTTTTCCGCCAGAAGGCCGTCCACATACATGCGGCCAATACCAATCGTCAGCTTGCTGCCGACAAACTTGAGCTCAAAGCCCGGAGCATCAACCGGGACAACAGCGCGTCCCATGATGTCCATGGTTTCCGCACGCCAGCGGCGGTCCTGGAGCCGGATATATTCGTTCCAGTCCTGGTCCAGTAGCACGCGGCCCTGCTGTATCAGGACACCTGCTGTATCCTTCATCGGGTTATATCGAAAGCGTGTATAGTCTCCGGCCATGCTGTTTTCCTTCCCAGATCTTGGTTAAGTTACGTAGATAATTCCGGCTTCAAGTCCAAATGGCAGATACTCCTGCAGGCGAATCTTCAGATTGCTCTCGCGCTGCGGCTGCTTGACCTGGCTGAACACTCCCATTTCTGATCCGTCTTCCGCGCCCGTACGAATCTGTACCGGACAGCCCAGATGAAGCTGCGCATAAAATGGCGATCCATATTCGTGGGCCTTGAACGAAGGCACCAGCCAGCCCTGGATGAAACTTGTGATTTCGTCCTGTTCCGCCGCTGTCAGCAACGGATTCAGCTTTACGGCGTCGGCGATCTCCTGTTCGATTTCCAGATCAGGCTGGCAGCGGTAACGGCGTGGAACATGAGAGCCGGGCTGAACGTAGCTAAAACGAACGCATCCATCCTGGGTGCGTTGCACGTCCGCCGTCGACGTGAAGATGACTTCACTGGCGTGAAGGGATTTCACCAGTACCTCCCCAAAAAATGTGCAGCGCTCAGTGGTTACAGCAGCTCCATGCGTCGCGACGGGGCCGCTCACGGCAACCGCGCCGGCTCCATCCACAATGGAATCCAGCAACCAGATTCCGTTCGCGTTGTCAGGCACCACCAGACCGCCCAGGATGCAATACGCAGCCTCCACCTTGAGTTCCGTATTGATCACCGAGCCCGTCGCGCTTTTGCCTTCCACTATCAAGCTCGGGTCCGAACCTATGGGCTTTCCCAATTCATCGAGCTGGCGGCCGGGAACAAGAGTTGAATGCAGCAAACGGAGTTGCCCCAGATCGCCAATTACGTTCACGTATCCTTCCACCACCACGCCGCTCAAAGTAAGGCTGCCGTTACGATCAAGATCACCAGGCGCCGCCGGTGGTAAGACATCTACGCTTAAGCCGGCGGCTGGGGTTTGCAGCAAAGGACGCTGTCCATCCGCCGCTTCAATGGCCAACCATCCTTCATTGCGTAGCGTGATTGAGGCCGGTGTCAGGTAGTTGCGGCTGTCCAGAAGAGAAATGATGGCGTTTGGGCGCAGGTCACTCTGCCACTGGACGATCGCAGCAGTCAGACTGGAAAATAGCGGGGCCGCCGCGCCTTCTTCTACTTGATAGATCTTTGGTGGTGGATTCAAGTCACGCCGCACAAGCCACTTCCGCCGATCATAGGGCCCGCCTGCCATGTCCGCGCTGAAGCCATAATGGAAGAAAACGTCCACGGGACCAGTGACCGGAAAACCATCACCGATGGCAAGACGCCCATTCTCGACATCGACAGTGATGACTTGTCCTGTGGGCCGCACCCACGGATTCAGGACTGCACAGGTGACCTGCGGTTGAAATGCAGGAACCGGTGCGCTGGGATTCAGGGTGGGATTGATGGGTGCACCGTTGAGAAAAATAAAAAAACTGGTCTCTGACGATACTGTGGGGTCCGCCGGTAACGGGCCAAACGCTCCGTAAAGCTCAGTGAAATCGTTTCGCCTGGGTGGTGTCAGACGATAGTTTTCCAGGTCCTGATAAAAAAGTATTGGCCGAACCGGAGCGGCAATATCGATCTCAGCTCGTAGACCTCCGTTGGCCGGCTCGGGGCGCAAGCGGGTAAATAACGGCGCGGGATTCCCAAGCGGACTGAAGTGATATTGCCAGGGCTGGCTGGCTTGCCGTGCCGGAACCCGGGACAGCGGATAGCTGTTGACTCGCCAGATAAAGAATCCGATGTTGCGGATGTTGTACCAGCCTTCCTGCTGGCTGATCTGGCGGACATCGACCGTATGCATGGTCTGGTCATAGGCAGTGTCAATGCGATCCATGGCGTCCAGCGAGCGGACATCAGTCCACTGGCACTCATAGCGAAGGTGCTCCAGATTTTGTGTCCATCCCAGAAGCTGGAAGAACTCCACTACATGCGCCGGCCATCCGGTTACATCGTGCGCCAGTTCCTCAAGCATTCGCGGGGTGGCTTTGCGCCGGCGGTAGTAAATAGTTTTGGCTACATCAGCCCGCACACGGGCTGCCACGGGCGGACGCAGATCACGTCCCTGCAAGTCCGGAAACAGGGATTGCGCCGTGCTGGCAGACTGGATGCGACTGGCATCGAATAGAAGATTGTTGCTGACCAGGTCACCAATGTAGGGAATAACCCAGTCAGCACAGGTTTCGATAAAAAGATTGTTGTAGAGCTGTGCTATATCGCCATCGATCAGGGCAGCCTGATTGCCGACGAGGCTGAGCAGGCCGCGCAGAGGAAAATTCAGCGCTGCGTCCCGTTCGCGATACACCGCGGGTAACAAATTGTAGAGGCTGTTGGGATCGTATGCCATGCTCAGTCTCCTTGCTAGCTCCCTTGTGCCGAGATGGAAATATCCTGTCCCGGAGTTTCAACCATCGCCAGTTCACCCGCCCGCACCTTGCCCGGTGTAGCGGAATCAGAACGGGCGGAGAAAATTCGCAGATGGCCCTGGACCGGCGCCACACTTCCATCAGACAAACGCTCCACCGCACGGCTATCAAGGTATGCGTTAAAGTCGGCGAGACTCATACCGTCCGGCTGGCGAAAAGCAAACAACGTGATGTCCACGGCCTGCACGCCGGAAACATCCTGCAACACGGTGTACACGCCGCTCAGATGAATGGATTGCCCAAGACGCAGATTGTCAAAGGAAAGCGCAGTGAGAAGCGCGTCTGTTGCCGCTTTGATGACATCTGTCTGGACGTATTGCGGCAGCGTCAGAATTGTGGCTGAAAGTCTGATCGGCACGCTTCGGTAGTTCCCGATCAGCAAGCGGTGGTTCGGATCGCGTGCGTTATCGAGAGTCACCGCCAGCGTGGAAGGATCAGAAAAAGTCCCTCCCGCCTGTCCGGCTACAGTCAGATAGACCGCAGGAGCCAGGCCATCCCATATCCAGATAGCCTCGGCTTTGGCAACTTCACCGGAGGCAGTAATGAGGTCTTCAAAATCCTGGAGTGAGACCACGCGTCCGAAGGTGCGAACCGTTCGCGGAGCATTGCCGCGGATGGCCGGCAAGGTTTCCGCATCAGCTCCACCCTCAGCACCGAGAGGATTGGTTACGCTGGTGAGTCCCTGCAAACGATCAAGCAGGGTAGTAAGCGCGTTGGCATTCACGCGTCCCGCCAGCCCACTGCCGACTCTGTAACTGGCCGTCACATTGCCTGAGCCACGGGGCAGCACCGCTGCGCCGGTACCATCACCGAACTGGAGCAGTCGCTTGCCATCTTCCGCGGTGGAGGTGGAATAAACCTGAGCATTGGGCGGCTGTCCAAAAAGGCCAGCTACCTCTTGCCACAGGAGGCCGTTCACCCGCACTTTCAGACTGCTGACTACGCCATCCGGGCCCGAGCCCGGAATGTAGGTGAGCGGTTGCTTTTGTAACTCAAAGCTTTGAAACTCTTGCGAAGCATCTCCGCTGCCCACCACTTCGTTATTTAGCGTCTCACCGTGGCTGGCCAATATCACATTGCCAAGCAAGAGCGCGGAAGAAACCTTTAGCGCAAGAGCGTCACTTTCAATCGGCAATACCAGATGCACAAAATCACCGGCCAGTGCGCCAGGCGGATCCATCAACGCCGGAGATTGCAGCGCTGCTTTCACCGGTTGATTCTGGGCGTCCTTGAGCAGGAATTTGCGGCCTACGTCAATGTCCTGAAGATGGATCACCACGCCGGATTTGAAGCTATTCTGCTGAATGGTACGGCCCACTTCCACGCCGATACCCTGGGCATCGATGACGCACCTTCCCGGCAGGTAGAGAACCGCATCATTTATTAGAGGCTGATAACGGCCCGGCCATAACGTGATTTGCGGTCCCGCCAATTCGTAAATCACAACGCTGCGGCGATCGGTAAACTGCACTTCTTGATCTAGCAATACGCGCGTTACGGTGTCAGACACGCTGCCAAAGAGATCTGGCGCGGCGTCCACCAGCAATCCAGCGGCAAATGTGGTTCCTGAGGAATCCGCACTCAGCAGCTTGACGTTCGGAGGAAGGTCAGAGTATCGGGTGTCGAGATAGAGGTAGCGCTTGAAACCGTACTTATCTAATTCACCAGCCGGATTTATGGCGGATGATGATTGAGGATAGGTAAAATCGGAAACAGTAGTGAACGTCCACCCGATTCCGCCGGGCACAGTGGGATCGCTGGCCGGCTGCATGTATGTTGTGGGCGCGTTGTAGCCGAACAAACGGAATTTGCGGCCAAATTTCCATATCCGTGTGTTGGCGTCCCAGTTTGTTCCCGCAACCGGAGCGGTCCAATGGATGATCACGCGATCATCTGCAATGGTGATTGCGGCGATCTTCTTTTCTTCTGCCGGCTCCGTGCCCGAATCATTGAACAGCACAACGCTATCGTTCACTGCGAGTGTTGCGGCGAGCGCCGGCCCGGAAAGGCGGTCCAGCACCGTCAGTGTTGATCCAGAAGAAAGTGGATTACCGGTGAACGGCTTGGAATAAATACGCAAGCTGTTGAAACGTGCGTCTACGGTTTGCGCTTCCAGCGTCTCAAACGTTTGCGGCTGCTGGTTCTGCGTGGGAGCGCTTTGCACCCGAAGCCCTACCGGTACCTGAATGATTTTTCCTGCATCCGCAGTAAAAGCCAACTCTGCGAGCGCCGCCACTCCGGGCCGTGGGTTATACCCGAGCAATCCAGCCAGCCGGCGCAGTGATTGCGCCTGTTGCGCGGTGCGCAGAAATACTTCATTGGCATAGCGTTCCTGATAAAACGTGAGCACGTCAGCCACGGCGGCCCAAAGATCCAGAAGCGTAATGGAAAAATCGTCATCCGTGCGCGTGCCTAAACCGGACAACTCCGGCGTAGTGGCAATCGCGTCCAGCATGGCTTCGCGAAAGCTGGCGTAAGTGCCAATGCGGTATGCAACGGCGGACAGCCCGGGGCGATTGTAGATCTCAAGCGGCGTTAAGGGAGCTGAAGGCTGGCAGCAGCCGCAAAGCCCGTTCATAACTTTCCTCCCAGCATGGTGATTTTCAAGACGCCGTGTTCCATAAAGTTGGGATCGTTATCCAGCTGGACAATCTGCCAGGGACCAGCGCTGATTACGCCTTTGGCCAACTCACCGTTATCGGGTTGGCCGAATTGACGGAACACCGTTATCTCGAGTGAGTCCACGCCTTGAACGGCTTCAACCGCTGCGTATATCTGGCTCAGGTACAGGGACTGTCCGAAAACCCAGTTGCCTGGATAGAAAAAACCCCGGGAGCCATCAGGAAGTATTTTGTTGCTGAGAGCATTGAGCACTCCCTGTTCAACGTCGCCACGAAAGTATCCTGGTGTGGTGCAGACGGAGATATCGATTTCAAGTGGCAAGAATTGTGGCGGCCGGATCTCCAGGTCGTAACCTGCTAGCCGGTAACTGGTCAGGAATTGAAAGACGGTCTGCCGCAGAGAATCCGTCAGAAGCATGACGCCGTTGGGTTTCAATACCAGGTCGGCAGCGTTGCTGGGCTGTACACCCACAAAAACCGTGTACCAGCTTCCAGTCCAACGAAAGCTGGCCACTGCACTTTGCACTTGCGGAAGTTTTGTAGCAACGTTGGCATAGTCCGCTTCTGTGACAGCCCGGAATTGTTCAACGCGGAATTCCTGAGGCGCCCACTGGCGGACTTCTTCAATACTCTCGGGTTCCACTCCGCCGCCCGCGGCCAGCGGGTTGCGGACGGTTGTTACTCCACCTACCACAGGATTGAGCGCAAGGTGAGCCATGGCTTCCGCGCCCACATTGCCTTTGGTCCCATTTCCAATTCGGTAAACCGCATGGAATGCCAGGGCGCCGGATACTGACCGGCCATACTCGTCATCGCCAAAGCGCAGAAGCGCGTGGCCGCCGTTATCGACCTCAACTACAAAATTCTGGTCGAATCCGGAGCTCTCCAACAGATCATCCTGGGGAACCCACAGCTCGGATTCGGTGAGAAAGTCAATGGACAAAGCAGCCGCGGGTTTGGCGACATTTGCCGGGCCGGTCAAATCGGTTCGCGCGGTTAAAAGCCGAAGCGTAGCCGGATCGTAATTCACCTGCGCGGGCTCGGCTTGCATGGTGAGTGGTTCCTGCGTCAACACGAGACGGAAATTAGCGGCGTTCACGTCGTCGCTTGCAGGCGTGAAAGTTTCATCGGTGGTCAGACCGTGGTCAGCGAGGACCATATTGCCGCGTGCCACCGTAACATTACGCAACAGTGGTGCGTCGATAGGACGAGTGGAAATACAGAGCGGACGAACCAGCGCATCCTGTAAACGCCAGTGGACCCGCAAAAGGGGAAGCTGCGACTGAGGTGAAACCCACGCCTGCGGCACTCCATTCACAGTGATGTTGCTGAAGAGAGGATCATGATCAAGTTCCGGTTCCTGATCAATCTGCACGACCTGGCGATGCAGGGGATTCGCGTCAGCGGCAAGTCCGGTCAAAGGGCCGGCTATTTCTTCAAAGAGGAGGAAGTCTCCCTTGTGCAGGACGGGTACGTCCGCTGACTGGTCCGGCATGATGGTGTACAAGAATGCCTCAGTGCTGCCGGCGGCCAGACAGCACTCATCATTACCCCATGTGTGGATAACAACCTGATTGTTTTTCGGATCAAGCAGGAGAGGGTGAGTGGTTTCAAATACCACAGCAGAAGCCAATGCAGGATCAGTCTGCAGAGAACCAGCGTTGATCTTTGTGCCGTCAATTACTTTGCCGGGCGGCGCGCTGTCACCGACGAGAGGGGCCGTGAGATGACTAACCACTTTAGAACCCTGGGCAAGATTGAGCGGTGCATTCACGCCAACGTGCACATAGGCCCATGCGTTGCGGCCGTCATGCATTTTGTAATCAATCAGTTTGGCCAGCCGTCGCGCGGAGATACGCTGCCGTACGGTTTCCAGGTAGGCTTCATTCGCAACTGCGTCCTGAAAATACGAAAGGCGGTCTCCGGTATACGCCATCAATTCAATCAAGGCGATGCTGAGGTCTGAGGGATTTCGCTCCACTGCTCCAGGGTTCAGCTGGGGAAGCAGATCAAGCATCAAGCGACGGAAGCTGGCGTAGTCTTTCGCTTCGTAATCGAGCAGCGGCTCCAGCAACTGCGCAGGCGGACACACGCTGGCTTGGCGGCAATCGAAATCCGAAGGGCAACTGGCCATGAACGAGAAATCAACTTCCTTCAACAGCCGGTCAAGTCCGGGTATATCGATGGCGAGTGTGTAAGTGGAAAAGTCGCCGGCGTGGTCCACCACTATGATCAGTGAGCCGTCCGGCTGCCGCGTGCAGCTTACCGGCTTGATGCCAACAATGCGCGTTCCACCGTTGATGGTGATGGGCAGCAGATTGGTACTAAGACCATATTCATCATTAGGGTCGAGAGGGTTGACGGGGTTGAGCGGTCCCACCGGCTTGATGAAGACGACGTGCAGAATATGATGGTCTGCCGCGGCCACTTCAACGTAGTCGATCCCGTTGAGGTCGGGGCGCGTGAGCAGCAATTCGCGGCGCGCCTGCTCATTTTTGCACGATAGTTTTTGCTCTACGTCCACGCTCACTCCTATGCCGGCCCGGTAAACAGGTCAACACGCCTCTGCCCGTCAGTGCGATTGCTGTAAGTCACCTTGACAATGAGTTTTTCGTCTTGCGCATCAACTTCTACCTGCTCCACCTGGATTGCATTTTCCAGCCACTTCTGCAGAGCGCTCTTTACCAATACCTGTGTGGCTGCAGCGAGTGGCTGGCTGTTTGGCATGAACAGCATTCGCTTAAGCCCGCAGCCAAAGTCCGGTCGGTTTACCCGCTCGCCTGGGTTGGTGAACAACACCTGTTCGATCATGTCGCGTATGTGATCGTTCTCTCCGGTGATTGCAGTACGTGCGAGGCCGTCGATAGAAAACGGAAAATCAAGGTATTGGTTGTCCATGGTCCGTTCCTTACAGGAGTGTGCCGTCCACCTGGATATCAATGTGTATGTTGAGCACAGCGTTCGTGGAGTCCTTGATGACAAGGGCTCCGGCATTGTTTTTAAGGTGGCCAACGATTCCCTGGGCAATGGCGACGAACAGACGCCTGCGGTCGCGTGCCTCTGCGGCGTTTGTATTAACCTCAAAGTTCTTCATCGCTGGTACCTCGTTGTTCAAGAGCGTATGAAAGGCTGTATCCATGGCGTCCGCCATGCTGTTGGCAAAATCAACCGGCTTGGCGCTCTTCGGTTCCGATGCCAGCCCCATTCCTCCTGGTCTCAGTTGAGCCATTCGTTTCTCCTCATCCGATGAAGTTCTTGATGGAAAGCAGATTTGGTGTAGCCGGTGGCATGGGTGGCAGCGGCGGGGCCGGAGTCACGGGAAGCACAGCTAGAGCCAGTTCACCCGGATGCGTATGCAGATTGAATGCGAGGACAAGCTGGTTTAAATACGCAAGCAACTGGTCACCCAATACCGCCGGATGCGGAAGCGCCGCGGGACCACCGTGCTGAATCTGTGGTGCGTTCATGGTTACTACAAATGCGCTCTCAATGCTGGCGCGCCCTGCCTGCATGGAGATAACATTCAGTCCCAGTGCATCTGTGAAAGTGATTTTTTGTGTGAGGTCATCCAGAGAAACAGTGAGACCGGTTTCCGTACGTAAGATTTTGGTAGTAAACGGTGCAGACAAACCGGTTTCATCCACCGGGACTTGCGCGGTGCCCCACCAGCAGCCCGTCCACACTGGACGATTCACGTCGCCCGCCTCAAATTCAATCCACACGCCGCTTCCGATGATCGGGATGGTGAACAAGCCCGCTGCTATGCCTGCATAGGGCGTGCAAGGCAGACACCAGTTGCTGGGTACGGTGCCCAATACTTCAGGGACGAAAGCCTGAATCCTGCCCATGTTCATTGGGTCTTCACTGACCAAAACCAGGCCGCGATATTTGCCGAAGAAGCGATCAGTCTGCCGCTCCAGCACACTCGTCATGCTCTGCTCCAGGGACATTTCCCCCTCCTTACACCGGCAATTGCACGTAGACTTCTGTGCCAGTCATGTCGATTGCATTCCGCCGCGCTTCAAATTTCTGGGTATAAGCGCCGCATTCAAAGGTATGGCTGACGCGCGTCACGTAGTAAGCGCCGTTGAATGTGAGTCCGGCACCGCGTATGTTCACTGTTCCGCCGGGAAACAAGACTCCGGCATCTGCGTTGACTGTGCCTTCCGCCATTACCGCCCAGGACGAACGGTTAACGATTGCCTGGGTGACTATCGCCAATCCTGGTGGCGACATTTGTCCGGTGTCCGCGGGAAGAACCATCGGCGGCGGATGCGGTCCACCAATAGCGCGTAGAGTTGCGTCCTGTATTCCCATGGGCATGCCCAACGGATAGAACCCGCCCGTGGGAGGCGGCGTAACTGGAGGAGCCAGACCGATGGACAGGCTGGGCGCGCGGCTCATGACATCGATCCCCGCGGAAATGGCTGTGGTGGGTTTCATCATGTCATAGCGAATCTTGAACTCGCTCACGTTGGTATCGGCGCCCATCTTCACGTTCAATACCGCCTGCTGCATTCCCGGGAGGTTGGTTGGCGGGCCAAAATATCCGAAATCGATTCCGGATTGCGGCTGCGGTTGCACATAACACTCGTAACCGTTTCGCTGCGCCAGCCGCCGCAGAAACCTGATATCAGTGCCGCGCTGCACCGTCATATCCGTGGGGTCAATCTTGAAAGGAAGGCTTGGTGTCACGTTGGGGACAATGCCATATTGCCCAAAAACGGCAGCCGCAATAGCGCCGTCATCGGGCATGGGCCAGGGAATTACTTTTTCCTGCAGGTTCATCAGCATGGTTGCGTCCATACCGCTGATCTCCATGGCGGAAGCCCCACCTTCATCGTCATAGAGCACTCTCTGGTTGGTGACGTATCCGTTGATAATCGCAATGGGAATTGCAATCCCCACTTTCACGCGGATCTGCACCAGAGTCAGCGGACGGAACAGGGTCTCTTCGTACTGCGGCATGAGGACGTCCCAGTCACCAAAGCCGGTTTGCGCCATTCCAAAACGCAGACGGAATACGCTTGCCATCTCAGTGGAGGTCTCCACCTCAATTTTCTGCAGGGCAGACAACAACGGCGGCGGCAGCGGCAAAGGCGGCAGTCCCATCAGTACCGTGTATGTGATTCCTCCCAGCATTCTTTACCTTTGCACCAGTGGTATCGCCAATTGAGCGCCAATCTGAATCAGGTCATCAGGGCGGATGGCGACGTTGGCATCACAAATCCGCCAGAACTGCTCCGGATCGCTGTAGAAAGTGTTGGCCAGCAGGTCAAGACGGTCTTCCTGCACCACGGCGTGCACCAACAGCGTTGGCGCCGTGGGAATAAGGCGCAGCAGCTTATAGGAAAACTGTCTTCCATTCGCGTCCTGATAAGTTGCGTCGGCGACGCTGGCGTAACGGCTGGTGCTGCTGAACATGGTTTTCTCCTCTAAAAAGGCAAATTAGCTTTGATTTTCTTTACGACATTGAGCTCAGTTCGCAAAACAGTGCCGCCGATTTGCAGATGCGCCAGCACTTCCTTGGCTACCAGGTTGATGAAGGCGAGGCTTTCAAACACGACTCCGGCATTCTGTAGCTCGATCTGCGTCATCGAGCGCATGTCGAGATCCACTTTGGCCTGAATGGGGTTGAGCAACTGGTCATACGCGGATTCAGTAATGGTGATGGAATTTACAATCACCGGCACCACGCGCGGAGCTCCCCAGACAAACAGCACGATTGGCACCTGCGGAGAGCTGACAAATGCCGAACCAAACAATGACAACGCTTTCGCCACCAGGACTTCTTGCGGCAATGGATAAAGAAGAAGCTCAAGCGCCGCCAATGCCGGATGCAAACCGACCAGATTGGTAACCGGATCATTGACCTCCATCTGGTCCGCCGCGTCCAACTCGACCGCGAGTTGATAGCTTTCAGTGGGCAGAAGCAGATTGTTACGCGTGTCTCCCGCTGTACTGCACGGATTCGCTGACCCGCCGCCTCCTGCCTGCGCTCCGCCCGCCGGCTGCGACAGCCTGCGCGTCATGGTCTCCGGGTTGTATTGAAAGACGATGATGTTGGTGGGCACGGGGATCGGCGTCTCAAACACCACCAGCGCACCTTTCAACAACAACGGACGTCCGGGAAAATCTGGCATAGTAGCTCCTGAACCCAACGCAACTCACTCACTCGAACTCATCTTGAATCTGGAATGAGTTTTGCTCCATCGTTTTTCTTGATGGTTCATGACACGTTTTGTCGTGCCAGCAATGTCGCGTTGTAAATGCAAACCATTCAATGTATTGGAATCGGAACCTCACGATCTCCAACAAACTTGAACCAACGTACTTCGATCCCTTTACTTCCAGCCTCAGCGCTCAATCGCCTTAGCAATGCTCTGTTCTCAGCATTCAAATCAAGGACCACGCCTTCTTCAAAGATGACATCAAGGCGACGCGATCTAGGATTTACGACTCTAGTAGTGCCTTTTTTCAATTCAAATTCGTTGGGATCAAGTCCGTCGATGCCTTCTCGGACTCGACGTTGTATTGCCTCTGCGCTGCTGCGGTCTATACTCTTCACCTGAAGCACGTCGGCGCCGTAAATGATTCGCTTTTCCCCTGTCGCGGTCTTGACCGTCCTTTCTCGTCCGCCTTTCCACGCATCTATCCCCGGGAAATTGTGCTCTTTGGGGCGGCTATAGTCCGGCCTTGCATCCAGGTGTCGATCCTCAATCGCAGAACCTCGCGGCCTGTCTTCAACCCTCGTTTTTGCAGTTTCCGGAGGTATATTGACCCCTTCATCGTCGTGGATGACCGAGTAGTCGGAGAATAGAGGGTCGCCTCTTTGTGCCGCACCGACTGAACGTTTGGCTTCGGGGTTCTCCTTGTAATATTTCTCCCACGCTTCCACGTCGTAATCATTTGTTGGCGGTTTGGCCTGGCTCTTCTTACCACCGGCAGTCTGGCTCTTATCAGGGGTCGGTTCGGCCTTTGCGAATGGAGAAGCTTGCTGCTTCGCCTGTATACCCCTGGCCGCGCCGAGGATAATGTCGATCAGCACTGACTTCGGGTCAGCGATCTGATCAATGAACTGGTCCCACGTCATCATTCTGTGGTCGAAAGATGCCGCGCCAAACAGGCCTCGGATACTTGTAGCCAGAGTCCGTGATTCAGCACCCGTTATCAGTCCTTCAATGGCCTGGGTCAGAATCCTGCGTTCTATGCCCTGAGCTGCCGGGTTTTTTAACACCGACTTCATCAGGCTTCCCGACAATTTGCCACCGAACTTAGCAGTGATCACCTGAATGGCTATATCGACTGTGACGTCAGCCCAGTTAATCGGCTCTCCCAGGGCTGCCCGCGCCGCAACGTCAGCCAGATCAATTGCAATGCTACCCGCCGTGGCCACCGCCAATGCGGTTCCTCCAGAGGCTGCTACGGCCAGAACAATCAAGGTGTATTTCGCCGCATCCCTGGTACCTTCAGCAACAGTCTTGATGTTTTCAGCGCCGCCTAAATTTTTGTCTGTATAACGTCCCCAAGTTGCTTGTGCGTTGCGAAGGGACTTTCTTGCCGCTTTGGTCAGTTCCGCCGCTGACGGAAGGTCTCCCTCCACAATCGCCTTATGGGCTTTCTCTATGTTTTTATCAACGTCGATCCAGATTGACTGTGAGGGCGGCTCCGCTCCTCCCGCAAAATCCGCCAGCCGTCGCATGATGGGCCAGTCGTTTAAGAACCGCGCCGCTGCTGACCGGCTCATTTCCGCGTTACCCTCAACCACGCGCAACTCGTGGTTCAAATTGTGCACAACCGCGGCTCGAACGCCTTGAACGTTGGCCGACGCCAGAGTCGCCTTCTCGTATTTAATGTCCTCAGTTATTTCGAAAGGCGGTTTGGGCGGGATAACAACTTTCTGCCCGTCAGGCAAGGTTGTCACTCCCGGCTCGTCCGGAGTTGTCAGATCAAATTGCGGCACATCCTGCGTTGCATTCTTCTTGATTGGGGGCGCTAAAGCTCCTGGCTCGGTCTGGTCTAAGGCATCCTGCGCCGCTTTCTGTTCTCGCCGCTGCTGCAAACGGACGTCGATTGGCGGCTTGCCAACCCATACTGTCGGCTTTTTTTCCTCAGTCTTCGGAGGGGGAGGCAGATCGGATTTGACGCCAAGGTAATCGCCGATCGGTTTGAGAACCGGCTCTGCCAACGTAACGGCCTGATTCAACCCTTCATCGGTCACTCCCGTGTCCTTGATGAATTTCCTGGCAACCGCATTGGCCTGCTTCCAATTTCTCGGCTGCTTCTTTGGGCAGTACCTTGAGCGCGCCCTGGTAGAGCGGATTTAGTTTTTTCTTCCACCATGGGAGGTCGTCCGCTTCCTGCCTCGCGATGCCCGGAGCGCTGGATGCCTTCACCGCGATGGGACCTGAACCGTCCAAACGTTCAGCCGCCTGCCTGGCATCCTGCTCGATTGTTCCGCCCGCTTCCAAGGTCGGCGGCGCTGCGCCACCACGCCGCTGCTGGACTACGTGTGTGAGTTCGTGAGCGAGCAGTTTCTGGCCGGGGATTGACTGGGGCGCGTATCTTCCTGGCGAAAACACGACGTTGTGGCCGACGGTATAGGCCGTTGCGTTGACTAGATGCGCTGACTCTGCCGCTCTTTCATCTGTGTGTATTCGAACGTGGCCAAAATCATGGCCAAATCGTCCTTCCATGAAGCCGCGGGTATTGGCGTCCAGACGGCTGTCCCGGTGAGTTGAGAACCTGATTTACGATTGGCGGCGCCGTGGCAGTCGCCGACGCAGCGACACCTGGGGACCCAACGCCTGAAGACGCAACACCTGGGGACGCAGCAGGTGATTCCTTCCGCTGTACCTGGACTGCTTCATCTTCTTCCGCACACGAAGCGCATTTTCGCTGGATTACCGAAGACGTTCCTGATGCTGAAACTGAATGCGCGGCGGGTTGAGAATGTGGTAGCGGACATCACGCGATCGGCCACGCGATCTGCTTCTCGCTCTCCTGGATCATTCACGTCATTGATGCGGAGCCCTGTTTCCATTCGCCGCAACATCCCTTGATTTCCCAGCGTCTGCTGCAACGCGCGTACGGGGTCAGGCGCGCTATGCACGGTCGCGGAAGTCTCCTGCGAACGACTGGAACTGGCTGCTCTTTCGCCTTGTGGCTTTCTTGTGCTCCCGTGTTGGCCGGTTGAAGGCATCGTCAGAAGGTCCTATCCATTGCGCGATAAACCGCCAGAGCGATCTCCTCTGCCCAACGCGCTTCATTGGCATTGGCCGGCAAGCTCATGGTCGCGGATTTTTTGTCATGCGCTTCTTTTTCCTGTTCTTCTCCGCCGGCGGCCAGCCGGTGGGAAGCCCCGCGCTGTTCCAGCAGTCGTGTAAGAGCGATCTCCGTGAGCTGAGCCAGACGGCGGCCTTGCACGGAGTTGACGGGCACTCCATCCAGCACCAGGGCTTCGATTTCCATCCAGAGATTGGCCATGGGTTATTGCAGCCTCACTTCGGAGTAGCGGCCAAACTCTGCGTCCATAATCAGCCGGTCAATCTTGGTGTATTCCCGCCGCGCTGCTTTCATCACGTGGTCCATGCCGATCGCTGCACCTTCACTCACTGCTAAGAATGCTGCGTTTACGGCGATATTTCGAATATTGCCTCCGGGTATTTCCAGCCGTGACAGCACCTGAAAATCCAGTTCGCGAACCTCCGCCGCCGGCGGAAACACGCGTCGCCAGATTTCCATGCGCTGGGCGCTATCGGGATAAGGGAAGTCCACAATGAAACGAAGCCGCCGCATAAACGCGCTATCGAGAAAAGACTTCATGTTGGTAGCCAGGATGGCGAGACCGCGATAGTCCTCCATGCGTTGCAGAAGGTAGTTGACCTCAATGTTGGCGTAGCGGTCGTGACTGTCTTTTACTTCTGATCGTTTGCCGAACAGTGCGTCGGCTTCGTCAAAAAACAAGATGGCGCCACTGCGTTCTGCGGCGTCAAAAACTCTGCGCAAGTTCTTCTCTGTTTCTCCGATGTACTTGCTCACCACACCGGCCAGATCAATGCGATAGAGATCCAGCTTGAGATGCTGGGCCATGACCTCAGCGGCCATGGTCTTGCCCACTCCGCTGGCGCCGGAAAACAGCGCGCTGATGCCGCGGCCACGGCTTAACTTTTTGCCAAAACCCCATCCCTGATAAACCGCAGGCCGGTGCGCAACTTGCTCCGTAATTTCGCGCAGCTGGCGCAAAACTTCTGGCGGCACCACAATGTCATCCCAGTCATAACAGGGCACTACCTTCTGTGCGAGTTGCTCCAGTTGCGGACCCGCCTGCTGGCGGCATGCTTGCCACAGATCTTCGCCGCGAATGCAGTGGTCGTCAGAGGAGCGCAGCGCTGCATAGCTTTCAGCCAGGACGGTTGCGCGCGCAATGCTGTCAGGACCAAAGTCAAACTGCTCCGCGATCGCTTCAACATGGCCGTTGATTGAAGCGGCGGATTCGCCCAGCGCGCGTTGCCAAAGCTCAACCTGCGTTGGTGCGTCAGGCCGGGCAACCTGCACGGCGATCATTTCGCGTTCAGATTGAACACGCTCAGGGCTGGCGACAATGATAGGTGGCAGAGCCGCGGTCAAGATCGGCGCGAAAAGATTGCAGATCGTCCGGCTTCAGATCCCCCGGCTTCAATGATTCGAGTTCAAAATAGAAAGCCAGACCCAGCAAGA
Source organism: Terriglobia bacterium (assembly GCA_963770085.1). Classification (GTDB taxonomy): domain Bacteria; phylum Acidobacteriota; class Terriglobia; order Terriglobales; family Acidobacteriaceae; genus Angelobacter. The sequence continues at coordinate 517,967 of CAVYOH010000001.1, forward strand.
TTGCTTCACGCTCCAGTACGGAGATAAGGTTCCGGCGATCCAGGCCAGGTGGCGGCAGGGAAGTGGAATCAAGAACGGCAAGGCTCAGACCGAGTTGATCACAAACGGCCTGCGCCACGGCCAGTCGACCGCTGTCTGGGGGGCCGATCAGGTTGATCATTTTGGATCGTTTGTTTCTACTCCCGGCGCCAAACCACTGGGCCAGTTGAGCAACCAGGCCATCATGCGTGGAAGGAATGGGCACGTGGGATGGAAACCGGACAAAACACTTGCAGCGTTCATCCAGTTGGCTCATGCCTAAGATGTGATTTGCCAGACCTTCATCCAGGCGCAGCACGCAACCGCTCAGCGCGCCGCCGGAGAACGCGGTATCTGCGGTGAGCAGCGAAAAGTTGCGCAAAGGCGCGGCGGGCAGGAAGCTCGCGCGTAACAAGCCAGCTTTTTCACCGCATGCAAGGAGCGTGAGGGCAAGATAAGGCGTTACAAACTTTCGCGTGGCATCGTCCTGCACGTAGGCATAAAGGCGTTCGAATGAAGGATCCATTTCCGGCGCCAGGCAGAGCAGCAATACGTCGCGCTCAAAGCCAGTGAGTCCAAAGCGGCTCGCAATGGTATCGATGGCTGCAGCCATTCCCTGTTCGTGCATTTGAAGCCGCAGAGTGAAAAGCTGTTGATCCGTTTCATTCAGAGACTCGGGCGATCTCGCATGCTTCTGGGTCAGACTCATAGAAAGCCTCTTCGTCCCGAGAGTTGTTGCCATCCAGCAGAGCGGCCGCTTCCTGATCACTGATAGCCCATCCCGGGTAGCTGGTGGCCGAATCTTTTCGCCACTGCTTTCGCAGCCAAAGTATGCGACGGCGAAGCAGGAGACGAAGTCGCGCCATTTCGGCAGACAGATATGCAGAGTTTGCCGCAATCCATTGTTCACCCGTTATGTTCGTTGCCGTCGCAGTCATGTCTATGTCACCGTGTACATGGGCCCTGTGTATTGCTGAGTGGTGGTGTCGAAAGTCAGGCGGCTCTCAGCGCCATCAATCCTGACGCGCAAAAAATAGCTCCCCGGCGCCACTGCGTCCGGAGCAGCGGGCAGCGTGAACGTAATGCTGGTACTTGGAGCGGAGTCAAAGGGCACGGGATCCGCAACCACAACGTTGTCGCCGAGCAACAGAAGTTTTTCCTGGGTTGACATCACCGCGGGTTGAACGGTGACGGTAACGGTGCCTCCCGCCGAGGCCGATGGCGGCGCCACCGATGCAATGTGGGGAAGCAGCATGAAACCTGCCAGATTGGAATGGAAAACAGTTCGCTGCACCGGCGGTTGCGCGTCCACTTCGTTCAACATGATGTCCTGCTGGATTTGCAATGTATGCAGCCCGATCTTGAGAGAGCCGGTGGGTACCACAACGTCCATTTGCTTGTCGGAGATGGCGGAGATGGTGGCGCTGAGGCCGTCGATGTTAACTGCGGTGATGGGAGAGCGGAAGTTTGCCCCAATCAGGCGCAGGGTTTCCCCTTGCTCAACTGCCGCGACCGGTTGATTGTCAATGACCGGAGGCTGCCGAAAAATCTGTTCAATCAGCGGGCTGCGCAATGGCAACGCATAAACACGGTTGAACTTTACCGGCAGTGCGAGGGAGCGTGGTTTCCTGCTCTGCACCTGAACCACGGTTACTTCGTATAGCACCGACCGCCGGAAGTTGACGTTGGGCAATGCCGTCCAGATCTTTGAAATCTCATCCAGGCCCGCAGGCTGGAAGGTGATCTTTACCTGCTCAAATTCCCCCAGCAGGCTGGGATCAAGAATGCGAGGTTTCGGAAGAGGCTTTTTTTCTTCCACCAGATCAGGAGTGATGATGGAAATATCATGCAGTACGCGCATGGCATCTCCCAGGATCTGTTGCGCTTCAAGGTCTGCGTCCGGCCCTGTCTCTTTTGTGCCGAAGGCGGTGAAGATGTAGCGCAAATCCGAGAGATAAGGGCGGGTTCCCATATGCGCCGGGATAGCCTTCTCCCGGTATCTCCTGGTTCTTGAGATAAGGATTCTCACTCATGTGATAGAGATACAAGTTGATTCGCCGGCCGCTGATGGAATCCACAACCACGTCAGGCGGCGCGATGGTAATGTCCAGCGGAGTTTCAGTCATCCGATCACGCAGCAAGGTTTTCAGCGTGGAACTTACGCCCGCGATGGCTTTATAGGTGCTCAAATAATCTCCTCAGCACCGGTTCCGGTCGAGATAGTTGCGTGAGAGCTTGAAATCATCGAAACCACCGGTGTTCGCCGGCCGGGTTGGGCGGACTACCTGCGGCGGCTGGCTGGAGCGGATCTCAACTCTTCCTATCTTTACTTGTATGTTGCGATTCTCCGGTGGCGCAGACTTGCTCGCCGTTGTTTGCCGAGTGCTGCCCGGCTCAGAAGCGCGCAACAATGGAGGCTGTTCGCGCTCAATGGCGGGACGCATGGTGTTGGCGAGGTTGGGGGGTGTCCCATGCGATGCAGGTTTCGCCGGTGCGACGTGAAGGATCTGCTTTTGAATCTCACCGGTGTTACCGCTTCGCGGTGGATAAGGCGCAACGGTTTCGCGTATCGCCTGCGTGGGATGAACTTTGGTAGTGAGATGTGGCGCATCTTCAGGCGCTTCAGGGTGGCTGGTGTCAAAGACAGGACTGATCGGGGCAACTTCAAATGTTGCCGCTGACGACAATGGAGCCAGCTTTGGCGTTGCCAACCGATCAGGAGATTGCTTTGCAACAACTCCAATAAGGTCTGATGATGGCTTCTCAGACAGGCTCGCATGAGGCCCGCCAGACTCTGTTGTCCGGATTGTTGTGGTCAAGGGTTCGGGCGGGCGAGCCGGTTCTGCACCCCTGAGATCAGGATCGTTCTCACCCGAGTATTGAGAAGAGACCAGTGAGGGCGGAATCTGCTGCGGGCCAATCGCGGGACGAATGGAGATCGGCAAAGGAAGTCCTGCGCCGCGTCGCACCACATTCTTGAGGAAGTTGCTCACGCCTGCCTCCGTGCGGCCAGTTCATCCGCCAGCAGCTCAAGATAGATGGTCCGTTTACGGCGGCTCAGTCGCAGAATGGCGTCTTCACTCCAGTGATAGTGAAGAGACAGTGAATGCACACCGCGATAAAGCTCCTGCTCCTGTGCGGCAAACTCCCGGCAGACAAAATCAGCGGCGTCAAACGGAACCACGAACTTCGCCGAGCATTCCGGACAGGTAAGATCCAGCAGGACCTCGGCCTGGGGATCGAGTTCCGCCATCTTTTCCGGCAGCGCTTGCATGAGAACCGGCGTCAGAGCAGAGATTGATTCGTCCGCGGCGGTGGTCACTCGTTCAACGCAGCGTCGCAGCACGAACTCGGCTGCGGAGTCCACTGATTCCTCCGCTTTAACGGCAACCGCTTCCTGATCTTCACCATTGGGCAGGCGAAAGATCACGCGGTAGGATCTCTCGCCATCGTTGATCTCTGTCTCGTGTTCGACTCTTGCGTCTGAGTAAGGCGGCAGCAGCAGCTCTGAGACTTGAAGATCCAGGTCCATTTTCTTTGTGCAAGCAGGGCACACAAGCAGGCAGGAAATGCTTTCGCCTAATGTCACGCGGCGAATATGCAAAAGCAATGCTTCACGATCTCCCACGCTGAGCCGCCGCACTGTATCAGTGTCAACCGGCTCCAGCGGTCCCAGGCGCAGCAGGCAGCGGGCAATGAGTTGTGTTACCCGCGCTGCAACGGGCAAGCGGCTTCCTTCCTGTAGGAGAAACTCCTGCTCATGCCCGGTAATGGGATGGAGCCATGCGTTGCGATACCATTGCTCGCCAACTGAAATACCGCACGGCAGATTGATTTCCACGGATTCCATGAGTTGGCTATCCTAAATTCGGGTTAACGAGCGCGGGTTCCGGCTCTTTCACGCTGATATCACGCAGCCAGCCTTCGTTTTCCAGCTTGATGTGCTGGATAAGAACAGCATTGGCGTTCGCGTCAAAATCGCCCAGCGCCTGGTATTCGGAAACCCAGCATCGGAAAATCTGGTATGAAATCACTTTCTGTCCGGCCTCATTGAAGACATCAATCGTGATGTCCTTGCGGAAATCCTTGAGCGACGATTCCGCGCCCGGACCACCATGAAAGTTCCACACCTTGGTGGCCCATTCTTCAAAGTCAGTGTCATGGGTTACGCCGCGTTCCAGCGTGATGGCTTCAAATTTGGTCAGGCCCGGCGACTTGTAAGGGCTGCTGGGATCGCCGCCTTCGCGGTGCTCAACCGGAGCCGTGGTGCGCTTGAGTGCGTTCATTTTGCTGATTCCGGCCACATAGGCGGAGCTATTGCCAAACTTCAAGCGAAACTTGAAGTTCTTATAGGGATCAAAACGTAAAGGCTGTTTCGTGAATGGCGGCATTGCATCCTCTCTTGGGTGTTATGCAGGAGTCTGACCTGCAAGTTGCTGGATCTGGAGAATCACGAATTCAGCGGGCTTCAGTGGAGCGAAGCCAACCAGGATGTTGACGATCCCGCGGTCAATCTCAAATTGAGTGTTGATTTCAGAATCGCACTTCACCAGATAGGCCTGCTCCGGAGTGTTGCCCTGAAAAGCGCCCTGGCGAAACAGGTCATGCATGAAGCTGGTAACGTTCATGCGAATCTGCGCCCACAGCGGTTCGTCATTCGGTTCAAAGACCATCCACTTAGTGCCGCGAAAGAGACTTTCTTCCAGGAACAGGGCCAGTCGCCGTATGGGAATGTACTTCCACTCGGAAGCCTGCACGTCCGCACCGAACAGCGTGCGCGCCCCCCAGCTGATGTTGCCGTAGATAGGGAAGTTGCGCAGGCAGTTGATACCGAGAGGATTCAACACGCCGTTCTCACGGTCCACCGCGTTGTAAACAAGCTGAGGAACGTTGACGAGCTTTACATCAACACCGGCCGGTGCTTTCCAGACGCCACGAGAGACATCGGTCGCTGCCCAAAGTCCGGCGAGAGTGCCGCTGGGCCCCACATCCCTAAGGCGGTTGCCGTTGACGGAGTCCGGGATCTTTACGCGCGGGAAATAAACGGTGGAATTGGTATTCCGAAGCGAATCCTGCTGCGTCATCCACGTCTGCATACCGAGTATGTCTTTAACGTCCGGCGGAATGTCCACGATGAACATCGCCCGGTGGCTGTCGCAGTAGACGATGGCTTCGCTGATGATGGTGGAAACGTCAACGTCCTTGAGTGCGATGGAAATGTTGCCTCGTGTGGCTGCCGGAATACAGAGAATGTTAAAAAGGTCAACGTCATCCAACGCGTAGAGACCGGTCTTGGGTGTGGGCAGCCCGCGGAAAGAGGCGTCTGTGACCTTAGTGAGGTCGACTATGCCCGGTACGGCTCCGCTCTGAGCTCCGATTGCAGTTCCGTTCAGCGAGTACTGCGCAATGTTAACGACAGGTTTGTTAGTTGAACCGGCATCGAGGCTAAGGTCATGGGCAAAGGTATCAGCCGCGTGCGCCGCTGTAGTCAACTCAGAATCAGGTGCAAAGGGTTTGGTGCCGCCACGCCCCGCGATGAACCTGAATTGCTGCCCGATGAGTTGCACATTGGCGCCGGTCATCAAAGGGTTGTTGGGCTGATCGGTCCCCGGTGTTTTAGGGAGCGCCGTTCTGACAGCGTCTTCCAGATAAGGGCGCAGGCTGGGGTAGTCAGCTGGAAGCGTACTCGGTAATGTGAGCGTGGCGATATATGAGTTCTTGGTGCCGTCAACATCAGTTGTGACTTCAAACTGGGCGCCGTTTTTAACCGATGCCGGTAAAGGTAACGCAGGTAAATTGCCGCTCACCGTGCCGCTCGATGCCGGCAATTTGGGTGTCGCTGGCGCGTTCAGGAATACGATGCGCGAACCTTCGTTCACTACATCTACGGCATACGCGACGTCGCCAGTTGTCAAATTCAAATTACGGAAAATTTCATTCTGCAGGATGGCGCCGGTATTCGGGTCGATTTCGCTAATGGAAAGATTGAACTGTTTCGCGGGGTTCGCAGTATCGTAATCTACTTCGAGTCGAACATTGTTTCCCCAGGCGCCGGGATTAGGGAAGAGACGGTTGCCAATTTTTGTGCCGGCCGTCGCAGTAAAAGACTTCCCGCCGCCGGGCGAGTCCAGCACATCGATCGCTGCGGCTGTCGCCGTGGGATTCGCTACTCGCACCGCATAACATTCGGTACCGCCGTTGATGAAAAATTGCTGAATGGCATAACTGGCCTCGCTGGTTGTATCCAACCCTCCCATGTAGCGTTCGAAGTCTGACATGCTCAGCAGGTGCATCGCGTAGTCCAGGGGGCCGCGCTCGAATACGTCAATAAAAGCGGCGATGGATGTGGCAACGCCGGTGATGGTGTGGACCCCGCTCGGTATCTCTTCGACATAGACTCCCGGAAAAGTCGGCGTAATGGGCATTGTTTATCTCCTCAATCTTCTGAACAACGCTCGCTTGAGCGAGGCTTCTTAAGGCAACGGTCCGCTATATGGAAAGCTCGGGTAAATGCAAAACTCGGGTAAACGTAGCGCTCGAGAGATGTTGAAGCAGGGCTTCTCTCTGCGCTTGAGTACGGTAAAGATCCTCACAGGTCGTTTACCTTGTCGGTGTTGTCAATGACCTCCACTTTGTCCATTGGCACAACAAACGAGCGTATTCTGACTACCTGAATTACTGCGAAGTAACGGGCTTTATGTCCGGCATCCGAGAAGTCCACCACCGTACCCTCCAATTGTGTTTCAGCCACGGTGGGACTCAGGGCCTCTTCAGGGCCGGGTAGAAAGACGTCCGATGCGTGAAACCGAACTTTGTCGCCCAGCTTCGTACTTCGCCCCTTTCAATCCAGCCGCCACCGGGATTGTTTTTTAATTACGTGAACTACATATGCAAGGTAGAGGCCATACCGGCGAGCACTTACGGTTAGCAATGGAATTCAACCACCGGGAACGCTCAGGAAGCATGTAAAACAATGGCTTAGCCGCGCCTGAAGAAACGTGTGGGAGCGTTGTTTTGTTTTCAAGTGGGAACTCTCTACGCACTCAACTACTGCAATGAATGGCAGTGCCGGAACTCCGGAGTTTTCTGCTGAGTCTAAGGAGCAATGGAAAAGAAGACGCATTGGTGTTGCAAATGGCAGGTTTTGTGCGACTGCAGGAAATGGCAGTGGCTTTAGCGTTTCTTGCAGTGCAAAGACACTGTCTGGGCGCGAACCTGCGCAGTTCAAACAAATATTGGCAAATTTTAAGGTAGAGGAGTTTTGATTCGCGGTTCGCCAGGACCAAAATGACCATGCGTTTTCCACAGACGGCGACATATTCTCATTATTTTTACGGGCAGCTGCCACTTTGAGCGTTACTCTATTCAGGAAAGAAAGACAGCATGGCTGAAACACTTCAGCAGATCGAGCTGCGTGAAACTTTTGCTCGCCTTGGCTTCGTAACGACGTCAGCCCTGATGACGCCGGTGCTGGGACAGGCCCGCAAAGCGGCTGAGGCTAGCGATATCACCGTGCTGGTGGAAGGCGAGACGGGAACAGGCAAGCAGGTGATTGCTCGCGCCATCCATGAGCTTGACCGTAAGCGGCGATCGTCTCCTTTTATTACCGTCCATTGCAGCACCATCAGCGAGGCGCTGGCTGAAAGCGAGCTGTTTGGCCACCAGCGTGGCGCTTTTTCCGGCGCCGTTACAGATCGCAAAGGCCTTTTCCAGGCCGCCAATCACGGCACGCTTCTACTGGACGACGTAAACGATTTGCCGTCCCATCTGCAGCCCAAGCTACTGGACGTGGTGCAGCGCGGCGTGGTCCGAGCGGTGGGTTGCGATCGTGAAACCCGCATCGACGTTCGCATTATCGCGGCATGTAACCAGCCTCTGGAACCTTTAGTGCGTGAAGGCCGGTTTCGCTCAGATCTTTATCATCGTCTCAATGTCGTAAAGCTGGTGCTACCCCCGTTACGTGAACGCCGAGCAGATTTTCCCGACCTCATGCTTTCTCTGGCACGACGCCACTTTGCTCTCTACGGTCCAATCGAAAGCATTGACGCTTCGCTTCTCGCTCTGCTTGCTACTCTTTCATTCCCGGGTAACATTCGCGAATTGGAAAACGCCGTCCAGCGCATGCTTTTCGTCAAGAGCAACGGATCTTCTCTTGGCATCGCTGATTGGATGGCGCAAGCCCAGACTGAGTCCCAGGTCAAGGCTGAAGCAGCCGTAGCTATTGACCCCTATGCTGATGCAGCTGACGCGATATGGAAAGTTATTATCCAGCTTGGCATTCCGTATGCTGATGCGTTTCAAGAAATCGAGAAGCGAGTTCTTGAAGCAGCCATCAACACGCATGGCACTACCCGCCGTGAAATCGCCCAAAAGCTTCATACCAGTGAGCGCACCCTTTATTACAAGATGAGATCTCACGGTCTGAGCCACAGCTAAAGCGGCATCAACCAAGGGAGAAATACCAAGGCAGAATATCGACAGAGTGGTTTAAGCGATTTTTTTTGGCTAGACAAAGTTTCGCCAGGCGAGGTTGAACGTTGGAGAAGAGATATATAGATCTGCCGCCTGGAATTATTCGCCGTGGAGAATTTGGGTTTATTGAATCGGTAGGGATCCCTCGCTGCGCTCGGGATTCCATAAGAGGTTCGTCAGAAAATAGCAGCGAGGCCGAACACGCGCCGAGCTGCGCCGCAACAAGCGCGCGAGAATGTCAGATCGAAGAGAAATGTTGAGCGGTTTTCGAAAAATAAATGGTGGAGGCGGTGGGAGTTGAACCCACGTCCGAAAATGTTACTGGTCAAGAGCCTACATACTTAGTCCAGTTCACCCGACGGGAATTACCCCGCCAGATTCGCGCTTTGCACTTAGAACGGACAAGAAATGCAAATCGCTAGCCCGTTTGTCTCGTCCTCCCACCCTGGCTTAGTAAGGAAGACCAGCCTACTGTGTGACGCCCTTTCACAGCCCATAGGCGAAGCTGTGGAGAGCGGCTGCTTATTTAATTAAGCTGCGTATGCGAACTGATTAGAGTTAGCAATTATTGTTTTTGCACCACTTACGGGGGAATGCGCCCCGGTATGCCTCCTGGCCGCAAGCATTTCCGTCGAAGCCGTGACGCCCCCAATTTGGGCCATCCACGCCTAATCAGCTATGAATGGGGCTTACTACAGAAAAGGACTTGTGACCGTCCTGGTTTTCAAAGAGCTATTTTTTTGAAGAACAATGCCTTCAAAGAGCTACTCCTACCTTAGACAGCTATATACAAGCGGTCAAGGGATTTGATGTGAGTAAGAGCACCTAAGATTCAACCCGTTTTGCCGCAGATTAACGCGGATAGACGCAGAAAGAGGAACACAGTCTCATCACTTTCCGCGCGATTTTGATCTCAATTTGGACTTCGATCTTGCCGGCGCCTTTGCCCTGGAACTTGATTTAGACGAACTTGGTTTCGACTTAGAGAGACTGCTTGATTTAGAGCGCGATTTCGGCTTCGAGTTGGTCGCCGCCACGCTTGATTTGAGCTTATGCTTCACGGAAGCCTCAACCAGCTTCTTCAACGTAGGGACACGAACATCTGATAACCGTTTAATGTACAAGCAGCCTTTGCCGGTTGAGTGCGGGCCTAGTTCTGCGAGCAGGGCATCGTGTTCTGGAAAGCTGCTGCCGACGTAAAGCGTCAGGTTCTGCTTGCGTGGGGAGAAGCCAATGACCATCCAGGGAATGGCACGTCCGTTCGGGTAAGTCATGGTGTATTCGCCGAAACCGATGATCGCGCTGCCCCACATACGTGGCTCGGCGCCCGCCGCCGACTTCATGATGTCCATTACGGTATCGCAGTCTTGCCGCACTACCTGGTCTGCGATCTTGTTGAGGAAGTCAGAAACTGATGTGTCGTTCACTTGGGTTTTCATCTCTGCCATGGTGGCTCACGTCCTGGATGTGATTTAGCGACAGCGCAGCCAAGGATATCAGTACCGCAAGCAAAAGCTGACAGAAGATATCCAGATACTCATGACTGTGGCAGGGGTAAAAATGCGCTATCAATTACAATCGAGCGGACCCCTGTAGTGAGCCGGGACCGACAATAATCTGCAACCGACAATAATATGCAACCAACCGGTTTCACGGGCGTCCAATGCTGTTATGCCAATGGTGGAGTCCCAAACAGTGGAATTTGAGTGTCTTCCGTTTAGCAGCATTCCCCATACCAGCCGGCTGTTTGACGACTATCTCCAGCAATTCGCGAAAGTAAGCGCCTTTTATTCGAGGCCCCCGCAGATAGAAAGCTGGTGGCGCGACGAGATTGGCAGGATCAATTATCCAGAGGACCGTCGCCAGACTGTGGCTTCCATTCTGGAGCGCCAGAACCTGGCTTTTGGGGCGAGCGACAAAGCGCTGGCCAACATCAGGAGACTGAGCGACGGCGCTCCGGCAGTGGTTACGGGCCAGCAAGTAGGGCTTTTCGGCGGGCCTTTATTCTGCCTGTTGAAGGCGCTCTCTGCAGCTATGCATGCAGAAAAGACCGGGGCCGTTCCAGTGTTCTGGCTGGCTACGGAAGATCATGATTATGCCGAGATCAGCTCCGTCAACCTGCCGGCCACCGATCACCTGAAGAAATTCACGGTGAATGTACCGCACAAAGAAGGCGCTCCCGTGGGCAGCGTCAGCTTTGATGACGAGATAGCCGCTGCGGTCCAGCAAGTGGAATCCTTATTTGGGAACTCTGAGGTCGCGGAGTTACTGGCAGCAACCTACAGCAAGGGAGAAAACTTCGGCAGCGCCTTTGCCAAGTTTTATGCCAGGGCGCTGGGCGATCTTGGGATTGTGCTGCTCAATCCAAGCGATCCGGAATTGCATCGCCTGGCTCAGCCGCTTTTTAGGTCCGCACTGGAGCAGGCGGAACAGATCAATGATGCGCTGTTGCAGCGAGGTAAAGACCTTGAAGCCGCCGGGTATCATACCCAGGTCAAGGTAACCACCTCACACACACTGTGCTTTTTTATCGAAGACGGCGTGCGCACGCCGATTCGAGTGGAAGATGGCAGCTTCCATATCGGCAACCGGAAGCTCTCGCGCAAGGAGATGCTTGCTGAAGTGGAACGATGTCCTGAACTGTTCAGTGCCAACGTTCTCCTACGGCCACTCACGCAGGACCATCTTTTGCCGACATTGTGTTATATCGGCGGACCGGCGGAAGTGGCATATTTCGCACAGATTGAAACGGTCTATCGCAAGCTGGCCAACCGTGTGACGCCGGTTCTTCCCCGCATCTTTGCCACCATCGTGGAGCCGCGACAAGCCAAATTACTCGATCGCTATGGGCTCAAACTAACTGACATCTTTACCGGGCCGGAGAAAGTCCGTGAGATAGTAGCAGCACAAGCGTTGCCGGAAAGCATTGTGAAAAGTTTTGATGCCGCAGAGCAGCATCTTGAACAAGCAATCCATTCCGTTCAGCAACCGCTGCATAAACTCGACAAGACGCTGGCGGACGCAGCCGAGAATGCGGCGTCAAAGATGCGTTACCAGCTTCAGGGGCTGCGCGACAAAGCTGCACGTGCGGAAGCCCGCAAAAATGGAGAGCTCCAGCATCATGCGGACGAACTCTCAACCTTGCTTTATCCGAATAAAGATCTTCAGGAGAGGGAAGTGGGAGCGGCTTACTTTCTCTTGAAGTACGGAACCGGTTTTGTGCCCCAACTTAAAACCCAGTTGCGGGCCGATTGCCTGGAACACCAGATTGTTCCTTTTCAACCAGCGTAATCAAGCATTGGGAACGAAGATCCTGATCATCCAATAAGTGAGTGCTGCCATGGTTGCGCCTGCTGGAATGGTGATGATCCAGGCCCAGACAATTCTTCGCGCCACTCCCCATCGCACAGCCGAGATACGATGCGTTGCTCCCACGCCGATAATCGATCCGGTAATGGTGTGCGTGGTGCTGACCGGAATGCCCCACAGCGCCGTCATGACGAGCGTAAGCGCAGCCGCCGTCTCAGCGCAAAATCCGCCCACAGGTTTCAGCTTGGTAATTTTGGAACCCATGGTCTGCACAATGCGCCAGCCACCAAAATATGTCCCCATGGCGATGGTGAAGTAGGCGATGAGAATGATGGGAAGGTGAAACCGGCCCCAGTCACCGCCAGCTTCTTTTGCGGTTAAGTATCCGCCTGCATAAAGTGCGCTGACAACGATTCCCATTGTCTTTTGTGCATCATTGCCGCCATGCGCAAAACTTACTCCGGCTGAAGATACAAGTTGAAGAACGCGGAACAGCTTGTCGACCTTGCGAGGCGCCGCCGCCTTGAAGATCCAGGACACAGCCACCATCAGGCCCAGAGCGATAATGAACCCGATCATCGGCGAGATGACGATGAAGATCAGCGTATTCTTCCATCCCGCAACTATGATTGCTTTGAAGCCGGCGCGAGCAATGGCCGCTCCGGCATAGCCGCCGAACAGTGCGTGAGAAGAAGATGTAGGCAATCCCAGGAACCAGGTAATCAGGTTCCAGACAATGGCCCCCACCAGTCCGGCCAGCACCACATACTGAGTCACGTATTCCAGGTGGACCATGCCTTTGCCAACAGTTTTGGCCACGGCTGTGCCAAGTCCAAATGCTGCGGCAAAGTTAAAGATCGCAGCCCAGATAACGGCGATTCTGGGAGATAACACGCGCGTAGAAACCACGGTGGCAATGCTGTTGGCCGCGTCATGAAAACCATTGATGAAGTCAAACATCAAGGCCAGAAGCACTGTAAGTAAAACCAGGACTAAGCTCGTATGCACCTAGGACGCCTCGCAAAGTAGATTCGTCAGCATGGGCAATGGCGGCTCAGGCGCTTTTGAGGACCACGCCTTCAAGAACGTTGGCGGCATCCTCGGCTTTGTCCGTGGCGGTTTCCAGAACTTCGTAGAGCTCTTTCAGCTTAATCAGTGAGATTGGATCTTTTTCTTTCTCGAATAGCAGGGCAATCGCTCCGCGGGCAATCTGGTCCGCTTCATTCTCCAGACGGTTGATTTCCACGCAGTTTACCAAAACATGGTCATTCTTCTTGTCCAGCTTTGTCATGGCCTGAGAAAGCTGGTCACACTGCTTGATGATGATATCGGCGAGTTGCGATGCAGCCTGAGGCGCGGCCGTGATCTTGTACATGATCAGCCGCACGCCCGCGGCATAGACAAAGTCCAGCACGTCGTCTAGCGAAGAGGCCAGACGGTAGATATCCTCGCGATCAAAAGGAGTGATAAATGTCTGGTTGAGACGGGTCAGAATATTGTGGGTCATTTCGTCGCCGCGATGTTCAATGTCCTTTAGCTTCTGGACGCGAACTTCCACATCCTTGAAATCATCGAGCGTTTGTTTCAAAAGACGGGCGCCATCGCCAAGATTTTTGGCCATGTCGGCGAATAAATCAAAGAACTTCGTGTCGCGTGGAATGAGGCGCATTCGTGTGAACAGGTCTCCTTGGGCGGCAAGGCGCGTTTTAACACAACGTTAACAAACAGAGAACTATCGCATGCGACGCTTGATCTGGTCAAACCGCCAATATAAATCCAGACAACCGCGCATTGACAAGCGCACTCGAATAAGTTACTTTGCAGTACAAAGTAAAACGCCATGAACGAATTGAATCAGGCACTGGACGACATTCGCAGTATTCGGAGACAGATGGCCCGAAGCACTGAGTTCAGGGGCTACGGTCCTGCGACTCTTGCGGTCACAGGCGTCCTCGCCGTAATCGCGGCGTTGCTGCAAGCTGTCTGGTCGCCCGATCCGAACTCCCATATTGAACGCTATTTGATCATCTGGATATCGACGGGAATCCTTTCGGCCACTCTGATCGCGGTACAGGTTGCCATGCGGGCGCGTCGTGTTCATTCTGGAATGGCCGACGAGATGATTTACATGGCGGTGGAGCAATTTCTACCTGCGGTTGGCGTTGGTGCACTCATAACGCTGGTAGTACTTCGACAGGTGCCGACAGTGGTTTGGATGTTGCCAGGTTTGTGGCAAATCATTTTCAGTCTTGGGGTGTTTTCATCGTGTCGTTTCTTGCCGCGCCTGACATATTCGGCGGGAGCGTGGTACTTGTTAACTGGCCTTGCGTGCCTCTCCTTGGGCGATGGCCGCGCGCTCTCCCCCTGGATGATGGGCATTTCTTACGGCGCAGGGCAGACGCTAGTAGCGGGCATTCTGCTTTTCACTGCGAAAGAGGGCGGGGATGAAAGCTAAGTCGCGCGGCAGCCAGGCGCAGTTTGCGTATGAAGGATTGGATCGTGTAATTCACGAGCGGGCACGCCTCAGTGTTATGACTTCATTGGTTGCCAACGCGAAGGGGTTATCTTTTGGTGATCTCAAACGGCTTTGCGCACTCACAGACGGCAATTTAAGCCGCCATTTACAAGTTCTTGAAAAAGAGAAGATGGTGGAATTAATCAAAGGCTATGATCGCAATCGTCCGCAAACGATCTGTCGAATTACCACGAGTGGCCGTAGACGTTACCTGGATTACCTTTCCACCCTGGAGCAGGTCGTGCGTGACGCGGCAATGTTGACCAAGACTAAGGAAGACGCGGCTCATTCATTGGCCGCACTTTCAGCGCCCCCAGCATTTTCCAGGGCGTAATTTTTTTGCGAGGTAGCTTTGTGATGCAAAGTGATATACACGTAGCCATCATCATGGACGGCAACGGGCGTTGGGCGTCAAGGCGCGGGCTGCATCGTCTGGCCGGACACCGCGCTGGCGTGACTGCTGTTCGACGCGTGGTGGAGCACGCGTCTGATTCTGGCATCAAGGCGCTTACGCTCTATGCTTTTTCTTCAGATAACTGGCGTCGCCCAGAGCACGAAGTACAGCACATCTTCTGGTTGTTGCGAGCTTACTTGCGCTTGGAAACAGATCGGCTCAAGCGCAGAGGCGCACGCTTGCAGGTGATTGGCAGACGTGACCGTTTACCGCGATTGCTGTTGCGGGAAATAGTACGTACTGAATCCCAACTGGCAGCTGGCGATGGGCTCCACATTCGGGTAGCCATTGACTATTCTTCGCGCTATGAGATCGTACGAGCCCTGCAAAATGCCACCGCCTCGTTGTCCCACGACCAGCCCTGTTCAGCCGACGTTCTCCGTTACATGGTTTCGCGGGCTCTGACTTCAGAGGCAAAAGACGTGGATCTGCTTATTCGCACGGGTGGTGAGAAACGACTCTCGGATTTCCTGCTTTGGGAATCAGCCTATGCGGAACTGGTATTTTGCGAACGAATGTGGCCGGATTTCGAGGTGGCCGATTTTGAAATGGCACTCCAGGACTTTCGTCGCCGCGAGAGACGTTTTGGCACCGTACCCGTACCAGCAGACGGACCTCCCATTCACAGCGGCGGGGCCCAATGATTGCGCCAGGACCGAGACATCTCAAGGTGAAGTTTATTCTTCCCGCGCTTACTGAGGCCACTAGCCCGCATTGGCGGCCGATCAAGTACTCATTGTTTCCACCGCTTGGCCTGGCCACCCTGGCCGGATATCTGTCGCCTGACGATCATGCTGTAATTGTGGATGAGCATGTGGAAGGCCACACACAGGACGATACTCCGGATCTTGTCGTGATTCAGGTGTATATAACGAATGCCTACCGTGCCTATCGACTTGCCGACCTCTACCGCAGGAAAGGTTCATTTGTTTGTCTGGGAGGACTGCACGTCACGTCCCTCCCTGAAGAAGCTGCCGTGCATGCCGACGCCATTTTCCTGGGACCAGGCGAGCAGACTTTCCCGGAATTTCTAAAAGACTTTCGTGACGGGAAGCCGGCGCGCGTTTACAACTCGGCCTCAGGCCGTACGCTGAACCGGGTTCCGCCCATTCGGCGTGATCTCATCCGGCACAGCCGCTACCTGGTGCCAAACTCGATTGTTGTTACGCGCGGTTGTCCACAACACTGTGATTTCTGTTACAAGGACGCGTTCTTCCAGGGAGGACGGAGCTTTTACACTCAACGAGTGGATGACGCATTGGCCGAGATCGACAGGCTGCCTGGCCGCCATCTTTACTTTTTGGATGACCATCTCCTCGGTGACCGACGATTCTCCGAGGCTCTATTTGACGGCATGCGGGGAATGAGGCGCTTGTTTCAGGGGGCGGCAACTGTGGATTCCATCCTGCGTGGAGACCTGATTGAGCGCGCGGCGGAAGCCGGCCTGCGCAGCATCTTCGTGGGATTCGAAACTCTCACTCCGGAAAACCTCAAGCGCAGCAATAAACGGCAAAATCTGGGTCGCGACTACAAGGCGGTTGCGGAACGCCTGCACTCGCTGGGGATCATGATCAACGGAAGTTTTGTTTTCGGCATGGATGATGATGGCGAGGACGTTTTTCGGCGCACCGTTGATTGGGCCGTTGAGCATGGGATCACCACCGCGACTTTTCATATTCAAACGCCATATCCTGGTACTTTTCTGCACGCGAGAATGGTCCGCGAGGGACGCATGCTTACGCGAGACTGGAACCTTTATGACACCAGACACGTTGTCTATCAACCTGCACGGCTTGCCCCGGAGTTACTGAAGGCGGGCTATGACTGGGCTTATCGGGAGTTTTACCGCTGGAGTTCAATTGCTCGATCATCCTTGCACCATGGAACATTGAAGCATCAAGCGAAACATCTCTTTTATGCCGCTGGTTGGAAAAAGTTTGAACCGCTGTGGGACTTGTTGATCAGAACGCGACAACTGGCGCAGATCACACCGCTACTGGAAAGCGTATTGTCTCGGGTTACGGGTTCGAAGTCTGAAGCCGAGACGGAAAAGGCAGCCGCAGCCATGGAAGCGACTCCAACTCGCGACCTTGAGATGAAAGTCCGATAGAAATGAAACTGCCGATACAGAAAGAGTCTTGGCTGGCCTAGATTTCTGCACGCGCTTTGCTTAAGAGCTGGCTCAGGGCGCGGATAACGAAGCGGATCATGATGACCGTGACAGCTACCGCGGCTATCACTACCAAAGATGCGGCGACCGGATGCTGCGTGGCCAGCCACGTCAGCAAGATGGCAACCACGTCTTCTCCAAAGCTGAGCGCCATATTGGAAAACGGTTCCGGAGATGGCGTGACTGCAGCTCTGATGGCCGTCTTTCCTCCGTGTGACGCCAGGGCAATGAGTCCGCCCAACATCGCCGCGGCCAATTGTGTTCCTGGTGAGAGTTGCTGTGTAGCTCCATAAGAAAGCAGTGCAGCGATTGGGACGCGAATGAATGTGTGCAGCGCGTTCCATAAAAGATCGAAGACCGGTATTTTGTCAGCAAAGAGTTCCAGCAGGAACAGCGCCAGCGAAACTCCAATCACGGTCCATGAATGAATGATGTGGAGAGCCGGAGGCAGTTGAAACAGGTTCAGGTGAGAGAGAATACCCAGAGTGGCAAGCGTGGCATAGACGTTCAGACCGGAAGCAAAACTGGCGCCCACGACAATGGCCAGAAGGTCGCTTTTCTGCAGCTGGGGAAGTAAGGTTTGCTGCAGCAAGAAAGAAGGGCTGCCGTAAAAGAGGCAGCCCAGCTTTGCTAATCTTTGATCAGTTTGAGGCTGATTAAAGTGTAGATTCAATTTCAAAACCCCAAGCTTCCAGAAGCGGTTCTGGAATGTACTTGGAATTCTTGTTACGCCGTGCCCACTCGCGCAAACGAGTGGAGCGAATGTATTGGTCGGGGGTGAGTTTAAATTCCTTTACGGCCTGCTCAAAAGACGTAACAACGGGGACCACCGGCCCAATGGGCTCAGGTTTGCCCCAATTCGGATTACCGCGTCTCCTTGCCATATTCAGTGTTTCCTGCCTTTGTTAGTAGAAGAATGCGTACAAATGAATTACTTGCCCAGTTTGATTCCTCGTGATTGGGTTTGGTTTCAGCTCAATTCCCAAAGTAGGAAAGACTTAGCTGCACTCTATGCCCAGAGAGGTTATGCAAACCCCTTAGTTTAAGGGTATTTAGCGCGGATGGCAACGGAAATGAGTGGAAAAGCCGCCAAAAACCACATTTTTTGAGAGCAGGTACGGTCTCCCGTGGGCCACACATGTACCAACAGATGTCACTATGATGTCCTTATGGGCATGTACTTTGGTATGGATGAGAAAAAATACGTGCAAAGCATTTCACATTGGTTCATCGGGGGCAGAAGTTTCCTTGCTATCGTCTGCTCCCACGAAATTTCAATTGGTGTCGACCCTGCACTGTTTTTGGCGCCGCCCACGGGGACAAGATTGATCTCTGACATTCTGTAAACTTTCCGCATTGGTTTGCGTATTGAACTGTGAGGAGAAAGCATGATTCAACAACTGGGATTACTGAGTATATTGTTATTTGCACCCTTGGTCGGTCAGGCTACAGCGGCCGATGTCACGGGAAACTGGAAGGTCACAATTTCCATACACGATGGCACGATAGTCGGTAAGGCTTCGTTAAAACAGACTGGTCACAGGGTGACGGGCTGGGTAGGACCTAGCGCACAAGACCCAATTCCAGTCACTGGAGTCCTCCAGGGAAACAAGCTCACGATTCAGACGCATCCCCAACCCGGGCGGAGCGTGGCTTTCCATCAATGCGAGCTGAACGTACAAGGCGACAAAATGGTCGGCACTGTCGATACCGATAAGGGAAAGATCGAGTTCGTGAAAAGTGCGCCATGATCGCGCTCAGTGGTCACGCAAGAACATCATCGAGCATTTTCCCTGGCGTGAAGGGGTCGGTTTGGTGCGCCAACTGCGCGGGCCGCACCTGAACAGGTGTCCACCGAGACATTCCAGGATCGATCCATCCTCGTCGCCGAACACTTTCCAATTTTGTATGTTGCACAACTATCAATTTCATAACTCAATGCGAATTGCAAGAGAGACTCCTAAGTCCGGTAAGGAACATAGGTGGCGCGCTTCTTTGATATCATACGGCGTTAGTTTAAAAGCATTCTGTGGAGGAAGTATCCGATGCGCGTGCATTCGCAAGTTACTGCAGCCGCTTTCTTTTGGGCCCTTTCGATGTCGGCAGCATTTGCCCAAAACCCCGTCACAGGCGGGCCGAACTTCTCTTCAGAGAACACCAGCGCGACTTCTGAATCTTACCTCGCGCCGAATCCTGATTTTGGCGCTCTTCTGCCTAAAGACTCCAATGCACCCAAGGCGCCGGATGCACAGAGTGAACCGGTAACTCCAGCCGTTGAACTTTTCGGCGGCTTTTCCTATCTCCGGTTTAATCCCCGTGTGAACGGCACTGACCAGACTTTTGATGACAATGGCGGCACGGGATCCATTGCCGGCAATGTCAATCATTGGCTTGGCCTGGTGGCTGACTTTGGGTTTTACAAAATTGGCGGCAATCTTCAGCCCGGTTCCAGCGGCAGCGCACAAACATATCTTTTTGGCCCACGGTTTTCGCGTCGTGGTGAACGCTGGACGCTATTTGGCTCCGTACTGTTCGGCTCGGCGCACATGGGGGTGGACAGCTCTACTCCTCTTGTCGGCAGCTCGAATTTCTTTAACACCAGCGTTCACGCGAATGCGTTCGCTTCAGCTCTGGGCGCTGGCTTGGATTTCAAGCTCACGAAACGCGTAGCGTGGCGCGTGGTGCAGGCAGAATATCTGATCACCAAATTCAGAGATGGCAATGACAATCTGCAGAACAACCTGCGGCTGGCTACCGGGTTGGTGTTCCGCTTCGGCGGTAATCCGCCTCCGAATCATCCGCCGACCATCGCCATTACCACCACGCCGAACACCGTGGTGGAAGCCAGCGGAGACAGCACTGTGGTCCAGGCCAAAGCCTCCGATCCGGATAACGATCCGCTAACCTACACATGGTCCGCAACGGGCGGAAAGGTTGAAGGCACCGGCTCAGAGGTTCATTGGAACTCACAGGGCGTTGCCCCCGGCAAATACACGATTACAGGCACGGTTGCTGATGGTCGCGGCGGCACAGCCAGTTCTTCGACTGACGTAACCATTACGGCGCGTCCGAACCGTCCACCTACCGTGAGCTGCGCCGCATCGCCGGCGACGGCAATTGTGGGCCAGCCGGTGACCGTGACAGCAACCGGCAACGATCCTGACAACGATCAGCTGACTTATACCTTTGACTCCGGCAGCGGCAAGGTTACCGCGAACGGCGCCACGGGTCAGTTCGACACCACTGGACTTACTCCCGGACACTACACGGTGAATTGCCATGCCGACGATGGCAAGGGCGGTAAAGCCGACGGCAGCACGGACATTGAAGTCCAGGCCAAGCCGATTGCTCCGGAGCAGAAACAGCTTGAAGTGCGCCTGTCACTGCACAGTATTTACTTCCCAACCGCCAAGCCGACGGTGGAGAACCCGACAGGCGGCCTGCTGGATAGCCAGGAGCGCAGCCTGGTTGCGCTGGCCAGCGACTTCAAGAAGTATCTGGTCTATAAATCGGATGCCCACCTGATTCTGCAAGGTCATGCTGATCCGCGCGGCGGACCGGATTACAACAAGCTGCTCTCGGATCGTCGCGTGGAACGCACCAAGAGCTTCCTGGTGGAACAGGGAGTTGCTGCTGACCATATCGACACTCAGGGTCTAGGTGAGGAACAGCCGATGAGCGTGGACCAGGTGAAGCAGGCGATTGATGCCGACACAAACATTACGCCGGAACAGAAGAAACAGCTTGCCGCTAAAGCAAGCGTGCTTGCTCTGGCGCAGAGCCGTCGCGTTGACGTAACGCTCAGCACCACCGGACAAACCTCAACTCGTCAATTCCCGTTCAACGCTGAGGATGCTCTCAACCTCATCAACCCGAAGGGAACTGGTACGGCAAAAGCCGGAGCAAAGAAGACTGGCACAACACCAGCAACGAAAAAGAAAGCTCCAACCAAAAAGCAGTAGGTTGTAGCTTGCAAGTAAAACGAAGCGGCAGGCTGATCAGGCCTGCCGTTTTTTTACTCTCCTTGAAATACAGATGTCACCCACCTAGCGGTGATGAGTAAGCTAGTCTTGCCGATACAAGAATGCCGCGATCGACCAGTATTTTTAGTCTTGCCAAAGCAAGAATGCTTCGATAGATATGAATGTCTAGTCTGACTAATGCAAGAATGGCAAGTCGTTGGAGTCATGTAAAGACACGGCCAAACCACACTCAGAGCGTTGCATTAGGTACCGTGCCTACCGGACCACACTCACGATGAGGTTGCGTTCATCGGGAAGTAGAAAAATATTTTGCGTCGGACGCAGCGTTACACATCTGCTATGTGTGATAGTATTCTCCGACTTTGTAAGAAGCTCGCCAAGATCTAGGTCTCCAAAAAAGTAAACACAATAGAACAGTTGTATCGAGCTCTCGGGTACCAGCTTGTGAATTAGTAGTCTGGGTATCGTTATACCAGTAGCAAAAATTGGTCTATTTTGAGGTCCGCTATGATTACTCTCCTCCCCCGCAAACTTCTACTTGTGCTTTTTGCCGGTTTTTTCTGCCTCTCACAGCATGCATCTGCGCAGAATGATGCATCCACACCCGCGGAAACCCAACCTTCTCTACAAGACGACGGGAGTAAGCGGACTGACGCCGATCGGGACGATCCCAATAGCCGCCTGCAATGGGAACGCGAAACCTGGGGCACCGTAACCGCCACTTTCCGGCAGAATGCAATCAAGGAAGGGAAAAAACACGGTGACAGAAAGCATTCGGCCGGACCGCAGTGGATAAGCATTGGGCCAGTGGGCGCCGAATACGAGCAGAACGGCAGCTTTACCGGTCACGTGGAAGATAGCGGCCGCGCCCGTACTATCCTGCCGCACCCTTCCGATCCAAACATTGTTTATGTGCTGACTTCAGGCGGTGGCCTGTGGCGGACGAACAACTGGATGTCCGCAGACACCCAATGGACTGTCCTCACGGATGATCTGCCGACGACCGGTGGCGGATCAGCTGCCTTCGGCAAGAGTCCGGAAACGCTCTATCTGGGACTCGGCGATCCTTTTGATCAGATTCTAGTCGGCGGCTCCGTGGTGAAATCCAGGGACGGCGGGCGCAACTGGTCACCGATGATCGAACTGGGCAATGCTGTGTCTGTGCGGGATGTAAAGGTCGACACAAGCACCAGCAAAGACATTGTTTTTGTTGCCACCGAAACCGGATTGTTCGTATCGTCCGACGAAGGCGCCACCTACAATGCGGTACCTGTTTTTAACAATCTATCTGTGTGGAGCATAGCTCAGACCAGCGCCGGCTGGCTGGTTTCCGCGCAGCCATGCCCCGCGGCCAACACGGGACTTCAATGCCCGTCCGCTACAACCTTGTTCCTGTCAACCGATCAGGGCGCAACCTGGGCTCCCATCAGCAACACTGGAAATGTATTCACAGGTAACGGACGCACAACTCTTGCAGTTGCGAAACCGGGCGAGAGCGTGGTTTACGCTTATTCGAGCAACGTGGGCGATTTACAAATGCAGGACGTGTATCGCTCCGCGGATGGCGGACAGACCTGGGTCGCCAATCATGTGAACTCCACCAAGATTCCCACCAACCCCGTTGCTGGGAGCGTGGACAACATGAATGTCTGCCACGCCCAGTGCTGGTATGACCAGTCAATCCTTGTGGATCCGCAGGACCCCAATCGCAACACAGTATGGATTGGCGGCGATCTTGCCGCGGCGCGAACCGCTGACGGCGGAGCGACCTGGACCCTCAAAACGTTCTGGCTTTATAGCGCGGTCCCTGGCCTGCCATACGCCCATGCCGATCACCATGCAGCGTTCTACAAGATGACCGGAACTCCTACCTTGATTCTTGGTGACGACGGCGGTTTCAACGTCAGCACAGACGATGGAGCTACGTTCAGTAGTGACAAGAACACTGGGTTGACTACGCATCTTTACTATACGGTTGCCGGCAATCCCGCCTTACCGAACCTGGTAATCGGTGGCTTGCAGGATAATGGCACCCGCATCCGTACTGACAACGGTAAGATCCATAACCAGGTGATTGGCGGCGACGGCATGGGTGCAGCTTACAGCCAGGCCAACACGAATACTGTGCTGGGCAGCGCACAAGGTTCGTCCATGCGCACCAACCTCACTAACACGGCTCCCACAAATTTCCAGAACTGGGCGGCGGCTACCGCGGGACTTTCTGACGTCGGCTTTGGCTTCTTCACATCCATTACCCCTGCTCCAGCAAACCTGGATCCCACCGGACGCGTGTTCTTCCACTTCTCCAACGCACGCGTATGGCGCACGAACAATGGTGGATTGACCTGGACGAGAATCGCCTCTGCTATCGCGCCCACCAGTCCGGGTCTTCCGGTGGCTCGGCGCTTCCGTTCGAGCCCAGATGACCTCGGCGTAAGCCCCGTCGATTTGAACCGCATTGCTGTAGGAGCCGCTGGAGGGTTCCTGGATATAACCACCAATGGTGGCGCCACCTGGACTGACATCAACATGATTGCACTGGTGCCTGGTTATCAAGGCTTTGTCACAAACGTAACCTGGCAGGACAACCAGAACCTTTGGATCACCTCAGTTGCACAGGCTCCGGGATCGTCTCGAGTCGTCAAAGCTTCGATCGCTAACCCGGGAGACAGCTGGTCAACTGCAACCTTCAGCGTATTGCAGAATGGTTTGCCCGATCTGCCGGTTACCCGCGTTTACATCGATCCGCGTGACACAACTAAGAACACCGTGTATGCAGCCACTCACGTCGGCATCTATCGCACGGTAGATGGCGGCAATTCATGGTCTGTGTTTGGTACGGGTCTTCCGACGGTTCGCGTCAATGATATTTACATGCCGCCGGATGGATCGTTTATGCGCATTGCAACCTATGGGCGTGGAATCTGGGAGCTTCCGCAGATCGAGTTTGTAGATGCAGTCCTCACCGATGACAGGCGTTCCTGCGACAATGACGGTGTACTTGATAACGGTGAGACCGGAAGCCTCAACGTCACTCTCCAAAACCAGGGCGAAGAAGTGAATAACGTCATGGTTTCCGTAACGTCGAGCAATCCAGCGGTTACGTTCCCGCGTGGCAATTCCATTAAGTTCGGCATAGGACGAAATCGCTCAAACACTGGATCAATTACCGTGGCCCTCAACGGAGCGGCGCCGGTTGATTCCACTGATTTCCACATCACCATCAGCTCACCAGAACTCAGTCTGCCGAGCGGCCTGAGCGTGGTATCAACCCAGCGCCTCAACTATGACGAACAGACAGCTGCTTCAACCACAGAATCCGTTGAAGCTTCCACCACTGGCTGGACCACTGCCGGTGGCTCACCCGAGCGTCCGAACGTGAATCCATGGCAGCGCCGCACGCTCTCAGCGCTGGATCACGTATGGTGGGGACCGGACAATAACGGTCAGAACGATGACGTGAAGGACTCAATCCCCGATGAGCAGTCCCTCATCTCACCGAGCATGCATGTTGGTACCGATCCTTTGACAATTTCATTCCGCCATCGCTTCTCATTTGAAGCCACCGGCTGGGATGGCGGTGTCGTTGAGCTCAGCACCGATAATGGCGCTAGCTGGACCGATATAGGCACTTCTGCGTACAACGGTTCAACCAATAGCGTTACTGCTTCTCCGCTCGGGACCAACCATAAGGCCTTCGTGAATCGCATGGTTGGCTGGCCGGCCTTTGCTAACGTGAGCTTGAATCTTGGCACGGCATTTGCCGGACAGGACATCAAGATCAGGTTCCGCATCGGCGCGGATGAGTCTACCGGCGCACCCGGCTGGGATGTTGACGATATCAGCGTTGGCGGCATCACGAACAAGCCGTTCTCAGCGCTGGTACCGAACGCATGCACAGTGAAGGCGGACAAAGACTAACTTTGCAGGCTCACAAGTGAGCTATTTCGGGTCCCGCCCAAGCGGGGCCCCTTTTTTTAGTGAAAGCATTAGACTGGTTAAAGTGGAGGCTGGCTATGATTTTTGCAATGCTCCTGGTTCTTGTTCTTTCCTCACCGGGACAAAAGGTGGGACCACCCAATACGCCAGCGGGAGAAAACCCACAATCAGGCTGGACAGCCACTGAAATTCCCAATCTCGAAACGATGGCTATCTCCGCTGATCCGGGTTCTGAAGCAGTGGTGACGACCAGATTGCGCGCAACGCGCAAAGTATGTATGCCGGCACATTCGCATCCCGTGGACGAGCAGCTGACGGTGGTGAAAGGGAAGGTGTCCTTGGAGCCAGCTAAAGATCACGCGGGCGAAAGGCGCCAAGTTGAAACGGGCGAGAGTGTGGTTCTGAAAAGCGGAGCAGAGTATTCGGTATCACTCGATGCCGGAACGGAAATAGAGCTTCGTGGAAAAGGCCCGCTCGTGACCTCATGGGCAGATCCTGCGGCTGTCAGAGCGATGAAGCAGCACCCGGTCGACAGCGATAGCGACCGCACAAAGATGAAGAAGGAACAAGACAAGAAATAAAGCCTGTGGATCTTTCCTGTACAAGACCACAAGAATGGTGCCGGGAGGGGGACTTGAACCCCCACAACCATTGCTGGTCTGCGGATTTTAAGTCCGCTGCGTCTGCCAGTTTCGCCATCCCGGCCCGTGGAATTATTTATTGTATTCTAACGGCTTACTTGTCGCGCTAACCGACCGGGGCGGTCTCTATGGGATGAGGTTCCTGGTACAGCTCTTCAATCTGCTGTTTGTATTTCTGTTCGATCACGCGGCGCTTTAGTTTAAGTGTGGGAGTAATTTCGCCACCGGCGACAGTGAATTCATCGGGGACAATCACGATCTTCTTGATGCTTTCAAACTGGGCCAGTTTCTTATTCAGATCTCCGACGATTCCGCGATATAGACTGCGCACTTTCTCGTTGGCTACCAATTCTTCGCGGTTCTTGAAGTTCAGGCTCTGCACACGCGCCCAGTCTTCCAGGAGAGGAAAATGGGGCGAGATGATGACCGACGCATACTTTCTCCGGTCGCCAATAATGGCTGCCTGGGCTATCAGCACGTTCGCTTTCAAAGCATTTTCAATCGGTTGCGGTGCAATAAACTTCCCGCCTGAGGTTTTGATCAGATCTTTCTTGCGATCCGTGATGCTGAGGAAGCCTTCGTTATCGATCTGGCCGATATCGCCGGTCTTGAACCAACCATCAGTGAAAGAGGCGCGCGTTTCATCGGGCATGTTCCAGTAGCCCTGAAACACGGTGGGGCCTTTTACCAGAATCTCGCCGTCCTCGGCGATCTTTACTTCGAGTTCCGGGTAGATCTTGCCGACAGATCCAATCTTGATATCGCCCTTGCGGTTCACAGAAATTACGGGCGAAGTTTCCGTCAGGCCATAGCCCTCAAAGATGGGTATGCCCATACAGACGAACCACTCTGCAATGTCATAACCCAGGGGCGCGCCGCCGGAAAAATAGACGCGACTATTCCCGCCAAAGCCCTGGCGGATGCGCGAGTACACCAGACGCTCGGCCAGACGCCACATGGCGTTACCGGGCCTTGTCCCGTCCGTGATTTCTTTCTTATGTCCTTCACCCACGCGCAAGGCCCACTGCAATATCCTGCGATTTAATCCACGCGCTGCGCGCCGCTCCACTTCCTGACGGATCTTTTCATACACACGCGGGACGGCAACAATAATCGTCGGCTTTACTTCCTGAAACATCATGGGCAGCTGATCAAAGATAGGGCAGTAGGCGATCAGCACCGAGTTGAGGTAACAGACATAATCAAGATGCCGCGCGGTTACGTGGGACAAGGGCAGAAAGGAAAGGTAGATATCATTATCAAGCCACTCTGCGGCCTTGGACGCCATGACCGCATTCGAAGTCAGATTCGAATGCGTGAGCATTACACCCTTAGACGTTCCGGTGGTGCCGGACGTATAGATCAAAGTTGCCAGATCGCCTGGCTGGACAGCATGTGCACGCTCTTCAAACTCTGCATCGTGTTCGGTGGACGCCTGGTTCAACAATCCCCACATGGGGATAACGTTGATCTCAGCGACATCATCCATCACCACTATTTTTTCAATCTTGGTCTGGCTGAGGATGCTTTGGACTTTCTTCAACTGCTCTTCGGTGGATACGCACACCACGCGAGCGCCGGAGTTTTGCAACACATACAAAGTCTGGTCGGCGGTTAGCGTCGCGTAGATGGGTACGTCCGCAATGCCACTGGTGACGCAGGCAAAATCCACGATCATCCACTCAGGCCGGTTCTCGCTCAGTATGGCTACGCGATCACCTTTTTGGATGCCCCAGGATTTAAAGGTCCGCGACATGGCCGCTACATAGCCGTAAAGTTGACGCGAGGAAAGCACCAGCCAACCACTACCGCGCTTGACCATGACATGGCGTTCCTTATCGCGCGCTACGGAAGCAAAGAAGATGTCCGCCAGAGTTCTTATTTCCATACTCAAGAGCCCGCTTCCACGCCTTTCAAAACAATCGAGACCACCGAATCAGCCAGACTGGAAAGATGATGGTCCCGGTCAGAAAGGATCCACGAGGTAACTATCTCATCCACTGCGCCAAAGAAGCAATGCGCGGCAATGGTGACGGAAAGGTCAGCACGAAAGGCACCGGTCGCTTGTCCTTCCCGCAAAACGCCTTTGATGAGATCGAAATATTCCACCATCAGGTTGTGGGAGAACTGACCAAGAAACTTGGCGCTATGGCGAAGTTCGGTCTGAAATACGATGGCCAGGTTGCGGTTGTTGCCAAGGCCTTCCAGATGCAGGAACGCTATTCGCCGCAGCTTTTCACGCTGGTCATCGATTTCATTGAGGGCAGCCTTGGCCCGGCGAATGAAGCGATGGAAGGCCGAATCAATCGCGGCCATCAGGAGTTCGTCTTTATTCTTGAAGTAAAGATAGATGGTGCCATCGGCGACGCCGGCCCGGTCGGCAATTTCGGCCACACGGGAGTGGAAAAAGCCATGTTCGGCAATCACTTCAATGGCAGCATCCAGAATGCGCTGGTGCTTGTCTGACGTTCCGTTCGCGGTTTTGGGAGTCGTGGCTGAAGGACGTTTCACGGCAAGACGTAGAATCTACTTGGATTTGCAAGGATTGGCAACGTCAAAGTTAAGGCGTTCATGCGATATTAATCCGAGGGAGTCGTCTCAATCGGGTGGCGATCAAGCCATTGCAGGAATTCCCGAAAGGCGTTGCCGCGGTGGCTATGTTGACGTTTTTCCTCCAGCGGCAGCTCAGCAAAGGTCTTTTCCAGTGCCGGGAAGTAAAACAGCGGATCATAGCCAAAACCGCCAGTTCCTCGGGGTTGGGTGAGCATTTTGCCGGCGACCTCACCCTGGAAGGTCTGGATGGTCTTTCCATCGCGTGCGATGGCAATTACACATACGTATTTCCCGCTGTGACCGTCATCCGAATAGGGAAGCCGCTGCAGTTGTTTGATCAAAGCGGCATTGTTGGCGTCGTCATCAGAATTCTGGTGCGTAGAGACATCGTAGCCGCCAGCAAGTTGAGCGGCGTATCGGGCGGAATAGACTCCAGGCGCGCCGCCAAGTGCGTCCACGGCCAGGCCGGAATCTTCGGCCAAAACCAGCTCTCCCGGTGCTGCCAGGCTGTAATATTCGGCCTTGATGATGGCGTTGGCCTCAAAGGTGTCGCCATCTTCCACGGGTATCTTAAGTCCAGCCACCAGTTCGGCCATTCCTGGCAGAGTCTCGATCGACAAGCCCTGGTTGAGCGCCACGGCGGCCTCGCGGAACTCCCTTAACTTACCCGGGTTGGTGGTGGCGATGTAGATCCGCGGCTGGCCTGGCATCTTCCTACCATCCTAATGGCTACTTGAGGATCAAACCGTAGATGGCGGTGGCGATTCCCACCGCAGTGCTGACGAAAGAGAGCTTCCAATAAAGCTTGTTTTCAGCCAGCAGCGCGATGGAACAAAGAACGATGGATACTTCCAGGAATAGCTCAGCGCTGTCAAAGCGATCGCCGCGGCGCGTGATGACCTCTGTTTCTTTTTCCATATCACGCGCCTTGTCCTGGATCTTGACGGCGCCTTCACGCGATGCGGAGCCTTCTTTCGCGGGCTTGGCGTGCTCGGCGCCAGCTTCGCCTTTCGCCGATTCAGTTTTTGCCGGCCCGGATTTCTCGACTTCCGTTGCGCCGGCTTCGGCCGGCTTTTCCGCTTTCTCTGAGCTTACGGCTTTATCAGGATTGCCGGAGGGCGCTGGCGCTTTCAAGTCGGCCGCCAACTTTCGCAAGATGGGCGACTGCTTGGCCCGGGGCGCCTGGCAGCCATTTTCAACCGGCGCGCCGCATTCTTCGTCAATGGCGACCTGCAGGAACTCGAGGGCAAGGTCCTGATGGCCAGCCGCGCTCTCGATCTCGGCATCTTTGCCATAGTCATGAGCGCGCTGGTGCTTGGCCTGATAGAAATTCCACTCGTCGTTTACCTTGGTCTGCAGCTTGATCTCTTCTGTGTGTGCACGATGGCTGAGCAGAGTGGCAATGGCCAGTAATACCGCGGTGATGGCCGTGGTCAAGCCGATGCCCTTCTGTCCTGAGTGGTGCGCGTGTTCCGTCTGTTCGCCAAGTTCTTCAGGATTCATTCTTCTCTCCGTCCGTGAAAGCGAGTTTTTATGAGTTCGTGTTTATTCAATATTGCTTTTGTTCTCAAAGGGGCTCAGTGTCGTCTGAGAAACTTCAACCGCCGATGAGGATTCACGCTCTCAGGAATGTCATCGTTCTTGAGCACGCTGATGGAGCCATCCACTTCAAGCACAGCCAGCGCGACGTCAGTGACTTGTACACATCCATGCTCGCGGAAGGCGCGGTTGAGCTCGTCCATGGAGACGTGCTCCTTTGCCATATGCGCAGTAATAATCTCACCGTTGTGGACCAGCAGGCTGGGCGATCCCTGAATGAGCTTACGGAACTTGCGATTCACACCGGAAACTTCAGCAAGAATGTAATTCAGGATGAGCAGGACCAAAGCCGCCACAATGCCGCCAACCAGGGAAGTATCGGGTCCGGTCATCGCGTTCTGCACTGAGTTGCTCAGCAACAGAAGCAGCGTAAGGTCGAAGGGCGTCATCTGGCCCACTTCGCGTTTGCCCGTGAGCCTGATCCCCAGGAGGACCAGCACATAGATAATGGTGGTGCGCAGGACGATCTCCAGCGCAGCATGCCAGGTTGTGAGCATAGTGCCTGAGAGTTTACGCAGGAAAAAGAGATTTGGAAATCGAATTAGCGCGGCCGCTTGCGCAGGCGGGAACGTTGCCGAACACCGGCTGCATCATGGTAAAATAAATTCTGTTCCGCAATCGTGATACCTCACAAGGTTTGCGCCCTTAGCTCAGCTGGATAGAGCGTCTGACTACGAATCAGAAGGCCGGGAGTTCGAATCTCTCAGGGCGCGCCATTTCAAATTGCAAAATCCTGCTGCGAAATTCTGGCTGAGGAACGCACTTACGGAGTGTCCTCCCTGTCAAAGCTGACAGCTGTCCCGATGGCACCCGCGGTGTTTAACTGTTAGGTTGACCCATGTCCTGCAAAGGGCCTGCAGAAATAATTAATTTCTGTATCGGGCTTCAATTCCGCTGAGCAAGTCTCGACCAGCGGGTTAGCGCAATTCGGCGCTAAGTTCTCAAGAAAAACAATTTGTATTTAAAGGTGTGTGCTCATGTCGATCAGCAAAATCCAATGTGATGTAAAGCTGATTTTCCGGTTGGCCCTGCTCCTTACGTTCGTAGTCATACCTGAGATTGCTTCAGCACAGAACAACGATGAAGGGATCGAGGACTACAAGATTCGCATAACGGCACTGTGGTTTCGCTCGTCTCCAACGGTAACCCTGGAGGCAGCAGGACACAACGGGCTCGTAAATTTTAATCGGGATTTCAATTTCAACGACTACTCGACGTTTTCCGGAAAACTTGATTGGAAGTTTACCCACAAAAATCACCTGTTTTTTGTGGCCACGCCCCTCAACCAGTCCAGGGGAGCTGTGCTCACTCGCACAATCACGTTTCGCGGTCAAACGTTTACCACTGGAATAAATGCAAATGCCGACCTTCAGGCAACCGCATACGGCCTCGGATACCAGTACGACTTCATCCGGAGAAAGCGGGGCCACCTTGGGATTGCCCTGCAAGCCAATCTCATCGATACCAAGGGAACCCTCAACGCGACTACTCAGGTGACCAGTAACGGCGTGCATCAAGCTGCCGCGTCCGCCCAGGCATCCTTGCTGGCCCCGATTCCCGTGGCGGGTCCCGAGTACCGGCTTTACTTGATCTCCCAGCGACTCTTCGTCGAGGGAAATCTGAACGGCATGTGGCTCTTCGGCTACGGCAATTATTTGTCGACCTTTAACAATCTTGGGTTGGCGTTGGGCAAGCATCTAGCTGTGAAGGCCGGGTATGCATACGCTTCGCGGTTAAGGGTGAACGACAGCGGAAGCCGGGTTGGCCTTAGCCTCGATCAGCGGGGACCTACGGCTGGTTTCGATGTTTCATTCTGACAAGCCTTAAGAGACGAGGCAGCACATTCGCGGGTTTAAAGAGTCCAGTTCAGGACAGGCTGTCGAAAAAGAGATAGAGCGAAGCTATGCGACCGTTCCGAGCAACGATAAAATCGGTTCCCGCGTACGCTGGTGGTTTGCCGGGTATGCCAGATACCCATCGAACCCGTCCGGCATCACCTGATTCCTCGGGAGGGGCGAGCGGCTGATATTCGAACTCCGGATGTGTCGCCTTTAACACACCCGCAATACGGTCAATCTCGTCCCGGCCACGAAATGTACCGCCTTTGGGGTCATAGAACACTGCATCTTCGTGAAAGATCTCGTTGATCGCAGCGCGACGACGCACGGCGTTATTTTCGCCAAATACGTCGCTCAGATTACGAAGCAGCAAGGTCGATATGCTGTAGGACATGACTATCTAGATGTACGCATCGAAGGAAAGTTGCAGCAAGACGCGGTGTGACGGATTGTTCAAATCATTGATCTGGATCAGGGTAAGATCACCATTCGACGGCCTGGCTGGTCGCGCTGCCAGGCGTTCTCGATATCCGCGAGCGGGACCGTTTCCGTGTCTATCTTCAAGTCGCCTTTGGCGGCGTGCGCCATCACTTGCTGAAAGGCTTCGACCAGAACGTCGCGAGAGGGAATCCCCGCAGTCCCCATCATTGTTAATGCCGTACTACGCAGCACGGCTGCGGGAAGCGTGATGGTCGGCGCAGCGCTTTCCCCAACCTGAACAAAGCGGGTTTCGGATTGGATCACCGCAAATTCTTTTCGTGTTATGGCCGCCAGAAACGTCTGTGCAGGTTGGCCCCACACGTAATCGATCACAACCTGGAATCCGGACTGGCCCGCTTCGCGCACAAATGCTTCGCTTAGTTCAGTCTCTGGCAGAGCGAGGGAAATGGTCGCGTCGGCGCCCAGATCGCGGAGCGTGCTCAGTGACTGTTGATTGCGACCGGCAGCTACGACCCGAGCCGCCCCAAGAAGCTTCGCGATCTTTACCGCCAGCTTGCCGGTCACGCCCGTGGCCCCAAGGATGAGGACGTTTTCACCACGCACCAACTTTGCACGGTAGGCCAGTGAGAGCCAGGCTGAGATACCTGGGTTGGGCAAAGCTGCGGCAGTTTCGTCATTCACATCTTCCGGGACCGGAAACGTAAATGCGCGCGGCACAACCGTACGCTGGGCCATGGCACCGTGAGGTGGTCGAGGACCACCGAAGAAGACCCGTTGGCCGTCGTCCAGGTGCCCAACTCCATCCGAGCCGCAGACGCGTGGTAATTCGCCGTGGCTTGCATAATGCGATCCGATGGCCAGTTGCCGGTCAATCGGCTTCAGCGATGCGGCATGAACATGAACGATCACTTCACGCGCTTTGTCGCCGCCGTCTTTATTACTAAGGCTCGGCTCCGGGAATTCTTCGTATCGAGGCACTGTTCCAATCGTGTGCAGGACGGCTGCATGCATGCGACTTCCCCCTATGACGTTTTTATCCCACAGATTCTACGGGCAGGTATGCCACTCAGCAATCGACGCCTGTCAGATCAGCGCTGCCGTTCAGTGCTGCTAGTTTTGCCAGTTGGATGATTCAGCAGCTGCGGTCATGATCTCGGATTCAAGGGACTCGTGTGAACTGCTGTACGCCAAAAGCGGAGGATCACGGGTCGCAGATGCTGGGAGGGCCAGATTCCAAGTGACCATCCCGATGGATCAGTACTCGACACCTTAACAACGTCAGTACATCGCGGAGGCCGCTATGCGATTCTGCCTAACTAGAACAAACCAGAACAAAGTCTTCATCTCGGTCCTTGTCCTTTTTCTCATTGTGGCTTTCACTCGCGGCTCCGGCCAGGAGACCGCACCGACGCAGCCAACTCGTCCCAAAGTAGGTTTAGTGCTGGAAGGCGGAGGCGCGCTGGGGTTGGCGCATATCGGAGTCATACAGTGGCTGGAGGATCATCACATCCCGGTGAACTACGTGGCCGGCACCAGTATGGGCGGCCTGGTAGGCGGCCTCTACGCAACCGGTCACTCGGCGCCGGAAGTGAAAGCACTGATCAAGACCATCGACTGGGATGAGGTACTGGCAGGTCAAACTCCATACAAGAATCTCTCTTATCGCCGCAAGCAGGATGCTGCGGAATACCCCAATCGTCTGGAATTCGGCCTCAGGAAAGGAGTGGAGTTCCCGGAAGGATTTAATTCAGGACAGGGAGTGATGATGATCCTGGACCGGGTTGCACTGCCGTACTCCAACGTCGCTGACTTCAATGATCTTCCCACTCCGTTTGCCTGCGTCGCGACTGAACTGGTGACAAACCAAGCCTACGTTTTTCGCAAGGGATCACTTTCACTTGCGTTGCGCGCCACCATGTCACTGCCGGGAGTGTTTGATCCGGTCAGGTGGAATGGACAGATTTTCGCCGACGGGGGAATGTTGGACAACCTTCCGGTGGACGTAGCGAAGAGCATGGGGGCCGATGTGACGATCGCGGTCCACCTGGAAGTCGCGAAATTAAATTCCCAGGCAACGCTGTCTTCCTTCGGAATGTTGAGCCGCTCCATCAGCGTTGTGATTGCCGCCAATGAGTTGCGATCGATGGAAAAAGCGGACATGCTCATCTCTGTTCCGCTGGACAAGTTTACTTCGATGCAGTACAACCGTGCGGACCAGCTCATCAATGCCGGTTATGCAGCGGCGGAATCCAAGGCGGCAGTGCTTAAAACGCTGGCCGTCGATGATGAAACGTGGCGAGCTTATCTGGAGCAACGCGCGGCGCGCCGCCTCACAGCCCCTGCTCCCCAGTTTGTGGAAGTGACTGGAACCAGCAAGAAGCTGGCGAATGCCATCGAAAACGATCTGAAAAACAACGTTGGAAAGCCGGTTCAGACGGCAGCTTTGCAGGAACAGCTATTGGACCTGAAGGGGCAAGGACGCTTCTCAAACTTCAGCTACCAGATGGTAAACCGCAACGACAAACCCGGCCTGCTCGTGACGGCAACAGAAAAATCTTATGCGCCGCCACTTGTGCAACCACTTCTTCTGTTCGGTGGTTCGAATTTCAGTGGTATTGATTTCAGCGCGGGCGCGCGTATTACGTTTCTGGATTTTGGCAGCTACCGTGCCGAACTGCGTAATGACGTGATCGTGGGGTCACAGTATGGCATTAACAGCCAGTATTACCGTCCGTTCAGCGCCAGCAGCAAGTGGTTCATCGCGCCGGCGGGGTTTGCCAGCTACCAGCAATACCCTATCTACAATCGAGATATTTTTCTCGCGCAGTACCGCAAAACCTCCGCAGGTGGAGGCATTGAAGTTGGTTATGAGTTCGGACGCATTGCGCAACTGAGTGTTGGTTATGTAGCCGCGCAGGAGAGCCTGGCGCCCAAGATCGGCGACCAAACTCTTCTCCCTAATGTTTCAGGCCGTTTCGGCTCGACCACGCTTCATTTTGCATTGAATGATGTGGACAATCCGGTCATCCCTCGCACTGGAGAGTACATGGACATGAGCACCGCATGGGTGGATTCGAACCCCGGAGGAGCTCATTCATTTCCGACGGCACAAGGCGGCGTGGTCAAATTCATTAAGCTGAATCAGCCTTCCTCGGTCTACTTTGGAGCCCATGGCGGAACCACGTTCGGCAATGAACTGGTAGGGGTGCCTCTTTTTTCTTTGGGAGGCCCTAACGGCTTTGCGGCTTATGGTGAAAACGAATTGCTTACCGACCAGTATTACCAGTTCCAGGGAGGGTATCTCCGCAAATTAGTCAGGTTCCCGGTTTTTCTTGGCGAGGGACTCTATGTCAACGCGTTGTTGGAGGGTGGTAAGGTATTTGCGCCGCCCTTCAAATCGCAAACGCCAGGCGATGTGGTTGCCGCAATGGTAGCCAATACAATATTCGGGCCGGTGGAACTCGGCTGGGCGGTTGGGACGGAGGGGCATCGGCGCGTGTTCTTCAAACTGGGCCGAATCTTCTAAAGGGATCACGCGGTTTATCCCGTTCAAGCTGTTTATCATCGCCAAGGATGCAGTTTTACCATTGTGTTAAATGAATGCCAGGGACGGCACTGACGATTGACATTCGTTCAGAGATGACAGTACTATCAAATTTCAAGTGAAGAACTCTTGCCAGATGCGGACTGCTATGTGCGACGCGTGTTGTTGTTGCGCGGCCGTCTACGTCCATTCTGGCGAGTGATTTCTTTCTAGGCATCAGGTTTTAGTTTTCTCGAAGCGTTTTTCTAGAAGCCCACTCACCGGACGTGAGTGGGTTTTTCTTTTTGCGCACAACACCAACCAGCCGCCGTAAGGGCTAAAGCAAAGGATCAAGAAATGAGTCACCAGGAAATGAATAACCAAGCAACGAGTAACCAGGCACCAATACGAAGGTTTTCGCTCGACGCATGGGCTGTTGTTCTGGCCTTGATAGCCGTATTTCTGGTCAGGTTTGGCCTGATCAAACATATCTCCTGGTAAGGGAGTGAAGGAGACAGCCATGGCATCCACATCAGTTCTAACATCACAACAACCACTCACTTTACCCAGAAAATTCTTCGCCATCTTTCCCGGCGTGGCGCTGTTAACGATCATCGGCCTGGCCGGCAAGGTTATGGAACAATCCATTGCCAGATACGCCAGGGCCCATCATCTACATCTGCCAAATATTGAGTACGTACTCTGGGCCATTGCAATCGGCTTCATCATCTCGAATACGGTTGGTGTGGCAGAGATTTTTGAGCCTGGCATAGCGACCTACGAGTTCTGGCTGAAAACGGGAATCGTTTTGCTGGGCGCACGATTTATTCTTGCCGACGTGCTCAAGCTTGGCGGCGTGAGCCTGGCTCTGGTGGTCATTGAGCTGGGGCTGTCGATCGCGCTCATGACGTTTCTGGGACGGATTTTCAAACTCAGCCCCAAGCTCACCAGCCTGCTGGCGGTGGGATCTTCGATCTGCGGCGTCTCAGCGATTATTGCAACCCAAGGCGCGATTGAAGCAGACGACGAAGATTCTACGTTTGCGATTGCTGCAATTCTGGCGCTTGGCGCGCTGGCGTTGTTTACCTTTCCGCCGATTGGGCACGCTTTACATATGAGCGACCAGTTCTACGGCCTGTGGGCCGGCATGGGTGTGGACAACACGGCGGAAGCAGTTGCTGCGGGTGCTCTTTATTCTGATTCGGCTGCGAAGATTGCCGTCCTGGCCAAGACCACGCGCAACGCGATGATCGGGTTTGTGGTCCTGGGCTATGCCATTTACTGGGCCGCCCGCGAGGGCCGCACGGTGGTTGGCAGCAAGGCTGCATTTTTGTGGAACAAGTTTCCAAAGTTTGTACTGGGTTTCCTGACTATCTCGGTGCTGGCAAGTGTGAAGTTCTTTTCCGGCGACCAGATAAATAATATCGCCAACCTGTCACGCTGGGCCTTCCTGCTCACCTTCGCAGGAGTCGGTCTGCGGATCAATTTCCGCGAGATGAAAGGGCAGGGGATGCGTCCATTTCTGGTGGGTGCGATTGGCGAAGTGGTCATCGCAGCCATCACGCTTGGATTGGTACTGGGCGCTAGTAAGTTCGTGAAGATATAAACGGGCTTTGCTAATTGCATACAACAAGCGGCGGGTTTGTGAGCATCTTTGAATTTTGAGGTCTTTTATAGAAGATATAGAAGACTTCGACCCGCCGCGGCATTTTGTTTCTGCTAATCCAAGCGGCTCCGCATGTTAGATTTGAGGGCCTCATGGAAGCCGACAGCAGAAAAAGATTTCAATTCATCGTTGGATTGTTGCTGGTTCTTCTCTTCATACGACTGGTGGTAATTTTCTACCAGCGACATGAAGCGAACAAGCCAGCGGAAAAAAAGACCCCCACCTATTCCAGCAATATGGATGACTACGTCACTCTGCCCAAAATCCATCCTTATGACCTAAAGTCGGCGGCGAAGGAACTGGTTGGGAAAACCATCTGGGTGCGGGCCGGGAACGCTATCCACTATTATCCGTTTTCAGCAGCAACGCATACGGCTGATCTCAAGCATGAAAAAGGTCTTCTGCCCCCGTTGGCTAAGCTGCAGATCAAAGACGTGGTGTTACAGAAGATTCCCAGCGGAGCTCTGGCGGAAGGACAGGTTTCAGTGGTACAGAAGCAGGCTCTTGCAGTATTTCAGATGGGAGATGAACCGGGCACATATGCCGTGCCGATTGGCGCCAGCACGGGTGACGATTTCAACTTCACAGGCAATGACCTGTTCTTCTTTGCTGATCCGCACGAACTGTATAAACACTGGCCACAGGAAACCTGGCAGGCAATCGACAATCATCAGGCGAAACAGGGGATGAATGAGATTCAGGTTTCAATGGCCCTGGGCACGGTTGCCACAGGAGCAGGCGAATATGGCAA
Organism: Terriglobia bacterium; assembly: GCA_963770085.1. Classification (GTDB taxonomy): domain Bacteria; phylum Acidobacteriota; class Terriglobia; order Terriglobales; family Acidobacteriaceae; genus Angelobacter. Next base: position 555,839 of record CAVYOH010000001.1, read on the forward strand.
TCGCACGCTGCAATTCGACAACAACGGTCATCCGGTGACGGTAACCTTCGCCAACAACAAAGCCACGTCTGTATCAGAACAACAAAAGTAGTCCGTCAGGACTGAGAGACAGAAATGTTAGTCAGCGCCAGACGTTTTGCGTCCGCGTTTCGGCTTGGCTGCCGCCTCATCGATGGCCTCAGTTTCGCCTGACGTCTCACGCACGGAACGCGGCGGCTTCTTGCCTTCGGCCAGACTCATCTTCAAGGCTTCCAGAATATCGATGACTGGGGCTTTATGCGCCGGCGTTACCGTTTCCACAATCTCTTTGCCTTCGATTTTGGCCTGGATCATGGACATGAGATTGTCGCGATAGTTGTCTTTGTATTTGTCAGGTTCGAAGGAGGCCAGCAGGGAATCGATGAGCATTTTGGCAAGAGCCAATTCCTTGTCCTGGATGGCGCTGGTGTCAGTGCGGAATTCTTCCACCTGGCGAATTTCGTCCTTGTAATACATGGTGTGCAGCAGGATGCCCCGCGCGCCGGGCCGCAGAATCACAATATGTTCGCGATTGTGCATGGCAATCTTGGCTACGCCCACACATTGGCTCTGCTTCAAGGCTTCGAAAAGCAGAGCGTAGGGCTTCTCGCCGGCTTCGTCGGGAGCCAGATAGTAGGAGGCGTCAAAGTAGATGGGATCGACCTCAGTAGTCTTTACAAACTCCAGGACTTCCATGGTCTTGGCAGTTTTGGGCGCGACCTTCTTGATCTCTTCGTCCTCGACAACAACGTACTTGTCTTTCTCGTACTCGTACCCTTTTACAATGTCACTGCGTGAGATGGGCTTGTCTTCCGCCTGGCAATACAGGACTTGTTTTACGCGCGAATTGTCGGCCTTATGCAACTGATTGAAGCTCACGCTTTCACTGCGGGCCGCGCTGTACAATTTCACTGGCAAAGAGAGCAAACCAAAAGTCAGGTGTCCCTTCCAAACGGTGCTGGCCATATCAATGTCTCCAAAAATCGGGCGAGTCTACGTGTTTAGCACAAAAAATAGTGCATTACAATCACCGGTAGGACCATGTCACTAGAAGAGTACCGAAGAAAACGCGTATTTTCCCGCACCCCGGAACCGCCGCCTGAACTGGCTAAGACCCCGGGCAAGCGGTTTTTCATACAGCGCCACTCTGCCCGCCGGCTTCACTACGATCTGCGGCTTGAAATGGACGGTGTATTGAAATCATGGGCCTTGCCGCAGGGGCCTACGCTTGACCCTGAAATGAAGCGACTGGCGGTGCATGTGGAAGACCATCCGCTGGATTATGGCGATTTTGAAGGCACCATTCCCAGCGGCAATTACGGCGCCGGGAACGTTACCTTGTGGGACCGAGGCACGTATGAATGGCTGGGAGACCGGCCGCCGGAGGCGCAGTGGGAGAAAGGCGATCTCAAATTGCTCTTTCATGGCCACAAATTAACGGGGGAATTCGCGCTGGTCAGGACGAATCGGAACAAGGGCAAAGACTGGCTGCTGATCAAGAAGAAAGACTTCGCCGTGCGGCCAGGTTGGGACCCCGAGTCAGATACACGGAGTATGCTTCAGACGCCGGCAGATCTCTCGTCCATTGAGGGTGCGGCCAGGGAAGCCATGCCGTCGAAGATCGAGCCGATGTTGGCCACGCTTCAAAACGACGTGCCTGAGGGATCCGATTGGCTCTACGAGATTAAATGGGATGGCTATCGCGCTATCTGCTTTCTTGAGGGCGGGAAAGTACGCATGGCTTCGCGACGCGGGAACGCGATGGAGAACCAGTTTCCTGAGATCGCGAAGGAACTTGGCCAAAGCGTGAAGGCAGAGAACGCAATCCTGGATGGAGAAGTGGTTGCGCTGGACGAAAACGGGTCGCCCAGCTTTCAGCTTTTGCAAAACCACGTCGGGTTCAGGAAAGCGGCTTCTCTTCGTGGCGAGAAGCCGCAGACGCTCATGTTCTACGCTTTCGACCTGCTCTACATGAATGGCTTTGATCTGCGACGTGCGGCGCTTATCGACAGGCGCAGGCTGCTATCATCCATCATCCTTCCCGGCGAAATCATTCGCTACTCCGAACACTTTGTAGGAAGAGGCCAGGAGTTGCGGGATGCGGCCCAGGAAAAAGGGCTGGAGGGCATCGTCGCCAAGCAGGCGCAGAGCCGCTACATATCCAAGCGGAGCACAGACTGGATCAAGCTCAAGACCACAACCCAGCAGGACTTCGTCATCTGCGGATACATTCTTGGAGAACGTGAACCCTTTGGTTCACTTGTACTGGGCTATCACAAAGGAAAAAAACTGGTTTATGCAGGTAACGTGGGCTCTGGCTTTAACCAGCAGACGTTGAAGTCGACGTACGAGAAGATGGAACCGCTGGTAACTAAAAAGCCAGTTTTAAGCGACGTCCCAAAAGAGATTGGAGCGGTGACCTGGGTGAAACCGGAGCTGGTCTGCGTGGTGAAATTCAATGCCTGGACCGCCGACGAGAGGCTGCGTGCCCCGGTATTTATCGGTTTGCGAATGGATGGAAATCCGGACGAAGTAGTGCGCGAAACGGCAGAGCCTGCAACCGCTGAAGCCAAGGCCAAGCCACAAGGTGAGAAAGAGCGCACGCCTTTGCTGTCCGCGGAGGCTACCGAACAGAGTCTGACCATTGAGGGCAGGCGACTCAAATTCACGAACCTGAAGAAAGTCTTCTACCCGGCTGAAGGCTACACCAAGCGCGATCTGATCAACTTCTATGCTGCGGTCTCAGATCTGCTGGTGCCGCATCTCAAGTCGCGGCCGCTTTCGTTGAAACGGTATCCTAACGGTATTGATTCTGACTTCTTCTTTCAGAAGGAAGCCGCCACCAGCTTTCCCGACTGGCTGCACACGGAATTGATCGCCACCGACGAAACGTCCAAGACGCGGTTTGTGATTTGTGATGACAAAGCGTCACTGCTGTATCTGGCCAATCTGGGATGTATTGATCAGAATCCATGGATGAGCCGGCTGGGCTCGCTGGAAAATCCTGACTTCATCCTGCTGGACCTGGATCCCTATCATTGCGGCTACGATCGCATTGTGGAGGCGGCAAGGCTTGTGAAAGGGAAGCTGGACCTGATCGGATTGAAGGGATATCCCAAGACCACTGGCGGTGACGGCATGCATATCTACGTGCCGCTGGAGCCGCAATACAGTTATGCTCAGGCCCGCACTTTCGCGGAAATACTCTCGCGCTGGGTAACGGCAGAACGTGCTGATCTCTTTACCACTCCGCGCAATGTATCCGCACGCGAGAAGGGGAAAGTTTATTTTGACTATCTGCAGATCGCAGAGGGCAAGACCATTTCTGCTCCGTACGTGCTCCGGGCAAATCCTGGTGCGCCGGTAGCAACGCCGCTGGACTGGGATGAAGTGCGTCCGGGATTGACGCCGCTGCAATTTCACATCGGCAACGTAATGAGGCGGTTTGACCGAGTGGGTGATCTTTTCAGCGCCGTGCTGAACAAGCCGCAAGAGATTGAGCCGGCACTGGAAAAATTAAGCAAGTTGATGGGAGCGTGAAGGAAACCTGACGTGCTCAATGCCAAGACTTCAATAGTTCAAGTTGAAGTCCAGCAGGTTCCAGTAGATTGAAATCCACACGAAGCCGATGCAGGAGGCCAAAACCATCAAGTTCCAGGCCTTGGACCACCACCACATGGTGCGGTCGCGCCAGGAGCGAACAACGCCGATAAAAACCAGAACAACGCCGGCCGCGCCCAGCACTCCTACCGCCTGAAGCAGGTGAATCTTCAGATCAGATTTTTCGCTGAGACCGCCCGGGTCATCGCCGGAGAGAGCCAGCAGCATTCCGAACGCAAAGATCAGATTGAGCGCGCACACCAGCCGGATCCAGAGACGGCTTTGCCTGGTTGGCTCATCCATTTCCAGACGATGGTGGTAGTGGCGGCGCACCAGCGCGCCGGCAGGCCAAAGGAGCAGTGTGAGTGCCATGACGGAAAGACAGACAACAGTGATGGTCTGGTTGAGCACGCCATTGTTCGCCAAAGTTGCACGCTGAAAAACCATGGCAGGGAAGTTCGGCACCATCTGAAGCTTGTTGGCAGAGTCTCTGCGGAAAGCGATGAGTTCCTGTCCATTCGCCGCGCGATAAAGAAGCGGCCCCACTTCATTCCAGGTTTTCGCCTCTCCATTGAAGTCCTTGATGGGATCAATGGTGAGATTGCCATCCGCATCTGCCTTGACGTTGCCCTGGCTGAGCATATTGCCAACTCTGAGGAAATTGCTTTCCGATCGACGGGAGGTTATGTAATGTCCTGTAACCGATCTTCCGTCCTGAACGGCGCTGGGCAGCTTTTCCGCGACCGGTGGCTTATAGGGGAAGTAGCGATCCAAAAAATGGTTCCACAACGCGGTGCGTGGACTGATTTCACCTTTTCCACGGCTGTTATACGAGACAAAGAAACCAACACCAGAATCCAGAATAAGATGCAGGTCACTGTGGAAGAAGACGGTATCGCCGCCGTGGCCGATAATCCTGTGGCCATTGCGCGTCTCTTCATAAAATCCCAGGCACATACCGTTGAGCGCCTGATGCAGCCCGAACTGGCGTGAATGCATGGTCTTTGCGGTTTCGGGGCGAAGGATCTGAGCATCATTGAACTTGCCATCCTGCAGATGCGCGATCATGAAATTTGCCAAATCGGCAGCGGCAGCCGAAAGCGCTCCCGCGGGCGCTTCCTCAATGATTTCGAATGGCTTGGGCTTGCCTGAACCCACAATGTACCCATTCGACATCAGTGGCTTCAGGTCGGGCGGCAGAGGCTGGGCGAAGGTGGAACGAGCCATGGCCAACGGAGTAAAGATATTCTCGCTTACATACTGATTGAACGGTTTGCCGGAGACGCGCTCAACAATGTACCCGGCAAGCGATGCACCGTAGTTGGAATACGCGGGCGTTGTGCCGGAAGGATAAATACGCTCCGGCATATGCGCCGTGAGGTGCTCCCGCAGGCTCGCGATCGGCGCTCCCTCTGAGTTGATCAGGTCCTTAATCTGTTCCTCGAAGCCGGCCGTATGCGTCATCAGGTGACGCAGCGTAATTGGTTGGGGAAAGGTGGCGGGTATCTTGAAATCCAGATAGGTGTTGATGTCGCGATCAAGATCAAGCTTATTTTGTTCCACCAACTGCATCACCGCAGTCCAGGTAAACAGCTTGGAAATGGACCCGGGCCGGAAGAGCGTGCTGTCCGCCGATACAGGAGTTTTCTTTTCCACATCGCTATATCCATAGCCACGGGAAAAAAGAACTTTGCCATCCTTCACCACGACCACCACCGCACCGGCTACGTTTTCCCGTTCCAACTGCATGGGGAGAAAGCCATCGAGAAAAGCTTCAACATCCGTGGCGGTCATTTCATGAGGCGTTTCTGCTACTTTGGTCTCGCCGACAACGGGTTGTTTTGGCGCCGGCGAAGCGGGATTTTCCTGCGGTTGCTGAGCCGGGCTGGCAACAACGCAGATCAGCAGAGTTGCAAGGAAAGTAAAGATTGCTGCAGTACGATTCTTTTTGGCCAAAGAAGACTCTCACAAGGATTAAGGTGTGGTGGAAGAACGCAAAAGGATAACACGGAGAGTTGCAGATGTGATTAGAGCTTTTTAATCAGCTCGCAGCAGTATGACTTGCAGAGATGTGACTTGCAGGGGTGTGACTTGCAAAGAGATGAACGCCAAGTTGCTCACCAATTTCCTCAGGCCCTTGGGAGCAGCAGGCCAGCGATGGGTGACAAAACGCAAGCCTACAGAATGGCTTGGCGACGGCGATGGCGATCACGGCGAATGTCTGCCCGAAGAACGCGAATGGCATCCTTGTCGCGGCGGACACGGGCTTCGTCTTCATGAAGAAGGCCATGGCTGACATGATGGTGGCGATCAAAGGAGAGGCGGCTCTGGTCCTGCTGAAGCTGCCATTGAAAGCGCTGCAACTGTTGTTCGTCAGCGCGGACATCTCGAGACGATCCGGCCTGGCCAAAAGCCAGGGGAACTGACAGCAGCCCGGTTATTAAAACCAGATAGAAGCCATTGCGCATAGGCATGTCCCATCCAGAGTACCCGCAACTTTTAACACAGTTTTGGGCCAAAGTTGCGGAAATATTTGCTGGGCAGGAGGAGCGTGCGCAAGAGCAGGTAGCCCGGCTTTTCCCCGCCTTAACTCCGGGCGCAATAACAGCTTGCGCGTCCTACAGTTCCTGCCAGCTTTCGGGTTGATCGCTCTCCTGAAGCAGGCAGAGGCCGGATGTCACAGGATGACGCTTGCGCTGCCGTTTGTTCAAGGCGTATATTGCTGCAATCCAGCCATTGCATCCGGCAATCATTGTTCCGGACAAAGTTTCCAGACTTTCAAAATTACGCGCTTTCGTGCGCAAGCGATTCCCGTTGTGCCACAGGAGTGCTCGTGCGGGGCGCGCCAGGAAGAACAACAGGATTTTCGTGCGAACAAAATCGCAAAGGCAATGAACAGCATCTCATTTTGGAACAGTATGGAGAGCAGCTACATTGAACTCGACCAAATGGATATACATAGCTGCTTTACACCTGTCAGTTGTGACAGTCACAACGAAAGTTTTCTTATGTTCGATGCCTGACATGTGAGGTACACTGCATTTACTCAGCAAGTCATGCAAGAAGTAGCCCAGCTCACGTTCAGCGCGTAAGTGTCTTTTTAGAGTAAAGGAAAACCTAAAGCTATGGGATCAATCTGCGATTCGGCTCAACACCGGCCCATCATGATCCCGAGCACCTGTGCGCACCGTGCTCGTCGTGGATGACTTCGCACCTTTTCGCCGCCTCATCTGTTCCATGCTGGCCACCAGGCCACACTTGCAGGTAATTGGAGAAGCAGCGGATGGATTGGCAGCGGTCCAGAAAGTGCAGGAACTGCAGCCGGATTTGATCCTGCTTGACATCGGGCTGCCAACGCTCGATGGACTCGAGTGTGCCAGACGGATACGCTTTGTTTCTCCGCAATCCAAGATCATCTTCGTGAGCCAGGAATCTTCAGAAGATGTAGTTCAGGAGGCCTTAAAGCTGGCCTCGGCCTATGTTGTGAAAACGAAGATCGCAAGCGAACTATTAACGGCTGCGGAATCAGTTTTTGCCGAGAATGCATTTTATTGGGACCATGTCGCCGATGTGGCCACGTGAGTGCCATGGCTGAAACGGCAATGCTGACGACCTGTTCGATTTCTTTACGATGAGGCTGAGGCGTGTCCCCCTCAATCGATTTTCCAGCCGGATGTCGCAAGATGACGCTTGTGATTGCTCTTTGTACAAGGCGACAATCCAGCAAACCAGCCGTTGTGTCCGACAATCATGTTCGGAGAAGCCTAAAGACTTTCAAATGCTCTTTCGTGGGCAGTGTGTCCGCGTCTTTCCGCAGGAGTGCCCGGTGCATGGACAACAGGATTGCGTGCGAGCGAATCGCGAAGGTAATAAACGGCATCTCATTTTGGAACAGTTTGGCCAGCGGTTATGTTAGCTCCCATGACCACTGTCAGTTGTAACAGTACAAGCAGGTGCCGCATATGTCCGATAAATGACAGACAAGGCTACTGGCGAACGTTAAAGTAGACTTCGGGCGGCTGCCGTTGAGCCGGTAAGTAGTAGTTCGAGAGAGAGCCAAAATTCACGTTCTGGGCGTGGAGAATGGTTAAGAGTAACGGAAAATCTCGTCCCATGGAATCGACCGGCGATTCCGCCCAACCCCGGGCAGATAGATCCCGAGTACCTGTGCGCACCGTGCTCGTAGTGGAAGACTTCGCACCTTTTCGGCGGCTTATCTGTTCCATTCTGGCCACCAGAGCCCACCTGCAGGTAATTGGCGAAGCAGCGGATGGGTTGGAGGCGGTCCAGAAAGCGCAGGTACTGAAGCCGGATTTGATCCTGCTTGACATCGGACTGCCATCGCTCGATGGATTCGGGTGCGCCAGGCGGATACGCTCTCTCGCCCCGCAATCCAAGATCATCTTCGTGAGCCAGGAATCTTCCACGGAAGTGATACAGGAAGCTCTGAAGCTGGCCTCAGCCTATGTTGTAAAAACCAAGATCGCAAGCGAACTGTTAATTGCCGCAGAATCCGTTTTTGCCGGGAATGTATTTTTTGAGGACCATGTTGCCGACGCGGTCAGGTGAGTTACCTGTTTGAGACGGGCATGCTGCTGACGGCCCGGTGGAAACTATACCTCAGACCGAGCCCGCCTCCCGGTCTGGAAAGCAACCACTGGATTTCAGTCCGGCGAAAGCCACCTTACTTTCTTCCGCCCTTTTTTCTCTCTCTCTTCGCCTGCTCACTTCGATTCTGTCTCTCTTCGATTTCTCTCTCTCTTCGATCTTTTCCTTTCCTTTAGTCTTCACTCTTTGGCCGCGAGAAAAGCACCGTTCCAAATCGGAACTATGAAGCAATCAGCTTCTTTCGAATCGTCGAGGTACTCTTAATAAATTCTTGCTTATTAAGGCAAGAGTGCTATATATCTGTCCAATGGCAGATAGAGCACCCTCGCGGTCCTTAGAAAACCAACTTTTTTATGAGGTTTTCAACGCGAGCCCTATCGGGATTGTCCTGGAGAACATGGATGGAGAGCCTCTCTTCGTCAATGCATTTTTTTGCTCAATGCTGGGATTCAGCGAAGAGGAATTGCGCCGCAAACACTGTGTGGATTTTTCTCCTGCCGAAGATGCGGAGAAGGACTGGGCCCTCTTTCAGCAGTTGAAAGCGGGTTTAATCAAACACTATCAGATCGAGAAGCGTTATTTCCGGCGCGACGGCTCGTTGGTCTGGGGACATTTGAGCATCTCTCTGATGAATCAAACACCCCCGCTGGTCATCGCTACGGTGGAAGACATTACAGAGAAAAGGATGGCGGAAGAAGTGCGTTCGCGTCACGCCGCCATTGTGGAATCGTCTGAAGATGCAATCGTTTCCCAGAATCTAGATGGGATTATTCAAAGTTGGAACGCCGGAGCGCAGAACATCTTTGGATACACCGAAGCGGAAGTGGTTGGCCAGCCCTTCACGATTCTTGTCCCGGCCGCACTGAGGCAGGGAGAACAGCAGATTCTTGACAGGCTCAGGGCGGGAGAACGAGTTGAGCACTATGAGACTGTTCGAGTTACGAAACGCGGAAAAAAGATTCATGTGTCACTGGCTATTTCTGTAATCAGGGATGCAAGCGGCAGAGTAACTGGTTTTTCCAAGATAGCCCGTGACATCACGGAAAGGAAACAGACCGAAGATACTCTCGCAGACGTCAGCCGCAAGCTGGTCAACATTCAGGAAGAAGAACGCCGCCGCATAGCACGAGACCTTCACGACGACATTAGCCAGCGTCTGGCAATGTTGGCCGTAGAAATCGAACAACTGAAGCTGGACCCTCCCCATTCTGCCGATGACCTCAAAGGCCAACTCACTGGACTTGGGGCGGCCGTTCATGGGGTTTCCAAGGGAGTGCAATCCATATCGCATCAACTCCATCCTCCGCATCTCGAATATCTTGGCCTAGTGTCGGCGATGAAGAGTTTCTGCCAGGAGTCTGCTGCGCGCCGGAAGGTGGAGATCGATTTTACGAGCGACGACATTACGGAGCCTGTGTCTCAAGAAATCTCATTATGTCTCTTTCGAATTCTCCAGGAAGCATTGCACAACGCCGCCAAGCATAGTGGAGTAGGCCACTTCCGCGTGAGCCTGAATCAATCAACGGAACAGCTCCACCTAACGGTTTCAGACGGCGGCGCTGGTTTTGACGTTGAATCGGTGATGAACAAGGAGGGACTGGGGCTAACCAGCATGCGCGAGCGAGTTCGGCTGGTGAATGGGACGATGGTGATCGAATCAAAACTGATGGCTGGAACGACTGTCCATGTTTGCGTGCCTTTTGAGCCGGAGCGCGAGGCCTCAAGACAGGCAACTGGAAAATACACGACTCACCGCTGATGAACGCCTATAACGCTGATTTACAGTGAAGCGAAAACCCTACCGCGGATTCACGCGGATGATCGCGGACAAAACAACAAGACCGTAGCAGGCAATTAGCGTCTAGCCAACGGCGCGGCTCACCGGCTGTGACCAGCGTGCTGCTCGCCCAATTCCGAATTTTGTTCAAACTTTAGAGGCAGCGCCACGTCTAACCAGCGACGGAATTTCTGAAATCAAAGTAAGGAGAAATTCACAATGAGACGGTCTTCTAGACGGTTTTCGCTTGCGCTGGTTGCGGTCACTTTGTTTGCTGCCATTGGAATGGGCCTTCACAGTCAGACTCAAACACAGAACCAGGCTCCGGGGCCGGCGCGCTCACGGTCTGACGAGATGCTGGACAGGTGGAATGACATTGGGAACAAACTTGTGGCCATGGCGAAGAGTTTTCCCGAAGACAAATACGACTTCAAGGTGCAGAAGGACCAGCGTACGTTCGCCGACAATCTTCTCCACGCCGCTGCGCTGGATTTCGTTCTGATACGCAGGGTCTCCGGAACCAACGTTGGGCCTGACTTCGGCGAAGGCGATAATCCATCGCGCGCCGCTTTCAAAACCAAGGCCGATGTAGTGAAGTTCGTGCAGGAGGCCGTCACCGACGGTGCGCAAGTAATCCAACAGCAGGGCGACGCCGGGCTGGACAAGACAACAAAATTCTTTGGCAACCGTATGGTGCATAACTCCACCATCTGGACATTTGCCATCGAACACAGCGGCGAGCACTATGGCCAGCTTGTGGTCTACTATCGTGCGAATAACCTTGTGCCACCTGACTCGCGAAAGTAATGCGGCAAGCTTAGCAAATGGCAGTTAGCAATTAGCAACTGGCAAACCAATACTGATGAACACACACCCTACCCGAGTTACGGTGATGAGGAATGCCTTACCTCGGACTCCAGTGTGGCGGCAGTGTTTCACTAACATGCAGGAAAGTTAAAAGCCACTTACGGGGCCACGCCTCGGTGCGCCCGGACATCCAAAAAAGTGCAGGTCAATTCAGACTTACGGAGAGGAAATATGTTTGAACGAAAAATACGTACCGGCATTAACGCGCGCACACTCACACTACCTGAACTTGGCCTTCTTGCCGGAACCCGGGTTGCTCTGGGAATCGGAATTGGTTTGTTGCTTTCTGGCCGGCTGAGCAGAGACCAGCGCAAAGGCGCGGGGTTGTCCCTGATGATTGTGGGCGCAGCTACCACGGTCCCATTTGTGATTGGACTGATCAGACAGAAAGACAATGTTCGGGAATTTCGCGCGGCAGCCTGAAAAGAAATCGCCGAGATCGCCGTCATCGGAAGCCAAAACCAAACATTCACCACGGAGGCACGGAGAGAAGCGAAGGCTTGGTTGGGGACAGGAAGCTTATTTCTTCTTCGCCAGCAATCCAGACATCGCCCAGATTCCAAGCACCGGGCCAACGGCCATGCTGGCCATTGCCCACTGCCATCCCACGTGAGCAGCAATGCTCGCCATGGAGCGGATGGCAAAGGCCGTCAGCAAGAAGCCGAGAGCGACCTGGCAGGTGAGGGCCGTACCGACGTAACTCTTGTCTGAAACTTCACTGATGATGGTGGAGAACTGGGCAGAGTCGGCGATCACGGCAATGCCCCAGATCAACGACAAACCTACCAACAACATGGGGTGGTGAAAGACCAGAGCCGCCACCAGACAGCAGATTGAACTGATCGCCATGGCGATGATGGTGACCCAGGCCCGCTGGGAGACTCGCTCTTCGGCGCTCTGGTCTTGCAGGCGATCGCTGGCGACGCCGGCCCAGATGCATCCGATGGCGCCGATGCCGATGGCGAGAGCCGCATAGGCCTCATACTTCGAGCGCGACCAGCCGGCAGAAGCGGCGAAGATCACGGCAATCCATCCCCACATGCTGTAAAGCTCCCACATGTGGCCGAGATAGCCGAGGTTGGCCAGTCGCAAACGCCGGTTGCGGACAATCTCCAGCATTTGAGTGGGATCGAAGCGTGATTGCGGCATGGCATAAGGCCCCTCATTCACGCCGAACAAGACGATGAACGCTCCGAGGACCGCCTGCATACTTCCCAGAAGCACTACGTTGCGCCATGAGATCGCGCCTAAAGAGTTGACGGCATGAGGTAATGCCGAACCCACAGTAAGCGCGCCGATCATGATGCCGAGAGCCAGACCGCGTCCGCGCTGAAACCATCCGGCAATGATCTTCATGCCAACGGGATAAACGCCAGCCAGGAAGAAACCGGTTGCGCCGCGAAAGAGTATCGCCGGCACAGGATCCTGAGCAACAAAAGCAAACGCAGCATTCGACGCGGCAGCGAGTAGCGCGGAAACGAAAAGAACGCGGATCGGGTTGAAGATGTCTGGAATATTGAATAGAGCAAAGAAGATGGCGCCGAGGGAAAAGCCGATCTGCACGGCGATGGTCAGCCATGATCCAAGCGCCAACCCGGACTGCCATAGCTTTGTGACCTGAGGGAGCACTGCCGTGCCGGTAAACCACAATGACATGGCCAGCAGTTCCGCGATCGAGAGCAAAAGAAGAACCCGCCGGGTGGAACTGCCACGGCGGGTCTGATCAATGCTGACGGTTGACACTAGCTCTTCATTTTCCTGCGTTCACAGGATGTAACGACGGCGCTGGGATCAACTGCGTCTTTGTCCGTATGCATCTCGGCGATCTTGCCGTCCTTGTCAATCAGGAAGGTCACGCGACGAGCTGCTTTGTATTGCGGGTTGTAGATTCCGTACTGCTGCGTTACTTCGCCACCCCAATCACTAAGCAGCGGGAAGGTGACGCCGATTTTTTCTGCCCATGCGGCATTGCTGAACGTGCTGTCCATGCTTACACCCAGAACCTGGGTGTCTGCGGCTTCCAGCTTTTGTACATTCTGCTGGAACGCCTGCATTTCCTTGGTTCAACCACCGGTAAAGGCGAAGACATAAAACGCAAGAGCAACATTCTTTTTGCCGCGATAGTCGCTGAGTTTAACTTCTTTGCGGTTTTGATCCAGCAGCTTGAAGTCAGGAGCCATTTCTCCGACTTTAAACTTTGGTTCAGGAGGGGCATCTTTCTTTTCGCCTTGCGCCCAGAGACGTGTAGCCGTCTGCTGAGCCACCAGAGCGAACATGCAAAGCATGATCACTAATGACAATTTCCGCATGGTCACTTTCCTTATGCGATTCGTTGGACTTCGAATCGGTAATAAGCCTATATTCACTGCGCGATTAGGTCAACGCTTACTGAAGATCGCGTGCCGAATTGGGCTTTGATTCGCAAGAACACCGGTGCAAATACGTTCCCTGAATAAAGAAATGTAAAGAAGATGAGGCAATCATGAAGTGGATGAGTGTGATGGCGGTAGTGGTTCTGGTTCTGGCATGTGCCGGACTCGCGCTGGGGCAAAATGCACCGACGTATGGAATTCAGCCGAACACTATTTACTCCGGTGCAGACGGGAAGTTTGAGTCGGCTCCAGATACGGCCGTTCTGCAAATGGAGATTGCGTCCCAACAGGACACATCAAAAGCCGCTTACGATAAGGTAGCCGCGGCCGCTACCAGCGTGCGCAACGTGTTACGCAATAACGGGATTGAACCCAAGACGGCGGAGATTGCGAACTATTCCGTTCAGCCCATCTACGACTGGAAAAATCCCAAACGCAAAGTGATCGCCTACCGAGTGGTCTCCAGCGTGAAGCTAAAGACCCATGACTTCAACAAGATAGGTGCGCTCACGGAACAGCTGGCCGCCATTGATGAGGCGTCTAACCAGTCGGTTGACTACACTCTGGAAGATATTGAACAGGCCAAAGCCAAAGCATCTGAAGATGCCTTGAAGAAAGCGCGGACTCAGGCAAACGCGATTGCAGTGGCGGGTGGAAGAGTGCTCGGTGAGCTGGTATACGCTTCCGTGGATGTGAATCAACAGCAGATTGTACCCATGATGATGCGGACGGCGGGCATGGCAAGAACGGCAGCAGCGGAAGCTGCTCCTCCGACTGCCGAGTTCACGCCGCAGACGGTAACTATTAACGCGCACGTGAATGCTTTGTTCGCGTTGAAATAAGCAATGCCGCGATCTCACAAACCGAGATGGCGATCGCTGAAGTTTTTCGGAATGCACTAAGCCTGGGGCATTATGCTGGGCATTGTTTGTGGCGGAAGAATTGCCTGCATTTCTTACGCACATTCTTACTCACTGACTCGTGGAAAAATTTCCCTGAGCAGGGAATTACTACCAGGCCAATCCAGAGATATTCATAGCAACTCCTTTATTTTCAATGGCCAACAATTGGCAAGGGGAGTGCAGTAAGAGAGGACAGACGAAGTGGCGCGCATCGGGGCGCTTTCGAGGACCTAACGGCCAGAGGTCCTGAGAAAGTGCCTCGTTGCTTTTTCCGCCATTTTCAGACCAGCTGAACCTTTTCTCGCAGATCAATTCCCGCCCGCCTGAGGATCGAAGCAATCTCCCCATCGTTCAATCTGGTAGCGTCATATTCCACGCGGATGGTCTTTTCCTTCTCGTCAAAGTTGATCTTGCGGACGCCATAGACTTCCCAGGCGTTGTTCAAGGCCATCATCTGTTTTTCGCCTGGCGGCATTCCGTATCTGAAAACCACATCCAATAAAGTCATTCATTTCCTCTGATTGCGCTTCCATGCCTGGCACGGAGCTGGTTGTAAGGGTGAAGCTCCACTCCAATATAGAACAACTTTGCAGGCGGATGCAGTTGCGGACGCCGGCATTTTGACATTGATACCCCCTAGGGGTATAGTCAAAAGGATGGCAGGAGCGAGCCAGAGCATGGCAACCAGAAAAAAAAGCAAGTCGAGGCATCACTCTCCCACGCATGCACTGCATGTGGCTAGCGGAGTCAAGGAGAACATGCTGTTGCGGCTGCGCCGCGTTGAGGGCCAGGTCCGGGGCATACAGAAGATGGTGGAAGAAGAGCGCTATTGTCCCGATGTACTGACGCAGATGTCGGCTATTCATGAATCGCTGCGGTCTGTAGAGCGCATTCTGATGAAGAACCATCTCCAACACTGCGCCACCGAAGCTCTGCGATCCGGCGACGAGATCAAGGCGCAAAAGACCTATGACGAACTCACTGAGCTTTTTTACCGGCACGCGCGCTAAAGGCAGAAGCCATTCATGGAAACGTTAAAACCGGTCAGAGACGTGGTTTGCAACATGCAGGTGGATCCCGCAAAGGCTGCGGCAACGGCTGAGCATGAAGGAACCCAGTACTACTTTTGCAGCCGTGGTTGCGAACAGAAGTTCACGGCATCTCCAGAGCATTACCTGAACACGGACAGCGAGCAGATGGAAGGCGACCATCAGCCGGGAGCGGGAAAAGTGCAGGACGTCGTTTGCGGCATGTGGGTAGATCCTGCCAAAGCACGGGGAAAAGCCGAGTACGGCGGTAAGACCTTTTATTTCTGCAGTCCGCGTTGCGAAGAAAAGTTTAAAGCCGATCCTGAGCGGCTGTCGCAAACAAAGCCGGCATCTGGATTGGTACAGCTGGGAAGAACACCGCCGATTGTCGCTGCAACGGACAAGCCACTGGGGAAACCTGCGCACGGCAACGACAGCGTCAAGAGCAAGGGCAGCGTGACCTACATCTGCCCCATGGACCCGGACATACGCGAAAGCAAGCCAGGAGCGTGCCCAAAGTGCGGCATGGCTCTTGAGCCCGAAGTAGTGCAATACACATGTCCGATGCACCCGCAGATTGTGCGGGATGGTCCGGGCACGTGTCCGATCTGCGGCATGGCACTGGAGCCGCGCACGATTGCCGGCGCGCACCATGTGCATATGGAAGATGATTCCGAACTGCGCAGCATGACCCGGCGCTTCTGGACCGGCGTGGCGCTGAGTGCGCCATTGCTGATTCTCTCCATGGGAGAGATGTGGGAGGGCAGCCCGTTGCATTCTGTGCCCGCCTCCATCCTGAATTGGATCCAACTCGCGCTGGCGACGCCGGTAGTCTTGTGGGGCGGCTGGCCGTTCTTTCAGCGTGGCTGGAATTCCATTGTTAATCGCTATCTCAACATGTTCACGCTGATTGCGCTGGGGACAGGCACCGCCTATTTCTACAGCCTGCTAGCAACCGTGGCGCCGAATCTTTTTCCGCAAGCGTTCCGCGGACATGGCGGAAGCGTTGAGGTTTATTTCGAAACCAGTGCTGTCATCGTAACGCTGGTGCTCCTGGGGCAGGTGCTGGAATTGCGCGCGCGGAAACAGACCGGTTCAGCTATACGTGCGTTGCTTGATCTCACGCCCAAGACCGCGCGGCGAGTGCAAGCCGATGGAAGCGACGAGGAGATACCTCTCGACCAGATTGCGCATGGCGACCGTCTGCGAGTGCGCCCGGGCGATCGCGTGCCGGTGGATGGGACAATTTTGGAAGGGAAGAGCTCGGTCGATGAATCGATGGTTACGGGTGAATCCCTGCCGATGGAAAAAGCTGCTGGAGCCAGAGTCATCGGCGGCACCGTGAACCAGAACGGTTCATTCGTGATGCGAGCGGACAGGCTCGGTTCGGAAACTTTGCTGGCGCAGATTGTCCGCATGGTGGGCGAAGCGCAGCGCAGCCGCGCTCCCATACAAGCTCTGGCGGATAAAGTGGCAGGCTACTTTGTGCCTGCGGTGATTGCCGTGGCCATACTTACATTTATTGTCTGGGCGGCGTTTGGTCCTGAACCGCGCTTTGCTCACGGATTGGTCAACGCTGTGGCGGTACTCATCATCGCGTGTCCTTGCGCACTGGGCTTGGCGACGCCCATGGCAGTGATGGTCGGCACCGGGCGCGGCGCACACGCGGGCGTGCTGGTAAAGAACGCTGAAGCTTTGGAGAAACTGGAGAAAGTGGACACGCTGGTGCTGGACAAAACCGGCACACTCACGGAGGGCAGGCCCAAGCTCACGCAAATCATGGCAGCAGACGGCATCAATCAAGTCGACCTGCTGCTTCTGGTGGCCGCGGTGGAAAGACTGAGTGAACATCCCATTGCAGCCGCTATTGTCAAAGGAGCAGAAGCGCGGCACTTGACTTTGCCGGCAGTGGATAACTTTCAATCATTTCCTGGTCAGGGAGTGTCGGCTGATGTGGCTGGCCGCAACGTATCGGTAGGAACGGCTGAGTTCCTCGCTGGTCGCGGAGTCGAGGTGGCGCAACTTTCCACGCAAGCTGAAGTACTTCGCCGTTCGGGAGAGACGGTTGTGCTGGCGGCGTTTAACACGCGGCCCGCAGGTGTGATTGGCGTATCTGATCCAATTAAGGAATCCGCGCGCGAAACGCTGAATATGCTGCGCGCCACCGGCCTTCGCCTGGTCATGCTCACCGGCGACAACAAGGAAACGGCCCAAGCCATCGCTAACAAATTAGGGATCACCGAATTTGAAGCGGAAGTACTTCCAGACCAGAAGGCCGCCGCCGTCAAAAAGCTGCAAGCCCAGGGACGCATTGTAGCCATGGCGGGCGATGGTGTGAATGACGCACCTGCGCTGGCGCAAGCCGATGTCGGCATCGCCATGGGAACAGGGACTGACGTTGCCATTGAGAGCGGCGACATCACGCTGGTGAAGGGCGATCTGCGCGCCATTGCGCGTGCCCGCAATCTCAGCCGGGTCACCATGAGGAACATCCGGCAAAATCTGTTTTTTGCCTTTATCTATAACCTGCTGGGAGTGCCACTGGCGGCCGGAATTCTGTATCCGTTCTTTGGACTGCTGTTGCAGCCTGTCTTCGCGGCCGCCGCCATGAGTTTCAGTTCAGTTTCCGTCATCGCCAATGCGTTACGCCTTCGCAACGCAAAGCTATAGTTATTTGCTCGCCGAAGTGCTGGGAGCAAAGCTGACAGCTTGTGCCGTGTACAGATCCGGCAGGGTCTTCTGCAGATGATCGATCTTCGGCATATCGTTGATGGCGATATACGGCTGGTTCGGATGCTGCTTTAGATAGTCCTGGTGATAGGCTTCCGCCGGGTAAAAGCCTTTGAGCGGCGTTAGCTGTGTGACGATAGGCGCATCGAATACTTTCGCGTGGTTGAGTTGATCGATGTAGGCCTGCGCAATGCGTTTCTGCTCGTCGTCACCGTAGAAAATTACGGAACGATATTGCGTGCCATCATCCGGTCCCTGACGGTTCAGCTCGGTGGGGTCGTGCGCCACGGAGAAGAAAACCTTCAAGAGCTGTCCCAGTGAAACTTTGGACGGATCGTAAACGATCTTCACTGACTCCGCGTGTCCGGTGCTTCCGGAGCTTACGGTTTCATATTCCGCCGTATTGGCCGCTCCGCCTGAATAGCCCGAGGTCACTGAAGTCACGCCCTTCACGTGCTGGTATACACCTTGCACGCCCCAGAAACATCCGCCGCCCAAAACCAGTGTGGCCGTACCGCTGGTTTTAGCCAGCGGCGTGTCCACTGCAGGATCAGGAACACGGACAGCGGCCCGGGAGGAACTGCAAGCCGCAACCAGAGCGAGGCTGAAAATAGCGAGACTGCGAAAGAGATTCTTAAACATGTGCCTCCTTCAGGCGTGCTTGATGAAATTCAGTGAGGCGGAGTTCATGCAATAGCGAAGACCGGTTGGTTTGGGCCCATCGTCAAAGACATGGCCAAGATGCGCGTCACAGCGATGGCAGGAAACGGCGTTACGCTGCATGCCAAAGGAGCGGTCACTGCTGGTGGAAACATTTTCTTCCGCGATTGGCTGATAGAAGCTGGGCCAGCCAGTGCCGGATTCAAATTTGGTGGCAGAATCGAACAAAGCCGTACCGCAGCATACGCAGCGATAGAGACCTTTATCATGTTCGTTCCAGTATTTGCCGGTGAAAGCCATTTCGGTATCGTCATGGCGTGTGATGTCAAAGGCGTTGGGCGTGAGTTGTTTGCTCCATTCAGCTTCGCTCTTGCTTATCTTGGGAACCTTTACGGTGCCTTTGCGTTCGCCGGAATCGGAAAATTCTACGATGGTAACTTCCTGAGGCGTGGATGTTGACGCCTCTGCGGATTGCATTTCGTCTGTATGAGTTTTGCGCATGGAAAAAATGTATATACCTCCTCCGATCACCAAAGCAGAACCGAGAAATGCCCGGCGTGTGACTTTGCCGGAATCGGCAGTGCTCGATTTGGGATCGGTAATCATTGTTATAACTCGAACCTGGATCTAAACGCCGTTGGCCTAAACCCCGTTAGTCTAAACCCCGGACATCGCGTTCATCCTCTGAGATTCACATCCTCGCAATAAGTTTCACTCTGGGTACGAAATTCCGGTGGCGATCGGATTTGAGTAGAATTTCAGCGATGACACTATCGGCCAACCTGCTCGGCGTGAAAGCCCTTACATTTGATGTATTTGGAACGACGGTGGACTGGCGCGGTTCGCTGATTCGCGAAACAGAGGAGTGGGGAAGAGCCCGCAATCTGCAGATCGACTGGGCCAAATTCGCTGACGATTGGCGTGCCGGCTATGCGCCGGCCATGGACCAGGTCCGCAAAGGACAAATCCCGTGGATGAACCTGGACCAGCTGCATCGCGGCATTCTGGACAAACTCTTTAGTGAACTCAAGATTACGGGCGTACGTGAAGATGAGAAGGAACATTTTAACCATGTGTGGCATCGGCTTTATCCGTGGCCGGATTCGGTTGCCGGACTCACCCGGCTGAAGAAGAAGTTTATTCTGGCCACGCTTTCGAACGGAAACGTATCGCTGCTGGTGGACATGGCAAAGTTCGCCGGACTGCCCTGGGATGCGGTGCTGTCTGCGGAGCTGTTCAAACACTACAAGCCGGACCAGGAGACCTATCTAGGTGCGGCAGACTTACTGGGATGCAAGCCGAACCAGGTCATGATGGTGGCGGCGCATCCCAAAGATCTGAAGGCCGCGGCGAAGCTGGGATTGCGGACGGCGTTCGTGCCACGTCCACGCGAACACGGTGACCGCAATCCGGACGCAACGACCGACACGGACTTTGACGTGATTGCCACGGACTTTGTGGATCTGGCGAAAAGGCTGGGCTGTTGAATTGTTGAGAATCCAGCGCGGAGGCACCTACTCCGAAATCACTCCGATCGTTCTAAGCCACGTCTCCACGAGCGGAGGCCATCTTGTTATGGGGAATTTGGTGCCCCGTAGACCAAAGGCGTGCCCGCCGCCGGCATACAAATGCATTTCCACGGGAACCCCAGCCTTCTTCAGCGCAATAAAGTAAACGAGTGAGTTCTGGACTGGGTCGATGGGATCATCTTCCGCTTGCAGCAAAAAGGTAGGGGGCGTTTGGCTACCGACAGGAACAGCCGGATTCAAGTCAAAGTCCTTCGATGCATTCTCAAGCATATGTCCGGGATAAAGCGCGATTCCGAAATCCGGCCGGCAGCTTTCCTTGTCGGCTTCATCGACAGACGGATACAAGCGCTTGTCAAAATGCGTGCTGATCGCAGCCACCAGATGTCCACCTGCCGAGAAACCAAGCACTCCAATTTTGTGCGGATCGATATGCCACTTTGTCGCGTTCAAACGCACCAGCCCCACTGTCCTCTGCGCATCTTCCAACGCGATGGGTGATTGCGGATAGGGCCCTGACCGCGGATATGGCGCCGATTTCGGATAAAGCGCAAGCCCCGGCACGCGGTACTTGAGTAGCACACACGTGATCCCTTTCGAGGTTAGCCAGTCGCAGACTTCCGTACCTTCG
This sequence comes from Terriglobia bacterium, assembly GCA_963770085.1. Classification (GTDB taxonomy): domain Bacteria; phylum Acidobacteriota; class Terriglobia; order Terriglobales; family Acidobacteriaceae; genus Angelobacter. Next base: position 576,558 of record CAVYOH010000001.1, read on the forward strand.
AGATCGATGGCCAGAATCTGATAGCCCCCGCCAGGAAATACGATGACCGCGGCGCCTGTATTCTTCCCGATGGGCGAATAGATCGTCATGGTTGGAAGCGAGACGTTGCTAATATAAGTCCAGGGCCTGCCGCCGACGAGGTGGTCTTTCTCTCTCGTCGTCGCGACCTCCGGCTCCGCGACGGGCTGCGCATCGGGCGCTGCGCCCGGCCAGATAGGCAACTGCGTATGTCCCGGCGACAGTTGCCAGACAGTCGTCTGCGCGCTCAGAACGCTAAATGCAAACATAACGCAGAAAGCAAAAAGTAAAGGTCTCATCACAATCCCCACGGCTCCTGCAAGTTGAGACATTCCCTTACTTTGACCGAAAGTCCAAAGCCTTCAGAGGCCCTAAACCTGAAGGGAATAGAGTGTTGATTTAAACACCTTTGACTCCTTACGAATAAAAAGTTTTCACAAAATACAGACTCTCAACCTTCATCTTGGCGATTTGACATTTGCTTATTTGTGATCGCCTTCTATAATCGCCGCCCGAGGGGACTTCTACTGTGAGATCAACTTTCGCTCTTCCCGTTCTGTGCTTGTCATTCATCTTGTTATTCGTTTCGGCCTCATCCGCGCAGCATTCTGCTCCAACATTCATTGCTTCCGTTGCTGCGGCGCAAGGCGCGTCGCCGAGTGCGTCGGAAGAGGGCAAAGTGGTGCGCTATGAGTTGAAGATGAGCGAGCTGAAGTACACCTACGCGGCGTCATACCAGCCCGTGGCCAGGTTGAAGTCCGGCAACATTCTGGAAACCAACACAGTGGATTGCTTCGGCAACGCGATCAAGAAGCCCGGCGACACGCTGGATATGGCGCCGGGTGACAATCCGCTGACCGGGCCGTTCTTCATTGAAGGAGCTGAGGTCGGGGACACGCTGGCCATCAAGATTTTGGACTTGCAAGTGGACGGCAATCAGGGAATCGGAGCGCTGGCGCCAGGCTTCGGCGCGATCAACTCCACCAACTACACGCCCATGCTGAACCCGGCCATCAAGGAAAAAATCTGGTTCTATCCCATTGACCATGCTTCGAACACCGCAACGTTCCAGGCGCTGGATTCCAAATACACGGTGAAGATTCCCCTGCATCCCTTCTTTGGCTGCATCGGCGTGGCGCCGGCGGGCGGCGAGGCACGCAGCTCAATTGTTCCGGAGGCTTTCGGAGGCAATCTGGATTCACCGGAAGCCAGTGTTGGCAACACGGTCTATTTCCCGGTGAACACACCGGGAGCAATGCTCTTTCTGGGCGATGGTCATGCCGCCATGGGAGACGGTGAAGTTGCCGGGACAGCCATTGAAGTTCCATTGCGCAGCCGTGTGCAGGTACACGTTATTAAGAAGCAGAAGATCAGCTGGCCGCGTTTTGAGAATGACGAATACATCATGACCGTGGGAGCTTATCGTCCGGTGGACGATGCTTTGAGGATCGCATTTACCGAGCTGGTGGGATGGATTCATGCCGACTACGGCTTGTCTGAGATGGACGCTTACGAGTTGCTATCGAAGGTGGCGGAGATCCATTTGAACGAGATGGTGGACCCGAATTACGTGGTGGTAGCGAAGATCAAGAAGAGTTTCCTACCGAAGCGGGTGGGTGCGGGCAAATAGAATGATCAAGGTTTGAATCCTCGTAGCCGTAGGGATCCCTCGCTATGCTCGGGATGGAAGAAACTACCCTCGCGCAGCTCGGGATGAAGAAAAACTCTACAGCTTATTGATATAGTCCACGAATTCGCGACTTTCCCAGTGTTGCGGGCCACTCAGCTTGCGGCGAACTTTGAAGTCACGGTCGATGATGAAAGTCTCGGGCTGGCCCGTGGTGCGATAGAGGGCGGCGGTGTCGGCAGATTCATCGCGAACGGTGAGGAAATCAATTTTGTGGCGTAAAAGGAATTCATGGTACGCGGCATCACTCTTGTCCGTGCTCACAGCCAGGACCACAGCATTCTGCCCAAGCTTATGCTGGAATTCGGCCAAAGAAGGCATCTCTTCAATGCAGGGTGCACACCAGGTGGTCCAGAAATTCAGGACAATGACTTTGCCTTTGAAGTCATGCAATGAAACAGTTTTATCCGAGTCTTTTACGGTGAAGTCCTTGGCCGGGCTACCCACCAGACCAGGGTTGGGTGAATCTGTGCACGCGCACAGCAGCAGCGGCAGGGCCAATAGACATAGTCGCAGGGGTTTCACAGCCCTATAATAAACCGATTCTCATGAATTCAAGCCGCACAAAAGTAACCGTCCGGGTGATTATCCCTGCCCGTAATGAGGAAGCTTGTCTGGGACGATGTCTTGGATCGCTGGTTACACAGGTTGGAATCCCGTTTGAGATATTTGTCGTAGACGATAACTCAACGGACCACACGCGGGATGTGGCGTCGGGCTTTCCTGGGGTACAGATTCTTACAGCCACCGAGCCTGCGTCGGGTATCAACGGCAAGTGTAACGCCTTGATCATGGGCGCTGAAGCAGCCAACACGGATTGGCTTCTGTTTACTGACGCGGATACGGTTCATCTTCCTGGGTCGCTGGCAGCGGCCGTGGAGGAAGCAGAGAGAGTACATGCCGATCTGCTTTCTTACTCCCCCGAGCAGGAAACCGGCGCATGGTATGAAGAGATGCTGATGCCACTGGTGTTCGCTGAACTGGCGCGAAACTTTGACACCTCCGGTGACGATAAACAGGGAAAACCCGCCGCTAACGGGCAATACATTCTGGCCAGGCGTGAAGTCTATGAGCGGCTGGGAGGGCATCGGGCGGTAGCGAACAAGGTGCTGGAAGATGTTGAACTGGCCAAACTTTTTAGAAACGCCGGCCACAAGATTTACTTTCGCTATGGCAAAGGGCGAGTGCGTACACGCATGTATCGCAGTTTTGCTGCCATGTGGGCGGGATGGACCAAGAATCTGGGGCTGTTGTTTCCCAATGCGGCGTCTCTGGCGGCCTTCCGCATGATGGAGTTTTTGGTGGTTTGTCTGTCACTTGTGTTCGGATTGAGGCTCTATGTCCTTGGGAGAAACAACGAAAGCGAAATTACCCTTGCCGTCGGCCTGGCCGTGCTGCTTCAGTTCTGGTTGCGCGTGCGGCAGGCCCACTTCCCATGGAAGGCTAACCTTTTAAGTTTCTTTGGCTTGCCGGTGTTTGCGACTCTCTTGTGGCGCTCAATTTACTGCCTGAATGTGCGTGGCACTGTAACATGGAAGGGAAGAAGTTATCCTAATTCAGCACCCTGAACCCTATGGCGGGGGCCGAGACAAATATTGAATGGTCTATCTCACCAGGAAAGCAGAGTTTTCAGCGTCGCATTCTTACCACAACCCGGAATTTTCACCGGAGGAGAACCGCCGCATTTTTGGGAAATGCAATAACCCTCATGGCCACGGGCATAATTACACACTTGAAGTGACAGTAAAGGGTCAGGTGGATGGCCGGTCTGGGTTTGTGGTTGACCTGAAACAGCTCAAAGACATCATGAACCGGGAAGTGATCGAAGTGCTGGACCATCGTTTCCTGAACAAAGAGATCGCGGAATTCGCCAATATTATCCCTACCACGGAGAATCTGGCTATCGATATATGGAACCGCCTGCGGACCAAGCTGAAGGCGGCGGAATTGCATCGTGTTCGCGTGTATGAAACGCCGGACCTGTTTGTCGATTACTTTGGAGAGGCATGAAGGCATATCTCACACGGCGCTACTGGTTCTCTGCATCCCACCGTCTGCATTGCGAAGACATGTCGGAGGCGGAAAACAAAGAAGCCTACGGCAAATGCAACAACCCGCATGGGCACGGGCATAACTATTCAGTGGAAGTCACGGTGGCAGGGCAGGTTGACCCGAAAACCGGGATGGTCTGTAATCTGGCTGACCTGGACTCTTTTGTGCATGAAAAGATATTGCAACGTTTTGACCTTGAAAACCTCAATACATTGAGTGAATTTCAAGGTGTGGTTCCCACCACGGAAAATCTGTGCGTGGAGCTTTACGACATTCTGGAAAACGGATTCAGGCACGCCGCGGTAGAGAAAGTGCGGGTGGAAGAAACGATGCTGAATTCGTTTGAATATGCCGGAGGAAGGGAAGCACGCCATTAGGAGTCAGTGGTGTCCATTGGAGTGAATTTGAAGAAGGTTTCTGAAACATCGCTTGCAGCCGCCAACACGCAGGATTTACTGCGCGAACTGCTGGTCCGTCTGGGAGAAGATCCGGACCGCGACGGACTGATGAAGACGCCGGAACGCATGCAGAAGGCGCTGGAATATCTGACCAAAGGCGCAAAGGAAGACCCAAACAGGGTTTTGACTGACGCGCTATTTGACGTGAGCTATGACGAGATGGTCATAGTGAAAGATATTGAGATGTTCAGCCTGTGCGAGCATCACATTCTCCCGTTCTTTGGAAAAGTCCACGTTGCCTACATTCCCAATGGAAAAGTTGTGGGCCTGAGCAAGATTCCCCGCCTGGTGGATATCTTTGCCCGGCGCCTGCAGATACAGGAACGCCTCACCGTGCAGATTACGGACACGATCCAGGACGCAATCCAGCCGCTGGGAGTGGGCGTGGTGATTGAAGCACGCCATCTTTGCGTGATGATGCGCGGCGTGGAGAAGCAGCATTCGTCGGCTGTGACTTCGCATATGCTGGGAACATTCCGCAGTTCGGATAAGACGCGGGAAGAATTTCTGTCTCTGATTAGAAACGGCAAGAACGGGCATTCTTTCTAGATAGTCGAAGAAAAGTCGGGCAAAGGAACGATGGTCGAAGAAAAGCTGGCCGAAAAGATTGCTGTCATCACCGGTGGCAGCCGCGGCATAGGGCTGGCGATCGCAAAGACGTTCGCCGAGGCGAAATACAAGGTCATCATTCTTGGCAGGGAAGCCGCACGGCTGAAATCAGCGATCGACCAGTTGAAGGCGCGGCACTTGTTGGGTGAGTCATTAGTATGTGACGTGAGGCTTCCGGCGAGTGTGGAAGCTGCCTTTCATCAAATCGCTGCGAAACATCACCGGATCGATGTTCTGGTGAACAACGCCGGTGTTGCGCATGCCCTTGCGCCGGCGCAAAAGCTGCCTCTCGATATCTGGAAGAAAGTAATCGACACCAACCTGACGGGCACGTTCCTGGTTACGCAGGCAGCCTTGCCGCTGATGCACTCAGGGGGCACCATCGTAAACAATTTGTCGGTTGCGGCAATCCAGCCGTTTGCCGGCATGTCAGCCTATAACGCTTCAAAATATGGCGCTTACGGATTCACCCAGGCATTGCGCGAAGACTTGCGCAAGTCAGGGATACGAGTCGTCGCTCTGATGCCAGGCGCGACTGATACCGAAATATGGGGCCAGTTCTGGCCGGATGCGCCTCGGGAAAAGATGGTCTCTCCGCAGGCCGTGGCTGATGCCGTGTTGCATGCGGTTTCAGCGCCGGCCAGTGCTTCGATTGACGAGATTCGGTTGGGGCCGGCGTCAGGCGTGCTGTAGCTAACTTTAAGTATTACTTTAAGTACTCTGCGATCTTTCTATAAGAGTCAATACAAAACTGAAATTTTCCGGAGATGATAGGGATCCCTCGCGACGCTCGGGATAAGAACGAGAGACCCTAGTAATCTTCAAATGAGTAATAACGGCTCTGCTTGGGCATAATCTTGATCAACAAGAGGCCGGTAAGAAAGCCTCCAACGTGGGCCCAGAAAGCCACGCCGCCTACGTTGCCTGTCGCGGGGCTAAGGGCGGACGCAGCGCCATCCAGAAGCTGTCCGATAAACCAGATGCCGAGAACCAGCCATGCCGGCACCCAGAAGAAAAAGATGAAGAAGAACCAGACCAGAACGCGCGCTCGCGGATAGAGCAGAAAATAGGCGCCCATGACTCCGGCAATAGCGCCACTGGCTCCGACCGTGGGCACCTGCGAGTTCAGATTAAACAACAAGTGAGTGAAGGACGCACCCAGCCCGCTGGCCAGGTAAAACAGCAGATAACCAAAATGGCCGAGGCGGTCTTCCACGTTGTCGCCAAAGATGTACAGGCCCCACATATTCAGCAGGACGTGCGGCCAGGACGCGTGGAGAAATATGGATGTAATGATGGGTGGAAACGCGTACGCCGCCGGAACCACGCCTGATGCCCAGCTGAGGAGATTGTGAGGCACCAGCGCGAACTCCATCTCAAACAACTGGCGGGAATGCCTAGGCAATGACGCCTCGAAGAGATAAATGCCGATGTTCAATGCAATGAGGAAATAATTGACGTATGGAGTGGTGGAACGGGGCGCGTCATCACGGATGGGGAACATGAATAAAAGGGCTCATTGATTATCATGCTTGATAGGGAGAACTAGCTCAAGTGGACGGAGTCCTGATCGTTAACAAACCGCAGGGGTGGACATCACACGACGTGGTGGCCCGTGTGCGAAAAATCGCCTCGGAAAGGTCCATTGGGCACCTGGGAACGCTGGATCCCATGGCGACCGGGGTTCTGCCGCTCGTCCTGGGTAAATTCACCCGCCTGGCCCAGTTCTATAACCATGCTGACAAGCGCTACACCGGAACCATCCGCTTTGGCGTGGCGACTAATACGTACGACGCCGAAGGCGAACCCACAGGCCCCGAGCAGCCCGTCATGTTCTCACTGGAAAATCTTGAAGCGGTTGCCAGGACATTTACTGGGAAGATTCATCAGATGCCGCCGCCGTTTTCCGCAAAGAAGATAGATGGAGTCCCAGCCTACAAACTGGCCCGTAAAGGCGAAGAGGTGGAACTGAAGACTAAGGAAGTGGAGATCCAGGAACTGGCGATCACCGGCTGGGACGGGGCTTGCGCACACTTCAAGTCATGGGTTAGCTCTGGGACGTATCTCCGGTCATTGGCACATGATATGGGCAAAGCGTTGGGCATAGGCGCACATCTTTCGCAACTCACACGGACGGCCGTGAGAGAGTTCGTTCTGGAAGATGCGCATAGCCTGGAGGATCTGGAAGTGGCCTCACGAACCGGAGCCCTGGAGGAGCTTTGCCTGCATCCACGACTGGTATTGCCGGAGTTTCCGGCGGTAACGTCACCGCTGGGCAGCATTGCTCGTCTGCGCAACGGAGGGGCGGTGAATTTGCCTGAGTTTAGCAAAGCGACAACGGTGCGCGTGTTCGGCGGACAAAGGGAACTGATCGCCATCGCCAAAAGGGTGGCCGGGACGCTTTTTCAGCCGAAAGTGGTATTGAATGCGGGTTGAGACTTCGATCAGTCGCTCTTCCGCTCCCAGTCAAAGCCAGGCGACTGCTTGCGGACAATCAGGAGCTGATACTCCTTAACGACATATTTCAAGTCCAGTTTCTGATTTGGAACCCAAGCCGTAACCGAGATGAACATAAGTCCTCTGACCTTCGATTTATTGATGAGGACAGCATATGTGTGTCCAACCTCAATTTCCGCGAGGCTCATAAACCTGGAGTACGACACGTCAGAGGCAATTCGTTTGACGTTAAATGCCTGGTCGGCCCGGAGGTCTTCCAAAGACACCCGCCCAAGGTCGGCAATTAATGTCATATCATCCCCAGCAGTCTGGCCCTGGAGCTCGTCCAGGCTTCCGCAGGCTCCGTTAAAGAGGAGGTCAGGACCATTCCAGCGGCCTTCATCGGTCAGAAATAACGCCGTATTTCCATAACCTTTTTGAAAATCCTCCTTGGAACGACAACTGTAGCTTGGGCTGAGCGTGACTACTTTGATCTTGTGAAGTTCGGGAAGCGTCGGTGAGAGCAACTGCACGGCGGTATTGCCGCCAGAGACCAAGAGAAGAGTAAGCAGCAGCGGGAAAGACTTCATTGGATGAGACCTCCATATGCGACTACTTGGGGCCCTAAAAGAAGTTACGCTAATTCACATTGATACTGAATGAAATCGAGGGCAGCCTACGAGTGCGCCCATGATCAACGTCCGATAACAGATATTATGTTAACTACCGTCAAAGCCATTACTTTATGGCCCATTTCGGCTGTCATGATGCAAATCCTCTAAGAAGGTAGGGTTCCCCTCGCTTTGCTCGGGATAAAGACCTTGAGCCTATTGAGGATTCCCCTTTAACAGGCCCTTAAGTTCAACATTGAACCGGTCCAGCGCGGCCACCATCTCGTCCGTCGCCTCAATCACTTCTTCTTTGTGGACAAATACCTTGCGGCCGCCGCGTTCGACCAGGGGGCCAAGGCTCTCTCCCATGCGTCGACCGACGTTACCGAGGATCTGAAGTCCTTCCGGGCCGCCGGGTATCAGGAAGGCGATGTAACCGTCCTTGAGCACGCCGATGGCTTGCGGAAAACGATCAAAGGTCTGGAGTTCGAAGCCGGCGGCATAGATGCGTTGGAGTTGTTCTTCGGGAAGCATTTGGTTTGCCTGTTGGGTTTTCATCTCGAGCACCAGCGAGAGATCCCTGAGGGATCCCTACAGCCTCAAAGGATGCGATTCGGGCGTTGAAATCACTCCGCTCGGGATTTGAAGAAGAAACTTCACCTCGGGATTTTAAAGACAGCAAGACTCACATCTTGTATCTGCCCAAATCCTCGTCATTCAGGCCTTCCAGCCACTTGCGGAGGTCTTCCGCGGAGACACGATCGGCTGAAGTATTGGCTGATTTGGAGCTCTTGAGGACCTCTTCATCGACATAGATCGGGCAATCAAGGCGCAGGGCCAGCGCGAGCGCGTCTGAGGGGCGCGAATCCATGCTCATGACCTTGCCATCGCGTTCCATCCAGATCACGGCAAAGAAAGTGTCTTCACGGAGCTCATTGACCACAACCTTGTGGACATGGGCATCAAAGCCGATCAGCAGGTTCTTGATCAGGTCGTGGGTCATGGGCCGGGGTGTGGTGACCTTTTCGATCTCCAAGGCGATGGCGTTGGCTTCATAGACGCCAACCCAGATAGGCAGGACGGTTTCCCCGCCAACGTCTTTTAGGACGACTATGGGCATGTTGGTGACGGGATCCATCATCAGTCCGCGGATTTTCATTTCAACTTCCATCATGCCCCTCCTAAACCAGCTCACCCACCAGGCTGTTGGGAAAACTTTTGGTCACAAGAACATTTGCATATGATCCAACGGCGGGCTGAACATCGGGCGGCGCCGTGAAGTTAAGAGTAATGCTCTGCGAAGTGCGGCCCATGAGCTGTCCGCGTGCTTCGTTCTTCCCTTCAACCATTACTTCAAGTGTCTGGCCAACTCTTCTGGCGTAATTGACACGCTGAATCTCGCGCTGGCGCTCCAGTAATATCTGCAGGCGTTGCGACTTTTGCTCTTCTGGGATGCTGTCCGGCATGGAGATGGCAGGGGTATTCGGTCGCGGCGAGTACTTAAAGGCAAACACGGCGTCAAACTGGCCGTCATGCAAGAGAGTGACAGTCTCCTCGAACTCGGCATCGGTCTCGCCGGGAAAGCCGACAATCATGTCCGTGGTGATGGAGATGTTGCGCCTAGCGGCTTTAATCCAGGAAAGCTTCTCCAGATACATCTCGCGCGTGTATTCACGATTCATGGCACTCAATATCCGTGATGATCCGCTCTGCACGGGAAGATGCACGTGATCACAGAGGGTAGAGGATGAATCGATGGCTTCCACGATCTCCCGGCTGAAGTGCCGGGGATGAGAAGTGGTAAAGCGTACGCGGCGGATGCCGTTGACCTCGCCTACGGCATGCAACAAGGCAGCAAAGCTCTTCTTGCCCAACGGGTCGTTATAGGCATTTACGTTCTGGCCAAGAAGCTGGATATCCGTATAGCCAAGGTCGGCCATCTGGCGGGCTTCCGCCAGGACGGATTCAGAGGTACGACTGCGCTCTTTGCCGCGCGTATACGGGACCACGCAGTAGGCGCAGAACTTGTCACAGCCCTCAATAATGGTGATGTATCCGCGATGGGGATTGCCGCGGGCGGTAAATTCAGTCTCAAAGGTCTGGTCGGTTTCGCGGTCATCCAGGCCGGTCACACGGCGATCTCCGGCTTGAATCTGGACCAGCATTTGCGGCAGGTTGCGATAGGAAGCGGAGCCGGCAACCAGGGAAACATGCGGCGCGCGTTCGAAAATCTTTTCGCCCTCCTGCTGCGCGACACAGCCGATGACGGCGAACTTCTTGCCTTGTGATTCCAGCTTCTTGTAGTCGTTGAGGCGATTGAAGACCTTTTGTTCGGCTTTGTCGCGGATGGAGCAGGTGTTGTAGAAGACGAGCTCGGCCTCTTCTACGGTATCAACCTGCGAATATCCCTGTTGGACCAGAGTGCCGATGACTTTCTCAGAGTCATGTACATTCATCTGGCAGCCAAAGGTCTCCAGATAAAAGGTTTTCGGCCGGGTCACGTTTTTTGAGGTATCGCGCACTTGTGTCAGTATAGCGCAGGAAATTTTGGGAGGCTTTTCTTTTGAGAATTCAGCAGCTTGAAAAGCAGATTCCTGGCTACGCTTCGGAATGACAAAGAGGGAATCAAAACAATGGAACAGGAAGAGAAAAGCCGATGGGATGAGCGTTACCGTGAGCGTCCGGAGTCGTGGACGACAGCGGACGAGTTCCTGACGCATTCCTATGATCAGTTTTTGCGCGAGCGGCCTGCGGGCGTGGCACTGGATCTTGCCGGCGGAGCCGGACGAAACTCCATGTTCCTGGTTGAGCGCGGCTGGCGCGTTGATCTGGTGGACATCTCCGAAGTCGCGCTGGGCATGGCGAAGGAAAAGTTTCAGGCTTCGTCAGCACCGGGCAAGCTGAACACTGAAGCCCTTGACCTGAATCTGACCGGCGATCTTGGTCGCGATAAGTATGACCTTATCCTGGTGTTTTACTTTTTACGCAGGGAACTCTTCCCTGCCTTGATTGCTGCGCTCAAGTCAGGTGGAATGCTGATCTATCGTACATACACAATCGATCGCATGAATGTTCCGGGCGGGCCGACCGATCCGGCATATCTACTTCAGCCGGGCGAGCTGCGGGAAGCGTTCAACGAGTTGGATGTGCTCTATTACCGTGAAACGAAGACCGGGAAAGCGGCGGCGGAACTGGTAGCGAGGAAGACGTGATGTGCGTCCGGATTAAAGTAAACAACGCAGCCGAGGGCGGCTGCGCTCCACAATTCTCAAGGGGATAGGGATCCCTCGCTCGCGCTCGGGAGTAAACCAATTAAAGAACGAACGCTCGGGATGGCAAAAAGGCCACAATGCTAAAATCTAACTTCCCACATGTCCAAACACACACCTGCTGACGGCCATACGAATATTGAAAGCAAACGAAGTGCAGTCCAGAACATGTGCTTTGCCTGCGGCAAGGACAATGCCGACGGAATGCAGCTGGAGTTTTTCTTTGACGTGGAGGCGCACAAAGCTGTTTGCCAATTCACGCTGAGCGCGCGTTATCAGGGGCCTCCGGGACACTCGCATGGCGGAATTATTGCCACGATCCTGGACGAGGCAATGGGAAAGGTCAACAAGCTGCGCAATGTTCTGGCGCTGACCAAGTCAATGAACGTGGAATACAAGAGGCCTGTACCGCTCAATCATTTGCTCACCGTCACGGGCAGTGAGCAAGAGGTCAATGGGCGCGAGCACACCAACATCGCCGAGATCACGAATGACAAAGGCGAGGTGCTGGCACGAAGTGTTGGAGTGTTTGTCGCCATCGACATCACCAGGAAGTTCCCCAGCTTCATGCAAGTGGATTCGTAGCCAGCAGCAGAAATCCTCGCAAACTAGTAAAATAAAGGGTTCTCACAATGTCAGACGCGCTCAGGGCGCGAATGCAGGAGTTTTCCCATGTCAGAATCAAACGGCAACAACGGATTGCGTCTAAAGACCGGACTGGCGGAAATGCTGAAAGGCGGCGTGATCATGGACGTGACCGATGCTGCCCAGGCGGAGATTGCGGAGCGCGCCGGCGCAACCGCTGTGATGGCCCTGGAGCGTGTCCCGGCCCAGATACGCGCAGAGGGCGGCGTGGCCCGTATGGCGTCACCGAAGAAGATCCGCGAGATCATGGACAACGTGTCTATTCCGGTGATGGCGAAATGCCGCATTGGTCACTTTGCTGAAGCGCAAATCCTGCAAGAGCTGGGTGTGGATTACATTGATGAATCAGAAGTCCTGACTCCGGCCGACGAAGCCCATCACGTGAACAAGCACGCCTTTACCGTACCGTTTGTGTGTGGAGCGCGCGACCTGGGTGAAGCTTTGCGAAGGATTGCCGAAGGCGCGGCCATGATCCGGACCAAAGGTGAAGCCGGAACTGGAGACGTGGTCCATGCCGTAAAGCATCTGCGGCAGATTATCCGTGATATGAGGCAGTTAACGGTACTATCTGATGAAGAGCTTTATGCTCAGGCGAAGGAACTACGGGCTCCGTATGAGCTGGTCCGCCTGGTAGCAAAGTCGGGAAAGCTGCCGGTGCCGAACTTCTCTGCCGGCGGGATTGCGACGCCTGCGGATGCAGCGCTGGTTCGTCAGTTGGGCGCTGAAGCGGTGTTCGTGGGATCAGGAATCTTCATGTCCGATTCCCGCACTTTCTGCGATCCGGTGGAAGCTGAGAAGCGTGCGAAAGCCATTGTTCGTGCTACCACTCACTTTGACGATCCTAAAGTGTTACTTGAAGTCAGCCATGATCTGGTTGGAGCGATGAAAGGGCTGGCGGTCTCAGCCATGACTGAAGGCGACATGATGCAGACGAGGGGATGGTAAACCCCGGTACTTGGTGCTTGGTATTTGGTAATTGGTTTACTCCCGAGCGAAGCGAGGGATTCCCTACGTGAACGAGGATCTGGAATTCGAAACGGCTTTGCGATTAGTCGCACACGATGTCAAAGATTGTAGGGTTCCCTCGCTGTCGCTCGGGATGTAAACCTTGATCCCTCACTATCGTTCGGGATTTTGGAAAAATATGACTATCGGCGTCCTAGGCATTCAAGGCGATTACGAAGCCCACAAGTCTCGGCTCGAGCAACTGGGAGCCCAAGTTGTTCTGGTACGCAAGCCGGAGCAACTTGATTCCATCGATGCCATCGTTATTCCGGGTGGTGAATCCAGCACCTTCCTGAACTTTCTGGCCGAAGAGGGTTTTTTGGAGAAGCTGCGTGAGTTTGTGCGGACCAAACCGACATTTGGGACCTGTGCCGGCGCCATCCTGCTGGCCAGGGACGTAGAGAATCCGCCGCAATTGTCACTGGGCGCGCTGGATATCCGCATACGCCGCAACGCTTATGGCCGCCAGATTGACAGCTCGATTCGCGAGGCGCAGACCAGGCTGGAAGGCGGCCCGTTGGAGATGGTTTTCATTCGCGCACCAAAGATCGTAAGCACAGGGAAAAACGTTCAGATTCTAGCCAGCTCTGGTGACGATCCTGTGCTCATCCGCGAAGGCAACATTATGGCAGCGACATTCCATCCTGAACTCTCGCCTGATACCCGCGTGCATGCGGAATTTCTCAAGCTGGTCAAGAACGGAAAGCAGTCAAAGTAATGGCCCTGGCAATCGTGGTCGTGCTGCTGCTGATTACGGCCGCGTCTGGGTACGTGATGATCTCCCATCTGTTCCTTTCACAACCAGGGTGGTTCCCTGCCGGTGCGTCACTGGCGGCAGGCAGCGTGGACCATCAGTTTAGCCAGGCGATGAGCCTGCTGGGAGCCCTGTTCGTGGCGGCGCAGGTCCTGCTGGCGATATTCGTGTTGCTGTCATGGCGCAGGCGCAGAGCAGCGAGCAAAATTTCATCGCGGCAATACCAAGCTTGAAATCCTATGGACGGTTGCCGTTGCTATCGTCTTCTTCGGCTTTAACGCAGCCGGCGCGCGCGCATGGATGCAGATGGAGATGCACCATGCGAAGCCCGGCACCATGAAGATTGAAGTGACAGGCACACAGTTTCAGTGGTACTTCCGCTATGCTGGCGCAGACGGACAATTTGGCCGCGTGGATGCCCAGAGGTTCGCCAAGCCGGAAGAAGGCAATGCGCTCGGCCTGGATCCGGACGATCCCGCGGGTCGCGATGACATTGTTTCCACCGTGTTGATGCTGCCGCTGGACCAGGATGTGGAGCTGGAACTTCGAGCCCAGGATGTGATCCACAGCTTGTTCATTCCGGCCATGCGATTCAAGCAGGACACAGTCCCGGGAATGACGATTCCGGCCGTGTTGCATCCGACACGAGCCGGGACATACGAGATTGCGTGCGCTGAGTTGTGCGGCATAGGGCATTATCGTATGCACGCCGTGGTGAAGGTTGTGAGCAGCCATGAATTTGCTGCATGGCTGCAGTCACACAGCAAACAGTAACAGTCATGGAAAAATCCGCCGTTGCATTCATCAATCCGGGCTCGAGAAAGACCTCGCCGGTGTCCATGATTACCGGGGTCTTCAGCCGCGACCATAAGGTCATTGGCAAGCAGTACTTCTTTTTGTCGCTGGCGGCGGTACTGATCGGCAGCCTGCTGTCTTTGCTGATGAGAATTCACCTGGTCTGGCCGCAGGCGCCGATTCCCTTCTTCGGTCAAATCAAGCCGGAAGATTATCTTGGCTTTCTTACTATTCACGGGACGTTGATGGTCTTCTTTGTGCTTTCAACCGTGCCGCAAAATGGATTTGGAACGTATTTCCTTCCGTTGCAGCTGGGCGCTTCAGAGATGGCGTTTCCTGGACTGAATCGCGTCAGTTTCTGGACTACGCTTGTTTCGTTGCTGGTTTTACTTTCGGCTTTTTTCGTGCCGGGCGGAGCTTCTATTGCTGGATGGACGCAATATCCGCCCTTGAGCGCTATTGGGGCTGCCGGCCCCGGCCAGAATCTGGGCACAGACCTGTGGCTGGCAAGCATCGGCCTGTTCTGCATTGGAAGCGTATTGAGCGCCATCAACTTTGTAACCACCACAGTGAGAATGCGGACGCAGGGCATGACGTGGTTCCGCATGCCGCTTACCTGCTGGGCTTGGTTCATCACGGCCATATTAAGTCTGCTGGCCTTCAGCATTCTGTTGGGGGCGCTGATTCTGCTTTTTCTGGATCGTCACGCAGGCACCAACTTCTTTGTGCCGTCAGGATTGGTTGTGAGCGGCCGGGCGATCACGCAGCACGCAGGGGGATCGCCGTTGCTATGGCAGCATCTCTTCTGGTTCTTCGGGCACCCGGAGGTCTACATCGCAATTCTGCCAGGAATGGGGCTCACCTCTCATCTGCTTTCAGTGTTTAGCCGCAAGCCCGTGTTCGGATACAAGGCAATGGTCGCGGCGACGATTGCTATTGGCGCTATGGGCTTCATGGTGTGGGGCCATCATATGTTTGTCAGCGGCATGGATCCGCATGTGGGCTTCGCATTTTCCACCTTGACCACCGCGATCGCAGTACCTTCGGCCATCAAGGTGTTCAATTGGCTGGGGACGATCTACGGCGGCAAGATTCGTTTCACCACGCCCATGCTGTTTTCCATCGGCTTTGTTTCGCTGTTCATTACCGGTGGATTGACCGGGCCGCTGCTGGCCCAGCCGGCGCTGGATGTCTATCTGCATGACACTTACTTTGTGGTGGCACATTTCCATCTGATCATGGCGATGGCCGGCCTGTTTGCCGTTTTCGCCGCTACACATTTCTGGTTCCCGAAGATGTTTGGCAGGCTTCTGAATGAGCGTCTGGGTGCCATTCATTTCTGGATTACGTTCATTGGCGCTTATGCAATCTTTATGCCCATGCATTTGCTGGGCCTGGCTGGACACCCTCGCCGCTACTCGGAATTAACCGGCGTACAATATGTTGCTGCGATGTTACCCCTGCAGAGATTCATTACTTATGCAGCGATGGTCACCATTGCCGGTCAGGTGGTGTTCCTGTTCAACTTCTTCTGGAGCATCTTCAAAGGACCGGCGGCAGCCCGCAATCCATGGGACGCCACGACGCTGGAGTGGACTCTGGCCTCTCCACCGGCTGATGAAGGCTTTGGGAGCCATCCCCCCGTTGTGCATACCGGCCCCTACGAATATAGCGTTCCCGGGGCGAACGAAGATTTTGTAATGCAAGGCAAGCCAGTGACGGACGATCCATCCCGGCGTGAAAGCTGAGCCTCTCATCTGAAGTTATATGCCTACGATTCGTGAACGCGTTGAAAGAGAGCGGAAGCCGAGGTTAGGTGGCGGCGGTCCGGGAAAGATTCCGCGCCAGTGGAACTATGGCGGTGGCGGGGATGACGGCGATCACGACCGGGAACGTCATTCGCCCGGCTATCAGCAACGTCTGCGCAAATTGCGGGTGGCCATGGTGTTCGGCATTGTTTCTGTCTCCATGCTGTTCGTATTCCTGATCGTGGCGTATCTGTTTTCCCTGCATATGGGGCACTACGACCAGCTCAGAAGACAGACAGTCAGCGATTGGCATCCGCTGGTGCTGCCGTATCGATTGTTGTTGATCAATTCTGCGGTGCTTGTATGCAGCAGCATTACTCTTGAATTGGCACGACGGCAAAGTGAACGGCAAGCGGAGTTCCGGAATCTGGGCATTTTGCCGTTGGAATCACGGTTTGATCCGCCATGGCTGGCGCTCACGGTTTTACTGGGTTTTGCGTTTCTCGGCGGGCAGGTGCTGGCGTGGAGGTTCCTGAAATCGAGTGGGACTTTTCACATGTCTGATCCCGGGAGGGCGTTCTTCTATATTCTGACCGGAATCCACGCCGCCCATCTGGCTGGAGGCCTGTTTGCGCTGATGTTTGCGCTTGGCGGAAGGCTTTTCCGGCAGAAGTTTGAATCGCGCCAACTCACGATTGAAGTGACCAGTTGGTACTGGCATTTCATGGCTGGGCTATGGTTTGTGATTTTCGGGCTGATGCATTTCTGGCCGGGATAGACTTCGTTTATTGTCGCTTCGCTCCAACCCGCTTTGAGAGTGAATCTCGTGGATGCACCCCGGAGGCTCCTGTTGCAGCGGGCTCGGCGCGTCGGCGCGCGAGTCGGCCTCGCCCTTATCCAATAAGAAAGCGCAGCCGGGGGCGGCTGCACTCCACATTCTCTTCACGTCTATTCCGCGGCGCCTGAGTCAGCCTGCGACGAGGCTTTCACACGGACCACCGTAATCTTGGTAAACCCTTCTTCAAAAGATGGTGGTTTGAGCTTCTGGGCCATGCGCTGGATGACCTCTTCCTTTACCTGGCGTTCACGTTTGCGATTCCGTTCCAGGCAGACTTCAAGAGGGACGTCGAAAAAAACGGCGTGGACTTCATAGCCAAAGCCTTTGGCCATCTTCACCCATTGCCGGCGCTCATGCGAGGCAAGGTTGCTGGCGTCCACATAGTTCCAGGGCATGCGGGCGATCAAGCGGGCACGAAGCAGGGACCGCAATGTAGAGAAAACCAGGCCCTGATAGCGCTGTTCGGTAATGTCATCAAAAAGAATGGAACGAAGCATGTCACTGGATAACGGGGTGACGCCACGACGGCGAAACCATGTGGTTTTGCCCGATCCTGGCAGTCCGATGGCCAGAACAACTACACCCTTGGGCGGGCGCGCTCCCTTGGAGGCCATGGCCGGCGAAGCTGGGGCTGCACCTGGAAGTTCCGGTGATTCAGGCTGAATTTCCGTCTCGACACGGCTGACTTCCGCCCGCGGAGATGGGGGGGCTTCTACCTGGCCAGGCTCTTCCTGGCCCTGGGCATCGGGATCAGAATAGGACGGAACGATGGGCCCGGGATGGAGCTCATCGATCAGCGGTTTTTGCTGGCCTACCTTGCCGGTGGCTTCGGTTTCGTTCTCTGTTTTCTTTTTACGGCGCTTCATGCGCTCGCGCATCCAGTTGCGCATGTCTCGTGTGTAACACACCGTTAGAAGAACTTGCAACCTTTTGAGGTTTGCGGCATAGGTTCATGAGGCAGGCTTCCCGCCGCAACCGGGGGAGACGATTAAAATCTCCAAGAAAAGCAAAACAAATGTTGCAGCGGCAAGGTAAATTGCTATAATTCCGCCCGCAACCCTCCCCCAGTCACTTTGTAGCTCCGTGCAGGCATCGTCCCTGTCCTGTGGCCGGTAGGGTTTTTGTCACTGAGCGCAGACCATTCAAAAATGATCGCCGTGCTCGAATGGTGGTAGCCGGCTTGAGCGTTCCTGTCCGGCGCTGAGGTTTCAACATCTTTGTGATGAAGCCAGCCATAATGACGCACACTCGCGGACAAGATAGGTGCAAACACTAGCTACACGGTTTGAGTCATTTGAGTCAGGAAACACGTTGAGTAGAAATTGGTACCTCAAGCAGTTGGGCCAGAAACACCTGAAGCGCAGACAGAAATAAAATGCGTGCAGTTGCACAGGCACCACAAGGAAGACGAATCTGTAACACTCAGGCAGTTGAGTTAAGGACCCAGTCAGCCAAGTCATAAACCCACGCTGGCGCGGTCGGCATGATAATGCAGCTCAATCAGAAACAAATACAGTTGAAACAAAGTTAGAAACAATGCAGGTTTGGTAAGACAAGCACTTGAGCAAGAGAAAAAGTCCGTTTGAGTTTCCGAATAGATTTACCTCTTGGGTTAAGAAACAAAGCGGTTTCTTCAAAGAAAATGCGGTTGAACAAGAAGCAAAGGCAGTTTAGTTCAGAAACAGAAGCACCCCCGACTTAGGGAACAATGCTGTTGAACTGAAAAAGAAATTGCGGTTGAAGTAGCAACAAAAGCACTTGAGTAGAAAGACCGATTAAATTTTGACCAGCAAAGCTGCTCCTTAGCCGTAGCCAAGACTGCGGGAAAGCAAAAGCAGCGAAAGAAACAAAGCTTAAATCTGCAGGAACCATGCCGCGGGCGTCGACACCCGCGGCATTTTTGTGCCTGGACCGATTGCCCAGTCCGTTGCTCGCCGTCGTTTACTCGCAAAAATACACACGTGTCGTTCTGCTTTGGCCTTGCATCCATAGTCTATGAAGCCGCTCACACGCTTCCGGGCGGCAAATTGCGCATCGCAATGTTTGTTGTTAAGCTGGGGAGTTTGCACCAAGCCGGTTGCTGCAGCCTGTGCTCCGGTCAATCATATTCAGAACGCACTGATTTCTTTCGCGGAGGAATTTTTCATATGGCGATTAAAGTTGGGATCAACGGTTTCGGGCGAATCGGACGCAACGTGCTGCGCACCGCTTTGGGTGATTCAAACATTGAATTTGTGGCAGTGAACGACCTGACCAGCCCGGCCACTCTGGCCCATCTGCTCAAGTACGATTCAATCCTGGGCAACTTGAAACAGGATATTAAGGCCACGGCAGATTCGATCACCATCGACGGAAAAGCGGTAAAAGTCTTTTCCGAAAAGGACCCTGCCGCGATCAACTGGGAGTCTGTGGGCGCTCAGGTGGTGATTGAATCGACCGGCAAGTTCACGGAAGCGGGCAAAGCCAAGGCCCATCTTCGCGGCCCGGTAAAGAAGGTCATCATCTCAGCGCCGGCGAAAGATGAAGACATCACAATTGTTCTGGGCGTGAATGAAGGCAAATACGACGCCGCCAAGCACCACATTATTTCCAATGCTTCCTGCACCACCAACTGCCTGGCGCCCGTCGCCAAAGTGCTGCATGACAGCTTCAAGATTCAGAGCGGCACCATGACTACGATCCACTCCTACACGAATGATCAGGTCATCCTGGATTTTCCGCATAAAGACCTGCGTCGCGCGCGGGCCGCAGCCCTGTCCATGATTCCAACCTCGACCGGGGCAGCCAAAGCCCTGAAGTTGGTGATACCTGACTTGAGCGGCAAGCTGGATGGCTTTTCCATGCGGGTTCCCACGCCCAATGTCAGCGTGGTGGACCTGGTTGTGTTTACGGAGAAAAGCACCACGGTGGAAGAGGTCAACAAGGCCCTGCTGACAGCGGCGAATGGGCCGATGAAGGGCATTCTGGGATATGAGACGGCAGAGTTGGTATCGGTTGATTACCGCGGCGATGACCGGTCGTCTGTTGTGGACTCTCCGCTCACGCGTGTGGTGGCCGGCAATTGCGTGAAGGTAATTGCCTGGTATGACAACGAGTGGGGCTACTCATGCCGCGTTCGCGATCTGGTGAGTTTCCTGGCAAAGAAGGGCCTGTAAGCAAGAGGGAGTCTGAGCGACCATGGCAAAACTCTCCATACAAGATCTGAACCTGCAGGGGCAGCGCGTGTTTATGCGCGTTGATTTCAATGTGCCGCTGTCCCCGGATGGACATGTAACCGACGACACGCGTATCCGCGAAACGCTGCCGACGATTGAATACGCTCTGCATAAGGGCGCACAGTTGATACTGGCGTCACATCTGGGCAGGCCCAAGGGCAAGCCGAATCCAAGAATGAGCCTGAAGCCGGCGGCGGAGAAGCTGCGCATGCTGCTGGACGAACGCATGGGAAGAAGCGTAAATGTGGGCTTCGCGCCAGATTGCATTGGCATTGCCGCCGAGGAGATGGCGAGCAAACTGGGGAATGGGCATACGCTTCTCCTGGAAAATCTCCGCTTTCACGCGGAAGAAGAAGCCAATGACGAAGCTTTCTCACGGGCGCTGGCCTCTTTGGCTGATGTTTATGTGAATGATGCGTTCGGATCGGCGCATCGAGCACACGCATCAACGGCCGGCATTACGAAGTTCGTCAGCAAGTCAGCGGCTGGTTTGCTCATGCAAAAGGAATTGGAGTATCTGGGCAAGGCGACAACAAATCCGGAAAAGCCGTTTATTGCGATCATCGGCGGAGCCAAGGTTTCAGACAAGATTGACGTCATACGCAATCTGCTGGGCAAGGTTGATGCGCTGTTGATTGGCGGAGCCATGGCTTACACTTTCCTCAAGGCACAAGGAAAAAAGGTGGGCAAATCGCTGGTGGAAGAAGATAAGGTTGGGCTGGCGAAAGAGCTGATTGCAGAGGCACAAGCAAAGAAAGTTCGCTTTCATCTTCCACTCGACCATGTGATCGCAGAGAAGATCGACGCTGATGCCCAACATCAAACAGTAAGTACGGATGCGGGAATTCCCGACGGCAAAATGGGTCTGGATATCGGGCCGGAAACGATTGCCGATTTCGGTAAGGAAATTGCGGCAGCGAAAACGATTGTGTGGAATGGCCCGATGGGCGTGTTTGAAGTTTCGCCGTTTGCCAAAGGCACCATGAAGATTGCTGAGATGGTTGCAGCCAACCGGAAAGCCACATCCATTGTGGGTGGCGGGGATTCGGTGGCGGCAGTGCATCAGTCCGGCGTGGCGGACAAGATCAGCCATATTTCAACGGGCGGGGGCGCTTTCCTGGAGTTTCTGGAAGGCAAGAAACTGCCCGGCGTGGAAGCCCTGACGAATGTCTAAAGGAAGCATGAACAACCTTTTGCGATATCGGATTGGTCCAAAGGCGACGCTGGAGCTTGTTCAGGGCGATATCGTTCGTGAAACGACCGACGCGATTGTGAATGCCGCCAATTCTTCCCTGCTGGGCGGCGGCGGAGTGGACGGCGCCATTCATGATGCAGCAGGTCCAAAGCTACTGGAAGAATGCCGCAGAGTTCGCGATCAGCGCGGCAGTCTTGCTCCGGGGCAGGCAGTGGCGACAGGGGCCGGCAATCTGAAAGTGCGTTATGTGATCCACACGGTGGGGCCGGTATGGCAAGGCGGCGGTAAGAATGAACCGCAAATTCTGGAAAGCTGCTACTGCCATTGCGTGGAAGAAGCCAGGCGGCTCGGCTGTGCGGAGATAAGTTTTCCTTCCATCTCAACTGGAGCTTTTGGATACCCTGTGGGTGAAGCGGCGCAGATCGCGTTGCGCAGCATTGCCGATCTTTTATATGTATATGGCAGCCACGGGCATAGCGAGCAGTTCCCTGGCCAAAACCAGCAGCCTTTAACGCTGCTGAAGAAGGTGCGTTTCATCCTGTTTGACCATCACACGCACGCCGCCTACGCAGAGGCAGCAAAGAATCTGGCCACGGAATTTCCTCACTACGAAATCAGGACAGTCAGCAACGCATGAGCAAACGCCGGAAGATAATTGCCGCCAATTGGAAGATGTACAAGACAGCAGATCATGCTCTCGATTTCTTGAAGGCGTTGCTGCCCATTGCTTCAGCCCATGAGCGTGATCAGATTGTTCTGTGTCCGCCCTTCACCTGCATTCCAGCGGTTGTTGAAGCGGTGAAAGGCAGCGGCCTGTTCGTGGGCGGGCAAGATATGCACTGGGAAAAAGAAGGCGCATACACCGGCGAGATCTCAGCCGGAATGCTGGTTGCAGCAGGCTGTTCGCATGTGATCATTGGACACTCCGAACGCCGCCAGTATTTCGGCGAAACGGATGAGACCGTAAACCTGAAACTGAGAAGCGCATTGGCTGCCGGACTCAAACCTATCGTTTGCGTGGGCGAATTGTTACAGGAGCGCGAGGTAGGGCTGACGGAAGATGTTCTGCGCCGGCAATGCAACGTTGCTTTTCGAGAAGTATCCAGCGGAGAGGCCATTGCGATGGCGATTGCGTATGAACCGGTATGGGCCATCGGAACGGGAAAAACTGCCACGCCAGAAATGGCTTCCGCTGCGCATGAGATTATTCGCGCTGAGGCCGCAGAAGTATTTGGTATCGGAGTGGCCGGCCAGATGCGCATTCTCTATGGCGGCAGTGTGAAGCCGGAGAATGCGACCGCGCTCATGGCCCAGCCGGAAATCGATGGCGCGCTGGTCGGCGGAGCCAGCCTGGATGCCAAGTCATTTGCCGCCATCGTGAAGTATTAAATGTTCCTGGCAGCTCACATTGCAAGCTGGATTGGCCGCTAAAGTCAGGTACTCGGTTACTTGATCACGCATCGAAGTATGTATGCGGGGTCGACGTGGCTTAACATTCTCTGGAATCAAGGACGCTGTGTGGCGCGCGGGCGAAGATATATTTCAAAAACACACATTCCAGATGGCGGCCGCCCTTGCCTACTATTTTGTGCTGGCGATCTTCCCTGCTCTGATCCTGCTTTCCGCGGTGGCCGCGTATGTTCCGGTACAAAATCTCTTTAACCAGGTGCTGGCTTTGTTAGGCAGCTTTGTTCCGGCGGACAGCATGCAGGCGGTGCAGACTGTGCTGGCCAATGTAGTTACGCCGAATCGAGGAACACTGCTGTCCTTCGGCATACTCGGCATTCTCTGGACAGCTTCCGGCGGCTTCGCCGCGACTATTGAAGCGCTCAACATTTCATACGAAGTTGAGGAAGGCCGCCCGTTCTGGGTAACGCGTCCGCTGGCGGTTGGATTGACTTTTATGGTCGGACTGCTGCTTATGGTGGCCCTGGCAGTCATGATCATGGGGCCAGAGTTCGCACAGCGATTGGCCGAGCACCAGCGACTGTCATGGCTCTTCATCAAGGCGTGGCCCTATGTGCATTGGACCATTTCATTCGGGTTTACCGTTCTTGCAGTGGAGTTTATTTACTTTGTTGCTCCCAATGTGAAGCAGCGCTTCTGGAGCACGCTGCCAGGCGCAGTTTTGTCGGTGGCCAGCTGGGTTGGCTTGTCTTATGCAATGGGCGTGTACTTCCGCAACTTTGCTCATTTCAATAAAACCTACGGCACAATTGGGGCTGTGATTGCGTTGATGGTCTGGCTGTATTGGAATGGCTTTGTCATGCTGGTGGGAGCGCAGTTGAACTGCCAGCTGTCCAAAGAGTCGAAGAAGGGCAAAATCCCTCAGGACGAAGACAAGAGCGGTTTAACCCATCTCGATCTGGCAGCCTGACGGTGCGGGCGCCCTTCTTCCGGGTTCAATCGCGTTCATCACCTTGAAGTCGCATATCTCTAAAGTTAAGTCGCATATCTCTAAAGTCGCAAACATCGCGCAAATGAGAGCAGTGAATTTGGCATCTCATCGTTGTCACTATGAATCATGAGATGAGGACGAGGAGGGTCTGATGGCCAATCCAAATATTCCACCCGCCCCAACCAATCTGGAGAGCGGAGCTGTGAATGCAGGCGAATCGCCGGCACAATCTCACGCACCCATTTCTCAAGCGCCAATCTCTCAAGCGCCCATCGATGAAAGAGTGCAGAAACAGATCGACAAGTTTCTATACGGCGGTGGACGCGAGAGCGCGCAAAACATCAGAAACTTTTTGAACGGTACATGGCTGGGCGAACCGCTACACGTGGTGCTTACCGATGTGCCGGTAGGCGCCTGGACCGTGGCCATGGCATTTGATCTTCTGGATATGATTCGCGGCCGCCGTGAATTTGAGCGGGCAGCGGACGCGTCCATCGCGATTGGAATCCTTGCGGCAGCAGGCGCGGCCGTGACAGGCGTGACGGATTGGTCAGATGTTGATCCACCAGCTCGACGTACGGGATTCATTCATGGACTGCTCAATCTCGGCGCCACTGCGCTGTTTACCACGTCTCTGGTTATGCGTAAAAACAAATCGCGCGCGGGCGGCCGTTTCTGCGCCGCTCTGGGTTATGCCGTTATGTCATATGCGGCCCACTTGGGTGGCGAGATGGTTTACAAACACCGGGTTGGCGTTGATCGCACAGAAGGTCAAGCCTTTCCAACAGAGTTTGCGGCCGTCCTGCCGGATCGAGAGTTAGAAGACGAGAAGCCAACACGAGCGATCCACGATTCCGTCCCCATTCTTCTGGTTCGTCGCGGCGAGCAAGTCTTTGCTCTGGCCGAAACGTGCTCCCACTTTAGCGGGCCGCTTGCTGAAGGCAAACTGGTTGGCAACAGTATTGTCTGTCCGTATCACTTTTCTCGATTCTCATTGGAAGATGGCCGCGTGCTGGATGGACCGGCGGTGCATCCACAACCATGTTTAGAGGTTCGGATACGCGATGGACAAATAGAAGTGCGGCGGAAGAGCAGCAATTAGCAAATGGCCATTGGCAAATAGCAAAACCTTACCGCTGATGAACACTGATGACACTGATTTACGGTGATAAGGAAATTGCCGGCCATAGAAGATTGAGGAATCGGGTAATTGAAACCCATTCAACCGCCCGAGATGGCGATATCCCGAAAATCGGAAACGCGAAGCCTGCCGCGGATGAATGCCGATAGACCTGTATTTGGACGGGATGAGCTAAGTGCTTTGAAATCCTGATTATATGAACGGTTTGCGACTCCATCACCAGGGGATTTGCTGATCACGTAACAGGGCCCGGGCGCCTACCTTACGCGGACGGTCATTGTTTGTTCAGTTTTCTGTTTAATTTGCCCAATCCAACCGACTGAAAACAAACACCCGAGCAACTGTCAAAATTACCTGTTTCTCCCCCCTGTCACGATTAACAATATCGGTTCCCTTTTTTTGTATCTACACTCGAAATCAGGATGTCCATATGATTTGTACCCATTGCCTGTCCGCTCATGAGAGGGAGCTGTATGCTGAGATCAACATTCATTCCCAGGGTTTAGATAATATCGACGATCCCGGCCTTCTGGTTTTCCCCACCATCACGGTTTGTCTGGATTGCGGCCTGGCCCGGTTTGTGGTTCCGCAAGGCGACCTGCCGAGATTGGACAGACGAATCCCCGATGTGCGCCCGCTTAAGCCGTCGCCGCCGCCGGACTGAATGCAGTCCCTCGTTGATGTTGCTCCGCCGGACCTAAGCTCCGGCCTGGGGCGCCGGTAGAGTGTTGCTGGGTGCTACTCAGGAAGTGAAACCTTACCGCTGATAAAGAAGCAGTCAGCGCTCAGCACTCAGCCAAGACCAAGGCAAACCTTACCGCTGATGAACACGGACAAAACTGATTTACGGTGATCTGGAAAAGGAATAATTGCTGAACAAATTCGGTCGAAGAACCAAGACACCGATTTCTGTCGCGAAGCTTTCCTCCTTTTTGTTGAGCTATCGGGTGGAGGCACAGCCATGCAGAAACCAAATCATTATTGCAAGAAAGGACAGTCCCAACACGCGAATCTGAATGGCTCCCCAACCGCTACCAAATTTCGATTCACTCAACCTCCCGCTAAGTCTTGCCCAATGTGGGATCCGAAACCATAGGCGCGGCGAGACAACCATAAATATTCCGTTGCCAAGGACCGCCAGGACGGTAACGATAAAGCAAATCATTCCGATTACCTGCTTCACCGGGGATGCCTCCTTGGCCGGTAGAGTGACAACGACGCAAACCTCGCGACATTGGCGATTATTTTAACCGCCCTTTGCTCCGCAAAGAGTGGGGCACCCCTTGTCTCGTCTGGGCAACAAAAACCGGGAGATTGGGTGGGTGGGTGGGCCACCCGCCAACTTCGGCGTGTTCCCTGCCCGGCTGGCCTTCCACGGCAGCAATCTCGGCATAATACAGGCTGAGATCTAACCGCCCGATCAGTTCCCAGATCAATCGCGCACTATGATCGTCTTCAATCAGTCTCTCAACATCAACCGATCGAAAAACCATCTGCTGCCGGCTGATCGTAGTCAAACGAGGAGGCGTTGAAGCATCTTTCACGTTGGCAGCGTAAATACTCGCGCCACCACAGCACGCAGTTTGAGTTATTTTTTCGCACGTTCCTGTCCCCGGGTTTCCCTATTGGTTTCCAAAAGGAAATATGCTACGCTTTTGAGTGTACCTGTTGGAAACCAAAAGAACTCCCCATGAAGGAAAAGACAGACGTTCGGCAGGGCACATTAGCGCTGATGGTTCTCAAGACGCTCGATGCCCTAGGGCCACTGCACGGTTACGGCATCGCACGTCGCATTGAGCAAATCAGTGGCGATCTGTTGGCTGTAAACCAGGGCACGCTTTATCCCGTGTTGCTGAAAATGGAGCAGGAAGGCGCAATAACTTCCGAGTGGGGCGCTTCCGAGAATAATCGCAAAGCTCGGTTCTACCACTTGACTCGTGCCGGACGGAAACAGCTTCAATCTGAAACTCGTGAGTGGCAACAGACGGCCGAGATTATCGCCCGCTTCTTCGCGCTAAAAGCGGAGGACCTGAAATGAAACGCGCTCGCCAGTTCCTAACACGCGTAGCCAATCTAGTCACCGGTCACCGTCAGGACGAACGCCTCCGCGCAGAGATTGAGGAGCACATTGCGCTTCAAACTGAGGAAAAGGTTCGCGCTGGTATCTCGCCCACTGACGCCCGCCGCCAGGCACTGCTTAAATTCGGCGCAGTTGAGTCGATAAAAGAAGCTTATCGGGATCAGGAATCCATTCCGTTTGTAGAAAATCTGTTACTCGATTTGAAGTACGGCCTGCGCATCCTGCGCAAATCCCCAGCTTTTACAGCTGTCGCGGTGATTACGCTGGCTCTCGCCATTGGCGCTAATACTGCGATTTTCAGCATTGTTTATGGCGTGGTGTTTCGGCCACTGCCGTATCCTCAGCCGCAGCGGATTGTCGAGCTTACGGAATCTTCGCCTCGCGGCAGCGATGAAAAAGACGTCACCTATCAGGAATTGCAATTCCTGCAAGAGCACAGCTCTCCGTTTCAATTCCTTACAGGCTACACGGTCCAGGGCTATAACCTCGGCCTAGGCGACAAAACTGAACGCGTCAAAGGACAACCGGTTTCCACCGATTATTTTCAAGTTCTGGGTATAAGGCCGCTGCTGGGGCGCGATTTTCTTGCTGATGACCATGTCGGCAACGGTGCTCATGTCGCGATACTCAGCTACGAAATCTGGCAAAGACAGATGGGCGGTGATCGCGCAACGATTGGGCGAACCGTCACGCTTGATGGCGAGCCGTTTACTGTAATAGGTGTAATGCCACCGGGCTTGGAGGCCAGTGTTGATCCCATCATGCCCGGTGACACCGACGTATGGACACCACTGGCGCTGGTGAGCCAAACCGCAGGCTCCGGGCAGAATATCGAAGTTCTTGGCCGGCTCGGGCCTGGGCTCTCGCTAGCTCAAGCCCAGGCGCAGATGCGGAGCATTACCACTGAATTCCGCAAGGCATTTCCTCACGAGCTTGGCCCCACAACCACGCTTAGCATTCAGTCTTATCAGACGATGCTTTCGAGCGATGTTCGGATGATTTTGCTGGTGCTGTTTGGCGCTGTGGGATTCGTGCTTCTGATAGCTTGCGCCAATGTTGTCAATCTTCTGCTTGGACGCGCCACGGCACGCAGCCGCGAATTTGCAGTGCGCGCAGCATTGGGTGCTTCGCGCAAGCGGCTGGTCCGGCAATTGCTCACCGAAAGCGTTTTGCTTTCGGTCACAGCTGGCCTCCTGGCGCTATTGCTGGCACGTATTGGGATGCGATCACTGTTGGCGCTGAGTCCTTCAGATTTGCCGCGCGTGAATGACATTCACCTGGACGGCTGGGCCTTTGCATTCACTTTGGCGGTGGCTGTCATCACCGGAATTTTGTTTGGTCTAGTTCCTGCCTTCCGCGCTTCTTCCGGAGAAATCTATGAAAAGCTCGGTGAAGCCACGGCCCGCATCAGCAGTGGCAGAAGAGAGGGACGCTTCCGCGCCGCACTCGTAATCAGCGAAGTGGCTCTGTCCCTGGTGCTGCTGACCGGCGCCGCGTTGTTGATCAAAACTTTCTGGCGCGTGCTGAACACCGATCCCGGCTTTAATCCCAGCCACGTGCTTTCAGTTGAGGTCTATCTCTCCGGCTCGCGTTACAACTCGACCGCAGCGGTCTCCCGCTACTACGACCAGGCTTTCCAGCGGATCAAATCGCTCCCCGGCGTGCAGTCGGCTTCAGCGATAACTGCCGGGCTGCCTCTGCGACGTGGCGCAAATTTCGGCCTCTCGGTCGCGGGCAAGCAAGTACCGCACGCCTTCGGACTCCGAATGGTCATGTCGGACTACTTTCGAACGATGGGCGTACCGCTGGTGCTCGGGCGGCTTTTGACCGCATCTGACGCTGAGAAATCCCCGCCTGTTGCTGTCATCAGCCAAGAAGCAGCGCGCTTGCTATTTCCGGGGCAAACACCGATCGGCCAACGCTTCCAATTTGCGGAACTCGACTGGCAGGTTATCGGCGTTGTTGGGGATGTGAAGTCTTATCTCGACAAACCCGCGGAGGCCAGCGTATACATCCCGCTGGGACAAACACCTTATCCAGTACTGAAACTCGTTTCCATTTGGTTTCCTGAATACATTGTCGCCCGCACCTCGACTGATCCGCTGGCGCTTAGCCACAGGATCGAGCAGCAGCTTCAGGCAATTGACCCTTCCATCGGCCTAGGCCATATCCGCACTATGGAGCAGGTGCGCTCCGCCGCAGTGGCCATGCGCCAGTTCAATATGACATTGCTCAGCGTATTCGCAGCGCTCGCGCTGATCCTGGCGGCGATTGGAATTTATGGTGTGATCGCTTATGGGGTCACGCAGCGCACACATGAAATTGGCGTTCGCATCGCACTGGGCGCTGAACGAGGCGATGTCATGCGACTCTTGCTTTGGCAGGGCCTGGTTTTGGCCGGTTTCGGTATCGGAATGGGAATTGCCGGGGCGCTCGCACTTACCCGATTTTTGGAAAGCTATTTATATCGGGTGCAACCAACCGATCCCATTGCGCTCGGGTCAACGGCTCTGCTTTTGGGAGCCGTTGCCATGCTGGCAAGCTACATTCCGGCGCGGCGAGCGACAAAAGTCGATCCGCTGATCGCGCTGCGGCATGAGTAAATTGATTTCCGATTAAGTAGCCGCCAGCGCGCCTGCGCTGCAAAAATCGCAAGCTCTGTTCCACAAACCCTTCACTAACCTCGGATTTCCTCAATCTACCTCCAGGCCAGAGGCGCATTGCCGGGTGGCCCAGCCTTTCTCCGGTTTCGTTTCAGCCTTCGGGATATGGGTGCCCTACCCTTTGCGGAGCAAAGGGTGGGATCGATGGTGTCCCGATACTGATCGCGCTGATTTACGGTGATCGGAAAAATAATTTGCCGTAGATATACACAGAAAATCGCAGATAACGCTCAAGGATTCCGGAAACGACTAGTCTGTCTTGATTCGCGCGACAGCGGGAAACTAAAGATTGCTTGAAAAGATTTGGTAAATGAGTAATTTGGTAATTGAGTAATTTTAAAAACCGAGCTGCCTAGGCAGCCATGGGAAAGTTCTTTGAAAATCTAGCAAATGGCAATTGGCAGATGGCAATTGGCAAAGCAATGTCAACACACCATCGCCGTGGGATTACCCTTGGGATGATTCGTGTAACTGCCTTAGATTCCTAGTTGACGGCTACCGGGTACGGCGGTGATCGGGTGATCTGGTAATCGGATGATCCGGTGATCGGAAAAACGGAAGAAAAAGCAGATTCCTCGCTACGCTTCGGAATGACAACTACAGGGCAGCAATCAGCACTCAGCATTCAGCCAGAGGCAAGGGCAACACATCATCGCCGTTGGATACCCTTGGGATGAATTGTGTAACTGCTTTAGATTCCCAATTAACGGCGACCGGGGTGGGCTGGGGGGCGCGGAGCGCGCCTATCGCCGAGATCGCACGACATCGCTGACATCGGTAAGCGGAAGAAAAAGCAGATTCCTCGCTTCGCTTCGGAATGACAACTGCAGGGCAGCAATCAGCACTCAGCATTCAGCCAAAGGCAAGGGCAACACATCATCGCCGTGGGATACCCTTGGGATGAATCGTGTAACTGCTTTAGATTCCTAGTTGACGGGGTAGGGCGGTGATCGGGTGATCTGGTAATCAGGTGATCCAGTGGCCGGAAAGCGGAAGAAAAAGCAGATTCCTTGCTTCGCTTCGAATGACAACTGCAGGGCAGCAATCGCCAAGGCAGCAATCGCTCTAAATGCTCAAACCCACGCCAAATTGGGATGTCTGCGAAAATCCAGGATTTCAGTGGGACGTAAGAGCAATTTAACTTGCGGTGAGCTACAAGCTAAGCTACTCTCAACCGCGCTCGTTATAGGACTAAAGATAGATATGGAGTAGCGAGTAGTTTCACCCTCGCGCTGACGAGAACAAGCGGCTCGGCTTTCAGTAGCATCGCTCTAAGGCTAAAGTTCGCTTACCCCAATGAAAGCTTCGCCTGCAAGGATCTGGCATGTATGACGACCATGGAAGATAGGAGTTTCAATCGCGTGACTAATCGGAACAAGAATCTACAATTCGCGTATACCCTGGCGATCGGGATGGTTTTTCTGCTGTTCGCGAATCGCGCTTTCGCGGCCAACGAGGAGAACCATATTCAGGAGATCATGGCCGGCGTGAATGGGAACTCCAAAATCCAATTCATCGTCATCAAGCAGGAGGGCGGTGGCAACTTATGGGGCTCCCAGGTTGGCGAGACTCAATCGAGGGCGATGCTGGTGTTCTTTGACGCCGCCGGAAGACAAACTGGCAAGTTCAAATTCCCGCACAATGTACCCGCCGATGCCAACCCGCAGTTGATTGCGACCCAGGACTTTGCGAACTTGCCTGGAGCACCGACTCCCGATTTCACTATGCCGCCGCTCCTGAGCCCCATTGGCGGGAAAGTGTGCTTCACGAACAATCCGCTGAATATCAACGCGCTTCCAAGAACCGACTGCATTTCCTACGGGAGCTTTCCTCCTGCCCAGGTCGGAACTGACTCCGGCGGCTGCAACGGAACCGTTGTAGCAGGTTCCCCGACGGCCGCCCTTCCCATCGTGAACACGGTGAGCCTGAAGCGCACCTCCACCCTTTGTGGTTCTGTCGCCAATGCCGATTTCTTGATTAATACGACACCCACCCCGGTGAACGATGCGGGAAACACGCTCACGATCTCGCTAGCCACCCAAGTGGCCCAGGGTGAGAATCTGTTCAATGGCGAGACTTTCCAGGGCAACGGGCGGACCTGCGCAACTTGTCACGTTGCCAACTTGAACCTGGCGCTGCCGCCCAGCAACATCCAGTCGCGATTCAGTACCGTCTCCACAACGTTTGATCCGCTGTTCATCGGCGAGACGGCGCCGTCCAGCTTCGATGCCGGCTTTGACTTCAATCTCAACACGCTGGAGCTCACCCAGGAGGTTCCAAGCGGCACGCCATGTCCTGGTACGTTGCAGGGCATCATAACGAGCGGAAGCGGAGCGACCGTAGCCAGAGCCAAGGTGCTGACGCAGGTCTCGCCAACAACCTATCTTGTTTATGGCGGCATGAACCCCGCGTTGTCCGCCACCGTAAGTGACAGCAATTCGTGTTCGGGAACCGTCTTGAGCATCACGGCGGGAAGCCTTGGCGCCATTGCAGGCTCGACAGTGCTAGGCCTGGAAAATCCGAAGCGGATGAGGACGAGCGCGGACACGACGAACTTTCCCCAGGGCCGTGGTCTGATCCTGGAAAACATTGACGGGTTTGCCCCGACGCCGAACGTGTTCCGTAAGTCTCCACATCTCCTGAACCTGAGCCAAAGATTCGGGTCGTTCGGACTCAGCGGCAACTTCTTTGACCTGCAAACATTCGCGACGGGAGCCGTCACCCAGCACTTCCCGCGGACGCTGAATCGGAACAGCGATGGAGTAGACCCGGATTTCCGGCTGCCGACGGCTGATGAACTGGTTGCCATGGAAGCGTTCATGCGATCGCTGGATTTCCCGGCAGGAACCGACCCGAATAAGTTCAATTTGAACAACTTTGTGGTCACCGCAGCGCAGCGCCGAGGCTTGAATGCCTTTACCAACGTTTGCTCGGTTTGCCACGGCTCGACGATCCTGAACAGCTCAGCAACATTCAACACGGGTGTGGTGAACCAGACCATCAACTCGGCTGGAGTCGACAGTCTTCCCTGCGAGCCCGTCTCACCGTGCGGGTCGCGTGCATTCAGCGTCCGCCAGCTTTTCAACATCGCCAACCTGGGTCCGTTCTTCCATGACGGCTCCGCAGCTACGTTGAAAGATGTGCTGGCGTTTTATAATTCGTCGAACTTCGCCAACTCGCCGGGCAGTACGGGGTTTTCCGGCCCGATCAACACTTCCGCGATTTCGCCCACCGCGACCGACGACATCATTGCTTTCCTCGAAGGGATCAGCTTCAGTCCGTTTGCGCCGACCTTCGGCCCGACTGGAACGGTTGTGACGATTACCGGCTTCACCGGAGCCACGGCGGTTTCGTTTAATGGAGTGGCTTCTCCCTTCACGGTGGATCCCTCCGGGACGATTACAACGACAGTTCCCGCGGGGGCTACCACTGGCCGCATCACAGTCACCACGCCTGGCAACGGGCCTATTGTGACCACGACACGCTTTACGGTTACGCCGGCCCTCACTTCCTTTGTGCCCGTGAGCGGTGCAGGTGGAACGGGTGTAACGATTACGGGTACGAACTTCACCGGGGTCACGGCCGTTTCGTTCAATGGAGCGCCAGCTTCCTTCACGGTAAGCAACTCCGGGACAGTCACGACCACAGTTCCCGCCGGGGCTACCAATGGCCCCATCACGGTTACCACGCTGGATGGAACCGCCACCAGCGCTGCCAGCTTTACGGTTACGCCGGGGGGACCACCTTTTAGTATGGCTGCCACTCCTTCTTCCCAGACCGTCTCCGCCGGCGCCAGCACAAGTTACTTCGTACTTATTTCGCGGTCCGCAGGTTTCTCCGATTTTCTGACCTTCAGTGTTACCGGATTGCCGGGGGCAACTACGGCAAGTTTCCTCCCGAACCCGACGAATGCCACCTCTTCAACGATAACCGTGAATACCACGGCCCGGGCCCAACTGTTGCCTGGGCCGACGGTCCAGCTTCCCGCGGCCAACTTCAGCGTCCGTGCCTGGCCGCTGTGGGCCATCTGTGCGCTGGTAATGGTTCTACTTGCTTATCGGCACAGAGCCACCAGGCGCATTCCACGCTGGGCCTTTGCGACTGTCGGATTCGCTGTGCTGCTTTTCATCGGCTGCGGCGGAGGTTCTGGTTCTGCTCCGCCACCACAACCGAAGGGAACGCCGGCCGGAACCTTCACCATCACAGTGACTGCTACCAGCTCCAATTCAAGCGTACAGCCGATAAGTATGCCCGTCACGTTGGTCGTCAAGTGAGGGAGAACCGGGGAAAGGACGGGACGTTTTCTGATCTTCCGCAGCGGCTCCGGCGTGCCCGCCCTTCAGGCCGGCTTATCTTCGGCCTTCGCATCGTCCCTGACAGGCACAATGTCCAGCGCTGACTGTTCGCTGGCGGTGTCGCCGGCTTCGCGAAACATTTTGGCCGCGGTGAGGACCATTTCGTGTCCGGTAGCAATGTCGATTTTGCCAAGATGAAGCAGTGCGGTGGCTTGGCCACGTTTATCACCGAGCTCTTCGTAGGAGATCAATGCAGCCTGGAATTCGGCACGCGCGGCGTTCAGGTTGTCGACTTCAAAATAAAGCCTGGCCATGCTGGTGCGCGTGGCGGCGGAGAGGGCAACGTTTTTGGCTTTATGGGCAAGTGCGAGCGCACGGGCATGTAAATCAAGCGCTCGACGGCGGTCACCACGCGAGGAATGGATGGAAGCCAGCCGATTCATGATCAGCGCCTGGCGTTCCTGGTTTTCCTGATGTTGCCATATCTCCAGCGCGCGACCGTAGCTCTGGACAGCGCCTTCCCAATCGCCCTTGCCGGCTTCAGCAGCGGCCTGGTTTTCCAGCGACTGGCCTTCCCAGGGAGCAGCCTTCGCCGACCGGAAGAAAGACGCGGCCATAATGAACTGATTGCGTGCGTCGTCATGACGGTGCAGCGTCAGGTGGACGCCGCCCATGTTGTTGAGCGCCATTCCCTGTCCGAAAGGATGATTCAGTGCCGCGTAGGTGCCCAGCGCCATGGCAAACTGTTCCAGGGCCTTGCCATGATCTTTGGCGTCCAGAAAAGTTCCGCCCAGGTTGATGAGGACCGTGGCTTTCTTTTCGTTGTCGTCCAGGGCGGTAAAGAACTCCAGGGCCTTGCTCAGGTATTTCACTGCGTAGGGAAAGTCTCGCTGGTCTTTGTAATAGCTGCCAAGATTGTTCAGCGCAATGCCCTGTTTCCAGGGATCGCCTGCCAGCTCCGCCTGGCGGAACTGTTCGCTGAGCTGTTCGAGAGTCGGCTTGGCTTCCGGCAAAGCTGTCCCTTCTAAAGCTGGGGTAAGTCTGTGAGGGTCGTGCTTCGACTGAATCGGTTGTTGTTAATACCAGGGCTGTGCCCAGAATATTTCCATGCAATGGGCGCGGAAGCAAGTGTAAAAACACGCCTCTATGGACAGGGGAGATTCTCTTGCAATTCCTTGCTATAATGTGGGTTCCCTCACCCTGAATTTTGGGTCTCCTGTTCGGCGTTAAACCACGCAAATTGGAGTTGCAACAAAAGCCAGTGCGGAAGTGGTGGAACTGGCAGACACACCATCTTGAGGGGGTGGCGCCGAAAGGCGTGGGGGTTCAAATCCCCCCTTCCGCACCATACGTTTGAAAGGATTTACCCGACTGAAATGATTACCGCTCTGATAACCCTGGTCCACGTGATCGTCTGTGTAATTCTGATAGTGGTTGTGCTGCTCCAACACGGCAAGAGTGCCGACATTGCAGCCACGTTCGGTGGCATGGGCAGCCAGACGGCCTTTGGCCCTCGCGGAACGGCCACTGCCCTTTCGCGTCTGACCACCTGGTGCGCGATCATCTTCATGCTTACTTCCATGTCGCTTACATTCTTCGCCAGCCGCAGGGGTGGCTCCACGTCTAACTCGATTATGCAGGGCGTGAAGACTCCTAGCACACCGGCACAGACACCATCGAAGTAAGTTTTGGTTTGAAGGGGCACGGCTTTAGCCGTGCCGTTAGCGCTTTATGAACCTGGCCTTTAGGCCCTGAGGTTTGATTCCTTTCCCAAGTCTAACTTAAAGCTTCGATCAGGGGCGCCACCGGGTGCTCTTTTCTTTTGCTGGCTCATCTAAAATCGATCCCGTATGATTCACAAGATATTTCCCGTTGGTCCGCTGCAATGCAACTGCTCAGTAGTTGGCGACGAGCAGACCCATGAAGCCATGGTGATTGATCCAGGCGACCAGATTGATGACATTCTGGCCATCCTCAAACACGAAAAGCTGAAGCTCACACAGATCGTGATTACCCATGCGCACATCGACCATGTAGGCGGAGCCATGAAGTTGAAGGCAGCCACCGGAGCGCCGATCCTGATGAACCAGGATGATCAGGCACTGCTCAAGATGCTGGATGTGCAGGCAACGTGGATTGGCATGAGGCCACCGGGCGCGGTTGTTGTGGACGAAAGCATTGGCGATGGTCACGTTTTGAAGATCGGCAATATTCCAGCAAACGTGATTCACACGCCAGGACATACGGAAGGCAGCATCTGTCTCTACATGCCGGAGCAGAAGACGTTAGTCGCGGGCGATACGCTGTTCGCCGGAAGCATTGGACGGACTGATCTTCCGGGTGGGTCATTCGACAAGATTATTCGATCCATCCACACCCGCGTGTTGTCCTTGCCTGATGAGACCACTGTAGTGCCGGGCCATGGTCCTAAGACGACGATCGGCGAGGAGCGCGAGTCAAATCCGTTTCTGCAGAAGCGGGCTTAGTGGACCACGACCTCAGTATGCGGTTCGGGGACAAAGTTCTTGTTCACCGGGACGCGTCCTGAGATTAAACAGGTTGACCCTCTGCCATCGTCAGATTGGCGAATATTATGCGTGGCATCCGTGCAAAACGCCTTGTTTCCGGCCGATGGAGACAAGGGTTCCGCGGTGACTTGATACGCCCCTGATGGAACGTCCTGGCAACCTGAAATGTTGATCCTGTACCCGTTCGAGATGCCGTTTTTTACCTGAGGATCAAGACCTAAAATCTCTGTTGGGCCCGCATCCGCCATGAGATTAGAGAGCGAGCAATTAAAGCCCTGTTCAGGATGTTGTCCAGCGTAATTCTGCTCTAGAAAAGAAATCAGGGACAGCGTTGTTTGAACGTCCACTTTCGGAATTTGCGATGCTTCGGGCGATGATAATACTGAGTACGGATCCATGCTGACTCCGCCGCTGACATGAATGTCAGTTCCCGAAGCTTTCATTTCCTCATTTAACTGGCGGAACAACGAAGGATCCCCCACCGGTACTTTGGCGATCACACCTATTTCATTCAGGCGCCAGATGTTTTCCTGTTTCTTCATTCCCACTGAAATCTGCGAAATGAATTGGAATGCCGTGCCGATCTCTTTTTCATCGCGAAACTGGTGTATGGAAAGCTGCAGAGTATCTTCGTCGGCGTTCAAATCGTCATTATCAACGCGCACTTCCGTCCGCTCGTGCGTTCTCGGATCGGTGCTGGAGCAAAGAACGGGGCCGGTTTCAAATGTCTTAAGCCCTGAACCCGCCTGCGAATGAAAACCTGCCAGGATTGCGCCGGGAGTGAAGGCGAGGCCCGAACTCGATTTTGTTTGCAATTCTTTTTGCACTTCAACGGTCAAATGCTTTGAGACATCGGCCCTGCCGGAAAGAATTTCAATCAATGCCTGGCGTGCGGTTTGTGGAGGCTTAGGTGCTGGCGCTTGCTGCGCGTGCAAGATAGGAATAATCGCAAAGGAGGCTACAGAAAGAAGAAATCTCACCAGACGCATACGTTCTCTCCCGGTTCCCTACTACTTGCAATAGCATACTCCGGCGACCACCTATTCTCAACTCTAGTCAGCCAGATAGCTTATCTCGAACGTACGGATCCTCCAGAAGGCAAACATGAGGATGGCGGCACAGAGGCACAACAATCCAGGAACAGCGATATAAGCTGGGACAGGTTCTGCTACCACGGCAAACAATGCCAGCATGCCCTCCGCTGGCACTGTCACAGGACATAGCTGTTTTAGGTAGAACGCAACGCTCAGCTTTTGCAGTAAAGGCGGTAGGACGGCGTGAAACATCTCCCACAGAAGTACCGCAATGCCGGGCAGGATCGGATTCTTAAACACCAGACTCAGAGCGAGGAAGATCGATCCGTACCCGAGGCATGCCAACGCCGAGACGGAAAGATAGGCGGCAAGCTGGCTTAGTCCTGGACCGGCGAAAACATAAGCACGTCCAGCAGGCCCGAAATGACCATACATGAGCGCGAATGACAGGAAGATCGAAAGTCCAAAAATGAGGACTGAGCTTATGATGCCGGCCAGAAATTTTCCTGCAACCAGTACTTCCCTGCGCACAGGCGCCAGAAAGTAATAATGCAATGTTTTTTCCACGATCTCGCCACGGAACAACCAGGAAAACAAGCCCAGGCAGCCAAAGAAGATTGCGAAACGCAAATAGAACACCTGGAATATGCCGGCCAGGATTTCAGTGTCCTGATTCAAATTGCAATGCTTACCCAGCGGACTATCAATGGCATGAATGGCAATGAGCGAAACGGGAGCGAGTGACAGTAGATAGATCCATATGCCGCGTCGCATCCAGAGGGTTTTCTTGATTTCAATGCGTAAAATGGCCAGCGTCTGCGCAATCCAAAGTTGCCATGGCAACGCGCGAAGGGTAGCCCGAGTCGTAGCAACGCTGCTCATACGGTCCCTCCGCCGCTACCGATCAGGTATTGATATACGGAATTCACGTCATCATCCGCGGGTGACACAGCCTGCAAATTGATTTCCTCTTCGGCAATGATTCGATTGAGTAGTGAATAAAACTGATTGGCATCCAGGGTGCGAACCAGCACCCCCTGACCATCACGATTGAGCTTGGCTTCCACAACATGATCTTGCGCGAACAGCCGTGAGGCCAGCAGATTGGGCGCATCGCAACGAACCAGTATCTGCATGGGATGTTCCGTCACTTCGTTTCGGACGGTCGGTATCTGTCCCTCAGCCACCACATACCCATAACTCATCAGCACAACCTGGTCTGAGATTTTGTCCACTTCATGTAGAACATGGCTGGAGATCACCACGTGCATTCCCTCTTTGCCCAGCGCTTCAAACAACGCAATGGATTCGGCGCGTGCCATGGGGTCAAGTCCATTTAACGGTTCGTCCAGCACCAGGACCGTCGGATGATGTGCGATGGCCTGGGCCAGGCGTATGCGCTGGCGCATGCCTTTGCTGTAACCGGCCACTTTGCGATGAGCCGCTTCCCCCATACTTACCCGATCAATGGCTTCCACCGTCAACCGATGAGCTTCCAGCATCGTAAGACCGCGCAGCCGCAGATATTGATGAATAAACTGATATCCGGTCGCGCCCTTCGGGAACGAATCAAACTGAGTGCAATATCCCACGAGGCGAAAAAATTCTTCCGGCTGGTCCGGTGTGAGACCAAGAACCGAGATTGAGCCCTGCGTCGGCCTCACCAGACCCGTCATCAGGTTCATGAGCGTGGTCTTTCCGGATCCATTGGGACCCACCAGGCTGGTAACGCCCGGAGGCAATGACAGGTTCACTCGGTTTACGCCGAGCACTTCTCCGTAAAACTTGGAAACATCGTCAAAGACAATACGATCACTGGCCAGGTTCATCCGCGTTCAACCTCCCGAGCCTGCAAACGGCGGTTCAGAAGCCAGATGGAAAAAGCACAGACTGCCAGCACACCACTCCATGCTGACCAAAGGGGGATTCGATCATACTGGGTTGCGCTCATCTGCGCGTCATTGAAGCGAAACAGGTGCGACCATATCACGCCCATGATATAGGGCAGGTTCAGGAGCCGTCCCCATTCCGTCCGCAAAATCGCATTCACCGCTTCACCGAAACCTGGAAGCAGGAAGAACGTAGCGAACATCAGACCCGTGGCGGCAATGCGCCACTTGACCCATACAGCCAATGCCATGGAGTAAAGGGTGATGACGGCCACCCACAGCAACCCACCCACGACTATTGCACTTGCCATCCATAGGTTCTTCCATAGCCACGCATTCTGCTGCAGACTTCCATGAAGCAGAAAGAGCAACAGAGTCGGTATCCATGTGGTGGCGGAAAGCAGAGCAACCAACACGGATGCTTTCCCGAGCAGATACTCAGTACGTGAGAGCGGACGGCTGAGGTAAAGCTGCACGGCGTGATTGGCGAAGTCTTTGGTGATCATGCCGGGGGCGCCCCAGGCTGTGAGCACGAATCCCAGGCCACACTGCAAGGCAAGTATGAACACGAACCAGCGGCGATCAATATCAAACTCGTTTCCCAGTTGCATATGCAGGAGACTTTGAACGGAAGACGAGTGGATGGTGTAGATGTATGCAATGCCCAGCAGAAACGGCACGCAACACAGGATGGCATAGGCAGTAAACGGGCGCGAATCAAACAATGTAGCGAAACCGTAACGCGAGAGCACGGTAAAGCGGGACCATTCCGGCGTCAACCGGCCTGAGTAGGCTTTGTATGTGCGTTTATAAACGGCCATTCATCGCTCCATTGGTCTGCGCCTTCGCAACCAGGTCCAATTTTGAGGGTTCCACACTTCCCGACATTGCTTTCAGGAAAATGTCTTCCAGAGAATCCCGACGATAGTTCATACGCCTGATCTGCACGGAATGTTCCGTTGCCAGACGATAAAGCTGTCGCAATTCGACCTGGTCAGGCAAAACGATCTTGAGGCGTCCGGCGCTGAAGCTGGCGCATTCGCAACCCAGTCCGCGGACCGAGTCCATAAACCCGTTGCCGTTATCGCCATTCTGGCTGACTTCAAGCTCCAGAAACTTCAAGTTCGCCTTGCGCTCCTCTTCCAGATTGCTCAATGCAGCGATCCTGCCGTCCTTGAGGATGATTACCTCGTCGCAGCATTCTTCAATGTCGTGTAATAAATGAGAAGAAATCAGCACGGTGACCTGCCCTGCATCTCGGATGTCGCGCACCAGTTGCAGCATGCGTTGGCGAGCTTCAGGATCCAGGCCGTTGGTGGGCTCGTCGAGCAATAGCAGCTTCGGCCCATGCGCGATCGCCTGCGCCAGTTTGGCCAACTGCTTCATGCCCAGCGAGTATGTACCCACTTTGCGATAACGGGCCTCGCCCAACCCGACGTAGAAGAACGCTTCGTGCGCGCGCTCCATGGCTTCGTCAGCCGGAAGTCCTGAAAGCTCAGCCATGTAGCGGACGAAACGAACGCCAGTCATGTCAGCCAGGAACGCATCGCTTTCCGGCATGTAGCCGATCTGCGAACGCAATTCGCGAACGTGGGTCTGGATGTCCTTGCCAAAGATACGAGCGGTGCCGGAGTTGGGACGATAAAAGCCAAGCAGCGTGTTGATGAGAGTCGATTTGCCGGAGCCATTCGGGCCGAGCAATCCAATGCATCGGCCCGATAGATCACCATTCAGCCGGTTAAGAATCGTGCGTGATCCAAGCTGTATCTCCAGGTTATCGAGCTCAATGACCGACATTTAACTCCTTCTCAATCCATCTGTGGGGCGTTGCGCACCCCTGGGTTGTTTGCTGCTGGGTTGTTTGCCGCTGGGTTGATTGCCGATGGGTGGGCGATTTTCATCAAGGTTGATAACGTAAGTGAGTTGAGATCCAGACCGAACAAGCGGCTGGCGCTGACAACGGTGATTGCCTGTGGGTCACCGTATGCGCATACAACGCTGGGCTTGGTTTCCGCCGCCAGTTGTTGTAGTGACTGCAATTGCGAAGGCGTAAGCTGTCCCATGATTGGCCCGATCGTTGGCGCCAGGTTTTGATACAGCACCGCTGAAACTTCCGCGTGCTGGTCTTGCGGCAGCAGTCCGCGGAAGCTGTCAGAGTGTGACAGCGAATTTCCGCTCTGCTTGATGCCGATAGCGTTCATCACCAGCGCGCGGCTGGGCGCGATCACCATGTAACCATCCACGAAGGCGTAGTCGATTTCATAGTTCTCACGGCTTTCATTCACGTGAATGGCGTAGAAGGTAGTGCCGCCTGAAGCTTCCTGACTCAGCGTCACTTGAGCCGCAGTATTCTTCTTTTCGTTATTCACGTCCGCGATCAGTTGCTGAATGGTTGATTGCAGGTGTCCGGGGCTGTAAACC
This sequence comes from Terriglobia bacterium, assembly GCA_963770085.1. Lineage (GTDB taxonomy): Bacteria > Acidobacteriota > Terriglobia > Terriglobales > Acidobacteriaceae > Angelobacter. The sequence goes on from CAVYOH010000001.1 coordinate 618,342, forward strand.
TCAAGCACCACCTTCCATGACGGCGTAGGAAGAATGGGACCATCCAGGGCGAATGCTACTTCGCCGCCCAGCGTGTCGGCCAGATCCTGGCGGAAACGGATCTTCAATTCCGATTCACCCTTCGCCATGTCGGCTTCAGCATTGTTGCCTGCGATGGCGAGAATGTCGTCCAGCATCTGGGAAGGATTCTTGGCGATGAAAGCAGCCGCGGCAGCGGCATCTTTGGAGACGAAATCGAGTGCACCAATCGGAGCAGGTGCAGCTAGCCATGACGCAATTCCCTGCCGCGGACCATTAAACGTCAGTTCCGCGTGATTCAAAGGCTGATTGTTAACGTCCTTACGTTCGGCAATCAGATATTGCACGGCCGCAAAGCCGCTGTTAGCAAAGTGCTGATCGTGCACCGGATTTGGATGCCGCGTGGAAGCCTCTGACGTCATGGTTTTCAGGTCGGCCGCAAACAGAAACTCCGCGCCCTGCTGATAGGCAGACAGAATGCGCTGTCCAAATGCCGTGGCAGCAAATCCTGCACCCTGGCTTGCAGTTTGATTAAAGTTCTTGAGCGTATTCAGATCAAACGCCGCCGCCACAAAATCTGATCGAACCAGAAGGTAAAGACTATGTCCCTTCGGCGCGGCCGTTGCGGAAGCGATCTGGGTCTCATCAAATACCCGGACATCGCCTTTGTGAGTTCCGGAAACATGCTGTGCTGCTTCCTGTTCAATGAACTGCTTCAGTCCGGGTTTCTGTACCTGCGCCACAGCCAGAGGCTGGGCATTTTCATTCGCCAAAGACATGGAGAAAGCAATTTCATTTCCCAGGTACTGACTCAGGGAATGAATCTCCTCGATTGCATACGTGTAGTCTGATGCGCCCTTGCGAGATTGAACCTGATTCCACCACTGCTGCAGAACGGCGCTCTCGCGTAATTCCTGCTGGAATATCTGATTGCCCTGCTGCACCGCGTCCCCTATGTTCGGGATGCTGGCATACAACACCGTGGAAGCGGGCAGCGTTGGCAGTAAAGCACTCTGATAGCGCAGCCCAGGAAGCTGCACAGCCTCAAGCTTGTTGGAAAGGTGCGCAAATTCAGCCAGCAGTGCAAGATGCTGATCAAGGTTCTTGCTCCAGGCAATCTCCCGCTGAATTGGAACGGTTCCAGCAGCGTCTGTAGATTCCTGGTCGCCGGGATGGAGCACAGCGGTGTGCATCAAGCCATCCATCACGCCGGTTCCGGCAACGCGCACCTCACCTTCGATCACTGATACGCGTGAGCCCTTCATCCCGCTGTTCACGGAGAACACCGTACCGGTGACAGACACTTTAACGTCATTTGTCATCACATAGAGATGCCCGGTCTTCCTCTTGGCTGCCTGAACAATCACGCGGCCACGATCAAGATGGATGGTCGTATCGTTGAAGCGACGTGAAACACCCAGTTGGACGCGCTCGTTCATTTCAACCCTGGAGCCGTCGGCCAACTCGAGCATGGCGTGTGATCCATTCGCTGTTCGAATGCGTTCGTTTTCGCCGATCTGATCTCCGGCCTTCAGCGGCTGCTCGTCGCTGACACCAACTCGATACATGCCGCCTTCCAGAGAGATGATGCTGGCGCGCATTCCGGCTGGAACGGCAAAGAACTGCTCACGCAGCACATACGCCGCGACAAAAAGAACAACTGCCGCGGCCGCAGCCATGGCCCAGCGATATCTCTGTGAATCCATGCGAGGCAGCTCTTGTTTCCATGCTGAAACAGCGCCTGAAGCTTTGCGATTGCCGCTCTCCGCAAAATGGCGGCAATCCACACACTCATGCAGATGGGCTTCCACCAGCATTGACTTCGCTGGCGGCAGGGCGCCTGCCTGATATTGGACCAGCAGCTGCTGTACGTCTGCACATCCGTGGATGGAATCTACTGCACCGGCAGATTCACTCTGCCGGATGTTGCTCCACACTCTGTCGCTAGCAGCTTGCAGAGTCTCCGAGGACGGCTCATTGGAGCGCATTTCAGTGATGGCCCGGTCCAGCCCGGTTTTGGGATCTTTTTCCTGACGATTCATTGTGGTCCTCTCGTGGAAGCGATAAAGTCTTTTTTCAGAAGAGCACGCGTACGATGCAATACCACAGCCACCACAGCTGCTGACGTCTTCATCATGCCGGCAATTTCGCGATTGGAGTAATCCTCCACAAATCGCAGGACAAACATCTCCGCCCATTTCGGATTCAAACGCGCCAGCGCCTGCCTGAGCCAGTCCTGAAGCTCCAGGGACCGTGAGGCGTTTTCGCCGGCAAATATCCCCGGATAATCCGGGCTTTGATCCAGCGAAATGGTGGTTGAATCCTTGCGGGTCCGCAGAATGTCCAGGGATGCGTTGACCGCTGAGCGATGAAGATATCCGGGAAGGTTCACAACTTCGGGCATTTCCTCCAGCCGGACAAGACGGAGAAATACGGTCTGAAGAACATCTTCCGCGTCGCTGGCATTACCGGTCACCCGGTATGCAGCGCGGAAGATCAGTTCCTTGTGCCGATGAAACATCAGGTCCAGTCCATCCGGTGTTGCTCTTTCCGTTGTGGACATCGAGGTTGTGCCGGTAATGTGCATGGTGGCTTGCAATTGATTCGGTGCTCCTCTGCCAGTGTTGACGAGAGGATTTCGCAATTATTAACCCGATTGCGAAAGATTTTTGGCTTTTCGCTTCGAGCTAAAGCTATTTACGCCAGGAGCATGAGAAAAGTTCCATTGAGAGGGAAATCGCCCACCCGAGCACCTGTCTGCGATAATCCCCGGCCTTAGCCTCGGAAGAAAGGTTTCAACATCCTGAAGCGCCGCAGGCGCGACTGAGAATAGCCCGGCACGCAGCAAAGCAAGTGCCGGGAAGATGTCCAGGAACGCCAAGTCCCGCTAGGGACGGCTGATCAAACACTCGTCATGCCGCATTGTTGATGGCGCTCAGGGAGGGGAGCAGGCATTCATTTATGCCTGCGAGTGAGCGGCGAGAATTTGGCCTTCAAGCCCCGAGGTACGGTTTATCAGCGGTTTCGGATCCATAGCTAAATCATTTGCCAACCCAGGCCCGAACACTGCACAATTCTCGCGCCATGCATCCGGATATTCCCAACGCATTCAACGCAGCAACCTATTTTGTCGACCGCCACATTGCCGATGGTCGTGGTCAAAAAGTCGCCTTTGAGTGCGGCGATGAGCGCGTGACCTACAGCGATCTTTACCAGCGCGTCAATCAAGCCGGAAACGCTCTGCGGAAGCTTGGCGTTCAACGCGAAGATCGCGTTGCCCTGCTGCTGCTTGACACGCCAGACTTTGCATATTGTTTCTTCGGCGGCATCAAGATCGGTGCGGTCCCGGTACCGATCAATACCCTGCTCAAGCCCGCGGAATATGAATACATGCTGAACGATTCGCGAACGAGAATCGCCATCGTCAGCGCCGAGCTGCTGCCTCAGATCACCGCCATTCCGAAAGAAAATCTCGAATACCTGGAGACCATCATCGTCTCGCGAGGCCCAGCGGGCGAGGGCATGCTCTCTCTCAAGAGCCTCATGGATGCCGGCCAATCCGAGCTGACAGCAGCCAAGACCCACAAAGACGAGCCTGCATTCTGGCTGTACTCCTCAGGCAGCACCGGATTTCCCAAAGGATGCGTCCACCTTCACCATGACATGGTGGTGTGTGCGGAGCAATATGCCAAAGCCGTGCTCGGTATCCGGGAAACCGACCGTTTCTTCAGTGTGGCGAAACTATTCTTTGCGTATGGCCTGGGCAATGGTCTTTATTTCCCTCTGGCCGTAGGGGCCACCGGCATTCTCTGGCCGGGTTCGCCGTCGCCTTCAAATATCTATTCGGTCATTGAACGTCACAAGCCGACTCTATTTTTTTCCGTGCCCTCCAACTACTCGTCGTTACTCTCGTATAAACGGGAAACGCCACCGGATTTTGATCTGGCGAGCATTCGCTGGGCGGTTTCAGCAGGCGAAGCTCTTCCTGCTCCGATCTTTCACCGCTTTAAAGAACGCTTCAACGTAGAAATCCTGGATGCAATCGGATCCACAGAAGCTTTGCACATGTTCATCGCCAATCGACCTGGAGCAGTCAAACCAGGATCAAGCGGACAGGTCATTCCGGGATACGAAGCCCGCATTGAGGATGAGCACGGCAATCTGGTGCCCGACGGAGAAATTGGCAACCTGCTGATCAAGGGCGACGCCGTTTGCGCTTACTACTGGAACCAGCATGAAAAAACCAAGCAAACCATTCAGGGACAGTGGCTGCGTACTGGCGATAAGTACTACCGTGATGCTGACGGATACTACTGGTATGTAGGCCGGTCGGACGACATGATGAAGGTCAAAGGGATGTGGGTGAGCCCGGTCGAAATTGAGAGTGCATTACTTGAACATTCCTCCGTTCAAGAGGCAGCAGTCGTTGGCATTGCAGACAGCAACCAGCTCACCAAGCCGTCAGCCTACGTGGTATTACGGGATGGAGAGGATGGCTCAACGGCGAAAGGGCTGGAATTGATGGAGCATCTCAAGTCGCGGCTTGCCGCGTATAAGTGCCCGCAAATAATTGAGTTCGTCCAGCAATTGCCAAAGACTGCTACGGGAAAAATTCAACGCTACAAGCTGCGCCAGGACCAAAGGACCGAAGATAAAACTATATGACCCGGAATATTTTCCGGTTGTCAGGAACCTTTGTCCCGGTCCCGGCGTATATATCACACAAGGAGGCTGGCTCCTTCCAGCGCCTCCTTGAGAATTCATTGGGCGGTCTCGCTGTCTCTCCATCGACAACCCGACCGCCCCATGAATTCAGGCTCCTTCGCATCGCAATGTGTTCAGGAGTAGTACATGAAGCTTCTGTTAATCGTAGTAGCTTTGCTGGCAACTTCAGCCGCATGGACTGGATTCAAGACTGAGAACAGTTTGCAACTCCAGGTGAACCCTGGGCAGGCCTTGCGCCTGGAATTGAGTTCCGGCGACTATCGCATTGAGCCAGGAGCCAATGACCAGGTCCTGGTCATCAGTCGTAAGGATTCCAGCCAGCCCGACGTCAAGCCCCGCTTTGGCGTGGATAGCAACGCTGAGGAAGCATGCGTCAAGGTGAACGCTCCGCAAAGTTATTCCGCCGTGATTCAGGTTCCCCAGAACACCACGTTAAGGGTACGTCTCAATGGCGGCAGGCTTCAGGTAAATGGGATCAACGGCGATAAGGATATTGAGTCGCATGCCGGCGCGGTGAGCATCGCTGTCGGAGAGCCGGAGAGTTACGCCCGCGTGGATGCTTCGGTGAATATCGGACACATTGAAGCTCCGCCGTTCGGAGCGTCCGAAGAAGGTGTTGTTCGTTCCTTTAGCCGGGAAGGCCCAGGACACTATCGGCTGCATGCGCACGTTGACTCTGGCAATATCATACTGTTTTAGCCAGCGCGCAGAATTCCAAATATAGAGGCGTAGCCCGCTCGGGAATCAGAACATTGCCAGAACGTGCTCTAGCCCTTCTCTGAAATCTTGTTCCGGCGTAATCAGGCTCACAACCAGATAACCGTCTCCCGTGAAGTCGTAGAAATGGCCAGGATGTAGGTACACGCCAGTTGTCTCCAGCAAGTCCAGGGCAAGATCTTCATCCGGTCTCACGGCTGGAACCCGCAGGACCGCATACCAGCCAGCCTCCACATCCAACCGGCTGCACTTCTCCTGCTCCGCCAACTGTGAGTCAAGTTCCAGCAGGTTCGCTCGCACGCGGGCCATGAGCTGCTCCTGGAAACCATGTCTCTGTGCGAGTAGTGCCGGAGCTGCTATCTGTACCGGAGCATTCATGGACAGGAATGTGTCGGCAATTACCTCAAGCCGCGCCAGAGCTTCTCTTTTACGATCGTCAGGTCCGCTTACAGCGACCCAGGCCAGCTTCATTTGTGGGAGACCGGATATTTTGGAAATACCGCTCATGGTGAAAGTGAGAGCATTCTGGTTTGTCACAAAGCTGCGAGCGCCGGATCCTCCAAGATCGAAATCCAGGAAAACTTCATCGGCAATAATGGCCAGGTCGTTCTCCGCACAGATCTCGTTAAGAGTGTCGCGCTCGCCGGCTTTCGTGTAATGTCCGGTGGGATTATTGGGATGAACCAGTATGATTCCGCGCGTGCGTGGAGTAATCGCCTGCCGGAGGGCATGAAAGTCAATTTGCCAGCCATGATCGTAAAACAGAGGGTAACGTACCAGCTTCACATCTTGAAGTTCAGCCAGGAAATCGAACAGCGGATAACCTGGAGTAGGTATCAGAAGTTCGTCGCCCGGATTGCACAACAGACGGAACACGAATGAATACGCTTCGCTGGTGCTGGTGGTAAGGATCAGATCATCCGCCAATACGTGTTCTTTGCAGGAAAGATAGTATTCGCCCACCGCCAGCCGGGCGGAACGCAAGCCGCGGGGGTCAGGATTATATTTGAGGGCTGCTGGATTGATGAATGCTTTTAAGATCGAGGACCCATCATATCGGAACTGACATTCCGTTGGATTCGAGGCGCTCAGATCGATCAGCTTGCGTTTGCCGGAACGCAGACGCGCCAGACCTTCCGCCAGGCGGGTCGCGGTCAGGTTCCAGTTCGTGCGGGTGGAAAACATCTTGCGCGAGTAGGATACACCTCGAGGCTGAGTTGACACGCACACACTCCTGCGATTCTTTGACTCTAAATCTTGATTGTCGTTAGCGAGCGATCCCGTATTCGGTGCTATAGCGAAGTTTTATTTCCCCACATTTGTGTTGTTCCTGTGAATAGACCATGCACCTGTCGTAGGGGCGGGAATACACATGCAGGCTAACGGCGCGCTGATTAAGTTCGCCTGGGTTGTAAACCCGATGCACTGGATCCGCCGGGTCCACTGCGCACGGATTGGACGCGTTCATTTCAAGGATGTTGGTCGGCTCAATGTCGCAGCTTCCCATTTCAGAGTCCTGTTGCAGAACGCGATAATTCTGTACCAGGAGCTTACCTATGGGGGCCGCCATCCAGCAATTCTGGTCCTGATGGTTATGAATAGAGCTCCCTTGCCCAACATTCCAGCAGATCGCCAGCAGTTCAAAGAGTGATGTTTTGTCGATGAGATTGCGAGTGTAATGCTGTGAGTCCCAGGTTAGATAGCTCTGAATGGATGCCGGATCAACCGGATGATCCCGAAGTAAACGATGGATGAATGAAATATTCTGGAAGTCACTTTCTGCGCAATCCCGTAACTTGCTGATTAGACCCTGAATTGGAACAACTGGCAAAACTTTCCTCCGGAAGATGTAAATCTTGATGGTGTTATAAGACAAACTGCCTGATAAGCCATCTATTTACTTTGCCGCGAAAAGAGGAATCGCGCAAGCCGCGGAACATCCGGCCAGGCTGATTTCAATGAATTTAAATATTTCAGTGACCTTGAATGAAGGGGTGGGACCCCGTGCGCATCGCGCTCACGGGGACCTTCACGTTTTAGACCTTTTGTACGGCTTGCGCCAGGTTAGTCAGGCTGGTTTTCGCGTCACCATAAAGCATTCCGGTCACTGGCTTGAAGAACAATGGGTTCTCCAATCCGGAGAAGCCCTTTCCCTTGCCTCGTTTGAGCACAATGACTGACTTGGCGCGATCCACTTCAATGATCGGCATGCCGGCAATCGGACTCTGCGCGTTGTCGCGAGCGTCGGGATTCACCACATCATTGGCCCCAATCACCACTGCAACGTCGGTGGCTGCCATCTCAGGGTTAATCTGGTCCATTTCATAGAGAGACGAATAAGGAACATTGGCTTCCGCCAGCAGCACGTTCATGTGGCCAGGCATACGTCCGGCTACGGGATGAATGCCATACTTCACGGAAACGCCGCGTTCTTCCAGCAAATTGCCGAGCTCCCTCACCGCATGCTGGGCCTGCGCCGTCGCCATGCCATAACCCGGCACAAACACCACCTGGTTGGCGTAAGCGAGCTGGACAGCAACATCGTCGAGCGTGACTTCGCGCATGGTTCCAGTGGCGTCGCCCGTGTCCGTGCCAATCACCGCACCGAATCCACCGAACAGGACATTGGTAATGCTCCGATTCATGGCCTTGCACATGAGGATGGAGAGTATTAAACCTGAGAATCCGTCCAACGTGCCTGCAATAATCAGCACGTTGTTAGAGAGAACAAAGCCGGTGGCAGCGGAAGAAAGTCCGGCGTAAGAATTCAACAAAGACATGACCACGGGCATGTCTGCCGCGCCGATCGGCAGGACCAGCATCACCCCAAACACCAGCGCGCAGGCAATCATCACGTAAAAAAGAAAAAAGAAAGCCGGATTCACCAGCCACGTAATGAAGCTGCCGACCATGGTCAGGAAGAGCATCAGGTTCACGATATGCTGGCCTTTGAACATGATGGGCGTACCACGCATCATCTCCTGAAGTTTCGCAGCCGCGATCAGAGATCCCGTGGTGGTGATGGACCCCAGCATCACTTCAATGCCCAGGGCCCCCATCTTGGCGCCACCCATGTTGGAGCCGTGAATCACGAATTCTGCAATACCCACCATGGACGCCGCCAACGCTCCAAAAGCGTGGGACAGCGCAGTTCGCTGCGGCATGGCCGTCATCGGCACCATGGCCATGGGGATACCAATCGCTGATCCCAGAATCAGGCCGATCGCAATGTAGGTGTAGTTAACAATTTCAGGATGAAACAGCGTGCCAAAAACCGCAGCCGCCATTCCGGCAGCGGCCATGATCATTCCGCGCCGTGCAGTGTCCGGATGGCTCAATCCCTTCAATCCAAGAATGAAGAGAATCGAAGCAATGAGGTATGTCAGTTCCAGAAAGTAAGATGGGTGGCTCACTTATGGGCCTCCGCCTTCACCACTTCTTTTTTCCTGAACATCTTCAGCATGCGATCGGTAATTAGAAAGCCGCCGGTTACGTTGATCATCGCGGAGGTCACGGCGGCGCAGCCAAGCAGCTCAGCCAGCGTCTGATGATGATCGTATTTGGAACCTGCAATCACCAGTGAGCCAATAAGCGAGATGCCGGAGATCGCGTTCGTCGCGGACATCAGCGGCGTGTGCAACAGTGGAGGCACGCGAGAAATAACCTGGTATCCCAGGAACGCGGCCAGCATGAAAACATAAAGAGATGCAATGAGAACGGCTGGGTTGAAAGCGACTTTCTCTGCCGAATTGCCGGCAAGCATGTAAAGCGCGAATACGAATGCTGTGGGTTGGAACAGCAACGCGTTCATCTGCACTCTCCTTTGGTCAGTTCTAGTTTGAAGGCACTGGATGGCCCAGCGCTGCCGCAACTTTGGGATGAACGTTCCCGCCCTGAAACGCGACGCACGCGCCCTTCAGGATTTCGTCACCGATATCAATCTTCAGATTGCCCTTGTCATTGATCAGGCCAAGAAACGTTGTAATGTTGCGCGAGTAAAGCTGGCTGGCATGGCCAGGCACTGTGGCCGGAACATTCAGTGGTCCCAGAATGGTCACGCCGTTATGGTTTACCTCCTGGCCCGGTTGCGTGTAAGCACAGTTGCCTCCGGTAGGCGCTGCCAGATCGATGATGATCGTTCCCGGACGCATGCTGTTCACCGCTTCTTCTGTCAGCATGAGCGGAGCTTTCCGTCCCGGGATCTGTGCTGTCGCGATAATTACGTCAGACTGCGCGGCTCGCTTGGTCACCATATCGCGACCGAGCTTCAGAGCTTCCGGACTAAGCTCCTTCGCATAGCCACCCGCATCCTGAGTCTCAATGCCGCCCAAATCGACTTCCAGAAACTTTGCTCCCAATGACTTAACATCTTGTCCCGCAGCAGCGCGCACGTCATACGCCTCAACGACGGAGCCAAGGCGGCGTGCAGTTGCAATGGCCTGCAATCCAGCCACACCTGCTCCCAGCACCAGCACTTTGGCTGGAGGCACTGTGCCTGCGGCTGTCATCAAAAGGGGGAACATACGTGGAAGGCGGTCCGCCGCCATGATGACGGCTTTATAGCCGGCAACTGTTGCCATGGAAGAAAGCGCGTCCATGGATTGAGCGCGCGTAATACGCGGGACCAGTTCCATCGCAAACGCGCTGAGCTGGCGTCCAATGATCGGTTCCAACGCTGCGGGCTCATCCAGGGGCTTGAGAAATCCAACAATCACGGCACCCGCTTTAAGGTTGGCAAAATCAGCCGGCTCAGGACGGTTCACGCAGACAAGAAGATCAGTGCCGCGTAGCAGGGTTGCGCGATCCATAATGGAAGCACCCGCCGCCTTGTAATCATCGTCCGGGTAGCCTGCTCGCTCGCCCGCGCCAGGTTCCACTCCGACTTCCACGCCGGTGGCGGTCAACTTCTTGACCGATTCAGGTACCAGCGCGACACGGGCTTCGCCAGGCTGTTGTTCAACGGGGACCGCTATCCTCATCCGCGTCATCCTCTCTCGACCGAGTATGTTGCGAGACCATTATTCCCTAAACTCAACGATTTACGGAAGCTATACTTTGCACGTGAGCTGGATTCCCAGACTGTGACGCATATCACGCGCGTCAACCGCTAACGGGTCGACCGCCAGAGCCAATGAACACGTCGTGTCCGCGAGGGCTCATAACGCCAACTTGTGAGAGACCTAAGTGGACGAATTACAATAGCGAAATGGATCCTCTCATCATTGCCGGACGGCAATTTACTTCACGCCTGATCGTTGGGACGGGCAAATACAAATCAGGGCAAGAGACCATGCGGGCCATTGAAGCCAGCGGCGCTGAAATGGTAACGGTGGCGGTCCGTCGCGTGAATCTTGACCGCAGCAAAGAGTCTTTGCTGGATTTCATTGACCCCAAAAAGTACTTCCTGCTGCCCAACACCGCCGGCTGTTATACCGCAGACGAGGCTGTGCGCACAGCGCGCCTGGGACGCGAGGTTGGCCTGTCAGACTGGGTCAAGATTGAAGTGATTGGCGATCAGCAGACACTTTATCCGGATGTTCAAGCTACGATCGAAGCCACGCGAATATTAGTGAAGGAAGGCTTCACTGTTTTGCCTTATACATCCGACGACATTGTGGTTGCCAAACGATTGCTGGACGCCGGAGCCAGTGCAATCATGCCGCTGGGTGCGCCAATCGGCAGTGGCATGGGCATCCAGAACAAGGCCAACATTCAGATCCTGCGCGAGATGATTACAGGTGTTCCCTTAATTGTGGATGCCGGAGTGGGAACGGCCAGCGATGCGGCCGTTGCCATGGAACTTGGCGCGGACGCGGTGCTGATGAATTCTGGAATTGCCAATGCGGAAAATCCGGTGCTGATGGCAGAGGCCATGAAGCATGCAGTGATCGCCGGCAGGCAGGCTTACCTTGCCGGAAGAATGCCGCGCAAGCTATACGCCACTGCCAGTTCCCCGCTACAGGGCGTAGTCCGCTAGAAAACTCACCGCGGCGTCGTATCCAGTGCAACACCGCGTGCTGTGGGCTGGCCAGTGAGCGTCAACGTTGTCGCGCTTCCGACGATACGCCGCGTTGGAATGGTATTGCCGCTTGAAGCCACAACGTTGTTGAATGTTGCCACTTCACCTGCCGCGGAATCAGCCACAATCATTTCACTGCCGGGTGAAACGGTGTTGAGGATGATCTGTGCTGGATTGGCCAAAGTGGTGGCCGTACCTGTGATGGTTGAAACCGGAGCCACGTTGATGGTGCCCGTTCCCGTGGCAATGGAAGCGGCGCTGTAGAGGGTGATGCTTCCGCTGCCTCCGGTATTGGTGACCACCAGATTATTCGATGGATCCAGCGCAAGGCCGAAAGGCCCTGAAAGTTTAGTCAATGCGCCGCCAACTGTGCGGCTTGCGGGAGCAACGCTCGTAGGAATCGCGCTTACATTATCAAAAATGCCGATAACACTGGTTCCAGACTCTGCGACATAGAGCCTGTCGTGGACTACGTCCAGACACATCGCAGAAAGAGTGTTAAATGGCGTCGTAATGTCACGATCAGGCACCCTGTCCCCGGCAACCGCTGGATTGGAGACGGTGTTATAAACCACAACGTCGGTGCCATCCAGAACATAGAGCGCGTCATGGGTTGCGTCATAGGCAACGTCGCTGGGTGAAACGAGCCCGGATACAGGGCCGCCAATGGTCCGCGTGGGAGCAACGTTCCCGTTCAACGTGCTTGCGGAATCGAAAATCAGAATCGTGCCCAGCGTCGTTACGGACCCAACATTCGCCACAAAGAGTCGATCGTGTGCGGAATCAAACGCCAGGTACTGAGGGCTGTCCAGCGTGGTGAGGCCTCCCACAATGGTGGCGGATGGCGCGATATTTCCGTTGGCAGTAAGCCCGTTGGCAAAAACAGCAATCGAATTTGTATTCTGGTTGGAAACGTAGAGTCGATTGCTGGGGGCAGCAGGCGTTGGAGTCCCGGACGGTGTGGGTGTAGGCGAAGCTGTAGGTGTAGGCGTTGGAGTTGCGCTGCCGCCAAGGGTTCGCCGTGGCGAAATCACACAACCCGTCATCATGAACAACGCAAACAACAGTACCACCGCAAGCGAAATCTCATTCCGTCGCACTTATCCACCTCTACCTGACTTTTGCTTTTTTGGGCTTGATCGACATCATAACCCAGTTCTGCTCATATTCAGCTGCATGCACCTGAGTACAAAAGTCACCGAGTTTTGCCCGGTTTTGGCCCTAGATCTTGCCGGAAAGGCAGACTTCGATCGTCGGCGGAGGCGTTGCGGCAAATTCACCGTTGTGGATGCAATAAATGTGCCGGCAATAAAAAAGGCGGCCATGGACGGCCGCCCTTGTTGTTCTGAAATAAGAGACTAGATGCCGGGTTTTTTATCGGCTGTTGCGGCGTCGCCTTTTTCCTTAGCCATGGTCAGCTTATCGATGTGGATGCTGTCACCGGTGACTTTGCCGCTCACGTTTACGTGATGACCTTCATGGCCTTTCACGGCATCCTGATTGTCGATCGCCAGGACTTTTTTGTCCTTGTCGGTCACGAAAACGGCTTTCTCTCCGCCTTCAATACATTTCTTGGCGCAAGCGGCATGATCAGCCATGGTTCCTTTGGCGCTGGCGCATTTTGCGTCTGAAACCCAGCCACTCATTTTTTCGTCCTTCGCCATGGACATGGAAGCAAGGAACGCAACGGCGAGCAGAGTCAATGCAATCTTTTTCATTTCTTGATTTCTCCTGTATAGGTTCTTCCGCTTGGGCGCCGCTGAAGCTGAACGAAACCAGCTGGCCGGCAGATAAGGGAGTCCGTTCCCAGCAGAATTAAGCCACGGCAGTTGTATATGAACTGCCCGGGTGGTTGCAAGCTGGAAAGCGGCCAGAGACTTCGGACTGTAACTGCCTGCCTTTACTTTTTGCCAGCTTGAGCTTGCGGCGTAGGCGTGGGAATGGTGTAAATTACTTCGCCCGGACGAGCGTACCGCAGCCGCTCACGTGCTTCTTTTTCAATCACTTTCGGGTCAGACTTTAAACCTTTAATTTGCTGTTCCAGTGCGCCGTTTTCCTGATTTAAAGATTGATTCTGTGCGGCCAGCTCGCGGGACATCTGGCGCTTCTTCTGATACATCAATAAGCCGTTATCGCCGAAGATGGCATGGTAACCCAGCACGGCCATCACAACTATAACGGCCGCTGTAGCAATCTTTGCCCGCGACTGGTGAATGCGATTTTCAATTCCTGAAAACAACTTCAACATTCTGCCCTGGTCCATTCGCCCTTAATTGAAAATCCATTCCTCAGAGGCTTTCGCCAGCTTCTTCAAATCGCTTTCGCTGGACGCTTCCGAATACACGCGAACCACGGGTTCCGTCCCGGACAAGCGATAGCAAACCCACGATCCATCCTCGAAAATCAGCTTCATGCCATCCGTCCGCACCACCTGCTTCACTTTATGTCCTGAGATGTCTTTCGGATCGCTCGTTAACTTCTTAGTAAACTTGGCCTTCACCTCATCCGTCAAGCGGAAGTTATCTCTTTGCGGATAAAAGGAACCAACTTTGCCAAATAGATCCTGAAGCTGCTGCTGCAGCGTTTTGTTGCGACGCGCCACGGCCTCGCAGCAAAGCAGGCCGGCAAGGACACCATCCTTCTCCGGGACGTGATGGCGAATCGTCAGCCCGGCGCTCTCTTCCCCGCCGATAACCAGCTTGTCCTGCATAATCAACTCGCCAATATACTTAAAACCAACTGGCGTCTCATGCAGTTCGATTTTGTAATGATCAGCCAGAGCGTTGATCATGTTGGTGGTGGCCACTGACTTGGCTACACCGTTCTTCCAGCCGCGCGTCTCCACCAGGTAATCGAACAACAGAGCAAGCACATAATTTGGCTGAATGAAGGTCCCGTCTTCATCCACAATGCCAAAACGATCAGCGTCGCCATCGGTGGCAATGCCAATGCGCGCTCCGGTCTTTTTCATGGCCGCGCGACACTCATCCAGGAGTTCGCCGTCAGGTTCAGGCGCGTGACCACCGAAGAGAACATCGCGGGTATCATGGACCGTGGTTACGGGAATCCCGGCATCGCGAAGAAGATCGTCTGGATAGTTGCGGGCGGCGCCCCAGAACGGGTCGAAGACAACTTTAATGCCGGATTTCTTGATCAGCGGCAGGTCAATGATCTCTTTCAAGCGAGCCAGGTAGGCGGGCTTGGCGTCCACGGTTTCAGATTTGATGTTCTGTCTGACTGCGCTGGAAGAAGACGAAGATGAAACCTGACCGTCCTCGGGCACCATGGATTCGATTGCCTTGGTCACTTCCGGAAGCGCGGGTGCTCCATCTGGCGTGGAGAACTTGATGCCGTTGTATTCCGGAGGATTGTGCGAGGCCGTGAAGTTGATGGCGCCATCTGCCTTCAGGCGCACAAGTTCATAGGAAATTGCAGGCGTGGGCGCCGGTTCCGCGATGATGAGAGGCTTAACTCCGAATCCAGTCAAGACCTCGGCGGCTAGCTCAACAAAGCGCTCACCCATGTAACGTGGATCGCGCCCGACAACTACCCGCGGTCCATCAGGATGCTTTGACACGATATAACGGGCGATGCCCGTGACCGCGCGACGGATATTCGCGATGGTAAATTCTTCCGCCACTACCGCGCGCCAGCCGGACGTTCCAAACTTGATTTGTGTGCTCATGATCTCAACTCTTGTTAGTTGCCGGTGAGGAAGGTTTGGGTTTAAACGCGAGAGTTCAAGTTACTGTCAATGTTTCAGATGCAATCCCTCGCGACTTTGTTTTCGCCGTCCTTACTTTCACACTCATTTGTTCACGGTTCATTCATTCTCGCCTCAAGGATACGCTCAGTCAGAGCTCCAGTTGATAGACTTTTGCTGAAAAGAGAGGCTGATATGACAGACGCGCGGGTTGTGCTCACAACTGCGGGATCACAGGATGAAGCTCGCAAGATCGCAGCGGCACTGGTTGAACGCCACTTGGCCGCATGCGTCAACATCATTCCCGGGATCGAATCAATCTATCGCTGGGAAGGTAAAGTGGAGAGCGCGAATGAATGCTTGTTGATCATCAAGACGGAAATCACCGTTTTTGATCGCCTGCGCGATGCAATTCACGAGCTGCATTCCTATGACGTCCCAGAGTGCATCATGTTGGAAATAGCCGACGGCAGCGTTCCCTACCTGGATTGGATCAAGAAAAACGTCCGGCGGATGTGATCCGCCTGCTTTATCCGTAACCGAGCGATTGCTAAATCGCCGCCAATGCCTGGTCCAGATCGCCCAGAATGTCCTCAACATCCTCAACGCCAACGGAAATACGCACCATGCCGTCCGTGAGACCGATCTTCCTGCGGCCGGCTTCGCCCAGAGCAGCATGTGTCATGCTGGCCGGATGAGAGATCAGAGTTTCCACTCCCCCCAGTGATTCCCCCAGCGTACAGACGCGTACCTTGGCCAGCATCTTCTTTGCGTTGCGAAGGGAGCCAGTCTCAAAGGTGATCATGGAGCCAAAGCCGGTCATCTGTCGCTTGGCCAGAGCATATTGCGGATGATCAGAAAACCCGGGATACAGGACCTTCTTCACTTTCTTGTGGCCGCGGAGATAATCAGCAACCAGACGGCCGCTTTCATCATGCTTTTCCATGCGAAGGGCCAGGGTCTTTACTCCGCGCAAAACCAGCCAGCACTCAAACGGAGACATGATGGCGCCGGCCGCCTTCTGTATGAACGCCAGCTTTTCTGCGTGCGCGGGTTTGGTGCCCACAATCACTCCGCCCAGTCCGTCACTGTGTCCGTTAAGGAACTTGGTGGTGGAGTGCATCACCATGTCGGCGCCAAGCGCAATAGGCTGCTGGAAATACGGCGACATAAACGTGTTGTCCACAATGAGCTCGGCGCCGCCTGAATGTGTAATTCGCGCGATCTCGCGGATATCGGAAAGAACCATCAGTGGATTGGTGGGTGTTTCAATCCAGACCAGACGAGTATTCTTACGCATCGCCTTCTTCATCAGCTCAGGCTCTGAAGAATCCACGTAGCTGAATTCAACACCATAGTTGGCGATCACCTGATCGAAAAGGCGCGGCACGCCGCCGTAGACGTTCTGTCCGCAGATGAGATGGTCGCCCTGCTTCAGGAAGCATTGCGTGACTGCCACAGTTGCGGCCATACCGCTGGCAAAAACATGGGAAGAACTTCCGCCTTCCAACGCCGCCAGGTTTTGCTCCAGGCGCGTCCGCGTCGGATTGGAAACGCGCGCGTACTCATACCCTTTGTGCTTGCCCAGTTCTTCCTGGACATAAGTAGAGGTCGGGAAAATCGGCGGTGCCACGGCTCCGGTGGAAGGATCGGGTTCCTGGCCTACGTGAATTGCTTGTGTCGCAAATCCTGTACCGTTTTTCTTTTTCTTATCTTTCAGCTTCATGCGTGATTCCGTTTCATTGGTTGGAGAAAAATGATGTTAAAAAAATGCTGTGAGAAAAAACTGAAATCAGCCTTAACGGAATCAAATTCCGCCTTCAAAGATGTTCTTTGACATATATCGTTCCGCCGAGTCAGGAATAACGGTGACTACACGCTTTCCTTTTCCCAGCTTGCGGGCCACCTGCATGGCGGCGAACACGTTGGCTCCTGCACTGGATGCCCCAAGCACGCCCTCTTTGCGCGCCAGAGCAGCCACAGTGTCAAAAGCGTCCTTATCAGTTACGGCAATGATCTCATCGCAAACGGAGCGGTCAAACGTCTTGGGGATAAAGCTGCTGCCGATGCCTTCCACCTTGTGTGGCCCAGGCTTGCCGCCCTGCAATACAGACCCTTCTGTTTCCACGGCAACACAGTGAATGGCAGCGTTCTTTTCCTTCATAAAGCGGGCGATACCGGAAAATGTTCCACCGGTACCGATTCCGACCACAATGGCGTCCACTCGACGGTCCATTTGCTCGTAGATCTCAGCGGCCGTGGTCTGGTAATGAAAATCAGGATTGGAGGGGTTTTCAAATTGAAGAGCAGTAAATGATCCGGGGATGGTGGCGCCGAGTTCCTTGACCTTTTTGATGGCGCCCTGCATACCATCTGCATCAGGCGTTCGCAGCACTTCTGCGCCTAATGCCTTCATGATCTTGACCTTCTCTTCGGCAAATTTCTCCGGCACGCAAACGATCACCCGGTAGCCTTTGTTCACGCCGATGAGAGCCAGCCCGATTCCAGTATTACCGGCTGTGGCTTCCAGAATGGTGGCTCCCGGCTTCAGGCGGCCATCCTGCTCCGCGCGCTGGATCATTCCAATGGCTGCACGGTCCTTCACGCTTCCGCCAGGATTCAGGTACTCCAGTTTTGCAAAAATGTCAGCGACGCCCTCCGGGGCGATGCGGCGCAGGTGGAGCATGGGCGTTTGGCCCACCAGTTCAGTTATGTTCTCAGCGACGGGTAATTTATTCATACTGGAAATTCAGCCACAGCCAAACTTTTAAGACTACGGGACGAGGAGACGCCCGGTCAAACCTGCATGCTAAAGAGTTGTTGAGCTGATGGTTTGCGCGGTTTCTTGAGAGATTCTGGCCAGGACGTAAGTTCGAAATTCCGCCATGAAGCAGAAAAGAAATACCTTAGGGGCGCTCCTGGTCAAGAACGAAAACCCGCCCTGTTCCCTTTTCACCAATGGCCCGTCAGTATCACTTAACCCGGTCACCGGCACTTAATAACGTGTCCTTCAGGGCAGTGTAAGACATAAGTCTTTAAACCTGATGAAACCTTTTCCATATCAAAGTAATCTAGATACCCAGCAGGCTCATCCGTCGACTGCTAAAAGGGGGGTGTGTGGATCCCCGGAAGACTGCACGCTCCTTTTTTCTTTTGTCTTTTTATTTTGTCGCTCCGCTCCAGACCGCTGGACTTCCTCTAACTTAGAAAAGCCTAAAGGCTCCTATGGCAGCGGGCTGACGGCGCGTGTCCGGCCGCAGCCCTTGATTTGCCTCGTGTACTGTCGCTCAAACCGCTGAAAACGCTTTTATCCAGCTAAGACCCTGAAGGCACCTTTAGCGGCCTGCTCGGCGCGCAAGTCGGCCTCGCAGGCTTCCTTATTCTGAGCACCCTCAATACCCAATTACCAAATCACTCAATTACCAAATGGACTCACTTGCCTTCCAATATCCTGCGAAGCATCACAATCTGTCCTACATGGTAGGAATTGTGATCTGAGAGCAGCAGGGCCTCGCGCAGGTAGGTCTGCCCCTTGCCGTGCGGAATTGTTTTCAGTAAATCGATTTTGGGGTCGGCGACCATGGCCACCATGTCGTCCAGGTCCTCTAGTATCAGCGCGACGCTTCTGTCCCACGCGCGGTCGTCTGGAGGAGTGTCTGTCTTCGGCCAATACCCATCGGGAAACTTAGGCGAGCGATGCCTTGAGTTCAGAGTAAATTGCACAATGTCTGATTGTGCGATGCGCAGATGTTCCAGCAACTGCCATGGCGTGTGGGGAGCGCCTGCGGGCTTGCTCGCGCGCAATTCCCGGGGGAAATCTCTCAGCGCACTGCCAATATCAACGTGCGCCTCCGCTTTGGTAAGCATTTGGATCAAATTCTGCCGAAGAGGGTCTTTAGATTCCATGGCCCTATTGTAGACTGCGGGACTCTTCGTACGCGTCATCTGCGCGTAACGCGTCGGGTATCCGCGTTGACAAAACGATGCAGTGAGCGGGTAAGATAGCAACCGTTGTTTCCTGAATGACGTTTGCCGACTCTCATTCTCAATTCCGCGACTTTGGAGCTATCGACTTCCATGAGACCTGATTTCTTTCGATTCAAGCCGGCTCAAACCGCACTGCTGATTTGCGCAATTTTCGCGATGCTCCCGATATTCGCCCAAACTGCCGAAGCGCCGGCAAAAAACTGGGCCCCCGGCAGCCCCGAGCTTGTGCAGCCAGAAGAGCTGGTTAAGGCCATGAAAAGTTCACAGAAACCAATCGTCCTCTACGTGGGACCGAAGGCTTTCTATCAGCAAGCCCATATACCCGGAGCCGAATACATGGGCGCCACGGCCAAGCCAGAGGGACTTGCACAGCTGCATAGCCGCGCGGCGTCATTGAAGCATGATGCTCCGGTAGTGATCTATTGCGGATGCTGCCCCTGGGACCACTGCCCTAACATCCGTCCTGCGTATGATGAGCTGCATAAGATGGGCTTTACCAACCTGAAAGTTCTTTATCTTGCCGGGACCTTCGGCACGAGCTGGGCAGACAAAGGCCTGCCGGTTGAGAGGGGCCAGTAATCTCCACTCATGCGAAAACTGGCATTGGTCCCCATCCTGATACTGGCGATTGCCGGCGTGTATCTGGGGATCCATCGCGGCTTCCATCGCTCGCAGTTTCCGGAAGCCACGCGCTCGGCCAAGCCTGGCGATGCTTTACTCACAGATCTTGACGGCAAGCACTTCCGAATAAGCGATTACAGGGACAAGGTGGTCCTGGTAAATTTCTGGGCTGCATGGTGCGCTCCATGTGCCGAAGAGATTCCGCAGTTCGTGGCCATGCAGAACAAATATCGCGATCAGGGATTGCAGGTGGTGGGAGTCTCGGTTGAGGACGTAGAAAGCGAACTGCGGGCCTTCTGCGTGAAGAACCACGTCAACTACCCCGTTGTTCCCGGCGATCAGACGGTGGCCGACTCTCTGGGCGGCGTCCTGGGTTTGCCCACAACGATTCTGATCGGCAAAGACGGAGTGATTTACAAGAAGTACTCCGGCGCAACCAATTTCGCCGATCTCGAACACGACATGAATCCTCTGTTAACAAGTGCCAGCAAATAGCTGGCTCTACTTGGCACGGTACCGGCAAATCTGTAAAATCATCGCGCAATGTGTTTCCTCTTCTTCCACGGCTTTACTTGACGGTGACCCCACAAACTCCGGGTCGGAAGTTCCCTTACCGTTAATATTCAAAAAGTCGAAAGGAAGAATCCCATGCTGCGAAAGCTTTTCGCGGTTCCCCTGTTTTTAGTTGTTACTCTTCTTTGCCTGGCCCAGACACCCAAGTCCCGCCATTTTGTTTTCAACTACAACTTTACCGTGAAGGTCAGCGATGCGGGAAAGCCGCTGGATCTGTGGTTTCCCATGGCGCACTCCAACCAGTTTCAACAGGTGAAAGTGATCTCGCAGACCGGCGATCTGCCACTGAAGGAAACCCGGGAGTCGGAATACGGCAATAAGATGTTCTACGCTCACGTGGACAAGGCCGATAAACCCGAATACCACTTCAGCGTGAAATACGATGTTGTCCGGACGGAACACCTGGCGGCAGTGGCAGAAAGAGAAGATGCCACTCCGGCCGAGCTGAAGCGTTTTCTGCAAGCGGACAAACTGGTCCCAATCACGGGAAAGCCGGCTGAACTGGCGGTACAGCAGATCAAACCGGGCATGTCGGATATGGAAAAGGCGAAGGCCTTCTACGATTACACCTTCAACACGCTGCGCTATGACAAGACCGGCACTGGCTGGGGCCGCGGAGACACGCTTTGGGCTTGTGACGCCAAGCACGGTAACTGCACGGACTTCCACTCGGTTTTTATCTCCATGGCCCGCTCACAGCATATTCCGGCCAAGTTTGAGATAGGTTTCTCCGTTCCCCCCGATAAGAGTGAATCCGATATCGCGGGTTATCACTGCTGGGCTGAGTTCTACACCAAAGACCGTGGCTGGTTTCCGGTGGACATCTCCGAAGCCTGGAAACATCAAGAGAAGAAAGACTACTTCTTCGGAGCACATGATGTTGACCGCATGCAATTCTCCGTAGGACGCGACCTGGAGTTGAATCCGAAACAGCACGGCGACCGGCTGAACTACTTTGTGTATCCGTACGCTGAGCTTGACCACCAGACGTATCCCAACGTGGCGATCGCTTTTTCTTTCAGTGACGTGAAAGACGCAGAGAAATCCGCCCGGGCTTCGCGCTAGAAGACCCGTTCCATTAACTAAAGGGACTGATCGCATCGCGCTACTAACGCGTTGCGGTCAGTCTTTACTTTTTTAGATTCACTACTTTTTGAATTTAGCCTGGATTCCGCCCATGAGCTGTTCCAGTTCACACAGCAGATCGTCTTCCATCTCCAGACCTGCTTCACGCATGGCGGCAATGGGATCGCGGCGGAAAAGCCGTTCATTCATACCTGAAGAGGCGATCCATGCCTGCAGGCGTCTTTCAACTTTGCCCAGTTCAGCTACCAGACGATCCGGTTTGCGAGCGGTGTTATTTCTTTGGGGGGTGGCAAACATAGTGAAAGATCTTAAGGCTTGTCGCCGGAAATTGATTGTATTGTTTTCCTCAGTTCCCAGATGGTAACGGGCGCAGAAAACCGGCCGTCGCTTAATTGCGAACAGCCGGAGTCTCTAATTTCGGTTACTTGCTCGTCTGATCTTTGCTGCCGGAATCATTGGCAGCCGTCTTTGCCGGCTCGCTGGCGAAATAGCCACTACGCGTCCGCACCTGAAGATCTTTGTAGCCGGGTGAGTGTGCGACCACTTTTACGGTTCGATAGCCGCCGTTGCTCCGTGGGTTCGTGGGCTTGTAGGTGATGCTGTATTGGTTGCGGATATCGCGGGCCACATCGCGGCTGATTTCGTCCACTTCCTGCAGGTTCTTGGGGAAGAATGCGACACCGCCGGTTTGAACGGAAAGCGATTCGAGTGCCCGTTTGGCCCGGCGCTGCTTGCCTTCCTCGCTCAGAATCCCGATGGTGTAGATGGTGGGACCATTATCATTCTGGACCGCGCGAATCGCCTGTTCCAGAGAATCACGGCTTTCATTGTCCTCACCGTCAGTAACGACCAGAAGGACTTTCTTCTCCAGTTTGCCGCTCTTCAGGTGATCAGCAGAAGCCACCACGGCGTCATACAGGGCTGTTCCACCGCGGGAATCCACTCGATCAACGGCTTCTTTCAGAAGGTCCACTTTGTTGGTGAAATCCTGATCGAGAAAAGGTTCGTCGTTGAAGTTGACAACAAAAACTTCGTCACGCGCGTTGCTGGACTGCACCAGGTTGACTACCGCTTTGGCGACTGCGTTGCGTTTGGTCCGCATGGAGCCGGAATTGTCCACAAGAATGCCGATGGAAACGGGGATGTCTTCGCGCTTAAACGACGTGATCTGTTGCGGCTGACCATCTTCATACACTACGAAATCACGCGGCGAGAGGTCCGTAACTAAATGACGCCGCTGATCCAGCACCGTCGCTGTCAGCGTGACTTCATTCACGCGGCTAACGAATACGAACCCGCCTTTTTTGTCCGTGGTGACCTGGTTGGGTGTATCCACGTTCGGTGACAGATCTGGAATCGCTGGCGCCGTCTTGTTCCCTGAAGGAATGTTAGCTGCTGTGGTTGAATTTGCAGCGTTGTTCGCGGGCGTAGCGGAGCCCGCGCGGCGAGCCCAAACAGGAACCGCGGGATCGCTGGAATCAAAGTCGGAGGGCAGCGGCGTTAACTGCGCCGGTGTTGTTTGAGATTGTGCCGGCGAGGCGGAGGTCGCCGGAGGATTTTGTGCCCACAAGCAGGCGCTGCCCAACAAAGAGGAAACGAATAGGAGCCCAATAGCCGATTTATTGCGAAGGTGCATAGTATCCCGTTTTGGCGTAGACATTCAGGTGTGGCAGCCCCTTGGGCGGAATGAGCTTAACTTTGATTTTGCGCCAATGCCCATCCTTTGCCTTGTTGCTTGGACGGTATCCGAGTACATATTGGTTGCGCAGCTCTATTCCAATTTTTGTAGCTACATCCGAAAGCTCGTTGGGATTGCTGATGGTAAATAACCTGCCGCCGGTCACATTGGTGACCTCCCCCAGCAGGGCTGGGCCGGCGATTTCTTCCGGCTGGGCCGGGCTAACGCTAAAGATGCCAATGGCATAAATCTGCACATCGGCTTCCTTAACCATGGATTTAATCTCGCCCTCACTGTAACGGCTGTGATTATCTCCGCCGTCGGAGATGATGAGGAGGGCCTTCTTGGTGTTGTGGGCGTCCTTCATCTTGTTCACGCCCATATAGATTGCGTCCAGCAACGCTGTGCTGCCCTGGGGCACGGTATAAACCAATTTGCCTTGAACATCTTCCACTGATTTGGTGAAGTCCGCGCGCAATTGCGGCCGGTCATTGAACGTGATCATGAAAAACTCATCCGCGGGATTGGCGGTTTTAAAGAACTCAATGACGGCGGCCCGGGCCTTTTCAATTTTGTCTGACATGCTGCCGCTCATATCAAAAATCACGCCCAGAGAAATAGGTGCGTCTTCATTGGAGAAGACCTTTAGTTCCTGACTCTCACTGCCTTCGGCCACGGCAAAATTCTGCTTGTCCAGCCCGGTGACAATGCGGTTCCAGTCATCTGTAACAGTCACGTTCACCAGGACCAGGTTTACGTCCACCATGGTCGGCTTGCCGTGATTTACGCGCAGTCCGGGATCATTGCTGACGCCGGGCGCATTGGCGTTGGGGTCTGCAACCTCAGGCTGTTTAGGTGAAGGCGGCTTGGCAGCATCGGCCGGACGAGGGTCGATATGAACGTTTTCGTCCTGGGCCCTGAGGTAACTGGTGAAGGCGAACAGCATCGCCAGGGTTAAAGCCCAGCGGACTATGGTCAATTTCGTCAAAGCAGTTCTTCGATCAGGAGCCAACTCGGGGGAATGGGCTGAACCATCCCCGCAGTATTTGAAGCGGGGCATCTGGAACCTCTTTTTTGGCGATGTTATCACAGCATTGCCAGAGGGAAAACCAGGAACTTACCTTGCCTGTGTTTTTCCTGACCTCAGGCCCTGATCAACCGTAAACTTAGATGTCAGAGTCGCTGGCTCAGGTTTTCTGTCGCGCTTGGTAGAATGCAATCAGTTCTAACAACGATAATGGCTGAAATCCTTCCATTTAAAGCGTTTCGATATGACACCAACCAAGTAAAACTGGGCGATGTCCTGACCCAGCCGTACGACAAAATCACTCCTGAGATGCAGGCCAAATACTATGATTTAAGCCCCTACAATATCGTACGGATCGCCCTGGGGAAAGCTGGTGAAACTGACAGTGACGCTTTCAATACTTACACTCGAGCAACAGAATATTTTCATGACTGGCGCTCCAGCGGAATACTGGGGCAGGACCAGGAGCCGTCGATCTATATATATTCTCAGACATTTACGATCCCGGGACTGCGGGATGTAGCGGAGCGGCGTTGCCTGATCGTCCGCGGACGCCTGTATGACTATGCAGAAAAGATGGTGTTCCCTTCAGAACTCACCTTGAACAAGCCCAGGATTGACCGGCTCAACCTGCTCCGGGCAACCAAAGCCAACTTCGGCCCGATCCTGATGCTTTACAGCGACCCGGGTGGATCGCTTCAATCATTGGTTAAGAAGAAAGCGGAAGGCGAGCCGGATGAATCCGTGCTGGATGAATATGAAGTGCTGCACCGGCTGTGGAAAATCAGCGACCCCGCTTTTATCGGCTCCCTGCAAGAGCAGATGCGTGACCGGGAGCTGATGATTGCAGACGGCCACCATCTCTATGACACTTCCCTGGCCTACCGCGATGAAGCTAGAGCAAACAGCGCAGGCGGCGATGGCAACGCGCCTTCTGAGTTCGCCATGATGACGCTTGCGTCCATGGAAGACCACGGGCTGGTCATTTTGCCTACGCATCGCATTGTGCATGGCCTCAACAGTTTTGACCGTGAACGCATGCTGGACGATGCCAGGGCCTTCTTCGATATTGATCGTATCGACCTGCGCGCAGAAAGCCGCAGCGCGACAACCCTGTTGAGCGAGGCGGGTGAAAAAGGCACCGCCTTTGTGGCAGTAACGCGGCAAGGGCCCTATATGCTGCGGGCAAAGAAACGCGCGATTCAGGAAACGCTGGCCGGTCTTCCTGAGCGTGAGCGCACTCTCGACGTGGTGCAACTTCACAAGATCCTTTTTGAACGTGTCCTTGGAATCTCAGAAGCAGCGGTGCGTGATGAAGAGAACGTCCGCTTTGAACGTGATGCCTTTGAGGCCATATCGTGGGTGCGGCAGGGCGCAAACGTGGCCTTTCTCATGAACCCGGCGCGTATTGAGCAGGTCCGGGATGTTGCGTTATCGGGGAGACTTCTGCCGCAAAAATCAACTGACTACTATCCCAAGCTCCTGAGCGGACTCACCATCTATGCGCTGGAATAAACGGCTGATCAGATGTATGGGAGCCGCAATTTTATTTTGCTCCGCGGCATTTTGGCTGGCGACGCCCTGGACGATCGCAGCCCAGCAAGCACGGCCGCCCGCAGTCGCGCCTTCTGCCACACCTTCAACCAGAGCAACGCCTTTGCCCCGCGCCACGGCAACTCCCGGCCTGTTCGCGTTGCCGGCGGCGCAACCCCAGGCTTCTCCTCAAGGATCTCCTGCTCCTAAGAAGGCAGCTCCGGAATTTCTGGTGATCATTGATCCAAGCCATGGGGGCGATGATAAGGGCGTGATTTACTCCAGCAAGCTTCAGGAAAAGGAGATCACGCTGGCTTTTGCGCGGGAACTGCGCAATGAGCTCGATGATCGAGGCATTGCCGTCCGTCTGCTGCGCGAAAGCGACGTCAGTCTGGCGATAGAAAAGCGGGCTGAAATCACCAACAGCCACCACAACGCCGTTTATGTTGCCGTTCACGCTGCACGCTCTGGCCAGGGTGTGCGCATTTACTCGGCGATGATTCCAGCAGCATCGCCACGCTCCGGACTGTTCATTCCGTGGCAAACGGCACAGTCCGGCGCGTTGGCGCGCAGTCATATTCTGGCCAAAGCAGTTGTCGGCGAGTTGCAAAGGAAGAAAATGCAGGTTGTGGGACTAAACGCTCCGTTGCGTCCGCTCAACAACATTGTTGCTCCAGCGATCGCCGTGGAATTGGCTCCCAATGGCGGCGAGTCGCGAGCTTCAGAAGCCGTGAAACTGCAGAACGCAATCGCCTCAGCTGTAGCGGCAGGTATCGCCACGTCTCGGTACCAGATGGGAGTGCATCCGTGATTCCCAGGCATTTTCAGATCATGATATCGCTCTTGCTGGTGGCAATTTTGCTGGTCGGCATTTACATCATCCAGTTAAGGCGTGGCGAACAACGGATTTCACAGCCGGAAACGGCCAACGCCCCAGCCCTGCCTCAGGGTGGCGGCAGCGTTGAATCCATCCATATTCTGGTCGCATATGACGATGATCAGGCGCTGCGCTGGCGAGATGCAGATACGTTCATGCCGGCGGACCGCAGCCTGCGCGCCAAGGCGGCATTGAGGGCCGCACTGGAGCAGTATCTGCAGAAGCCCTCACCGCATCCAGTGGGCAAAGGCGCGGCGATCAAAGACGTCTATTTCATCGGGAGCGATACTTTGCTGGTGGACACGACAGCAGCTTTTGCTGACGAGCATCCATCGGGCATTCTGCTGGAAGAAATGACCCTGGCGTCGCTGATCGAAACGCTGTCCGCGAACGTGCCGGGTATCGCCAGAGTGAAGTTTCTAGTGGACGGCAAAGAGCGGGAAACGCTGGCGGGACATGCCGACCTGATGTCCTTTTATCAGGTCAGCGCCGTACACGAAATGGTCAAGGAGCTTCAGTGAGCGGTGAACCAACTATAGGTGTGTTTGACTCCGGTTTCGGCGGACTCACTGTTCTGCGCGAGCTGCGGAAGGCCCTGCCTGCAGCCGACTATCTTTACTTCGGCGATACAGCGCATCTGCCCTATGGCGCCAAATCAGTTCGAACAGTAGCAAAATACGCCATCGCAAGCGCACATTGCCTGGAAGATCATGGCATTGAGCTGCTGGTGATTGCCTGCAATACAGCCACGGCCCTGGCGATCGACGATATCCGGGCATCCGTGAAGGTCCCGGTGGTGGGAGTGATTGAGCCCGGCGCGCAAAGAGCCGCAGCCATTTCCAAGTCACGCAAAGTAGCCGTAGTGGCAACGGATGCAACTGTATCCAGCCACGCTTATCGGAATGCTCTGGAGAAATTAGGATTGCAGGCCACGGAAAAAGCCTGTCCATTGTTTGTTCCATTGGTGGAGGAAGGCTGGGTGGAACATCCGGTCACCGAGCAAGTGGCACACATTTATATGGATGAAATTTTCCGCGATGACGCCCGTGATGCTGACGTGCTGCTGCTGGGCTGCACACATTACCCGTTGATCCGTCCGCTGCTGCGGCGAGTCGTTCCACCGGATGTGGAGATTGTGGATTCCGCAGAATCCACCGCGGCCAGGGTGGTGGAATTGGTGGCAAAGACAAATCAGTCCCGCACAGTCACGCCCGGCACCCTGAAATGTTTTGCCACTGACTCAGTGGATAAGTTCCGCCGCCTGGGAGCAAAATTTCTGGGAAACTCGCTAGAAAACGTAGAGTTAGTCGACATTGAAAAATAACAAGTGAAACTATGACAACGAAAAACAAAGACATGGTGTTTCGCTCAGACAATCGTGCACCGGACCAGCTTCGCCAGATCGATATCACCCCAGACTTTATCCGCACGGCAGAAGGATCGGCGCTGATTGAAGTCGGTAACACCCGGGTGATCTGCACGGCGTCGATTGAGGAATCCGTTCCGTCATTCATGAAAGGCTCCGGCAAAGGCTGGATTACCGCGGAATACAGCATGCTCCCGCGCGCCACGCTAACGCGCTCACCACGGGAAGCTGCCAAGGGACGCCAGGGTGGAAGAACGCATGAGATCCAGCGCCTGATTGGGCGGGCCCTGCGGGCTGCTGTGGACTTGAATCTACTGGGCGAGCGCACCATCACTCTGGATTGTGACGTGATCCAGGCAGATGGCGGCACACGGACGGCTTCCATCACTGGAGCTTTCGTGGCCCTTGGGCTGGCGATGGAGAAGCTGGTGGAAGCGGGAACGCTTTCTGCCGCGCCCATTCGCGACTTTGTGGCGGCTGTGAGCGTTGGCATCGTGGAAGGCAACATCCTGCTGGATCTGTGCTACGAGGAAGATTCGCATGCGGATGTTGATCTCAACTTTGTCATGACCAGCGGACGTAAGATTGTGGAGATCCAAGCCACGGCCGAACAGCATCCTTTTGACGAGAACCAGCTCAAGAAGATGATGGAGTATGCAAGCAAGGGCGTTGAGGCGCTCATCGCAAAGCAACGGTCAATTCTGCAAAAGCTGCCTTTGGTGCAGTAACAGGTCACGGCTCCGGGATAAAATCTTCGTCATCGAAAATATAGGGTGCCGTGCGAATCAGCCGGAAACGAACTTTTTCACCGCATTGATCGCAACTGGGAAAAAGGTCCTTTCCGTGGAGGACGGCCTCATGGGCTACGCGGTGTGCCCTGTCATGGATCACCTCATAAATGCCGGTCAACCGTATCGGGGAGCCCGGTAGAAACACGGTGGTATGACTGGGGCGAGAGCGATGAGCTTTGCCTGCCGAGTCATCATGAGAAAGAAGCCCGTAACGCCTCTTGGTTCGACCTGAGAGTACCTTACCTAGCGGATTCATTTGGCTTCCGCGAATTCTATAACGTTCAATTTTGTCCAGGCAAGAAATAACCTCAAGTGTTTCCTTTCCCATAAGCACATTTTCCGCGCTGGAATTTTGTACCTTGGAATTTTGTACAATGTGGGGTTGACTGGCTGAATGGTGCATCTAAGGTTGAGAGATGCTCGTTCAATGTCCTTGTTCAAGACTGGTGTTCAAAACCAAGGAACGACGCGCCAGTAACACCACTTCATCATTGGATTGCTTCAACTCAGGAGGAATAAATCGTGAAACTCACTCCGGGAAAACTCGCTGGTATGAAAAACGTCTCCGACAAACGCGGAGTGATTGCGGCCGCTGCCATGGACCAGCGCGGATCCTTACAAAAAGCCCTGGCCAAGGAAAAAGGCGGCGAGATTACTGACGCCATGCTGGAAGAGTTCAAGACGATCGTCAGTGAAGTCCTGACGCGGCATGCCAGCGCCATCCTGCTGGATCCGGAATGGGGCCTGCCGGCTGCCAAACGCCGTGCCAAAGGCTCCGGACTGCTGCTGGCATACGAGAAGACTGGCTATGACAAGACCGGTGCCGGCCGCCTGCCTGACCTGCTGGATCATTGGTCCGTGCGTCGGATCAAGGAGGCAGGAGCAGACTGCCTGAAGATCCTGCTGTATTACACGCCCACGGACGGCAAGTCGATCAACGATCGCAAACACGCGTGGGTAGAGCGAATTGGCGACGAATGTCGCGCCAACGATATTCCCTTCTTCCTGGAATTTGTCGGCTACGAAGAAGGCGCCGACGAAAAAGGCCTGGAATTCGCCAAAAAGAAGCCGGAGATCGTAGGCCAGTCGATGACGGAGTTTTCCAAAGAGCGCTATGGCGTTGACGTCCTGAAAGTGGAAGTTCCGGTGAACATGAAGTTTGTAGAGGGCACCAAGTCCTTTGCCGGACAAAAGGCCTACACGCGTCAGGAAGCCATGGATATCTTCCGTAGAGTGGGAGAGTCGGCCACCAAGCCTTTCATCTATCTATCCGCCGGCGTCAGCAATCCCGAGTTCAATGAATCATTGGCCCTGGCGGCCGAAGCTGGCGTGAAATTCAATGGAGTACTGTGCGGTCGTGCGACCTGGAAAGATGGAATACCGATCTACGGCAAACAGGGCGCCGATGCATTCCGCAAATGGCTGGAAAGCGAAGGCGTGAAGAACATTGAAAACGTAAATGCCAGCCTGAAGGCCGCGACTTCCTGGTTTTCGTTCTATGAAGTAAAGGAACCCGCGCTGGCGGGCGTTTAGAAAACCTCAAGTAATGCTTTAGCTGAGCGGGGCTGGGATGCCCCGCTTTTGCTTTGTGGTTAAAGCGGAACAAGAAATCTGAGTAAACGGTTGACGATGGTAACCTTCGCCGTCGGGAGGGCTTGCGTTAAGATTAGCTGCATTTCCCTGCCTGACCATGATTCCGGTTGAGGAGAAACCGTTAGAATGCAACCTGCAGATCGTCTGCGTCTCAATTCTCAGCCTGATGTGGCAATGGATACGCAAAACCGGGAGATCAACTCCACCGGACCGTTAAGATCAAAACGGCGGTCCAATGCTCAACATACGCTTGGTTCTCCAGGGCGATGGGTGGAAACCATGGTTTGGCTCGCAGCACCCACTGTGATCGTTCACATTGGTCTGTGCCTGTTCATTCACTCAGATGGCAATACTTGGACTGTTTCCGTCATTTTTGCAATTTCGGCCTTGATCGTCTATTGCGCTGCAGCTTATTTGTTTGGCACGTCACCGCCAGCACTTCAAATCCATGCTTCATGGCCGATTCTGATGGACAGCCTGGCCTTTGGATGGGCCGACGAAGAAGGAATCCACTTCCGTAAGTGGTTCCGTTGGCATGTTACTCCGTGGAAAGCAATCGTGCGGCTAGAGTATTGGCCGGATCGCGGCGGCCAAATTGATTTACATCTTGCTTCTCAACCCGACCCTGTTACCTTTCTTCCAGCCCCTCAATCTACAGAACCCGCAGAAAAAGCAGCAGAATCCGTGGGCTTTATAGCAGAAAGGTTGGAGCGCGCATGGCCAGGAAAATCGGCTTTCGTTGTCTCGATGAGTCCTCCAGACGAAAAACTCTCGTTCATCGCCAAACTCACCCGCCGATTCAGCCCAAGACAAAAGGCAACGACTCACGCTGTGCTGATGATGTTTCTATCAATTGCCTTTTATGTTTTCACTACCTTATATCTAAAGGTCCGATATCACAGCCGTCTGTGGTAATGTCTTGACGCAGGAATCGCAAGTAGGCATCTTCTCATCCGAACCCGGATGACCATGCAGCCGGTTTACTCCCACTCAATGGTGCCCGGCGGCTTTGACGTAATGTCATAAACCACGCGGTTGATTCCTCGGACTTCGTTCACAATACGGTTGGAAATCTTCTTCAGGACGTCGTAAGGCAAGGGCACCCAGTCGGCGGTCATGCCATCTTCCGAATGAACGGCGCGAATGGCACAGGTATAGGCGTAAGTGCGCTGGTCGCCCATCACGCCGACGCTCATGACAGGAAGCAGCACCGCGAAGGATTGCCATATCTGGCTGTAAAGGCCCGCAGCTTTGATCTCTGCTCCCACAATGTCGTCAGCTTCCTGAAGAAGAGCGATGCGTTCCGGCGTGACTTCCCCCAGAATGCGCACGGCAAGTCCTGGTCCGGGGAATGGCTGGCGCTGTAGGACCTCTTCCGGCATACCGAGTTCGCGGCCAATGCGGCGGACCTCATCCTTAAACAAATCCTTTAAGGGTTCAATCAGCTTGAGTTTCATCTTTTCCGGCAGGCCGCCGACGTTGTGGTGCGATTTGATGGTCTGCGATGGGCCGCGCACACTGCGCGATTCAATGATGTCAGGGTACAGGGTTCCCTGGACCAGCCAGTCAACCTTGCCGATTTCGCGCTCAATGCGGTGCGCTTCCTGGTCAAAAACTTCAATGAACTCGTTGCCGATAATCTTGCGCTTCTTTTCCGGCTCGGTGACGCCCGCCAGCTTCTTCAAGAAACGCTCTGAGGCGTCCACTGCGTCCAGGTTCAAACCCAGCTTGTCGCGCATGTTGAGCTGGACCTTGGCGAATTCATCTTTGCGCAGAACGCCGTTATTGACAAAGATGCAGGTCAGGCGATCACCCATGGCTTTGTTGATGATCACTGCGGCAACGGCGGAATCAACGCCTCCGGAGAGTCCGCAGATGGCTCTTCCCTTTTCGCCTACCGTGGCTTTGACCTGGCGAATGGTGTCATTGATGAAGTGCTGGGGAGTCCAATCGCCACGAGCGCCGCATATGTCGTAAACAAAGTTGCGCAGGAGATCGACACCCCGCTTGCTGTGGTGAACTTCCGGATGAAACTGCACGGCCCATATGCGGCGGGCTTCATCCTGCATGGCCGCAAGCGCATTGCTGGAGCGGGCGATGACCTTGAAGCCTGAAGGCAGCGCCTTGGCTTCATCACCGTGGGACATCCAGACATTGAGCGAAGGCGGAAGATCTTTGAAGAGCCGCGAAGGCTCGGAGACGGTAATTTCCGCGTGACCGTATTCGCGTTTGGGTCCGGGAACCACGTTGCCGCCCAGTTTGTGCGCGATGAAATGCAATCCGTAACAGATTCCGAGCACAGGCAGTCCCTGAGCTAAAACACGTTCGTCGGCCGGAGGAGCATCTTCGTCATAAACCGACGAAGGTCCGCCACTCAGGATGATGCCGGCGGGACGATAGCTTTTGATTTCGTCGAGTGGAGCCGTGCAGGGCAGCACGACGGAGAATACTTTCAGTTCACGGATGCGGCGCGCGATGAGCTGAGTATATTGCGAGCCGAAATCGAGGATGACTATAGATTGTTCTTCCACGGATGATTTTCTCTTATTGCGGGTGTTTCGGCAAGCCGGGAAAAACATACCGCTGATGAACGCAGATGACACTGATCTTCAGTGATTTAAAAACCAAAAAGAGATTAACCACAAAGCTCACGAAGGAGCACAAAGGAAGCCTGC
The DNA here is from genome assembly GCA_963770085.1 of Terriglobia bacterium. GTDB lineage: Bacteria > Acidobacteriota > Terriglobia > Terriglobales > Acidobacteriaceae > Angelobacter. Next base: position 651,331 of record CAVYOH010000001.1, read on the forward strand.
GAGAAATCCTTGGTGTTCCTTATGTGTCCTTCGTGGTTAAAGCAGTTTTCCGAAAATCCATAGCATCTGCGTTTATCAGCGGTAAGGTTTGATTGGTGTTGCGCTTACTTCACCACGATGTTTACCAGCTTGCCGGGCACCACGATGAGCTTCGCCATCTGCTTGCCTTCCATGGCGGCTTTCACTTTCTCGTCGGCTAGGGCGCGCTCGCGAACGAAGTCCTCAGAACTGTCCGCTGGAACGGAAAAGCGGGCCCTGATCTTGCCGTTGACCTGGACTGCATATTCGATCTCGTCCTCTTTTGCCAACGCGGGATCATAGACAGGCCACGCCTGGCGAAGGAGGTTGCTCTTCTCACCCAGGACCTCCCAGAGTTCGCTGGCGAGATACGGCGCAAAGGGTCCAAGCAAAAGAACAAGCTTGCGCTGCACATCAGCCAAGACCTCTGCCGAAAATTTCCCCGCTGCAATCTCGTCCTCCGCACCGTAGAGCTCGTTGACGAATTCCATAATGGCGGCTACGCAGGTGTTGAAGTGCCAGCGTCCTGCAAAGTCGTCCGTGATCTTCTTTATGGTCTGGTGAAGTTTGCGTTGCACCTGACGGACCTTGGGCGAGGCGGCTTCACCGGATACAGGGCGTGCCCCGTCTCTCCGTTGAGATTCTTTCGCGGCTGCGTGGCGCATCACAAATCGATACACGCGTCCCAGGAAGCGGTGGACGCCTTCCACCCCGGCTTCCTGCCAATCAAGGTCGCGGTCGGGAGGGGCAGCAAAGAGCGCGTACATGCGGGTTGAGTCAGCGCCGTAGCGGGCTACCATCTCGTCTGGCGAGACCACGTTGCCTTTGCTTTTAGACATCTTGGCGCCGTCTTTAATCACCATGCCCTGAGTGAAGAGACGCTCTGCCGGCTCGTCATTATGGACCATACCGAGATCACGCATGAATTTGGTCCAGAATCGCGAATAGATCAAGTGGAGGATTGCGTGTTCAACGCCGCCGATGTATTGGTCGATGGGAAACCAGTAGTTAACGGCAGCAGTATCGAGCGGGCGATCATTCACATGCGTGCTGGTGTAGCGATAGAAATACCAGGACGAATCAACGAAGGTGTCCATGGTATCGGTTTCGCGCCGCGCCGCCCCGCCGCATATAGGACACGTGGCATTCACGAATTCAGGAATGTGCGAAAGCGGAGAGCCGCCTTCGAGCGTGATTGGCACGTTGTCTGGCAAGAGCACCGGAAGCTGGTTCTCAGGCACTGGAACAATGCCATCTTTTTCGCAATAAAGCATGGGGATGGGCGTGCCCCAGTAACGCTGGCGGGAGATTCCCCAATCCTTCAAGCGATACGTGATCGTAGCTTTGCCAAAACCATGCTCTTCCGCAAACGCAGTCATCTTCTTGATGGCTTGCTCATTGGAAAGCTCATTGAAGGGCCCGGAGTTGATGAGCATGCTGTCTTTGTGCGTGTAAGGAAGCATCGGCTTTTCGGCTTCGCCGGAGGGAGGCGGATCACCAATGCGACGCGGGAGAATCACTACCCGAATGTCAATGCCATATTTGGTGGCGAAATCATGATCGCGTTCATCGTGGGCCGGAACAGACATGATGGCTCCGGTGCCATAGCCCATGAGAATATAATTCGCCACCCAGATGGGGACTTTCTCTTCATTGAACGGGTTGATGGCATAGCGCCCGGTGAATACACCGTGCTTTTCTAGAGCTTCAACCTGGCCTGATTCTTTCGCGCGGTTCTGCTCATTGATAAGTTCTTCAACCTTTGCATGAAGACTGGGATCGTTACCGACCAAGTCAGTCACCAGCGGATGCTCAGGCGCAAGTTGAATCGAAGTTGCGCCGTAGATAGTGTCAATGCGCGTAGTGAAGACGGAGATCTTGTCGCTATCGGGGCTGCACGGTCCGTCGACCATGAAGTCAACGAGCGCGCCTTCGCTGCGTCCGATCCAGTTGCGCTGCATGGTGCGCACTTTTTCCGGCCAGCCTTCGAGCTTGTCAATGCCATCCAGCAATTCATCGGCATACTTGGTGGTCCGTACGAACCATTGCTCAAGTTCGCGTTGGATCACAGGGGTTTCTTCATGCCTCCAACACATGCCGCCGACCACCTGTTCATTGGCGAGTACGGTTGCGCAGTCAGGACACCAGTTCACCTTGCTGTTTTTGCGATACGCAAGGCCCTTTTCATAAAGCTTGATGAAGAACCACTGGTTCCAGCGATAGTATTCCGGCAAGCAGGTGGTGACTTCGCGCGACCAGTCATAGGTGAAGCCGAGCCGCCCCATCTGCGTCTTCATGTGAGCGATGTTCTGGAGCGTCCACTGTCTGGGCGGAACGTTATTCTTGATGGCGGCGTTTTCCGCGGGAAGGCCGAATGCATCCCAACCCATGGGATGAAGCACGTTGCAGCCCTGCATCCACATGTAACGGGCAAGAGCATCGCCAATGGCATAGTTGCGGACGTGTCCCATATGCAGCACGCCTGAGGGATATGGCAACATCTCCAGCACGTAATATTTCTTGCGCTGGCTGCTGGGCGGGTCGGCGGCAAAGAGCTTGGGGTCGGCCAACCAGCGGGCCTGCCACTTCTCTTCTATGCGCTGCGGATCATAACGGTCTTCGGTATTCTGCCGTTGTGATGGGTCCGCTTGAGATGGGTTGGCGGGAATGTCTTTTGTTTCAGCCATGTTTGATTTTATGCCCTTTTCCGTTTTGCCGGAATCCCGTCGGCGGGAACCTTCACCAATAATTTTAACGTTTCGATGTTTCGCAAATCGTCGCCTGGCTCATCGATGGGCGTTTCCGCGATAAATGCCGCGTGTTCCGTGCGCGGATCGTTGAGAAGCCTTCGAAACGGTTCCAGCCCGATCGTTCCCTTGCCAATATGCTCGTGCCGGTCACGTTTGGAGCCGTGGGCGTCTTTTGCGTCATTGCAATGCCACACGTGAACATTCTCTAAACCAATGCTTTCGTTCAGCCGGCGCATAGTTTCCTGCCATCCGGCTTCGGAAACAATGTCGTAACCAGAAACGTGAGTGTGGCAGGTGTCAATGCATGCGCCTGCAGGACAGACTGGCTTGAGGTATTCCAATAGATGCGCTATCTGATCAAACGACCCACCCAGCGAGAATTCTGCTCCAGCCGTATTCTCAAGTAATACTTTAAGGTTTGATTTCTCCAGATCGAGGTCCTGCGCGGCCTCAGCAATCGACTCCGCGACCAGCCGCAGGCCTTCTTCCCGGCTGCGTCCGCGAAATGAACCGGGGTGAAGAACGAGGTAGTCTGCGCAGAGAGCCAGCGCGCGCTCCAGTTCCCCGCGGAACGCTGCCACGGATTTCCGATGGAACTCCGGGGTGGCGCTGGCGAGATTCACCAGATAGCTGGTGTGAATAACCAACGGACCAATGTGATATTGGTCGCGTAACCGGGCCATCTCGACACACTGCGAACCTGCCAATTCATAGGGCTTCCACTGCCGCGGACTCGAAGAAAATATCTGGAAGGTATTGGCCCCGAGGCGGTAGGCCCGCTCGGCTGCCATGGCAACCCCGCCCGACGTGGAAGTATGAATACCGATGCGCCGAGGGCCCGGCGGTGGGGGATCGCCCTGGGACCATAACAGGACATCTTTAAGGCTGAGCTTGCGGCGGGAGGCTTCCGTACCTGCTTGTTTACTGGGCGGCATGCGCTAAACGATTGATTCTAACACGCTAAGTCGAAGGGTTTCGATTGCTCCTGAAGCCCGAATCACAGTAAACTGACTGTTCCACGAGGTCAGGGCGAATGTTAGTAGTGATGAAGGCGCATGCCAGCGAAGAACAGGTGCGCGCCGTTTGCGAACGGGTAGAGAGTCTTGGGTATCGCGCGCACGCCATTCCAGGCGCGCAGCGGACGGCCATCGGCATTACGGGCAACAAAGGGGCCATGGAAGCGGGCACGCTGGAAGAGATGTCGGGCGTGCAGGAAGTCATCATTGTCAGCAAGCCGTACAAGCTGGTCAGCCGCGATGTGAAGGAAGAAGATACCGTGGTGGTTTTCCCTGGATCGGATGGATCTTTTGGCGCTCGCGACCTGGGAATTATCGCCGGACCATGCTCCATTGAGTCCCGTGACCAGGCATTCGCAGTGGCTGAACGCGTCGCCAAAACAGGGGCAAGGTTCTTTCGCGGCGGAGCTTACAAGCCGCGTACCTCGCCATACGCATTCCAGGGCCTGGGCGAGGATGCCTTGAAAATCATGGCTGAAATCCGTGATCGTTTTGGCCTGATGATTATGACCGAGGCGATCGACAATGAATCCCTTGATCTGGTGGCGGAATATGCAGACTGCATACAGATTGGCGCCCGCAACATGCAGAACTTCTCCCTGCTCAAGAAAGCCGGACGCATGCGCAAGCCTGTCCTGCTGAAACGAGGAATGTCGGCAACCCTGGAAGAATTTCTGATGGCTGCGGAATACATCATGAGCGAAGGCAACTATCAGGTAATCCTGTGCGAACGAGGCGTGCGCACCTTTGCCGACCATACCCGCAACACTCTGGATCTGAGCATAGTTCCGGCCGTACAGAAACTGAGCCATTTGCCCATTGTTGTTGATCCAAGCCATGGCACCGGCAAGCGCGACAAAGTGCTGCCTCTATCCCGCGCCGCAGTGGCGGTGGGAGCTGACGGACTGATCGTGGAAGTGCATAACGATCCTGATCGCGCGCTCTCGGATGGTGCACAGTCAGTCTTTCCGGAGCAGTTCGACGAACTCATGGCGGAGATCCGCCAGATTGCTCCGGTGGTACATCGCAATGTTCAAGAGCCGTTACAGCGGCCCGCTGTGGCAAAGGCCGCAAAATAATTGAACGCCAACTCCTTCATCCGGCTGGTAATTACGTTAAGTCTGTTCCTGCCGGCTCTCACCGGCTGTAAAGAGACGCCGGAGCCCGTAGCTAACTTCCGCGAATCCGCATACATCAGCAATGGCGGCAGCAATAACGTAACCGTGGTAGATCTGCGCGGATTGCGTGTGCAGGCAATTGTGCCGGTGGGCAAGAGCCCTACCGGGCTTGCCACCAACCCAAAGAAGAATGAAATCTACGTTGCCAACACGGAATCCAACAACATCAGCGTGATTGATGCGGAGAGTAATAAGGTGGTCGCCACCATCGGCGTGCAGCGCGCACCCTATTTTGTGGACGTCTCGCAGGATGGCAAACGGGCTTACGTAGCCAATTCAGGGTCGGCGAATGTTTCCGTAATAGACTTGGACCAACGGAAGGTAATCAAGACAATCGCAATCGGTGGCGGCAGCAATATGGCCAAGCTGACCCCGGACGGCAAACTGGTGCTCGTTACTCTGAACGACGAAAATGCCATCGCTCTGATAGATACGAGCACTCTGGAGCTGCGCGGCAAGGTCAAGACGTGCGCTAAGCCGGTTGATATGGGCATTGTTCCGGATTCGAGCAAAGTATTTGTAGCTTGCAGCGACTCAAGACAGATCGCGGCCGTCGATTTGAAAGAAGGCCATCTGCTTACTCTGCTGGACGTGGGACAAACGCCGCTGCAAATTGCCGTGAAGCCGGATGGCGGTGAAGTTTTTATCTGCAACTACGACGCAAGCTCAATCTCGGAAATCGTGACGGGCGCCAATGAGGTGAACAATACGTTCCTGATTGGCGATCACCCTGTGCGTGCCATGGTGACCCCTGATAATTCCCTGCTGTATGTAACCAACTTCGGATCCGATACGGTGGCGGTGTACAGCATTGATACCGGTAAGCTGTTGCATTCGATTTCGGTAGGCAGCCATCCTGAGAGCATGGCGATTTCGCCAAATCAGCTTATGTTGCTGGTGGTGAACACGGCCAGTGGCGATCTTTCTGTACTGTCCTTGATCGATCGCACCGGGCATCCGCAGCCGGATATCCCCGTCATGGAAACCATGATCCCTCTGGGACGCGATCCGCGGGCGATTGTGGTGAAAGCGTTCATCAGCCAGCGCTAGAGCTCACTGCGGCTTCTTGTCTTTCCTGCGAACATACAGCAGCTTGTCGATTTCAGCCACCACCTGTCCTTCTGCATCCGTGACCACGACCTGGAATTCTGGTTCAACTTTGCCGTTGGCGTCGGCTGCCGCCTTGATCTCTATTACTCGCTCAGCCGGAATCTGGAAAACGGCTCTCACGGTTCCCTTGCCCGGACGTTTGAATCGAATGGCGGCTGACTTGTCCCAGACGATGTAGTCGGGCCCGAGTATGTTGATCAGCATCAGCATGTAAAACGGATCGACCATCGCGTAGAGCGAGCCGCCGAAGTGTGTCCCAACATAATTCCGGTTATAGAAACGCAGCGCCATCTCAACGTGCGCCGTTAGAAAATCATCACTGATGTGTGTGACGCGTACGCCTGCTCCCAGATACGGGCCGTAGATGCTGAGCAGTCTTTTGAGTTTTTTGGCGGTCATCGCCATCATTTTAATCCTGTGACAAAGATTTACCGGGCGGCAGATTTCGCTTCCACGGTGTCCGTTGGAGGCGCTGAATGGTTCATATGCACAATGCGCCAGCGGCCGCCTGACTTTTCACACAGCGCAGTACCGCGGGCGCTGATGACCTGCGGTCCCAGAACAATGCGCATGTCATATTCCACCCAGATAGCGTCACCTATGGCGTGGTGCGCGCGCGCGGTGGTCAGCAGGCGCGCCGGCGGATCATGGGTGAAATAGCGTTTGTGGTAGTACTCCATGCTGGCTTCGCGTCCATAGAAATCGCCGCCCGCGGTAAATACCACCACGTGGGGAGCCAGGCATTCGGCAAATTTCTTTTCGTCGCCACGGTTAAATGCCTCTTCACAGCTCGCCAATTGTTCATGCAGTTCCGCAATGCGCGCGTCATCTGAGAGCGTGTCCGCCAGATGGGCAATCTGGTTCTTGATGTCAACCGTAGCTCCCAGCTGTCCGAGCAGATCCACGCCAACAATGCCATCCAACTGCCGGCCACAGGCACGGCCAATCTGCGAAAGATCGACGGCCGGCAGCTTCAGATTGTGTACATGATGTAGACCAATGACTAGTTCAGCAATCGAGACATTCTGTGCCCGGGCTTCGACTGTGCCCGTCCAGGAACTTACTGACACATGGGTCGCGTCACCATGGGGAAAGGATTTGAGATTCAGCATGGACGTGGCGCCGGTATCCACCAGAAACAGGAAATCAGAATTGCCGATGCGCACCTGGACCACAGGAAGACGGTCACAGCGCTGAAGCGGAATGTCTTCCGCCTTCATGGCCGCAGAGGCGAACACCAGGAGCAATAAAAGCAGAGAGGCGGAGCCATTACGCATGAACTTCATAAAACCCTCTGGGTACCCCGGCAGACATTATTCCATATAAACGAACGTTCGTGCTATTATCTTTGTGAAAGTATAGTGAAACCAATGCCATCTGCCATTGCCAGGCCGAAAGTGACACGTGCGCCCAAAGGCGAACGTACGCGGGAAAGCATTCTGCGCGTTGCCGTGGACATTTCTTCTGCCGAAGGGCTGCAGGGCCTCACCATTGGACGCCTGGCCGATGAATTGAAGATGAGCAAGAGCGGCTTGTTCGCGCATTTCGGCTCCAAGGAAGATCTGCAACTGGCCACGGTGGCCATGGCCGGGGAGATCTTCACGGAGCACGTAATTCGGCCTGCGCTGGAAATGCCGCAGGGCGTTCCCCGCATGTGGCAGCTCTTTATCAATTTTATGGACTACGTGGAAGGCAAAGTCTTCAAGGGTGGATGTTTTTTTGCCGCGGCTTCCTTTGAATTTGACAGCCGCCCCGGCCCGGTGCGCGACGCCATTGTCAAATCGATGCAGCGCTGGGTAGGAGTGCTGGAACGGTCAGTAGAGGGCGCAGTCAAGGCACGGCACTTGAAAACGTCCGTGGATGCGCAGCAGTTTGCGTTTGAGATCTACTCTTTGACCATCGGGGCCCATTCCGGTTTTCAGTTGCTCGACAACAAGAAAGCCCTCGCCCAGGTGCGCACCGCTATTCGCGAAAGAATCCTTTCGCTGGCCGCGCCCCACTGCCCTGCTATTAAAATCAAGTAGGTAACTCTGATGAAAGTTTCAGGAGGCAGTCTTGATCCATGGACATCTGTTGCTGATGGGCTTTTCGGCTTTGAGTATTGGTTTGGCAATGGCAGACCATAAGCGCCTTCGCTCAGCGCGTACTGAAAAAGAAAATCTTCCTTTTAGTGATGCCGTGTGGGCCGGCAACACACTTTACATCAGCGGGCATCTGGGCCTGGATCCCGCTACCGGACGTCCGCCGGCAGATGCAAGCGATGAAGCCGAGATGATGCTGGACGCTTTCAAGAAGACAGTTGAGACTGCAGGTTTGACGATGCAGGACCTGGTTTTCATCCAGATTTTCTGTTCAGACGTGAGTTTGTTCACCGAATTTAACGTGGTCTACCGGACCTATTTCAATGGCGGATACCCTGCCCGGGCATTTCTGGGATCGGGCAAACTACTGTTTGACGCGCGATTTGAGATCCAGGGTATCGCCGTGAAGAGAAGCTAGACCTCCGCCGTGGTCGGATCGATCATGGTCTTGATTTCAGAGACACGGTTAGCGGGAAAACCTCCCTGGGTGGCATGCTCGCGGACCGTTTTCTCGTCCGGCGCAATGTAGATACAGTAAATCTTGTCCTGGGTAACGTAGCTATGCACCCACTGAATCTGCGGGCCCATGTTCATGAGGACACCGCACGATTTCTGTGAGATAGCGTTCAACTCCTGCGTGTTCAGGCTGCCAGCGCCGGGCAGGTCACGTTCAATGACAAATTTCGGCATGCGGTTAAACCTCCGTCTATTTCGCTCCTTGAGCGAAGAGCGAACCGAAATAATAACATCTGACACCATTATCTACCCTCGTATCGCCCGCAGCTGCTCTCCGGAACAGCTCATCAGCTCGCCAATTCTTTCAATCGTAATGTCGGGTGGCGGAAGGCTGGCCACCAGCTTGGCATCCAGCGCGTAATGTCCCTGTCGAGGAAAGACCGTGGTGACCTTGCTGCCCCATATGTTTTTTACCGCCGTAAGAATGCGCACCTTGTCATCCATGAGCACGTAGTGGTCCGCGGGATAGCGCTTTTCCACGTCCTGCAGCTCCTGCTCTTTGTGGATATAGATCAAAACTTTGCCGTCGACAGCTTCTGAGATTCCTGAGCGCTCGATTTTGAGAGGCTGAAAGACTACATCGCCGTCGGAAAGTATCACCGCTTCACCCCAATGCTTCACGTACTCAATAGCGTCCAGCGCATCAGGATAGAGGCGGGTGGCAAACGGATAGTTGATGAGGAAACGCGATACAGCCAGCAGGGTGGGATCGCGCGGATACTCAATGCGATAACGCTGCAAAGCGCCGAGATAATCAGCGTAGCCGAGTTCGCTGCGAAGCTGCTCAAAGAAGTCCCAGTAATGCTGCTGGCGTTCCGGGCCAACATGCTTTTCCAGGTATTTCTTCAGGTCGGCGGTCACGCGGTCATTGTTCAGGAGCGTGTTGTCCACATCGAAGAGAAAGACGGTGCGTTGGTCGGGCATGAAAGCTTTCTTCCTTCAAGAAATTGTACGGGATTGCGCGGGATCACGGCGGGCTCACGGCATAAAGACGATCTCTGCAGGATGCCACCGTGGAGATCCGCCGGCATGGCTGGCGACCAGAGCGCCCACGCCACAGGCGAATTGCGCGATTTTCTGGGCAGGCCAATTGAGGCCGATACCGTGAAGGAGAGCGGCACAGAAGGCGTCGCCCGCGCCAATGGTGTCTGCGACAGTGACTTTGGGAGCACCCGCAGTGGCATATTCGTTCCCAAGCAGAAGAACACAGCCCTCCGCGCCTCGGGTTACGCAAACGGCTTCCAGGTCGAAGGCCAGAGCGGCGGCGCGACAGAATTGTTCGAGGCTGCTTTGGGCTTTGTTTGGCATCAATGCTGCAACCTCGCCAACTTCGTCCTGGTTCAGCTTCAACACGTTGGCTGATGAAAGAAGCGTTCGGATGAGCGCAGGAGTGTAACTGTCGCGGCGCAGATTAATGTCATAACAGCGGCGGGTCTTCGGCGCGGAGTCGAGAACCATCCGCAGGAGCTGGTTTGCTACAGGACTGAGCTGCTGAAGAGTACCGAAGTAAATCCAGTCAGGCGGCGGAGAGGTGAGCAGATCGAGCGCTGGTCCATCGCCGGGTGCTGCAGCGAGCGTTGGAAAATCGTAAGCTGCGGGGCGATGGATGGTGTAACTGGGAAGGCCGTGGTTCGACACGTTCACGCTGACAGTGCCCGTTGGGTGAGATGGAACACGCGCTATGAAATCTGTGCGCAGCCCGCGTGCGGCAATTTCGATCAAAGCACGTTTGCCGCGATCATCTTCCCCAACGGCACTCACCATGGTCACGTCATGGCCAAGCTGGGCGCCATGCAGGGCAAAGTTCAGAGGCGCGCCGCCAAGAAACTCACGGTCGTCCACCAGGTCCCAAAGGATTTCCCCAACGCTGATGATCTTCATGGTTCGTTGGAAACCATGGTAAACAAAAACGAAGTTAACGGTCCCTCATCGCACAAACAAGAAGCGACTACATAAAAGAAAAACCCGCTCGAAAGCGGGTCTTTTGAATGAGCGACAGCATAATGACCGGCAGCTGGCTCAAAGGCAGGCGTGAGGCCTAGACGAGATTCAAGAGATGTTTGCGACGTTCATCCCATTCATCGCTGGTGAATATCTGGGGACCTACCTCAATCAGCCGCGGCAGCATGTTAAAGACGGAGACCGGTGTCCAGGGCCCGCCGCTGCGTGTACGCAGACTGCGTTTGTTGAGTTCAGAGGCCACCAGCGTGATGGAATAATCCTGCACAATGAGCTCCATCATCTGCACCAGGACCTCACGCTCTTCGGGATCTTCCTCCAGCCGGCTGCAATCCCCTGCAACGCGCAAACCGTATGGAATTTCCTCCACGATGACCGCCTGGTCATGTGAGTCGCCGGGCAGCTCACGACGCCACTCCATAGCCACCAGCTTCCAGCCGGCTTCCGTCTTTTGACGTACATAATCCAGATCAACTGATCCAGTAACCAGCTCACGAATGCGTTCAACCTTTGCCATATCCTAAATCTCCATCTACCAGGATTTTGATATTTGAGGCTTGAGTCTCCGACCGCTATTAAAGTTATAAGCAACATCTCTGCCATTGTGATTGCGAAATCTGGGCTGCAAAATCAACGGGATTGGGGCTGCCCGGTGTCTGACGCGTGGCGAACGTGATCGTTTGTGGGAAAGCGCGTGCGAAAACGGACACCGTCAGGCTTCCCCGAGCTGCGTTTTGCGCCGATAAGTCATCTAGATTTCATAATGATCCGTAAATTGAAATCAGGCGAATATCGCCTTTACTCGCGCAAGAAAAACGCTAAAACCGGCAAGCGTCGCAACCTGGGAACCTTCTCGTCCATGGACAAAGCCAAGGAGCACGAACGGGCGGTGCAATACTTCAAGCGGCATTGAGCGGGGATCACGGCTTTTCCAGCCGCAACGGCCGCTCTGACCATGCCACATCCCAGTAGCGGCCGAACTTGCGCCCGTTTTCATGGAAAATGCCAATCAACTGAAAACCGAACCGATCATGGAGCGCCTTGGACGCCGGGTTGGGCATGGCATAGCCGGCCACGATGCGATGGATGTCTTCCTTGGCTAGTGAATCAAAAAGGGCCCCGTATAGCTTGCTGCCGATTCCCTTGCCTGCCGCTTCCGAGCTGAGGTAAATCGTGGTTTCAACCGTGGTGTCGTAGGCCGGTTTGGGACGAAACCGCGTGGTGCCGGCGTAGCCAACGACCAGGCCGTCCACCTCCGCCACCAGCAGACGGTGCCGCCCGGTGGTGGCAAATTGTTCGAACCATGGCTTGCGTCGCTCAACCGTGTAGGGCTCAAGATCGAAGGTAATCGGCGTATTTACGACGTAGTAGTTGTAAATCTCGGTGAGACGCGGGAGATCTTCCGAATTCGCGGGACGGATAAGCACCGCGGTAGTCTACCAATCGGCCAAGGTAATTTGTATGTCGAGGCGTGGGCAAGGTTTAGAATGGCGGATTATGTTCGAACGGTATGACGATCATGCCCGGCATGCCATCTTCTTTGCCCGTTACGAAGCATCTCAAAGCGGCTCCATTGAAATAGGCGCGCTGCACATGTTGCTGGGAATTCTGCGTGAAAGCGGATCAATATTCATTATGGCTGCGGCAGGCTTTTCCGTGAACGATCTGATGGAAGAGTGCAAACGGGCCCTTCCCGTAGGAGAAAAGCTTTCTACCAGCGTTGATATGCCGTTGAGCGAGGACTGCAGGCGGGCGTTAGACCACGCAACGGTGCAAGCTGACGCGATGAAGAGCCGGCGTATTTGTCCGATTCATCTGGCATTGGGACTGATGTCGGCTTCCGGCGAGGTGTCTGCGATTCTGGCGCCTAAAGGTATTAGCGCGGCCAAACTTTTGAAGGGCGTAGAAGTCGTTACTGAAACCGCAAGTGACACCCGATCTGCTTCCGGGCTTTTGGAATTTGTTTCACAGGATGAACTCGTTGCCACAAGTCCGCTCAACTTGGTTAACCCGCTGCCGAGAACCGGCGACGAGATATATCTCACTCGCGGCAAACACGCCGAGACATATAAGGTTCTGCGGGTGCAACATCACTTCGAAGGGCCACCAGTTACCAGAACCATGGCTCATTGCTGGCTGGTGAAGGTCGTGATCGAAGTAGAGGCGATCGGCGGGCCGCTGGAGATGCACGATTACACCTAGGCCAGAGCCAATCCGCCATCGACGGTTAGGATTTGTCCCGTGATGAATGCTGGCGCAGTGGCGAAGTACATCACGGCGCTTACCACGTCTTCGGGAGTGCCATTGCGACGCATCGGCGTGCGCTCAGCAGTGCGCTTCAGCAGTCCGGAGTCCCTTACAGTTTTGTTTGCATGGATCATTCCCGGCGCCAAGCAGTTTACTGCAATCTCCGGCGCCAGGGCCTTAGCCATGACCTTCGTCAGCATATGCAACGCTGCTTTGGCCGAGCAGTAGTGCGCGTGCGTGATCCATGGCTTAATGCCACCCAGTGAGCCGAGATGGATAATCCGGCCACGTGATTTCTTCAACGCCGGCAGGCATCGCTGGGACATGAGAAATGGTCCGCGAACATTGGTCGTAAAAACATGATCCCACTGCGCTGCCGTGATCTCCTGAAAAGGCGCGGTCTCAAAAACGCCCGCGTTGTTAATGAGTACATCGATGGAATTGAATTTCTTGATCACCGCGGCAACGGCTTTTTGAATGCTCGTCTCAGAACGAACATCGCATTGAATGCCGAGTGCCTTCACGCCCAAAGCAATCAACTCGTCCACGGTAGCTTTGGCTTCGCCTTTCGAACTCAGATAGGTAAAAGCGACGTTTGCTCCGGCCTGGGCCGCCGCCAGGGCCATCGCGCGTCCGAGTCCGCGAGCGCCACCCGTGATCAATACGGTCTTCCCTTGCAGAGGCTTCACGCTGGCAATTGTAGCGGAAGCATTTTCAAGGTACGAGCAGAAGCCAAACCTTACCGCTGATTCACGCAGATAAACCTGATAACACCAAAAAGCAAGCAAATCTCAATTGGGCGTACCAGATGAAAGTTTGGCCCAGTTAGGAGATACTGCAACATTCATGCACTCCAATATGTTTTATCGCCGGATTTGCGTTTTCCTTGTCACGTTGGGAATGTTTTCGTTGACTGGAGTCATCGCAGCGCAGCCGCCAGCCAGCCCACCGACGGCCAAGGCAACTGGGGCGCAGACGGGTGTCCGCAAGAACATGGCGCAGCTTTCTCCAGTCGCAACCTTTGACGTGGGCGGCGATCCGGATTGGATGGCCGTAACCAGCGACTCGGTATGGGTAACGATTGCGTCGAAAGATCAGGTCTGGCAGTTGCGCGCGAAAGACAACGCAGTCGGCTTCACGGTCAAGGTGAAAGATCCTTGCTCGGGTTTGGTAGCCGCCTATGGAAGTCTCTGGATTCCGAGTTGCGGTAGTCACAATCTGGCCCGCGTCTCATTAACAAGCGGGAAGCTACAGGCGACAATTCCCGTGACGCCCGCCGATTCAGAAGGCGGCATTGCGGCAGGGGCCGGTAGTGTTTGGATGTCCAGCAGCAGAGCGGGAAAGCTGGCGCGCATTGATCCCGGGACTAACAAGGTGGTCGCCAGCGTTGTGGTCCCTTCGGGATCGTTCTGTCCAATATTTTTCGGCGGCTACGTTTGGATTACTTCGAGTGAACACAGCGTGCTCAGCAAGGTCGATCCCAGGACCAACCGGGTGGTGGCTCGCATACCTGTGGGCAGGAACCCGCGATTTTTGACGGCCGGCGCGGGATCAATATGGACATTGAACCAGGGCGACGGCACCGTGACGCGCGTGGACGCGAAAACAAATCGTCGCGTGGCTGACATAAACGCCGGGCTCGCGGGCAAAGGCGGTGAGATTGCCTTCGGATTCAACTCTGTCTGGGCGACCCTGGAACAATTTCCAGTCACACGCATTGATGTCAGTACCAACTCCATCGTGACTCAATGGGCAGGCGCCGGCGGCGACAGCATTCGTGCCGGTCATGGGTCGATCTGGCTGACGGATTTGCGGGGCGGGAAAGTCTGGCGGATTGAGCCGGGAAAGTTGTGAGAATAATTCAGATTTGTGATTTGTGAATTGCGAATTGCGATTTGAATTCGCCAGTGACAATTCTTCGAAGCTATAGGAATCCCTCACTTCGCTCGGCATTAAAAATAGAGAGGCTTAAAGAAAGGCCTTACAAGACCTGGTTGAATCCTTTTCCGAGTAGTCTTTATCCAATGGCTCATGAGTGAAGTTGTCTCTTATCTCTCCGCGGAGCCGTACGAAGCGTCGCCGGAAACAACTATTCCGGGTGAAGCTGAGGCGCTGGACGCCTATTCGCAAGTTGTCACGCGAGTGGCCGAATCGGTCAGTCCTTCCGTGGTGCGCATACAGGTTGAATCAAAGGGCGGACGCGGCGGCAGCGGATCTGGTTTTGTCTTTACACCTGACGGGTTTGTTATCACGAACAGCCACGTAGTTCACGGCGCTGAACATATCAAAGTGATCACGCCTGGTTCCGGCGAATCAGTGGCGCAATTGATCGGCGAAGATCCGGATACCGATCTGGCTGTTCTGCGCATCGACGCGCCTGGGCTGTCAGCGGTCCGGCTGGGCGATTCGCGGCGCATTCGTGTGGGCCAGCTGGTGGTGGCAATCGGCAACCCGTACGGTTTTCAATATACGGTGACCGCCGGCGTGGTCAGCGCGCTGGGCAGGAGCCTGCGCTCACAGTCCGGCAGGCTGATTGAGGATGTGATCCAGACCGACGCGGCATTGAACCCGGGAAATTCAGGCGGCCCGCTGGTGAATGCCAATGGCGAAGTGGTGGGCGTGAACACCGCGACCATTCTCCCGGCGCAGGGTCTGTGCTTTGCGATTTCCGTGAACACGGCAAGATTTATTGCCAGCAAGTTGATTCGTCACGGCGTTGTGCGGCGTGGATACATTGGCGTGCAGGCGCAGACCGCCCCGCTGAATAAAACCATTGCCCGGCATTATGATCTGAAACATCTGTCCGGTGCGCTGGTGCTTGGTTCGGAAGCAGGCAGTCCTGCTGCCATAGCCGGATTGCAGGAAGGCGATGTGATCGTGGCTATCGATGGTGAGCCGGTGGAAGGCGTGGATGAGCTCCACAAGTTTCTGGGCGAAGATCGGATAGGAGTGACGACCAGAGTGACGTTCCTGCGAGGATCAAAACGGCTGGAATGCAAGGTTGTGCCTGAGCCAAGGAAAGCAATTTGAGATTTCAAATTTGTGATTTGTGATTTGTGATTGAAATCCAAAACATCAGCATGAGTTTGCCTCACAATTCTTCCAGACTGTAGGGATCCCTCGCTTCGCTTCGGGATTAAAAAGAAAAAGGCTCGGGATTAAAAGAAAGAGTTCGGGATTGAGACAAAAAGCTTAAAGTCCGAACAGTTCACGCAGACGTTTGGTCTGGGCGCGGCTGACGGGGATTTCCGTCTGTTTGCGATCGTCCATGCGGAGTTGATAGGAGCTCTTGAACCAGGGCACCACTTCCTTGATCCGGTTGATGTTCACCACAAAGGAGCGATGGGCACGCCAGAACATTCCCGGGTCCAGATCGTCCAGCAGTTCTTCCAGCGTGCGGCAGTTGGATTGGCCTTCCTGGGTGGTGGCCACCACACTGATGATGCCGTCTTCAATAGAGGCGTAGCATACGTCTTTCTGGTCAACAAGAAAGAGACGTCCGGCGGAACGGAGAAGCACCTTGGAGTTCTGCGGCTTCTGCGCTTCTATCATCTTCATCAGCGCGTCCAGCTTTTCACCGTCGGCCGATGCGGTTGACTGTACCCTCTTACGCGCTTTTTCTACTGCCTGGGCAACGCGCTTCTTGTCGAACGGTTTTAGCAGGTAGTCGATGGCGTTGACTTCGAAGGCCTTCACCGCGTATTGATCAAACGCCGTGGCAAACACTACCTGGGGCAGCGGGATTTTCCTGTCGATGAGTTTCTTGAGAACGCCAAACCCATCCAGTCCAGGCATGAGCACATCAAGGAAGAGCAGGTCAGGATTGTGATCTTTCACCAGGGTCACAGCTTCCAGCCCGTTGCGTCCTTGCGCCAGGATGTTTACATCGTCTATTGATTTCAGCAGGAAGCTCAGCTCATCACGGGCGAGCTGTTCGTCATCGACAATCACCGCGGTAATGCTCATGGAGTAAGTATATTGTCCGTAGTCACCGGGATTCAATTGTTTATGTCGCTGCGCTCCAAACCGCCGCTGAGCATCGTGCTGGTTAGCGTGAGGAGGCTCCAATTGCGGCGGCCTCGGCGCGCGTGGACGGCGCGAGGCCTTACCGAGTACTTTTGTCGCCTCGCTCCAAACCTCTTAAGGGCATGGTGGTCTGAGTTAGCTCTATCCCCGTTTCGTTGGGACAGCGAACACAAGCACGGCTGCATGCAATGCCTAGCTGTTTCTTTCCACCACAAAGTCCGGAATCATCAGCAGCGCACGTTTGATTTCCGAATCGGGGAAGGTGCAGATGGCACTGCGGGCTTTGACGGCATGTTTGGCTGCTTCGTCATGAGCGTACTGGATGGATCCGTACTTGTTCAGGATATCCAGTATCTGCTCATGCTGGACGCTCACAAAGGCACGCTCTTCCAGCACGGTCTCCACCAGTTTGCGCTCAGCAGGCGTGCACGTTTCCAGCGCGTGGATTACAGCCATGGTGACTTTGCCTTCGCGGAGATCGCTGGCCACGGGCTTGCCAAGCACCTCTTCTGATGCGGTGAGATCCAGCACGTCATCCACGATTTGGAATGCCAGTCCCAGATGGCGGCCATATTCACCCAGCCGGGATTCCTGTTCGTCTGTGGCATTGCCGAGCAAGGCTCCCATGCGCATGGAAACGGAAAACAGACATGCAGTCTTGCGGAAGATCAGGTCAAAATGTTCATCGAGTGAGATGCATTTGCCGAGCTTTTCCATCTGGAGCAGCTCGCCTTCCACCATCTGCTGTGTGAGCTCGATGAGCACGTCAAGGATTCTGAAATTGCGCTCCTGAACGGCGATCTTGAAGGCCTGCATGTAGAGCCAGTCACCGGCCAGGACGCACTTGGAATTACCCCATTGCGTGTTGGCCGCGGGACGGCCGCGACGGGTCTTGGCTTCGTCGATTATGTCATCATGAACAAGCGTTGCCGTATGGATAACTTCGACCACGGCTCCAAGGCAGACGGCCGAGCGTTCTTCGTGGGGAAAAAGCTTGGCAGCCAGGAGCAGGAGTGCCGGACGTATTCTCTTGCCACCGCCGGCGCGTAAGTATTCGCCGATGTCAGTAATGGCGCGGACGTTTGACACAGTATCGCGCCCGAACTCACGCTCAATTGCTGCCAGGTCGTCGCGCAGCAGCTCAAATACTTCTTTGACGTTGCCTGTGGCCGGTGAACTCAAACATGTCCCTTCACTGCTGATTTTTAGCCGCGGTAATTGGTGAACTGCATGTCGATCCCGAAATCATGGCTCTTCAAGAGAGCAATCACTTCCTGCAGCGTGTCACGGTCCTTGCTGCTCACGCGCACAGTATCTGATTGGATGGAAGCCTGCGCTTTCTTCTTGGAGTCCTTAATGACGCGCACAATTTCCTTGGCTTTCTCGATTGGGATTCCCTGCTGCATGGTGATTTTCTGCCGCGCCCGCGAGCCTGAGGCCGGTTCAACCGTGCCATAGGTAAGCCCTTTTAGGGGCACTCCGCGCTTCACCAGCTTGTTCTGGAGGATCTCCAGGACCGCCTTGAGCTTGTAGTCGTCGGCCGAGCTCATGTTAATGGCGTCTTTGCCTTCCAGTTCTATCTCTGATTTGGAGTCCTTGAGGTCAAAGCGGGTGTGTACCTCTTTCAGCGCCTGTTGAATGGCGTTGGTGACTTCCTGAAGGTCAATTTTGCTTACGATGTCGAACGAGTTATCGGTGGCCATGCGCTAATAGCTTACTAAAGAGCGGCGCGAACGCGCGAGTTTTTGAACAACACAGCCAACCGCTTACCCGTGGCCTGAGCGGTTCAGATTTGCCTGACCAGGGCAAATAACAGCTGTAAACTAAAACTCACTAATTCAATTCCGGAGTGAAACTAACATGACCTCCGCCTCGCCGACTCCTTTGCCTGAGACAGCCGCGAACGTTCAGCAGGCCGTTCCCTTTTTCATGGTCAGCAGCATGGAAAAATCGCTTCGCTTTTATGTTGACGGTCTTGGCTTTGTGAAGACCAGGGAATGGATCAACGAAGGAAAGCTTAGCTGGTGCTGGCTGCAGATTGGCGATGCGGCCTTGATGCTTCAGGAATATGGGCCGCCGCGCCCAGGACATCAAGGCCCACCAGGTGATAACAAAGGCGTGGGCGTGTCGGTTTGCTTTCAATGCCGTGATGCCATCGCTATCTATCGTGAAATTAATGGTCGCGGGATTGAGGCGAAGCTTCCCTTTGTTGGCAATTCAATGTGGGTCACGGCGGTGGTTGATCCTGACGGATACAAGCTGGAGTTTGAGAGCGTGACGGATGCTCTGGAAGAAAGTGTGTACGGCGAGAGCCAAAACCTTACCGCTGATGAACACTGATTACTTCTGGTTTTGCTTTTTCCTGGCGGGCTGAGACCGGTTATCGAATTTTCAAGCCCATGATCTCAGCCAGGACCATGGCCTGGGCAGGATCAACAATCGCGCCCTTAAGATCATCTGCGCGTGCCTGAAGTCCTTCCAGTTGCGACCCTCTCAGATCAGCGTGTTCAAGCTTTGCGCCGGACATTTCGGCGTTGCGGAGATTGCAATGCTGGATCACGGTTCCGCGAAGATCGGCGTCCTGGAAATCGGCGTCGGCGAAATTACAGGATTCGAAAACGGTCGATTTGAACTTGGCCATGCGGAATTGCGAATAACCAGCATCTCCGCCGGCAATAAGCGTGTGCTGGAAGTCACATTCGTTGGCTCGGAAGCCCGTCAGGCGGCAATTCTGGAACTCCACCCGTAATGCGATCATCCCAACCATGTTTGCGTTGGCTAAATCGCATTCCAAAAAACGAACGTCTTTCAGCCGGAAGCCGTTAAAACTGCTGGCTGCGAAATTTACCCGGCTCAAAATGCAATTTTCGATCCGCAGCGTTCGATCACGCTTTGTTTCAATCGCAAGATCGGAGATTGTTTTTTCTCGAATGGTGATCTCGCGTTCGCGAAATAGCTCGATGGCATCTTCCAGTTCGGACAGATCAGGCGGGATATCAGGTGCTGCTCGTGGAGCGTTGAATGCTTCTTTCGGGTTGGTATTGCGATATTTCATCGTGACTTGATGTGCTGGGCCTGCAGTAATATCTTTTCCACCAGTTGGTCGGCTGCCTGAAACGTCATGATCTTTTCTCGTTTTGAAATGTCGAAAATGTTCAGCAACGTCGCATAGATCGCGTCGACTTTCTCCAGGGTCTTTTGCTCGCTCCATCCGAGCAACTCCTGGCAGGTCCCGTTGATCACGCCACCGGCATTCGCGGCATAGTCCGGGGCATAGAGGATCCCACGCTCCAGCAGCATAGCGCCGTGGCGCTGCTGGTCCAGCAGTTGATTATTTGCGCCTCCCACCACCATTTCAGCTTTCAACTTCGGAATGGTTATGTCATTCAGCACTCCACCCATCGCGCACGGCGCGAATGCGTCCGCAGTGGTGGCTATGATCTCCAGAGGCCCGATGGGAACAGCGCCAAATTCCGTGATCACGCGAGTCAACTTCCCCTCGTCAACGTCCGCCGCCTTGATCTTTGCGCCGGCTCTGGCCAATTCAAATGCCAGGTAATAGCCGACATGTCCGCATCCCTGAATAGCGACGGTTTTTCCGGAAAGATCATCACTTCCCCATCTGAATTTTGCGGCTGCCTGCATGGCGCGAAAGACGCCGCGAGCGGTTTTTGGCGACGGGTCTCCTGAACGCCCCTGCAGCCCCGCCACATGTTGTGTCTGCTGCAGGATGAATTCCATGTCGGACGGGCTGGTGCCGACATCTTCAGCCGTGATGTACTTCCCATTCAGCGTATTTACCAGGCGTCCGTGGGCACGAAACAGCTTTTCACGGTCAGGATGGCCCGGCTGCTGCAGGATGATGGACTTTCCCCCGCCGCATGGCAGGCCGGCAAGCGCGTTTTTGTAGGTCATGCCTTTCGAGAGTCGCAGACCATCGGTGAGAGCCTCATCTGTGTTGGAATACTTCCAGAACCTGGTTCCTCCCACCGAGGGGCCAAGCACGGTGCTATGGACAAAGACGATGCCGTGGTAGCCGGATGCCTTATCAATTCCTTCCACAATCTGTTCGTAG
The DNA here is from genome assembly GCA_963770085.1 of Terriglobia bacterium. GTDB lineage: Bacteria > Acidobacteriota > Terriglobia > Terriglobales > Acidobacteriaceae > Angelobacter. The sequence continues at coordinate 672,307 of CAVYOH010000001.1, forward strand.
CCGGGCACAACATGTTCGTTGATCTGCATCGGAGGGGCCTCTTCTGATTCTGCGAATGGCGTACCCAAGAATCTATCAAATGGTTTTTCTGAATAGAAGATTTCTTGTCGTATACAATTTCACTGCTTATGCAGACATCATTGTTCAAGTCTCTCCCAATCTTCCGGCTTACGGCTGGTTTGTTTTGCGTTTTGTTATTTCAGGTGCCCACTTCTCAAGCCCAGCCTGTTGCTGCTCATCCTACAGCCTGGAACCAGGTCACCGGGCCGCTCGGTGGTTTGCGCTGGCGCTCGATTGGGCCGTTCCGTGGTGGACGCACGATTGCCGTAAGCGGCGTGGAAGCCCAGCCCAGTGTGTTTTATTTCGGAGGTGTAGGAGGCGGTGTCTGGAAGAGCACCAACGCGGGCGAAACCTGGGAACCGATCTTTGATAAGCAGCCCATCGCGTCGATCGGCGCGCTCGTGGTTGCTCCGTCTGATCCCAATATCATCTATGTGGGGACGGGTGAAGCAGATTTCCGCTCCAACCTGACCTACGGCATCGGCGTATATAAATCGACCAACGCGGGCAAGACCTGGACGAATATTGGACTAGAGCAATTCACGGCACATTTCCCGCATTGCGGTTGACCCTAAGAATCCTCAACACGTTCTGGTGGCAGCCATGGGCAGCGCTTACGGAGCAGGGCCGGAGCGCGGAGTTTTTCTATCGAATGATGGCGGTGCAACCTGGCAGAAGACTCTCTATAAAGATCCTGACACCGGCGCCATTGACGTGCAGATGGATCCGGACAATCCGCAGACCGTGTTTGCCGCAATGACAAGGGATCGACGCCCGCCGTGGAGTACATACGCGCCCACCACTGGCGGCGGAACGATATATAAGTCGACGGACGGTGGCGCAACGTGGAATCAAATCACTGGAGGCGGGCTTCCCGCTGGTGATGCAGGGCGTATTGGGCTGGCAGTTTCTCGCGGCGGCAAGCGAATTTACGCACTGATTGACGCGAAAGAAGACAAAGAGCGCGGACTCTATCGATCAGATGATGGCGGCCAGGGCTGGCAGAAGGTGAGCTCTGATGGTCGCATCAGCAGCCGTGGGTGGTACTTCGGTGAAGTGGATGTCGATCCCCGGAATCCGGACGTTGTGTACACCCCGAACGTCTCCATCTATCGCTCAACTGACGGCGGCAAGAATTTTGAAGCCATCAAAGGCGCTCCCGGAGGCGATGATTACCACGCAATGTGGATTGATCCAGCGAATCCTACGCGCATGATTTTTGGCAGCGATCAGGGAGCAGGCGTGAGCGTGGATAACGGCACAACATGGAGTAGCTGGTACAACCAGCCCACGGCGCAGTTCTACCACGTGACGGTTGATAACCAATTTCCGTATCACGTTTACGGTGCGCAACAGGACTCGGGCTCAATCGATACGACCAGCCGCAGCAATGACGGATCCATTACGTTCCGTGACTGGCATCCCACAGCGGCGGGTGAAAGCGGATACATTGCACCGGACCCGGTTGATTCCAACATCATTTATGGTGGCAGCACGTTCGGCGAGCTTTTCCGGTATGACAGGCGCACGGGACAAGCGCAGAATATTGCTCCTGAAGCCGTCCGAAACTTCGGCGCTGATCCTTCAGAAGTCGAGTTTCGTTTCTCATGGACGTCACCACTCGTGTTCTCGCCGCAAGACCCGCACACGCTCTACTTTGGATCGCAACAGGTGCTTCGCTCAACCAACCAGGGAAATAGCTGGGAGAAGATCAGTCCAGATTTGACTGGGACCGATCCGAAGGGGCCGCACCTGGGACCGGACACGGTGGAGAACGCGAAGCAGCGTGGCCACGGCGTGGTCTACACCATCGCTCCCGCTTTGCTTACGGCGGGACAGATCTGGGCGGGTACGGACACGGGACTGATTCAACTCACGCGTGATGGAGGCAAGACCTGGGCGAACGTTACGCCGCATGAGCTGGCCGTATGGAGCAAGATCAGCCTGATCGATGCCGGACACTTTGACGCAGGAACTGCCTATGCCGCGGTGGACCGCCATCGAATGGACGATATTGCGCCGTATGTTTACCGCACACATGACTTTGGCAAGACGTGGACGCGCATCAATTCCGGGATTCCGGAAGGCGCTTATGTGCGTGCCGTGCGCGAGGATCCCGTGCGGAAAGGGCTGTTGTTTGCCGGTACGGAGCTTGGCGTCTTCTTCTCACTCAATGACGGCGATTCATGGCAGCCTCTTCAACTGAATCTCCCCGTCTCGCCGGTCCACGATCTCGTTATCAAAGGGACAGATCTGGTGATCGCAACCCATGGCCGCTCATTCTGGATTCTGGATGATATTTCGCCGCTGCGCCAGATCACAGCAGACATCGCATCGCAGGCCACCGCAGTGTTCAAGCCGGCTGATGCCATTCGGATGCGGGCCAATACCAACCACGACACGCCGCTGACCCCGGAAGTGCCGGCGGGAGAGAATCCGCCGACCGGCGCCGTGTTTTACTATTCACTGAAGACGCCCGCTCAGGGCGAAGTAAAGTTGGAAGTGCTTGACTCCGCCGGTCACGTGATTCGCACTTACTCCAGCAATGACAAGCCGTGGTCGCCACCAGGACCGCCGGCGTTTCCCTCATACTGGTTCCGGCCAACGGACGCGGTGTCAGCGCAGCCAGGATTGCATCGTCTGGTGTGGGACATGCATTACGACGCACCGAAGTTGACCACGATGGGCAACAACGTGGAGTACAGCATGTCAACGGTCTTCGGCCAGAATGTTGGTCACGAGCCGGAAGGCGCGGAAGCGATTCCGAGCAGCTATCAAGTGCGTCTCACGGCTGATGGCCATGCTTATACTGAGAAATTTAATTTGAAGATGGATCCGAGGGTGAAAATTTCAGCGCTGGACCTGCAAAAGCAGTTTGCGCTTGAAACCAGGGTCCTGGAAGCGTTGCAACGCGGAGACCAGGCTTTGGCTGATATTCGCCGGCTGCGAGAGCAGAAAGAAGCAGTCAAGCCGGAAGTGGAATCAGCCCTCGCAGAAATTGAGCCTAACGGACAAACGACACGCCGTACGAGAGCCAAGACTGCTCTCAGCGCGGTGAATGGCGCTTTGCTTCAGATCTCAAATGGCATTGCCAGCGCCGATGCTGCGCCCACTTCACAGCAGACCGCCGCGGCCCAGAGAGCACTCGCTCAATTGGAGGCGCTGCTGAAGCAGTGGGATGCGGTCAAAGTAAAAATGCAAGCGACAACGAAATGAATACGCGATAGCACCCATGCAGACAGCAGATGTAGTCATCATTGGCGGTGGGATCGTCGGCTCCAGCATTGCGTGGCACCTGACGGAAGCGGGATGCAAGAACGTTCTGGTGATTGAGCGTGAGAGCACGCAGGGAAAAGGATCGACGGGCAAGAGTATGGGCGGTGTGCGTGCGCAGTTCTCCACGCCCATCAACATCGAAATGTCGCTGTATTCAATTCCCTTTTACGCTGGGTTCGACGAGCGTCTGGGGCATCCGGCGGGCTATCGACCGCAGGGCTATCTCTTTCTGGCGACAAAACAATCTCACCTTCATTATCTGCGGACGAATTTCGAAAAGCAGACTGCCCTGGGACTGAAGACTGTCCGAATGATCGGTACCGAAGAGATTAAAAGTATGTTGCCTGCACTTCGGTCGGATGACATTCTCGGCGGCAGCTTTTGCTCCACGGATGGCTTTGTGGATCCCTACAGCGCGATGAATGGCTTCATGGCTTCGGCAATCGAAAAAGGAGCCACTCTGTGGAAGAAGACGGAGATTACCGCGATTGCGAAGGACGCCAAAGGGATCCAGGCGGTTGAGACGACTCGTGGAAGGGTGTCAACGCGAAGGGTTGTGAATGCTGCCGGCGCATGGGCTGCCCAGGTGGCCGCCATGGCGAACGTCGAACTGCCTGTGCAACCGCTGCGGCGCATGCTTGTTCCGTCAGAGCCCTTTGACGAATTTCCACACGCGTCCCCCATGGTCATTGATATGTCCACCGGGTTCCATTTCAGGCCGGAAGGGCGCGGCTTTCTGCTGGCCTGGAACGATCCTGAGGAGACGCCTGGCTATAAGTCTGATTTCGAGCCCGCGTTCATCGAAAAAATCCTGGTTCATGCAGCGGACCGCGTGCCGATGTTTGAAAATCTGGCGATTAACCCTAAGCGGGCCTGGGCAGGCCTTTATGAAATGTCGCCTGATCACCATGCCATTCTCGGCGAGGTGGCGGCCGTTCCTGGCTTTTACCTTGCCAATGGCTTTAGCGGACACGGAGTGATGCACGCGCCTTCTACCGGCAAGATTCTTAGCGATTTAATCCTGGAAGGGCGAACGAACGTGGTCAGCAACGTTGAACTGCTGGCGTATGAACGATTTGCGAAGAATGAGCTGCTGCATGAGACGGCAATTCTTTAACTCCTAAGCGCAAACAGGCAGAAATTTCTCACAAAAAAGCGGCTGTCCTTATATTTTGCGGAGCAGATCAGACTCTACTGTTTTAGAAGCAGGCTCATCCGTCGACTGCTATTAAGGGCCAGAGACCCGGAAGCTCTGGCCCTTAAATATTTTTACGGCGCTTCGCGGCAAACCGCCCGAGATTTCGTACCACCTCAAGTTCCCAGGCTCCTGTTTCAACGGGTTCGGCGTCCTTCAGTTCTGTCGCTACGCTCCACACTGCTGTAGACGATCTCCCACTCCAACGTCTGCGAGCTCCTGTTGCAGCAGGCTCGGTGCGACTCCGGCCTCGCCCTTAATGTCTTAAAATCAGTGTCGCTCCGCTCCAAAACCGCTTGAAAGAGCCTACCTTGCACACATTGTTGGGCACTCGCCACAAGCGGACTCGGCGCGACGCCGGCCCTCGCCCTCAACCTCTGACTATGGTCGTTGCGCTTACAGCCCAGCTTTACAAACACCCCTAATCTGGCGTTGGTCCGGGGAGAATTGCAAGAAACTTATATTTTTCCCTATGATCCTGACTCTACTGTTTTAGAAGCAGGCTCATCCGTCGACTGCTATTAAGGGCCAGAGACCCGGAAGCTCTGGCCCTTAAACATTTTTACGGCCGCTTCGCGGCAAACCGCCCGAGATTTCTGAACCCCCTCAAACTCCCAGGCTCCTGTTGCAGCGGGCTCGGCGCGTGTTCGGCCTGTCTTCAAGCTTGGCGCTTCGCGCAAACCGCCCAATATCTCCGACCAGTTCAATATCCGCGAGGCTCCTGTTGCGGCGCTCAGCGCGTGTTCGGCTTCGCCCTTAATTTCCATAAAAATGGGTCGCTTCGGCTTTAATCCGGGAGAATTGCAAGAAACTTATATTTTTCCCCTTGATCCTGACTCTACTGTTATAGAAGCAGGCTCATCCGTCGACTGCTATTAAGGGCCAGAGACCCGGAAGCTCTGGCCCTTAAATTTTGGTTCCTGCCCGTTTTTCAAATCCGCCTGTCTGACTCCCTGATACTTGTCGATGGTATGTGTTGTCCCCATTTGCTCTTTACCCAGCCAGTTGAGGATAGGACTTGAGTCAGGTTAAGCTATTCCTATTCAACAACTCACAAGAAATCTGCTTATGCTGCCGGCACTGGAGGGTCAAACCCGTGGGGTTGGCTTGAGAAATTTAGAAATAATTTTTTGAGTTTTGCTGAAACGGTCACCAGATTACGTTCACTAATAATCAGGATGAACGGAGAAGCACCTGAGCCGGCGGTGGTTGCCAAGGGGGTGTCACCGCTGGCTTGGTAAAGCTTTTTGCTTCCTTTGCCTCTTCAATCGAGGGCGCGGCTCACCTGGCCGGGCCCTTTTTTTTTGCCTCGCGACCGGATAATTTGATCGCTTGCGCCTTAATCCCAAGGTTAAAGAAGGTCCCGCGACAAATTTTAACAATCTCCCGTAAAACATCTGACCGCGTTCTCACATCTAGGAAACCACCGGCAGGAGCACCTTGCCATCCGCCACGTAGTCTGGGATCCACGTCAAGGGATGTACAAGGAGACAATGAATGCAGCCAGTGCGTCTCACCAAGTCGGCTAATCCGGCCTTTACGGCCCCGTCTGTAAGCCGGCCTCAACCAAAAGCCCGAGAGCCCTTTACCCGCAGCATCAAGTTTCGCCAGTTTGCATCCGCAGCCTTCCGCATGTTCCAGCGAATCGGCGTAAGTATTACCCCGCGACATTTTTACTGGCCCATTCCCGACCTGAACTCTCTTACTACGAAGAAATGGACTGAATGCTCCGTCTCTGAGGGCGTCGATCTTCGACTTAACCGTCAATTGCAGTTGTTGGAATCCGGATTTCTCGCTCCCCAATGCGAAATTAATTTCGGAGAGGCGGCAACCACTTGTGAGCACGAGTTTCATTTCAACAACGGGTACTTCGAGCGCGTGGATGCTGAGATGGCATACTCCATGGTTCGCCAGTTTCGGCCCCGTAAAATCATTGAGATTGGAAGCGGACACAGCACCCGGCTTATGGCTGCAGCTCTGTTACGTAACCATGAGGAAGGTTCGCCGGGCGAACTGATAGGTATTGAACCACATCCTTCTCCAGTGTTAAAAAACGGCTTTCCGGGATTCAGTGAACTGGTTTTGAAGCGTGTGCAGGATGTTCCGCTGAACATGTTTCTCAGCCTGGAAGCTGGCGACATTCTCTTCATTGATTCCAGTCACGTGGTCTCAGTGGGTAGTGACGTTGTGCACGAAATTCTCAAAATTCTGCCCAAACTGAAACCGGGCGTCCTGGTCCACGTTCATGACATCTTCATGCCCGCCGATTATCCCGAGAAGTTTGTCATGACCAACCTTTGCTTCTGGGGTGAACAGTACATGCTGGAAGCGTTTCTCTCATTCAATCGCGCTTTTGACGTTCTTTGGGCCAGCAGCGCCATGCAGTTCTATCATCGCGAAGCTCTGGAGCGTCACTTCCCTAATTGGGTCGGCAGCTTTGAGCGAATGTCGCCAGCCATGCAGGTTTTTACGCCCACCCTGGACGGAAAAAATGTCTGGCCGTGCAGTTTCTGGATGCAGAAAACAGGCGACTAATTGCGCGTTATCGCGGCACGCCGAATTTCATCTACTTGCCCCGGCAACATGTCCCACCAAAAGGGAAACATGTTGCTGGGACTTCTCACCTCAGCAAGAACCTTGTTCCCCGCTCAATGTTAAAATTCCAGTCGCTTTCCATTTTTTGACGCGAGAGTCTTCTTGCAGGAAAACTGAAAAAGTTCGGGATGCAGCATCAACTTGCAGCTCAGGGCTTCATTTTTAACACGAATTTTGCACTCCGTACTTTTGCAATGAAAGCGGAGCTTGCACAACACGGGATGCGATTTTAGTTGTAGGCTAATAGCAGGGCGTTGGGACGCCTGCTGTTGATTTCCCCAGAAGGAGTCGCACCACCTATGGCGGCGCCATTAACAGTGAGTCGTGTAGCGGAGCAAACCAAAGACCTTAAACATGCTGGTGATATCGATCAGCTGACCATCAACACCATCCGTACTCTTGCGATGGATGCCGTGCAGGCAGCCAACTCCGGACATCCGGGGACGCCGATGGCGCTTGCGCCGGTAGCTTACTGCCTGTGGCAGCGTTTTCTGCGCTACGATCCCGAAGATCCTATCTGGCCGAACCGCGACCGGTTCATACTTTCGAACGGCCACGCATCCATGCTCCTTTACTCCCTTCTTTTTCTCACGGGAGTGAAGTCGGTGAACTCCGATTACGAAATTCTGGGCGAACCTTCCATCACGCTCGAACAGATCAAGCGCTTCCGGCAGATTGACAGCAAGACCCCGGGCCATCCGGAATACCGGATGATTTCCGGAGTTGAAACCACCACAGGGCCTCTGGGCCAGGGTGTGGCCAACTCAGTTGGCATGGCGATCTCTGAGAACTGGCTGGCCACATACTTCAACAAGCCCAACTACGAGCTGTTCCATTACAACGTGTACGCAATCTGTGGCGACGGCGACATGATGGAAGGAATCTCAGGCGAAGCGGCGTCGGTCGCCGGCCATTTGAAGCTTTCCAATCTGTGCTGGCTTTACGACAACAATCGGATCACCATTGAAGGCAAGACGGACCTGGCTTTCAGTGAAGACGTGGGAACACGTTTCCTGGGCTACGGCTGGAATGTGCTGCACGTGAGCGATGCCAATGATCTGGGCATGCTTGAGCGCGCCATCAAGACTTTTAACGAAACAAAAGATCGTCCCACGCTGATCATTGTGGACAGCCACATTGGATATGGCGCCCCCAACAAGCAGGACACCAAGGAAGCGCATGGCGAGCCGCTGGGCGAAGAGGAGATCCGCCTGGCTAAACGCGCTTATGGGTGGCCCGAAGATGCCAAGTTCCTGGTACCAGATGGTGTGCAGCAGAACTTTGCTGACGGTTTTGGCAGGCGCGGCAAGGAATTGCATGCAGCATGGAAGCAGTTGTTCGAGAAATATACAAAAGAATTTCCAGCACTAGCTGAGCAGCTTAACCTGATGCAGCGCCGTCGTCTGCTCCAGGGCTGGGACAAAAACCTGCCGGTATTCCCAGCCGACGCAAAGGGCGTTGCATCACGCGATTCTTCCGCCAAGGTGCTCAACATTCTGGCGCAAAACGTTCCGTGGCTGATGGGCGGATCGGCTGATCTTGCGCCATCGACAAAGACTCGCCTGACGTTTGAAGGCGCCGGCGATTTTGAAGCCGGGCATTACAACGGCAGGAACTTTCATTTCGGAATCCGCGAGCATTCCATGTGCTCCATTCTGAATGGTATGTCCTTGAGCAAAGTGCGCGCGTATGGTTCAGGATTCCTGATTTTCAGTGACTACTCCAAGCCGCCAATGCGTCTGGCGGCGATCATGGAGATCCCCGTCATCTATGTCTTTACGCATGATTCCATCGGCGTGGGAGAAGACGGACCAACCCACCAGCCGATTGAACAACTGGCGACGTTGCGTTCCATTCCTGGATTCATTGTCCTGCGTCCGGCGGATGCGAACGAGGTGGTCGAAGCATGGAAAATCATCATGCAACTTCGCCATGAGCCGGCGGCGCTTATCCTGACCCGTCAGGCGATTCCGACATTTGATCGCACCAAGTACGCTGCGGCTTCGGGTGTGACGAAAGGTGCGTACGTGCTGGCGGACGCAAAGGACGGCAAACCGGACTTGATCCTGATGGGCACTGGAAGCGAGGTGTCACTGTGCGTGGCGGCCTATGAGGAATTGACGGCGGAAGGCAAGAAAGTTCGCGTGGTCAGCATGCCTTCGTGGGAGATCTTCGAAAAACAAAGCGTTGAATATCGCGACAGTGTACTGCCGCCTGCGGTGACCAGGCGCATCTCCGTGGAACAGGCTTCCATGATGGGATGGTCGCAATATGTCGGCCGCGAAGGGCGCATGATTGGAATGAAAACATTCGGGGCTTCGGCGCCGCTGAAGGAATTATTGAAGAAGTTTGGATTTACTCCGGCGGACGTGGTGAAGACAGCACGCGATTTGCTGGGGTAAAGGCCGTATTTGATAGTTGGTAATTGGCAAAGGCAAACCCTGCCGCTGATGAACGCAGATTGAACCGATAATCGCAGATAAGGCTCTTTAGTGCGGATTGATGCGGGAAAATCAGGGCATAGGGTAATGAGTGGAAAGTCCGCTGCCCTTGCTCCAGAGCGCAATGTGCCTGGGATGGCTTGGGATGAATCCCGTAAGTCCTTTAGATCTTGGGATGAACCGGGTGGGGTAGGCGATTAGTTTGAAACATTGTTGTGGCAACGTTATCTAAAGAAGAAAGACGATGCGCATTACCATTGGCTCCGATCATGCCGGGTTCGAACTCAAGAAACTCCTGATCGACTATCTTCAAAAAAACGGGCATCAGCTTAAAGACGTGGGCACCCATGACACAAAACCAGTCGATTATCCCGACTATGCCGAGGCAGTAGGCCTGAGCGTTCTGGGCGGCGAATCAGAACGTGGCATTCTGATCTGTGGCAGTGGCGTTGGCGCTTCGGTAGCGGCCAACAAGATTCCCGGGATACGCGCCGGACTCTGCCATGACACATATTCTGCCCATCAGGGCGTGGAGCACGACAACACCAACGTCCTGGTGCTTGGTTCGCGGATCATCGGCGAGGAACTGGCGAAAGAGCTCTGCACTGCCTACATCAACGCGCGTTTCACCGGCGAAGAGCGGCATGTCCGCCGTCTCAACAAGATTCAAAAGATAGAAGAACATTACGCACTCCAACCAGCGTTCAAGGAGAAGCAATCATGAATCCGATTACCACCGAAGAAAAGAAGGCACAGGCAAAAGCTGCCGGCAAGAATCCGCTGTTGGGGTTGCAGGAACAAGGTCAATCTGTATGGCTGGACTATATTCGCCGCAATCTACTGACCAGCGGCGAACTAAAGCGGCTGATTGATAACGATGGGCTGCGCGGCATCACTTCTAATCCGGCAATCTTTGAAAAAGCGATTGCCGGCAGCACTGACTATGAGGACATGCTGCAGCAGCTTCGCGCTCAGAACATCAGCGCCTCTGATATCTACGAACGCATCGCGATACGTGACATACAAGACGCGGCAGATTTTCTACGTCCGGTGTATGACTCAACCAATCGCCGCGATGGTTATGTAAGCCTGGAGGTTTCACCGACATTGGCGCGTAAGACGCAGGAGACAATCGAAGAAGCGCGTCGTCTGTGGAAGACGGTGGGCCGCGAGAACGTGATGATCAAAGTCCCGGGCACCGACGAAGGCGTGCCAGCGGTACGGCAGTTGACCAGTGAAGGCATCAACATCAACATCACGCTCCTGTTTGCCCAGGATGCTTACGAAAAGGTGGCGGAAGCCTACATCGCCGGGTTGGAAGACCGGGTGAAGAAGGGCCAGGACGTCAGCAAACTGGCCAGCGTTGCCAGCTTCTTTGTGAGCCGAATTGATTCGCTGGTGGACACCACGATCGAGAACAAATTAAAGACTGAGACCGACGCCGGCAAAAAGGAACTGTTCACTTCCCTTCTGGGAAAGATTGCTATTGCCAATGCCCGGCAGGCATACCGCACCTATGAAAAGCTCGTCGCCGGCTCGCGCTGGAAGGCGCTGGTGGCCAAAGGTGCGCAATCGCAGCGCCTGCTATGGGCCAGCACCAGTACAAAGAATCCCAGCTATCGTGACGTTATTTACGTAGAGGAACTCATCGGCCCGGATACGGTCAATACGATTCCGCCGGCCACGATGGACGCCTTCCGTGATCACGGCAATGTGGCACGGACCATTGACCATGATTTGCCCGCCGCGGACAAGACAATGTCCGATCTTGAAAAAGCCGGCATCTCCATGAAGCAGGTCACCACGCAGTTGCTAGAAGACGCAATCAAACTGTTTGTCGAGGCATTTGAGAAGCTGATTGCCGCCGTTGCCGCGAAGAAAGATACAGCCAAAGCCAACCAGGTGGCAAACAAACCCAAGGTGCAATCTCAATCGTATGCGCTTCCAGGCCCAATGCAGCAGGCTGTTGATTCAACCATCAAAGACTGGGTTACGAATGACAAGGTCAATCGACTCTGGAAACGTGATAAGTCACTCTGGGCCAATGATGATGAGGACAAATGGCTCGGCTGGTTGACGATTGCCACCGAATCGGCCAAAGACCTGCCCAAGCTGAACGAACTGGCTGAGTTCGTGAAGAAAACAGGGTTCACGCACGTGTTGCTTCTTGGCATGGGCGGTTCCAGCCTGTGTCCTGAAGTTCTGGCGCTGACTTTCGGCAAACAGAACGGCTTCCCGCAGATGCACATTCTTGATTCCACTGATCCGGCACAGGTGAAGTCTGTAGAGAAGCAAATAGACCCGGCCAAGACGCTGTTCATTGTTGCCAGTAAATCCGGTAGCACGCTGGAACCGAACATCTTTAAACAGTACTTCTTCGATGTGGCGGAAAAGGCCTTGGGAAAGGGCAATGCCGGTAAACATTTTGTCGCTATAACTGATCCAGGTTCCAAGATGGAGCAGGTGGCCCAGGCGGACAAATTTCAATTCATCTTTCATGGCGTGTCGAGCATTGGCGGCCGATATTCCGCGCTCTCTGACTTCGGCCTGGCGCCCGCGGCTGCGATGGGCCTGGATGTGCACAAGTTCCTGAATAGCACGTCGGTCATGGTGGAAGCCTGCGCAGCCACGGTAAAGGCGGACAAGAATCCTGGCGCAATCCTGGGAGCGATCCTGGGCACGCTGGGTAGCCAGGGACGCAACAAGGTCACCATCGTCACGACTCCGAAGATCTTTGACGTGGGAGCATGGCTGGAGCAGCTCATTGCCGAGAGCACCGGCAAACTCGGCAAGGGACTGATTCCTGTCGACCGCGAAAAACTGGCTGCGCCAGAGGCTTACGGCAATGACCGGGTTTTCGTTTACCTGCGCCTGGCAGGGGATGATAACTCGCAGCAGGCAAAGCTTGATGCGCTTCAGAAAGCCGGCCAACCAGTGGTGACCATTGAAGTGGCTGATATCTATGACATTGGCCAGGAATTCTTCCGCTGGGAGATCGCCACGGCCGTAGCTGGATCGATTCTTGGCATCAACGCGTTCAATCAGCCGGATGTTGAAGCGAGCAAGATTGTAACCAAGCAGATCACCAGCGAATTCGAGAAGTCGGGCAAGCTTCCGGCAGAAACGCCTTTCTTTGAGGCGGACGATATCAAGCTGTTTGCGGACGAGCGCAACGCGAACAACCTGAGGAAACTAGCCGGCAACAAGAAAGATCTTGTCGGATTTCTGCGCGCCCATCTTGCCCAACTCGGCCCTGGAGACTACTTTGCCCTGCTTGGCTACATTGAGATGAACTCCGAGCATGAGAACGCGCTCCAGACTGCACGTCATGCGGTGCGTGACAAGAAGCATGTTGCAACGTGTCTTGGTTTCGGTCCGCGATTCCTGCACTCAACCGGGCAGGCTTATAAAGGCGGTCCCAACACAGGAGTCTTCCTACAGGTGACCTGTGATGATGCGGCCGAAGTACCGATCCCCGGCCAGAAATACACCTTCGGAGTGGTGAAAGCAGCGCAGGCGCGCGGTGACTTCCAGGTATTGGCTGATCGTGGCCGCCGCGCTCTACGAGTCCACCTGCCCAAAGACGTGAATGCCGGATTGCAAAAGCTGAATCGCGCGATCCAGGAGGCATTGGGATAACGCCGATTGCCGCTCAGCCTTGGACGGCTGCAAATTCTTGACGCCATTGAACGCTGGAACGCGTTGTACGTTGGAACGAAAGAGGCAAAATGCAATTAGGAATGGTAGGTCTTGGCAGGATGGGCGGCAACATGGTGCGTCGCCTCATGAAGGGCGGCCATCAGTGCGTGGTCTCCGACCTCAGCATGCAGACAGTTGCTGACTTTGCCAAGGAAGGTGCAACCGGGTCGAAGTCACTCGATGACTTTATCTCCAAATTGACCAAGCCGCGCGCTGCCTGGGTGATGGTTCCCGCCGGTGATCCAACGGAAAAGACGGTGAACGCTCTGGCGGAGAAATTTGAAGCCGGAGACACCATCATTGATGGCGGCAACTCTTACTTTAAAGACGACGTTCGTCGCGCCCACAAACTCAAAGATCGCGGCATACACTACATGGACGTGGGTACCAGTGGCGGCGTGTGGGGATTGGAACGCGGCTATTGCATGATGATCGGCGGCCCGAAGGAAGCATTTGACCGTCTCGATCCGATCTTCCGTACGCTTGCCCCCGGCATCGGCGACATCCCCCGTACGCCCGGACGCGAAAAGATGGGCGGCACTTCTGAGCTTGGCTACCTTTATTGCGGTCCTTCCGGCTCGGGGCACTTCGTGAAGATGGTGCACAACGGAATTGAATACGGCATCATGCAGGCGTACGCGGAAGGTTTTGATATTTTCAAAAACGCCACCACGGACCAGATTCCCGCAGACATACGCTACGATCTGAACCTTGCCGACATCGCGGAAGTCTGGCGACGCGGCAGCGTGATCTCCTCATGGCTTCTCGACCTCAGCGCCATGGCTCTGGTGGAAAATCCAGCTCTTTCGGAATATACCGGCTTTGTGCAGGATTCAGGCGAAGGCCGATGGACGGTTCAGGCCGCGGTGGATGAGGCGGTCCCCGCCAGCGTTTTAACGGCGGCCCTTTATGCCCGCTTCCGTTCCCGGCAGGAACATACTTTTGCTGACAAATTACTGAGCGCGATGCGCCAGAAGTTTGGCGGCCACATCGAGCAGTCACAGAAGAAGTAACACGCCCTATGGAGAGTGAGCTTCATGCCTCAGCTTGAACACGAAATGCCGACCCTGGAAGAAGCGCCCACTGGAACTTCGCGTCCCGCAGGCCCTTGTGTGATGGTGATTTTCGGCGGTACGGGCGATCTAACCGCGCGCAAGCTCTTCCCTGCTCTCTACAATTTGGCGAAGAGCAATATGTTGTCGCGCGAGTTTGCCATTGTCGGCGTGGGACGGAATGACTATACGGTTGAACAATACCGGCAAGTCATGGACGACAAACTCAAGACGTTTGCCACGAACGGGGTAGACAATGACCTGAAAGAATGGCTCTTGCGCCGCGTTTATTACGTTGGTGGTGCTTTTGATGACCCGCAACTCTATGATCGTCTGGGCAAGCTGCTTACGGAAGTCGACAAAAACCACAACACGCATGGCAACTACTTCTTTTATCTGGCTACAAGCCCCACGTATTTCGGGTTGATATCGGACCATCTTGGCGCGGTAGAGCTGATTTGCGAAAAAGCTGGACAATGGCGGCGAGTGGTCTTTGAGAAGCCATTCGGCAGCGATCTTGAATCGGCCAGGGACCTGAACAAGCAGGTAAAGAAATATCTCACTGAAAATCAGATCTTCCGCATTGACCATTATCTGGGTAAAGAGACAGTCCAGAATATTCTGGTCTTCCGCTTCAGCAATGGAATATTTGAGCCGATCTGGAATCGCCGGTATGTTGATCACGTACAAATCACCGTGGCGGAAACGGTTGGCGTGGAGCAGCGCGGCGGATACTTTGATATGGCCGGCACACTGCGCGACATGGTGCCCAATCATATCCTGCAACTGTTGTCACTAACCACGATGGAACCCCCTATCTCTTTCAATGCTGACGCGGTCCACGACGAACAATCAAAGATCCTTCATGCCGTACAGCAAATGAAAGACGAGGATGTACTTCACAATGCTGTCCGCGGACAATACGGCCCGGGTGAAATCAACGGACAGCGTGTGCCGGGCTATCGTTCGGAAAATGGCGTACCCCCGGATTCGAAGACAGACACGTTTGTGGCGCTGAAGCTGCTCATTGACAACTGGCGCTGGGCCGGAGTTCCCTTTTATCTGCGCACAGGCAAACGGCTGGCCTGTCGACATACGGAAGTTGCCATCCAGTTTCGTCGCGCACCTTTTATTCTGTTCCGCGATACGCCAGTGAGCAATTTGAAGGCGAACCAGCTTGTGATCCATATTGCGCCGGATGAAGGTATTACCATGCGATTTGGGGCAAAGATTCCCGGGGCGCAAATGCGGGTAGGTTCGGTAAAAATGAATTTCAACTACAACGATTACTTCGGCACCAATCCGAACACAGGCTATGAAATTCTGCTCTACGACGGCATCATGGGCGATCAAACCTTGTTCCAGCGGGCTGACATGGTGGAAGCCGGGTGGGCAGTGATCAACAGGGTACTAGAGTTGTGGAAGGCCCTTCCGCCGCGCGAATTCCCAAATTACCCCGCCAGCACATGGGGGCCTCCGGAGGCAGATGAACTCATGATCCGAGATGGCCGCCATTGGAGGAAGATCCCCGAATGATCCTGGCCGGCGATATTGGAGGCACGAATACCAGAATCGCTGTCTTCCAGCCTATCGACAAAAAACTGAGTCTGGTTCAAGAGCAGGTTTACCCCAGCCGCGATCACCTGGGCCTGACTGAGATTGTGCAGCTGTTCATGAGAGATCATCCTGGGCAGATCAGCGCCGCGTCTTTTGGAATTGCAGGTCCCATCATCAACCAGGCAGTATCAACGCCCAACCTGCCGTGGGTAATCAACGGGGCGGAGCTTTCGGCCCAGACTGGCATCAAGCAATTGTCACTGATTAATGATCTCCAGGCGCATGCGTCGGGAGTCGGTGATCTGGAACCGGAGGATTTAGTCGCGCTTAACTCAGGCGTGCCACTGCCGGGAAATGCGGCGCTCATCGCAGCCGGTACGGGACTTGGCGAGGCTGGGCTCTACTGGGACGGAACGGCCCACTACGCTTTCCCTTGTGAGGGAGGCCACAGTGATTTCGCACCCCGGAATGATGTGGAAGTTGCCCTGCTGCAATACCTGATGAGGAGATTTGGCCGGGTTAGCTATGAACGAGTCGTGTCCGGGCCCGGGTTGGGCAACATCTATGACTTTTTACGTGACACGCACCTTGAGGCTGAACCCGAGTGGCTGAAACAAGAGATAGCGCAAGCACCCGATCGTGCGGTCATTATTTCGCAGCACGCAATGAAAGGTGACGCTGCAATCTGTGTGAGAGCACAGAGAATTTTCGTACAGGTTTACGGTGCTGAGGCCGGCAATCTGGCGTTAAAGATGCTTGCAACCGCGGGAATTTTCATCTCAGGAGGCATAGCAGCGAAAATTCTCTCCAGCCTGCAGACGCCTGACTTTCTCGACGCCTTTGTGACCAAAGGACGGTTGTCGCCTCTGATGAAAGCGATCCCGGTGAAAGTCATCATGAATAAACGCGTGGGATTGCTGGGTGCAGCTCGTTATGCTCAGCTAAGACTTGATGCAACGGCTGATTTACCGAAGTAGCAATAAGACCGGGACCTTATCCATCATGGCCGAAAACATGACTCGCGTGCGCAAGCCGGACTACCTCAAAGTAGTTGCGGACGTGAACGCTCTCAATCGAGCCGTGGTGGATGAAATCAAGACTGCAGCCGAAGCTGCCATTCGCGACCATGGCCGCTTTACCATCGCTCTCTCCGGAGGAAACACGCCGCGCGCTGTGTATTCTTTACTAGCCGAGAACAAGGACGATTTTCCCTGGACAAAAACATTTTTCTTCTTTGGCGACGAACGCTCAGTTCCCCCAGACCATCCTGACAGTAACTATCGCATGGCCCAGGAAGCGCTGTTCTCCAGAGCTCCGGTGCCTGAAGCAAACATATTCCGCGTGTCTGCCGAATTGGGCGCAGAGAAAGCGGCCGAACAATACGAAACTGTCCTCAGGGAATTCTTTAAACTTCAACCCGGTAAATTGCAGCCAGGGCAATTACCTCGCTTTGATCTGATCCTGCTCGGGATGGGAGATGAAGGTCATACGGCTTCCCTGTTTCCTGGATCGCCCGCAATGACGGAGACGTCCCGCATGGTGGTCTCTAACTGGGTCGACAAGCTGAAGACTGATCGGATCACGTTGACCTTTCCTGTGATCAACAATGTGGGCGAAGCCGTATTTCTGGTGGCAGGCGCCAGCAAGGCGGAAATCGTGAAAGAGGTATTTCTCACTCAAGGCGAGCAGTACCCTGTGCAGCATGTTCATCCGCGCGATGGACGGCTTCTCTGGATCATGGACCAGGCGGCTGCCAGCCTGCTGTAAAAAATCAAAAGAAAATCATGATTAGTCTTGCCAACATCCCCGAACCGCGATATCTTCTCTTTAGCGAACAAAAAGCGAATCATTGCCATGTCTTCGCTCTTTCCAAAACCCGAAGCTCCCTCTCCGCTGGTCGGGATCGCCCGACTGGCGGCCGAGGGAGAAGCCATTGCGGAAGGCCACAACGTTGAGTACGTGACCCTGGAAAACCGGTCCCTGCTCACCCGCTGCAACTCGTCACGCGTGCCGTTCGCATGGATGATCAATCCGTACCGTGGTTGTGAGTTCGCCTGTAAGTATTGCTATGCGCGTTACACGCATGAGTTTATGGAACTGAGAGACGGTCTCGATTTCGAACGACTCATCTTCATCAAGCAGAATGCGGCCTGGTTTCTTCGTCAGGAGTTGAAGTCGGTACGCAAAGGAGAGCGCATCGCCATCGGCACGGCCACTGATCCTTACCAGCCGGCGGAGCGCAAATTCAATGTAACTCGCGCCATTTTGGAGGAGTTGGCTGAGCATAAGGACCTGAACATTGGCTTAATTACGAAGTCAGACATGATCCTGCGTGACACCGCTTTGCTGCGTGAAATTCACCAGCACAATAAACTCTCCATCAGCCTGACCATTACGACCATGAACACTGATCTGGCACGTCTGCTTGAACCAAGGGCGCCGCGGCCGGACCTGCGTATGAAAGCAGTGCAGCAATTGTGCATGGCTGGACTGCACGCAGGCGTCAACTGTGCTCCCGTGCTTCCACAAATAACTGACTCACAGCCAGACCTGGAGCAACTGGTTCACAGCGCGGGCGAGGCCGGAGCCGCTTTCGTTTTCTGCAATGCGTTATTCCTCAAGCCCTGCGCGAAGAATATTCTGCTTCCATTTCTCCAGGAACATTTCCCCAATCTGGTGACGGTGTACGAGCATATGTACGCGGAGCATGCTTACCTGCCTTCGCATTATGGTGATCGCGTAACAGCTCTGGTACGCAAACTTTGTCGGAAACACGGTGTTGGTGAGAGTCAACGTGGGGCCACTTCGTGGCACGATTCGGTATCGAAATGGACAACTTCCGGCGCCACCCAACTTGGGCTATTTCCCGCGTGAAGCGATTCCCTTGAAGCGCATTTTTCTGCCGGATTATTAAAAACTTTCATGAGGCTCCAAAAAATCCCCGCAACCCCATGAAACCAAGCCAGATATTTTGCTTGCGTAAATCATTAAAGACAACTATTGTACTTATGGACATGAACTGGTACATGTACCAATACCTTAGATAGACGCAACACTGGTACACGTACTTTAGGATCATCCAAGTGGTAAGTGAGATCGGTTCCATTTTGGAGATAGCCCGTAAAAATGCGGTGAATCTTACAAAAATACCGTTTCCTTCCCAAAGTTCTTGGACTATAGTACAGGGCAATCCAGAGTCTCTACGTTCTTGAATGTTGGTAAGTGCTGAGCAAGAACGACGAACAAATGGTAAGTGGCCGAGCCGAGGAATGGATTGCTTCCGGCAAAAGGCCAATCGGATTTCAGAAGTTGCTTTTAACCATGTGGAATTAGGCGGTCGTTACAGCTTGTACGAAAGTACAGTTAAAAAAGCCAAAAACTGTAACGATCAGGGTCAGCAGTTCACATTAGTTCTGAGAAGAGTATTTGTATCCGGGGTCGCCGGAAACAGAGTGGCAAACGGCGAAATGTACAAAAGATCTTCCAGGACATTAGCGGATGGGCATTGTGAGTCAGTCGTTCTGACTGCAGTGCTTCCACCGAAGCGGGAGGTGGAATTTGCGCATACTGGTTATTGAGGATGAGCCAAAAGTAGCACGCACACTTGTAAAGGGTCTGGAAGCAGATCACTTTGCCGTCGATCTTGCAGGGGACGGAGAGGAAGGCCTGCAGTTAGCAACCGAGATTGATTATGATGGAATTATTCTCGACTGGAATTTGCCGAAGCTGGACGGTCTAACCGTCCTGAAGAAACTCAGAAAGTCCGGTTCCAACATGCGGATCCTTCTTCTGAGCGCACGTAAGGAAGTCTCTGATCGCGTTTGCGGCCTTCAGGCCGGCGCCGACGACTACCTGACCAAGCCTTTTTCGTTTGAGGAACTTCTCGCCCGCGTGCATGCACTGCTTCGCCGCCCGCAGGAACTTCTGGACAAGCTCAGCGTGGAAGATCTGGAACTGGACCGCATGCGTCACATGGTGACCCGTGGCGGCAAGCAGATCAACCTCACGCAACGCGAATACGCCGTCCTTGAATATCTGATGCGTAACGCCGGCCGCACCGTCACCCGTACCATGGTGGTGGAGCACGTCTGGAACCTTGGCTTTGAAGGCCTCACCAACATAGTGGATGTGTACATCAACTACCTGCGCCAGAAGATTGACCATGGCTTTGAAAAGCCACTCATTCATACGGCACGCGGTGTTGGTTACATGCTCGCTTCGAATCAATAACTGAATGAAGCTCCCGCTGACACGCCATCTGCGTACCCGGCTGGCGTTAAGGCAAACCTTTTCTTTCGCGCTCCTGGTGATCGTGCTTGCCTGGAGCGCATATGGTTTGCTGGCGCGCCATGTCTACGGTCAAGTGGACGATGAAGTCCAGGACCACTCTATTGCTGTGCGCTCCATGTTACAGGTTCGCGACGGGCGTGTTCGCTGGTTGAATCAGGAAGCCGATAGCGAAGTTCGTGAACAATTCGAACGTGCGATTCGTTTTTATCAACTTTTCGATGAACACGGCCGAGTGATTGATTCCTCCCGTGAACTCTCAATGTTTTCGCTTCCGCTGAGTAACGAAGCCAGGAATTCGCTCGCCACCGGGATCCCGTCCTATGAAACGATGCGGCTGAGCAACGGCATCAATCTCCGCGTTACCAATTCGCGTGTGCAGGGTACCAGGCAGCAGTTCTATTTATTGCGCCTGGGAATGTCACTCACTGATATTGAAGACCGTATGGCCAAGACGCGCTATTCCATCATTGGCCTTCTGATGTTGATTTTCGTTATCCACGGCGTGAATGCCTGGCTGATGGCCGGCAAGTCTTTACGGCCTTTGGAAATGATGATGACGGCCGCCAGGCAGATTACTCCTTTTGATGCTGCAACGCGGCTGCCCATCACCGGCAACAACGATGATTTCGACGAACTCAGTACTACGTTGAACGGAACCATCTCTCGCCTGCAGAGCTCCTATCAACGTATGTCGGATTTTCTGCGCAACCTGTCTCATGAAATACGCCAGCCGCTTACCATCATGCGTTCTGAGACGGAACAGGCGCTCCGCTCCAGCCAGGCTGATCCCAAATATCGGGAAACTCTTACCAGCCAGCTTGAACAAATTGATTTATTGGCCCGCACAATCTCGGGTCTAATGGAACTGGCCCAGTCAGATAATGATGTTGTCACGCTTCATTGCCAATCTGAAGATCTTTCTGAACTCATCCAGGCCGCGATTGATGGAATGCGGCTCAAGCCCAATGAACGCAATATCCAGATCTCAGGCATGGTGCAAAAGAACATCCTTGGCCAGTTTGACGCCGCCCAGATTTGGCGGCTCATTCTCAATCTTCTGGACAATGCCATTAAGTTTAACCGCACGAACGGCCGCGTAGACGTTTCTCTTTCCGCGCATGACGGCTTGGCGATCCTGTCTATCAGCGATACTGGCAGCGGCATCCCCAAGGACGAACAGAGCAAGGTCTTCGAACGCGGATATCGTACGCCTTCGGCACGTGGCTCCAGCGTTCCTGGCACTGGTTTGGGCCTGCACTTTGCTCAATCCATCGCCCATGCACATGGCGGTCATATCGAGTTTTCCAGTGTGGCTGGTGAAGGTACGTGTTTTCGCGTGACTCTGCCACTCTCGCGGGTGCCCTTGGCCAGTGCTGAAACTGAGCTGACCACCCTGGACTCGGCCATCCACTAGCAATCACGGATGGGCAGCCAGGACTGCATCACGGGTTCTCTCGCAAACTGGGCCCCGCAATGGGAATTAAGGAATTTAATCGTTTACCAATAGCGGTCTAATTTCCCCAATAGATACTCAGGATGGTTCTGATAGGTCTTCCGGTGGCGAATTGCGCTTCTCGAGCAGGGCGCATCTGTTGACCTCTCCTACAGAACAGGCGCTGCAGGCAGCGCAATGAGCAGTCAATTTTCGTTCAGCGGGAACGACCAGTTACTGGATTTCTCTTGAAGAATTCCGGCAACGGCTACGCACGGACCTGAAGTCGATGGCTTTTCTCCCCCTAGCGCCATAGGACAGTCACGTGAGTTCCTGTGATGAACGCCGACGGATCTTCGTGGCCGCCAAGGCGCAGCAGGTGTCTCGGCGAGGAAAATAGGGAGCTATATGTTGCAAAGGAATTTGGCAGGCTGCATGTTTTTATTGGCGGCAATCGCCATCTCATCCGCCCAGAGTTCTGTTCCCCCCGTTCAGCCCCAGGGAAATCCTCAAAACCCAAATGTGCAGACAAGTCCCCGGATTGCGCCCGGATCAATACCCCAGCAACAACCCATGTGGCGTCCCGGTCAGCAGACACAAGCTAAGCCTTCACCGCAAGTCGTTCAGCCCGCGGCACAGACAAGTTCGAACACCGCAGCCGCCAGTGCAAGGCCTGGAGTTGGTAATCAAGCCGTACCGGCGCCCAAAACCGCCTCAACACAGCCGCAGAGCGCAGCGACTGAACCGACGACGGGTGCAAGTATTGCATGGCCAGGCGGAGTGAATCGCACCGCAGTAGTAACGACACCGCAGCCTGCAGTCGCCAACGCTGCAATGATGCGTCCTGTGACCGCGCCTACCGCGAGCGGTACCCGTCCGACCAGTAGTATGCCGATTGCACAGCCCATGCCTGGTTCCACCGGTCTTGCTGGAGTTGACTACCGCGGCGGGCTGCTGAGTGTTGTGGCTGAGAATGCTGAGTTGGGCAAGCTGATGCGGATCATCGGCAACCGGACCGGTGCTCAGATTGACGTTGGTGCAGACGTCGCAAATGAGCTTGTAATGGCCCACCTTGGCCCAGCGAGCCCGAATGAAGTTCTCACTGCCCTCCTGGATAGCTCGCACCTGACTTACATCATGATCGGCGAAGATAAAGTAAGCAAAGTGGTTATTCGCCGCCGTTACGGTTCGGCCGCCCCTCCGGTCGTGGCACGCCATCGCAATTTGGGTTTCCCGGAGCCTGCCCAAGGTAGTCAGGGCCAAGATAGTCACGAACAAGATAGTCAGGCAAACGCCCCGCAGGAAGAGGTAGCCCAGACCGGCGAAATCAAGCCCGCTGGCGAGATGGCACCGCCGCCGCTTCCCTCACGCTCGCCCGCGCTGCGACCCGGTTCGCCTCTGCTGCCCGGAGGACGCGCTCAAACTCAAGATCCTAACGGCCAGCCTGAGAACGTGGATGTTCGTGGACAAGTGAATGGCACCGAAGCACCTGATCAACCAGAAGCTAATCCGCCACAACAATAGCGGACTGCGGCTCTTACACCGCTGATAAGTTCCTGGCCGCGCGGCCAGGATGTTCAAGCAATAGCTTTGTTGTACTTTCGGAGTTGGAAGGTCCTTCGGGACGGTCCAACTCCTTTTTGCCTCTGTTCGTTAGCTGAAACCGATTCTTTTTCATGAAAAATCTTAATCAGGCTTTATGGATTCCTTAACATACGGGGACCATGCTTATGTTGTAAGCAGATTGGATCAGCACTTCCGGGACAGATGGTGATTTTCATTTAGATCAGGGACACGCCATTTGTCTTAGCTATTCAACTCTGCGATTGCAAATTTTCCTGACGGAGGGAATATGCATCAACTGGGATCGATTGCTCATAAATACGCTGTGGTTGGGCGGAATTTCCTTACCTGGGGCAAGCCTGTTGTGGCCCGAGTATGGATCAACGTGGCGTTTCTATTTCGATAGAGCCTCAAGCCAATTGCTTTAAGCCGCAAAGACGCATCATCTATCTGCGGTCCCTTCTCTAGTGAAAGGCTTTTTCATCTGGCCCGAAAATCCTCAATAAAAAAACCCCTCGCTTGAAGCAAGGGGCTGGTTTTGCCTGTGACAACCGATCTAGTTGGCTGCTCCACGTAGTACGTTGGCCGCCAAAAAGCCTTTCGGGCCTTTCAAGAGCTCAAACTCCACGGTTTCGCCTTCATTCAGCGTTCGATACCCGTTCTCCTGGATCGCGGAGAAATGAACAAAAACATCCTCGCCAGTCGAGCGTTGAATGAAACCATATCCTTTTGCGCCGTTAAACCACTTAACTGTACCCTTCTCTCTCACAAACTAACTCCTTTCGCCTCAATGAGAATTCTCCCCTGCCGGAATCAGGATGAGAGAAGAGGTTGCTGCTTTGGCTGGCCAGTCGAGTCCTTACAACAAAAAAGGCCACCCCTTGCGAGCGCATAGTCCCGCGGGGCAACCCGGCTTTTCGTGAAGTTCTACTGCTCTGCACAAAAACATCAACCCAAAGTGTCCCTGAATAGAAAAGTGCCTCTTTCGGGGAGCAACGCATGATATTCAGGAACTCTGGATTTTGTAAAGCAATTTATTGCAGTTATCTAATCTTTACCGGAATTGAAGTCGCCTGTGAAAGCGTGGATTTGCGAGGGCAAATACAGGATTGAAATCGAAAACGCCTGTCAAAGCCCTGCCAAACAGAATAAAAGACAGGGAACTTTCGTTTTTTCATGAGTGCGTTTTCACCTTTCCTGTAGCGCTGTTTTTAGATAGGATTCGTTCAACTTCCCATGTCATCAACTCCTTCATCGCCGGCGGGCACCGCACGGGCTCCCTTGCCGGAGACTGCCGCTGAAAAGCTGGTCCGCCATTGGCGGCTGATGTTGCGCGAACGCGGGTTGCTCACGCTGAGCTATCTGACCAAGACGGAAGCTCATACCTTTGCATTCTCTGTCGCCGCCAACGCTATTCTGTCTTTTTTCCCGTTCATGATGCTCATCATGTGGCTGATCAGGAATGTTTTTCATTCGCAGTCCATGTTTGACGCGGTTGCACAATTGCTCCGTGACCACCTTCCGACGAATCAGGAGTACGTCATTCGAAATCTGGACTCGATGGTTCGCGCCCGTCAGCGTGTGAAACTGGTTTCCATCGTGATATTGTTCATTACTTCAACAGGCGTCTTCCTGCCTTTGGAAGTTGCATTTAACCGGATCTGGGGTTTCAGCAAAAACCGCTCTTACCTTGGCAACCAGGTCATCTCACTGGTCCTTGCTTTCGGTTGCGGACTGCTGGCCATGGCCTCCATTGGACTGGCTGCCGGTAATCAGTGGGTAGTCCAGTTCATTTTGTTTGGGCACAAGAACCTGGTTTTCAATGTAATCACCAATATCGTGCTCCGGATTCTGGCAACACTGGCCAGCATTGGTCTGTTCTTTTTGCTGTACTGGCTTCTGCCCAACGGCAAAGTGAGCCCCACCAGCGTCCTGCCTGCCGCCGTGGCCATGGGACTGATCTGGGAGGGGAGCCGCTACCTCTATATAAAGTCACTCCCTTTGCTCAATTTCCCGGAAGTTTACGGGCCATTTTCCATTTCCGTAACACTCATGTTCTGGGCTTTCCTGTCAGGATTGATGGCTCTGGCCGGGGCCCAACTTGCGTCCGATTACTCCCCTGAAAGTGAGGGTACCTTCCTTGCTGTTAACAGCGCTGGAGATAACGTCCTGGTGCAGGAAATCGACTCCGAGATGACCACCCACCAGGTCTAGCCCCGACGATTTTCGTTTTTCCTGATTTTCATGATTCGGCTGAAACACACCACCCCGGGCCAAGTACACTTTAGATGCGGCACTTCGACCTCGCAGCCCTCCCCTGGCTTGTCTGCCAAATTGTTCGTTGAACAGATTTCTGGGCCCCGGAAAGAAATGTTGTTGCTGTTGGGTTCATAGGAGCCGGAGAGATCTATTTCGTCAAACCAAAGGAGAAATAAATGATTACTGCGATCCTGGACACAATTCTTGCGGCGATATTGTTGGGCACTGCGGATGCTAACAGCAGTTCGCTTCCCACTCCGCCCAGCATTCCCAAATAACTCTTCTCCAGCTGAAACTTGAAATCGAGAGAGTGGCTAGGTTAAGCTGGCCACTCTTTCCATGAGCCTCCCAGAGCTGTTGCTGGCATATAGTTGCGTGATTTTGCAAGGGGCCTTGCTCGGGGCTTTGCTTCGTAGGCATGTTCCAAAATGGCTACTTTGGTTTTTCATCTATCTGTTAAGCAATTTTCTTTTCGGTATTGGATTACTTTCAATCCGTCACATGGAACACGCCTATACGATACTCTATTGGACAGGCGACACGATCGTAACGCTCTTGATCTTATTGGCGATCTATGAAGTGTTTAGATTAGTTTTCAAAAAGTTTTACGATTTGCCATGGTTTCGATGGGTTTTCCCCGTTGTCGCTGTAGCCTCAATCGGATTCGGTTCTCTGCGGGCGATCTTGCACTCAGGCCTGAGAGAAACAAGCAGCCTCCTGGTTTTTCAGATCTACTACTTCGAAATAACGGCTGGTATCCTGCAAGTCGGAATTTTCTTTCTTTTTCTGGTGCTTGTGAGATTCTTCCAGCTTCCGTGGAAGCAATACAGCTTTGGTATTGTTATGGGTTTTGGTGTGTCTGCGGCCGGCAGCCTGGTTGCTTTTGTGGTTCGTTCCGAATTCGGAACGAAATTCGATCCCATATTCCGCTTTGTGGTCCCTCTGACATACACTATCGGCGTCGCAATTTGGCTTTTGACCTTTTTGTGGCCGGTCCCTAAAAGCTCGGGTGATCTAACGACCCCGGCCCTCACCCCCGAGGCCGTGGTTACAGAGTTAAAGCAGTACACTCGTACCGTGAAGGAAATACTCAAGCGATGATGTTCGATCTCATTACGATCATCCTGGTTGGCCTGGTACTGCTGTTCGCTCTGTATACGGCGATGCAGCTACTTGGCAAATTTCCTCGTCGCACGCTTGACGACGTAACACCGTATCTTCGTCCCGCCGAACTGGAAGAGATTCAGGACCTGCTTGATCCTGCGCAAGAGGTAAATTTCCGCTTGCGCCTTTCCCCGGAGGAGTTTCGCCGCTGGCAGCGTAAGCGCATACACCTGATGCGCGAGTACCTGCTCCGCATGTCACACAATGCTCTGGTTTTGATCGAATGGGGGAACCTGGAGTGCTTTGAAGGCGGCAGTGGCCCCAGAGTCTCACCGGAACGGCAAGCCATGGCCCAGGAGCTGGTCCAGGCAGCCACTGAATTCCGCCTCTATTCCCTTCTGGCGCTCTTGAAGCTAAAAATCTGGATTGTCTTCCGCCTGGATCGCTGGCCCCTGGTCTCTGCGCCGAGTCTTCCAGCGTTGCGGCAGGTATTCGGAATCGATGCGTTGAGCTCTTATAACCGGGTCAAGCAAGCGGCCGGTGGCCTGAGCACTGCTTATGGTCGAAATGAGTTTCTGAACCACTTATAAACGCCACTTGTAGACTTTCGCCTCACACCACAGTCTCCAATCTTCAACAACAATCTGCAACTCTTCCCCGCAAGCGGCTATAATCTTGCTCAGATTGCCAGCCTGGCCGTTCAATTCGTTGAAACTCTCACTCGCCCGCTTACGGCCGCGCGGCCGTCTGGCCACGTTCACGTCGTATGTGGGCGCTATCGAATTG
Organism: Terriglobia bacterium; assembly: GCA_963770085.1. Taxonomy (GTDB): domain Bacteria; phylum Acidobacteriota; class Terriglobia; order Terriglobales; family Acidobacteriaceae; genus Angelobacter. Next base: position 699,616 of record CAVYOH010000001.1, read on the forward strand.
CTGCTCATCTCGGTGGAAGCCGTGGCCCGGAAGGCCGGAGCGGTTTCAACGGCAGACTCGATCAGTGATTGGACCAGTCTCCTGGGCTTCTTCCTTTTTATTCTCGCTTTTATCCTGGCCATTCGCTGGTTTCGCAGCCACGTCCTTTGGAGCGTACGTAACCGCCTGCTCGTCACCTACCTGTTTGTGGGCGCGGTCCCCGTAACCCTGGCTTTGGCTTTAGCCGTAGGTAGCGGCTATTTAGTCGTGGAGCATCTGGCCACATTCCTTGCGGTGTCAGAGATCCAGGCACAGGAGCAACGGCTCAGTGCAGCAAACGCCAGCGCAGCTGATCTGATCGCCCATCATGACGCAGCCCCTGACCAGATCATGGCCAATGATCCTGTGTTTCCCGGGCGCACCATCATGAACCTGCCCGTCAAGACAGCACCAGGCTGGCTGCCGGATGGCTTTACCGGACTGGTTGAAGAAAATGATCAGCTTTACCTGCGGGCGGCGAATAGAGTGACTACCCCCCGTGGTGACGTGGTTGTTATTTCCAGCGTTCCCTTCGACCAGAAATTCCTTTCCCGGGTGGCAGCAAGTCTGGGGACTCTTACGGTTTTCGCCAAGGCAGTGACAATTGACGAAGGATCGCGCTTGAACGGAAAAGGCGTGACGGTCATCAGAATCGAGACCGACAAGCCAGCCACAAAAGGGGAAAAGGCTGCGTCGAAAGACCGCGACACATCACAATTTATTACGGCCGGTTCGGTCGGTGCCCAACGCTCTTCTCTGGATCGCGAGTTCAATTTCGGCGGTCTGGTTCAGGTGCGCGGATGGAATGACGGATCCACTGATTCCAAGTTCATCACAGGCACCACCAGGTTCTCGACAATCTACTCGTATCTAACCGCTTCCATGGGCGTCTGGACCGGTGTGGTGGGGACGATATTGTTGTTTGTCTCGGCCATATTCGCAATCGTCGTTCTGATCGCCTTGCTGATAGGGATCAGGCTCACCCAGACCATTACCAGTTCAGTGGCCAACTTATACAGGGCCACCGAACATATCAATCGCGGAGAGTTCGATCATCGCATTGAAGTGAAGGAGCGCGACCAGCTTGCTGCGCTGCAAAAATCGTTTAATTCCATGACGGAGTCGCTGCAGCGTCTCATCATCGAGCAAAAGGAAAAAGAACGCCTGCAAAGCGAGCTTGAGATTGCCCATGAAGTGCAGGCACAGCTCTTCCCGGCAGCAATCTCGGGCACCGGGACGCTGGACCTGTATGGCGAATGCCAGCCGGCGCGTACTGTGAGCGGCGACTACTACGATTTTCTCTCTTACGGTCCCGAACAGATGGGAATTGCGGTGGGCGATATCAGCGGCAAAGGGATTTCCGCGGCACTGCTGATGGCAACCATTCATTCCGCCGTACGTGCCTACGAGCAAGAGCAATTATTCTCAGTAGGCGCGGTTGGATCTGCAAGGGCTTTAGCGGCCGGCCAACATGGAGTTCTCACTCGTTCTTCCGTGGCATTGCCATCCCCGGCCCATATGCTGTGGCTGCTGAATCGCCATCTTTACCGCAGTACACAGCCTGAGAAATACGCCACTCTCTTTCTCGGCTTCTATGACGGCGATACCCACCGGCTGACTTATTCCAACGCAGGGCACCTTGCTCCCATCATCATCGGACGGGACGGCTCCATACGACGTCTGGAAGCGGGCGGGATGGTGGTTGGTCTTTTTGACAACATGGAATATGAGGAAGAGACGGTGGAGCTTCGCAAAGATGACATCTTCATCGCTTTTAGTGACGGCATGACCGAGCCGGAGAACGAATTTGGCGAGTTTGGTGAGGATCGTCTGGTGGAAGCCATTGCAGCCAATGCGGATCAGCCTCTTGACCGAATTGCCGCGCATGCGATTTCCGCTGTCAAGGATTGGATCGGCGCCACCGAGCAGCCAGACGATATCACGCTGGTTCTCGCCCGGCGCATTGCCTGATCGGCAAGCGCAACCAAAGCATTCGCAACCCGGCGATTCGCAACCCAGAGATTTGAAACAGTCGATTCGAAACCGTCGATTCGAAACCCGGGGATTATTGCCTAACTTGGTCACTCCAGCGTGAATTCACTTACGCCGATGAAGATTTGCCTTTATGGTGTTACTTCACCAACATTAAAAACTTGAAAGTTTGGAAGCAGGGGTATGAAACCACAAGGCAGCTTCACCGGGAGTTCTGCATGGCTACTTGGCCGTTCCCAATCGAATACCGCTGACCGGCTCCTGCAGCGCGTCAAGGCTGTTACACGTGAACTTGAAGCTATCCAGAATGAGATGTGTGCAGAGCTGGCAGACTCTGACGGTACGCGCCGTAAAAACGCTTTCACCCCTGACTCGGCTGCCGGTGGGGATATCCATCTGTTTAAAACGGTCGTCGATCAGATGAGACGGGTCCTCTGGTTTTATACCAGTGACGCACCCTTGGGCGCTCATGCCGAATCGCCATTGACCGCGACACCTGCCCCAGAGAAGCTTTCCGAACAACTCAGCGATTCTAAAATGGAATCTGGCTCATTCTTTGAACGTTTGAACGTAGTGATTGACGGCTACATTCAGGCTGGCCCAGCCCCCACTTCGCGCCGTTTCAAGCTTTAAACGGCCTTAGAAGAAGGTCAAGGTAGAGACGTAGCTTTGCTGAACGTCTCCCATTTTTCCTTTTTTGTTTATTGCTTCTTCGCCAGTCGGTGGTCCAGGTTGGCGATCCGCCACCCGGTCTCAAATACCAGACGTGTCACCTGAGTCATTTTTGTGAAATCGATTTTGTCTACAGTATCCGTAGGGCGATGATAGTCCACGTGCACTCCGTCAAAGTAAAAAATGATCGGAATGCCATGCTTGGCGTAATTCCAGTGATCAGAGCGGAAATAAATGCGTTCCGCATTATTGGGATCGTTGTAGTAATAGTCCAGCTTTAGCTTTTGAAATTGTTTGTTGGTCTCTTCGCTTAACTGATTCAATTCCGGACTAATGCGGTCCGCGCCCACTAGATAGACGGTATGTGCATCCGTCAGGTGCTCGTCGCGTGTATCGGTATCTCCAACCGGCTTGGATCGTCCGATCATATCGATGTTCAGGTCAACCACCACTTTGTCCAGCGGCACCGCCGGCGCTACGTCTGTGTTGTACTCTGAGCCAAGCAGTCCCAGCTCTTCACCGGCATGGAAAATCACCAACACGGAACGCTTCGGCCTCTGCAGTGACATGGCGCGGGCAATGGCCAGTACAGCAGAAGTACCGGAGCCGTCGTCATCCGCCCCAGGGAAGATCTCGCCTTTTTCACTGGTTTTCAGATGATCATAGTGAGCGCTGAAGGTAACGTATTCATTTTTCAGAACCGGGTCAGTTCCCTCCAGAATTCCGGCCACGTTTTGCGAGGTTGAACGGGTCTGCTCAATCGCGACATTCATGTTCGCCGATATCTGCAACACTTTGGCTTGCGGCCCTGCATTTTTCCTGGCCGCATCCATAGCAGACTTCAAGTCCGTGCCCATGCTTGAAAAAAGCTTCTGGGCCAGATCTGGACCTACTGCAAGCGCCGGAATCTTGCCTTCACCTCTGTTGAGCTGGACTGCTTCGCGCGTTGCCATTCTCTGCATCACGCTCTTCTGCTTCAGGAAGTCAAGAAACCGTTGCGGAGGAACCACCAGAATGCCGGCAGCCCCATGGGCCGCGGCGGCAGCGGAACCCTGCTGTTCCGGCGTTAGCCGAGATGCGTCAATGCCCTCAGGAAATTCTGAGAGCTCCAGCACAATCTTTCCTTTTACGTCGACCCCGGCGTAGTCATCGTGTTTCAACTCTGGAGCCGCAATCCCTGAGCCTACATAGACAACTTGTCCCTGCGCTTCACCAGTTCGGGTCCCCTGGGCTTGAAGGTAGTCTTCCCCGAACTTGAACGTCTCCGGTTTGCCATTCAGGGTGAGTTCCAACGCCATCCTGGCTGCATCCGGTTTGCTGGAGGTCAATTCGAAAGACTGCAGGAAGCTGCCATTTTGTCCGGCGCCACGATACCCATAGCCTTCCAGGCGCGATGCCAGATACCTTGCGGCGATGGCAAAACTGGGGGACAACGTGTATCGTCCGCCAAGTTCATTGGACGCCAAAAACTCCAGGTGCATGCGGAGTTCCGCAGGTGTAATCGAATCCACGGTGGTTGGCACGGCCGGTAACGGGGCTGGCGAAGCAGCTCCGAGTGTTACAGCGGCTGCCAACATCAATACGAGCAGGGTTCTGATCAAAAGGCTTTTGGGAGAGGTCACATCTTGATGGTAGCAGTGCTGAATGAGACGTACAAATAGGCCCCGCAGTGGCCAGCCCGCCAAAACCGGGTGCGTGCATTAGAATGGCAAAATGCCGGGAACAACCCAACCGTGAAACAGATAGTTATTGTTCTTGAAGACGATAGCGATATTGCCAACCTTATTAGCCTGCACCTGCAACAGGCGGGTTTTGTGGTGAAGGTTACGGCCACTGGCAACAGCGTGCTCACGCTTGCCAGGCAGCAAACGCCTGCTCTTTTTCTGCTCGATGTGATGGTCCCGGGCAGCAGCGGGTTTGAGGTTTGCAAGAGCGTGCGGGAAAGCCGCGACCTGGCCAAGATTCCCATCATTTTTCTTACTGCGAAAACCACTGAAGAGGACCGCGTCAAAGGCCTTGAGCTTGGCGCCGATGACTACATCAGCAAGCCGTTTAGTACGCGCGAACTCATTTTGCGCGTCAATGCCGTGCTCCGTCGTTTTGAGCAACCTCTTGTAGCCAATATAACTACGCCCGACTTTCAGCTCGATTCAGATTCCTTTACCTTAACCGTTCGCGGCGCCCCGGCTGACATTACCGCCACTGAGTTCCGTTTGCTTCATTTTCTGGCATCGCATTCCGGCCGGGTTTTCACTCGCGACCAGATTCTGGATTCCGTCTGGCGTGACATGTCTTTCGTTACACCGCGTTCCGTGGACGTGTACATCCGGCGTTTGCGCGAAAAAATCGAACAAGATCCCGAAAAGCCCAGATATCTCAAAACAGTCAGGGGAGCAGGTTACAAATTCGAGGCTGCTAAGTGAGGAACCGCATCTTCCTTAAGGCCCTGGTGGCCTTTGTAGCGGTCATTGCCGTTGCCACCCTTACCCTGGACATCGCCATCCGCCGCGTCTGGGAAGATTCTTTTCGCCACAATCTGGAACACTCTCTCACGCAACAGGCACGTGCTTTTGCAGCCCGCATTGCGAACGATCCAAATCACACGCTTCAGCAAATGGCGGCGGAGGAATCCGGCATCACCGACGCACGTACAACGGTAATCGCTCGCGATGGCCGCGTGCTCGCCGACTCCGAAGCCGATCCTGCATCTATGGAGAACCATGCGCTTCGACCAGAGGTTGTTGCGGCGTTGAACGGCTCGCCCGGCGCGGCCTCCAGATTGAGCAAGACGGTCGGTATCGAATTCCTCTATGTTGCCGTTCCCGCGGGCGACAAGATCGTCAGGGTGGCCTACCCCCTTTCCTCCATCGCCGCCCAGATCGCGAGAATTCGCGGGGCGCTGATGCGAGCTACTGTGCTGGCCCTGGCGTTTGCGCTTTTGCTGGCTTTTGCCGCTGCGCAAATTATCTCTAACCGTCTCCGCCGGATCGTCGGATTCGCCGAGCGGGTCGCATCAGGCGATCTTTCAGCCCGCATCGCCGAAACGGGCGGCGACGAGATCGCCCAGGTCGCCATGGCGCTGGATCGCACAGCCAGACGCCTGGAAGAGAACTTCGCCAGCGTGAAAGAAAGTCGCTCACAACTGGAAGCGCTGCTCAACAGCATGACCGATGGCGTCATTGCCGTTTCACCTGACATGCATGTGCTCTGGGCGAATCAAGCCATCACGGGTATCGTGCACCGGCCGCCACAAATCGGTGCTCCCGTGATTGAGCTCATCCGTCACCCCGATTTTCTTTCCACCTTGCGCAGCGCACTTGCGTCTAAACAGCGGGAAATGACGATCGCGACTTCCCTTAGCGAGCGGCGCTCGTTCTCCGTAACGGCCGAACCGTTACCCGATGGCGGGGTGGTGAGCGTATTGCATGATATCTCTGCTATTGAACGCGTCGAAAAAACGCGGCGCGATTTCATCGCCAACGTCTCTCACGAGTTGCGCACACCTCTTACTTCCATTCGCGGCTATGCTGAAACCCTGCTGGAGACAGACAGCCCCAATGACAGCAATACCCGCGACTTTCTTCAAGTGATTCGTCGCAACGCCGAGCGAATGAGCCGCCTTACAGAAGATCTGCTGGTGCTGGCGCGCGTGGAGTCGGGCGAAGCGAAGCTCGATCTTCAGCCACACTCGGCGCAACAACTTGTCGAAGAATCTGTCTCATCCATGCTGGAGACGGCTAAGGCCAGCGATATTGAGCTCATCGTCAAGCCGATTCATGACGTACAGGTGATGGCGGACTCTTACGCCATCCATCAGGTGTTCGCCAATCTGATCAGCAACGCAATCCGCTATGCTGCCAGCGGAAGGACCATTGAAGTTGGCAGTGAAGACTATTCAACCACGGTTGAATTCTTTGTACGCGATTTCGGGCCGGGTATTGCCTCAGAACACGTTCCACGAATTTTCGAACGTTTTTACCGCGTTGACAAGGCCCGCTCCCGCGAGACCGGCGGGACGGGTCTAGGCCTGGCCATCGTAAAGCACATCGTGCTCAATCACGGCGGCTCTGTTCGCGTGGAAAGCTCTCTCGGACATGGCTCCACATTTTATTTCCTGCTCCCTAAAAGCTTGTTGGCTTAAGCCTGTTTTTATTCCCTATTCATGCTCTTTTAACCTGTTTGTAACAAACCTTGCCTATAAGAGCCGTGTATATCTTTTTAACCAGGAATGCAGGAGGTAAGATGCGGCTCAACTTATTCGTCGCGTTGTTGCTGTGTGCAACGATCGGCAGCGCGGCTGCCGAAACCAATTTAAACGGTGCGGGAGCTACTTTCCCAAACCCTATCTACCAGAAATGGTTTAGCGAGTATCACAATGCCAACAAGGACGTGACCATCAATTACCAGTCCATTGGCAGCGGAGCTGGAATTAAGCAAGTCACAGCGGGCACGGTGGATTTCGGAGCAAGCGACGGCCCCATGAATGACGAACAGCTTTCCCAGTCCCCACTCAAAATTTTCCATATTCCCACAGTTCTCGGCGCGGTTGTTCCTACCTACAATGTACCCGGCATTAACAGCGACCTGAAATTTTCGGGCGACGTCCTGGCCGATATATTCCTCGGCAAGATCAAGAAGTGGAACGACCCCAAGCTGGCAAAAGACAATCCTGGCGTCAAGTTCCCTGATTCTGACATCGTTGTAGTCCACCGCACTGACGGTAGCGGAACCACCTACATCTTCACTGACTATCTGTCGAAAGTGAGCCCGGACTGGGCGAACTCCGTGAAAAAAGGGACCTCAGTTAATTGGCCGGTTGGACTGGGCGGAAAAGGCAATGAAGGCGTTGCCGGCACCGTGAAACAGACGGAAGGCAGCATTGGCTATGTAGAGTTGATCTACGCACTCCAGAACAAGATGGCTTTCGGGGTCGTTAAAAACCACTCCGGGAAATTCATCAAGGCTGATCTTGCTTCGGTCACCGCAGCCGCCGCCTCAATGAAAGACATGCCGGAGGATTTTCGCGTTTCCATTACGGACGCCCCTGGCGACAAGTCTTATCCCATCTCCAGCTTTACCTGGCTGCTGGTACCTGTGGAATGGAGTGACGCCGGCAAAGAGAAGGTCTTTGTCGATTTCCTGAACTGGATGGTAGACAAGGGGCAAACCCTGACCGCCAGTTTGGATTATGCCCCCCTTCCTAAGGCCGTTGCAGACAAAGTGAAGGCCCGCATCAGGGAAATCAAGGTTAAAAAGTAAAAACTTTCACCGGATCGATCTTTACTTACTCCGAACGAGCGCTGGAGAAGACCCCAGCGCTCTATTTAACAATCCTTTAACAATCGTCTGCTAGGTTGCCACTATGCCCACGCTACCCAAGCCTAAAACGCCCGGGGCCCGACTTGACTCAAGCGAATCCGGCGGCTCACGTGATCAAACTCCTGGAGGTTCGGTGGCCCTTGGCGCGGCGGAAAAAACGCGATTTCGCACCAAAGAAAGCGTATTTGCCGATAACACTTTCCGCTCACTCGTATTTGCCTGCGCTCTTGCCCTGCTGGCGGTTGTTGGCCTGATCGTCTTTGAATTGATTACACAGTCGCATCTTTCGATGAAAACATTCGGCTTTAAATTCCTGCAGCGTTCAATCTGGGACCCGGTTGCTGAGGATTTCGGAGCCTTGCCCTTCATCTATGGCACTCTGGTTTCCTCATTCATCGCACTCCTTCTGGCCGTACCCCTTTCTGTTGGAACCGCTCTCTTTCTTACGGAACTTTGTCCTGACAAACTTCGCGGCATCCTCTCTCTGCTGGTAGAACTGCTTGCCGCCATCCCCAGCGTGATTTACGGCCTGTGGGGCATTTTCGTTCTTGCGCCGTTTTTGCGGGCTCACGTTGAGCCGTTTCTGGGCAAATACTTTGGCTGGACCGGTTTTTTTACGGGACCCAAGTACGGAATCGGCATGCTGGCTGCGGGAATCATTCTCGCCATTATGATCCTGCCGATTATCGCTTCCATTACTCGAGAGGTCGTTACTGCGGTCCCCCGCCAACAAAGGGAAGCAGCTCTGGCTCTGGGCGCAACCAAGTGGGAAATGCTGAACATGGCCGTTTTACGAAATGCTCGCCCTGGCGTATTCGGCGGCATTATTCTTGGTTTGGGGCGCGCGCTCGGCGAAACCATGGCGGTCACCATGGTGATTGGCAATCGCGCTGAGATCGCCAAGTCTCTATTCGCTCCCGGTCACACGCTGGCCAGCGTAATTGCCAATGAGTTTACCGAAGCCGTGGGAAATACTTATCAAAGTGCGCTCATTGAAATGGCCCTGATCCTGTTCGTGCTTACTCTCATCGTCAACGCTCTGGCCGGACTGCTCGTCTGGTCGATCACCCGGGGCATGCCATCGAGGGCTCTTGCTTAACAAACAAGAAAACAACATTTCTCTCCGCCGCCGCTTCACCAACAATCTGGCGCTCGGCCTGATTACGGCTGCCGCCATGGTGGTCACAGTTCCCTTGTTCCTGATTCTGGGCACGGTGATTTATCACGGTATTGGAGGTCTTAACTGGGAGTTCTTTACTCAGATTCCCAAGCCGATGGATGAAACCGGTGGCGGCATGGCCAACGCGGTCGTTGGCTCAATCATGATTCTGGGCTTAGCCAGCATCATCGGAGTGCCGCTCGGAATCGGCGCAGGCGTGTTTCTCGCTGAGTATGGACGCAATGCGGCCGGCAACATCGTTCGCTTTACCGCGGACGTCCTCAACGGAGTACCTTCGATCGTGATCGGATTGACCGCCTATGCCATGGTGGTTGTTCCGCAGCATCATTTCTCTATGCTGGCCGGCAGCGTGGCCCTGGGCATCATGATGATCCCCACCATCAGCCGCACCACGGAAGAGGTTCTGCTCATGGTGCCGCAATCCATCCGCGAAGCCGCTCTCGGTCTGGGCATCCCGCAATGGCGGACCACGATATCGGTTGTTCTCCGTACCGCCAGCGCTGGCATCATCACCAGTATCATGCTGGCTTTTGCCCGCATCGCCGGAGAGACTGCCCCGCTCATGTTCACGGCATTGGGCAATGGCTATTGGAATACCAATCCGAATCAGCCCACTGCCGCTTTGCCACTCCAGATCTTCAGCTATTCCATCATGCCGTATGACAAAGCCCACCAGCTTGCGTGGACCGGAGCACTCTTACTCATCTCCATGATTATGATCACAGTCATTCTCTTCAGATTTTTTGCCAACCGCGGCGTAATGAAAGGGGCCAGCTAAATGGACACTGGCATTCACGTCCGCGACTTAAATGCCTGGTTTGGGTCTACGCAGGCCCTGCACGGCATCGCGCTGGAAATTCCAGAAAAACAAAGTACAGCCATCATTGGCCCCTCGGGATGCGGAAAGTCAACGTTCGTCCGCTGCCTGAATCGCATGCATGAGACTCTTCCCAATACCCGGGTTGAAGGCAAAGTGAAGATTGGAGATCTTGACGTCTACGGCAAGGGCGTCTCACCGGTCTCGATTCGACGCCGCGTTGGCATGGTCTTTCAAAAGCCGAACCCTTTTCCGACGATGTCCATTTATGAAAATGTTGCCGCCGGGCTCAAGCTGAATGGTTTTGGCAATCGTCATGAACTCGATGGAATTGTGGAACGCTCGCTCCGTCAGGCTGCACTATGGGATGAAGTCAAGGATGACATGAAGAAGAAGTCTGGCGCCAGCCTTTCCGGCGGCCAGCAACAGAGATTGTGCATCGCTCGTACGCTTGCAGTTGAGCCTGAAGTGGTGCTCATGGACGAACCGGCTTCAGCCCTTGATCCAATTTCGACTTCGAAAATAGAAGACTTGATTTTTGACTTGAAAAAGCAGTACACAGTGGTGATCGTCACTCATAACATGCAGCAGGCCGCGCGTGTGGCGGAGTTCACCGCGTTTTTCCTGATGGGCAATCTTGTAGAATTCGACAAGACAGAGAAGATGTTCACCAAGCCCAGCGACAAAAGGACAGAAGATTATATTACCGGGAGATTTGGATGACGCGAACAAGGTTTCACCAGGGCCTCGATGACCTGAAGCAGAAACTGCTCACGATGGGTGGACTGGCTGAACAGGCGGTAGAACGTTCCGTACGCGCATATCAAACGCGCGATACAGCCATATGCGAATCCGTGCTCCGCGATGAGGCCCATATTAATGCAGCTGAACGTGAAGTGGACGAACTATCCATTGACCTGCTGGCAATGCAGCAGCCAATGGCCGTTGACCTGCGCTTTATCATCGCGTGCATCAAAATCAACTCCGACATTGAGCGCGTGGGCGATCAGGCGGTGAATATCGTGGAACGCGTGCTGGACATGGTTTCCCATCCAAAGTCCGACCTTAACGTTGATATTCCGCGCATGGCTGCACTTGCCATCAATATGGTTCGCGATGCCTTGAACTCATTCCTCACGGCGGATGCAGATCTGGCTCGCTCGGTCCTGGAACGCGATGACGTGGTTGACAATATCAACCGTGAGATTTTTGAAGCGGCTGATTTTGCCATGACTCACGGGGTTGAAACGCACCGTGACGCTCTGGACACTCTGATTGTGGCGCGCAACCTGGAACGTGTGGCGGACCACGCAACCAACATCGCGGAAGATGTGATTTTCTGGGTCCGCGGCGCGGACGTCAGACATCACGCGCAGACCTAAATAGTTGTTCATGCCGCCGGGAGCGTTAAAGGGATCCATAGGCCGGTTCCATGCGGGGCCGTGACGGAAAAGCTACAATAGACCGGGACGGCAGCCTTTTGGGACTGTTTATAAGGCGAGATATACATTGACCTGCTGGCATCCGTACGTCACACACTATGAACCGCACTGTTGACGACCCTTCGCTTTACATCAATCGCGAGGCCTCATGGCTTGCTTTCAACCGGCGGGTGCTGGAAGAGGCCAACGACGAGAGCAATCCGCTGCTGGAGCGGGTAAAGTTCCTGGCCATTTCTGCCAGCAACCTGGATGAATTCGTTGAAGTTCGCGTCGCCGGATTGTTGCAGCGCATTGAAGATGGCTTCATTGACTCCGGTCCCGATGCGCTTTCAGCCGCCCAGGAACGCGAGCTGATCGCCCGCGAGACGCATGAGTTTGTCGATGAACAATATGAATGCCTGAACAACAAGTTGCTGCCGGCCCTGGATAAAGAAAACATAAGGGTGCTTGATCTCAAAGACCTGAACTCTGAACAGGAAGCATTCATTGACGACTATTGCGAAAAGGAAGTAGACCCGCTGCTTACGCCGGTCACCGTTGATCCGGCCCATCCATTTCCCCGCGTGCTCAACAAGGCGCTTTGCATAGCACTGCTATTGAAAAGGAAACGCCGCGCTACCGGCACTTACATGGGCGTTATCACGGTGCCGCGCGTTCTGCCGCGCCTGGTAAGACTCCCCTCCACCTCAGGCGTTGATTACATCTTTCTTGCTGACCTGCTGACCTATCACGCTGCCAGCATGTACCGTGGTTATGAAATCCTTTCCGCCGCCTCCTTCCGGGTTACGCGCAACAGCAATCTGTATCTCGAAGAAGAAGAATCACGTAACCTGCTGGAGACAGTTCGTGGTGAGCTACACAAACGGCGCAAGGGTGACGCCGTGCGGCTTGAAATTGATGCCGATGTTCATACCGAGATTGCGCGCCGTTTGCAGCAGACGTTCGAACTGGAAGACTGGCAGGTTTTCTACACGCAGGGCCCAGTCAACCTTTCGCGTCTGTTCAATTTTTACGAGCTGACTTCGCGCCCGGACCTCAAGTTCAAGCCATTTGTGGCCCGTGAACTTCGCCTCCCGACCAATAGCAGCAATATCTTTGAAGAGCTACGCAAGCGCGACATTCTTCTGCATCACCCCTTCGATACTTTTGACGCCGTAGTCGATTTCATTGAGACCGCGGCTCAAGACCCAGAGGTGATCTCCGCCAAACAGACAATTTATCGTACCAGCCGGGACTCTCCTATCGCCAATGCCCTGATTACGGCCGCGAATAAAGAGAAAGAGGTGATCGCAGTCCTGGAGTTGCAGGCACGCTTTGATGAAGCGTCAAACATCCAATGGGCCCGCACCATGGAAGATGAGGGCGTGCAGGTCTATCACGGATTGGTCGGCCTGAAGACCCACTGCAAGCTGTGTTTGCTGGTGCGTCGTGATCCTGACGGCGTCACGCGCAGGTACGCCCATATCGGCACAGGCAATTACAACCCGACCACCTCGCGCTTTTATACTGATGTGAGTTTGCTGACGGCCTCGCCGCAAGTCACCGCCGCGGTCCATGCCGTGTTTAATTATTTAACCGCCTATTCTGAGGCTCCTAGTTACGCGCCACTCACGGTTTCTCCTGTAGACCTTGCCACAAGCACTCTGGCACTGATTCAGCGTGAAATAGAACATGCCAAGGCCGGCAGGCCGGCGGGCATCATTGCGAAAATGAACGCCCTGCTTGATAAGAACGTGATTCAGATGTTGTACCGCGCATCGCAGGCTGGTGTCAGGATCGATCTCAGCATTCGCGGAATGTGTTCCTTGCGTCCCGGTGTTCCGGGCGTAAGCGACAATATTGCGGTTCGCAGCGTGGTGGGCAGATTCCTGGAGCATAGCCGTATCTTCTATTTTGAGAATGCCGGCGCTGATGAAGTCTACATCTCCAGCGCGGACTGGATGCCACGCAATCTTTACGAGCGCGTTGAAGTGATGTGTCCTTTGCTTGATCCGGCTTTAAAGCAGCGGGCAAGAGATGAGATCCTTGCCGCGTATCTGGCTGATAACGTAAAAGCACGCGTTCTGGACCGGCACGGCAATTACTCCCGTGTGACCAGGCGCCGCGGACAGGCTGCATTCTCTGCCCAGGAATTTCTCATGGCCGTGGCAGAAGGAAATGCGGGAAAGGCCACCATCCCTGAGCCCTCAATGCCGGCGATCAAGCCCGCTCGCAACAGGAAAGCAAGAGCAACCTCAGCCAGACTGGTTACGACAAAGAAAGTATGACGATCTATTTTTTACGCCATGCATCTGCCGGCAAGAGCTACGTTAACCCTAAGAGAGATGAAAAACGGCCTCTGGACGAAGCCGGTATTTTGCAGGCACGTTACATAGGTCGTCTGCTTTCTAACATGGACATTCAACTCGACCAGATCATCAGCAGTCCTCTCAAGCGTGCGATGCAAACGGCATCCCTGGTCGCCAACGAATTGGCTTTCGAAACCGGAATTCAGACGGACGCGGCACTGCGGCCTGAGAGCGAATACGAACAATTTCAGGAACTGCTGGCCCGATGCAGTCGCTTTGAAGCCATCATGGTGGTAGGACACAATCCGAGCCTGAGCGAATTTCTTACCAAGACGATCTCTTCCAATACCGGGGCGGCGCATGTGAACTTTAAAAAAGGGGCCGTGGCCAAAGTGGAAATGTCAGGCCGAAGCGGCACACTGGAATGGCTGATCACACCCAGGATCGCGCGCACGCTTCAAACTACTTTGAAAGCCAGTTCTCGTCCAAAAACCTCGCGAAAATAGGGGATTTCTTTTTCCCCAGCCCATATCTCCAGGTCTGCTCCGCCACGTGCTGGTTTTACATTGATCACCAATGATTCTTCCCTGCTGTTGGCCCGTATCGACTGCACAGCCCCGCGTCTACCCTGATTCAGCGCGCGGGCGACTCTCAAGATCGCAGTCGCTTTCATCACGTCTGAGCGTAGTGGTGCGGGCAGGATTTTAACCAGGCGGTCACTAAGCTTGGGACGCGAATTACCCTGGAATCGCGCAATGGTAGCGATCACCACGCGTTGCACAGGTGTGTAACCAAACAGCTCCGACTGCGAAATGATGTAATACGCATGCCGGTGCCGCCCCACAGGATTGACAAATGCGCCCACCTCATACAGCATCGCCGCGGTATCAATCCATTCCCGGAAATGCTTGTCCAGCCGGTGCAATGCCCTGGTTTGGTCAAAAAGCGTCACCGCGAGCTTGCGAACATGCGCTGAATGGCTCTGGTCAACCCGATAGCGGCGTGTGATGTTCTCCAGTACATCTTCACGGTCAGACTCCATCTGGCGATGGGAACGCGATTGAAGGTCATGTTCGGCAGCCATCTGGGCCAGTAAGCCGTCGCGCAATCCTAGAGGTGAAAACCGAAATGCACGCACTCCAAGACTTTCCAGAAGATAGCTGTAAACCTCAGCTCCAGCGATCACAATTTCTGCGCGCTTTGAGTTGATTCCTTTGATGGCGGCGCGCTGCCGCACCGTCATTTTGGCTAATCGTTTGGCAAGTTTGCCGACGGCGTCGAGGGAAATAAGAGTAGTTCGCGCCAGCTTCAGTGACAGCGATGCGCCCGCCAATGCAGCGGCTGTTCCTGAAGTTGCAATCGTCATGGTCGGTGCAGCCCGCTTGATTTGCCGCGGAAGCCGGGCAAATTCCTCCGCAATGAAGCTTCTCACCCGCCGGAGGTCCTCTTTCGCCGGAGGATCATGCTGAACAAATTCCTGCGTCAGCCGAACCGCGCCCAGGGGCAAGCTGATGACCTCTTTCATGTGGCCTTTTTCCGAAAGAATCAACTCGCAGCTTCCGCCGCCCAGATCCATGAGAAGAAGCCTCGCTGGCCGCGTGCGCATATTGGAAACCACACCCAGATGGATGAGCCGGCCTTCTTCCGGTCCGCTGATGATTTCCAGTTTCCATCCCGTGGCAGACTTGAGCCACTCCGCGAAGATACGGCCATTGTTGCTGTCACGCATCGCGCTGGTCGCCACCACGCGTGTTCGTTCCACGGCAAAGCTCTGGACCGTCCTGTGGAATCGCCGCAGGGCCTTCAGGGTCCGGGCCATGGCTTGAGGATTGAGATTGCCGTCGTGAAAAACGCCTTCGCCCAGCCGAGTGACCTCTCGGTCCTGATGAAGTGGAATGAGGCGGCCATTTCGAAGCTCGGCGATACTCAGCCGAACCGAGTTTGATCCGATATCAACGGCAGCCAGGACGGGCATAATGATCAGGCGTGCTTGGCGGTGGATGCAACCAGATGCACTTTACCTGGATGCTTGCGTGCCGGATTGTGCGAATCCAGCATGGTGGTTAATGCTGAGATTGCGGCCGAATACTTTGATGTGCGAAGCGCACGAGCTTCCACCAGAAGAGGGCAATTTGCTCGATCTCGAAAAAACTTCTCCGCCACTGCGCATAACGCTTCCCAGTCATGCCAGTCCCCGAGAACGTCCTGCACGGACTTCAATGCTTCCAGAAATTGCTTCTGTTCGGCTGAGTCGGCGGCAAGTTCCGCTTGGTAGCGAATCAGCTTCATTCTGGTACGCATGGCATGCAAGCGACGAGGCTTGATCTTGGCGTGGGAGACAAATTCGGCGCCCAGCGCGGTCAATTCCGTTTCCGCCTGACGCAACGGCGTAGAGTCATCTCCGAAGGAATCCGGTTGCGCCTGTGCTCGCTTTTCAAGCCTCTGCAATTGAAAAAACAGCTTGGAGCGTTCGGCCTTGCGCGCTGCCGCCGCCACTCGTTTTACCTGGCGATCTCTCTTTTCCTGCATTGCCTGCGTCAGACTTCGCCGGTCCATGGTGACTGACCCGTTGGAAATTCCCTGCTTGAGGAGTTTCATCTGCACGTCAAGATCCCGGACTTTCCCGGCCCGTTTTCTCAATGCGCTCAACTCTTCCAGTGCTGCTTTCTGTTTGCGAGTCATCTGTGGATGGAGGTAGGCGAAAAAACTTTCCATGCGCCGGGTGGAAGTTCGCAGGCGATGCACTTCCTTTGCCGATGAGTTAACCTTCAACTTGGCAATCGCCGACGAAAGATCGCCCGCGAGGGTGTTGAATTTGATCTCAGTAAGGGTCATGGAAATAGCTAGCCAACTGGCGTCTACTAAGCAGTACGCCTAAGATAAATGAGATTTTCCGTTTAACGCAACCTTAAACATCCACAGAAGGCGCGGAAGTCCTTGCCTAACAATAGGTTAGCCTGCAATAATCAAGCAAAACCAGGCGATGGAGTTCGCCTTATAACCGCCCATACGGCTGATAACTCCTACCAATCTGAGTCTTGGAGCGGTTAGATATGAGAACTCTCATTGAGTGGAGAGCCTACGTCTGGATTTCTATTGGTGCGGTGATTGGGGCCAACTTAAGGTATTTCCTGGCCACTCTGATTGCGCGACTTAGCACCACGGCCTTTCCGGTTGGCACGCTCATCATTAATACCACCGGCAGCATGATTCTTGGCTTTTTTGTGATTTGGACTACGGAGCGCGTTCTTGCAGACCCGCTCTGGCGATCGCTGGTGGCCATTGGGTTCTGCGG
Source organism: Terriglobia bacterium (assembly GCA_963770085.1). Taxonomy (GTDB): domain Bacteria; phylum Acidobacteriota; class Terriglobia; order Terriglobales; family Acidobacteriaceae; genus Angelobacter. The sequence goes on from CAVYOH010000001.1 coordinate 716,639, forward strand.
CTCCTATACCACTTTTTCCAGCTATGCGTTTGAGACCATGGCTTACTTTGAACAGGGCAACTGGATGTTGTTCGCGGGAAACATTCTTTCCAACAACATCCTGTGTCTTGGCGGGGTGCTTGTGGGGGGAATGCTGGCGCGTTCGCTCTAGCTGACGTGTCCAGACGATGAAGCGTGTAAAATCCGTGAGGACGTAGTTGAGGAATGCATTTTGAAAGGAATTGAGTACCGCGTATGACGTCCCCGGCGACCGCAGTTCAAGTTTCCATCTACCTGAATGAAGCCGACCAGTGGCATCGCCGCCCACTTCACCTTGAGTTGCTCAACTTTCTGCGCGAAAAGGAAGTTCCGGGCGCGACGGTGCTCCATGCAGTCGCCGGGTTCACAGGCCACAGTCGGGTTAAGACCGCGACGCTGATTGACGCCGGCGGCAAACTTCCTCTGGTACTCACGTTCATTGACTCTGAAGAGAACGTACAGAAGTTGTTGCCGACGATTAAGGAAATGGCTGGCCATCGCCTGATCGTCCGAGAAAAGGTGACAATCGAAGGAGAAGCCGATTGAGCGACCTGGCTCTGGACGTCCTCGCTCTCGCCGCTCACCGTGATGACGTGGAGCAAACTTGCGGCGGCACTCTGCTCAAGATGGCCCAACGAGGCCTGCGTACCGGCATCCTTGATTTGACGCAAGGTGAAATGGGCACTCGTGGCAGCTCTGAGGACCGCGGGCGTGAAGCCGCCGATGCCGCACGAATCCTGCAGGCATCATTCCGTCAAGCGCTCGACATTCCTGATGGGCGCGTGGAGAATTCCTGGGAAAACCGCTTGAAGGTCGCCCGCGTCATTCGCGAGCAGCGTCCGCGCGTGCTGATTCTTCCCTATTGGCAGGGGCGACACCCTGATCACTACACGGCCTCAACGCTGGGTTATGAAGCGGCTTTTCTTGCCGGATTGCGCAAACTCGGCAATACACCCGGTTCAAGCACCGGACAGCTGGCGGAAGCCGTTGCCAAACTGGCGCCGCACCGCCCGTTCAAAATCATCTATGCAAGCCTTTACTATGAGGTGCGCCCATCGTTCGTTGTAGACATCAGCGACCAATTCGAAGCGCGCCTTCAGGCGTTGGTGGCATACAAGTCTCAATATTCCGACCAAAGCGCCGGCAGTGGACTTTTCCCGCAAGAGAAAGAAATCAGGAGCCGGCTGGAATCCATGGCTAGCTTCTATGGCTTGCTGGCCGGCGTGAAATACGCCGAGCCATTCGTGCAAAAAGAAGTAGGGCTGGTTGATGACATAACGGCGATTCCAGTATCGTCGATCTAAACCTCACCGCCGGCAATCATTCATCAGCCCAAGACTCTTCAAAAAACTACTGACGTGCGATCGGCGCATGGTGCGGCAATGCTTGTGGCATCTCAGAGACGTTCCACGCCCAGGCCGCGAGCAGAGCAGCGCCTTCATTGATTTCGTCCGGAATTACCTTGTCGAAAGTATCGGTCTGGCTGTGATGCGCCTCACGATAATGGGCTGGATTCTGTACGCAGAAGTAAGCGGGTACTCCGGCACGCAGGAACGATTCATGATCGCTTGAACCGAAGTTGCGCGTGCTCAACGGTTGCAGATCAAACACCTCTCGCAAGGGCGTATAGATTTCGTTCATGAGAGGCGCTGTTTCATACAAATCTTCCAGCGCGATGCTGAAGACGCGTCCCGTGCCCGTGTCATGGACCAAGGCGGCGTCCATTTTGGGAATTTCCGCCTCATGGTTCTTCATGAATAGCTCGGCGCCCACGCCTCCCTGCTCTTCTCCCGTGAAGAGGATGAAAGTGATGGTCCGCTTCGGCTTCCATCCCAGAGCTTTCAGGGTGCGCGCGGCCTCCAGAACAGCCATGGATCCGGTTCCGTTGTCCAAAGCTCCCTGTCCCAGGTCCCACGAATCAAGGTGCCCACCGATGACCACACGCTCGTCGGGAAACTGCGTACCTTTAATCTCTCCAACTGTGATCGACGCCGGTACGGGACCAGGGCTGAACGTACCCGTAAGATTCACTTTCATTGTGACCGGACCGGATTCTGCCAGGCGCGTGAGCAGGCTGTAGTCTTCATGCGCGATAAAAGCCAGGGGAATATCCGACGGCTGATAGCGGCTGAAAGCACTCATGTTGAAGAGATTGTCCGTCTTTCCGCTATCGACAAGGACCACAGAGGGCGATTCTTCAGCGATCATTCGCATGGTTGCGAAGCGGCGGCGAAAACCTCCGGCTGCATCGGCTTGCACGCCCTTTTGCGGAGTGATTACGGCGTCGTAAGCATTCTCTGCTTCGCTGGTTGGAATTTCAGCAGGTTTGCCCATCAGTACGATTGCGCCTTTGAGCTTCCCCTTGTACTTGGCGATATCGTTGTCCGAATCAATCCTTATGGCGACCACATTGCCGGAAATCTCACCCTGTGTAGCCTTGCTCCAGCCCAGAGCGTGTATAGGGACTTGTCGCGACAACGGAGTCAAAATCTGCGCGGAATCCACTCCGCGATAGTACGCGTGAGGGACTTCAGTGGTTTCAAGGTGAGAATCAATTGCATAGTCTTTGAACCGGCGCAGGGTCCAATCGCTGGCCTGTTGCATTTGTTTTGAACCGGTGAGCCGCGGGCCAATCTGCGTGGTCAAGTATTCCAGGTTCTTCATCAACTCCGAGTGGGCTTTCACCTCGGCATAGATCTTCTGGTCCGCATCTTCCATTGCGGACTTGTAGCTCTTCTTATCCTCTGCGGAGCGGGTAGGCGCAGCAGTTTGCGCGATTAAAAACGATTGGCATAGAAATACAACAATTGCCAGGCGGAAGCGGCTATTCATAGCTGTGATGACCTTTGTAGTGCAGAAATGTTTTGGGGAACCCGGGATTATACCCCTGTTTCGTGATTCGTCCCGAAATGGAATTATCCACAGATCTTTTACTGGCAGATTGTGCAAGGATTGAAACGATTTTCAGCTTTGATTCACTAGGCAGGCATTGGAGAACCAATAGGACAAACGCGGAGGCCCCACCAGTCACGATCTGCTTCTGCGCAAGTCTCTGTTTTTCTTTATCTTGGTGGATAATAACCTTCGCGGCAGAAGATCGCTGCGAAGGTTTTTTTCATAGCTTGACCATGCTGGTTCAGGGAGAGCGAAGGCCCGTCGCCTCAGATTTGCGAAAAAATCCTGGTCGCCGGTTCCAGAATGGCACCAAGATCATAAGCACTGGAGAGCGTCCCGAAGTTTGCTCCGTGATCGTGGCCAAGCCGAGAAGCGATAAAGGCCTGTGCATTCGCGGAGGATGCATGACGAATCATTAAGGAAGTTTGCAGAGCGAGCGCCAGACGGTCGGCTAACCGCCGCGACTGGCCTTCCTGGCCACTACTTGCAAAGCTCTTTTTCATATTATTCAGATCGCCTTCAATAGCGTTGGTGAACAGATCAAATCTCTGGTCTGCCCCCTTTGACAAATGCAATTCCTGCAGCAAGGCTTCGCCGGCTGCCGGCTCTTTCTTGAGCGCCCTGAGAATGTCCAGGCAAATCACGTTACCGGAGCCTTCCCATATCCCATACAGCGGTGCTTCCCGGTATAGCCTCGGCATGCCTGAATCTTCCACATAACCATTGCCCCCAAGACACTCCAGCGCTTCGGCCACAAAAGGTGAAACCCGCTTACACAACCAATACTTGGAAATCGCCGTTGCGATGCGGCCAAAGGCCCTCTGCCTGTCGTCACCGGCCCTCAGATCGAACGATTCAGCCAGACGCATGGCCATCAGGGTCGCGGCTTCCGACTCAATCACCAGATCGGCCAGTACATTCTGCATCAACGGCTGCTCCACCAGCAGCTTTCCGAAAGCAGCGCGGTGGCAACAGTGATGGAGCGCCTGCACCAGTGCCTGACGCATCAATCCCGCGCCGGCAATGGCGCAATCCAGACGCGTATGGTTCACCATTTCAATGATGGTGTTAATTCCCCGCCCTTCCTCGCCAACAAGCTGTGCCCAGGCATTTGAGAACTCAACCTCGCTGGAGGCGTTAGAGCGGTTGCCAAGCTTGTCTTTCAATCGCTGGATGAAGAAGTTGTTCTTGTCACCCGCTGCCGTCCAGCGGGGCAAAAGAAAGCAGGACAATCCATTGGCTGTCTGGGCAAGGATCAAAAACGCGTCGCACATTGGAGCAGAGCAAAACCATTTGTGCCCGGTAATCAGATATTCAAGAGAGTCTCCGATTCGCGCTGCACGCGTCGTGTTGGCGCGCACATCAGAGCCACCTTGTTTCTCTGTCATCCCCATGCCCAGCAAAGCGCCCGCCTTGCCGGAGACCGGGATAAACCTGGGGTCATACTCTGATGACATTATTTTGGGTTCCCAGTTTCTAGCGACTTCCGGCTCGGCACGCAAGGCGGCCATCCCGGAATAGGTCATCGAAATCGGACAGGTGTGCCCAGCCTCATTTTGAATCGTGATCAACATCATGGCCGCGCGGGCCACATGTGCACCATGACGCATGTCCGTCCAGGGAAGGCTATGAAGCTTATATGCGACGGCAGTTCGCATCAACTGATGCCATGCAGGATGAAACAAGACTTCGTCGCGACGATTGCCGTTGCGGTCATAGACATGCAAATCAGGCGGGTTCTCATTGGCGTCCACGGCCCAGTGCTGTGCTTCCTCAGTACCCAACACGGAGCCCAACTGGATGATCCGCTCCGCCGCCCACGATGCGCTGCGTTCCACGGCCGCAACCAACGTTGGGTCAGTCGTGAAAAGGTTGTATCCGACGAGTGGTGACACCTGGTTCAGGTGTTCCTCGTCATGGGTTTTGCGCGTGGAAGCGGGCGTGGTTGTCACGCGACTATTCTAACGCCGAGCCAGGTTTGGTTTACTCATAACGCAACGCAATCATTGGATCGACTTTGGTTGCTCGTCGCGCGGGCACGTACGCCGCCAGCAACGCAACAGCCAGAAGAATGAATGTTACCAACGCAAAAGTAACGGGGTCTGTGGCCTTCACTCCGAATAACATAGACTGCAATAGCCGTGTGAATCCAACTGCTGCGACGACGCCAAAGCCAACTCCGATTGTGGCAGTCAGCAGGGCCTGCTTCAGCACCAGCATCCGGACATTGCCAGGCGTGGCGCCAAGTGCAATTCGAACGCCCATTTCCCGCGTCCTGCTCGCGACCGAGTAAGCGAGAACGCCATAGATTCCGATCATGGCCAGCGTTAGCGCCGCAGCCGCAAATATTCCGATCATCGTCAGATTGAAGCGACGCGTGGTAAGGGATGCGTCAAAGACCTGCTGAAACGTCTTGATACGCGGCGGAACATTTGGATCAAGGTCGGCCAGAATCTTCCGTGCCTCTGGCTGGATCATGCCCGGGTCCTGACTTGTCCTTACAACCGCTGTGAAGTGACTTGTGCCATGCGGCCGTTGTCTGTAACTGACGTAGATAGTCGGCCGTGGTTGGCGCTCCAGATCGCGTTGTTTGACATCAGCCACTACCCCGACGATGCGAAGAAGCCGCAAGTCACCGTCCATGTTCCCGAATTCAATGGTATGGCCGATGGGATCCTGGTTCGGCCAGCGTTGTTTTGCCACCGCATCACTAATGACAGCCACATGCGGAGCGGAAGGACCATCTCCATCATTAAAAAAGCGTCCACGGCGCAATTGAATTCCCAGGGTCTCAAAATATCCATCGCTCACAACGGCATAATCGGCATCGCCTGTGCGCGACCGATCATGGAACAGGCGACCGAAAAACGCTATCATTTCATTCAGCTCTTCGGGCTTCATAGCATCACTCAAGCTGTCCGTTGTGCGTTGAATGATCGCCTTATCGCCAGCTGATAAATCCTGTTCGCCGAGTTCAGCAAAGGTCCCATCGGAGTGCCAATCGCCATCGAGCGGCAGTCCAGCTGTTCCGCCAGCCATGGTAACCCCGGGCAAGGCGCGCAGACGGCCAAAGAGTGTATCCAGAAACTGCACACGATGGGTCATCGCCATGTCCGTATTAACGTCGGGGAGCGCCATATCGATGGTGACGATCTGGTCTGTGCGAAAGCCGGGATCAACCGACAGGACTCGCAAAAAGCTGCGTCCAAGAAGGCCAGCGCCTATCAGCAAGACCATGGTGATGCCGAGCTGCGCGGCAATGATCGACTGACCCATACGATTCCGACCGGCAGCCTGACGGCGATTGCTGTCTACCAGTGTGGCCTGAATGTTACCTGCTGTGGCGCGTAATGCCGTGATGGCTCCGAGCCCGACTGCCACAACACAGCACAAAGTCAGCGAAAACAGCATTACCGGAATATTCACGGATACCTGTTCCAGCCGCGGAATGTTATTGGGTGCAAGCGCGATCAGCGCCTTTACTCCGAATCGTGCTGCGGCCAAACCTAAAGTGCCGCCAGCAAGGCACAGCAAGAGACTTTCTGCCAGAAATTGACGCACCAGCCTTGACCGCGAAGCGCCCAGGGCAGCACGGGTCGCCAGCTCACCTTCACGTGCCGCAGCCTGCGCCAGGAGCAGGTTCATCACGTTGGCGCATGCTACCAAAAGCAAAAAGCCAACTGCGCCCAGCAGAATCAGCATGGCTGTACTTACTTCACCGGTGAGGTCCTGTTGCAGCGTCGTCATAGTGACGCCTGATAGCTGGAGGCCGGGGTTCTGGCGATCTATCCGCTGAGCAATTCCGGTAAGCTCCGCACGGGCGGTGTCGAGAGAAACGCCATCTTTCAATCTGCCAATCACTTTCCAGTTGTGAGCATCGCGGGCGGGTATGAATTCGAAGAGTTCGCGCGGCACCCACATGTCCGAATCGCCCGGGTAGCGGAAGCCGGGCGGAAGCACACCCACAACCGTGGCCAGATATTCACCCGCCTTCAGGCGAATGCTTGTGAGGTCTTCCCGCATGCCCAGACTGTCTCGCCAGTAGGAGTAACTTACCAGCGCGACCGGAGCAGCCCCCTGCTTTTGCTCTTCAGGCAGAAAGCCGCGTCCACGAATCGGCTGAACGCGCATGACTTGCAGGAAATCCTTAGAAACAGAAGCCATTGTGATACGACTGGCGCCAGATGGGCCTGAAACGGATTGCGTGGAAGAACCGAACTCCGCCAATCCCTGCAAAGTAGTGTTTTGGGAGCGGAAATCCTCGAAATTGGGATCGGCTAAATTCGCATTGTTAACGCCGCGGCTTATCTCCCAGACCCTGATGATCTGGTCTGCATTCTCATATGGCAGAGAGCGAAGCAAAACACCGTAGACAACACTGAAAATCGCGGTGCTGGCGCCGATTCCCAGCGCCAGCGTCAGCACAGAGACTACCGTGAACCCACGGTTCTTTAGCAAAACGCGCAGTCCAAAGCGCACGTCCTGCATCAGGCGTTCCAAGCCATGCCAACTATCTTGTTCACGCGTGACTTCCATGATCAGACCGGCGTTCCCCATTTCGCGGCGAGCAGCTGTTTCCGCTTCTTCGCGGGACGCTCCGCTTTCCATCTTGTCTTGTGCCGCCATGCGCAGGTGGCTCTCAAGCTCATCGTTGAGTTCGCAATCACGTTTGTCGGTCATGGCTGGCCTCCTTACTCTCGGGTCTTTATTCTGGCGTTCGGGGCGTAACAGGATTCAGTACACCAGACATCGCTTCCAGTAGTTTTTCCCAGCGGGAACGTTCTGAGGCAAGCTGTTTCCTGCCCACCGCGGTGAGCTTATAGATCTTCACTCGTTGCTTGTTCTCAGACATCTGCCATTCGGAAGAAATCCACTTCTGTTTTTCCAGCCGGTGCAGCGCCGGATAAAGCGATCCAGTTTCCACTTCCAGCGCCTCGCCGGAGTTCATATGAATGGCCTGGGTGATGCCGTATCCGTGCTGCGGTCCCCATAACAAAGTCTGCAAGACGAGCAGGTCAAGCGTCCCCTGCAATAATTCCACCCGATTCTGGTAACGTTCCGGTTTTGGCATGTAGATAGACTACATCCACGGCTGTAGATTGTCTACGTCCCTGGTTCCATTTTGGTTCCATAAAAAGACGGCTCCACAAAAATTTGTACCGAATGATGCCGGATAGTAAACTCATCAGCCATGAGAAAATTGATCGTTGTTGCCGCTGCTCTTTTGCTTAGCTTCCCGATGGCCGCGCAGGACTGGGCCAGGCAGAATCTGGAGAAATCGCCTCGTCATGGGGAATGGGTCCAGATCAAACACGATAACCGTACCGTCAGCACCTTTGTGGTTTACCCGGAATCCAAACAGAAAGCGCCCGTAGTGATTGTGATCCACGAAATCTTTGGCGCCACTGACTGGTCGCGCAGCCTGGCTGACCAGCTTGCGGCCAAGGGCTATATTGCTGTGGCTCCAGATCTGCTGTCTGGAATGGGGCCCAATGGCGGAAAAAGCAGCGACTTTCCAACCGTGGACGCTGCCAGAGAAGCCAATTCGAAGCTGCCTGACGACCAGGTCACCGCTGACCTGAATGCGGTAGCCGATTACGCGAAAAAGATTCCCGCTTCCAACGGTAAGCTGGCGGTCGTGGGATTCTGCTGGGGCGGCGGACAGAGCTTCCGCTTTGCTACCAATCGCAAAGATCTGAGTGCCGCCTTCGTCTTCTACGGTCCTGGGCCTAAGGACGTCTCTACCATTACAGCTCCGGTTTACGGCTTCTATGCCGGCAAAGACGCCCGCATCGGGGCCACACTGCCGGATACCACGGAAGCCATGAAAAAGGCCGGCAAGACGTTTGAGCCGGTTACCTATGAAGGCGCAGGTCACGGCTTCATGCGCGCCGGTGAAGATCCGGCTGACACGAACCCTGACAATAAGAAGGGCCGCGAAGATGCCTGGAAGCGCTGGATTGAACTGTTGAAGAAGATGTAAGGATTTTCGGGCGCTCGGCAAGAGCGCCCGCACCTCCCCGCCCGCCAATAGCTGATAACTTCTTCGTTTTCTTCACGTCTAAAGATGCGGCTTGCCAGGAGAGCCCTGCCTCGCGCGATCGTGAGGCGAATGGAGGAATCGCATGCACCCCAGAGTCCGCAAACGCGCTTACCTGATGGCAATCGCAATCTTGCTCACCCTGATTGCCACGAAAGTCTGGAGCCAGACGCCGGCGACGCAAGTAGATTTTCAGCGCAGCTTCACTGTTTCGCCCGAAGCAAAACTTGTGGTTGAAAACTACAAGGGAACAATTCACGTCACGGGCACAGATAGCAATCAGGTTGTGGTGGATGTGCGCAAGATATTCGAAGGCAGTGATGCCGACCGCAAATGGTGGCTTGAAAATTTAAAGGTCGACGTAAATGGCCGGACGGACCGCGTTGAAGTTAAGGTCACCTACCCGTCACAGAATTGCAGCTTTTGCTGGACGACGAGCAGCTATGAGTCTGAGGTCGATCTGGAAATCAAAGTTCCCCGTCACATTGACATTCAACTGGACGGCTATAAGCCAGACATTCGCGTTTCATCCACTACCGGGTCTATCTCTATCCATAGTTACAAGGCGCCCATGCTGCTCGACTCCACAACTGGCGCCGTACATATCAACACTTACAAAGATTCCATCCGGCTGAGTGATGTCACGCTTCAAGGCGATCTGGTCATTGAATCCATGAAAGCGGATACCGAGATCACCGCTAAGAGCATCGGCAAGAACATTGATATTCAAACGGAGAAAGGCACAATCACCCTGAGCCTTCCTGCCAATGCAGATTTCAACCTGGATTATCAGGGAGGCAGAAGAGCGTCATTTACCTCCGACTTTCCCGCTATTTCGGGGGCCACTTACTCGGGCCAAAACATGAAAGGGACTGTAAATCACGGCGGTCCAAATGTTCATTTGCGGACTGACAGAGGGTCGGTTTCTCTCCGCAAGTTTTAAAGCTTTAGTCCCAGGCCCAACACCGTAGAATACTGCTTGCTCACATTGCGATCCAGCCCCCAACTTTTTGAGGAGAATTGAATGCGCTGTTTTAAACCACTTTTTGTCCTGCTTTTTCTTCCGCTTCTGATGCAGGGACAAACCACCTCTCAGCACGGAGTCCAAACCGGCGATATCGACCGCAAGGCCGACCCCTGCACCGATTTCTTCCAGTACGCAAATGGAACCTGGCGGGCGGAGAATCCAATTCCCGCTTCTATGCCACGCTGGAGCCGCCGCTGGCAAGCGGGAGAAGACGCCAAAGAACAATTGAAAGTAATTCTGGACGATGTCTCCAAACGCATGGACTGGCCCAAAGGAAGCCCGGAGCAGTTGATTGGAGACTACTACGGCTCATGCATGGACCAGCCCAAGATCGACAAACTTGGGATTGCACCTGCCCAGACCATGCTCGCGCAGATTGACGCCATCAAGTCACCCGCGGACCTGCAGCGCATGATTCGCCAGGTTCAGTCACTGAGTGTGTCCGCTCCATTCGGAATGGGATCAACCCCGGACAACCACAATCCGGGACAGACAATCGCCACCATCTACGCCAGTGGTCTCGGCCTTCCTGATCGCGATTATTACCTGAAACCCGACCAGAGATTTCAGGAAGCGCGGGAAAAGTATGCCACGCATGTAACAAATATGTTCAAACTAGCCGGCTATAACGAGGCCAGTGCCAAAGCCGCTGCGACCACAGTCTTTGACTTCGAGAAAAAGCTCGCTGAGGCTTCGCTCGACAATGTCGCGTTGCGCGATCCGCGGGCGACTGACAACAAAACCAGCTTCGATGCCTTGACCAGGATGGCGCCCTCTGTGGACTGGGCAGCCTTGTTCACGGAAAGCAAGATATCGCGCGCTGACCTGAACGTGACTGAACCTAAATTCCTGGCGCAAGTCGAGAAGCAGCTGCATGACAGACCACTTCAGGACTGGAAGACTTATTTGAAGTGGCAGTTCCTGCACGCCTCGGCTGACAGCCTGTCGAGCCCTTTCGTGGATGAGAACTTTGCCTTTTACGGCCAATATATCAGTGGGTCAAAGGAACTGAAGCCACGCTGGAAGCGCTGTGCTGAAGCTACTGACGCCCTGCTGGGAGACGCACTGGGCAAGAAGTATGTGGAGAAATATTTTCCACCTCAAGCCAAGGCCCGCGCCCAGGAAATGGTCACTAATATCCTTGCGGCCATGCATGACACCATCGAAGGCCTGGAATGGATGAGTCCGGATACCAAGAAGAAAGCGCTGGAAAAGCTTGCCACTTTCAACCCGAAAATCGGATATCCGGACAAGTGGAAAGACTACAGCAGCATCAAGATAAATCGCGATTCGTACTGGAATAATCAGATCGCCGTGGTGCGATGGAATGTAGATGAAGACCGTGGTCTGATGGGGAAACCAACCGACCGTGGTCGCTGGGGCATGACACCGCCCACCTCAAATGCCTATTACAACCCGCTTCTCAATGAAATCGTATTCCCTGCCGGCATCCTTCAACAGCCTTCGTTCAGTGTGGACAATGCTGATGCTATTAATTATGGCGGGATCGGCGTGGTCATTGGCCATGAGATCAGCCACGGCTTTGATGATCAGGGTGCTCAATTTGACGCTCAGGGCCGGCTCAACAACTGGTGGAGTGAGGAGGATCTGAAGCAATTCCACACAAAAACCGCATGCGTAGCCAAACAGTTTGATGGATATTTTATTGAACCGGGTATTCATCACAACGGCCAACTCGTGCTGGGAGAAAGCATCGGCGATCTTGCCGGAGCAAAAATTGCTTATCTCGCGTTCCAGAAAGCAAAGAAGGAGCACCCTCAGCCGACCATTGACGGGTTCACACCCGATCAACAGTTCTTCATTTCATGGGGTCAGTGGCGCGGAGATGAGATTCGTCCGGAAGAGCAACGGCACATGGTCCAGGGCGATCCACATCCCATCGGCAAGTATCGCGTGATCGGCCCGCTTTCCAATCTGCCGGAGTTTGCTTCAGCATTCTCCTGCAAGGCGGATAATGCGATGGTCCGTCCGGCTGCGGACCGTTGCGAAGTCTGGTAACAATATCGAGCAAATAAACGAAGGGACGCAGCAAGCTGCGTCCCTTCTGTGTTTCGGAATCGTTCGGCCCTACGCATTCCGTACCTGGTGCGTTACCGCCTCCAGGGATTGCCGTTGTAACCCTGTTGATAACCCTGCTCGTAGGCCTGGCGGTAATACGACTTGTATTCATTCTTATTGCCCAAGCGTGAATCGTAACCCCGATCGGCATGTTTGTAGTTATTGTCATGTTGAGGGCGGAAGCTGTGTCCTGCCCGGCGGTCTCCAGCGCCATCATTCATTCCGTCCTGATAGCCATACTGTTTTGCAGCATTGAATCCATAGTCACGAGAGCCGCGACCGTAACCCTCATCCCGAACGCCCTCGGAATAGTTGTACCCCACTTCGCGATAGCCGCGCTCATAGCCCGACTGGTACGCGCGACGGTCATCATTTTCGCGATAGCGGCAGTTGCTGTCCCAGTCAGAACGGCGGCGGTGCTCCGCGTCCCAGCGTCCGCTTTGCAGGCCGTCGCGAAAAGCCTGGCGGTCGTCATCATCTCGGTGTTGCCATCCCCACTGGACCGGCACGATTGCTTGTGCAGTAGCGAACGTAGCGCCGCTGGTTAACAACGCCGCTCCCAATACCAACGCTCGGGTATATCTCATAAATCCTCCAAATTCCCCTTGACCTGAAAACTACTTCTGGTACTGGGTAGAAACACAATGTTTCTCATGATGACTCTGCGTTTCTGTAAATTTCTGTAAACGCATGAAATCATCACAACATTGTGTGGAGTCTCGTGAAAATTTATCGGAAGATATTAGACTAAGTCCAGAGACTTGCGATGCGTCAGCGTGGGAACGAAAGCATTCTAGGTTTCGTTCGCGAATTTCAACTCCTGCGGGCGTTGCCTATAGCCATCGATCTGGCGAGGCGGAGTTAAGTCATACAAATCGACCAGCTTCTTCAAGTAGTCCTTCAACGGTGTATATGCCATGCTGAGTTCAGCCTTGCTCCGGTCATTATTCAACGCTGACATCCACAATCCGCTGAACGGGGAGCAGTCCGGCAGCAGGCCGCCTCGCATCAACGCAGCCCGCGGCGCAGGCTTAAGATGGACCGGAACCTTCATCAGGGTTGCCATCATCTCCAGAAACTGTTTCAGAGAAAGCGACTCATCCTGGCCAATGTTGTACGCTTCACCTCTTCCTTTATCACTGTTGATGAGGCGGATGATCGCCTGCACCACATCTTCGCCATAAACGTGCCTTACAGGAGAGCCGCCATCGCCTGGAACCAGGATAGGACCGCCGTCCTGGAGTCTAAGAAAATATCCGTAAAGTCGGTCGTAGTGGTCGCGCTCGCTGTTGACCATTGGCAGGCGAAGGCTGGTGTAAGGAAACTTGTGATCGTGCCAGGCTTGCGAAAACACATCCTCTGCCTGGCGCTTATCGTAACCATAGAGCCAGTTGCTGTGATCGGATTCGTCGGCCTTCGCGGGCTCAGGCATCACCGGTCCTGGGTAATCCGTTTCCTTGAAAGGCCTGTGGACGCCCAGGCGTACGAGGTACACCTGACCGGTACTGATGAAGATGTATCGCCCAACGCGATCACGAAACAAGTTAACCGCCGCTTCCGCTTCAGGGCCGGTGTAAAGAGTTGTGTCGACTACGACGTCGAACTGTCGATTGGCGAGAACACTCTTCATCTGCTTCACGTCATTGCGATCGCCCCGCAACCGCTCAATTTCGGCGGGAAGATCGTCGGGAGTGAGTCCGCGATTAAAGATTGAGACTTGATGGCCGCCCTGGAGAAGTGCATGAACGATGGAGGGGCCAAGATTACGCGTACCGCCAATGATGAGTGATCGCATGCAGTTATTATTTTAAATTCCGCGGCACTTGTTAGCGGACCACAGTGGTGTAAAAAGCATTATTCCCAGTCCGCAGGTCTTTACCGTAAGAGAACGCCAAACCCACTCCCAGCACACGAACTTTCAATTGCCCGCCAATGTCCACCAGAAACTGGCGGGTGCCCAGCGCAGCCGCAGCGTCAAAGAATTTTCCTGTATCCACAAGAGGCCCGATCTTCACATTGACGAAGCCATTGGAAAAAATATTTCTGTCCGTATCCCAATTCGCGAGGAAGTAATCTTTGCCCAGGGGCGCGCTGCCCTTGCGTCCATCGCGGGTGCCAATGTGCCCGCGCAACCAGAGATCGTTGTCCCGCTCCAGGCCGAGCATCATCAGTTCGTCAAAAGGAATGTCGCCAAAGGTAGTACCACCACGCAGACGAACCCGGGTTTCGAAATTGTCGCCACGCGCCTGGGGCAGCCAATGGATATCAAGCCCTGCTTGAATTTTCTCAAACGACTCATCCGGACTTGACCATAACCTGCCGGTCTGAGAACTGACGTTGCCTTCGACCGAAGCGCGACGCTCCGCTAATCGCCAGATTTGATAACTAATCGAAGCGGTTTGTTTAAGCTGGTAGCCGCCGGCCAGTAGCTCAGGCGAAAGCGCTGTTGGAAAGAGAACATTGCGCTCATCTCGGTTTGAGAGTTCAATCCCCAAACGCCACCGCCAGCGCCAGCCAACCAGCCTTTCGATTTCCGCCGCCCCTTCTTCCCTGCGCAAATTGAGAGCTGCCAGTGTCGGTGCTGGACCGGTGAATCCCTGGCGCATGTCCCAATTCTCATTGCGTGCACCGGCGCTGACCCAGTAACGCCATTCCGGCATCTGCCAGAGCGGTCCTGAAATCGAAGCCTGGTAACGCCGCTTATTGACATCCCATCGCCCCAAAGTGGTGATATTGATGGCGGAGACGTCCAGGTTGTCGTATTCCGGTGTTATCTCCTGAAAAGCGATGCCCCGTAGCATCCGCACCAGGGACTGAACTTTACCGTTGCCGAAACCGTTCAGTTCCTGAGCGCGCAGAATTGCATCAAATTTGCCTTCATCCCTGGCTGCCAGATCTAATCCATAAGCAGGAAAAATCTGCAGATGGTCCAGTCGCTGCTCTGTAATCCGAAACTCATTCAGCTTGAGAGTGGATAACGTCCCAAAAGCTGTGGCATGATCGAGCAAGGCTGGATTCACTTGCAGCTTCGGTTCATTCTTTAATTCAGCAATCTGCGGTTTGTTGAGTTTGTTCCAATAGGAGATGGCTGCTTCGAGATTTCCGTTGAGAAAATAAATGGTGGCTAGAAAATCTGCCGCATAATCGTCTTTGGGATCAATGCGCAAGGCGCGACGCAGCTGACGTACGGCGTCCGAATTATTCTTCTGTTTGAAAGCCACACCCGCAATTTCTTCCGGGAAGCGCTTGTCGCGGGGAGAAAGTTCGCTACCGCGGCGAAATGCCGAACGAGCTTCGGCCCACTGTTCAAGATGGGCCAGGGCAATTCCATATTGGTACTCTTGCTCCGCAGAGCGAGACGGCTCTGCCTTGAGCACGGCAACCAGTTCTGGCCAGCGTTCCGCCTTGAACAGTGATTCCGGAGTGACTCCGGCCTGGGCAGGTCCGCGCCCCGCGCAGCAAAGCACGACCAGAAAAACGAATAACCAGAATGGTTTCGGCTGGACCAGCCCGCAGACTCTCATTTTGGGAGCGCCAATAGAGTCCAGCGCTGCACGGCATTCCATTCCTTCTCAAACTGACGGCGGTCCATTTTAAGAAGCTTCTTCTGCGCAGGATCATTCACCAGAACGATGTTTTCCTGCGGGTCCAAGCCCACCAGGAGCACGTAGTGTAATGAAGTCTGTCCGGTCATAGGCTTGAGCGCCACAATCAATGGTCTTCCTTTTTCCAGATGATGCTGGAAATCATCCCATGTGGCCTGCAACACGAACGTGCGAAATTCATGATCGTCGAAGTAGCGCTTGAGATCAGAAGCATAGATACCCTGCGCCTTACTGGAATAGAGAGCTTTCTGTATCTGGATTGGATCGACCAGCGTGGCTGTCTTCGCCTGTGGCTGTTTCTGGTTCCAGTACTCCATCACCATGGCGATGACAGCCGCTCCGCAGCCATCTTTTTCCTGCTTGAAGAACGGCACATCAAGCCAGATAGCTGCGCTTTGCAGCAATGACAACATGCCGCAGAGATACACGAAGAACGTGATCCGCTGCGGCATGGAAAGAGACACGATGAGATTCTTAGCGCACCGCGACGATGATGAGAACAATAACCGCAATGGCCAGGATGATCAGAATGAGATCGCGGTCATTCAGATTGCCGGCGGCGAAGTCGGCTTGCGCTTTGCTGGCCCTGGCCGAAAGCTGGGCCAGTTCCTGGTCGTTCAAGGTAGACACCGCGGTCTTGACCTGTTGAGGATTCATATTCGCTGACTTGATGGCTTTTTCGGCTACGGGTGTCGACAGAAACTTCTGTACGTTCTGCAGATTGTTCTCGCGTGTCTGCGAAGCTGAAATCACTTGCTTCTGTAAATCGGCAGGTGACACTACATGGCTTTGTGCCAGTAGATCGCTGGGAAGAAAGAAGAGTGTTGCCAACAGCAGGGCAAGGGTGGCCCTGGTGATTTGTCGCGGATCGAAACGCATTTTTCTGCTCCTCGAATGATGATAATACCGGCCAGTAGAAGCAGTATATACGAGCCCCGGCAAGGACGAAATCGTAACGAAGGTTGACGGCCTGATAACGTTCTGCGTTGAAAATAAAAGGGCCGAAGCCACCAGGCTCCGGCCCGTGCATGCCGTTGTCAATCTGTTTATTTAACTGCTGCGGCGGACGTTGAGGACGAACCACCGCCAATTTCCAGCGAATACTTTTTGCCGGCAAATTGCAGGCTCGTGAGTTCTCTTCCGCCACCGTTGGTGCGGGTTTCAGACGCGTCTTCAGCCGCTTTCCGGTCGAGTGGCACCAGTTTCGCCGGTACAGTTGCCATCTCTCTTCCATTCCGCGTAATGCTCACCTGAACATCCGGGCCATCGCCCGTCCACTTTGCAACGTAGTCCCCGGGCGCAAGCTCTGTGCCATTGACCTGCACGGACTGAGAAATCTGGAAATTGGCTTTGTGTGAATCTGCGGCGAAACTGCTTCCGACAAACGCCAATGCCAGGCAAACCATCATGATCATTTTTGCGAATTTCGATAATGTCATTAGTGCTCCTTGTTCCCGATTTGCGCCGGGATGCGGCAATGGGCAGCCCTGGATTCAAGCCACGCAGCTTGCATTTCTTTCTGCCTGGCTTACAATTGGCGATCATGGGGTTTCCTGAAGAATCCGGGCACACAAATGCCCGTTTCTTCCGCAGGGACTATGCAAGCTTGGGGCCGCCAAACCGTGGGCGAACGTAGTCCCTCAACCCCTCTAATCTTTGTTCCTCGACACCTCGAATCTTTCAGGAGCCACTTCTCTGTGGCCCCTTTTTCGTCACCACAATCCAAATACGATTCGAAAGGAAGAAAAGTTTCACCCACGAGTGTTTCTTCCTCGCGAAACATCGATTGTCGATTGTGTGATTAGACGAGTGCCAATCAACACGCGTTAGCATGGTTGCAACTTGTTTACCGATCTTTCATCAGTTGCTTACGCAGTCTTTAACTTGTTTTTTTAAAAGGTGTTCGAAATTGGATTCTGCTGTTCGTTTTCGAACGTCGCATACTTGCAAGATCATCGTGCAAATGTATTTTGAAATAAATCCTGAATCCTGAAATCAAACATTCCCACTTTTGGAACTACAGTTTCGCCAGCTCGAGGCAGCGTTCTCGATTAACAACATCTCGTTTAAAATGTTTTCATGTGCGGACGTTACCGCCTTACCGCGAAAGAACGCTACCTTGCCGAACATTTCGGAATTGATGACGACGATCTCGTCGATTGGACCCCTCGCTACAACATCGCGCCAACGCAACAGGTAGTTGTCATACGGCAGGACCGCCAACAGCCAAAACGCACGTTCTCTCTTATGAGGTGGGGACTGATTCCCTACTGGTCGCAAGACATTTCCTTTGGCAATCGCACCATCAACGCGATGTCAGAAACAGCATCAGACAAGCCGGCTTTTCGGGAAGCTATGCGAAAGCGGCGGTGCCTTATTCCGGCGGACGGTTTCTTTGAATGGAAAAAGCTCGGTGCAAAACGAAAACAACCTTACAACATTGGCATGCTGGATGATTCTGTCTTCGCTTTTGCTGGACTATGGGACAGCTGGCGCTCCAGTTCGGGAGAAATGGTTGAGAGCTGCTCCATTCTCACGACGGATGCCAACGTACTCACCCAGGAAATTCATAACCGCATGCCTGCGATTCTGAAACCAGAAGACTACGATCTGTGGCTGGATCCCGGGGTTACCGATCCTGAGCGTGTCCAGGGTCTTCTCCGTCCATTCGATCCTCGATTGATGAAGAAATACCCACTGAGCACAGCGGTAAGCAACGTCAACAATGATGGCCCGGAATGCATTCAGGAGGCACCCGCCGAAGACGCGGCAACTCCCACGCTTTTCTAGATGTACTTGCGGTCCCTGAGGGCAAACATCCACGAAGTTTGGCATCGAATACAGGAAGCGATCGACATAGGCATTCACAATTCAAATCCAGGCAGCTGAGGAATGAACATGAGCACCAGGAACGTGACCGAAATCCGGCGGCGAGGAATAGCCAGCATTAATCCATATGACGGCGAGGTGCTGCGCGAATTTACCGCTGATTCCGACCAGATGATTGAAGCCAAGCTGAATCTGGCTGCCACAACGTTCCCTACTTATAGACAGGCCAGCTTTGCCCAAAGGGCGGCGTGGCTGGGCCGAGCCGCTGAGATTCTTGAAGCGGAGAAGAACACCTTCGCGGAGATGATGACCCGGGAAATGGGGAAGACTTTGCGTTCCGCTGTGCAGGAGGCTGAAAAATGCGCTACCGGATGCCGCTACTACGCGGAGAACGGAGAGCGATTCCTGAAGGAAGAGCCGGCAAGCAGCGGAGCTAATAAGACCTTCATACGTTTCCAGCCGTTGGGGCCGGTACTGGCTGTGATGCCGTGGAATTTCCCTTTCTGGCAGGTGTTCCGTTTTGCCGCGCCTGCGCTGATGGCTGGAAACGTGGGACTGCTAAAACATGCGTCCAATGTTCCTCAATGCGCACTGGCGATCGAGAGCATCTTCCAAGGAGCCGGTTTTCCAAAAGGCGCCTTTCAAACCTTGCTGATCGGGTCAGACAAGGTGAATGGCATTCTGGAGGACAGCCGCATTACTGCAGTCACGTTGACAGGCAGTGTGGGCGCTGGAAGCAAGGTTGCGGCCGCGGCCGGAAAGGCGCTGAAGAAATCCGTTCTGGAACTGGGAGGAAGTGATCCCTTCATCGTTATGCCGAGCGCCGACCTGGAGAAGGCCAGCAATACTGCTGTGGATGCCCGCATCGTGAACAATGGCCAGTCCTGCATTGCGGCCAAGCGATTCATTATTCATGAAAAGATTGCCGATGAATTTGAAAAGCGTTTCGTTGGCAAAATGGCCAGCCTGAAAGTCGGCAACCCGATGGATCCGCAAACGCACATTGGCCCACTGGCTACAGCGGACGGAGTCGCTGACCTGGAGAAACAGGTCAACAAGTCAGTGAAAATGGGCGCACGCGTTCTGCTTGGCGGCAAACGTTTACATCAGCCAGGGAACTTTTTTGCTCCAACTGTGCTCGCTGATATCCCGGAAGGATCCCCGGCGCGCGTGGAAGAGATGTTTGGGCCGGTGGCGTCTCTGTTCAGAGTAAAACATATGGCCCAGGCTATTGAGATTGCCAACGAAACGGATTTCGGTCTGGGATCAAGCGCCTGGACAAATGACGAGCAAGAGCGCGAGATGTTTATCAATGAGATTGATGCAGGCATGGTGTTCATCAATGGCATGGTTGCGTCCGATGCAAGAATCCCTTTCGGAGGAGTCCGCCATTCCGGGTACGGGAGAGAGTTGAGTCATTACGGCATCCGGGAATTCGTAAATATCAAGACTGTGGCTATTTATGAAAGCAACAGCAAGCCTGCCGGTGATTCTGATGTTGAATAGCGCTGGCGTCCGGTGACTTGCGGGAATTCGGATCGATCCGTATAGAATCGTTCCATGCCTCTTAAGCCTCGAGAAGCGGCGATCCGGCTGGGTATCAGTTATCCCACCCTGAAGAAGTGGATCTACACCAGGAAGATCAAGACTGTGACCACGCCCGGCGGCCACCATCGCATACCGGATTCGGAGTTGGAGCGATTCATCCCGCGGCCCGAGATCAAATCAGGCCCGCATACCCGGCGTGACTTCCGCAAAATCAGCGGACGCAATCAACTGGTGGGACGTGTTCTGGAAATCAAAGTTGACGGTCTGATGGCCCAGGTAAGGCTCTCAATCTCTGGTCAGGTGATCACCAGCATTATTACGGCAGATGCAGTGGCAGAGATGGGACTGAAGAAAGGCGATACGGCGGCGGCCCTGATCAAGTCAACGGAAGTAATGATCATTCGGCCGTGATTTTTCAGGGGACCTGAAGGCGGCCTCGGAGCCTGCAGGCAAATGCTTCTTGTTTAAGAGAGCTACGAACGGACCGACTTCCCTTCCATATCAAAGCCGACAAAAACCGGTTCAGGTTGGAGTTTGATTCCCCAGACACCAAACACTTTCCCCTGCACCGCATTTTTCAGAAGAATCACATCGTTGGCCGTTGCACCCCCACGATTGACGATTGCAAGGGTGTGCTTTCTGGAAATGCCGACCGGCCCAAGCGAGTGTCCCCTGGCAAAACCGGCATTTTCCACCAGCCATGCGGCTGAAAGCTTTACGCTGCCATCTTCTCCGGGGTAGCGGGGCATCGCCTTATCCGGCACCAGGCGCTGAGCAAGCTCCTGAACACGATCGGCTTCCACGGTGCTTACGAGCGGGTTTTTGAAAAACGATCCGGCGCTGCGGCAATCTTCATCGCCGGGAACAATCAACATGGCCTTGCTCTGGCGAATCTTGCGGACCGCGTCGCGGACGTCCTGCAAACACGGCTTGCCTTTGAAATTGGCAAAGTGCTTTTTCAAATCAGCGTACTCCAGAACGGGCTCGCCTTTCAGCTTCAAACGATAGCCGACTTCCAGCACAATGTACTTCCCTTTGTGGGTAGTGTTGAACATGCTGGTGCGATAGCTAAAAGCGCATTCTTCATTGGTAAATTCGCCGGAAGTGCCGTTGCCGATATCCAGAGCCCGGACCCTGGCGATGGTCTGGGAAACGTCCTGTCCGTAGGCACCCACGTTTTGCACGGGAGTACCGCCAACAGTGCCGGGGATTCCACTCAGACATTCGATCCCCGCGCAGTTTTCGCTCACGGTCATGGCGACCAGATCATCCCAGCTTACGCCGGCGCCGGCGTAAAAAAGCATATTGTCTTTTTCAAACTCGAACTCTGTCCCCAGAAGCGATATTTTTAGTACCAGTCCTGGCCAGCCTTCATCCGCGACAAGAAGGTTACTGCCACCGCCAAGAACAAAGAGTGGCAATCGCTTGTGAGAGGCAAAATCCAATGCCTCTCTCACTTCTGTTTCGGTCTGGGCGTCCGCAAAATAACGGGCGGATCCGCCCACTTGCAGCGTGGTCATTGGCGCGAGCGGAATGTTTTCCCGAATATTCACGTCAGGAGCTAGAGTAACGCATCGCAATCAAGTTCGGAGAATGACTTTTTCCTTGGTAGAATAGGAGGTACCAACCCTGGGAGGGAAATGAATGTATCCAGAAATGATGATCGCGCCCATGCGGCAGGAATTGACTTCGGCGGGCGTTGAAGAGACGCGTACAGCTGCTGAAGTGGACCGGGCCATCCAGCAAAAAGGGACGGTCATGGTAGTGGTGAACTCGGTGTGCGGATGCGCAGCCGGAAGAATGCGTCCGGGAGTGCGGGCCGCCGTGAGCAGTTCCATCAAGCCTGACAAGATCATCACGGTATTTGCCGGGCAGGACCGCGAAGCCACTGACAAAGCGCGCGGCTATTTTACGGGCTATCAGCCCACTTCACCGTCCATTGGCATCCTGCGCGACGGGCAATTGGTGTACATGATGCAGCGCAGTGATATCGAAAGCAGCACGCCCGAGCTGATTGCCGGTGCGCTCAAGAATGCATTTGAAAAGCATTGCGCCAAGGTGGAGGCAAAGTAGTTTTCCGCTGGACAAGGATTGATTGCAAGAGGCCGCTCAGATTTGGGCGGCCTTTGGCTATTCTGGGAGGGCCACGACCGCTCTTCGTTGAAATACCTGTACCATCACCGTCGCGAACAATACCGCGGCAATGCCAATGCCTTGAAGAGAGCCAACGCTTTCGCCCACGAATGTCGCGGCAAAAAGGATGGCAAAAACTGGTTCCAGACAGCTGGCCACAATGGCTCGAGTAGGATCAAGATATTTGAGTCCGCTGAAGTAGAGAAAATACGGAACCAGGGTCGCGCAACATGAAAAGACGAATAGAAATCCCCACTGTTTCAGATCAAAGTGCTGCGCCGCCAGCTTCCATGGCGGATCCAGAATCATCCATAAGGAAGCCGCCCCCAGAAGAGCATAAGCCATTACCAGCAACTGATGATATCGGCTTACCAATGCCTGGGCCAGGATGTTGTAAAAAGCAAACGAAAAGGAAGCCACCATGGCCGCGGCCGCTCCCCAATGATTGATGATCACTCCGCCGCGGAACAGCCCAATGGTCAAGGCGATCCCGACCATAGCCAGAAGTACCGAACTGACGCGCAGGATGGTAAAGCGCTCGCGTCCACGCAGCACCATGGTGATCAGCACCCAGAGAGGCGCTGTGTATTGCAGAGTAATCGCCAGGGCCACGGTGCTTTTCTGGATTGCCAGGTAGTAGAAGTAGTTTGATCCGGCCAGCCCCAGCGTCCCTACCAGGAGACAGAGCGCAAAATCCCGGCGAGCCATTCGAAAGAAAGAACGGCCATAGCGAACCAGCAAGAATGCACACAAGAGCAAGACCGCAAATGTTGTTCTGGCCTGGGATAGCACCAGGGGGGATATCCGAGTGTGTCCTTCGAACAGGCGTCCGCTGAAGATGGCTTTTCCAAACGTGGCTGATGCGCCCCAGCAAAACGATGCTGCTGCAATTAAGATGTAACCCCGCCAGGGGTGAGTTTGGCTGGTAGCGGGGTTCACGGTTGTGAAGGACTCTACTGGTTTAGCCGGCAAGCATCTGATCCAGTTGCTCAGGATCAAAGCCAATCATGACTTTATCTCCCACTACAATGGTTGGCGTGGAACGGCTCTTGTAAGTGCGCACCAACTCGAATACTGCCTGTTGGTCCTGGCTCACGTCTTTCACTTCGAACGGGATACCTTTCTCCGAAAGGTAGGCTGTGGCCCATGTGCAGGGCGGTCAACCAGGTGAGCTGTAAACAACAACTTTCTTTTCAGTCTTTTCAGTCATGGTCCTCCAGGTTCGTTTCACGATATGATTCGTCAACAACGTTACAGGGTTCTTTTTCTGCCAGATTCTAAATCTATTTCGCGACAGAAGAAGTTACCACAGTGTGAGTAACGTGAACCTCAGTGTTTATTTTTGCCGTTTTTTGAAGCATTGCGGAGACGCCGCAGTACTTCCCTTCTGAGAGCCGTACGGCATCTTCCACTGACTTGTGTGAGACAGCGCCTGTAATCGTATAAATCAGCTTGATTGATGTGTAGACTGTCGGCGGTTCTGTTGCCCGCTCCGCCTCCGCTCGGACTTCCACCTTATCTACCGGCTCGCGTTTTTTCCGCAGAATGGTAACCACGTCCGTTGCCGTGCAGGCGCATAGACCTACAAGCACAAGTTCCATGGGGCCCGGCGCAGTGTTGCGCGTGCGATCAGAATCGACTACAAACGCGTGTCCGCTGCTTGCCTGGGCGACAAAGCGTTCACCGTCAATCCAGTCCACTTTTGCTTCAACCATGATGAACTCCCCTCATTGCTAGATGACTAACGGCGATTGTCTGTGAGTGGTTCGGGATGAATCAATACTTTAAACAACTCGGGCGCCGCCTGCTTGAAACGAATCTCGAGCTCGGTGGAGATGTCATGCACGCGAGAAAGAGTCAGATCATCCGGCATGGTGCAATGGCATGACATATACACCTTTCCGCGAACACGTTTAATTTCAATTTCGTGCATGTCCAGGATTTCAGGAAACTCTTTCACCACCGGCTTGAGCTTTTGCTCAAGGACGGCATCGCGGATCACTTTATTGCCCGCTTCAATGGTATTCGGCTCACTCTCAATGTGCGTGAGGATGGTGGAGATCTCCGGAACTTCGCGGCCGATTTCGGCTTCCAGACGCGTTACAACTTCGTGTGCGTTCTTCAGTGTAAGCGTCTCATCGAGTTCAAGGTGTTGCTCAACATGAATCTGGCCGCCCAGGTCCTGAACGCTGACGTCATGCACATTGAAATTGTTACGCGAAGCCACGGCGCGTATGCGGTCAAAGATGTTCTCATGTCCGGTTTCACGCGGTACGGAGTGAATGACCACGTCACAATCGGGCAAAATGCGGTGGACCGCGTCAGTGATTTCGCCCACTACCTGGCCTGATCGCTGGAAAGTCACATTTCGCGCCAGCCCGACTGTAAGATCGGCGAAATAACGATTACCAGCCCGGCGCAAGCGTGCCCTTTCCACTTCAATTACGCCGTTCACCGTCAGCACGGCGTCAATCAGGCGTGCCCGGTCGCCGGGGGACGCGGCGTCGAGGAGCGCATCGATGGTTTTACGGGCGAGACGCCAGCTTACATAAACAATGACTCCGGAAACGACCAGGGCAGCAATAGGATCGGCCTTGCCCAGCCAGCCAATTTTGAAATGTTCGCCTGCCCATACCAGAGCCAGACCCAGCGCGACTATGCCGGTGGAAAAAATATCGGTACTGAAGTGCAGAGCATCTGCTTCGAGAGCCTGGCTGTCATATTTTTTGGCGACCCTTTGCAGCTTGTGAGAACGCCACCAGTCAACACCCATCGATGCGAAAAGCACCAGAAATGCCGCCGGGCTTGGCTCGATATGTACGGGATGATGACCGTTCAAGCGACGCACTGACTCCCAGACAATCCAGAAGCATGTGAGTAGCAGAAGACCCGTCTCAATGAATGCGGAGAAGTTCTCCACCTTGCCATGCCCATACTGATGTTCGGCGTCTGCCGGTTTGTCAGAAACGCGGACTGAAATCAGGGTCACGAACGCGGCGATCAAATCGAGCCCGGAGTGCGCCGCCTCAGAAAGAATGCCAAGGCTCATGGTGGTGATGCCAACAACCAGCTTTAGGGCGGTAATGGCGCCGGCAGCAAGAAGCGAATTCAGCGCAACGGCACGTTTTTCCCGGGCCATGCTTTCTAGAATTGGGTTGGCTTCAGCTGTGGGCACGAGCTATTTTCTCAGGTTTATGCATGGGGTTTCCAATTAAAACCATTATGTTAGGATGACTAAATTCATACCAACATCAGGTTTAGAGGCTGGCCCATGGTTCAGAAGCTACTCATTAGCGTCTTATTCATCACTTCGTGCTTGTTTTCGCAAACGGCGTTTTCGCAAACGACTTCGACTCCACCGAAGACTCCTTCGACTAAGGCTGCGGGAGCCGCAAAAACTCCGTCCGCGACACCTACTCCTGGTGTCAAACCCGATCAAAAGGCGACAGATGCTCCCGCGGAAGAGACGATCATTACGGTCCATGGCCTGTGTGATAAAAACGGCAAGGCCGCAGGTGCCAACAGTGACAAATGCGTCACGACGGTAGGACGCGAAGAGTTCGACCAGGTCACGCAGGCTGTGACTAAACCTGACCAGCAACTGCCGCCCGCAGGAAAACGCGCGCTGGCAGAAAAATACGTTGAACTGCTGGTGTTAGCCAATGCCGCCAAAGAAACCGGCGTCGACCAGTCTGCCGAGTTCGCAGCCTCTCTCTATCTGCTACAGTTGCGCACCCTGGCGGAGTTCTATCAAAGACAACTCGAACTCGAGTATCGCAACCCGCCTCAGGCGGAGGTTGACGCTTACTACAAAGAGCATGCCAGCGACTATGTTTCATCGAACGTGAGTCGCGTTTATGTGCCGCGAAATGATCCTTCGGGAAAGCCCGCCACTCTAGAGCAAAAGACAGCGTTCGCAACCAAAGCGTCTCAAGTTGCCGACGAGATGCTTGGCCGCGCAAGCAAAGGCGAAGGGCTGGAAAAGCTACAGAAAGAAGCCTACGAGAAGCTGGGCATTAACAGCACACCGCCGAGTACCACCATCGGCACCATGCGCAAAGGCTCACTCCCCGCCGCCGACGATAAGCAGATGTTCGCGCTTGAGCCCGGTGGAGTATTCAAGTCAGAAGCGGCCGGCGCCTTCACAATTTACAAGGTGGACAGCAAGCAAAATCTCACAGAAGAAAATGTTAAGGATGAGATTACCAGATTGATCTTTCGCCAGAAGATGGAAAAGAAGATCAAGGAGCTGAACGCGTCAGTCAAGAGCGATTTCGATGACAAGTATTTCGGCCCTTCACCTTCCCCGGCGGTACAACCTGTAAGCCCGAAGTAATTTTTCCCGGTGAGATGCTGCAACGCTATGAGCCGCGAAAACTGCGCAAATCTCTCACCATGAGAACGGCGAGCCTTAGCCGATGAGAGCTGGTGGTGTGTTACGATAACTTGCCTCATCGAACAGATCATCTAAGAAGATCATCCGCAGAAAAGAGTTTTTCACCGCGCACGATGGCCGCAAAACCAACAGTTCTGATCACCGGCGTCTCAGGAAATCTGGGCACGCGTCTGCTGGAGCAGCTTGCAGGTTTTCAGGTGATCGGAATCGACGTGAAGGAGTCTGCGAACCCATCTTCCCTGTTCAGATTCGAAAAAG
This sequence comes from Terriglobia bacterium, assembly GCA_963770085.1. GTDB lineage: Bacteria > Acidobacteriota > Terriglobia > Terriglobales > Acidobacteriaceae > Angelobacter. Next base: position 743,467 of record CAVYOH010000001.1, read on the forward strand.
TCGACCTGGGTGAAGAGCGGTCGTGCGATCAATTGCTGGACCTGATGAAAGCCTACCGTCCTGAGGCTGTGGTTCATCTGGCCTTTATCCTGGATCCTTTGCGCACTGGAGTGATGAACCGCAAACACATGTGGCTGGTAAACGTGGCAGGCACCAGCCGGGTGACGGAAGCGATTGCCGAACACAACCGGATGATTGGTGGCATTGAAAAGTTTATCTTCCCCAGCAGCGCGGCTGTTTATGGTCCCGACCTTGATAAACCGGTCACGGAAGATGCCCCGTTAAATGCCCAGAGCCTGCCTTATGCTCTTCATCAACAAGAAGCTGACATGACAGTGCAGGCCAGAGCCAAAGGTTTGCGCAAGTGCAAGACATATATCCTGCGCTCCCATATCTATGCGGGAGGCACGGTCCAGAATTACCAGCTCGGCGTATTGAGGGGCGTGCCAGGAGGCAAAGGCCGTATTGCAGAACGGCTTCGCCGCAAAAATACCCGGCTGCCATTGTGGCTGCCTTCACGCGGCCCTTATCTGGAAAACAAATTCCAATTCATTCACATTGATGATGTGGCGCGGCTCATCGCGCACATTCTGGAACGAAAGTTAAACGATCCCAGACTTTCAATTATCAATGTGGCGGGACGTGGCGACCCTCTTACGCTGAGACGGTGCGTGGAAATCGCTAAGATTGAAGTAAAGCGGGTTCCGACAAGAGCCATTTGCCGCCAGACATTGCGGCTCCTATGGGACTTGGGCGTCTCTGATATTCCTCCGGAAGCCCTGCCCTACCTGCTGGGATCATGCTCAGTTGATACTGCAAAGTTGCGGGTCTTTCTCGGCGAGCATTACCGCTCCGTTATCCAGAGCACCTGCGAGGAAGCGCTGGAAGACAGTTTTGAAGAACCCAACTCAGAAGAGGACCGCTTCCACCAAGCTTTAGTCGCGCAGGACTTTAGTTGCTCAGGGTACGAGTTCATTCGCTAAATTTCAGGAAGCTTTCTTACGCAGTTGCGGCTGGATCGAATCTTCAAGCGTTCGTTTTGGGGTGGCCGCTCTTGGACCAAGGGCTTGGATAGCAGCCTGGATATATTCGACAGCTATTTCATCGTCTGGACCGTCAGGGTGAAAACGCATTTCCAGTCGCCGCAGTTCGTTCATGAGGAATGCTCTGCCCAGGCTCATAGGACTCTCTCACGTCTGTTAGAGGGACATTCAGGAGTAAAGGTTTTCCCGGCAGTACCTCAAAATGAAAGTTTGGGGTTTGATATACACCAGGCAGAAAACCTTCCGCACCATTCCGTCAATCTCACCTAGTCAGAATCCTGTCACGTCTAGATCAGTATGCAAACGCTGATGGGAAAAGATCCGGGGATCGATGGTCGCAATTCGTACGATTCAAAGAAAGCCCAATAGTTCCTGTCATTTACTCCATATTGCTATGGTGATTCTTAGCATTTCCTGGGCCTGCGGCCAACATATGGATGCGCAACAGGCACTTGAAACGGACCAGTTACCGACAGAAAACACACCTGCCGCCAAGGGCGGTTATGCACACGTTCCGCCGCATATTCAGACGGGGCCCGCGCAGGCGAACCAGCTCCTCCTCTCTCCAGCGACCACACTCGAGTCAGTTACCACATTCAGTGGTACATATGTTGCCCACGGATTCAATGCCGCAAACAATGTCCAGAGCCACTGGTCTTACCAGATGATTGGCACTCTTCCCGAGACCGGCAAGACCACGATTATTACGGCGCCGATTATTCCTGTTTCTCTTGATTTGCGTAACGCTGACGGCTCGCCGCGATTTGTGAAGGGACATCGCCTGTTTTATGACGCAACGCAATTCGTAAAGCGAGTGCTGGAATCTCCACTCTTTGTGAACGCGCATTACAGCAGCAGCCAGAGGGCAACACAGTTCGTGGATGCGATACAGCGCGCGGAATTTTTCAATCGGGCCAGGAATAAGGCCTGGCATACGATCCTGAAGCCTTCGGTGAAGAAAGCCCGCGTGATGGTCCTGCGAGCAGGCACTTATCAATTCTCCCTCCACAAGGATGGGACATGTTGCGCTTTCGTCCTGGTGGATTTCGATACTTTCAACAGTAAGCTGATGCCTTCTTCATCATCAGACACGAAGTCTCCAGTGGGAGCGGCCGAACATGCGGGAGATATCAAGCCGGGAGATGTTTCTACGTTCCTGTTTCCAAATACATTTCTGTCTGTCGATCCCAATGACAACTTCTTCTTCGTGGGCTTTCATACTTTTGATGAAAGACCACCGACGGCGAGCAACGGATTTCACAAACAACGGTTTGTGCTGAACTTCTCCACATGGGTGACTCCATTCATTTTCTTCGGAGACAACTTTGAGGACATAACGCCGATGAGCCATGAAATCACCGAAAGCATCAATGATCCTTTCGTTGGCGCGGATGGCGTGCACGGAATAACGCCCTGGTGGATTTCACCGAATGGCAATTGTCAGGACCTGATGGAAACCGGCGATGTAGTGGAAAATCTGCCGAATTCCACATTCCCCATCAGGATGAACGGAACAACTTACCACCCGCAAAATGAAGCCCTCCTGCCGTGGTTCAAACGGCAAAAACCTTCCCAGGCAATCCATGGCGCGTACACCTACCCCGATGAGAGATTGCTGACAACACTGTCTCCTCCGCAACTTGCAGAATGCCAGTAGTGTCCGCAATATAGCTTGCCTAAAGTACACACCGCAGCTACACTTTGCGCCGCTAACGTCTGGCTTTTCCAGCGGTCTGATCAGAGGATACTATGCGGAAGACGAACCACAGCTCGCACACCGCGGGAGTAAGAGCAAACATCTTTGCCACCAAAGCTGCCGGCATTTCATTAGGACTGTTGTTGCTTCTGGCTGTGTGTTGCTCATTGCGAGCCTATGCACAGAACGCAGGCAGTGATGACGCGAAAGAGAGCGCCCATACTCTGAGGCTCTGGGGGACTTCGGGCGACGTGCGCATGGTGGCCGCTGAACCCGGCATGAAAGTGAAAGCATCACTGAGCGTGGTGGCAGAAAACACCGGTAAGGAGAATATTCTCTTAATGCGGCGAACGCCCACATCAAATTCTGAAGAACTTGTGAGCGTGGCGAACCCTTCCGTTTCTCTATGGCGACAAGAACATCAAACTGCGTCGCAAAGCAGTGATCCCACTCTGCCTAAACAGCGCAGAACGCTTGATCAACAAGAGCCGCCTGAGGACGAGATCATCACGCTTGGTCCGGGTGATTCGATCGGATGGAACGTTGTGGTGCAGATGGATATCGCGAAAGCTGACGGAGACCTCATCCGCAAAGCCTGCCCGTGCGCATTGAAACTTGATCTGGATCTCTGGCCGGTGGAACCGCCGAATGACACAGACGATCCTGGTTTTGGCAGAAAGCTTGCAAAGCGCTGGCATAAGAAGGGTACGCTGGTCTTCACGGCCAAACAGACCGATCCTAATCGAGATCAAGTTGCCGGATAAATAATCAGGTCGCTTCGCGACAAACCGCCGAAGAGCCTCATCCCCTCAACATCCTCCAGCGCTCGCAGCGGGCGGTTCGCCACGCGAGTCGGGCTCACCGCCTTATTTTCCGCAATACCTTACAAAGACATAAGGCCAGCTATTGCCGGCCTTTGTTCTGAACGCGGAAAACTGGGCCCGGCTTCAGCTCAACGTCTCGCCAGGGTTCATCGCGTGGATTTCAATCCCAAGGTCTTTTACGCGGCGTTCCAGTTCCTGCGGCGTACCTGTAAGCAGAGGAAAGGTGTTGAAGTGCATGGGAATCACCACTTGAGGTTTGAGGAGTTTGCAGGCATATGCGGCTTCTCTGGGCCCCATGGTGAAGACGTCGCCGATGGGCAGCATGACAATGTCCGGATGATAGAGTTCATGAATGATGTGCATGTCACCGAACACATTGGTGTCACCTGCGTGGTAAATCTTGACGCCGTTCTGGAATTGAATGACGTAGCCGCACGGCTCGCCGCCATAGATGATCTGCCCATCGTCTTCAATGCCGCAGGAATGGTCAGCGTGGACCATGGTGACGTAAACATCGCCAACCTCCTGTGATCCGCCCTTGTTCATGGGCATGATCTGTTTGGCGCCTTTCTTGTTCATCCACATGGCCAGCTCATAGACCCCGACAACTTTGGGATCGTGCTGTTTTGCCAACGTAACGGCGTCGCCGATGTGGTCTCCGTGGCCGTGAGTGCAAAGCATCACGTCAATGTGTTCAATTTTCTTGTGTGATGCCGGGGTTGAGGGATTGTTCTGGACCCACGGATCAATGATGATTTTCTTACCTGCGGGCGTTTCAATCAGGAATGTGGCGTGTCCAAGCCAAGTGAGTTTGATGCCGTTCAGTTTCATTCAACCTCGTCCTCAGTGTAATTTTGATGTTTCAAGCAGATTGATGCGGGATAGCGGCTGTTGCCTCGTCTTTTGCACATAGACCGCAGCCAGCTACTTCTCAGACTTCTCTGCCCATTTCTTATAGCCGCCCGCAAGCGAGAGCACGTCCTTAAAGCCCATGCGCTTCAGTGATTGCGCCGCCAAGGCTGAGCGACCGCCGCCGCCGCAGTAACAAACGATGCGGGAAGATTTGTCCGCGGTGATGGTGTCAATCTTATGTTCGAGCTGTCCTCGAGGTAGCGCGACAGAGCCGGCGATGGCGCCCTGGGCCACTTCGTCGGGCTCGCGAACGTCGATCAGAGTGAAGTTTTCGCCGGACTGTTGCATGCTCTGCAACTGCGTGGCGTCGATTTCCTGAATTTCCTTCTTTGCTTCGTTGACCAGTTGATGGTACTCAGGCAGTGGCATGGAACGACCCTCAGAAGAACTGCAAATTCTAAATGAAGCGGCATCGGGGAGACCAGCCCAGTTGCGCGGCAGGCTTGTCGCGGCAAACACTAGGAGTGCAGGCTCCAAGGAAATTAACGAAATCACTGCAAGGCAAGTCCGAGGTGTAAACATGTTGCAAAAAAAGAAATATGCCCTTTCATCTGCGGCGGTGGGAGCTGTGGCTGTTGGATCATTTGCCGTAGGCGCTGGCAGTTGGCGCCCTGGCAATTGGGTCACTGGTGATTGGCAGGCTTGGTGTGCGCCGGATGAATGGGCACAACGGCAATCTGAAGTCGCTTGAGTCGGCGAACTCACGGTTCAACGCTTGCGGGTGAGCGACTTGAGGTAAAGGAGATTCTTCAGCTGTCGGCAAATCAGATACCTCGAATGTCCAGCTGAGACGATTGCTCAACGTACCCACTGGACAGACCAGCGGGACTATGTGAGAAAATCCAGCTTCACCAGACACTTATGAATATCCTGCTTTCACGTGAAAAGATTGCTGAAGCTGTTGCTCGGATCGGGAACGAAATTACCAGGGACTTCGCCGGCGAGAAAGTGATGCTCATCGGGGTGCTGAAGGGCGCGTGCATGTTCCTGAGCGACCTGGCGCGGCAGATAGACCTTGATGCAACATTCGATTTCATTGCCGTGCGCAGCTATGGCATGAAGAAGGAAAGCACCGGCGAAGTCCAGCTCATCAAAGACGTAACAGGCCCATTGCGCGATCTCAACATCATCCTGATTGAAGACATTCTGGATACGGGACTCACGCTCACATTTGTCAAGAAACATTTGCTCTCTCATCAACCCAGGTCATTTAAGATTGCCGCGTTGCTGGATAAACCTTCGCGGAGAGTGGCCCCCATTCAGGCAGATTATGTTGGTTTTCAGATTCCCGATGAGTTCGTGGTGGGATATGGGCTTGACTATGCCGAACGCTATCGCAACCTTCCGCACATTTGCAGCCTTTCATCGCATGACATTTAAACGAAAATGACATCTAGACCCTATTGGGGAAAGTGGTAAAATCCGATTCGGATGCAACCAGTCCTAACTGATCCCTCGCTGAATGTTCATGGCTGGCAAGCGATTGCCGCCTTCATTGACCATACCCTGCTTAAGCCTGACACCACCCGCGACCAGATTATCCAGCTGTGCGAAGAGGCTGTTTACTTCAACTTTGCCGCGGTATGCGTAAGTCCGTGGTGGATTGGACTGGCTGCTTCTCATGTGGCTGGGACGCCGGTAAAAGTCGCCGCGACCATTGGGTTCCCTCATGGCGTAAACCACACAACCGTAAAACGGTTTGAAACGGAAGAGGCGATTCGACTAGGCGCACGCGAACTGGACATGGTGATGAACGTGGCAGCATTGAAATCGGGTGATCGCCAGTCAGTGCAGAATGACATAGCTGCGGTGGTCCAGGTGGCGCACGCTTCCGGCTGCATTGTTAAAGTAATTCTGGAAACTCCCATTCTTACTCTGGAAGAAAAAATCCTGGGCTGCCAGCTCAGTCTGGCGGCAAAGGCCGACTTCGTTAAGACTGCAACCGGCTTTGCCGGCGGCGCCACTCCGGCCGACATCTCATTGATGCGCGGCGTGGTTGGCGATCGTGCCGGCGTAAAAGCGTCCGGCGGGATCAGGACTGCCGCCACAGCACAAGTGATGATTGAAGCCGGCGCAAATAGGATCGGCAGCAGTTCAGGCGTGGCGATTGTGCATGAGCTTGGAGCGCCGGAATTTCAGGCGCGTTAGCCGACAGCGATGCGGACACCCTTGTGGATCGTCTTTCTTGTTGTTTTCTTCTCTGTTTGCACGATGCCGGCAGCCGCTGAGGTGCGTTCCTACGCTGAAGTATTTGGTGCGTATTCATTACTCAACGGAGATCTTTTCCAGCATGGCAGCGGTTGGGAATTCGCTCTCACCAAAAATCTAATGCTTGACCGCGGCAAACCCTGGCTCGGAATACAAGCCGATTTCAGCGCTCACCATCAATCCAACGGATTGGTCCAAAGAAATGAACATTCATTTTTATTCGGACCGCAATTTGAACACACCTTTGATCACCTTACCCTGACTGCACACGCACTGGCGGGCCTGTCCCACACGAGTGGTTCGCTCGGCACAACCAATTCTCCTGCTTTCGGCATTGGTGGAGGTGTGGACTGGCGCCTGGGTCCAGTATTCGCGATTCGAATCCCCCAGATCGACTATGAACCTTTACGGTTAAACGGTAGCTATCAGCACAACATGAGAATTTCCGCTGGGGTTGTGTTGAGTGTACCTGCGTTTTTCGATCGTGCACCCCCACCTCCACCTCGCAATGTGCCGCCAGCAGCAAAAACATCGTCATCTTCGAGATAATTTATGAGTTGGGAGAAGTTAAGATCACTGGGCTGAAACATTAATCTCATTCTTAGCTGTTATCATTGAGTGTGGAAACCATGGTTAGCTCCGCCTCCCCACAACGTGTTGACGTTGAAGCACTTCTGATTGAAGTCGCCGACGTTCTGAACACCACTCTTGATCTCGATACGCTGCTGCAGCGGGTCGCGGAAGTGGTGAAACGCGTTATCGACTACGAAATCTTCTCTATCCTGTTGCTCAATGAGAGACATCAGGAACTGCGGTTCCGGTTTCAGATTGGACATCTCCCCGAGGTAGCCGAGCGCATACGCGTGAAGGTGGGCGAAGGTGTGACGGGGCGGGCAGTAAAAGAGCGCCAGGCCATTCTGGTGGATGACGTGAATAAGGACCTGGGGTACATTGAGGCGCTTCCCCGAGTCCGGTCAGAGTTGGCAGTTCCGTTAATTACCAAGAACAAAGTAATCGGCGTGATCGATCTTGAAGCGCGCGAGCCGGGCTATTTTAAGGAAGAGCATTCGCGACTGCTATCACTCATCGCATCGCGCATTGCAGTAAGCATCGAAAATGCGCGGCTTTATACACGCATTGTGCGCCAGGCAAACACACTGGCACTGCTCAACGAGATCAGCCGGGATCTGACGTCCATTTTGAATCTGGATCAGTTGCTGAAGAGGGTTGGCGACCTCCTTCTGAAAATTATCGATTACCAGATGTTCTCCATCTTATTGCTGGATGAGAACAAGGAAAAACTGGTTCATCGGTTCTCTGTGCGATTCAAAGAGAATATTCAACTCAAGCATGACATTCCATTGGGACGCGGGCTAGTGGGCGCGGCAGCACAACTGAAGCAGCCGATTCTGGTATCAGACGTATCGAAAGACCACCGCTATATCAAATCAAATCCGGAAACACGGTCAGAGTTGTGTGTGCCCCTTATCTATAAAGACAGCGTCATCGGTGTTCTTGACCTGGAACACACCCGGCGCGGGTACTTTACTGAAGAACATGTGAGAACCATGAGCACCTTGGCGGCGCAGATCGCCATTGCGGTGGAGAATGCCACTCTTTATGAGCGTATCGCCCGCGAAGAGCAGCGGATGGACCGCGAGTTGGCGATGGCGCGAGAAGTCCAGCATCATCTTCTGCCTCCGGCTTGTCCGGTGCTGAAGAACGCTGAACTGGCAACAAGGTTTAACCCGGCTCATGCCATCGGCGGCGACATGTATGACTTCCTGGACTACAAGGCGCCCAAGGCATGCATTATCGTCAGTGACGTGAGCGGGAAGGGCGCGCCCGCCGCGCTCTATGCGGCACTTGTCAGTGGGATCATACGGAGCGTTGCAACCGCTGAGCCGGCTCCGGCCGCGCTGTTGAGTTCAGTAAATGGATCTCTCAATCAGCGCCGTCTGGACGCGAACTATGTTGTTCTCTGCTGCGCGTTATGGGATGACTCCAAGAAAACCATCCGCGTGGCCAATTCCGGGCTTCCCCGCCCCATTTATTGTCATGGTGGTCATGCACATATGATTGAGGCCGCTGGACTGCCTTTGGGGATGTTTTCTGACGCTGTCTATGATGAAACTACGATCCATGCGAAAAGCGGGGATGTTTTTGTTTTCTTCAGTGATGGAATTGTTGACGCCAGCAACCAGCGCGATGAACAGTTTGGACGCGTCCGTATTGAGAAAGTAATTGCAGAGAATGCCGATAAAAGCGCCCAGGAAATCGTCGACAGCCTTTTTGAGGCGGCAAACGGGTTTTCAGCCGGTGCCCCAGTTTTCGACGATCAGACGGTAGTCGTGCTGAAGGTCAGATAGTCACAATTGCTGACAAGTTAGCAGCCACTCCACAATGTCATCCCATCCAGCACCCCCAGCCTGCCGACCCAACCAGCCATTGCTTTGAATCGCATCCTACTGTGCGCCCTCCATCCATCAAGTAAGTAGTACACCTTACCCATGAAAGATTAGCCTGATTTCTATAAATGACGGCTCTTTATAAGGCAAGACAAGCGATTTGTACTCGGTCTTATTGGTTTAGGATTGTTCTCATACTCCAAGAGATTGCCATTCATGATCGACGTAAGTATCTGATATTACAGCGGATAACAAAAAGTCGTCGCACGGGAGCCCTCTGTATTTAAGGCTGAATAGTGTCTCTTTTTGACCTATTAATCTTTTTAATTTCCTTTTTGTGTCTCTCTAATCCCACCACGAGAGACTTACGACCAAGGCTGAAACATCGTTTAGGAGTTGGCGTCACGCAGCCGCGCGCGGAAAGCAAGAGTGAAGCAGGATTGTTAACGCTTCCCAGGCACCGGCAACGCGCTATGCGGACACGCTCCTCACGGTACAAATCCGGGCAGCCGAATCCAAGTAAGCCAAACTACTAGGAGCGCAGCCACAATGAGCGAGTTTTTTCTAAATGAGAAGAATGCTTCTAAAACACGACTGAAAGAGGCCGAGAATGCCCAGAAGAATCGGGTAGAGTTCGTTGCCGCGTACTCTCAGGGCCGTATTTCACGTCGTGACCTGGTCAAACTAGGTTTGATCACCAGTGCCGGTTTAATCGTGCCGAAGAATGGCTTGAGCCCCTTTGCTTCGAGCGCGTACGGCGCTACCCCAACCGGAACCCTTGCATCGCCATTGTTTGGCGCCGCAGCGTTTTCGCAGCCGATGCCCCGCTTTGATCTTCTGGAACGCAAGCCGATTCCCAGCGTAATCGACGCCAACAACCCGCATCCTCTTGGAATTGTCCCTACTGCCCAAGCCAACACCACGCCGATCGCGATGGATCCGGCTTTGGGTGGTCAATTGGGTCCGATGGAAGGCCGGCCGCCGGGAGCGGATTGGGCGCACCAGCGTTTTGACGAGTTCGCGCCCAAGATTGCACTTGAAGCGACACAGCTGGGTGCAACCACAAATACAACCTACAATCCTGGCGTTGCTTCCAGCCTGAACTCAGGCATCGATCCGACGGCAGCGATTCCGTTGAAGTTCCATCCGTCCATGCCGACCCAGGGTCCGCTGGCTGTCTGGACTTTCAATGGCAGCATTCCTCCGAAGCTGGCAATTGGCCGTTACGGCGAACCACTCTTGTTCCGCCATCACAACGGTTTGCCTGCCGATGTAACTAAGAACGGTGGTTTCGGACGCCACACCATCTCAACCCACGAGCACAACGGCCACCACGGCGCAGAAAACGACGGCTTCACCGGCGCGTTCTTCTTCCCGGGACAGTTCTACGATTATCACTGGCCAATCATTCTCGCGGGTCATGACAGTATCAACGTGGATGCATCGGATCCAATGGCCTGCAGCCCGGACGACAATGGTGGAACATACCGCGTCGCCGGCGACTGGCATGAGACCATGAGCACCCACTGGTTCCACGATCACATGTTCAGCTTCACTTCGCAGAACGTGTACAAAGGCAACGCTGCCATGTTCAACCTCTACAGCGGCCTTGATCGCGGCAATGAAGCAATCAACGACGGCGTCAACCTGCGCCTGCCCTCCGGCACAGCTAAGTCATGGGCCAACCTGGATTATGACGTTAACCTGATGCTCGCAGACAAAGCTACCGATTCCAGCGGCCAACTCTTCTTTGACATCTTCAACTTTGACGGTTTCATCGGCGACATGATGACCGTGAACCTGGCATACAAGCCGTACTTCGAAGTAGAACGCCGCAAGTATCGCTTCCGCATCCTGAATGCCAGCGTTTCCCGCTTCTTCAAGGTTGCTCTCAGTGATGGTTCGCAGTTCTTCTGGATCGGCAACGACGGTAACCTGATGCCTAAATCGCTTCTGGTCACTGAACTTGACGAACAGGGCATCGCGGAGCGTTATGACATCGTTATCGATTTCTCCAAGTACAGCATTGGATCGAAAGTCTGGATGGTCAACTTGTGCGAACACCAGGACGGCAAAAAACCGTCTGCGGACCGCACACTGGCTGACGCCCTCGCCGGAAAATCGAAAGACCCGGTGGTGGGTAAATTCCTGGAGTTCCGCATCGTGCGCAACCCTGCACAGCCTGACCAAAGCCAGGTTCCCGCAGTGATGGTCCCGAATCCGGACCTGTCGAACATCCCGGTAGTTCGCGAGCGTAACTTCACCTTCGGGGCAGGAGCGAGCAATCCTACCGATCCAACGGACAAAGATCCATGGGGCGTAAGCACTGACCTGGGACGCACGCTGACGGCTGATTATGGCCGCGTCGCTGCCGCTCCCAAGCCCGGAACCCGTGAAATCTGGACCCTGCAGAACGGCGGCGGCGGATGGGACCACCCAATTCACATCCACTTTGAAGAAGGCCAGGTTCTGGCCCGCAACGGTAGCGCTGCTAACGTTCCTGCATGGGAAAAAGGCCGCAAGGACGTATATCGTTTGCGTCCGGGTGGAAGCGTAACCCTCACCATGCAGTTCCGTGAATTCTTCGGAATGTACATGGAGCACTGCCACAACACCGTGCACGAAGACCACGCCATGCTGATCCGTTGGGAACTGGACAAGGGCATTGTGCCAATGCCGACTCCGCTCCCGACCCCGCAGGGTGTCACATACATCAGCACCACCGTTCTGCCAACCGCTGGCATCGGCGCGGCACCTGCAGCCCCGACACCGAGCGGTAACTCCGGCGGAAACAGCGGCGGCGGATCGTCAAGTGGCTCCGGCAAAGGCGGAAACAGTGGCGGTTCAGGCAGAGGTGGCGGAAGCCTCTCTGGCGGCGATGGCGGCGATGACGCCGGTTCCGGCTCAGGAAGAGCAGCTACCATATCCAGTGGTTCAGGACGTGGCGGCAGTTCCTCTGGTCGAGGCAGGGGCGGTCGTTAATCAAAACTGAAGCAGCGGACTCCTTTTGGCGAGGAGTCCGCTTTACATCCCCTTTCCATTAACAATCAATTTCCAGAGATTCCACCGGGTGGCGGGCTCAAGTTCCAGCCTGCCATACTCGGGAAATTGCCGCACCAGCTTCAGGGAGTAAGCTTCATGAGACGGAAAAATTGGGCAACTACTTTTGCAGCAAGCCTTGTGCTTGCCGCGCAATTCGTACTTATTTCTTTACCGAAAGCCCAGGCATTTGATAATCCCAACTGGGGAGCAAACTACTTCCCTAACGTTGTTCTCACCACACAAGATGGCAAGCAGGTGAAGTTCTATGATGACCTGCTCCGCAACAAGATGTTCGCCATCAATTTGATTTACACGCATTGCACCAATGTCTGCCCTCTGGAAACCGCGAAACTTGGACAGGTTTACAAGCTTTTGCAGGAACGCATGGGCAAGGACCTCTACTTTTATTCAATCACCATCGATCCCAAGCGGGACACGCCCGCAGTGCTCAAGGCATATTCAGAAAAATTTCATACCGGCCCAGGATGGTATTTTCTGACCGGCAAGAAGGAAGACATTGATGCCATCCGCAAAAAGCTGGGCATCGCACTGCGTCCTAATTCTGATCCGCTGACCGGGCACACCACGAGCATGATGATCGGCAATGAAGCAACTGGCCAGTGGATTCTTGACAGCTCCATGGACGATCCGCACTATGTGGCCGCCATTCTGGGCAACTGGATGTCATCCTGGAAGTACAACAAAGTGGAAGCAACATATGATCAGAAGCCGGCGATGGATCCGCTGGAACACGAAAGAGGCGGGTCGCTATTTCGGACATCTTGCGCGGCGTGTCACACGGTGGGTGGGGGCGATTTCATTGGCCCGGACCTGGCGACCGTAACGCTGGTGCGCGATCGCAAATGGCTAAAACATTTTATTCTGGAGCCGGACGTGGTCTTGAAGTCACAGGACGCAATCGCCGTAGCGCTCTTTAAGAAATACAAAGAAGTGAATATGCCGAATCTCAGCTTGACTGAACCCGACGCTGAGAATCTGATTCAATTTCTGGAGGCGAGAGCCAAGGAATATTCTCAATCGCCAGCGAAGAGTGATTCTCAGGCGAAGGCTAATTCGTCAGGAACAAAATGAAGCAAAGTATTTAAATCGACTTTACTGATCGACCTGGGCCGCTGAAGCAGTCTTCAGCGGCTTTTTTGTTTTTTTGACCAGAATGAGAGCAAAGGTTGGGGCTAAAGGTTCCAGACTGAAAGACCAGAACAGCGCCTGTTACAATCCCACAGAAATGTTCACTCGGCCTCCGGCATTCATTTACAAGAAAAATCAGCTGTACTGCGAACGCGTTTCTCTGGAAGCGCTTGCAGGTAAATACGGAACGCCGTTGTACGTCTATTCCGCCACGGCAATCAGAGAACGCTTTCGCACCCTGGACGCCGCTTTCCGCCAGGTGACTCACACTCTGTGTTACTCGGTTAAAGCCAACTCAAATCTGAGCCTTTTGCGTCTTCTGGCGAAGCTGGGCGCGGGATTTGATATTGTTTCCGTCGGCGAACTGGAACGCGTCCGGCTGGCGAGCAAGAAAGCCCTGGGCAGAGTGGTTTTCTCCGGCGTTGGTAAGACCCGTGAAGAGCTTGAGTTCGCACTGCGGTGCGGGATCCTGGTTTTCAATATCGAAAGTGAAGGCGAGCTGGAACTTCTGGCCGAGTGCGCAACCAGGGCTCATAAGCGGGCCAACATCGCGTTGCGGGTGAACCCTGACGTGGCCGCGGAGACGCATCCTTACATCTCCACCGGCCTGAGGGAACACAAGTTCGGTGTGCCTATCCAAAGTGCCCGGAAGCTCTACAGACGCGCCGCAGAACACAAATATCTTCGAGTGGCTGGCGTGAGCCTGCATATTGGGTCCCAGATCACAGATGTAACACCATTCCGCGCTGCCGTTGATCGCGCAGTCCTACTCATGCAGGAGCTTGCGGCAGATGGTCACGATATTCGATATTTTGACGCTGGCGGCGGGCTTGGAATCTCTTATGACAGCACCAAACCAGTCGATTTCGCAGCCCAGACTCGGAGTTACGCTGAAGCGATTTCCGCACCGCTGCAACGCATGGGAAGATCAAGACCCCACCTGCTGCTGGAACCGGGCAGGTCAATCATTGCTCCGGCAGGAGCGCTGGTGACCCGCGTCCTCTATCAGAAAGAAAACGGCAGTAAGAAATTCACCATTGTGGATGCCGCCATGAACGACCTAATACGACCTTCTCTTTATGGCGCCAAACATGAGATCGTTCCCGTGGAACATGTCGATGGGTCGGTTAAGAATTCCCTTACCGATATTTGCGGCCCCATCTGCGAAAGCGGCGATTTCCTTTTACGTGACGCGGAGCTGCCCTTAGCTGCACCGGGTTCCCTTCTTTGCGTTTATGATGCTGGGGCGTACGGAATGTCTCTGGCATCGAACTACAATACTCGCCCTCGCTCGGCAGAGATTCTGGTGGATGGGACACGTGCCAAGATCATCCGTCGCCGTGAAAAGATGAAAGACCTGCTGGCCGCGGAAAAAGATTATCTATGACCGACCTGAAGACGCTTGCTTACGAACTCCTGCACGAAGCACAACAGTCTCTTGAGAGCGAAGGCCACTTGAATCCGACTGCCATTGTCATCAACGCGGATGAAAACCTGATTGTGGACGTTGAGTTTGAAGACGATGAGGAGCGTGAGGATATCTACAGCGAATTGGTTGAAACTGCCCGGCAGAGAAATGCGGCCGCCATCGTCACCATCAATGACGTTTATCTGGACGAGAATGGCGCTGCCGTACGCTTGCATGGCCCGGGATGGGGAGACCTGAGGCAGCCAGCCAATGAGGCGATCGTGATCACCATTTCCGGCGCGGGCTTTGAAACCTGGAGCGTAGTTTCAAGTTATTACCGGGTGGAGCAGCAGTTTATTTTTCAGCCGGCGCGCGAAGTCATCAATCCTGGCGGCGAGGTGGAATTGCTGGGCGATTGGACCGGCAAAACCGGAGCCGCTTGAACCACTAAATCAGCGTGGCCTTAAATGATCTTCTCCAGCATCACTACCCGATCCTGAGTAAGCCAGGCGTTCCAGCTCACCACAGTCACTTTGGGATACTTCTTCTTACCGAAAGCAATCCAGGCATCTTTGTAAGCTTGCCATGACTTCTCGGTTTTATTGATCCCCTGGGCATTGATTTGCCCCTGGCTGAAAGAGCCTATTTCCTGAACTTTCGCCAGACCAGTCTTGAGTTCATCTTCTGACTTGTGCAGGTCTTCTGCTGAGAATATGGGGAGCTCACCGCGCTCCAGTTGTTCAAGCTTGGCGATGAAGTCATTCTCCAGGAACGCCCGTTCCTGGACGTGCGTAGTGGCGACATCAAACTCACTGGCGACCCGGTCAGTGAAGAAGTCATCGGCAGCCCTACGCAAGGCTGAGAATGCACGTTTGTTCTCTGGTGACCACGAATTGATGATCCCGGCGAGCTTGGCTTCACGTTGGATTTTGTCGAAGCGGTCATCAAGAGCAGCGCATTGCTCATAAAGCTGGCGGCCGCTGCTGTGATCACAAAAACTAAAGTTAGTACCTTGGTAGTTCCCTTCTTTGTACCGAGCAAGCTCGTGAGCGTTGCCGGCAACGTCCCCTGGCGATCCCTGTACTGCACAGGTGAACTTGATGGCCAGGTCCATGTTGCGATCCACGCCTTGTGCGTTGGCATAAATCATGGCCAGCATTGCGCGCCCGGCAACGTTCAGGTCACTGGCGCCGTGTTCGATTTCCGAAAATGCACACTTGCGGGCCTTGACTGGATCTTTCTGCGCATCCAGACCGAAGTAAAGGTCCTGTGAACGACAGCCTGTCAGATTCTTCACTTCGTCTGCCGTTGGAACATCGGCCGCGGGAACTGCAACGTCTTTGACTTTGTCGCAAATAGCTTTGGTAGAAGGATCGAACAGGGCAGTTTGGCTGAAGACAGTGGCCGACAAGCCGAGAATGACTGCAAGAAAGAGAATGGTCCTGGATAATTTCATGGAGGTAAGAGCATTGTCCACGGATCGTGGCTTATAGGCAAAAGGAAAATGGCTAACTACTGAATAAGAGCCGATTGAGTCTGTCCGCGGAAGCGCGCGGCCTGGTTCGCCAGACGGTTGGCTTCCTGATTACGGTCACGAGGAACGTGCGCTATGGCGAACTTTAGCTTCCGAGCCAGCTTACGGCAAATCCAGTTGAGGGAGTAAAGCCGAGGGCTGCGGCAAACATATTCGCCAGTCATCTGCTTTACCACAAGCTCAGAATCGGTAAAGACGCTGAGGGCGGTGGCTTTTGCCTCGGTAGCATATTGCAAAGCTTCCAGAAGGGCTGCATATTCAGCCACGTTGTTGTCCTGGTGACCGATCCACTTGGCAATGTGTATGCGCTGGCCACAGGGCTTCTGGATCACAACCCCAATACCGGATGGCCCCGGACTGCCGTGGGACCCACCGTCGATATGCGCGATTAAAGAAGACATCGGTTATCTGGGTTTAAGCTTTCTGGTGCTGCCTTAACAATACCTGTAAGAGACACAATGCTCCAAATCGCGTTTGCGCGTCAAGAAAATCATGGGTTCAGCCGGTGAATCGTACTTTCGTGATGCCGGTAAATGTGGAAAGTACTGTGCAAATCGCGGGAAAAATTTTAACGCGTTTTTAAAACCCGCGAAATTCGCGGCGCAGATAACTGGGATGTGGGATGAAAAAAAATCGTTGTTTGCACAACTCTTGCGCCTTTACATCCTGTGCGTTTGCGCTAATATCGGTTGCGTCGACGGTCGAAAGGCGCAGTTGAAATAAACAGCAGCTGAGCCGAAGTAGACTGGGTGATTGGTTCGATGAAGTGATTCAACGAACACTCCGACCCGAAAAAACCGACGCATTCTGCGAGGAATGAGTTGGGGTTGGGGACTGCGAAAGCAGTATTCACATCAAAGGCTGTGACGGTACATGCATCCACGTTGTCAGGTCCCTCGCAGGAGCTGGCAGCTAGAGCATAACCAATGTCACAGCCTTTTTACGTTTTTCTGGTCGCTTCGCGACAAACCCTCAATCCTGTGGCTGCGCTCCACACCGCCGAAGATATTTCTGCACCTAACACTAATACGCTCTTCTAGCAGAGGGCTCAGCGCGCAAGTCGGCCTCGCCCTAAACGCTTTGGAATCGATCACGCCGATGCGCTCCACAGCGCATCGGAGATACCGGGCAAAACGGTACGGTCAAATCAAACGAGATATTTCATAACTTGTTCGCAGGAATTTCGATGCATCCAGGCAATCAAATTCCCTGTTACTTCATCCCTGTTTGTTTCATTCAGCAGTTCATGGCGGCCTTCTGGGTAGAACTTGCTCTCCACGTTCAGACCAGCGGCACGGAACTGCTCCAGCATTGGTAGAAGAGCTTTGGTACCGGCGCTGACGGGATCATGGGTGCCGGAGATCACGTAAATCGGCAGTGACCTGGGGACGGCTTCACAGGAGCGCGCAAGAGCACACCAGGCGTCGAGCATGTCGACCCAGAGCTGGGTAGATGAGGGAAAGCCGCAAAGCGGATCGGCTATGTACTTATCGACCTCGGCAAGATCACGGGATAGCCAGTCGAATTTAGTGCGGGCAGGTTGAAAGCGTTTATTGAAACCGTCAAAGGTAAGTGACTGAATTAACTTACTGTGGCCGCGTGGGCCCAGGCGCATGCGTTCCAGTCGTGCGGTAAGTCTGCCGGATTGGGCGAGTGCATTAGGCTGGCCGCTGGCCCCGGAGAGGATTACTCCGTAGAGCGCGTCCCCATGTTCCGCCATGAACTGGCGGGCAAAGGTTGACCCCATGGAGTGCCCCAGAAGCACCATGGGCAGGCCGGGATTCTCATGGGCAGCTATCCGGTTCACTTGCCAGAGATCGTTAAGACATTTGCGCCATCCATCCTTGGCGGCGAAGAAGCCTAGATCGGCTGTGGCATCGACTGTATCTTGCGCGGTCCTGCCGTGGCCACGTAGGTCGCTGGCATATACTGCGTAGCCTTCGGCATTCAGAGATGCGGCCACGCGGGCATAGCGTCCAGCGTGCTCCGCCAAGCCATGAATGATCTGGACTATGGCTTTGGGCAGGGCTTTGGGGGCACTGGAAGCCCACCAGCGGTGAACATATATGTCGACACCGTCTTCTGCCCTCATCTTGAACGGTTGATCGGGAGTCACCGTGAAAGCATGCCACAGAATCTTTCAGTTCTGAAACTCACGGTTCGGCTGAGTTTGACTGGGTTTGGCGGTTTTAGCGACGTTTTGGCGTCTTAAAAGCGCGTTTTACCGCTTCAGATCAGATGTTCGCTTTCGAACATTCTGTTTCGCAAATGGACGCCGGACGGCATTCACAGAATTTCAACGATCTATTTACCTGTTCATTTTCAACTATTTAGCGCTTTCACGGATTCGGCCGAAGGAATGCACTCTTCAAGTGCAGGAAGATTTTGATCTGGCAATAAAGTGGAAGTTTCACTTTGCCGAAGGCGTTCTCGTATGATCTTCACTGCAGAGTCTTATCCCATGGCTTCTCCCGTTCTCGACATGCAAGGATTTCCTGTCCGGCCGCGCGTGCTGGTGGCCGAAGATCAGGAAGACGTGATTGCCGCGCTTCATCTGCTGCTGAAAAGCGCAGGCTATGAAGCTGAATTTGTCCGCTCACCGGAAGGAGCGCTGAAAGCGCTGCAAGAGAAAACTTTCGATGCAATCCTGCTGGACCTGAATTACAGCCGTGACACCACCTCCGGTACCGAGGGTCTGGAACTGCTTTCCAAAGTTCAGGCGATGGACAGCTCCCTTGCCGTGGTTGTGATGACGGCCTGGGGATCGATTGAATTGGCGGTGAACGCCATGCATCGCGGTGCGTGCGATTTCGTGCAGAAGCCGTGGGACAATCGGCAGCTGCTGAACGTTCTGGAAGAACAGATGAAGCGGTCCAAGGAGCTCAAGAAGAAACGCTTCTCGGAAGAGCTGGAGCAAAGTGAGGCCGCGCAGATTCAACGCGCCCTGATGCCGGGAGAGATTCCGGCGGGTGATGGATTGACCATTGTGGCTTCGTCAAAGTCCGCACGCAACGTAGGCGGCGATTATTACGATGTGATCCGGCTGGAAGGACAACGGTCGGCGATCTGCATTGCAGACGTGGTGGGCAAGGGCATGGGAGCGGCGCTGTTGATGTCAAACCTTCAGGCAGCCGTACGCATGCTGGCTCCGGAAATCAGCGAACCCAAAACCTTCTGCAATCGCGTGAACCGGGCGATTTCGGGAAACAATTTTCCCGGCAAATTCATTACTTTCTTTTATTGCGTGGTGGACACGGCGCAAAAACGTATCGACTTCACCAACGCCGGCCACAATTGGCCTGTGCTGGCACATGCGGACGGCACCTGTGAACGGTTGAACAGCGAGGACGTGGTGCTGGGGACAGTGCGAGACTGGGATTATCACCAACTATCAGCAACACTGCGCAGCGGTGATCGGCTGGTACTGTTTACTGATGGCATTACAGAGTGCGCAGATTCGGAAGGCACGGAGTTCGGTGAGGATAGACTTGTGGATCTTGTTTCGCGCAACGTGCATCTTGCTCCGGACAAATTGAAAGACGTCATCCTGAAAGCGGCTGAGTGCCATGGCAGTTTTGTAGATGACGCTACGCTCATTGTCGTAGAGGTCCAATAGCTTCTGTCGCTTCGCTCCAAACCGCTCTGAGATCGTTTCTCGTGGGTGCTTCTGACGTGCCTTGATGCAGCGGGCTCAGCGCGTGAACGGCCTCGCCCTGATTCAGTTAAATGCTGCTCCACCCGCCACTACACGTTGGTGCACGAAAGTGCGTGCACGATTTGCATTTTGTTGTGTCCTCCAACTGCCATTCCCGGATAAGATGCCAGGAACTGGCGAAGGCTGCCCACCTAACAACGCATACAAACCATGCACGGTTTTTACGATAGTTTTATTCAATCAGTACAGAAGTACCCTGCCCGCATTGCGGCAGAGTTGCAACGCCCTTCCGGCGAATTGCAGAGCCATACCTACGCAGAGCTGCGGGACAAAGCGGAATCGGTAGGCCGGTGGCTGCAGCAATCCGGCATGTCAGAAGGCGTGCGCTGCGCCATCATGGCGGGCAATGGGCCGCTCTGGGTGGCCGCATACCTTGGCATTCTTTCGGCCGGAGCAGTAGCGGTACCGCTGGATACGGCTTTCAATGCCACGCAGGTCAACAAGCTGCTCTGGGATTCCGGTGCCGCCGTGATCTTTACTGACGCAAAGAATCTGGCTCTGGTGGAGACTGCCGTTCAGGAAACGCTGGTACGGGTAGTGATGATGGATGGCTCTGGCGAAGGCAAGTACTCCAACCTGCTTGGGATGTTTGCCGCCGGGCCGGGCGATTTCAAACCCGCAAAGATACAGAACGGCGATTCAGCTGTGATCATGTACACCTCGGGTACTACGTCCGATCCGAAAGGCGTTACGCTGACGCACGCCAACCTGCTGGCGGAAGCTGACGCGGTGTTCAGCTTTATTCCAGTCAGCGAACGCGACGCCATCCTAGGCGTGTTGCCACTGTTTCATTCACTGGCACAGATGGCCAATCTGCTGCTCCCCTATGCGGTGGGCGCGCGTGTGGTTTATCTGGAAGAGACGAACACGACGGAGCTGCTGCGGGCATTGAGCGAACGAGGGATCACGCTGTTTGCGTGCGTGCCGCAGTTCTTTTACCTGATTCATGAACGCGTGATGCAGGAAGTGAAAAAGCGTCCGGCATTGGCCAGGACGGCGTTCCGGGCGATGATGCGGGTTTCCGGAATCGGCCGCATGGCGGGACTGAACAGGATTGGACTGAACCTGGGAAAATTGTTTTTCGGCAAAGTACATCGCCTGCTGGGACCGAAGATGCGGTATCTCATCACCGGCGGATCAGCGTTCGATCCTAAAATTGGCAGAGACCTGCAACAACTCGGCTTCGATGTGCTGCAGGCTTATGGCCTTACCGAAACGAGCGGCGCTGCCAGTTGCACTTATCCGAAACGGAACGTGATGGGCTCGGTTGGACCCGCGCTTCCAGGCGTTAAGATCAAGATTACGGACCCGGAACCTGTGGAAGGGTTTCCCTTGCCTGTGGGCGAAATTGCGATTGCGGGCGGCGTGGTGATGAAGGGTTATTACAATCGTCCGGACGTAAATGCCGAGGCCATTCGTGACGGCTGGTTCTACACCGGCGATCTGGGCTTTCTGGACGAGCGCGGCGATCTTTTTATTACCGGCCGCAAAAAAGAGATGATCGTGCTCAGTTCGGGCAAGAACATCTACCCGGAAGAGATTGAAACACAATACCTGCGGTCGCCGTTCATCAAGGAAATCTGTGTCATGGGGCTGATGAGCCGGCCCGGTGAGCCATTTTCAGAACGACTGCACGCCGTGATTGTCCCGGATTTTGATGTGCTGCGAGAAAAGAAGATTGTGAACGCACGTGAGGTGATCCGGTTTGACGTGGAGAACCTCTCGTCGGGCCTGCCGAGTACGAAGCGTATTCTCAGCTTTGATCTGTGGCCTGAGCCCCTGCCACGAACCACCACCCGCAAGCTCAAACGCTTTGAGATACAGCGACGGGTAATGGCCGGTGAAGGGGCAGAGCAGGAATCGTCGGGATCGAATGTGGAAGAGCCGACCGCGGAAGAAGCCATATGGCTGGCGCAGCCCGATGTACAAAAAGCAGTGGCGCTGATACGCGCTGCCAGCAAGACAAAGAAGCCGGTCTTGCCGGCGTCAAATCTGGAATTGGATCTCGGTTTCGATTCCATGGAGCGCGTGGAACTGGTGGTGGCGCTGGAACGAGAGTTGGAAGCGGAGGCGGACGATAAAGTCATCTCGGCGGTGTACTCCGTCCGCGAACTGGTGGACACCATTCTTGAGGCCCGCGGCGGAGGTTCCGGCACGCGCCCCTCACTGCCTGGATGGGACGCGGTGCTGGCTATGGGACCAGATGATCCCAGCGTGTTGAATGCATTGCGAACCAGCAAGGTGTTCATCATGGGATGGTTTCTGCTGGGGAAGGTCGCTTCAGTATTTCTGAAGGTACTCTTTGACCTGCAAGTAACTGGCATTAGTAAGCTGCCCAGGAACGGACCGTTTATTCTTTCGCCGAACCATCAGAGCTTTCTGGATGGACCAGTGGTGGCAAGCCAGATTCCATGGCGGTTGTTTAAGGACATGTTCTACGTGGGCACCAGCGAAATCTTCAGCCAGGGATTTTTCAAATATCTGGGACGGACGTTCAGCCTTATTCCGGTCGACCCGGATTCAAATCTGGTGAACGCGATGCGCGCCGCCGCCTACGGATTGCGGGAAGGAAGGAACCTGGTGCTGTACCCGGAAGGTGAACGGTCGATCGACGGTACACCGAAAAAGTTTAAGAAGGGTGCGGCCATTCTGGCTACGCATTTGAAAGTGCCGGTGTATCCGGTGGCGATTGAAGGGTTCTTTGAGGCGTGGCCGCGTAACCGCAAACTGCCAAGGCTGGCAAAGCTACGAGTGCACTTTGGCGACCCCGTGAAACCGCTGGATACGATCAGCAATCAGGAAGAGACCTATACGGAAATGACGGACAGGTTGCGCACCCGGATTGTGGGTATGTGGGACGCGATGCGGAACAAGCCGTCGCAATCGCAGGCGGCGAGCGGAGATTAGATGGCGACGAACGGTGATGCAATCAAGTTGTTCCGGCCCGTGGGGCAAAAAGAACTCGACCTGATTGCAGCGAGCGGCTTCAGAAGGTTTCCTCCCCGGCTTCCCGAACAGCCTATATTCTATCCAGTCCTGAATCGCGAATACGCAGAACAGATTGCGCGCGACTGGAACACGAAGGATGAGGGGTCAGGGTTTGTTGGATATGTCCTGGAATTTGCAGTTGAAAGCAGTTACCTTAACCGATTTGAAACGAAGAAGGTCGGTGGCAGACAACATCTTGAGTATTGGATTCCCGCTGACAAGCTGGAAGAATTCAATGATCATATTCAGGGATTGATTCGAGTGGTGGCGACGTTTGACCGCCTGCAGACGTAGGTACTAAATCCACGATTTGATACTTAGTTTGTCCGTTTTGTTTTCTCTATGAGCCAAGCAATGAAAGCAATCGTGGCCATAACAAGCCAATAGACGGAGTGCTCACGAAGGTAGCTTCCTGGTCCGAGTTGAGAATACCGTCTGAAGAAGTCGATTTTTGCAGCGATATACGCGCAGAAGAAAAGAAACCCCAGAGCCGCTGTCATCGCCCGAATCATGCGTTCGCGCTGTACCTGCATTCCGATCTCCGCCTAAATGGCACTTCTTTTTGTGCCGCCCCTGCGGGGCTCACCATCATCAATCTCGGTTCCCTGCACTTACGCGCTGGGCTACATAATAACGCGCCTGCGGCGCTTTTCCCGAGCATCGCGTGAAGTCAATACACGACGAACGTCAGACTTCCTCGAGTATCCGCAGGGCCCAGAGCTGTGCCCGCACGCGTATTGGAGTCACACAAAAATACATAGATCCTTCGACTGCGTCGTCGCATGCGCTCCGACTCCGCTCAGGATGACAAGCGGCAATCTGTTACGAGTGCCCTTCAAGATCACGCGCGGCGAGTTTGCGCATCTGTTCGATGTACAGCTTGCTATTGAATTTTTTTGAGGTGCTGTTGAAGGCCATGTATCTGATCTGGCCGAAGATGGGCCGGTCAAACCAGGGACGATCATGCTTGCCGACAATCGCCCAGGCGATGCCGGCGTAGCCGTTGGGATCGCGTCCGTCGACAAAGTATTTATCGTTGAGATAGACAGCAAACTGAAACGCTTCCGCCGGGGATTTGCTCCACTCCAGAATTTTCTTGGCCCAGTACATACGCATGTAGTTGTGCATCCAGCCGCCATGGACCATTTGTTGCTGACTGGCGTTCCAAAGTGGGTCGTGCGTGCGCGCTTCTTCCATTTCTTTCTTCGAGTACACCTTGCGAGGATCTTTGGCGTGTCCGGCCAGCGTCTTGTGGGCCCAGGCGGGCGCGCTTTCAAGGTTGTCGTAATCGGGATTGAAATGGACAAAATTGATGGCCAGTTCGCGGCGCACGATCAACTGCTCAAGAAAAGCATCTTTCGCAGCTTTAGGCGCGTCAGCTTCCCGGATGGCAAGGGCGACAGTGTGCGGACCGAGATGTCCAAAATGCAAATACGGCGAAAGCAGGCTGGTGGAATGCAGCTCCGGCTTGTTGCGGTCTTCTTCATAGCCCTTGAGATTGTGCGTGATGAAAGTGTTCAGATGCCTGAGGCCTTCGTCCGTGCCTCCGCTGAAGAGATCGACCGGTGGGACGCTACGATCAATGTCCCATCCCTCCGTGATATCCGTGTCGACGCGAAGGCTTTGCAGGCTACGCGGTGGGTTCCATCCGACTTTGGTTTTGGTGTTGCCGATCGGCTGGAGAAAATCCGGCAGCTTGCGATGAATGCGTGGGCGTGCTGTGTAAGCACCATACTGTTCTTTTTCCAACAGCTTTGAAGGAACGATGACGTCTGAGTCAACGGTCCAGAAAGGAATACCAACGCGTTTGGCGACGACCTGTCGCCAGTGTTCAGGTTCGCGCATGGGGTTCTCGTCACCGACTAGGAGAGCGGCGTGCACTTCATCACAGAACCGCAAGAGGTTGTGGTCAGGGTACCGGCGGAAAACAAATCCCACATTGCGTTTTTTCAATCCGCGGGCGATTGCGGGAACGCCTTGATTCAGAAAACGATAGTGGCGCAGGTTCGCATGCGGATAGAACGGAACGGGCGCGAAGAAAACCACACATGGAAGGTTGAGGGTGTTGGCTGCTTGAACTGCCATTTCCAGAGCAGGATTATCGAGAGCGCGCTGCGAACGCTGCATCCAGTAAACAACGCACTTGCCTTCCGGATTTCCCGCCTTGCGAACGGTTACGCGAGGGGAGGAAGAGAGCTGGGTAAGGAGGGGCACTGCTTCAAAAATATCATGGCTATTTGGAGACGCAGCAAGCCTTTACCTCAGTGGCTGAAGCCACTGTATTTGAGCTTTCACCGCAGGCATAAACTAATCAGCACTCACTGTTTCATCGGCACGTGCAGGACTATTTTTGCGCGACGTTGGGTCCAAAGCGAAATGTTGGCCCAACCGCAAGGCGCAAGCTGTTGCGGCCTGAATTGAGGATATCGTCAAAAAGATTGACGTGGACGTAATCCGCGGCGAAACGAAGGCCAACATGTTTGGTGGCATTCAGATCAAAGCCTCCGCCAATTCCGAAAAAAGGCTTGAGATCAGTTTTTTTGCCGGAAGGTGCAAGCTGCGCTGTGACCAGTCCAAGCAATGGGGAATTGGGCTTGAGAGTGGCGGTTTCATGCATGCCGCCGATCGCCGGCCGGACAAACAGCGTCACCCACTTGAGCTGGCGGAAGTTGAGCTGCGGCCCGAAGGTAAAGGTATAAGTAGTGGAGTCGAAAGGAACGGCAGGATTTGGCCCGAGCAATGGCAACAACGGAATCAACTGGGCCTGAAGAGCTGGCTTGAGATCGCTGGCATGGATGTCACTGTGGCCGGTGAAGATGCTGTAGTCGCCGCCCATGGCGAGCCAGCGGTTGAGATTGATGCCGAACTCACCATCAAAACCACGTTCAGCAAGGTTCAGGTTGGGTGAATTGAGGTAGGAGAATCCGGCAAATCCGTCATAGCGCGGGACGTATTCCTGCTGCGCGAAAGCAAGAGAGCTGAAAGTAACAATGGCGATGAACAAAGCAATGCGTTTCATAGGAACTCCGGAACCACCTTTGATTCGAGGATGAGGTGATCTGCCGGGATGCCCCGTGAGTTGGAAGGCGATCGCCGCCATCGCCGTGATCGGAAGGGCCAATGCCTGCTCAACCCAATTGAGTCAAAGCTAAATGATCGCTAAGAATATTGTTTTAGCCCGATCACGTCGTGGGGTATTTAGCCCATCAACTTGCGGGCACGGCGAAAGATTTCTACCATCATCGGCTCGGTGAGGCGTCCGGTGTTAGTGTTCTGCAAGGAGGGATGGTAGGAGCACAGGAGCTTGATACCGTTGGGCAGCTTGTAGAGTTCTCCGTGGCCAAAAACCAGGCCGGCTTTTGAAGCAAGCACGCCGGTGCGCTTGAGGTGATTCAGGTAGGCGTCAAAGGCGATCTTGCCGAGCACGAGAACAACTTTCACAGCGTCGAGCGCCGCGATCTCATTGGCCACATGGACGGAACAGTTTGCAATTTCTCCCGGTGTGGGTTTGTTGTCTGGAGGAGCGCAGTGAACAACGGAGGTGATGTAGAGATCGTGAAGCGTCTGGCCGTCGTCCTTGTGCAATGCAGTCGGTTGTGAGGCAAAGCCAGTGCGGTGCAAGATGCGATAAAGGAAGTGCCCGGAGCCGTCGCCGGTAAAGGGCCGGCCGGTTCGGTTAGATCCGTGAGCGCCGGGCGCCAGACCAAGAATGAGCAGTCGCGCTTTGGGATCGCCGAATCCAGGAACGGGCTTGGCCCAGTAGTCCCAGTCGAGGTAGGCGCGACGTTTGGTGTGTCCGATCTTCTGGCAGTATTCGACCAGTCGTGTGCAGCGAGTGCAGGCGGCGATTTCGTTATTCAGTATGGCCAGGCTGGATATTTTTTGAGGCGATGAAGCGGACATGCTGAGATCAAGTTTACATGGAGAGGGTGGTGATGAGAATGTTACCTCAACGTCAAGCGGTTGCTTTTGGAGTCTTTGCCAGACGACAGAGCATCTGGCCTTCAGTGCCCTGAGATCAAATTGATCCTCAACCACAATTCTCATAAAACAGAAAAGGCTGCGATCTCTCGCAGCCCGTTTCGTTTGCGACACGCACGCTGGGTACATACTCAACGTAACGCATGAAGAACTTTAGCGATTTTTCGATCCCTTATCTCCGCCGCTGCCACCGCCATGATCGTGCCCGCCACCACCCTTGGGCTCGCTTCCGCCGCGTGGTGTCGATGATGGTGGACTGTTGCCTCTCGTAGGCGACGGCGATTCTCTCGGCGTCACGATCGGCTTCTTCAGTTCGAGCGTTGGTTTATTCGGCGAACTGCTGGAGCGATCACGGCTTGGCCTAGCGTTATCACTCGGCCGTGAATCATTCTGTCGCGTATCATTTTGCCGCGATCCTGGCCCTGAGTTTGACGGGAAGTGCTGCCAGCCAGCATTGCCGTGATCGACAGGCCCGCTGGCCGGAGCACTGCTCGGTCCAGCGCCAGATTTGTTTTCTCCAGACCTGTTATCCGAAGATTTGCTATCGCCTGATCTGCTTTCAGAAGATCTGCTTTCTGAAGATCTGTTATCTGATGTTCGGCCTTCCGACGGTGCAGAGTTCGAGTGACCCGAATCATTCACTTTGCCGGAGGGTGATCCGAATTTGCTCCATCCGCCGGTGTTTTTCTCATTCGCTGCGTGGGTACCTGAATTGCCCTGCGGTGAGCCCGAAGACACGGGGCCCGCACTGCGCTCAGGTCCTCCTGCGTTGCCGGTTCCGCGAGAGCCTTCCGCCTCGTGATTTCCTCCCGACGGTATTTGCGAAGTACCAGCGTTCGCCTTGCTGGCCTGAGTGTTACTGATTTCCGCATTGCCCACATGACCCTGCATCACTCGCTGGACCTGGTCGGCCTGTTCATGAAAGGCAGGGGCTACCGGCGGAGGCTGATTACGGGTAAAGAACCGGTCTGTATTTCTAGGCTGCAAGCCACCTTGCTCAATCCGGCTTTCACCGCCCACGCGCAGACTTTCCCGCGTTGGCACTACCGGAACGTTACCAGTGACCATCCGCGAGTCACGCAGATCACCTTCACCTACGTGGAGTCGCGACGCTTCCACCGTTCCTCGGCCAAACTCCCCCGCAGGCACGCCGGAAATTCCCGCTCGTACACGCGGATTCGTCAGCGCCAGGTTTACGTTGGAAACAAACGGCTGGCTTCCACGAACTGCCAGAGGAGCAAATCCGCCACCGTTTCTCACATTGATGTTGGTGATGTTGACTACAGTCACGCGATTGAAGCCGCGTCCATACCACGGATAGAAATAGTCATGCGGTCCCACTGGCAGCCAGCCAATGGAGCCAAAACCGAAACCCACTCCCACGGCAACTCCGTGCCCGAATCCAATGAAAGATACGTACGCCGGTGCCCATATCGGACGGTAATGCGGATAGACCGGTCCTGGCCACCATACCCAGGAACTGCCCCAGAAAAACCAGCGACCGTAGTGATACGGCGCCCAGCCCCACGGTTCATACGAAACCCATGTCCATCCCCAGTAAGGCTCATAGACCCAGCGGCCTGACTGGTACGGTGCCCACGCCGCCTGCTGATAAGGCTGCCATACCCAGCCGTAACCGGGAATAAAGATCCAGCGGCCATTCGCATCCAGATCGCTGGCGCCGGTGTAATAGGCATTGGTGCGACCCCAGCTTGCCGAATTGCGAATTTCATTGTCGCGATCATTGTTGAAACGGTCCCAATCGTCCTTTGCCGGAGCGGAGTCCACGCGATATTCAGGATTTGTGGCGCCGCGAACGGTAATCTTCTGGCCCTTTTTCACCGTGGTGCTGCCCTGCGGAGTTGTAACCTCGGCTTCGCCTTCACGGACGATCACCTCCGTCTCCGAATCAGAGTTCACCTGTACGCGATAACGTCCCGTGCGCAATGGACGCACCGCGACATTGGGAGTATCAATTTCAACGTCCGCCTCACCACCCTTGAACATGCTGTAGCTGGCATAACCCTGTGCGATCTGCAGTTGTATGCGTATGCGGGTCAGGTCAGCAATCTTGGCCTGGCTGCGCGAGGACAGCCGGAGGATGTTGGCATAATCCAATTGAATTTCCGCGTGCGATTTGTCTCCCGTAGCTACCTGGTCGCCACGAACCAATGGGGTATTCAGAGCGGCTGTTGACCAGTCACCCGTATCAGCGCGCTGCATGGAAATTTCACCATGGAGCAGGCTGATGCGCGCTACTTCTGACTGCGCGGCCGGAAATTGCGTTCCGTCATTTCCTGATCCGCCGCCTTGTGGATGGCTTGGCTGCTGCGGATTTTGTGGTTGCTGGCCGCCTGGCTGCGGGTACCCGCCAGGCCCTTGCTCGTCTGGCGCACCGTCGTCTTCTGGGCGGGCCTGTGAATAGCCTGGCATTGTATTCGCGCGGGGGCCGCCATTCTGCGGGTCTTGTAGCGCATTCACCTTCGGCGCCATTGCCACAAGCCCCAGACACAGCCCCAGCACCATGAGAAACTCAAGACCCTGTTTTCTTACACCTTGTTTTCTTACTAAGACCCGTCGCTTCAAATTTCTACCCAGCATCATTCCCCCGGCCTCCCCAGACCGTTACTTCCACCTTCTTACTTCAACCTTCTTGCCTTATCTTGAGCACACCTGTTGCCAGTCAAGATGGGCGGCTAACTGGCTTGTTTAGTGTTACCTGCAGTACTTACCTCAGAAGAATAGATGCCATGTGGTGGTTTTCAACCAGTTAAAGCGGTGGATTTGGGCCGGGAGATGCCGCTGAAACGCCGCAGCGTCGCCGTCGTGGGATCGGTCGGCCGCGAGCATTACGTGCCCCTGTTCAAAATGCCAGTTGTTTAAAATCGCGGATGAGTTTTTTAGAAGTCTCTGATTGCATCCAAGAAAGTTGAGGAGTCACTCACATGCGCAAAATAGCCCTGCTCGCCTTCGCACTTTGTCTGCTTTATTGGCGGCCTACGTCAGCTACCACTCAAACCCTGCCCCAAGCGGCTAATTTTCAGGACCGTGACGATCATCGCGACCAGGATCGTGATCATGATCGTGATCGGAGAGATAGAGATATTGACCGTCAAAACGATAATTATCAGGACCACTATCGCGATCGTAATAGCTGGGGCCGGTTCCCCAGAGGATCATACGCGCGGACTTGCCGCGACATTCGCATGGAAGGCAGCACCATGAAGGCGTCCTGCCAGAAAAATGACAGCCGCTTCAGGGACACTTCACTGAAACATGCAGACCAGTGCCATGGCCAGCTCATTAACGACAATGGCAGATTACGTTGCATGTAAACGGCGGCAAGCCGGCTCTCGGGACGAGAAAATAATCGGGCGTTAAAGTATTCGAAAAAGAGCTCACCCTCTGCAGCGTGCTTGGGGGTGGGCTTTTTCCGTATAAATGAAAAACGGCGACCATGTAGATGGTCGCCGCCTACTTGTCGTTCCCTTACGGGCGTCCGAACAGAGTCACTTCCGGACGAGCTGAGAACGGATGCGCCTTGCCATACCATAACTCCAGGCTTTGCACCATGCGGTCACCTTGTAAAGCGATACCGCGAGTATGTCCGCCGGCCCGGATAAACTGACGGACCTGCAATGTTTCAGCCTGGCCGTTGCCATAGTGCACAACTACGCGGTCAAACTCGATGGGTGCGTTCACCACACGAATCTCCAACGCCCGGTAACGGCCCGCTGCCGGGCCAACTTCAATGTTGTCGTGGTCATGCTGCCCGTCCACGTGGGCCTTGCCCAGATAGACCCAGTCAGCGGCGTGTGCTGCCGGGGCAATGTAGAAAATGAATGCGAGTGCGACGAGCGAAACCAATGCCTTCTTCACGATTTTGAATCCTCCCTGAAAACGCTGAACGGAGACGCGCTCCGTTGGTGTGCCATTTTGTCCAGCGATGATTGAAACACGAATCACCTCTGGAAGTTTTCAGAAACTTTGGATCGGAAGACATGGCACTTCTGTGTTGTCGCTGCGCTCCAAACCGCCTTGAATGCAAATTTTGTGGTTGCTTGAAGGAGGCTCCTGTTGCCACGGGTTCGGCACGCGAGTCGGCCTCACCCTTGTCTATCGATTGTCGCTTGCTCTCCAAACTGCCTTGAATGCGAATTTTGAAGGATGCTCCTGTTGCCGCGCGTTCGGCACGCGAGTCGGCCTCACCCTTGCCTATCGATTGTCGCTTGCTCTCCAAACTGCCTTGAATGGGAAGCTTTGGGTTGCCTGAAATACTCTCTCGTTGCGGCGGTTCGTCACGCGGGCCGACCTCACCCCCATCTTGGGTTCGACCTTGTGTGAAGGCTGCATCGTCACGGATGGATATCTGTCCGGCTCGCCCCCGCCCAGATGACAGTGGGTGAATGCATTTTCAAATTTTCAAATCAGAAATTCGAAATCATTCTTCGTCTTCCACGCCGAGTTTTCCCAGCCTGTAACGCAGCGCGTTGCGTGACAATCCCAGCAACCTTGCTGCCTGGCTCTTATTACCATTCGCTCGCCGCAGAGCTTCGCGAATCATCTCGTCTTCCCATTGTTCCAGCGTCATGCCCTCAGGCAGGAAGCTATTTCCGGTCGTCACGGAGGTTTTGCTTTTGGGGGTATCCAGATAAATGTCCGCCACATCAATCAAGGTACCCGATGTTCCTGACGACATCGCGACCGCGCGCTCAATTGTGTTCTCCAGCTGACGCACGTTACCAGGCCAGTGATAGTCAATGAGCATCTTCAATGCCGCCGGAGTTACGCCCCGAATATCGCGATCATTGCCGGCGGCAAAGCGATCAACAAAGTGCTTCACCAGTTCAGGAATATCTTCTTTGTGTTCCCGCAATGGAGGTATGTCAATGGGCACAACGTTGAGTCGATAGTAAAGATCTTCCCTGAAAGTTCCCTCTTCCAGCGCCGCGCGCAGGTCACGATTCGTCGCAGCCAGCAATCGCACATCCACCTTTAGCGTCCTGGTTCCTCCCAGGCGTTCAAACTCACGCTCCTGCAGCACTCGCAGCAGCTTTACCTGGATCGGCGCAGGCACATCGCCAATTTCGTCCAGAAACAGCGTACCCTTATCAGCGAGTTCGAACTTTCCCGGCTTGCTCGCCAGAGCGCCGGTGAAAGCGCCCCGCTCATACCCAAACAGTTCGCTTTCAAACAGAGTGTCGGGGATCGCCGTGCTGTTGATCTTGATAAACGGCCCGTGTCCCCGGCGAGAGTGCTGGTGGATCGCCCGTGCGACCAGGTCTTTGCCTACGCCGCTCTCGCCCCCGATTAAAACCGTGGCATTGGTTGAGGCCACGCGCTCCACCAAAGCCAGTACCGCCTGCATGGGCGCGCTACGGGCAACGATGTTATTGAACTGGTAGCGCTGGCCCAGAGCTTCTTTCAGTGAGCGGTTCTCGTCGCGCACGCGCTGAACGTCAATTTCCTTCGCTACCACAAGCTTCATTTCCGCCATGGTGAACGGCTTCAGCACATAATCACTGGCGCCTAGCTTCATGGCTTCCACGGCGGTTTCCACCGAGCCGTAGGCAGTCATCACCACAATGGGCGTGGACGCATTCAACCGCTTCGCCTCCTGCAGAAACTCCAGTCCGTTCATGCCCGGCAGCTTTACATCCGTCACAATCACATCAAATGAATTGGCATGCAGGCTCTTAAGCGCCATTTCTGCGTCAGGCGCAACCTGTACGTGATGGCCTTCTTCGCCCAGGCTGATTTCCAGCAGCCGGCGCATCTTTGGTTCGTCTTCAACAATAAGAATGTTTGCCATGAAATAGTTGTAGGTTTATTAATCGCTCCTGCTTTGATCGCGCCAACTCACAAACCTTGCGTTCAGGCGTGGCTCTCTGTTTTCGCTGCCGGGAAAGTCACGCGAAAACATGCCCCTTCCTTTCCTGACCTCGAAGATTCGCCCAGCGTTACCCTTCCTCCATGTGCGTCCACGATCTTTGTTACGATCGCCAGTCCCAGCCCTACGCCTGTTTTCTTGGTGCTCACGAATGGATTGAATATCTGCTCGCGCAGTACAGCCGGAACTCCCGGGCCCGAATCTTCAATTTCGGCCACGGCCACCTCTTGCTCATCGTTACTTTCGCCAAACAGACTGATTTTCAGCTCTCCACCCCGATCGCTCATCGCTTCGCACGCATTGAGGATCAGGTTCGTGAACACTTGCTCGCACAAGTCCTCGTCGAGTTCCACACGTGGCGTACCCGGTGCGTAGTCGCGGACAATGCGCACCTTCCGGTCAGCACCCTGGTCGGCCACAGCCCTCAGGCTCTTCTCTACCACTTCTGAAAGGTCCGCAGCGCGCAGGTCAAGCTGAGTTGGCCGGGCGAAATCCAGAAAGCGGCTCACCAGCGCGCTAACCCGATTCACTTCAGTGTAGATATAGTCAGAAAGCTCTCGGGCCATCTCATCCGCCGCCGTAAGCTTCTGCTTCAGTATCTCTGCCGATCCCTTGATCACCGCCAGCGGATTGCGGATCTCATGGGCCAGCCCGGCGGAGAGCTGCCCTAATGCCGCCAGACGCTCCGCGCGTCGTGCTTCAGCCTGCGCCTGGTGCAGATTGCGATTGGCCTCAGCCAGAGTCTCGGACAGGCCTTGATAGCGCCTTACCTGAAAGCGCGCATCCATGACAAAGCGATTCACAGTCATGGCCACCAGATAAAGGAAGAGCACGCGCATCATCAACTCGCTAGCGCCGGACCACTCGAGTTTGAATTCTTTTAGCGCCGGAATCAGATACGAGCAATATGCGGCTGAGGTTAGCGTGGTCCACAGCAACGTCCCTACTGGACCAAAATAGATCGCCGCCGTCGTGACCGGAACAAAGAAAACCGGCCAGTAGCTGCTGATGATGGGAGCAACGTCGCGCGTGTGATCGATCAACTCTGTGGCGAGTACAAGTTTCGCGATGACCGCCAGTGCCGGCCCCCAGCGCTTGAGGCTGTGCTGAATGAAAGCCCGTTCCAGCAATTGAAATACGCCGAGCAATAAAAGAATCAGCTGCTTGTGCGGTTCATTGATGGGAGGCAGAATTGCCAGTCCTGCCAGAAACAGGAGCCATAGCAGCTCAAGCCAGGGCGCGGTGGAACGTTCGTCTGCCATAGGACCGATGCACAGACTTTAACACACGCCATACATTAGACTAGACGTAACCAGTTTGCACCGTGGCTCGCAGCGGCTCACTGCACCGTGATAAGGCTTTGCACTCCTTCAGTGATCGGCTTGGTCGCTTGCGAAACTCTGGTCAAGGCTCCCGTAGCCGGATCGATGAAATATGTCACCAGCTGGCCGGATTCGGTGACGTACGCAAATTGACCCGAATTATCAAGGGCGATCGACAACGCACTGTCAGTGATTGCAGCTCCCGCAATCGGCGTAAGCGTATTCGCCGCAGGATCAAAAGTGAATCCTTTCACAAAACTAGTTGCGCTCTGAAACGCAACATAGAGATGGCGACCGTCAGGAGCGATCACGAACCCTGAGGCCCCCGTGTCCGTTAAGAAAGGTGAGCCAACCACCGGCGTAAGCAATCCTGTACTGCCGATGTTGAAAATGCTGATGTTGCCCTGATTCAAAACGAATAGAAATTGGTTATCAGAGCTCACCGCAAGTTGTCCCGCCAAGCCCGTCGTGGACCCGCCGGTGAGCAGCGGTGATTGCGCCAGAGTCAGGCTGCCATCGCTGGCGATGGAAAGCGACTCCACGATTTGATCGGCGGCGTTGAACAGGAAACGTCCGTCTGGACTGGTGACTGTGAAGAACCCCAGGGAAGTGGCTGTGGAACTGGATATTTTAGTGAGCAGCCCGCTGTTCTGGTCGATGGAATAAATATCAAATACACCCGCATTGGGCTGATATAGAAAGCGTCCGCTGCGCTCGATCGCCAACATCCCGGCCTGTTGCGAGGCAAAGACCAGGGGACTTCCCGGTACGCGCGTAAGTGCTCCTGTCACCGCGTTGATCTGCATCTCGGCTATACCAGGATTGCCAATCGTCACTCCGACGCCCGTCGCCCCCAGATTCAGCGCATACAGGAACCGACCGTGGGGGTCCGAAATCAATTGCGGAACAATATTCTGTCCCAGGCCCGCGTCAGTAAAGTCGGTCGCGACGGGCGTGACCGTTCCATTGGTAATCTGTCCTGCCTGATATCCGAAGCTCGATTCGAACACCGTGATGCCATAGATGAAACGACTGGCAGAGCCAGCGGGCGATGGAAACGGCGACGGTGTCGGAATTGGAGTTGGAGTCGGGGTTGGCGTGGGAGTTGAACCTGGAGCAGGCGTTGGGGTTGGAGTTGGGGTTGGCGTAACGCGTACATCCAGACCGCCAGTTCCGCATCCTGCCAGGAACATGCAGGCAATTCCGCTCAAGATGAAGCAAAGGACTTGAAACGACAATTTACTTCTCATGGCCCAAATTCCTTACGGCTAAGACGTCATGGCCCAACAGGGCTGGCCATTGCTAAAATCAGATGCCCAGAGTTGCTGCAGAGCCGTATGCCAAAAAGGTTGGATTGAACAGGCGAATAATTAGCAAATCCCGGAAAATTTCCTTGGTCCTTGATCCTTGATTCAAAGATCTTTGGATTAAAGATCTTTGATTAAAGGTAAATCTCACTGGCCCAAGGTCACCGAGTTGAAGCCTCTTTTTGAAACTACTTTTGAAACTGCGTTAGAAACGTCATTGGAAATGAATTTGAATCAGCGGTTGAATTGGGTTTTGGAGATAGGGTTTTGAAATGATGTCGCATCCAACGCTATTTCCCTTTGCGGGCGAGCGATGACTTTTGCCGGAGCGTGAAATCCCTACCCAGTGTTAGACTAACGTGAGTCCCACCATTGAGCGGGAGTAACTCAGTGGTAGAGTCACAGCTTCCCAAGCTGTTGGTCGCGGGTTCGATTCCCGTCTCCCGCTCCAGAATCCTGAAAATGTCGTACGCGCAGATAGTCGGCCGGATCAACCGATCACTGGATCACTTGGATCAACGCATGAAATCAATTTAATTGGAAGAGTTTGATTGCGCAGAAAGTTCAGAGTAAAAGGGCCGGATCAACCGATCACCGGATTAACAGATCACCAGATGAAATCAATCTGGTTGGAAAGAAACAGCTCGGAAAGATTCTTGCGTGACGGGCTCGAAACCACAAAGTCCGTCACGCAATATCAGTCGAGTTAATAAGAAACTACGCTCCCGCGATTAGAGCATTATTGGACGGGAATTAAAGGTTCTAATTCTCAAGCGTTCGTACCGATCTTCTAAAAGCCACTAAAGCCCATTGGATCCTTGGGATACAGAGAATGATATATAAATAAGCTGCTTCATCCCTTTCTGGCCTCCCGCTCCCCCCAATTCAGTTTCAATCGTCGCCAACTGAATCGCGAACCTCTCTGGCTCGACCCGGTAAAGAGCTATCCTACTGCCATCGCTTCTACTCCATTTGCCATAACGCCGGTTGAGTTCCGCTTGTATGCTTGAAAAAGGGACGCTCTTGTCATATAGGGCTAGGAGTCCAAGCGGACAGCCGTTCTTATCGAAGTGATCAACGGATACTTGGATGGGATAAACGGCATTGGCTTCCGCTTTCTCCGGTTGCCACAAGTGAGCGCTATCGCACTTCATTATGCCGGGATTGGGCAGCACAATCTTGCTCGGTCCGGCTTTGTTTTGTCCCAGAACGATTGATCCTGCAGCGACCAATAGCAATGCGATCAATAGTTTCATTTTGCAAACATAACGTGATGGCAGAGGCGAAAGCTCAGTTCGGCGTTGCGCTCTTATTCGTCGGCTTGGCCGTGGCGGCTCCCGCCGTCGACCTGACCCCTGAGCCCTGATTCGCTGCGGATCCACTGCTCGTCATTCCCTGCGTCCCTGGACCCGTTCCTGCAGGTGACATATCAGTTGGACCGTACATGGTGCCGTCCGCGCGGCTTACCAGCGCTCCGGCCGGCAACGCCATGCCCGTTTTCATGGGAGTGCTGGCCTGCAGGAACGGAGCGGCATTGATGTTCTGCTGCACGGCGCCACCTTTGCCATCGCCCGCATAAGGAGCAGCTGCCGCCAGACTGGATCCGCCATTTGAAGCGCTATCGATCTGTAGTGGTTGAGGGGTACCCAGTTGACCGGCTCCTGCTGCGCCTTCCACAGCTTCTGGCAAGGAAGGTGATGTGCCGACGTTATTTCCTGAACATCCCGCCACGAGCGTTACGGCGCAAATCACGGCAATACCAAAAAGATTCTTCACAATATCTCCCCAGAAAAACCAACGCGTATATCGCGCCTTAAGTATAGAAAAAAATCGTCTCCATAGCGCAGGTTATTCCTAAAGCTCCCTGCGTGACAATTCCCTCACCAGCATGGGTACCAGCGACGAAGCTTGACCGAGACGCACCTCGTCAAAAAATTGTACGTTGGCGGGTTCATCCAGCCCAATATAGATTCGCTGTGTGTTTTGTCTCCGATCTACCAATTCTGCGAAGCTCGCTACCGGCTGCACATTGCCCGAGGTCCCAACTGCTACCAGGACCCGGCACGACTCCAGAAATGTGTAAACACGCTCGAGATCGTAAGGCTGCTCGCCGAACCAGCATACATTTGGACGCAGCAACGCTCCGCATTCGCAGTGCGGAAGAGCTTCCTTCGCATAACAATTCTGATCAGCAAAAGCCGGTTGACCGCAATCCTTAGCACAGCGGCTTTCAAAAATCTTGCCGTGAACGTGAATCACATTCTGGCTTCCTGCTTCTTCGTGCAGGTTGTCCACGTTCTGCGTGCAGAGCATGATGTCGCCGCCATACTCCTTCTCCAACTCAACCAGAGCAAAGTGCGCCGCACTTGGCCTGGCCCCGCGCGCCCTTTGCCGTCGCTCAGAGTAATACTCCCAGACTGTTTTCGGATCTGTCCGCCAGGCTTCAACATTCGCCAGCTCATAATGGCTGCGGCCGCGCCAACTCGTGCCTTGAAACACGGGTATACCGTTTTCCGCGCTGATGCCCGCACCCGTTAAAACGAATATGCCAGCGTTTTTAGTTTTGGTCATACGTGTTGCTCAATGCCCTATAATTTAACCATCTTGAGCCGACCAATCTGCATATTGTTCGCATTGTTTGCCACGAATCTGTCTGGCATTGCCCAGAAAGCTTTCTCCCAGCAAAACGCAAAGCAGCAAGTCTCATACCAGCAATCTTTAGACCAGCAATCTTTGGACCAGCAAGCTGCGGCCGAGCACTCCAGCCAGATCCTGCTCATGATGCCCTTTGAGAACAACTCAACCACCCCTGGACTTGATTGGATTGGTGAGGCCTTTCCTGAAGTCCTGAGTACGCGGCTGAAATCTGACTCACTCTATCTCATCGAACGCGATGACCGCCTCAACGCGCTTGACCGTCTTGGCATTCCCGCCACTGCGCGACCTTCGCGCGCCACCGTTTATCAGGTTGCTCAGGAGCTTGACGCTGACTACGTCCTGATCGGCAGTTTTAAGTTCGATGGCGCCACTCTCACGGCTCACGCGCGCCTCATGGACGTTCCGCACCTCCGCCTGGGGCCTGATCTTGCTGAATCAGGTCCACTGGCAAGCTTGATTACGCTGCAAACGGCGCTGGCATGGGATCTTTTAAGCGAGCTGAAACTGTCAGGCGATATTTCGAAAGAACAGTTCGTCGCACAGTTCCCTGCCCTTCGCCTGGACGCTTTGGAAAACTATGTACGCGGCGTCCTCGCCAGCAACGTCCAGGAAAAGATCAAGCACTTTCAGGAAGCGGTACGGCTGGAGCCAAGGAACACGCTGGCTATGCTGCAACTCGGCAAAGCTTATTACACCACCAAAAATTACACTGAAGCGGTCAACATATTTTCCAGGGTGCCGCTCGGCGATCCCGCCGCCAACGAAGCACAGTTTTTTCTTGGCCTCTCGGCTTACTACACCGATCAGATGGAAAAAGCTGAAACTGCTTTCCGCGCCCTCTCCACGCGACTGCCGCTCACGGAAGTCTTCAACAATCTTGGCGTAGTCACCTCGCGCCGTGGACAGAAGCGCGCCCGCACTTATTTTGAAAAGAGCGTGCAGACCGATCCCAGCGATCCTGATTATCACTTCAATCTCGCCGTTGAACTCTATCGCGAAGGTGACGCGCCTGCAGCCGTTCGTGAACTCAAAGCCGCGCTGGCCGTCCAGGGCGACGCGGAAGCCAAGTCATTCCTGGATGCCGTCTCTTCCGGCTCGCCAGTCCAGCGTATGCCACTGGAGCGGATCAAGCGCAACTATGATGAATCAGGCTATCGCCAGATATCGCTGGAGATCGCTAACGCGGATGAGGCTCGCATGAAAAAAGCCACTCCCGCAGCGCACGCTGCCTTCCACGTCGAACGCGGACAGGAGATGATGGGCGAAGGCCTGAGCAGTGAAGCCGAAAAACAATTTCGCGAAGCCATCTCACTGGACGCAGCCAACCCCGCCGCCCACGCCGGTCTTGCTCAGGTGCTGGAGATCAACCAGAATGTTGATGGCGCGCGCAAAGAGGCGGATACTTCTCTGAGCATCAAGCCATCGGCCGGCGCTCTCCTCGTGCTGGCGCGCGTTGCTGTGTCAGAAAACAATCTGGCAGCTGCGGAGAAGGATGTTGATCAGGCACTGGCGCTCGATCCCGCCAACGCTGCCGCTGTCGCCTTGAAACACGATCTGGCTGCCCGTAGCGCGGCCCGCCCCCACTGATCACGGATCAATCAAGGGCAAAAGCTACGCAAGAGGTAACTCCATGAAATACAGATCGACCTTAAGCCCGCTCAGCAAGCTTCTGCTTCTCGCCGTCAGCGCAATACTGCTGTTGCCATCCGCGGCCTCGGCTGACGTAGTGAAGGTGGTGGTGGATTCCGTAATTCACCCACTCTCAGCCGAATACATCGATCGCGCCATTCAGGAAGCCGAGCGCACCCATGCTGACGCTGTACTGATCGAGATACGCACGCCGGGTGGGCTGATGACGTCGATGGAAGACATTGTCCATAAAGTCCTCGATTCGAAAGTGCCCGTCATCATCTTTGTTTCTCCGTCCGGCAAAGGTGCGTCCTCTGCCGGATTCTTCATCCTTGAAGCGGCGGACATTGCAGCCATGGCGCCGGGCACCAACACCGGGGCGGCGCATCCTGTCCGCGGCGACGGCCAGATCATGGATCCGGTGATGAAGGACAAAGTTGAGAACTACGCTGCTTCGCTCATGCGTTCCTACGTCAGCAAGCGCGGACGCAATGTGGAAGTGGCAGAAAGCGCCGTGCGCCAGTCAAAATCCTTTACCGCTGATGAAGCCCTCTCCCAACATCTGATCGACTACATCGCCAAAGATCAGGACGACCTCTTCAGGCAGATTGACGGCAAATCCGTAACACGCTTTGACGGTTCCAAGGTCGTCCTGCACGTCGTCGGCAAGCCCGTCAGGCTATACGACATGACGTTGCGGGAGCGAATCCTTTCTGTACTCATGGATCCCAACTTCACGGCTCTTCTGTTTACCCTGGGACTCTTTGCTCTCATGATTGAGTTCAATCATCCCGGCGGGATTGTTCCCGGCGCCGTCGGCCTGATTGCGATCGTCGTGTCCATTTACGCCCTCCAGATGCTGCCCACGCGCTTTGAATCAGTGGCGCTGGTGATAGGCGCTTTCGTTCTCTTCGCCCTGGAAGCCAAATTCCATTCGCACGGTTTGTTCACCGCGGGCGGCATGCTCATGATGGTTCTGGGAATGCTTCTACTGGTTGACGGCCCTATTCCTGAAATGCGCGTGAGGCTGATCACCGCCCTTTCCGTCACCGTCCCGTTGGGCGCGATCACAGTCTTTCTGCTCACGCTGGCCATACGTGCGCGACGAAATAAAGTTCTTACCGGAAAGGAATCTCTCATCGGCGAAATTGGCGTAGCCCGTTCACCTTTGGCTCCTGACGGCAAGGTCTTTGTCCGCGGCGCTCTATGGAATGCGGTGGCGTCCGCGCATGTCGATATAGGCCAGGCCGTCATCGTCCGTAACGTACAGGACCTGACCTTGCAGGTAGAACCGGCGATGCAATCTGTTACGCTGGATGCAGCTAAATCCTTGACTTAGAGTACAGCCGGGCAGCTAGCTGCGATAGAATCACTGCCGGCTCATAACGCAATTGCCCACTGGAGGCCTTGTGCTATCTATTCCGTTTCTGGTCGTTCTCGTTATCCTTGTTATTTACGGCATCAACTCCATCAAGATCCTGCGTGAATATGAGCGAGCGGTCATCTTCCGCCTGGGCAGGATTCATCCCGCCAAGGGTCCTGGCGTGATCTTTGTCTTCGCGCCGCTGGACCGCATGGTGCGTGTTGACCTTCGCCAACAGGCCCTGGAAGTTCCTCCACAGGACATCATCACCCGTGACAACGTGACCTTGAAGGTCAACGCCGTGATCTATTGGGAAGTGATTGACGCGTCACAAGCCGTGATTCGCGTACAGAACTATTACTGGCAGACGCAACAGTTCTCCCAGACCACTTTGCGCTCCGTGCTTGGCGAAGTTGATCTGGATGAGCTGCTGGCCCATCGTGACAAGTTGAACACGCGCATACAGACCATTCTTGACCAGCACACGTCGCCTTACGGCGTGAAGGTGGCCAACGTGGAAATCAAGCAGGTTGACCTGCCGGACTCCATGCAGCGCGCCATGGCCAAGCAGGCGGAGGCCGAGCGCGAAAAGCGCGCCAAGATCATCCATGCCGAAGGTGAGTTTGCTGCCTCACAACGACTCACGGAAGCCGCTCACCAGCTGGCTTCAGAACCCCTGACCATGCAGCTTCGTTATCTCCAGACCTTGACCGAGATTGGAGTGGAAAAGAACACCACCATCGTCTTCCCATTGCCGATTGATATTCTTGCGTCTCTCACTTCGGCGCTGGAAAAAATCAGCGGTCGCAATCTGGCCAAATAGGGTTAAACTGGCTGCAAACCAGAGCTGAAAATCAGGGGGACCGCCGTGGATTTGGGGACTCGACAGGTGAAGGAAGACTTTGAAGATCAGGCGCAAGATACTGAAATAACACTCGGTACCGGCAAGCTGCTGGGCATTTTCTTTGCCGTGGTGATTGTTTGCTCCATCTTCTTCACCATGGGCTATCTGTTGGGAAAAAGCAGCGCCACGGGCGGCAGGACTGAAATTGTAGGTAGCACCACTGCCGCAGCCGGCAGCACCGCAGGCAAGCCTTCCGCGGTGGCCAAAGTTCCGGAAGCCCCGGCGCCTATTCCCGCAACTGATTCGCAGCCTGCAAGCTCTGATTCAAGCTCAGGATCAAACCCGGCATCGAGCCCGGCTGCTTCGAGTGCAAATCCGTCAAGCCCGGCTCCCACTTCCGCCGCCACCGAAATCAAGGCCAGCGCTAATGGAACCTTCATGGTGCAGGTGGCAGCCGTTTCCAAGCAGGAAGACGCAGACATTCTGAAGTCGGCTTTGCAGAAGAAGCAGTACCCGGTCTTTATCGCCAACTCCACTTCGGACGCGCTCTATCACGTTCAGGTCGGCCCTTTTTCCAACCAGCAGGACGCGGACACCATGCGCAATCGCCTGTCAGCCGATGGTTACAACGCGATCGTTAAGCACTGAGCTAGCATTTGGCAATTAGCAAATGGCAATTGGCAAAAACCAAATTGCGCTGATGTTCGGTGCCGAGTATTCAATTTGAAGCGGACCTTTGCTTGGAATGCTCGACGCAAAATTCTGTATGTGACTGATC
Organism: Terriglobia bacterium; assembly: GCA_963770085.1. GTDB lineage: Bacteria > Acidobacteriota > Terriglobia > Terriglobales > Acidobacteriaceae > Angelobacter. Next base: position 786,166 of record CAVYOH010000001.1, read on the forward strand.
AAGACTGATTTTGCTAATTACCAATTGCCAACTACCAATTGCTAATCACCAAACCGCTGCTCTTTAAACGGATCGCCATACATGTGATAGCCGTTTTGCTCCCAGAAGCCGGCCTGATCATGGTCAAGAAACTCCAAGCCCCGCACCCACTTCACTGATTTCCACGCGTACAGATGCGGCACAATCAGCCGCAGGGGATATCCATGATCGGCAGATAGCGGCTGCCCATCATGATGCGTCGCCAGCAATACGTTGTCACGATCCAGGTCTGCCAGGGGAACGTTTGCCGTATAACCCTGCTCCGCATGCACCAGAGCATACATGGCTTCCGGCTTCGGCCTGGCCAGCTTCATCATCTCTCTGAATGAAACGCCGTCCCAGTCATTATCAAAGCGGCTCCACCGTGTCACGCAATGAAAGTCGCTATGGCTGTGAAAGCGCGGCAGGGCCCCAAATTCTTTCCATGTCAGCTTGACTGGATTCTCCACCTGACCCCAAATACGGAACTCCCAGCGCGCCGGATCAAAAGATGGGACAGAGCCGTAGTGCAGCACGGGCCACTTAAGCGTTAGAGCCTGGTGGGGCGGTAACCGACCCGCATCGCGCATCTCCAGCTCTTTTTGCTTTCGCTCGTTGCTGTCAAATAAACCCATGATTTCCCCTAAAGACTCATTGTATGAGATGTCAGCTCAGGCAAAAGGTTCCATCGCTCTTGACCAGCCTCTGATACATAGATATATATCTATATATGCCGACAATGACTGACAAGCAACTGGTGGACGCCCTTAAGGCCGTTGCCGATCCCACGCGACTGAAGATCCTTCGCCTGCTCAAGCAGAAAGGCTGCTGTTCCATCGACAAAGGGGAAGGCATGTGCGCCTGTGATATTGAAGAGCAGGTAAAACTATCGCAACCCACCATCTCTCATCATATGGCGATCCTGCGCAAGGCCGGCCTCATTCACGCGGAAAAACAAGGGCTATGGATGTGGTATCGACGCAACGAAAAGTCTTTGAAAGAACTTGGCCACGCAGTCAACACCGGCGTCTGACCTTCTTTAAACCCGATATATCGAGGTTTGCCCGTTTGGTGAAGGAAATTATATGAACTCGAAATTCCATCTTTCGCTTGATGTTGAAAGTCTGGACGAGTCTGTCCGTTTCTACGCAACGCTTTTTGGCATGCCGCCCACGAAACACAAACCTGATTACGCGAAGTTCGACGTGGAGAACCCGGCGGTCAATCTCACCATGCAGGTTAAAACACATTGTTGCCTGCAAGGCCTGAACCACATGGGCCTGCGCATGAATACGCTGGAAGAAGTCGAAGCCATCAAGGCGCGCCTGAATGCCTCCGGCTTCGCCACCGAAGACGAACTCAACACAACCTGCTGCTATGCCGTGCAGGGCAAATTCTGGGTTCGCGACCCCAGCAAGTTTCGATGGGAAGTTCATGTCATGAAGGGTGACTCATATCTTGCCGACTCTGAAGGGCAGAGAGCTTGCTGCACTTGAATTGCAGCGCCCAAAATAAAAAAGGAACACCCATTCGGATGTTCCTTTCTTCAATGCTCAAAAAGTTCTAGTGCGTTACAGCGGCGAACATCGGTGAATCCAGCAGTTTCTGAAAGCTATGATCGTCGGCTTTGAAGTGCACCACCAGCTTGCCGGCGTCAGAATCCACTGTAGTGTCGTCAATCGCGTTCTTCTCGGTCGGCGTTGCATTCATTTTCTTATAGAGCAGGCCAGCCTTCATTACAGACGACAAAGTTGCTGCGGTCATATTGTCTGACGTTCCCACATTCAGGTTGAAATCAACGCCATGATCAAAATCCATGGTATAGCGCGAACCCGTCAAACGCTGTTTGATGGTCTCATAATCGGCCAGGTCGGAAGCCCCACCCAGCGCCGACTTCATCATCGTCTGCGTGCCCTGCTGATCAAGCACGCTCCAAACCGTGCCCTGGTCCACGGATGTGATCATGTCAGTGACTGCGGTGTTGGCGTTCAGGCTGCGTGCGTCGCCGTCGCGGGCGTCCAATGCTTGCTTCAAGGCTGACGCGTCACCGAATAGCATGGTCCAGTTATCTAGAAAAACCATGGAAAGACCGCCGGACATGGGATACACAATTGAGCCGTTGACCTTGTTGGCCTTGATCTTCTGCTTGGTCATCTTGAGAGCGATGGCCTTGCGCGGAAATGTGCCCTGCGCAATCCCGATGATTTGCAGTCCGTTGTCCTTATTGCGAAACGAAGCCAGCGTGATCTGATCGATGTCGCGGTCCACGACCACGCCTACATCTTTCAGCGCGTCTTCGAACTGCTTCATGTTCGCAGGCAGGAGTTTGGCCTTCATCTGCATGGCCGTATCTGAGTTCTTCATCCGCCGGTAATCCACGTTAATGATCTGCTGGACATCCTGCGGGATCACTGAACGTGCGGCCGTAGCCAGCGAAGCGGCAAATCCCGGCACGCCGCTCAGTAGAAATACAAGAGCGAACACAATATTGCGTTTCATGGTCTACCTATTTTAATCCGGATTTCTCGACTTTAAGATGCACCGAGGTGCAGCTTTGGATGCTCTTTTCGACTCTCTAAGGTATTCACCTCTGTAGTTGGACCACTTTTGAACGTACTTCATCCACAAAATCCTTATCTTTGATCGATCCCAGATTAATATCCACGTTTGCCAACGCACCAACCATGGCCGCGCTCACCAGCGCCCCGGCGACTGTGAGATCAGACGCCATGTTGGGATTCGTAATCGGCCTGAGGGACATCACAATATCGCCCACTTCCCGCGCCTTGGTGGCGGTTTCAAGTGGTACAGACGTCGCGCCTTTCAATGCATCCTGTATAGCGATTTCACCGTCACCGCTGCTTGAAGTCTTGGCCTGCTTATAAGCAGCCATTACCTGGCTATAGCTATCCGCGTCAGCATCAATGCCGGCTTTGAGTTCTTCACGCAGGTGTGACAGCCGGGCCAGGGCTTGGCTTAACTCCTGCTCATATTGCAGATAGGCCTTCTTGCCACGCGACATTCCCGCCACCATGCTGCCCAGCGCCGCTGCCATTGCGGCCGCCGCCGCCGAAGCGCTGCCGCCTCCCGGCGCCGCAGTGGGAGCGGCCAGTTGTTCAATGAATGGCTCCGCTCCGGCGCGCAATCCGCCCACAGCCATCTTGCCGCCCATCACTCCGGCCAACCGGTTCTCCAGAATCATGGATGAATCAAAATTCTCAACCTGCAGGAACCACTCTGCCGCCTGCTCCAGCGCTCTTTTCGGGATAAGCCCGACAATCTCACTGCTCAGGGGCATCACGCCGTATCGTTGGGCTTCGCGCTTAACGAACTCAAACACGCGAGCGATCGGCGTTAGCTCAAAGTCGGTCAGGTTCATCGATACCTGTGCCAGTCCGCGGACTTCAAATCCAGAGCCCTTCACAAAGCGCAGACCTCCGGTCGAATTCCGGACGGCCTTGGCAATCTTCTTTGCGATTTCAACATTCGTCGTGTTCAGGAAGACGTTGTAAGCGATGAGCGCCTTGCGCGCTCCCACTACCGTTGCGCCGGCCGTGGCATGGCAGCGCGGATCACCGAAGTCAGGACAGCGCCCCGGATTCACAAGGATGTCCTCACGCAGGCCCTCAAATTGTCCGCGACGTATGTTTTCCAGGCCCTGCCGGTCAGGACGCGCAGCTGCAGCCTCATAGAGGTAAATCGGGATCTTGAAGCGTTTCCATATCTCTTCGCCCACGTGCCGGGCAATGGCCACGCAATCTTCGATCGTCACGCCTTCGATGGGAATAAATGGAACCACGTCCGCAGCGCCGATGCGTGGATGAGCACCCTGATGCTTGTTGAGATCAATCAACTCGGACGCCTTGCCTACGCCGCGAATAGCTGCCTCAGCGATCGCCTCACGATCCCCGACCAACGTGATCACACAGCGGTTATGGTCGGAATCCATTTCGCGATCGAGCAGATAGACGCCAGGAACTTTCATCGCTTCGACAATGGCGTCAACAATGCCTTTATCACGGCCTTCAGAGAAATTAGGAACGCATTCGACTAGGGTAGACATGACTGGAAAGAATAGCGGATGAGGTGCAAGTGACGCAAAATCTGAACATCAGAATTTAACGAGTTGGCTTTGCCGTTTCGCCGTTATTTGTATCCAGAAGCGGACAAAGTTTGTGTTCTGAGAGCTTGGCGAAACAATCAATGAGTTCTGCAGCGGTTGTCTGGTGTCTCTCGCGAGTCCGCAAGACCGCTTCGTGCCGTGTCGGAGGCCCGACGGCGCCTTTTATCTCGATCTCCGTGAATACCGGGGAAAATACCCCTGAGCTATCCAGTACCACGACCGCATCGCTCGGAATCTGCAGATCATAATCGGTCTGAATCAGCATCGTGACTTCGGCCGCGGCTTCAGGGCGCTCCGGCCGTACGCGTACGCTCATGACATGGCCAACGTCCACACCAGCTAGCCGCACTGTGGCTCCTGCTTTCAATCCTTGCGCGTCCTGAAAATAGCAGTGAATCGTCTCCGTATGACGCGTGGAACGAGCAAAGCCAACCACAATGCCGACCGCAATAATCGCTACGAGCGCTATCGTGATGGAAGGATGTTTGCCCATGATTGGCTGCATTTTAACGCAACCGCGAGTCCCAATTCGAGCGCTGTCCTTTTTTTGCTTTAAAAGGAACGAGGAACGCTTCTACGAGTAACATAAGATTTTGTAGTGGAGTAATCGGGCAATTGAGTAATTTCAAAAACCGACGACTGCTCAGCCCTTCAACTACTAAATTGCCAAATTCTCCATTTACCGAATCTATCTATACCAACTCACTCCCACAAGAAGCTGTACAGTATTCACGCCTGGGTTCGGCACCGTTAGTCCCGCGTTTGAAATGTGCTCGTAACGCACGCTCGCAGTGTAAGCTCGATGCTGATTATTGAAGAATTGAAAGCCCAGCGTTCCATGCGTGATAAAGTTCACCCGTGACGTATTGTTCGGCACCACATGGTTGCTGAAGAGCACGCCGCTTCCCAGTTCCAGAAACGGAATGGTGTGGGCTGACCTTGTGAAATTCCACTTTAGGTTGACCGGATTGAAGGCCGTACCATAAGTATTCAACGCCGGTGCGGGTTGCAAAATGAAATACACCGGCACCAGGTCGGCCGAGTATTCGAAATCACCGCTCACAAAGCTCCCGAAGTGGTTGCCCGTCAATACCTTGCCCACACGAAAGCCCGCATCCACGACTTTTGTATCTTTGGTTCCGCCAGGCACGCTGAGCCCACCGCTGGCCCACACGCCAACCTCCCACGGACGGCTGCCAAGCGGCTTTTCGGATTGACCGGAAGCGAGTCCGCTCAAGAGCAACAGCAAGATTACTATCTTCATGGATTCCTGGGAATGATTTGATCTGGTTAAATGTAGCAGTCTCGGCCATGAAATGGTTAAAGAAATTATCGAAGAGGACTAAGAGCTCGCAGCATGGCCGATACCAATCGAGCATTTCCCAGCCGAGCGTTTCCCCGCCAGGCGTTTCCGAGCCGAGCGTTTCCGAGCCTAACTATGATTGGCGCGCTGGTCTGAGCAAAGCTGATTTGTCCCATACAGAGTTCTGCTCACTGTGCGCGGACGCCATGCGGGACCGCTTTAAAGATGCCACCATCGAACAGGGTACGTCTATTGAAGAGCTTCGGGTGCAACTTGGTCCGGGCGAGCCCTTGACTGTTTTCCTGGGAAACCTATGGGGCAGAATCAGAAACAACCCTGATGGCCGTGCGGAAGAGGTTGAACGGTTTCTCGGAGCGATGATCAGGGCCGCCACCGATAAACCGGTAAAGAACAAAAACGCAATCATCCCCATGATTAAGGATGTGGGTTATCTCAACGCCAACCTCAACGACACCACTGGCGACCGTCTGATAGTTACCGAACATCTCGTAGGTGATTTGTGGATCATCTATGCGTTTGACACGCCGGAGGCGATGCTGACGATGCAACAAAAACAACTCCGGGAACTCGGGCTCAAAACACAGGAACTTCGGCCTCTCGCCATTGAAAATCTCAGGCGAATCCTTCCGCCCGTCATGCAGCACGGTGACGGACCAGTCTACCTGTTGACGGCAGGTGCTGATTACGTAGCCAGCTTATTGCTGTTTGATGACGTCTGGGCCGAAATCCAGGACACAATCGAGGGTGATATTGTGGCTGCAGTCCCCAGTAGGGATACTTTGCTCTTCACTGACAGCACATCAAAGGCCGGCATTGAGGAACTGAGATCATCAATCACCAATATCACTAACTCAGGCAGCTATCTGGTTTCTTCCACAATGTTTCGGCGTACCGCAGACGGATGGAAACCATTTTTGTGACTTACTCAGTGACTCGCCTTAGCCTTCGCCAGCACAATCGCCGAATGCTGTGACGCCGACTCGTAATATCCCAGGAACCGCTGCGGCTCTGCAGCTTTGTAGTCGGCCAGATTATGTGCCCAGCGGAATCCAATGGGCTGATACCACAACTCTGCTTCCACCTGAAACGGACCGATTGCATTCCCTGTATCAACCACATAACGCACAACACTGCCTTTGTCATTGAAGTTGGGATCCAGCGCCGCTTCACCCACAACAGAAATGTCTTTCTCGGCAGATCGCTTATCGAATCCCGCGGGCAATAGCCGATTATCTTTCAGATAGCCCACGGCATTCAGCAATCCGGTTGTCACCTTGCCTTGTGAATCACCGAGGATCGGCTCAAAAATTTCAACCTGTTGTGGACTGGTAATTTCACTGTGATGCGGTTCGAATTGCAGCGGGTCAGAATCGTTCTTATTGCCCACAATCGACCCGTCAGGATTCAGCGCGCCTGATTCGAACAACACTTTGCCGCCGCTGTCGCGCACCACCACATGCAGCCACGCCCGACGTGATGGATACGCCGTCGGCAATTTATGACCGGTAAGGTTCTCCACCAAAACGTCCACAGCCAGCCCTTGCGAAGTGGTCTCCATCTTCGGTACACTCACGCGTGCTGTTTCTGTCTGCAAAAACTTTGCCGTACGGTCAGCAGCCGCTGCAAGCTCTTCCGGCAACGCCTTTACCCTCAACTCATCGCGATGTTCGTTGAGCATGTGCTCCATCACAAAGTTCCCGCCCACAAACACATGGCGATGCATTCCTTCACGGGGCTCGCCATAAAGCGCAGTCACGGCCACATGCTCATCCACTTCCGGCATATGGCATGACTGGCATGTACTGTTTTTTGCGGGATAGGCGCTGTGCAGCCATTCCTGATAAGGCATTTGTTCCGGAAAATGTCCAAGCTCCTTGCCACCGGGGCCAAGTGCATTAGTAATCAGCGTATGGCAACTTCCGCACAACGCCGAATCACGCATCTGGCTTCCCTCCACCGGCAGAAAGCCACCGGTGGAAGACTGCATGATGCGCTGATGACCGGCATCAATCGCGAACGGCCCGTATTCAGGACGCACGCTGTCATTTTGGCCTGCGCCTTTTCCCGGGTTTGCGATCACCACCTTGCCGTTGAACGTTGCACTGGTTCCCAGTCCGGTCTTTTCTATCTGATGGCACACCGAGCATGAGACTCCATCCGCAGCCGGATCATGTTCTTTGGGAGCCGACAGCGGCAGGTGTGAAAAGATTCCCGCATCCTTCCCCTGCGCTTTCGCCGCAAAATACGTAAGTGGCATGTGGCAGGTTGAGCAATCATCTTCAATCGCCGCGGTTGATTCAGGATGATCGATCGACTCGCGCCGAACGCTTCCCTGCCAGTAAGGATCGCGCGACGAATTCGCCATGATGCTGGCTCGCCATTGAAAGCCAATCGAGATATCTTCACCCGAGCTGGTCTTCAATCCGTTATGGCAGGCGACGCACCGGTCCGATGTGCGGAACTCTTCATTCGCAGCTTTCGAACTGGTCTTTGACTTTGCCGCAGGTTTGACCGTGCCATTCAGTCCTGCGTGCGGTTGATCACTCGGCTTATCGGTTGACGACTGCCCAGCCAGAATCAAAGGTACCGTCATGATCACCGCAACGGCAAAGAGAAGAGTTGCGCCTGGCAGATGCCGTTTCATTTCCAGCCTTCCCACAACTTGCCATCTGCCCAGTCCCATAGAACGTACATCACCACACTTGGATTGCGTCCTTGTGTGTTCGTCATGGGTGCGCGTACGCCAATCGCCGCGCGGACATGCTGGCGCTGGCTGATCGTGACTTGCATCTCCGGCAGCACGTCCCAGTTTGTTCTGGCCCCGTCCTGTAGATCACGATCTGCCAGGAACTCCACGATGGGCGACCATAATCGTCCCAGGCCGTTATCTTTCGCCAGCGCCTGGCCGATTGCAGTACGCCAGAACAGACTCTGCGGAGCGATATCGGTATGCCGCGGCAGGTCCGCGCCCATCTGAACCTGTATGAACGTGTTCGTGGGAAAGAGCTGGTCAAAGGCCGCAAAGGTTTCAAAGGTGGTGGTGCCGTTACCAAATCCAAGTTTACTGTTTCCTGTCGGCGGCAGAACGCCGGCTTGAAGACTCAGAATCGATCCTGTGCGCAGGCTGGAAAACATCTCTCGTTTCACGGCAAATGTGATGTCGCCCACGCCGCCGTTCCAGCTGTGATTCTGGTTCTGCGCGATGAATGGAACATCCACCTCAATCTGGTTGTGCACGCCGAAGCGCTGTTCGTGAATCACGTCCGTGGTAAAGCCCGGGGGGCCGCTGGCATTGACCGCCGAGGAGATGACAACTTCATCTTCCGGAAACGCCTTCTCCGTCACAATCGCCCTGGGCAGGTTCAACTCTCCGCGCGCCCAATGCTTGTTAGTGCAGAACTTTCGCATGTAGGCGATCACGTCATCGATCTCACCCGGGGTAAGCATCTCACTGAACGACGGCATGATCGTGGAGAAGCCACGCTCCCGGCCGCCATGCAGAATCACTGCTTTCCATGCCGAGTTCGGCTCCGGCGTTGTCCCGCTACAATCCGTGAAGTCAGGAAACGTATCCGGACGCTTGAATTCCGTGCTGGTTTCCGGCGCGCCTTTACCGCTCTCACCATGGCAGGCGATGCAGCCGCCTTTATAGATACGCTCACCGTTTTTCGCGTCCGGCGGCTTGGCGTAGTGGATCGTTTGTGAATGAAGCGCGGAAGCGCCGCCGACGAGCAGGCCAGCAAACCATACGACGACGAACACGCCCGCGGCGCGCCATCGCGTCATCCTGCTGCTAATCCTGAGGAAACGGAAGAATCCCGGAAATTGTTTGCTCATCGCGGCCAGTTGGTCGAATGCATTCTCTTCGTCGAACAATTTAGAACGCTAAGAATAACGGAATGTGCCTGCCATCAGCTAACAAATGTTTTGCGGACAAATTCAAATCAGGGCCGCGTGTCATCTTCATTTTCAGGACATTGCAATTGGATTGGTAACGGCAGCTTCACCTGGAAATGCCACTGACCGCCCATCAGCTCTTCAATCGCATTCCCAGCTGGCGAGACCCGCCATCTGCCACTCCGGTTGGAAAGGTCTTGAAAGAAGCGCAAGCCGGGAAGCGAAGCAGGAACGTGCGCAACGTTTTTGATCTCGCTCCAGGCTTTTCCGCCGTCAACACTCTCATGAAGAATGATTGGCCCGGAATCATCAGATGGTTGCTCGAGGTGCTGGACCCATGCCAGAAGATGTCCATTCGCTTTCTCTCGCGCCAACCCCAGCAAGTCGGCGGCACCGCCATAGATCTCAGATTGCGACCATTGATGTTGGTCATAGTTGTAAGTGAGCAGGAACGGAGCAGACGTAGGGCCTTCCGCATAGTACTGGCCGCCAATGAAAAGCTCATTTCCTGAGCTCAGGATGAACAACAGGTCGCTTCCGTCTAACTGCGGGCCTTCTGCGGCCCATGTTTTGCCGCCATCCGTAGAGACAATAGGCTGGACCGGTCGGTAAGGCCCACCGCACTTATCGAACCGTGCCACCAGCACAATCGTGTTTTCATGCGCCCAGAGGCCATCCACAAATGTCTCCTGGTGGCTTATGCCCGGCACAGAAAACACTGCAACAAGAATGGCAGAAGTAAGAACGCTGCGAAAGATGCGCAATACCCGTGAGTCTCCCGTCATCGCGCGAAGATTCTACAGCAGCTTTTGATTCTGAGCGACCCAAATTCGGGCGTGAGCTTTTTGGAAAACGTTCCTGCCCCTTTATCAGCGCAGATCCGTTTCATCCGTGTGATCAGCTGTATGGCTTTCTCACCGGCGGCGCAATATATTCCTCTTCTGCAAATATGCCATCAGCTCGCTGGAGGAATTGTCCATCTCCACATCAAACGCTTTGATCTTGCCGGTGAAGTAGTTGAACATCATCACTGCCGGGATCGCTACAAACAAGCCCAGCGCGGTCGTCACCAGTGCTTCTGATATTCCACCTGATACCGTAGTCATTCCCGTACCACCACTTTTCTGAATCATGGCAAAGGCATCAATGATGCCGATCACCGTGCCCAGCAATCCGACAAACGGCGCGGTTGATCCGATGGTCGCTAACCCGGCCAGCCCGCGTTCCAATTCAGCGTGAGCAATGGCCTCAGCGCGATCAAGCGCCTGCTTGCTGGCTTCAATCTGTTCGTCCGGGGTCGCCGGGGTACCGGCTTGCGCGGCAAATTCCTGCAAACCAGACACAACCACCTTCGCCAGATGGCTCTTCTTGTTACGTTCCGCTACACGAATCGCTTCGTCCAGCTTACCTTCGCGCAATGCACCCGCAACCACAGGAGCAAACTCGCGCGACTGTCTGCGCGCTGCCCTGAATGCAAGCATGCGATCAATCATGACTCCAATCGACCATGCCGACATCACCAGCAAAGTCACGGCCACCAACCGGGCCGGCCACTGCATGTGGATCCACATGCCGATTGGGTCAAAGCGCACAGCTTCGTCGTTCGACTGGAATAGCCACAAAGCCATGAGTCGTGTTTTGACAGGAAAGATGTTCGCAAGATGAGCCACCAGCATACGTGTGCTTCCTCCGTTGATACTTTGACACCGTGATCGCGGAGATTGCTCCCAATGCAGGGGTAGCACGTTTGCGCTTTTGTGATTTCAATACAGGTTGAAAATGACCCTAAGCAGCTTCCTGATCGCTATCCTTTTTCTGCTCATTCGACTTATCTGGTTTCTCCGCCTCTCCTGCCGGCTCGCGTTCCTGCTCCATATGAACCTTGGTTTCAGGCTCAGAATTCGCGGGGTGCCGCTCGTCGCGCTTGGATTTATCGGTTTCTCTGCCTCTTTCTCGCGAATCACCGGAATCGCGACTCTCCACAGCCTCGCTAGGGCCCTCCTGCTCTCGTTTTTGCGGGCTGCTTTCCTTCTGCCCGATGCCCTGGCCCCATGGTCCGGGATTTGGTCCTTCTACGGTATTGCCCTGTTGGGTGGAGATTTCTGGCTTTTGCTCTCGATCTCGCTCGTGTTTCTTCTGCTCTGCTTGTTCCATTCCGGCAATCAAATATTCAATCCTTACCCGTGCCGCCCGCCACTTCACATTGCTGGTCTTGCCCGCCTGTTCCATGTAGGGCGCTAGCTGGGCGTCAGTCACTTTCTTCTTTTCTTTCAGAAACTGTTTGATGCCCTCAGTCTCCGTCTCCAGCTTTTCCATGTTGGAAAACAGAACATCTAGAATCTCCTTGACCGCGTCACGATCCATGGATCCTCCTGCAGGTTGCGGCTCGCGCTCCTGAATAGATGCAAAAAAGAGGGCAGAAAAGGCTAAGGCAAGCGGCTTTATGGAGGCGGCTTTATGGAGCCGTTCGAACCAGAGTCCCGAGAATTGCACGAAAACGCGTTTTCGCCTTCGAGCTGCGGAATGACGATGGCGGTCGGGGTCAGGGCTGTCTCTTGAATTTCAAATTTGAAATTCCAGATGCTATTTCTTCTGCGCCTGCCCCGCCGGCTCTTCTTTCCTCACGTTGATCAACCGGATGGTCTCCAGGATCACGTCCCCTGCAATTTGCAGGCTCTTGGGGCTAAGTTTGTCGATGGTGTCCTGCGTGGTGTGGTGGAAGGAATTGTTGTAGCCGTAATCGAGGTCAACGATATCGGCGACCGGCACGCCATATTTCGCAAACGACATATGGTCATCGCCAATGGCGCTGCGGTTGGCGAAGAAGTATGACTGGTAGCCCAGCCGCTCAGCCGCATGATAGACCACCTGCTCCAGCCATGGCGTAGAGTTTGTGTCATTCATAACATCCAGGTCCTTGTCGCCGATCATGTCCGCCAGCATGAACGCCTTGATCTTTTTGTTGCTGCCGTCGGCTTCCCATTTCGCTGCCAGATGGCGGCTGCCATAGAGCGCGTCAGGGTCGCTCCAGCGTAGATCGCCGGCCTTCGGTGAAGGAATGGACTCCTCGCCATCAAAGAATGCCAGCCACACGCTGTAACCATCCAGCTTCTTGCCGCGAAGCTGATCAGCAATGGCCAGCAGCAAAGCCGTACTGGAACCGCCATCATTGGCGCCGATGAAGTTGGTATCGCGCAGCGGGTAATTTGTGTCGATATGTGACCCAAGCACAATAATGCCATCTTTGCTGCCCGGGAACTTGGCAATGATGTTCCGCATCTTGATCTTGCCGGCGGGCGTATCGGCCGTGAAGGCGTCCTCTTCCACCTGATCATCCTTCAGTTTGGCGTGGATGAACTGGCCCATCTTTTCCTGTCCTGCGCTGCCGTCCCAACGCGGACCAAGAGCGACGATCTCTTTGACGTACTTAAAGGCACGCTCAGAATCGATGTGCATCGCTGGCCCAGTGGGCTCAGTGGACTGCGCAGTCTGCGTGTTGGCTGGGCTGGCTTCAGCAGCCACGGTGGGCGTAGGAGTTGCCGCTGTGGAACTGCGTTCGCAACCCAGCACGTCACAGCCAAGGAAGAGAAACAGGCACACGGAAAAGAAAGCCGCGCTAAAACGAAGGCAAGGATTCACTCAGTCACTCCCCGTAAATCCTTACCAGTTTACTTGATCGCGGCCTATTGTTGTTCGCGCTTTTCCCTGCGTTCACGCCGCTTCTTCGGATGCACAAAGTAAACAATCACAATGCTCATCAGGTACAGGATGATCATTGGAGCTGCATAGATCGTCATGTTCATGATGTCCGTAGTGGGCGTAAGGATGGCGGCAATCACAAAGAAGATCAGTGTTGCGCCGCGGATATGCTTGAAGAGGAATTTGGCGTTCACCACGCCCATCAACCCGGCGAATCCAAGCACGATGGGCAGCTCAAAGATCAAAGCCAGGCCCAGCAGGATCGTCAGCAGGAGGCTGGTGTACTCGGTGATGGTGATCATCGGTCGCATACCGGCTTCCGCACCGGTGCCAATCAGGAAATCCAACGCAACCGGGAACACGATCCGGTACCCGAAATATCCGCCACCGACAAACAGCGAGACCGAGAGCAGAAGAAAAGGAAACACAAACCGCTTTTCGCGTCGATAAAGCGCCGGCGAAATGAACATCCACACTTGATACAGAAGAAAAGGGCAGGAAATAAAAATCGCCGTAATCAGTGCGATCTTAACCGAGAGGTTGAACGGGTCAGTTGGATTGAGGAAGGTCAACTCGGTGGGCATATGATGCGCCGCCAGGGCCTTCTCAATCGGCTTCTTCATGATCCGGTAGATGTCCATCCACTTGTACCAGGAAGCGCCAAAGGCAATGGCAACCGCGAAGGCCGAGATCATGATGCGCTTGCGCAGCTCTTCCAAATGCTGCAGCAGGCCCATGGTGGCCATTTCACGTTCTTCTACATATGGACTGGGTGGTTCCAAAATCTCAGGCATCGTGATCCTGCGGGACCGTGTTCTTGATGCGGTCGGTCAACCGGTTTAGTGCCCCGGTCAACGACAAGTCTTCATCTCCGGTCAGCTTGGCGACCTCAGGCGCAATGTGTTTGCGCGGGTCTGCCTCCTCCAGGTCAAGTTTGCGGATCTCATCGTGAATCTGCCCCTGGAACTGGCTGCTGGCTTTCTTGAATTCAGCCATGAACTTACCCAGTGTCCGGGCGATCTCCGGCAGCTTCTTTGGCCCGAACAGCATAAAGGCCAGTAACATCAAAAACAGCATCTCTGAGCCGAAGTTCATATTGAGTAAACACATCATACCGCAGGTTTTCTTAAAAATGCCTGAGGTTTTTGATTAAGTTTTCCAATTGAGGTTACCAATTCGTCCGCACCCCGTCCCTCTCCAGAGCATCTCATTTGAGTACGAAAGTGCTCCTCCGCCGCGGACCGGCGGAACCGCCTGGGTTACGGTCGTCAGGCCTTTACCCGGGGCATGTTCCCCGTCCATGGGTGATATACTTTCTATTATTGAACCCGCTGGCTTGGGAACCATGTTCAGCGTTAAGGACGATTCATGTCTCGTGGTACACGCCGTTCACTCTTCCTTGTAACACTCGTCATTATAATTTGCGGATTCCTGGGCGCCGGCTTCAGCCAGCGTGCCTCCGGTAACTATCCCGGCGGAGCGTCAGATACTGACGTTCGTCAGGGATTGCAGCACTTCTCTGAAGTGTACGCACTGGTGGAACAGAATTACGCTGAGCCCGTTAACGCCGATAAAGCAATTTACAACGGCGCCATCCCGGGCATGCTTCACGTGCTGGATCCACACTCAAACTTCTTTGATCCAAAATCGTATTCCCTGCTGCGCGAAGAACAGAGCGGCAAGTATTACGGCGTGGGCATGCAGATTGCCCCGCGCAATAACAAGATCATTGTGGTTGCGCCCTTTGTCGGCACGCCGGCTTATAAAGTCGGCCTCCGCCCGGGCGACGCCATCCTTGCCGTTGACGGCAAGCCCACGGACAACATGACCGTGAGCGACGTGGCAGATCTTCTCAAGGGCCCCAAAGGCACCAACGTGCACATTACCGCCCTGCGTGAGCAAACGGACAAGCCGCTGGAGTTCAACGTGGTGCGCGATGAGATTCCCCGCAACAGCGTTGACCTCAAGTTCCTGATCCGTCCCGGCATCGGCTACATGCACATCACGGCTTTCAATGAGACCACTGAGCAGGAAGTGGAAGACGCAATCAGCGGCTTTGGCGAACTCAAAGGTCTGGTTCTCGATTTACGCGGCAACCCCGGCGGTCTTCTGAATGAAGGCGTAGGCGTGGCTGATAAGTTCCTGAAGAAGGGCCAGACCATCGTATCCCATCGCGGCCGCAGCTCACCGGAAAAGATCTATCGCGCCAGCCACGGCAATGCCGGCAAGGAATATCCGCTGGTTGTCCTGGTGAATCGCGGTACGGCTTCGGCAGCTGAGATCGTCTCCGGCGCCATTCAGGACCATGATCGCGGCTTGATCGTAGGTGAAGTCACCTTCGGTAAGGGCCTGGTGCAGACAGTTTATCCGCTATCGGAAAATACCGGTCTGGCCCTGACCACCGCCAAGTACTACACGCCCAGCGGCCGCCTCATTCAGCGCGACTATAACAACGTTTCGCTCTACGACTATTACTATTCACGCGCGGAAGAGGACAATCCGAACAACAACGCCAACACCTCTGCAGCCACCACAAACTCCAAGGAAGTGAAGCTCACCGACAGCGGACGCACCATGTACGGCGGCGGCGGCATCACTCCTGACGTGAAGGTGGCTACGTTCAAGGCGTCGCACTTTGAAGATTCGCTTCTTATCAAGTACGCGTTCTTCAACTTTGCCCGCCATTACCTGAACGGCAAACACGTTGACAAGAACTTTGAAGTCACTGACGCAGTCATGCAGGACTTCCGTAAGTTCCTTGACGAACAGAAGGTTCCCTACACCGAAGCAGATTTAAAAGAAGGCAATGACTGGATCAAGGCCAACATCAAGTCTGAACTGTTCATCGCTGAATTCGGCCAGGAAGAAGGCTTGAAAGTTCGTGCGGAGAACGACCAGCAGGTGCTGGCAGCTCTCGGCCAGCTGACCAAAGCCAAGGAACTGGCGGACAACGCCCGCAAGGTCCTGGCCCAGCGTGCCGCCGCAGCGTCTCAGTCAAACCGCTAACTTTCAACTCTTACAGTCAGAAATCAGGCCCGCCGCAAGGTGGGCCTTTTTTTGCGTTTGCTTTCTCCATCGAATCAGCCATCTCTCTTTTCTCCGTGTCTCCGTGGTGAAAAGTCAGCAGCCTTGATAAAAACTCACTGCAATAAAAATGCCCGCCGTCGCCGGCAGGCATCTTCAGCAAACTTGTAACGAAATTATCCAGCCACTTCCTCAAGTTGTTTCTGATCGAAATCAAAGTTTGAGTACACATTCTGCGTGTCGTCAAAATCTTCAATGGCTTCCAGCAGGCGGATCATCTGGTTGGCGGCAGCGCCTTCCAGCTTTACATAAGTCTGCGGGACCATTCCAACTTCTGAGTGCACCACCTCAGCGCCGGACTTCTTCACCGCTTCCAACACTGTTTCATACGCGCTGGTCGGAGTGGTGATCTCCCAGTTGTCGCCGTCGTCATTCAGGTCGTCGCCACCGTGCTCCAGGACGATGTTCATCAGGTCGTCTTCTTTCGCCTTCTTGGAGACAACGATCGAGCCCTTCTTGCTGAACATCCATGCCACGGAGCCGGATTCACCCAGGTTCCCGCCATTCTTGCCGAACATGTGGCGAATCTCGCTAACCGTGCGGTTGCGATTATCGGTGGTTACATCAACAATCACCGCAACGCCGCCGGGACCGTAGCCTTCGAAGGTGATTTCTTCGTAGTTCACGCCTTCCAGTTCGCCTGTACCGCGCTGGATGGCCCGCTTGATATTGTCGGCAGGCATGTTCTCCGCCTTGGCGGCGGCAACGGCTGTGCGCAGTCGCGGATTGCCTTCAACGTCACCACCGCCGCCCTTGGCAGCCATGGTGATTTCCTTGATCAGGCGGGTGAATATCTTGCCGCGCTTGGCGTCCAGCGCGCCTTTTTTGTGCTTAATTGTGGCCCATTTTGAGTGGCCGGACATGGTAATTACCTCAACACTCAGGATTTTTTCGGCAGCCGAAGCGAGACCCGGCAGGCGTAACAAACGCATGAAAACAAAGTGGATTATACCATGTCCGGATTGCTAATATGCAGTGTGGACTCTCTACGACCACCCAACGAGCCAACCCAACCCTCAGCCGCTGGGAACGCTTCGAACCCGACGTCACAGCCGGCACCGGCCAACGCCCCGGACCATACCCCGGCCGAACAGGCCACATTGCCCGATTCTGCGTTGTCTAAGCCCACGTTGTCCAAGCCTTCGAGCAGCCTGTGGCAGCGCCAGTGGCTATTCCTCCGCCGTCGCTGGTGGAACGTTGATGCCCTTACCTTTATCCAGCGGCTCGCGTCATTCCTGCGAGGGGTGGTTCTCATCGCCGTGGGCGCCATCGGTTTGATCATCGTGGTCAACAACACGCTCCACCTGAACTCCAGCGGCATGGACGCCATTGCCAAGCTGATGGCTGAATTCCTGCTCATCCCGGTCGGGCTGCTCGCCTTGATCATCGCCGGCTACGGCCTCTCTCAGATTGTGCGCAGCTTTATCCCCAATGCTGTCGTTGCCCGGCATGCATTAGATCGTGCCGCCTGGGAAGAAGAGCAGTCAGAAGAGTTCCAGCTCCGCGACGGAGACGAGCCTTGATTGACGGCGAGCACTCCTTCCGGTGTTCACTCCTCGCCAACCCGACTATCAATACTGCCAAAAGACTGGGCCTTTAGAGACCTGATCACGCCGGTGAACAGGTGCTAACATCGGCACGCATGAAAAGACCGGCATGGGAACAGGATCTACGAAATCGCCAAAGAAATATCGTCTTTCCTGATACGGTCTTGAACCAGGGGACCTTCTACCGCAATTTGTTATCCAGGAATGCTCACCTGAATTCAACACAGAGAATCGGTATGGTGATCCTGTCGCTTCTAACCCTCTGCGCCAATATTTTGATAGTGGCATCAACACTTGGCTCTCAGGACGACTTCTCACGTGATTCATGGATCACAAGGTTCGCTCCATTGTTATTTACTCCTCTCGGTCTGATTATTGGTGTTCGCTTGATGAAACGCGCTTTTGGTCCCCGGACCGAAGTCGATCGCCCAAAACGCCGCAAAGACTACCCGCATCCAACCAAATCTTAAAACTTGGGAAATCTGACCCGGTTGTTCTTGAAAGCGAACACAATCGCCAGCAGCGGCGGCGCCAGCAACACGCCCCAGAATGGAACGATCGTGCCCAGTACAATCGGCGCGATCAATGACGCCCAGAACGGCACCTTCGCCGTCCGCTTCATGATGTAAGGCTGAAGCAACAGACCGTCAGCGGCCATGATCACAGCAAACAAACCCAGCACGTAGAAGAATCGATAATGATCTGAACTGAGCGCGCCCAGAATCGCCGGCGCAATCACCGCCAGCGGCCCGCCAAAATTAGGAATGAATTGGAGCAGGCCAGCCAGCACAGCCCACACTGGAGCCCACGGAATCCCGATGATCCAGAGCCCAATCAACCACAACGCGGCCACCGTCAGCGAATCAAAGCACTGAGCGATAAACCAATTCTTTAGCGCCGATCCTGTCGTACGTGCATGTCTGCCAAGATCATCCCAATTCATAGGATTTAGTTTACTCATCACCGCTGCGAACCTAGCCTTCGATTTGATCAGCTGTAAATCCGTGTTAATCAGCGGTAAATTTTTGCCTTCTTTACGTTTAAAATAGATCTATGAAATTCGGCGTCATCGTTTTCCCCGGCTCCAACTGCGATCATGACAGCTATCACGCGGCCATCACCGCAACCGGCCAGCAAGCCACCATGCTGTGGCATGACTCCCACAGTCTGGAAAACTGTGATGCCATCGTTGTCCCCGGCGGCTTTGCCTATGGCGACTACCTTCGCACCGGCGCCATCGCCCGCTTCGCGCCCATCATGCAGGAACTTTCAAAGTTCGCTGCCTCCGGCGGGCTCGTCATTGGGATCTGCAACGGCTTTCAGATTCTCTGTGAGGCTGGCCTGCTTCCCGGCGCGCTCATGCGCAACGCGGGTCTCAAATACATCTGCAAATTCGTCAGCGTGCGCGTGGACAACTCTGACACCCCTTTCACCAACGCCTGTAAGCCGGGCGAAGTGCTGCGCATCCCCATCGGACACATGGAAGGCAACTACTATTGTGACGATCAGACCCTGGCGGCGTTGAAGAAACAAAACCGTATCGTCTTCCGCTACTCCACGCCCGATGGCAAACTCACCGCAGATGCCAACCCCAACGGCTCGCTGGATAACATTGCCGGCATCTGCAATGAAGGCCGCAACGTCCTGGGCATGATGCCTCATCCTGATCGTTGCAGTGAACAACTTCTCGGCTCTTCTGACGGCGCTAAGATTTTCAAATCGATGGCCCTGACCCCTGTTTCTCGTTAATTCGAGTATGCAGCAACTCTGACCAGCCTTCCCGGAACCTAACCATGGCATCCAATCACTCAAATCCGCGCCCCTGGGCGGAATGGAGGATAGTATGCGTTTCAAGAGCGTTATGGTTACCGTGGCGTCTTTGTTACTCGCCCTATGCATCGGCTGCAGCAATACCAATAAAGCCAACACTCCGGACGTGAAAGACCAGGTCTCCAAGGCTCTGGATAACGCCGGCATCAAAGACGTGAAAGTGGACGTCAATAAAGACAAGCAACTGGTCACCCTCGGTGGCGACGTGAAGACCCAGGAAGACAAAGAAAAAGCTGAAGACGTGGCCAAGACCGCTGCCAACGGCTTTGTGATCTCCAACGAAATCGGAGTGCGTCCTGAAGGCGTTGAAAGCGCTGCCAAAAAGATTGACTCCAACGTTGATGACGCGATTGAAAAAGATTTCAAGGCCGTCATCATCGCCAACAAGCTTGAGAACCAGCACATCCGTTATGACGCAAAGAACGGTGTACTCACCCTCAAGGGAGATGTTGACACCTCCGGCCAGCGCTCAGAAGTTGAAAAGCTCGCCGCCACTGTCCCCAACGTTCAGCAGGTTGTGAACGAACTTGACGTCAAAGGCATGAAGAAGCACAAGACGGCTTCCTAAGCTCGGCAACCATCAGATGTGGAAAAGAACGGACGGCCAAAGTGCCGTCCGTTTTTAGTTGCAGTACCACCGGGTGGAGCAGGCATTCATTTCTGCCTGCAGTAAAGATCGCTCAGGAGCTGGTTTTAGCCGCTGCGGCAACCGAGACGCGATAGTCAGCGCGCCTGGGACGTGCTCCCCCTTTGTCATGTTGAGCGAAGAGCCGCGAACAATCGCGGCTCGCAGCCGAAACATCCCGAGAATGTAATTTGTAACTATGCCGCCACAGGGAATTCTCTCGAAACAAACTTAGCTTCGTCATCCCGGCTTCGTTGAGTCCCCAAGATTCTTCTCTCTCGCAAGCCCAATGGTGCAATACAATCCTCTTCACAATGAATCGAATTCAGGCATCTATACTCGCATTGCTTACATTTGTTTCCGCGGCACACGCCCAATCTCCCGCACCCAAACCTCCGTCAAAGCCTCTACCCGCTATCGCAGAGAAGACCGCCAACATGCAGAGCTTTCCCGGATTCTTCACCGACTACTGGGACGCGCGCGAAGGCGCCCTCTGGCTTCGCATTGACAATGCCAAATGGGATACGCCTTTCATCCTCTATGAATCGCTCCCCAACGGCGTGGGCTCAAACGATATCGGCCTGGACCGCGGCGAACCCGGCAACAGTTACGTTGTCCATTTTGAACGCAGCGGCAGTAAGGCATTCCTGGTGGCTGACAATCAGGAGTTTCGCGCCATCACCGACGATGCTGACCAGCGCAACGCCGTGCGCACTTCCTTCGCGCAATCTGTTCTGTGGGGCTTTGAAATCGCCGCCGAAGATAGCGACGCAGTCCTCGTCGACGCCACCAAATTTTTCCTGAGTGACACGCACGGCGTCGCTACTACCATCGCGAATGCCAAACAGGGAAAAGTTTCTGTCGACGCCTCACGCTCTGCTGTCTATCTGCCACGCACCAGGAACTTCCCAGAAAACACTGAAATCGAGTCCACTCTCACCTTCGTGGGTTCAGAACCTGGCGATTTCGTGAGGCAGGTCACACCTGACCCGCACGCCATCACTGTGCATGAGCACATCTCTTTCATTCAGGCCCCGCCTGCCGGCTTTCACACTCGCGCATTTGACCCGCGTGCCGGCTATTTCGGAATCCGCTATATGGACTTTGCCACTCCCGTTGACCAGCCAATCATGAAGCGCTACATCGCTCGCCACCGGCTGGCCAAAAAAGATCCTGCTGCGGCCGTCAGCGAGCCGGTCAAGCCGCTCATCTATTACGTTGATCGTGCGTTTCCCGAACCAATCCGTTCCGCCATTCTTGAAGGCGCAGGGTGGTGGAACCAGGCATTCACCGCCGCCGGTTACAAAGACGCATTTCAGGTCAAGCTGCTCCCTGAAGGCATAGACCCAATGGACGTTCGCTACAACGTAATCGAATGGGTCCCTCGCTCTACCCGCGGATGGTCCATTGGCAACGCAGTCATTGACCCACGCACGGGAGAGATCATCAACGGCCATGTGCGCATTGATGCTCTGCGTATTCGCCAGGTCTTTCTCATCGCTCAGGGACTGCTCAATCCCTTCGGTAAAGATCCCAACGCACTCGCCAAAGCCAACGCCATGGCTCTTTCGCGCATTCGCCAGCTTGCGGCACATGAGACCGGACACACCCTGGGACTCATGCACAACTATGCCGCCAGCATCGACAATCGTTCTTCCGTCATGGATTATCCGCCACCCACGGTCAGTGTAGGAGCGAACGGAGTACCCGACGTTTCCAACGCCTATGCTGTTGGGATCGGCACATGGGACAAGACTGCCATCACTTACGGGTATCTCGACCTGCCGCCCGGAAGCAACGAAACCCAGGCGCTGGACAAAGTTCTGGATGACGCGTTCTCCAGCGGCCAGCTTTATCTCACGGATCAGGATGCTCGTCCGCCCGGCTCAGCCAGTCCCATCGCGCATCTCTGGGACACTGGCAGCAACGACCTGGAGGCGTTGCAGCTGGTGATGGCCGTCCGCGATGCCGCGTTAAAGAATCTCTCTGAAGATGCCATCCGTGAGCACACTCCCATGGCAACTCTGGAAGATGTTCTGGTGCCCATCTATCTTTATCATCGCTACCAGGTAAATGCTGTCGCCAAATCCATCGGCGGCCTGAATTATTTCTTTGATCTTCGTGGTGGGCATCGCAAAGACCCCGTAGTCGTCCCCGCTGGCCAGCAGCGCCAGGCCCTGCATGCGATTCTCAAAACACTCTTGCCCCAGGAACTCGGAGTACCGCAGGCTCTTCTGGCGATCATTCCACCACGGCCGCCTGAGTATCCCGGCTCACGGGAAAATTTCACCCGCCGAACCTCGCCGGCATTTGATTCCCTAGCACCCGCTGAAGCCGCTGCCGATATCGTTGTCCGTCTGTTACTTCAACCCGAACGCGCACAGCGCATGATGGAATACCACTCTCGCGACGCCAATAACCCCGGCTTTGATGAACTCCTGGACGCCCTGCTTGACTCAACCTGGAAAGCCAAACCATCCGCAGGCTATGACGCGGCCATCCAACGCACTGTCAACGCAGTCGTTCTCAGCCACTTGATGTCCCTTGCCGCCAACGATCATGTGTCTGCACAGGTGCGCGCCATTGCGCTCCTCAAGCTCGATCAACTTAAGAAGTGGCTGGCAACGCAGGAACCGCTGGCAAAAGACTCGGACACACGCTCCGCGTTCTTCTTCGCCAGAAACCAGATCGACCATTATGAGAAGAACCCGGCAGATGTACACATGACCCAGCCGTCAACTCCTCCCGCCGGTGATCCAATTGGCTCAGACGAGTGGGAGTAGATGTGATTTGTGATTTGTTCTGATCCCGAGCACAGCTAGGGATCCCTACGGCTTTGATCACAGCACGTGGGCTCGATGCGATTACGTCGTCCATTTCAAATTTCAAATTTGAAATTGAAAATTTGAAATGCTCTAGAACGCTTCCTTATTTACCACGTACGGCATCTTCTTCACGTCGCCGCCGTAATTCCCTTCCAGCACATCGATGCATCCCTGAGCGCATCGTCCCGCCATTCCCTTCGCTGGGTCCGTCGACAACCGCGTAATCCTGCCGCCGCTGGCGAAATGGTGAAACAAACGGATCCGATCCTCAATTGCGGGATCCAGCAACGGAGAATCCGCCGGCAGCGGCTCACGGGCATAGACATCCAGCGCCGCGCCCGCGATCCATTTCTCCTTGAGCGCCTTGTACAGCGCGCCCTCATCAACAACCGGCCCGCGCGATCCGTTAATCAAGTACGCATCCTTCCGCATCATGCGCAACGTTTTTTCGTTCATCAAGTGATAGGTCGGCGTAGTTGATTCTTCCGGACGCAGCAGTGGCACGTGTATGCTCACGTAATCTGCCTGGCGCAAACATTCTTCCAGGCTCGCATACTTGATCCAGTTCTTTTCCATCGTCAGGCCTGTGCTGTGTCGCAGGTCCATCAGCTGCTGGATCGAATCAACAAATGCGTGGTTCTGAAACACCGGATCGTAACAGAGCACGTTCATGTCAAAACCCGTGCACTTCTTGATCATGGCCAGGCCGATCCGCCCGGTGCCGATAATCGCAATCGTCTTCCCAGTAATCTCATCGCCCAGAAATGGCAGGAAAGGATGCCACGCTCCCCACTTCTGATCGCGGACCTGTTTCTCGCTGTCCCATAGGCGGCGCGCTACCGCGCCCATCATCAGGAAGATGAATTCCGCCGTCGCGTCCGTGAGCACGTCCGCTGTGTTGGTAAATGGAATTTTATATTTGTTGGCGTCTGCGCGATTGATATTGTCAAAGCCCACCGCAATCTGTGACACCACTTGCAGCGTTTTCTTCCCAGCTTCAAACACCTCAGCATCAATCTTATCGCGTAGCGTTGTGATCAGGCCGTGTACGCCGCTGCTTACCTTTTCAATGACCAGGCTTTTATCCGGAGCTGCCGGGCCGGGAAATACTTCCAGCTCGTAACCTTTTTCTCTGAGCAGGTTTTCGGCAGCATCGCCGATGTGGCAGGTAGCGAATATCTTCTTCTTGTCAGGCATTGGGGGCACCAGACCATTCCGGTTTACGGCACGTAAGAATGCCGCGAACTCGCTCGAATGAAACGTATCAGTCTAACTGAACAGCCTGAAATCCGTAATATTCGCGTAGATTCGCGGCAGAAATGTCTTTACAGATTCTTCTTCGCCCAGGTATTGATCTTGTCCAGCGCCTTGTCCAGGTTTTCCATGGAGTTGGCAATGCTAAAGCGCAGATAGCCCTCGCCGTAGGCGCCAAACGCCGTACCAGCCAGGCAGGCCACGCCAGCCTGTTCCAGCAGAACATCGGCCAGCTTCTTTGAAGTCCAGCCGGTTTTCTTGATGTTAGGGAAGGCATAGAAAGCGCCATGGGGCAGACGGCAGCTGAATCCCGGAATCTTGTTCAGGCCGGCAATAAACTTGTCACGCCGTTTGTGGAACTGCTCATTCATATGCTCCACGGATGACTGATCGCCATTCACGGCTTCAATGCCCGCAACCTGGGTGAAGCCGGCGCTGCACGAATTCACATTGGTCATCAGACGTCCAAAGTGCACTGCCAGGTCTTTGCGCATCACGCCATAACCAAGACGCCATCCGGTCATTGCGTAGGTTTTGGAAAAACCGTCCAGCATGATGACGCGATCTTTCCATCCCTCGAGTGACATCAGCGAAAAATGCGATCCTTCAAAGATCAGGCGGCTGTAGATTTCATCGGACAGCACCATAATGTCGCGATCGCCGATGGCCGCAGCCACATCGCGCACATCCTGCTCCGTCATGACGGATCCCGTGGGATTATGCGGAGAGTTCAGTACGATCAGCTTGGTCTTGTCCGTGATCAGGTCAGCCAGTTCGTTCGGATCCAGGCGGAAATCTTTCTCTTCGTGCATCTGCAACGGCACTGCTTTGGCGCCCGTGAAGTGGATCAGCGACTCATAGATCGGGAATCCCGGATTGGGATAGATGACTTCATCGCCTTCTTCCACCAGTGCTGTGAAAGTGAAGTAGATGGTCGGCTTGCCGCCGGGAACAATCACCACTTCTTCCGGCGCAACCTTTACGCCACGCGATCTTGTCACATCAGCAGCAATGGCCTCACGCAACGCGGGCAGACCTGCCGAAGGAGTGTAGTGCGTCCAGCCGCCGCGCATGGCTTTCACGCCGGCGTCAATCACATTGGCGGGGCTGTCAAAGTCAGGCTCGCCAATTTCCAGGTGGACAATATCTTTTCCCTGCGCTTCCAGTGCGCGTGCTTTGGCCAGTACTTCGAAGGCCGTTTCCATTCCCAGACGGCCCATACGCTTGGCCAGCTTAAGTTCTGTTTGCGTAGTAATTCCTGTGCTCATTGACTCTCTTTTTAAATGAATGATTGAGAAAAACTATTCGTTGACAGCCTGTTCCTGGCTCTGTGAACGCAGAACATGCGCAACGGTATAAGGCACACGTCGGGCAGGCTCCTGGAAATTCCTTACCTGCAGGTCTCCCAGCAGGCCCAGTGCCAGCATCTGCCCGCCAAAAACAATCAGCACCGCCGCGGCAATCAGCAACGGCCCGTGCTCACCCATCACGCTGGCATGAAACAGGAACTTGGAGAGCATGAGCCAGAACGCCACGCCCAGCCCGCCCAGCATGGAAAGCATTCCCACGCTGCCGAACAGGTGCAGTGGGCGATACATATACTTCAGCAGGAACCGTATGGTGATCAGGTCAAAGAACACACGGATCGTCCGCGAAATGCCGTAATGCGATGCGCCCTTGGGCCGCACAATATTCTTGATGGGAATCTCACAGATGGACGCGCCATACCATGACGCCAGTGCTGGAATGAAGCGGTGCAGTTCGCCGTAGAGCGGAAGCTGCGCAATGATATCGCGCCGATACGCCTTGTACGTGGTGCCAAAGTCGTGGATGTTCACGCCGCTCAGCTTTGACATGGTCCAGTTCGCAATGCGTGAAGGGATCCGCCGCATCACAAAGTTGTCCACACGCTCTTTGCGCCATCCGCTGACCAGGTCATAACCCTGCTCCAGCATCTCGATGAACTTGGGGATCTCGTCCGGATCGTGTTGCAGGTCGCCATCCATGGCGATGAGGTATTCACCCTGCGCGTGTGCAAACCCGGCGGCCAGGGCTGAAGTCTGTCCAAAATTGCGCCGCAACTTCACCACCACCACGCGACTGTCAATCGTGACAATTTCGCGCAACAGTTTGTAGGTGCGGTCCACACTGCCGTCGTCGACAAAGACCAATTCGAACGTCTCGCCGGTGGCTTCCATGACAGCCTTCAGGCGATCGTAGAGAGCGGTTACGCTCTCCTGCTCATTGTGAAAAGGGACGACAATTGAATACTTCAGCATCACAGCAAATTATACATCGTGCAAAACCGCCCCGGCGACTTCAAATTCGTCGAAAATCTGTAAATTACGTTGCATTCTTATGGCACAACAGCCCCAGTATCAGGTATTTAGCAGGAGCAGCGATGAAAGGTGCCAGAATGGTACCGGAGCTCTCGGTTTTAAATCCCGAGCAGCGCGAGGGGTCCCTGCAATCCTCCAGAAACCCGGCTCACGTTCTTGAGTTTAATCCCGAGCAGAGCGAGGGATCCCTATAATCTTCCAGCTCCGTAGCCTGGCGAAATTCTTCAAATTCGTCTCTATGCTCTTGCACCACCGCCCCGTGGAGATCTTGTGGTTAGCATGGCTCTATCTGCGTTCATCTGCGGTAAGGTTCGCCCACTTCGCCCTGATCTTCACCGTCCGGTCCAGATCATCTTCCACTTCCAGAATTTTCAACCGCAGATCGCGATCCAGATTCGCCGATTCCAAAAACTCCTTCACTTCCGCCTGCGCTGCCGATGATCCTTGTCCCCCGATAAACGCATTCAGCCACGCCAGCACAAAGAAAATCTTGCGCTGCTGTTTCACCTGCGGCAATGCATCCAGAGCCGGCTTCAAATACGGAAACGTCAGTTCAGATTGGTTCCAGTAGTTGAACGGCCCCAGACTCTGCTCCACCCAGTCTTCCGGACGCGCCGCATCGTGCATATAGCCGTCGAAATATTCTTGTTTCGACTGCGCCTGCGGACGCGCCGCCTTGGCCATGAATGCATATTTCTTGCCATCACCGGTTTGATCGCGTTTCTCCTCTGCAGCCAGGATCGTCTCAGCGTCCTTATCGCCCAACGCCACCAATGACGTCACCATACTCCATCGGTCCAGCGGACGCAGTTCCACGCCGGGAGCCACCAGCTTTTCAGAAAGCAATTCTTTCAAAGTTTCGCGACCACCCTCAGTCTGAGCCACGCCGCGCATCGCCCGGAACCATATAATGCGCATGTCTTTGCTCACCGCATGCAGCATCTGCTCCCGCGCCAATGCCTCCGCCTTAGGGGCGATCTGCGCACGCGCATCCGCACTCACATACCAGTGCAGCGCTCCAACGGTATGGCCGATAATGTTCTGTGCCAGCGCCTCATCTTTTTCGTTCGGCAATAATCGTAGGGCCAGCTCGATGTATTCCTTTGGATCCATCTCCGCTTCACGCACGGAATCCCACAGCGATCCCCACAACAATGTACGTTCGAACACATCGTCAATATCGCCCAGCTTCGCCATCACCGCCTTGCGACTGACGTCATCCAGCAGAAATCGTCCGTAGGCGTAGTCATTGTTATTAGCAAAAACAAAGTCAGGGCACGGTCTCCCTCCTCCCGGACGCGTAATGAAGTCTGATTGACCCTGGAAATCGATTCTTATGCTGGTGTTTTGCCCTGAGTCGCCGATCAGCAACTCCGTAGCGATTGGCCACAAACCCTTTTCGTTCAGAACATCCTTTTGGGTAGTTGTGATCATCAGCATCCCGCTCTGTCTATCGCATAACCATCTCACATCCACCTGCGGCATGCCTCTCCGCTTGATATACGCATCCGCCCATGGCCCCAGCTTCTGCCCGGACACCTTTTCAAACGCGCCCACCAGGTCCGCCCATTCCGCATTCGCGTAAGCGTGATCTTTCAAGTACAACCGCAGCCCGTCACGAAACTTGTCATCGCCAAGCACATACGCCAGTTGCTTGATCACGCCCGGCGCTTTGGAATAAACAATCGCGCCATACGCTGACTTGGCATCTTTCAAATTGGGAATATTTTGATAAATCGGCGTGGTGCCCTGCGTCTCATCAATCGCATATGCCTCCGGCTTGATTGCCTGATAGAAGCGCTTCCACACATGCTCATCCGGCTTCAAAGCATTGAGCGCGTGATAGGCCATGTACTGCGCAAAGCCTTCTTTCAGCCACAGATCGTCGAACCAGCGCATCGTCACCAGATCGCCAAACCACTGGTGCGTTAGTTCATGCAGCAAAAGAATGTCGCGATTCAGCCGGTCACTATGCGTGGGCGCCTGGCGAAACAGGATCGACTCTTCCCGCACAAAAGTCGCTCCGGCATGCTCCATGCCGCCGTATGCAAATCCTGGCAGCATCACCATGTCATATTTGGGAAAAGGAAATGGCTGGGCAAAGTAGTTCGATAGATACTTAATGCCATCCGCCGTAACCTGTTGAACCTGCTCCGCTTCTGGCTGCGCCTTTTCCAGTTTCGATTTGCGCACATAAAGCCCCGGCAGCCCCGGCTTGTCATTTACCTTTTCAAATGGCCCTGCCGCGAACGCAAACAGATAGGTGCTGATCGGTTTGGTCTCGGCAAATTTGATTTCCTGAACCTTGACCCTCGGCAACTTATTCACGTCGACCGACGTTGGTGAACCCTCCGGCAACGGAATCGTCGTAAACTGACGTGCCGGCGCCGACGGCGGTGTATTCGAAATGACCCTCCATTCTCCCGGTGCAGTTATCTCCAGCGTGAATCTTCCTTTGATATCTGGCTGATCAAAACATGGAAATGCCATCTCGGCATCCATCGGCACAAAGAGCGTGTACAGATATTCGCTGCCGTCGTCTTTATCTTCAAAGCGCGTGATCGCTTTCCCCGCCGTGGCAATCGGTGCTTTGAAAGTGATTTCAACCTTGTTCTCGCCTTCAAGAAGGTCCGTCAACTCTAAATGTCCATTAGCTGACTTCCATAAAATATGCAGCCCATTCACGGTTACATCGCTAACCGTTCCTTCACGAAAATCCAGCAGCAACGGCGGCATCACTCTCGGTTCGCCGACCCGAGGCCCGAGGTGAGGCTGTCGCCGTTGCCGTACCGCCTTTGTTTGCGTCTCTGTCTTGGCTTCTGCGTCGTCCGCCTTCGGATGCCCTGTTTTCGAACTGTCCCCCGGTGGCCCTATGTCCTTGAATTGAAAACGAATCTCTTCATGACCCAGCGTTTCTGCCGCTTTGGGAACCAGCGTATATCGCAACCGATAACGAACATTGCTCACTCGCTCGGCACGTTCTCTCGCCAGCTCGCGCGGAATGCCCACCGGAGCCCCGGCCTGCGCGACTAAGCTGCTGGAGAACCCGCTCAAAGCAATGACAACTACGGCTATCAATCGAACCAATCTTGTGATCCCACACCTCCGTCGCCCAATACCCACGCCGCCTCCCAAAGTCACTCTTAAATTTCTTGCATCGCCTATTCAACAACTTACGCGATTCGATTACATCTTAAACTTTACAAACTTTATTTTGACTCCCTGCCCTGCCTTATGTAAGCTATTGACCTGAGATGAAACATATCTCCACCGCCGCTGCTCGCGCCAACATGGCCATGTGCATGTGTTGTTGTATGTGTATGTGTAAAAGCGAGCGGCCGATGCAACGCACTCTTTCTTAGGTTGTTATTGAGATTTGAGATTCCGGGGCCGCTCACAATGAGCGGCCTTTTCATTTCTGGCTGCTCTTCCTGGGTTAACCCCTCGCAAGAAAGGAAAGCATGTCAAAAACGAAACAGCCAATCGCCATCTATTACGAGCATCCGCATTGGTTCAAGCCACTCTTCGCCGAGCTCGACCGGCGCAAGACTCCTTACGTCCAGGTCAACGCGGCCCAACACCACTTTGATCCGGCACACCTCAACGGCGATGGCAACTATTCTCTGGTGTTCAATCGAATGAGCCCATCAGCCTACCGTCGCGGACACGGTCAGGGCATCTTCTACACTCAGTATTACCTCGCCCATCTGGAGCAGAATGGCAAGCGCGTCGTGAATGGACAAAAGGCCTTCCGCTTTGAGACCTCAAAGGCCCTTCAGCTCTCGCTGCTCGAATCTTTGGGTCTGCCATATCCGAAATCGCGTGTGATCAACAGCCCGGCAGACGCAATCGCCGCCGCAGACGGTCTCCGTTTCCCCATCGTGATTAAGCCGAACATCGGTGGCAGCGGCGCGGGCGTAACCAAGTTCAACACTCTTGACGATCTTAAGGCAGCCGTCGAATCCAACAGCGCCGGCATTGATCTCGGCCTCGATAACACTGCTTTGGTCCAGGAATTCATTCCTGCCCGCGATGGTCACATTGTGCGTGTGGAAGTTGTCGGGT
The DNA here is from genome assembly GCA_963770085.1 of Terriglobia bacterium. Lineage (GTDB taxonomy): Bacteria > Acidobacteriota > Terriglobia > Terriglobales > Acidobacteriaceae > Angelobacter. The sequence goes on from CAVYOH010000001.1 coordinate 816,796, forward strand.
GCAAATTCCTTTACGGCATCAAGGTCCACCTCACTGGTGAAACTTTTGACCTGTGCCCCGCCGATATCTGCCGGACCACCGGCGGCCAGGAACTTGCCCGCGCCGCCTGTGCCGTTGACGCACCCAAGAACGGTATTCGAGTGGAGGGCTACACTCCGCCAGATGAAATAATCCGCAACGTTGAGCGCATTATGGAAGCGGCCAACATCGAAGTTGGCGGCGTTGAGTACATCACGGATGATCGTGATGGCCAGCTCTACTTCTATGACATCAACGCTCTGTCCAATTTCGTTGCCGACGGTCCCAAGGTGATCGGCTTTGATCCCTTTGTCCGGCTCGTTGATTACCTGGAACAGGAGGCCGCGTAATGCGATACGGTTACTGGCTTCCCGTTTTCGGTGGATGGCTGCGCAATGTTGCCGATGAAGACATGCAGGCTACGTGGCCGTACATCAGCCGCCTGGCTCGCCGCAGTGAAGAGATTGGTTTCGATCTCACGCTGATCGCTGAGCTCAACCTGAATGACATCAAAGGCCCTGAAGCTCCCTCACTCGACGCGTGGTCCACGGCCGCTGCCCTCGCCGCCGTCACTCATCGTCTGGAACTGATGGTCGCCGTCCGTCCCACATTCCACAACCCGGCCTTGCTCGCCAAGCAGGCCGCCAACATTGATCACATCAGCAACGGCCGCGTTTCGCTGAATGTCGTCTCCTCATGGTGGGCAGAAGAGGCCAAGAAGTATGGCGTGCAATTCGACCAGCATGACGACCGCTATGCTCGCACATCAGAGTGGCTGGACGTAGTCGATCAGGCATGGAAGCAGGACCACGTCACCTATCACGGCAAATATTACCGCGTGGACGACCTCATCCTTCAGCCTAAGCCTGTTTCACGTCCCCGACCGGTCGTCTACGCTGGCGGCGAATCAGAAGCCGCGAAGAACCTCATTGCCCAGAAATGTGACGCTTACGTCATGCACGGTGACCCGCCGGAACGCATCCGTGCCAAGATCGCCGATCTCTCCGCGCGACGCGAACATTTCGGCCTTCCGCCCATGCAGTTCGGTGTGGCCGCCTATGCCGTGGTGCGAGATTCTGAAGCGGAAGCGCAGAAAGAACTCGCTCGCATCACCGATGTAAAACAGAACGCGGCCGGCTACGGCAACTATCAGCAGTGGCTCGCCAATACACAACTTGATCAGCGCGTCTCCCTGGAAGATTACTCCGTCTCCAACCGAGGCCTTCGCTCAGGCCTGGTCGGCACGCCGGAGCAGGTCAGTGAACGCATTGCAGAGTTTGAAGATGCCGGCGCCAATCTTCTTCTGTTGCAATTCAGCCCACAACTGGAAGAGATGGAGCGATTCGGTGCCCAGGTCATCCAACCGGCGCATAAGCCGTCATTAAGAGTTATCAACGGGTTCGCGTCCCGCGAAACGAGAAGGGCAGCCAACGGGTAACCGCCGGTTGCTCAACTCGCAATCAGGCGAGTCCGCGAAAGTAGCTCCTTCCCGGACTCGCCTTTTTGTTTTTGTCTTTATTCCGAGCGGAGCGAGGGATCCCTACCGTGACACGAATCGTTGCATGAAGAACAGAGTTTCTCTCGACACAAAACGACGCACGTCATCCCGATGCCCGTCAGAATAGCGCGCTGTCACCGCAGAAAAACCTGTCTTACCAGCTCTACCGTCTTCCTCTCACCGCCGGGAAACATCTCCGCATATTGGAGCGCATTGCACTCCACCACTTCATCTGGCCTCTCATAATGCCCGGGCACTTTCACTCGAAGCGACAGATCGGCCCCGCGATCCAGTAGCAACTGTGTAACCGCCAATCCCCAATCGCCGTACTGCGTCACCGAGTGAAATACTGGAGTCTGTCCCCCGACACCATCTTCATCCACCGTCGCTCGCGCATTCACATCTGCTCCGCGATCCAAAAGCAACATCGCCGCTTCCACAATGCCGTACTCCGCCGCGACATGAAGAAGCGTGGCCCCTCGCAGCGTAAGCCTCCGCGCTCCGGTCGTTCCAAAATCAAATTCATGAAACCGTCGATGAACCAGCCCCGGATCAGCTTCAACGTGAACCGACAAAAGATCCATCCGCCCGCGCAGCAAATCCATCAGAGGCGCGAAGTCATACTTGGTCGTGCCGCCGACACCAGTCAGCAGTTCAATGCACGCAGCCAGATTCACTGACCGCGCATATCCGGCAATTACCTGGTCCAGCGCCGTGCCCGGATATTTACGCCCTTCACGTGCAACATTCGGCTTGGCGCCATGGTCGAGTAGCCATTGCAGACTTTCTGGCTCCAGCGTCTCGCAGGGCGCAAAGATGATCGGATAGTAGCCGTTCCATTCCGCGTTCACATCCGCACCATTCGCCACCAGCAACTCCATCATCGGTATGCGGTGCCCCATCAACGCAGCCCGCATCAGCGGCCCATCGCCACCCTGATGTACGTCACTGCCATGCTCAATCATCCACTGCGCCATCGCCAACCGGGTGGGGCTCGGCGGCTCCCACGGTACGCGGCATTCAGCCACCCATGTGAGCGGTCCATTCTTGTTGTATCCAATGGGAGCCCGATGCAGCGCCGGGTTGCGCGTCATCAGCGCCTTCACTCGTTCCAGGTCATTCGCGTCAATTGCCTGCTTCAGCTGTCCAATTTCTTCCAGTGACTCGACGTGCTCGAGCAGCTTCTGCCAGCTGGCAAAGCCGTACATCCGCGCAATCCTGAATTGTGCGTTGGTCAGTGACTCGGAATCACCACGTTTGTATAAGTCTTTGGCCTGGTCTTTGAGATGGCGGAGATTGGGGCGGTCAGGAAGTGTACGGCGATCTTGGGGCGGTTCGGTCGGCATGTGCGACCTCCTTTCATGGTAGCGCCCGTTGTCCGCAGCCCGGGCCGAAAGAAGGTTCGCTGAGTTTTGTTTACCGTAGGTGGGCTTCTACCCTTTCCGCGGACCGGATGCGTCCTTTACGCGAAAGTGATTCTATCAAAATCCCCGCCCGCATCAATCACCCTTCACTTCCCAATGCGGATGCCACGTCACCTGCAACTGCCCTGTAACATCATTCTGCGCTCCCGGCTTCAGCACCGGAATGAACCAGCGCTCGTACTGTACAAAAGCATCCATTGTCAGATTCGGGCGTACTTCCCAGCGAAACCGAGTAAAAGCGTCGCTCTGCGTTCCGCCGCCGGGCAGTGCCTGAATGCTGGCCTTTACTTCGCGGAAGCTCACAGTGATATCCGTTACCGGGGAAAAGTGGTACGTGCTCCAGCCCTGATACGCGCGGTTGTCGCGCCCGGTCTGGTTCCCGAACAGAACACCCTTATTGGTATTGGAATCACGGTATTGATCATTCCAGTAGAGGAACTTCGGCCCCAGATCAAACTGCGTGAGCAACTGCGTGGATGTTGCTTCTGCACGCAGATCCAGCTTCGCGATACCCGGCACATGAGTGAGATAAATTCCGGGATTGAACGCCGCCCTGCGGGGATTGGCCAGCGGTGAAGGATCGTCATCCGAGTATGCGTCACTGTAAAGCGTGAGCCAGTGGCGCAATCCGGGAAGCTTGTAAGAAAAATCGAAGCCGGCCTTGCGATCACCAGGATCGTTGCGGTCAAGAGTATTACCTGGATTCGGACTCGTCACCGAGCCAAAGTTTCTTGCCAGGCTGTCAAACGTAAACGGATGGCCTACACCTGCCCACAATGACGATCGCGTGAAGCCAAGTTCCAGGTTGTCCGTAGGATGCAAACTGATTTTCTGCAGGTTGAAAAATGGCCGTGCCGGGAACTGATGCCCTGACAGCTTGGCAAACATGAACTCTTCGCGAATTGATCCCAACAATCTCAGGAAACTCGGCAACACCAGAGGCTCAGTGCGGGTGAGTCGTACGGAATACATGGGATCAGCGTTGTCACTCACCATCAAAGCGCCCATCTGCGTGGGGCCAAGCCACAGGCTCTGCTTGCCCACCGAAATGGCATAGCCACCCAACTGCACCCCGGCATACATATCAATGGGGTAGAAACGATCAATGGAGTTCACTGGCGCCGGGGTCTGCACAGGGTTTTGATCTTCCTGGGCGATGAATGCTGCCTGTGCCGCGGTAAGCGGGCCCCGACCCGGCGCGTGCTGATATTCACCTTGCGTGTAGAAAAAGAAGCGTCCGGCCGTGGCCCGGGCTGTGGCGCCCACGATCAGATTGTTGCCCTCATCAAACGGGCGTCCGTAATCATTCCATAGGGTCTGGCCAAAATGGTAGCTGTCGCGCAGAGGTGTTCCCGAAATGCGTCCATAACGCGTGTATACAGAATCGATCTGAGCGGAGTAGTAGGACTGGTTGTCCTTGCTGAACTCTTCTTTTAGTCGCTGGACGTCCGCAAGGATAGGGGAATCCGCTGGCAGCGATTGCGCAAAGTATTCTGCCTCCTGAATCTGGCGCATACATTCACGTCTTGTCCACGGCCGCAGGCCGATCATCTGTGACGGTATGTATCCCATGGAACTTAGCCGTTCCAGCGCAGGATAAACCCAGCTATCCAGCGGAACATAGGTCGATCCCAGGGTCACGCCATCTAAGTCACCTTTTTGGCGTTGAAACATTCCGTACGCTTCGGTATCGAGTTCCGGATCGTGATGTGCTTTGTAAATCTGCCGGCCAATCAGCCAGCCCATGGCGCTGCCAATCACCACGTCCGAGGGAAAATGGTCGCGGCCCGTAACGCGTGCGATGCTTACCGTGGTAGCAGCGCCGTATGCAAGCAGCGCCGTGTACGAGTTCGGATATTCGTGTGCAATCACTGACGCTGCTGTCCAACTGAGCTGCGAATGCAGCGACGTAAACGAAGGACTGCTCGATGTCGTAAAGAATCGTCCTTCTCCGGCGCCGCTCGTCGGGCGCTCGCGCTGAAACGTATATTTAAACGCCTCATTCACGGCAAGGCTGTTGATGAGCGCTTCACCCGTGAGCAATCCAGTTTCTCGCGGACGTGCTTCCCCTTGCGCGCTTCCCCACAAATACATCGCCGCAGGCCACGCCGCGAAGGCAACCAGCCCGCCATCAGAAATATGGTTGCTGAGATTAATGGCACTGGCGTTACTCTGTGCACGCTCCATGCTGTGATGGTCGCTGCCAATCAGCACACCGGATGTTGCAGCCAGCGGCGCCAGCCATGCCGTGTCCGTGGCTTTAATGTGAAACGGGCTTGTCCAGATTGCCTCCTGGTCGCCGGGAAGATTCGTGAACACGCGCTTGAAAGTCACGCCCGCCGGTGGCTGGATTGCATTCACTTCTTTTTCCGCCTGTGCAGCCTGAATGGGAGTCGCTTCGGGCGTTGGAGTTGGCGACGGAGCCGGCGTTGCCGAGGCTGTTGGCGTTGCCGACGAAGACAATGTCTGCATTGCTGACGGTTGTTGTTCCCACACGCAACCATCAATCGTTCGGTGACAGTCGCTGGCAGAAGCGGTCACCTCCATGGCGATGAAGAACAGAAATAGTACGCAGACAACAATCCCGGCCTTCGCTAAAAGGTCGGAGTGAGACTTTAAGATTGGGGTACGGATGGGGATCACTGGATTGATTTTAACGGAGCAGAGCTGCGGCAGTCGAACTCTGCCTAAGTGAAATGACTGAATTCACAGCGAAATTAAACAGGAACTGCCATCCGGGCAAAGAAAATTAATATTTGCGCAGTTGCGCACCAGGCATCCGCGATTCGATTTGCCACAAGGCTGCTAGGTCGAATCACCGTGGTATTGGCGAGAGACCGTGCTAGGATACGCTGCACGTTGTCACGCAAATCCTTTAAAAGGACACCCCCTTCGTGCCAAAGTCGCTTTCAGTAAATCAGTTGCAGGTAGATCACTTCGATTCAAGTAGACGGCTCCTGGTATATCAGCGTGAATATCTTGTGTTTGAAAAAATATTCGCAGATGATGAAGGCCTTCAGGACTGGTTAACCATCAACACGCTGCTCCCGTCCCATGCCATCGATATGCTTTGCTCAAGAAGGCAGATCATGCTGGGCGAAGGCATCCATGGGGAGATATTTGCGGCTTAAACACAAGGCTTCCTCTTCGCGTTCCCTGAACCCCGGCCCAACATTTTAGACATGGCATGCCGGGTGGCATGCCATTTTTTGCCTCGCGCATCAATGAAAGTCATGCGACCACGTTTCCGCTGACGTGACTTCCAGCGGCATCACCTTCTCCGCCATCAAATGCACAATGCCATCCACATTCTGGACTTTCCCGCGCACCTTGATAAATCGTTCCCGCAACACCACCATCGGATCTTTACTATAAAGATCAGGCATTACAATCACATTCGCGTTTCCGGTTTCGTCTTCCAGCGTAATAAAGATCAACCCTTTTGCCGTTCCCGGACGCTGCCGTGTGATCACACATCCCGCCACCACGGCTGACTTACCATGTCGAATCCGGCGCAACTCCGCCGACGACGATATCCCCATCTTCCGTAACTCTTCCCTGCGATAGGCCATCGGATGCGGTCCCACCGTCATGCCCGTGCCATGAAAATCCGCGACCAGCCGCTCTTCCGTATTCATCCTGCTTAAAGGAGAAGTTTCATCCGGCTCCACTACATCCCGCAGCAGCGGGCCAACGTTGCGCGCCGCCTTTTCAATCTGCCACAATGCATCGCGTCGGTGCAGTTCGGCCTCACGGCTGATAAAGTTCAGCGCCCCAATACGCGCCAGCATCGCCAGGTTCGCACGCGAAAGCTGTGGCACTCGACGCGTTAAATCTTCCGTGGACGAAAATGCCCGCTCACCACGCGCTTTCACCAGCGCTTCACCCGCTGCATGCTGCAGTCCCCGCACGTAACGCAATCCCATACGCAGATTTACCGCATTTCCTTTGCCTTCCAGCGTGCAATCCCACATCGAACATGTCACATCAATCGTACGCACTTTCAACCCGTGCCTCTGCGCATCCTTCACCAGCGTTGACGGCGAATAAAATCCCATCGGCTGATTATTCAAAATCGCCGCCGTAAACGCCCCCAGATACCTGACTTTCAGAAACGCGCTCGCATACGCAATCAGCGCAAAGCTCGCCGAATGCGATTCAGGAAATCCATACAGAGCGAATGACGTGATGAATTGCACAATGGAATCCTGTGCTTCCGGCTTGATTCCGTTCTGCGTCATCCCGGCCCGCAACTTGGATTCAATCTCTTTCATCCTCCGTTCTGAACGTTTATGTCCCAGCGCACGCCGCAGCTCTTCCGCTTCACCTCCGGTAAAGTTGGCGCAGATCATCGCCATGCGCAACAGTTGTTCCTGAAACAGCGGCACGCCCAGGGTGCGTTTCAACACCGGTTCCAGCGATGGATGCGGATACGTTACTGGCTCTTTTCCCTGACGGCGCCGGAGATATGGGCTTGTCATCTGCCCCGTGATCGGCCCTGGACGAATCAACGCCACTTGCGTCACCAGGTCATAAAATTTTTCCGGATTGTTGCGCGGTAATGACGCCATCTGTGCGCGGCTCTCTACCTGGAACATGCCAATCGTGTCCGCCTTGCGGATCGGGTCATAGACATCCTGCGCGTCTGCCGGAAGATGCGCCAGATCAACTTCCTCATCATAGTGTTCGCGAATCAGCTCGATGGAATCCTTCAACACCGCCATCATTCCCAACCCAAGCAGATCTACCTTGATAATGCCCAGGTCGGCGCAATCATCTTTGTCCCACTGCACCACCACGCGCCCCGGCATCGTCGCTGGTTCCAGCGGCACCACGGAATCCAGCGATCCCTGGCAGATCACCATGCCGCCGGAATGCTGGCTCAAATGCCGTGGCAAATCCTGCAGCCGCACGCACAAATCCAGATACTTGGCGATGCGCCACTCCGTCAGATCAAGCCCTGCCTTGCTGAAGTGCCGGTCGAACGTATCTTCCGGCCCGCGCCACTCCCAGCTGCCCACCAATCCGGACAGGCGCTCTGTGGTCTCCGTGTCGAACCCAAAAACTTTGCCCACTTCGCGCGCCGCACTGCGTCCGCGATAGGTGCACACATTTGCCGTCATGGCCGCTCCCAGTTGGCCATAGCGTTTGTAAATATATTGAATGGCTTTTTCGCGCTCATCGCCGCTGGGCAGGTCAAGATCAATGTCCGGCCATTCGCCGCGTTCCTCGGAAAGAAAACGCTCGAACAGCAACTCCATCCCTACGGCATCAACGGCGGTAATGCCGAGCGCATAACACACAGCGCTGTTCGCCGCCGACCCTCTACCCTGCACCAGAATCCCGTTGTCGCGGCAGAAGCGAACAATATCCCACACGATCAGGAAATATCCGGAGAGCTCCAGCTTTTCGATGAGGTCAAGCTCACGCTCAATTTGCATCCGGGCTTTTTCATTCCCGGGCCCATAGCGATCGCTCGCGCCTTTTCTCGCCTGTGCGCGTAGAAATTCAATCTGGCTGCCACCATCTGGAACGGGATAACGCGGAAACTCATAGCCCAGCCTCTCCAGTGAAAAATCCAGGCGCTGCGAAAGTTCGTGCGTGTTGGTGATGGCTTCCGGCAGATCACAAAACAGGCGAGCCATCTGTTGCGGAGTGCGAATGAACCGTTCTGCATTGCGACACAGCAGTTTCCCCGCCGTAGCCAGTTCACGTTTAGTGCGAATACAAGTGAAGACGTCGAGTATCTCGCGATCAGCCATGTTGGCATAGCAAACGCCGTTTGTTGCCAGCAGCGGCAGTTTGAATTCGCGCGCCAGGTCCACCGCTACCCGATTGCGGACCTCCTGCTTGCGCTCCAGATGGCGCTGCAATTCCACATAAACGTTGTCGCGGCCAAAGATCGTCACCTGCTTATGCAGCAGTTTGCGCGCAGCTTCAATGCCGCCCTCCTCCAGCGCTCGCGCCAGCGGCCCTTGCTCATCGCCCGTTAAGCACACCAGGCCATGCGCATGCTGGGCCAGTTCCTCAACCCTGGCTGACGACCGCGTATGCTTTGGTACACGCAACTTTGTTTTGGTCAACAGCCGGCACAGATTCTGATACCCCGCCTGCGATTTACACAACAGCGGATAATTCGATAGGCCCAACTCGTCTTCAACCACCAGTTCGGTTCCTACATGCGCAAGCAGTGAGGATTTTCGCGCGCTCATATGAAAGCGCGGCGAGCCATAAAATCCATTGCGGTCCAGCAGCGCGATTGCCGAAATATCAGACGTGGCGGCCAGTGCAATGAGCGCTTCCGGCAAAGAGCCGCCTTCCAGAAACGTGAAGGCTGATCGCGCATGCAGCTCTGCATATTTCGTCATGCGTAAATACCCTCCACGTACCAGCGATCAGACGCCGCGTCGCGAAAAATGCGGAAGATCACTTGACGAACGCCTGCGTGACCATCATTCCACTGCACTTCCGCGTCCCACTCTTCGCGATTCCATGCCTGGTTACGGTCCCACCAGCTTCCACTGGTGCGCCAAGGGCCGGATACCTGCATCACTCTGCTGCGCACGTCGCCAAAAGAAATAGTTGCCGGAACACGCGCCTGCAATCCGACCTTCACCTCTGCCGGCGGACGCAGCACCCGCATCGCATGCCTGGGCGCAATCGATTTACTTTTCGCCGGCCCTGGCTTCTTTACCCTTAACGCAGGCATGACCGTCCGCACATCAAAACTATCCGGCCGGTTCGAATCAAGAATCACAGGAAAACCCACCAGCGATCTTCCCTGCTCGTCTTTATCGCCAAATACTTTGTCGCCGACTACGCTACGCAATCTGGCCAGGGTTAACTCCAGTTTGGCTGGCTCCGGAGCCACTGGCTGAAACAACCCGGTCTGGCCAAATTTCACCCGCGCCGGAAATGCTTCAACACTCACCTTCTTCACCGGCGCATGCGGAGGCTTCCCCGCCAGATCAAGCTCCAGCAATTTCAAAATGATCTTTGCATCCTGCGTTGGCACCGGCAGCTTCAGCACTCTTTGATACGTCGGCTCCAGCGGCGCTGACTGTTGCCGGGTCAACTGAAGCTGGCAGTCAGAATGGATCTCCAGATCAAGATCAACCTGTATGCGGTCCGTGGCCAGCGATCGGTTGATCAGCTGCAATAGAATCCGCTCCAGCAAATCACCCAGCACAAAACCCAATGGCTCCAGCAAATCAATGCATTCTTCCATCTCCATGCTTTGCAGAAATGAACTTGTTTCGACATGTGGAACAATCTCGCGTTGTACTTCACCTTTCGCCAGCCGTTGCAAGTGCAGGCCGTATTGGCCCAGCCGCTGCGTCAGTGCGACGGATGGGAGTGCCGCCAGCGATTTGAAATCGCGTATACCCCATCCGTTCAGCGCGTCTGCGATGTTGGACGTGTCGGGCTGCGTTCCAGAGGATTTTCCCGATCGAAGCATTCCGGAAGCACTGCTTCCGGATTTGCGATTTGTGATTGGGTGATTTGTGATTTGAAGACGATCAAATTGAACGCCCGTCACCTGAAACAGCCCGACCGGCAGATCGCCCAGCCTTTGTGCTTCTTCGCCATCCTGAATCACAGTTACACCTTGAACGCCGATCGCTGCATACAATGCCGTGTCAGCATTCGATGCCAGCGCCACGTTGGCGCTCAATCCGCACTCTTGTGCCGCGTCACGCAGCCTCTCCGCAATCTTCTTCTTCGAGCCCGACAAGCGTTCCGTACCCGTGAGATCAATGATCACCGTACCCGGACATGTTGATTCCATGCGCGGTGAAAACTTTCCCGCACACTCCAGCAGTACCGCATGCGCAACAAACTCAAGATCGAGCACTCGCTTGCGCAACGCCACGCTTGGCAACGCCTCCGCCTGGATTTTGGTCATGCCAATCTCAATGCCGGCCTGCCGCGCCGGTTCATTGCAGGCGAACACCTTCATCTGGTTGGCGGGACCATCCAGCACCGCAATCTGGTATTTACGGAAAGATTTCTCAAGCAAAGAGGCTTTGGCAGAAGATGTGTCGGAAGAAATTTGGGCTGAAGACGTCTGGGCCAGAGAACCCTTGCCGGCTCTCTTATCAGGAAGCGTCTTCTGGGTGGCAATGCCTTCTGCCAAATAGATCTTCCCCTCACACAGAAGCGTAGCTTGTACCGGAAAATCAGGAACGTAAATGCAACCGAATAACATTGGAAGAAATTGCAGAATCGCCGAAATTGCCAACGTTGAAAACGTGCGGCTTAAATTTAAAATTTAAACTTTCAAATTTGAAATGTTTTCCCCTTGTCACCCTGAGCGCAGTCGGAGCAATTCCTTCACCCCCGCCACCGGCATCTTTGCCGGGGCTTTAAACACTTTCGGAAACTCCACTTTCCCTCGACGCCTGAATCGTGTCACCTCCGCGCCAAAACTCACATCGACAAGAATGTTGGTATGCGGTGCGTCCACGCTGCCTGACCAGACCGCACGCATACCTTTCATCCGCAGCGTCCACGCCGAGCAATTCCCTGCCGCCGGATAGGCCGCCAGAAACACCAGCATGGTCTGCGTCTTCTCCGCTACGCGGGAAAAGCGAAACCACGTCGCCTTCGGCACCTTGCGCAACAGGCGCTCATCCACGCCACTCAAGTCCACGGCAATCAATCCGAATCCGCCGTTCTGCAGCAGAATGTCTGCCGCCTTAAATGCTTTCTCCAGCGGCTTCATCTCCTGTTTCAGGTCCAGCCTGCTCACGCCCATGCCGGATCGCGCAAGTGGTCGGCGCAAAGTTCGCGGATTGTCTCCTCTATCAACTAGCTCGACTGTCAGCGTCCGTTCGCCGCCGGCCGCCATCTTTTGCTGAGTAACCAGCTCACTCACACTCTGTACTGGTTTTTTTTCGGCCAAAGCAGCCAGACTGCCGATCACATCACCATGAATAAGATTGAAGCTCATCGGGCCCGCCATCATCAGTTCCAGGCTCATCGGCCGGCTTAGCAGCGCTACCCGCTCGAACTCATACTCTTTTGTCCGCGAGCTTCCACATCGCACCCAGAGCAGCTTTTCCATATCGGCATCCATCTCCGCCGCAAACTGCGCATCGAACACACCGCTCACATCCACCAGCGCGCAGTAATGATCGCTGCGCGTGGACTGCGCCAGCAGCAGATTCAAAATGGATGCCTCGCCAATGTTCATTTTCCGCCTCTCATGCTGAATTCCTCGGCTGCGGACAGATCGCCCGCAGCGCCTCTGCCTTCGCAGAAATTTTGATGAGCGAGTAATACCGTGACATCTTGAGTGACTGGTGTCCTGCAATCGAGATAATCGTCTCCTGCGGTGTTCCTTTCTCAAATAGCTTGTTGATGATCTGATTGCGGAAGTTCCGCGGCTGCAGCCACTCCATGCCCGTGGCGCGACGCATCGACCGAAACGCCGTCCGCAGGAAATTCGGCGACGCCGGACGCGTCACGTCATAGATATTTTTCTTGATACGATACGGGAACACATAGTGCTCCGGGCTCCTCGCCCCCAGCGCATGCGCCCGCTTCAGTATCCGGCGGATTTGCTTTTCCGCCACTTCGTTCAGCGGCACCACACGCGCTCCCAGGTCATTCTTCACCGTCTCATCCGGGATATACAGGGTGGGCATTTCCTGCTCCAGTTTCAGGTGTTTGATCTGTAACAGCCGCAGCTCCGTCCCCTTGCCCGACGTATTGTTTGTCAGCGACACGGCCCAGTACGCCACGCTCCAGTCCGGATTCCCTGCCGCCACGCGAAAGAATTTTTCTTCTTCCTGCGCCGTCAGCACCTTGGGCGGCGTCCAGCCGGGAAGCGGTAGCGGACGATAAGATTTCTCCATCGCATCCCACAGGTCGGCCTGCCGCAGTATCTGGGCCAGCGTATTGATCTCATGGTTCACGCAGGAAGGGCCCGCCGTCAGCTTTCTCTTCTGCTGATATTCCAGAATGTCTTTGAACTGAATCTGCGCCAGCAGCATGCCGGCAAATTTCCTGCTCAGATTGCGTAGATACCATTGATACATCTCAATCGTTCGTGGTTTACGGTTGTGGCGTTTCTTGATCTCCAGCCAGTTGGCGGCTGCTTCTTCAAACATCAGAACGCGGAATTGCGACGGTGTATTTGCTCTCAATGACATCGAAGCCTTCCTTGGCCGGCTTCAACGGGTAGTGGGGTCCCGCTGCACCAGCCGCTTGGGTATGCAAGGCATTCTATCGTTTTCGCTTTTATTTCGCCACTACAAGATATGGGGTAGCCGGCACTGGTGAGGCAACAATAGATTGATTTCGGAGTTCTTTAGCGCAAACAGGAAAGTCTCGGCGGCGAAAAGAATAACCTTTTTGCTTTGCCGCGATTCGCACGGATTACACAGGAAAGAGCGCCCGCGCGATGTTTCTCCTTTTGCAAACCGCTATACTTCCAGCGGACGCGTTCCCTTCCATCTTGCCCTTCAGACGCGCTCCCACTATCCGTATGCTAGACTATTTGTTTCAGGCAGATACGCAAACAAACACATGCTCTTATCTAAGGAATATGTCGGGTTTTTAGCCCGGCAGGTCACCCAAAAACTCATTGCCGGAGAGTTCATTGAGACGGATAACGTCGCCTCAGTGACTGAAGCTCTCAATAACGCCCTGCTCGAAGAACTTCAGCTGGAAGACCGTATCAATGACGAAGTCCGGCTCATTCTTGAACAATACGACGATGAACTCCGCAAGGCCGGCGCCAGCTATCAGGAAATGTTCAAGAAGGTAAAAGGCGAACTGGTTAAGAAATATAAGGCGGTGCTGTGAGGCTCTCTCGCGACAAAGTCAACAAACTCGCCCATGCAGTAGCCAATGCCCTGACTGAGCTTGACCAGGTGGAATTCATTGAAGACCCCAACACCATCCGCATGGAAGCCCGCCGGATTCTGGAAGAACTTCTGAAAGACGAAGAAAAACTGGACCTGGCCGCCCGCCAGAAGATTGAAAGCCAGCGCCGCACCATTACTGAAGGCACGCAGGAATGGGACATTCTTTATCGGAAGTATTACAACGAAGAAGTGAAGAAGCTAGGAATATAGATCGGCTTCAGTAGCCTGACAGTCTGCGTTCCTGTTGGCTCATCTGCGCCCACAGCTGGTCCATGCTTTTCTGTATCCATTGATTAGCGGGCTGCAATTCGTGCGCGGAGTTGAACCATCGGTAGGCCATCACGCGGTCCTGTTTCACGCAATGTCCCGCGGAATATAACGCTCCCATCTGGACGGCCGCCGCGGGTTCGTTCCTCTGCGCCGCCGCTCTCAGATAGATCAATCCCTGTTCACAATTCTGGGGCACACCCCGGCCTTGAAGAAATTGCTGAGCGCGCAATAGCGCCGCGCTGGGCCGTACTGGTGCTGAGGGATAGACCGTGGCTGTGTCCACCACGGCGGAAGATTTGGATGAATCCGCCTTGCCCCCGTTTGCGGCAGATGGGGTGGGATCATTGGGGTCTTTCGGTTTGGCATCATCGCTGGCCTTCGCCGGCTCGCCTGGTTTGGCAGCGATATTTGGCTTGGATGCGTCGCTTGCATGCCCTCCTTCAGCCGGGTTCCTGTCAGCCGCATTCGGCAGAATGCCAGGGTCATCGGCGCGCGCCAGAGTATCTGTCTGTTTGTTTTTCCCGGAACCGTTCTCACCGTTGTCGCCCTTGGTGGTATCGGCAGAGACTGTTCCTGAATCCAGCGTACTCTGTTCTTGTCCACCCGCCTTCTGGCCGGGTGGTGACGGAGAGGCTGGAGCAGTACTGTTGCCCTGACGTGCCGGCGCGGCGCTTGGATTCAGCTCCGGCGTTTTTGGATTGGCCTTCAAACTTGAGCGCCACTGCATGAAGATCAGGCCTACAATTGCTGCCAGAACAACCAGCAGAATCAGCCTTCTGAGCCCTGCACCGGAACCGCTTTCATCTTCCAGGAGATATTCGCCTTCATTCTCCGGATCATTGCCAAGCCCGAGAAAAGAAGGTCCTATAATTCCCGGCGGGTCCTGCTCTCTTCCGTGAAAATCGGCGTCCCGAATCGTTCGGTTTCGCGGGGACGCATCCCGTAGTGGGCTTTCACGTATAACAGGTTGCGCGGCATCATGCCGAAGCGACATATCGCGACCCGGCGAACCTTCGCGACGCAGCTCTTCGCGCACGAACTTCTCACGCAGCTCTTCATTGTGGCGGGTATCATTCCCGCGCACATCATTCCCGCGCACATCGTTGACAAAAATCCCTGAGCTGGGAGCCGGCGCACTTGGCAAATCATCCTCACGCTCGCCAGATACCGCCAGACTGGAACCAGATTTAGTCCGTCGGGCATCATCTGGCGTGGGCAGAGACGCGTTAGCGCCCGCCGTGGCCCGCGTATCCACCATGCTGCCGCGCCGCTCGTTGATGCGGCGGTCAACCCGCGTGCCACACTGTCCGCAAAACTTGTGGCCCTTCTCATTGACATAACTGCAAGATGGACACTTGAGCTGAAGAGCTTCGGTATTGACTCTTCGCTCCGCTGTTCGCC
The DNA here is from genome assembly GCA_963770085.1 of Terriglobia bacterium. Classification (GTDB taxonomy): domain Bacteria; phylum Acidobacteriota; class Terriglobia; order Terriglobales; family Acidobacteriaceae; genus Angelobacter. Next base: position 832,281 of record CAVYOH010000001.1, read on the forward strand.
TGTCCAGCCGTACACCACACATTCCGCAAAAACGATTTTCAGCGCGATTGTCGGTATTACAGAAACTGCATACCATAGAATCCCAGGGTCTCCTTCAAGACGCACAAGCAGTCACACACCGCCTGCAGCAGCTCAGTTACTGAATGAGATGACTTTTTAAGGCTGAACGGCTGCAAAGCCGACCCACTTTTGCGCAACTATCTGATTAGAAAGCGTGGGTTACGTACTTAATCCCCTCGATCGCCGACCAAGATATTTCCAGACTCAGGTGATTGTTCGACTCTCAAAGCTCGCAGGCTCGAATGGAAATGCACGATACGTTACGAAAACGAGTGCCATGCAAAGGGCTAAGTGCTAATGGCCAATAGCTAATGGCTCGTAGCTACACATCAAACACCCGATACGGCTTCCCACCGTTATGTTGCAGCAACAAACTGAGCGCAACATTGTGTACGGGAACGCCGCCTGTGGTCTTGCCGTCTGGCCTGCCATGATGTGCGTGACCATGCAGCGCCAATTTGGCCCCGTGACGATCAATCACTTCTGATAATCGAGAGCTCCCCAGATACGGCCATATCTCCTGCGGCTCTCCGATCACGGTTTCACAAATCGGAGCATAATGCGTCACAATCACAATCTTTTCTGTCCGGATCATCGACAGCGCGCGCTCCAGCTTGAGCGTTTCATCCAGTGACGCCTGTACGAATGCCTTGACCTCTTTTTCGCCGAAGGCCGTCAGCACGCCGCGGCCAAACCCGCCGATAAATCCCTTGGCCCCGGCAAAGCCGATGCCGTCGCGTTCATAACTGCTGCCGTCCAGCACCTTGATTCCTTCAGACGTCATCATCTTCATCAGTTCCTGTTCGCAGGAACTTTCATAATCATGATTACCCAGCACGGCGATGATAGGAATGCGCAGCCGTACCAGCGCATTGAGCAGTGAATGCATTTCTTCCGGCTTGCCATAATTGGTTAGGTCGCCGGCAATGACCAGGACATCGGCTTCGTCCCGTACCTGACCCAGCGGTTCGCGGATTCGGTCATAGCTCTGCGGAGAAAAATGGATGTCGGCGGTAGCGGCGATTCTCATAGACTGGCTTTAATCATGCGGCTTTATTTTCCTCGTTGTCTGACTCAGGTTGATCGATATTGTGGGTCTGCTTTAGGCCGTTGCTGTGAATGCAATCGGCCCGAAGGCGATACTCTTCCATGACGTCGCGCTTGCCCCACTCCCGCACGTCAATGGCGAACATCTTTTCATCAATCAGGCTGCCCCGGAAATCAATGGCTTCATTCGGATGCTTCAACTCCATCTTGAAGCGTGATAACAGCTCTTCCCATATATTGGCGGGGACGTAGTTGCAGTAGCCAGGGTAGATGTATTGATAGAGCACCAGGCACCACAGCAACATCTGCCAGTGCTCGCCCATCAGGCTCATCAATCGCTGCCAGTCAAACTGGCCCCGCGTACCGTAGATCACATGGCAGATATCGGCGCCGTCAAAGCGTTCACGTCGCGTGACAAATACTTTGGAAGCGATCAATTCTTCCGGGGCCAGCACACGCGCGGAAATTCCGAAGATCTTCGTGCGGCTGGCTCGGCGTATCCATGAGTAGTCCACACGCACCACGGCGTTGCTCATGCCGGTGATCAGATCCACAAAATATTCTCCGCGATGCGCCTTGGCCAACCATACCGGATCCAGGACCTCAGTCTCAAAGCCATCGCGATCGAGCACCTGCAGTGCGCGTTCCACCTCCTGCGCCGGCAGGAATAGATCAAGGTCTTTGGTGTCGCGCCATATGCCCGTATGCTCATGCAGGGCAAATGCCCCAGAAACAACCACCGGGACTTGCTCGCGCTCCATCAATTCCAATACTTCACGAAATAGGTTTTCCTGCACTGCGGGAAAGCATGGTGGTTGCGACGAACTTACCGGCAGCGGTTTGGTACCCTCGAAAGGCATCATGCATTAGATGCGTGCCGCCGTTGTATGTTGTTGGAGTGTCAACGGAAAAAACGACTCAAATTCGGGAACAGGTCTGGATTAGATCTCCCCATCGCCCGCCACCGACTGGCATCTAAAATGAAGTCTGGCTCATCGAGACAGCGCGTATCGCCGCCAGACTTGACTATCATCTGGAACGCGGGCAGGAGCTCACACGTGGCAAAAACTGAATCCACCATTCAAGTTGACGGCCGGGAAATCAAGCTATCAAACCTGGAAAAGGTCTTGTATCCGAAAGCTGGGTTTACCAAAGGCCAGGTGATTGACTATTACATCCGCATTGCTCCGGTGCTGCTGCCGCACCTGGCCAACCGTGCTCTCACGCTCAAGCGCTATCCCAACGGCGTGGAAGGCATGCATTTCTACGAAAAAAACTGTCCAACATACCGGCCGGAGTGGATGAAGACGATCAAGGTCTGGAGTGGCGGCAACAACAAATTCATGGACTACTGCTCGGTGGCAGACCTGCCTTCACTCGTGTGGCTGGCCAATCTGGCCGATCTTGAGCTGCACACCTCACTTTCACGATCAGAGAAGCTGGATCAGCCAACCGTAATTGCCTTTGATCTCGATCCCGGCCCGCCGGCCACCATTGTGCAGTGCTGCCAGGTAGGTCTCTGGATTCGCGATCTCTTTGCCGGTTTTGGACTGGAAGCCTTCCCCAAGACATCAGGCTCCAAGGGCCTGCAGGTTTACGTCCCGCTGAACACTCTTGTCACGTATGACCACACCAAGCCATTCGCCAAGGCGGTGGCCCGATTGCTGGAGGAATGCCACCCTGATCTGGTTGTTTCCGATATGAAGAAGGCCCTGCGCGCCAGCAAAGTCTTCGTCGACTGGAGCCAGAACGATAGCTATAAGACAACGGTCAACGTCTATTCCCTTCGCGCAAAAGATCAGCCCACAGTGTCCACGCCGGTAAGCTGGAAAGAAGTGGAAGAGTGCCTGAAGAAAGCCGACCCTGAGCTGCTGGCCTTTACTGCTGACCAGACAGTAAAGCGTGTAGAAAAAATGGGCGACCTATTCGAGCCAGTGATGAACCTGAAGCAGAAGCTGCCGAAACTGGAACAACTGGAAGAGCGCGTGGCTGAGAGTCCGGCGGCGTCACCACGCGCGGTCACAAAGAAAACCAAAGCCACCAGACTAGCCAGGCCCGTTAAAATATCCCGAAGCGCAAACGCCGCGAAACCTGCAAAAAAGCGCCGAGCTAAGTAGTGATCGGCAATTTTGGCAATCCCTACATCCCTGCCACGATCCTCTGCAATTCTTTGGCAATGTCCTCGGGATCGGCGGTCGTTTCAAACCGTATCGGATCGCCGATACGCACCTGGATCGTCCCCGGGCTCGCATAGTGTTTCTTCGCCACCTTCAATGGATACAGTCCGTCAATCCGCATGGGGATTACGGGCAGATCAAGATGCGTGGCCAGCAACCCAATGCCGCTGCGAAAGGCGCTCATCTCGCCGGTTTCTGTGCGCCGACCTTCGGGAAAGATCACCACGTTGTAGCCTTGGTCAGCCATTTCGCCGGCGAACTTGAAGCTCTCACGATAGCGGGCCTTCTGGGGCAGTGAAAAAACATTGAAGAAGGCGGCAATCAGGAAATAATCTAGCTGATCAAGCCAGCGTCGCAGCAATGGCAGGTCATGCGAAGGACGCCGCATGGAACGCAGCATTTCACCCTGCATCGCCACGGCGACTCTGCGTCTCATGTGAAATGGAAGCGCCGCCAGAATGTATCCAATATCAATATGGGTAATGTGATTGCTTACGATCAGCGCCGTTTCATGGAAGTCTTTCAACCGCTCACGGCCAATCACCCGCGGCCGGCCCATAATGAGGATGTAGGGCAGAGTGACCAGGTGATAGACCAGCGTGCGGATCCACGTAATGGGCCAGCGCTGCGCCCAGCGCGAATATGGATAGTCTTTATCTCTCTGCGCTTCCGTCGGCTTCCCGGGGGCGTCCTCCTGCCGTGGCGCAGATTTCTTCAGCAGCTTTTCCAGCTCGCCTACCGTGGTCACCTGGGAGAAGTCATGATCGCTGAGCTCCACCTGATACCGATTTTCCAGCGCGGCCATCAGTTCAACACGCTCCAACGAACTCAGGTTGAGATCGTCTTCCAGGTGTGCGCCCGGTCTTAACTGCGCGCTGCGGCCGGCAACTCCGGCGATCAGGTCCTGCAACGTACCGGAAGACGAAATCGTCTGTGCCAACTCCGTGGCGACAACGCCGCCAAGTTTCGCCTCCGCTGCGCGGCGGATTGTGTCCATCTTCGGCTTTTGTGTTGGCGTACGTGGAAAATCTTCATCAGGCCACTCCAGCCAGCAGCGAATCTTCTGGAAGTCCGCCAGTTGCTGGTTGGCTTTGCTCACTGCCGTGTTGGCTGAGCTCCCATTGCGCATCAGCAATGCCGCACACGCTTCGGCATTGCCTCCGCGAGCTACGCCAAAAACGACGCAATCGCGAATCTCCGGCTGCTGCCGCAGCGCCTGCTCCAGATCTTCCGGATAAATCTTCAATCCCGCCGGCGTAACGATGACATTTTTGCTGCGGCCTTTGAAAAAAAGATTGCCGTCAGCATCCACGGCGCCCAGGTCGCCGGTGCGAAACCAGCCTTCTTCTCCCGTAACTGGCTTCAACTCTTTCCCCTCCCAGTATTGTTTGGCCACATTAGCGCCGCGCACCAGAATCTCACCCGTCTCCGGATCCAGTTTCATCTCACGCCCGCCCAGCACTTTGCCAATCGAGCGGCCGGCAATCTTGAATGGATGATTCAAACTCACCAGTGAACTTGTCTCCGTGAGTCCATAGCCCTGAATTACGCCGTAACCAAGGCGTCGCCAGAATTCTTCGGTCGCCTGATCCAGGGCCGCGCCGCCGGAGATAATCGCCCAGAACTTCCAGCCCAGATGTGAATGAACCTTACGGAATCGCCACCAGCGTTTAAGAAACTTTTCTTTTTCCGCGATCTGCCAGTTCTTCTGGATGTCCGCACCAAGATCAGCCTCAAGCCTCGTTTTCATCGACTCGGCAATCCGCGGCACCGCCACTAGCACCGATACTCGCTCACGTTTGATCGTGTCGATTACGTCACTGGGTTTAAAGCTATCCTGAAAGAAGACCGTCCCGGCGATGACCGGAGGGATGAACATGCCCATGGTCTGGCCAAAGACATGGCTCAACGGCAGCATGTGCAGAAAACGTATGGGATGAAAGATGCGCTCGTACTTGCGATACTTCGGTATCTCGCGCTCAATGGGATCCACGCTGGTAAGTATGTTGCCGTGCGTAAGCACCACGCCGCGCGGATCAGCCGTGGTGCCGGAGGTAAAAATGATCTGCGCCGGATCGTCACGCGTAATCTCCACGGGCGTGTACGGCCCGCAGTCATCATTGATGTTGTCATGGAGCGCTTCCAGTTCAATCCACGGAATGCCGTTCGCATGCTCCGCCAGTGACGCCGAGCCAACATATAACTTTGCATCAACATCAGATGCTACGCGCTGGGCGAAGCTGGGTGCAGCAATCTTGTCCATGGGGACAGCTACGGCTCCCCGAAGCATGATGCCGAAGAATGCCGCCACCCACTCGGCGGAGTTCTCACCCCACAACAACACGCGATCGCCTTTGCCGATCTTGCGCCGTTCCAGTTCGCGCGCAAAACAGGATGCCAGCCGGGCTACCTGTGCATAGGTCCAGCGATGCGTGCGAAAGCCTCGCCGGTAGACGAAGGCAATCTCGTTGCCCAGCGACAGATGAAGCTGCGCATATCCGGCAAGTGTTTGTGGCATCTCTGTCTAACATACCGAGGTAGAGACGAAGCCGTAAAGCGGCAAACTGCGGCAATGCTAGTCGTGTCGTAAAGCCTGGTTGGATCAAAGTGCAGAAGGAAGATGGGCCGAATTCTAAATTTCAAGCTTTGGTGCTACATTCATCCCATGAAAAAGATCATTTCCAGCACATTCCTGATCGTGCTCACGGCAACGTTAAGCGTCGCACAGACGCCCCCCAAGGCAAATGCTCAGCCGTCAACACCACAGGCATCAACACCACAGGCATCGACACCGCAGCCAAGCGCTCCTGCCGCCCCGGCCGCACCCGCCGCCAGGCCCGGTGACGTTGACACCATAGAGCACGCTGTTGCCGCCTGCTACGACGTGATTTCCGGTCCTGCCGGCAAGCGCGACTGGGACCGTTTTCGCTCGCTCTTCTACCCCGGTGCCCGACTCATTCCCAGCGGACGCACCCCACAAGGCGTTGCCGGCGCTCGGATGCTTACCCCGGACGAGTACGTTGTTCGCGGCACGGCCGCCTTTGATAAAGAAGGATTCTTTGAGCGTTCCATCGGCAACAAGGTCGAGACCTGGGACCACATTGCTCATGTGTGGAGTACTTATGAATCCCGCCATGCAAAAGAAGACGCCAAGCCTTTTGCTCGCGGTATCAACAGCTTTCAACTTTTCAATGATGGGACCCGGTGGTGGATCATCACCATTTTCTGGCAAGCCGAAGACAAGGACCACACAATACCTGACCAGTATTTGAAGTAGAAAGTGCTTTGTGTTTTCAATCAGGAGAATGCGTCTTGTTTTCAATCCTGCAGGCATGCTTCTTGCTTTCAATCCCGAGCGAGTCGAGAAATCCCTAAAAGCTGCGCGGATGTTTCCCCAGATGGTAATCCTAACGTAGAGACGTGGCATGCCACGTCTCTCTCATTTCCTATAGCCAAAATAATGGTGCCGGCAGGGTTCCCTCGTGATAAAAGAATCACTTCTTCCCCACCACCAGCAACGTAAACGTTCCCGGCTTCATCGTGCGTCGCGGACGCTCACCTTCCTTGGCCGGAGGCGCCTCTTCAATTTCCGCCGTAACCACCAGAGCCTCATGCGTATCGGTGTTCAGCGCCATGGTGCGGGCGCCGCGTTGCGTCGTCGCATTGTCCACCACGGAATATTTATCGGTTGAATCCTCATGCGCCACGGTGAGCGTGCCTTCGCCATTCGAGCTAAAGGCAAGCTGGTTATCGGCATCAAAGGCATTTGCGTCCACGCCCTGGCCAATCGGGATGGTAGTCACCACTTTGCCGGTATCCGCATTCGTCACAGCCATCACTTTATTGCCGCATCCGGAAAACAGGCGGCGGTTCTTTACATCCATGGCCAGCCCGGAAGGCTCGTCGCAACCCGTCAGAGGCCAACTCTTGATCACTGACGCTTTCTTGGCATCGATACTGGTGATTTCATTCTTGTCTTCAATGTTGACGAACACCACGCCTTTACCATCAGCCGCGGCAAACTCCGGCTTGCCATCCAACGGAATGTTGCCGACCACGGTGCCCTTAGCCGCGTCAATCACCGTTGCATTCTTGCTGCGACCGTTGAAGGTGAATATCCGCTGCGTAGTGGGTTCATACAGAATTGCATCAGGATTCTCGCCTTCAATCTTGATGCGCGCTGTTTCCTTGAGCGTCTTGAGATCGAATACCGTCACGCTGTTTTCACGACCGTTGCTGGTGAATCCCTTGCCCAGATCCTGTGCCAATGCGATCCCGTGAACACCCGGCGTATTCGGCACGTCACCCACGACCGTTCCCTTGGCGGTGTCCACTACCATCACGTGCGTTCCCCGGGAAATAAAGAGACGCTTGCCTGCGGAGTCATAAGTCAGGTAGTCCCAGCCTCCGTCTCCTCCGAGGACGTATTTCTGTTTAACTTCATATTGGCCGGCCGGAGCAAAAGCCGCCGCGGCAAGTACGGCCAGAGAAACGAAAGTCAGAAGCAGAGAAATCCTTGTGCGCATGGTTAGTACCCCTTCAAATATCAGCCATTTAACGACCCATCATTCTACGCGTGACGGCCATTTGTGACCATGCGCAAAAATTTCAAATTTCAAATTTGCAATTTAAAATCCCCTCCCACTTCTCCCAACCTCCGCATCAGGTACTGCCGTTCCGGCGCGCTTTTCACCAGCCGCAATGCGTCACCATAGGCTTCCGCTGCTTCACGCATGCGTCCCGCACGACGCAGCAGGTCTGCCCGCGCCGCCGGAAGAAGATAGTAGTCGCTCAATTCGCGGCTCTCGGCAAAGTTCTCCAGCAATCGCAGGCCGGATTCAGGACCATGGGCCATCCCCACGGCCGCTGCATAATTCAGCTCTATCACCGGCGACGGTGACACGCGGAGCAACGCTGCATACAATCCGGCAATCTGTGGCCAGTCAGTCTCTGAAGCGCGGTAAGCCTGCGCATGCAACGCGGCAATCGCTGCCTGCAATGCATACGGAGTCGCCGGGCCGCCCCGCAATGCCGAATCAATTAGTGCCAACCCTTCACGAATCTCTTCCTGGTCCCATCGGCTGCGGTCCTGCTCTTCCATGGGTATGAATTCATTGTTCGGGCCGGTACGGGTCGCTCGTCGCGAATCATGCAGCAGCATCAGCGCCAGCAGTGCGCGCACATCCACTGCATCAGGCAGAAGATCACTGAGAAGCCTTGCCAGACGGATCGCCTCCGTACACAGCTCCCTGCGGATAAGAGTGTCACCGGCGCTCGCCGAGTATCCTTCATTGAAAATCAGGTAGATAACGAGCATCACTGCTTCAAGTCGCTCTGGCAGCTCGCCGCGATCTGGCACGCGGAATGAAATATGTGCCTGGGCGATCTTTTGTTTGGTACGAACAATTCGCTGCGCCATAGTGGGAACAGAAACCAGAAAGGCTCTCGCAACTTCTTCCGTGGTAAGTCCGCAGAGTGATCTCAGCGTCAGGGCCACTTGTGAGTCCTGTGCCAACGCCGGATGGCAACACGTGAAAATCAGGCTCAGGCGGTCGTCCTGCATTGGCATTTCCAAGTCATGGCTCTCGACTGTTTCGCTTGCAGGCGAAGCGCCAGCCGCCTCGATCAGCCCTTCATGGTCCCGCAACTCAATACGTTGCTGCCGGCGTCGATAATCAATCGCCTTATGTCTGGCTGTTGATATCAACCACGCGCTGGGATTCGCGGGTACACCCTGGTGCGGCCATCGCTGAAGCGCAATGGTGAAGGCTTCCTGTAACGATTCTTCCGCCAGGTCAAAATCCCCCAGAAGACGGATCAGTGTTGAGAGCGCCCGTCCCCATTCCTGGCGATAGATGTTTTCCATTTGCATGCGGCTGGCCTGACGGCAATCAGTATGCCATCAGGCTGTTGCCGCGCGAGAATTTACATTCTGTTTGCAACTACCGGCCGCACTTCAATCGACCCAGTCTTGGAAGATGGGACGCGCGCCGCCAAAGCCAACGCATCGTCCAGATCTTTGGCTTCCACCAGGAAATAGCCGCCAAGCTGCTCTTTCGTCTCGGCGAACGGTCCGTCCGTAACCGCCTTCTTGCTATTGCGTACACGCACCGTGCTGGCCGTGGCCACCGGCTGAAGCTGATGGCCTCCAATGTAATTGCCGGCCTTCTTCATGTCTTCAATAAGGGCGCCGTAGTCCGCGTAAATTTTCTGTCTTTCCGCGTCCGGGATGGCTGCCCATGTGGATTCCTGCTCGTAAATCAGTAAAAGATATTGCATATGTCTCTCCGTGTGAGCGATTGATTGTTGCACACGTTGGTTTTACAGGCATCAGATGTTGCAGTATTTTGGTTCTGCAAAACTTGAACGTGTACCTATTCATGGGCTAGTCGAATGGGCGCGATTCAAATCGACAAGGCAAAAGACATTTTCTAAAAAAATACTTTGCAAGCCCGGCTGAGGCCTGCGTTCTGGAGAATATAAGAAGCTCCCGTTTCCTCCAGGAGCTTTGGTTCGTGGTGAAAGAACCGGTCCTCCCCGCAGGGAGTGGTAAGCCGCCGCGCAAGGCCCCCGACGACCGCGGCAACTTACCACTTCGGACCGTTTTATAGCTTCATACCTTTTATCTCCATTACTAATCGAGCTGAAACGGCGTCTCCCAGGAGGCGCCGCTTTCATTTTCCGTCCTGATTCATCCCAATTTTCGGCCGATTATGGCGATTCCCTCAGCCTCTCCATCGCCCAGCGCGCATGCTCGGCCACAACCTCATCATCGCCGCCTGCCATCTTTTCCAGCACCGGCAGGAAAGCTTTGTTCCCGCTGTTGCCCATGGCCACAGCAACGTTCCGTTTGATGCCAGAGAACTTTGCACGCTTCACCGGAGAATGTCGAAAGGTCTGCCGGAAAGCCTCTTGATCCATTTCCGCCAGCCGCTGGAGATCTGGCCGAAACAATCCTTCTCGCGCCTGGAACTCCTCAAGTGCCGCAGCTGGAGCATTCCCTGATTTTTTGTTCCATGGACAAACGTCCTGGCAGATATCGCAACCAAAAATGTGCTCGCCCATCTCCGCGCGCAGTTTTTCATCCAGAATGCCCCGTTTCTCGATCGTGAGATACGCAATGCAGCGCCGCGCATCCATATTGCCGGGTGCAAGAATTGCATCTGTGGGGCAGGCATCAATGCAGCGTGTGCAACTGCCGCAACGATCTGGCATCGGCGCATCGGGCATCAGTTCCAGTGAGGTAACAATCACTCCCAGAAACAGCCATGATCCCATTTTCGGATGAATGATGCAGGTATTTTTCCCAATCCATCCCACGCCGGCATATTTCGCGTACGCGCGCTCCAGAACCGGCCCGGTATCGACGTAGCAGCGTGTCTCCGGCTGGATTGGCAGGTCTGCGCATAGCTCGCGAATTGCCGCCTCAACCCGGCGCAGGCGAGGCATAAGCGCGTCATGATAATCATGGGCTCCCCACGCGTAGCGCGATATCCATCCTCGCTCCGGATCACTGCCCGCAATCTGCGTTGAGTAAGGTTGGTCAGTGTTGTAGTTCAGCGCGCACACCACCACGGACCGTGCCCAGCCCGCCGAGTTCCGTACTGACGCACGCCGCAGATTGCCATGCTCGTCACGCTTTTCCAGATATTTCATGTCGCCGGCATGGCCCGCGGCAATCCATTGCTCGAACTCATCCGCTTCCGGCAATGCGGCTTCGGTCACCGGCGCAATGCCGACAAGATCGAAGCCCTCGCCCATGGCAGCGGCTTTGAGTTGTTCCGAAATTTGCGTGAGCGTTGTCATTGGCAACAACATTATTATTGCAGGGCAATAGGAATCTGCCCGCTCTGCTACTATTATTTCCCGTGCACTCCATTGGTTCAAACGTTGTTCGTATTGAGGCGGAAGCCCTGCGCGAGCTGGCTGAACGCATTGCCGGGCCCATGGCTGCCGACTTTAGCAGTGCTGTGGAGTGCCTGCACTCATGCGGAGGACGAGTGGTGGTCACCGGCATGGGCAAGAGTGGGATCATCGCCCGCAAAATCGCCGCCACTCTCAGCTCCACTGGCACGCCTGCCTTGTACCTTCATCCCGCAGAGGCAATCCATGGCGACCTCGGCATGGTTGTGAAAGGTGATGTGGTTCTCGCACTTTCCTATAGCGGCGAGACGGAAGAGATTCTGCAACTGCTGGCTACCATCCGGCGCACCGGCGTGAAACTGATCACGATTACCGGCGACAGGCTTTATCCTCCGTCCCGGCGCTCAACTCTGGCGCAGGCTGCTGAGATCGCGCTCGATTGCTCCATCGACAAGGAAGCATGCTCCATGGGCCTTGCGCCCACCGCATCGACAACCGCCATGCTCGCACTGGGTGACGCACTGGCTCTCGCCCTGGCTGACAAGCGTGGGTTCAAAGAAGAAGACTTTGCTAACCTTCATCCCGGTGGCAAGCTGGGCAAGAAGCTGGCTCGTGTGTCTCAACTGATGCATTCAGGGGACGCCATTCCCCGGGTGGAGCGCACGACGAAGATGCATGACGTGATTTATGAAATGTCGCGCAAAGGTCTGGGAATTACCACCGTGGTCGAAGATGGCAGGCTCGCAGGCGTAATCAGTGACGGTGATCTTCGCCGCCTTCTGCAGAATCGTCAGGACATTCTCAGCCTCACCGCCGGCGATTGCATGGTAACCAGCCCCAAGACCATCGCCCCGGAAGAATTTGCCATGACCGCCTTGCACATCATGGAAGAAAAAAAGATTACTTCACTGGTCGTCACGCTGGCTGACGGTCGTGTGGAAGGCATTATTCATCTGCATGATTTATGGGGAACGCAAATGGTGTAAAGGCAGCGATTGGTAAAATTGGTATTTGGTTATTGGTAAGCGCTGTGATTCCTGCAATCCCGCATGAAATCGGCTACCAGTGATCAACACCGTCTGAATCAAACACCAACTACCAAATACCAATAACCAAATACCTTTCCCAAGGAACCCAAATGCCTAGTCCGCTCGATCTCGCCAGGAATATCAAACTCATTCTCTTCGACGTAGACGGTGTCCTTACCGACGGCAGCATATGGTTCTTCCCTGCTCCCTCATCTGGCCCACGGGCCACAGACACGCATCGCCAGCAACACGGCGACGCGCCTGGCTACGGCATCATCAGCCATGAGATGGTCGAGGCCAAGGGTTTTAATGCCCATGATGGTACGGCTATCTCGCTGGCCCGGATGGGCGGAATCAAAACCGGTATGGTGACCAAGCGCATCTCTGAAACTGTGGCATTGCGCGCCCGCGATCTTAAGATTGATTTCCTCTTTCAAGGCGCTGACAACAAATCTGAAGTGCTGGATAAAATCCTCGGCCAGAGCGGGCTTCGAGAAGATGAGATCGCATACGTCGGCGATGACGTGATTGATCTTCCCATCATGCGTCGTTGTGGACTCGCCATTGCCGTGGCTAACGCACGTCCGCAGGTAAAGGCGATGGCACACTGGGAAACGCCCTCGCGCGGAGGACACGGCGCCGCCCGTGATGCAGTGGAATACATCCTCGCCGCCCAGGGATCACTGGACAGGGTCATCGAAACGTACATTCAGACCAGGATGTCGAGCAAATAGCAGATGGCAGATGGCAAATAGCCTTTAGACATCAGCCATCAGCCTTTAGCCAAAGGTTATCGATCCGTGGTTTTGGGTCGAATTTGCTATGCACCGAACAAAAATTTGATTCGTCATCCCGAACCTCGTCAATGAGGCAGCGCATTCTTCAGCTGCCGAATAGAGGTGAGGGATCTTGTGCTTCGTTGCAGATTAGGAGCCGCAAATTACCAATCATCAATCACCAATTATAAATTCCATTACTTCTCTACCAGCTCTTTCCGCGCCGGCGGCTCTGGCGGATTCGCCTGCAAAAACTGCACCATCGCCGATGACACTCTCGGGCTGCACTCCACCGGCGCCAGATGCCCGCAGCCGTGCACTACCTGCAACACTGATTGCGGCATCGCATCATGCATCTGCTCGCCGATGGCCAGAGGCGTGAGTACATCCTGGTCGCCCCAGACGATCAGCACCGGCATCTTCACCGTATCCATCTTGCCGTCCATCAGATCTTTTCCCGTATACATCGACTTCAGCGCCCGATCAATAATCCAATCTTCAGCGGCAAATTTGCTCAGAAGCTCTTTGGCATAAAAGCTCGGGATCGGCCGCGCATGCGGCGTCAGCACCTGCATCATGTGCGCCAGATCATCTTCACTCTTCGGACGCAGCGCCGCGGCATTCGCCGCGTCATATCTCAGGCCAGCCGAATCCATCAAAACCAACCGATGCACTCGCCCGGGATTCTCTGCCGCAAATTTCAAGACAATCCATCCGCCCATGGACCATCCGGCGATGTCCGGTTGCTGCAGCTTCTGGCTGTCCAGAAATTCGCGCACAATATCTTCTTGAAGCGCGATGGAGTAATTCACATCCGGCCGCGCCGATCGCCCAAAGCCCAGTAGGTCCGGCGCGTAGACTTTGTAGCCTTGATGCGTGAGCTCAGGGACAATTGCCAGCCAATCCTCAGCGCGACCGGCCAGTCCATGCACCAGCACAATCGGCTTGCCCTGGCCCGCAACCAGATAATGGATGGGATACCCGATCAGCGTGACCCACTCACTCTGCAACCCCATGCGCCACATGCGATAGCGTTGTATGCGTGTCACGTAGAAATCCGGGAACATATAAAAAGAAGTGCTGAGCACCACAACTGCGCTGAGCAGCAGCAAAGCCGCCACGAGTAGTTTTTTTCTGGAGCGGCGTACAGCGGGATAAGTGGTGGTTGCCAAGTCGTCTCCGTTTTCGCGAAATATCGAGGCGCACCAGACAGGGCCGTCTGGCAGTGATATTCTCTCACTCATCATGCCTTCTCCTGCAAACACGTTGCATCAGCAGCTTCAGTACCCTGATCTGACTGCCGCCAGCCAGGCGGTGCAGACTAAAGAGGCGTCGCCCGTGGACCTCACGCAGGCATGTCTTGATCGAATTGACCGGCTAAATCCGCAAGTGAATGCCTTTATCACCGTCACGCCAGATACGGCGCTGGAGGAAGCGCGGAACGCGGAAGCAGAGATCAAGCGCGGCGAATGGAAGGGTCCTCTGCACGGCATGCCGCTGGCGGTGAAGGACCTGGTTGAGACCGCTCATGTGAAGACCACCGCGGCCAGCAAAGTCCTGGCGGGCAACGTGCCCAAGGAAGATGCGGAAGTGGTGCGCAGGCTGCGCTCCGCCGGCGCCGTGCTGCTGGGAAAACTGAACCTGCACGAGTTTGCTTATGGTGGGAGCGGCGTCATCGGCCATTACGGTCCGGCAAAAAATCCCTGGAGCCTTGAGCACATTACTGGAGGCTCTTCTTCCGGATCAGCCGCGGCCGTAGCTCTGGGGCTCTGTTACGGCGCCATCGGCACTGACACGGCCGGCTCCATCCGCCTGCCTTCCGCCTATTGCGGAATCACGGGGCTCAAGCCCTCTTTCGGACTGGTCAGCACTCGGGGCGTCATTCCGCTCTCGTGGTCGTTGGACCATGTTGGGCCCATGGCGCACACCGTGGCGGACTGTGCACTTATGCTACAAGCCATCGCGCATTACGACGCGAAGGACATTAACTGTCAGAAGTTTCCGCCCGTTTACTATCCTTCAGCCATGCGTGAGCCCACTACCAGCCTGCGCGTCGGTATCGCTAAAGAATTTTTTCAGGATGTTGATGCGGAAATCGTGAAGGCCGTGGAAAACGCGGTTGATCTGATCAGGAAGCTGGTGACCTCGGTGATCGACATCAGCCTATCCACTGACGTTGACCGCACCGTGGTGCGGTGTGAGCCGTTTGCTTATCACCAGGCCTACGTAGCTGAGCACGAAAAAGATTATGATCCGGAAACGCTCAAGCGTATCCGCAGCGGCTCTGACGTGAGCGCAGCTGACTACATACATCAATACCGCGAACTGCTCAGCCAGCGCCGGGAAATTGCCAGACTGTTTAACCGCGCAGACCTGATCATCACCCCTACCACGCCTGCACCGCCGCCCACATTTGCTGAGTTGACCAAAAACCCGAATGACCTTCGTGCCAAAGAGCTCGTCATGCTGCGCAACACGCGTCCTTTTAACGTCTACGGACTGCCTTGCATCTCTGTGCCGTGCGGCTTCACCAAATCAGGCCTGCCGATTGGCCTGCAAATCGCCGGCGCCAGTGGTGCGGAAGGCTCCGTGCTCTCACTGGCCGCAGCTTACCAGAAAGAAACTGATTGGCACACGAAAAGGCCGTCGCTGGGGTGAGCAGCTGAATTCGTAACTTGAAATCACGAAACAATCTACTGCTTCGCCTGCTTCTCGACTCCCGCCTGAGTGAACCCTTCGGGAATTTCAAATCGGGCAGGATCCGGTTCGGCGCGGTTAATGCCCGTCACCGTCATGGTCACGCCGCCCTGGCGGGGATCATCATGCTTGATTACCAGATTGATGCGCAAATCCTCCGAGTACCAATATTCGTCAGTGACCACGGTAGGCTTTCCGCCATTCTTAGCGGGGATAGTCTGGCTCTGGCGCACTCCATGCACAGTCAATCCATCCATCACCTTGTTGCCCAGGTCTTCTTCCCTGGTGAACTGATTTTGCGGAAGAGTATTGAGGCCGGAAGACGCCGAAAGAAACGATGGCGGCACCATCTCCGGCGGCCGGTTCACCGTCCCTCTCCGGAAACTGTGGTTGAAGTTGTTTACCGTGGTGGAAAGCCGTGTCTCCGGGTCATAGATGAGTATGCTCAGCAACTGTGGCGACTCCTCACTTGAAGCCGTCACCAGCGTTCGCATTTCATTGAAGATCCGGCCGCGGCTGTCCCGGCCGATATCGCGCACCGTTCTAAATTTCACGGCTGTGCCATCGGGTTCAACCCGAAATCGCTCCACATTGATCGTGCCGGTGAAAGGATTGTTGGGAATCGGAGTAACAAAAATGTCTGGGCGCTGCGCCACCGCGGCAGAAACAGCAAGCACAGCGAACAGCAGAACGATAAGAGAGATAAGCCTGCGCATCTTGCCTCCAGCAACTCTCGAATAGCCATAGACTACTCCTTTCAATTTGGGACTGGCAAGGGACTAAAGGCATCTTTTGTGTAAAGGAAGTTTAAGAAAACATCTGGTGAATGGATGGCCCCTGAAGAAGGTTTTGAACCGTGCCAGGTCCATGGACCGGCCCTGGTTTGCGTCGATTTGCGGTGAAACCGCCCAACGCAGGCTGAGAACTGCACTCTACCAGCGCATCGGCTGCTTCCACCACTACCGCTTGCGTTCGTGGGGCCTTCGGAAGCCAAACCACACTACATCTACTATCGGTTGCAGCCTCGAGCAGAGGGACACTGTAGATTTTGTGTCTTCCCTTTTTCTTCGCCACACTCTACTCTTGCCACAGTTCATGGGCGCTCAAGTCAAAATGGTAAACGCCGAACATGGATTAACAGGAACTATTACGTCATTATCGGCGTAGTTTAAATACGAAAGTAAGTGCGACATAGAACCAAAGTTTAGTTGATTGGAGATGGTATGTAGTAGGTGATCGTCACAGGCCTGAACTAGCTATTTCCTATGTTGCAACTATAGTTGCGCCAGCGTGGCAAAACAGTGCAGCCGCCGTTAGTTGCTTTTTATCGTTACTCTGCGTCGTGCCAAGACGAACCTCGCATCTCCATCGGACGCAAGGAGTTGGATTTGAAAGCAATCTGCCAATTGGGTTGGTTTTACTGGGTATTCTGAGCTGGCGATCTAGGATTGCAGGAGTTGGCGTCGGTTTCGTTCTATCTTAAGTTTCAATGTAGTCTCGGCCTGTTTCAGCGGCAACGCGTTGCCTGAAATAACCATGGTAGGTAGCAATCTGGGCCAATTATCTCCCCTGTTGGTGGCCATGGATTGGTGCTGGCGCTTCCGGAACACTAAGCCAGCTATCCAATGGCCAAGCCAGCAACCGCAGTTGCTGAAGGATGATCTGAAAGGTCGTGCAGGAAAGCCCAGGCGTAAGGATATAAGGTAATCCAGTCTATAAAAGGTAGAAAGCAATGACACACCCCGTAGACCCGTTCGAGACAATGCTTCAGGATTTTCATCGTATTGCCGCCCATGCAGCCCAGCACAAAGCGCGCGCCGCGATTGCCCTGGTACACGAGATGCGATCACGGGCAGACATTATTAAAGACGCCTACGATCTGGCCCACCTTGACGACATTGATCGTCAGGCCAGTGAGATTTTGTCGTCCAAGTGTGGTAAAGTGACGAGTCTTGAACTGCCCGACCACCCTGATCCATGCTCTTTCGACGATCGGAAAATCCCTAGCCGAGCGGGGAGACTTACCAGCTATGCGAATGGGTAACCGGTGGATGTTTCTGCCTTCTCTGCTGGATGAGTGGCGGAGGAAAAAGCTGATGGAAAATTGCGATGCCGGCAAATTTTAAATTTCAACTTTTAGATTTGAAATTTTCCCGCGGCTCTTTGGCTGGAACTTCGGCTAAAATCTGTAGAGAGCCCCGTATGAACTTTCCCATCAAAGTGTGCGCCATCTGCTCAGAAGAATTTGAACTGAAGCCGGGTAAGCCTGGCTTTGCCAATCATTGCCCGGAATGCAGCGCTGAAAAAGCCGATACGGCCGGTAATCGCGGCGACGAAACCACCAGTCGCGAACAGAATGAAGCGCGACGCGAAGCGATGAAGAACCTTCTCTATCGAAAAGACAGCTAGCGCCGTCAGGAAGGTGGTGAGCCCGGCAGGAATCGAACCTGCGACCCTCTGCTTAGAAGGCAGATGCTCTATCCAACTGAGCTACGGGCTCTCGAAAATAATTGTAGCAAACGCGATTCAGCTATTCGCGTTGATTTACGACTAAAGATTCAGTGCCTTTACCGACTGCACCAGCGCATGCTGCACCAGAGTCAGCGCGATGGACCATCGCTGGCGGGACTGAGCTTCTGTTTCCCCGAAGCCGGAAACGTAGACGGTGAAATAGAAGCCGTCGTAATCAGGATGATTGGCATAAAAGCATCGCCGCACCATGATCTCAGCTGACGCCGGCATATCCGGAGCGCCTTTCAGCAGATCGCACAGCTTGGCCGCGTAGTCCTCATGGTCGGCGAAGGACAACTGCCTGTCAGCAGCGGTGAAAAGAAGATCCACGTAGCTGGCAAACTTGCATGGTGCGTCAAAGATTTCTTCTTCTTCCGATATCTCTTGAGTAAACCAATGGTCGCACTTGGCCGACTGTAACGGAAAACCCGCTGCATTCATTCGCAACAGGAACTTGCGCAGTTCGCTGGATGACTGCGCTTCCGGCAAGTGGTCGACCAGGCTGTGATCGGCTCTCAGGTCGTAGTAGCGTAGCGTGACGGCTTTTCCAGGCAAAGGCGTCTCAGAAGCCGACTCAGAAGCAGTCTCTTCCCAACTGACCTTTTCAGGGCAACGTTCTTCCCCGCGACTCTCTTCCCCGCTAATTTCTTTCCCGAGAACCCATGGAAAATCCAGAACCGGATCATCCGCTCCGAGTTCGACCGACCAATCGACATACATCAGATGAGTCCATGCGCGCGGAAGAATGTCATGACTTGCAGCTCAGCCCAGCGGCCGTCATAGCCGTTGGGCTCAGCCAGAAAGGCGCAGTGGCCGCCGTGATCGGTTTCCAGCAACGTGATGCACGGATTGACATTCATCTTGTCACGCGTGGCAGGCAGCAGGCGGATGAACGGATCGTCTTTAGCGTTGATCACCAGGGTGGGCACGGCGATGCGATCCAACACGCGGGCCGCCGAAGCACGGGTGTAATAGTCTTCCGCGCCTTTGAAATCAAAGGCCGGGGCGGTCACCAGATCATCAAATTCGCGGATGGTGCGCGGGAAGCGGTCCAGGCCTGAGTATCGATCGGGAAAGAGCAGACGCTTGCGCTTGTATCGACGCATGAGTCCGAGCAGGAATTTCCATTCGTACATGCGATTGTCAATCTGGTGCATTGCGTCAGCCGAGGCGGCCAGATCCGCTGCGGGTGACACAGCGACAACCGCTTTGAGTTCAGCAGGCGCATTGGCGCCCCAGTCACCGGCCATCTTGAGCACCAAATTGCCGCCCATTGAATATCCCACGGCGCCCACGCGCGTGAGATGCTTCTGTTCGATCAATGTGCGCAAAACGGACCCAATGTCAGACGACAAACCGGAATGATAGAGTGTGGGAGCAAGCGTTTCCGTGCCACCGCAGTTGCGCATGTTCATGCGGACCACATTCATTCCCGCGGCCCATGCTTTGCTGCCAGTGCCGATCACATACTGCGAAAGGCTGGACCCTTCCAGTCCGTGGACGATGATAGTGGTTCCGTGCCTGGACGGCTCAGGCTGCCAGTGACAGTGGCACAATACTTGGGCGTCTTCGTCCACCTGAAAGAGGCGCTCTTCCGGTTCCGGCAAGCCGTTCACGCGAGGCAGAAAATTCCCTGCCAGTGTCATGGCATGCCGATTCCTCAGGTATCGACGAGGCACAAATGGCGGGAAAATGATGGCGTCTTCGTGTTGGGCGGACATGACTAGCTGGCTTAATTTTACAAGAGAGAGCCCCGGGAAATTGAAATTTAGAATTTCACAATTTTAAATTGAAAGGCGACGACAGCGATTTTCAAGTTGCGCCTGTAGTGTTTAGCCTTCGCGAGGGCGAGACTGACATGCGCTAAGACGCCCGGGACATATTTAACGATGCCAAAAGAAGTACGCTCCGGCGGGTTGAAAGGAAGCGCAACAAAACGATCCATGCGGTCTTTCAGCAATATTCGTGTAAAATGGAGCTCTACCGAATGTGGTGGGTATAGTTCAGTGGCAGAACGCCAGACTGTGGCTCTGGATGTCGAGGGTTCGACCCCCTCTACCCACCCCAAATTTCTCAATCAAGTGCAGGTACTGCAGATCGATTACTCAGTGATCTTCACTGGTGTAGTCGCATTATTGCTTGACCGAAGTGTCTCACGCCTGCCGTTGGAGAATCTTGGCAGTACGCCGGAAACCCTCATGTCGCCTTCTTAATTCTGTCGGCCCCGCGCTTCTTCTTGGCGTGGCTGATCCTCTTACGTGCCGTCGTTTGGAATTAAATGAGCCATTTTTTCGGCAGAGTGTCACGTCGGTTTCCGACAATTAGCTAGTGAGAATCCACCGTTGCAGTGGTACGACACCTATGGGCAGCAATAACCAAATATACGGTGCCTAACAAACCGATGCTGGCAACGAGAAGTAGTGGAAAATTCCCTTCAATTCCATATCGAGGAATCATCCAAGCCCAGACGATGCCATTGATAACCAAAAATCCCAGAAGAACGGTTGGTATGTTTTTGATAAAGAACCGAAATTCTGCGCCGACAGCAAGATATATTAGCCCAAGTAAGGCTTCCAGTAACACAAAGGGACGCATACCTGAACCCCAGAAATCTTGTATCAACAGATAAGAGAAGAATATTCCGTATCCAAAACAAATCAACCGTAGGTTGAGAATGCTCCATGTGGCCACTAGTCCCTCCCGTGTATGCGAGAATCCCGACTCTTGGGAGACGCGGCATGCCACGTCTCTACCTCGAGATTGGTGCGTGGGCGAAGAGGGGCTTCAACTCTTCCAGCTTGATACCGGTGAAATCCGGGATCACCATATCGGCCCCGGCTTTGCTCAGCACTGGGCCTCGGCCGTTGGATGCGATGGCAAGACAGCGCATGCCAGCGTTTTTGGCAGCCTGCACACCGGCCACAGCGTCTTCGCAGACAAGTGCATTGGCGGCGTTTACGGCCAGCCCTTTGGCGGCCAGCACGAAGAGCGCGGGATCAGGTTTGCCTTTAACCACGTCGTCTCCGGTGACAACGGTCCTGAACAGGGGGCGCAATCCCAGTTCCTCCAGCATGTATTCGGCGCGATGGCGGCTGGCCGAACTGGCCAGAGCAATAGGAATTTCCGCGTGAATGAGCTGTTCCAGGAATTCGGG
This sequence comes from Terriglobia bacterium, assembly GCA_963770085.1. GTDB lineage: Bacteria > Acidobacteriota > Terriglobia > Terriglobales > Acidobacteriaceae > Angelobacter. Next base: position 853,594 of record CAVYOH010000001.1, read on the forward strand.
AAGGCCATCAATGGTTTTCAGTTCCTGCACGGAATTACGGAAGAGAGCTTCTTTAGCGTCGCCATAGTGCTTAACCTGTTCTGCGCTGAGATCCCCCAGGAAGTGGCGCAGTATGTCTTCACGCTTGCGGCCCTCCAGGACAAACTGCAGTTCCTCTTCACTGACTTGCTTGCCGATGGAATTAAAAAAAGTACGCCAGGCATTCTTGTGAGCCGGATGGCTATCGACTATCACGCCATCCAGGTCAAAAATAACTCCCTCCAGCATTCAATATCCTCAAGATTGAAATAGAATTACGCCGTGTGTCACTATTAACCCAGTCCCGGCCATGATGTTTGCGCGGCGTTGTAATTATTGAGTGTACCAATGTCGAGCAGGAACCCTGAAATTCTGAATGCCGCCATCTTGCCGATCAGCCGCGGTAGTAAGTGAAAGCCAATATCGGCCGGGCGTTGCCCGGGAGAATAATTAAATATCTCGGGAGTCGCTACCATCACTCCGGAAAAAGCCCAATTTCCGTCCGGGCTGGCCGGTTTCTCAACAAATCTCTGAACAATGCCATTTTGATCCGCGGAAACAATACCACATTCTGTGGGATTTAGTACCTGGTGGATGCCCATGGTAACGATCTGCTTTCCGGAGCGATGACATTGAATCAGAGGAGACAGTTTCACATTGGTAAGCACGTCACCATAGAGGACATAGAAATCCTTCTCGCTCTCAACGAAAGTTCTGTTTTCCGCCAACGTTCCCGCGCTGCCAAGCAGTTCTTTTTCTTCGGCTATATGCAGTCGGACTTTGCCATGACCATTTTCATTGCGCGCGAAATCACGTATCTTGTCCTTGTGAGCATGCACGTTCACCAGCACTTCATCAATACCCGCGTCCGCACAAAGGTCCAACCAGATTTTCAAGAGCGGAACGCCCTTCACCGGCAGCAGGCACTTGGGCAAAGTATCGGTGAGCGGACGCAGACGCGTCCCATTGCCCGCAGCGAGTATGTAGGCTTTCATGATTGAAGGATCGGCCGCGAATGGTTAGCTGCGGCATAGGGCGACTCAACGTACAGAATGTTTACGTTGCCGGCAATTCCGCAGAATACAGGCGCCCCTCGCGGCGCTGGGGACATAGACGAACGATGTAGCAGCGCTCCCGCCGTCCCAGGGACGCGGCAGAATTGGGCTCGATGAACCAGCGTTGATTGATTCGCGTTCATTCGCGGGCCAGGTTATCCAAAAGACTTCCGCGGAATAGACGCATGTTGCGGTGCGGCCACAAATGTCCACTGAGAAGCGCAGTTTTCATCCTGATCAATGAAGGGATCATTTACCAGCATACGCGATCCACTGAAGTCAAAGGCAAAGCGCATCTCACGTATACCCTCTTGCGCGAACGCTTCCCGCACACGAGGCTGCTTATCTTCATCGCAATAGAGCAACATGAAGCCGCCGCCGCCCGCTCCAGTGATCTTGCCGCCCACCGCGCCATTTTCCCTGGCGATGGAATACATGCGATCGATGCCGGGGTTGGAAATCTTGCTGGAGATTTTCTTCTTACTCTCCCAGCCCTCATGAAGCAACTGACCGAAGCGATGCAGATTGTTGTCTTCCAGGGCCATGCGCATGCGTTCCGCCAGGTCGCGGATACGATGCAGTGATTCCACCGCCACACCAGCCTTTTTCTTGGACGAGGCCTCCTGCTCTTTCAGAATGGACCACGAATGGTGGGCCGCTCCGGTAAAGAACAACATGAGTTTTTGTTGCAGCGCGGTGGTGACAGCCGGTTCCAGTCGCATAGGCTCAACGTTGGTGGAGCCATCCTTGTGGAAAGTGATGAAATTCAGCCCGCCAAAGGCCGCAGCAAATTCGTCCTGCTTCCCGACCGGCTTGCCCAGGACATCAGCCGCGATATGAAATGCCTTTTCCGCAAGGTCATATTTGGAAAGCGGAAGATGCAGATAGGAAGAAATGGCCTGCAGCACGTTCACGCAGACACTGGCTGAAGATCCCAGCCCGGTGCCCGGAGGAATTTCCGAGGCGAGGAATAAATCGACAGAAACTTCGCAGCCAAGTTCCTTGAGGACGGCCAGCGGAATCTCCAGGGCGCTGCCGCTTTCCTTCACGGACATGTTGCTGATGTCTTTCCAGGTTTCAAATGCTCGCAAGTCAGACGAGATGATCTGGATGTTACCGTCAGAGCGCTTGCCCACAATGGTGTAAAAATACTTGTTGATGGCGGTGCTGAGCACAGCTCCGCCATAGTTCTCAAAATAAGCGGGTAGGTCCGTGCCTCCGCCACCGAAACTGATTCTAACCGGGCTACGAACGATCAGCATGTGCCAGCTCAACGAACTCTGTGGAATTATCTACTCCTGGCTCAACCAATTGCAACGTCTCAGGCGCGGCGGCTACAAATCGACGAGAGATGGTCCAGATAGTCTGCAGTACCAGAGACAGGTCAGCCAGCAAAGAGCAATCCTGTATGTAACGCAGATCATAGTAGGCCTTGTCTTCCGAAGAGTTTTCTTCGCGCAGTCCGTGCACCTGGGCCAGACCAGTAACACCGGGCTTGCAGGAAAGGCGCTGGCGCTGCCAGTCAGAATATCTTTTCACACGATCAAACGGTTCTGGCCGCGGGCCGACCAGACTCATATCACCCTTGAGCACGTTAAAGAGCTGCGGCAATTCGCTGATGCTGAGCAATGCAAGCATCTTTTCCGTACCGCTCAGGTGCTGGGCAAACCGGTCAACATTGAAACGATACATGCGGAAGGGGCGTCCATTAAAGCCGCAGCGCATTTCTGAAGCGAGCGCTTTGCCTTTCTGGATCCACAGGGTTGCCGTGCTCACCAGGAGTATTGGCAGGCCCAAAACCAGCAAGGCTGAGCCCAGGGCGAGGTCCACACCACGCTTCAAGGCCATCTGTAAGCTCGTGGTCTCGCCATCATCCAGGCGCAAAAGGGGCAGACCGTCCAGATCCATGATGCTGGGGCGGTTTACATAAAGCTCATATAGATTAGGCACTACGCTTATGCGAACACCGCGGTGGCGGCAGTTGGCAATCAAGTCCACCACTTGTCTCTGGTCAGGCACGCGCGACGTAAGGATCAGCTCATCCACGCCGTTGTTCTGCAAAAGGGTTTCAATCTGCAATGAATTCAGTTGTGAGCTTTGTCCGGCGTGGAGGAGGGGCTCTATGAAATCATCGCCGGTTGGAAAAAGAAAACCAACTACTTCCCAGCGCATCTCGGGATGCTTCTGGACACGCTCCGCCAGTTCGCGAGCGATTCTGCCGTTGCCCATGACCACAACCCGATGGCGCTTTCCTGCCGAGGACAGACGGTGGGCAAAGGAACGTGCCATCAGGCGTCCGGCAAAGGCGAGGACAAAAAGGATTCCGGCAAAGGTGAACAATACGGTACGCGAGGTCTCTTCACGCAGAAGAAAACCGGCGCAGCCGATCAGCACCAGCAAGGAAATGATTCCGGTGAAAAGCTGGGAGAGGACGGCAGAGAATTCATAGCCGCCGTAAAATCCATCCAGCTTCATGCGATGAAAAACGAAGACCCACGCGATACCGGCGGAAGTCATCAGAAACATGGATTCATGGAATGCCAGCTGCAAATGATGCAGTGAAGGTGGCAGACTATTCCCCAGCATGTAGGCCACAACGGCTGAGCAAATGATCCATACCAGGTCGGCGGCAAAAATAATATGTCGTATCGATCTAGGGTTCATACGAGCCTTGTTTGATCCTCAATGATCCTAAAACTCAAGCCCGGAAGAAAGTTGCTAAGAAACCACTTAACTAACCTTGCGAAAATATCACAAAATCAGCTAAGCAGAACTCTGCTTCCAAAGCCAAGAGTGCAATGACCTACCGTGGTGATGCCGAATTGCAAACCGCGAGTTGCTTACGTTTCCAATTCCAGGCAGACGTCAAAATCTCATTTAATGACGAATGTTCCGGTTTCCAGCCAAGTTCCTGAATAATGCGACGCGGGCTGGCACAGAGAACCGGCGGATCGCCGTCTCTGCGATGTCCCACGCGCAATGGAATCGTGTGACCTGTTATTTCCGCCACAGCGTTACATATCTGCCGCACGGAATAACTCTCACCCAGCCCAATGTTGTACGAACGCATTCCAGGCTGGTTGGTTTTTTTTAGGGCGCAAATATGCGCGCTCGCAATATCCAGAACATGCACATAATCACGCAAGCATGTGCCGTCTGGAGTTGGGTAATCATCACCGTAGATATTGAAATAGTCCCTCTCGCCGCAAGCGGCCTCAAGCAGGAGAGGAATAATGTGAGTTTCAGGATCATGCCGTTCGCCCAGCTCCGCAGTGGCGCCTGAGGCGTTGAAATACCGGAATGCAACCACGCTCCAGCCATAGGCCTTTGCATACCACTCCAGCACTTCTTCCAGCATAAGTTTGGTGCGCCCGTACGAATTTACGGGCAGCTTGGGGGTGTCCTCGTCAATGGGCACAACTTTCGGTGTTCCATAGACGGCGGCCGACGAGGAAAAGACAAAGTTCTTAAGGCCCGCAGCACGCAAAACCTCCAGCATGGTGATGCTTGAGGCTACGTTCTGCAAAAAGAAAAATCCCGGGTTAGTGACTGACTCCGGAATCAGCGCCTTAGCGGCGAAGTGAAACACAACATCAAACTTCTCTTTCTGTGCGATCGCAGTGACGGCGTGGCGGTCGCCAATATCAGCTTTCACAAAGCCGGCCCCCCTGGGGACCACATCACGGAATCCGGTGGATAGATCGTCAATGACCGTGACATTGTGTCCGAGACGCAGGAGTTCCGCACAACAAATGGAACCTACGTAACCAGCGCCTCCGGTGACCAGAATGTTCGCTGCGTTCATCAATAGGCTCCCGATCCGCGGACAACACGCAGCGGCGTCATTGCCAGAATCTTCAGGTCAAGCAGCAAAGACCAGTGTTGAACGTAATAGACGTCCATCTCGACGCGCTGATCGTAGGAAACTTCCTGACGTCCCTGAATTTGCCAGTAACCAGTCAAGCCGGGCTTCACAATGGAAAAGACCCATGCCGCGTCTCCAAACTTGATGAGCTCGGCAGGAGTGATCATGCGAGGCCCCACCAGACTCATCTGGCCACGCAACACATTCCAGAGCTGGGGAAGCTCGTCGAGGCTGGTCTTGCGCAGGAATGCCCCCAAGCGAGTGATGCGCGGGTCATCCTTGAGCTTAAAATTGACTTCAAATTCACGGCGAAGAGTGGGATCTTTTTGCAGAATCTCATCCGCATCCACGCGCATGCTGCGCAGCTTGAAGGCGTCAAATTCGCCAGCAGCTCCCTCGCCAACGCGACCAACGACACGCCGGCGATGAATTACCGGGCCGCCATCCTGTAGTTTGATCAGCACGGCGAGGAACACCAGCAGAGGTGAAAGAAGGACAAGCAGGACTGCCGCTCCCGCCACATCCAGTGCGCGCTTGAGCAGCAATCCAGACTTCGAGAAATGGAGATCTTCAGGCAAACGCAGGCCTGCAGCCTTTGGCGTCGACGTTAACCCCGGCGAGTTCGTTTCCAGCCGCTCCACGAAGGATGCCGCCACTTACACTCCCATGTTCGCAGTTCGCCCAACCAGCGTCTGCTTGAGTTGAAGAAGATCAGCGTCAACCATCATTTCAATCAGTTGCCTGAATGTAACCTGGGGCTCCCAACCAAGAACCTTTTTGGCTTTGCTGGCGTCACCACAGAGATAGTCAACCTCAGCGGGACGGACCAGCTTGGGATCGATCTCCACGTACTTCTTCCAATCCAGCCCGGCATGCGAGAACGCAACTTCCAGAAGCTCCTGGACAGAATGTGTCTTACCGGTGGCGATCACATAATCTTCCGCTTGCGGCTGCTGCAGCATGAGCCACATAGCGCGGATGTAATCGCCGGCAAAACCCCAATCGCGCTGCGCGTCAATGTTGCCCATCTTCAGCTTATCGGCAACGCCTAGCTTGATCTTGGCCACAGTCTGGGTGACTTTGCGGGTGACAAATTCGATGCCGCGACGCGGCGACTCATGGTTGAAGCAGATGGATGAACACGCGAACAGCCCGTAGCTCTCCCGATAGTTGACCGTGATGTGATGGCCGAAAGTTTTCGCCACGCCGTACGGACTGCGCGGATGGAACGGCGTCTTTTCCGTCTGGGGTTTTTCCCGGACTTTGCCGAACATCTCAGAGCTGGAGGCTTGCAGAAATTTGGTTTGCGGAGAGTGCTTGCGGATGGCTTCCATCACGCGCAACGCGCCAAGTCCAGTTACATCAGCGGTAAGAACCGGCTGGTTCCATGACACAGGAACAAAACTCTGTGCGGCGAGATTGTAGAGCTCGTCCGGCTTGAGCTGCTGCAAAGCCTGATCCAGTGAACTCTGGTCCGTGAGGTCGCCTTCCACGAAGCGGATCTTTTCTGTGATGGCCTCAATACGGTCGAACTTCTCCAAGCTGCTGCGACGGACGATTCCGTAAACCTCATAACCCTTATCCAAAAGGAACTCGGCCAGGTAAGAACCGTCCTGTCCGGTGATTCCCGTTATCAATGCTCGCATCTGCGATTCCTCTTTTCTCAACGGCGCGGGGTAAGTCTATTAACTTAGATGCACAGCCCAACTCTCGATATTACACGGTTTTGCAGGCTTGCGTAGTGTATCTACAGCGTTTCACAACGATGCCCAAAGAGTTACACTCCCCCAGAGGCGTAGCACTGATGTACTAAGTAAAACACCTCAAACATCCTCCAACGCTGCTTGAAGTGTTAAGAGCAACTTACCAGCAGAGTATGCCGCATATCAAGGCCAGCGGAAAGAACGCGCAGCAATTTACGAATTTGTTACAGATGGTTTTCGGGGAGTTTGCAAATTGTCTTTTAACACCAAAGGCAGTGCCTGCTACGCTTGGACTGTTTTGCGATAAACGCTGATGGTCTCGCGTGCTGTGCGCTCCCAGGCGAACTGTGCAGCTTGCCTGAGCGCAGCAACACGCCAATGGGCAAGATTGTCGTCAGATGTGAGGAGCCTGGCCAGGGCGGATGACATGCCCATGACATCCGTTGGTGAGAATATCTGTGCGCCGTCGCCGGCAACTTCCGGCAGCGACCCGCCATTGGAAGTGATGACAGGACATCCGCACGACATCGCTTCGAGAATGGGGAGCCCGAAGCCCTCGTAAAGAGAGGGCATGACGAAAGCACGGGCATGGCGAAACAGCATGGCCAGATCGTCAACGGCGGTATACCCGGTGTGAGTGGCGCCGATGCTCTGCCAACGTTCTACGCCTCCAGCGACCACAAGACCGTCAGGTGGGCCGTAGATGATGGTTTGAATATTCATTGTGGTTGAATTGGTGGCCAGCTCAATCGCGTTCAACGCGGCTTCAAGATTCTTATGCCGCCAGTTACGCGCACTCGCAGCCATCACGTATGGGCCGGTGACACCAAACTTTTCCGCCAGCAGGTCGGCTTCACCTTTGCGCTGCTCTGCGACGTAGCAGGAACGGTCGGCGGCAATTGGTACGGCCGTGATTTTTTTTGCGGACGCTCCCAGAAGCAGTTCAACATCGCGAGCGGTGTTGAGCGAATCAGTGATGATGTGCGCGGCCTTCTTTGCAGCGGCGTAATAACCGGTCTTCACAATGATTCCTTTGAGCCGAGAATAGACGGGGAAGAGAAACGGAATCACATCATGGATTGTGACAACCACGGGACAAGACGCAGTAATCGGGACGGGGTAAAACGGGCTGTGAAACAAGTGGAGTTTGTCTTTGCGGCACCGCCCGGAGAGCTCAATCTGTTCGCCCACGGAATACTTTCTGGAGCGGACTGGGATCCTTTCTACGCCGGTACCCTGCAATGACTGAACCGGATTGCTTTCGTGCTCGTAGACAACCAGATCGACTTCATGCTGGTTCTGCACCAAGGCACGTAGAAGTTCGGCGACGTATGTGCCCACGCCGGAGTCGTTATACCAGCGAGCATCAAAACCGACCCGCAGTCTCACTGTCTGGTTTCACCCTGATTGGCGCTGAACATTGTGTTTGATGTGCCGACAAAGCTGTTCTTACTTCCGGCGCCGGTCCCCATGCAGATGTTATTACTTACCTGGTCAGGCATTTCACGCCTGCCGGAGATGTCAACACATGAGGTGAATTCGTGGCCTGGGCCGGCGAAGAACGAGTTGCCGCCAATCACGTTGTACCCGCTGTCCACTATATGGATGGAATCGAATTTTCCCCCGCTACGGTAGATCCCGCCAAGGAATTCGTTGGATGAAATCATGTGTCCGAGCGAAGAGTAGCCGCCGTTGTAGCCGATAATGTTGATATCTGCCTGGTAATTGTTGCCAAACTGATTGCCGACGAATATGCCGTGGTTGGCGGGAATCACCGTTGTTCCGTGAAGGGTCAGACCGTCACCATGATTGCCGCCGAAGTCAGAATGTTCAATCCTGACGCCCGACGAACCATCCAGTTCCACCCCGCTTCTGCCATTGTTTTCAAATTCTGACATTGCGATGAAGACATCGTTCGTGTTCTCAATGTGCAGGCCGGACTGACCATTCTCAATGGCCATCACATTTATGAGCTTGGCACAGCAGGCTTCCTGTTTGCTGCCGCTGACAAAAACAATGCCATCGCCCGGAGCATTCTGCACGGTCACACGCGTAAGATCAGCGCGTCCCTGACGGTTTACCAGCAAGCCGATTCCCTGTCCGGAGTTCCTGGCCTTGTTACCGTCAATGGCGACGTCCTGGAGCACAGCATGCGGACCTTCCACCTGCACCACCGCAGGGAGACTTGCACCGGCATTGGCTTTTATCACGACTTGCGCCCTGATAGGAACTGATGCCTGAGGCCGAAGGCAGATCCGGTGATGGAACTTCTTGCCTGAACGATAATTGGTTTAGTGACGATGAGCGTGGTTGCACCAAGCATCAGCTGCATCGGCTTGCTTCCGCCACCAACGGTGAACCCGTTGGCGGAATATTGGTCACCAGCAAGGTTGCGCGCGTCACACACACCACCAGTTGCCGGCAGCGCCGCCAGACATTGTGCGATCTTCTCACCCGCATCCTGGCCTTTGAACCTGTCTGCTTGTATGACGCTCTGTGGTGAGGAGACAGAGACGCCCTGGGAGAGGCAGGTTGCCGCCAACAGCAGGGTCGCCATGGGCTTCGCGGTGCGAAGGATCACATGCAAGTAGATCATTCGTTGATACGACCTTCTGAGTTACCAACCTCGCCGGCAGGCCCCTGGTTTTTTCTGGCTACCATCCAGATGGTGTCATAGCGATTCATGCGCAGAGTTTTGTACATGAGATCGTGAGCGGCGCAGTAGACTGCGTCCACTGCGCCTCGCAGGCCCGAGGAAGCGTAGTAAGGATCAATGCCCTGTTCAAGAATGGTGAAGCCGGCACGTTCGAGAAGCCTGCTGAGGACGTCCGGAGTGAAATGCGATAGATGTATCTCCCGCGAGCTGCCGGCGCGCGAAATTCCCAGCACGGGGCTGAATTTCTGAAACGGACCCAGGCCAAGATTGCGGCCAAGCTTTTTCAGCTTTGAGGTCCAGGCAAGAACATCATTGGGCACGGCAATGGCCAGCACGCCATCGGCCCGGAGAAGACTGCGGCAGCAAGCCACCATGTCCGCCGGATCGGGCACATGTTCCAGAACGTGAAACAAGGTGATGTTATTGAATGATCCAGGAGGAAAGCCCATTTCTTCCACGCGTCCCTGATGGACTTTGAGGCCGTATTTTTCCTGGGCCACGCGAACGGCGCTTGCGGAAACTTCAGTTCCCTGCACGTCTGTAAAATGCGGACGGGCATGGTGGAGAAATTGCCCAATACCGGTGCCAACATCCAAAAGATTGCCGGCGGCACGATACGGCAGCAGCTTCTCCAGACGGCGTCGCCAGAGCGTGTCACGGGCCGTGGCAGCATCGACCCAGGAGTCATACTTGGATTCCTGGGAATAGAACGCGACGATCTCCTCGAGCGTGGGTCGCGGACTATCAAAGACATAGCCGCAGGCGCCGCACTGGCAGAAATTGTATTCACGATCCAGCTCCTGGATCGTGTGGCTATGACACAGATTGCACGCTGCAACAGTTTCCATTCCACTCCTGAGGTTTCGACGTTAAAGGCTCGAAGGGCTCGGTTGACTCGACCCCACTCTTTCGCGGGTGATTTCATTGGCCCGCAACAAGGCCAGTAGCAGAAAGAACAGGGCGGCAAATTGCGGCGAATTGTGGAAGAGATAGTCCACGGTGCCATGGGCCATTACGCTCATCACGCCGGTGGCCACGGCAAAGCCGACAACCGCGTCCATGAGAGTGCGGGAATTCTTATAGGTATTCACGCCGCGCCGCATAACGGTGAAGGCCAGAATAATAAACGCAATAAAGCCCAGCACGCCTGTTTCCGCAAGTAATTCCATATAAAGATTGTGCGCGTCCAGCATATAGCCTTCGGGCACTCTAACGGTCTCGGCGAGCACACTCTTGAAATTGCCATAGCCGATGCCAGCTAACGGGTGACCGATGAAGATGATTCCTGCGCCGGCCCAAATTCCCAGACGAGAGAGCTCAGTAAACTGATCCACGCCGGACAGTCGCTCAAAGACCATTCCAATCAGCAGGGCCCCCACAAGGCAAGTGACCAGGATCGCGGCGATCCATCGCCTTCTTGCCTTAGGTGTGGGAGTGAGATAGTACGCTGACATCACGAGCACGGCCACATAGGCCAGCAGTCCACCGCGACTTTGGGTGAGCACCAGGGCCAGAGTGGACATAGCAAAGCAAATCTGGGCCACTGCCCGGGTAAATTTGTCCCGTGCCTTGATGGCAAGCGCGATGGCAAACGGGACCACCATATTCAGGTATCCGGCAAAAGTGTTGTAGTGACTCAGGAAGGAGGTGATGCGTCCAGCAAAGGGTGGATTTTTGAGCGCCTCATCCTGAATGGGATATAGGGCGTAAAAGATCGCCGAGTAGTCGCCGATCAAGTACTGGTAAATTCCGAAAATCGCAGCGCCTATGGTGGAGATCATCAAAGTGTTCACCACCGCCTTGAAGTCATTCTCGCTTCTTACCCAATCCACCACGGTGTAATAGAAGCAGAGGTAGGAAACAAAGCGCATGAGCTCACGCGCAACCAAAGACGTTGGCGGATTTAAGACCACGGACGACAAAACAACAACCGCGAAGTAACCAAGAACCACGCGCGTTATCCGGCCAGAAAACAGCCATTCCCGCGGCGATTGACCACTTCTATGCCGATCGACGAGCACACCCAGAAACAAACACAGGCGTACCAGGGTGGCCATATCTCTGATGGGCAGGTCCCAGTTCAACCATGGATTGACAGGAAGAAAGAATAGAACGGCCAGCAGCAGAGGACGGAAACGCAATGCGGCCATGATAAACACCAGCCCACCAAGCATGACGGCCAGAACCAGCGGACTGAAATAACCAGTGTAGGTGAGCGCCAGCGCAGCCACAATGATCCAGAACTCGACGTTGGTGCGCCGAGGTCTGATTTCCGCAGTCGTGATTGCTGGTGTAGTCATGTCCAAATTCGAACTTCAGTTCGAACCGTTTCGGTTTCCTTCGCGCACCAGTACGTCGAGCGTTTCCAGTGCGCAGCGCTCCCAGCTAAATTCGGCGGCGCGAGTGAGTCCGCGTGTGCTGATCTTATTTCTCAAGGCCGAATCATAGAGGGCCCTGGTCATGGTATCGGCAATCGCCTCCACCGATAGCGGATCAAAGTAGGCTAGCGCATTTCCGGAGACCTCCGGCAGGCACGAGGTCTCTGAAACCACGGTGGGTGTTCCACACGCCATGGACTCCACCATCGGCAAACAGAAGCCTTCATAAAGCGAAGGTATCACCACGAGCGATGCTTCCTTGATCAGCACAGACAAGTCTTCGTCGCTCAGTGTACCCGGAAAAAGGACACGGCCGCGATGGTTACCTGGATGCCCGTTGGAGGTGTTCTTCCCGGCTTCCAGTATCCGCTGATAGTCCCAGCCGAGGCGGCCCGGAAGAATGAGGTCGAAATCGGCGTCCGGGGTTTGCGCCAGCATCAGGCGGTAGGCGGCAATGAGACGTTCCAGATTCTTGCGTGGCTGAACGGTGCCATGGTGCAAAATATACGGCCTGTCTTTACCCATGCCGAGTTTGCCCTGGACTTTGTTGCGGTCTTCCGGCTGCGGCGGCGCAGTGTTGAACACGCTTTTGTTGTAGCCAAGATAAATCACGGAAACCTTATTTTCCGGAATGCCGTAAATACGGACGATATCACTCTTCGAACATTGCGAATCCGTGATGATGGCTTGCGAAAATTTGGCCAGAGTCCACATGGTACTGCGAAGAACCAAGGTGGAGCGCGTTCGATGCGACGGCATCACGATGGGCGTAACGTCATGGATGGTACAAACCATGGGAACGCCACCGAAAGGCATGCTGCTGGCGGTGGGGGCAAAGATCAGGTCGGCATGGGCTCTGCGCGCGGCACGTCCCAGTCCGGCAATGCGCCAGAGGGCATCATTGGCCAGGGACGGTTCGCAACGAACGTCAAAATGTTGCTGGGGCTGAACTAAGGCAGCGTCATTGCCCGCAGCTTCGGCTTCATTCGGCGGGCCGGCAAAGAGACAGAAATCAACGTTTTTGCGAACGTCATTGGAAACGATTCGGTTATCAGGACCTCCGGTGAGGCGCTTGAATTCAGCGATAAGGTTCTGGGCGTAGACATATGTGCCCTGGAAGCGGAAACGCGTCGCAAGTGTCCATGGATCGATGGCTATCCTCATGGCGTGGCCCTCATCGTGAAACTCCAGCCAGCTCGCGCTTGCCGATGCTGCGTCCGCCCGCGGCGTCCAGCAGCAGATCGAGTGTCTCTTGCCCGCAGCGACGCCAGCTGAGTTCCTGCGCCCGTGCCAGGCCTTTAACGGAGAGATCGCGTTGCAGAGCGGCGTCCTCAAGCACCTCTTCCATGCAAACCGCGATGGCGTCAACGGAGAGCGGATCAAAATAGCGCAACACGCCTCCGGAGATTTCCGGCAGACATGACGTGGCCGCAGCAATAGTAGGAGTGCCGCAAGCCATGGCTTCCACCATAGGCAGGCAGAATCCCTCGTAAAGTGATGGAATGGCCGCCAACGTGGATTTCTTAATCAAAATAGCCAGATCAGCGTCACTCAATGCTCCGGGCAGAATCACGCGACCGCGGGAGGCTGCGTCCGATTTGACCTCGTCGAGTACCTCACTATAAAGCCAGCCGAGCGGACCAGCCAGGACAAGATCAACGTCAATCTGCTGATTACGCGCAAGCATCAGGCGATAGGCCTGGACCAGGCGTTTGAGGTTCTTGCGCGGCTGGAGCACGCCGTGATGGAGAATGTATGGCCGCGTGATTCCGTGCTGGTTTAACAGCGCTTGTGCGTGCTGCTCATCCGGCGATGAAGTGTTGAAGTGATCCCTGTCATAGCCGAGATAAATGACGGAGATTTTTTCATCCGGCAGACCATAGATGCGCATGAGGTCCTGTTTGGAACACAAGGAGTCAGTGATGACGCGCCTTGAGCTTCGGGCGGCAGCGGCCAGTTGAAACCTCATTTTGCGATTAACGGTATCAGGCGCAGAAGGCATAACCACTGGTGTGGCGTCATGAATGGTGACTACTACCGGACAGGGACCGAACTGCAGGCTGGTAAAGTTAGGACAGAAGAGTAGATCAGGATTTTCAATCAATGTGGCAAGCCATGCTCCACCGAGGCGCCAGAATCGTTCTGATCGCAAAAGGGGCGTGGTGGCGGGACGAAAACTCGGCGACTGCTTGAAACAGTTCGCATCATTTTCGGCTTTGGGGTGAATGAACGGAACGATCTCAAGCGATTGTCCCGCTGCGGTTGCTTCAGACGCCAGAGTTTGAAACTGCGCCAGCAACTGGCGAGCGTAGTTATAGATGCCCTGATTGCGGTAACACTGGCTCAACGTGCCAGTATCAAAGGCAATCCTTAACTTCGCGGCTTGGGGTCTGCTGCTCAATGAGAAATCCTCAGGGTCCATGCCCAAATTCGTAAAAACCCTGTTTCGGCACGCTAAAAACGCGTGTCCTGACGCTTGTTTCAATTAGACCGGTGCAGGACACGGCATGCCGCATCTCTACGTCCAGATCGTTAGTTCTCTCCAGATCATGGCTGCCGCCAAGGTGCACGCTGAAGCTAAACCAAAACTTTTTCTCGTGTTCGACCGACGGCTTTTTCGTAGACCGCAAGTGTCTGCTCGGCGGCACGCTTCCATTGAAAGCGGTGCAGGTTGGCGGCGCCTTTGCTGATAAGCAGAGAGCGCAGTCCCTGATCTAAAAATGCCTGATAGAGCGCACTGCCAAATTCTTGAGGATGGCGCGCGTCAGCATAAAGGGCCGCGGCTCCGGCAACTTCCGGCAATGATGTTTCCCTGGAACAGACCACAGGCAGGCCACAGGCCATGGCTTCGAGAACGGTAAAACCAAAGCCTTCGTAAAGAGATGGACAGGCATAGACTGAGGCGCCGGAATAGAGCGCCGCAAGATCCGCGTCAGGAACAAATCCTGTGAATACGACGCGATCGGCAATTCCCAACTCCCGGGCCAGACTGCCTAGCGGTTGCTGACCATCCTCCATGGGCCCGGCTATCACCAACTGGACGTCAGCGGGCAGCTTTGCTTCGGCCCGGTCGTTTTGAAGCAGGTTCAGCAGAACTTGAAATGAGCGTAGCAGTCCAACATGGTTTTTTCGCAGTTTGTAGATACCTGTATATATAAGGTAGGGAGAAACTATTCCGTACCGTCCCAAAACTTCACGTAACTTTACAGAGTCTATGTTTTTGCGAATTGTTTGATCTACTCCGGGATAGATCACGTCCATTCGGTCAGCATCAACCTTGAAAAACTTCTGTATATCTGTCTTAGAGTACTCAGAGTCGGTGATAATGCGGTCTGCGCGCTTCACTGACGCGCCCATCATGGAGCGATAGTACATTCGTCCCAGAGTAGAAGGCAGATCCTCCCGGCAAGCGAGATAGATGACGTCATGAATGGTGACAACACTGGGACAGACGCGACGGAGGGGAAGATTGAAGTGCGGTGAGTGCAGCAGATCAATATGATGCCGGCGCAAAATCCGGGGTAGATCAAACTGCTCACGCAGCGAATAGTACTTCATAGGCGGCGAAATCTTCTCTACACCACCGGATCTGCAAGTGACGGCCTCTTCTTCGCCAGGTGGAAGTACCAGCAGGTACTGGTGCTCAGACGCGCTCTCAATGACAGCTTCCACCAGGCACTTCATGTATCGGCCAATGCCGGGATTTTTGATTCTGCGCAGGTCAAAAGCGATCTTCATTTCTGGGAGTTACTTCTCCTGCAGTCCCGCAGTGGCAGCCAGAGAGTGGCGGGCCCCAGACAGTATGCGGTCTTTGACCACGGTAAACATAGAGTGCAGCATGGAATGATGCATGTCTTCAATCATCTGCATGTTGTCAGAGGGCACGACCGCGCATACGTCACACAGGGCCTTCATCTTGCCGCCCTGATATCCGGTGAGCCCCACGGTGACGGCCCCGGCTTCTCTGGCGGCCTGCAAGGCAAGCAGAACGTTGGGAGAGTTTCCGCTGCCGCTAATGGCAAAGGCCACGTCATTGCTCACGACAAAGTTCCTGAGCTGCTCAGAGAAAATATGTTCGTAGCTGGTATCGTTGCCCCAGGCGGTAATGAGCGGTACATTGTCGGTGAGCGCCATGGTTTTGAGCCGGCGCGAATGCCCTGAGGCGATGGTGCCCTTATTCATGTCACACATCATGTGGGACGCAGAGGCAGCGGAGCCGCCGTTGCCGAAAATAAACATAGTATGTCCGGTATCAAACGCCTCCAGAATCACACTGATGATGCGATCCAGCTCCTGATATGGCAAGCGTGGAATCAGCTGGCTGACTTCCTGGAAGTAGCCGGTAACGGTCGAGGCCGAGAGGTGAGACGCGTCATTCGAGTTTTTGGTGCTCATCTTGTTATTCGTGTTGTTATTCGACAAGGCCATAGACTTTCCTAGACTGACTTTCTCCGGAACCAGCCGGCGAAGCGCCGGCTTTCATCTGCCATTTCAGCGCCCAGAAGGCGCAAGGAATCGTTTGGCGGACGCTGCTCCCATGCGCTGCGGCCCAAAATAAATAGACCCGCGAGAATCAACGCGCCAAAAACGCTCAGCCCTACAATCAATGTCCGCTTGGGAGCGGATTTTCTTTCCGGCTTTACGGCCGGATCCATGACACGCACGGTGGGCAGCTCTTTGGCCTCCTGCACCTTGGCCAGTTCATACTGCTGGGTAAGAAATTCATAAACCGTTTCACGGATCTTGGACTCGCGATAGAGATCGTAATAGGTGTATCCGAGGACAGGCAGCTCTGTAATAGATGGGAAGCCCGTGCTGGAGTTACCGGCTCCGCCGACGACCCCCTTGCCCTGCATGGATTTCAGCTGGCTCTGCAGCACGCCGAGCCGCGCCTTGAGCGTGCGCACGCGGGTATTGTCGTCAGAATAAATCTGTTGCAAGCCTTTGAGTTCGGCTTCTGTGGCAACGATTTCGCCCTGCGCCCTGGCTGCAGCATCCACCATGGCCCGGCCCTGTGCCTGTGGATCCATAATTTCGTTCTTGCTGGAATACTGGCTCAGCGCCAGAGACGCCTGATTCAGGTCCTGCTTAGCCTCAGACAGCCGGGTTTCCAGAAAGACTCTTTCTCGATGCGCATCACCCGTGTTCAGGCCAGCTGCGGCTTTGTTCAGCTCTTCCACATAACCGTTGGCAATCGCGGCCGCCATGTCCGGGTTGTAATCCGTTACCGTTACAGTGATTACGCCGGACTTCTTATCTTCATCCAGTTCAGTGAAGCTCTGGAGCCTTTTGCGCGTGGTGTAATAGTCATGCATGTAGAAACTGGTGAATTTCCAGTAGTGGTGGCGCAGGTCAAAACGATCAATCATGCGGTCTTGCAGGCTTCTGCTGCGCAGCACTTCCACGTAAAACGCGCCTGGAGTCTTCGCTCCCAGCAGGCCGGCCGCGTCAAGGCCCAAGCCCATGCCGCTACCAGAGCTTCCGCCGCCCATGAGCTTACCCAAAAGGCCGGACATACCGCCGCTGGCGCCGCTGCTTTCACTTGGCACTACCTTAGCTATGCCCTGATAATGCAGGGGCAATATAAGGACGATAATGGAGGAGAGCACCGCAGTCTTCCAAGCCACGTTCCATAGCAAGCGCCGTTCACGCCAGAGCATCCAGAGCTTGCGGAAACTATGATCGTCTTCTTGTTGAGACTGTTGTTCGCGCAAATCATGCGGTGGTTCGTAGATGGGAATCCGTGATGGTCCGCTAACTTCCACGTTTGAGTCTCCAATGCGGCCAGTATGTCAACTGGAACGACGCAGTAAAATCATTTTGCCTTTTTCCAGCCCCGAGAAGCGGGAAATTCCACCACTCATATTGTATGAAGCTGGACAACATAACGTTCTGATTAAAACTCCAATCGGAATGTGCGTGAATATCTCGCAGGTTCCCCCCCTGAAGGAACATGCTATCAACTTGATTGCTTCTATATCCGAGCTGGATTGTCTTATCTGATGCAAACCAATACGTAGTTTCTGCCCGGATGCTGATTCCCTGCCGGCCCAGAGTGGCATCACCGATGATATTTCCTTTGTTTGTATAGCCATCCAGATACCGGGTGTTCCAGTAAAAGAAGCCGCCGCCGGGGGGTTGCAGTAGACCCGGCAGGTTGTCATAGCCGCCTTCCACCCGCGCATCCATGTGGGAGAGGAGCGGGATATGGCTCAGGTAAAGTCCTCCATTGTGGGCAGAACGCCGGGGATAGCCAACCGGTGAAATCTCGTCCTCCACAAAGGAATCGTCATACAGCGTGAGCCAATTGCGCAGTCCGGGGATGCGATAGGTGAAGTCGGCGGTGGAGCGACGATCACCCGGATCCTCTCCGCGGCCCGCAGCATTGTGGCTGGAAGTGAGACTGAGTTTGATGGTATGGAGATTGATGGGAAAATCCGGGCCGCCGAAGATAGCGGTGCGGCCCACGCCGAATTCGAAATTAGGGGTCGGCTTGAAGTTGAATTTAATGCCGTTGATCATCGGCTGTTTGGTGAGTGACCGCCCTATGCTTACGGCAATGTTGCCATCCTGTGTGTTTACAAAATGCTGGCCTGTCTGTTTGGCTACCCAGAACTCAGTGCGAGCCGGCCCCAGGTATTTGAAGAACCACGGCAGAAGGCTGGGCGTGGTCTGGTCGACGCGCAACATATACATGGGCTCGGCGTTGTTGCTTTGCAGGAATGGGTCACGGGTGGGTGAAAGCCACAGAGTCTGTTTACCGAATGAAGTCTGCCAGCCCCCGAGATTCAGACTCACGTATGAGTCCAGCAGGCGAAACTGATTAAAGGTCGGAATGGAGAAGGCAGGCTGAGGCGGTTTCTGGTCAGTCAACTGGATT
The DNA here is from genome assembly GCA_963770085.1 of Terriglobia bacterium. Classification (GTDB taxonomy): domain Bacteria; phylum Acidobacteriota; class Terriglobia; order Terriglobales; family Acidobacteriaceae; genus Angelobacter. Next base: position 872,149 of record CAVYOH010000001.1, read on the forward strand.
GCGTCTTGCTGTACCTGAGTAAATCCCGGAGCGGAAGGCGCATGTTCCATTTCGCCGCGAACATAAAAGCCGAATATCCCGGCAGAACCGCTGGTAGAGAATCCTGCAATACCGTTAACGCCTGCTTGAAAGGGACGGCCATAGTCATTCACGACTGTCTGGCCAAAGTGATAGCCATCCGTTAGCGGCGTGCCGGAGATTCCGGTAATCCTGGCATACGTGGAATCTACCGCCACGTACGGACCGAGTTGACCAGTGAGTTCAGGTTGAAATTCACGCTCCAGCGCTACGTACATACGTGAGGCTTCATCGCCTGAATCTTCATCCACGGATCCCTGGGCTTCAGCCACCAGGCGGGCACACTCAACGCGCGTCCATGGCCTCAAACCTTCGATATTACTGTTGATAACACCCAGCCCCGCGAGACGGTCAATTGCGGGGTAAACCCAGCTCTCGATTGGGACATAACGCGAGAACAGGTTTCGAGGCAAAGGGGGCTCGCTGGGGGCGGCTGGATGGAAGCTGCCGTAATCTCCGCCGGGCAGGTCTGATTGATGATGGGAGGAGTAAACCTGTTTGCCGATGAGATATCCCATAGCGGCGCCGGCAACCACGTCACTGGTGAAATGCTTGAACGCGTACACGCGCGCCACACTCACGCCGGCAGCAACGCCATAACTCAATGTCCGGGTGAGGACGCCGGGATATTCGTGAGCAATCACACTGGCAATGGACCAGGTGGTGATGGCATGAACTGAGGGAAATGATGAGTCCAACGCGTGACCGCTCTGGAAAAACAAGCCTTGGCCAGTACCATCCGTGGGTCGTTGACGGGCAGAAATCAGCTTGAATGATTCCGCCACAATCAGACTGTTCACGGCAGCTTCACCGGCCAGAATGCCGGTCTCACGCTGGTGATTATCATCATGTACTCTTCCCGCCAAATATAAACCAGCACCACCAGCGACCGCCAACGCCAGGCCAGCATTGGAAATTGTGCTGCCGTGCTTCGAGAGGTTGCTATTGGGATCGATGCGAGACGACAATTCCGCGTCTGCGTTGATGAGCCCTAATTCGAGCCCGACGAGCGGAGCGATCCAGTTGATGTCGCGCACAGTAGCCTTAAAGGGGCTGGTCCAAATGTTTTTTTGATCGAACGCAAGATTGCGTATGAAGGGACCCGGCACAGCGGTTGCTGCACGCTCCGGTTCCGGTACTCGATGCCTGTTGACCGGTGCAGGCGGCGTTTGGGCGACTGGCGCCTGGGTTTCTGGAGTTTGTTGCGGTTTAACTTCCGGCTTCTCCGGCGCGACGCTGGGTGCGGTTGCAGGCTGCTGCTGCGATGGCTGCGGGTTGGCATCAGGAACTTGATTCTGCGATGGCGGTGTGGCATTGGGAGGCGCTGCAGGGGGAGCGGTTGCAGGTTGCTGCTGCGATGGTTGCGGGTTGGCATCGGGAACCTGCGCCTGCGAGCTCTGAGCGAGCGTAAACAGCGCGACGGCAAACAACGAAACCAGGAGCGCAATGCTTCCGAAACGGGAGTATGTTTTGAACATCAAAAAGTAGCTCCCTTTTAGAAAGTCCTGATCACGCTGGCGGCTACAGCTACGCCAGAGATAATCTGGACGTACTGTCCGGCATTTTTGAGCAGACCGCCACCGCCAACCTTGTCCGGAACATAGATGGTGTCACCGGGTTGAAGAAGGGCATCCAGCACGCTCCCTGACCACCACTCACCGGATCCCTTGCCCACCACAGTGCCGTTGGCACGGATGACAAAGATATCTTTCTTGTTGGCCATACTGGTAGGGCCGCCAGCCAGATGCAGATACCATCCAGCATGTTTGCCCTGGCTGAACGTGATGGCAGCGGAGTTGTAGACCTGGCCGGCCACCAGAACAAAGTTCGGTCGCTTGGGCACAATCAGGCTATCGCCGTTGCGGACTTCAACGTCCACCGGCGTGTTCTCCCATTTGGCAATGTCCGTGGTGATGTGGATCAGCAGACGGCCGCTGGGCTGGATCTGCTTAAGTTGATCGATCAGCTGCCGGCTCTGGTTGGAAGTGGGGGAAGCCGCCGAGGTACTGGTCCGGCCCGTTGCGCCGCCGGTCTGCTCCTGTAAATGGGAAATCAATTCGTCACGATGCTTCGCCGAGAATTCGCGCACCTGCGCGCGCTCCAGTACAGCGCCGTAAGGATAGGCATCCGCACTGAAACCTCCCGCACGTTTCAGGACGGCACTCAGGCGCTCACCCTGTTGTATGCCGTAGCGTCCCGGATGCAGAACTTCCCCGGCAACGGCAACGGCCGCGCCAATATCCAGCCAACCGCCAATCTGCCCGATGGTGAGGACGTCACCCGGTTTAAGAATCACGTCAGTATCCGGTTCGCCGGCGAGTGCACGGGCAATAGCGACGGTGCGGTGGTCCAGATCGACTTTTGCTCCATTGACGAGGGAATAGCTGGAGAGGTCAGCCGAGTCCAAAAACGCGCCGCGCTTAAAGCCTCCGGCGACGCGCACCAGATCAACGGCGCTCATGCGATCAGACATGGGATATTCCCCCGGCCGCATGACTTCACCATAAATTGCAACCTTGGGAGCATCCGCGTCATAACGTCCGTAGATGCGAATAGTATCGAAGGGCTGGAGCGCGGGGGCGGCAACTTTCTTATCCATCACCTGACGCAGATTGAAGGCAATAACGGTGGGGCTCAGCTCCTGTCCATTGAGTCTGACAATCTCCGCTCGGTCTGCCGCTTCCGGCAGGAGATCATTGAATGACGTAATGACGTCAGTAACTTTCAATCCATCCTGAAAAGGATATTTGCCGGGACGCGAAACATGACCCAGCAGATAAACGGCCTGGTTGGTATATGGAAGAATGGGCGCGACAGTGATGACGTCTCCGTCTTTGACCTGCACGTTCTTGATGGCATCCTGCAGGGCCGCCACGCTGCCATTTTGCGGCAGATTCACGCTCAACATCTCTTTGCGCTGATGGGCCTCAATGCGCTCTACGCGAACGTTGTTGAGCTGGCCGGAAACCGGAACACCACCGGCAAGATCAAGAACCTGATCCAGCGTCTGCTCAGTGTGGAGCTCATAGATCGCAGGCCGGCGCACTGATCCAGAGACGGTTACCTGCGCACCTACCGGAGGAACCAAAATGCTGTCACCGGATTCAATATGGCTTTGCGAAGAGGTGACGCCGTGCAGCATTAATTCATAGAGATCGATTTCATCCACCAATCTCTTGCCACGAAAATGCTTAAGCAGGCGGTACGATCCGGTGTCCGTGGGACCACCGGCAGCGATGAGTGCGCTGAGGGCAGTGGAGAGCGAGCTGATGTCATAGGCGCCGGGATTTTTGACGTCGCCCACGACGTAAACGCGCACAGTGCGGAGCTTACCGAGAGTTACGTCGACGGTAATGTCTTTGAGCTGGCGGGTAAGGAGTTTCTGAATGATCTGCTGAGCGTCACCGAGAGTGCGTCCGGCAACCACCAGACCACCGGCCTCAGGCAACACGATCCGGCCCTCACGATCAACGTTGAGCGAAAGCCGCTGTGTGGTGCGCCCCCAGTACTCAACCACAAGTTCGTCACCCGGGCCAATGACGTAGTCCGGACCAATAGGCACATCCGACGTAGCTTTCTCGGGGCTCTTCTCCGCCGTGGCAACGCTGTTGCGGAAAAGCGCCGCGCCAAAACGTTCCAACGTAACCGGACTGTTCAGCGCCTGCGTGTAGAGATCTTTGACAGCGGGAAGGTTGCGCAACGGGTATTCACTTTGCCCTGCCGCACGACGCGATTCACGAGCCGGTTGATTGCCATTGGCCGGAGCATTTGACGGGGTCGACGGCCGGTTGTTTACGGGAGCTTGCGGCTGCGCCTGTTTTGGCGCTTCTCCCGCGCCGCCAAAGCCACGGCTTATAAGCTGGTCACTCATCAACTGCCGGGCACGTTCGTCAGAACGAATCTGGCTGAACAGCCGGTCATCTGAGAGCTCACGTTCGGTAATGGGATAGCCGCGGTTGCGAAGCTCAGAAACGATTTCTGCTTTGGCGTCCGCCAGCACATCAGGATTTTCGCGCAGAATCTGTATGATCTCGTCCGCCGAAAGCTCAACGTTCTCCGCTGGCGCCTGCTGCTGATTATTCTGGGTCTGTTGCGGTTGAGGCTGTTGCGCCATCTGCTGAGCCGATAAAGGCACAGTTGTTGTTGCAAACAAGCCGAAAGCAAGACATGAAAGCCGCAGCACTCGAATGAAAATTGTCACCGAATTCAAAAAAGCTCCCTTAGACGATTAATACTTGCGAATCATCCCTGACAAACTTCTGGTTCAACAACTTACATAGTTTCCGGTATTGTACGAGGAAATACCTTATCAGTGTTAAAAAGGCGAGTTGTTGGGGAAGGTACACGACGTTTTTGTGTCGCTTCGCTCCAAACCGCTTTAAGAGCAAATCGCGTGGTTGCGGCAAGGTGCAACTGTTGCAGCGGGCTCGGCGCGCTAGTCGGCCGAGCCCTTCGTTTCCTATATCGTTTCGCTCCAGAACCGCTTTAAGAGCAAATCGCGTGGTTGCGGCAAGGTGCACCTGTTGCAGCGGGCTCGGGACATCAATTCTGGCGCTTCGCGCAAACCGCTTTGAGAGCGCCTTACATTGGTTGCAGCAATTTAGCTCCTGTTGCAGCGGCCTCGCCGCGCGTGGTCGGCGCGAGGCCTTGTTTCGTTTCCTAAGGGCGAGGCCGGCGTGCGAGTCTGCCGAGCTTTTCCTCTTTTATCAAGCTCTGCACGCTAGTCGGTGGAGGCCTCTAGCATGCATGCTGCCATGCAATTGTGGAGACGATCGTAACCCTGCAGGTGCAAGGAGTTCTCAGCACGCCGCGTGTTTGCTCAGCCTGTTCATCTTCCGCGATCCCCATTCTGCAGCTTAGGATTCTGCATCTAACTCCAGAAGTAAATAGGAAACGGCCTTTGCAGGCCGGGTTTAGGTGAGGAGATTATGAAACCAGGAATCGTAACCGCTTTCGCACTTACGCTGGCCATGGGAGTAGCTACAGCCCAGACCACCGGTAGTGCCGGAACATCCGGCAGTGCCACGGGTACAGCAGGAACATCGGGTACACAGACAGGAACCAGTTCCACCGCGACGGCTCCGGGCGGAGCGATGACGAGCGGCAGCCCGTCAGCAACACAGACGACGCCGTCAGCGACTCAGACAACGCCTTCAGCTACTCAGTCAACGCCTTCAGCTACTCAGTCAACGCCTTCGGCTACTCAGTCGACGCCTTCGGCAACAGGAACGGCGGGAACGACTGGCAGCGCAGGCGCCGTGACTACCACGAATCCCTCAATCACCGGATCATCGACGGGATCGCAAACCGGCACGTCAACCACAACACCCAGCCAGAGTACGACTTCCACGCCGAGCCAGACCAACACGACTACGCCAAGCCAGGTGGGAACAACGTCATCCGGAATGGGAACCAGCGCAACCGGTACAGTAGCCGGACCGTGCAGCACCAGCGGCACCACGACTGGCAGCACCGCAGGAGCCGTCTCCACTACGCCGATGTCCGGAAGCAGTACCAGCAGCAGTTCCACGCCGAGTGGAACGTCTGCGACGGTAGCGAATCCATGCGTCCCTGGATCCACGCCGCCGGCGACCGGTTCCACAACCACGACGCCGTCTTCGACAACTCCCGGAACCACCACCACTAAGCCACCGCGACCTTAATGATGTCGCTTCGCTCCAAACCGCTTGAGCTCAAATCTAGTGGTTAGAGCTGACGGGCTCCTGTAGCATCGGGCTCGGCACGCTAGTCGGCCGAGCCCTTACTTTTTTCTGGCGCTTCGCGCAAACCGCTTGCGTCTGACTTTCATGGCTGACTTTCACGGGCTCCTGTTGCAGCGGACTCGGCGCGCAAGTCGGCCTCGCCCTTACCGTTCTTGCGCTTTCTACTGTCCTGTCACCACCACTGGAGTGACGGTGCCGGTGGAAGTGTCGCCGAGCATGCCAAGCATTTGAACGGGCGCACCTGCCGTGACCGTGGCACGCACGCTGACTGCACCGGCTGGGGGTGCGGGGAAGAAGTCTGCAATGTCGCGGGCCGCGCGTGTTCTGCCGGGCAGAGTGAAGCTGGCGGAACTGAGTGAAGCGCCATTAGTGTCCACCAGCTCCACCTTGATGGTCGCGGGTGCATTCGTGATGTTCTGAACAGCAAGGCCGGTGAATTGCGTTCCTGCATGAGTAAAGGGCAGCGTGGCCGCGGTATAAGTCACACGAGAAAACATGGCATGCACCAACGCCACCAGCGCGTTGCTGGTCGCGGGCAAGGTCTGCGGACTTATGTCGTCTGTACGCAGGTAGCTGAAGTATTCGATGACATCATTGGTGTCTTTGTTGGTGGCGCGCACGCGCTCGCCGTCGAGCTGGAACTTCTCACCGGTATTGGGGCAAGTGGTGGCGGTTTCCGCGGCTGCGCCGTTGCAGATCACCACGTCAATCTCATTGGGACTGACGAACGTTGTGTCCGCGGGAAAGAAGATGCTGGTTCCTTCAATAGCGATGCGCGTGTTGTTGGTAAAGTTCATTCCCAGAATCCGGAGCACACTGCGGTCCGACAGCAGACCTCCACCAGGAATCACATCCGTGATCGACTGCTTGTCTAAAGTGGCAACCGTAAGTGTTCCGCCGACGATCTCCTTGATATAGCTGGCGCCGGTGGGATCAGTAAAAAGGGCGCTGGCATTATCCAAGTCAACCGGGAAGGTTGCGCCCGGTATGGCGCTGGCATTCACCGGCATAGTGAGCGTGAACAAGGGATAAGAAATGTCAGTACCGAAGGTGGACGTGGGAGACTTGGCTGAGACACTGATATTACCGCCGTTGATGACGGCGATGCCGACGGCCTGGCCGGATACGTCATTAATGGCGACTCCGCGTACCGGACCGACCGGACCTGTGGGAACCGAAGGACGCGTGCTGCCGTTGCCAATTGGCTTGGGCTCAGTGAGGAGCACCTGGTACTGAAAAATTCCCCCGGGAGGTACCACGGCATCGCCCACTTTGATGGAGACGCCAGCGAATGGAACGGGCGTAGGAGTCGGGACGGGCGTGGCCGTTGGTGCAGGCGTGGGAGCAGGCGTGCTCGACGAGCCACCGCCACCACATCCAACACAGACCATCAGCAATGAAACCGAAAGCATAAAAGCGAGGTTTCTACAACTGGGGGAGGACAGACCTGACATCGCGAACTCCTTATTTTTGTCGCTTCGCTCCACACTTCATTTCTTGCGCTTCGCGCAAACCGCTCCAGAGTGTTCCCCGACCGTAGTTTCGCGTGCTCCCGATTCAGCGGCCTCGCCGCGCGTGGACGGCGCGAGGCCTTTTATTTTTGTCGCTTCGTTCCACATCGCCTTAAGTTTATCGGCCCTTTGCTGCCAATCGCGATCAAGACCACCAAAACCCAGATTTCTTCGCGAGCAATTTAAGAGCAGCCCTACAAACCTTGGACACTCTGGAGCCGGGGGTGGAACAGAAAAAGAGCCCCTACTTGCTTGGGCAGCTTTTGGCTCTGCCTGATATAGGCAAAAACTGGGACTAGATCTGCGATCAGCCTAAGGTATAACTTTAGGAATTGTCTGCAAGTACTTTTTGCACAGCGTTATACCCGCACATGCCATGGACGCCAGGGCCAGGAGGCGTAGATGACGAACATAGATAAATATTTGGCATGGGCGTACGCCAAAGCCGCGGCGTGGGACGAATGAGAAGCTGCTTCAGGGTGGCCGCTCCGCCACCAATATCGCCCCCGACGAGATTCTGGTTATGGGCTTCCAGTTCGGCGGGACCCATGACGGATCGCGCCAGAATGCAGTCCTTGAAGCCGGGAGCAAAGCGCTCCACCTGCTCTTCAATTATGTCGGTGGCATTACCCGCAAATCCGTATGGGACGTGACAGTAGCCCCAGGCGGTGTGTTGTCCGGCTGGCGCGCGCGTGGGATCAAACAAGCTGGGTTGCGCGAACAAGACGAACGGACGTTCCGGCGGCTGATTGTTCCAGGCCCTGCGTTCGGATTCGCCTATCTCATCCAGCGTCGCTCCCAGATGAACCGTGCCCGCCAAGCGACAATCCTGGGCAAGCCATGGAACCGGCTCTCGTAACGCCCAGTCAATCTTATAGGTTCCCATACCATGGCGAAATTTATTCAGGCTTTGCTTGAAGGATGCCGGCATGGCACTGCCGATGATCTTCACCAGCTGGCGGGGCGTAACGTCAAAGAGAATGATCTTGCCCTGAGGAAGCTGAGCCAGAGATTCAACCTTGAAGCCGGTGATCACCTTGCCACCAAGGGATGCAAGGTAAGAGATCATCGCCTGCGTTAATAGTTGAGACCCACCGCGGACGATGGGCCATCCTGCAGCATGGGCAGCGATGGCCAGAACCAGGGCCGGCGCAGAGGTGCCCGCCATTTCCAGAGGAAGGATGGAGTGTGCGGCGATTCCGGCGAAGAGTCCGCGAGCTCGCTCCGTCTTGAAATAAGAGCGCGCCAGGCTACTGGCGGAGCGAAGCGCTCGAAGTCCGAAGTTGGCCATCATGAATGGGTGAAGGGGAAAGCGTGGCTGGGAAAGTGCGTCATCCATAAAGTTCTGCCAGTTCCCTACGAACTCACCAATCAGCTTGCGATAGGCCGGGCCGTCGACTCCGAGATCCGCAATCGTGTGGTCAAGCGAGTTGTGCAGCAGAGCAGCAGAACCGTCATCAAAAGGGTGAGCGAGTGCTACAGGTGGAGTTACCCATTGCAGGCCATGTTGATCGAGAGGAAGAGTTCGCAAAAAAGGCGAGCACACGGCCATGGGATATACGGATGAACAGACGTCATGGACAAAGCCGGGCTGCGTAACCTCCGCGGAGCGTACTCCACCTCCGGGCGTGGACTCAGCTTCCAGCACGCAGACGGAGCGTCCGGCCTGGGCGAGGCGTATGGCTGCGGCGAGTCCATTGGGCCCGGAGCCGACGACGATGGCATCAGTGTAGGCGAGATCCGGGTGAGAGGTCAGGTCTGGCATCAATGGCTCGCGTGCGTTCATCGCATAAAGCAAATGTTAGGATGTTGGCTGCCCAACACTCATGCTACCAAAGTGGATTAGCCAGAACGGCTTCGCAAAACGCGCGACACCCCTTCCTGTTCCGAGGCAATCGTTTGTCTGAAGATGACCAAGTGAAGATTGAGCAAGTGACGCTACAGGATTCAAAAAACGACACCGGCTCAAATGGTGCGTCGGGCGATCTGCTCCATGCTCTACGTGGGCGGTCCATGGCGCGCAACACCGTCTGGCAGGTCGCAGGGCAGCTACTGCCGCTGTTCATTGCAGCCGTGGCAATTCCATTGCTGCTCAAGAGAATTGGCGTAGATCGGTTTGGCGTGCTCACGCTGGCTTGGGCCCTAGTGGGATATTTCAGCCTGTTTGATCTGGGACTGGGACGCGCGCTGACCAAGGTTGTGAGTGACCGCCTGGCGGCAGGCAAGGACCATGAGGTGGCCGCTGCGTCATGGACGGCGCTGAGCATGATGGCTGCCGTGGGATTCGCCTTTACCGCGGTGATATGGCTGCGCTGCGATTGGATTGCCCGGTCCCTGATGAAAGTACCGCCTTCCCTGATGGGCGAGACCGTGCGATCACTGTATCCGCTGGCGCTCTCGATCCCGGTGATCACGGTAACAACGGGACTGCGCGGCATTCTGGAGGCGCAACATCGCTTTGGCATGGTGAACGTGGTTCGCGCTGTCATGGGAGCTTTCAGCTTTCTGGGACCGCTGACAGCGGCATTCTTTTCACCCAGCCTGTTCCCTCTGATCACCGTGCTGGTTGTGGGACGCGTTGTGGCGGCGCTGGTCCACTTCTATCTTTGCCTGCGCACGACGCCGAGCCTGAAGGAAGGATTCTTTTTCGAGCGCGCTACGGTCGGCGAACTGATGAGCACCGGCTCGTGGATTACAGTCAGCAATCTGGTTGGCCCGCTCATGGTGTATACCGACCGCTTTGTGATCAGCGCATTGCTATCAGTAAGCGTGGTGGCTTATTACACCACTCCCTTTGAGCTTGTGACCAAGCTGTGGCTGGTGCCGGGGGCGATTGCCGGTGTGCTTTTCCCCGCCTTTGCCGCGTTGGCCGTGATCGACCACAGCAAACTGGAACGGACGTATTCAGGCGGAGTGCGCGCCTGTTTTCTGCTGCTGTTTCCTGTGGTGTTTCTGATATTTCTGTTTGCACCCGAAGGATTGCATGTGTGGCTGGGGCCGGTGTTCGCGCAAAAAAGTACGGTCATCCTGCGCTGGCTGGCCGTGGGAGTGTTTATCAATAGCCTGAGCCAGATCCCTTATGTGCTGCTGCAGGCGGTTAATCGTCCCGATATTCCCGGCAAAATCCATCTGGCGGAGATTCCGCTCTACCTGGGCGCAATGGTGCTGGCCATCAAGCATTTTGGATTGACGGGAGCGGCTGCGGTGTGGGCAATGCGATTGATTCTGGAGGCTGGAGCGCTGGCATTCTTTGCGCGCAAGACGCTGGTTCCGCATGCGCTGACAGCACGCTTCAGGACGATATTGGCGTTGACCGTAGTTACGTTGTATTTGTGCCAGTTTGAGAGTGCCATGGTGGTGAAACTGCTAACCGCGGCGGCGGTGATTTCGTCGTTTGTGACGGCGAGCTGGCTCTGGGTGCTGGAGGCGGATGAGCGGGAACAGGTGAGGAAGATTTTCAATTTGTGATTTGTGATTTGTGATTATTATTTTCTTAAGCCATGGCGTGCAGGCGTTTATCTTGAGGTGGTGGCGGCATGCTTGAGCACGGCGAGGGTTTCACGGGCGCACTTGGTCCAGTCAAATTCTTCCGCGCGTTTCTGCCCCAGGAGTGACAGTTCGGCGCGGAGAGAAGAATCTTCGATCGCCGACTGAATGCAGTGGGCCATATCTTCCGTGGAATTGGGATCGAAGTAACGTAGGATGCCTCCAGAGATTTCCGGCAGGCATGAAACGTTGGACGCGATGGTGGGAATACCGCACGCCATGGCTTCCACCATGGGAAGACAGAAACCTTCATAGATCGAGGGGAAGACCGCGAGTTCTGCGCCGCGCACCATGAGAGTTAGATCGTCATCACTAACAGCGTGGGTAAGAACGATGCGTCCGCGACGTGGACTATGCGTACTGGAAGCAACCTGTTGCTGGAGGCCGGCACTCATGGGCCCGGCCAGCACCAAGTCAAGATCGAGATTGGGATTGCGCTCCTGCATCAGGCTATAGGCTTCTACCAGCCGGCTCAGATTCTTATTTGGCTTATCCACGCCGTGACTAAGAATGTACGAACGGGTCAGCCCGAAGTTTGTCCGCATACGAGCTAGCGCGGCGGGATCCACCGGACGGCGATTGAAGCGCGCCTTGTCGTGACCAAGATAGATGACCGAGATCTTGTTCTCCGGAACTCCGTAAAACTGGATGAGATCGTTCCTGGACTGGTTGGAATCAGTGATGATGAAGAGCGAATTTCTGGCGGCCCACCAGATGAAGAAGCGGAGCAGAGCACTGAGTTTGAGCGAATCAAGCTTGAGGAAGCGGGGCGCGACGTCATGGATGGTGATGACAGCGGGCGTGAGGCCGCGCATAAACATGGTGTGGTAGTGGGGGCTGAAGACAACGTCCTGTTTCGTGCGAGCCACGGTATAGCCGGCGCCACCTATGCGCCACAGACGGTCATAGTGAAGCAGGGGAGCATCCGTGGGCTGGAAGGTATTCGTAGCGGCAAGGTCGTTGGCCACATTATCACAGCGACCAGATACGAACGGCTTGAAGATGATAGATTCCTGCGCGGCGGCTGACTGGAAGTGTTGCAGGAGATGGCGCGCATAGACGTGGACGCCGTGGTTCTGATATCGCCGGGAGAGGATCCAGGTGTCCATCGCGATGATAGGCAGGCGGCTGTTTCTAGTTTCCAAAGGCGTCTTAACTGCGCTGGGTTGAGGCACTCGAGGTGAAACTATAACCAACATGTCTGAAAGGTCAAAGATAAAATTTGTGAGCCAGCGTTCTATCGCTGAGTTCGGGATTAATAATCCGTAGTGTTAACATTGCCTCGAAATATGTCTCCGAAAGCATCCCTGCACGAAGCACTTCTGCGCAAAATCAAATCAGTCCTGTTCGATCTTGGCGCGCGCAACGCCGGCAGCAGGCTATATGCTCCGCATAAGGTGAGCGAGCTGTGTCGTGTACTCGAGATGCCATTTGACGGCGGCAAGCTGCCACCTGGATTTGGCCACATGCTGGACGAACGGCTGGTGGAGTATCCATGGCTGTTTTCGCGCCTGCCGAACGGCCCGGGCGAGTTGCTGGATGCCGGTTCTGTGCTGAACCATGATTTCATCCTGGGCCATGAACGTCTGAAGGGTAAAAAGATCACCATCATGACCCTGGCGCCCGAGGGCCATAGCTTCTGGGACCGCGGCATCAACTACGTTTATGGAGATCTGCGCCACACGCACTTTCGTGACGACTATTTCGACTCCATCGTGTGCGTATCGACGCTGGAGCATATCGGGCTGGATAACCAACGATTTCATTCCGGGAACCTGGACGAAGCGGAGCAGGGCGGCACGTATTTGGCCGCCGTGGAGGAATTTCGCCGGACGTTGAAACCTGGGGGCCGGTGCTATATCACCATGCCATTTGGAAAAAACTTTCGCGGCCAGTGGCACCAGGTGTTCGATGGCGACATGGTGGACGAAATGGTGGCGACGTTTGCGCCCTCGTCTTCAAAGGAAACGTATTTTCGCCATTTGCCGGATGTGGGCTGGCAGACGTCATCACGAAGCGCGGCGGCGGATGCAATCTATTTTGATTACGAGGTGGATAAGCCATTTCCCGGCTGTCCGGCGGCGGCGGAGGCGATTGTGTGTCTGGAGATGGTGAAGTGAATGCGGATTTTCAAATTTTAAATTTCAAATCCGAAATCACTTCTTAAACCTTAACTTTCGAGTAACGGATCTTTCGGCGTGTTTGGCGCGGACCATCACGGCCTGTTCGGCTTCGAGTTGGGCGTTGACGGGGATGGCGAGGTCGGCCTGGCCGTCAGCGTTGGTGTCGGTCGTCATGATTATGGCAGTGTCTGTGGGCGGGGAATGCATAACCCAGATTTTGGCCGAGGGGATAGCTATGCCTTTGTCACTGACGAAAAGTTTTACTGCCAGCACTCCGTCTTGAATCGCCGGCGAGCCCGTCCACTTGAGGGAAAGGCCGTCGCCTTCTATATCTACTACGTCCCCCGTGATGGTGAGCGCGGTGGCGATGTCGCCCTGCTGGATGGTATCGACCATGATCTTGTGCTGGGTCTTGAGCATTTCATGGGTGGCCTCTTCGGTAAAGCCGGGCTGGATGGTCTTCTGGGCGTACGATGTGGTGCGCTTGCCGACACACTGGCCTTTGACGAAAACCATGGTCTGGAGCAAAAGGTCCGCCTGTCGCGCTTCACTTTGCACGTGATAGACGGTTTGTTCGAGTTTAACGTCAGTGTTGAAGCCGAAGATGGTCATGGTGAGGCATTTCAAATTTTAAATTTCAAAATGGAAATTTAAAGCTGTTGAGAGATGTTCTAATGTGGTGCTCTAAAACAGTGGGCATCGAGGGTTTCACTAACAGGGTTAAGCACAAGATCCCTCACCCCTATTTCCACCCCAGCGCACGAAGCGCACGCCGGGGACCCCGGTTCGCCAGCTGAAGAATACGCTGGCTCATTGACGGGGATTCGGGATGACGATGCTGCTCGACGCTGGAGAATATCTGACAGGAAACTCCTCTTGAAGCGACGCGTACCGCCATATCACACATGTGGTCCGTGTGAATTCAGCGGCGCCTGTTAAAAAACATTAACACCTTTCAGAATCAAGGGCTTGACACATACTGTGAATGGAAATTACATTCGAATGTTTAGCCCATACAAGCGCGCATTATATACAGGCCAATTCATGCCGGACAATAACTACTTCACCCGCTATATCCCACTCCTGATCCAGGTGGTGGTCGGCATTGGGCTGGCCGCTGTTATGGTGACGCTCTCTACTCTGGTCGGCTACCGTAAAAAGACCCGCGCCAAGGACACCGCCTATGAATGTGGCATTGAGCCCACCGGAGATGCGCAGCAACGCTTCAGCGTGAAGTTTTACATGGTGGCCATGCTGTTCATCCTGTTTGACGTGGAAGCCGTATTTCTTTACCCGTGGGCCGTAATCGCCCGCGAACTGAAGATGTTCGGGTTCTGGGAGATGCTGCTCTATATCGGCCTGGTACTGGTCGGCTTCTTCTATATATGGAAGAAGGGCGTTCTGGATTGGAACGTGGCCGAGAGGAGCGAGCGCTAATGGGCCTGGAACCAGCGATCACTGATATCGAACAACTAAAAAGCAATCCTGCTCTGGCAGAGCTGCTGGCCTGGAATGCGCAAGCGATCCAGAGCGCCAAGTTCGATCGCGACGAGCTTTCCATTTACGTGGCCCGCGAAAACATACGCGATGCCTGCGCGCAGCTTAAGTCGGCGGGAATGACGGATTACATGTCAGACCTGACCTGTGCTGACTACTATCCCCGGGAGCCGCGATTTGAGCTGGCATACCATCTGCTTTCGATAGCCCGCAAAGAGCGTGTGCGGCTGAAAGTTCAGATTTCAGGCGATGATCCGGTTGTGGAATCAATCACCGGAGTCTGGCCTTCGGCCAACTTCTTTGAACGCGAGATCTTTGATCTGTTCGGCATCCGTTTTCTGGGTCATCCCTATTTGCGCCGGCTGATGCTGCCGGAAGACTGGGAAGGCCACCCGCTACGCAAGGATTATCCCGTGGAGGGCTTCCGCTAATGGGCCACTTGAGTACCGCGCCAACCGTTGATCCCACCCACGACCGGACCATGATCCTGAATATGGGCCCGCAGCACCCATCCACGCATGGAGTGCTCCGCCTGCTGCTGGAAATTGACGGCGAAGCGGTGGTCCGCATGGTCCCCGACATCGGCTTTCTTCATACGGGCATTGAAAAGACCTGCGAAGCCAAGTTCTACCAGCAGGTGGTCCCGCTGACTGATCGCATTGATTATCTCTGCCCCATGGTCAACAACCTGTGCTATGTGCTGGCGGTGGAGAAGCTGCTGGGCATGGAGATTCCTCCGCGTGCCGTGTGGATGCGCGTGTTGCTGGCAGAACTGCAACGCATCAGCTCACACCTGGTCTGGCTGGGAACGCACGCCATGGACATTGGCGCCATGTCAGTGTTCCTCTATTGCTTCCGCGAGCGTGAAGACCTGCTGCGCATATACGAAATGGTCTCCGGCCAGCGCATGATGACGTCATACTTCCGCATTGGCGGACTGGCCATGGAGCCGCCTCTTGGCTTCTTCCAGGCGGTGAAGAAGTTCCTGGATACGTTTACCGAAAAGATCGATGAATACGAAGACCTGCTCACGGGAAACCGTATCTTTATTGATCGTTTGAAGGGCGTGGCACAGATTGATGCCGAAGCTGCGAAGGCCATCGGCCTGAGCGGGCCTTCCCTGCGCGCGAGTGGAGTGGACTTTGATATTCGTCGCGACTTCCCATACTGCGGATACGAAAACTTCAAATTCAAAGTCCCGGTGTCAAAGGATGGCGATGTGTGGGCGCGTTATGTGTGCCGCGTGCAGGAGTTGCGACAGTCGCGTGAGATTGCCAAGCAGGCCCTGGAAGGCATGCCCACCGGCGATATCAAAGCAGACGCTCCAAAAGTCGTTTTACCCGATCGCGAAAAGATGAAAACGCAGATGGAAGCCCTGATCTATCACTTCAAGATTGTGACAGAAGGGTTCACCGTGCCCGCGGGCGAGGTCTATCAGGCGATTGAATCACCACGCGGCGAGATGGGCTATTACATCGTAAGCGACGGCAGCGCCAAGCCGATGCGCGTGCACATGCGGTCGCCGTCGTATGCCAATCTTCAAGCACTTCCTCAGATGTGCGAAGGAAAACTCATCGCTGACGTGGTCGCGGCGATTGGAAGCATTGATATCGTGCTGGGAGAAATAGACAGGTAAATTTTGAATTTGTAATTTGAAATTTTTAATTTGAAAACCGCACGACCGGAACGACATTTGAACGAAAAGACGCTGGAGCTTCGAGATAGGACAAAGGCGTATGCGTTAAGGGTGATCCGATTGTTCCGCTCTCTGCCTCGATCGATTGAAGCGCAGGTAATGGGCAAGCAGTTGTTACGATCAGGAACCTCGGTTGCCGCCAACTATCGGGCCGCTTGTAGGGCAAGGTCACGAGCTGAGTTTCTTTCCAAGCTGTGCATCGTTTTGGAAGAAGCAGATGAAAGCATATTGTGGATCGAATTGTTAGTTGAGAGCGGAACACTAAAGAAGGATAAAGTTGAGCAGTTACTCGACGAGTCTAGGCAGCTAACGGCAATATTTACGGCGGCCACGAGTACGATGCGGCAGCCGAAACAAATTTGAAATTAGAAATTACAAATTAGAAATCAAGAATTTAATGTCCCCTATATCAGACAAACTCGACGCTTTCTTTACGGAGAAGATGAAGGAATATCCCACCAAGAGATCATTCCTCGTCCCGATGCTCCTTTACAGCCAGGACGAAGTGGGCGCGATCACGGATGATGTTGTTGCGCATCTGGCGAAGAAGACTGAGCTGACGGAACTGGAGGTCCGCAACGTGGTCAGTTATTACTCCATGCTGCGCACTAAGCCCGCGGGCAAATATAACGTCCAGGTCTGCACCAATATCTGCTGCATGCTGCGCGGAGCCGACGAGCTTTACGATCATTGCAAGAAAACACTCGGCATCGGCCACAAGCAGATCACTCCGGATGGGATGTTCTCACTGGAAGAGGTGGAGTGCATCGGCGCGTGTAGCTGGGCGCCCGCAGTGCAGGTCAATTATGACTTCCATGAAAACCTGACGCCGGCGAAGATGGACAAGGTGCTTGAGGGGTACAAGAAATCGAAATGAGTTGTGATTAGCGAATTGTGATTTTCTTGATTGGTGATTAGCGAATTGTGATTTTTGATTGTCGAGGATTGGCGTTTAATCAGTATTCGAAAATCAACCAACGCGTTTTTGGGCGAGCGAAATCACAAGTCACAAATCGCAAATCAAAAATCGGAAATCACAAGTTGGAGCACCGTAAACTAGGCAACTTAGAGCGCACTTAAAAACATGGCAGATCTCGTTTCACATCCCGACGAAATACGTGTTGTCTCCCAGCGCTTTGGTAAAGGCGCGACCGATATCAATAAGTATCTGGAACTGGACGGCTACAAAGCCGTCCAAAAGGCGCTCCAGATGCAACCGGACGAGATCATCAATGAAGTCAAGATATCGAACCTGCGCGGTCGTGGTGGCGCCGGCTTTCCGACGGGCATGAAGTGGAGCTTTGTTCCCAAGGAATCGGCTGCACCAAAATACATTCTGGTGAATGGCGACGAATCCGAGCCGGGAACCTGCAAAGATCGCCTCATCTTTGAGCATGATCCGCACTCGGTTATTGAAGGCGTAGTGATTGCCGGCCTGGCCGTGGGCGCCAAGGTCGGCTACGTTTACATCCGCGGCGAATATCGCTATCTGGTGGACATCATGCGTAAGGCGATTGCCGACGCGTATGCCAAGAACTTTCTGGGCAAGAACATCTTCGGCACAGGTAAGCAGTTCGACGTTTACTGGCACACCGGCGCCGGAGCCTATGAAGTTGGCGAAGAGTCCGCTCTGATGGAATCGCTGGAGGGTAAGCGCGGCATTCCTCGGATTCGTCCTCCGTTTCCGGCTGTGGTCGGATTGTGGGGCGGACCGACGGTCATTAACAATGTGGAGTCACTGGCCTCAGTTCCGCACATTATCCTGATGGGTGGCCAGAAATTTGCCGACTATGGTCCACCGAAGAACGGCGGCACGCGCCTGTTCTGCCTGAGCGGACACGTAAAGAATCCCGGCGTGTATGAGCTTCCTCTCGGCTATCCGATGAAGAAGCTGATCTATGACATTGGCGGCGGCATTCCCAATGGACGCAAGTTAAAGGCTGTGGTTCCCGGCGGATCGTCCACGTTTCTTCTTACCAACGAAGAAGCGGAAGCCATCAACCTGGATTTTGATTCGTTCGCTAAGCGCGGTGAATTCCTTGGATCCGGCGGCGTGGTAGTGCTGGACGACCAGACCTGCATGGTGAAATTCGCGTTGCGCATTATGAAGTTCTACCAGCATGAAAGCTGCGGCTGGTGTATTCCCTGCCGTGAAGGCACAGACT
The DNA here is from genome assembly GCA_963770085.1 of Terriglobia bacterium. GTDB lineage: Bacteria > Acidobacteriota > Terriglobia > Terriglobales > Acidobacteriaceae > Angelobacter. The sequence goes on from CAVYOH010000001.1 coordinate 890,488, forward strand.
GGCTGAAGAAAACTCTTACACGCTTCCATAACGGCGGCGGACTGAGAAAAGACATCGACAACATTAAGTACCTGGCGCAAAACATGCTGGGGCGGACGTTCTGCCCACTTGGTGACGCCGCGGCCATTCCGACGATATCAATCGTGGACAAGTGGCGCAGCGAATTTGAAGCGCACCTGGAAGGCAAGCCTTGTCCTTTCGATCCGACAGCCAGCATCACGGAGCTGCCGGTGTTGTCGTCACACTAGTTTCGTTAACGTTGTCGCAATCTCGTCACGTTAAAAAGACGGGCTGAAAGGAATGCAAGTGGCTACCGCAGACGTCAATCTGCAATCCGGAAAAGAAACGCTGCTGCAACTGCTGCGCGACAGCCGGGAGCATTTTCTCGGCAGCTTTGCCGGCGTGAGTGATGCGGACAGCCGGAGAAAGCCTTCTGACAGTGCCTGGGGCATTCTGGAAACCGTGGAGCACCTGGCCAAGGCTGAGTTCAGGATGGTGCGCCTGATCACAGAGATGCGGCGGCCGAAATCGCCGGACCTGCCGAATCGCGAACAAGCATTTCTCAAGATGGTTCCGGACCGTTCCATGAAGATGCAGACGCCGGAATCAGGCAGGCCGATAGGACAATTTGCGTCATTGGCTGAGGCGGCGGCGCAATTCAATTCGTCTCGCGATCGGGCAATTCAGTTTGTTGAGCAATGTGCGGACTGCGGAGAAGACCTGCGGGCGACCGAGGTAACGCATCCGCACCCATTAGCAGGAAATGTAAGCTGCTATGAAATGGTGATTATCATGGCGCAGCACGGCGAACGGCACGCATTGCAGATTGAAGAGATCAAAGAGACATTGGGCATTACCGCCGGCAAGGCCGCGGGAAGCCAGGGTTAAAAATATCTATGCCAGACGTAACAGTTACCGTCGATGGAAAAAAGATTACCGCACCGGCAGGCACGCTTCTGATTGAGGCGTGCAAGGCAGTCGGCATTGAAGTGCCGTCCTTCTGCTATTACCCCGGACTCTCACTCCAGGCTGCCTGCCGCATGTGCCTGGTCCGCATTGAGAAGATGCCCAAGCTGCAAACGGCATGTACGGTGCCGATCACCGAAGGCATGGTGGTGGTCACAGACACGGATGAAGTCCGCCAGGCACGCAAGTCAATGATCGAACTGCTTCTCGGCAACCATCCGCTGGATTGTCCGGTGTGCGATGCCGGCGGCGAATGCGAACTGCAGGACATGACGTTCAAGTATGGAGCGGCGGAATCGCGCTATATGGAAGGCAAGCTGCATAAAGAAGAGCAGCAATGGTCTCCAGTGGTGTTCTTTGATCGTCCGCGCTGCATCCTGTGTTACCGCTGTGTACGAGTGTGCGGTGAAGGCATGGACGTGTGGGCGCTCGGCGTACAGAACCGCGGCTCCGGCTCAGTGATTGCGCCCAATGAAGGCGACCATCTGGATTGCGAAGAATGCGGCATGTGCATTGATATTTGTCCGGTAGGCGCGTTGACTTCAGGAGCGTACCGCTACAAGACGCGTCCGTGGGAGATGAAGCACGTGGGCACAGTCTGCACGCACTGCGGCGATGGCTGCAAGACCACGCTGGGCGTTCGCCGGTCTGACATGGGAATGGAAATTGTACGCGGCGATAATCGCGACAAGAGTGGCATTAACGGCGACTTCCTGTGCATGAAAGGCCGCTACGGCTTTGACTTCGCCAACCATCCTGACCGTCTGCGCCAACCGCTGGTTCGCCGCGATGGCAAGCTAGTTCCCACTTCATGGGAAGAGGCTGTGGATTACGCCGGCAAGAGGCTACGCGAGATCCGGGACAGCAAGGGCGGCCAGCAAATTGGCGTAATTGGTTCGAACCGCACGACCAATGAAGAGAATTACCTGCTGCAGAAGTTTGCTCGCGTGATATTGGGCACCAACAACATTGACCACCATCGGACAGCGGATTACTCGGCCTTTGCAAGGGCGATGGCCGGACGGCAGAATGCCACGGCCACGATGCGCGACGTGTCCAGCGCTTCGGCCATCCTGCTGATCGGCAATGATCCCACGGAACAACATCCGCTGCTGGCATGGAATATCCGCACGAATGTGAGGCTGAACCGCGCGAAGCTGTACGTGATCAACTCTCAGACGATCAAGCTGCGGCGACAGGCGACGAATTTTGTACAGATTGGCGCAGGCAAAGAAGGCAGGTTCGTGGCGTTCCTGAATGGCGACGACGCGGCTGCGGGTTCGCTGACCAGCGCATCGGTGACCAATGACGCGCTGAAAAAGTTGCGTGACGAACTTAAAGCGACGAAAGATCTGATCATCATCTTTGGATCGGAAATCCGCGGCACTGACGTGGCCGCGCTGGTGAAGTTTGCTCCCGCGGGCGCAAAGTTTATCTGTCTGGGTGACTATGCCAACTCACGCGGCGCCGCCGACATGGGCATGCTGCCTGAGCTGCTGCCCGGATACACCGCGATGGCGTCGGGTGCAAAATTCAAGACCGAATGGGGCACGCTACCGGCAAACAAAGGCCTATCCATCGCAGAGATGATGCAAGCCGCGAAAGATGGAAAGCTGGCTGCGCTGTATGTGGTGGGTTCCAACCCGGTCACTGATTACAGCTTTGATCCCGCGGCGTTGAAGAACACATTCATTGTGGCGCAGGAATTGTTCCTGACGGAAACCGCGTCGCTGGCCGACGTGGTGTTCCCTGCCGCTTCGGCCTACGAAAAGTCCGGCACATTCACCAACACATCGGGCGATCTGCAATTGCTGAAGAAAGCAGGCGACCTGGCCGGAGTACGCAGCGACTTTGAAATTATTGTTCGCGTATCCGAGCGCATGGGCGCCGACGTCCGCCAACTGGTCCCCTTCGGAGGTGACGTTCGAGCCGATATGGGACAGACACGCGGAGCCCAATCGGGTGAAGCTGACCGGCATTCGGTGTGGCTCGCCGCCAATAATATGGAGACGCGCCTCAGCCCGTTTGACAACATGGCCATCCTGGATGAAATCCAGCGACTGGTTCCCGGATATGAATTCTCGCGGCTCAATCTGCTGGGCGGAAGCGAACAACACGTTACCGCCGCTGAGTTGAGCAGCGCCGGCGCGGCTGAAGGGCTGGTGCAGATTGTTCCCGCCAATGACACGCTGTTTACGTCGGGAACGATGGGGCGTTACTCAAAGGCCTTGAATTCGGTGGCGGAAAATAAACGGGCTGAAAAGCAGCCACTCGTTTCGAGATGATGTTGTTGGTATTTGGTATTTGGTATTTGGCTGTTGGTCAAAGCCGTTAGCCATTAGCACTTAGCCATTAGCAAGAGCAGATTCTGTATGGCTTTTTACCAAGTACCAAGAACCAAATACCGTCGTCGATAAGAGATTCTGGGGCACACAAGAAAGAACACCGTAATCAAATCGTGGACATAAAAATTTTCATTCTCGCTGCCGTCATCAAGATCGTACTGATTGTGTTCATCATGCTTACGGGCGTGGCCTACACCACTTTGCTGGAGCGCAAGGTGGTGGCGCGCATACAGAACCGCTGGGGACCCACACGAGTTGGTCCATTTGGCCTGCTGCAACCGCTGGCTGACGGCATTAAGTTCATCCTGAAAGAAGACCTGGTGCCATCGGGCGTCCACAAGGGTCTGTACATTATGGCGCCGATGCTGGCGCTGGCCATGTCACTGATTTCGTTTGCGGTGATCCCGTTTGGCGATTCGATCAAAATTGGCGGCTACGAAATCCCGCTACAGGTCACCGGCATTACGATGGGCGCGGATGGTGGACGCAGCGACATCAATATCGGCCTGCTCATTATCCTGGGCGCTACTTCGATTGGCGTGTATGGCATTGCACTGGCTGGATGGTCGTCCAACAGCAAGTATTCCCTGCTGGGCTCATTGAGAGCCAGCGCGCAGATGATCAGCTATGAGCTGGCTCTGGGGCTGTCCCTCGTCGGCATTCTTCTTCTGTCGGGGAGCCTGAGCCTGCGTGAGATTGTGCGGACACAGGAAAATACATGGGTGATCGGCGGATTTAACACGCACCTGCCGCACTGGTATATTTTCCCGCAGTTCATTGCGTTTTTTATTTACCTGATGGCGGCATACGCGGAGACAAACCGTATCCCGTTTGATTTGCCGGAAGCTGAAACAGAACTCGTTGCCGGGTACCACACAGAATATAGTTCCATGAAATTTGCCATGTTCTTTATGGCGGAATACCTGAACATGTTCACGGTCGGCTGCCTGGCAACGCTGCTGTTCTTTGGCGGATGGCACGGACCGGCACTTCCCTTCCTGCCGCACCTGCTGCAGGCGATCCTGCCGCTGCTCTACTTCGCCATCAAGGTTCTGTTCTTTATCTTTCTCTATATATGGATTCGCGGCACGCTGCCCCGTTTCCGTTATGACCAGCTCATGGCATTTGGCTGGAAGTTTCTTCTGCCGCTGGCCATTGCCAACATTATTGTCACTGGCCTGATTGTGGCACTGGGGGCCTAACCGGATGGTTCATCAGATACTATTTATCATCTTCGCCTTGATGTGTGTGGCCGGCGCGATCAACCTGCTGCGGCAGACCCATCCCATCAACAGCGCCCTGTCACTGGTGGTGGTAATGGCGTCACTGGCGCTGATTTATCTGCTGCTGGGCGCGGAGTTTGTGGCTGCCATCCAGGTGATTGTTTATGCCGGCGCCATCATGGTGCTGTTTGTCTTTGTAATCATGTTGCTGAATGCCGGGGCGGAAGAACGATCGGCCGGCAGCCGTATTGCTTTGATCGTAGGCGTACCAGGCGCGATGGTGCTGGGAATACTGGTCGGCTGGATCATGATCAGCAACAACAAGATACTGGGTTCGGTATCGATCAGTGCCACGGACTTTGGCGAGACACATTTCATCGCGCGTCTGCTGTTCCGCGATTTTCTATTGCCCTTTGAGGTCACCTCCGTGTTGATCCTGATTGCGATCATGGGCGCGGTGGTGCTGGGAAGGAAGGAAGGCTAATGGTCCCACTTTCCTGGTATCTGATTTTGAGCGCTGTGCTGTTCTGCCTGGGCGTGCTGGGCTTTCTGATCAAGCGCAATATCATCACCATCTTCATGTCGATTGAGTTGATGTTGAATGCTGTGAACCTTACGTTTGTAGCGTTCGCCAATTACTGGAACGCACACGGTGGCCTGTTGCCGAGCGGAAAGCCGGTGGTCGGTGTGAGCGGCCATGTATTTGTCTTCTTTGTGATGGTGGTGGCCGCGGCGGAAGCTGCGGTTGGACTGGCCATTATTATCGCGGTGTTCCGCACGCGTGAGACCTTGAACGTTGACCGGGTAAATCTGCTGAAACTATGACGGATAACTTACATCTCTGGGCGATTCCCTTACTGCCGCTGGCGGGCGCAGCCATTAATGGCCTCTTCGGGCGTCATTTCAAGAATGCCGTGGTCTCCACGGTGGCGCTGTTCTTTACGGCCATGTCATTTGGCTACGCCGTGTGGGCCGTGCTGCAAGTGCTTCCTGAGCTTCACTCCACGGCTAAACCGCATATTGAGACGGTGGCGACCTGGATTACTGCAGGTAAGTTCTCCGCGCCTTTTGGATTCTATCTCGACCAGCTTTCCATCATCATGGTGCTGGTGGTCACCGGCGTTGGCTTCCTGATCCATATCTATTCCGTGGGATACATGGCGCATGAAGGCGGCTACTATCGCTTCTTTGCCTACCTGAACCTGTTCATGTTCTTCATGCTGACGCTGGTGCTGGCCAACAACTATCTACTGATGTTTGTTGGCTGGGAAGGCGTGGGACTTGCCTCTTACCTGCTGATTGGCTTTTTCTTTCTCAAGGACTCTGCAGCCGACGCGGGCAAGAAAGCGTTTATCGTTAACCGTATTGGCGACTTCGCATTCCTGATCGGGATGTTCCTGATCATCCAGCACTGGGGATCATTGAACTATGACGTGGTCTTCAAGGCCGTCTCACCGATCGCGCCGGAAGCTGGATGGGGATTGCTCACTGTGATCGCGCTTTGCCTGATGTTTGGCGCAACGGGTAAATCAGCGCAGATACCTCTTTATGTATGGCTTCCGGACGCCATGGAAGGCCCAACACCCGTTTCCGCGTTGATCCATGCCGCAACAATGGTGACCGCGGGCATTTACATGATTGCCCGGTCGAATGCGATCTTCAGCCGCGCACCTCATGCGTTGGAAGTTGTAGCGATCATCGGCTGCCTCACGGCGATCTTTGCCGCAACCATGGGCCTGGCGCAGACGGACATCAAGCGCGTCCTCGCTTACTCCACCGTCTCACAGCTCGGCTATATGTTCCTGGCTTGCGGCGTTGCAGCTTACTCTGCCGCCATCTTCCACCTGATGACGCACGCATTCTTTAAGGCTCTCCTGTTCCTGGGCGCGGGATCGGTGATCCATGCCATAGGCGGCGAGCAAGATATGCGCCGCATGGGCGGCCTGCGGAAGTTGATTCCCAGAACGTTCTGGGTGATGACGATCGCTACGATTGCGATCGCCGGAATTCCGCCGTTCGCTGGATTCTTCTCCAAGGACGAAATTCTTGGGCAGGTATTCGCGAGCGCTCATGGCGGCAAGATTCTCTGGGCCGTGGGACTGCTCACGGCGGGACTGACATCGTTCTACATGTTCCGTCTTTGGTTCATGACTTTCTTTGGCGAACTCAAGTTGGGCAGTGTTGACGCGGGTGAAGAAGCCCACAAAGGCAACGCTCCGGCACACGCAGCACACGGCGCTGCCTCACACTCACACGGACACGCCGACGATCACAGCCACGGACATGGCGGCGTACACGAATCACCGTGGATCATGATTGCGCCGCTGATGGTGCTGGCGCTGCTCTCGATTATCGGCGGTTGGGTTGGCGTTCCGAAATCGATGGGCGGACACAATGAGATTGAAAATTTCCTTGCCCCAGTGATTGAGCCAAAAGACAGTGCACTCAGTTCCTCTGAAATGAAAAACTTTTTACTTCCTGAATCCATGGTGGAAGAAAAGAAGAAAGAGGAAGCCACAGAGAGACGCGAAGAACTCATGCTGGCCGCCATCTCCGTGGGCGTTGCGCTGATCGGGTTCTACTTTGCATGGCTTCTTTACTACAAACGACCCGAACTTCCTGACAAGATCACGGCAAAGATCCACGGCATCTACCTGCTCGTCCTGCACAAGTATTACGTCGACGAAGGCTATGGCCAGCTTATCGTCAAGCCTCTGCTGGCGCTCTCCACCGTGGTGTTGTGGAAAGGCATTGATCAGGGCGTGATTGATGGCATGGTGAACGGCGCTGGTTCCGCTTCCAAAGGCATTGGCGGCGAGTTGCGACGGATACAGTCCGGCAACATACGCTCCTACGCGGCCTGGGTTGCGATTGGCGGCGCAGCCGTGATTGCCTACATGATCTGGATCGGGGTGGCGAAATGACAGATTCGATTCTCACACTCGTCACTTTCCTGCCGACGCTCGGCGCAGTGCTGCTGATGCTGATGCCGCGCAATGATCGTTTGCTGCGCATGGTTGCGCTGCTGACATCGCTGGCTACGTTTGCCATCTCACTGTTCCTGCCGCTGAATTTTATTTACGGTCAGCATGTCAGTGGACAGACGGGCTTCCAGTTTGAGACCAACCATGCGTGGATCGGCAAGGCCATTCGCTATCACATGGGAGCCGACGGCATATCGATGTGGCTGGTCCTGCTCACCACGTTCCTGGTCCCGCTGAGCGTGCTGGTGAGCTGGAAATCAATCCACGATCGCGTAAAGGAATTCTTTGTCCTGCTTCTGGTGCTGGAGACGGCGATGATCGGCGTGTTCCTCGCGCTGGACATGTTCCTGTTCTACGTCTATTGGGAAGCCACGCTGATCCCCATGGCGCTGTTGATCGGCATGTATGGCCACGGCCGCCGCATTTACGCTGCGGTAAAGTTCTTCCTGTACACCATGGTGGCTTCGGTGTTCATGCTAGTGGCCATCATCTGGCTGTACGCACATACGCAGAGCTTTGATTACGTGGTAATACGCGAGTGGTTGCGGCTGGCGACCATGCACGGCACTGTATCCCCGGCGGCAATGCAGTGGCTGTTCCTGGGCTTCTTTATCGCTTTCGCCGTGAAGGTGCCGCTCTTCCCGCTGCACACATGGCTGCCGGATGCACACGTGGAAGCTCCAACTGCTGGATCCGTCCTACTGGCCGGCGTGCTGCTGAAGATGGGCACTTATGGCCTGCTGCGCTTCAACGTCGGCCTGTTCCCGAATGAAGCATTGCTCAACTCCGGATGGATCAACATTCTGGCCATTATCGGCATCATTTACGGCGCGCTGGTGGCGCTGGTACAGCCGAATTTGAAGAAGCTGATTGCCTATTCGTCGGTGAGCCATCTTGGTTTCGTTGTGCTGGGTATCTTCACGTTCACGCAGGCCGGAACGGACGGCGCGGTTTATCAGATGCTGAACCACGGCATCTCCACCGGCGCGCTGTTCATGCTGGCTGGCATGCTCTACGATCGCAAACATACATACGAGTTCAAAGAATTTGGCGGACTGGCCACGCCGATGCCGATCTACGCAACGTTCTTCCTGATCGTGGTACTGTCATCGGTTGGCTTGCCGTTGATGAACGGTTTCGTGGGCGAGTTCCTGGTGCTGAGCGGGGCGTTCCAGTTCAAGATGATTTACGGCATTCTGGGCGCAAGCGGCGTGATCTGGGGCGCAGCATACCTTCTTGTGATGTACCAGAAAGTTTTCTATGGTCCCATTCACCACGACGAAAACAAGACGCTGCCTGACATTGACGTCCGCGAGCAGATATCACTGTGGCCGCTGGCTGTGATGGCTCTGGTGATGGGCGTGGTGTCACCGTACTGGATGAAGTCGATTGATCCTTCGGTGTCGACAGTCAGGGCGCATGCTACCGCAGAGGCCGCAAACACGGGCAACACGGTGAAAGCCGATTCGAAAAACATTGCTTTAACAGCGGGTGGGCAGAAATAGAATGAATCCGATTCCTTCAATTGATTACATACGCATACTGCCGGAGCTGGTTCTTACTGCCTTTGGCGTTGCGGTAATGATGATTGACCCGCTGCTCAAGCCGGGCACAAGCCGCAAAGGGCTGGGCTATCTTTCACTGGCAGGCACGCTGTGCGCAATTGTCGCCGGCTTCTATCAGGCTGCGGTGCTGGCCGGCAACCCGCAATTCGGCGCTCCGGGATGGTTCGGCATGGTCCGCGCCGATAGCTTTGCCATCTTCTTTCACATTCTGATTCCTGCCATCTCGGCCATCTGCATTCTGGCTTCACTCGAATATCTTGAGATCCAGAAGATCAATACCGGCGAATATTACGGATTGATTCTGTTCGGTACCGTGGGTATGGTGCTGATGTCATCCGCCATTGAGCTGGTGCTGATCTTTATCGCACTGGAAATTTCTTCGATCTCAACTTACATTCTGGCCGGCTATCGCCGGCGGACGGCTGGGGGAACGGAATCATCGATCAAGTACTTTCTGCTGGGATCGTTTGCCACGGCGTTCTTCCTTTATGGCGTGGCGCTGATGTTTGGCGCAACCGGATCCACCAGCATTGATGAAATCAGTCTGGCGCTGGGCACAGGCCATGTCCCGGGCATTCTTGCATTCATGGCTGTTGCGCTGATGATTGTTGGGCTGGGATTCAAAGTGGCGTCAGCTCCTTTCCACGTGTGGACCCCGGACGTTTATGAAGGCGCACCGGCGCCGGTAGTTGCGTTAATGTCCACCGGCCCCAAAGCGGCGGCGTTCGCCGTGATGCTGCGCGTTCTGTTTGCCACCACCAGCACGGGATGGTATCCGTTAATCTGGATATCGGCCGCGCTCTCCATGACCATCGGCAACTTTGGCGCGCTGATGCAGAACAACGTGAAGCGCATGCTGGCCTACTCGTCCATTGCACACGCTGGATACCTTTTAGTGGCATTTGCGGCGCAAAACGACCTTGGCATGTCGGCGGCAATGTTTTATACCGCAACCTATGCGGCCATGAACGTAGGCGCATTCGCCGTAATCAGCCACATCGGCTCTACCGGAGAACGCTACGTCACCGTGGACGACTATGCAGGGCTCGGCCGCCGCTCTCCATTGCTGGCGTTCACGCTTACAGTCTTTCTGCTGTCGCTCATCGGGATCCCCGCAACCGCCGGGTTCCTGGGCAAGTATTACGTCTTCACCGCCGCCATCTCAGGACATGCTGATTCACTGATCTGGCTGGCGATTATCGGCGTAATCAACTCTGCCGTGGCTTCTTACTACTACCTGCGGCTGATCGTAGTGATGTATATGCGCGAGCCGGTGATTGCCGAAGCTCCCGCGCCTGCCACTCCGGCCATGAAACTGGCCTTGCTGCTAACGGCGATTGCGACCATCTATCTGGGCGTGATTCCCGGCAAAGTGATTGACTACGCGACACTGGGAGCCCTGGATTTGAAGCCCAAGGTGCAGGCGGCCGACAAAGCGAATACCAAGCCGGTTGCGATCAAGGTTACCTTCCACTAACCGGTAAGGCATCGCAGAGGCTGTTGCTTTTCCGATCACCAGATCACCCGATTAACAGATCACCCGATCCCATCAATTACCCGATTACCAAATTACCCGATTACTCAATCTTGCCTACCCCTCCCCATTCATCCCAAGATCTAAAGGACTTAGCGGTTTCATCCCAAGGCATCGCATTCTTGATTCGTATGATTCGCGCGATTCGCGGATGGCTTTGTTTTCCAATTACCCGATTACTTCAATTTGCAATCGCCTACCGGCATTAACAGGAATTTTTTGGCAGTCGCCGCTCCATGCACCTTCTGCAATCCCGCGATGGATGCCATTTCCACGCCCATCGCTCGATTGATTACCACGTAGCCAGCTGCCCGCGCAGTACACTGCTGGCTCCTACTTCTCAATGCGCAAATTTTCAAAGACCATCACATCAACCCCTGAGGGCTGCTTCACTATGAATCATTTTGTCTGGCGAGACAAGTAATCTTAAGTTTGCTCATTGAAGGTCCATAAGGCCTCGCGCCGTCCACGCGCGGCGAGGCCGCGTTAACAGCAGCACGTTGCAGCTACCACAATCTATTTATTCCAGCGGTTTGGAGCGCAGCGACACTTTCAAAGACCGTAGGGATCCCTCGCTGCGCTCGGGATAAAGTGTCATTCCGGCGACGTCGTCACATCTCTTCGGGCAAACGCCACGGCCGCCAGAGCCAGAAAACATGGAGTGAGCAGCAGCGCGCTAAAGCTGACGCCCAGGGCTTGCGGAGCGCCGTTGAAATGAAACGCGCTGGTGGCTTCAGAAAACCACCATACAGGAAACAATCCCGCCAAGGGCTGCCAGTCAACGGTTCTCACCATGTATGGCAGCACAAGAGTAATGGTGGTGGCAGCCACCGCCAGCAGTGGATGCAGCACCACTGAATAACACAAGCTTACCGCGGCGGCCAGGCTGCAACACATCAGCAGAGCCAGCGTCATGGGCCAGAGTCCATGGCTGGCATAGTTGCCCGCGCGGCTCAGCAGCAATGAAATCACGCCCAGCATAAGACTGAAAAAGCTGGTGATGATGCTGCAGCCCATCCAGAGACCCGCCAGATACTGCCAGCGATAAATCCCCTTGGACAGAACGGCCACAATACGGCGCGACTTGCGCTCCGTCTGCAGGACCGGGATCGCCAGCATGCTTCCCAGAAACAACACATAAAAAGCATGCGACTGAAAAAAGAAAGACACTTCCTGGCGCTGCTCATTGTAGGCAAACACGGCGGCGATGCTCACCAGATAGAAGCTCATGATAAGCACGGTGAGCCACTGCATGCGCGCAAAGTTCAGGCCAATCAGCAGCACGGGGCGCATGTTTCAGCGGGTCCCTTTGTCATTGCTGTTTGCTCCCAATCCCGGATAGAGGTGCAGGCGCGTGCCTTCCACAATGGCGAGGGAGCCCTGTTGCGACATGGCGAAGTAAGCGTGCTCGCTTTTGAGCGGCACAGAGAATACCTTTTCGAATTTGTCGAGGCGCAGCACCTCGATCCGATCGGGCACGGTCTGAACATAACCAGACCCTGAAGGACTCGACCGTCCTACGCGATAACGACTGCACTCCGTGGCCAGATAATCGCCATTGGCAAGAGCCGTGGTGATGTCGGTGCGTCCATCATCGCGTAAAAAAAGCTTTTTGCCTTCTCCGGTCAGGCCCACGATCTTGTCACAACCAAACAGTGCTACTGCGTCAGGAGCCACCGCGGCCATATGGTAGGAGCATAAATTGTGCTCGATCTTGAAGGCCGTCATGATCGGCTTCCAGTGGCCCTCAAAGTCCAGCGTGCCAACATCACCATGACTGTAGGAATGCCCAGGATCGCTGCTGACAAATTTGCCATCCAGCAGTGCCCAGAAGGCCAGCGAATGTTGCAACGTGAACTGCTTGCGCGTCTGCAACGTGGCCGGGTCAAGAATCTCAACCTCTGTCACGGCCTTGCCTTCATTCAAGACGGTGCCGTCCATCAGCAGTTGAGGATCATAGAAGATCTGGTCGTGTACCAGGGCCATCTCCGCGCCGGATGGCGAAACGGCGATGGTCCACGTCTCAGTAGAAGCCGCGCGCTTGAGCGGCAGGCCCTTCTGGGCAAGGCGCTGGAAGTCAGCCGAGTAGAGGAACATCTCATCGCCGGTGCGAACCAGCAGGCGTCCTTCACTCAGAGCGGCAACACTCGATTGCGCCGCATTGGTGGTGAGATTGAACTGCCTGAGGTCATGGCCATCACGCGCGTCGATTATGCGGATTTCCAGCGCAAAGTTGCCGGCGCCTCCGGATTGGCTGCGTGGCGCCAGCTGGTGAGCTTCACGAAGGCGGTTCACCTGATACACAAGGACTTTGTCCGGAGAAAGAAAGACTACACCCTGCTGGCCGGTCCACTTGGCGGAGATCTCGCGATCAAAGGTGTCGAGTCCGTAGCGTTTCTCCAGATCGACGGTCCACAGGGCGGCGTCTTTCTTCATCGCCGCCGATACAACGGCAGCGATGATGACCAGCGCGACGAGTTTTGCTGCGAACGATTTCATCAATGCTGACACAAACGGGAAAGCCCACGGTTTGTAGATCTCTAACTCCGCTCAGGATGACTACGGAACGACAATAGCATGCTGGAACTTCTCTTCATGACTTTTCTTCATGACTTCCCTTCCGCGTCATCTTTATTCTCCTGATGTTTATTCTTTTGGTGCGACCCCTTCTGCGATCCGCCATTCTGATGCGCCAGCTCCACAAACAAATCTTCCAGCGTGCGACGAATTGGATTCACGGCAATGACCTCACCGCCGGCCATCCATATCTTTTCCAATGCGCGGCGTTGTTCCAGCGCCGGAACCGTCACTTTGATGTAGCCATTCTGTTGTGAACCTTCAAACAATAGCGCGTCAATGCCTTTGGCCGTGATGACGAATCTGTCTTGCGATTCGATGAGCTCGGAGATCGTGCCAATGCGCGCCACCCGTCCTTTGATCACAATGGCCAGGCGGTCACATATCTGCTCGAGTTCGGAAAGAAGATGCGAGCTGATAAAGACAGTCTTTCCGGCATCACGCGCGCGGAGCATGATTTCGCGCACCTGCTTGCGGCCCAGAGGATCCAGAGCGGAAGTTGGCTCATCGAGTATCAGAAGTGCGGGATCATTCAACAGGGCTTGTGCCAATCCCACGCGTTGGATCATGCCCCGGGAAAACTTTCCCGCATTGCGATTGGCGACTGCGTCGAGGTCCAGCGTCTGCAACATCTCCTGAACACGCGCACGAAGATGAGGATCACGCAAGCCATTCAAAGCTCCGTAGAAACGAACCAGCTTTGACGCAGGGCGGTGATACAGTGCCACGCTCTCGCCCAGAAAGCCGACCCGGCGCCGTGTAGGCACGTGACCGAAAGGCTGTTCCAGCATACGTCCATGGCCGGCGGTGGGAAACATCAACCCCATGGCGATGTGGATGGCCGTGGTCTTTCCTGCGCCATTGGGACCCAGGAAGCCGAATATTTCACCCTGTTCTACGCGGAGAGAAAACTCCCTGAGCGCGGTCACCCGGTCACTGTGAAAGAAGCTACGGTATTGCTTGCTGACGGCATCGAACTCGAGGGCCGGTCCGGGCATGAGGCAAGGATAGCATTAGCGGTAGTTCGGTAGTTGGTAGTTGGTATTTGGTGATTCGTGATTTGTGAATTGTGATTAGTAATGGCGCCCTAGGCTACATTATGTCGCGTGCGCGGTCTCTGAATACAAAGAACGATTCTCATAAGAGCGAGGCCGTCCCTTTTTGTCATTCTGAGCGGAGTCGGAGCGCATGCGACGACGCAGTCGAAGAATCTATGTATTTTGCCGCTTCGCTTCAGATGCCTTGGCGTATTACGCTGCCGTCTGGAGAGCACCGATCTTCCGCGATCATCAGGGTTGACCATGCACCAGCGCCGAAGGCGCGAAATTATGTAGCCCAGGCCGTGAGGCCTGGGTAAGCAAGTCCAAAAAATCAGAGCCCCGTGGGGGCGACACACGAGGATGCGCCTACCCTTGCCATTCTGAGCGGGGTCGGAACGCAGAGTGACAAACGCGGTGGGCCTCGTTGAGGGTGAAGCCGTCCACGCGCCGAGCCCGCTGCCAGAGGAGCCTTCTCGCGGTACCCACGATTCAATATGCCGAGGCGGTTTGGAGCGAAGCGACAGAAACAACGAAAGCGACAGAAATAAAGCCTTCGCCGCAGCGAAGGCTTTCGTGAACCAAACTCAATTACTGGGTGCGGATGAAGAGCAGCACGAACGTGAACAGCACCAGCGACTCGATGAAGGCGAGGCCGATGAAAAGTGCCAACTGGATGCCAGGACGCGCTCCAGGATTGCGGGCCAGGGCTTCTGCCACTGAGCCGGCGACTTTTCCTTGTCCGAGACCGGCGAGTCCAGCGGCCAGACCCATGCCGAGACCGACACCGATTGGAATTGACCAGTTACCGCCGGCGGCTGCGCCGGGAGCTTGTGCGTAAACCGGTGAAGCGATCATCAGGACGGCCGCCATCACCAGGAACAAAAAGGCAAACTTTCTCATGGTGTTTCTCCTTATATAAATGCCGCCCAGTGGGTGGTTGACGCAAGTCCTTGGGGGACAGGGCCCTCACGCTGCCGGCTTGTTACTGCAAAACTCTTGTTAGTGCAAAGCATTGGAGACGAGCCAAGCTACGTCTCTACAACGAAATTTAGTGCTCTTCGCTGACTGCCATGCCGAGATACACCAGCGTGAGCATGACAAAAATGAATGTCTGCACCAGCGCTACGCCAAGGTGCAGGCTGAGGAACAGAACAGGAACCAGTATCGGGATCAGCGAAAAGAACGCCATGGTCACCAGGTCGCCGGCAAACATGTTGGCGTAAAGACGGACAGTGAGTGACAGGACGCGGGCAAAGTGGCTTACTATTTCGATCGGGATCATCAGCCAAGCCAGCGCCCACAGCGGTCCGGTAAACTGCTTGATGTAATGAAAGCCGTGCGTCCGTATGCCGTGAAAGTGATAGTAGACAAATGTCAGGACCGCGCAGCCCAGCGGTACCACCGGACTGGCAGTGGGCGATTCAAATCCAGGAACCAGCCCAAGCAGATTGCACACCAGAATGAAGAAGCCGAGAGCGATGGCATAAGGCAGATAGCGTTCATAGCCATGGCCAATGATTCCTTCAGCCTGGTCAGCGATAAATTCTTCCGTCATTTCAGCCGTATGCTGCAAGCCGCCGGGCTTCTCCACGGACAGGCTGGCGCGTATGGCAATAAAGAAAACGAGCAGCAGCAGGGTAGCCAGAATCTGCATGGAAACCACATTGGTGATAGGCGCGTTCGGATGCGCAGGATGCACGCCTACCATGTGCAGTAATGACGTGGCGAAGCCGCCGAAGTAGTGGTTCAGAAATTCTGTAAATACGAGCTGCTCAGGCATGTTTGGTCGGTGTTAAAGATCTCAGTCTGAACTTAAATTCTGGGGGACTGGCTTTTCTTAGTACTGAAGAACGCTTCATAGGCCCCTTCACACATCATGGCCAGGATGGGCAAAACCAGCCCGACAATGAAGCCTACACGCATCCCCGGATAACTTTTTAATATAACATACGCGGCTGCGATTACGACGAAGTAGCGCACCGGAAAAGACTGTATTATCCAGAACCTGGAGGGGCTTTCAAACCCTGGAAGCATGCGTCGAATCAGCAAATCCGCACCCTGATGCAGCCACACAAAATTAAGGCAGGCGATCAGCGATCCCACTGCGACACCAATGCCGGCTTGCCGGTTCATGATCGTTGCGACGATGCTCGCGACGACGCTCAGTACGATGGAAGTCCGCAGGATGCGGCGGTAGGCGCCGGAAAGAAACGGGTCATCTGGAACGGCCTGCGGAGGGCCAGGATCCGGGGGCACAGCGTTGCCAGGTGCGCCGGATGGCATCTGGGGAGGCTGGTTGATCATTGGTCCTTGCTGGAGCCCATGATGCCGCGCATGAGTTCGATAAATCCAGCGATGGCGCCCACCACGAGCCCTACCAGCGTCATCCATTTCGTGTGGAAATGACGGTCAAGCGCAGCACCAATCACCAAACCCACCACGACTGCTGCCGGCAATACAAAACCCAGATGACTGTAGCGGCCAATCTGCCGCCAGACGTTCGGTTGTGGTTTGTTGTTTTCTGGTTTCATTTTCTTGTCGCTTCGCTCCAAACCGCTTTGACTGCATTTTTTGTGGTGACGAACGCGAAGGCTCCTGTTGCAGCGGGCTCGCCGCGCGTGGTCGGCGCGAGCCCTTCGTCTCATTTTCTGGTCGCTTCGCTCCAAACCGCTTGACTGATTTTTTGTGGTGACGAACGCGAAGGCTCCTGTTGCAGCGGGCTCGCCGCGCGTGGTCGGCGCGAGCCCTTCGTCTCATTTTCTTGTCGCTTCGCTCCAAACCGCTGGAGATTATTTTTGTCGCTACACTTCTCCGGGCTCCTGTTGCAGCGGGCTCGACGGTCTTTGCTTTCGTCGCTTCGCGAAAACCGCTTGAGGGCAAATCTGCTAGTAAGAGCCGACGGGCGCCTGTTACAGCGGGCTCCGCGCGCGAGCCGACGTCGCCCTTAACGACGTCAGAAGAACTCCCTGTTGCAGTATGGCAGCAAGGTGCATTCTCGGGATCCCTTGACGTCGTCGTCGCATACGCTCCGTCTCCGCTCACTGAGGCAAAGAAATTTTCGTTTCCCTTTCTAAGAAACCTCTTTGGCAACTTCAATGCCCAATTCTACCCTTATTTCGTAACTAGAACAAAACAAAGCACCTGCCAAATTTAGTCAATGACCTTAGTAATGCAGGGGCAGTGTTCTTTAGGACTAGATTCGCCGCTACTTTGGGTATGATCTATTTCGCCTCCTCGCGAGTGCTTGCGTGGTGAATATCTATGCAGGAAGAAACATTGACGACGACAGCCAGCACCCCCGCCCCTCCGCGAACTGACCGTCTTGAACTGGTGAAAGAACTGGTTCGAGGCAGTATCGGAGTTGTCCACAAGGCCCGCAGCCCGCAGCTTGATCGCGTGACTGCCCTGCGCCAGTTCCAGGTACCGCAGTGGCTGGATGACGTGAATGACCTGTTGCAACGCATCCTGGCGGAGGCACGCGCCGCCAGCGCCCTTGACCATGCGAATATCGGAAAGCTTTATACCTGTGGATACAAAGATTTCAATGTCTTTGTGACTGCCGAATTCATTGAAGGCCAGACATTGCGTGAGTTGATGTCCGCGCGTACGCCTGACCTGAATGAAGTTGTGGCGATTGCACGCCAGATCTGCGCCGGGCTGGATTACGCGGCCGAAAAAGGCGTTTACCATCACTTTCTGAACGTTTTCAACATCATGGTTTTGCCCGGCAATGAAGTAAAGATCCTGGATTTTGGTCTTATCAATGACAAGAACCTGCTTTCACAGACCGGGACCAAGAAGCTGGAAAACGAACCTTATCTTTCACCTGAACAGGTGAAGAACAAGATTCCTGATCGTGCGTCAAACATGTTCAGCCTGGCCACGATTGTGTATGAGCTCTTCACCACGCGCAATCCATTCGCCGGAAAGCATCTGGGCGAAGTCGACCGTGCCATTGGTGACGCGATGCCGCATCCGCTGAACGTGGCCAATGGTCGCGTGCCGGAAGCTGTTTCTCGCGTGGTGCTCAAAGCGATGTCAAAGAATCCCGCGGACCGCCATGCCAGCGGTGCGCAGTTTATGGCTGAGCTGGACCAGGCGATGCGCGAGCCGCGCATGCCGTCCAAGCCCGCCACTGGAGTTTTTCCCGCAGTTGGAAACACAACAGGATCGTTCAAGGCTGTGGGTAACACCACGTCCAAAGTTGCGGCAGCGCCCGTAACCACAAGATCAAACATTCCAGTGCCGGCAACAACCAGCGCCGCGGTACGTAAGCCGGTAAGCGGCCCATCGAATCAATGGAAGGTTGTCGGCGGCATTGTTGCCGCGGTAGTGATTCTCGCCGCACTGGCCATGGTATTCCAGCGCAAGCCTGCTGATACCACCGACGCAGAAACCGCAGCCGTGGCTACGCCTGCTACATCGAATTCAACGGAAACAGCAGCTCAGACATCAACGGCTGCCGCAACGGAACGGGCCGCACGTCCAGTTTCCTCTGCAAGCACCGGCAGGTTCAGCCAGGGTAGAAAAGCCGCTCAGTTCGTAAACGGAGGAGCGGCAGCAACACCGGTGGCAGCCGACGGACAAATCACCGTCTCCGCTCTGCCCTTGGGATCGATCATTGAAATTGAAGGTCGTTCCGGACAATGGAAGTCACCACAGACGGTTGGCCCGCTGCCTCCTGGCACTTACAAAGTGACGGTGAGCAGCCCTGGGTACGCTCCGGAAGCGCGCAACATACAGGTTCTTCCCGGCAGCCGCGCCGTAATGGAAGTTCGCCTGGCGGCGGCAAAGGGATTTGTAACCGTCAGCGGTACTCCCACCGGGTCCAGCATTCAGGTTGACGGCAAAGACACCGGCCGGGTCACTCCGGCAGAGCTGATTCTTGACCCTGCTCCACACACCATCACCGTACACAAACAGGGATATCTGGATGCGAGCACCGATCTGAAGCTTAACGCAGGCCAGGGAATTTCGTATTCGCCCACGCTGCTGGTGGCGGGACGCACTGACAATATCAGGATCGTGAACGGTAACAAGCTGTTTGGTGGCGGCAATGCCACCACTGGAATGGCCAGAATCGAAATCAAGAGCGAGCCCAAAGGCGCGCAGGTGATTGTGAATGGCACTCCGCTGCAGAAACCGACGCCGGTTGAGATACAGGTTGAAGCCGGCAGCTATGACGTTACCTTGCAGAAAGACGGCTTCGCGCCCATGCATGAGAGCGTGATTGTGGGCCAGGAAGACCGCGCCAGAATCACCAAGGTATTCACACATTAATTTCATGTAACAAACAGGTTTGTAACGACGGGGGAGCAACAATCCAAGAGCTGCGGACGGCGAACGATAGCCGCCCGCTTTTTTCATTTGTCTGCTACCCGCAGCTGCTCAGGACACATACTCAGGACACATACTCAGGACACCTGCTCAGGACACATGCTCTGGAAACAAGTAGAATAGAAGAGCACACACAATTCTGATAGATCAGGGAAAAACAACGGTTTGAATTCAGCTATCCGCAACATCGCCATTATTGCCCACGTTGACCACGGTAAAACCACGCTTGTAGACGCCATGCTGCGTCAGAGCGGCGCCTTTCGCGCCAATGAGGCCATGGTGGACCGCGTGATGGACTCCAATGACCTGGAGCGCGAACGGGGTATCACCATTCTGGCGAAGAATACCGCCATCTGGTATCACGACGTAAAGATCAACATTGTGGACACACCCGGGCACAGCGACTTCGGCGGTGAAGTGGAACGCGCACTCAAGATGGTGGATGGCGTGATGTTGCTGGTGGACGCCAGTGAAGGCCCTCTGCCCCAGACGCGCTACGTATTGAGCAAGGCGCTGGAAGCCGGCCTGCCGCCGATTGTGGTGATCAACAAGATTGATCGTCCGGATGCACGCGCACAGGAAGTGGTGAATGAGTTGTTCGACCTTTTCATTGACCTGGACGCGCGTGAAGACCAGCTTGACTTCCCTATTCTCTATACGAATGCCAAGCTCGGCACTGCCAGCACAGATGCTGCCGTGCCCGGTGAGAATCTACAGCCGTTGTTTGAAGCCATTGTGAAGACGACTCCGTCTTCCGGCGGCGATCCTGAGAATGCGCTGCAGATCCTGGTGGCAAACCTTGATTACAGTGATTATCTTGGCCGCCTGGCCATCGCTCGCGTATTCAACGGCACGCTGCACACGGGAGAAGATTGCGGCATTGCCAAGCTCGATGGGACGATACAGAAAGTAAAGATCACCAAGCTGTTTTCCTTCAGCGGACTCAAGCGTGTGGATATCGACAAGACCGAATGCGGCGATATCGTGGCCATCGCAGGCGTGGAAGGCATCAATATCGGCGAGACCATCACGAACTTTGAGAACCCATCGCCGCTTCCTCACATTGTCATTGATGAGCCGACGATTGCTATGCAGTTTTCGGTAAACACCTCGCCGTTCTCCGGACGCGAAGGCCAATACGTTACGTCGCGTAATCTTCGTGACCGTCTTCAAAAAGAATTGCTCACCAACGTGTCTTTGCGAGTGGAAGACAGCGGCGCCACTGATTCTTTCAAAGTACTGGGACGCGGCGAACTGCAGCTCTCGATCCTGATTGAAACCATGCGTCGTGAAGGCTTTGAGCTGGCCGTGGGCAAGCCGGAGATCGTAACCAAGCGTATTGAAGGCAAGCTGATGGAGCCGCAGGAAAAACTGATGGTCGATATTCCCGACGCGTTTGTGGGCGTGATCATTGAAAAGCTGGGCCAGCGTAAAGGCCAGATGCTCAAGATGCACAACCACGGCTCCGGCCGCGTGCGTATTGAGTTCACCATTCCCAGCCGAGGCATGATCGGCCTGCGTTCTGAGCTGCTCACAGACACGCGCGGAACGGTGATCATGAACTCGCTCTTTGACGGCTACACGGAGTGGCTGGGCGAAATTCCTCATCGTATGACCGGCGCTCTGGTCTCCGATCGCAATGGCTCTTCCACGGCCTACGCATTGTGGAGCTTGCAGGAACGTGGCGTCCTGTTTATCAATGCCGGTGTGGAACTCTATGAAGGCCAGATTGTGGGCGAAAACGCCCGCGAAGTTGATCTGGACGTGAATGCCGTCCGGGAAAAGAAGCTGACCAACATGCGTTCATCGAGCGCCGACGAAGCCATACGCCTTGTTCCCTTCAAGAACCTCACACTGGAACAGGCGATCGAGTTTGTGGCTGATGACGAGCTGGTGGAAGTCACACCGAAGTCATTGCGCTTGCGCAAGAAAATTCTGCAGGCCAATCGGCGTCCAAAGAAGAATGCGGCCATGCCGGCGAATGCACCGGCTTTAACGTAGTTTTGGATCTGTTTCTGAAATCCCGAAGCGAAGCGAGGGATCCCTACAATCTTGAATGACCAATGGTGGAGATCTCAGAAGCATTGAATTCCATCATCCGTGCATAATTTAGCTCGTTTGTACGGCCGATAATTCGTGGAGCGCAGGCGCCCCCGCCTGCGACGTTTTTCTTGCTCTTATTCTGATCCCACGGCACGGAAGGGTTCCCTCGCTTCGCTCGGGATAAAGGAAAGAGCTAATCCAGCTCTTTTCCCTTTGTTTCCGGCAGAAACATCGCCATGAACATCGCCATCAGAAATGACACGGCACAAAAAGAGAATGCCCATGACAGATCCCGCGACTGCGCCAGTCGTCCGATCGTATAAGGCGCCAGGGCACTCAGCGTGCGGGCGCCGTTGTAGGTGAAGCCCAGCGCGCGTGAACGTACGCGTGTGGGAAACAGCTCACTGCCAATCAGTCCTGATCCGGAAAAAAATCCGCTGCCAAAGAATGCGACCATCGCTCCCAGCACCATGATGGACCATTGCGAACGCGCAGCGGCGTAGATGGGCACCAGGATCGCCGCGCACAGCAGATAGACGATAAAGGCTTTCCTGCGTCCGAACTTCTCCGCCACCCATCCAAAGGTGATGTATCCGGGAAACATTCCAATGAGGTTCAGTGTGACCAGAAGAGTGGTTGTCTGCATCAGTCCGAAGCCGCGCCCGCCGCTGGCTACGGGAAGAGCAAGGTAGGGCGGGATCCATGAGAACAATCCCCACCATGCAAACAGACCAAAGAAATTCAGCAAGAACAGAAATATGGTGCGCGTACGCAATATGGGGGCAAAGATTTCACTGAACGGCGCTTTTTGTTCCTTGGCGGCATTCTTCTGTTCTCGCCACAACTCAGATTCAGGAACGCTCTTGCGAATCCACAGCGTTACCAGCGCGGGCAGGATGCCGACGAAAAATACGTACCGCCAGTTCTGCGTCGCCTTCAAAACGAACCCAGCGACCACAGCCGCTGCAGC
This sequence comes from Terriglobia bacterium, assembly GCA_963770085.1. Lineage (GTDB taxonomy): Bacteria > Acidobacteriota > Terriglobia > Terriglobales > Acidobacteriaceae > Angelobacter. Next base: position 913,072 of record CAVYOH010000001.1, read on the forward strand.
ATAGCCCCATGCCCACGAGCTTTGCACAATGGCGATCGCTTTGGCGCGCAAATGAGTTGGCCATGTTTCCGCCACCAGAGTTGCGCCGGTATTCCACTCGCCGCCCATGCCCAGACCCAGCACAAAACGGAAAAATGCCAGCATGGGAATGGACGTTGACAGTCCCGAACCAAGCGAGCACACGGAATAGGTAAGGATGCTGAGCATCAATGCTTTGGTGCGTCCGACCCGGTCAGCAATGAAGCCAAAAAGCACGCCGCCGATTCCCGATGCGAACAGCGTGAATGTGCTCAGCCATCCGGCGCCGGCCTTGCTGATGCCGAACGCGGTCATCACGTGGGCGATCACCAGGCTGTAGAGCATCACGTCAAAGGCGTCCAGGGCCCAACCCAGAGACGCAGCGAGCAGCGTGCGCTTCTGTGCGGACGTAGCTTCAGATAGCTTGATTTCCACGGTGGCCATTGCCGGTGGATTCTAACATGGGTTTTTGTCGCTTCGCTCCAAACCGCATAGAGAGCAAATCTCATGGTTGCGGGAAGTGTGCTCCTGTTGCAGCGGGCTCGGCGCGTGTTCGGCCTCGCCCTTAAAGAACGGATAATCGACATACCACGGGGAGCGTATAGCGCGCTAGGAGATTATTTCGCCACCAACGAGAAATACCTTTTCGCCCGTCCCACATCTTTGCCAATCTGTTCCTTGAGTGCGTCGACGGAAGGAAACTTCATCTCCGCGCGTCGCCATTGCAGGAAGGAAATCTCCACTTCGGTTTGCGCGGTAACTTCCAGAGGATGGAAATCCAGCAGGTGGGTCTCAATTGCGAATGAGTCTTCGCCAAAGGTTGGGCGATTGCCGACGTTGGTCACGGAGTTAAATATCTCATTGCCCACGCGCGTCCGCGTGAGATAGACACCGTTGCCGGGGACAAGCTCGTCATAGCGGCTCAGGTTAATGGTGGGTACGGTGTATTTGTGGCCAAAGCCGCGCCCCCGGCCCGGCGCCGCGGTGATACTGAAGACGCGTCCCAGCAACCGTGCGGCACGGCTGACCTTGCCCTCGCCAATCAAAGCGCGAATCTGGCTGCTGGAGACGGGCGTACCTCGCATCATCATCACCGGATAAAGTTTCACGGCGAAGCCGAGCGCGTGTCCGAGTTCGGTGAGCGTCCGGGGCGTGCCTTCTGCTTTGTGGCCGAAATGGAAATTATCGCCTTCATGCACTTCGCGGGCATGCAGCCTATCCACCAGGATGCGACGGGCAAATTCCTCGGCGGTGGTCATGGAGAAATCGCGCGTGAATGGAAGTACCAGCAGAGCATCCAGGCCACTCTGTTCCAGCAGCTTCTCTTTGGCTGCCTGCGGCGTGATCAAACGGGGCGCAACTTCCGGACGCAGGATCCTTACCGGATGGGGATTAAACGTAACGGCAACGGCCTTGCTCCCCGATTCTTTGGCGCGGCGGACCACTTCCCTGAGCACATGGCGGTGGCCGCAATGAACGCCATCAAAGTTTCCTACAGAAACGATGGTGGGGCCAAGATCAGCAGGCACATCTTCCAGCGCACGAAATATCTTCATGCGATGTCGAACTCCAGTTTCAGGCCGTCATGGGCCAGGCGCACGTTGTCAGGAAATGTCTTGTTGGTCTCTTCATGCGGAAGATCATGCGAGATATGCGTGAAAAACGCGCGCCGCGGCTTGAGCTCATTCACCAGCCGCAAGGAGTTGGCGACTGTGGAATGTGTGGGATGCGGCTTATGCCGAAGCGCGTCCAGAAACAGGATGTCCAGTCCGCGCAGGCGTTCCAGAGACGATTCGGGAATATCACTGAAGTCGGTGAGATATGCGGCCGACCCAAAGCGGAAGCCATGGATTTCCGCTTCCCCGTGGATGACCTTTACGGGTTCAAACTCCGCGCCGAATAGCGGCACCGATCCATTGATGCGATTCATGCTCACGCGAGCAATGCCGCCAAACTTATACGTTGGATCAAAGATATAGCGGAAGATCGTCTCCATGGCTTCGGCCGTGCTGTCATCGGCATAGAGGGGAATCTTGTCGGGATGGCGAAAGCTCAAAGGCCGCACGTCATCGAGTCCCAGAATATGATCAGCGTGCGCATGGGTGTAGAGCACTGCATCAATGCGTTTGATCTTTTCGCGTATGGCCTGCTGGCGGAAGTCAGGCGTGGTATCAATCAGCACGGTGCGGCCGTCATACTCCAGCATGATCGAGGGGCGAGTGCGCGCGTCATGCGGATCACTGGATGTGCATACCCGGCAATCACAGCCAATGGTAGGCACACCCATGGAGGTGCCGCTGCCCAACACGGTGAGAGTTGCCTTCATTTTGATTCGGGAATTACTCCAGGAGGTGGAACAACTCCAGAAGGCGGATTGGCCGCGCGCGCGGCGATGGCATTGGTCAATTCAATCCATGCCATGCGCAGCTCAAAGAGAACATTCTGCAACAGATTGTTTTCGCGATCGGTCAGGTTGCCCCTGGTCTTCTCCTGGAGCACGGTTACTGAATCAATGGTCTGGCGGGCGCCAATGACATCGATCTGCGCCTGAGTCTCACCTTCCGGCCGGACTGCGCCCATCTGGATGAGAGCGCTCATATAGAGCGATTCGATCACCTTCTCAAAGGTCATCTCCGGATAAGCGCCCTGAGCGCCAAGCTTGGACTGGAAAATATCGTCCAGCTTTCTGGCGGAAGCTCGATACGCATCAATCTGCTCACGCTGCTCCTCCGCCGTTGGGGGCTCGGGCATCTCTTCGGCTCCGGCGGCCGCTTCCGGGTTGTCAATCAGCCGGGCGGACGATTCCGTTTCATCGACCTTCATGTTCGCTGGTGCAACTGGCGGTGCTGCGGGTGGATGCGCTGCCGGTTTCTCTTCTTCCGTCATCGCCACATCCGTACGCTCACCCTCTGAACCAAATCTGCGACGATCACTGACGATAAATTCCTGTTCCTGTTTTTTACTCATTAGGTCCTCATTGACTTAGATTCAAACGGCACGTCGACGATTCTGACGCTCTTCCCGCCCAATTCCACAGTTCCCTCACTCGACACAGCTTCATGCCGGACATATCCCAGCCCAAGGTTCTTTGCGCTGCCGTCTACATTTATATGCAGACTGCTTGTGACTTCAGCCAGCGTGCGGCCGTCAGCTTCAAACTTTCCCGGAGGAATAAGCGTATCGCCAAAATCAAAGCCGGTAAATTTACGATGCACCTGGCCACGTGAGCGTATGCGTTCTACGATTTCCTGGCCGATATAGCATCCCTTGGTGAAACTAAGCGCCTGCATTTGTGCAGTTTCCTGCGGCAGGTCGCGATCGCGAATGTCCTGTCCGTATTGTGGAATGCCATGGAGGACACGCCACTGCTCCAGCGCTTCTGTCCCCACGGGCTTCGCGCCGGCCTGGTGAATGATATTGAAAAGACGCTCTGCATCCTGAGCGCCTGACCATAGCTCATACCATCCGGGCTTCTGCTCGCCGCCACGAATGATCCGGCATTGCACGCCGCCGGCATTCTGGTCGCGAATCTCTAGTGGCTCCATGCCGCTTACATCGAAACCGGCTTGGCTGAGAACGTCCGCCGACTTCGGTCCACACACGCCAACGGCTGAAAAGAACTCACGCGCATCGGCCAGTTCAACCTTATCCATGATGATGTAACGCTTCATGGAAGTAAGCAGAGGCTCAATCTGGCTACGGTCGGTCTCCAGCAGCAGGGATTCACCCAGGTTGTAGATAGTCATGTCACCCAGGATGCGTCCCTGGGCATTCAGCACAAATGCATAGACACCGCGATTTGGCGCAAGATCACGAACATTGTTCGTAGTCATGTTATGCAGCCATCGGGTGCGATCTTTGCCGCCCGCGGTGATCAATCCTCGCCAGCCAAGATGAAAAACTCCAGCCCCAGAACGCAGTGCAACCAGTTCGGAGGCGGCATCACCATAGCTGAGCGGGGCGTCCACACCGTTGTAATGCCCCATCGCGATACGCGCAGCCGAGCCGGTATTAAGATCAATCTGTGCCATAAGCCAACCTTTGATTATAGCCAAGGTTGTGGCTTGCGAGCAGAACGCGGCTCAGAGTCTCCCTACGGCGCGTTATGCTTGGGTAGCCATGGAGAGTGCGAAAAGATTGTCATCTGGAGACGTAGCAAAGCTACGTCTCTACTTCGAGATTGTCGTTGATTGGAGCAAGCACCAATATCCTACTGATGGCCGCCCAGTTGTTTACCGAAGAACTCCGCCGTGGCACGATAGCCCTTGACCCAGCTTTTCCAGAGAAGAAAGTCATGGATCTCATCAGGAAAAATCAGCTCTTCAAATTGCACGTTCTGTTTGCGCAGGCGCTGGGCCAGGTCAACGGTCTGCTGGAATGGAACGTTGCGATCATCGTCACCATGCATTAAGAGCACGGGAGACTTCCACTTATCAACGGAGGCGATGGCCGAGGATTCATAAGCCAGCTTTAGCGCTTCTCGATAGTCGGGAGCCGATTCAGCGCCGGGCATGTCAAGGCGCAACAATGCGGACCAGTCATGCACGCCGTGAAAGTCAACACCGGCGGCAAAAATATCAGAGTTGCGGGCAAGGGCCAGCGCGGTAAGCAAGCCGCCATAGGATCCGCCCCAGATGCCGACGCGCTTGCGATCCACAGAGTCCAGGCCCTGGAGATATTTGGCTGCTGCCAGCACGTCTTTATATTCTGACGCGCCACGCCACGTCGCGTTGGCCGGGTGCCGGAAGGCTGCTCCATACATGACGCCCAGTCGATAGTTGACGGCGAGCACCGTGTAACCGAGGCTGGCCAGATACTGATTTTCAGCATAGGCATTGTGGTAGTAGTACATGTAATGAAAGCCCAGCATCATCTGTCGCGGCGGGCCGCCGTGAGCAAAGATCAAGGCCGGGCCGGCGCCCGCAGGCTTGTTGCGGCCCACAAAAAGCTGTCCGTGGATTTCCAGACCATCGTCACTTTTAAAGGTGACCTGCCGGGGTTCCACCAGCTGGTCTGAAGGAAAGTCCGCTGGCAGCGCGCTTTTGGCGATCATCTCGCGGCCATTGTCTGTGAGGCGATAGGGCATGGCAGGCGATGTGCCGCTGGATCCAAGACACACAATCACGCCGTTCACCAGGGGCACCGGCAGCCATTCAATGGTGGCGCCTTTGCTCACAGCCTTGGGCGCGAAGCCTGTGGTGCTCACCCGCCAGATGTGGCGGCGGTCAACATCATTCTGGTTTGAGGTATAGAGGATGTCATTTTTGTCGGGGGAAAGAGTCACGTCTTCCACGTCAAATTCGCCGGGCGTGAGCAGCGTGGCCTCTCCTCCCTGAACGCTGACGGTGTACAGATGATTGCGGCCATCGTGCTCTGAGCAGAATACGATCCGGCCGCCGACGCCGAACTTGAATGACTCCACAGCGTAGGGCGGCAGTGAATCATTCATGGTGTTGCCGCTCTTCCATAGGCGGCGGGAGATGCCGGCGTCCGCGTTGGCCAGCCATATGGACCATGGCACGGGCGGTTGCGGGATCAAGGGCTGATGGGCCTCAGCACCGTCCCTCTTCAGATAAGCAATCTGGCGGCCGTCATTGGACCAGCGTGGAGCAAAATCATGGTCGACGGTGGGAGCGATGTAGTGCACCCTGTCTTCGGCGACGTTATAGACGGCAATAAAGCTATGGTCGCCACGATTGGACCGGAAGGCGAGACGTGTACCATCGGGCGACCACTGCTGCTCGGATTCGCTGCCACGAAGCTCTGTGAGCTGGTGCGCAGGTTTATCCCCCGCCACTGGAGCGATCCATAAATGATGTTTGGCGCCCACCCAGACGGCCCACTGTCCGTCAGGTGAGAGCTCAATATCTTCACAATCTTCCTCATCGCAACCCATATCGCCGAGCAGACGCGGCTTCCCTGTTTCCACGTCAACGGCCCAGACCTGCTGTTTGGGCTCTTTAGTATTGGTGCCGGGATTAGCGACGTGACCCTCGCGGCTGATCTCTGATCCGCGAGCATAGACGACTGTCTTGCCATCCGCGGTAAGCATAGGACTGAAGATGTCCTGCCCGTTGTCGCCCTGATAGTGCGTAACCTGACGACCTTCGAAGGCGGGCGCGTCGGCAATCCATATGTTGCGTTCACCTTTGGCGTCAAATACCCAGGCGATCCGCGGAGCCTTTTCAGCGGCAGTGAGGTTGGTTGGAAAAGGCGACGACATGACCTGTTCGAGCGTGAAAGAAGGCTTTTGCGCAAAGGCGGAGATCGAGAATACGACAATCAGGGAATAGAGGAACTTCATAGGCGGACAATAATACAGAATTTTGCATTTGTGAGTTGCGATTTGTGATTGGTGAATCGGAACTCGTGGCACCTCGATAGAGCCGATGCTTAACACTCTTCTCACAATCATGGTCATCCCGAACCCCGTCGGTGAGGCAGCGTTTTCTTCAGCGGCCGAACAGGGGTGAGGGACCTTGTGCTTGGTTTTCCTCCACCGCCATTCCGGCGAGACCATCCACCGCCAAACATTCCCGCAGATTATAGGAATCCCTCGCTGCGCTCGGGACTAAAAACAAAGGCGCGATTTGAAATGCCATCATCGCATGCATTACCCTTGAGAGTAGTAATGCCTATGAAAAACTTTGCTGTTCCACGCCTGATTGCTTTCTCCCTCTTTGTATCCACGCTCACGCTAACGATGGCCATTTTTTCCGTCCCGGCCCAGGCACAAGATATCGCTTCATTTGAGAAGCGGATCACAGTCAAGAAACTTGCCAATGGTATGACGGTGATCATCATGGAGCGTCCGGAAGCGCCAGTATTTTCCTTCTACACGCATGTGGACGCCGGGTCCGCGCAGGAAGTCCAGGGGATCACCGGGCTGGCGCACATGTTTGAGCACATGGCGTTCAAGGGCACGGACAAGATTGGCACTACGAATTATCCGGCCGAGAAAGCGGCTCTCGCCAAAGTGGAACAAACCTATGCGGCCTATCAGATGGAAAACGAGAAGGAAGTTGGCCGCGATCCGAAAAAAGTTGAGCAGCTTGCCGCCGCATGGAAGGCAGCCATTGAAGACGCAAACCAGTACGTGATCCCCAATCAGTTTGGCGAGATTGTGGAGAGCCAGGGCGGAGTGGGACTGAACGCGAATACCGATCTGGACGAGACGCTCTACTATTATTCCTTCCCGGAGAACCGGCTGGAGTTGTGGGCGTATCTGGAATCGGAACGATTCCTTCATCCCGTAATGCGCGAGTTTTACAAGGAACGCGACGTCGTGATGGAAGAGCGGCGCATGCGCACGGACAGCTCTCCACAGGGGCGGCTGCTGGAACAGTTTCTGGCCGCGGCATTTGTCGCACATCCCTATGGAAGGCCCGTAGTGGGATGGCCTTCTGATCTGGTGGCATTCTCCGCCACCGATGCGCAGAAATTCTTCAACAAATATTACGTTCCAGCCAACGTGACGATTGCCGTTGTGGGCGATGTGAAAGCGGCGACGGCACTGCCCATCATTGAGAAATACTTTGGGCGAATCCCAGCCGGACCGGAACCGGAGCCGCTGCGAACCAAGGAACCGCCGCAGCGATCAGTACGTGAGGTGATCCTGCACGATAAGAGTCAGCCACTCTACATTGAGGGCTATCACCGGCCTAACTATCGCGATCCGGATGACGCGGTTTATGACGTCCTGTCCGACCTTCTATCCAAGGGCCGTACCTCACGGTTGTACCGCGCGATGGTACGCGACAAGCAGGTTGCACTGGCAGCGCAGGGCGGCAGCTATCCGGGCAACAAATATCCGAACCTCTTCTATTTCTTTGCTGTTCCGAGTCAGGGACATACAGCGGAAGAAATGGCGGCGCCGATTCATGAGGAGATTGAAAAGCTGCAGACCCAGGACGTGAGCGACGATGAGTTGCAGTCAATCAAGACGCGAGCCAAAGCCGATTTGATCCGAGGACTGGGAGACAATCAAGGACTGGCCTCACAGTTGGGCGAATATCAAGCCTTGTATGGCGACTGGCGCGAACTGTTCCACCAGATTGACCGCATTGAAAAGGTCAGCAAAGCGGACCTGCGCCGTGTGGCAAATAAGATCTTTAGTGAAGATAACCGGACGGTTGGGCTGATGGAGACAGCCAAGCCGAAAGCGACGGGCGCGGCGCAACCGAAAGGCGGCCAGCAATGAACAGATTAGCAATGAGCATCGTTTCAACCGCTCTGACCTTTGGGCTGGCAATTTCGGCGGCAATGGCGCAATCGGCGAAACCACAAGCAACGCCAAAATCGAGTACGGCAAGCAAACCCGCGACAGCGGCGAGTGGGCAGAGCTCTTCGGGGCAAAGTGCTTCGGGCGTTCCCAGTAACTGGAACAAAGTACCAATTCCGGCCCTGCATGAATTCAAACCGCAGGAGCCGCGCCGGGTGGAGTTCCCCAACGGCCTGGTGGTTTTTTTGCAGGAAGATCACGAGCTGCCGGTGATCAATGGTTTCATACGCGTGCGCGGCGGTTCACGTGATGAACCTGCTGCCAAAGTCGGCATGGCCAGCATTTACGGCGAGGTCTGGCGCATCGGCGGCACCACTGCAAAGACAGGCGACCAGCTGGATGACTTTCTGGAGTCCCGTGCGGCGAGGGTTGAGACATCCGGAGCGCTTGATTCCACGGTGCTGAGCTGGTCATCACTGAAAGAAGATTTTGGCCAGGTATTTCCTGTGATTATTGATCTGCTGGAGCATCCGGAGTTCCGTCAGGACAAGATCAATCTGGCCAAGAAGCAGCTTGGCGATGTGATTTCGCGGCGCAATGATGACATTGACGAGATCACTGGGCGCGAATCGGCCAAGCTGGGCTATGGCAGTGACAATCCCTATGCGCGCACCGCCGAATATCAGACCGTGGATGCCATTACGCGCGAAGATCTGATCGACTGGCACCAGCGCACCGTTGTCCCAAACAACATGATGGTGGGCATTGCCGGAGATTTTGATTCCGCCACGATGGAGAAGATGTTACGCGATGCTCTGGGCGGTCTCCGCAAAGGTACTCCAATGCCGAAGACCAACATTGCCTTCCACGAGCCCAGGCCGGGAATTTATTTTGTGGAGAAAGATGACGTAAACCAGAGCGAGATCAGCATGATCGATCTGGGAATCGACCGGCGTAACCCCGACTATTATGCTCTGGTGGCGATGAATGAAATTTTTGGCGGCGGCTTTTCGTCGCGACTGTTCGCCAACATTCGCACCAAGGAAGGCCTGGCTTATTCCGTTGGCGGAGGCGTGGGTTCCGCGTTTGACCATCCAGGACTGATTCATATTTCCATGGGCACACAGAGCGCCAATACGGGCAAAGCCATTGACGCGCTGAACAAGGAGATCGCCCGCATGATCAAGGGCGGAGTGACGGAGACTGAGTTGAAGAAAGGCAAAGACTCAATCCTGAACTCCTTCATCTTTGAATTTGATTCCAAGGAGAAAGTGCTGGCGGAGAGGATGCGCTATGAGTTCTACGGTTATCCTGCGGATTTTCTGGAACAGTTCCGTGCTGGGATCGAGAAGGTGACGCCGGCAGACGTGGACCGCGTGGCCCAAAAATACCTGCATCCGGAAAAGCTGGCGATCCTGGTGGTGGGAAATTCCAAGGATTTTGACAAAGATCTAAAGACTTTTGGGAATGTGACGCCGGTGGATATTGCCATTCCACAGAAGAAACCGGGGAGTTAGGGTTAGCTGGGACAACGGCAGTAGGGATCCCTCGCTGGGCTCGGGATAAAGAATAAGAAAGGGCGGACTGTTAACAGTCCGCCCTTTGGTTTTGGTGCGAATTGGTTAGAAGCGCACGTGGAATGAGAGTTGGAGTTTACGCGGGCCGATGCCGTTGGGATCATCAGCGGCCGGATCGCCAAGCCCACCGAACACGGGGTTGTTGAGGTCCGGGCTGACTTTGCCCTTTTGCAGGTCGCTCAGATGCAACGTTTGTCCATTGCTGCCGGCGTAGGTGCCATTGGGTCGCATGCAGCTACTGCAGCTGAAGAAATCAGGCGCTACACCCGTAATGTTTCCATTGGCATCTCTGGTAACGGACGGACCGAGCACGCTGAGAACGTCATTGCTGTTGAATGAGCCCCAGTTTGCGTGATTGAAAACGTTGAAAGCGTCAAAGCGAAGTTCGAGCTTCACGTTCTCATGCACGGTGAAGGATTTGTAGAGAGAGGCGTCAAAGCGGACAAAAGGCGATCCGCGTCCGGCATCTCTTCCCACGTTACCGCTGGCCAGCTTGAAATCAACGGGCGTGCCGGTAATCGCGTCGATGGCACCGGTCGCCCCAGCCACGCTCGGTGCGACTGTGTTTCGAATTGACTGGCATTGCAGAGCCGGAAAGCCCGCAGCTTGGCAAGCGGCTACCGCGCCGGGGCCGAACAGCGCGTTGGTACCGTCAAAGGAGGCGATACCAGAGGTTGTAATGGTCCCATCGGGCAGAATGCTGGGACGCTGTTGGGTTTCGCTACCCGCACCGAAGAACCTGGCGCTGCTATTGAATCCAGAGCTACCGGTGGAGAGTGGATAGGGGCGTCCGGATTGGATTTGACCCAGCCAGCTCAATCCCAGGTTGTTAGCCACCCATGCCATAACATGGTTGTCCACGACATGACCGCTATCGAGGACCACGCTCATGTTCACGGCGTGGCGAACATCGTTGAACGCCGGACCGAGTTCCGGACGAACGTTGACAAAATCGGCCGGCTCAGAAAGACCGAAGAAGTCTTCGCCAGAAGTAATTGCATGGGACCAGGTATAGCTGGTGTTGAACTGGACATGATTGGACATGGTCTTCTCCGCGCTGACGACCAGTCCGTTGTAGTGAGAGGTGCGGGAGTTCTGGTTGGTGCGAATCGCAGTGAACTGGGGATTGGGACGAGCGCCGAAGAAGAAGAATCCCGGGTTACCCGGATCAGGCAGTATCGGCGGCGCATTCAGATCACGCTCACCAAACAACCCGAATCCGAACTGACCAATGTATTGCAGACCACCTTTCAATGTCTTGCTGAACTCGTGTTCAATGCCGACGTTGACCATCCGAATTTCCGGATTTCTCAGGTTTGGCGAAATCGGCCGGACGCGGCCAAAGCCACTGGCCCCGCCGATGGTGGGTGCAAACGGCGCCAGAAGCGCGGGATTGGGAGCATTGGGGAAGGCGTTCAAAACAGCCTGCCCGGCAGGGGTGGAACCGTCAATGGTGACGGTGTTAAGCGTGGTGCCGTCAAAGTTGAGCGAATCGAGCACTACGTTGTTGAAAGCCAGCTGGGTTGTTTCGGCAAAGCCCGCGCGGAACAACGTTTTGTCCCAGGGAGAGTAGGTGAAGCCGATACGAGGCTGGAAGTTATTGGGGTCGGACGAGCAAGCGGAAATCACGCCGTTGCCCTGGAAGCAAGTCCCGTTCGGACCGGGAATCTTTCCGCCTTTGAAAGCGCCCGCCTCAAAGTCATACCGCAACCCGTAATTCGCGGTTAGCTTGTTGGATATCTTCCATGTGTCCTGGAGGTAAATCCCGTAGATGTTGTCTTTGGAAGTGACCTCACCAGGCCCAAACGCAACGGTGAAGCTGGAGGGCTGGTTGGCGTTGTTCAGCAGATACTGTCCGAAGTGGAACTGCGGGAAGAGCGAATTCCACGGATAGTAGCTGATGTTGAACCCGGTCTTGATGGTGTGCCGGCCATGTGACCAGGTAACGTTGTCAATATACTGATATCGTTTCTGCAAGCCGCCCTGAGGACAGCAGAAATCAGCGCCGGTCTGGGTGCCGTCCGGATGGATGACGCCGGGAGCGGAGGTGTTATCGGAGGTATTGGTGACGAAGCGAGTGAATACAAAACGCGCTTCATTGACCAGGGTCGGGGTGATCGTCATGACGTCGCCCACGTTCAGGTTGGCATTGTTGATGGTGCTGCTGGTGAGATCGTCAGGCGTCACGTTTAACCCGGTCTGTACGATCACATTGGCGGAGCGGAAACGGTCAACCGCATAGCGGATGTTGAGATTGTTGTTGTCTGAGATTTTGTAGTCTATCTTGCCCGAATAGAGCAGGTTGTTATTGGGTGACTGAACGGTGGTGGAACCGCCGAACGGAGTCAGCGTGAGCGGCACGGCTTGCTGGCTCAGATCATAACTGGTGAACCAGAACAACCTGTTCTTGATAAATGGCCCGCCAACGGTAAAGCCGTATTCCTTGCGATGGAACGGAGCACGCGGACATCCGTCGATGCTGTTGGGATCCGGACAGCGAGCATCACCTTCTATGCCCAGGTTGTAAAAGGGATCAGAGGATGCCAGGTTACGCCCACGAAAATACATGTGACCTTCGCCATGCACACCGTTGGTCCCGGACTTGGTGACCACGTTCATCACCAGGCCGCTGGCCTGGCCATATTCAGCGTTGTAGTTGTTGGTGATTACCTGAAATTCTTTGACTTCGTCCACTGATGCGCCGGTGCCGTCACGACCTGAAACGAGCTGATCAGTGATATTGGCCCCATCCACGTTATAAAGATTGCCGCGATTATTAATTGATCCCGGAGCGATCAGATCAGTTGTTAAACCGCTGGTATCCGCTTTGACGCCAGGGGCCGCCAAAGCAAGCTGTGCGTAATCATTGACGCCACCGGCTGCGCCGGCAATCGTCGGAAGGCGTTCCATATCGAAACTGGTGATGGACGTGGAAACGTCCGTTCTGGTGGTTTCAATCAGTGGCGCCACGGTTGTGACTTCCACGCTCTCGGTTGAACCGGCCACATTCATTTTGAATGCGAGATCTTTCTGATCGCCCACGTTGAGCACGACGTCTTTCACGTTTCCAGGAGAGAAGCCCTTGGCGTCCACGTTCACGGTGTACGTCCCGGGCGAGAGGTTGGGAATTACATAGTTACCGGTGGAGGTGGTCTTGGCGGTGCGGCCGACGCCGGTACCCTGATTGGTGGCTGTTACTTTTGCGTCCGAAACAACGGCGCCCTGAGGATCGACGACGGTTCCAACGATGGTTGCTGATGCGGCACTCTGTGCAATGGCCGGAACACTGACCATACAACACAAAAGAGCAAGGAGGGAGAGGATCGCAAGACGTTTCATAAGGGGAGGATCTCCTTGTGCCCAAGCCGGGAGGTCAAGGCGAAACGGAAAAGAGGGGCCCCACGAACGCTTACACACGCCAGCTACCCGGCTTTTGGACGGGAGCATTTTACATCGCTTTAACAAACTTAACATCTCTAAACATATTTGCTATATCAAGCGGGCCTATTGGCCGCACGCACATGTGGCCAACCGGGCACTGCCCATGGCTGGACTGGCCTTAGTCCGGCCGCTCAGGCAAGGGAGATACATTTGGAGATTTGAAATGCGTTATTCCACGAGAATTACCTGACTGACGTGGTTGCGATTTGCACCTTCGGGTCCGACTCTTCGCGCTCACCTCAACTCCGCTCCCAGTTTGTTTGGGACGAACAAAAAAGAGCAACTTGGGAATCTGATGGCGGACGAACTTCACGTCCATCGTCGATTACCCAAAAACAATTCCAGACTGTACATATCCCTCCCGCGTTCGGGATAAAGCGCCAAAGGTGATGGTTACTTTAGTCACCGCCTGGCGCTTGCCGGCCCTGACTTCAGCGCAGAATTTTGTTACCGGTTTTCTTCCCTGTTTCTCCGGGTTTCATACCCGGATCTCCTGCATGTATGCGACGCGGCGTGCGCATTTCCCAGTTGTTCATGACCCATCGGTACTCTGGCCTAGGGGATAGCACTGAACGAATGTACCAGTGGTTACGTTGACAATGATTCAGCAGTTGATATATTCGCGACTCGAGAGGCAACAGACCCATGAACAATATTTATGACGCGATCAAAGAGAAAGAAAACCAGATCGCAATTTTCCAGGCACAAATTTCAGGCTTGCAGGCGGAAATTGAAGCGCTCCGCGTAGCAGCCAGGATCCTAGAAGGCGGACCAGGCGCAGTTGAAGTACCGCGTCCTGTTGCAGTCCAGAGCCCAGTGGCAGTGGCTGCACCGAATGGCGCGGACAAGACCAAGCGCGTTTGGCCGTAAAACAAATTTCCAATCGCCACAAGCGTCCCCTCATTCCCCGACCGCGGCCGGCGATCAAGGAGCAACACGGACGAAGATCCTTTGCTCACCAGATTCTGCGCAGTATTTTTTTGATGTAGCAAGCGGGCCGCAGCGATGCGGCGACGAAGTCAGCCACTTCCGGGTGTTTGCACGACAAGAAGACAGGTTTTGTGGCGCATGTTGCAAACCATGTGCCGCAGGTCATACGGAGAAAAAAGATTGCAGGACGGCGCAACCATGGCAACGCAACCCACTGATACCAGCAAGCCGAGGCTTCGCGGAAACGGCGATGAACTGACAGTCATCGCACAGCGCGCACAAGCCTTCACCAACGCATCCGGCACGGCCATCGCACTGAGCGAAGGCAATGTCGATGAAATTGTCTGCCGCGCCCGCAGCGGATCAGCCGCCCCTGAAGTGGGTGCTGCCCTGCGCGTGGAAGGCTCATTTACCGGACTCTGCATACAGACAGGCAAAGAACTGCGCTGTGACGATGCGGAAACCGACACACGAGTTGATACCGCAGCCATCCGCGCCCTGGGCATTCGTTCGATGGTGGTGACACCAATCCGCGAAGACAACCGGGTGATTGGCGTGCTCGCATGCTTTGCGCCGACGGCCCATGCCTTCACCATCACACACGTGGCGGTGTTGAAAACCATGGCCGACCAGATCGGCGTTCTGCTGCAGAAAGAAAAACGAAATCGCGAAGAAGGGATTGTGCCGGAAGTGCAGCCGACGCAGTCCAGACCGGTAGCGTCAGCACCGGTTCCCTTGCCGCCGCCTGTTGTAATCAAGTCCGCGAGCGCAGCAGCACCGGCAAGAGGCCCCATTCCGGTAGTGAAAGCAGAGTCGGCGCGCGCGTCAGCAAGCGTCGTCTTCCCGCGGAATGAGGAAAAGGAAAAGCCGGAAGTTCGCGCTGCCTTTGGAACCTTTGACGCCATGACCGAGCCGAAGTCCGGCGGCAACCCGAAGATGCTGGGCATTGTGGCTCTGTTGGTAGTAGTAATTGCCGGTGGCAGCTTCTATTTCCTGAAAGTGAAGAAGTCAACGCCCACGCAGCAGGCGGCGACCACGCTGCCGGTTGCAAACGGAAGCAATGAAGGTCTGAATGCAACGGCAACATCCAACGTAATCTCGACTGGGTCTGTGGCAACGCCGGTCCCAATCTCGAACACCACAAACACCAGAGGTTCCGAAACAGGCAAGGCTGCCGCGGAAACAGTTCGCAACAGCGAAGTTCGCGCCAGTGAAAGAAAGCCGGTTGAGAAACCAAATCAGTCAGCAAAGAACTCTGAGCGTGTGATTGCAGAAGATCAGCCTCCGCAAAGGCCGACGCCGACAACAGTAACCCTGGGTGGCGGACAGTCACACATCGCAACCTCAAACACACCTTTACCGCAGGCCGATGTGTCTGCGAACCTGACGATGACGGGTAACAATGCGAGTGGAGCGCTGTCCGCGCTAGCTCGTCCGGTAAGTTCATCCACGCCGTCAGTTGCGCAGTCGGAACTCGAGCCCATGAAGGTGCTGAGGAGCGTTGCGCCGATTTATCCCGCCATTGCCAAAGTTCGCCGCTTGAGCGGACCGGTGCTGGTGGAAGTAAAAGTCGGCAAGGATGGACGCGTTACCAACCCGAAATTCATCAGTGGACAACCGGTGTTTCGTGATGCCGCTTTTGACGCCGTGAAACAGTGGGTATTCAAACCAGCCTTGCTGAATGGCCAGCCGATTGAACAGACAACACAGATCAAAGTGGTATTCAGCCCACAGTAAACAATTCCTTGCTTGAACAAACACACACAAAGGCCCGTCCCGGGAGGACGGGCCTTTTGTTTTGTCGCTGTCGGTACAAACCGCTTGAGTACAAAATCTCCAGGGAAGCCTAAAATGAGAGCTCATGTGCAACAATCGGGCGACAACCAGGTAAGGAGAGTCATGGCATGAAATCAAAAACACTCATTCTGCTCATGGCACTATTCATTTCTACAGCGGCAGGGTTCGGGCAGGATAGTAAGGGCCCGCCTATGGCGCAGGCATCAAAGACTCCAGACATTGCAACAGCTATTGATCAGGAGATCCGCACCATTGAAAAGCAGGTAGTGGAAGCAGCGGAAGCCATGCCCGAAGACAAATTCAATTTCACACCTGAAGGATTGCAGCTTCCTGGCAGTAACTATAAGGGTGTGCGAACCTTTGCCATGCAGGTGAAACATGTGGCTGCGTCAAACTATATCCTGTGGTCTGCGCTCACCGGCGATACGTTCCCCAAAGACTTTCTGGGCGGAAACGGCCCGGAAGCGTTAAAGACGAAGGCGGAGATCATCGCGTTCCTGAAGGATTCCTTTGCCCAGGGGCACAAAGCCGCGTCAACACTCACGGTTGAGAACATGTTGCAGATACCAGAGCATCGAACATCATCTCGGCTGCACCTGGCCACTTTCGCCGTCTCGCATGCGTTCGATCACTATGGCCAGATGGTGGAGTATCTGCGAATGAACGGGATTGTTCCGCCGGCCAGCCAGACGCCGGCAAAATGATCAGGCCGGCGCAGGCTGCCGGTTATTTGCCTTCGTCCTGGCACGACCAACAAGCCAGGTAGTCACGCGGTAGGCGAGCAAGACAGCGAGAATAGAGCCATAGGTAAGAGGCCGGCGAAGATCGGCTTTAACCAGCCATATGAAATGGACAACGCCTGCCGCGGCGCTGAGATAAATCAGGCGATGGAGTTTCTGCCACCGTTTGCCGCCGAGTCGACGTATCCATCCTGTGGTGGAGGTAATGGCCAGAGGCAGCATACAGGCCCAGGCAGTCATGCCGGCGGTGATGAATCTGCGTTTGGCAATGTCATGCAGCATGGCATGTACGTCAAAGAACTTGTCGAGCCAGACATAGGTCATCAAGTGCAGCGAGCCGTAAAAGAAAGCGAACAATCCAAGCATGCGCCGCAACTTAATAAGCCATGGCATACGTGCTAACTTGCGGACTGGGCTGACGGCCAGGGTGATTAACAGAAAAGTAAGCGTCCATTTGCCGGTGGAACGCGTGATCACGTCTACAGGGTTGGCGCCGAGATTCTGCTGCGTGAGTTTCCAAACGAGTGTCGCCAGCGGCCCAAGGCAGGTGAGAAAGACCAGGGGTTTGATGGCGAAGCGCAGCGCTTTGTCCGGGACGGAGATCAGAGAACCACCTCAGGGCTGAAGCCATTTCTTATTTGTTTTCCCAAGCAGGCCTGAAGGCCAGTTCCACCCTGCGGCACGAGAAATATCATTTTCCGGAATTAAAAGTCTTTCCGCAGGTCCATTCCGTTGTACAGGCTGGCCACCTGATCGCCATAGCCATTGAACATCTGCGTGGGGTGCTTGGGCGCGAAGAGACTGTCGCCGATGCGGCGCTCCGTTTTCTGGCTCCAGCGCGGGTGATCGACGTTGGGATTAACGTTGGAATAAAAACCGTATTCGTTGGACGCCATGATGTTCCACGTAGTGGGCGGCATTTTGTCAACGAAGGTTACTTTCACAATCGCCTTGATACCTTTGAAGCCATATTTCCACGGCACCACCAGGCGCAGTGGTGCGCCGTCGACGTTTGGAAGGACTTCATCATAGAGTCCAACAGCAAGAATGGTAAGCGGATGCATGGCCTCGTCCATGCGTAGTCCTTCCACATAAGGCCACTGCAACACGTCTCGCTTCTGGTTCGGCATCTGGTCCGGCGCCTTGATGGTTTCAAATGCGACAAATTTGGCGCTGGGCAGCGGGTCAGCCTGCTTGATCAGCGCCGACAGAGGAATACCAACCCACGGAATCACCATGGACCAGCCTTCCACACAGCGATGGCGATAGATACGCTCTTCAAGCGGAGCGATTTTCAGAATGGCATCGATGTCAATCTTGCGCGGCTTTTTGACAAGACCGTCAATGGATACGGTCCAGGGACGGGTGCGGAAGTCTTTGGCCAAACCCGCGGGTTCATATTTGTCCGTGCTGAATTCGTAATAATTGTTGTAGTTGGTAATGTCCTTCAGCGTGTTGGGTTTTTCCGTGGTGCTGTACTGGCTCTTGACGATGCCGGAAAGCTTTTCTCCATTCCCTGACGCTTCAACTTGACTGGGCATGACCATTTCGGCGTCATGATGGCGGAGATAGAGCCCGCCGGCGAGAGCGGCGCCCGTTGCCAGAGCGCCAGTCATGAAACGACGGCGATTCAGATAGTTGGACTTCGACGTGATCTCAGACGACGGAATGTCGTTGGGCTTCTTCATCAGCATGTATCTCCATTTTAGGCTTGATCGTTGGATGTGTGAATGGCGCGAAAGTTACATTCCAAGTACGAAAAAGGACCAGAAATGGATGGGGGGGAAATTGGACTTCAGATGACAGGAAAGTTCAATTTTTGGCGTCCCGAGACATGGCCAATGGCGAGTGAGTGAGTCCGTTGCCTGTATTGGTGTTCCCGTCTGGTTGCCGATCAGGGTAACTGTTCTCGTTCAAAGGCAGGCATGCGTGGATGGTGGTGCCACGCCCGGCCCGGGATTGAATCGAAAACGTTCCATTCAGAAGTCTTAGCCGCTCTTGCATGCTGGCAAGGCCAATCCCTTCGCCCTCGTTTGTTGCTTTGGTTTGAAAACCCGAACCGGCGTCCACTACGGTAAGGTGAATCCCATCAGTGCTTCCCCAAAGGCGAACTTCGATTTGGCGGGCTCCACTGTGTTTCGCCGAATTGTGAAGCGCTTCCTGGGCAACACGGTAGAGGCAAAGAGCAGTTTGCGACGGCAACGGGCTGGGCAGATCATGGCTCTCAAAGTCGATCTCCACTTTCTGGTGTTTGCCAAATTCTTTGCAGAAACCTTTCAAGGCTTTATCCAGACCCAGGTATTCGAGTTTTGAGGAGTGCAGTTCATGGGACAGGGTCTGGATATCTACCGTTATCTCAGACGTCATCTTCGCGAGTTCGCTCAAACGCCGGCCAGCTTCAACGGGCAAGCCGGAATAATCTCGTTTGAGTTGTTCGAGATTGATGGCCAGTATCGCAAGGCGCTGGCTGAAGTCATCATGAAGCTCTCTTGCGATGCGGGTACGCTCCACCTCCTGGGCCTCAATCAGTTTGTGGCTAAGGCTCGCGAGCGCTTCCTCGGCCAGCTTCCGATCTGTAACGTCCAGTGTAGATCCGACTGCGCCCGCTGGCATTCCCTCTGCGTTGAAAAGAGGGGCCGCGTTGGCCAGCACGTGGCGCACGGTTCCATCCGTGAAAACAACTGACAAAGAGGTGGCGGGCACGTAATGTCCCGTGGATGCGGCCTGCTGCATCGGTAACTTGTCTGGCGGAATCTCCACACCATCCGACATGATTCGATAGGACGGCATTTGGTGTTCGGGAGCACTTTTCGAGGCGTTGTCGCCAATTTGGAGGTTAAGCAGTTCGTAGCCAATCCGATTGGCTGTTATTTGCGAACACAGTGTGTCGGTGGCAATGTAGATTGCAATTGGGGCTGTGTCGAGTACGGTCTCAAGCTCCTTCGCCTTGGAGTGGGCGCGTTCCTCGCTATCACGCAGCGTCTGCTCGCCCCGTTTGCGCTCGGTGATGTCCTGGAGAGTGCCGTGGAGCCCGATGATTTGACCGTGCGCATCACGCATCGGTTCGCCGCGAGCAGTGGCCCATCGCGTGGTGGAATCGGGCAGGATTATTTTCAGTTCGAGTTCGTAGGCGGAACCGTCGCGCAGAGCGTCTGCAACAGCACGCTGCAAGCGTTCCCAGCTTTCAGCAGCATAGATGCCTGGGTGCTCCCTGTAAGAGGGAGCAGGCTGCCGGGGATCGCGGCCGACAATCCGGTAAAGTTCTTCCGTCCACGTCACGGTGTCTGTGCGTGTGTCCCACTGCCAGCTTCCTACTCCCGCCAAACGCTGAGCTTCCTTGAGCGCAGCGCTATTGCTGCGTAATGTCTTTTCCGCCAATAGCCGTTTTCTCCGCTGCACTAAAAGACCAAGGATCAACAGCGCCTGGAAGGTGATTACTCCCAGGCCGGCGATCATCCACCACCTATGTTGTTCCCAGACACTGGGCTGGTGGAATCGTATGTCACTACCCGGCGGCAGCTTGTCAGGATCGATCTTCCATTTCTTTAATTGGCGTTCATCGAAGATAAACCTGCCACCAGAACTTTTCTCCGCGGGCGAAAGAATGGTTCCCTGAAGAACATGAAGGGCGAGTTGCGCTGTGTGGATTTGGTAATCAGCGTCGCTACTTAGCCAGCCCCCTAAAATGCCATGCCCCAGGTGGGCATCACTTACATCGTAAACGGGACCTTTGGCAACACGCGTGACGACATCTGCCGCGTTGACTGCGCTGATGAAGTCTTTGCCCTCGTCACCGACATAGAAGAGGTAAAGAATGGGGGTACCTGGAGGAAGATTTGCGACTTGATTGGCTACGTCAGAAATCGTTCCCTCCCCGATCAAGGAAAACGCCAGCCGGTTTTCAAACGGCTTAAGTTGGCTTCTTACTGACTCCAGATCGCTTGCCAGATTCGGCCTGGTGTTCGTAGGTCCCAGTATGATCGCTATCTGTTTGGTTTCAGGATGCAGCCTTAGGATTAGATCAAGTGTCGGCGTAACTTCGAGCGGTGGAACCAGGCCTGTGACGTCAGAAGGCAAAGAACTTCGCTTGAGGAATCCAACATCAGGGTACGAATAAACAACGGGAGCGTGAGGAGAGAACCCTCCCCGGTATGCGACCGTAAAGGGTAAAGCCTCAGGGCCGATGGCCACGATGAGGTCAATCTGTTTCGAAGAGTACTTCTCGTGCAGGTAAGCGGCCAGTGATTCAGCGTATCCGGGATGCTCTACCCTTGAGTGGTCCATATACTCAACGAAGAATTGCACATTGCCATTGAGTGAGGATTGCAATTCCCGGCGGATGCGTTGCTCCTCGGCGATAAAGACCGGGGCATCCGCAGCCTCAGAATGAATGAAGAGAACAGTCTTGTTCTTTGACAGCGCACCTCCTGGTGCGGATTGAGCACCGCCCAGAGCGCAGAACAGTATGAGACCAAGCCCCAGGGCCGCCAGGGCATTGGCTGTGGGAAACGATCGCCGGCAGCCAGGGCATGAGCCGATCCAGCGATATTGCTCGAGGATTCGGTTTACCAAAATGCCTCCAGGGAGGCGATCGCGGCGCTGGCAGGATCATACGTTGAGGATTGCACCCTCTCGCGGCAGGCAGGTTTTTCGCTTTCGTGATGGAACGATGATCTCAATCGAGACATAGTCGCGGGACTCGCGGCAGTCTACGACCACCCAGCTACCACTCCCACTGTCAAAACTGACAGGTGAGGGGGCGAGGAGAGTTGAGGCTGGTATGCCGGAAAAATCCGGTGACAAAAGAGGGTGTTGGTAGCGCTACCGGGAATCGAACCCGGGTTTTAAGATTGAGAATCTCACGTCCTAACCCCTAGACGATAGCGCCACGCCTGCGGGGGAAATCGATTTTAAGTATAGCAAAGGTTTTGAGTCGCCGTGATCGCGCGACATCGCGCGACAGCGCAGGGAACGACGAAAACCCTTAACCACAAAGGACACAAAGGAACACGAAGGCTCTTAGTAGAATTTTTGTCGACTGGGAACATTCACGCAGACCGTAGGGATCCCTCGCGAGGCTCGGGATAAAGAATACCGCGATCGCATCGCCGAAATAACAAAGACGCCTCTGCGTTCCTCTGTGCTCTCTGTGGTAAAAACATTCAGAACTTGGAGAAGTCGGGCTTGCGACGTTCCATGAAAGCCATCATGGCTTCACGCGCTTCCGCGCCTTGCAGCAGGGCCCCGAATTGCTGGGCCTCGCGCAGTATTGTTTCCGCCAGTGCAGGACCCGTGTGGTGTTTGAGCAAAGCTTTGGTTGCACGCAGGGCTGCCGGAGGCTTCTCCGCGAGTTGCTGGGCTTTGGCGCCGGCTGACGCCCACAGGTCCGCGTCTGGGAAAATCTGGTTCACGATGCCGAATTCTTTGGCCGTCTCCGGGCCGAAAGGGATCTCCGAAAAGAAGCAGTTCCGCAGCACGATGCTGTCCGAGCATGGCCGGAAGAATCAGGCTGGAGCCGCCTTCAGCGCACAAGCCCAGATTCACGAATGGCAAATGAAATTTTGCGCTGGTACCCGCATAGACAAGATCACAATGCAGCAGCATGGTCGTTCCAATACCGACGGCAACCCCGCTTACGGCAGCGATCACCGGCTTCTGCGACGTAGAGATGGTTTGCAGAAAGATGATGGCCGGCGAAGGGCCGCCCGGCTTGGCGTTGGCAAAGTCAACCAGGTCATTGCCGGCAGTGAAACAATCCTGTGTGCCGGTAATCAGGATCGCGCGGACCGCCGCGTCATTCCCGGCCTGGGTGATGGCGTCACTCATTGCGGTGTACATCGCGCCGGTAAGAGCGTTCTTCTTTTCCGGACGGTTCATCCGGATCCACATCACGCGGTCTTTGACTTCAACCAAAACTTGATCTGCCATGCGTCTGCTCCTGAGGACAGTTGAGTATACGCTGAGGGGAGGAATCGCCGAGAGCGCCGTCATCGCCGACATCGCCGAGGTCGGAAGGTCAAAACCATGAACCACAAAGGACACAAAGAAACACGAAGGATTTGTTGTTAGATCCCGACTTTTTTTAGATCCCGAGCGAAGCGAGTGATCCTTACCGCCGGCAAGAATATCCCTGTGGCAGAAATTTTAATGATATAGATGGAGGCGTGTGTCTCAAACCTTGTGCGGGCTTCCCGATTTTCTCAGTGATCCTCTGTGACCTCTGTGGTTCGATCCTTCGTGTTCCTTCGTGTCCTTTGTGGTTAAAGGTTTTGTTCTCCCGAATGCATTTGCCCCGGAAGGACAGTGCCATTCGGACACTCTGACAACCACCATAGTGCACGGCAATGCCCCTCAGTAACCGCGTGTTTTCTGCGTTTGGCCTTTATGCTTAAAGTGTTACGGGAGGAGTGCGTCATGAAGGCTTTGTTGTCGGCCAAGTCGGGTTCCAAGTGCACAGCGGGGTCATTCATTAACGCGTCATTCGTGAAGGCGGTGTTCTATCAGGCGTCATTTCTCCGGGCGCTTTTTATCAGATCGTCGATCACGTTGGGAGCCTTGGTATTTGGCGCATTTGTTCTGGCTTCGAGTATGCCGAGGCTGGAAGCGCAATCTCACAACGCCCAGGCTGCACCGCGTCCGGATCTGATGTCCACTCTGCTGGAACTGGACCGCACAGCCGCGGCCACAAACAGCGACATTGGACACCTCCAGATCGATCGCTGGAAAGGCGGCTGGAAAACCGGCTGGACCACCAGCAACACGCACAAGGACCAGGCCGCCAAAGCGGCCGCTTCCCTGCAGCGGAACCTGAAGGGTGCGCTCCCGGATTTGATTCGCGAAGCCATCAACCAGCACGGCAGCATGACTGCCACTTTCAAGGTTTACGAAGACCTGAACCTGGTGTGTGAGACGCTTGACTCACTGGTGGATACGGCTCAGCAGTTCGGCAGGAAAGAAGAATCGATTCCGTTATCGAATGACTTTGGCTCTTTGATACGCCTGCGCCGCACCATGTCATCTTATATAAAGGAACGGGCCGTCGCTGCCGATGGTAGCAGCAGTGGCCAGCCCACATACTCAACTTTTGTTCCCTCGGGACCTTCATCCTCTTCTGATACGGAAGCGCCCCGGAAGATCATCATTGATGATGACGCTCCGGATAAGAAGACAGCCGCCAGGAAGAAAAAGAGCACCATCCAGTTCAACAACGTGGAATAGTCTCATCTGGCTGAGTTCTTAAGAATCATATAAACTCCTGCGTTGCATCAGGAGTGGATGAATGCGATTTGATCGCCTGGCCGGGACGACCTTTACCTCTCTTTTTCTGATCTTTACCGCCTTTACTGCAATCCCCACACGCGTTTATACGCAAACCACGCCGGCCTATGCGGCCGAGATGGATGACATCGCCACCAAGGCGCTGGCTTCCACCGGCGTGCCAGGCGCGTCCCTGGCGATTGTGACAGACAGCAAGCTTGCCTACGTTCATGCGTACGGCAAAGCGCGCATCGATCCTGCCCAGGCAGCCGAACCGGGCATGCGGTTTTCGATCGGCTCCATCAGCAAGCAGTTCACCGCCGCGGCCATTCTGTTGCTGGCCGAAGATGGCAAGCTTACGCTCAACGATCACGTCTCGAAATTTGTTCCTGGACTAACGCGTGGAGATGAGGTCACAATCCGGCAGATTCTTTCGCATACTTCCGGCTATCAGGATTATTGGCCACAGGATTATGTTCCGCCATTCATGCTCAGCCAGGTGAACGCGCAGAAAATTCTGGATATCTGGGCGCGCAAACAACTGGACTTTGACCCCGGCACCAGGTGGCAGTACAGCAATACAAACTTTATGATTGCCGGGTTGATTGTTGAAAAAGCCAGCAAGATGCCTTTCCTGGATTTCCTGACACAACGGATCTTCAAACCCCTGGGCATGACGAGCGTACTGAATATCGACCAGAGCAGATTGACCGAGTCTGACCCGACCGGATACTTCCGCTACGCGCTGGGTCCGCCACGCGTAGCGCCAAAGGAAGGCAAAGGCTGGTTGTTTGCCGCCGGCGAACTGGCCATGACGGCGGAAGATCTGGAGAAGTGGAATGTATCGATCATTAAACAATCGCTGCTGAAACCGGCGTCATACAAGGAACTGGAAACCGAGGTTCTGCTGAAAGACGGCAGTGGTTCCGGATACGCTCTTGGCATTGCCGTGGGACGCGCGAATGGTCACCGTGTACTTCGCCATAACGGAGAAGTCTCAGGGTTCACGGCGAATAGCGTGATTCTGCCCGACGATGGCATGGCGGTGGTGGTGCTCACGAACCAGGATGCGGTTGATGCGTCGGGACTGATTGCGCGGGGCGTGGTAAACCGGTTGCTCCAGATATCTCAACCGTTGAACGCGAAGGAAGATGCAAATGTGAAAGCGTTGCTTGAAGGTCTGGCACAGGGCAAACTGGATCGGACATTGCTCTCCGATAATGGGAACGCGTACTTTTCCGAAAATGCCATTAAAGATTACATGGCAACCTTGTCGCCCTTGGGCGCAATTCAGGGCCTCCAGCAAACTGCCACCGGCAGCCGAGGCGGCATGACGTTCAGAAACTATAGCGTGCATTATGCAAGTAAAGCTTTAGGGATCTCGATTTATGAGCTGAGCGAAGGCAAGGTCGAACAGTTTATTGTGACGGCCCAGGATTGACAGGTCGCCTACCAAGGTGTTGAAAATAAAAGCCTTGGGATTCAGGCCTGTAAAATCAGATCAAATTTTCACGATTTTCATATCATTTCCAGATTTCGGATGCACTTAGTAAGTAAGGAAGCAAAGTTTTTCACTACATTGGCTTAGAACAGGTAAGTGGAGTTGGACGACCGCCGACGGTTATTCGACTCCATTTTTTTGTCGCTGTCGCTCCAAACCGCTTGGAAAGCATGTCTCTTGGTTGCGGTAGATTGGCTCCTGTTGCAGCGGGCTCCGCGCGCGTAGACGGCGCGAGCCCTTGTCGCGTTCCAGGTCGCTGTCGCTCCAAACCGCTTGGAAAGCATGTCTCTTGGTTGCGGTAGATTGGCTCCTGTTGCAGCGGGCTCCGCGCGCGTAGACGGCGCGAGCCCTTGTCGCGTTCCAGGTCGCTGTCGCTCCAAACCGCTTGGAAAGCATGTCTCTTGGTTGCGGTAGATTGGCTCCTGTTGCAGCGGGCTCCGCGCGCGTAGACGGCGCGAGCCCTTGTCGTCTATCGGTCGTTTGACGACAAACCGCACGCCAAATTTGCAATTTTAAATTTGAAATTAAAAATGCTCTTGTCCCGTATGATGGACTTCATTTTCCGGCGGCCGCCGCTGCAACCGGAGATTGACGACGGCGACGATCTATAAAAGCTACATTAAGGGCGAGGCCGACCACGCGCCGAGCCCGCGGCAACAGGGCCCGAGAAAGTCAGCCACGAAAATCACACTCAAAGCGGGTTGGAGCGGAGCGACAAAAATGAAGAAACGGTGCGCATGGGCGGAGTCCCCGGCGATGTTGGAGTATCACGACCAGGAATGGGGCGTGCCTCAGCATGATGATCGCGTGTTATTCGAATTCCTCATTCTCGAGGGAGCGCAGGCCGGGTTGAGCTGGTCAACCATTCTGGCCAAGCGGGCGGCGTACCGGCGCGCGTTCAATCATTTCGATCCGAAGAAGGTGGCCCGCTATGATGCCGCGAAGCAGAAGGCGCTCATGGGCGATGCCGGGATCGTACGAAACACGTTAAAGATTGCGGCAGCGGTGAAGAACGCAGAAGCGTTTCTGGCGGTACAAGAAGAATTTGGCAGTTTTGATGGATATATATGGCAGTTCGTGAAGGGCAAACCGATCATCAACGCCTGGAAGCCCGGACAGAGGCTGCCCGCTGAGACGACGGAATCACAAAAGATGAGCAAAGATCTGCTCAAGCGCGGATTCAAGTTTGTGGGACCAACCATTTGTTATGCATTCATGCAGGCCGTAGGCATGGTGAATGATCATCAGATGGAATGTTTTCGATACAAGGAATTGATCTAGCCGTATTGCTCGTCTCGTCGCTTCTATTTATTTGTGTTTTCCTGTTGCGGCAGTCCCCTGCTTCGCGTTTCCCTGCTTTGCTTTGATCCTCTCCTCGCAGGGCGGATGGACGAATGGCAGATGCATCCGATTCATCAGCGGCCCCCATTGCGGACAGAATTCATTGCTGATATTGCTAAGAGCAAAGTCCTGAAAAGTGGAGGCAGCACGCTGACCTGCGTGCGTCACATCGTTGTATCCGTCGGGCAGGTATCCCATTCCAACGAAACCTTTGGCCGCAGCTCCGGTGAAATTTGAATAAGCCAGACGGTTATGGCCCGAATCGTTTTTATCCACCAGGACAAAGATCACTGCGTGCGCCACCCGATTGAACACGTTGTGACTGGCAGCGGGGAGATAACGCGGGTCTTCGCGAAGAGTAATCTTGGTCAGGGCCTGGGCCGCCAGTTGAGCTTCCCTTTTTGCCAGCGAATCACCGTATAGGCGGCCAAATGCTCCGGCTCCATCTTTCCACTCGCGCGGATAGTTGTCCGGCGGATTGGCCATTGTGAGAGCGACCCCGAAAGTTGGAAGCGCAAACGCGACAGGGTTGAACGCCTGATGCACATACAATTCCATTTTGTCGGCAGAGTTCATAGGCTGCATGGTCATTTGCGGAGCAAGTATGGCGGGCAGTCCTTTGCGTTCCTGTTTGAACGAAGGCTTTTGCGGTTGCGGCGCGTCGGGTAATTTGTTTTGAGATTGGGCGGCGTCAGGGGTGGTTTGCGGCGCGATTGCCGGACTGCTTGCCTGGTTGTTTTGTTGAGCGGTCAGGGGAACGCCAGAAACAACGGTCAGCATGACCAGCAGGACGATAGCTCTCATGTTATCTCAGCGAGTCGGCACCCTTCCTCAATTTCTATTCAGATGCTGCAAATCGGGCTAAGGCAGAACGGCTGGAATATTCCCTGTACCCAATTCCCTATACCCCAGGCTCTCGCGTGCATCATGACGCGAACAGTGCACGTTGTGCACTGGGGAAACTGACAGAGTGTCGGAGATTGTCACAGGCGTGAGAAAAGTCAGAACTGAGGGCTCGAGCCGTCCACGCGCGCCGAGTCCGCTGCTGCAGGGAGCCTTCTTACAGCAACCACGAGGCGGTCTCCAAGCGGTTTGTCGCGAAGCGACCTAAAAAATAAGCCGTCAAACGCGCATTTTGACTTGCACCTGCCCATTGACGGTTTGTACGTCATAGCACGGGACGGCTGCGCAGGCTGGCCCTTCCTTGACGCTGCCATCGAGCAGAGAGAAACGCGAGAGATGCCATGGGCATTGTATGGTCTCATCCACAAGCTTGCCTTCTTCCAGAGGCGCGCCGTAGTGTGAGCACACTGCACCGATCGCATAGATGGCCGATTTCGATCTAAGCAAAAGAATGGGCTGGCCATCCACTTCAACCCGCCGGGGCTGGCCTTCAACAAGCTCTTTTTCAGCTATCGCCGATTTGAAATCAGAAGGGCCATTGCGATACGCGTTGCGGTTGATCATCACGCCCAGGTGGAAAACCATGCCGCCGCCGAGATAAGCTCCAACGCTCACCAGAAGATATCCAACCAGAGCAATACCCAGTGACGCCCAGTTCAAAGACCAGGCATCACGCCAGCGCATCAGCAATGAGCCCACAAAAAACAGAGTGGCTGCAGTGTTAATGATCCCATGCACGGCGCCTACGGATTTTTCCGCGGGGTCAATATCCATCCAATCCATCAGCCCTGCGGCGGCGGCAGCGAGCGCACCGGCAATGCCAAGAGCCACTGCGATGCTGGAAGCAATTCCCAGCTGAGTCTGATGGAAAAGCAGGCCGACAATATCCATCAAAATGGCAAGTGTCCAGGCGCCAACCGGAATGTCCGTAAGCAACGGGTGAAGCGGATGCCCGAGCCATGAGCCGTTGAGCAACAGCTTGATGGGACGCAACGGCGTGGTCTGGAAACTACGGTTGAGAATGCTGTCTACTGGCGCGCTGATCTTCTTGACCAGCTCTGACTTGATGATGGCGTTTTCGGCTGCTTCGGTTACGTCACGATTCATGTCTATCCTTTTGGACGATTCAGGGTTCGGAGCCCGACAGCGGCGTCAATTGTGCATCATTGGCCAGGGATTGAAAACCAGGAAAACCTTAGCGCTGGTGAACAGCGATCATACGGATTTCCGCTGATCGAAAGAAGCTTACTGTGGAGAACACGGCAATTCGGCCGATCGGAGCGATTTTGGAGGTAATCTGTGCTCTTTGCGGCTGGCCGGGCCTAATGGCATTGCGGGATTGTGATGGTCCGTGTTAGGCTTTACAAGTCACTAGAAGGACGAGATTTAGAGATAGGAGTGCCCAGTTTCAAGTGTTAGCTAGAGAGCATAAGGCAGACGTCATCAACCGTTTCCGCACGCACCAGTCAGATACCGGAAGCCCGGAAGTCCAGATTGCAATTTTGAGTGAGCGGATCGGTGATTTGACCGAGCACTTCAAGGCGCATAAAAAGGACCACGCCTCCCGGCGGGGTCTGCTCATGATGGTCAGCAAGCGGCGTCGCCTGCTGGACTATCTGAAGACGTACGATACCGATCGATATAAAGACGTCATCCAAAAACTTGGAATCCGTAAGTAATCGAGTTACCGGACGTTTTGAACCGAGGTCTCCCGTCGGCGGGAGACGTGTGCCTGAAGCGGGGCCCTGCAGGAGCATCCCCGCAAAAGGTCCACAAAATTCTGCCGAATCTGTATCGTACAAACGGCTCTCACGCTAGACCATGCTGGTCCTCCCGAGAAAAGAGGAGTAATGAAACAAACAGCCACTGTTGAACTTGCAGGCGGCAAATCCCTCCATATTGAAACTGGACATTTGGCGAAACAAGCGGCCGGATCGGCGATTCTCCGACAGGGCGATAACGTTGTCCTGGGCACCGCGAATGCCGCTCCAGAACCCCGCGAAGGAATTGATTTCTTTCCGCTCACGGTAGATTACAGAGAATACACATACGCCGGCGGACGCATCCCCGGTGGATTTATTAAACGCGAAGGCCGACCGCAGGAACGCGAAATCCTGACCTCGCGACAGATTGACCGCCCCATCCGCCCGCTCTTCCCTGAAGGCTTCCGCAATGAAACCCAGGTCATCTCACTGGTGCTTTCCGCAGACACTGATAATGATCCTGACGTTCTAGCCATCAACTCCGCTTCGGCGGCGCTTACGCTTTCCGACATTCCATTTCATGGCCCGGTAGGCGCGGTGCGCATTGGCCTGGTCAACGATCAGATGATTGTGAACCCGACCTATGCGGAAATGGCCGAGAGCAAGCTCAACATTATGGTGGTGGGCACGGCTGAAGGCATTGTGATGGTGGAATCCGGAGCGAAGGAAGTTTCTGAAGAGAAAGTTCTGGAAGCCATTGAATTTGCCCACGAACAGATCAAAAAGATCTGTGCCGGCATTGTTGACCTGGCAAAACGCGGCGGCAAGCCGAAACGCGCTGTGAAAGAGCCAGAGATGGACCAGTCATACTTCGACGGCCTGATGAGCAAGGTTGGCGCCGAGCTGGCCGATGCTTTAGACACAGCGAAGTATCCCAAGCTGGAAAGCTACACCAAAGTAAAAGAAATCAAAGACAAGCTGAAAGCTGAGCTGCCGCCGGATGACGACGCAGCCAAGGCAAAGCTTTCACGCTACTACGAACTCATGCGTGAGAAGATATTCCGCGATCAGGTGACAAAGCAGCGTCGCCGTCCGGACAACCGCAAGTTCGACCAGATCCGCGATATCTGGATCGAAGTTGGCGTACTTCCACGTACTCACGGGTCAGCGGTATTTACTCGCGGTGAAACGCAGGCGCTGGTAACCACCACGCTGGGCACACCGGATGACATGCAGCGCATTGAACGTTTCGAAGGTGAAACCAAAAAGCGCTTTATGCTGCATTACAACTTCCCGCCATTTTCCGTGGGTGAAGTTGGACGCATGACCGGAGTTGGCCGCCGCGAAATTGGCCACGGTGCTCTGGCTGAGCGTGCGGTTGCCGCAGTGCTGCCTCCGGTCGAGAAGTGGCCTTACGCGATCCGCGTGGTTTCAGACATTCTTGAATCCAACGGATCATCGTCCATGGCTTCCGTGTGCGGCGCTTCTCTCTCTTTGATGGATGCCGGCGTTCCGCTGACATCGTCCGTGGCAGGCGTTGCCATGGGTCTGGTGAAAGAAGGCGACGCTTACGCCATCCTGACCGACATTGCCGGGGCCGAAGATCACTACGGCGACATGGACTTTAAAGTCGCTGGTACACGTGATGGCATTACCGCCCTGCAAATGGACATCAAGGTCATGGGCATCACGTCACAAATCATGCGTGAAGCTCTGGAACAGGCCAAGCACGGCCGCTTGTTCATCCTGGACAAGATGGAACAGACCATTACCGGCGGACGCGAGAATATCTCAACGTTTGCTCCGCGTATTTACACCCTGCAGATTCCTGTGGACAAGATTCGCGACCTGATTGGCCCTGGTGGAAAGATGATTCGCTCCATCATTGACCAGACCGGCGTGAAGATTGACGTGGATGACACGGGCAAAGTGAACGTGGCTTCCAACGATGGCCCATCGGCACAGAAAGCCATCCAGATGATCAACGACCTGACGGCGGTGCCGGAAATCGGCAAGACGTATCTGGGTAAAGTGGTTCGTCTGGCGGAGTTCGGAGCGTTTGTGGAAATCATTCCGGGCACGGACGGTCTGTTGCACATCAGCGAGATTGCGGAACATCGCGTGAAGGAAGTGAAAGACGAACTCAAGGAAGGCGACCAGGTCCTGGTCAAGGTCCTGGGCATTGAAGGCAACCGCATTAAGCTGTCACGCAAGGCGATCTTGAAAGAACAGCGCGCCAAGATGGCATCCCAACACGGCGAGTCTCCGGAAGGCGAAGGCGGCGGTGAAGGCGGCGGCGAGCGCCGTGAAACTCACCACGAACCCGCGGCTGAAGGCTCCGAAGAAACCGTGACCTTTGAAGGCGGGGCTGACTTCGACGAGAACGATGAAGAGCCTAACTTCAATCGCGAAGACGCAAACCGTGAGACCGTGGCGGCGACAACCGACCGTCCGGATCGTCCACGTGGCCCAAGGCCAGGTGGCGGTGGTGGCGGAGGACGTCGTCCTGGCGGACGCGGCGGTCGCGGACGCGGACCAGGTGGTGGCGGCGGACGTGGCGGACCACGCGGCGGTGGCGATCGTGGCCCTCGCGGCGGTGGTGGTGGTGGTGGTCACTAAAGCTGTCGCAGTTCTTCGAGCATAAAAACGGGCGCAGCATCTAAGCTGCGCCCTTTAATTTTTCGATATCACTCTCCGGCGAGGCCGTGGCACTTCTTGTATTTCTTGCCTGAGCCGCAAGGACAAGGATCGTTGCGGCCTACTTTGGCTTGTCCGCGCACAACCTGCTGCGGAGCGTTTGCGCCGTCACCCGATCCAGCCATACGCGCTTCCTGCAACTCGCGCTTCTTGCGACGCTGGAATTGCGCTTCCAGATCGTCGATCGAAGTCGAAGCACGTTTTCTCGGCGCAGGCTGCGGCTGTTCTCCATTGCCGCCCGGACCGGCTGCCACAGGAGTTGGCGAGGTATCCACAATCTGCATATGGAACAGGTATCGCGCCGTCTCTTCCTGGAATCGCCGCATCATGCCTTCAAACATGTCAAACGATTCGCGTTTGTATTCCACCAGAGGATCATGCTGGGCGTAGCCACGCAGGCCAATGCCTTCCTTCAGGTGGTCCATGTTGAGGAGATGATCTTTCCACTGCGTATCCAGCACGCTCAACATAATCATGCGTTCGTGGTAGCGCAGTGCGTCCTGACCTAACTGCTGTTCCTTCGCGTTGTAAGCTTCTTCCAGCTTACTGAAAATAGCATCGCCCAGTTCCTGACGATTCAACCTGTCCGCATCGATACCGGCCTTCGTCATGTCCAGACCAAACTGTTCAATCAGATATTTATTCAGGCCTTCCACGTCCCACTGGTCAGCATGGACATTGCGCGGCGCCATCTTGTCCAGCGCTTCCGCCACCATGGACGCAACATACTCATCCATGATCAGTTCTTTTTGCTCCACGCCGGACAGCAATTCCTTACGCAGGCCATACACCGCCACGCGCTGCTTGTTCATGACGTCGTCATACTCAAGCAGATGTTTGCGCGATTCAAAATTCTGGCCTTCCACGGCCTTCTGCGCGGCTTCAATACGCTTGGTGATCAGGCGCGATTCAATAGGGACTCCTTCCTCCATGCCCAGACGTTGCAGCAGCGTTGACACCCACGCCTTGGCGAAGATGCGCATGAGGTCATCTTCGAGCGAAAGGTAGAAGCGCGATGACCCAGGATCACCCTGACGTCCTGCGCGTCCGCGTAGCTGGTTATCAATGCGGCGAGCTTCGTGGCGTTCCGTGCCCATAATGTGTAGTCCGCCAACGCCCACAACACGCTCATGGTCCGCGTCAGTATCTTTTTTATACTTGTTGTAAATCTCCTGATACTTGTCCACCGGACATTGATATTCAATGCCGTTGTAATAAAAAACGGTGTTCTGCGCGTCATCCTGCTGCAACACCACTTCACCGCCGGCCTGTTTCAGTTGCTGCGCGATTCCCTTCTTTACTGTCTCCTGCTTGGCCATGAACTCGGCGTTGCCGCCCAGCAGAATGTCAGTACCGCGGCCCGCCATGTTGGTGGCGATGGTCACTGAGTTAAACTTGCCGGCCTGCGCCACGATCTCAGCTTCTTTCTCGTGGAATTTTGCGTTCAGCACCACGTGCTTCACGCCTTTTTTCTTCAACAGGTCTGACAGCCGTTCGCTCTTTTCAATGGACGTGGTGCCCACCAGAATGGGACGCCCTTCCGTGGCCACTTTCTGTATCTCATCGGCTACGGCGAAATATTTTTCTTTCTCCGTGCGATACACGACGTCTGGATTTTCAATACGCGACATCGGCCGATTGGTGGGAATCACCACGACTTGCAGCTTGTAAATCTTGTCGAACTCAGCCGCTTCGGTTTCGGCTGTTCCAGTCATACCCGCAAGCTTCTTGTACATGCGGAAATAATTCTGGAAGGTGATCGTCGCCAGCGTCTGCGTTTCCCGCTCAATCTTTACTTTTTCCTTGGCTTCAATTGCCTGATGCAGGCCGTCACTCCAGCGACGTCCGGGCATCAGACGGCCGGTGAACTCGTCGACGATAATGACTTCGCCATCTTTCACCACGTACTCAACGTCTTTTTTATACAGCGCGTGGGCCTTTACGGCGGTCTCAACGTGGTGCTTCATGGCCCAGTTTTCGGGATCGGCAATGTTGTCAATGCCCAGGGCACGCTCCACCTTTTCCCATCCCTGATCGGTGATGGTGGTGTTGCGGTGCTTTTCATCGACTACGAAGTCTCCGGTATAGATCTTGGGCTCACCGGAAGGCACTTCAATCTCTTCGCCTTTTTCCAGGATCGGCACTACGCGGTCGGCTTTATCGTATTTGTCGGTGGTCTCGTCACTCGATCCGCTGATGATGAGCGGTGTTCTGGCTTCGTCGATCAAAATGGAATCAACTTCATCCACGATCGCGTAGTTGTGCCCGCGCTGAACACAATCTTCCAGATTGAATTTCATGTTGTCGCGCAGGTAATCGAAGCCGAATTCGTTATTGGTGCCGTACGTCACGTCGGCGGCGTAGGCTTCACGGCGCTCGTCATCATCCAGCTCATGCACAATTACGCCAACGCTCAGGCCCAGGAAGCGATAGAGCTTGCCCATCCACTCTGAGTCGCGCTTGGCCAGGTAGTCGTTTACGGTGACAACGTGCACACCGTCGCCGGAAAGAGCGTTGAGATAAACGGGAAGTGTGGCGACCAGCGTTTTACCTTCACCGGTCTTCATTTCGGCGATCTCGCCGCGATGTAGCACAATGCCGCCGACCATCTGGACGTCAAAGTGGCGCATATTGAGGATACGCTTACCGGCTTCGCGGCAAATAGCAAACGCCTCGGGCAGAAGTTCGTCCAAAGCCGCATTGCGAGCGGCCAGGCGCTCAGCCTGGTCCTCAATGTCCTTGGTCCGCTCCTGAACACGCGCCTTGAACTCACGCGTTTTTTCCCGCAGCTGCTCGTCCGTGAGCTGCTTAAACTGATCTTCCAGAGCGTTGATCTCGTCCACGCGCGGACGTATCCTCTTGATCTCACGCTCATTACTGGTGCCAAAGACTTTGGCTGCTAATTTACCTATCAATTGCTTTCCTTGTTAATACAGTGTGGTTTTTACGTAAGAAGGCGACACTACAAAGCCTAACATATTGGATGCGGCAGGGTCAGGGTAAGGAGCGAGGAGGAAAGACGGGCTGGGAACGCGGGTATTGCAGATTTGTAATCCCGCTCTGCTATTCCAGCCCGCCATAGACCAGCTTGCCGCCCAGGAACGTGGCTTCCACTTTTACGTTTTTGATGGATGCAAGAGGGATTTTGAAGATGTCATCACTGAGCACAACAAAGTCAGCCAGCTTGCCCACCGTGATGGATCCTTTATCTTTGTCCTGAAACTCCGCATAGGCAGAGCCCATGGTGTAGGCTTCCACGGCTTCTGCAACTTTCAACTTCTGCTCCGGAACCCAGCCATCGGGATTTTTTCCGTCAAGAGTTGCGCGTGTAGTGGCGGCATAGATGCTCCACATTGGACTCAGCGGCGCCACGGACCAATCCGTTCCAAACGCCAGTCGCACGCCGTTGTCTATGAATGTGCGGAAAGCGTAAGTGCGTTTCACGCGATCAGCGCCAATTCTCTTCTCCGCCCAGCGGCCATCATCAATGGCATGATAGGGCTGCACGGAAGCGATCACCCCCAGCCTGGCATAGCGGGCAAAGTCTTTGGCGGCCATGTGCTGCGAGTGTTCAATACGCCAGCGACGGTCGCGCTTGCCGTTGGCTTTTTCAATCTGCTCAAAGATATCGAGCACGGTGGAGATTGCCTTATCGCCAATGGCATGCACGCATAACTGCAGTCCTGCAGCATCGGCGGCTTTCAGGCGCGCCGCCATCGCTGCTACTGGATGCATCTCATCGCTGAGTAAGCCGTGAGAGTTGGGATCGTCAGTGTATGCATCAAAGAAGTACGCCGTCTCTGAACCCAATGAGCCATCGGCGTATCCTTTTACCGCTCCCATCCGCAACATGGCCGTGCCGAAGGCCCGCCGGATCCCGACCTTGGCCTGGTCTTTCCAGTCGGTTTCCATCGGCGCCGCGTAAATGCGGACGGTGAGCTCGTTTTTCTCCTGCAACTCCGCGTATATCTTCACGTCCTCATACAGCGGATTCATGTCCTGAACGGACGCCACGCCCATGGACGCGGCATGATCCATGGCCTGCTTGATGGCCCGCAGGCGATGCGCATGCGTCATGGCCGGCATAACTTTGGTGACCAGGTCCTGAGCAGAATCACGTAAAACGCCGGTTGGATTTCCCTGCGCATCGCGAACAATCTGGCCGCCGGCCGGGTCCTGCGTTTTCGCCGTGATGCCGGCCAGCTTCAGCGTGACTGTGTTCGCCAGCGATTCATGACCGTCATAGCGATTCACCCACACCGGCGTAACCGGCGTTATCGGGTCAATCAACTCTTTGGTGGGCAACTCCGCCGGAGACCACTTTTGTTCATCCCAATCGCCACCCGTCACCCACTCGCCTTTGGGAGTTGTTTTGGCGCGCTGGGCAATGCGATCGGCAAATTCCTGCGGCGTGGCCGCGTCTTTCAACTGCACTTGCGATAAGTGATCGCCACCATCCACGAAGTGAACATGCGCGTCATCGAATCCCGGAAGCAGGAGTTTTCCGCGCGCGTCAAAAACTTTCGTCTGCGGACCATGCCATGTGTCGATTTCAGCCGACGTTCCCACGGCAATAATGCGATCTCCCAGTACCGCCACCGCTTCGGCCTGCGGATGAGCCTTGTCCACGGTCCAGATTTTTGCGTTGGTGATGATTACGTCAGCCGCCGGTTTTGCCTGGGCGAATGCCACAGAGCCGCTCAAAACGACGGAGGACACCAGTAAGCAGACGAATACCAGATGGCGGGCAGCAGTGATCATCTCTCGCCCCATTTCAGTTTGCTGCGAAGAACATCATAGAAAGAACGTTGCGGCATCTTGAACAGCCTGACCTGGAATTTCGATCGGCGGCAATACACCACGTCGCCATCTTCCAGGGGCTCGCCCAATTGCCCATCCACGCTCAGGTAACCCTGCTGGCGAGAAAGGCCCAGTCGTGCTTCAATCACGGCTGTGTCCGGCACCACCAGCGGCCGGTTGGTCAGAGCATGAGATGCAACCGGAGTGATCACAAACCCCGGCAGGTCCGGGGAAAGGATGGGGCCGCCAGCAGCCAGGGAATAGGCGGTTGATCCGGTCGGCGTAGAGATGATCAGCCCATCGGCTTTGTAGTTGGCCACGAACACGCCATCAATCAGCAATTCAAATTCGTTGATCCTGGCCACGGCACTCTGGTTAAGCACGCATTCATTCAGCGCGTCATAGTTGGCCAGGCATTCATCCCCACGACGCACCTGGCAATGCAGCAGACTGCGCAGGCTGAGCTCGCATTTTCCGGCATCCACGGCCTCCAGCGCTTCATTGATCTCGTCATGCCTGATCTCAGTAAGGAAGCCAAGCGACCCAAGGTTCACGCCCAGAATAGGAATACCAGCATGCGCCACACTGCGCGCTGTGGAAAGGAGCGTGCCATCGCCACCCAGCACCACCACAAAGTCAGGATGCTGCTGCACCAGCTCTTCGCGTTCCGCCGGCTCAGCATGCGGCCAGTACTCCCGTGTGACTTTGTCCGCTGTGATGGAATAACCATGGTCTTGCAGCCATGTTGCCACGCTGCGCACGATGGTCGCCAGCTGAGGCCTGCCATGTTTGGATATGATTGAAGCTCGTTTCATTTCCATTCCGCGTGCAACAGAAACTCGCGATTCCCTTCCGCGCCCAGAATCGGGGAATCCATCACGTCAAGCGTCCGGCCACCCAGTTCTTTGACCGATGTGCTCACCCGCTTGACCGCATCCTGCTGGGCGTCCGCATCACGGACGATGCCGCCTTTGCCGACGCGTTCCCTGCCCACTTCAAACTGCGGCTTCACCAGGATCACAAACTCTTGATTCCCGGGATTCGCGGCCGTAATCGCCTGTACCACTGCCGGGAGAATGAGTGTAACAGAGATAAACGAAACATCAGCGGCGACAAAGCTAACTGCAGCGGCGGCGCCGGCCGAGCGCAGCTTCTCCTCCGTCAGATAGCGCGCGTTGGTATTCTCCAGCAGCTTCACGCGCAGGTCCGTACGCAATTTGGCTGCAATCTGGCCATAACCCGTATCCACGGCCACCACTTCGACTGCTCCGTGCTGCAGCATGCAGTCAGTGAATCCACCCGTGGAAGCGCCCACATCCATACAAGTACGTCCGGTGACATCAATCTTCCATTTCTCCAGCGCGGCTTCCAGTTTCAGACCGCCGCGTCCAACATATTTCAAGTCATCGCCTAGCAGACGTATCTCAACGTCAGCGCTCACGCTGGATCCGGCCTTTTCAATTTTTTGTCCATCCACCAGCACGCGACCGGCAAGCAACATCGACTGCGCGCGCTCACGTGATGGGACCAGGCCCCGCTCCACCAGCAATTTGTCAATCCTAATTTTCATGTTTTGATCAATTTCGCTCAAGCAACTCCAACAAAATATGAAAATGTTCGTTCACGCCATGATCTTTCCGACCATCTTCACGCGGCTTTGACATTATTCACAATGCCTTAACATTTCGCACCGCATCAGGTGCAAAGGGCTGAAAGGCCCAAAATTACGCAGTGTTACTGAAGTAACTCCCGGCTTTTCCACATCGTTATTCACTACGCTGTTGAAAAGCCGCCACCGCTGATGGAACCAGAGTTGCACAATACGAATTCAAATCGTGCGCGATGGTCCTGCCCAGCGAAATGCTGCGAGAAATCCTCTCTGCCATTAGAATGATTTTCGAATTCAAGGACAAGCATGCCCACAACCGCTCCCGCCCACAAGAAGAAAAGCACCAAGCCCGCAAAAACATCCGCTAAGAGCAAGGTTGTACCGCAGGAAAGCAACAACGCGGCGTCTCCCATGAACACTGAGCGCTTGCGCAGACTCTATGCCACCATGCTGAAGTGCCGCATGGTCTCTGAACGATGCGCCAGCGTGTTTGGCGCAGGAGCCGGGGCTGCACCAGGTTACGAAGCTGTAGAGGTGGGGGCGAGCATCCATCTTCGCGAAGAAGACCTGGTTTCGCCGACATCGAGCCTGATCAACGGGAACATCACCAAAGGCGCCAGGGTGGCTGATCTCTTTGCCATGCTGAAGACTTCGGGCCAATCCGCCACCGAGAATAAAGAAAACGCCGGTACGTTGTCCGCGCTCAAGCTTTCGCCTCAGGAGCAGATTCAGGCCAGCACGATGGTGGCGCTCTCACATAAGCTTGGCCGGAAAGCGATCGTCAACATGGCGATCGTCGGAACCACGGCGAATCAATCTTCAGCCGATTTCTGGGAGAGCTCGGTTCAATTTGCCGGATCGCGCCAGCTCGGAATCGTTTACCTGATCTGCACCGCGGCCGATTCCAACCACGATCTGCGCGGACGCGCTCTCACCTTCCACGTGCCGGGCATTACCGTGGACGGAAATGATGTTGTGGCAGTGTATCGCGTGGCGGAAGAGTCCGTGCGACGGGCCCGTGAAGGCCACGGCCCCACGCTGATCGATTGCAAGATTGATCCCACACGCGACCCGCTGGCGTTCATGGAAGATTATTTAAAGAAGAGGAATATGTGGTCAGACAAG
Organism: Terriglobia bacterium; assembly: GCA_963770085.1. Taxonomy (GTDB): domain Bacteria; phylum Acidobacteriota; class Terriglobia; order Terriglobales; family Acidobacteriaceae; genus Angelobacter. The sequence continues at coordinate 952,732 of CAVYOH010000001.1, forward strand.
TGGCACACCAGGGTGATGCAGGAGTTTAAGAAAGAGATTGGATGATTGGTGATTGGAAATTTGTGATTTGCGATTTGCGATTTGTAAATCGACAACCGGATTGGTGATTTGCAATTTGTGACTGTGATTTGTAAATCATCAATCACAAGTCTTAATTCATAAATCTGAAATCACAATTCACAAATCTTCAATTCACAAATCTGAAATCACAATTCACAAATCCAAGATCAGCGCCTTTTCAGCTCCGGTCTTCCATCATCTTGCTGCGGCTGGTCGCCGGTCCTTCGGTGCAGAACCGGTCCGCCATTGGTTGACAGCACAGGACGCGCGTTCATCAGTTCAAATAAGCGGCTTTGGACATTATCAAAGTCACTGGTATCGAGGACATATTCGTCATGCGGCGGCAGCATGGTATCGATTTCGGCTTGCGCGCGCTTAATACGATCTTCATTCATGGGTGCGTGGCGAATGCCTTAGCCATGAAGTTCGGCTTCTTGTGGTTGACCCGCAAGCGTTCAAAGAAATTCACAAACGCCACCGGGTCATAGCCGGCGGCGTAGGCATACTCCAGGCCCAGAAGATCGGCCTCACGTTCCGCGTCACGACCAAACTTGAGCGTGCTCATGGGAAAAGCAACGCTGCTGACCTCATGCACAGCCAAACCGACCGGGCCGCCGATAAACACCATGGGAATGGACGCCAGGTTCCAGATCTGTGACTTGGTCATGCCGCGGGTTGCGTGCCGCGCTGCCACATGAGCAATCTCATGCGCCATCACACCGGCCAGCTCAGCTTCATTCTGGGCCGCCAGAATCAGACCGGTGTTTACATAGAAATAGCCGCCGGGCAGCGCAAAGGCGTTTATGTCGTCATCATTCACTACCTTCACCGTGAAGGGCACCTTGGCGTCCGAGTGCCGCACCAATCGCTGCGCCAACTCGTTGACATAGTGATTCACCGTTTGATCTTCGAGCAGTCGCGCCTGGCTCTCCCACTCTTTGGCCATTTCCTTGCCCATGGCCATCTCGCGATCCAGGGAGTAAAAGTTCACGCCATGATCCACGTGACGCGCGCCGATCTTGCTCACGTCATAACGTTCCTTATTTTTATTGTTGCGCTTGCCTGGTTTTGGCTTGCTGTCATCAGCCACCGTGACTTCCGGCGATTGATCGAGCGACACCAGACGGGCATAGTCCGCGCCGGTGCGCACGCTGACCGCGCCGGCTTGCGATGGTTCTTCCATCCCAGGCCTTTCTGGTAAGCCAACTTCTGCCGCCAAGGCATGGAAAGAGAGCATGAACAACCCGAGCGTAATGAAGAGGAACGAACAGCAACGGCCAAGACCAGGGCCGTGGGGCCTGCGGGGCAGAGACCTGGGTAGCATCGGTTATCTCGATCTTCCCGGCGCGACGTAGCGGCGTCTGAATGAGACAGCCGCGCCAACTACATGCAGGCTTAGAGTGATGTGTCCGTGCTCCCCGTTGGCTGTCGCCCACAGAATAGTCAGAAAGGTTGCCCGATCGGCGCAAAGTCCAGCACGCACTTACGAAGTAAGGCAGTTTAAGAGGTTTATTTTCATTTAGTTGACTGGAACAGAATTAAGTTTAGTGACTTACGCTAAGATTTTTTTGATTCCCGGATTGACTTTCTAGTGCGATCTTCCTATAATTAGCACTCGACGGATATGAGTGCTAGCAGAGCTGCCGGCAAGATCGCCCGTCACCAATCCACAACAGTCTTAGTAAACCTAACTTTTAAGAAGGAGAAGTTCCATGGCAAAGCTGACTCCACTGGGTGAGCGCGTTCTGGTACGTCGCATTACCGAAGGTGAAACCGTACGCGGCGGCATCATTATTCCTGACTCTGCAAAAGAAAAGCCCCAGGAGGGCGTTGTAGTTGCAGTAGGCACCGGCCGTTTTGACAAAGGCCAGCACGTTCCCATGTCCGTGAAAGAAGGCGATCGCGTCCTGTTCGGCAAATACTCCGGCAGCGACATCAAGATCGACAACGAAGAATTCCTGATCCTGAAAGAAGAAGAGATCTTCGGCATTCTCTCCGGCGCAGCCAAGGCGGCTGAAAAGCACGAAAAAGTCGGCGCGGGCAAGCGGTAATAACCGGCTTCCCTTTCGCAAGACCAATTCATAAGAGTTTTTGAACCATAAAGTTTTTGAACCAGCACGCGCTGATGCGCGAACAGTTGGATAGGAGATTCAGCAATGGCAAAGATTATTGTGCACGGTGAAGAGTCCCGCCAGGCGATCCTGCGCGGAGTGAACATTCTGGCCGATGCAGTAAAGGTCACACTCGGTCCCAAGGGCCGCAACGTTGTCATCAACAAGAAATTCGGCTCCCCGGTCATCACCAAGGACGGCGTGACGGTGGCCAAGGAAATCGATCTGGGCGAGACCCTGGAAAATATGGGCGCGCAGATGGTGCGTGAAGTGGCCAGCAAGACCAGTGACGTTGCCGGTGACGGCACCACCACTGCCACCGTTCTGGCGCAGGCCATCTATCGTGACGGCGTGAAGACGGTTGCAGCCGGTGCGAATCCGATGGCCCTGAAGCGCGGCATTGAACGCGCGGTTGCCACCATTTGCGGCACCATGGGTAAAGATGGCGAGCGCAGCAAGGGCTTCCTGGACAGCCTGTCCAAGCCTGTCAGCGGCGACATGATCGCCCAGGTTGGCACTATCTCCGCCAACAACGACGAAACCATTGGACGCATCATTGCCGAAGCCATGAAGAAAGTCGGCAAAGACGGCGTGATCACAGTGGAAGAGTCCCGCACCATGGAAACCAGCCTGGAAGTTGTGGAAGGCATGCAGTTTGACCGTGGTTACCTCTCTCCTTACTTTGTGACCGACCCCGAGCGCATGGAATGCGCCCTGGATGACGCCCTCATCCTCATCAATGAAAAGAAAATCAGCAGCATGAAGGACCTTCTCCCTGTTCTGGAACAGGTAGCCAAGGCCGGCCGGCCGTTGCTCATCATCGCGGAAGACGTAGATGGTGAAGCGCTGGCCACGCTGGTGGTCAACAAGCTGCGTGGCACCATTCAGGTTTGCGCAGTGAAGGCGCCTGGCTTCGGCGATCGCCGCAAGGCCATGCTGCAGGACATTGCCATCCTGACCGGCGGCAAGGCCATCACGGAAGATCTGGGCCTGAAGCTGGAAGGCGTACAAATCACTGACCTGGGCCGCGCCAAGAAGATCACGATTGACAAGGACAACACCACCATCGTGGAAGGCAAAGGCAAAGGCACGGAAATTGAAGGCCGCGTAAAGGAAATCCGCGGACAGATGGAAAACACGACCAGTGAGTACGATCGCGAGAAGCTCCAGGAGCGTCTGGCGAAGCTGGTGGGTGGCGTTGCGGTGATCAAAGTGGGCGCCGCGACTGAAACCGAAATGAAGGAAAAGAAAGCCCGCGTGGAAGACGCCATGCACGCGACCCGCGCAGCCGTGGAAGAAGGCATTGTCCCGGGTGGTGGTGTTGCCCTGGTTCGCTGCGCTGCTGCCCTGCAGGCCTTGAAGTTCAAGAATGATGACGAAGAGATCGGCGCCGATATCGTACGCCGCGCTCTGGAAGAGCCTCTCCGCCAGATTGTTGCCAATTCTGGTGAGGAGGGTGCAATCGTTGTCGGCAAGATCCGCGACTCCAAGGACAACAACTACGGCTACAACGCACAGTCGGATAAATTCGAAGACCTGGTGAAAGCCGGCGTCATCGATCCCACCAAGGTAACCCGTACCGCGTTGCAGAACGCTGCTTCCATTGCAGCGTTGATGCTGACCACTGAAGCTCTTGTCTCTGACGTTCCGGAAGAGAAAAAGGGCGGCGGCGGCGACAACCACGGCGGTATGCCCTACGGCGGTTAATTTGTTTAGATAAAGTCAGCTCGCTCCTGACCAAAGCCCCTGTCGATCACGACAGGGGCTTTTTTCTTGTCGCTACGCTCCAAACCGCTGAGGATCTTGAATGGGTTGTTGACCTCGCGGCGGCTCCTGGGGCGCGCGGTTCGGCGCGCGAGTCGGCCTCACCGCGAATCTCCCAAATAAGCCGATGTTCTACTGCGTCGTCGCAGCGCTTCTGCTTCGCTGAAACTTCGACTTCATCGTCGCATGCGCTCCTGCATGGCTCTCAACGAACAAGGTGAGGGAATAGACACCTGTAACTATCGAAACAAAAGCCGAAACAAATAGCCGATATCTCGGTCAGGAGCGAAGCTACACAGGATTGGAGAAATTAGATTTCTCAACAAGAACTGCGGCCGTCCACGCACCGCGGTCCGCTGCACCAGGAGCATTCACATCGTAATCACGATCTACGCTCTGCAGCCGGTCAGGAGCGAAGCGACACGATTGAAGACAAAAAAACGCACCGGCCGTGGGGCCGGTGCGAAGGGAATACCAGACGTGTCTCGCGTCTAGAAGGTAAGTTTTGCGGCGAACTGCAACTGGCGAGCAGAGCCAGAATCGCCCGTTGGGAAACGAGTTGAGCTGATTACGCCGAAGGTGGTGCTACCGATGGCGGCAGTGCGTCCCGGCTGACCAAAATTGGCATGGTTCAGCAAATCAAAAGCTTCAAAGCGAAGTTCACTGGAGAAGCGTTCGTTGATCTTGGTGTGCTTCACCAGTGACATATCAACATTGTTAAAGCCCGGCCCAATGATTACGTTTCTTCCGAAGTTGCCAAAGTGGAACACCGGAGCCGTTCCCACCAGCGCGTCTGGGATAGCAAACGAGGTACCAGGAGCGCAGGCAGCCTTCGCCGGATCACATACGGAGTTCGCGAAGTATTGAATGTTTCCGCTGCCATTAGTTAAGGGAGTGTTCAGGATCTGGATTGGTCCAATCTGATCAGGACGCAGAGTAGACAAGCCCGTGAGGCCGGCAATGTTAACGGCGCTTGCCTGCAGGTTGACGGGATTGCCGCTCTGGTCAGAAATAATGCTGCCAATCTGCCATCCATCGACCAGGCGATTGCCCTTAAAGGGAAGGTCATAGATGAAGTTCACCACGAAGCGGTTGCGGGCATCGAAATCTGAAAGGCCTTTATCGCCTGCGGGGTTGAGACTGTTTTGAATGACAACTGCCTGGCCATTCTGAGAAGTGTAGTCCAGTGATTTGGAGAAGGTATAGGAAGCGTTGAACTGGAGGCCATGGAAGGCGCGCAGGTTCGACGTAATCCAGAGCGCGTTGTAGCTCGAGTTACCATTGCTCACGTTGTCGGAAATGTTGCCGATAGCTTGACCGGCATCGAAGCTTCCGGCCGCAAGCGTTTGGAACGGTTTGACGCCGTTGACCAGTTGGTTCTCATTGATGCGTGTCCGCAGGTGGCGGCCGCCGGATCCAAAATATCCGGTCATCACCGTCCAATTATTGGTGACCTGCTGCTGGATATTGAAGTTGTAGGACTCGATATAAGAGTTACTGAAGTTCGGGTCTACAACGATCGGCGCCAATCCATTATTCTTTGCGTCAGGAATCAGGGTCGCGTAGGTCGTGGTTCCTCCACCGCCAAAGTTTAAAGGAGCGCCAAGCGGAGGATTATTCGTAAGGCCAGTCACCAGCCCGGTGATGGGCTGATCGGTCAGGATCGCGTAGGCACCGCGAACAACCGTTCTTCCTGACCCAAACACGTCATAGGCAAATCCAAGACGCGGCTGGAAGTTCTTATCGTTCTGTTTATAGGGAGAGTCTACGCGGACAAGAGAACCGGTAGAAGCGGTGCCAGGCAGGAAATTTACAAAGCGATTGAGCGCCTCACTGGGCGTTGCATTCCAGTCATAGCGCAATCCCAATTCAAGAGTCAGTTGCTTGGTTGTCTTCCAGCTGTCCTGAACAAAGAAACCAAGGTTGTTGACAGCAATGCGGCTCGGGTTATTGCCCGGCGAGAGTGTAAAGCCTGACGGAGTACCCGCGATGAATTGCGCAACGTTGGAAAACGAGAGCGTTCCCGTATCGGAGTTAAAGTTGTTGTTCGTCATGCGGCGGAACTCACCACCGACTTTGATCGAATGGCGTCCACGGAGGTAGTTCAAGGTGTCAGAGAGAACTCCTGTGGTGTCCCCGCGGCCCTGGGGGAAGCCGTTAGGACCACCCAAGCCAATTTGCGTTCCAGTGATCGTAATGAAAGGCAAGCCAGCGTTGGCATTGATTCCGTCCAGAATGCCGAAAGTGGCGGGATTCTGGAGAGCGTTGGGAGAAAAGACGATGTGGATGCGGTTAAAGCCCAGGCGCACTTCGTTGACCATGTTTGAGTTCAGCGTCTGATCCAGGTTGACGGTTGCGATCTGGCGTCTGGACTGACGCGTGTCGCCAAAGCCAGGAAGTGTATCACCCTGGAGAGTGGGTTCCTGGCGAAGGTCTTCCTGCAAAGCGTAATAGCCATGCAGGCGCAAATTGCTGCTGAAATTGTGGCTGATGTCGGCCGTGCCCTGATCAATATTCACCGGAGCGAGTGCTGACCCAACAAAGGCGTTACCAGAGTTGGCATGTGGAATCAGGGCCATTATCTGGTTGCTGGTGGCGTTTCCACCGGCCTGTACCAGGGCGCGTTGTGCGTCCGACAGAACGGTTGCGTTCAGCGGAATGCCTTGCCGCTGCCGCAGGCCTTCATAGCTGAGGAAGAAGAACGTTTTGTCTTTATAGATTGGCCCGCCGAAGTTGGCGCCAAAGCTGTTGCGCTTAAACGTGGCCTGGGGGTTGGGAGTCTGCACGCCCGTGGTGGGGTTAGTCAGAAAACGGGTGTTGAAGAAATTGCGGGCATCCAGATCATGGTTGCGGACAAATTCGAACAATTCACCATGGTATCCGTTGGCGCCCGACCGGGTTGCGATGTTTACGATGGCGCCAGAGTTGCGACCATATTCCGCGCTGTAGGTGGAGTTATCCACCTTGAATTCCGAAACGGTGTTGATGGAGGGCTGGAAGGTGATCTGGTTCTGCACCATGTCATTCAGGTTGATGCCATTGACCATGAAGTTTACGGTGTCTTCACGGTTACCCGCGGTATTGAATGCAAAAGAACCCTGACCGCGCAGCGGTGCAGTGAGAAATCCGTTCTGGGGTGGAGTGACAGTGCCGGGAATGAGCAATGCCAGGTCGACAAAGTGCCGTCCGTTCAACGGAATTTCCTGGACCGTCTTCCGATCGATGGTCTGGCCAACCGTGATGGTTGTTGTATCAATGGTGGCTGCGTTGGCTTCCACCGTGATGACCTCGCCCGAACTTGCCACGTTCAAAGCGAAGTTCTGCACCGCGTTCCTGCCGACCTCAAGGCGCACGTCTTTAGCAAGTTGAGTGGCGAATTTCTCTGATTGCACTTCAACCGTGTAAATCCCCAGTGGAAGGGCAGCGATCTCATAGCCGCCGGACGCATTGGTTTGAACATGGCGTTCAATGCCAGTGGCAGGATTCTTGACGACGACCCTGGCGCCAGCAATGGCAGCGCCACTGGAATCGGTAACGTTTCCTTGAATACTTCCGGTAGTTTGCGCAAATGCAACTGTTGCCAACAGAAGGCAAACGAGTAGCAGCGCACGCGGGGAAAAAGCTTGCTTGTTTGACATCTCTTACGCCCCTCCTAGGGAAAATCTGGGTGAATAATTTAAACCAGAACCGGCCAAATGATGGCAAAAGAAAAGAGTTTTTAGATTTTTTGCTTAGTGTCTTGGCCCTTTGAATTTTTAGGCTCTCCCTTATAAGTGCACCCGCCCTTCCAGAATGGAACGCACGGTTTGCCATTTAAGAATCAATGGCTTAGGCGGGCGAGTGCCAAAACGGTTCCGCAAAACCATAGGCAAAAGCAGGTAAGTTCCCGAATTTGAAACCGGAAAGGTTAGGTTTCGCTAATCTGTAAACTTTACTTTATTAAGTTGAGGTTAGAGGCTCAAACGCATAAACGCAAAGAGCCGACGGGTGATCGTCGGCTCATTCGCAATAGCTTGGTTGCAGGCTAGTTCGGCCGTGCAGGCGTGGGAAGGCGAGTATATGTTCCTGGCCGGGGAACCGCCTCGTTGTCAGCCGCGCGTGCCGGGTTCGGATGCGCGACTTCAACAGTCAATGGACGGTCGAGAACCATCTCGATCGCTGCTCCCTGTTCAATGCGGACATCCTGTCCGCGAGTGAAGAGCACCGAGCCCAGGCCTACAGCAGCTCCTATGCCTCCGCCAATGCCTGCGCCGCCCCAGCTTCGCGAGGCGGCCGCGCCAATCCCCGCCCCTGTTGCTCCTATCTTACCGACTGTGGCTGCGTCTTTGCCTTTCTGGCTGTCGGCTTTCACCGTTCCTTCCTCGTCGGTCACGGATGAGTTCGATGCCCCGGGTTCGCTCTTGAGCGATCCTGGAAGATCAACGGTGTAACCGTTGGGAAAGATCATGGTGTTGAACTTGAACAGAATTTCAGCCCGGCCGCTTACCTTGCCGGCCCGCTGCACGTGAGTGATTTCCCCTTTTACGTAGGTTCCTGCAGGGATCACGATCAGGTTATCCAGCGTGACAGGAAATGCGGTTTGGCAGTAGACGCCATCACCGACATGGGCGCTCTTGGTATTGATGGCGCTTTGCAGGTGCAGAAGGACCTTGGTACCCGCCGGCACGGTCAAACGCCGCGCTGCGTCGGGCGAAGGATTGGAAACGGGTGTGGGGTTAGTCTGGGCCGAAGCGCCCACCATCAAAGTTGCCAGAAAGATAGCCAAACCGCGCATAGGAATTTCTCCTACGATCAAAGTTGTACTGAGGACTACTTTGTTGCGTGGGCCCGTTCCATCTCCGCCAGAATTGCCCTGGCGGCTTGTGCAGGATCGGCCGCATGCGTGATCGGCCGGCCAACTACTATGTGGCTGACACCAGCTTCAATCGCCGAGGCAGGCGTTGCACTACGCTGCTGGTCATTTACGTCAGCGCCGGCCGGACGTATGCCCGGTGTGACGATAGCGAAGCCTTCTCCCAGTTCACGGCGAGCTTCCGCCGCCTCCCTTGGCGAGGTAACAATGCCACCCAATCCCGCATTGCGGGCCAAAGCAGCCATTCTCAATACCTGGCTGAGAACGCGGGTTGGCACTCCTACTTGCGTAAGATCTTCATCGGAAAAGCTGGTGAGAACGGTTACGCCGAGCAGGGTTAGCTTGCCATCCGCGGCTTCTGCCGCTGCCTGCAACATGGCTGACCCGCCGCCGGCGTGCACCGTGAGCATACTGGCCCCTGTGGTAACAGCTGACTTCACAGCATGGCGGACGGTTGTGGGGATGTCATGAAGTTTCAGGTCCAGGAAGACCTTGCGTCCCGATTCCACGATTTCGCGAACAATGCTGGGGCCTTCGGCGGTAAAGAGCTGGAGGCCGACCTTGTAAATTCCGGCTGAATCGCCAATGCGCCGGACGAGTTCCCGGGCCGCAAAGGCGTCAGAAACGTCCAGCGCCACAATCAGGCGATCACGCATACTGCTTGTCTGTTGATTGAGTTCGGATTCGAGCGCGTTGGAAGGCATCGCTACCCAGTATATTACTCCCGGACTTAGAAAGCTCCGGGAGCTTGACTGGATGCGAGGGTGGCCGGCTGAACCACGTCAAGCCGCACCTTTTCAATGCCGCCGTAAAAGTTCAGCATTCTTGCGGCACTGTAGCTGAGGTCCATGATGCGGTTCCCAACGTAGGGACCCCGATCATTGACCCGGACGACAACCCATTTACCGTTGCGAAGGTTGGTGACCTTCACGTAGGTTCCCAGCGGCAAGTGCCGGTGGGCTGCGGTGAGCTCGAACATGTCAAAGTTCTCGCCGCTGGCCGTCTCTTTGCCATGAAACTGTTTCCCGTACCAGGACGCGTCACCTACCTGATAAGGCTTGACCGGTGCTTTTGCCCGGGCTGTTGTGGATGCAGACTTCCGTCCTGTCTTGTCGCTGCTAGTGACCTTGGGGTTGGTCGAAGTCTTGCTTTGGGGTTGCTGATGGTCCAGAACGGGAGCCGCCCCCACGTTGGCAGCCGATAAGCTGGCTACCACCAGAATGGACAGTACTCGTCTCATGCACACTCCTTAACTTCGAGATATTAAGTCTTAGTTCCCCCTGATGCGATATGCCCTCAATTATATGATTCTGAAGGCGGAACCAAAACTCGTCAGTCGTCTCCCAGTTTTCCAAGTGTTGCCTTTTCACCACGAACATGCTAGGGGTAATTGGCCATTAGCCTTAAGCTAATCACCCTAATTATACGGATAAGTTAGATGGCTGAAAGCCTAAATCGGTTAGCTCCGGTTACTAATGAGTTGCAGAAATTTTGTGCATATGCACTGCTTACGAGCCCTCATTGGGGTACTCTGTTGCAATATGCAGGTACATGTCCCATGGGTACAGATGCTTACATCGACTGCGGCTCTTTATGAATATGCATAACCAAAGTTGCTCTTATGCAAAATAGTTGTGGAAAAAATGAGTGACTCGCTTGTCAGTGCGAATTTTGACTCCCGGCACTGCAAACCCGTATCTTCATGGAGCTGCGATTAGGGCTTGGTGATTCGTTCCCTACTCTCCAAGAACTCGCTGGAAGGGCTTTTCCGGCCAGAAAACAGCATCAAAAAAAAATATATTTATGGCCGCAAATCACGAAATCGAGGTGAAATTTCAGGTGCAGAACCTGTCTGATCTCACCGATCGGTTGAAAGCCGAGAACTTCCGGCTGGTCACCGGTAGAACCCATGAAATGAACACGCTATACGACCTGCCCGATGCAGGACTGCGCAAACGTGGCGCGCTGCTGCGGCTCCGGCAGTACGGCACGAAGTGGACGGTGACTTATAAGGACAAGCCAGCCACTCAGGGCCGTCATAAGTCACGCCGGGAGATTGAAACGGTGGTGGAAAATGGCCCCGCTCTGGCCCAGATCTTTGAAGCCCTGGGTTACCAGCCTCGTTTTGCGTATGAAAAGTTTCGAACGGAGTGGACAGACGGCACCGGACACGTGGTTTTGGACGAGACGCCCGTTGGTGACTACGGCGAAATTGAGGGGTCGCCGGAATGGATTGACGCCGTAGCCGGCCGGCTCGGCATTTCCCATGACCAGTACATCACCCTGTCTTATAGCGAGCTGTTTGCGGAATGGAAGCAGCGCACCGGTAGCCAGGCCGCGAACATGCTGTTCTAAGCTCTTGTCGCTCCGCTCCAAACCGCTCCAGTGTCCGTTACGTGGTTGCGTTAACAAGGCTCCTGTTGCGGAGGGCTCGGTCACGCAAGTCGGCCCGAGCCCTTGACGGGGCTAACTGAAGTGAAAGCCTTTTTATGTGGATTATGGTTGCGTCGTCACTTTGGCTGACTCTCCACTTCCACGGCGTCGCCCTGAAGAACTGGAAGCGTAAAAACGATTTCAGTTCGGTTATGAAGAGACGCGGCAGCTGGTGCAAAGCCAAGCCTAGAAGCGAACACCTCGTAGTCGGCTGGGGCAAGATCGAAGGTGACTCGGCCATTGGCATCAGTCGTAGCGACACCGTCCTGAATCAATCGAGCCTTAGGGGCAGCGCTCCCGGAAACAGCTCCCGAAGAATCCCAATGCTGGATCTGAATGGATGCGCCAGGAATAGGCGCTTCAGCAACGTCGGTCACGACAACAGTAAAATGCTTAAGAGAAGTCCGCGCCAACAATAATGAAGCGGAAATAACCACCACAACGGAGAGAATGGCGTAAGTGCGCATCTTGCGCCCCTTTCTACGAGTTAGTTGCGGTCAGTTCATTATCGCGCGGCAATGCGGATGCCAGGGCAAGTGCTGCTCCGGCGTAGAGCAACGTGTCCGCGACGTAATTTAATCCCTCATTGATCTCCGGCGATGAACCGATGATGGCATTGATCAAAGCAGGCAGATAAATGAATAGGACGACAATGGTCATGAATGCGCCAATCGAGGTAGCGGCCAACCGAGGTTTTTTGTTCAGGGCCAAGCCGATTCCAGCAGCCAGCAGGACCGCTCCTCCTAGATATCCCCACATCCTCGGGAATAGGATCAATGACGGCGTCATCCTTTCCAAAGGAATGTCAGGTACAGACAACGGATGAAGAAAATGTTGCACGCCATAAAAGATCGCCGCAATCGCCAGGACGAGCCGCGAGAATAAAATCATCCACTTCGATTGTTGCGGGGATGAGGCGCGGCTATACCGTCCCGCGAGGGCCCACGCGCCGGCGCAAAACGAAAGATCTCTCAGCAGGTAGATCCACGCCATTCGATTGGTGGAATGACGGAGCGCGCTGGGTAAATAAATCATGCAGACAAAAAGAAAGAACATCAGTCCGAGCATGGTGGATGACAAGCGTACAAACTTCCTTGCAGTAAAACTGGCAGCGGCTGCGAACAGCGCGCATCCGACAAAATAGGCCCAGAAGCGGTGCGGCCCCGGCATCCAGGGCGGGACCATACTCTGGACAAAATCCGGGCCGCGGAAATGTTCGGGCGCGAATACGGCGAGTGAAACGGCGATGAAGACAGGAGCCAACGTTATGAGCTTGTCCCAGCCGCGGGCCACGCTGATTTCTTTTCGAAGGATAAAGATTCCGGCCACAAGACAGATAAGCCCGGCAAGACACATCCAGAAATTTGGTGATGAAAGCATCAGAACCTCTGTGTGAGGCAGAGATTATAGCGCGACGGGCGTCTCAAACAACTTCGTAAAACCCTTTTGTATTTTTGACTTCAGCGGCTTCAGGTCGTCACCAACTTGGGGGACCAGCTCTTAACGAATGATCCGAAGCGGTCGAGGGCGGTAGAGAAATTGTCTCCAGCGGCGGCAAAGCCCAGGCGGAAATGTGACGGCGCGTCAAAACAATCGCCGGGAGCCAGCAGAATTCCCTGCTCGGCGGCGGCCTGGCAGAATGGGCGATCGGGCTCTCCGCTCAAGAGCCAGGGGAACGCGGTCATGCCGGCTTGCGGCGGAATCCAGCCGAGTACGTCGCGATGGTCGGCCATGAAGCGATCGAGGAGCTTGAGATTTCTGGTAGCGGCTTCCTGGGTCTTGCCAAGAACAACGTCACGTTTGCGGATTGCAATCTCTGAAAGAATTTCTCCGGTAGTGCTGTTGCAGATGGAGAAATAGGCACGCGCGTTCCAGTACTGCTGGCGACGCTGGGCATCATGCTCGATCATCCATCCGGTGCGCACGCCGGCAATCGAGAATGCCTTCGACATGTCGGCAATCACGGTGGCATGCGCCAAGCGCGCCGCCGATTTCATTTGCCTTCCGTGGTAAATGGGATGGTAGACCTCATCACTCACCAATTGGATTCCGCGCTCGGCGGTGAAGGCGTGCAGGGCTTCAAATTCCTCATCGCTAAGAGTTGCGCCGGTGGGATTGTGCGGGCTATTGATCAGGATGAGGCTGGTGTTTGAATCGGCGAGTTTCTTGATCTCGTCGATGTCGATGCGGAAGCCATTCTCGCGGCGCACGTGATAGAAACGGGTTTCCAGGCCAAGAGATTGCGGGAGCGCCGAAAAAGTAGTGAATCCAGGCAGGGGGACGATTACGTTCGCGCCCGGTTTGGCGGCCAGCCACATCAGGACGACGAGCGCCTCCGATGCGCCGGTCACGATCTGAACGGCCTCTACCGGGACGTGCTGCATTTCTGCGATGGCCTCACGCAAGCCGTCGGCGCCGGCGGGGCGGCTATAAACCAGCTTGTGGTTCAGGAAACGGTGCCGCGTTTCGTCGTCGGCGAGGGCGAGGATGTCATTTACGGTCCAGGTGGGTCCGGTGCTGGCAGCAAGATTGAATTCAATGTCGTGTTCGTACTGGTCGAGCCAGATATCGAGCAGGAAGGGCTTGAGTTTCATGCGAGCACCTCGAGGGAAAATTGATTCCCTGTTATTGATTCTGCGGGAAGGGGGACGGATTGTTTTTAAATTACGCAACGTTAGCCCGGGAATAGCCGAGATCGATGGCATCGCCGGAATCGGAAAAGCCTTACCGCTGATGACACTGATTGAACTGATCAACACTGATCTAGAACCCTTTACCGCGGATAAACGCGGAGGAACGCGGATCCGCAAGCAAACGTAGGGTAACAACTGAGGACGCTAACGGAGGAAAATTCGAACAGCGGCTGTTCCGCACGAGTATCGCTGAAAGCTCTAAATGCTCAAACCCACGCCAAATTGGGATGAGTAAGACCAGCAAGGGGGCAGGGGCCTATTAAATCTCGGTGAAAAAGCTGTTCCGGCCACCTTAAGCTCCGTGTCTTATTCAGTGTTCGGGAGGAATTTGATAAGTGGCTGCGCAGACGACCATCGCTTCTTCTATGTACCCGCTTCCGGCGGATGTTACCCCCAACCGTCCGGTCATGGAGCGTAGAGAAGCGCAGAATGGTCAGAGTCATGGTGAACCGGTTTTGTTGCCGGCACGTGGCAATGCCGGTTCGCCTAAGAAACCGGCCAGCACTCCGATTGCTATAATCCCGGGAATGCTCTGGGAAGACCTTTCAGATGAAGGCCTCATCACCAAATACCGTGAAGAGGCCGACACGCAGCAGGCGGAACAGTTCATCAACGAACTTTTCCGCCGCCATCATGTAAAGGTGGCGCGCTGGTGCCTGGGATTTACGGGCGACCGTGAATCTGCCGCTGATTTGGCCCAGGAAATCTGCGCCAAGGCCTACAAGAACCTTCCGTACTTCAAGGGACAATCGAAGTTTTCAACCTGGCTCTACTCCATCGCCCGCAATCACAGCCTCAACGCCATCCGGTCACGCAGCAGCATGCCGGAGATGGATACGGATGAGACGGTGATTGACACTCTGCCGGACATGACTTCAGACAATCCGCTGAAGACCGTGGAACGGAAACAGCTTACGGAAATCGCTCGCCAATTCGTCAACCAGGAGCTGGAAGAACTGGAAAAGCAGGTCTTCACGCTCCATTTCGCGGAAGAACTTCCGCTGGATGCGATTACCCGTATGTTGAATCTGGACAATGCCAGCGGCGCGAAAGCGTATCTGGTAAGTGCAAAGAGAAAGCTGGATAAAGCAGTAAAGCGCTGGAAAGCAAGAGCATAAGAAGTAAGGATTCGACGGAAGGAAAATCCCATGGCCGCCAACAATAACAAATCGAAGATCTGGCAGGATGCAGTCTCCGCCACCAGTGAATGTCCGGGCATTGAGATGCTGGAACAGGTGATGGAAGGCACGGCAAAAGATCCGAAGACCCAGAAACATGTTTCCACCTGCCCGCACTGCCAGTCAGAACTGGCGATGCTGCGTAAATTCGAATACGGCGAAGCTTCCGCGGACGAAGGCGCAGCCGTGGCGTGGATCGCCGCGCAATTGCAGCGCAACCAGAAAGAAGCGGCCAAGCCAGTCCGCCAGGCAATGCCCTTCTGGCGCTCCATGTTTCGTCTTCCTTATATGGCTGCCGCTGCCGCGGTGATTGCCGCCATTACGCTCGGCATTTCACTCTACGAGTCCGAAGATTTTAAGAAACCGTTGATCGATCACGGCGTTGGAAACAACAGTCCGCTGCGTTCCGGACAAATTCGCCTGACCGACCCGATGGGCGATCTCGCGGAGCCGCCGGAGCATCTGAATTGGGAAGCAGTGAAAGGCGCCACCAGCTACTCAGTTGTGATCAAGGCAACAGACATTGATCAAGCACTGGTCTGGCAGGGTCAGTCAAGTCAGAACAATCTGACGGTTGGCCCGGAACTCAAGTCGAAGATACATCCCGGTAAGCCTCTGACATGGAAGGTCACAGCGCTTGACTCTACCGGCAAGGAGCTCGCCACGGGCGAGGGTCGATTTCGGCTTGCTATAACCCGCAATCAGCAATAAATCAGAGGACATTTTCTAAGCGAAGTAATCTCCGCAAGAGACGAGTCCCCGCTTTTGGAGAGCAATGAAAGGTTTGAACCGTATCGCCCCCCGGGCCGGAAACGTCTCAACGTTTCTGACCGTTGCAGTTGTTTTCGTACTTTCCGTTTTCGTACTGGCCAAAGAACCCGCACCGGCGCCGTTCCCCGGCGTCTCACTCTCAGTACAAAATTCAACCATCCCGCCTGGCGGCATGTTTCAGTTTCAACTCATGCTCACGGAACCCAAGCCGATTGGCAATGGAAGTACTCGTCCACAGAGTCCTTCAGGACCAGTTGGACCAGTACGCGGCATTGCTTTGAATGACAGGTTGGGCGTCACCGCCGGCGTAGCAGTGGTCAACAACTCCGGGATACAGGTGACAGCTACGTCACCATTGGCGTCGTTAGGCACCGATCCGCAACTGGATTACCCGATTTTGACCATGACGTTTCCAGTATTGCCCAACGCTGTTGTGGGTTCGCAATTCCCTCTTAGCATTGATCTGGCGAACACATTCTTCCTTGATCCATCCGGCCAGCCTTATTTACAGGAAATACGCGCCGGCAGGCTGACGATTGGTGGAACACTTTCTATCTCAGACATTATTCCCGGAGGCGGACTACAGCCTGCAGGCACACACATCCGGGTCATCGGCTCAGGATTTAGTCCAGACTCACAGGTAACGATGGAAGGAGTAGCGCTTGGCCGGGGCAACTTCAGTCTCGTATCGCCTACGGAGATGGACGTGGTTCTGCCAGTGGCGGTGCAGCTGGATGGTGTCCGTTTCAGAGTAAGAAATAAAGGTGGCGCAGTGGTCAATTACTTTTCCTATATGCGCACACAAGCCGTGGGACAGAGCGGGCACGCGCTGGTTGCGGAATGCTACCCGCTGTTTTCACGACAGACCTTCACGTCGGCTACTTTGAACTGGAGCCGCAGCGCCACCACATTTACGGCGCTGGCATTGCAGAATCCGGGGAACGTAGCAGGTGAAGCCACGGTGGAAGTGCTTTCTGCGGGGAACCAGGTGCTTGGCTCGATCACCATCCCGCTGCCGGCAGTGAGCAAGATTACACGCGATCTGGCTGAATTGTTTCCGCAGGGATCCAATGCAGCCGTTGCCGTTCGTATAACGTCAGCTCAGCCGATACAAGTTCTTGGACTGCTGGGTGACGATGCGACAGGTAACGTTGTGCCAGTCCTGGCACAATGAAGAACGTGATCGGCCTGGCGGCGCGTAACGCACCTTATACACGGACTGCGGTGCTCGCCGCCGAGGCAGCCACGGAGCGCCGGCGCTTGCGAAGCTGGACTGCCACAATGACCACGGCAAATATGAGAAGCAGGGGCGCGATGATTGCCTGCCAGGGAAGAAAACGAGGTACAGGTTCTCTTCCTTCTCCATTGAGCACAAACGCGGCCCAGAACTTTGGATGTCCAAGTTCTCCGCCTGCGTGAAGGAACTCAAGCTTGGTCAAACGCAGGGCCTCGGCTTTGGTCTTATGCTTTTTGAGCAAGTAGTAATAAAACTGCTGCATGAAGGCGGAGGTTGGCTGGTCCGGCACTCGCCACAATGTGGTTAAAGCAGAGCGTGATCCAGCGGCGAGCAGCGCGCGACTGAAAGCCTGAACGCCTTCGCCTGGCTGAAGGCGTCCACGCTCAGTATCACAAGCGGAAAGCGTTGCCAGGCTGACGCCGCGAAGATCAAGGTCGTAAAGTTCTTTGAGAAATAAATAGTCGTTGGGTTCGCCAGGCCGGTCGGGGGAAAACAGCAGTCGAGACCGTTCCGGATTATCCATGTCAGCAATGGCATGCGTGCTTACGTGCAGCAGCGCAGCGCGGGAACCTGAATACTGCTTGAAATCCGGCTTGCGATCAGAATCGCGCAGGTAAAGCCGGGCGCGACCGGCGCTCATGCTGGCGATGCCGCGAATCTCCTCGCCGGAACTTGGCAGTGCAGTCAGCGCATTGGGACTGTCCGTCAAATTACGCGACGCGAGCACTGAGCTTTCGCCATTGCCGACAACCGCCGGATCGCCAAAGGCTACCAACTGGTTTTGCCATGGCAATCCAACAATGCGGCTTTGCTGCAACGCTCCGCGCAAGAGCAACACTGCGCTGGGAAGATAACTGAGTTCGTGGTGTTCAACCAGCGCTTCACCGGAATCTGAAGGCGCTAACTCCAGAGGCATCATGCTCAAGAATCCGTCGGGCACAATCAGCAAATGCTCATAGTTACTGCCTCGGAAAGGAACGATGCCGTCAGGCAGAAGAGCGGCCAGTTTCTGAAAACCAGTTCTCCAATCGTTGCCATTGCCCAGGTTCTCCGGAAGTCCATCCACCATGCGGGCGAATTTATCCATTTCGTCCGCAGTGAAATTCTTGCGCGCGATTCCACTGGAATCATGGGTAAGCCAAACGGCTGCGATGGCATCGGGGCCGGTCCAGAATTCGATCAGGGCTGTGTGTCCGTCCAGACGCTTCTGCAATGACGGCAAAGTCAATGAACCAGGAGTCACGCCGGCAGCGAAAAATTTGTCCTGAAAAACTCGCGCACGGCTGCGCTCCATAAATTCCAGTGACGCGGCCGCGTCATTCCGCTCCAGCAGCAACTTGATGAGCGCGTCATACACGTCGCGCTTGTCGGCGAGAAAATCAGACTTCAAGCGTGAGAGTTGCAGCTTGGAACGAAGACTTTCAATCTTTTCGACAGCGGCACGAAACTTGCTCTCGGCTTCGTCCCGTTGGCCGTCTTGCAGCGCAATCCTCCCCAGCGCATAAAGGCCCTTCCATTGCTCTTCGACGGTTCCAAGCTGAATCGCAAGCGCCAACGCTGCTTCAAAATCTTTCTTTGCGTCGACGAACCGGCCCATGCGACGCAACGTTTCCCCCTGATACAACAGCGCCTGCATGGATTCACGCTGGTTCTTGCTGGCCTTCGCAAGCTTGCTTGCCTGCGCAAACGTCTTCAAAGCCTCGTCCAGCTTGCCCAGGTCCAGTACCTGCGCGATACCGATGTTCTTCAAGACCCCGAGTTCGCCATCGATATCTTTTTGCTGACTGTAAAATTTCTCAGCGTCGTGATAGTTCTTGATGGCCTCCTCTATGTTGCCCATGCGACGGTAGAGTACGCCGAGATTGGCAAGGACGTGCGCGACTTCGCGAGGAGTCAGATCGTGCACATTATCCAGCGTTGCGTGATACACATTAATGGCTCGCTGGTCATTCCCCAGACGCTGGTAGAGTGTGGCCAGGTTCAAATGTGTGATGGCGCGCCACGCTCTTGCCCACGCAACGTCGTTCTCTTTCTCCACCCGGGCAGCGGCGGCATCGTAGGCCCTGAACGCTTCTGAATATCTGGCCTCATAGTAATAAACGTTGCCAAGATTGTTCAGCACCAGCACCATGGTATGTCCGTCATTCGCTTTGCCGCTCATGTTGAGCGCTTCTTCCAGCGCCTGGCCCGCTTCTGAATATTTTCCGCCATTGGAATAGGCCAACCCCTCGTCGTTCAGGGCCCGCGCTTCACAGGATGCGTTTCCCAGTTTGCGGCACACATCTGCACTTTCTCGCGCCAGTTCAACCGCGTGATCATATTGCCCGGAGTTATTGGCAATATCGCCGAGGTTGTTAAGCACATCGGTCAGTTCCGTCGAAGCACCGCGGGGTCGCAACTGGGCCAGAAGAGCGTCAAATGCCTTGCGCGCTTCTTCCATATTGCCATCGGCTTTGAGCTTTGCGGCGCGTTCGATCTGGGAATTCACGTCCTGGCCAGACGCAGATTGCGACCATGCGTTGGCGCCGCACAAAAGTACGGCGCTAACCACAGCAGTCATTCCGAGATGGAAAGCTTTAATCACTACCAGGGTCAGTATAGGTGAGGTAATTAGACTTGATGCAAAACGGCGACGACTACCGCACCAGAAATTCCAGCGCTTCGTGCACAGCGGGAAGAAGGGTCGCCAGACAACCGACATACGCAGCCACGATGAGTGCCACCGCAGTTACAACCTTCCTGCTGCCGGAATCCTGAACGGGAGGTATTACGGTTCCGTGCTCCAGCAGATCACGGAGATGCGCTGCGCGGGTCAGCGTCGCCGAACTGCATCCGCATGGGACAAGATGAGAAGCGGCGAGCGAGCCGGACACGTTGTTTCCCGTGCTGCGTGCGCGGGAGAGCCGGCCTACTTTTATTAACGCAGATGAAAGCTCCAGTGCGGATGCACCCTGGGCCAGCGCCCGTTCATCGGCGGCAACTTCCGATGCGCGTGTCCATGCCTCACCGGTGGATTGAAGTCCACGAAACCATTCGGGGGGCGCCATGATCTTCATCAGGACTTGTTTTAAGTTGTCACAGGAACGCACGTGCGCAATCTCATGCGAAAGCGCCGCTGACAATTCCTCTTCAGTCAGAGCATCAGACACCGCGCGGGAAACGTACACTCTCGGCTTGAAAATTCCAGTCACCGCCAGGAGAGATGTCCTGGAATCGATCTGGTAAAGTGGCACGCCGGTGGTAACGCCAGACACGGGATGAGAATGCTTCAACCATTGGCGTTGCATGAACGTCGTGGTGCGCCAGATACGCACCGCGCGTGAAGCCATCAGGGCAAGTACGCTACATCCGAGCGCAGCCAGCAAAATCAAAGGCCAATTGACCATCTCATTGGTGGATGGTGGCTCAAACTCCATAAACGACGGCAGCGCCAGCCCGGCACTCACCGCTACCGCAAGCGAAAACGGAAACAGACGGAAGGCCAGCAAGACGTTGGCTGTAGTTCTGGCGCTCGCCCGTTCCAGTTTACGTTCCAGGAATCGCGCCAGTGGAATGGACAGCACCGAAGTGACCGCCAATACCAGAAACATCACCGCCAGACACAAAGCGAGACAGAGGAGATAGAACATTGATCCTTATTCCTTGCGACGGAGCGCCCGTCGTTTTGCCTTCACCATCTCATCCAGGCGATCCAGCATCTCGCAATCATTCTCACTGATGGTTTCCACAAAACATGACAACACAGCGTCACTATCCTTGTTCTCGCGCAGGACCATGCCAAACAGATGGCCGGTCAGTTGCTCCTGGTATTCCTGCTCCGTACAGGCGGGAACATAGAAGAACGCCTTACCCTGTTTGCGGCGCTGCAAAAGACTCTTCTTGTACAACCGGTCCAGCGTGGTCATGAGGGTGGTGTAGGCAAGCCTGCCGGCAAGTTCGTCATGCAGGTCACGCACGCTGATCTCGCCGCGCGCCCATATGCGTTCCATCACTTCCGTTTCAAGGCTGCCAAGCTGCGCCAATGTCGCTTTGGGAACTCCGGATTGTCGTTTAAGCCACATACTCTCTCGGGAATGTTTCTGGCGATACTTTACCAGAAAAGAGAGTAGAAAAGCTCCACCCAATTCATGGAATATGCCTGGGTGTTCTTTCGATGGGTCTTGAGCGCTTTTGATTGCGGAACCCTGACAAGCGGTTTCTGAATCTTTGCAGAGATCGGGACAATTTTCCCATCAGATGGCTCTTGGCTGCCGCCCATACCACGGCATAGTCGAAAATCAAGGGCGAAAAGTTTCCGTCCGAATCTACCAGATGGTATTCGCAAATGTTGACTCTGGGAATGCTGAAAGGGTCAGTCTTACTCGTCCATATCCCGGGGGATTGATTGATAAACGCGCGTTTGTATCCGGCGTGCGCAACCAGCCTGCGGGTTTCATGTGACGAATCACCGTTGGGATAGGCAAACACCTCGCACTCTCCTCCCAGTCGATGCTCGATCAGCTCGCGCGACGAGGTGACTTCTTCCTCAGCCTGCGTGAGCGGGATCCTGGTCAAAATCTCATGTGTGCTGGTATGTGAGCCAAAGGTTACTCCGCCGGCCTTTAGCTGCTCAATCTGTTCCCAGGTCATGGTGCGATCAACTTCATTGCAACTATCCGCACCGCGATCTCCCTTTGTAATGCGGGTGATCAGGCGCTTGCGCTCCGGCGATGGGAGGCTTTTCAGCCGCTCGATGATCTGTTCAATATCGCGTTGCCGTTGCGGAGCGTCAGCTTCAATACCAACTCCAAGGACTGCCGCTGCCTGCTCTGGCCAGAACGGCAGCACGGACCCGATCTTTCTGGCCACGATGAAAATAGTAATCGGCGCCTTGTGTTTGCGTGCGATGGGAAACGCTTCTGTAGCGTTGTCACACCAGCCATCATCGAATGTCACCGCGACCTTCAGCCTTGCATTGTTCTGCCAGTCGGGCTCTTGCCCCGCATTCACGATCTCCAGGTTTTCACTTGCGTAGGCAAGAAAATCATCAAAAGTCCGGCTGCGAACAATCATCCCCAGCAGTGAGGCCGTCCCTTCCAGTTCCGCGTCATTCAATACACGATGAAATGTGAGCACCAGGGTGCCTTCGCGTTTCAACCAGCGCTTGGCCAGCCAAAGTATCCCCGAACTGCGCAGCAAACCAGCCCATGCACTCTTGCTTAGCGCTCTTACTGGCCGTGATGTGAAGGGAGGTTGCAGCATCTTTCTTTCTTGCGGCTTAAATCACTCGTAGCCCGCGGCGCTTGAATTCCAGCGCCTCCTCGCGTCTGGGAAATGTGAAATAGGTCCCATGCTCATGGTCCAGCTTGATTCGCACAGCTTCATTCTTCTGCAAGCTATGCAGCACTCTGGCCATGCAATGCGCACCGTAACGCTTGGACTGGCGAATCAGGTTATGCAATGACTCGCCCTTTGTCACCGGAGACATTTCCTGCAATAGCGCATCGCCTTCGTCCACCTTGGCCGCCATGTAGTGAATCGTCACACCCAGTTGTGCTTCCCCATGGTAGAGCTGCCAGAATGTCGGCATCATTCCTTTGTAGCGTGGCAGCGGCGCGTGATGTATGTTGATGCAGCCGCGCGGCGGCACACCAAGCAGCCTTTCCTTAAGGATGTATGGACACGCCACTGACACCATCAGATCAGGCGCGCGTTGGGCCATAGCAGACACAAAATCGGCATCGTTCGGATTTGCCACAGTTTCGTACGGAATACCATACGCCTTCGCCAGCTGAGCAATGGAGTAAAAGTTCTTGTCTGCACGAGTTCGCGGCAAGCCTGCAAGCAACTTTGCCACGCCGGCCTGGGCCACCAGTTTGATCAGTCCAAATGTCCCGTAGAGCCACATCAGTTCGCGCAGCAACTGCCAGCGGGACCGTTTGCCCATGGCGCGACAGCAGGAAATTCTGGTGATCTCAAATTGCCCGGCGTAGTTACTCAGGAATTCTTCGAAAAATGGCAGGATATACAAAGAGTCTTCCTGCGTGAGAAATTCAATTTTCATCGGCGTGCCCTCACCGTCTGCCACGTCACGTACTTTTTGCCCCGGCCCAACTCAACCATGCTGAACAAAGCGGCTGCATTCAGCGTGCAGAAGAAAAGCGGGATGCCCAGCGGCTTCCACACCCGATGTAATGGCAAAACAACGTTCAGAATGGCCGCGGCATAAAATG
This sequence comes from Terriglobia bacterium, assembly GCA_963770085.1. Lineage (GTDB taxonomy): Bacteria > Acidobacteriota > Terriglobia > Terriglobales > Acidobacteriaceae > Angelobacter. The sequence goes on from CAVYOH010000001.1 coordinate 976,043, forward strand.
CAAGTTGTGCCACCATCAGCGTACGAAACAACTGGCTATCAAGCAGAAACAGATTGCTGATAAAGATGGTCACCAGAAACAGCGGCACCATCCAGCGCAATACTTTATGCGACCAGAGCTGAAATGCCGGCCACGCGAACTTCCATGGCTTCAGCACATCAGAAACGCTCGACAAACCCCGCATGGCCCGCGTTACCACGCGCACCCGCATGGAAAACTCCTCTTTGGTTGACTTGGTTGTCTCTTCGTACGCCAGTGCGCGATCTTCAAACAGAACTTTGTAGCCCTTTCTGATCACCTGCAATGGCTGTACCAGGTCGCTGATGATGTCGTCCGCCAGGTCGGTGTAGGCTGCTTTGCGCACCGAGTAGATGCAGCCGCAACAACCGGTGATTGTCTGGATCTTTGATTGCATCATCTTGATCATGTTTTCGTAATTCCAGAATGCCGAGCTTCCCAACCCGGTAGGCGATTGGTCTTCAGGATCAAAATACTTATACCGTCCGCTCACTGCGCCCACTTTTGGATCCTGATAATTCGTCGCCAGATAAGCCAGCGCCGTGGGATGATAGATGGCTGTGGCGTCTGAGAACACCACCAATTCCCCTGTTGCTTCGCGAATGCCGAAGTTCTGGGCGGATGTCTTCCCTCTGCGCTCCGCCATGCGGACCAGGCGCACACGGCTGTCTGGATAGGACTTTACAATTTCGTCAGTCCGGTCCGCGGAGCAATCGGACAACACCAGCACTTCCAGCCTGTCCTTTGGGTATTCCAGCGCCAGGGTCTGCTTGATCTTTTCTGCGATGGCCGCTTCTTCGTTATAGGCTGCAATCAGGACTGAAAGCTTCGGATAATGGCCCAGCTCCGGTCGTTTGCCACGAACAAATAGTCCTATCAGCGCCAAAAACAATGGATATCCGGCATAGACATAGAACAACAGAAGCGCCGCCGCAAAAAAAACAGCCTCCGCCGGCGCGCCAGTGAATACGAATTGTGCCATGTTTGCCGTCATTCTCTGCTTATCTCCTACCGGATGCTCACGACTTCAGCGCTCTTGCTCTTGCGGCTTCCAACCGCGCCCGTCGGCTGCTTGCGAACACCCGTCACTTCATGTCGAACCGACTCCTCTGATTCATTGTCGATATACATCCGCTGCCACACTTCCACCATCAGCAGGGCCCATATCTTCAAGGCGTTATCACGCCGATTTTCCTGATGATCACGCACCAGCTTTTGCACAGCCTCCGGACGAAAGATGCCGCGGCGTTGTAGATTTTCAGGCGAGAGGAACTTCTGTATCACCGGGCGCAGTTCCCCGTTAATCCACTGCGGCAGTGGCGGGTTGAAACCCATCTTCTTTTTGTTTAGAACTTCCCGGGGCAGCAGATCACCCATGGCCTGGCGAGTGATCCATTTGGTTTCCGTACCGCGTACTTTCATACGTTCAGGAACTCGCAAAGCGAACTCCAACAGCTTGTAATCGGTGAACGGCGCGCGCACTTCCAGCGAATTCGCCATCGACATGCGGTCTGCATACTCCAGGCAGTTGCCACACAGGAATGACGCGGCGTCCACGTAGCCGAGACGGCTCATTGGATCCAACTGGGCCCCACGACGGAAGAACTGGCGCAGGAAATCACCGGAATCGCGTCCGCTGACCTGCGACGCAAACTCCGGCGCGTACATCTCGCGTTTTTCCGCTTCAGAGAAATAGCCCACCCAGTTGATGTACATGTCTTCTTCGTTCTGCCACGCGGACTCAGCAAACTCACGCACCCGGCGGAAGCCGTGGCGTCCATCGGTGGCATCACGCATCAATCCCGACATCCGCGCGACCAGCCCCTTGGTGATGAACTGCGGGAGCCTGCGATACTTTCTGGCCATGGCAGCGCCTGCGTAGCGAACGTATCCGCCAAACAGCTCATCGCCACCGTCGCCAGAGATCGCCACGGTCACGTGCTTGCGCATAAGTTTGGTGATGATGTATTCCAGGATCGCCGTGGGATTGCCGAACGGTTCATCAAAATGACGCACGACTGTAGTCATGTATTCGGCGCAAAGCTCATCGGCTTCCAGGATGTGGTGGTCAGTGTTGTACCGCTTCGCCACCAGATTCGCGACCGGCATTTCGTCATAAAACTTGTTGTTGGAAAAACCGATGGTGAAAGTCTTTACCTGCTCGGCACTATTGCGGGCCGCGAGTGCTGTGATCGCGCTGGAATCGAGTCCGCCACTCAGAAAGAGTCCCAAAGGCACATCGCTCACCATGCGGATCTTTACCGCTTCTTCCATCAACGCGCGTGCCTGTTCGATCATCTGGCGGTCGCTCATGTGTAACGCGGAGCCGGCTGTCTCTGCGGCGTCCCAGTACTTCCATTCCTTGCGTTTGAGGTCGCCATTGGGCGCAATCGTAATTTCTGTCGCCATGCCAGGCCCGAGCTTCCGTATGTGCTTGAACGCTGTAGAGGGATACGGGAAATAAAGGTAGGTCAGATAATCATGCAGGGCGACAGCATCAGGTTCATTTGAAACGCCGGCCTTCAGCAGCGCCTTTATCTCCGAGCCAAAGACAAACTTGCCGCCATCAAAGGCATAGAACAAAGGCTTTTTGCCCAGATGGTCCGTGGCTACCAGCATGCGCTGGTTACGGTTGTCCCAAATGGCAAACGCAAACATGCCGCGCAGGCGACGCACCACATCATTACCCCACTGCTCATAGCCGTGGATGATAACTTCAGTGTCAGTATTCGAACGGAATCGGTGCCCCGCCGCCAGCAGTTCCTGCCTCAACTCCTGGAAGTTGTAGATCTCCCCATTGAAGATGATCCATACCGATTCATCCTCATTGCACATTGGCTGGTGGCCCGCCGATGACAGATCGATGATCGAGAGCCGGCGGTGTTGCAGACTCACCCAGAGCGAACGATCAGGCACGACAAAGTACTTCAGGCCACCGTCATCCGGTCCGCGGTGCTTCAAAGCCAACCCGCACTTCTCGTCCGCAGGTGAGTTTCCGATTTGTCCAAAGATGCCGCACATATCCAGTTTGCCTTCGTGTTACCTGAAAAATCCCAGGTGCTCAGGCGTACACAGGTTCTTCTTCAATTGATGTTTCTTCATTCGCAACAGGGAGCGATTCTGCTGCTTTCAAGGCTGCGCCCTGGTCCACGATGATCTGCGCGCGCGCCACACAAGCCATCATCACCCACAGATACCCGTTTACAGACAGGTACAGCCAGCGATCGCCAAAGAAATTCACCACGAATACGCATGCCATCACCACGCAGAAAGCCAGTCCCAGGGATTTCAGGAAAGGATCTTCCGCTGTACGGAAGAGGCGGAAGCCCATCCATGACATCTTCATGAGCAGCCATAAAAAGAACAGCAGGCCGACCACGCCGGTTTCCACCATGACCTTCAGAAAATAGTTGTGCGTATCCGTATAAATTGTTACCCGATGCAAATACTTGTACGTATCAAAACCAATTCCCACCGCAGGGTTCTGCTGGAAAAGATTCATTGCGTCATTCCAGATAGTGACGCGGTCCTGGGCTGATGTATCCAGTGCCTGCTCATTTTTGTCGTACGTCATCAGAACGCGTTCCTGCACTGAGGTAGGAACCACAGCCTGCCAACTCATGAGGAACACCAGCAATGCAAGCAACAACCAGCGTTGCTTCATCAATCCAAGGAGGAAAGCACCCAGCAGGATGCCCGCGTAGGCTTCGCGTGAAAACGAAAACAACAGGCAATAACCGCTGAAGACTACCAATCCCCACGCAGCCAGCTTCCAGCTTTTCTTGAGATAGGCAGCCAGTCCCATGATGAACAACATGAGTTCAGCCTCGAAAGTGGCCACGCCGTTCACGCCTGCATAACCCAGCGGACCGCCATCGCGAACTTCATATGAGAAATGCGAGAGATCGCGACCGCTCATGGTGCCGTAAAACCCCTTGTCCACCAGGAACACCGCCACACACATCAGAAGGACCACGATCTTGATCTGCTTCACGTCCTTGATGGTGCTGGCGACGATGGCAAAAAGGATGAACAGGACCATGTAGTTCTTCCAGTCTGAAAATCTTGGATCGCCGATGTCGAGAGGTAGAGCCGAATTCAGGAAGAATGAGCCGCGCCATAGCTGTATGTAACAGAAGACGCCGTAGGCAAGCAGGAGGCGATTGATTGGCGTTTGAACAAATTTAAAGCCACCTTTAGCCATTGCGCCAAGCACCACGCCCAGCAGGATGATATCTACCAACTTATTGCCCAGCGGAAGATCAATCAGCCTGTCGCGTACGGTCTGTAGCGGCAGCAGAGGAATCAGGTAGTAGAGGCCAATCTGGGGCTTCCAGAACACAGAGAGTCCAAACGCGACGATCGCGCTCACATAGAGCACCAAGGCTACATAAGGTTCAAGGCCTAGATGCATGGCACCGGCCCTCTAGTGCGATCGATGTCAGGATTCGCCGGCAGCGTATTGCCTGTGACAGGCGACTGGGTGGAGACGGCGCTCGCCATGGCGGCGCTTTGAACAGGTGGTTCTGGTTTGAGCGAACCTGTCTGGCGCTGCAATCTACCCATGACCATTGCATTTGCCTGCCGCATCCACACGCGCACGCGTGAATCAATGCTCCAGAGAATCAATGTGTATAAAGCGAGGATGAAGGCGCCGCGGGCCACGACGTTAAGAACTGGCGATGATACATGAACTAACGTTCCCAACCAGCTCACCAGAATTCCCGTGAGCGAGTAGCGGATGAGAGCGACGACTTCGATCTTGAACGGCAATACGCTCAGTGACTGGTAGGCCAGGAAGACCACAATCGCAGCGTAGCTGACGGTGGTAGCAATCGCGGCGCCGACCAGTCCAATCCTTGGCAATAACAGAATGTTGAGTCCGACATTAAGAATGCTTGCGCCCAGCGTGGCCGTTGCGATCTTTGAACCTTTTTTGTGTATCAGCAAGCCAGGCCGGAAATAGATAGTCACGGCGGAGAGCACCAGACCCATCACCAGGTACGGCAGCAATTCATGCGCTTTAGCAAATTTCCTGGATGCCAGAAGTACCACCACATCCTGGGACGTAACGATCGCCACAGCAATGACGCCTACGGCGACGATGGCGAACTGGTCAAGACTGCGGCTTAAGAATTCCTGTGTCGCCTTCCTGCCTTGTGATGCCCACACCTTCATGCAGATGGGAAACAACGCCAACTGCAAGGGCGCCATCATTACATCCTGCAAATAGGTGGCAATGCCGTAAGCGGCGGCGTAAAAACCAAGCGCCTGTGCGCCCAGGAAGTGCTGCACAAAAAAACGGTCGCCCGAATCCAGGACCACCCATGCGATTTCCGCGGTCATCAGCGGCAGAGAGTAAGCGACAGCATCGCGGAAAAACCTGAAGTCAATCTTTCGAGGGGAAAGCAGGCCCCGCTTGCTGAGCACCGGTAGATACTGAGCAAAAAACAGAGCCTCCACCAGCACCATGCCCAGAATAAAAGCGAAAATGGTTTTCTTCCAGAAGAACAGAAGAAGGCAGACCACAGTAATGACGGCGGCCTTCTGCAGGATGTCAACGCCGTTAAAAAGCCGTGTCTTGTTCTCCATCTGCATCAAATTGGTCTGCATGGACCGCAATGAACGGATGATGACAAGGACCAACGCTATGGACAGCGCGCCGGTGGCAGTAATCCCCAGAAATTTTGCCGAACCCATCGGCACTGAGACCAGAAAAACCGTGCACAAAACGACAGAGATGATGCCCGTGCCGTAAAACAAGGTCGAGTAATAGCGTGGCAACGCATCAGGATCCGGAGAGTTGGCGCATTCCGGATAGTAACGTTGCACCGCATGTTGAAATCCGAACTTCGAGATGACCGTCAACAACAGGACGCTGTTCACGATCAGGTTCATGGCTCCGTAGTCAGAAACAGAAAACACGCGCGTAAACAAGGGAAAGGAAATGAACCCAAGCATCATCACAGCCACCCGGCCTCCCAGGTATTGCGATGAATGCTTGTAAAGTGTTTTCAGTGCGCTCATGAGTTCAGTTACCGGTTCCCTGACTTCTTCTTTTAATGCCTGGACGGTACAGCTCTAATCATTCTGCTTAAATCAGTGGATGCAGCTTGGTGTAAATGAGGAATTCCACCGCGCAACCCGCCACAGTGAACAGCACCGCCAGCAGCGCAAACCGTACTGACCTGCGTCGATCATGGGCGGAACCCAGCTTTGGCACTGCCGTGAGAATGTGTACGTGGGCTGGAAGCAAAGACTTCAGGTCGCGTTCCATTTTCATGGTCTCGTTGGTCATGTCCTTGCCATAAGCAAGCGCAATCGAAAGGAACAACGCACCCACAAATGTGCCGGCCAGCAACAGGCGGCGTCTTGGCTTAAACGGCTTCTCCGGAACCTCTGCCTTGTCCAGAATGGTGAAATGCTCAGACTGCTGGCGGCGTTCCATGTCGGCGGCCATGCCGGCGGAGAATGTCTTATCCAGCAGAGACTGATAATGTTCTTTCGATACGCTGTAGTTACGCGCCAGCTCCGCCATCTGCTGTTCGCGCACAGGAACCGCATCCACCTTGGTGCGATACGAAGTGATTTGCGCGGTGATGCGTTTCTGTTCTTCAGCTAAACGCCTGGTTTCACGGTCCAGAAGCTGCATGCGAACAGTGATGACTGAGTTGTCATTGGTATCGGCTGTTACCGGCGGGTCAGGCGGCAAGGCCTTCAGCTGTTCTTCCACGCGCGCCAGCCGTGCCGCTGCATCCTTTACTTCGGGATGAGCGTTGGTGTAGCGCCGTTGCAGGTCCAGCAGGTTGCCTTTCAGGTCGCGACGCTCCGCTTCCAGCCGGCCACGCTCAGTGAGTGCTGTGCTCTTTACCACTGTGCCATTTGTGCCCGCTGGGTCCAATCCACGCGTGAGCAGTGTGCGCTCAACTTCGAGACGATTCTGCGCGTCAATGTTGGCCTGAAACTGGGTCTGAAGTTGCGCCAGAGCCTGGAGATTGCCCTGCTGCTGCTCCGGCATTTCGCCCAGATGGCTCATCTTGAACGCGCTGACTTTTTTCTCCTGCTCTTCAAGGTTCTGTTTTGCTTCCTTTAACTGCGCATCCAGAAATTCCGTGGTGTCCTGGGCCTGCTGCTCGCGATTCTTGTTGTTCCACTCAATGAAACTGCCCGCAAGCTGGTTAGCGACGGATGCCACCTGGTCAGCCTTGCTGCCTTCATATTCGATTGTGAAAGCGCTCAGCCCGGATGACGAGCCCTGCTTCACCGTGATGGTGATGTCCTTGCGCATCTTGTCGATGATCTCTTCGCGCGAACTCCTGCCCTGCAACTCAGGATAAAGGTGCATTTCGTCAATGATCTGCTGCAGACGGGTGGAACTCAGCACCTGTTGTGTGATCGTGGTCAGGCGCTGCCCGGGATCTGAGCTGATGGTGGGACTCACGTACTTTTCCGGGATCTTCTGCGGGTCAACCAGAATGGTGGTTGAGGCCTTGAAATGGTCCGGCATCAGGAGAATCAGCGTGGCGCCTACCAGCGAGAAGAAGACCGTGCCTAGATAGATCAGGCCGCGATAATGTTTCACCGTGGCCCACAAAGCGGCCGCCTGATCCATGATTCCGTTGTTTGTACTTGGGTTCATCTATTCTTCTCCGATTTTCCTGTCTTTAAGTTTCCCGTATTTAAAAGCGAATGCTGGCTGGATAAAAGTCCAGTGAGACCACGGCAAAGCTGACGTTGCCCGCCACCAGTGCTCCGCCATTGCCGCGGAAAGTCCTGTAACCCGCAGAGACGGCCAATGCATTCGTTAACTTGAGCTGCGTACGCGGCGCGATGAAATAACCCGTGTATTGCGTATTACCCGTGAGCAATTCACCCCGAATCACGCCTGCGTCTGCAATCAGGGACAGGCGCTTGATGTTTTTGGCATAGCCCACGGTCGCGTTGTCCTCCCAGTGTCCGTCTACGCGAAACGCAGATGTAAACACGCGGTTGGCGCTGGCATAAACCCTGTCACCGTTGCGGAATGTTGCCACCACGTTACCGCTGAAGTTGGCGCTTTGCTGTCCACCGCAGGCAACTGAATTTCGCTGCGGACCGCCCTGGACGTCAAAACCGATGGTATGAGTCAACTTGACCGATACTCCCACGCCGCCGCCGAAGCTGTTGCATACAGGGCCATTCAGAACCGTGTCCGAGGTTCCATATGCCTTCAGCGAGACGCGTGAGGATACTGTGCGCGCGTAGTCAATCTTCGCGCCAACCGAGTTTGAGTGGCTGCCCGTGGAATCCACTGACGTTGAATCACCCTCAATACCCGTGTAGGTGTGAGTCAGAGTGAGTCCCACGGCATCCCGCGAACTAAGCTGGTACGCAGCCCGCGCTGCGCCTTCTGCAAACGACACGTTCTTGGCATTTAGCAGTACCGCTGCGCTGGCAGTAGAGACGGGCGTGGTCTGTATAACAACGAAAGTCAACGGCGCCTGGAAGCGGGCATTTTCGGATCCGTAGCTGCCACTTTCACTAAGCTCCCACGACCAGCGACGGCTGAATGCGCCATCTGCTTTCAGCGTGGCTGAGTGGTACGCCTGTGGATCTCCCGTGCTGGTGTCATTCGGATTCACCACTGCCGTGTACTGGGCCACATAGCTTCCAGTTTTCGTAGGCACCAGAAGCGCCAGATAAGGACTGACCGAAGTCGAATGCAGGCTCTGTTGCCCGACTCCGGCAAAGCTGTTGGTGTAGACCGATGACGCTGACACACCGTAGAAGAACTGCTCCCGGAATTCTGCTGTCTTTGACTTGCTCAGCTTTCCGGCCACGAATTCGCCATCCGCGCTTTGTCCGCTCATGCTGATGATCTGGCCTGTCCCCAGAGACACGGCATAGGAGTCCGTGTTCGTTCGCACCGGCTCTTCCGGAACCTTGGTTTGATCATCTTGTTTATTTGTTTGCGGGTTTTGCGCGGCCGTCTGACCTTGCTGGTTGTTGTCAGATCCGGATTGCGCTGTTGCCGGCAAAGAGGCGCACAACAGGACGCAACCAACGACAGCGGAAATCAGGGCCCGTTTATTTAAATGCTTGCTCATGGCACCACCACCGTGTCTCCTGGACGGAGCGAAATGTTTTGATCAGTCTTTTTCCCCGAGATGACTTCCTTGTACTTGAATTTCATGCGCTGCTGTTTGCCGTTTGTGGAGCGCAGCACAATGATGTCGCCTTTTTTAGCGAAAGGCGTAAACCCGCCCGCCTGTGCGATCAGCTGCAGCACGGTGGTTTCAGTGTTCAGCGGGTAGCCGCCCGGCCGGGCCACTTCACCGGTAATAAAGGCGTGCTTGCTGTGAATCTCCATCACCGTGACTGTGACCTGGGGGTTGGTGAGATATGCTTTAAGCTTGTCCGCGATCACTTGCTGAATGGTGAGCGGCGTCATGCCGGCAACCTTCACCTCGTTAATCAGCGGCATGGAAATGCTGCCGTCAGTCCGCACCACAACTGTTTGCGACACTTCAGGCTCTTTCCAGACATTCACCCGGATCACATCGGATTCGCCGACAGAGTATTCGTCCGGCTTGACGTCGGGCAATTTCGCTTTGGCGGTAGAATTTGTGTCCGCTGCATTCTCGCCCGCTCGAAGCGCTGCTGCCGTCTGCTGCTGGGCTGATGCCAGGATTCCCATCAGGCCTATCAGGCAGCCAATCAGGATTGCTAATTTCTTCAAAGACATTTTCCTCTCCACACTTTCTGGTTAACTTCCGGGCGAACCGTTCGCCACAAACCTTTATTTCGCGCCTTTTCCCAGCAGGACGACCTTGATCGTCTCGAAGATGATGGCCAGGTCCAGTGAAACGGCCAGATGCTTGATGTAGAAGAGATCAAGCTCCAGCTTCCGCTTGGCGTCTGCCACAGTGGAACCGTATTGATATTTCACCTGCGCCCATCCGGTTACTCCTGGACGCACGGTGTGCCTCTGTGCGAAAAACGGCAACTGCGATTCCAGCATTTCGCAAAAATATGGCTGCTCCGGACGTGGGCCAACCAGGCTCATTTCGCCGTGCAGGATGTTGAAGAACTGCGGCAGCTCATCAAAGCGATACTTGCGGATGAATCCGCCAACCCGCGTGATACGGCAGTCTTTGTCAGTGGCCCAACTGGGGCCGCCCTTCTCTGAATCCTGCCGCATGGAGCGGAACTTCAGGATTTCAAATACTTCGCCATTCAGGCCCACACGCTTCTGTCGAAACAAAATCGGCGTGCCTGATTCCAGCACGATGGCCAGAGCCACGGCGCCCATGATCGGCAAGGTGAGCAGGATTCCAATCAATGACGCAACGATGTCAATGGCCCGCTTGGTTGCAAGCAGCAGTCTTGATTTGCTGAATCCGTCAGAGAAGATCAGCCAGCTGGGCGAGAGACGTTCCAGTGGAATGCGTCCGCTGATGCGCTCGAACACGGTGTGCGCATCTTCCACGGACACGCCCGCAAATTTCAAACGCAGCAACTCGCTGTAAGGCATCATGCCGCGTTTTTCCTTCAGTGACATGACAACGCGATTGATATCTTTTTCCTTGACGAAAGCCGCCAGATCATTCATCCCGCCTACAATCCCGGGGTTCACCAGAGACATGCCGATGTTCTCGCCTTTTTCGTCCAGAAATCCCAATACCTTGAGGTTCAATTCCGGACGGGCGCAGATTTCACGGGTCAACTCAATGCCAGTGGAGCCGGTGCCGACAATCAACACTCTGTCCGGAGAGCGGAGAAAGAAGAAGCCTTCGATTTCCAGCACCCAGCGCCAGGCGAAAACCAGACTCACAATCGTTGGTACGGCCAGCGCGGCAATGCCGCGGCCCAGACTCAGATCGGGCGCAATGTAGTAAATCAATGAGAGTGCGATACACGCGATGCCCAGCGCCTGCAACAAGGCAATGAAGAGTCGGGCCTTGGAGTTCATGCTTTGCAGGTCATACAAGTCATTGAAGTACAGGGCCAGGATGCAGATGAGAACGACCACCAGAAAGCGTGAGATGGTATGGCCACCGGCGTACTCCCAGTGCGACGAAAGAAAACGCAGCCAAGTGGCAAAGGCCAGGCCGAAGATGATCAATAGAGCTTCACTGACCACCAGAACCAGAATCTTTGTCGGAATTCTCTGGCCACCGATCTTAAGCATGCTTGCCCTCAGCCATGGAGATCATTGGTTCAATGTCATCATCCTGTTCACTCTTGCTTTCGTCCGCGTGACCGATTTTCGGCATGGGCAGCACTTCCGCATTTCCTTCCCTGACCGCCACAGCGGGGCGAGCCGGTGACAGGCCGGCATCGCGGATCTTATAAAGCAGGGCGCGATAACTGATCTTGAGCGTCTCCGCGGCCCTTCTTCTGTTCCAATGCGTGTTCTGCAAAACTTTCAGGATCACCTGGCGCTCCAACCGGCGGACAGCCTGCTGGGTAATCTTCTTCAAAGGCACTGGCCCCTGGTCCGGGATGTCCAGTTCGAAGGAAGGCGGCGCCGGCTCAGCCAGATCACTGCTGATACATGTTTCATTGCCAAGAATCACGTAGCGCTTCAGCATGTTTTCCAGTTGCCGAATGTTGCCCGGCCAGTGGTAGGCCTGCAACAAGCGCATCAGTGACGCCGAGATCGGCGGTGTGCGGCGGTTGTAAACCATGTTGAAATGCTCACGGAAAAATTCCACCAACTCAGGAATGTCCGCGCTTCTTTCCCGCAATGACGGCAAAGAAACACTCACCACGTTGATGCGGTAATAGAGATCTTCGCGGAAATTACCAGCTTCAATCTCATGCTTGAGATCGCGACTGCTGGCGCAAATGACGCGCGCTTCAGAAAAAGTCTCTTCGTGAGCTCCAATGCGGGAGAATTTGCCGTCCTGCAGCACCTGCAACAGCTTGGATTGCAACGGCATGCTGAGTTCACCAATTTCGTCCAGAAAGAGCGTGCCGTGATTCGCCATGGCGATCAGGCCGGGCTTGGCAGAATTGGCGCCGGTGAACGCGCCTTTTTCATAACCAAAGAGCTCGCTCTCCAGCAGCGCATCAGGAATGGCGGGGCAGTTCACCTTGATGAACGGACCTTTGGCAAACGCCGATTGGCGGTGGACCATCTTGGCAATGATTTCCTTGCCGGTGCCGCTCGGTCCCTGAATCAGTACTGGCACATCAGTGGACGCGATCATGGAGAGGTCGCGTTTAACTTTCTTCATCGCATCCGATGTACCGAATACGGCTGAATCTGGCGGTAACTCAAAATTTTGCTCACCCGGATGTTTCATTGCTTTTGGCGCTCCGTCGTGCCTGGGAGGAAAGTGCACTCACCTGGCACTGTCCATATGTGCATGTACAGCACCAAAGGCAGGCTGCCCAAAGCATCTGTTTTACAAGGCTGAATCAGAGGTAAGTAGCTGATTCACAACGATTAACGCCGAATGGATGTTTTTGGCTGTTAATTTCATGCGCGGCTGGCATGTGCCCGGATTCCCTTGAGAGTAGGAAAACATTTTCACACTCAGCAAGCATGTTTCCCTTGCGGTTGGGTATAAACGGGGCTTTCTGGAAGAAGTCTGCAGGAAAGCTGCAAAGGAGATTTCAAAGTCTTAAACGTCTGTGCCTCGAGCTGGCAGGCAATCCTTCAACATTTCACCAGAACAAACGCGGATGTTTGCCGCTGCGACACGAGGGTGCGAAAGAACTAACGCCAGCGATCGATCAAATTCCACCACACCGTCTTTACCCACTCATGCAAGGTTGTCTTGGCCCACTCACGATGCCGCCACCAATGCGGCCCGAAAAGCCTGATGTCATGTGCGGAGGCAATGGACCACTGATATTGAGGAAGTTTTTTGCGAAAAATGGAAAGCGCTCTAGCCGTGTGCCAGTCGCTGGTCACCAGTAGCACCTTATGCGGAGCGAGCGGTTGCAGGCAGCGATTCACGTAGATGGTCTCAGCAACGGTGGAATCCTCAAGGTAAGGGCAAACGCTCACATACGGCAGCATCTCTTTGGCATCTTCCTTCAGGAAGTTCGCCGCGTACTCCGTCGGCTTGTGACCATAGAAATGAGATTCGTCATTGGTATCGAGGAATAGGTGCTTGCCGTATCCCGCGCGAAGAAGTTGCATGCCTCGTTCGTAACGTTCATCCACGCTGTCGCCATCCAGCACAACAATGGCGTCCGACTTTTCCGGATTATCGCGCACCAGAATTTTGCCGGCGAAAAATCCGAACACAACGAGCAGCGTAAGGGCAGCAAGATACGTTATCAGTTTTCGTTTCATTCGCTCGCGGTGTCCAGGCAAATCAGAATTCGAGCCCAAAGAGCCATAAGGTTGATACAAGAACTGGGTCAGCCGGGGCAAGTTACGGCCTCCCGAACCGGCGTCTGGAAAGCCATTGCCTGCCCGTGTATGCAAAAGTTTTCACCAGTCTGCCTTGCCGGTTCATTTATCATCGTCCTCATATTGGTCGTAAGTGCCGCATCATCATAGGTTTTGCAAATCATGTGGCATTTTCGCCGTTAATCGGAGTTGGCATCAGAAATGCCCTTAAAAGGCGGTATGAAAACCTTGGAAACAGTATTTTCAGCGCAATTTGAAGCACTCCATACTAAATTAGAAAATCGCACGGCCCGGCTGGGAGTCATCGGCTTGGGGTACGTGGGCCTGCCTCTGGTCCTCCTGTTTAGCGAACAGAAATTCAGGGTGACCGGCTTTGATATCGATGAGAAGAAGGTGAAGACGCTGTCCGAGGGCGGCTCTTACATCGTGCGCATTCCGGGCACAGAAATCCAGTCAGCAAAGGCGGCAGGTTTCACTCCGACGTCTGACTATTCGCGCATCTCAGAGATGGATGCCGTGATCATTGCCGTGCCTACTCCGCTCGATGATCATCATGAACCCGATCTGAGCTTCATTGAAGCCACGGCGAAGTCCATCGCGCCACATCTTCGTCCGGGCCAGTTGGTGATTCTGGAAAGCACCACGTATCCGGGCACCACCGAAGAACTTCTGGTTCCGATCCTGGAGAAGAACCCTCTGGGGCTGAAAGCCGCTCGTGGCGAAAGCAATGACGAAAAGCTGAATGAGCAGACTTTCTTTGTCGCCTTTTCACCGGAGCGCGAAGATCCGGGCAATGACACCGTGGCCCGTTGCGACATACCAAAAGTCGTGGGTGGCCTGAACACGGCTGCAACCGAACTATGCCGGTCGCTCTATGGCTCCATCTTCCATCGCACGGTGCCGGTATCCACGCCTGCGGCAGCGGAGATGACCAAGCTGCTGGAAAACATCTATCGCTGCGTGAACATTGCGCTGGTGAATGAACTCAAACTGCTCTGCCTGCGCATGGGGATCGATATATGGGAAGTGATCGGTGCGGCGTCAACCAAACCTTTTGGCTTCCATCCGTTTTATCCCGGTCCGGGACTGGGCGGACACTGCATCCCGATTGACCCTTTCTATCTATCCTGGAAGGCAAAAGAATATGATTTCCGCACCAAGTTCATCGAACTGGCCGGCGAAGTCAACATATCCATGCCGTACCACGTGGTGGGTTACACGGCGGAAGCGCTGAACAAGCAGCGCAAGGCATTGAATGGATCGAAAGTTCTGATTCTGGGAGTGGCGTATAAGAAAGACATTGATGATCTGCGTGAATCGCCGGCGTTGACCATCATTGAGTTGCTGCAGAAAGAAGGCGCGGAAGTCAGCTACAACGACCCGTTCTTTGAGTACGTAGGCCAGGGACGCAAGTACAAACTGGAAATGTCAAACACGCCGCTGGAAGATCTGGGCAGGTTTGACGCAGTGGTCATCGTGACAGACCACTCCAACTACGACTACAAATGGATCGTGGAAAATTCACAACTGGTGGTGGATACGCGCAATGCCACCAAAGGAATTAAAAGCCCCAAGATCGTGCACTGCTAACCGGCGGTTCACTGCTTCGAAGCATCAGGCTGGCCGAAAGGTCAGCCTGAGTTATTTTTAGTGTCTTGGCAGGAGCTGCAGCAACCGCAGGGTGAAACCGCCCGCAGCTCTCTCTTCCGCTTTGTGCATGGGGATGTGCCTGGAAAAGTATCTGTGCCTCCATCCCCGAGTGGTTCCGTCTGCGGCGGTACATGCCCAGAGATCATGCGCGGAGCTATCCAATCCCAGAACTTCAATTGCTTTACAGACTTCACAGTTCACCGCAGGCCGCGCGTGGTGACGATAATTTTCGACGATGGATTTCCAGCACATATAAGTGAAAACCCTGTGGTTTGCCGAAGTTGTCAGGAACGGTTTTTATCTGTGGAAAACATCTCTTTGCGGGGACCACGGATGAGAGCCTGCCCTCGAACCACAGAAAGTACTAAGGAGAAACTCTCAAAAATGAGAAAATTTACTCAAACTTTTTGCTGATGCAAGCGCTATCACACCATTACGCGACGATTTTCCTATATCCTAGAAGCAACAGCACTTCGTGAAAAAACCAACAGTCAGTCAAGAACGGCTAAGAGAATCCTTAGCAGGAGTAGATCAGCATATGGCAGGAAAAACTCCGGGCGCTCCCCGCAAGAACAGCTCTAAAAAGACCGCAACGAAGCAAACAAAAGCAATAACCCCAATCAGCCAGGGCGATTCCACTGAGCGGGCAGTCAGCTTCACTGAGGTTGGCATCAGTTCGGTTGAGAGAGCGGTTACACCGATCAGCCAACGAAATGTTAAGCCAGCCGAAGTCAGAAAGCACGATTCAGCGCATCTTCCTTCTGCGGTTTACGAAGAAATCCGGGTACGCGCCTATCAGTTGTATGAAGAGCGCGGCCGCCAACACGGGTTCCATCACGATGACTGGTCGCGAGCTGAAAGAGAGATCCTGACCCGGTTCGAAAGAGAGAAGAGCGCCTAAGCGCCCCTCATGAAACAGATTCTGCTGCTGGATGACAATGCTACGCAGTTAACGATTCGTGAGCTGGTTCTGCGCAAGGCCGGCATGGAAAGCCATGCCGCCACTTCAGCCAGTGCTGCGCTGGCTCTGCTGCGCAGCAGCGTGGGTCAGGAAAAGATTGGCGCCGTAGTCACCGACCATCTTATGCCCGGAATGGATGGTGCAGGGTTCGTGCTTGAGTTACGGAAGTTTAACCCGACTGTGCCGGTAATCGTGATCAGCGGTCTGGCAGAGGCGGAGGAAGAATATAAAGGGCTGGACGTGATTTTCCGCACCAAACCGTGCGATCCCGAAGACCTGATCTCCCTGCTGCAATCGATTTTGCACCGCTCGGGCAACAGGGTCACAGCCTAATAGCAATTGAAGTTAGACCAGAAAGATACTAAGCTCACATCATGCCTCTACTTGGAAGTTTTTGTCTTTTGTTCGCCTTGGCGCTCAGCCTGTACAGCTTTGTGGTGGGCATCTTCGGCGTTGTGCGGAAGGACCGCATAGGCTCAAAATGGGCTGAGACCGCACGGCGCGCTGGCATCGCAAGCTTTGTGGCCGTAACCGGCGCAGCCTTGGCGCTGGTATGGGCCGCGCTGAATAATGATTTTTCTGTCGCCTATATTCTCCACCACAGCAACCGAGCACTGCCAACACCCTACAAACTGGCGGCACTATGGTCAGGCCAGGAAGGCTCGCTGCTTTTCTGGGCATGGCTGCTATCCGGCTATGGCTTCGTGTTACGGCTTCGCCATAAAGTGGATCAGAGGCTGGTTGCGACCACGTCCATGATTCTGGCGGGCATCCAGATCTTCTTCCTTATATTGGTCACCTTTGTCGCGCGGCCGTTTGGCATGATGGACCGCGTTGCCGCTGATGGTAACGGCCTGAATCCCCTGCTGCAATACGCTGAGATGGTGATCCATCCTCCCATGCTCTACCTGGGCTATGTGGGATTTTCAGTACCTTTTGCTTTCGCGCTGGCCGCGCTGATCATGAAGTATCCCGGGGAAAAGTGGATCCACATTACACGCCGATGGACCATGGTGACGTGGCTGTTCCTGACCTGCGGAATCTTTCTGGGCGCACACTGGGCTTACGCAGTTCTCGGCTGGGGCGGATACTGGGGCTGGGACCCGGTGGAAAACGCTTCCCTGCTGCCCTGGTTAACTGGCACTGCGTTTCTGCATTCCGTGATGATGCAGGAAAAACGCGGCATGATGAAAGTCTGGAACGTGTGGCTGATCTTTACCACCTTCATGCTTTCGATCTTTGGCACCCTGCTTACGCGCAGCGGCATTGTTCAGTCCGTACACGCATTCGCGCAATCCGGTATTGGCAGCTGGTTTGCCGGCGACTTTGGCTGGAGTGGCACTCCATGGCATTCCGTGCCGTACGCTTACCCCGGATTCATTGAGATCGTCTTTGCAGTGTGCCTCTGGTTCTATTTGAAGAACCGCACGCACCTGCAATCAGAAAACAAGCTGGAGTCTCTGGTCTCACGCGAATCCAGCTTCCTCTTCAATAACCTGGTGTTGCTGGCAGCCTGTTTTGCCGTCTTGTGCGGAACCCTCTTCCCGATACTTTCTGACTGGGTTCGCGGCTACAAGATCACGGTGGGCGCGCCCTTCTTTAATAAGGTAATGATTCCGATCGGCATCTTCCTGGTCTTCCTGACCGGAGTTGGCCCGCTGCTGGCATGGCGCAACACGTCATTGGGCAGCCTGCGAAAAAACTTTGCCATTCCTGCAGGTCTGGCTTCGATCGTGGCGATTGCGCTGCCGTTCCTTGGTGTGAATCCAAGAGCGGACATGGCGCATTTTTATTCGTGGCTCACGTTTGTTGTTAGCACGCTGGTGACTGGGACCATTGCTTCAGAGTTCATACGTGGCGGACGCGTGCTGCAAAGCAAATTGCAGACCAATATCTTTGGCGCCATGTATCACCTCACCCGTCGCAATATGCGCCGCTATGGCGGCTACGTGGTCCATTTCGGCGTAGTACTGGTGGTAATCGGCGTGGCTGGGCAAGCCTTCAATCTGGAAAAAGAGCAGGAGATGGGAATGGGCGATAAACTCCAGGTGGGCCATTACACACTGGTCGGCCAGGAATACTCGCAAGACGATAACGCGAACTACGAATCACAGTCAGCCCTGCTGGATGTTTATAAAGACGGCAAGTATCTGACACGGCTTGATCCCGAGACGCGCGTATTTAAAGCCAGCCGCCAACCCAATCACATTGTGGCGAATTACTCCACGCTGCGCGAAGACCTCTATGTAATTTACGAAGGCAACAACCCTGACACCGGGCACCCGATCATCAAGGCATTCGTCAATCCGCTGGTAGCGTGGGTATGGATCGGGGTAGTGGTCATTATCTTTGGCACAGGCCTGGCACTGGTGCCAAACGCGCAGCAACTCAGGTCAACAGTGCAGGTGACGGCAGCTGTTCCATCCCTTGAAGCAAAAGGCATGACGACGGCGGGAGCAGGCGAATGAAGCGCGGATCCCAACTCCTGCTACTTGTACTTTCAATCGGATTAATGATGGGGTCCGATGGTCAGGCTGTGCGCTTTGAAAAGCTGGGCAGCAAGATCATGTGCACCTGTAGCTGCGGACAGATGCTGCTCAAATGCAATCACGTTGGCTGCCCCAATTCGTCAAAAATGATTGGTCAGCTGCATGATCAACTGGGCGATGGACGGACCGGAGGCGGAGCGACCTTGGCCGCCGGAATCGCAGCACCGGGCAAATCTGATGGCGGCACAGGAAGCGCCAGCGGCGGCGTCAAAGCGGAAACCAAGTCTGACGAAGATGTATTGAACTTCTTTCGCACTGAATGGGGCGTAACGGCCGTGGTGGAACCTTCACAACATGGTTTCGAGCTACTGGCGTGGATTCTTCCCTTTGTGGGACTGATCGCCGGAACCATTCTCTTGATCATCGTTGTCACCAAATGGAAACGCCGCCCAGTGCAGGTCAACGCAGCCGATGCTGTGGGGGACCCGCATATGGACGCGCTGCGCGCCCGCGCACGCCAGGAGACTGAAATATGACTCAGGACACCTTTCTGGTCATTGTGCAGATATTCTGCAGCCTGTTTGCGGCGCTTTGCCTGATTTACATTTTCATGCC
The DNA here is from genome assembly GCA_963770085.1 of Terriglobia bacterium. Lineage (GTDB taxonomy): Bacteria > Acidobacteriota > Terriglobia > Terriglobales > Acidobacteriaceae > Angelobacter. The sequence continues at coordinate 995,127 of CAVYOH010000001.1, forward strand.
CAGCGATGACAGTGACATTGGCGTGGATAAAACACGCCTTGTATACCTCTATGAGCGCAAGGAAGTTGTCTATGAAAACCTGCGCGATCTGAATTTTGAGTTCAAGTCCGGCAAGTTTACCCAGACCGATTACGAAGGCATGCGCAGCGGCATTGAGGCGGAAGCCGCACGCATTCTGGCCGAAATTGAAAAGCTGGAAGCCGTGGATGCCTAAGGAGCTGATTCGATTGAAGCGCACTACGCTGTTTCTGGTTTTCATTTTTTCTCTTGCTCTCTCAGCGAACGCAGATACCATTCGCGGCGTGGTGAGAAATGGCACCACCAACAAACCATCCGCCGGGGATGAAGTGGTCCTGAAGCGCGTGGGCAACGGCATGGAGGATGTGGGCACGACCAAAACCAACGCCAAGGGCGAGTTTACGTTTAACGCGCCTGCGACGCAGGGACGTCCTTACCTACTATGGGTGAAACACCAGGAAGTTACCTATACGCGGGTAGCGCAAGCAGGCGGCGGACCTGTGGCCGTGCAGGTTTTTGACTCGTCTGCAGCAGTAAAAGACATCTCCATGCCGGAACACATGCTGGTGATGCAAACCACAGCGGCAGGCGATCAACTGAAAGTGGACGAACTCTTTACGGTGGAAAATCGATCTACTCCGCCAATGACAAAGAACGGCCAGCACACGCTTGACGTTTTCCTTCCGGAAGGCGCCAAGGTGGAAGAGACATCAGCGCAGCCAGCAGGAAACATGGCGCTGAAAACTCCCGTAGTGCCGGACAAGTCTGCTCCTAATGCTTTCTTTTTTGGGTTTCCGATTCGTCCGGGGCAGACACAGTTCAGAGTGAGCTATAGCCTGCCTTACAACGGCAAGGTCCAGTTGAACCCCAAGACTTCTTTACCGGCTGGAAACTTTCTGGTGGTTGCTCCAGACAGTATGCACTTTGCCGCGTCTGACGGCTCCGTATACACACCCACCAAAGATCCGCAAATCAAAGATGTAACGCTGTATCTGGTTAAATCCCCGCAGCCTTCGCAACAACTTGGCTTTACGGTGGCCGGAACCGGTATTATCCCGCAACAGTCAAACGATCAGCCCGCGAACGCCGGTGGCGCTCCGCGCGGAGAAGGCCCAGGCGGAGGCATGGCGCCGCCCAATGATCGGCCTGACCCGCTGCAAAACGGGCAGTGGCTGTTCCTCGGTGTTCTGGTGATCTTTCTTGCCGCCGGCGCAGTTTACGTCTACACCGCGAACATCAATGAGCCGCAGACAAAAGCGGCAGCACGCAGAAAATCCAAGGGACGTGGCGGCGTTTTGCTGGATGCGATGAAAGAAGAAGTCTTCCAGCTTGAAGCGGACAGAATCCAGGGCAAGATCAACGACAAAGACTACGAGTCAGCTAAAGCTGCTCTGGATAAAACGCTGCAACGCGCCATGCAACGCCAGACTGTCAGCAAATAAGACCACGGCACGAACCGGCAAACGGCAATCAGCTATACTTCTCACGGGCCGCTATATTCCCACGGGCGTGCGCCCCAAAGCTGTTGCGCACAATTGACTCAGGACAAAATCGCGCACACTTCATGAGCATCATTGTTAAATCCTCTTCCCTGCATGGCGCCGGTGTGTATACCACCACGGCCATTTCCAAAGGCACGCGCGTTCTGGAGTACACCGGTCCGCGGCTTACCCGTAAACAAACCGACGGCATGTATTCTGACAACGAGGTCACTTACCTGTTCACCATGGATGACAATGAAACTGTTATCGATGGCTTCGGCATGGCGGCGTTCGTGAACCACTCTTGCGATCCCAACTGCGAAAGCGACCAGATTGACAATCGCATTTACATCATCGCGTTGCGCGAACTCGCGGCTGGCGAAGAATTGCTCTATGACTATTGCCTGTGGGACGGCGAGCCGGATGACAAGGCGCCGTGCTATTGTGGATCGGCAAATTGCCGGGGCACCATGTACTCAGAAGAGGAAATTGAGCGGCAGAAAAAACTGGTGGAACGCCAAAAGCGGAAGAAAGCCAAAGACCGCGCATCTGCAAAGAAGAAACCGGGGCGGGCGAAAAAGTAACCTGCCTTCATGCTTACTGAGGCGCTAAAGGTGTTGCAGGACGTTTTGCAGTCGTTCAATCGTTCAATTGGATTGACTTTCCACTATTGCGGAGATGGTTGAGAGTCAAACCGGATCACCATACCAGTCTGTGCCGGAAGATCGACGTCTTTGCTTCTGATGGCAAGAATATTGCCACCTCCGGCCATGGTTGCGATAGCAAATCCGTGCAGCGGACCACCGAACGCGGACCCGCTGGTTGTGTCGACGACAGCGTCCTTGTTGCCAACTGACTGTTTGAACGCCTTCGCGCCTGTGCTATTGATCGACACCAGTGAAGTGTTGAGAGGAACGGTTTGCCCGTTGGGCAGAATGGCGTCACGAAAACGCACACTCAGCTTGCCTTTCTCCTTCAGCGCAGAAGTAGCTGTAGCAACGGCCGTGTCAGTCGCCTTCGGCTTCACCTTGCCTTGTGCTGCGTCGGTTACCTCGCCTTGCAGGCGCGTGCCCGCGGGGATTGCCACGTTTCCATTGCTGCCCCGGACTGAATCAATTACAGTCGCGGAAAATCGGTCGCCCGCTTTGGAGGTCTTAGTAGAGAGCGGTGTGTCGAGCACGGCACGCATCTCTGTGTTTGGCGCGATGTGCACATCAACGTCATCAGGAAGCGGACGAGCATACGAGACCGAAGCAGCCGGCAAGGCTTCAGCACCGTTTCCTGGTTCCGGCCTCATGCTGGCCGAACTGCTGGAGACTGAGCCGGTTGAAGATTTCTCAGCCGCTGTATTTGCGGGAGACGCAGGAGACGCCGCTGGCGTTGCCGGCGACTCTGAAGCTGACGCGGGTGCACCGTTCGTCCTGGCTGTGGGAGGCACAGGAAGCGTTGACGCAGCAGGATTATTGGTGCTGCTGGCCGGAGTGGCGCTTGTATCCTGTGCGGACACCTGAGTTTGCGGCGGGTTCATCGGGGAAAACGAAGTTCCATTCTGGCCAAGTGCCATGGCTCCTGCGACGAGTACCAATACAACGTGCCCGGACACCCTGCAAAACATCTGTCCTCCGCTACAACTCACTTATGTGTGAGAAGCAGCCGGGAGACCTCAGGTTGGCCTGTACGCTTCAAACTTTTCAGCGCAATTCAGCATCTCTCAACGTAGCTTGCTCAGGTCGCGGTATAATTTTGGAGTTGCACCTAACGGGTCAGGAGTTGATTTTGACAACACTAAACGGACAGCCCTCAAAACCACGCGTACTGGTCGTTGATGATGAGCGCGTCATTGCAGACACTCTTTCCATCATTCTCAACCAGAACGGATTTGATGCCTCGCCTGTATACACAGGAACGGCAGCCGTGGACCGGGCACGCGAGATCAAACCGGAACTCATCATCAGCGACGTCATTATGCCGGACATGAACGGCATTGAAGCTGCCATTCGCATTCGACAAATCCTTCCCGCCTGCAAGATCCTCTTGTTCTCCGGCCAGGCTGCCACTGCGGACCTACTGGAAAAGGCGCGCGCGCAAGGACACGAATTTGAAATCCTGGCCAAGCCCGTCCACCCACAAGATCTACTTGCAAAGTTGAAGCTGCCATAGGACCCAGAAAGGCGCGTCGTGCGCGAACGCCGTGCTACAACTCTCGCCTGCCCTCAATCGCTTTCAGCATGGTCACTTCGTCAGCGTATTCAATATCACTGCCGGCCGGAATGCCGGTGGCAATTCGCGTCACCTTCACGCCGAAGGGTTTGATCAGATGGGTAAGATGCACAGCGGTAGCCTCGCCTTCAATCGTCGGGTTGGTGGCGATGATCAGTTCGTCTACGCTGCCGCTCTCAATTCTCTTCAGCAGTGAAGGAATGCGCAACTGCTCCGGCCCCACGCCATGCAGCGGTGATATGGCCCCGTGCAGCACATGATAGACGCCGTTGTAAAAGCGCGTCTTTTCCACTGCCGCAATATTAGTGGGCTCTTCCACAACGCAGATCAAGCGTTGATTACGCGCGCCGTTGGAGCAGTAACTGCATGGATCAACGTCAGTGATGTTGCTGCAAATGGAACAAAGATGCAGCTTCTCTTTGAGATTCTGGATGGCGAGGGCCAGCGCGCCTGCATCGTCAGCCGACGAACGCAAAATGTGGAACGCCAGGCGCTGAGCGCTCTTCCCGCCGATGCCGGGAAGCTTCTTAAGTTCGTCAATCAGTTGAGCCATTGGCTCAGCAAACTTTGCCACTTTTTTCCTTGTCGCTCCGCTCCAAACCGCCGGAGTTAGTTGCTCGTGCCTTGGCTTCTATCTGCGCCTGTTGCAGCGGGCTCGGCGCGTGATCGGCCTCACCCTCCATTAACCTGTCTGACGTTCCTTGTCGCTTCGCTGCAAACCTTTGGAGTTCGCTGCTCTCGCCTTGACTGTAAGTGCGCTTCATACCGCGGGGTTTCGGCGCTCGATCGGCCTCACCCTCCATTAACCTGTCTGACGTTCCTTGTCGCTTCGCTCCAAACCTTTGGAGTTCGCTGCTCTCGCCTTGACTGTAAGTGCGCCTCACCGTGGAGTTTTGGCGCTCGATCGGCCTCACCCCTCAATGAGCCCGCGTTCATCTTCATCTGATCGCTATGTTGATTGCGGTACAGAATGTGCTGCCATCACATGCCTGGGATCTGCATGCCACCCAGCATTCCACCCACAGTGGACTGCATCGCTTCATCCACCTTCTGGGCAGCCGCGTTCATCGCTGCGGTTACCAGGTCCTGAATCATCTCCACATCGCCGGATTTCACCACTTCCGGGTCAATGCGGGTTTCCAGCACGTGCTTCTGTCCATTCATCTTCACGCTCACGCTGCCGCCGCCAGAAGACGCTTCAACCACGGTCTGCTGCATCTTCTGTTGCAGGCTTTGGGCCTGTTTCTGGGCCTGTTCCAGCATCTCTTGAAACTGTCGGGAATTAAAACCGCCCATAGCTTCTCCTAATCCTTGTCACGTTGGTCAATGACTGTTCGTATATCTGCGCCAAATTTTTCCTGCATCCGCCGCACGATAGGATCATTGGCGGCCCGCGCTCTTGCAGTCTGTCCACTACCGTTGCCGTTGGTCCGCGCTGCCCTCACGATGTTTGGAGCCACTGCGCTCGGCGCGCCTCCCACTAATTTCACTTTTAACATTCGCCCCGCGGCATCGCTGGCTGCTTTATTGGCGATCGGTTTGTATTTCTCGTTCATAATGAACGGAACCACCGCAGCAGGCTTGTTAATCGCCACAACCAATTCATTGCCCTGGATGCTTGCGCTGCCCTGTGCCAGCACTGCGGCAAGATTGTTGTCAATGTCTTCCATCACCAGCACAACCTGTCCAAGGATCTCAGCTGGATCTTCGCTGGTCTGTGCCGAAAGATCCGGACCAGGCTCTCTCTCTTCCACTGCGACTGCCGCTGCCGTCGTCGCACCAGATGTCAGCGTTGCAACCGGCGGCGCGAACGCCTGGGTTGCAGAAGAAAACGCGGCAGAAGAAAGCGCTGCCGGAGAAAACGTTGCCGATGGCGAATTTACGGAAGACGACTCTATCTGCGGCGCGGCGTCTGCCATCTCAGGATCAAAGCTTCTGCCCTTGCGCGCGCGATCTGCTTCAAAAGGCGACGTAAATCCTTCCTGCTTCTTCGTCGACGAACCGTGAGACGAGCCAGCCGCGGCCCCGGCAGGTGACGTGCTCAACACTGCAGGTTGGCGTGGCGTCGCAGCAGCCGTTTTAGGTGCGTCCATCGCAGCCTGGCTCAGCATCTGTTCCAGCGGCAGAATACGCTGGGCATGCACCAGCTTGAGAACACCCAGTTCCAGATGAAACCGCTGCTCCTGCCGGTAACCCAGTTCGTCAAACGTCCGCAGCATGATCTGAAGAAAGCGCGCCAGATCTTCTTCTGAAAACTGCTGAGCAACACGAGCCACGCGGGCCCGCTCGTCAGACGATATCTGCAACAGCGCGGAATCTTCGCCGGCCACCTTCGCCACCACGGCATTGCGCAGAAAACGGACAAACTGTTTGGCAAAATGCGCCGGGTTCTGGCCTTCGGTCATCAGCCGGTCCAGGATCTTGAGAGCGTCCTGGCTGGAGCTGCGTTCCACCGTCGACATGAGATCTTCCATTACCTCTGAGCCTACGGTTCCGGCCAGACCTCTTACCTGTTCGCCAGTCAGCCTGGTTCCGCAGCAGGCAATGGCCTGGTCCATGATAGAAAGCGCGTCGCGCATGGAACCGTCACCAGCTTCGGCAAGCACTGCCAGGGCTTCATCGTCAGTCTGAATATTTTCCTTGTGAGCGATGTCCTCAAGCTGCTTCACGATCTCATCGAACTTTACCGCATGAAAGCTGAAATGCTGGCAGCGTGAGCGAATGGTCTGCGGGATGTCCTCAGCCTGCGTGGTCGCCATCATGAACACAATATGCGAAGGCGGCTCCTCCAGAGTTTTCAGCAGCGCATTGAACGCCGCATCCGTAATCTGGTGGGCTTCATCAAGGATGTAAATCTTGAAACGGTCACGCGCAGGACGATACCGCGCCGCGTCACGCAACTCTCTGATCTCATCAATCCCGCGATTGGTGGCGGCATCAATTTCGATTACATCCACAGCACTGCCGGAACGGATCTCAGTGCACGAAACACAGACGCCGCAAGGCTCCGGCGTAGGCTTGTCGGCCTTGTCGTCCACGCCACGGCAATTCAGCGCCATGGCTAAAATGCGAGCGATCGTCGTTTTGCCGATCCCACGATGGCCGCTGAAGATGTATCCATGGGCAATCCGCTGCTGCTCAATGGCATTTTTCAGGGTTCGGGTGACGTGGTCCTGTCCAATGACGTCAGAAAACCGCTGCGGCCGATATTTTCGCGCCAGTACTTGATAGCTCATGTCAGAACTTCGATTATACCGCTTGATCAGCGTCATGTTTTTCACAGGCGACTCTTCGTGCCCGTGTGAGTTCGAACAAATCACTGTCCAAGAGTCGCCGGCTTGACGTAACGCTTCTTGCTTCGTGAAAACTCCTTTGAGAGTTTCGATTCCACCTTTTCTACGGGACCACTGGCATTCTACGGGACCACTGGCAGCACAATGTGTGACGGCAGCGCGGGCGAGCAATAAACGCGCTGCGTCGCCGGAACGTAATCTGTCGCAGTTGCCTTGTAGATGCTCGGCACAAATTTCTGCGGGTTGCGATCAATCACCGGGAACCACGTGGACTGCACCTGCACCATGATGCGGTGCCCTTTCAGGAAAACATGATCATGGTCGCGCAATGGAATCTTCCACTCTGACGGCTGATTGGCCGCCAGCGGCTGCGGTTTTTCATAACTCATGTTGTAACGTCCGCGCCGCACTTCCATTGCAATGGGCAACTCATATCCGTTCAATGACTGCGCAAACTCACCCGGCTTGGGCCCGGCATTCACATCCCACTCGTTTTTCTGAGCGTTCTCCGGATAAACGTCAATCAGTTTCACAATGAAGTCACTGTCCGTGCCTGAAGTGGAAGCAAATAAATCTGCCGCAACTTCACCTGTCACCGTGATGTTCTTTTCCAGCGGCGCGCTGGTGAAGGTCAGCACGTCCGGGCGGCCGTCAACAAAACGCTGGTCAGCCACTTCCCATGTGCGCCAGTCCCCTCCGGGATAAGTGGGTGAGATCGGCCGCTGCCGGTAAGGAACCGGACTGGCAGGATCAGACACATATTCGCGATATTGTTTTGTGTTGGAAGAAGCCACCGGCGCGTTAAAAGATAATGTCCCGTTCGCAAGCAGATACAGATTAGTGGCTTTGGCTTCTGCGGGTGGCCACACAGCATAAGTACGCCAGGTGTTAGAACCAGTCTGGAACGTGCTAGCCTGCCAGTTTGGCTTCTCGCCCTGACCATGGAGATAGTAGCGGAAGAACGGCGCTTGAATGTTCTCGCGAAATTCGCGGCTTGTTTCGTGCCCGCCCAAGGGAACAATGCCGATCTTTTCTCCCGTTCCTCCTGCCCACGACCCGTGAAACCACGGACCAGCGACCATGAAGTTGGTATGGTCAGGATCGCTTTGTTTTGCGTGGCGGAATATCTGCCATGGACCCCAGGGATCTTCCTGGTCCCAGAATCCAGCAACGTTCAAGTTCGGTACCGTTGACGCATGCAACTGGTTCACCCAAGCTTCTTTTTTCCAGAAGTCGTCATAGTCAGGATGTTCAACAGTGTCATTCCAGAAAGGCAGCTTTCCGTGTATGTATTTTGCGTTGATATTCGAAACCGGGCCCAGATCCAGATACCACTGATAGGTATCGTAGGTGTCGAAGTCAAAGTGTGTGTTAGCGTTCTTGTCCGCCTGCTCCAGCACGGCATACTCGAAGGCATAGCTTTCACGCAGCGCGCCATAGCGGTGATCGTCGTCATTCATCCACTGGTCCGCGGGCGACGCTTGCTCACTGATGGCTTTCAATGCCGGATGGGGATGCAGCAGAGTGATCGCCGTAGTCAGACCATCATAGGAGACGCCGAACATTCCCACTTTGCCGTTATTGCCAGGCACGTTCTTCACCAGCCACTCGATGCTGTCATACGCATCGGTGGTCTCATTGGTGGCCTTGGGATCTTTAAGGTCCACAGCGGAAGAAAGGTTGAATACACCCTCTGACTTGAACCTGCCCCGCAGGTTCTGAAACACGAAAATGTAGCCGTCGGCAACAAGCTCTTTGAACGGAGGCGGTATTCGCGGCGGCGCTGCGGCAGGAACGCCGTACGGCGACCGGCGAAAAAGAATCGGCAACGGACCTTTCTGGTCCACAGGCGAGAGAATCACCGTTTGTAAATGCACGCCGTCGCGCACCGGGACCATCACTTCCTGAAACTTAAACGGCGATGCTGGAGTTTCCTGTCCGTAAACTGCCGCGGCAGTAACAACCAGAATGAAAACATAGAGAAACGGTCGCAGGCAGTTTTCGATTGCGCGCATAGTAGCTCAATGCACCCTTCAGGATGGTAAGGATTTGTCTGCTAAATAACGGGCACTCATTATAAGGTCAGGGGCTGGTCCGCAATCGACGATCTACAATGCCAATCCACACTCTTCATACCCTCTAGAGGTCTGGTGCAAAGCGAAAATAAACGAAGCCCGCGAGGCCGACTTGCGCGCCGAGCGGGCCGTTTCTGGAGCCTAGACACTTCTTGGGCCAGCCAAGCCCTCGAGCGGTTTGTCGCGCAGCGACCAAAAATAAAGCCCCTGCGGCCGTCCACGCGCCGTCAGCCCGCTGCAACAGGAGCCCAATAGTCTCGCCCGTTCCAAGCACTCCAGCGGTTTATCGCGAAGCGACAAGAAAAAGGTCACGGCGCTTCAATCAGTTCCATCTTGCCGTCTTTTTTGCGATGCAGCACTTTCACTCTGCCTTCCAGGTCGCGGAAGACAAAAACTTCACGATCACGGAACTCCGCTTCTTTCACCGCTTCTTCCAGCGTCAAAGGCTTATGTGAAACAGAGTCCGGACTCTTTACTACATGTGCTTCAGTAAATTTCACGCTGTTAGGAAATGAGTGCACCTTAACTGGGACAGCCGTCTTGAGATCGCCGCCAATGGCAATGGCCAGGGAGACCTCTTCCGGCACAGGCGCGATCTGTCGCTTACGCGCATTCTGTTTTTTACTCTTCCAGCGAGTCTTATATTTCACCGCCTGGCGTTCAATCTTGTCCAGTGCGTTGCCAATGGCTACCTTCATTTCAGGCGCTTCCGCCAGTCCAACAATTGCGGGATGGCTGGGCACGGTCACCGAAACTTCCGCCATGTGGCGATGCTTCTCCACAGACAGAATCACGTGACTCTGAAACCCGTCGCCTAAGATTTTTGTGAGTTTTTCAAGGCCCGCTTCGACCTGCTTGCGGGTAAGAGGAGTGATTTCAAACTGCCGGCCAGTGTATTCCACGTTCATTGACTCCCTCCTGGGACATCGCTATGAGAGTTGTCTGATGGGTGCCCGGAAGAACGGCATCCGTGCAGGCGGCTTTTCATAATTATTTTTTTGATGCTTTCCTCGCGCCGGCCCTATGCGGCTGCGCTCGGCACAGCTAGCTCTTCGTCCTCCTTTGATGCGTGCTGGGGATCTTCATGTCTTCCCGATATTTTGCCACTGTACGGCGCGTGACTTGTATGCCCTGGGACTGCAGAATTTTGGTGATCTGTTCGTCCGTGTACGGATGCGCCGCATCTTCTTCTTCAATCAGCTTCTTCACTCTGCGTTTCAAAATCAGCAATGATGTCGCAGCGCCTTCCGGCCCCTGCACGCTTTCAGAGAAAAAGAAACGAAGCTCATACACTCCCTGCGATGTGTGAACGTATTTATTTGCCACCGCTCGGCTCACCGTGGATGGATGTACGCCAATCTCTTCCGCCACTTCCTTGATCATCATCGGCTTAAGCTGATCAATGCCATGGTCCAGAAAATCCGTCTGGCGGCCTATGATGGCCAGGCACACTTTCAGAATGGTCTGCCGGCGCTGTTCAATATTCTTGATCAACTGGACGGCTGATTTGTAACGCTCCTTCACGTAATTCTTCACGTCTTTTTCCACGCCCTGCCCCTGATTGAGCAGTTTGCGGTACGTTGGACTCACGCGCAGTTGCGGCACATCTTCATCGTTCATCAGGACCAGATATTCATCGCCATGTTTCACAAACGCCACATCTGGTTCAATCAGCTTGGCTTCAACTTTGTTGTAGCGCAGGCCGGGCTTGGGATCGAGCGTACGGATAAATTCGTGCGCCGCGATCACCGAATCCATGGGACGGGTAATCGCCTTGGCAATCTCTTTGTACTGCTTGTTCTGGAGCAGGTGGAGCTGGCCATCCACAATGCGCAACGCGTCTTCCACCACCTGATCATTTTCCGGATCGTCTGATCCTTCCAGATCGCGCATCTTCAGAAGGTATTCCACCTGCGCCATCAGGCACTCGCGTAAAGAGCGCGACGCGCAGCCGATGGGGTCAAATTGTCGTATCAGATTTGTGGCTTCGCGAAGATGCTCGCGCGAAAACTGGATGACGGGAACAAAGTGGTTCTTTCGTTCATCCGCGGCGGCCTGCGGCGTGGGCTCATGGGAGACCACCAGCTTCATCCTGGCCACATCGCCATGAGGAACTTCATGATGCAAACCAGCGCCATTCAAAGCGGCATTCGAGCTTGCCACTTCCGGCTGGCCGGCTAAGCCGCTTTCCAAACCCTCATCGTCATCTAACTCGTTCGAAGCTGCCGGATCCGGCGCCTGAACCACCGTCTCTGCCTGCGCCTGGGCCACGCCCAGCAGTTCATCTTCCGAAGCAGAGAGATAGCCTTCTTCACTCAGATTACCGATCACCAGTTCCGCGGCAGCGCGTACTTGCCGGCATACGTTGACTGATCCCAGCTGCCACATCAAATGGTCGGTGAGGGTTCCCGGCTTGGAAAGGAAATTATCAAATGACGGACGATCGATCTCTTCCATGTCCGCGGAGCTGCGATAGCCCGGGTCAAGATAGTCGCGGAAAAAGGAGCCAAAATCAATTTCGTCGAATGGATCTTTTTTGTCGGCGTCGGCGCTGGGCTCCTGCTTTACGTCCTGCAGGTCCTGTGCGGCTTCGCGATCTCTGGCTTCTTCCTTGCCCGCCACTTCATCCAGCAGCGGTACGGATGAATCAAGCTCTTCCAGAACCGGGTTCTCCACCATCTCGGTGTTGATCATCTCGCGCAGTTCAAGCTTATTGAGCGCCAGGACGCTCACCATCTGTACCAGCCCTGGCGTAAGGATCTGCTTCTGCGAGACCCGTAAATTCAGTTTGTTCTGGAGTAAAACCATTCTTCCCTGTTCAACCTTATTCTTTCACCATAAATACGGGTACATAAAGAGTACCCTCGTAATTTGGGCCTGTATGGCCGGGTCTAATGCCTTCGTGCTTTGCCATCCGGCATTCGCACTTGCATATCTCACGCTTTTGCCATCACCCTATGGCACGCTTTAAACGAAGGAGAAACTTTCTCCCAGGTACACCCGCTTCACTTCCGGATCATTGCCCAGTTGTTCCGGCGTTCCGGTGCGGAAAATGCGGCCTTCGTTGATGATGTATGCGCGGTCCGTGACGGAGAGCGTTTCCCGCACGTTGTGATCTGTAATGAGCACGCCAATGCCGCTGCCCTTCAGATCAAAGATTATCTTCTGTAGGTCCAGAACCGCAATCGGGTCGATGCCCGAGAATGGCTCATCCAGCAGAATAAATTTAGGCGCAATGCAAAGTGCGCGCGCAATTTCCACACGCCGTCTCTCACCGCCGGAAAGTGCATAGCCCATGTTGTTGCGGATGTGGCCCAGCCCCAGCTCGTCGATCAGCTGGTCGCGCTTGCGGCGCCGGTCCTGCCACGAAATCGGCTGAACTTCCAGCACCGCCATAATATTTTCTTCTACCGTCAGCTTGCGAAACACTGAGGGCTCCTGGGGCAGGTAGCTGATTCCGTAATTGCGTGCCCGCAGATACATGGGAACGTCTGTTATTTCCTGGCCGTCCACCAGAATCCTGCCACTATCCGGCGGGATAAGGCCAACTGTCATGTAAAACGTGGTGGTTTTGCCGGCGCCATTCGGGCCCAGCAATCCAACTACCTCTGCCTGATTGATGTGAAGGCTGACGCCATTTACTACCCGTCTTCCGCGGTACGATTTAGCGACTTCGTCCGTGGCCAGGGTTTGCATTACTTCTTGCTCGCGTCTCTTGTCCCGTTTTGAGTTAAGGTGTGGGGTGTTTCTCCGCTACCTACCAGCACCCTACCATCGTGAGAAAAGAAAGTCAACGAATCGCCCGTGATTTTGCCGTGTTCGGCATCAAAAATGCTAGGGAGTCGTCCCGGAGCCCCTGTTAGCACGAATTTCTGGTCGTCTCCGGTATAAACCAGCTGGTTTCCCTGGGCCTTTCTGCCAGCCTCCTGAATCTCTATATCTCCTTGTGCCACAATACGATCCAGCTGGTTCCCGCTCGGGTTAGCACCCCCCACAGTGCGCGGTTGCAGCAGCACCTGAGCGCTGTCGGCGTTCAACGTGAACTCGTCGCCCTTGACCAGCACCTTGCCGGAAAAGACGGCTTTGCGGTCCAAATCCACGTAAGAAAGCCTGTCAGAGGTGACATTGGCGGGCGTGGATTTCCCATTCTTACCCGGCATGAGGAAGACTGAGGTTACGCGTGCGTCCCGGCTACCCTGGGCCTGTAAACTGCGGTGAGTTTTGTCGAAAGTAAGGCTCGGCGCCTCCACAATGTTCTCACCCTGCCAGAGCCTGGCCACGGTGTACTTGGCCACTCCGGTTCCCCGGTTGGCCGTAGCGGTAGCACCGGTCACATGGATGGCCTCGGACCCTCCCAGCATCCCTCCGCTGTTCGATTGCGGTTTCAGGTCACGGTAGGTCGTCTTTACATTGCCCTGCGCCACGGCATTGCCGGTCTTACGGTTCAACTCCACCGTGTCTGACGTGATGTTCATTCCCGTGTCCACAATGCGGGGCGAACCAGTCAGCACCAGGGCGTCGTCTGCCGCGCTATAGCGTCCCCGATCTGCGGTAGCGGAGCGTGTCCCTTCTTCGTAATGCATGCCGCCGGCCAGCTCTGCCGTGTTCAGCTCACCCTTGTTGTCGAAGCCGGCACGCAGATCCTGTCCCGTGGCGATGCGATCAGGCTGTCCTGGAGTACTGGAAACCAGTTTGGCTCCGTCACTGCCTGTCAGTGAGCTCAATCGATTGGCATTATTAAATCCGGCTACAAACTTTCCCGCAGACACCGTAGTGCTGGTGATCTTGCCCGACCCGGCCTTATCAGCGGCCGGGCGCTCCATGCTCACCTGAGCCGGACCGTCTGAAGTCACAGCCTTCTCCAGCCTCTTGCCCTCGACCAGAAAAAGGTCCAGAGTTTTCGCCGACACTTTCTGCGTTTTGCCTTCCGGGCCTTCAGTCATCTCTACCGAATCCTCCGTGCGCACTTTGCTCACGCGACCTTTCGGTCCAAAGCTAAGCAGTAGCTTGCCTGCCTTGCCGTGTGACGGCGAATCGCCGCGGCTCTCATAATTCACACCGCCGCTCAGCCAGCCGGACCGCATCTGGTTCTGCGCCGCCATCTGCAATTCGCCCTGTGGCGCCGTCATGTCAAAGCCTTTCGGCCCCTGGGCCGTGGCGTGTACGTTCCCCGAACCAATCAGTCGATCCACGTTGTTGTTCTCACCCATAATGACCGTCAGCTTGTCGGTGGATAGGGTGTGCGCCGGTTGTTCCACCCTGGCCTGGCGCAAGATAACTTGTCTCGGGTCTTTGCTGATGCTGGCGCTCTCGCCGGTGATCGTGGCCTTGTTCTTGTCGCTGGTAACAATCCTCACGCCCGATTTCAACGCCAGCACTCCGTTATGCGAATCATACGTCGCACCCACGGCAGCGCCGCTGGCTTCCGGGACCCGGAATTCAATTTTCTCGTTGGTCTGGGCGATTCCCGATTTCTGGTTGAACGTGAGTCCGCTGGTCTTCAAATGAATCAGCGTCTTGCTTTCCGTCGAAGAAGCCGTCCCGCCCGAATTAGCGGGATTGGTTGAATCCGGTGCCTGACCAGGCTGGCCTTGCCCAACCTGGTTTTGACTACTTTGTGCCTGATAGGTCTGGGCCGGGATAGGCGTAGGTTGCCGTTCCGATTCCTGGCTGGGCATGGTGCCGGCAGGCGTCGTGGCATCCAGATCAATGTGGACTTCCCCTTCCGCTGTCACGTCACCACTGACCGGATCGTAACTGAACTTCGAGCCATAGATCTGGTCAGACCGGTTCTCTTCCCGCCCGTACACCACAATGCTCACGTCACTTAACTCAGCCTTGCCGCCATCTTTGTACTGCTGAAAGCCCGCTGCGTGTATGGTGAACAACGTCTTCGGGCCCGCGGACTGTGAGAACGTGAATCCCTTGCCTGTCTTATCCATGTTCGCGGGGATATTCTTCAACAGCTTAACGTCTACCGGACGGTTATTGATGATGCCGCGCAGATAAAAGAACGCAGCCGCCAGCACGGCGATCACCGCGCCAAGCGCAAAAAGCCTTCGTAGCCGTTGTGGAGTCAGAGGCATTCGTATTTACTCATCATATCGTTTCGCCACGCGGATTGCTGTCCCCAGCTTATCCGGCCTTGATCTGATTTACCTCGCCGAGCCCGCTGCAACAAGCGCTCCCCTTTCTGACCAGAGAAGAAACTCTCCAGTGGCTTGCAGCGCAAGCGACCAGGAAGACGAAGGGCTCGCGCCGTCCACGCGCGCCGAGCCCGCTGCAACAAGCGCTCCCCTTTCTGGCCACAAGAGAAACTCTCCAGCGGTTTGGAGCGAAGGCGACTTAATCAGCCGCCTATCGCCTTGAGGGCGAGGCCGTCCACGCGCGCCGAGCCCGCTGCAACAGGAGCGCTCCCCTTCTGGCCACGGGAGAAACTCTCTAGCGGTTTGGAGCGCAAGCGACAATAAAAACGAGTACCAAGTTAGTGGACAGCCCTCCATTTACTCTCTCGCTTTTCGTGGCCGGATTGTGTCATGCTGATGCCATGGGAAACAAAAATGCTCCAAAACGCGAAGCCAAGAAGCCAAAGAAGAAAAAGGTCTAACGGCCCAACCTCCATCAACAGGGGCGATTGACTTCGCCCCTTGTTTTTTTGTCGCTGCGTTCCAACCCGTCGCCCACTAAAATCCCGAAGCAAAGCGAGAGATCCCTACGCTCTTCCAGCTCTTTGTGTTCCTTCTTGCCTTTTGTCGTTCGCCGATTTTGGTTCTCCAATTACCCGATTACCAAATTACTCAATGACCAAATCCGACCCGGGGTACCCCCGTCACCCATCCCACTCATCCCAATTTGGCGTAGGTTTAGCCCACTGCGACCCCAACTTAAGCTTTTGCTTTTCTCCGTGTCTCCGTGGTGAGATGTTTGCTTTTCCGATCATCCGATTTCCCGATCACCCGATAACCCACCCCCGTCACCAATCCCACTCATCCCAATTTGGCGTAGGTTTAGCCCACTGCGACCCCAACTTATGCTTTTGCTTTTCTCCGTGTCTCCGTGCCTCCGTGGTGAAATTGCTTTCCGATCTCGGCGATGTCGCGCGATGACGGCGATCTCGGCGATAGCCCCACCCGTCACGATCCACTCATCCAATTTGGCGATAGCCCCCGTCACCGATCCCACTCATCCCAATTTGGCGTAGGTTTAGCCCACTGCGACCCCAACTTATGCTTTTGCTTTTCTCCGTGTCTCCGTGCCTCCGTGGTGAGATGTTTGCTTTTCCGATCACCCGATTAACCGATCACCGGATTCCCTTTGCCGCTTTTCAATTACCCGATTACCAAATTACTCAATTACCCAATCTGCCCTGCCTCACTATGCCTCACATCCCCCTCCAATTCAAATGATCTTAAGTACTTCCGCATGATTCACGCGCCTACGCGCCAAAGCCTGCTTCCACGTTTTCTTGTTATCCTGTTATCACCATGCCTAAATGCCTGAAGTGCGGCGACGAGCTGCCCGTGAACGAAGACGGAGGCGCGCCCGTACTTTGCGACCGTTGCGCAGGCCATGCCACCAGCCGTGCCCGTGTTTCGGTTCGCACCGGCTCGTTAACTCAATATCCGGCTACCACGATACTCACGCGATCAATGTGGCCGTCTATCGTTGGTATGGTCTACGCGCGGTCTGCTCATTTCAACGGTCAATCTCTGATTGCGGGTGCGAATCTTGGCGTCTTCACCGTCGTCCGTTGCGAGTACTGGCGCCTCATAACAGCCAGATTCATCCATGCGGCATCTATTCACTCGCCTTCAACATGTGGATTCTATGGAGCCTTGGTCGCCTTTCTGAAAGAATCTTTGGCAGATGGCAGACGGTATTTATTTACCTGCTCACGGGTGTTGGTGGTGCTTTACTGAGCATTGCCGAAAGACATCGAACGTATTGAAGTCGGAGCGTCCGCGGCAATTTTCGGTATTGCTGGCGCAATTCTCCTGGGCTTAAAGTTCGGCAACTTATCAATCTCTGCCGGAGAGAAAAAAGCCATTTTCAGCAACATGATCTTCTTCGTGGCCATTAATTTCGCTTTGGGATCAGGAATGCTAGCTGGCGCTCTCGGCGGCCTTGGAGCACGAACGGATAACATGGCCCATCTTGGCGGCTTTGTTACCGGAGCGCTCATGGAGTTCCGATGGGCGCTTCGCGCCTCAGCACCTCAAGGCATACCACTGTGGCATTACGATTCTGGTCACCGCCGTTTTGCTGACTTTAGCGGTACAAAGAGCTCGAAAAGACTCACGGAATACGTGTAAGCAACTGAAACAGGCGAATAGTGCGCTCAAACGTCAGGACTTACTCCCCGTGCAATTCAAATTGCTGGAGCAATACACCGCGGAGAACCCTGATAATGACCACGTGTTAAGCGTGTTGGGAGAGCTTTACGCTCAAAATCGATGAACGGAATGACGCCATTGGATACTTTTCAGCGAGCGCTGAAAGCGAATCCTGACTCTGAGGAGGCAAAGGCGGGTCTGAAACCAGACTTGGCGTGAAAGACACACAGCCGGAAACCAAATAATCGCCCTCTACGACTTCAGATACTCCACCACGGACGGCAATCCTTCCACGCGTCCCGCAATGATTTCTCCAAATTCCCGCAGCATTTCCGGATGGAGAACACCATTCGTCGCCAGCACCTGGCGGCTGTCGATCGAAAACGGTCCGCCGCTGAAGTTCGTTACCGTGCCGCCGCCTTCCTTCACCAGCAACACGCCTGCTGCCGTGTCCCACGAGTTCAGGTTAAATTCCCAGAATCCCTCATACCGGCCGCACGCCACATAGCAAAGGTCCAGCGCCGCAGATCCCGCCCGGCGCACGCCATGCGAGCGCAACGTTATCTGGTGATAGAAGTTAATATTCGGATTCTTGTGGCGTTTATGGCTGGGAAAGCCCGTTGCCACCAGGCTCTCTTTCAAGCGCGGCGTCTTCGACACGTGAATCGCGCGTCCATTCAGCTGCGCGCCGCTTCCCTTGGTGGCAGAAAACATCTCATCCCGCGTTGGGTCGTACACCACTCCAGCCAGTAGTTCGCCGCGGAACTCCAGCCCCATCGACACGCAGAACACCGGATAGCCGTGGGCAAAGTTCGTCGTTCCATCCAGCGGGTCCACATACCAGCGATAATCGCTGCCCGTTTCCGTGCGGCTGCCTTCTTCGCCGATCAAGTCATGGTGCGGCCACTGCCGCCGTATGCTCTCCACGATCAGCTTCTCTGAGCTGCGGTCCGCCT
Organism: Terriglobia bacterium; assembly: GCA_963770085.1. GTDB lineage: Bacteria > Acidobacteriota > Terriglobia > Terriglobales > Acidobacteriaceae > Angelobacter. Next base: position 1,013,503 of record CAVYOH010000001.1, read on the forward strand.
GCGTGACCAGATCAGCGTCACCTTTATATTCAATGGAAACTTTGCCGAAATACGACATAAGCAGGGCTCCGGCTTCGCGTGCCAGTGCCTGCATGGGAGTTAGAAAATCATCTTGCGGGATAAACGCTTGGTTCATTACCTGGGACGGCGCCCGGTATCTTCAGCAATGTACATAATCTCGTGCTTGAAGATAAACAGGTTCGGCGAGCCCTCGCGCGTCAGACGGATCATGGCCACGTCATAGTATTCAACCCATCCGCGGAAGGTTTCACCCGAGCACAACTTCACGATCACCGGGGTTTGTTTCTCGCCCAGGCCTTTGAGGTATGCCGGCTCCATGCCGGTTTCATCGGGCGGTGGGGTTTTGGTGGGCTTTTTACCGGAAAAAGCAGGTGCGCTGGCTCGGAAAGGCATGAGCACATTTTAGCCTTAAAACAGGGTTTCTGCGCTGAGGAATTTCCACGCGTTACGAAAGGGCTACAAAGTCAAAATCCGCACAAAAACCCTAGCGCTCACGAACGCTGATAAAAGCACGGATTAACGCTGATAAAACTAAAAAGGAGTGCGAGATACCACCAGTGTATTTTTGGGGCCCGGCCACTTTGGCAAGCGCTGCTGATCCGCGCTTTTCCGCGTGAATCCGCGGTAAGAATTAGTTTTATCAGCGTGAATCCGTGCCCCTATCAGCGTTCATCAGCGGTAAGGTTTTTTCACTTCGCCGGCGCTGTGTAATATCCCGCGCGATGCCTCACCAGATATGCCTTGCCGTCACCATCTTTTTTCGTCACTTCCACCTTGATTCTCCGGAACGGAGAATCCGCCACTTGCCGGTTGGGGTAGTATGCAATCAGATATTGCGTGCGCAGTTCTTCGCTGATCTGCCGAAACGCCGCATCCAGTTCGTTGATGCCTTCCGCGTAGTAATACTTGCCGCCGGTATCTTTTGAAATCTGAATCAGCGCGTGCTCGCCGCCCAGATTGCGTCCGGCATCGGCTTCCACGGGAACCACGATAATGCTGTAAACAATCGCCTCTGATTGTTGCGCCCGGCGCAGCGCCGCGTTGTAGTCGGCCTTGCTGGTGGTGTCTCCGCCATCGGTAATCAGCACCAGGACTTTGCGGCCTTCGCGGTCCATCAACGCCTCTGAGCCTAGAAAGATCGCGTCATAGATTGACGTTCCCGGCCCCACGCGCAGGTTATCGATGCCCCGCTCAATCCGTCGCAGGTCAGGCGTGAAAGGCGTGAGCTGGTCAACGTGTTCCGTCACCTGGTAAACCGCCAGCCGGTCAACCGGACGCATGATCTGCCGCGCAAACCTCTTCGCCGAGAGAACTTCCAGTTTGAAATCGCGTTCCGTGCTCGGACTGGTGTCCACTTCCATCACAATGCTGAGCGGTAACTCGGATTCGCGATCAAATACCCTGACCGACTGCACGAGCCCATCTTCGTCACTTTGAAATCGTCTTTTCCCAGGTTGGCCACGGGAGCGCCATGGGAATCCGTGACCGTGGTAAACACGTTCACCAGTCGCACGCTTACGCGCAGATCAGGCTCGCTTTGCTGCTCCCGCGATCGCGGTTGCTGGCTGCCGGCAGGCTGCTGCTGCGCATACGCAGAGACATGGCCCAGACTTGCGCCTGCTGTCATAAGAAAGGCGACAGCAAGAAATATGGCAAGCACAATGGCCACACTGAACCGCCGGGGAACAGCTCGATTCCGCTTCATAGGTTTTTTCGTCGGGTAATCTGATGTGCTTAGATGCAAGTTCCTGAAAAAGGTTTATTGACCCGGACGAATATCTTCCGGAAACGGCTCGCCATCAGCCCAAACGGCTCCATCCTCAAAGTATTCTTTCTTCCAGATCGGTACAGTTTTCTTCAATGTATCAATCAGCCAGCGGCAGGCGTCAAAGGCCGCCCCGCGATGCGCTGATGCCACTGCAATCACTATACTTGACTCGCCAATCTCCAGCCGTCCCAATCGATGCACTGCCCGCACATCCCTCACCTGATAGCGTTCCAGCGCCGCCTGGGCCAGCTTCTCCATCTCATTCAGCGCCATGACCTCATAGGCTTCATAATCCAGGTAAAGAGTTCGCCGTCCACGCGTGTTGTTCCTCACTACACCATCAAATAACACCGCTGCACCGTCCTCAGGACGAGCCACATCTTTACGTATCTTTTCAATGTCGATTATTTTCCGCACGATCGCGCAATGCTGTGACTCCAGCGTTGCTGCCGACCCGGCAGGCGACTTCCCGCCACTCACCGGAGGCAACAAACCTACCTCATCGCCATCTTTCAGTGACACTGAGGCATGCGCATATTCCTGATTGACGGATAGAGCTATGGACCCGGCAAAGGCCTGGAACTGTGGAAACCGCTGTGAGTAATGGTCCACAAGATGAGAGAGCCTGGCTCCTGGCTCAAGGTCCACAGCGTCTTCCGCGCGGCCCAGCATGTCTTTCAATTGACCAAATAACAGCACCCGTATGCGCATCTGCTCAAGGATACCGGAACCAGAGTAATCAGAGTTTACGTTTTTTTATCCGATCCAGGTTAACTTCCAGGCCCTGAAGAACGTCTAACAGGAAAGTGTTGGCAATCATAAAGCTGACGCAGTTTACGATTATCCATCGCCGGAACGGTACGCAGCCGTTCCGGTTTTTTCTTGTTACCGCACCATCAAGCCCAGATTCTGCGCCAACCGTGTGGCTGCCGTCCTGAATTCCTGCGGCCCCGACGCAAACGCCGACTCCCCGCCGGTATACGAAGCCAGCCGCTGCAATAGCTGTCTCTGGTCTTCGCCATCGGCATTCAGTCCAATGCAATCAATGCGCACGCCCTTGATTTCCGCACTGATCGGCTGGGCGCTTTCGCGCGTACTGCGGCCATCGGAAATCACCAGCAGCACGCGGTTGGAATTCTTGCCGATACGCCGCAAGTGCCCTGCGGCAAAGGCCACTCCTTGCAGCAACGCCTTGCCCGGTCGCGGACGCAGGCTGTTCATCGCTTCATCCAGCAGATTGTCGTTCGCCGTCAGGTCCTGTTCGAAGTCGAGCTGATCGCTGAACACCAGAATGGCCGCCTCATCTTCCGCACGCAGATGTTCGACCATGCCTTTCAACGTGTCGATAATCGCGCCGCGGTTCTCATGCGTCAGCAATGATGTCTCAATCAGGATTCCCAGTGACAATGGCGGATTGGGCGTTGACATCGCAGGCGGAATCGGCCTTGGCGTCGGCGACGGACGGACGTTGATGTCCGGCGAAGCAACGGCCGGCGGACTTACCGCTGCTCGTTCTGTTGTCGGAGTCGCTGCCGCAGATCCCGGCAGCTTCGGCGCTGAGCTGTTTCTTGCTCCAGCGTTACCGCCTGGCGCCGTGCTGCCGGCAGGTGACGTTGGCGGCGCCGACGCGCGAACCACCGGCTGTGTGCGGCGACTCTCAGGCACTACGGCCGCAGCCAGATAGCCATTCCACTCCGCATCTTTCCCGCCGGCCTTGCGATATTGTGTGCGCGCAAACTCGGAAATTTCCGCCCCTGAAGTTGTTCCCTTGGTCAGATTCGCCGCGCGTGCCAGGTTCAGGAAAGCATTCTGCTGGTCGACTGGATCTTTTCCCATCAACAATGCCAACCCCAGTCCATACGCATACTGCGGATTCCCCGGGTCCACCGCCACCGCCTGCTGCAACGGTGTACGTGCCTGCTGATATTCTTCGCGCTCCACATAGGCCAGCCCCAGCAAGCCGTTCAATCGCGACTCTGCCCGCCGGCGCATCGCTGCAAAATCCCCTGCTCCCATCCCTTCCGGCCTGCGTAACTGTTCCAGTTTCGCCAGCGCTGCCTGGGCGGCATCAATTTTCTGGTTGCGCGCATCTTTTCCCTGCGAACCCTTTTCGCCTGCTTTGTTTTTCGCAGCGATAGCCGGGGTCACACCCTCTTCCGCCAGCGCTGCCAGCCCCACCGGATTCGTTGCATCGATTGCCAGCAATTGCTGCGCCCGCTGTTTCACATGGTCTGCGCTGCCCATGCGCATGTAGTCCCATATCAGGACTTCCAGTGCATCTTGTTTGAGAATGCCGTTGTCACCCACGCTCAGGTAGCGTTCCAGACCGGCAATCTGGTCGGCGATGCGCGGCTGCTTCATCGCATTGGCATAAATCTCCAGGCTGGTAAGCGGCGCATTCTGGGCCACGCCTCCAACCGCGAGAGAACAAACTGCTATGGCGATCGCCAGCCACAACCCTGCTCTCGCTGGATCTTTCACGCAAACCGTACTGCGCTCACCCGAATTGCGTTCACCCGTGTTGCATTCACCCGAATTGCATTTATAAGTACCGTAGTCGTAAGACGAACTCCCAAACATCTGGGGCACCTCATCCGTAACATGCTCTATGTTATTTCTGCTGCTCACATTGGATGCGCCGGGCAGAGCTACTGCTGGCCGGTGAGATCCCCATACAAAAAACAAAGGGCGCATTTCTGCGCCCCTTAACACCGCTTTGAATGGACCTTAACTCACGTTGGTTAACACCCGCTCACGAGTTTCCTCGTCCTGGCGTTCTTCCTGCTTGCTGGTTGGCAAGGCAATCGCCAACACTTCTTCAATCGTACTCACAAAGTGAACCGCCACACCGTCAAGTTGCTCAGGTGTAAGGTCTTCATCCACGTTCATGCGGTTTTCCGCAGGGAAGATGATGTCTTTCACTCCAGCGCGCTTGGCTGCCAGGAATTTCTCCTTCACGCCGCCGATCGGCAGAACATTGCCGCTCAGCGTGATCTCGCCAGTCATTCCCGTCAGCGGACGCACCGGACGATCGCACAGCAATGACACCAGCGCCGTCGCCATCGTCACGCCTGCCGAAGGACCATCTTTCGGGATCGCTCCCGCCGGCACGTGAATGTGTATGTCCGTGTCCTTGAAGATGTCTTCATTGATGCCCAGCGTAGCCGCGTTGGAACGCACCCACGTCAGCGCCGCCTGCATGGATTCCTGCATCACCTGGCCGAGCTGGCCGGTCATGGTGAAGCCGCCTTTGCCCTTCATCTTATTTGCCTCGATGAAGAGGATGTCACCGCCAGACGGCGTCCAGGCCAGTCCCACGGCCACGCCGGCGCGTTTTGTGCGTTCGGCAATTTCCGTGTCAATCCTGACCTTGATGCCACCCAGGAATTCCTGAATGATCTCCCGCGTGACCACCAGCTTGTCCGTTTTACCTTCGGCAACCCGGCGCGCCTGCTTGCGGCAGATCGTACCAATGTTGCGCTCCAGGTTTCGCACACCCGCTTCACGCGTGTAATGCCGGCTCACAAACCGCACCGCATCTTCTGGAAATTCAATCTGATCTTTAGTCAGACCGTTTTCCTCAATCTGCTTGGGGACCAGATAACGCATGGCGATGTGCGCCTTGTCGTCTTCCGTATACCCTTGCAGTTCGATGATCTCCATGCGATCGCGCAGCGGTTCTGGAATCGTGTCCAGCATGTTCGCCGTGCAGATGAACAGGACTTTTGACAAGTCAAACGGCACATCCAGATAGTTATCGCGGAACGTGCTGTTCTGTTCCGGATCAAGCGTCTCCAGCAGTGCTGAAGACGGATCACCGCGGAAGTCGCGTCCGAGCTTGTCTACTTCGTCCAGTACAAAGACCGGATCGTTGGTTTCAGCGCGACGGATACCCTGTATGATCTGCCCGGGCAATGCGCCAATGTAAGTGCGGCGATGTCCGCGAATCTCGGCTTCATCATGCACGCCGCCCAGTGACAGACGCACAAACTTCCGGTCCAACGCGCGTGCAATCGACCGGCCAAGTGAAGTTTTACCCACGCCCGGAGGTCCCACAAAGCACAGGATCGGACCTTTCATGTTCGGCTTCAACCGCCGCACAGAGAGGTAATCCAGAATGCGGTCTTTGACCTTCTTCAGATCGTAGTGGTCCGCATCCAGCACTTCATGCGCTTTGGTGATGTCCACCTGAACGCCGCTCGATTTTGCCCACGGCAGCACCGCCAGCCATTCAATGTAATTGCGCGTGACGGAATAATCTGCCGCCATGGGTGACATGCGTCCCAGGCGCGTCAATTCTTTTAGCGCGTCTTTCTTTACTTCTTCCGGCATTCCAGCCGCTTCAATCTTCTGTTTCAGCTCGTCAACGTCGCGAGCCGCTTCATCCTGCTCACCCAGTTCCTTCTGGATGGCCTTCATCTGCTCGCGCAGATAGTACTCACGTTGCGACTGTTGCACCTGGTCCTGGACTTCCGTCTGGATCTTGTTGCGCAACTGCTGCACTTCCAGCTCTTTTGCCAGATGCTGGTTGATCACCTGCAAACGCTTTTGCACTTCCGGCGTTTCCAGGATCTCCTGCTTATCTTTGGTCGATAGAAATGGCAGAGACGACGCCACAAAGTCCACTAGCCGACCCGGCTCTTCGATGTTGATAGCCACGGTCTGCAGTTCGTCAGACAAAGTGGGCGATCCCGCCACAATCTGCTGGAACAGCGTCAGCACGTTTCGCTGGAGCGCTTCGATCTCCGGTGCCTGGTCCGGCTCGCTGTCGTCGATCAGGTCGACGTTGGCGCGCATGAAGGGCGTAAATTGCGTAAACTCGCCCAGCTTGCCACGCTGCAATCCTTCGGTAAACACAAACAGGCTCTGGTTCGGCATCTTGACCACTTTGTGGACCGTTGCCAGAGTCCCGATACTGAATAAATCTGCTGGTTGCGGAGAATCCACGCGGGCTTCTCTTTGGGCCACCACCAGTATGGTCTTCTCATCGCCTAATGAATTGATGAGCTGTATAGAGCTTTCCCGGCCCACGGTGAGGGGTAATACTGCGTGCGGGAACAGGACCGTATCTCGTACGGGAAGCACCGGCACACCCTTTTTATGGGTCTCCGTTATCTTATTTTCCTGTTCAGGCGCCCCTTCTAACCCTATGACATTATTAATATTTTCAGACGCCATATTTATCCTTGATAGTAAGTCGCTCACATATTGATGACGACACCCTCGGGAAAGATGCAGGGATATCAATTTCCCCTTTTAAGTCAATCGGGCGGATTCTACCCCATGTGTCGGATTACCCGCAAATTACCGAAAACTAATAACCTTTCGGCTTCCCTCTGTGCGACCCTACCGCAACCGTCTTAATCCCTGGCCCAGATTCGCAGCCCAGAGTCGAAAAACAGCAATAATTTTGGAATTGCATCCGGTGGTTGGGGCCGCAATCTAATCGCTTTTATTTGTTTGCTGAATTGTCTATCGATCTCAAGCTGGCAAGGGCTTCCGCCCATTTCTTTGATGATTCCTCTCCCTCATCACGTACAAGACCCTGAATGTGATTGATTGCTGCCGCTGGCGATACATGAGGCTGAATGATGGGAGAAGCAATTTGCCATACGTGGTTTTTCCGGCGAAGTTCAAATCGCACTAATTCCGTCTGGGTTGAAGGCGCAAATTTACTCTCGCTGATACTCCCACGATTCGAATAAGAGATTGTTACCGTCGCGTTAGCTCCACTAGTTTTCTGGTCCTTGATTACGAATCGATCTGTCACCATCAAAGTATCCCAACCGGGTTCCTCTTCCCAGGTAGACAGATTTTGCATTTTCTCGAAACCGGTCGATGACAATCGAGCGCCTTTGAGATCCAGAGTGCAATAACGAAGCACGATCGCACCGGGCGAATCTCTTTGTGTTTGCGTCACCCCAGCTGAGAGCAAGAGGGGGGTTACAAACAGGAGCAGCGCGACTTTATGTATTCGTGACATTTTACCCTCACTCGAAGGGCCGTGCCTCAAGTCGGTTTTTATCAGCTTGGCAAACCTCGCAGGTTATTTCGCTCTGGGATAGATTCCCAACACCTTCACCGGACGGGCGATCTCCTGTAAATGACGCAGCGCATTTTCCATGGCCTCATCCTGCCCGCGCAGCACGTCCACAAAGAAACGGTATTCCCATGGTTTGCCGCGCACCGGCCGGGATTGGATTTTGCTCAAGTCCAGGTCCCGCAGCGCAAATACGCTCAAGGCCTTGAAAAGCGCTCCGGCCACATTCTTCAGGGAAAAAGCCAGGGAAGTCTTATCGGCATTGGCTGCCACTCTTATCGTTTTTTCGATTGCCATCTTTTCGATGAAAAAAAACCGGGTAAAGTTTCTGTGATCATCTTCCAGGCCGCCGAGCAAAACCTTGCCGCCGTATTCCCTGGCTGCCTGCACCGCGGCGATTCCCGCCGTATCGCGCAGGTTATTTTCCATCACATGTTTCACGCTACCCGCCGTGTCATAGAACGGAACGGAGGCGATCTTCTTGTGCTTCTTGAAAAAGTTTCTGCACTGGTCCAGCGCCACGGGATGTGAGATGACCTTCCTTATATCTTCGAGCTTCACGCCCGGCGCAGCGATCAGGTTGTGTCCGATCCGCAGCAGCACTTCGTGCGTGATAAACACATTGCGTTCCACCAGAAGGTCAAGGTGTTCACCAACCGGTCCAGCCAGAGTGTTCTCCACCGGGATCATGGCCGCAACCGCGGCGCCGGAGTCTACCGCGTCAAATACTTCCGCTGACCGGCTGCACGCCAGCACTTGCGCCTTTGGCATCAGCTTCAAGGCCGCCTGATGGCTGAATGCTCCGCGCTCTCCCTGTATCGCAATTTTGTTTCCGCCAACTTTCATGGCCTACGATCATATCGCCTCCACATGGTTCGGAACCACAATACGCAAAAGAAATGGGCCACCGCCAAACCCTGTCATGTTGAGCGCAGAGCCGCGCGAACCACCGCGGCTCGCAGTCGAAACATCCCGAGAATGCCGGTTCGCAAAAATGCTGCTTCAGGGAGTTCTCCCAAACTCGCCTCTCGTCATCCTGAGAGACTGTGACTTTATGCTGAAGACCGTGACTTTATGCTGAGAGACTGTGACTCTATGGATGTTTTTATTGAAGAACGCTCTCTCCCTTTTGTCATCCTGAGCGGAGTCGGCGCGAATGCGACGGCGCAGTCGAAGGATCTATGCATTTTCCCGGTTGCGACAAAAACCGCGATCACGCGTCATCCCGACGTCCGTTAAGCGAACGCGCGCTGTCTCCAGCGCGTGAACCGGGTCCCCGGCGCACGCTTCGTGCGTTGGGGTGGCAGTAGGACGGAGGGACCTTGGGCTTGATTCTTTTGATCGCCTCAATTGAATATCGCTGGCACCACGCCGTGGAGCAGGCACCGCGTGCCAGGCCGTGAAGAGCTTCCAATAGGATGTACGCAATCTTCACCCCAATGAAATTAACTAAGGCTGCATTTCAACCAGCAGCTCTCGATTTCCTGCAACCTGCCCCTGCCTCTTTCTCGTCCAAGCTTGTGACGGGAACGAAACTTTAAAGGTGACGAATTATGCTTTGGACAATCTTCGTAGTGCTGCTTGTTCTGTGGTTGCTGGGAGTAGTCAGCAGCTACACCATGGGTGGCTTTATTCACATTCTGCTTGTGTTGGCTTTGGTCGCTTTAGTTTTCCAGCTCATTTCAGGAAGACGAACGGTTGTCTAAGCGGACTACTTAGCAGATGAACATCAATGCAACAACAGGCATCAATGCAACAACAGGGAGGATGAAATCATGGACAAGGATCGTATTCAGGGAAAAGCGGAAGACGTTGCTGGACGCGTCAAACGCCAGGTGGGCGAGTGGACAGGTGACCACGAAGCCCAGGCGGAAGGCGCTCTGGAGCAGGCCAAGGGCAAGGCACGAAATGCTGTGGGAAAAGTGAAAGACGCTGTTCGCGATGCCAAGGACAACATCGAAGAAAAAAACCGCGATGTTGAAACCGATCAGGAAAGAATCGATCGTGAAAGACTCAATCGCGATAAAGACGTGGCCTGACCAACATTCCTGAACCAATGGAATTTCAAAAAGGTGTTCCCAAGGGAACGCCTTTTTCTTTTTATGCAGAAAAGCCGTCATCCCGACATTTCACTGTACCAGGCTACTCGTGCCGAAAAAGGTTTTCAATATTGTCATCCTGAGCGGAGTCGGAGCGCATGCGACGACGCAGTCGAAGGATCTATGTATTTTTTCCGGTTGCGAAAAAATATTCCGCAGAGCACCACAACACCTCGTCATCCCGACGCCCGTCAACGAACGCGCAGAGCCGCAGCGGCGCCGCAGGCGCGAAATTATGTAGCCCAGCGCGTAAGCGCTGGGAATTCTGAGGTTTGAAACCGAGCCCCGTAGGGGCGACACAAGACCTTCCCGATTGCAAAAGCCGCAAACAAGAATAGTCCCCAAAAACATTCGGCAGAGCACCACAACCGGACCGTCATCCCGAATCCCCGTCAGCGAGGCAGCGCATTCTTCAGCTGCCGAGTAGGGGTGAGGGACCTTGCGCTTGATTTTCTCTCGCCCGTCCCCAAAAACATTCGGCAGAGCACCATGGACTGATGCCCTGCCGCACTAGACAACTTCAACCAGGAGATTACCAGCCTTATCGGCCTGGAAAAATAAACCCGGAGGCACAAAAGTAGTTGCGCTGTATTCAGAAATAATCGTCGGCCCTTTCATTTTCCTGCCGGGCTTCAAACTCCCCCTGCTGACCACCCGCATTTTCATCGGCGCAGTCTTTCGCTTCCGGTCTTCTCCGCCGAACTTCATTCCCGCCAGCCTTTCCGGCGACGCGATTCTTCCCCGCATCCTCAACGTCACGATCTCCACTTCGCGCTCCGGACTGCTATAGCCATATCGCCGTTTGTGCTCAACATGGAAGCGTTCCAGTAGATCTGCGCCATAGGCCAGGTTGATCTCATAACCTTGTCCGCGATAACGCAGGTCGGCATGCCGCTCCAGCACCGCCCTGCCTTGCCAGTCTTCCTTCTTCAATTCGCGTTCAATTTCGTCTTGCAACTCCCGGTAAATGCTTTCCATTTGTTTTCTGGGAAGGTCCTTCACCCGTAGAAGCACCGTTCGCGAATGGTCCTTGACCACGTCGCTGATCAGAATGCCCAGCGCTGACAGCGCTCCGGGATACGCCGGCACGATCACCGTGGGAATTCGCAGGGACTGCGCCAGCTCACACGCGTGCATCCCGCCTGCGCCGCCGAATGCCACCAGCGCGAAATCTCGCGGATCATGCCCCCGCTCAATCGACACCACGCGGATGGCCTTCTCCATGTTCGCGTTGACCACGCGAATAACGCCCGCGGCAAACTGTTCGACTGAGAGTTTGGTTCCCTGCTGCCTGAGCCAGGCTTTCGTCAATCGCTGCGTGCGTGCCAGATCCAGCTGAAAATCTCCCCCCAGAAACTGGTCTGCGGGCAGGCGTCCCAGCAGCAGATTGGCATCGGTCACCGTCGGCTGCTCGCCTTTGCCATAACAAATCGGTCCCGGATCCGCGCCTGCTGATTCTGGCCCCACGCGGAGCGCACCGCCCGCGTCAAAGCGCGCGATAGAACCGCCGCCCGCGCCCACCGTATGTATGTCCAGCACGGGCACGCGCACCGGCAGCCCGGCCACCTCGGCTTCATTCGTGGTTGCCAGCTGGCCGTCAATCAGCGCCACGTCCGTGGACGTTCCACCCATATCAAAGGTGATGATCTTTTCGAACCCGCTGCGCCGGCACACTGCCGCTGCTCCCACCACTCCACCTGCCGGACCGGACAGCACGGTACGCACGGGTTGCTCTGCCGCCGTCGCCAGCGCGGTAATGCCGCCGCTCGATTGCATCACAAAAATCCGGGAACGGTTACGCTGCTCAGCCCGCTGCCGCAGCTTTTCCAGATACGTCTGCATCACCGGCTGTAGATAAGCATTCACCAGCACCGTGCTGGCACGTTCATACTCACGAAATTCAGGCAGTATTTTGTGCGAAACGGAGAGAGGAATTTGCAATCTCTCCAGCGCACGCGTCACTGCCTGCTCATTCCTGGGATTTGCGAATGAGAACAAGAGTGACAGCGCAATCGCCTCCGGCTTGGCCTTCGCCACCTCTGCAACAAGCGATTCCAGATCAGCCGGGCCGGCCTCGCGCAGGACGCTGCCATCCGCAGCCACACGCTCATTCACTCCAAAGCGCAGTTCCCGTGTCGCCAGCGGCGGATCTTTTTCAAAGAAGAAGTCATACAGCCGCGGCCGGTTCTGCCGCCCGATCTCGATGGAATCTTCGAAACCGCGCGTCGTAACAAATGCCACGCGAGCGCCTTTGCGCTGCAGCAGAGTATTGGTTCCTACCGTGGTGCCATGCAGGATGGAGATGGTTACGTCCGCGCCCGGTGGCGCTATTTTCTCCACCGCTTCCGCTATGGCCTGCGACGGGTCTTTTGGCGTGGAGAAGACCTTGAGAATGCGCAGCGTGGATCCATCCAGCCACACGCAGTCGGTGAATGTTCCACCGCTATCAATTGCGATCCTGATTTCAGTGCGCGACTTGGTCATGGTGGGAAGTGAAAACGAAAGTGGATTCTAACATTCTCGTGCGACTCTTAGCGCGCATTGACTCCGCCAAGCTTTATGAAAACGCCTCCCGAATCGACCTTCGCCTCACCCTAATAAAAACGACCGTCCTCCCGAATCCCCGTCAACGAACACGCGCTGTCAGCACCAGCTTACTCACGCTGAAAAGGGTTTCCTAAGTTGTCATCCTGAGCGAAGTCAGATCGCATGCAACGACGCAGTCGAAGGATCCCGAGGATGATATTCGCTACCATGCAGTGACGAGAGGTTCTCCCCAAACTCTATCCCTTTGTCATCCTGAGCGAAGTCGGAGCGCATGCGACGACGCAGTCGAAGGATCTATGCATTTTCCCCGGTTGCGAAAAAACCCCGATGACGCGTCATCCCAAATCCCCGTCAATGAACGCGCGCAGCCGCAGCGCCGCAGGCGCGAAATTATGTAGCCCAGCGCGTAAGCGCTGGGAATTCTGAGGTTTGAAACCGAGCCCCGTAGGGGGCGACACAAAACCTTCCCGGTTGCGAAAGGTGCAAATGAGAATAGTCGCAGTCTCAAAATCACCACGTCATCCCATCTCGGCAATTATCGCCCACCCAACCTCTTCCCCATCAGCAAACCATCCACCGAGCCCAGATAATATCTGGGCAGCACCTTCAACACCGAATATCCCATTTTCTTGTAGAAGCGCAGCGCGACTTCGTTGTCCACCGCCACTTCCAGCGAAACATGGCCGCATCCGGCCTTCATTAATTCTTCTTCCGCGCCTGCCAGCAGCAGCGTTCCCAGGCCGCTCTTCTGTGCTTCTGGCTCAACATCAATCGTGATGATTCGACCCATGAACTTTGCCCCCTTTCGGGGACGAAAATGGTCCGCAATCACGAATCCGTGCACGCTCTTACCGTTCACGCCTACCAGTGTGATCGCCGACGGCATCCCCAGAAAGTGCCGCATCTCTTCTTCCGGATACGCGATCCCCTCCGCAAAGCACGCATGGTCAATTTCCGTGATCCGGGAGAAATCTTCGGGAACGTAACGGCGCAGCTTCATTACGCAACGATTGTAATGAATCTTTGCATAAAATGTGAAAGCGCGAAACCCACATGCGATTACAAATCTTTTACGAATTCTTACTGACCTTTAACCCCGCATGCACGTCAAAGATGTTTAGATAAAAGATGTTTAGATACAAACATATTGAGTCAGTACCAGTTGTCGGGGGAGAAAGAGTTATTTATATGGCTACTCGCAGTGAATATTTTCATTTTTGTACTTCTGATTTCGGCCATCTGGCCGGCCACACTGACCCCTTGCGCATGATCATTGTGGATGATTCCCCAGAACTGCTCGAAGTGCTTTGTGCATTGCTGGAGTCCAACAAGGAAGTGGAGATCGTGGGCCGTGGCAATGATGGCAGTGAGGCCCTTGGGCTTGTTTCAGCCATGAGTCCCGATCTGGTTCTCATGGACGTGCAAATGCCGCACGTGGACGGCATCGCCGCTGCCGCCCTCATCACCATGCATTTTCCTGAAACCACGGTGGTCCTGATGTCCGGAAATGATTCGCCTGAAATCCGTTCCCAGGCCATCGATTGCGGCGCGCACGCTTTCATTCACAAGCCGCGTATAGGTCGTGAACTCGCCAACATGATTCAGTCAGTGCGCGGCGCGCAATTTCTTAACTGCCTTCAAACCAGCCTTCACTCGAACGCGTGAGACTGACGTGATGAGCCTGCCTCATGCAACCCGGCGGACCGGAGATGGCTCTGGTCCGCTTTTCTTTTGTTGGACAGTTTTCAGTTGTAAGGATTTCTGTTGAAAGATTCACGCCGCGAACTTATATCCCATGCCCGGCACCGTCAGGATCAGTTCCGGTCTCTTGGGATCATTTTCCAGTTTCTGTCGCAGGCTCGCTACATGTACGTCCACCGTGCGCGTGAAAGTATCCGCGCTGTATCCCCACACTTCCTGCAACATCTGGTTACGGGAGAGCGTGGTTCCACGGTGTTCAATCAGGTAACGCAGCAGCTGATACTCCCGTGCCGAAAGTGGAATAGCCGTCCCGTTTCGCGAAACCGCAGTTCCGCGGAAGTCAACCTTCAACGGGCCAAAGTGGTGAACATCCAGGCTGGGAGGCTTGTTATTCACGCGGCGCAGCAGCGCTTCAATCCGCGCCATCAGTTCCATCATGTCAAACGGCTTGGGAACGTAGTCGTCGGCGCCGATTTTCAGCCCCACAACTTTGTCTTCCGTCGAACTGCGCGCCGTCAGCATAATGATCGGAGTCAGCAGCCCTGCCTGCCGGATCTCACGACAGACTTCAAAGCCGTTCTTGCCCGGCAGCATCACGTCCAGCAGTATCAGGTCATAGGGCGATTCGGTAGCGCGCTTCAGTCCGTCAAGACCGTCTTCGGAGCACTCCACTCCGTATCCTTCGGCGGCCAACCTGTCGCTCAGTGTCATCCGCAGTGCTTGTTCGTCTTCAATCAACAACACATGATGTTCTGGCATTCACTCGGCCTTTAGCTTTGAGCGGTATTTAGTTCCTGTAATTCGCTATTCAAACCAGGATGTGCAATGACCGGCAGGTGCAGCGTAAAAGAACTGCCTGTGCCGGGCTGGCTGCTCACCGTAATGGTTCCACCCATGGCGCGCGCAATCGTCATCGCCAGTGACAAGCCCAATCCTGTCCCTCGAATGGGTGACGATATGACGGACGGGCTGCGGTAAAAGGGCTCGAAGATATGGCTGATCTCTTTTTCCGGGATCCCAACTCCGCGATCTTTGACCGTAATCTGCACTTCAGCTGTTCCCCTGGCTGACGATCCCAAGCCTGCATGCACGCCCACCCAGCGCTCACGGCCGCCGTACTTCACTGCGTTGGTAATCAGGTTCTGCAGACAGTGGGCCAATGCGGCTCGGTCACCCATTATGTCGGGCAGGTTCGGGGCTACAGTGCATTCCAGCTTTACCTCGGCTTCTCGAATCTCCCATGACGTATTGGCACAGGCATCATCAATGATCTCCGAAACCTTGATCGGCGCAAGATCGTAGCGATGCCGCTCATCCCTGGTGGCGGCGAACGCCAGCACCTGCTCCACCAGATTTATCAATTGCCGGGTGGAAGTTTTAATTACAGTTCCGTACTGGACCATGCGTTGCTTGTCCGGCACCACTCCATCGGCAATGTTGTCTGCCGCGGAGCAAATCACCGCCAGCGGTGTCCGCAGCTCGTGTGACACTGCGGCAACAAATCCCATTTGTTGACGGGCCAATGCTTCAGCGCGTCGGCTGCTCACCAGCAGCATGGCCATGCTGGCGCCCAGAAGGATCAGAACGGCAAAGCCAATGATCAGCGTTCGACGGCGCACAGACGCCACCACGGCATCCAGTGAACCGTCGCGATGCCGCGCAATGATCACCCAGTCTTTTTGGTCCGTCGTGTAATGAATGGGTTCAATGCGGGTCGGCCACTTCGTCTCCAGATCTTCAGCCTCACCCAGCTTGTCGCTGGAAGACATGGTCCTGGATTTTGGCAGCACCACCACCATCGCCAGGCCCCACAATGGAGGCCCGTGCGGAGGACCAAAGACCCTCACCGCATCATCGGACGTGCCTTCCGAATAGTGCACCACGCCCGGATCGTTGGCGTAGAGCACCTCTTTCTGGCCTTGTCCTCCAAAAACAGCAATCTCGTATTCCGATTTTTCCGGCGTACCAAAAAATTTGGTGACCAACTCGGGGACAATGTGTTTCTGGATCATCTCCCGGTCCAGTTCCACCACCAGCCAATCGATTTCAGCCACCTTGCGTGTGGCTTTTCCTCCCGCACCAGATTCAACGTGATACACAGGCAGAGCAATCGCTGGAATGCTCTCATCAATCAACAAAGGTACTGAATAGGAGGAAAGAAAATCCTGTTTGGCGATCTCCCGTCCCTGGTAGGCGCCGCTTTGGTCAGCGCCAAACTGTTTGCCGGCTACAGCCAGATCAGCGGATATCGACAGCAACTTCGTTTCAAGTTGCGCATAACGCGCTGGCCATGGCTGAACGTGGAACTTATCTTTACTATCCAGTGCGAGTGTCTGGACTCCGTCTTCGGGATCATTTTCCAACAGGACAACATTGCTGACCACGCCGGGGTGCCGTGCCGTCCTCCGCCAGGATTCGAACTGTTGTGCGTAAAGCCGGCGGCGTTCTCTGGTTGAAGCACCCGGATCCACCTGCAAACGAAGGCAAATCCCTGCCACTTCAATATGCAGGTCCTCGCGCAGGCGAAGCAGGCTGGCTTCCAGTTCCATGGCCATGCGGTCGGTGTTGGCCACGCTCATCTCCGCGCTCCAGCGATACTGCAACACTGCCAGCCCAATCAGTACTGCCGCCAGCACCAGGACAACGGCCGTGGAAAATTTGCGATTTGTCCAGGTGAACTTGCTCATGCCATCTTCAATGAGAGCGGAATGCTCCCTCTACTCTCCCCGGCTTCTTCTCCATTATCTATCGGTTGTTTCGTGTGGAAGGAGGATAAATTTGTTCTGCTTTCCATTCAGCCTGTCTGGATTTTATCCACGCTGGTTTCAGTGGTTTGTAAACTCGCTGTAAACAACTCTGGTTCCAGAATCTCTCATTGATAGCAGACGAAACCCGCATTTCTTTTCTGCTAGGGGGCGGCCTGTGGGCAAGGCAGAAAAATGGCCGCGCTATTTTTGAGGGGGAAAGCGCGGCCAGGTCACTCGCAAAGACTCTATGCGGTTATTCAACCATAGCGCCAGCATGGTGGCTGTAAACTCTCCGTAAACAGTTATCTGACGCGGGCTGTGCGCTTCGAAAAATCAAACAGCCTTCTTGCCGTTGCGCTTGCGGCAGTCTTCGCAAATTCCGTAGATCTGGAATGTATGGCGGGTCGCGTCAAAGCGATGCTTGCGCGCAATCTCTTCCTGCAGTTTCCCTGCTTCCGGTGAAAAGAATTCAACCGATGCTCCGCACTCCGTACACACCATGTGATGATGACTGCGGCGGTTAAACTGGTGCTCATAGCGTGCCACTCCGTCGTGGAACGCCACTTCGCTCGCCAGTCCGCATTCTGCCAGCAGTTTCAGTGTGCGATAAACGGTGGTAAACCCGATCTTCGCGTCCTTCTTCCTCACCAGCCGGAAAAGCTCGTCGGTGGAGAGATGGTCGCGCGTATCCAGGAACGTCCGCAGGATCGTGTCTCTCTGCTCGGTATGCTTCAGTCCCACGCGCTTCAAATGTTTGAAGAATATTTCCTGGGCTTCGCGTACGGCTTCTCGCGATGGCGGCGCATGATCGTCAATTCGCTTTTGCAGCATCTTTAGATTTGCCCGGAGACCTTGCCTTATCGGCAAATGAAATTGAATTTCATTTTCATTATAACCCGATAAGATTCGCGCTAGCGGTATGTAGCCCCAATCGGCGAAATTGGCAGGATTTTCAATTTCAAATTTGAAATTCTAAATTCTAAATTTCAAATACAAATCGAAGACCGATTGAAGATTGCCAAAATTGCCTTACAATCGCAATCCATGTCCACCACCATTGCTGCTCCTCCATCTCGCCGAAGCGGTCTGCGCCTCATACTTAAGATTGTCTCGTTCATCCTGTTGTTGGCGATTCTCGCTGTAGCCGGTCTCTCTCTGTGGTTCTACAGCGCGGCCCGGGGTTCTCTTGCGCAGCTCGACGGTGAAATCTCACTCCGCGGACTGAAAGCACCCGTTCAGGTCATTCGCGATTCGCATGGCGTTCCCCATTTCAATGCTTCCAGCAATGAAGATCTCTTTTTCGCACAGGGATACGTCACCGCGCAGGACCGTCTCTGGCAAATGGATATGACCCGGCGCGCTATGGGCGGTGAGCTGGCGGAGATCCTGCCTGCAGCCAGTGCTCCGCCCTCACGTATAAAGGGCACGCCGCCATCCTGGGTGGACTATGACAAGCAGCAGCGCATTCTCCGTTTGCGGGCTGTAGCAGAACGCGTCACAGGTCAGCTCAATGATCGCGATCGCGCGTTTTTTGCCGCCTATGCCAGCGGGGTGAATGCATATATCGACCAACACCGCAACAATCTGCCAATTGAGTTCCGCGTCTTGCGCTACTCCCCGCGCCCCTGGACGCCATCCGATTCAGTCCTGATCGGTATCGGCATGAGCCAGCTTCTGAATCCGCAATATGAAATGGAATGGACAAGGGAGAAGATGGCCAAGCTACTCGCGCCTGAACTCATGGCTGACCTCTATCCGCCGAGCTCGCCGCGAGATCATGCTCCCGCCAGCGATGCAGCGCCCGGAGCCAGCGTACAAAAAAAGACCGCCACGGCCGCACCCGCCTCAGCCCTAGAAAGACCTAAAGTAAACCTTCAACTTCCGCTGCCATCTCATGATTCCGATTGTGAAGCTTGCCTTCCCGGA
Organism: Terriglobia bacterium; assembly: GCA_963770085.1. Lineage (GTDB taxonomy): Bacteria > Acidobacteriota > Terriglobia > Terriglobales > Acidobacteriaceae > Angelobacter. Next base: position 1,032,352 of record CAVYOH010000001.1, read on the forward strand.
TCAAACAACTGGGTGGTCTCCGGTGCGCACACCACCACGGGAAAGCCATTGCTCGCCAATGATATGCATCTCCCGCATCGTGAGCCCAGCATGTGGTATGAAGTCCATCTTCATGCCGCTGGTTTTAACGTGGAAGGCTTCACCCTTCCCGGAATGCCCTTCGTAATTGTTGGCCACAATCAGCGCATTGCATGGGGCTACACCAACCTGAATCCTGACGTTCAGGATCTGTTCGTGGAAAACGTTAACGCCGCTGGCGAATATCAGACTCCCACAGGCTGGCAGAAACCTGAAGTGTTTCATGAAGTCATCCATGTAAAAAGCACGCCTGATGTTCCTTTTGACGTGAAGGTCACCCGTCATGGCCCCATCATTACCAGCCTCCTCCCCGGCGAGACTCGCGAGATCGCGCTGCAATGGATCATCTACGATTCACGCAATATCACCATTCCCATCTTTGATCTTGATTCCGCACAGGACTGGAACCAGTTCCGCAAAGCCCTGTCAGCCTTCGCCACGCCGTCACAGAACGTGGTCTATGGCGATGTGGACGGCAACATCGGTTATCAACCCATGGGCTTTATTCCTGTCCGCGCCGCCGGCGATGGAACCATTCCTGTCTCCGGCGCTGACGGCCAGCATGACTGGACCGGTTATCTCGACTTTGACAAGCTTCCTGCTGTCTACAATCCGCCGGGCGGAATCATCGCCACCGCCAATTCCAGAATTACGCCGGAAGGCTATCCCTATCTGCTTGCCACGCAGTGGTTCCCGCCCTATCGAACGGAGCGGATATACAAGGTCTTGCAGGAGCCAGGCAGGAAGTTTAGTCCGGCGGACATGCTGGCCCTGCAAACCGACATCACGTCTGAATACGATCGTTTCTTCGCCGGCCACTTCGCAACCGCCATTGATCACAGCAACAAAGCGAATGATCGTCTTCGCCAGGCCGCTGATCTTCTCCGCCGGTTTGATGGTCGCATGCTTGCCGATGCCGCCGCACCCACCATTGAAGTAAAAGCCCGCACCGCGCTCCGCCGGATGCTGCTTGCAACCCAAGCTCGGCAAAGCGTGGGAGGAATACACATGGTCAGAATCGGCCGTGGCGCTGGAGACAATCGTTCAGAACCAGCCGCAACGCTGGCTGGCTCCGGGCTATGCCAACTTTGATGACATGCTCACCGCAGCGGTAGAAAAAGCCATCCACGACGCGCCTGCTGACCTGAACACGTGGAAGTACGGTGAGCAGTTCCCTTTGGTGATTGACCATCCGTTGTTCGGCGCGGTTCCCGTGCTGCGTGGAATGAGCGCGCCCGGGCGGCATGCTCAATCCGGCGGCGGGTACACAGTGAAGCAAGTGGGCCGCGGATTTGGCCCGTCAGAGCGCATGACGGTTGATTTCTCCAACCTGGATGCATCCACTTTCAATATTGTGATTGGAGAATCAGGCCAGATCTTCAGCCCTTATTACATGGACCACTGGCCCACTTGGTTTGGCAACACCACATTCACGCTGGCTTACTCAGACCAGGCAGTCCAGAGCGCCAGATCACACAGCTTGGTGTTAACGCCGGGAAAATAAAAAGTCAGGCAGGTTACGCTCCTGGGAATGTGGGGGGCTGGTAAGTGTAAGGGCACAATAAAATCGTTTGGCAAAGGGAAATGGCTATGCTGACATTGATATTCGTATTGACAGTATTCCTTGGTTCATCGGCTTCGCCCAAGCACATTGAGCCTATCCGATACCCAGAAGTGGCTCGCCTTGCGCGTCGCCAGGGAATTGTCACCGCTCATGTTGAGACTGACGGTGAAGGAAAAGTCGTGGGGGTAAATGTAGATGGAAGCCCACCTCTAGCCGATGCGGTCGTGGCGGCTCTCAAGCAATGGAGATTCAGCGTGGAAGACGGCAACAAGACAGTTATTGTTTTCGAGTTCAAATTAGTAGGCAAACCCCGCTGGGGAGATCATGCCGAAACATTTGTGACCTTTGATCTTCCATCAAAAGTGACTGTGGTTTCTCAACCCCCTCTTTGTGACCACTGCGTTCCTCAAAACACAGAATAGCGTCAAAGGCTCATTCTCAAGGAGTTTGCACCGCCGACAATGATGGAGAGACGCGCTCGAAGGTAACGACGGGCGACCTTCATACACTTCACATCCCTGCGCCTCATCCGTTGGCAGACCAGCTTATCAACCAAACGCTGCTCACACCTCGGAATGTAGCCTGCCCTGGTTTTTGATCAGCGTTTATCAGCGGTAAGATTTTTCTACAGGTTGCAGAAACTTTACGGATCAATCTGAACCACGTCGATCGCCTGGCCGACAATATCGATCTCCGTGATGGTGGGTGAAGGCGCATCCAGACCGGTATCGAAAATATCCAGTTCGGCGCCCTGCACCACATAAATAATGTTGCGACCTGAGATCGGCTGGAAGCCGGTTACGTCAAGATTCTGTCGAAAGGCCGATTCACTTGGCCGCGCGATAGGCAATCCGCTTGCCCCTGGCGGGCCGCTGATGTTGGCGATGCTTAAACAACCAGCAACCTGATTCGCAACACTCGACGGTCCCGGCGTGCAGGCTCTCGAACCGATATACAAACGGTTGTTGGACGCCACCGCCATGTTGAGATGGGTGCCATCCGTGATTTGGCTGGCCGCTCCCACGACTACCAGGGCCCCGGTATCGATCACCTGCAGTGTGCCGAACGGGCTTCCCAGTGGCGTACCTGCGACAAAGAGACTAGTGCCATTGATAGTGCCGACGGTTGCAGAAAGAACCGGAATCACGGCAATGGTGCCGGGCGCCGACGGACTTGCGAAGTCAATTTTGGATACGTTCGATCCCACTCCGGAACCGCCGCACGGCTTTCCGCAACTCAAAATAAATGCCTGCGTTTCACTCCCATTGAAAATTGCGTTGAAAGGCTGGTCCAGTGAAGGGGCTGTCACCGGGCTCGCGGTCTTGTTCGCGGTGTTCACCACGCTGTTGGTATCGATCACCCAGAAATTATCCGCATTGGGCAGTGGCTTCAGCGTATCAGTAAACACCAGAAGCCGCGTTCCGGTCGGACTCATCGACAACCGAACCGCGTTCGGAATGGATATATTTGCCGTCACCGCGCCGGTCGATGTGCTGATCGCTTGTACCAGGCCAACGTTTCTCTCCGCCACCCATGCGGTAGATCCATCCGGGGACAGCGCGATATCGCTGGGAATGTCTGCCGTCGGCGTATTGAAATCGATGACCTCCGTAGCGTTGTTGAAAATCGCAATTGCGGTGGTGTTCTGGGCGATGAGAGTAAAGTTACCCGCTTTCAGCATCTTGGTGGGCGCCGCCAGGCCCACAGTCTTGGCGCTCAGCGTGTCATTGTTGGCATTCATGATTCGCACCACGCCAGCCTCATTGGACACGAGCACTCTCTTGCTGATGTTCGTTAATGGAGCAGTTTGCGACGTGGAGGAACTGCTTGATCCACATCCCGCCATCACAATAGCGAATGCAGCCAGCACCACTCCCAGAACATACCTGTTTTGAGCTCTTATCAAGTGACCTAAACCCTTTGTTATGAAACCGCGATTATAACAGAGCGACTTTGAAGACCTGGCTTCCATGGAGCGCACAACCCAGCGGAGAATGACATGGCTGCAATCAGACAAGGTTTTCCCGTTGTATAGAACGCGCAGTTTCACCTTTCATGCGTTTAAATTCACCTTTCAATGGTCGAAGTAGAAAGTATTCTGCCCACTGCGGTATTCTGAATAGAGAAGAAAATGGCTTTAGACCTCCTATCCCGGCTAAAACGCGGTCCTGTACTTTGTGACGGCGCCATGGGCACGCTGATTTACGCAAAGGGCGTGTTCATCAACAAGTGTTATGACGAGTTGAACCTCATTCAACCGGACCTGATTCGCGGTATCCACCAGGAATACCTGAGCTCCGGGGCAGAGGTGATTGAAACCAACACTTTTGGCGGTAACTCTTACCGCCTTGGCCGTCATGGATTGGCCGACAAAGTCCACGAGATCAACTTCGTGGGTGCGCAACTGGCGCGGCAGGCCGCTGACGCCTACAACGCCAAGGTGGCAGCCGAGGTCCTGGTCGCCGGATCCGTAGGCCCGTTGGGTGTGCGCATTGAGCCGCTCGGCAAAACATCTCGCGAAGAAGCGCGCGAATCCTTCAAGCAGCAGATGGCTGCCTTGCTGGAAGGCGGCGTGGATTTCTTCATGCTTGAAACGTTCGGCTATCTGGAAGAGCTGCATCAGGCGATTCTGGCTGCGCGGGAAGTCTCGCCCCACACCCAGATCGTGGCCCAGGTGACCATTGACGAAGACGGTAACTGCCTGGACGGAGCCAGTCCGGAGACCTTTGTCGCGAAAATCGAGGAGTGGGGCGCGGACGTAATTGGATGTAACTGCAGCGTTGGTCCTGTGGCCATGCTGGAAGCCATCGAGCGTATCCGTCGTCAGACCAACAAGCCGCTGGCCGCGCAACCCAACGCCGGCGTTCCCCGCAGCATTGAAGGTCGCAACATTTATCTTTGTTCGCCCGAATACATGGCCAGTTATGCGCGCAAATTTGCCGCGGCCGGCGTTACCCTCATCGGTGGCTGCTGCGGAACCACGCCGGAACATATCAAGTCAATGAAATCCGGCTTGCGCATGGCAGACGCGAAAGGAAAAACCGCCGGCGTCTCCACGGTTAGCAAACCTAAACGCGAAGCCACTTTCGCTCCGCCTCCGCTGGCCCAGCGTTCAAATCTGGGACGCAAGCTCGCCGCCGGTGAGTTCGTCACTCTGGTGGAAATTGTTCCGCCCAAAGGCATCGATTTCCGCAAGGAAGTGGAAGGCGCCAGGTTCCTGAAAGCGGCCGGCATTGACGCCATCAATATTCCCGACAGTCCACGCGCTTCCGCGCGCCTGAGCAATCTGGCGCTGTGCACGCTGGTGCAGCAACAGGCTGAGATGGAAACGGTGCTGCACTTTACCTGTCGTGACCGCAATGTGCTGAGCATGCAGTCAGAGTTGCTGGGCTGCTACACCATGGGCATTCATAACCTGATCTGCATCACCGGCGATCCGCCCAAGATGGGCAACTATCCGGACGCTACCGCGGTTTTCGATGTCGATGCCATCGGCCTGGTCAACATCGTTCATAGCTTGAACTTCGGCCTGGATATCGGCAGCAATCCGATTGGCAGCGGAACAAAATTCGTGATCGGCGTGGGCGCCAATCCTGGCATCGTCAATATCGATGAAGAGGTGCGCCGTTTCGAATACAAAGTTCAGGCTGGCGCGGACTACGCTGTCACACAACCGGTATTCGATATCGCCTTACTGGAACAATTTCTGCGACGCATCGAGCATTATCGCGTGCCGGTGTTGGCAGGAATCTGGCCGTTGACCAGCGTCAGAAATGCTGAGTTCATGAAGAACGAGCTGCGCGTTTCTGTTCCCGATTCCATCCTTGAGCGCATGGCCAAAGCTCCCAATGCAGAAGCCGCGCGCGCGGAAGGCATTGAGATTGCTCGCGAAATGTTGCACCAGGTTCGGGGCATGGTTCAGGGCGCGCAGGTAGCTGCTCCGCTGGGCCGCTATTCTTCCGCCGTGGAAGTACTGGACGGCATGGGATCTACAGCAGCAAAGGTATAGGCTTCTGCTTTCTTCCAGATAGCGGCTTTTGTTAAAGCTGCGTGATCGAAATTTTTCCGAATGAATGTGATTCATCATTCGCGCCACTCGCACAATCGAAACACGCTCAATATTTGTTACCCATTCGCTCGTTATCGAGTAAACTGAGGTTGGAGTTTCGGCACTGTGCCAAAATTTGAAGAGTGTCTTCAGCGGTTGGAAAAAATCGTGGACGAACTCGAAAAGGGAAATACCCCCCTGGAGCAGGCATTGAAACTCTTCGAAGAAGGAATGCAGCTTTCCTCTACCTGCCGCAAGGAATTAGAGGAAGCTGAAGGCAAGGTTGAAATTCTTCTGAAGCAAAACGGTAAGCTACAGCCGGAACCATATGAAGCCGCAACCGAGCGGGTTCAAGGTTCGGCCAGGAAATAAACTCTTCCCCACTCGCCTGCAGGACGCCCCTGCAGATTGGATGTTCGGCAGGACGCCGCAACGGTGTCTTGCCCCCAGCCGTAAGGAAGTGCTTCGATGAAACCTCTCAGCGTAGTTGTCGCACAACGCAACAGCCAGATTTCGGATTCTCTGTCCAAGTCATTGAACAACCATTTTCGCGTGATCACGAAAGCCGCTACCCTGAAAGACCTGCTGCAGGCCATCCCCGGCCAGACGGCGGACGCAGCCATTGTTGACCTTGAAGTTTTTGGCCTGAACGACGTGAGCCAGATTCATACCAGGTTTCCTGGCCTTACCATTGTCTGCACACACCGCCTGCCCGACGAAAAAATGTGGACGCTGGCCCTTACCGCCGGCGCCTCTGATTGCTGCTATAGCTCTGACGTGCGCGCCATCGTGCAGGCGGCCAGCAGCATACACCCTATGACCCGGGCACATGCGGCATAAGTCATAACCCGCGCGCGTACGCACACAAACCACAGCCGCGCGGTCTTTGAGTATCGCAAGGGTGTGAGTATCCAAGGGAGCGTGATCGAACGCTCCCTTCATTATTTGCTGCCCCGGCTTTTACTTCCTGATGTTTTCCAGTCCCTCGCTCCCTGCTGCCGTGTTTTACAATCCGCGTGTTTTATACTTAACCATTCATGCTCAAAGATATCCTCGAACAGGGCCGGCAGCTCACTGACGTAGCGCTGGAAAAGCTTCTACCTTCGCCCACGCAGCGCCCGGATTCCATTCATCAGGCCATGCGTCATAGCATTTTCGCGGGAGGCAAGCGCCTGCGTCCCATCCTCTGCATGGAAGCAGCCCGCATGATCGCTGGCCACCTCCCCGAGGGCATTGAAGAACTGGGTAGCGCTCTGGAAATGCTGCATACCTATTCGCTCATTCATGACGATCTCCCCGCTCTGGACAATGACGATCTCCGCCGTGGCAAGCCTACTTGCCACGTGGTTTTCGGCGAGGCCATCGCCATCCTTGCCGGTGACGCTCTTCAGACCCAGGCTTACGAAATCATGGCCCGTCTCAAATGTCCTGCGGAAGCGCGCGTGAAAATCATTGAAGAAGTAGCCCGCGGTACCGGAACCGTGGACGGCATGATCGGCGGCCAGGTGAAGGACATCGAGTCCGAACGCATCCCCGCCGACGCAGCCACTCTTGAATACATTCATCGGTCCAAGACCGGAGCGCTGATCACCTCCAGCCTGGTCAGCGGCGGCATTTATGCCAATGGCACTATGCCGGAGATCCAGCGCCTGCGCGATTTCGGCCGCTCCATCGGCCTTGCTTTCCAGATCGTAGACGACGTTCTCGACGTCACCCAATCATCCGAGCAACTGGGCAAAACAGCCGGTAAAGATACAGCGTCAGAGAAAGCGACGTATCCTTCCCTCTTCGGAATCGATGAATCCATCCGCATGGCCGATGAGCTCGTCGCGTCTGCATGCAACGCCCTGGGTTCGTTTGTACACCGTGCCGACACGTTGAAAGAGCTGGCGCACTTTCTGGTCCAGCGCAAAAAGTAGGTCCAGCGCAAGAAATAGTGTCCACCTCAAGAAATGGCTCCAACTAAAAGTAAGCTGAAGCGAACCGATAGCCCCGGTAATTTCTGAATTGTCATCCTGAGCGCAGTCGGAGCGAATGCGACGACGCAGTCGAAGGATCTATGTATTTTGTTGAATCCACTGACTACGGTGAATCAGGTAGTTCTCCCGAACCAACAAATAGCCTCACCACTAAACTCGACTCAAAAAAAATGGGCGACAAATTCCCCGCCGCTACCACGACTGAAAATCTGTCGCCCTCTACAGGAGTCTTGCCATCATTTCGTTGGTGCACTCTCAGGTGCCTTAGGCGTCATCACATTGTCGATCACGTGGATCATGCCGTTGGACGAACTCACATCCGCCGCTTCAAACATGCCCATGTCATCGTCATCATCCAACACCATCAGGTGCTTGCCGTTGTGATCGGCCACGTGCAGCTTCAGCCCGGAAAGAGTCATCACTTCGTGCCGGTCCTGACCTTTCTTGAGAATGTCTGTCAAATCGGTACTGGTCAGTTTCCCCGCCACAACGTGATACAGCACCATCTTTTTCAACTGTTCTTTGTTCTCCGGCTTCATCAGCGTGGTCATAAAGTCCGCGGGCTGCTCGGAAAAAGCCTTGTTGGTTGGTGCGAAGATGGTGAACGGACCGGCCCCCTTCAGCGTCTCTTCCAGGCCGGCCGCCTTGATGGCCGCGACAAACGTGGTGTGGTCTGCTGACTTGGACAGGTTTTGCATAATGTTGCTGGTTGGCAGCATTTCCTGCCCGCCAACCACCGGGTTCTTGTCGCCTGCGAAAACCGCGGCCGTCATCACCGACATGGCAAATATGAGTGCAAGAAGTCTCTTCATCATTCCCTTCCTAGTAATGGAACCGATAACGAAGCTGGAATGAAACCAGCCGCGGATCGCTCATGTGTGTCCCACCGAACGTATTGCTCAGGTCGATAAAATATCGATTGTTGGCTAGATTAGTTGCGGAAAGCTTGGCTGACCAGTTCTCTCCGAATGACCGTCCCAGGGCTAGATCAACCGTCGCATTGCTGGGCAGATGGCCCGGCCCGTCTCCATCCAGAAACCCTGATCCGTACGCCAGGTTTCCGGAAAGCCATGTCTTCCATGGCAACGTGGCGCTGAAGCCGGTGCTCAGCGTGTTGCGTTGGTCGTGGTCGAGATAAAAGAAACCAACCGGCGGCGGTGCGAAGTCAGTGAGCCCGCCAGTGATGCCGCCTGAGCCTTCCACGGTCTGATGAGAATATGCCAGATGAACGTCAAGCTTCTTGAAAAGCTTGGGTGAACGCACAGTGGCCTCATAACCCACAATGCGCACGCTCTCGATCGTTAGCGGGAAAAACAGGTTCGAGTTCCCAATCGCATCATGGTCAAAGTAGTTATGAGCGCCGGTGCGGAACTGGTCGAAATCAAACGCCCAGTTGCGGTATGGGATTGTCAGGCCGATCTCATGCTGTTCGTCACGTTCGCCGTTCAACGGAAGAAATCCCTGGCCCGGGAGCGCGGAAAGAATGGCCGGAGAAACCGTATCCAGCGGCGGCGCCTGATAGTAACGGCTATAAGCGCCACGCAGCACCCAGTGCAGGTGTGGAATTTCAATGGCTGCGCCCAGACGCGGGCTCGCGGCATTTTCGCTCACCAGGCCGGAAAAGTGCGTCACGCGGACGCCCGCATTCAGGCTGAGCCATGACGTGGCTTTGTACTGGTCTTCCACCCAGAATGCTTCCAGGTCGCCATTGGCTATCTGCCGTGTAGGTGCGACGTTCACCGGCACGGGAACACAAACCACGGCAGGATCGGGATCACATTGACTGGTATCGTTGCCGGTCAGCGCAATCAACGTATTGTCGTGCTGGGCAAATCCGTACATACCGAACTTCGCATTGTGCCGGCCCTTCACCACGCTTACCGTCGCAGTGCCGCCGATGTAAGAAGACTGGCGATTGTCAGCGGTGACCACACGGTCGTCCGCATCACCCAGCCCTTCAAACGCCGCGCGATTGAAATGGTAGGAAGGCGCCAGCGTGAACAGAACGCTGGGACTAAACGTATGTATCCAGGAGAAATTGCCGAAAATGTCCTGCTCGCGTTCACGATCACGCGCGCCGGCAGCCTGCAAATCAGGATCATTGGGGACCTGGAAGTAGTCCGTGCGCGCCGATCCAACAAAACGAAGCTGATCGTTCGGCGTCGCGTTGAGGATCAATGATGTGAAAGCGCCGCCGCCTGCCGCCTGATTGTGCAGGTTCGCCACGGTCGGTGTCTCCAGGCCGTAATCTGTGCGGTTCCCATTCATGCTGAAATAGTAAGCCGAGCGATCGTTGTGGTCGCCAAAGCTGATCTGGTTGTCCGTTGTGTTGTTGTTGCCGTAGCTCGCTACCAGTTCGCCCTGCCGGGAACGCTCGAAACCCGAACGCGTGATTACGTTGAACACCCCGTATGTGCGGTCGCCCGCGCCGGCGGAAAAGCTGCCTCGCTGCACTTCCATGTAATCAATATCTTTGGGATCGAACTGCGGACCAACATTCGTCGCGATGTTAGTGTTTGGAACCGGCACGCCGTCAATCGCCCAGGTCACCTGATGTCCGCCACGAACATGCAGCTGATCGTGGACTACCGCGCTCCCAGGAACGTAGTTCGTGATCATGGACATGGAGTTGGTACGGTCTGATCCCGCCGACTTCTCAATCTCAGAGCGGCTGACCAGCGTCTCCGGAGTCGAAGATGTCGGATTCACGATCTGTGGTTCCGCGCTGACTTCCACGGTTTCCTGGCGCGCGGCCAGGGAAAGCGCAAAATGCAATTCCTGCACGCCGTCAGAGATCACCGTTGCCGATTGCGTATCAGCCGTGAACCCCGGAGAGATGATGGTAACGTCGTATTCGCCAACCGGCACCTTCATCACCACGGCAACTCCATCTTCGTTGGTGATGCCCTTTTGCTCGAGAGATGAAGTGCGGCTATGCACTACGACTTGTGCACCCTTCACCGGCCGGTGCTGAGGATCGTGGACAATCGCTTTCACCGTCCCGAAAACCGAAGCATATAGATGGATGGAAGCCAGCAGGGCCAGCAACCCAATCAATCGAACTCGCGTAAACATTCTTCCCCCTTAGGTGGTATGCGCATCAGGTCAGTGGTTTCCGTTTTCCGATTACCATTACTGGATTGAGTCTGCCGTCGGCTCCAACGTTACGGGCAGCAGCGGCGAAATTCAGCTCTGGTTAACCTTAGTTCTGGTTTGTCTGATTGAAGATCGGAAAACGAATGAGAGGGCTGGAATGCTGGCTCCGCATCTTGTGTGACTCGCAATTCAAAAACCAGTCACTTGGATACTTTTGCGCAGCTCCGGCCGGAGCAACACTACTTATGCAGTTGGGGGGCCGCGATCAGTGTGGGATGAAAAACCAGCGCTGGCAAAGATGATGGAAGTGAAATCAAATTCAGCTTCCACTACAGCCAACGGTGGGAGAACTGGGGCTGCTGCAGTCGCTACTCCAGAGTTTGGAGCCACTTGCACACAGCAGTTCATCGGACATGAATGAGAATGATTTGGTGCGACGGAAACTCCATCGGAAGACTGCGCTGCTTCACTGTCCATTCCTTCACAATGATGATGCTTCGCGGAGGCACCCTGCATCGACATGCGATGGCAGGAAGACGCCTGCATGCTGTTCATGTCCGCCGCCCACGTGGGCGAGAATGCGGAAAACAGCAGCATCAGCATCGTCGAAATGGAGAAAAGGCGCTTCATTCTCTAGGCCGAATATAACCCTTGTGCCGGCCTGAAGGCAATCTGAATTCAGCCAAAAACGCATTAAATCGTTTAATTTGCGCTGGTTAACCGGTCACTTCGGTAACCTATCCTAATCTGGGATCGCGCCATCCTCTATTAGCATCTGGCTCCTGGAACTCAGCTCCGCAACTAGTCTTGCCCTCCCAAGACAAGACGAAGACACCACACAAATTTTGTTCGGTTTACTCACCCAAAAGCTCAAGCGACCAATAGGATCAACCTACACACGAACTATCAACAATACTTCTTTGAGACTACAGATTACTTTTCTTGCAAGTTTTGGAAGCTATCCCCGATCTTATCCAGAGTACATGGTTAAAGAACGGAGAAAGACATTCATGCGTCATGGCTCTGGCTACTATTCTTCATCTCACCTACCAACCCCGCATGCGATCACCAAGCATTCGATGAAACGACTTTTGCATTTGGCCTGCCTGTTCATTCTTTTACTCACCCTTGCATCTCTGGGTCGCGCGCAGGATTCACCGGGACGATTCGAAGCTGGAGGCGCCTTCACAGTAATCAAGTCAGACGGCGCTGGCGGCGGCCCATTAGGTCCCGGTATCGAAGGCGACATAAACTTTGGGCGTCACTTCGCGTTGGATGGCAGTTTGAACTGGCTTCCTGAGCGATTTGGTTTGGTTTCCGGCGGACGAGTTGTTCAAGGGCTGATCGGGGCCAAGGTCGGCACGCGCTTTCAGCATTTTGGTTTCTTCGCCAAGGTTCGTCCAGGCTTTGTCACAGCTGGTGGCGCCGTAAGAAGCATTGTTATAGATTTTTCTCCAACCACACTTTCGTCGCCCCCGATTCTTGGCCGCCTTACTGAAACTGCTCTCGATCTGGGTGGCGTTGTTGAATATTATCCGGCCAGACACTGGGCCCTGCGCTATGACTTCGGCGACACCATGCTCTTTGAAAGTCCAATTCGGGTTACCGCAATCGGCAACGTACCTCCAGGCCTCACGTTTAGCAGTCTGCCGGGGGCAACAACCAATCATTTTCAATTCAGCACCAGCGTGCGCTATCGGTTCTGAGATGATTGCGAGGTTTTGAAACGATTTGATGGATGTGTAATTCAGATTTCGTAAATTCGAATTTACAAGTTTCGAATTACACATTCTCTCGCTTCCGGGTCATATAGAAAAACACCGCCGGCGTAACGATCAGTGAAAGAACCATCGAAATAAGAATTCCACCAATCACTGCGATCGCCAGGGGCTGCAACATCTGTGAGCCCGCTCCCAGAGCGAACGCCAGCGGCAGCATGCCTGCCACGGACGCCAGGGCGGTCATTACGATCGGGCGCAAACGTCGTCTGCCTGCCTGAATCATTGACTCTTCTGCCGGAAAGCCCGCCTTGGTGAACTTTTGATGAGCATCAAGTAGCAGGATGCCGTTCTTGGCCACAATTCCAATCACCATAATCACACCCATAAATGACGCTACATTGAATGTGGTTTGCGTAATCAGCAGCGCAAGAAACACGCCGGAGGTGGAAAGTATCGCCGAGGAAAGAATCGCCGTGGGGGCGGAGAAACTGCGGAATTCCAGCAGCAGTACGGCAAATACCAGAATGATGGCCAGTATCAACACAATCACCAGATCATGAAATGACTGCTGCTGGTCCTGAAATTTTCCGCCGTACTCAACGCGAATGGAAGATGGCAGCTTCAGCCCTTTCACCACCTTCTGCACCTGCTCAATTCCCTTCGTAAGGCTGATGCCTTCCAGCCGGGCGGTGATCTCCACGTCACGTTGCAGGTTCTGGCGGCGAATTTCTATCTGTCCGGGGATTTCAACCAGGTCAGCCACGGTTCCCAGTGTTGCGATCTTGCCCGTCCCGCTCATCAACGCCGTATTGCTCATGGCTTGAATGGAGCCGCGGTTCTGGTCAGGGAAACGTACACGAATGGTATACGCACGGTCATTGCTGATCAGAGGCGTGCCTGCGGGAACGCCCTCAAGCAACGCGCTGGCGTCCGTGGAAACTTCCTCCGCTGTGAAGCCGCCTTTCGCAGCAACCGTTGGGTTCACGTTGAATTGTGTCGCCGGTCCACTGATGGTGTTCTCAATCCCGTTCTTCAGGTCCACCACGCCCTTTACCTTACTGATGGCGTCTGCCACACGGGGCGCTTGCGCCTGCAAGAGTTTGGGGTCCTCTGAGAACAGCTTGATCACCACGTCCTCAGGCTGATTGCTGAGATCGCCGATCATGTCCTGCAAAAGCTGAATCAACTCTATATCCAGAGCCGGCTCTTCTTTTTGGATGGTTTCACGCACGTCTTTGATTACGTCATCGATAGGGCGACGCTTGCCCGACTTCAGCTTGACTGAAATATCGCCGGTGTTGGCTTCGGTTACCGCCGCAAGGCCAAGCTGCAAGCCGGTCCTGCGTGAAGTGCTTTCCACATCGGGAATGTCATGCAGAATCTCTTCCACGTGCGCCAGCACGCGGTTCGTCTCCTGCAGCGAACTTCCGGCCGGCATGATGTAATCGACAATGAAGCCGCCTTCATCCATCTCCGGCAGCAGATCAGACCCCAGCACGTTGTAGCTGAGGAATGAAACAATGATCAGAACCACGGATCCCGCCAGCAACCACCATGGGTGTTCCAGTGCGCGGCGCAACCAGCGCTCATAAAACTCTATGACCCGGCGAAAGAAACCTTTCATTGACGCTTCTTCCGCCGCCATCAGCTTGCGCATTTCATCATCACCGCCAGCTTCGGCCGCCGGGTTCTGAGGAGTGGCTCCAGGAACCGGGGTTTCTTCTTTTTTGCCGCGCATGAAGTACTGGCTGAGAGTTGGCGTCCACGTGAGAGCCAGAAGCAGCGAGGTAAGCAGCGCTGCGCACATGGTGACCGCCAGTGCCCGAAAAAACGCTCCCGTAACACCAGTGATGGAAATCAGCGGAAGAAAGACCACGATGGGAGTGAGCGTGGATCCAATCAGGGGAACGGTGATTTCCGCCAGCGCCTTGTGGATGGCCTCCAGCCGGCCTTCACCTGCATCACGATGCAATGAGATGTTCTCCACCACCACAATCGCGTCGTCAATCACCAGGCCCACGGCCGCCGCCAGTCCGCCCAGCGTCATCAGGTTAAAGCTCTGCCCCAGCAACTTGAGCGCAATCAGCGTGACCGCCAGCGTTACAGGGATCACCAACCCAGCGACAATCGAAGTACCCCAGTCGCGCAGGAACAGAATCAGCACCAGCGAAGACAGCAACAGCCCGATCAGGATTGCGTCACGCACGCTGGCAATGGAATCATTCACGATTCCCGATTGATCGTAAAAGCTCTGGATCTGCACGCCCGCGGGCAACGTCTTCCTGATCTGCTCTATTTCCGCGTGGACTTCATTGGCCACGGCAACCGTATTGCTGTCGGGCTGGCGATTCAGATTGATGAGCACGGCAGGTTTGCCATTGGCTCGCACCGCCGTATACACGGGCTTGATGGAGCGCTGTACGGAAGCCACATCCCCGATGCGGATGGGAATCCCCGTCAGTGTGTTCTTCACCACAATGCGGGCCAGCTCATCCGGACTCGTCACCTGTCCGCTCACCAGTCCCAACACGAGTTGATGATTACGCTCGAACAGGCCGGGTGAATCAATCAGGTTGGTCCCCTTCACCGCATTCAGAATGTCAGTGACCGTCACCGTTGTCTGCAGCAGCTTGGCGGGGTCAGGCGAAATTTGAAACTCGGGCTCCTCTCCGCCCTGCACCACAACGGTCGCGACTCCGCTCAGGCGATTCAATCGCGGTGAAAGTTCGTAAGTCGCCATCTCCCACAGTTGCGTGAGCGGCACTTTGTCTGACGTGAGGCTGTATCCAATGATCGGAAACGAGGCAAACGTCAGACGATGGGTATCAATCTTTGTGCCCTGCGGCAGAGTTGTTTCAACACGTGTCAGTGCGGCATCCACTCGCTGGAGCGTGAGGTTCATGTCCACGTTCCATTTAAAGAACAGATCAATCTCAGCCGAGCCGCGGCTGGTGATTGACCGCACCGATTCCAGGCCCTGCACACTGTTCACAGCCTGTTCCACCGGACGAGTGACCGTGACCATCATCTGGTCAATCGGCATCACGCCACTATCCACGCCGATCACCACGCGGGGAAAATCCGTGGACGGGAAAACAGATACAGGAATCGTGAACGCCAGATATGCGCCCACAGCGGCAATCACGACCACCAGAAATATGAGTGACTGCGAGTTTCTGGTGAACCAGTAGCCATTAGGCGGAGGCTGAAGGGGCTTAATGTTTTCCGCCATACTAGTCGTCGGCCTTGCCCGCTGGTTTCTTCTCCCCAGCTTCCGGCTTTTTCTCGTCTGTATCCGGCTTTTCTACCTTGACCTTGGTTTTGTCAGGCAGTCCGTACGCGCCTTCATTGACCACCATCTCGCCTGGGTTGAGTCCCGAAACAACCTGCGCTTCCTGCCCGCTCTGAATGCCAAGCTTAACGTCACGGCTTTGCGCCACGCTCTGGCCGTCAATCACCATGACCTGGGCTTCGCTGCCATTGGCATTCAGCAGAGCTGCCGCAGGGCACCACCACAGCGTCATGCACTGTCTGCGCCGTAATGGACAGTTGCGTGGTCATGCCGGGACGCAGTTGCTGCTCAGAATTCACGGCCTGTACCCAGATTTCAACCGTGGTGCTGTTGGGATCCAGCGCCGGACTCACCAGCGTGACCGTGCCGTTTAATTTCGTGTCGACTCCCGTGATGGAGAGCGTGGCTTTATCGCCTTTCTTCAGCAGTGCCGCGTCTGACTGCGGAATATGCGCTTTCGCGATCACCTGTGAAATGTCCATCACCGTGAGCAGAGGTGCGGTGGATGACGCCATCTCACCCGGATAAAGCGGCCTGTCTGTGATTACCCCTGATATCGGACTGCGTATTTCGGAATAGCTCAACTGCGCTTCTGATCCGGCCAGCTTGGCCTTGGCCGATGCCAACTGCCCGTTGGCGGCACGCAACGTTTCATGCCGCCCGATAGCGTTTAGCGAATCCAGGTGTTTTTTGGCGATGTTGTACGCGCTCCTGGCCTGCGCAAGTGATACGGCGGCGGTATCCAGATCTTTCCGCGGCAAAGCGCCCTGCTTATAGAGGTCCTGCCGGCTGGTATAGAGCTTTTGCTGAGCGTCAAGCTCCTGCTGTGATGTCTGTACATCCAGCTCTGTCTTCTGGATTTCTTCAGGCAGAGTGGCGCCAACACTGGTTTGATACTGTGCCTGGGCCTGGTCATAGGCGCCGCGATTATCTGTCGCGGCGGCCTGGAGATCGCGGTTTTCCAGTTCAGCCAGCAGCTGCCCTTGCTGGACCTTTTGTCCGCGTACCACGTAAAACTTTTTTACCGGCGCATTGATTTTGGGAGTGATTGCCGATTGCTGAAGCGGAAACACCACAGCCTCCGCATTCACCACACGGGAAATATCGCCCTTGCGCGCCGGCGCTGCCTGCACCGAGACCTCAGGTTTTTCTTCGCCCTCGTCCTTCTTGCATCCTGCCAAAAAGGCCAGACAGAGAGCGAGAGCCACGGTCAGAATTTTCCATGTTCGATTGAGCATAGTAGAAAAGAAACTACATTGTACCTGTGAGCATCTGGAGATTTGCCAGCGCGGTCCGGAACCGGACCTGGCCGTCATCATATGCATTGCGCGCCTGTGTCAGTGTGTTTTGTGCGTCCACAACCTCAAGCACCGTGGACTCTCCGCCCTGATAGCGCAGAGTAGTCAGGCGCAGGCTCTCCGCTGCCAGGTCCGCCGAACTCTTCAGCAGTTCCAGCTCCTCCAGTGCCGCTGCGGCCTCGGCATAGCTTGTCTGCACATCCGCCAGAAGCTTCCGCTGCGCCAGCGACAGTTCACGCTGGGCCTGCTTCTTCTTCAAGTCAGCCTGGATCACTTTGCTGCGCGTCGCACCCCAGGTCCAGATCGGAATATTCAGCGTAGCGGACGTTGAATAACCCAGGTTGCGTGTTCCATTCGGCCCATTCACCGCGAATTGTGGAGCGTCAATGCCGTATACGTAGTCAAGCGTGAGCGTAGGCAGATAGCCGCCACGGGCCGAGGATGCTTCATGTGCGGCCGCCTGCACTGAAAGCGAGGAAACACGTATCTCAGGATTGTTATTCTGCGCCAGTTTGGCGAATTCCTCAAAACTCTGCAAAGGCGGCGCCAGCTGAGCATCATCCACCACGGTAAAGTTCTGGTTAAAGTTCGGAAACAGCAAAACGGCCAGGTCCAGCCGGGCTTTGTCCATGGTGAGGCGCGCTTCCCGCAGATCGCGCTGGCGGTCCTGCGCTTGAATCTGGGCCTTGATCACGTCAGCGTGTGCCACTTCGCCGCCATTTTCCAGTTTGCGGCTCAGACCCAGAAAGTTTTGCGTCTCAGTAGCAGCCTGCTGGACATTGGCATATTTACGCTGGGCGGCGATCAAACCGTAATAGCCCTGCACCACAGCCACCACTAACCCTCTCGCCGCCACCTCGGCCTTCGCACGCGCCACAGCTTCCATCGCCTGCGCTCGGCGATAGTCAGCAACCTGCGTATATCCAAGCGTTTCCTCCACTACGCCCTGGCTTAGGTATTCATGGACCGCATTGTTGCCGATGAACCGCTGCGTTGGCGTGGTGGATTCCGTGGCGATCGCGGTCTGTACCCCGCCTACACCTTGCGTGAATAAATATTGGTTGTGGTAGTTGACCTGAGGCAGCAACGCGGAACGCGCCTGGACCTTGTCTTCATGCGCAATGGCCCCGTCTGTCTGCGCGGAAAGGAATTGCACGCTGTTGCTGCGCGCCTGCTTGAGAGCGTCTTGCAGCGTAAGCGTGAGCGGCGCCTGAGTCGAAGAGGACTGGGTCGAAGGAGATTGGGTCGAAGAAGATTGGGTTGAAGGGGGTTGGGCCGAAGGGGATTGGGCAGTCGCTGGTGTCGGGTTTTGTGCCGTCGCCGGTGCGGGTTCCTGCGCCGTGCACCGTATCACCATGAATATCAACAGGCAATTGACTACGAGCTTCGTGCGACCTATCAGCAAGCGGGCCTCCGTTCATGCAAGCGGGAAACAGTATACGTGCGCGATACAATTGGATGCAGCAGAGCTGTTCGTAGTTTTTCAAAGCAGTCCAATACTGATGACAAAGATTACATGGATCCCCATACATACAACAAAGACGTTTGAGTACTTATACATCGTTATCTTCTTTGCCATCTTCCTGGGCCAATCACCCCTGGCGGCCCAAAGCAGTGACGGCGAACACCATCAGCACACCGGCGCAGCATCCCCGGATGACAAACACGATCCGGAGATGTCCATGCAGGGAATGTCCATGCCCGGCATGAATATGGATACCGCAGGCGAAAGCCATGCCATGTCTCAGCCTGAAACCTTCATCCAGGAAATTCTGCATCACGCCACTCCTGGAACCAGCGCGGAACCCAATACCACGCAGGAACCCATGCTGATGCGGAATGCCGGTAATTGGCTCCTGATGTTCCACGGCACTGTATTTCTCAACGTGGAGCAGCAATCCGGCCCCCGCGGTTATGACAAGGTCTTCTCCACCAATTGGTTCATGCCCATGGCGCAGCGCAAGATTGGACGCGGACAGCTTACGCTTCGGACCATGGTCAGCCTTGACCCGGCTACCGTCACTCAGCGCTTCTATCCTGAACTGTTCCAGCAGGGTGAAACTGCATTCGGCAGGCCGATAAGCGACGGGCAGCATCCGCATGATTTTCTGATGGAGATTGCTGCGCTCTATGACTACAAGATCGGCGAGCATGGATTGCTCTCCTTCTACGCAGCGCCCGTCGGCGATCCCGCCATGGGGCCTCCAGCCTTCGAGCATCGAATAACCGCATCGGAAAATCCTCTGGCGGCTCTGGGACACCATTTGGAAGACTCAACCCACATTGCGAATGACGTTGTGACCGGGGGCGTCGCCTATAAATCCTTCCGGCTTGAGGGCTCAGGCTTTCACGGTCGCGAGCCCGATGAATTTCGCTGGAACCTCGACTCAGGCGCCATCGACTCATGGTCATCGCGTTTTACCTTTCAGCCCGGACAAAACTGGAGCGCGCAATACTCCATTGCCCATCTCTCGAGCCCGGAACAGCTCCATCCTGATGAAGATGTGCGGCGAATGACCGCGTCGGTGATGTACAACCGCCTGTTTAAGGATGGAAGCTGGTCCAGCCTGCTGCTGTGGGGACGCAACCACGTTCTCCCGAGTGGCGAGAACTTCAACGGCTACTTGCTGGAATCGACATTGCGTTTTGCCAAGCGCGACGCGGTATGGACTCGCATTGAAAACGTGGACCGCACCACTGAACTGCTCTTGGGCAAGCAGCCTGAACCTCCGGCCTTTGACGAAACCTTTCTGGCCCGCATACAGGCTTACAGCTTCGGATATGACCATGACTTCCCGCTCGTGCCGCGGCTCTCAACCGCCCTGGGCGCGCAAGTCACGCTTTACGGGAAGCCGGGATTTCTCACGCCTATTTACGGTGACCACCCTGCGGGCTTTATAGTATTTCTGCGTATTCGTCCCGTCGGCAGCATGCACATGCACCACTAACGAATCCAGGTAAGGAGATAGGGCAGTTATGGAGAACCCCCGTCGCAACTTTCTTATTGGAACGTCAGCTTTTCTCACCGCAGGCTTGATCGCGCCTCTGGTTTCTCTGGCCCAGGTCAAAACAGAAACCGCGAACCCTGAACCGAAAAAAGCAGAACCAGCGCAAAAAAAAGAGGTCGAAGGCGATGATGATGTCTCCACCAATGAAGACCTCATGCGGGAGCACGGCGTTCTCAATCGCATCCTGCTGATCTACGAGGAAGTCAATCATCGTATTGCTGTGAAGCAGGATTTTGATACCGCAGTGGTTACCAGATCAGCCGGCTTGATCAAGAGTTTTATTGAGGACTACCACGAGAAGCTGGAAGAAGATCATCTCTTCCCCCGCTTTGAGCAGGCCCACCAGATGATTGAACTCACGGTGAACCTTCGCGCACAACACGCAATGGGCAGACGCGTGACGGAGCGGATTCAGCAATCCGCCAAAACCAAAGACTTCCCCACTCTAAGCACGTCCATCGCGGCTTTTGTGCGGATGTATCGCCCGCATGAAGCACGCGAAGATACTGTTCTCTTCCCTGCCCTGCACAAACTGGTAAGCCGTCATGAATATGACGCCATGGGTGAAGAGTTCGAAAAGATCGAGCGCAAGACCTTCGGCGGTGATGGCTTTGACATGGCGGTTGATCAGGTGACGGAAATCGAAAAGAAGCTCGGCATCTTTGACATTTCGCAATTCACGCCCGCTCCATGAATGCAACCTGCAGCGTTGAACAGGCAATTCAAGATTCGCGATAATGATTGTGAGGTAGGTCACATATAGTCCGTACTCTCTTTGATAATTTGGCGCATCCGGCGCCGCCCAGCGTTTTGCGCTTCGGCACGCCCTTCAGGAGACAAGATGGAAAGTACACTCTTGCTGCACCGCCTTCATTTCGCATTTACCGTGACCTTCCATTATTTATTTCCTCAGCTCACCATGGGGCTGGCGCCTCTCATTCTGATTTTCAAGACCATGGCTCTTCGCACCAACGCTCTTCGCACCAACAACGACTTCTACAATCAGGCGGCCCGTTTCTGGGCCAAAATCTTCGGCATCAACTTTGTCATGGGTGTTGTTACGGGTATCCCTATGGAGTTTCAGTTCGGCACCAATTGGTCACAGTTTGCCCGGCTTACTGGCGGCGTAATTGGCCAGCCGCTGGTCATGGAAGGAGTGTTCTCCTTCTTCCTGGAGTCCGCGTTCCTGGGCCTCTTCCTGTTTGGCGAAAAACGCCTCAGCCCCAAAGGCCATTGGTGGGCTTGTTTCATGGTCTTCCTGGGCTCATGGCTCTCCGGCTACTTCATCATTGTCACCGACGCATTCATGCAGCATCCCGTCGCCTTTGATCGCGCCCCCGACGGACAGTTTCAGGTAAACAGTTTCTGGGGACTATTGCTCAATCCCTGGGCCCTGCTTCAATACGCGCACAATATGAGCGGAGCAGTCATTACCGGCGCGTTTGTCATGGCGGCGATCGGTGCCTTTTACGTCATCGAGAAAAAACATGAGGACTTTGGGCGCGCTTTCCTGCGCGTAGGCGTAATCGCCGGGTTCATCTTCTGCGTATTGCAGATCTTCCCCACCGGCGACCTCCATGGCCGCTACCTGGCTAAACATCAGCCCGCTGCCATGGCCGGAATGGAAGGCCTCTTCAAGACAGAGAAAGGCGCGCCTCTGGTAATCATGGGCCAGCCGGACCCGGTCCACGAACGCATCGATAACCCCATCGTCGTAAACAAAGTCCTCAGCTTCCTTATTTATGGGACCGCCACGGCGGAAGTAGCTGGTCTGAATGAATTCCCGAAAGACCAGTGGCCCACGAATATTCCTTTGCTTTACTTCAGCTATCACATCATGGCCGGACTCGGCACCATCTTTGTCGCGGTGATGGGTCTGGCGATCCTGCAATTGTGGCGCGGCAAGCTCTTTCAAACCACCTGGCTCTTGTGGACCATCATGCTGTGCTTGCCATTGCCTTACATTGCCAATACTGCAGGCTGGATGACCGCGGAGGTCGGCCGCCAGCCCTGGCTGGTTTACGGACTCATGCGCACCACGGAAGGCTTCTCCAAATACGTGAACGATAGCAACACTTTGTTTACGCTGCTGGGCTTCATGGGCCTGTACATGGTGCTGGGGATTCTCTTTCTCTTCCTTGTGCATCGTGAGATAGCGCACGGGCCTGAATCTGGCCCTCACGATGACGTTCGCAAAGGCACTCCCATCACCGCAGGCACAGGAGACTGACATGTTGTTTACATGGTTCTGGCTGGTTGCGGTGATGATTACGGGCTACGTTGTCCTGGATGGCTTTGATCTGGGCGCAGGCGTCATTCATCTGTTCGTCGCCAAGACGGATCAGGAGCGTCGTACCGTGCTGCGCACCATTGGCCCGGTCTGGGATGGTAATGAAGTCTGGCTGCTGGCCGGTGGCGGAACTCTCTATTTTGCCTTTCCCTTGCTGTACGCTTCCGGCTTCAGCGGATTCTATCTTCCGCTGATGATCGTTCTCTGGCTCCTGATCCTCCGCGGCGTGGGGATTGAGTTGCGCACACATCTGGATTCGCCCGTGTGGCAGGGATTTTTTGATGGCTGCTTCGCGCTCTCCAGCATCCTGCTGACCATCTTCTTCGGCGCCGCCCTGGGAAACGTGATCCGCGGTGTGCCGCTGCAAAGCGATGGCTACTTCTTTCTGCCGCTGTGGACCAACTGGAACGTAGGAGCACATCCAGGCGTGCTGGACTGGTATACGGTTATTGCCGGTCTGGTGGCGCTCATCGCGCTGACCACTCACGGCGCGCACTACGTCGCCATGAAAACCAACGGCCCCCTCAACGCCCGTTCTCGACAAATGGCTGCCATGCTTTGGCCGGCGCTGGTGTTGGTTACGCTGATCAGCCTCTTCTCAACTCTCTCGATTCATCCCGGGCTGCTGGACAACTATAAACATTTCCCTGTTCTCTTTATTGTTCCGATAGCCGTGGCCGCCACTCTGTTCGCAATGTTCCGTTTTCGCCGCAACGGAAATGATACCGGCGCTTTTCTGTCATCGGCGGGATACCTGGTTTTCATGCTGGTGGGAGCCGCCGCCGCGGTATATCCGAACCTGCTTGTTTCAACCACCGATCAATCACTGAACATCACCATCTACAACGCTCATACCGGATGGTATGCCTTACGGACGGGTTTGGTGTTCTGGGGAATAGGCATGGCGCTCGCACTCGGCTATTTCATCTTCGTGTATCGCATGTTCAAGGGAAAAGTGACCGATCAGCCGGGCGACGGATACATTTGAGAGCATTTGTAATTTGTAATTTTGAATTTATAAATTCGAAGTTATAAATTTTAAATTTCAAATCTGAAGTTATACTTCTCTTCCGTGCAAAGCGAAGACATTCTCACCACCAAACCGCCTGACGCTGACATGCGCGTGCCTTACGGTCACGACGAAAACCAGTTTGCCGACGTTCGCGTGCCTGAAGGCAAGGGTCCATTTCCCGCCGTATTCTTTCTCCATGGTGGATACTGGCGGGCAAAGTACGACCTTATTTATGCCGGGCATCTGTGCGCTGCGCTCAAGACGATCGGTATCGCCACCTGGAACGTTGAATATCGTCGCGTGGGCAATCGCGGCGGCGGATGGCCGGGCACATTCGAAGACATTCGCAGTGCCTATTCCACGATGCGGGCTTTCAAGAAAAGCAGATTGGCTCCCATTGATCTGAAACGTATTTGCGTGGCCGGACACTCCGCCGGCGGACAGCTCGCATTGGCCCTGGCCGCTTTCGAGCCCACGATCACGCATGCGTTGTCACTGGCAGGCGTGGTGGATCTGCATCGTGGGTGGGAATTGCACTTGAGCAATGATGCCGTCTCAGAATTCCTGGGCGGATCGCCCGCGCAAGTCCCAGATCATTATCGTGAAGCATCACCCGCGGAGACGCACATTTCCGCCGCCCAGAAGTTGATTCACGGTGTTACGGACGCTGACGTCCCCTATGAGATCAGCAAGGGCTATGCAGAAAAGAAGAAGGCGGCTGGAGAAAAGCTGGAACTCATTACTTTGCCCGACACCGGCCACTTTGAGATTGTGGACCCGAAGTCGCATGTGTGGAGCAAAGTTCAGGACGCTATCGTCGCATTGACGCACCGCTAAATCAAAGACCGGTTCAGGACGGAAGTCCCAAAAAAACGAGAACCGCGCGGCAAGTGGTTCGTCCGCGCGGCTATAAACTCTTTGGCTTATGCACTCTGGCTGAAGTTGCAGCCCGGTTACTAACAACGGGGCTTGCCTTTTTTTGCATTCGCCCGCCTAACCTGATATCGGGATTCTAGCCTCATTCCGCATATTCTCTGTCATTACCACGGGACACCGTCGGAGGGCATCTAAACTATTGCTATGAACACAAGCAAAGGCGTGGAAAGTTTTCTCAGCCAACATCCCGTTGAAGAAACAGTACGGCGGTTCACTTATATGCTGCAGGTAAGAGGCATCAAGCTGTTTGCTGTGGTCGATCATCATGCAGAGGCGATTGCCGCTGGCCTGGAGTTGCGGCCCACCATGCTTGTGATCTTCGGCAGTCCCAAATGCCGGCACTCCGATCATGCAAGCCAGTCAGATGGCTGCCATCGATTTGCCGTTGAAGCTCCTGGCCTGGACAGATGAAACTCAACAGACCTGGCTTTCATGGAATTCACCGGAATATCTACAGCAACGCCATGAGTTCCCGCCGGAGTTGGAGCAAAATATCGCCGTCGTGAAATCACTGGCGCAAGCCGCAGCCGGCACTGAAGTCGTGATCAGCTTAGCGGGTTGACACTCCTTCATGTTCCTCAATACATTCTGATGGGCGAAACCATTGGGAGAGATCATGAAGAATTTGTCCACCATCGGACCGGGCATGGCCATGGCGTTGATTCTGGCCGGGTCATTAACTCTGGCTGGATCGTTGACGTTGGCTGAGTCCAGGGGCGAACGGTCCCAGGCCCAGTCTTCCCCAGCCACATCGGATTCCCCGGCCAAATCAAAGACAGAAAAAGGAGGAGCCATGCATGCCACTGGGCCATTTGACGTGAAACTTGCCCCTCAGCCTTCAGATGACGCATCCATGGGCCGCATGTCCATTGACAAGCATTACCATGGCGATCTGGATGCCACCGGTACGGGTCAGATGCTGACCGGAGGCGATTTCAAAACCGGGTCAGCCGCCTACGTTGCCATGGAGAAAGTGACTGGGACACTCAAAGGCCACACCGGGACTTTTCTGATGCAGCACTCTGGATTGCTTACGCGCGGAGCACAGCAACTCTCCATCACCATTGTGCCGGATTCAGGCACAGGACAGCTTGCCGGGATCGCAGGAAAGATGGACGTAAAGATTACCGAGGGCAAACACCTCTACGAACTGGAATACACACTGCCGGAAGCGAAATGATTATTCCCGGTTGCGATTCATCACGAGATCCACTGCGCTCGAAGCTGTGATCAGGGTGATGACCGCCAGCGAGGCAACACAGTAGATGCACCACACCTCTAGAACGTAGGCTTCGATACGCGTGAGATAGAGTGAAAAGGCAAGCCCGATCACAGCCGCAACGATCAGAAATTTTCTGGCCCGTACAGCCGCCAGCACACCCAGCAGCACATAGCCGCCAATTCCAATAATCGCCACGGGGATTTTTCCCAGAACAGCATAGGGACTGTGATTTACCGTTCCACAATCCCAGCGATCATTGATGCTGCATGGCGATGTGCCCACGCGATAGTGTTCACGCAAAGCCAGCGACGCAACCACGATTCCAACCAATGCCAGGAAAACAATCCACCATCTCACGTGAGTCTCCACACAAAGCCTATTTTGTTACAGCTTTATTTTAGCCCCAGGGCATTTGCCTGAAATTGCAGTGACGCCTGCAGATGTTGCACCACGAATTGCCAGTCATGCTGTCCGGGATAAATTGCGATTGTGTGCGGCACGTGGCGCTCCGTGAGAAGTTTATCCATCTGCCGCGTACCAGCATCAAAGCCGTAGTCGTCATTGGCGCCGCAATCGGCATAAATCTTCAACCCTGCCAGACTTTTGCTGCGTGCGTACACAAAGGGCGTATTCGCTTTCCAGAAGGCCTCATCCACGGGCCTGCCAAAAGCGGAGCCGAAAAATGCATTGAAGCCGGCGTTTGCCGCGCCTTTCGGCAATTGTTCCAGCAGGGCCGGCATGTGCGCGGCCACTGACGTAAACATTTGCGGATACTTGAAGGCAAAACGCAGCGCGCCGTAACCGCCCATGGAAATACCGCCAATGGCGCGACCCGCGCGGGTGCCGGTCAGGCGAAACTTCTTTTCCATCTGAGGGATGAAGTCACGAATGAAGAAGTCCTCATACTGTAAGTGGCCGTCTTTCGAGTTGATGTAGAACGACGTGTCGGCTTGGGGCGTGATGATGACAAATTCACCCAGCTTCTTCTGTTCCCACATGTCTTCAATGATCTGCCAGCCGCCGCTGGACACCAGAAAGCTCTGGTCGCCGCCAATGCCGTGAAGAAAGTAGAGCACAGGAAATTTTTTTGCGGGCTGCGCGTCATAGCTGGGCGGCAGCATGGCGCAATAACCCACAGTGCCTGAGATGAAATGACTCTGGACTGATCCGCATTGCACACGCTCAGCCGCGAAAGCTGGAATCAGAAAGCCGGTCAGGCATGTAAGCAGAACTACGCAACGAAGATGTTTCATGAAGAACTTTAAGTGTACTTCATTTTCTTGTGTCGCTTCGCTCCACTAATCATGCCGTAACGCTTCAACCGGATCCAGACGCGCCGCACGCGAAGCCGGATACAGTCCCGCGAAAAGGCTTACGCCGATCGAAAATGCCATGGCAAAAGCCACGAGCAGGATTGGCAGATAAAAAAAGTTCTCCGGCTTGATCTGCTGGCGCATCATGATGACGTTGGCGCCAAGATTGATCGCACGTCCGATAAGCCAGCCCATCGTTACGCCGAGTGCGCCTCCAAGCGCGCCCATGGATCCGGCTTCCACAAAGAAAATACGCTTTACGTCACCATCGCTGGCGCCTACTGCCTTCATGATACCGATTTCACGGCGGCGCTCCAGCACCGCCATCACCAGCGTGTTTACAATGCCCAGAAAGGCCACGGCCAGCGCCAAGCTGCCAAATATCCCGAGAAACATATCGAGATACATAAACGCCCTGGTCAGCCCCTTGGACGCATCCACAATCGAAAAAGTGGTAAAACCCAGCTTCTTGATCTGGTCTTCCACCTGAACAACCTGTTTGCTTTTGGCCACGCGCACAATCAGCGCTGTATATGACTTCCCTTCACCGCTGCGCATCACATTGCGCAGATCGCCGGGCTGAATCATATTGAGCGATTCGGCAAATTCAATGGGCAGAAAAACTGATGTGCGTCCGTTGCGCATGCCGCGGTTGGGCTCACTGCTCACAATTCCGACAATGGTCAGCCTTTGCTCGCGCCGCACCACGTTGAATGCAGACGAATCACCGAGATCGGGCGAATCATTCTTGTTGGCCGCGTCTTTGCTTCCATCCTTGCCCGGGTCCTTGTTGGTGTTGTCTTTGGCGAAAGCCGTACCCGAACTGCGCGCCGGCGCAGCACTGGCGGATTGACGCTCCGCATAGCGGAAGATGATGTCCTTGCCCAGGAGTTGATTGGCCTGATCATTGCTCAGTTGCTGGCCAGCGGCTTTTGCATCGTCGGGCAGGCCAAGCAGAACGCGTCCAAAATCAGCCATGATGATGGCTTGCGGCGCTTGTGCCGCGGAGAAGAACTTACCTTGAAACTCGTCAAATGCTTCGCCTGAGCGGGCCGATTCCGGCAATCCACCCACAACCGTAAAATGCGAGTCCTCCGGCTTGCCTTCAGCCAGGCGGAATTCACCTACCGCACTCAGGTTAGGATAAACCTCCAACACGTCTTTGATTTCTTCAATCGACTTACGTGCGCCGTCATCCAGCGCCCTGGGTGGCGTCGCATTGTCAGAGCTTTGCATGCTACGGCCACGAAAATCCTGGCGTGACGTTACGTATACGGAATCAAAGAGTCCGGAACGTCCTAATTGACGATTGAAGAGGCGTTGCAGGCCCACGCCCAGCGACAGCATGGCGACCAATGACGCTACGCCCACTCCAATACCAAGTGTAGTAAGTGAGTTGCGAAGAATCGCCTCGCGCAGGTTGCGGCCGGCGAGTTCTACCAGATCATAGGCCCTCAAACGGTGACTCCTTTGTGCTTGTTGCGGGTCTGGTCCAGAACTTTGCCATCGCCCAGGAAAACCATTTTGCCCGCATAACGATCTGCCAGTGCACGTTCGTGCGTCACCATGATCACAGTCATGTCCAGCGAGCGATTTAATTCAGTGATCAATCCCATAATTTCGGTCCCGGTCTTGGAATCCAGATTTCCCGTAGGCTCATCCGCCAGAAGAATTTTTGGCTGATTGACCAGCGCGCGGGCCAGCGCGATCCGCTGCTGTTCTCCTCCTGACATTTCGCTCGGCCGGTGATTCGCGCGGTCCTGCAATCCGACTTTGCTCAAAGCATCCTCCACGCGTGCGCGACGCTCTTTGCGCCGCACTTCGGCAAAACGCATGGGCAGCTCTACGTTTTCATAGGCTGTCATGGTGGGAACAAGATTGAAAGACTGGAAAACCATGCCCACTGTATGCCGGCGATACTGCGCCAGATCATGCGAAGTCATGGTGGCCAGGTCATGGCCTTCCACCACGATGGCGCCGGAGTCTGGGCGATCAAGCCCGGCAATAAGGTTGAGAAGTGTGGACTTACCTGATCCGGAAGCTCCCAATAATGCAATGAACTCTCCGCGATCGGCGGCGATGCTGACTCCGTCCACCGCCGGGATAATACTGCGCCCCATTTTGTAATGGCGGACCAAAGCAACTGTTCTGACCGCTTCCGCTCCGTTACCGTTGTTTTCCAAATGTGACCCTCAGAAGTGCCGACTCATTTGATGTTACTACGAGGCTTCCGCATCCCGCCTTCAGAAGCTCGTAAAAAACCGGCCCAAAGGTGACCACTCAGGCCTGTACGGAAATACGTGAAGGTCAGCAGTACGGGGGCTGCTACCGTTGTAATACATGTTGGCAGCTGCCATCAGGGCTGGCTTCTCAGGACATTTCATTTTCACATTAAACTTTGAAGACGGTTGGCGAGCGAATATATTGTTTAGCGTGTTCCTGACAATCTTGTTCCTGACAATCTAAAGAACCATGGGTCTCTATTGAATATGCGCCTGCATCACCTGATCTGGATATTTCTTTTGAGCTGCCTGTCGGTAACCCTCTCTGCTCAAAGCCTTAAACTGGGCGAGGTCCTGCCGTCTGTAACCGTGCAGGAAGATGCCACTCATTCCTACGCTTTGTATCTGCCCAGCAATTACACACCGCAGAAGCGCTGGCCTATTCTGGTTGCCTTTGATCCCTTTGGCCGCGGCGCAACTGCGGTAAAGCTTTTCCAGCCGGGCGCTGAGAAATACGGCTTCATCGTTGTCGGCAGCAACAATTCACGCAATTTCAGTGATTCTGCCAAGGCCATTCGACTGCTGTGGACTGACGTGATTCACCATGTCGCCATTGATCCGCGACGCATATACACCACCGGTCTTTCCGGCGGAGCGCGCGTGGCTTCCTCCTTTGCGATTGCCTGCAAGACCTGCGTGGCCGGAGTCATTGCCTGTGCTGCCGGCTTGCCGCCGGGCACAAAAGACCTGCCGGAAACTACAGAATGGTTTCTTGCCACCGGCACCACCGACTTCAATTATCCAGAGATGCTGGAGCTGCATGAAAATCTGGACAGCCACCGGCTAGTGAATCGCCTGGACGTCTTTGAGGGCCCGCACGGCTGGATGCCATCGTCCATGGCGGAGGACGCGCTGGCCTGGCTTCAATTAAGAGCCATGGTCAAGGGGACCGTACCGCTGAATAAAGATTTCATTGAATCGGAATTTCTAAAGCGGACAACAGCCGCTCAGTCCCTACTCGAGAAAGGCGACGTGCTCTCGGCCTCGCGCGCTTACCAGGCAATCGTGAATGATTTCGGTAAGCTGCGCGATGTGTCGGGTGCGGAACAATCGGCCAGCCAGTTGAATGCCTCGAAAGAACTGAAACAGGCAAAGAAGAACGAAATTGCCGCTCTGGATCTTCAGCGCCGTGTCGTAGGAAAGCTGGGTGCGGTTGTTAACTTTCTGGGTAGTGGAGCTGATGTTCGTGACGCATTTGTTCAGCTGGAGTCCGCCGTCGGTGACGAGAACAGGTCGCTTAAGAATGAATCGGAACCGTGGCGCCGTGAGGCCATTGAGCGCGGTATCTGGTCTTCCTTCATTACTGCCATGGAGAACGGGCAACAGGCGGCCTTGAGTAAGAACTATCCAATCGCAAAGCTTTTGTTCGAGGCCGCTACTATCATTCGTCCTGAGATTTCGTGGGCGCACACTTCCTTGGCGAATGTCTACGCAGTCACTGGCGACAGGAAACACGCAATCACCGAATTGCGCAAAGCAGTCGACGACGGACTTAACAATCCGGAAACATTCGCCGACAAAGATTTCGATCGTGTGCGTGACGATCCCGCTTTCCAGGAACTGTTAGCCCAGGTAAAGGCAAAAGCCCAAACCACGCAGCAATAGAATTCGAGCTACAACTTAAGGTAGATGCAGTTTCATTCAGGGCTCGCGCCGTTCACGCGCGTCGAGCCCGCTGCAACAGGAGCACGTCACCGTGACCAAGATAAAAGCTCTCAAGCGGGTTGGACCGCAGCGACACAATTGTTAGTAGCCGGCTGCAACAGGAGCACGTCACCGTGACCAGGCTAAACACTCTCAAGCGGGGTGGAGCGCAGCGACAAAGTTGTTAGCGCAGCACCTGTGAGGGCTCGCGCCGTTCACGCGCGCCGAGCCGGATGCAACAAGCGCCCGTTGCCGTGACCAGGCTAAACACTCTCAAGCGGGGTGGAGCGCAGCGACAAAGTTGTTAGCGCAGCACCTGTGGGGGCTCGCGCCGTCCACGCGCGCCGAGCCCGCTGCAACAGGAGCACGCCGCGGTAGCGAAGATAAAAGCTCTCAAGCGGTTTGGAGCGCAGCGACAAAATTAAAGACTGAAGAAGAAAAGGATATTCGAAACAAACATGCCCATGGCGGCGCAGCCCAGCCAGAAGTTCTCAAAGCGAGAGTTCGTGGTCTTCATGATTTTCTCGTTGTTGGACAGCACCAGAATGTAAACAAAGATGGGGACAAGAACCATCCCAGCCAATACCTGCGACCAGTAAAGTACCTTCACCGTGTTCACGCCGAAGAAATCGATGAACACCGCAAGAAACACCGTTGCTGAGATCATTACGTAGAAAAGCCTGGCTTCCCAGGGTTCAATCGCCAGACTTGATTTCCACCCAAACGCTTCTGCGACACTGAAACATAGTGAAGCCACCAGGATTGGCAAAGCCACCAGGCCTGATCCGATGATGCCCAGCGAGAAAAGGAGCGGGCCGGCAAAGCCAAATGTGCCGAGCGCTTCCGATGCTGTGCGCGTGGTCATGTTAGCGGCGTCAGCCACGTGCAGATGCGAAGCTGCAATCATGGCGCATAACGATATCAGGCAGGCTACTACCGTGCCCGCATGCGATTCACTCACATGTGCCTGGGCCAGACCTTGCGGTAGTCCGCGTTTGGAACTGGTCTGCCAGACAATCACGTCTGGCGTGAGCAGTGAGCCGAACACCGCCACAACCGCCATCATGTAGCCGCTATTGCTTTGTATGCGCGGGA
Source organism: Terriglobia bacterium (assembly GCA_963770085.1). Lineage (GTDB taxonomy): Bacteria > Acidobacteriota > Terriglobia > Terriglobales > Acidobacteriaceae > Angelobacter. The sequence goes on from CAVYOH010000001.1 coordinate 1,064,230, forward strand.
TCAGGACATTCACCGCAAGGGCCGGAAACGAATCAGTGACATGAATCGCTGCGATAACGTAAGCAATCAGGATCAATGTAAGTGATCCCAGCGCCTTGGTCGTTTTCCGGTAGTTGCCCAGAATCAATACATACCAGATTGCGAACCCGACAATCGCAAGAAAGAAGACGCGCGGGACGGAGGTGATGATGGAAATGCCGTCACTCACGGCAACGATATCGCCAACAATCATGGCAAGGTTCACGCCGGCAATCAACAGCGCAATTCCCATGGCGATCCTCTTGCCATAGTTTTCACGAATCAGTTCCACCAGCCCTTTGCCGGTTTCATGACCAAGGCGTGAAGAGACGGCAAAAACACTGAACAGCACAGGAATGCAGAGCAGCACTACCCAGCCAAGAGACACGCCAAAGCTGGCGCCGGCCACCGTTGCCGTGAGAACCGCGGCAGGATCAAGGTCAGCCGCGCCGGCAATGATTCCGGGCACAACGCGGCGCACCTTGTCTGCCAGAGATAGTCTGGCCACTTCACCCAGAGACTTGCCATTTTCTGTTAAATGAAGAAGTTGCATTCAGCGTGCCCCGGTTGGCGCCTGCACCACCGTTAGAAGCAAGAGGAACTCAGGTGGTTGGATAGTGGCGGGCCGCAGCACGACTCGGTGGCGATGGTCGCTCGCAAGAGTGCAATGCCATACCACCGCTAGTCTGCCTTACTGCTTATTAATTGGAGCTGATGTGTACGACCGGTAGCGCGGCAATTGAGCTGCACACGGCGGATTTTTTCGGAAGTTCAGGGCTTTCGCGAAGTGTTTCGGGCTCGATCACGTCAGGGTAGATGAGCATTTCTATGATGTCGTAAAATTCCTGGCTCGGCATAGTCCTTTTCTCTTGTCTTGATGTTCCGTGGTCTGTGGCCGCTCACTGGAAATAAGCCCAGTAGGATTCAGTATGGCGCCGGAAATGGCGCGGCTTTATTAAAGTTTGGTTACCAGTCTGAATTCTCATACGGCCTTTGCTGGTGTTTCAGCGCTTCAGATTTTTGATTCAGGTTGAGAAGCGCTCGGAGGTGCATCTGCCTGAGCAAACCCGCGTCCGCAACGATGGAGTCCGGCACGGAACTTCTCGCGTTCTTCCGGGGTCATTTGCGCCCAGCGTTCACGCATTCCAGAGCGCCATCTGCCATGTCCTCCGCCACGATGGAATCCGCCAAACAGGATCTTGCCCAGAATGAGTAAGCCCAGCGCCTGGACAAAGGTGATGCTATGCAGGCCAAACAGGGATGGCACCAGCCAATTCCACAATTGCATGACCACAAAGCCGAACACCAGAACGCCCAGCGTCGCGAACAAAATAAATTTTACGATTCGACCAGCTATAAATCTTCTCATCGTCTAGTCCTTAATCTCTTTTCCAGCATTTCTTTCCAGGTGTCCACGTTCCAATCCGCTCCGTTATTCACGGATAAACTCTTCATGAATGCTTTGCAATCGCTTGCGCAGGTGCATCACGGCATAGCGCTTGCGGGACAGCAGTGTGTTTACGCTGACGCCGGTTTCTTCCGCCAGTTCCTTGAAACTTCTGCCTTCAATCTCGTGTGCCACAAAGACCAGCCGTTGTTCCGCCGGAAGTTCGTCAATGGCCGTTGTCAACTCGTCCACCAGCACACTTCTGGCAAAGGCCGCTTCTGGACCAGCATCCGGCGACGGCAGCAGGTCTTCCAGCGTCATGTCGCCTCCGCCCTCTTCGTTCGCGACCGGATCAGCCAGCGATTGCTGCGGACGCGCACGGCGAAAGAGATCGATAATCCGGTTTCTTGCCACTCGATAAAGCCATGCGCCCACCTGCTCGATCGGCTTCATCATGCGATAAGCCTGTACCAGCTCATAAAAGACGTCCTGCAGAATGTCTTCGGCGTCACCTTCGTCCGCTACACGACGGCGGATGAAATTACGCAGGCGTGGGCGCTCCTGCTGGATCGCCTCATTGATGCGACGCTCCTGGTCAAATGCCATCTCGTGAGTGATCTCAATCTCCGTGCTCACATGCCTGTAGACGCGTGAACGGTAGAAATATTTTGGGCTGGTTTTTCCATTTTGGGATCACCGCATCCCTTTTACCAAACATTCATCGATTGGGAGTTTATTCACAACTTATGCAATGCATGGTCGAAGAGTGTATGCGCCGACGGAGGCTAGGGCAATCAAAAGGGTGAGCTTATATGTAAGAGCGAGGCCAAGCGTGCGCCGAGCCCGCTGCAACAGGAGCACGTCGCTCTTGCGGGGATAAAAGCTCTTAAGCGGGGTGGAGCGAAGCGACAGGATTGCTAGTAGCCCGCCTGTGGCAGGAGCACGTCTCCGTAGCCAGGCTAAAAGCTCTTAAGCGGGGTGGAGCGAAGCGACAAAATTGTTAGTAGCCACCCCCTGGCTTTGCGCCAGGGGGTCCGATGTTTTAGCGTAAACCGCCGGAGACAATCAAAGTCTCGCCGGTGATCCAGGCGGAGTCAGGCGAAGCCAGGAAGACTGCTACTGGAGCAATATCATCCGGCTGACCAAAACGGCCAAGAGGAGTTTCTGCCGTCAGTTGCTTTTCAAAATCGCTGCCGGACAAGCCCGCACTGACGAAGCCTTCCGTCTCCACTCCGCCGGGGTTGATGGAGTTGACGCGGATTTTGCGCGGCCCCAGTTCCTTTGCCAGTACTCCGGTTACTGCATCCACCGCGCCTTTGGTCGCGGAGTAGACAACCGATGTTGGAGGTGTCTTCCTGCTGGCAACCGAACCGACGTTGATCACGCTGCCGCCCTTCGGTCCAAAGTTCCTGGCTGCTTCCTGTGTGGTCATGATCAGCCCGAGCACATTGGTATTGAAGGTGCGGTGGAACTCAGTTTCGGTCACCGCCTCAAGAGGTTCAAACTTATAAACGCCGGCGTTGTTCACCAGGATGTCTAGCGGCCCGAAAGCTTTCTGGGTTTCTTTGAAGAGGCGTTTCACGTCCGCCGCTTTCGATACATCTCCCTGCACGGCAATGGCCTTACCGCCCTTGCCGGTTATCTCTGTAACAACTTTTTCGGCGCCTTCTTTGCTGGATGAATAATTCACCACCACGGCTGCGCCCGCTGCCGCCAGACTCCTGGCAATGCTGGCTCCAATTCCCTTGGAAGCGCCTGTAACCACTGCCACTTTACCTTTTAAGTCAGCCATTTGTGAGGCTCCTCTCTCAGTACCGTTCTTCTCTCATTTAGATAACCATCTAAATGTCTAAACGATCAGATGTGCAGCGATGCAGGAGGATTCACAGAAAAATGATGAGGACGGGGGCTAGTGAGGATGGCGCTTACGGCTTTTAGATCTTTGCCAACTGGTCCAGATAGGCGTGCAGCACCTCCCGCTGCAGGACCATGTGGGCGAACTTGCCTTCACGGACAATCTCTACCAGACCCGCAGACTGGAGTTCTTTTAAATGATGTGAAAGCGTGGCGGCACTCACGCGATGAGATTTTTGGATCATGGTGCAGGGCGTGGCCTTATCGCAGGCGCCGATCTGTTTAAGGATCTGATAGCGTCTCGGCTCCGCAAGTGCCCGTGCAATTCGGGCAAATTGCCGGTCAGACAACCGGCCATTTCCGGATGTTTTCTTTTTAGGCTTCCCGTTGTCTGATGTCACCATTATCTTCAACGTTACTCTGCCCGGGACATCGATTGCAAGTAGAGGATTGGCCGCGAATTGCGCGAATGAACACGAATCAAGAAAAGGGTTTGGGGCTGGTTCGGTTAACACATTCGAATCCATAAGGGCGAGGCCACGCGCGCCGAGGCCGCTGCAACAAGCGCACGTCGCCGTAACCAGGTTAAAAGCTCTTAAGCGGTGTGGAGCGAAGCGACAAAATGATTAGTACCGCAGCACTTGTGTCTTGGCGATGACGTCATGCAATCCGCGCTTGCGGTCCATAAACGCGATCATGATGAAACCGATGTTCGATGCCACTCCGGAAAGGATCTTGGCAAAGAAACGTCCGGCTGAGCGCCCGGGGGTGATGCGATTGCCAAAATCATCCGTCACTTTCAGGCGCAACAACTTTTTGCCAATGGTCCCCTCCCAGCTTGAGCTGGTCAGGAGAATCTCATACAGCAAGTGTGAACTGATTGCCGTGAGTGAGAATAGGACGATGGCCCATATGAACTCTGGAGGAGGTGTATCCTGCTCAAAACCACCGTTGTGTATCACGGTAATAATGGAGGGAAGAACGAAGATAACAAACACCGGGACCAGTACCACTCCCAGGACTGCCTGATCGATGAAATAGGCAACCAGCCTGATCCAGAATCCACCATAATAACTGTCTGGCATCACTGGAACAGCGGCGACATAGGGAGCGGTGACAACAGCGGTTGAAGCCTGAGCAGACGACGCGACCGGGCCTGCAACGGCCACCATTCTGGAACCACAACGCTGGCAGAATGTCGCACCAGCCGTGGCGGGAGCGCCGCATTGAGAGCAATACACACTATCAGCCATATCTGCCGAATATAATCCTGTTGAGATTAGCTGTAAACAGCAGCCGCCACCTGGGCCGATCTTCTGTAATCTTCCAGAGTCAATTCCAAGCCACCGTAGTCCGGATGCTCGTTCATGGTGAGCGTGTAGGCAATATCGAGCCGGTCGCCAGGAGTCAGCGGGTCGGCTTTCACCCGTTCCGCCATGCGCCAGCCCATTGCCTCATAGCTGTAGCTGTTCTTTCCGCTCTCCATTTTCTGATTCACCCGAAGTTTGATGTGCTTCTCCTTGATGATCTTTGGCGGCACAAGAAGATTGACGCCACTCGATGAGAAGACCGGCTGGCGATTGCCCTGGCCGAATGGCTCAAATCCCCGGATGCTGTCCAGCAGTTGCGGCGTGGCCGCGTTGAGAGCCAGGTCCAGATCAATCTTTATTGCCGGGAAAAAATCCTCGGGCCGTAGCCGTTCCCGCGCAAACAGATTCAAACGCCGCTTGAGTTCGGGAAGATGTTCACTCTGTAGCGCAAAACCGACGGCATGGGAGTGTCCGCCGAAGCGCGTAAACAAATCGCGGCATGACTCCAGCGCATCCAGAAGGTGAAGCGCAGTGATGGACCGGCCGGATCCGTGCGCCTCTTCGCCATCTTTTGCCACCACCAGCGCCGGACGGCCAGTCTTCTCCACCACACGCGACGCAACAATTCCCACCACGCCACGGTGCCAGCCGTCGCCATCAAACACCATGCAGAAATGGTCGGAAAGATCGGGCGCTTCCGCCAGCTGCTTATCAATCTCCGCCACAATTCTCTGCTCTTCCACCTGACGTTCTGTATTGAGCTGATCAAGTTTCAACGCAATCTCACGGCAACGCTCGGTATCTTTGCAGGTAAACAGCTCAATGACGTCGCGCGCCACGTCCATCCGGCCGGCCGCATTGATGCGGGGCCCCAGACGAAATCCCACGTCGCCGGCAGCCAGCGCGCGTCCAACATTCGCCAGCCCGGATACTTCCATCAACGCTTTCAGTCCGCCATTGACGGGACGTCGCAACCCTTCCAGCCCCAGCTTGGCCATCACGCGATTTTCATCCACCAGCGGAACCGCATCGGCAATGGTCGCCATGGCCACCATCTTCAAAAATGACGGGATGAGCCTGGCTTGATCGGAGGGATCTTTAAATTTCGCAAACAGCGCCTGAGCGATCTTGAAAGCCACGCCCGCGCCGCACAGCGCCTTGCACGGATAGTCACAGCCCTGCTGATTGGGATTGAGAACAGCCAGCGCGTTCGGCACGCCCTCACTAGCTTCGGGCAGATGATGATCGGTGACGATGAGGTCCAGGCCAACACGACGCGCCGTCTCCGCGGCCTGAAAAGCACGTATGCCTGTATCGACGCTGATCACCAGTTTCACGCCGCCGGCAGCCGCCCGCTCGATCACGTCATCTTTAATGCCGTAACCTTCTTTGATCCTATGCGGCACGTGGAAGTCACTTGCGCCGCCGCAAAGTTCGATGGCGGTCTTGAGGATGACGACCGCGGATGTGCCGTCCACATCATAGTCGCCGTAAATCAGGATGTTTTCGCGGTTCGCAATGGCCGCGCTGATGCGCTCAACCGCTTCTTTCATTCCCCGCATCAGGTAAGGCGAGTAGAGTTGCTCCACGCCAGGCGAAAGAAAAATCTTCGCCCCTTCAGGGTCGCTAATGCCGCGGGATACAAGGAGCTGGGCAATGGTCGGCGAAAATCCGCCCTCTGTACTCAGCTTTGAGACCGTAGCGGCGTCAGGCGCAGCGTAAATCCAGCGCTTCAATGCGTTTATTCTTCTTCCAGGTCAGAGTCGTCAATGAGGATGCCGTCGTAATCATCGGCGGCTGTTTCTAAACGCTGATACGCTTCATACCATTCTGTGGCAACTTCATAGGTAAACATCACGCCCTGGCACGGAAACCCGAGCTGAAGGAACCCGGTCTTGCCGACGAAGTTGTTCAGCCAGCGGGCTTCTTCAACGTCCTCTTCGTTCATGTAATCGATTTCGGTAAGCCGGTTCAGCAGCAGGTCCACGTCTTCACGGTCCAGATGGACAAAATTCATGGTCACAAAACTCGTGCCGCTGGCTTTGGCCAACTCCACAAAATCTTTCCATGCGTCCGGATGATCCTCATCGGCGGACCACGGGACGTTGGGCACCTCTTCACTCACGTAGGCATTGAAACGGCGCAAACCATGGCCTTCAATGAAGGCGATCATATCGTCTTTTAAGCTGTGTAAGTCCTGGTCCATGGGAATTAACAACATCATATCTTAGTTCTTGTCGCTTCGCTCCAAACCGCTTTAAGGGCGATGATCCTGGTTGCATCGGCAGGCGCTTGTTGCAGGGGGCTCGATTCTTTCCGGATTGTCGCTTCGCTCCAAACCGCTTGCGAGTGCCTCTGCTGCTTTGAGCGCGAAGGCTCTTCTACAGCGGGCTCGACGCGCGTGGGCGGCGCGAGCCCTTCATCTACTTGTCGCTACGCTCAAGATAAAGTCAACCAGCTGAATCCCCGTCATAGATCATCGGCAGTGACACTGTGGCCTCGCATCCCGTGCGGTCTTCGCGATTGGCCAGCAGCAGCACACCACCGTGCGCTTCAGCAACCTGCCGGCTGAGGATCAGCCCAATGCCGCTGCCGCCATGCTTGGTGGTAAAGAACGGGACAAAGAGATTGTCACTGTTAAGCAGGCCGTGGCCTTGATCGCGAATGTAGATTTCCACGCTGCGGGCGTTAGTGCGCCAGCCAACTTCCACGGCGCCCGGATTTTTGAGCGACGGATCGAGTGATGCATCCACCGCATTACGGATCAGGTTGATCAGGAGCTGCTCCAACTGGTCAGAGTCAGCGTCTATCGTCACCTCAGGTCCGGAAACCACCTTTACATTGAGACGGCGTTCGAGTGACGCAGCCCGCTGCACCAGGGGCTCAACTTCAATTCGCGTACGTGACGGAGCCGGCATGCGCGCCAGTTGCGTATAAGCCTGCATAAATCGTCCCAGCGACTCTACGCGATTTTCAATCACGCGCAGCCCCTGCTGCATGTCCTGGTTCACATCCGCAGGCAGCAGCACGCGGGATGTAAGCGCAGAGAGCGTGCCCGCAATGGACTTGATGGGCGCCAGTGAATTGTTCAATTCATGGCCCAGTACGCGAATCAGTCTCTGCCATGCCTGGCGTTCCTCTTCACGCAGCGCGCGGCTCAGATCAGAGATGATGAGAAGCTGGTGCGGCACGCCGTTTTCGCGAAAGCTGGTGTGGCTAACGGCCCAGCGCCCATGCTTGCCGGGAAAAGTCATCTGCACGTTCTGTGGTTGTGGCGACTGAAGCAGATCGGCAAGGCCAAGCTCCGCGGCGGTGAGACCAAGCATGCGCTGGCCGATTCGCCCCATCAGTTGTTCACCCGCACGATTCACAATGCTCAACCGCTGCTGCTGATCAAAAGTGAAGACGGCGACGTCAATTTCCATCATCACTTTCTTGAGCAGGGCCGTGGCTTCCATGGCGTTGACCTTCTGGTGCTGAAGGCGGGTAGCCAGAGCATTGATTTCAAAAATCAGGTCAGCCAGTGAGTCTTCACGGCTGCCGCCGCGCAGTCGAAAAGAAAAGTCGTCTTCACGGATGGCTGCCACCATGTTGGAAAGGGTCTGTAACGGGCGCAGAATCTGCGTATGCAGTGCTGACGTGCCGAACATCCATCCCAGAACCAGGAAGACCGTAATGGTCCACTTGAACTCGCCCGAGTGCCCGCTAAACCAGAGAAGAAGCTCTGCCACCAGGACGCCGGGCGCGCTGATGAGCAGGCTCATCAGGATCATGCGCGTGTCAAAATTGAATCTTCGACGTGAAGTGGACGACGTCTCTCTTTCCGGCGACAGGACGGACTGGAAGAGCGGATCAGAGGCCATATTTTTGCATGCGCCGGTAAAGAGCGCTGCGACTTAACCCCAGTGCTTCCGCAGCGTGGCTGATATTGCCGGAATGGCGTGACAGCGCCTTCTTAATGAGCAGGTATTCCACTTCTTCCAGGCTCATATCTTCTATCTTGGCGGAGCTGGCGCGCTCGGCTTCCAGGCCAAGATCAGCCGGCTGAACGTAGTCCGCGGTGCTCATCAGGACTGAACGTTCAATGGCATGATCAAGTTCACGTACGTTGCCTGGCCAGGGATGCTCAAGCATCTTCTGCATGGCCAGAGGCTCAAACCCTTTCATCGCTTTGCGATAGCGCTGCGAATAAACCTTGAGGAAATGCGCTGCCAGCAGCGGCACATCTTCCTTACGATCGCGCAAAGGCGGAATGTGCAGTTCCACGGTATTGAGGCGGAAGAGCAAATCAGAGCGGAAGCGGCCTTCAGCGCATTCCAGCTTCAGGTCAGCATTGGTGGCGGAGAGCACGCGCACGTCAACCTTGGTGGTTTTGGAAGAGCCCACCCGTTCCATTTCTCCGGTTTCCAGCACGCGCAGCAATTTCGCCTGCTGCTTCATGGGAACATTGGCGATTTCATCCAGAAACAACGTGCCTTTGTCCGCCAGTTCAAAACGGCCCACACGATCCATGCGTGCATCCGTAAAGGCGCCCTTCACGTGCCCAAACAACTCGCTTTCAAATGTGCCTTCCGGCAGGCCCCCGGTATTCACCGTGACCATCGGGCGGCCGCTACGCGACGAGAGAACATGCAATGTCTGCGCAACAACTTCCTTGCCGGTCCCGTGCTCACCCGTGATGAGAACGTTGGCGTCACTCGGCCCAATGCGACTCAAAAGAGTGAGCAGCGGCTGCATGCCCTTGGATTCAGCGATGAACGTGGGCCGATTCTGCGCACGCAGCAGGCTGTTCTCCGCTTCCAGGCGTTCCGCCCGCCGCATGGTGCGATAGAGATCAACCTGCGTGCGAACAATGCTCAGCAATCGCGGATTGTCCCAGGGCTTCTGTACAAAATCACGCGCTCCGCGACGCATGGCTTCCACCGCCAACTCAACGCTGCCCCACGCGGTCATCACCACCACGGGTAACCGGCTGTCCGCCGACTGCACGCGAGAAAGCAATTCCATGCCTTCCTGTCCGGATGTAGTGTCACGCTGGTAATTCAGGTCCATCAACATTACGTCGAATTCGTTGCTCTGCACGGCTTCCAGCGCCGCCGCCGGACTGCTGACTGCTTCGGTAATGTAGCCTTCTGCCTTGAGCAAAAGGCGAAGCGCTTCACGAACATCAGACTGATCGTCGGCGATCAGGACGCGAGCCTGCTCAACTCTCTGCGAGCTGGTGCTTACCACCCGTCCTAGTTCTTCTGCTCTAATCGCCACGAAAGGTTCTCCCTGGTATTAACTCTGCAATCACTATCCTGAAGCCCTGCAGCCTATGCCGTGGCAGTGTCCTGCACCGGCGCGGTATCTTCCACCACCCAGCCATCTTTCAACTGAATGACCCTATTGCCAAACGCTGCGTTCGCTTCTGAGTGCGTAACCTGAATGATAGTGGTTCCCTGATCATTCAGGCGCTTGAACAATTCCATGATCTCGCGCGCTTGCGCGGAGTGTAGATTGCCGGTGGGCTCGTCTGCCAGAATCAATTTGGGATTGCCCGCAACAGCCCGGGCCACGCCAACCAGCTGCTGCTGTCCGCCGGAAAGCTGGTTGGGATAAAGATCTTTCTTGCCCACGATCTGAAAGCGGTCCAGGATGTCCGCCACCATGGACGCACGCTGTGCCCGCGGAATATCACGGTAGGAGAGCGGCACGTCAATATTTTCCTGGACTGTAAGATTGTCCAGCAGATGGTAGCTCTGAAACACGAAGCCGATGTATTTGCGATTCAGCTCGGCGCGCTTTTTACGATCGAGCTTATGGACCAGATGGTCGGCAAAGACGTATTCGCCGGCCCAGCCATCATCCAGCATGCCCACGATACTTAACAGCGTGGTCTTGCCCGCACCGGAAGGCCCCATGATCGTGACGAACTCGCCTTCGCGAATGTGAAGATTGATCCGGCGCAGCAGCCACATGGTTCCCGCCGGGCTTTTAATGGTCTTTTCGACGTTGCGAAGTTGAATCATTCCATTCCTTCTAAGCTGCTAATTCCCTGTTAGTTCATTATTCTCTCATTCGTAACGCAAGGCCACCATGGAGTTCAATCTGCCCGGCCCTGGGCAAGTGCAGATTACCTCGTCGTGTCCGCCTTGTGCCAAACACGAATGTCATAACGGACGTCCTGGAAAACGCGTTCCGTTCAAGTCTCCGCTATTAAATCTAGCTGATTCCTATGCAAAGCGTGCCCTTTAAAAAGGATACACACGAGTAGGCTCTGGGTAGATGCGTCCAGTTCCTGGACTCCAACAGGGCTTTTGGTCGTTAGACGGCGATTTCTCAGATTTTGGTCGTAGCCCCGGTATCATGCAACGCACCCAGGGCCCACGCCGCGTTCTTTCTGGCTTCGGCCACGGGGGACGTCTTGAGAACATGGATGAGCGGCTCAATGGAAGGATGGCCGATATTCACCAGAGCTGCAGCAGCTTCTTCTCCAAGTGTCGGCTTGTTCAATGCCGGGTTAGACCGGTACAAAGCCGGATCCACTTCATTGGAATCGCCCAGCAAACTGACCAAATGTTCCACCGCGGAGGCGGCCGCGTTGCGCTGTTGTCCAAGCCACCAGGCGGCAGCGGCTTTCTGTTGCGGCTTGCCAGATTTCAGCAGCTGGATATGGTGTGTGATTGCCTCGCCTTCACGTGGATGGTCCGCAACCGCCCGCGGGGATGTGAAACCACTCAGACCGACCAGAGCGCTGAGTAAACCAAAAACCAGGATGGCTCGATGAGGGGCGACCATAAACAGCTCCTTATCCCGCGGCAAGTCATAAGAAGACTTACAGGCGATCACGCCAACATGAACGGCACTTTTTGTGCCGAAATCATATGATCCATAAAACGCCTGGAATGAGCTAGTTAGAACTGGTGAGGCAGACTGGATACCAGCTCAGGGTGTCCGGTTGCGTAATGCATTGTTCGGAAACGAACACCGCGCTACGCCCCTGAAAGGAAAATGTTAGCGGCCTCTCAGCAAATGATCTCATCTATGCGCTCGCGGCCTTCAGGATCAGGGCAGGTTTTCCTTGCTGGCCCAGGATCCAGCCTAGCCATTATCCTTGTCAGTCGCATTAACGTCAGTCTCATTTACAAATCATAGAAATCAGACCGAAGGAGCACTGGTGGCCTACATACAATTCCTGGGTGCCGCTGAAACCGTAACTGGCTCGAAACATCTCATTAACACTTCAAGCGATCCCTCCGGCAGGAGTGGATTGCAGGTCTTGATTGACTGCGGCCTGTTTCAGGGGCCAAAAGAGTGGCGTCTCAGAAACTGGGAGCCCACGCCGGTTCCAGCGAGCCAGATTGACGCTGTCATTCTGACTCATGCTCATCTCGACCATTGCGGATGGATTCCGCGCCTGGTGAAAGAGGGTTTCCGCGGCAGGATCTACGCTACCCCGCCAACGATTGATCTGTGTCACGTGGTCCTTCCTGATTCCGGCCACCTGCAGGAAGAAGAGGCGCGCTATCACAACAAGAAAGGGACCTCCAGGCACAAGCCTGCCCTGCCGCTCTATACGCTGGAAGAGGCTGAGGAGAGTCTGCGCAACTTTGAGCCGGTGAACTTCGGCGAGATGAAGCAACTGAATGCCGATTTCTCTTTCCGTTTCGTTCATGCCGGCCACATCCTTGGTTCGGCGATGGTGGAGGTTTTTCACAGCCAGGGCGGTCAAAAACATAAGTATCTATTTTCCGGCGATATCGGCCGCGTTCCCGATCACATTCCCACTCCCGGACGAGTTGTAAGCCGCGGCCCTGAAACTCAGGAAGACGCCGAGCTTGTGGTGATGGAGTCAACCTACGGAAACCGCGTTCACCCGCATGACGACGTGCGGATCCAACTTGCTGCGCTGATCCATGACGCGGTCAAACGCGGTGGCTCCGTGGTGGTGCCGGCTTTTGCGGTGGAGCGCACGCAGAAATTTCTTTTCATGTTGAAGGAGCTCATGGAATCCGGTCAGATTCCCCGGCTGCCGGTCTTCGTAGACAGTCCTATGGCAATCAAGGCGGTGGAAATATGCATGAAATACACCGGTGAATTCAATCCGGAGTCGCAGCGCCTCGTGGAGAAGTTTGGATCCCCGCTGTCATGGCAGGGCTTCCACTTCGCGATAAAGCAGGAAGATTCCCGAAAGATCAATGACGTCCTTTATCCCTGCATCATCGTCTCTTCCAGCGGCATGGTCACAGGAGGGCGAATATTGCATCATTTGCTTCATCGTCTTTCTGACCCGCGCAATTTGGTAATTTTCATTGGCTTCCAGGCCCCGGGCACTCGCGGCGCGATCATCAAAAGCCGGGCTGATTCAGTCCGGATCTTTTCAGAGGAAGTTCCCATTCGCGCGCAGATAGCCGCTCTGGAACAGTTCAGTGACCATGCCGATACCGCGGAACTGTTGACTTGGCTGCGAACATTCAGAAAACAGCCGTCGACAACATATCTTGTCCATGGAGAAAAGGGTGCAGCCTCATTACTGCAAAAGGCCATAGCCGGCGAACTGGGGTGGAAAGTGGAAATCGCACGCTGGCTGGAAAAGGTAGCTCTGACTTAGTCTTTGGGCAGGCCGGCAGCGGCTGAGACTTTAGGCTGGCCGCGCCATTGCCGTAAACTTAGAAGTGTCAAATCCAGCAGGCTGCTATGCCAGAATCAAATCTTCAGGGTGCCATCGTAATTCTTATGTTGTATGACGTGGCTGACGAAATTAATTTGACTGAATTGCAGCCCTTGATTGGCGGCACAAAAGTCACTCCCGGATTTAAACATCCTGCCCCGGAATACGTTCGATTTGAGAGGCCACCTGTGATTCAGGCACTGCCGCCAGTGGTCTTGCCGAACGGCGAACAATTTGAAGCCACCCTGCAATATTACGACTACGGCGTGGTGAGCGTTCTATTACGTTTTGCTTTCACTGGAGACTGGCAACGGCTGAAGCAACTTGCAGGCGCTTGGATCTCCGGCACGACGTTTGACGAACTTTCACGCAATCTGGTGCGTGAGCACGTGCATACGATCAAACCTGCCCTGGGAAAGGCGTATTCGTCCTGGTTGAGCGAGGACTACTACATCGTGCACCTTCACAGCGTGCCCGGTGTGGATACCGGCAGCGCACTGGTGCAGGAGCGCGGTCAGGAAATCAGTCAGATTGTGCGCGGTGAAACCAGCCTCATTTCAGAATTTGAGCGCAATGAAGTTTTACAGGGATATATGTCCTACTACCCGAACGATCTCATCGTTGCCGGATGGAATGCCGCTTTTATCTTTGACACACAAAGTGGAGCGGGACCGACCATACAGGTCCTGGAATACGCCAACTCGCAGCTTCTTCAGTTCCGGCATTATGATGAAATCCTGACGCGTGAACTGGCTGACGCGTATCGTTCACTGGACCGCCGCGGAACCGGCCTTATTCACGGCTGGCGAATGCGTCCCGCCGCGACGCGGCTGCGGACCCTGCTGCTGGACGTGACGGAGCTGACCGAACGCACCAACAACGCGCTGAAATTTGTAGGCGACATGTTTTCGGCGCGCCTGTACAAGCTGTGCGCCGGCAAAATTGGCGTTACCGATTATCAGTTACTGGTGCAGGAGAAACTGCGCACGGCTGACGAACTGTATGATTTCATGATTGAACAGTTTCATCAGACCAGAGGGTTTCTGCTGGAAATTGTCGTGGTGCTGATCCTGATCATCGAACTGATCTTCTTGTTCGCGGGAATCAAATCGTGAGCGCGGTCAGACCTCGCGTTCGATATATCTGGCCAGACCAGGGTTCAGCGGCGGTTGATCGGCCGCATTCATCGGAAGAACAGGAACCGGCCGCGGAATACCTACGGTCCTATGAAGTGCAAAAGCGACGGCACGACGCAGATCTCCCTTGATCAGCTCGTGATCGATAAGCAAGTCGCAATTTCCACTCTGAAAAAGAGATAGCGTGCCGATCTCCTGGTTGACTCCGGTTGTCAGGTCCAGCATGTAGACAATTTTGTCACGGCTTTCATTCCAGGTAACGCCCAGAGACCTGTCATGCCATGGAGCGGGAAGCGGGCTGGGACGGCCAAACTTGTCGGAGACAACGATCTTGAATCCATCAAAATCTTCAGCCAGACAAGCCTGAAGTAGCTGCGCGATCTCATGGGAGTCTGTGGCTTTCCGGATCGCAAAAGCGGCTTTGCGAATAGCGATATTGCGGGCGCAAACCTCACGCTGCCGGCTCAGCCGCTTTCCCACGCGCTCAAACTCGCCGAACTCGTGATAGTTGAGCTTGCGCAACCCGAAGAAAAGCACCATAAGCATGGTGGCCCCAACCGGAATAAGCGCCACCTCATACGGCTTCAAGAGAAACAGGCTTAACACGGCGCACATGGCAGAGATGCCGTAGAGCACCCACACCACCTGCCTCTGAGTCAGTCCTAGTTCGAGCAGCTTGTGATGGATATGCTCACGATCGGCGCCAAACAGGGAACGTCCACTCAAAAAACGCCGCAGTATGCTAAGGCCTACATCCGTGAGTGGGAGGGCGAAGGCTACAGCGGGCACTAGAATGTTATCGAGGGTCGTCGCCTGTTTCTGTGATTCCGCAAGAACAAAGGCACTCAGAATGAATCCCACAAAGAGACTGCCGGCGTCACCCAGAAAGATGGAGGCAGGATTAAAGTTCAGGATCAGAAAACCGAACAGGCTGCCGCCAAGAACAGCCGTTGCCAAAGCGATATCGGGTCTGTTTCCCAGTGCCAGGGTGAAGATGGTGACCATGGAGAACAATGCCGCGCCGGCGGCCAAGCCATCCAGACCATCAATAAGGTTGATGGCATTGCAAATCAGTACTACCCAGGTGACGGTGAGTGCAAGACAAAGGAGCCATGTATAGGAACCCGCGGCGTGAGTACCGCAAAAATTGAAGCGGATGCCACAGGAATAGAGGCCAACGGCTCCGGCAACCTGCGCGATCAGCTTCGGCCAGGCCCGCAACCCGATAAGATCATCGATGAGACCTATGGCGAAGAGACCAGCGCCCAAAGCCACAATCCTCAGTAGCTGGCTTGAGCCATTAGCGACTGCCCAGCCTTTTTCCGCCAGGAACGCGTATCCACACAGCAACAAAGTAAAGGTGAAAAAAACTGCTACGCCGCCCAGACGGGGTATGGAGCCCGTATGAATATGCCTTTGGGATTCGGGAGCACGCACCATCCCCCGTCTCCTCGCAATATTCCGGACACACCAAGTCAGTGCAGTCGAAACAACTATGCTTAGCAGGAAACCAAATAGATATTGCAGCATTGCCTGGAAATACCGCTTCTCCGCTCACTCATCTAACTTAAGCTAATTTTGTTCGAAATCATACACTCTGGAAAAGTGTTTACAAAGACAAACTTTAATAAAAAGGTCTATCCATCAAGATTCGTATAGTTTGCCGATAGTCTAGGGCATTGGTCCACTTAGTTCTCAGCATGCACTTATGTTTTCCGGTCCGTTGTTAACATGGCATTAAACCTGGCGCGCGGCTGTGCTATAGCGTGTTGGTGTTGAGAGCTGATCGCGCATGAGTAATTTGGAAATCGAGTGCACTAACACCGGCAATCGGTGAAAGTTGCCTGCCTCTCGACTATAAAGTTACGTTAAGCCTGGACCACGGCCAGCGGCTTTATCCGCAACGCTCTTAATGCGCGAAGCATCGAATTGATAAGAAGGTTTTAAAGGAGGAGCCATGAAGACAACAAGGAGCGTGGCCGTTATCGCTACTCTGCTCGCGGGAGTGATTAGCGTAACAACTTTGCAGATTCAAGCTCAGTCCGGCGGGGCGCAGCGCAACCAGGATCGAACGAACAAAGAGGTTTATCACGAACTGGTAATGCTGCCGCAGCTCACCATCTTTGACAATTTGGCGTACAAGGTCGATGGCGGCAAGGTTACCCTCATGGGTCAGGTGCGGAACGCCGTTCTGAAGGACGAGGCGGGGAGCGTGGTAAAGAAAATCGAGGGAGTTGAATCAGTCGATAACCAGATAGAGATTCTGCCGCCTTCGCCGAATGATGATCGGATTCGACGGCAGGTCGCGCGGGCTATCTTCAACGATGATGGATTGTTTCGGTATTCCATGGGATCGGTGCCGCCCATTCATATCATCGTAAAGGGCGGACACGTAAGCCTGGAAGGCGTTGTGAATAGCCAGGGAGACAAGGACCGTGCCGGGCTAAGGGCGAACGGGGTACCGGGAGTTTTTGATGTACAGAACAACCTTAAAGTGGAGCAGGCGGGGAAATAAGCCCTGACCGTGGCCCCTGTTTCCCAATATCAGTTGCGGGCGATGCGCCCGGAGGCCAGACATGTGGTTCCCCGGCCATCGTCCGCCGACCGCAGATTGAGGCGATCATCAGAGCAGTATGCCCTGCCCTTGCCATTGATGGGCTCAGCCACCACCTGGAACGATTTTGACGGCCTGCCATCGCAGCCGCGCAGGGCAAATCGGTAACCGTTGTACACGCCGCCGGCAAACTCCGGATCAACGAACTTATAGGGCTCGCCGTCATCCAGACCGCGGCCAACATTCACCAGATTGGAAATTGCGCAGGTGAAACCCATTTCAGGATGTTTTTGCGCATAAATATTCTCAGCCAGGGCCATTCTTCTGACAGCGCGGATGGGAGTGATCTTAGGCTTTGGCGGATCGCCGGCCATGACATTCCCGAGGTCGGCTGAGTTTCCCGCGATCATGGGCGGCATCCACAGGGACTGATCGAACAGACTTGGATCTCCAACCGGCAATCTGGCGCTGACCGTGACCGCATCAAGCCGCCAGGTTTCCTGTTGCAGCTTCATGCTGAGAATCAAATGCATGTGAACGGGCATGCGTTCTTCCACCCCGGCGCGAAACGAATGGACTGAGACTT
The DNA here is from genome assembly GCA_963770085.1 of Terriglobia bacterium. Lineage (GTDB taxonomy): Bacteria > Acidobacteriota > Terriglobia > Terriglobales > Acidobacteriaceae > Angelobacter. The sequence continues at coordinate 1,081,728 of CAVYOH010000001.1, forward strand.
CCATCTCGTCCTCTTCCCCGCGAAATTCCTCGGAATCCAGGTGAAGCTCAATTCTGTTGTTGGTTTCGGGATTGTTCACGCTGAACAAAATAGGCCCGGTCTCAAAAGCCTGCGGCTGTTTTCCGTTAGACGCGGTCGACATTGCGATCGCCTGAATTGGATTGGGCGTGCCTGCGGGCGCGTTTCTCAACAGCGCTTTGAACTTCTCCTGCACACCTTCCGTGAGGTGACGATTCAGCTTTTCCGGATTACCTGAAAACATTTCGATCAATGCCTGCCGCGGGCTCTGCGCGTTAATGCCCGCAGGCTGCTCTGACCGTGCAAGGCTCGGCACCATAAGCAATAAAGCCATCAAACTGGAATAGCTAACCTTCATCGCAGGGGTCTCCCGGAAAGCTGGTGGTGGTAATAATCCACAAAGCAATGCAAGTGTGCACCCAACCACGCACCACGGCAAAGTGACCTTGGGACCAAGCCTGTACGATTAGGGGACGCTCCCCTTCGGGCGAAAGGGAAATGAAAGCGACCTGGCGGGATATGCGCCTACGCCTTCAGGCTGATTTCCTGATTTTGATGGACGAGATCGGTTCGGGTTCTGACACGTCCATCCGCGTTCCGCAATTAGGGCAGTGCATGGACCCGGAGTGTTCGAGCACACTAGGCACCGTGGTAAACATTCGAGAACAACTGGGACATTTAACGCTGATGATCTTAACCAACGACCGTTCCTGACTACTTGGATTCTGATAGTTTGAGCTTAACAACGTGTTATTTTCCCGTAAACCTGTTTCACACCGAATGATGGTTTTTTGGAATGCAGCCAGCTAGCGGGTAATCCCGTTGCTGGCTACGACGCGAGCGACAGCCAGCATGGCGATGGCCTGAGCTGAGGTGTCTCGCATGTGCTGAGCTTTAACCAGGGCGTTGATGGAATTGACCTGGGCGGCAGCTTCTCCCACTTCCTGGACCAGGGATGCGGCGTCCACCTTGGGGGTCCGTGCATCCCAGGCTTCATCTGCTGCTGCAAATGCCATATCGAAGTACTTGGCCGCCTGCTCTTTTCTTCCCGAGGTGCCCGCGGCAAAGCCGTTGGCCGCAGCCTGGCGCGCGCGTTGCGTAGGCGGTAGCTTGCTCAAACTTTCAGTTTGATCGGCGCCGTTGTTACCCATCGCTTCAAGTACAGAGACTGTCTCTTCGGGAGGGCGTTCAATTTCCCGGTCCTCACCGGCGTGCTGCACGGTGGAACTGGCCACAACGTCTTTTTGCAGAGCTTCGTCAAAGCCCTGCTGTCCCAGGACTTCCTGCATGGATCCTGTGGTGATGCGAATGGAGAGAGTCCGCACCGGGCTGTCCTTCAGCTTGCCGAGCCACGCTAGCATCTGCAATCCAGTTTTACTGGCGGTTTCTTTGCTGACCTCCGGCGCCATTCGAGCGTACATGGCGGCAAAATTTTCAGCCTCGGGTGCGTATTGCTCAGCGTCTGGAAGAGAGCTGAACATCTTCTCAAAGTGCTGTTGTGACCACGGCGTCTTTGCGCCCTGGGCCTCAATCACGGCCATAAGGGCCCGCGACGGAATAACGCCTTTGTCCATTGCGGCATCCAGCTTCCGCGAAACCGGGTCCAGTGTCTGCTTGGGACAGGAGGTAACGGCGCCAATTAAAGACTGCTCTGCTTCCAGAGCAGAACGCTCCGGCAGGTTCTCCACAAAGTTGAGAGCGGCAGCGCAACCCGCCTCGCCAGAGGCCAGGACGGAAACAGCCGGCTTTTGACCAACGCGGATCAATTCAGATTCAATGCGGACACCTTCGCGCAACAAACCGCTTGCCATGCGTTTATCAATCGGCGAAACCACGAAAGCCGCACTCGATAGCACCCGCAGCCGGTCCTGCGGATCTGGCTGAGGCAGGGCCACTGCCATCTTTACCGTGTCCATCACAAATTTCTGCTCAGCAGTCAACTTTGCCGGCGATACCTGTTGCTGCTTCTCCTGTTCCGGATTGGACTTTTGCAGCGCGGGAGTGGGTGGGTCCAAAGGCTGCCCAGGCTTTGTGGCCTGTGGTTTCTGCTGCGCCAGTGCTGATGCTAAGGCAAGCGCGACGGTCCCGGCGAGGACAAAGATTTTCCTGAACGTCTTGGTGAAATTCCGCACGACAGACTACTCCGCTTTCTGATTCTCAAATGATTTGAACTTGTAGGCAGCCTACCGGAGCATCTATTCTGCTTCAACGATTAACGTGAAAGGCTGCTGAATTATCGGACGCAAGGGTTAGGTGTTCGTAGTCCTTCCGCATTGCGGGATTTGACTGAATCAGAGGGCAATCGGCCGCTGGTCTTGAGTACTGCCTAAGAGAAAAGCCGGGGCTAAGACTCTGACGCCCTTAACTCCTGAACGATCTCCGCAGCGGCTTTGCGGGCATCATCACCGCGGTCTGGAGGAAATGAGATGGCGCCGACCCGGGCGTGTCCGCCACCACCGTATCGCTCACACACCTTGGCCAGATTCACCATATTCTGTTTTTTCGTCCAGGGATTGGAGCCAACAGACACTTTCACGCGAAAGCTGCTGCTGCTGAGACCCACACTGTAAACAGAATCAGGATGCAGATAATAGGGGATGAACTTGTTGTATCCCTCCAGGTCATGATCTGAGATATCAAAATAGATGGTGCCCTGTTTGCACTCAGACCGGCCGCGAAGAATCTCAATGGACCGGCGATGGCGGTCCAGAAGCGGCGGGAGCAATGCCGCAACGAACGGCTCCTGAATCACCTGGGCCAGCGGCTCGCGCACAAGATAAGGTATCAGCGTGGGAAGAAAGCCATTGTCATTGGTGGACTCAATCGCCATAGTCAGCTTCATGGCGGGCTCGGCCATCTCAACCGCTTGCTGGGGCGAATCGAATTTGGCGCCATCAATAATGTCCGCCCAATGAATCAGTTCCGCCACGGGTTTCGGATCAAAGCCAAATTTTTCCTCCGCGATATGAGCAATGAACTTGGTGCAGGAAGTGAAATCAGGATCGTAAAATTTCCGGCTCTGGTCTTGAGTGCGGTAGGTTTGTGCGTCCTCGGGAGTAAGGAATGCACTCTGATGATGATCAAACCACCAGGTTATTTTCGGCGATGGAGAGTATTTGAAATCAACGATCGCATTCTCATCCCCGTCAAAGTCCTTCTCATCAAACAGCGCGCCGGCGCGGTGCACCAGGCCGGTGAACTGAAACATCACATCATTACGAACGCGCTCACTGTAGAAGCGGGAGAAAAGCGCCGCGGATGCAGTCCCATCAAAACATTTTCCGTGGTAAAAAACCCTGACTCTCAATCAGCCCTTTCCCTTCTTTCCACAGCGTTCCAGGCGAAGCTACAAGAGATGCCACTGATTGGCAGCCTCTGTCAACCAAAACTGCACATCCAGGCGCTTTTAATCCTTAACTCTCTCTAAAGGTCATTTGTAGATGGAAAACTGGTCCTGCGGCTTCTGCAACTTGATCGTGATATCCATTTGCGGCCGGTTTACGTCGTAGTCTTCACCAAACGTACGGTAACCACGCGCGATCACCTGCACCCTGACTTTTCCAAACGGGATGCCTGGCGCATCGGCCTTGCCGTCATCGTGCGTCTTCAGTTCCAATCCCTCTGCCTTGACCCTGCCCTCTTTGTCCAGAAAATGCACAACAACTTCGGCATTCTTTACCGGCTTGCCGTTGGAGTCTCGCACTATCACCATATTCAGAACGGCTATGGAATCGGGCGGAGTGGTCTCCTTTGTCTGCTGGGCCGTTGCAGCCAGCAGCAGAATCGGGAAAATCATCAGTGCACGTTGAACGAGAGTCATAGGAGATATTGTAACAAGCCGCACAAAGACGCGTACCTGCCGCATCCCAAACGAGTTATTGCTCGTGTTCCGCAGTAGAAATTCCAAAGTTACCAAACTTTAGTAATTGTCCCTCTCTTTCATCCGAAGACTTTCGTAACTTGGCCGCCAATATGACGGATAAGACAATTGCGCAGGTAAGAGAGTGTGGCGAAAGTCAGGTGTTAACAGGCACCGTGCTCCCCATGCTTCAAGGTGGACTTTAAATCATGATTTGGCAAACCCGTACGCAGCAAATCGCCGCAATGACTGCTAGTGAGATTGAACCCCGAAGCCCGCAACAGAATCATAGGGGACTTGCACGCAGCAGATCCGCATCAGAGCGGGGTTTCACGCGTCATTGAGGGATTAGTGGTTTGCACCATTATTCTTATCCTTTCCGCGGTCGCAACCGTGGCACTCGGACCGATCAGGGATTCGGCCAGGTTGAATTCGGCCGTCCAAACGACTGTCAACCAATTGCGCATGGCACATGAAGAGGCACTGGCCAAGCGTTTGCAGTATGTGGTTACACTGCAGGCGCCAGGAACGATTCTCACTCAGTGGACCAAAGCGGGAATCGGACTGCAAACTGAGCGCACTGTTCCTCTTCCCGACGGGATTCAATTTATCGCTCTGGCCGGCCTTCCCACAACGCCTCTTACACCGGACGGCTTTGGCAACGGAAACGTCGCCATTGACTTCGATCAAGCCACGGGCGGAGGCCAAAACATCATCTACTTCCAGCCTGACGGTACCGCCATTGACGCAGCCGGCAACCCGAACAACGGAGTGCTCTACATTGCCAAGCCTGGACAACTTTCAACATCTCGCGCTGTTACCTTGTTCGGAGCTACCGGGCGGTTGAAGACGTGGTACTTGAAACAACAGGGAGCAACTGTCAAATGGCAATAACAAGTCGCAAACGATCGCAAGCCGGTTTCAGTCTTGTCGAAACCCTTATAGCAATGGTCGTCCTTACGATTGGACTGATGTCGGTGGCTACTGTGTTCTCAAGCAGTCTGGAGATTATTGCGCTGGCGCAAGCCGATTCAATCGCTCAGCATGAAGCACAGCAAATGATTGAGGGAATATTCGCTGCCCGCAACACAGGCGCCATCAGCTTCTCAGCTATCCAGAACCAAAGTGCTGCGCCCGGAATCGGCATTTTCAAAGACGGCTTGACGGCCGCATTTTTGCCAGGCCCAGACGGGATCATGAACACAGCGGATGATGGACCTGGACTCGAACTCGGCCCGGATGGAAAACCGCTCGCCTATTTTCAGCGGCAAATAGCAATTACCACAGTGCTCCTGCAGGACGGGGTAAGTCCTGATCCGAATGAACGCAAGGTGCAAGTCTGGGTGCGATACACCATGGGCCGGACGGTCCGGACGTATACCCAGGTAACGTATGTTTCTACTTTCCGCTAGAGGAATTGGGGAGCGTCATGAAACGAAAGAAGACTCGTGGATTTAGCCTGATGGAATTACTCGTGGCCATTGTTGCCGGATCTCTGGTGACGGGGGCGGCGGTTCAGCTTTTCAAGAATGTATCCGACACGAACCAGTTGGGCGTAAACCGCGTTGACATCCAGCAGAATGCCAGGGGCGCTCTTGCGATTTTGTCCAGAGACTTGAGCCAATCGTCGATTGGTGTTCCGCAGTCAGGAATAGCCTTGCCCTCAGGGGTGGGAAGCCCAGGACCGGCACTTTTCGGGTGCAGCTCAGTACAATGCTATTTCACTCCACCAAACAATCAATACCCCAACAATTTACTTCCTCCGGTCGGGCCGCATCAGGCGATTGGGGGCTTCGGCACGGACGCGGTTACGGTTGCATACCTCGACGCAACATGGCCTGTTAATAATCTCTCGCTCACTGCTCTCGCCGCTAACGGCTCCTCGATCACAGTCAACACAGGCACCTTTGACGGGTCAGGAAATCCGGTTGCCGCGCCAGTCGGCCGCACCTACCAGGACGCGACATTGGGAACCAAGGTAGGCGACGTTCTTATGCTCACCAATACAAACGGTACCGCCGTGGCAACAGTAACCGGCGTTAACGGCGGAGGCCAGGTTGTGCTGGCCGCCGGGGACCCCCTCCACCTTAACCAGGTTGGCGCAGCCGCCGGAAACGTGGCGCATTTAAAGGACCCGGTAACCAACGTATATCCGTTGACGGTGGCGGCCCGGCTAAACGTGGTCACCTACTTCATTCAACAGCAGAACGGACCGGACGGTTTACCAAACACGGCCGATGACATCCCGGTGTTAATGCGGCAAGTCAATGCGCAACCGGCAATACCCATTGCTGAAAACGTAACCAATCTTCAGTTGACCTATGACACATATGACCGCTCGGCGGTACCGCCGGCCACCCCCTATACCGCGGGCCTGTTAGGGAGTGCCGTGGCTAACACGAGCCTCATCAGGAAGATCAACGTACTGCTTACTTTGCGCTCACAATTTGCCGCGGCCAATGGACAATTTCCGACATTGACGGTGACCACCGCGGTTGCTCCACGAGATCTTAGTTTCTCGAACAGGTATCAATGAAACGGGAGAACGAAATGAACAGCACTCGCGTTTACAGGTCGAAAGAGAAGGGCTTCGCTTTGGTGACGGTACTTATCCTGCTTGTCGTCATAAGTGCTGTTGCAGCAGGCATCATGTATTCCACGGTCTCGGAACAGAGTAATGCTGGAACGGAGCTGCAGAGAAATACGGCATTCTACGCCGCTGAAGCCGGTATGGAAAAGATGACCGCCGATCTGGGTACGCTTTACACGTTTAACAAAGCGCCTGGCATAGCGCAGATAAACAGCATCACCACCGCCCAGTATTATCCGGCGGTCACCAACGCCACGTTTCAAGAGTACTCAATTAACGTGACACCGCAGGCTGCCGGATCTGACGTCCCGGCTTCCACTACCACCACGATTAGTTCAGGGTCCAACAAGGGGTTGGTGGCACAAATCATTAAAATGCGTTTGCAGGCCACGGCCCAAACGGGGCAGGCGGCCGCCGGGAACATGGCGGGATCGCCTGGCGAGCAGGTCAGGATGACCAGGGACATTGAAGTCGCCCTGATCCCGGTTTTTCAATTTGGAATATTCTCTGACAGCGATCTCAGCTTTTTCCCTGGTCCCCAGTTCGATTTCAACGGCCGGGTATTCACGAATGGAAACCTCTTCATGAACGCCCAGAACGGCCCATTGAGCTTCAGTAAAAAGGTGCAGGCTGTGGGTGAAGTTGTCCGTGATTATCTAGCAAATGGGGTACAACCAGGTTCAGGCAGTGCCGCGGCGCGTAACGCTGCGGTCAATATTGCGGTGACCGGATCCTCGTGTAACCTTGGCGGCGGAAATCCCGGTTGTCGTGCTCTGGCAGTGAACGAAGAGAGTGTGTTCCAGTTCTTTGGCGCAAAGACGCCAAACCCTATTTGGACGACGGTTTCGACTAGTTTCTATAACGGTAACCTGCAAAATGGAACTACCGGCGTAACCAAGCTCACGCTTCCCTTTGTGGGGCCCGGCGTGAGCCCGTTCGAGATTATCCGCAGACCACCAGCCGCTGAACCTCTTACCAGCGTAACGTCTGCGTCGCGGCTCTTTAATCAGGCACAGATTCGAATCCTGATTGATGACAATCCCGCCAACCTTCCTGGCGGCCAGAAACCAACGGATGTGAATCTGGCTAACTACAGCGGTGCCGTCACAGGAGTAGGCAGCACGCAGTTCATGGCCCAGGGCATACAACTGCCCAATGGCCCCAATCCTTGTGGCGGTGGAGGCCCACAGCCTCCCTGCACCATCGTCCAATCGGATCCATCCTGGGTAAATCCCAGCCCTGGAACACTGAATACGCCTTGGCCCCTGATCACTGGCTGGCTGCGCGTGGAGTATCGCGACACAACGGGCTTGTACCATGACGTAACCCAGGAATGGCTCAGCCTGGGCTTCGCCCGTCAATCACAAGAATCAGTAACGCAAGCACCACCGGCAGGAATATCAGCGGCGACTCCACTCGCTGTTCCCAACGCGGAGCTGGGTATCACGAACAAGATTCATCCCAGTGCGATCCTGCTGCTTCAATATCCCATTCCAGCGGGCATCTTTACTGCCACTGCACCGCAATATGGATGGTATCCGATTAATCTGTACGATCCGCGCGAAGGTGAAGTGCGCGACACCACAACCGCGGGTTGTGCCGTTGCGGGCGTAATGAATATCGCTGAACTGGATATGAACAACCTGCGCAAATGGCTGGCCGGCACGATTCCCGGCAGCGGCACGAGCGTGGAAAGCTCATCTCAGAATGGGTACATCGTTTATTATTCAGACCGGCGCGGCATGCAGCTTGATCCAGGATCCGGTCCGAATCCGCCGGCCACCGAGTTAAACGGCGAATACGGATTTGAAGACGTCATTAACATCCAGAACGCTGCCGGACTTCCAAACGGCACTCTGGATGCCGGCGAAGATGTGAATGGCAACGGTGTAGTAGACACATATGGTGTGGCCACGATGGGCAATGGATTTGGTCTTGCAGCAGCCAATACAAACCCGTACACGGGGGCCGGCCGTATCGCCAACTGCGCCACCACAGGCCGCTCTAACCGGGTCACAGGTCCACGACACGCCATCAGAGCTGTGAATGGCAGTCTCGGCCATATACCTTTGAAGCCGGATGGAACCGGCGGCACAACAATAGCCAGCGAAAATCCGGTGTATGTGCAGGGCAACTACAATGCGAACAACACCGGCTTCGGAAATTCGTCCGGCGGAGTCAATGAGGCAGCAGCAGCCGTTATTGCTGACGCCGTTACCCTGCTGTCAGTAACCTACAGTGACTTACGCTCACTGCAGAATCCAACCAATTTAGGCAATCGCCCCGGTGCAACAAGTTGGTATCGTGTCGCCATCGCAGGAGGAAAGAACATCAACTTCCAGGCCCCACAAGTCAGTGGAGCGCCATGGACCAGTTCCGATGATTTCGGTACAGACGGCGGCGTGCATAACTTCCTCCGCTATGTGGAGAACTGGGGCGGAGCAACATCCAACTACGAGGGCTCCCTGGTGAGTTTCTATTACTCCCGCCAGGCCGTTGGAGTTTTTAAGTGCTGCACCGTCGTTTATAGCGCTCCGCAAAGAAACTACGCGTTTGACACCAACTTCACTGATCCTGCGAAGCTGCCTCCTGGAACTCCACGTTTCCAGGACATTGATAACCTTGGCTACCACCAGGATTTCTCTCCTCAGTAAGATCTTTTTTTAATGCAAATGGGCGATGTTCGTACCTGCGAACATCGCCTTTTTCTTTTGCAGAAGTTCTTTTTCTTCGAGAGATTATCCGGCTGAGCGGTTCCGCGCGACTGTTTGAGTATCGTATTCCGGATTGCGTACGGCCATCATGCCGCGGATTGTCTTGTTCCATACCACCGCCAGGGCGACGCCGATGATCATCAAAGCCAGGCAGAGTCCCATCCACATTCCCACGGCTCCCAGTTTCAACCTGAAGCACAACCAGGCGCCAAGCGGCAGACCGATGACCCAATAGCCGATCAGATTCGCCAGCATCGCCGTGCGTGTATTTCCCGTGCCGCGCAGCGCGCCTGTGGCCACTACCTGCATACCGTCAAAGAGCTGAAACACGGCAGCAACCATCAGCAGCGCGGCGCCGGCGCTGATGACGTCGGCTTCGGGCGTGTACATGCGCGCAATGCCATGCCGGAACAGAAACAAACAGCATCCTGAACAGAACATAAAGACTTCGCCATAGAGAATGGCGATCCAGCCTGCGTGAGAAGCGCCTCGGATATCACGAGCGCCAATCGCCTGTCCTACACGGATTGCCGCCGCAGAGCCAATGCCCAGTGGAACCATGAAAGTAAAGCTGGCTACGTTGAGCGCGATCTGGTGTCCTGCAAGCTGCACCGGGCCGAGTTCTCCGATAAGAAATGTAGCAAGCGCAAAGCCGCCAATTTCAAATAACTGTTGCGACGCAGCCGGCAGCCCCAGACGTAGCAGGCCCATGATTCGATGAAACTCTATTCTTCTCTGCGCCAGCCAGAATCCGCTATTGCGTTTGCGATCGTAGTAAACCACGGCTAGAGCAAGCACCACAGCCATGTAAGCCCGGGAAACACAGGTGGACCATCCGCTCCCGGCGACGCCAAAGCTACGAAAGCCAAGATGTCCGTAAACGAAAGTCCAGTTCCCTGCCAGGTTCACCAGATTGGCGGAGACCAGAGCGAACACCACTGGTCTTACAATTCCCATCGCCTGCAGGTAGCGGCGGAGCACAAAATAAATCGCCAGAGGCAGGGTGCTCCACACCAGCGCTTCCAGAAACGGGACGGTCTGGGCCACCAATGCAGGCGCCAGTCCGAATCGAGGAAATAACGGAATAAACGCCATCACAAAGAGCATCAGGATGGGCGTAAGGAACAATGCAAGGTAGAGCGCATTCCACAGAATGCGATGACACTCATCCAGTCTTCCGGCGCCATAGGCCTGGGCAACCAGCGTATCCATGCCAAGGAAAACGCCGCTGCCGAATATGCCGATCGTATAGAAAAGGGTGCTGCCAAGACTCACCGCGCCAATAGAGGTGGCGCTTTGGGGCAGCCGCCCAACCATCACCGTGTCGACGAACGACATGCACAGCCATCCCAACTCCGTGAGCACCAGAGGTGCAGCCAGATGCAGCATCGGCCGTAACTCCTGGCGCATCTCTCGAAGCTGAAGCATGTCTTTGATTTAACCACAATCAAATGACACAGGCTTGCGGCCGGGAAAACGAGAAAAACGTTTTCATAAAACACGGCGACGCACACAATTTTGTTTTGACAGGGCCGCGGAAGTCAGGCTAAATTATTCTCGTCATGGCCCAGCTGACCCATCGCCATCATCATCACCACCATGCGGCGAACGTGTCGGTAGAGGCTGGCAACAGCTAAATCAAGCGCAATCATACGATTGAAGCCCGCCGACACAAAATCTCGGCGGGCTTTTTGTATTTTGTGGGTTGCAGTTATGAGGAGAGCAATGAATATCGATTTTGAAAAGATGGATGGCCTGGCGCCGGCGATTGTGCAGGAAGACTCAACCGGCGAAGTGTTGATGGTGGGCTTCATGAACGCTGAAGCCTACCTAAGAACGGCTCAAACCGGTTATGTCACGTTTTATTCGCGCACGCGGCAAACGTTGTGGATGAAGGGCGAAACGTCAGGCAACCGGCTCCGCATCATTTCTGCAATGACCGACTGTGATCGTGACACGCTTCTTGTCCGCGTTGTGGTGGAAGGCGATGGCCTGGTCTGCCACACTGGCACCAAGTCATGTTTCACTGAGCCTGTGACCATCACAAAAGCGGAGGTGGGGCGATGAAGCTGCGTGTCGGCATTCCCAAAGGCAGTCTGCAGGATTCAACGCTGGCTTTGTTCAAACGCGCCGGACTTAACGTCTACACCAGCAGCCGTTCATACTTTGCCGCCACTGACGATCCTGAGATTGAGTGCATGTTGATCCGCGCCCAGGAGATGGCACGTTACGTTGAACATGGCGTGCTCGATTGCGGACTCACCGGCAAAGACTGGGTTGTGGAGAGCGGACTGGAAGTGGTGACGGCGGCTGAGCTTATCTATGCCAAGCAGAGCCTGGGAAAAGTACGATGGGTACTGGCTGTGCCGGAGGATTCTCTGTTCCAGAAAGCGGAAGACCTGGCCGGCAAGATCATCGCCACTGAGCTCGTGAATGCCACGCGCAGCTATTTTGCCGAGCGCAATGTCCAGGTAAAAGTGGAATTCTCCTGGGGCGCCACGGAAGTGAAGCCGCCCATGCTGGCCGATGCCATTGTGGAGATCACAGAGACCGGCAGTTCACTGCGCGCCAACCGCCTGCGGATTATCGATACACTGATGGAATCGAGTACGCAGCTCATCGCAAACAAAAAAGCCTGGGCAGACGAGGAAAAGAAACGCAAGGTCGAAAATCTTGGCCTCATGCTGTGCGGAGCCATTTATGCCCAGGGCCGCGTAGGCTTGATGCTGAACGTACGCAAAGCTGATCTTCCCAACGTTCTCTCTGTGCTGCCTGCCTTGCAAAAACCAACCATCTCGCAATTGAGTGACGATGGATGGGTGGCAGTGAATACAATCATTGAAGAGACAACAGCTTGGCGGATCATGCCGCAACTGAAGGCGGCCAAAGCGGAAGGCATTGTGGAATATCCTTTAAATAAGGTGGTGCTCTAGTGCAGATACTGGCTGGCAGAGCGGCGGAAGAGCGTGTCCGCAAGCTGGAGCAGCGTGGCGCCACCGATCTGAGACGCGTGGAAAAGCAGGTCGCTCGTATTGTGAATGACGTCAGAAAGAAGGGCGACAAGGCATTGCGCAAGCATGCGGAAAAATGGGATGGCTTGAAGCGAAACCAGCCGGTCCGAATTTCCGCCACAGAAATGGACCAGGCATGGCATTCCGTGTCGGAGGATTTCAAACGTGCTCTGGACGTGGCAGCCACCAACATTCGACGTTATTGCGAATGGCAGTCGCCACAGTCCTGGACTAAAGCAAGCAGCCATGGCATCGAGGTGGGTCAGCTGGTGCGTCCTTTGCGGTCAGCAGGATGCTACGTTCCAGGTGGACGTTATCCACTGCCCTCCACCATGCTCATGACAGTTATTCCAGCGCAGGTTGCCGGAGTTACGTATATTCGCGTTGTGTCGCCTCGACCGGTGGCGGAAACAATGGCCACGGCGCGCTTTCTTGGCGTGACTGAATTTTACCGGGTTGGAGGAGCGCAGGCAGTGGCTGCGCTCGCGTACGGCACCAAAACAATTCCCAGGGTGGACAAGATCGTTGGCCCGGGAAACCTCTTTGTTACCGCAGCGAAGAAGATGGTGGCGTTTGACTGCGGAATCGATTTTCTGGCCGGCCCCACAGAAGTAGCCATCGTAAGCAAACACGGCGATCCCAGATTTATTGCCGCGGACCTGGTGGCCCAGTCTGAACACGATCCCGATGCGCTGGCGGTCTTCATCACTTCAAACAAGCAACTGGCGGAAGACGTTCAGCGCGAGACAAAAAAGGCTGCCGCGAATAACAAGATCGCCATCACATCTCTGAAGGACAATGGGACCATTCTTCTGGCAGGCTCGCACGAACAAGCCATCGACTTCGCCAACCGCATTGCCGCAGAACATCTCACGGTAAGTCAGGATGATGTCGTGAAAATCGACTGCGCGGGATCCATTTTCGTCGGCGACTATTCTCCTCAGGCAGCGGGTGATTACGCTTCCGGCCCAAACCACGTTCTACCCACCGGGGCCGCAGCGCGGTTTCGCGGCGGACTGAGCGTACAGGATTTTGTGAAGATCATCTCAGTACAACATTTATCGCAGAGCGGACTCAACCACATTGCACCGTCAGTCATCATGCTGGCGGAAGCCGAAGGATTGATGGCCCATGCAGAATCGATTCGCGTAAGGAACTCACATGCTTAAACCCAGAAAATGTCTGCTTACATTGCCCGAGTACCGTACGCCGGTCAACAACATGCCGCTGGAACTGAGACTTGATCTGAATGAAAGCACCACCGGCTGCTCGCCGCGCGTTCTGGAGAAGATCAAGAACATGGACGCGCAGAAACTCGCGCTTTATGCACCGCGCGACGCGGGAGAGCAGGTAGTAGGCGCCATCCTGGGCCGTCCACCCGCGCAGCTTTTGCTCACCAATGGCGGTGATGAAGCCATTGATATTTTCTGCCGCGGTTATCTGGAGCCGGAGACCGAAGCCATCATCGTAACCCCCGCTTTTTCAATGTATGAGATCTTCGCTCAGGCCACGGGCGCAAAAATAGTTACAGTTCCCATGGGTCCGGACTACACGTTTCCTGTGGACGAAGTGATCGCCGCGGTAACACCGGCAACACGAGCCATCTTCATTACTAATCCTCATAATCCCAGCGGATCAGCCACTCCGGCCGCCAACATCATGAAAGTGCTCAACGCCGCGCCCGATGCTGCTGTGCTGGTGGACGAAGCGTACTACGACTTCTACGGACAGACCATGATGGACACAGTAGGGAAGCTTCCCAACCTGTTCGTTCTGAGAACATTTTCCAAGGCCTATGGACTGGCCGGGGTCCGGATTGGCGTTCTGGCTGGCCAGGCCAATCATATGGCGGTGTTGCGCCGCATGCCTTCGCCTTTCAATGTGAATACGTTTGCTCTGGAGTGCCTGCAAACCGCTTTGTCAGATCGCAAGTTCGTGAGCGACTACGTTGCCCAGGTACGGGAAACGCGGGAATGGTTCAGCAAGCAGATAGAAGAGCTGGGCTTCAAGACCTGGCCGAGCTCCGCCAATTTTGTTCTGGTTGATTTTGGTGAGCATAAGACAAAAGTGATGGAGCAGATGGCGGAGTGGGGTATCGCTCTGCGCGACCGCCCTGACTGCCAGGGATGTGTCCGCATTACCATTGGCCGGCAAAAAGAGATGGAAGTGGTAGTGATGGGGCTGAAGCAGATCATGGGCAAGCTGGCGACAAAGCCGGAACCTGAGCCGGAGCCGGATCAGGAGCAACCGGCGCCATGAGGTCAGCCAGAACTGCACCGGTCTTCCAAACTGCACCGCTCCACCACAGAGACGGATATACAGCTTTCGTTGAAGGTGGAAGGCCAGGGTCGTTATGAGGTCTCCACCGGTATACGCTTCTTCGACCACATGCTGGAGCTCTTCACTCGCCACGGTGCGTTCGATCTTAAATTGAAAGTGAAAGGTGACCTGGATGTGGACCAGCATCACACGGTGGAAGATGTCGGCATCGCGCTGGGAGAAGCATTCAAGACAGCGCTGGGCGACAAGAAAGGCATCATGCGCGCCGGATACTTTCTGATGCCGATGGATGAAACACTGGGTGTTGCGGCGGTAGACTTCAGCGGACGCGTGGCTGCCGTGATCGACACGCAGGTGAAGACCCGTCTGGTAGGCGACCTGCAATCTGAGCTGGTCTTCGACTTCTTTGAGGGCTTTGCCCGTGGCGCCCACGCCAATGTGCACTTGAAAGTGCTTTACGGCCGGTCTAATCACCACAAGATTGAAGCCCTGTTCAAGGCGTTTGCGCGCGCCGTTCGGGTGGCCTGTTCGCGTGATAAGCAGATGGCCAAAATGCTGCCCAGCACCAAGGGCCTTTTATGATCGCAATTGTCGATTACGGCGCGGGCAATATCAGCTCCGTAAAAAAAGCCTTGGAGCACCTGGGCGCCGGCGTTCAGGTCACGGCCGATCCAATGGTGATTGCTGCTGCCGAGAAACTTGTGGTCCCGGGAGTGGGACATTTCAATCGTTGCGAATTTCTGAACCAGCAACTGCGAATGCCGGTCTTGGATGCGGTAAAGCAGGGAAAGCCGTTTCTCGGCATCTGTGTAGGCATGCAGTGGCTCTTTGCCGGCAGCACTGAAGCGCCAGGCACTCCGGGCGCGGCACTGTTCGCGGGTGAATGCTCGCGCTTCCCTGCGGAAGTGAAATCACCGCACGTGGGATGGAACCAGATTGACGTGCGCGAAGGCTCACGTCTGCTGCGAGGAATTGAGAACGGCGCTTTCGTTTATTACACCCATTCCTATCGCGCACCCATGGTTGCGGAAACCGTCGCCAGCTCCGGTTACGGAGGAACATTTTCCGCCGCCGTGGAGCGCGAAAATATTTTTGGCGTGCAATTTCATCCGGAAAAGTCCAGCGCTACCGGGCTTAAGCTACTGGAGAATTTCTGTGAACTCTGAGCGGCTGACCAGGCGGATCATCGCCTGCCTGGATGTGGATGAAGGTCGCGTGGTAAAAGGCGTGAAATTTCAGGAGCTGCGTGATGCCGGCGATCCTGCGGAACTCGCGCGGACACATGCCGCCGCCGGCGCCGATGAGATTGTCCTGCTCGATATCACGGCCACTTCAGGCGAGCGCCAGACGTTGATTGAAACCGTAAAGCGCACAGCACGCCAACTGTTTATTCCTTTCACTGTCGGCGGCGGCATCCGCACGTTGCAAGACGCAGCCAAAGTTTTTGACGCAGGCGCGGACAAAGTAAGCATCAACTCGGCGGCCATCGCCGCACCTGAATTGATCAGCGACATTGCCAACCGGTTCGGATCGCAGGCTGTCGTGGTGGCGATCGATGGCAAACGCGGCCAGCAGCCGGCGGCGATGGCGGAAGTTTACGTAATGGGTGGACGGAAAGCCACGGGAAGAAAAGTGATGGAGTGGGCCAGAGAAGCCGAACAGCGCGGCGCCGGCGAGATATTGCTGACATCCATGGACCGGGACGGAACGGGAATCGGATTTGATTGCGAACTTACCGCAGCTGTGGCCAGCGCGGTTTCCATACCTGTGATTGCCTCCGGCGGCGCGGGCAACGTCCAACACTTTCAGGAAGTGTTCTCCGCGGGCAAGGCGGACGCGGCGCTGGCAGCCTCCATCTTCCATTTCGGTACTCATGCGGTAGCGGAACTGAAACAGAGTCTGCTCCTTGCAGGCATCCCCATGAGGTGGCCATGCTGATTCCTTCCATTGACGTGATGGGCGGCAAGATTGTTCAACTCGTACAGGGCGAGCGCAAGGCGCTGGAGTCAGACGATTTTGATTACTGGATCGGGCGTTTTGCTCAATATCCGCTGGTCCAGCTCATCGACCTGGACGCCGCGATGGGCCGCGGTGACAACGGCAATCTAGTGGCAATGATCTGCCGCCGGCTTCCCTGCCAGATCGGTGGAGGCATTCGCACCATCGCCAGAGCGCAGGAGCTGCTCGACCTGGGAGCGCGCAGGGTGATCCTGGGATCGTCATTGATTAAAGCGGGCGCGATTGATACGGAGTTCGCCGAACAATGCGCGGTTTCCATTGGAGCCGAACGGCTTACGTTCGCTATCGATTCGCGCGGCGGCAAGGTTTCCATCAAAGGATGGAAGGAAGAAACCAGCATTGATCCGCTGGCGATGGTACGCCTGCTGGATCCATTTTGCCGCGCTTTCCTTTATACCCACATTGATACCGAAGGAACCAT
Organism: Terriglobia bacterium; assembly: GCA_963770085.1. Classification (GTDB taxonomy): domain Bacteria; phylum Acidobacteriota; class Terriglobia; order Terriglobales; family Acidobacteriaceae; genus Angelobacter. The sequence goes on from CAVYOH010000001.1 coordinate 1,098,640, forward strand.
GAGCGGATTTCCCATGGAAGTGGCTGAGCGATTGCGAAAGGCAACCGCACGCCAGATGATTGTTGCCGGAGGAATCCGCTCCATGGATGAAGTCACCCAGCTTGAGGCGCTGAACGTGGATGCCGTGGTCGGCATGGCCATTTACACGGATGCCATCAAGGCGTGAGGACGACGGTCAGCCTGCTACCATAACCAACAAATGTCATCGACTGAACATCCACTGACGTGGACCTGCGTCACCTGCGGTCACGCAAGCACTGATGCTTTCTGTTCGCATTGCGGGGAGAAGCGGCATGACGGCCACCACAGTTCACTCACGCACATGCTGTCTGAGACGCTGGAGGCGTTCTTTCATCTCGATTCAAAAATCTTTTTGAGCCTGAGGACGCTGATTAGCAAACCAGGCCAGCTAACCGCCGAATACTTTCGTGGACGACGCAAGCCATATATGGCTCCCCTGCAGCTCTTTCTCGTGTGCAACTTCCTGTTTTTCATTCTCCAGCCATTCACCGGACTGGAGATTCTGGCCCCTCCACTGAGTAACTTTGAAAACACCTCGGTGTTACAAAACATCGCCCTGCCCATGATTGATCATCGGCTGGAGCAGAAGCATTTGAGCCGGTCCAATCCTGAACAATATGCCGCGTTCACGGATCGGTTCAATCACACCTCGCGGCTTCAGGCCAAGACATTGATCCTGGCCATGGTTCCCATGCTCGCGCTGCTATTGACGGTTGTTTATGCGCGCCCGCTCTTCAGCCAGAAGAAACGCTATTTTGTTGAGCATCTCGTTTTTTCTCTGCATGCCTATGCATGGTGGCTCCTATGGATCCTGGCCATCCTTATTGTTATGGTGTTGCTTTACGTGTTCCGTCTGATTTCAGCGGACACACTGGATGACATAGCGACGGTACTGGAATTTCCAGGGTTTGGCGTTTACCTGTTTCTGGCGCTGCGGAAGTATTACCAGGGCAAACTCTGGCAGAATATCTTCCGCGGAATACTTTTGACTTTTGGCGTTTATGGAATATTCGAGTTGTACCGGTTCATGCTGCTGTTTACCACCCTGCGCGCGACGTGATCCAGTCGCTTCGCTCCAAACCGCCTTCACTGCGATTCACCTGTTTGCGGCATCACGCTCCTGTTGCAGCGGGCTCAACGCACGCGGACGGCGCGAGCCCTTCGTATCGATCTATGAAAGGGCGAGGGCGACTTGCGTGGCGAAGCTACGACAACAATCTCTTATCCCATGGAAAATCGCGATTCCAGAGAACCTTCACTTTTGCGGCCTGATCATGGCGTGGGTTTAGCAGGTAGTTATGCGTCTCCGGGACGATAGTGGAAGGCACGCGCAGCAACGCTGTACTTCCTGACGTAAGCCACGCGGTACCCATCTCCGCGGTTAAGTCAGGGTCGTTCGTCCAATCGGCGGTCAGCTTCGCTTCATCAAGATTGCGGATCGAAATGGTTGAGGGAACTTCAATCTTTGACATCTTGAAGGTCTTCGGCAGGTGGTCCAGATCAAGTTCAAGATGGACCAATACTTCCAGCAGAGAGCCTGCTGGCGATTCAGCAAGATACACAATCGGCTGGCCTGCCAGATGCCAGCGTGCACCGGCAAGCAACCCTCCGCGGCCATCAAGCGCTGCATGGTTACTGATTCGCCACAGAAACATCAGGCGAACATGCCTTCGTCAATCTGAAGGAGCATCTGCTCAACCAGGCGTCCGCCGGTTTCTGTGCCAAGCATTTGCATGGGAGTGCGCCCGTCAAAGCGCTTCTTGGGTGCGCGCAACCAGCCCAGAGCACCCTTCTCATCGCCCAAAGTGGCCTGTGCGGTTGCCAGAATTCTGCCGACACGAACCGCGCGTTCTGATTCTTCCAGTGAAAGCGCCTGTCGTTTGCTCCTGCGATGCTTGAGCGTGCGTGGGTTAATGATGAGCGAGAAAACCTCATCGCGGGAAAGCCCATGTTGCTCCAGACGGTTAAGCGTTTCCAGAGGAAGCTGGCTTTCAATCAGACGCACCATCTGCTGCTCTGAAAGGATTGCTATTCCCAGAAGGTCAGCAAAAACACGCCGTTTTGATCGATTTGCCATGAAACGCCTCTGGGTACATTATGCCACAGAATCGTCGGCAAAGTGTACTATCTCGTGCCGCGATAGAGTCCGGCAATTCCGAAGGTATATGGCGTCCAGCTTACGTTGGTAAAACCAGCGGCTTCCATGCGGGCCAGCATTTGCTGCGGCGCGGGAAACTTGCGCACAGATGCCGGCAGGTATTCGTAAGGGCCGCGCACGCCAGATATCAGCGTCCCCACGCGCGGCAGAATGTGACGGAAGTAGAAGGCATAAAGCTTGCCCATGAGGCCGCCTGGTTCTCCGAAATCGAGAATGCCAACTTCCCCGCCCGGCTTGAGCACGCGGAATATCTCGCGCAGTCCCGCATCATAGTTGGCCAGATTGCGAAAGCCAAAAGCGGAAACAACCAGGTCCATGCGGTTGTCGGGAATGGGAAGTGCGAGCGCGTCAGCTTCCACGGGTTGAATGCCGCGCGCGGCATACTTGACCAGGCCGTGGGACAGCATCTGGTGGGAGAAGTCGAGGGCGTAGATGGAAGGCTTGCCTCCCTGCTTTGCAGCAAGAGCGTGCATCGCAACTGCCATGTCGCCCGTTCCTGCGCAGAGATCAAGAACCTCTGTGTTTGAGCGCTGCAGAATGTGGGTGAAGATGCGTGCAGTGCGCCGCCACCAGAGCCGGTCAATGTTCATCGAGAGGGCGTGATTGGCGAAGTCATAGCGCGGAGCAATCTCATCGAACATCTTCTGCACTGCGCGAGCGGCGGATTGCTCGTCAGTGGCGCCTGGGGGAGTGGTGCCCCTGGTGATCTCTGTCTGTTGGAGATTATCCACGCTACTCATGGTTCCTGATCTGCTCCACGGCATCACGCACAATGGCCGGCGGCACGTCACTCAATATTTTTACTTTACCGATTTTCTGCGGCAGCACAAAGTGCACCGTCCCGGCGATTGTCTTCTTGTCCGCTGACAGGCGGCCAAGAATGGAATCTGTCTGTGTGGTCACGCGCGGCAGCGGCCCGTATGCCAGCACAGCTGATTTGATCTGGCGTGCGACCTCGGCTGAACAAACTCCCGAAGCATAAGAAATGTCAGTGGCCGCAATCATTCCCCAGCCAACCGCTTCGCCATGCAGAAATTCCGAATACCCGGTGGCGGATTCCAGAGCATGGCCTACCGTGTGTCCGAAGTTGAGGATGCGCCGCAGGTCAGACTCTTTTTCGTCGGCCTCAACCACGGCAGCTTTCACGCTGACTGAATCGATAATGATTCTCTCCAGCGCTCTGGCATTGCGATCAAGGATCTTTGGTGAAGATTTCACCATAAAATCGAACAATTCCTGGTTGCGAATCACGCCGCACTTGAGTGACTCAAAAAGGCCGGCGCGCAATTCCCGATCGCTGAGGGTCCGCAGGACTTCCGGATCGATAAGAACGGCGCGCGGCTGGTGAAACGAACCCACCAGATTCTTTCCCGCGCGCAGATTGACTCCGGTCTTGCCCCCGATGCTGGCATCCACCTGGGCCAGAAAGGTGGTGGGAATCTGGACCACAGGGATTCCGCGCATAAAAATCGCGGCGAGAAAACCGGCACAATCGCCCACAACGCCTCCGCCAAGGGCCACGATCATGGCTTCGCGATCAGCGCGGGCATCCACCATCTGCTCGGCAAGTTGCTCCACGCCAGAGAGCCGCTTGGCAGGCTCGCCATCATCCATCTCGAGTACCTGAAACGGGACCTTGGCCTTGCGTAGCGAGAGTTCAAGGGCCTTGCCCCAGTGCTTACGCACCGTTGCGGATGTAATCACGAAAACGCGGCTGTTTCGAGAAGGCAGCAGTCGATGGACTTCCTGACCCGCGCGGCGTAACAATCCTGCGCCGATCAAGACGTCATAAGGATTCGATTTCAGTCCAACATGGATTTTTTTCAACGCTCTTTTTCACCTCTCTGATGATAAATGGGGATGGCCCGCACGAGTAGCACGTAATCAGCACTTCGCGGCATGTCCGGTTTCGCGATGACGATCAACCTTTGTTAGCATTTGACCCATGAAGAACCTTCCGAAGCATCTGGACTTCGTGGTGGTTGGAGCGGGCGTAGCCGGGTTGCGCGCCGCCATCACGCTGGCGGAAGCCGGGAAGGTCCTGGTGCTGGCGAAACAGGAAATCACTGAATCCAACACCCAGTATGCCCAGGGCGGAATCGCCGTAGCGCTCAGTGATGAAGACGAGATCAGTCTTCACTTTCAGGACACGATCAACGCCGGCGATGGAATTGTGAATGCCGAGGCTGCACATGCGCTGGTGGAAGAAGGCCCGGCGCGAATACAAGAGCTGATTGACTGGGGCACGGAGTTTGATCGCAATGGCACCAGGCTGACCTTTACACGTGAGGCCGCGCACAGCCGCAGCCGGGTGCTTCACGCTCACGGCGATTCAACGGGACGCGAAATAGGCCGTGCCCTGTATGCACGCGCCGCCAGCCTGAAGAACATTGCGTTCTGCGAATTTGAATTCACTTCAGACCTGTACATGGAATCGGGACGGGCGTGCGGGGTGGAATTCATCTCGCAAAAGGGTGAGAAACACCTGGTGCGAAGCTCGTCAGTGCTCATGGCCACCGGTGGTGGCGGAAATGTGTACAGCAACACCACGAATCCGGCGGTGGCCACAGCGGATGGCGTTGCCATGGCCTACACTGCGGGCGCTGAAATCAGTGACATGGAGTTTGTGCAGTTTCACCCTACAGCGTTGTATGTAAAGAATGCGCCGCGATTCCTGTTGTCAGAAGCCCTGCGCGGTGAAGGTGCTGTGCTGCGCAACGCGGAACTGGTCCGTTTCATGCCGAAATATCACGAGATGGCAGACCTTGCTCCTCGCGATGTGGTGGCCAGGGCCATTGCGCATGAGCTGGAAGTCTGCCGTTTGAAAGATCCACTGGTCTATCTTGATATGACTCACCTCAAAGAGAACCATCTCAAGTCAAGGTTTCCGCGGATTTATGAAACCTGCCTGAAGTACAACGTAGATATCACGGTGGACATGGTGCCAATTCGACCCGCTGCTCACTACATGATGGGCGGCATACGCACGGACCTGAAAGGTCACACCAATGTTCCCGGACTTTACGCGGCGGGTGAGGCGGCATGCACCGGCGTCCACGGAGCAAACAGGCTGGCCAGCAATTCCCTGCTGGAAGGTCTGGTCTTTGGCGCCCGTGCGGCGAACGCCATGATGGACTCTGTCAGGGCACAATCGGGTGACAGCGCTCAACCTTCTTCACCTTCACCGCAGCCACCTGGCCAAAGCAACACCGAAGCAAGCGTTGAGGACTTCATTCGCAAAATCCAGGCAATGATGTGGAGCAAGGTCGGCGTTGTGCGAAACCGGCAAGGTCTCCAGCAAGCCGTACAGCAACTCGAGTCAGAAAGCGCGGCTTTGCCGCCCAAAACTTCCCGTCGAAATTGTGAAGCGCTCAACATCCACATTGCTGCTTCATTGATCGCTCGGTCGGCCCTGGACAGACTGGAAAGCCGGGGGGCTCATTACCGTGTTGATTATCCCGAGCACGACGACGTGAAGTTCAAGAAGCATTCTGTCGCAACCAGGTCCGCGGTCCGCTTTATCTAAATCTTTCTTCTTTCTGAGAAAATCAGTTTCCGGCATTGGTGAGTGAATCTGCTCTGGGTTTACAATTGGCCACCATGAAGATCATCCATCGTTTTGGCCTGGTTTTGTTTCTCGCCGGAGCAGTCACCTCCGGTTTTCTGATCAACTCACTGCACGCCTCGACAGAGGGCGAGCAGGCTGTGCTGGCGCCGATCACGGCAATGTTTGATGCCATGTCAAAACATGACGCTGCGGCATTTAAAAAACCGTTGCTGCCGGGCGGCACCATGGTGCTGATGCGGGACGGCAAACCGACGCAGTTGACCTTTGAAGCCTTTACTGACCTGATATCGAAACCTGGAAAAGCACAGATTCAGGAGCGTATTCATGATCCTCTGGTCCGGATCGACAATGATCTGGCGGTCGTGTGGGCTCCATTTGAGTTTCTGGTGGATGGCAAGGTGGACCACTGCGGGACAGATTTGTTCAACATGGTCCGAGCGGATGGACAATGGCTGGTTGCGAGCATCGCGGATACTGGAAGAAAGGATTGTGCGGCTAAGTAGCGGCTGTGACTTCTTTGCCGAGTTGCCTCCACATCAGGCGTACTTAGATCCAGAAGCGCATATCCGGCAAATAAAAATTGCAAGCTCGCTGCATTCCTGTGCCTCACTTCGGCACAACTGGCTTCTCTCAGTTCTTTTAAAAAATACTTCTGTACGTTCTGACAGTAGCGTCAAGTGCCGGCAAAGACTTAACTTTGGTTTTCAATACAAAATTGGGTCTGGAGAACCGTCTCTATGCGAAGCGTAACGCGAACGATTGCTGCGAATATGTCTGAATGGCCGCGTTATCCGACCATATACGAGATCAACACCTGGGTCTGGCTTACAGAGCTTGGCCAGAAAACAGGAACACGCGTCGACCTGGGCTCCGTACCCTCAGCCGAATGGGACGCCATCGCCAGGTTCGGCTTCGATGCCGTATGGTTCATGGGAGTTTGGGAACGCAGCCCCGTAGGCATTGCGATTGCCAATAAGAACAAGGGTTTGCTTGAGGACTTTCACCGGGCTCTGCCTGACTTCAAGGCAGAGGACAACGTTGGATCGCCGTACTGTGTCAAGCGCTACGTGGTGGACGCGCACCTGGGAGGTCCCGCAGGTCTGGCTGCTGCGCGAAAAGAGCTGGCTAAGCGAGGCATGAAGCTCCTTCTGGATTTCGTACCCAACCATGTCGCGCCAGATCACCCCTGGGCCACAGAGCATCCCGAATACTTTATTCGAGGGACCGTTGAAGATGTCAATCGCGATCCAGCATCCTTTATTGAAATCAAGGGAAACGTTTTCGCCTGCGGGCGTGATCCCTTCTTTCCAGCCTGGCCTGATGTTTTGCAACTGAATGCTTTTAACCCTGGCCTACGCCGGGCAACGGTGGAAACCGTGTCCAGTATCGTGGCCCAGTGTGACGGAATCCGGTGCGACATGGCCATGCTCCTGCTGAATGAGATTTTCGAACGCACATGGGGAAACCGCGCCGGGCGACGGCCGCCGATTGAATACTGGGATATTGTGATCGGCACCATTAAGAGGGCGCAGCCGGACGTGAGCTTCATTGCCGAGGCATATTGGGATATGGAGTTCCAACTGCAGCAGCATGGGTTCGACTTCTGCTATGACAAGCGGCTTTATGACCGGCTGGAGCACGACAATGCGGAAACTGTCCGGCTTCACCTCTGTGCTGAACTCTCCTACCAGCAGAAGCTGCTTCGCTTCCTGGAAAATCACGATGAGCCTCGGGCTGCCACAGCGTTTTCACTCCAAAAGGAGCAGGCTGCTGCCGTCACAACCTCCACGCTGCCAGGGGCGCGACTCTTTCATGAAGGACAATTTGAGGGTCGCAAGGTACGATTGCCAGTTTTTCTGGCCAGACGCCCAGCAGAGCCTGTGAACCATGCTGTGCGTACCTTCTATGAAAACCTGTTGTCTGCGATCAATGCACCTATATTTCGCGATGGTGAGTGGAAGCTATGCGAACGTACTGGATGGCCCGGCAATGAAAGTAGCCAGAACCTTGTCGCCTGGAGTTGGATCAAAGACGATGATCGACGTCTGATTGTAGTCAATCTTAGCGACGCGGTGGCCCAGGCCCGGGTCCATATCCCGTGGAAAGATGTGCGAGCGAAATCCTGGCATCTGACGGATCTCCTTTCCGACGTAACTTATGATCGCGAGGGGAATGAGATGGCAGATTCAGGACTCTATGTGGAATTGCAACCCTGGAGTTACTCCTTCTTTCAGTATGAACTCGCCGCGCACGGAGGCACGATAAGACTGGCAGCCTAGCGGATTATCTGCTTTCGTCAAGACCGGTGATGGCGAATTTCCCGGCAATCGTCTGACTCTTAAGCAGGGTGTGGATGAGCACTCGTTTGGCTTTCAGTCGTTGCTGTCTGGAGTGCAGCCCATTATTTGAACAGTTCTACCGTCTCGAATGGCTTGGCCGCCCAAGGGCGAAAGCGGTTAAGCGTAAACTTGGTTTTCTCGCCTGGCTTTACGGTTATCAGCAGGTAATTGTATTCCTCCTTCGGACTCGCTCCCTTCCAGTAGTGATCAGGAGGATAGCTGGTGGGAACCTTACTGTGTGTCCGGCCCGGAAGGATCGGATCCTGTTCTGCCCCACCACCGCCCAGGAGCAGGTATTTCACGCCATCCACTTCATAAACTTCGGTCGTGTGTACGTGTCCGTTGAGGACCACGATGTCCAGGTCTTTCGCGTATTGCGAGATGAGCTTGTGGGGATTCTGAGCCTCCGGCATGCCACCCATTCCCGAATGCCGCTGGGACCTACACTTGACATCGACGGATAATCCACTACCATATGGTTGTGGATAAGCTAGATACAACATTTGCGGCTCTGTCTGATCCAACCCGCCGGGCGATGGTCGAACGACTCTCGCATGGGCCGGCCTCTGTGCATGGATTGACGGAACCGTTTGCACTCTCGCAGCAGATGATTTCAAAACATATTGCCTACCTGGTGCGGGCGCGGATTGTGATCAAGACGAAGCGTGGAAGAGAGAGCGTGTGCACGCTTAGGCCAGAGGCGATAAAGACAGTCAGCGACTGGGCGATTAGCTATCGCCGATTCTGGGAAGAGAGTTTCGACAAGTTGGATTTGGTTGTGAAGCAAATGACAAAAGCGGAGGTCAGAGATGACAAAAAACACGGTTAACGAGATAGAGCGGATGGTTATCACTAGAATTTTTGATGCCCCACGCACATTGGTTTGGAAGGCGTGGACAGATCCGAAATATGTGATGCAGTGGTGGGGGCCGAAGGGTTTTACTGCGCCTGTTTGCAAAATTGATTTTCGCGTGGGAGGAAAATTTCTCTGCTGCATGAGAGCGCCGGATGGGTGGGAGGGCTGGAATGCTGGTGAATACCATGAGATTGTTCCGTACGAGAAGATCGTTTCCTCCATGTACTTTTCCGACTCGGAGGGAAACAAGGTTGAGCCTGCGCAATTAGGAATAGAACATGAGGCTGTAGACGATGCGCACGACGTGGTTATTTTTGAGGATTTTGGAAACGGCCAGACGAAACTCACCTTCATTGGAAATGAACCCATGGAGAGCGCAAAGAATAGCGGGCAATTGGAAGGCTGGAACCAGATACTCGATAAAGTTGCCGCAGTTGTTGCGGGGCTAGCGCAGGCGAAATAAGAAGTTGAAGTTTTGATGATCGTCGTGCGCGAGATAAAGCTAAGGCTGGCGGCGGAGGCTTAGTTAGAACGGGCTTCTCGTCGCTTGGCCGCATTTCCGGCTAACTGACCCTTGGCTCAACTGTTGCCTTCAGGCCAATGCGCTTAGCGACCATACTTTGGAACCACGCAATAAGATCACCAATCAGCTGCTTGGATCAAATCGTGGAGGAGAAAACAAATTTGGCGTCCCCGACGGGATTTGAACCCGTGTTACCGCCGTGAAAGGGTAGTAACCGGCTGTATCTATAACAAACTACTAGGCACCGGTCGCTCTGGTAAGCCTTGAAAGTACCCATAATCACGGTAAGAAACAGGTCTCGTTGTACCGTCCTTGTACCGCGGAAAATAAGAAATAAGCAGCAACTAGGTGCAATTTTCATGTGGACTAAAATCCTTTTTTCTAGCCTTCATTTGTCTCCGCCTTTGTGATCAGGTATTGCAGCGGCTCCTCTCTAGCGTGACACAGGTCCACACCATGCATCCCTTGGTTTCTGGAGCGCGCCCCCCGACGTTGCAAGTGGTCATAGCTTCGATCTTCAGGCCTTGACCGAAAAGATTCCTGGATCGCGCGCATGCGCTGCGAGAGAGGCTTCAACATACAGTCGATGTACCCAAAACCAGCTTAGTCTAATTGGCGATTTTGACCACCTGAAAATTTGACCCCATGCAATGGTCCCGACGCCCAAGTAGGAGTACGATGGAACTCCCCAACGTCGCTTGTTTTCCCAAGCCAACCCAGAAAGCGAGGTGGCGGACGAGGACGGGGCCCCCGAGCATAAGCAGTCTCACTCTAGCAACGCTGCGAACCCATACCCTCTTCCTCCTCGACTTAGCCCGAATGCAAACCTGCATGCCGTCCGAGGAAGACCTTCTCGGAACGGATTCATTTGACGCCTTCCGAATCCACACAATACTGGTTACCCCTACAATCGTTGGCCCAGTGACCCCTTTTATTGTGAACTATTCAGCGATTGTTGGCTTCGTCGTCCGCGGAGCACATTTCGAGGTTATGATTCAGCGCACGATTCGGCGCCATCCAAGAGAAAAGTTTGTAACGGCCGGGTGAACCGCACACCAACACTATGAACGCAATCGCTTCCTTGCTGAACCCGCTAAACGGCTTAATAGGCAGCCCGCGTCTTTTCCGGGCGCGCGCCGATGAGCCTCGGATGTTCGTGCACACCATCAGCATGAACAACATCCATGAACTCTGGCCGAACATCTCGCGCTGCAACGTTCACGGCAGCGTCACCGGTGCTGGCGTTGATTCTGAAGCTGACCGCGCTCTTCTCCCCGCCTCAGTGGAGGCACTCGAACGGTACAGCGCCTCGATCTTCAGCGAAGAGCAGTTTGTGCGAGCCTCGGCGACCGAGCTGGGTTCAGAGGCCGTGGACCTCGACAGCTTGCCCCGCTGCAGTACCGCCGAGCTTACTCATCCTAAATGCCCCCTGGTGGCTCCCGACAAGAGCGCACCGATGCGTTGGGTTCGGGTCCTATCCCTTCTTACCGGTGAAGTGAAATACATGCCTGCGGTCCTGGTCTACATCCACGCGGGTTTCGCGACTCCAGCCGAACACATCGTCTTCCCAATCACCACCGGCTGCGCGGCGCACACCAACCTGAAACAGGCGATCCTGGGCGGTATCCTTGAGGTCATTGAGCGTGACGCGATCAGCATTCTGTGGTTGCAGTGCCTGGCACTTCCAGAAATCGAGGTTGATGACATCTCGCCGTGCCTTGCGCCTTACTGGGAACTTTACCAGCGCAGCTCCCGTGATCTTCGATACATGTTTCTTGATGCCACAACTGATATCGGCATTCCGGTAGTGTACGGATTGCAGACTTCGCGGCATCAGTCATACGCTCACACATTGGTTGCCTGCAGCGCGGCGCTTGACCCCGATTGGGCGGTCGCCAAGGTAATCCGGGACATGGCCGCTGGCAGGATCGCGTTTCGTAGAGAGCGTAAGGTTCCAGACTCATGGGATGACTTCACCGATATTTTTCACGGTGCGGCCTACATGTCCAGCGCCGAGAGGGCTCATGCCTTTGATTTTCTGCGTCGCCCGGGCAAGAGCTTCCTACTTAGCCAGATGCCCAGCCATTCGGTGAATGACCCAGATCATGATCTGGCCATGGTGCTTGAGCGTCTGAACAGGAAGAACCTCGATGTATTTGTTGCTGAGATCAGCAGCGATGAAGCTTTGCGCCTCGGGCTGCGCGTGGTGAGAGTGATCATTCCCGGGCTGCAGCCAGTGGGCTTCCAGTACCGGGCTCGTTACCTCGGACATCCGAGGCTCTACACTGCACCCTTGGCAATGGGATACCAGGCCCGCACCGAGGATCAGCTGAACCCGTGGCCCCAACCTTTTGCTTGAGCATTTTTAACAAGGTGAAATCGACCTCATGAAGTCCGACCCACTCAAACGTCCTCTGCACGTCCTATCCGCAGGGCCCTTTGGCAGCGCGATAGCAAAATGGATCAGGTATCTCTGCGCGGCAACAGCCGAGACCAAGGTCACCGACAATACTCTCCCAATGGCTGAAACCTGGCCGCAGGCCCGCGCGCACGTGGTCGCCAGTTGGCGACCTGTTCCTGAACTCTGTGCGCTTGCTGACGAGCTCTGCTACCGCTGGGAACTTCCCTTCATTCCAGTAATTGCGGACCGAGCTATCGTGCGCGTTGGACCGCTGATTATTCGGGGCTTAAGCTGCTGGACCTGCTGGACTGCGCGGGCACGCCAGCACGAGCCATGGCTCGCCGAGCAGGAGGCATTGCTGGAGTTCTATACTCAGCATCCGACTTCTGGTCCCGGCGGCTTCCTCGAGCCCTTTGCTCTGATGGCCGCGACGCGCCTGTTCGGCATCATCGACTCACTCGATCGCAATCAGGCCGTTGCCGGCACAGTTTGGGAGATCAATCTCTTAAACGGTGCGATGCGCAGCGGTGTCCTCAATGGTGTACATGACTGTCCCCGCTGCGGCACTCTCCGACCTCCCGCCACACGCACAGTTCTTGACCTCAGCCGCGAGCTCAACTTGTTTTCAAAAGAGGCCGCCCGGATTTCCTGAGATACCTATGTTTACAACAAGTGCCCAATCTAGCAGCATCGCGACTCTCGAGAGGGTCCCTTCGGCTTCGATGCGCTTGAGATTTATTCCTGAGTTGGTTGTCGTGAGCCGAGGCGAAAGCGTCATTGTGGACGGATCCCCCGAGTTGCACGTCTTTGAGACCAGCTCCGACAACAATCTCTTCACGCGTATCATGCCCCTTCTCGATGGACGACGCAGCCTTGAAGAGATCATCGCTGAGCTCGACGACATTCCGCCACGCTCCGTGCGCCTGGCGATCCAGTCGCTCAGCACCTGGGGACTGCTCGAGGAAGTCACGGATGAGCAGCGGGACTCCACGGTCAGGAACCCAGAGACGCTCGGCTTCTTGCGGCGCTTCCTCGCGGCATCGGGAACCGACTCGGGTGGAATCAAGGCTTGTGAGGACCTGGCCAACACCGAAGTCACGGTCTTCTCGCCTTTCGGTTGCAGCGTTTGGAGCAATCAGCTTTGTGATCTTCTGAAGCTGTCCGGCATGGATCGCGTCCAGCAGTGGGATTTGGCCGGCTTGCCCGCGCATGCACGAGGAACACGATCATCTGGCACAGCAGTCGCCATCTCGCTGATCGTAGGCAATGAGGATATTCCGGCGCATCGAAAGTTCTACCAGTCGGCAATGGATAGGAAAATCCCCTGGCTGCGGGCTCGAATTGATCTAGATCGGGGCGTGGCAGATCTCGGGCCGCTTCTTCGCCCCGGGGACACCTGCTATGACTGTTTCCTCGAGATGCATGTTTCGGTATCAGTCTCAACCGGATCGACTTCCTCGGACTCGGAGATACTTTTTTTCCTCGGCTGCGTAGCCACCGAACTGATCTCGATGGTTACCGGCTTTTCTCCCGGTCTTACGGGACGTGGCCTGGTGCGCTATGCGGTACCGGCATGGACTTCGACTGAGCTCCGCTTAAGCCGTAAGCCGGGTTGCCCGAACTGTCGTCCCTCGAAGGATTCAGCTCGTGGGAGCTGTACAGCCTTGGTCTTTGAGGACTTCATGGCACTTGAGAGCCGCCCGCGCCAGAACCTTTCCTCGGCTGGCCGCACAATTCTCCAGCCTGACAAAGAATTCGGTCATTGCCCGCGAGTGTCTTTGAACCGCCGTGTGCTCCGGCTGGATCGCGGGGTGTTTGAGATGTTCGCGCTCCATCGGGAAGCCTCCACTCGAGCACCGGATATCGATCATCTCGGAACCCTGCTACTGATGGCCGCCGGAATTCGTGATCCTAAGGCGCCGGAACGCCAGGAGAAACGCTGGTCAGCAACAGCCGGTAATCTGGGATCCGTCGAGCTGTTCGTGATCGCAAACAATGTGACCGGGCTTGATCCCGGCACATACTTTTACCAGGCGTATGATCATTCCCTTGCGCGATTTGAGCGACACAGCGGCTCACTGCCACCGATCGATCTCATCAGACGAGCCGTCTTTCGGGATGCGGCCAGCATCCCCGATGCGCTTATTATCTTTACCGGCGCATTCCATCGCGTCTCTCGCAAGTATGGTGCGTTTGCCTATCGTCTGCTGGCTCTGGATGGCGGCGTCGCAAGCAGCCAGACGGATCTAGTTGCCAGGACGCTTGGGCTCTCCTCCCGCATGGCCCCGCTTTGGGCAGACGACCTCATCGAGGATCAACTGAATCTGGAATCATTTCAGGAGCAGGTCACCAACGTCGTGGAGATCTCTGGACCCTCAACGTCGGAACACCCGGTACCAGATCTCATCTTTCGATCGCCTTGGATACCTCCGTCTTCCTTCGGAGGCGAATCTCTCCCAAGCCTTTGCCACCGGCTGTTCCATGAGTCGCGCATTTCAGAGCAACAGGTTTCCCCTGTCGGCCAGGCTCGCGAACAAGAACGGTCTTCGCACCAGAGTTGCAGCGGTGCAATTGATCTTCCGGCGCTCCGCTCTGGGGGAAGGTTGGTCGGCAATGTGCTGGCCGGACGCAGAACTGTCCGCAACTACAGCAGCGATCCGGTGTCGCTTGAGCAAATCGCCTCCGCTCTTGCCTGCGCACAGCTTGGCGACCAGAAGGATTGGCCGCAGGAGCACGATGCGGGAAACATGCTGGGCTTCACCATCCTCGCCCTGCGGATCGACGGGCTGCATTCGGGAACCTATCGCTATTTCCCTGAAGAACACCGCCTCGTCATGGCGCCACAACATCTATCACTCAGCCAGCTTGAGGGTCTGTTTCTCCAATCCGATTTCGCATCAGCGCCATGCGCCATCTGGATAACCGGCAACCTCGCTACCAGTTACGCGCGCTATGGAAACTTCGGACATCGCCAGTTACTACTGCGAGCCGGAGCCGCCGGGCATCGCCTATGGATGGGCACGCTTGCGGCCGGCTTATCGGGAGCAGTCACTGCCGGAGTAGTGCCCGGCGCCGCCCGGCGATTGCTCGGCATCGACGGTTTTGAGCAGATCGGTCTTCTGGCGTTCCTCTGCGGTCACGCCGCCAAAAATTTTCGCGTTGCCGGCGCGAAGGGGCTGACACCCATCTCTGAAGCGGGGGTGTGGTAATCATGATTGAGAACCGCGAGTCACAAACCAATGCACTACGAGAAGGTGTCGGCACTGCGACGACATCCAGCAGTGAGTTTTACTTCTCGCCCAGTTTCCTCGTCATTGCCTCTAAGCTGCGCGCGCAGTTTGAGAGTAGGATCTCCGAGTGCGCCTCGGGTGCTACCACGCCCTTTTCTTTCGCCTTTCGCCAAGGAGCCTATGCTTTCCTTTGTTCAAGCGCAGAACGCGTCTTTGCCGAACAAGATGTTGCCGCACTCCTGGACGCCCTGGCTTCCTGGTCTCTGGCCACTCTGGGTCCCTGCCGCATTTCGACTCCGCAGGCCCGGCTCTACATGGGCGGTTGCTGGCGCTCTCTGGCTCGTGATCAGATCGCGGCGAAGTGGCGTTATCAGCTCTCCCTTACGATGTGCCCTCGACTGCAAAAGAATGGCGGGACACGTGTTCTGCTACACACCGAGCGGTCATCGCCGTATCTTCAAAACGTCCTTAACTTTCCTTTCGAATTTAATCGCCTCCTGGTACACCGCTGCCAATCCCCTTACAGCGTTGTCTTGCCAAAAGTAGGGATCGATCCGCGTGAGGGCACCCTGCTTCTGGAGGGATACCTGTGGTAGCCAGCCATAGCGTCTGTTGCGGGGGTGTTTGCCTGGATAATCTCCTGTCATGAACCATCTCCACTCCCTTTTTCGCTCCCCGGAGTATTACCCAATCGCCGTTGATCGCGATCGCCGCGTCGTGCGGTTTGTCCGCATGTCGCCCGAGAGCTATCGTCAGTCGATTTTCCTCGATTCTCGGACCATGTGCCTCGGCGGCCAAACGTATGACGTCCGCATTGACGACGTTCAGCTGGCTGCGATAGTCTCGCCTGCCTCAGAACTCCGCCTCCACTACATTTTCCATACCGCATTCTGCTGCTCCACTCTGCTTGCCCGCTACTTCGAAACACTCGATGACTGCCTCGTGCTCAAAGAACCTGTACTGCTGACGCAGATGGCAGTCGATATTGAGGACTCGCCCAATGAGCCAGACGAGTTGCTTCCACTTGTACTCCGGCTGCTGACCCGAGTCTACGGATCGAGTGATCGCGTTGTAATCAAGACACATGAGCCATGCAACAGCCTCGCACGCCACCTGCTCGAAGAAAATCTCTCTTCGACGGCAACCTTCGTCATCACCCCACTTCGCCAGTTCGTTTTGTCTGTCCTCAAATCATCGTTTCGGAGATCCTGGGTAAGAACGCGGATTCCAGCGGCAGCACGTGCCGCTTGCTGCTATCCGCTCATGAGTCTCACATCGGATTCCATGAGCGATGGCGAAGCCGCCGCTTGTCTGTGGTTGGTTAGCCGCTTTGTCTTCGGCGAGTTGTCGCGTGAGCTGAACCCCGATCGCTTCCGTGTAATTGAGGGTGATGATTTGGCCTGGCACCCCGCGGAGTCGCTGCCTTTCGTCATGGAGGGATGTTGCCTCCGCCCTGATCAGAATGAACTGAAGCATATGCTCACAGGGGCTGCAACCGAAAGGTATTCGAAAGATCTCTCGCGAACCTATGGCCCCGAATTACGGCAGCGCGAGCTTGCCGCGCTTGAAGAGGACTGGGGCCATGAGGCTGACCAGGCGATCGCATGGGCAGCTTCAACTGGAATGGAGGACACGTTGAGCAACCTTCCCCTCCGCCTGTCAGACTGGATCGCACACGAACCAGTGGCGGCAGGGAAGATACAGATCCATGCATCGGAGGGTTTCCCCAGATGACCGAAATTCAGACGCTCTTCTCGGTACCGGACCTTCATCCGCTCGAAATCGATTTCTCGGAAAAGGTCATGATCTTTGCGCGTATTCCGCGACTGGGCTATCGCGCGGCGACTTTCCTCGGACATCGCGCCGCCATGCGCGTGGCTACGTCAACGGTGAAGATGAGGTTGGATGACGTTCTGCTCGCGGCGGCTCTGACCCCGCGCCACGACACTCAGGTCCACTATGCTCTGCACACCGCCTATTGCTGTTCCACGCTGCTGGCACGCTATTTTGAACTGCTGCCTTCCTGTTTTGTTCTCAAGGAGCCGCAGCTGTTGTCACAACTGGCGACCAGCCCCCATTGCGCGGAGATGGACTGCTTCCCCGAGCTCCTCGATGCCTGCCTGCGTCTTCTGACACGGACCTACGAGCCTGGCGAGCTCGTCATGATCAAGCCTAACGTGCCCTGCAATTTTCTGGCAATCTCACTACTCAACCACAGCCCGCGGACGACCATTACCTTCCTGTTTACCGCCATGCGCCGCTTCATTCTGGCTGCCCTCAAATCCGAACTTCGGCGCGGAAGAATTCGTTCCTGGAACCAGTCGGCGGCAAGCATTGCTGGCAGATTCCAGAAAATCGCAGAGATCAATCCTGCGGCGCTGAACGATGCGGAAGCTGCTGCGTATTCCTGGCTGGTGAACCGTCAGTGGTTTGACCTCCTGCGCGCAGACAACCCCGAGAGGATCATCTCCCTTGACGGCGACCGGCTAGCCTCAACCCCAGCGACCGCACTGAACTCGGTCTTGCCCTTTTGCGGGTTCCGCTTGACCCCCGGAGAGATCACCGAACTGGTCTCGCACCCTGCAGTTCGCCAGCACTCAAAACATTCCGAGGAGCCTTACGATGGTGAGTCCCGTACCCGCGACATGGATACGATGGATGATCGCTTCCGGGTCGAGGCGGACGGAGCCATCGAGTGGGTGCGCAACCTGGGTTTTGTTGAAGAATATCTTGAAACCCCTGAAGCGTCCTCGACTTCGGCCCTCGCGGAAACAGAGCTCGCCAGATTCATGCAGGTCTAGACCGGAACACAGGCGGCTAAGAGTGAGTGATAACTCGTTTTCTACTGGATTGTCCCGGCTGTAACCGAGGGATTGGCACACGCACCATAGCGCAGCTCGACAGCACTGTGTACAGCATAGGTTCGGCCACGATAGAACGAGGGACGAAAACGCCATTGATCTAGCGCCTTTACGGCGTCCCGATCAAGCTCGCCACCAAACCCGTGTTCTACTTGGATCTTTTCAGGTCTTCCCTGACGGTCGATGGTGAAACTGAGGGCGATCTTTCCCTCCACCGGCCGCTGTCGCAAAAGATCGTT
The DNA here is from genome assembly GCA_963770085.1 of Terriglobia bacterium. Classification (GTDB taxonomy): domain Bacteria; phylum Acidobacteriota; class Terriglobia; order Terriglobales; family Acidobacteriaceae; genus Angelobacter. The sequence continues at coordinate 1,116,836 of CAVYOH010000001.1, forward strand.
GCTCTCTGGCAGATGGATCAGAACGGCCAGCGGGCAGGCCTTCGATTTCGAGTTATCTTTCCCACATTTTTCCAGCTTCTTCCTCAAGCCTCGGGGAGCGCCGGGTTCTTCTGTCCGGAAGCTCGCCGGCATGCCAGCAACACCAGTGGAACAGGTGCGGCAGTCCGCAAAATAGATCGTCAGGGTTGCTTTCACCGGCGTTGCTTGATCGTGGTAATAGCCGGGCTTAAAACGCGAATTCTCGAGCGCTGACACTACCTGGAACGCGAGATCCTGATCGAGAGACCCGATAGGGTGCAGGTTCCGCGGCTTTCCATGTTCGTCGATGATCATCGAAACCGGCACTCGAGCTTCGAAGCCGGCGTCACGCTCGGCTTCGGTATATCGAGGCAGAACGAGGGAAATGGGAACCGGCGCGCTCGCGCAGGCCACATTGGCATTGGACAATGAACCTGAACAAATGGGAAGGGCTCGGGGATCGCCGGGCCTCATTGCCGAGAGCGGACAGACGAGCACAAGGGCGATCAGCGCAACCTGGAGATTCCTCATGGAGTAACGGCAATGGTCAGTGTATTTGATTTGTTGACCTCCTGGGTTCTTTTGTCCTTGCGTATCAACTGCAGAGTATAAGTCCCCGGGTGACTAAAATCATATTTCTTGCTGCTGAGCAGGATGTGATCTTGCACGCTCTTTCCAGGCGGCAGAATGCGTGACTCTAGAAAAGTGACATGGCAATCCTTCCGCCCTGCGCATGAATGCTGGTCCACCGATTCTGGCCCAACAGGACGGTCCTGATCGTTCCGCACTTGGAGGGTAACGGTAAGGATGTCCGAATCATAAGGACCGGGCAGGAATCCAATGGCCACAGGGCGCGCGCATAGGTTCGAAGTCACCGCATCAATCGAGACATCCGTTCCGGCTCTGACTGTTGGCTGGGTGGTACTGAGCACGAGTGAGACACTTGGTTCAGTAGCTGTTGAAGGTGATGGCTGCTGTGCAGCACTCATGCTGAGCACCAGCAGGACCGCCGAAATGACAACTTTCGAACTGCGAATCATGACGTGGCTCCTGTTGTGAAATTGTATTACGGGGTACATTGCTGCCCTGTGACGTTTCCGGTGAACACGCCACCAATGAACCCGCTCCACTGCGGGTAGTCCGTATTTGTTGCAGCGGGAACGAATGTTCCCGCTGTACCGCTGCCGGTTGGTGTCAGCCAGCTGTCGTCCACAGTACCGGCATTGCTTGTTTTCTGGTTGACGGTATCTCCCTGCCACGACCAGGCCACAGAGCCCAGCGGCACCGGAATCGAGTCGCAAGTACTGGCCTGCGGCACATTGTTGACGATTGAGGCAGGTGTACATGTTCCGCCGGTGCTCTTGAGAGCCGGATCCCACAGAAGATACATCCTGGCCTTGAAGCTGAGCTCTGCAACCTCGTAATACACTCCGGGCGTCAGCTGAAAGCCCGGGTTATCACTGGTCGACGCCACAATTCCAGTCAACTGTCCGTCCGTCGTGTACGGGTAGCGTGAATCAAGGACGGGAGGAGTTGGATTCGGTGGATTATCGGTAACCACGTTGCCGTTGTTGTCTGTTGATTCGCAGGTGTGAGTGCCCTCAGCTTTACGGTTTGAAGTCTGAACTCGGCTAATGAGCTGGATCCACTGGTACTGCCCACTTGAGGGGTTGCTGGTGGCCTTGGCATTGAAAGTGATGCCTGACTGCCCCGCCACCAACGGGTTACCGAAGCTCAGAAACAGGCCCAAGTCCAGGTTGTTCTGATCGTTGTGGTGGGCGAGCTGGACCGGATTCGTCGGGATGGTCATCGTAATTCCCTTTGGGCCACCCACGGTGAAGGTCGTAGATGCAGAGACCGGCTGACGCGCATTACCCGATGCGTCCTTTAGGGTGTAGGTGTACTGCACGAGTATGGTAGTTTGCGGCACGATCGCGTAAAAGAGCAGTGTATGGTGCTTCATGTCCGCCTGTGGATCAGTGGCATTCGGATCGAGCAGTGTCGCCTTTCCGCTCGTGCCGCTGGGGGCATAACCGTTGACGACCTTTGTCAGATCATTGTTGTTTACCGTCCACTGCTGGCTCTGGATGGTAAAACCACTCGGCGCAGGCACGCACAGGAAAAGTCGCTGGCCCGGAGAGACACTTTTGGTTTTGCCAGTAATGTTGGAGCCTCCCTGGCACCCCAAGTTTGGAGCATCTTGTGCATCCATGAAGATTTGCGGCGCCGGGTTTTCGGGCACGACGGTAACGAGGGAGGGGGGTGAGGTAATGAAGGGAGTGGGAGCGGTAGAGGCGGTCACACTCGGAGTACCGGGTTTGGGTGCACTGCTGCTGCCCGCTATTTTGCTGCTCGCTGGCGAGGTGGCGCCATGACTGGCTGCGGCCGGCGACAAGCTCTTGAAGGCTGCTCCGCCCAGTCCCCCGCCGGTAGTGATGAAGACGTCTACCGCTCCGCCGGGGTCGCTGGGATCCACCGTAGCCTGCACTGTGATGGTGCTGGGATCATCCGGATTGAGGAAGGTCGCGGTCCCGAAGGTGATGTTCGCATCCGACGAACTGACCACAGGACTGCAGTTCATTCCCGTCCCGCTGATCGTCACCTGGAACGGCCCGGCTCCCGCCTGCCACGTTGGCGGGTTGATGGTCCCGATGACCGGCGCAGCAGGATCGGTTACCGTAAACGTTGCCGGAGCACTGCTCTGTCCGAACGGATCGCTGATCACCACCTGCTGGGCTCCGCTGCTGCAGATCGGTATCTGAAAGCTCCCCTGCAGCTGGGCTCCATCACTGTCCACGTTGCTGATCGAGGCCGCTATCCCTCCCGTCACACTAATGCTGTCTCCATCATGGAAACTCCGTCCCACCGCGTCGATGATCATCGACACTGTGGTTCCCGCCTGTCCTGAACTTGGAAACAGTGGCGACTCGATGCTCGGCGCCGGCGGGGTTGTCACTGTGAAGGTCACCGGATCGGCATCCCCAAACAGGTTGCCTACGACCACTTCCTGCGCTCCCACCGCCGATGGTGAAAATGGTATCTGGAATGTCGCCGACATCGAGGTCCCATCCGGGCTCACGCTATTAACCGTCGCCTCGATCCCTCCCGCCACATTCACGTCCGAGTCGTTCAGATCTTCACCCGAGATGGTCACATTCACCGTTTGCCCAGCCACTCCTGTCGAGGGCGCGATCCCCGTCACCAGAGGCGGGCAGTCCGCCGCTGCAAAGTGTACAGGCGGCACCGTTGCCGGCTGCGAGGCTCCTGCCGCCACTGCCGGACTCTGCGTCCCAGCAACCCCGGCCGGCATTGTCGCAACCGGCAGATCGCATGTCTGGTAACACTCCGCCGAACTCTCCCCCACCGGCACCGTAGCGGCTCCGCTCGCCGCCGCTGCTCCACCTTTATTTATCCCATCATTTACTATGCTCAGCGTCGCGATCCCCGCCGTTACCCCAGCCGGGATCCGGCTTCCCTTCGCGTCCGCTCCATGGGTCAGCACTGTCTGCCGTAACCCGATCGCCCGTGACCGGCGCCCCGGTACTTCCATCCCCGGCAACAGGTATGCATCCACTCCCTGCGCACTCTGGTAATACAGCGTCGTTTGTACCTGCACCGCCGACCCGCTCTCGTTCCTGATCACCGGCAGCGCCATCCTTTTCCCCGTACTCCACAACGTCGCATCCACTGCATCGGGCGCCTGCAGCATGCCTGCCGCGCGAAACACCAGCTGGCTCCCGCTTTCCACACTGAACACCGTGATCCCAAGGTCTCCCGCCATCCCGCCGTGGCGTGCCGTCAGCGCTACCTGGCTCACTCCTGCCGGAATCACACCGCTGCTCATCAGCTCCGACAGATTCACCAGCCGCGTCTCCAGCGGCTGCAGCGGCGTCACCGGTACGCTTACCCTCTGCGCCCGTCCACTGGATCCTTGAACTGCCGCCTTGCTCAAACCCTTTGCCCTCGCCACTCCTCTTGCCTGTCTCGCCTGCTTCTTCAGCCCGCCAAAGGCCACCTCCACCTCCGGCGTCAGCACTCCGCTCGTCGCGTTGCTCAACAGCGCATAAGCCGTCACTCCGGCTTCGCTCTCCGCTCCTACCTGTCTCTGCGCGGATAGCATTACCTCCGGAAAGTGCCATACCACTTTCGCTCCCGCCACCACCTCCTGATGTCGCCCATTCACCGTTGGCGTCAGAGAGAACCCGCTTCTCGGACTGCTGATAAACAGCGCCGGCTGCAAAGCATGTCCCGGTCCGCTATAGCGCAGCGTGATCACTCCCGTCGGGCTGCTCTCCTGTCCGCTCTGGCCCACTAACTCTCCCAGATTCACCTTCCGGCTCTCGTGCGGTCCCAGCGAAAAACTCCCCGCCGCACTCTCCGTCCCTCCGCCACTGGCCAGCGTCGCTCTCACCTCGATCCTCTGCTCGCTGCTGTTGAACGTCGTCAGCACCGCCTCATTCTGATCGCTCAACCACCATGGAATATGCAATGCATTTTCCGTGTCGTACCGATATCCTCCCTGCACCTTCAGCCTGAAACTGTTGTGCCCTTTGCTGTCCTGGATCAGCAGCTGCCCTCTCACCTGCCCCGCCGTCTCCAGGCTCAGCCCTCCCCAGTGCACCGCTGTACTGTCGATCACTCCCAGCACGTCCCGCAAATCCACACGCAGGCTTCCTCCCGCCACCACCGTCACCTGCTGGCTCGCCTCCGCCTGCCCCGCCGCCGTGTACAGCACCACCTTCACACCTGCCGCGTTCTGCGCATCCTCGTTGCGCAGCATCAGCGCCGTCTCGTATCCCGGCCCTACCTTCCAGAATGCTCCGTACGCGTGCACCAGCACACTGCCGCTCTGCACCGCGCCCGGCGCCACTCTTCCCCCAGCACCCGCCGCTCCATATCCCCAGGCGAAGACTGCCAGCACCACCGTCATTGCCCACCCGGCGTTCATTCCTCTTTTCGCTAACACCTTCGCTCCCTCCACTGTCCTGCGCTCAGTTCTTGTATTCATGAAACTTGGTCGCCTCACTGCTCAATTGGTTCAAGGCAAGAGCTTCAACGTGACATTAAAATTCACGGGGGCACTTGTCTTGCCGTCGCTGGTGTTTACAACGACCGGGACAGCGATGCTTGGCGTTGCCGCCGATGGTGCTGGAACAATGCTCTGGACTCGCGTCACGATTTTCGTATCACTCCATTGCAATATGTCGGAGGCCGCAATGGCGGTGCCATTGAATTTCACTGTTCCGGGCGATGTTCCGAAATTGATGCCAACGATATCGAAACTCATACCGATGGGCCCTCCGCCAATTGGCTGGAACACAGTAATGGCTGGACCGACATTCACTAGTTGGAGCACTGGAGCCGAGGTGCTGCTGGCGTAATTCTTGTCGGTTCCATCCCCGTTGTACACGGCGGTGATCGAATGCTGGCCCGGTGCCAGAAGCGGACTGGGTGACGACGTCGCCTTCCCCGATGCATCGAGCGTCACCTTTCCAAGCTGTGTATTGGCCCCGTTGAAACTGTCGTTGAAGATGACATTGCCGGTTGGTGAAGCGGGAGCTCCTGCCCGTCCCGTGACGGAAGCCGTTAGCGTTACCGTCTGTGAATTCAGGGACGGGTTGGGGGTGGATGTCAGGGCAGTCGAGCTTGGTGCCGGATTAACCACCCAAGCCAGCGACTGGCCCGCCGATCCGAGTGGCGCTGTGGCGTCGTTCAAATAAAACGTGTTGTCGCTGAGGTAGGAAGCACAGATAGTCGTACTGCCGCCGGTCAGCTTCGATGTCGAAGCCGTTGCTGCACCATTGACGAGCGTAGCATCACTGGAAAGAGGAGAGGCGCTACACGTCACCAGTTCAACAGTTCCTGTGGGTACCCTGAGCTTTGGATTGGGATGGACGGCGGCAACTGCGATGTTCGCGGACACGGTGTCCCCGAAAACGGAACTGCCGCACGTTGTTCCGGTTGGACAGGACATCGTGATCGTTACCTGGCCGACCGCAACCGGAACTGTAAGCGTTAGCGACGTTGAACCGAGAAAATTGCTCGAACCAGCTATTGATGCCGAGATCGAATGGGATCCGATGTCCAGCGTGGTCGTCGTGAAACTTGCTTGCCCTCCCGAAATCGAAGCTGTGCCCAACACAACCGTGCCGTCGAGAAAGGTAACCGTCCCGGTAATGACTGTTGGGACTATTGTCGCGGTAAGGATGATGGGGTTCCCGTAGGGCGAAGGAGTTGTAACCGAGGAAACCAGGGCCAGTGATGATTGCGCGACGCTAACAGTCTGGGTAAGAACGGACGATTGCGCCCCTGTGTAGTTATTGTCTCCTGCATAGACTGCAGTAATCGAGTGCGCGCCTGCCGCCAGTGAAGAAGTGGACAGCGTGGCCTTGCCTGCACTCAGCGTTCCTGTTCCTATGGCCGTAGTGCCATCCCGGAATGTCACGTTGCCGGTAGGAGTGAGAATGTTGCCGCTTACTGTTGCGGTGAAGGTAACATTGCTTCCCCATGTCGATGGAGTAAGAGAGGTCGCGAGTGTGACGGTGGGTGTACCCAGCACGGTAAAACTGATGCCATTGCTGGCAACGCCTCCGGCCGCGGTCACCACCACGTTGCCCGTGGTCGCCCCCGCCGGTACCGTCGCCGTGATCGACGTGTTGGTCCAGCTCCCTATCGCCGTCGCCGTCGTGCCATTGAACTTGACACTCCCGTTCCCCTGGCTGGCTCCGAAGTTCGTGCCACTGATGGTCACCGAGGTCCCGATCGCTCCCGAGGTTGGCGCAAGACTGTTGATGGCAGGAGCCGCTAGCACGGTGAAGGCCACACCGTTGCTGGCCACGCTGTTCACCGTTACCACCGCGTTGCCCGACGTCGCTCCCGCCGGTACTGTCGCCGTAATCGAGGTGTTGCTCCAGCTCCCTACCGCCGTCGCCGTCGTGCCGTTGAACTTCACCGTGCTGGTTCCCTGCGTGCTCCCGAAGTTCGTTCCTGCGATCACGATCGCCGAGCCCACGGCGGCGCTGTTCGGTGTCAGGCTGCTGATGGTCGGTGTGCTCGCCAGTACGGTAAAACTGATGCCATTGCTGGCAACGCCTCCGGCCGCGGTCACCACCACGTTGCCCGTGGTCGCCCCCGCCGGTACCGTCGCCGTGATCGACGTGTTGGTCCAGCTCCCTATCGCCGTCGCCGTCGTGCCATTGAACTTGACACTCCCGTTCCCCTGGCTGGCTCCGAAGTTCGTGCCACTGATGGTCACCGAGATCCCGATCGCTCCCGAGGTTGGTGCAAGACTGTTGATGTGCGGTGCCGCTACCACGGTGAAGGCCACACCGTTGCTGGCCACGCTGTTAACCGTTACCACCACGTTGCCCGTGGTGGCTCCCGCCGGTACCGTCGCCGTAATCGAGGTGTTGCTCCAGCTCCCTACCGCCGTTGCCGTCGTGCCATTGAACTTCACCGTGCTGGTTCCCTGCGTGCTCCCGAAGTTCGTTCCTGCGATCACGATCGCCGAGCCCACGGCGGCGCTGTTCGGTGTCAGGCTGCTAATGGTCGGTGTGCTCGCCAGTACGGTAAAACTGATGCCATTGCTGGCAACGCCTCCGGCCGCGGTCACCACCACGTTGCCCGTGGTCGCCCCCGCCGGTACCGTCGCCGTGATCGACGTGTTGATCCAGCTCCCTATCGCCGTCGCCGTCGTGCCATTGAACTTGACACTCCCGTTCCCCTGGCTGGCTCCGAAGTTCGTGCCACTGATGGTCACCGAGGTCCCGATCGCTCCCGAGGTTGGCGCAAGACTGTTGATGGCAGGAGCCGCTAGCACGGTGAAGGCCACACCGTTGCTGGCCACGCTGTTCACCGTTACCACCGCGTTGCCCGACGTCGCTCCCGCCGGTACTGTCGCCGTAATCGAGGTGTTGCTCCAGCTCCCTACCGCCGTCGCCGTCGTGCCGTTGAACTTCACCGTGCTGGTTCCCTGCGTGCTCCCGAAGTTCGTTCCTGCGATCACGATCGCCGAGCCCACGGCGGCGCTGTTCGGTGTCAGGCTGCTGATGGTCGGTGTGCTCGCCAGTACGGTAAAACTGATGCCATTGCTGGCAACGCCTCCGGCCGCGGTCACCACCACGTTGCCCGTGGTCGCCCCCGCCGGTACCGTCGCCGTGATCGACGTGTTGGTCCAGCTCCCTATCGCCGTCGCCGTCGTGCCATTGAACTTGACACTCCCGTTCCCCTGGCTGGCTCCGAAGTTCGTGCCACTGATGGTCACCGAGGTCCCGATCGCTCCCGAGGTTGGCGCAAGACTGTTGATGGCAGGAGCCGCTAGCACGGTGAAGGCCACACCGTTGCTGGCCACGCTGTTCACCGTTACCACCGCGTTGCCCGACGTCGCTCCCGCCGGTACTGTCGCCGTAATCGAGGTGTTGCTCCAGCTCCCCACCACCGTCGCCGTCGTGCCGTTGAACTTCACCGTGCTGGTTCCCTGCGTGCTCCCGAAGTTCGTTCCTGCGATCACGATCGCCGAGCCCACGGCGGCGCTGTTCGGTGTCAGGCTGCTGATGGTCGGTGTGCTCCCGGGCACGGTGAAGCTGGTCGCTGAGGAGGTGGTCGCGCCCTGCACAGTGATGGTGAGCGGACCGCTGATCGCTCCTGCCGGCACCACGGCCGTGATCGAGGTGTCGCTCCAGCTCGTCGAGGTGTCCGACGTTACTCCGTTGAACATCAGGCTGCTGGTGCCTCGCGTCGCCCCGAACCCGCTACCGTTCACCGTCACGACTGTCCCCGGATTTCCGGATGTCGGGGAGAAGTCGGTGATCACCGGGATTTGCAGAATCTGCCCGCTGGCAACCGAACTCATAAAAAACAGTACTAAGCTAATCCCGATGCTGCGCAAGATCGTTACCTCAGCTCCTCTAGACTTACATCCTTGTGGGTTTGGCCCAGTTGCTTACCAGTGCACCGTGGTTCCGGTTCCCCTCTACGGACAACAGCTGCTGCTGCCGCAGCTGCTGCTGGTCGTAGTCGTACAGCAACTGTTCGGTCCACAGCTGTTGGGCCCGCAACTGGTTGGACAACAGCTGGTAGTCGGGGAACAACTGGTCGGTGAACAGCTGCCACAGCTCCCGCATCCTCCGCAGCTGCCACACCCTCCGCAACTGTTGCAGGAATCACAGGCCACTACGCAGAACGGATCATCGCCGGCTTTGCTCTTGTGCACCAGCTGGTGTTCCGGCTTGACGCTGGCGCTCCGCACCACCGCACGGGCACCGCGTACCGCTGCTGTTCTAGGCTGCCGCACATGCTTCAGGCCGCTCCTCTGTTCCGCTGACTTCTCGGCCGGCGCCGTGCTCAGACTCGCTACTTCGAAGGTGACCGGCACGTCTTCTCTCACCACCGGCACCACTCTTACGAATGGAAATCTTCCCGTTGCCTCCAGCGCATACCCTCTACCCCGGCCGGCTCCTCGTTCTCCAAACTCGATCAGGAACCCTCGTCCAACCCGACCTCCTCGCGTCCCTTCCCGGCTCCTTCCCTCCGCTCCAGTCTCCATCGGCACGATCCGCCCCACCATCGTGCGCATCACAGCCATCACCAACAACACCAGCACCACTATCCGCTTCCCGCTTTTCTTCAGCACACTCATGCTCCCATCCTGCCCCTCTCTCGATTTGAATCAAATCCGCAGCTCTGATTGGTGAGAGTTGCCCACTTAGTTCTTCGACAATGTGGCTTCGATCTGCTTAAGTTGCTTAAGTTTGCTTTGAGCAGTCGCAAGGTCCTCGGGGCTCAGCTTTGCTATTAACGATTCCAGCCTTCTGGCTGCCAGTTGATTTCCCTGCTCGGAGGCAAGGCTATATGCCACATAGGCGTGAAGAGGATTCACTGAAGTGCCAAGTCCAAGCTCATGCGCTCGCCCTAGCGCAAGCTGGGCAAGGACGTATCGGTGACTTGCCGACTGCTCGTAAAAGGCGAAAGCCTTGTCCAGGTCGCGGACGGTTCCGGCACCATGTTCATACATACGACCGGCCTTGAAGGCAGCGACACGATTCCCCTGCGCCGCGGAATCACTGAAGAGTTTCAGCGTGATGCTGAGATTCTGTTTTCGGCGTGCGTTTACCAACTGCTTGCCAGACTGCCGTCCCAGGCTTGGAGGCAGCGCTGGTAGTTTTCCTTTAGGAACGCGCCCGTGCTGATAAAACTCACCCAGGTTGAGCTCGGCCCACTGGTCGCCAAGGGCGGCACCCTGGGAAAGAAGTTCAAAAGCTTTTTCGGGGTTGCGGCTAACTCCGAGCCCGCGCAGAAACAAGAGCCCCAGCCGGTCATATGCATTTGCATCTTTCTGAGCAACAGCCCTCGCGTAGAATGCCGCTGCCTGCGAGTAGTTGCGTGAGGCACCTTCGCCGGTTTCATGCATTACGCCGGCGAACCGTAAACCAACCGGATTGTTCTGTGCAGCAGCATCTTCAATGAGAGCGGCGCCGCGGACCTGATCCCGCATTACTCCGCGTCCATCTAGATACATGCTGCCTAGCCATGCGCTCGCCTCGGCTGATCGTGCCTGAGCTGCAGCACCAAGCCACTTTGCCGCTTCTACATCGTTCCTGCGTCCGCCCTTGCCCAAGTGATAGAACTTGCCCAACTCGAGCTGCGCGCCAGCGTCACCGGCCCTGGCAGCGCGCAGTAGTTCTTGGTTCGGCTCTGACACACTGGTTACTGCGTTTTGCGCTCGGGATACTACGTCCCCGAGCCCCAGCAACATTAAGAACGGGATCGCGGCCGATCGCCATAGGTTCTTGCATGCTTGGTTAACAAAATGGCGACTCGTGGTACCTCTTTCGACTCGCTTCGACGCTTGCATCAACTCTTCTGCTCGTAACCACAAACTGATCTGGCTCATGATTCAGCTCCGTCCCAGATCCTACGGAGAGCGTCCTCAGCTTGCTATCCTGGCATTGGCTGCTATGCACAAATGATTGCGAATCATTCAACGATTCTTGGCCTGATCGCGGACTGTGCTTATTTCCTGCCGCTCCAGGTGCGAAACGCACGCATTTGAGCAAGGTCGGCGAAGGCATCGCCTGAGTAGCGAAGTGCTCGATCATCCCAGTAGACTGTGGCGACGGGCTTGACACCGCTATTGCCATAATGTGAGTTGCGATTGACTTCGTCATAGGGAATTTGGTGCAGCGCCAGATAGGATTCGATCTCTTGAGTTGACCTGGTGGTGTGAATGATGATCCGCCAGCCCTCGCCGCGAAGAATATGCAGTACAGCAAGGACATCTTCCCGAGGATTGCCGAGGGGGGATGGTCCCTGCCATCCGGAATATTCTGCAAGGACACCATCAAAATCGACGGCGATCGTGGCCTGTCTCCCCTCCGAATGTCCCGCATTCATCATGTCTCTGCTACTCCCATCGATTGACTGGATCAGGCAATCTGAAATGAAACGCATTTTCTGTATCAGGCCGACTGCTTAAGGGCCAGCGCGGATCAGGCTCGCGTGGCGATATGCCGCGATTACTCTAGTTGGCCAAGGCTCAGAATCCTGTTCACAACCTTGTCAATAGAAGCCTTAACCGTCTCTTCGGCGGTACGGCATTCGACTTCCGCTGCCACAGGCGGTTCATAGGGATCATCGATGCCCGTGAATGCCGGAAGTTCTCCGGCACGCGCCCTGCGATAAAGCCCCTTGGGATCACGGCCCTCGCAGACCTCAAGGGAAGCATTGACGAAGATCTCGATGAAGTTCGGCAGCTCCTTACGTATGCTCTCCCGGACCTGCCGATAAGGAGAAATTGTTGAGACCAAGACAATGATCCCATTGCGAGAGAGCAGGCGGGCAATGTAAGCAATCCGCTTCAAATTCTCTTCGCGGTCAGAGCGACTAAAGCCCAGATCACGGCATATGTGAGCACGGACAGCATCTCCATCCAGAATTTCCACCTGAAAACCACGCGCCAACAGCTCAGTTTGAACGCCGCAGCAGATGGTGGTCTTGCCTGCGCCGCTCAGACCGGTGAACCACGCCACTGCATTGGGCTTCTGTTCCGTTCCCTGCAACAGGAGCCCCGAAACCGACCCATCGCTCCGGGATTCTGCCGCTCCAACGATCAGACCGGCCGCAACCGTATTGTTGTCAACCGGATCGATCAGGATGAAACCGCCCGTGGCACGGCTCTCGGAATAGAGGTCAAAGAAGAGCGGCTTGTGTGCATGAATCCGGACCCTGCCAATATCGTTGTTGGCAAGAGTGTCAGACGGTACTTGACTAAGCGTTTCGATGTCGACTTTGTGCTTCAGATGAACCACCTGACAGCAAAGGAGCTGGCTGGTGTGTTTGATCAGATATGGTCTGTGGAGTTCGATCGGCCTCTCACTCATCCAGATCAGATCGGCATCAATGAGAGCACTCACCATTGGCCTGCGCTCGGGATCGACGAGCATGTCCCCGCGGCCGAGGTCCATCGGTTCGGCAAGGGAAAGCACAATCGACTGGTGCACATCAGCCGAGGGTAACTGCTTATCGTAGAGAGAGATCTTCTCGACGCAATTCAGCCGGCCGGAAGGCAGAGCGATCACCTGCCGGCCTTCATCGATGCTGCCAGAGAGGATCTTTCCGGCATAGCCGCGGAAACCCTTTCCATCTCGAACCACGTTCTGCACGGGGAATCTCAGGCCCAAGGTTGAATCGGGCGTGGCGTTGGGAATCTGTTCAAGTAACTCCATCAGTGTCGGTCCCTGGTACCAGGCGAGCCGCGTGCTGGCGCGCACGACGTTGTCACCGCCGAGAGCCGTTAGCGGTATTGCGTGGGCGACGATACCAGGAACCGAGTCAAGGACCTCCCGGCATTTGCACTCGATGCTCCGGAAAATATGCTGATCAAATCCGACCAGATCCATTTTGTTCACGGCCAAGATAATGCGACGAATTCCGAGCATACCCATGATGTAGGCATGGCGTCGGGTCTGTTCAAGAACGCCATGGGATGCATCGATCAGCAAGAGCCCGGCATCGGCAGTAGAGGCTCCGGTGACCATGTTGCGTGTGTACTCGATGTGGCCCGGCGTATCGGCGATGATGAATTTCCTTTTGAGCGTGGAGAAATATCGGTAGGCCACGTCGATCGTGATGGCCTGCTCGCGCTCAGCTCGAAGGCCATCGGTGATGAGCGATAAATCCAGTGGCATGCCCCGTCCCTGTGAGGCTTTGGCCACAGCATCGAGCTGATCATCGTAGATGCCGTTTGATTCGTACAACAGGCGTCCAATGAGGGTGGATTTCCCGTCGTCGACATTGCCCGCCGTGACAAATCTCAGAATACCGGTGTGCTGGTGCGAAGCGTTCAAAAGTATCCCTGCCTTTTCTTCAGCTCCATCGAGCCCTCCTGATCGTGATCGATAATCCGGTTTTCGCGCTCTGATCGCCGGAATCCGCGCAGCTCTTCGATGATCTTGGGTATCGTGTCGGCCACAGAACGGATGGCACCAGTGCAATAGGTACAGCCAAGTGAGCGCATACGACACATGACTTGCTCCGGCCGCTCTCCAGGCAAGAGTCGCAGATCATGCTCCAGGGGAATCAGCTGAGTGCCGCGCACCACAACGTCTCGCAGACGCGCAAAATAAAGCGGCACCAAGGGAATCTGTTCGCGGTCGATGTAGGACCAGACATCAAGCTCAGTCCAGTTCGACAGCGGGAACACCCGTACGCTTTCCTCTTTGCCGACACGACCGTTGACCAGAGACCAAATTTCTGGGCGCTGGCTTTTTGGTTCCCACTGCCCGAAGCTATCCCGGACGGAGAAGACACGCTCTTTAGCGCGGGATTTTTCTTCATCTCGCCGCGCACCTCCGATCGCGGCATCGACCGCATGAGCACGCAGGGCATCCAGCAGAGCCTTGGTCTTCAGTAACGCGCAGCAGCCTGTCGTGCCCAGGATAAAAGGGTTCGCCCCTTTGGTTAACGCGCCCTCATTGGAATGCACGATCAGCTCGAGGCCCAGATCGCGGCATGTCCTATCCCGAAAAGCAATCATTTCTTCAAACTTGTAGCTGGTATCTATATGCAACAGTGGAAACGGAAACGGCCCTGGATAAAAGGCCTTCTGGGCAAGACGCAACATAACCGAGGAATCCTTGCCTATCGAATACAGCATTACTGGGCGGGAAAACTCGGCCGCTGCTTCCCTCAATATGTAAATACTTTCAGCTTCCAGTAGATCAAGATGAGATAGTGATGGAGCGGTAGGCATAGATGTACCTTAAGGCACGCTACTATACGCTTATGCGCTTCACATATGCAACTCCTTTGTATCTACACGACCGCGAGGATAACACCTCGACTGACTGTTGCGATAACTATCCTATTCGCTATCGACGATTTTGCGCTTCAATGCGTCCGAAACCACCCCGCATTGACTGGCTTTGAACAAATTAACTACCTAACAAACGCGGCTTACGTGCCTTAAATACCATAGATTTAAAAGGGCTGTGCGAAAGTGCCACGCTAGGTTGGACAATGGCACAGCGAGCGGATGCACTCGCTTCTTTGACGGGCCGCGACTGGAAAATGTTAAGCTCACGGCCTCGGCAGAGCGCGAAGCACTCTCGACAACAGCGTGGGCTAGAAGCCTGGCCGTGAACGTCTCACGCTCTTTTGCGTCTTGTTGAAAAATTGTGATTTGCTCAACGCTTTTTGGTCAATAATCTGCTCTTTAATCAGGAGCCGCTTGCGATAATCGGAAGGTGTGATAGTTGTAACTTTCTTGAATGTTCGTCCGAATGTATTGATGTTTTGGAAACCTACTAGAAAGGCCAGGTCGGACAAGGAACGGTCCGAAACCAGCATTTCGCGGACCGCCGCGGCAATCCGCCATTGCTGAACAAATTCATGGAATGTCACCCCCACGGCCCGACTGAAATACTTTGAAAATGCTGTCTTTTCCATACACACGATTTGGGCGGCCTGCTGCAAGTCGATTGGTTGGTCCAAATGCTGTTCCATATATGAAACTAAGCGACGAAGCCGAGAATGGTAGTTTATACGCTTGAGAAGCAGCGTGTTGTTTAGAGGGTTTTCGACGAGCATGTGAGCACCTTTCGTTATTGGAGCAGCCGTAAAGAAAGTGAACGATTACTACTGATGATCTAGCAAATATCTTAGATCGGCGTAATATATCAGCTACTCTCGATCAGTAACAAGGGCCGTGGTTCAGATTCTTGAATGAATTAGATGGTTATAGTCACGGTATGGCGAGGACTGGAGTAGGATTGCGGTTTTGAAGTTTCAGTTGGCTGCAGTTGGTGAATGGCGAATTACGGAGAGCGAAGTGGAAATACTACTCGGGCTATTAATCGGAGTGGCTATAGGTGGGACCGGTGTAGGCGGGGGGACGTTGACAGTGCCTGCTCTGATCATCCTGATGGGATACCCGTCTCATGTCGCGGTAGCAACAGCGCTCATTTTTTCTGCCGCGGTAAAGGTCTGTGCGTCCGGCGTGTATTTGCTGAGACGGCAAGTCAATTTCAAGGTCCTGGGTTACCTGCTCGCGGGAGGACTGCCGGGAGCGATCTTTGGTGCCTATGCGCTTGAGAGGCTTCATTCAAAAAAATGCGAAACCTTGATTCTTGCAGCAGTAGGAATGATTATTGCAGTTACGGCGATCATCAACCTAGCGGGCCGCAGAACACCGCGAACTCGAGGACAATCAAGGCTTTCTTTGGTGTCGCTTTTGACTGTTCCAATCGGTATAGAATCTGGTTTTTCTTCGGCCGGCTCCGGCGCCTTGGGAACCGTAGTCCTTTTCAGCTGCACCACGCTCGCTCCAACAGTGGTAGTGGGAACCGACCTTCTGTTCGGACTATTCATCAGCGGTACGGCAGGACTCATCCACGCCCTGGGCGGAAACTGTGAGTGGAGTGCGCTAGCGAAATTGATTCCTGCAGGAGTGGTCGGGACTTGGATCGGTTCTCGCGTCGCTGCCGATTTATCGACTAAGGCCTTGCGACAAACAGTTTTGATTACCACGACATGCACGGGCGTTTTCCTTCTGGTGAAAGGATTGTTCGGCGCGTAGGCCGAGCAGCATGAGTGACGAACATCTGGCGGAAAGATCGAGCCCTTCGCGGGCATCACTGGACGAGACGCGCGATGCTCGGTTTGCTTCTAATCTTGAATGACGTGGCCATTTTGTGTTTTTTGTGGGGCACTTTTCGCTGCGAAAAGTCAGTGTGAGAGCAGGGACGAAGAAGGCATAGATCGTTTGCTATGGCCTGTACGGTTCTAGCTGTTGAGTTCTGGAGCAGAAAACTTCAAGCCATTTTGGACACGTCAAAGGACTTGTACGACCTATCTGCGAGTCATGGCTCCCGATCATCCCGGAGATATGTAAGCAGCAATCTATCGGTCGCCCACAAATCTTAAGACCATCAAGATGCGTCGATTTGATCCGGATGGGGATCAGATGGGCAGCTCTGGATTTACAGAGAGGCATTTCGACCCGAACGGACGGGTCTTGCTTCGTTTCCAAGAACGAATCAGGTTCCCGTACGGGAATGTTTTGGGTGCTTTCAACCCTGCTATGTTTTATATTCCCGTACGGGAATATAGACTTGATTTTTCCTCTCAAACAAGCTAAAACATTCCCGTACGGTAACATCCGGAGGAGAGGCTTGAAATACACACCCGCGCTGCTAGGCAGTGTGATCCGCGACACCCGCAAGCGTCTGGGTGTCACGCAGAAGGACCTCGCCTTGACCTCGGGGACGGGTCTGCGGTTCGTAATCGAACTCGAAAAAGGCAAGGAAACCTGCGAGCTCGGAAAATCTCTCAGGGTCCTGCAAACCCTCGGCATCACGCTGACTCTGACGCCGCCGCCGCCGAGAGAAAAGTAGCCATGGCCAGAACCCTCGATGTCTATCTGCACGACGATCTCGTCGGCCATCTCGTCCAGGATAGCGGCGGCCAGATGTTTTTTAACTATACGGCAGGCTGGCTGAACAAGCCCGGCGCCAGCCCGCTTTCGCAGTCCCTTCCGCTGCGGGAGGAAGTTTTCAGAGGGAAAGAATGCCGACCCTTTTTCGCCGGCATTCTGCCGGAGGAATCTAAGCGCGAGATCATCGCCCGCAATCTCGGCATCAGCGCGCGCAACGACTATGCGATGCTGGAACAGATCGGCGGCGAATGCGCGGGTGCGGCCACCTTCATTCCTGCGGGCGGCGCGCTGCCGGAACACAATTACGGCTATCGCAAGCTTTCGGAAAAGGAACTAGCGGGCATACTCCGGGAATTGCCCAAGCGTCCGCTGCTCGCGGGCGACGAGGGGATACGTCTGTCTTTGGCCGGTGCGCAAGACAAGGTCGCAGTGCGCATCGAGTACAGCGAGATCTCCGTCCCGCTCGGCGGTGCGCCGAGCACGCATATCCTCAAACCATCTGTTGAGCGCTTCGAGGGAGTCGTGTTCAACGAAGCGCTGTGCATGAAGCTGGCAAGTGCATCCGGCCTGCCGACTGCCGGCGTCGAAACAAGGACGGCCGACGGCGTCGATTTTCTGCTGGTCGAACGCTATGACCGCTATCATCGGCCGGTTTCGGGTGCGGAAGCTGTCCTCGAACGGCTTCATCAGGAGGATTTCTGCCAGGCGCAGGGCATCGTCTCGGAATTCAAATACCAAAAGGAGGGCGGGCCGTCGCTCAAGCAATGTTTCGCGCTGCTGCGCGACGTTTCGAGCACGCCCGTCATCGACCTCGCACGCCTGCTGGACGCTGCAATCTACAACTATCTGGTGGGCAACAACGACG
The DNA here is from genome assembly GCA_963770085.1 of Terriglobia bacterium. Classification (GTDB taxonomy): domain Bacteria; phylum Acidobacteriota; class Terriglobia; order Terriglobales; family Acidobacteriaceae; genus Angelobacter. The sequence goes on from CAVYOH010000001.1 coordinate 1,134,649, forward strand.
CGCACGGCAAGAATTTTTCGCTGCTCTACCAGAGCCGGGAAAACGGCATTCGGGAGACTACGCTGGCCCCGCTCTACGACATCGTCAGCACTGCGTACTATCCCGAGCTGAGTCGCGACATGGCAATGAAACTCGGCCGCGAATATTCATCCGAAAAGATCATGCCGCCGGATTTCGAGCAACTGGCGGAAGAAGCCGGACTCGGCAAGGCCCAGGTCAAGCGCCGCGTGCCCGAGCTTGCCGCGACGGTCAACGATGCACTTGCGAAAATCGAGATCGTGAACCTCGACTGCGGAAAAGGTCGCCGCGCTAATAAAGCAGCGCTGCGAGAAGACGTTGAACAGTTTTAAGAATTGATCTGCAACAGGTAAACAGCAAAGGGATAGTCACTCGCACTGCGCAAGAGCTGCCGCGCTAATGTGTCAATTTGGTTTGGCTTGGAAAGAGCAATTCCATTTCCCAGAGCACGTCGGCCGGACTCGCTTCCTCATTCAATCGGACCGTCGGGTAATGTCGTTGCGAGCGGCAGACTTGCCCAAGATCGCACGTTACTTCGGCTTTTTTTATGAAGAAGACGGCGGCCTGCTGACGCACTCGCTGGTTGCAGCGGTGATTGCACCTGACGGCCGCATTTTTAAATGGTACCAGGGAAACGATTGGAATGCCTCGGAGTTGTTGCAGGATGCTGCTAACGCGGCGAAAATGTCGGAGTGAGAATAAGTGACGAAAGCGTCATGCATTGCCTTAGAGTTCATGTTCGGCATCCTTTTGTGTTTTCCCGTCACAATACAATATTAATAACAACAACCTCACTGACGCTTTCGGCGCTTGTTGCTGAAATCGAAAAGGCTGGCGCGTACGCAATCGTCTTAAAGCAGCTCAGTATTGACAGACTCAAGCTTGTCCAAAGGCTCTTCATCTCCACAGAAGCTCGAGTTCCGAAGCGCCAAGAAGCAGTCCAGACCCAGTCAAGGCGGAAGGTCAAGAAGCCAAGGAACGGTCTAGGCGCACAGCACCAAAGTGATGACCAGGCACGGCATCTCAAATTATATAAGAGCGAAGGTATGCGATCCGCGGAAAACGAAAAGGCTGGTTACGTCTTTTCAAACTGTAGTAGCAATCGCTCCTTGAGGCCGGATTCGAAAATCAGTGGGCGATTAAACGAGCGTTCAAGTCGGGCTCATCGCGCCACGCGCCAGTTCTGGGAGACTGGGTTTGGATTTTGTAGTGGCGCCCGACCCATGCTGTAATAATCCAGTCCGGCCTTCGCCATCTCCGCCGGCGGATAAAGATTGCGGCCATCCAGGACAATCGGGTATCTCAGGAGTTCTTTGACGCGGCAAAGATCCAGCGCGGCGAATTCCTTCCACTCCGTCAGGATCAACAGCGCATCCGCGCCGTCTGCGGCGGTGTAGGCATCCGGCGCATAGGATACAGAATCTCCCAGAATGAGCTTGGCATTGTTCATGGCCGCGGGATCGAACACGGTAATCTCGCAGCCTTCCCTGATCAGGGACTGAACGATCTGGAGAGAGGGGGATTCACGCACATCGTCAGTACCATCTTTAAAAGCCAGACCGAGGACGGAGAGTCGTTTGCCGCGCAGGGTCCACAGTGCCTTGCGCACTTTGCGCAGAAAGCGAGCCCTTTGCTCCTGGTTGATTCTGTGAACCTCATCAAGCAATTTGAACTTGCACCCGAATTCCTGGGCGGCTGAGCGAAATGCTGCTACATCTTTGGGAAAGCAGGAACCACCATATCCAATTCCTGCGCGGAGGAAACGCGCCCCAATGCGGCGATCGCTGCCCACCCCCTGGCAGACTTCTGCAATATCAGCCCCGACAGCCTCACATACATTCGCCACGGCATTGATGAAAGAGATCTTCATGGCCAGGAATGCATTGCTGGCATGCTTTACCAGTTCGGCGCTCTGTGGTGAGGTCTCAATGTAGAGCGACTGATCGGTGGCGCCCTCCGGCTTGGGAACTGCTCCAGCCTGTTGCGCATAGCTGCCGTCAATAAGCGGCTGGTAGACTTCGCGCATAATCTTGGCGGTTCGATCCGTGGAAACTCCAACCACAATCCTGTCCGGATAAAGGAAATCCGAAACCGCACTTCCCTCACGCAGGAATTCAGGATTGGAAGCCACTTCAAAGTCCGCACGATCACAGCCGTTCAGAACAAGAGAACGCTCAATCCATGCACTGGTGCAAACGGGCACGGTGCTTTTCTCAACGATGACCTTGGGTTCCCTGATGACCTTGGCGATTTCCCTGGAAACGGACTCTACATAAGACAGGTCAGCTTCACCAGTTGCTGACATCGGCGTACCGACCGCTATGAAGATGACCAGCGCTTGCTTCACCGTCTCGGCCAGCGATGTTGAAAATGTCAGACCCCGGCCGCGATGTCGCTGCAGAAGTTCGGCGAGAAATTCTTCATAGATGGGAGTCTGTCCGGCGTTCAGTGCAGCCACTCTTGCGTGATCGTGGTCCATACAAATGACGCGGTGTCCCATTTCAGCGTAGCAGGCAGCAGCAACCAGTCCAACGTAACCCGACCCAATGACAGCGATGCGCATCTCTAAATGTTTCCTCTTTTTGGGATTACGAATTATTGGTTTCAAGGGCCAAATTCCAGGCGTGCCCTTGGAGAGGTCTAGTTAACTCATGACATAGGACTGCAAGTGATGCTGCCGCCGAAACTTAAATGTGGGGCACTGCGGCCATTTCACCCCGGTTCAGCTTCTACTCTGATGCGGGGCTACCAATAGGGTTTGCGTGTCGCATCTGTTTTTTCGCGCACAACTCAATGCACAACAGCGCATATCTTTACCGCAAGCTCGGTCAATGGATGCGCCAAATATATGCTCCTGTTCCCTTTCAGAATTATGAAACGAACAGATGGCGGCTGAGTTGATGAATGACGGCGTGGGATCAGCGACTAGTCTTTTGAACGTCGTAATTGCCTATGCAGATTGAACCTTTTTGGGCCGAGCGACGACGAAGGCTTCGCTGTCATCCTTGAGTAATTCATGGCGCAAAGTGCCGAGGACTTCGTGCGTGGCAGCCGCTTCGATGAGCAGGTAGACAATCAAAAATATGGCGATGACGGTAATACCAGTTGCCAAGCGAAAGGTAATTGCCGAGTTAAGCCAGACCGCGGGATTGGTGAGTGTGAGTCCAATCGGAATTCCAAGCTCAAATTTGAGCCGAGCGACGAGCTTGCGTAAATGGCGACTCCCCGCAGGTTCAACATCGAAAGGCTTGCGCAAGTATTTCCACCATTCCTCCACGTGAGTGCCGCTGGTCCTGCGGTTCCGCCTGCGGTCCAGCCAGTAGCTTTCAATACGCATTCCAAGGTCATCGATGATGGTGCCGATAAAGATCGACAACAACATCAGCGCGAACGCTGATTCGGTGTGATTTCGGCTGGCTAGGGAGCGAAAGGCCACCCAGTTCATAATGAACAGGAACCAGGCGGAGATAGCGGAAAGTCCGGGCAAAACCAGACTGACCAGCGGGTAGAAGACGGCGGCGCTAAAGGCCGAAAATAACTCTTTCAATGAGCACCTCCAGAGCAGAAGATGTTCGCTTTTATTTCGCCATCATCATAGCCCGGTTCACCTGAACCGGGAAGCCACAAAATCTAGGGTTGTGGCAGTCCAGGAGGGTCTATTACTGGAGTTCCTGTCGAAAATACATACTTTACATGTCAGCCAAAAGATTCTCCATCTCTGCAAGCTCTTGGCTGTGATACTTCTCTAAGTACCGCTTTATGCGCTATATCTACAACAAACGGTGATATTAGCCAGGTCAGAATGCTGCGGATATTTCGGTTACCTGATGTATGCTCTCCCCGCCCGCATCAATCACCCTTCACTTCCCAATGCGGATGCCACGTCACCTGCAACTGCCCTGTAACATCATTCTGCGCTCCCGGCTTCACCACGGGAATGAACCAGCGCTCGTACTGTACAAAAGCATCCATTGTCAGATTCGGGTGTACTTCCCAGCGAAACCGCGTAAAAGCGTCGCTCTGCGTTCCGCCGCCGGGCAGTGCCTGAATGCTGGCCTTTACTTCGCGAAAGCTCACCGTGACGTCCGTTACGGGGGAAAAGTGGTATGTGATCCAGCCCTGATACGCGCGGTTGTCGCGCCCGGTCTGGTTCCCAAACAGAACACCCTTATTGGTATTGGAATCACGATATTGATCATTCCAGTAGAGGAACGTCGGCCCCAGATCAAACTGCGTGAGTAATTGCGTGGATGTTGCTTCCGCGCGCAGGTCCAGCTTTGCGATACCCGGCACATGCGTGAGATAAATTCCGGGATTGAACGCTGCCCTGCGGGGATTGGCCAGCGGTGAAGGATCGTCATCAGAGTATGCGTCACTGTAAAGCGTGAGCCAGTGGCGCAATCCCGGGAGCTTATAAGAAAAATCGAAGCCGGCTTTGCGATCACCAGGATCGTTGCGGTCAAGGCAATACCGCCGTTCGGACTCGTCACCGAGCCAAAGTTTCTTGCCAGGCTGTCAAACGTAAACGGATGGCCCACACCGGCCCACAATGACGATCGCGTGAAGCCAAGTTCCAGGTTGTCCGTAGGATGCAAACTGATTTTCTGCAGATTGAAAAATGGCCGTGCCGGGAACTGATGTCCTGACAGCTTGGCAAACATGAACTCTTCGCGAATTGATCCCAGCAATCTCAGGAAACTCGGCAACACCAGAGGCTCAGTGCGGGTGAGTCGTACGGAATACATGGGATCAGCGTTGTCACTCACCATCAAAGCGCCCATCTGGGTGGGCCCAAGCCACAGGCTCTGCTTGCCCACAGAAATGGCATAGCCACCCAACTGCACGCCCGCATACATATCAATGGGATAGAAACGATCAATGGAGTTCACCGGCGCCGGCGTCTGCACAGGATTTGCATCTTCCTGGGCGATGAATGTTGCCTGTGCCGCGGTAAGCGGGCCCCGACCCGGCGCGTGCTGATATTCACCTTGCGTGTAGAAAAAGAAGCGTCCGGCCGTGGCCCGGGCTGTGGCGCCCACGATCAGATTGTTGCCCTCATCAAACGGGCGTCCGTAATCATTCCACAGGGTCTGGCCAAAATGGTAGCTGTCGCGCAGAGGTGTTCCCGAAATGCGTCCATAACGCGTGTATACGGAATCGATCTGAGCGGAGTAGTAGGACTGGTTGTCCTTGCTGAACTCTTCTTTCAGTCGCTGGACGTCCGCAAGGATGGGGGAATCCGCTGGCAGCGATTGCGCAAAGTATTCTGCCTCCTGGATCTGGCGCATACATTCACGTCTCGTCCACGGCCGCAGGCCGATCATCTGTGACGGTATGTATCCCATAGAACTTAGCCGTTCCAGCGCAGGATAAACCCAGCTATCCAGCGGAACATAGGTCGATCCCAGGGTCACGCCATCTAAGTCACCTTTCTGACGTTGAAACATTCCGTACGCTTCGGTATCAAGTTCCGGATCGTGATGTGCTTTGTAAATCTGCCGGCCAATCAACCAGCCCATGGCGCTGCCAATCACTGCGTCCGAAGGAAAATGGTCACGGCCCGTAACGCGTGCGATGCTTACCGTGGTGGCAGCGCCGTACGCAAGCAGCGCCGTGTACGAGTTCGGATATTCGTGTGCAATCACTGACGCTGCTGTCCAACTGAGCTGCGAATGCAGTGACGTAAACGAAGGACTGCTCGTTGTATGTAAAGAATCGTCCTTCTCCAGCGCCACTCGTCGGACGCTCGCGCTGAAACGTATATTTAAACGCCTCATTCACGGCAAGGCTGTTGATGAGCGCTTCCCCCGTGAGCAATCCAGTTTCTCGCGGACGTGCTTCCCCTTGCGCGCTTCCCCACAAATACATCGCCGCAGGCCACGCCGCGAAGGCAACCAGCCCGCCATCAGAAATATGGTTGCTGAGATTGATGGCACTGGCGTTACTCTGTGCACGCTCCATGCTGTGATGGTCGCTGCCAATCAGCACGCCGGATGTTGCAGCCAGCGGCACCAGCCATGCCGTGTCCGTGGCTTTAATGTGAAACGGGCTTGTCCAGATTGCCTCCTGGTCGCCGGGAAGGTTCGTGAACACGCGCTTGAACGTCACGCCCGCCGGTGGCTGGATTGCATTCACTTCTTTTTCCGCCTCTCCAGTCTGGGCGGGAGTCGCTTCGGGCGTTGGAGTTGGCGACGGAGCCGGCGTTGCCGAGGCTGTTGGCGTTGCCGACGAAGACAATGTCTGCATTGCCGACTGTTGTTGTTCCCACACGCAACCATCAATCGGTCGGTGGCAATCGCTGGCAGAAGCGGTTACCGCCATGGCTATAAAGAATAGAAGTAGCACGCAGACGACAGTCCCGACCTTCGCTAAAAGATCGGAGTGTGATTTTAAAATTGGGATACGGATGGGGATCACTGGATTGATTTTAACGGAGCAGAGCTGCGTCAGTCGAACTGCTCCCTAAGTGAAATGACTGGATTAACACGAAATAAAACAGGAACCGCTATACGAGCAACGAAGAATAGGATTTCGCTGCACGTTGTCACGCAAATCCCTTTGAAACGATACTCCCCGTGCCAAAGTCGCTTTCATCAAATCAGTTGCATGTAGATCACTTCGATTCGAGTAGACGACCCGTGGTATGTCAGCGTGAATACCTTGTGTTTGAAAAAACATTCTCGGCCTGAACAAACACTTCCTGACAGTGCTCACAACGATTCTGATAATTGTGCGGGTTGCGCGGAAGATTCATCGATAGAGGAAAGTCGAATGCGCTTGTCCGCGCCCAACCCCGATCTTGGGATCGGGACCCAAGTGCATCCAGCATCTCACACAAGTTAACTTTTGCTGACAACCCACTCGGGTCAGTGCTGCTCTAACCTAAGGTGTTCGGCCTAGGACAATTCGGGCCGGACGGTGACTCAGGTTCCCGCACACCCAGCTTGCGGGTAAGTAAGCGCGTTTCGCGCATAAAGGTGCCTATGGCTACTTCCCGTTGGCTTTGCGTTGTACTTTTGTCGGTTCTGTTGGCCGGCGCGATTGGTTGCGGAGGACTTGGTGCTTCATCGAGTCCGACGGGTACCTCTACTCCCACTCCAACAGTCTTTAGCGCCGCGACGGCGCCTACATTTGCATTTTGGTATTCAGCCTTGGGATCCCAAGATCACACCTGCTGCCATCAAACCGGCGGAGGTCGTCATTGGACTTGACCCTTCAACAGTGGCCACAGCCCACGCACTCGGCAAAAGAGTAATGCAGTATCAAACTTATTACCAGTCGCAGCCAAACTCGCTGTTGCTCGAAAGCACAGCAGATCTAACGAATGTGGGATTCGAGATCAACCACCAGTTTGTCGTCAATATTTTTAACGTTGTAAAAGACAGTTATGTGATGTGTCCTAACAGCGTCGTCTTTCATCAACGGGTACAGCAATATATTCAGCAGGCCATTGATTCGGGATATGACGGCCTGTTTGTGGACAATACTTTCCTCGATCCGCCGGCTCACCGCGTCTGCGATGGCACCCACGCTCATGTTGATCCATCTGCCGAAGGGGGCCGCGCCTACATAACCTTGCTGTCGGAAGTTCGCCAGATGATCAAAGCCCACAACCCGAATGCAATTCTCATGACTAATCCCGGCAACCCCGCATGGCTCGACAAAATAGCTACGGGCAGCCCCACGCTTTGGGACCTCTCAGACTATGTTTTATGGGAAGGCTGGGGTTACACGGCGGATGCTCAGCATGACAAGTGGGCTGATTATATCCCGGCAACCAATGCGATGATAGCCGCACATCCCGATAGAATTCCGCAATTGGTGGCTCTGTCTTACGTGAAGAGCGTGACTGAAGCTCGCTTTGCCTTTGCCGCAGCACGCTTCTTTGGATTACACTGGACTGGCAACATCAACAATAGTTTTGGCTATTATCTCAGTAGCATCCCCTTCGGACTGGGCGAGCCAGTTGAACCATTGCCGCCTCAAGATTCCGTTCTTCACCGGCCGTTTGAACATGGCGAGGTCTTCGTCAACATGAGTGCCACATCGCAGTCCGTTACCGTGCCCGCCGGAACCCTTTACCTTGGCGAAAGCAGTCAGACCGTGGCGGCTTCAACTGTGATTGGTCTTTCACCAAGAGTCGCGGCCATCGTGGTGTCTAATTAGGTCCGTTGAACTAGAGCAAAATACGCTGGTAAGTGCACCAGATCGGAGTATTTGCTAACCTATATCTACATTCCTGCAGTAGTCGGAATTGGTGCGTTGGCAAGAGCTTTAACATGACGATACCAATCCTGAAATATCAGCACGTTCCACAGTAGATATTGCCAATTTCGCCGCTCAGAGAGGTGTTCTTTCCACTTTGCCCGAATGTATTCAACATTTAGAAGCCCGTGTTGCTTCAGAGATTCTTCTGTAAGCAGATCTTCCGCCCATTCCCGCAACGGTCCTCGAAGCCAGTGCTCAATCGGCACGCCGAATCCCATCTTGGGACGTTGCAATAATTCTTTCGGAACGTACTTATAAAGGATCTGCCGGAGCACCCACTTGCCGACTCCTTCGCGTATTTTCATTCGCAAGGGAATGCGCCAAGCCAATTCAATCACGCGATGGTCCAGAATGGGCACGCGGGCCTCGAGGCTGACGGCCATGCTCGCCCGGTCAACTTTCGTCAGAATGTCATCCGGCAAATACGCACGAATGTCTGTCAGCATCATCTGTTCTTCCAGCGTAGGCAACGAAGCTGAATCGGCAATAACCCGCCGCACGGTCTGGGGCTCTTGGGATCCTAACACCAGCTCTGATGGGTTTTCGCACTGCGAGAGAGCGGCAAGGTAAATTGGGCCTGGGCCATCACTGGTGAAGAACCGCGCCAACTTGTGGGCCTTGTCTCCCACTGCGGACCATCGCTTGTTCGAGGGAATTACGGGCTGCACCCAGCTGTAAATCGCATCATAAGCGGCGGGTGGAATCCCGCGAATCAGTCGCTGCAGCCATCGCGCGCGCGGCGCCCGGGAACCGACTTAATGAATGCGACAGACGCTTTCGTCATCAAATAGCGGTTATACCCGCCAAAAAGCTCATCGCCCCCATCGCCTGACAAGCTAACCGTCACGTGTTTGCGTGCAAGCTTTGATACAAGATAAGTCGGTATCTGCGATGAATCGGCAAACGGCTCATCATACATGGTGGGCAAAACAGGAACCACCTCAAGCGCTTCTTCAGGCGTAACGTAGAGCTCCGTGTGTTCGGTTCCTAAATGCTCAGCAATGCGTTTAGCATGCGTGGCTTCGTTGTATCCGCTCTCGTGAAAACCAATTGTAAAAGTTTTCACTGGGGGGCCGCTCTGCGCCTGCATCAGTGCCACCACAGTGCTGGAATCAATTCCGCCAGAGAGAAACGCTCCCAGCGGAACATCGGCAATCATGCGCAGCCTAACTGCGGACAGCAGTTGTTCGTGCAGTTGCTCAACGACCTCGACATCGCTGCCAGCCAGCGGAGACAGCACTCCTTTTTCGGCCACCTCGGCCGCTGACCAGTAGCTGCGTACTTCTGGCTCCTGCTCTGGCCCACCAATAGTGAGGATCGAGCCTGCGTTCAATTTGTGTATGCCGTCGTAAATGCAATGCGGCGTGGGCACGTAGCTGTGACGCATGTACATCGCTAGGGCATCCCGATCGATATCGCCTCTGAAATCCGGAAATGCGCCGAGGGCTTTGAGTTCAGAAGCAAAGACAAAATGTCGTCCGGCTCGGCCATAATAGAGAGGCTTAATGCCGACCCGGTCGCGCGCAAGAGAAAGCTTTCTTTCCTTGTGGTCCCAAAGGGCAAATGCGAACATTCCCACAAACCGCTTCAGAGCCTCTTCCACGCCCCACCGCTCGATCGTCTCTAGCATCACCTCAGTGTCAGAGTGTCCGCGCCATGTTCTTTGTCCCAGTTCGCTCCTGATCTGCTCAAAGTTATAAACTTCCCCGTTAAAGATAATGACGTAACGGCCGGAAGCTGACGTCATGGGTTGGTGCCCTGATGCGGAAAGGTCAAGTATCGAGAGCCGGCGGTGCACTAGGCCAATACCCGAACTGCCTTCGGAGAAGTACCCTGAATCGTTGGGGCCGCGATGGGCAATGGAATCACCCATCCTTTTCAGGAGCTCAAGAGGATGTTCGAGCGTCTGTTCTTTGATCCAAAATCCAGCGATTCCACACATATCAGTTCAGTCGCACTGGCTCGCGCGGTTATTCTCTTCCTGCCAGTCGCCTCCATGTTGACGTCCGCGTTCGGGATAGAAGCTCACCATAAAGCTGTTCATGCTGTTTTACCATCCGTTCCAGTGAGAACATCTCCTCGGCTCGTTGCCTGGAGTTCTGTGAAAACATTCTTAGCCGCTCAGGATCACTGACTAGCGCAATGGCCGCGTTAGCAATTTGTTCAGGAGCATGGGCTGCAACTATCGTACCGTTGTGGCCTTCGCAAACAGCCTCCCTATTTCCGCCCACATCAGTGGCGATTACGGGCAGTCCTGAAGCCATTGCTTCCAGCAACACGTTGGAAAAGCCCTCGGTCTCAGACGAGCAAATGTAGAGGTCCATGGTTGCAAACGCATGTTCCGGCGTTTTAGTCCCGGGCACGATCCTGACGTACGGCGACAGACGCGCTTCATCGATGGCCTTCTGCACGGCAGGCGTTTGACCTCTATCTTCCCCTACGAGCAGGAAACGGGCCTGGGGAACGGCCGCACGGATCAGAGCCGCAGCGCTAATAAAGTCCAGGTGGCGCTTGTAGGGAATAAAATTTGCCACCATGCCAAAGACCACATGCTCTTCACTCCACCCAAATTGGCCTCGCAAGCCAGGACGCTTCAGAGGTGAAAACCTTTCAGTATCCACTCCATTGTAGATTACTTGAGTTCGAGACTCCGGCACTCCATCCAGACGAATAACCTCCTGAAGGATAGCCTGACTGTTTCCAAGGACAAAGTCAGAGGCGCGGGTCGCTACAACGTCTGCCATGGCCTGGAATCTACTATTCGGCCGATAGCAGTCTACGAGCGATCTGCGGCTTGAGATGAAACAAGGCGCTCTTTTCAGCAGTCTGCCGCCAGCACCAAAAATGCATGCGGCCGGGAGGAAAGCATGAAGAATGTTAGGGCGAAGTTCACCGAGATAAGCACAAAGTCTTTCCAAGCTGCGGCTAGCACGATATCCTCGTGCTAAGCCTCGCGGATGTCGGCCAATATCCAACGATCTCACATCGGCGACCAGACCATCCACGCGATCAATGCCGTCGGTTGCTTGAAGGATTAACGATGGCTCAAATCTCGCGCGATCAATTTTGCGGAGCAGTTCCAATAACTGACCCTCGGCGCCGCCCATCCCAAACGAGCCTATGAGGTAACAAACCCTTATCACTGCCACCGCACCGCCCAGTATTTTTTGAACGGGACCTGAATCATGCCGCACCATTGATATAGACAAAGAACCATCGCAGCAAATAATCCTCCGCCTACTAGAACTGCAATGACACCAGGACACATGTGCTGAATTGCAAACAAACCCACTCCGGCAGGTACACAGACCACCAAAGCTCGCAGAATATCGGCGCGGAGCTTCCGCTCAAAAATTCCCGGCATCAAACCTCGCGCAAACCAGAAAACCAGGATCGAAGTGCAAAAGTAGACCAACGAGGTGCTCAAACTGATGCCGATTGGCCCCAGCCATTTCATCAAAAGGTAGTCCAGACCGGCATTGACCACCAACGCAGTTAATCCCACGCGTACTAGAAAATGGTTCTTTCTCAGGGCATTTAGTAGCCGGACGGGTACCATGCCGAGCGCAAAGGGCAGGAGCCCGCACGTGTAGCCAATCCAGATCGCGGAGACTTGACGAGTTGAGCTGCTGTCAAAGCGACCATGTTCGAAGAGGATGCGGACCATGTCGGTGCCTATAATCATGATCGCCATTGCCACAGGGATTGCCAGCAGGGCGATGCCATAAATGCTTTGGTGCACCTTAAAAGCCAGGCCTTTATCGTCCCCTTCGGCGGCAAGCTTTGATAATTCGGGAAGAACCACCCATGAGGCTGCCATTACCACTACCTGCGTTACGACCATGTTCAAATTTGACGCAAAGCTCAATGCCGCAGCGGCGCCAGGCGGCAGCAACCCAGCCATGAACTGATCTACAGAGAGATTGACAACACCAAAACTGGAAATCAAGAGCAACGGAAGTTGCTGACGGGCCAGTTCTCGGACTTCAGCTGTCCACCAGTGGATCACTCCGCCCAATGGATTGGCCCGCCATGCTGGCGCAGTTACAGCCAACGCCTGGAACGCAGCACCACCTACCAGTCCGAGCGCCAGCACCTTTACACCCATGCTGGAGAACAGCACTAGAGCAGTTACCGACACAGCCGTGGAGATCACGGGCGCTGCAGCTACGGCAATGTATCTCTTGCGTGAAAGCAGTTCCGCGGAGCAGAAGGCATAAACCGCATTTAACGGAAGGAGCGCCGCGTTCCAACGCAACAACTCCCCTCCTAGTAGGCGCTTGGGCCCGTCAAAATTTGGCGCGATCAGCCCCATAGTCGGGTAGGAAAAAACTGCTAATATCACTGCCAGAATGCAAGCCATTGTTGCAAAGAGAAACAAGCCTACTCGAAACGTATTCGCCCGCGCTTCCCGGCCTTTGAGTTCCGCGGCCATCAGCGCTGGAACCAACGAGATCGCAAAGCCTCCCGTCAGTAAGCTGGCAAGAAGATTTGGCAGCAACACGGCCAGCGTGAAGGCATCCATATCCGCGCCTGTACCGAAAAGGTGCGCTACCACCAATGACTTGCCAAAGGAAAAAGCGTAGGCCAGCAGTGAAATCAGGCCGAACCTCAACGCCGATGTGAAGGTGCTGGGGGTTCGTGGCGCGGCTTCTAGAACTACGCTACTGCCCATCTGTGATCACCACCGTGCACTCCCAGACGGGATACGAAGAACGCAAAGGATCTACGCGAGTCATCGCCCTGGTCGATCCTGCAAGGTCCTATCGTTCGCGTTCGATCTTGCTCCAACAGCCCCATTTTTATCTATCAATTTGCCGTGGTTTTCATGCTCTGGATTTTTTGCTAAACCACATTAAATCTATAACATAACTCGACAACTCACAATTGGTGAAACGCCTTAAAGGCGTAGACACTATCGAGCTAGGCATTCCGCAACGGGTTCTCGAATTACCGAAATCCATCCCACCGGGACATTTGCCGGCATCGGCAATTTCAGAGCTCGGGCCGCATCCGAGATCGATTGCTTTTGGCCATGTAATTGAACAACCAACCGTTCCGGAGAAAACTGCGCCAGCGGCCAGCGAAAGTGTCCAAACGCGCCAGTTACGATCGGGACCTTCATGGGATCAAAGCCGAGAAAATAGGAGCCTGCAAAGTCCAATGCTGCTGGATTATCACCGGCAAGAAGAATGTTCAGATTGAAGGGTTCGGGCGCCAGGGGTCCATTTCCTTGGCCAGCCATGATCCCGTCAGAAATGTGCAGCACAGTCCGTTGGGGTTCGTCGGACATAGTGCCATCGGGTCTGCCGTACATGAGGATCCGGTTCAAGTCCAGGCTCATGCGCCAAACCGTGTCATTACCTGACCAAGAGCCCTCGATTCCAGTTTCGTCGCCGGCGATAGAAAGCAACCTGACCAATGGCTTCATTAGCGGAGCCACCAGTTTGGCTCGAACGCCGGTTGGCGATGCATTCTGAAAGTCGTAGAGCCTCTCGATAGTCTCTTTTAGATGGCTCTTCCCCGGATAGCAATCGCCCAAATCGCTGGAACCGCCAATCCGGTGATGCGGAAGATATTCCTTGTTGCCGTTGATGCCGACCAGATTCTTCAACGCGTTCGTGATCCCTGCTTTTTTGTGCATTTTCAACTTGGGCAGGTTGATGACAACGTCAGCCTCCAGAACATCTTTGCTAATCAGGTACTGATGACGTCCGGGCGAATGCGTGCTCGCGAGAAACTTGGGGTCATAGCATGTAACTCTAAAACGAGGCTCAGTGGTCGTCACCGGCTCCAGTAGGCTATCACGGCCCAGATCAAAAAGAGCATAGTGACCGAGATCAATTTTGTTTTCCGTCGCCACTCGAATGCCACGTTCGAAGCTGGCAGTGGTGCGCCGAAAGTCTCGGATCCCAGTGAATCGTCGTTCTCTTGCGGAGAGGTCTTTCGCCCACAAATCCAATTCAGTTCGATGAAGTAAGTGTTCGAAATCGCAGCTCTGAATAGGGGCGTCCCCCACGCGAATTTCAGACGAGCCCGAGAGGAGTAGCTCAGAGACGACTGCCCGTATCAGAGACGGATGAGTTATGACGGCGTCAAAAGGCCATGGGCCATGATTCTCATGCAGAACTAGGTTTGGCTTCACCACGACGCGTGCACCCGCTGGAATGACTTTCGCAAAGGCGCCAAAGTCAAGACCGCCCCATCCAAGCTGCTGACTTAGCAAGCAAAGCGAGCGCTTCATTTCTTCTGCATTTTCGTATGCCGAGACCCCTGCCTCTTGCACCGCGGCTACATTCTTGGATAGGAAATGCGATGACATTCAGTTTCCCTTCTCGGTTCGCGGCGTGGCCCGACTAAGCACTGGGCGCCACTTATTGGCTTTTGTGCGGGGGATCGCATCGACGAGAGAGATACTTATACGCAATCCCGGCAGGTTCTTTTCGATAGTGTTCAAAATGGCGTTCCGGGACTCATTTGAAAAATCCGCCTCGGGAATGATTTTCACTTCAACCGCAAAGTCTTCGTCTTGTACTACGACAAACTCCCGTACCGCGTAATCTTTTAACAAATGCGGAAATTGATTCCCGTGAATGAAGTTCCCGTTGCGAAACCAGACTCTGTCAGTAGCTCTTCCTACGACCGAATGAAGCCGAAATGCCGGGTGCCCCGGTCTGCTCCCAGAAGGAAAGACGCCCACGTCGCCAATCCGATACCGAATCATCGGCATGCCATCGCCATGTAGCTTCGTAACCAGGATGGAAGACTCAGAACCGGAGGTTTCAGGCTCAACTAGCAGATTGGGCCAGTCCACACTGAAGTCTTTCGATCGCGGGATTTCGAGTTGGAAGCCCATCATGCCTGCATCGCGGCTGCCGTATCTTTCGTAAATCGGCTTCCGGAATACCTTCTCTGCAACTTCACGCTGGGCGTCGAACAGCTTTTCTGCGCCCGTCACGATGCACTTGCGCGGATATCGAGGAGTCAGGTTGCGTTCATGCAGAAACTGTGCAAAAGCGGCAAGGGCACTGGCATAAGCCACAATGCAGTCCGGTTGCAAGCTGTCCATCTCCTTGTGATATTGGGCAAGTACGTCTGGCCCAAGCCGGAAACAGTCAAACCAGCGTTCATTATTAATGAAAGCGTAGATGGCCTGCTTAGACGACAGTTTTTTGACAGGATCGAGGTGGTGGCCCCACAGATAAGCGATCCCAGAGCCGGGCGTGATGCCAAGTTGTCGCATGAAGAACTCACGCGCGGTAGAGTGCCACAGTTCTTCTTCCGGCCCAACCCATATCTTCGTCGGTTCTCCCGTGCTGCCTCCACTGGAGTCCGGCCGCAGACAACTTCTGCTAACGGCATTCGATATCAGCGCCTCTTTTGCTTGAAGAACGTCGTGACGCTCCAGGATAGGCAGCCGCGCAAAATCGTCGAAACCAAAATCCGCATCGGCATTAAAGCCGATCCGATTGAATAACGCAGCATAATACGGCGTGGTCCTGCCAGCATCTCGTACTGTCGAGCGCAATCTCTGTAAAACCCAATCTTGCTTTTTATTATCTGGCCAGGAACTAGCTTCAGTCCTAAATCCGAGTGCGTAATCGTGGGCAGCAACCACGGCTCGGCGGGAGGGCCGAAGCCTTTGCTGTAGCCGAAGAGCAGGCCAGGCAATCCGTTTCGATATGAAATCGTGGAACATTGGATTAATTCAGTATATCTTTCCAATCCAGTTCGACACACAGTTGAACTCCCTAGAAGGAGTGCATGGTCGCATTAGCCCAGACGTAGGTAGGTATTTATCCAAATAGGCTGGATTCACAAAACCCGCTAAAATAAAAACCATCCATGCGATTTAATTTCTTAATGACATACACAGCTGTACTGCTGCTCTTGATCACTGGCGTATCATTCTGCGTCCACGCCCAGTCTCAACCGCGCAGCTCTGCTGGTCCCAACTTCGCGTTCTGGTACGAGGATTGGATACCGGGCACAACGATCAACAAATTGCAGCCGGCGAATATCCTCATCGGCGTTCCCCCGAGTGCCGTCCCCGAGATACATAAGAGTGGCCGGCGCGCTCTTCAATACGTCACGTATTATCAGGCTCGCCTTAATACCGCCTTGCTGACAGGGACTGATGACCTTCCGAACGTTGGATTTCAATTGAATGGAGAGTTTGTCAAAAGTCGCTTCGGCGGCACAAACAATTACGTGCTATGCCCTAACGGCGTGGAGCTGAAGGCCAGGGTCATGCGCCTCCTGGACACCTCCCTGCAACAGGGCTACGACGGCTACTTCCTCGACAATACATACCTTGATCCAGCTGCCCATGGCATCTGCTCGGCCAAACATCAGCACATCAGTCCAGGCGTCACTGGCGGCTCTTCTTATGTTTCGCTTGTCGCCGCGGTTCGAGAAAAGCTTAAAGCGTCAAGTCCTGCGGCCATCCTCATCATCAACCCTGGCAATCCAGCTTCGCTGGCTTCGATTGCTCCTGAGGCAAAATCCCTGTGGGACTTGCCGGACTATGTCCTCTGGGAGAGTTTTGGCTACTCATCGGTGCGGGGGGCGCATCACGATGACTGGAAACATACCCTCTCAATTGCATACAGCCTGAGCGCCGCCCAAAGATCGAAGATTATCGCTTTGTCATTCCCGGAAGATGTAGCTGAGGCGCGCTTTTCATTTGCCGTTGCCAGAATATTCGGCTTAAAGTGGACCGCCAATCTGGGCGAAAGGCAACAGGGCAAGAACGAGGAAGGCGGGCATTTTGGAGTGTTCCTGAACCAAATTCCTTTTGACCTTGGCGATCCTGTCAGCCCCATCCCCGATAAAACCTCCCAGCTGCTACACAGGACATTTGCCAACGGCGAGATATTTGTTAACGCGGGCCCGGAGTCGGTACGCGCCTCAATCGCCGAAGGGGCAACTATCTACGCTGGAGACAACGCTCCGGGAAAAAGCGCTTCGCCTCAACTGTCGCTACCTTCGATGACTGCAGTGATCGTGCTGAAGCAGCGTTGACCTTCGAATTCCGGGCATTCCGTTAATTTGGAGATGGTCGACTCAAGCGAAGCCAGGCAGAAGATGTCGGGCGTCCGTCACCAGTGACTCGCCAGCCGAAATGAAAAAGGAACCGTCGCACGGGAATGCATAGGGCAAAGATCAGCCCAAAGATTCTTCTGGCCGGGCTGAAGAGAAAGTTCTCTTAGCATGGTTTTTGCGCTACGAAGCCTCGGTTTTCGGAAAAGTATGGAAGGCCGCGATCGAAGGGCAAAAACCTGAAGCGACCAAACTGGCGGATCCAGAACTGTGCAAAGCTTGCGATTCTCGGTAGCATTCCGCTGGATTCACACGGCTCGATCTGAATGAACGGGGCACCCCAGAATATGCTCTTACATTGAACGCCCTGATCTGCGAAGGCCTTGAAAATAACTGCGTCGCGGTGGAGCACATGCAACTTCCACGACTTCGGCGACCATCGCCTCCAGAGCCATGCACCGGGGCCGAGCATTTGCGGCATTGTGAACACCAAATGGCCTCCGGGCTTCGTCAGTTCCAGCGACCGTTGAATTAACGGGGCAGGATCTATCTGGTGCTCAAGCACGCCCCAATGCGTGACGAGATCAAACTGTTTCTTAGTGAGTGAATGATCGAAGAAGTCACCGCACAGGAGCTCAATCGCACATCCGTTGTTTTCAAACATCTGGCGGGACCGGGCAAGGCCAGTGTGTGAATAATCTATAGCTGTCACCTTGGCTTGACGCCACTTGGCCATTGCGAGGAGGCGGTTCGAAAGCGCGCCGCCAAGTTCGGCCACGGTTTTCCCCTGCAGAGATCCGATTCGGCGTTCAACGGCACGGAGAAAATAACCGTTCTGGCCGATTTCAGTCCAGTGAGGGCGAATCGGTGGATCAAGAGGCGCATCGCTCTGCCACCATTGGTCCCAGTAGCTCGCGCTGGTTAGATCGTTTTGGCGCATTTGTTCAGCTCTTTTTTGAGTAAAGCATCTAGCGCATCACGGAAAAGCGTGGTTAGCTTTCTAGGCTTCCGCAGCTGAATCAGCTCCCAGATAGTCTCTCGGTCTTCATCGTTCATTCGGTAGGACGCAACGGTGGGGATGTCAGATTTTTTTAGCACGGCAGAGTTTCATACATTGTATGACTTTAGTCAATGAGGTGTTTTACTATGTCCACTGAACTTCGGCAAAGTCTTATTTTGGCATCGCCACAAGGGGCCATTTCGCGGGATTTCGAGCTGCAACCGGAACCGCCGATACCGCAACCTAGATGCAGTGAGCTGCTATGATGGTGCTCCTATTTTCTCTGCGGGGCTTTATTTGATCCACCTCATTTTGCATCTCATATTATTTCTGCTTGGCCTCGGAATTACATATCTGTTTCGACCGCGCAAAAGCGGTGAAACGGCCAGCTTAGCCTGGTCTTACGTGGTGGGTTATCTGATTCGCTTCGGCGCCATCCTGCTACTGCATGCATTTTCGCGCGATGGAACCTTCATGCTGGACGATCGCGGGTATGACGAGAAAGGTTGGTATCTGGCCCACCTTTTTCCGGCCCTGAATATGGGGGATCTTTCGTATCAGCTCGGAACCCAGCATGTCGCGTACCCAGTCATCATTGGCGTTGTGTATTGGATGGTTGGCCACTCGATTCTCTCCGCTAAGTTACTGAATGCTTTTTTTGGGGCGCTGCTATCGCCAGTAATTTACTGGCTCGCCTCCGAACTCGGTGGTGATGATCCTGGGCTTCCTAGGAGGGCGGCATGGCTTGCTGGCCTGTTCCCCTTTGATATTGCCTGGTCGACGTTGCTATTACGAGACACAGTTCTGGAACTTCTCTTTACGTTTTTGCTTGCTGCGACGATCGCAACGATGAAACGGCGCTCCTATCGGTTTGCGGCGCTGACGGCGTTGACGCTATATGCAATCAATTTGTTCCGTTTTTATGCGGTGTTCGTGTGGGCTGGTGCTTTGGTTCTCTCAGGCCTCGCCTTGCTCGCGGGCAGAATTGCATCCAAATATAAGGGCAGAGCCTGGGGTTATTTCTTCAGCCTGATCTCTGGTGGAGTGATTTTGTTCAGCCTGTCTTTGCCGTGGCTGATACAGCAATTCCAGTTTATTCGATTGCTGGTACTCCAGGTGGCGGGCTTGGGAGAAGGCGGCGATGCCACACCGTTATCGTTCGCATTGAATCTGGGTTTTGTCTCATCATTTGCCCGGGCCGTTTTCGTTTACATCTTTGGCCCATTCCCGTGGGTTTTTTGGGGCAATGACGATCCCATCAATTACATCTTCTATCCGGGAATGTACGTCATCTTTGCACTCTTTCCATTCTTCGCTGCCGGATTCTGGATTACCGTTCGGTCGCTCGAGCCGGTCAAGGTCTTTCTAATAGCTGCATTTGTCTTACATAGCCTGATAGAGATTTACGTTTTCCAGGGCGCGCCGCGGCAGCGAATGATGACGGACGCTATTTTTATTCTCTGCGCCGCCGCGGCATGGCCCATGCGCCACACCTTCGCGGGTAAGGCGCGCCTGGTTTATTCCGCGTTAATTGTCATAGCAGTGGGTCACACCATCCTGCGCGCATTGGGTTAGGAGATTCGCAGAGACGAATCGCTTCAAAACTACTTCAGCTGCAGCTCGTAAATCCCGATCCAGCTTGGTCCATCCGCAACTATCCGGACGTCAGTTACAGTCGTATTGAGGGCAATTGTCGTCACTCCACTATTCGGGAAACCGCCTTGCGCTAATGTAAACCATGGCTGTCCCGGAGCAGTCCTACCCAACAATGACCAACTATTGATGTAGATCGAGTTGATGCCGAACACGCCCCAATCAATCACTGCTTGCGAAAGCTTTGTCGATGTGCCGAGGGAAACCTCGTAGTCAAGATGAGGCCCGCCAGGATAAGCAAGAGTTGTAACATCCCCGTCAATGAGGCTAAGCGAATCGTAATGTTTCGCCAGTGAGCTGGCGGATTCTGGGACGTTTGACTTGATGCTTAGTTTGCTGTCCGCGGGCATTCTTGCCCCAAACACTTGAACGTCAGCCATTCCTATGGGGGTTAAGCCATCCGCCGCCACCCGAATTTTGCGGTATTTGTTGCGCACCGGGACTATTGTCGCGGTCGCGCCCGGCGACGTGCCCCGGGTGATTATCTGCCACGTCGAGCTGTTGGGCGGTAAGCCCATCAGTCGCCAGGAGTGAATGCCTGCGGGATCGGTTCCGAAAGAGCCCCAGACTAGCCGAGTTGAATCGACAAAAGTTGTTTGGCCTGAGTCCACGGTGTAATCGATGGACCTATTTCCAGGAGCCGCAACGGAGAGTTCATCGCCATCCACTAGATTTGAGCTTGGGGCGCCGCTTACCTCTACGATGTTGGACGTCGCCAATAAACCGGTAACAGGGCCAGGAGCAGGGCTGTATAGCCCCAGCTCGTAAATACCGATCCAGTTATTTAGGGACGTTGCGACAATACGCACCTCGTCGACCGTCGAATCAAAGCTGATTGTCGATGAATTTGTGTTGGGGAAACCGCCTTGCGCGAGTACTGCCCAAGGCTGGTCTTTGCCGTTCCTGCCCAGCAGCGTCCAGCTATCTATGTAGCCGGATATAGCGCCGAAATTGCCCCAGTTAATCACTGCCGAAGTAAGGTGTGTGGCGTTTGGGAGCGAGATGGAGTAATCGAGTTTTGTCGAACCGGGATATGCCAGGGTATTAGTGTTGCCATCCACAAGACTAGCAGCCCCATAATTCAATGCTAATGAGTATGTCGGACTTTCTGGTACGTTCGACTTTGCCAAGAGAGCGTTAACCGGAAAGCTTGGAGGTGTTGCGCTACCAAAGATTCGCACGTCATAAATGCCGATCCAATTGCTGCCGTCCGCCACAATGCGTAGTGCCGTTGCTGTTGCATCCACACTAACATCAAGCGTAGATGAACCTGGAAAACCTCCGCTGGCCAACGTCTGCCATGTTTGCCCTCCGCTATTTGCAAGCAGTTGCCAGCTTTTCACATATCGAGCATCCGTGCCGAAGGATCTCCAGTCAATCGAAACACCACTAATATGGTACGCGCCGTTTACATCCACTAGATAGTCAAGGTGTGTGCCGCCGGGGTAAGCGAGGCTATCAGGATCTCCGTCAACCAGGTTTGCCGCCCCATTGTCCCGGCTAATGCTGTAGATTGGACTTTCAGAAACAAGCGACTGAGCTCGCAAGCCTTTAATTTGACGACTCGCAGATGGGATAACTGTCGTCACGCTGAGATCACGGGATTGCCCAAGAGGCGAAGAGTCCTGATATGTGAGCTGGTTGGTGCTGTCGACGCTCAGACTGGGGAACAAAAATTTAGATGTTTGTACCCGGGAGCTGATGCGCAACCGATGAATCTGTGCACCGTCACCAAGCTCGATTTTTACAAAGTAGGCATACTTCCCTGCGGATGCCGCCGTCAAATCGGCTCTCTGATCGAAAGAAGATTGGCCCAAAGCTGATTGGAAGGGGATCACGCCAGGCCAGTGAATTCCGTCCTGGGAAACATATGCTTTTAAAGATCCGTGACTGTCGATGCCAAACTGCGCGTCAACCGACGCTCCGAGCACAGGGAACGAGCTGAATTCTTGATAAACAATATACCCTGGGCTCGATGAAGTATTCGAGAGGACTCTCGCCCCTGAAGAGTCAGAAACCACTTTGATTCCGGAACCGCTGTACGCATATCGAAGAGCATAACTGTTGCCGAAGCTCAGGTCCCAAATAAACTCACCGGAATTGACGCTGGCCGGACCGAGATAAGATCCGCCGGAGTTGAACTGGACGGTATCTTGTAGGTTGTCGGAGTGAAGAACAAGACTTTCTAGTGGCCGGAGCATTATTGTCGACGTCTGACTAGGATTTGCCGGGGGCGAAAACTTTACCCTTCCCCCATACTGAGCATACGTATTCGCCATGTCGGCGGCGCTATAGCCCGCGGGATCGCGCCCGTTTGCATCGGCGACTCGAGCGACCAAATTCGGGTTTGCAATGAGCTCTTCCGTGCTCGCTATGGTTCCGTCATCCTTCAGGTAGTACACATTGTGATCAGGATCCAGCATGTGCCACGAGTTACCATAGAAAATCTCAGGGATGTCGTGAAAATCCAGAAGGTACGCAACTCTTGCTGTGTAGCCCTCTTGTTGCCAGATCCAAGCCAATGTGGTGGCAAGCTGATCGCAGCATCCAAACCCGAATCCATTAAGGATCGCAAGCGCGTCATATGTTGCCGTGTTTCCTCCGGCGGCGCAAAAATGTGACGTGTGGGTCGTCACATACTGCCATGCCTGGACCGCGCGATCTTGATCAGTGGCTGCCGGCGGTAGGCTGTTGAGCTGCTTAAGGATGGCCGCCCCGCTGATTGGCATCAGGTTGTTGGGCGTGGAAATCTGCGGCAGAGAGATTGTGCTGGGGGACGAATTATGAATGCTGATTGACGCGCCGCTCACATCAGCCACATTGGTCAAGTCCACCGTGACGGGCTGGTTGGTGTTGGTGACCGTGGTGGTACTCCGGAACTCCTGACAGAACAGCAGTTGTGAAAACACAAAAATAATGCCGATAAAAGTTGTACGTCTCATCCCGGGAATTCCTGTCCAAAAAGGTGTGAACACCAACTAATAACAATGGGGCCACCAAGCTAAAAACTTCTCTGTCTTCCTGCAACGGCCCCCTCCCTTTCGCAACGTCCTTGGGGCGCAAACCTGACGGAGAACGAAATCATTGCAGGCTTTGGAGGATTGCATTTTTATAACACTGTTAGTCTGTAAGCTGAACTAGATTAAAGACTTTAATAGCACTATAGGTATTACCCAATCTTTACAATTCTTTGCGACAAAGCGTCAGCCGCTACTATGTAGATAATGCTTGGAGCTTGCTCCTTAGTTCTGCCTTCAGTCAAAGCGAGCGTTTTACTAAGCTGAATAGCGGTGGCCCGCGATGCCCGCATTGCGATAAACTCCTGTTAGGCCTTAAGTTAGAAAGTCAGAATGACGCAACACGAAATAGCGGAACATCGCCTCAGGAGCGAGGAGCGGACCACAACGCAATTCGCTGCTGATGATGACAAGGGAAAATCTCATTTTCTTGATCCCCTCGTCACTCTCGCCAAGCACAAGGTGCTCGTGGTGGCGTTCCCGATAGTGGTTGGGGCGCTAGCTGCGCTTATTTCTCTGATGTTGCCGGCGACTTATACGGCGGAAACCAAAGTTGTTCCGCCGCAGAGCACCAGTTCAAGTAGCATTCTGAGCCAGCTGGGCCCCTTAGCCAGCGCAGCGACGGGAAAGGATCTGAGCCCGCACGGCCCTGGCGATTTGTATGTGGCTATGCTGCATAGCCGGACCATAGCTGATGCCTTGATCCAACGCTTCTCTTTGATGAGTACGTACAGGACCAACCGCCATGTGGACGCAAGGATGCGCCTGGATAACGACACCAAGATAGTAATCAGCAAGGAAAATGTGATTTCGATCTCAGTGACGGATCGTGACAAAAATCGCGCGGCCGAACTCGCGAATGCCTATGTTGATGAACTACTGAACCTTACCCGGACGTTAGCCATAACCGAAGCTGGTCAGCGTCGCCTGTTTTTTGAGCACGAAGTCCAGGCGGCCGGCGATCAACTGGCCAATGCAGAGCAAGCCTTGAAGAAGACGCAAGAAACCACCGGTATCATCCAGCTCGACAACCAATCGAAGGCGATGATTGAGTCGCTGACGACCCTGCATGCGCAGATCGGAGCGAAGGAAGCGCAAATTGAATCAATGCGCGCTTATGCGGCTCCGGCAAATCCAGACTTTGTGCGGGCCCAACACGAACTGGCTGCTCTGCGCGGCGAGTTGACGCGCATTGAGGCAGGCCAGAGTGGAACTTCGCTATCTGACGTTGCCGTCCGCAAAGTACCGGAAGCCGCACTGGAATATGTCAGACGTTTGCGCGAAGTGAAGTTTCGTGAGACGCTGCTCGACCTCCTCACTCGGCAGTATGAGACGGCTCGCATTGATGAGGCGAAAGACGCGGCAATCGTTCAGGTGCTCGATAAGGCCGAAGTTCCGGAAATGCGTTCCTCGCCCCATCGCACGACTCTTGTCCTGACGGCACTTTTCCTAACATTTTCTCTTGCGGTTGTGGTTGCTTTTCTATTGGAAACCTTTCAACGTATCAAGGCTGACCCGCAGTTTGTTGCACGAGTGCAATTGCTCCGGTTTTATCTGAAAGGGAGTCGCTAGGATTCTCTAGAGAGCAAAATGAAACCAAGAGCTATGAATGAATTTGCGGGTGCCGTTCCTGATGCTAGACCGAAATTAGTTCGAATCCTGGGACGGCTGACCGGGGGACCGGCGCACCACGCTTGTTTGCTCCATGAGAAACTCACTCCCTGGCTTGATACCCAGCTTGTCATCGGAGGATTGTCGTCGGGTGAGCAGGATATGAGCTATCTATTATCGTCCGATGAAAACGTTGTGCGCTTGGATGAAATGGGACGACACATTTCGGTGTCATCCGACCTGTCCTCTCTTTGGAAGCTCTTTTGGATCTTGCGCCGTGAACGCCCCAAGATCGTTCATACCCATACCGCAAAAGCCGGTGCCTTGGGTCGCATTGCTGCCTGGCTGGCTCGTGTTCCAGTGATTGTCCATACTTATCACGGACACGTTTTTCACAGCTATTTCAGTCCAATGAAGACTCGTATCTACCTCGCGATTGAGAGGGCCCTTGGCTTAGTGACTACACAGGTCGTTGCGATTTCTGCATCCCAACGAGATGAGATTTGTGACACATACCATGTCGTTCCCCGGGATAAAACGACCGTAATTCGGAACGGATTCAACTTTGCACACTTCTCGTCAGAAGAACGTGACGAGGCTCGAAGAGAATTGGACATTAAGGACGACGATTTCGTCTTCGTTTGGGCGGCGAGGATGGCCCCGGTAAAAGATGTGCACCTCCTGAGCCAGGTGGTGCGAAAGGCGGCCGCGCAATCCAGCAAAGCCTTTTTTCTAGTCGTCGGCGACGGAGAAGAAAAGGCTCGGCTAGAATCGCTTGTCCAAGGCTGCGATAACGTGAAGCTCCTTGGTTGGTGGCGCAATATGGATCAGATATGGTGCGCTGCAGACGCGGCAATCCTGACATCCCGAAATGAAGGTACCCCAACCGCTCTCATCGAGGCTATGGCGGCACACCTTCCTTTTGTTGCAACCAATGTCGGCGCTGTACAAGATCTTGCGGTGCAGCCTTTTCTCGAACTGGCCAACGGTATGGGGCATAGAGCTACGAATGGTTTCGTAGCGCCCCGCACGCCCGATGCGTTGTTTTATTGCGTCGAGCAGTTAGTCAACGACCGCGCGGGCTCTCGAGAAATGGGCGAGGTCGGACATTCGTTTGTCAGTGCCCGATTCCCTGCTGATCGCTTGGTTGCCGATATGATTCAGCTTTACAACCAACTCACGACGGCGGGCCGGATACCTGAATCCACCTTTGTCGAAAAGCGTGGGACCGAGGCTCACCAGGTTCGAGAGGGCTCTTAGCCGGAACGAACAAATAGAGTTGCACCCGCAATTCAATTCTTAACAATGGTTACTTTGTAACTAAAACTTCAAATCGAGGAAATAATACGTAAATGTCACCGAAGACAATGGAAATGATTGGCAGGTCTGAAGGAACAACGGACCAGATACGCACGACCAAAGTGGGAATTGTCGGTCTTGGTTATGTTGGCCTTCCGCTCGCTCTTTTATTTAGCGCAGAACGGTTCCCGGTCACTGGGTTTGACGTCGATATTCAAAAAGTACAGGCGCTCAATAAAAGCCAATCCTATATCTACCGCATTCCGGAGACCGAAATTGCCTCCGCCCGTGCAACGGGATTCTCGGCAACTTCCGATTACTCGCACGTGGCCAACATGGATGTCGTAATCATTTGCGTACCAACACCGCTGAACGACTATCGCGAGCCGGATTTGAGCTACATCGAAAACACAGCACGGGCTATTGCGCCTCACCTGCGGGCGGGGCAGCTGATTGTTCTTGAAAGCACGACGTATCCTGGAACCACCGAAGAAATCCTGGTCCCTATTTTGGAAACCGGAAACAAGACTGCATTGAAAGTCGCGCGTAACGGGCAGAACGATCCGGATAAAACATTCATGGTCGCATTCTCACCAGAACGAGAAGATCCGGGAAATGAGACCGTTGCCCGCAAGGACATTCCAAAAGTTGTCGGTGGCCTGAGTACAACCGCCTCTCAAATGGCCGGTACCCTCTACAACTCGATCTTTAATCGTGTGGTGCCAGTCTCAAGCCCGGCAGCCGCCGAAATGACCAAGCTGCTGGAAAACATCTACCGTTGCGTGAATATCGCGCTCGTCAATGAATTAAAGATGCTCTGCTTGCGCATGGGAATTGACATCTGGGAAGTCATCAACGCGGCATCCACCAAGCCATTCGGGTTTCATCCGTTTTATCCCGGACCAGGACTGGGTGGGCACTGCATCCCGGTGGATCCATTCTATCTATCATGGAAGGCGAAGGAGTTTGACTTCCACACGCGTTTCATCGAACTGGCTGGCGAGATCAATACGGCAATGCCCTACCATGTGGTCAATGCTGTCACGGCCTCTCTCAACAAGAGAAAAAAGGCTCTGAACGGCTCACGGGTACTGGTGCTCGGAGTAGCGTACAAGCGCGATATTGACGATTTGCGCGAATCACCAGCACTTACGATTATCGAAGAATTGCAAAAACAACGGGGCCGATGTTTCATACAACGATCCTTATTTCCCTAAGGTCGGGCATGGCCGCAAATACAATCTGGAAATGAGCTGTACGCCCCTCATTAATCTCGGTCAGTATGACTGCGTGCTGATTGTGACCGACCACTCCGACTATGACTACAAAAAGATCGTTGAGGAAGCGCAGCTGGTTGTGGACAGCCGTAACGCTACCAAAGGGATCACATCAGAGAAAGTTGTGCATTGCTAATGTCAAAATATCTTGTTACCGGAATCGCGGGATTTATAGGTTCGAACCTGGCTCATGCGCTGGTTGGTCTTGGGCATGAGGTGCGGGGCATCGACAACTTCAGCCATGGCCGTCGGGAGAATCTGAGAGGTATCGAAAGCAAAATTGATTTGCGCGAGGCAGACATTACAGACCAACACGCAATTGACTCTGCATGCGAGGGTATGGAATACGTCCTCCATCAGGCCGCACTGGCTTCGGTTCCACGCTCGCTTGCCGATCCAGTCGGAAGCAACCATGCGAATGTCGTTGGAACACTGTGCGTTCTTCGCGCCGCGAAAGAAGCAGGGGCAAAGCGGGTAGTTTTCGCGAGCTCCTCTTCTGTTTACGGCAACAGCCCGACCCTTCCAAAGCACGAGGAGATGCCAGCTCGCCCGATTTCACCGTATGCGGTTTCGAAGTATTCCTGTGAGCTCTATGCTCAGAGCTATTCTGGCTTATTGGGATTGGAGACAGTCGGACTACGCTATTTCAACGTTTTTGGCCCAAGACAGCACCCAACGTCTCAATATGCTGCCGTGATTCCGAAGTTCATACGAGCGATGCTAAACGGAGAGCAGCCCACGATATTTGGCGACGGTCAACAGAGTCGAGATTTTACCTATATCGATAACGTGGTTTCAGCCAATCTGCTTGCCGCGTCGGCACCGGCTGACAGAGTCTCTGGTAAAAGCTTCAATGTGGCTGTTGGCGAGAGCTTCAGTCTCATTGAAATGTATGGTTTGCTTCAGCGTTTGACCGGCTTCCAGAAACAGGCCCTCTTTGTTTCGTCGCGAGCTGGCGACGTCAGGGATTCACTTGCAGATATAACTTCGTCTCAACATGCCATGGGTTATCAGCCCGTAGTCGATTTCCTGGAAGGACTGCGTCGTACCGTTGAGTGGTATAAAGAGGAATCTGTGCTAGCCCTTGCGACTCATTGAAATTACTTGATGCTGTCAATCATTCCTTTCTTTCGATTCTTCCCGAGTTAGTTGAAAGGGCAGAGCCACCACCTTCATGAATAGTCGCGCCATTATGCGCCTTCTGGCGTCGCTCGCATTCGGCGCAGCGGGAACGCACCAAGCCTGTAGCGGCGTTGATTTTGGCAACCGTCACGCGTTGATCTGGAACGCGTCCGCCAGCTCCGCGGTAGATTCTGCATTCCGCGGTCTGCGCGATTACAGCACGATGCCACCAACGGCACGCAACAGGCCGGTGAAACCACGGGCAAAGAATTCCTCAAGACAGGCATGCCATGGCGTGGTTGTTGGCAGCCCCAAATGATCATCCTACCGATCTCATGCTTTCTAAAGACGAATCATCCTTCACTTACAAAACTGTTTCAAGTCGAAGCGGCACTCCTGAGTGTTGTACTCATTCCGATTGCGGTTCGCAAAAATGTATAGCGCGGCAGTGGAACCATCGATCAACAGATGTTCAGCCAGGTGTCGCTTCCATCCGTGTCCGCTCTTGTGGATGCCGTACGCGGCACCGTCTGCGGCCAGTGCAAAAAAAGCCCCGGTTAAATAAGCATCCTTTAAATATTGCGTGCGTTGCCAATATGGGAGACTGGTAACGTTGGAGAGCGTTCCATTCCGCTCACGGGCGTACCAGACTACGCCTCCGGTCTGTACACCGAAGACGATTGCGTTCTTCCAGTTGAAAAAGTTATGCGTCTCAGGCTGCTCCGGTCGCGCGGCGTTTACAGACGCGGCATTGTCATCTTCAGTTAGTTTTTGCGCGAATGCAGGCAACACTAGACAGACGAATCCTATGGCAGCGAGAACCCTTTTCATACAGACTCCTTTACTACTACCCTGGACTTTGAATAAATTTATGAATCGACGAACGTGACGGGGCCCTTAAAGCATGTTGCGTAGGCGCAATGCAGGATTCAATCTGGCGGCCTTGCGATGGAGATCAATCACCGTGTCATCAGAGTGGAGCTCCACTCCAGGCAAATCCAGCAGCGCCTGATGATTGGAGATGCTGGTATTTGTAAACGGGATCGCCCGAATATCGGCTGTCAGTTTTACCAGTACCCACGGTCGTGGGATTTGGCGTTACCCCTACTTCTCGATGGTTATGGAAAAACGACTCGAGCTTCTACCTATCATTGGGATGAAAGCCGTATTCGACAGGATGAGCATGTTGGGCTGAATCAATCTCTGCAGCCGCAGGTTGAGCTCTGAGAAAATAAGCTTGGCTTGGCAACGGTTGGACTAGATGCTGTCCGTGCCGTTCCAAATAGGCCTGAAAGCGACGCTTCCCCCGCGGAAAAAATAATCAATAAAAAACAATTTCTAGAGCATCTTTGGGCAGAACTGCGCAAAGGCCCGGCATCTCACTCACCATTCCTCCCCTGGAATCCCTCGTCATGGAGCGCTTATGCGCGGTCGTTCGTCTTTCCTATTCGCCCAGTATGTACTTTGCGGGTTCATCCTTCTTCTAATCGTTGTCGCGCTGGCAGGCTGTGGCAGTGTGAGTAGTTCATCATCGAATCCAACTCCCACGCCAACAACTTCACCCACTCCAGGTGCCACACCCACGCCTTCCGCAACGCCAACTCCAACGCCAACCCCCGGCATTGCGACAGACCAGACGCTGCATACGGAAGACGTTGCCACGGGTCTCGACAATCCGTGGTCACTGGAATTCGCGCCCGATGGCCGTCTGTTTTTCACTGAGCCCCCGGGCCGTCTGCGCGTTGTTACCAGCACTGGTCTGGTCGCGCAACCTGTGCTCAACATCTCAGCACAGAGCGCGGGCTTTGAGGCCGGACTCACCGGTATGGCGCTGGATCCCGGCTTCGCCGCCAATGGCAACATCTTTATTCATTACTGCAGCAATCTCTCTGATGGCTTGCACTGTCGCATAGCTCGCGTGACTGTGACTGGCAACACAGGAACACTAGGCGCGATTTTGTTTGACTACAAAGCTCAGGCCCCGGACCATACCGGCGGCAGGCTTGGAGTTGGTCCTGACAATCTGCTCTATCTCAGCACCGGCGATCACGACACTCCCGCCACCGCGCAGGACATCACATCCATGAACGGCAAAATCCTGCGCATGAATCTGGATGGAACGCCGGCCGGCAATCCTTTTCCGGCAAATCCGTTTGTCTACGCCATCGGATTCCGCGATCCGCAAGGCCTGGCCTGGGACAGCTCTGGCCAGCTCTATGCCACCGACCACGGTCCCACCTCAAACGACGAGGTCAATATCGTGACAGCAGGCGGAAATTATGGATGGCCAACCTGCGTGGGCGCCTGCAGCAATGCTGCGTTCGTTGATCCTGTGCGGCTCTTCACGCCGGTTACAGCGGCACCGTCCGGCGTTACGTTTTATCACGGTCCTACCATTCCTGGATGGGACGGCTCCATGTTGATCGGCCTGCTCGGGCTCGCCAATAACACATTCGCTCATCACGTTCACCAGCTATTTTTCAACGCACCGGGTGGCCGCGAGGTGGTCTCGGAACAGTCGCTCTGGCACGATAAATTCGGACGCATCCGCGATGTGGTTGAAGGCCCTGACGGCTTCCTCTATTTCAGCACAAGCAACCTGCACACCACCGTGACCAACCATCCCGGCGATGATCGCATTGTGCGGGCACATCCCTGAGTAGAGGTTCGCGTAAGGTCTACCCTTACTCATCGTTCGTCAGGGTTCACGCGCAGACAACCGCGCGTGAACCTGGCGAATTGCGAATTCCGGGCATCCCGAGCCCGTCTCGCCCTGGCCGCCTCGGCTATGCGCTCCCTGGCCCAGGAAGCAAACTCCGACCATTACGCCAACAGTTATCCTGGCCCTGATCAGCCACGTGATGGGTCCGGTGCGTCAAGTTGGCCGCTGGGAAACCTTGGATCGGAACCCGGCAAGGTAGCGGCGTGCTGGCCTTCAGCGGGCTTTCACAGGGCGCGGAGGATAAGGTGTGCGCGGTGACAGCCGCGAGCGGAACGTTAAGACTTAACTCCCCATCAGCCCAGCTCCATTGACGGGGAAGCTACTATTTCGCCCAGACGCTCTTAGTCACGATTTGGCTCCTAGACGGTGTTATCGCCATTCACCATGGATCTGAAACGCTGCCCAATAGTATGGAGATCGCCACTGCGGCTGGGTCCACATCTCGATCTGTGCCGCTCGCAAAGCCTCAGCGGGCCTCATATTACTCTTTTCCATCGCTTTGTAGAAGGCGGTCATTAGACTCGCTGTTGCGCTATCGCTGACACTCCACAAACTGGCCACAACGCGACTTGTTCCGGCGTAAAAGAAGCCCCTGGTTAGTCCGATCAGTCCTTCCCCGTTAATCTCTTCACCCAGTCCTGTCTCGCAGCCGCTTAAAACAACTAGATCAGCATGCAAGTTCAAATCATAGACATCTTGGAGCTTCAAAAAGCCGTCTTGCCTCATCCCTTGCCTGTTCACCAAAGAAAAAACCAGGCCAGTTAACTCCGGATGCTTATTATTCAACAGGCCGTGAGTTGCAAAATGAATCACGCGATATCGTGCCAAGAGATCGCTCATGGCTGTTGCTCGGCTTGCGTCAAAGTCGAGCGCCTGAAACCCGCTCTCCGGAGGTATCAGGGACATTACCGCCTTCGCCTCCACGCGAGTGTAGAGCAGGCGAGGTAAGTACGAGTTCCCGTTTTTATGTAAACCAAGATCGTTCTCGGAACGCGTCAGGTCAGTAGAAATCTGGGTAGTCGCGGAGTTCCCTATCTTTTTGTGACCCAGGCTGGTTTCGACTCGAGTGTCCCGGACGTCAAAAACGGGATCCGCGAACAATGCGATCTTTCCAGACACTTTGGGACGAGCACTCTGTTGCCGGCGTATTTCGGCCAGGATAGACGCAGACGGCAGGTCCACAATTTCGTGTTCGACAATGAGCGGAATTGGCTCTCCGGATCTTTCGGGGATAGGCAGTGCCGCGAACGGAATATACTGCAAGACACCATCGCTCACGATCAGCAACCGTTTCTTCCCCAATTGCCTTGCCACCGGTCCAAGGACCATCTGACTCAGTTGACGGGCTGCCCGTTGATAAAGCTTTTCGCTGTTAAGCCGATCTCTGTCCCTCAGCTGATTTTTTGCAACCTTTGGAAAGGCCAGAAGGTCATAAACTACCCGCGCTGAGCGCTCAATATCGCTCTTCTTGGGTAAATCGTACACTCGGAGAGAATCGATCGTTAGAATCCAGAGATGGCTGCAATCTTCGCCCAACGAGTATTCGAGCAATAGAGTGTTCTCATCGAGCAGCTTCTGAATTTCACCGGTACTTAGCGGACGCGGTTCAGTGAGGCCCACATATCGAGGACTGTTCGCCTCCAGTTGTGCCTTGACCTCCTTTTCCTCAATCAGGAGCTTTTCGATCTCAAGATCCAGTCTCGAGAGTTGATCCTCGTTGTGCTGTCTCGCGACCAGACCTATGCGGTCTTCAGTCTTTTTTTGAAGTGCCAGATGCAGTCTGCGTTCCCGATCCTGAAGGCCCGCACTATCGCTTTGTTTGATGTTAATGTGCGCACGAGAGAGCATTTCCAACAAGGTACGTGCGCGCGAACCCTCCGAGACCTCAAATGCTTCTTCTCTACGTCCTTGCTGCAAAAGGACATCGATAAACCCGTGATAATAGTGAGTGTAGCCTGCCCGGTAACGTGATCGGTCCTCTTCTTCTCCTCCAAGATGAAAGCTTCGCGCTTCGATCGTGTTCAAAGCCTGAGGATAAAGGCTCGCCGCCTCTGAGAAGCGGCTTTGATGAAAGAGGATGCCCGCCAACTCTGCAAGTATTTCAGCGTGATCTATTCCTCCGGGGTTAAACTTTTCAACGATCTCAAGGGCTCTTCGATATAGGCTTTCCGCTTGTTGATAGTCCTGACCGTCTCTGAACACATCTCCTTCGCCAGTAAGGATTCGTGCCAGTTCGGGCTGAGGTGCTTTGACAGTGAGTGCGATACTCATCGCTTGCTCGTAATCTGCCTCCGCTCCCGTAAAATTGTGTCGGACCCTCTCGATATCTCCGAGGCTTGCAAGATTGAGCGCGACGGCAAGCGTATTTGGATTAGTTTGTCGCCTCATCACCAATGCGCGGCGCTCAAGGCTTTCGGCCTCGGCCGCATCACCGCGTTCCAGAGCACACTCGCCAAGATTGTTCAAAATGTCTGCTATTTGAGGTGCGTTTTCTTCCACCTTCTCGGCGATGATTAACGCTCGATGATGGTAGGCCTCGGATCTATTCACATCACCTCTCGCACTTGCGAGGGTACCCAGGTTGGTGAGCGCGCTCGCCATTTGTCGACTCTCGCTGAAGTGGCGCTCTTCGATCCGAAGAGCCTTAAGGTAATAACCCTCGGCCTTTTCAAGATCGCTCCGATCCTGGTACAAGACCCCAAAGTATTCAAGAATCGCAGCAGCCTGAAAACTGGAAGGTGCAAATTGCATGGCAATTGCCAAAGCGCGTGTAAGATGTTCTTCTGCCTGATCAAGGTCATCCTGAGTTAAATCGACGGATGCAAGCAGGAGAAGGCTATTTGCGACTTCCATGCTCTGCGAACCTGCTTTCTCTGCTTCGAGTAAGCTGTCTTGCAATTGCTGCTTCGCGCGTTCTAGGTTCCCTCGATACTGGAGAGTACTTGCCCACATGCGAGACATTTCGATCTTGACCTCTGGCCTATCATTCTGCGAACTGTCAATGGCTCTTTGGAATGCCATGTCAGATGATTCCCACAGCCGTGCACGAAACAAAACTCGAGCAGCCCGAGAAGCAAGCCATGAAGAAAGCCAAGAGACACCGCTGTTTCTGGAGCTGTCAGCCAGAGAATTTAAGCGTTTAGCTGCCTGAACGGGATTACCCTCAGTCGACAGTCGCGTTGCCTCTTGGTAACCTGCCAAGTAGGCTCCAAGAAAATTAGGCCTTGCCTGCAGCCCCCAGGAATCTGAATCAAAAAAACAGACGAGTTTCTTTTTCCTTCTGAGCCCGTAGACCGTGATCAATCCTTGCGAAGCTTCCTCCACAGAAACATGCGCCAGTTCGAACGGTGAATTGAATTCACCCGTCGAGTTGCCTCTGCGCCACCGCAACAACAAATCGCC
Organism: Terriglobia bacterium; assembly: GCA_963770085.1. Taxonomy (GTDB): domain Bacteria; phylum Acidobacteriota; class Terriglobia; order Terriglobales; family Acidobacteriaceae; genus Angelobacter. The sequence goes on from CAVYOH010000001.1 coordinate 1,169,080, forward strand.
AGGTCGAATTCCCAACTTGTCGGCTTGTCGTCCCTTCACCACCGATTCGACGATGAGGCCGGGTGCGAGATCACGCGCATTGACCTGCGCGAGAGCTGGCTTGGGACAAGAACCAAGACAACTGTTCAATGTCGGCGCAACGCTGGAAGTCTGCGCTGAAGCTACCAGAGGACCGTTTGGAGCCTGCGTTGACACTCCTGACGAAGGCGATAACAGAGCCACGAAAAGAAGTAACTCTTGCACCATAAGAACCACCACTTTGAGCGACCCGAGGACTGATCGCTTCACCCAACAAAAGAAAGGTTTACTTGCTCTAAACTGCTACCTTGTATGTAAGTCTGTCTGGAATGTCAATGCAGAGTTGAAGCCCGCTTGACAGGTTTTCCAATAGTGCCACGCTGGACGGAAGTTTTCTGGGAACCTGTCTAGAGTCTGTTCAGGTGCATTGGCTTATTCGCCTCCGCCCCCTATCCAACAGTGCCACGCTGCTGGGCTCTTCTTCGCGATACACTCTCATTCGCTCTTACAGCATCAGGTGGAACCGCCTATGAGCAGCAATTCGGCACGTTCGATTCCGCCAGCCGCATCCTGGGACGCGACCAAAACCGAGGTACCGCCCCAATTGCTCCAGGAGAGTTTTCAACTTGCCAGTTTCCTATTTCCTGATCGTTCCATGGCAATCGAAATTGTCGTCCGTGCACTGGCCAGACTTCGATCGCGCAGCCGTCGCGAAATGAAACGTCTCTATTGGAGAGATAAGCACTCGACACACCCGGTCCGCCGCGTCGCCCGCAGCGATGCAGATATGCTGCAATGGCTGATTATGTTTGAATCGGAGCAGCTCGAAAGAGCGGAGGAGCAAGCTGGTGTTTCATCCCCGGACCAGATGGTGGTCCGATATATCAAATATCTTGTGCAGTTTACGACAACTTTATCCTCGTTTCACGTCAACGTCGGTGTCACTCGCTTGCTCTATAACTACAGCACCGCGGACGCTCAAACCATCTACGAATCGCTCACTAGCCGTTTTCTCAGTCCTGACATTTACCGCCGGGCAAAGGCGGTCCTCATGGACCGGCTCGGGCGGCGTTTTGACGGCTTCCTGAAAACCACGCGAACAGAGCACGGGGAGGTCAGATTTGAGACTGCGGACGACCAGACGCGATGGTCAGGCCTGGCCGATCGTTGTCTGAAAATATTCACGCCCTGGAGTACGCAGGGCTTGTGCTCCCGAGTTTCCACCATTGTTGCTGAAAACCAATTGTCGACTTCCCTGCACCGTGGCCCCAATCAAGACCTGAACGATTTGGAGATGAGATGTTGTCATCTCCTGATCGACCCGTCCTGCTATCAACGTCTGTTGCACGAGTTAGGTCTTGAGTCACCAGCCACAAAGCTGGCTTTGCCGAGGTTTGTTATGTCTGAAAAGTATGGCGGTAGTAACAATGACGGGACCTCAGAAACGCCTTTCACTGGGCTGTCTGCGGAGGAGATGGAGCGCATCCAGAAACGGCTGGCAGCAAGCGAAGCGCGGCGAAGAAAAATGGATCCTCCGTCTGTAACCGTTGTAGTCGACGGACATGAACTTGGCTGGCTGGACCTGCGGCGTCAAGAGCGATTTGTTTGTGATCTGGAGGCTGGCGCCGCTTTTATCGAAATACGAACAAAAGACAGTCAGGGCGATGTTGCACTGGCGACCCACTTCATTTCATACGTAGACGGAGCGTTCGAATTCTCGAGAAGTCGGTTGGCTCTAGGCCATGGAACGATAGAGTTTACGGTTATACCAAGCGGAGATGTTCAAGCCTATCCCTCGCGAGGCTTGGCAACGCTCGCCTACAGGCCGGCCTTCGGGTTGCGCGGAATCCTGGCAAGATGGGTGCCGTCTGTAAAAAGACGGAGAGTCCGTTCCTACGCCCTTACAGCAGTTGCGGTTGCGTTGATCGGATGGGGGGCCGCTGGGCTCTTCTACCGGCACCAAAACAAGTTGCTCCAACAGCAGCTTGAGCAGGCTCAGCGTAATCAGCAGCAATTGGCGCCCACGATTGCCCGGGCGGTCATCTCTTATATGCTGGTTCGGGACGACCAGATAGTGCGTGGAACCGGGACATCCCGCATTCCCGAGATTTCGCTGCGGCGCTACCCTCCAGCGGTTAGCCTTGAACTTCCGCTCAAAGAGAACGCGGAGCCCGACGGTTACAAGGTCGAACTACGCACATTCGCGGGCAACCAGATCCTTATGACGGAAAGTAAGGCCAAGGCGACCTCCACCGATGCTGGACCGGCCGTCGAAATCGTATTCTCATCAATGCTGCTGCAACCCGACACCTATTACACTGTGTTTCTCTACTCTGGTGATCGAACCGATCGTTTCACGTTCAAGGCCGTGGCAATGGAGTAGGGCTTCGACGAAGACCCCGTATCCCCACTCATTGCGACCTCAGATTTGCATTCCGATAGAGCCACACCACAATGGCTCGCCTTGGTCTAGAACTGATCCTTGAGACATGGTCGGTTCCGAGGTGCGATAAGTGCAATCTTTCCTCCGCCTCTTACCATTTTTTGCACAACTCGAACCGTCCAAAGTAACCGTTCATAGGCGAAAGGAGCATGAATGATATGGAGAACGGAAAACGAAATGCGCTTCGGTGGTCAAAGGATGCACGTGATTTAGTGCGGGAAGACATCCGATCTGGTGGTAAGGACTTGAGTAAATTGTTGACACAGCTGGTCAAGATATCCGGGAACCCCCGATGGGCATGCCGCAGATTCGCAAGACGATTGGGATTAAAGTCCGGGCGTAAGCAGAGGGCCTGGAACGTCCAGGAACAGCAACGATTACTCAAACTTCTTGACCTTCATCCGGTAAAGGAAATTTCCCGGCTGATGCACCGGTCTGAAAGCTCTATTTGGCACATGCTCCAGCGGCTCGGAGCAAATGCGCAAATGGGCAAAGACAGCTTCACTAAACACACGTTGGCCAAGCTTCTCCATGTCCGGCCCGACAAGATTCAGCAATGGATCGCGCAAGGATGGCTGAAAGCTCGATCGATAGAAATCAGCCAAGGCGTGCGCGTCGTCATTGACGCCGCGGAATTTTGTGACTTCTGCAGAAAACATGCCAGGGATGTTGTGGGTAACCGGCTAAGCCAGGAGCGTCTGGATTTCGTCTATCATTTTGTTTTCCCCCCAAGTCACGCCGAACTTCTCCCGGTGCGCGACAGCAAGAAGGAGAGAAGCGCGTACTCGGCGCAGATGAATGAGGAACAGTTCGATGAAGCAGATATCAGGGGGCCGCGTAACCCTGGTAACGACGATGATTTTCTAGGCCGAACCGCGTGAACAGGGGCCTTAATTCTCGATTTATGTGCATTGACAGCCAGCATGCGCAATGCCAGCCCTAATTCGAGACATTGGATTACGACGTCCCGCCTCGCATGCCGTTTTTCCTTCGACTTTTCAGGACATGTCTCGCTTTAGTGAAGGGCCAGATGCTCACTCGCCGGCTCTATCAAGAGTGATGGTATCGGGAATCTCCTTCGATGCTTGCACCTAATCCGCCACCACTCTCAGACCAAGGGCATGGACGTTGGCGCTTGCTCCTTCTCTGGATACGCCATAGCCCAAAGCACCGCGCATGTTTGTGATCGCGGCGATCCAACGACCATCAGCTTCGCGTGCAGTTTCGGCCCGCATCAATTTGTCCTTGACGACCGAAGCTGGCTTCGCTCGAGCCAATTATTAGTTCAGTGAACCGAACCTGGATTCGTCCGACCTTCTCGCGCGAAACAGACTCCCAGGCTGTTTTAAATGGCCCGCGCCGTGCAAGTGCTAGTGCCGTTGTCGTGTCGATCTGACGATCCAAGAACCGCGTTAACGACAGCATAGGAGTTTGGCGTGAGCACCTTTTCGAACCCCCTAACCGAATATTTACCCCAGATGGAGTTTGGTTCGGTGGAGGCGGATTTTGAGGAAGAATCTTCGCTCGGAGTCTTCGATGAAGCTCAGGAATTGCAATTGGCAACTGGCTTGCTTGAAATCGTGAATGAAAACCAACTCGACCGCTTCATTGTGGACGTCATTCGTAAGGCAGGAAGAGTTACCAGCAGCAATGTGAAGCAGGGGCAGATGGCAGCGATCCGCGATGTGCTTAGGGATGCCCTCGGTCAGATTCTACCTATGGCAACGATGGAGCACGGGAGGATGCGCACCTCGATTGGCGAACAGATTGGCGCTGGCCTCTCTGTCATGGCAGGCGAGGTTCTGGGACTTGAACTCGAGGGGCTAAGTCCGGAGGATCGCGAATTCGAAGCCGCCAGACAATTTGTGAGGTTTGCGGGAGAGACAGTAAAGAAGATGGACGACGGCTCAGTTGGCAACGATCCACAAGACGCAGCTCATCACGCGGCAGTTCAGGCTGCGGAAGTCTACGCTCCCGGACTGTTCATTGACGCGCCTGACATTTCTCGGCGGCAGCGGCCATGGGACCTGGCGCGGCGGCAGAATCAGTTTGTTTGGAGTGTAGTTCAACGCACGGCAGGAGAAAACGCAATGCACGATATCGATCGCACTCAGATTGTCTATCCCGGGGAAATGGAAAGCTATGAAAGCTATCCGATGTCGTCGGAATCCCCGGCGTTGAGCGAAGCCGAAGAAATGGAACTGGCGTCGCGTCTTATGGAACTCGAGTCCGAAGAGGAATTCGAAAACTTTCTCGGTGACATCATCTCAGGGATTTCCGGGGGACTCATTAACTCGAAGACCGGAAATGCGTTGGGGGGGCTTTTGAAGGGAGCTGCCAAGACGCTGCTGCCGATAGCGGGTACAGCTGTCGGCGGATATTTCGGTGGTCCCATCGGCGCCAGTCTCGGCGGCAAACTGGCCGGTAGCGTGGCCGGTTCCCTCGAGATGGAGTCCGATCGCATGGAATGGGAAGCGGCCAAGGATTTCGTGCGATTCGCCGCCGAGGCTGCCAAGAATGCCACCTTGGCGCCCGATGGCCAGGATCCCCATGCGGTCGCGCACCATGCAACCGTCGAGGCAGCCCAAAAGCATGCGCCAGAACTCATCGAACAAGGCCCCGGGCCGCAAGGCCCCTCCGGGCCATTGCCGCACGAGCACCACAAGCACGGAGGATGCGGCTGCCATCGTCGTCATCACAGCGGTCGTTGGGAGCGCCGTGGGCACGAGATCGTTCTGTTTGGAGTATGAGGCGCGATGCCATTCCCGACCTTCGCCGCTTGGATGTTGGAGCAGGAAGCACGCGCTTTACTCACGCGTCTGGCTGCGGTCCGGCCTTTCGCTCTGCAGGAATCGATGCTTCCCGCAGCCAACTTGCTGCCCACTTCGCAAGTGGCGATTGAGCGGTTTCTGAGCTCCGGACGCAGTCGGCTACGGAGTCTGGTGGATGATTTTTTGCTGTGGCTCCGCTCCGCCAGAGGTTCGGCGGCGGGAGCCCAAGAGGCACAGAGGAGATTCACGATGTTGCGGCTTCGGTTCAATGCGGTGCTGACACAATTCGATTTGTTCGATAACGTGATCACGCAGCGCAGCGAGAATCAAATTGGCGTGTGGTTGTCAGGACTCGATGTTGCTTCCGCCGATGCTCTCCAACTGCGGCGCAAGTTCTTCGAGGCACCTCCCATCATCTGTTACCTCGACCGCGGGACGGGAGCCGCGATCCGCCGTGCCCGCACTCGCCTGCCCGGTGGAGGTTCCAACCCGGTCGCCATCATCAAGGTTCCACGTGAGCGCATGGTAGGCAGTGGGATTGCCTCATCCGTCTTTCACGAAGTAGGACACCAGGCGGCAGCTCTGCTCGGACTCGTAGAGTCGCTCCGCCCCGCGCTGCGCGAAATGCCACGTACCAACCTGCAAGACGCGGAAGCCTGGTCACTATGGGACCGCTGGATCTCCGAGATTGTCGCCGATTTCTGGTCCGTCGCCCGCGTTGGTGTCACTGCGACCATGGGACTCATCGGTGTTCTCAGCCTGCCGCGCCCGTTTATCTTCCGGTTGGACACCCGCGATCCTCATCCCGTTCCCTGGATACGCGTCAAGCTCAGCGCGGCGATAGGACGCGCTTTATATCCCATGCCAGTATGGGATCAACTCATTGACCTTTGGGAATCCTACTACCCGGTCGATGGACTGGATGACAAACTCCGCGAAACGCTCCAGGCACTCGAACGCACCATACCTGCCTTCGTCGCGTTGCTGATCCATCATCGCCCCGCGGCGTTGCACGGACGTTCATTAATCGAGGTGCTCGATCTCCAGGAATTGCAGCCTGGCCGCCTGCGCAGCCACCTCCACCATTGGCGCAGCAAGCCTGAACAAATGTACAAGGCCCGCCCTATCCTGGCTTTCGCCGCAATCGGCCAGGGCCGCGCCGATGGCACAATCACTCCCGAGGAGGAAAGCCTCATACTGGGCAAACTTCTCACCCACTGGGCGCTCACCAGCACTCTCGAAGCTGCTGCGGGGTGCGCCAGCGGAGATTCGCTTCGCACCGAAGACATCCGTCGCGTCCAACACGACGAAACGATTTCAACCACAACGAGGAGGCCACCATGGCAGCTGCAATGAAACAAGGGGAAGGCGACATTTTTGGACTCGTCTCCCTCAAGAGCAACAAGAATGTCCGAGTCACCGGAGTTCCAGTTCAACTGATCCTGAACGACGATCCCGACACCAAGGCTACAGCGGTGACCGATTCGGAGGGTCGTTTTGAGTTCAAGCACGTCGCGCCAGCCAACTACAGCCTCATCGTCGACTACTCTTGGTTCAATGCCAAGGGAATGAAAGAGCCGGTACAAGTCCAGCCCGATCAGGCGACAGAAAAGAATCTCCAGCTGGATATTCCAAAGATTCATCTTTCACTCCGCAAGCGCGAAAAAGCCGAAAGCACCGCAGAAACGTTGTGCCATGCCGTCGTTGCCGAGCCGGTGGTCGCGTACCTTGAGCCGATGAACATCGGGACCGTGACATGGACTGCGCCAGCCGAAGCTAGCGCCTTCGAATGTGATGACGGACTTGAAATGCAGTTCAGACGTCCCGGTGCCTTTCTCGTGGCAGCCAGGATCACCGGCGCTGCAGCTTCTTCGACGCCACAGTCGCGCGCAGATCAGACTGCATCGACGCCCAGCGAGCTCAATTTGGCGATGGTCGTCTCGGTAACCGAAGCCCCCGCTCGTCGCATCACCGGCGATTTGCAGGTACGAGTCCCAGCGCCCTGCCAGCCAATGCACGCCCGACGAAATCTTGTGGATCGCGATCCGCAATCGTACCCACGCCATTTCCTTCGACCGCTACCGCAAGTTCCTCAATCGCGTGTTGCTGTGGAAAGAACCAGAAACTACCAGGAGCCCCTCGAACGCCGTCTGCGCGAACTTGGAGCGAATCTACACGGAACGGGCGCTTACCAGGTCCTGAAGCTGGCGACTGAAGTCTTTTTGCTGCTGGAGTGCGGGGTGCGCATCGACCGTGATTACCAACAGCAATTCGAAAGCGGGTCTCTGACGGGCGCATCAAGCAGCCTGCGAAATAACTCTGGAGAGCTTGCCGAGAAATTAGCCCAGTATCTTGGCTGTCCTCCTCAGCTTCCATACATCCGGCGGGTGGTGGAAGCTGCTTCCCTCAGTACGAACTCAGCGTCACCTCGGGCCACAAGATTCTGATCGACAAGATCAATGAGCCTTGCCTTCTCGAGCTTATCTGGTGCTACTGGCACGAAGAAGGCATGCTGATGCAGACCATGAATGCCATCAGCCGGCGTTTCCAAAACATTCGCCGCGGCGATCGTAATCCCCTTCTGAACCTGGAAATCGATCCGCTCCGGCCGGCCAATAACCTGCTCTGGGGATATGTGCAGGACGAACCCAATCGCCTCTCCGTCGCCCGCCGCGCCAGTGAGTATATGCATGAATACGACCTTTCCCTCCACGGCAAAGCGCTGCGCCATGTTCATTCCGCCGACACACGCCTCCAAATTTTTGGAAGCGTTCCACAATCTGCTGTACCAGGCGTCGGTCTTCTATAAGGAGGATGCGCAGACCACGGTCATAGCCGACGGCTACCCTCTGCTCAACGCCCTCAAAGACGTTCATCTGGTTCTGGCGCAGGGCGCACACAACCAGTTCGGCGACATGCCCTGGACAGCCCGGGCCGAAATGCTGCTGGTGCAGTTCATCCTGGGCCGCCCCGAAATCCGTGACTTCCTTCAGAGCCGCGCCATGGTCCCGTACAAGGAACCATGGATGCCCCAGGTTGACGCCATGAAGACCATGCAGGGATGGACCGATGTCACCGTCACCCACTTCCGCGATCTTGGCGTCTACGGCGAGCAACTGCTGCTATCGGTTCGCTACGGTGACTGGACCAACATCGACAATGAGGATTCCGCCAAGAACTGGGCTCGCTTCCACAAGGAAGCTGTCTACGCATATTGTAATGCGAATCGCATTGCAACGGGTGTTGACCTCACCAATCCCGACACTGTCGATGCGACCGTGCCGGCAATCCTCCCCTGGAGCGGCGACTGGCTCAGCAGCATCAGCGCGTCAGGTAACACAGGATCAGGGCGCGTATTCCAGCAAGTGTACTTGGCGAATGCAGATGTGCGACTTCACGTCGGCCCTTTACCTCGGCTTGCAGCATCCTTCGCGGAGCCTCCCAGCGTGGACATCCCTCACGCTGGGAGAGCGTCTGCACCCTGGAAGAGCCTCCATGCACCCGGCAAGTCGAGCGAGAACTCGCGGCTCTAACCGGATGCGACGACGTGATGCTGGCCAGTTCAACCTTACACGCGTTCTTCGATCTGTTCGCACTGCTTGCCGGGCCTGGAACCGCGGTCTTCATCGACCAAAGTTCCTATCCGGTTTCTCGGTGGGCGGCGCAGCGCATCTCAGGCGCGAGAAGTACCAAAACGTTTTTCAGGAGCCATGATGCGGTCGAGCTGACAAGAGTACTGCCCGGAAGCAGGAGAGTGATGCCGATCGTTGTCACCGACGGAATCCTTCCCGGCTCTGGCTCGCTCGCTCCCATCGCTGAGTACGCAAACCTGATGGCCCGACGATCAGGCCTCGTGCTTGTAGACGATACTCAAGCTCTCGGCATCCTCGGTTCATCCCCCAATGGCACCTGCGCTTATGGGTTGGGTGGTGGTAGGTACTTACGAAGCGCAGGCATTCAATCGGACGAGGTGGTTTTGGTGAGTTCGCTGGCAAAAGCGTTTGGAACTCCAGTAGCCATGGTGGGTGGGCGCGGCCCGCTCATCGCGAAGCTGCGACACAGCAGCCTGGTGCGCATGCATTCCAGTCCACCCTCCGTTGCTGTGATCGCCGCCGCCGCGCAGGCTCTCCGGCAGAACCGCCTCCGTGGAGACGCCTTGCGCACCCGCCTCGCACATAATGTCGCCCGTCTCCGCCAAGGACTGAACTCTAGCGGCGTCACAGCCAGCCGCAGCCTCTTCCCCGTCCAACCACTCCGTTTGCCCGCGAGTACCGCGGTCTCCGTTCATTCCAAACTGCAGCAACAGGGCATGCACACTCTCTTCAGCGCCACTCCTCAGCGGGAGCCCAACTCACGTTCGTCATTGCCGCTCACCACTCTTCGAATGAAATCGATTATGCTCTCGAGACCCTCGCTTACGCCATCGCAACTGAAACGCAACAGGATAGGAGCAGAACGCCATGACATCCAATCTAAACTTTGAGGCCGAACCCTTCGGTGGATTCGGTTCCCACAATGAGACCGCCGAGGAATACCAGGCTCACGACCACCGCACCGCGGGATCAGGCGCGGTTCGCGATCATCGCATGGGCGGCTCGGCGGCGGGGATTCGCGATCACCGGCCAGGAGCCCCAACCGCATCTCTCCACGGTCAGCCAGGATTCGCCTCACACGGCTTTGCTCACGGAACCGCATTACGCGGCGCAGCCGCATTCCCGCGCCGCGTCTCCGGCTCCGGCCGGCACCCCGGCTTCGTTCATGGCATCTCGCGATTTCTTCACGGTGTCC
>CAVYOH010000002.1:0-2272500 GCA_963770085.1 Terriglobia bacterium
TCGCCGATGGACTTCGTTGGGATTCGGTTGGTTCCATGCGCAATGTGAAGGATCAGAACAACGATCCAGCTGATGACATTTCTGACGGGTGGAGCGTTTGCCAATGGATCAATTCTGAGATTCACAATTCGCAGCCATGGAAGATTTCCATTGCTGAAGACATGAAAGATAACGAATGGATCACCAAATCGCAGGGAGCCGGAGGAGCTGGATTTAATTCGCAGTGGGGTGCTGGTTTTGTTGCAACACTTCGCAACAGCCTGATCGATCCCGATGATGGTGCTCGCAATATGGATGCGATCGCTGCGATGCTTTCCCAACGCTTCAATGCAGATGCTTTCCAGCGCGTAATCTTTACCGAATCACATGACGCGGACTCGAACGGCGCACAACGTCTGCCTGAAATGATTTCAGCCGGTAATGCCTGGAGCTGGTGGGGCAAAAAGCGGTCCACATTGGGTGCCGCGGCCTTGTTAGCCGCGCCAGGCATTCCAATGCTGTTCATGGGCCAGGAATTCCTGGCTTCAGGCTGGTTCGATGATGATCGAATCCTAGATTGGTCAAACGCATGGCGATTCGCTGGAATCACTCAACTTTATCGTGATCTCATCCATTTGCGAAGGAATTGGTTTGCCAACACACGCGGCCTAAGTTCACAAAACGTGAACGTGTTCCACGTCAACAACTCTGACAAGCTGATCGGTCTCCATCGATGGGACATAGGAGGAGCCGGCGATGATGTGGTGGTCCTGCTCAATTTCGCGAATAAGGGATACGACAGTTATCAAATTGGGTTTCCACGGAGTGGAATGTGGCGCGTCCGATTTAATTCCGATTCAAACGTTTACGATGCATTTTTCGGAAATTGGTCCAGCTACGACACCGTTGCACATTACCCTGGACTGGACAGCATGCCTTTCGGTGCGGACGTCGGGATTGGCCCTTATACTGCCGTGATATTGTCGCAAGACTGAATGTGGCTAGCGCTTCTGATAAACAGCCATTCTTATCTACAGCTTCTTCATTGTTTCGTCGATCCGTCTGCACTTAAACGGCGCTGGTTCCCTTGTTCCCGTAGTGCCGCGAGTGCGAGATCGAGACGGTCCCTTTCTGCTTCATGTCCAATGATGATCGATTGTGCATCCTCTCTCGACCGGCGCCGAAACTGCGAGCAGGGAACGTTCAATTCTGCGGGAAGAGCGAGGCCTGCTCGGGAACAATAACATGCACACGCCGACGTAGGCGCCCGGGTGTGCCCAGCGCTTGCCCAAACACCAGCACCGGCTCACTGTTTAAGGCTGCGTCAATTAAAGGATGCGAGGCCGTCTGAGAGTGACCAACCGTGGGATCGGGGCAGGAATCCGTATTGATTGTTGCTGCTTCCCTTCCAGTTGGAAACAGCCTCTGATGTTGAGTGTTAAGTTGCCGCCAAATTTGGTCGGCCGATTCACCGATGCCGTTCTTTTCGACCAGTTCCCTGGCCATCGACGTGAGCATGTCGTCATCTTCGTCCAGGCTTTGCAGTCCCTCACCGGCAAATTTGCCCTCGATCACCAGAGCCAGCGAGCAACTTCTTTCCCATCAGGCGAAGACACTTGGCCTGCATGGTGCCTTGGTAGCAAAGGAACTTTACTCGGACCGGTACTTAGAGGCGCTTTGATTGAATGATCATTAGGCGCTGCGTTCCGGGGACAGCCAAAATATGCGTAAGTCGCACAAGACGCGTCGTTGGCTTCTCAGACAGAACTCTCTCTGTCTGCGCCGCGCACACGGTCGACCAGGGAGCGGGGGATATTGTCTGGCCCGAAAGTCGTCGGCTGCCAGTAACGCCTGTATTTTCAATGCACAAACATCACTTGCTTGTAATGGTACAACGCCATACGCTTGTATTTGTACAACATCATTTGCTTGTATATGTACAGCATGATATGCTTGTATTCGTGCAGCATTAAATGCTTGTAAATATACAGGACACAATCATGCCGACACCCAATCAAAAACTGGCTGAATCCCTGGCAGAATTCCAGACCCTCCAGAAAGGGGGGCGGCGTGTCTTCAAGTCGGGCGATCTCAGCCGCGCGCACCGCGAGCGGCTCCTGCAGAACGGATTTCTGCAGGAAGTCATCAGGAGCTGGCTGATTTCATCCAGTCCGAGCGCGCCCGCAGGCGACAGCACGCCCTGGTACGCGTCATTCTGGGAATTCTGCGCCCGTTACTGCAATGACCGGTTTGGAGATGACTGGCATCTATCGCCGGAACAATCGCTGCTCCTCCACGCGGAAAACACAGTCATTCCGGCGCAAGTGGTGGTTTGCAGTCCCAAGGCCACAAACCACAACATGGAGCTGCTCTTCGGCACATCCCTCTATGATCTGAAACAGGCTGACATGCCTGCCGGGCCGGATATGGCCGTGAAGAACGGACTGCACCTCTTTTCGCCGGCAGCGGCGCTCGTCAGGGCGCCGGAGGCATTCTTCAGCCGCAATCCCATCGAGACGCAAGTGGTCCTGGCCAACCTTGGCGACGCGTCCGACCTGCTGCGACATCTTCTCGATGGCGGACGCACTGTCAAGGCGGGGCAGCTCGCCGGCGCCTTGCGCCGGATCGGCCGCGCCGCTATGGCGGACGAAATCGTCAGCACCATGAAGGCGGCGGGATATGGGGCCCGCGAGACTGATCCCTTCGCGCCCGAACAGACATTCGGCGCGCCGCCCGCCGCGAAGTCACCCATCGTTGCACGCCTGCGGGCGATGTGGGAGTCCTTACGCGGCCCGGTCATTGAGATATTTCCGAAAGCGCCGGGCCTTCCCAAGAACAAGGAAAAATATCTCGATTTCGTGGACGATATCTACAAGAACGACGCCTATCATTCGCTGTCCATCGAGGGATACAGCGTTACCCCTGCCCTGATCGACAAAGTGCAGCGCGGAGACTGGGACCCCAAGAGCAGCGATGCCGACAAGAAGGATCGCGACGCACTGGCAGCGCGCGGATACTTCCAGGCGTTCCAAAGCGTGAAAGCGTCGATTGAAAAAATAATCACTGGTGAAAATCCGGGCGCGCTGGTGCGCATCGCTCACAAGGATTGGTACCGCGAAATGTTCCAGCCGAGTGTCGCTGCCGGCCTGCTTCGGGCTGGCGCCCTCGCGGGATACAGGAATGACGCAGTTTATCTGCGCACGTCGCGCTACGTGCCGCCGCGATGGGAAGCCGTGCGCGACGCCATGCCAGAGCTGTTCGACCTGCTCGAAAAGGAAACCGAACCAAGCGTGCGCGCCGTGCTCGGGCATTGGCTGTTCGGCTACATCCATCCTTATCCGGACGGGAACGGACGGATGGCGCGGTTCTCCATGAATGCGATGCTGGCATCGGGCGGCTACCCGTGGACGGTCGTTCGCGTCGAGGATCGCACCCCTTACTTGAAGGCTCTAGACAGCGCCAGCATCGACATGGAAGTCCGTCCGTTCGCGGCATTCATCGCGGACCGGGTTCGGTGGTCGATGGAGCAGGAATCATCCGCAAAAGTGCGTGCCGCTGTCAGGCGACGCTCCTGAAAGTTCATGGCAATGAAATTACCCATTTAGTGATCTACCGAACAGAATGAGGTGGATTTCAAGCGGATTTAACGGCCCGTGCCCTGAAATTAGATCGGTAGGCCCGGTTTGCTTCTGGCCCCTAGTGAATGATAAAGGACGTTATCATTCCCATCGGTATAGGCCTTTTTAGTTACCTATCGGCGGCGCCGGTAGAATGGCACGCCATGAATCTTCTCTTCCAGTTTTTGAAACTGAACGCCATCAAATTGGCCTGGAAGAATCGTGCCCTGCCGCTCCAATCGCTTACGGATCAAGTCCGTGTGGCGTTTGAATATCTCCCGCACACTGTGCGAGACCGTCCGATAGCGCACGAAATCCGGTGGAACAAAGATCGCGCCGGGGCACAAGCGTTCCGCGCGTACTGCCGGCATGGCCGAGTGCACGCCGAAAGCCCTGGCCTCATAGGAAGCGGCGCATACGACGGACCTGTTGCCCTGCCAGGCGACAATCACGGGCTTGCCGCGCAGTTGGGGATCATCCCGCTGCTCGACCGACGCATAAAAGGCATCCATGTCGACGTGTATGATTTTTCGCACAGCCATGTCGAAAACGATCATAAATTTTCGTGCTGCTCCGGGAAAGAAGACTAGCTGAGTGGGGCTGCGGACTTGGCGCCTTCGAATCGACACACAGGGGGGAATTTGTCGCGGAAGAGCGGTGTCGACCAAAGTGGCTGGAGAGGCAATAAGGTATGCGACTGGTACCTGGAATCCTATTGGGCGGAAATCGTTGACTGGATGGCTCCAAGCCGCTTTGCCTGATAAGACATAAAGCGCTCGAATCCCTGGCTGATGTGCGGCTCAGTAACGTGGATGTAGTACTTCTCTGTGATTCGCGGTGAGCTGTGTCCCATGAGTTTGGCCAACGTGTGCCGATCCATTGCGCTCTCTGCACACCTGGTGCCGAAGGTATGCCGCCAGCAGTAAAACGGAAACCGTTCCAAGCCGGCATTCTTGACTGCTCTGATGTGGGATTTCTGAATGCTGACCAGGTGCCCGGAATTGCCTGGTCCCGGAAAGACCCAGCGCTTCCGCCGGGGCTCCATCCTTAATATAAGGAGCGTTTCTCGGGCTCTCGGCGTCAGTGGGAGGACCCTTTCCGCACTCTGTGTCTTTCCTTCTTTAACCTTAATATAACCATTGGGCATCATTTCAGAGGATTCCAAGTGGACTTGGGGCCATTCGAGCCGAAACAGTTCGGACTTCGGTCGCATGCCGGTATCAACAGCGAGTACTGTCAATGCCCTGAGATTTGCGCCAGAGGACGCCAAACACTTTTGCTCCTCTTCAAATGAGATCACCCTATCTCGGGTGCGCTCGCCAGGCAATGCATGCACAACCGGCGCTCTGGGAATGACCTCCCATTCGAATGCCAGTCGGAGAAGCCGGCGTAAAGTCCTCAGATCGCCGTTGATAGCACTCACGCTAACGCCAGCCGTCTTTCGGCTTCCAGCGAACCGCGCAATGAGCTCAGGATTGATTTTCGAGATTTGTGCGTTCGCCAGATCAGCATAATTCAGTAGGCGCGCCACAGCTCCGACATAGAACTCGAAGCTGCTCTCCTTGACGTGCAGCCTCGCATACTCAAGAAAGCGGTTTGTGAATTCCCGCAGAAGCGGGGCTTCGGGTGCCGGTGGTTTGGGCCAAGGATCAAGCGGGTGCACCTCGCCCAGGCGGATGGCCCGGCGGTGTTCGTGCTCGACCTCTTCCGCCTCGTTGGCGACTTTTGTCCGTGCTGATCGTCGTACTAGGAAGGATCGGGAACTGCCGTCTCGCTGCCGGATGCTCCAGTTAAATTTGTACCAGTAGGTCTGCCCTCGTTTATAGATCATGTTCCTTGCTCCTTTGCTGACATATCGCAAGGCGGACCGGGCTGTTTCGCCTTGCAGCACCGGCTCCCCTTACGGGACTCGTTACAATGTATTCATGCGAAGGGAAACTGGTAATCAGGCCGAGCCGCTTCTCATAGATCGTGCTGCCGCGGCGGAGTTACCTTCTCCTGAAAGCGTTCGCGAATGGGCACGCGAGAAGCGCGCCTTCATATCGAGCGTGATGGGGGAATTGGGACCGGAGCGGCAGGCGGTTGCTGCCGGCATTCGCAGCGTCGGCTTGCGGGCCGTCCTGTTCGAGGAATTCGGGGGGCGCGACGCAGATCCGGAGGGAGCGTACCTCGCGGAGGTCGAAGGCTCGGATATTTATGTTGGCATTCTGGGACGTCGTTACGGAAAGCCACTAAAGACTAGATATTCGGCGACGCATAGCGAGTATCTTCACGCTGCTGAACATGCCTTGCGCATGGCGATATGGACCTCCGCCGCGCCCGATCGGGAGGGACACGAGCAGTCATTTCTGGATGAGATCCGCACCTTTCACGTGGTCCCTGAATTCCACACGGTCGCGGATCTGCAGCGCCAAGTCGAAGAAAGGATGAGAACGATCGCGGCCGAAGATCTCGCGCCCTGGTGCAAACTGGGGAATGCTGTGTTCCGATCCATCGAGGTTGACGATCGAGGCGAGACTCTAAATGTGACGGCTCGTGTGCGGGATGACGCGGTGGCGCGCTTTCTCGAAGAGGCGCGCGGCGATAGATGGAACCGGGGAATCAAAGCGCGGTTTACTTGGTCCGGTCGCAGCAAGTTCGTCAAGATAGCTGGCGTTCATGTGAAGACCACGGCTGCGCGGTCCAGGATGTTTCGCCTGGAACTGGAAGTCGAAGAAGCGCCGCAGGAAAATTTCCTTGATGTGAGCTTTGGCACGAAAAGTCCGGCAGACTTAACCGAAATCGGTTTGCGAACGGTGCTTTTAGGGGAGCCTAACCCTCTTTCGGAGCAACACATGGGATTCGCAACCGAACTGGATGATCCGCTCCAGCCGCTGCGGGAAAATCCGGTTTCAGAGGAAATCATTCGGCCGCTTTCAGAACTGCTGGTCACCGACCTTCTTGTCGGTAGCGGGCGAGCTAGAAGCATACGTGAATTCAGGCTGGGTGTGCCAATCCGTGGACACCGGAAGCTGACGCTCTCTTGGGAACCACCAAGCCGTTATTCCAGCGAGCCAGTAGAGATTAGGACCATCACTGGAGACGTGAGCGTATAGTACTCCCTCAACACCGATTGTTTGCTGCTTCGTTGGTTCTCAAATTAGGCTCACTAAACTTACCGTCTCACGCTCTTCCCTTCCCTCCCATGGTTTTGCCACTCGCGACGCCCAACCTTGTGCCTCGAATCGGTTAAGCATCGATTTTGGAAGACGATCGCCCCATAACGACGAAACAAATCCCTGGATGGCGGCAACCCGCTCCGCACGGCCGCTGGCATCGGCCACTGCTTCATCGATGAAGAGAACCCGCCCTTTTGAACTCGAATCGAGTCCAGGCTTCGAGTATTCGATACAATGCTGGCTTGGTATCAGGAGCTGCAGATGAAACTGCTCAAACTCTCAATCTTCCTGATCGCCGCGTCACTGATTTCGGCGATTGCGTCCGCACAGAATCTGCCGGTGGTCATCCGCGCGGGAACACTGCTCGATGGCAAAGGCCATGCTCTGCACAATGTGCTGATCGTCGTGCAGGCGGACAAGATCGTGCGCGTCGAGCAAAACTCAAAGGACCACCGTGTCCCCGGCTCCGCCTTTTACGATCTCAGCGGCATGACCGTTATGCCGGGGTGGATCGACCTGCATGATCACATTACCTGGCACTTCGGCCCCAACGGACGCGTGAAAGACAAAAGTGAAACTCCATCACAAGCGGCATTGGCGGCCGCGGGAAATGCCTACACAACGCTGATGGCCGGCTTCACCACCATTCAGAGCGTGGGTTCTCCGGAAGATAAGGAGCTGCGCGCGGCCATCCATAGTGGCACTGTGCCTGGCCCGCGATTGCTGACTTCGCTGGAACCGATTGAAGATCCCAAACTGACGCCGGAGCAGATTCGAGAAGCCGTGCGAAAGCTCAAGGCCGATGGGGCAGACCTGGTGAAGATTTTCGCTTCGCGCAGCATCCGCCAGGGCGGAGACCAGACGCTGACCGATGAACAACTTCAGGCTGCGTGCTCAGAAGCCAAAGCGCAAGGCCTCCGCACTCTGGTGCATGCCTACCGGGCCGCGGTGCGCGCGGCGGCCAACGCCGGTTGCACCGAGGTGGAACATGGAACGTTTGCCACGCAGGAAGACCTGGACGCGATGGCGCAGCACGGAACATTCTTTGATCCTCAGGTGGGCCTGGTCATCCACAACTATCTCGACAACAAGCCGAAATTCCTGGGTGTGGGAAGTTACACGGAAGAGGGTTTCGCCAAAATGCAGGAGGTGCTGCCCATAATTGCGGAGATGTTTAAGCATGCGCTGACGACCAGCAACCTGAAGATCGTCTTCGGAACCGACGCAGTGGCCGGAGCGCACGGACGCAACGCCGAGGAATTTATCTATCGCGTACAAGCAGGTCAGGAGCCCATGGATGCCCTGGTCGCGGCGAACGCGCGCGCGGCCGAGTCACTGAACCTGCAGAATGAAATCGGTGCGATCGGGCCGGGCATGCAGGCGGACATCATCGCGCTCGACGGTGATCCGCTCAAAGACATCACAGCCGTTCGGCGCGTAGTTTTCGTGATGAAGGGCGGGAGGGTGTACAAGAATGAGTTGGCGGGGCGATAGCTTTTCTCTGTGTCCTGCTGATTGGTACGCGGGGTTAGATATATAGGTGTGACATTTCAACAATGCTTGCGCCACTGTCCCTCCTTGCCTAAAGTGTACGGCTATCTGCCGTATGATCGCCAATGGGATTGGCGCTTGGCTTGCCGCGCAGACTCTCTACTGTCAGTGGGTGGTCCGAGCCTTAGCGCCTCGATAGGATCTCGTTTGGCGGAAGACCAGGGACGCAGACTTGCTTTGCGTCAGACTGCAGCAGTTTGTCTGCGCCGATGAGATCAGTTCCCGGTTTCCTTCTGCTGCTTCTGTGCGACTTGCGATTGTAAGTTCACAATATTTTTAAGCGCGTTGTACCAAAATGGTGCCCCTAGGCTTAACAATGCAGCCATCGCCAAAATGCCCGCTAGCTCCGATTGTTCCCATTGATACCAGGGATTTGGTATCTTGAAGATCGACGGGTCAGAATCAGAAAGTTTCGTACGAACCTTTTTATACGCCTCAGAGAGTTTGTCTGTTCGGTTGTCCAAATCGTTTGATTGTTCGGTGGTCGCGTAGGTTTTCAAGAGATCATCAGAAACATTAGTCAAACTCGCCCGTAATGCTGGGTCAGTCGAAAGCCGCGAATACAGCCTTTTTGCATCCATGTGATAAACGAAAGCAAATATCAAGGAAAAGATGATCGTCCAAATTCGCATCTGCAGAGTGAAACGTTGTTTTACTCGATCTAGGGTCGAATTGAAGGCAGATTCCACTCGACCAACGGCCCTTGTAGTCGCATTCGACATTTGTTGGACCACTTGATCAACTTTAGTGGTTGCGCCTGGATAAAGCGCGCTCAACAACGATGCTTCCCGTTTCAGCGTAGGATTTACCTCATTTAAGATCGCTTCAATTTTAGTCGAATAGTCCTTTCCTTTCGAAACAACCGAGAGTAGTTTCGCTAGCTCTTCAGGACGAATTGTACTCGCCATTTTCCACCGCCTCGGGGCCCATGACTGATGGGCAAAGACCGAATCTGAAGCCAGCTTATGCGTAAGAACATCATTTGCAATTGCCTCAAGGTGAGGCTTCAGGTCGGGATCAAGCGTCTCGAGCAAGTCTTTGACGCCGTCTTTCAGGTATGCCGCCCGGTGCCCTATCAGGCTCGCTATCATTTGATTCAGAATTGTGACTAGCAGGCTAACGCCCAACAGCAGAGTCACGAAGGCTACAACTGCATCTAATCTCTCTAACATCGTCGCACTCCTCCAATCGATCAGTGGTCGATCATTCCTCGGCTGCCCAAGCACAGTTTGTTATTTTGCAAACTAGTCTCCAAACAATCTGGGTACTGATACCGCAAATAAACGAGAGTAGAAGGCGCATGTCTCAATCGCCATCATGTTGCCTTGGGCTGCTTTGCTTCCGCTCCCTCTTTAACGATCGAGAGATGTACTGGATCAGCAATGCAACGGTCATAAATGCTGCGCACTTCCTCAGCCTGATATTGACGCATTTTCCGTTCCTGGCCCTTTAACTTCTGAGCAGCCTCTTCCGCGGCTTGGCCAGCCGCAAAAAACGGGCAGGTAAAGCCGTACAATTTTTCTTCCGGCTTTAAACCCGGCCACACCTTCTTTGCTGGGTCGATCGAAAGTTTAAAATGTTTGCAGATTCCGGGAGGCTGTTTACCGGATTCGTTCCAGCTAACAACCGGGATTTTGTCGCGTCTTAGCGCACTCATGCTACGTTTGAGTGAGGAATCAGCATCTTCGCGGTAAACGCTCGATGAGCTACTTGGGTCTACAAACGCTCGTAGTGTCTGAAAACATCCGTTTGACATCGAGTCTTTGAGTCTTTCTCTGTTAAGGCCGGTACTGGCACAGAACGCGAACGTGCCGTTAAGGTGCTGCGGGTCGACTGGGTACACAGGCAATACGGAGGCGTTCACGATCTGATCGAGTAACTCTAAATTGAGCCTAGCGGCATTTTGTTTGCCAACGTCTTTCGGCGCGTGCAAGACCAGCTTTCGCACTTGTTCATCGAGCGAGCTGAGCACTTGTTCGAAGCTTTTGATCTTTATGTTGTTTTGTAAAGCCGATGCACGCTCCGTTATTTCGAGAATGTTATCAAGCGAATTGTCGACGTCTAGTTGGGTTTGTAGATTTACGTCGAGAGAGCCGGCAATAAAAAGATCGGGAGCTTGACAACGCAAAGTAAGGGCTTTGAGTGTGCGGCGATATCGATCGCCGTCGTCTTCTATTTTGCTATTGTTCGCGTGTGTACTCTGAACCTTTGCCAAGATTTCGATGGCCGGTAAGAACGGCAGATTATCGAACATACCGCCATCACAAAACAGTGTAGTGGGGGAGCCGGTTCCAGGGTACAGATCGCTCTCGCGGCGTGCTGCAAAAACGCAAGGGAACGCGCTCGAACAAAGCGTCGCCTCTGCGAAGTCGTATGACGGGCCAAGGCCTAGGCGGCCAACGCCAAGCAGTACAGGTCGCTGAGGCCAGAAGTCGATGGTAGTTCCGTAGATGGCGATTTGACGGCTCGCTTGGTAGGGCTGAAATTTACCGAGCTCGACTCCTGGGCCGTTAAGCAGCCGGCGGACAGTGGGCTGCATTAGTGATGTACCAATTAGGGCATACTCCACTTGCAATTGTCGCAAAGTCTCGCTTTTGAGTTGTTGAAGCAATGCCTTTGTAGCAGCCGTCACATGACCCGCCACGAATTCGGCAGCGATGTCGCCTGTTGCACGATGAGGGATCAGCAATAGACGAGAAATTGCATCAATCAGGGCAGAGGGAGCGCCTACGGCGGCAAAGCTCGCATCGTGCTCACTGCCATCCAACACCATTTTGCGTATCTTGCTGGGCGAAATATTTACACCGATCGCTCGAATGCCGAGATCGCGGACCGCATTCTTAAAGGCCTTCGTAAAAGCAATTTCCTGGTCGACGGATAGCAATACCTGGGTAAGCTTCTCGAAATGAACGATGGATTCCTTATAACTGGGCGCGCAAAAGGCTGCGGCCAACGCCCCTCCCATAATGGTACCTACCGAGGCGCCCACTATCAGATCAGGTTTAATGTGAGCGGCAAGAAGGGCAGAAATCATTCCAACATGGAAACTGCCCCGAAACACGCCTCCACTGGCGACAAAGACTATACGTGGCCGCGTGCCGACAAGCTGGGGAAGTTCTTGGTGATAATTTGGGTTGTCCGGTAGCTGGGAGGACCAGGTGTTTGACGAAGCTTCCTGGGCTTTGCCTCGGTGTAATGGTGGTGCCTTTAATTTGCTAGTACAAGCCGCGCAGACTTCATGCAATCCTGGTACACCGTTTTGAGGCCGTTGACGTTTGCATTCTGGGCGGGATAATTCGGATTGCATCAATTGTTCGCACGGGATGTATTCATCAGCCGCATTGTTGCGCCAGGTCGCTAGCTTATCAGCATAAAGAACCTCGAGTGTCGCACGACAGCCGGAAGCCACTCGACCCAGTATGTCCTCGCGGGTAGGATTGATGGGATTTGCGAAATCTTTGTCAACACTCGGAGCTATTTCGTCTACGAAAATTGGGTTGAGACGTGACGATCGACCACCGACTTTGCGAAGCTCACGCTCAACTTCGCTCAGAAGATTAGTTTGGTGAACTTCTAATTGGGTATCTCTTCGCCTGCTTAGTTTTAACGCCGCCAACCCAACATCCACAATGCTTACATTACAATCCTGTTTTTCTGGAGGAGGAGGATCGATAGGGACGCTATAGACGACGTGCAGCTTTGACGTTTGCTCCCCCATTGAGCTGGAGAGCTGGCTCGCGATTTTTGGTTCTTTGGCAATGAAATTGAAGAGCGCTGGCAGCGGATTTTGTCGGATTACGCTTCCATCAACAAGGTCGAGTTCTCCAACTGATTTTGCAAAACCTGAGGGCAGTTCCCAAGCATCCAGCCCTCCGTCTCCCGTTGCTTTTTGTGTTTCTGCTCTTTTAGCTTTCTTTCCGATTTCAGTTTTGAGATGTACTGGTTCATAAATTCCGGGGACGGCCAAAGTCGCAGTTAGCACATCAATCAGACTCGTTCCAGGCTTAGCCCAGACTTGGTAAGCTCCCGGGTCCTCATGGCTCTCCGAAGGGGGCACAATTTGCAGAGGGGCGGCCACCAACACTACAGGGAATGGCTCGATTCCGAGTACGGGGGCATTGCCATCTTCCTGAAATAGGTCGAACAAAGCAAAGCGCAAATAATAGTTATGAATGACGCCTTTGTGCAAGTTGAGATTCTGGAACACCAGCCCCAACAACTCTCCGTGTCTCATGACTTGGTAGGCTAAAAACAATGTCAGTACGCTTAAGAGATAAGGCCAGTACTGCTCTCCATGAACGATTGTGGTCTGGGCTATTCCATTTTGAATCGTTGAAGCGTCGACAAGGCGATGCCGGGCAAAGATGCCGACGAGTATGGCACCGGCGACGCCGATACATGCTGCTATTGCCTTCCAGAATTCAAACGACTTGATGCGCGTGACAATATTTTGAAATCGACTTTGCGACCTGGAGCCTTGATCCACGCGCAGCTTGCTATTCAAACCCGATTGATCTTTCCAGCGCACCTGAACCGTTAAGACCGCAACGGCGATGAAGAGCAAACTAGTAATGTAGATCAAACCATCGTGTAAGCCAGGACGTAGGGACTCTAAGACCTCATAAATCCATTTACCCACACCGATCTTTGCAAGCCAGACAATTGCGCTGGTCGGGTGCTCTTTTGCGTAGGGCGCGAATAGTGCATTTGACAGGTAGACCTCGATCCACATGATGATGCCGACTAACCAATTCAACAGGGGAAGAGCGATAGACAAAATCAAGCACCAGGAGAGCCCGAAAAGGGCCCAACCAAATAAGGGCCGGATATTTTTGCTCGACCACCAATAGATCAGCGAGAGCAATACGATTATGAAAGCAGCGACCATCGTGTTGACCGTTTGTGTTCCGGATCGCGCAATGATGGGTCGTATAGCGATCACAATGGGCAGCAGAAATAAGGCAATGCCTAAGAACGAAATCACGCTATTGGATTTTTGGTCCGAATTTTCCTCTGAGCCAACAAATGATTTCTCGTCAATCCACTCTGGGTGAAACGAGTTGTGGATCAGGGAAACAAAAATGACCTTTAGCAAACTGAGAACCAAGAACAGGAATCGGCGAAAGAGATTATGGCCGTACTTTTCTTGCCAGCGGACATAATTGATAATCAATCCAGCAACACTCGAAACTCTCAACGGGAGCTTCGCTAACCAACGGCCAAGCCCGACGAATAGGGCCAGGTCCCGCCGGGCGCTCAACTCCTCTTTTGTAAACATGTTCCTAACTGCGACGTCCGGGATTTTTTGAGGGGCTGAATCTTTCACAGGGATAAATCTGGCGAAAAAATCAGATGGATCGGGAATACCGGACCAGATAAGATCCAGCGGCCTTTCAGAAATAGCACGCAGGTATTTACGGTACCAGCGCCAACGAACGTCCTCAGTTACTTCCGCGCCACTTGCTGGGGTGGCTTCTCTGAATGCGCGCTGGAATGCCGCTGTGGTGAGCGAACCCATGGAAATTCCCGCTACTACCCTAGGGGATCTGCGCCCTGCCGCCAGATAAGCGTGTATTACTCCCGCGCCGAATGGCAATCCCTGCATCCCAGAGGTGAAACATAAGCCCTCATCCTCATTTTCATTTGCGCGATCTTGCTTGCTGCTCTCAGACCCTGGGGATGGGTTGGTAGAAGCTTGGTGTAATGTATTTGGCTCAACCATTGGATAGCTCCGTTCTAAACAGCAGATGTAGGTGCCAGGTGATGTTTGACCTTAGGCCACAGCGGCGTACTCGCGGCTTTTGAGCTCGATGCTCCGGGCTTCACAGGCGCCATCGGCTCTAAACCTAAACACCGTTTCCCCTAACTCAGACAAAAAACTTCGCAGCAATCCCCAACGCTGTGGTAATTCCATCCGCCACGCTCGTGGCGACCTGAATGTTATGAATAACTGTGTCGATGTCCTTTTGCAGCTGCTTGAGCTTAGTATTCACCGACTGCACTGAAACCTTAAGTTGCTGGAAATCCGCGGATCGTGACTTGATGCCGTCAACGGTCAATTGACTGAGAATGTCATACACAACATCGGAACATCCGCGAATTCGGTCTTTGGTTTCGATTGTTGAAGCTGACCAATAAGCCTGATTGAGACTGTCATAGAGTTGCTGAAAAGCATCTTGTGTTTCTTGCTGGGTCGGATTCACTTAAAGCTCCCTCTCATTTGGATAGTGATTCATAAAATGTCTTGATTCGCTGTCCCTCTGAAATCAGTGCCGAGATGTCGGCGTGCAGATCAGTTTTTCCCTGAACAGCGCGGAGAACTTCCTGGTGTGCGGTGACAAGCTTGGACATGCTTTCCGCTGTCTGTCTCAAAGCGTCGTCGGCCCGATTACGCTCGTCCACTAGCTGATACAGTTTGCGAATCTCCATACTTTTAGCGCTGGGATCGAGCCGGTCCCTATTCTGGTCGATGAAAGCGGACTGCTGGACCATTCCTTGCATATATTCGTTCCATAGCTGGGCCCGAAGTCCGTTTCCGCCTTTGCCGTCTTCGCCCGGACGGTTCCCTATATCCGCTCTGAGTAGATCCGATGTAGCCTTGACCGGACCTTGCATTTGCCCGATGAGACTGGGCAGTTCCTTCTGGCGCTTTCTTTCTATGAACCACCGCCCCAGAGCATCAACTGCTGTCGTCGCAATGTTTAGATCAGTTTTTGTGCTGCTCACGAGTTTTTGGAACGAAGGATCTGATGTAAGCTTTTGGAGGCTGGTACCGAAAGCCTTGGTTTGGCCATCAAATTCCTGAAGCTTGGAATCGCCCGAAACGTCAGCAAGAGTGCTCGCGTACTGCTGAAGCGCGTCTAGCAAGTCCAAGCGGACTTGGAGGTCGTCGGGGCTCAGCAAGTGATGAATCTTGCTTGGATCGAAACCGCTCTTGTCGTAATTGACAACTAGGCGCAAAGCCTCAACATCGACATATTTCAGATCCACAACCTGAAATGCTTCTTTGGAGTTTTCTGTTGTCAGCGTGACTGCAGCAGCGAATTGTGGCACGCTTTTATGTACCGTTGGCGAAATGCACCCGCCCAAGGTTGTTATCAGCACGCATAACGCAAATAGTGATGTAGCCCTTTTCATCAGCTTCCTTCCCTTTTCGCAAAGACATTTCCATGAGCGTCTCGGCGCCACTCATGGCGGAGACCCACATCTTTCGCCCGCCGGCGGACAAGAGACCAAATACACCTCATTCGCGGCTTGCTGGATATAACGCAAACCATCTATTGAAGCCTTCAGGTATTGGCGCTTTTCTTAATTAACAGTGAGTCTTGGGTGGCTGGCGTTTCAAAGTTTTGTTGACACTTTCGGGGCCCCTGGTCTGGCGGCCAAGCCGATCTAGGTAAAGTTATATCCAGGGCAAGTAACAATACGTCATATTTGTCAACCTTCGAAATTGTCGGAATCTCGCCCCGGACATCCACGTTGCACAGATCAAACAGGCGTCCGACCACGGGGTAGCTTTCGTTGCCATGATACGTCGAACCCTGGAAATCTTAAGCAAACCACCAAAAGGTCTAATAGCGATTCACCCGCAAAAAAGTTCTGAAACGCATTGCGGTCCTGTGTCACTATTCTTGTACCCAGCTTTCAGGATTATTTATCAAGGGAGAAGGCATGACTGCCGGACTTAACGCCCTCAAACATATCGTCGTATTGATGATGGAAAATCGTTCCTTCGATCACATGTTGGGCGGATTGAAGAAAACCAACCCGCGGATCAACGGATTGAACGGCGACGAATCGAACCCTGACGTTAACGGCAGCCCGGTCAAAGTCCAGCCGAACGCGACCTTCCAGGGACAGCTATCCCATGATCCCGACCACCATTTTGCCGGCGTCGACCTTCAGCTTTATAACGGCGATATGGCTCCCGATCGGGTACCCAATATGCAGGGCTTCATACGAAGCTATGCTACCCAGGGAACCTCGACGCAGGCGTCACAGGCGATCATGTACTACTTCAAACCCGATCAATTGCCAATCCTCACGAATTTGGCCACTGAGTATGCCCTGTTTAACGGATGGTTCGCCTCAATTCCCGGTCCAACGCTGTGCAATCGGGCGTTTGCCCACTATGGAACCTCATTCGGCAATGTTGACATGAACCTGTTCTACATTACCGACCCAATTCTGAGCATTTACGATCGCATGAACAAGGCGGGCCATTCTGCAAAGGTTTACTATTACGACCAGCAGAGTTCCAGTCTGGAAGTACCAAACCTCTTGCTGAACCAACCGGAACTCTTCGGACTCTACAAGGATTTTGTTCAAGACGCCTCAGCTGGCAAGCTGCCGGAATACTGCTTCATCGAACCGAACTACTCCGATCATCCCGGTCCGGGCGGGGGACAAATCTTGGCCACCGATCAGCATCCTGACCACAATGTGAAAGCTGGCGAACGCTTCATAGCCATGGTTTACAACGTCATCCGAACTAACCCAGAACTCTGGAAGAGCACACTGCTGCTTGTCGTTTATGACGAGCATGGCGGCCTTTACGACCACGTGCCACCCCCGAAGTGCAAAGGCGTCGACCAATTGGGCAATAATCCACCATATGTGGCTAAGCCCGCGGCCACCGGTACCGGACAGCCCTTCACGTTCGACCGGCTGGGCTTGCGGGTGCCGGCGATAGCTATTTCGCCATGGATTGCTAAAGGCACGATTGTGCCAGGGCCGGAGGATCCCGCAAACCAACGCATCTTTGAACATGCGTGCATCCCTGCAACAGTTACCAGCCATTTTCTTGAAACCTACGATGCTCGTACAGACCGCGAGAAGCAGGCTGAGACATTTCTTGATCTCCTGACCGACACGATGCGGCCCGATGAGGACTGTATTGCATTCAGGGGAGTGTGAGGAAAGATTATGGCCGACAAAATGCGCATGATTGATGTCCCGGAGGTGGAGCCAGAAGCATACGACCATGACCGCCCCATCTCGGGTCTTATCCAAATGCAACTCATTCACCTAAGCGCAGCCGAGCGGGGATTTCCGCCAGCAAAGCGTACCGGCATCAACATTGCCATGCTGCACACCGAGCGCCAAGCCGCAGATTACATTCAGAGGGTGACGGCTATGCTCCATCCTCTCGGTAAGCCGAAAAAGGCGAGGGCCCAAGAAGCAACGACGAGTAAGAAGAGAACGCAGAAAGCAAGGCGACATCCGGCCACCAAAAAGGCACCAACGAAATCCGGTCGGGTTAAGAAAACCAGAAAGCCACGCAAGTAAAAAGGGGAAGTCGTGCGAAAGATCATATGCGTTCTTTGGCTTTGCATAACAGCTTTTGCCTGGGGTCAGGAACCTCCTAAGTCAGTATCCGATGTAGATCCCGGAAGCGAAACCGGAAAGCTAAAAAAAAGCTGCCCCTTTAAAAGCGCTCCTGGCTGTCTCGAAGTCTTATTCACAGGGCAGCCCGTGCATATTGCGGTGGGAAGCATCGCCCCCCAAAATGGCTTTGCTGCCGGGTTGGCTTATGTCGACGGCCATAACAACGTCAGCGGCAATTGGCGCAATTCATGGAACGCCGACGCTGTGGTTTCCCCCAACCTCTCATGGCGCGCTGGCGTTTACCTGAAGTTCGTAGATTCCCGTCAACCAGATATTGGTGTCCAGAAAGGAACAGCGGGAATTAGCAAGAACAAGACTGAGCTGCCGGAGCAGCCGGTCATAACTGCCTACGCACAGACCATCACCCTTAACAAGCTCATGTTCTTTGGCCTTGGCCCGAGCAGCTCACTAGCTGGACGTTCCTTCTTCGGAATGCGAGAAACGATCGCCGGTGGGAGTGTAGTTAAACCATTCAATGACCGCTTTCACACCGGGGTATATGGCGAGATCAACGGCCGATCGGTCGATATTCTTCCACCCGGCGATGGCTCAATTCCAGCGACTCAAAGCAGTTATACCGAAGTCACAGCTCCAGGACTCACGACACAACCCTTTTTTTTGCAATTTGGCATGGGCGCACGAATGCGTCCTGATTTCCGGCGATTGCACCTCAATTATGACTTGGCGTTCCGCCCGTACATCGCGACAACCGATTCGCGTTTCACGTTCTCACGCCTAACGGCTGATTTACAGCATGAGTTTCAGCTCTACAATCGCGGCTTCCCCCTGAGCCGCGATACTAATGGTCCTGACGACTGTGCTGGGGAACCTACAAACGATCCAAATAGTCTCACCCCGGTTGCTAAGCGAGTAAAGTCCTGCCCCCCCATTAAATACTCGCGCGACAAGGTGGGTACAGTTAATGTGCGCGCTTTCACGTCGCTTTCGATGCTGAATGGCAGTATCGGTGCCCCGTTCTATTTCCAGCCAACACTCGGTGGAGGGGACATCAACGGTACACAGTTCCTCGCCGCATATACCGACTACCGCTTTCGCGCACCTAATGTGTTGCTATTGCGTGAGAGTTTTGAACACTCCCTCGGCAAGTGGCCTGTGGCCTTCATGCTATCCGCAGATCAGGGCAAAGTGGCTTTGCTGAAAGGCGATCTCGGATCGAACCCGTGGATACATACCTTTAGCACTGGTCTTAATGTACGAGCTGGTGGGTTCCCGATGTTGTCAGTTACGTTTGCCTGGGGACATGAAGGAACGCACATCTTGGCCAACATTAACAATTCCCTTTTGGGAAGCTCTTCACGTCCCTCGCTGTTTTAGATCTTTTTTTGCGGACATCAGTTCTGCGGGAAGAGCGAGGCCTGTTCGAGAACAGTAACTTGCGCACGCCTGCGCTGGCGCCCGGTTGTGACAAGCGGTTGCCCAAACACCAGCACAGGCTCAACATTTAATGCCGCGTCAATTAAAGGATGCGAGTCGGTCTGAGACTGGACAACCGTAGAATCTGGCCCAGTGGCCGTATCGGTCGGTGTTGCTTCCCTTCCAGTTGGAAACAGCCTCTGATGTTCGGTGTTAAGTTGCCGCCAAATTTGATCGGCCGATTCCCCGATACCGTTCTTTTCCACCAGCTCCCTGGCCATGGAGGTGAGCATGTCGTCATCTTCGTCTAGGCTTTGCAATCCCTCGCCAGCAAATTTTCCCTCCATCGCCAGGGCCACCAGCAACTTCTTTCCCATTAGGCGAAGACATTTGGCCTGCATGGTGCCTTCGTAGCAGAGGAACTTTACCCTTACTGGCTGCTTTTGGCCGATTCGCCATGACCTGCGGCTGGCCTGGCGCAACGTGTGTAACGAATATCCGGACTCGTAGAAAAGAATGGTGGGCGCGAAGAGCAGATCAAGCCCGGTTTCAACCAGCCTGGGATGGGCGATGAAGACCTGGACGGCTTCTTGGAGTCGCCTCTCGTACCAGGCCTCTCGTTTGGCCGTATCAATATTAGAACGCATGACAGCACAGGAAATTCCTTCTGCTCGCAGGATCCGCTCCAAACGGGAAGTCACGTCCCGTTTTTGTGTGTAGACAGCGAAGACCTGACACCTCCGCCCTTCTGCCAGTTCCTTCTTGATTTCCTCAACGAGCTTCCGTTCTTTAGAGTAAGTGAAATGCTCCGGCAAGTCGTCCGGATTAGCAATCAGGAACCGCTCCCTGCGTCCCGATTCGTCCGTCGCAAATCCGTAGAGCTTACCCAATCCATAAGGATGGTCGGGATAAAGGAGGAGTGCATTCAACATAATACTCAAGACCGAACGGTTGCCCCTGTGCGCTTTTAGAGCTTCACTCATGTCCGATTCAAGCCGCTCATAGGCGGAAGCCATGGGAGCGTCCATCGGCACCTGCACAACCGACTCTTCGTAAGGTGGCAGTGCATCGGAAATGTCCTCCAGAAACACAAATGCACAGGTGTCCATGAGAAAGTCGCCGAACAAAAGTGGCGAGGCTCCTGGCTTGCGTCTGACAGTCACTGTCGTCTTGCCATCGGAACAGGCATTTTCAGCAGGTTCGATTTTGGTGATTGTTTCAAGTACCCCATAGTCCTGAGCAAAAGCTGATCGCCCAGACGTACCCCATTCAAATCCCTTGGCGATCATTCGCTGTGGCTGAAGGCGGAACAGGATGTTGTAGAGATCGTCGGCATATCCTCCAAGCAGCGTGCCGGTAAGCCCCACCGTCCGATCAGCACAGGACGCTAAAGAGCCGAGAGCGTTGCCTTGCGCAGTATCACCGGCGAGTTGATGCAGTTCGTCGCAAACGGCGTAGTCAAAGAAGTGCTGCATGTAGCGGCTGATGAAATCAACCGGCGCAACTCTGGGGATCTTCTGATTGTCGGCCTGCCAGAGCGGAGCATAGCGTGAGCGGCAGGGCTTTTCGCTCATTTCCGAGAGTACTTCGGAAATTCTGACCTTGGCAAAATCCTCTGTGGTAAGCCGGCCTTCGTCGGTCAAGACCGGTGTCCCGCTGGCCGGATTCACCACGCAACCACGATGACGGCCCGAACTCGGCATCTGGTAGGCGTGGCGCCAGAAGTAGCCAAGTTTGGCCCGATCACGGCCCACAATAAACAGTGCCGGTCGGCCGCATATGCTATCCCATCGCTTTCGCGCCGACAAATACCCCTTGGGGAGACGAAGATCAGTTAATGACGTACGCAACCCATCACGAATGATGGTTCCTCGTTTGAGCCGAACTTCATTCACTCCGTGGGGAATATTCTCTGCGCCACCGTTGCGGAGATTGTCGATCAGAAATACCCTAATTCCAGGAATGGTCTGGAATGCTTCCCGCGCCCACTTCTCGACGATATGAGGAGGAACCATGGCCAGAGCGGTGAACGGTCTGCCTGCGCTGTGTACGTGCATGGCTCCAAGCGAAATCAGAGTCTTTCCGGTTCCGCATTCAGCGATGACTTTAGCGGTACGTGCCTGCTGCCATCTCTTGGCCAATCCCATGATGGCCAGCGTTTGCGCTGGAAATGGCTGACGCAAGAGCCTGTCGAGGCGATGGGAGGGCGGGTCGTCAACCTGATGAAGGGCAGGGTATGTGGTTAAAATGCGTTCGCCCAGCTCCACAGCATTCGCGCGCATATATGTGTAGATATCTGTCATCTTGTCGTGCTTCACGGACCACCTCGTTGGGTGATACTTTTCGGGTCTGATGGGCCGCATAAAACTGGCCTTGCACACGCGAGGTTTACAAGGCCATCTGTTTCGATCTTGCTGCGGTGTTGGGAAGGTTGTTGAGTTGCAAGAGCCAAAGGATCAACCAGCCTGGCGGAATCTAAATTTGAGATGTGTCAGTGGCAAGCTGGTGCGGAGATCGAACGGGCAGTCCAGAAACTCGAAGCTAGTCTTGAGAATTCAGGCGGCTTAACTGCTTGTCAAGAGGAATGGCTCGGGAGCGTCATCTCCCAAGCCGTTTAAAATTCAATATGTTTTTGGTTGCGGGGGTGGATTTGAACCACCTACCTTTGGGTTATGAGTAGGTAAACGAATAGCTAAGTGCCGTCGAATCAATCACCGATACCTACGAAATGCGCAATCGAGACGCATTCTGACGGCTTAAGTGCTTGTCGTTCAGACACGTAGAAAGAGCGAAAAGTCTTACCGATTAACCACAATTCTGGTCCCTACACCGAGCACAGATTCTGTTTGTTGGCGTTTTCAGATCGGCATGGCAGTTCAACGCACCGTCATGCACCCGACTAGAACTTTGCCTCGCTCTGCGCACCCGCACAACCAACCATCATCGTCGGCGAAAGGGCTTAATGACGAGAACCTGCTCTCCCCTCCGTCTCGGTGCAAGAACTTTCTCTTGACATTGCCTTTCTTAGAACCCGCCAGGAATTATCGGGACGAAAAAACCTGTGGTCCCCCTGGCAACGGTTACACGGCTGGTCTTGCGTTATGGTTAAACGAGATTTCCGGCCATGCTGGCTCGCTCGTCATGGAAGACCTTTGTGTGTGACACCTCCAGCAATGCCTCTCTGCCCTCATATTTAGCGTGCGCAGCGAAGCGCAGTATCTTGCAACGGTAGAAGCGAAAGTCCTTCACCGGATATTGGGAAAAGTCAAAAAGATCAACATAAGCCAGTTGGACTTCGCCCACGCCGACGCTCATTTCCATTTCCTGATCCCAATATCCAGCACCATCATCACTAGGTCTGTTAATTAGGATTGGCACTGAGGTTGCATCGGGAACCACCATCAATACCGGCGGACGCATCCGGTCACCTTCAGAACACTCTTCGCACGAATCAAGTTGGTTTACGACAAGTGACTCAAAGAGCAGTCGCCTTATGCTTTCATAGTCCTCATGCAAATCCCATGTAAACTCCATCCGCGAAAAGTAAACATTCCATAAATTTCTTGAACACTCGCGATACGAGTTGATTAGAGCCGTGATGTCCTTCATGGTAGACTGCCTCCGTCCATTCTCTTCGGATAGCACTTACAGGTCGTTGGATCTTGGTTCCAATGATACCAATGGGTGTGCCATCCGAGTGTTCCCCCATGGAAATTGCCTGGCTGCTTCCAATAGGGTGTGTCGGGGGGACAGGGCTTGCAGCGCCCTTTCCCATCCTTGCAAGGTTCTCTCCCCGGATCGGTAACGCCAGGATACGGAATCGGATCACTATTTCCTCTTCGCCCCGAGCCTACTGGCTGTGGCTGGCCCCACCACCCATATGCAACGCCCAAGTCATAAGTTTGTACCGCGTCGTAAGTGCCAACGGCACCGATGATTCCTAATAAGGCGCCTACTGGGCCACCACCCGCTCCTTCAGCCGAGCCACCGGCAACAAGTCCAAACACAGGCCCCCCACCGGAAAGTCCACCTTGGATGAGGCTCCATCCTGCACCAAGCGTGGAAGCAACTGCGGCAGCACCAGGAACTGCACTCCTTCCCGAGGGATCAACGAAATTGATGGGATTACCTAATACGTAAGCATACATATCGGTATCGCCACCGCCAAAGCCTAAAGGGTCTTCGCTGAGAAACCGACCTGTACCCGGATCGTAGTACCTGGCTCGGTAGTACCGCAGACCAGTTTCTGGATCGAAATCTCTCCCGGTGTACGTGTAAGGATTGCCCGCGCTACCTGTTGAAGAGGTGACGATCCCAAACGCATCGTATGTGTAAGAGTTGGCAATTGCTCCGGTCGATCCGGTCAGCGTCGTCACCGACCCTATGCCATCCTGATCGTAATACAACGCCACCCCTCCGCGCACGGTCGCGAGTGGTTCATCTATTCCAGCACTTTGCGTGTAGCGCGCAACCAACGCACCGGTCTGGTCAATTTCTTCAACGGTGTTGCTTCCGTCGTATAGATAGTTTGTCGTCGCCGCTAACGAACTCTTCTGGATCCTCCGTCCGAACGGATCGTACTTGAACGTCACGGCTCCGCCGGCTCCCGGAAGCACGACTGACGTCAGCCGGTTCTCAAAGTCCCAGATGTAACCGGTAGTGCCACTAGCCTCCACCTTGCTCGTGGTATTGCCGTTGTTGTCGTAGGTGAACGTTGTCGACGGAGTTGACGTCAGCTCATTCGACGCGTTGTACGTATAAGGAGAAATACCAAGTGACGACAATCTGTTCCCCACCGGATCATACGCATAGCTCTCCGTGGTCGTAAGACCTTGCGTCACTTGCGTGAGCTGATACAGCGGATCGTAGGTGTACTGCTCGGTTACGTTGTCCAGATAATTAGTCTTGCTGGTGCGATTGCCGGCGTTGTCATACCCATATCCGGCTCCATCCAGAGTGGTGGTTCCGGCCCTGTGGAGCACGCTGGCCAAGCGAGACAGTGAATCGTAGTTGTAACTGGTATTCACGCCGTTCGGACGGGTCATCCCTGTGCTGCGGCTCACCACATCATAACCAAAACCAAATTGCCCGGTCTGCGGATCCGTTAGGGTAGCAAGACGATTCAGCGTATCGTAAACATACGTTTCAGTGCTGCCATCAGGAGCGGTGAAGCCTGTTCTATTCGAGGCCGCGTCATAGGTGTAAGCGTTTGAGTACGTTTGTCCGGGCAAGAAGGCGTACTGTGTGGTGCTGCCGACCGGTCGGCCCATGTTGTCATAAGCAAAGCCGTAAACGCCTGTCGGATCGCTCACCTGTTTGATCTTGCCCGCAAGATCATAGACGTAATCCACGCTCGTCGCGTCCGGATAGCCTTTGTGGGTCAGCCGGTTCAACGCATCATATACATAGAGGATGGTCTGGTTCTTGCGGTCGGTCTTGCTGGTTAGATTGCCCAGGGCGTCATACACATAGCTTTCAGTCAATGATGAAGGAAAGGCCGTTTGCGTGACGCGGCCAAACGCGTCGTACACAAACGATGTTGTGTGCTGCGCGGCGTCGGTAATGCTGGTGAGGTTGTTCTCCAGATCATACGCGTAACTGGTCACGTTCTGTGCCGCATCAGTCACGCCGGTCAGACGGTCAGCATCGTCATATGTGTATGTAGTTATCTTGCCGTTCTGGTCGGTGACGGACGTGCGGCGACCGCGCGAATCATGACCAAACGTGACAAACGTGGTGTCCGGGTAGGTGATCTTGGTTACGCGGTTGCCCAAATCGTAAGTGAAGCCGGTTGTGTTATTCGCGGCGTCTTTCACGGACGTCCGATTCCCGCGCAGATCGTACTGATAGGTGGTCACGTTACCCTGATGATCGGTGATTGTGTTGATCAATCCGGCTGGGTAATACGCCAGTGTGGTGTGATGGTTGAGCGGGTCAGTGATCTGGATCAACTGGCCTTTCGTGTCATACGCAAATGTTATAACGCTGGCGGGGGTATTTGCGTCTGGCTTTGGAGATGTGACAGTGAGCAGATTACCGTTCGTGTCATACGTGTTCGTGGTGACGTTGCCCAGAGGATCCGTCACCGTAAGCGGCTCACCAAAGCTGTTGTAGGTGTATGAAGTCTGCACAGGCGTGTTCGCGTCAAGCTGCGTCATCTGCGAGGCAACGTTGTCATTTGCGTCAAAGGCGATGGTGGTCTTGTGCAGCAACTCATCAGTTGTGGCGGTGAGCCTGCCCGCCGAATCAAAATCATTATGGATGGTGCCGCGAACCGTGCAACTCGAACAGCCGGAACCTTGCGAATCCGAACCCACCCATGTTCCCCCCAGCAACGACGATTTATAGGTTGTGGAACGTCCAAGAGAATCAGTGATCTGGACCGTGGACGTGAGCGTGAAATCCTGCGTTGGCCCCGCGACCGAGGCAACGGTGACATCCACCGGGCCCGTATACGCACCGGGAGGCACAACCGCTACGATCTGCGTCTCACTCCAGGAAGTAACCGTGGCGGTGACGCCGCTGAAATGAACGGTGCTGTCAAATTGAGTGGAACCAAATCCGCTGCCGGAGATCACCACGCTTGAGTTCACATCCCCGGCCGTAGGCGCGAGGCTGGCAACAGTGGGCTCGCCTTCAACCGTGATAGGCAACCCGTTGCTGGTTACGTTGTAGCGCGTAAGGGTAATTGAACCGCCGGCACCAAAGCTCGGCAATCTCACAGTGGCGCTGGTGTCACTCCATGCAAGGGCAGCCATACCTTGGCCATTCAAGTTGAATTGTGCGACGCCGGTCCTTGTTCCCTGCGGCGATATGAAGTCGGAGCTTGAGCCAAAACCGGTACCTGTGACGGTGACAATTCCATTCAGTGGGGCTTCTGAAGGTGAAATCCCGGTAATCACCGGATTCGGGAACTCGAAAGTGTTGCTGCTACTGCTGCTTAGTGAATTGACATTGACGAGCAGGACTCCGGTGGTGGCTCCGGCAGGGGCAGTGGCCACGATCTTGTTATCGGTCCAGCTCACGATGCCTGCAGGAACCCCGTTGAACGTGACAGTGCTGTCACGTTGCGACGATTGAAAGCCGGCACCAAAAAAGGTTACTTGGGTGCCCGCTTGTCCGCCGCTTGGCGTGTAACTGCTGACTGCCGGTAGAGGAACACTGAAAGCAGTCGTGGCATTGCTGTTGATATTGTTCACCGTGACTACAACCGGACCTGAGATGGCCGTGACCGGAACGGTGGCTACGATTTGTGAATCACTCCAGCTTGAGATCGAAGCCGCCGGTTGACCGTTGAACCTCACCGCGCTTGTTCCTTGCGATGTTCCAAAACCAGTACCGGCAATGGTCACCTGCGTGCCAACCGGGCCGACAAATGGGCTGAGCGAGGCTACCGTGAGCGCAGGGATGGTGTAAGTAAGAGGATTGCTCACCGCACCGTTGATAGTTACCTGTACCGATGAAGTGGGTACACCTTGTGGAACCACGGCTACTATCTGGGTGTCACTCCAGCTCTTGATGGTCACAATGCTGCCGCCGATTCGCACCAGGCTGTTGGTACCCTGCGTGGATTGAAACCCTGTGCCCGTGATGGTGACCGGGTTACCCGCGCCGCCGATGGAGGGAGAAAGCCCAGTAAGTGTGGGCCCAGGAACGGTGAAGTAGATATTGGTGTTGCCGCCGACGCCGCCTTCCGTTACCTGAACGGGCTTTGATCCTACCACTGCCGCCGGAACGACGGCGGAAATTTGAGTATCTGACCAGCTCACGATGGTTGCAGCCGCTCCGCCAAAGGCAATGGTGCTCCCACCCTGAGTGCCTCCAAAACCAGTTCCACTGACCGTCACCTGCGTGCCCGTGGGTGCGGTGGAAGGCGCGACGCTGGTCACCAGCGGGTTTGGCATGTTGAATAAGACATCCAGGTTGCTGGAGACTGTGTTATTGGCCACCACGCTGAGCGACCCGCTGCTTGATCCAGAGGGTACCTGGGCAACGATCTGAGTGTCAGTCCAACTGGAAATCACGGCGGGAATCGCGCTATTGAAATAGACGTGGCCGCTCCCTGCTGCCGCCTGGAAACCTGAGCCGGAAATAGTTACGCTAGTACCGACCGTGCCGGATGTCGGTGTGATGCTGGTTACGCGAGGCGCGGGCACATTGAAATTAATGTTTGTATTGCTCGTGATACTGCTAACAACCACGGTGACTTGCCCGCTCTTTGCAATGGCCGGAACGGTAGCGACGATCTGTGAGTCTGACCAGCTTGTGATAGAAGCCAACGCACCGCCAAAGTTCACTGTGCTGCTGCCCTGAGTGGCTCCAAACCCACTTCCGCTGATTTGTACTGGGGTTCCCACCGTGCCACTGGTTGGCAATACACCAGTAATAAGAGGACTGATGAATGTGAACAGTACATCTGAATTACTGTTCACGTTCTGATGAGCGATCAGGCCTCCTGTTGTACCGCCCGATTGCACCGTAGCCACGATCTGAGTATCAGACCAGCTGACAATGGGAAGGTTTCCGGCACTCGCATAAGACAACGTACCCGTACCCTGGGTGCTGTGAAATCCGGATCCAGTGATCGTGATCTGCGCGCCGGTTGTTCCTCGGTTGGGAGAGATGCTCACAATTTGAGGCGGCGGAACATTGAAGCTGACAGTAGACGAACTGGTCACGCCTCCTACCTGGACAGCAATTGGTCCGCTCGTCGCTGTTGAAGGAACCGTTGCCCTAATAAAAGTATCGGACCAGTTGGTAGGCGTGACGGCCCCGTTATTAAAAGTGATTGTGCTACTTCCTTGCGTCGCACCAAATCCGCTGCCGTTGATTTGAACCTGCGTGCCCATGGGCCCTGAACTCGGCGTCAGGGATGTAATGATGGGATTCGGCATGGTAAAAATGATATCCGTATTGCTGGGAACCAACCTAGAGATACTGATTCGCACCGGACCAGTTGTGGTTCCTGCAAGCACATTCGCCACAATTTGAGTGTCAGTCCAGGTGACCACGGAAGGATTTGTGTTATTGAAAAACAGCAGGCTGGAACCCTGAGAAGCACCAAATCCTGATCCGCTGATGGTGACTTGCGTGCCTACCACTCCGCTTGCGGGGTTGAGTCCGGTGATCTTCGCGGTTGGCACTGTGAAATAGACAGTCCTGTTGCTGTCCAGTCCGCCAACGTTGACCGTCAAGATTCCTGAAATGGCCCCCGAGGCTATAGTGGCAGTAATTGCGGTATCTGACCAACCGGTGACAGTGGGATTTGCGCCCTGGAGAGTCAGCGTGCTGGCCCCCTGTGTAGCGCCGAAGTTACTTCCACTGATCGTAAACGGGGTTCCTGCCGGTCCACTTGACGGAGAAACACTGGCAATGATCGGCGATACAGCGGTAAACGTTACATTTTGATTGCTCTGTGTAGACCCAACGGTCACAACCACGGCCCCGCTTTGAGCGGCCTGAGGCACAGTGGCGGTGATTGCCGTACTAGACCACGTAACCACTGTTGCGGTTCGTCCTCCCAACGAAACTGTGCCCTGCGTACTGCCGAAACCTGTTCCGTTGATTTGGACCTGAGCGCCAGGTGCGGCAGCTGAAGGACTGATGCTGGTAACAGCCATCGGGGTGACGGCAAACGTCGCGGGTGCATTGACAGTGATCGCCCCGACTTTAACGCTGAAGGTACCGAAGTTAGAGCCGCTTTGAGCATTGGCAACGATTTGAGTATCACTCCAGCTTACTGGAGAGATGGCGACACTGTTGTACAAAACAGAATTCGTGCCCTGAGCAGCACCGAACCCACTTCCGGTTAAGGTAACTGGAGTGTTAGCGGGACCAGCGACAGGCGAAAAACTATTGATATAGGGCGTCGCCACGGTAAAGCCGACGCCAATTCGCACACCACCCACAGTCACAAAGACCGAGTTTGACGAAGCTCCCGTGGGAATTGTGGCAGTGATCAGCGTATCCGACCACGTGCCGATCGTCAGGTCGAATGTGCCCAACTTAAGCGTGCTTGTTCCCTGGGTGCTTCCA
Organism: Terriglobia bacterium; assembly: GCA_963770085.1. Classification (GTDB taxonomy): domain Bacteria; phylum Acidobacteriota; class Terriglobia; order Terriglobales; family Acidobacteriaceae; genus Angelobacter. The sequence goes on from CAVYOH010000002.1 coordinate 29,102, forward strand.
AAGCCACTTCCTGCAATCTGAACCAGAGTTCCAACTGGACCGCCAGAGGGACTAATTGACGTAATGGAAGGCTTGGGAAGCGTGAACACCACATCCTCGTTGCTGAGTATTCCGTTGACCGTCACGTAGACGGCGCCGGAGGAAGCATTTGACGGAATGGTTGCAACGATCTGATTGTCACTCCAGGTAACCACCGACAAATTGAGGCCACTCGCGAGACCGATAGCTCCGGTTCCTCTCAAGCTCTGGAAGCCTGAACCATTCACTGTGACTGTTGTTCCAATTACACCGCTGGTGGGGCTGATGCTCGTAATTTGCGGCGGTGGAACATTGAAGTTAATGTTTGAGTTGCTCGTCACACCACCGGCGACCACGGTTAGTGGGCCGACTGTGGCGGTCGTTGGAACCGTTACCATAATCTGCGAATCCGACCAACTCACCACGCTGGCGGGACTGTTAGGGGTAAACGTCACGGTTCCTTGAGTAGCGCCAAACCCGCTGCCATTGATCGCTACCTGCGTGTTGACCGGCGCACTCGAAGGGACAACAGACGCTATCAGCGGATTGGGCATGGTAAAGACAATGTCCGTATTGCTGGATCCGTTGAACCCAGTAACTGCCACTGGACCCGTTGTCGCGCTAGCTGGAACCGTAGCCACAATTTGCGTGTCACTCCAAGTCACAATACTGGCGGTATTTCCATTGAAAGTGACTGCACCTCCACCGGAGTTCGAAGCCCGAAATCCTGACCCATTGATGGTCACATGAGTACCCGGAGAGCCACTCGTGGGCGAAATGCTGGTTATCGTAGGTAACGTGACATTGAAAGCAATGTTTGAAGGGCTGTTGACGCCTGCAACTGAAACTTGAATTGAGTTTGATCCGACAATTGCTGTTGTTGGGACAATGGCCTGTATCTGTAGGTCGCTCCAATTGACCACTGTGGCTGCAACGCTACGAATGCTGACGGAACTACTTCCCCTCGTCGCGCCAAAGCCTGTTCCTGTTATTGTGACTTGGGTCCCAGCAGGCCCGCCGCTTGGCGACACGCTCGTTACGATCGGGTTAGGAACTGTGAAAAGCACGTCTCCGTTGCTGTTGACACTATTGACAGAAACAGCAACCGGGCCAGTCTTAGATCCGCTAGGCACTGTTGCTGTAATCTGCGTATCAGTCCAGCCAGTGGTTGTTGCGGTGGTGCCATTCACTGACAAGACACTGGTTCCTTTCACTGCTTGAAAACCTGTGCCTGTCACGGTGATCGTGCTACCTACGATCCCGCTAGAGGGAGAGACAGAGATGACTTGCGGCGGTGGGACGGTAAAGTCAATGTTGTTGACGCTGCTTACGCCTCCTACAGTAACTTTCACCTGCCCGGAGGTCGCCGCCGTCGGCACGGTTGCTGAAATTTGCGTATCGCTCCATGCGGTCACGGTCGCGGAGCCGCCGTTAAACTGAACAGCACTCGATCCTTGCGCGGCCCCAAATCCCGCTCCATTGACTTGAACGGAAGTGCCGACCGCACCGCTCGTCGGAGAGACTCCGTTTACGACAGGATTTGGCAACCCGAAGGAGACATTTTGATTGCTCGTGACACCGTTGACCGTGACTGACACCGGCCCGGTTCTGGCAGTGGCAGGAACATTCGCTAGGATCTGTGAATCAGACCAATTGACAACAGTGGCGGTCACGCCGTTGAAACCGATGAATGAATTGCTGCCTTTGGTGGCTTGGAAGCCAGAACCGCTGATTGTGACCTGAGTTCCGACGCTCCCGCTCGACGGAGATATGCCAGTGATTTGCGGGCCAGGGATTGTGAAATCGAACGACCCACTAATTACGCCACCGACAGTCATGTAAATGAATCCGGAAACCGCTGTGGAAGGCACAACCACCGTGACCAACGTATCCGACCAATTCACAATTGTTGGCGTCAAGCCGCAAAAGTTAATCGTGCTTGCCCCTTGCGTTGCTCCAAATCCGCTTCCGATGATCTGTACCTGACTCCCGGTGGGACCACTTGTCGGTGTGGTACCACCGATTTGAGGCGTTACGCCAAATGCAGACAGGCTTAAAAACAACAACACACAGAGCACAGCCACACGAAATCGCATATCAATCTCCGGCAATCAAGTAAGGGACAGCTTCGTTTTAGCTTGTGGGTCTTATTGCGGGTAGGAAACGGTTACGCTGTCGATTCCATTCGCTCGCGAACCGCTCAGGCCGCGACCAAGGATGTCGTAGGTATGCGATTCCAGGATTTTTCCGTCCGAATCCTTTACGGCAGTAATCATGCTTTGAGTGTCGTAAGTGAAGGAAAGTGTGGTGCTGTCAGGCTCAGTAACCATCGCTAGGCGGCCCTGGTCATAGGCGTACGAGATTGAAACGCCCACGTCCGTGGTCACGCTGCTAACGAGCGAAGTCACGTTATCCGGATAATTGAAATAAAGGTGCCGCGCCGCCGGATCGGTAACGGTGGCAAGCCGGTTCGCCACGTCATAAGACAGCGTGGTCGTATTGCCGTTTCGATCGATGATTGAGACTAGTGCGCCAGTAGTTGAATCGAAGAGACGCTTTTCACCGCCCTTAAACGTCATTGTCCAAGTTGACGAGCCATCCAGCAAAACGGTCGTGGTGTCACTGGCGGGCGCTGCCAGCTTGTAAGTGTTGGACGTCATGTCGGCGGAATCCACGCCAAATGACCATACTGCACCGTCCGACCGAAGATACTTAACATAAGGATCGTTACTGTAAAACACCAGGTGTTCTTCGTAGGTAGAACGCCATTTCGCTCCAAACATGAAGCTGAAGCTGTTTTGGATGGCCGGTAGCTTGCTGTTCCAAGTCCTTGCTAACGACAAACCGCCGCCCAACCCTGGAACCTGGATATCCGATTGAATAATATAAGTATTTCCTGTAGCCATATCGATCGGGGTTGAGACCTGGACTGTCTTTGCTGCGTTGCAAGCCAGGCAGGTTTCATTTCCCGCATCGGCAGGGGCGCCACACGTATATCTAGGAATGACGCATTCCTCACCAAACGGCTCGGCACCAGGATTGCAACAGGCTCCATTGGTCGGTATGCGCAGATTGGAAAATAGCAGAGTGTTCCATCCCCAAGTGATCATGCAGCTATTCCTTAGACTTTGTACGAGCTGGAAGTAGCGAGGGCAGTTATATGTCTGGTCAACTTGGGCGTGAGCAATTCTTACGCTGAGCAACAACACTACAATTATTAATAACGGGCTTGATGCTACGCGAATTTTCATTTCATTCCTCGACTGCTTGAGCTTGTGACAGCGACGCAGGTATCCCCCTACGCATCTGCCCCGATCTTCCGAACAGGCACACGCTGAAACTCACCACATGGATTCTTGCGATTGGAAAAACGAAGATGTAACTTAATCGAGGAACTCTGCTCAGCGCAAGAGCAAACTAGAAATGCTTTGTAGATTTTTGTGAACTTTCAAACCGACTAGTTATGCTGTTTCGACATCTATCTTTTTCTGACGCGACCTAGCAATTCTTCTTCAATTCTCAATTTCGTTTACACATTTGGAACATCTGAGCCCTGCTAGATCCATCGATGAGAGTGGTAGATGGGCATGAAAACTAGCCAACTGCAAAAACGAAAATTCATAGAGCTCATCGTCGTTTTTCGTAACCGCCTAGCTCCAACATTTACAAAAACAGAACAATGCAGCTTTGGGCTACTACTCCAGATTTCAGTGCCTGAGTATGATCTGCAAATTGATGATGTTTGTAACTGATTATCAAGGGACCGAGTAATGCCGCCAGTAATTCTGAACGAATGTGCCAGTTATGCCTCTTCGGGAACCAGCAATTCTGACAACGAAACCCGGTCCCACCGGATCGGCCCATTTGCTTCCGGAAAACGAAGTTTTCCTTCGCGCAGGCCGCGGCTCACACAGTTCATGAAAAGGCCCTTTGGCCCTTTCACCAGAATCGGATTACATCCGATGCCAACCAGTGGCTGGATGGCCTTGAGCCGGATCAGTTCTCCCACAATCCAGTCAGCCCATTCACTTCTTCCCGGCAGTCCGTGGACATGGGCAAGTGAGGACCAAACGAAATGCGCGGAATGATCGAAGACGATGGTGCGTTCCGCATTCTTGCCGCTTCCGATCTGTGCAAGTTCCTCTGAAACTCCGATCAAATGTCTGAGAGGACGCTTGCTTCCTTCAACCTGCAAAGACCCGCGAAAACATTCGGCGTTTCCTCCGAGACTGATGCGAAAGGACGTGTAATCAGGCGCCTCTACGGTAAACCACTCTCGATTGGCAATCGCGGCGGCCACTGCCGCAATCTGGGTGTCACCTCCGATCACGGAGATGAGGTGGGCTTTCATTTGAGATGTCGATTGCGACTCCGTCTCGCCAATGAAACGGTCGAGCGGCATTTTGAAATGTGTTGTCGCTTTCTTGAAGGCTTTGGTGAAAACCAGACGACCAAAGCGGAGATGAGCGTTCTTCACGGCTCCTCGCTCTCTTTTTCATGGGTCAGGATTTGAGTGCGGCCATCAGCAAACGCCAGGCTCAGCTCGTGGGAGAACCTTTCCCGGTCATGCTTGACCAGGACTCCGTTGGGCTCATTTTCTTCCCAGTGATCAACAAATTTCACCGACCGCCAATGGGCTATGTGCCGATTCTCCCCTTCCCCGAATACTCCGTTCAACATGCCGGCTGTCGCCAGGAGGCTGACATGCCCGCCATGCAAAGGTGTGAGCGGTCTTCCCGTGATGCTGGAGCCCTCGCGAATCAAGATCCGACTGGCTTGGCGGTAGGCCGCCGAATAGGGTAACTGATCCTCTACTTTATCTAAAGGTATGCCGTGATCGACCAGGGACGCTGGGGATGAGGGTGGAACGGGATAGACGGCTTCAGCAATGTTCGGCAAAGGAGCGATCGTGGCCTCTGCCGCTGTCCGACATAAACTTTCCGTAGTCTCGAGGAGCGTCGAATCCTGTAGGTGAACATGGCGTGGACGACGCAACGCGAGGACAACGACTTGGTCATATTGGATGCATTCCGGTTCCGTCAACCGGAAGACACGGATGTCTATGAACTGTTCTGCCAGAAGTCTGGCACACACGTTGAGTTGGCCTCGTTGCAAAACAAACGCCAGAATGCCCTTTTGCTTTAACCATCGGTATGTGTGTTCAAGAAAAACGAGTTCCAGTCGCTTGTTGTCCCGCGGTCCCGCTTCAAGATCATAGGGTGGATTCAGGTAGAGTAAGGACACTGATTCAGCGGGACAACGCACGGTCATTGCGCTCGCTTGGATGACTTGGATTCCAAGTTGCGCGGCCTGTTCTGCCCGGTAGGCGTCGATTTCGACGCCATAACGATATGCGTTCGTCCCTTCCAGCAACCGCGAGAACGCCACCCCATCTCCGACACACGGGTCCAGGGCGGTAAACTCATCGGGATATTGCAAGAGAAGACGGATGCGTCCGGCCTCTTCGATCGGTAAAGGATAGAACCCCAGCTTTAATCTGCCGGCAATTCGCATGGTTTGTTTCTCCTTGCCGGCTTTCCCTTGCGAAAACTTCCATCATCGGTCCAGTTGGGAAATGGGGCGCGGCTTGAATTGCGAAAGGCACCAATCAGGCCTCGGATCATGACGCGGCGGTCGTACAGGAGCTCAACCATTCGCTTTAGCGCACTGTAATCGTAGGCGTACCATTCCGGAGGGATCGGCTCCGCGCATCGCCAAAGGTCGACCAGATCAGCTTCTTCAGCCCGGGTCAACGCTGGCTCGAATGAATCCCAACCCCTAACGCCCGCATACACACAGTTACGGGCATAGGCTCCATGCAACGCTGAATCGGGGAAAGTCCATTCTCCCGCGTTGAAGCAGTAGCCTTGGTCTATGAATGCCGCCTCATAGCGCCGGGCTTTCGGTTGACGGACAAAGATCGCCTGACGTCCATCACTATTTGCCGTCCACTTGTCGAGCACAAGGGACCGGGCGAAGTCGGCTAGGTTTGCCACCCGCAGCAACATGCTTTCGGGCAGATAGTCGAAAACCTGCGCTTCAAGCTGAGGATAAAGCGATGCTAGTTGCTTTCCGCTACTGCACGGGACAGCACCGACACCCAATTCAACTCTTAGGTCCTGCGTGTTGGCAATGAGCCAGTCTGAGACTTCGATGACTTCAACGCGGGGGACGGGGAGGCCGAGCCATTGCCCCAGACGTGACGCGAACATTTCGTTCGCCAGAACGCGCAGGTGTTGCGGGTTGTTTTGGAATTTGGTGACGTAGAAGGCGCCATCCGATGCGCGAAGAAGATGGGCCTGGGATCCGCCACGCATTTTCCTGACGTGTTGAATTGCGTAAAGTCCTGTACTCATGGAGTCCTCCCAGGTCAGGGTGGGCGTGCCCTGTTTGTGAAACACAGGGTGTGGTTCGAAGGGGATGTTAAGAATGGTCGGCTTGAAGTTGGATAGGGCAAGATGCGTTGGCAAGAACCGGCTGCCATGTAACCGCACATATCCTTGGTAAAGGCGCAAAGCTGCGCTCAATGTTGTGTTTCCTACCTCTTCTGTCAGGGCAGAAGATCAGGTTGTCGTTCATTGATCTCCACGGTGAAATCGCGATTCTCGCGCGTGACCGTTACGCTTTTCAACCGCTCCCAGCGAATGGCAAACCGGTGAGATGGCTGACTACCTTCATAGAGTTCAAAGATCAGCCCATGGGATTCGTACAGCGCAATGGGGAGAGTTGATACCGTGGCATTGGCGGGCTGCGAAGAGGATTTTTCGTTCGCCATAGTCCCTCCTTGCCTTCCTATTCAGGCTTGGTGCGTATCGTTTCGCCGAAAGGCGCTGTGCGCCGCGAGTCGGTCACCCACAGAACCGGATATTCAGGAACCTGAGGATAGGACCGGCAGCAAAGATCGGTGAGATAAATCAGGCAGACAGGCTCGATCTGGTTGGCTTCGACCCACTCGAATACGGGACGGAAGTCTGTGCCTCCTCCGCCCCTGGGTTCAAGCTCAATTGGCTCAGATGGCCCAAATTGCTGAATTGACTGAACGGCAGCGTCGCAATAGACGATGTGAATGGCTTCCGGCTTGGCCTCATCAGAGATGGCGGTGATTTCACCTGCGAACTGTTCTAGTTCCTCTTCTCCAATCGAACCGGATGTATCGACCGCAACAACGATTGGCCCCACACCTACCCGCTCGACTGAGGGCAGGTACAGGCCGGAAGCGATGTAACGCCGGTTGGGCGGGGTCCAACGATAGTCGCAAGGCGAAGTGGCCGACACAAACTCACGCAGCAGTGCGCGCCAGTCCTGCTTTGACTGCCTGTTTTCATGGAGAGGCCTCGCCAGATTGGAGGGTTCGCATCCGCACATCTTGGATGAGCGCAGGGCCTGGTCAGCCGCGATGTTCCATTCGTGCTGCTGGCGACTATTCTCCGCCTGGGATGCAGGACTTCCCTGTTCGTCGGTTGCATCCCAAACTTCGCCAAATCCTCCGGGACCCGGTGAGTGGCGCCGCACCTCGTTTCCAACTTCATCACGCATTGGAGTTGACGGGGTGTGCGCACTGTTTCCCGATTCCGGTGACTGTTGTTCTTGAGATCCTTGCCCGATGCCTGGGCCCGGCTGCTGAGCTTGATTTGGTGCCGGACTCGATTCTTCCCTGCTCCGTTGCATCAATCGCGAATAGATTTCTTCGGCGCTCAAGTTGTCAAAAGCTGCATCAACCAGTGCTCCGGCCGGAAGTGTGAATCCGTTGCCGATCAGAATGGGATTGATCGCCAGATCTGCGGCCTCATTCCATCGCCGTGGATCGCGGGCTCCTCGGCGGCAGTGATGTCCAAGCGCGCAGTGGAGGACCTCGTGGGCCAGAACCGCTTCTAATTCCGCCGGAGTGAGTTCATCGACGAATGCCGGATCATAGACAATGCGGCGACCGTCGGTGGCCATGGTGGGCAGCTCGCCGGGAACCAGCTTCAACCGCAAACACAGCGTTCCAAAAAATGGCTGGTTCAACAAGAGCTGGGTACGCGCACGCGTCAGCTTTCGATCAACAGCGCTCATGAGTCTCATACGACTGCGACCTCAGCGGCTTCAGTCGTGGGAACCGAATAACCAGCCATGTACCCGGCCATATGCTGTGCGATGGCTGCCGCAGCCTTTGCAGTTTCGGCACGGACTGATTCGGACTTGCGTAGCGCATTCGGATCGACGAGCAATGAACTCTTCACCTGCTCGGCCAGGCGGTCCAACTCCGGGTCATTAGTGATATTCAGCTTGGGCAGAACATCGACAAGTTTCACAAGATTGGTAACGACGCTATCGCGGAAGGGATGCTCGACGCCTTCTTCCGTTACCTTGTAGGCGGTCAGACGATCCGCCAGATGCTGGACAGCTTCATACAGGCGAAACCATAGTTCCCTTGTTCCAACTTGGAGGGACGCCTCGACTGCCGCCGTAATCTGGCGTTTGATTCGGTCTTTTTCCTCATCCCCCATCGCAACGCGGAAGTCGCCGGCGTCAGGCAGAGGCAAGACTTTGGTTTCGAACGCAAACTTGGCCCGAAGTTCGTCCAGGGCCGGATAGTCACTCTCGCGAAACAGGCCGCCAAGACGCGTCTTTGCCTGGTCGACCAGTATCCGGAACTGACCAGCGAGCGCATCGACTGCTTTTGAGAATTTCTTCGCTAACCCATGCATTTTCTCGACATGATCCATGTAGACGGCAGCCGGCAGCACGCGATAGCCGTTGTCATCCCAGGGCAAAGTCATGAAACAGTGTTCCTGCCGAGCCTCGCTCACAATTTTCTGGATTTCCGCGAGTGCCGCCTTGGGCAGCAGCATTTTGTGATAACGCCCGGCATCAGACTGGGCGCCATGTCGGGCGGCAATTTCTTCCGACGCATCTCTATCGTGTTTGCGTGCGGACCATGTACTGATCGAAAGCGAGCACAACATCGCCCGCGAGGATAAAGACGATACGGGAATCGGAATGGAATCCAACGTAATTGCCTCCTGAAGTTTTTGGATACAAAGGGAGTGGCTATTGCTCCGCACGTGGCGGGGGGACTAAATGAGCAGGGTTGTTTGAAATCAGACTCATACGAGCCAAGATTGGTCGGGATTCGTCCCGTGACATGCCGGGCTGGACTGGTTGGCTGGAGGACTCCTGCTTACAACAGCTATCGTTCGACTTGCTGGGTATAGGTAACTGTCGGTCGCTAAGAATCCAGCGAACCGAGTCCAACTTCCTCGAAGCCCGTTTATGGACCGTGAGACCAAGTGTGAGGTGCGTGGGGTGGCTTCCGCGTTGCCGGCAAGCCAGGAGCCTCAAGAAATTGATGGCCGCGAGGGCGTTTTCTCACCCCCACCGCGATCATATGTTTTCTGGGAAAACCGCTACGACCCCCCCTTTTGGACGTCTGTCGCATCTCATCAGATTGGTATAGATTCCCGGGGACGCATCGAAAGCTTCCAGGGGCTGCACCCGAATCTAAAGCTGTGAAAGGAGAAATCACAATGAGCGCAGCAAATAAATCGGCGCAGACAAGAACGTCCATTTCAGCTGAGCAAGTCCGGCAAATCTTTAAGGGACTTGAAACAGGCGACGGTGCAGCCTTCTTCCAACATGTAGCAGAAGATGTTGACTGGATCGTGATGGGCACTCACCCGCTCGCGGGCCACTACTCTAGTAAGAACGCTTTCATTGAAGGCACATTCGTCAAATTGGAACGCGTGCTTCCTGAGGGCGCTGAGCTGCATGTCGAGCATCTTCTCGTGAAAGACGATCAGGCGGTAGTCGAACTTCATTCCTTAGCCAACGCGAAGAACGGGATGCGCTTCGACAATTACTACTGCTGGGTTGTGTACTTCAAAGACGAAGTGATCGTGAAGGTTCGCGCCTATCTGGATTCCGCAATGGTCGCACAACTGTTCGCGGAAAACCCGATCGCAGCGTGAATGGCATTATGGAATTTGATCGTCGGGCAGCATTGAAAGAGATGGGGACGACTCAAGAGTCGCGTCAGGGGAAGTCGCACTACGGCGACAACCCCGTTGCAACTAAGCCAAAGCCGGTCATCACTGGCGACAGCCAGGCTCAGGGTATCGCGAAGTTCGTCTCCGGGATGACCTACGAGGACCTTACTCCCGAGCGGCGGGAACGCCTCAAAGTGAGCGTGCTCGATTCTTTGGGATGCGCCATCACCGCGCTCGGAGTGCCACCAATCGCAGCGTGTCTGGAACAGGCAAAACAGTTCGGCGGTTCGGATGCTCGGTGCACTTTGATCGGCGGCGGAAAAGCGAACGTCGTCTATGCGGCTCAGTACAACACGGCGCTTGTCCGATATATCGACTTCATGGATAGTTATCTTGGCGGGGAGGAACTCTGTCACCCGTCGGACAACCTTGGATCAGTCCTGGCCGCGAGTGAGCACGCGGGACGATCAGGCAAAGAGTTCTTAACCGCCCTGGCGGTTGCCTACCAAGTCGAGTCCTCGCTAACCTCCAACGCGTCATTCATGGCCGACGGGTTTGACCTTACAACTCAGCTGTCATTCTCGATAGCGGCCGGAGCCTCCAAAGCGCTGCAACTGAACGAGGCACGAACTGCCGCGGCCGTCGAGATTTGCGGTGACGTCATTCCGCTGTTGGTCGTGCGCACCACACCGATCTCGCAATGGAAAGGCTTGAACTCGTCCCAGGCGGCCTTGGCGTCCATGCACGGGGTCTTTCTGGCGTCCCGCGGGGTAACCGGGCCTAAGTATGTAATCGAGGGACCAAACGGGCTGGCGCAGGCGCTGGATAAGTCGATCCAGGTCGACTGGGACAACATGAAACTTGATTGCTTCGACCGGCTGGTTTTGAAGACCTACAACACCGCGATTCCCGCACAATCAGCCGTCTTTTGTACGCTCGAATTACACAAGGCTCATCCGTTTGATCCGGAGAACGTTGTAAGCATTGAGGCTGATGTTTTCCAAGACGCCTACGATTTCACCGGGGGTGGACGCTTCGGCCCAAAGAAGAATGTCCACACAAAGGAGGACGCAGACCACAGCCTCCCCTACCTCATGGCCGTCGCACTCCTTGACGGCGATGTGCAGACGGCGCAGCTTGAGGCCAGCCGGATTGCGAAGAGCGACATCCAAGACCTGCTTCAGAAGGTCACGGTGAGACCCGACGATGGCTTTACGGCACGTTACCCAGATGAACTCCCGAGCCGGGTGACAGTCCGGCTCGAGAGCGGCGAGTCGTTCACGCACGAAATCTCAGACTTCTCTGGGGATCCTGTTCTGCCATTCAGCTGGAAGGAAGTAGATTCGAAGTTCGATAAGCTAGCGGCCGGCCATGCCACCGAGAAATCGCGCCAAAAGATCAAGGATGCCGTACGTTCACTCGAAAATATCCAGATCACTGACCTGATGAAAATGCTCAGCGAACTCCAGGCATGACAGTCGTAGGCTCAAATCAGAAGGTAGCTGATGACTATGACTCAATGACCGCCATCTGGGGCAAAGGCATAATCAACGGCGACCAGTTCGTGCAAGTCGTTTATTTGTCCCTCTGAGCCCTCCGGGAAAGATCCCAACGACCTAAGGAGCAACAAATGAGTAATTCGATGAAGCCTATGCGAGCAGTACGAGGAATCTCTCAGTCCCTCTGCATCGCTTTATTGCTGTTTACGTGCGGCGTGCTGTCAGCGCAGAACCAACCGCATCGCGTTCGGAATATTGTTCTGGTTCACGGCGCCTGGGCAGATGGTTCTGGCTGGAAGGGCGTCTACGACATTCTCGTCAAGGATGGCTACGACGTCAGCATCGTCCAAGAGCCAGAGACGTCCTTTAAAGAAGATGTGGCGGCCACGAAGCGCACGTTAGCCCAGCAGAATGGACCATGCATTCTTGTCGCTCATAGCTACGGAGGATCCGTAATTACGGAAGCGGGCACCGATCCATCGGTTGTCGGCTTGGTGTATGTCGCGGCTCACATGCCGGATTCCGGCGAGAAAGAGTCAGAGGACGGAAAGCGCTTTCCGAGCGACCTCGCCAAATCGGGCGCCATGAAGACAACGTCGGACGGTTTCACCTATATCGACCCGACGCAATTCCATGAATTGTTCGCAGCTGACCTTCCCGCTGACCGAGCCGCATTCATGGCGCGCTCGCAGGTGCTCAACTTTGCAGACAATTTCTCAGCGACGATCAGCACTGCTGCCTGGAGAACCAAACCAAGCTGGATGGTAGTGGCGGGAAGCGATCGAACCATCAACCCCGACCTTGAACGCTGGTACGCCAAACGAGCTCATAGCCACACGGTCGAAGTCGCCGGCGCGAGTCACTCAGTCTACGTCTCGCATCCAAAGGAAGTTGCAGATGTGATTGAGAGTGCCGCACGTGCGGTCTCGAAGTAGCTCGGACTCCGAAGCCGGCACACATAAGGCCGGCTTCCCTCGCCACGGGGTGACCATCCAAGGCACAAATATCCAGCAATCAGGAGTTTCAATCCCGTCTAGGCTTCAACAACTACTCAGTGAGGTACCGACATATGCCAATTAGGACTGTTACGTCGAGCGGCGTTTCGAGCCGCAAATTCTTGATCGGAGCAGGGCACTAAGTATCGCGTGTGTTCCGCGTCCTGCACAGTCTTTTCCCTCATACACGAGCGAGTTTGATCCGGTAACCCTGCCTCCGTATGGCAATGGAACGTTAGCGCCTGGCATCCGCTCCCTCATGGTGTTCAACATTAACGGGCTTTCCACGCATGTGCTTGAGGCGGGATTCGACGAGCCCGATTCGGTACCCAGAAGTCCTCTTGTGGGAAATCGCGATTGATGTCCCCCAAGCCCGTTTCTGGCCAGCTTCAGGATTGCCTAAAGTGATTTGAATCACGATTGGAGTATCAAGCTTTCATCCCACCTGGGAGTCGGAGCCTCGCGGCCATCTTCACCAACTCAGCGAGAGAGTCGGCTTTCATCTTGTGCATCACTTTGCCGCGGTGTGCCTTGACCGTGATCTCGGTTATGCCGAGTTCCCCGCCAACCTGTTTATTCAATAGACCGGAAACCACCAGCGCCATAACCTGCCGCTCACGATGTGTGAGCGAGGCGTAACAGTCCCGGAGCGCCCGTATCTCCGCCTCACGACCAAGTGTGGTCTGGCTGCGCTCGATGGCGTTTCGGATGGCACTCAACAGCACATCGTTGCCGAATGGCTTCGTCAAGAACTCGATAGCGCCCGCCTTCATGGCCTGGACGGACATCGGTATGTCGCCGTGACCTGTAATGAAGATAATCGGCATGTCGATCCGATCGCTGGCGATACGTTTCTGCAGATCGAGACCATTGAGACCTGGAAGAGAAACGTCAAGTACGAGGCAGCTCGGAACAACGACTCGTGGGCGACTAAGAAATTCCTGTGCGGACGCGAATATTTCCGGCTGCCAGCCTTCGCTGCGAATCAACAACTCCAGCGACTCACGTACGGAGACGTCGTCGTCGACCACGAACACGATTGGTGTGCCGTCCGACATGTGTGGTGACCCCACTTCATGGTCAAGTGTGCGGGCTAAGTTCATTTTATATCCTCCAGACGCAGCACACAGAAGATCGTTTAACTCACTCGAAGGGCGACATTGAGCGCTTGCAGCAGGGCCGTGTCGCTGAATGGCTTGAACAAGAATTCAATGGCTCCTTGCTGGAACGCTCGCCTGCGGACAACCTCGTCCTTGTGAGCACTGATGAAGATGATGGGAATGCTGTGTCCGCGGAGCCTCAATTCTCGCTGGAGATCGAGCCCAGTCATGCCCGGCATCGCGATGTCGAGGACGAGACATCCGGTTTGAACCAGGCTATCGGAAGCAAGGAACTCTTCTGCTGATGAGAAGGCGTGCGCCGCAAATCCGAACTCCCGCAACAAGTCAGGAAGTGATTCGCGCACGGATTCATCATCATCCACTACTGCCACAAGTGGATATTTGTCAGCGATGTTTTCTGAACGGGCGTTCATAACATAAGCATGCGGCAGACTGGGTAAGGAGTCTATTACACTTAAGTATTGCCTGTGCCAGGTATAGAAAATGAAAACGTTGCTCCTGGACCATCATTTAGGGTTGCCCATAAACGGCCATCATGCTCTTCTATGATGGAACGAGAAACCGACAAGCCAATCCCCATCCCGTCATTCTTGGTCGAATAGAAGGCTTGGAATAGTTTGTCCATAGATTGAGGGTCAAAACCAATCCCCGCATCTGTGACGCTAAGGAGGGCCCGATCGCCTTCGTTTCGTTCGGTCCTGATCAGCAACTCCCTGGGGCGATCATCGACGGTATTCATCGCATCCGAACCATTCCGGAGGAGGTTCATGATTACCTGCTGAATCTGGACTCGGTCACCTGTGACAAGCGGGAGGTCTTCGGCAAGCTCACATCGCAGAATAACCCGGTCTCTTTGAAGCTCGCTCAATGACAGAGCAACCACCTCTCTCGTAGCGCAATTCAGATCCACGCGCTCGGCGATGGTATCTTTCTTGCTGAAGAGTGCGCGCAATCGCGTGATCACATCAGACGCACGGTTGCCATCGCGAATCGTTCGCCGGGCCGTTTCACGCGCGCCGTCGACGTTCGGTGGATCCAATGTCAGCATCCGGAGGCACGTGCTAGCGTTTGTAACAATGCCGGACAAAGGCTGGTTTATTTCGTGTGCGATCGACGCCGTCATAACTCCGAGGCTGGTGAACCCGGACACTCGTGACAGTTCCGATCGCACCCTGCTGAGCTCCTCTTCCGAAGCGCGGCGTTGTGTCACATCCTGGATTGCGCCGATATATTCCGGCCGGCCATGCCGGTCTCGGGCCCCGTAAGCGCTCGTGCGCAAATACTTGATCTTGCCGTCCGGCATTTGCAGTCGAATTTCGTAGTCATGATTGGTGATGCCGTGCCGCGCCAGGTCGATCTTTTCGGACAGCAAGGGAATGTCTTCCGGGCGCACTCGGCTGCCAATCTTCGCGAGCGTTACAGGTGAATCATGGTCAAATTCAAAGATGCGATAAAGCTGCTCTGAGAAGGCGATTTCATCCGTGTCCAATCGCCAGGAAAAGCTACCGGTCAACGTTATGCGTTGAGCTTCCGCCAGAAATGCCTCACTGCGCTGCAGTTCCTCTTCAGCGCGCTTTCGGTCCTCTATATCGGTCAGCAGGACGTACCATCCGGAGTGTTGGCAATCCTTTTCCTGCACTGGAAGGGCGCGAACCTGAAACCATCGATAGACGCCATCAGCACGCCGGCAACGGTGTTCCACATCGTAGGGGGTACCGGTTTTGATCGAAAAATCGAAAGCTGTCAACACGCGAGGGAGATCATCCGGATGTACTGCGTCGGTCATCCTCCAATTCTTCAGTTCGTCCCGCGCCTTGCCGAAGTACTCCAGCAACGGTTTGTTAAGAGTCGTGACCTCTCCTGCTGGACTCATCGTGCACACAAGCCCGGGAATGCTGTCAACAATCTTGCGCAAATTGATTTCACTAGCCCGCAGAGCTTCCTCCGCGCGCCTGCGTTCGGCGACTTCCTTTCTCAACACTTCATTGGCCGCAGCAAGTTCTGCGGTCCGTTGCGCAACGCGTTGATCGAGTTCGTCGGCAACGCGCTTCTGTTCGCTCAACAATTGCGCCTGTTGTAGCCCGATCAACGCTTGGTTAGCCGCTATGCTCAGAAGAAGTGCCTCGGTATCCCGCGGGAAATCTGCTCGACGAGACCCCGCTACGATTACCCCGATTTCACGCTGAACCCCGAGAGGCCAGGACACGAGCGAAATCTCTTCGTCTCCAATCTGGCTGCGTTCTTCGAGATAACGTTTTTGTGGGTCATCTCCCAACCAGCGATCGAGGAAGGCATAGAGCTCTCGCGGTTGGAACACCCCTTCTTGCGACTGAGCGACCCTGACAGTCACCGACGGTGTCGCGTCGACCAGGTTTGTCAGGTTCACATACACGAAGTCAAGATCGAGCATGCGAAGGAGCGAGTCGAGCACGGTATGAACGATGTCACTGGGTTTGCTGCCACTCCACATGGCAGGAAGGCTAAGGAGGCTGACCAGATCATTAATGCAACGTTGAAGGCGCTTGATCTCGTCGACGGGATGTTCGAGTTGCGCTTTCATGGTCAGCCCGCCGCCGCGGGCCGCGCAGGCTGCCCAGCCCGCCGTGCGCGTATTTCATGCAGGAACTCCTCCGGCGGCACGAAGAACGGATTGTGCTGGAGAATTCCTCCGATGATGACCAACGGATGCGTGCGCATGATGTCGATCACAGCGTCTCCGCTGAATTTCGAAAGGTGGTAGGTGCAGATGACCGCATCATCGTGGCGGCACCACACATCATTGACCCTGGCTTCGAACTCAATCAGATCGTCGATATGCGACTGGCCGTCAGGCACCCAGTCCATGCGGCAGACAATGCGGCTCAGGGGAAATCCTCCCTCGGCATTGCCGCTCGCCATCCGCTCGAACGACTGCAGCATGCGATTCTGATCGAACCGGCCGTCTTGCAGGTAGGTTTCAGTGCTGTTCCGAAGTTCGAATTGGCCGCTTCGTTTAACAGCGGCCGAGTCAATTCCTATGCCGGCTAATCGTTGCAGGTGGTCATGGTGGTGATCTGGACAAACGATGTGAATCGCCTTGTCGCCACGCTCGAACCCATCCTTAATGAACGGCAATAGCACGCGATACTCTTCTTCATCGCTATTGAAAAATGCGCAGACATGACGTGTTTGGCTGAGTTGCGATCCAGCCAAAGAGATGGGCGCCGAGATTCTTCTCATAGAGTTCCTCACCTAATGCCTCGGCAATGGCGCTCCGCGTCGATCCCAAGAAGGATGGGCCACCCGGCAGGTGCTTGTCTATTGTACTTTGGTATCAGCTCTCCTAGTACTGGATCGACAACAGCATAATAGACGTCTAGGGCCACAAAGCTTAAAGAGAAAAGACGGACGGATCGTCTCACTCCTGCCGGCCATACCAAGGTACCGTCGATACCATCGTCCAATTGTTTCGTGTCTGCGCATCTGATGTGATCGCACCAGACGAGGATCCAATGATCACGAAACAATCGTTTCCCAATTCAACCTTCCAGGAGCAGACGCAGATGGCGGAACGCGAGTTCTCGGCGTTCATCAGCGCGGTAAAGGAATTGCTCGGTCCAGAGCAGGCCGAGCTTTCGGCAGTGGACTGGCTCGACGAGTCGGAATTAATGGATAGCCATCGCGGATTTACAAGCGGAGATTGGCGGGCGGTCACGATCGCGGCCTCGGTGCGGCTTGCAAGTCGATTGAACGCCGGACCGCATGATCGATCATTCACTCATCACGTCCACTGATACGAAGGTATTGAGGATACCTTCGTCCAATTGTTTCGCTTTCGCACCTCTGTTTTGATACCGCAAGGACGTTCCAAACGCTCAAGTTCACATTCTCTGACAAGGATGTGGAGCTTTTAAACAGGAGTCACATGCCAGACCATAAGACAGCAATCATTACAGGAGCATCGCGCGGAATCGGAGCCGGCTTAGTCGAGGCGTTCCTGAAACAGGGTTATAACGTCGTTGCGACGTCTCGCAGCGTAAGTCAACACTTGAATGCCTCGACCGCCCTGGTCCTCATCGATGGCGATATTGGTAAGCCGGAGACTGCCGCCAAGGTCATGGAAGCAGCAATCAAGAACTTCGGAAGTATCGATGTTCTGGTGAGCAATGCCGGAATCTTTTCCACGAAGCCTTTTACGGAATTTTCTACAGCGGACTTCAACGCCCTGGTCTCAACGAACCTGCTGGGGTTCCTCTACATCACTCAGCTTGCAGTGAAACAGATGCTGAAGCAGAAATCAGGGAGTGTCATAAGCATCACCGCGGCGCTTGCCGATCAGCCGATCCTCGGCATAAATGGCTCGGTCCCGATGATTACTAAAGGAGGCCTGAATGCAATCATTCGCAGTCTCGCGATTGAGTATGCAAAGCAAGGGATCCGCTTCAACGCAGTTGCCCCGGGCGTGGTGGATACGCCCATGCACAAGGATAATCCCAGGGATTTCCTTAAGACATTGCAACCCATGGGAAGCATCTCGGACGTAAAAGACATTGCCGACGCAGTTCTCTACCTCGCACAGGCAGGTCAAGTAACCGGAGAGGTGCTCCACGTCGACGGCGGTGTGCACGCCGGACGCTGGTAACGCCGGACAAGTGGGAACAGAACAAATCTATGGAGATAAGGATGAGAAGTGATCAGAAAACTATCGCAGCAGCTGGTTCAAGCCATGAAGTTATGAAGGTGCGTTACACCGCCAAAACCCATACTACGGGCGGTCGGCGCGGTGGCGTCTCCCGCAGTGATGATGGCCGCTTAGATGTTCGGTTCTCGGCTCCCGGAGTCCCCGGAACTGGTACCAATCCGGAGCAGTTGTTTGCCGCTGGCTGGTCGGCCTGTTTCATTAGTGCGATGGGGCTTGTGGCCAACAAGATGGAGGTCAAACTTCCTTCTGACGCAGCCATCGATGCCGAAATAGACCTGTGCAATTCTGGCGACGTTTACTTACTCCGAGCACGGCTTAATGTCAGCCTGCCGGGATTGGAGCGCGAAGTCGCCCAGGCCATTGTGGACGCCACGCACAGCGAGACCTGTGCATATTCCAACGCAACACGGGGCAACATCGACGTCACGGTCAACGTGCTGTAACGAACCATGAATTCAATCTTGATGCAACGAAGGAGAACAATTTGACACTCTCGCAAACATTCCGAACTGCTTTGATGGCAATTGCAGGATTCCTGCTGACCGCGGTGTTTCACACAGTAGCGGTCGCTCAGGCGACCTCCCCACAAGGGGTCAAAAACATTGTCATTGTTCACGGCGCATGGGCCGATGGATCAAGCTGGTCCAAAGTGATTCCACTGCTTCAAGCCAGGGGATTGCATGTGGTCGCCGTGCAGAACCCATTGACCTCGCTGGCGGACGACGTTGCCGCCACCAAACGTGCCATCGCCTTGCAGGATGGCCCGGTCCTGCTCGTCGGCCATTCCTATGGAGGGGTGGTTATCACGGAGGCGGGGAATGATCCGAAGGTGGTCGGGTTGGTTTATGTGGCTGCGCTCGCGCCGTCGGAAGGTGAGTCCGTTGCTTCGGTCACCAAACCGTTTCCGCCGGCTCCGCTAGGCAAGGAAGTCCGGGCGGATGCTGGAGGTTTTCTGACGGTGACTCCAAAGGGAATCGCTGAAGACTTCGCCCAGGATCTGCCAGACAAAGAGAAGCAGCTGTTGACGGCGACACAGACTCCCACAGCCGCAGCTGTTTTTGGGGCCACAATCACGACCGCCGCGTGGAAGACCAAGCCATCCTGGTGCGTGATTGCCAGCAACGATCGCGCTGTTCCTCCGGAGCTTGAGAAGGCCGAAGCGGCGGCAATGAAGGCTACATCAATCACTGTTCCCTCCAGTCACGTGCCAATGCTTTCTCACCCGAAAGCAGTCGCAGACTTAATCGAGCAGGCTGCTGCGAAAGCCGGGAGCCCGGGAAAGTGACGGGAGGCAAAGTAAGTCCGCACAGCGATCTGCCCGGCCAATTCCCCTATCTGGCCTCGCCTCATAACACAGGATGGCCAGCAGGGTGGAGACGATAGAAGAGCTGCGCAAGCAAGTCCCGGCGGAGGAATGCGATGCCGAGGACAAACGCAGAAACGAGCAGCAAGCCAGGCTGCTGCTGGCGTGCCTGCACACAAAAGGAGAAGCCGTGACCGCAGTGAAATTAACCGCAGTGAACTTAGAAGATGCCCGCCGCGTAATCAGCGCCGCGGAAAAGAAGGCCACGGAAATTGGCCAGCCCATGAACATCGCAGTGGCTGACGAAGGCGGAAACATCGTAGCCCACGTTCGTATGGACAACGCATGGATTGGCAGCATTGATATCTCCATGAAGAAGGCATACACGTCGCGCGCATTTGACATTGAAACGAAGGAATTGGCAAAGCATTCTCAATCGGGAGACGAGTTCTTCGGCATTCATGTTTCAAACAACGGCAAAATCATGATTTTTGCCGGCGGCATCCCGCTGAAGCTGGATGGCAAGGTCGTAGGGGCCATTGGCGTCAGCGGTGGTTCCGGCGATCAGGACCATGCCGTCGCAGCGGCCGGTGCCGCCGCGTTCTAACCCCGCAGGACAAAGCAGACTTGCAAGAGGAGGACTAACCCAATGTCGCATCATTATTCTGGCCCTGACTTCGGCTTTCCCCAGGGGGACGCTCGACTGGACTTCACTGATCTGTATGCCTTTCCCAAACCGAGAGACAAGGGGAAATCCATCCTTATTATGAACGTCCATCCATCGGCCGGCGAAAACCCTCCCGGGCCTACTACGACCGAGCCTTTCGCACCCGAAGCACTGTACGAGCTCAAGATTGATACCGATGGTGATGCGATTGCCGATATCGCGTACCGGGTGCGCTTCTCAGCTTTCGAGGAAGGCGTACAAACCGCGATTCTCCTCCGCGCTGATGGTCCGCAAGCGGCCGGTACCGGCACTGGCGGGCGGGTAATCGTCGATGGGGCGCCCGTTTCAATGGGGAGCGAGGCGAGGATTACACAAGCAGGCGATACCCGCTTCTTTGCCGGCTGGCGCAGCGATCCTTTCTTCTGCGACGTGGAAGGCGCGAAGAACAACTTGCAGTTCACGGGCGACGATTTCTTCGCTGACAAAGATGTGTGCAGCATTGTTCTTGAAGTACCTAACTCTGCTCTGGGGGCGAAAGAGGTTCGCCTGTGGGCGCGCACGCTTATACCAGGTGATGGCGGTGGTTGGATCCAGGTGGAGCGCGGAGCGCGGCCTGCGCAAGCAGTCATACTTGTCGAAGAAAGAGATGCCTACATGGGAGGTGCACCGGCGGACGATAGGCGTTTCCTTGCCGCCTTCGCGCACGCTCTGGAGCACACAGGTGGATATACGCCGGCTGAGGCGAAGCGAGTGGCCAGGACATTGCTCCCAGATGTTCTACCTTATGACCCTACGCGCCTGGCGTCTTTTCCCGATAACGGCCGGACACTCACCGACGATGCGTTCGATTCCTTTATTCGCACCCTCACCAATGGAAAGGTCAGGGAAGACAACGTAGGGCCCCACGGCGATCTGTTATCCGAGTTTCCCTATGTGGGACCACCTCACCAAAACCGTGTGATGCCGGCGCCCTATGAGACCACGGCTATGCAAAGTCAAACGTGAAACCGGATAGGACTTATTCCGGCCATATGGCAGTGCTGATTACACGAGCACCCCGAAGATTCCGACACGACACTTGTTTAATTCATTTTAGGAGTACAGTTCATGACAAATTCCAGCCGTATTACAAAGATCGGCCTTTTGATTTTCGGAGTGCTGCTTGTGGCTTCGGCTTCCTGGGCGCAGCAGTGTCCGCCAGCCGCGGAAGGGCTCGCCAAGGCGGTCGGTCTCGATTCGTTCGGACAAATTGAGGCGATTCGGTCAACCTTCAACATTGATCTTCCCGGAGTCAAAGTCTCTCAGAGCTGGATCTGGGAACCCAAAGCCGACCGGGTCACCTATGAAGGAAAAGACAAGGCAGGCAATCCAGTAAAGATTTCCTACGTGCGTTCTCAGCTCAGCAGCCAGCCTGATAACGTGAAGAATGAAATCGATCCGAGTTTCAACAACAACCAGTATTGGCTGTTCCTTCCTTTCCATGCTTGCTGGGACACCGCCGCTAAAGTTGAAGACACCGGCATACATAAGTTGCCGATGGGCGGAGGTTCTGCCAGGCGTCTCGTTATGACATACCCGCCCGAGGGTGGCGGCTATACTCCAGGCGACACCTGGGAAATGTACGTCGGCCCGGACAACCGGATCCAACAACTTCTCTGGCACCGGGGCCCCGGCAAGCCGAGTATCGTCAAAATTGTTGACGCGAAGTGGCTGGATTACAAGAAGCTCGGTCCTCTGTTTGTCTCCCTCGACCATCGCGGTACAGGCGACGGCAAGCCGCTGAGGATTTTCTTTACGGATGTCGCCGTGAAGCTGACGGGCTCAGACACCTGGGTGAACGCACAATAAGAAGTTGGCAGAGTGATTGGGCATCATTCCTCATCATGCGAAGGCCTGGTCACGTCAACTGATACGAAGGTCTAGTCGATACCATCGTCCAATTGTTCCGCTTCCACGCTTATGTTCTGATCGGCTGGAGCGAGTCGTGCGAAAGACCAGTTAGAGCTGGCGATCAAGTGTCAACGAATTGATCAAGCCAACGAATTGATCAAGCCAAGGAGACTCAAAATGACTACACAGATTAAGACCGAGACTCACACACGAATGGTTACGAAGCGGATGTATCTGGAGCAGCGCTCGGCCCATTATTGGCGAGTGACGCTCAACCATCCGCCGCTCAACGTTTTCGGCCCCGAAAGCATTCCGCAATTGAATGAGATCATCACGGCGCTAGAAACTGACAAGCACGTCAAAGTAATTGTTTTTGACAGCGCGGTGGAAGGGTTCTTCCTTACTCATTACGATTTCCTGGCAAAAAGTGAAGATACACCCAGTCTGCCACCGGGGCCCACAGGGTTGCAGCCCTTGCCCGACATGCTGGTGCGCCTCAGCCGGGCGCCGGTTGTTTCCATAGCATCAATTCGCGGCCGTGCCACTGGTGTGGGAAGTGAGCTGGCTCTGGCCTGCGACATGCGGTTCGCCAGCCGCGAAAAAGCCATTTTGTCGCACTTTGAAGTCGGGGCAGGCGTGGTACCCGGTGGTGGCCCAATGGCACGCCTGCCGCGTCTGGTAGGAAGAGGACGCGCGCTGGAAGTGCTTCTTGGGGCTGACGACATCCCGGGTGATCTGGCCGAACTATACGGATACGTCAACCGGTCGTTGCCGGATTCCGACCTCGACGCATTTGTCGAGGAGCTCGCAACCCGGATCGCATCCTTCGACAAGCAAGCGATCAGCGAAACCAAGCACTTCGTTGATGTGGCCAGCTTGCCACCTGACTTCGAAATCGCACCGGAGTGGGACGTGTGCCTTGCGTCGATCATGCGGCCCGCGGCGCAGGAGAGGATCAGGAAGTTGATGGAGCGGGGCTTTCATCAGGTGGGCGATGTGGAGAACCGCCTCGGATATCACGTGGGGCAACTCGGGCGCTGAGAAGTTATAACCGCGCAGTCCCCAATGGAATGTAATGAAAACCGAAATACGGATAATCAAACCGAAGGCGCTGGAGCGAGATCAATGAGTAAGAGTTCGAAAGACAAAATCGTAACCGAGAATGGCTCCGGTCTTGCCACTGCCGAGCAGCGGTTAAGTCAACTTGGCATCAAGCTTCCAGTGCCGCCTGAGCCGTTTGGCATCTACGCGGAAGCAGTGCAGACGGGCAATCTGCTCTTTCTCACCGGGATGCTTCCCACTGCAGGCGGCGAAGCGAAATTCATCGGGCGCATCGGCGCAGAACTTGACGTGCCAATGGGACGCAAGGCCGCTTACCTGGCAGCGCTCAATGCCCTAGCTGTCGTGCGGCAGCATTTGGGGTCACTCGACGAAGTTATGCGGATCGTCCGGCTCGGCGTGTTGGTGGCCACTTCCGGAGATGTCCGCGACCAGCCGAAAGTCGCTGACGGCGCTTCAGAGTTGCTGCAGGACATCTTTGGAAAAGACAAAAACCCCGCCCGACTGGTGTTCGGCGTAGCCAGCCTCCCGCTTGGCGTGGCGGTCGAGCTGGAATTGATTCTTGAGGTGTCAGCGTAATGACAGTCCGATGGAATCAAAACCGGCTCACGGCGAAACTCGGGGTCGAGTATCCCGTGATTCAAGGTCCGCTCGGCGGATTGTCATCGCAACGATTGACGGCCGCGGTGTCCAACTTTGGCGGACTCGGATCGTTTGGCGCACACAGCTTACCGCCCGAAGCAATCAAAGATGTGATCGCGGAGATTCGCTCCCTGACATCGAAACCATTTGCAATGAACTTGTGGGTATCGATGGAAGACGAAGGTGCGAGAACATCGGATGAAAACGCGTTCAACAGAAGCCTTGCGCCACTTGCTGACCATATCGGAGCGGTGGGGGCGAATCGTCCAACGTACAAACCTTATTCGCCAAAGCGATTTGAAGAGCAGGCCCGCGTGCTGCTGGACGCGAACGTACCGGTATTCAGCTTCATCTTCGGAATTCCGCCAAGAGAAATCCTGGAAGCGTGCCGGGCGAAACACATCATTACGATCGGCACGGCGACAACACCCGATGAGGCTGCAGCACTTCAGAAAGCCGGCGTGGATGCCATCGTTGCTTCCGGCTTCGAAGCCGGAGGACATCGCGGTTCATTTCTCCGGTCCGCGGAGGATTCGTTAACCGGCACGCTGTCGCTGGTCCCACAAGTAGTAGACATCGTCGATGTGCCGGTGATTGCCGCGGGGGGAATAGGAGATGCACGAGGTGTAATCGCCGCCCTGGCCCTTGGCGCAGAGGCCGTGCAAATGGGAACGGTATTCCTGGCTTGCGAGGAATCCGGCGCCAGCCCCCTTCATCGCGAAACTTTGCAACGGCGCAAGGGTGGGCATACTGCCTTGACCAAAGGGTTTACGGGAAGAGTGGCGCGGGCTATCAAAAACCGCGTGATGGAGGACCTGAACCGAAACGGAACCGAGATCTTGCCATATCCGCTGCAGCGAGAACTCTTCAGAAATCTCGCAATCGCAGCAGAGGTTGCGGGCCGGGCAGACCTTATACCTATGTGGGCCGGCCAAAGCGCCAATCTCTCTACTTGTACCAATGTATCGACTTTCTTGGAATCGTTAGTTGAGGACGTCGCCGAGATCGCCGGACCAGTGATTCAGTGGAGCGCGGCCCGCCGTGAAGAGCAAATTCTTAAGTAAGGAGAAAAAGAGAAGGAAAATGTCTAATATCACCGGCAAAGTTGTAGTAATCACCGGAGCCAGCAGCGGCATTGGGGAAAGCACCGCGAAGTTTCTCGCACAACAAGGAGCAAAAGTTGTCCTGGGAGCTCGGCGTTCCAACCGGATTGACGCGCTGGTTCAACAGATTTCAGCCACCGGAGGTAAGGCGATCGGGTTTGCCACCGACGTGACCAAGCGCGCAGAAGTAGAAGCGCTCATCCAGGGGGCCGTCAACGGTTTCGGCCGCGTCGATGTGCTCATCAATAACGCGGGGATTATGCCCATCGCACCGATCGAGGCCCTTAAGGTAGATGAATGGGACCGGCTGATTGACGTCAATATCAAAGGACTCCTCTACGGCGTTGCCGCTGCCCTGCCTCACATGCGAAAGCAGAAGAGCGGTCACATCATTAACATTACTTCTGTTTTCGGAATCAAAGTCTTCGCTCCGGGTGCTACGGTTTATTGCGCGACCAAGGCTGCCGGACGCGTGTTGACTGAAGGGCTCCGGATAGAACTACATTCGCAAAATATTCGTTGCACCATGATCTCACCGGGTGCTGTCGGTACGGAACTCCCGGAGAGCAGCTCGGACGAGGCAACCAGAAAATATTTGCGCGAGTTTTACAAGATGGCTATTCCTGCCGACTCGATCGCGCGCGCAATCGCTTACGCAATTGAGCAACCAGCCGAAGTGGAAATAGACGAGATCGTCGTCCGGCCAACGGCGCAGGACTTCTAATGCGGAGACAAGCTATGCACCCCTTCTACTCAACCCGCTGCCGCCGATTCTTGCAGGCTTCTCGTATGGTGCTCGCGGTTTCTATGATGCTCGCATTATTTCAACTGCCGGGCCACCAATTGCTCGCTCAGTCCGTGAGAAAGGAACTTCCAGTGAAACACCCGACTGTTTATCGCACGATACAGGTAGATGGACTCTCTATCTTTTACAGAGAGGCCGGGCCGAAAGACGCGCCTACGCTTCTCCTGCTGCACGGGCTCCCATCGTCCTCGCGGATGTTCGAGCCTCTGTTCTCTCGGCTTTCGGATCGATATCACCTGATTGCGCCCGATTACCCAGGGTTCGGGCACAGTGACTGGCCCGACCCGAAAAAGTTCACGTACACGTTCGATCACATCGCCGAAACAATGAATCACTTCACCGAAGTTCTTGGGCTCTCGCACTACACGCTTTACATGCAGGATTATGGTGGTCCCGTTGGTTTCCGCATGGCCCTGGCCTATCCGGATCGGATCGAGAGTCTCATCGTCCAGGATGCGGTGGCGCACAACACGGGCCTGGGCGCGATCTGGAAGACGCGTCGAGCCTTTTGGGCCGACCGCGCCGCCAACGAAAGCGCGCTTCGTACCAACCTGCTGTCGATGCAAACCACGCGGTCGCGCCATGTCGGAAGCGATCCCAACGTGGAACGCTATGACCCCGATCTGTGGACGGATGAATTCTCTTTTCTGAATCAGCCCGGCCAGGCTGAGATTCAGACCGATCTTTTCTACGACTACCGCACCAACGTCGAAAACTATCCCAGGTGGCAAGCCTGGATGCGCGAGAAGCAGCCGCGTCTGCTGGTGATTTGGGGCAAGTATGAGTCGTCGTTTGACTCGTCCGAGCCGGAATCCTACCGGCGAGACGTGCCCAATGCCGAGGTTCACATTGTCGATGGGGGTCATTTCGCGCTGGATACGGCTGCGGACGAAATTACGGCGCTTATCGGTCAGTTCATGAAGACGCAGAAATGAGTACTACCACTCGCGAAGCGTTAGCCGGTTCGAGGTGGTCAAGGGGGCAAGCTTTTATGGGTAAGAAACTCGCACTATTGGCAATTCGCCTGTTGATGGCGGTGAACCTTCTGTATGCCGCCATCTTTCTCAAGCTTGCAGGCGCGCCAGGTTCGGTGGCCCTGTTCACGCAGATGTCGCAAGTGGTGCACGGGTTGGTATCTCAGCCGGTATTCCGGCTGGGGTCAGGGACGTTCGAGACGGTGGTGGCCGTTCTGCTCCTGATCCCGAAGACCGCCAGATTGGGAGCGGGATTGATTGTGCTGTGGATGACTGCCGTAATTCTCAGTCACGTTTTCGTGTTGGGATATGGCTGGTTCTTTGTCGATGCCCTCATGGTGATGCTGCTGGCTGTCATTTATCTCTTGCTGACACGCAGGCAATTTCATTGGGGTGAACCAGAAAGTGCGGGGACGATGGCTGCCGTACAAGCGCACAAAAGGTAATCGGGCGAGCAGTTGGAAGCGCCACGCGATGCCGAAAGAATCAATCTAAAAGAGAAGAAATTGTGGGAGAAGAAATCATGGGAGAAGAAATCAACAGACGAGACGAAGCTATTGCTTTCCTCTCTCGCAAGTGGGCCAAGTTGTCAGGAGTTCATATGTTCAAGTATGTCGTCACCACCCTTGTTGCGATCTTGCTGTCAGCGCCACTCGCGGCAGAAATCACGCCGTTTCCGGCCAGCTTTCATACGCAAATGGTTCCGACGAACGGCACCAGGCTCTACGTCCGAGTCGGCGGCGAGGGTCCGGCCGTGGTGCTGTTGCATGGCTTCGGCGATACCGGCGATATGTGGGCTCCCATGGCAATTGTTCTGGCCAGGCACCATACCGTCATCGTCCCCGACCTACGCGGCATGGGTATGTCCGATCACCCGGATACGGGTTACACCAAAAAGAACGAGGCGGTCGACATTGCCGGCGTCATGGATGCACTCAAGGTCCAGAAGTCAGACCTGATCACACATGACATCGGCAATATGGTCGGCTATGCGTTGGCTGCTCAATATCCGGAGCGGATCACGCGCTGGGTGGTGATCGATGCACCGCTGCCCGGAATAGGCGATTGGGACACCATCACGCGCAACCCGATGCTGTGGCACTTCAATTTTCGGGGTCCTGACGAGGAGCGTCTGGTGCAGGGCCGGGAGCGCATCTACCTCGATCGCTTCTGGAACGAGTTGTCCGGAGACCCTAAGGGGATCGATGAAGATACGCGGCGGCACTATGCTGCCCTGTACGCACGGCCGCATGCGATGCACGATGCCTTCGAGCAGTTTGGAGCATTCAGCCAGGACGCCGCCGACAACAAGGCGTTGCTCGCCAAGGGCGGCAAGATCACCATGCCGGTGTTTGCCATCGGTGCCGAGAAGTTCTTCGGCAAGGGTATGGCCGATGAGATGCAGTTCGCCGCCAGCAACGTCACGGGCGGCATCGTGCCCAACTCCGGGCACTGGGTCATGGAGGAGAATCCACAGGCCACCATCAAGTTGGTTGCAGATTTCCTCGCCAAGTAGGCTTGGGCTTCAGACAATCTGGCACCTCGCCGAAGCATCGCCAGCGTTACGTGAGTTTATGGATATGCCGAAAGAGTCAGTCTTTTCAAGAAGAAATCATGGGAGAAGAAATCATGGCAACAGCAACCACACCCGGCCGTCCCCCTTTCCCGCCGTTCACACGCGACAGTGCTGTTCAAAAGGTGCGCCTCGCTGAAGATGCGTGGAACACTCGCGATCCTGCGAAAGTAGCTCTGGCATACACAATCGATTCACGATGGAGGAATCGATTCGGAATTCATTAACGGACGAAACGAAATTACAGCTTTCCTCTCTCGCAAGTGGGCCAAGGAACTGGACTACAGGCTTATCAAGGAAATGTGGGCGTTTACCGGAAACCGGATCGCCGTACGCTTCGCTTACGAGTGGCACGACGACGCGGATCATTGGCATCGCTCCTACGGCAATGAAAACTGGGAATTCAGTGATGACGGACTCATGGCTGCGCGGTTTGCATCAATCAACGATATTCCCATTCTGGAATCAGAGCGCAAATATCACTGGGCACTCGGGCGTCGTCCCGATGACCACCCAGGATTAAGCGACCTAGGCCTCTAGTTTAAATGTCCTTTTCGTACCAGATGAGGGTTTCCAATGGCCCAAATATCCGGGATGGGGAGACCATCCGATTCAGCGAAGCTGAATTCGGCTCACTATCAAAGCGCGAAGCACTCGTGAGGTTTCCTTCTTAACGCCAACCCCGCGCGGACTGCGTTCGTTCCCAGTCCACGCAAAGATCAGGTTGGGCTGTTCCAACGAATTCGAACACATGCCAGACATCCAAAGCTCCCTGAGAAATTACGGCTGCTTTAAGAGCTGATTGCCTAGGCAGCCTGCGTCTTCGACTTACCGGGCTTCCAGGTTCGGGATGAGGTCGGCTCGTCTCTGGAGCTGCACGTCTACCTCGGACCATGTCTTTCGCATCTGCTCATTTTTGCGCACCGTTTCGTTACGATGGCGCAGGTAAATCCCGCCCATGACTACTGCCAGCACGGCCAGCCCGCCAACCCATCTCGCCCAGCGATTCATTGCCCGTCCTCGTTCGATTTTATTAAGCTCAAAGTTTCCCCTCGCCACGTCGCCGATGGGAAAAGGTCGCCGCCACATGCCGTCATTATCCCATTTTGCCTTGCAAAGCTTGGATTTGTGAATTTGGTCAATAACGATGCTCCTAGCTTTCTAGCCCAGGTAGGAGCTCACTTCGTAATCAGGCGCCGGGGAACTTCGATTGACGTAATCAAACCATTTCGCTCACAACCGGACCAGCAACCTGATTTTGAGTATGTCACAGGCTAACGAGAAATCATCCGGGCCAGAAGTCGGCTTCTGTGGCGTATTTCCGTTTGCTGTTCGGGTGACGGGCAAACCGACGAAGGATGGGATTGGCAGCGTTAGTCTGATGGACGTGGCACGGGGTTAACTCGACGGCTCCGAAGACATTCACTGATTCGAGGGCGACGGCTTGGATCAAGGGCGCGATTGCGCAGACGCCGATAGATTGCGGTCCTTGTCAAAGGACACCACAGCGGAGCAAGGAGGGAAGAAAGTCTTCTACAAGCTTCAGCGATGAATCCGACTTTCTACGAACGACCGCCCCAAACCAGCACGTAGTTAGGAGTAACGCTAGTTTGGTCGAGTCTTGCGCGACAGAGCTTCCTTTCTCAATGTGAACGCGTGAGATCAGGTCGCCCAGCTGCTTATCCCAGACGTGTATGCCATCGGCAATTCTTTGCCCGAGGTCGGGCGGAATTGCCGGAGTCTCGGCAGCGAAGATCGCAAGCAATTGGAGTGGAGCTATCGCGATCATCGGCGGTTCCATGGCTAAGAAGTGGAAATGCTGCGTTAGTTGACCGTATGCGCTCTCTCCCGGCGCTAGAGAAAGTGATTGATAGATAGCGGCAAGTTGGCGATCGACGAGTATTGAGGCAAGTTCTTCTTTGCTCGTGAAATAGTTGTAAAAAGTGCCCTTAGGCGCATTCACGGCGGCGGCGATGCGGTGAATGCTCGCTTGTACATAGCCAACTTCCTGAAACAGCTTGCCGGCTGAGAGAAGGAGCATTTCGCGGGTATTGGTTGCTCGACGCGCGACCTGATGCTGAGAGCGAGACATTACCCCGATGTAGCAACGAACCATTCGCTCTTGGCTTGTCGAAACGAACTGAATTTGTCATTTCTGATCACAATGATGTTTCTTCTCAAGCTCACCCAAAAAATACACCTGGTAGGTGGTATTCTTGACTCCATTTCAAGATGACCGGTTGGCTCGGATTTGGAGGTTGCCGTGAACACAACTTACGCCAGCGAACAGAATCGGGATTCCGAGCGCTCGACTGAGGCACAGGCAAGCGCCTATGGCATGCAGATGGCGAAGTATTTCACCATGAACCAACCGCCCAGTGTTGCCATCGATTCGGCGGTTTCCATCGTCCGGCCGCAAATGGCAATTACCCGGCTGATTGCACGGAGCGGTATCCCGGAGCGCACTGCATCCATCCCATCTGAAAAGGCCTACGTTGTTTCGGTTCATCTTAATCATGCCAATTCCCGCGAATGGGAACTTTGGACCGATGGCAAGCACACAAAGACGGGGGCATGGCCAGTGGGCGGAGTTGCAATGTGCGATTTGGAGTCAAATTCGAGTATTCGAAACCCAGGCCCGATCGACTGGATCCACTACCATGTTCCGCGGGCAACCTTGGATGCCCTCACGGACGATGCCGGAATGCCTAGAGTTAAGCGTCTCCACTGCGTTTATGGAACTTCCGACCCGGTCCTCCATCACCTGACGCAACTGATGCTGCCGTGCCTAAACAGGCCGGAGATGTTCTCTCAGTTGTTCATGGATTCTCTCATCTTGACGATTGGTTCGCACCTTATCGGGCGGTATGGTCAGGTCCGCGAAGATATCCGGCAATTTAAAGGCGGCTTAGCGCCGTGGCAAAGGCGCCGCGTTGTGGAATTGTTGCAGGAGCACTTGGACGGCGAAGTAAAATTGGCGACACTTGCCGAGGAATGTAGGCTTTCAGTCAGCCATTTTTCGCGATCGTTCAGGAAATCATTTGGTACCTCCGCACATCGTTACCTGATTCTGCAACGCGTTGAGATTGCGAAGGCCCTTTTGGCGGAAACGAATAGCTCGTTGGCGGAAATTGCCGCGCATACCGGATTTTCTGATCAAGCCGCCCTTACCCGGACGTTTGCAGACGTCGTTGGTGCGACTCCGGCAAGATGGAGGCGTGAAAACTCACGCCGGCGTACTTTCGTCGAAATATCCAACCCCTAACTCCTTCAACCGCACGAATAAATCCCATCCTCAAGTCCCCATTCCGTGACCCTGTTGCTCGACATTCGGCCAAAGTCTTCGTGTTGAACTCAAGCCAAAGTGGTCTTTTCATCCGCCTTTCCTCCACCATTGAAGCAGGAATCTTCAAAAGTGGTCCGTGTTTTCAATAGTGTCGTGCTTGTTCCGGATATAGTCCATTCGAGTGCGACGTCTTAATGCACGATTCGTTGAAGTTCAAACTAGAGAGGCGAATGGTCATGAAGAAGATTTTCTGGGTTGTAATCGTTGCTGTGCTGATGGGTGCGGCTCTACTGCTGAAAACGCCGCTCACAGTTGGTGCGGCACAATCCGCGCCACCTGCTGGCATCAAAAACGTGGTTCTGGTGCATGGAGCTTTCGCCGATGGCTCCGGTTGGGAAGCCGTCGCGAAGATCCTTGAGAAGGATGGTTACACGGTGTCGGTGGCGCAGCCCCCCGAGACCTCCTACGCCGATGACCAGAAATATACCAAGGCCGCCATCGACGCCATGGGCGGGCCGGTCGTTCTGGTCGGCCACAGTTACGGCGGTTCCATCATCAGCGAGGCCGGCAATGATCCAAACGTTGCAGCACTCGTATACATTGCGGCATTTGCCCTCGATGAAGGTGAGAGCTGTGCGTCAATCGAAACGGCCGTGCCGCAAGCCTCCAAGGCGTTCAAACCGGATAGCAATGGGAATTGGTGGATCGAACAGGACCATTTCGCTGCCGACTTCGCAGCGGATATTCCCCTGACCCAGGCTCACTTCATGGCTATATCGCAGGTGCCGATCTCCACCGACTCGTTCACCCACAAGGTTACGACTCCCGCCTGGAAGAACAAGCCGACCTTTTACATGGTGGCCAGCGCAGACCGATCGATCAATCCCCAGCAAGAGCGGATGATGGCGAAACGCGCCAAGGCCAAGACGGTCGAAGTGAATGCCAGCCATGTGGCCTACATGTCCCACCCGAAGGAAGCAGCCAAGCTCATCGAAGAGGCTGCTGCCTCCGCACACGTCAATTAGTAGCTAAACAGGTTTTTATGTTGCAAGTGAGATCTACGTCCCACGCGAAAGAAGAGCGGTTCGGCTGGACGGCGTTGGACATCGACAATCAACTGATCCGTGTGGATCTTTACGGTAAAGGAGAATAGTCGTGAAACAGCATATTAAGAATGTAGTTCTAGTACACGGAGCTTTCGCGGATGGCTCCGGCTGGAAGAGGGTCGCTGACATCCTCAAGAATGATGGCTACAAGGTGTCGGTGGCGCAGCCTCCCGAGACTTCGTATGCCGAAGATCAAAAGTATACAAAGGCCGCGATCGACGCCATGGGGGGTCCTGTGGTTCTGGTCGGCCACAGCTACGGCGGGTCCATCATCACCGAGGCCGGCAATCATCCGAACGTTGCGGCGCTTGTCTATATTGCCGCCTTTGCCCTCGATGAAGGCGAGAGTTGTGCCTCGATCGAAACGGCACTACCGCAAGCCTCTAAGGCTTTCAAACCGGACAGCAATGGGCTTTGGTGGATAGACGAAGCGCATTTCGTGGCCGACTTCGCAGCGGACATACCACGGGATGAGGCGGAGTTCATGGCTATAGCGCAGGTGCCAATTTCTACCGACTCGTTCACCCATGAGGTTAAGAATCCCGCCTGGAAGCACAAGCCCACGTGGTACATGGTTGCCGCCGAAGACCGATCGATCAATCCGGACCAGGAGCGCATGATGGCGAAGCGTGCCCAGGCCAAGACGGTCGAAGTGAAGTCGAGCCATGTGGCCTATATGTCTTTTCCGAAGGAAACAGCCAAGCTCATCGAAGAGGCTGCCACCTCCGAACAGATCAACATAGCCGCCTGAGGAGTACACAATGAAAGATCACATCACCATAGAAGGACATGACGGCGCGTTTGGCGCCTATATCGCGCGACCGAAGAGTTTGGCGGCTCCCGCCGTTGTCGTTCTGCAGGAACTGTTCGGGGTGAACGCCGACATCCGCAAGACCTGCGACGAACTGGCGGAACAAGGCTTCCTTGCGGTCGCGCCAGACCTATTCTGGCGGCAGGAGCCGGGAGTTGACCTCAACGTTACCTCCGAGGCTGACTGGCAACACGGCCTTCGTCTCTACGCGGCGTATAGCCGGGACGCGGGCGCTAAGGATGTCAAGGAGAGCGTTGACGCGGTACACAAACTCCCCGAGTGCAACGGTAAGGTCGCCGTCCTCGGCTATTGCCTTGGAGCGCTGATGGTTTTTCTGACAGCCGTGCGTTGCCACGGCGTCGACGCTGCAGTCGCTTATCACGGCGGCGATACCGATAAATACCTGGGAGAAGTTGATGGGCTCGATTCGCCTCTGCTGATGCATCTGGCCGAAGAGGACGAGTTCATTTCGAAAACTGCGCAAGCTCAGATCAAAGCGGCGCTTGCCAACAAACCAAACGCAACAGTCTACAGCTATCCGGGTCAGAGTCATGCCTTCTCTAGGCATGGTGGGGCGCATTACAACGCTGAGGCTGCAGCACTCGCGCACCAGCGGACATACGCCTTTCTCAATCGCCAACTGCGATGATAGCTGGACGCTCCGGACGTTGGGGGCGACTCGATCGCCTTCCTGAGCAAAGCAGCACGAGTGCCGTTATGCGGCTTGATCAAGGCCGCTGAAAAGGAGGCTCATGACCAAGAATTATCCAAACATCGCTTCTGGTCAAAAAATCAGCGCGCAGCCTCGCCTTCATCAGCGGGCAGCTGAGATGCAGGCGTACGGAACTGTTAATCATCTGCTGCCGCTTGATCTGGAAGAACCAGTGCGGCTGGAGATGACCGCACAGCTCAACCAACTCCTGGCCGACACCATGACGCTGCGAGACTTGTATAAGAAATCGCACTGGCAGGTCGCCGGCCCGACATTTTATCAACTCCATCTGGTCTTCGATAAGCACTTTGGCGAGCAAATGGAATTGGTAGATTCGATTGCCGAACGTATCCAACTTCTGGGGGGCGTGAGCATCGCCATGGCGCCCGATGTGGCAGAGACGACGCAGATCGAACGCCCTCCGCGCGGCCGAGAGGAGGTTCCGGTCCAGCTCTCACGCCTGCTCGAGGGGCACCAGATCATTTTTCGTCAGACTCGTAAGCTGGCACGGCGCGCCGTAGAACTTGGCGACGATGGTACTAATGATCTTCTTGTCAGCGAAGTCCTGCGCACGAACGAGCTTCAAGTTTGGTTTTTGAGTGAACACTTGGTTGATGTGCCACTCATCACGACCGCCTAACGGCTCTGATCAAAACATTCGGCATTTGAAAAGAACCAAAACAAGTTCGTGGATTGTCGACAGCGGAAACTACCAGAAACGGGCTTAAGCGGACGTTGCCGATCAAATCGGAATCAGTCAACCGTATTACAACCAAACGGGTTCTGGCCATGTCATGGCCGCCGTGAACAGGTCATCATTGACTATGACCGCAGGTTGGCCAGAAAGAAGACCGAGAGTCCAGCATAAAATGCGGACTGGCATGGAGCCAGTTCAACTCTGGTCCATTAGCGCAGCAGCCTGCTTGCCGACCTTCTTAAGCGCCACTTCGAGGCGAGACCAGAAACGCTCCGCCGGCAACGTAGTCTCGCTTGTTGAACAAAGTCTCCTGCAACACGATCGCCTTGTTCTTTTCCGCATTTGAACTGCTCATGGATTTCCTCTCTTCCTAAATCGGCGTTCGTGTTCAGGACGACACTTCAATTGTATCGACCTGGGTTGGATAGATCGCCAATCCGCGCCTTGCAACTACGGGCTGATGTCCGCCGCTACGTCACTCCGTCTCAAAATCGGTGGAGATACTGAGTTCCTTCCATATTCGTGCTTCCTCTAATCGCGCAAGATCGTTCTTCTCCACCGCGGCGTACGCATCGCTGCCGAGCAACAGTCGCAACGGAGGGTTCCGTTCTTGCGTCAACTGGACGATTGCCTGAGCTGCCTTTTTGGGGTCACCAGGCTGCTTGCCGTCGTAGTTCCGCTGAAATCTTGCGGTAGCTCCAACCGTCGAATCGTATTCAGGATGACCTTCGCTAAGTTCGGTGGAACTGCCCGCGAAATCTGTGCGAAACCCACCGGGTTCAACGACGGTGACCTTGATGCCGAGCGGTGCCACTTCGCGCGAAAGCACCTCGGAGAAGCCTTCGACACCCCACTTCGCCGCCGAATAAGGCCCACGTCCCGGAGGGCCAATCCTTCCGCCCACCGATGAAAACTGAATGAAGTGGCCTGCTTTCTTTTCGCGAAAATACGTAAGAGCTGCCTTGGTCACAATAATCGTTCCGAAGAGATTCGTTTCGATCTGTGCCCGAAATTCCGATAGAGCCGTGTCTTCGATGGACGAAAGATTGCCATATCCCGCATTGTTGATGACCACATCCAGCGAGCCAAATAGATCGATCGCCACCATTACCGCGTTTGCTGCTGCTGCTTCGTCGGTAACATCCAACGCGAAAAGCTTGACCTGATCACCATATTGTTCCGACAGATCAGCGAGCGACTCAATGCCCCGAGCTGTCGCCAACACCTTATTGCCCGCAGCAAGGCCTGCTTCAACAATTGCATGACCCAGACCACGAGAGCTGCCGGTGACTAACCATACCTGCGCCATTCATCCTCCTCTATCAAGCCACCCCCGGATATTCTGGAGAAGCTTCTCAAACTATTTAGGGGGCCAATCGGCCAGTGGTGTCACATTTGATCGCAATACTTCGAATTAATTCTATGTTGTGAGCAATCGATCGACCGATCGGCTCATTTGTTTCAAAATAAATCCAGGTGCCACGCGACTCATCATTTTGAGCTGATTCGCCTGGCCTGGACGAATTTCAAATCGATCGGTTTGCATTCCTTTGACGGCGACTTTAACCATGTCTTCCACCGTCATGATAGAAACGCCTTTCATGTCTTCAGAATTAAAGTCACCCAACAGTTCGGTTTGCGTCGCCGGCGGTGCTAGCTCAAATACCTTCACTTTGGTGTTTTTCAGTTGCACCCGAAGAGACTCGGTGAAGGAATGCAGACCGGCCTTGGTGGCGCAATAAACCGGCGAAATGGGCAATGGAACAAATGCCAACCCCGATGAGACGTTCATGATTGCGGCCTCTGATTTTGTTTTCAAATGCGGCAAGAATTGTTTCACCATACGAATCGGCCCGCTCAAATTGATTTCAATCTCTCGAGTCAGGTCTTCGAGGCTTCCAGCTTTGTCGTGAACATTGATCTTGCGCATGATGCCGGCGTTGTTGATCAAAATGTTGAGCTCAGGAAATTGTTTAGTGATCTTTTCGTAAAGAGTGGCGATCGCTTTCGGATCGGAAACGTCGCTTTGAAAGGTGTGAATTTTTGGAAAGGCCGCTTTCGCACGGTCCATCTTAGCTTGATCGCGGCCCGTGATAAGAATCGTGTTACCAAGTGCCGTGAGTTGTTTGGTGAGTTCGTAACCGATGCCGCTGGCACCGCCGGTGATCAAAATCGTATTGCTCGTGAGTTTCATAATTAAATCCCCCGCTCCAATCAATCACCGCGTTTTAGGTTGCGGCTGTGTTCGTGGCTTTATCTGCGGTTGCGGCTTCGCGAGCGTCTCCTTGAACATCTTCGCCGTCATGCCCCGGGCTAGAGAAGCAGGAACCACCGCATTCATGATGCGGTTCAGGCGCCCCGGAATAATCATCGAGCGGTTTTCCTGCAGAGCTTTCAGCCCTTCCGAAACGCATTGGTCTACCGCCATCAGCCTCACAGGCATGGCGTCCGGAGTGAGCCCGAGCTTCGCGATCACGGGCGTGTCGGTGAGCCCAGGTAGCAAGACAGTCACATGCACACCCAGCGGCTTGAGCTCAACGTGAAGCCCCTCGCTGAAACTCTGGACATACGCCTTGGCGCCACCGTCGTTCGCCATATAAGGACGACCTTTATGTGCGCCCATGGCTCCCACAAACAACAGTCCGCCGTGGCCGCGTTTCACGAGCCTTCGGCCGAAGTGATGGGCAATGCCGAGATGCGCTAGAGTATTGAGCCGTAGGAGATTCTCCAACTCCCCACGATCAATCTTGAGGAACTCCCCTGGATTTCCAGTGCCCGCGTTGGACACCACAAGGCCGATGTCGAGGTCGTTGGTGGCTTCGGCAAGCTTGGCTAGAAAGCCCTCTTGCGAGAGATCCGCCACCACTGTGCGGTACTGCACGTTAAAGTCTTTCGCGAGGCCCTGTCCCACCTCGTCGAGCAAGTTTTCCCGGCGCGCTACCAGTACTACATCAAGCCCCGAAGCCGCAAGCTGCCGAGCGAATTCCCTGCCTATCCCGGACGAAGCGCCCGTTACGAGCGCCCACGGTCCGAACTGTCCTTTATCAAGAGCTGCTTTCATCGTGTTGTTCCTTTCTGTCGATTGCAACTGTTGCTCGATCGTTCGGTCTCACAGCGTGCCGATCCAATCTTTCAGGCGCTTTACCTCCGCCACCACCAAGTCGGGGTCATTAGCGGCGTGTGCCACCACAGCCATACCCTGAAAAGCACAGAAGAGATGCGCGGAAAGTTCTCGTGCATCCTCTTCATGGCCGGCCGCCCGGAACTGCCCCTCGAGCCAGTCCATTGGCTCGGTGAAGAGTGCCGCGGATTTCTTCGCGAGAGCGCCGCCCTCCTTGCGCAACTCGGAACACAACCCGCCCAGCGGACATCCCCCACGCGCAAGCTGCTCCCGCTTCCCATGAATGCTTTCCACAAAAGCAAACAGACGCTCCTTCGGAGAACTCAACCGGTCAATCTCCTCCCGGAATTCTCGAAATTGCGCCAATCGACGCTCCACAACGGCCTCGCCAAGCTCTTCCTTGGTCCTGAAGTAGTAGTAAACGTTCCCTACCGGAACATGGGCGGCTCCGGCGATGTCTGCCAGGCTCGTCTCTCTGAAACCGTTCCGATACGCCAGCTTCATGGCGGTCTCAATCAGACGTGTCCGCTTGTCTGGTTGTGGTTTCCTCATATCCATAGTGAGTTAGTTAACTAACTTAAACTGTAAACCCATTTCCCCGTGTTGTCAATCCCCAACGCTAGTCAATTTGCGCCTGACGCCCATTCATGCCGCCTCCGTCGATACGCTTGTACGGATCTGTGCGGCGGCGCTCAGCGATGAGCGTCCCTACTGCGACGGTTATGCGGACGTTACTCCCCGCGTCTCAACCTTTTGGCCAGAAGTCCTCTTGGAGGAAGTCGCGCATTCATATCTCCGAAGCCCGTTTCTGGCCCCACAAGGACTCCGTTTAAATTCGCTTTAAGCCCTCTTTTATGGATCAACCCGCGAGACTGTTTCCATAGCGCCTACGACCAGTTCGGAGAGTCGCTCAGAGAACTCCGGCGCTAACTCGCCCTGTACGGCGCCTTGAAAACTATCTCGATAAAAAGAATCCTTATATAAGGGTATTCCATCTCATAGAATGCCTGCCATTTGGCAGAGAGCTTTCTGTGAGAGGACTTCTTTATGTTGAGCAAATTCGTTCACACGGACAATGACATTGCCACAGCAGTTCTGCGCCTGGTATTAGGGGTAATCTTCTTTGCCCATGGCGCCCAGAAGATGCTGGGCTGGTTTGGAGGATATGGATTTACCGGCACGATGGGATTTTTCACCGGCGTCATGCATATTCCGGCGATATTGGCCTTCCTGGCGATTGCCGCGGAATTCTTTGGCGGGCTGGGACTGATTTTTGGGTTCCTGACGCGAATTGCAGCCTTTGGAATCCTGGCGAACATGATCGTCGCGATTGCCATGGTTCACGGTCAATTTGGCTTCTTCATGAACTGGACGGGAGCACAAAAGGGTGAGGGCTATGAATATCACCTGCTCGTGCTGGCAACTACCGTGTTGTTGATGATTCGCGGCGCCGGAGCGGCTTCGGTTGACAGGTTACTGTCATCACAGGCAAAACAGTCTGCCCAGCTACAAACTGCATAGTGCGAGGTATATGAAAAATACCGGCAAACAAATCACTGCACCACGGCTGTGGCAGGTCATTGCGAGGAGCCATCATGCGTTAAGGCTCCTTGCCGAGCGGAGCATCGTAGATACGGGACTGTGCCTGAGCGATTTCGCAGCACTGGAGGCCCTGTTGCATAAAGGTCCGCTCACGATCACGGAGATCCAAAACAAGGTGATGCTGGCCAGCGGTTCCATGACCGCAGCCATCGACCGGCTGGAGAAAATGGGGTTGGTGGTCCGGAAGTCAACTGCAAAAGACCGGCGCGCACGAGTTGTGCAACTTACGTCAGAGGGCAAACGTGTAGCAACGGCTTCTTTCGAGAAGCATGCCGACGATCTAGAGGGCCTTATATCTGTCCTCTCCGAGAAGGAGAAGAGAGAGCTGTACGGGTCGCTCAAGAAACTCGGATTACTGGCCGCGGAGAGGCTCGATGCCGCGGGTCAGTTGGTCCAAAAATAGAAAGATGAATGGCCTTGAATTTAAGGAGTCACAAATGCAGATCGGCGTGGATAGTTTTGGTGCAGTCATCTCAGAACCCGCTACAGGGATCAAGCTCAGTTCCGCGCAGCGCATTGAGAATCTACTCGAAGAAATTGTGCTGGCCGACCAGGTTGGGTTAGATGTATTTGGCGTCGGCGAACATCATCGCAGCGAATTCGTGGATTCGGCCCCGGCCGTCATCCTGGGCGCAGCCGCTACGCGCACCAACAACATTCGTCTGACAAGCGCGGTAACTGTTCTCAGCGCTGCTGACCCGGTTCGCATCTTTCAGGAGTTTGCCACTTTAGATTTAATTTCCCATGGTCGTGCCGAGATCGTTGCCGGACGTGGTTCATCCGTGGAAGCATTCCCACTTTTCGGTTTCGATTTGAACGACTATGACTCGCTTTTCTCAGAAAAGCTTGCTCTCCTCCTGAAGATTCGCGACAACACTCACGTGAACTGGAGTGGTAAGCACCGTCCAGCTCTCACAGGTCAGGCAGTCTATCCCCGTCCGCTACAAAACCCTTTGCCCATTTGGGTTGGGGTCGGCGGAACTCCTGCATCGTTCGTGCGTGCCGGTACCCTCGGGCTGCCACTGATGGTCGCCATCATCGGCGGTGAGCCGAAGAGATTTCGGCCCCTGATCGACCTTTACCGCGAAGCTGGACGCCGCGCCGGCCACTCTCCCGAGAAGCTCATGGTTGGCCTTCACGCAATTGGATTTCTGGGGAACACAACCGAGCAAGCTGCAGAGGATTTCTATCCTGGGTATGCTCATACGTTTACCGAAATCGGCAAGGAACGCGGATGGCCACCAGCGACGCGGGCACAATTCGATGCGCTGCGCGGGCCAACAGGCGCACTGCTAATCGGCGACGTTGAAAGCGTCACCCAGAAGATCCTTTACGTGAACGACGTCCTTGGGGGCCTTTCTCGTATTACGTTCCAGATGGGCGTCTCGGCTCTGCCGCACCAGAAGATGTTACGGTCCATCCAACTGCTGGGAACTGGCGTCGCGCCTCTCGTTCACAAGGAGCTTGCCTCCGTAGTTTCGACCGGGGATTAAGCTGACGGAGCGCTGCCGAGGTCACGCTGTACTGCAGAGCGCCGTAGACCAGGCTGGTCTACCAACTAGGCACGAGGGCGAGTGAGAATCAGACCGGAAATCCAAGATACAAGATGGCTGCATTCGGTCACCCGTTAGCGTCAGTACGGATATCGTCGTCGGATGTTCCGTCTAACTTCTTGGACGCGCCACCCGTATGCAACTCAGGCACACGGTGAATGACAACCTCGCGCTGGAAGACACCTGACCGGGCGGTTGCCTCCAAGCCGACTTACGGGCCGGCGAAACTTCCGGTTTGCCCGTCATCTTTCCAAGAAAGGCATGATCGAAAAGCGCTCAATCACACTCATGGGCGAACCACCGATGCTACTGTTGCCGTGCTGCTGCGTGTTCGAGCGCAAGTAAACGCAATCACAACAGGGTGCATGCCTCGCTAAAGTCGAGCCGGGGGGCCCGCGGCATAAGCGTCGCAGGGTCGCCGTAGCCGATGTTGCAGAGAAAATTTGATTTCACATGTCCCTCAGGGAAAAACTCCTGCTCGCAGGACTCACATTTGCCAGCCGCAAAGAACTCCTCATCGAGTTTTGCGTTCTCAAAGCCTGACATCGGCCCGCAGTCCAGTCCCAGAGCCCGCGCCGCAAGTATCATGTAGGCTCCTTGCAAGGTAGAGTTCCGCAGCGCAGTTTCCTGGATCAGCTGGGGGTTGTTCACAAACATATCGCGCATGGCGGGGTAATGTGGAAACAGCCTGGGCAACTTGTCATAGAACTTCAGATCATAGGCGATGATGACTGTGACCGGAGCGGCCATCGTCTTCTCTACGTTCCCAGGCGCCAGCGATGGACGGAGGCGCTCCTTTGCAGCCGTGGAACGAACGAATACGAACCTCGCAGGACTGATATTTGCGCTCGTGGGCCCCCATTTCAGTGTGTCGTAGAGCTGCCGTAGCAGCTCCTCGGGCACTGGCTTCGGAAGCCATGCGTTGTAGGTACGGGCTTTCCGAAACACCAGATCAAGTGCGTCATCACCCACTCTCATTTTCTCGATCCTCTCCATCATTGTCACGGTTTCCTCCTATTCATTCACCAAATCCGATTGGCGTGCTCGACCTTTTTCTCCTCGATGTCAATCCCTTCGGGTACATCAAGAGAGAAGGGCGAGGACTTGTCGTGTGTGCCCAATAAAGGAAGACGCTCAACTCATCTCCATAGATGCCTAATATATTGGGCAAAAATGTCCATGATTTGCTCCTTCTTCATTCGATGTCAGGTCTTCTCGCTATGACTCGTCATAGTGATGACGGATCAAATCGAAATGTTGTGACAGGAACGCGACTTTGGCATTGTGGATAATGTCATTGCCGGGCAGGCACACGATGTTTGGAATTTCTTCCTCCTCCTTCAATCCTTTTGAATCGCGAAGGCACCGCTCTCCGGGCAGGACGCCATCGGCTCGATCCCATGATGGAGTCTGCCCGAAGAATCAGTGAAGCCCTTGTCTTCTAGGCAGTTTTTCTCCTCTGGTCGACAGGTTCGCTCTTGACTTGCTTTGATTTCACTAAATCAGCGGACGACGCTCCCTCGAGCGAAAGCCCATAGCCGACTTCCCGCACAACGCGTTCCTTCAACGGCTGGATGAAATGTACGCGGGTGTTGCGACGTGTAACCTCCGGAGCCTTCAGGTACAGTTCGGCCAATTCTCGCGCTCGATTGAGCGCCTGCCCGTTCGGCACAACCTCCGCGACCACTCCCCACTGCTGCGCAGTGCGCGCCGGCAGAGGTTTCGGATCGAGCAGAAACGCCTCGGCACGTCCCGCTCCACCACGATAACTCCACGTGGTGAAGATGCCGTCACCCGGTGTAACACCTACGGCGTAGTGCGCGACATCCTGAAAAGTCGCACCCTCGCTCGCCACAATAACATTGGCGAGCAATGCATAATCGGAGTGCACGTAGGCTCGTCCCTCAATCGCCGCAATCACCGGCACGCGTATGTTGGCGATGTTTTCCAAAACCTGAACACCCTCGTCGTGAACCTGGCTCCAGACTCCGGGATCAGAAACGTCGCCGAAAGACGACCAATCCACATCGATAATGAATTCCCCTCCCGCGCCGGTGAGGATGACGATCTTGTTAGCGCGAT
Organism: Terriglobia bacterium; assembly: GCA_963770085.1. Lineage (GTDB taxonomy): Bacteria > Acidobacteriota > Terriglobia > Terriglobales > Acidobacteriaceae > Angelobacter. Next base: position 72,370 of record CAVYOH010000002.1, read on the forward strand.
CTTGTGCGATCCGGTAAAAAGCGTCGACAAATTCCGTGTGGCCTTGTGCATTCATAATGCATGGCCCGCCGTTACTATGGAACTCGGCAACCAGCACGCCCTTGGCGTCGCGCGTCAGCTTCAGTTGCCGATAGGCCGAGAAATAGTCCGATTGAGCTGTCTGCATGGCATTGTCCTCTCGTGTGTTTAGGGTTCGAAGGTCGGCTTCTCTTTCGGGATTAGAGCCTCTCCCAGCGACCAAATTGCGGCTCTAAGCAATACCACATCCTTAATTACGAATTGTCCAACTGCCCAAAGAATAATCCACCAAGACTTGGCTCCCATCCAGGCCAGGGTTGAGAATAAGAACGAAAGCGTAGTCAGGAACAAGTATGGCAGCGCCAAGAAAAAATGTCAGCGCTCTCTACAGCAGCACGCCGAGTGCCAGAAAGGCAGCGTCGCAGTATCGCCTGAATTCAAAAGAGTTGTGCAATTGCGATTCTCGATGGTATTTGTTGCGTGACGAACCTCTGACGTCAAGGCGGAAAGCAGATTGACATGGCGTGTGAGCGCAATTCCATCACGCATTCAACTGAGAGGCTGCGACAAACGGTGAAGATTCCAGTTCAGAAGTAGCCGACTCAACAGCCATCGCGACAACGCGAAGAGTTACAATGTCTTTTTCAGGCCGGGTCAACCGAGTGTTCACGCTTATGCACACGAATTGCCCGCTTTTGACCGAGAGCATTCATTTTTCAGCGAGGATGGAGAATTCATGCGCCGAGCGATCATTGTGTTGGCAATTGTTTGCTTCCATTCCTCAGTTGGGATTGCCCTCGACCGCACAAGTCACATCTCACAATACGGTCACAGCGTTTGGCGGGCGCAGGACGGATATTTCGGAGGAACGCCAACAGCTATTACGCAGACCACAGATGGGTACATCTGGGTCAGAACTTACAGCGGGCTCTTCCGGTTTGACGGTGTGCAGTTTGTTCGCTGGAGCGCACAATCCGGAGAGGAATTGCCTTCAACCTCGGTTAATTCCATGCTGGGCGCGAGGGATGGCAGCCTCTGGGTCGGAACCGAAGCCGGCCTGGCCCACCTTGTCAATGGGCGACTGACTCTGTACGAGAAAGGATGGGTAGCTGCGCCCCTCCTTGAGGATAGAGAGGGGAAAATCTGGTTCCTGCACGTTCGACCCGGTGACGGCACACATCCCCTTTGTCAGATTCTGAAGGCCGAAGTTCACTGCTACGGAAATGAAAACGGAATTGATATAACCAAATCCTCCGCCATGGCCCAAGATGCATCCGGAGATCTCTGGGTAGGAAGTGATAGAACTCTTGTCAGATGGCGCCCCGATTCCTCTGGGTCCTCGAAAGTGTACCGTCCGCAGACGCTGCAATCCAATCCGGGAAGTCTCGGCGTGGCAGGGATGACACCGGCGGCCGATGGCTCTGTTTGGGTCGGGATCGCGTCGCCCGGAAAGGGTGGCGGCTTGCAGCACCTGATCAACAGTACTTTGAAGCCGTTTCTTGCGCCCAAATTGAATGGCGAGACTCTAACGGTGAGCGCTCTGCTCAGCGATCATCAGGAAAACCTGTGGGTCGGAACATTGCATGGTCTTTACAAGATTCGCGGTAACAAAGTTGATCTCTACGGCACTGCTGAGGGTTTATCGGGTGACGTTATACGCCATATATTTGAGGATCGCGAGGGGAACATCTGGGTCGCGACAACGGGGGGCCTCGATATGTTTCGTGATCTTCGCGTCAAAAGTATTTCTAGACGCGAAGGGCTGAACGAAGACGCAGTGGAATCGGTTGCCGCCACGCCAGACGGTCGGGTGTGGGTAGGAACGAGCCGCCTGGAGGTCCTCGAGCCCGGGGGAGTATCTTTAGATACGGAAAAGGCCCCGCCAGGAAATCAAGTTACGGGTCTTTTTGTAGATCGCGCCGCCCGCCTATGGATGGGAATGGACAACAAGCTATTCGTTCGCGAGGGCGGAAGGTTTCGTCAAATCACGAAGCCCAATGGGAGTCCCCTCGGGATGATCTTTGGGATCGCCGAAGATTCGGATGGTAACATTTGGGTTGAGGCCAAGGGACCACCAGGCACACTCGTTCGGATTCGGGGCCTGAGGATCCAGGAAATGTTCTTTCCGCCGAAAACGCCATTCACCGGAAGGATAGTGGCCGACCCTCAGCGCGGAATCTGGTTAGGCCTGCGGTCGGGCGATTTGGGGCGCTTTCGCGACGGAAAGGTCCAGACCTTTAGCTTTGACGAACACCCAAACAGTCATTTTATGGCAATCACTGCTGCCTCCGACGGTTCCATCCTGGGCGGAACGGCCTCTGGCGTGGTTGCCTGGAAAGATGGGAAGCAGCAAATCCTTTCCAAAGACAACGGCTTGCCTTGCAATTATGTAAGCGGACTGATTACGGACGATGCAGGCAACTTGTGGCTCTTCGCGCAATGCGGCCTCATCGAGATTCCTCGCGATCAGATGCGAGAGTGGTGGGAGCATCCAGAGAGCAAATTGATTCTGAGGGTGTTCGATACCTTCGACGGGTTCCGGTCCGGTTTAGGTCACTTCAATACCAGCGCCAAAACGCCCGATGGACGACTCTGGTTTGCCAACGGCAGCGTGCTGCAAGTGATCGATCCGGCGCATGTGTCCCAGAATATTGTTCCGCCGCCCGTCAAGATCCAGGCTCTTGTTGCCGACCACAAGGCGTACCCGATGGATTCGGGAATCAAGCTCCCGGCGCTAACGCGCGATCTCGAAATTGACTATACAGCCCTGAGCTATGCCGCGCCGCAAAAGGTCTTATTTCGTTACATGCTTGACGGTCGCGATTCCGGCTTTCAGGAGGCGGGCATAAGGCGACAGGCTTTTTATAATGACCTCCGGCCCGGCCATTATCGTTTCCACGTAATCGCTTGTAACAACGATGGTGTCTGGAATGAAGCAGGCGCATCCCTGACCTTCTTGATTGCTCCAGCCTGGTATCAAACCGTATGGTTCCGCATTCTTTGCGCTGCAGTTTTCCTGGTATTGCTCTGGGGGATCTATCGACTCCGTGTTCGGCAATTGCAGCACCAGTTCGCGATAGGACTGAAAGCACGCGTCAACGAACGGACACGAATCGCGCGGGAACTGCACGATACGTTGCTGCAAAGCGTTCAGGCACTGATGCTCCATTTTCAAACTGGTATCGACCTGTTGCCGGGGCGTCCGGTCGAAGCCAGGAAAACACTTGAGGTCGCGATTGATCGGGCAGATCAAGCAATCAATGAGGGCCGGGATGCTGTACAGGGCTTGCGCGCCTCCGTGGTCGAAACCAACGACCTTGTCTCGTCCGTAAGGATTCTCGGAGAAGAACTCGGGGCCGCTGACACAAAGCAGAATTCTGTGGTCTTTGAGGTGGAGGTGGAAGGCGTGCCGCGGAATCTCCATCCGATCCTCCGAGACGAAGTCTACCGCATTGCAGCCGAGGCCTTGCGCAATGCCTTCCGGCACGCACAGGCACAGCGAATCGAAGTGCAAATCCTATATGGCGAACGGTGGCTTCGGTTGCGGGTCCGGGATGACGGAAAGGGTATTGACCCGAAGTTTTTTAGTGGAGATGGGCGCGCGAAACACTACGGCTTGCATGGCATGCGCGAACGCGCCCAACTTGTAGGCGGTAAGCTGGCGGTCTGGAGTAAGCTCGATTCTGGTACGGAGGTGGAGCTGAGCATTCCTGCCTCCACCGCTTATGCAACTTATGGCAAAGTAATGGATGCGCAAGAAACCGATGTAAACGAAACAAAGACCTAGTCATGAGCGCCGATGTCAGTTTAATTCGGATTCTGGTGGTCGACGATCATTCCCTCGTTCGCGAAGGGATCGCAATGTTTATCGGGGGGCAATCGGACATGAGATTGGTCGCCGAAGCGTCCAATGGGCGCGAAGCTATCCAGCAGTTCCGTGAACACCATCCCGACGTCACCCTGATGGATCTGCAAATGCCAGAAATGAACGGTCTCGATGCGATCATCGCGATTCGCAACGAATCTCAAGAGGCACGAATCATCGTCTTGACAACCTACAAGGGCGATGTTCAAGTTCTACGCGCTCTGAAAGCCGGTGCGCGAGCTTACTTGCTAAAGAGTCTTTTGCGGAAAGAACTCCTGGATACGATCCGCGCCGTCCATGCTGGGGAAAAGCGCATCCCGCCTGAGATCGCTTCCCAACTCGCCGAACACGCGGCCGATGACGCGCTGACCTTGCGAGAAATCGATGTTCTACGCTTGCTTGCCGGCGGGAACGCAAACAAACTGATCGCCAATCAACTCTCGATTACCGAGGAGACAGTTAAGTTCCACGTCAGGAACATTCTCTCTAAGCTTGGCGCAAGCGATCGAACGCACGCCGTCACGATCGCGCTGAAGCGCGGAATCATTGCATTGTAACCTCCCCAAAGGAGCAGCACTTACCCCCCTCGTTTTGGAGTATCGAATCATGTTGGGCTTGCCTTATCTTTGAGTCTTTAAGACAGGGGCTTCTCTGCAACGCCTATTTTCGATGTTTCCCGGCGGCTGGCCTGGGAGGGGACTTCTCCTGCTACGGATAGTTGCCGGAATTCTCCCGATTTACGACGGCATCACCAGACTGACGGGAGAGCCTCAGCATGAATCGCTTGCGCTGCAAATAATCGCGGCCAGCGCAGGAATCTTTCTGCTCGCCGGCTTTTGGACGCCGATCGCCGGAGCGCTTCTAGCCGTTACTGATGTCTGGATCGCTATCTCAGGCACTGCTCACTTGCGAAATAACGTCCTCTTGGCAACGATGGGAGTCGCCATCGCCGTTCTGGGACCCGGCGCGCTCTCGATCGATGCTCTCCTTTTTGGCAGGAAACGTCTCGATATTTGAGTGCCTGGGGTTGTCTTCAACGAGTTGCCTTCGACCTACCCTAAAGTAGAGTCACCACCCATCTCTATATACCGGGTCTGGAACTCTTCCATCTGGGGTTCTCCCGCTGGCGGAACTTGTTCTACAGTCCGAGTCATGTTCAAGAGAAATCACAGACGATGAGCGCACACGTGGAAGATGTTGAGGAGTTGAGTTATGGAACTGGAAATCGTATGGCGAAATCGCCTGCCATTAATAAGGACTAAGCGAACGCTGCAACGCATTCGAAGAGATCAGTTCGGCGCAGGGCATGCCGTCTCTGCTCTGGATCTCTGGCGAGTTCGAAGTGTTACAGAGCGAAGTTGCCTAAACTCGAAGCTCTAATTCCCGTTCCAGGAGAGGGAAGATGCTGAAGATTGAGAGGATAGCCAACGGAAATGTGGTCTTTAAGCTGAACGGTCGAATGTGCGCAGAAAACGTAAGCGAGTTCGAAACCCTGATCAACGCAGAGGTAAGCGATCGGCGCGAGAAGGCCACGACAGTGAAGGAGACGTCATGGCAACAGCAACACAATGGGCTACGAACATGAGTTGGGGAAATGGGCTTCTTGAAAATCAAAATGACGTCAAGACCTGTCTCACCGAGCGAGAATATGAAGACGACGTTCCCACGCGCGAGACACCCGAATCCACTTCCTCGGCACTGCTCTCAAGTATCGAATCCAGAGGCCATCAGTCACTGAAGGACAAGGGTGTGAACAATGGCTTTGCGGGCATCGTCGGAAGCGAGACTCTCCGGGAAGTGTTGAATCTCGTCCAGATTGTCGCTCCAACAAATTCCACTACCCTTATCCAGGGAGAAACAGGAACCGGCAAGGAGCTGATCGCTCACGCCATACACAACCTCAGCTCCCGGCGCGGAGGCCGATTCGTAAAGCTGAACTGCGCGGCGATTCCCCTCGATCTTCTCGAGAGTGAGCTGTTTGGACACGAGAAGGGAGCGTTCACCGGGGCGATCTCGCAGAAAATCGGGCGCTTCGAACTGGCCGATAAGGGAACGCTTTTTTTAGACGAGGTCGGCGATATTCCGCTGCCTTTGCAGCCCAAGCTGCTGCGGATTCTGCAAGAGCAAGAGTTCGAACGCCTGGGAAGTACTCGGACCTACCGCGTGAACGTGCGCGTGGTGGCCGCCACTCACCGAGATCTGGAGCGCATGGTGAAGCGAAGCGAATTTCGTGGCGATCTTTTTTATCGCCTCAATGTGTTTCCGGTAGTACTGCCGCCCTTGAGGATGCGCAGAGAGGATATACCCGCTCTGGTTACTTATTTCGTTGACGTCTACGGCTGCCAGATCGGTAAGCGCGTTGAACGAATTCCTGAAGAAACCATGATGGCGCTGCGCTCTTACGACTGGCCTGGGAATGTGCGTGAGCTGCAGAACCTGATTCAACGCGCAGTGCTCCTTTCCTATGATGGCATCCTTCCGAATCCCCTACCGTCGAACCATCTCGAGACGGTAACTGTAATGTCGAGATCCCCGGCGCTAAAGGAAGTTGACCGAGCCCTGATTTTGCAGGCTCTAGAAGCGGCCAGCTGGATGATCGGCGGGCCGGAAGGGGCGGCAGCCAGACTGGGCCTCAAGCGCACCACCCTGATTTACAAAATGAAAAAGTGTGGTATTTCTCGCCCCACTCTTCCCCGCGGGGTAAAGGTTCCGGTAGCAGCGCTTCGAGAGTTTGACCCGAAGTATGGCGGTTGATCTCACCCCTGCCGACGTTACGGCAAATGCCGTGGCTCCGGGCCCGACTGAGACCGAGTTATTCGGGGAGAACAATCTGAAAGGAAGCGAGGGCGAGAAGCATTATCTGGCCAGAGTGCCAATGGCACGATTTGCGAGTCCAGAGGAGATCGCGGCGACGATTGCCTTTCTTGCCGGCGAAAAATGCGGAATTCATTACGAGGCAAACATTATTTGTGGTCGGGAGTTCGAGCCTTGGAATGATCTGACAGGTAAGGTCCGACCGGAAAGCGGTAGCGGGCTTCAGAATTTCGGGAGGTAACCAGGAAATATGACGACGACATATCCAGGGCAAGCGCAAAGTGACCTGCGCACGGACGTGAGAATGGCGGTTAACGGCTCACCGCGAATGCTAAGAGTCGAGCCACGCACCACGCTCCTCGATGCATTGCGTGATGAGTTGGGCTTGACTGGTCCCAAGAAGTCCTGTGACCGCGGCGAATGCGGAGCCTGCACTGTCCATGTCGAAGGTCGGCGAATTCTGTCGTGCATGACCCTCGCGGCGATGCACGGCGGTCATCGAATCACCACGATTGAAGGGCTGGAAAGCGATGGCGAACTGCACTCTCTTCAGGAGATGTTCATTGAGCATGACGGGTTTCAGTGCGGATTTTGTACATCTGGGCAAATCATGTCCGCCGCCGCAATGATCGAAGAGGCGAAGGCGGGCTGGCCGAGCGCCGCAACGGTAGATGTCACGGAACCATTCACCATCGCAGATCTTTCGAAAGCTGAGATTCGCGAGCGCATGAGCGGGAATCTATGCCGCTGCTCCTGTTACCCGAACATCGTCGCCGCCATCGCTGAAGTGGTAGGGAGGCGTTAACCATGCATCAATTCACGCTATCGAGTCCGGCTGACATTTCAGAGGCGATCGCAGCTCATGCGCAGGACGCCCATGTTGCCTTTATCGCGGGCGGTACGGACCTGATCGGTCTGATGAAGGATCGAGCAACCTTTCCCGAGCGTCTCCTCGACCTGAATCGGTTGCCCGATATGTCTTACATCGATGTGCCGTCCGGCGGCGGGCTGCGCATCGGCGCCTTGGCTCGCATGAGCGATGTTGCCGCTCATTTTGAGGTGAGGTCCCGCTTCCCGGTTATCGCCGAGAGTCTCCTGTTCGCCGCTTCAGGCCAGCTCCGAAACATGGCCACCATCGGCGGGAACATCATGCAACGAACTCGCTGTGCATACTTCCGGGACGAGGATGATCTTCCCTGCAACAAGCGACGGCCGGGCTCGGGCTGCTCGGCGCGTTTCGGGCTCAATCGCAATCATGCCATCTTCGGATGGTCCGACGACTGCGTCGCGACTCATCCCTCCGACCTGGCGGTGGCGCTGACCGCTCTGGACGCCAACGTTTTGGTGCGCAGTCCCGGCGGACAGCGATCGATTCCTTTTGCGAAGTTCCACCGCCTTCCCGGCGACACGCCGGAGCGCGACATCGTGCTGGATCGAGGCGATCTCATCATCTCGATAGAGGTACCCGCACGAACCGAAGGACGCGCCTCGCATTACTTCAAGCTTCGCGACCGCCAGTCGTACGAGTTTGCGCTGGTTTCCGCGGCGGCGGCGATAACGGCGGATGGTGGACGGATTGGTTCCGCGCGGATAGCAATGGGCGGCGTGGCGCACAAACCCTGGCGTCTCACGGCCGCCGAAACCGCATTGCGTGGAGTATCACTTGACGACACCGATGCGCTCAAGGCGGCGATAGCGGCTTCGTTCACCGAGGCCAGGCCGCTCGAACATAATGTCTTCAAAGTCGAGCTTGCGCAGCGAGTCGCACTTCGCGCGCTTGAAACGGCAGGAGCACGCCTATGAACGCGATTGGACAACCCATCTCCCGACTCGAGGGCCGCCTGAAAACCACTGGCGCCGCGCGCTATACAGCAGATCTGCCAATCGCCGATGTAGTGCATGGGGTAATCGTGCAGAGTCCGATTGCCAACGGCCGGACGGTCTCGATCGATACCAGGGCGGCGGAAAGGGCTCCGGGGGTGCTGGCGGTGTTCACTCATCGCAACTTGCCAAGGATGAACCCAACGCCCAAACCGTGGAGCCACCTGCATCCGCATGGGCAGTCCTACCTCCCTCTGCAGGACGACCAAATTCTCTATGCGGACCAACCCGTAGCTCTGGTTGTCGCTAGCACTCGCGACCAGGCAGCGTATGCCGGGACATTGATCGGTATCCAATATGAGAGTTCGCCCCCAGCCGTGTTTGATCGCCCGGCCGCGAAGGAGGCAGTCCAGCCTCCGCAATTCCTCTGGCCGGTGGCGTCGTCGGTCGGGAACGCTGAAAAGGCCATCGCCGACAGCCCCGTTAAGATCGAGCAAACCTACGTTACCGCGGATCGGCACCACAATCAGATGGAGCCACACGCAACGACTGCGGTGTGGGACGCCGATGGGGCGCTGACACTCTACGAGACTACACAGCACATCTTCGGCACCCGAGAACTCGTCTCGATGGTTCTCGGTATTCCCCCGGAGAAGATCAACGTCGTCTGTCAGTTCCTCGGCGGCGGCTTTGGCGGCAAGGCGTATGTGTGGCCTCATACCCTCATCGCGGCGGCGGCGGCGAAGGTTTTGAACCGGCCGGTTCATGTCCAGCTCACTCGGGCACAGATGTACTCGATGACTGGCCATCAGTGTGCAAGTATGCAGGTAATCAGATTGGGGGCCGAGCGAAATGGCAAGTTGAACGGCATCCGCCATGACAGCATCACGCCCACGTCGATGTTCGACAACTACATCGAATACGCGGCGCTGTGTCCCCGGTCGCTTTGGGCCGCCACTGGAGGGATTGCGACGAATCACAAAATCGCCCACGTTAACCGGAACACACCCACACCGCTTCGAGCGCCGCACGAGGCACTCGGGCATTTCGCGCTTGAAAGCGCCCTGGATGAGCTCGCGTATGCCATAGGGGTCGATCCGGTCACGGTCCGTCTGCTCAACGATACAGAGATCGATCCCGAAAGCGGCCGCCCATTTTCTACGCGCGCGATGCGCAAGTGTCTGATCGAGGGGGCAGCACGGTTTGGATGGGAGAAAAGGACAGCCGAGCCGCGCTCAATGCGCGATGGCCGCCACCTGATCGGACAGGGCATGGCAGGGGCGATCTACACTCATTGGCGCTGGCCAGCACAGGCGCGGGTTACGCTGCGGCGCGATGGATCAGCTTTGGTCGAGGCCGGCTCGCATGACCTCGGAACCGGCACATATACGGTATTTCGGCAGATCGCTGGAGACACGTTGGGGCTGCCGCCCGAGAAGATAAGCGTGCGGATTGGCGACACGAGATTACCCCAGTCGCACGCCTCGATCGGGTCGGCCACCCTGGCAAACGCCGGCGGGTCGGTAATGCTGGCCGCGAAAGGCGCTCGGGACAAGGCGATCGCGCTGGCCCGCGCCGGCAGATTTGCTCCTCTGGCAGATGCGCAAAACGGTGATGAAGTCATTGCTGCGTCAGGGAAACTGCTGTCACCGCGCCGCAATCTGGAGGTTTCCTACGAAGAATTGCTTGCGCGCAATGATGTCGACTCACTAGTCGGTGAAGGAAATTACGACCCCAGTCCCGAAGGATCGAAGGCGACCTTCAGTTTCTCTGCGGTGTTCGCCGAAGTGCGCGTTGACCCCGACCTTGGGATCGTTCGTCTGAACCGCTTTGTTGGCGCTTACGACTGTGGCCGGGTCATCAATCCGAAGACGGCGCGCAGCCAGGCGATTGGCGGAATTATATGGGGTGTCGGTCATGCCCTGACCGAACAATCAGAAACCGACCTGACGTTGGGCCGGTTCGTAAACCGCAACTATTCCGGGTATCTCGTGCCGACCTGCGCGGATATTCCAGATCTCGACGTCCTGTTCGTGGGTGAGTTCGACGGTGAAGCAAGCCCGATCGGCGCGAAAGGCTTAGGCGAACTCACTTCCGTGTCCGTCGCGCCGGCGATAGCAAACGCGGTTTATCACGCAACGGGAAAGCGGGTGCGGGACCTACCTATCACCATTGAAAAGCTGCTGTGAAACGCGCCGAATCACAGCCGGGCCTCAGAGTCGTTCATACCTCCCGCCGCTGCGAGTACTTCGATTGGTCCTGTCGGGGTCAGCTGCTGCCGCGGAATCCAGGCGGAAGTTGGTAAATGGAAGTTCCATACTTCGGCAACAATCCGTTTGCTGCTTTGTCGATCGTCGTTGCACCTGCGATCCTGACCAGCGCGTCGTCGGTACTTTGCCTGGGAACGGCCAATCGACTTGCGAGAGTCGTGGATAGAACGCGCACTGTGTCAACGCAACTCATAAATCTCGCGCCCAATCCAGATTCTACCTCGACGTTTCGGCGTCAGTTGGAAGAACTCCGAGTGCGCTGCAACCTTGTCCTTCGAGCGCTCATATGTTTCTACGTGTCAATTGGTTCGTTCGCAGCGGGTGCGCTGATTTTGCTCGTCGGGTCTTCGTTTACCACTCCCGACCTGCGCATCGCTTTCAATTTCCTGGCGATCTTGGGGCTGCTTTCCGGCATCGTGGGTGTCGGTAGCCTGACGTTCGGGTGCAGCATTATGGTGCGCGAGACACGCCTAGCCATCCGCAATCTTGCGGAAGAAGCGGAGCTGGCCGGGTTGCCAGTTGAGGTACCTTGATCCAGCCCCTTTCAGTGGGGTGCCACCGGTACGGAAGTGACAGTAGCGAAAAGTCTCGATTTGGCTGATGTCTAAATCCAATAAAGAAGATGAGTTCCGTTCAAGGAAGCAAGAGTTGGCCGAAAACGGCCTTCTGGGTTGATATGTCCGGCAAGGTCAAGCATCAGGCGAGCGCCTTCAGAGTCGGTGTTTTCCGTTCGTCTGAACGTAAGGTTGAACGCATGAGCGAACTGCGCTCGCGACGTGTCAGTCAACATTCCGCCTTGACGTCAGAGACTCGACGCCAAACCAAACACCGGGGTATTAGACGCTGCACAAAAACAACGGAAATCAAGCCCTCGCGGCGAAGGAATCGTGGCAGGGCGATTGCTGTTCCAAATGGCGTGGAGATATTCAATCACGTGACAACAGAAGTCGGCTTGAAACGGCAAGGTGCGACGTGTCGAAGGCCTCTACCTCGGCGACGCCTCGATCATGCCTGATACCCCCACGGTGGCGATCAATCCGACGACCATCTTGATCGCCGAGATCGTTGCAGATCGTATCAAGGACGGATACTTGGTCGTAAGGAACCGCGTTGGAAGATTAGGAACCTGATGGTCAACCAATGTGCCAATCCCGACTGCGGGCGTGAACTCCGCTACTTGCGTGACGGTAGGGTTTATCGGTTCGTTTTGTCTACGAAAACTGGCGGCATGCGGCTGGAAAACTTCTGGCTATGCGGCGAGTGTTCCAGAACCATGATTCTGACTTGTGTGAACAAGTGTGAAGTGAAGGCCGAGCGTCTGATACAGGATCGCGCAAACCAGAGAGGTACCCCAACGTAGATTTGGAAGGGTGCACCGGAATGATCGAAACACGGAAAGGAAGGACGACTGTGCATACCCATCAAACCGCGCCGACGCAACTTGTTGAGGCGGCTGGCATTCGCTTTGCATACCGTCGCTTCGCCAACCGCCACATCGGCGCAAAGATTGACATCTCGCTGCTCGTCTTCATGCACTTTACCGGAACCATGGATCATTGGGATCCCGCAGTGACCGACGGATTTGCCCAGGACCGCGAAGTAATTTTATTCGACAACGCCGGCGTCTCCAGCTCTAGCGGTGAAGTTCCAACTTCGATTGAAGAGTTGGCGCAGCACTTAGCTGCCTTCATCGAGGCGTTCGGCGTTAAGAAGCTCGATGGGGTTTTGGTCGAACACTGGGACGTGATTGAGGACGAGGTTAGCAAGAAAGAATCAAAAAGCGGACGGCCAAGGTTTGGAGAAGACTTGAGTAAATGACCTGATTCGTGCGACATCACGAGTTGGTTGCAAAGGTTGCCATGCTCGAGAAACGGAAAATTTCAAGGGATGCGGAAACGGACCCTTGCGTTCAACTCACTGATGGCTTTCTAATCCTGGCTGAAAAAGAGCTATCGGCCTTCATCAGGGCGGTAGACAAGCTCTTCGGCGCTGAGCAGGCTCGACAATCGGCGCTGGACTGGATCGAGGAACTGGAACTTGTGGATTGGCCGCTTGGAGATGCTATTCCAGATTGGCGTCGAGCTACGGTAGCCGCATGTGTGCGGCTTGGCGCTTTGGTGCCCGGCAGCAGGAGCCGGTACCGCCGCTAAGACCGGAATTCTCTTTCAAGCGGCTGCGTAGCGAGAAGTATATGCCTAATTTGCAGTTGACATATGCGAAGTTAGCAACAAAGTAGATGGAGGAACCATGCCATGAAGAATGACAACATGAAAGATCAATTTTCGCGTCGTAAGTTTCTTGGAGTCAGCTCGGCTGCACTCGCCGCCGGGGCGGGTAGTTTGTTGGTCGCTAGCTCTACGGCACAGGAAGCTTCCAAACCTCGGCACGCAACCGATCCCGGTCCCGGGAACAAACCCCTGGACTCACAGAACTCGGATTCCACATGGCCTCCGGCGACGGATTCCAAAAGCCTGGTTCCAACCTTCAAATATCCGTTCTCGCTTGCCAACAGGCGTTCGTACGATGGGGGATGGTCACGAGAGGTGACGGTTCGGGAACTGCCTGTCTCCAAGACCATGGCCGGCGTAAACATGAGACTCACGGCTGGGGGTGTTCGCGAGCTGCATTGGCACACCGCAGCCGAATGGGCGATCATGCTCTACGGGTCGCTGCGCATCACGGCCATCGATGCTGACGGCAAGAGCTTTGTCGCGGATCTGGAAAAAAACGATCTGTGGTATTTCCCTACCGGTATCCCGCATTCTCTTCAGGGCCTGGGGCCGGACGGTGCGGAATTCATGCTGGTGTTCGATGATGGAGATTTTTCAGAATCCGAGACGGTCCTGCTGAGCGACTCTATGGCCCACCTGCCCTCCGAGGTCCTGTCAAAGAATCTTGGTGTCGCCAGCCAGGCTTTGAAGAATCTTCCAAGGCAAGAGTTGTTCATTTTCCAGACGGCAGTTCCCGGCCTTTTGGAGGCTGACCAGAGAGCGGCCGCAGGAGCACTTGGGAAGTCGCCGCTCGATTTCGCATTTCGCACTATGGAAATGCCACCCACGGTCAGTACGAAAAGCGGAGAGGTACGCATCGTTGATTCGAGCAAGTTTAAGGTAGCGACAACGGTGGCCATGGCTATGGTCACACTTCACCCGGGAGGACTGCGAGAACTCCACTGGCACCCCAACGCGTCCGAATGGCAGTACTACATTGCGGGCAAAGGAAGAATGACCGTGGTGGCAACCGGCAATAAAGCTCGCACCGTAGACTTTCAAGAGGGAGATGTTGGCTACGTGGAAAAATCCCTTCTGCACTACATCGAGAATACAGGGGACACGGACCTGATCTTCCTGGAGATGTTCAAGAGCAGCTTCTATCAGGATATCTCGTTTGCGGAGTGGTTATCACATACTCCGCCTGAACTGGTGATGGCTCATCTCAATATCGATCGGACCGCGCTGGACGCCGTTCCCAAAGACAAGTTAGTTGTCATGCCAGGCTAGATCAATCTGCCCGCCAAAAGCCTCGGTAAAAACCGAGGCGTGGGCCAACGTTGGCCGCAAGTGCTCAGCTTGGTGCTTTGGTATCCGGCAGTGGCGCGCCAACACTTGGCAACCGAAGGAACAGACTCATGTGAGCTGCTTCCAAAATAACTCGGAATGACAGACCTGCGAGCATGGGGGAGAGACCGCATTTCCATGGTTCAGTGGGACGATCAGAAGTATCGAAGCGTATTGTCCCTTCGCCGAAAGCGGCACGAATTGCACTTCGTCCACCTGATCTAGGCGCGCGGAGGAGGTTGGGGGCGCAAACCGGTCGCGTTTACAGAGTTGGATTGAGCTTAGCCAGTGTTTATTCGAAGACCCGCCCGGCAACATCATAGGAATCCGGGCTGACAGGCCTACCGCCGTTCAGAAGTTCAAACTCGCTCACCGACGTTAATCCGTTTCGTAATCCATCGCGTTTCCCAAGGGTTTCTGCATAACTCCTTTGTTTTCAATCCCGAGATAACAGTCGAGCTCAGAAATGGCTGTAAGTTATTGATTTTCGATGGTGCCACAGGGTATCCCAGCCTTGGCGACAGCCTATAAGTCAATTCTGAGTGGTTTTTAAATTGTGGAAGCGCCAATCCCGGTCGAATTTGCCCTGTCTTTTCCGAATGGGACTGTATGCGACTTTGGTTGCAGAGTTGCTTTGACGAGAGAGATGCTCCGCCGCCCAGAGAAAAATGGAGGATTGATTACGGACCCAGAGTGGAGAAACGATGAGACCCATCGTTACAACTTGCTCTGCGTCGACGACGAAGAGACGGTGGTGCTCCTTACGGCGAAGGTTCTCGCAACCAAGGGTTACCACGTGACAGCGCTAAGCAATCCTACTGATGCCATAGAGCTATTGCATCGGCAACATATCGAACTGGCCGTTTTGGATTATCAGATGCCAGAGATGAACGGCGCTCGCCTTGCCGCCCGCATCAAAGATACGAGGTCCACCATAAAGATCGTTCTTTTTACTGGCGCGTTCCAGATTCCGGAACCCGATCTGGCGGTCGTGGACGCGGTAGTGGAAAAGTCAGCCGGAATGGAAGTGTTGCTGGCGACCGTAGACCAGCTACTCAAGGCTCATTGACGAGTGAACGTCTTTCATACGTCCCTTCCGCGCAACTGTTGGAAAGTCGAACTTACACGACTCTGCACTGGCCTTGGCTGCTTTCATGGAGCAGTGCGGCGGGCCCCGCAGTGAATCGTGCCCTCAGCTTCAGAAGTTCCTGCTCAATCGATTGCGCGACGCGTTCTTCGGTTTCGTGATCGAGCTTGCCGTTGGCGATCGTATTGATGGCACCGTAAATATGTTCCATCGAGTTGGAGTCCATAAACCCTCCTTCGCAACCACGCGCTGGATTGCGCTAAAGGGAAGTGCAACTGGCATGCCAAATCCAATTTCAGTCTTCGACAGGTCGAAGTTCATGTGGCCGTTTGCCGTCTTTTGCGTCAGCCGGTTGCCAGGATGTCGATCGGCTGTCACCTGTTCGCAGGACCAGCACGCCTAAGCGCTCCCAGCAACGTGATTCTGGTACGAAAAGATGTTTTCGTTGCTTCATTGCGGAATTGGTAAGGTGCTTGCTCAAGAACTCTCTGGAGACAGTTATGCTGCAAACAGCCGCAAATGCAGGCCCTGCCCAACAAATGTTGCCCCAACCGCTGACTACGTTGAACCCAGCTGATTATCGAGGGTTTGTAGATGATCCGGATGCTGTTCTTGTCAGATCGTTTCGGTCAGGAGACGCCTTCGCGTTTGAAGTCCTGGTAAGGCGCCATGAACAGCGGCTCCTAAACGTTGCCAGGAGCATCACCAAGAACCGGGAAGACGCCGAAGACGTTGTTCAAGACTCGTTCCTGAAAGCATTCAAACACTTGGACAGCTTCCGAGGTGATAGCCGTTTTTCGAGCTGGCTTACGCGAATCACCATCAATCAAGCGCTCATGAAAAAGCGAGGATGGCGACCCAACACCATCGCGATTGATGAGGGCGGTGAGAGTCAACACGGCATAACGATTTGCGAACTTAAAGCCAACAACTCCACGCCAGAAGAGCTCTGCGCCCGACGTGAATTCGAGCGCGTTTTGCTCGATTGGACATCGGATATCAGCGAAGCCTCGAAGCGCGTCTTAAAGTTGCACGCATTTGAGCAGCTCCCGGATGCAGAGATCGCGCAAGTGTTGGGAATCACGCAGTCGGCTGTGAAAGCTCGTCTTTTCCGACTGCGTCGCGAGCTACGAAAAAGGGTTGTCCGTCTTAGACGTTCGGCAGAATACTTCGGTAACGTCACGACAAAACAAAATAGGTTCCGCCGCAGGGGTCTATTCGCGCTCAGTAGATCGGGTAAACTGATTTGAGCCTGGCAGTCCGGCGAGTTTCTAGGCAATGAAGAAGATCGCAATCAGCGGCGCCGTTCCCACTCCCCCTTTCGAACAAGCTGCTCAAGTCGCGCGCAAGCCGAGAATCCCATGCTCGAGAACGGCCACAAATGAAAACTGCTGGACGCCTCTACGCCGCGGGCGTTGCTAACCCGCCCTTCTCGATCACAAAGCTTGCGATTTGATCGGCGCCTTCACCACTCTTCAAATTCGTGAAAACAAAGGGACGCTCGCCGCGCATCCTCAGCGAGTCGGCTTCCATTACCTTAAGGTCAGCCCCTACGAGAGGAGCCAAATCGATCTTGTTTATCACCAGGAGATCGGAGCGCGTGATACCGGGGCCGCCCTTGCGAGGTATTTTTTCGCCCTCTGCAACATCGATCACATAGATCGTTATGTCCGCCAACTCGGGGCTGAAGGTTGCGGCAAGATTATCGCCGCCCGATTCCACAAAACATAGTTCTGCATGCGGGAATTTCCGATTCATCTCCTCAATGGCGGCGAGGTTCATGGAAGCATCCTCGCGAATTGCCGTGTGAGGACAACCGCCGGTCTCAACTCCCATAATGCGTTCTGCCGGTAGCGCTTCAGCGCGCGTGAGAATGAGCTGGTCCTCCTTTGTATAAATGTCGTTGGTGATAACGAAAATGTCATAACTATTGCGGAGCCGCTTACACAGCATTTCAACCAGCGCCGTCTTGCCGGAGCCGACAGGCCCGCCGATTCCGACGCGCAAGGGGCAGGTGTGGGAATCTGACTGAGATGTGAGAGTCATGAGCGGAACAACCTCGTGTATTGAGTTTCATGTGCCATGGAAGCAATATCTAACAAGAACGCTGCCGAACCAAGATCCTCGAGCGTAGCTTTTTCAGCTTCCGCAGTTGCCCAAAGAACTGACGGCTCAAGTTCGGCGATCGCAAGCTGGCCATCGGTTTGCCCCAAAGGCACCAGGCGAACGCCGGCGGTTACCAGGTTTGCGATATAACTTTGAAGGAAGGCGGGAAGGGCCACGCTTGCCGGAATGCATTGTTTTGCCGCGCCAACCGCAAGAACGACCGCAAGCACAGCCTTAATGTGGTGTTGCTGAATTGTCTCCGAGAGCCAGTCGAGCAGTGAATCGGGCCAGACTTGGCGGAGCGTATTGAGACACGCTGCCCCCTGCTGTGACGCTTCGAGCTCGAATTCCGATGTTCCGCGAAAGGCAGCAGCCAACTGCACGACGTCAAGCAACTTTTCGCGATCGTCTTCCTTCGCGCGTAGACACGCCTGCAAAAAGAAGATGGCTTCATTTCGTCCTGAGCCATAACAGAGGTCTGCTTCCAGCCAATCGACCAGACTCTTGCGGTCCTTTATATGTCCCGCTTCGACAGCCCACTCCACGGCGTGCGAATAGCTGTAAGCTCCTGTGGGAAACGCCGGCGAGAGCCAGCTCTGCAAACGCAGGAGCGCCGCCGCTGCACAACCGCACTGTCCATCACTCATGATGATGCTCAGTCTCATCATGGCTGTGATGATGGTCGTGACCGCCGTACGCGCCTCCTTCGGGCTGAAAAGCCGTCTGCACTTTTGCCAAATCGGCGCCGAAACCACGCAACATGTCTTCGATTACGTGGTCGGGTCGAATGCGAAGAAACTGGTTCTGAATTTCAGTTGGTAGATGCCGGTTTCCCAAGTGCCATGCAAGGCGAACGAGCTGCTTGAGTTCTTGGTGTCTGATTTCGACGACAGGTTCCGCAGCAGCCTGAATCCTTAGCCATCTCCCATCATCGAGTTGCAAGCCGTCTCCGTCAGCCATGGCAACCGCGTTGGGAAGATCGAGGAGGACCTCTTCACCATCGTCCGCCTTAAGGCGGATGCGACGGCGATGACGCGCGTCAAAATCGAGCGTAAGAGAGCCAGCCGCCTTTTCTTGCGGCCAGTGTCCGGCGGAGCGATGCGTGGTAGCGCTGTGTATCTTCATATTCAGTACATGAAATAACGTTGGGCCATTGGGACTACTTTTACCGGGTCGCAGGTAAGAAGACGGCCGTCGGCCCGCACTTCGTATGTTTCCGGATCGACCTCCATATGCGGAGTTGCGCTATTCAAAACCATCGAATGCTTGCCAATCCTGCGTGTATTGCTGACCGGAAGGAGCCTCTTGGCAACCCCGTACGTCTCTCCTTTTTCAATCAAAGCCTGACTGACAAACGTCACCGAGCTTTCCGTTAGGGCGCGGCCAAATGCGCCGAACATCGGCCGGTAATGTTCCGGTTGAGGACTAGGAATCGAAGCGTTGGGGTCTCCCATAATTGCGCCGGCGATGACGCCGCTCTTCAACACCATGTCAGGCTTGACTCCAAAAAAAGCGGGATCCCAGACGCACAGATCCGCCAGCTTGCCAGCTTCAATTGAACCGACGTAGTTGGAGATGCCTTGAGCGATTGCAGGATTGATTGTGTATTTCGAGATGTAACGCCGCGCCCTGAAATTGTCGTTGTCACCCTTCTCCTCCGCCAGCCGCCCAAACTGCTTTTTCATTTTGTCGGCGGTCTGCCATGTGCGAATGATCACCTCCCCAACACGACCCATTGCCTGACTATCGGATGAAATGATCGATAGCGCACCCAGGTCGTGCAGAATGTCCTCAGCCGCTATTGTCTCTTTGCGAATGCGGCTCTCGGCGAAGGCAACATCTTCAGGAATACGACGGTCGAGATGATGGGTCACCATGACCATATCGAGCGCCTCTTCGAGCGTATTGACTGAGTATGGCCGGGTCGGAGTCGTCGAGGACGGGATCACATTGGGTTCACCACACACTTTAATGATGTCCGGCGCATGGCCACCGCCGGCTCCCTCGGTATGAAACGAGTGAATCGTCCTGCCCTTGAAGGCCCTGATGGTATTTTCGACAAAACCACTCTCGTTCAGCGTGTCGGTGTGAATGAGAACCTGAATATCCAACGCATCCGCGACAGAGAGACAGCAATCAATGGCGCCGGGTGTTGTGCCCCAGTCTTCATGAAGTTTAAGACCACAGGCACCGGCCTCGATCTGCTCAACAAGACCCGCGGCGAAGCTTGCATTACCTTTGCCGAAGAAACCAAGATTCATAGGGAAGCCATCGGCAGCCTGGATCATCCGCTGAATGTGCCAGGGCCCCGGTGTGCAGGTAGTGGCGTTGGTCCCTGTAGCCGGCCCTGTTCCTCCGCCCATCATTGTCGTGAGGCCGGAATAAAGCGCTTCTTCGATCTGCTGCGGGCAGATGTAGTGGACGTGAACGTCAATCCCTCCGGCAGTAACGATCTTGCCTTCGCCGGCAATCACCTCAGTTCCTGGTCCGATCACTATGTCGACGTTCGGCTGCACATCAGGATTGCCAGCTTTTCCGATGACAGCGATGTGTCCGTCCTTGATGGCGATATCGGCCTTCACAATGCCCCAATGATCCAGGATCAGTGCGTTGGTGATGACCGTATCAACTGCGCCCTCACTGCGAGTACGCTGAGACTGTCCCATGCCATCACGAATGACCTTCCCACCTCCAAACTTGACCTCCTCGCCATAAGTCGTGAGGTCCTCCTCCGGCTCGATAACGAGATCGGTATCCGCGAGGCGTACCCTATCTCCCACGGTCGGGCCGAACATCTGCGCGTATGCTGCACGGCTCATTGAGTGAGGCATTCTCGGTTACCTTTCTTCTCTCGATGAAGGAGCAGGCAGCGGCCCCATTACGATTTGATTGAAGCCATAAACTATTCGGGCGCCGACGTACGGGATCAGCGAAACTTCACGAGTCTGGCCCGGCTCAAAGCGCACAGCAGTTCCGGCAGGAATATCCAGGCGGTATCCGAGCGCAGCCTTGCGATCAAACTCGAGAGCCGTGTTGGTCTCGGCGAAGTGATAATGACTGCCAACCTGGATTGGCCGGTCACCTGTGTTGGCAACAGTAATAGAGATGGCATCTCTATCCTTATTAAGGACGATCTCGCCAGATGCTGGAAAAACTTCGCCCGGTATCATCTCAGCCCTACCCTCTCTCTAGCGAATTGGATTGTGAACACTCACCAGTTTGGTGCCATCCGGAAATGTCGCTTCCACCTGAATCTCGGGGACCATTTCTGATACGCCCTCCATGACTTGATCACGCGCCAATATGTTGCCGCCTTCTGACATGAGCTGAGCAACCGACTTGCCATCCCGCGCACCCTCAAGTACGAAATCAGTTAGAAGCGCGACGCATTCTGGATAATTAAGTTTGACGCCTCTTGAGAGCCGCTCTCGAGCAACCCGTGCTGCGAGCGCCACCATCAGCTTGTCTTTTTCACGTGGCGTTAGGTTCATAAGTCTCTCCGCTCCCCTATTTGTCTCAACATGACCACATCTTCGGCACGCGAAAAGGGCCTGGAGCCGACTCTTGGCCGAATTTCTGGAGAACACTTCTCACAACTCGTCTCAACGAAGAGGACCTATTCGCGGCAAAACGTACGATAATCAGGCCGCCAACAGACGACACCGCACAATGGCAATCCGACGAAGCAGTGCTTTCGCGTATGAAATCCTTCCATTTGTCGAGACCCGGGCCGAAATAAATGAGAGTTGCCACCGCTCTGCAATCTCCCAGCAGGGCCTTCCGGTGAAGGTGGGGAAAAACCTCATTGGTGATGCGAAAGGTATCCGCCCAGATCAGCCGGCCATCCCTCCTGACGCGCCAACTGTCGACGATGCATCCGCCAGTTACTTCCTCGCCGTGGGCCGCGCGCCCCAGGACAAGCCACTCCAAGGCAAGCAACTCTGCTCCAGAAGTAAGATCGATTTCTGTCTCCCGGCTCAAACGCGCCAAATTGAAGATGATGGTCTCCTGCGGTAGCCATGCTAGTTTCGCGGTCTCACTCGCGCTTAGCTTTGTTGAAATCCGCGCGGCTTGACTCAGTGCTCGGTATACCCGTTCGGCCGCCTGTGACGTTACCGCAACCGAAGCACTCCCCACCGCGGTCACGGATATTTTGAGCCGGTCGCCTCCGGCAATGCCTCCTGCAGTATTGATAAGAACAGCCTCTTCCGCTGCAGCCCGGCCCGTGTGCGGGAACAAGATGCGAATGGGAGACTGCTGAAAAACCTCCACGAGGCGTGTGCCTCGTTCCGAGCCGCTCAGCAAGATCCGTCCGGAACCATTGGCTCGTTGCAGATCATGATCAGACGGAGATGAGCAGATTGGGTCCCCATTCCCGATGAGATTGGACACCACGGAAGCACCGCAGCCACTTCCGCGCTCCACAGAAGTGGCGGCGCGAGAGTGACTGCAGCGCATCGGCGCGAGAGGATCAGCGCCGAGCGGAGTCCTGTTCCTGACGTAAATCATCTTGTTCCTCAAGGAATGGAATCAGAATCCAGCCAGACCTTGCGGGCTGTTGTAAGAGATCTTCACGTGTGTAACCTCGCTGAGCGATCCGTCCGTGTGAGTGGCGTAGCCCACCAGTTTTGAGGCATTCCCATAAATCTGGTAGAGGTAAGCGCCGTCTGGCGAAATCCAGCTATCGCTCGGGCCACTGCTAATGTCTCCGCAGATCGCCCTGAAGGTGCCATCTCCACGAACCTTTGGGCAGGCAGGATCTTTCGCGATTTCCAGCCCATTACCGTTAATGTGGTAGCTGCTCATGTCGCTATACCCGAAATTGGTCGTGTAAACGAATCGGTCATCATGAGACACGGAGAGCCAGCACAGTTCCGAGGGCTTGCCTGCACTCGTGTCAATCTGCACGATCTGCCCGGGGTGGATCTTCCCGTCTTCGCCGATCTTGGCCACGCCGACTCCGTTACTTACCGCATAACCGATCACCAATGTATCCAGCTGGCGGTGCAGGAACGCGATGTAGAAAGGAGAGGCGCCTCCCGCGTCCTGGAAAGACGCTTCTCCGAGCGTGCCGTTGTCCTTAACAGGGAATATGACAAGGCCATCAGGATCCGGGGCATTGGTAGCGATTACCCTGAATTTGCCGTCTGGCTGCCGGACCCAGATGATCGGCGAGCCATCCGGATATTGGCCTGTGCGAACGGGCGCTTGATCAAACGTCGTGCCAACAATGAGGAATTTTCCACTTGGGGAGAGCACAGCCATGGTCGTCACGCGGTCGGTCTTGTCCTGTGTATTTGCCGTGTATCGCTCTGGGCGCGTCGTGAGCTTGCCTTCGCCGTCAACCGACATCAGCCTGAGATGGTCGGGCCCAAACGAGTGCAGCACGTAGAGCAAGCCGGTTGAGGGCGCATAGGCCAGTGATTTGGCGGTGCCGCTCTTGCCCTCGACGTGGTTGCCCGTCGGCTTGACGTCACGCATTACAAGCTGGCCGTCTCTGTCTACACTAAAGCTGGAAACCGAATTGTCGCCGCCATTTGTAGTAAACAGAAACCGCCGATCCGCCGTGAGGATGACGCTGCCTGCGCCTTCGAAGGCGTTGGGCGCGCTTTCCTGACCGCTGATCGGCTTGAAAGTTCCAGAGCCAACACCTCCTGTGGCCACACGCTCCACCTCAGTCAGAGTGCCGCTCGCGGACCAGCGGTAATGCACGACGGAATTGCGGATTTCGTTCGTCTGCATGTAGAGATGCCCGCCAGGAGCATGCAGCAAACTCTTCGCTTTCGAAGTGTGCGCTTGGGAGAGGCTGGAGGCTTTCGGAGCCGCAAAGATTTCTGGTATCCCGCCGATGAGAACAGCTCCAGCCGTAGTCGCTGTTATCTCGAGAAACGCCCGCCGATTTACGCCCGCTCGTTCTTGAGAATGCGTCTCTTTCGTATTTTTCGGCATGTTTATGTCGCCTTTCGCCTGTTTCGGCCCATCGCCATTGCCGCAGCCATTTCCCGTCGCGAAATCAGAGCCTTGCGGGAGTGGCTGCGGCGCCCTATTGCAACTGGCCACTGCGCAGCCAGGTCATGTGTCTGGGGCGGATCATTGAACCACGCGGAATGAATCAGAATCCCGCCAAACCCTCCGGGCTGTTGTAGGGGATGGCGACACTGGTAACCTCCTCGAGCGAGCCGTCTGGCTTGGTGGCGTACCCCACAAGCTTCGAGGCGTTCCCATAAATCTGGTAGAAAAAGGCGCCATCCGGCGAAATCCAGTTATCGCTCGGTCCGCTGCTAACGTCTCCACAAAGCCCCCTGAAGGTGCCATCGCCCTCGACCTCAGGGCACGCAGGATCTTTCGCGACTCTGATTTTGGGGCCGTCGATATGGAAGGTGGTGACGTCGCTGTACCCGAAAACCGTAGCGTACAAGAATCGGTCATCGGGGGAGACAGCCAGCCAGCAAAGTTCAGCGATCGCGCCCCGCCTTGTGTTGATCGGTACGACCTTGTCGACGCCAATTCTGCCGTCTTCGTCGATTCGGCCCAAGGCCACTCCATCGCCGACGGCATATCCAACGACGAACGTATCCGGCCGGTTGTGTAGGAATGCGATGTAGAACGGAGAACCGCCCCCACCATCTTGGAAGGAGCCTTCGCCGAGGGTACCGTCAGCTTTGACGCGGTGGATTACTATGCCGTCGGGATCCGGAGCATTCGAAGCGACTGACCGTTGTTTGCCGTCCGGGCCAGGCACCCAGAGAATCGGTGAACCATCAGGATAGGTGCCGGAGATCGCAATGGGCAGATCGAAGGTGGTGCCGACAAGCAGAAATTTCTCATCTGGTGAGAGCACAGCCATCGTTGGAACACGGTTCGGCTTGTCTGGCGTGTTACATGTGTACTTCTCCGTTCGTGGCGTAAGCTTGCCACTACTGGAGACCGAGATGAGCCGGATATGTTCGGGTCCGAAGGAGTGGACCACGTAAAGCATGTCCTTCGAGGGACAATATGCCAGCGATTTCGCAGTACCGCTCTTTCCTTCCACGGCGTTCCCAGTCGGCTTCGTGTCGATTAGTGTGAGCCTACCTTGGTCGCCCACGGCGAAGCTGGAAACCGAATTGTTCCCGCCGTTTGTGGCAAACAGAAACTTGCGATCTGGTGAGAGGATGACGCTACCCGCGCCTTCAAAGGAGTTGGGCGCGCTCTCCTGGCCGCTGATCGGCTTGAAAGTGCCCGATCCTGCACCGCCGGTGGCGACACGTTCCACCTCTGTGAGCGTGCCGTTGGCGGACCTGTGGTAGTGGATGATGGTATTCTTTACCTCGTTGGTTTGCATGTAGAGATGGCCTCCACGGCCGTTCATGCTCATCTCTCCCGACATGCTCGCGTCTTTCGACTTACTCGTTTCCATGGGCATATTTATTTTTCCTCTCGTTCCTTTGAAATTGGATCTGATTTTTCGTAGCTCGGCTCTCACCACTGCCAGAAATCGGATCAATTAATACCCTTTCTTGTCGCGAAGCAGAGGGTAAAACTGAATCCATGTCATATCTGTGGCAGCGACGTTGGCGAGATGGCACCCTGCACATTCAGCTATCGGCTTTTCAGCTGCGGTCTTTTCATAGGGCAATGGATGATGCCCGAACGTAAAGAAGCCCCAGCCGTTAGTCTTCGCAAAGCGTTTGCTGTCTTTTACTGTTACGTCAATGCCGTTGTAGTTCCCGTTGAAATACCCACGCCCCGAGGCTTCCGTTCGAGAACCGTCAGGAAAAGTCGGATTAAGAACCCGAGTTAGTTCTTTTACGATGATCGTTCCCTCTGGAAACTCACCCGTCTTCAGATATGCATCAACGTTTTTCTGCTCAACGTAGACGTGATGGTATTCGGGGAAATTTGCCTTGCCGCTGTTGAGGCCGTTGGGTGTCAAAGGTGCACCCACAAACACCCACTTCCGAAAGCCAGTCGGCAACTGCAGGGTGCCATCAGGATTGAACACCGCTGCCGACTGTTGAGACTGGGCGGCAACCGGTCGATTACCGAGCACGTACAAGCTTGCACCGATCAGGCCAGCCACGATGAGGATTGTTGACACAGACTTCTTCATTACAGACTCTCCTTTTTATCGTTCCGAAAACGGCCCAGACCGTATTGCTCACTTTGCCTTGAGTACTGGATACCCCTGGACGTAAACCCAATCCGTAGCCTTCGCTGGGACATGACACCCCAGGCAATCTTTTTTGTAGTTCGTCGCCACCTGCTTGTCAGGTGCGTCGGATTTGTACAGCGCCCATCCCCAGCCGTCACCCCAGAGAGGATTGCCTGAATAGCGTCCCTTCTCGTCTTTGATCATCACGAACCATACTTTCGTGCTCGTGGCCCAATGTGCGTCACCGGTCGTCAGTTGCGAATGATCAGTTGAAAATACTTCTTTCACCAATACGGTTCCATCGGCGAACTTTCCATTTTTGCGGTAATACTCAGCGGTCCCTGGCGAGGCGTAGGTGTAGTGCATCTCGGTGTTGTTGTTGAGATCTACCGGTGTATATACCCCCAGCACCTGATAAAGATCTCTAAACTCGGCTGGCTTGCGAATAGTTCCCGCCTTGTCGACCAATGCGAAGCCGTTGTTGCTGTTGTTGTAGCTGTTGGTGCTTTGTGATTTAACCGGCTGATTGCCGGCCAGGATCCCTGACACAAGGATGAGCAATGAGAGCGCGATCATTGAGATGCGGCGTTTCGTCAACTTCATGTTTCTGCCTCGATCGTTTCCATTGCACGGAGGTGGCCAAAATCGACCTGTTCACCTTTTCGGCGTTAAGCGAGGGTTGATCCGCGCAATACATGGCCAGCGTGTCATGAACCGTGGCATGCAGATGTCTCCGTGACAACAGAATGACACCACGGAAATCGCGTCAAGCTTGCATCCTGGTCTTTTGTCGCGATAGCGACACTCATCTTTTGCTCAGCAGCGGTCAGACTTTATTTGTGGCTATTATCGTGCTCCCGCGTGACAGGGACCCGCGGCTGAACTGGTGCGTGCGGCAACGCACGACGCTTCACTCGGAAGGAGAAACAGGAAATGGCAATTACCACACGAGGCTTTTCGGGCCAACGCAAGCCTGGCGATGCAAAGCTACCGCCCGGGCAGTACGTGACAACTGATTTTCCCGTCTTATCAGCAGGGCCGACGCCCAAGATCCCGCTCGACGAATGGGAATTCACGATCAGCCAAGGCGGTGAGGTAGTGCGGCGATGGGATTGGAAGTCCTTTCGCGACCTAACGGCTGAGACCATAACAATCGATCTGCATTGCGTCACCCGATGGTCGAAACTCGGTACGGTGTGGGAGGGCGTTTCACTCGATACGCTCTTTAAAGATTTGGAGACGGATGCCGAATATGTTCTGGTGGATTCGTATGGCGGGTATACCACGAATCTGCCGCTGGCCGATGTCATGAACCACCAGGCCTGGGTCACCTTCGGTTTCGATGATGATGATCTCGCGCCCGAACACGGCGGGCCTGCCCGATTGCTGGTGCCGCACCTTTATCTATGGAAGAGCGCCAAGTGGGTAAAGGGCATTACGCTGATGCACGAGGACCAGCCCGGATTTTGGGAAGGCTATGGCTATCACGACTATGGAGATCCGTGGCGCGAGCAACGCTATTCAGGGGACGAGTAATGTGGCGAGTTGCAATGGTGGTTGCACTGCGCGACGAAACCGTGACCGCGCGGACCATTCGATTCGAGGTTCCCGACTGGCCGGGGCATATCGCGGGCCAGCGGGTGGAAGTTCGTTTGACGGCTTCCGACGGGTATTCAGCAGTGAGATCCTATTCAATCGCCTCTGCCCCGAGCCAAACGTTTATTGAGATAACAGTCGAGCGCCTCCCCAATGGCGAAGTCTCTCCATATCTCACACAGCAAATCACGATCGGCGACCGTGTCGAGTTACGCGGTCCCATCGGCGGCTGGTTCGTGTGGCGCATCGAACAGAAAGAGCCCATCCAGCTGATCGCTGGGGGCTCCGGCATCGTTCCTCTCATGGCGATGATCCGATCGCGTGTGTCCGCGGGCAACACCGCAGCATTTCGATTGTTATATTCTGTGCGAACTCCGCAAACGATTTTTTATTGCAATGAACTCCAGGCGTTATTGGCAGATCGGGTGATTGACCTTACGTTCGCGTACACACGAATCACTCCAAAGGACTGGCCGCGACCGGCCAGCCGCATCGAGGCCACTCTGATTTCAAATACGATTTGGCCCGCTAGCCTCGGCCCGACTTGCTACGTTTGCGGGCCCGCTGCGTTCGTGGAGAATACCGCGAACCTTCTCAACGCGTCCGGCATCAGCGCTGACCGGATCAAGACGGAGCGCTTTGGCCCGTCAGGAAATTTGAAATGAGTTCACAGATCGACAGCTACTTTCCGTAAACGAAAGCACTGCCAGCATTCTCCGTTCTGTGAGAAGAAACGACGGCGTATCCACGTATTTCTGGTTGTCGCTACCCAACGCGATCCCGCGGTGCTTTCGACTATCGCTTGAACGGTTCCCGATTGTCGTACCGTTCCCGTGGGAACGAACCGATGTTATCTCACTGCGGGTCTGGCATTTCGTTGAGGGTTTCTCGCGTCGCATCGAATGGCATTTTGTAAGTCTGACAATATTTGGACGGTCTGCCAACACGGCGTCACAAAGTCAAAAATCTCTCGCGTCGAACTCGTCATTCCGGCTGAGTGCTGGATCGACTCGATGGGTTGGAACCCCAATTGCTCCTCGATATGTTAGGCACATTGCAGGAACGACCCGCCATAAAGGTGGGGGGCGAGACGTTTACCCTCCATCCCGGCGACGTCCTCGTGGCAGAGGATCACACCGGTACAGGCCACAAATGGCGATTGACCAATGACGAACCATGGAAGCGCGCTTACGTCATCTTCAAGGAAGGCGCGAATACTCAGTTCGTGCCAGATCCAACATGAACCTCGTCGGTGAGGATTGCCTGGGTGCTGAAGGATGTGGTTGGCCCCGGACAGCTAGGACAATTCAACCTAAAGGAGATCAATTATGTCCCCTGTATCCAACCCCACAACAGGAGCAGTCTCAACCACAGGAATAGTGCAGGAATCAACCCCGACGCACAAATCAATTTCGCCGACAGTAATCGAACACGTTCTGTTGAGGCTTAAGGATGTTGGAATAACCAAAGTTTTCGGCGTTGCCGGTGACTTCGCATTTCCCGTTGAGGATGCAATCGTAGGTTTTCCCGGTATCGACTGGGTCGGATGCTGCAACGAGCTGAATGCATCGTATGCGGCCGACGGGTACGCTCGCATTCACGGCATCGCTGCCCTCAACACGACTTATGGTGTAGGCGAATTGAGCGCAATCAACGGAATCGCTGGAGCCTATGCCGAGCATGTGCCAGTTTTCCACCTAGTCGGAATGCCAAGTCTGCCTGCCCAAGCGGCGCACGGGCTTGTCCACCACACCCTGGGAAACGGTGAATTCGATTTCTTCTACAAGATGGCTGAAAAAGTGGTTTGTGCCAGCGCCATCATGACGCCCCAAAACGTGGCGCACGAAACGGAGCGACTGATTTGGGAGGCGCTGTACCACCGCAGGCCTGTCTATATGGCGTTTTCCACAGATGTCGCGAATCAGCCTATGGTCAGCAGTGCAGCCCCAATCGATCCACCAAAGAGCGACCCTGCATCGTTGGAAAGGGCGGTCTCTGCGATTATTGACGTTCTCGGCGCAGCCAAGATCGCCTGCATTCTGCCGGGAGTCCTGGCAAGTCGTGCGGGGTTGCATGGCGCCCTCCAGGCATTCGTGGATGCTTCCGGACTTCCTTTCGCCACTATGCTTATGGACAAATCCACACTTGAAGAGCAGCAGCCAGCCTACATTGGCATGTATGACGGAAAGCTCATGGACGAAGCGGTTCGCGAGTACGTTGAATCATGCGATGCCGTCATACTGATCGGGGCCATTTTGACGGATTTCAGCACAGGCGCCTTCACGGCGCATCTTGACCGGGAAAAGACCATTGACATCCGTCACCATCGGGCTCAGGTGGGCACAAAGGTTTATCCCAACGTCGAGATGAAAGATGTCCTCGCTGAACTCGCGCGGCGTGTGGAAAAGAGAAGTCAGAAAGCACCGATTCAACCAAGTTCTCTCGGACCGGCAAAAGGCGACGGCAGCGATCCGATTACGGCAGACGCGCTTTATCCTCGCTGGGCAAATTTCATTAAACCGAACGATATCGTCATTACTGAGACTGGGACTTCTGGATTTGGACTGGCGTTTGCACTCCTGCCGAAGGGGGCGAAGTTTTACAACCAGACATTGTGGGGTGCTATTGGATATGCGACTCCGGCGGCCTTTGGAGCAGCAGTCGCGGCTCCTGACCGTCGCGTTGTGCTGATTACAGGTGAAGGCTCCCACCAACTAACAGCCCAGGAGATCAGTCAGTTCGGCCGACGCGGGCTGAAACCAATCGTCTTCGTTCTTAACAATTCGGGCTACCTAATTGAACGGCTGCTCTGCAAAGATCCAAACATCGAGTACAACGATCTTGCTCAGTGGCACTACGCCCGCTTGCCTAAGGCACTTGGATGCGACGACTGGTTTACGGCGCGAGTCAGCACGTGCGGAGAATTCGATGAAGCCCTTAAGACCGCGTCTGAGGCCGACCGAGGTGTATTACATCGAGGTTGTGACCGACAAATATGCCGCGCCTCCTGTGGCTCTAAAGTTTCATGAAAGTGTGAACACTCTCTACCGGACGTAATGAACATGACGAAGAGCATCCGCTTTATGCGTCCCTCGTTGCCGGTTTGAACTTTTCAGCAGTCTGCGTCGCGCACTCTGGGCGGTAGAAGCAGTTGCGCGCCGATCGAATGCTAAGCAGCCGGTTCGTCCCAAATGACATAGGCCTTTCTCGCGAGTCGGCCAGGTCATAAGAGTTACGCAAGTGCCCAAAAAGGGTGCCGTATGAACATCACTAACATCGTGGGAGTGTTATTTCCGATATTTTTCGTGCTTGCACTGGGCTATCTGGCCGGCAAGCGCCATACCTTTGACGCGGACCAGGCCGCAGGTTTCAGCAAGATGTCACTCTCGTTTGCTTTGCCCGCTGCACTGTTCGTAAGCATGACCGGTATTCCTCGGGACCTGCTATTGGGACAAGGCCGCCTCGTTCTGGCATTGATTCTTTCGCACGTCGGCCTCTTTGTCATAGCATGGATCGTATTTAGACAGATTGCATCGCTCCGCGGAGCGTCATCCATCATCTACAGCCTCATGTTGGCCACATCCGCCACGCCAGTATTTGGTCTTGCCGTTCTCGAACCAATCTTGGGAGCGAGCAGCGCTGGCGCCGTCGCCCTTGTAGCCTTGGCTATCAATCTCACCATTCCCCTTGCCATCGTGCTGTTGGAGATGGATGCCGCGGGGAAAAACCGAGCCGCTGGAACCGCTACTTCGAAATCGAACCCGGCCATCACAGGACTGCAAGCTGGGCTCAAATCCCCCTTGTTGTGGGGACCGGTCCTGGGAATCGGCGTTGTGGTCGCGAAGATTCATGTTCCCTCTGCGGTCACCAGCAGTTTGGAGCTAATTGGCTCCGCCGCTTCTGGCATAGCAGTTTTCGGTGTAGGACTAGTGCTCGCCGCGCACCCAGTGCGGCTTTCTGCTGGCGTCCTTGCTGGTTCGTTCGCTCGGGTCGCCGTGCAAGCTGCGGTGCTATTCAGCCTGCTGCGC
This sequence comes from Terriglobia bacterium, assembly GCA_963770085.1. Taxonomy (GTDB): domain Bacteria; phylum Acidobacteriota; class Terriglobia; order Terriglobales; family Acidobacteriaceae; genus Angelobacter. The sequence continues at coordinate 103,666 of CAVYOH010000002.1, forward strand.
TTTCTAACAGTTCACAGTCCCTTCTCGCGCGAGGCGTTGATTTGCTGCAGCTTCCCGTTGGCTACCGTTGTTGTCCTCTTCGCCGCACGGTATAAGTCAGCGCAATCCGAGGCTGCATCCATGCTTTTGATCTCCACACTCGCTCTCACCATCACTGTACCGGCCATGCTTTGGATCACGCGCTGACTTGATACATAGGAAATATAAGACTCTTTTCTGCTCTGGCCTCGCCATAGGTATATTCCGGTGCACGACTTCAAAAGACTGACAGTAGGCGCTGATTGGAGTCCGACTTGGAGGAAACAGAGACCACGCCCGATGGAGACGGCAAAGCATCGGCTCGGTAAGTCTCTAAGCTGCGCGGCAGTGACCATATTTTGACACCGCGTCAATCGGGCGTCACAAAGGACTCCTGTTTCGTCGCTTACAACCTGCCATGCTCTTTGTGGCCTCAGCAACGACTCTCGTTTCGCATGGGAATAGCGGAAAGTAACGACTTCGGCTATTGACGTTCCACGCCTAACGAGGCACCATGGTTTCGAAGCCCCTCGATGTCACGCATCTAGGAAAGACTTCGGCATGAATGCTTGAAGTCGCAGGCGACATGGACAACTTTCGAACGCGGTTTGAGGTTGGGTCGGTTCATGCCGCTTTAACCCGGGATATCCCTTCTCACCAAGCAGGCGGCGGCGGTGTAACATCTTCGTCGCGGGTGACCCTTCAGTGCCACTCTAACGGAGGGCATGTTTTTAGCCGAGTTTCAGGAAACTCTCTGCTTCGGCTGCAAGGACTTGAAACTCTACATATGGTTCCAGTGAAAGCAATCGGCATAGTCTTGGAAATTGGCTTAACGATCTTCACTACAGGGCGCGACACGAAGTTGCGGACATTGTCGGCTCTGTCTACCGAAGGTGTCTCAGGTGGGAATACGCAGCTTTTTGTTCGAGGCAGGGTTGTCTTCAGTTCAATGCGTTGTCGCTTTAGCTTTAATCCTGTCGTCTCTCGTTGGCGCAACACCGGCAGCACATGCGCAGGCACAAACCGCCGGCGAAATTACCGGACAAGTCCTGGATCCATCCAAGGCCGCCATTTCCAATGCTGCCGTTACGGCTACGAACAGCGCGACCGGCGCCGTTCGCAAGGCACAAACCGATGGCCAAGGACACTACGCATTAACGAACCTTCCCGTGGGGACGTACAGCATCACTGTGGAACACGAAGGCTTCCAGCAGTTAAAGCAAACGGGCGTCAGGTTGAACGTGGCGACGACCGTCACGTTGAACTTAACGCTTACGGTAGGCTCCGTGAAACAGGAGGTGGTCGTCACGTCCGAGGCGCCCATCATTGACAAAGCTGACGCCAGCACCGGCACGGTGCTCGACAATCAGGAAGTCGGCGAGCTGCCGATCAACGGACGCGACTACGCTCGTTTCAGCTTGCTTACTCCAGGAGCCATTTTCCGTAGCAACTTCATCGCGGACCTCACCTTCGACGGCCTACACTCCGTTCACAACCAGTTCTCGATCGACGGCATTGACGCCTCGCGCGTCGACCAGTCGTACATGGCGAACGGCTTCGAGCGCGGCGCGCGGTTGCTTACCGGCAGCTTGGATACTGTCGAGCAATTCAACGTGCAGACCAGCGACTACGGCGCGGAATACGGACGCGCCGCAGGCTCCTATATCAACATCGCCACCAAATCTGGAACCAACGATTTCCACGGAACGGCGTACGACTACTTCCGCAACAACATTCTCGATGCTCGGAACTTTTTCGCGAACACCGGCCCGGCGCCGGAATTCCGCTTTAATGATTTTGGCGGGAATATTGGCGGCCCAATCCGCAAGGAAAAGACCTTCTTCTTCCTAAACTACGAAGGATCGCGCCAACGCATCGGTATCACCGGCTCGGGCACGGTTCCGAGCGCGCTCGAGCGCAGCGAAGTCGAGGCCACTTCTCCGCAACTCACGCCGATTCTGAATATGTTTCCCATCGGCACCTCTGCTGGTCCCGATCAGTTCACCGACAACTACACGACCACCCAGGTTTCGGATGTTCGTGAAGACACCGCCTCCATCCGCTTCGATCAGGTGTTCAGCACTCACGATTCCGCATTCGTGCGCGTCAATGTGAACGACTCCGACGTTCATGGGCCGCTCTTTGGGGTTAGTCCGTCTTCCTTGGGCGTGGACGACCACCAGATCGTTCCCGTGCGCACAACGAATGTTGCCATTCACGAGGAGCACGTCTTCAGCGGCGGCATGGTGAATGACTTCCTCGCCGGCATGCAGCGCTGGGTCAGCCAGATCGATCAGGCGGAACCGTTGCCGCTGACCACCGTGGTCGGGTACAGCGTCATCCCCGGAACGCAGGGCAACTCCCTCGACAACAACACGAGCTTCCAGTACGGCGACACCATGAGCAAGGTGAAAGGCCGCCATGTCCTGACTTGGGGCGGCACCATCTACCGCATCTGGGTCAACGCCAACAGCACTGCCCAGCCAACGATGCAGTTCAACTCACCGCAACGTTTCGTCAACGACCAGCTTTCGACTGTCACCATCGTGAACGCCACTCCCGGCAACGGCGTGCGCGCGACGCAAATCGGTCTTTTCGTCAACGACAAGTTCCAGGTGCTGCCGACTCTGTCCCTGGACCTCGGTCTCCGTTACGACATTGAAACCGTTCCTCACGACTCGCGCTACGCCACTCGGCCCTATGACACGCGCACCGGCACACTCGGGCCTCCAGGCGATCCGTACTTCGCGATCAACAATAAAGACTTCGGTCCGCGTGTGGGCATCGCTTGGTCCCCAACGCAACGCCTCGTGATCCGCAGCGGCTACGGAATTTACTTCCAGGATTATCCCGTGGGCTTCGGCCAGTTTGTTCCTGGAAACACCGTGCCGGGCAACGTCACGCTTTTACAGCAGCAGATTCCGAACCTGTCCTATCCCTATGATCCGTTCCTCTCGCGGGCAGCTACGCCTCCGCCACCGAACGTAAACGGCTTCCCGTGGCATAAGCCGGACATCTATTCGAACCAGTGGAACCTGAGCGTCGCGGATCAGTTTGCTCAGAAGATGTCTTTCCAGGTCACCTACGTTGGCAACCATGGCGTGAATTTGTAGCGCGAAGAGGGCATCAACTACTTCGATCCCACGCTCGGCTGCTCGTCCGAACCCGAATTTCGGCAACATAACCCTCCAGACCAACTCGGGCTTCAGCTCTTACAACGCTCTGCAGCTCTCCTTTATTCGCCGTGCGGGCAAGGCTGGTTTGAGCTTCCAGGCAAACTACACGTTCGGCCACGCGATTGACGATGTCGAGGATCACGAGTGTCGCCTCCTCCGACCCCCAGAACCTCAACAACATAAAAGCCGAGCGAGGCAACAGTTCCGGCGACGTCCGGCAGAACTTTACCTTCAACCTGCTGTATGACGTGCCGCTCGGTGAGGGCCATCGCTTCCTCAGCTCAGGCTTCGGCAGCAAACTGTGCGTCGGGCTGGAGGGTCTCGACGCTGGGAATTTTGCGCACAGGCGTCGCCGATACCGTCTACATCGGGACGAACACCTTCGGGAACGGCGATTTCATCAACCAGCGGCCGGATTGCGTCGCTGGCGTTAGATCCCTATGCGCATCCACAGACCATTACCGACTGGCTCAATCCGGCGGCGTTCTCCATGCCGGCCGCGGGGACGTTTGGCAATTGCGGCCGCAATACCATCTACGGGCCGAATTTCCGCAATGTGGACTTCTCCGTGCTGAAGGAGACAAAACTCGGCGAATCGCGTAACCTCGAGTTCCGCGCCGAATTCTTCAATGTCTTTAACCATCCGGCGTTCGCTCAGCCGGATACCACGTTCGGCACTCCGGGCTTCGGAGAAATCTTCAACACTCTCGGAAGGACTTTGGGTGCCGGCACTTCACGCCAGATTCAGTTTGCGTTGAAGTTCAGCTTCTGATTTGCGCGTTAGAAATCCGGTGAGGTGAGTTCGGCCGTTCACGTCGGCTTGACCTCGCCCGCGATATAAATTGGAGCTTCAAGTGACGTCACACAGTCAGAGGTTTTAGTCGTAGCCTTGACCAGTGCGTCCTCAAACCGTGAAGACGAACAATACATGGCGGGACGGAATATGCAGTTATCTATTCTCTGCGAGTAATACACACTTGTACCAGAAACGGTAATCGGGCTGAAATATGTTGCCAATGATGCCAGCGTACGACAAAGCACAGGTCAAAATCGCGGCTTTCGTCGTCGGCGCGTTAAGCCTGCTGCTCTTGTGTCCTTCCGCACTTGCGTTAGACCCTTCACTCGACGTGAGTCAATACGCTCACACGGCGTGGCAGGTTCGCGAGGGTTTCACGCAAGGCTACATCAGGTCAATTGCGCAGACGCCAGACGGCTACATCTGGCTGGGCACTGGCTTCGGGTTGTTTCGGTTCGACGGTGTCCGCGTCGAGCATTGGCAGCCACCGTTGAATGGCGAACAACTTCCCAGCAATTTTGTCGTGTATCTCCATGTCGCCCGCGACGGCACTTTCTGGATCGGCACAATGGAAGGCTTGGCGAGCTGGAGAGATGGCAAACTCACTCGGTACCCGGACCTTGCTGGCTTGGTTATCGCTTCGATTCTTGAGGATCGCAACGGAACGGTTTGGGTCGGCATCTACTCGTTGGCGTCGCCTGGAAAGCTCTGCGCGATCGATGGAACAAATGTTGACTGCTATGGATCGGACGGCGCCCTCGGTAACGGAGTAAGTGGCCTGTATGAAGATAGCCACGACGTGCTCTGGGTGGTGGGGCGTGACGGAGTTTGGCGATGGAGGCCCGGCCCTCCCAGGTTCTATCACATGCCATTTGGGACGTCCTCGGTACAAGACCTGGCTGAGGCCGGCGATGGAACCCTTTTGATTCCTTTGCCGGGAAGGCTCGCTCGATTCGGGGGACGGGAAACTGGAAACGCAGTATCCGTACCCCGCTCCGGCACGCAACATCAATGGGATAATACTTCTCCGGGACCGCGATGGCGGCATCTGGATTGGAACCGCGGGAGCCGGTGTTGTGCATCTCCATCAGGGACGCGCCGACGTATTTTCGCAGGCTGATGGACTCTCCGGCGATCACGTTACCTCGCTCTTCGAAGATCGCGAAGGTGATGTTTGGGTCGCCACCATGGGCGGGCTCGATCGTTTTCGCAACTACGCGGTCGCGACGTACGCCCAACACGAAGGCTTGGGAACTACCCCCGGGTGGGGCTCTGTGGTGGCGGGCAGAGATGGAAGTATATGGATGGGCACCAAAGATGGTTTGAGGATGTGGAATCACGGAGAAGTGACGATCTACGGTAGAGCCGACGATCACAAATCACAATCAAGGACTGTATGGTTACCCGTGCGCTACGTGGCCGATCGTGGGTTGCCAGATCATGTATCCGTGTTTGTTTTTGCGGACAATGCTGGCCGAATCCTGGTATCGACGCCATACGCGTTCGGCTACATGGAGAATGGCCGGTTTGTGTCGATAAGAGGCGTTCCGGGGGGCCTTGTATCTTCCGTTGCCCAGGACAGACAAGGGAATCTCTGGATCGCGAACCAAGACCAAGGTCTGCTGCGGTTATCAAAGGACGGAACTGTTCAGCAAATTTCTTGGGCCAGCATCGGGCACAAAGACGGTGCGCAGTCTTTGGCGGCTGATCGCTCGACTGGCGGGCTGTGGCTTGGATTTGATGAGGGTGGAGTCGCGTATTTCAGCGACGGTCAGATCAAAGAGACCTACGGACGCGCGGAAGGGCTCGGCAGCTGGCAGGGTCAGCGCGCTGCACATCGAGACCGATGATACCGTTTGGGCGGCAACGGAAGGTGGCTTAAGCCGAATCAAGAATGGCCGGGTTCTAACACTGACCAGCAAGAATGGCCTGCCGTGCGACGGGATTCATTGGATCACGCAAGACGAGAACGACTCGTTCTGGCTCCAACATGACCTGCGGTCTGGTTCGCATAGTGCGCAGCGAATTGGATGCGTGGGCCGCCGATTCTCGACGGAAGGTCAAAACGACAGTTTTCGACAGCTCCGACGGAGTGTCGAATGCACCCATCGCCTTTCACGCAGGCTCCCAAGTGAGCAGGTCCTCAGACGGGAAAATGTGGTTCCAAGGATTCTCGGGGGGCGCAAGCGTAATTGATCCGCAACATCTCCCGAGTAACAAGATTACGCCACCAGTACACATCGAGCGAATCACCGCGAATGGTAAAACCTACGATGCGTCGAACGGATTACGCCTCCCACCCCGAATCCGCGATCTTAAGATTGATTACACTGCGCTCAGTTTTGTCGCGCCGGAAAAAGTTCAGTTCCGCTACCAGCTCGAAGGGCAGGATCGCAACTGGCGGGAGGTCGCCAACGACCGCGAGGTGCAATACTCAAATCTCCCGCCGGGAGATTACGTTTTTCGCGTGACCGCAGCCAACAACAGCGGCGTGTGGAACGAGGCAGGCACATTTCTGGATTTCTCTATCGCGCCGGCGTATTACCAGACGAACTGGTTCCGGGCTGTCTGCGCGGCTGTCTTCCTCGCGCTAGTCTGGGCGGCCTATCGTCTCCGCATTCGGCAACTCCGGCGCCAACAAGAAAAGCTTCGCGATGTGATTGAAACCATGCCAACCTTTGCCTGGACCGCTCTGGCCGATGGATACGTGGATTTTGCCAACCGCCGCTGGCAGGACTACACGGGGCTGCCCACCGAGAAGACGGTAGGTTCAGGCTGGGAAGCAGCGGTTCATCCGGAAGACTCGGAGCGACATATAAATGGCTGGCGCGCCTCTCTGGCAAGCGGTCAACCCTTTGAGAGCGAGGTGCGCTATCGGCGGGCGGAGGATGGGCAGTATCGTTGGTTTGTGGCTCGCGCCGTGCCGCTGCGGGATGGGAGAGGCAAGGTCATCAAGTGGTACGGTATCGCGACCGACATCGAGGATCGCAAACGCGCCGAACAGCTTCAAGCAGACCTTGCTCACGTAAATCGCGTAAGCACACTGGGCGAACTGACCGCCTCGCTTGCGCACGACATTAAGCAGCCAATTGGGGCGGCGGTAACAAATGCTGAAGCGTGCGCGCGACTACTTGATCGCGATAAGCCGGATTTGTTGGAGGCACGAGAAGCTGTACTGGAAATGGCCAAAGACGCCAGGCGTGCAGCCGAAATCATCGACCATGTCCGTTCGCTGTACCGAAAGGATTCTTCACAGTTTGACATAGTCGACGTAAACGAAATCATCGGGGAGATGGTCCAGCTGCTGCGCGGCGAGTCCCAGCGGTTTGCAGTTTCGTTGCGGACGGATCTAGCAAAGGAACTACCGAGAATCACAGCCGATCGTGTGCAACTGCAGCAGGTATTCATGAACCTCATGCTCAATGGTATCGAGGCGATGAGGGAGAAAGGCGGGGAACTGATCATCAAGTCGCAGTTGAGAGAAGATGGTCAATTGCTGATCTCGGTCACAGATAACGGCGTGGGCCTACCACCGGAAGAAACAGATCAGATCTTTAGTGCATTCTTTACGACCAAACCTCAAGGTACAGGCTTGGGTCTTGCAATCACTCGCTCCATCGTGGAATCGCATGGCGGGCGAGTGTGGGCCGCCACGAACCCTGAACAAGGCACAACCTTTCACTTCACGCTACCGATCAGAACGGCTGTCTCCGCATGACTTTCTCCGATCAAGCTACCGTACTCATAATCGACGATGATTCCCGCATGCGAGCGGCCATGCAGCGTCTATTGAAGACGGTTGGCTTGCATTCCGAGTCGTTCGCCACGGCCCAGGATTTCCTGCAGCACAAGCTTACAGATGATCCTAGTTGCCTCGTGCTTGATGTACGACTCCCTGGAATGAGTGGACTGGACCTCCAAAGAAAATTAAATGAGGCGGGGATCGAGATCCCCATCATTTTCATCACCGGCCATGGAGATATTCCCATGACTGTCAAAGCGATGAAGTCCGGCGCGGTGGAGTTTCTCACAAAACCTTTCCGCGATCAGGACCTCATAGATGCGATTCAGCAAGCTCTGAAAACCAATATCGAGAGGAGACAAGAGCAGAACGAGATTGCGCAATTGAGGGAGCGCTACGCGAAGTTGACTGCGCGTGAGGGCGAAGTCATGCGTCTGATCATTTCCGGTATGCTCACGAAACAGATCGCCTCGACCCTTGGTACGAGCGAAATCACCGTAACGGTTCAGCGCGGACAGGTGATGCGAAAAATGCAGGCGAATTCTCCCGCTGAATTAGGGAGAATGGCTGAAAAGCTCAAACTTCCCAAACTGAACTAGCCCTCTCGTCCAGAGCGCGACAATCCTACTCTGAAAGTCTCCCTAATAGATACATATGACGAACATCATCAGAAGCGATAATTGCATTGCGGCGAGGCGGAATTAACCTTTACCTGTATGCATAGAGAGAGGAAGAGGATACTTGTATGCATAGAGAGAGGAAGAGGACCTTGGTTGCCGTTGTCGAAGACGATGAAGCCTACCGAGCTGCGATACTGCGCTTACTGAAATCAGCGGCCCTGGATGTTCAGTCGTTCGGATGCGCTGAGGATTTTCTACACTCCGGTCAGCAACACGAAACCGGGTGCCTGATCGCCGACATCCGTATGCCGGGTATCTCAGGCTTGGATCTGCAGGCGAAGCTGAACGCTGACCATTGCCCGATTCCTACTATTTTCATCACTGCACATGGCGACGAGAAGATGCGCCTGCAGGCGATGCGAGCCGGTGCCGTGAAATTCTTTGTAAAGCCTTTTGATTGCGGGGCGTTGCTCGAGTGTGTTCGAGCGGCTTTGGAAGTTGAGGCCTGATCCGAACCATAACGTGAGGTATCTTGTGGAAACTTTCGAGGGGCTTCGGTCTGGGGACCAGGCACATTGCGAGCGCCAGTTCGACCAAATCGTAGGCAGCAGCACTGCCCTCGAATACGTGCTCGCGGAAGTGGAGCGTGTGGCACCCACAGATTCCACTGTCCTCGTCCTGGGAGAAACCGGAACGGGCAAAGAACTGATCGCCCGCGCCATTCACAATATGAGCGCACGCTGCGGACAGCCATTCATTACCGTGAATTGCGCTGCGATTCCCTTCGACCTTTTGGAAAGTGAGTTGTTCGGCCACGAGAAGGGCGCCTTCACCGGGGCCGTTGCCACGAAGATCGGTCGCTTCGAAATGGCCGACACGGGAACAATTTTTCTCGATGAGATCGGAGATCTGCCGCTCGCCGTACAGCCGAAACTGTTACGCGTTCTGCAGGAGCAAGAGTTCGAGCGCCTGGGGAGCGGGCGCACTCGCCGCGTGAACGTCCGGTTAGTTACTGCTACCCATCGCAATCTGGCCCAGATGGTTGCGCGAAATGAATTCCGTAGTGATCTCTATTATCGCCTGAACGTCTTCCCAGTTCTGATTCCGCCGCTGCGCAATCGTGTTGACGACATTCCCCGCTTGCTTTCGCATTTTGTCGACCATTTCAGCCGTCGGATAGGCAAAACGATTGACCACATACCTCAGGAAGTAGTGGAAGCCTTTAGTTCATATTCCTGGCCGGGGAATGTCCGGGAGTTGCAGAATCTCGTGGAACGAGCGGTAATTCGGTCGAATGAAGGTGTGTTGCCGAACCCCCTGCCGACCTCATCTGCTTGTCCAGCGATATCGGAAAAGAACCAAGCGGCAACGACAGGGTCCCAGGGTATGTTTATGGATTCGCAGCGAACATTGATTCTGTGCGCGCTGACGGCGTGCGACTGGGTCATTGGAGGACCGAACGGTGCCGCGGTCCGTTTGGGATTAAAGCGGACAACTTTGATGGCCAAAATGAAAAAACTCGGGATATCACGACCAAGACGCAAGCCCGAAATAGATGCCCAGGATCTGGACAAAGAAATTCAGGAATTGTGGCTCCCTTCCGTCGGCTGAAGCCTGGCCAGGAACGCATCGTGCTTGCTTTGAGCATGACTTGGCAGGGCACGTGCAACGACATTCGATCAGATGAAAGGCAGCCGCCATTCACGCGGGAACGCGAGAGCTTCCGCGACGCTGTTTCGTGCGCAGGCAGCCCCGATTCGGGAGGAACTAAATGAAACTTATGGCTTCGCTGTTAACTGTTGTTCTGAGCGCGTCGCTCTTGCCTGCTCAGGAAATGCCTCAGGGTGTCGAGATGACAGGTACTGTCTGTGATTCCAAGTGCGTAACTCAGACAAGTGCCCATCCGGCTTGTAACATAAAATGCTCGCAAAAGAGTGGCGAGGCTGTCTTCATCGATGATGGTGGAAAGGTCACCAAAATCGCAAACCCCGATAAGGTCAAGGGATACAAAGGAAAGCACATAAAAGCGAAATGTAAAATGACGGATGACCAGAACTCGATGGAGATTCTCTCGATACTTGGGTGAGTAAGCTGGATCTCTTCTCCAATGGGGCCCCCGCAGATCCGGGGCCCTCATTTTTAGAAATTGCAAGCATCATCCCTTAGCAATTTCTTTAGCCAATGATGCGCGCAGGCTGTTGCCAGCCAGCAATTCATCAGCTACACGAAGCCGTCGAAATGATGTCATGTCAATGCATTGACAGTGACATCCGGGCGGATACCAACACTGATGACTGCCCTTTTGCACTGCATGTTTTCAGGCACCGCGAGTTGAATCATCGCCTGACATGGAGGCAAATGTGAGCAGCACAACCGGGACGACTCTTCGTGCGTGCGACCTCGGCAGCCACGAGGAATTAAAGCCAGAAAGAACTTTTGATCGGGTGAGCGAAGAGAGACTGGCGGGCAAGGTCGCAGTAATTACAGGCGGGTCGACGGGCATCGGTCTGGCCACAGCAAAGCGCTTTGTGCGAGAAGGTATGGATCATGTGTTCATAACGGGCCGTCGGAAGGGCGTGCTGGACGACGTCGTCGCGGAAATTGGGGAGAAGGCGACCGCTGTCCAGGGCGATGTTGCCAACCTGAGTGACCTTGATCGGCTATACGAAGAAATTAAGCAATACGGTCGAAAGCTCGATGTGATTTTTGCCAACGCTGGAATCGCAAAGCTGGCGTCATTCGGAGACGTGGATGAGAAATTCTTTGATCTCCACTTCGCTGCAAATGTGAAAGGTCTATTCTTTTCGGTTCAAAAGGGGATTTCATTGATGAATGATGGAGGAAGCATCATACTGACTGCGTCGATAGCCACGACAAAGGGATTCCCAGGCATCAGCGTTTACAGCGCGACCAAGGCGGCCGTCCGGTCCTTCGCACGAACCTGGACCAATGAGCTCCGCGGGCGGCGCATTCGCGTGAACGCAGTCAGCCCTGGTCACATCGACACCCCGATTTTCGAGGGGTGGCAGCAAGGTGATGGGTTGACAAAGTTGAAAGAGGATCTTGCAAAAACGGTTCCGCTCGGCCGGCTTGGGGATCCGGACGAGATCGCCAAAGCTGTGGCATTTCTCGCCTCGGACGAAGCGAGCTACGTCTCGGGCGTGGAGCTCTTCGTCGATGGCGGAGTGGCGCAAATCTGATCCACACACTCAAAACCGTGACAGGAGAATACATGCACATACGGTCTGACTACTTGGATAGCTATCGGAGCCTGAAGCTGACGCGTGACGCCAGCGGCGTACTTGTTGCCCAGTTCCACACAGGCGGAGGTGCGTTCACTTTCACTGCACAAGACCATACCGAGTTTGTCGATGCCTTTTACAGAATTGCGCAGGATCGAGCAAACAAGGTCGTAATACTGACTGGCGCAGGAGGGGATTTCATCCCCGCTATCGATTTCTCATCCTTTGGCAACGTTGCCGACCCTGGTATTTGGAGCCAGGTACACGATGAAGGTGTTCAGCTTCTGGAAAATATTTCCAACATACGCGTGCCGATCATCGCTGCCGTCGAGGGGCGCGCCCATGTTCATTCCGAATACGCTCTGCTGTCCAACGTGATTGTGGCAGCCGAGGGCGCTAGTTTCCATGATGTTCCTCATTTTGCCGGGGGCATTGTGCCGGGCGATGGGATTTTCACTGCCTGGAGTTATCGCGCTGGGGCCGGACGAGCTGAGGCTTTTCTGTTAAACCCGCAGCCACTGACAGCGCGTACCGCATACGAATGGGGCGTGGTTGCCGAGATTGTGCCCAACGGCAGGGCGCTCGGTCGGGCGCAGGAGCTAGCCAGTTTGTACTTGAAAGTGCCAGAAGTAACCCGCCGGAACACGCGTATGCATTTTGTTCAACCCTTGAAAGAGCGCATTGTGCGAGAAGTTGGGTACGGACTGGCTCTTGAAGGAGCCTCAGCCGCCGACCTGGTCAAATCAATGCAGGCCAAGAGTAAACCAGACACCGACAAAATAAAATCCGTATGAACAGGATGGCTGAACGAAACTGGATCGGTACATCGCCGGAGCGCTGGCGTTCTCGATTGAGAGCTTTGTGATGACCAAATCCATCCTCATCACTGGGGCGTCGAAAGGCATCGGCCGTGCAACCGCAGACGCATTAGTAGATCAAGGGTGGGCAGTCATCGGCGTTGCTCGTCAATCCGCGCACTCTTTTCCAGGAGTGTTCATTGAGGCGGATCTTGCCGACCCGGACCAGACAGGAGCTCTCGCTAAGGATCTGGCTGCTCGCAAGAACGTGTTGGGAATCGTAAACAACGTCGGAGTTGCCAGGCACGAAACGATCGACAACGTGGAAATCGATGCGTTCACTGCGGTCATGGACTTGAATGTACGCCCCGCTTTGCAACTCACCCAGTCTTTGTTGCCCAATATGCGGGCTGCTCGTTTCGGCCGCATCATCAACATAACCAGCCTTGTTACTCGTGGATTCGCGTTTCGTTCGAGTTATGCGGCAGCAAAGGCAGCGCTGGAAAGCCTTACGCGCACTATGGCGATTGAACTTGCAGCCAACGGGATTACCGCAAATGCCGTTGCCCCGGGCCCCACTGAAACAGAATTATTCCGCTCAAACAATCCACCAGGCAGCGAAGGAGAAGCCCGCTATTTAAGCAGCGTGCCACTGAAACGTTTTGCGCAACCGGGTGAGATCGCGGCAGCGATCGCGTTCCTTGCAAGCGAAAAAGCTGGTTTCATTACGGGACAAACATTGTTTGTGGATGGAGGTGCGAGCCTCGGGAGCCTTTAGACGAGACGGGGTCAACGAATTTGGGGAAGTATCGCCGACGAACTGGACGTTTGCTTATTTGCTCGCCGCGGGTTCCTTACGAAAATAAAGAGAGGATTCAGAAACAGACTGCAGTTGGATCAGCACAGATGACGGACAAACCGGAAGTTATGCCGGTCAGAAGTCGGATTCTTGGACATGATGCGCGATGTAAAAAGCCAACAACTATCATGGCGGGTTCTTGCCTGCGCTGATGCCGAAATCCTTGACGATTGCTATGCAAGCGTCTTTGGCGGCGTTAGCCAGACTCATTGTCGCCCCACTGTAAACGACATCGCCCGGAATATTTGTAACGACCACGGAGTTCTTAGACTGCTTCAGACTCTTCGGCACGAGCTCGACAAAGTAGTTCGCTGCTCCCTTCTTGGTCGTAATAAATGCCTGCGGACAGTGCTCGAAGAATGCTTTTACCGCGGCCTCTTTGGCTGTACTGCCTCTTTTATCGCTTAGGAACACGCGAGCTTTAGGAGCCTCGGGTTGTTGCGCCTGCGGTGCGGTCGCCTGTTCCTCCACAGCTGTGTGAGCCGATGACAGATCAAACCTCAGTTCGTCCGCGCCATGCCAAATCGCGGAAAGACTTTCTTGGCCTCGCGTGCATGTCTGCGACTGGAAAAGCGGCTTAAGGATGAGCTGCAGGGGTTGCGTACCATTCTTTACGGAGAACGTGTACTCCCCTTCGGTCTTTTCGGATGGGAGGAGCTCGCGGATTTTAAAGGGTTCAGGCGTGTAGTACGTTCCGCTGTACTCAAGCCCGAATGTCGCTTTCATTGTCGCTCGGAACTCAATGCAGAGGGCCCTCTTGCCAATGTTTTCTGCTCTCAGCCGGACAGCAATTTGGTGACGGTCGCTGCCGCTCACCTCAGTTCCCTTTTCAACTCCGAGGAACGTGATCACGCTGTCACCGAAGCGTTGAGATAGTTTTTGCGCGTCCTCTGCTCGCACCGTAGTGCTTACCAAGAAAAGGAGCGACACAGCTGCACAGATACACAGGTTCTTCATTGCGATCAGCGGAATTCTACACCCGAATCCCGACGCTCAATGCGGAAAGGCCGCGACTCGTTTCGGAAATAGAATTATTCTTACCAATTCCTGAGGCCGATATGCCTACATACAATACTCATGCCTGGCTGGCCACAAGACGTTTTCTCAGATCCGAAAAGTCGAGATCCTAGCGGTGGCGTAAACACTTCCAGGATTTCATGACGCAAAGCCGCCCGTTTCTCGCATAAACGCACTATATATTTAAGGTGCTGTTGTACCACCAGAGCCGAATGTCTCAGGATTACTTATCACTATTTGGATTTTGTTTTTATTTGACGTTCGCTTCTATTCAGCCTTTTTACTAATTCACGTTTTTCCTACGCTGGAATTGATTTAACGTTCATAATAATGTACATTAAGTTAGTTAATATTCATTAAAATGGACACTAAATATGAGAACGAGTCGAGCATCGGTGGTACTGCCAATCCCGGTTAAGCGTGCCCTGCGCAAGCTGGGCCATGACCTACGTGACGCAAGGCGGCGGCGGCGGATTCCCGTGATCACGGCGGCACAGCGCGCCTCCATCAGCCGGACCACGTTGGTCAAGATCGAAAAGGGCGACCCCGGCGTCGCCATCGGGATCTACGCCACTGTCCTTTTTGTGATGGGCATGGTCGAGCGTGTCTCCGAGCTCGCCGATCCCAAAAGCGACCAGGTCGGCCTTCAGCTTGAAGAAGAACATCTGCCACAACGGATTCGCGGGGCGCGAAAACAGAAGCGCCCTAAGGGATAGAAATGGACAAAGAGACTCTCGTCTACGTGGACCTGGACGGCGTTCCCCACCTGGTGGGGCGGCTGTGGGCACGCGTGCGCCAGAACCGCGAAAGCGCCACCTTCGAATATGACGAGGCGTGGCTGCAGCAAGCGGCGCGGTTTTCCCTGGAGCCGGCGCTCAAGCTCGGTCCCGGCCCCTTCCATACGCAAGCCGATACGCCGATGTTCGGCGCCATCGGCGACTCCGCGCCGGACCGCTGGGGGAGGGCGCTGATGCGCCGCATGGAACGAAAGCGCGCGGAACAGGAGGGGCAGACGCCGAGCACGCTGCAGGAAATCGACTTTCTGCTGTTGGTGGACGATGAGGCCCGCCAGGGCGCGTTGCGCTTTGCCGAGCGCGAAGGTGGTCCGTTTCTGCGGGAGGTGGGCGTCAGCCGCATACCGCCTCTGGTCGAACTGCCGAAACTGCTTTCGGCCGCGGAGCATGTGATGGAAGAGACGGACACTGCGGAAGAGCTGAAGCTGCTTTTTGCGCAAGGATCATCGTTGGGAGGCGCCCGTCCGAAGGCGTCGGTCATAGAGAAGGGCGGCGCTCTGGCGATTGCGAAGTTTCCGCGCAAAGACGATGAAATCAAAAACACCGTGGTATGGGAAGCCGTGGCGCTGAGCCTCGCGCAAAAATCCGGCATAGATGTGCCGGTGGTGCGCGTCGAGGATATAGGCGGCATGCCGGTGCTTCTGGTGCGGCGTTTTGATCGCGACGGGGCGCGGCGGATTCCCTTCCTCTCGGCGATGAGCATGTTGGGATCGAAAGACAACGAGACACGAAGCTACCTGGAAATCGTCGACGCGCTCCGCCAGCACGGGGCCGCGCCCAAGGCCGACATGGCGGCGCTGTGGCGGCGGATGGTGTTCAATATCCTGATCTCCAACACCGACGACCATCTGCGTAATCACGGTTTTCTCTACGAAGGGCAGGCCGGCTGGCGTCTCTCCCCGGCCTACGATCTCAATCCGCGGCCCACCGACATCGCGCCACGCATTCTCAGCACCGCGATCAACGAGGACGACGCCACCGCGTCTCTCGCCCGGGCCATGGAGGTGGCGGGATATTTCGAGGTAGATGAGGACAAGGCCCGCTCCGTAGCGAGAGAGGTCGGCAAGGCCGTCTCGCAATGGCGGGACGAAGCCGCCGCGCATGGGCTTGCGAAGGCCGAAAGCGACCGCATGGCGTCGGCTTTTGAGCATGAGGATCTGAAAGCGGCAGTTGGTTACAGCACGACATAAGAGTGCGGCTTGGCGCAACGCGCCTATATTGATCCAACGCCGATTCGGAGGGCAGATTTCAAGGTCAATTACAATGGAGTTTGACATGTCTTCGTCTGGATTAATCGCAGGCATCTCCCCTTCTACTCATCCCTCTATGGGAGCCAATCCCTACAACGATCAAACTGGAGCTGGAGTGAGTTTTCGTGTTTGGGCCCCATTCGCGAGTTCCGTGGCGGTTGCCGGCAATTTCAACGAATGGTCGATTTCGGCAAACCTGCTGGCGTCAGAAGGCAATGATTTCTGGTCGGCTGATGTGGCCGGCGCCAGAGTTGGCGATGAATACAAGTTCTATATCACCAATGCTGTGTTGGGTCAGCAGTTCTGGCGAATGGACCCATACGTGACGCGCATCCTACACAGCGGCGGTAATTTGAATGGAGTCATCGACACGCCTTCGACCACTTTTGCGGCAGCCAGTTACGCTACTCCGACGTGGAACGAACTCGTGATCTATGAGATGCACATCCGCACCTTTATTCCGGGAGACGGTTCGATCAAGGACGCCGACGGCACACCCATCAAAACAAAAGATGGCTCCTTTGTCGGTTCCTTTGATTCAGCCGAAACCAAGCTTGACTACCTTCGCGAACTCGGCATCAATGCCATCGAATTAATGCCGCTCGGGGAATTCACTGGTGACATTTCCGCCGGCTACAACCCGGCCTATATCTTCGCAATTGAGGATGAGTTCGGCGGCCCAGATGGATTTCGCGACCTCGTTAATGCGGCTCACCAGCGTGGGATTGCCGTGATTGTGGATGTTGTCTATAACCACCTCGGTGATTCTGCAGGCGACATGTGGCAGCTCGACGGATGGTGCGCCGCACCGAACAAAGGTGGGATCTACTTCTACAACGACTGGCGTAGCCATACCGACTGGGGAGACACACGGTTCGATTACGGGCGTGGTGAAGTCCGGCAGTATCTACGTGACAACGCCATGCGCTGGCTGCAAGAACGGTTCGCTGATGGACTTCGTTGGGATTCGGTTGGTTCTGTGCGCAATGTGAAGGGTCAGAACAACGATCCAGCTGACGACATTTCTGACGGGTGGAGCGTTTGCCAGTGGATCAATTCCGAGATTCAGAATTCGCAACCTTGGAAGATTTCCATTGCCGAAGACATGAAAGATAACCAATGGATCACGAAATCGCAGGGATCCGGAGGGGCAGGATTCAATTCGCAATGGGGAGCGGGTTTTGTAGGCGCACTTCGCAACAGCCTGACTGTTCCGGATGACGGTGCGCGCGATATGAATGCGGTTGCCGCGATGCTTTCCCAGCGCTTCAATGCAGATGCATTCCAGCGCGTCATCTTCACCGAATCACATGATGCCGACTCGAACGGCGCACAACGTCTGCCTGAAATGATCTCACCCAGTAATGCCTGGAGTTGGTGGGCTAAGAAGCGGTCTGCTTTGGGTGCTGCCGCCTTGTTAACCGCGCCCGGTATTCCAATGTTGTTCATGGGGCAGGAATTCCTGGCAGCTGGCTGGTTCGACGATGATCGAATCCTCGACTGGACGAACGCATGGCGATTCGCTGGAATCACTCAACTTTATCGTGATCTCATCCATTTGCGAAGGAATTGGTTCAACAACACACGCGGTCTGAGATCTCAACATGTGAACGTGTTTCACGTCAACAACACTGACAAGCTGATTGGTCTGCATCGTTGGGACGTCGGAGGAGCCGGCGATGATACGGTAGTCCTGCTCAATTTCGCAAATAAGGGATACAACAGCTATCAAATTGGGTTTCCACGGAGTGGAATCTGGCGCGTCCGATTTAATTCCGATTCAAACACTTACGACGCATTTTTCGGAAATTGGTCCAGTTTCGACACCACTGCACATTACCCTGGGCTGGACAGCATGCCTTTCAGTGCGGGCATCGGGATTGGCCCTTATACCGCACTGATATTGTCGCAGGACTGAATGTGGCTAGCGCTTCTGCTAGATAGGCCATCCTTACCTACAGCTTCCTCATCGCTTCGTCGATCCGTCTACGGGCAGCGGCCGACCGTTTCCTCTTTCAGCGATCAGGCATGCCTGATGCTGTTGAACGGCGCTGGTTCCCTTGTTCCCGCAGTGCCGCGAGTGCGAGGTCAAGACGGTCCCGTTCCGCTTCAAGTCCAATGATGATTGATTGTGCGTCCACTCGACCAGCGCCGAAATTGGGGGCATGGAACGTTCAGTTCTGTGGGAAGAGCGACGCTTGTTCGGGAACAATAACTGGCGCACGCCGGCGCTGGCGCCCGGTTGTGAGCAACGACTGCCCAAACACCAGCACCGGCTCACTGTTTAAGGCCGCGTCAATTAAAGGATGCGAGGCGGTCTGAGAGTGGATAACGTTGGGTTCTGAACCGGAGGCCGCGCCGATTGCTGCTGATTCCCTTCCAGTTGGAAACAGCCTCTGATGTTCGGTGTTAAGCTGCCGCCAAATTTGGTCAGCCGATTCGCCGATGCCGTTCTTTTCGACCAGTTCCCTCGCCATTGAGGTCAGCATGTCGTCATCTTCGTCCAGGCTTTGTAGCCCTTCTCCAGCAAACTTGCCTTCCATCGCAAGAGCCACCAGCAACTTCTTTCCCATCAGGCGAAGACACTTGGCCTGCATTGTGCCTTCATAGCAGAGGAACTTCACCCGCACCGGCTGCTTTTGCCCGATTCGCCACGACCTGCGGCTGGCCTGGCGCAAAGTATGCAACGAATATCCGGACTCGTAGAAAATGATGGTGGGCGCGAACAATAGATCAAGCCCGGTTTCAACCAGCCTGGGATGGGCGATGAAGACCTGGACGCCTTCGTTGAGCCGCCTCTCGTACCAGGCCTCTCGTTTCGCGGTATCGACATTTGAGCGTATGACTGCACAGGAAATTCCTTCTGCTCGCAAGATGCGTTCCAGGCGAGAAGTCACGTCCCGTTTTTGCGTGTAGACCGCGAACACCTGACACCTCCGCCCTTCTGCCAGTTCCTTCTTGATCTCCTCCACGAGCCTGCGTTCCTTCGAATACGTGAACTCCTCCGGCAACTCGTCAGGATTGGCAATCAGGAACCGCTGACGTCGGCCTGATTCGTCAGTGGCAAATCCGTAGAGCTTGCCCAGTCCATAGGGATGGTCGGGATAAAGGAGGAGGGCATTCAACATGATGCTCAAGACTGAACGGTTGCCCCGGTGCGCTTTTAGAGCTTCACTCATGTCCGCTTCAAGCCGTTCATAGGCGGCGGCCATGTGAGCATCCATCGTCACCTGCACGACCGACTCTTCGTATGGTGGCAACGCATCGGAGATGTCCTCCAGAAACACAAACGCACAGGTGTCCATGAGAAACTCGCCGAACAAAAGTGGCGAGGCTCCTGGCTTGCGTCTGACCGTCACTGTCGTCTTGCCGTCGGAACAGGCATTTTCAGCAGGTTCGACTTTGGTGATCGTTTCCAGTACTCCATAGTCTTGGGCAAAGGCTGACCGGCCAGACGCACCCCATTCAAATCCCTTGGCGATCAGCCGCTGTGGCTGGAGGCGGAACAGGATGTTGTAGAGATCGTCGGCGTATCCGCCAAGCAGCGTGCCGGTAAGCCCAACAGTCCGATCAGCACACGAGGCTAAAGCGCCGAGAGCGTTCCCTTGGGCAGTATCACCAGCGAGTTGATGCAGTTCGTCGCAAACGGCAAAGTCGAAGAAGTGCTGCATGTAGCGGCTAATGAAATCTATGGGCGCAACTCTTGGGATCTTCTGGTTGTCGGCCTGCCAGAGCGGAGCATAGCGTGGGCGGCACGGCTTTTCGCTCATTTCCGAGAGTACTTCGGAAATTCTCACCTTGGCAAAATCCTCCGTGGTAAGTCGGCCTTCTTCGGTCGCGATGGGTGTTCCGCTGATCGGATTCACCACGCAGCCACGATGACGGCCCGAACTCGGCATGTGGTAGGCGTGGCGCCAGAAGTAGCCAAGTTTGGCCCGATCGCGGCCCACGATGAACAGTGCCGGTCGGCCGCAAATGCCATCCCATCGCTTTCGTGCGGATAAATAGCCCTTGCGGAGACGAAGATCGGTCAATGATGTACGCAACCCATCACGGACTATGGTCCCCCGTTTGAGTCTAACTTCATTCACCCCGTGGGGAATGTTCTCTGCGCCACCGTTACGCAGATTGTCGATCAGAAATACACGGATTCCAGGAATCGTCTGGGATGCTTCACGAGCCCACTTCTCGACGATATGAGGAGGAACCATGGCAAGCGCCGTAAATGGTCTGCCCGCGCTGTGTATGTGCATGGCTCCAAGCGAAATCAGAGTCTTTCCGGTTCCGCATTCCGCGATGACTTTGGCGGTACGTGCTTGCTGCCATCTCTTCGCCAATCCCATGATGGCCAGCGTTTGCG
This sequence comes from Terriglobia bacterium, assembly GCA_963770085.1. GTDB lineage: Bacteria > Acidobacteriota > Terriglobia > Terriglobales > Acidobacteriaceae > Angelobacter. Next base: position 124,337 of record CAVYOH010000002.1, read on the forward strand.
CTGGAAATGGTTGGCGTAATAGTGTGTAGATGAGGTGTGAGGGTGCGTCGTCAACCTGTTGAAGGGCCGGGTAGGTGCTTAAAATGCGTTCGCCCAGCTCTACTGCATGCGCACGCATGTAATCGTAAATGTTGCATGGTTGTTGCATAGGGCTCCCATAAAGTCGCGGGTGGAATTCTCTTTCCCAGGACGGATAGACTTGAAGAAACCGTTGGATGTTCAGATTATCCAGTGGAGTATGGCAGCAACCTGCGCACTTTCCGATGGAGACCAAGTCACGATCAAGAGACTCTATGTGGCTGATCACCTCTTTGCGACAGAGATCGCACGTAAACTTGGCCTGACATACACAGTAGTGAAACGAGCCCTTCGCATGCAGGGAATCAAAACCAGAGGAATCTACACCTCGCCTCCGATCGGAACGGAATTCAGCAAGGGACAGTTAAAGGTAACCAGACTTGCGGCAGCGGCAACCGGAAGGAACGGACGGCTGGAGGTAAGGGTTTGGGTGCATTGCAAGTGCGACGGCCCAAATTCGGAATTCGCTGTCGCCGTGTACAAGTTGCGCGCGAGGAATATCAAATCTTGCGGTTGCCTTTGGTTGGCAAGTCCCAATTATCTCCCGCACCCTGATCGGGAGTGGAATCGGATCTTGAGGATGTACGAGAACAACTGTCGCGTCTTTGGCTTATCCCTCGAGCAAATGAAGACCATCTGCGCGTTGCCATGTTTTTATTGTGGGCTTCCGCCAGGCAATACCTTGATCGGCCGATCTAAAAGGCTGTCAAATGGGCAGGTTGTCTTACGTTACTCCGGGGTTGACGAGGTAGTTCACGGAAGCGGGCATGTGATCGGAAATGTCTTACCAGCTTGCATCATTTGCAACAGGGCAAAAAGCGACAGCAATCTTGAGGAATGGTGCCGATATTTACATATGAAATCGACCAAGGTGATCGAGGCTGCGCGCCAACTGGGCCAGACGTTGAAGCAAATCAGCAATGACGCGCGGTGACATTTTCCGTAAGTGGCATGGAGACATGGACGCCTCTCTGATCCAAATGTACGAATCCGGAAATTACTCGGTCAGCGACTTTGCCAAGAAAATCGGTGCCGCTGTTTCGACCGTTTACGATCAAATGCGCCGCCTTGAGCTGCCACTTCTTAGCCAACCGGGATGCAAGCTTCGTAGCTACAAATCTTACGGTCCAAGATATAACGAACTCATGTTCTCCAAAGAGCAGGTCCCGATGCTTGTCCACTGCAATGCAGAAGGTTGGTCAGATCCCAGAATTGCGCGCCAACTCAAAGCGAGCGCAAACTCCGTGAGGAGACTCCGCAAGAGGCTTGGCCTACCGGCTCGCGGCCGCAAGGTTATCCCAATTGGCACACGCCACGGAAATCTAATTGTGCTGAAGGCGGTGAGTCCCAAAGGCAAGAAAACCGGGCTTGCGTCCAATGCCCTCGGTTCTCGCTCTCTGTGCGAATGCGACTGTGGCGGGCAAAGGGTTGCTTTTAACGAAGATCTCAGATCAGGCAACACGACAACATGCGGTTGTCGTATCAATCTCAGGAATCTCGATTCTGAATGGATCAGGGTCTTTCACCAGTATCTTGGTGGCGCCAAACGGCGTGGAGTGATATTCACCCTGTCCCTCGAACAGGTTAAGCAGATATGCTCATTGCCCTGCCGTTATTGCGGCGCTAAAGAAAGCAATGTTGCCCTCCCTCCTAAAGGATGCCACCAAAGCCGCACGCCTCTCAGGTACAACGGAATCGACCAAGTTTTCCCAGGTGCCGGATACCATCCTGGAAACGTGCTGCCTTGCTGCAGTTTTTGCAATCGTGCAAAGGGCAATCTGGCCTTGGAGATATTCATTCCCTGGATAAACCGAGTGTTCAGCCAACACTTGAAAGCAAGGTCGATCAAGGCGGCAGCCATCAAGTTAGGTGGAGAACTCAAACGCACTGGCATTCACAAATCCCCATAACTACTTTCCTTGGGTTCCACCTTCTGACCTGCACGGAAAGTTGCGAAGTCCCGTGTTCTCCAGGGAGCGCGCTCTGGAGAACTAGCTGGCCTGAAAACTGACCGACATAGACGGGGAAAGCCTCACCGTCAATCAGTCGGTCTGGCATGGCAAAGAGCAGCGTCAGAAAACCGACAACGCGCTGTGGACGCTTGCACTGTCGCCGCAACTGGTTTCCCTGCTCTGGGAACAGATCGCACGGCAGGGAGCCAAAGGCCACGAGTTCCTGTTCAATTCGCACAATGGAACACCATGGGACATGAATGTGTTTCGCCAAAGAAAGCTGCAACCACTCCTCAGGTCTCTCGGTGTCACGCTGGCAGGTTTCCACGCATTCCGGCCCTTCAATGTTTCGCTCCTGGACACTCTCCGCGTTCCGCTGAAAGTGATCCAAGACGGGCAGGCCACGCACTGACAGGATCGTTCACTCTGGACGTGTATGGCGGCAGGCCTGAATGGGACCGCAACCTGGATGCAGCGCGTAACGCTGGTGAGGAAATCGAAAAGGCTGTTCAAAACTCGAAGTTAGTCTTGAGAATTCTGGCGGCTTAACTGCTTATCAAGAAGAACGGCTCGGGAGCGCCAACCCCAAAGCTGTTTAAAATCAATATGTTTTTGGTTGCGTGGGGTGGATTTGAACCGCCGACCTCTGGGTTATGAGTAGGTAAACGAATAGCTAAGTGCCGTCGAATCAATCACCGATACCTAGGAAATTCGCAATGGAGACGCATTCTGGCAGCTTAAGTGCTTGTCGTTCAGAGCATCTAGAAAAGAGCGAAAGTTTTACGGCTTAACCACAATTCTGTCCGCTGCGCCGAGCACGCGTTCTGCTTGATGGCGTTTCAGTTTGGCATCGGCAGTTGGACGCAGACACCCTGTACTCGACAAATCCATCCGGCTCATTTGTCCGGCTCACTGCGAGTGAATCATCGTCGGCGAAAGGGCCCATTGACGAGAACTATCTCTCCGCTACGCCTCGTTCACTTCCAATCCCCCGTACTTTGCTTTCCAGGCATAGATCGTATGCTTGGACACGCCGTTGTCTCGCGCTACTTCCTCTGCCGTACGTCCCGCCTCCACCTGCTTTCAGCGCCGGTATGATCTGCGCTTCCGTATGCTTGCCCTTGCTTATGGGCTACTCCCCTTTTCAAATCCGAAATCATACTCGCTTGTGTGCGGATTTAGGGGAGCACGTCAGTTTCACAACCTGTTATTCAGCTTGGGCAGAACATCGACAAGTTTCACCAGATTGGTAACGACGGTATCGCGGAACGGGTGTTCGACGCCTTCTCCTGTAATCTTGTAGGCGGTCAGACGATCGGCCAGATGCTGGACGGCTTCATACAGGCGAAACCATAGCTCCCTTGTTCCTACCTGGAGTGACACCTCCACTGCCGCGGTAATCTGACGTTTGATTCGGTCTTTTTCCTCATCCCCCATCGCAACGCGGAAGTCGCCGGCGTCAGGCAGGGGCAAGACTTTGGTTTCGAACGCAAACTTGGCCCGAAGTTCGTCCAGGGCCGGATAGTCACTCTCGCGAAACAGGCCGCCAAGACGCGTCTTTGCCTGGTCGACCAGTATCCGGAACTGACCAGCGAGCGCATCGACTGCTTTTGAGAATTTCGTCGCTAACCCGTGCATTTTCTCGACATGATCCATGTAGACGGCAGCCGGCAGCACGCGATAGCCGTTGTCATCCCAGGGCAAAGTCATGAAACAGTGTTCCTGCCGGGCCTCGCTCACAATTTTCTGGATTTCCGCGAGTGCCGCCTTGGGCAGAAGCATTTTGTGATAACGCCCGGCATCAGACTGGGCGCCATGTCGGGCAGCGATTTCTTCCGAAGCGTCGGGATCGTGTTTTCGGGCGGACCACATGCTGATGGAAAGAGAGCACAACATCGCCCGTGAGGACAGAGAGGGTTCGGGAATCGGAATGGAATCCAAAGTGATTGCCTCCTGAGGTTTTTGGATACGAGGGGAGTTGCTATTGCACGGGGCGCGGTGGACTAAAAAGAGCTGGATTATTTGGAACCAGACTCATCGGAGCCAGCTTGATCGGAATCCGTCCTGTCACACGCTTGGGCTGCTCTGGTTGGATGGGGGGATTTCTGCTTACAACAGCTATCGTTCGACTTGGTGGGCATCGGAAACAATCGTTCGCCACGAATCCAGCGAACCGTAGCTAACTTCCTCGAAGCCCGTTTATGGATAGTTTCAGCGCTGCCGATAACTCGCGCAGTGACCGGCAACTCTGGCGGTTGTGAGTGTAATGGCGATTTTTCGCCAACTACGCCGAGCGTCGGATGGCAGAGATGCACGACCGCAGCATGAGTGCGATTCCGATGTACATGAAGCAGTTAAGTATTATCGAAAGCAAGGTGATGAGGATGCCGCGTGCGGTGGTGCACCATTCCATGGGGAGCATTACGGAGGAGGGCCAGAGAATGACGCGCAGGTCAGTGCGACCGAAAAGCATGTACTCCCAGATTCCAAGCCACGCAAGAAGACCCAACACGGTTCCTGATACGACGAGCGCGGCAACTGCAGCAAGCATTACCGTTCGCCGTAAAGTCATTCGTGGAGAAACCTCTCACCGTCAATATTAGATTTTCCCGAAGGCCGTTCAAAGGTTACGTCAGTCCTAATGACTGCGTTGTTGACGCAATCAGGCGATTACACCAATAATCCAGCGCCCAGCCATTGAACGATGGCGAGAATGAGCAGATCAACGCTCTCTAGGAAATTGGTGTGACGATCCCGTGGGACTCAAAGTGGCCGGGGGCCAGGGCGATTAGGGGAGTGGGTGTAGCCGGGCGAGGCTTCAGGGATGCCCACCCAGTCACGTCAACCACGGCCAATGAAACTTCCATGCTGGGTCAACTTGCGAGCCGATCTTAATTCGATCCACATGAGAAGCGGGAGCACGCAAGCCATGCCGGTCTGCCAGAGGACGACCATGGATACATCGGAGTCGCCGCCATAGAATTTCATGGACGGAAGCTGCATTCGGATTGCATAAAAGAGCGGACCCGCAGCCCTGCCAACAACGCCCAGTACGCCGCCGACAAACGCCCCGCAAACCAGTAAGAGAAGACTAAAAAAGTTCATTGCGGGAGAAAACAATAGCAATGCCGCGAGTAACACAATGACCGCCCCGGTGAATCCACCGACGAAATAAGCCATTGACTCATGCATCGAGAATGCAGGGGATCGGAAGACCCAGAATGCCCCGTCAGCCGCAAGTAGAGAGGTATAGCAGGCCGCTACGCATCAACCATAAATGCAACCATCCTCCAAAGTGAGCGCATGCCGAAGAACCAGTAGAGACAAGCTGCGTTGCAGGCGCCAAACGTCCCGCCGATTAGGACGTATGCAGCCGAGTCTCCAACAGTTCGATGCAGGTTAAAACATACTGGCAGCAACGCCGAAAGCAGGCCAGCAAACGGGAATGCAATAAAACACCAGCGGGAATTTCGCGGTTCATTCATGGCAACAGCTCCCGTGAAGCGCATGGAATCATGGGGTGCTTTCCTTCAGGCGAAGAGCGGGACACAGCGGCGTAGGGCTGTTAAACATTCCAGGCATCGTACATCATGCGTGTGGTTTCCAGTGAATTAGCCAAACAATCTATCGCCGTGAGACCCAAGTGGACAGGGGCAAAAGGGCGATAGGGTGGCAGTCGTGAGTGTAATGGCGATGGTACGCCAACAACCGACAGGGCTGAAATTCAAGGCGCGTTTCGTGTCGCTCAACCTACCGACTCCTGTACAGAAGTAACGTGGACGAGCAGAGTGCGAAGCCGATAAGCTTCTGCTATGTCGTGTCGCAGGACGATGCCTTCAGAGGCCAATGATGGGTAGACGCCGATGGCAAATCCTGGCGCTGATGGTAATGTCGCTCGTCGGTGTCGCTTTTGGAATATGGCTTTTCCAGGCAGGCTTCACCATCCTCGGTTGCCTCTATATAGGTCTATTTCTTTGGCGCGAACAGCAATTCGCCGTTTGGCTCATTGCTCCGGGTAGGGCCCCCTCAGACATCACCCCTCCCTTGAATTCAGGGTGGCAACGCGTTCTCCTGTCGGTCGTATGCCTCTTAGGTGCTGCGGTCTGCGGAGTAGGAGTCTATTTGTGGAGGTTGTGGCCAGAGGAGTGGCAAGCTGGCCTTGTTTTCGTTCTCTTCGGCTTGCTTGTGTTGGCCCCAGTGACGATCAAGGAAATTCAATATCGCAGAAAGGCGCTGGCGCAAATCCTACCCTAGACAACGGAATAGGCGGCCTCAGTCCAATCGTCACAATTACCATCGGATTGTTGACGAAATCAGGCGTTTTCACTCACAACCCATCGTGAGTGTAATGGGGATTTTTCGCTAGTAACCCTCATGATCGGGAAGCATTGCCTCTTCGACCCAATGTTGCCAATCTCGAAAAAAACGGGTGCGAGGCCAGCGCGGGTCCGTTTCTTTGCGCCACGTCATGTGAACAACCGCCAATGGAGATTCTCCGCCGATAACCTCGCAAAGAACATCGTCTTGGTCGTACCGTCTGGCAACTATCTTTACGTCAAGACCAAGGTGTTGGTAACAGGCGATTACACTCACAATCAGTGTTACTGGTGAAATGGCGATGTTTCAACAGCGAATTTAATGTAGCTTCGGTAACGAGTAGACGCGAAGTTCTCCCGACTCAAAGCTGGCGTAGTGCAGCCCGTCCGGGGACAAGGCTGCACGTCCATTCTTCGGGAACACTCGATTCACCAACGGAGTTGGCGACCTTCGATCAAACACGATCCAGCGTCCGCTGTCGCTGCGATCGCGGCACGTTGCGAATACCGCGTAGCGCGACATATCTGTAGTAGCGCTTTGAACCGATCCGCAATTGTTTCGCGGAATCCATGGCAGCAACTCAGTTGTATTGTCCTTCTTCCAGATGACCAGTCGCCCTGCGTTGTCGCCTTTTTCAGTTCCACTGATCTGACCGACTACACTTCCATCCGCTAACAGACCGACTATGACCGCCGTCTCTCCGTCCTTCAGTGAAACCTCCCAGCTTGCTCGATCTTCACCTTCTGCTATCATCTTGCAGCGTTGCTTCGCACCTGCGTAGACAACGCCAGTCGAGACATACTCGTTCGGTCGCAGTTCTTGTTGGCAAACCATGTATGCCAGTCCGCGCTCCCCGAACTTTCGATTTCTTGCGTCTAGAGGCCAGTCCTGTTGCCAACGCTTTGTCTGCAACGGCGGAGATCCATCCAAAATTTCGTAGGTACGTGATTGACCTAGCGTAAAGCCCTCTTGGAAGACGAGAGCGTGATCACTGAAGGTTGTTTGCTCCAGAAAACGATCAAGGCGTGCAATGTCTTGCAAGTTCGCATCGAGTAGCAAGACGCCCGATTTGGATTCATTCTTGCCTTCCTTGTCAAGGTTTACAGACTGCATTCTGAAAAGAAGTGTCCCGCCGGGGCCCGCCGTTGCCTCGCCCTCAGCCACGAGTTCACCATAACCATCGGCGAGATAGGCGATGTCTCGCTTGGCTTTCAACACACCAGCTACATTGAAGATCAGAAGGCGGGCCGAACCGTCGACCTTATGGTCAGGCGCTACCCGGGAAACGGGGCTTGTGTTAAACCCGACTACGACCTCTTCGCTGTTCAGCCAAACCACAAAGCGATAAGCGATGATCGTCCTCGGCGCTTCATCTCTTGTTGAAAAGAAGTCCTTCGGCAGACCCAGAGCAGAGAGTTGGATTTGTGCATCGGGAACTGGCTCTGGCTCCGCGTTTGTCTTTACCCTCGAACAGCCTAAGAGCAGACAAGCCAGCGCAAATACGCCCGCCGTCAGAGTCAGCTTTCGACGCGATCCGTTGATTGGGTTCTGCCACTTCACATGCACCCGCCTGAGGTATTCTACCTGCACACTGTGAATCGTGAACGGCGTCAACTGTTGTTATCAGGCCTTAGCGCTCACGACCTGGTCAGTGAGTGAAAGGCGATGTTACGCCAACAATGAGTGACCAGACTGTCCGGTGGCTAGTTACATGGAGTATTCTGTGCCGATGAAGTTCCCATTCAAGAAGCGATTCATCGTGTGGTCCAGCGTCTGGCTTGCGCTGGCTTGCGGCTTCGCTATCGGGTTAGGCAGCAAGAACTGGATTCGGTACTACCGACTGGTTAAACACGGCATTCCTACAGAGGGGTTGGTGACCTCACAACCTGACCCTCATAACCACGGTTTTTCGCTCTATTCGTACACCGTCGGGTCACAAGCCTTTACGACTACAGGCTATCCGCGAGCGGCCGAAGGACAAACGATCATGGTGTTCTACCTGCCGTATAACCCAGCCGTCAATTGTCCTGGCGACCCCCGCGAGTTGTTAAAAGGTGAGAGTGTGCCCATTGGACTGGCATCTCTGCTATTTCCAACGCTAATGATCGGCTCCGCCTAGTGGCGCATGAGTCGATGGCGCGCGGAAAGTCCCGGTTCACGATAACTGGCGCAATCAGGCGATTACACCAACAATCGGGTTACTGGTGAAATGGCGATGTTACGCCAATTTAGTATCCTCTAATGATGGGCCGCGCCAAACACAAGAACCCAAAGTCTCACAGTCATCCAGCAACGTCCGATCCGAAGATGAATTTTCCAGACGCCGACGGATGGACTCCGCTGATGAAAGCGTGCGCTTGGGAATCCCTCCAAAGTGTACAAAAGCTGATTGCGGTGGGAGCGGATGTCAACAAAGCCGACGCCGAAGGCTTCGGCCCGATGATGTGCGCTTGCGTTGAAGGCCGGACTGACGTGGTGCTCTTTCTTATTGCGCACGGGGCGAAGGTTGATGCACCCGATGAAGTAGGGCGAACCCCGTTATTGTGGGCAGTCACAAAGGGCGACTTCGACAAAACAGCAAAGGCTCTGATTTCAGCGGGTGCCGACATGAACCGACGAGACAAGGACGGATTTACGCCCTTGATGCGATCCGCATTGATGAACCACGTGCGCTGTTTCGAGCTTCTCCTACGCAATGGCGCGGATACTGCTCCGGTAAATGCCCACTGGCGAAAAACCGCGTTGGAAATGGCGATTGAACGCGGGTCCGACGAACTGAGGAAACTCGCTGAGAGCGTCCGTTCTGGACAGAATCGTAGTTGACAGTAGACTGGCGAAAACAGGCGTTATCACTCAGAACCGGATTGTGAGTGATATGGCGATTTTTCAACAGTTATCGATCTTTTCTCAATTGGGTAATCCTTCAGCCATGACGGTGATTGCATCTCGGAGACACGAGCCGTGTCCCCACAGGATCTCTGGGGCAGTCGTCCCACTTTACGGATTTGCAGAACGTAAGGGTCCCTGTCGTCCCTTCGTACAGCCTTGCCGCAAATACAACAGGTGAATTGCATTTCCTCTTTCATCCGTATCAGTCTAGCCTTGCGTATCGCAGCAACGCATTCTCAGCGAATTCTTACCATCAACCATAGAATCCGCCTAAGGGCAGAGAACTTTAGCTGTCCGAATTTGCCACGCTGAATACCACGTACAAACAGTGCAAGAAATCCAGCAGCTTTACGTTCTGGCATCGCGACACACGCAAAACTTACTGTTGAGGTATCACGTTGAAAGTCTGCCTGGCAGTAGTATTTCTGGTTTCTATTAGCGCCGCACACGCCGCGCAGATCAAAGGCACGGTTGTCAGCACGCCACGCGGCGAGCCTCTGCGCCAAGTGCACATTTCAGTGCTGGAGCAAAAGACCTCAGTTGTTACTGGCGACGACGGCGTCTTTGTTTTGCCGCAGCTTTCGCCTGGCAAGTACACGCTTCAGGTCGTGGCTGTTGGCTATCGACTGGTAAATACCAGCTTTGAAATCGTCGCCGAAAACGATGACAAGTATTTTTCCATCACGCTGGTTCCCGACAACGTGCGCCGCACCGAGTCAGTGGAAGTAAAGGGCGATATTTTTCAGCAGGAAGATGCAGCCGCTCCCAGCCAGATGAATCTCAACGCGCGTGAGTTGAAGGAAGCCGGCACCGTGGCTGCGAATGATCCTTTTCGCAGCGTTGAGTCTCTGCCTGGCGTCTCCGCCTCTGACAATAATGATTTTTTTGGACAGTTTTCCGTCTGGGGTGCACCGTTCTCCAACGTGGGTATTTACCTGGACAACGTGGTGGTCCCTCAGCCTTTCAACACTATTCCCGGCTTTCGTGATGGAGCGTCTCTCAGCGTGTTCAGCGGTAACACCATTGCTGACCTGACATTGCTGCCCGTGGCCTACCCAGTGCGCTTTGGTGAAGATAACGGCGCAGCGCTCTCTCTTACCACGCGTGAAGGCAGCCGTTCCCGCCCTCATTTCAGCGTGTCTACCGGACTCACCCTCAGTGAAGTGCTGGGAGAAGGTGGTTTGGGTACTGGGGGCAAGGGTTCGTGGCTTGCGTCGGCGCGCAAGAGTTACTTAAACGCGTATTACCAGCATCGTGGCGGCGACCCGGACGTGAACGTCGGCTTTCAGGATGCTGACGTGAAGTTGAACTATGACCTGTCGCGCCATCACGCGCTTAGCCTTTATCTTCTGGTTGCGCATACTGATTTGGATCAAACTATCCCGCAAGCGAACGCCGACTCACTCATTTCCGGCGGAAATGATTTCGATGTGGGACGTGTGGGCTGGCGCTACACCGTTACCCCTCAACTTCTGCTGGATACTCAGGGAGCGTACATCCGGCAGCGCTTTGACACGCGCAATCCATCCGGACAAATCCTTACTACCGATTATTACGGTGAATGGGTGGGTGGAACCCGCGCTGTCTGGAACTGGCGTCATGACCACGTGATGGAAGCAGGCTACACATTGCGTCGCCTGCGTGATGCCGGGTATGGACAGGAATTCTTCAATGGCGAAATCTCGTTGTTTGGACAATCTGATCTCACCGCGTTGCGACAAAGCGGGTACGCGCAGCAGGCGTCAAGTTTCTTCAGCAATCGCCTGCGATTGATGGCCGGCGTCCGCTGGGACCAGGCTTCTCACGTCGATTTTCAACCAGTCTCCACACAAGTATCGGCTGCATGGCAGGCCGCGTCGCATACCCAGGTCCAATTTGGATACGCCCGCTTTGCTCAACTGCCAGAACTGAGTTTACTGGGCGCGAATTGTGTCGTTCCTCTGCCTGCGGGCATTCCACCGCAAACACGCGTTGCAGATGTTCTGTCCCGGTCTGATCATTATTCTATGGCTGTGGAGCAGCGACTGGGTGAAGCCGTGCGCGTTCGCCTGGAAGGCTTTGATCGCCAGAACGGCACCCTGGAGGGAACCCGCGTGTTGAGCCAGAGCGGTTGCGGTCCCATTGAAACCGATTCCAGGTTTACCAACACGGTGGTGCCAAATTATTCGCGAGGCATGCAGGTCATGCTGCAGCGGCGCAGCGCCAACCGCCTTTCCGGTTGGGCTGGCTACACGCTGGCTTATTCGCGCATGCAACTGCCGTTGCCCGGAGCAAACCCTTTTAACCCCGCGGGCGCTACCTTGGTTACTCCCACCCTCGTGGACCAGCGCCACACCTTGAATGCCTTCGGCATGTATCGTCTTACGCCCACAGTAAGCCTCAGCGCTAAGTTCCTATACGGCTCTGGTTTCCCGTTCAATATTGAGAACTTTGTGATTGCTGGTAACACTTTTCTGTCTGCCGGACCTGCTCATGACAGCATCGGACACTTTGAACGCCTGGATGTTCGCGTTGACAAAGCCTGGGTCTTCAGCCAGTGGAAGATGACACTCTATGCGGAAGGACTCAATCTGACCAATCACAATAATCCAAGGCTATTGGCGCCGAGCTTTGATCCGATAACCGGGCGTGCCACCGCGCTCACTGCCAAGGGTCTGCCCATCGCGCCCACGGCGGGACTTACATTTGAGTTCTAACCCACGATGAGTTTTTAAACCATTTGGAGCCGGCAATGATGCATGCGGTTAGTCACGAGACAACTCCGCGTCATGGGTACGGGTTGCAGCTACTCTGGAACTATCATCTTAGTTATGCGAGAGTTCCTGGTTATCTTTATCGCCACGCTTCTATCGGCGCAGAAGGCTGCGCGGGACACCCACAAAGCGAACCTGACGGAAGCGGCCACGCTTCCACAAAATTCGTGCACTCTCCAGAAGTCCTCTTCTGGGAAGTTTCCGCAAGATAGGTAACAAGAAAAGCTAATCGGTTGTTGTTCGGTCACGCGGCTGAGGCTCGAGGCATTTTTCAGGGGTCATGCAAGCACGTGATGGTTGTCGATCGCCCATTTTGTGTATCCGGCCGTATGACGAATCGCCGGCTCGCGCAAAGATGCGTCGCGCACACTCAACACACTGAACTCTGTTGGCATTCTGCCCAGGTACTGGCACACGCGATCGAAGTTAATGTCAGACGCGCATCGTGCCAGAGCCGAAGCCACTGCATACTGTGCCGCCGCATTTTCTGGCACTGGCTCATTGAGTGGATTGAGCAGAATCGCGTCGATGTTGGGTAGCTCGCGGAACATGCGCAGAAATGCGGAGAATTCGGTAGCCGCACCAGTCCCAACAGAACCGGCAAACAATTCGTGCTCTATGGTTTGATGTGAGGCGGAGTCGAGAATGCGAGACACAAATTCCCAGGATCGAGGCGAGGGAAACGCATTCGCATCCCGATCGAATGCACTCAGCAATTCGGGGCGAAAACGGAGAAACGCGATCACCTCGGGCCGGATTCCCGATTGAACCGCCCATTCCGACCACTCTTGTACGTCTACTTCGAATTCAAGATGAACGAATCTGTTGCGCAGAGGCGTCGGCATTCTGGTGGTAACGGCGCGGTCTGAATCGCGATTGCCAGCCGCAATGATTGCCCAGCCGTCCGGAAGCGTATATTCCCCGAGTTTGCGATCCAGCACAAGTTGGTAGCAACTCGCCTGCACCATTGCCGGAGCGGCGTTCAGTTCATCGAGAAACAAAATTCCCGATCCGGTTTGCGGAAGGAACTCCGGCGTCCCCCATTTGGAACGCCCATCTTGTCCCAGGAACGGAAGGCCTCGCAGATCAACCGGATCGAGCAGCAGTGCCCTCACGTCTTGAAGACTGATTTTTAAGATGGAAGCCAGTTGATGCACCACCGCAGATTTGCCGACGCCCGGACCACCCCATAGAAACACAGGCTGGCGGGCCGCAAAGAGTGTCCGCAAGGCAATAGTTATGGCGGATGCTTTCATGACAATTTTCCTTTCGTGAATCGAGAAAGACTGGAGGGACGCTTGGGAAATCGCAACTGAATAGACACAGGATCGAGGCCCGACTAGTCACTGTTGAGTCCCGTTCGTCTACAATGACAGACGTCAAATAAGAGAGGACAATATTGTGGATACTGCCGCCATCATTGCGGAATTGGAAGCCAATCGAGATCGCCTGGACAAAGCCATTGCAGCTTTAAAGGGAGGAATCCGCTCTCGTGGTAAAGGCTACGAAGCCGCCACGCCCGTCAATGGCAGAAAACTCCGTCGACGTTTGAGTGCAGAAGCCAGGAAACGGATCAGTGATGCGATGAAAAAGAAATGGGCGGCGAGGAAAAAACAAGCTTAAGATTTCCTTCCCTGTAAGCACTAAGCTTTATTCGCCGAAGGATCCGTTCTGGATTCGAGCGCAAACACGATCTGTTGCAGTGTTTCGAGATTTGTCACTTGATTGAGCGATTTGAGATTCAAGGAGTGCAGAATTGCGCTCAATGGCTCTGATCCAGTTTTGGCCAAAGCAGTCTCCAACTGCTGCAAACCGCGAACCGCCGCCTGCATTTGCTCAAGAACCTCCTGCAATAGGGCGATATCTTGAATCTGGCCCGGAAGCCAAACTCGCCCCACCGTCTTGAGCAGTCCCCGATAAAGGCCTCTGCCCAACGTTGGCGCAAGAGCTTCAATCTGGTGAACGATTGCGGGAAGGTCATCCCGTGGAGGACGACTCTGTGCGCTGTGGGTTCTACCGGGGGTTCTCATTTCTGCATCAGATCTCGGTGATTGCCTCTGCGTTGGGCGGTCTGGGCGTAGTCCTTTTCGCCAACCTTCCGGTGTCGCCCAACCGACAAGTTGCGGCGTCTTCTTGGGTCGCTTTCGTTCGTCTAAATCGACCCAGGTGCCGGTGAAATGATAAAGATACCGGCCCAGCCCGAAACAAGCACAGGCCCGTTTAAATGCCTGGGCCTCTGCAGATGTGCACGCATTCTCATCATCGGCCCATTCCTCGCCAGTTGCAGAATGTGAACCAAGGCCAAAGATCGTCAAATCACAAGTCACGAATACCTTGGCAGTGGTCTTTTGATCTTTGCTGCGCTCGAAATTGGCGCTGGTGTGAACGACGTACTTCCGCGTCCAACCTGCCGGAGTAAGGAGCGCATTAAGCCGGTCAGTGTAGGCTCGTTGGTTTGCGTAAGGAACCACCTGGCCTCTGGGTTTCGCGGCGCCCTTCGTCGTGTTTGCAACTCGCCATTCGATCACAGATGGATCGAACGGCATTTCCAGTTCCCCGATTAGTTGACCAAGACGTTCCCTCGAGAGTCCGGTCACTGGAAACACCGGGACCGAGCGGCCTGCATGACTGGCTCCAGATTCCTTGCTATAGCCGTTAGCGATGCTCATGGCTTTCCCCCTTTTTGAAAGTGTTCTCAGAATGGCAAAACTGATTCCCCAACTAGCGATGGGGCTGGGTCTGATCCACCGGACGTGGAGCCGCAGTTCGAGGGATATTGTGTCGTTAGGCCAGGTGGCGCATTTGATGCGTCCAAGAGTAGTACGCGTTCGGGATTGGCTAGACCGTGATCACCGTTAGGTTGGAGAACGCGGCCTGATAGAGATGATCATCCAGCGTCAGCAAGCGATAGCCACGCTGATCGGCGTGAGCGCCAATCAGGAAGTCCGCTAAAATGCGCCGTGGTCCTGGATCACGTTGTTTCCTTCGGCGGGAGGCGTACGCTTGGAAGGCGCGGCCGGCAAGTCGCCAGATATCTTCGTCTAAATCAAATTCAACCACTAAACCGGTTTCGCTGCAAAATCTATTAAGAAAGGCTTCGGTACGTCCCGGCGCGGCCATCAATTCCGCGAATACCGGGCCACTCAGTACCAATGATCCGCGCCCCAAGGCCGCATCGAGAGCCTGCTGAGCAGGAGTGCTAACGTCAGGGTCTTTATCCCAAAGCGCAACAATTACGTTGGTGTCGATAGACGTGGTCATCGCCCCCGAATCTCCTGCATCCACCGATTGATTGCCTTCTCTCCGGAACCAATTTCACGGTTGCCGATTCCCTTATATTTAGCAAACGGACTCGTAGTTCTTACCGGCCGGACCCTGACACCGGACTTGTCTCCTTCAAAGAGCAACGTGTCACCTGGACCAACCCCTAACGCCTTGCGAATAGCTCGCGGCACAGTAATCTGGCCCTTACTCGTAATCTTGGCTTGCTTTTCCACAAAATGCCCCCTTTCTGTTTCCTTACTTTAACACACGACTCCTTACTTTGGTATTGCTAAGGGCATCATGCTGGATCACAGGGGGAGAATGGGAAGAGGGCTTACATCGATCTGCTTATCAGAACGGAATGTCACTGTCATCTGCCTCCTCGGTGCCGGCAAAGACAGATTCTCCTGATCCGCACCCCAAAACAGCAGTCAGGGTCTTTGTCCCAGAGTGAGCCCGGCAGGAATCGAACCTGCGACCCTCTGCTTAGAAGGCAGATGCTCTATCCAACTGAGCTACGGGCTCTTGAATTTGCCAATATTGCCGACAAGAGACACCTTGTTTGTGCTCTTTGCCATGCTGCACTTCTTGAATTGACTTCTGTTGGGAACTCGAATCGCTCAGACCGCCCGCAGTATCTTTTGGCATCTTTGATCGAGTAGCCGAGCCAGCACCTCAGCATCGTTGGCGGCATCTACTGGATCGCGGGTGAGGGCCGCACGTAGTGCATTCTTCAACCAGAAAGAGGCGGCGGGGTCGCCCACAATTTGTTCGACCTCAAGAAATGGTTCCGCGGCTCCTCCAAGTTCTAAAGGTTCCAACGTCTCACGCTGACAGATGACGCAATGCTTTTGTCGTGACGAATAGCAAATCAATTCGCCTCGATCATGCAGGCACCCAGGGCAGTGCAATGTAACGCCGTTTGATAAAGACAAAGCCTGACTCCTTTCCGGAACATCCATCTAACTTTTGTGTTTCATCAGTTTTTTCCTCGGGTCACTCTGCTGGTAAATCCAACTCTGGTTTCAGGAGGTGGCAATGGCGACATCCAACACAAGATACGGCCGCGGTAATGCGACAGACGGCTTCCCGAAAGACCTCCGGAATGAGCTGCGGCTCACCACTTCGGGCCAAGAACGCTGGGGTGACTTGCCCACAGAAATGGCTGTCTTCGCGCCACAATTTCAGCGTCAAGGTCCCATGTATGCCATGGAAGATAACTTCGTTCTGTAACGTCGGACGCCGGCATTCCTGCGCGGACTCAAGATGGTGTTGAGTGATGAGTAAGTCGTAAGTCTGTTCTCGGCGGAACATTTGCAGACGCGCAATTTGTGACGCAACCACGACGGCATGCAGGCCGTTTCGTCCAATGGAGTGCACTCTCTGAAGCCAGGGCAGCGGCTGCCCATGTGTATCCGCAAAGCCAACGTAGTGGCCCAACTCCGCAACACCGCCCCCAGATTCAACCCCACGAATCACATACTGCCGGGCCAGATACTGATGTTCAATCGAGACCGATGGCTCACAGTAGATTCCGGTTTGCTGTAGCTGTTTGAGGACCGTTGCTGGGAGACGCAAACCGCGAAGCGCCAGAACCTGCCCATCGCTCAGTCGTTTTGGATTTTCTTTATTCAGCAGCATGGGTTTAGCTCGCAAAGCGCGTTCGAATTGGGCATCCGAGCGACGAGCGAATCATCTCTTTGCTGCACCCAGCCCAGCACTTGTACTTTCGCGGATCACCGATCGCGATCGCGAGGTTGTCTCCGGTCCGGTCGCGTCCCAGGCCGGCACACGAGGGACATCGGGTCCAGTAGTTGCGACCCTGCCTGCGCTTGACCGTGACGTGATCAAGAATGCGAAACTCGCGCCGCGTAGGATCCGGTGGTGGCAGCGGTGCACTGCTCCGGGATACGAATTCTTCCGGCAATTTCAAGCCAGCCACAATCGTTGCTATCTCACCCTCCGTGATCCGCTTGAGCCTGGAGAGATACGCGATCTGGGCTTCCAGCGTGTAATCGGCGCCGTAGAACCAGTAACGCCGACCAGTGCCACGGTGAATGCCGAGTGGCCCTCGGATGGCGTTGCCAAATTCTTTGACCGAGACGGCGTCCTGCCTGGGAAAGACTTCGATCCCTTCAGCAAGCCCAGCTCCTTTGACTGGCACTTTTAGGCGCTGCGCCAGGTTGTAGATGTAGAGACGGCATTCGCGGGCCAGTAACGGCTGGCCGGCAAAAAGCCACAGGTGACCTCCACGTCGCGACTTTTCCAGTGCTGCCTCCAGTCCATCCTGCTGCAGCTCCCACTGGAGCTTAAGCAGGTCGTCCAGAGCGGTTGAGTAATCGGCATCAATCGCTACCCACTTGCAGCGCTGGGTCTGGGGATTGATGGCGTAAAGCCCTATAGTGATTTCGCCTTCGAGATGACGCCGAATCGTTGCCGCAGAGAGCGCAACTGCTCCCTTCGGGCGGTAGTAGTAGTGCTTACCACTCTCCTCGTGAGGCTTGGGAGATTGCACGGTATAGGCCCGGCGATTGACAAACACCTCGACATAGCGGGCTGCCATTTCTTCGGTTGCCAGGAGCTTGGTCTGCATAAATCACCCCGTTCGCATGTTCTTATCGTGACTTAAAGACTCGGTCAAATTTCCAGTGATTTACATGGAGTGCCGCACTTACGCTGGACGGGGAATGGAAAGTTAGGCCTGCAGCAGGGCCGGGTGTTCAGCGTACTGGAGCAGGTTGTATTCCGAGAAGAGTTGGGCAAAGTCCTGTGCGTCGAGGTTATCGTCAGGGCCATCGAAGGATAGGAGGAAGAACTCCTGCAGTTGACGATCGTAGACGTAGATCGCGCCCGAAGCCGGGTTCTCAGGAGCAACCGGCATAAGCAGGATGCCCTTGGGCATTTGGATCCAGCGAGCGGCCATGGCTTCGCCGATTTCGAGAAATGCGTGGATTACGCGTTCGACGTAGGGTTCAGGATTGCCAAGTCCAAGCTCTCTTACGCTGAACAGGCGGTGGGCGGTCATGTTTCCTCTGCTTCTTTCCATATTGCTTCCTTTTCCTTTCAAGTTGTTTCTCGAGTTGGGGGAAAAAACCGTCTAGAATTGCAAGTTGCCTCACGTATTCTCCGAATCGCACTGATACAGGAGGTTCGTTCGCGGGCAGACATTATTAAAGAAGCCGATGATCTGGCCCAACCTTGACGACATTCAACTTCAGGCCAGTGAGATTTTGGCGTCCAAGTGTGGTAAAGTGACCGGTCTCGAACGCCTTGACCACCGTGATTCATGCTCTTTCGACGATTCGAATGCGGAGTATGAAACCAGGTGTGAGGACCTGACAGACTTGTTTTTAAAGTTGCGAGGCCTTTATTTGAAGGACTTGACGCAGCTGCATGAGGTGTATGTCCAACGCTCCAAAAAACTCTGCACTGCCTTTCTTCGGTGAATCGGAAGAGGCCATCCGTCGCCAGATTGAGCGGGCGCGTGCGTTCATCCGCGCTTCAGAAGAGTATCTGGAAAAGCTCAATGGCATACAGGAGAGCGTGGTCTTCCAGATCAGCCATAAGCGCCGCTATTCAGAGATGCGTCCGATTGACGCGACGGTAAAGATGCTGAAGGAAATCAAACGCCCCATCAAGCGCACTGAGATCGAGGCCGAACTCGCAGATGGCGGCGTAAAAACCGGACGCTTTCGCGAAAAAAGCATCAGCCAGGGCATTGGCGCCGGTCTGAACTCCGGGACCATTGTGGAAAGGAACGGCAAAATCGGCCTGCCTGACTGGCCGGAAGAAGAGTTCAAGTAGTTTGTAATTTCGGATTCACAGTTCCCTGTTGAATGCCCGCGCGTTGGGGGCCACAAACGAATGCCGATATCAAGATCGGAATTGCTAACTTTAAATTGTCAATTTTGCAATTGTACAGGGGATAGTCAGCCGCAAGTTGCTGGGAGCAGAAGTCTTAGGGTTGTCGCGAGTGGTCAAAATCAATTCAATAACTGCGGTAAAGGCGTGTCAAAACTATGTCATAAATGGTCAAATGCCGATTTCCAATCAAGAACCCATATATAAAGGATGCGAATAGCGAAGAAAGTCCTCCACCGTGACCATGGCGCTTCTCGCGTCCGTCGTAACTGAAGCCTCCAGAAGCCGCTCTCGAAACGAACGTGCGGTCAGAAAACCCAGGCGTTTCGAAATGGGCGTTAACTGATACAGCAGGGCAAGCAAGAGATCGGGATCAGCAGTTAGATAGAGAACACATCCCATCTGGCGTTCAGCCTCCAGCGCTGCGCGCACTTTCTCATACTGCTTCGAACTCTTGAGCGACCGCTCATACTCAAGCGCAAACTCTCGTACTTCGGCCCCGATCCAGGCTTTCACTATAGCGTCATAATCCTTTTGATAAGGCGTTGCAGAAACCATGTTGGCGGAACTGATCTCAACTTCGGATTGCCAGCTAACGACCAATGCTTTTCGGGTCATTGACAACCGAATGGCGTTCAATTCAAGGGCATGAAAAACCTGGGCACGGTCAGGCATTTGCCGCGTACGCGAGTGCAGCGCGATAGCAAATTCGCCCTGGCTTTCCAACTCAACGAGACCATTTGGGGTGATGGAATAGATGGGAGAGCCTTGCCATGAAACCGATTCCAGTCGTTTCAGTTGATGCGCTTTCAGAAGACGCTGAACACGCCAGTTGAACGAGCCTCGTGACGACACATAGGAGTCATGCTGGAGAAGTTCAAACAATTGCTGATGACCAATAAACCGGGAGTTGCGAACCTGGCGAAGGAGTGGAATATCTCCCTGCGCTGTTACCACCAAACTGCCCTTGGCATACCTCATACTGTCGTCGCCCCCGCCAGCGCTTCGTCTGCCGTCAGCTCCAGCGCAATGGACGCTGGCGCACTTGACTTAGTTGTGAGCTGCCAGAAGCCGCAGCTGGTGCGCACCCAACCTCCGGGCTTCATTAACAGCATTACCTCCTGCTTGCCCCTCAATTGACTGGCAGCAATCACGACGGCTGACAACGATTTCCAATCGTTAGAACCGAGGTCCATGCGACCATGAAGTTCGCTGGTGATAACCACCAGGCAGTACTCGGGAACCTGTGATTTCGTGACCTTGTGACCGACAAGCAGGCGGTTTCCGCCGAAAGCGAACGTCAGATCGGAGCAATGGAAAGTACAGCCAATAGATCGGCTGGGCAGATGAGGATTGAAATCTCCAACGCCGTTGAAGCGGACCAATCCGGAGATGATCCAGTGGCGCCGGACCTTGCGGCCACAACGCACACCGGTAGAGTTGTAATAAGCAGCATGGCGAGTGAAACGGCGCGGATCGAAGGGATCACGGCCGAACCGTGCCCACCAGTTAGTTCCGAAACTCAAAACCTTCACCAGCATCAGGAATGCGCTCCAGGAGTTTCTGATTGATCTCGCGCATCCGTCGAATGCGCTCCGCTACCGCGAGCTTAGGCATTTCTTTCAGGGCCGAAAGAATCTCCGGCCCCAATTTCTCCCCGTTTTCCTTGAAGTACCGCCAGAGGTCGTTAAAGCGGCTAAGCTCTTGGAGCAATTCGCGATCCGGTGACGCATGCGATTGCACTCTCTTCTCCCATTCATCGCGGTCTGGGATTGGGCCCGACTCGCCTCCCGGCTGAAACTTCTGGAGCAACTTCATGACTTCAACGAGCAGCTCGTTTTGTATATCCTCATCCGGCATTTTGTCTTGTCCTTTGCGGCAATCGCGCCCCGAGTCATTCCCCTTTAAGAGCGCGGTTCTTCTGCTTTTCTTCCTGCAGTCGGGAGTTAAGCTGGCTGATCTGCTGCTTCAGCGTTTTCTCGGTATCTGCCTGGGCCACGAGTTTTTGACGGAGTTGATTGATCTCCGCGACCAAGTCATGGCCCGGGACTGGAGCAGGCTTCGGGACTGCGGGGCTCGGTCCAACATTGCCGGCAACCACCATTTTCAGCGTAGGATCGAATTCGAGCCTCTCATCGATAGCCTTCTTTAAGCGGTTGTTTCTAGCAATGGCCTCCCTGGCGGCATCGCGCGCGCGCAGCAGTTCGTTGTGGTACCAGGCGAGAAAACGGGCCGCGATAATCTCGCGGTGACAGCGCTCCCGGTTCTGATGAACGATGACCACGAAGGAGCCAAGAAGGAGTGCGACGGAAGAGAGCATGGGCAGCATGTCGAGGCCTGCCTCGATGGCGCGTTGGCGAATCTGTTCAATCAAAAGGCCATAGTCTTTGTCAGTGGGATTGATGCGCTTCAGCGCAAAATCTATCAGGCTGTCTTGTTGCTTTGGCGAATGCTGCGAGGAAGGATCGTAATTCGATCGCGGGAGATCCGAACCCCAAAGACTAACGGCGAGTAGACAAATGACTATGGCAGCTGGGCTAGGCACTTTCATGCTTAACCCGCCAGTCCGGACCGCCCGGTGATGCGGGCATATCGGTGCGCCAATCCTGAATCTTTGAAGCGCAGGTTGGCTCCTTGCGACAGTCGATTGGGAGTGGTTACTCGGGGATAGAGTGTTAAGTCCATGCAGGGCAGATGAAAATTGGCCGGCCGGCGGACGTGCAGGTGAGAGTGCAGCGTACCCAGCCGATTGTCGGTCATGAGAATTTCCATTTGGCCTACGGGAAGGTTCTTGATGTGTTCCTCATGCGAGCGCGTTTCCCGAATTTCCGTCTCGCTGCCAAAGCCGATCTCTTCATACCTCTTCTGAAAAAGTCCCTTCTGCTGAACCGTCAGAGTGCGCCGCTTGCCCGTGATACGGGACGATGCTTTCAGGAAATACTGGGCTGTTTCTTCGTCGCGGGTGCGCATCAACATGATGGTATTGGGCGCGGACGAAACGTCATCGCGGAAGCCCCGGCTGACACTGAGAAGCTGCGAAACGGACTGTAGCGAAAACAGGAAGCCGGTATTGGTGCCGCGCGCGGTCTGTAGAATCTGGGCGAAGTTCGGATAGGCAAACGGAGCGAACTCATCAAGAATAACGGTGACCATGGGCCGGCCTTCGCGTCGCCGTTCCCGTTCATTCTCATAGCGCCTGCCGACCATCAATTGCAGGTTCTGCAATAGCATCCGGCCCAGCGCAGTGACCGCCCGGGAGTTACGGTTGACGTTGAGTGAGACGAACAGGATCAGTTCCTGGTCGATGATTTCATCGAGAGTGAGCAGGTCTTCGTAAGGGCCGGTAATGATCGACAGATCGTCCTCAAGAAAAGTCATCAGTTCATTCAACAGTCCCTGGATCTTGGGCACACGTTCGCGGTCCTGGAACGACTGAAACAGATTGCGCACGGACATCTCGAAATTCATCCGCTGCTGCTCACCTGTACCCGCGAGGTGCTCGATGCGGTATCGGGCCTCCTGAATCTGCTCGCGCATGACTTGCTGATCAAGCGCCATGACCAGCACATCATGAATGTTGAATCGCTTGCCGGTGTGCCACAGCACACGCGACAAGTCGCTTAAATAGGTGGCCTGGTGCCCATGGAAGAAGTCTTCTCTCAGGGCGAAGGATTCGAAGATGAAGTTCACCCGCTCCTGGTAGGAGTCGTCTTTGGAATAGAACGGGTTGTAACGCACGGAGATCTCGGGTCGCGAAGGATCGAGGATGCGGAGTTGCGACATTCTGCCCGCGGCTGCGATCTCTGGAAGCAGGCTGCTTAGGAACTCCTGGTCACCTTTGCCGTCGAAAATGATCATGGGAACACGGCGCGGATTCTCACGCGTACCAACAACTCGACGTACGTCCTGGGTGATGATGTTGCGCAGCAATGTGGTCTTGCCAGCGCCACTCTGACCAGCCAGAAGCGCCTGCATCACGCGAACATCATCGGGCCAGACCCAAGGTTGTTGATGCACGTTGTATCCCAGTACAACCGCATTCTGGTCAAACGCTTTCTGCACATGCCTCTCATCTTTGAGCATAGGAACAAGGGCCGGAGCGTGGGGCCAGGTGTTCTCGCGGCGCTGCTTCAGAGTGAGAAAATGCCATGCGATTGCAGCCATCAGAGCGACAAATACTAGGAGATAGATACCAACCTCGAGCAACTGATTTGGCCGGATATGGAAGCGGGCGATCAGAAGATAGGCGCCCGTAATCAACAAGAAAGTTACCAGAACCACAAGAACGAGCGGAGCGCTCTCTTCGTGTTTCTGGTTATAGTCGGGACGACCGTAGTAGTAACTGTTCATGATCGTACGACTCCGAAGTAAATGAAGACTCCGAACACAAGGGCGATGAAAGCAGCCAGCACGAGCAACAGGGGATGCAATCGTCGGTTACCCTTTTCATTCTGCGGGGTAACCGGATCTTCTATCTTTCGTGCAAGCTGCCACAGTAGGCTTTCTTCCGCGTCTTCTGCGTAAGCGTGGCGCAGATATTGGCGCATCTGTTCCGGGCGGATGGGTTCTTCGTTGGGCATTTCAAAACACCCACACAGCCTCAACCGGGTGTTTTCCGTCGGAGCCAAAGGCCAATTGGAGAACGGTTGGCGTCGAAATCTGCTCGCGGACGATGACGATCCCATGGCTTTCTTCCCCGGCCTCGAGGTCGGCCCGCTGGGTCTCGGAGCGCGCAATTGGGACGTCGCGCCGTTGCGAATCTTTCAGGACGCGGATTGTCTGGGGCTTGAGCTGGGTGTGTTTCAGGCCAACGACTGAAGTTAATGGCTGCGAGACGGTTAGTTCTGAAACCGCAGGCGCCGCGATACGATACGGCCGGTCGGTCATGTTGTGCACGGCGTAGTGAATATATAGCGTACTACTCGCCTGGAACACGTGCTCAATGCGGAGTGTGACCCGGCCCTTTGTATCCTTTATATATGTACTATCTATCCGCTCGGCACCAAGAAGGGCCTTAGTCAGGATCATGTCAGCAATCTCCTGCATGTGGGCGTGGCTGTCGGGCCCGGGTTTGGGAGCAGAAGCAGGGTTGTCTACCGCAAAATTCATGTCTTTTACCTCCCCTGGGGCTTCAAGTTCGTATGCAAAGCGGCGCGTGGCGGTCCAGATGAACAAATCCGTGGGGGAGCCAGACTTAAGTGGTTTGATGAACACCTTGTCTTCGTGACGCTCAATCTGAAATGCGGCGCTGCCGGAGGCAGCCATGGTTACCGGCTCACCAAATTCAAGCACGCTGAGATGGTCGAGCGCGGTGGCCACATGGATGACTCCAGCAGACGGCTGACTGGCCTTGAGCTCTTCAGCTGGATTTTGGGCGAGTGCAAAAGTTGCAACGCAAAGTAGCAATACCAAAGCACGTTTCACAGATACCTTATCCTTTGCAGGAACGGAACCGGCTTCCCGGTCCCGCTCACGTTGAATGGTTGGAGTTTCAGAAGAGAAAGTGACCGTCGCTGTACTGAAACAGAAAAGTCTCTTTTTCTCCAGCTTCTATCTCCTCGACAAGAAAGCTACGGCCTTGTTCATCGTTGCGGATCGACATCCCCGAAACGTCCGGCAGAACAACACGAACGGCCTTGCCGCCCGTCCGCTCCGCCAGCTTGTTGATGAGTTCCTGCGGAAAAGCATGGAACAGGATGGAGCCGCCGCCGTGTCCGTTGCACACGACCCGGTTTAACGCCTGGCACCAGCTCATGCGGTTCTCGGTCTTGCTGGTGGCCCAGACACGCACCCAGGAAATGACCGCCTTCATCTCCTGCCTTGCCTGCTCTTCACCGTGGTAATGAGCAGACTGGGCTTTCTTGCGTGCCAGCACTTTCCGTCTCCGCAGTTCCTTATCGGGATCTTTCCGCACCGTTTCCCATTCGGCCTGCGCCTTGTCGAGTTCAGTTTTTAGTTTTTCCTGCCGCTCCGAGACCCTCCCTACAATGGCTGCGTAAACATTGTTGACGAAGCGGCATTCATCGAACATCGGGCGCGTTACTTCTTCACCCGAGATCAATCCTTTGAATTCCTCGATCGGCAATTTGTTCATCAGCAGGTCTTCGATCTCCTTGCGGACGTGGTTGTAA
Source organism: Terriglobia bacterium (assembly GCA_963770085.1). Lineage (GTDB taxonomy): Bacteria > Acidobacteriota > Terriglobia > Terriglobales > Acidobacteriaceae > Angelobacter. The sequence continues at coordinate 149,582 of CAVYOH010000002.1, forward strand.
AGTTTCCCGATGCGGTCGGTTTCGGCCACATCGAGGTGAATGGGTAGACCGGAAATCCGTGGCTCGTTCTTGTGCTTGAGCCAGGGTGCCGGGTTGATCTGTTGACGTATGTCGGCAATGACTTTCGGATCGGCCTCGATTTCATGCTTCAGACTGTCGAGGGCGTTCTGCAGTTCGGCCACAAGCTGATAGGCAAGGTCGGGCCTGCCGGCTGCCAGACACGAGGTCTTCAGATCGGTGATCATTCCGATCTGGTTTCCGCGCGCCTTCATGGCCACATGTTCGAGGTTCCACCACGGACTGCGCGCCTTGCGGTGCTTAGTCTTTTGTTGATGAAACTCGTTGGTGAGCGAGAACCGTTTCCTTACAAAACGAGGAAAGCGGTTTTCTTCGAGAATGCAAACCCAGTCGAAATCAAAATCGCCGCCGTTTTTCTTGGCTGTTTCCGAGTGGAGGACATAGGTGCCATCCAAGAGGAGTTGTCGTGTCACGATCTGCTCTGCCAGTCCATGGGTCGTGTTCGATCCTTGCTGTTCCAGAGTGCGCATGAGCTGCATGAGGAGTTCTTCAGCCGGGACGTGCTCAAGGGGCAGAAGGTCTTCACACATGCGGATGGGATAGCGCACGCAGAGGCCACGCCTGGAATCGAGGGCAACAATGGCTTGCTGAGGCAGAATCCAATCAGACCCCGCGAACAGCCGGCCATCGTGCACTACGAGATAACCGTCGTCCGACAGTGCGAATGCCGGAAGACGAAAGCCACCGCCCGTAGCTATCTTGAAGGCCCAGCGGGCAAGCAGACGGTTGAGTTGATTGTTGATATGGGGATAGCGGACGATATCGCCCGTAGTGTCGGCCAACAGCGCCGCCTCCACCGTCCTGACTTCTTCGTCCTCACCTTTATCCGGATCGTCGAGGCCCAGAAGTTCGAGCAACTCCTGGTATCGACCCTGACTTACTGACTCGTTCAGCCTGCGCACCTGTCCCAGTGCTTCGGTCAGGATTTCCAGTTGAATCGAATCATCGGGAGCGTGTTCAATGAGCGTGTAACTTGATTCGAACTCGAGCCTTCGCGAGTGTTCGCGAATGCCCAGCACGACCGGCCCACGGAACTTCCTGCCTTTGCCAAAGACTGAAAACGCCATCGCTGGAATCTTCAGTCCGGGCTTGACCGCGCTCTCGGGAAGAATGATGTCAGCGTCGAGCAGTTCCGCAACGTCTTCTTCCATGATCTTAAACGAACCCTTGGCCTGGGTCTTTTCAAACGCGAGCCGGAACTGGTAAAAGCAGTTTCCAGGTAGCTGAAGCCTCTCAAAAAACGACCGCCGAATCCATCCACGACAGTCGTTGGTCCCGAGAATGTGGTCTTCAACCACCAGCACCGACGCATCTGGTTCCTCGATCACTACCTTGCAGGCAGAGACCAGGATGCCGAAATACACGATGGCTGCTTGTGGCCAGTGCTGGAAGCGCGCCGCAATTGACTGGCTATGGCCCCCATCGACAAAGTAGAACTTGCCGTCTTTGGAAGAACCACTCGCCCCTACTAGTTTGTAGAGAATGTTTTTGAATTTGAGGTTCGCCATCGCATTCTCGACCATGGACTCCTCGTAAGCATCCAGAGGCTCCTTGGGCACGTTTACGACAGCGACTTTGATTCCCGGGTACAACACATTGAGAAGGGTATTCTCGAGCGTCGTCTCCAGGTTCGTGAGCCGTTGAGTCACACTTCCTGTTGCGTCGATGTCAAGCGTAACAACCTGCTCGATGGAAAATTTGCCAGACTTAATCATCGTTTTCTTTGCTCCTTAGTTTTGTTCGGGTAACCCGACAGAGCTAAGGAGTTTTTGCTTTCCGCAAGCTCTCCGCCCTGCCCTGGCTTCCCGTTTTTTCAGGGTTTTTCTGGCCAGGCAGGACTTCGAGCCGGGTCAGCACATTTCCCTACATAAAGCGCGTAGGGTCTTCAAAGGACCAAAGCTCGTTGCTCGCTTCTGGTCTTTTTGAAAACTTGGTGCCAACTCGCACACTGTCGCTGATTCAACTCTTGTTCAAAGCCTGCTTCACAATCTTCGGTTCGTTACCGATGATCTCGGGTACGGCCTTCCATGCCACCAGGGTGTAAAACACCTGGCCGGACTTGAACGCCTGTACCAGCACCTCTCCTTCGTTCGTTAACTCCTGCCCGAGCTCCGGCTTCTCACTGGAACTTCCCGATCTGGGCAGGAAGTAGCGCACGTTATCGCTGGTCATCTCGAAACGACGCCGGCGTTCGCCGCGGCCGTTCTTGCCTGCACTCTGTTGCATTGTCCCTTCGCTTGCTGTCTTTAGTGCATCCATGGTTTTCCTCAAATTGATTGCGGGTTATTTGAAAGATGTCTCCTGGGCCAGGACATCGCGACGTTCGCCTTCGATCAGCTTCTCGCCGTATTCGGCAATTAGCAGCCCGCCGGGATTCTGCTCAGAGCGTTGCTCGGTAATCAGGCGGATGTGATACTCGCCTACTAGTTTGTCGGTCGCTTCGTGATGGTCACGAACACGATGTACTTCTTTGACGCCAAACACAGTGAGGGTCAGCGGATCGTCTTTCGCGGCTTCGATTGAACGGAGGTGGAAAACGGATGTGATCTGATCATCATGAATCCTGCCAACCGTGTTGTCTTTCTCGATGGCGCTCAGAGTCACGCGCCGGAGATTGGCTGTCATCATGTTCAAACCATCCGCCCAATTACGGTTCACGGTGTCTGACGAGAAATTCAGATAGCGTTCCAGGAACAGACGCACAAATGCCCGCCGCTCAAGATCCGTGGGTTCGGAGCCATATCCTTGGGAGATGTTCGCGAGCATCCTCGCGGGAGTCGATGGCTGGCCGACCACACTCGCGATGCCACTTGAATCTACCCGAATCACTGTTGGCGGTTGCAGGCGGACATAAGCAGCCATGGCAACCGACACCAGTGCCAGGGGGACGCAGAGGAAGGCGAGTAGCATGGCGCGGTTGGCATAGGCGCGCAAGGCTCCGTCGTGCTCGTAGTACCGGCTATACTGCAGCTTTTCCAGACCTTCTTCCTTTTTCCTGTCATCCTTCCTCTTCAACCACATACGTTTTCTCCTATTTGCGAAACCAACGGCCAAAACACCTGCCAATCAAGAATGCAATCAGGGTGGTGATGCTGTACGGCCTGAACTGCGAGTCTTTAGGTTCATAGATTGGTCCTCGAAACCATGGCATCTCGCTGCCTCCCTTTTTCTTTAACCATTTCCACTTTCTGCGCCGGTCGCCTCACCTCGGAATATGCTCCCTACTACGCGACCGGCGTGAAAAGCAGCGGTCTGGACTGGACCTGCCGAGCGAAGACCGCGTCTGGAACTGCCACCTGATTGCGGGGCCGTGCTCGAAACTTCAGGTGCGCTCGCGGTGGATGCATCGCCCGAGTCAACCGGCGGCGTCGGAGAAGTACCACTGCCCACCGCACTCATCAATCCGGAGCGAATTGTCTGGGCAAGACTTGGCTGCGGTGGTGGCATGGATGACGACATCGCGCCCGCGCCACCGGCGCCTGAACCCGACCCTCCCGCCGTGCCCGCGCCGCCTGCTCCAGATCCTGCTCCAACACCCGAAGCACCTGCGCCAGCTGCGAAACCTGCTCCCGCCGATGCCGCGGCGCCAACCGCAATCGCAGCCGCTCTTACCAGCGCCAATGCCGAGGAACCCACGTCACCTGAAATGATCCTGTTCGCGATAAAGGGGATCATGATCATGGCGAGCGCGTAGAACATACTGATAAGCCCCAGCAGCGTTGAATCGAGTGCGCCGGTAAAGAAACCCATAAAGCTGAATAGGTCGCTGATCCGATTCGCCTGAATGGCTGTAATCAGCGCTCCGAAAACCGCATAGAGGATTCCCCATGTATTCCAAATCATCAGGTTCGTCGCGTAGGCTTTCGCCAGTTGCCCCGCTCCGGACATTGGCAGCAAAGCCAGGACCAACGGACCCAGGGTGTAGAGCAGACAGCCATAGAGGGTGTAAAAAAAACCGAATACGATAACCGCAACTGCATAGAAAACATAAGCAACAAAGATCAGGAGAACGGTGATCGCCGCAGCTGGAGCCGCGGTGATGATCGACAGGAAAGACTGCGTGCCGCCATTCTCAAACTGCTGTTTGAGCTGGTCCAGCCAGCCCAGAAACATGTCGCCGGCGCCGGAGCTGTTGCTGATGAACTGCGCCACCTGGTTAAACGAATCGTTCACCTCGCGGAACACGGTGCTCCAATTCGCAAGGATGATTGCCACCACCAGATACTTGATGGCCGCTACTCCCAGACTCTGCACATCGCCACCACGCAAGGCCGCCTGGTACAGACCGATCAGGAATCCGATCAACAGAATCGTGTAGGCAATTCCGGTGATGGTGGCGAGAACTGCAGTTCGGTCGATTCCTGCGAGTCCCTGACCCAGCAAATTTTGGAAATAAAACACCTGATGCCTCGCTTATCTTCCCAACATCTGGTCAGTGGAATCACGCAATGTTTTGGTGTGGCTGGAGCTGAACTTCAGTTGTGCACTGGAATTCGCGAGATCAATCGCGCGGACTCGTATCAGTTCCGCCATGGCCGACTGAGAGTATGCGTTGGCGCGTACCAGCCATGCCGCCGCCTGTGCTTCGAGAATGGGGGCGCTCCCCGGAGCCGCGCTCTGAATCTGTTGGTTGATCTGATCGGCCACCGCGATTTCAACATCAGCCAGTGCATCCATCTCAACCGCTTTTTTGAGTGCTGCCTGGGCCTCCGCGTCGCTCATGTCGACCAGGTCACGCACGCCTTGGGGAGCGTCGACAGGCGCCATGACTGTGCCGTAAACGGCTGCGTAGTTCTGGCTGACCGACGAAACCGCTTGCGGACTGTGCGACAACAAAGTTGATTCCAGTTGCTGTGGCGTGGGCAGCGTGGCACTGTTGATCGGCAAGCGATAGAGTTGGGTCATCTGTCGCAACTGGCCCTGCATCTGCCCGGCAAGTCCGCGCGCATTATTAATGGCCGTGATCGGAAAGACGGTTTGCTGTTCAAAGGTGACCGCCTGCTGCTGCAATTGCTGAATAGCCGACAGAGGTGTGGCCACGACACTCTTGAGCAAGCTGGAGATCGAGCTCAGGCCTGCTGAGATGATGACGCAGCAAGGATCGAGGCCCAACTGCCCTCTCGCTCCAAAGGGCACGAGCACCAGGATTGCCAGCAAGAGAACAATGAAGGCCGATTTCCGGCCCACGATACCCCAGGCTCGCTGGAGCAGTGAATTGAATGAATCAAAGACCTCTCGTTTAGACATGACTTCACCTCGTTTATGGCCTGCTTAGAATCTGTTGCATATGATCGCGCAGTTGTTTGGTGGCTTCGGCACTCCGTTTCCGCAAAGTGTTGGAATGAGCGAGACGCGTCGCTTCCTGCCGCAGTTCAGCAGCGAGCATCCGCTGCAGCATGACCTGATTCTGAAGATTTGCAACCTGCGCCTGCGCGGTCAACATCGGCGCGCTGCCCGGCGCTGCCGTCGCTGCCTGTTGCTCAATCCCGTCTGCCACACTGAGCATCTGCTCCGTCGTCTGGTCCGAGATGATCGCAGTCTTGAGCGACCCGACGGCCATGGCATCGTCCACATCTATCAAATTGCGATCGGCCGGCGGCGCGTCGGTGGGCAGAGGTACCTGGGCGTAAAGCTTGTCAAACGCTGGCTGAAGTTGGGCCAGAGTTCCGGACTGTCCGAGTCGAAGCAGCGATTCGAGCTGTTGCGGATTGACCAAAGTTGCACTATTGGTCTCAATGACATGAATCTGGCCGGCAAGAGTCGAGAACTGCGTCCGAATCTGCCCCACGAAGCTCTTGGCCTGGTTGATGAGTGTCACCGGGAACAAAACTTGCTGACGGAAGTTGTTCGCTGACGTATTGAGCGTTTGTATTCCTCCCAACACCACCCCGATGGCGTCCTGCAGCGTGCTGGTGATGGTCGTAATGAGCGTGATGATGTCTGCCAGACCGGCGTTTGCAGCCACAGGCATGAGCAACATCGAAGAAACAACTACGATTGCGATAATTCTCTTTCCGGAAAATCTGTTCTTCACTTCTGGGCTCCTTTCATTACCTCCCTGGATATCTCCTCCGGAAGCGGCTCAATATCAGCTAAGCCAAACGGGAACGCTCGCGCGAGCTCCTGGTAGCTCTCAATCAACGGTCTGCCCTCGTGCTGTAACAGCCACCAGTTCCTGTAGATCCGTTCCCGCGCATACGTCGTGGTGATCCAGTAGTCGACCGGAGTTGGAACCATGCGGATGGTGTGGGTGGTTTCTGCTTTCTCGCCAATTACGATGAGTGCATCGGCGCTGCGTCCCTTGCGCGGAGCACTAAAATGCTTGATCTGGTTGAGTGCGGTTCCATTCAGATGCAGGTGCTCGCGTAAGGCGGTCATGTCACCCGGCTGCTGGCCGACGATCTTGATACTCGAGTTCTTGACGATGCCGGCTCCGTGTGCGCGGGGCTTCGAATCTGATCCAACAAAGTCTTCCGCAGTCTGGCTTATGCCCCACACACTGGCGTTGCGTTTGCGCGCTGTGCGAAATAACTGGACGACTTCCGGAGCGAGCACCGGGGAGTCAAGGAGGAACCAGCACTCATCCAGCACCGTGATACTTGGCTGTCCCGTCTTGCCCGATGCCCGCTGGGCCGTGGCATGAGCGATGAGCAGGCTCATCGCTGTCTCAAGACGCGGATCGTCGGCGAGTTGTTCCACGTTGAAGAACAGCCAGGGATTGTCGAGCGAGATCGTGGTTGGGCGGTCAAAGAGTTTTGAGTAAATACCTTTTTCTCCCGTCCAACTCCGCAGCTTGATCGCCGCCAGATGCGCTTCGTCCATGACCCTCTGGCTCTTGTCTTCATCGCGCCATTGCGCCAACTCATCGCGTATATCCGCAAACGTTGGAATGGCATTCGACGACCGGATGGCCGCACGTTTGTAAGTGCGCAGAATTGCCTCAGTGATCAGGTTGTCCAGCAGTTCCGTGTCATCGGATGGGTTCTCACCCAGCATGTGACGGGTCAGGTTCTTGAGGAACGCAACCTGATCTTTGGCTGGCTGTTTCTCTCCCCGCGGAAGATCCCACGGATTGATAGTCTGGTCCGTGTCAAGAGACATGGCGATCATTCGTCCACCCATGAGTTCCACCAGAGGCTTATAGGAATCACCACGCTCGATGATCGACACCAGAGGGTTGGCGCGTGATGCCATGGAAAGCAGCTGTTGCACCATGAAGGTCTTGCCGCCACCGCTCTTGGCCATGATGAGAACATTGGCATCGCTGAATGAAGGATCAAACGGAGAGAAAGGAATCAGCTGTCGGTATGGAGTCTCCAGAAGGAATAGAGGCGATCGTGGCGTCCCGTGCCATGGGGCTTCAACCGGGAGCAGGTCTGCCGCATTCGTCGACAGCATGTCCTGGTCGCGCCGGTCGGCCTCGCCCATGGCAGGGAGCGAGCTGAAGAATAGCCGTCGCTTGGCCAATGTTTCAGCAACGGCCTTGGCGCCGTTCATACGCGCGATCGCATAAATCAGCTGCTGGCGTCGATTGCTGATGAGCCGCTCGGCTTCTTCAAATTCACTGCGGGTAATGGCCAGTTTCGATGTCCGGGCGCCAATGACGAGGCTCAGCTTGACCGTCTTGATAGAACTGGCAATGATCTCCTGTTGCACCTTGAACAACTGGGATTCCGCAACTTGTGCCTCTACGCTGACGCGAAACCCTCCGTTCGAGTCTCGCTGCGCCGCCTGCATCTTTCGGAGGCGGGTCTTGTATCCCTTTAACACTTTCGTCTGGTCAGGAATCGTAAGTTGGGCATTCACGATGATGGGAAAATCCAAGCCCACCAGTTCCCGCAAGATTCCTGGGAAAGTGGCGTCCGGCATTTCCTTGAGGCTGATGAAACAATAGAGTAGTCCGCCAAGGTTAAGATACGAATCCGTCTCATCGAGAATGCTAGTGATGGCCAGCTGCTCACGGGCGCTGCGGTATGCAAGACGTTCTTCTCCGGGAACGTAAGGCCGCGCGTCCCTCTCAAGCGGATTCAGCGCTCTTTTGGCTTCAACAAACATCTCCTGATCGGTCAACCGGCGAGCCCCGAGCTCGGCCGCCTGCATGGTAGCCTCGATGCCGAGTAGCAGGCTTTCGAATTCGGCCAGTAATTCCCGATGCTCCTGACGGGAACGTTCAATGCAGGCACGAGCGGAGAGGTTCCAGAGATGGTTGCGCGAGCTTTCTGACTTGCCGGAAACGCGATGGTGGATCTTTGGATCCCAGATGAAGTAAATGTGAAGCACCGGCCGCAAGTAGTGCCCGGCTTCGACCTTTTGCCGCCAGGCATCCAGGCGAAATGTATCAAGGGCATTGGTGACATCGTGGCCGGAGCGGTCCTGCGCCGCGTAGACTTCCAGCAGGTTGCCGAGATCTTCGACCACCTCATACCGCACCTGCATTCTCATGCTCTGCTCGGGAATCGATTTGAGTAGAGCTCCCAGCATTACCTTGCTCCGATCCCGCTCCTCATCGCTGCCGAAATAAGAGGTAATCCCTTTGAGTTCATAGCCGGCAACTAGCGCTCCATTCGTCCGCACAGCGACATTGTCGAGGTAATCGCGAACTGGAAGCTGTTCACAGAGCGCGGGATCTTCGAGTTTTTTGTCGTGTTGTTCCTGTGTCAGAGGCATAACCTACTTCTCCTCGGCGAAATACGCCGTCGCAATCTTCCGATCTCGGGACAGTGCGCAGTAAACGCGCGGTTTGGTGTACCAATGAAACAAGTCCCGAACATAGCCGCGTGGCTTGCCGTACTTGAAGGCCATGAGCACGGGCACCACGGCCAGTGGTACTCCATATTGGAGAAGCAGGCTCGTACTGCCGCCAACAAAGCGCCCCACTACGTTCATCACCGCCGCCAGTCCCAGTACAACGAACAGGTCTTCGAATTCGAGCAACATGAAAGTTACTCGCGTGTGCAGATTACGATTGACCGGTGTTACATCCAGCGCCATAAACTTCTCCTATCTCACTCCCGCCGTTCCGTTCTGAATCCAGAATTCACCCAAGCGCAATAGTCCTGACACGCTGAAGCACGCCATAGCGGTTACCAGGTTGCGGACCCATGCCTCCCCAATATTCATTCGCTCCAGTACTCCAGCAAAGTGAGCACCCATCAACGCCACCTGAATCGCTCCGTACAGCGGCAACAGCACATTCCCGACCCAGTTCACCAGAGTGAGAATCGATATCCAGTACCGGTCTGGATCACTGGGACCAGCTTGTTGCGCGAAGGCCTCGAGAACACGTAACAGCCCCGAACACATCAAAGCGGCGAAGGCGGCCCAGGAAAGGTGCGAATACGGCTGGGCTTTGCTGAATTTGTAAATCGCCCCGGCGATGAACAGCCCAGCCAGGGTGGGCATGATCACATTGCCTGCCCAGTTGGTGAGGTTGAGTAGCCCGTTTTCAAACATAGGATCGCCTCCTCTCTCTCTTACCCCACCATCGCCTGGACAAGCTTCCATATTGCCGACACGCTCAGAAACCCCAGGGCCGATCCGACTAACGGCGTGACTGCCCGCTGGCGCGCGAAGTTGATGACTGCCCCGACGACAGCCAACCCCGCTGCCTCCGGAAGAATAGTTCCGGCCACGTAGTTCCACAGCGAAGCCAGCATGTCCGTGGTTGCGAAAGTTGATCCGCTGTTCCAGCCCTGCATCAATGTGACGCTGGTCGAAATCGTCAGCAGAAACATGGCTGATATCACCGAACCCAATGGACTCCGGCTCTGCGCCGCATCCAGCGCGGCTTTCAAGACGAAGAAGGCAGCGAGTACTGGAACCAGCCGGCCTATAACCACGTCAGTGACGAAACTCTTGAACGTGGTCTCCATGCCCAGAAGCCACGCGCCGGCAATTCCTGCCGATTGCGGCGGCAACGTGATCCCTTGCGCTGCGAACCAGGCGAGGAACTGAGGTAGGGTCAGCAGGATCACCGACCACAACATCCACCTCTGGAATCTGCCCCCGGCCTCAAAGTTCACTCCGCCCTCCTGGCGCAACGCCACTCCGGCAAGCACCATCGTGCACATCGCCCCCGGCACCGCCAGATCAAACAACACCTGCAGCAAATCGGCCAGTATTTGGGGTATCGTCATAACTCACCAACAGTGGAGGCAGCTAAACTCCCGCCGTGCCCTGTGCGATCCAAAATTCAATCAGCCTGGTCAAACCGGAAACAAGAAGAAGGCCGCCGGCGGCAATGGCCCAGCGGGCAACGCCTCGGCCATGGGTGTAATTGACAACTGCCATGACCACGCACAGTACTGCTCCCACCGGCGCAATCACATTGCCAATCCAGTTGACTAGGTTCAGGAATGCGCCTTCGGGCTGGGCCGCGGTCTGGCCTTGGACGGCTTTATTGGTCGCGGGCGCTCCACCAAGGTTTTGAGCGGTCGCTAACAGGGGAACGAATTGGACGAGGACAAACGTCAGAAGGCAAGTGGCCAGAATCTTCTGGCGCCGGCTTTGAAGATTGAAGGACTTCATCTCTGTTTCTCCCGACTCGCAGCTTTAGCTGCTGTATCGCGATTCGGAAGGTAGGGCGTATTCGGTTTTCGCGCAAATTTACCCCGATGGACTCACACGGTTTGGTCAGGTTAGGATCATCGCGGAAGGTTGCTGGAAGGCTAGCGGATTTATGACCGCGCAGTTCTGCTAGAGAAGTTGTCAGCGAGCGGTTTCGAAATGCATTGATTTTGGTTGGACCGGACACCCCAACCGGCGCGATTTAGGAGTCCGGTTTCCTCTGGGAGACGATTTACGTAACTGGCAGTAAGTCGATGTTTTTCCCCAGATACCTTTAGGGAGACTCCTGGTCAAACTCGGTGCAATCTGGCGCGCCGCTTCATCGCGCTCCGGCCCCTGAAATGGAGTTGATTGATGAAATGTCTGAGCTGGTATGGTGTCCCACGTTCTTCCGCGTTGGCGACGAAAGGAAGATGACTACACTGGGAACGGGGCGACATAAAGAGAATTCAACAACATCCGAACAGACGGAGTGCTCAAAAACCCTTTTGCCTTGCCGTGGCCGCCTAATAGTGCGTGGCTTCTCTTAAACGTTGGTTGCTTCTCCCTAAACTATGGTCGCAGTCGTGGAAGATCGTCTCAAAATCTGTGAGCGTGCTTGGGCCACGAGATCGGACTTTGGGGTCCTTTGAAAAATCACCTGAGTAAATTGCTTGATCAGTTTGCAAGGCGTGTAAGCCCCAGAAAAGAATGGTTCCTCAGGTAGGACTCGAACCTACAACCCTCCGGTTAACAGTTGACTGCTTTGCCATCCGAGTAGATGCTTCACACGTGATTTTCCGTCGAGCCGAGGGACTCTCTGGCTTGGTCCCGAACCAGTGCCTCGGATCCTAGTCGACACCGATGAAACGCCCGCCAACCAAAGACTAATAAACACAGTTTCGGTAACTGGCAACGCGTTGAGGTTTTTACCCGGATACTAAGAGGCCTTATTCCGGTGATTGTTTGGGAACTGTGCCTTGATTCAGCTCTCTCTGCAACTGCAACAATTGCCGCAACGCCTCAATCCCGCCCTGATTCGTTGTCTGCGCTGGTATTGGAAGTTGTGCGGACCGATTCTGAGTGCCCTGTTTAGCTGATTTCTGCAATACAACATATATCTCCGTGTCCGCCGGCACGGAAACGATCAGGTGCTCCGTGATGGCCAGCTTTGCCACTTCTTGATCAGAAGATTGGGCAATGTTGTTGCTCACCTTTTCCCGCAGCAGATCGCCCTCGCTCAAGGGCTGATTCAAGTTGTTCCTACCCGCAAGGGTAGCCGCGATCTCGCCGACGCCAGCGAAGGAGCGCACCAGGATGTTCTTGCCGGTATGCTTGCCTTCGACTTTTCCCTTCAAAGGTCGAAGCTCAAGATCTGTTGCAGCCGCTTCCATACCGATCGAAGATCCATCGGGCAAGAGTAAGGAATCGAATCGCACAGCGATGTACCCTGAGCGGTCGGCCGCTTCCAAACGCCCAACGGCCTTGGCTCCCGCAGGAACGACAATCTGGCCATTTCGCTCGTAGTTGTATTCGATGACGGCGACAACTGGCGTCTGGACCGCCGTGCTGGCGGTGGACTCGAGCCTAGCCCGCAGCCTGGTTCCCGGCGCTAGGCCGACGCCCAATTCGATTGGGTTGCTGTTGTCTTGCGACCGTGGCGTTGCAGCAGACGCCGTGTTGTTCCTGACAAACACGAGTGAAGCCTTATCGAGAATGTCGCGCTCACTCTTGGTCTCTGTTGCTTCAACAGTTGTTGCCGGGGCTTTGTTGCTGATCGGAGTCTCGGGTTGAGCCCCAGCTTGATAAGGAGTGGGCTGCCATAGGTCGGGGTTCGCAAAGGGTCGCACAGTCCCGAGCTTTGTGCCTGGAGACGGTTTCGGCTGCTTGTTGGCCATCCGCGCGATTTCGTCGGGACGGATCATACTCTTGTCGGAGCCCTCGTCAGGACGGCGACCACTGTCCATCAGCGGTACGATGCTGTCGGGCGCGTTTGAGCCAGGGTCAGGTGTTTTCGCTGCTTGTTCATGGCTACTTGCGGCCGATCGCTTGGTTGCTGGTGGAAGGGGCTTACGTGGAATGCCGCCAATGGCCAGCAATAGAAGAACGAGGGCAATCCCTCCGCCGATAAGCAATACCCTGGCGTTGTCTTTCAGTGAAGGCATCGGTTTACCTTTTTCAGGAACGTAGGGCTGCTTTGCACCGTCCATTTGCACGTCAACTGGTCGATTATTCTTCCCCAGGTCTTTCACTACCACCGGTTCAATTACAGAACTGGCTTTGAAGCCATTCCCTTCGTTACGATTCATTGGCCACCTCCGCTGCTCGTTGCCGTAGTGAACGGTACGGTCACGAGAATTGGCCGGTCCACCTGTGCCGCCTCCGCTAATTGCAATTGAAGTTTTTCGTTTGATTCTTTGAACGCCGGACGCTCGAAAACCACCACACCATCTGCCCTTTGGCCAGGCGCCAGTTGGCGGCTGGTCATTCTGTACTCGGAGATGGCGACCGGTTCCGCCTTGATCCGTCCCTTCCCTTTTTTGTGCGTGGCTGTACCGCTGAACTCGATCTGCGGAGGTAAGAGTTCAACCACGCGCTTCGAATGGTTGAGAACGGAAAAGCGGAGCAACATCTGATGTTCATGCTGGCTCGATTCTCCAACCGCCACCAGCAGCTCCTTGCCTTCCCACGCTGGGCTGGATATGACTTTTTGCCTTTCAAGCTCTGCGCCGACCGGGTCTCGTTTCTCTGCGCGGACAATCGCTCTTACTAGCCCGGGCGGGGAAATGAGACTCTCTTCGGGTATGAGAAAACTCTGCGGGCCCGATGAGTTGACTACTAGAGACAGTGGACCTCGATATTCGAGAAGAAAATCCACTGTCGCGTTTCCGTCAGCTTGTCCAGCGCTGATCAAGTGCAAGCTGACCTCCTGACCAGACTTAGTAGTAATTAACGCATTGCTTTCGATCGCCTGCGAGGTAGTCGGCTTCAAAAACACCAATCGTGGCTCGGCTTCGGAGTGCTCGGCCTTGAAGCTTGCGGGATTGCCAACGACTACGGAACTGATATCTTCCGGCAGCCTCACCGAACTGATGTAACCGGCGACGAGGTGCAGCACCGTTACCGCGCCTTCTTCGACCCGTAGCGTAGTGATTTTTGGGGCCACCTTGCCGTTTTCGCTTTGCGCCATGGCACAACTTACTGTCAGGCAAGCCAGTAACAGATACCTTCTCATTGTGTTCTCCTCGGAGTGCATTGCACGACTGCATTCCGCAACTTGATTTGCCCGGCCATCCGCGCCCGAACCGAAGCGACGTAAGAAACTACGTCCGCGTTTGCGTACTGGAGACCGCGCGCCTCTATCGCCTGTTCACCTGCATAGTAGGCCGCGGCGACCAGCCGCAAGTCTCCGCGAAATTTATTTATCAGCCAGGCCATGTAACGAACACCGCCCGAAACGTTCTGGCTGATATTGCAACGATCTTTCACTCCCAGGCTGAGTGCAGTCGCTGGCATGAGCTGCATCAAACCCACTGCGCCTTTAGTTGAAACTGCGCATGGCTGCCAACCGGACTCCTGTTCAATCACAGCCCGCACGAAATCAATGGGGACACCATAGTGCCGCGCGTAGGCGCTCACATAGTATTCGGCTTCCGTGCGCGAGTCTTGTGCTGGGCGCGCCCAGCCCTGCAAATGGACCAGCAACAGCAGTAAAAATGCAGTCTTCAAGGTTGTTCCCTCCCTTCCGTCCGATATTGGTGAGCGTCGAAAATGAGACTGGCGAAGCCATCCCGCATCAGCAACTTCTTGCGATCTGCCTCGGTCTTGGCCAACAGAGGCAGCAGAATGTCGCGCATGTCCGGTGTAATCTGATCCACGCCGAGGAGCTTAAGTGCCTGAGCGAGATCAAGCATTTCTGAGATGGAAGGAGGTTTTTCGAGGCTCCAGCCTCTCAGGGCTTGAGCCAGGCCAGCCATGCCTTCATGAAACGCAAGCTTGGCCTCCGGAATCCGCAATTGAAGGATCAGGGCTTCGCGTTCGGGCGTGGGATGTTCCACGCGGAGATAGAAACTTCTTCGCCGGAGCGGATCGCCGATCCTGCGTTCCTCATTCGAGGTCAAAATCACAAAGGGCACTGTTTGTGCCTTGATCACACCCAGCTTGGGAATGCTCAACTGCCAAATTGAAAGCACCTCCAGCAACATTGCCTCAAATGCCTGGGTAACCTTGTCGAGTTCATCGATCAGTAACACGCAACGCTTCGGGTATTGGAGAGCCCGGAGCAGCGGGCCGGCAGTGAAGAATTTCTGGCTGTGCAATTCCTGCTTGAGCATTTCCCACTCAATAGGACCGGACTTCGAGCGCAGCTCAACCACCAGCCTCTGCAACGCTTCGTCAAACTTGCCAATGGCTTTTTCTTCATTAATTCCTTCGAAGCACTGTAAGCGTTCCACTTCTGTAGCGGTTGCTTTGGCAATCGCATAGGCCAGTTCGGTCTTGCCGCTGCCTGGTGGTCCCTCAAGCAGAATCGGCTTATTGAGTTTTGACGCCAAATAGACGGTGGTCGTAGTAATCCCATCAGTGATATAGCCGGTTCGATGCAACTGTTCCTCAACGTCTTGAGCAGATGAAAACACAGTTTTTCTCCTCACCCTGAGAGTCCTCGGAGGCTGCTCAGGCAGAGAAGAAGCTAGACCCGCTTCAGATTTCGGTCAAATTTCCGGTGCGGGACTGCTTTTTTGACCGAAGTTTGATTGTCAGCTACAAAGCTGATCAACGCTATCGAACGGAGGCAGCAATGAAAGCTGTCATTGGAGTCTCAGCCAGCCCTGAGACACGCGCAGTTCCGGGCCATGCAACTCGATTGGAGAGACCACTAGTTCTTCGTGAACCGAATACGATTGCTGTGGCCTCCCCTGAACGATTCATAGACGCTTCTGAAGCGGCCACATTCATCAAGTTGCATCGTAAGACGCTTCTTCGGCTGGCGCGCGAAGGATCAATTCCCGCCCATCCGATAACAGGAAGCCGGCGCCGCATATGGCGCTTCCTTGTTTCTGAACTGGACGCTTGGGCGCGCAGTAGGATAAATTCGGGTTGCGACCGGTGCCAGAATTCAAGGAGCAGATGAATGCTGGCACGCTACAAGAATGGCTGTTTACAGAAAATCAAACGAAAGGATGGGGCGGAGAGGTGGCAATTTCGCTGGCAAACACGTTGTCTGGACGGGATGATGCGCGAGCGCAAGCGAACCATCGGCCCCGTCAGGGACTATCCCCAAGGCAGTAAAAAGCTGCAGGATCTATTGGCTAGACTGCGGCTCAACATTAACACCGACGGCCCGACTGAGTTGACATCAATCACCATGGCAGCTGCGGTTGAGCATTACAAAGAACACGAACTGGCTGACTGTGGTGACGGCGGGAAGGCGTATTCAACTCGCCAGAAGAAGACTCTGGTGTTGAATCAATGGATTCTCCCGTACTGGGGGAAATTGGACCTGCAAGCCATCAAGACCGTTGCGGTAGAAAAGTGGCTAAACACCTTGGTGACGACAAGGTTTCTTGACTCCAAGCCCTTGGCGGGTGGCACCAAGGAGAAGATTCGCGATGCGATGAGCAGCGTATTCAATCACGCAATACGTTGGGAGTTCACGGGCAGGAATCCCATCACCGGGCCGGTCAAGGGTTCGGGGGTCCGTGTCTCGGCCAAGCGTGAACGAACTCCCGATATCCTGGAAGCGGAAGAGATGCGGCTGCTTCTGGGCGCACTGGGAGTTCGAGAGAGGGTAATGGTGTTCCTGGACATGGCTCTCGGTCTCCGTCGTGGCGAGTTGGCTGGCCTTAAGTGGGAGGACGTCAATTTTGAGAAACTCTACCTCAACGTAACCCGATCCGTTGTTGATCAGCAGATTGGCAACACGAAAACTGAGGTTTCAAGGAAGCCTGTCCCGATAGATGAATACCTCGCCAAAGACCTGATGGCTTGGCGTGAGCAAACACCCTACCGGAATCCGCCCGACTGGCTATTTGCCACAGATAGCCGGCGCGCTGGGGCAATGCGGGGCAAACAGCCCCTTTGGCTGAGCACAATTATGCGTTACTACATCCAACCCAAAACTCTGGACCTGGGAATTAGAAAGAAGGTTTCCTGGCACACATTCCGCCACAGCTTCTCGACCCTGTTGAAGGCCAACGGTGAGGACGTGAAAGTGGTTCAGGAACTGTTGCGGCATGCTTCAGCAAAGATGACTCTCGATACCTATTCTCAAGCACTTACCCCGGCCAAGCGGGCGGCGCAGAGCAAAGTCGTGAGCATGATTCGCCCAAAATCCGCATGTACCGTCGATGTACCGCGAGCTTTTGATCGAATCGCTGTAAGTCGATGAAAAGATTTGGCGTCCCCGACGGGATTTGAACCCGTGTTACCGCCGTGAAAGGGCGATGTCCTAGGCCGGGCTAGACGACGGGGACGCGTACAGGAAGGAGTCTCTTCAGCGAACTCATCGATAGTAACAGTTGCTCAAAACGCCTGTCAAAAACCGCGCCGGTCAAACCAGAGACGAGTTCACCCCAAATCAAAGCCTATCGGTTTAACATCCGCTGCTTGCTCTTGCGATTTCCATCTTTATCTCTGCATGTTCGAAATCTCTGCGTGTTCGAATTCCACAGACACAATCTGTTGATCACCCGCGGCAAGTTTCATTTCCCGTGCACGTGGCTTACTGGGATCAGACGTGGCGTACAGCCTTGCACGAAATACAATAATGCCATTGAAAAAGTGTGCAAATCGTAGGCTTGAAAGCTCACTACCCAGCACCAATCCTTAACAATTCATCCTGCAATCGATGATGTAAGAGCATAGAGAGATCTTCTATCCCCATGCTGATCAAGCCTTTAGCGCACATTGAAATTTCTAATCACACGCCAATGTGCTTCTAATGTGCCCATGTGATTCTTACGGTGCCAAAAGGTTGAAGGACTTTAGATATCAACCTTTGGCTCCAAAGGCTAACGCATGGTCTCGCTGAAACAAAAATCGGTTCTGAGTGCTGCCCTCAGCCTCATCCTCCTGATCCTGGGGGGAGTGAACCTGTTTTCGGTTTCAGTGGACAATGACGGCGATGATGAAACTCCACCGATTACGATTGAGTTCAACTTCATCGCATCTTCAAAGAAAACGATCCAAACTGAGAAAGAAGAAGCTTTGCGGCGCAAAACTGAATTTTCGCGCAGCGAAGCCGGCCAACATTGCGCAGCAGCGCTGGACGGCCAGTCAGTTTCTGGATCCATCACGGTCTCTCCTCAATCTGTAGTACCTCTTAGAACCTAGAACATCTCTCTTGCCCCTGGGCCGTCGCAGCTCTTGATGACGATGGGCAAGCTTGTCTTGTTCCAGGTCAAATAGCGCAGCGATCCGCGTTCAGCCGCACCCGTTTCTTCGCAAAACCAAAGGCATTTCTCACTCTTTGTGAGTTTGCCCAAGGGACCCCTGCGAGTGCATACGCGTGCGGAGCCGGCAAGCCTGGCAGTCGACAACTCTCAAACAAAACATTTGAACCCACTCACTCCCAAGTGGCTGGAAGGAGTTCGATCAAAATGACGCGGTATGAGCACGCACCTACAACTTCCGTAACAGGCAAGACTCTCCGGGGTCGCCTCAAAAAGCTCGCAAGAGCAGCACTCCAATTAACCCACGGCCAGCACTCCACATCTGGGCTGGTAAAAACCGTGGCCCGCATCAGCGCTTGTGTGGTAGCAGGCGTAGTTGCGCTCGGCTATTACAATCATGTGCGCGCGCAGGAAGGTAACAGCGCCAACACCATTGTGCTTCCTTTGCGCCCGCTCACCTCGCTGGCGAATGTGCCGGTGCCTCCGATTTTTGGGTTGGAAGGCATTGTTGCAGACAAAGCAGCAGCCATTCAGCTGGGCAAGGCGTTTTTCTGGGACATGCAGGCTGGCAGCGATGAGATGCAGGCTTGCGCCAGCTGTCACTTCAACGCCGGCGCTGATAGCCGTCCCGCGAACGTTGTAAATCCCGGCCAGGCTGGCGGGGACAACAGCTTCCAACTTGGACCGCAGGTAAACGGCGCAGCTGGCCCGAACTATATTCCTCATCCGGGCAGCGCGAATGCCGGCTTCGGCGGATACCATGACGGCGACTTTCCCTTCCACAAGCTGGCAGATCCCAACAACCGCATGAGCGTGGTCTCTGACCTGAATGACGTAGCAGGTTCAGCCGGAGTTTTCTCCACCACCATGGCGGGCGTGGTTGTCGGGCAGATCGGCGGCGGCGGCCAGGTCATCCCAATCGCCGGCGGATCGTCGAGTCCTTCTTCGCCAGGCAGCGACGGCGAAGAACAGAATGACGAAGCGGGCATTACGCGTAGCGTTACCGGCGTGCAGCGTCACCCTAACGTCGTGCATGGCAACACGAAACCGCACACGTCGTCGGGGAACAATTCGGGGAACAATAACGTTTCTGCGCCAACGGTTGGCACCTCGCCGGGCAGCATCACCAGCGTGGAGAACACGGTTTCAATTCCGGATTCAGTCTTTTCCTATCCAGATCCGTCCGCGCCGGGCAAAGCGATCAACACGCGGCAGGTCACGGGGCGCAACACACCCAGCGTTGTGAACGCGGTATTCAACTTCCGCAACTTCTGGGATGGGCGCGCACAAAACATCTGCAACGGCGCAAATCCCTTCGGCACGCGCGATAAAGACACACATCTTCTGGTCGTCAATGACGACGGTAAGCTGTCCAGTGCCTTCGTGGCCATGAAGAATTCTGCGCTGTGCTCACAGGCCCTGGGTCCAATCCTCAGCTCGGTGGAGATGTCAGCCCAGAATCGTGATTTCCATCAGGTTGGAAAAAAGCTGCTGGCACGCACGCCATTGGCCAAACAGCAGGTGGATGCCAACGATAGCGTTTTAGGGCTGCTATCCAACGCACCGAACGCCGGCTTGAAGACTACTTACGGCGATTTGATCAAGAAAGCATTCGCGCAAGAATGGTGGCAGTTTGCTCAGCACGTTTGTCTGGGTGCGGATGGCAGCACGGTGGCAACGGTGAATCCCGCTTCCGCCGCATGTCCTTCGAATACTGCCGAGTACTCGCAGATGGAGTACAACTTCTCACTGTTCTGGGGCGCGGCCATTCAGATGTACGAAAGCACGCTGATTGCTGATCGCACTCCGCTTGACCGCTACCTGGAACAGCAACAGTCGTTCTCCCTGATTGGCGACAGCCACCAGCAACAGTTCACTATTCAACTGAAACCAAATATCGATCCATTCACGCTCTCCGTCATCGAACTCAATCCGCATAACGATTTTAGTGACGCGGATGTCTATGCCTTTGACGACGGCTATGGCGGGGTCATTGGCGAAGGCCTCACCCAGGCAACCATCGACTACGCCAGCGGAACACTCAAGGTTTACTTTGATATTCCTCCGAAAGCCGCTTTCCCAATCAAGATCAACTACTCAGTTGGTCCAACGCCGATGACGGCAGGGCAGCTTCGCGGCTTCCTGTTGTTCCAGACCAAAGGTCGCTGCGTGGTTTGTCACGGTGGTCCGGAGCTTTCCAACGCGGCAGTGGATACGGTTACACCGAATCCAGTGGAGCGCATGGTGATGGGCGATCTCGGTGTGCGCGTGTATGACACCGGGTATTACCACATCGGCGTGCGTCCGGGTGCGGAAGATGCCGGACTTGCAGGCGCTGATCCAGTTGCAAAGATGCCGTTATCGCAGGGTGAAGTGATGCGCCAGCGCGTCTGCAACGAACCGGGTTTGAACTTCATGGTTCCGGGACGTCCTGGTGATGGCATTGCCCAGGCTCCGTTGTCCTGCAGTGATGACATTGCGCGCACCGGTTTCCTGAAAGCTCCGCAGCTACGCAACGTTGGCTTGACCGCTCCGTACTTTCACAATGGCAGCCAACTCACGCTGGAACAGGTGGTGGAGTTCTACAACCGCGGCGGTGATTTCAACCAGGGTTCAGAGCTTTCCATCATGGACCCCGACATCGTGCGGCTAGGCCTGACGTTGCAGGAAAAGCAAGACCTGGTGGATTTCCTCCGCAACGGTCTTACTGATCCGCGCACTGTGGCGCAATCAGCTCCGTTCGATCATCCGCAGTTGATTCTGGCGAACGGACACGCCGTAGCGAATGGGTATCCGGTACTGAGCGATCCCAACCATTCTGGGCAGGCGCTGGACAACGTGATGCTGATTTCGGCAACCGGCGCGAACGGTGGCAAGCCCATACCAACCTATCTGGACAACTTGCTGGGGGTGAAAAATGCACGCCCGAAATAACTCTTCAGCAAGCCGCGGCTTTCAAGAGCTGAACGCGACGCAAGCGACCGCGAGCAGCATGCAAGCAGAAAAATCTGAGCAGTACATAACCCGGGCAAGAACCAGTCAGACGGAAGGAGTTTTCAAAATGAGAGGACACATCAACATCTTCAGGACAGCGGGCATTGTACTGCTTCTGGTGGTGGCATTCGCCACTGCATCATGGGCGCAGTTCGTCGCACCGGCGGTTCCTCCCACGCCAGCGACAGTGCCTGCGTACCAGACCATACCGGCTGGATTCGAGATGACTGGATTCATCCAGTTCGCATCCGTCGACCAGCTTTGCATTCCCAACTCAAACCCGCCCAAGCCGGACGGCTGCAAAACCGCAGGCGGCTGGATCCAGGTGGACGGCATGACCATTCGTGTGCCGGCCAACACAATCGTGGAATTTCCGGCGAACACCATCACCTGGGAAGAAACATTCGAATTCAATCCCACGGGCGTTGCCGGCGAGACTGGTATGGCACTGGCGGACACAACGCGTCTTCCTGGCACGTACGAAGCAACGGTCCAGGGAAACATTGTCAACGGCCAATATATCTCCGGACTGATCTTCCTTTCTCAGCAGTCGCTGATGGGATTCCAGGGATTTATTGAAGGCTTTGACTATGTGAACGGTATCGCCTTCGTAAACGGCTACCGCGTACAGATTGATGATCCTGCCGGCAAGTTCAGCAACGGTTATGCCGGCTGGAGCAACGCGGTTACTGCTACCAATCCGACGGGCGCTTCTTTCCCGCAGGACCAGCGTTTCTCGATCGACGAGAACAACCCGACGATCAAGAGTGAGACGGCGTATCCGAACTGTATTCCCCGCGTGGATCCGCTGATCGCCGATGATCCGCTTTGCCCGCGGGCCAATCGCCCGAATGACGGGTTGGGGACCAAACTGCGCATCTTCACCCTTGATCCGCTCATTGACCCCGCAACCGGAGTTCCGCCGACAAGTTTCAACGGAGATCCTTTGCAGCCGCCAACCGATCCGTCCGTTTTCGTTCCGCTCGCTAAAGGCGACTGGGTCGATATCGGTGGAGAAGTTTTACTGGACAGCAATGGCGCACCGTACATTCTTGCGCACACCATCACTTCCAACCTTGGCCTCTTCACCTTTCCTGGAACCGATCCGGCATATGTCGCCATTGACGTTCTGTTGCAAGGTACCGGTGGTGTGGCCAACCCGGCGTTCCCTGCTGAAGCTGGCATCCGCACCCGTGTGGAAGGCTTTACCACTGATGACAGCCGCAACGTGGATGTGTACGCCATTGACATTGATTGCAACGGCAAAGACACACCGCGCATTCCGTTCTGGGTGTCGAGTTTCCCGGTTGATCCCGGTCCTCCAGTGGGAGCAGTGAGAGGCCGCTGGCGCTGGCGTCCGAACGGTGGCAATTTCCTGCCGCCGGCGATGGTGATTGGCGCACGCGTTTCGGGTGGAGCACTGGCAGTTGCCAACCCCACTCTCAACATTCTTACGGAACAGTACCAGGCGCCAAACTTCGAGTTCATCTTCGCGGAAGGCCTTGGCATTGGCGCTAACCCGGTTACGTTCAACTTCAGTGACATTCCTTTCCTTGTAAACGGAATTGGCCCGTGGCCTCCGGCAGACAACATTCTGCAGGGCGCGGCCGGCAATCCCAACGGAATGCTCAACCAGGTAATCGGGCAATTGAATCCTTTTCCTGACGCTGTAGCTCCCGCGAGCAGCTGCGTTACCGCAGGCGTAACCGCCACTGCTACGGCTGTGGGCGCGTTTACACCTGCTCCTGGTCCAGTTGCAACTGGCACTCTGGTCACACTGACTTCGGCCGGAAGCAGCCCGACCAATGGTCCTTTCCTGTGGGCGCAAGTGGTTAACCCGGGCGACCCGCTCGTTACCATCAGCAACGCTACCAGCGCGACCGCAACCTTTGTTGCACCGGTTGTCGCTGCACCCACAACTCTTACTTTCAGCCTGACGGTTGGAGGAAATAACACCACCATTCCGGCGACAACGCCGGTCCTGGTGCCGGTTGCGACAGCTCCTCCGGGAACAGCTCCAGCAGTTACGGCAACTTCAGCTCCGGCTAATCCTGTGGCCAGCGGCGCAGCAGTGACACTCACCGCTTCGTCGATTGATCCCGCAGGCGGTCCGGTAACCTACACGTGGATTGCTCCTGCCGGCATCGTGCTTGTACCTGGCGCGGCTGATGGTTCTATACAGAACTTTGTTGCTCCCGTGGTCCCGCAGCTTGCTGGTCCACAATCGTTCGTCTTCACTGTGAACGCAACGAGCGGCGCCTCAGGTCTAGTTGGTACTACAACTGTCACGGTCATTGTCAATCCTGCGACTGACGCGGTCACCATCAGCTCGGTTGTTTATCGACAGGCAAAGGCACGGTTGATCATCAACGTGACTGACGTCACGCCGAACATCATCCTTACCTGCACTCTGGACATCATCAACCAGGGCACGGGCCTTCCCTGGACTGGTGTGATGGGTCCGGCAATCCCTGCCGCACCTGGCACGTACTCCATCACCTTCTCGAACGTCACGGCGCCAAACCTGGTGACTGTAACTTCGAGCGGCGGTGGCTCTGCCACTTCGGGCGTCACTCTCTTACGCCAATAACTCAACGGCTGCCGGACTCTTCGTCCGGCAGCCTTTTTCTCCGCTTCCTCCCAGCGTTGGAGGAGGTAGACCCAGCACCCAAGGAAGAAAGGAACTTTCAACATGAACTGTGCACCTTCGCGGTCCCCCAGCAAGAGTATGGTTCCCCCGAATGCCGGATTTACCGCTCGCAAATTCGGCTCACGGACGGAGATCATCTTTGTCATTGTGGCCGCGTTTCTTCTCATCGGCAGCGCGTACGCTTCTCCCGGCACGCTTGTCGCAAACGGCCTCAACCAGCCCCAGGGCGCCATTCGTTGGAATGGAAGTGTCTGGGTTTCTGACATCGCCAACGGTTTCTGCCGTATCGATGCCGGCGTCATCAACCTCGCTACGTGCTTTATCTCGGGTAACGGTCAACCTGAACTGGTCGGCAACAACGTTTATATCGGCGACCAGACAGGCGCCACCGGCGTGTGGCGACTCACCATGAATGCCGTCACGTCCACCATTGACAGCACCGTTGTCCTGGCTCCGAACGCGGGGCTGGCTGCCAACGCTCCAATAGGCGCTGCGATGGGACCAGACGGAAAGCTGTATATCTCATTCGTAGGCGTGGGCGATATCCGTCGCATCACCAATCCTTCTGCTGCTCCGGCCACGCAGGCTGTTGAATCAGTCGGCAAGGTTGCGAGTGGTCGTGGCCCGGGTGGCGGACTCGCCTTCGTCAACAATGATCTTTTCGTAGCCGATACCGGCTCGATCGGACTTGAACGCATTGCGAGTGCTGCAGCCTGCCGCGGCAATTGCAACGCCACACCCATGTTTGGCATTCTTGGCATTTCCAACGGACTCGCCTCTGACCATGTGCGTTACCTGTACATGGAAAATGGAACGCGTGTCCTTCGCTATGACGCCACCACTACCAATTCTGTTGTTATTTATTCGCAGAAAGGGATACAGGGTGGAGTCACCTTTGGGTACGGTTCGATTTTCGGCGTGAGCTACGACGCGCCGACAGGCGATGTTTTCGTTGGTGGCGACCCAACTCCTCCCGGCGCCGCCACCACGAACATCGGCTCACTGTATGTGGTTACGGCTCCCAACACGACTGAGGGAATCGTTGTCACGCAGTTCGGGCCACCTGCTCCCGTGCCTTCACCAACACCTATACCCGGCGCCGCCAAGACTGGCGCGCTGTTTTCATCCGGAATCACCAATCCTCACGGCATGCTGTGGCTCTCCACACACGCGTGGGTATCTGATGCGTTGAGTGGTTTCTGCCGCATTGACCCCAGCAGCCCCGGCGTTGCAGCTTTCAGTAACTGCTTCAAGCCGACGGCAACGTTTGTTCCCGGACAAGCTTCCTTTGATCCGGCCACCAGCAACATCTACGTTCCCGATGCAGCCACGGCGAGTTCTGGAATTTACAGAGTTCCGTTTGTTGCAGTCTCAGAAACACTGGGTGCAGCCACCAATATCGGCAACGGCAATCTTCAACCAACCGCTGTTGCTGTCGGTCCCGACGGTGCGCTTTACGTTGGTTCGCGTCTCAACGGAAACGTAAACAAGATAACCACCCCTGCCACCACGCCTGCGGCTCCGGTGAGAATCGCAACCACCTCGGATGGCCTTGGCATCAGAGGAATGCTCTTTGTCGGGAACGATTTATATCTCGCCGAGACCGTGAACGTCACAGTGATCATCCGCGCTTCACCCAGCCTTACTAAAGGCAAGGGTGTGATCGTGGGTCCATCCATTGCCAGGGGAGTGCCTCCTGTTCTCAACGTAACCAACCCGCTGTCAATTGCCGCTGACTTCTCCGTTCCGGGATTCCCGGTGCTCTTCATCGGGAGCGATCCAGGAGGGGTGGGAACGCTCGGCCAGGTTGATAAGTGGAACATTGTGCTGTCACAGGACACTCTGTGGGCTGACACCGGAATCATCGGTGCAGTTCCTACCGCATTCAGCAATCCTGCAGGGCTGGCAGTAGCGCCGGGCGGACTGCTCTATGTGGCAGACGATCCCAGCGTAACCAGCGCAGGCACAACCGCAACCCCCACACTTGGCCACGTGTATCAGGTCGGGCCGTAAACGAATATTCCGTGCTTCAACCTTTATTCCCCCGAAATGGTTGAAGCGTAGCCGGAGGCTGATGTCCTAAACCCATCAGCCTCCGTTCTTTAAATTGCTCGTGAGGATGCTAAATAGTTGGCGGATAAACTCCGGGCCGCCGTACACCACAACTTTGTGCACCACCACATTCTTTATTCAGGAAGGCATTACTAGAGATGAGCCGGTCTTTAAAAGTTTTGTTCTTAATCGCATTTTTTGTTAGTTCATTTGCAGCGCACGCGCAGAAGCGTGGCGTGCCGCCTACCGCCGTGTCACCCGGACGAAGTGCAACACACAGCACGACTCCTGCTTCCTCGGCGCCGGCGTCGGCTTCAACCGTGGTTCCCGGAACAGCGCCAGCCAACACGGCAGCTACGAATCCTGCTGCTGCAACAAATGGCACCATGACACCCGCGGCTAACAGCGCCAACGCGCCCGCGCCCGCAACCTCCGTATCGAAAGCGGCGCCGGACGTTCCGGAAGACGCCACTGTGATCACGTTGCACGGGATGTGCGCGAGTAACGGGAACACTGAGCTATCGAACGACCCTAAAGCCTGCACTGTTACCATTTCGCGCGACCAGTTTGAAGACGTACTCTCGGCCAGCAGCCTTGGCGGACAGGTGTTCACTGCCGGAGCGATCCGCAACGTCGCCGACACTTACGTGCAGAATTTGATCCTCGCGAACGCCGCGCTCAAGTCCGGCGTTGATAAAGATCCGCGGGTGCAGAAATTACTGGAACTGGTGCGCAACCGGACCCTCGCGGAAGCATATCGTCATGCCGCCGAAGAGAAGTACCGCAATCCATCCGCAGAAGAGATTGAGAAATACTATCGCGCCAACATCACTCAATACGAAGCCGTAAAGACCGAGCGCATCTTCATTCCCAGGTTCAATCCCAGATCGCCAAAAGACAACGGCGACTTTCAGAAGAAGGCCGAAGCGGTTGCCAATGAAATGCGCGATCGTGCCGTGAAAGGCGAATCAGCCGATAAGCTGCAGAGTGAAGGTGTGATGAAGCTGGGCATTCCTGCACCGGCATTCCTGCCGGAAAACGGTTTACGTCGCCGTGCCAGTTTCCCCAGTGATGTGGTCCGCGATGTCTTTGCCTTGAAGCCGGGCGAGGTCAGCAAAATTGAAAATGAGACCGGAGGCTTCGCAATTTATCGCCTCATCACCAAAGACACTTGGACGGTCGAGCAGGTACGCGGCGAGATTGTCCGCGACATTTTCCGTCAGAAGATGGAAGCGGACGTGAAAGGCGTTCTTCAATCCGTTCAGGCCGATATGAACCAGCAGTACTTCGCGCCTGCGGTTACCGCTCAGCCGGCAGCGCTTCCCGGTCCGGTACCTGGAAAAAGTTCAGGGGCCGCAGGTGCGCGGGTTCAATCCACGCATAGCGTCAAGTTGCCTCCAGTAGCGCCGGAGAGCGCGCCGGCCGCAACGCCTAAATAGTTCAGAGAAAAAGTGGCGGATGTTGGAGAAACTTCCGTAACCCGCTGTATTTATTCTTTGCGTGCTAAGAGATGGTTAAATAAATAGCTTTATTAAAGACTTTAATTTGCTTCTAATGGTCACTTAATCAGCAGAATCGATAATGTGCACGGCAAGAAATAGGTGTTTTTTCGGGCCGTTTTTAAGATTTTATGAGCAAAATTCTCTACAAGTGTTTTCGCGGTGCGGTACTGGGACTGATGCTCCTGCTGGCATGTGGAGCTAACCTGGTCTGCATTTCCTTTGATACGGATAATGACGAAGACACGCCACCTATCACGATTGAGCTCAGCCTGGTTGCCCCAAAACGCAGCCACAGTTTGCCTAACAAACGTGTAAGGGCTGAAGTGGTCCGCCAGAAAGACCTGGAAGCTGTTTCACCAAGTCTGGTGGCCGCCGTGTATGTGGATTCGATGCCCGTAGTAAACGCAGGATCGCCGCAGGAAGTTATTCCTCTCAGGCGCTGATCCGCGCTCTATCCAGACTCGTCTTCGATTACGGAAATCATTTCAGGTGTGCGGATGTTCTGCGTGTATTCAGCTTCGCAGTGCAGCCACAGTTGTTGATTGACATACCTGAAAGCGTTCTTCCTGCCTTGATCGCTGACGATCTCCGTTCAAAAACAATTTTTCGATTCTAGTAGCTGGTAGTCACCATCGCATTTCACGCGGCCGGGTCATGCCTGGTTTCATGGTTGCGATCGCGGCGAGGTCCGGCGTTTCCAGGAGAGTACTGGAAGCTGGTTGGCAAAGCTGACCAGTGCTCCCCCGGGAACACCAGAACCTGTATACGGAACTGGGTCTTGGCTTTCCGCCCATTATGCGGACGAGCAAATTTGAATCAGGGCAGGCGCACACGGGGCACTGCCCTCAAAGGAGGAACCACTGACCAACTAAGCACCAATCCTAAATGTTTTGCCTTCCTTTAATCATCCCGACGGACTTCGGATGAGCCGGACCTAACGGTCCGGCCTTTTTTGTCTGGTAAAGTCTCCGGCGGCCCTGGCGCATCTAACTCTATTGGTCAGCAATTTGTACCGCCGCCCGAGTTATTGGTATCTTGTTGACATCCATCCGGTTCAATCCAGCGTACTAGGAATAGAGATTCATGCGCGTGGCAGGCACGCAGGTGTCAGATCCAAAAGACGAACGTGGCTTGATAGCGCGCATCCGTGCTGGGGATGAGAGTGCCATGTCTGAGTTGTACGACCACTATTCCGGGATTGTTTACGGCGTGGCATTGCGGGTTCTCGGAAGCACCACGGCCGCGGAAGACATTTTGCAGGAAGTATTTCTGCAACTCTGGCGCAACCCTCAGGCCTTTGATGCCGATCGGGGACGGCTGGCGCCGTGGCTGGCAGTGATCGCACGCAACCGGTCGATTGATCTTCTACGTAAACGTCCCATGGAAGAGGATATCGACGAGCTTCCGATCTCTACAGGCGTGAACCTGGAGGACGAGGCTTCTGAACGCATCGCCATTGATAAAGTCAGGGGCGTTCTGGCGCAGTTGCCGGCTGAGCAACGCAAGACGCTGGAAATGGCATACTTTGAAGGCCTGACGCACACGGAGATCGCCAGCAAAACAGGTGAACCGCTGGGTACGGTGAAGACCAGAATACGTTATGGCCTGCTGGCCCTGAGAAAAGCATTTTCATGACGCAACACGCACAATATGCTGACGCTCTGGCGCTCTACGCCCTGGACGCACTGGACGACCAACGCGAACTGGCCGAACTTCAGGCGCATCTGGGCACGTGCGGAGAATGCCGTCGCGAACTGGACGCTCTGCGAGCGGATGCCGCTTTGCTCGCTCTCTCAGCGGTTGGACCGCAACCGCCGCAACGGTCTCGTGAACGGCTGATGCGCGCCATTGCGGCAGAGCCTCGCCGCGAGATCAGGCCCAAGACACGTTTTGTTATGGGACGCCTGCGTTCGCGCTGGCTGACGTTTGCGCCGATTCCCGTGGCTTTGCTGCTGGTCATCATCAGCAGCGTGCTGGTGCGAGAGAACTACCGCCTGCGCAATCGCAATGAAAGAATGAACGCGCAAATCAGCGCAGAAATTGGAAATTCGGCGCATGCACGAGCAGTGCTGGAAGTATTGAATTCACAGAACACACAAAAGATGGTGCTGGTGGCGGCTAAAGAAAAACCTCAGCCCCAGGTGAAAACCATTTATCAGGAAGAAAAAGGCCGCGTACTGTTGCTGGCAAACAATCTGGATCCCCTGCCTGCGGACAAGGTTTATGAACTGTGGCTGCTGCCGGCGTCCGGCGGCGCGCCCATGCCTGCGGGAATCTTCAAGCCGGATACGAATGGAAACTCCGTGATGCTGCAAACCATGGGAAGCGATTCCATCGCCGCCAAAGGATTTGCGATTACCATTGAGAAAGCCGGCGGCAGCCAGACACCGACAATGCCAATTGTGTTTGCTCCGGCGGGATAGTCGGTCCTCAGGGGTTCAAGCCCGATTCCATTTCCTCCTACCGCAGGCCTGACGGCCTGTTCCACCCCAGCCAACATATATTTTTCCGTCTGTCATCCTGAGCGGAGTCGGAGCGCATGCGACGACGTAGTCGAAGGATCCCGAGAATGTTCTTGGTAACGACGCAGCTTCAGGGAATTCTCTCGAAACAAAAATAGTATCGTCATCCCGAACCTCGTCAACGAACGCGCGCCTTCTTCGGCGCGTGAGTAGAGGTGAGGGACCTTGTGCTTAATTTTTGGATACGCGCCACAATTGAGTATGGCTAGTACCGCTGGGTGGAGCAGGAGCGGATGCCCCCTGAGGCAACGATCTTCTCTTGGCCATCCATCATTCGAGACGTGGCGATGCCACGACTCTACGGTCGAATCCTCGCATTGCCAACATCATCAAACGCCCATGAATCGCATCTTTAGATAAGCTCGCGAGAAGCGCCAACCTTCACGAAATGAATCGAAGCATTTCCGAAACAATCCCCTCGTCCCTCCTTACAAAAAAACTACAAATTTTCCGTTGACATACACCTTAGAGCGAATGCATAATTATGCATCACGCTGAATAAATATACGTCATGACAAAACTGGCCCGTCAACAAACGATCCTGGAGCTTGCGCATGAATCGCCGCTGCCTAACCAGCAGGAGCTGGTGAAGGTACTGGCGCGTCGCGGTTTTCAGGTGACGCAGGCCACTTTGTCGCGGGACATCAATGAGCTTCGGCTGGTCAAGACCGCTGAAGGCTATGTGATGTCGAACGGCGATGCGTCCACCGAGCCGCTGCCTGCGGTTTCTCGCGTGGTGCGTGAGTTTGTACGTGAAGTGCGGCGCGCGCAAAATCTTCTTGTCATCAAGACCATCCCGGGCAGCGCGCAGCCTGTCGCCGTGGCGGTGGATGCCGAAGGCTGGAATGAAGTCGTTGGCACGGTGGCGGGCGACGACACGATCCTTATTATTTCCGGAAACAACAAGAAGGCCCGAGAACTGCATACACGCCTGGAGGCAATGCAAGCCTGATGCCTCTGAGCGTTCAACCTGCTGTAGTCGGGGCAACCGGCTACGCCGGCTTTGAGCTGGCGCGTCTGCTCTATCGCCATCCGCGGGTGAGCAAGCCTGTCCTTTACACGCGTGAGGGCGAGAGCACAGGCCCGTCCCTGTTGGACGAACTCTATCCTCACATCAGCGGTAACGGTGGATTTCCTCTACAGCCATTTTCCTGGGAAAGCCTGCGTGAGCAGGGCGTGAACGTTCTGTTCATGGCCACCCCACATGAGATTTCCCGCGAGTATGCCCCGCAAGCCGTGGCCAATGGCATACAGGTCATTGATCTCAGCGGGGCATGGCGGCTGGCCAGCAAAACGTCACGCGAAGTTTATAAATTCAAAGATGCTGACGCTGAGCTTGCGGACAAGCTGACCGCTTCGGCCGTTTACGGCATTCCGGAATTGAATCGCACGCGTTTGAAAGATGCATCTCTGGTGGCGAACGCGGGATGTTATGCCACGTCGATCATTCTCGCACTGACTCCACTCGTGAGGGCCGGGCTGATCGACCTGAATCATGGCATCATCTGCGACTCCAAGTCTGGAGTTTCCGGTGCGGGTAAACAGCCCACGGAGAAAACCCACTTTGTGGAAGTGGCGGAGAACCTTTCCGCTTATGCCGTTTTCAACCATCGCCACACCGGCGAAATCATGGAACAGCTTGGTCTCACAAGTGACCAACTGGTCTTCACACCACACCTGCTGCCGATCCCTCGGGGCATTCTATCCACCATTTATGCACGCCTGAACGTAGCCGCGAATTCGGTGGACGTGGAGCAGTGCCTGCGCAATTTCTACAGCAACTCGCCCTGGGTACGGATCTTCCCTTCCGGCAAGCTGCCGCAGATCCAGTATTCATTGCACAGTAATTACTGCGATGTTGGTTTTGTGCTGGCGCCGGACCGACGACGGCTGGTGCTTGTCTCCTGCCTGGACAACCTGATGAAAGGCGCAGCCGGGCAGGCGGTCCAGAACATGAACGTGATGCGTGGATGGAATGAAGAGGAGGGGCTGAAATGAAGATCGTGGTGAAGCTGGGTGGAGCGACGATGGAAGACGCAGCGCTGCTACAGCGCGCCGTGCTGGCGATCAAGCAGCTGGCCAGCGAGCACCAGGTCGCCGTGGTCCACGGCGGCGGCTCTGCTCTTACCCGAATCCTGAGTCAGATGGGGAAAGCCAGCGAGTTCATTGACGGTCTGCGCGTAACAGACGCTGAAACCCGCGACTTCGCCGTAATGGTGCTTGCAGGTCACATGAATAAGAAGCTGGTGGCTGCGCTTTCCAGCATCGGGCAATCAGCCATGGGAATGTGCGGCGGAGATGGCATGGCATTCCGAGCAAGGAAGAAAGCACCCAATGGGCACGACCTTGGGTTTGTCGGCGAGATTTCCGCAGCCGATCCGCGCTGGATTGAAACCATCTGGCAACAGGGCTGTGTGCCGGTGATATCAAGCGTTGCTCTGGGAAGCGATGGACAGTATTACAACGTGAATGCCGACCAGATGGCTTCAGCGTGTGCGGTGGCGTGCCATGCGAATGCTCTCATCTTTCTGACTGACGTGCCGGGCGTGAAGGATGCTGAAGGACTGGTGATTCGCTGGCTTGACCTGACCATGGCGGCCGACCTGAAACAGAAGTCGGTCATCCATGGCGGAATGCTGCCCAAACTGGATGCGTGCAGGAATGCGCTGATGCATGGCGTGAATCGCGTACGCATACTGCCCGTGGCAGAAGTGGAAGCTCTGCCCGCTTTTTACATCACGAAAATCGAATCCGGAACGGAGGTCCTGGTAGCGTGAACCTGGAGCAGGTAAAGAAACTGGAATCCAAGCTGTTGCTTGCGACTTATGATCGCTATCCGGTGCTGCTGCACAAGGGCAGCGGTGTACACGTTTACGATCACAAGGGCCGGCGCTATCTCGATTTCCTGAGCGGCATCGGCGTGAACGCGCTGGGCTACGCGCATCCGGCAGTCACCAAAACCATTGCCCGGCAAGCCAAGCTGCTGATTCACACTTCGAATCTTTTTTACAACGAGTATCAGGGCAAGCTGGCTGCTGTTCTTTCGAAGATTTCCGGACTCGAACGCGCGTTCTTTACCAACAGCGGCACGGAAGCCTGGGAAGCAGCCATGAAAGTGGCCCGTGCCTATGCCAAGGCCAATGCTGCTGACGACTCGACACCCAAGTGGCGCTTTCTGGTGCTGGAACACGCGTTCCACGGGCGCACCTTTGGTTCGGTTTCAACCACACACAAAGAAAAGTATCGTGCTCCGTTTGAGCCGGTGCTTCCCGGCGTGGAGTTTGTGAAGTTCAATGACATCGCCGATCTGCAAAACAAATTCGATGACACCGTGTGCGCCATTGGCTTTGAGTTTGTTCAGGGTGAAGGCGGCATTCGTCCGGTGGGCCGTGAGTTTGCGCAGAAGGCACGCGAACTGGCCACGAAGCACAATGCTCTGTTAATTGCCGATGAAATCCAGAGTGGTTTGGGTCGTACAGGAAAATGGTTCGGCTATCAGCACTACGGCATTAAGCCCGACATGGTCACGCTGGCCAAGCCTTTGGCAGGCGGGCTGCCGCTTGGCGCATTAATGATCGCTGAAAACGTCGCTGGCTGCATACATCCGGGGATGCATGGCACCACGTTTGGCGGGGGCCCTCTGGCCTGCGCGGTGGCGCTGCAAGTCATCAACGTACTGGAACGGCAAAAACTGTTGAAACACGCGCAGCAGACCGGCGAGTACATGGTCAACAAACTTCGGCAGATGCAACACCACAATCCTTCCATCAAGGAAGTGCGTGGCATGGGCCTGATGATGGGTGTGGAGCTTGAGTCCGCTGAGCTGGCCAAAACAACGTTCCAATACCTGCTGGATCACGGAGTCATTACTAATCGCACGGATGAGACGGTAATTCGTATGCTTCCACCGCTCATCATTAAAAAGAAACATGCAGACGAGGTGCTGAAGCTGATTGGCCAGGCACTGGGCAAGAGCGAAGCTGCGCTGGCCACTGCGGCGCAGGGGAGGAATAAATGATGTCCGCCAGAATCTTTGATTATGCAACAAGCATCGCGCCCATGCAGGCGCCAGCGGAGAGCCGCGATCTGGTCTCAGTGCAGGATTTTTCTCCGGAAGAGACAAAGTCTCTTTTTGAGCTGACGCACATCATTAAGCGCCGTCCGGCGGATTTCCGTGGCGCGCTGGCAGGCAAACAACTGGTGCTGTTCTTTGAAAAAGCGTCATTGCGCACACGTTTGACCTTTGAAGCCGGCATGGCCAGCCTGGGCGGTACTTCCCTGTTCATGGATCAGACCACATCCCGGCTGGGAGAGCGTGAACCAGTCAGCGACATCGCACGCAACGTGGAGCGCTGGGTGGACGCCGTGGTGCTTCGTACATATGCCCACTCCACCATCACGGACATGGCTGCGAATTCCTGCATTCCGGTGATTAACGCATTGAGTGACGTGGAGCATCCCTGCCAGGCGTATGCGGACTTTTTTACCTTGCAGGAAAAGTTTGGCGATCTGCGTCCGATTCATACAGCCTATGTTGGCGATGGCAACAACGTTGCCCATTCACTGATGCTGGCGGCGGCGAGCATTGGAACCAGTATCTCCGTCGCAACGCCGAAAGGCTACGAGCCCGACGCCGGTATCACGGCAACGGCAAAAGCAATTGGCCGCACGACAGGTGCGATTATCGAAATCACCAATGATCCGGAAAAGGCTGCCACCGGCGCCAACGCCATTTACACCGACGTGTGGGCGAGCATGGGTCAGGAGACTGAAGCGAAAGAACGCGCACGCATCTTCAAACCGTATCAGGTCAACCAGCAACTCTTTGACCTGGCCGCGCCGGATGCATTCTTTATGCATTGTCTGCCTGCGCATCGCGGCGAGGAAGTCACGGCCGACGTGATCGACTCTCCGCGCTCCATCGTTTTTGATCAGGCGGAGAACCGTATGCACGTACAGAAAGCAATCTTATTAATGTTACTGGGCAGCGGCATGGGCCGTGGGTCCGCAAGGAGCAATCATGCGTGAGAAGGTAGTACTGGCATATTCCGGGGGACTTGATACCTCCATCATTATTCCATGGCTGAAGGAAAACTATAACTGTGACGTGATCGCCATGATCGCCGACGTGGGCCAGGGTGAGGATATTGACTCTGTCGTAGAAAAAGCCCACAAGACAGGCGCAGCGAAAGTGATCGTAAAAGACCTGCGGGAAGAGTTTTTGAATGACTACGTCTTCCCTGCGGTCCGCGCAGGCGCGGTGTACGAACACAAATATCTGCTGGGCACTTCGCTGGCCCGGCCGGTAATCGCCAAGCATCAGGTGGAAGTGGCGTTGAAAGAAAATGCCACTGCGCTGGCACACGGCTGCACCGGTAAGGGCAACGACCAGGTGCGTTTTGAGCATGCTTTCCAGGCACTGGCTCCGGAACTGAAAGTGATTGCGCCGTGGCGCGAGTGGAGGTTGAAGTCGCGGGAAGACTGCCTTGACTATGCAGAAGCACGCGGCATTTCCGTGACCGCCAGCCGCGAAAAGATACACAGTCGCGACCGCAACCTGTGGCACCTGAGCCATGAAGGCGGCGAGCTGGAAGATCCGGCTAACTCGCCCTTGGAAAGCACATGGCAAATGTCAAAATCACCGCAGGACGCGCCCGATCGCGAAGAGACTGTGAGTATCGGCTTTGTGGCCGGTACGCCTGTCTCCGTCAACGGGCAGAAGCTTGATCCGGTCCAACTGGTGGAGTTGCTGAACGAAATTGGCGGACGCAATGCCATTGGCCGCGTAGATCTGGTGGAAAACAGGTTTGTCGGAATCAAATCTCGTGGCTGCTATGAGACTCCAGGCGGCACGCTGATTCTTACCGCACATCGTGAACTGGAAGCGCTGTGCCTGGAACGCGAGCTCACGCACTACAAGCAAGAGATCGCGCTGAAGTATGCCGAGCTGGTTTATTTCGGGTTGTGGTTTACGCCCCTGCGGGAAGCGCTGGATGCGTTTGTCTCGCAGACACAGAAAGACATCACCGGTTCAGTCACGCTTAAGCTCTACAAGGGCAACGTAAACATCGGCAGCCGCGCGTCAGAAAATTCACTCTACCGCACGGACCTCTCATCATTCACCATGGGTGACAGCTACGACCAGAAAGATGCGGAAGGCTTTATCCGTATTCTTGGCCTGCCGGCACGGTCACGCGCCCGGTTGAAACAGCAGCAGGAGAGCATTAAGCAGGAGATCGGCAAGTGAAGATGTGGTCGGGCAGATTCCGGCAGCCGCTGGATTCGCGGTTCGAACAGTGGCAACGGTCATTTCCATTTGACCGCAAGCTGTTGCAATTCGAACTCGGGGCCAGCCGTGCGCACGCGGAGACTTTGCGTGCTGCCGGAATCCTGTCCGCTGAAGAGTACAAACAGGTGCTCTCGGGACTGGCGCAGATCTCCGCCGGGGAGCAGGACCCAGGCTATCTGGAAGATTCCGAGGCGGAGGACGTACATCACTTCGTGGAGAAAAAGCTTGTCAGTTTGATCGGTGAGACCGGCAAGAAACTCCACAGTGGGCGCAGCCGCAATGAGCAGATCGCTACCGACCTGCGTCTCTTCGTACGTGAGAGTATTGCCAACCTTCGCCTGTCACTGGGTGATTTTCTCGGCGTGCTGCTGGCGCGCGCGGAAGAAAATCAAAACACCGTCATGCCTGCCTACACACATTTGCAGCGGGCCGAACCGGTGTTGCTGCCACACTGGCTGTTGGCTTATTTCCAGATGTTCTGGCGGGACAGCCAGCGCCTGCTGGATTGCGCGCAGCGAGCAAACCAATGCCCTCTCGGTTCCGGTGCGATTGCCGGCGCTCCGTTGGCGCTGGACCGCGACATCGCCAGCAAGGAACTTGGCTTTGATCAACCCACAGCCAACAGCATGGACGCAACCAGTGATCGCGACTTTGTTCTTGAATTCGTGAACGCGCTGTCGGTGCTGGGCATACATCTCAGCCGCTGGGCGGAAGAGTTCATTCTCTTCGCCACACGGGAATATGGATTCATTCGCTTGCCGGAAGCCTACGCCACCGGCAGCAGCGCCATGCCGCAGAAGCAGAACCCGGATGCGCTGGAGTTGATCCGCGGCAAGTCTGCCCGATTGCTGGGCAGCCAGGTAACGCTGATGACCATCATCAAAGGCCTGCCTCTTGCCTATAACAAAGACATGCAGGAAACGCAGGAGCCGCTGTTTGATGCGGCAGCAACTGCCGCAGCCTGCGTGGAGATAGCAACAGGATTCATGCGGCTGGTGCAATTCAATCACGAGCACATGCACAAGGCCTGTGAAACCGGCTTCATGAATGCCCTGGCGGCCGCCACCTATCTTGTTCAGCATGGAGTGCCGTTTCGTCAGGCGCATGAAGTCGTCGCACACGCCGTGCAGGCCTGTATGGAGAAGAACTGCGAATTGCAGGACCTGACAGTGGTCGAGCTGCAAACTTTCTCTACGGCGTTTGGCGCCGACGTTCACCAACATTTAACGCTGGACGCCGTCCTGGCCTGCCATGATGTGGTTGGCGGCACCGCGCCTGCACAAGTAAGGGCGTCGCTTAAGGCAGCGCATGAACAGCTGGCCGCATTGCAGGAGGCACATGCTATCCACGCGTAACGCCACGCTGCCGGATGTGGAGCACATCCATGGCATCATTCGTTCATACTCAGGCAACGGCACACTCCTGCCCCGGACGGTAGCGGAGCTGTGCGAGAACGTGCGCGATTTTGTGGTAGGGGAAGATCAAGGCCGGATCATCGGCTGCGGAGCGCTTCATCTTTATGGGCCGCATCTGGCGGAGATCCGCTCTATCGCGGTAGTTCCTTCCGCCAAAGGTCTGGGCGCCGGGACCAAGCTGGTGAAAGCTCTTATGCAGGAAGCGGAACGGCATCGCGTGAGCTGCGTGTGTCTTTTCACCCGCGTGCCGCAATTCTTCGCCCATATGGGCTTCAGCATAGCGACGCGGGAAGAGCTTCCCGACAAAATCTACAAAGATTGCATACACTGCCCCAATCTGCACGCGTGTGACGAGATTGCCATGTATCGGGGAGAAATGCCGAAACAAATTGGCGCGCGCGATTTACAAATTCCCTTCCCGCTGGTTAAGCTGCAAGTGTGAGCACAATTCCTCCACTGGGTTTCCTATTCTCCGCATGCACAGCCGGGCTTAAGGCCAGCGGCAAACCTGACTTGGCGTGCGCGCTGATTCCGGGCGGCGCTGCAGCGGCCGCCCTGTTTACACGCAATCAGGTTGTGGCTGCTCCGGTCACGGTTGGCCGCGATCATCTGCATAAATCCAAAGGCATGGTACATGCCGTGATCGTAAACGCGGGTAATGCTAACTGCGCCACAGGAAAGCCAGGCATCAAGGCGGCCAAGCTCGTGTGCCAGCAAGCGGCAAAGGAACTGCTCAAAGTGCGGACGGAAGAGGTCTTTCCTTCTTCAACTGGAATTATTGGTGTGCCGATGCCGGTGGAGAAAATTACCGGCGCGCTCCCACAGCTTATCGCCGGCGCCAGCGCCACGCCGGAAGGCCTTGAAGCATTTGCCAACGCCATCATCACCACGGACACGCACAGGAAGATTTCCTGCCAGTCAGTGATCCACAACGGAAAAAAGGTTACTCTTTGCGGCGTGGCCAAAGGCGCTGGCATGATCCACCCCAACATGGCTACCATGCTGGTTTATTTATTTACTGATGTTTCGGCGACGCCGCGCGAATTGCAAATCAGCCTGGAAGCTGCCGTGGATTACAGCTTCAACAACATTTCCATTGACGGCGATACTTCAACGAATGACACTGCCCTGCTGCTGGCCAGCGGCAGCAGCGCCGTGGAACTGAAGGCGATCCGGCAGGAATTTGACGCAGCACTGCTGAAAATCTGCCGCTCGCTTGCCGCGCAGATCGTCGCCGACGGTGAAGGCGTGAAGCATGTTGTACGTTTAAAAATCGAACAGGCCCGTACGCGTGGTGATGCGCGACGGATTGGACGCGCCATCGCCAACTCGCCGCTGGTAAAAACGGCGTGGGCCGGATCAGACCCTAACTGGGGACGCATGCTGGCCGCGATCGGATATTCAGGCGTGAAGGTCAATCCTGAGCGCATCAGCATCTACCTGGGCGATCAGCAATTATGCCGCAATGGCGCGGCCGCGCCTTTTGACCGCGATCAGGCACACCTGTACATGTCAGAGCCTGCGTATGAGATCCGCATCACTTTGGGATCGGGCGATGAGAGTCTTGATTTTCTTTCGTGCGACCTGACGGAGGACTATGTCAGATTTAACGCGGAGTACAGTAGCTAATTCTTCTGTCGCTGCGCTCCAAACCGCTGAAGAGTTCTTGTCGTGGTTTGCGGCGACGTGCTCCTGTTGCCGCGGGCTCGGCGCATGTTTGGCCTCGCCCTTATGGATTCGAAACTGGAATTCTGTCGCTTCGCTCCAAACCGCTTTTAGATTGTTTCTCCTGGGTGTTTCTGAAGTCCATTGTTGCAGCGGGCTCGACGCGCGTGGACGGCGCGAGCCCTTATTTCTGGGTCGCTTCGCGACAAACCTCTAGAGAACAAATCTTGTGGTTGCAGTAAGTGTGCTCCTGTTGCAGAGGGCTCGACGCGCGTGGACGCGAGCCCTTTGCCCAACCTTAACTCCCTTATTGCGCCCCTGATAATTGTGCGATCACCTCAACTGGGGGCACTTGCAAGTCAGGCATCAGACGTCCGGCGAACAGGCGACGGGTGGGTATGGCCAGCCAGCGGGCCCATCGGGTGGACCATGCAACTCTGGCACTGTCCGTAGCGATGCCGGTATCGGCGTACATGCGACGATACAGTTTGGAAATCAAGATGAAAGCCAGACGGCCCTTGATCGATTTCAGAAACGCTGAGCGCTTCCAGATCACCTCGATGCTGTAAAAACGGTCCCAGACTCCCTGGGTGCGATGTCTGATCTCATCCGCGCCCATCACGGGGTGCGTCCAGAAAAGTTTTGGCCGTATTGCCTGTGGAATAAGCCAACCGCGCGTGAGAGGAACTCCGCCAACGTTTCTTTCGTCGCCTACCATGGTCTTTTCCCAACGTTCAAAATCGACTGTTCCGGGAAAAGGCGTAAGCATTACAAACTGGGCGAACGTTAGCTCGGCTTGCTCGGCAACTGCCGCCGTGGCAGCGAAGGTGTGTGGCCGGTCGCTGGGCAGTCCGAAGATAAACGAACCAAGAATATGAATGTCATGCCGGCGGAACTTCTTTAAACGGTCGACGAGGTTTTGCCCGGCAAGATTGAAATCCTTGTACACATCTTTCAGGCCTTCGGGCGTTACCGCTTCCACTCCCACCAGTGCGCCGTGGATATGAGCTGCCTTCATAGCAGCAAGGAACTCAGAGTCTTCAGCCGCCTCCATGGTGATCTGGGTAAAGAAGACGGTATCAGATGGAAGCTTGGCCAGTCGCGACATCAGTTCAAAACGTTCGGCGCGAATCGACTTTAATTCCGCCAGTCGCGGCGCATTGTTCTGGCGGGCGGCCAATTCAATATCTGTGAGAGTTACGGGATAAAAGTTATCGTCAGCGAGTGCGATAAAACGAAACCCACGGCGGCGAAGATCGACAATTTCTCCAATCACGGAATCGGATGAGCGTTGCCTCGGCTTCTGGCCGTCAGTCCTCCAAACGGAGCAGAACGAACAATGCTTGGGACAGCCACGTACGGTTTGTACTGAAGCCCACATGTAACTGTTGGGCGGCAGCAGGTCCCAGCGCGCGGGAAGAAATTCCGAACCCTCAATCCGGCCGCCGGCGTAAAGCGGTTGCGGATTGCCATTGGCGCAATCTCTCAAGACGCGAGCCCAGACGACGTCACCATCACCCTTGACCACCGCATGAGCGCCGCCGAGTTCCGCGGCTTCTTCCGGATACAGCGTGGCGTGGATGCCGCCATAGACAACGTATGCGCCCCGCTCACGGGCCATCTTCCCCAGTTCGTATCCGCGCAGCGCGTTGCCAGTATGTACGCCAATGCCAACAACGTCACCCGCTGCAATGGTAGAAAGGTCGGTGGTCACCAACGTTTCATCTACCAGAATGGGTGTACCGAAAGTTGCAGGGGTGGCAGCAGCAAGCACGTAAAGCCATCGCGGTGTGATTACCGCCGTCCCAAAAGACACGTTGCTCGGGTTGATCAGGTGGACCTTCATGCTCGGGTTTTTCTCCTTCGGCCTGCGTGAACAGGACGCTCCAGAGGCAGGTCAAAACATCGGTCGGTCGGATTCTATTATGTTCGATGCCAGACAAGATAGAAAACAGGAACTTTCGCGAACTCTTTTCAAGACTTCCGGCGTACAGACGGCAAGATTCAAAGATTAAGGTTTAAAGCGATGAACTCTTACAAGCTTGAACTCTTAAAGATAGGCGAGCTGAATATTGTAGTTTTGTTCGATCTACGTTCTGCGATCATACGCTCAAGCAGGCAAAGTGCCTAGTGCGCAGATTTACCCATTGCCATTTGCAGCTTTACGATTGTCCGCCCTCCTCGGTATGGTATTGGCATGCCGGAAAACCTCAATCCAGTGCAGTGCCGCGTGCGCACTCTTTTTGTTTTGTTTGTTTTAATCACTCTATTCAGTTCGGTCTTGGCGCAACAGCCTGATTCCGGGCAATTCTCCGGACTCAAGTGGCGTTTGATTGGCCCGTTTCGCGCTGGAAGGGTCACCGCGGTGGCGGGCGTGCCAGGCGATCCCAACACTTATTACTTCGGGACGCCCGGAGGCGGAGTGTGGAAGACGAATGACGCCGGCCAGGTCTGGCAGCCGATCTTTGACAACGCGCGCGGGGACAAAGAGCGCGGGGACAAGGAGCGCGTGTCTTCGATCGGAGCACTGGCGGTTGCGCCATCGAACCCGAAGATTTTGTATGTAGGAACCGGCGAGCAGACGCGCGGCCACGGTATGTACAGGTCAATCGACGGGGGCGCGACGTGGCAGAGCGCCGGCCTGCAAGATGTGTTATTCATACAGGAGATTGTGGTTGATGCGCACAATCCAGACACGGTCATCGTCGCAGGAAATTCCATCGGCTTCGGGATTTTATGGCAGCCCCTTCCGAGTTGGGCCACTACGGCCAATCGCGGCATCTTCAAGACCACCGACGGCGGCAAAAACTGGAAAAAGGTTTACAGCAACGACTCCAGTGTTGGGATCGTTGACATGTGCGCAGACGGCACGGACGGGCGCACAATTTTTGCCGTGGTGTATCACGCCAAGGGAGCAGACGGCTCCGAGCCAACATCAGACATCATCAAGTCCAGTGACGAGGGTTCAACCTGGACTTTGCTGAAGACCAAAGGCCTGCCTGAAAAAGCGCGCAAGAGAATGGGCGTTGCGGTAGCGCCAGGGACCGGAGCAAAGCGCTTGTACGCGATTGTTGATCAGGGCTTTTTCCGCTCTGACGATGGCGGAGCTACGTGGGCGCAATCGACGAAAGATCCGCGCGTGGTTGGAAGTGAATACTTCAGCCGCATATTTGTGGATCCCAATCATCCGGACGTCCTGTATGTGGCCCAAACATCGCTCTACAGGTCTGTGGATGGCGGAAAGACTTTTGCCGCGTATGTGGGAGCGCCCAGCGGAGATGACTTTCACGTCCTGTGGATTGATCCTAAAAACTCAGACCGCATGCTTCTGGGAGTGGACCAGGGGGCCATTATCAGCGTGAATGGCGGCCACACCTGGAGTTCCTGGTATAACCAGTCAACCGGGCAGTTCTATCATGTATCCACCGATAATGCGTTTCCCTACAGGGTGTACGCTGCACAGCAGGACAGCGGAACGGCCGGGGTTCTGAGCCGCAGCGACAATGGCGAGATCCTCCAACAGGATTGGTACTCCGTGGGCGGATTTGAGTACGCGTACATCACGCCCGATCCGACGAATCCTAACCTCATATATAGCGGTGGCTGGTATGGTTCTGTGGTGCGTCTTGACAAGAGCACCAACCAGGTAGCCACGCTGTTTGAACGAGGAGAGAAATACCGCACGTCACAGATGCCGCCGCTGGTTTTCTCGCCACAGGACCCACATGTCCTTTATCTGGGAACGCAGTACGTGATGAAGACCACGGATAGCGGCTCAAGCTGGCAGGAAATCAGCCCTGATCTCAGCGGGTTTGTGGAGAAGGAAGAGCCTGAAGGCAAGGTGGGAACAGATCGCCCGCCGCCGTCTGCCATTACCGCAGTAGCACCCTCTCCGGCACAGGCAGGGGAAATCTGGGCCGGCACCAGCAACCGTCTGGTCTACCTGCAGCGGGATGCGTCAGCAAGCTGGCAGAATGTTTCGCCGCAGGGATTACCTGAGAGAACACAGATACTCTACGTTGAACCGTCACATTACGATGCAGGCACCGCTTACCTGACCGTGGGCGGCACGCGGGAATCGACTTCACCTCTGGTCCTGCGCACGCACG
The DNA here is from genome assembly GCA_963770085.1 of Terriglobia bacterium. Taxonomy (GTDB): domain Bacteria; phylum Acidobacteriota; class Terriglobia; order Terriglobales; family Acidobacteriaceae; genus Angelobacter. The sequence continues at coordinate 192,794 of CAVYOH010000002.1, forward strand.
ACTTCGGAAATACCTGGCAAAAGATTGTGGACGGATTTCAGGGTGAGATGGTCCGCGTGGTGCGTGAAGACCCAAAGAGAAAAGGTCTGCTTTATGCAGGGACTGACACTACCGTGTTTGTATCCTGGGATGACGGCGATCACTGGCAGCCGCTGACCTTGAATCTGCCGCCGACTCCAGTTACCGATCTGCAAGTGCATGGCAATGATGTTGTGATCTCAACGTTTGGACGCAGCTTGTGGATTCTGGATGATGTGAGCCCTCTGCGTGAAATCACGCCAGCGATCGGCGGATCCGATGTATACCTTCTCCCGCCGGCAACGGCGATGCGCGTGCGCTGGGACACGTATGGAGACACGCCGTTCCCCATAGAAACTCCGGCTGGACAAAATCCGGCTGAAGGCGCGCTGATTGACTACTTTTTGAAAAGCGCGGGCAATAGCCCGCTGACGCTCACGGTTCGCGATGAGAAAGGCACGGAGATAGCTTCGTTTCTCAGTGACGTAAAACCTGTCGAGTACCCACCGGCCAACGTCCCCAGCTATTGGTTTGAATCGCCAGTGGTATTGACGAAGTCCGCGGGCGTGAACCGCTTTGCATGGGACCTGCACTATCCCGCACCGGCCGCACTTCCCTACAGTTACTACGGAGAGCTGCTTGAATACACTGAATACACGCTGGCTGATCACGCGGTACCCGGCTTAACGCCTCGCACGCAGCCTCGCGGTCCGTTGGTGGTGCCCGGGAAATACACGGTGGAGCTCACAGCCGGTGGCAAAACGCTGAAACAGCCGCTGACGGTGGAACTTGATCCCCGGGTACACGCATCAGCGGACGACCTGGCGCAACAACGCGATCTTGCCTTGCAGATTGTGCGTGGCATGAAGACAAGCTATGACGCATTTGATCAGATCACTGCCATTCACAAAGCATTGACGGATAGCAAGAAAACGACTCCGCCTCTGGAAAAGACAATCGGCTCATTGGAGAAAGGCACAAAACGTTCGCCGGGCTTCGGGCCCGTCAACCGCGACCTGGGCCGGCTGATCTCCAGCGTTGAAAGCGCGGATATCCGACCTACTCAGGCCGTGAGAACGGCAGTGCAGCAGCTCTGCCAGCAACTGGACAAGAATTTGCAGGCATTTCAGGAGTTCAACGACAAGGAAATTACTTCGCTGAACATTAAGTCGCCAGGAACTGCTCTGCCCAAGAACGGTTGCGGCGAGTGAGGGTGATTTGTGATTTGTAATTTGTGATTGCAAATTAGTCGGCCTGCATAACAGTGCTCGAGCGTCCAACTAATCGTCCGCTGTCACTAGTTTTATTCGGCGAATGATTCACGCAGCCAAGGCGTGGCCGTCGAACACGAAGTCTCGCTGCCGTCTCTCGTCAGTCATGCCAAAATGCATAGATCTTTCGACTGCGTCGTCGGGTCCGCTCCGACTACGCTCAAGATGACAAACCAACATTGAGCAGTGATTAAGCCGAGAACAAAAGGAGAGGGATGGCCAGCGCCATCCCTCTCTTTGCATGCTGTTAAGACTGAGATACTTTCTACTGCAAGGTTAGCGTTCCATTGATCAAAGTCACAGCGTAGTTCGTGAGCGCGGGGCTCGCATCTGCGCTGGGGCTGATCGGGTAAGTGCCAGCCGGGCTGGTAGCGTCCGCCGTGGTGCTGTAGGACGCAGTAATCACGTCAGTGTTCTTCAAGCCGGTGATGGTCCCGGTGAAGGTTGGGAACGGCCCACCGACCGGGGCAGAAGCATTAGCGGCCTGGATCGTCAGCGGCGCTGGGGTTATGGTCAGCGTCGCAGTATTGGATGTGACTGCGTAGTTGCCTATCTTGCCGGTGGGGTCGTTGAACCCTGCCACGATGGCATAAGTTCCCACGGGGCTGGTTGCGTCCGCAGTTGTGGTCGGCGCCAAAGTGATGTTGTCATTGTTGCGGATTCCACCGATAGAGCCGGTGAAGACCGGATTCGGATCGCCATACACGCGAGTTGCATTGGCCAGGGTTACCGACAGTGGCTGTGGAGTTACTGTCAGCGCGCCCGTGGCATTGACGGTGTAGTTGCCGAGCTTTCCAGCTGGATCATTAAAGGCCGGAAGGATCGGGTAAGTTCCCACCGCGCTGGTCAGGTCAGCAGCGCTGGAGAACGTCGCGCTGATGGGGTCATTGTTCTTCAAGCCGCTGATGGTCCCATTGAAGCTGGGGTTAGCGTGCCCATAGACGCGTGAGGTGCTGGTGGCAGCCGCAGTCAATGGAGCAGGATTTACCGTTAATGTACCGTTGCTTGAGACGACCGAGTAATTCGACAGCTTACCAGCCGGGTCTGACAGTGTTGCAACGATAGGATAGGTGCCTACTGAGCTAGCCGCATTCGCAGCGCTGGAGAAGCCCGCCGTGATGTTGTCGCCGTTCTTAACGCCAGTTAACGTGCCGGTAAATGCCTGATTTGGATCACCATAGAGGCGGCTGGCATTCGCACCTATCACGCTGAGCGGCGCCGGAGCGACAGTAAGTACGCCATTGTTAATGGTGAGAGCATAGTTGCTTAGCCTGCCGGCCGGATCAGACAAAGTCGGAATGATTGCATAGTTTCCGACCGGACTGGTTGGATCGGCAGCAGCGGAGAACGTAGCTCCGATATTATCGCCGTTCTTCAAGCCGGTGATCGTGCCGGTGAATGCCAAATTCGGATCACCATAGGGGCGGCTGGCGTTCGCTGCGGTTACAACCAGTGGAGCTGGGCTGATCGCCAACGTGCCATTGTTGATGACCACAGTGTAGTTTGCCAGTGCGCCCGTGCCGTTATCCGAAACCGCTGCTACGATTGGATACGTTCCAGGTGCGCTGATCGACGTGGCCGTGGTGCTGAAGCTGGCCGTAATGTTGTCGCCATTCTTGATTCCGGCAATCGTTCTGCCCAAAGCAGGAACGGCATCGCCATAAATCATACTGGCGTTGGCTGCGGTGACGGTCAGCGTGGCCGGAGTAACGGTCAGCGTGGCGTTCGTGATTGTCACGTTGTAGTTGCTCAGCTTATTGGTTGGATCACTCAATGAGGCAGTGATCGGATAAGTTCCCGGCGCGCTGGTAGCGGTGGCCGTGGTGCTGTAAACAGCCGTGATGTTATCGCCGTTCTTCACGCCAGTGAGCGTTCCGCTCAGGTTATTGGGATCGCCAAAAGCGCGGGTCGAGTTAGCTGCAACCACGCTCAACGGCGCCTGCGTTACGGTGAGAGTGCCGTTGGTGGAAGCTACGGTGTAGTTCCCCAGCTTGTTGGTCGGATCAACCAGCGTGGGCACGATTGGATACGTTCCCACGGCGGCCGTTGGACCGGCGCTGGTAGCGCTGAAGGTGATATTGTCGCCGTTCACCAGTCCAGTAATCGTTCCGGTAAACGCCAGGTTTGGATCGCCATACACGCGGCTCGCGTTGTTGGCGGTCACAGTCAGCGGCACTTGTGTAATCGTCAAAGTGCCATTGGTCAGCGACACAGCGTAATTGCTGAGTTTGTTCGTTGGATCAGTCAGGACCGGCGTGATCGCGTAGCTGCCAACATTGCTGGTTGGATCAGCCACGGTCGTAAAGCTCGCCGTGATGTTGTCCCCGTTCTTCAGGCCAGTGATCGTCCCTGTGAAGGCCGGATTTGCGGCCCCATAGCCGCGGGTGGCACTCGCCGCCACCACTGAGAGTGGAGCTGCGTTTACGGTGAGAACACCGTTGTTGAGGACCACAGTGTAATTGCCGGCTTGATTGTTAGGATCCAGCAGTGCCGGAACGATTGCATATGTTCCTGGCGCACTTGTGGCTACCGCTACGCTGGAGAACGTCGCCGTAATGGTATCGCCGTTCTTCAGGCCCGTGATAGTGCCGGTAAAAGCCGGGTTCGGATCACCATAGAAGCGGCTGGCATTGGCTGCCGTCACGGTGAGTACAGCGTTGGTGATTGTTAGCGTGCCATTGGTTGACGTTACCGTGTAATTGCTCAGCTTCCCGGTTGGGTCTGCCAAGGTCGGAGTGATGGGATAAGTTCCCACCGGGCTGGCGGCTGTTGCGACGGTGCTGTAGATGGCGGTGATGTTATCGCCGTTCTGCAATCCCGTGATGATGCCGGTAAATGCCGGGTTAGGGGCACCGAACGGCCGCGTGGCGTCGACTACGGTTACGACCAGGGGAACAGCCGTCACCGTGAGGGTGCCATTGTTAACGGTGAGCGTGTAGTTGCTCAGTTTTCCCGTGGGATCATTCAAGGACGGCGTGATCGGGTAGGTCCCGGCCGGGCTGGTCTGAATCGCGGTGGTAGCGAAAGTTACGGTGATTGGATCGCCGTTTCTAACGCCGGTGATGGTCCCGGTCAACGCTGGGTTCGGCGCACCGTAGGCACGGCTCAAATTGGCAGCCGTGACTACAATCGGCGCCTGAGTTACGGTCAGCGTGGCGTTGTTGCTGGTCACCGTATAGTTACCGAGTTTGCTGGTGGGATCAACCAGGACCGGCGTGATTGGATACGTTCCAATCAAGCTGGTTACGGTAGCTGTGGTGGTGTAGTTCGCCGTGATGTTGTCACCGTTCTTGATTCCAGTGATGGTCCCGCTGAATGCCGGGTTTGCATCGCCGTACAAACGGGTTGAGTTAGCTGCCGTGACGCTTAGCGGAGCCGGAGTGACAGTGAGAGTTCCGCTGACAAACACGAACACGTAGCTGGTGGCTGAGAGCGTTCCCTGGGTGCAGACGATGGGATATGTTCCCACGGCACTGGTTGGGGCCGCGCTGCTGCAGCTCGGCGTTCCGCTTACGACTGCGGCTGTATCGCCGTTAACGAAGCCGGAGAAGCTCACGGTAAACGCAGGGTTCGGGTCACCATACACTCTGGTGGCGTCGGCGACTGTCACCGTCAGTTGAGCGGAGGTGATCGCCAGTGTTCCGGGCGTGTTGGTTACGGAGTAATTACCCAGCTTGTTAGTGGGATCGACCAGCGTGGCCGTGATCGGATACGTCCCGAGCGGGCTCGTCGCGGTCGCAGTGGTGCTGTAGGTTGCCGTGATGTTGTCGTTATTCTTGATTCCCGCAATCGTGCCGGTGAAGGCCGGGTTGGGGAAGCCAAATGGGCGAGTGGCATCGGCTGCGGTTACAGTCAAGGGCGCAGGACTGACCGCCAGAGTGCCGTTGTTTAATGTAACCACATAGTTCCCGAGCCGGTTCGTTGGATCTACCAGCGTTGGTACGATGGGGTAATTGCCTACTGGACTGGCCGGAGTGGCCGTGGTTGAGTAAGTTGCGGTGATGTTGTCACCATTCTGGATTCCCACGATCACACCAGTGAGCGTTGGGTTGGGATCTCCATAGAGGCGTGAAAGATTGTTGGGGATCACCGTAAGCGCCGCAGGCGTAACCGTCAGCGTACCGGGGTTGCTGGTGACCACATAGTTCCCCAGCAAGTTACTCGGATCGGCCAAAACCGCCGTGATGGGATATGTTCCCACCGGGCTTGCGGTGGTAGCCGTGGTCGTATAGGTGGCCGTAATCGGGTCAGAGTTCTTCAACCCGGTGATGGTCCCCGTGAAAGCTGGATTAACCGCACCGTATGAGCGGCTGGCGTTGTTCACGGACACCGTTAATGGAGCCGGGTTCACCGTCAAAGTGCCTGCCACGAAGGAAAACAGGTAGTTGGTTGCCGCCAGGGTTCCCTGAGTGCACGTAATTGGATACGTGCCGGCCGGACTGGCAGCAGTCGCAGTCGTGGTGCAGCTTGCAGTACCGGTCACCACGGAAGCGGTATCGCCGAGAACAAAACCGGACAACGTATAACTGAATGCCGGGTTCGCATCGCCGTACAGCCTGGTGGCATCGTTTGCCGTAACCTTCAGGACCGCTTTCGTAACGGTAAGATTGCCTGTACCTGAGCTGGTGGCAAAACTGGTATCGCCGGCGAAGTTGGCGATAACCGCCCCCACATAGGTCCCAATCGTGGTTGTTCCCAGGGGTACGCTGAGGGTGGCGGTGCCGGTAGCATCAGTTATGGCGCTACCTACCGCGGCGCGGTTCAGGAAGAAGCTGATTGTCTCGCCCGCAATGAGAGAGTTGTCAGACGTCTTTTTCAATACAGCTGTAAGTATCGCGTTGCCGCCGAAAGTACCGGTCGCCGTGGGCACGGTGAGCGTGGTTGGAAATTGTTTTAACGCTGTGACCGTGATCGAGGCCGAGTTGTTGGCACGATTGGGATCAACCGCCGACGAGTTATTTATGTTAACTGTGTCGATAATGGAGCTGTTGTTCACGACTGTGCCGCTTACTTTGCCAACCAGAGTCGCGGTCGCGCTGGCGCCGTTCGCCAACGCTGGGAAGCTTATGGTGCGGGCAAGGCCTGACCCGTTGCAAATGCCGCCACCGGTGGCGGCGCATGAAACAAAGGTGAGAGTCGTGGGCAGCGTATCAGAAATCGTAAACGCTGGAGCATCCGGCCCGTTATTGGTGACCGTGATCGTATAGGTCAAATTGGAGTTGCCAAAAACGGGGTTCGGCGAAGCGGTGACGGAAACCGCCAGGTCCGCGGTGGTGCAGCTTCGCGGCGGATAGGCTGCCAAGCCCTGAATTTCTCCCGGGCTGGTTAGGGCCGTGTTGCTCAAGTTGGCGAGAGAGCCATCAGCGTTGACTCTTAAGACAGCGATTCCGAACGAATCGTCTGCGACATAGAGGAAAGCTCCCGATTGATCGGTTGCCATTCCAACCGGCACATGCAGGAATCCCACGCCGCCGAACTTGCCGATACTTGTCAGACTGCCATTCGCGCTGGGCGTAAATGCATTGACGGCGTTGTTGAACTGGTTGCTCTCAAACAAGCGGGTGTTGTCAGGAGTGACCAGGACGATGTTCGAGTCAGTTCCTGAAGCGGCGTGAAACGGGCTTCCCGGAATTGCGGACAAAACTCCCGTGGGCGCGACAGTCCAGGCGTCAGCGAGATTCGTCGAGGGGCTAGACTCACCGCCATACAAAACGCTGTTACTACAACTATTGAAATCAAGGCCGCCCACAGTGGCGGCTCCGGTCTTGGGAAATGGAGAACCCAGCACCGGTGTAAGCACGCCCGTCACTGGGGTGATGGTGAAGACCGAGACGCTGTTCTCGTTGGAAACCGCCAGAAGCTGCCCGTTCGGCGAAATCTTCATGCTGACCATGGGCGTGCAGCAGTTCGGCGTTGTGGCGACCAGAGAAAGCGCTCCGTTGGCCGCGATGGCAAAAGTCTGAATCTGGCCGTTACTTGACGCCATCAGGAATTGGCCGTCCGGCGTGGCCGCCAGTGATATTCCCGCGCAACCATCGAGAGTAAGTCCGCTGGCGAACGGCGAACCGGCTACGGGAGTCAAGGCGCCGGTCGCGGGGTTGATCTGGAGAGCGCTAATGGTCAGATCAAGAGTGTTTGTGACGAACAAGACATTGTTCGGCGCGCTGATCACGATGCGATCGATGCCGTAACAATTGACGTTCGCTCCATGGCCACCCGTAAGGAATGGCGATCCGGTCAATGGGCTGAGCGCACCATTGGACGCAACAGAGAAAGCCGAGATGCTGTTTGCCGCGCTCTGGTTATTTACGTAAACGAAGTTACTCTGCGCGTGAAGGCTCAGCGGCAGGATGACCGCTAGCAGAAGCAGGAGGACCTTTAGTCCCCAGATTGTCGTGGTTGACACTTCAGGTGAAGCCGCCCAAGACGCAACGGGGCAGCGCAGTTTTTTGAGCGCGGGCATTGGTGTTCTCCTAAATGTTTGCGCGAATCAGAATGTTCCGGAGTCCAGACTCACGTGAGTCCGGCCCTCTCTTGACAGCGAGCCTGGGGCTCTTTCTTGATCGCGCGGTTACTAAACTTGTCTCGAAAGCCGTTACTAAACTTTTCGCATTTCCGCGTTTACATCGCATTGCGATCTACACAACCGCAGCAAATTCTCTCTCGCGGGTTTTTCCGCATCAGAATGCTGGACGGCAGAATTCAAAAGCTGATTGGTGAACGAGGCCGGAAGGATAGTGCTATCGCTCGTTCTAGTTCAAAAGGGAGTGTCGCCGGAACGGCTTTTCCCCGATTACTAACATCGGTAGGAGTATGTTGCGTAAGCAACATTAGAAACACATTAAGGAAAGATTAGTTTTTTGGAGCTAAACCATACCAGAGGCCCATGAGAGGTCGGCCACACTTGCGTTTCACTACCACTTCCCTCCATCAGGTTGTTAAGAAAAGACTCTCGACACTCAATACTGTCGAACATCCCCGGCAAATAAAAAAAAGGCTGGCGGAATGAACCCGCCAGCCGAAAGGAACCAGGTTATAGGATTATCGAACGATGTAGATATGGCCCTGTCCAGGAGTTGTCGAAACCGCTGTCAGCGGAATTCCCAACGGATCCTTTGGACCACCACCGCGCGGATCAGGCACCTGAGCAGTCGGATCATCGCCGATTGCCATGGTTGCGTCACCGGTGTTGCCGCTGACTGCGATCGCCGTGACGCTGCTCAAAGGCAGATTCAGGGACAACAGCGGACTGAGAGCAGCCTGGTCAACCCAGTTGCTTTGGGTCTTGCAGGTTAAGCTCCACTGATCAACTTCAGCATCCGGAGTGAGCGTGCCGCTTCCCTGCGGACTCTGCGGGGTTGTGGGTGACGGTATGGCCGAAGCGCCAACGTACATCGAAGGAGCCGTAGTCAGATCGCCAGGTGTATAGGCAACGATGTTGCCCACTGCCGTCAGCGGAGGTCCGAGGCAAAGCGGTCTTTCGAACTCAGGTCCGATGGCGATGGCCAGAGGATTCTGAACGACAAGACCAAGGAATTGACCTCTTACCACTGGGAAAGCCACGGAAACCGCCGTGCCCTTCGCCATGCTGGGTGACGCCTTCGGCAGCAACGTGTTGAACGAACCACGCTTCACGCTGTTGACGTTACCGTTCTGCAGGGTTGGTGTGCCTTCTTCAGCCATGTATAGATCGCTGCCAAAGAACGCCATGCTAATGATACCGACGCCGTTTTCCACATTAGCTACCGGGATTGCAGCGCTGGGAGCCGTGGATGCTTTTGCGATTTTGTTGATGGTGCCACCGTTCGAGTAACCGATGTACACGGCATCTTCAATAGCTCCCGCGAATCCGGGAACCTGTTTGGGAACGGCAACTGCTTCCGCTGCACCGGTGCCGGAGCTCAAGACGCCGGTCTGGGTGATGGTGCCACCACCGGCCGGGTTGAACAGGAACCTTGCAATGCCGACCCCGCCTGAGGCATCAGGGACGTACAGGTTGCGGGTGCCAGCGATGGTTGCGGCATCTGCATCTGCTTGTCCGGGAATGAACGAGGGCGAAGGCTTGTAGCAGTTGCTGAGAGCAACTCCGCCAGCCGGATTTTCGTCAATGCGGCAGAAGCCGTTGATTTCGTCGGAAACCCAGTAACGATCGCCCAGGAAGATCAGTCCACGGGGATGAGTTACACCGGCAAGTAGCAAGGTAGCGCGGCGAGCGGCCACTTGTTCCTGGGCGGAGACAACTGGAGCACTGTTGCCAGTTACAGTCGTCATGCTGCAGGTTGGTCCGGGAGCGCAAGGCTCAGTTGCGCCAGCCTTGAGTTCCCATGCGCGGCCGGCACGGACGTTCGGCGCAGCAACTTCCGGCGCCGGTGCTTCGAGACTGGTGTCATCCACGTACAGGAAGTCACCGGTCGCCTGATCAAGGGTGATTCCCATGACCAGCGCCGTCGCTACCTTTGTGGTTGTATTGACTCCCCCTGCGCTAATTCCCGTTACCAGGTTGCCGGAATTGCTTACGATGGTCATCGTCTGCGACGTGGCCGTGTCGTAATCCACAATGGCATTGCCGGAGGCGAAATAGAGATGGTGACCGCTTACGTCGGTGGAGAAACGCTGATCAGACGCCATCGACAGGTTGGACATTACGTTGCCGAACTCAAGCAATGCAACGCACTTTGCGGTGTAAGCGCAAGTGGTTGCACTCTGCAACCTATTCAAGAAGCCGGCCTGATCGAGCCATAAATCGGTTCCGATCCAGGCAAAGGCATCAATGCGGCGTCCGTTGTCGGATGTACCCACGCGCTCAACCTTGTTACCAGCCTGAGTGAAGGTTGGAGACAGCGGATTGAGTACGCGCCAGATGTCGCCGTTGCCCGGGAACGTGATGTAGAGCTTACCATCAGGACCCATTTTGGCGACTTCCACGCGAGGGTGAATGCCTACGGCCACGGATCCAACCAGGGACGTGGGGCCAAAAATCTGAACAGTAGTTGCCGGGTTGATGATCATGTGCCCGGCCCCGTCAGGGATGAAAGAGAAGCGCATCACGCCACCGAGAGACATGTCGGCGACGAAGACGACACCGAACTCAACCTGGTAGTCAGCTGGAGTGCCGGTGGCGTTGAGGAAGCATGTGTTCAGATTCAATGCGCGGGTGCTGGGATGAACGCCAGCCGCGTTGGCCGGCAGAGTTGGATTAGGCGCCAGATCAAGGCGGCAGAATCCGCTGGCCGTGTCTGACACAAAGTAATCAAACGTCGGTAAACCGGCGGCGTTCAAAACCGGGGCTCCTGCTGCGTTTACGATGGGAACGCGAATCAGACCGTGGGGAATGAACATTCCCTGGTCACCTACATCCGTGCCGGGATTTGTTCCTGGTGTTGGGATCGTGTTCGGTACTTGTGCGAATGCGCTGGCACCGACAATCAGAGCGAGTAACGCGATCGCCAGCATGCGCGCAAATGAGTAGCGAACTAGCTGCGTGTTACGGGATTTCATTTTAGGTTCCTCTCTTCTAAACCTTCCAGGTCCTTTTTGTTTACGGCGAGGCTGGAAGTTGTTTTAGTTTTGCGGGCTGCCAGGTTTCCCCGGCAGCCCGCGGTTGTCGGTTACCTCAGGAAGCTGATGCCCGAGGTTGCCACGCCGCCCGCACTCGAAGTCACAGTCACTAGGTTCGGCGGAGGTACGTTGCTGAACGTGATGGTGTAGACACCCGGTGCAGCTGGGATCGCTGGGCCCATCACTCCGGTGTACTGCAGACCGGTTGCTGGGTTGATGATGTCAAGCGTGCAAGTCATGGTTATGTTCGGTGTGGTATCAGTTGCCGTTACTACCAACCTGGCTTTGCGCGTACGGTACACAACGCCCGTCGCGTTGATCAGGATGAAGTCACCGCTCGGGTTAATCACGACGGTGATCGTCGCGGTACCCGTCAGGTTCGGAGCCACACTGCTGGTCGTGGTTACGGTGAAGGTCAGCGGTACCGGACCACTCAGCGGCGGCAGAATCGGAGCCGTGAAGGTCTGGACTGAACCATCAGCCGCAGCCGGAGTGAGAACTACGCCCGGAGGTGCAACCCATGTGTATGACAGGGTGCCACCAGCCGGATCCACACCGATCGCAGTCAGCGAGACGGTTGTTCCATTCGGAATCGGGCTAGGCGGATTCGCGCTGACACTGACAACCGGCGGCGCGCCTGCCGGAGGCGGAACAATCGGCACCAGCACAGCGTTCGGGTTGGAAGCGGGGATCGTGATGCCATCGCCAACGACCAATGAGAACGTCAGGTTCTGCGGCACAGACACCAAGGGAGCAGTGAATGTAGGTGTGGGTGCATTGGGATTGCTGAGCGTGACGATCGGATCGCCCGGGTTGATGACCTGCACCCACTGGAAGGGACCGGTCGGCGGTGTGCTTGCGGTTCCGCTCAACGTGACCAGGATCCCAGCGTAAGGCTGGATGGGAGTCGAGGAATACGTTGGGAGAGCGACTGAAGTGAAGTTGCCCGCAACGCAGGTCGGTGCCGGAGTTGTCGCATCCGGGAAAGGAGCAAGCTGCCCCAGTTGCTGGTTGCCGTAAAACGGCGAGGGCTGCTGCTGGAGCTGTATCTGGATGCTATCGAATACGTCACTGACCATCGGCAACGGTCCCAGACCATTCACCAGGAAGGCGAGGTCGCGGAAGTTGCCGGCGGGCGGAGGAACGCCAGGAGTAATATTTTCCGGGAAGATGAACGTTGCTTCCGGCAGTTGGTATTCGCCGTAAGTGAGACCGTTCTTCTGCTTGCCCGGCAATGCGCCGCTCACGCGTGCGCCTACGTTCTCCACCGCGGGCAGGAAGTCTCCGCCCTGAGGAAAGCGTGCGCGCCAACGACCGACGACACCGATTCCCGGAGGTCCCGGCTCAACCGGGAAGTTTGAGGTCCAGGAAGGTTCGCGGAAGATCAGGTTACCCTGGCAATCCTGGTCGATGGCGGAAACGTCCACCGTGCGGAAAGCATCAGTAGAGAAACCCTCGACGCGGGTGCGGACGCCTGCTTCCTGCGGGAATGCAGGATCAGGTACGCCGCCGGTGCCCTGTACGAGTACTTCAACCAGGATATAGGCGGGATCTGTATTGGGCCAGGTGGTGATACCCACGCTGGTGGACATCACCTGCGTGGCGCTGATGAACTGGCCCTGGGCATCGATTGCCATGGAGCCGAGCACGGAGACAAAGTCACCCACTTCGAAAGGAGCTTCGAGGTAAGGATCCTGCGGTAGCTGCGTTCCCGGAACGGCCTCAGCGAATGCCAGAGGAGCGCCCGGCGCATTCATCGTGTAAAGCTGCTGTAATGTAGTACCAGTGAAGTCACGAGGACGATTCTTTTCCGGGCACTGAGGATCCTGCGCAGCATCCGGCAAGAGCAATGAAACGGCAGGGCCGTTGGTACCGTTTGAACCGTCAAGGTACGGGCTGAATTGCGGAATGCACATTGGATATCCGCTCTGGCTGCGAACCGTAGGATTGTTCTGGTCAACAGCCATGCGGACGTCAACAAGGTGCTTGCTCGGGTCCTGGCCAGCGCTATAGCGTCCCTTGTTGAAAGTGCCTGCGCCGGGACCGACAAAAGGTGTCCCGTCAGGATTCATTGGGGTGATGCCACCAGGGATCCAGGGATCGTTCAATTGCACCCTGGTGCCGGCCACGTACATGATGCTGTTGGCGTAATCGAACTTCTCGATGAAGCCCTGAATACCAGCATCGGCGACAACCTGATTAATGAAAAGCAGTCCAGCGATGAACTGACCATTCACAATGTTGCCTTGAATGTGAGCAGTGTAGTTGCCCGGCAATTGATTGAGGTCAGCCATTGCCAGTCCGGTCTCAGGACCCGCCGGGTTGGTTTGAGGCAACGGATTGTTCTCGAAAGCCTCTTCCCACGTCATCAACGTGTTGGGGAAAACCACCACGAGGCTTGCGGGGACTTTAATTACAGTGTCACCGATTTCGATCCAGCCGCCGGTGGTTTTGCACTGCGCCGGGGTCGGGGGGACCGTCGCGAGGCAAAGGCCGGGTGCTGGGTCAAGCGAAGCGTATTGAATGATTCCGGTCACATCGAATGCGACAGGAACGGTTTGGAACGCCGGAATTACAGCCGGCGGCGGTGGAACAGCAGCTGGTGTGGGCCAAGGAACCGGCGTCGGAACCAACTGCGCCGACATGGAGCCGATGCCCACCAGCAGCAGCACGAGCATTAGCCCTGCCACAGTTAAACTTTTGCGAACTTGCTCAAATCCCCTCATTTTGAAGCTCCTCCCGTCGTACTGCGGTTTGCTAGTGCAGCTTTGCCATGCTGGCGCTGCTATGTTTAGGTCTTGCTGGTGCCCGCTGGAACTCCACAGGCACGTGCGTTCGGTTGCCGGCAACTTAGTTGGGTCTGGCATTTTTCACCCCCACCAGGTTGTCGAGGAACGTGGGAATAGGCTTTCCACCGTTCGTACCGACCGCCGGAATTTCCATGAACTGATTGGTCGCCTGTCCGGGGTGCTGCGGATCAGCCTGCACCGGATAGCCGCTGCCGCCCGCCGGATGGCCGTTGGGCAGAATCAACTGCGGGTGGTCGAACGGCGCTGACTGTTTCACGGTGCGTGGATCAGTCAACCCATTGCGAAGGAAGTCCACCAGGTCTTGCCTGTCCTGAAGAGTGAGTCCGAGGATCTCAATATCGGGATCCATGTTTTTCACTTCAGCCACAGTGTTGAAGTCGCCTCCGCGGTTGTAATACTCCACCACCTGCTCCAGCGTGAGCTGGCCGCCGTTGTGGAAGTAAGGAGCCGTGAGAGCAACGTTGCGCAGCTGCGGAGCCTTGAAGAATCCGCCACGCGCTACTTCATCCGAGCAGTTCAACGGCATGGTTGCGATACCATCACCGCGACGACCCGGTACGATCACTTGTTCAAAGTTGCCCGCGCAAACGTGCTCGCGGAGATATTCAGCATTGGAAAGCGGCAGATTGGCCACGCCATCGTTTCCGGCCAGACCAGCATCTTCCGCCGCAGGACGTACACCAATGTGATAGAAGCCGGTGTCATAAACGCGAGCGCTATCGTCTTCCATGATCATGCGTTCGATCGGCGTATTGGTAACGGTGCCAACCGCAGCATTGGAGAGTTCCGGTCCGCCATGGCAGACGACGCAACCACCCTTGGTCTGGAAGATATAAAGGCCGCGCAGCTGACCCTGAGTCATCGGCGTGGGGCCGACGGAGTAATTGATTTGTACAGGGACCTCGGAAACCGGCGAGTCACTGAAGAAAATCGTCAGCAGTCCGGTGGCGTAGTTGATGGTGCCTTTGTTCACGCCGACGCCGCCAATGTTGCCCTGGCCGTCGTCAAATGAGAACGTGTCCTGGTCGCTGGCATCGAGAGTCGGGTTCAACCCAACCACAGATACCGTGTAAGGAGTAACGCCAGGCTTCAACTGGATCGTGTACTGGCTGCTTTTGTTGTCGCCAATCAACGTATAGCTCTGCTGCTGCTCCAGATACTTGTCCATTGGAGTCTGGTCAGCCACCAGAGTGCTCTCATACATCTGAATGGCAACTCCCCAGAACAGCGAGAAGTTGATTTCCATCTGTGAGTATTCGGTGGTGCCGGCCGGGCAGGAAGCGGTTGCCGGATCAATGGTGGCCGCTGTGCTGCCGTCTGCGTTGAAGCAAACGTGATTCGCGAATGAGTACCATTCCGGCAGGAACGCCTTCTGGATCATTGCGGCGTAGGTGGCGTTGATGCCGGTGCTGGGTGAACTTGAGATCAAGCCCAGGATGCTGTCCGTAGGATCAACCATCTGCTTGGCCAGAGGCTTGCGAGCCAGTAACTTGTGGCCAACCTGCTTGAAGTCACGACCGTCAGCTGACATTTCCGTGCTGCTGAGAATCGGACCCAGTGACTGTGAGCACAACGCCGAGTTCTTCATGCTGACCAGAACAGGCGAGAGCGTGCCATCGTCCTTCACCACCATCAGGTGCGAACTCTTGTCACGCTGTCCAAAAGGATTCGCGCCGTTGCACTCATTCTGCGCGCGTCCATCCCAGAAGTTGCGATAGTTGAACACCGCGTTGACGACGCTGGGAGTGTTGCGGCCCGTTGTCCTGCGCGTGTTGATGACTGCATTCGGGTTCGAAGGATCAGGGTAGGAGAAGACCGGATCCGGAACTGAAGAGTCATTCTCGACGCTGGTCAGATCTCCCGAAGAAGTGCCAATCTGAGCCGATGAGCCGGAGGTGCCGCCGTTGCTGCTGCCCTTGCCCTTGTTCGAGGAAGCCGTACGATTCAGATTCGGATTCGGGTTATGGACTGAGGCTGGTCCGCGCGTTAAGCCGGCATCACCGTCGCCACCTTCGCTTGCGTCACGACCACCATCGTTGCCGGACGCATTGTTGCCGTTACCGGTCACGATTGTGCCGCCGCTGCCGATGGTTCCAACTACGACAGATTGAATTTTGGTGGAAAAGACGCCCTGCGAACCGGAAATATCGTTCGAATCAGAAACCACGCTGAAACGATCATTTACGTCAGCGAGTTTGCGGAAAGGATAATCACCATCATGGTAGCCGCCGAAGCCCGAGCTGGGGGAACCAGGATTGTAGTGATAGTTGGTTCCCATCTTGCCGTTGAAGGGAACGCCTATCTGGAAAGAGTTGTCACCGCCGGGCTGGCCGGGGTTAACGTCATTGGTGCCGCGGCTGTCTGCTCCGGCATTGAAGTGGCAGCTGGCACAAGCCTGAATATCATCGCTGCCCGCTTGCATGTCCCAGAAAAGAGCCTTGCCCAACTGAACGGCGGCAGCTTTGTCTGCGACGATTCCTTCAAGGCCGAATACCGCAGGAATGGGCACGCTGGACAGTGGGGCGAGTGGCCGAAGCGGAACAATTACCGAACCAACACCGCTTTGGGCTCGCACATGGCCGTAGTACCCGAGTGCAGCAACGGTTGCTACTACCAGCGCAATTACGCGCAGAGACGCCCTGGTCCCGGAAGACGGTTTCATCGTTTTTCTCCTAAAGGTTTTGCCCTATGTCGTGACTTCTTGCTGCCCGACTGCAAGTAAGCTCCCCGATCCGCTGTGCTCGACCACAGTTCAGCCGGAGTAACCCCTGCATGAAGGATTCTGGGGGAGGGGGGTTAGAAGTACATTAGTGGTGTATTAAATGTTTTAATTGAGGCACCAGAACCAAAGTAACGGAGTTAAATTGTTTAACTGCATAGACTTACAATGATTAAATAGTTAAGAGAAAGGTGCCGCAGTAGGGGGAAATCCCCCCTAGAAATGGGGATTTTTGACGCTCTTAGTACGTGTCCTAATATTTTGGGTAGGCATGCGACTTTAGTACTTTAGAAGGCTTATGCTTTGCACTACGGTACATGGCAGTAGGGGATATAAGTACAAGTCCTTTATTTCCAAGTAGTTCGTCTGAAGTCATGGGCGAGAGGTAGTTCAGGGGGCCACTGAGCGGATGTTTTGGCGGCGCAATTGAACATCTCTGAGAAAGGCTGCCGGGATCATTAGAAAATTCGGGAACTATGAAAAGACGGGGGCTTCAGCGAAGGTAAGCGAGGAATTCGGTGCAAAACGAAACTCTAGATTTTCGAAACAAGAAAATTTGCCAAAGATTTACACCTCAAGACCGATGGACCTCATTAGCTCAACGCCGTTGCTTGTTGTCACCACACCGCCACGTAGTTGGTAATCGAAGGAAAGCTTCCCTGCCTCAAGCTTTTCCTGGAAATGCATATTCGTGATGTGGTGCGGGAAGATTTTCGACAGCTCGGTCAAACTGAGATCGTGGGTTGTGATCAGCCCAATGGCGTTCCGCTTTAACAGAGCGCCCACCACGCCTTCAGCGCCCACGCGACGATCATGCGAATTAGTTCCCTGCAGAATCTCATCGAAAAGAAAAAGTACGGGCCCGTGGTTCGCGAGATCGACAACGGCACGAATACGGCTGATCTCGGCATAGAAATGCGAAACTCCTTTTTGCAACGAGTCCGAGATGTTGATGGAAGCACCCACATTCACCGCAGATAGATGCATGCGACTTGCGCGCACGGTTGAACCGGCCATGGCCAGCACCGCATTGATTCCGATGGCGCGCAACAAGGTGCTCTTGCCGGACATATTGGAACCGCTGATCATCACGATCTGTTGATCGCCGCCAAGGCGTACGCTGTTGCGCACGCAAACAGCGCTGGAAATCAATGGGTGGCCGATCGATTCCGCTGCGAGGCTCAAGGAGACACTGGGAGTATTGAATTCAGGAAAAGCATCCTCCGGGTGTTCATAGGAGAAAGTGGCCAGGGACAAAAGCGCCTCGATCTGCCCCAGAGCGTCAGTCCACGAAGTAACGTGGCTGGCGTACTTGTTTCGCCAGCGTTGCAGGGCGAAACCAACCTGAAGGGAGAAAAGCAAAGGCAAGTCAAGCGCGCGCAGAACGATATTCAGGCGCGAATTCTCCAGTTCGCATAAATAGCTGAGCCGGGCAATGCCTTCAGATGCGCTGACACCGGCGCCACTGAATCGACTTTGCAGGTCCTTGAGCAGGGGTGATACAAACTTTTCATTTTCGAGAAGGCGCACCACCTCCGCGATCGCTTCCAGATTGTGGCAGGCGCTGTCGAGTCCGCGAAAGATTGCCTGCAGGCCGTGGCGGAAGCGGAACATCAGAATTCCGTTCAGAACAAGAATAAGAACGAATGGGCTCCAGAATGCCGCACCTCTGATGAAGAAAGTGACGGTGGCATAGACAAAGGAGACAATCGCCAGTAATCCGAGACTAGCCGCCGCAGGCGACCAGCCGCGATAGTTGAGATCAATCGTCGCCTGTGCCCAGCTTTGCAGTTTGCGATGATCGGCGGCGATGCGGTCTGCTTCACCGGCCGTAGCCAGAAGTTCACGGAAATCCAACTTGCTAGCCAGTTCAGCCACCGCAGCCTGGCGTTCAGCCACGGTTGGCAAGAAAGACTGGCGGAGCAACCAGTCAGCCAGGCATTCCTGCCCCATGCGCGAGCGCGCTACACAGAGCAATTGGAACAAGCTGCCATCACCAAGGATATTCAGATCGTCACAATAAAGATGGCCGGCCTGGCGGAAGTCAGCGCCGGTTTCCCCGGATCCGCTCCATTGATCTTCCATCCGAGCCACGCTTCTGCGGTACATAGCTGCACCACGTTCAACGTTGCCCGTCTGTTTTAAGACTTTTTGATGAATGAGCACGAGCGCTACAAAGATGCTGATGGTGGCAATCAGCCAGAATGGCGAAAACGAACTGGTACGGACATAAAGCCAGCAAAGCACTATGAAGAGGAGGAATACTCCGAGGCGGACATTGCCGATGGAACGGTATCGCCGTTGCAACAGGCTGACTGTTTTCTCACGTTCCGCCAGACGTCTCTGTGCCTCAGCCAGGGGGTTGTGTGCGGCTTCATTCATCTGGCTCACAGTCTACTCAATAGATTGAGTAATTGGGTAATTTGGTAATTGGGTAACTGAAAATCAAGAGCAGCAATTGGCAAGCGGCGAGATCGCCGTCATCGCCGAGATCGGAAGAGCAAAACCCCATCGCTGATGAACGCTGATCAGGCAGCAATTGGCAATTAGCAGAGCTGCGTTAGAGATGACGCGGGGGAAAGCGACTAGCTGGCCTGGATGGTAGGAACGCTTGCGCCTTCGCCGACAACGTCGCCGAACCATGCAGGCAGCTCCAGGACGATGCGAGCGCCGCCGCTCTCCAGATTCACCGCCTGAATATCGCCGCCGTGTTCCTTGGCGATCCCATAGCAAATGCTCAAGCCCAGGCCGGTTCCCTTACCTACTGGCTTGGTGGTATAGAAGGGATCGAAGACGCGGTCAGGATCAGCAAAGCCCGATCCGTTGTCATCAAACAGCATCACCACACGTGTGTCGCGACGCTTGGCTGTGATGATGATTTTCCTGTATTGCAGGTCGTCCAGTGCATCGATGGAATTATTGAGCAGGTTGAGCAGTATCTGCTTGAACTGGTCTTCATCCAGGGCGACCGCCGGGAGCGTGGGATCAATGCGTACGTCAAGGTGAATCCGCTGACTGCGCAGATGATATTCCCGTAGCGCCAGTACTTCCTGCAAAAGGACGGCCACGTTGGTTGATTTCTTGGCCAGAGTGTTTTGACGGGCAAACCGCAGCAGGTTCTCAATGATACGGCGCATACGCTGCGATTCACGGAGAATCTTGTCAAGCTTGTTGCGGCTCGGGCCGGAGGAAATCTCGTCAGTGAGAAGTTCAGAATATCCGACAATTGAAGCCAGAGGATTATTCAGCTCATGCGCCACGCCAGCCACTAATTGACCAATGGCGGCCAGCTTTTCTGAGCGCAGGAGTTGCTTGTGCAGTGAGGAGTTGTCGATAGTCACGGCGAGATCACCCGCCAGCAATTCGATCTTGGTCAATTCCTCGCCGCTGATGCGCGAAAGATCCATGGGATCGTCCAGTGAGATGCAACCTACATAAATTCCACGCAGAGACTGCAATGGAATAAACACGCGATCTCCCTTTTCCCAGCGCGCGTCAACCGGGATATTGCGAGGGCTCATTGAGAGATTGTATTGGCTGAGATAGCGGCCCTTTACCAACCGTGAGTTTTCGCCCAGCCGCATGCCTTTGCTGAAGATCTCCTTCACGTGGTCAAGACGCCAGCGCGTGGCGCAGTTCTGTTCGGTGAGAGCGATTTCAGCGGGGTCCATGCCTGAGTGTCCGGCAAGCGTAAGCGTCTTGCCGTCCTGGCTGAGAACAATACCGACGCGTTGGAACGTGCTGGTTTCACGAATGGCTTCAGCGATTTCCTGGGACAGCGTGCTCACGTCAATGCCGGTGAGCAGACGTGAAGTGATGCCGGCAAAGCGCTGCATCTGCTCATTCACCTGGCGTTCGCGATCATTGGATGCTTCCAGTACCTGCGACTTATCTTCCAGCAAAGTGAGAATCATGCCAAAAGCAACGAAAAATTTCGGCGTGTTCCAGAGTTCAGGATTGATCTTTAAATTCGGCGCCCAGGTTGAAATCAATACACCGACAGGAAACACAGCGCCCCACAACGCAAAACCGCCGGCGCTTGTAAGAACGCCCGGCGACCAGCGGCGATAGCGACGCCAAAAGAGAAACGCGGGCATGCTGAACCCGGCCGTGAGAAGCGCAAGAAAGCCAAAATCAAACTGATGATGCCATGACTTAAGAATCGAAGCCGCTCCAGTGAGCGCCAGGATTGGCATCCAGAGAATAGTCCGCGTGGTGTATCGGCGATAGCGCAACAGAAAAAGAGGAGGCGCGAAAAAGACCAGCACGAGGCTGGCGATGTAGACAGATCGCCATTCGCATCCATAGGCGAGCGCGGCTGTGTAAATAGCTATCGGGAGCCCGACCAAAACGATCAGGCGGCGCGTCATCTGTTTGTTTTCGAAAAATGAGGTGAGAGACGCGACAAAAAATACCGCAGAGAGTTGCAGCGATCCCCAGGCCATGATGAAGATCATGGGAGGATCGTCAGCCGTGGCGGGCTCGAAGATTCCGGCAACAAAGTGGACGAAGATCAGACCCCACGCCGCGATCCATAGTGTCAATCTGGGAGAACGGACGTGCCGCCGCAAGGCTACGAATATACCGACCAGAACGGCCAGAACAAGGATTGTTGGAAGCTTGTCTAACAAAGTGCCAATCATCGCTTTCCCTTGAGCGTTGTCGCGAATGTATCACGCGGGCTTGACCTTTCGTACGCCATGTTCGGTCGGGCCTGATGACCTTGGTAATCTGAGACAAACGTACTTAAGATTGGCCGGCGATCGCAAAGATGTAACAAGGAATTTCGCAAAGCCATGAGGTGGGACGCGGAGTTCAGCAATGGTTCAAGAATAAAATCGGCGAGTCCTTTTGATGTCCGGACTCGCCGCTTGCCTGTCGCGCAGACAGGTTGGCTGCTAAAACGGTGTTTAGTGCACTTTTACGTTCAGCCTTGCCGTTCCGTTAGCGCTATCGATACCGTCAAAGTTCACGGTAGCGGAAGGCAGGAACTTGAGGCGGAACGGTTAGGTGCGGTCACTCCCACTACAACGTTTAAAGAGGCACACGCCTAGCGTGCCAGCTACTCGGGTGAATGATTTCACCGTCAGAAAAGTGAGCTGGAGGATTTCAAAGTTGAAAGTGAACCGCCGGTGCGCGAAGCGCCCCGGCGGATATCGGGGTTAGTTACTTGACGATCTGCGTGAATGAAGCAACCGGGCTCACACCATCGATGCCGTTGAAGGCCAGCGTTCCGGACACTGAAGATGTGCTAGCCGAGTTAGGAGCGGTGACCCCCACGATTACAGTGATGGTCTGAGGTGCGATAAGCTTGCCGCCGCCCTTCAGATTGCCACCAAGGCTCGGGATGGTACACACGATATTCTTCACGGCAATTCCATTCGCGACGCCCGCGACGGGCGCGGCGCATGTAAGCACGCCGAGTCCTGTGGGATTAGCGGACGGAGTCACACTCGTGATGGTGAGCAGAGCGGGCTCAGTAATCGTAAAGCTCACTCCAGTTACCACGGTCGAGGTTGTGTTGGTCGCGGTGAAGGTATGTGTGGTTGACGTGCTCTTGTTCATCTGCGGTTTCGCCGAGCTTGCCGTCACCGGAATGACAACGGTTGGACCGTTGCCGCCCTGTGGAGGCGCGCCAGGAGTTACAGTCGTCAAATTCACCGGCAGGGCGCCAGGAGCGGTAACGTTGCTGCTCGCGGTGCTGGTGATGTTGGCGGCCACAATTTGTACGATGAAGCTCACGTTGATGGATGCACCGGGAGCAATGGTCCCGATGGTGCAGGTCAGGCTGACAACTCCAGGACCGCCCGCAGGGCAAGTTCCCTGGCCGGGCTGGCCTACCAGGATGGTTGCACCGTCAGTGGTGGCGATGCTATAGGTCAGCGTCGCGCCATTGATGGCCGTGGAGGTGGAGTTCGTCAACTTTGCCGTGAAGGTGGACATGATCGGAACACTCGTGACCGTATTGGGACCGGAAAGAGTGAGCGTCGCGTTCGGTGCTGGTTGCGGCGTAACTGGGCTCGTGGGCGTTGACTCCATACCCGCAACAGTTCCATTAACCGCGTGGATAGTGAGGGTATAGGTGGTACCGTTAACCAGGGGCACTGCCGCACTGGTAGCGCCGGCAGGGACGGCGAAAGGAGCGGTAGCTGGTCTGGAAGTCACTACGTAACCGGTAACCGGATGCGTAGCGACATTCGGTGGCGCCGCGAACGTGAGGAATGCCACGCTATCGCCTGCCGTAGCAGCCACGTTGGTGGGAATGCCAGGCGTGATGGACGTGGGCAGAGTCACGTTACTGTTGGGATCCGGGCCAAGCGGAAAGCCGCTGGAACCATTCGCATTATTTGCTGCCACTTCGAATGAGTAGCTGCCATTGGGAAGGTTAGGCAGTACAAGCGAGTTGGCCGGGAACAATGCAGGAGCAACTGCAATCACAGTCTGGTCTGCCAACAATCCGGCAGGCACGGTGATCGCGCGAACTGTGTAGGAAGTTACGGGCTGTGCGTTCTGAGCCGCGCTCCAACTAACAGTAATTGTGTTTCCAGCAGCGGATGCCCGAACAACCGTCGGAATTCCGGGTGCCGCAGGCGGCGCGGACAGATTCTGAGAAACCTGCCACCAGCGACCTTGAGCCAGAAGGGCGGCTCCTGACGGATCGTCGCCAGAATAGAGCACGTTGTTGGCGGGATCAGTAAAGTCCGCTGTGACGCCGTTCGGATTGACGATTGAGACCGCGCCAAGAACAAAGGTGCCGGCGGGCTCATACGGGTTCACAACGATTGTTCCACCGGCCTGAACATTGCCAACCCAGACATCATCGGTCGGAATACCGAGGTACAGATTGTTTCCGTTCAGGTAAGGATAGGTTTGATCTCCATAGACTGAGATCGGAGCCAGACCCGCGAATGCCGCGTTCGCTGGCGTCGTCTGTGCGCAACCCGCAGACGGAGTTGAACCGCCGGTAGGCAGCATCGCCTGACAAACGGTGTCAGCCGAAGGAATGAAAACCGGTCCGGCTTCCGCAGCGATATAAAGATCGTGTCCAATGAAAGCGATGCCATTGGTGCCACCCTGGGCGGTTGCCGTAGCAACAAGCTGGACAAAATCGTTGCAAGTTCCGAAACCAGCCGAGGTCGCAATGGCGGGGTTGTTGATGCGGAGCACAACACTCTGCTTTTTGAAGCTGACCCACAGATTGCCGTCCGGACCGAGAGCAGCGCCATTCGGCACACCCAGCGGCACAGGCGGATTTTGTGTGCTGTCATTCGGGAACGCGCAACCGGTTGTGCCACCCGAGAAACGGCTCCCCGTGATACCGCCTACCATGGCGAAGATGCTGTTCAGGTCCAATAATCCATCGCCCGAGTCTCCGGTGGGATCAAAGCCGATCCTGAAAATACCTTCTGAATTGGTCTGTTCATCAACCAGGTAAAGCTTGTTGGTCATGGGATCGAAAGCCATTGGACCACCAGTTACCGAAAGTCCGTTCAACTTGAAAGGACAGGTATTGATGTTGATGAAAAATGGCGACGAGGGAGTGACCAGCGGATTTGCCGCCAGTGCGGCTGCGATCTGCGCATTGCCTGTGTCAATATCAGGATCCATGCGGCAAAGACCGAAGTTGGAATCGCCCACCCAGAGGTGACGAACCGGTGTTTGAACGCCATTTACGAGCTTGTTGCCGTAAAGGATGATGCCGCCCACGGGTGCCGTAGGGGGATTAGAAGGAGCGGGCGTCGAGGGGCTGACTCCAAGGATCTGGAATGCACTCGTCGGCGGAACCGCGTTCGATTGTGCGCTCGCGGAGACTGCTGCGAGCACCAAGAGTACTGTCAAGCAAAAGCATGCGCGGGCTGCAATGCTGCTTTTCCCGCGGCGTTGCCTGGCAACCGCAGAACAGGTAGAGCGTTTCATGTTAAGCCTTCCCGTCCCCGAGGCTGTGCCGCGGGGTACATTTCTTTTAGGACAAGGCTTCATCCGTACTGCAAAAAGCTGAACATTACGCTCGACTGTGATTTAAAACCGGAAGTGGTGCGGACACAATCATCCGCTCGCCTGGTCGCCGGATCTTCGCCCAGCACACGCAGACGTGAATCTTGTTCACTCATAATAGGGTTCTTACGATTAGAGAGTCATTGAGGGTAGATTAAAAACTCTAATCTCTTAAGACAACGCGACTGGCGAAACTACACCGCGGCCGCAACCTTAATTGCGGCCGCCCATGAATGTTTGTCTCTACTTTTAATGCTTTTTGGCAGGAGCTTTAGCAGGCGCCGTTGGCTTGGTTGGTGGAGCTGCCGGGCCACTGGCTTCGCAGTAATGAATGGTCACAAAAGGGGTTGCGGAGCCTTCCATGGTGGTGATCATGATCAAGCGATCATATTCGTTCTCTCCAATAGGCGGCACTGTTCCAGATTTGAGACGCGCCACAATGACCGGCAGCGTATCGCTATGGCCGACCACCAGCGTATTGCCGTTCCCCGCATATAACAGGTTACGGACCAGCTTGGCCGAATCCTCCGCCTTCATCATCGCCGACGTAATCTTTAATCTCTTTGCCAGAGGATCCGCGGTTTGCTGCGTGCGTTTGGCTTCAGTGACATAGATGTTCTTTATGCCAGCGTCTTTTAAGGTGTTAGCCAGGCATTCCGCCCGCTTGAGCCCGGCAGGACTGAGACCGGGATCAGCCGAGCCGGAGGTTTTTTCAGCATGGCGGACCAGAAATACCGTCGTCACGCTTTGTTGCGCCATTGCTACCTGACAAAACAGAAGAACGGAGAGAAGAGTGCGCATCAAGTGAAATCTCGATTCGCCTTCCGATCAGCGCGAAAGTTCGCTAACTGACTGGATTCCAGGCTGTGGATTTTAAAAAAGTGTTCCAAAAATAACAGAAGTTGCTATCATAGCTCAATCCCCCAACCATTCATTTTGATAATTCAGTTGAGGAAGGTCTCTTCCATGCTTCGCATATTCTCGATTTGCATGTTGGCATGCGCCTGTGCGCTTGCTCAATCTGCTCCAGCGCCATCCACAGCCAATCCCGCTATTCAGGGACAGACATTTCATCCCGAACGAGTGGGGCCAGATACCGTGGTGGTTGACATTCAGGGGATTTGCTCCGGAATCGGAAATGATCCGACCACCAAGTCTCCCTGCGCCACCAATATAAGCCGAAGCCAGTTCGAAGCCATGTTCAGCTCCATTGGAGTGAACGGTCCAAACCCGACAGCGGCGGCGAGAAAGAGTTTCGCGGAAAGTTATGCTCAGACCCTGGCGCTTGCCGATGCCGCCCAGAAGGCCGGCATTGAGAAAGACCCTGAGTTCACTGAACTCATGAAGGTTGTTCGCGTACGCATCCTTGGTGAAGTGTATCGCCGTTCCCTGGAAACCAAATATGGCACGCCCAGTGAAGAAGATATTGCAAAGTATTACAAAGAGAACACAGCCAAGTTCGAGAACGTAAAAGTTGATCGTGTCATTATTCCTAAGATCAGTGGACGCAAAATTTCCGGCACGGCCGAGGACGCCGCAACGTTTGTGAAAGATCTGGCGAATGAGATCCGCGAACGAGCGGTGAAAGGTGAAGACATGACCCTGCTTCAGGCGGACGCCTACAAGAAGCTCGGTCTGCCCGCACCTCCGAATAGTGACATGGGAGCACGGCGGCGCGGAACGCTACCTTCTGGTGTCGAGGCGGAAATTTTCGCCCTGAAACCAGGCGAGGTCACAAAAGTGGAAATCGAGCCGGCGGGTTTCACCATTTACCGTTTACGGAGCCGGGATATCCCGAGCGTGGATTCCGTTCGCGGTGAAATCCAAAAGGATCTCCACCTGAAGAATGTCGAAAGCACCATTAAGACCGTGATGGACAATGTTCATACGAATCTGAATCTGGACTACTTCACTCCTTATAATGCGACCAAGCAAGTGACGCCGCGTCCCGGGATGCAACCTCACCCTTTGCAGATATATCCCGCGGCGGGTGCATCGCCCTCTGCTGGCCCCCCCGTTTCGTCGGCCACACCCAAACCGTAGCTTGCACCTAATGTCGATAGAGCCCTGGATTTATTCCAGGGCTTTTGCTTTTGTAACGAAGACTATCTTTGGCCGGCGCAAGCACGCCATCTCCTGTCTCTTTTTGCCCTCTCCTCGTTTCCAACGTTAGCGCGTCTACTTTTGCTCAATATCTATGTAGAAATAAGTTTTTTTAATGAAAGCCCAATCCTTCCTTAAGGTGAGGCCCCTAGGATCATGTCGCTGTACGGATGTGCGGCGAAAGTTGCAAATAAAAGCTTCTACATTTGGCTTCGGACCGTAAAGGACCCAAAAGACTGATTGCACGCAAATTGCTTCGAATGAAGTGTTGTGTGTGCAATGCATTGCAGCTCCGGGATCCTCTGGGGCGGGGGAAACAAAATTTTGGGAATCAGTGCTGTTTTGTGAACTGGGATACGTACGTCTGCGGTAGTCAGCGACGTCTTCTTGCACTGGATTCCGGTTTTACAGTGGTAGCTGGAGCGTTCTGGTCTGGCTTGGAAGAGTCGACTCATCATCACGATCCCGCTATTGTGATGATTGAGTGCCTCACTTTCAACCCCTCAAAATTACGGAACGCTGGTTCTGCTCGATCCGGCGCCGTAAGCCAGAGCCCAGGAAGATACGGTCAACGACGCGGCGCAATTGGAAAGGTCTAAAATCCTCCCCCAAGAGTGTCGTGAAGCCGCGAATGGTTATTACTCAGTGATGAGCGGGAGCAATCCCGGGACTCCGCTGCAGCAATGACCCTCTTTTGCGCTACCGCATCGCCTGACTGCATATCGCAGTTCCACTACCAGAGAGGCTGGCGCTTTGCCCCGCCAGCCTCTTCGATTTTCAGACTCAGTGCCACAATCCCATAAAAGCAGCGGCCAGCATGATCCAGAGAGGATTCATGCGTGTCCTCAAGAGAAGAACGAGGCTGGCCAGAAAAATGGCCACGGCAAGAAAGTCCAGGAGAGACTGCCGGCCCAGTTGCCAGGCAACAACACCCATCAGAGCAAGCGATCCCACAATCACGCCATCGAGAAACGCGCTGGCTGTACTTGATCTGCGCACTTTGGCGACGATAGGCCCACTGGCAGCCACCAAAACAAATCCCGGCAAAAAAATTGCTACGGTGGCTACGATAGCGCCCTTCACTCCGGCAACCAGATATCCGATGAAAGTTGCAGTCGTAAATACCGGTCCGGGAGTGATCTGACCGACGGCCACGGCATCCAGCAATTGTTTCTCAGTTAACCAACCAAGATGGACGATGAAATCGGCCCGCAAGAACGCCAGCAGCACATATCCGCTTCCGAATAAAACTGAACCGATCTTGGCGAAAGTTAGAAATAATCGCCATAGGCTGACTCGAGAGTTCGCTGGTATTGCCGCTAGACCAAACCAAGGGACCGCGCTGTGCAATGGGAAAGTCCATGCCAGAAAGGAAGAATGGGAAGCGCGGACTCTCCGCCATAGCACGGGAATAGCAGCCAACGCTCCCGCCGCGAGAATCACAATGAGGTTATTGACTGCCAGTGCCGACGCCAGCGCAGATAGAATCCCCACAACGGCGAGGAATGAATTTTTGATCGCCGATTGTGCCAGCTTCCAGAACGCCTGTGCAATGATGGCGATGACCACAGGCTTTAAGCCGTAGAGAATCCCGCTCACGCGCGGCAGATTTCCGTAGCGAACGTAAGCGGCCGCGATCACTGTCACCATGATTGCGGCCGGCACAATGAAGCAGCAGCCGGCAACAATCAACCCGCGCCATCCTCGTTTCAGGTAACCGATGTGGATGGCCATCTCCGTAGAGCTGGGACCAGGGATAAGATTAGCTGCGCCCAGGCGATCAAGAAATTCCTCACGCGTGAGCCATGCTCTGCGCGCCACAAATTCCTGCTCCATCATGGCGATATGCGCAGCAGGCCCACCAAACGCAATCGTGCCTAGCTTGAGGAACACGAGCGCAAGCTCAACCAGACCAACTTGGTTCTGCGTGCCGCCGTTCCCGGCCGGCACACTATTTGCAGGAGCTGGCGGCGTCATCAGGTGCGCGACGCTTTAGCGGCTGGGGGCCGGTTCAGCATTGCGCAAGTAGACATCAGTCTTGTTGAGCCAGTCCTGGCGCGGCGGATAGAAGACATCAAGATCCACGGTATCTTCCATCGCCTCAGCCTTGTGCGGCATGTTGGACGGAATGCACAACACCTCACCGGCACGCACAAGGATCTCTTTGCCATCGATCCAGAACTTCAGCGTGCCTTCCAGAATGTAAGTGAGCTGTTCGTTGACATGGCTATGCTCGGGAACAACACAGCCTTTTTTTAAAAGAACACGCGCCAGCATGAGGTCTTCACCCGTAACCATCTGGCGGTCAAGCAGAGGATTCAGTTTTTCCTGTTCAACGTCTTTCCACGCAATGTGCTTCAACATGGTTGAACATTGTAATGAAGTTGACGTCCGCGTGCACGCCTATGCTGAACGCCGTATCGTAGTTTCCTGCTCAGGTTCCTGGAGCTGGCGATCGACGGCAATCGTTACCCGCGCCACGAACTCCAACTGAGCGCCGGAGGTGGGGCATGAACTCTGCCTTAACAATCTCAACATGTCTGTCACTTCATTCAATCGCGCACTTTGCAGGGCGTAATCGACGTCAGGGCCCGAATTGCGAGCAGCCGAGTCAATGTATGACCAGAGAAACTGGTTCATCTCATCAACCACGGTCTTTAAATCCGATACAAGCCCGGTACTTACAACCTGATCAACAAACGTGTCTTTATCTTTAGGGGTGGTGTCTTGAAATGAATCCCATTGCAATTGCAAACGTAGAGCCCGAAGTTCGTGCGTTAGCCGGCTTATCCGGCTGGTAAGGTCCTTCATTTTTTCTGTCCTTTGTTTTTGACCTTAAAAAACGACGTTTCCGGAAGATTACTAATGCTCAGTTAGTACGTTCTAATGCAGCTAAGGTGCCAAACTGCCCTTACGTGGGGTCAGATATCTCAGGTCTTTCGTGGGCAAATCTAAGTGACTAAGAATCCAGCTGCTTACCTGAGGATCCTAATTGATTAGCCGTCTGGGGGCTGTGGAAAAGATGGTACAAAATTTACCTCAGCGAAACACCTTTCTGCCGAGCCGCCCGCCGATCGAGTAAAGTTTTCATGGGCGAATCTTTTACGAACATGCGTTAAAATAAGGGAATGTCTTCGGTTCCTGAGTCTCTAGCCTGGGCCCATCCTGTTATTCAGGAATGGTTTGTCTCCAAATTTGGCACGCCTACGGAGCCCCAGGAGCAGGGTTGGCCACACATTCTGGCCAGACACACCACATTGATATCTGCGCCTACCGGTTCAGGCAAAACACTGGCCGCCTTCCTTATATGTATTGATTCGCTGGTACGCACTGCTCTCTCCGGCAATCTCAGTGACAGAACAGAGATTCTCTATGTTTCCCCGCTCAAAGCGCTGGGCAATGACATACAGAAAAATCTGGAAGGTCCTCTGTCAGAAATCCTGGAGCTTGCGGGACAAAAAGGCCTGCTCATGCCTCAGATCCGCGTGGCCGTCCGCACGGGTGACACGCTCTCACGTGAGCGGCAGGCGATGCTGAAACGACCGCCGCACATCCTGGTGACAACGCCGGAGTCGCTTTACATTCTTTTGACCGCGGGAAGAAGCCGCGAGATTCTGCGCGATGTAAACACCGTGATTGTGGACGAAATCCACGCGGTGGCCGATGACAAACGTGGAGCGCATCTTACTCTGTCACTCGAACGCCTGGACGCGCTTACCGGACGCCGCGCCGTTCGCATTGGTCTCTCTGCTACACAGAAGCCGATCGAGGTGGTGGCCCATTACCTGACCGGCAACGATCAACCTGCTCCTCAGATCGTCAACATCGGACACAAACGCACGCTCGATCTGGCCATTGAAATTCCCGGCCAGGAACTGGGCCCTGTTGCCAGCAACGAACTATGGGATGAGATTTACGACCGTATCGTGCAACTGGTGCAGGAACATCGCTCAACGCTGGTGTTCGTGAATACGCGCCGTCTGGCGGAGCGCATTGCGTTCAGCCTCTCCGAGCGCATGGGCGAAGATGCTGTTGCGGCGCACCATGGCAGCCTGGCGCGCAAGATGCGCCTGGATGCGGAAAATAAATTGAAGAATGGCGAAGTAAAAGTGCTGGTGGCAACCGCGTCACTGGAGCTTGGCATTGACGTTGGCTTTGTCGATCTCGCGATTCATATCGGTTCACCACGGGCCATCGCGGTTGCCTTGCAGCGTTTCGGACGCGCCGGTCACTGGCGTGGCGCGGTTCCCAAAGGCCGGTTCTTTGTCACCACGCGCGATGAGCTCATTGAATGTGCCGCGCTTGTCCGCTGCATTCATCAAGGTGAGCTTGATCGCCTGATCATTCCTGAAGCGCCGCTGGACATACTGGCCCAGCAGATTGTGGCCATATGTTGCGCCGAGGAATGGGATGAGGATGAACTCTTTACTTTGCTCAAACGCGCGTATCCGTATCGCGATCTCGAACGCAAAGACTATGACGACATCATTGCCATGCTGGCCGACGGCATCGCCTCACAACGCGGCCGCTACGGCGCATACCTCTACCATGATAAGGTCAACCGCAAACTGAAAGGCCGGCGCGGCGCACGCATGGTCGCCATCATGAACGGCGGCGCCATCCCGGAAACCAACCTTTACACCGTGATTGCCGAACCCGAAGGCATGATGGTGGGTACGCTGCATGAAGACTTCGCTGTGGAGAGCATGAAAGGTGACATTGTTCTGCTGGGCAATACCAGCTGGCGAATACGTCGCATTGAAGCCGCCGGTCGCGTCATCGTGGAAGACGCGCACGGCGCGCCACCGTCCATCCCTTTCTGGCTTGGCGAAGCACCAGGACGCACTGAAGAACTTTCACAACAAGTAGGCGAACTGCGGCAGAAGATCAGCGACCTCACGCCCAATACCGTTCCCGGCTTTGTGAATCAGAAATCGCCGGAGACGCTGAATGCAGTTGCGTGGCTCAAGCAGGAATGCGGGCTCGACGATTCGGGCGCTGAGCAGGCGATTGAATATATTGTCGCCGGAAGGACCGTGCTGGGCGCTGTGCCCACGGCAAACACGATCATCGCCGAACGTTTCTTTGATGAAGGCGGCGGCATGCAACTGATTGTGCATGCGCCATTCGGCACACGGATCAATAAAGCCTGGGGCCTCTCTCTGCGCAAGCGCTTCTGCGTGTCATTCAACTTTGAACTTCAGGCGGCTGCCACCGATAATGGCGTGAACATCAGCCTGGCGGAGCAACACAGCTTCCCGCTGGCTGATGTGTTCCAGTTCCTCCACGAAAATACGGTCAAGGAAGTTTTACAGCAGGCGGCGCTGCTTTCTCCGCTGCTGGAAACGCGCTGGCGCTGGGACGCCAATCGCTCTCTGGCCCTGCTTCGCTACTGGAATGGTAAAAAGATTCCTCTTCAGGTGCAGCGTACGCGCTCGGCTGATCTGCTGGCTTCGGTCTTTCCTGATGCGGCACAGTGCCAGGAAAATGCTGATGGGCCAATCGTGGTTCCTGATCATCCGCTGCTTCGCGAAGTGATGAAGGACATATTCCAGGAAGCCATGGACCTGGAAGGTCTCAAGACTGTTCTGCGTCGCATACACTCAGGCGACCTTAAGTGCATTGCTGTGGACACGCCAGTGCCATCTGTCTTTTCGCACGAGATCCTAAATTCGAATCCGTATGCGTTTCTGGACGATGCTCCGCTGGAAGAGCGGCGAGCACGCGCGGTTGAACTGCGGCGTACGTTGCCGGAAGCGGTGCTTAAGGAAGTTGGCGGCCTTGATCCGGCGGCGATTGATGAAGTTCGCGCCAGTGCGTGGCCTGACGTTCGTGAAGCCGACGAACTTGCCGACGCTCTGCATACGTTGATCGGAATTCCTGAAGACTGTCTGGCGCCCGATGGCCGTCGTTCCACGGAAGTCTGGCTGCCATTTTTTGAGCGTTTGCGCATATCGCATCGGGCGACACGGGCCAGTGTTCGCCGCGAACCTGCCTCACCGGATTCTCCTTTCGATCAGGGTGAAATCTTTTTCTGGATATCCGCTGAAAAAGCGCATTTCTTCCGTGCGATTTATCCGGAAGCGAAATTCGAAGACCCACTTCCTTCCGTCACGGCTGATGTGCCCTCTGCTGAAGACGCATTGAAGGCAATGATCACCGGCTGGCTCGCTCATACGGGGCCAACAACAGCGTTAGCGCTGGCCAGTTTTCTTGGCGTGCGGGCTTCAGAAATCGAGAAGGCTTTGCTGCGCATTGAAAGCAGCGGCCTGATCCTGCGTGGACATTTCAGCGGCAAACCATCAGCAGAAACACAAGCGCCGCTCAGCGCGTTGGGCCTGCCGCTTAATCTGGAATGGTGTGAACGCCGCTTGCTGGCGCGCATCCATCGCCTCACGCTGGGCTCACTGCGTAAACAGATCGAACCAGTCACCGCCGCGACTTTCATGCGATGGCTCTTCCGCTGGCAGCATGTTGCGCCGGGAACGCAGCTTCGCGGCGAACGCGGCACCCTGGATGTCATCAAGCAACTGCAGGGTTTCGAAGTTGCCGCCAGCGCCTGGGAACGGCAGGTCCTCACGCAGCGCATCGTCAACTACGATCCTGCCGAACTTGACCAGCTTTGCATGACCGGAGCCGTGGGCTGGGGACGCCTGTCACCACATCCAGCCATGCTTCAGGAAAGTTCCACTGGAACGCGCCGTGTGGTGCCCACCAGCGTTGCGCCAATTACGTTCTTCGTCCGCGAAGAAGCCGAATGGATGGCATTGCCCAGCGTACATTCAGCGCACGAAGAGGCGCGCAACCAGATCAGGGGACTGAGTCCCAGCGCATGCGAAGTGATGGACGTTTTACGCGCGCACGGTGCGTCATTCTTCGTTGATATCGTGCGCAACACAGGTAAATTGAAAGCCGATGTGGAAACCGGACTATGGGAACTGGTGGCCGCCGGGCTTGTCACGGCTGATGGTTTTGACAACCTGCGTGCGCTGATCGATCCCAGACGGCGTGCCGGCATTGGTAACGGGAAGATGAAGCGGCCCCGCCACAGCGCCGGACGTTGGTCACTGCTTTCGCCATTACAAGGTGAGGATCCGCAAAAGGCGATTGAGTCAGTCTGCAACATGCTGCTGCAACGATATGGCGTGGTCTTCCGCGAATTGCTGGCACGCGAATGCATTCTGCCGCGCTGGCGCGACATGCTGATCAACTTCCGTCGCATGGAAGATCGCGGTGAGGTTCGCGGAGGCCGTTTCATCAGCGGATTCATTGGCGAGCAATTTGCGCTTCCCATTGCGGTGGATTCCCTGCGCGCCCTAAAAAACCTTGCGCCCAGCGGCGAGGTTCTTACCATCTCTGCCGCCGATCCGTTGAATCTCGCCGGGATTGTGGTTCCGGGAGAGCGCGTACCTGCCATCTCAGGAAAATATGTGAGCTTTAAGGATGGCGTTCTGGTTGAAAATCCTGAAGCCAGGCCGTTGGCTCTCGCGGTGATATCTTGAGCTTTGGCAATGACCTGGTTGAAGGCGAAGATTACTACCTGGAAAATGGCTGCTGGGTATTCACGGCAAAGTTTCTACGCGAGCGCGGCTTCTGTTGCCGCTCGGGCTGCCGGCATTGTCCCTATGGATTCGTGCCTGAGAACGAAGCCCCAGAGAATGAAGCCAACGAAGTCAAAGAATAGTCCGCGACCTCGGGGATTCACACCGGCTTATTCGTAACGAAGCGCTGTCACCGGATCCAGGCGCGCTGCCTTCACCGCTGGATAAATTCCGAAGAACAATCCCACGCCGCAGGCGACGACCACTCCCAACGCGATGGCCCAGATGGGAATCAAAGAGGGTATGCTGGCCAGCCTGAGAAGCAGGCTCAAACTGAGAGACAGGAGTACCCCAATAATGCCGCCCAGCCCCGTGAGCGTCATGGCTTCCGTAAGGAATTGGAAGGTTATGTCCCGGCGACGCGCACCGATTGCCTTGCGCACGCCAATTTCACGCGTACGTTCCGTGACAGACATCAGCATAATATTCATCACGCCAACGCCTCCCACCAGCAATCCAATAGACACCACCGCGCCCACCAGTTGAATAACACCGGCCATGATGGCTTTAAACTGGTCGCCGACCTGTTGGGCGCTGCTGATACCAAATGTGTCCGGCTTGTCCGGCGGCACGCGACGGCGCGTACGCAACAGGCTTCGAATCTCGTCTTCTGCAACGTCCTTCAAGCCCGGATAGGCCATGGCATTGATAAATGTCTCGTCATCACCCGGGTAGTGTTTGCGATATGTCCTGTAAGGCAGGAACACTTCATTATCGGAAACGCCCAGTGCCGCGTTCTTTTTCTTGTCGAGCACGCCGATGACTTCGTAAACAGCGCCATCCACCTGCAACGGCTTGCCGATAGGAGTCTCTGTAGGAAACAGCGCATTGGCAACGTCATAGCCGATCACAACCACATCGGAACGGTGCAGGTCTTCCTGATCGGTATAAAAGCGGCCGTCTCTTATCTTGGCGCTTTGTACTTCCATGTAACTGGCGGTCACGCCGCGAAACCTGATATTGCTGAGCTCTTTGCCTTTATAACGAGCGGTACGGACAGGTTGTGGACCTATGCCCACCCGCGGAAGCGCGATAATGTTGACCTCTTTCACTGCCGATAGTTCATCGCGCATCGCCATGCCATCTTCAAACGTCAGCGATTTACGCGTGCGCTCCTCAGGCGTAAGCCGGCCGCGGATTCCCTGCTGAAACTTGAACACAAACAGATTATTCATGCCGAACTGGTCGAACGAATCCTGAACGCTGCTTTCAAAGCCAAGCAGAATGGAAGTGACGGTAATGGCCACGGTCACGCCAATCACCACGCCCAGTACCGTCAGGAATGAGCGCACTTTATGCGTGCGGATGGTCTCCAGCGCCATCTTCACGTCTTCCGAAAGTAGTGTTGTTTTTGCGGCGCTCATGCTTCAAATCTCAAGGCTTCAATGGGATCAAGCTTGGATGCTTTGTGCGCCGGATAGGCGCCAAAGAAAAGTCCTACCAGCGTGGAAATCAACAGTGCAATACCCACCCACAAAAACGGCACCGCGGCAGGCACAGGAGTGGCTACTTTAACCAGTACGGTGATGGCCAGCGCGGCAATCACGCCAAGCGCGCCACCCACAACGGACATGACCGCTGCTTCCACCACAAACTGCATGAGAATATCTGCTCGCGTAGCGC
The DNA here is from genome assembly GCA_963770085.1 of Terriglobia bacterium. GTDB lineage: Bacteria > Acidobacteriota > Terriglobia > Terriglobales > Acidobacteriaceae > Angelobacter. The sequence goes on from CAVYOH010000002.1 coordinate 228,492, forward strand.
CCAGTGACTTGCGCACGCCAATCTCGCGCGTACGTTCCGTCACACTGGCCAGCATGATGTTCATGATCACGATGCCGCCAATCACCATGAACACCAGCACGATTCCAATCGAACTGGAAGCCAACGTGCCCGTGAGCTGCTTCCACAGGTCCATGACCGCGGAGGCTTCAATGATTCCGAAGTTGTCGTCTTCGTTAGGCTTCAGGTGGTGGCGGGCACGCATCAGCATGCGAGCTTCATCCTTGGCTGGATCCATGTAGTCTGGCCCAATGGCTTGCACGGCAATGTCCATGCTTTCCTGTGTGCCGTAAAGCTTCTGGTAGGTTTCCACCGGCATCAGCACAAAGTCGTCTTGCGACTGGCCAAAGGCTGTTCCCAGCTCTTTTGATACGCCCACCACTTCAAACTCTTCGCCATCGATATAGAGTGATTTTCCCAGCGGATCAACGCCGCCAAAAAACCTCTTAGCAATATCTGTTCCCAACATCACCACGTTGGCGCGATGACTGTTGTCAGCTTCAATGATGTAACGGCCGGTTTCAGCTTCGCGGGTATCAATGCCCGCCATCTCAGAAGAAACGCCCACAATGGTTACGTCATCCAGCGTGTCGCCTTTATATTTCGCCTTGCCCAGGCGTCCGGAGGTTTCCAAACCAACAGCACCGGCCAGATGCATGTGCTCTTTGAGATAGTTATAGTCATCCCAGGTCACGTTCTTGTTCTTCTTTTGCAGACGAAGAAATTCATCCAGGCTGGTAATGATCGGGAAACGGCTTACTTGAAATACATTCGCGCCAAAGTTTGCCACTTTGTCTGAAATATAACGATTCGTTCCTTCAATCAAAGAGACAACCACAATCAGCGTGGAAACTGACAGAATCACGCCCAGCAGCGTGAGAAACGAACGCAGCTTGTGGGTGCGCAACGTCTCCAGAGCGATCATGGTTGGCTCTCTCAGCGAGATCCCGCGGCGGACATTTGCCACTCGACTTGAATTTTCAGCAGGTGGTTTCACCCAGACTCCGTCATTTGAACTTGGCCCTATTCACACGTCATCATCAATAGACGTTTGTACATGGAAAAGGTGCGTGCTTACAGAATAGCAGCTCAAAGCCGTTTCAAAACGCGGCCCATTTTGCCGTGTAAGGTCTTCACCAGATCTGAAAAGTACGTACCTCATACGGTACTGTTGCAATTTGGTGCAAATATTTCATTGCTGCGCAATGAACGTCTGCCTAAAGGCCCGCGATTCGCCGGCGAATCGCTAGAGGCTGATACTGCTAGTGGGCCAGTTTTTCAAACTGACCCGCTACCCTCTATACGGCTTTGTTGACGATTTGTTCCACCTCAGCGACAATATAAATGTCCAACCAAAGTGGGCCTGTGGCGCAGCTGGGAGCGCGCTTCCATGGCATGGAAGAGGTCGTCGGTTCGATCCCGACCAGGTCCACCAGCTAAACCCTCATTTCTTCAATCATTTACAAAGTCCTGCACTTGCCTGATGGTTCCGCGCTTATCCGGCTAAGCCTTCGCCTCTTCGGACTGGTAACGTTAAAAAGGCCCTCAGTCGTGAAAACGACCAAGGGCCTTGCCGACGCTAGAGCATCGGGGTTAATTGCGGTCGTGGCCACCATCGCCATCATGATGGTCAAAGTCAAACAGGTCAAACAAATCGCCGATGGCCGGCATGTTCCGAGGAACGTACTGACCGCCGTCACCGTTACCGTCGCCGTCGCCGTCACTCATGCGCGGATTGGGTAGATTGTCACGGCTGCGGGCGCTGAGCGTGGTATGGAGCATCCAGTTCCGTTCGACGAACTTCACGAACGAAGAATGCTCGTTATAGACGTGGCTGATATGGCCGCCCGTCGAGAAGGGAGAAACGGCGATCATCGGAATGCGTGGACCTGTTCCGAAGAAATCAACCGGCTGGATGAAGCCGGAGTCATAGTAGCCGCCGCCTTCGTCCACAGTGATAAAGATTGCGGTTTCGGCCCATTGCTCCGGGTTGCTCTGCGCGAGTTCAACGATGTTCCGGGCGAAGGCCTCAAACAGAGTCCATTTTGAAGAAGCGGGATGACCGTCCATCAGGCCGTCCGGCTTCACATAGGAAACTGCGGGAAGAGTGCCTGCCGTCAGATCAGTGAAAAGATCGGTGACGTCACGCATGTGATCCGCCACCATGCTGGGATAGGTAGCTTCATACTCAAACGGGTTGCAGATATTGCAGTAACTCCCGTTGAACGGGCTGTTGGTTCCATCGGCGTTAAAACCGCCGCCATAATATTTCCAGGGAATGTTGTTGGCGCTCAACACGTCGCCAATGCTGCGTTGCGTTGTCTGCGGAACTATAAGACCGCCCTGAACCGCTCCTTTAGGAGTGAACGCCGGGTTGACGTTTACAGCCTGCCAAAACTGTCCCGGTCCGCACTTGGTATCCAACGCGTACGGCAACTTGCTCAGATAGTCCGTGATAGCGCCGATGCCCGGCTGGCTCGGGTCGGAGCAGTTGAACCAATCCGCCCGCAGGGTGTAGAGGTTGAGAGTTCCAGCCACGGGATCGGGATTGTAGATGCGGTTTGCCGGCGGAGTTGCAGGGTTGCCCTTGCCGTCGCTGAAGAACACCTGATCGGCAAAACCCAGCGGCTGGCTGTCCGGACCGGTGCCGCCTAAAACGGGCTGATGATAATTGTCACTCATGGTGTATGTGTCCGCGAGCGACTTGAAGAATGGCGCATCGCCGTTCTGCATATTAAAGAAGGCCATGGTCTGGCCGGTGTCATGCGGTGTGGCGTTCAGGGGCGTGCTGTAGGTGGTGGTGATCGCCGATTGCAGATCATGCAGGCAGCCTGTCGGGTTGTGCCTGGATACGTGCTCTTTGTCAATGGCACAATCCACCTGCTGAACCATCTGGAAATACTGATGGATGGTGTCACCGGTGAAGGCGTCAAACGGCATGGTCGGGCCTGTCATCTGGAACGGCCCGGGCGGCAGGTTGTTCACGTTAGTGATGCGCGTATCCGGACCCAGCGTGAAGCCCAATCCTGTACCACCGGTGCCGAACAGGAATTGATCCGCGACGGATATGCCGGGGTCGCCGCCAGGGATGCTCAAAACGGGCAGATAGGGCGACACTGGGCCAACGCCAGCTACGTCGGGCGCCGGTAGAGTCGAGTAGAGTTGCTTCTGCGCCATATCAGCGCTGCTGAAGAATTTGCCGCCATTAGGCGCGGACACGATCTTGAATTGATGAGCCTTCGCGAAATTAGGACCCGGTGTTCCATCCGCATTGACGATGCCTTCGGACAAAAGGTTCAATACGCTGTCACGCCCTCTTTTGGGTTGATAAGTGGCGAAAAGATGATCGAAGCTTCGATTCTCGCCAACGATGATGATGACGTGTTTAATCGGAGTCGCGGTCTTGATGCTGTCGACTGCCTTATCCGGATCGGCCTGGGCCCGGGCCGATGACCCAATGCCTGAAACCAACAAGGCCAGGATGGACGTGCAAGCAATGGTTCTCGCTCGCCATTTTCTTCTATCACTGAGATACATGCTTTCCTCCTGAGATTGAAATCAACCTCGCGGAAGTTTAGGCCAGCAACTATGATCTGCGGATTGATACGGGATAGAAATTGCGTTAAATTTGCCGGGCGATGGCGGAACGCATGCGGCGGCGAGAAAGGCCCCGAGGATATTCCAGGGAATGAAAAGCAACTGAGGAGTTTTGGTTCACCGGCAGTAAATCGCTTTGCAGATCAATGTTGACCAGCACTCAGTTCATCAGTGTTAAGGTTTTGCCTGCCACCGTCACTCCGGATGAAAAAACTTCTCGTCTGGAATGAGCCAATCCTCGCAAGGTTTGCACCCTTGTCTGATTGCTACTTCATAGTGACTCAGCAGAGGCGCCACCACAGCTCTAACCGCCAGTTCTTCCGTTTCTGCCCATCGATTGCCCATTACATATGGACCGACCTGAATGGGAGTGTGTATATGATGGCTCTGCTCAAAGTAGAAGCGACCATCGGGTTCCAGATGGATTCTGACGGTGATCCTGGCTGAAATACCACTTAAAGAGAAGCTGAATTCGTTAACGAACTGACGTGGCTCTGTGATGAGTTTGTGGTTTAACACGGCCGTAATTCGAGGTTCCATTTGGTTAAAACATTTCCTTCAGTGACGATGCCCAACAGCCGCTAAAGACTGGGGGATTCATCTGGTTTTTCAAATTCACCGCCGTCCGCTCAATCGCCCGAACTCATCTCTGTTGCTTGACTACTGTCTCCCTTTTGAATCACCGCGCTTTGATGAACCCGATAATGGGTCCCAATGTACAACGCGTATCCGACTGTGACGAGAAATAGAGATAGTGCTATTGCGAGTAGAACTCGGTCCTTTCTCGTTAAATGAAGCTTTCCCTCTCGGGCAGAGTGTTTCTGCAACATGCATCCCTCATCAATCGCTTTTGTTGTTTACCGCGGTTTCATGCAGTCCCCGGCCTCAAAGAATACCGAGGTCCAGCAGGACTAAATATGCAGCTTTGAGGGTATCGAGGGACGCTTAACAGCGTAGCGGCAAGGTGGCGCGATCAAGCGAAGGGAAAGCCAATCGCGGCTCATGCGTGGATATCCGTAAGCCAGGAAGCGCAGGCATGAGTTGAAATGTTTGTTGAAAAGAGATGCCCTCTTCAGCCGACGAGCACTTCGCCGGGCGATCAGTTACTTTCCCACCGTGACCAGCGCATTTGTGTTCAATACGCACAACGGGATTATTGGCATGATGCTTACCGGTGATAACTGACGTCGAGACAAAATCTGCCGTGGCTGCAAACAAGAACAGGGAGATGCCGAGAAGGCATCGAATCCAGGGTTGTAGGCGGCACGTCATCGATAATATTGGAGAGTTCCTCTTCCATTATCCCTTCACTGTCAGCTAAGTCAAGCCAAATGTGTGAATAACCCGGCGACGAAGGGACGTTTCCCCATTCGACTGATTTCCAATTTCGCGCGAAACAAGAAAAACTGCGGGTTGAAAAAGCCGATGGCAATCACTTCTTCTGTGGCTGCGTCTGTTGCTCCTGGTCCAACTGCTTCAGCTTCTTCTCAAGCATCATCTTCTGCTGTTCCTTGGACAGCTTGGGGAACAGGAAGGCGATTTGCGCCCGCATGCCCCAGGGCGACGTGCCCGGGGGACGAACTGGGCTGCCGTAAAACTGCAAACTCAAGTTGATTGGCTGCGCTCCGACCTTCATGATCCGGCCGATGCCACCACCGTACGGTACCGTCCACACGCTACCGCTTGGGGCCTTCCAGTTGGCGGTGATGATGGGTTGCCAGGTGATGAACCAGCCTTTTTTCAGGTTGTAGTTGATGAAGTACTGGAGCAGCATCTGGTTGACTGCGGGCTTGTCGGATTCGCCGGCAAAATTCCAGACGTTGCTGATCAGCACACCCAGGGTCCAATGCCCGGGCTGAACCAGAGCAACCACTGACGGTCCTCCACTCCACTTGCCCTGGCCGAGCACTTTATTAGTAGCCGTAGGCAGAAGGAAGGCCGGCCCAATGCCCCAGATCAACTTGTGCGGCTTAGCCGGCGAGAGAAAGAACGTAGGATTGATATCGCCCATGCCCATCGTGCCGACATTGAGCTGCGTGACATCCGGCTGAAACACCAGCGGCAGTATGATGCGATTGATCAGGTTCCAGTTCTCGCTCACTCTGATGGGAATGACCGGCTGAATGTTCATGACATTCTGCGTGCGGTCCAGAGGGCCAATGTCGAAGTTGGTATTGTTCTGCAATGGAACGCTGATCAGGCTGGCCACGGGATTCTGCGTAGCCTTTTGCAGGTCCTCTGTACCCTTTTCTTCATCCCTAGGTTTCTGCTGCGCCCAGGCAGCGACGGAGAAAAACAGAATGGCCACAAGTGAAATCCATCTGGATGTTTTCATGGTTGCCTTTTTCCTCCGGATGGCGGATCGGCCGGGCCGACAGCAGGATATGGAAGGCGCAAAGCACATCCGTTCCAGTACTCTGTGTCGCTATCTTGGGACAGGTGCGGCTCTTTCGTCTGCTGGTAAGAATTACAGAGTCAAAAGCTCAACCACAAAGGACCCGAAGGAACACAAAGGAAGCAGTAACAGGCAAATCGCAATAGAAACTCTTGAGCGGAGGCCTTATGTCAACGTCGAACAAGTCTTCATCCTGAGATCACATCAATCCAATCTCGCTGCACCCATCCGGACTTACAGCGTTTGGCTTCGTTGACATCAAGTCCCTTTGGCGACGATATATCGCATGGACTGTTCGGGATACTCGGGTCACTATAGAACACCTTGTACCAGTAGAAGTGCTCGTCGCAGACATAAACTTCTTTGCCAGGAGACAGTTTACCGGTCCTCCGGAACCGGGTCCCGGGGCCCGATCTCACAGATAAAAAGTGGCGTGGCTGAAGATTTGTCACCTTACTGTAGTTGCATATGTCTGGGGTCTCTGTGTTGGGTGCCATACTTTGCGCCGACAGAGGAGTTTTCTGCATAGCAATTAGCAATGCGAAAATTGCAACAAATAAATGCTTCACAAAGCGTCCATGGATTTGAGATTTTCGCATCTACTGCCCCGGGCACGCCGCGCCCTTCGCTGCCCACTCTTTTGCCATGGCCATGAACTTCGCCTGCGGGACTGGCACTGGAGTTCGTCCCTCGCCCGGATGCCAGCCCCACAGCACCAACGGACTATTCATGTGTTCGACGATCTCATCCACGGTACGATTGCCATTTTGTTTCGGGTCTTTGAATAGCTCGCACAATTGACGGACTGTAAGACCTTCCCAGATCATCGGCATTTCTGGCGACGGCAGATGCCACTCCGGCGCTCCCGGAGGCACACGCAATCCCGACAGATTGAAATCCTGATGACAGGTGCTGCAACTCATCCCAGCCACGCCGTTTCCATGTGCACCGCGCCGCACATCCATCGTGTGGCGATGGCCGTCATCTCCCTGGCGCGGGAAGTCACCCCTGGAATGGCAGTTCATACATCGGGGATGATGTAGCACAGCCACCATGGATTCAAACGCTGCCGCGGCGCCGGCATCATCATGCTGCTGGGCAGTTCGCGTCGCCGTACCCCACGCCCATGCCAGGCCACACAACGCTGCCAGCGCGATCATCACCACAGAATGTTTTCGAACATTCATCGTCTATCCCTGCTGCTGGTTTCTGGCGGCCAGCGCGGCTTTAACCCGTTCCGGAGTAAATGGCGCTTCACGAAGTCTGGCGCCGGTGGCATCAAAGATCGCATTGCCGAGCGCGGCCGCAACAACGGTGATCGCCGTTTCACCCGCGCCGGTTGCCGGCACATCCGTGCGGTTAATCAGCACAACCTCCACGGCGGGCATCTCAGCTCCAAGATAAAAGCTGTTATAGGTCTCCCAATCGTTGGAGGTAACCCGCTTCTCATCCCATGTGACTTCTTCAAGAAGCGCGCGACTCATTCCCTGAAGAACGCCGCCTTCAGTCTGGTTTCGAACCCCGTCAGGATTTGAGATGGGCCCGCAATCCAGTGCCACAAAAAACTTTCGCGGCTTGACTTGGCCGCTGACCATGTCAACTTCCACCTCCGCGACCAGCGCCGAGTAGCCATTGTTTCCTTCGTATGCGACACACGCAATGCCCCGTCCGATACTGCTGCCCGTATTCGAGACTTCCTTCCGTGGTGAAGCGCGCTTCTCCCATTTGGCTGCATCCGCGGCGGCTTTCACCACATCGATGATTCGTTGGTCGCGGAGATGTTGCAGTCGAAACGCCACCGGATCCGCCTTGACCTGGGCACATATTTCATCCATGAAGCATTCGTGAGCAAAAGTATTTTGGATCCGCAGTGGAGAACGCAGTGGCCCGGTGAAGAAAGGCGAGGCCACGGTATGCGTTAGAACACGTTCGCTGCGAACGCTTCCGCCACCCGCACAATTTCCATTTACACAACCGGCTATATAAGAAGGCGCCGTGTTGCTGCGGTTCTGCAATTTTTCGCTGGGCTCCTTCGCGGCCTGTGGCTTGACTAACTCGGGCTCATAACCGGCTAATACTCCTGTAATCACATTTCCTGGCTTGTCATAACCCGGCCGGTTTCCTCGCGCAGCAATCCAGCTCTCGCATTCCCAGGCCACGATGGCTCCATTCTGGTCCACTCCGGCACGCTGATCGATCACGCACGCGGCCCCAAAGTTTTCCCAGACCATTTCGTCCTGCCGCGACAACTGCACGCGAACCGGTTTGCCAACCGCTTGTGAGAGCAACGCAGCATCAAACGAAACCGTATCAGCGCCGTTCAGGCCGTAACATCCCGATCCGCGAACGTATTGCACGCGCACGCTCTCCAGCGGCACGTCCAGCATCCTGGCGACAATGCTTCGCGTCGGATAAACCGACTGCGTCGCCGACCACACCGTTGTAGACCCGGCTTTCACATCCGCCACCGCGCATGATGTTCCAACTGATCCGTGCATCTGATACGGGTAGCTGTAGGTTGCTTTCACTTGAGTATGAGCGGCCGATAGCTGACGCTCTAAATCCTTCGAATTAACCACCAGCGTGTCTCGCGAAGGCTGCTTTCGCAAATAATCAGAGAACGTGTTCTGTGCGGGCAATCCCGGCCCGGGCTTCCACGTGACCTTGAGCTGGTGTGCCGCTTGCGCCGCCTGCGCTTGCCGCTCCGCGACCACGCCGACGAAATTCTTTCGCACCACAACCTTGATGACTCCGGGAATTTGCCGCACTGAACTCTCATCCACGCTAACCACGGTGGAGCCGACATCGGGCGGTCTCACCACACGCCCGTGCAGCATGCCGGGGACGCGTATGTTGTGCACAAATTCAAACTGGCCCGTCATGAGTGCAGGTCTGTCCAGCGACGGAACGGGCTTGCCCAGGACTTTCCACTCCTTCGGCGCTCGGCGCCTGGCAGCCGTGCTCAGTGGAATGTTGAAGCGTTTGCTGCCAATCAGTTCCTCATACCTGATCTGGCGACGTCCTTTGCCGGTGATAACGCCGTCTGCCACCGTCAGTTCGCTGGCAGGCTCGTTCCATTTTGTCGCGGCCATGGTCAGCAACGCCTCTCGCGCAGTGGCCGCGGCCTGCGCCAGATTTTCTGAATTAAAATTCGTCGGCGTGGACTGGCTTCCTGACGTTGTTCCCTGGTCCGGAGCCACTGCTGTGTCGCACTGAATCAGCTTCACCCGGCCGATGGGCACACACAGCTCTTCCGCCACCAGTTGCGTTTGCACGGTGAACATGCCTTGTCCAAAATCGCACTTCCCCGTATAAGCAGTCACCGTGCCATCGGCGGCCACCGCAATCCATGAATCAAGTTGTTTGGGATCGATATGCGAAGCATGGGTGTCAAATGGCCCCTGCACAAATAATAAATTTCCGGTCGCTGTCCCAACGCTGAAGCTCACGGCACTGCTTACGGTGCTGAAGCTCACAATCAGAGCTCCGGTGCCTTTCAGAAACTCACGCCGTGAAACGCTCATGGTTTCACTTTCCTTGCGTCAGCGTACTTTCGAATGGCGCGTAGCATACGAACATGTGTGAAGCAACGGCACAGCACGCCGCCCAGCGCCGCGCGGATTTCCTGATCAGACGCCTCCGGCTTCTCATCGAGCACGGCTTTGGCCGTGAGGATGACGCCGCTCAGGCAGAAGCCGCATTGCGCTGCTCCTTCGTCGATGAAAGCCTGCTGTATGGGGTGAGGTTTTTCCGGCGTGCCTAAGCCTTCCAGGGTTGTGATTTCGTCCTGGCCGACCGCGCCTACCGGCATCACGCACGAGCGCGTGACATGGCCGCGCAGAATGACCGAGCAGGACCCGCACTGGGCCATGCCGCATCCGAACTTAGGACCGCGCAACCCAATCTCGTCCGCCAACGCAAAGAGCAAAGGTGTTTTAGGATCGAGTTCCAGCGTGTACAGACGTCCGTTTACTTTGAGTGAAATCGGGCTCACATCAAAATCCTTGACTGGTCTGAAGCCATTTGCCGCTTCAGTTTACTCTGCCAGCATTTGATGCGGTAGTTCAGTCTGCGGGATGCGACCCGGCAAGCAGACATTCCGGCCACTACGGCTCAAGCCCGGTTTTCGATAAAATAGATTTCGCGCAGTAAATGACAGCCTTGTGGGTCTCCCAGACCCGCAGAGACCACGCAGATTTCCAGGAGAACGAACCATGTCCACCGCACCCGTTTTGGAGTCCTTTGCGTTCCAGGCCGAGACTACTCAACTGCTCCATCTCATGATCCATTCTCTCTACACCCAGAGAGAGGTATTTCTGCGGGAGCTGATCTCAAATTCGTCGGACGCTTTGGACAGGCTGCGCTTTGAATCACTCACCAATCCCGCGCAGACCACCAGCGATCACAAATATGAGATCCGGCTCAAACCAGACAAAGCGGCCCGGACACTGACCATCTCTGATACCGGCATCGGCATGAGCCGCCAGGAGCTGATCGACCATATCGGCACCATTGCCCGCTCGGGGACCAAAGAATTGCGGCAACGCATCAAGGAATCGCAATCGCCCGAATCAGTGGCCGACCTGATCGGCCAGTTTGGCGTGGGCTTCTATTCCGCATTCATGGTGGCTGATAAAGTGACCATCACCACACGTCGCGCGGGAGAAAGCAAAGCTGCACAGTGGGAATCAGCCGGCGATGGCACATACACCATGGCCGAAGTGGAGAAGCCGGATTGCGGCACCGATATTGTTCTTCACCTGAAAGCGACGGACCACGAAAACGGAATCGAAGATTACACAGACCAGTGGAAACTCTCGACGATCGTCCATAAATACTCCGATTTCATCGCGTATCCCATCATCTATGAGGGTCCAGCACCGGAACCGGCGGAAAAAGAAGAAGGCAAAGAGACAAAGACCGAAACAAAGATTGAAACCAAGACGTTGAATTCCATGAAACCGATCTGGACGCGCAGCCGTTCAGAGATCACCGACAGTGAATACAACGATTTTTATAAGCATCTCTCCAATGACTGGGTTGATCCGCTCAAGGTGCTTCCGTTGAAAGCCGAAGGAAATTTCGAATATCAGGCATTGCTGTTTGTTCCCGCGGTGGCGCCGCATGACCTTTATTTCCATTTGTCGGAAGGCGGGCTGCGGCTGTATGCCCGGCGCGTGATGGTCATGGAGAACTGCGAGGACCTGTTGCCGCGCTATCTTCGCTTCATCAAGGGAGTGGTTGATTCAAGCGACCTGCCTTTGAACATCTCCCGCCAACGGCTACAGCAGGACCGTCACATTACACAGATGCGCAAATGGTTGACGCGAAAAATGCTGGAAGCGCTGGGCGACATGCGGGAGAAGGAGCCCGAGAAATATCTGACGTTCTGGGAGCACTTTGGCCGGGCCGTGAAGGAAGGCGTGGGCACCGATTATGAAAACAAGGAAAAGCTCCTGCCATTGCTGATGTTCGCGTCATCGCATCATGCCACCGATCTCACCACGTTGAAGGGTTACCTGGAGAGAATGAAGCCCGACCAGAAAGACATCCTCTATCTGACGGGAGAGTCGCGCAAGGTGATGGAAAATTCGCCGCACCTGGAAGCTGTCCGGCAAAAAGGCTATGAAGTGCTATTCATGAGCGACCCGGTGGATGAACTGCTTGTCCAGCACATGTATGAGTTTGAAGGCAAGCCGATGAAGTCTCTGAACAAGGGCAGAGTCAATCTGGGCACGGAAGAAGAAGAAAAGCAGCGTGCCGAACAGCTCAAGCAAAAGGAAGAAGATTACGCCGCGTTCATGGCCGCTGGCCAGAAAAAGCTGGACGAATATGTAAAGCAGATGCGTCTATCCACGCGTCTGGTGGGATCACCGGTTTGCCTTGTGACGGAGGAGCATGAGTTCAGCCCCAACCTGGAACGTCTTCTGCAAAAAACAAAAGGCGCCGGACCAAAGCAGAAGCGGATTATGGAACTCAACCCTGAACATCCGCTGGTTACACGTTTATATGAACGTTACAAAGCAAACCCGGACGATCCTTCCATTGGTGATTCCATGGAATTGTTGTTTCATCTGGCGTTGCTGGCCGAAGGATCAGAGATTGCCGATCCGGTCCGACTGAATCAATTGACACTGGATTTGCTGCAGAAGGCTGGATAGCAGATAGGAAGCTCCAGGCAAGCAAAAACGAACTCACTCAGGTGTGATATACGCTGAGCGGCGAAAAGTTTTGCGTGGAAAAATCAAAACTGTTCACTTCCAGAGCCACACCAACGCAGTTGTCTTCCAAGCCGTGAGTGAGCCGAACAATACGGCCTCGACAGTTCACGAAGCTGGGTTTGCTGGCCATAGTCAGCTTCTCCGGGAGGACTAGAACGCATTCCACGTCCTGGCCAATCTCGAAAGTAGTAACCTGTGTGCGAAAGTAGATACCCTGGGCGCTAACATTGCGTGTCTCGGCAAAAAGCTGAGCACGGGTACCTGGAATTGAAATTTTGACCGGCACCTCCAAAGCGAGGCGGGCCATTTTTCGCCTTTCCTGTTGCCGGATCGGCATAAAGGGGGTTGGGTTCCTTTCCGCCAGGCGCATGGTGGGCTCCCGGGTAGGTTGCTTAATCATTGAGCACGGGAAGTGCCAATCGAGAATTCCAGTGTAAACCTTTTAGTTTTAGGTAGTTGAGATTAAGGGCGAAGTTCGGGGGCCGCTAAATTCACCGTCTATTCACGTCAACGCGGAATGGTTCGCCCAGGCAGTAAAGGCACTGTTATATCTAAGCCTTTCATTTTCATCAGATGATCGAATCAAGAGCAGTCAAGAATATTGGCATTTTGGGTGAAAACCATTTCTTAAACAATTTCTTAGTCGTTTCTGGATGAAAAAACGGCCGTTTTAAGCAACGTCCACCGTCATAGATACTTTCTTGCATATATAAAGGAAGCGGGAGATTTCCGAAACGGATGCGGCCCAGCGGGTTCCAGTTCCAAATAGTGCGCATGGCGTCATCGAACTACCTTGGCACTTCTGTAACCTATGCCGCTGAAATGACTGCGGTTATGATCTCCCCATGGCAACGCAACCACGCCTTCGCACTCCAAAGTCGATGAATCCCAACCCTACGCAGGAAAGGTCTGTCTTCAGGCGGTGGCAGCGTTACCGTCTAAATCTCCCTATTCGGCTGATTGCATGTCGTGAGGACAGTACGCGCATCATGGAAGGCCGGGCCAATGACATCAGTGAAGGCGGCATGCTGGTCTTTGCCGGACTGGAACTCAAGCCGGAAGACAAAGTATTCATTGAATTCACTCCGCCATACTCCAGCAGTCCGGTACGCACGCCGGGTATTGTGCGCCACCGTCGTGGTTACAACTATGGCGTTCAGTTTCTGATGGACACTCATGACGACAAGGAACAGGCAGAACGGTTCCGCAATCTGCTGAAGCTCGCCGCAGGACGCTAAGGCCGCCCCGCGATCATCACTTTGTCTACTTCTGCACAGGTCTGCTGCTCACCGGCACTTCATACGCTCCAATAGAAAATGCTTTCCCCTGCGGGCGAGTGAGGCCGTCTATATCAGTAACCTTCCCGTTTACGAATGGATTATCAGGGTGGGTGTTGGCGCCAGCGTCCCTCGCCGGACTGGAATCTTTCAAGCGCAGATCAGAAGTTGCAGGATTGACGAACTGCGGATCGGCATTCACATTATCTGAGGTCTGTGATGGACCGTTGCCGAGTCCAGACCAGAGATTGTGATCGCCCGTGATCTGTGACTTTTCTCCATCCACGTAGGTCTCTCCGGCCTTCTGCTGGATGACGTTGTTGCGCAAATGCAAAGTGAGCGACCGCGGACCGTTGATGGCAAACGCGCCCCGCGAGCCGCCTGCGTTGCGGGAATGGTTGGCGCCACAGTCAGAAAGCGTATTGTTGAACACTTCCACCGCGCCGCTCGGCGCGCCGCTATGATATGTGATCCCAGCCACGTAGATACAGGAAAAGGAGCCGCCCTCATCTTTTGGATCCATCAATCCCACGTGGTAGATCACATTATTGTAGGCCTCAATCGGGCCTTTGGAGGGATCGACAGTGGCAAAGTTGATGGCGTTGCAGTTATCTCCGTGGATCACGTTGTCATGCACGTGTAGATCAAATTGATCGGCTCCTGTTTTATCAGCGGCCCCGCAGCTCGGACTGCACAACGGTGAAGAATGAAACTGGATGGCGCGGCAGGTGTAATTGTCGTGAATGTGGTTCCAGCCAACATCAATGTGATTGGAGTCGGTGCTGAAATAAACAGCGTGGTAAAACTTTGACGACGTGGGCGGAATGCCCGCGTTGTGCACCTCATTGCCGTAGAACCTTATCTCGCTGGCGCCGTTAAGTTGAACGCAGCCCACCTGGCTGTCCGCGCCGGGGCATTGCATCTCATTGCCCACAATACGCCAGCCGGTGCCGCTAATATCCATGGCTTGTATGCCTGCAACCAGATGAAGCTGTGAGATCACCCAGTAATCCGTGCGGGCCCGGATGTTTGGTGTACGAATAGCATACGCAAGCCCGTGCTCCGTTCCGATGGTTACTGTGGCTCCTGGGTAGGCGACCAGCGCTTTGGGCGCGTTTTGCGTTCCCGAATTATCGCCGCCGCGGCGGTCCATGCTGAGATAGGCAGTAAAGCTGTCTTCAGACTTCTGTGTAACGCCGTCTTGTATGTACGCAATGTCGCCCGGCGCAAGGCTGTCTTTCGCTTTGCTGATGGATTTCCACGGAGAGACGAAGCTGCCGCTGTGGAAGTCGCGCCCTTTGGCAGAGACAAAGTAAATCTTTCCTGCACGAACCGTGAAAGGGATCCCGTTGCTTTGCAGGTCGTTTTCGTGAACAACAATTTCACCGGACTTTGTCTTGCTCCCCAGCTGAAAGGTGATCCTGGTGTCACTCCAGATCGGGTAGTTCGCAACCGTACCGCCGCCGACAGTGATGGTGGAGGTTCCACGGGTCACACCAAAGCCTTTTCCCCAGATCGTGATCCATGCGCCGGAGTTGTTGACTCCGCCGGTCTTGGGTGCGCTTTCCAGATCGGAGAAAAAAATGCGGGGCGGAACTTGGGCCTGAGCGGAAATTCCCACACCAATGATCACCAGAAGCACGGATTGACGAAGCCTGTGCATTGAGAATTGTCTTTACGATTAATTAAAGAATAGCGCAGAAAGCTATTCCCGCGCCCGACTAGCGCAGGTGAGCGACTTGATTCTGGCGGGCGGACAACGCAGCGCGTGCGGGCGTGCTGCTGATGCGATGGATCGCGGCATCGACGATCTTATGGATGGTATTCGAGTATTTCTCAGGGCGTGATTGACTGAGTCGACGTTTGGCTTCCTGCGGCGTAAACCAACTGGGATTTCTGCCGCTCTCCTGCGGAACCACCGCCGAGCGTACTTCCATCAGGTAGGCCGCAACGGTAATTTCGCGGACTGGTTCGGAATTGCCCTGCAATCTCTTGGTGTCCATGTAAACACCAAATGATTCACCTTCAATCTCGCCACGAGCGCCGGCTTCTTCCCATGCTTCGGCGGCAGCGCTTTCACTGGCGCTGAGAGCAATTTCCACACGGCCCTTGGGGAATGTCCATTTACCAGAGCTGGTATTAACAAGAAGGAACTCAACCGAGGAGCCGTTGGCGCGATAGCACACCGCTGCCACTTGCTTCGGATAGCCTATTCCCAATCCACTGCGTATTGCCCGGGAAAATCTGCCCATTTGATTCGCACCCCAGTAATTCGCGCCCCGAAAACCAACTTCCAGCTGATCGGATTGCACCGATCTCGCTGCATTCAACCTTATCCGAGTTTGCAGAAATACTGCAATTACTTTGGTGCAGTTTTTACCGTCTTTTCATTGATTGTTCTTTTGATGTTAATAGTCGTCCATAGACCAGAAAGAAGGCCTGCGCAATCACGCAGGCCTCCGGCTTAAATGTTCAGTTTGCAGCCACTAGTGGACTACGGCAACCACGTTCGTGGGCGGATTCGGCTTCGCCGCAACCGTTCCGGCAAATACTTCATAGGCTCCCATATCAAACGCAGTGCCCTGGGGACGCAGCACTCCGTCTTTGTCTGTGGTCTGGTTTGGACCCGGATTGGGGACGAATGGGTTCGCCGGAACAATGGTAAGACCCGCATCTTTCGCGGGGCTGGTGCTGTTGATATGGAGATCACCGCCCGCGCGATTGGCGAACTGCGGGTCGGCATTGAAGTTGTTGGTGGTTTGTGATGGACCGGTTCCAATACCGAACCACAGATTGTGGTCGCCGGTGATCTGCGCCAGCGCGCCGTCAATGTATATCTCTCCCGGATTCTGGTCTGCGACGTTATTGCGCAGGTTCATTTTCAGCGTGGCCGGCCCTCCGCCTACGCCAAACGCTCCACGAGAGCCGCTGGCGTTGGCTGAGTTGTTGGCCGCGCAGTCAGACAGCGTGTTGTTGAACACCTGGACCGTGCCGGTTCCTGCCACTCCATTGTTGGTAATGCCTGCCACATAGATGCAGGAGAAGCTGGCGCCCAGTTGCAGCGGATCCATCAAACCAACGTGGTAAATCACGTTGTTGTAGGCTTCCACCGGCCCCTTCGACGGGTCGACTGTGGCAAAATTGATGCCATTGCAGTTGTCGCCGTGAATCAGATTGTCATGCACGTGCAGATCGTACTGATCAAAGCCCGTAGTATCGCCGCTTCCGCAAGTCGGCGAACACAGGGGCGACGAATGGAACTGCAAGGCACGACAGGTAAAGTTGTCATGAATGTGGTTCCAGCCCACGTCAATGTGGTTGGAGTCAGTGCTGAAATACACCGCATGGTAGTACTTCGATGAAGTTGGGTTGATCCCGGCATTGTGCACTTCATTGCCGTAAAACTTCGCCTGGTTTCCGCCGCTCATCTCAAAGCAACCAACCTGATCATCGGCTCCGGGACATTGCATCTCATTACCAACCACTTTCCAGCCGGCACCGCCAATGTCCATGGCTTGCGTTCCGCCCATGATGTGTAGCTGTGAGATTACCCAATAGTCCATATTTACGTTGATGTTGGGCGTGCGTATGCCGTAGTGAAGACCTCCGGCCACGCCTACCGTCACAGTGGCGCCGGGATATGCAACCAGCGCCATGGGTGCAGCGGCAGTACCGGAGTTGCTCGCGCCCTGCTTGTCCATGCTGAGGTAAGCCGTAAAGGTGTCTTCCGATGTCTGGCTGACACCATTTTCAATATAGGTGGTGTCACCGGCCGACATACTGTTTTTGGCATGCACTATGGTCCGCCACGGTGCCGTGAAAGAGCCTGCGTTCGCATCATTGCCGCTGGTGGCGACAAAGAAGATCTTCCCCGCTCGAACGGTAAAAGGCAGGCCATTACTGGCTCCGGCTCCGGCAACGTTCACCACAATGTTCCCCGTCGCTGACCCGGCGCCAAGTTGTACGGTGATCTTGCCATCTGACCACAGTGGATAATTGTCCACCGCACCTCCGCCCACGGTAACCGTGGACGAGCCCTGCGTAGCGCCAAAGCCTTTGCCCCAGAGAGTCACGAAGACGCCCTTACCATTGGCTCCGCCGCTGTTGGGACCACTTTCCAGATCGGTGAAAAACATTCTGGGTGGAGCGCTTTGTGCCGTTGCCGCAATCGCAAGCGCGAACGTCAATACAACAAACTGCGTCAACTTTCTCAAGTTGATTGAATTCCTCATCATGAAAACCCTTTTGGTAATTGAATTCGGAGTTAGTTTTGTCTGCATAGTTGTCATGGTGTTGGCACCGCCGCCGTAGCCTGGTTGGAGAAGGCGCTTTCCGTGCCGTCCGAAGCGACGTCAGTGACTACATAGAAATAGGTGACGCCGGAACTGACTGTGCTGTCCGTGTAGCTAAGCGTGGTAATCGGCGCGGAGTTGAGCTTGGTATAAGTGCCCCCGCTGGTCGTGCTGCGATACACGTTGTATCCGGACACCGTGGAGGTACTGGCTGCCCACGTGATCGCCACCGAGTGCTGCACTGTTCCGCCTGTTCCCGAAAGAGCAACGCTGGTGGGTGTGGTGGAAGCGCTGCTGGTAATTTGCAGACTGCCTGTGACTGCTCCGCTGTTTTTCGGCGCAAACGCAACGGTGATGGTCGCCGTCTTGCCCGACGCGAGCGCTAAAGGCGCGGTCAATCCGGACGCGCTGAAGCCCGTGCCGGCCGTGGCAACCTTGGTGATGGTTACGCTCACAGTCGAAGGATTGCTGACGGTCACAGTCTGATTCGCGGTGGATCCAATCACCACAGTCCCGAACGCAAGCGAGGTTGGGCTGGCGGTGATGGAGCCGGTCGGAGTTGGCGTGGGTGTTGGTGTAGGACTCGGCGTAGGAGTAGGTGTCGGAGTTGGAGTTGGACTTGGGCTTGGAGTCGGTGTCGGCAACGGCGTCGGGCTTGGCGTTGGCGTAGGAGTAGGTGTTGGCGTGGGCGTCGGCGCCGGACTGCCTCCCGCGTACTCGTAGGCTCCCATGTCATAGCCCGTTCCCTGTGGACGAGCGACCTGGTTTATATCGCGCGATAATCCCGTGTTGATTCCAGCATCAATCGCCGGACTGCCCACCTGAAGCTGGAAATTGCTGCCCGGCGTCACGAACTTTGGATCGCCCGTTTTGCTGGCCGCGGAGAACGTGGGAATCGCTCCCGCACCGAAAAAGAGATTGTTGCTACCGTTATACATTCCAGCCGTCGAATTCCCTGCCAGGTAACTTTCTCCCGACAGCAGGCTGATGATGTTATTCACCAGTGACACGGACGCAGTTGCGTATACGGCTCCGGAATCCGCATTGCGACGGCTTCCGCAGTCATAAAGAGTATTGCCTTTAAGCTGCACAGCCGCTGAACTGGTTCCTGCGACCTTCACGCACGCATAACTGGATTCAACGCCACCCGGCGCAGGTCCCGTGCCCGCACGATAGATGACGTTGTTGTATGCGGTGACCGCGCCACGCACGGGATCAATAGTGGCAAAGTTAATGCCGTCACAACGCGCGTCGTGGATCAGGTTGTCGTGAACGGTCAGATTGAAGAGAGCGGTTGTGTCGGAATAAAACTGAAGCGCCCGGCAGGAACGGGTATTGGCGATTTCATTCCATCCAAAGTCAATTCCGTTGGAACCAGTGTCAAACTGCACGGCCTGATAGAGCTTGCTGACACTGGTGGCTGAACCGGAATCATGCACCAGGTTGCGGTAGAAGATGCCGTTCGTCAAAGCAGAAACAGCAATACATGATCCTGTGCCCGCGCCATTGGGACAGGAAATGTCATTGCCAATCACGCGCCAGTTAGAGGAATTCGCCACCGTAAGTGCGCTGAGCGATCCGCGCAGTGTAAGCCCGGAGAGCACCCAGTTGCTGGCTGCCGCCGTGGTCTTTATGCCGAACTGTTGCCCGGTAGACGAGCCGACTGTGGCCGTGGCGCCAGGATAAGCCACCAGTGCAATGGGAGCTGTTGATGTGCCGCTTTTTGCAATGGCCAGCGAGGCGGAAGCGCTATCCAGTGCAGTTTGCGAGACTCCATTCATCAGGTAGATGATGTCGCCCGCCTGGCTGGACGCCACCGCTTTGGTCACCGTCTTCCAAGGCGCGGTAAAGGATCCCGGACTCGTGTCCGTTCCCGTAGTCGAAACAAACAATAATCTGCCGGTGCGCACCGTAAACGGTTTGGGATTACTCACCCCGGCGCCAGTGTTGACCAGCACGTTGCCGCTTGCGGCGGCAGTGCCAATCTGAAAACTTATTTTTGTATCCGACCAGAAAAGATAGTTGTCGGCGCTGATACCGCCGACGGAAACGTTGGACGCACCTTGCGTCGCGCCAAAGCCGAAGCCATACAACGTGACGATAGCGCCTTTGTTGTTTGGACCACCCGTATTCGGGCCGCTTTGTAGATCTGTTGCAATGATTCGGGGAACAGAGGTCTGAGCCAGCGCGCAAGCACACGCGAGCAAACTCATGACCAGCAGTTTTGCTGCTGATTTCATTACGCCTCACAGATTTTGTTTTTCTACAGAACGTTTTTCTACAGAACGAAGGGTCGTTACGCGCGAAGTTCCTAGCGACGACGGTGCATCAGGGCACCACCAGAAATGATTCGCGATTGGATTTACTTTTCTTAAGGCAAGTCCCGTGCCATTAAGAACCTTTAACCCCGTTTCGCTGAATCGATGTGAGATGGTTTGTAGCTGCTTTAATCCTGTTACGTCCCAGGGTGTAGGAGATTCGCAGTCGGCCGCGAAAATTTCATAGGTGAGCTGGTCTAATCCAACAGTTCAGTTTTGCTGCGTCATGGGCCAAGGGTTTTTACTTACAGATGGCGGTATTCGGTTTGATTTCAGCGGAATATGCGCAACCTTTTGCGCACTCCGCAATTCAATGCACAGAATTTCGATGAGAAGTACACTCCAAGGCCTTAGAAAAATTTGCACGCCAGAGTTGCCCAATCACTCAGCAGAAGACCACCGCTGCGCCTGATCTGACAGAGGCTTCGCAGGACTTGATAAGACGAATGCAAGTGAACGACTCAACCCCATATGCCTTCCAGCCGGTTCCCCGGCCTTGCATCTCTGGCGCCTCCCAAAGCTCGTCACTTTCAGGATCGATGTCTAAGGGGAGCCTCAACACCTCTGCAAGGTGCTTACATTCCTGCAAAAGCCTTTTTGACGAACCGATCATTGCTCCGGGAATTTCGAGGGCGTCATCAGGAAAGATAACATCTTGAAAGTCTGCCGGCAGATAGAAACCTTCGGCATCGCTGTGTTGCATCAAGTGGTTGAACTTAAACAGCGGCCTACGCTTGAAAAACCAGGAGAGACCGTCGGTCGGTGAGGCAACCGACTCAAGATAATATTTCTTATTCAATCGATCGTTGCTTGCACTTTCGTCCCCGGGTAATGGGACCTTGCCTGTGTAAGTGATGTGTGCTGCAACGCGCCTCAAGTAATGCAGTCCCGAATAGCCAAACATCTCAAAACTCGCCTCATCACCGGTAGAGATATCTTCAGGTTCGAGGTGCGGGGGAAGCCCGACGGCGGCTAAGGCCTGGTTCACCTTAATCAGCGTGGTCTTGAAGTAATCGTATCCTTCAGCATCGTTCTCACGCATGTCTTTCAGGATGCCAACAGAAAGCCCCAGCCCCATACGCCGCCCCCTCGAAAATGGATTTTAAGTTCTGACTTCGACTACGACCTTGCCCGTAGATTTTCTCCGCCGCAGCATCTCCATGGCCATTGCCGTCTGATTGAGATCGAAGCGATGGGAAACATGAGGCTTGAGTTTGCCTTCCGCGAACCAGCGCAGAAGTTGCGCAAACGAACTTCGCAGCAACTCAGGCTGGTGAGTCTGGTAAGAACCCCAATAAAAACCGATCACATCGATATTTTTGACCAGCACAATGTTGGCCGGAATCTGCGGCACGCGGCCAGAGGCGAAACCAATGACAATCACACGCGCCCCCCAGGCAATCGACCGCAGGCTGGCATCAAAAGCGTCGCCGCCAACGGGATCATAGACCACATTCACGCCTCGCCCTGAAGTTATGGCCTTAACCCGTTCGCGAATGTCTTCCTTTGAATAATCGATAAGATGATCAGCGCCGTGCTCCTGGGTGATCTTGAGTTTCTCTGCGCTCCCGGCACATGCGATCACCTCCGCGCCCATGGCTTTGCCGATCTCAACCGCCGTAAGACCCACGCCTCCTGCAGCCCCGAGTACTAGCAACCATTCACCCGGTTGCAGCCGCGCCCGCCACTCCAGAGCTCCGTGCGAAGTTCCATAAGCAACGGGAAAGGCCGCGCCGGACGCGAAGTCCATCGACTCGGGAATGGGAAGCGCACGCGCGGCATCAATCACAACCTCTTCCGCAAACGCACCCAGCCCGGTGAGTGCCATCACGCGGTCGCCGGCTTTCAGGTGAGATACGCCCGGGCCAACTTCAGTAATCACCCCGGCTGCCTCTGCCCCGGGAATGAAGGGGAAAGCTGGCTTTTCCTGATATTGTCCGGTCACCAGAAGCAGGTCGGCGAAATTGATTCCTGCAGCGTGGACCTGTAGGCGGACAGCGCCGTCACGGATGGCCGGTACGGGCGCATCGTC
This sequence comes from Terriglobia bacterium, assembly GCA_963770085.1. Lineage (GTDB taxonomy): Bacteria > Acidobacteriota > Terriglobia > Terriglobales > Acidobacteriaceae > Angelobacter. The sequence goes on from CAVYOH010000002.1 coordinate 250,642, forward strand.
CACTATCAGTTTGTCCGGGCCGCCCCACTCTTTGCAAAGAACTGCGCGCATGCTTGTTTCCCTTCCGTTTTGCAGAAGCGTGATTGTAAATGGAGAGTGTGTGGAAACGGACCTGCTATCGCCGCTCTCGGTCGTTTTACATCACAGAAATTGCGGAAATAGTGCCAGTAGCGATGATGCGAGTTCCTTCCCGCAGTTGGACGTGCATGCCAACGGTAAAACGGTCTGAGTATTCTTCCCAGAACGGAAGTTGAAGATCGACAAGATACTCGACTCCAGGGACAAATATCTGCTCAGTGCTTTCGCCCCAGACAAAACACGAAGTGAAAATGTCACCGACTTTCAACGGAGTTTTGATACCGGAAATCGCCGGCGTCCGGCGGCCTCCCTCAGATTGCGAGAGAAACATGATTCTTGCTTGCGCTTGAGAACCGTTTATCACGGGCGCCACTTCCTTCCCGTCCCATCAGATTGAGTCGTTAAGGATGATACTACCGCCTGGCGGTTTGACTCTCGTCCCGCAACCGTTTAAGTTTGCAAGTTCCGTTTAGTTATCAAATTCCACTACTGCGACTGCAAATCCAGGATTTTGACATTCCCTTGAGGTGATCTGATTGAGTAAGGTGACGAAGAAGCCATCAAAGAAGCAGGCAGGCACAGGCATTGATCGTAAGCTGCATGATCCAGTGAGTGACAAGCTGTCTCCGCTGGCTCCGCTGGATTTGTCGAAAGTAAAAAGCGTAAGCGACCTGTTGCGCGCCATGGCAAACACGGCTTTCACCGGCCGCCAGCTGGGCGAATCCGTGGATGTGCTGGAAGCCATGGCCCGTGACAAGGACTGCTTCGTGGTGATGACCCTCGCCGGAGCCATGACCGTGGCCAAGCAGGGGCTGATCGTCTGCGACCTGATTGATCGCGGCCTGGTGAACGCCGTGGTCTCAACCGGTGCACTGATGGCGCATGGACTGGTGGAAGCAACCGGGCAAAAGCATTATCGCTATGATCCGCGTATGAATGATGTGGAGCTCTATGAAGCTGGATACAACCGCGTTTATGACACGCTGGAACCGGAGCAGAACCTCGATCACGTTGAACTGGTAATGGAAGACGTGCTGGGCAGATGGGACACTGATGAAACCATGTGTTCATGGAGATTGAATCGCGCGATCGGCGCCCATCTCAAGAAGAAGATGAAAGGACGCGGGATTCTGAAGTCGGCCTATGAGAAGCAAGTGCCGGTCTTTGTGCCCGCTTTCACTGATTCCGAACTCGGCCTGGATGTCGCGCTGAACAATCGCATGCGCGCGCGCGAAGGCAAGCCGGCGATCCACTTTGATCCATTTAATGATTTGAATTACTTTGCCGAAACGTTACTGAAGCAGAAGAAGCTGGGGATCTTCACCATTGGCGGCGGCGTGCCGCGCAACTGGGCGCAGCAGTTTGGACCGTATTGCGAACTGCGTGTCCGTCGCGCGGGAGAAGATGTGCCGCTCAAGCGCTATCACTATGGCGTACGTGTCTGTCCCGAGCCGGTGCACTGGGGAGGACTTTCGGGATCGCCGTATTCAGAAGCCATTTCCTGGGGCAAGTTTGTTCCGCCCGATGAAGGCGGCAAATTCGGTGAAGTATTTGTCGACGCAACGGTTGGTCTGCCCATCATGTGTGCGGCGTTGTTTGAACGCCTGGGTAAGAGTTATAAAAAGAGGCTTGCCACGAAGTAACGCGAAGGTTGCTGAATATTACGCAGCTTTCAACTTGACCTCAAATGGGTAATAACTGTTGAAATATGCCTCCAGGTTCATTGGCTCGTGTCCGGTCAAGAGTTCCACGGTGTCACTGGTCTGTTCACCTTCGCCGGCTGCAATGGCCAGGTATGAGCCGATCCAGGTGTCCACTTGCCATTCTTCGGCGTCCTGGCTCCGCCACTTGCGGGCTTCTTCCATGGTTTCATCCTGGTAACGAATAGCTCGGCCGCAAATTTTCGAAAGCCGCTCAGCAGCTTCCGCAAGCGATATGGCTTCAGGACCGGTTACGTTGAAGGTCCCTGTCGCCTTCTGCGGGTCTTTGAGCACCGCGGCCGCAACCTGGGCTGCGTCTTCACGCGACACGAATGCCGCTCTCCCATTTCCCGCCGGCCCGCGAATAATACCCTGATCATTGGGCATTACGCTGAGCATGTCCATGTACGTGTTGTCACGCAGTGACGTGTAAGGCACGCCAGTCTCAGCCAGATATTGCTCAGACTGGTAGTGATCACGCCCGTAGGGAAATTGTGAATCAGGCGATGCATTCTGAAAAGAAAGATAGACCACATGCTTAACGCCGGCACGGGCCGCGGCTTGAAAAGCATTGCGATGCAACTTTGCGCGTTCGCCCGGTTTGCCATGCCCGGAGACGATGAACGCCCGCTCGATACCCTTCATCGCGCGGTCCAGTGTGGCGATGTCGCCAAAATCAGCGATAACGTATTCCGCGTGTGGCAAGAGTGGCACTTTCCTGGATTCGTGCGCCATCAGTCTCATCGGCAGCTCAGCTTTGGCCAACAGTTCAGCTATTCTCCTGCCAACGTGTCCAGAAGCTCCCGTGATGAGAATCATACGCACCTTCCTTACAGGAATTGGATGACGCATGTCTCAGAGGTGATGGACTATATCCGGAATAGCTGGAAAAGCGCATCAGCCGCAATCCTGGCGACGGCGCGAAAATTGCCATTCCCGGCGCTCAGGCTTTGCGGCTGATGACAGAACTGCTGTTGGTTTCTATTCGAAAATCAGAATGGCGGATGCAATCACGGTGGTCCACAGGCCGCGTTTGTCGCCCACTGCGGTCTGCGTGACATTGGTGGTGCGGACGATCTTGTTGGAAATCCGGTAGATTTCCTTTTTCTCGTCCCATGAGGTATCAGGGTCGAACTCCACGTTGAGGGTGGTGGCGAGCATCTCCGCGGCCAATTCCTCGGCATATTCACCAGCAACATCATCCGGCTCGCCGAACGAGTGATGTTCGCTCAGATAACCGTAAGTGGACCGGTCCGCAGGCATGGCAAGGCCGATGCTGGCTGCGGTCAGCCGATGTGGCTCGCGCGTTGAGTTCTCCGCAACCACAGCAAAAGTGACTTCACCCGGGTGGAGGAACTTAACGCCCTCCTTGCGTGAGATCAGCTTGCAGTTTGGCGGAAAAATGGACGAAACACGCACCAGATTTTGCGCGGCAATGCCGGCGTCGCGTAGTGCAAGCTCGAAAGATGTCAGGCGCTCTTTATGCTTTCCAACTCCTTTAGTCAGAAAGATGCGCTTGGGAACCATGTCCTTTCCCAATGTTGTAGCCTCCAGTCAGGGCAGTTATTTGTCGCGAATCACAAAAAGTAACACACGCAGGCGGCAAGCGCGGCAAATTTATGGAAAAATTATTGTCCGAACACTTTCTCCAAATACGTAGATGAGTTTTTACGGCCAAATTCTGTTTTTTAGCCGCTCGCCAAGTTGAGAGCTGGTGAACCAAATCGGGATCAGAGTAATTTCTCCCGACTGCACCTTCCTTAGTGCATAAATTTTCTCTCACCATTGAGCGTTTGAGAGCGTCACGCCGAAAAACTTCAGTGCTTCATGGCCGCTTCCACCTCTTCCGCGGTCCGCGGCAGTCCTTGGGTGAGCATCACCAGTTTGCCATCCTGATCAACGTAAAACATGTCTTCGATTCTGACTCCCAGCTTCTCTTCCGGAATGTAAATTCCAGGTTCCAGAGTAAAGACCATACCTTTATTCAGGGGCGCGGGCTCATTGGCATCGTGCACGTTCAGGCCAACATGATGTCCCAGCCCGTGTATGAAGTACTTGCCCAGCGGATCGCCATGCAGGTCTTTTCCATGGGTGTTGATGTAATCGAAGGCCGCTTTGTACAGCGAGTCATTGTCAGGGCCGCGTTCAAGTTTCGATTTTCCAACTTGAAATGCTTTGATGGCCGCTTCCTGCGCGCCAAAGACGATGTTGTAGATCTCTCGCTGGCGGGCGGTGAACTTACCATTCACCGGAGCGGTGCGCGTGATGTCGGTGGCGTACATGGAAAACTCGCCGCCTACGTCCATCACCACAACGTCGCCATCCTTCATGATGTGATCATCTTCCGAATAGTGCAGCACGGTGGAATAAAATCCGGAGCCAACGATAGGAGCATAGGCCGGTCGCTCACACCCGCGCTTGCCGAATTCATACTGCATCAGCGCGGAGATTTCACGTTCAGAGATTCCAGGATGTATGGCCCTGAGCGCCGCCACGTGTCCCGCCATGGAGGCGTTCGTAGCGTTCTTGATGAATTGGACCTCGCCGGCATCTTTAATCATGCGCAAGCGGGCGATCAGCGGCTTGGCGTCACGAAAAGCCACGTAGTTGGGAAAAGAATTGCCGCGTCGCAGCCACTCGACCGGGCCTGTAGAGGGCGCAGTCTGCCCGTTGCTGCCGAGCTCGGTGTAGACCAATGCTCTGGGCTGCGGCAGCGTTTTGAGCAGCTCCTCATGCATCTTGTCCAGGCTTTCCACTTTGTCAAAGCCGGTGACTTTCGCAGCGTCCGGGCTCTCCGGACCCAGTTTGGGGCCAGTCCATTTTTCCTGCGTCACATTATGTTCCGGCAGGAAAAGAATTTCTGCGTATGGATTGGAATTGATGAATACGGCCGCTCCGGGTTCCAGCCATCCCGTCAGGTAGTAAAAGTTATCTTCCTGGCGGAAGCCATAGAGATTGTTGGGACCTTCAGCTTCCGTGGGCGCAAATAAGACAAGCGCGCCGCCATCCATGCTCTTGGCCAGCGCCACGCGACGCGCGTGATAGTCGGCGTTGTTCTGCCGTTCCGTGGCTGAAGCGGCCACCGCCAACGCGAAAAAAATGAAAACTACTTTGCCCAGCCTGGATCGCATTCCAAAAAAAGTTTGAAGACCCATTCCAACTCCTTAGCGAATTTGCAGCGGATTCTAACATGCGCCTCCATCGCCCCCGCGTTCTATAATTTCGCCGCATCGTCCAACGAATTTCCAGGAGCCGGCAACGCGGAATGCCAACAGAAAAGACTGACACCACAACCAGCGCCCTTCCCTTGCACGGCATGCGTGTCATCAGCCTCTGCATCAACACGCCTGGACCCGTTGCCGCTTCGCGCTTGCAGCGCCTGGGCGCCAGCGTCACCAAGATTGAGCCACCCGCGGGCGATCCCCTGAAAATTTTTGCTCCAGCATGGTATGAGTCGCTGGCCAGCGGCCAGTCCGTCATCACTCTAGACCTCAAAGGTCTCAAAGATCAGGCACAACGTGCGCAACTGGATGATCTTCTCAGCCGCGCCGATCTGATGCTCGCGTCATTCCGGCCATCAGCCCTGAATCGCCTTGGTCTTGACTGGGACAGCCTTCACCATCGCCATCCCAGGTTATGTTTCATTGGGATCATTGGATATCCGCAGCCAATGGAAGAGAAAAGCGGACACGATCTCACTTACCTTGCGTCTGCCGGACTGGTGACGCCGCCGGAATTGCCGGCAACTTTATTTGCTGATCTGGCCGGCGCCGAACGCTGTGTCAGTCAGGCCCTGGCGCTGCTGCTCAAGTTTGCCCGCAGTGGCGAAGCAGGATGCGATTTTGTGTCGCTGTATGGCTGTGCCCATGAACTTTCTGCGCCGATTGCCGCCGGATTGACGGTCCGCGGCAATGTTCTGGGCGGAGGATCTCCCTTTTATGGTCTCTATCAGTCGAATGACGGATGGCTTGCCGTGGCCGCGCTGGAGCCGAGGTTCGCCGAAAAGTTGCTCTTAGAGTTCAATTTGCGCCAGGCGGACCGCGCCGAATTCGTTCGTATATTCCGCCAGCGTAGTGCAATTGCGTGGGAGACGTGGGCGGCCGAGCGCGACCTCCCCATCGTCGCTGTACGTTGAATAGCATTCTCTTACTCCCTTACGCGATGTTGTTGCTGGACAAAGACTTGCGTCTGGTCAATGAATGACGGTTCAGTGTACGATGGTCGTTCAACGGACAGGGAAAGGACCTTCGTGTTCGCGAAAAACTTACTGGCAGGAAAGAAAATCCTGATTACCGGCGGCGCTACTGGGCTCGGCAAAAGCATGGGCAAGCGTTTTCTCGAACTCGGCGCGTCTCTTTATATATGCGGCCGTCGTGAGGAAGTCCTGCAACAGGCGGCGGATGAGTTGCAGTCCGCTACAGGTGGCAAAGTCAAAACTTTCTCCTGTGACGTGCGTGACAACGCCCGCGTGGAATCCATGATCGAACAGTTCTGGCAGGATGGCCCGCTTGATGTTCTGGTCAACAACGCTGCCGGCAACTTCATCTCGCGTACTGAAGATCTTTCCATCGGAGCCTTTGAAGCCGTGATCGGCATCGTGCTCATGGGCACCATTCACACCACCATGGCCTGCGGCAAGCGATGGCTCAAAGCGAAACACAAAGCCAACGTCCTGAACATTTCCACCACTTATGCCGAACTCGGTTCAGGCTATGTGGTTCCCTCCGCCGTAGCCAAAGCTGGAGTGCTGGCTATGATGCGCAGCCTGGCCGTGGAATGGGGAAAGCAAGGCATTCGTTTCAACTCGATTGCACCTGGAGCCATTCCTACCGAAGGCGCTTTCTCCCGCCTGCTCCCAATGAAAGAACTGGAAGCCATGGCCGCAAAGAAAAATCCTGTCGGACGCTTTGGTACCCATGAAGAACTCGCCGACCTGGCGGCCTTCCTGGTGAGCGACATGTCCGGCTACGTCAACGGCGAACAAATCACCATGGACGGCGGCGCGATGCTTCAGGGAGCAGGATCATTCAACTACCTGGGTGACATGCTCACCGATGAAATGTGGCAGGCCATCAAGCCGAAGAAGAAATCGTAGACCGCAAGAACAATCTTTAAACGTGGACGCAGACTAAAAATTACCGCTGATCCGCATTTAGAAGCTATGCTTGATGTAGCCAAACGGCTAACATCTTAAGCCATCCAGACTCCGTCGTGGTTTGCTGCATCCAAGTAGATCAAGAGGCCGGATCGTGTTGAAAATACGTTAGTTATGCATTTTTAGTCTGCAATGATGCATGATTGGCTTAGTCAAAAGCACTCGTTCCGCAGTTGGTAATGTCATGGAGGCATACTTGTGAGAGCTCGTTTTGCAGTTTTTGTGTTCATATTTCTGTCCACTTCAATCCTTACCTTTGCCCAGCAACCGCAACACGGTGGTCAACCGCGTGGCGGCCAGCCCCAAGCCGCACAGCCGCGTGCCGGCGGAGACCACGGGGTTGGCAACGGACACATTCCGTCGCGCGGGCCACAGCCGGCGCCATCTCATCAAGCCGCTCCCAGCCGCGGCGGTGCCCCTGATCACGGCGCCACACCGGATCGAGGCGGAACTCCCGCTCATGTTGGTGGCGGCGATAGTCATGATGGGACTCCGGATCGAGGAGGCGTTCCCAATCGTGGCGGCGATAACAATCGCCCCGTGTTTCGCGACCAGCCAGGTCATCCCGATGCTCCACATGTGCATGCCGAAGATGATCGCTGGATCGGCCATGACCGCGGCGCCAATGGCGACCATTACCACCTGGACCACCCTTGGGCCTATGGCCATTTCACTGCCGGCATCGGTCCGCAACATGTCTGGCGATTAAGAGGCGGCAATTATGAGCGCTTTGATGTTGGCGGTTACTTCTTCCAGGTTGCGCCCTATGACTACAACTATGCCAACAACTGGTTGTGGGACAACGACGACATCGTGATCTATAACGATCCTGATGATCCCGGTTATTACCTTGCCTACAACGTTCGCCTGGGCACCTACGTCCACGTCATTTATTTAGGCGCTTAACACACACCATGGCGGCAACGCGGATTAACGCAGCTCGAGCTTCTTCGGTCTATGCTGCGTTAATCTGCGTTCATCAGCAATAAACGGCCTTTTCTTCCTCGATCGCGAACATTTTCGATCCGCCAACATTCGCGTGAATCCTCGGTGGTTTCTACATCGGCGTGAATCAGTGTTATCCGCGAAATCAGCGGTAAGCCGTTGCTCTTCCGATCGCGGCGATGTCGTGCGATCACGGAATCTCGGCGGGCAGGATAATTAACAAAAGACAATTGCATCTACGCTTCTGCGCAAGGCGTATCATTTGCTTTGTCAGGCGCTGGCAAATCATGTTTGCTGCCAAAACCCATGATCGGGCTCTCATTGTCATTTCAGGCAAGAGACTGGAATATTTCAGCATCTGCTGGCACCTATTGGAGGGGTTCATCTCTCTGGGTGCTGGAATTTTCTCCGGCAGTATTTCGCTCATCGGCTTCGGTGCAGACAGCCTGATTGAACTGGCCTCCTCGCTAGCACTCCTTTGGCGCATGGACGTGGATCACAAGGTTGATCAGCGGGAGCGCAACGAGAAGATTGCTCTGCAACTTGTCGGCTGGTCTTTCATTGCTCTTGCCCTCTACCTGATACTGGAATCTATCGTGAGCTTCATGCAGAAAAAAGCGCCCGAACACAGTATTGTTGGCATCGTGATGGCTGTATTATCACTGGTTGTCATGCCACTGCTTTCAAGAGCGAAACGGCGGATTGGGATGAAGTTGGATAGCGCTGCCATGTGCGCGGACGCCAAACAAGCCGATTTCTGTGCCTACCTGGCAGCTATACTGCTTGCAGGCTTGCTCCTCAATTACTGCTTCAACTGGTGGTGGGCAGATCCAATTGCCGCTGTCACCATGGCGCTGATCATTGGCCATGAAGGAATTAACGCGAGCAGAGCGCATCCGAAGTGCTGCTAGCTCGCTTTTGGATTTGCCGGTTGTGCAATCAATCTGCGGAGTAGTAACCTTAAGACGTGCCGGTGCGCCATCTCAAGTTTGTCTCGACTGTAGCTGTTCTGCTGGTGATGACCAGCTCGCCGGTCCTGAACTGCATGTCATCTCTCTATAAGATGAGCATGCAGGAGATGGACTGCTGCAAGCACATGGTGTCTGACGGCTGTGATATGGGACAAGGACATGAGCCCTGCTGTCAGACCAATTCAAATCCTTCCGTCGCAGCGGCCACTCATCCGACGCAAATAGTCCATCTGGATGGTGACGCAGCTGCCTTCGTTTCGATCGCAAATGTCGATTTCGCGCCAGCAATCAGCTACCCGCGTATTACAGATGCCGATGACGGATTGCCTCCTCCAGCTCCGCCCGGCGATATCAGCATTCTCAGAATCTAGACTCCCTGGTTGTGCCCTGCGCTTTTGAAGCGTTCGCGCGTTCGTGTCTTCACACGCACTTTCCTTAAACAACCAAGGAGATCACCATGAAATTGGGCTTGATTATCGCCCTTGCTTTAGGCTTGCCCTCGCTGGCCAGTGCTTCCGGGCACGGTCCGGTGTTTGGGCTGGCAACACCAACGAACTCCAAAGGAGAATGGAGCTTTGACGTTGGCACGTTTGGTAGAACCGGAGCCCTGGGTTCCCAGGTCTCTGTCCGTGGCCTCATGGCTTACGGTTTCACTCCGCATCTGACGCTTTCATTCACCGTTCCCGGAGTCGCGGGTGACGCTTCCCTGCCTCCAACTCGAATCCAGCCGGGCGACGATTTCGATTCCACCGTGGCCTGGCGATTCCATCACAACACAACCAAAGTCGGCACACGCTTTGAGAGTACCGCGTTTGCCGGTGTTGCTGTACCCGGGCCGCAATCAGGGTTCAAGGGCATTGGCGTGTCTACCAGCATGCCCGGAAACATGATCGGTGCTGTAACCGGTGTTGCTTCCCGCAGTCATTACTTTTGGCTCGGCGGAACGTTCACACACTTCTATGAGCGCAGCGGTGAGCAACGTCCTGATGTTTTCGATTACAGCGTTGTGTATGGCTATCGGCCGCCGAAGTGGCGTAAAGAAGCGGACAAGTGGGATTGGCGTCTATTCGGTGAAGTTGTTGGAGAGCGCTCTAGCCGCTTCATTCAGGCGAACGCAGAGATCCCTGGGACTGAGGCACATCAGGTCTTTGTCGGGCCGTCAATGCTGGGCATTTACCACAACTACACCGTGAGCTTCGGCGTTCAGGCACCCGTCTACCGCAATGTGGGTGCGCTCTTTTCCAAAGAGCGCGTGCGCTTTGCCGTTAACTTCAGCTATCTGTTGTTTCAACATTCGCACTGAGGAGCGCGCTATGAAGAGATTTATAAGCATGACGTTTTTATTGTTGCTCGCCGCATCAGCGCGGGCAGAAATCCAGACCATTCACATCACCATTTTCGGCATGGATTGAGAAGTTTGTGCACACGCCGTGCGCGTGTCAATGAAAGCTGTTCCCGGTGTGGATACCGTAAACGTCAGCCTCGAAAAAGGGCTGGCCAGCGTGACCTTGAAGCCGGGTAATACCACTACCCTGAAGCAATTGCAGGACGCCGTCGCGAAAAACGGGTTCACCATGAAAAAATCCGAAGCCACCGTAATCGGCAAGGTTGTCGATAAGGGAGGATCGCAAGAGCTTCAAATCATCGGCTCAAATGAAACGCTTCACCTGGTTCCCGGTGCTAACGGGGTTACCGGAGCCGCCACATTAGCCGGAAAGACAGTGAAGGTGACTGGCGAAATTCCTGAGGCGGCGAAGGGAAAAGTCCCAGATACGTTGAAATTCACCTCCATCACGGAAGTGACGCCATGAGTACAGCCACGCCACCTGCCTCCGCCCGCGCCACATGGCTAAGCTATTTCTCGCTTTTCACATCACTCAGCACTCTGCTGTGCTGCGCCTTGCCGTCAGTCCTGGTCCTTCTCGGGTTCGGTGCGACCGTTGCTTCTGCGCTTTCATCGCTGCCGTGGCTGGTTTCATTGTCACGGCATAAGACTTGGACATTCAGCATCTCGGGTGCCCTTATCACTGCCAGCTTCGTCAACATCTACTGGATCGTTCCTCGTCTAACCCGCGGCCAGGTTTGCGCCGCGGATGATCCAACCGCTTGTGGGCAAGCCAGCCGGATGAGCAAAGTGCTTCTATGGGTTTCGGCTGCCATATACACTACCGGCTTTCTTGTCGCCTATGCGCTCGGACCGATTTTGACATGGCTCGATCGTTAAATGCGATCGAGCTAAAGCACAGCATTTCAAAGGCAGACTAACAGGAGGTTAAAAAACGATTTGCATTATTCACCGCTTGACACCTCTCTTATATTTCGATATTAGTAGAAATACGGGAGAATCAATGGCTGTCAAACCCAGTTCACAGGACGTCACGCGCTTTGCTGACATGCTCTCCGCCATGGGCGCCGAGGCAAGACTACGCATCCTTCGTCTTCTGCTCACGGCCCACCCCGGCGGAATGGTAGTGGGTGAAATTGGAGAAGAACTTGATATCCCCAATTCCACTCTGTCGCACCATCTGGATAAGCTCAAGAATGAAGGCCTGGTTCTGATGCAACGCGAAGGCACGTTCCTTCGCTACACGGCAAATACGGCCGCTTTAGAAGAGCTGCTCGGCTTCCTCTATGCCGAATGCTGCACCCGCAACAAGGCCATCGAGCCGCAAAAGATCGTCTGCTGCAAATAACAGGAGAACCCAAATGACCGAAGCAATCAAAGACGTAGTCCAGACCAAATACGGAGAGGCTGCCAGGCGTGTGACTGCTGGAGAAAGTAACTCATGCTGCGGTGCTGCCGCATGTGGAACGGACATTGATCCCATTACCCGCGACCTCTATGACAATTCCCAGACCAGCATCCTGCCGGAAAATGCAGTGAGGGCTTCGCTCGGTTGCGGAAATCCCACGGCCCTTGCCCAGCTCAAACCCGGTGAAATAGTTCTTGATCTGGGGTCCGGCGGCGGCATTGATGTCCTGTTGTCTGCACGACGCGTTGGTCCTGATGGAAAAGCCTACGGCCTCGACATGACAGATGACATGCTCGCGCTCGCCCGCGAGAACCAGAAGAAGTCTGGAATCGAGAACGTTGAGTTTCTGAAAGGTGAGATCGAAAATATTCCGCTGCCTGACAAGTCCGTCGACGTGATTATCTCCAACTGCGTCATCAATCTTTCAGCGGACAAAGCCCGCGTCCTGCGCGAGGCATTCCGCGTCCTGAAACCTGGAGGCCGTTTGGCGGTTTCAGATGTCGTGGTGCGCGGAGACGTTCCGGAAGAAATCCGCCACAGCCTGCTTCTCTGGGTCGGCTGCATTGCCGGAGCGCTGAGCGAAAACGACTACCTCTCGAAACTCGCAGCCGCCGGCTTTACTTCCACGGAAATTGAACCCACGCGCGTGTATAGCGTGGAAGACGCCCGTACTGTGCTCAGCGGCCAGGGTATCGACGTCGATGCCATTGCTCCGCAAGTCGAAGGAAAGTTCATGAGCGCCTTCATTCGTGCCGTAAAACCTGAGTCCTGTTGCGCGCCTGGCTGCTGTACATAGCCTTGTCACGAAGAGAGGAGATGCGATGCGCGGTTTCTATAATGTGCTGTTCCTCTGTACCGGCAATTCCGCCCGTTCGATCATGGCTGAAGCAATCATGAACCAGAAAGGGCGGCCGAACTTTGTAGCCTACAGCGCCGGAAGCCATCCCAAGGGCTCAGTCCATCCCGGGGCTCTTCAGCAGTTGGAGAAAGTCCATCTGCCAACTGAGGGCTACCGCAGCAAAAGCTGGGACGAGTTTGCGCTCCCTGATGCTCCGCGTCTGGACTTTGTATTCACCGTCTGTGATAACGCAGCGAACGAGGTTTGTCCGATATGGCCGGGACAGCCCATCACAGCTCATTGGGGCATCCCTGATCCTGCCGCCGTGGAAGGAACCCCGGAAGAGATTGAACGCGCCTTTCACAATGCATTCCTGATGCTGGACAGGCGAATCTCTCTGCTTCTCTGTTTGCCGCTGCAAAAGCTGGACAGCCTGGCCATTCAGAAGCAGCTCGATGAAATCGGCAGAAGCTGATGGCGGCCAATTTCACCCTTCCACAAAGGCTCACGGCTGAGGCTCTCGGCTCGGCCTTTCTCTTGGCCGCGGTTGTCGGCTCCGGCATCATGGCGGAACGTCTCTCCGCAGGCAACGTCTCCCTCGCCCTGCTGGAGAACACCATCGCCACAGGAGCGGCGCTAATCGCCCTTATACTCACCTTTGGCCCGATCTCGGGCGCGCACTTCAATCCTGCCGTAACGCTCGCGGCCGCTACACAGCGTGGGCTCCCCTGGAAAATGGTGCCTGGCTACATGCTTGCCCAGTGTCTCGGTGCCATCGCTGGCGTCTACGCGGCGCACACCATGTTTGGCCTGGCTGTGATTCAAACTTCCACTCACGTACGAGCCGGTCGCGCACAGCTTTTCAGCGAGTTTGTGGCGACCTTTGGTTTGCTTGCGGTAATCTGGGGTTGCTCTCGCGCTCGACTGGCAGCCGTTCCGTTCGCGGTCGGCGCATATATAACGGCGGCTTACTGGTTTACCGCTTCTACATCGTTTGCCAATCCCTCAGTTACTCTGGCCCGCTCGTTGACAAACACTTTTGCCGGTATCCGGCCTGTTGATGCACCCGCATTCATCATTGTTCAGTTCGCCGGCGCGATTACCGCAACCGCGCTCTTCCACTGGCTGACACCGGCTTTGCCCGCAACAGCCGACGAACTCCTGGTGCCTCATCACTCTCAGGAAGAGGAGGCCCGGCATGCGTAACATCATTTTTGCCTAACGAGTTGTCAGTCCGAACCCCCTAGCGGAGCGAGTGGGTGAGGAATCCGCTTTACCCGCACGGAAAACTGCCACCTGTTTCACAGGCATCTATGCGGAAGGGCGCAACTGATTTTATGGGCAAGAACGGCAGGAACGGAAAGGGCGCGAAGAAAGCTCTCGCTGATCCCACGCAGCTTGAGCCGCTCGATCCAGATGACAAGCAGATCGTTACCGTTGTAATTGAGACACCCAAGGGTAGTCGCAATAAATATGCGTTCGATGCCAAAGAGAAGGTTTTCAAGCTGAAAACGGTTTTGCCCGCAGGAATGGCGTTCCCGTATGACTTCGGCTTTGTTCCCAGTACCATCGCCGATGATGGCGATCCCATTGATGTGCTGGTGCTGATGGATGAGCCCGCTTTTCCCGGTTGTGTGTTGCAGTGCCGCCCTATCGGAATCATTGAAGGGGAACAAGTGAGCAAAAAGGGGAAAGAACGCAATGATCGAATCGTTGCCATTCAGGAAGACGCTCACAGCTGGACAGACATAAAGACCATGGATGATCTTGGCAAACAGTTTTGTCGGGAGCTGGAAGAGTTTTTTGTAAATTACCACCAGCTTACCGGCAATAAATACCGTTTGTTAGGTCAAAAGGGCCCTAAAACAGTTCGCGAGACCATTAAGGCAGGAAAACGGTAAGCGGTCCGGGAAGCACCAGGTCATCCGGAAATTCCTGATCTCAGAGCTTCGGCCACTCGCGAATTTTTATTTGTTCTGTCTGATAAATAGCAGACGGCCATCCTGACAATGCGCAAAAATGTTATCCATGAAACATACTATTCAAGATGCAAGCCGCTTGGATGACGGAATTGTTGTCACCTTTGAGGATGGGGCAATTGCCTACTTTGACTCGCGTTTCTTGTATGCGCAGCTTGACAAGCGCGTGCCTGACTCCGGGCTAAAGCTTCCCAGGTGACATCGGTCCAGAGGCGAGTCACAGTGAACCAATCACTGGCCTTTCTCCCCCCCCCTGCTATGTCTGGCACCGGACAGAACTTTCTGCACAGTTTGGGCTATACTCTGTGACCAATCCAATTGAAAAAGAACTGGCCCGATATGGAAAAGACCCTTAGCGTCGTCATCATTGAAGACTCGCGCAAAGACGTTCTGCGTGCATCTCAACTGCTTGAACAAGCGGGAGTCAAAAATCCTGCGGTGTTCACTTTCGTTCCGGCTGCTTTGATGTTTTTGGAAGACGTCGTCTCTGGGGCCAGGTCGTGTCCGGACCTGATGATCCTCGATCTTGATTTTGGGTCGGAGAGCGGATTCGAAGTGCTCCGTTTCTGCAAGGCGCATCCCAGGCTGAAGCAATGTCACATCATCGTCTGGACAGTGATGGGTGACACGGAACAGGAGCTTTGCCAGTTGTTTGGCATCAAGCACTTCATATCCAAGCAAAACTCAGACGCTAATCTGCTCAACGTCATCAGGAACGTTACGGATTTGTCCCGCAATGCTGCTGGAGTTTTGTAGAGCTCGTTTAGAGCAATTGACCGTTCAGGGCTAAAATCAGGAACTCAGGGCGCAGAATGCGCATTGGCTTCATCGTCGAGTGCGGGCAGCACTTCTTTGTAGCTTGAGCAAAGAAACGGCGCAGCGTAGAAAAGCTCAAAACTTACAGCCTCGCTGCACTTTGAACAGCGTGGAAACCGCTCACCCCGTAGAACAATTACCTCGTGAGGCAGACGATGTCGGTCATGGGAAACCAGGTAAACGCCGGTCTCATTGGCCACATCACCAGGCTTGAATGTTCGTTCTCGGACCATTGGCTACGATAGTTCCCTGAAAAATGACAATCTTCTTGAATAATGCGGCCAGAGCTTCCGGAATTTTGTAGTTTTATGATGCACCGCGGCCTCTTAAGGATGCAAGCAGCTCAAGGAAAGCGAAGCCAAAGTGTCAACAAAGTGAAGTTGGACGGTCATGGAGTAAGAGCGGCGCCATGCGCACGCCCGTACGCGTCGGAACTGGGCACAGCAACTTACCTGAATAAGAGATGCTCGCTTGGTGGTAAACTCTCTCCATCGTGCCCCAATTTGTAATTGAACGTGAAATTCCGGGAGCCGGGAGTCTGTCAGAAGTTCAGATCCGGGAAGTTTCGCTGCGTTCTCTGCGCAGCCTGTCAGAGATCGGGCCGAAGATTCAATGGCTTCATAGCTATGTGACGGAAGACAAAGTTTACTGCATCTATCTGGCGCCGGACGAGGACACCATTCAAGAGCACGCTCGCCGTGCCGGTCTTCCCGCCAATCGCGTCGCAGCAGTCCGCCGCATGCTTGATCCTGCCACCATCAAATAGCGTTGCGCTTCGCTTTACGATCGATGTCCTTATCAGGTCCTTCCAGTGAATACTGGATCGCCTTTTCCAGGCTCATCTCAGTGCCTTCATCCCAGGCCTTTTTGGACTCTGACTCGCTCAGTGATTCCCACGCAGGAAGTAGCGTTTGGTCCAGACGGGACTGCTCCGCTAGAGTAAGCGGAGCACTGATCACATGCCGTAAATGTGCGGCCGATGCCGCCAGTCTGAGCGCGCGTTCAGCGTGGCTTTGTGCCATTGCCAGACACGCGCATCCTTCCAGCGCCCTTGCCATCCCCCGGCGATGGCCCAGTGACGTAAAGATCTCAAGCGCTTCGTGATATCCAGCGTGCGCCGCTGCATGGTTTCCCCGTTCATGCTCGATATAGGCCAGGTCCGTCAGGGACCGCGCAGATCCCCACGGATCTCCAACTTCGCGGAACGCCTTCAGAGCGCGTTCATACAATCCGGCGGCGGTAGCCATGTCGCCCTGCGCGCGGGCGATATCGCCCTGCTGATTGAGAGACCATGCCGCGCCGCTGCGGTCCCCGAGTTTCTCAAAGATGACTGTGGCTTCGCCCAGCGCCCAGCGCGCCCGTGGATAATCGCCGCGGACCTTCACCACATTCGCCATGTTATGCAGGCAGCGCGCAATCGCCAGCTGATCATTCAGCAATCGCCAGCAGTCCAGGCTTCTTTCGAAATAACTTTGTGCCGCCGCGTAGTCGCCGTGGTCGCGGCCTGAGATCGCAAGGGCATTCAGTGCTGCGGCAATGCCGCGATGGTCTTCCAGTCCTTCATATAACGTCAGTCCCAGGTGCAGGAAATACTCGCCAGCCGGATAATCACCCTGTGACGTCGATAGCGCACCCAGGAACATTGCAACCCGCGCCCGGTCTTTTGTGCGCTCTGAACCCGCCATCCTCATTACGGATTCCAGCCTTGCCCGGCCTTCAGACAGATGTTCGCGCATGTCCCAGAAGAGGAAAAGCCCGGCGCACATGCGCAGGCTCCAATCCAGGTCCTGCGTTTGAAAAAGCCAGTCCAGAGCGGAACGCAGATTGTCAGCTTCAGCATCGCATTGTGCCAGCCAGCGCGATCGCTCCGCCGAACTCAGTTCTGGATTTCCCTCCTCCGCCAGAACCAGGCAATACGCCGCGTGTGCCCTGCGGACGGCGGGTTCTTCGCCGCTATCCTTAAGCCGTATCAGCCCATACTCGCGGATTGTCTCCAGCATGCCAAAACGTGCTTCTGCTTCCGCCCGGTCCACGCGTTGCACCAGGTTCTTGTCCACCAGGGATGACAACCCTTCAAACAGATCGATGCCCAGGTCCTGATTCGTATCGCAGACTGCTTCCGCGGCTTCCAGAGTGCAGCCGCCCACGAACACGGAGATCCGGCGCAAAAGTTTGCGTTCACTTTCGCTGAGCAGTCCATGGCTCCAATCAATCGTATTGCGAAGTGTCTGGTGCCGCTCCGGCAAATCCAGTGCGCCTCCCGTCAGCAACTGCAGGCGGCTTTGCAGACGATCCAGGATGGCGCCGGGCGATAACATTTTGGTTCGTGCCGCTGCCAGTTCAATTGCCAGAGGCAATCCATCCACGCGTGAGCAGATTTCCTTCACCGAAGAGGCATTTTCGGCGGTGATGGCGAAATCAGGCCACACCGCCGCCGCCCGTTCCGCAAATAACTTGATCGCTGAATCCTCAGCCAAAGGCGTGACAGGAAATTCCTGTTCGCCATAAATATGCAGGCAGGAGCGGCTGGTCACCAGAATTTTGAGTTGCGGGCACGCTTCCAGCGTTTCCGCTATCACCGTCGCCGCCTGCAGGACCTGTTCAAAATTGTCGAGGATGAGCAGGAATGGTCCTGAATCCAGTAACTGTTCCCCAATGAGCTGAGCGATGGTGCGGTTGGCGACTTGCTGAATCTTGAGCGCCTCAGCAATGGCCGTTGCTACCAGCGCAGGATTTGTAATGGATGCCAGGCTCACAAACTGTGCGCCCGCCGTGAATGTCTCAACCATCGCGTGTGCCGCGGCAATCGCCAGACGCGTTTTCCCCGAACCACCGGGGCCGGTCATCGTCAAAAGACGAATGTCCCGGCATTGCAATAAACTCACCACTTCATTAATCTGCTGTTCCCGGCCGACAAACGATGTCCATGGAACAGGAAGATCATGGCGTCTCTTGACGGCCTTCTCCGCCGCTAGCCCCATTCTTTCAGGCAATCCCAAAAAATCGGGGTCAGCGACAGGGCCCGCCTTCGTCTGCCCCTTCACCACCTCTGCGGAGAAGATGTACCCGCGCCGGGGAACGGTCTTGAGCAGGATCTGATTGCGGTCGCCCAGTGCCCGCCGCAACTCCAGTGTGCACTGCACCAGCGAATCGTCAGTCACGAAGGCATCAGGCCAGACCGCCTGCATCAGTTCCTGCTTGCTAATCAGTCGCCCTGGATGCTCCACAAGGTATTTCAGGGTTTCATAAACCTTGGGCCTTAGCTTGATTTCCACTCCGTTCTTGAGCAGACACCCTCTACCTGGGTCCAGAGTGAACTCGCCGAATTGATGATTGGTTTCCAAGCGGGCTCCAGAGATGACAACGCGAAATAGCTGCTTTCGTCCTGATTTTGGAGTTTCTTTGGCGTTGTTTCGTTACTCGCGTTGCGGGTCCTTGTTACTTTGCACCTACGAGGGCGTGATTGGATCACAGCCGCACGGCTTTTGAACGCTTCCGGCGAGACAACGTTCCATAGAGCGGATTCTAGCAAAGGTCCTTCCAATTGACGAAGGGCACGTTCAAAGGCAAGCGCGAAAACAACCGCCAACAAGGAGAAAGCCAATGATCACCGCACAGATTCTCACCATGGACGCGAAGGTAAGGCAATTCGCGGCACAACATAAAAATTCGATCCTGGCGGCCGTTTTGATGTGCGTCAGCCCACTGGGAGCAGTCGCCCAGTCCGTCCATCCGCACTCATCAGCCGCGCAAACCCAGGAGATCACCGCCGATCAGAAAAGCCAGGCAAGCGAACTGATCAGAATTGTCCGCGATAATACCGAACGTTTTAAGGATGTGAACGTAGCTGAGCGGGCCGGCTACACCTTGACCTTCGGCTGCGTCAGCGGCCCGGACTCGGGCGCCATGGGCCTTCATTACGTCAACTTTGATCTGGTGGGCAAAGGTGTGTTGGACCCTACGCAGCCTCAGATCGTGATCTATGAAGCGCAGCCCGATGGACGCCTGAAATTGATCGGCGCTGACTTCCTGGTCGATGCGGCGCAGTGGAATTCAAACCATAAAGATCCGCCGGAACTCATGGGGCAGCTCTTTCACCTGTTCGATGCCCCAAATCGTTTCCGCCTGAATGCGTTTTACACATTGCACGTCTGGGCGTGGAAGGACAACCCGAATGGTGCGTTTGTGAACTGGCACCCCAATGTCTCATGCCAGAACTTTTCCGGAGCAACCACTCCGTAGGTCGGAGGTGATAGCCGGCCAGCAGCCAGCCCTTCGGTCAGTTCGCAGGACCGAAGGGTTTTGGCAAACCATAACCCGCAAGATTTCACCAAAGAAAAGGATTCACATCATGAGTACCGCAGAAATGCCCGCAATCAATATGGACAAATTGAACGCATTTGTTGGTCAATTCGTAACCGATCTGGGAGCAGCAGTCCATGCTGGGATGGTCGTCATCGGAGAAAAGCTGGGACTGTACAAAGCTCTTGCCGCCGGCCCCATGACTTCCGCACAACTCGCCTCCAGGACACTGACGGATGAACGCTATGTACGAGAGTGGCTGTCTTCGCAGGCAGCGGGTGGTTACGTGACGTATGACGCACGCGCCAAAAAGTTCAGCCTGAGCGAAGAACAGGCTTTCGCCTTAGTCAATGAAGATAGCCCGGCCTATCTGCCTGGCGCATTTGAAATGGCGCTGGGCTCGCTCGCCGCCGTTCCACGAATCACACAAGCCTTCCGCACTGGTGATGGCATGGGCTGGAATGAGCATGTGGATGGCGTGTTCCACGGCTGCGAAAAGTTCTTTCGTCCGGGATACGCGGCGAACCTTGTCAGCACGTGGATTCCTTCCATGGATGATGTGAAAGAAAAACTCGAAGCCGGAGCACGCGTAGCGGATGTCGGTTGCGGTAAAGGTGCTTCCACCATATTGATGGCCAAAGCGTTTCCCAACTCAAAGTTCTTCGGCTTTGACTATCATCCGCAGTCTATTCAAGCTGCGCGCGAAATAGCCAAGCGCGAAGGCGTCTCTGATCGCGTTACGTTTGAAGTGGCGGGCGCCAAAGACTTCCCGGGCAAGAATTACGAATTTGTCACTTTCTTCGATTGCCTTCATGACATGGGCGATCCCATCGGCGCCGCGGCGCACGTCCGCCAATCACTGGCCAAAGACGGCACATGGATGATCGTTGAGCCCTTCGCCAATGACGAATTGAAAGACAATCTCAACCCCGTGGGTCGCGTGTATTACGGATTTTCAACCCTGTTATGCACCCCTTGCTCACGCTCCCAGGAAGTTGGACTTTGCCTGGGCGCACAAGCCGGCGAGCCACGCATTCGGGAAGTGGTCAGCTCGGGTGGATTTTTGCGCTTCCGTCGTGCAACAGAAACGGCTTTCAACATTGTTTACGAAGCCAAACCGTAAGTAGTTTTCGCGACGCTTGTATTGCGGCGTGAACTGGATCCTGGCGGGTCTTGGCCAAATGGGTCCAGGCGAATGGAAGTCCGGCCATGGCTCGCCCTTTCGCGCCGCTTGCGGGTTCCACCATCTCTGCCATTTTCGGGTGATATTTTCGGGTGATATTTTCGGATGAAAGAGAACGGAACCCTGTAGTCGCGATGGCTGAACTCGTGGCAAGTATTTCGCGCTGTAGAATAGCCGCTAATTGGACTTCCGGAAGGATTTAAGAGGTAACTGAGATGAATCCAGGTTCGAAACCAACTCTCTCTCCAGCTCTCCCCAACGCCGCCGCGCTGCGGCTCGTAAAGTCCCCACTGACGGAAGAAATGCTTGAGCGCTTTGCCTCTCGCGCAGCCGCCTATGACAGGGAAAACCGTTTCTTCACCGAAGATTTCGAAGAGCTTCGCGCAACAAAATATCTTCTCTTGCCTTTGCCGCTGGAATTTGGTGGCGCCGGCATGAAACTGGCTGACGTTTGCCGCGAGCAACGTCGTTTGGCCTACTATGCCCCCGCCACTGCACTTGCCGTCAACATGCACCTTTATTGGATCGGTGTGGCTGCCGATCTTTGGCGCTCCGGAGACAAATCTCTCGAGTGGCTTCTGCGCGAAGCCGCTGCTGGAGAAATCTTTGCCGCTGGCCATGCTGAAAGTGGCAATGACTTGCCTGTATTGCTCTCCACAACGAAAGCCGAGCGTGTGGAAGGCGGTTACAAGTTATCCGGCCGCAAGCACTTTGGCAGCCTCAGTCCAGTCTGGACCCGCTTAGGTCTGCATGGAATGGATGTCAGCGATCCAACGCAGCCGAAAGTAGTTCACGCCTTCATGCCGCGCGAAACCAAAGGCTATTCCATCAAGGAAACCTGGGATGTGCTCGGCATGCGTGCCACCCGCAGTGATGACACTGTGGTGGAGAATGCATTTGTCCCTGACCGTTACATCGCCCGCGTGGTTCCTGCCGGCGGTGTTGATCAGTTCATCCTCTCGCTGTTCGCCTGGGCGTTGATGGGATTCGGCAACATCTACTACGGTCTGGCCAAACGCGCGCTCGACATCAGCGTCGCATCGGTGAAGGAGAAACGCTCTCTGGGTGTCTCCCGCTCCATGGCGTATCATCCTGAGATTCAGCACACGATTGCGGAAATGTCGATTGAGCTGGAATCGATCGGCCCGCATCTTGAAGCCATCGCGGAGGACTGGTCCAATGGCGTTGATCACGGCGCGCTGTGGCCGGCGAAAATTTTTGCCGCTAAATATCACGCCGTTGAAGGCGCATGGCGCGTTGTGGATTCAGGACTGGAAGTGGCTGGCGGCATGGGCATCTTCCGCTCCGCCGGCTATGAACGTCTGGTTCGCGACGCCCGCCTGGGACGCATTCATCCTGCCAACTCCTTCCTGACGCATGAAGTGGTCGGGAAAACAGCTCTCGGCATTGGATTGGACGAACAACCTCGCTGGGGCTGACATCTGTAGCAAGGCCGTAGTCATTGTTTTACGTAAGGGCATGAGCAATAGCTCGTGGCCTTGCTCTTTCCTCTGAACTGATCTCCCGTTCGCCGAACACCTCTGGAATTCCAACTCGAGTTGTTGACTATCTACAACAAGTAGTGTAGATAATCATAGTATGGGAAAACCAAGCGATCTTGTGCAGGGCACTCTGGACTTGCTCATACTCAAGACTCTCTCCATCGACTCGATGCATGGGTGGGCGATTGCCAAGCGCATTCAACAGATTTCCAACGAAGCCCTCCAGGTACAGCAGGGCTCGCTTTATCCCGCGCTCCACCGGCTGGAGCAACAAGGCTGGATTCGCGGCAAGTGGAGTGAGACCGAACTCGGCCGTCAGGCCAAATTCTATTCTCTTACTGCTGCCGGGCGCGCGCAGCTCGAGCGCGAAAAAGAAAGTTGGACACGGCTCTCAAGCGCCATCAATCTGGTGGTCGAAAGCGCTTAACAGAATTCAGGAGGTACGAGATGCGCTGGATCGAACGAGTCCGCATGGCGATGTTGAGACTGTTTCACTGGCAGTCTGAAAAAGCCCGATTGAACCAGGAACTGGAGTTTCACCTGGAGCAGCAGGTCCAGGAAAATCTTGCCCAGGGCATGCCTCTGTATGACGCGCGTTGTGCAGCTCTGCGGGCTTTTGGCAATCCAACGCTACTTCGCGAAGAGGCGAGCTCCCATTGGAGCTGGAACTGGCTGGAAAAATTCGCCCGAGATATTCGCTACGGAGCGCGCACGCTTTACCGCTCTCCCGGTTTCACTCTGGTGGCCATCCTTGTCATGGCCCTGGGCCTGGGCGCCACAACTTCCCTCTTCACCGTTGTGCGCGCTGTATTGCTTAGACCCCTGCCTTTTCACGATCCCGAAAAGCTGGTGGCAGTTTACGAACATTTCCGCGGCGAAGTTTCCGGCGGCGACGGTTTTAACCCCGTGGCGCCCGCGGATTTTCGTGACTGGCGAGAGCAGACCCACAGCTTTCAGGATATGGCCGCATGGCGGGATTATGGCTTCAACGTCACCGGCGAGCATGCGGAACTTCCGGAAGTAGTGGAAGCTGCCGGGGGATCATGGAATTTGTTTTCCGTTCTCGGCATGCAGCCACAACTTGGTCGCGTGTTCACGCCCGAAGAGGATCGGCCCGGAGCCAATCATGTGGCCCTCCTCACCTGGGATTTCTTTCAAAGGCGTTTCGGAGGCAACGCCTCAGTGATCGGCACGCAGATCCGTCTTGATACCAACCCGTACACCATCATCGGAGTACTGCCTCGCTGGTTTAATTATCCCAGCCCTCATGTCGCGCTGTGGGTACCATATGCAGCCACATTCACCGCTGAACAATACCAGGCGCATGACAATCATCAAAGCCTTGTGATCGCACGGCTGCGGCCGGGAGTGAGCGCCGCGACCGCCATCCAGCCGGTAACCGCCCTGCAATACCAGTTACATCTGGCGAATGCGTCAAGGCCTGTTGCTGAAGACGCCATTTTCCGGCCACTGATTGACGATCTGGTGCAGGATGTCAGGACTCCGCTGGTCGTATTGCTTTGCGCTGTTGGGTGCATGCTCCTGATCGCCTGTCTAAATCTATCGAACCTGCTGGTTGCCCGCAGCTCTGCCCGTCGCAAAGAAGTTGCCGTGCGTGGCGCACTCGGCGGCAGTCGTCTTGCACTGATCCGTGAGCAGATGGCTGAGAGCCTGCTGATTTGCCTTTCCGGCGGCACGCTTGGACTCATGATCTCAGTGTTTGCCACGCGCTGGCTGGCAACCCACTGGCAGGATCTGCCTCGCGCGGACACCATTCGCGTCGATGGCAGTATTCTCGCGTTCGCCATCAGCCTGGTGATTTTCACCACGCTGCTGGCTGGATTGATACCCGCAATTTCTTCCACCGGCAAAGGCGTTCTGGCTGCGCTGCAGGAATCGTCTCGCTCGATTGGCGGAAGCATGTCGCGCGCAATTCTGCGCAAAACTCTGCTGACCGCGGAAATTGCGCTAACCGTGATCCTGCTCGTCTCAGCCGGTCTGCTCTTCAAGAGCTTCCTGCACCTGCGGACCGCAGACCTTGGCTGCACCACCGACCATGTGCTCACCATGAAATATGGCCTGCCGGAAAAACAGTACAACACGCCGGAAAAGGTTTTGGCGTTTCATGAATCGTTGCTGCAGCGTTTGCGTGCTCTTCCCGGAGTTCGCGCCGCGGCACTGGTTTCCACGCCGCCCGGCGGAGGTTATGAAGGCGACGACGTCTTCACTATTTCCGAACGCCCGTCCACCAGCTTCAACCTCCAATACGACGCCATCTACCGGTACGCCGATCCAGGCTACCTCACGGCCATGCAGGTTCCATTGCTCAAGGGCCGGTTCTTTTCCGATCAGGAACGACTCTCCCGCAATCAATTCACCGTAATCAGTAAGAAGTTCGCTGATCAATTCTTTTCCGGCGATGATCCCATCGGCAAACACATCAAAGTAACCCGCGCGGGCGCGCCCGAAACCTACGAGATCATCGGCGTAGTCGGCGATACGCTCTATCAGGTCACACAGCCGGTGAAAGCGATCATGTATTTCCCCATCCTGTCCGGTATTCCCAACCAGACCAGCGGAGCCACAATCGTGGTGCGCACCTCCGGCGAGCCGCTCGAACTTTCTATTCCCATACAAAAGCAAGTGGCGGCGCTGGATCCGGCTCTTCCCGTCTATGAAATCTTCACCATGGAACAGATCCTGGGCAAATCCACGGCCAGCCAGAACTTCATTGCCACACTCGTGCTAGCGTTTGCCGTGTTGTCTCTGCTGCTGGCTGCCATAGGCCTGTATGGAGTGCTTTCCTATTTGGTGGAGCAGCGCATCACTGAGATTGGTATCCGTATTGCCCTCGGCGCTCAACGCTCAGAGGTGCTGCGACTGGTACTGGTTGACGGGCTGCGCCCGGTGTTCATCGGTTTGCTCATTGGTCTGGCGGGCGGAGCCGCGGCAGGAGCCCTCATACGGTCGCTGCTCTATGGCACCAGCCCCGTCGATCCGGTGATCTTCTCCATCATGATCGGTGGCCTTGTGCTCACGGCCATGATTGCCTGCGCAGTGCCGGCATTGAAGGCGTCGCGCGTTGAACCTGTACAGGCGTTAAGAATCGGCTAGGCTGGCTTCGCGAGTCCGCCCGCAGGCCGCTATCCGATACAATAGTCGTCTTTCGCTTGCCCATGACTACAATCACCCGGAACGTCGCTCGCCTGTCTGCCATCGATGCACTGCGTGGAATCGTCATGATCATCATGGCGCTTGACCATGTCCGCGATTTCTTTCATGTCGACGCGGCTGTGTTCTCTCCTACCGATCTCACCCGGACCACCCCAATTCTCTTCTTCACCCGATGGATTACCCACTTCTGTCTGCCGGTCTTCATGTTCGCCGCCGGTATGGGAGCGTTTCTCTGGGGACGCAATCGCAGCAAGCGCGATCTCTCCAGATTTCTCCTGACGCGCGGTTTGTGGTTCATCTTCCTTGAACTCACGGCGATGCAGTTTGCCTACAACTTCAATATCCGCTTTCGTTTTCTCATCCTGCTTCTGATTCTCTGGATCTTCGGCCTCTGCATGCTCGCCATGGCCGCGCTGGTCCATCTGCCACTGCGCTGGCTCGCGCTGCTGAGCGTGGCCGTCATCTTCTTCCACAATCTTTTCGACGGCATTCCTCCCCAGCAGTTCGGCGCGTACGCATGGGCATGGAACCTGCTGCACCAGCCCGGGATCATTCTCGTTGCAGGCAAACTGGTGCTGGTTACTTACACGTTCCTTCCATGGATTGGCGTGATGGGGGCCGGCTATTGTTTCGCTCAGCTTTTTCAGATGGACGCCTCCGTTAGCCGTCCCATCATGCTGAAGATGGGCTCAGCCGTGACGATTGGTTTTATTGTTCTCCGTTTCATCAACAACTATGGCGATCCGCTTAAGTGGACGCATCAGAAGTCAGCCGTCTTCACCCTGCTCTCTTTCCTAAACACCACCAAATATCCCGGATCGCTCGACTTCATCCTGATGACGCTCGGCCCTGCCATGCTCTTTCTCGCCTGGTTTGATCAGCGTGCATTCAAGGCTTCCAATCCGATGATCGTCTTCGGCCGTGTGCCCATGTTTTATTTTGTCCTGCACTTCTACCTGATCCACATTCTGCTCGTGATCGCCAGCTTCATTCGTTACGGCGCACAGACGCTTACGTTCATCTTCAATCCCATCCCGTCCATGGGCGGCCCAGTAAAGCTCTTCCCGCCGAACTTCGGTTACAGCCTCTGGACGGTCTATGCTGTGTGGGTTTTGACTTTGCTGATTCTTTATCCGGTCTGCCGCTGGTTCGCCGCATTGAAAGCGACCCGGAAGGACTGGTGGCTGAGTTACCTGTAACTCAAAGATTCTTTTCCCTTAGCGGATAGCTCGAGGTGAATCAGGGCGAGGCCGTCCACGCGCCGAGCCCGTTGCAACAGGGCACTTCACAAACACCACGAGAAACACTCTTAAAGCGGGTTGGAGCGAAGCGATAGAAATAGACGTGCAGGCATTTATTTATGCCTGCAATAGAACATTCACCGAGGCCCGGCTTCAGCCGCTGAGGTTCCACAAGACCGAAACTTCAAAAGGCTCACCCAGTCGGGCGGCCGGAACGCGTTCGGTGCGCCCCGGCTACTCCCAGTTAGTGCGAGACAACTACCATAGGCGTAAAGCCGCCGTTGTTGGTTGAGTACTGGATCGTTCGAGATGGATTAACGCTTCCGTTGGCTGTGGCAATTCCAGTAAAGACCAGTACCTGCCCCGGATTTGCCGTGATATATAGATCGCCCCCATTGGCGGCATTCGAATCTAACGCCATTCCTTCCGGCACTACGAGTGTCGGACTGGTAATAGTCGCAACAGGAGGGGCGTTTCCGTTCGCCGTCGCAGCATCGTAAACTGTGACGCTGGCGGGTGTGTCATTCAAAACCAAGAGACGTCCGTGCCCGTCCAACGCTATGCCGAACGATACACCAAGGCCAGTCAGCGGACCCGTGATGACACGTGTCGGGGTGATCGCGCCTGTTGGCGCAGTGCTGATATGGTCGTAGATATCAATCTGCGCTCCGTTCACAGACGCGAATAGCCGGTCATTAGCCTGATCCAGCGCCATACTAAAGGGGACATCTAGTATTCCTGTCTTCAATATTCTCGCCGGAGCCACATTTCCGCTGGCGGTAGAAGCGTTGGTGAAGACAACGACGTTCGCGGATCCATCAGGGTTGAGATCGCTGACCGCATAAAGCATGTCTCTGGTGGAATCCAGAACCATGGGGCCGATTCTAACGAGCGTTGTTGCCGGACCGGCAATTTGACGATCAGGCGCGGCACCTCCGACCCGGGTTGTTGCGTGGTCGTAAACCGAGATTCCGCTCGATATGTTCGTCAGCGTCGAAATGAAAAACATCCGGTCTGCTTGTGCGTCCACTGCTAACGCCGAGGCAAGGCCAGCCGGAAAACCCAGAACAGAGTTTGGATTGACATTTCCGCTCAGCATGGACACATTGTCGAATCGAACTATCTGCTGCAAGACAGAGTCCGCGGCAAAGAGAGTGGATTGGGTAGCGACAGTTGGGGCTGGAGTCATGGAGCCGCCACAACCAAGAAATAACAACGACCCGGCCAGGGCCGATACAGCTACGGCGCGTCGTAACATCAGTTTCCTTTCAACTCTAAAAAGCACGACTGATCATCGGATTATCGTATTAAATTGCCAAGAGCCCTTAAGAACATTGTTGCTTGAATGTAAGGACATGACCACAATTGCATAAAGATTAGTAAAGCCGTGTTATACAGTTTGGGCTGCAGCCTTCTCTTTTTGGTTAAGGCTTTCTTCCCGCCATCCCGGCCTGCCAAAAACATACTTCAACTTCAATCTCCAGTCAGGCGACTGCTGCACGTCATGCCACATGTCAATCCATTCGTGGAAAGCAATGCGAAACGGATTGTAGCTGCCGATATTCTTCGTCAGGCCGTACACCACTTTTTCTTTCTCCGGAATAAACGTCCCGAACATCCGGTCCCAGACGATGAGAATCCCGGCGTGGTTGCGATCCAGATACTCGTTATTCGTTCCATGATGTACGCGATGGTGTGACGGCGTGTTCAGCACCGCTTCCAGAAGACCCATGTTCCGGATCAGTTCGGTGTGGATCCAGAACTGGTAAAGCAGGCTCACCGCCTGCATCGTAAGGATCATGAGCGGAGGAAAGCCTACCAGCGGCAGCCATGCCCAGAAGATCCACGACATGAATGTTCCCGTCCACGTCTGCCTCAGGGCCGTACCCAGGTTGTAGCGTTGAGAAGAATGATGCACCACATGCGACGCCCAGAAGAAGCGGCATTCATGGCTGATGCGGTGAAACCAGTAATAGCTGAAATCGTCGGCAAAGAAGATCAGCGCCCAGGCCCACCATTGATAACCGATATTGAAGATGGCAAAGCGATGAATGAAAGTGAAAACTCCGAACACCATGGCCTTGGTGAGCAGGCCGATGATCACGTTGCCAATGCCCATACTCAGGCTGGCCGCCGTGTCGGGAAGAAGATAGAGCTCGCGACGCATACGCGCGTCTGCCACGGCTTCAATCACCAGGAGGAGAATGAAACCAGGTATGGCCCAGTGAATCAGGTTGGGAATCTGCGGCATGGATTAAGGCTAGGTTCTACTCAGAGTTTAGCCGAAATCCATGCCACATCAAATGAAAAACCTTGCGATCGTTACAGCGACGGATAATCGGTATAGCCCTTTTCACCACCGCCGTAAAAACTCTGCATGTCGGGCTGGTTCAACTGCTGCCCGCCCTTTTCAAACCGGACCGGCAAATCCGGATTGGCCAGGAACAGCACGCCAAACGAAACCAGGTCAGCCTCTCCGCGCGCCAGAATCTCATTGCCTGACGCCAGTTGGTAGCCGCCATTGGCCATGAGCGTCCCGCGATACTTCACGCGCATTAACGGCGTCACGCGGCCCTTGGGATGTGCCGGAGCATTCAGGGCTTCCACCACGTGCACATATCCGATATGCAGGTCGTTCATCAGCTCGGCCGCTCGTCCAAACGTCGCATGCGGATCGGAGTCGCGCATGTCATTGAAGTCGCTCACGGGAGAGAAGCGTATGCCGACGCGCTCCGGTCCCCACACGCCAATCACCGCTTCCGTTACTTCGCGCAGGAAGCGCAGACGATTTTCCAGCGGGCCACCGTACTCGTCCGTGCGTTGGTTGGCGCCATCGCGAATGAACTGGTCAATCAGATAGCCGTTGGCGGCATGGATCTCCACTCCGTCGAATCCGGCAGCTTTGGCGCAACGCGCTCCATGCGCATACGCTTCCACAATTCCGGCAATCTCTTTGGTTTCCAGCGCGCGCGGCGTCACGAAATCCTGGAGCCCGGAAAAGGTAAACGCTTTGCCCGCGGGCTTGATGGCAGAAGGCGAAACCGGCAATGCGCCATCCGTTTGCAAAGACGGATGTGAAATACGTCCAACATGCCAGAGCTGCAGAAAAATCTTTCCGCCTCGGTCATGCACCGCTTCGGTCACCAGCTTCCAACCCGCCACCTGCTCGTCAGAATAAATACCCGGCGTTCCCGGATAGCCCAATCCCTGCGCCGAAATCTGCGACGCTTCTGTGATGATCAACCCAGCCGACGCGCGCTGCTCATAGTATCTGGCGTTCAACGCCGTGGGTTCATTGGCCTTGCCGGCTCGATTCCGGGTCATCGGCGCCATCACAATGCGGTTCTTCAACTCAATAGGTCCCATACGATAGCTGGAAAACAATGTTGGTTTCTCTGACATGCTGAAACTCTCTCCTGATTTGCATTGCGCCGGCAACAAACCTCGCGACCGGAGCTTTACCCCACACTCATAGATGAAGTCGCGCGCGTGGCCGATTCATTTTGACATTAAACTAATTTTTCGCAATCTGCTGCAAGACAGAAGCCTGACTCTCCTATTACAATTTCTGCGCAGCAAGTTCACTTGCCAAGGAGCCCCTCATGGCAGCCGTTAAAGTCGTTGTGTTGTATCCCACTCCCAAAGATATTGACGCGTTCGAAAAGGTCTATCAGGAGGACCACGTCCCCATGGCCGTCCAGAAACTTGAGGGCAAAACCAGGCTGGTAGCCACCAAAGCAATACCTTCGCCGCAGGCAACGCCCGCTTTTCACCGCATGGCGGAGATCCACTTCCCTTCCATGGACGCGCTCCAGGCCTGCTTGAATTCGCCCGGAGGAAAAGAAACGGTGGCACACGCAATCAAAATCTCTTCCGGCGGCCCTCCCATCATGTTCATCGCAGAAGAAAATTCTTTCTCCTTTTGACATTTTATTGCGTTGCGGACAATGGCGACCCAGCATAAATTCTGTCGCACACATTCAGGTGAACTATGAAAGCTATCCAGGTACAAAAGACCGGCGGTCCTGAAGTTCTAACCCTCGTTGATATTCCCGTTCCCACGCCCAAGCCGAATGAAGCGGTGGTAAAAATCGCCGCGGCCGGCGTCAATTTTATCGACATCTATTTCCGTGAAGGCCGCTACCCGGCCCAGCTTCCCTTCATCAACGGCCAGGAAGCCGCAGGCGCCGTAAGCGCCATCGGCAGCGATGTAAAGTCACTCAAAGTTGGCGACCGCGTGGCTTACTGCGGCGTCCAGGGCAGCTACGCGGAATACGCCGCTGTTCCCGCCGATCGTCTGGTCAAAGTTCCCGATGGCGTCACTGACCAGCAGGCTGCCGCGGCCATGCTCCAGGGTATGACCGCACACTACCTTTCGCACTCCGCCTATCCCCTCAAAAAGGGCGAGACGGCGCTGATTCACGCTGCTGCCGGTGGAGTTGGACTCCTGCTGGTCCAGATGGCAAAAATGATCGGCGCGCGCGTGATCGGCACCGCGGGCTCGGAAGAAAAAGCCAAACTCGCCAAAGATAACGGAGCCGACGACGTAATTCTCTATACGCAAAAAGATTTTGAAGTGGAAACCAAACGTCTCACCGAGAACAAAGGCGTTCACGTTGTCTATGACGGCGTAGGCAAGACTACCTTTGACCAGGATCTGAACGTTCTTCGCCCGCGCGGCTATTTGATTCTCTTTGGCGGCGCCAGCGGGGCCGTTCCGCCTTTCGATCTCATCAAGCTCTCGCAAAAAGGTTCGCTGTTCGTCACGCGTCCCACGCTGGTGAACTACATTGCCACACGTGAAGAACTCGAGCATCGCGCCAATGACGTTCTGGGCTGGATTGCTGCCGGCAAACTGAAGCTGCGCAGTGAACACATCTACAAACTCGCCGACGCGCAACAGGCACAACGCGATCTGGAAGGCCGTAAGACTACCGGCAAACTGATACTGGTGACTTAAACCATTCTTACCGCGGATACACGCGGATTGACGCGGATCAAGAACATTCAATTTGTGTTTGGCCATTGCTATTCTCCGCATTTGAATGCGCATGGTTGTCTCTAAAATTCTCATTCAGATGCAAATCCGTGTTATCTGTGTCTATGAGTGATAATATTTTTAGTTTTTAGATCCGCGTTTATCCGCGTGTATCCGCGGTAAAAGGTTTTGCGGTAACAATTTTTAAGGAGCCCTATGTCCACGTTTGGTTTCATTGAATATGAGAACGCATCCCCGGAAGTGCGCGCCGTATATGACGACATCAAGGCCACGCGCAAAATCGATAAAGTTACCAACTTCTGGAAGGCCCTCGCGCATGATCCCATCCGCCTGAAACGCACGTGGGAGGACACGAAACAGATTATGGGTCCTGGCCCGCTCGATCCCTTGATGAAAGAGCTGATCTATGTCGCCGTCAGCATCAGCAATCAATGCGACTACTGCATTGCCGCGCACACGGCCGCCGCGCGCAAAAAAGGCATGACCGAAGAAATGTTCAATGACATGCTGGCCGTTGTGGGTCTGGCGAATCAGAATAACCGGCTCGTCGCCGGACATCAGGTTGAGATTGACGAACAGTTCAAGTGTGCTGGTTAATTTCCCCGTTCCACCACGCGCGACGTCTTGCTGCTGTTTAGGACTCTTGCGGGTGCATCGCCGCTTCTGAATCGGCGCGCAAATTCCATAAAGGCAGCCAATGCCGGCCCCACAAAGCCGTCGCGTCGCCGGATAAAGATGGTTTCCACGCGGGCCTCATTCGGCGGCAATTTATGTATGCCAACTTTGCTGCGATCTTTGGCGGTTCTCAGCAGTGCCTTCGGCAGCATTGTGATGCCCAGGCCCGCCGCTGCACATCCTAATATGCCGTCCAGGGTGCCGAATTCCATCACCTTGATCTTGCGAACGCCTTTTTCAAGCAAAATTCGTTCCAATCGTGTGCGATAGGAACACCCTTCGCGAAAAACCAGGATCTTCACTTCATCACGCACTTTGCTCAGCTCCCTTAGATCGCGGACCTTGGGAGAGGTCAGAACCACCAACTCTTCCACAAACACCTTCTCGTCCAATAACGCCGGATCGATCGAGGGGCCGGCCACAAATGCACCTTCCAGCCGATATCCCAGAACCTCTTTCGTCAGCGCGCCTGTGGTACCGGTCACGAGTGAGAGATCAACTTCGGGGTGTTTTTTGCCGAACTGGGCCACAATCTGGGGAAGGCGAATGGCCGCCGTGGTTTCCAGCGTGCCTACCCGCAACAATCCCATTGGCGCGCGGTCGCGCCCACGCACCGCCTGACGCGCCTCATCAAGTACACCCTGTGTCTTCACGGCGTACGGTAGAAGCTGTTCGCCCGCCTGAGTGAGTGTCACGCCACGGCGATGACGATGCAATAGGGGCACGCCCAACTCTTCCTCTAGTGCACGAATATGCACCGTCACGTTTGACTGCACTGTGTGCAGGTTCTCCGCCGCACGCGTAATGCTGCCGTAACGCGCGACTGCGGCAAATATCTTCAGCTGTGTTGACTCCAGAGTAGTCCCCCTACGTCGCACTCATGTTTCTGCCATCACAATAAACGATAGATACGTTCAATTCCAATCATTTTACAAAATGCTTGATTCGGGCGATTCTATGGCCGAGGTTAACATGACTTTGTTCATCCGACGCATCCCCCACCATCAAAGAAAGGACTGGTTCTAAAGTGCCCACTTTCTGTGAACTGCATTCCATGTCCGTTCCCATTGTGCAGGCCCCAATGGCCGGCGGCCCCACAACTCCTGAACTCGTCG
This sequence comes from Terriglobia bacterium, assembly GCA_963770085.1. Taxonomy (GTDB): domain Bacteria; phylum Acidobacteriota; class Terriglobia; order Terriglobales; family Acidobacteriaceae; genus Angelobacter. The sequence goes on from CAVYOH010000002.1 coordinate 284,068, forward strand.
CTGCTGTGTCCAACGCTGGCGGACTCGGCTCACTCGGCGCGGAATACCTTAGCCCTGCGCAGATCGAAAAAGATGTCCTCCGCATTCGCGAGCTCACGCCCAGGCCATTCGCAGTGAACCTATTCTCTCCCGACGCGGATCAGCCGCTGGCCGGCGACTTCGGACCAGTCGCGGAGTTCATGGCGCAATACCATCAGCAGCTTGGTATCAGTCCTCCCGAGCCTCCGGCTTCACCGGGCGAGAATTTTTCTGAACAAATTGAAACCCTCATCCGCCTGCACGTCCCGGTGATTAGTTTTACCCTTGGACTCTTCCCCACTGAGTGGATGGAACGTCTCAAGCGCGAAAACATTTACACCATCGGCACGGCCACCACGGTGGATGAAGCCCTGCTTCTGGAGCAGTCCGGCGTGGATGCCATCACCGCGCAGGGGAGTGATGCTGGTGGTCATCGCGGCACCTTTACCAGAGAGGCTGAATCAGTTCTGATTGGAACCATGTCCCTGGTGCCGCAAATCGTGGATGCGGTGAAGGTCCCTGTGCTCGCCTCCGGCGGCATCATGGATGGTCGCGGGATTGTCGCGGCTCTCATACTAGGGGCCGCTGCCGTGCAGATGGGAACAGCGTTCCTGCTCTCTGATGAGGCAGGGACCAGCAATTCGTTCCGCCAGGTTCTCGAAACTTCGCATGAAGATCAAACCATCATCACGCGCGCCTTTTCAGGACGCCCGGCACGCGGGCTGCGCAACAGCTTTATCGATGAATGGAATAGAAACGGGCTTACGCCTCTCACCTTCCCCTGGCACAATACGGTGACTCGTCCCATGCGTCGCGCAGCGGCAACGCAGCACGATGCAAATCTTCAATCATTGTGGGCTGGCCAGGGTTTGCGCATGCTGCGCAAGGGATCAGCAACGTTGATCATGAAACAGCTACGAGAAGAGATCACGCACGCCACGGCTGCCATTTGTAATCGCCTGCCAGTCGCGGCTCGTTAACACTTTACTTCGCAGGGCAGGCTTGCGCGGGAGAAGTCAGCAGGCTCTGGTCGGGAAAAGTGTAGGCGCCATCAATCGCGGTCGATGGCTGGCGTGTGAACCACGGCAACAGCACCTGATTTTGCGGATGATACGTTACACCGTCGATTGGAACCGGAAATCCGGCATTGGGTAACGTCGCCAGCGGATCAGCCGTTTCGAGCGTGCTCTGGCATCCCAGGCTTGCCGTGGGATATTGCCATGCCGGAACCAGATTAATTCCAAACGGATCATTCATCCATTCAGAGATTTCATGGCTCATGGCGGTCACGTCCGCGATGCCTGCTCCCAGGGTCCCCTGATCAATCCAGCTGGCCCAGACCAGAGTCTGAACAGTCTGTACGCTCTCACGGACGCCGGCATCAAACGCTGTATGGAAGCCCAGCACACAGCACTTCTGCACATTCGCTTCCGGCGCCAGCAGCACATTTCTGGTCAGGATAATCGGCAGGGCGCTTACGTCCAGATTTTCCATCTGCACCAGAGTGTTGAGCTGGGAGACAAAAAATTCCATATCAAGGATCGCGTAAAACTGGCCGTTGCTCTTGTTATGAAAAACTTTGGCTGAATTCCTTGGCACCACAATCGTGAGTGTCTTGAGTACCTGAGGTGTGCCCAGCAGAGTATGCCAGTCGCGCGCCATGGAGCTGTTAAACTGTGCGCGCTGTACCGCGTCGGCAAACTGGGTAAAGCCTGTCGCATAACTCGCCTGGCGGAAGTTGGGCGAATTCAAAACGCTGCCTAGCACCTCTGTCGCGCTCAGAACCAGTGGTTGACCGTTCTCGTCAGAGTAGCCGCTGAAAAGAAGATCCACCGGTTTAAGCTGTGTCGAGATTTGGGTAGTGCCACCGGTTTGCGGCTTGGCGCCTACTACGCTGAAGGGAAACGTTTTGCCTTCAAATGCAAATGAGTTGGAAAAGTGCGGAACCGTGAGCGCTCTCTGCTGCCGCAATGCCAGTTCAGCTTCGCTGGACATCTTGTTGGCCGCTTCAAACCGTGGCAGTGCGCCTTGCCCTGTTAGAAATCCGCCGTCAGTATCAGCCGGAGTCTGGATAGCCGCTTCCTGCGCTACGCATAGCGATCCCGCGGCCAGAACAACCAGCAGCGCAACACCAAAACGCACTTTCAGGAAATTAAAAACGGCCGACTCCCCAGTCTGGGCCAAACTCATCTAACTTGACCCTGGACATAAGCTATCTATTGTTATGCCATCTCTTCGGTTTGTCGAACAAAAAGAGTGTAAAGTATTGAAAACGCGTTGCCTCTTCGTTCAGCAGCTCGGGCCAGGATTAGACTTTCCAATAGAATCAATGTCTTTCGGAACCTTCTTATGAGCCTGATATCCCACGCCCAGATCCTGGCGGCAGCCAGAACCATCACTCCTTATGTCCGGCGCACTCCAGTTACCTGGCTGGAAAAGCAAGCTTTTGGAATCAACGCGCGTATCTTCCTCAAGCTTGAGAGCCTTCAGCACGCGGGCTCATTCAAGCCGCGCGGTGCTTTCAATTGCATCCTAACTTCAAAGGTCCCTGATGCTGGAGTGATCGCCGCCTCCGGCGGTAACCATGGCGCGGCGGTCGCTTATGCCGCCCAGCAACTTGGACACAAAGCCGAGATATTTGTTCCCACCATTTCGTCGCCCAACAAGGTCAACCGTCTTCGCCAATATGGCGCCGCCACCACCATCACTGGTCGCGATTACTTTGAAGCCCTGGCTGCCAGCCGCGAACGTGCTTCCATCACCGGCGCTCTTGCGGTTCATGCGTACGACGATCCTTACGTCCTTGCCGGTCAGGGTACGCTGGGCATGGAGTTTGAACAACAGGTGCCTGAGCTCGATTCGGTCCTGATCGCGGTGGGCGGCGGCGGACTCATCGGCGGCGTTGCTTCCTGGTTTCGCGACCGCGTCCGCGTGATCGGCGTTGAACCGGAACGGGCTGCATCCCTGCGCAAATCGCTCGACGCCAACCACGTCATTGAGGTGGAAACCAGCGGCATCGCTGCGGACTCACTGGGCGCGCGCCGTGTGGGTGAATTGATGTTCCCTATCGCGCAGAAATATGTTCCCGAAGTTGTACTCGTTACCGACGAACAGATCATTGAAGCTCAGCGCACTCTGTGGCAAACGTTGCGGATCGTCGCCGAACCAGGCGGCGCAACGGCATTTGCGGCCCTGCTCTCCGGGGCGTACAAGCCCAAAGCCGGCGACTGCGTCGGCGTTGTGATCTGCGGAGGCAACGCCGAACTTGCCAGCTTTCCGGTTTAAGACTCACCACTGATCAACACAGATGACACTGATCTGAAGCGGGACCTTGCGCTTGCTTTGTGCCCTCGAAGCACAAGGTCCTTATTTCGATCAACTCACTGCGCCCCTGACGCTCCCGCTTCTTTTTCACCCAGCAGGAATTGCCGCACGAACATGATGGTCGCGTAGAACTGGAAGTCCTGGTTCTTCTTCTTGGCGTAACCATGACCTTCATCATTCGCCATCAGAAACCAGGTAGCAATGCCATTGCTCTTCAGCTTGTCCAGCATCTGCCTGGATTCGGTCCAGGGCACACGCGGATCATTCTTCCCTACCACGGCAAACACCGGCTTGCGTATCTTCTCCGAATTGTTCAAGGGCGCAATCTTCTCCAGATACTCACGCATCTTTGGATCGCGCTCGTCGCCATATTCCACCCGTCGCAGATCGCGGCGGTAGGCTTCTGTGTGTTCCAGCAACGTCACCAGGTTTGACATGCCCACAATCGGCAATGAGCAGCAGATCTTGTCGTTGTAAAAGGTTGCCGTGGCCCAGGTCATGTGTCCACCGTAGCTCCCGCCGGTGATCATGATCTTGTCGCCATCAAGTTGCGGGCTCTGTTTGATCCAGTCCAGCAGCGCGCCAGTATCCTTATATGTATCGTCGCGGTGCATTCCGTTATCCAGCTTCAGGAATGTCTTGCCATAGCCGGATGATCCGCGGACATTGGGAAAGATAATCGCCACGCCCATTTCACTCAGAAAGTAATTGTTGCGACCGAGAAATCCCGGACGGTACTGCCCTTCCGGCCCGCCGTGTATGTTCACAATCACCGGACGCTTGCCGGGAAACTTCGTTGCATCCGGCATGTAGAGGAAACCGGAGATCGTCTTCCCGTCAAACGTCTGCCATTTGATCAGCTTTGGCTCAGCGAAATTCGCCGTGTTGAGTCCGCCTGTCTCGCTGGTTGTCCATCGCTCCAGCTTGCCTGTCGTTACATCCAGTGAATACGCGTCCGACGTCGAGCGTGACGATGTCAGCACCAGTCCAAGATCGTGATTATTCTTGTGAAACTTGACCCCGCCAATCAGCCCCACAGGAATATTTTCCACCGGACGATATTTCCTGGTCGCCGTATCCATCAGATACAACTTGCTGATGCCGTCCTCATTGGTGACAAACGCGAGAGTCTTTCCGTCATCACTGATGTCGAAAGTATCAACGTCCCACTTGATGTCGGTGGTGAAATACACAGGTTGCGCGCCGCTCAGGTCGAAGTATGTAAGCCGGTGAAACTCTGAATCACGGTCGGTTGTGGCGAAGAAGCCCTTTCCATCTTTGCTGAACCTGGCCTCTCCGTATGCGATTTCGTCCGTGCCTTTGGGCGTCAGCAGCTTCTTCTCGCCGCTGGCAACGTCCACCAGATAGATGTAGCTCTGATTCGCGGACACTTCGTTTGCCACCAGCAACTGTTTGTTGTCCGGCGACCAGTCCAGCGCGCCCCATCCGCCGCCTTCCAGCTTCATCACCATGCGATCAGACTTCGGATCTTTTGGGTTCATCGCCCACAGGTCTGTGTCTTGTCCGGTGCGGCGGGTTGAACTGTACGCGACCATGTCACTGTTGTGGGAGTACACCGGGTCCGTATTGCGCGACTTGCCATCCGTGAGCAGTGTCACGTTGCCATTGGCCAGATCGTAGCGATAGAGCTGGAACCACTCGCCGCCGCCTACGTCTTTGCTGAAGACAAAGTAATCGCCTTTCGGTCCATAATGCGCGCCGCCGGTGCGATCAGGATAGAACGTAAGCTGTGTGCGTGCTCCGCCCGGCATCTTCACCAGATGGATCTGCGGCACGTCGGCAAACCGGGTGATGATCAGCATTTCGCGCTTCACCGGGTCCCAATCGGCAAATCCCGCGGACCGAAACTCTCCATACTGGTTGGCTTTTTCCGCAATGGCCAGCGGTATGGGCGGAATATTCTCCACCACCAGGTTCTCACCCGGGCGTACCACTGCTGCCTGCGCCGGTGCGCCTGGTGAAGGGCTGCTCTGCGCGGACGAAGTTCCCTGCGCCACCGCCAACACACCTGCGATCATCATCGCAACGAACACAACTGTTCTTCTCATGCCATTCCTCCCATCAATCGCAAAGAGACTAATGGCTGATTGCAGATGCGTCAATGACAACCGCAATCGTGGATGGCCTTAGCGCTCACATTCGAGCTGGAGATCAAGTGGTGGAGACGTTGGTGTGCTGCTGAATTGTCCATACCATCCGCTGCATTGCCCTTGCGAATATCCGTAAACGCGATCACGCAGATCCAATGCTTTCGCCCGTGCGGCATCGGCGCCATTTTTTCCCAGATCGGTTTCGATTGACTGTAATTGTTGATCAACCTGGTGGTTCCCCAGCGCAGCGGCTGCAAGAAAGAAGACGTATGCTTCCTCTCTATTTTTTGGGCCGGGTTCTGCGACCACACCTTTGAGCAGGAGCAAACCAAGCTTTACCATCGCGAACGGGTTACCTCGCTCGGCCGCTTGCCGGTACCACTTCTCTGCCACCTTGTAATTGGTCGCTGTTCCCTGTCCATCGTCGTATAGAAGTCCCAGATAAAATGCAGCACCGCTATCGCGCTCATCTGCCGCTGCCAATTCAAACCATTTTTTCGCCATCGCGGTATCTCTCGAGACGGGCCCGCCGATGAAGTAAATACGTCCTAGAGAGAACTGGGCAATCCAGTCACCTTGTTCGGCGGCTTTTTTGTACCAGCTGATCGCCTGTTGTGTGTCCTGCGTCACCACGAAGCCCTGCTCATACGCGGACGCCAGCGCCGTCTGCGCCGGCGAGTACCCGTTGCCTGCCGCTGCTCGCAGCAGGTTGATGGCGTCATTCTGATCACTCTGGTGATGATTGGCCGGCAACAAAAGGCTGATTGCTTTGCGATATTGTTCCTGAGGCGTAGCTGCGTACGCCAAAAACGGATGTAAAGAAATGAAAGTGAAGATAAAGCCGATCGAACCCCGCAAAATCTTTTTCGGCATACAGGACCTCTCTGGCAGAACCATGTTTGGCAGACCATTTTCCGACACTGAAGCTTCTACTCACGTTCAGCTATAACATCAGGCGCCTGTAAAAGACTCCGAAAGATTTCGTAAGAACTGTCAAGCAGTTCCCTGTCCGCGGTTTACCTAATACTCCCGGGTGGTGGGATGAAGATTCCAGATAAAACCAAACAATCACGGAAAACCAGCCTTTTGCATTTAGCCCTTAGCCATTGGTGAATGGCAAAATCAAAAGCAACACCAAACGAAAAGCGACGCCGATGCGGAGACGCAAATGGCAAACTTAAGATCATTTGGTTTGCAGGCAAAACCGTGCTATCTAGAAGATGCGTCCAGGTGCGCAGGGTCTTTGACAACTAAGCAAATGGCAATTGGCAAATGGCAATTAGCCAAACCAAGGCTCGAACTCGGCTTGCGAACGGGCGCGTCAGGGATCCGGTAGGGATCCGGTTGGGATCGACTGGGATGATTCGCGTTAAATACTTTGGAATCCTAGTTGAGGCAGGGGGGGAGGGGCACCGCCGCAAAGGATTGGGTAATCGGGTAATTTGGTAATCGGGAAATTGAAAAAGCAAAACCGGAACACCTACCGCGAAGGCACGGAGACTCGGAGAAAAGCAAAGCACTTGGTTCAATGTCTGCTGGCAAGATCGACGATTTCATCGTAGTGATAGGTAAAAATGCCGCTTCCGCCTCGCAGCGCCGCAGCCACCATGGCATCACCCACGGTCTTCGCGCGCACTGAGCGATATTTTCTCAGCGGCCCCATCATCAGCGGATTCAGCAACGGGCCAATCCGCTGCGCAAAAGCTTCCGGCAAGCGAAACTCCTGCCGCTGCCCCAGCAGCAATCCGGGACGAAAAATATGCAATGCCGTGAATTTCAGCGAGGCCAGATCACGCTCCAGCTCTCCTTTGGTCCGCAGATAAAAATTGGAAGACCCGGGATCGGCGCCCACCGACGAAACCAGCAGGAACTGCTCGACGCCAGCCTCTTTAGCGGCCCGCGCAGCGCGCATTGCCAACTCATAATCCACGGCCCGAAACGCCGCTTGTGAACCAGCTTTCGCGATGGTTGTTCCCAGCGCACAGAACACGTCATTCACGCCGGTGAAATTGCCGGCCGTCATTTCACCCAGGTCCATTGCGATCTGTTCGACCTTATCTGCGTGGGTCCCTGATTCGCCCGCCGCTGTTTCGTCAAACGACAACTTTTTCCTCACCAGCAGGACCACGCGTGAATATTCCCGGACTCCAACCAGACCGCGTAAACAATAACTGCCTGTCAGTCCACTGGCTCCCAGCAAAACTGCCGTTCTTGTTCGCATGCCGGCTCCTCCAGACTGCGCGCGGATAGATTATCAATCACTCTGCTCCGCGCCGGAGCAATCCTTTTCAGGGTCTCTCTCTTGTGTTCATAAGCGGAATTTGGCCTCCACTTTGCATCTCTACAGGCCTGTTTTTGGGTGTCCTCCTGCAGCAGCCCCGCTTTTGTGTATCCTATTAAACGGACGTCTGAAGAGGGCCCGATTTACGTAGCTGGGTTCGCGCGCAGGTATTTAGTGGTAGGCCTCTGAGTAACCTCCAAGCCAGCTACTCTCATCTAGTACCAACAAGGAGGGAATGATTTGAAGACCCTTGCAAGAAGATTAGTGCCGATCGCATTTGCCTTGGCGAGTCTGTCGGCCTGGGGCCAGTCACCTAGTGTCTCGCAAGCTGGTGTCTCGCAACAAGGCAGACCTCAACAGGGCGCACCTCAACCCGGTGGACAGGCCCAACCCGTGCAGGCAAACCTGAACCTCATCATCGCCCAGGTGCAGAAGGCGGCCCTGGCCACCAATGGAGACCTTGGCAAGCTGCGCATAGAAAAATGGAAGACTGACTCCGACCAGAAAGACCAGTTGCAAAAGATCTCTGACTCCATCCAGCGCAATCTCACCAACGCCGTTCCCGGCCTGATTGGTGACATACAAAACAGCCATGGCAACGTGTCTGCCACCTTCAAGCTTTACCACAACATGACCATTGTGTATGAATACCTGACCTCGCTTACTGACGCTGCCGGCGTTCTGGGCAAGAGGGAAGAGTATGAACCGCTTGCCGCTGACGCTGCTGCCCTCGACTCTGCCCGCGAGAACCTATCCACATACATTCAACAACAGGCCACAACCTACGAGTCCCGGGTGAGGACACCGCCTCCAGGCGGTGCCCCTGCCCAGGCGCCACCCGGCACAGTCACGGTCAACAATGGCCTTCGCACCGTGACCGGGCCCAATGGCGTCAAGCACATTATTGTTGACGATGTGCCTGATGAGTCTGCAAGTCATGCAAAAAAAAAGACTTCCAAGCCCTCTCCCAAGCCTGCTGCCAAGCCTTCCCCCTCGCCTTCGCCCTCACCTAAGTAACTCTTTCTCCTCCTGAGTTTCTGGAACTTCCATCCCTCTTTCGGGGTCTATATGCCTGTGGACGTCAAAATGGCCGATAACCAAGGTCATCACGTTCAAGGGAAAGAAGTTGTCAGCGGCTGCATAATCTTGGTAACTTTGAGGAGTCGCCATGAGAAGAATGGCGGGAGCAGCAGCAGCAGTGGGAAATATAGCCAGCGCTATCGCCGTACGGGCGGAAGAAGCCTCAATTGTCGCGGAACTCAAGACCGGTTCCGAGGAGGCATACAACTGGCTCATCGCACACTATCACCAGCCGATCTACAGTCTGGTGTACCGCATACTCACTGACCCTACGGATGCGGCCGATACCACTCAGGAAGTTTTCCTCAAAGTATTTCGCGGCATGAAGCGCTTCAACGGCGAATGCAGCCTGAAAACCTGGCTCTATCGCATCGCGATTCATGAAGCTTCCAACCAGAGACGGTGGTGGTTTCGCCACAAGAGCAAAGAAACGTCCATGGAAGCGCAGACCGATGATGATGGTGGTTCCTTTGGCCTGTGTGACACGCTGGCTGACCGTGGCGAATCGCCCCTGGAACTGTTTGCCCATGAGCAAGTACGTGCCCGCGTGGAACAGGAACTGAAAGAAATTTCAGAGCCGTATCGCACCACCGTGGTGCTGCGTGACATTGAAGGCCTGGCTTATGAAGAGATTGCGGAAGTGTTGCAGATATCCCTGGGCACCGTGAAATCACGGCTGATCAGGGGACGTAATGCTCTTCGCGAACGGCTGGAGCCATTCGTCAAGGAACTGGGTCATGAGGTGGGTAAGGCCAAGCCGGTGCGGAGGGCTTCTGTCAACGAAACCCGGCCCGCGCCAGCATCAACCGGCCAGAAGGAAGTGGAGGCACAATCATGAGATGCACGGAGGCAAAGCCGCTGTTCTCATCGTATATGGATGGTGCCGTGAGCGGCATGGAGATGCATGAAGTCTCCAACCACCTGAGTGAATGCGCTGTTTGTGAGTCAGAGTACGCGATGCTGGAAAAGTCCCGTGCCCTGGTTGCCTCACTCGGGCGCAGACCGGCCCCGCCGGAGCTCGCCATGAAGTTGCGAATCGCTTTATCCAGCGAACGGTCCAGAAGCTGGCGCGGTGTGTTGCGCGGCTACAGCGTTCGTCTGGAAAACCTGATGAATGCTTTCATGTTCCCGGCCACTGCTGGTCTTGTGAGTGCCGTGATTTTCTTCGCCGCTTTGATCGGATGCTTTGTCGTGCCTGTTCCGGCCGACGCCTCAGACGACGTTCCCACCATGCTGTACACACCGCCGCGCCTGGAAATGTCGGATTCCGATATCCAGATCGCGCTGGATTCTCCGGTGGTGATTGAAACCTACGTTGGCGTGACGGGACGCGTTGAATCCTATCGCATCATCTCCGGCCAGGATGATGAACAGATCCGCCAGCAACTGAACCGGGCGCTCCTGTTCACCATTTTCGCTCCGGCACAGTCATTCGGACGCCCGGTGCCAGGCAAAGCGGTGATGTCGTTCTCTCACATCAACGTGAAGGGGTAGGCGCTTTGTTCTTTATCCCGAGCACAGCGAGGGATCCCTACTGTCTTCTTGAATTTGTCATTCGACGACATCGCTGAGACGTAAAGACCACCTGACGAGACCTTCTCTCCGAGAGATACGTCATTCCGAAGGGCGTAAGCGAAGCGGGCGTTTTCATCAGCTCGCAAGCAGCCCTGAGGGACCTTGAGCTTTTATCTTTGGTGAGATAATTTTCAAATTCAAAATTTGAAATTTCAAAATGCCCTACTCTTCCCTCAACAATATCAACGGATTCACGGACAGCGCACGTTGTGCGGGAATCCACGTGGCAAGGGCAAGGTTGACTCCTAAGACAATTAGGAGAATAACTCCATCTCTCCTAAGCTGTCAAGGAGAGATGAGAGACTACCCTGCCGACACCTACTTACTTGCCGGCAACGGCACTCTTCCCAGACTGGATGAAGGGACGGTCTTTCTGAATTTCTTGCTGTACTTGACCCGCACCACCCAGAAGATCAGCAGGATCAGCGGCAGGAAAGTCAAAAAAATGAGCGCTCCGGACTTGCGCATGATGGCCGGAAACAAATGCGGCCGCGCCAGAAAGATGGATGCAGATGCAATGAACCAGGCAAAACACATGCGCCACAGATGGCGTGCGATTCGCTGAATTCCCAAAACTCCGCTCCCCAGGAGCAGGCGTAAGTCTCCCGCCACTGCAAGCAGCGCCGCCGTGCCAAACATGATGTACGGCCCTGGCGGATATCCGTATCTATGCCCGGTCGGGCTCATGGCCGCTTGAATTGCGAAAGTCACTTCGAAGGCTGCCACACCGAGCGCCAGGGAAAACGCGATCCAATCGGCAATGCCTTTTTCCCCGTGTCGATGCTTCGCGGTGAGCCACGCCGTTGCCACAAGATAGAACGTGAACGCTCCTCCCAGGATGTTGCCCGGTTGGAATTTCATGCTGGCCATGAAGGCGCCGCTGGCTGCCAGGGTCAGCATGGAGATCACGAAGACGGTTCCCGCGATTGCATGCCGTCGAGAGCCCTTGCGGAAGGCGACGGCCACGAAGCCCGATAGGCATCCCACGGTTCCACCACAGATATGCAAAGCCAACATGGGCGAGATGGACATTGTTTCCCTCAGTGGCCTAAAAAGTCGCAGAGCTGGTGCCGGCGCCGCTCAATTTGTTCTGCTCACTCCATCGTTGAACGTTCACGCCGGCCACAAGAAGCCAAATAGTCAGAGATACTTCCCCAAAGATGCCGGGGACCAGGTTGTATGGAGATAAATGCTTTGCCAGAGGCAATGAGAGAAAAGTCAGCCAGCCTAATCCGCCAAACGCCATCAACCCACCCAGAAATCGCGGAAGAAAGGTTGATTTGAAAATGAGCAGGCCGATCAGAAGGCAATAGAATCCAAAAAATTCCAGACTGTTGATGTAGACAGGAAGAAAATGAAACGGACTCAAAGCTCCAACGACGCAACCTAGCAGGCTGAGAATCGCCGCCAGCAATGAGAGCTTGTTGTCCACAGGCTTAAATATTTTGAAGAAGAGCAACGTAACCGCCACATAACAGGCTGTCGAAATGAGAATGGCGGCGTTTCCATATACGGCAAGCTTGCGCCCGTAAAACACCAGGGCCAATGAACCGGTGATGATGTTCAACAAATAGAAGACGCCAGCAATCCTGGCCAGAGAACGTGGCAATGTTTCGGCAGCAACTGCCGTTTTCAACCCTGCCATGTAGATACCTCCTGGCCTCAAGCTGATACGCCTTAAAAACACGGACGTGGCAGCGTCTATGCCAGGAAGATACGGCCTCTACAGCGGAAAAGTTCCCGAGATTTGACGGCGTTCGCCCCTAGCTTGAGCCGGCGGCCTTTCCGAAGGAACTCAGAGATGGCGGTTCGGGCCTTTCTGGCTTGGCCACCAGCAGATCCGGCAACAATCCCCCGTTCTGCGGAATGAGCGTGATGCGAGCCTTGCTTTCCATCATCTTCTGGATCTCAAGAATCTCGAACATGGCAGCTTCCACGTCGGGGTCAGCCGCTACCTGGTTCAGCGCTTCGCCAACAATACGTGGACGCGTCGCTGCGGCTTTTGCAAATTCCACCGCTGCCTGTCTTTCCGCCGTGCTGGTGATGATGCTTACCTGATTGGCTCCGTCCTGCTTGATGGATGAAGTAACCTGCCGCAACCGATTGACCACCTTCTCTTCAATCTGCGCGATCATCTGACTGTCGCGGAAGTGGACTTTACGGATATAGACTGAACCGAGTTTGTAGCCCCACTCATGCGACTGCGGCGAAACTTCCGCACGCACCGTCTGGCTCATGGAGTGGCGGTTCTGCAGCATGTCTGCCAGTTTCATATTGCTGAGGCAACGCACGGTTGAATTGCTCACGTTGGCGGATAGCGATCCGCGAGGATCAGCGTTCTTGAAAAGAAATGACACCGGATCGCTGATGAACATTTCATACCAGATTCCAATGCCCATCGGCGCGCCTTCTTCTGAATTCACCGGCTGGCTGCGCAGATATTGCTGGTCAATGCGCATATCCAGCACGTAGAGGCGTCCCATCCAGCTCACGATCGGCGCTTTCAATCCCAGCTTGAAAAGAAGAATGTGTAGCCCAGGCTCGCTGATTGTCGCCACGACCTTGCCGAACAGGACATACACATGGCAACGCCCTTCTTCCACAACGGTGTACAGCCCAAGCAGACGCAATACGGCCAGCAGCAAGGGCACAATGAGAAAACTGAGAACAAAGGTCGCCAGTGCAGTTATGAGTGTGTTCATCGTTTTGACTCCATCACTACCTGCTGGGCCTGGCTGAACAACCCTAGCCGGACATTGCGTACATAAGCACTGAGGGCATTCGGCCCACTGCGTTTGAGGTCAGAAAGCTGGCTTGCTAGCGCCGTAAGCGGCTGCACTTCAGCCTGCGCCTTGAGTGTTTCGATCTCAGCAGCGCGTTTGGACAGTTCAATTCTCTGGTCAGCCGTGGCCTGCGCCAGACTTACGTCAGACGAAACCATGTTGTGCGCGGTGTTGATGGCCGCCAGCGCGGATTCCACTTCCGCCGGCGGATCGATGCCGGTAATGAGTGAGGCATCCAACACGATGCCGTAACGCGCTTCTGAAGAGGAGCACTCGCGGTCCATATGTTCATTCAGATCGCGCAGATTCTTGCGCAAATCGTTGATGGAAATACCGCTGGCGGCGGCAATTGGGCTTCCAGCGCTCGCGGCAATCGGGTTTGCGTTCTCCGCTGCGGCTGTTACTGCCGCGGGATCGGGCGGCGCTTCAAATGTGGCGATGCGTTCGCGCAACACCGAAACAAAATATCCCATCACGTGCGCGATCGGATTTTTCACTCCGAACAGGTAAGCGTAAAGATTCCGCTCAGAGATGCGATAGCGAATCTGCCCGGTTAGTCCGGTGTTGAGTTGATCCTTGGTGACCGCTTCCACCACAGTGCCGCTCTGGTTGGCGCTGTTCGATTCCGGATCGTATGCCATGTTCACCGTCTGCGTGGCCACAGAAACTTTGTAAATCTTCTGCCAAGGCAGCTTAAAGTAAGGGCCTCCGGGGACAATCACACGCACCTGCGGATAGGCATAGCGTTGTTTTTCGTCTGCATCAAGGCTCGCCGATATCGGATCGTTCGTGGTGCTTGCTCCGGGAATGCGTTCCGCGCGTCCGAAACTGGTTTTGACTGCCCGTTCGCTCTGGTTGACCGTATAGATGCCGGAAATCAGGCAGCGCACAATAAACCAGGTCACCAACCCGATCACTATCCCAACAATATCCATGGATTCTCCTGTGTGGAGAACACAATATAGGAAGAATGATCTATGTCAAGGTATAGGATTCTTATTGCTGAGAGGTAATTTTACCTAGCGAGTTCGTGCGTTACTTGTCCATCAAAAACAACAAACTCGGTCTTGCCATCCACGGATTCAACACCCCATGGTTTGTCGATGGTTATTTTTAGAAGGTTTCGTCCCTGTGCATCCTGGGATTGCTCGAGGATTTCGCATGCTACCGCACCCGGTTGCGGGTAAACGGAATCTGCCCAGAGATCAGTCAGAGCGATTACAGGGACTTTGTCAATGACGGTGTGTCGCGCCCCTTGGGCATCAGTAAACTCTCCGGCCACGAATCCGGCGAAATTCTCATCAACGAAGCGAACGATTTGGAGACTCAGGTAAAGCGTTCCGTTGGATATTGTAGATTGTCTATCTTTCGAATCTCGCAACCAGTATTTTTCTGTGGCGGCGGTCGATCAATGATGTATAAGGCATCTGGGCGAGAAATCCAGAAGTTCTTCCCCCTGTTCTCCCTATTACTCGTTTGACCCTCGCTGTTTTTCTGGCCTAAACTCTTATTTCCCGTACATTTTGGAGGGATTCTGAGGTCCAGATTTTTACCGTTGTCCGTCTGGCTGCTGTTACTGGCAGTCTCTGGTATGGGATTCGCCCAGACCACCAAGGCCCAGCTTGAGATCAGCGAGCCTTTTTTTACTCTCACAAGTGTTCTCAACACCTGTGGCTACAACGCCGGCTTGCAGGATTCTCTGCCCCTGCGTGAGGCCGTCCGCAATGAAATCATGGCTGCGGTCAAGTCTTCGCCCGACGCTGCCAGGACCCGCGATGCCATCTGCGAGTTCTGGAAGGACCATGAAGCGCCGGATTCTCCCAATGACATCTCCAAGTATCTCTCGCTGGCGCTGGAACTGGGTGATGCTCCGGGCTTCGCTCTCAAACTGCCTGAAGCCGACTTGCCGCCCGACGCCGGACACGTTCAGGGCATCGTATCACTGCTGCAGAAGTTTTACGTCGCGGCCGGTATGCACGCGCTATGGCAGAAGCATCAGCCTGAGTATCAGGACCTGGTAAATCGGTTCCACGATCCCATCGCCGATGTGATCACTCAAACCGACCTTTACCTCAAGCTGCCGTTTGCCAATTATCCGGGCCAGCAGTTCGCGGTCTACCTTGAACCAATGCTTTCACCTTCCAGCGTGGACTCTCGCAATTACGGCTCAAGCTACTTCGTCATTGTCTCGCCGAGCAAGAATGACAAGCTGCGGCTGGCTGAGATTCGCCACACCTATCTTCATTTTGTTCTGGATCCTCTGGCCCAGGCCCATGGCACCAGCTTGAAACGACTGGAACCGATCCTTGAAACCATTCAACGCGCTCCCTTAAACCGATCGTTTAAGGAAGACATTTCTCTCATGGTGAATGAATGCCTGATCCGCGCGATTGAAACGCGCACCACCATACCCAAAACCAATGACCGCGGACGTGAGGCTTACGTTCAACGATCGGTTGAAGAAGGCTTTGTCTTCACTCGTTATTTCTATGACGCTCTGGCGGAATTTGAGAAGGAGTCCACCGGTATGAAGACCGGCTATGGTGACCTTCTCCACAACATTGACCTTGAACGCGAGCGTAAACACGCTCACGACGTAACCTTCGCTGCCCACGCTGAACCGGAAGTGATCAGTGCTTCGCGTGCCGCGTCCCAGGCCAGCCTGCTGGATGAAGCGGAGCTTCGATTTGCCGGCGGCGACCGCCAGACTGCCGAGCGCCTGGCCTTGCAAGTCCTGCAGCACAATAATGGTGGTGAGGAGCCGGGACGCGCCGCCTTCCTGCTCGCTCGCATCGCTTCTTTGCAGGGAAAGATGGAAGACGCGCGCTCTGACTTTGAGCAGGCAGTCCAATCTTCTCACGACCCTCGCATCCTGGCCTGGAGCCACATTTATCTCGGCCGGATTCTTGATATACAGGAAAAACGTGAAGCTGCGGTTGAACACTATCGTCTGGCGCTGGCGGCCGGGGATCCAGCATCCGATACCCGCAATGCGGCCGAACGTGGATTGACCGCTCCGTATCACAAGCCGGAGGCGCCGAAGTAAATGGCCAACGCTTTCGAGAAGACTTACGTGACCAGGTTGCTCGCGGCTTTGTTCCTTCTTTTCGTGTCCTTGCCTGCTCTCGCTCAGCCCCCGAGCCCCAGTCCTTCTCCGCAGGCCGTCACGCGCCATACGCCACAGGCAAAGACCCAACCTGAGTACGCTGATTACAATACAGCTAACGCCATCTCCGGTGGCGCGGCCATGGAAAAGGCCGCCAATGACTTTGCCGCCAAATACCCCGATAGCGAACTGCGTTCAATTCTTTACAGCAAAGCCATGCACAACTATCAGGCGGAAAACAATCCGGACAAGATGCTGGCGATGGGTGAGAAAGTCCTTGCCTACGATCCCGACAATCCCGTTGCTCTGGTGCTGACTGCCACCGCACTGTCTGATAATTTCACTGAAAATGATCCTGATCGCGCCACCAAGACGGCCACCATCCAGAAGAATGCCGGCCGCGCTCTGCAGACCATTGACATTGCCTTTGTCCCTCCTTCCGGCGCTACACCAGAACAAATCAAGGGTTATAAAGACACGTTGCGTTCCATGGCTCATTCCGCCATCGGTATCATGAATCTCAAGGAAAAAAACGACGCCCGGGCCGAAGCCGAACTGAAACTCTCGGCGGACCTGCTGCCTGCCGCGCCTGATCCGTATGTCTGGTATCACCTGGCGCTGGCTCAGGACCATCAGGGCAAATATACTGACGCGCTGGCATCCGTTCAGAAGGCGCTGAATTACGCCAGCGCGAATCCTGAGCTGGGCAAGCTGGCGACGGGTGAGCGTGACCGCCTGGTTCTACTTACCCGCCAGGAGACTCCGGCTGGGCAACAACCGCCCGCAAATAGTTCGCAGCCACCGCGCTGATTCGGGTATTTTGTAAGCAGAGATGAGAGAAGTTGTGAGTTCACGAACCCGCCGCCAAGGCGCAAGATTTCAATGCTGAGAGCCGTACTATTTGTCGCTATCCTGGCTCCACCGGGCTTCGGCCTGTCCATGGTTCCGGCCGCTGCCGCAACGCAGCAACGTTCGGACCAGACTGCGCCAGACATCTCTCTCCATCCCCGCGCAGCCAGCCGGCAGGAGATTGAAGATTTCAACGCGGCGAGGAACGTGATTGGCGGCAACCTGGCGGAGATTTCTGCCAATGAGTTCGCCACAAAATATCCTGCAAGTGAACTTCGCCTCTTCCTTTATACCCGCGCGATGTATGCCTATCAGTCAGAAAATGATTCGCCAAAACTGCTGGCGATGGCGCAAAAGGTTTTGTCCATTGATCCTGACCATCCCGTGGCGCTGGTTCTCACGGCATCCGTTCTGGCCGATGGAATGGAAGATAATGATCCCGATCGCACCCGTAAGGTGGAAGAAATAAAGCGGAGCGGAAATCGCGCCATTAAGGTCCTGGGATCGTCCACGCCGTTGCCGCTCTCTGCCACTCCTGACCAGCTCCCGCTTTATCGCACCACTCTGCAATCCATGGCGTATTCGGCACTCGGCATCATGAAGCTCAAGACAGGTGATGACGCCGGCGCGGAAAAAGATCTGCTCATGGCGGTTGGACTGCCGCAGGCGCACCCTGATCCGTATCTCTGGTACCACCTTGCGCTGGCGCAGGACCATCGCAGGAAGTATGCGGCAGCTTTAAGCTCCGTGAACCAGGCGCTGCAATTGGCCAGTTCGAACCCTGACTTGCAGCGTATGGCGGAGATTGAACATGACCGGCTGTCTGGCGTGTCCCGCGGACGCTCCCAGGGAACCACCGGCACGGAGCCGCCACAATAAGCTTTTCACTTTTCACTTTTCACTTTTCAGATGATAAGACTTGCGTCATGGATTTAGACCTCACAGCTTTACAGGCCGCGCTCGGACACACCTTTAGCCGTCCCCATCTGCTTGGTCGCGCCCTCACGCACAGCTCACACGCGCATGAGGAATCCAAAGCCAGCGGCGCTGATCCGAACCTTGAGATCCAGGACAACGAACAATACGAGTTTCTTGGCGATGCCGTGCTGGGGTTCGTGACCAGCCAGCTCTTGTTTGAGCGCTTCCCCGGTTTTCATGAAGGACAGCTCTCCAAGTTGAAGGCGCATCTGGTAAGCGCCGGCCATCTGGTAAGCGTCGCCATCCGCCTGGACCTTGGGCAGTATCTTCGCCTGGGCCGGGGTGAAGAGCGCAGCGGAGGACGCAACAAGTCCACCCTTCTTTCAGACGCTGTGGAAGCAATCATCGCCGCGCTGTATCTTGACGCAGGAATGGAGAAGACGCGAGATTTCATCATCCGCGAAATTCTTTTGCCGGAGCTGGAACGCGTCCGCACAGAAAGCCAGAATGAATTCAGCCTGGCCGATTACAAATCCGCATTGCAGGAATTACTGCAGTCCACTGGAAGACTTCAGCCGGTCTATGCCACAGTAAAAGAAGAAGGCCCGGACCATCGCAAGACATTTACTGTGGAGGCGCGGATTTATCCTCAGGGTCATACGCGCCCTGAGTACGTGGCACGCGCTGAGGGCGCTACCAAGAAGAAAGCCGAGCAGCTTGCCGCAAAGTTTGCACTTGAACACCTGCGAGGGACTCCGGAAAGCGTATGACTGATCCGCGGAACCATGACCAAGCAAACGCCGACGCCGGCAATCCCTTGCCCGGTGATCCTGGTGCGCAAGAGCGCGGTACCTCTGAACCATGCCACTCCGAAATCAGCGCAAATCAGCCACTCAATGCTGAAACGCCGCTTACATCGTCACTTGCATCATCACTTGCAACATCGGAACCGCAACCCGAGGCTCACACAACCGAGATTTCAAATCCGGAACCGGTCTTGCCTTCGCCGTTGCTCCATCATCATGAGCCTCAAGGTCTCAAGTTCTATCTTTCAGTCCTGGTGATTGTTCTTTACATGACGACCTTTGTCACACAGGCGATTCGCATCCCGTCGGAATCCATGGAAACCACGCTGATGGTCGGCGATTTCCTGCTGGCGGACAAAATCCACTACTCTGCCGAAGGCTGGTTCGGACATCATCTGATGCCCTATCGTGATATCCGCCGGGGTGACATTGTTGTGTTCCATTACCCGGTTGACCCCAAACAATACTTCGTAAAACGAGTGATCGGGCTGCCGGGAGACCGCGTTAAGTTGCTGGATAAGACGGTCTTGCTCAACGGCGAGCGCCTGCATGAGGATTACGCGCGGCATGTGTTGCAGGACTACAACCCCTATCGTGATAGCTTTCCTGACATCACTTTTCTGGTCCCGCCCTATCTCACCACAGACGTGGATCGCCGCTGGCGCAAACAAATATTTCAGTATTTAGACCATGGTGAAATCGTGGTTCCAGCCGGGAACTACTTCGTCATGGGCGACAATCGCGACCGAAGCCTGGACAGCCGCTACTGGGGATTTGTACCTCGGGGCAATATCACAGGGCGTCCGCTCGTAATCTACCTCTCAGTAAACGAAGAAGGGGATCACACGGAACAGGTCGCGCCGAATGATAAACTCATTCATCCGGGACAAATGCTGGCCCATATCCTGCAACTGGCACGATGGGACCGCATGTTTCGGCCTGTTCACTAAGGAACGGGTTGTTCATGAAAGCCCGTATTGATAAAAGAGTGTCGCAATTTAAGCCATTTGTCAGGATTAGCTGCTTGCCCGCAATCGCAAAAGTAGAATCAAAACCCGAACGCCCCAAAGAGACGCTCTCTGAATCCATTGGCAGCATTGCCTCCGTGCTGGTCTGCGGACTCTTCATCATCACGTTCGTAATCCAGGCCTTTGAAATCCCTTCCGGCTCCATGGAAGACACCCTGCTGGTTGGCGACCACGTATTTGTCGATCGGATCGGCCCAACGGCGAAAGCCGGCTATTTGGGACCGTTGATGCCGTATCGCAACATCAAACGCAATGACATCATCGTATTTCTTCATCCTGCAACGCCGGGAATGTACGTGGTTAAACGGATCGTGGGAACACCAGGCGACAGGCTTCATCTTGAGGACGGTAAGCTCTTTGTGAACGGAGTGGCGCAGAATGAGCCGTATCTGAATCCGAACCACATCGAAGAGGATTACAGAGACAATTTCCCCCGCCGCTCGCCCAGAAGTCAGAGGGCAATCACTCAGGGATATCCCTGGTGGCCGATGCAATTGCAGGGCAACATACAAAATGGCGATCTGGTGGTGCCGCCGAACAGTTATTTCGGAATGGGCGACAATCGGTCCAACAGCCTGGACAGCCGCTACTGGGGCTTTATTCCCAGAGAAAATATTGTTGGCCGTCCCTTGTTTATTTACTGGTCTTTTGAGACGCCGCCGGACCAGTATGAACATGCAAGCTGGTTTGATCGCGCCAAGTTCATGGGCTACATCCTTCTGCACTTCTTTGGTGAGACCAGATGGAGCCGGGCGTTTCACTTTGTGCGCTAAGCCAGGCAGGTGGAATTTAACAACGTAACTCTTGCACGCTGATCGTCTCACGGCAATCTAGAGCGCCTTCAGGAACAAAAATATTGATGGATGAAACCACACTCGACAACGGCAAGAAAACGGATTCGCGGGAAAATGAATCCGCTGGCGGGGCTGCGTCAAATAAAGCCGCGTTAAAAAAAGACGCGTCACAAAAAGATGCGCCCGAAAAAGAGACGTTCTCTGAGGCCCTCGCCGGCTTTGCCAGCGTCTTTGTCTCCGGCCTCTTCATCATCACCTTTGTCATCCAGCATTTTGAGATTCCCTCCAGTTCCATGGAGAACACACTGCTGATTGGCGACCATGTATTTGTCGATCGCATGACGCCTACCGGCAAAGGGAGCTTCCCTCTTTTCCCCTATCACAATCTGCACCGCCGTGACACGGTCGTCTTTGTCTCTCCTGCCGAACCCGGACTCTTTCTGGTGAAGCGCATCGTTGCAGTGGAAGGTGACAAAATCCATCTGCGTGATGGCAAGGTGTTCATCAACGGTGTGCAGCAGAACGAACCCTATGTTGTCCGTAACGGATCGCAATTTCCCTATCGCGACGACTTTCCCGCTGTCTCGCCTATTGCCAGCGGCGCCACCACCGATTGGACCATGGAGATGCCTGCGCACATTGTGGGCGCTGATTTAGTGGTGCCCAAAGACAGCTACTTTGCCATGGGCGACAATCGCGACGTGAGCTATGACAGCCGCTATTGGGGCTTTGTTCCCAAGGCGAATGTTCTTGGCCAACCATTGTTTATTGCCTGGTCTCTGGACCAGACAGAAGCTGATTTCGCGCCGCTTCCGTTCCCGCAACGCGTTGTGGCTTTTTTCAAAACCGCGGCCCATTTCTTTACCATGACTCGCTGGAACCGCATCTTCAGGCTGGTGCACTGATGGCGCCGGCTGAAATGACGCGTAGAAAACTGGCCGTGGCAATCGTCTTTCTGTTGCTGCTGGGGATTTTTCTTCCGCCCAACATAAACGGCGTGCGGTTTCGCGACCAGCTCGCCGGATCGCTTTCCAATGCGCTTGGCCGCGCGGTAAAGATTGGACAGGTAAAGTATCGCGTGTTCCCGCGACCCGGCTTTGACGTCTATGACCTTCAGGTAATGGATGATCCCGCATTCAGCGCCGAGCCGTTGCTGACCTGCGGCAAGGTGAATGCCGATCTTCGTCTCACGTCGCTCTGGCATGGACGTCTGGAAATTGCCAATCTCAAGCTCAGTGATGACAGCTCTCCGGCCAGCCTGAATCTTGTGTACTCCAAAGGACATTGGAACCTGGAATCGCTTCTGCTCCGTGTAGAACAGGTGCCCACAGCGCCTACGGCCCGGCGCAGCGCGGAGCAGCGCTCGCGCTTCCCTTACATTGAAGCCACCGCCGGACGCATCAATTTGAAAGTTGACACGGAGAAAACGCCGTTCACTGTCACCAACACGGATTTCGCATTCTGGCTTGCCTCGGAAGATGTGTGGCATCTGCGCATGGAAGGCCGTCCCATCCGCACGGACAAGAACCTGAATGACACAGGCATCATCAAAATGGAAGGTGATCTCCGCCGCTCGCGTGCTTTACGCGACATGCCGCTGAAAATTGATGTTGCCTGGGACAAGGCCCAGCTCGGCCAGTTCTCCAATCTGGTTGCCGGGCAGGACCGCGGATGGCGTGGAGGCCTTGCCGCCACTCTTCAACTCAGCGGTACTCCTGCGAATCTCCACATCATCGGCAATGCGGAACTGGATGGCTTCCGGCGTTATGACATCAATCGCAACACCATGCCGCATCTGCATGCCCGCTGCCAGGGTGATTACATCCGCGAATCGCTGGATATGAAGTGTGACATGCCGCTCGACCCCGGCGGTGTTCTGCTCACGGCAAAGTGGGCTGCCGTCACGCCCCGCGATTACGATCTGTCTGTGGTTGCCACGCGCGTGCCATTGGCTACTCTCGCCACCATGGTGCGTCACTCCCGCAGCAAACTGCCTGACGATCTCACCGCCAGCGGCGACCTGAACGCTGCCTTCGGTTTTCACGCCCGCAACGGCGTTCGCAACTGGCACGGCACCGGCATGACATCAGCTTTTCTGCTGCGGTCCTCTGCATCGGATAAGCCTTTCCCGGTGAGCCCGGTACGATTCCACATCGGGCCGGTTGAGACTGGCGCCAGTTTCACCAACAAGCGTTCCAGGCAGAAAGAAGCTCCTGCTTCCACCCCAGACGCGTTGACCATTGACACTTTTTCCGTTCAGCTTGGTCCTTCCACAACGCTGGAATTGCAAGGTACTGCGGACGCATCCTCTTACTGGATCGGCGCCAAAGGGATGGTGCCCCTCGAAAGGCTGCTGGTTCTCGGCAATATCACGGGATTCCCAACTGATATCAAGGACACCACCGCCTCAGCCGTGGTGGATCTCAACATCAGCGGCGCCTGGGGCAATTTTGCGCCGCCAAAAATGCGCGGCACGGCACATCTGCAGAATTTGGCCGCATGGATTCCAGGCATCAAGGACCGTCTGATGATTACCGAAGCAGACGCGCAGATCAACGAGATCGAGATGGTTCTGGCCCACATCAATGGTCAGTTTGAGCACACACCCATCGCGTTCACCGGTACCATCAACAACTCGTGGACATGCCAGGGCGCTCCGCCGTGTCCCATCGAATTTGATCTCCATTCTGACGCCTTGACCGTTTCCGACATCACCTCATTGCTCGGCTCAGCCGATAAAGGATGGCGGTTCCCCTTCTTTTCCGGATCATCCAGCAAACTCCCCGATTTCCGGGCCAATGGCACGTTGACGGCAAACCAGCTCACAGCTGCCCAACTGCCACTGGAAAAATTTGCCGCGCACGTGGAATTCAGTGACAAGGCGTTGCTCATCAGCCACATCAATGCCCGCCTGGGCGGCGGCACAGTCGAGGGCGAATGGCGCGCCGATTGGAGTGATGCGACCCCACATTTTGCTGCCAGCGGGAAATTCACCGGCGTCGCCACGGACCGCATCACTTCCAGCGGCCCGGAATTCGAGCTTGCCACTTCATGGGTCAACGGCCGTACGGATGCAAAGTACTCGCTTCATTGCGATGGCGCAACCCTGGATGAAATGCTGGGCAGCGCGGCTGGACACTTTGAATACGTAGTCGCCAACGGGATGTCAAAACTGATTACGCTCGACGGCGGCAAGCCACTGCATTTCCAAACCCTGCAGGGCGCAATGGACCTGGAGAAACAGACTTTAAAAATTCTGCCAAGCAAATTCAGAGCAGAATCCCGCATCTACGACCTGAGCGGTACGGTTTCCCTTGCAGACAAGCAGGCCAGGCTCAAGCTGAGTTCGAACAACTCACGCTGGGATATTACCGGCGCTCTGGACAAGCCCCAGATTGCGGGGCCGCCTGCATCCAGCGAGACCACAGCCGCACGGACGCACTAGAAATCATTCTCACAATCAGAAATATCGCGACCTTTATCTCTTCTCCGAGTTTATAGACATAAGATCAATATGAAAATTTCCTGGATCCTTCTAACTGGTTCGCTTGCTGTATCGCTGTGGGTCATCGCTCGGAATCCTGAGCCCACGCTCGCGTTTTCGCCAGACATGCGGCAAACCTCGCAGCCTTCGTCCACGAATTCGCAGCGCGCAACAGGCCAAACCAATGGCAATCATCGACTCGCGGACAGCGCCGAAAGCAAGTTCACGTATATACAACAAAACGGCGCCAAGTCTCGACCGGATCCCACCCCAACCGTCCTCAGCGAAGATGAGATCAATGATTATCTTGCCTCTGGCCGCGTGGAGATCCCTCAAGGGGTCAAGAAGGTTCGCTTGCAGGGGCAGTCGGGCAAAGTCACTGCCTTTCTTACCGTTGACTTTGATCAACTTCGCGAGAATCAGCATTCTTCCAATCCTCTGATGGGACTGTTCAGCGGCACGCATGACGTCACCGTTGAGACTGACGCCGCTGGTACGGCCGGACAAGGCAAGGTCCACGTAAATACGGTAAGCCTTGACGGTACAGAGATCCCGCGCATGGCCCTGCAATATTTCGTGGAGAAGTACCTCACGCCGAAGTACCCGAACGTGGGCCTGGATTCACAATTCAAGCTGCCCAACCGGATTGACTCTGCCACCGTGGGCTACCACAAGGTGACTCTCGTCCAGAAATAGCCTCTGACCTGGAACTCGGGCCCACCAAAAAACCCCGGCTCTGGCAATAATTTGCGGCGTTCCTCGCGGCCCCAAAATCCAACACATGAGCAGTCAAGGTGAGGCCGCGTGGTTTGCGGCTTCGCCGTTATATGATGGATGATCTCAGTTTGATTTCTTTTTGATCGAGAGGCTGGTGCATGCCGCGTTACGAGTACCGCAAACTTCAACCGCTGCCGGCGGCCGAAAAGAGTTTTGACAATTGGCTCCAGTATCTGGACGAACAGTTTTCCAACCGTGACGTTGAGCATCGCTCCCTGCTGGTCCGAAACACGCTGCATGAGATTTATCTTGGCCGCCCATACGTTGACCATGGCCCGAATACTTCCCTGGCCGAACAGGCGCTGGTCCACAGTTTTGATCCCCGCAACGCCACTCTGGAACCGGAATATTACGGTGATGTGGACGGACAAAAGTATGCCGAACGCAAGCCCCTGATCTGGTTCTGGATGATGTATGACCGTTCCCCTCTCGGCATCAATCATGCCCTTGGCTATCGCGTGCGGGCCCTGCTGGCAAAACATGTGTTCAAGTTCATTGGCAAGAACGTAAAGATTTTCCACGGGGTGGAAGTCTCATACGGCTACAACCTGACGGTGGAAGACAATTGCACTATCCATAAATATGTTCTGCTCGACGACCGTGGCGAGATCGTAATTCATGAAGGCTCCTCGATCTCCGACTACGCCAATGTCTATTCGCATGAACATGATCTGAATGACGGCATGATCGTCACCAATACCAGGACTGAGATCGGCCCAAAGGCGCGCATCACTTATCATTCCACGGTGATGAGCGGAGTGCGCGTGCATGAGCACGGACTTCTGGGTTCGATGGGAGTTGCCACCAAAGATATTCCGCCATTTACTATCTCCGTGGGAATTCCGGCAAAGCCTGTGAAGGTCAAGTCGATCGCGCCCCAGCCGACGGAGACAAAATAGAACGCGTGTTAACATCCAGGGACGGTGAAGGCGAGCCCTTCCGCTCCATCATCATGATAGAAAAAGCATGACAGACACATCGGGAAAATCGCGTCCACGCGTGCTCAGCGGCATGCGGCCAACTGGAATTCTGCACCTCGGCAATTATGTGGGCGCGCTCCAGAATTGGGTCAAACTCCAGTCCACACACAAGTGTTTCTTTTTTGTGGCGGACTGGCACGCACTGACCACGGACTATGAAGACACATCTCGCCTGGCCTCCAACACGCTTGAAGTCTTTCTTGATTGGCTGGGCGCCGGACTCGATCCCAAACAGTGCACCATGTTTGTCCAGTCGCATGTAAAGCAGCACGCGGAACTGCATGTGCTTTTTTCCATGGTGACTCCTCTGGGCTGGCTGGAACGCGTGCCCAGCTACAAGGAGCAGCAACAGAACCTGCAGACAAAAGATCTGAGCACCTACGGGTTCCTTGGCTACCCCCTGCTTCAGGCTGCCGACATTCTGATTTACCAGGCAGATGGTGTGCCTGTTGGCGAAGACCAGGTTGCGCATGTTGAACTTACACGCGAAGTGGCCCGCCGCTTCAATCATTTCTATTCGCGGCGTGCTCCCGGATCGGGCGGCACTGAACATCAGGAACCACTGATCAAAGAACCGCAGGCATTGCTCACCAAGACGCCTAAACTGCTCGGCCTGGATGGACGCAAGATGTCCAAATCTTATGGCAACTCGATTCTGCTGAGCGAAGAAGCGGACAAGCTGGCGGAAAAGATTCGCGGCAGCGTTACTGATCGTCCCAAACTCACGGACCAGGGCAATCCTGATCGATGCCCGGTCGGCAATCTGCACCAGATTTTCAGTGATGCCGATCGTCTGGCTTTCATCACCGCCGGCTGTACCCAGGCGACCATCAAGTGCATCGAGTGCAAAGCTCTCGCGATAGAAAGTACTGAGGCACACATCGCTCCTATCCGCCAGCGCCGCAAACAATTCGCCGCACAGCCCGACGACGTTCTGCGCGTGATCCGGCAGGGCGCACAGGAGGCCACCGCAGCCGCGGAAGAAACCATGCAGGCCGTTCGTCGCGCTGTAAACCTCTTTAGCCTCGAATCCATGGGCGCCGCCATCAACCGGCCGCCTGCTCCCGCTCGCATTCGCGTGCCTGAATCTGCCGCGTCCGCGGCCTCGCCGGAAGAGCGTTACCACTTACAAACTGCGGAGTGGCTGGACAAAGTCTCAGCGGCGAATCCCCTTCGCAAAGACAAGCCGCAGACGTACATCACGCGCAAAGGAAGAAAAGTCGGCGTGCACACGGCGGTGGAAGACAACGGAACATGGAAATTCCTGGTTGCTGATCGCGCACTCAACGTACTTGCTCTTTTGGCGGAAGATCGCGATCGTTACCTGCGCGATTTCATTTTGCCTCCCAAACTGGTCCAGGAACACTGGAAGACCTTTACGCGTGATGGCAATCATGTATCCATCGAGCTTCGCGCCAGCGGCAAAGACGTGATGCTCCACACCAGCAACGGTGGCGTTCCCATCCAGCAATATGAAAGTGACTATTCGCCGTTGCAGTAAACTGTTGAAGCAGTGACAAACACTCACTAACCCGGGCCAAGTATTCCACAGGCCTGCACGCAAGAGTTCCTGAAAGCATTTAGAATTGATCAAAGCTCGCACGGGCTTTACCGGCCTGTGCGGCACATCTTGAATGGCAGAAAACACTCAAATCACGGAAACCCGCACCAGCGAGTCAGCATTTTCCATCTCGGTCGGCCAGGTCTATGACGGCCCGCTCGATCTCCTGCTTGATCTCATACGCAAACAGGACATCGACATCTATGACATTCCTATTGCCCGCATCACTGCCCAATACCTTACCTACGTGGAAGGGCTGAAGCATCTGGATGTGGACGTTGCGGCTGAGTTCATCTACATGGCATCGCTGCTGATCCATATCAAGAGCAAGATGCTCCTGCCGCGCGATCCTGACGCCGTTGCCGGTGAACTGGATGATCCGCGCGAAGAACTTGTGCAGCGCCTGCTGGAGCATGAAAAATTCAAGAATGCCGCCCAGATGCTGCTGCAGAAACAGCAATTGGAAGATGCTGTGGTCAGCAACCCGTCCATGAAAGAGTTTAAGGACGCCGAAGGCACTGAGCCTGAGCTGGCCGCAGACGTGGTTGATCTGGTCAAAGTCTTCCAGCAGATTCTTGATCGCGCCCGCACACGTCCCGTGCTGCAGGTGGACGAAGAGACGGTAACCATTGGACAGATGGTGGAATATTTTCGCCGCCGTTTGCTCATGGAAGACCGGCCAATCCGCCTCAAGCGATTGCTGCAGCACGTGACCACAAGGCACGCGCTCATCGCGTCATTCCTTGCACTGTTGGAACTGGTGCGGTTGCAGGCGATCCTTCTGCGTCAGGACAAGGTTTTTGGTGACATCCTGATCAAAAAACATGCAATGTTCGATACGGTCATGGGCGAAGGCGCCATGGTCCGTGATGACTGGAAATAATCTCAACAATGTCAATTAAAGCAAAACTTGAAGCATTGGTTTATGCCGCTGAAGAACCCATCACGCTGGACCAGATGGCCGCCCTTATTAAAGATGATCTGCTGGCATTAAAAAATCTGCCCTCGGCGGAGCGGCATCCTGAAGAAGCTGAGCCACATCCTGAGCAGGCAGAGAAACGTCTTGGCGCTGTGGAAACAGAGAGCCCCGCGGAGGCATCCACCACAGAAGTATCCAGCACAGAAGACACCGATTCTTCTTCAGTCGCTTCTTCTGCACCCGATGCTGCGGCGGCAGAAACTTCTTCCAGGTCCACCGCCCGGAAGGCCAAGGAAAAATCGGAAAAGGTGGAGCTGCGCAATCTGCTTAAACCTATCCTTGAAGAGTTAATCGCACAATTCGAAAGTGAAGAGCATGGCATAGAAATTCGCCAGGTGGCTGGTGGCTATCGCATGTCCACCAAGCCTGAGCATCATGATGTGGTGCGCGCTTTCTCCAAGAGCCTGAAGCCACCCATCCGCCTGTCATTGCAGTCCCTGGAAACGCTGGCCGTGATCGCCTACAAGCAGCCGGTGACTGTGCCGGAGATCAGTGACATTCGCGGAGTGGATTCCTCAGGCGTGATTGGAACGCTACTCGATAGAAAGTTGATTACCACGGCTGGCCGGAAAGCGGTGGTGGGCCGTCCCATGCTGTACAAGACAACCAAAGACTTCCTTATGCGCTTCGGACTTAAGGACGTCACTGAACTCCCGAGCCTGGAAGAGTTTGAAAAGCTGGCCGCGCGTGAGATGCAGGACGAACTGTTTACAGGAGATCACAGCGCCATGGCCGACGCTACCGGAGTACCGCACGATTCCGCTGCAGACGAAATTACATCCGGAGAAAACACGGGTTCAGAAAACATGAATTCAGAAAACACTGCCCGGAACAACGGTTACAACAGCTCCAATCAGGACGGCGGTGCAGAACAGCTTGCCGAAGATAAAGCTGAAGCGCCGCAGACAGTAACCGAACCCACGGTTTCTTCCGATCCAAAACACAACAAAACAGATGAGCAAGTCGTCGACCAGATTGCCTCAGAAAGTTCTGGAGGCTAATTGCCCACTGAACGGCTACAGAAAATCATTGCCTCCGCCGGAGTAACCTCTCGTCGCAAAGCTGAAGAACTGATTACCCAGGGCCGCGTCACCGTCAACGGACAAGTCATTACCGAACTCGGCACCAAGGCCGATCTCTCGATCGACCACATCAAGGTCGATGGCAAACTGCTTCATGGCGCGGAAGAACACGTCTACCTTCTGGTGAATAAGCCCAAAGGATACGTTACGACTGTTTCCGATCCTGAAGGCCGGCCTACGGTGATGGGCCTGATCAAGCACGTAGGCGAGCGTATATACCCAATCGGCCGCCTTGACTATGCCAGTGAAGGCCTGCTGCTCATGACGAACGACGGCGAGCTGGCCAACTTCCTGACCAAGGCCGCTTCACACGTTCCGAAAACATATCTGGTTAAGGTGGCGGGGTTGCCGCAGGAAGATGACATTGAGAAGCTGCGTCAGGGAATCCGCATTGGCAGCAAGCCCGGCTCGGAAAGCCTCCGTTCGGTACGCACGGCGCCGGCACAAGTGCGTCTGGTACGCGAGTCTGACAATCCGTGGTATGAAGTCACGCTCACGCAGGGCAAGAATCGCCAGATCCGCCGCATGTTTGAAGAGATTGGCCATCATGTGGAGAAGATCAAGCGCACACGCTACGGTGGTATTGCGCTGGATGTGGAACCGGGCAAGTTTCGCGCACTGACTGAACAGGAAGTCGCGATGCTCCGCAAATCCGGTGGAACTGGAGCCCAGGCCGCTGAGCCGGTTCCCGATAAGAAGCTCTTCAAGACCCAGTTCACGTTACATCGGCAAAGCTGCATTGAAGCCTGGCAGACGATCGGATGAAAAGTTCGGTCCGCGCACAGGCGGTCCGCGCATCAGCCGTCCGCGCACCGGCCCCGGTGAAAACCCCGGTAAAAACGAAGACCGTTATCCTCGACGCGAACCGAGAAGTGCCCCTCGTACAGGGTTTGGCAAACGCGAAACTGCGGGTAGTGAAGGAGAGGCGCAAGGCGAGCGTCCAGCACGTGAACGTCCCGCTTTTGGAGATCGGCCGGCACGGCGGGAACGCCCAGCATTCGGAGAACGTCCAACATTCAGAGATCGGGCACCCAGACGCGACAGGCCTTCTTTTGGCGACCGGCCACCGCGTGCGGAAGGGCGAAGCTTTTCTGATCGCGCTCCACGAGGCGATCGTCCGCCACGCGCAGGAGGCCGCCCATCATTCGAAGATCGGCCGCCACGACGTGAAAGACCAGCATTCGGAGATCGGCCACCTCGAACGGAAAGAGCGCCTTTTGGAGACCGTCCACCACGGGGTGATCGTCCACCTCGCGCAGGTATCGACCGTCCGCCACGCACATTCGGTGGCGATCGTCCACCACGACGTGACAGACCAGCATTCGGCGACCGGCCACCGCGTGCGGAAGGACGAAGCTTTTCTGATCGCGCTCCGCGGGGGGATCGTCCACCACGCGCAGGTGGAGATCGGCCGCCACGGCGTGAACGCCCAGCATTCGGTGACCGGCCACCACGTGCGGAAGGACGAAGCTTTTCTGATCGCGCTCCGCGGGGAGACCGTCCGGCACGCGCCGGTGGAGATCGTCCACCACGCACAAGTGGAGATCGGCCACCACGGCGTGACCGCCCGGCATTCGGAGATCGTCCACCTCGACGTGAAAGACCCTCATTCAGTGATCGTTCAGCAAGAGATGATCGCCCACCACGAGGTGACCGTCCGCCACGTGCGGCAGGACAACGAAGCTTTTCCGATCGCCCACCACGAGGTGACCGTCCACCACGAGGCGCGCAGGGTCCGCGTGGTGGTAGCCGCGACTCAAGAGGCCCGCGACGTCCTCCCAAATCTGAATAACGTATAGCCCAAGCAGGTACAGCGCCCACCGATTCTGGAACACGGACGCTGGCCTGTGATACAAAGGCCTGTAACACTTCTCCCGGAATGAAAAAGACAGTTCTCGATCTAATTCCCCGCCACATCCGCAGCCTGACTGGCTACGTGCCCGGAAAATTCCTGCGCCACGCTCAACAGGAATCGGGTGGCGCAATCGCGATGATCAAACTGGGCTCCAATGAGAACCCCTTCGGCCCTTCGCCACGCGCAGTGGAAGCCATCCGGGCGGTCGCACACGAAGTGAATCTATATCCTGATAATGATTCCACAGAGCTCCGTCAGGAACTGGCCAGGCGTCACCAGCTTGATCCATCACAAATCTTTTTAGCCGACGGCTCGCTCGGGATGCTCGACATCATGGCCCGCACCTTACTTGGTCCCGGCCTGAACTGCGTTACCAGCGCGCGGTCCTTCATCAGCTATCCCCTGGTCACACATGCGGCCGGCGGCGAACTGATTACCACTCCGCTCCAGAATGATGCGTATGACTTAGACGCGATTGCCGCGGCCATCAACGAGAATACGCGCATGGTAATCCTGGCCAATCCCAACAATCCCACCGGAACCATGTTTGACGCTAATGCCACTGAAGAATTTCTTGGCAAGGTTCCGGAACATGTTCTGGTGGTGCTGGATGAAGCCTATTACGACTTTTCCACCTTCTTTGCTGCGCAGCTCGGCATCTCCTACTCCCGATCAATGGACTACGTGCGTGCCGCTCGACGCAACGTGATCGTGCTGCGGACGTTCTCCAAGGCCCACGGCCTGGCAGGCATCCGCCTGGGTTATGGCTGCGGCGACGCGGAGCTTCTTCAGTATTTCGGCCGCGTGCGCAATTCATTTTCAGTTTCGGTGGTGGCTGAGGCAGCCGGGCTGGCGGCGATCCGCGATGAAGCCCATATTCGCAAGACAGTTGAGAATAATGCGGCAGGCGCTGCGTGGCTGATGCCGCACTTCGCCGAACTGGGGCTGCGTGCGGTGCCAACCAGCGCCAATTTTATTTATTTTGAAGTTGACGAAGATGCTCACGCCTTTGCCCATCGCATGCAGACGCAGGGTGTGATCGTCCGTTCGCTGGTGCCGTGGGGTATTCCCAACGGCATTCGCGTGTCCATTGGCACGCCGCAGCAGAATGAACAGTTCGTTTCAGCTCTTAAAAAAGTAGTCCGCCAGACAGTAACGCGTTAGGCTCTGTGTTCTACTCTCTTTCATGGCCCTTTCCGCCACATGGACGGCAGCCGCAACCCTCGGCAGACGCCACGTTCTCGCCGCCATCGGCATGGCGCTTGTGGTGTTGTTTGTTGCGTTCGCCATCTTTGCTCCGCTGATCGCTCCGCAGGATCCCCGCAACATTGACCTGCCTTCGCGATTGCAGCCACCCAGCGCGGCGCACTGGTTCGGTACTGACGAACTCGGTCGCGACATTCTTTCCCGCGTCATCTACGGCGCCCGCATTTCCATGCTGGTAGGCAGCAGCGTGGTGGTAGGCTCGCTGCTGCTCGGTTTGATTTTCGGGTCCATTGCCGGATATTACGGCGGTTACGCTGACCGCATCTTCAACGTGATCATCATGAACGCGTTTCTGTCATTTCCAGGAATCCTGCTGGCCATCGCCTTCGTGGCCTTTCTTGGTCCGGGAATTCTCAACCTGATTCTGGCGCTATGCGTGGGGGGCTGGGTCGGCTACGCGCGACTGGTTCGGGCTCAGGTGCTGGGCGCGAAGGAAAAGGAATTTGTGGAAGCGGCACGCGCTCTGGGCGCAAGCGACTGGCGCATTGTCACCCGCCATATTCTTCCCAACATCATTCAGCCGGTGATTGTGCAGGCTGCCATCGGCATGGCCGGCGCTGTACTGGCAGAAGCGACCATGAGTTTTCTTGGCCTGGGAGTACCGCCACCTACCGCAAGCTGGGGCGCCATGCTCAATGACGGACGTGGCCACCTGTTTGACGCGCCGCATCTCGTGCTCTTCCCTGCCGCGGCCGTCATGCTGGCCGTGCTCTCGTTCAACTTCATCGGCGACGCACTACGCGACTTCATGGATCCGCGTTCGCGCATTGAGGCCGGACTTTAGTCATGATTGTCGGCGTTATTTCTGATACCCACGGGCTGCTTCGTCCGGAAGCCATTGAGCTGCTGCGCGGATCGGAACATATCATCCATGCTGGTGACATTGGCGCGCCGGAAATTATTCCCGCGCTCGAGAAACTTGCGCCCGTCACGGCGATTCGCGGAAACATTGATCAGATGGCCTGGTGCCGGAAGTTTCCTGAAACGGAAGTCGTCGAACTGGGCGGCATCCATATCTACATCCTTCATGATGTAAATGCGATGGATCTGAATCCCAAGGCAGCAGGATTTGCTGCGGTCATCAGCGGGCACTCTCACAAGCCGCATCAGGAAGTGAAAGACGGAGTGCTTTACTTCAATCCTGGCAGCGCCGGTCCGCGCAGGTTTAAGCTGCCCATTACGGTAGGAAGGCTGGAGATTGACGGCGCAGTATTGAGCGCAACGGTCTTGGCTTTAGAATAAATAAAGGAATAACCCTTCCTTTACGCGATTTTGCTTACTGGTTTTGCTTGTGACTTCGCTCGTGTTTTTCCATCAATCATCACCCACGCGCTTACGGCGCTCAGCAGCGCCAGTCCTGCAGAAACCAACATCACCCAGCGGAAGCCGGCGATAAATGATTCGTTGATCGTCTGCTTTAGTATCACCTGTTGATCGTCGTTCATTCCGGAAGGCGCTTCAATCTGGGTCAACCGGCTGCGCTGCTCCATGACAGCTTGTTTCACGTCCGGAGCAAATCCTGAAGTATTGAGTTTGCTTTCCAGGCGAACGTCAAAGACGTGAAAAGCCACAATGCCCAGCACAGCGATCGAGAGCAGAGATGCAACGCGGGAAACGGCGTTGTTTACCCCTGAAGCCACGCCCGCCTGATGCTCACTCACGGAATTCATAACGGTGGTTGTCAGCGGAGCCACCACGCCGCTCATCCCCAGCCCTAAGACCAGCATGGCGGGAAAGTATGTAGTCCAATAGCTTCCCCCCGTACCCGGCCGGGCAAACAGTAGAAAACCGGCAGCGGCAATGATCGGGCCAATCACCAGTGGGAGTTTGGCTCCATAGTGTGCAACCAGGCCTCCAGCCCAGCGCGACAGAAAGAAGAGAATCAAAATTAACGGCAGATTCGCCGCGCCGGCCTGCGTGGGCGAATAGCCTTGAACCTGGATCAGGTTGTACGGAAGGAAGAAGAGTACGGCGCCCAGCGCCGCATAGAGCAACAGTGTAAGCAGGTTCGCACCGCTGAAGTTCATGGATGTGAAGAGACGCAGAGGAAGCAGCGGTGAATCCGTTCGTCTTTCGCGCAGCAAAAACAACGCAATGGCAACCATTCCCCCCAGCACGGCGCCCCAGGTCTCAGGGTTGGCCCAGCCGCGGCTTGGCGCTTCGATCATCCCGAATACCAGGCTGCCCAGGCCCAGAGTAACGAGGGCTGCGCCCAGAAAGTCCAGCTTGTGCCCGTCTTCTTCACCATAGCTTTCGGGAACAAACAGAAATGAAATTGCGATCACGGCGGCGGCAATCGGCAGATTGATAAAGAACACCCAACGCCAGGAAAGATGTTGAATCAGCCATCCACCCAGCACCGGGCCAAACGCCGCGGTGATGCCGGTAAATCCGGACCATGTGCCAATCGCTTTCCCGCGTTCGGCAGTTGGGAAAGCCGCGCTGATAATGGAAAGGCTGCCCGGAACCAGCAGTGCTCCGCCTATCCCCTGCAATGCTCTGGCGGCAATCAAGTGCCTTATGTCCGGCGCAAAACCACACCATGCCGAGGCCGCGGCGAAGATAAAAACACCGCTGGTGAACACCCGCCGCCGGCCATAAAGATCGCCGGCCGCACCGCCCAGAAGGATTAAAGCAGCAAGGAACAGCGCGTATGATTCAACCACCCACTGTGCGCCGGCCACCGTCGCATTCAGTGCATGTTGGATGCTTGGCAAGGCAACGTTGACCACGGTTCCATCGATGAAGGCCATGCTGGAGCCGAGAATGGCCGCAACCAGCACCCATCCGCCGCGCACGGGTGCTTTTGAAATCGCCAGCGCCGCTCTTTCCTGGCATGGGGCAACGGAATCACAGGGATATTTCAAGCTGCTATCTCCAACTGACTAAAGCCTACCGCTGATGACAATGATCTTCATGATCTTTGATCAATTTTCACCACGGAGGCACGGAGACACGGAGACACGAGAAAACCATGGGAGATGAGAAGCCAACAATGCTGAATCGTAAAGGCCACCGCTTATCGTTGCCAACGTCTGGTCTAGATCTCTGCCCTAGCCGTTTGATCTAGACATCTGCTCTAACCGTTTGCTTCTATCCTACTCAATCCTTCGTGTCATTTCTGATCAAAAACCTTGGGCCTATAGTCCTTTGTCAAGGTTTTCTCCGTGCCTCCGTGTCTCCGTGGTGAAAATTGTTTGATCAGCGCAGATCACTGTTATCAGTCTAATCAGCGGTACGGTTTTGCTCGCGACTTACTGTCGGATGCGCGGATTGGCCAGCGAATAAAAGAAGTCAGTCATGAAATTCACCATGACGTAGGTAAGGCCGATCATGAGAATTGCGCCTTCCACCAGATAGTAGTCGCGGTTGCCGATGGCTTGAATGGTGAGCCGTCCGATGCCTGGCCAGGAGAAAATCGTCTCCGTCACAATGGCTCCGGCTAGCAGCGCGCCAAACTGCAAACCCACCACCGTCAACACCGGGACCAGCGCATTGCGCAATGCGTGCTTATAGACCACCACGTTTTCTGAGAGGCCCTTGGCGCGCGCCGTTCGGATGTAGTCCTGGCTGAGCTCTTCGAGCATCGCAGTGCGAACCATGCGGGTGAGAATAGCTGCCAACGCTCCGCCCATGGTGATGGCAGGCAGAACCAGATGCGCCAGGCTTCCTGAACCTGAGACTGGCAGCCATCCCAGCCTGATGGCAAAGAACAGAATCAGGATGGGGCCCAGAGCGAAGTTAGGAAAGGAAAGTCCCAGAAGACTGACGAAGCTCAAGGCACGGTCATCCCAGCGATTTCGCCGGCGCGCCGAGCGAACTCCTGCCGGGATGGAAATCAGCAATGCCACAACCATTGAGGCCAGCGTCAAACGCATTGTCTCCGGGTAGCGTTGCCACACCAGACGCGTGACTGGCTGGTCAAAACGCAGGGACCGCCCAAGATCACCATGAAGCACGCCTTTCCAGTAATTGACATACTGGCGACCAACCGGCACATCCAGTCCATAGGCGTGGCGAGTGGCTTCAATGTCGGCGGCGGAAGCGCCTTCACCCAGCATCTGCTGAACGGGGTCGCCGGGAACCATGTGGATGAGCAGAAAGACCACCGAAACAACCAGCCATAGAACGGGGACCATGTAGAGCAGGCGGGTTGAGATATAGCGCAACATCAGATGGTGGTCTCGATGGAAGTGGGCTGAATGACACTTTCAATCTTCACTCGGGCAATGCGGCGGCCTTCCATGTGAATCACGGTGAACCGGCGATGGTCGAAATCAAAACTCTCGCCGCCATGGGGAATCCTGCCCAGTTGAGCCAGCACAAATCCACCCAGAGTTTCAAAGCCATTGTCACGAGGCAAAACGATGTCGTAATGCGTTTCCAGATCGCGGATATTCGAAGATCCGTCCACCACCACTGCCCCGGACGACAACGAGGCGACGGCGGGCTGGGCCACATCAAACTCATCTTCCAGCTCGCCGACAAGTTGTTCCAGAACATCTTCCACTGTGACCAGACCGCTGACCGAGCCGAACTCATCCACCACAATCGCCAGATGCCGCTTGCGTGTCTGAAATTCCAGCAATACTCCCGCCGCGGACTTTGATTCCGGAACGAACAAGACTTCGCGCATCAGGTGGCGCACCTTCAAGGCAGATGGCTTGTTGCCGAACATCATCCCGGTGGATAGACGCATGTGCATCATGCGTGAAAGGTCCTTGGAGTACAGAAGTCCGATGATGTTTTCCCGTCCTTTTTGCGGATCATAAACCGGGACACGGGAATGTTGCTCTTCCACCACCTTGGTCATGGCTTCGTCCAAGGGCATGTCGGCTGAAAGTGAAAAGATGTTATGGCGGGGCACCATGATCTCGCGGACCGTGAGGTGGTCAAGCTCCAATGCGTTGTGGATCATCTCCTCTTCAGCTTCAGGCAGCAGACCCACGCGACGGCTCGCTGTAACAATGAGCTTCAGCTCTTCGGCGGAGTGCCCGCTACCATCACGCCGTAAACGGGAACCAAAACCACGGAGCACCAGATTGGCAGACCTGTTCATAGCAATCAGGAACGGATGCGCCAGCCGCATAAAAACGTCCATGGGAGCCGCGACGGCCAGGGCCACTCGCTCCGCCCGTTCCAACGCCAGTGATTTCGGCACCAGTTCGCCCAGGATTACCAGGAGATAAGTAATAGCGGCGAAAGCCAGGGTAGCGGCCACGCCGTGCGCATAAACGCGAGCATACGGAACGGTTCCCAACCATGGCTCAATCATGGCTGCCAGAGTTCCCTCACCAGCCCAGCCAAGCCCCAGGCTGGCCAGAGTGACTCCGAACTGGACGGCGGGCAGGAACTCATCCAGATGCTGTTGGATCCGCAGGACAGTACGCGCACCTATACGCCGCTGCTCGATCAGTTGTTGAATCCGTGTGTCACGGACGCTGACCATGGCAAACTCAGCGGCTACAAAGAAGGCGTTGGCTGCCACCAGCAGGACCACCAGAATGATCCTGAGGAGCACCAGAGTGACCATATGGCCTTCAATTTTACACTGTGGACACCCTGTAATCGCGCATCCGGTGCCGTTGCAGAAGAAATCTCTAATGAAATCGCCAGTGCTGCTGACGACAACATTACAAATCACATGATGGCAAAGGTTTTGCTCTCTTTTTCCTGTCTTTCCGGTCTAAGGTCTTGTTTGGCTCACCCTCGACTCAGTATTCTGCAATTTGTGGAACCAATTTCGTTCACCCAACGTATTCATTCACTGACAAGCATTAACAGGGAGCACTTCCGTGGCAAATGGTAAGAAAAAAAGCAAACGGCTCTTTTACATCATCGGGGCAGTCATAGCGGTACTGGTAATCGTGATTGGCCTGGTAGCAGCCAAACGTTCCGGCACCAAAATCGACCAGTCGAAGCTGGCGAAAGTGGAAAAGGGCGATCTGGCCAAGAGCGTGGTGGCTACTGGCAAGATCGAAGCGATTACCAAGGTTGAGGTCAAATCCAAAGCCAGCGGAATTGTGGAAAAGCTGTTTGTGGACTACGGCGAGACGGTGAAAAAAGGCCAGGTCCTGGCCGAGTTGGACAAACAACAGATTCTGGCGCAGGTAAATCAACAGAAGGCGTCTTTAGAAGCGGCGGAAGCCAACGCTCACGCCGCCGAGGCCGAACTCGAACGCTCCAAATATGACGCTGAGGGTCCGGACGTTCCCATGCTGAAGCGGGCTTACGAACGCGCCAAACAGATGGCCAAAGATGGCGTGGTCTCCGCTTCCGCCCTGGATGACGCTGAAAAGAACTACGAGATGGCGGTCAATAAACAACAGCTGGGAAAAGCCAACGTGGTTTCCGCCGCTGCAAAGATGAAGCAGGCGCAGGCCCAGGTATCGCAGTCGAAAGCGCAACTGGAAGAGAAGCAGGAGGAGTATCGCAACTCCACCATCCTCGCGCCGATTGATGGCGTTGTGCTCTCTCGTGACGTGGAAGTTGGCGACGCGGTTAGCTCCATCCTTGTACTGGGATCTTCAGCCACGCTGGTCATGACCATGGGCGATACCCGCGAAGTCTACGTAAAGGGCAAGGTGGATGAGAGCGATATTGGCAAGGTCTACCTCAACCAGCCTGCCCGCATCAAGGTGGAGTCTTACAAAGACCGTACCTTCTCCGGCAAGGTCACCAAGATCTCACCCATGGGCGTGGAAAAAGACAACGTAACCACATTTGAGGTGCGCGTCTCCATCGATAATTCCAAAGGCGAGCTCAAGTCGCAGATGACAGCCAACGCGGAGATCATTCTGGAAGAACACAAAGGCGTTCTCATTGTCCCCGAAGCTTCACTGATCTACGACAAAGATCGCAAAGCTTCCGTGGAAATCGCTGATCCGGCCGGCAAGGATGGCAAGACGAAGCTTCCTGTCACCGTGGGGATTTCCAATGGCTCAAAGACCGAACTTCTCAGTGGCCTGAAAGAAGGCCAGCAGGTTGTGCTGCAGTAAAAAATCTGAACGTTGCTGAGTGGAGGCACTGGAATGAACGTAAAAGCAATTAGAAATGTGGCCCTGGTTTTTGCAGCTATTGCAGTTTCAGCCATACCGGCTCTAGCCGCTCCAACTGGACACTTTGACCGTACTCTCAAGGTCAGCGGCCAGGTCGATATGGAGATAAGCTCCGGATCCGGCAATGTGACAGTTCATACCGGCAGCAACGATACGGTGCAGATCTCAGCGAAAATTCACGGCAACAACAATGGAACGTCCTGGCTGTTCGGCAGTGGCGACGTAGAAGAAAAGATCCGCAAGATCGAACAGAACCCTCCAGTCAGACAGCAAGGCAACATGATTGTGGTGGGCCGCGTGGAAGACCGCGAGTTGCTGCGCAACATCTCCATTGACTATGACGTGACGGTTCCGGCGCAAACCAAATTGTTGTCACAGACTGGCTCTGGCGATCAGACCATCGCCGGGCTGCAGCAGTCGCTCACCGCCAAAACAGGATCAGGCAACATTACGCTGGACAACATTGGCGCCGAAACACGCGTACACACCGGATCTGGCGATCTCAAGATCAACAATGTGAAGGGCAACCTGTTTGCCGACACCGGCAGCGGCAACATTCGGGCCTATGGAGTGGGCGGCGAGATTGATGCCCATACCGGGAGCGGAGACGTGGAAATGCACCAGGTTGCTGCTGGAGACATCAAGGTCGGGACCGGCTCCGGCAACGTGAAGCTGCAAGGCATAAAGGGTGGATTGCGCGCCCAGACCGGCAGTGGCGACATTCAGGCTGAAGGCGAAGCTACCCGTGACTGGCGGCTGGGAGCAGGTTCCGGGAATATCACGCTCAAGCTGCCTGGACAGGCTTCTTTTGATCTCGATGCCCGGACCTCATCCGGCACGCTGAGAGTGAGCCACCCCGTCAGCTACCAGGGTGGAATCACAAAGAACCATATTCACGGCAAGGTCAATAACGGCGGCGTTGCCATGGATCTGCACACCGGCTCCGGTGACATCTACATCGAGTAGCATCCTCCAGCACTCGAGACAAAGGCTGGGCCATCACCCAGCCTTTTTTTTCGTACCAAATGTCTTAAAGAGGACATTACTTCGCTCCATAGCTAGCTCCTATTTGAGTAAGCGTCAGAATCTATCGATTCTTGGAAGTTCTAATCCTTCTCCAATCAAGTTCTAATTACCCTGGTGCATCGTAAAGCTCGTAACAAGATGTTTTCAGTAAAAGCTCTTAGCGGCAGCTTCTCCGGGATGTTCGAACTCCGCTCAGCAGTGGCTGGAGGCATTGGCTGGACAATCAGGCTACGTGTGAGCTGGTTGTGAAGTGCGTTGGTAAGTAGACGGGATACGCTCGTTCCAGTACCTACCGCTTTTCCAATCTCACATCGGGTCCCCTAGTACGCGCGGAACATCGCGCGAATGCGAACTCGTGTCTTTAACAGGTCTCCGCGAATCGTTCGCGCGAAGCCACAGGACACGTGTGCCTGATGACCCTCCGGCCGGGAAAGAACTGAAAGGCGGATGGCAGCATGACTTACTTAAGGGGCACAACTTTAGACCAGCAGGAAGTTACCGGCGGTCTGGAAACGATCACACTAGGAAATGCATGGGCCGGACCTCTGGGTATTGCCTGGATTGCGGCTTTTATCAACTCCATTAAAGCCACCTTTGCACCGGCAAACATCATACGGTTTGTCCGCAGTCTTGACGCGACCGATCCACTCCTTTCCCGCTTTGGCTGGATACTCGCGGCATCCGTTGCTGTACTTTCCGGGCTCATGTTCAGTGACGGGCAGGCTCTGGCTACCAGCACATGGATCAAGCCCATGAAGTTTTCGGTTTCTTTCGCCGCTTTTGTCTGGACGATAAGCCTTTTTCTCTCCTCGCTGGATCTCTCTTCCTGGCAGCGAAAGCTTTCTCGTTATGCGATTGTGGGTAGCATAACGCTGGAGATGGCAAGTCTGATGGTCACGGCTGCTCGCAGCATTCATGGTGGTGCGCTGACCAGGTTTGATGTCATGACCGCGCAGGCTACTTCCGCCATGATTTCAGTGGTGACGGCGGTAAGCGTGTGGGTGCTGGCCGTGTTCCTGCGCTCGCCCCAGAGCACGCTCCTGATTGATAGAGCCCAGTTACTGGCGATCCGCCTGAGCATGGGAATCTTCCTGGCAGGAAATGCAATCGGCGGTTACATGCTGGCTCGAGGTTCGCACACCGTGGGCGCCGCCGACGGCGGCCAGGGACTTCCCTTCCTCAACTGGAGCACAGTGGCCGGCGATCTGCGAATCGCTCATTTCATCGCGCTGCACGCCATCCAGATCATTCCCCTGTTCGCGTGGCTGCTCTGGCAAATGACTCCGCGACCCTCCTTGAAGTACCGGCGGCGGGCAGTTGTGGTTGTGAGCGCGCTGGTAACGCTCGTGGTTTCGGCCACATTCATTCAAGCAGCTATCGGAAAACCTTTTCTTAGTTTCCTGCGATAAGCTGCTTATTACTTGCTTGTAATACAGCTCGTAGTCGTGTCCGCGGAAGTCTTTTCTTGATAGTTCAGGAGTAAAGACTTCCGCAACTTAACTTCATTCCAGCTATAATCCCTTCGATCCAGACCAGCCCAAGGATTGCGCCAATGAAAAACCTACGAGCTATTGCCCTGCTAACGCTAGTAACACCGTTGATGGTCGCCTGCAACCATGGCCCGCTGCGCGAAGGTAGTTTTCAAAAGACTTTCAAGGTCAGCAGTAAGGCCACGCTAAGAGTGGAAACGAATGCTGGAAACATCACCGTGCACACGGGACCGGCACAGACCATTACGGTTTCAGGGCATATACGTGCGCGTGGCGGGTTTCCGGGCGCCAGCGCCGAATCCAAAATTGAGAAGATTACTTCGAATCCGCCCATCGTCCAGGATGGAAACAACGTGGAGATCCGTCGCCTGGAAGGCGCAGATCTGCACAAGAATGTCTTTGTCGACTATGACATTACGGTACCCGACGATACGGAACTAACCGCCACCAGTGGCGCCGGGAACGTACGCATCAAAGGCCTGACGCAGAGAGTGGAAGGCACAACCGGCGCGGGCAGCATAGCCACAGAAGGTATTTCCGGCGATGAGCGCCTGCGTTCAGGGGCCGGAAGCATAGAAGTGATTTCACCGCTGGGGATGGTAGTGGCTGAAAGCGGCGCCGGAAGGGTTACCGCCCGTGGCGAGCCTAAAGGCAACTGGGAGCTGCGAGTTGGCGCCGGCTCCATCAAGATGGAGATACCACCCAGTTCGTCTTTTGACCTGGAAGCGCAGACCGGATTTGGCAAGGTAAGTCTGGCGCAGGGATTTGAAC
Organism: Terriglobia bacterium; assembly: GCA_963770085.1. Taxonomy (GTDB): domain Bacteria; phylum Acidobacteriota; class Terriglobia; order Terriglobales; family Acidobacteriaceae; genus Angelobacter. The sequence goes on from CAVYOH010000002.1 coordinate 327,070, forward strand.
TACAGGACGGTAATGTCTCCAACTCTCACGTTCGCGGGAAAATTGGCAAAGGCGGCCCACGAGTTGTGGCAAACAACGGGGCCGGAGGCATCGAAATCAGCAGAGGTATGGAGCAGAATTAAGGCTTGCACTTGCGAATATGATTGCCTTCCTTGACGTTGACCTTACAATCGCCAAAATGATATAAAATCACGTTTCACTGGTGGATGTGGGAGGAGATGTGTGTCTCCCTTAGTCCTTCGCAGTGAAATCCGACGCGGCCAAGCCTCAAACCACGATTCTTGATGTGGAAGCGCGTTTCAGGAAATAACCCGAAAAGCGTTAGTAAACTCAAAAATTGTCAATTTCCGAACTTTATTTGGAGGAATCTTTATGCACAGCTGGCTCTCAGCGGGCATGATGGAGCGTGTAATTTCCGCCCGCCGGATGATCGCTTGTGTCGCCCTCGTTATCTTTGTTTGTCTAGCTTTACCCCTCGCCGCACAACAGGCGCAACCTGCCCCGCAACCCGTTTCCATGGCAAGCTCACATTCAGTCGCCATGGCGCAACATACACCCTCACAGGACGCCGGTGGGGAAGACAAACTGGTACTGCCGGACATGAAGAGCGTGTCCTTTCTAAATAACAGCGTCACAGGCTTCAACCTGCTGTCTCTTGGACTGATCTTCTGCGCGCTGGGCGGTGTCTTTGGCCTGGTGATTTACATGCAGTTGAAAAATGCTCCGGTCCACAAGTCGATGCTTGAGATCTCAGAGCTCATCTATGAGACCTGCAAAACCTATCTGATCACGCAGGGCAAGTTCATTCTGATTCTGGAAGCGTTCATCGCCGTGGTCATCGTGCTTTACTTCGGCGTGCTGCAGCACAATGACGCCGGGCGCGTGATTATCATTCTGCTGTTCAGCCTGATTGGAATTGCGGGCAGCTATGGCGTGGCGTGGTTCGGTATCCGCGTGAACACGTTCGCCAATTCCCGTACCGCGTTTGCCGGACTCAGAGGCAAACCGTTCCCGATCTACGCCATTCCGCTCAAGGCGGGCATGAGCATTGGCATGATGCTAATCAGCGTTGAATTGCTGATCATGCTCTGCATTCTTCTGTTCATCCCCGGCCAGCTGGCTGGAGCCTGCTTCATCGGGTTCGCGATTGGCGAATCTCTCGGCGCGGCTGCGCTCCGTATCGCCGGCGGCATCTTCACCAAGATCGCCGACATCGGCTCCGATCTGATGAAGATCGTCTTCAAGATCAAGGAAGACGACGCCCGTAACCCCGGCGTAATTGCCGATTGCACCGGTGACAACGCCGGCGACTCAGTTGGCCCCAGCGCCGACGGCTTTGAAACTTACGGCGTGACCGGCGTGGCCTTGATTACCTTTATCCTGCTGGCTGTGAAAGACCCGACCGTGCAGGTTCAGTTGCTGGTCTGGATCTTCGTCATGCGCATCATGATGCTGGTATCCAGCGCCGTCTCGTACTTCGCCAATGACCTGTTCGCCAAGGGCAAGTACGCTAATTCTGACCACATGAACTTTGAAGCTCCGCTGACTTCGCTGGTCTGGATCACGTCCATCGTCTCAATGATTCTGACCTTCCTGGTGTCGAAGCTGATGATTCCCAACCTAGGCGGCAATGACACGCTGTGGTGGAAGCTCTCGGCCATCATCTCCTGCGGTACGCTGGCCGGCGCAATCATTCCCGAACTGGTAAAGGTCTTCACCTCAACCGATTCAACCCACACCAAAGAAGTTGTGACCTCTTCGCGAGAAGGCGGCGCATCACTAAACATCCTGTCCGGACTGGTAGCGGGTAACTTCTCCGCCTTCTGGCTGGGCATCAGCATTGTGGCGCTGATGGCGATCGGCTACTTCATCAGCGGACACGGACTCAACGAACAATACAACGGCGCGGCGCTGATGCTGGCTCCCGCGGTGTTCGCGTTCGGACTGGTGGCCTTCGGCTTCCTGGGCATGGGTCCGGTGACCATTGCCGTGGATTCCTACGGCCCGGTGACTGACAACGCTCAGTCCGTCTACGAACTCTCGCTGATTGAAAACGTTCCCAACGTGGCCGCCGACATCAAAAAGAACTTCGGCTTCGACGTGAACTTTGGTCGCGCCAAAGACCTGCTGGAAGAGAATGACGGCGCGGGCAATACCTTCAAAGCCACGGCCAAGCCGGTGCTGATTGGAACAGCCGTAGTGGGCGCCACCACCATGATCTTCTCCATCATGATGAACCTCACCAACGGCTTAACCACGAACACAGAAAGCCTTTCCCTGCTGCACGCTCCCTTCGTGCTCGGCCTGATCACCGGCGGCGCGGTCATCTATTGGTTTACCGGCGCTTCCATGCAGGCCGTAACCACCGGAGCCTATCGCGCGGTTGAGTTCATCAAGCAAAACATCAAGCTGGAAGGCGTGGAAAAGGCCTCTGTGACCGACAGCAAGAAGGTCGTGGAGATCTGCACCAAGTATGCCCAGAAAGGCATGTTCAACATCTTCCTGACGGTGTTCTTCATCACGCTGGCATTCGCCTTCGTGGAACCGTTCTTCTTCATCGGCTACCTGATTTCCATCGCGGTCTTCGGTCTATACCAGGCCATCTTCATGGCCAATGCCGGTGGCGCATGGGACAACGCCAAGAAGATTGTGGAAGTGGAACTGAAGATGAAAGGCACGCCTCTCCATGACGCCACAGTCGTCGGCGACACAGTGGGTGATCCCTTCAAGGACACATCTTCCGTGGCCCTCAATCCGATCATCAAATTCACTACCCTCTTCGGTCTTCTGGCCGTGGAACTGGCAGTGAAAATGACAGCGGAAAACGGCGCGACTCTGACCAACGTCCTGGCCGTGGTATTTTTCTTCATCGCTACCATCTTCGTATGGCGCTCGTTCTACGCAATGCGAATCGGAACAGAAAAGTCAGCAGCCAGCAAGGCCGCCGCTTAGGCGTTCACAAATGTCAACGAAAAGCCCGCCACGGTGGCGGGCTTTTTTATTGATGTCCAGATTCGAATTGACCTATCGCGGAAACTGAGGTGGCCGTGGCGGAGGAGTCGGTTCCAGGCTGGGTGCGGTCCCCACCGTTTCCTTCATCTTCTCGCGGACGCGTTTTGCCAGCTTCTCCACTTCATCCGCCTTGCGTACCACATCGAGCGAAAGCATATTTTCGTTGGTCTTATCCACGGCTTCCTTAAGCTCAGTGGCAAGCTGAAATAGCTTGTCAGTATCGTTCTTGAGGTCCTGCTGGCGCTTCTTGTTGGCTTCTCTCAACTGCTGCTGGTGCATGTCCTTTTCCGCTTGTGACGCGGAAGGCGGAACGAACTGCGCTCTGGCAAAGACACCGGCGAGCACCAGTCCGGCGATGATGGTGAAGACAGGAATGATGATGGATGAACGCGAATGTTTTGACACTCAAACCTCTTCTTGCCCCGGAAGCAGGCAAATAGCTGGTTTTGATGAATGATTGTGACTTCCACAATTATAAACACGCCAATTCGCTCGTTTATAATCCGCTTCTGAAAGAACATCATGGAAAAACAGTTCAGCAATATATGGCCGCACTGGCACAACCGTCTGGTCGATTGGACGCAGGACACGGCCCCAAAGATAGCAGTCATCCTTATTGTCGCCTTCATTTTTGTTCGCCTCCTCAACACCATCAGCCGCAGGGCGATTACCATGGCAGAAAAGCGCGCACAAGGAGCGGTTCGCGCACAGCAGGTGCGGACAATAGCCGGCGTTATTCGCAGTGTTGGCGTGTTCCTCATCGTCTTTGTAACCGGGATGAACGTCCTGAATGACGGTTTTGGCGTCGACATAAAACCGCTGCTGGCGAGCGCCGGGATCGCAGGCCTGGCAATCGGCTTCGGAGCGCAAACCCTGGTCAAAGACGTGATCAATGGTTTCTTCATCCTGGTGGAAAATCAATTTGATATCGGCGACACGGTCAAGGCCGCAGGCGTAGGCGGCGTGGTGGAAGAGATCACCATGCGCCGTACGCTTCTCCGCGACGGCGACGGCACACTGCACATCATCCCCAACAGCGCCATCAACATCGTGAGTAACTCCACACGCGACTGGTCACAGGTGAACATGCACGTGGCTGTGGACTACAGCGAGGACACTGACCGTGTGGTGGATTTGCTCAAACAAGTTGCCCAGGCGTTTTATAACGACGCAGCTTTCAAGCAGGATGTGGTGGCCGAACCGCAGGTTCCGGGTATTGAACGCGTCCGCGGCAAAGAGGTGGATTACCTGATGACGGTAAAGGTCCGCCCGGGAAAGCAATACGGCGTGGCCCGCGAGTTGCGTCGCGAGATCAAGGCGTGTTTTGAAAAGAACAATATCAAGGCCGGAACGCCGACACAGGTTTATTTCGGGCAGCTGCCCAACGTCTAAAACGCGGGAGGAATAATACATGGATCTTGGACTGAAAGGCCGCGGGGTGATCGTTGCCGCATCCAGCGAAGGCATTGGACGAGCCACAGCCGAGGCATTCGCTCGCGAAGGCTCGCAGGTAGCCATGTGTGCGCGAACAGAGTCCACGCTGCGTAAGGCCGCCGACGAAATTCGCCAGGCCACCAGCGCCGAAATCTACGCTGAAGCTCTCGATGTGACAGACGCTGCCGCCGTCAGCCGCTTCGTGGAACAGGCAGCCAAGCAGTTTGGACGCATTGACGTATGCGTGACCAACGCCGGCGGCCCACCGGCAAAGAATTTTCTCTCCACCTCAAACGACGACTGGAAGCGCGCCATCGAAATGAACTTCATGAGCGTGGTCCATCTCGCCAAAGCCACGATCCCATACATGCAGAGACATCGGTGGGGAAGGATCATCACCATCACCTCAATCACGGTCAAGCAGCCGGTGGCGGAGCTCGTCATGTCAAACGCTGTTCGCGCCGGTGTGGTGGGTCTGGTGAAAAGCCTGTCCAATGAGTTTGGCAAAGATGGCATTCTGGTGAACAACGTAGCGCCGGGCTACACCACAACCGAGCGACTGAAGGAGCTGGCGGGCGTCCGCGCGCTGGCTGCGGGAGCCGCTCCGGACGAGATATACCAGGCATGGGCCGCTGACACACCAGTTCGCCGCCTGGGCGAACCCCGCGAGATCGCCGACGTGATCCTCTGGCTGGCGTCAGACCGCGCCTCCTACGTTACTGGACAGACTGTGCTGGCCGATGGCGGCATTTATCGCGGGCTCTGAGCTGGTTCAGAGCTCCCGGTGCATCGTATTCGGTGCAACTACAAGCAATTGCGAGACTTGGCCCGGCGATCTGTTCCAGAATGGGCCGCGCAAAATTCAGGATTACGGACGCATCTACTACCACTCACAAAAGCATCTTATGGGTGCGATGTTTCTCCTGGTTAGCTCCCTCGTCCTCACCGCCGCAGGTTGTGTGATTTGGTACTGGGTAGCCACGCGCTATAGCCGTCGCCGGGCCGGAGAAATTGGCCGCTGGATCCAGGCCGCACTCGCAGGACAGGGGCACGTCACATCGGTGCGCCGGATTTCATCTTCCCGACTGAGAGTGCCAATCCGCCTCACGCATGGGATTTTCCGCCAGGCCATCGTGATGGTTGACATGATTCCTTACGAACTGCCGGTTCACTGGCTGCTCAGCAAAATCAAAGGACAAGCGGAGACCCTGACCTTCCAGGCCGACCTGGATCTTCCGCCCGCCTTCGCCCTTCATGTTCAGAATTTTCGCTGGTACGCGCGCAGCAGCAGAAAAAATACGCCGAACACAAAACGATGGACTTTTGAACAGACTGGCCCAGTGGTAATCAGCACACGTTCTGACTGGCAAAAAGAAATTTCCTCAACCATGACGTCATTGGCGCGGGGAAATACACAGGACTTCCTCAGCATCGACTTCCAGCGACGCTCACCCCACTTCTCCGTGACCCTGCCGCTGGAAGCCATCTCACCGGATTCTCCGGTGCGCTCCTGCGTGTTTGAAAGCATGAAGGAACTCGCCAGCAATTCCTCTGCGTCGTTGTTCTAGGGTGGACCGCCGGAGTGCATTTCTCCACCTTGCTTCGTGGAGGCTCCTGTTGCAGCGCCACTCGGCGCGTGGTCGGCCTCGTGGCTTTTATTCTAGAAAAACCGCTCAAAAGCATTTCTCCACTTTGCTGTTTGGAGGCTCCTGTTGGCGCCACTCTTTTTCTTCGCAAACCGCTTAGCAGCAATTTTCCACCAGACTTTTTGGAGGCTCCTGTTGCAGCGCCACTCGGCGCGTGGTCTTTTGTTCTAGGAACACCGCTCAGCAGCATTTCACCAGTTTGGTCTATGAAGGCCTTTCAACAGCGCCACTCGGCGCGTGTTCGGCCTCGTGGCTTGTATTTCAGGAAGACCGCCGGTGCGGCTTTCTTTACGTTCCGCCATGAAGGCGCGACGATGGCTTACTCATCCAGGAACTGGGTCAAATCTTCGATCTGTGATCTGTCAAAAGTTACAGCGCGGAGGCGCGAAGTGTGCAAAAGCCGCATTTTTAAAGGGGATTTCGTATGGCGCCCATTACTTATCGCCATGGGCCTTTAGTAACAAATGAACTGTTACACAAGTATTACAAACGCCTCCGTCAATCGCTGATAGGGTTTAAGAAACGAACAAAAAGCCGAATCATTTTGATTTTGCGAATGAAGGGGAACACACGGTGAGTTTAAGCAACGACCGCACATTCAGGGAACCAATCAGCAAATTGACCACTTTTTTCATGGTCATGTTTCATATCGGGGCCATTGCCGCCCTTTTCTTCTTTAGCTGGGAAAGACTGGCGGTCACCATATTTCTGTGGTGGGTTGCCGGCAGTCTCGGCGTAGGCATGGCGTATCACCGGCTGCTGACTCATCGCGGCTTCAAAACCTACAAGTGGATGGAATATTTCCTGACCACCTGTGCCACGCTGGCTCTTGAAGGCGGTCCGTTCTTCTGGGTGGCGACGCATCGCGTCCATCACCAGAACACTGACGTGGAAGGTGATCCACATTCCCCCAACGACGGCGGTTTCTGGGCGCACATGGGATGGATCATGACCGGACGCGTGATGCACAATCACTCCGCCGCTCTGCTTCCCTATATCCCCGATCTGCGCAAAGACAAATTTCACACTTTCATCAGCAAGTGGCACTGGGTTCCAATCACCACTTCAGGCATAATCCTGCTGGCCCTTGGCGGCTGGAAGATGGTTCTGTGGGGTACTTTCATGCGGACAGTCATTGGCCTGCACACGACCTGGCTGGTCAATTCGGCCACGCACATGTGGGGCAAGCGGAGATTCCTCACCAATGACACATCCAGAAACAGCTTCTGGGTAGCGCTTCTTACCTTCGGAGAAGGCTGGCACAATAACCATCATGCTCATCCGCAGATGGCCCGCCACGGACTGACTTGGAGCGAGATTGATTTCAACTGGTACGGGATCTGCATCCTGCGCGCGCTCGGACTGGTCTGGGATGTAAAAGCTCCGTCACTCGAATCGTTGCAGAAGAAATCCGCGGCGTCCGCAGCAGCCACGCAACTGCATGCAGTTGCCACGGCGGCAGGCGGCGACGACTAACGTTTCATCTCACCATTGACTCCTGGGGGCAGCGGCTTATAGCGTCGCTGCCCTTGTTTTTTGCGTCCCCGCTTCGTTTTCGACCCCTCTTCTTAACCGCTCTCCTTAAAAGGCCGAGGCCGGCTTGCGCGCCGAGACCGCTGCAACAAGGCGCTTCCATCTAATTTGTTAGAGGATTTCGAAGCGGTGTGGAGCGAAGCGACAGGAAAGCAAGCCCCCTCTTCTTATTAAGCCCTGGGCTCCACTACAATCTTTCCTAACCATGCGCATTACGAGCCGCGGCAGGACAACGGCATTTTTCATCACACTGGGCTCTTTCCTGGTGGCGGTGGCAATTTACCTGAACGTCTCATGGATCGTTCTCAACTGGCGTGAAGTTGTTCCGCTGGTTCTGGGAATTGTCTTCTTCCCCGTGATCATCGCAGGCATGGTGCTCACCACGATTTTTCTTGTCCGTGAAGTCCGCCGCAATGAACAGCAGGACAGCTTTCTCAACGCGGTCACGCACGAGCTGAAAACTCCCATCACTTCCCTGCAGCTTTACTTGCAGACGCTGGAACGCCGCAATGTGGATGAGAAGCAGCGACACGACTTTTACCGCCTGATGCTGGAAGATACGGACCGTCTGCTGGCCACCGTGGAGCAGGTGCTGAAAGCAAGTGAGATCCGTTACCACAAGAAGAAAAAAGGCTGGGAGGACACAAACTTTTCTGCGATTGCGCAGGAGAGTCTGGAACTGGCGCGCCTGCGCCACGGCCTGTCGCACGAAGAGCTCTTTTTTTCCTCTGATCCTCCCGGCCAAATTACGTTAATGGGGAACCCGGAAGAGCTGCGGACGGCGGTTGGTAACCTGCTGGAAAATGCGGTGAAATATACCAAAGAACCACGCAGAATTTCGGTGGACCTGCTAACACCAGACGTTGACACGGTCTGCTTCCAGGTCCGCGATAACGGGATCGGCGTCGAGAAGTCTGATCTCAAGCGAATATTCAAGCGCTTCTACCGCGTGCACGGGCGTGGAACAGGAAAAGTTAAAGGCACAGGACTGGGGCTCTTCATTGTGCGTTCCATCGCACGCACACATGGCGGAGACGCTTACGCTGAAAGCGAAGGGCTCGACCAGGGCAGCACGTTTACCATCCGCCTGCCCAGGGTTTATCACGTATGAAAAGACTTCTGGTTGTCGAAGACGAAAAACATATTGCCCAGGGACTGCGCTTCAACCTGGAAGCCGAGGGCTACACGGTCGAACTGCTGGACAACGGTGAAGATGCCGTCAGGATGCTGCTGGATAATTCCGGCAACTTTGATCTGCTGGTGCTGGACGTGATGTTGCCGGGCATTGACGGCTTTACCGTCGCCAGTGAACTGCGGCGCGCACAGAACTTTATTCCATTGCTGATGCTTACCGCCAGGGGACGGCCGGAAGACGTGATCAAGGGCTTTGAAGCAGGCGCAGACGATTATCTTCCCAAGCCTTTCAGTCTGGATATCCTGCTGGCGCGAATCGGAGGATTGTTGCGTCGCAAAAAATGGCTGCAAGTCCAGCCTTCCACGCCGCAGGAGATTTCATCCGGCGAAACGTTCCTCTTCTCCGGAAAGACCGTGGATTTCGAGAGGCTTCAACTCAGCAACGGCACACAATCGTTTCAACTCACCGTGATGGAAATGGAGCTATTGCGCTACCTGATTCGCAATAGCGGAAGGCCCGTGGCTCGCAAGGAGATCCTGCAGAAAGTCTGGAACCTGGATGAAGACACGGATACCCGCGCGATCGACAACTTTGTCGTGAGATTAAGACGATATATCGAAGATGACACGGCCAAGCCGCGACACCTGATCACCGTGAGAGGGCTGGGTTATCAGTTCGTGCCCGAGCCTGAAGTGAGTACAGCCCGCCGATAACTTCGCCGCGAGAGAAGCAGGCGCTACGAAGGTTTCCATCGCGACCGTAAGTTTGCCCATTCCTCCAACAGCATGATCGTGCAGGCGTAATCCAGATCGTCGTATCCGGCCTTACTGGCTTCTTCATAGATCTCATCGATCTTGGTCAACCCGGGGAGCTTAACGTCATTTTCCCTGCCGGCATCCAGCATCAGATGGATGTCTTTGTGCATGAGGCGGAGAGGAAAGTTGGGCGTAAAATCCTGGTTGAGGATGAAGGGCTGTTTATATTCGGCCACACCGGAGCGAATCATGGACGCGCTGATCAGTTCGAACATTTTTTCCGGTTTCACGCCAAGCTTCTTAGCCAGTGTCAGGCTCTCGCACAGACCCTCATAAATAAATGCGATGTTCATGTTCTGCGCCAGCTTGGCGGCAAGACCTTTGCCGTTGTCGCCCATGTGGATCACGGTTTTGCCCATGGCGCGGAAAAGAGGTTCTACTTTAGAGATGGTATTTGGATTGCCGCCTACCATGAAAATGAGGCTGCCGCCTTCCGCGGCGACTTTGGAGCCAGTCATGGGAGCGTCAAGAAAATCACAACCTTTTTCCTGAAACGCCTCCATGCAAAGAAGGCTGGCGGACGGCGAGATGGTGCTGGAATCAACTACAACAGCGCCGCTGCTGATGCCGTGAATGACTCCGTCCTGACCAAACAACACGCCTTGAACGGCTTTTGTATCTGACACGCAAATCCATGCCGCCTCTTTGCCTTTGACCGCTTCGGCCGGCGTGGATGCTGTGGTTGCGCCCGGAACTTCTTTGGGTGTGCGATTCCAGACACTCACTTCATGTCCGGCTTTCACAAGGTTGGCGGCCATACCCTGGCCCATAATTCCTAAACCTAAAAAGGCTACGCGCATAACAGGCATTAAAACCACTAGGTGGCAATTGCGTCAAGTGGGGGCACCAAACATCTGACTGGCAAAAAACAGGACCGGAATTTATCCCGGCCCTGTGCGCTTATCTGTTGGCGTGCTTTATTGCAGGTTTACGTGGGTGATGCGTGTGCCCCAGTTACCAAGCGACCCGCGCGTATTGCCGCAAGTGAAATTTGTGGCAACGTAGTTGGTTAGATCGCACGAACTGGCGATATATTCGCTGGCAAACCAAATGGTATTTCCATCCACGGCAGCAGCGCCATAGTCACCCCATCGCGGACGAACCGGGTTAACCTCCGGGAAGTAGCCTGTGAAGCCATCCTGCGCGGCTGCACCTTCGGCGGCGATATGCACGTCCCCTGCGCCAATTTTGGCGTCAAGTGAGGCATACCCGGCGCTTGGGGAATGATCCGCACCCAGCACTGTGAACGCGATCACGCCGCGTCCGCTGGAATTCACCGCCACTGCGGGATACGTTACATTGTTGTTCTGCAATGCAACGATGCCCTGGGTAACTACGCTCGCCGACGGGCCGCTGGGATTCAACACAAAATATGCGGCTCCCGCCAGGTTCTGTCCACCGACTGTAACTGCGGTATCCAACGCGGCCCACAACTTCCCGTTTGCATAAGAAACCTGTTGCATACGCGAGTCATTGCTGGGCGGCCTGGTTTCAGGATTGATAAAAGGCCCGCCCGCAGTAAAGAAAAACCGCCAGCAGCCTAATCCAGCTGGAGTCCCAATGGTGGTATCAGCAAGGCACTGCCCCAGCGGGAATGGACCGGCTTTCTGCGTAGAACTTGGCGGAACCGCGTAGGTGATCGTATTTACCGTCGAGGAGGCCAGGTTCACCGACGGCGCAGCGGCATCCAGTGACTGGGTGTTGGTGAGCTGCCAGAGAACAATTTCATTGAAAGCGCCGGTATTCGAAAAAACGGCGAGTGAACTCAGCAGGAATTCAGTGCCGCCATTGTCTGACCTGAAGTCATGTCCAGGGGAAATGGCCGGGAAAACTGTAAAACCAGGAAGATTAAAAGGCTGGTTGGCGGTTAAAGCGGCGGTGTTAAATTCCACAACATTAATCGTTGGCGCGCCGGCCGCCAGTTGGCGTTTGGAAATGGCCACTATCTGCGCTCCATGAAAGCGTCCCGGAGAGAAAAGATCAAATTCATTGGTGGTGATGTAAAAACCATTGGCGTCCATGCCGATGTGCGGATAATCGCCCAGACATTGTGCATGCACCGTTTGAGTTGCTGAGACTCTTGCCACGCAGCCGTGGTCCTGGGTTCCGTCAGTCCCGTCATTCTGAACCGGGATCTTATACACCGTCCATGATCCGAGAGGATTGGATGTGTTGCTGACTGCGATGTCGAGGTGGTTCTTGCCATTCAGGTTTTGTGACGTGGGCACCGCGCGATCCAGAGTGAGGACAACATGGAACCAGCGCTGCGTGTCGGGATCGAAATGACAGGTTGGATCCGTGATAGAGGGGCCGAACGTGAGCGGATTGACCGCCCGATTGATGGCCGGAGGATATCCATAGAAGGTGTTCAGATCGGTCACGCCCAATAATGATGTGCCATCTGGTCCAAAGACGTTTAAAACATCATTGGTTGACTCCACCACGAAGCCGTTGCCGGCGCAGAGAGCCTGGTCTGGCGGTTCTACTGAAAACTGGTTGCCATTGTTAGCAAAGCGCTGGCTGAAGAAGTTGAGACCGTCAAAGCTCTTAATGATCTCAGGGTTGGATTTGGCTTTACCGTGGCCGGCTACCGGTATTCCTTGTCCAGGACCAGGAGCTATGGAGCGCTCCTTTGTAGTCGCGCCGGAAATGTTTCCGTTCGCATCGATGGAGACAGTGTCTTCGTTATCATTGCCATCCAGGCCTTCATCAATTTCAGTATTTTCAACGCCGGGCGTTGCGAATTGCGTGGACTGGGGTTGCGTTGTTCCAGATCGGTTGATTTGACGTACCACCTGCGCGCTGCTGGAGGTGACGAAGAATGTAAGAGCTACGAGAGCTGCAAAAAGGGTACTTCTTGAGGGGGACGAAACTTTCATACAAGAAATTCTCCTAGGCGAAAACGCTTAGCGAGTGTACTCGCTTCCAGACGCATTAACTACAGACAATAGTAAGAAATATACTTAGTACTGATGAGCTGGGCGTGTAGTTGTTTTTAAGAGCTGTCTTAGTTTTTGAAGCTCCTGCTGTCTTTAGTGCTTCGGCTTGCCCAGGAAGCGCGGATTCACAGCCCAAAGCAGCCGTGAATTTCGGCTGAAAGGAAACAGGATGTTACAATCGAGGGTTTGTAATGTCATCCTGAAGGACTCTTTTCTATGTCCCAAGTTCTAGCCCAAGCCGCTGGTGTTCCGCAGCCACTCACGGCTCTGACGGAAGAAGAAGTATTGTTTCGCGACAATGTGCGCCAATTTGCCGAGGACAGTATCCGTCCCAAGGTCCGTGAGATGGACGAAAAGGCAGTGTTCGATCATTCCCTCATCGACCAGTTTTTCCAGCTTGGGCTGATGGGCATTGAAGTTCCGGAACAATTTGGCGGCGCCGGGGGAAAGTTCTTTGAAGCAATTCTGGCCGTGGAAGAGGTCTCACGCGTGGACGCGTCTGCCGGCGTGATTGTGGACGTACAGAACACGCTGGTGAACAACGCGCTGCTGCACTGGACCACTGACGATCAGAAGAAGCGCTACCTGCCGCGCATGACCAGCAACACCGTGGGCGCTTACGCGCTCAGTGAAGCAGGTTCCGGATCTGATGCATTTGCCATGCAGACCCGCGCGCAGCTCAAGGGCAGTGATTACGTATTGAACGGCCGCAAGCTGTGGATCACTAACGGCAAGGAAGCTGGCGTATTTATTTTATTTGCCACGATTGATCCCGGGGCTGGATACAAGGGCATCACGGCATTCATCGTGGAAAAAGACTTTCCCGGCTTTACCGTAGGAAAGAAGGAAGACAAGCTGGGCATTCGTGCATCCAGCACATGCGAACTCATTCTGGAAGATTGCAAGGTCCCGAAGGAAAACGTTCTGGGAGAAGTCGGCAAAGGATACAAGATCGCCATTGAGACGCTGAACGAAGGCCGTATCGGAATCGGTGCGCAGATGCTGGGACTGGCGCGCGGGGCGTGGGAAGGCGCAGCGAAATACTCACAGGAACGCAAGCAGTTCGGCAAATCGATCGCCGACTTTCAGGGCGTTCAGTTCCAACTGGCGCAGATGGCTACGGAAATTGAAGCTGTGCGCATGATGGTTTATAACGCAGCGCGCATGAAAGATGCCGGCATGAACTTTGTGAAAGAAGCTGCGATGGTGAAACTGTTTGCATCTCAGGTGGCCGAACGTGTGGCATCGCTGGCGGTGGAGATCTACGGTGGAGTCGGCTTCACCAAGGACTATCCGGCGGAAAAGTTTTTCCGTGATGCCAAGATCGGTAAGATATACGAAGGCACATCGAATATGCAATTGCAGACCATCGCTAAGCTCGTCCTGGGAGGCAAGTAATCAGACTGCTCGATAAACCTTTAGAATCAGCAACTTGACCCAGAGTGTCTTTGTGGTCAATATGCTCCATTGTGTCACTGACTGAGCTGGTTTAAACTGTCGCAAACCGGATCTGCACCCCCATACGGAACCGCAGGAGTGGATCAGTGGCACATGACTCCCACAGGGAGCTGAAAGACCTTACTACCGTAAATAACTTCTATCTTGGCCTCCTGGAAAAGAGCCTTGGCCATGGCGTGCCCACACCGGTAGCCATTCAGAACGGCGCTGCGTCAGAAGGCGGCGAAAAGGTCGTGAGCGAATATAAGAACTGGCTGGATCTGATCGACCTTGCCATTACTCCACCCGTTGTTCGTGACACACTGAAATCTACTTCCGGTTTTGAAGTGGTGCATGCGCTGCTCCGTTACCTGGCGGAAAAAGCTTCGCCGCGCTCCGGTGATCGCGACAAGATGGATTGCGTGATCACATACCTCTTCCGCAATCCGCCCCAGACCAGCGGCGGGCCTCCGGCATGGCAGCGACCTGAAGTGGACAGCTCTTACTTTTTTATTTCCCAGGCCGCTCTGGGTTTTCAGGGCGATCTCTATCGCGCCCTTGAGGGCATGGAATTCGCCAACCTGCCGCAGGAACATGCGCACCTGATCGCAGAGTTTGAATATCTGTATCAGGAGTTGGAAGAGTTCCGTCACTTTGACCAGATTATGGACTCCGGAATTGTGCAGCGCGTGCGTGAGTTGAAGCAGTCTCTGGGAAAATCTTTTTACCATCCCAGCGCGCTGGCGCCCATTGCGGTATGGAATGATGTTTTTGGCCGCAAATTTGATGAGCTGTTTCATGATGCCGCCAAGCAGATCAAGACCTTCGCAGAAAACGTGCAGCGCGAAGGCGGCAGCATACTCTCGCGGCTGGAGGGCGACATCACTGTTAAACAGCTGACCGAGGTGGAAACCGGACAGATTCTGGCGGAAGACTATCAGTACGCGCAGGACGAATTCCGCAAGGTTTCAAAATTCAAGAAGGTGGTGGACAGCAAGCGTCCGCCACGCACCGCCACGTATCAACCTGCGGTCTATACCACCACAACGCAGCCCGGGCCGGTTGCAAAGATTCCCGAGCCGCCGCCGGCTGTCGCTCAGACAACTACGCCTTCAGCGCAACAGCCATCCCAGCACCAGCCCGCGCCGAATCCAGTGGGACCATCGCAGAAACAGGCGCCATCAAAACCAACCCCGGTGCAGGCAGAAGTGCTGGCGGTGCCGCCATCACAAGCGGTTCAGAATTCGGTTCAGGAAGGCAAGATTCACAGTGCAAAAGAGGCAATCAAGGAACACGTAAGAACGTCAGAGCCGACTCTGGCGCCGATTGTGCCGGTGAAGCGCACGCGCATTACTCTTTCCGCCGCTGAAGTCGAAGCCTACAAGGTTGATTACGGAGCCGAGAAAAGTTTCCGCGCCGATTATGCCAACGTACTCATGACAATCGTGGCATACCTTTCGCGCATGATCGTGGAGGTGGATGAGTACAACCAGAAGGCAACGTCGGCCTATTTGTGGAAGCCGCACGCTGATGCTCTGGCTTACCTTCTCTCCACTCTGGAGCGACTGAGCATGCAGGGAGAGGCCGTGATGGCCGTGGCCCGCGCCCGCGGCTTACAGGAAAAAGCTGCGGGGTTAAAAGCATCACTGGACAAAGTCCGTGACTACGCCAAGACAGTTTCACAGACCCTGCAGGCAGGCGAGCAGCATCCGCCAGCTTGATGAGTTCATCTATTTCCCTTTCGCGATGTCAGCCACAACCGCGCCGGTAACGCGCAGATAATCTTCCGGCTTGAGGATGATCTGCGTGCCGCGAACTCCTGCCGAAATGGAAATGGCGTCCCACATTTCAATGGTTTCGTCTGCAAAGACCGGGAACGCTTTCTTCGCACCCAGCACGGTAACGCCGCCACGAATGTAGCCTGTAAGCGGCTGAACGTCCTTCAGAGCTGCCAGTTCCATCTTGCGGTCGCCCGAAACTGCAGCAAGGGCTTTTAAATCCAATTCGGCATTGCCTGGGACAATGGCAAAGCAGTTGCCGTTGCGGTCGCCGGCTGCCAGAAGAGTTTTAAACACCTGTTCCGGCGGCATACCTATTTTCGCGGCCACCGACTCAGCGGCCAGGTCTGCCGGGTCCACTTCATATTCTCTCAGCTCGTAGCTCACTTTCAGACTATCCAGCAGGCGCACGGCATTGGTCTTCATGCGGAAATTCTAGCCGAATTGGCCGGTTGCTTTTTCCCGGTGCTCCACGGGCGAACCTGGAAAGAGACGTGCCATTTCACCGGCCACGCTATACACTTATCGCCCGACAAGGATGGCAGAGTATTCAACATGGGACGGACGGCAAATGCGCCCATACGAAGGATTGCCATCTCTTACACTCGACCCCCTGGAGCCCCCTTACTCATGCGCACACTCTATATTTGTCTAGTCGCAACGATCCTCATATTCCCCGCCATTTCTCAACAAACAGCTTCTCAACCAGCAGCTTCTCAACAGGCAGCTTCACAGCAGGCATCTTCACCGCAAACAAACAGCCATTTTGACGGCAACAGTTGGTGGGGCTATGTAAAAGTGCTGGCCGCCGATGACATGGAGGGCCGTGAAACTGGCAGCCCCGCGCTGAAGCGGGCGGAAGCCTATGTGGTGGATCAACTCAAGCTCAACGGTCTGGAACCCGCCGGAGCTACCGGATATTACCAGTCGATGGAGTTTGAATCGCGCCAGATTGACGAGAAAAATTCAACTCTTTCCCTGATCAACAAGGGCGACGTGGAGACGCTTACGCTGGGTGAAGATGCCATTTTCAGTACGCGTGTTGATCTGGCTCCCAGCGTCCAGGCCGGAATGGTTTTTGTGGGTTATGGAATGAAGGTGCCGGAAAAGAATTATGACGATCTTGCCGGCCTGGATCTGAAGGGCAAAATCGCGGTGATCATGGCAGGATCTCCCGCGGAACTGCCGGGCGCCCTGGCATCGCATTACCAGACCCAGAGCGAACGCTGGAAAACATTGAGCGAGGCCGGCGCAATCGGCACGGTTACCATTCTCAATCCGGCCTCCATGGATATTCCCTGGTCGCGTATCGCGGCCAATCGCGCACATCCCAGCATGGTGCTGGTAGGCAAAGATTTTGACGATACACCCGGCCAACAGCTGGCCATCGCTTTCAATCCCGAACGGGCGGGAAAGCTATTCGCCGGTTCAGGACACCAGCTTCAGGAAATATTTGACCTGGCCAAAGATCGAAAAGCCCTGCCCCGATTTCCACTCTCTGTGTCACTCAAGGCAAAAGCGGCAGTTAACAAGAAGAAACTGGAATCGGCCAACGTGGTGGCACAGCTCCCCGGCAGTGATCCGCGACTGAAAGGCGAATATGTGGTTCTCTCAGCCCACATTGACCACATTGGCATTGGCGAGCCCATTAATGGCGATCGCATTTATAACGGCGCAATGGACAACGCTTCCGGCAGCGCTGTTCTGCTGGACGTTGCTGCGTCGCTGCGCAAGTCCACGGAGAAACCCAAGCGATCCATCTTGTTTCTGTTCGTCACGGGTGAAGAAAAAGGCCTGCTGGGTTCGCGATACTTTACCGCTCATCCAACCGTAAGGCCGGATTCGATGGTTGCCGACATCAACATCGACATGTTCCTGCCAATTGTGCCGCTGAAAGTGCTTACTGTTTACGGGCTGGCGGAATCTGATCTTGGCGATGTAGCCAGGGAAGTGGCACAGAGTGTTGGAGTAGGCGTGCAGGCGGATCCGGAACCGCAGCGCAATTCATTTATTCGCAGTGACCAGTACAACTTCATCCGGCGTGGAGTTCCAGCGCTTGCCATGAAAGTGGGGTTTGAACCGGGATCGCCGGAACAGAAAATTTTCAAAGACTGGCTGACACAACGCTATCACGCCCCTTCAGATGATCTTGACCAACCCGTAGACCTCCCGGCAGCTGCGAAATACGAAGAGATCATCCGCGGAATGTTGTTGAACGTTGCTGATCGTACACAACGGCTGCAATGGAAGTCCGATAGCTTCTTCAAGCGTTACGGGCAGATGGGGGCCGGCGCGTTCTGATTTCTGGCAGTTCTTCACCAACAAAAAGCCCTGCCGCAAAGCAGGGCTTTTGTTCTGGACTACTTGAGAAGCAGGCTCAAGAAGTTTCAGAAGGTTTTGCGAGGGCGTCCCCAGACTAGTGACATGAGACCCCCGAACCCAGGCTGTTGATCGCCTGGCAAAGATCGACTCGTCCGTGTCCCATCTGAGGTACCTGCGCGTTGCTTCGTGAAATTGCGTTGGCTACGTCATTCGGTTTGTAAGAAGGCCGAGCCTGCAGGATCAGCGCCGATTCTCCAGCCACCAGCGGTGTGCTGAAGGAAGTGCCCCAACCCGCTGCGTAGTGTCCGCCTGGGAAGGTTGTGATCACGCCTTCTCCGGGAGCAGCCACATAAACCGCGTTGGTGCCAAAGTTAGTGAAAGTGCTCTTGCCATCCTGATTGCTGGTGGAACCTACACCAATCACCGAGTTATAGGCTGCCGGATAGACCAGGATCTGCTGTCCATCATTGCCGGAAGCGGCAACGATTGCCACGTTTTTATTGAGCGCGTATTGAATCGCATTCTGCAATGCCGGTGAACTCTGGCTGATTTCGAAGCTCATGCTGATCACATTGGCGCCATGATCCGCTGCGTAGCGGATGGCACGCAGAATGTTGTACAGATCAGAGCCGCCGTCCGCGGTGAATGCCTTGAGAGGCATGATCTTCGCGTTCGGAGCCACCAGATGCACCAGACCTGCTGTCATGGTGCCGTGGCCGAATGATTTCGGGTTGCCATCCAGGATACTGGTGTTGGATTGGCTCAGAATCGCCATGGTGTACGAATTGAGTTGCACCAGGTTCTGTCCATCAAGAATGCTGGTATTGGATTGCGAAAGGCTGGCAAGCTGATCCGCGGAAAGGTCGACCAATTCCGAGCCGCCAACCGTGTCATGTACAAAATCAAAACCGGTGACCAATGATGCCGCAAGAGCCGGGTGATTTGGATCAACGCCGGTATCAATCACGGCCACCAGAACACCCGCCCCGGTTAAGCCGGGCTGGCTCTGCACTGATCCCAAATGCGTCAGCGTGACGGCCGGTTGCGACACATAGTAGTTCGCGACGTCAGTCCCAAAATACGTGACCGTGGCGCGAGCGGGAAGCAAGTCAAGCACTGAGCCGGAAGACTGCAGGAGAGTACCCTGCGTGGTGCCAGAAAGCTCGGAAACACCTAACCCTTGATCAGGCTCAAAGCTCTGTACGTCAGGATCGGTGGCAATCGCAGGATCAACAGATCCTGACGAAACTAAATAGGTGCCGGAGTTCCCGGAGTTCCCGCTGGTTAATTGGCTGAGTTGGCTGAGGCCATGGCGTCCACACACATCCTGTACTTTGGAAGGTGAAGTCACAAGCACATACTTGTCCTGTGCGATCAATGTGAAGGAGCACAAGAGCATGGCAATGCCAAGCGTCTTTTTCAAAGTTGTATACATCGTCATTTGTAAAGCCTCGAAAGTCGTTCCGTCGCGACTGCCAGGGCTCCTCGCTGATGTTTAGTCCCGTCTGATATGGGTCTTGTCCTGCGAGGACAAGTATGCCCGGCGGCAGGAAGGCGGGCAAATCAAATTTGAAGAATTTTCTCAGAAAAAAGGCGGAAGAGCACTTTCGCAGCACGCAGGCGAGAGAAAGTTTGGCGTGCAATGCATTGAGGAATATAGGCTTAAGGATTCGAGATAATCTGAAGGAGGCGGCTACAGAAGCGAAGATCTGGCGATGATTACTTAAGGCCAAAAGAGTACGAAAATGCCTGCTTCAATTAAAAGGGCTAATAAATCGTTTGGGCTCGGAGCTGTATGAAGCAGGAGTTACGGCTTGGCGGGACCGCTACCGCCACTGCCGCTGCCGCTTGTGGAGGAGGAAGGAGCAACGCTCGTTAAAGCCTGATAGAGATCGATGCGCCCATAGCCCATATCACTGATTTGCTTGGCCTTAGACAAGGCGTTGCCGACGTCACCCGGTTTTGCCGCTGGTCGTGCCTGAATCACCAGGGATGCGGAGCCTGCGACCATGGGAGTGCTGAAGGAAGTGCCCCACGCAGCTGCATAACCGCCGCCAGGGAACGTGGTGATCACGCCTTCACCCGGCGCGGCGAACATGGTGACACCTGAGCCATAGTTGGAGAAGGTGCTGCGTACGTCAGTGTTAGACGTAGAGCCAACGCCTTCTACGCCGTTGTAGCTGGCAGGAAAGACCAGCGTCTTGAGACCGTCATTACCCGATGCGGCAACGAGCGTAACGTTCTTGCCCAGGGCGTATTGAATGGCGGCCTGAAGGGCTGGGGAAGATTGCTGCATGCTGAAGCTCATGCTCAGCACGTTCACGCCATGATCGGCCGCGAAATAGATGGCGCGAATGATATCGGACAGATTCGATGTGCCATCCGCATGGAACGCTTTCAGCGGCATGATTTTGGCGGTGGGTGCGATCAGATGCACAATGCCGGCAACCATGGTTCCATGACCAAAATCGGGATACGTGCTATCCAGAATGCTGGTGTTGGACTGATCGAGAATTGAAGTATTGGACTGGGCCAGAATCGCCGTGAATGCGTTCAGAAGAAGAACGTTCTGCGCATCCAGAATGCTGGTATTGGATTGCTGCAGTTTGGCAGCGAGCGCGGGGTCCAGATCGTTAAACTCAGAGAAATCGGCAGCTTCCCGCGTGAAATCGTAGCCTGGGACCAGTGCCGGTAAAAGCGCCGGATGGGTCGGATCAGCTCCCGTGTCAATGATACCGACAACCCCGGCACCGGTTAGGTGCGTGGCATTGCGTGCGTCATTCAGGCGAATAATTGTGGTGGCTGCCTGAGTGGTGTAATTGCTTGGAACCGTGCTGCCAAAGAATGTAACCAGAGTCCGCCCGGGCAGCGTATCAAGAATGCTGGTGTTTGACTGGGTCAAAGTTGCCTGGGTCAGGCCACTGAGTTCAGGCAAGGACGCAATCTGGTCGGCCTCAAAATTGCCGACCTGCAGATCCTTCTCTACTTCTACTTCCACTTCCGATGCATCTGTGGAGGCTGCACTTACCAGATAAACGCAGATAGGACCATCATAGAGTTCTTTGATCACCGTCAATCCGTGACGGCTGATGACTGATTGCGCGTTGGCTGGGGAGACCGACAGCATGAACGTGCTCTGCGCTGTAGCCGGCAGGCTGAGCGCAAACAGAACTGCACCGATCATTAGATAGCGAAGCTTCATATAGTCGAATTTCCCGAGCCGATTAAAGCTGGATTAGTTCTCCCGAGGAGCTTTTTCCAGCAGAACTTCTAATTCCTGCCCTTTTTCGTCGAGCGGCACAAGCAAACGTAAATCCGTATGGGGGACATATTCCATCTGGAACTCACCGAATGAATTGCTGATGGAGCGCGAAAGCTCACGTTTGCCTGTAAGCAAAATCACGGGGAGATTGGCCATTACTTCATCAGGCGACTTCTGGTTGGCAATCTGGCCTACCAGAACCATGCTGGAAGAGCCTTTTTCATGCTCAAAACGAAGGTCAACTGAATAGTCGCCGGCATGAAACAAGACCTGGCGACTGATCTGATGTGTTCCGCGCACGCCAACTGGCAGAGGATCATTGGCGCTGTCATAAGACAGCGTCGCCAGCAATCTCTGGAATGCAGAACGTCTGGATTCTTTGCCCAGGCTGGCCAACGCCTTCACCGAGCGCTCAGCGTAGCGGGGAACCTCAAACGCGATTTCCCGAGCGCAAACACTCGCTAATTTGGTCAACAACGTCTGGAGCTTTTCGCACCTGGTACATCCGGCCCGTAAATGGCCATTCATCTCCTGGTTTACCTCAGGAGTAACCAAGTCTCTGGCGAAATCAGCCCACTCAGTGATATCGAAATGGCGCGCGGTTTGCATAGTCTTGTCTTTATCCACCGTCTTCGAATCTCAAATCTTTATATAAAGGGAACACAGCTTCCGGGTCCGTGTTCCCTTTTTAGCAGTCGACGGATGAGCCTGCTTCTGTACAGTAAGAGTCACACCTAAGGTCAAAAATATAGGCTGGGAAAAGAATGTTAAGAAAACTTTCCCACCAGCGAAAAAGCCGCCCAATAGTACGGATGGGGGCGTTTCGCCCGCAACTTCAAGACCGCCTCGCGCAGGGCCTGGGCCTTATTGGGCGCACCCTTATAAGCGGTATAGAAGTCACGCATAAATTCAGCCGTGCTCTCATCATGTATCTCCCACAGGCTTACCATCAAAGTCTGAGCCCCTGCATACAGCAATCCTCGTACCAGCCCAATCAGTTCGTCCCCGCCAACCACCACATTCATTCCCGTCCCGCATCCGCTCAGGGTTACCAGTTCAGCGTTTAGCTGTAACTGATACAAATCAAACAGACTTAGCATGGATGTCCCCAGGCGAATAGAGGAAAACATGGGGTTATCCTGGCGAAAATATCCATGCGTAGCGATATGGATGAACCGGCTCTGCGGACCCAGACTGCGCAGTCTTTCCTCAGTGGCGTCCGTCCCAACCAAGAGCTGGGACGGCTGCATGGCATTGGCGACAAACTTCCCTTCCTCGGCTATATAAGGAGCGCGCGCATCAGGCACGGCGAACACGAGAGTTTCATTGCCGCTGTGATGAGCCGGCTTTTCCTGGCAAAGCGCAAAGATGCTGCCGCTGGGAGCGTAGGACATGGAAAAATCGTCGATCAGGTAGCGCTTGCCATCAGAAAGGGCGTGAAATGGCAGGTAATGAAGGAACGTATGCGGCACCATCACAAGATGTTCTGCCACCAGGAACTGCCGAATAGGTGCAATCAGCAACGTATACAGCTCCTCCAGATGGGCCTGCGTGGCCTGGAGCAGCCATTTCTCCATGCGGTGGACGTAGTCTTCACCCAGACGGAATTTGGCCAGTTGCAACTGCAGCAGCCGGAGCTTCTCTCGCACTTCCATCACGCCGGCGATGGGAACAATCCGCAGACTGTCACGTGAAATCAGACAGACATAGAACCGGCTGCGGGCAGAGTAGAACTCCACCAGCATCGTTTTCTCAGGGATGGTCCGTTGCAGGTCCCGGGCAGAGATTGTTTTTGCGCTTTGCAGGTTGGCGAACTCACTGTCTTCACTCTGCACCTGTGAGAACGCTTTCACCATGGCGTCTTCGTACTCGCGGCTTTGCTGGCGCAACGTGCGCACCCGTTCTTTCGATCCACCACTCGGATTCAGCTCCTCCAACTCAATCTGGTGATAATTCCAATTCAATTTCTGGCGCAGATCACGGAACTGCGCCATCGCAGGCGATTGCTCCACCCGCGAAAAGAGAGATGAAGTCCGGAAAGCAAGCAGGTCCGCCAGGCTTCGCGATTTCGCCTGTTCGATGTAGGCGAACGTGTCATGCTCGCTGCAAAAGCGGGAGTGCACCGCCAATGATGTAACCACCAGCCCTTCAAATACTGCCAGTTTGTTTTTCAGGAAGGCGATTTTCAGTTCTTCTTTACCCAGATGGCTGCGCAGGTCGTCCAGTTTGCGATGGGCCTTTTCATACGCCTGGCGGGCGAGTTCGATATTGCCGCTGGCTTCTTCGGCCTGTCCCAGCATGAAATACGCCTGATACGCTGTCGGGGACTCAATATGCAGCAGGCGGGCAAGGGCCGAACTGCAATAGCGGCGGGCTTCTTCGGGATCATAGCCGCGCAGTTCAATGGCCGCCAGCAGCAGTTCGCAGAGCGCTGCTTTTCCCGGTAGTACTGACTCACCGAAGTACTGAAGCGCGGCGTGGGCCAGGTCTTCTGCCTTATCATTCTCTTCAGCTTCCCACAGGACCAGCGCTTTGTAGAGATCGATCAGGGCGGGCCATAGCTGGTTGTGTTCTTTCACAAAGAGCTCGCGCGCCTCATCGAAGATCAGGAGTGAATCCAGGTGATGGCCCTGCTGGCTGATGGCGATGGCAGAAAAGGTAGCTGCCTTGGCGGCCTCATACTTCATGCCCAGTTCGGTAAAAGCATTGAACGCGGCGCGGGCCAGGTCCTCGCCACCTTCGGTCAGGTTCAGCTCAAGATAAATCTCTGACTGATCAAGATCGCAAAGCGCCATGTGGAAGCGATCACCCAGCTTCTGGCACAGCACGCGAGTCTGATCATAAAGCTCAATGGCGCGGAGGTATTCGCCGCGCAGATAATGAAGATAGGCAACGTTGTAGTCGGCTTCCGCCACCAGAAGTGAAAAGCCATACCTGGTGCAATGTTCGCGCGCGGCTACATACGTATCCTGAGCCCGGGTGAATTCATTCAGGCTGATATAACAGACGGCCTGATTGCGCAGGACGGCCGCGATATCGAGCGGCTCGCCCACTTCCATCAGTTCCAGACGGGCGTGCTCATACAATGCAGACGCTTCCTGGAAGCGGTCCTGACGGTAATAGATGTTGGCGATGTTGCTGTCCAACCGAGCCAGCCGGAGACGATCGTTATAAAGCTGGAAGATGGCCCGCGCGTGGTCGCCGAGCTGGAATGCGCGATCATACTGGCCGTCATAGATAAGGCTCTGCAGAGCGCCGCTGATGGTACGAGCAACGTCGACATCGCGGCCCAGCTCTTCGAAGATCCCCATTGCGCGTTCATAGCGCTGGATGGCCTGTTTATATTTTCCGGTTATATAGAGGACGTGGCCAACGGCGCGGGTGCTTTGGGCAATGGACACGGGATCTTTGAGTTCAGCGGCGATCCAGGAACTGACTTCGGCGAGACGCTCCGCGCGCGGGACATCCACGCGAACCAGAGTCACCACAGCATCATAGAGATGCTGCACCGCCTCTGGTGTATTCGCCTGCGGCCGCGCCGCCACATATGCGCGCCGTTCCGGCTCTCCAGCGATCGCCGAGAGTTCTTCAATCCAGGGCAGCAGCCCGAGCGTTGCCGTTTCCTGCGCCATTAAAATCCCAGCTCCGCCAGAATTTTCTGCAGACGGTTAAGGCAACGTCCGCGGATGAAACCGATTGAACCCGTGGCCAGGCCCAGCTTCTGCGCCACTTCTATGTACGGCAGCGGCGGTTGCTGAAAGAAGAGCATCTTGACCAGTTCGGCACAGCGCGGTGACAGTTTTTCAATGGCATCACGCACGGCCTGCTCTTCCTCAACTTCTGCCATGACCTGCGGAGCAGCGGCGATATCTTCCGCCACCTCCTGCTCCATGGCATCCAGCTCGACGTTGGGTTTTTGCTGCTTCTTGTGGTGAAAACATTTATGGGTGGCGACCGTGATCAGCCAGGAGCGCAGGGATTCAATCTTGCGCACCTTACCCAGGTTCTGGAAAAGATCCACGCAGACATTTTGGAAAATGTCCGCGGCATCGTCCGGGCTGAGCCCGTACTTGACCGGCACGGAATAGATCAGCCGCTTGTACTTGTCGATTAACGTGTTCCAGGCATTCTCATCGCCGTTCAGGCAGTCCTGTACAAGTTTTTCGTCTTCAGCCGCTGTTTCCCGAGATGTTGCTAAAGCAATTGTATTGGCGTTGTCTTCCATCAATGACTTCCGGCGGGGGTGCGCCAAAAAAGCTCTTCTGCGTTCCAAAAAGTATATTGTTCGATGACTGCAGGATGGAAATTCCCAAGGTCCTCGCGTGCTCCAACCAGAATGTTGGGACTTGCAAGATAAATCATCGGCAGTTGTTCTGCCTCAATTTCCTGAATACGGTCATACAGTTTTTTGCGCTGCTGGTGATTCAAGGTCACCTGCTGCTTCTGCATGATCCGGTCAATTTCGGCCTCCCACGGAGTAGCCGGCGTCTTCTCTCCCATGTGCCAGAAATGAGATTGCCCATTCGACATGAGCACATTCATGTCCGGAGTGGGATCGGCATCGCCGCTCACCAGTCCCATGATGACCGCTTCATAATCATGGGTCCGCAACACACGGTCATTGGTGGCCCGCGACTCCATGGTCACCACATGAACGTTCATGCCCAACTGCCTGAGATCGTCCTGCACCAGAGTGGCCATCTGGGCGCGCTGAACGTTGCTGGAACTTACCAGAATTGTAAATTCAACCGGCTGTCCCGAACCATCTACCAGGGTTCCGTTTTGTTTCTGTGAAAAACCAGCAGCCTGCAACAGTTGAAGGGCCTTAGGTAACGAACGCGCAGGCACCTGAACGTTCGAATTGAACCAGGCCTTGTTGCCCGGCGGTACATGAGTGATCAGGGCCACGCCGCGTCCGCGCAGAGCCAGACGCACAATGCTCGCTCGGTCGATGGCCGCCGATACTGCCTGACGAAAACGAACATCGTTGAACCATTTCTGCTTGCGCGCCAGTTCCGGCAATTTTGCATCAACGTCATCATTCAAATTGAACATCAGGTAGTTGTATTCCAGACCTGGACCAGCGTCATACAACTTGAAGTGGCGTGAAGCCTGTTCACTTTCCAGTGCGGCATAGTTGTCGCCGCTGAGTCCGCTGACGATCTGGGCGTCGCCGGCCTGAAAGCGCACAACCTGCGCGTCCTGATTGGGAACAATCAGAAACGTAAGTTCATCCAGATAAGGTAGCTTCTGACCTTTGGCGTCCACTTTCCAGTAATAAGGATTGCGCTCCAGGACGATTCGTTCACCAGGCACAACCTGCTTCAGCCGAAACGGTCCCAGGCCCGCGATCTTATCCGGCGGCGTATTCAATCCCCACAACTGGCCCAGCTTGCCGTCTTGATAGTCCTTCTCTAATAAATGACGGGGGAGGATGGCTAAACTGTCGAAAACACGTTCCGCGGGCGCATACGGACCGGGAAAGATAAAGCGCACTGTGTAGGCGTCAATTTTTTCAACTTTCAAAGGCTTATCGTCAACCAACAGCAAGTCGCGATGCAACGATGGAACTTTTTCATCCAGATAGGCGGTGTAGGAAAAGACTACGTCATCCGCATCGAACGGAGCGCCGTCAGAAAACTTGATGCCCTTGCGCAGTTTGACAATGAATTGAGTGCCGTCTTTGGAGATGGTCCATGACTTGGCAAGCGATGGTTCGGTCTTCTGTGTTCCTCGATTGATATGAATCAGGTCGGCGTTCAAACGATCAATGATGCCCATCGAAGCTTGGTCGTTGGCGGGAACCGGATTGAATGTGCGCGGCTCTGAGCGCTGAGTAACCACGAGTTTGCCGCCGGCTCTTCCCGTATCCGAGGACGAGCGAAGACTGTCTTCCGGGGTGGAAGGGACAGCGAACAAATTAGATACAAACAGCGTGCAAAGCAGGATGACACACCACCACACGCAACTCGACTGTTTCATTGTCCACCAAGTCAGTAAATTGATTGTAACTTCTCCTGCACGGCTTCTGACAACGCGTGATAGGCCAGAATCACCGGGACCAGCGCAACGCCGGGCAATAGCATCCACCAGTAGTTCACCAGGATGTGATATTGCTGCGCATAGGCCAGCATGTTGCCCCAGCTTGGAAAAGGTTCGCCGATGCCAAGTCCGAGGAATGAAAGAATTACTTCCGCCAGAATGAATTGCGGAATCAAGATTGCCATTTGCGTGAGCAGAACGCTGAACGTCATCGGCGCAAGATGGCGGCGCAAGAGATACATTTTGCCGGCGCCAAAGCCACGCGCGGCCACCACAAAGTTGCGTTCTCGGCCACTGAGTACAATTCCACGGACCATCCGCGCCGGCCGCGCCCAGTTCCAGAATCCAATCGCAACCACTACCACGCCGAAAGCCGCGGCAGGTTCCATTTGCAGCGGCAGAAACGCGCGCACCGTCAGCAACAGGTAGAACGACGGCACGGCCATGGTGATCTCGGTGATGCGCATGGCGACATCGTCCACCCAGCCACCGAATGCACCGGCGATCCCACCCACAACCAATCCAACGGCGAGACTGAGCAGCGCGGCGGCCAGCCCGGCAAAGAGTGAGACCTGCCCGCCGAAGAGGAGACGAGAGAATTGGTCGCGTCCGTAACCATCCGTTCCCATGAGAGAGATGTGCGCAGGTTCGGCAACACCGAACAGGTGCAGTGATCCGTGAAGAACACCCAGCATGGTGTATTCATCACCGCGCACCAGGAATTGAACAGGCGCCCGCTGGCTGCAATCGTCGGTATAGCTATTGAAATTCCCTTCACCGGCAATGGTGACGTAAACAAAGGGCCGCCAATGCAGCTTGCCCTGGCAATCCATCCAGTGGGCACGGACAGGAGGCGCAAACGGACGTGAGCGGTCTTGTGCGGCGTAATCATACGGAGAGAGAAACCCCGCGAAGATAGCGCCCAGATGCAGAAGCACCAGAAACCCGGCGGCCCATGCAAGCTTGTTCATGCCTGTTATGCGTCCGCTCTTCATGAGTCTGCGCTTCATGAGATCACCCTGATTCTGGGATCAAAAACAAAAAGCAGAACGTCCGCAATCAGGTTTCCTATCAGCAGGAACACGGTGATGAACATAACCGACCCAACAACCACGAAAAGGTCGCGCGCCTGAATCGATTCCAGAAATAAAGGTCCCATGCCCGGCCAGCTCATGATGACTTCGATGAGCAGTGACGTGCTGAGCAGGGCGGCGATCGAAGTGCCGAAGAGCGATATCAACGGATTGGCTGCGGCCGGCAGGGCGTGGCGAAAGAGCAGCGTGAAACGATCCATCCCATGACCTTCAGCGGCCCGGAAGTAAGGCGTGTCCATAACTTCCATGACGCTGGAGCGCACCTGGCGAAGAATGGGAGCGAGCGACCCGATCACAAGGGCCGTAACTGGAAGCAGCATGTGCCAGGCGACATCACTCCAATGTGACCAGGCTGTATCCAGTCCACTGGACGTCATGCCTCCTGCGGGAAACTTGCTGGTACTCAGAGCGATGAGCAGCGCCAGCAAGGCGAGCAGAATGTCCGGCACAGAAAGAAAAAGCGACGTGCCGGTGGCAAACAGGCGGTCAATCCAGGGTTTTCTGTTGGCTGCTGCAAGCACGCCTATGGGCACGGAGATAAGCCACGAGATGATCAGCGCTGGACCGGTCAATAAGACGGTATGCAGTATTCGCGGCCAGATAAGGCCAGAGACAGGCACGTTATACGCGAATGAAAAACCGAAATCGCCATGAAGAGTGGACTTCATCCAGTGCAGGTAACGGACTGGAACGGATTGATCGAGCCCGTATTGAGCACGAAGCGTGGCCAGCGTCTGGTCAGATATCTGGCTGTTCAGACGCATGTCAGAGAGGAACTCTCCGGGCGCTGCCTGCTGCAGAATGAACAGCAGCAGGGAAACTCCGAGCAGCAGCAGAATTCCGTGCCCCAAACGGCGGAGAAGGTAGGAGGTCATTGTGCCACCTCCACTCCCGGCGCGTGGACTCGTTCCCCGGCGGCGACTAGTGCCTGAGTTACCGGATGCGAGCTTTGCGCCAGACGTGAAATGGGCAAGTGCTCAACGAGCCGGCCCTGGTCCATCACAATGACCTGCGAGGCAAAGAGCGAGATGAAATTCAGGTCATGGCTGATATAGAGAAATGACAACCCGCGCCGGGCCTGGAGATCAAGCAACAGGCGCAATAGCTGCGCTTGCAACGGGAGATCCAACCCGGCAAGAGACTCATCCAGGATCAGGATCTGAGGGTCGGCGGCCAGAGCGCGTGCCAGCGCCAGACGTTGCCGCTGACCACCGCTGAACTCATGAGCCTTGCGAAGATGCCATTCAGGATCGAGCCCGACTTCTTCCATCAGTTGCAGTGCGCGATCTTTTTGTTCCGCCGGGGTAAGCGTTGCGGCGATCAGCATCGGCTCGGCAATCACTTCAGCCGCGGTAAAGCGCGGATTCAAGGAAGTGCCGGCATCCTGGAAGATCATCTGTACAGGGCGCCGTGATAGGCCGTTCGCACCGCCGTGTGTAACAACTCGCCCGCTATCAGGTTTTTCAAATCCGGCAATGCAGCGCGCCAGGGTGGACTTGCCTGATCCAGAGCGTCCGATGACGGCCGTTGTGGCGCCGGGGGCAAGGTCGAAGCTAACGTGATCGAGCGCCTGAACCGAGAAGCTTTTCCGTCCAAAGATTCGTTGTTGCCAGAAGCGTTTGCTGAGATCGCGCACTTGCAGGATTGGCGCGGCGAGCGAATCATGTTTCGCGGCACCGCTCAGCTTATGGGCGGAAGCTGCAAATAAATTTTCTTCCGGGAAAAGTAAACTACGAACATACACGTCAGAGCTGAGACGGAGCTGGTCCAGGGTCCCGGCGGCAACGTCTTCCCCATCGCGCAGCACCACCATGCGATCGGCCAACGCCGAAAGAACGCCGGCGTTGTGGGTAATAAAGATCATGGCCAGGTTCATCTCGCTCTTCAGCCGTGCCAGGAGCTCGAGAATCTCAGACTGCGTAATCGTGTCGAGGGCGCTCAGAGGCTCATCCGCGATGAGCAATGACGGACTGCAAATCAACGCCTGAGCGATGGCTGCACGCTGGCGCTGCCCGCCGCTGAGCTGAT
Organism: Terriglobia bacterium; assembly: GCA_963770085.1. Classification (GTDB taxonomy): domain Bacteria; phylum Acidobacteriota; class Terriglobia; order Terriglobales; family Acidobacteriaceae; genus Angelobacter. The sequence continues at coordinate 357,547 of CAVYOH010000002.1, forward strand.
GGGGATACGCACGCAAAATACGCTCTGGATCGGGGAATCCGACGTCGCGCAGCATGGTCTGAATTTTCTCTTTGCGTTCCGCCTTCGCAAGAGGACGATGGGCCTTGAGCACGTCATCAATCTGGCGTCCAATGGAAAGCACCGGGTTCAAGGCCAGAGCAGGCTCCTGCGAAATGAGTGCGATCTCAGCGCCACGCAACCTGCGTAGCTCGCCAGGAACAGAATTGAGAATGTCCTTATGACGAAAGAAGATTTGGCCTTCGACTTCGGCATTGCGGGGCAGCATGCGCAGCACAGCTTGTGTAAGAGAACTCTTACCTGAGCCAGACGCTCCCAGAACACCTACAACTTCACGCTCGGCTATCTCGAGATCGAGAGACCGGAGTGCGGGCACGCGTGCGCCAGCGGCGGTGCGATAAACAACACGCAGTCCGGCAACGCGGAGCAGGGGTGCGGAAGTGGAGTCCATGACGACCGGAAGTCGAACGTGCTTACCGCCAAACTCCTTTGGATTCTGTACCAGCCATTATGCAGCAGTTCTCCTGAAAGCTGTATCCCTGTTTCTTTCCTAGTACTTAGTCCAGAACCTCTCTAGAAGTAGGTATTGCCGTGCGGTAAAGACCATTAGAAAAGAGCCCGCGAAGATAAAAATTTCCTAAGAAACCTTACAGGGCGGAATTGAGCCTGAGTCAAGAGTTACCTGCCTCCTGCTAATCGTCGCAAAGTCCATGAGGGTACGAAAGTTACGAGAGTTCTCGCGGACGATGTGTCGACGGAAAATTCAAGATTTCTCAGGGCCCAACGGTCACAGCGGTGAGAGGAACTTGCCTGAGGGTTACGTGTCCTTTGGTTACAGGCGGCTCAGTAATTCGCTGTAATCCGATCCAACCAATCTCCCTTTATTGTCCTGAGCGCTACACGAATCTGGGCCGAGCTTTGGACCGAACTCTGGGGGATTTTGCTGTGCAGAGAAATTGGATCTCAGTTTCGCTGGTTTCAATCACATTGTTCACATTGCTTATGGCTGGCTGCGGTGGCGCCGGAGGGACTTCGGTTCTAGCTGCAAACGGTGCTTCACCCACACCAACGCCAACGCCAGCTCCGGGATCGCCTGCGGGTACGGTGATCGATAATGTGCAGGATTCGCCCAACTGGCTGACCTGCGGCGCCTGCGGCAATAACGGCGGCACCGGGCCTGTAGCCACCTATTCCTTTACGCCAGGAATGGCTACGCCCAGCGAAAGCGGGCGCTCCACTAACTTCTCCATCTCTGCGACGGTGCCGTTTACGAATGCCTACTGGTATCGCCAGCAACCAGTCATCGGCGGCCAGATCAACGCGCTGACATACCAGTTTGATTTGTATGTCCCCGCGGGAATGCAGACCGCGCCACAGGCCATTGAATTTGAGTGCCAGCAGACTTTGAACGGATGGGTCTACAACTTTGCCTGGCAGGCACAGTACCAGGGCGGCCTGGTGTGGCGAACTTTTGATTACGGGCTGAAACAATGGCAGTCAGCGGGCGTGGCGTTCACTCCATTCACGCCCGGCACATGGCACCACATTGTGGCCGAATATCACAATGACACCACCACGCACACGGTGTTTCATGACGCCATTACCGTGGATGGCGTAAGGACCGTGGTGGGCATTACGCACAACGCCTTCTTCTCCGGCGCGGCCAATTCACAATTCACCAACGCCTTCCAGCTCGACAGCAACAGCACGGCAACTCCCTACAACGTGTACGTGGACAAAATGCGCATCACCTATCAGTAAGCTTTCAACCCGCTGGGTTTATACGCCCGCCTGAAACTGCGAACGAAAAAGCGGTTTGGGGCGGGCGTTCTGCGTTGGAATCGCCGACATCGCCGCGATCGCACGGCATCGCCGAGATCGGAAGATCAAAACCATACCGCTGATTAACACCGATGGCACTGATTTACAGTGATCGGCAACACGCCAAGGTACCCCAAAGACATTCTGCACGGGCAGGATTGCCCGGGACGCTGAATGCGGTTGATACTTGCCCGGGAGTTTTTGATCGCACACCATGTGCGGTCGTACGCAGCCGGGAGCGGCTGCGTTCCACGTCTATTGCGGTGCACGGGTATTTACTCGTACCGCAACGCCACCAGGGGATCAACCCGGGAAGCGCGTCGCGCGGGAATGTAGCTGGCCAGCAGGCCTACCATCGCGAGCACCGACGCGGTAAGCAGAAAAGCCAGCGGCTCACTGGCGCTGACGCCATAAAGGAACGTGACAATCAATCGCGCCAGAACAAAGGCACTTACCAGGCCGGCGATGAGGCCAATCGACAATGTGATCGCGCTCTGGCGTACCACCATCATCAACACGTCTTTGGGTTGAGCGCCCAGCGCCAGGCGAATACCGAACTCGCGCAGCCGCTGGCCCACGGAGTAACCGACCACTCCGTATATTCCCACGGCACACAGGGCCATGGCTACCATGGCGAAAATCGTCAACAGGCTGGCTCCGAACTTTGAGGTCCACAAGGCTTGCGAGATCACTTCTCCAATGGGCCATACGAATGTCAGCGGCAGGTTGCGATCAAGCTGCTGCACCTGCGAGCGCACAGTGCTTAGCAACTGGTTGGGATCTCCGCTGGTGCGGAACAGCAGCGTTACCGCCGAGCTGGGATTCTGGATCAGCGGCACATACATATACGGAACAGGATCTTCGCCCAGCGTGTTGTATTTGGAATCATGTGCAATGCCAATGACCTGCGTCCATTCCGTGTCGCGGAAGAACTTGAAGCGTTTACCGACGGCGTCTTCGCCTGGCCATAGGGTCTTGGCGGCGGTCTCATTAATGATGGCGACCCGGGGGCTGTCCTCGCGAACAGAGGTATCAAACCCGCTGCCTCGCACCATGGGAATGCCCATGGTCTGGAGATAACTGTGGGCGACGGCCCCCATCTGAACAAACTTACCGTTCTGCCCGTTGCTGGTGTCTTCACCTTCTCTGAAGCAGGTGCGTCCAAAGCCGCCATTAAAGAGCGGCACTACATTTGAAAGCGTAACCGCTTTGACACCGGGAAGGTTTTGAACTGACTCCAGGGTGCGACGTTGAAATTCGCGGCTGCGGACGGCGTCATAGCTCAGCGATCCGGTATCGAAATTGAGCATCGCCAGATTCTGCGTATCAAACCCGGCATCCATTTTTTGCGCGTTGCGGAGGCTGATCAGGAAGAGTCCCGCGCCAATGAGCGCCACCAGGCAAATGGCAACCTGCAGAGTCACCAGGATGTCACGGAGTTTGAAGCGGCTTCCGGTGTTGAGATCACCGCCAGAACGCTCTTTTAGTTCTGTGACCAGATCAGGACGCGACGCCTGCATTGCGGGAACGAGTCCAAAGATGATGCCAGTGCCGATGGCAATCAAAAAGGTGAACAAGAGAACGTGTGTGTCCAGAGTGAGGTCAATGTCGATGCCAAATATTTGCGGAGGACGAAACTTCCAGAGAAGGTCACGCCCTACCACAGCCAGTCCCAGGCCAAGTACGGCTCCTGCAATTGCCAGGACCAGTGCTTCGGTAAGCAATTGGGTCATGATGCGGACACGTGATGCGCCAATGGCGACGCGAATCGATATCTCGCGTTTTCTGGCGCTGGCGCGTGCCAGCAGCAGGTTGGCAATATTGAAACACGCGATCAGCAGCACAATGCCGACCACGGTCATCAGCAACGCTCCGGCTCTTTCCAACAGGCCGCGCTGGTTGGGATCCAGAGTGGATTCCAGCAATGGAATCGTGGTAAAGCTGCGGCCTTTGTTGGCAGTGGGAAAATCATTGGCAAGATCGTGAGCAATGGACGCCAGCTCAGCGCGGGCCTGCTCAACGCGCGCGCCATCTTTCAATCGCGCTATCACATTGAAGCCAAGAAAACGACGCTCGTTGAAAAAGCTCTTAGTCAGTCCGGTAACAATGGAGTCGTGCATGGACATGGGAATCCACATGTCCGGACCACCGAGGACGCCAGTGCCATGAAAACCCGGGGGCGCAACACCAATCACCGTGTAGCCTTGCCCGTTGAGCAGGACTGGTTTGCCGATCACACCACGGTCGCCGGCGAATTTACGTTGCCAGAAGCCATGGTCCAGAACGATCACGGGACCGGCGCCGGGTTGGGCATCTTCCTCGGGCAGAAAGGTACGACCCATGGCAGCGCGAACGCCGAGAACATCAAAGTAGTTTCCGGAAGCGAGCTGGGCGTTGTATGTGTCGGGAACGCCATTCACGGTCATGCTTACGCCCGCGCCAATGAAATAGGTAACCCCGGAAAACGACTGCACGCGCCGCTGAATGTCCTGCGCGTTGGGATAGGAGAGCGGGAAATAGTTCAACACCGCCACCAGCTTGCGCTCGTCCAGGGTAAAAAGCTGAACCAGCTTCTCCGGATTCGAAACCGGGATGCCATGGAAGAACACGGCATTCACCACGGTAAAGATCGCTGTGTTGGCTCCAATGCCCAGGGCCAAGGTGATGATGGCGATCAAAGCAAAGCCGGGCGCCTTGCGCAGTCCGCGTAATGCATAACGAATGTCCTGGGCAATGTTGTTCACGGTTTCCTCCAACGGACTTATTAAGAGACGTGCGCCGGAGCCATTAGGTTAGCAGCAGGGCATGGGATGACACTGAATAGAAAGGACATGCCGCCCGCTCAAACTCTGGATTTTGAGACCAGTACTAAGTCTCTGCCCTGATGTAAAATGCCGGAGCCCTCGGGGAAAATAGCCGGACCATATGCACACAATGATGAACTCGTCCCTCACGTTACTGGGGATCCTGGAGAGGGCGCACCGCTACTTTCCTGAAGTTGAAATCGTCTCACGCACTCCGGGCAACACCATCCATCGTAGTAACTGGGAAAATGTCTACCATCGCGTGCGCAGGCTGGCTGAATGTCTGAACGCTGCCGGGCTGAAGAAAGGGGATCGCGTTGCCACCCTCATGTGGAACCATTACGCGCATCTGGAAGCTCACTTCGGCGTTCCGGCCTCTGGCGGCGTGCTGCATGCCCTCAATCTTCGCCTGCATCCAGATGAGATCGCGTATATCGCCAATCATGGACAGGACCGTTTTCTGATCGTCGATGACGGACTGTTGCCCGTTCTGGAAAAGTTCAGGAGCAAGGTCAAGTTCGAACGTATCTTTGTGGTCAGTCATTGCGGGGAAATCAGTCACCAGGAAGAAGATTATGAAACATGGCTGAAGCAGGCTGGCGGCGACTATTGCTTCCCTGCCATTGACGAGCAGGACGGCGCCACCATGTGCTTCACGTCCGGCACCACGGGTAATCCCAAGGGCGTGCTTTACTCACATCGTGCACTGGTTCTGCATACCATGGCACAGTGCATGGCTGACTCCTGCGGCGTCTCCCATCGCGACTCCATTCTGATGGCGTCCTCCATGTTTCATGTGAACGGCTGGGGACTGTCTTTTTCCGCCGCGATGGCTGGGGCCAAACTGGTATTGCCCGGCCCTTTTCTTGATGCCAACTCTTTACTTGACCTGATCACGAACGAAGCGGTCAGTGTGAGTTGCGCCGTACCCACCGTCTGGCTGTCCGTGCTGGCCGAGATGGAGAAACGCGGGCAGAATTGGCGTCCGGAACGCGATTTGCGGATTCTGTGCGGAGGAACCGCCGCTCCTGAATCGCTGCTGCGCGGTATGGACCGTCACGGCATGCGCCTGATTCACTCCTGGGGAATGACAGAAACGTCACCCCAGGCCACGGTAAGTTATCTGAAGCCTTCCACGGATTCGTGGTCCGACAAAGACAAATACACGCAGCGGGCCAAACAAGGCTATCCGCTTCCATTCATTGAGACGCGCCTGGCCAACGGTGACGGCATTGCGCCATGGGATGGGAAGTCGATTGGCGAACTGGAGGTGCGCGGGCCATGGGTTGCAGCTAGCTACTACAAGGCGCCGGAAACACACGATCGATGGACGAAAGACGGCTGGTTCCGCACTGGCGACATGGCCATCATTGATCCGGATGGTTGCGTCCGATTGGTGGATCGCAGCAAGGACATGGTGAAGTCCGGTGGTGAGTGGATCAGTTCCGTGGACGTGGAGAATGAGTTGATGGGACACCCTGCCGTCCGCGAGGCGGCGGTGATCGCCGTGCCTCATGAAAAATGGCAGGAGCGGCCACTGGCTGTCGTGGTGCTGCGCGAAGGTGAAAAGGCGACCGCTGAAGAGCTACGTGAATTTCTGGGCAGGAAGTTTGCCAAATGGCAATTGCCTGACAATGTGGTTTTCGTAGACGAGCTTCCGCATACTTCCACCGGCAAGCTTCTGAAAGCCGACCTGCGACGAAGGTATGCAGCCTGGCAATGGCAATGAGAGTACTGTAAACATCTGCTCTTTTGAATTTCATTCTGTGGAGGCTGCACAATGGCAAGAACCGCCATCCGCCGGACGTCAATCTACGCTTTTCTGCTTATCATTATTTTTACTTCTGGTGTTTCTACCCTAAGTTTCGCCACACAGGGTCCTTCGCTGGCCGGAGCGGGGGTCGTGGTAGAGAAGGTCACTCATGGATCTGAGGCTGACAAAGCGGGGATCGCCGCGGGCGACACTCTCCTGAAATGGTCGGGTAAGACTGACAGCGGCCAGATCGATTCCCCCTTCGATCTCCTTCGCATTGAGGTTGAGCAAGCTCCCTTTGGCGCCGTGGCGATTGAAGGCCGAAGTGCCGATAAGACAAAGAAATGGGACCTTGGACAACAATCGTGGGGGCTGAAAGTCGGGCCCAATTTCGATGAGCAGACGCTGGCTCTCTACGCGAGCATGACGCCGCCCGCGACGGCAGGCAACAACCAGGCCAAGGAGTTAGCCGCAAAGTGGCGCACGCTCGCCGATGACGCGCGTAAAAATGGAGCTCCGGCATGGATGATTTCGTGGCTCTTCCTGCATGCAGCGGAAGCAATCGCCGATACCAAAGACTGGGATTCAGCGGATGACGCATGCAAAAACGCGATATCCATTTCCCCGGAAGCACCCTACGGGCTATCGCTGCTCAAAGCCTGCAGTGAAGTCTTCTTCCTTCACGAAAGAAAACAGGACCGTGCTCTCAGATATCTGCAGCTTGCACTGGCGAGGAGCCAGAAAGAAAATCCTCGCAGCCTGACTACCGCGGTCCTCCTTAGTAATGTGGGCCGATTGCAGGATGACCTGGCCAAAGCCGAGGAGATGATGCTCCAGGCGATCGACATTCAGGAGCAGCTTGTGCCCGGCTCTCTGGCGCTTGCCTACAATGAAAACCGCGTAGGTGTTTTTTTTCAAAATAGCGGCAACCTTGAGCTGGCGAAAAAGTACCTGCGGCGCTCGCTGGACATTCGAGAAAAACTGATTCCGGACAGTTCAGTTCTATCCTCCACGCTACAGAATATGGGCGATGCGCTCACCATCGCCGGTGATCTGAACGAAGCCGTGGAATATCAGCACCGCGCATGCGCCATGCGCGAAAAGCTCGAACCAGACGGCCTCGCTCTGGCCGGCTGCTTTGTCGATGCGGGCACGGCAGAGGAAAACCGCAGCAATTTTGCGAAAGCGGAAGAGTATTTTCAACGCGCGCTGGCAATCCAGAGAAGGATCTCCCCACGAGGCATGGGCGCCGGTGCTTCACTGAACAATCTAGGCAATGTGCAGGAGGAACGCGGCCAATTGCTTGAGGCCATGGAGAGTTTCACACAGGCATATTCCATCCAGCAGGAAGTAGCTCCTGATTCACTGATAAGCGCCAGCCCCTTGTCCAATCTGGGAAGAATCAACGGTGACCTGGGGAACTTCGAGAAAGCGGAGGGCTACCTGCTGAAGGCCACCGCCATTCGCGAGAAGCTTGCGCCCGGCTCGTCTGATCTGGGACTGAACTACAACGCGCTGGGCGAACTCTACCTTGCGCACGGCGATTATGACAAAGCACGGGCTGTCTATTCCAAAGGCGAAACCGTATTGAAAGCCTCCATCCCCAACGGTTACGAGTTGGGCGACAGCTTCCAGGGTCTGGCCCGAACCTATGAGAAAACCGGCGACCTTGCGGCAGCGGAAGAGAGCTATCTGAAAGCGCTTGAAATACGCGGCCGTGTGGTCCCAGGAAGCTCCAAGCACGCGCTCACGCTGATGGCCCTTGCGGAACTCAAGCGTCGTTCCGGCCAGTTCAAGCAAAGCCAGGACTATTTCCTGCAGGCCGCTGACGCCATTGATAACCAGGCTTCGCGCCTTGGCGGCGGTGAGCAAACGGTGGCTGGGTTTCGCGCTGAGTTCGAGAACGGATACAAGAATCAGATTGATTTGTTGATATCGCAAGGTAAGCCTCAGGAAGCCTTCCAGATCGTTGAACGGTTGCATGCCAGAACACTTCTGGAAACGCTGGCGGCCGCCCGGGTTGAGATCAAGAAAGGTAACGGCGATTCCCTTGCTGCGGAAGAACACAATTTACAGATTGAAATTTCCAGCAAATCAAATGCAAGGCTGCGATTACTTGCCGATAATCAGACTGCAGCTCAGGCCGCGTTACTCGAAAAGGATATAAAAACCCTGTTGGATCGCGATCAGGTGATCAAGGAAAAGATCCGCGAAAGCAATCCAGCCTACGCTGCGCTTACCCAACCGCATGCCGTAAGTTTGCGTGATGCGCAACGGCTTCTGGATGGCGATACGCTTCTCCTGGAATATTCTCTGGGCGAAGATCGCAGTTACGTCTTTGTGCTGACTCCAACATCGATAAAAACCTTTGCACTTCCGAAACGGGCGGAGATAGAACGCCAGGCCCGGCTGGTACACCAGCTCCTTACTGATCGAAACCGCAACGCGAAGGATGAGTCAGGAATTCAGCGCGCGAAGCGCTGGAGTGATTCTGCCAGAGCGTATGATCTTGCGGCAGCTGACCTGAGCCGCATGCTTCTCGGCCCCATTGCCAGGCAGCTGACTAACAAGCGACTCTTGGTGGTCGCTGACGGCGCTCTGCACTATCTCCCATTCTCTGCCCTGCCCGAGCCGGCTACCGTCTCAGGGTCGCCGCTTGTGGCTCGGCATGAAGTCGTGAATCTGCCGTCCGCGTCAGTCCTTGCTCTGCTACGCAGAGAGGGTCAGGAAAGAAAGCCTGCCACCAGCGGAGTTGCCATTTTTGCCGATCCGGTTTTCGATCAGCAGGATCCTCGAGTCACCCGCGGCATCACTGCAAAACTATCGCCTGCCGCCGTCAAACAACCCACTGCTGACCCTAAACCTGAAAACAAAACTTCCGTCGCCTCTCTGTCCGCCAGTCTGCTCACACGCTCCGCCTTGGATCTTGGGCTCGATCGCAGCGGACAGCTTGCATTACCTCGCCTTCGCTTTACCCGCGAAGAAGCCGACGCCATATACGCCGTTACCCCTCACACTAAAGCCCTGGAAGCAACCGGCTTTCAAGCCACTCGCGCCGGCGCTATCAACCCCATACTGGCCAAATATCGAATTTTGCATTTTGCAACGCATGGCCTGCTCAACAGCCAGCATCCTGAACTCTCAGGGCTTGTTTTCTCTCTGGTCGATAAGAACGGCGACCCCCAGGACGGTTTTCTTACCCTTCAGGACATTTACAACCTGAATCTCAATGCTGACCTGGTCGTCCTCAGCGCTTGTGAAACGGGGTTAGGGAAAGAAATCAGCGGTGAAGGCATTATCGGTTTGACACGCGGCTTCATGTATGCCGGAAGCCGCCGGGTTGTTGCCAGCCTGTGGAACGTCTCTGACGTGGCCACCGCGCGGTTGATGGCCGAGTTTTATCGTGCGATGGAAAAAGATGGCCTCTCACCTGCCGCAGCTCTTCGCGCAGCCCAGATCAAGATGCAGGAACAGAAACGCTGGACCTCTCCTTATTATTGGGCAGCGTTCCAGCTTCAGGGTGACTGGAAATGACAGGAGCGGGCATTCGGAGTGTGGCAGAGCCTGGGACTAAACCATCCACTCGGGAAAAGGCGTACAATCGTTAGCGCTTAGCGATACTGGTGCAGTTCTGTGCAGATATTTCATCGCAGCGCGATGAACGTCCCGCTTGACCGGATGACTCCCGCGGAATTTTCCGGGCTGCTATGATGTTGAGTTTTCCTGCCGTCTTGGATTGTTCTAAACCAAAGATGTTGCTGCAAGGCGATTGCTGCTAAGGGGTGGTTGAATGAAGAAGATCAGTGTCACAGTCAACGGAGCCACGCAACAGAGTGAAGTTGAACCTCGGCTGCTGCTGGTCCACTACCTGCGTGACGTGCTCGGGCTTACCGGAACACATATTGGTTGTGAAACCTCTCTCTGCGGCGCATGCACCGTGATGGTGGACGGCCAGGCGGTGAAATCATGCACCGTGCTGGCGGCGCAGGTTGACGGCTCCAACGTCACCACGATTGAAGGCCTGGCCAAAGACGGCAATCTCCATCCCGTGCAACAGGCGTTCTGGGAGCATCACGGGCTACAATGCGGGTTCTGCACTCCCGGCATGATCATGGCAACCACGCAGTTGCTGCAACGGAACCCAGATCCTACAGAAGAAGAAATCCGACATGGCATTGAAGGCAATCTTTGCCGTTGCACCGGATACCAGCACATTGTCCAGGCGGTCCAGTGCGCCGCCAAAAAGATGAAGTCCAAATCGGTGGCGACCCGGTAACTGACGCGGAGGACTTATGGCTGAAAAATTCGTAGGCAAGAGTGTAAAGCGCACAGAAGATCCCAGGATGATCCAGGGCCTGGCCCATTACGTGGACGATATCAAATTGCCAGACACGCTCCATGCCGTGTTCCTGCGCTCCGTCCACGCGCACGCGCGCATTAACAGCATTGACGTGAGCGCAGCCGCCAAGCTGCCTGGCGTTGTCGCCGTCTATACCGGCAAGGACATTTCCCAGAAGATTGGCGCCGTTCCATGCGGCGCTGCCATCCCGGACATGAAGGTCCCGGACCATCGCGTACTGGCAACCAACAAGGTCTATTGGATGGGACATCCGGTCGCCATGGTAGTGGCGAAGGACAAGTACATCGCCGCTGACGCGGTAAACCTGATTCAAGTTGATTATGACGAACTGCCCGCGGTGGTGGACGAAGAGAAGGCCGCGGACTCAAAGAGTCCCATTATCCATGACCAGATCGGGACGAACGTTGCGTACAAGCTCACCGCGGGCGAAGGCGACATTGAAGCTGCCCTCAAGTCTGCGGACAAGGTCATCAAGCAGAAGATTCTCCATCGCCGGCTGGTGCCAATCGCCATGGAGACGCGTGGCGTGCTTGCGCGATATTATCCCGGCGAAAAAGAACTTACGCTCTGGACCTCCACGCAGATCCCACATCTTGCGCGCACCCAGTTGGCCATCATGCTCAATGTTCCTGAAAATAAACTGCGGCTGATTGCGCCCGAAGTTGGCGGCGGCTTCGGTTCCAAGCTCAATGTGTATGCCGAAGAAGCCATGATTGGCTATGCATCCATGCAGCTTGGCCAGCCGGTGAAATGGATTGAAGGCCGGCGCGAAAATATGCAGGGCACCATCCACGGCCGTGGCCAGACCGGATACATTGAAATCGGCTGCAAGAAAGATGGCACCATCACCGGGTTTCGCTACAACGTGTTCGCGGACATGGGCGCGTACTTCCAGTTGCTCACGCCTGCCATCCCCACTCTCACTGGGCTCATGCTCTCCGGCTGCTACAAAATTCCAGCCATCCAGATGAATGTAACTGCAACGTTCACCACCAAAATGTCCACCGATGCCTACCGCGGCGCCGGGCGTCCTGAAGCCACTTATGTGATTGAGCGCGCCATGGACCTGGTTGCTGCCGAACTCGGTATGGACCCGGTGGAAGTACGGTTGAAGAACTTCCCTGAACCGTTTGACGGCGATCATCCATTTAAAACCGCCACAGGTCTTTTTTACGACAGCGGCAACTATCAGGGTGCGCTCGCTAAGGCCATGAAGATGGCCGACTATGAAAAACTTCGCGACGAGCAGAAGAAAGCCCGCAGTGAAGGCCGCCTGATGGGCATTGGTCTCTCCACCTATGTTGAGATCTGCGCCATGGGCCCGTCGCCTGCGCTGCCCGCCGGTGGCTGGGAATCCGCAACGGTCCGTATTGAGCCCACAGCAAAGGTCACGATCATGACTGGCGCGTCTCCGCACGGACAGGGCCAGGAAACTTCGTTCGCGCAAATCGCCGCCGACGAACTTGGCGTGGATGTGAACGATGTCACGGTCATCCATGGCGATACTGCCATTGTGCAATATGGAATTGGCACCTTCGGCAGCCGCGGCACAGCCGTTGGCGGCACCGCAGTTTACATGGCGTTGCAAAAGCTGAAACAGAAAACGGCCAAACTTGCCGCTCATCTGTTGCAGTGCGAAGAAGTTGTTGCCCATGGCAACCGCTTCCACCCATGCGCTCCCGGCACAAAAGGGAGCGTCCCTGAGCCTGTTGTTCCGGTGGGCATGGCGCCCGCTGCGTCACTGCCTGAGCCCCATCCTGATGGGAAACATGTAACCATTCAGGAAGTGGCGCTGGCCGCTCACCTGGCAAAGAACATGCCGCCTGATATGGAGCCCGGTCTTTCCGCGACCTCATTCTTCGAACCCAAGAATTTCACCTTCCCGTTTGGAACCCACATTGTGGTGGTTGAAGTGGATCGCGAAACCGGTGAAGTTCACATGCAGCGCTATATTGCCGTGGACGATTGCGGCAAGGTCATCAATCCACTTCTGGTACACGGCCAGGTCCATGGCGGAATTGTTCAGTCGCTGGGACAAGCCTTGTGGGAAGAGGCGGTATATGACGAACAGGGCCAGCTGGTCAGTGGATCGTTAATGGACTACGCCGTTCCGCGAGCTTCTATGCTTCCCTGGTTCGAACTCGATCGCACGGAGACACCATCACCCGTGAATCCGCTGGGAGTAAAAGGCGTTGGCGAAGCAGGCAGCATTGGCGCCACGCCGGCCATTGTTTCCGCGGTGGTGGATGCCATGGCGCCGTTCGGTATTCGCCATATCGATATGCCGATCAAGCCGGAAGTTCTGTGGCGCATCATCAACAAGAATGGCAAAGCCGGAGCAGCATAAAAGGAGAGGACCATGTTTCCAGCAAATTTTGATTACGTTGCAGCCAAGAGCCTGGATGAAGCCGTCACTCTTCTGGCCAAACATAAAGATGACGCCAAGCTTCTCGCCGGTGGACACAGCCTGCTGCCGGCCATGAAGCTGCGCTTTGCTCAACCTTCACTGCTCATTGACATCAGCAAGATCAAAGACCTGGCGTACATACGGGAAGAAGGCGGCCAGGTACGCATTGGCTCCATGACCACGCACTTTCAGATCGAAACGTCTGATCTTCTTCGCCGGATATGCCCGCTGCTTCCGGAAGCTGCTACCCAACTGGGAGACGTGCAGGTCCGCAACAAAGGCACCATCGGCGGCAGCGTGGCACACGCCGATCAGGCCGCTGACTGGCCTGCGGTGATCATCGCGCTCAATGCCGAAATTGTTGCCGTGAGTCCCAAAGGCGAACGCGTGATCAAAGTCGACGAGTTCTTTCTCGAACTCATGACGACCGCGCTGGAACCTACAGAAGTGATGAAGGAAATTCGTTTCGCCGCGCCCAAAGGAAAAGTTGGGCAAGCCTATTTCAAACACCGCCATCCAGCTTCCGGATTCGCCGTGGTCGGAATTGCCGTGAACCTTGCGGCTGAGGGCAGCAAGTGCGGCTCATGCTCCATTGGCGTGACAGGAGTCTCTCCAAAACCCTATCGAGCCGGTGGAGTTGAGCGTGCGTTGAAAGGCGCTTCGCTGGATGCCAAGACTCTTGCCTCTGCAGCCGAGCACGTGGCTGATGGTGTTGGCACGAACTCTGATCTTTATGCCAGCTCCGAATATCGCAAGCACCTTGCCCAGGTGTACACGCGCCGTGCACTGGAAAAAGCCGCAAGCCGGGCGAAATAGACTTCTGTGTCGCTCCGCTGACGCTGCGCTCCGACCTCCGGCAGGAAGGTAGGGTGTTCCGCCTCAACATACCCAGCGCTTACGCGCTAGGCTACATAATGTCGCGCCTTCGGCGCTCTCAGCTTGGACATCCGGCATTCACTTCGCCAGCGTTACCTGTTCATGGCTGCCGGCCCGTTCCCGTATTTCGGCAACACTGTGCGTGAGCAGGACTTCGCCATCGCGGAACACAGTTTGCAACTGGTCTTCACCGGTGGAGTCCGCCCGTTCGGTTGACCACACGCCATCTTCGAGATGCAACGATAGCCGTCCGCGTTTGGAAGCTTTATCATGGCCGTCTATCGGATCTTTAAACACGTCGCGGTCTTCGCCATTGACGGTAACGTTGGAAGACTTGAAGGCGAACTTCTGCGTATCGCGGTTGAGTTGCTGCAACAGAGCACCGCCCATACCGAAGGTAATGTTATCCGCCGACCAGCCGGAGCGGTTCATCGCCATCAATGTATCCTGGATGGTCCAGTAGTTCACGCCATCGCCCTGAATCACGCGCACCCTGGGATTCAACACTCGATAGCCCTTGCCGTTGATCTGGTAACCGAACTTTTCTCCCAGAATCTCCAGAACCTTGAGAACAGTCTCGCGCGGGTTGCCGGAATCAGGCCGGACCACCAGCGTCCCTTCGCGTTCCAGCACCTTGTCGCGGAGAACGTCACCCCAAAGCTTGGCGCATGCGTCGTAAACGTTATACGAGTCGCTCACAACGGCAACATTGCCTTGAGGGAATTGTGTGAGCATGTTGTTGTAGGCGAGAACCTCATTATCTCGTCCCCACGCTGTGATGGTTGAGTGTTCCGCTGCCGGCACGCTGAAGCCTTCCATCTCTTGCGACTGGTAATACTTCTGCAGGATTCGAACACCCGCAACCGTATCCGTACCCTTGAAATTGATCAGGTGCGCCGCGGCGCCAATGCCAGCAGTCTCTTCACTGGAAACACCACGGTAGCCAAAGTCATGCAGTTTGAAATCGATGAGGCTGGGATCACCTGAACGCTCCAGGGCAGCAAGAAATACACGCCTGATGGCCCGCGATAAAGTTGCCACCGTGATGGGATACCAGACTTTCAGCAGCAGCGTTTCCAGATAGTTGGTCAGCCAATAACACATGGGATCAGTGTTTTCGATGGTCACCAGAACGTTGCGAACGTCAACAATGCTTCCTTCCGGCGCCGCTTTGATGACTACAGGCAGGCATCCGCCATGCCGGCGCACAATGTGCATCCACCCTGCTGCGTTGAACATTCCCGGCCCGATATGCTGGTCCACAAAGCTCTGCGCTTCATGCACATCCTGCTCATCCACCACGGCGCCCTGGAGATACTTCAGCAGATAATATTGCAGGCCGAAAAAGACTACCTGGCCAAACATGCCTCCGCGTGATTCCAGATAGCTGTACACACGTTCAGTCCCGGCCGGGTATTGTTTCCAGTGTGTGAACTTGTAGCTATCTGTCTGAAGGATAAGGTTGCGCGACTCGGTTCTGAGCATCGCCTGCATCGTCTCATGACGCATGAGGCTGACGCAACCAATGAGAGCACTGGAGCTTTGACCTTCATGGAAGGCGTTCTTAAACCGCGTTGTTAAAAGGCGTTTCTTAAAATGCGTTCCTTAGAAATCCTTGCGATAGCGCGCGTCGACGCCGTAGCCGCCATTCTGGTCGCGCACGCTGCTCACGGACCATTTGCGGTTCAGTTGGTATTCCAATTGGATCGCCTGGCGCTGTGTGGACGTGACGTCACTGGCAAAGGTCACATAAAAATTGCTGGTCACGCGCTGTTGAACCGCAATGCGCGCTCCCGGGCCTTGACTGCCACTGCTGCCTAGAGCGGGATCGATGGAGACATGTGACAGCCCGGCAAGTTTGGCCACACGGTTACTGACCTGGCTACCGACCTGTTGCGCCAGCATGGATTGTGCCCCGCTGGTCACTGATTGACTTGGTTGTGCCGCTTGCTGCTCCGTTGTCTGACCGAGCGCAATCAGGTTGATAATATCAACCTGCGGCAGGGCAGGATCTGAATTGAAGCTGGTCTGCAAATGCTCCACCGGGCCCTGTATGTTAATGCCGATGTTGTATTGATTAATGGTAGTCTGTGCCTGCAAATTGACGACCGGGTCGGTCCGCACGGGGTTCAGAAAGTCGATAGTTCCGTTTTGCAATACATAACGGTTACCGGCAGCAAAAATGTCTCCGCCGGTCAGCGTGGTGCGGCCAAGTATGACCGGCTCCGCGGCAGTTCCAGTCACACGAAGATTTGCGTTTCCACGAACGCTGACCTGGCTGCTTGTCAAATTCATCTGCGAGGTTGACTGTACCCCGATATTGAGTTTTACCGTTTGTGCAAAACCCTGTGACGGCGCGCCTCCAGATGCTGTGTTGAACTGGTCTGTGAAAGTGCCGAGATCAAAATCAGGCGTAAAAGAAATATGCTGGATCTTGACTTGGCCGCCCAGCGTTGATGCCTGCATGTTGCCGGTCAAATTAAGATTGGAATCCAGCACCGTACGCAATCCATCAGGATATCGTAGCCGGACCTGGTTAGCCGCCACGGCCAGATCGAACTGTACCGCCGGCCGATAAGTGACTCGCCCCGTCGCTGTTACAGTGCCGGCGCCAACTTTTCCCTGGAAGCTCGTTACTTCCATTCGCTCCTTGGTGACCGTGATCACTCCATTCGCATCGTCGAGACCAACCGGGGAGTCCAGCGTGTGGAAGCTGGCATTCTCCAACCGGATCTGGCCATTGAGGTTTGAATTGGACCCAAAGCGTCGAGAATCGATATCGATGCGGACCTGGCCTTTACTTTGCAGATCGGGAGAAACCATCTGAGCGATACGAAGATCAATGGTGCCCTGGACCAGCACAGTAGCCGCATTCGGATTGTTGACCGGTACGCTGGCTTCCATCTTGATGTTCGTCCCGGATCCTTGAATTGAGGTTGGCTGTAGCTTTGCTATACCGTTCTGGTAATCCAATTGAATGGGCTTGGCGGCGCCGAGCTGTAATTGCTTGTAATTGGCCTTCAGCACTGGAATTTCCAAATGAGCTTCCACTGCATTCTTGTTTTGCAGAGGGCCCTTCACAAACAGATGGAGTTCAGTTTCGCCGCCGGCATCGGCAGCCTGCGCCGGAGCATAGAGTGCAAGCAGCGGAGCAAATGCGACGCGCCCAGTGTCCAACCGGAAGTTCGTGTCATAGGGCGCGACCATTCCCACTGAGCCTTTTCCCCTCACGTAGGTTTGCGCCACAGCGGAATCCAGGGTGATGTCCGCCACCTGGTTCTGCACGTGCGTTTGCAGCTTGATGCCCTGAATCTTTTGCTTTTGCATTTGCAACTCCGGAATTTCCAGTGTTGCCAGCAGCTCTGGCTTCTTCAGAGTGCCCTTTCCGGATGCATTCAGGTTTACGCCGCCGGTTATCTGCAGGTTCTGCGCCTTAACCGCCTGAAGTTTCTCAAGCCGCAGATTCGTCATGTTCACCTGCGCCTGATAGACCTGCGTCTCCGGGTAATAGGTAGCTTTGGCCTGGGCCGATCCCGCCGGCATACTTACATTCAGGTTTGTATTCAGCGCCTTGCCGTCGCCCTGGAACTTCAAGTTCAGGCTTTGAATTGGCTCACCGGACACTTTGGCGTTGGTGATGCTGACGTCGCCATGTCCCACAGGGTTGAGTTGCGATCCACGGACAGAAACGTTGAGCGCCAGCGTTCCCGCCACAGGATATGTCTGGCCCGCCAGTCTTTCCAGATCGGCAATGGAAAGTTGCGCCGCTGAAAGATCGATGGCAACGGGTTCAGATGAGGTGTATGCCCAGTCCTTTAAATGCGTCTGGAGATTGAATTCAAAATGTCCCTGAGGAATCGCCTGCAATTCACCGTGGCTCAGGGTGACCAGGGAAGAGTTCGCGCTGATGTCCGTCTTTAATGATTTCCAGGAACTACCTTTCACGCGGAGATTGTCCACGTTCAAGTGTCCCTGGACCTGCGGCTTGTTCAGGGCCCCGGTAACGGTTGCGTTGAGCGTGGCCGAACCATAAAGATCAAGCTTCTCTGGCGGCTTCCCATTGGCTGATGCCGTCATGAAAGTTGAGGAGAGAGTCTCCACCTCATGCAGGTCATTGGTATGCATGCGAATCTGGAGTTGTGACAACTCGCTGATTTTGCCGTCCAGATTGATGGACGTCTGCGGCGTCTTGATATAACTCTGTCGCAACGCCAATTGCTGGCCTTTTCCAAGATAGTCGGCATGAATTTCGCCGCTCAATGGCGTTGAGGGGTTCTGCCCCATCGCTGCCTTGATATTTACATCGGTGTGCGCCATCAGGTTGGAAATACTCTTCGCCCATGAAGCCTGTGCGCTGGCGCTGATGTTCCCTACCAGATGCGCTTCCCGCAGGGCCGTGGTTTTGGTGGCCGTTTGCAGCACGTCCAGTGACACGCCCTTGAGCGTCGCCTCAAGTTTTCCGCTGCCTGCTCCGCTGAAGTCGCGAACGGTGGCTTTGCCGTCAAGCCTGCCGCCCAGCAGTTCCGCGTGAAGGTTTTGCAGATCGGCATTTCCATTTTCAATCCGGTATTTGGCGCTTAAATTCCTGATGCCGGTATGCACGCTGGATGTGCGCACATAGAGTTCCGGGCTGCTGACCATTCCCCACATGGACGCGTTCTCTGCGGCGCTTTTATTGGGTTGCGCCTGATATTTCAAGAAGCCAGTCAGCCGCACCGTCCCGGTTGGAATGGATGGGTTCTTCAGGATTTGAGCGAACTCTCCCGTTACCAGCGTGGCGTCATAGTTAGCCTGAACCGCAGGATTGCTGTAGTTGTCCAAAGTGGCATTGAGAATGATCTGGGATTTGCCGGCCGTCAGCTCGGCCCTGTCCAGGGTGAATTTCTGCGGAGTGGCGCTGAAGCCTGCGTCAAGGGAGTGAGCTACGGGCGCATACCCGCCGTAGACCACCTTTCCCTGATCGTAGCTCATGTGTCCCTGATACCTGCGCTGTATGGGATCAAATCCGATGGTGAGGCTTAAGTCATGGAGGTCAGCGGCCAGGACACTTTTTTGATCGTTGTAATAAATCTCTCCGCGATTCAGAATCGCCTGCCGGATACCCAGATCGAAAAGGTTCGTGCTGCCGCTGCTCTGTGTCTTTGGCTTGGGAAGATTATTCTCGCCTGACTTGTTTACAGACACCTGGACCACCGGATGGTCGAGGGTGATGCTGCGGAAATGCCATTTGCGTCCGACGACAGAGTCAATGGCAACACCCACACCCAGATGGTCCGCCTGCGCCAGCGGTGGACTCCCGGCCGGCTCAGCGCCGTGAACAACGATGCCATAGATGTCCAGCGTCAACGTACTCATACGCAGAGTGAAGTCCTGTACCTGCATCTGCGCTCCGGTTGAATCCGTCACCGCCTGCTCAACCCTGGCCAGGATGGATGACCGGAACCTGGGGCTGTGCTGCAGCAGCAACACAGCGGTTAGACCAACGCCGATCACCAGAACGATGATTGCGGCAAGACTCCAGAGAACTATTTTCTTCCAATTCACAAAGGCTCCACTTCAGAATGCCTGGCCCAGGGTGATGAAATACTGTGTTGCTTTCACTCCCGCTACCGGGTTCAGGTTCCGCCCAATATCCAGCCGCACCGGCCCAACCGGTGTGGAATATCTCAGTCCAAAACCAACCGTGTTGCTGTAGTTTCCTGCGTCGCCCAGTCCAAGACTTTGGAACACGTTGCCGCCGTCATAGAACACAACCGCGCCCAATTTATCGATCACATGGGTGGGAAAGCGCAGTTCGGAATTGATAATGAATAATTGCGGCCCACCCAGAGGCACACTGATTTGCCCACAGGTGCTCTGATCACCGGGTATGCCGCAGACCTGCACGGCCCTTTGCGGACCCGCGCCATTCAATGGAAATCCGCGCAGCGTGCTGCCGCCGCCGGAGAAGAAACTTTCACTCAATGGAATAAGTGCGCCCGCAAAAGCCTGCTCCAAACCGAGCCGCACGCTGTTGGCCCAGATCACGTCTTTGGTGAACACCGGTTTGTAATAAGCAACTTGTCCCAGGAAGCGCACAAAATTTGTATTGGAACCCAGAGCGCTGGGACTGATTCCCGCCTCGAAGCTCTCATACATACCGCGATGAGCATCCAGGACATCATCCCGCGTATCGCGGATGAACGCTGTCGAGAAAGTTGACAGCCGTACATTTTGATCCTGTGGCAGGACCAGGTCGGGCACAAGCAGGTTACTCAGGTTGGTGCGGCTGAAGTTATAGCGGAAGAATACCGATTTGGTTTTCTTCGCATCCAGGTATTTCTGAAACTGAATTCCGGCCAGGCCCAGGCGGGACGTGAAGAGAGGATTCTGACTTGATCGCTCCAGCGACGTGGTGAGTGTGGCTATCCATGAACTGTTGCGAAAGTATGGATCGGTCCAGGAAGCATAAGTCCGCTGATCAAGCCGACCGGCAAACACACCCAGGGTTACGGTCTCAGCGCGACCGCGGAAATTCCGGCGATCATACTCGACAGATCCGCGCGGGCCCCAGAATGTCTCCTCACTCGTCCTGAAATTGCTGGGTACTCCTACCGGCGGGAGTCCCGGCACGGCCACGGTTCCACCGGGCACGCTGCCGCCGCGCTTGGTGACTTCGAAACCAAAACCATAAGTAATGGTATTTCGTTTGGATTCGTGCACCCTGATCAGCACCTCAGCTTTCGGATCGTCAATCACGGGTCTTCGCGCATCCACGTTTGCCCAGTCAAATACGCCGAGCGTGTACAGCTGGCTCTCACCTTTTAGCAACGCCTTCTGGCTTAACGGCTGGCCTTGTTTGATGTTGACATTACGCACGATCAGATCTGGACGAGTGTCTTTGGCCCCGATTGGCGCCACTTTCATGGCGAAGACCTGCGGCCCTTCGTCAATGGAGTAAGTGACCCGCACGTGATGGGGCGAGTCCTTGATCTGGTCAACTTTGGCGCGAAAAGTCATGGTGAGATACCCGCGGTCAAGGTAGATAGACATGATCTGGTCGCGGTCGCGCGAAAGCAGTACTTGCGAATATGGTTTGCCTGCTTCCAGATTCAGTCCCTTGGGCGCAAATTGCGAAACAGGAATGGATTGGTTGCCCTCAAGCGTAAGCGCGTCCACCACGTCCCGCGGACCTTCCTGAACCAGAAAGGTCACCTTGAGTTTGCCGCCCTGATTCACCACTTTCGGAGTTACCGTAGCGTCACTGAAACCATGACTTTGGTAGAAGCCCTGAATGTTCTTGGCGCTCTTGTGCAGCAGCAGCTCGCTGAATTTTCCATGCGAGAACCAAAGGAGGAAGCGGTTGGCACTGCTGATGGCGGGCAGCTTTTCAAGATCATCTTCATCGATTGCCTTGTTGCCTTGAAAGTTGATGGCGCCGACCTTGCCACGCTTGCCTTTCTGTACCGTGTAAATAATAGTGGCGGCTTTATCTGACTTTTCAAACTTGCTTTCCACCTTCGCGTCAAAAAAGCCCTTGGCCTGAAAATACGACGTAAGATTCTGCGCGCCCTCATGCACCAGGTCAGAATCCACAGAATTTTCCTGGTACATGGGAATCAGCTTTTTCTGCGTGCCTTGCCTGACTTTGGCGCCGGCAACCTGGATGGTGATCTTCTTGTTTCGGACGATGTGAAAATCCACGTCTGCCCGATTCGTGGTGGGGTTATACCTGGCCGAAACTAACTGTACCTTCGCCGCAAGGTAATGTTGTTTGCCCATTTCGCCCTGAAGGAATTTAATGGCCGCCTGGATTTTCTTTGATGTATAAGGCTTTCCCGGCTTGAGATATGCGCCGCGAATCCGCGACCGCCAGGAATGGAGTTTGCCTTGGAGCCGTGCGGTATCTTCCGGACTCAACCCGCCGATGGTGACCACGCCGATTTTCGACCGGCGTTTTAATTTCACATCGAAAACTACGTCAACCACGCCATGGGCCTCGTCCTTCTGCAATTCAGGCTCGACCGTGGCTTCAAAATAACCGGTCTGGTGTAAGAACTCGAGAAGGTTTGAGGTTGACTCATCCACGCGCTCGGATGAGTAAGGTTCCTGCCGAGGATAATTGGCCGCCTGAAGAAGGCGCGTGTAAGAGAATGGTCCCACGGCCGCCGGAAAATTATAGATGCCAAAATAGTAGGCAGGGTCAAGCACGAACATCAAGCGCAAGCCATCTGCCTCTGGCATGACCAGCACTTTCACGTTGTTGTATTTGCCGCTTTTTTTCAGCGCGTCCACGGTAGCGTCTACCTGTTGCTGTTTGTAAGGCGCATTGATCGGTTGGGAAATCAAGTTGGCAACGCTCCGGCGATTGAGGTCCGGCTGCCCTGCTACCTCCACCGAGCCAACTTTCTGTCCTTCATAGGAGATTGCGGTTTGAACGTTATCAGGCTGCTGACTGGCATTCGGCTGCTGACCGGCACTTGGCTGCTGACCGGCTACGGCGATGCGCTCGCCGACGATTAGACAAGCAAGCATAAGCAGAGCGAAGAGAGTCAGGGTCTTGCTGCTGGCGTGCCGGGAGGTATTCATTCGTCGGATTAGGCCCAATCAAGAAAATTGAACTCTAAGGCAATGCCTGGGCAGCGCTTGGAGAACTCTCTTGATTAGAGTTGCGCGGCTTTGTTCTTGTTGCATCAGAGTAGGCGAGTGACACTGGTTTTCGAATGCGGCTGGTTTCAAACGAAGATGCTTGCGAATGCATCTCGCTTAAAAGCCCGACGGGCAGCTCACGCGTGCAGCTTGTCAACTTCAGGATGGTGAGGGGCATCCAACTGCCAAAGCCGGAATCCTACGGCGAAGGAGGCTCATGCTTTGGACAATCTTTGCGATCCTGCTGTTGTTGTGGCTGCTGGGTTGGGGCTTTCACGTGGCCGGCGGCCTGATTCATCTGCTGCTGGTGGTGGCCCTGGTGGTGCTTGTGATCCAGTTGATTACCGGCCGCAGAGCAGTGATTTGATCAGTCGTTGTCGACTACCGCCATCATGACCTGCTATCGCTCCGGCGGGGCTTTCAAAGATGAAAGCTTACGGTCAATTTCTGCCAATGCCTGGCGCAGGCCCTGCGCATAGCGTTCGTGACTGGCAGATTCCAACTGGTGTTGGACATAGGACCGGGAGAGCAGGAGATTTTGCCGCTCCCTGATGGCCAGTTTCTCATCCTCTGATTGCGGCGGTCCGCTTTCTGATTGGTGGTCGCGCGCACTCTCCATCTGCGACTCAACCGACTTGCTTTCCCAACCCCTGGCCATAAGATCATTATAAAAGGATTGCCGGAACACGCCCCTGGCGATGGTTCATGTTTTCGTGAATGGTTACGCCGCTTCCGCCGAGGTTATCTGAAATCCCCGAATTGAGTATTCGAGCTGCTCCTGCAAAGCCTCGCCAACCTCAAGCATGTCAGAGATCACGGTACTCAGATCCATGCGAATGAGATTTATCTGGAGCACGATGGATATAACACGTTGAAGCAATCTCAATTCCACCACCAACTGGGGAATGGTATATCCCTGTTGGGCCCGCTGCATTCCGTGTTCTTTACCCAGCTTCGGCAATGACGTGGATGTCTGTTCCATGCTCGAATCCACGCGTGCTGCAAGTTCAGCCACCAATCCAGGTATGTGGTCAGCGCGTTGGGCTTCCGAAAGACGGATGTTCGCCAGATCGGCATGCTGGTTTACCGCGTCGAGCCACTGCCGGATGATTTGACGAGAGTTTTCACGCAGCAATTCTGATACACGTTTAACCGCAGGTTCGGGTGAATGGGGTTTTCGCGCGAGAAGCTTGTGTTCAATTGCCTTCAGCAGAGTGGGAACATCCGTGGGTTTGAGCAGGTAATCATCCACCTGATTGCGGATGGCTTGCAGCGCGGTTTCAAAATCCGGATAGCCGGTAAGAATGAATGTGCATGCTTCCGGTTGCACGCGGCGCATGGCGCTCACAACCGTAAAACCGTCGCCCGGCTGGCCGATGTTGAGGTCAGACAGCAACACATCAAACGTCTCATGGTTGATCATTTCCAGTGCCTCTGCCACCGAGGCAGCGACCATCACGGAAAAACCATGCTTTTCCAGAATAGGGCCCAGCGTCAGCCTGATTCCGGCTTCATCGTCGACGAATAAGATTCGCGTCGCCATGTGCTCACATCCAATTTTCATCGGATGATTGTGAGTGGGGTGGTAGTTGTAACCCGGGTGAGGAGAATTAACCCTTAATTACTGCGCGAACGTTCGGCCATGGCCATACCGGGTACGGTGAGAAATCACCAATAATAGAATTGGCCCTGTACGATTTACGCACAGGGCCAGCACTGCTTATGGCCGTTTATTCTTTGTTCTTGAGCGAGTAGCCAATGGATACACCGTACCGATTCACACGAGGCCCGGCGAATTCAACGTTGTTGTTCACGAAGTAAAAATGAGCTTCGGGGCGTATAAAGATGTTGTTGGTCACATAAAAGCGAATTCCGGCGCCTACGTGCGTCAGGAAATGGTTGCTGCTGTTGAAATTGGTGCACCCGCTGAACGAACTACAAGTAAAAAATGCCTGGTAAAAGCGCAGACTCTCAAGACCAATTCCGCCCTGGAGATCCAGTTGTGCCCTCTTTCCCAACGGCGGTCCGTAAACAGCGTTGAAGTCATAAAGAATCGGACGGTATGGCTGAAAGAAGTCGTCAACATTCTGGTGGGCTCTCCAGGCTACTTCCCCGCCTACTCCGAAATTCTTCTTGAACAGAAAGTCGCCGCTGAATGCCGGATATCCACCGCCGCTGATGCTTTGATTCTGGTGGTCGATGCCATTTCCATCGCTGGCCGGGTTGCCGGTCACGGTGCCGTATCCGAAAGCCAAATCCACCTGCTGAGCATGGGCTGCGCCAGCAGCAACAAAAATAAGAAGACACAGAGCCGCGACTACGAACGATAATTTTCTCACGCAAGTCTCCATTGATCCGACGGCTGTCCCGTCTGAATGCGATTATCAATCCCACACACGTACAAAGTCTAGTTTCAATCTAGCTACTGCGGGCGAAAGTAGTAACACTAGTCCAACCCAGTGCTGCGACCAAAGTTGCTTCGTAAAGAGCAACTTTACATTGGCATAGCGGCGGCTGATATTCTGAAATGTGATCGTCTCCTGCCAGGCAATCCTCTTCGATCTTGACGGCGTTCTGGTGGACTCCACGCCGGCAGTGGCCCGTGTGTGGAGCAAATGGGCCCTGGCTCATGGACTCTCACCCGAACTGGTGGTGGCGCAGGCCCACGGCCGCCGCAGTATCGAGACCATCCGTGCCGCTGCCCCTCATATGAACGCTGAACTGGAAAATTTAGTTGTCGAGAGAATGGAAATTGAAGACCGCGACGGAGTCACGGCGCTTCCTGGCGCATCGGAGATCCTTCGCCTTCTGCCTGCGCACCGAATGGCGGTAGTTACTTCAGCCACCCGGGCACTCGCGATCGCCCGCATGGGATACGCAGGGTTACCGGTACCCGAAAACATGATCGCAGCAGAGGACGTGATCCAGGGCAAGCCGTTCCCAGAACCGTACATTAAAGGAGCTGCCCTGCTGGGCTTTGCCCCGGAAGATTGTGTGGTCATAGAAGATGCTCCGCCCGGCATCAAGGCGGGCAAAAAAGCCGGCATGCGCGTGATTGCGGTTCAAACCACGTACGCGGCTGAGGAATTGCAATCTGCTACGGTAATAACCTCGTCACTGGCTAACGTTAAAATCAGCTCGATGACTCACGGCCTTCGGTTGGAGGTGCAGGCCGTTATCCAGGTTTAGAAGCCGGACGGGAAAGACGCGCAGCAATCAATCCGCAGCAACAAGAAGGTGCTAATGATGAAAATGGTTCTGATTATCCTGGTCATCCTTGCCATTCCGCTGGTCCTGGTCATGGCGATCGGCTCCATGCTGCCGAAGGCCCATACGATTTCACGTGCGGTCACGGTGAATGCTCCCCCTGATGCGGTCTGGAACCTGATCACCGCGGCGCCCACATGGCGACCCAACGTCACCAAATATCAGGAGATGGAAAGCCAGAACGGGCATCGCATGTGGCGGGAAACCGACAAAAGCAATCAGACGATCACGTATGAGGCGATGGAATCAGATCCTCCCCATCGCTTGGTCACACGCATCGCGGATCCCAGCCTGCCGTTTGGCGGCACGTGGACTTATGAGATCGCTCCCAGCGCCGGCGGATCATCGCTCACCATTACGGAAAATGGCGAGGTCTACAATCCGGCGTTTCGATTTGTTTCCCGATTCATCATGGGCCATGCAGCCACGGTCGATGCTTACTTGAAAGCGGTAAAGGCCAGGCTGGGTTAGTCGAGTCCAATTCCATATTTCCGGGCGAGGAAGTCCTGAAGAGAGGCCGGCAGTTCCGCAGATAGTTCCTGCCACGTAAGCACTTTGCAGCGGGTACGAAGATCGACAGGCCGCACACAGCGCATGATAGTGTGCCAGCGTTCCATCAGATCAGGACGGCGTTGGTCAGTCATGACGCAGATACTGTGATTGTTGGCGTGAGCAGCAAGAACGTTGCGGATGAGTTGGTAGGAAACGTATCTGTCGTTCGCTTTATTTCTCTTGTCTTTTTTCTCGGGTAGGGTCCCGCGAGCTGCGTGCGGAGAGAAATCGATATCAGGGGAAGGCGCAGGCTCGCATTCGTAATCAGGAAATGGATCGACGGGCTGGACCGATGTAGCCCGCGGAAGCCGCGTGACGTCAAAGACCTCTTCAAGATCGCGATAGGTCTCCACCAATCGGGCAGACTGGGTTTGAAAATCCGATTCGGTGAGTTTGGCTTCGATCAATAGATCGCCGAGCTTTAAATCCACTTCCGTGCGATCTATGTGCCCGCTCGACAGAGGAACACGGGGCCGATATCCAAATTGCGGACGCGACGTTGGCTCAACTCCGAGAATGGCCGCAACATTGCTGCTGCGCAAAACCCGTGGACAGCAAAAGATATTCATCAGCAACGCGTCTGAGCTGACGCAGGAATCGAGCTCTCGCCAGCGGCGATCAGATTTCGGCAGTGACGTTTTAGCCTGGGTATGAACCTTGTCCAGGCGCAAACGCCAGTTGGCATTCTTCAGGATGGCTTTGTAACTGGCGGGGAAGAAATTGCCATGCGGCTGGCTCTCACCTGGCGCGTAGATAATCACAGGTTCGCGGCCATAACTTTGAACATGGTTTAGGCCCTGGAGACGGGCGAAGTCTGCGTTACGGGAACACAGCTCCCGGCGAAGATTGGCCGCGTAGCTGACGCCGTCTGCCATTTTGAAAGTATGAGGCATGGGCGAAGAAAGGGCAAATCTAGACCTAGCCATTTACCACAGAGGACACAGAGGAACACCGAGGGGAAACCAAAATTTTTTACCACAAAGGGCACGAAGGAACACAAAGGCATTCGGACGCACCGGCCATTGAAGCAAGAGCTTACCGCTGATCACACTGAATACACGGATTTTCGCAGATAAACCTTTTTAGCTACTCGGTCCAGAGTGACTGGTTACAATAGCTCTATCTTTTCGTCTAATCGGAGCTTCTCTAGATCACGTTTGGGTTACTGAATCGCTGGCTTGGGTCAACAAGGTTCAGGAGCAGGAGAATATCAGAATGCTTATGGCGCAGCTTCGCAAGTTATTTCTGGTCGCGTTATTCTTCGCACTTTCGACAATCGCTTTCTCGCAGGCCACAAGTCAGAAACCCAATAATCCGCAACCCAGGGTAAAGCCGGTTTCGGCATCGTCCAAGACAACGCCCAAACTGACTGACGAGCAGAAGCAGGGATACGCGCTGCTGGAGACATCTGAAGCGACCTCTCGCGGGCTGGAAGCCCCAATGCGCACCTATGGGCTGATGCAGATCGCCACTGCTTATCCGACAACGGGAACTGATACGAAGAAGACGCGGGAGCTGCTGCGCGATGCGTTCACATCGTCTCTGGAAATACACGATGACAATGACACGAAGCAGGAACTACAGACGGAAATCTTCCGCGCGCTGCTGCCGCTATCGCAGGATGACGTGGAAGAGCTGTTGTCGCAGGCGGAACCAAAGGTCCGCAAAGTAACGTCTGAACAGATGATCCGGATATACACGAACAAAAAGCAATTTGAGAAGGCCATTGATCTGGCAAACCAGGTCACCTCATGGGATGAGTTCCCGTATTCCAGCGCCAGCGGTTTGATTGATGCCCTGCCGGCTGACATGATCGCCGAAAAGCAAGGCCTGCTGGTACAGGCGGTGAACAGCTACAAGAACCACACACATAAAGGCATGAATTTTGGCGAGGGCACGCTGAGTGGAATGATTGTGCGGAACTATGGCGTGATGAATCCTAAACTAGTGCTGCAGGCGATTGATGAAATTTTGAGCCAGGCCAAAAGCTCTGACGAAAACGCTCACAACAACAATATTTCCATTGGCGGGAGTGGCGGCACGGTGAGCTTTACCTCACAGTACGAATATGAGTTGTTCGCCCTGATGCCGGTGCTGGAGCGGCTGGATGAGAGTCGCGCCAATTCCCTGCTACAGGAGAATCAGGCGCTCCAGGCCAAGTTGCAGCAGTTCCCGCAAGGCACACAGTCCATTAATCCGCCTGCACCACAGCAACCAGCAGGCGCAGCCTCCAAAGACACGGCGACCGCCGAAACAACCCAGGCCAAAAAATCGCAACGTATACAGACCGCGGTATTCTCCGGTGACGCTGCAATGGCGGGCAGGATGCAGGCCATGCAGGACGCAAGCAACAAATCACAGCAGATTGTGGATGAAGCCGCCACCGATCCCGGGCAGGCGCTGGCACACGCGACCACGCTTCCGGTCATTTTGGACGGAATAATGGCGATGTCACCGCGGGGCAATGCGCTTACGGGGATAGCCAAGGCTGCGGCCAAAAACAATCCGGCGATCGCCAAGCAGGCATTGGCTGATCTGCGCAAGATTGTGCCGGACTTGCCCCTGACCATGCAGGCCGGGTCATTGCAGTCCGCGATCACGACCTATATTTTAATGGGGGACAATGACGCCGCCGAGAGTGCGATCAGCGAAGGCATTAAAGTAGCCGACAAATTGCTGGAAAAAGACCTGAACCCTGACGATCCTAACCAGGCCCTGAAAGCCTGGTGGCCTTCAGCCAATGCCTATCGGAGCTTTGTAGAAGCACAGACCAAAGTCGGACGCCAGCAAACGCTTGCGTTGCTGAAAGAAATCAAAGATCAGGACATTCGCACGATTGAATCCATTACTTACGCCCGCAGCATGCTGGGCCTGCCAACCAAACAAAACAGGATCCAGGAAAAAAGAAAGAGCATGAACAGGACCATGATCATGGATATGGATAAGGATAATAAGGAGTAAAAGACCGGGCACCCACAACGGAGACACGGAAAACTACAATATGGGCCTGATCTGGTAGTCGAAAGGCAGAGCGTGGCAGATTTGAATCACCACAAACGGCAAGGAGTCTGGTGGTTTGGAATTTGAATTCACCGTGAGCGGGTGTTAACATCGGCATTCCTGGAGGTTGGCAATGTCTGACAGAGACAACAGCAATAATTTCATGTGGTTCCTTGCGGGCCTGGGTTTTGGCGCGCTTCTGGGTGTTTTGTATGCTCCGCGTGCGGGACGTGAAACCCGTGATTCGCTGAAAAACACAGCCCAGGAAGGGCGCGAATACCTGAAAACCCGCAGCCGTGACGCCAAAGAGAGTATGAACGAGTGGGTGGACCGGGGCAAAGAGGTTGTGGGCCGCAGCAAAGAGCAAATTAACTCAGCCATTGATGCCGGCCGCCAGGCTTATCGTGAAGCCGCGGAAGGCAAGAAGTCCTAAATAAAGGAAGCCAGTGACTACTGTCGTTGCAGTCTTCGTGATCGTCGCCGCCGTCGCCATTGTTGTGCAGATGGGCATACTGCTTGGTCTCTACATGGCGATGCGGCAGACGGCCAGCCGCATGGAAGGCATTGCCGGACGCCTGGAACAACAGACGACGCCACTGCTGGCGAACGCAAACGCCATCCTTGACGACGCAAAACCAAAGATCGCTGAAATTACCGCGAACCTTGCCGAGTCAACGGCGACAGTCCGCGCACACGTTCAACACATAACGGAAGCATCGGGCGAGATCGTGGAACGAGCGCGCAATCATGCCGTTCGCATGGACGAGTTTTTGGGCAGCACCATGGGAAAGATTGAAAACGCGAGTGACATACTGGAGACGAAAGTGCTGAACCCGGTAAGACGCGTACAGGGGATCATTGCAGCGGTGAACGCAGGCCTCGGCATTTTGAAAGCTGCTAAGGGCACCAGGAAGCCGCCTCGACATGGTCATCCCGTGGAAGAAGACGAAGAGATGTTCATCTGAGCTTACTCAGGCCTTCGAACAAATTACCTACTAAACTTGACCACCACATGGCCTCCGGGAGGCAGCTTGGCGCCGGCTTCAGGAGTTTGTTCCCTACCCACTCCGCTTCCAGAAATTTCCAGCTCAATTCCCGCGGCCTGCGCTTGCTCCAATGCCGAACGCACCGCCAAACCACGAAAATCGGGGACCAGCGCGCCGCCTGCAGTATCGAAGACGAGCGTGCCCCGCTGCGGAACTGAGACCGGTGTCAGCGGCGGCGGTGCATTGTTGCTCGCTGCCATTTGTGGAGCAGGTCTCGGAAGGGTCTGGGAGGTAACAACCTGCGCTGAGCTTTCCGATTGCGTGTGCGCCGGCTTTGCAGTGAGGTCCGGCACGGAACGAAGGTTGTCCGGGATTGTCTTTGTGATCGTTGCGACGGTAGTTACAGAATTGGATTCCTGACCGGTTGGCGCGGGTACGTCAGCGGGAACGGACTGATCGGCGATGTGGTCTGGAGCAGCTTCCGTCATCACCTCATTTTTTGCTTTCGCACGTAACAGTAAACGCCGCTGGTCCTGTAACTCGACATCGTGCGGCACATTAAGGTACCCGAGCACTTGTTGTGCGATGCGCTGAAATACGGGCGCAGCCACGTCACCGCCGCCATCGCGAATACCGGTTTGAGGTGAGTCCAATACCACCAATACGCTGATGGCAGGATTGTTAATGGGCGCAAAGCCGGCGAAGGATGCAATGTGCAGCTTGTGAGAATAGCGGCCTGTGGCGGCATCAATTTTTTGCGCCGTCCCGGTTTTGCCCGCGGAACTGTAGCCATCAAGAATGGCTTTGGTTCCCGTTCCGCGCAGCACCACGCCTTCCAGCATGCGCTTCATCTCTGCCGCGGTCATGGGCGAGATGACGCGACGGCCAATTGGCGTTTGATACGAAATCAACTGTGGAGTGCTGCGAGGCGCTGTTGTCCCGGCAATGATACGCGGCGGTACGGCAACGCCATCGTTACCGATGGTTGAGATCAGGGAGATCAGTTGCATGGGCGAAACGCCGATTTCCTGGCCCATGGAAATGGCGCCAATGCTGACTTTCGACCACCGGCTCACAGGCTTGGTAATGCCGCGCGTTTCTCCCGGCAGTTCCACGCCTGTCTGGCCGCCAAAACCAAAGGCACGAATATAACGATCAAATCTCTCTTCGCCCAGCCGCAAAGCAATTTTGATGGCGCCAACATCACTGGACTTTTCCAGCACCTGCGTTACAGTCAGGTCTCCATAAGCTTTGTGATCGTGAATGCGCAGGCCGCTGAGAACGATGGAGCCCATCTGGCAGTCAATGACCTCGTCGGGATTGGTCAATTTTTCTTCCAGCGCAGCAGCCAGTGTGACGATCTTGAATGTTGATCCCGGTTCGTAAATGTCGCTGACGGCGCGGTTCTTGAGGGATTTGGGATCAGCTTCACTCAGCCGATTGGGGTTGAATGTTGGGCGGTTCGCCAAAGCCAGCACTTCGCCCGTTTTCGGATTTTCCACGATCACGGTTCCGGACTCGGCTCTGGTTTCGTCGATAGCTTTTTGAAGTTCGCGTTCGGCGATGTACTGGACCTTTTCGTCAATCGTGAGGACGACGTTTTCACCGGGCTCTGGGTTTTTCTCCACGCGTCCGAACCAGCGGCGACGTGCGTCCATGGTGATCAGCATCTTGCCGGGCTTGCCGGACAGCCTTGGTTGATAGACGCGCTCAACGCCGCCAAGACCGGAGTCGTCGAGTCCGACATAACCAAGCACCTGCGCGGCCAGTCCTTGTTTGGGATAGAACCGCTTGGACTCTTTTTGAAAGTAGATACCCTTGAGATTCAGTGAACGCACGCGATTGCTGACACTGTTATCGACCTTGCGTGCCACCCAGGCAAAGGCGTGCGATGCTCGCATACGTTCTTCAATCTCAGATTCGTCGGCATCCAGGACGCGCGCCAAAACACGCGAAGCAGAATGGATGTCCGGGACTTCCGAAGGCACGGCAAAGATGGAATCCACGCTGACGGTCATCGCCAGCTCATTGCCATTGCGGTCAAAGATGTTCCCGCGTACCGGCGACACTTCAATGCTGCGTTGCTGCTGGCGGTTGGCCTTTTGTGTCAGATCGCCGTAGTCAACTAACTGAAGCCAGACCAGGCGTGCGCAGATCGCAATCAACCACACGCCCAGAAAGGCAGCCAGATAAAACAAGCGATGATTGGCTTTAATTTCTGGAGATTTTGGTTGTGCTTGCCTGCGCTTCATTGCGAGAAGCCATCCGTTTCGTTGAGTTCAAACATCAGCGCGCTGCCCGCGGTTCTTTGTTCAAAATAAATGATTTGTGATTTGCGATGAGGAGCAAGCAATGTCCGGATAGGGCGCGAAAGATGAGTTGGCGGATTCCTGTACTGCACTCGCCCATGTGCCCCCGGCAACGGAAAAACGCATGGCGGATCCAGCAGGTTTTCCAGATTCCGCCATTTATGGGCCGGACTTTTCCGCGCCCAATCCCTTAACCCAAACAACTTCGCGCGAACTGGAAAACGTCGTACGAAGAAACCTGAATAACTTAACTACTGCGCCGGGATCACGGCCACCGGCGATACACGCGCCATCACAGACCCTGAATCCACGTTTACGTTGTCCAGACGCTGGACCTGACCGGGCGCGGGCGAATCCAGCCCCATCTGCCGGGCCAGAGTGTCAATGCGTCCAGGATCGCGCAACCCGGCTTCTTCCAGCTTCAGTGAACGGTTCACTTCCACCAGACGCTCATGCTCGGTCTTCTGAGCTTCAATTTTGTATCCGTATTCAATGGCGCTGAAATGCTGCCAGGCATAGAACAACACGAACAGGAAAAGGGCGGCGACGCTGGCGGAGAACATGCGTATCTCTCGTTTGCGCCGTGGATCAGCCACTTTGATCACGCGGGAGTTATCAATTGTCTTATGAAAATAAAATTCAGGCGTGATTCCCGCCACCGAGCGCCGCACGCTTCCGCGCGCGTCCACCGGTGTGATCATTCCCGTGATGCTCATTGCCCCAGCCGACATTTACGCCACCTCAATCGCTTCCCGCCACTGCATTTGCAGCAATGGGTATCTCTCAAACTTTGTTTCGGCAGAAGTCTGCTGCTGACGTGCTTTCTGTTCCACGCGCTCTACGCTGTTGATCAGTTCTTCTATCGTCAGACCTTGAAACATTTGTTTAATCCTCATTTTCTCGAGGGAACTTTGTTTAAAATTCCGGGGCGGCGCCGTTTAAGGAACCCGAAGTTGTTGCACCCAAGTTAGAAGGAAGGCAACGCCTCCCCGGAATCTTTGCTGCTCTCGCCTGCCTACCACGGTTAGGCGAGTTACAAACTCAAACTTTTTCCGCGGCCCGCATCTTCGCGCTGCGTGACCTTGGATTGCGATCGATCTCTTCTTCCGCGGCTGTTGCCGGCTTCTTTGTCAGCACGGTGTAAATGCCGGCTTCTCTTCCTGCTCTTACAGCGTCTTTGACGATCCGGTCTTCCAGCGAGTGAAAGCTGATAATCACCAGCCTTCCACCCGGCTTTAGAACTTTTGGCGCCGCTTCCAGCAGCGCCTTCAGATCGTCCAGTTCACGGTTTACGAATATTCGGATTGCCTGGAAAGAGCGTGTCGCAGGATGAATCTTTTCCCGAGCTCCATGGTCTTTTTTCATTGACCGGAGCGCAGCCGATATGACTTGTGCCAGATGAGCGGTACTTCTTATCGGCCGCGCCCGGACAATGGCTCTGGCGATTCTCCGCGACCTCCTTTCCTCACCGAATTCGTAAATCACATTGGCGAGTTCTTCTTCGCCCATGCGGTTTACCACTTGATCGGCAGTGCGCTCTCCCTGCGGGTCCATCCGCATATCAAGAGGCCCATCCGCCTGAAAACTGAATCCGCGCGCCGGGTCGCCAAACTGGAGTGAACTTACGCCCAGATCAGCGAGAAGCCCGTCCACACTTGCGGGCGGAACGTGCTCGGCGATATCGGCGTAACTGGCGTGATGCAAAGTTATTTTCGGATGGCTATCACCTCCGACCCGAGAAAGCCTCTGCCTTGCCAGCTCCAGCGCGTTGGTGTCCTTATCGAAGCCAATCAAATGACCCTGTGGGCTGAGGCGACTTACGATTTCTGAACTGTGGCCGCCCAATCCCAGGGTCGCGTCGATATAGGTCCCGTCGCGACGGATTGCTAAAAAGTCGATCGCTTCTTTTAAAAGAACTGATACATGGCCAACTTTCCCACTGCCATGCGCTCCCTCGGGAGCTATTTTCGAACCAAAATCGTCTTCTTCCTGCACCACTAGATGCCCAGTTCGTCGAGTGTCTTCTCATCGTCAGACGTAAACGGGTTCTCTTCGATGTCCTTCTTGTATGCCTCGATACTTTGCACTTCGAGGTACGTCAGGTTTCCAACCACGGCCACTTCGCCCTTGATCTCCGCAGACTCCCGCAAAATTGCCGGAATCAGAACTCTTCCCTGTGCGTCGATCTCCACCAGCTGGCCGTAATAGTTGGTGCGGTTCAAAAACTTCTTCTTCGTAGGGTTGAAGTTCGAGAGCCTGGTCAGCTTTTCCTCGATCCTCTGCCACTCTTCGAAGGGATACACTTGAGCAACCTTCCCATCCAGGGAGGTGATGTAAAATTGCTGACCGTACTTCTCGTCGATCAGACGCTTGAATTCCGCAGGGACTTTGAGTCGCCCCTTCTCGTCGACCCGAGTTGGGTGATTTCCGCGGAACATTTTGTTTCTGATCTGTTTCTCCGGCCTTTGCCGGCTTTAAAGCATTAAAAAGGGTGAGACTATGAAACTTTTCCGGTTCGAAGACAGCGTTTTCGAGGTTTTTACGGTTCATTCGATCCTTTGCTCTACTTTGGACCACTGACCCCTCGTTCGAACCTTTTGCAACCACTTTCTACCACTTTTGACCACATCTTACGCCTAAGAGGTTGTGTGTCAATAGTTATTTTCAAGGTACTCAGGAAAAATAATTTGCGTTCAGGATTGAATTCTGCAAATTGTGGCGGCTGAATTCCTGTGCGCTAGGTATGGTGTTTACCGCGAGGGTTCTTAACCGGCGCGGTCGTGGCACTGCCTCCCTTTTACTTTTAAGTCCTGCTCTCGTGATCCATCCCACCGTGCGGCGCCGGATTCTATGTCTGCTGGCCGGGAATCTCATCGCTCACCTCGCGCCCGGTAAAAGGAGTTCAATCCAATTTCTCCTGGAGGCGTTTCATGAAACAACTCGGATTCACAGCTTTATTTTTGCTCCTCTCGATCTTCTCGACATTTGCCTGCGCACAAGTACCGCATTCCAACCACGTGGTAGTCGTAGTGGAAGAGAACCACAGCTTGTCGCAAGTCATCGGAAATCCCGCGATGCCGTATTTCAATTCCCTGGCCAACACATACGCACTGGCCACACAGTTTTATGCCAACACGCATCCATCCATCGGGAACTACTTCGAGCTGACGACGGGCCAGATCATCACCAATAATGACGCCAGCAATGCCACAGTTTCGGCGGACAACATCGTCCGCCATCTGCTGACTGCGGGAAAAACATGGAAGGGATATGCGGAAAGCCTGCCGGCGGTTGGGTATGTTGGTGGCGATAAATTTCCTTACGCCCGCCATCACTTCCCTGTTTCGTTCTTTTCTGACGTGGTGAACAGCAGCGTCCAGAGATTGAACCTGGTCCCGTTCTCGCACTTCTCTGCCGATCTGGCTAACGGTCACTTGCCGGACTTCTCTCTGGTGATCCCCAACATCCAGGATGACGCACATGATTGCCCGGCCGGACACCCAACGTGTTCTGACGCGCAGAAGCTTGCCGCGGCGGACAATTGGCTAAGAGCGCATATTGCTCCGCTGATTGCCAACGCAGCCTTCAAAGCCGATGGCGTTCTGATCATTTTGTTCGATGAAGGCGTAGCTTCCGATAAAGCGCACACCGGTGGACACATTGCCGCGATCGTGATTGGGCCGAAGGTACGGCGGGGATTTAAATCAAACGTCTTCTACCAGCACCAGAATGTGCTGAAGACGGTATTGACGGCCGTGGGCGCTAAGACATTCCCAGGAGCGTCAGCCGGCGCAAAGCCGATGGCAGATGTATTTCATCCCTAGGGCTTGATTGGCCAGAGGTTGACTGACTAAGATCGCCGGGATTTACTCGCTCCCAGGAAACTCATTGTTGTTTACTGGCCGCCGCCTCGCTCTATGTGTGATCGAGCAACAAGCGCAGATTCTCTGCCGTCAACATACCTTCACGACCAGCTCAGGTGGCAAACCGCGCCTTCTTCGTGGTATATCAAAGGCCCCTTACGAATGACGCGCGCGGACCCCATCCTGGGTATGTGTGCGGTCAAACGGACACTGTCAAATGAACGTCTATCCAGGGAAATAGGCCTTCAACGGAGAAAGCTAGATGAGGAAGATCGCCGTTGTACTGTCCACGTTTTTGTTACTGGTTCTACTTGGCGCATGGGTTTCGATATCGACATCGAAATCAGCGACCTCCATTAAACCCAATGCTCCAACCGGCAATCCGCTGCCTGCAACATCGAATGACGCCGAGACTGCCGCGAGCATGCAAGCGATGTTTGCGAAAGGAAAAGATATCTTTCGCTACGATACATTCGGTGACGAAGCATTCTGGGGCGGAGCCCTCCACCTTCATCAGGCAATCGCCGGTGAACACCTGGGCGGCGTGGGCCCGGGCGTAAGTCCAAAGACTGCCCTCAGCGTAGGCCTGAAAGTTGACGCTGACGCGCTTCCCGCCGATCTGGTTGAACAAATCAAAGCTGGAAAAGTGAATCTTGACGATCCCGCTACCACCCTGGCTTTGCTCAAGCTAAAAGCAGTTGTAGGCGTAACGGGAATCTTTGATCAGCAGGGCAAGCTTACGGGCATGGGCATCCAGTGCGCTTTTTGCCACTCTACGGTCAATGATTCCTTTGCCCCCGGGATCGGCAGCCGGTTGGATGGTTGGCCGAATCGTGACTTGAACGTGGGAGCCATTGTCGCTCTGGCGCCTAATCTTCAACCGATTGCCGACCTGCTGGGAGTTGACGTACTAACGGTCAAGAAAGTTCTCGGTAGTTGGGGCCCCGGCAGGTATGACGCGATTCTCGATCAAGATGGGAAAGCCTTTCGACCGGATGGTAAGTCCGGTTCCGTCTTGTTGCCTGCGGCCTACGGACTTGCGGGAATCAACGACGCGACCTACACAGGTTGGGGATCCGTTACCTATTGGAATGCCTACGTTGCCAACACGCAGATGCACGGCATTGGTTCCTTCTCCGACCCGCGTATCAATGCAAAACAATTTCCCATTGTTGCCCGCTCGCATTACAACCAGATTCGGGCCGGCAACGATGAAATAACCGCGAAACTCGGCGCATTGCAGTTCTATCAATTGGCAATTCCAGCTCCCAAACCTCCGGCGGGAAGTTATGATCAGACGCAGGCGAACCGCGGCAAGGCGCTCTTTTCGGGAAAAGCTCATTGCGCCAGTTGTCACGTGCCTGATCTCTACTCTGAACCGGGATCAAGCCTGCATACACCCGCGGAAATCGGGATCGACGATTTTGAATCGTCTCGCTCACCTACCGGGAAGTATCGGACTACACCCTTGCGCGGACTATGGAGCCACCAGAAAGGCGGCTTCTACCATGACGGCCGATTCCAAACCCTGGATGACGTAGTGGTCCATTACGACCAGCATTTCAAACTGAGTTTGACGAGTCAGGAAAAAAAAGATCTCGTCGAATTCTTGAAATCACTCTGAGCACCGTTTCATCATGCACGGGTCCTTCGGGGCCCGCGCATGAATCGCGGGTCACCGGAGGGTTTGCTGCCACGCGCGCAAATTCAGTGTCGAGGCGATTTTAGTTTTCTGCTCGCTGGCGCCCTTGCTCTCAGTGAGCCTCGCTCAAAGCGTGATCGAGCATCAAGCGCAGATTCTCTGCCGTCAGCATGCCTTCCACTTCCTGTCCATTGACGAACATGGTAGGTGTTGCGCTCACACCCAGGGATTTGCCTTCTGCGATCGACGAATGAACTTTGGTCTCATCCTGTTTGGCGATGCATGCCTGCAGCGCGTCGGGTTTCAGCTGGTGTTTGGCGGCGGAGTCCTGCGCGATTGCGTCCATTGCGGCCGCGTCAATCTGGCCCGGCGCCTTGATCACTTTGGCGCTAACTTCCTGCTGGTGAGTGTGAATGTAATCAGAAAATTCCCAATAGGCGGTCAGGTCCTGGTCAGCCAGACAGTGCGCATCCACGGCCGCGCGCATCGCCCAGGGATGCGCGTCGAGTATGGGGAAGTCCTTCATCACGATCTTTACGCGGTCACGGTATTTGGTCATGACCTCATTCATCAGCGTGACGTACATGCGGGAGCAGAAGGGACATTCGAAATCGTCATAGACAACCAGCGTCACTGGTCCGTTTTCCGCCCCGCGAAATGGGCGTCCGCGCGTGTCGATCTTGCGCATGTTCGCCGCATAAGGATCCTCCCGGAGATCGATTTCGGTAACGTAGAGCAGCTTGCTGCCATCTTTGGCGATCAGGAAATTGACCGGCTTGCGGATGCCGTTGGCTTCAATGATTACCGGAAGATTCTCATAACCCGCGTAGTTGCTGGGTGTGCGGACGCCGATTGTGACCTGCGCGTTGGGCGGAGCTTCCGTGTAAGCGCGCACCTGGCGTTCTATCCGCTGGTTCAGTTCGGCGGATGCAGGTTTTTGCGCATGCGCAATTGCGGGGATTAAAAGAAAGACGAAGAAAAGTTTAAGGATTTTCATTTTCATTCTCATTCCCTGAGGAAAGGCGGAAAGGCCTTTTCATTTTAACTTTTCCATTTACTGATCTGGCAGGCGAATGACACTGCAATCGGACATATCAAACAAAAGGCCCTTGATTGCGGAAGATGAGTAAATTCGCAAACAAAAAGCCCCGGACAATCCGGGGCTTCCTTTTTAAGCCTTGTGGGAGTAGCGGCGTCTCCGCTACTTGCCCTTCTTGTCGTGCCGAATGTCTTTTTTGTCTTTCCGGATATCGTTGCGGTCGTGGTTGCGGTCCCTGCGGTCTTTGGCCAGATCTTTCTGGTCGTGACGAATGTCACGATTATCGGCGTGCAAATCACGCTTGTCTTTGTTTATGTCGCGCTTGTCACGGTTGATGTCCCGTTGTTCTTTTCTGGCATCGGCATTATCGCCCTTGCGCAGGTCGGCATTGCGTGCCTGGCGATCACGGGCGATATCACGCTGGTCCTTGTTAATGTCACGGCGATCGTTGCGCGCGTCTGCGCGGTCTTTGTTGATATCACGCCTATCGGCGTTGATGTCGCGCTGGTCCTTACGGACATCGCGCCGGTCCTGGCGAACGTCCTTGCGGTCTTTATTAACGTCGGAAGAATTATCGCTCGTGCCTTGAGCGTACAGTGAGCTCCCCAGGCCAAGCACAGTGAATGTGAGCAGAAACACTAAGTTTCGTCGCATAGAAAAGTCGAACTCCTTTCATTCCCTCCAGGCTGAAAGTTGAACGCAGAAAACGTTCTGGGCATACTAACCCGAGTAGCCGGATTAGTTGCATTCAGTTTTACCTGAGTGAAAGTCAGTTCGACACAGGCGACGCTACTTCGCGGCGGCAGACACCTGGGCCTGGCACGAGCCAAGTTGATGCGGATAAAGAAGAAACATGTGGGGCACCGATTTCCGCAAGGAATCGCCAACCTCAATGTTCCAATCCTCGCTGCGCCCGAGCTGGATCGGCTCCAGTTCCATGCGATAGAACGCGGAAATCATGTTAAAGACGATGCGGGCCTGCTGCCTGACTCTTGCCTGAAGAGCGGGGTTCTTCATACTAAAGTTGGTTTTCGTATCGTAATTCAAGACCGCAACCACAAGTCCGCCGCTGTTCCGGGTGAGGGGATAGAAGTTGTCATCGCCGGTATCGAAGACCATGTCGCCCGCGGCCGAGGTGGCTGTGGCTAAACCCCAGGCGGTTGTTGCCTGGCCGGAAGCCGCAATGTTCCTGGTACTCACCGGTCCCAACGACAGACCAAACAGCCGCACGTGATGATCTTCCAATGCTTTGGCCACCCGCTTGGCATTAGCACCATGATTACCTTCAAGGTCGTAGGCCATCACGATAATGGAGTCGCCCTGCTTGCCCTGTCCAAACATATCGATGCCCTGAAGAATAGCGTCCATTACGCCCAGGTCTTTGCCGTGTGAACCTGTACCTTCAGAGTTCACGGCCGCAGATAGAGCGGAACGCTCTTCGCCAAACTTTACGACCTGGGACGAACCACGCGCCGTAATCAGAGCGAAAGAATCTTCTGCCCGGGCAGCTCCCAGCAAAGTTGCGAGCATGTCCTGTTGGGCCTTGCGCCCATCGGCATTCACCTTCTTGCCCTGATCCACGATCAGAACGATGCGCCGAGGACCATCGTCCAAGGTCAGTGATTTAATCGGGACTGCAACTCTGCCCGCGCGACCGGTAAAAGATGAGACGTTCAAACCCATATAAGCTTCACCGTTTGCGTTTACGATTCCCACCGGAACTTCATTTACCTTACAGGATTCGCTCTGGGCGGCAGCCACGGCACCTACGGCAACCAGAATGATCGACAAACGCAATGCTTGCAGGAGTGTTGACATAGACAAGGTGAATCTCCAAGTTGAATGGGGTTTGACCGCGGCGATTATAGCAACCCAGTTGCGCAGGAGCCATTCGAAAAACGAAGAATGTCCATTAAGTAATGTAATGTCACGTTGAGCATTTCCTTTCACCAAATCCGTTAAAACATGGCGTGCAGCGAAAGGATCGAGGACGGTGATTCTTCATCGCGTGAACCATCCATCGAAGACAAGCGACAGACTTTCGGCCGCCGCAGTTTCACACTGGGCAAAAAAATGGCCCCGCGGAAGACGCGCAGATAAGTGTGGGGCGGGGTGTTTTTCAGAAAACCGTTAATGTTGCGGAACCTGAATATTAGGACAATGGCTAAAGGTACATGTCCTTAAGACCACAGCACCTAGTTGGTCTTAAGGGTGTGGCATTTTTGACTTTTACAGGCAGTTTGGCAATCCATGTAAACAAAAATAATCGCCTTAAATTCAGGTACTTACGATCAATATGCTCTAAGGTCTGTTGCGCCTGAGGTACTATGTCTGGGTACTAAAGTAATCGAAAAAAACTCAAGAGTGTTAAGCGAAACCGCGGCGAATGGAGTAACCCCCTGCTCCGTCGAATTCTGCGGCTTGGCCTCTTGAATTCGGGTTCTCCTTTA
Organism: Terriglobia bacterium; assembly: GCA_963770085.1. GTDB lineage: Bacteria > Acidobacteriota > Terriglobia > Terriglobales > Acidobacteriaceae > Angelobacter. Next base: position 399,322 of record CAVYOH010000002.1, read on the forward strand.
ATCTTTTTTGGCTCTCAATGAAAGGTGACGACCTTGAAGTCCAGAGCTGGTTTCAGCCTGACTGAATTGACGGTGGTTGCGGCGATCATCCTGATCGTCAGCGGCTTGTCGCTTCCCAGTCTAAACCGGGTCATTGACAACGTTCGCGTGAAGACCGCGGCGCAACAAGCGGCTTTCCTTTATCAGCAGGCGCGTATCCGTGCTACTCAAGATGACACCTACTACAACGTGGTAGCCAACGGTCCAAATAGCTTATGTCTGGACCTGAATGGGAACGGCGTTTGCGATGCAAACGATCCCGCGACAGCCCTGGGTGGCGGCGCCGTGTTGAGCAATGCCGGCGTTCCAGTCCAGTTGGACCCGACGCTTCTTGGTTTTGTGCCGTTGAATACGGAGAGTTCCACTACCCTTACCCCGCAAGGCAACATTGTTTCCAGCCTGGCGTGGAACTCACGCGGACTGCCATGCCAGAAGATTTCCTCCACTTCGCCTTGTTCAAACTGGCTGCCTTCCGGCGGTGGCGCACCCGTTGGGTGGATTCAGTACGTGCAATTGCAGCGTCCTTCAGGAAATCTGATTGCCGCCGTAGTGGTAAGTCCTGCGGGCAAAATTAAGATCTGGAATTACGCGCCTGATGGGAGCGGCGTGAGCTGGCGCTAAAAGCTGATTCAAATTCATGACGCAACATCATCCAATTCGACCGAGCAACGCCAGCCAGACGGGCTTCAGCCTGATCGAAGTCATGTTTGCCATGATGGTGCTTGCCGTTGGGCTCATGGGCAGCATCGGGATGATATGCATGGCTGCAGCCAGTAACGGCGGCTCCAAAATCAATACAACAGCAGCCACGCTGGCGCAAAGTACGATGGAGAGAATCGTTGCCATTCCCCAGGGGACTACCGGAAATGGGGCGATGACCAGCCTTACGGATTGCCAGGGCAATGTCTTCACTATGGATTCGTCTCAGGGTGGTTCGCCGCTCACTACCAGTGGCGCATTCATCGGAATTGATTTTCGGCAGCCGGCCGTACCGAATTATTCGATGCAGTACGTTATGTGTAGCGGGGGACAGACCACTGCGTATGACGTCAGGTGGAGAGTGGATCCCGGACCCGCGCTTTCGACTGATCTGGTAACAGTCAGTGTTCGTAGCACGATTTCAGCAGGGGCAGCCGCTGTTCTGGCCAGGCCCATTACAGTAAAAACGCTCAGAGGAAACTAGTTTGAACAGTTATCTCATCGACGAGAAGCCGGAACATACTGAGAACAACGGTATGTCTGGTACCGCACGCAACGGACAGCGCGGATTCTCGCTGATGGAAATGCTGTTCAGCATGGCGATCCTGCTCCTTCTTATCTCGTTGGCGTTCGATCAGATAATGCAGTTGCAGAAGAAGACGGCAGCGGAATCGTCACGCGTAGACATGAGCCAGGAAGCGCGCGAATTCGTGGACCAGACAGTGCGCGATCTTCACGTTGCCGGATATCCGAACCTATCGATGTTCGCCAATGCCTCCACGATGAATGATCCATGGGTGGCGGCCGGAATCGTAAGTGTTTCACCCACTCAACTGGTGTTCGAAGGCGACGTGAACAATGACGGTCAGGTCTATAGCGTGAATATTTCCTACCTGAACGCGTCACCGGGTGATCCAAATTGTCCGTGCATCCGCAGGAGTGCGATACCAAAAACGGCCGGCAGTCCGCTGGCGCAGCCGGTTTCGCTGAATTTCGTGGAGACCGACCATGTGGTGCCGCCGGGTGCAGGCCCGGGAAAATCCGGCGAGGACCTGTTTGCGTACTATGACCAGAACGGCAATCAAATCGACGCGAGTGCTGGCCTGGATATAGGGACATCACCACTTATCATTGCCAATATCAAGACGGTGAAGGTGAATCTGAGCCTGGCTAATGGCGTGGATGCAACCGGTAATGCAGTAGGCACTTCACTCTCGAGTACGGTGAGGCTGAATCAGTGAACCAGATGAACGCCATCACGAAAAAGAAGACAGAGCGCGGCGCAGCGCTCCTGCTGGTGATGTTCGCCATCATCCTGGTTTCCGGTTTCGGCATTCTTATGTACTTCTCGTCCGGAACAGAGTCGCGGATTGACGCCAACTACGGAAGCAGTCTCAATGCCTACTATGCCGCTCGCTTTGGTCTTGAGGAAGTTCGCGCTCGGGTAAAGTATTCAACTTTGAACCCTCCCCAGCCTGGCATCACACTGCCCTTGGACATCGCCGGCAACGCTAGCGGAGTTCTTTACGTGTTGAACCCGGCAAACGGCGAAAATGTTGATCCCACTGATGTCAACAATAGATATTTTGACGATCAGCTTTGCCATGATTTCAACTCCGGCGTACCTCGTGGCACCAAATGCACGGTGACTCCTACGGTTGGCAATTGGAACATGCAATCACTCCTGTCAGTGGCCGGCGCCGGAGTTGCGACCCCCTATAAATGGGTACGCGTGAACATGAAGACCAACCGGATATCGGATCCGTACTTCGTGGACGCAACCAACTTGCCCGCCACCCTTGATTCTCGCGTTTGCTGGGACGGTACGAACGAACAGCTCTCACCCGGAGGAGCCAATCCGGCCTGCGATGCCAACGGCATGCAGACTGTGTATATGCTCACTTCCCTGGCGGTCACACCGGGCGTAACCCAGACAGCAGGACGCAAATTACTCCGCTCGGAATTGGTGGCGCCCTCGATTCGTCCTCCCGGTGCAGTCACCATGGATGCTGCCTCTGCAGCACCTATTTTGAGTGGTGATGGTGGCATTCCCACCACTGCAATTGACGGTCGTGTGCACACGATGTTTGGAGTCCTGGGTGATCCAAATACAAATCGATGCTCGGCGGTTGCCGCCGTTGCCACGGACAATCAGCAAACGTCAACCCAAATCGCGCAACAACTGGACGCCCTACGTCAAAGCATTGTCAATGCTGCCAACGGGGCGTGCAATCCTGACGGTTCCCCAATCGGCACTGCGGCATGTTCAGCCGGACTATGGTGGGTTCGTGGCACCGATCTCGCTCCTCGTTATTCCATCAATCCGGTTGGGGGCGCGCCCGTCCCAACTCCAACACCAACGCCCGTTCCAACACCAACGCCCTTACCGACCCCGACACCAATCGACGATGACGGCGGACATCACCACGGCGGATCCAGCGGCGGTCCAGGAACCAGCGGCACAACTGGAACCACCGGCACTAGCGGAACGACTGGGACAACTGGCACAAGCGGCACGACCGGAACGACTGGGACAGCTGGCGCGACGGGACCGCTCACCGGCGGCATTACACCCCAGTGCGATCCAGGCATCGCCAGTTGCTACGCCAACCTTGATCTGACAGCCCCGGAACTGCTGGCCGTATCGGCCACAATGGCGCCGCACGTTCCCAGCGTTGTACTTCCGGCTAATCCTTCGTCTCCTTTCACGGGTGGATCAGGAAACTCGATGGACCCCGCGATTTATCAGACTGGACTTCCAAATACCCTGCCGAATCAGGTCAAGACCCTGAGCGGTCTGGTCTCCTTGAGCGTGGGGCAGGCGAATTACATTGCAACCTCAGTTGCTAATCTGGCCCCGAGTTATGGAAGCCCCGCAAACCCTGTGATTGTGGTCATCCAAAATACTGCTCTCCCGGCAAACGATCCAGGGCTTCAGCTCGCTTCAAGTCTCACGGGCTTTGGGGTGCTTGTAGTTCCTAATGATTTCGAAATCAATAATGCACAACTCCAGTGGACAGGAGTAGTTCTGGTGCAAGGCGGAGCGGCCAAGTTTGTGGTTGGAGCAGGAGCCACCGGCTGGATCAACGGATCGCTGATGCTGCAACCCACTCTGGGAACTGCTGCTGTGATCCAGACAAGCACTTCCAGAACCAGCTCATTCCGAATCGCCTATAGCTGTGACGCCATCGATATGGCTTTTAGTTCCCTGCCGTTTAAAGTTATCTCTTCGTCCGAATCCTCTTTCTAGTTTCCAGGTCGAATCCAGCGCCCAAACATCGCGGGGCCACGTGTGCCTGCACCGTTCTTGCAACAGCTAACCCCTGGGGCCGCGAAGTACGCGCGCCGGCAGAAACAAGATCGCTCTCAGCAGATCAAGCACTCCGCCCACGGCAATCCCAACGATCCGAAATGGCAGGAGCAGGAGCCAAACGAACGGATATAAAACTAAAGCCCCAAGGGCCAGTGGCCAACAGACAACTAGAAGCACACACCATAGTAAGAAGCTGAGCATCGAAAACCCTCTGCAATTGTTACGTAAGCTTTGTGTTTCCAGTTCCATGGAGCGAATACTATCGAAAGCGAGTGTACTTCGGCGTTTTTCGCTAAGGTAAATCGCTGTGCTCTTCATGCTAATATCCGGCCCGTAGATCATCTTCAAACTCAGAAGTAAGGACCCGTATGAAACAGCCAGGCGGTACTACTCGCGGATTTTACTCCGCTACGTTTGTGGGAGTTCTACTTTTGCTCGCCACCTTCGTCCCAGTGCAACTGCGAGCGGAAGACAGCAAAACCAAATCGCCCGTGATTGAGAAGGTGACGTTTACCTTTGAATCCGGCAACCCTAATCCCGTTCAGATGGATATTGTCGGCCACGGCTTCCGTTATAAAAATGTTGCCGTCAAGATGGCTGGAATTCCGCAAGTCGTGAAGTCAGCCACCGACACCCATGTCACGGTCACGCCTACACCCTTGAGCCCAGGATCGTACCTTCTGCGGCTTACCTACGACTCGAACAACGAGGTTCGCAGGTCCGTCAAATTTGAAGTTACCCTTGGCGGTAGCAGTGGTACTGGCGGAGCGCAAGGCCCACAAGGGCCTGCTGGACCTCAAGGTCTCCCCGGCGTAGCTGGACCGGCAGGACCTGCCGGTAAAACCGGCCTCACCGGCCCGGCTGGACCCGCTGGAGCAAATGGACCCGCTGGCCCTGCCGGTCTCACTGGCCCTTCTGGAGCAACTGGCCCCGCCGGACCCATCGGCCTTACTGGCGTTGCCGGCCCTGCGGGAGCGACTGGACCTGCCGGCCCCATTGGTCTTACCGGCCCTGCCGGAGCAGCCGGCCCTGCCGGACCCACCGGTCTTAACGGACCTGCGGGAGCAACCGGTCCTGCTGGACCCATTGGTCTCACTGGCCCTGCGGGAGCAGCCGGCCCTGCTGGACCCATCGGTCTCCCTGGCCCTGCGGGAGCAGTCGGAGCAACGGGTCCTGCCGGTGTAGCCGGTCCTACCGGCCCCTCTGGCACTCCTGGAGCACGTGGACCCGCTGGCCCTGCCGGACCTCCAGGACCGCCTGACGCGCGCTTTGGAACCAATACGCAAAACGGGTTATCTGCGTTTGGGGCCACTTGCACCGTGGGAGAAATAAAGCTTTCCGCTGGCACCGCTGCGTCGGGAATCCCTGCCAACGGGCAGTTGCTCACGATCGCGCAATTTCCCACGCTATTTCAAGTTCTGGGAACCACGTTTGGTGGAGATGGACAGACCACTTTCGGCGTGCCAGATCTGCGTAGTGCGGCGCCCAATGGACTCACATACAGCATTTGCGACGAAGGAACCTTTCCTTCATTTCGCTAAGTTGAAGATTGAAATTTTCGCTGAAGGCCCGCCTTGTGCGGGCCTTTTTTCTGTTGGGAACTCTTTCAGCGCCTTACTTCTGCATGGCCAGTGGTAGCAGGATCTGGAACACAGTGTGCCCAGGCGTGGAGTTCACGTTGACGTCGCCATGGTGCTTCTTCACAATGCGTTGCACCGTGTCCAGGCCCAATCCGGTGCCTTGCCCAACGGCCTTGGTGGTGAAAAACGGTTCAAAGATATGCGGTAGTACTTCGGGCGCAATTCCCGGACCGTCATCAATGATTTCCACCACAACACAACTATCATCGCGAAGAGTGCGGATCAGCAGTTTGCCTTTGCCGTTCATGGCATCAATGGCATTGTCGATAATGTTGGTCCACACCTGGTTCAGCTCGCTGCCAAAGGAGTCCACCAGAAACGGGACGGGAAGGTATTCACGCTGCACCGTCACGCCATGTTTGAGTTTGTGATTCAGAATTGTCAGCGTGGTCTCCAGGCTCTTGGCAATATCCACGTTCTGCACCGGAGACTGGTCCATGTACGTGTATTCCTTAATCGCGCCGACCAGATCGGAAATCCTCGCTGTGCTGCTTTCTATCTCATCCAGCAGGCTGGCCACATCCAGCACCGCAGCGATTCGCACCAGCGCTGCTCGCGCCGTGCCCGCATCCAGCAGCGCAAACAGTGATTCCAGCACTTGCGGCTGCGCACCCTTGCGCGCCAGGTCGCCGGCAAGCTGCCACAAATCATTTTGTCCATGGCTGCGGAGCACCGTATCAAGCTGGTCTTCCAGCATGCTGATTGTCAACGTGTCCGGCGGCGGGCCATCGCGCTGGACCAGCGAAGACTCAAGTTTCTCGATCTCCGCCTTTTGCGATGCTGTTAACTCCTGCGTGCCAAGTTCATGGCTTGCATCTTTGATTTGCTTGATCGTTTTGCGAAGCTGGCTGGTTGCACGCCTGGCCGCAGAAGCAGGATTGTTCAACTCATGGGCCAGGCCGGCCGATAGCTTTCCCAGGGCTGCCAATCGATCACGCTGCTGCTCCCTTCGCGTTGTTTCGCGAATGCGGTCAGACATCAGGCCCACAAGCCTGCTCGCCAGTTCCGGCATTTTCTGGACCAGCTCAGGAAACAGGGACGCGGGAAAGCGCAGTACGCGGCCGTTGGTCACCGCCCGTCCAGTGAGCGGGAACTGCTTCATGCGGGAAAAAGGCAGAACGCCAGTCACATCGCCTGGATTGGTGGCGAAGGAAAACACCTCGCCGCCCAGCTCTCCTCTTGCCTGCTGCTGCCCCTCCAGCACCACAAACATTGCGTCCGCTGGATCGCCCTGCTGCAGGTAGTGATCGCCCGGCTTCAGGACAATTTCCTGAGCCTTACCGAGAAACCACGTAATCTGGTCGTCAGGCAGTCCTTGAAAAACCGGGACGCTGAGTATTTCGGATTTTTCCGCCATTGCCTATACCTTGCTCAAATATTGATGGATGAACTGTACCGCCACGGAGCCCTCACCCACGCCGGAAGCCACGCGTTTAACCGATCCATGACGAACATCGCCTACAGCAAAAAGGCCGGGGATATTCGTCTCCAGCAGAAAAGGATCACGCTCCAGCGTCCAGCCTTTGGGGCGATTGCCATCCCACAACAGATCAGGCCCGGTGAGGATAAACCCTCGTTCATCCCGTTCCACCGTATCTTTCAACCAGTCAGTGCTTGGCAGAGCGCCAATGAAAATAAACATGGCGCTGGCCGGCACTCTCTCAGTCTTGCCGGTGTCGGAGCAAAGAACGGAGATTTCTTCCAGATGAGAATCGCCATGCGCTTCCACCACACTGGCGTGCTTCCACAGGCTGATTTTCGGCGTGCGTTCAATCTGATCGATCAGATATTGTGACATGGTGCTGGAAAGCGACTCACCGCGAACCAGAATCACCACGCGTTCCGCGAACTTTGCAAAGTTCATGGCTGCCTGTCCCGCGGAGTTTGCTCCCCCAATGATGTAAACCGTTTCGCCTTTGCAGGAAAGCGCTTCGGTGGCTCCGCCGCCATAATAAATGCCTGCGCCCTGCAGCCGATCTATTCCCGGAGCAGCCAATCGCCGCCATTGCACGCCGGAAGCAATCATCAGGGCATGGCATGAGATCTCACTGCCATCCACCAGCTTGAGAATTCGGTACGACCCCTCCGTTCGCAAAGCGACCGCCTCCTGTGGCGATAGGATTTCCACCCCAAAGCGTTGCGCCTGCACCACCGCTCGACGCGCCAGATCGCCGCCGCTCAACCCGGTGGGAAAGCCAAGGTAATTCTCAATGCGTGAACTCATCCCGGCCTGGCCGCCCGGCGCTTCTTTCTCAATGATCACCGTGTGCAGGCCCTCTGACGCTCCGTACACCGCCGCGGCAAGTCCTGCAGGGCCACCGCCCACAATCGCCAGATCGTAAAAGTCGGTCTGCGCCCGCGTCCGCAAGCCTACTTTCTGGGCCACGTCAGCCGGCACACTCTCCAGCAGCTTGGTTCCATCCGGAAACAAGACCACGGGGAGACTTGCGGCTTCCGGGCCAAGCGCTTCCAGTAACTGCTTGGTCTCTTTGTCATTCACTGAGAGCTCAACATCAATCCATTGATAAGGGACATGATTGCGGGCCAGAAAATCGCGCAGTTCATAGGACCGCGGCGACCACCGCGTCCCCAGCACGCGTATGCCTTCAAAGCCTGGCCGGTAAGAGGCCTGCCAGTCATCCAGCAGATCGTCCAGCTGCGGATAAAGGTGTTCTTCCGGCGGGTCCCAAGGCTTCATGAAGAAATAATTGATATTGGCTTCGTTGATGGCGCTGATCGCTGCGTTGGTGTCAGCATATGCCGTGAGCAGAGCACGTTTGGCATCCGGGAAAAGGTCTCTCGCTTGCTGCAGAAAAGTCACGCCGTCAAGTTTTGGCATACGCTGGTCCGCCAGCAGGAGCGCCACACTGTCATTCCGCACCTTCAATTGTTTGAGCAGGTCGAGCGCGCCCTGAGGAGAGTCACTTGCCAATACGCGATAATTTGCGCCGTAGTGCGAACGCAGATCACGCTCCACCGCGCGCAAAACATCAAGGTCATCATCCACGCTGAGTAATATCGGTTTGGCCATAATCAGTCAGTCTACAAAACATTCTTGTCTTCCGCACCGTGTCGCGGCAGGCAGGTTAGATGCTGCTGCTTTCGTTTGGTCGCAACATTCGCCGGAAACGGAATCCTGCTGCAGACAAGAGCTTTTCTCCCCACTGTTCTCGGGCTCGTCACTTTCTTGCCCCTTCGGTTCATCAGCGATAGGATTTTCCGGTTTCCAATTTCCCGATTACCAAATTGCTCACTTACCAAATCCGACCGGGGGTACCCCCGTCTCCGATCCCAGTCATCCCAATTTGGCATAGACTTCAACCCATTCTGACGTTTTCCGATCACCGTAATCAGTGTCCTCAGTGTTCATCAGCGGTAAGATTTTCCGGTTTCCAATTTTTCGATTACCAAATTACTCACTTACCAAATCCGACCGGAGTACCCCCCGTCTCCGATCCCAGTCATCCCAATTTGGCGTAGACTTCAACCCATTCTAGGGTTTTCCGATCACCGTAATCTGTGCGCTCAGTGTTCATCAGCGGTAAGATTTTCCGGTTTCCAATTTCCCCGATTACCAAATTACTCATTTACCAAATCCGACCGGGGGTACCCCCCGTCTCCGATCCCAGTCATCCCAATTTGGCGTAGACTTCATTCGCTTTGCCTTTCTCCGTGTCTCTGTGCCTCCGTGGTAGGTTCCCGGTTTGCCCTTCGTGTCCTTTGTGGTTGAGCGTTTGACTTTCCGATCATGCCGATGGCCTCGATCTCGGCTATGCCTCCATTATTTGATCCGGAGCGCCGCACAACGCAAGTAATCTTTAGTTTCCATTTCTGCAGCTCTGAACACCATTATTTCTGCAGCTCTGAACACGATTGCTGAAGCATCCGCATCTACAACTTTCAAAGCCGGAATGAGCATCCCATCCTACGGAGCTTGTAATGGAAGGTATGTTGGAAGTTTTTGACCAGTCGGACTGCACTCTCTTGCCCGGCGAAGCAGTACTCAAATCAGGCGTCTACGAGATCTGCCATATCGACGAACCACGGCGAAGTGTGCTTCTCCTTCGCGATACCATCTTCCCCTGGTGCCGCCAGTGCGGAGAATCAGTCCGCTATAAGCTAGTCCAGCCGGCGCCGCACATTTCCGAAGACCCTGATTTTATTGAAGGCATCGAAGAAGACAACCCAATCGTTATGTCAGGAGTCCTACCAAACTCGTTTCCTTTGCAACTGGGCAGGCCACATGGCTACAGGTTCTGGCAACAAATTGTACAAGCCTGGGGAAATAGTTCTGAAACCGGGAATCTATAGGGTCATACATCAAGTGCACCGCGACCCCCATGAAGCGGGCCTGAAGATACGGGACGTTTTTCCAGCCTGTAGGATCTGCGGTGTCCATGTGCGCTTTGAGCTTGTCAGGGAGCTGGCGGAATCGGATTAGCGCGGCCTCGGAATGCCCGGAGTTATTGCCCGAAGCTTCATGCACCCTGACAGCCTTGGGCTACGCTGACTGCGCATCCTCCTCCTCGTTTTCATCTTTGTTCTCTTCATCTCCGTCAATGACTGGCAATTCATAAACGAACGCGGTCGTATGCCGGTAGAGATCCGGTGCGGAGTGAAGTAACTCAAAAAGAACAGCGTCACCGCATTTCTGGCATCGCGGGAACCTCTGCCCTTTAATCACAACCACTTCATGCGGCAACCGGTGAGCGGAGTGCACCACCAGGTAGATTCCCGTTTCCGGGACAGCCGCTCCCGTTTCATAAACTGTCTGATTCGGCCCCATATCCGAACGGGAGTCTCCTTCCAGGTTAGGGCGGAATTTACGGTTCCGCATGGGAAATCAGATGCATCGAAAGGCAACTTTATTGCTTACGCCACAAAAATTTTGAGATGGTCTAATGGCCATCCAGATGCAGGCGGGAATGGTGCGCCCGGAGAGATTCGAACTCCCGGCCTGTTGCTTCGGAGGCAACCGCTCTATCCAGCTGAGCTACGGGCGCAAACTTATCAATGACCTCATGAACACTAGCGCTTAATGATACTGCAATGGCCGCGAAAAAGGGAATCGGATTCGACCTGCGGCGCTCCGGCATGCTCCGCGAACCGGTTGAAACACAGAAAACGCTTCAGTTGGCTGAAACACGCTCAGCCGTGCGTAAAAACGCTTTTCCGTCTAAGGTCGATCAGTGCCTGAATATATACTTACCGGCCTTGTAATGTCTGACACATAACAGACATGATCCCCAAAAACTGCCTATTCTGACAACAGTAGAGGTTCGTGCCGACAATCTCTTGTCAGGGGACACCAATCGTGATTTCACCGATATCTCGTCTACCTTTTCCGCATGAAAGCAAATACCTGAGTAGCTGGAAAGAGATCGCTCAATACTTCAATCGCGGTGTGCGCACTGTGCAAAGATGGGAAGCCGAGTTAGGCATGCCCGTTCGCCGCCCTCATGGCGGCTCCAGAACTGCCGTGATGGCTATCCGTGGTGAACTTGATACCTGGATGGCCAGCCGACCATTCCGTAACTCGCCTCTTTCCAATCGAACTGACACCAACGGATATGAAAATGGCCATGCTCATAAAAATGGCCATTCTTTGGATGGCATCCACCAGCATCAACCGGGCGATGTTGTATACATCCTCGCCGTGGAGGATGGAACCAGTGATGAGCATCATGATGCGTGCTTTGTGAAAAAGCTGGGTCCGCGTTTAAAAGTGGACACAGTTCGCAACCTGGAATCGGCGCTGTCATTGCTGAAGGAGATTGACGATGGGAACCGCCCTGAGCCTGACCTCATTATTCTCGATCAGGTACTCTTCAGCACGATCGCGCACCGGATATTCCGTTTCTGCCAGGCAAATTCCTGTCTCAAAAACGTGCAGATATTGATTCGTCCATCTATCTTCACGCCCAAAGGAATGCGCGCAGCATGAGCGCGTTGATTTTCGCCGGTCACGAGCCAGGCGATCACTTTGTCGCGCTCAACAAAAGGGCTCCAATGCGCTTGAAGTCTTTCAGTTCCTCCGCGTCTTTAAACCACTTGCCGGAGTAAACGTCCGGCGATGGACTGCGATCAGGAATGCGGTGCGCCTCAACGTTTCTGAACCCATGCTTCTGCAGCAACGCGACATACTCCGCTTCTGAGAGTGCCTGCACCGGCACTTTAAGTTCATTCACCCATCGCAGCGAGTAGTGATTGTCCCGGTAAAGATTGATGAGGATAAAAAGACCGGCGCCATCGGCCATCACTCGATGCAATTCTTTCAGCGCCCTGGCCTGGTCCGCGTAGTAGTAAAACGACTCAACCGAAAGCACCTTGGTGAAGTAGCTGTCGGGAGAAGGGATCTTCTCCGCTGATCCCCACACATAACGAATGTTCTTGAAATCGGAGGAAGCCTGTTCAGCTCGATGTAACATCTCATCAGCCACGTCGAGGCCTACGACCTCGCCGGCGGTTGTCATCCATGCCATGCGCCGGGAGGCCCATCCGGTACCGCAGCCCAGATCAAGAATTCGATCGGATGCCTGGATTTCCATGAGCGCAAGCGTCTGGTCAGTGATGTCCGAGTGATGGTCTTCCATCTCATCGCCACGACCGGCGGCGGCCCATTGATTAAATTCCTGCTGAAGTTTCTGGTCGGCAGGGGAATTAAGAGCGTCGGCTTTGGTTTCCATCTGTCTATGCTACATTTGTAAGTTTTATTGCTCAACCCTGAATGCCCAATATGTTTAAGCACTGCACGTCTGTTCAACCTTGAAAACATCCTGATATTTATGACGAACCCTGACAATCGCCCGCAACCTGCCGCTGATGTTCTTTATTGCCCAACTTGTGCACGCGAAATCAAAGATCCGCTCATCTGCGGCGACTGCTCCGCCGTAATCTGCCGCACCTGCGGCTCGCCACTTGAGTCCGCTGCCGACCTGGGAATGGGATAGCAATCAACCGTAAAAACATTAATTAGGAACTGTTGAATGACGACCATCGTTCTACTGACCATCTCAAACGTCTTCATGACCTTTGCATGGTACGGCCATCTGAAATATCAGAACGTGCCGCTCTGGAAAGTCACATTGGTGAGCTGGGGCATCGCTTTTTTTGAATATTGTTTTCAGGTGCCGGCCAATCGCATTGGCAGCCACAGCTTCAATCCGGCGCAGCTGAAAACCATCCAGGAAGTCATCACCCTGGTGGTGTTCTCGGTATTCTCAATCTTCTATCTCGGCGACGACATCAAGTGGAACCACGCCGTGGGATTTTTCTTTATCGTGCTGGCAGCGTTTTTTATTTTTAAGAAATGGTGACTGGTGATTTTCAATTTTCAAATTTGAAATTGAAAATTTGAAATTCCTTCCTACACCGGCGTCTTCGTCTTCCGTTCTGGATTGAAAAACGGGATCTTCACGACGTTCGCCGTGACCTTCTGCCGGACCGCCTCAATCGTGATCTCCATCTGCAATTTGGTTCCAGGCTGGGCATGCCCTGTCTCGATACTGGCCAGCGCGATCATCTTCTTCAAAATCGGCGACCATGTCGTAGTTGTCGCTTTGCCCACCTGCTTCGATCCCTGATAAACCGGAACATGCACGCGCGATGCCTGTGACGGAGCGGCCGGCGTCAAGCCAAACTTTTCGTAGCGCTCTTCAATTTCCACCCAGTCCATTTCCAGGCCCACCAGCTGCCGCGCCACGCCCATTTTTTGCTGTTGCGCCAGCGCCGTCTTGCCGACAAAATTCTCTTTGTCCAGATGCACCATTTTGCCGAAACCAAGTTCGTATGGCGAATACGTCTGGAACGGCGCCAGGGCTTTCTTGCTGCTGATGTAATCCACTTCAATCAACAACAGCCCCGCCTCAGCGCGGGCCACGTCCAAGGCCAGCATTCCCGCGGCGTGTATGTCAAAACGACGACCGGCATCCATCAGCGCATCCCATACCGCGAGCGCCTTATTCCACGGCATCCAGATTTCATAACCCAGGTCGCCGGTGTACCCGGTACGCGAGATGTCCACAGGTATGCCTGCAATCTTGCCGCTGGTCATGCGGAAATATTTCAAATTCGCGATGTCCGCCTCAGCAATGCTCTTGAGCAACGCGCCTGAAGTGGGCCCCTGCAGGGCCAGAGCTGCCGTTTGTTCCGAGATATCTTCAATCTGAACGTCCATGTTCAGGCCGTTCTGTCGGAACCAGCGCAGGCTCGGATCTGCCGCGGTCCAGCGATATTTATTTTCTTCCAGCCGCGTAATGGTGCCGTCATCAATGACTTTACCCTGCTCGTCACACCAGCAGCAGTAAATCACCTGGCCGATTTTCACCTTGTTGATGTCGCGGGTAATCACGCGGTTCACCAGCTTGGTGGCGTCTCTTCCGGTAATCAGATACTTGTAGAGCGGAGAAATATCAATCAGCGCGGCAGCGTTGCGGATGGCGTTGTACTCGTGTTCATGATGCACTTCATACACGCTTACCGTGTAATAGCCCGACCACTCGCGATAATTGAGACTCTGGCATAGCGCGAATGTGCGCTCGTGAAATGCGGTACCAACTGGCAAGCAATTACCTCGGGTGTGGACTTTGAGCGAAGCTCGATTATATTCAGTGCGATTGCGCGCGGCAATTGAGATTGCCAGTGTTAGGATGTTTGCCGCCGGACTGTCGTGAGTATCCGCCGCTTATCGAATCTCAAAACGCCGTTTTCGAAAGAGAAACCCGAAAGAGAAACCACTGTCTATGAAGCTACGCAACATTACCCTGCTGCTGATTCTGCAACTCGCTCTCGCCATGACGTTAGTGGCCCAAAACGCCGACGAGAAGACAAAGAGCGACGCGAAGCCTCAGGGCGAACGCCATGAATTCGTCATCACCAACTTCAAGACCGAAAGCGGCGTCACGCTTCCCAAGGCTATTGTCGTTTACGGAACGTATGGCCATCTCAATGCCGCCAAAGATAACGTGGTGCTTCTGCCGTCGCACTACATGGCAGACTTTCACGGATACGAATGGCTCATCGGTCCAGACCTCGCGCTTGATCCTTCAAAGCTTTTTCTCGTCGCCACCGAGCTTTTCGGCAACGGCCACTCTTCTTCGCCCAGCAACACTCCGGAACCTTTTCACGGCCCGCGTTTTCCCGTTACCACCATCCGTGACAATGTGGAGGCCGTCCATCGCTTGCTGGCAGAAGACTTGAAAGTCACGCATGTGCGAGCAATCGTCGGCTTTTCCATGGGAGCCGAGCAGGCCTTCCAGTGGGCCGTAAGTTATCCTGCATTTGCCGACAAAATTGTCGCCACCTCCGGCACTGCGAAATGTTATCCCCATGGTATTGTGCGACTGGAAAGTCAGATTGAAGCCATCACCGCCGATCCTGCGTTTTCGAATGGTGATTACAAAACGCCTCCTACCAAAGGGCTCCAGACATTCGGCATCGTCTGGACTGCATGGCTGTTCTCACAGGAGTGGTGGCGCAAAGAACTTTGGCGTCAGGATCCATCCATGGGCAAGACGTTTGAAGAAGTGGTGAATAACTTCCACAAAGATTTCATTCCCGGCGCTGACGCCAACGACCTCATTCTCCAGATGCGCACATGGGAAAAGCACGACGTCGGCACAACTCAAGGGTTCAACAAAGATGTTGAAAAAGCGCTGAAATCGATCAAGACGCCAATTCTTTACATGCCATCAGAGACGGACCTCTATTTCCCTGTCGGCGACGCGAAGTATGAATCCGCCTTCATCCCCGGCGTCACGTTGATGCCGATCCCGTCGCTCTGGGGACACACCGCCGGCGCCGCTCCCAATCCGGCCGAC
The DNA here is from genome assembly GCA_963770085.1 of Terriglobia bacterium. Classification (GTDB taxonomy): domain Bacteria; phylum Acidobacteriota; class Terriglobia; order Terriglobales; family Acidobacteriaceae; genus Angelobacter. The sequence continues at coordinate 414,831 of CAVYOH010000002.1, forward strand.
TCAAAGTTTCTAAATGAGAACATTGCAAGATTTATTGGGACTAAGAACTAAGCACGGAAGCTAAAGAAAAAGGCCTGAAGATCAGCTCTTCAGGCCTGTTAGTTTGGGTTGAAGCTACGGCGCGACTCCATCCAGGATCAGGCGGGCCGGCATGCGTAGAGTCCCGCCGTCGTTAAACAGCAATCCGTTGGTACGGATCACACTTCCCACCCCAATCGGCGCACTCGTCCTGATGTCTGAGGACACATCTCTATAAACCACAATGCTCGTGGCCCCATTGACCTGTGTGATGATGTCATTTGGCGCCAACTCGACCGTATAAGCAGTGAACAGACCAGCCGGGGAGACAGCCGTAACCGTACCATTCACCATTTGCGGCAGCAGAGTAAGGGTATTGGTGAATGGTATGTCACTACCCAGGAAAATAATGTGTCCGGTTGAGTTTGCAACAAACTGCCCATGAGTGATTGAATTCGCGTCAAACACAGGGGTAAACGGCAGGTTGGCAGGCACTGGCACCTCGCCCGAGAGTCGATAGGCTGCGTTCGCGAGCTTGAAAATATAGAAGTTGATGGGATCAATTGAAAGCTCGTCCCCCTCCTCGCGGACGCCATATTCCACAATCTCCGGAATGAGTGAGGACGAGTCAATGATCGGGCCTGTCATTACATTGTTTGCCGCCGGATCGCCTACTTCAAAACGACTTGCTTTAAACGAACCATCCGCCTGCACAGCAACGTCGAAGTCAGCAAACATCGCACCGGTCAGTGCGGCAAGCCCGCTCACTCCTTGAAACAGGGTAGAAGCATCGGTCGCAACGGTCACGTTGAACCCGCTGGGAGCAAAAACGGGAGCATTGTTGAGCGCAATGTTCACGGTGTTCGCGACCGGATCGATACTATTGATTCGGCCAAGCAGGCCCGTAAAGACAGTCGCGCCGCTCGGCGGCCCCAGTGACGTCATGGTGAACGTGGGTGTGATGGTGAAAGCCGTGGCTGGGTTTGCGCAGTCTGTACAGCTTGCCGACGCCGACTCCCGAAGGTCGAGTTTCAGAATCATCGCGTTTCCACTCACGGTGATGGGCGCCGGCAGGTTGACAGTGGCCGGTTGGTTAACCTTACCGACTGAGAACGTGGCTGTGATGCGCTCCCCGCCTGATACAGTGACCGTGCTGAAACTCGGGTTCCCGTAGATCAAGACTGCTGAGGTATAAACGTCTTGCGGGATGGAAGTAGTGGCCAACGGCGCAGCACTTCCATTGAGGTGACTGAACTCAGCGCTTTGCGCGGAGTTCATCAAAGTGACCTGCTGGCCAGACCGATTGACCAGCCCCAGACTGGAAATAGGTACCACAAATGTAGAAAACTTCCCGGCTCCGGTACTGGAGATCTCGACCGTTACGCCGGTGACGCCCGCGGGTGTCGGTGAGGGTGTTGGGCCACCGGTCACGGTTTGCGATCCTCCACACCCGATTAACAGCGAAGTTACCGCTAAACAGAGCACAACCCAGACGATTGAAAAATGCTTTAATCCAGCACAGAACTTCTCAGTCCCAGGTTTCATATCTTTCTCCTTGCCGCTTTTCACGCGGTCCACATGCGTAAACGCGTTCAGCTACTCACAATACTCTCACACCACGTTAAAAAACATAATGAAGTGTCTAGTTTTAACAGCTAATGAATAAGCGGTCTCTTAGTTGCAATTTGCCACGCTGGATAGTTTGTTTTATAGGCGACAATAGTCACGTTTGGTATCGGTAGATTGTCTTAGCTTTGTCGGTGTGCTCGGCCATGCATCGCGCCCAATGGCAATCGCCGCGGGATCGCTTGCAATCGTTCCGATCGAGGCCTTGGTTGAGGTCCGCTCCCGATATCGCCACAGAGACACCAATGCCAATCCTCCTTTAAAATAGCCAGTCACTTCCCTGGGCCTGTGAATCCCTGAAATCTATGCCATCTGTACCCAACGGTTCGAAAACCAAATACGACGTGATTGTCATCGGCGGGGGCCACAACGGCCTGACCAACGCCGCTTACCTTGCCCGTGCCGGCAAGAAAGTCTTGGTGCTGGAACGCCGCCACGTCCTTGGCGGAGCCGCCGTGACAGAAGAAATCTTCCCTGGCTTCAAATTCTCTGTCTGCTCATACGTCGTTTCGCTCTTGAGGCCGGAGATCATCCGTGATCTTGATCTTCCCCGGCACGGCCTGGAAATCCTGCCGCTCGACGGCACCTTCACGCCGATGCCGAACGGCGATTATCTCTGGCGCGTGAACGACCACGGCAAGACGCATCGCGAGATCGCCCGCCACTCCAAAGTTGACGCCGAAGCCTATGACGAGTTCGGCAAAGCCATGCAGGCCATGTGTCGGTTCGTGAAGCCGATCTTGAGCATGGTGCCTCCTGATCCGGCAACGCTCAATCCGCGCGAACTGATGAAGATGCTCTTTCTCGGTCGCCGCTTCCAGGGCCTCACCAGCGACGATAAATACAACCAGGTCCAGCTCATGACCATGAGCGCCATTGATTTCCTGGACCAGTGGTTTGAGACTGACGTTCTCAAAGCCACCATGTCTGCCTCTGGCATCATCGGTACATTTCTTGGTGTGCGCTCACCCGGCACGGCCTACGTTCTTCTCCATCACTACATGGGTGAAATCGACGGCGCGTTCCGTTCCTGGGGCTTTGCCCGTGGCGGCACCGGAGCAATCTCCAACGCCATCGCCGACGCCGCCCGCGAAGCCGGCGTAGAGATTCGCACGGAAGCTCCCATTGCCAGGATTCTGGTCAAAGGTAATCGCGCTCACGGCGTCGTCTTGCAGAATGGCGATGAGATTCTCGGCGACGTCATTTCCTCAAGCGTCGACCCACGCCTTACCTTCATCAAGTTCCTCGAAGAAAGCCAGCTTCCGGGTGAATTTCTCGATGAAGTTAAGCGCTACAAGTTTCGCGGATCATCCGGCAAAGTCAACATCGCGCTGGATGGCCTCCCTGATTTCAAATGTCTTCCCGGCCCCGGCGCACATCTCCGCGGCGCAATCTCCATTTCGCCGTCCGTCGAATACATGGAGCGCGCCTATGACGACGCCAAATACGGCAACTTCTCCAGGCGTCCTTACATAGACATGGTGATCCCGTCGTTGACGGATCCATCCGTCGCTCCTCCGGGCAAGCACGTGATGTCATGCTTTGTGCAATATGCCCCATATAAATTGAAACCCGGCCTCAATTGGGATGACCAGCGTGAAGCCTTCGGTAACAACGTGATCGACACCATCGCTGACTACGCTCCCAACATCAAGAACCTGATCATCAACAAGCAGGTCCTTACGCCGCTGGATCTTGAACGCGACTTCGGCCTGAGCGAAGGCAATATCTTCCAGGGTGAACTCTCACTGGAACAACTGTTCTTTCTGCGTCCGGTGCCGGGCTACGCGGCATTCCGTACTCCCATCAAGAACCTCTATATGTGCGGATCGGCAACTCATCCCGGCGGCGGCATCATGGGCGCACCCGGCCGTCTGGCTGCGCTGGAAATCCTGAAAGACGTCAAGGGAGCGAGCTAGCCAATGGCCCAGACTCGCGACGTTATCATTGTCGGCGGCGGCCACAACGGCCTGATCACCGCTTTCTATCTTGCCAAAGCCGGATTCAAACCGCTGGTGCTGGAGCGCCGTGCTCAAACCGGCGGCGCAGCCATCACAGAAGAATTTCATCCAGGCTTTCGCTGCTCTACTCTCGCGCATTCCGCCGGACCAATCCTTCCCGAAATTGTCAGTGACATGCAGTTGGCCAAGCATGGGCTGAAGATCATCACACCGGAAATCGGAACAACAGCTCTTTCTCCTGATGGTCGCGCACTGCGTCTCTATAATGACGTCAAGCGCGCCGCTGAAGAGATCGGTAAATTCTCCGCCAAAGACGCAACCCAGTATCCACTCTTGCAGGAGTCATTGCAGAAAATCGGACACGTGATTGCCGAGGCGTTGAAGCTGCCGCCCCCCAACATCGACGATCCCAGCCGCTCCGACCTCTGGGCTATGCTGCAAACAGGACGCAGCCTGCGCAAACTTGGCAAGAAAGATATGTATCGGCTGCTCCGCTGGGGACCAATGGCCGTCGCAGATCTGGCCGCCGAGTTCTTTGAAACCGAACTCCTTCGCGCCACCGTTGCGGCGCGCGGAATTTTCGGCACCGCCATGGGCCCGTGGTCAGCAGGCAGCAGCCTGGTGCTTTTGATCCGTGCCGCAGGCGATCCTCATCCCGCCGGCTCCGCCAACTTTGCTCTCGGTGGCATCGGCGCGGTCACACAGGCCATGACGAAGGCGGCGCAAGAGGCCGGCGCGGAGATTCGCACCGACGCCGACGTAAAAGAAATTCGCGTGAAAGATGGCGTTGCCAACGGTGTTGTCCTTGCCAATGGCGAAGGGATCAGCGCGAAAGCCGTCATCTCTAATGCTGACCCGCGACGCACGCTGCTCAAGCTGGTGGATCCCACCCATCTCACGCCCGATTTCGTCATGAAGTTGCAGCACTATCGCATGCCCGGAACCGTGGCCAAGATCAATCTCGCAATCTCGGCGCTGCCGAATTTCACGGCTCTCAAAAACGAAGGTTCGGCGCTGAAGGGACGTATTCACATCGGCCCTGAAATCGATTACCTCGAGCATGCGTTCGACGAATCAAAGTACGGAAACTTTTCTCCCGATCCTTATCTTGAAGTCGCCATTCCCTCATTGCATGATCCGTCTCTGGCGCCCGCCGGCAAGCACGTAATGTCAATCTATATGCAGTACGCACCATTCAAACTCAAAGGGACTGACTGGGACGCGCAGCGCGCGAATCTCGGCGAAACCGTAGTCAAGAAGCTGAGCGAATATGCTCCTGGCATCGCCGAGTTGATCGAAGAAGGTCAGATCATCACGCCCAAGGACCTCGAAGAAACCTACGGCCTCACCAACGGGCACATCTTCCACGGCGAACTGGCGCTCGACCAGTTCTTTACCATGCGTCCGCTGCTCGACTGGGCCCGCTATCGCACACCGATCAAAAATCTCTATCTCTGCGGTTCCGGCACGCACCCCGGCTCAGGCTTGACGGGCGGCTCCGGCGCGAATGCGGCAAAAGAGATTGTGAAAGAGTTGAAACGGTAGACGACATTTTTTGGGGCACGAAGGCTCGTGTGATAATCAATCCTGGCAATCTGAGGTTCCTTGATGTCCTCTTCCTACCAGAACACCCGTCCTGCTGTCGCTTCCGGTGAAGCCATGACTCTGCCGCAGAGCTACTACACTGACCCAGCGTGGTTTCAGCGCGAGATGGAAGCCATCCACTTTGATATGTGGCTGTGTGCGGGACGCACGGAGCAAATCCCGGATGCCGGCGATTACTTCATCCGTCGTGTTGCTAATGCCAGCGTCATCATCACGCGCGACGAACAAGGCAACGTCCGCGCCTTCCACAACGTCTGCCGCCATCGCGGTACCCTGCTTTGCCCGCATGACGAAGGCAAATTCAACGGACGCATTCAATGCCAGTATCACGCCTGGACATACAAGCTTGACGGAACACTGGCCAATGCTCCGCACATGGAAAAAGTTGAGGGCTTTCGCGAAGCCGATTACCCCCTCAACTCCGTCGCAATCGCTCTATGGGACGGACACATCTTCATCAATCTCTCCGCGCGGCCAATTCCCTTCTCTGAACATCTCGCCGGGCTCGACAAGAAGTTCATTCCCTGGCGCATGAACGAACTAAAGATGGTTGAGCGCCGTGTCTATCAACTGAAAGCCAACTGGAAGCTGATCATCCAGAACTACTCAGAATGTCTGCACTGTCCCATTGTTCACCCTCTGTTGAACAAACAATCGCATTACATGAGTGGCGATAACGAACCACCGCAACCGACGTATCTGGGCGGTCGCATGGACCTGCGTGACGGCGTGAAAAGCCTCACCATGGATGGAACCTCAACACGCTGCAATCTCCCCGGTCTGAGCGCTGATGATCAGCGCCATGTTTACTATTACTGTATCCTCCCTAACTTTTTCCTCAATCTGCATCCTGATTACATGCTCACCTTCACCATGTGGCCGCGTGCTGCCGACCATACAGAGATTATCTGTGAATGGCATTTCCATCCCGACGAGATCAACAAGCCCGGCTTCAGCGCCAAAGATGCCATCGAATTCTGGGACATTACCAATAAGCAGGACTGGGAACTCTCAGACATGGCGCAGATCGGAATCAGCTCCAAAGGCTATCAGCCAGGACCTTACTCCAATCGCGAAGAGTTGCTGATGGCTTTGGATAGATTTGTGCTGAGCAAGACCAATCGATAAACCACTCTCATCGTCCTACCGGTTTCTGGGATGCGCAAGCTCAACGAATAAGAGCTCTTTCCAGATTCTTATTTTTCGCGGGAGCTGCGGACCCGAGTTTCACACCTGATTCTCCGAGTAGGAACGCACGTTCCTATACTATCCAAAACATTCGCACAACTATCGGACATCTATCGTTTTCTTCTCAGAACTAATTTGGCCAGTGAAGTGCTCTCCTGGTGGTTGGTAGCAAACTACCGAATCAGAAAGGAACCACCAAATACTCCAATGAAAGACCAGATCGTTCCAGCGAAAGCCCACCTTGCAACCTTCACCCTCAAGCAGACATTCAAGCACAAACTATCCTTGCTGCTTTTATATTTTCTCTGTGTTACAGGCGTTGCCAGCACCGCCTGGGCCGGCGTACAGATTGGCACTCCCGGCTCCGGCGCCCAGGTAGTTTCTCCAGTCCCGTTCAGCGCAACCGCTACCGCTGACAGCGGTCTCCCCGTGACAGCCATGAAGGTTTATCTTGATGGCAATCCCAGCGAAGTAGGTTCCTATACCGGTAACGGCACTTCCACTCTCACGGTAAACTCTACTTTCGCCATGGGCACCGGCTCACATAACTTTACAGTCAACGCATGGGACACGGGTGGAGCTCTGTATCAATCTGTAGTTTCCTTTACGGTCTCCACCACCGGTGTGGTTATTGCCGCTCCCACGCAGAACCAATCAGTTTCTTCGCCGGTGGCATTCAGCGCGACGGCCACATCCAACGGATTGAATATTACTGCCATGGATGTATATCTGGACTTCAATTCCACGCCGATAGGGAGCTACACAGGAAATGGAACTCCCAGCCTGCACGTGGCGCCCAGTTACACGATCGCTAACGGTTCGCACACCATCATCGCCAATGCATGGGATTCGAGTGGACAGATCTATGAGTCTGCGGTGAACTTCACGGTGGGAACAGACGGCGGGGCCATACCACCTGCAAATGCCACCCTTACGCCGAACATCGACAATATGACGAACTGGGGAGCGTGCTCATCAACACAATGTTCAGGAGCGCCGGGTGGTTCTGCCGCCAGCCTCACTCCCACCTATGGAGTGCATAGTCCGCAACTGGAAGCCGGAGGCAGCATTGAGTTCGAAGCCAGCGGCAGCCCACATGCTGACATTCTGCACTGGAATAACCTGCCCGCAAATGAGAACGTGAACCATTTTGTTCTCGACTACTTCTTCATGGTTGATAATATTGCGCCGGTTCAGGCGCTGGAATTCGACTTTGAGCCTGGTTCGCCTACGCAGAAATTCAATTTCAGCAACCAGTGCGACAACTCAAACACCGCGAACCCTGTATGGGACACCTGGGATGAGCCCACCATGAGCTGGACTTCCAGCGGCATCAGTTGCGCCACAGTCCTCAATGCCAATAACTGGCACCACATCCGTCTGTACGGAGAGATTCTCAATCGCGGCCTCTCCAACGCGCAGACGCACTATATCTGGATCGAAGTGGATGGCGTTCAGCATCCATTTACCACCAATGCTACGCACAATGCTGTTGCCAAGCCGTGGGACAAACTCGCCGTCAACGCGCAACAGGACATCAACAGCACAGGCGGAACCTACCACGTCTGGGTTGATAAGCTGAACCTTTACGTCTGGTAGCAGTACTTGAAAGCCGTCTCTGGGTGGGCAGTTCTGGCTCACCCAGAGGCCTTTGATTTGGCCGGATGGCTACTGAAGCATTTCCACCAGGACTCTTCCCGAGGATCCGCTGGGCGTCTCGATCTGCAAAATTTCCGCCAGCGTCGGCGCAATATCGTTCACCGCGATGCGATTCAGATACGAGCCCGCCTTGATTCCCCGTCCCATGAAGATCACGGGGACATGGTTGTCGTAGCTGTAAGGCGTTGCGTGTGTGGTGCCCGGTGGAGAGCTGAACATGTAATACGGCTCCGGCAACAGTTCCAGATCGCCTGAGCGTGGGCCATAAAACCCAAGCAGCATGGCGCGTCCCACCAGATCGGAACTCTCGTCGCCGCGCAACAGATCGTCGCGGGTCAGCACACGCGCAATGTGCGGCAGGCCGCGGGCAAAATCGGCGGCAAAACGTCTTACCTCAACGCGATCGGCCTTGTTAGTCGCCACCGTCTGATCGTTTAAGTACAAAAAGCCGGATGTATCAAAGCTGAACCATTTACCCTGGCCAAACTTCGCGGAAAGCGCGTCGCTGATCTTGCTGGAATAGTCGGACGAAGTAAGCCAACCGCCGGGCATTTTACGGGCATTATTCACCTTCGGCACCGGCGCAACACCATGGTCGGCTGTAAAAACAACCAGCGTATTCTGCTGTCCAACGCGCTCAAAGACAAACATCAGCAGGTCGCCCAGCGTCTTGTCCGTGCGAAGTGAGATGTCACGCACCTCGGGTGAATCCGGGCCCAATCCGTGTCCCACATAATCATTGGCGGAAAAGCTTACCGTCAGCAGATCGGTCGCATCGTGTCTGCCCAGGTTTTCGTGATCAACCGCCTCCTCGGCAAAGTTCACCAGTATGTCATTTCCAAACGGTGTGTCCTCCAGTGATCCACACGGGCGCACACCGGATTCGGCCTTCATGGAACAAAAAGGCTTGTCATCTGCCTTCGAATTCAGCGCACGCCATTCGGCTGTCGCATACTTGCTTGCTGGCTCACCAACGTTGATTTGAGAAACCCAGGCCGGCAGTTCCTTCATGTAATAAGTGCTGCTGACAAAACGTCCCGCCTTGTCATCAAACCAATACGCAGCGTCAGCCATGTGTCCCGCAGGAAGAATGGCGCTGCGGTCTTTGATAGAGATGCCAAGCACTTTGGAGTTCCTTCCCGCCATTTTCAACTCATCGCCCAAAGTGCTGACCAGCAGACGTTGCGGTGATGATCCTGTCCCGGCATTGCCCCCAAGCAGCGTCGTCGATTTATCTGAAACGCTGGTCACGGATTCGTTCGACTCACGGTCCAGCCATTCGTTGCCGATAATCCCGCTCACCGATGGTGTTGCCCCGCTCAAGATGGTGGAATGCCCCACTGCAGTGACGGTCGGGTAATGAAGGTAGTGCGCGTCATGAAATACCGCGCCGCCGTTCAGCAGTCGCGCAATGCCACCGTTATAGTCGTCGCGGAAGCGCAGCAGGTAGTCATAGCGGAACTGGTCCACCACTATCACCAGGACAAGCTTAGGACGCTTTGATTTTGCCGGGGTACTTTGTGAAGAAGTCTTCGGTGCCGCCTGCTCCGGTGAGGTTTGCGCCGGCATGCCGCCGGCAACAAAAAGGATCAACCATAAAGCGGCGATCAACGAAAAACGACGGCTATGTTTCATCTGATGAGCTCTCCGTAAGGAGGTGAGACTAACATAGCCGCCGCGGTTTTGTGCGTTAGAACTTCGCCAATTTCTCCATCGCCTTGTAAAGATCATCCGCCTGGGGAAGAATCACGTCTTCGAGCAGCGGCTGATACGCCACGAACGTATCCGTTGCCGCTACACGGCGCACCGGCGCGTCGAGGTCTTCAAACAATTCGTCGGCGATGCGCGCGGCGATCTCCGCACCGTAGCCCCAGCTCAGCGTGTCCTCATGGGCTACGATCACGCGATTGGTCTTGCGGACGGACGTTGCAATGGCTTCCCAGTCATACGGGCTCAGCGTTCGCAGGTCGATCAGTTCCACGCTCACGTTCTGTTCGCGCTCAATGCGCTGCGCAGCCTGCAGAGCACGCGGCACAACCGCGCCGTAAGTGATCACGGTCAGATCCGTTCCCTGTTTCACGGTCTTGGCTTTGCCGAACGGAATCATGTAGTCAGCGCCTGGATACGGCGAGCGTCCGTAGGTTTCGCGATAAAGACGCTTGTGCTCCAGGAACAGCACCGGATCATCGCAACGAATCGCCGTACGCAGCAGGCCATTGGCATCCAGGGCGTTTGACGGGAAACATACACGCAGTCCGGGAATGTGCGTAAACGTGCTTTCTCCGCATTGCGAGTGATACACCGCGCCGCCCGTCAAGTATCCGCCAATGGCAACACGTACGACCGCACCCGATGAGAAGTTGCCGTTTGATCTCCAGCGCATCAGCGGCAGTTCGTTGCGCAGTTGTTGCATCGCCGGCCATATGTAATCGAAAAACTGGATCTCGACCACAGGTTTCAATCCGCGCGTGGCCATCCCAATCGCACGACCAACAATGTTGGCTTCCGCCAGCGGCGAGTTGAATACCCGGTCGCCACCGTATTCGCATTGCAATCCGGCGGTCAGTTTAAAAACGCCGCCTTTGCCTTTGACCTGTTTCTGGCTGAGATACTCTTCACGGCTGCAATCCGCCACATCTTCACCGAACATCACAATACGTTCGTCACGCTTCATCTCATCTTTTAAGCAGACATTGATGAGATCAGCCATGGTCTTGTCATTGCCTTCGAACTTGGGTTCAGAAGCCATGCTGCCTGGATCAAGGTCTTGCGAGTAGACATGCGTATAAATGGAGTCGGTTGCGGGGAGCGTTGCTTTTTCCGCGTGCTCAGAAGCGTCGCTGATTTCAGTCTCTACCGACTTCTCCAGCTTGTTCAGGCCGGCTTCATCCAGAATATTTTCGCGTACCAGGAAAAGCTGCATGCGTGTAATGGGATCGCGCTGCGCATCTTTCTGGCGCTCAGCATCCGGGCGATAAAGCTTCTCATCATCGGAAAGCGAATGTGAATACGGGCGAATCACATGGCCGTGCACCAGCGCAGGCCCCTTGCCGCTACGGCAATATTCCGCCGCGCGTTTGCAAGCCGCGTAAGCCGCCACCGGGTCGGTGCCATCACACTCTTCGACCAGCAGATTGGGAAAATTTTTCAGCAACTGAGAAATGCTGCCGCCTGCTGTCTGCACTTCGACGGGAACAGAAATTGCATAGCCGTTATCTTCGATCACGAACATCACCGGCAATTTCTCATTGCAGGCCGTGTTCATGGCTTCCCAGAATTCGCCCTCGCTGGTGGTTCCGTCGCCGGCCGAGCAGTACACGACCTCATCGCCCTGGAATGTCACGTTCTTGAATTGGCGATAGTCGCCATTCTGCTTCTTCGCAGCATCAGGATGCTTGCTGAAATATCGTCCCGCCTCAGCACAGCCCACCGATTGCAGGAACTGCGTGCCCGTTGGCGAAGACTGCGTGACAATGTTGTATTTCTTGTGTCCCCAGTGCGATGGCATCTGGCGGCCGCCCGATGCCGGATCGTCAGCAGCGCCCACCGCCTGCGCCAGCATTTCATAAGGACTCACACCCAGCGCCAGGCAAAGAGCCCGATCGCGATAATAGGGATAGAACCAGTCATAGCCGGACTTCAACGCCAGAGCCGACGCCACGTTCAAGGCTTCATGCCCCGCGCCCGATATCTGGAAGAATATTTTCTGCTGACGCTTGAGCAGGATCTCGCGATCGTCCAGCTTGCGCGAGAGATACATGAGCCGGTAGATCTCAATCATCTGCTCGCGCGTGAGTCCTTCATAAGTCCTGGGCGCGGGCCTGGCCGGCGATTCCTCCACCACAGTGGCGCTTTTCTTTGCATCAGCCTTGGTAACGGGCATGGGTCTCCTTCAACATATGTTCCGGACGAGATGGGTCTTTAAGGAGTACTTGGGAGTACCTTCCATTTTAAATCGAGTCGTGAGATGAGCGATATACTTTAGAAGGATGATTCGAAAAAACCGCGCTATTCCCGTCCCCGATCTTAAGCTGCTGATTTTTGACCTTGACGGCACCCTGGTTGACTCCCGCATGGATCTGGCCAACTCCGTCAACGCCATGCTGCGCCACTATAAGAAGCCGGAATTGGCCAGTGAGGTTATTTCCAGCTATATCGGGAACGGTGCACCAATGTTGGTGCGAAGGGCCCTGGGCGATCCCGATGATGAGGGGTACGTGCAGGAAGCTTTGCTCTATTTCATGAGCTATTATCGCGAGCACAAGCTGGATTCCACCTACGTTTACGATGGCATCTTCCCGGCGTTGGACGCGATCCTGGCCAGCCGGGATGGGCACCGTGATTCAGCGGTGAAAACCACCAGCGGTTCGGCGAGCCGGATAGGCGAGCACGGAATAAGAATGGCCGTGCTCAGTAACAAACCAGTTGTACCGTCGCGCGGCATTGTGGAAGCTCTCGGTCTGGGCAAGTATTTCTTTCAGGTTTATGGCGGCAACAGCTTTCATACGAAAAAACCTGATCCCGCGGGAGTGGCGGCGTTGCTGCAGGAAACGGGCGCGCGGCCGGAACAGACCGCCATCATCGGCGACTCAGACGTGGATATCATCACGGCGCGCAACGCTGGAATCTATTCCGTGGGCGTAACCTACGGACTTGCACCCCACACGCTGGAAGACGCGCCGCCAGACGTGCTGGTCGACCATCCGCGCGAACTTGGCGACGTTCTGGGTAATCGTGAGCAAAGCAGGCTGGCGTTCAAAGGAGACTAATCATCTAATTTAACTAGCGACGCAACTGTGGCATGCGTTGCGATGCACGTGTGGCACAGCCGCCCCCGGCTGTGCGGCATTCTGCAGGACTATAATGATAGCCAGCAAACGCCCTGGAGATTGCTCGTATGATCTCACTACCGCTTCATCGTTTGATGGTCCTCTTTGCGCTTCTCGCCCTTGGTTTAGTCGGCTGCAATTCCATGAGCAATCCTCCGGCTCCGCCAGCTCCGAGCGCCAGCTTCGCCTTCATCAGCAACACCGGCTCGGGTACGGTTTCTGCTTTCATGGTCAACACCAATGGCACACTTTCTCCTGTAAACGGTTCGCCCTTTGTCGCCGGCCCAGGCGCAGAGTTCATGGCGTTTGATCACGTGCACAAGCTTCTTTTCGTGAACAATCAGGCTGCAAACACCGTGTCTGCGTTCTCAGTCAACACCGCAACCGGCATGTTGACTGCCGTTCCTGGATCGCCCTTCGCCACCGGCGCCAGGCCCACAGCCGTTGCCGTGGATTCCGCCGGCAAATTCGTATTCGTTGCCAACCAGGCGGGAAACAGCATTGCGGTCTTTAGCATAGCCGTCAACGGAGTTCTAACGCCCGTGGCGGGATCGCCTTTTGCCGCAAACAGTCCTTATGGACTCTCGGTAAATCCTTCCGGCACCGCCTTGTACGCCACCAACTTTCCCGATTCTCAGATTTCTGACTTGAATACCGTTTCAGCATTCTCCATCGCCGGCAATGGAGCACTGAGCACGATCGCGGGTTCGCCCTTTGTGGACGCCAATGCAACTTCAGGCTTCGCCTCGGCAATCAGCATCCTTGCCGATCCCGGCGGCAAATTTGTTTTCGTGGGCGATCACATGGCGGAGAGCGTGGTTCCATTCACCGTAAACGCTGCCACGGCCGCGCTCATATCCACGTCGGCTTTGCCAGCACCTGCCGCTAGCTGCAATACTTCCTGCCACAACAATCCACTGCGACTGGCGGTTGATCCCTCTGACAAATTCCTTTTCTCCACCAACGTGGCCGCGGGCACAGTTTCCGTCTTCGCTATCAACGGCGGCAATCTCGCCCCGATGGCAGACGTGTCGACCGGAGCGCATCCTTTCGGCCTGGCCGCCGATCCTACAGGGCACTTCCTTTACGTGGTGAACAAAGCAGACAATTCGATCTCAGGATTCGCCTTGAACTCCGCAACCGGCACGCTCACGCCCATGGCGGGTTTCCCGGTGAGCGAAGGCGGCAACGCGCCCACCGATATCGTGATCGTCCCCATGATGATCATTCTTGTCGCTTCGCTCCAAACCGCCTGGCAGTGAGTAATGTGGGAACCTTGATGTGCTCCTGTTGCTACGGGTTCGGCGCGAGTTCGGCCTCGCCCTTTCCGCAAGACCATTTATGCCTTGTCATCTCGAACGAAGTCGGAGCGCATGAGATGACTCAGTCGAAAGATCCCGAGAATGCCGGATCGTCATGACTCCGTCACTGGGAATTCTCGGGAGAATATTGCGAGCTTCCTACATTTTGCTTTTCGTCCGAATACTTTCTATCCTCATCCGCGCCTCCGCCGCCTCGGGGCGATTCGGGAAAAAAGTAACAAAGTCCCGATATTCCGTTTCCGCCTGCTTGTAATTGCCTTCCCGATACCATGCATCGGCAATTGCCAGCTTGGCAGGCGCAATGTACTTCGAATCTGGATATCCGGTGATGACGTCTTCCATCAGCCTCCGCGCTGACGCATACTCGGAATTCTTCAATGCCTTGTTGGCATGCTCGTATAGCAACTTGTCTTGCTGTTCTATTGCCGTTTGAGTTCGAGAGGCTCCCGCTGCCAGCGTCCAGAAAGCGCAAATCAGGATCGCAGATATTGCGAGCCGCCGCATTTTCACTTTTGACCTCCAGCCGACCAGACTTTGAACATCTTCGGAATGCGCAGGGCAGGAAGATGTGCAATCTCTTGAAATATTCTCTTTTGATTTCAAATACTTACGTGAATATCAATAAAATCAATTTTTATAATTGACATACTCAATTTAATTAATCTATAAATCAATTAAATCAATGAACCGTGACCGCAAAATACGCGATTGGCAGGAATTAACCCTGCTGACCAAAGGCGAGCCGATCGTAGTGGAGCGGATCCGACTGGCGGAGAAAGACATTGCGATTGAAGGCAGCTTTGAGCTTCCTGAACTGGCCCGGCTGCGCTGGGAAGATCAGGTTTTCATTGCGGCCTTTGTTCGGTCACACGGATCCATCAAGGAGATGGAACAGGTCTTTGGCGTGAGCTATCCCACCATCAAGGCCCGGCTTACCCGGATCGCTGACAGTCTGAAGTTCATTGATACTGACCCGGCGCCTTCGCGCACGGAAATTCTGGA
This sequence comes from Terriglobia bacterium, assembly GCA_963770085.1. Lineage (GTDB taxonomy): Bacteria > Acidobacteriota > Terriglobia > Terriglobales > Acidobacteriaceae > Angelobacter. The sequence goes on from CAVYOH010000002.1 coordinate 430,041, forward strand.
CCGGCTCAAACGCGGAGAGATCAACGCGCAAGAAGCCATCCGCGAACTGGAGACACTGAAATGATTCCTTTGTTTGCCGTCATCGGCTTTCGCACATCCCGCCATCGGATATTCCGGCTATGGCTCCCCTTGTTCCTGGTGTGGCTTCTGCTCCTGCCTTTAGTCGTGGTGCTGTTTCCATTTTTTCTGGTCGGCTGCCTGATTCTGGACATGAATGCTTTCAGTGCAATCGCCGTCGGATGGAACGTGGTGGCGGGACTTCGCGGGACACACGTGGAAATAAACGACCCCAAGAATTACATCTTGCTTCGCATAGTTTAGGGAAAAACTTAGGAAGAAAAGTTTAGGAAGAAAGCTTAGGAGAACTTATATGACTGAAAATCGCCGACAAATTCTGGAGATGCTGGCCGCCGGCAAAATCACGGCCGATGAAGCCGAACGCCTGATGAGCGCCCTTTATGGCGAAGGCAACGCCGATTCTCGTCCTGCGAGCGACACCGCCGCTCCCACTGCAAAGCCGCGGCCCAAATATCTGCGCGTGATGGTGCATGACGAATCCCGTGGTGATTCGCCTACGGAAGTAAACGTCCGCATTCCCATGCAAATGTTACGCGCAGGAGTGCGGCTGGCCAGCCTGATCCCGGTGCAGGCCCGTGATCAGGTGAACGATGCCCTCAAAGGAAAGGGCCTGCAGATTGATCTTTCACAGATCAAACCGGAAAACCTGGAAGAACTGGTTGACCAGCTTAGCGAACTCACTGTGGATGTGGATGATAAGCACGCTAAGGTGCGCGTGTTCTGCGAATAACAAGTCAATCTAGAGGGAGATGACCATGACACATGAAAGCTTGAACGCAGACCGACGCAAGATTCTAGACATGCTGGCCGCCGGAAATATTTCCATCAATGAAGCAGACCTGCTGCTTGGCCACGATGCTGCATTCGCGGCAGAATCAGACACTCGCACGCCGAAATTCCTCCGGCTAGTGCTGGAGCAGAGGGACCAGGCCGCAAGCCGCCGAAAAGTGGACATTCGCGTTCCCCTGGGGCTGCTCCGCAGCGGCGTGCAGATCGCCAGGTCCATACCGATGGAAAAACGTGGGCCAATGACCATCGCGCTCGGCACTCATAGCCTTGCCCTCGATCTTAGCGGCGTTGACGACGAGAACGTAGACCAGTTCTTGGCTCAATTCAAAGACCTGACCACGGACATCAATAGGAAAAACGAAACCCTGCGGCTTTTCTGCGAATAGATTTGGCTTTGATCTTTAAATCCTTTCGGCCGGAGTAGTAGACTTTCTCCATGCGCGCTATAAAGCTTCCCTATCCGTTACCTGAATCGGCACAAAGGCCGGGGCCCTGGGGAATGCATGCATCGGCCCAGTGGGAAGTGATGCGGAATGCGGGAATACTCATCGACTTTCCTGATCGCAAGGTGTCTTACGCAATGTTCTGCTCCAGCAAATTCGATGTGCCACGGTATGCGGCCGAGTTGAGAAAATCTGTTGAATTGCAATCTCCCGGCCACGAACCCAAGGTGCTCGAAATCAGATTTGGCCGATAGCGCTTCCCTGAAGAAATTCCTCCAGCTTGCCTCGGTGGCGAATCCGTGTCACGATAAAGAGATTTGCATGACCCCGAAATCGCGACTGGCAGGCCCCGCGTAAAAAAGCCGCGAGGCCGACCACGCGCCGAGCGGCGCTGCCGAAAGAGCAACTCGGTTTAGAGTGGTAAAGAAGCTTTAAGCGGTTTGGAGCACAGCGACAAATTTATGGATTTTCGTATCGTTTCCGACTACAAGCCCAAGGGCGACCAGGGCCGCGCCATTGAAGAGTTGTTGCACGGCACCTACGCGGGCGAGAAGCACCAGGTGCTGCTCGGCGTAACCGGTTCCGGCAAGACCTACACCATGGCCAAGGTGATTGAAACTCTCAATCGTCCCGCCATTGTGCTGGCCCACAACAAGACCCTTGCGGCCCAGCTTTACCATGAGTTCAAGCAATTTTTTCCTCAGAACGCCGTTGAATACTTTGTGTCGTATTACGACTACTACCAGCCGGAAGCCTACATTCCCGCCGGCGACGTCTATATCGAGAAAGAATCCACGATCAATGATGAACTGGATAAGCTTCGGCTTTCCGCCACACGCTCCCTCTTCGAGCGCCGCGATTGCATCATTGTCGCGTCCGTAAGCTGCATCTACGGTCTGGGTTCGCCGGAAGCCTATTACGGCATGCTGTTGTTTCTCGAGAAAGGCCAGAAGATTTCCCGGCGCGACATCCTGAGCAAACTGGTTGAAATTCTTTACGAGCGCAATGACAGTGATTTCAAGCGCGGCACATTCCGCGTGCGTGGCGACACCATTGAAGTCTTCCCCACATACGATGACAACGCGTACCGCATTGAGCTCTTTGGCGACGAGGTGGACTCCCTCTCGCAGATCGACCCGCTCTTCGGCACCGTGAAGCAGAAGTACACACGCCTTCCCATCTATCCCAAGAGCCACTACGTGATGTCGAACGCCACCAAGAACCAGGCTATCAATACCATCCTGGAAGAACTGGCATGGTGGGAGAAGGAACTGGAGAAGGAAGGCCGGCTGGTGGAGTCACAGCGTGTACACCAGCGCACGCGCTTTGATCTGGAGATGATGAAGTCGGTGGGCTATTGCCATGGCATTGAGAATTATTCGCGCCACTTCTCAGGACGCAAGCCCGGTGAGCCGCCGCCCACGTTGTTGGATTATGTTCCGAGAGACTTTGTCATGTTCATTGACGAATCCCACCAGACCGTGCCGCAGCTCCATGCCATGTGGCATGGAGACCGCTCACGCAAAGAGAATTTGATTCATTATGGGTTCCGCCTGCCCTCGGCGCTGGATAACCGCCCGCTGAAATTTGAAGAATTTGAAGAGCGCGCCAATCAGGTGGTCTATGTTTCCGCAACCCCCGGTCCTTATGAGCTCACAAAATCTGCCGGTGTGGTGGTGGAGCAGATCATCCGGCCAACCGGACTCATCGACCCTGATGTCGAGATCCGTCCCGTCAAAGGCCAGATTGATGACCTTCTGCATGAGATTCGCGATCGCGTCAGCAAGGGTGAGCGAGTACTTGTCACCACGCTGACCAAACGTATGGCGGAAGACCTGGCCGAATACTACTCTGAGGTCGGCGTACGCTGCCGTTACATGCATTCGGAAATCGAGACGCTGGAGCGTATCAAGATCCTGCGCGACCTCCGCAAGGGCGAATATGACGTCCTGATCGGCATCAACCTGCTGCGCGAAGGCTTGGACCTGCCCGAAGTCTCTCTTGTCGCCATCCTTGACGCCGATAAAGAGGGCTTTCTTCGCTCCGGAGGCTCGCTTATACAGACCATCGGCCGCTGTGCCCGGCACCTGCACGGCCGCGCCATTCTTTACGCGGACCGTAGGACTGACTCCATGAAGCGCGCCATCGACGAGACGGACCGTCGCCGCGCCATTCAGCGTGCCTATAACGAAGAACACGGCATCATCCCTCAGAGCATCATTCGACCACTGTCGATGTCGCTGGCCGGCATTGCCGAATCTGATTACGTCGATCTGACGCAGCAAGCCGACGGTTTTCCGGAATTCAAGACCCAGGAAGAACTCGACATTTATATCGGCAATCTGGAAAGTGACATGCGCGAAGCCGCGAAGCGCTTTGAGTTTGAAAAAGCAGCCGCGTTACGCGATACGGTTCGGGAGTTGCGGACAAAGGAATTCTTGTTTAGCTGATAGAACCGCGCGAATTAAAGGTCCTCGAAATCTCGTTTCTATTTTTCCAGAGATTTCTGCTCGGTTGCTTTATGAACCCTCTTAGTTTTGTTCGCGGAATTCGCGGGCCGGCGCTGCCCCAGTCATCTCCGCCAATCGTTTTTCCACATCGGCTTTCTTCAGCGCGCCCTCAACTTTGCCGACGATCTCGCCTTTGCTATCGATAAACAAGGTAGTCGGCAAGGCGTCACCCAGTTTCCAGTCAGACAGGTCGAGTACGGTTGGGCCCACCAGTAACGTCAGGTTGTCGGCATCGTGTTTGTGCAGGAATGGCTGGAGTTTGGCGCGGTCCAGCTCATCGTCCACAGAAACGGCCAGGACAACGACCTTATCCTGATAGCGTTTCTGCATCTGGCCTAGCATCGGCATTTCCGTGGTGCAGGGGACACAATAGGTCGCCCAGAAATTCAGCACCACTACTTTGCCTTTGTATTCGTCCAGGGTGTGATGGCCGCCCTTTAAGTCCAGCAGATCCATTTTTGGCGGCGCGGAAGCTGGCGTTGGAGTAGAAACAGGAGCCTGGGAACAGGCGATAGCAGCAAAAACCGTCGTCACCAAGAAGTTTGCAAACAGCGTCCGCATGATTGCCAATATATCAGGGTATTCGGGGAATTGATTGGTATCTGAGCACACTAAAGGAGTAGAATCCCTGCTAAGAGGGCCGCCTCCATGAAACGTAGACTTGGTTTGTGGGCTTTGACGGGTTTGGCTGTGGCGTGCTGCTGGTTCCTGATCAGCCTAATGCTGCCACCGCGTTACATGTACAACCTGGGCCACTCCACCATTGTCGCCATCACTGCACCGGCTTCCCTGCTGGGAAAGGCTATGCCCCTGAAATATTACTGGTTCATTCTGCTTAACGGTGTGGCCTATACGCTGCTGGGGCTGGCAACTGAGTTATTCCGGCCTGCACGAGTCAGATAGTTTAAAATCGCAGCTCGGTTAAACCGATGTTTCTGCGACGAAACGCACCAACAACTGCGATCAACGATAGCGGCGAAGGGTCCTGCTGACCCATGTTTCTCGCCTGCGTTCTTTTCATCCTTGCTACGCTCAGCGGTCTTCTCCTCACTTTTCTTTTCGATCGTACGGCGCCTTTGTCTGCGCGTCTCTGCCTTGGAGTCCCCATAGGATTGGCGATCCTGGCCTGGACAGGATTTATTTTCTCCCTGACTTTCGGCATGTCTGCCACGTCACTCGCCCTGGCGACCGTGGTCACCGGCTTGCCCGAATCTCGTTTTACTCAATTCCGGTTATCGCACCAGGGTATCGATGAGCCTGAGTGTCGCGAGAGAGAGGATGGGGTCGGCGTTGCGTGCTCGCGATCGCGCCACCATCGCCACGATCTTCTGGTATGTAAGCCTCACAGTTATCCTCGGTCTGATATTTGGCCGGGCTGCGTTTGAGAAGTCCGGTGCGATCTACACCGGCGTCATGAATAACCTTGGCGATCTTCCGCTGCACTCTGCAGGTGATCGCCAGCTTTGCCCAGGGCAATAATTTCCCTCCGCAGGATCCCACCTTTGCCGGAGCGCGTTTTGCTTACCCTTTTTTATGCGACTTGCTCACGGCCATGCTGGTTCGGGCGGGCGCAGACGTGATCTCCGCCATGTGGCTCCAGAACATGGCATTGGCGCTCTCTCTCACCGGGCTCATGCATTACTGGACCTGGCGGCTCACACGCAGCCGTCTTGCCGGCTTGATTGCGCCGATGCTAGTCCTCTTCAGCGGAGGCCTGGGATGGACCTGGGTGATGATGGAGTTGCATAACAGCGATGGAGGATTGCCGACACTGCTCAGCAACCTGACCCACGACTACACCATCGGGATGAGTCCCCTGTTTCGTTGGGGGAATTCTGTCACAACTTTGTTTGTTCCGCAGCGCAGCATTCTTTTCGGTATGCCGTTGGCGATCGTGATCTTCTGCCAATGGTGGAACGCGATCAGCGCAAGTGACACCCGACCCGAAAAATCGGCCACGATGAAAGCGGGCGACTCTGCCGCACGCATCCAACTGCTTTCCGCTGGCTTGATTGCCGGCATGTTGCCGCTGATTCACGCACACACCTTCCTGGTAGTCATGGGACTCGGCGTGTGTCTCGCGCTGTTATTTCGGTCCCTATGGCGGGAATGGCTCGGTTTTTTTATTGCCGCATCAGTGCTGGCGCTGCCGCAGGTGCTGTGGCTTTCCGGCAGCGGAACTATCCAGACGCAAAGCTATCTCGGCTGGAACTTTGGCTGGGACCATGGTGATGCCAACGTTATCTGGTTCTGGTTCGTCAATACCGGCTTTTTCATTCCGCTATTATTGGCCGCGTTCTTGTGGCGCAGCCGGCGATTCTCAATTCCTCGCAACCTATTGCTCTTCTATATTCCGTTTCTATTTTGTTTCCTGGTACCCAACCTGATTAAAGTTGCACCTTGGGTATGGGACAACATCAAAGTACTTTATTACTGGTATATCGCTTCAGTCCCACTCGTGGCATGGCTGCTGGCGTACGCTTTGGAACAAAGACAGCAAAAATTGTGGCGATGGGCTGCCGCGGGACTATTGGCGTCTATGATTCTTTCCGGCATGCTGGATGTTCTGCGCGTGGTGGAAGAAGCCTCTGAGTATCAGGAGTTTGACAGCGCGAGTGTTGAGATGGCGAATTACATACAGGAGCACACGCCGCCGCATGCCGTAGTGCTTCATGCTCCCACGTACAGCACCCCGGTTTTTCTCACCGGCAGGCGATCATTACTTGGCTATGAAGGATGGATGTGGTCACGAGGCCTGCAATATCCGGAGCGGGCAGCCGACATTCAAAGCATTTATTCGGGCAGCCCTGACGCGGAGAGGCTTCTGAAGCAATATCATATTGGATATGTTTTGCTGGGTCCGGGCGAAATCGCAACCGGCAAGGTGAATGAATCATTCTGGGCTCAGCAGCACGCGGCCGCACAGTTTGGCCCATATCGTTTGTATCAGCACAAAGTCGAGGAAAGGAACAATCAATGAAGATCGGCATACTCACCGGCGGAGGTGATTGCCCGGGATTGAACGCAGTCATACGGGCCATTGTTCGTAAAGGTATCTTCCATTACAACGACCAGTTCATCGGCTTCCTGGAAGGCTGGCGCGGCGTGCTGGAGAACAACACGATTGCGCTGGACCTGAAGGCCGTCACCGGAATCCTTCACCGTGGTGGCACCATCCTTCGCACCTCACGCACCAACCCGGCCAAGAAAGAAGGCGGGCTGGAAAAAGCCATGGAGACGCTGAAGAAAAATAATCTTGACGCTCTCATTGCATTGGGCGGCGACGACACGCAGTCCGTCTCATTGAAGCTTTTCCAGAAGGGCATCAAAGTGGTGGCCGTGCCCAAGACGATTGACAACGACCTCAGCGGCACCGATCTTTGTTTCGGCTTTGACACCGCCGTGAGCATTGCCACGGAGGCCATTGACCGTGTGCACTCCACGGCGGAAGCGCACAATCGCGTGATTGTGGTTGAGGTCATGGGACGCGATTCAGGCTGGATCGCTCTTTACAGCGGCGTTGCCGGTGGTGCAGACGTGATCCTGATCCCGGAGCGGCCAATCCATCTCGATGAGGTTGCTGACACACTGAAGCGTCGCCATGATCGCGGAACATTCTTCAGCATCGTCGTGGTCGCCGAGGGCGCCAAACTGGCCGATAAAATCATATCGGACGAGAAGGGCAAGCTCGATGAGTTCGGCCACGTGCGCCTGGGTGGAATCGGAGTTTCTCTGGCAGCGGAGATCGAAGCTCGCACAGGATTCGAAACACGATCGGTCTTACTGGGGCACACGCAGCGCGGCGGAACTCCAACCGCGTTTGATCGTATGCTGGCGACGCGCTATGGCGTAGGCGCAATTGATCTGGTGCATAAAGGAACGTTCGGTCACATGGTGGCGCTGAAGGGCACCATGATTTCTTCCGTGGCGATTGCTGACGCGATCTCTAAAAATCGCACCGTTCCCCAGGACCTGGTTGACGTTGCCTGGAGCCTGAGCGACAAGCAGACGGAGGACGCGATCACCCGCTAGCCCGTCTGGCGGGCGCTCACAATGGCACGCGCTCCTGAGAAATCCACGGCGAAAGGCTCGCGCAATCCCAAACCCAACGGCCGGGGCCTGGGTCGCGCTGGTCGTTCTTCCACTCGCGGACAAAGTGGCTTTGAGCCAGACAAGCTTGATCAGCCCATGCTGGGGCCGCTGACCTTATGGCAGGTTGCGGCTTTGCTCATTCTGGTTGTGGCAGCCGTACTGCGGCTATACCTGCTCACCGATAAAGTCTTCCACCACGACGAAGGCGTGAATGGAAACTTCATGGTGTCACTATTCCGGAGCGGCTATTACCACTACGATCCGGCCAACTACCACGGTCCCACCCTCTATTACGCCGCTCTGCTTACAACTTCAATCGCCAGTTTTTTTGCCGGTAAAGCCGGGCTGAATGATTTTACGCTGCGTCTTGTCACCGTGATCTTCGGCATGGGCGTGGTGTGGCTGCTGCTCTCGATGAAGAAGTTGCTGGGAAATTTCGGCTCGCTGTCTGCTGCGGTTCTTGCCACCGTTTCTGCCGGGTTCGTCTTCTTCTCGCGCTATTTCATCCACGAAATTCTTTTCGTCTTTTTTACCCTGGGCGTAGTTCTGGCATGGCTCAGGTTTTCCGAGACACGAAGTCCACGATATCTGGCGCTGGCCGCAGCCTCACTGGGATTGCTGGGCGCGACAAAGGAGACATGGATCATTACAGTGGGCGTTTGGCTGATTGCCATTCCATGCACATGGCTTTGGATGAAGCTGCGCGGACGCAGCACAGCGCACTTCTGGTCGATTGAAAGTGGTGCCGCCGCATTGCCTCCGCAATCAGATCAGGAAATTCCGGAATCTGACAGGGCGAAGCCATGGAGTAACGCGCGGCTTGCGGTGCTGGCAGCCTCCGTCTTTGTGGTGGTCTGGGTCATTTTCTATTCGTCTTTCTTCACCAACTTTCCCCAGGGTGTTGGTTGATTCGCTTACCACTTACACGATCTGGACCAAAACCAGCTCCGCCGCCAACGTTTATGACTGGACAAAGTACTTTGAGTGGCTGGGCAAGGCAGAGCTTCCGATTTTGATTCTGGGTTTCTGCGGAATTGTCACCGCGCTGGCGCAGGCTCGCAACCGGTTTACCGTTTTCGTGGCGTTCTGGGCGATGGGGATCTTTGCGGCGTACTCACTGATCCCATATAAAACGCCATGGCTGCAGTTAAGCATCATTCTGCCTTTTGTCATCATCGCGGGCTATCTCTTCGAGCAGCTCAGCCACCGCAGGTCACTGAGAATGGTCGCGTACTTTGTCCTGGCCATCGCAGCGATCGTGGAGACAACGCAGGCCGTCGAGATCAGCCTGTACCGCTATGATGACAGCGCTCAGGCTTATAGCTACGCCCATACCAGCCGTGACTTCCTCAATCTGGTCCATGAGATCGAGAAGATTGCCGCCGGCAATCCAGCGGGAAAAGAGATTGGAATTACTGAGATGTCTCCGGAGTACTGGCCCATGCCCTGGTATCTGCGCGATTACAGCCACACGGGATACTGGGGACACATCGAAGCCACCAATGAGCCCATCATCATCGCCCATCAATCGCAGAAGGCGCAGATCCAGGAACAGTTTGGCGACCGCTACCGCCTGATCGGCGAATATGATCTGCGTCCGGGAAACAGGCTGCTTCTTTATTTGCGCAGGGACCTGCAGCCGTAGTTTCCGCGATTTCGGCAGTCTTGGCAATCGCGGCGATTTTTGTTCATCCCGACTATAATTCTTTTCCATGACCTCCCTCATGCAAGACCTTCGATATGGCGTTCGCATGCTTTTAAAGAACCCGGGGTTCAGCCTGGCCGCCATCATCACACTGGCGCTGGGCATAGGCGGCAACACGTCAATCTTCACCATTACCAGCGCTCTACTGCTGAAGCCATTGCCCTACCAGGACCCGCAACGGCTGGTGGAAATTGATATGCAGCGCAAGGATGAGGGACGCGCCAATCCGGGAGGATTTTCACTTGGCCGCTACGAGATGATTCGCGATCATGCGCATTCATTTACCGGGGTTGCAGTGGCTGCCAATGACACCATGAATCTGACCGGCAATGGCGAGCCGCAGCAAGTCTCCATCATGCGTGTTACGGGAAATTTCTTTGATCTGTTGGGAGTAACGCCTCAGCTTGGCCGGACCTTTGCCGGTGATGACGATCATCCTGAAGGCAAACCCGTGGTGATCATCTCGGATGCGCTGTGGCACAAGCGTTTCGGAGGCAATCCTGGCATCATCGGGCAGACCATCAATCTGGATTCGTTGCCTTACACCGTCGTTGGCGTTTTGCGTCCGAATAGCCAATTTCCTTTTGCTGGTCCCGCAGATGTGTGGTCACCGCGCTATTTCGAACATACCCTCATGCCAACCGCACGTTTGCGCCTGGGCGTGGGCTACCTCACAGCCGTCGCGCGCTTGAGACCGGAAGCAACCGTGAAGTCAGCCAAGGCGGAGATGGATGTTCTGAGTCAACAATACAGCCAGGAGAACCCTAAAGCTCCGGACCAGGGCCCCAATATGTCTGCGATGGTGAATGATTTGCAGGAGCAGACCGTGGCCAACATCCGGACCGGACTGCTGGTGCTTTCCGGCGCAGTGGGCTTTGTGCTGTTGATTGCCTGCGCCAACGTGGCCAGTCTTTTGCTCTCACGTGCGCTGGCCCGGCGCAAAGAGATTGCCGTCCGAACGGCATTGGGCGCGCAACGCGGGGCTATCATTCGCCAGCTTCTAACGGAGAGCGTGATTCTAGCTTTCGCCGGAGGTCTGGTCGGCCTTGGCCTGAGTTATGTTGCCACGCATTATCTCGCCACGCTGGGTGCTGAAAACCTGCCTCAGGGTGTTGCGCTCACCATGGATGGCCGTGTGCTTCTTTTCATGCTGGGCATTTCCCTGCTCACCGGCCTGGCGTTTGGAATCTTTCCTGCTTTGCAGCTTGCGCAAACAAATGTGATTGAGACTCTTCGCGACGAAGGCCGTGGCACTACTGGCGGCCATCGCCGGGCGGAATTAAAAAGCCTTCTTGTCATCGGGCAAGTTGCGATCTCCATGCTGCTGCTGGTGGGCGCCGGCTTGCTGGTGCGTAGTTTCTCACGCTTGCTGAATGTTGATCCTGGCTTTGATCAACATCACGTGATCACCATGAACCTGTCATTGCCCACGGTGAAGTATTCCAAGCCCGACCAACAGATTGCCCTGTTTGACGAAGTTCTCCGCCGCGTATCTACGCTGCCAGGCGTTCAGTCTGCTGCTGTGTCCGCTGCTCTGCCGCTGACCCCCAAGCGACTCACGCCGATCTTGCCGGACGGTATGCCGGAAAAGCCGCTGGCAGAACGCCCCTTCATCATTATTGAAGCCATTAGTCCGGGATGGTTCTCCACCTTGCATGTTCCCATGCACAGCGGTCGCGACTTCACGCCGGCGGACAAGATCGGTGCACCGAACGTGGTCATCATCAATGAGGCGTTGGCCCGCCGCTTCTTTCCCAATCAAAATCCTATCGGCCGGCACCTTGTGATGGGCCGGCAGCCGGCTTCGGAGATTGTTGGCGTGGCCGGAGACGTGAAGAATTCAGGCCTGGCGCAGGAGCCGCAGGTCCAGCTGTATTTTCCATTCGCCCAGATTCCCTGGGGCAACATGAATTTGCTGGTACGCACCGCGGGTGATCCTCACAACATGGTCTCAAGCATTCGTGCGCAGATTTCCGAGGCAGATTCTGACCAGCCGGTCACTGACATTCGCACCGTGGAAGAGTTGATGGATAACTCGCGCACGCAGCCGCGCTTTGCCATGTTTCTGCTGAGCATGTTTTCGGCGACGGCGCTCGTCCTGGCCGTGGTGGGAATTTACGGCGTGCTCGCCTACTCAGTCGCCCAACGGAGACAGGAACTGGGAGTGCGGATGGCGCTGGGAGCAAAGAAATCAGATATTCTGAAGCTGGTAGTTCGCCAGGGAATTCAGCTTACGGCCATCGGAGTCTTGATCGGGCTGGTTGCGGCAGCGGCGGTTACGCGACTGATGTCCAGCCTGCTGTATCAAATTGGCGCATGGGACACGGCTACCTTCGTGATTGCACCGTTGATTTTTTTGTTGATCGGATCACTGGCCAGTTACCTGCCGGCGCGGCGGGCGATCACTGTAGATCCGACGGAAGCACTGCGGTGATTTCAAGTCTTACCACTGATGTACACAGATGACACTGATTGAATGAACGAGAATTGAACCATCAACACTTGAAGGCGATTGAGAGTCCGTTTCAAAACTCTTAAGAGCACGACCGCATTGTGCAAGGTGGGGATCCCTCGCTCCGCTCGGGATTGAAAACAAGAAGGCAGAACGAAATGAGGCTGAATGGCTGAAGTGATCACCGTCCGCGACCTCCGCAAGAGCTATGACAAGCTTGAGGCCGTGAAGGGTATTGACTTTGAAGTTGGCGCGGGTGAGGTGTTTGGTTTGCTGGGCCCCAACGGCGCCGGCAAAACCAGTACCGTGGAAATACTGGAAGGCTTGCGGTCACGCTCCAGCGGCGAGGCCAAAGTACTTGGCTTTGATCCCGACCGGCAGAAGCGGCAGTTGAAAGACCGCATTGGTGTCTGCCTGCAGGCGACCAATCTTCCCGCCAAGATTCGCACGCAGGAAGCGCTGGACCTGTTTGCTTCGTTCTACACGCGCAGCGTGAACTCCGAACAGCTCTTGAAACGGCTGCAGTTGTGGGACAAGCGGGATGCATTCTACGAAACGCTTTCCGGCGGCCAGAAACAGCGCCTGGCTCTGGCCATGTCACTGGTCAACGATCCCCAGTTGCTGTTCCTGGATGAGCCCACCACAGGGCTTGATCCGCAAATTCGTCTGGAGATTCACGGCCTGATCGAAGAGATGAAATCAGAACAACGCACCGTCCTTCTAACCACGCATTACATTGAGGAAGCCGAACGACTTTGTGATCGCGTGGCCATCATGGACGAAGGCAAGATCGTGGCCATGGGTACGCCCAAAGAACTGCAGCAGCAGAGCAAAGGCCAGTCACGCATACAGATCAACGTGGCCGCTCCTTTGCTGCGTGAGGCGCTGCCGGCCTGGCCGGATGCCATCGAAACCTCGCTGAACGGCGACGGTCGCGAAATGACGGTTTATTCCAATCGTCCAGCCCGGACTTTGTTTGAGATCATGAAATGGCTTGACCAACAGGGACTGCAATTGGATGACGTCCATTTGAAGCGCCCAACTCTGGAAGATGTCTTTGTGGAACTGACGGGAAAGAAGCTGCGTGATTGATCGCCGGGAGATGATCGGAAAAGAATGAAAGCATACCTTGCACTCATCGGAATTGATCTGAAGCTGGCCTTGCGCCAGCGTACGGTCATTTTCTTCAACTACCTGTTTCCACTCATCTTCTTCTTTACCTTCGGCGTTTTTCTCGGCGCACGCAATGATGTTGGCAAAGCCACTCTGGTCCTGACCATGTCAACCACGCTGGGCATTCTGGGGAACGGCTTGTTCGGCGCCGGGATACGCGCCTTGCAGGAACGCGAGATGAATATCTTGCGGCGTTACAAGGTTACACCGATCACGCCCGGGCCGATACTGGTGGCGTCCATGGTTACCGGCTGGATGATCTTCCTGCCTTACATTTTGATGCTACTTGCTGTTTCTCACTATTGGTATCACATGCCATGGCCGGGCTCGCCGCTGTCTCTGATCGTCTTTATATCCATCGGATTGATCGCGTTTCGTTCTATCGGCCTGGTCATTGCCTCTGTGGCCAACACCATGCAGGAAGGAACCATCCTGGTCCAATTGATGTACTTCCCGATGCTTTTTCTGAGCGGAGCCACGTTCCCAATCGACAATGGCCCGGCGATCCTGAAGATAATCTCGGGATTCATCCCAGCTACCTACCTGGTAAAAGGCATGAACGGGATCATGCTCATGGGCCAGAACCTGTCTGACGTCAAGGCTTTTGCCGGCGCTCTTGTGCTCACATTGGCAGTAGGCTTCATTGTCGGTGTCAACCTCTTCCGCTGGGAAAAAGAGGAAAAAATCCGCGGCACAGCAAAGCTATGGGTACTGGCTGTGCTTCTGCCCTTCTTCGTAATGGGGATTGTGAAATGGATCCAGCGGTAAGTCGAAGGCCGGCACGGGGGAGTTTCTTAGTACTCTTTTCCCTTTTTTAAAAATTGATACCCGATTAATCAAGCGATTGTGTATCTCCGGCCAGCCAGCGCGAATCTAATACACATAACGTTGGTAACAGTGACTTGGCTCACAGACGAGCGCCTCCAAGCGAAACTAGTTTGTATTGAGCCTTTTGCAGCCCGTTTCGGACTGGCGTCCAGAAACGCCCATTAACGTGAGAATGGGGCTGAGGTGATTGGAAAGTCTCTTGAGTTTGGAGTATAAAGAAATGTTGCAGACTGAGACACTCCCCACACAAGAAAAGACGGAAAACGGTAAAAGGAACCCTATGTCAACCAGCACAGTCACGCCCACCAAAGGGCTTGAAGGGATCGTTGCGGCAACCTCGACCATCTGCTATATCGACGGCGACGCCGGAATTCTCGCCTATCGCGGCATTGATATTCATGAGCTTGCCCAGCATTCCACGTTTGAGGAAACATGCTATCTACTCTGGTTCGGAAAGCTGCCCAATCGCGCGGAATTGGCAGACCTGAACAAGAGAATGGCAGCAGAGCGCAAAGTTGATCCCGCCATCTTTGAGCTCATGCGTAAGCTCCCTAAGACAGCCATTCCCATGGAAGTCCTGCGCACTGCGGTTTCCGCGCTATCGCCCTATGACGCCGATGCCGAGAAGATGGACCACGAGGCGAACGTTCGCAAAGCCATTCGCCTGACCTCGCAGATTGCCATGCTGGTGGCCGGTTATGACCGCATCCGTAAAGGCAAAGATATCGTTCAGCCTGACCCATCACTCTCCCACGCAGCAAATTTCCTCCTGCTGTTGAACGGTGAAAAGCCGAGCAAGACTGCCGAAAAAGCGCTGGACGTGGCCCTGATTCTTCATGCCGATCATGAATTGAATGCGTCCACCTTTGCCGCGCGCGTGATTGCCGCGACCCTGGCTGACATGCACTCGGCAATCGTCGGAGGTATTGGCGCTCTGAAAGGCCCTCTGCACGGCGGCGCCAATGAAGCGGTGATGCGCATTCTGTTCGACATCGATAAAAAAGGCGAAGATCCCGTCGAGTACATAAAAGCCATGCTGGCGGCCAAGAAAAAGGTGCCAGGCTTCGGCCATCGCGTGTATACCACTGAAGATCCGCGCGCCACCCACCTGCGTAAGATGTCACAGGAGCTGGGCAAGGACGCGAACCCGAAGTGGTATGACATGTCGGCAAAGCTTGAACAGTACATCAAGAAGGAAAAAGGCCTGAACGCCAACGTTGACTTCTACTCCGCGTCAACCTACACCACGCTCGGCCTGGATGTTGACCTGTTCACGCCGGTCTTTGCCGTCTCACGCATCAGCGGCTGGACGGCCCACGTGATCGAGCAGTTGGACGACAATCGTCTGATCCGCCCGCGCGCCGACTACATGGGCCCGAAACACCCGGCAAAGTACGTGCCAATCGAACAGCGGTAAGAAGCAATTTCAAGAAAAAAGATCAGCCCCTCCGTAAAGAGGGGCTCATTTTTTGCTGGATGCTACGCGATGGGCTCGAGCCGCGGTTGGCGCGGCCCGGAACCAATCATGAAACTAAGGCGTAGAATAATCCTATGCGCCGCGTGTATCTCGACAACAACGCCACCACACCTGTCCTCCCGGAAGTATTTGAGGCCATGAAGCCTTTCTATCTGGAGGAATTCGGCAATGCCTCATCCATTCACCATTACGGGCAGCGCGCCCGCAGTGCAGTGGAAAAGGCCCGTAGTTCCGTGGCGGCCCTGCTGAATGCGCGACCGGCTGAGATTGTCTTCACCAGCGGCGGCACGGAAGGCGACAACGCAGCCATCTTTGGACTGACCAGCAAAGGCGATCACGTTATCACGTCCACCATTGAGCACAGTGCAGTGATGAATAGCTGCAAGCGACTCGAACAAATGGGATGTGAGGTTACGTTTGTTGCCGCCAATGCTCGAGGTGCGGTCGAGCCGAACGAAATCCAGAAAGCTTTGCGGCCCAACACACGGCTCATCAGCATCATGATGGCCAACAATGAAACCGGCGTGGTCCAGCCGGTGGAAGAGATCAGCCGCATCGCCCGCGAAGCCGATGTTTTCTTTCACACGGACGCAGTACAGGCCGCCGGTAAGGTCCCGATCGACGTGCAGAAGATGGGTTGCGACGTGCTCACCATCTCAGGACACAAAATCCATGCTCCGCAAGGAACAGGCGCAGTTTATATCAAGCGCGGCACCTTGATTCAGCCGATGATTTATGGCGGCAGCCATGAGCGCCAGCGCAGGGCGGGCACGGAAAATCTTCCTGGCATCGTGGGCCTTGGCAAGGCGGCTGAGTTGTCCAGGGCGTGGCTGGAAGGAAACGGTCCGGCGGAAATGATCGCTCTCCGCGATCGCCTGCAAAACTCAATTCTGGACGCAGTGACTGACGTGGGCATCAACGGAGATGGAGCCGCGCGCGTTCCCAACACGACCAATCTCTGGTTCGATTACATTGAGGGCGAGGCGCTGGTGATCGCGCTCGATCTAAAAGGCCTGGCGGTCTCAAGCGGGGCAGCGTGTTCATCAGGCGCCATTGAACCTTCCCACGTATTGCTGGCGATGGGTCTTTCGCATGAGAGGGCCCGCTCCAGCGTTCGCATCAGCCTGGGCAAGCAGACGACGGGTGAAGACGTTGATTTTGCCATCAAAGTGCTGCCGGAGACAGTTGCCCGGCTGCGTGAAATCTCGCCCTTGCACAATGCATCGAAAGTGAATGCCGGCAAGAGGACCGTCAGCGCAACCTAGATTATTAGTAGACGGAGCGTTAGTCTACGCCGCGAGCCTGTTTAGCCGGGCCCAACAGATCGTTGATTTTTACTGCCAGGTCCTTAAATCGAAATGGCTTGTTCATGAAGATGGCGTCTGGCTGGTTGAGTGCCTGGTCCACGGCAGCATGCCCCGCGTAGCCGGACATAAAGATAACCTTCAAGTCCTTATGCTGAGCGCGCAAGCCGGACGCAACATTCTCCCCGCCACCTCCAGGCATCACCATATCAGTGAGCAGAAGATCGACGGCATTTGCCTGGGACAATGACATTGCTTCCGCGGGACCGGACGCTTCCAGCACCGTGTACCCCAGACTGCGCAGGTAACTCGCGATCATTGTCCGCAGACTCAGCTCGTCTTCCACAACAAGAATGGAAAAACCAACGCCGTTGAGATCTTTAAACTCAGCCACTATATTCGTCGCTAACGGTTCCTCACTGCGAGGCAGGCAGAGTGTGAATGAAGTGGAACTTCCCAGCGTGCTTTGGACGGAAATGTGGCCCTGTGACTGTTTCACAATGCCGTATACCGTGGCTAACCCAAGCCCGACGCCGCGTCCCATTTGTTTGGTGGTGAAGAAGGGCTCAAAAACATGTCGCAGAGTTTCTTCATCCATTCCCTTGCCGGAATCGGTCACGGTCAGGCAGACATATTGGCCGGGCAGAACGCCCGGATAATCAGGGCTCGGTTCTGTCAACTCAAGATTGCGGGTTGCAAGCACAATCGTGCCGCCTTGCGGCATGGCTTCGCCGGCGTTGGCAGTCAGGTTGCTGAGAATCTGGTCAGCCTGTACTATATCCATCTTCACGTTCCACAGGCCTTCTTGTAAGCGCATCTCCAGTTTCACATTCTCACCGGCAATCCGCTGCAACTCCGCCTGCATTCTTAACACAACCTGGTTCAGGTCAAAATTGGAAGGCTGCACCACCTGCTTACGCGCAAATGCCAGCAATTGGGCGGTTAAATCAGAGGCTCTTTCCGCGGCCTCGCGTATGCGGTCAACCATTTTCAAATTATTGAGGTTAGAGCTTAGCCGGCCCTCCAGCACCTCACCCGCTCCGCGGATAATGGTAAGCAGGTTATTGAAGTCGTGCGCAATTCCACCCGCCAGCCGCCCAATGGAATCCATTCTTTGCGCGATCCGCACCTGCTCTTCCAGCATTCTCTTTTCTGAGATATCACGGCTAACAGTGGCGATACTGACGAGGTGGCCGGCATCGTCGTAAATCCCAAACCCGCGCGAGTCCACCAGGACTGCTTCACCGGTAATGAAATGACGCAAGCAGAATTCCCCATTCCACACGCGACCAGCGCGCACCGTGGGAAGAATCTGCTGTTCCAGAATCTCCAGCGCACCGGGACCAAGAAATTCAAAGACTGTCTTTGACCTGGCATCTTCGTCATCCCGCAAGCCCACAAGCTGCTGCCCCGCGCGATTTAGAAATGTGATATTGCCTTTCAAGTCTGTTACACCGATGAAGTCCGGACTGTTTTGCAGGGCCCCCGTAAGACCAAGACGAGCTTTCTCCTCCATCTTGCGCTCGGTGATGTCCATCATGATGCCGGTGATCCGAACGCCGCCCTCAGAATGATTTTCCGGAACCGTAGATTTGCCTCTGGACAACAGCCAGCGTTGCCTGCCGTCCGGATGCAACACGCGATACTCCACTTCGTATTCGCCGCCGTCTCCGTTCTGCAGCAGTTTCTCAATCTGCTGGGTCACATGATCGCGGTCAGACGGATGAATTCTTGATGTAAAAAGTTCAAGGCTTGGAGCTTCATCGCGGGAAACGCCCAACATTTCAAAGCTCCGGCCGGACCATTCCGAATGCCCATTTTGCGGATAAAAATCACAAAGGCCCAGGCCCGCGCCTTCAATGGTGAAGCGCAGCTTTTCTTCCGCTGCCGCCACGGCTTCGGCTGCCATTCTGCGATCATGGATATCCATGCTCACGCCCAGCCACCTGGCGAAATGGCCCTTATCGTTGATCAAGGGAACGGCCCGGGAAAGATGCCACCGGTATTCGCCGGACTTGCTGCGGTAACGCAGTGTTTCTTCGTAGTGTGACCTGGTTTCAATAGCCTGCGCCCATGAACGGGCGATGCGCTTGCGATCATCAGGATGAATCGCCTCCAACCAGCCCAGGCCACGCGCTTGTTGAAATGTCTGTCCGGTGAATTCAAACCATTGGCGATTGCTGTAAAGTGTGCAGCCGGAGTTGTCCGAGATCCAGATAACCTGTGAGGTCAATTCAAACAGCGCGCGGTATGCCGCTTCTACGCGAAACAAATCTTCTTCTCCATCCACTGGAGACAAACTTTCGCTCGCTTGAAGAGACAACGACGCCAGTTGCCGGCGCAACTCGACGACTTCGTTTTCAAGGGCCGTTGATGTGTTGTTCTTCTGGCGGAATTCTGAAGACCGACTGGCCAAGCTCATCCAGGCTCCTCGTCCCTATACCTGACTAAAACTTCTCGCAGACGCCGCATCGATCTCACGAGAATCAGTTGCCGAAGTTTATTGCATTACCAGGGAAACCTCTAGCTATTTTCTCTACCCGAGCCTTACTAATAATTTTCAGATGTAATTTCTGATTAAGGCTTTCTAAGTCTGTCTGACTCCAGACATTTGCAGCCACACCATACTTAATTATTAACTGCGACTTTACTTAAAGCTGAAAAGAAGTTAAGTACCTTAATCACATTTGAAGGTAGTCCAATCAGAATCGTTAAAGTGTGTTTTGCAATCGGCTGAAAGTAGCAGGATTGGTGCAGTCACATCAAAGGCTTATCGACCGGACAGAAAATATTATCAATCAGTTGTATATGTAACAGAAACGCCGCTTTGACTCGCTTCTTGTGATGTCGTGGCTGCAAGCACCATAGAAGCGACTGGCGCCCCGCCGTTGATAACCCAGGTCGTTTTATAACCGAGTCGTTTATAATCGATGCAGCGGTTGCTGGTATCAGCGCAGCAGCCGCTTTTCCATTTATGCCTGAGCAGACCATAGCCGTTGCCATGTCCGGCGGTGTGGATTCATCCACCGTTGCGGCGATGCTGCGTGCCGAAGGCCATCAGGTGGTCGGGCTGACCATGCAGTTGTGGAACCAGCGCCGCCTTGCTGGTCGCGAGGGCATGCCAGAGAAGATCCAGGGACGCTGCTGCTCGATAGACGACGTGTATGACGCGCGCCGGGTGGCTGAGGACCTGGGAATTCCCTATTACGTGGTGAATCAGGAAGATCGTTTTGAGCGTGATGTTGTGCGGCCGTTCGTGGATGAGTATCTCTCCGGACGCACGCCGATTCCCTGCAGTCTCTGCAACAACCATCTAAAGTTTGACCAGTTGCTCATCACGGCCCGGCAGATTGGTGCTGACCTGCTGGCGACCGGACATTATGCGCGTTGCGAGTTTTCGCCGGAACGTAATCGCTGGTTGCTGATGCGTGCCGCCGATCCAGCCAAGGACCAGACCTATTTCCTTTTTGGCCTCACACAGGAACAGCTCAGCCGCACGCGCTTCCCGCTGGGCCATATGAAAAAGCCGCAGGTGCGCGAACTGGCCAGAGAGCACGGGCTGGCATTGGCGGAAAAGCCTGACTCGCAGGAAATCTGCTTTGTTCCTGGCGGCGACTACAAGCAGTTTATTGACGCATATCTGGGTGAGCAAGGTGAGTCCCTGCCGGACACTTCCGGCGAAGTGGTCACCAGTGATGGCAAAGTGCTTGGCCGCCATGAGGGCATTCACAACTTCACCGTGGGACAGCGCAAGGGACTTGGCGTAGCCACGGGCTCGCCGCTTTACGTGATCAACATCAACGGTGAGAAGGGGCAAGTAACGGTTGGAAATACCGAAGACCTGCTTGCCACGCGACTGCTTGCTCATCGCATGAACTGGATCGCCATTGATGATTTGCGCGAACCAGTCCGGGTTCATGCCAAGATTCGTCATCGTCATGAGCCGGCGTCCGCAACCATTGAGCCGGCAGCCAATGGCGAGACTCTGGTCACCTTTGACGTGCCTCAGCGCGCCATCACTCCTGGACAGGCTGTTGTCTTTTATCAGGACGATGTAGTGGTGGGTGGTGGGTGGATTGCTGAAGTTCCGCGCTAACTCACGCCGGTGAGCGGCACATTGGTGACCGGGTGGGGCCGCGCTGGTTGCGGGTGAAGGAACTTCTGCCGCTCTTCTTCCAGGCTTTCGATCTCATTCCCGATCCGTATCTTGTCCCAGCCAAGAGCTGCGCCAATTCTCTGGGCGGCATCGTTGGTACATGCGCTGGACCAGCAAGAGCCCAATGCCACAGGAACGCGGCGCAGCAGAATGTCGCCAAGCGTAATGGCTGATTCATGCACAACGGCTTCCACGGCTTCGGCCACCAGATGTGAACTATGCTCGCAAATCGGTTCGCGCAACCGATCATCAAGGGACGCGGCGTGAGCAATCGCGAGAGCATGGCGGCCATGCCACTCAGCGATCCCTTGCGCGCATTCTTCAGGGATGCGGGCTTTGCAGGCCACGATACGCGCCCAGTGCCTGACGACGGACTCAACGCCCTCTTCCTGCACTACGGCGCCGAAGATGCAAGCTGGCCGCGCTATGTTAAGGCCGAGCGTGCGTCCCACGTCGCGCGCCAGGCTGGCCGCAGTCGTCAACTTGCCACCAATCACTGACAGCAAGCCTTCCGCACCCTCATCCTTATGATCGTGCAGGACGTGGCGGCGGGTAATGGCCGAATACTTTTTGCCTGGTGCATAGGGCAGAGGACGAATACCGGCAAAACTGTAGCGAATATCTGCCTTGGTCAAGCCGGTCCGCGGCAGGAGCCGGGAAAAGTTCTGGAAAAGATAGTCGATTTCCTGCGGTGAAGGCTGCGCGCAATCAGGCGCGCCGTCGTCCAGAACCTCCGTGGTCCCCAGCAATACCTGACCATTCCAAGGCAATACAAAGATCTGCCGGCCATCGAGTGCTTCGGTATAAACCGCCTGGGGCGGCGCGCCGGGAAATTGCGGCAACACCAGATGCGTTCCGCGCACGCCACCGATCATTCTTGGCGTTTTGATCCCTGAAGAGCCGACGACAATATCCGCCCACGGCCCAGTGGCATTCACAATCCTGCTGGCCGTAACCGAATATTCCTGGCGGGAAATTGAATCCCGCAACCGCGCGCCGGTGACGCGGCCGTTGCTGCGCGTAATCTCCAGGACGTGAGTGTGGTTCCTTACCACGGCGCCCGCACTCATGCTTTCAGCCAGCCATTCGGCTACCAGTCTCTCAGGAAATTCACACTGCGCGTCTTCGTAGGAATAGACTGACCAGTTCCGTCCGTCGTCCAATTGCTGCTCAAATTCGCGGACGCTGGCAAATGAGGTTCGCTTGCCGCCTGCCCAATAGTGATACAGCCATAAACCCGTTCTGATGGCCAGGCTGCTGCGCATAAAAGATCTGGACTGCGCCGGCAAGGCCAGCAAAAACTGCATGGGCCGTACCAGATGGGGTGACTCGCTCAGCAGGCGCTCACGTTCGTGGAGCGATTCACGCACCAGAGAAATCTCGCCCTGCTCCAGATAACGTAATCCGCCGTGGATAATTCGCGTAGATCGACTGGTAGTACCGGAGCCGAAATCGTTCTGTTCAACCAGGAGCGTGCTCTTGCCATGGCGCGCACACTCACGCGCTATGGCCACGCCGTTGATACCGCCGCCAATTACCAGAACATCAAACCCGCGGCCCTGTAATGGGAGAGAGCTACTCACGACTACTATCATTAGATGCTTTTTGCGTTTCCGACAACATTACTTCGGAGCAAGTCTTTTCACTTAAGCAACGGTGATTCCTGAACTACCCCCTTGAACCCTTTAAACAGGGCATTCCATGAAAAAGCCGCTCTCAGTTTCATGAGAACGGCTTTAATCGGCTTTAATCAAGGTCGGTTTTTAATGAGAGAACGCTTAGACCCGCTTAATCATTGTCTTAGCGACATTGGAAGTGGTCTCGGCGCCTGTGCCGCGGAATGCCGGAACTGAGGAGCTCAGACTTACGCGGTCTGCTCCCATCTTCTTGGCATGGTAGAGGGCCTCATCGGCATAGCGCAGCAGCATGTCCGGCGTTAGATCACCACCCTGGGAGAACGATATCCCGAGCGAAACGGTAATCTTACCGATGGCCACATTGTTATGTTCGATTTTCAAGTTGGCCACCGAAGCACGTACCATCTCAGCGCGTTCCTGCACACTTTCCGGCGAACTATCCGGCATCACAACTACAAATTCTTCGCCACCAAAACGGCACACTATATCTTCAGTCCGGACGGCTCGGCGGAGCAGGAAAGCCACTTCCTTCAGAACCAGGTCACCGGCTTCATGTCCGAAGGTGTCATTGAACTGTTTGAATTTGTCGATATCGGCCATGATCACACCCAGGCCGCTATGACGGCGCGCAGAACGCCGGACTTCCTGCTCCATGGTCGCCTGCAGGAAACGACGGTTGTACAGAGTGGTGAGTGGGTCCCGAATCGACTGATCATGCAGCTTTTCGCGCAGCTTGAGATTGGCAAGCCGCAGGGCGGTGTACTCACCCAGTTGCTGGATCAGGCTGAGTCGTGCCGGAGTAAACAGATCAGCGGTGTCCGCGCTGATGTGAAGAATGCCCAAAGTCTCACCCAGTGCTGATAAAGGAAGACAGATGTACGCGGGCGGAATGGTGCCGCTGAAATGATGACAGGAAAGCGACTTGGGGTCCTGTAAACGTACATGCAGACGGCTGCCGCGCATCGCGCAGCAGTCTTCCGGAGCAAGAAGGTTTTGCGAAGGACTGTCCGATTCGCCCCAGCTTGCCATGGTGCCCATGAGGTTATGTGTGTTGTCGATGGCGAAAACAGCACCCGCGCTCGCCGGCAGCAGACGCTGCGAATATCCGCTCAGCACATCAAATGCCTCACTGGCATTCACGCAAATCTGCAGGTCAGCCTGTAATTCATTGAGGCACTTGCTGCTTTCGGTTTCGCTTTGCAGGCGTTCCAGTGATCCTTCCAGCCGTGCCTGAGCGTGCAGGGCCGAACGTTCTGCGATGCGCAGTTTCTTCGATTCACGCATGACCAGCATGAACAGAACAGCCATGACCAGTACGAATCCGCCGATGCGGACAGAAACGCTGCGCTCAACTTCCTTGGCGCGCGATTGCGACGCCAGGTTCCGCTCTCGCAGCAGTGATTCTTCTTCTTCCTTGAACTTCTGAATGGCGTCGCGCACGCGATCACGACGGAAATCTGTATCCTGACTGTGATAAATCAGCAGCGTCTTTGAAGTACGCAGGTTGTCGCGCAGTTGCAGCAATTCGTCACTGATCCAGTTGCGCAGTTCTTTGATTTTCGCCTGGTGCACAGGGTCATCCTGTGTCAGGTAGGAAACACGATCCACCTGCATCCAGACTTTCGCAACGGCGCCTTCAAACGTATCAAGATCCTGTTTTTCAGGAGTGAGAATGTAATGGAGCCAGGCCTCTCGGGCATCCTGCAGTCCGTCTTCAATCCCTTCCATCTCATGGAGAACCTGATGCGTATGCTCAACATAAGCCTGGGAGTTTAGAAGTTCCCGCGTGCGGGAAAAGCCGTCCCACGCCAGGGCCACAAGGAAAGCCAGCATCAGCAGGAAAGCAAACGGGAGAAGGGTACGTGCTTCAAGCGCACTCATCGTTATTTGTTCGGCCCGTTTGAAAAATCTCAGATGCATGGATGTGGCACTCCGGAATAGCTAACTTTTTACTAAGAGAGGCGCAATGATACCCTAATTCTGTGCCTACAGGAGAGAAATTCGAGAGAGCCGTCGCCATCATGGCCCGCCTCCGCGCCCCCGGTGGATGCCCCTGGGACCGCGAACAAACTTTCGACACAATCAAAAAGTACACATTAGAAGAGACTTACGAGGTTCTAGAGGCCATCGACAACCGTGACTGGCAGGAACTTACCGGCGAACTCGGTGATCTTCTACTACAGGTGCTCTTCTATTCAGAAATGGCGAAAGAGATTGGAGTCTTTAATATAGAAGACGTGCTGGATTCGCTCAGCAAGAAGCTGATTGGACGCCATCCGCACGTGTTCGGCGATGTGAAGGCCGACGACTCACACACGGCCCTGCAAAACTGGGAAGCTATCAAAAAGAAAGAGAAGCGGTTACGCGCGGCGACGAATGGTGAGACCGCCGAAACATCGGCCGGCCTGCTGGAAGCTGTGTCCTCTAAAATGCCGGCGTTGATGGAAGCTGAGAAGATAAGTTCAAAGGCAGCTCACGTCGGCTTTGACTGGCCAGACATCAACGGCCTGTTTGAAAAGCTTACGGAAGAGACAACGGAACTGCAGGAACAACTGGCGCAGCTTGCTTCGGAATCTCTTCCGCCCCGGGCACAAGCCAAAGCTCCAGCCGAACTGCATGCCAGAATCGAAGATGAAATCGGCGACCTTTTTTTTGTTATGGTGAACCTGGCGCGTCGCCTTGCCGTTGATCCTGAATCCGCGCTGCGCCGCACCAATCGAAAGTTTCGACGTCGTTTTGGTTTTCTTGAACAGAAATTGAAAGACCGCGGCACGTCTCTGGAAGACGCTCCATTGGAATTGATGGAATCGCTGTGGCAGCAAGCCAAACTTTCCGAGGAGGATTGCCGTTGACCGAGAGTACAGCCGGGACGGACCAGCTCGTCATCCGCAAATGCATGGGCATGGATGAACTTAGAGCCTGCGTCGATTTGCAAAAAGAAGTCTGGAATTTTGACGATGTGGATATCGTTCCGCTCCGCCTGTTCGTGGTAAGCCAGAAAATCGGCGGCCAGGTGATTGGAGCATTCTCTGACAATCAAATGGTTGGCTTTGCTTTTTCCATACCCGGTTCGCGCAACGGACATTCCTATCTGCATTCGCACATGCTGGCCGTGCGTGAGAAATTTCGCAACTATGGCCTGGGGCGGCGACTGAAGCTTGCCCAGCGGGATGACGCCATTGCCCACGGTTTTGATCTGCTGGAATGGACCTTTGATCCACTCGAGATCAAGAACGCGTATCTCAACGTGGTAAAGCTGGGCGCAATTACCAGGCGTTACAGCGTGAACCATTACGGGTTGTCATCGTCTCCGTTGCAGGGCGGGCTGCCCACGGACCGCCTGGTGGCCGAGTGGTGGTTGAAGTCGAAGCGCGTGCTCAACCTGCTGGAAAGAAATCAGTCTCCGCAATTTACTATCGAAAAAAAGATCCGTGTTCCTGGCGAAATTTATTCCTGGAAAGCGTCTGATGCGGACCGCGCGAAAGCCGCGGAAGTGCAAAAGCGCAATCGCGAAGAGTTCCTGTCCTCTTTTCGCGACGGGCTTGCCGTTTTGAGCTATGCACGCGACGAGCATGGCGACGGAGAATTTCAACTGGGGAGATGGGACGAAAAGCTCAGCTACGCCTCCCCCGGCAGTGAAGGAAATCATGAAGATTGAAGCTGTCACTCTGCGCGAAATACATATGCCGCTGGTCCATTTCTTTGAAACCAGCTTTGGACGCACCACCGAGCGCCGCATACTCCTGGTGACCCTGCATACGGACGGCCCCGAAGGCTGGGGCGAATGCGTGGCGGGTGAAGATCCTTTTTATAGTGAAGAATCAATCGACACCGCGTGGTATGCCACGGAGCGTTATCTTGCTCCGGCATTGCTGGGAAAAGATATTGCCCGCGGTGCGGACGCCCCGGCATTGCTGGGAAAAATCCGCGGCCACCGCATGGCCAAAGGCGCGGTTGAAAATGCGCTCTGGGACGCGGAAGCGCAAGCTCGCCAGGTCCCATTGTGGAAACTGCTCGGCGGCACGCAAAATGAAATCGCCTGCGGCGTTTCTATAGGAATTCAAAACTCTCACGAGCAGCTTCTGGAAAAGATTGATACGGAAGTGAAAGCCGGATATCGCCGCATCAAGGTGAAATGCAAGCCCGGATGGGACGTGGAAGTCTTTGAGAAAATTCGCGCCAGGTGGCCCAACATTGTTCTGAGTTGTGACGCCAACTCCGCCTATACGCTGGACCAGATCGACCATCTGAAGAAGTTTGATCAGTTCAATCTGCTGATGATCGAACAGCCGCTCTGGCATGATGATTTTTATTTCCACGCCCAGTTGCAGAAGCAGATTAAGAGTGCCATCTGTCTGGATGAAGCGATCCATAACCGCAGAGACGCCCAAGCCGCGGCGGAGCTGGGCTCATGCCGGATCATCAATATCAAGGTCGGGCGCGTCGGCGGGTTCAGTGAAGCCATTGCCATTCACAACGTGGCGCAGAATGCGCAGATTCCCGTGTGGTGCGGAGGCATGCTGGAAGCTGGCCTTGGACGGTCACACAATATAGCGCTGTCTTCCCTGCCCAACTTCACGCTGCCGGGAGATGTCTCTGCTTCCAAGCGGTATTGGAAAGAAGACATCATTGAGCCTGAGGTGGAGGTCTCTCCTCAGGGATTCATCAAAGTTCCAGACACGCCGGGACGAGGCTTCCAATTGAGAGTTGATCTCATCGAGAAGCTGACAGTGCGAAAACAGACATTGAAAGCCGGCACCGTGGCAGCAGGTTGAATGGACTAGCGAAGAAGAAGTTCCTAGAACTTCTCTCGCTTGAAGGCGCAGATCAATTCCGGAATGCCACTTTCACTGTGCACGACCATGCTGACGAGCTCCCAACCCTGCTGGCCCAGTGCATTCGCCACCACTTCAAACTGTGCCGCTGTGCTCAAAGTCTCTATGTGGTACTCCCACTGAACTGGCGGCATCGGTTTAACGTTGAGGGTAAAGGTCTGCGTCTGCGAGATATTCCCTGCGCTGGCGGTCACATCGACACTGTAGGAGCCAGTTGCCGCCGATGGCAGCGCCGTCAAGACGATTGTGTTTGCGCCGGCGCGTCCGCTACGAGTCTGCGCGATCACGCCAGCCGGCAGCCCGGCGAAACTGAATTCAAATGGCGGCCGGCCCTCCACGACTGTGGTCACCGTCATGGTGACGGTGCCGCCCTGCGCAATGTTCACAACGTAAGGATTCACGGTGATAACAAAGTGAGGCGCTGTCTGGGCCAGCGAGCTTGCGGCAAACCCGCTAACGAGAATGGTCAGGAGAATGAACCAGCGTGTGATCGTTTTGGGCATAATGAATTTTCCTGGAAAAACAATGTGCTTGCCTTTTGTTACCACTGAGAACGAGCTCTGGATTTCTTCTTGCAGGCAAAGTCATTGTGCCGCAGCCGATTTGCCAGGACTGTAAAGACTGATTTAGTTTTCGTTAGGAACAACATGAGCGAACAACTTGAAGCAAGCAAAGGTAGACATCCGGTCGCCATCATTACGGGCGGCGGACGCGGCATTGGCGCCGCCACGGCCCTTCTGGCAGCCCAACGAGGCTACAGAATTTGCATCAGCTATCTGGAGCAGGCTGACGCAGCGGACGGAGTAGTCAGGAAAATTCAAGACGCCGGCGGGAAAGCTTTGGCGGTGCAGGCCGATGTCGGCAAAGAAGCCGATGTGATGCGGATGTTCGCCACGGTTGATCGCGAACTGGGCCGTGTTTCGGCGCTGGTGAATAACGCCGGCACGCTGGAGAAGCAATCGCGTGTGGAAGCCATTGATTCATCGCGACTGCAGCGGATCTTCAATACCAATGTGATGGGCAGCTTTCTCTGCGCACGCGAGGCTGTGAAACGGATGTCAACCAGGCATGGCGGGACTGGCGGAGGTATCGTCAATATTTCGTCTATCGCCGCCTTGTATGGCGCGGCAGGAGAATATGTTGATTACGCCGCGAGCAAGGGTGCAATCGATAGCTTTACTCTGGGCCTTGCCGGTGAGGTCGCGGAGGAAGGCATACGTGTAAACGCCGTGCGGCCTGGTTTTGTATATACCGATATTCACGCTAAAGGGGGAGAGCCAAATCGCGTGGATCGCGTAAAGACCCTGGTTCCCATGAAACGCGGCGGAACGCCTGAAGAGGTCGCAGCTGCGATACTCTGGCTGCTGTCCGATGAAGCTTCCTATGTGACCGGAACGATCCTTGACGTCTCTGGCGGGCGTTGAACTGGATGACCAAGTCTGGCGCGACCCTTTTTCTGTTTCTCGTATTCATGGCTGTCGCGATTGTCAGTTGTCGCGCAAAACAGCAACCCGCCCCGCCTGATCATCCACGTCTCACTTCAGACGTCCGCTTGCGGGACGTAACTTTTCGCAGTTCATCCTTGAATCGCGATATTTCTTATCGCGTGATTTTTCCCGCATCCATTCCTCAAGGCGGGAAACTGCCGGCTATTTATCTGTTGCACGGTGGTGGTGGTTCTTATCGCGATTGGTCCAACTACTCCGATGTGGCGCGTTATGCAGAACGCGGCTTTCTGCTGGTGATGCCGGAAGGTGGAAATTCCTATTACACGAACTCCGCAGAGCCCTCCCAAGACAAATATGAGGATTACGTCGTTAAAGACCTGATCGCGGACGTTGAAGCACGCTTTCCTGTTATTCCGGAGAGGCAGGCGCGATCGATTATTGGCGTCTCCATGGGCGGCTTCGGAGCAGTCAAGATTGCGCTCAAACATCCTGAGTTGTACGGATTCGCCGCTGGGCTCAGTTCGGCCCTTGATGTTCCCAGCCGTCCTTTCTCCATCAAACGAATTTCGCAATATCGCGGCCACGCTCAGATCTTTGGCCCCTGGGGCAGTCAGACGCGACGTGAGAATGACCCGCTTCTCCTGGTTCACACCTCTGACGCCGCGGCAACGCCGTACATGTTTCTGACGTGTGGGGACCGTGAAGGACTGCTCGCCGTCAACCGTAGGTTTGCAAACCTGCTAAAAGACCGTCACTTTCAATATGAGTTTCACAGTGTTCCCGGCGGCAACCATGACTGGAATCAATGGAACGGGCAACTTCCCGCGGTGTTTGCCGTCATATCAGAACATCACCGCAATTAAATTGTGCTCCTGTTTATTAACATTGGCAGCCTAGTAACCCTTTGCGCAAATGCCTGCCTCAGGTTTAACCTTTTGCGCACGATTGCCAGCTCAGGTTATTAAGGGGTACCGCAGGATGCTCAAGCACATTTTTGTCGCTGCATGTTTCGCCATGGTGTCGACTTCATCGCACGCACAGAACGCCGACCCCCAGTTGCTGGCGGAGATCCAGAAGATCAAAGCCATCGACAATCACTCGCATCCTCCCAAGGTGGTATCGGCGGGCGAAAAGGATGATGAGTTTGACGCGTTGCCATGCGACCCTCTGGAACCGAGCACGCCAACCACGATCTCTCGCCCGGAAAATCCGCAATACATCGCCGCATGGAAAGCGCTCTATGGTTACCAGTATGACGATGCAAAGCCGGAGCATGTGCGCGAATTGCTGGCAGCCAAGAAGAAAGTCAGGGACGAGCAGGGGGACAACTTTCCTAACTGGGTCCTCGACCAGCTTGGGATTGAAAGCGAACTGGCCAATCGCATTGCCCTGGGCCGCGGCCTTCAGTCGCCAAGGTTCCGCTGGGTGCCTTTTGATGATGCGCTCATGTATCCCTTGAAAACCTCCGAGCTGGCGAGCGAAACGCCCGACCGAAAATTTTTCTACTCGCGCGAGACCGACCTTCTGCGCCGCTATGTAAAAGATCGCGGCCTTGAGACTTTGCCGGCCACGCTTCAGGACTACCTGAGCAAAGTGGTTACGCCAACCCTGGAAGCGCAGAAGAAGAACGGAGCTGTGGCGATTAAGTTCGAGGCGGCCTACCTTCGTTCACTCGACTTTGGGGCGCTGGAGCCATTCGAGGTCCTCGCCCATACCTATCAGCATTTTGTTAAAGAAGGGATTCCGCCGCGTGCGGACTACCTGCGCCTGCAAAATGTACTGTTCCGTTACATAGCCCGCGAGGCCGGACGCCTGGGCATGCCTGTCCACCTGCACACCGGCGGCGGCTGCGGGACTTACTTCCATCTTTCCGGGTCCAATCCCGTGCTGATGGAATCGGTTCTGAATGAGGCTGATCTGCGTAAGACTACCTTTGTTCTAATCCATGGCGGCGCCGCTACCTTCAGCAAGCAGGTCTCTTATCTCCTCATGAAGCCCAATGTTTATGCGGACTTCTCTGAGCAGACATGGCTCATTTCAACCCGTGCGCTCAGCCACGTGATTCGCGAATGGCTGGAGTGGTATCCGGAAAAAGTCATGTTCGGCACAGATCTGTATGCCAATACGCCGGAGATCGACTGGGAAGAGATTGGCTGGCAAACTACCCAATCCTCCCGGCAAGCCCTGGCCATCGCCCTTACCGGCATGATCGAGGACAAGGAGATTTCGGGAGAAAGGGCCCTGGAAATCGCCCATATGGTGCTGCACGACAATGCGGCCAGACTTTATGGGTTCTCGGGCAAATAGCCGCTTGGTGGGTCGTCTGTTGACTCCGGCGACAAGGCCGGCAAGATCCCCGAGGCGCGTGGCTCAGGAATGGCGAGAAGATTAAGGAATTCTGTTAATTTTTGTTTACTTCGTGCTTGACTGCGTACTCCGGAACTGCAAGACTCACGTTGTTCAAATCGAGCCAGCGGACCCTTCCTGGCTTCGAAGACGAACACAAGATCCGAATTGATTGGTTTCAGATTTCATATGAGTTGTCCGGGAAACTTGGAGTTATAACGTTGTAAAACACGAAGGAAGATTTTCGTGTTGGGCCGAACCCGTGGTAGGCCTCTCTCCGGGAAATGTGGTGCGAAGTCAAGTCTTCCTGCCTGGTTCCGGGAGTGAGCAGCAATAAGGGGGACACTCTCAAATGGAGTTCCAGGATAAGGTTCTCAAGTGTATCGACTGCGGCGCTGACTTTATTTTCACTTCCGGCGAACAGCTTTTCTTCCATGACAAGCAGTTCAAGAATGAGCCAAAGCGCTGCAAAAACTGCAAAGGCAAGCGCGCGCAGGCATTAGGCATTCCGCCGACCGGCGGTAATTATCAAAGGGTGGAAACCAAGGCAATCTGCTCCGGGTGCGAGCGTGAAACAACCGTTCCGTTCAAACCCACGCAAGGCCGTCCCGTATTTTGCCGCGAATGTTTCCAACAGCGCAAAGCAACTGCGGCGTCAGCTTAATCGTTCAGCTCTGAATATCAAGCATTCAGAAAATCACGCTATTCGTGTGTCAAGGAAACGCTGTGATTAAAAACCTAGGCAGGTTTTTTCGCAGCCTGGCTCTTCAGGTTCTTACCAGGAAGTGGCTTTCCGTTAAGTGGCTTCCCGTTTGCCCGTTGCTGCCGAATGTCCTCGTGCTGGATCAGAAGGGCTTCAATCTGGCGCAGCAAATCATCCGTGTTCATAGGTTTCACCAGCATGGACTGGGCTCCCTCATCTTTCCAGTCCCCGCCAAGGAGCGGGTAAGCGGTCAAGATCGCCACCGCAGGACTGTAGTCAGTCCTCTTGGCGGCACGGATCACGTCATAGCCTGCGCGTTCGTGCTCCATCTTCATGTCCGTAATCACCATGTGGTAGCTTGACGCCTTAAGTTTGGAGATGGCTTCTTTTCCTGAAGCCGCGGTCTCAACCTCAAATCCGTGAATCTCCAGGATGGCTTTTAGCGTGAGCAGAATGGCTAGTTCGTCATCGACAAGAAGGATACGTCGTTTCATCAAGAGGTCTCCAGTATGGAAGCACGTTCGGCGCTTTTGAGATGCGGCCAGCAGCTCAGAAGGTTGTGAGCTGCCGCCAGATTATTGGTTTGTGCGGGGGCGACTCTATAATGGTGCCGTGCCCGGCTACTATCTGGAAAATTTCGGCTGTCGTGCCACACAGGCAGACGGGGCCTCGCTAGAGCGCCAGCTGCAGGCCAGGGGATTCGGGCGCTGTGAATCTCCCGCCCATGCAGATATTGTAGTCCTAAATACCTGCACAGTCACTGCCGCGGCGGATCATGACGCACGGGCGGCGATCCGCCGAACTCATCGCGAAAATCCTGCCAGCAAGATTCTGGTTACCGGCTGCTATGCCCAGCGTGCTCCGGAAGAAATTGCCAACCTTCCGGGAGTCTCCTGGGTAGTTGGTAATTCACACAAACACCTGGTTCCGGAAATTGTTTCGGCGCAAAGTGCATTTGAGACTCCAGCCAATTTTGTGGGCCTGGAAACGGTCCAACTCTCTGCTCCGGCATTTACCGTGATCGGTGACATCTTTGCCCATACAGAGCTGATCGCCGCTCCGGTGTTCGACGGGGAGTCCATTGCGGAGAAGACCCGGCCGAACCTGAAAGTACAAGACGGCTGCAACAATCGCTGCTCATTCTGCATTATCCCGAGCGTCCGCGGCCAAAGCCGGTCCATGAAGATGGAACGTGTGATTGAGGAAGCCAACGCGCTGGTGGCTGCCGGGTACCGCGAGATCGTTCTCAGCGGAATCAATCTGGGACGATGGGGGCGCGACCTTGAACAGCCGAGCCAGCGGTTTGAAGGATTATTGCGGGCACTGCTGGAACATACGAACGTGCAGAAGATTCGCATCAGCTCGGTTGAACCCATGGACTGGAGTGATGAGCTGATCGGGCTCGTCGCCAGCTCGCCGCGGATCGCGAAGCATGCGCATGTGCCGTTGCAATCCGGCAGCGACCAAATACTGCGCCGCATGCATCGCAAGTACCGGCCGTGGCACTACGCAGAGAAGATCAGAAAAATTCGCGAAGCCATGCCGGATGCAGCCATTGGCGCCGATGTGATGGTCGGGTTCCCTGGAGAGACGGACGCCTTGTTTGAGGAGAGCCGGAGTTTTATCGAACATCTGCCATTCACCTATCTGCACGTGTTCACCTATTCATCGCGACCAGGTACTGCCTCGGCTGCTATGCCTGATCAGGTGCTCGTGCAGATTGCTCGTGAGCGAAATCGCGTACTCCGTGATCTGGCCGCGACGAAGAACCGAGCGTTCCGCGAGAGCTTTATTGGACGGCAACTGGATGTGATCACTCTTCAGGCTGTTGGTGATAACTGGACGGAGGCATTGAGTGACAATTATCTGAAAGTGAAAGTCGCGGGCAAGCATGAACCAAATAAGGTGCTGCGAGTTGAAATAGTGGAGTCAGGCGATGAAAATCTGGTGGCCGTGGCGCAAGAACAAAGTGCAGTCGTTATTTGAAGGTCGTGTTCCGTGGGCCGAAGAAGGCCTAACAGACCTTTCCCCGACAACGAGGATTCTGGGAGCGTATCCAAAAAATGCGCCGGGACCGTTCTACGTAGAAAATCAAGAATGCATGATCTGTGGCGTGCCGCACACTGTCGCTCCGGACTTGATGGCTTGGGACACAGATGCAGAGAATCGTCCCGAGCATTGCTATTTTAAGAAGCAGCCCACTACGCCTGAGGAATTTAGCCAGGCAATTGAAGCCATCAAATCTAGTTGCTGTGGCGCACTCAGCTACAAGGGATCGGATCCCGAGATCATCAAACAGCTGCGAAAGGCTGGTTGCCGTGATCAAATCAAAAAATGAACGCCGGATGTGACGCCTTGCCCGATAATCGAATTTATTGCTAACTGAAATATTGCGAGCGCGCAATAGCTCAAGTACTCGCTTGTAGATTCTTCTTTCTTGATTTGTTTTCTGACGCAAGCTACCTTAGTCCAGCCTTGAAGAAATCAACTCATGTCCAACTGGGATTGCTGGCAGCGCTGGCGCTCTCACTTACTTCCTGCCGGCGGCAGGAGATGCAGCGCTGCGTGGATCAGCGGAGCACCATTGTGGTGGACCAGAACTGCGAAGCGGGCCTTCCCGGCTATCACTGGTATTACGGCGGCGGTGGCGGATACGGGCCCGGCACCTTTGCATCCGGCGGAAGTTTCTATCCTCATTCAGGCTTTAGCGGCGTGCGTTCCAGCAGCGCAACGTCATCTGGCGTGAGCCGCGGAGGGTTCGGTAGCTCAGCCTCCCATGGAGGAAGTTCCGGAGAATGAGACGCCTTACCGTCACGCCCCGCCCGGACTGGCAGGAGAAGGTGGCAAAATCAGGCCTGGTGTATCACACACCCGCCGATCCCACGAGTGGCGAACCAGTGCCCTACTGGGATGAATCCGCTTTCTATCTCTTCTCTGCGGCGGAAGTGGACAAGCTGGAAAAAGCCACGAATGATCTGCAAGAGATGTGTCTGGTTGCGGGCCAGCACATCATCGACCGCAACCGTTTTTCCGAACTGAATATTCCAGAAGCTGCGGTGGCGGCAATCAAGCAGACATGGGAATCAGAGCCGCCTGCGATCTATGGACGCTTTGACCTGGCATACGACGGCAAAGGCGATCCCAAACTTCTGGAATACAACGCGGACACGCCGACATCTCTGGTAGAGGCCGCGGTAATTCAATGGGAATGGCTGGAAGAATGTTTCCCCGGATCAGACCAGTTCAATTCCATTCATGACCGGTTGATTGCCAAGTGGAAAGAATTGAAGCAGTACGTTTCAGCCCCGGTTTATTTTGCCGCCCTGGATGACGTGGAAGACCTGATCACGACTACCTATATGCAGGACACTGCGCAACAAGCCGGACACAACACCCAGCAGATCCTGATACCTGACATTGGATGGGACGCGGACAAAGGCTGCTTTGTAGACCTGGACCTGCGCATCATGAATACGATCTTCAAGCTTTATCCGTGGGAGATGATGCTTACCGATGAGTTCGGCGCACATGTTCTTGAGACCACGGGACTGGTGCAGTGGATGGAACCAATCTGGAAGATGATGTTCTCCAATAAAGGACTGCTGGCGATTCTGTGGGAGCTTTATCCGGGACACCCGAACCTTCTGGAAGCACACCTGGGTACTCCGGGACCGCTGACGGAGTATGTGAAAAAGCCGCTGCTCGGGCGCGAAGGCGCGAACATCACGTTGAAAACCAGCGCTGGTGAACAGGTTACTCCCGGGCCTTATGGAGGCGGGAGCTTCGTCTATCAGGCGGTGGCGCCAATTCCGCAGATGAGTGGACGATATCCGGTCGTGGGCAGTTGGGTGATCGATCAGGAATCGGCAGGCATCGGTATTCGCGAATCGGCGGGGATGATCACGGACAATCTCAGCCGGTTTGTACCCCACCGCTTCGAGTAAACAGAATGAGGGATGATCAATCCCTCCAGCAGTTTGCAGCCAAGCCGGGGGAATAATGTTATACTTCTCATTGCTACGTGCAGGCACCGTGGCACTCCCCCAAAGAGTATTGTTTTTGCCTCCCGTTCAACGGAACGGGCATAGGAGGATCGAATCGATAAGCGTTTTATTCGCATGAATGATCGCATCCGGGCGCGGGAAATCCGCGTGATTGATGCCGATGGCAGTCAGCTGGGTGTGATAACGCCTTTTGACGCGCTCAAGAAAGCCCGGGAACAGAACCTTGACCTGGTAGAGATTTCGCCCAACGCGGTGCCTCCCGTGTGCCGCATTATGGACTACGGCAAGTTTCTCTACGAGAATGAAAAGAAGGAACGGGCGGCGAAGAAGAACCAGAAACAGATCGTCCTGAAAGAAGTGAAGTTCAGCGTGAACGTGGACGAGCACGACTATGTGACCAAACGGAACCACGTTCTCCGCTTCCTGGGCGAAGGCGACAAGGTGAAAGCCAGCCTGCGCTTCCGGGGTAGAGAAATGGCGCACCAGAACCTTGGCCGCGCAGTGTTGGACCGGCTGGTAAAAGAAGTCGGTGAAAAAGGGATTGTGGAATTCAGGCCGCGCATGGAAGGCAATACCATGCACGTGATCATGGCGCCTCCGAAGCAGAATACCGGTGGCGGCAGTGGGTCCAAGAAGCCTGAACAGAAGGCGCAGCAACAGCAACAGTCGTCGCAGGAAACAGCGCCGGCTGGCGGCACCCGGACAGGATCCTAAACAAAGCTTGAAACCGTGCCGCCGATTTGCAGCACGGCGGCAAGTGACGCAAAATCCGGCGTTACCTCCGGAACTGCGTCAGGGTGAAGTGTTTTTTTGTGCAGAAGTTAGACTTGGTTCTTGAGTAAAAGGGCCTCTCTCGAAAAGCAGATTATGCCTAAAATGAAGACACACAGCGGCGCAGCCAAACGGTTCAAAAAGACCGGGACCGGCAAGATCAAACGGGCCATGGCTTATAAGCGCCATATTCTTACCTCGAAAGACACGAAGCGTAAACGGCAACTGGGTGGAACCACCATGGTAAGCGATGCCGATCACGCCAAAGTCGCGAGGATGATCCCTTACTAGCAAACGGCACTCAGCAATCAGCATTCAGCTCTGAAAGATTTTGGCCTGACGGTTGGCAGGCTGGGGCGTTGAAACAAAAAAGGGACAGAGTTCGGCCCGCCTGGCAAAAGCCGGTGCAGAGGTGGAACCTGAAATAAAAGAGCCGGCACAAAGCTGCAGGCTCAGCGTGCGAAACGGGACAAATCCTCCCGCCAGCCGTATAACCGCCGGAAATCCGGCACAAAGTAAAAAGGAGCATCATGCCTCGGGTAAAACGTGGTACAAAACGCCGCCAGCGCCGCAAAAAGATATTAGAGCGCGCAAGTGGCTACTTCCTCACAAAATCAAAACTCTACAGACAGGCGCAGCAATCGGTAGAACGCGGACTGAAGTTCGCCTACTCCGGACGCAAACAGAAGAAGCGGCAGTACCGTTCCATCTGGATTGTGCGTATCGGCGCTGCATCCAAAATGAACGGCATCAGCTACAACCTGTTCATCAGTGGATTGAAGAAAGCCGGCGTAGAGCTCGACCGCAAGATTCTGGCTGACATCGCCACCAATGATCCCACGGGATTTGCGGCCCTGGCGGAGACCGCCAAGCGGGCGAATGCAAGCGCCAAGACAGCGGCCTAATCGAACCCATCAACCACAAAGGACACAAAGGTTCACGAAGGAATTATTACAGCTTCCTCTTTGTGTTCCGGAGTGTCCTTTTGTGGTTTAGCAGCAATTGGCAAATGGCAATTAGCAAGTGATGGTCTGGTACTTTGCTCTTCGCGCGCGCAAGCAGGTATTTGGTATTTCGTGGGCGACCTGTAGTTCGTATTTGGTCAGCGACCGTTGGCAGCGAAGGACCTTCAGAGAATTTCCTTTGTGTTCCTTCGTGTCCTTTGTAGTTAAGTTCCTATGTACTCAGTTCCCAAACTCGAAGATTTCTCTCCTGCCGCACTGGACAAGGCTGTCCAGGAGTTACTGAATGCCGTTCGGCAGGAAGCTGACGCCGTCACCGGTGAGAATGCCGGGAAGGAATTTCGCGATCGCTGGATGGCCCGCAAGAACGGCATTCTTACGCAGATCAACGATCAATGGCTGAAAGCCGCGCCGGGCCCCTCAAAGCGCGAAGTCGGCGGACGCGTCAATCAATTGAAGGCGGAAGTGGAACAGATCGTGGAGGCGGCCCAGTCACGCCTAGCCGGTTCATCCTCCGCCGCTCGTTTTGAAGCCGAGCGTATTGATGTGACTCTGCCCGGCACTCGCAAGGCCATTGGCGCCGAACATCCGATGCTGAAGACGATGAATGAAGTGGTTGGCGTTTTCCGCGCCATGGGCTACTCCGTCGCCGACGGTCCTGAGATTGAGACCGACTACTTCAACTTTGAAGCGCTGAACTTCCCTCCCAACCATCCGGCACGCGATACCCAAGATACGCTGTTTGTCGCCGGACAGGAGAAGAAGCCGCAGCGCGATCGCCTGCTGCTGCGCACGCATACATCGCCGGTACAGATTCGCTCCATGCTGAAGACACCGCCGCCCCTGCGCGTTGTGATTCCAGGCAAGGTTCATCGCGCGGACACCGCCGACGCCACGCATTCGCCGATCTTCCACCAGGTGGAAGGCCTGGCCGTGGACACCAACATTACCTTCAGCGATCTCAAGGGTACGCTGGACCACGCCATGAAGTCGCTCTTCGGATCGAGTGTGAAGACGCGTTTTTATCCTTCATTCTTCCCTTTCACCGAACCGAGTGCCGACGTGCAGGTTACCTGCTTCAAGTGCGGCGGAAAAGGCTGCCGGCTGTGCAAGAACAGCGGATGGATTGAGCTGCTGGGTTGCGGTATGGTCGATCCCAACGTCTTTAAGTCAGTTGAGCATAACGGTTACGACTCACAGAAGATCAGCGGCTTCGCCTTTGGCATGGGCGTGGAGCGCATCACGATGCTGAAGTATGGGATTGATGACATTCAGTTGTTCTACCAGGGGGATGTGAGGTTTCTGGAGCAATTCGCGTAAAGAAGCACTCAGCAGTCAGCACTCAGCCATGAAAAACAGACGACGTGTAGCCGCGAATGATCGCGAATCAATACGAATAAGCATCAAATTTCGGAATGTTTGCGTTAATTCGCCGCAGGACTGGATTTTCTCCGTGTCTCCGTGCCTCCGTGGTGAGGACTAATGCGCATTTCCCCAATCTGGCTCCGCGAATTCGTTGACCTCAAAGTCAGTGACTCCCAGCTCGCTGACGACCTGACCCTCGCAGGTGTGGCGGTGGAGTCCGTCAAGCAGATTGACGGACAGACGCTGTTCGAAATGGAGATCGGCACCAATCGTCCTGACGACATGTGCCACTACGGCGTCGCCCGTGAGTGCTCGGCCATCTATGACATTGATCTGAAGGCGATCGCGCCGAAGCTGCCGAAAGCCAAAGCATCCGCCAACGCATTCCCAATCGAAATCCAGGACAAAGAGGGTTGTAAACGCTATACGGCGCGCGTGATTCGCAACGTCAAGATCGGACCTTCGCCCAAGAGCATTCTCGATCGCCTGAAGATCGACGATCACGGCGGCATCAGTAACGCCGTTGACGCGAGCAATTACGCGCTCATGGAGATGGGCCATCCTACGCACGCCTTCGACCTCGACAAACTCGAGGGCGGCAAGATCATCGTTCGTCGAGCTCGCGCTGGAGAAGCGTTAAAGACGCTTGATGGCGTCGATCGCAAGCTTGAGCCTGAAGACCTGATCATCGCCGATGCTAGCAAGCCTGTGGCGCTGGCTGGAATCATGGGCGGCTTTGATACCGCGATCTCGGCGGGCACGAAAAATATTCTCATCGAATCCGCCTGGTTTGATCCTGCAACTGTCCGCAAAACCGCACGCCGGCTGGGTATGCACACCGAGGCTTCGCACATTTTTGAACGCGGTGCGGATTGGGGAGCCACACCGCTGGCCTGCAATCGGGTAGCTGAGCTCATACTTTCTTCCGCAGGTGGAGAACTGGAAGGCGAACCAGTTGACGCCGTCGCTGGACACGTTCCGCGTTATTCGCTGATCCTGCGCCGTCAGGAGATTCTGCGGATTCTGGGTCAGGACATTCCCGAATCCGAAGTCACGCGCATGCTCACCCGCCTGGGCTTCACCATGAAGCTGGTCAAGGGCGACGAAATCATGCAACGCCTGACGGAAGGCATGCCGAAAGGCACCGTGGCTGTAGTTGTGCCCCAGGCAGGATTGATGCCCAGCAACGCCAAGACCGGCGACTACGAAGAGAAGATCAAGAAATACACTGCCGATCTGCTGCAGCAGCTTGGCGGACAGAGCTGTTGGATTGTTGACCTGCCAACCTGGCGGCTGGATATTGAACGCGAGATCGACTTGCTGGAAGAGATTGCCCGCATACACGGGTACAACAAGTTTCCCAACACGCTGCCTTCGTTTTCCGGAGGGGTGGTTGAGTTACCCGGAGCCGCCAAAGAAGCCCGGTTGCGCAATGAACTGCTTGCACTCGGATACGACGAGGCTGTCTCCTCAACTTTCATCTCGCCGGCTGACGCGCAGGCGTTCTCGAGCACGCAGACTGTCATCCTGGCGAACCCGCTCAGCGCGGAAGAGTCTGCCATGCGCACTTCTCTGGTTCCGGGGATGCTGAGCATGATTGGGTGGAACCTGAATCGCGGAACATCCGATGTGCGTTTATTCGAATCCGGCCACGTCTTTGAGATGGTCAAAGGTGGAGCTGCAGACGAAAAGTCTGAAGAACGCAAAATGCTGTGCATTGGCGCCACGGGTAATGCGGTGCGTCAGGACGTTCACACCAAGGCGCGGCCGTATACGTTTTTCGATCTCAAGGGTGACATGGAAACGCTTTTGGCCGGCTTTGGTCTTTCGGGTTCGACGTTCGAAGCCGAAGCGGCAGAGTATTACCATCCCGGACGCTGCGCGCGCGTGAAAGCCGGTGGCCAGGTGATTGCCCAATTCGGACAGATCCACCCTGATGTGGCTGCAACGCGCAAGCTAAAACAGGAAGTTTATCTGGCGGAGATCTATCTTGACCAGTTGTTGCACTTCGAATTGCGGGTCGCGCGCTATGAACCCCTGTCGAAGTTCCCGGCCGTGGACCGTGACTTCTCCTTCGTGTTTGCCGATAGCGTCACATTCGCGCAGATCTCGGCGGCCGTAAGCGCCCTGAACATCAGCGAAATGCGGAGCTTTGTTCCGGCCGAGACATTCCGTGGCGGCTCAGTCCCGGCAGGTAGTTATTCGATTCTGTTGCGGGCGGAGTTCCAATCGCCGGAGCGCACGCTCCGCGACGACGAAGTGGCGCAGTGGTCGGCGGCAATCGTCAAAGCACTGGAAGCCAGGGGCGGAAATCTTCGCAGTGCGTAAACGGAGTCGGTCAATGCGTTGGTTGTCAGCAGTTCGCAAGTCCGGCAAGTCTGCAACAGATGCACCGGATTCCGGTCTTCGCATCCAGCCGACTTTGCAGACCCAACGGCTGGTTCTTCGTCCTTTCGTTGCCGCTGACGCGACCCTTCTGTCCGAACTGGCGGGAACCCGCCGGGTAGCTGACACCACAGCATCCATCCCTCATCCTTACAGTCCCGCCCAGGCCATGGACGATATCGAAAAATACAAGAACGAATTTGCATTCGGCACCGGCGCATTTTTCGCCATCGCCCTGCGAGAAACGCCTGAACAGTTGATTGGCGGCGTTCTGATCAAGACCATTGATCGCCCCAACGAGCAAGGTGAACTGGGATACTGGATGGATGAACCGTCCGCAGGCAAAGGCTATGCCACTGAGGCTGCTCGTGCCGTCCTGGAATACGGATTCAAGGTAGAAGGCTTGAACCGCATTTGCGCCTGTCACATGGTCAGGAATGCAGCGTCCGGGCGAGTGCTGGCCCGGATCGGAATGCAGCAGGAAGGCCGCATGCGTCAACTAATCAAGAAGTGGGACATTTTTGAAGATGTATTGATGTGGTCGATTCTGCGTGAAGAATATTTCCGATCCCACACGACGGACAGTTGATTCCATCCGTACTTGTAATCACTCACATGATCTCCTAAGCTACTCCGCATGTTTCTGGGACATTTTGGTCTTGCATTCGCCGCGAAGAAGGCGGCGCCGCGCACGTCACTGGGCACAACCGTACTGGCAACTGAATTTGCAGACGCGCTCTGGCCGCTGTTCCTGATCCTTGGCTGGGAGCAGGTCACGATTGTTCCCGGCATCACCAGGGTGACGCCGCTGAATTTTGTCGCCTATCCCTGGTCTCACAGCTTGCTTATGGATCTCTTCTGGGCCGTGGGTTTCGCAGCCGTGTACTTCGTGATTCGGCGGTACCGGGCGGGAGCCTGGGTTGTTGCCGCCGGAGTCCTGAGCCACTGGGTGTTGGACTGGGCATCACATCGGCCTGATATGCCGGTTTCGCCCTGGTCGGGCGAGAAATACGGTCTGGGCCTTTGGAACTCAATGGGCGCAACGGTGACTGTTGAATTGCTCATGTTCTTTGGCGGTCTTGCGATTTATCTGAACCAGACTCGAGCCAAAGACAAGACTGGCCAGATCGCCCTCTGGAGTTTTGTTGTCTTGCTGGTCGTGATCTGGGCAGGCTCCACGTTCGGTCCTCCGCCGCCCAACGTTAACGCTCTTAAATACGGCGGGCTGCTTATGTGGTTGATGATTGCGTGGTGTTATTGGATTGACAGGCACCGTGAGCTGGTGAAAGGCGCAGGTTCAGAGACATCTGGCTAGCAGCGTGGCGGTGAAAACTCATGGTTCAAATCATGAGCCGAATTCGAGTACAATTCCCGCCATGATCTCACGTCGTTCGCTTTTCAAAGCCGCAGGTGTCTCTGCCGCCGTCGCTGCAACTTCAGGATTCCCCAACGGACTGCTCACGTGGGCGGAGCCGCTCAGAGAGCAACAACCCGGCGGCCCGATTCTGCTGAACAGCAATGAGAATGCCTATGGGCCCTTCCCCAGCGTGCTGGCCATGCCCAATCCATTCAAGGATGCGAATCGCTACCCCGATTTCAGCGTTGAGCAACTGACCAGGAAGCTGGCCAAGATGAACAACGTGAGCCCGGAACAGATCATTGTGGGGTGCGGATCAACGGAGATACTGAAGCTGGCGGTAAGCGCGTTCACCGGGCCGGGCAAGAAGCTGGTGATGGCGTCGCCTACCTTTGAAGCCGTTGGGTTTTATGCACACGCCAGCAACGCTGAGGTGGTAAAGATCCCGCTGGCGGCAAGCTACGCTCACGCACTTGTGGCCATGGGCATTGAGGCGCAGAAAGATCCCGGGCTGGTTTACATCTGCAATCCCAATAACCCGACAGGCAGCGTGACGCCGCGCCGCAGTCTGGAAAATTTCATTCGTGAGCTACCGAAGAATTGCTATGTGCTGATGGACGAGGCTTACCACGATTTTGTCACCGTGTCCGCGGACTATGCTTCCTTTATCGAGCACACAGTCCATGATGATCGCGTGATTGTGGCGCGTACGTTCTCCAAGATCTACGGCATGGCGGGATTGCGACTGGGATACTGCGTGGCGACGCCCACAACAGCCAAGCTGCTGCGCATGCACCAGCAGCAGGACAGCATCAACATCTTTGCCTTGCGTTGCGGAGTCACATCTCTGGATGATCCTGACGAGCGCCAGATCGCGGTTCAGCGCAATAACAATGATCGCGAGGTCTTCATGCATGAGGCCTCTGTACGGAAGGTCTCAGCCATTCCTTCCTGGACAAATTTCGTGATGATCAACACGCAACGTCCGGTGCAAACCGTGATTGACCACTTTGCGAAGAACGATATCCGCATCGGCCGGCCGTTTCCTCCCATGGACACGTATGCGCGCATATCACTGGGCAAACCCGATCAGATGAAGGCGTTCTGGGCAGCCTGGGACAAGATGCCGAAACTGGCTTAAGAGGGAAATTGGGGCGCGTCAGATTTTCCGGCGCAAGCCGCCCAGACGGCGCACCAACAAACGGATTAGCAAAGTAGTGCCAAGGGTAAACAGATAACCGGTAAAGACCGCGAATGGGATGTAGTAATTGCCCAGCACCTCGCGTCCGTATTGAACGGGAAAATTAGCCAGGTTGATACCCTGGTCGCTCACATACATGCCGATGTTGTGCGGGAAGAACGGTTTCAGCAAAGCGGTGATGTAAAAGCACGCAGCAATAGCGTATCCAATCATCGCTACCAGGAACACCAGATAACCCTGGACTCCAGCCAGTGTCCAGCGCAAAAGCGTGCGCAGCACCGTCACCGGAGAAAGGTTCCAGGAGGAATGTTTGAGTAGAAACTCCATTCTGTACTGTCTGGCAATCTCGTCGGGAGTGCCGAGAGCTTGCAGCACATCTTTGCAGTCGGCTTCGGTCACCACGGCTACTTGTGCAAGCTTGTCCATCACGTGGGCGCGAAGCTCCAACACGAAATCCTGTCGCCGAGCCTGAGGCAGGTCAGACAGGCTGGAATTGAGGCGAACAAAATAGTCTTCCACCATTGCATTGCAGTTCATAGTGTTCACGATTTTCCTCCCTTCCCATTCAGCACGGGCTTCAATAAGGTATTCAGATTGCCGGAAAAACTGCTCCAAAACTGCGCCATCGACACCACCTTTTGCTTGCCCGGTGCAGTGAGCCAATAGTATTTGCGCGGATGTCCG
Source organism: Terriglobia bacterium (assembly GCA_963770085.1). Lineage (GTDB taxonomy): Bacteria > Acidobacteriota > Terriglobia > Terriglobales > Acidobacteriaceae > Angelobacter. Next base: position 474,746 of record CAVYOH010000002.1, read on the forward strand.
GCGTCGGCCTCAACCCACTCAGACTGGAGTAGGCCATCTTCTTTGAGACGCCCCAGGATGGGATAAACCGTTCCTTCAGCCAGCACCAGATCAGACTCCTTCTCCAGCAAACGCAGTATCTCCAACCCATAGAGCCTCTGCTCCCACAGGCTGGCCAGAATCGCGAGTTCCAGGCAGCCTTTGCGCAGCTGCGCTTCCCACTTTTCCGGCGGTTCGGATTTCGCGGTCTTCCTTAGCAGTGCCATATACCTTGCAATACAATGTATATTGCGAAGTAATGCTTGTCAATGCCTCATTTTCGGCGCGGGGCAGGCACATAGGACAACTTCAACGGGAACGTTTTCATCTCCTAAGGAAGTACGGATCCCATCATCACGCGGAGAGCACATGCCAGTATTAGACCGGGGCGCCAAATTCATCACCAACCGTCTTCCCAAAGTGATCAATCCCAAAGCTCATGCCATCATTGATTACGCAATGGCGGCTTCCTTCCTGGCCATGGGAGCTTTCTTCTGGAAGCGCAATAAACGGGCGGCTGTCAGTTCCTTTGTCTGCGGCGGAGCAGAATTAGTGACGTCGATTTTCACGGATTATCCCGGCGGCATGTTTGGGGAGATCAACTTTGAGACCCACGGTGCGATCGACTTCGGACTCAGCGGAATGGCGGCGAGCATGCCAGACATGCTCAGGTTCCATGATGAACGTGAAGCCACGTTTTTCCGGCTGCAAGGGCTGGCGCTGGCGACTGTGGCGGGATTGACAGATTTCACCGGTACCGGCCAGAGAAGCCAACTCGAGATGTTGGACGATCGCGCCGCGTGATGCAACAGATCGCGCAGGCGGAGACGTAGCAAGCTACGTCTCTACGTCAAGATTCTTTTTCCAGGACAGAACACCACGCCGCCTCCAGTAGAGGGTTCGACAATAGATTTCAACCAGTGTGTGTGGTTTCGAGCAGCTCTGCTGAGCAGGTACTCTCGTTGCCGCAAGCTTGCCTGATCTTTGCAGTTAATCCCGCCATTTCCACATTTGCATGCGATATACTTTCGCTCATCTTGTTATTGGAGCAGTGAGCTTATATGGCAGTACATATGGCACGAGAAGCGGAAGCTGACGTGGAACGGACGGGAGAAGATTTTCCCGCACTGGAAGAAAAAATCTACAGGGCAATTGAGCTGTTGAAGTCGGCGCGCGAAGGCAAGGCAGCCGCAGAGCGCGACGCCAGCCGTCTGCGCGAGCAACTCGAACAACGCGAAGAAGAGGTTGAAGTATTGCGTGGAGAGGTCCTGTCTCTTCGCAAAGAGCGTGAAGACGTTCGCGGCCGGGTGGAGAAGATGCTGAAGCAGATTGATGCCTTGGTTGAAGTGGAACAACGCTAGCTTCATTCGTTGCGCTTCGCGCAAACCGCTTTTAGATTTCGGCTCGTGGAAAAATCCCCGAGGCTACTGCTGCAGCGGGCTCGGCACGTGCTCGGCCTCGCCCTCAATTTGGCGCTTCGCGCAAACCGCTGAAGAGTTTGGCTCGCGGGAAGTTCCCGAGGCTCTGTTGCAGCGGGCTCGGCGCGTGGTCGGCCTCGCCCTTAACTTTGGCGCTTCGCGCAAACCGCTTGGGAGTTTCTTACACGTGGATAGGTTGTCGGGCGCTTGTCGCAGCGGGCTCGGCGCGTGGTCGGCCTCGCCCTTAAATTGATACTGAAAAATCCGCACAATCTGGACGAATCTACTTGACCGGGACGGCGGACAAACGATAATCAAGCAATAGAAGTTTTACTTTAAGGAGTCGAGCGTGGCTTCACAAACGACCGCGGCACCGATCCGAGTAGAGATTTACGATCAGGCCTATAACCTTCGTGGTGTGGACACAGAGTACATCCTGAAGCTGGCTGATTTCGTCGACAAAAAAATGCGCAATGTGGCTGAACAGACCTCCACCGTGGATTCCCTGCGCGTGGCAGTGCTGGCGGCTTTGAACATTGCCGACGAGTATCAGGTCCTGAAAAAGAAATATGACCTGTTGGCCTCTCAGTTCCGTGAGCGCACGGGAGCACTCTCCGGCGCGCTGGATGAAGTCCTGGGAGAGCAACGCCGTGCCGGGTGAGCCCGACGGCATTCGGGCCATTTGAACAGCAAGACCTTGAAATCAAGACCATGAAATGACGAAGTGCGATCTGTACGGATTTATTTCAGGCTGCAAGCTTGGAGTCATTTCTTCCTTGTCCTCAACAGGCCTGCCCTCATCCGGGAGCGTGCAATCGGCGCTGGTGGGAATTGGCGTTACGCAGGACCTGGAAATCATCTTTGACACGGTTAAGACTTCCCGCAAGTATTCCAACCTCGTCAGAAACACTGCATGTTCACTCGTGCTCGGTTGGAGCGGCGAGCAGACGCTGCAATATGAGGGGCAGGCGACCGAACTAAGCGGAACCGAGTTGCAGCGCTTTCAGGCGATCTACTTTAAAGCGTGGCCTGACGGGCCATCGCGCCTGGCATGGCCGGGCATCGTGTATTTCTGCGTGCGTCCCACCTGGATCCGCTACAGCGATTTCGACGCGAACCCGCCTTTGATTCAGGAATTCCGCTTTTAAACTTGCACCAGTCTCAGAAAGTCCAATCAAATTTCTGTAAAAGAAAGTACGCATAAAAAGAAGCGTCAATACGCGTTGGTACCCTTGCTTCTTAGCGTCCTTTTCTTTAGCATCAACCATGTCAACCGGCCTGCAACGCAGGTAGGAACGGTAACCGTTCATGAACCAACATTCAATGAACAGGGGGCCTGACTCGTATAATAACGGCTCGGTGCGCGAGGTTCCGCCAGTACGGAAATGCCTAAAGAGCCGCGGCGGGTTCCCACCATCTTAGGATGGGTTCAGAACGGCCCGGTCATACGGCCGCGTGGGTCGGTTGCGTAAAATCCCTTCCTCATTCTCCCCAAAGCTCAGGGCCATTGGTTCCGATTGGTTTTGTAATCGAAGCCAGTACACGGTGTCTAATTACCGAATGGGGATAATCCGCCTATCTTCGCCACGTTTCAGATTGAAGATTGTGTTGATCATCGCGGTGGTCTTCTTTGCTTCTGGCGTCTCGCGGATTCTTTGGGTACGCGGTCCGGGATACAAGATCACTGATCAGGAACTGCTTCGAGCAGCCGTCGCCGAATGTGAACAAGCAGGGCAACGTCCCCCTTCAGAGATCTTCGAACAACAGGCGGGACAGGGATACTACGACGATGCAATTTCAACGAGCAAACTCTTTACCCGCCGAGATGAGCAGGACTGGGCCATAGAGGAATTAGCCAGGATTCGTACTGAAAACGGGGACACTCAAGGGTCCAAGACAATGATTGCGAGGTTTTCCGGAACTCCTCTCGGCAAGAGTGCAACGAAGGCAATTGCTTTGGCTCAGGCAGGTAAGGGCGACCAACGAGGCGCACTGGAAACCAGCGCACCCCTCGACGACTATGCTGTGGACGAGGTGTTGCAGGCTTTGGCTAATCACCAGATTGAAGGTGGTGATTTGGCTGCAGCCCTGCAAACATCGGAACGAATGAAAACGAGACAGTTCATTCAGTTGTTCTATGCAGTGGACACCGCTATCCGAAAAAAGCACCAAGAGGGGCGCATCCCTGATCTGGCGTCACACTTGACAAATCCCGCGCGACGGAAAGACTTTGTTGAGATTGCCCGATTTCAATATCTCCCAGCAATGTACAAGGAACTCCTGCCAACTTCCTGTGACACTGCATATTTTGCCGTAGCCAATGAAGGTTACGCCAAGATCGACGCTGCGTTAGAGGAAAACAAGTGCACGTACGTCTCGTTTGTGGCTATCCGACAATACGCTGTTGATCCAGTTGGGGCCGAACACCTGTTGCGCAGCGAGCCATTCAATGACGACCGGGTGTACGGGATAGAACAGATCGCAGTGAGTGCGGCGAAAAAAGGAAATATCACTGAAGCTTTGCGTCTGTATAGCGAGGTGCAAAACCTCAAGAACTCTCGGGCGGATCTCTTTGCTGCTAGTGCCAACTTCGACGATGTGGTCAAAGAAATTGCGCGTAACTGGACCATCAAGGAGGGCCCGCGCCAGGCCGTCAAGTGGGCCCACTCCAGGCCAGATACAGGACAGCATGTGTGGGCTCTCCTTGGCGTGGCACAGGCTTTAGGCCATGCAAGGCCTTTGAAGAACCAAGTGCACTAACGTCGTCAATATTTATTGCGCGAGATCTGCCATCCTCCGTCGAATACAATCCACCTTGAATGCCTGAAGCTTTTTCCACACAGAGCTACACGGTTCCGGCCGACGCAACGGGCCAGCGCCTGGACCAATGGCTTGCGGCACAAATTCCTGATATCAGCCGGGTGCGTGTGCAGCAACTGATTGAGCAGGAGAAGATCACCGTCAACGGCGGACAGCCGAAAGCGGCCATGCGCCTCAAGGGCGGGGAAGAGATTCTGATTACCGGACGCGTCACACTTCCGCCTCTGCATGCCTATGCTGAAGACATTCCACTGGACGTGGTTTACGAAGACGATGACATCGCCGTCATCAACAAAGCGGCAGGCATGACGGTGCATGCAGGATCAGGTAAGGGCGAGGCAGGCAGCAAAGGAACATTGGTCAACGCGCTACTCCATCGCTTCCGCGATCTGTCGCAAGTGGGCGATCCGCTGCGTCCAGGCATTGTTCACCGCCTGGACAAGGAAACCAGCGGTCTGCTGGTGGTGGCAAAGAATGACAATGCGCATCGCAGGCTGGCGGAGCAATTTTTGCGTCGCGAGGTAAAAAAGACATACCTGGCACTGGTGCATGGATGGATGCCCCAGACACAGGGCAGGATTGATGCGCCGGTAAGCCGCGATCTGGTGCGGCGCGAGCGAATGACGACCAGGCGTGGGGACGGTCGCACGGCGGTCACTCACTGGAAAGTATTGAAAGCAATGGAAGGAAAGCACGGGAAGTTTTCCCTGTTGGAAGTAAAAATCGAAACCGGGCGCACGCACCAGATTCGCGTGCATCTTTCATCCGTGGGCCATCCAGTGGCCGGCGATGCGCTTTATGGCGCGCCACGTGCTCTTCCGGGTTACGTAGGTACAGCATCAGAACCAGCATCTCTGGGCAGGCACTACTTGCACTCTTTCGCGCTACAATTTCGGCATCCAATAAGTGACAAGCCACTGTCGTTCGAACAGCCCCTGCCGGCAGAGCTAAAAGAGTTTCTGGATAGAGTAGGGGATTAAGGACATACGGGTTCTTTATGATGACCGAATTCAAAGTAGCTTCATTGTCAGTTTTGAGGGTTTTGGCCATGTTTTCTGCCGCCGCCCTCGTTATGGTGACAGCGACAGGTGGACATGCCCAGTCACTCTTTCCTCCAGGCTCCAGTGTTGTCCCATCGGGCACCGTTAGTTCGGCAGATGACCAGCCTCTGCCTGTGTTCCGGTCCAGGACCGATGAGGTCAACGTAATCTTTACGGTGACGGACAAACACAACCGATTTGTAAAAGACCTGAAGCAGACGCAGTTTACGATCCTTGATAACAACATGCCGCCGCGGCAGGTGACCAATTTTGAATCGGAGACCGACCTTCCTCTGCGTGTGGGCCTGCTGATCGATGCCAGCAATTCCATCAAAGATCGTTTCAAGTTTGAACAGTTGGCGTCCATCGAGTTTCTGCGCCAGATCATCCGTCCACGGACAGACCAGGCTTTTATCCTGGCCTTTGATGAAGTAACTGATCTTACCCAGGACTTCACTGGCGATATGGGGCAGCTGACTCGCGGAATTAATGTGATTCGTCCCGGCGGCGGTACGGCCCTGTGGGATGCAGTCTTCACGTCCTGCCGCGACAAGTTGATGAAAGAGCGCGCAGGAGGCACCAACGGAACAGTCCGCAAGGCCATCGTCATTGTTTCCGACGGCGATGACAATCAGAGCCGCATGACGCGCCAGGAAGCCTATGACATGGCGCAGCGCTCCGGAGTGATCATCTACGCCATCAGCACCAACCTGAGCAACATTTATGACAATGGCGATAAAAATCTGAAGATGCTGGCAGAAGCCACCGGCGGCCGCGCTTTCTTCCCCTCGAAACTGCACGATTTGAGCGCAGCGTTCAAGTCAATTCAGGAAGAGTTGCGCAGCCAGTACTCAGTTTCTTACAAACCGGACCAATTTGACGGCAACGGGAAATACCGTCCTATTCAGATTGTGGCGGACAACAAGAAATTTCATGTCCGGGCGAAGAAGGGTTATTTCGTTCCTCACCAATAACAACTCCTCAAACATCGCAAGAAGCCCAGCCAGCGCGCTGGGCTTTTTTTCGTCTGGCGAGACAAATGGTCGTTACAGCACACAATGTGTAGAAAGGTTAGGAATCCGGGGCCACCAGCTTATAATAGTCGAGAGAAGACCCATTCATGTCTGCCCATAAAGCCCTTATCCTGCTCATCGCCTGCGCATTGCTGGGAACTTCCAGAATGCAGAGTCAGACGCCGTCATCCCCTGCACCGACGCCGGTTCCGGATTCCGCGGCGGTCACGCCCGCGACAGACGATTCGCCCTACAAGTTCGGGGTAAGAACGGACCTGGTCAACGTGATTTTTACCGTCACGGACAAGCATGGGCGGTTTATCAAAGACCTGAAGCAAAACGACATCAAGATCCTGGACAACAACCTTCCGCCCAAGCAGATCATGAACTTTGAAGCCGAGACCGACCTCCCGCTTCGTGTAGGCCTGTTGATTGACGCCAGCAATTCCATTCGCGATCGTTTTCTTTTTGAGCAACAGGCGGCCAGTGAATTTCTGCAGCAGATCATACGTCCTAAAAGCGATCGCGCTTTTGTGCTGGCGTTTGATGAGGTCTGGGACCTGACCCAGGACTTTACCGGTGATTTGGACAAGCTCACGAAGGGCATACAAGTGATCCGTCCCGGCGGCGGCACGGCATTATGGGACGCGGTGTACTTTGCCTGCCGCGACAAGCTGATGAAAGAACGTGATGCCGGGCCGGTGCGTAAGGCCATCATCCTGGTTTCAGACGGAGACGACAATCAGAGCCGCGTCCTGAGGCAGGAAGCGCTCGATATGGCCCAGCGCGCGGAAGTGATCGTCTACACCATCAGCACGAACCTGAGTAACATTCAGGACCAGGGCGATAAAAACCTGAAGCTGCTGGCTGACGCCACCGGCGGAAGAGCATTCTTCCCTTTTAAGCTGCAGGACCTGGCAGATGCGTTTCACGATATTCGCGAAGAATTGCGCAGCCAATACTCAATCTCCTATAAGCCTGACGCGTTCATTGCCAATGGCGGGTTCCGTCCCATCCAGATCGGCATGGCAGACAAGAAGTTTCGCGTGAGGGCGAAAAAGGGATATTACGTTCCGAAACAATAATTTATGTCGCTGCGCTCCAAACCGCTTTGAAGTTCATTCACCAGCGTAGGTTTACGTGCCCTTGTCGCAGCGGGCTCGGCGCGTGGTCGGCCTCGCCCTTAATTTGGCGCTGCGCGCAAACCGCCCAAGAGTTCCTGACACGTGGATAAATCGTCGGGCGCTTGTCGCAGCGGGCTCGGCGCGTGGTCGGCCTCGCCCTTAATTTGGCGCTGCGCGCAAACCGCCCAAGAGTTCCTGACACGTGGATAAATCGTCGGGCGCTTGTCGCAGCGGGCTCGGCGCGTGGTCGGCCTCGCCCTTAATTTGGCGCTTCGCGCAAACCGCCTTAGAGTTCCTGACACGTGGATAAATCGTCGGGCGCTTGTTGCGACGGGCTCGGCGCGTGGTCGGCCTCGCCCTTGATTTGGCGCTTCGCGCAAACCGCCTTAGAGTTCCTGACACGTGGATAGGTTGTCGGGCGCTTGTTGCGACGGGCTCGGCGCGTGGTCGGCCTCACCCTTAATCTGGCGCTGCGCGCAAACCGCCGAAGAGTTCCTTACACGTGGATAGGTTGTTGGGCGCTTGTCACAGCGGGCTCGGCGCGTTCGCTCGGGATGAAGAGACACTCAAAGACTGTATGGATCCCTCGCTCCGCTCGGGATGAAAACAGAAGAACAAAGGCAGCTTCTATTCGCTGGGAGCGTAATATCCTTTGCGGGCCTGAATCTTATAGTCTTTTGCTTTGATCTCAATTTTGCGGAAGCTGCCATCATGTTTTGGATCAGTGGGTGAATAGCCAACGCTGTATTGGCTGCGCAGTTCATTGGAAATCTGTTTGAACGCGTCGCCCAGCTTGTTGGGATTATTGACCGTGATCATGCGTCCTCCGGTCTGTTCGGCCAGCTGGCCCATGTCATGCGGATCAGAGCCGTAACGCGGATCGCTGATCAACAGAACGTAGCAGATCGTGTCAGCCTTCTGGGCCGCTTCAATGGCATCTTTCAATTTCTCCCGGCTACCCTGGTCAACGCCGTCTGTCAGCACCACAACAGCCTTGCGTCCCACCTGCTTACTGAGCATTTCATCGCTGGCAAGGAAAATTCCGTCGTAGAGTAGAGTGCCTTTGGGGCGGGAGATGGGAATGGGACCCTGGCCGATGCCTGGTACACCGCCGCCTCCGCTGCCTATGTTGATCCTGGCTTTCTCCAGACCGCGATTGAGTTCGTGAACGTCTGACGTGAGGTCCTGCAATAGATCCACACTGATATCAAAGCTCAACACAAACGCCAGGTCTTTGTCGGTAATCACGCTGCGCAGGAAGTCAGCGCCGACCACTTTTTCTTCCGGCAGCATATTCTGCATGGAGCCGCTGGAATCAATGAGAATTCCCAAAGTCAGCGGCTGATTGCTTTCAGCGGCAAAGTACTTAATGGTCTGGGGCTTGCCTTCTTCGGTAAGTTGAAACGAATCCTTCGTCAGGTTCGGGGCCAGAGCACCGTGCTTGTCCTTAACTGTGAAATACACAGTGACCAGGTTAACGTTCTTACGAAAGACCGGCTCGTTGCCCTGTTGCTGCTGGCCGGGAGAAGACTGGCCCTGGCTGGACGGCTGCTGAGCAACCCCGGCCACAAGCAGGAGCAATATGATAGCGAAGACGTGCAGGAAGGTCCGCATTACGCTGCCTCTCTAAATTTCGGCATTTAGGGTATGAACATTCTATTGGATGCGCTCTGCTAAAGTTCTGAATGCCTGAAAAAGCTTACAATGGAACCAGATTCTGCGGAGCAGAGTCAGGGCCTGCTCCGGGGGTGACTTTCCCGGCGTCGCGGAATCGTGATGCAAGATAAGGCAAAAAGCTCGTTCAAATAACAGGTTTCCTGCGCCGATTTGCATCCTAAAGTCGTCTTATAGAGTGGAGGCTTAGAAAAATGTCAGGCTTCGGGTCCGGTGCCAAAAAGCTGGTTTGTCTGTGTGTTTTACTAGTGGTCTCACTGTGGGCGCAACAACAGCAGCAGCCTCAGAACGTCCCGGATGCACCCAAACCCAAACCGCAGGCCCAGCAGAGCCAATTCCCTGATGACGCGCCGCCGGCCCCTAAGAACGATCGCCCTGCCAGCGCCGCGAATGATCCTGTGCCGGTTGCAACACCCAGGCCCAGAGCGACGAAAGCACAGGCTGGAATCGTGGGCAGCCGCGACGATCTCTACAAGATCAGCGTTTCCGTAAATTTTGTGCAGATACCGGTCACGGTAAAGGACAAGTCAGGACATCTGGTTTCGGGTCTTACCCCGAACGACTTTACTGTCCTGGAGGATGGCTCGCCGCAACAGCTCAAATTCTTTACCAGCGATCCGTTTCCTCTTTCGGCGGCCATTGTTCTGGATACCGATCTGCCATCCACCACCATGAAAAAGGTGAATGAAAGTTTGCCGGCGTTGATCAGCGCCTTCAGCGAGTTTGACGAAGTCGCACTGTATCGCTACGGCCACACGGTGCAAATGGTTTCCGGTTATTCCGGCGCCACGAATGTGTCTACAACCACGATCGCCAAGGTCAAACGCCCGGGGCGGGAAGGCGGTCCGCCGATGGTAGGCGGCGGTCCATTTTCGCATTCCGGACCATCGCTCAACGGACATGAAGCTGATCCCAGCGTTAAGCCGGATGCGGTGCCGGCACCGGTCTCAGAATCCTACGTGTTGAATGACGCAATTCTACGCGCCGCTCAGGACCTCAGCCGCCGCGACAAATCCCGGCGTCGCATCATTTTCGTAGTGAGTGACGGGCGCGAACTTGGCAGCACCGCGCACTATGATGAGGTCAAGAAATTCCTCCTGGGACAAAACATTGCCGTTTACGCTTTGGGCGTGGATACGGCGTCCATTCCCATTTATGACCGGCTGGACCGGATTCGCGTTCCCGGCTTCGGCTATGGCAATATCCTTCCCAAATACGCCTCCGACACCGCGGGCGAAGTCTTGACGGCCTTCGATCGCAGCACGGTTGAAGCTGCTTATGCCAAACTGACGGATACGGCGCGCAACCAGTACACCCTTGGCTACACAACGCAAGCGACCAAATCGAGCAGCTACCGTTCCATTGAGGTCAAGGTGCATCGGGCAGGCTTAAACGTTCTGGCCAAGCAGGGATACTACCCGCTGCCGCCTACGTCTTCGACTGCGCCGTCGTCTTCGACCTCTTCTGCACCGGCACCTTCGCCGACACCACAACCATAGGCAAACAGCTGCCAACGGAGGTCAAGGGAAAGGTAAATCTGGTGTGCCATGACCGTAACCTGCACGCAGGCTCGAGGGTTGGATACGTTTTCAGCCTGATGTGGTATAAACAATGCTTTCAGCAGCCTAGACGTCTTAACCGTTCGCCCGGCACTCCATGTCGCGAAGGGTAACTGAGGACAGCCTTTGAGTTTCATCAATTTTGCGGCCAGGGAGATCAACTGCAAGATCGTCTATTACGGCGCCGGTCTGGGCGGTAAGACGACGAACCTGCAATTTATCTTTGACAAGACTGCTGACAAGCAGAAGAGCAAGATGATCTCACTGGCGACTGAGACCGACCGAACCCTCTTTTTTGACTTCTTGCCCCTTGATCTGGGCACGGTGCGCGGGTTTAAGACACGTTTTCATCTATATACAGTACCTGGGCAGGTGTTCTATGACGCCAGCCGTAAACTGATCCTGCGCGGGGTGGATGGCGTGGTCTTTGTGGCCGATTCTCAGGAAGAACGCCAGGATGCCAACCTTGAAGCGCTCGATAATCTGCACGAAAACCTCAAAGAACACGGTTACGAGTTCAAGAAAATACCTTACGTTCTGCAATTGAACAAACGTGACCTGCCAACCGCGTTACCAGTGGAAGAATTGACCAAGGAATTGGTGCGGAAAGGCGAGCCGGTGTTTGAGGCGGTCGCATTCCAGGGTAACGGCGTTTTTGAGACTCTGAAAGAGGTTGCGAGGCTGGTCCTGCTGGAGCTGAAAAAGGGATAGACCCCTCGTCCCTGATCCCTGCAAATCCCTGACCTTTGAACCTCTTGAAATAAAAAAGGCCGCCCGCAAGCGGCCTTTTCGACAGCTGAAACAAATTACTTATGCTCGCCAGTAGCGGACCCGCTGACGTCTCTTCCTTTGGATGCCCCTCGGCTGGCGCGGGCGGACATGGTATTGCCGCTGGAATCGCCATAGCGCTCAAGCAAGACCGGCACCAGAGCACCTTCGGCTTCCTTGGTAAAGGTCAGACGACTCTCCTTCATGTCGATACGGATGAAGTCACCGAGCTTGATCTGGCCGGTGGCAACAAGATTCGCCAGGGGAAAGACGATGTTCTTTTCGATGGACCGCTTCAAGTGCCGCGCGCCGTACTTTGGATCAGTGCCTTCCACCAGCAGGAACCTCTTGACCGGGGTGGTGCAGCTGAACACAAATTGCTGGTTCCCAGTGGCTTGAAGAATACGCTGCTGGACCATCCCCAGTTCAATTTCCAGGATGTGTTCAAGATGCTCAGGTTTGAGGGTCTTAAAGACCACCATCTTGTCGATGCGGTTCATGAACTCGGGCGAAAATTTGCGGCGTGCGGCTTCCTGGGCGGTACGAGTGATCTTCTCGTCCAGCCTGGTATCCACCACTCGCTCACTGTTCTTGGACTTGGCAAAGCCGAGACCGCCGGTGAGGATGTCACTCATTTCACCCGCCCCGAGATTGGAGGTCATCACGATCAGGCACTGGGAGAGATCAACGCGGCGGTTGTCCCCCAGGGTAAGCGTGGCTTTGTCCAGAATGCCCAGGAGCAATTGCCATAGTGCGTCGCTGGCCTTTTCGATTTCGTCAAACAGCAGCAACGTGAGCTTGCGCTTTTCCGTATGCCACTGGTTCAGCGCTTCCTGGGTCAGCAGAGGGTGAGTCTCCCTGTGTCCGAGGTAGCCCGGAGGAGAACCAATCAGCTTGGCGATCTCATGGCTATGCTGAAACTCAGCACAGTCAATCTTAATGACCGCGCGCGGATCGCCAAAGAGAGCTTCCGCCATGGCTTCCACCACCCGGGTTTTGCCGGAGCCGGTGGGACCAAGAAATAAGAGGTTCCCGAGAGGGCGCCCGGGAGCATTCAGGGATGCGAGAAACATCTGATATATTTCGACGACTTTATCGATGGCCGCATCCTGGCCAACAATCTTCCGCCGCAGGGCGGATTCAAAATCAAGCGCATCCGAGCTGCGCCGGCTTGGATCAAGTGCTGTATTAAGACCGGTCCTCATATTTTTGCCTCGCCTCTTCCGCCGAGGACAGAACCTTCAATAAAAAGGTCTAAGAAAGTGAGATGGATGCCTTAGCTTCAGAGTTGTAATAACTGACTTGCCAACACCCGGCGGCCACGCATCAGACGGTTAGATGCAGCATGCATGACAAAAGGCCAAGCACCAGCAGGCATTTTGATCAGAGTAGCTGGCGTCATGCTAATATTCGTTCAGACCCCGGAAAAGAGTTCGCATGGCAACCAAAAAGTCAGGTATTGTTTCGTCGGCAACGCTCATTGTTGCCGGGCTGGTAATTGCAGTTATATTCTTTGTTCGCCACCCACAATTCATCTCGCAGACCAAGGTTTCAGCAGCCACGCCGGCGCAAACCTCGACCAACACCACACAGAATGCAACCACGCCGCCGGCCGTGACAGGTAACGGGGCCCCGGGAAACGCCAGCGCCGCTCCGGCCCAGCCGTTGCCACCGGGGACAATTACCCATGAAGCCAAGGCGCTCACCACAGCCATCTTTCTGGCCCGGCAACATCTGACCGAGTCAAAATACATGACGGTTGCGGAATACGTTGCTGCCATTGCAGAGGCCAACAATGGGAAAACGTCCTTCAAAAAAGGTGAGACCGTTCTCATTCCCGGCATAGAGCCGCAACCCATTGTGGAAAAGACCCATCCCTATCCGAAAGACACCGAGTTGCGCGCCATTTATTTGACGGGTGGCACTGCCGGCAGCGCAAAAGGCATACAGATTGTCCAGCACTGGAAAGAAACCGGCGGCAACGCTGTGGTCTTTGATATCAAAGACAGTGATGGCAGCATCAACGTTCCCTTTGAGCATCCGCTGGCACGCAAAGTTACCCATCATGCGATCAGCAACCTGCCCAAGTACGTGCGCTACCTGCACTCTCTTGACATGCACGTGATCGCGCGGCAGGCGCTCTTCCGGGACGACAACATTGCCCAGAATCACAGCGCGCTGGCCGTACAGAGCCGCAGCCTGCACAAGCCATGGCTGGAAAACGGCAAACTTGTCTGGTCCGACTCGTCGAACAAAGAGGTGCAGGACTACAACATCGCCCTGGCAAAGTACGTAGCCACGTCCGGAGTGGATGAAATTCAGTTTGATTACGTCCGCTTTCCCGCCGAAGGTAACCAGGCGGACGCGCAGTTCGACTTTCAAAAAGACCCCAAGCTGCATCGGGATGACGTGATCGCGGCTTTTCTGGATCGCGCCTACACGCAGTTGCACCCTATGGGTGTGCTGGTGTCTTTGGACGTCTTTGGTGTGATGGCCTGGCAACGACAGGTCGATATGGCCCATACCGGCCAGGACATTGTGAAGATGTCCAAGCACTCTGACGTGATATCGCCCATGATCTACCCATCGCACTTCTTTGGCATGGATGGCTATGACCACCCTGGCGACGCGCCCGAACATTTCATCGGCGTATCGATGGACCGTTTCGTGAAGGTGACGGCGGGCTCCGGTGTGGTGTTGCGTCCGTGGCTCCAGGCATTCAAATGGAGAACCAAGACGTATTCGCCGGAATACATACTGAAGCAGGTGGGAACGTCCAGCCAGCACGGCGGAATCGGCTTCCTCTTCTGGAATGCGGCGAATGACTATTCCAAACCTTACGCTGCCATGCCGGTAATCATGAAGAACCCGAAGCAGTATCTGCACACGCCGGGAGCGACGCCAGTGGTGGCACAGACACCAGCAACCACGTCTCCTCAAACTCCGCCACCATTAACCAGCGCACCCGCTGGAGTGGACCAGGCGAAACCAGTGCAAAGTGCCGCGAAAGGCGGGCACGAGTAAATCCTTAATCCTCAAATCGCCTGGCTGTAGATCGCCAGCTTCGACAAGTCCGGCTGACATTTGTAATGTGACGAATGCATATTCGATCGCAATATCAAATGTTGGCCGGAAAATTTCTGTCAGATATAATGTCCTGTTTGCCCAAGAATCATATCTAATGTAAGTGTAACGTCCTAGGCTTCGATGGCCCAGGTGCGGGTATGTCTTTGGAATGAGTCACTGGATTGCTGGATTGGAAGAGCCAGGATTCAAACCGAGGATTCAGCAAGCGGCAGAATTTGGCACAATCTGGCAGAAGGAGCCCCCATGGCGATTCAAGCGACCGAAAAGATCTGGCACAACGGAAAGTTCATTCCCTGGAAAGATGCCCAGATTCACGTGATGTCTCACGTGGTGAACTACGGCTCGTCAGTCTTTGAAGGAATCCGTTGCTATGAACAGCCGGAAGGACCGGCCATTTTCCGGTTGCGTGAACACATGCAGCGGCTGCTTGACTCCGCCAAGATTTATCGCATTGACTGCGATTACACGCTGGACCAGCTCTGCGAAGCCGCCTGCGACCTGGTGGCAACCAACGGTGTCTCGCCTTGCTACCTGCGTCCCATCATCATGCGCGGCTATGGTGAAGCCGGCGTGAATCCATTCAACTCGCCCACGGACGTCTACATGACTAATTACCCCTGGGGCAAATATCTGGGAAAAGGCGACGTAACCGAAGGCGTGGAAGCCTGCGTATCGTCATGGACGCGAATCGCGCCCAACACCATGCCGGCCATGTCCAAGGCAGGCGCCAACTACATGAACTCACAGCTCATCAAGATGGAAGCGATTGTGAACGGCTATGTGGAAGGGATTGCCCTGGATGTAAATGGACTTGTGAGCGAAGCCTCTGGAGCGAATATTTTTGTGGTGCGCAAAGGCAAGCTGATGACGCCGCCGCTGGGCAACTCAGTTCTGCCGGGCATTACGCGCGATTCCCTGCTCACGCTGGCTGAGGATCTTGGCATTCCGGTGGCGGAACAGATGATCCCCCGCGAAATGCTCTACATTGCCGACGAAGTTTTCTTCTGCGGCACCGCCTCAGAGATCACTCCCATCAAGTCCATCGACAAGATCAGCATTGCCGGCGAAAAGACCGGACCAGTTACCCTGGCCCTGCAACGCGAGTTCTTCAACATTGTTTATGGAAAAGAGAAGGACCGCCACAACTGGTTCAGCCGCGTCGCGGTAAAAGACCGGAGCAAACAGCCAGTGGGCGTTTAGGCGAGGACTCCCGCGGAGGGTAGCGATTGGCTGAGCAGTGGCAGCTCTTGATAGAACGGCTCAGGGGAACTCACGCTCGACTTGAGCGATGGTATCTTCTGATCGCCTCAGCATTGACGTTGACCTCAGGGTTTTGCAAAGGCCCACTGCGTTTCGCCCTGTTGTCGGTGGCCGTTATCCTTTTTATCTGCGTCACAGCTGACTTCGCCCGATCACTTTTAGAAAAAGACACGTCCTACGCCAGCCTTCAGGGACCACCAAAAGTCGTTCCGGTAACCCCGATGCAGATTTTGTTTGCAACGCTCCTTGCCGGCGTCTATACCTGCATGATTTCTGCCGGACTCCATCTGCTCTTTCTTCCTGCCGGGCTGGGATTCCTGGTATTGCTTCCCTGCACCTTTGTGCTTTCATTTCTGGCAGCCTGGCGCAATGTCCGGCTATGGTATCGGCATGCCATCGACTACGAGCAGGCCCTGAATGAGGATGCCGGACAGTCCCATCGCATTCGTATTCCACCCGTCCGCTGACAAATACTTCATCTGAGCAGGAGCGCGCGGCGCTGCACCATTTTGTTTGCTGTGGTCGTTTGGCGTGGTCTATTGCCCTAGTCTTTTGGGGCTTTGGTTGCATCGGAAACACGCGTCTTCTGGCCAGCATCAAATCCACAGGAATTCGGAGGCAACCATGAAAGTTGGGATTGTCGGTGCAGGAGCGGTAGGAGCGGCTTGTTTAACGTCGCTGATCACGCGCGGCGTGGCTTGTGAAATCGTCCTGGTCAACCGCAGCCGTAAACGGGCGGACGGAGTTATCACAGACGTTCAATACGGCGCTGTTTTACAGCCGCAAGTGCGATTGAGGGCCGGCGAATACTCTGATCTCAAAGGCGCCGAACTGGTGATGGTGACCGCCGGCGTGAATGAAAAAGACGGCGGCGCCACGGACCGTAGTGACCCTAAAGGCCGACTCAATCTGCTGCACAAGAATGCCAAGGCCTTTGAGGAAATTATTCCTCAGATCACACAGGCTGCGCCGAATTCGGTGATTCTGGTGGTGACCGATCCGCCGGATCCGCTGGCTGATCAAACACTGAGGCTGGGTCACAAGAAAGTGCTAAGCACCGGCACATATCTCGATTCGCTGCGCTTCCGCTTCCATCTGGCGAAGAGATTAGAAGTGAACCCGGAGAGTGTGGAAGCTCTGGTAGTGGGCGAGCACGGCACTTCACAGGTATTTCTCTGGTCGTCCGCGCGCGTTGGCGGCCGATCCATCCGTGAATTTGCGGAAGAGACTGGCATGAGCTTTGATCAATTCAAGAAAGAGGTCGAGAAAGAAGTACGCTACGCCAACATCACGATCATTGAAGGAACGGGCGCCAGCGTGTTTGGGATTGGTGTGGTTTCGGCCAGGATCGCAGAGATCGTACTGCGCGATGAGAGTGCGGTGATTCCCATTGGATCATTCAACCGTGATTTTGGAACAACTCTTTCCCTGCCCAGCGTGCTGGGCCGCAACGGCGTCAGCCAGGTTATTATGCCGAACCTGTCAAAAGAAGAGCGCGAACTGCTCGACAAGAGCGCGAGGACGATTCGGGAAGCGGCGTAGGTCGGTAGTTGGTATTTGGTATTTGGTATTTGCTAATTGGTATTTGGTATTTCGCAACAGCAGCAGATTACTCGCGCGCTTGGGAATGCCAGCGCACGACAGAAAAGCAGATTCCTCGCTACGCTCGGAATGACAAAAGCTTCTGGAAAGACAAAAGCTTTCGAATGACGAACAACTAAAAGCTAAAAAGGCCGGCCCTGAAAGGCCGGCCAATGGCTCATCCGTTTATCTCTTTAAGGTCTTGCCGCCTTATTGTCTTCTCGTCAGAACAACTTACAAATTGTACGCGGTGTCATTCATAGGAGGAAGTGGTAGAAGCGAATACGTGACATAGGAAATAACTATGCGGTGCGCGACCCGAGGTCCAGGCTGGATTCAGCGTTCTTATTTCTCCGCGAAGTGTGAGGTCCTGAAAGTTATTGGACGACCGGTGGCGTCATGTCGGTTCAACCCACTTTCGCCTTCGGCTGTTCCATGGGCTTTTCCACTTCCGTATCCATATTGCCCGTGATCAACCGGGCGCTATGGTTGTACGTGAGATATGACCATGCCCATTCCGTCATCACCAGCAGGCGATTGCGGAAGCCGATCAGGAAAAAAAGATGGATGAAGAGCCATGACAGCCAGGCAAAGTAGCCGGAGATGTGGATGCGTCCGAAATCGGCCACGGCGTGGGAACGTCCGATGGTGGCCAGGCTGCCTTTGTCCCAATACGCAAACGGCTCGCGCGGCTGGCCTTTGAGAATACGCTTGATCTGATGGGCCGCATAATTTCCCATTTGAATGGCGGCCGGGGCCACGCCGGGTACAAGCTTGCCGTCTTTCATTTTTGAAGCAGCCAGATCGCCCACAACAAAGACCTCGGGATGGCCGGGAATCGTAAGGTCCGGTTCGACAATGACACGACCGGCACGGTCCGTGGGCACGCCCAGCATTTTTCCCAGAGGCGAAGCCGATACTCCGGCGCCCCAGAGGATGACCACTGCAGGAATTTTTTCCTGGCCAACCGTGACTACACCATCTTCCACATTGGTGACCATGGCGTTGGTGTGGACTTCCACACCCATCTCTCGAAGCTGCTTCTCCGCGCTGGCAGATAGGTCCTCAGGATAAGTCGGCAGCACGCGGGGACCGCCTTCCAGCAGAATGATCCGGGAGCGAGCGGGGTCAACGGAGCGAAATTCTGCCTGCATATAGTGGCGCGAAATGTCTGAAATAGCTCCCGCCAGTTCCACGCCGGTAGGACCTGCGCCAATCACGACAAAGTTGAGCGGCGGTGTGGAACCTTTGGCATAACCTTCACGCTCAGCCTCCTCAAAGGCCAGCAGGATTCGACTGCGAATCTCAACAGCGTCTTCAATGCTCTTAAGGCCAGGAGCAACCCTGGCCCATTCCGGATGCCCGAAATAAGCATGCGTGGCTCCCGCGGCGAGGATCATGTAGTCATATGCCAGTTCCAGAGGCTTCGCATCGCCCGGCCCCTTTGAGGTGACCACGCGCCGTTCAAGGTCAAAACCTATGACTTCACCCAGCAGTACTTCAGTATGCTTGCCATTCCGCAGGATACTGCGGACGGGCGAGGCAATTTCAGCGGGCGAAAGCACTGCCAACGCCACCTGATAGAGCAGCGGCTGAAAGGTATGATGATTTCTTCGATCCAGCACCGTGACGCTCACGGGAAGGCCAGCCAGGCCCTTGGCGGCGTTGATTCCCGCAAAACCGGCGCCGACGATTACAACGCGAGGTAACTCTCGGTTCTGTGTCATCAGTAACATTGTAGTCTTCCCCGGGGGGCCATACACTGCTGACAGCAAATGGCTTAGGCCCAGTGGCTTGGGTCGGCGGGGTCCCGGGATGGGTTGTCTTAAGCGTTAACAGCAAGGTTTCTGCATTCAGCAGCAATGCTGATTGCTTTGGCTTTTCCCCCGTGATAGGTTCAGCCAAATAGGCAGAAGGCCCAGAAAATACGCCCAGTTTTACCGGTTAAAAGCAGCGAAAATCGGCATCATTCAAGGTAAGAAAGCATTATGCATATTGATGATTTGCTACGCATCGCCATGGAGCGCAAGTCTTCTGACTTGCACCTGAAGGTCGGCAACTACCCGCACGTCCGTGTGGACGGCGAACTTGTGCCGCTGACCGACCAGCCAAGAATTTCCGCCGAAGACATGTTGAACATGGCCTTCAGCATGATGTCTAACCGGCAAAAACAGAAATTCAAGGAATCCGCCGAACTTGATATGGCGTACGGCGTGGCCGGACTGGGACGCTTCCGTGTGAACGTGTTCCAGCAACGCGGCAACGTGGGACTGGTTCTCCGCGTGATTCCCACCAAGATTCGCGCTCTGGAAGAGCTGTATCTGCCCAAGGTCATTGAACACATCTGCGAAGAGGCCCGCGGACTTTGCCTGGTCACCGGCGTCACCGGTTCCGGTAAATCAACCACTCTGGCCGCCATGCTGGACAGGATCAACTCCAGCCGTCCAGAACACATCATGACGATCGAAGATCCGATCGAATTTCTGCATCGCGATAAAAAAGGTTTCGTCAATCAGCGCGAAGTAGAAGTGGATACACCGTCGTTTGCTTCGGCGCTGCGCGCCAGTCTGCGTCAGGATCCTGACGTGATTCTGGTGGGCGAAATGCGCGACCTGGAGACGATCTCCACCGCGCTGCACGCCGCTGAAACTGGTCACCTGGTGTTCTCTACGTTGCACACATTGGACGCCGTGGAAACCATCAACCGTATCATCGCCGTCTTTCCGCCGCCGGAACAGAAACAGGTCCGCATGCAATTGGGCGCAACGCTGCGAGCGGTTATCAGTCAGCGCCTGGTTAAGCGCGCTGACGGTGCAGGCCGCGTACCTGCCTGCGAAGTGCTCATCTCGACGGCGTTCGTGCGCGAGTGCATCATGGTCCCGGAAAAAACGCGACTCATCCATGAAGCCATTGCCGCAGGCACTTCACAGTACGGCATGCAAACTTTCGATCAGTCGCTTTACGATCTGTATTCACAGGGCCTGGTCAGCTATGAAACAGCGCTTGAAAACGCCAGCAATCCAGACGACTTCAAGCTCAAGGTCCAGGGCATACACTCAACGGCAGACGCCGCCCGCGAGCAGATGGAGCAGGCTGGATTCAGTTCAGGAAGATAACAGCAACTTTAGCCGCGAATTTACGCGAATCCCATAAAGGGGGCTTCGGAAACGAAGCCCCCTTTCACTGTCTGAAGAGGTTATAGCGCATATATGGCACCGTGTGGCATGGCTGAAGTGTGTATCTTGGTTGCGGTTGCCGACCACTGAACGAATACATAGATCATTCGACTGCGTCATCGCATGCGCTCCGACTCCGCTCATGATGACAAGGGTCGATAATTTGTTGTCCCCGGGAACGTTGCTGTTCCGTCCACAACTCGAACATTTTGTTTCTGAACACAATTGCTTTGCGCAATGACGACTCCAAAGCGCCTGCTGGGTGCAATGCCTTCGCTTTTGGTTCTCCCTCTGATATTCTTCTTTTCGTGGCGTTTAAACGCGGCAGGATCATCGAAGACGAGGCAGCACTCTACGACTATGCCGTTGGCGCGCTGGGGCGGCGTATGCGCAGCGTGGCGGAGCTAAAGAGACTGTTGCGCGGACGCGTGCCGGAAGGCGAACTGGGCACCGTCCTGGTCGAGATGGTGATTCTGCGCCTGAAAGAACAGAAGTACCTCAACGACTCCAACTACGCGGCCACGTACACATCATTCCGCAAGGAAAATGAGAAGTTCGGCCGTCGCCGGGTGATCACGGACCTGAAAGTGAAAGGCGTTCACGGTGACGTGATCGAAAAAGCGGTGGAGGAAGCGTATGCGGGAGTGGATGAACAGGACTTGGCACGGGCGTATCTGCGGCGAAAACGAATCAGGGAACCGCAGAATGAGAAAGATGCAGCGCGGATTTTCCGGTCGCTCATGCGTGCGGGATTCAGCGCCAACGTGATCATCAAGATTTTGAAGAAGTGGAATGTCGATGAGGAGATGCTAAGCGCGTTGCAGCACGAGGAAGAAGAGTCTGACGCGCCCGGCGATGAATAGACGTCGGTCCGGAAAGACCACAACATGGCGTCAGGCTGGGAAAACCGCAACTACCCAGAAGTTGGCGTAACCGTGTTGCTGGTCTGGACTGAAACAAACGCCGACGTTCATTCGTTGCTGCGCCTTCGAGAACAGATGATCGTTCAACTGCTCCGGCATCTGCGTTGGTTCGGAGAGAGTAAAGAGAAATACGCGTCCCGATGTTCCGTTAATCCCGGCGGCCACGCTCTGCACGTCACCTTTTGCGGAACAAGCCAGAGCACTTAAATGAGTATCCAAATGGGCATCCATGGGCTTGATACCCTTCTGTTCGCGTGCCCGGTTGAAGGTGGAGATCAGCGCCGTGCCGAAGTCGATGTCGTTATAAACAGCGGTGGCCCAGGCAAAATCCTGCGTCACCCACAAGCGACCTTTAGCCTCGAAGACGCCAATCCCAACAGAGTTGTAACGCGGATTCATGATGTTGGCTTTGTGCCCGGGTGAAAGCATCAGGGCCATGTGGACTTCTTCCGGAGCGTCAGCCACCGCGATGTTCTCCGCGGAATCAGTGAAACGCAGGCCGGTGGCGCCAATGCGCTGCGGGACCGGGTCTTCTCTGTCGAATTGATGGGACATTTCGCCGTGCTGGGCCAGCAATCGAGAATGAGCGCGCGCAGCCAGGGCGGCTTGTCCGTTCCATTTGAGTGTGGGAAGGTTTGCGACAGTGCGTTCGCGATTGAGAAGTTGGAGAATTTTGCTTTCAGCCGGCGAGGGATCGGCGGCATTGCGTTGCGCGAGGGAGATCGGGCAGAGGAGGCCGAGAACGAAGATGGCAACCACGTGTTTCATGAGGGTAAGAGTCGATTGTAATTTGGAAGCGCAGGCTCTCCGAAAGATTTCCAGGGCAGGCATGTCAACTCTTATGAATGCGTATCGATATTTGGGGCCATCCCCAGAGCAGCCCGAACAATAACCAGCGAGAAACAGCCAGCCGCCAAATAAGGTGAAATCACGATCTTCAAATGCGCGATGTAAATCCCCGCAGGATAATATCTCGGCAACACAACAAATAGGACCAGCGAACACAAAAGAGCGATGACTATCGGCGTTCTTTTTTTGACGATTACTTTTGTTCGTCGTTTAACCAAACTGAACACCGTTTCCAGATGAGAATCCTAGTGTCGCCGCCTACGGGGCTCGATCATTAACGACGCTTTCCCAGCGCTCACGCGCTGGGCTACATAATGTCGCGCCTACGGCGCTCCGTACGTTGAGCAGCGCTGGAATTTTGCCAGCTTGCGATTTGTTGGAGACGTTAGCAAGCCACGTCTCCACGTCGAAATTCTCGATCATTTCGCGCCTCGGACCAGCACCGTCTATTAGACACCGGAAAGGCAACGTTAGTTAGACACCGGAAAGAAAGCGGCGATCACCCAATAGGTGGAAAATCCTCCATTGCCGCCTTGCTTGAAGCAGACGCCGAGGTCCATGCGGTGGAGAGTCTTGTCGCCCGCGGCACGCTGCATGGTTACGGGAAGCTTGTCAGGTTGAGCGGTGGTATACACAGCCAGGTCAGTGGCGCCGGGAGTGCCATCGAGAATTTTCTGTGCGTTCAGGTTCGCCGTACATGCCACCTTTTGCAGGCGGGCGTCTGATCGCGCGTTCATTG
The DNA here is from genome assembly GCA_963770085.1 of Terriglobia bacterium. Classification (GTDB taxonomy): domain Bacteria; phylum Acidobacteriota; class Terriglobia; order Terriglobales; family Acidobacteriaceae; genus Angelobacter. The sequence goes on from CAVYOH010000002.1 coordinate 497,795, forward strand.
GCTCCAGTCCTTTTTGGCTTCGCATCTGGTTGAAGGCGGTGATGAGCTGACGATCAAACTGGTTCGTGCTCACGGTCTCAACCTTGCTTGAAAAATCCTCAGTGATGTACAGCTCGTCGCCACGCGGGACAATGGCGATACCAATAGCGTTAAAGTCCGGTCGAAGGATATTGGCGCGATGTGGCGGCGACTTCATAAAACCGTCGTGCGCCCCGTCAACATCCGGTGCGTAGCCAACATTTTCACCTACGGAGCTGAAGTTGGCCCCGGCAGCGCCCGCGCGTTTGGTGAGATCAGGTTCACCCATGAACTGGTGCGAAAGTTGCTTGTGCTGGGACAGAAGTTTGGAATGAGCACGCGCTGCATTGGCCAGACTGTGGTCCCATGTGAGCGGTTTCAGGCCCGCGGTTTCGCGCTCCTGATTTACCAGCTCAAGCAAACGCTGTTCGTTGGCAGAAGGCAACGCTCTGGCCTGTGACCAGGCCGCAGTGACGCCGCAACAAGTCATTACTGCCAGGATTAGAATCGCGTGCAGGACGCGAACGGCAATGATTCCGGTAAAACGTTTGGGCGACTTACCTATTTCCAGGCCCGAAAACAAAACTTTTGCAATTGGGTATCCGCCCAAACCCATCATCGTAGCTCGGCACCAATCGATTGAATTTCATCCTGTGCGTTCTGATGAAAGCACCTGACCACAAACGACAGCAGAATTCCCAGGGCGATCGTCGCTCCAAGAGCCGTTGCTACTAGAAATGTCCAGAGAACAGAAACTTTCATCAAAATGGCTGTCAGCAGCCCGACCGTAAAAATGGTTCCGGCGAATCTCCGCTCCATGGCAGACTCCTTGCTGGATCGCAGTTTAGATATTACTCCCACTTCCTGAGGTCAAAGCTCCTCTTTTTGCTTTCAGCTCGCCCAGAATGCGGTTTACCTGGTCCTCTTTTTCCAGCTTGGCAAAACGATCTTCCACGCTGGTGGTGCCTTCAACCATTTCGGTCTTGGCCTGGCCGATGGCCGTTTCACGCATGACTTTGTTTTTCATGCGATCAAAGGCAGCGCCGGGATCATTGGCGGTGACGGTGCGCGCGTCGGCTGCGCGATCCAGCGTACGCGCGCGACGATGCTCAGCCATCAGCATCTCACTTCGTCCACGGGCTTCTTCCAATTTCTGCTGAAGCTTATGCAGGGCGGACTTGAGCGTTTCCACCTGAGAGCGTTGATCGACCACCTGCTGGGCAAAGCTATCCGTCAACTGCTGCGCCGTCAGGGAACGTTCGATCGCGGCGCGGGCCAGGTCCTCATGGCCTTTGTCGATGGCCAATTCGGCCTTGCGGCCCCAATCGGCAATCTTGTCTTCGTTCTCCTTCTGTTTCTTTTCCAGCAGGTGTTGATCGGCAATGGCAATCGCCACCTGCGTCTTCACCTGAAGGAGCTGATTTTCCATGTCGAGAATGATCTGTTTGATCATCTTTTCCGGATGTTCGGCCTTATCAATCAGGTCATTTAGGTTTGCTTTCAACAATGTTGCGACCCGTTCCAGTAATGCCATAAGTGCCTCCACAAAACATTTGTTTATTTGCCGATGAACGCCCGCCACGTCACCACGGGCAGAAACGAACTTTGAATATCGATGGTCAGCGCCGCGATCAGACCAAAAAGAAGCAGCATGGGCAGAATGACGCCGAGCGGCTGAAAACGAGATTCTTCCGGGTTGTCATGGATCATCTGCCAGAATGCCGATGCGAGAGCTACCTGCACCACTGCGATGATGATGCTGATGCCACCCACACAGGCGACCAGCCAGCTTGAAAGCGCTGCCTGCCCAACAATGATCAGTGGCATTAGGACAAGCGAAGCCACATCCAGACGTCCGCGTGCCGCCCGCAACTGGCCACGGGCTGAGGCCTTGCCGGTCACCATGATCAAACGTGTAACCAGAGCAGCCGCCAGGAGCCAGATCAAAATGATGACAAACATCGGGCTCATACGCCTGCTCCCTGGCCAAGATTTGGCCGATTGCCCGGACCAAGATCACGTCCACGCGGCACGCCGCCCAGCAACAATCCGAGTGCGACCCCGAGCGCAAGCCAGAACATCCAGCTCCCGGAGACGATGGCGATCAGTGCGCCTGCGATTACGCCAAGTACAACGCCGAGTATGGAAAACTTTTTGGTGCTCATGACGAATCTCTCAGCTCTTCTTTCTTGTCTCTCTTGTCTCTTGTCTTTTGTTTTCAGGCCGGCGAGAGCCGTCTTCAATCTCTCGCCGGTGCTGGTTGACTGTGATTACTTTCCGGCGCCTTTGGCCTTGCCGTCATCGTTTGGCGGCTTGGGCGATTTGTCTCCGATCAAGCGGACATTTGCCAGCAGATCCTTGATCTGCATGCCGCTGAGCGCTTCAAACAACGCCGGCACCTGGGCGGCTATCTCCGCCATGTCTCCGGTGATCTTGCTCATGCCGGCAGAGTGTCCGTTTCCAGTAGAGACAATGGTGATCTTGTCCACGTTAGCAAGCGGAGCAGCCATTGCCCTGACAACTTCTGGCAGGCCGGTGATCAACTTGTCGACCACGGCAGCCTGGTTATATTCCTGATAGGCCTCGGCCTTGATGTTCATGGCCTTGGCTTCGGCTTCGCCCTTCTTGAAGATGATGTCGGCTTCGGCTTCACCCTGAACGCGGATGGCGCTGGCGCGGCCTTCAGCTTCAGCGATGAGGCGCTGCTTTTCACCGTCGGCAATATTGAGAACGCGCTGCTTTTCGATTTCCGCCTGCTTCAAGACAGTGGCGATCAGTTCTTTCTCATGGCGCAGGATTTCAGCTTCCTGCACCTTGATCTGCTGTTCTTTCTCCACCTGCTGGATCCTGACCTGTTCGGCAATCACCTGCTGCTGCTGAATATTGGTCTGGATCTCATAGGCTTTATCTGCCTGCGCCTGCTGTTTCTTGACCAGTTGCAGATATTCGGCTTTCTTCACTTCAAGGTCACGCTGGGCTTCTGCCTGCTTGGCCTGTGACAGAGTTTCCGCCAGGACACGTTCCTGATCGGCTTGTGCTCTGGCCACGGCGGCCGCTCTTTGCGCTTCTGCTTTTTTGATGGCGGTATCGCGCTCGGCTTCAGCGGCAGCAACGTCAGCATCGCGCTTGATGCGCGCAACATCAGGACGACCCATGTTGGCGATATATTCGTTCTTGTCGCGGACCTCTTTGATGGTGAAAGAGATGACTTCCAGGCCCATCTTACTCATGTCCGCCGCACATGTGGCGCGCATGCGGTCACCCACCATCTCCGGCTCTTTCACGATCTGTTCCACCGTAAGCTGGCCGATGATGCCGCGCAGGTGGCCTTCCATCACCAGACGAATCAGGCCTTCACGCTGCGCCGGCGTTTTGGTGAGGAACTGTTCTGCGCCGGTGCGGATGGAGATATCGTCAGACTTTACCTTGATCTGCGCGACGGCTTCCACGGTAACGGCAACGCCCTGACTGGTGTACAGGTCCTGCTGGGGAGCAACGTCAAACGACATCAGCTCAAGAGACAACAGCCGACAGCTTTCAATCAGCGGCCAGATCACGCTGCCCGCGCCCTTGATTACGCGCGGAGTCTTGCCGCGACCGTAAACCAGCAATGCTTCGTTAGGACCAACCTTACGATACAGACGGGCCAGCATGCTGATGGTCAGCATTGTCCCCATAATGACCAGCCCGACAACGATCCAGACTGTCTGAAACTCCATACCCCCTCCTAGACTCTTCACAGACTCTTCTCCTCTTCTTCGGGCAGAATGCCCACTTCGCCCGCCATATCACTCCAGCGGCGCACGTAAGCCACACCTTTTTCGAAACGGGTAACAATCACTTCTTCGCCACGCTTCATTTCCTGTTGCTGTTCACTGCGCGCCGGACAGGCTTTGCGGGCGCCTTCCTGCTCAAAAATGATTTCTCCGGTGCCACCGGCGCGGATGGTCCCGCTGATCTTTCCCAGAACGCCGGTCATCTCGTAATCCGCCGGATCCATGGCATAGTCATGAGCCATGAGGTAGCGGGCAGCGAACAGAAATACGATGGACGCGCCAAGGAGGCCGGCGAGCGAAGCAATCATGAGTCCGGCAAAAGCCCATACATGCCGGAAGTGGACCAGCAGATAACCGGCTCCGCCAAACCAGGCAAGGAACACGGCGATGGTCATGGGGTTGAAAACCGGAAAGCTACCTTGCCCGTGTGCGCTTCCCCCACCGTGACCGGCATGGCCCATCCCATGAAAATGTCCGTGGGGAAGATGAAAATGGAAATGCAATGTGCCGCTGAGAAACGAAAGCGCGGTAAAAGCAAAGCCCACAACGAAACAGATCAAATAGAAAAGTTCCCAGTTCATGCTTGTGCCTCGCTTAACTCCTGTGCTCTAAGACCCACGGGTTGTCCGTCCTGAGGACGCAAAACCTGCAATAACCGATCTGCCAATTCGGGGGTTTCCAGAATCGCGTCAATCAGCAGAAGACAGCGGCGCGAATCCTCGTGCTTGGCAATCTTCAGCAACGCGCGCCCCACCGTTGGATCATTGCGGAAGCGCTCCGCGCCCTGAATCAACCAAAGATCAAGCCGGTCCTCCTGCACGCTCAAGTCAGAGAGCAGCTCAGTGTGAAAACCTTCAGGATCGTCCACCAGGTATCCGGGATGCACTTTGAAAAATCTGGAAAGCAGCAGCCGGGTTTTGTTGGTGAGGTGCGGGCGCGATCCGTTTTCAATCTGCGAAAGATAGCTCTGGCTGATCTTCTCCTTGAGCTCTTTGCCGATGGCGTGAACCACTTCAAGCTGGGTCATGTCACGGCCAAAACCGCGAAGATTGCCTTCCATCAAGCGCAGGTAACGTAATTTTTCGCCGAGTGTCATATTGCTAATCGCAATAACGTTATTGCTATTTGCGATATTTGTCAAGGAGAATTGGCACCTAAGTCTGTGAATATTTTGCGGGATGGATAAATGGTTTTTAAATCAATCAGTTATAGGCATACTTGGTTTTCATGAGGCGAAGGAGTAGGCTCTGAAAAGGTGAGGAAGTGTTGTGGATCGAACAAACGAGTGTTCATTTTGCGGCAAGACAAATGACGAAACGGCCGGGCTGGTCGCCGCGCCTTCAAGGCACAGCCATGCTCGCATCTGTGACGCGTGCGTGAAACTCTGCCAGGAGAGCATGGATCCGGAGCGCAAGCGAGCACATAGGGAAGATCCCCGAATGGTGTATCGAGTCCGGCAGGCAACAGACGCTAAGCCATCAACTTCCTGCTCATTCTGTGGCGCCCGCCTAGGCAGAGGGGGAGTACGGACGCTGGTTGGCGCTCCAAAGGCAAATCTGGCGGTGGCAATCTGTGACGCATGCGCGGAAAAAGCAGAAGAGATTGCGACTCATCCTCCGGAAACCCATCGAGCAGTGCAATTGATTCATCTGATCGCGGAAAAGCTACGCCTGCGTCCCGCGCGAATGCGGTGGGTACGGTAAATCAACTGGCTGGCGCAACGAGTAACCCGGACAAAATAGCAAAACCCTCCGCTGTTGCCGCGGAGGGTCATGGCTCATCCGAATTTGGTTCGGTCAGAACTAGTTCTGTTTCCGGCCGTTGTGTTTCTTGTTGTAGATCTTTTGGGACATCTTGTTCTGCTGGCCGTTGATTTTGGCTTTTTCGGCGGGCGTAAGTTTGCCGCCGTTGGCAGCGCGGTCCGTACGCTCTTCCTTGTTGATTTTGGCTTCTTTGTGTTCGAGCTTAGACGCTTCCCCGGCGGTCAGTGAGCCGTTTTCCAGTCCTTCGCCAATGCGTTTCTGCTGGTTGCGATCACGCGCATTGACTTCATTGGTAACCGGCGGCTGATTCACGGCGTTGTGCTTATCAGTGTAGATTTCCTTGCTCAGTTTGTTCTGCTGGTTAGTGAGCTTGGCTTTGTCGGCTGCGGTGAGTTTACCGTTGTCGTCTTCACGCATGTCGCGTTCTTCTTTATTCAGCCGCTTTTCCTGACCTTCAACCTTCGCGGCTTCGCCGGCCGTCATGGAGCCGTTTTCCAGGCCTTCACCAATGCGCTTCTGCTGGTTGTCTTTGCGCTGTTCAATCGTCTGCCCGGTGACAGGCGGCGGCGTGGTGGTGGATGGCGTTTGTGAGAAAGCTGCGGACGAGATCATGAGAGCGATACCGCTCAAAAGGATGCTGTGTTTCATAGTTCCGTTCCCTCCAGGATGGGAGCTGATGGTGAACAGCAGCTCCGGCTAGGGAGATAAACTAATCCAGAGCTGAAATGTTGCGCGCAGGGCTACGCAAAAGAGCATGAACCCGCCACTTTTATTTTTTATGGACACCGCAACTCTTTTGCGGAACCCGAGTTGGCTTCACCCGGAACGCCGGGAAAATGCGTGGGCACAGGAGCCCTGAGGTCGGCTTGCGAGCTGAAGAAATAAATGCTCGCGATTGCAGAATGATGGGTCTACTTTTTACGCACAAAAAAAGGAAAGGCGTAGCCGCTATCGCTACGCCTTTTCTTTTCGTTTTTCAAGGAGAGAGACACCACCTACACGTTCATTCAGCTACACGTTTAATTCAGCTACGCTTGCGTTTTCCATCGGCAAGTTGACCGGCATCATCCAGGCGGGAACTAACTTTCTCGCCCTTGCCAGCAGCTTTGCCGCCCAGCAATACCGCGACGAAAGCACCAGAAGTCCGCAAACCAACAGAACGCTCGGAATTACGGGGATCGGAAACAACAATATCGCCAACACCAGGAGGGCCCAGCCAATTACTTCTTTCCCCAACATCTGGACTCTCGTCGCCATGCCAAACTGAGATGCTGGCTGTTGTGCGTAAGGTTTCTTAGTACTTTTTTCTTAATCGAAGATTTCAGCAACTATTTATTCCCAAAATGGATCATCGTCGACGGCAAAGCACAAGGTCCCTCACCCCTACTCACACGCTGAAGACTGCGCGTGTTCGCTGACGGGTATTCAGGATGACGAATCAAGTTTTGTTTGGTGAAACCGCACCATGACGTGATGCCTGGCTAACCCACCCCAGGTTGCTCATTGGCGTTTTAACCTGCGAATTGCCCGCTCAAGGTCACCAATGGATGTGCTGCTTGCTCGACAGTTGACGCGGCAAAACATCGTCGCATCTACCGCAATCTAGTCCTTTTCCTTATCCTTCGGCGCCTCTACATACACCAGCGAGATCAGCGTGCTCTTGCCATTCGGCTCAACGGCCACAACGTGTTGCTTCTCTTTGGTGCCGACCTTGAAGGCGTAGCCACCTTTTTCAGAGTGATCGTCTTCACAGGTCAGGGCATTTGATTTGTTGTTCTTGTCGGAGCCGTTTTTGTCGGAGTCGTTCTTGCCGGAGCCGCTCTTACTGGCATCTCCGGTAGCCTTGCTGCAATCAAGAACCGTGCCATACTTCGCCATGGCCTTGCGGTAGTATGCGGCGATCTTCTCCGGGGAGTCCGCTGATTCCAGCTTCAACACCACCAGCTTGAAGCCGAACGATCCGCCGGACATCGCCATCTGCAAAGCCGCGTCACTATCAGCATCTTCTTTATATGGTTTGGCGCCGGGATAGAACGGGAGCCCCAAATCTTTCTCCGTGGCTGAGGCGCTGAGGTTAAAGCCAATGCTCTTGGAATCGGCTTTAGCCTTCTTGCCGTCCTGGGCCTGGGCTGAATGAGATCCCGCCAGCAGAATAATTCCCGCGATTAAAACTGCCACCCCAGCCATCCGGCGGATCAGAGACTGCAAATAAGAAGTTTCGTTTTTCACTCGATCTCTCCTTGAATTTCGACACAGCTTTCCTGCACATAGCTCAGTACGCAAGGAGGATGGCGAATGTTGCATTTATTTCAAGGGCGATTCAGGCCGTACGAGGCGGGAAGGTGAAGGGCAGGCTGGATGAAATCCCCACCCCCTCACTTTTCGGAACCACCTAACAAAGGTGGGCATATCGAAACAACCGGGCCGCGGTTTGGTGCTATGCGGCAACGGTTTTGCTTTGCTTGATGAATGCCAGCAGGTCGGCGTTAATTTTGTCGGCCTCAGTGGTTGGCATTCCATGAGGAAATCCCTTGTAGGTTATCAGTGTGCCATTCTTCAGCAACTTTGCTGAGAGCGGGCCAGCATCGGCGTAAGGCACAATCTGATCATCGTCGCCATGCATCACCAGGACGGGTACTTTGATTTTCTTCAGATCTTCCGTGAAGTCAGTCTGGGAGAAAGCGACAATGCCGTCATAGTGTGCCTTGGCTCCGCCCATCATTCCCTGACGCCACCAGTTCCAGATCACCGACTGATTGGCCTTTGCACCGGGACGGTTGTAACCATAGAACGGCCCTGCCGGCAGATCGTAATAAAACTGAGTTCGGTTGGCAGCGAGTTGCGCCTGCAATCCGTCAAACACTTCCTTAGGAAGCCCACCGGGATTGCTGGCGGTCTTTAGCATGAGCGGAGGCACCGCGCTGATGATTGCCGCTCTTGCCACCCGGCCTTCACCATGACGAGCGACGTAACGCACTACCTCACCGCCACCGGTTGAGTGGCCTACGTGCACCGCTTCTCTAAGATCGAGATGCTCGGTCAGCGCCGACAGGTCAGCGGCGTAATGGTCCATATCATGGCCACCGTCAGTCTGCTGTGAACGGCCATGTCCGCGCCGGTCGTGGGCGATCACGCGAAAGCCGTGGTTGACGAAGAACATCATCTGCGTGTCCCAGTCGTCGGCCGAGAGCGGCCAACCGTGGCTGAATACAATGGGCTGGCCCTTTCCCCAATCCTTGTAAAAAATCTGCGTTCCGTCTTTTGTTGTAATCGTGGGCATTGATAACCTCCATGGAAAGACTTGCGTTGTAATTGCGATTCGTTTTGCTTTGCAAAAAGCGTGCAAAAGGGTGCAGGCAAAAGAATGATGAGGGTTGCGTTTGATTTTGCGTTCTGAAGATCACGCAAAGCCGTGGCATTAAAGTCTAAATCGACTGTTCGGCGCGTTGCTGATTTCTAAGTGTGGAAAATATTTTTTTCTCACTACATTAACCAAAGGTGGGTTACAGGAACTTTAAGCCGCTGACGTTTGATACGTTGATTCCGAGAAAGCTAGAGTTGCGGAGCTGCGGTCTTTTAGCGGCTTGGGGAACCATCGAATGTTGGCGATTTCCAGGGACATTGATTACAGAAAAAAGGGGCAGAGATTCCAATCCTCTGCCCCCGATCAATTAAGTGTGCAACGGAACCATGTCACGCAGCCCGGTAGATTACCCTTTCTTCTGTTCCGGGGCGACCCGCACTGCGGGTAAACATGCGCAACATCAGCCATGCACCAATCGCCAACAGGACCAGAGTGAGAAGCAAGAGTTCAAGCGCACGCACGAAGAAATGATCGATCAATGCGCGGCCATGGTTATCCACCTCTTTTAGTGTGGACTCGCCCATCCCGCGAATGCTGTTCATCGCGTCTACCTGTTCACTGTGCAGAGCAGCAAGAACGACCTGGCGTTCGCCACGCAGGTCTGCGGTTGCTCCCTGGCGTTCACCGGACAAGGCGGCAAGGGTGGCAATTCTTTCCTGTCGCAACGCGCTTAATGTCAACGCCCGTTGCTGATCCACGAAGTCCTGCGCCGCCAAACGCTGGCCTTGAACATCAGCAACCACGGCGGCACGTGCCTGCTTCACTAAGTCCGGCATGCGGTCAATGCCGCCCGACGCCTTTGCCGCCGCGTCAGAGATGGCTCCAAAACCGGACACCGCCGTGGCAACGCGCGGATCCTGCCCCAGGTCACTCAACAGGAGTTCAGCCTGCCAACGCGCCTGCTTGGGAGCATAGACGTTATAGGCATCGAGGCGAGCGGTAAGGTCGCCCATGCCTTGCTCCAGCGCGCGGACGGAGGCGACAGCTCCCAGGTCAGATTTGCCGACGCGGTTGATTAGTTCCACATCCATGGAATCCCGGCCTGGTAAACCCTTCTGGATGGGATGGGCTACGGCCCAGGAATCTATTTGCTTGCGGATGTCAGCGATGCTGGCGGTGGGAGCCGCGGCCCTGACCAGCGCCTCCATTTGCGCATCCATGCGGGTGACGGTATCGGTGGCAACCGGCTGGAGCTGCCCCAGTTGTGTCTTTAACGCGGGCTGCTGGAAGTAATTCTTCATCTGATAAACGAATGCCCACGTGTCAACGATGGCAGCGACCGGGTCAGATTTCAACATCGTGTTCTGCAGAATCGGAATGGCTTCTGCCTTCCATGCCAGCGCTTCCCGGCGGCCTTCGGTAGACGGCGTTTCAAACATGATCTTATCGGCTGCCGACTCAACCTCCGCGGAGTAAATACCCAGCAACGACTGGTTGCGCGCGCTCAGTTCAGCCGCGGACGACTTGATATTTTTCGCTGCCTTGACTGAAGCGTCTTTTTTGGTTTTGCCGAATGAACAACCACACATCAACATCGCCAGTCCAAGTAGTACACAGAGCAGTGCATACCCCCGGTGTCTGGTGGCGACATTCTGGGGCTGGTTTGATGAAGAAGGATCGCTGAGGAGGCTGAGCGAGGAGAGTCTCACAAACATAAAGCACCTGTATCTTTCATTCTCATTCTCATTCTGCTGCTTACGTCGGGAAGAGCCGGCCATACTGGCTCAGGAAATTTAAAGAGGGAGAGCGGTTGCATCGCTTACTTCAAGCTAGCCCCGATTTCGAGGCTTGTTTAGCTGGCAAAACTGACAGAGCGCACCAGAAATCTTCTAAGGCTCTGGGGATCGTACGCGAGAGTTTTTGGGGAGGAAACGGCAAGAGCTTAACCACAAAGGACACGAAGGAACACAAAGGCAAGAATCGGGTGATCTGGTGATTGAAAACCGGAGGATCGCCGGCATCGCGCTTCATCGCCTGGGCCACCCTGCCTGCAGGAACTGGATTAAATCTCACAACCGATCTTCACTGATCACTGATAAGTCACAATTCCTACGGCGGATTAACGCGGGATGGTCGCGGATAGTACAAAAAGCCAAGGATACGTTCCTGTCCCCGGGTTTTTCCATTTATCATTCAACTTCCCGAGGCGGATGACCAAATTGCTTTTGAAACACACGCGCATACTCATGATTGTCGGCTTTGGCCTTATCTAGATGTCCTATAGACATATATAACTGGGCTCTCTCTTTGAAGACCGCTTGAAGTATCTCGCTTCCAGGGCTGTCGGCCAAAACCGCAGTAAAAGCCTCGATCGCGTCTTCATATCTTTTTTCATCTCTTAGAAGGTAAGCCAGGTCAAGCGCGAAGAAACCGGGATGCCGCGCACTTTGCATTCCTTTTTGCAGAATCTGTATCCCTTCTTGTGGGTTTTGATCAGCAAAAAATAACTTGTACACACCGAGGCTTTCGATGCCGATGGCCGGAATCACCGTTCCATCTCGAAGATGCAGTCCTCGCCGCCTTGCCATGCGCTCGTCACCTTCAGCTCGTAAGAAGTGATATTCAGAGATCCTCTCTGGTAACGTTAAATCCAGGTAACAGCGCTGCGGAGCCGCGCCACTCGAAACAATCAACGCGGCGATGATGAAAAGCCCTTGAAAGGGATCCGTAGGTCCGGCTGGCGCCAACGTGGTTCCGTCAACTGGCAGCAATTCCCATTCATCGAAATTCTCCCAATCGTCGACGTAGTCACCTAACACCCGATATGCATTCCACTGCTCGCGAAAAAAGGCTTCGGAGAGCCTCATGGCATTATCCCCATGCATTCGCAGCATCCTCCAGAATCGCAGTTCCCACATCATCCTTGATCTCAGCCCCAACCGTTTGCACTGGCGGGCACCGTTGAGCATTGTTGATTCAGTAGAAGGGATCTCGGTCTTGGGGAAAGTCTTTCAGGCGATAGGTGTAATGCCGTCGATCAAGGAAACGGACACAGCCGAGCTTGGGCAACGTCTTGAGAGGCAGCAGATCGCCGTCATTGATGCGGGTTGTCTGCATAAGTCCAACAGTTTCCAAGTTCTGCAGTCCTGTAAGAGGAGCAATCGAGCTAATCCGTGGACAGTCTTTCAAAATCAAAGTACGCAATCTATTCAATGTGCGTAAGCTGCTGATGTCAGTGAGCTTCTTGGCTTTTTCCACCCACAGAACGATCAAATTGGGCAGTTCTTCAATCCCGTCCAGAGTTACCAAAGAATTACACATTACTAACGACAATCGCGTTAGCGAGTTGAGCCGGGGAAGTCCAGAAATCTTATTCAAAGACGAAAAAGCGATCGAGATATTCTCAAGCTGTAACAAATTCCCAAACTGCGGCAGCAATTCTTCGGGCAATTTATTGATGACAATCCTGCGAAGCGTTGGGCAATTGAAAACCGACTCAAATTTCTTCGCCGACCAACTTCCGATTGCAACGCTTAGAAGCTCGGGGAACTGCGCAAAATTGATCGCAACTTTGCTCGTTTCGACGGACAACTCTTTCAACCCCTTCAAGGCGTAAAGGCTGTTGACGTCCGTGAGACTTGGAATCATCAAATCCAGCCGATCAAGAAATGGAATTTCTTCTATGAATGAAATATCTGTTTCGTGAAAGCCAGCATAACTACTCAGGGCAAGAGAGCGCATACCATTCTCGATCATTGCGGCGACAAATTCTCTTCTCCAAGGGCCGCGTGGAACAAAAACTTGTTCGCTACCAATGTTCTCAATCGAATATCCTGCTGAATTTGTCATTTGCAAATTTTAATAAACTTATCAAGTCGAATCTCGTTCCGCAAATTTGAAATCAATCGTTCGACCGTTGGCAGGGATCGGACACCCGGAAGAAGTCCCAATCCGCGAGTCAATACCTGGATAATTTTTTGCTCGGCCAAGCGCCTTGCCTGTAGGCCGCCTTCAACCTCAATGAAAGCCAGAACTCTTCCAAAGACCTTGCCGTTACGGACCTGAGTCGCGATACGAGCGATTAAATCCTTAGTTTGGCCCACGTAGGGAACTACAACTCCTGGCGCAATTTCCTCCATGAACAAATAAACACCTTCTTGGATGCCCAGATCGACTATACATTTACCAACTTCGCACACCGTCATCCGAATTGCTTTCTTCCCGAGTTGCTGCTCTGCCTGAGCAATCGCAGAGTCAAGCTTTTCGCTGATGCCCTCGGCGACTGTAATAGTGTTCAAGTCTTCCAACCCCGAGGGGTCAATTCGATCCACGGGATCATTTGACGCGTATAGATACCGATGCAGAGCTCCCGCTTCGAAAAGATCGCCCTCATACGTATCCATCGACCAGAATCGTCCCTGGCGCTGGTCGTAGTATCTGGCGCGGTTGTAGTAGATGCCCAGAGCGGGATCGAACTGCTCGCCGGCGAACATGTAGTTGTTCACCGTGGAGCCGGTTTGGGAGATCACGTTGCCGAAAGCGTCATAGTCATACGTATCGGTGATTGCGCCGGTTGAGTCGGAGAGGAAGCGGACAGACCCGTGGCCGTCATAGCCGTAATAGTGGAAGACGCCGCCGGGGTTGACGGTGAAATCGCGCTGGGCTTCCAGTTGCATTCCCCACGCATACCCGCGGAGGACAGAGCCGGCAGTTGAAAGCTCGGCCAGCACCTGGACGTAGCCCGTGGGATTGACTTCGCCGACCAGGTAACGCGTGGTCACTCCGGCAACCGTCTCCTGCACGCGATTGCCATCACCGTCATAGACAACGCCCACGCCACCGCGCTGGACCAGACGATTCTCAAAGTCATAGACATTCGCCGTGCCGCCGATCTGGACGGTGTTTCCGTTCGCGTCATACGTATCGAGGGCCGTGCGATCATCCGCGTCATAGTTCAGCAGACCCGTGGCCGGCAATGCCGCCAGTGTCGACGTCCGTTGCAGGCGGTTCCCCACTGCATCAAACGTGTATCCAACCTGGCCATTTCTGCCCGCCGGATCCGCTGTAACGGTTTCTGTCGTCAGACGATAGAGATCGTCATACCCATAGTTGACCGTGCGTCCGCCCAACTCCGCGACGCTCTGCCGGTTCCCTGACGCGCCCAACGTGTACGCATAACTTCGCACCGCCGTGCTTGCCGGCCCGCATCCGATGCCGCCAGTTCCGCAAGCCGACAGCATGTGAGTGAGGCGATTCAGCGGGTCATAGGTATAGCCGGTGGAGAAGAGCGTGCCCACCTGCGTTCCCGCCAGGTTGCCGACTTCGTCATAGCTATACGTCACCGGCACCAGGAAGCTGGTGTTCACAGTCTGGAGGCGGTTCAACGGGTCATAGGTATACGTCATGCCCAGGGGCTGGCTGCCACCGATATTCGTGAGGTTCCCGGCCTTGTCATACGTCCAAGTAACGCTGCCGAACGGCGCGGTCTTCCCTGCCAGGCGTCCGACCAGATCATAGGTGTACGTGGTTGTGCCGCTCGCGTCAGCCATCGTCTTGCGACGGCCGGCCGTGTCGTAGGTAAATGACACCTGAGACGCACCGCATGCACTACTCGCGCATGCACCGGTGGAGAAGAATGCATCCGCAATCTTCGCCTGCAGGCGATTCATGTTGTCATATTGATAGGTAGTGGTGTGGCTGTTGAAATCCGTCCTCGATGCCAGGTTTCCATTCGCGTCATACGCGTACGATTCACTTTGTCCCGCGGGCAGCGTGCGGCTGGCGCGGCGACCCAGTTGATCGTAGGCGAACTGCGTGATATGCCCATTCGCATCCGTCTGACTGATGCCGGCCTACGCCCGTGCCTTCATTTCCCTCACATGCTTTTCAAAGATTCGCGTGCCGTCGGAAACGCGATTAACCGCTCGGGCGACAGTGTAGGTCATGCGCGAAAGGTCAACAGACTTGTCGAAATCGCTCGGCGTGGCAGCATGAAACAATATTGCGCATGTTCTAGGGTCGGTCGACGCAGATCTCCAGTGCTGGCTTGATGCAAGCATCTCTTGGTTAAGTCGGTTCCCTAGCTGCTCTATATCCCCTGTCCAATAACTCGTTCCCGGATTCAATATCCGGCTTAGTGAAATCGCAATCACCCCGAACACATCATTCGGAGCTGATTGTAAGCTTCGATTTAGTTGTTTGATGGCGCCGCGAATGTTGGAGCGAACGCTGCTCTCGCTCCCGGGCCGTTTGCACGCGATTAAAAATGTCGCGCCATCTCTGAATAAGTTCAAGTCGGGTTCGGCCAACTCAACCGCTGCACCCCGCAACTTCCATTCGGCGGCAAGTGCCAGCTCGAACCACACATTGCGTCCGTCTCTACTTGCTTCGTTTTTCTCGTCAATGGGTTGCGTTGGCCCAGACAGTCCGCGCCGCAGTGCTGATGCCAGTGCACCTGAGGAATCTTTCTCAAAGACACAGAAGATATCGTGAGCTTCAACAGCCTCAACCAGCGGAAAAAGATGCTCTGACTGGAGCCTGGAGTATTGCCCTGTTTCATGGCCTTTACGAGTTGCTTCATCTGCCATGCGAACTACAGAAAGAGCTTGGTGTATCCGATCGTTGTTTCGGGGCGTCAAACCTAGACTGCGAAGCCAGGGATCGAGTCCTTCTAAACGGCGCAGAATGTCAGAATACCTGAGCGTTTCCATGAAACAGTCAAACCCAGTTTAATCGAATAGCCAACCTGCTTTCGATATTATCGATTTGCAGAAGGGGAACCGATCAAGACCAGGGCACCATCGATCCCACCCTTTGCTACGCAAAGGGTAGGGCACCCCTTGTCTCGTCTGGGCAGCAAAAACCGGGGAGATTGGGTGGGCCACCCGCCGTAACATGATGCGCCACATCAATTGCTACCACACGAGCTAAACGTGCCACGCGCTAGAAAATATCAGAAAACGTCCCGTCTGTCCCCGGTTTTCCCTTTTCGTCCCGGTTTTCCCCTACTTATTGTGGAAGTCACCGGTTTTGCTGAGTAGCGGAAGTACGAGTTCGGGATTCGTGAAAAGATGTTCCTCAGTTGCAGTGATCCGGCTGTCTGCGTAGTCCCCATTTCTCGCCGCAGCCAAGGCGGCAAAAAATCCTACCGGATCGGGAAACGCACGTCCCCAAAAATCCGGGGACTGCCTGTACTGTTGCAGCATTCCTTGAATGTGTTTGGGTGAATGGAGGCGCACCTCGATAACAGGGCGACAGCTCTCCAGATCGCCTGCATAGTCCATGACGAACATTTCTTGGGCCCGCTTGATGGCAAAGTTGCATTTTGCGCGTGAAAATTCAACCTGTCCATTCCCGTTCGTAATTAACGGGCCGACATAGTAGTCGTTCTTCTGCATTGCAAAGAGTATCAAGACAATCGCAATATCTTTGACGGGTCGGCCGGTTTCACGATCTCGAGCTACCACAGTCAGGTTATCTGGAAATCTCATGGTCGCTTACCTTTTCATTTATCGAGCTTTGTGATCTTTGTAGCTGGTAACTTGTCGTGAGTTATTAGTTCTACTCCGGTCCCATTCTCCACGTTTCCCCCATACGTATTATGGATGCCTGCCGTATCCAGTTCAACAGCATGGGTCGGAGTGCTGGGCAACTGATATGCATCCTGCGACGCAGATGCGGAACTCATGGGTGATTCAGGCGTGTAGAACACTTGCTTCGCGACACCGGAAGCGTTTGTGTTTGGCACCATGCCAGTTTGCTCAATCACTGCGGCTTCGCCGGCCCCAACATAACGCGTCCCTGTTGCGACCGCGGCCCTTCCAACCCTTAAAAACCAGACCGCGTCTCTTACGTTCTTGCTCGAGATAGTTCACCATTGCGTCCGCAGGAACCTGAGCCGTCTCGGCGCAGCCCAAGGGCAAAGGAACGGCTGCTTCATTTTGAGAGTGCGCGAATAAAGCCAGGCATTGCGTGTCCAATAGTGCAGGATAAAAGATCCAGAGAATTAGGATAAGGCTGCCTCCAGCCAGCAGGAACCCGCCAACGATAGGTCGGAGTCGTCGACGAGTTCGTATGTGATTGATCATGTTCTATGTCGCTTAGAACAGGACGTAAGGATGAACTGACGCGCATTGCCGGGTTGCACAACATGATGCGCTACATCAATTGCTAGCACTCGAGCCGAGCGTGCCACCCGCTGGAAAAAGATCAGAAAATGTCTCGCGGGGCCCCGGTTTTCCAGAAAAAATAGCTCAGTTCAGGCTGTCCCCTTTTCGTCGTAGCCGGTCAACTGGTTGTTGACAAGGGCGGGGGCGCTTAGGTTCTCAGCGCTGCATTTAGTAACGGTTTTGCTGGTGAGATTGCCCCAGGCGTCATACCCATAGCTGTTGCCCCAATACTCCGTTTTGCCGTTCGCCAGGGTAGCAGCGCAATTGGTTCCGGCGTTTTGGGCCGAAGTGAGGCGATCAAGGGAATCGTAGGTGAACGACTGGTTGCGAGAGTTGTCTTTGTAATTGGTGATGCCCCAGACGTTGCCGTTATCCGAGCCGGTGGTGCCATTGCCGACATGGAAGTCGTAGCCAATCGAGAACACAGTCTGGCTTGGCGCCGAGGCCGACATGTTGATGGGCTGGAGACGCTTGTTGAAGTTAAAGGTGTTGGTGATCTAAACAGCGAGAGGGATGCTGTTCTGGACTCCCACCGTTTGCTCCGAAGCTCAAAAAAGAAGCGAGCTTCTGCGCAAACAATGGGGCACCCCTTGTCTCGCAGAGGAAATAAAAAACCGGAGATTGGGTGGTCCACCCGCCCAATTGCCTTTCTCCTTTTCCTGACTAGCGTTCGTTTGTCAGCTGCTGGATCGCAGCACGATATAGGGTCTTCCTCCCGGCGTCTTCCTCACTTGCCATTCGGATTTGGAGATCTGGAAGAAGTTTAGTGCGGTAATAATCTGGATGGTTCTTACTCACATCATCGAAACCGGTGACGGGAGTCCATCTAAAGAGTCTCGGAATAAACACGCTAGGATTATTCTCGCGATTTGGAAAAGGAACCCCACAAACGAATACTAGGTCTTCTCTGAGTTTAAAGGGCCCTATTTTATACACTTGGCAAACTAGGGCGTCAGCATTTGGTCTGAACCGAAGCTGTCCATCCCGGTAAGTTACTATGCGCACATTGTCACCGTCATAAACAGCAATTTCTTTGACGCCATCGCCGTTAAGATCCTGAACAACCGCGTCGCTACCTGCAAAAGGAGCGCCGGCATCGGCTGGCCACATGTATTCAACATGCGGTAAAGCCCCATCGACTTCAATCTTATTCTGAAAAATGCTTTTTGTGTCGGCCACGCCGGTCGAGAATTTTTCGATCTTGTAAATTTTGACTCGTAGTGTAGCCTGTGAATCATCCAAGGGACCCGAGTAATCCAACACGGATGTGGTATGCACTTCGCCTGCGGGTTCACGCTGTATCCTAAAATACCAAGTCGTGGCCCACAAAAGAGGAACGGCAAGGACGCCCGCGATCAATATCCATAGTCTCGATGATCTGGTCATTCTAAGTCTCATTTTACGACGCCCCCCTGCTTTTCTACAGGGTGTTCGAGCTCATTAAGCCATTGTTTACCAAAAGGGATCTTTGCAGAAGGCTGGAGCGGATTCGGTGCGTTCTTAGATAGGTCTTGCCCGAAATACGCACCAGCAACATCCGCGACTACATCAGCATCAGAGCCGTCAGCTCTGCTGTAGGGTGGGCCATCTTCCAGGCCAACCAGGTAGTTAGCAATGCCTGCAGCTGGTGCCCACCAATTGTCGTAAGTATTGAAAGCAGCAAACGCGAAATGGTGGAGACTATCGATCCCAAGACTGTTTGCCGTGAGAACATTTCCGACGTTACGCTGACTCCCATTAAGGTCCATTGTGGCGTGCCTGATGTCCAACGATGAACCTACCGCGATCAGGAGCGCATCGCTTGTGTTCTTTGTCAGTTCTGCCGCCTTGTTGTAAAACATGTCCAGAGCTTTGTTAGCGTCTAACTTGCCTGCACCAACTTGCTTCGCAAGATCTTTTGCGTAATTTGTCAGCTGCGCTCGCTGCTCTTGCAGCTTTCTTTTTCTGATCTCGTTTTCTGCCTGCTTCTCGTTCGCGATAACAGTTTCTCCAGATGGGTCCGTAAAGCGCAGCGGATTATCGAGACAATACGCGTACATATTCCACGTCTGCGGATTAGAAAGCATCTTCTGGAATTTGGCCACGCTCTTGTCGTCGCCGGCTTGCTGGAAGCTAAGGGTTGGTCTTGGGTCGACTGACGTGAACCTCGCCAGACCGTTGGAGTAATACCTCGCGCCGAAGTAATCAAGGCCGGTTTCGTCGCGTTCTTTGCCGGTGAATTTGTAGTGGTTCGCGCCAGAGGTGGCCGACAGTTCCGAGCCAAATGCGGTGAAATCCGATTCCTCTTCCACCACACCCGCCGCGCTGATGATCTTGGTGCTGGAGCCCAGATGATCTGACAAATAATAATGAGCGGTGTTGGCGGGCAGGTCAATGCGCGCGATCCGCTTGCCGTTCGTTCCTGCCCCCGGTTTTCCCTAACGACAAGATTCAGGGGTTTCTGATGGTTGCCTTGGGAAAATCTGGATGCGACTCCGCTCATCAGCGTTTGGGATCGACCACTGGCCAGTGCCCGATTCCACCCGCAGGTCAGTACCTATCCTGCGTACGCGAATGGCTCCGGAAATCGCAACTAGATTTGTCACCTGCTGAGGAGTGAGTCCTAACAAGCTGTCGAGAGTGCCAGTCTTATGAGTTTTCAGGTTGAGAAATTGAGCTGGGTGTTGCCGAGCATCGAGATAGTCTTTCCCGGTTACGTAAACGACACACTGAGAACCAAGCCACCCGAGAGAAGACGTCCAATCCTCGCCCTTCATTAGTGGTGACAGATCTTCAAGGCTCTTACCCTCAGGGTCCGTTAACGCGGAACCGTCTTCGAAATTGAGTAGGATTTTCCGTCCATCTGGTGACCAGAATGCGCCGCTCGCAAAACCCGTCCCCCATGCCTCTCCTGGAACGCGCAGCGTGTCTGCTAAGACCGTCACCTTTTTTGTTTTTAGTTCGAGTATCGCAAACGGGCCCGATGCTTCCACCAGGTCGCCTGTTGGTTGCGAATGAATCGAAAATACCACTCGGCTTCCATCAGGAGCGTAATCCGGATCGGAGTACACCTCAGCCGGACGTCGCGATTTATTGTAATAGGGACCGTGAGTCAGTAATTCCGGGTTGCTCGAATCTCGCAGCAAAAAAAGCTGACCGCCGTACACGTCAGGGTTCTTAGGGACGGGCGTGAACACAACTGCTTGTGCGTCCGGCGAGATTGCGAAGCTCCCGATTCTCAGGCTCGTTCTCATGACCCGCAGGTTGTGCCCTGTGGCCGTCACAAGGTGCAACCCCCCGTTGCTTACATAGGTGAGAGCGGGAGCCTCCCCGGACTTCACCTGCAAGTTCCCGTGACAAGTTAAAGCAAACAGTACAATAATTAGGATCGCGCTTTTCATTGATTTTCACTCGTGTTGACGACAACGGAGAAGTGCTGTTGTGATGGGCTTCCATCTGCGTTTCGGATTCCTGTGGCTCCCAGAAATTGCTGGTACTGAACAGTACAGACAAGCTGGCATGCCTCGGAAACGCCGTGACCGTTAGGCAGAAGCCCTGTGAAACCCAGGGGATTGCTCTTCGTGCCGCCTGCTGAATGGATCAACACATCGGTTGCGAAAGAAGCTCCTCCTTGCGCAGGATTGGGCCCCGTTGTTGGAATCTGATTGCGCCCACCTGACAGGAGCTCGATGCTCGGTTTGTTCGGATCGCCATGGTGAAAGTGCAGAACACCCTCATAGGTCCCATTTTTGATTGTGGCAAAATTGCCATTTCCTGATGAAACGGTATCCGCCAAGAAGGTGGCGACCGGCTTATCGTTCACGGAGACTGTGGCGACCGCGTTATAGCTTCCGTTCCCCTTGAGATTCGAATACTGATCGTTGTAGTTACCATTCTTGTCTTTGGTGCGATCCGTGAATGTAACAGTCACTTTGCAGCTAGAATCATTTTTCGTGCCACACGCGTTCATGCCCGTCGGATCGGTGTGGTTAAGTGGATTGTTGAGCACATATGTATACAGGTTCAGGTTTTGCGGGTTGTCGATCCAAGCATCGAATTTTTTCCGATCTTCTTCATGGCCGTGCTGCCACTCCAGCCATGGCAATGGATCGGGCTTCGTCCACCGCCCCAGAACGTTGCTGTAATATCTAGCCCCCATCAAGTCCAATCCAGTCTCGGAATCCCGTTCTTTGCTGGTGAATTTGTAGTGGTTGGCTCCTTGAGCAGCGGTCAGTTCGGACCCAAATGCGGTGAAGTCCGATTCCTCTTCCACCACACCCGCTGAGCTGATGATCTTGGTGCTGGAGCCCAGATGATCTGACAAATAATAATGAACGGTGTTGGCGGGCAGGTCAATGCGCGCGATCCGTTTGCCGTTGAAGTAAATGTACTCCGCAGTGAGATTGCCAGAGCCGTCGGCTTCGGCCAGGACGTTGCCGTTGCCCATCCAGTAGGTCTTCAATGCGGTTCCGCTGGTGTTTGACTTGAGCACGCGCTGGCCGTCGGCGTCATAGGTGTAAACCGTGCCGGCTGTGGCCTGAATGCGGTTCTCCGGGTCATAGACGTACTGGGTGGTGTTGGTGAGGTTGCCGGCAGCATCAAAATTGAAACCGAGCGGATGGTTGTTGTTATCTGATGCGTTGGCGAAGGTGCCTCCGTGGGCCTTGCCGCCCATGGGGGCGATCTTGAGATTGCCCCAGGCGTCGACGGTATAGGTTTCACCCCATGAGTATGTTCCCGTGGAGGCTGTCGAATATCCTGACGTGATGCGGTTCAAAGGGTCGTAGGTGAAAGTCTGGGTGCGCGTGGCGTCAGTGTTGTTAACGATGGAGGTAATGTTTCCGTTGTTCTGGTGCAGCGCTCCATAGTTGTAGGTCTTATTCATGAAATAGGAGCTGACCACTCCATTGTCAGAATAAAAGCCGGAGACCTGGAGACGCGGGTTGAGGTCATTCCGGAAATAAATACCCGGCATGGACCGTTGATATTCTGACCCGTTGGCGTAGTAGGTGGCGCTGGTCACATACTGAGTTCCGTTGCCGTCGGCGGCGGCGATGGTGCGCCCCGCTGAGTCGGGCGTGTAGGTAACAACGCGTCCGCTGGGATAGTGGAGTTTGGCGAGCGAGCCGCCGAGATAGTACTCATAAGAAATGGTCTTGCTGACGCCGTGGATCACGCGCGTCTCACTGGTCATGCGCCCGAGTGGGTCATAAGCGTAGGTGGCCGTGCCTGCCTGATCGAGAAGCGAGGTTAGCTTGCCCTTGGCGTTCGACCCGGAATCATAGGTGTACGTGACCACGGGCGAACTGAGCGGGCAAGTCTGGGCCGAGTATGCTTTGCCGGTTACGCGATGCAATTCGTCATAGCAGTAGCTGATGGTTTGCGTGGCCGAACCGGTCTGGTTGGGAGCCGGTGAGGTCTTCTGGAGAAGATTGCCGTCAGCATCGTACGAGTAAGTGATGGTTCCTGATTCGGGGTTGTGCGCGGTCATCAGGTGCGAGATTGAATCATAGGTAAAGCGACGTACGCGCCAGGGACTCGACGCATCGGATGTGGGCGAAGCGCTGCATCCGGTTCCTGAGACATTGCCGTGCTGCTCGACGCAGAGCAGGTTGCCGAGAGCGTCATAGAAATAGAGAGTACGGAACGGCTGATTGTCGACGTCACCCACAGAGTAACCATTGGCCATACTGTTGCTCGCTGGTGAAGGCGTGAATGAGGGTCCGCTGAAGTGCGCACTGTCATAGGTGGCGGCGGCTGAGAGCTGATAATCACCACCCTGTCCGGTGCTCTTGGCCGAAAGGGTGATTACGTTGCCTGAGGCCGTGGCGTTAGCCAGAGAGCCAGCGCTGATTGAACTGGCAATGCGGCTTGCGATGGTTGCCGCCGTATCACTGCCACCGTAACTGGTGCTGTAGGAGGTTCCATTTACGGTGACGGAAACCGTGCCCGTATCAGGACTGCTGCTTGCATCCCGACCGCCGGATAGCGCCGCCAGACCACCAACGGTAAAGTCGGCGCCATTGTAATAAGTGATGGCGTAATTGGTGGCCAGTCCGATGCTGCGGGCGGTAAAGGTGACTCTGGTGTTGTTGCTGGGATCAATGGCAGCATACACAGGAGAAGACGGATCATTCTGATATCCCTGTTGAACCGCCGAGGCCAGCGTTGCCCCGGTGCTGCCTGAGCCATAGTTAACATACAGGGCAGCATAGGTGCCGAACTGAATACCGATGGTGCCTGCGTCCGGTATGGTATGGCAAACCGGGTGCTGGGGCGGCTCCGGATCGGTGCAGACCTGGCTGGTGCCTTCTGATCCGCTGATGGTGACTGCACCAGACCCACTGGCGCCAGACAAGGTGTTGGATTGTTCAGTGCCGTTGATGGTGACGCTGCCCTGGGCGAATGTTGCCGGCGCGCCCGGGTTGGGTTCATCCACTTCCACCAGACGGCCCAACGCGTCAGAGCAGGAGCGCCGCTGGTTGCCCGCTTCGTCTTTGGAGAAATTGCAGTCGCCCAAGGTGCTTGCAGGCGGAACCACGTCATAGCTGATGGACTTTACGCTGCCGTCCTGCTCAGTGACGGTCAGGGCCCGACCCAGCGCGTCTGACTGCGTGGTGGTTGTCCCGTAAGTGGTATCAGCAGTGCTGAAGAAGGGATTCGTGACTGTGACTGTATTGTGAAGGTCATCATAGGAAGTGTTAACCGTCGATGGCGGTCCACTTGGCATGGCATGCTGCCCGATGATTGGGCGGGCCAGACCATCAAAGGTGTTGGTGGCTGAATCAGTGAGCGCCGTGGTGATGGACTTCTGTCGCGTTATCGTCACCGGAAAAGCACCCGGCGTGATCATGGTGGAATAGCTGAAGCTGGTATTTGCGTGAGCGTTGCCGTTGGCCGGATCGGGCGGTACTTGCGCGGACGCAATGTGGAACATGTAATCGTAGGTGAAGCGGGTGGTATGCGCGATCGTCACCGGGCGTATTTCCGCTGGCCTGTGTGGTGGCATTTTCACTGGTAAGGCTGGTGAGCGCACCGGTATTGAAATCGTACGTTCCGCTTACGCAATGTGTGACACTGCCGGTTTGCGGTGAGCAGGTTTGCGTGACGTAAGCCCCCACATAAAAAGGATCGTAAGTGAGAGTGGTAGTGTGCCCCAGCGGGTCGATTTTGAGGTATGGTTCGCCAGTGTCATACCATTTGGTATGAGTAGTAATTGCGGTTCCAGATTTGGGATTGCACGCAGCTGTGGGCGCGGCCCAGTGAGTTACCGTGGAGGCGTTACCACGAACCGGCGCAGGATTCGGCGCAGCGCCGTGCTGCGTGCTAATAGCAGCGCCGGTAAGATATTGAGTTTCATCATACGTATAATCGGTTTCAGAAAGAGCGCACCCACTGCCATCTTTGACGACTACCGAAGCAGGAAGGTCGAGCATGTGGGCTGAAAGATAACGGGTGTCGGCCTGCCATTGATATGTGGTGTCTGTCTCCCGTAGCAGAGCGCCGCCATTGGGACTGGGCCCCCAGTCGTATTCGAATTCCTTAATGACGTTGGCGAAGATTGGCGATCCGGCGCCGAATCCGGTGTCATATTGTTTGGTGACGAGACTCACTTTGCCGCTGGGATTTACGGTGGTCTTGATGCTGATGGGCACCACATTTCCGACGCTGCCGTCGTCAGTAACGATCACGTTGGGGGAATAGGTAGTGTCCACCTGCTTGATTGGTTGTCCCACCGCCGGGCCCTGGAAATACCGCGTGGTTGTTTCGTAGGGCGGACAAGAAATCTGGAATGAGAAAACGTGGTCAACGGCGTTCCCGGCCGGATCGGTGGTTGTATTGGTTATTGTTGCGCCGGGCGTGCCCCAACTGTACCTCCATTGGTCAGAGTGGCCGTTATTGTCAGTTAGCGTGCGCGTCTGTACGGCCCGGCTCATGGACGTAAGGTCACCACCGCATGCCAGAGAAGTGATGGTTGTCCAGGTGTAAGCGATTGAACCGCCTGTAGGAAGTCCCACGTAAGTCAGATTCGCGTAGCTGTCGTAATCGAATATCCACTTGGTGCCATCTGCCTGGATCAGAGTGACCAGAAGACTCGTGGTCGGCGCACCACCCAGACTGCTGGGAGCTTCAGCAACGGCGACCATGTTGATGCCATTGTTGGCCTGTGCCCCAAATGCAGTTTGTACTGGAAACGTGGCGTAACAGCGCTGCAAGGAGCGGACACTGCCATCGGGAGCGTTGTAATAGACCAGGTCAGTTGCAGCCAGAGCCTGGCCGCCTCTGATGACACACTTTGAGTTGTCTGGAACGCCTGGGGAGGCTGGGGTGAAACTGAAAGGCATGCTTCTTGCCAAAGTGTCACTGGATGGCACAGGCGGTGATTGAGGCCCAGTGCTGGAGAAGTTGAGATAGTTGCCGTTGCTATCTGTAGCTGTTTGAGAGAAGGCATATTGGGGACAGACCTGGTCGCCAAAAGGAGCGTCTTCCTCAAAGGGCGCATAGTTGCCGACCTTGGGGAGCCCAAAGATGCCCGGACGCATGCAACGAGTTGTGAAATCAGAATAGTCAGTGCTGAACGCTGCCTGATATTGCGCTCCATTTCTGTCGGTAATGGTGATTGCGCTCATGAGCCCGTTGATATCAGCGTTTGAGAGCACAAGGTGATATCCGGAACCATCTACAGATTCGTACGTTGTGGGATCTGAGTTGGGGGCCACAGGGGAGCCAGGAACAGGGTTGAACTTATGCGAGGCAGAGTCAGGGCCAGTGAGAACGTACCCTTGTGTGCTGAAAAGCGCGTTTCCATTGCCAACGAACGTCTTTAGCAGGCTGCGGTGGACCAGGACGCCGGTATTGCTGATGACCATGACGCCTGGCGCATTGGATTGCCACCAGAATACTGGCAGGTTACTTCCACCACCTGCAGGTTGCGGTTTGCTATGCACCTGCCACCCTTTTGACGACACATACAAGGAATACTGGGGACTGAAATTTCCCCGCTGCGGATACGCCGGGAGCACCGGCACATGCAGCATCAAGTTGCCGTTCATCAGGTTGACCGTGTCCAGGTGCGAGCTATCATACGAGCCGAAGTTCTTGAAGCCGTTCTCAAGATTGGGCGAGCTTTGGGCCCAGCCTGCGAGCTGGCAAAGCAGGACAAAGAATGACAACACTGCCACGGCGGTTAGCTTTTTCACGCGAGTATTCCCCCGATAGAAAGATCAGCAATTTCGATTAATTTTGTGGACAGCCTATACGGCCCGCTCCGGAAAGGCGGACTAAGTCAAGGGGTAAGTGGAGAAGAAACTACCAGAGCTGGATGGGTTGTGGCAAGTAATCTTTAGTTTAAAGAAAGGTAATTGTTTCATGCGATAGGCGGACAGGAAAGAGAAGCATTCTCGAGAAAATTCCCTGAGACTGCATGATTGAACCAACATCCTCGGGGTTCCTCTCTCGCCGTCGCTCCGCGTAGCGAAGCTCCGGCCGCGCTCGGAATGACAGAGGGAGAAATAGCAATTGGCAATCGAGCAATTTGGTAATTGGGAAATTGGAAAACCAAAGGTCGCTCGCGGCGTCCACGAAAAAACTTAAGATTAGTTGCATTTTTTCTGAAATCGATCAATATGAAAGAAGCGCCAAAAATCGCCGAGAACGCCGTCATCGCTCGACATCGCCGAGATCGGAAAGCAACACCTTTACCACGGAGGACACCGAGGAATACAACAATCTTGCATCAAGTACTTAAGATCACTTGCGCTTTTTCGTAAATAGATCAATATGAAAGAAGCAATTGGCAAATGGCAATTGGCAATTGGCAAAACATAAGAGCGTTAACCACGGAGGACACAGAGGACACCGAAGAATACCGAAATCTGACAAATAGTGACAGATACTTCAAGCTAACTACGATTTGCGTACTGGCCAAAGTTATTGGTGCAATTTCATCGCTACGCGATGAACGTCTGCCTAAAGGCCCGCGATTCACATGCGAATCGCTAGACGCTGATACAGCTACTGGACCAGCTTTTCAAGCTGGCCCACTACCTCAACTAATCTCCGGGCTGAGAAAAGTGAAGGCAGCAAGTGGCAGAGTGGATTATTGGTGGGAAGCGTTACAGCATTGAAGAATATGAGGAGTACACAAAACAAGAACTGAAACGATGGGAGCTGGACGAGGCCGAGGTTAGGCGCCTGGTCGGGACTATAGGCGAGGCGTTCACGGCGTGCGACAAGTTTATGGAGGAGCATCCCCAATACCCTTATGGGTTGAAGGACGATGCCGAGCAACGCGAATTCAAGATTTACGAGAAGCTGCGCTGGAACCTGGGCGCGGCGAACCGAGCCCCGCGGTGCGAGAAGGTCCGCGAGGATGGGACCGTTTGCGGCAGCCCGCAGATGAAGGGCTACAGCTACTGTTATGCCCACGAGCGGATGTTGCGGATGCAGTCGCAAAAGCTGGAGTTGCCGACGCAGGAAGATGGGAATGGCATCCAGATGGCGATTATGCGGGTGCAAAAGGCGCTGATTGACGACGAGATCAGCACGAAGAAAGCCGGGCAGTTGTTGTATTCCCTCCAGATGGCGTCGAGCAATCTGAAGCACACGACGTTTGCCAGCAACAAGGAAGTGGTGACGGAGATGAGGGAATCGCCGAGATCGCCGTCATCGAAAAAGCAGGTCTTACCACTAATCTCAACTGATTCGAAAAGCAGCAATTGGCAAATGGCAATTAGCAAAAGCGAAAAATTGCCGCAGATGAACGCGGATGAAAACACCAGCAATTGGCAAATGGCAGATGGCAAGAGCGAAAAATTGCCGCTGATTAACGCTGATAAACGCAGATCAGGAAAGAGAAAGCCAGAACTGCCAAGATCGGCAGGAGTGGAAACCGGGAACCCACAACCGGGGGCTCCTCCACCCCAACAGGCCAAAACCGGGTCTGTCGGGGACCCCGGTGCTCCACCCCAACAGGCCAAAACCGGGCCTGTCGGGGACCCCGGTGCTGTGCCACACGAGAATCGCCTGGGATGAATCGTGTAAGTCCTTTAGATCTTGGGATGCATGGGGAGGGGTGGGCTAAACAGATTTGGTATTTGAGTAATTTGGTAATCGGGTCATTGAAACTCAAATGAACCTTACCGCTGATGAACACCGATTGCCCTGATTTGCGGTGATCGGATGTGTTATTGCGGATGCGCGCGGATGCACGTGGATGAGCGTGGATGGCACGTGGATTCACGTGGATCCGTAGTTCAGTAAACGTTCTGCTTAGGCAGTGGTGGAAAGTTCTTTGACAACTTAGGAATCGCCGAGAGCGCCAAACAAGATTTGGTAATTGAGTAATTTGGTAATCGGGAAATTGGAAAAGCAAGCATCGCTTGTGGCGCCGACGAAAGAACTAAAGTTTAGTTGCGATCGGAAAGGCAATCACAATGTCCCTCCGACCTACGCCCGCGCTGAAGACTGCGCGCGGTCGCTTTACGGTCGTCGGGATGACGGTGGTTTTTGTTATCGCCGAGATCGTTGTCATCGAAAAAGCAGGTCTTACCACTGATTCACACTGATGACACTGATCGGAACACCAGCAATTGGCAAATGGCAGATGGCAAGAGCGAAAAATTGCCGCAGATGAACGCGGATGAGCTCTGCTTATTCGTTCACAACCGATTTGGAGAGATGGCGAGGCCGGTCGATATTGCGTCCGCGCAGGACTGCTATATGGTAGGCAAGAAATTGCAACGGTATTACGTCCACAATGGGCTGCAGTAGCCCCGGCATTTCAGGCACTCTGAGTATGCTGGATCCAATGTGTTGCAGTACAGTGTCATCTTCTCCTGCGATTGCCAGAACCGGAATTTCACGGTCGACATACTCTCGAATGCTGGCCACACTCTTGCTGTAGCGGAGAACGGAATCTGGATCATTGCGGTCCTGCGTGGCAATCACAACCACAGGAAGATGTTCGTTTACCAAAGCCGTGGGACCGTGTTTCAGTTCGCCTGTCGGATATCCCTCGGCGTGGATATAGGAAACCTCTTTAAGCTTCAGAGCTCCTTCCAGCGCGATTGGGTAGGCGATGTCACGTCCCATAAAGATGAAGTCGTCATATCCCTTCAGTTGTCCGGCGAAATCCAGACACGGAGCATCCGTATTGAGGGCCTTCCGGATCATCTCCGGCAGATCGTGAAGTGCACGCAAGGACGTGGCGATGCTCTTGCTTTTCGTTTCACGCTCCTGGGCCAGATACGCCGAAAAAAGAAACATGGCGGTGAGCTGCGTGGTGAAGCTTTTGGTCGCCGCGATGGCCACCTCTTCACCGGCGTGAGTCAGCAATGTTGCGTCAGCCAGTTGTGTGAGCGGAGTCTCGGGAACATTGCAAATGGCCAGTGAGCATGCGCCCTTGCGTCGTGCTACTTGCAGCGCTGTAATGGTGTCAATGGTGGTCCCTGATTGCGAAGGAAATATCGTAAGCTCGTGGTCCGCAACCACCGGATCGCGATAGCAATACTGGCTGGCGAAATCAACTTCCACGTCCAGTCCCACCATTCGCTCCAGCATGAATTCGCCCACCATGCCTGCGTGCCGGCTTGAACCACTGGCTGCGATGGTAATTTTAGTGAACGAGCGCATCAGGTCGGTTGACAACCCAAGATGCGCCATATTGATATGGCCGTCGCTCTCAAGACTGTCGTCGATGACAGTGGCAACTGCTTCCGGCTGATCATAAATTTCCTTGATCATGTAGTGCGCGAAGCCGTTTTTGTTACTGATGTTATCTCCGTTCACACTGGTACCTCTGGCAACCGCTTCTCGTTTCTTCATCTTGTTCACACACTCGAAAATTATTTGCTGGCGTTGGCCACCACCTGATTGGCGTCCGCTTCATTGAGGTTGCTCTGGGAACCCGACAAGGTCTGCCAGCCGTGACGCGAAAGATGCCAGAAAATCACAAGCCCGGAGAGCGTCGCGATCAGCAACAGGACAAAACCCAATTTCGGTTCGCCGAAGATCACCTTGCCCGTACCAAACAAAGCCGTGTAGACAAACATGCACCCGAGCACCCAATCAAGAGCGTTGCTTGCAAGGTCCCGTACCTGAGGCATTTCCGGAGCTTGCTGGGCGATCCTGCGCCATCCATAAACTGTTGGATGCACACGACGATAAAAGTCCAGGAGGGTCTTCTCCGGTTCTGGACGCGTCAGAAAGGTGGCAAGTACCCAGCTCGCCGTTGTGACACCTGCCGTGATCAATGCAGTCTTGGCGAAAACCACCGCATCGTTGCCAGCAAACGTGACATGGCTGAGCACCAGCGTTATCGCGGCCGCTACGCTCATCGCCACGATCTCACTCCATGCATTGATTCGCCACCAGTACCACCGAAGTATGTAGACTGCACCGGTGCCGATTCCCAGATTCAGTACCACCTGCCAGCCTTGCCGAATGGAAGTGAGTTGTCCCGCAACATAGCCGCTGGCCAGCACCAACACGATCGTGAAAATCTTTCCCGCAGTTACGTAATGCGATTCGGACCGGCGTTTGCTGATAAAGCGGCGATAGAAGTCATTGACCAGATAAGAAACGCCCCAGTTAAGCTGTGTTCCAAGCGTCGACATATACGCGGCCAGGAAGGCTGCCACCATGAAGCCACGGAGCGCCGGAGGGAGATAATCCCGCAACACAAGCACATAACCCTGTTGCGGGTTTGCGCCAAAAGCTTCATTCGGATGAAGGCCGCCATGGGGCGAGTAGACTGCAAGCGCCACCAATCCTGTAATGATCCAGGGCCATGGACGAAGAGCGTAGTGTGCAATGTTGAACCACAGCGTCGCGCCCAGAGAGTGCTTTTCATTTTTGGCTGAAAACATTCTTTGCGCAACATAGCCGCCGCCACCAGGCTCGGCTCCGGGATACCACGCCGACCACCACTGCAACGCCAGGTATGTGGTGAACGTCAGGATCGGTAGCGTCCAGAGCGAATCCGATTTCCAGCCTTGATGGATATTGGGGAAAAACGCTAGCGGGTCGGAAACGGCAGCTCCAGTTGCATGCGTCGATTGGCTTACGTGCGCAAGTTGCAACTTCAGCGCTGCCATTCCGCCGATTTTAGACACCGCCGTCCATGCCAGAACCACCACCATCGCCATCTTCAAGATGAACTGAAACAAATCTGTTACCAAAACGCCCCACAAACCGCCGAGAGAAGTGTAGATGCCAGTGAATGGAATCAATATGAATACACAGATAAATAAAGCGGTGTGGCTGGGAACGCCCATCACGTAGTGGAGGATGTTGTGATTGCCTACCGTGATTTGCAGAACACGGCCTTGTTCAATCAATGGGCCCAACAACACGGAGACAATGCTGACCATGGCATTGGTTACCCAGCCCAGAATGAGACAGTTCATGATCAAGCCGAGATAAACTGCTTTGAATCCGCGAAGAAAGGCCGCTGGCTTGCCGCTATAGCGCACTTCCGCCAGTTCCACATCGGTGAGGACTTCCGCGCGTCGCCAGTAACGAGCAAAGAAAAACACGGTCAGCATGCCGCTCAGGCACATGCTCCACCAGATCCAGTTGCCGGCGATTCCTTGCGTCGCCACCAAACCGCTCACCAGCAAAGGCGTGTCCGCGGCAAACGTAGTCGCCACCATGGACGTACCGGCCAGCCACCACGAAACTTCCCTTCCGGAAAGGAAGAAGTCTTCTGTATTGCCGCTCGCCCGCCTGCGGTAGTACATACCGATGAGCAGATTAATCAGCAGGTACCCGACGATGACGATCCAATCAATCGTATTCAGGGACATGTGCGTCTCTTGTTCTGGCAGGCTGCTTACAGAATTCTCAGGTTAGGATTTACGCGATTGTTCATTCGCTCCGACCGACGCGAGATGATCTCGATGCCTTGCTGGTTCGCTCCGCTACTGGCGGGAGGAGCAATGTTGACATTGCGATTCGGTCAATGCGGAGCTCTTACCCCGTGGTGTAACAGCCCCGCACCACCGCCTGACGAGCTTTCGCTGCCAGAAGTTGCAATGCTTTCCCGTAGTCGATCACTGCAGTGGGCCGGCAGCATGTGATTGATGCCGGCCCGGTGAGCGAGGACTGCAGCTTGCAAGTTGGCTAGAAGTTGTACTTCACCGCCAACTGGACCTGCCGCCCCGGATTTGAAGAGCTGACAAATCCGAAGGTGGAACCAACACCAGCGTTTGGTGCGCCGAACATTGGAGTATTCGTTAGATTGATGAATTCAGCACGAAGCAGAATCCCGGATCCTTCTGTGATCGAGAACCGCTTCGACAGGTTCAGATCCATGGTCTTCAATCCGGGACCGCGGAATGATCCCGCCGCGCAGTTCCCAAAAGTGCCCGCGCCTGGAGTGGTAACCGCCGCCGGATTCAGGAACTGTATTCCCGTCACTCCGCCAATGGTAACCACGTCACCGCTGCCGCTTTGAGAGACACCCGCAACGCAGTTCGGACGCGTGTTGCCGGAGCTATGCGTGCCTGACTGATCGGGCGCTCCAGGATTGATGGCAAAGCCGGAATGGAGGGTAAAGTCCGATCCCAGGCTCCATCCGCCGAGAACAGCATCCACGGCCTTGCTGGCACTGCTGCCGAACATTCTGCCTTTACCGAACGGCAGATCGTACGTCACGTAGCCATTGAACAGGCTGGCAACATCGGCAATGCAACGTCCGTAATCACCCCTAGCGTTGTAATTGTTCTGGAAAAAGAAAGAGCTGTTCGTCTGGCTGACTCCACTGATTGCTTCTTCGTCACCAAACTGTCCGAAATAGCCCAGACTATTAGAGAGGCACTTTGACCATGTGTAATTGGCCTGCAAGTCAAGTCCCTTCCATGACCGCTGTATGGCAGTGATCTGCAACGCGTTGTACCGCTGAATGCCGCTGGAATCGTTGAAGCGAATGGTTGGAGAATTACCCGCTCCGCAACAGTTGATCAGTGACTGAGCGAACGGTCCAGGAGATGTAGTGCCATTGGAATTGAGTACAAGCTGGTTGAAGATGAAGATGTCAGACATGTGATCAATTTTGTTGCCCACATAGCCAATCTGGAGAGACGTATTCTTGCCGAATTGACGTTGAATACTGAAGTTCCATTGCTGATCCACTGCCGGACGCAGATCAGGGTTTGTCAGATGCAAGGTGTTACTTGCCAGGCAGGCGGGTGAGAGGGCCTGCAAGGTTGCTACAGTGCAAGCGGAAGCCGGGAAACTGCTGAACCCCTGGCTAAGCGTGCTATTTGGCACCGCGAGTCCGCTGAAGTTGGCCGTGTGCGCCTGCACGAAAGGCGGATTCTGGTACGGAAGGTTATTTACGCCATTGGCTTCCATGAAAGTTGAAATTCCATATGCGCCACGGACAACCGTGTTCTTGAGCATGTCAGGCTGCCATGCAAATCCGAGACGGGGCTGGAAGTTGGTTATTCCTTTGTACGTGTTGTAGCCGAATCCGATCTTGGGGACTCCGCTAACCAGATCGAAATTAACGTCCTGATTGTTATTGGTGGTCCGGGCAGTGGTGAGTTCATAGCGCAGTCCCATATTCAAAGTCAGGTTCTTCGAGGTACGCCAGTTATCCTGCAGAAAAACTCCGTAAAGCGTGTTTCGCAAGTATTTGTTGCCACCGCCGCCATTGCCTTGTTGCACCTGCTGAGGCAGGCCCAGAAGGAAATCGGCCACGGGATCGCCGTTGGTCGTACCTGTATTACCGGTGAATTGGCCGTTAAAGGAGAACTGGCCCGCCAGCCCGGCGTTACCGGGGTAGAGGTCATTCATGACGTAGTGGAAGACCTGCATACCCGCATGGATCACGTGGTTTCCATGCGTCCACGTAAGTGAGTCTTCCAGTTGATAGGTGGTGTCGTGAAATGATTCAGCCAGATCAGCGTTGCCAATCGGTCCCGGTTGAACGCCGGATCCATTGAAGTTCAATTGTGGCAGAAAGTTTACCGACACTCCCGCAATTCCGAAGGTGGCCGGCAAATTCTGGCCAGTTGAGTTCTGAACCTGCTCTGTGACAGGGAAATAGGAGAACCCGATTCGCGCATCATTCACCATGGAAGGCGATATGGTGCGCGTCCAATCGACAACACCGTTCTTCAGCGGGAAATCGCGGACGAAGTCACCCAGCAAGCCAATGCTGTTGGCCTGGTTGCTGGAGACTGACTGCTGTGACCAGCGTCCCATCACGTGGTCACGGTCGGAAGGGACATAGTCAATCTTCAAGTCCCCCTGATAGGAGTTGGTGTCGAAGTTCTGGACGTTGTTTGCCAATTGCGTGGCGGGATAGAGCGGCGACGTGATGATGTTCTTGGCAGCCGAGTTAAAAAGCGTGGTAGGGATTTGATTGTTCAGGAAAGCAGTTCTGGTTGCCGGATTGGCGCTGGAAAAAGGATTGAAGAGTTGTTGGGCGGCATTATTGCAAAGCCCACCAGTGAAACCTGCAGTGCAAAGCCCGGAAAAGTCGCCGGCCCTTTCTGCCAGAGAGATAGTCTGAAGTTGAGTTGTGGTGGCCGGCTGCGAGAAACGTGACACGGAAAGGTCAGCGAAAAAGAACAACTTGTCCTTGAAGATGGGTCCCCCGACCGTACCGCCGAAGTCGTCCCAATGCAGTCCCGGCCTCTTGATCCCGTTGGCATTGTTGGTCCAGCTATTGGCGTTCCATCCGCCGCGGCGCGCAAATTCGTAAGCCGAACCGTGGAATTTATTGGTGCCGGACTTGAGAACTACGCTTACTACGCCACCGAGATAGTTACCGAAATCAGCGGGAGCGTTTCCCGTAATCAGGTTGAACTCCTGCACTGCATCCGGAGCCGGCACAAAGCCAACGTTATTGTTGTCGGCCTGGTTGTTATCCATTCCGTCAAGGATGAAATTGTTTTCCTGCTCGCGAGCGCCATTCACATATGGCCTGCCCGTGCCAAAAGTATTCTGGGCAGCCTGAAATCCAAACAGGTTCGGTGTAACCACTCCAGGCGCGGCGACCAGCGTAAGCTGATTGATATTGCGCGTGGAAAGCGGAATCTCCGTTGCTGCCTTGGTATCGAGAATGTTGCCCAGCAGCGTAGTGTCGGTCTGCAGCAGCGGTGCGTAGGCTGTGACTTCCACTGTCTGGGAAACTTCTCCCACTTTCATGTCAAAGTTCAGGCGGACCGTTTGATTGAGCACGATGTGAAAGTCCTGACTGGCAACGGTCTGAAACCCCTTGGCTTTGGCTTCCACCTTGTAATGACCCACAGGCACGCGAGGCAGGTTGAAGCTGCCCGTGTCGTTGGTAATCGCGGTAAGCGTGGTGCCACGATCGACATCAGTCGCGGTGACTTTTGCATCCCGCAGAGCGGCCCCGCTGGGATCGAGGACGGTGCCGACAATAGCGCCGGTCACTTCCTGTGCCAGCATGGTCCCTGTGAGAAGGAAGAATGCTGAGAAAAGACATAATAAAAGGGCGCCCGTAGCGAGAGCCCTGTGAAAGTTGGTTCGCCCGTCGTCTGCTTTAATTCGGCAGCAGGTGGAGTGGAGACTTCTTGTGTAAACTTGAGAACGCAGCATTCAACCTCCAAAAAGTGCGGGTCATTCCGGGCCCATCTACGCTTCGAGCACTGCCCTCAGTCACCCAAAGGCGGTTTTACTAAACAGTCGCTGGTGTTTATTAAAACGATTTCGTAAACACGGGACGGAATTTTCCCAGAGCGGAGCTCACCTGTCAAGAGTGCTGCGAAAATAAATTCTAAGGTGCGCAACATTGCGTGCCAAAAACGAACCGGGAGGTAGATGAGGATTGCCTTATTAAGAGAGGGTGCTTTGATTCAGACTGCCAGAGAGTGCTGGCATTTGGCTTTGCAGGCGACCATTGGCAAGCGGGCGGCGCCCAGCAAACCCGCTTTGTCCTGCAGTAAAGCAGGTCGCACTGCGGTGGACCGATGGGACCGCTTTTCATGCGCGCCGGCGCGGAAAACAATCGATCTTTCCTGAAGTTCGTGAAACATGGACGGAGAGAACAAATCCCACGCCTGCGCGACCCCGCCTCCAATGATGTACATCGGCAGATTGAGAGCATTGATCAGATTCGCAAGGGCTATTCCTAACGCCGACCCGACGGTCCTGAAAATCT
This sequence comes from Terriglobia bacterium, assembly GCA_963770085.1. GTDB lineage: Bacteria > Acidobacteriota > Terriglobia > Terriglobales > Acidobacteriaceae > Angelobacter. Next base: position 533,938 of record CAVYOH010000002.1, read on the forward strand.
CAACCGCGGATACATCGCCCATTTGGGCACAGTGGAATACGGACTTGGCGCTCAACTCGGGATCGGAACTGCGCTCGCGGGCGAGGCAGGAAGAGGGGTCAGCATCGGCAGCCAAAGTGGCCATCCGATGTATTGCCGTAGCGGAAGCATACTGCTCTAAACACCCGTGATTACCGCATCCGCAGGCAATACCTTCAGCGATCACCGTCATGTGCCCGAGTTCTCCAGCCATTCCCATCACACCGTGCCAGGGCATTCCGTTGACAACGAAGCCACCGCCCACTCCGGTGCCCAGAGTGATCATGCAAAGATCATCTGTGTCTCGTCCGGCGCCCAGCCACTTCTCTCCGAGCGCCGCACAGTTGGCGTCATTTTCGAGAAGAACTGCGGTGCCGAGTTTTGCTTCGAGATCCGCGCGGGCAGCGTAGCCGTCCCATCCCGGCAGGTTAGCGGCGGCTCGGATGGTGCCTGCTTGAAGGTCAATGATGCCGGGAAGACCAACGCCGACACCTAGATATTGCGCCTGAGTCGAAAACTTGCGGGAGAGAACGCTGATTGTTTCAACCAGCCGAAATACCACGGCCTCACGTCCAAGGTCTAAATCGGTGAGCGTATCCACGGACTCGAGGATCGTGCCGTCCTGGTCCACAGCAGCAACGCGCAGGTTAGTTCCTCCCAGATCCACTCCGATTGAGAATGCATCCACGATTTCCCTCCCGCCGGTTGTGCTGCCGGCAATAACGCGCCTATTATAGCGAATCGTTTCAATAAAACAACAAATTTTGCCGGGGAAATCTTTATCGACAATTATTGAACGGTTTCGGTAAAAAGGTGCGAGAATGTCACACAAAGACACCGGGCTCTCTTCTAACCCTTGTTCAAATCAGGTGACACTTGAAACGTGATGTGAGTAAGACCACGGTGACTATTCGCGATGTAGCCAGGACTAGCGGCTTTTCGGCCAGCACCGTTTCCATTGTGCTGAATAATGCCCCGCTGGCGCGCTATATTCCTCCGCAAACCAAAGCGCGAATCCAAAAGGCCGCGAAAACACTGGGCTATCACCCCAACGTGTTTGCCAAGTCGCTCCGCAGCAAACGAAACCATACCGTCGGGGTGATGGTCTTTGACATCACCGATCCGTACTGCACGCCCATTCTTCGCGGGATTGAGAATGCCTTGTACCAGGTGTCATATCTACCGATTCTGGCTGACGCTCACAACGAGCGCGGACGTTTTGAGCGCTACCTCGAAATGTTGCTGGAGAGGCGGGTGGAAGGATTAATCGTACTCGCCAATTGGCTGTTTCTGGATATCAATCTGCTTGCCGATATTGAGCGCGGAAAAGTGCCAACAGTCATCATCGGGCGCGAACTTGAATCCAAGGCGACCAGCTCGGTTACGGTAGACGATGAAGGCGGAGCCTATTCAGCGGTCTCACATCTCTACGGGCTTGGCCATCGGAAGATTGCTTTTGTGCGCGGTCCCAAAGCACTTGCCAGCAGCAAAGCCCGCTGGCGCGGCGTGCAACGCTTTGCCAAAGACACGGGCCTGGAATTGGACCCTCGCCTGATTGTGGATTTGCCCGACCAGCGTAACCCCAACGTTGGGGTCGATGACAGCTTCCGTATGACGGAAGAATTACTTAAAAGCAAGCGTCCATTTACGGCCCTGATGGCATATGACGATATGACAGCATTCGGCGTGCTTCGCGCTATGGCAAAAGCAGGCATCAAGGTGCCGGGGCATTGCTCAGTCATCGGCTTTGATGACATCCATCCTTCACAGGTCTTTGTGCCCGCACTCACGTCTGTGCGCCAGCCGATGGAGGCAATGGGATCTGCCGCGGTCGCGATTGTGAATGACGCGATTACAGCCGGCGCTGAGAACAGGTCGTTCACGGCAGTTCATCGCAAGCTGGCGGCGGAACTGGTCATTCGCGAGTCAACCCGCGCTGTCCCTTAAACGCACTAAGCGATTCGCACATCCTCTGTTGCGAGTTATCCTCCCGTGTATCACTTACTCGACTGCAGGGAGAGTCCGCGTTTCGCGATCCCGGGCAAAGTTACTGGCAAATGACCACTGCCTGTCGTTTCTCCGAAAAGTAATCTAACAACTGCAATCTCGGAGCTTGTCGCATTTGAAAATGTGCAGATATAGTTCTCCACGCCCGGGAAACTTTGCGCGACATACGGATTCCCCATCGCGATAAGTACTGTCTTTTTCCCGGCAAGATCCAATATGCCGCGCAGCAGCTCACCGTTGGCTTCCTCCAGCCCAACACTATTAACCATCTGCCCGTTGACCATGACCTGCTTGGCCGGTGTTGGGACCACATAGGCGGCAACCACCACGCTTTGCGCATCCTTGACCGCCTGCAATATCTGGCTACTCATGGCATTTGCTGTTGCCCTGTCCACGAAGAAGACGGTGGCATCTGCGCGCCGTCGTTTTAAATTGTTCACGAAGCCGCGACCCCAGTCGCCCTGAACAGTGTCGGTGATGATTACAGTCACAACCTGTAGGCGCGGTGCGACGTTCGTCTGCATATGTCTCGCTCTCGGTCGCAGGAGGCGCCAGTTTCGGCAAAGGCAGGACTTGATGGTTTTCTCGCACCACGGTGATTGCGTCGGCTGCGATCTGCTGCGCAAAGGCCATATCTTGCGGCCGGTTCAGGATGCGTGAGACCTGATCAAGATTGACCAGCCGGGCCTTGTGCAGTCCGACCGAAGCTTTCATCTCCAGGATTTTGCGGACTGATTCATTGATTCTGGATTCGGGTATTTCACCTCGGTTCACTGCTGAAAGGATCCCGTGAAAAGCGCCGTCTAGATCGGTAGGCCAAAGAATGACGTCATCGCCGGCCTTTACGGCGTCCACTGCCGCCCGAGCGGTCGCGCTAACCGGGCCAGGAGGATAGATACTCGTCAGCCCGCGCATATCCAGCGCATCAGTGACCACAACGCCATGGAAGCCCAGCTGGTTCTTGAGGACATCATTGACGACGTGCGGAGAGATCGTGGCGACGTGATTAGCATCGTTGTCCAGTGCCGGAACGGAGAGATGCGCGACCATCACAGCGGCAACACCCGCTGCAATTGCCTGCCGGAACGGCGGCAGTTCCACCGATTGAAGATGTGCCATGTCTCCCTGCACTTTGGCAACCCCAAGATGGGAGTCCGTGCCGGTATCGCCGTGGCCGGGGAAATGCTTTACTGTCGTAAGCATTCCGTGTTCAGCCGCGCCCTTCACATAAGCCGCCACCAGGCTGCCCACGACTGCTGGATCTTCCGAAAAAGAACGTGTGTTAATAATCGGATTGTCAGGGTTGCTGTTCACATCTGCGACGGGAAAAAAGTTCCAGTGGATTCCGATCGCGCGTGCTTCGTCGGCGACGATGGTACCGTATTTTTCCGCGCGCACAGGATCACCGATAGCGCCAAATGCCATCGCGTCAGGGAAAGCAGGCGTGCCGCTCACACGCGAATCAAGTCCGCGTTCGAAATCGGCGGCAATCAACAATGGCAATTTGGAATCGCGCTGTAACTGATTGGCAACCGCCGCTACTTCCAATGGACCATTCTTCAGCAGGATTGGACCATCCGTATGTACAGTGAGCACCACGGAGCCGAGATGATACTTCAACATCTGGTCGCGGAACTGCTGGTAGGGGAGCGAATCGAAATTCTGAAAGTCAGTGAAATAACGGACATTGAGCATCTGCCCGATTTTTTCTTCCAGTGACATCGATTTCAAGGTGTGTTTAACCCAACGCTCGCCATCTTTCGCGACATGGAGCGGCCTGGCTTCTGAGAAATGATCGCTCGCAAATCCAGGGCACGCGAGCAGACACGCCGCAAGACAACGCGCGAAACAGTTAAATATTTTCATCATATGGAAGGGTTCACGATACCAGACCTCGTGGATTTTGGCATTCAGCTCTCCCGAGAACACAATGCGGAGGCAAGTGACTGTTGGCCTTGCCTCCGCTGTTTTCAGGCAGGATGTACTACATTGCTGCGTTCTTCCTACCTGAATGCTTCAAACGCCTTTGAGAATTGGAAGTTGGTCTGGGTGATGCCGCTGCACGTTGGCGAAGCGAAGCCCTGGTTAGGGCAGCCTCCGTTGTCGCGTGCTACGGACCAGAACGCCAGACGCGTGATGTATGTGTTTGACGATGTGAAATTAAGTAGCGTGTTCGCATCGGTTAACTGGAAGATTTCCGTATTAGTGTCATTGATGCCGACCATCGGCGTGACGCCAATGTTGGAACTCAGTCCGGCAGCGATGACTTGATTGTGGGTGTTTTGGGCGGCCTGCGTGGCATCAAGTCCCATCTGCCCGTTGTTGTCACTGGCTGAACCGTAGTCCATGGCCATTACATTGATAATGTCGGGTGTGAAGCCGTCTGCTTTTGCCGTGTTGAGCACGTTCACACCGCTCGCAATCAAGCCGGTTGGAAGCACAGGCAGTGTGTATGAAATCACCAGGCCTGCGTTGGCTGCCTTCAGTCCTTTTAAGGCCTGATCACGCAACGTCAGTGCTGCCTGGTTGCTGACCGCGCCTCCTTCAATATCAAAATCAAGCATTTTGACGTGATATTGATTGATGACTTGCTGATATGCGGCTTGCAGTTGGGCTGCGCTGGTGCAACTTGAACTGATGTCGCTGCCATTGGCTCCTCCGAAGGAGACAATCATCTGCACGCCCAGTGCCTGCAGATTCGAGACATGCGATTGAATGGTAGTTCCGTTGGGAAGAGTATCCGTGGGCAATGATCCGCCGACGCCGCCCCAGCCCATGGAACATGCATTGCCAGTACCGACGACGAACGCCAGCGTGAATGCCTGCAAGCCAGACTGTTGCTGAATAGTCTCAATCTGCTCATCTGCTGTAAGGCTCATGTCGATATAAGGCGCGAACACGCGGGCACCCGGTGGAAGAGGAGTTGGAGTGGGCGTAGGTTTCGGAGTCGGAGTTGGTGTGGGAGGGACGCAGGATCCATTGGATGTCCACGGTTGTCCGCTGCCTGCCCCGCCGTTATTCGTCGCCGGACTCTGGTTCTGCGTCCAGAAATTGGCCGTGTAATTGATTCCGTTTAAGCTGGCGTGATTGCCGGCTACGTAGACTTGTGTTGACACCCACGCTGGGAAGCAACCGCCGCCACCTCCGCCTGGTGTTGGTGTAGGAACCGGTGTGGGTGTGGGCGTCGCCGTAGGAGCAGGCGTTGGAGTTGGTGTGGGCGTTCCAGTTACTCGTTGCCACAATGCGGGAACATTGGGAGGTTCCCATCCAACTTGGGAGGTGTGTGCCTGAATGCACTTATATTCAATGCTTTGATACATGACGAGTGCGCCGATAGCGTAAGGTGTGTTGGGCGCCCAGTTAGGAATGGTTTGTGCGCGGAGTAGAGTGGGAAAGAGAAGGCATCCAAGAATTGCAGATAACGCTGCATGGACCAGGAAATTCCTCTTCATGACGGTGACCTCCTTGGGTCGAGGCCGGCAGCTTTGCCCGGAGAAAGCTTGGCCCTGGCTGGACGCGCTCTCCCGGGATACTGAGAGAGGCAGAGTTGACTGACTTCCACGGGGAGGAAGTTTAAACCGGCGCAGCTCAAAGAAATTATTTGCGCTGTCTCGATTGCGCATGAAAGATAATATAGTTCTTGAACCGTTTCAATAGATTGATTGAACCGATTTAGTAAAATTCACTAAAAATTGTATAGAATTCCCGTTTTGAAACTCAGACGGTGGGCTCAGTCCCAAACAACGGAGCGGAACAGCAGCTACAAAGGCGGGGATTACGGTTTTTTGGCAAGTATACTTTCTGACGGAATCGTGCGCTTTATGAAAACGGTGATAACGGCGGCCCGGCTTTTCACTCCCAAAACCATCATCGAGCACCCAGTGCTGGTTTTGGAAGATGAACGGGTCTTTGCGGTGGGAAATCGCGACCAGCTTGCGTTGCCTAAAGACGCGCGGCACTACGACTTTCCAGATAAGGTCATTGCTCCCGGTTTTATCGATCTCCATATCCACGGCGGATCGGGACACGATGTGATGGAAAACGAGCCAACAGCCCTGGCGGCGATTGAACAGGGCATGTTCAGACACGGCGTTACCAGCTACTTACCCACCACTGTTACCGCGCCGCTACAGGAAACCCTGCGCGCGCTGGAAAATCTGGGTAAGGCGATCAGTTCTGGGCAGACAATGCCAGGCCGGTCCCGTCCACTTGGCATACATCTGGAAGGGCCGTTCATCAGCCATGCAAAACGCGGCGTTCACCCGCCGAATGATCTCCTTCAGCCTTCGGCGGCAATTTTAAGACAGATGCATGAAGCTTCCGGCGGAACAGTGCGGATGTTGACCATCGCTCCTGAACTGAGCGGCAGCATTGAAACCATCGCTGAAGCGACGATTCTAGGCATACAGACGAGCCTGGGACATTCAAATGCGAACATGGCGGAGGCGAACGCGGGTATCGAGGCCGGAGCGCGCCATGCTACGCACACATTCAATGCCATGCGACCACTGGACCATCGCGAACCCGGAGTGCTGGGAGCAGTCTTAGCGGACGATCGCGTGAGCGCGGACATCATCGCCGATGGCCTGCATGTGGCGCCGGAAGTGATCAAGTTATTTCTCAAGGCCAAGGGGAATGATCGCGCCATTCTGATCACGGACGCCATCAGCGCCACCGGCATGCCGGATGGCAAATACAAGCTCGGCGGGTTTGAAGTTGAAGTCAAAGGCGATCGTTGCGATCTCGCTGGCAAGCTTGCTGGTAGTGTCCTTACTCTGGATCGAGCGGTTCGCAATGTGATGCGATTCGTTCCCATGAGTCTGGAAAGCGCGGTGAAGTTGGTGACGCTGAATCCTGCGCGCCTGCTGGGCCTTGCCGATCGTGGCGAGTTGGTTGCGGGCCAGCTAGCGGACATGGTGGTATTGACCACATCTGGCGAAGTGGTTGCAACCGTGGCGTCAGGCCGGTTCGCATAAATCTGCACGCACTGATGAAAGCACAAACGCAACAAGAGGTGATTGGGATGAGCAGCGGCTTCATAAGAACAATTGTGATTTCACTACCGTTGGTTATTCCCTTCCACATGTTTGGCCAACAACATCCGTCTATGCCCGCAACGAAGGAAACCTTTCGAGTGGTCGGCTACTTCAACGAGGACGCTACCAGGTCAGGCCGGTACCACGTGAAGGACATCGAGACCAGTGGCGCTGCAAAACTTCTTACCCACATCGACTACGCGTTCGGAAGGGTTGCGAATAATCGTTGCGAAATTCCCAACCCGGCGGTCGCGCTGGAGCAGAGCTATGACGCAACTGCCAGCGTGGATGGGACCGCTGATCCGGCCGGCGACAACCAGTTGCGCGGAACTTTCCATCAACTGCAGGAACTGAAGCGTCTGCACCCAAAGCTCAGGATCCTAGTGTCCCTGGGAGGATGGGGGCAATCGGGCGGCTTTTCCAGTGCCGTTGAACCCGGCGTGCTGCATGATTTCGTGAAATCCTGCGTTGATCTTTTCATTCGGGGAGAATTTGCTGCTGGAATCAGTGCGCCAGGCATCTTCGACGGAATCGACATTGACTGGGAATATCCTGTAAGTGGCGGTGTTGAACCCGGGCGGCCACAGGACAAAGCAAACTTTACCGCGATGGCGGCTGAGTTCCGTCGCCAGTTGAATGCTGTCAGGCCAGGTTTGTTGTTGACTTCCGCATTGCCGGCAGAAGAGGAGTACTTTGCGAATTTTGAGCTGAAGAAGATCACGCGAACCATGGATTTCATCTCCATCATGGCGTATGACCTGCACTGGAATTCAGAGCCTCTCACAGCATTGCACAGCGCACTGTTTCACGATCCCAGGGATCCAACCGCCCCGGAGCTTCGTAATCGCTACGGCGACTTCGCACTCAAAGGTTTTCTCAAAGCAGGAGTTCCGGCAACGAAACTTGTCTTTGGCGTTCCCTTCTATGGCAAAGGGTGGGCTGGGGTTGAAGACGTGAATCACGGGCTCTATCAGAAAGCGACAGGACAGGCGACCACAGCTGGATCTTACCGTGAACTTCAGCAGCTACCGGAAAGCGCCGATCGCCATTATGACTCCGTCGCGGTTAGCTGTACCGTGTGGAGCGATCAGACCTTCTGGAGCTATGACTGCCCGCAATCTCTGCGCACAAAAATGAAATATCTTCGTAGTCATCATGTGGGTGGCGTGATGTTTTGGGAACTTAGCCATGACACTCCTGATGGTGACCTGGTCCACATCCTGGTTGGAGAGTTGTGACTTGGCTGGGATGACTTAGCTGGGGTCGAATGACGCTAACAGGCCCATTTACAGGCACTTTGCTGGGTCGCCGACAATCCAATAACCTCTTTGGAAAGTGGCGGGGACGACGAGACTCGAACTCGCGACCTCTGCCGTGACAGGGCAGCGTTCTAACCAACTGAACTACGTCCCCAGCTTTTTGCATCGGGCTTTTGGGAGCCCGGGCGACTTACTTGTTTCTGATGTCCGCTGATTGGGCCGGCTGGCTACGGCGAATCTGCTTCACTGACTTTCAACGTCCGGAAAATCAGAATTCAGCCACGGCGCTTCAGAGATGCTTCAAAATCAGAGCATCTGTCACGTGTTTATGCTCTGTGAATGATTGTAACAGAGAGAATCGAAATTCGTCACGGCACAACAGCTTGCGCCGTGAAATCTTTTTCAAATTAATCGCAAGAGTAATGAGGCATAGTGAGGCAAGCCCTCAGGGGTGTACCATGATGGTCTTTGAAAATATAATCTTTGCCGGGGTTTGGGCGCGAAAAACGCCACATCGCCGAGATCGACGACCGTGCACGACATCGCCGAGATCGGAAAAGCAAATGCTCACCGCTGGTGAACGGTGATGAAACTGGTCGCAAAGAAATATGAGAGATGCTTACCGGCGGATTCTGGCGGATGATGCGGAGAAACGAAACGAGCCATGAAAAAGGACCAAACAGCGGATTTCAAAAAACGCCTTCTGGACAAGCAACAACAACTCCGGCAAGGCCTGGAACGGTCCGCGGATGGACTGGATCAGACGGTCGAGGATTTTGGTCGCGACGAAGGTGACAGGGCAAACGCCAACCAGGCCAAAGAGATGACCTTTATCCAAAGCGCGCAGGGACGCGGGTTGATGTCCCTGGTGGAAGGTGCATTGGCGAGAATTGGCGATGGCACATTTGGCGAATGTCTTAGTTGCGGACAAGAAATCAGCCTGCCTCGACTGAAGGCCGTTCCGTGGAGCCGTTACTGTATTACCTGCCAGGAGCTGATTGAGAAGCATGGCAGCATTGGCTCGCAGTGATCCGGCAACGAACAGCCTCACGGCGAACTGGCTGAGGTTCCCTTCTCCACAAACCGATCAACTCTCACTGCGGCGGGGTCACGCGTATCTGCTGCGCATGCCAACCAGCCCCAGTAACAGGCGAAACTACGTTTCAGAATGACGGCAGCAATCGCTTGACATCATGACATCATGATGTCATGATGTTACTATGCACGTCGATCCTCACAGCTCCACGCCTCTTTACGCCCAGGTTGAAACCGCGCTTGCCGCGAAAATAATCGACGGGGCTTTGGCCGTTGGCAGTCGCCTACCCAATGAAGAGAGCCTGACCGAACAGTTTGCGGTGAGCCGGACCACCATTCGCCAGACCATTCAGAATCTGGTCCGTCGCGGACTGGTCGAGGTGCGGCGCGGTAAAGGCACGTTCGTCACGCAGCCAAAAATCACCCAGGAACTCACTCAGCTTACGGGCTTTGTGGAAGACATGCATGCTCTGGGTCGTCACCCATCAGCACGATTGGTGGATAAACGAGTGGTTGCAGCGGACGAAACCGTGGCCGCCAAACTCGGCTTGCGAACCGGCGCCAAGGTGGTCCGGATTCAAAGGGTGCGGCTGGCCGACAATACTCCCCTTTCGTTTGACGAGACATACCTGCCGCGAGCGATCGGTGAAAAAATCATGGAAGATGATCTTGAAACCGAGCCTATCTTTTCGTTGCTGGAGCAGAAGTACAACAAACCGTTGATCGAAGCCGAGTATCGCCTGGAAGCTGTTGCCGCCGACGCCAGGGTTGCACGTGCACTGGAAGTCGCGGTTGGCCGTCCCATTTTTCTGATTGAGAGAACATCGTACTGCGAAGGACATGAGCCAATCGACTACGAGAAACTCTATTACCACGGCGGCCAGATTCAGTTTGTAACCCGCCTCAGCCGGCGTGTTCCCGCGCCCAGCAAAAGGAGGCGCGCATGACCAGCGGTTTCGCTCTCTGGCTGTTTGCGGTGTCACTGGGCGCCAGCGCGCTGGGCGGGATGCTGGGTATGGCCAGCGGAATTTTCATTGTGCCCATCCTTACCATCTTCGGCCATCTCGACATTCATACGGCTATCGGAGCAAGTATTGTTTCCGTGATCGCATGCTCCTGCGGCGGCGCGTCTCCCTATTTGCGGGGAAGGCTGACCAACATCAGGCTGGCCATCGTCCTGGAAGTGGCCACCACACTGGGCGCCCTCTCCGGCGTGCTTCTCTCCGGAATCATTCCGGTGGTTTATCTTTATTATCTTTTCACCGCGATCCTGTTGCTGTCGGCGCAGCAGATGCTGGCCAAGCGCGGCGATCCCGTAACCGCAAACGCCGTTATTACGGGACGATGGGCAACCACTCTCGGATTGCATTCCAGTTATCCTGATCATGCTCTTGGCGAGGAGATTGGCTACAAGGTGCATCGCGTTCCCATGGGAATGATGCTGATGTATGGAGCCGGAATGATTTCGGCGCTTCTGGGAATCGGCAGCGGCGTTCTGAAGATACCTGCCATGGACACGGCATTGCGCCTTCCCATCAAAGTTTCTTCAGCCACCTCCAACTTCATGATCGGCGTTACCGCCGCCGCCAGTGCCGGCGCGTATTTCATGCAGGGCAAAATCCTTCCCGCCGTTGCCGGACCGGTCGCGTTGGGTTCGGTGGTTGGCGCGATTCTGGGTGCTCGCATCCTCATGCGCACAGCCAACGCCAAGCTTCGAATTATGTTTGTCGTCGTCCTGGTTGTATTCGGAATACAGATGCTGCTGAAAGCGCTTGGCATACATATCCCGGGGGTTTCATGATGAGCAGCGCCAAGATGAACCAGACTATTTCCGGCCATCCGGTGCTCGAACGACTGCTGGCACAGATCCTGCAATACGGAACATGGCTGGCGTCGGCGACCATCGCCGTGGGGCTTGCTCTGACGCTGATCGGTTCTCACGCTGGCGCATACAGCGCAGGATTTTTATACAGTACGCGGATTGTGGAGACAGGCATCGTTCTGTTTATACTGCTGCCGGTTTTCCGGGTATTCCTTATGCTGCTGGTTTTTCTCAAAGAGCATGACTACCGTTTCAGCGCGATCGCCGGATTGGTCCTGCTGATTCTCGCCCTGGGATTCATTGTCGGCATGCGCGTATCGGCGGGGACAGGTTAGTTGCTGCAGAGGGTACTTAACTGAGGACTCGCTCATGCGATCCCGGGAAAAACGGCCCGCCGAGCTGGTCCTTCCATGTTCGGGTCCTTCAACGTTCCAGTCCTTCAATGTCGAAGAGTTCCATGGGGATAGCAGAACCACAGTAAAAAACAGTTGATATATCGTATTGCGAAATGCTACTCTCTCCCGAATTCAGATTCTTTCCAGGGTTTGCCGTCACAATAACGCCGATAGCGTCCTGGTGACTTGCAGCACGTTCCTTTGATACTGCCTTCTTAGCTGCATTTGTGAAATGAACGCCACTTCAAATTGAGGTCTAGCAATGGGTGCACTCTCTTTTTTGGATCGTAGTCACTCCGTAGCCAAGCCGGGATTCAGCCGCTGGCTGGTCCCTCCCGCAGCACTTTCCATTCACCTGGCAATCGGCCAGGCCTATGCTTTCAGCGTATTCAAGAAACCGTTGAACTACCTGTTGCAGGTCTCCACTTCCGGCGGCGGGCTTAAGGCCCTTCCCGGGATCGACAGCGCGAACCCGCTGGACTGGAAGTTTACTGCGCTGGGATGGATCTTCAGTATCGCTATCGTGTTCCTGGGATTGTCAGCCGCCGTGTTCGGCAAATGGCTTGAGCGTGTTGGCCCGCGTAAAGCGATGTTCGCATCGGCTGTCTGTTTCGCCAGCGGTTTCGTTGTTTCCGCGGTTGGCGTTCAGACCCACCAACTCTGGCTCATTTATCTGGGATACGGTGTGATTGGCGGCATTGGTCTTGGCCTCGGATACATCTCCCCGGTTTCAACCTTGATTAAGTGGTTCCCTGATCGTCCTGGAATGGCGACAGGCATGGCTATCATGGGCTTTGGCGGCGGCGCTCTTATCGGCGCTCCCCTGGCCACCAACCTGATGGCTTACTTCCGCACGGACCATAATCTGGGGGTGTCCCAGACTTTCCTGGTAATGGGCGGCTTGTATTTTGTTGCCATGATGTTCGGCGTCTTCACCATACGCGTGCCGGAAGCCGGTTGGAAGCCAGAAGGCTGGACCGCCCCCGCGAAGCCCAAGGCCCTGGTTACTTCCCACAGCGTTGAAGTGAATGCCGCGTTCGGCACACCGCAATTCTGGATGCTCTGGATTGTTCTGTGCATGAACGTGACCGCCGGAATCGGCATCCTGGAGCAGGCTTCGCCCATGATTCAGGAGTTGTTCAAAGGCAGGATTACCGCGGCCGCGGCCGGCGGTTTTGTGGCATTGCTCAGCTTATTCAATATGGGCGGCCGATTCGTGTGGTCCAGCATTTCCGACTACATCGGCCGTAAGAATACGTATTTCACGTTCTTTATCCTGGGCGGCCTGCTTTACTATCTGGCCCCGCACGCAGGCGTGAGCGGCTGGAACAGTATCCCGCTCTTCGTGGGCATCTGCGCTGTAATTCTCACCATGTACGGCGGTGGTTTCGCCACCATCCCTGCTTATCTCCGTGACCTGTTCGGCACCATGGAAGTAGGCGCGATTCATGGTCGATTGCTCACTGCATGGTCCGTGGCAGGAATCCTTGGCCCGGTATTGGTCAATTACATTCGCGAATATGAAAAGAATCGCGGAGTGCCTCTCACAGACGCGTACTCCACCGTTCTATACGTGATGATCGGACTATTGTTCATTGGTTTGTGTGCCAATGCGATGGTAAAGCCGGTGAATTCCAAGTACTGGTATGAGACCACCGAAGACGCAAACAAGAAGCTTGCAACGGCTTAATCGCCGGCAATCAAAGGCGCAATAAACTGAAAAAGGAGCAACGTGATGGATAGTCAAGTGAAGAAAACGCCTGTGGTGCTGGTGTTATTGGCATGGCTCTTTGTGGGACTTCCCTGGACGTGGGGCGTCACACAGCTTTGGAAGAACGCCAGAAAGCTGTTCCAAACTCCTCCGCCGGTCACCACCGTAGCGCCGGCTGCATCTACGGCCCCCGCTGGTACACCGGCACCTGTGGCGCCAGGCAAGTAACTGCAAGAATAAACAGGTTCTGACCCATTTCCGCTGTCACCAAACGCTGCATACAGGGCTCTATAGTCCTATATGCAGCGTGAGGTTCTCCGCGCGAAAGTGCTACGATTTATTGAGATACTCGATTATCCGGGGCCATTATGCCTAAACCAATGAAAGCCCGCCTCACTCAACCACTGGTGCGCGAAAACGGTTCGCATCGTCCAGCTACCTGGGATGAAGCCATGGAACGCGTCGCCAAGGCGTTCCGCAAGTCCATCGACAAGAAGGACCCGCGGGACTTCGGTATGTTCAGCTGTTCCAAAACCACCAATGAACTGAATTATGCAGCGCAAAAGTTCGTCCGCACCATTATGGGGACGAACAATATTGATAGCTGCAACCGGACTTGACACGCCCCCAGCGTCGCCGGTCTGGCGGCTGTCTTTGGAGCGGGTGGTGGCACAAGTTCGTACCAGGAAATTGAGGAGACGGATGTAATTCTGCTGTGGGGCTCAAATGCGCGCGCAACCCATCCGATTTTTTTTCATCATTTGTTGAAGGGTGTGCACAACGGCGCCAAGCTTTTCGTCATTGACCCGCGCCGAACCAGTTCAGCGGGCTGGGCACATGTATGGCTTGGCCTGGATGTTGGATCAGACATTTCCCTGGCGAACGCCATGGGTCGCGAAATCATTGCTGCCGGGCTGGCCAATGAAAAGTTCATTGAGCATGCCACCAGCGGATTTGAAGCGTATAAGGCGCATGTGGAGAAATACACGCTGGATCGGGCTGAGCGTGAGACCGGCGTGCCGGCGGAAGTCATCCGCCAGACGGCCCACGCTTACGCCAAAGCGCCACGCGCGCAGCTTTGCTGGACGCTGGGAATTACCGAGCACCACAACGCTACAGACAACGTGGTAGCGCTGATCAATCTTTCCATTCTCACCGGTCACGTTGGCCGTTACGGCAGTGGCGTGTGTCCTCTGCGCGGACAAAACAACGTCCAGGGCGGCGGTGACATGGGCGCTATTCCTGATCGCTTCCCCGGATTCCAGCATGTTGAGAATGATGAAATCCGTGCCAGGTACGAAAAGCTGTGGGGCGTGAAGGTCCACCCGAAACGCGGCTGGCATCTGAGCGACATGTTTGAAGCCATGGACCATGGCGAGCTCACCACGCTGTATGTACTGGGCGAAAATCCGGCCGACTCTGAAGCGGACCGCCATCAAGCCTTGAAGCGGCTGAGTGGACTTGAGTTCCTTCTGGTACAGGATATTTTCTATACCAAAACCGCTGAACTGGCTGACGTGGTGCTGCCCGCGGCTGCCGGCGCTTTTGAAAGCGAAGGCACGGTGACATCCAGTGAGCGTCGCGTGCAGCGAGTACGCCGCACGGTGCCGCCTCCGCCGGGCGTTCGTGACGATCTTGACATTATTTTCGATCTCGCCAATCGCCTTGGTCATAACTGGGGAACGCCCTGCGCTGAGAGTGTCTGGAATGAATTGCGTCTCCTGAGTCCCATGCACAGCGGCATGAGCTATCGTCGCCTGGAAGAGATGGGTGGAATTCAGTGGCCGTGCTACGACGAATCGCATCCCGGAGAGCTGTTCCTCCACGGGCGTTTGTGGAATGAACCGCTGATTGGTCCGCGAGCGCCGTTCAGCATCGTGGAGTTCGTTCCGCCGGTAGACAAGCTGGACGCGGAATTTCCAATTCGTCTCACGACCGGCCGCACGCTGGATGATTACAACACCGGTGTGCAGTCGGGAAAGTATGCGTCGCCTCTGCGTCGTCACACCGCGCTGGATGTTTCGCCTGAAGATGGACGGCAATACCGTCTGCATGAAGGCGACAGTGTTCGCGTGACCTCGCGGCGCGGCTCTGTGGTTGCGCCGGTACGCTTTGATACAGCACTTCGGCCTGGCCTGGCGTTTTTGTCAGTCCACGCGCACGATGAGGTCCCCACGAATGATCTGACGATCGACGCGGTTGATCCTCGGTCAGGCACTTCAGAGTTCAAGGCGACCGCCATCCGTATTGAAAAGATTTAAAAGGACACTCATTGGACCTTCATTTAACGAACGCGCGGGCGGTTGCAGAAGAACGCTCCGCCGTTGACTCGGTGCTTGGACCAGCAGACTCAAGCTGGCAAGGAGGCGAGCGACAGATCGAAGACACACGCGTCGCTTCCAACAGCACTACGGACGGCCAGCGCCATCGCCTGCTGCCTGTGCTGCATGCCGTGCAAAATCGCATAGGCTGGATCAGCCCCGGTGCAATCAACTATGTCGCTTTGCGATTGGATGTAGCCCCCGCTGAAGTTTACGGCGTGGCGTCGTTCTACGGCATGTTCGCCCTGGAATCCCGCCCGCCGGTGGTCGCACATGTCTGCGATGACATCGCCTGCCTTACCCGTGGCGCAGACAAACTTTGTGTCGACCTGGAAAAAAAGCTTGGTCCCGCCGGCTCGCCTTGCCTGGGTGGCGGTGCCGTCTGGCTGCGCAGCCAGTGTCTGGGGCTCTGTGAGCGCGCTCCCGCGGCGTTGATTAGCGCTGCTGGCGCAACCCATCAGGAACGCGTACTGGCGCCCACTTCGGCGGAGGCAGTGCAGTCTTTGATGAACGATGCTGTGACTGGCGAAATACCTGTTGAGCCGGATTCTCTCAATCTGAAGATGAGCGTTCCGCAAGCCGTAACTCCGCAAAACGGAACCGGCCAGTTGCGACTTCTGCAGCGCATGAGCCACAGCATTTCAGGCCACCTGGAAGACTATCGCCGGCTGGGTGGTTATGAAGGTTTGCGCAAAGCCATGGAGCTTGGCCCTGAAGGCACGTTGCGCGAGCTTTCCGCAGCTAAACTTTTAGGCCGCGGCGGCGCGGCTTTCCCTACGGCAAAAAAATGGGAAGCGCTGTTTCTGCAACGGAACTTGCTGGAGCAAAAGCCGGATCGCGCACATTACATCATCTGCAACGCCGATGAATCCGAGCCTGGCACATTCAAAGATCGCATCCTCATGGAAGGCGATCCCTTCTCCGTTATCGAAGGCATGACAATCGGCAGCTTTGTTACCGGTGCGCGCCAGGGATACATCTACCTGCGCGGCGAATATCCGCTGGCCGCCGAGCGCATGCAGGATGCAATTGATGCGGCCAACAAGATCGGGCTGCTGGGAGAAAATATTCTTGGCCGCGGCCTGCACTTCAATATCGAAATTCGCCGCGGCGCGGGCGCGTATATCTGCGGTGAAGAAACCGCGCTGTTCAATTCGATTGAAGGCTATCGCGGCGAACCGCGCAACAAACCGCCATTTCCCACGCAGGCTGGATTATTCCGCCAGCCCACCGCTGTGAACAACGTGGAAACTCTGGTCAACGTACCCGGCATCATCCGTGAAGGCGGGGCGGCGTACGCAAAGCTGGGCACGGAAAATTCCGCGGGGACCAGGCTCTTTTGTCTTTGTGGACACGTTGCCCGCCCGGGTGTCTATGAAATCACCATGGGAGCCACGCTGCGCCAGCTCATCGATCTGGCAGGAGGCGTGGCAGGCAGCGGGAAGTTGCAAGCCGTTCTACTGGGCGGCGCGGCCGGAGCGTTCGTTTCTCCACAGGAATTGGACACGCCGCTGACCTTTGAAGGAACCAGGGCCATTGGAGCCACGCTCGGTTCCGGCGTAGTCATGCTATTCGATGACACGATTGACCTGCGCCTTATCCTGTTGCGCATCGCCAGCTTTTTCCATCATGAAACCTGCGGACAGTGCGTTCCCTGCCGCGTAGGCGTCACTCGCCAGGAAGAAGCTTTGCAGCGACTGGTGAATGCGAAGCCGCTGGGTTCGACGGCGCAGGAACTTACTATGTTGCGCGAAATGGCACAGGCCATGCGCGATGCCTCAATCTGCGGCCTGGGCCAGACAGCCGCCAGTGCGCTTGAATCTGCCTTGAACCGATGGAGCCTTTTTTCATGAGTGAATCTCTCACTGATAGAGCCACAGGAATCGATAAAGCCACAGCAGTCGCAGTGCCGACGTCGAACCCGATTGCTCCTAAACCGACAGTCCCGCTGCCTCGTGGCCCTGTGCCACAAGCTCCGCCTGCGCGGGAACGCCGGTCTATCGAAGTGAAGATTGATGGCCAGGCCGTCGCCGTGCCCGAAGGTTCCACAATCCTTGACGCTGCAAAGAAAATCGGCATCGATACGCCCACGCTCTGTTATCTCGAAAGTCTGACGCCTGTGAATGTCTGCCGCGTCTGCGTGGTGGAATTGGAAGGCTCGCGTACGCTGGTTCCGGCCTGCTCACGCAAGGTGGAACCGAACATGTCGATCAAGACGGACTCTGAGCGCGTTCGCCTGAGCCGCAAACTGGTCCTGGAATTTCTGGCATCCTCGGTTGACCTCTCCACCGCGCCTGACATGCAGGAATATATCGAGCGCTATAATGCGGACCCGAAACGTTTTGGCGACGCAAAAGCCACAGTGGCACAGCCGGTAAAAATCGACAACGATCTTTACGTCCGTGATTATTCGAAGTGTGTTCTCTGCTATAAGTGCGTGGAAGCCTGCGGCGTGGATGCGCAAAACACTTTTGCGATTGCCGTTGCCGGCCGCGGCTTCTCCGCGCATATCGCCACAGAGTTCGATGTGCCGCTGCCTGATTCAGCTTGTGTTTATTGCGGAAACTGCATCGGCGTCTGTCCCACAGGCGCGCTGATGTTCAAGAGCGAATATGACATGCGCCAGGCAGGCACATGGGATGAAACCCGCCAGACCCAGGCCGACACCATCTGTCCTTATTGCGGCGTGGGCTGTAACCTTACGGTGCACCAGCAGGATGGCCAGATCGTTGGTGTTACCTCGCCTCTGGACCACAGTGTGACGCACGGCAATCTCTGCATCAAAGGGCGATTCGGCTGGCAATACGTACAGATTCAGCCCGCGGAGAAGGATTAACTCCGCCTTTCCCCGCAGCATATCGGCATTGGCAAATCGAAGTTGATTTTGCCGCGGCCGAAGATTCGTTTCTCTGTATCCTCTTCGGCCGCTGTGTATGGTGCGTTACTGTTTCGGCGGCTGCTGGCTTGGCGGTTTTCCCGGTATCTCACCGGTCTTCACGCCAACTTCGCCCGGGCCAAGATCGTCATATTCTGGCTTGCTCTTACCCTGCAGGTACTTATCAAACCAGCCAACAATATGATCCAGGCGTTCCACACGATGCCACGGCTGCCCTGAGCGCGAGAGCTCATGCGATTCGCCGGGAAAACGGACCATGATCACCGGACGTCGCAGGAACTTAAGCGCGCGGAACATCTCTTCTCCACCGGCGATTGGCGGCGTACGAAAATCGGCTTCGCCCAGAATCAACATCAATGGCGTGTGCACGTCCTTTATATAGGTGATGGGCGACCGGTTCACGTAGTCCTGCGGGTCTTCAAAAGGCGGCGCCTTAAACCACGAGGGCTGGAACAGAGTGAAATCAGCGGAGTACCACCATGCAGCCCAGCTCGCGATGTCACGCTGTGCCACCGCAGCGGCGAAACGGTTTGTATGTCCGATAATCCAATCTGTCAGCACGCCCCCACCGCTGCCGCCGGTCACGCCAAGTTTATTGGAATCGACATATCCGCGCTTGAGCACTTCATCCACACCCGCCATCAGGTCTTTAAAGTCATCGCCGGGATAGTGATATTGGATGATGTTGCCAAAGTCCTGGCCATATGTGGTGCTGCCGCGCGGGTTGGGATAAAGAACCACGTAGCCTTTGGCCGCCATCCATTGAAATTCATGATCAAAGACCCAGCCATACGCGGCGTGCGGGCCTCCGTGAATGTTCAGGATCAACGGATATTTTTTGCCCGCCTCAAAGTCCGGCGGTTTCTGGATCCAGCCGTGGACCTTTTTACCATCAAAGCTGGTGTACCAGATCTCTTCCGGCGCGGTAAGGTTCAGCTGCGAGAAGAGCTTTTCATTGATATGCGTGAGCTGCCTGGGCTGGGCCGCGGGCGAATCAATCCAATAGAGATCGCCGATGTTGGTGGGAGTGGAGATCAAAACGGCAAACTTTGATCCATCTTCGGTGGCGCGGTATCGCTCCACGGCCTGGTTGCCTTTCGGTGACCGGCGTGAGCTTCCCTGAGGCAACATCAAATTGCGCGAGGTTGGCCCGGCCTTGCTCGGCTGTGACCGTGAAGAGGCTAGTGCCGTCATGCGACCAGATGATTTTGTCTCCACCGCCGGCACGAGGCGTACCCTGGTCGCCGCCTACGCCGCTGCACACGTCAAAGTCATAGTTTGCTGTAAGGTTGCGAGGCTTGGCGCCATCCGCCAGATCCATGACCCAGAGATCAGGCTGTGTATAGGACTTGACTGGCTCATTCAAAGAGGCGCAGAAAGCAACGCGTTTGCCGTCCGGGCTGGGTGAAAGCGAACGTGGCGCCATGGAGATTGCTGCCACTTTTTGCGCTTCTCCACCGCTGACGGCCACGGAGAAAATCTCCGCGCGGGGAAGCTCATACGAAGGATCATCAACCTTGGTGGAGAGGAAGAAAAACTTGCTGGAATCGTTGGCCCAGAATGCGCCTTCTTCCTGGAACTTGCCGCTGGTGAGCTGCTTTGGCGTGACCGTGTCTTCAGAGCCTTGCGGCACACCGATCACCCAGAGGTGCTGCGGATGCTTTTCGTCCAGGTATCCCGCGCCGTTCAAGCGATACACAGAATGTGTGATCACACGAACATCACTCTCGTGATCAGAATCGGCGGGCCCGGATTTAGCCGCATCGGCCTTCGCGGCGGGGCCTGATTCGGGCTTCTTGTCGTCATCGGTTTTGTTGTCCGATTTCTCTGCCGATGATTTTCCCTTCTTCTGTTTTGCCAGGTCCTCTGGATTGGCATCGCTGGAAAATGCAATCCATTTGCTGTCGGGCGACCACATGGGACCGCCTGCTCCACGAGGAACGTCTGTGAGTTTCCACGATTCGCCTCCACCCAGAGGCAGAAGATATAACTGCGGGCCTGCCGGACGTGATGCCGCGCCACCGGCGCCCGGGCCTGGGGCCGGTTCAGGAGAACGCACAAAAACCAGCCACTTGCCGTCTGGCGAGAAGCGTGGTGAAGAATCATGTTTGCCATCGGTGATGCGGCGCGGAGATTCGTCGCCACGGGTGCTCACCGACCAGATCGAAGTGTCATAGCCATCTTTCTTTTCATTTACCGAGACTTTTACAAAGGCGACATGCGCGCCGTCGGGTGAAATCTGCGGATCGCCGATCCAGTTGAACTGAAAGATGTCTTTATCGGTAATCGAACGCTTCTGCGCAAAAGCGACGATCGCAGTGGCAGACATGAGAAAAATTACAAGCAAACGGGCAGCACGTTGCATTCAGGCTCCTTGAGAGAAGCTTAGTTATACATTCGTACTCTTATTTTTCCAACCACAACGACGCGCTGGTTCCCGGCGGCCCCAGACGCTTGCAGCAGTGACTCTGGTAGCCTTCATCCTCTATTTATTTGCTTCCTTGAGAGGCGTGAGCTCTGAAACTTTAACCTGAGCTGCTGGAACCTTAAGCCGCCTTAAGCCTTGCCTTTGCATCCAACTCCGTAATGCGCTGGTTTTCAGGAACGCAAACTTGTTCTGGAAACCACCAACCTGTGTCTTATCTATGTGTTAAAGGAATGGGGAGAAGACCTGCTACGAAAGTAATCTAACCACGCTTTTGTGGCTTAGGTACATTAGCCGAGGTCAATCCAGGGCTCCCTTCCAAAAGATTTACAGCTTATGCGGCATCTTTTATGGAAAATCGCGCTGGTTGGCATTTGTTGTGCCGGGAGCCTCGCACTCTGCCAGCAGCTACCCCGGCGGGCAACCCTGATGCCAGTCGCGTATACGGCGCCGTCTCCTTATTCTTATGTATTTACTTCTCCTGCCGTTGCGCCTATAGCTTCCGCACCGTCGCTTTCCGCTCCGATATTCACGCTTCAGCCTGTGATGATCAAGCCGGTTCCCCAGCCATGCGCAAAGTTTGTGGAGCCGTTTGACGTGGATGATTACAGCGGGCCCATGCATCAGGTGATTGCAAGAATCTCGCAGCGCGTTGATGGTGCGACGGTAAAACCTCCGCGGCACCATTCCCTCAAGCCGTGCGCCATGGATGCGCATGACAAGTTTCAGCTCTTCCTGGCCAACACTGCCGATCCGCTGAGCTTTGTTGGCGCGGCGTGGAACGCGGGCACAGCCCAGATGTCGCATGACGACAAGGCCTACCATATGGGAGCAGCAGGATACGGCAAGCGCTACTCAGCGGCAGTCACTGACAACGTGACCAGTGCATTTTTCAGCGCGTTCCTTTATCCATCACTCTTTCATCAGGACCCGCGCTATTACCGGATGGGATCCGGCGGGTTGAAAGCGAGGCTGGGACACGCCCTGGTCCATCGCTTCGTGGCACTCAGCGACTCGGGAAACCGCATGCCCAACTACTCAGAATGGTTCGGGACGGCCAGTTCCACGGCGGTGGGCAATTTATATCATCCAGGAAATTTGCGTGGATTCGGTCCCTCGGCCAGTCGCGTCGGTTTCAGCGTAGCCAATGACGTGGCATGGGACGTGTTGCGCGAGTTCTGGCCGGAAGTGGCGCACAAGTTGCACCTTCCCTTCCGTACTCACGAAGACGTTTCCAAAGCTCCAGCCATGAGCGTGCCCACGCAGGCTGCAACACCGAGCCAGAACGGCCAACAGTTGCTCTCGTTCCGTTAACCCTGGTTCCGATAACTTCTGATCGGTAACTACAAACTACTTTGAATCCTTCACCACAGGAAGCGCATGACGGCTCCACTCGTAGAATGACCCGTCGTACATTGAAGCTTCATAGCCGAGATATTTTGCCACGAAGTAATCGTAAGACGATTGCATTCCGCTGCGGCAATAGCTAACCACCTTTTTGCTCGCGACGGCGCCTGCGTGGCTGAACAATTCGCGCAACTCGGTTTCAGGACGGAGCACTGGGTTGGCGGGACTTTCCAGCAGCCGCATCCAGTAAAGCCCTTGTGCATGGGGAATGTGGCCAGCCACCGGAACATCTTCAGAGATCTTCGCACCGGAAAATTCGTCAGAGGGGCGGGCGTCAATGATCGCGGACTCAGGCGCATTCTGGGCAATCGCCTTCATATCATTCAGGTTGATAAGGATCTCCGGCCGCGGTTTCACGGTTAGTTTGCCGCGCTGTATCTTTGGCGGCTCGCTTTCGAGTGGACGCCCCTCGGCGTTCCATTTTTCCAGACCGCCATTCAACAGCGCCACATGATCGGCAACGCCCATGTAGTCCAGCGTGTAATACGCACGGGCTGCAAAGAGTCCGTACCTTTCGCCATAGAGCACAACACGGGAATCGTCATTTATTCCGGCTGATGCAAAGATTCGTTCCAGGTCTGTAGTTGGCGGAAGTTCGTTGGGCACGCCGTCACGCGTGATGGCAATCGAGCTCAGGGACAGGAAACGCGCTCCAGGAATTCTGCCTTTGTCACAGAAGTCAGCAGAAGTTGCGACGCACAAGACCACCAGATCAGGATCATGAAGATGCTGCGCCAGCCAGCCGGTTGAGACCAGCATCTCAGACCGGACATGGCGTTCATTCGCTTCGCTACCCTGCCCGCACTGGCCGGCGGCTGCGACTGTAAGCACGACGCAGACCGCCAGAATCAATTTCAATTGTCGTGAGCTGTGCATGAAATTATTTGGGTATGTCGCCTTTGACCATGGGCAGATTATTGACCATGCTCCACTCATGCGTGGAGCCGTCATACATGGCCGCATCGTAACCAAGATATTTGGCCACAAAGTAAACGTGAGAAGCCTGCAATCCGACGACGCAATAGGTCACCAGCTTCTCACCTGGCTTTATTCCACGCGAAGCAAACAATGCGCGCAGCTTGTCCGGAGAAAGGAACACTGGATCCTGCTTGGGATCAACCAGGGTTTCCTGCCAGTAAACAAGAGTGGATCCCGCGAGGTGACCGGCCTTATAGCCCTGCGGCGGACGCGAATCCACCAGGATGGATGATTTCTCCTTGCCCTCGGTAATCTGTTTCGCCTCGGCAAGCTGGGCGCGAACTTCAGAATGGACCTTCGGCGTCAGGTGACCTCTCGTCGCCTGCGTGTCTTCCTGCGATGCGATCGGGCGGTTTTCCAGCATCCAGTGCTCGATGCCGCCATCGAGAAGTGAGGTCTTGTCGCCATGACCGAGATAATCCAGCGTGTAGTACGCACGTCCTGCCATCGGATACCAGGCAGTGGTGTAGATCACCACACGAGTGTCATCGCTGATTCCCAGCTTCTCAAAGATATCTTTCAATTTGTCGACGGGCGGCAATTCCGCGACATCGCCTTCAACAAAATCATCCGTCAGAAGAAATTTAGCCCCCGGAATATGACCGCGGTATAGTCGGACTTCTTGTCCGCAACATGCAGAATCACGACCTTGGGATCTTTCAGATGTTCTGACAGCCACTGTGCAGTGACAACCATTTCCGGGTGGGCGGCGGCATTGTCAGCGGACCAGGCGGGCGAGGTTAAAAACATCACCACCACCAGCACGAACAGACGATTGACAAACACTTTCATGGCATCTCCTTCTTGCGTACGACTAATGGCAACGACAAAGAAAATCTTCGTGCGAAATCTTCGCGGGGCAACATCTGCGACTAACATTGCACGACAAACATTGGACATTCTGCGCCCAAAGCCGCTTTTCAGGCCGAGCGAGGGTCGCTCTACATCGTGTTCATCCACCCCATGTTTATCTATACCATGTTTATCTATGCAAAGATATCACATGGGTATAAGACGGGGGAGGTCCACGAAAGTGAGCACGACTTCGGGCGAATTATGGCTGCTTAAGCACGAGCGTTGGCTGGTCATAGATTTGAATGCGCAAAGTCAGCGATTTGCGGGCATCAAAATCCTGTTTGCTTACTGGGTAGGAAAACACCGTTCCGCCGATATAAGACGTTCTGGCCGGAATCTTCAACTCCGCTTTGATGGGCTCGGCTTCAGCGTCTGCGAGTCCCGGAGCTGCCTGCATGTAGCGGGCAACATCTCCTGAGGGCGCCGCTCCATCTTTGTATTTCTTGCCGTCGGCAGTCTCCAGTTCAGAACTGATGTCCTTGATCCAGATTTGCTTCTCGATCACGTTATTCAACTGCAGTTTTACCGCCACCAGGGTATTGCCGTCCATGTCCACGGCGGCAACCTTGGAAATGGATCCACTCATGATCGGCGTGGCCCGATTGGTGAACATGACAATCGCAACAATCACTGCCACGGCAGCCGCGGCAATCAATACGGGCACAACCGGCGGCAGGGTCCACTTGGCACTGTCAAATTCCTCAGACATTGACATATGCCCGATGCCGGGTTGCTGGCTGGGAGCAGCCCCGGGCGCAACTGGCGTAGCCGGCGCATTGGTCGCATTGGGCTGCTGTGCTGGTTTGGGATCGTCAGGCATGGTTGGTTCCTCACGCTAAGGATACACCTGAGATGCCGGAGTGAGAGTAGCTGGTTGGGTGTCAGAAGAAAGGCCCAGCCATGAAGGCTGGGCCTGACGGAGTGAAAACGCTCTCGTTACGGCTGTACGGTGATGGTGATGTTCAATTGCTGTGATGGATTGGCCGGGCCGGAGCCGGCCGTCGCTGTCCCCTTTGCGGTCACAGTGAATGTTGCGACGCCTGCGGGAGTGGTTTGAGGCACAGGCGGTGGTGGAGTAGATCCTCCGCCACAGCTTGTCAGTCCAGCCACTATGAAAAGAACCGCCAGCCCGATGAACATTCCTGCTCGTCGCAGATTCCGTTTTCTCCCGATGATGAACACGATCCCCAGCGTGAAGGGGCTCAACGTCCAAAGCATGGCGTAAACAGAACGGCTTGGACTTGTTCGAGAAGCAATCAGTGCGGCATGCGGACCGGTGGTTTTAACCGTAAGCACCGTATTGATGGTGGAACCTGAACTCACCGACACTGGAGAAGGACTGATGGTGCACGTGGTAAGTGCAGGGAGATTTCCGCAACTGAAACTGACGCTGCCGGTGAATCCGTTGACCGAGGTGGTGGTGATGTTGAACGTAGCCGCCTGCCCTGCCAGTAAAGTAGCGGAGGTTTTGTCAGGAACAACGGAGTAATCAGGGTTTGGAACCGGGGTGATGACCTGGACAAAGGGCGCCGAAGTGGATGCCTGGAAGCCCGACGTGCCGGAATAGGAAACAGTAATGTTGTGAGTACCAACCGAGAGGGAGGAACCGTTCGTGAACGCTGTTCCCCCGCCCAAACCTATGATCGCCATCGGTGCCGCGCCGTCGAAGAAAGTAACGGTTCCACCATTCGCCACATTACCTGGCAACGTGGATATCTGCGCTGTCAGGATCAGGCTGGTTCCGAAAATAGAGGGCGATAAATTGGATGACACCGCGGCCGTTGTAGGCGCCGGGTTCACCGTTACGTTCAATGGCGCGGAACTGCTTGGCGGATGAGCTGCGTCACCTCCCACATAGTCAGCGAAGATCACGTGGTTTCCGCCGGGCAAATTCAAAATTTGCACCTGAGCATGACCGAGTCCATCCACAAACGCTGAACCAAAAGGCACACCATCGCTGGTGAATGTGACTGTTCCCACATTTGCAGCGGCGCCTCCCTGGGTTACGGTCGCGGTGTAAGTAACTGTCTGCAGAAAAGTAGATGGGTTTGCGTTCGACGCAACGGTAGTTGCTGTCGGGTTCGCTGAGGTCGCGAATACGTTATTGCTCGCGGAGCCGAAAAGCTGGCCATTTGCTATGTCCGTGGCGACCATGGTCTGGACACCCGCTGTGCCGAACTTGACGGTGAAATTCCCGACACCATTGGTGAGTGTGGTGTCCGCAGGCAATACCGCCGCAGGATCACCGCTGGTGAAGTGTAAAGTGCCTGCGTAATTTGGGACCACGTTCCCATCGCTGTCCCTGGCCGCGACCGTGATGGAGAACGGAGATGACTGCGTGACATTTCCCGGTTCCGCAATACTGAACCGAGAGACCGTGGAAGCAACCACGGTGAATGGCCGGTCGAGCGCCACCAACTGGGGTAACTTGGTATCACTCACGGTAATGGTTTGTGAACCAACGGTGCCGAGCGAAACCACAAAAATGTGAGACCCAAAATCGCCGGACACAAAAGTGTAATCGGGAGGCAAGCTCGCATTAGGATCGCTACTGGTGAAATGCACGGTGCCGGCGTAGGTGGTGATGTTGGCTCCATTACTGTTCTGCGCCGTGACCTGGAGATCAAACTTCTGCCCTGGAGTGACTGTATTACCCGCAGGAACAAACAGTTGCGGGGGCCCGCTCACGCAATCGTTTTGAAAATTGGAAAACTCCTGTTGAACTGTGTACGTTGTGCCGTTCGCTAAAACTGACGCTTCCTGCCCCACGCAAATGTCGCCGATCTCTCCGTTCACGCGATCCATCCATGCCAACGGACGAGCGAAAGCCGTGGCCGGTCCCACGTCAGCGTCGGTTACGGCCTCTGATAGCTCATGGCTGGTGACGTTGGTGGCCATGTCAAACGTTGTGCCGGAACCGCAGCCCGTGCTGCATCCGCTGGGTGGCTGCAGGTCAGGCATTACGCCGTAGTAAAGTCTGTGCGTGCCGAAAGACGCGTTAGTGCTGTTGTGATAGGCGCAGAAGCCGCCGCGCACGCAACTCGTGCTTCCTCCTGCGGTAATGCTTTTCCCTGGAGGAAAGAAGATCATGTACAGCGTGTTGCTGTTTCCTTGTATGTCTAACGCGGGCGCGGGAAGATTGCCTGCGTTGACCTGGCTTAGAAGTTCAGCCTGAATCTGGTTGTCCGTGATGGTGGCCCCGTTGTTAGCGGCGGCGGGAGTAATGGTAAATTGCCCGTCAAAGAATCCGTGACCAATGATTTGATTCGTCCCAGCTGTACCGTCCGCGGCGGCGATACCGACGGTGCTGTACTCACTCAGCATGTCAAAAAACGTGCTCTTAGTGATGTCGTTATAAAAATTCGCCATCGAGGGTGTGGTGGTGCCGGCAATGTTCGGCAGATACGCTCCCGGCCCGTACAGCACCAGCACAACGTGAACACTTGAAATCACCGGGCCGCCAAAGTATTCGACATGCGCGCCCGCGGGGAAAAAGTTGAGCTTGGTTGTAACGGGACCCGGCTCACGAAATGGCACAACATGGATGGGCGCTTGCAGGCGCGGTTGCACCGAGATCATCGGTATGGCGAGTGAAGCCTTCCCTTCGCTCTCAGGCGTGGATGTCGCCGCCGCCGGCGCACCCTGAGACTGAACGATGGATGGCTGTTGCGAAAGTCCAATCCGCGGGCTTACCCACAACATAAAGAGAGTAACAAGAACCACCAAATCGCGAACTTTGAGCCGGCAAATCGTTTGCTGCACGTGCATGCTTTGGTCCCCGGCACCGGTACGATGCCTATAGAGTTTTCCAGGCTGAATTTGTGAGTAGCTGGTTGCACAACTATAACTCCGTTTGTTCCTTAGGACTTACAGAAAAGAACAACTGAGGTAGAGTCCCCGGCAATCTAGGGTGTTTTTAAGGCCCTTTCAGGAAAAGGGCTTCCGCCAACGTGGCAAATTCAGACGCGTTCCTGCGTTGTTTGATCCAGAATTCGGGCGACGTCCGGAGCGGGGCTTGCTCTCTTTAAAACCAATCGAGCCATCGAGGGAATAAGGCTAGGCCAATACAGGCTTGCCTCTGCGCATGAGTTTGGCAAAATCCTTTACCGGGAGAGTATTGAGAACGTCCGCTCGGGTGAGCCACGCTCGGCGCAATTGCAGGATGCCGTAGCGGATCTTCTCCATGTGGGAAGTATGGTGCGCATCCGTATTGATGACGAACTTCACTCCCCTGGCTTTGGCCATGCGAAGATGAACGTCGCGCAAATCAAGCCGGTCCGGATAGGCATTGTGTTCCATGGCCACACCGGCTTTGGACGCCGCTGCAAACACCTTGTCGCAATCAAAATTGTAGCCTTCACGGCGCAAGAGCATACGTCCAGTGGGATGGCCAATCACGGACGTGTGCGGGTTCTCAATCACCCGAAGCAGGCGGTCTGTAACTTGCTGTGTGTCCTGGTTGAAGTGGGAATGAATGCTGGCGATGACAATATCCATCTGCTCCAGCACGGAGTCAGACAGATCGAGTTCGCCGTCAGCAAGAATATCCACTTCGATGCCGGCGAAGACGGTTATACCCTCCAGCGTTTTTCCAACTTCACGAATGCGTTTGACATGCGCTTCCGCACGCTTATCATCCAGCCCGTTGGCGAAAGCCAGATTCTTTGAGTGGTCCGTAATCGCCATATATTTGTAACCGCGATCACGCGCAGCCAGCGCCATCTCTTCAATGGTGCACTTACCGTCTGTTTCCACGGTATGCATGTGCACGTCTCCCTGGATATCTTCCACGGTAATGAGCTGCGGCAGCTTACCTTCCTCCGCCGCGTCTATCTCGCCATTGTTTTCGCGCAGTTCAGGAGGAATCCAGGCCAGGCCAAGCTTTTGATATATCTCTTCTTCCGTTTTGCCGGCCACGCGCTCTTCGTCTTCCATGCGGACCAGCCCGTACTCGTTCAAGGTGTATCCCTGCTTAAGAGCACGCTGCCGAAGGGTAACGTTATGGTTCTTGGATCCGGTGAAGTATTGCAGCGCCGCGCCAAATGATTCTGGAGGCAGGATCCGTACGTCCACCTGCATCCCGCTACGCAGCTTCACGCTGACCTTGTTTTCGCCTTTGGCCAGCACTTCCAGAATGCCGGGGAAGTTCACGATCTCTTCAATCACTTTATCGCGCTGCGATTCACTGTTGCAGCACTTCCCGGTCACCAAAAGATCCAGGTCGCCAACGGTTTCCCTGCCCCGTCGCAGCGATCCGGCAGGCGTGACCTTTTCTACGCCGGGAAGTTTGCTGAGGAGGGCGATCATCTTCTCCGCAATCTGGTCCGCAACGTCGAGCAGGAACCGGCCAGTTAACTGGCGATAGCTCTCAATGGACTTGAGAATCTTCTGCTCTGACTTTTCGCTTAATCGCGGCAACTCCCGCAGCTTGCCCTCACTGGCAAGCTTGGCGACGCCTTCGACATCGCATACTTGAAAAGCATCCCAGATCAGCTTGATCGTCTTCGGTCCCAGACCGGAGATCTTCAGCAACTCCAGCATGGAAGGTCGAAATCGCTGGAGCATTTCTTCGTGCAAGGGTAGTTTGCCCAAGGTGAAGATGTCACGGATGTTCGTGGCCATGCTCTTGCCAATGCCAGGGATCGCCAGCAGGGCCTTCTGGTCCTGATAGATATCGGAAAGCTGCTGATCGTGGCCCTCAATGGCCTCAGCCGCGCGACGGTATGAGCGGACGCGGAAGGAATCCTCGGCCGCGACCTCCAGCAGGTCAGCCGTTTCATACAGGATGTTGGCGATGGACTTATTGTCTGTTTGCACCGCGATAATTCTAACCCTTCATTCTGTCGCTGCGCTCCAAACCGCTTTGAAATTCTCTACCACCAACGATTGAAGTGCCTTGGTGCAGCGCGGCTCCGCGCGTGTTCGGCGTCGCCGCTTCAATTCTTGTCGCTGCGCTCCAACCGCTTTGAAATTCTCTACCAACGGACTTTTGAAGTGCCCTGTTGCATCGGCCTCGGCGCGTGTTCGGCCTCGGCCTGTCCGGAAATCTAAGAACCAACTACCAAAAGCCAATACCAACTCCGCTTCGCTCCAAACCCCTCTGAGATCGTTTTCCACTGGCACTCAATCAAGCTTTAAGCAAGGCCACGGACTCTCGATTCACCTTAATCCCATGGAACGTGCTTCTCTGAGCAGGGACTCACTTTATAATGGCAGTGTGCATTCCCCGTTCATTAAAAGAGGTCCCAAGCCATTCATCTATGTTCTGGTTCTTTTCCTGCTTGCGATGGCCGGCCTGTGGCCAACTATCTCAACGCGCGCCCAGACACGGAAAACTGCGCCTGCGCCGATGGCGCTTTTCGCGCAGACGGCTGCAAACGAACCAGCCATTAGCGGCCAGACGAACCAAACGCAGACTCCTAATTCCTTTGTCATGGATGGTGGCGCCGGGCCGTGCTCAGTCGACTTCAATGTGACAGGCGCGGACGGTAAGCCGCTGTTCGCCGCGCTGATCAACGTGCACATCGCCTATGGATTTGGCGGATTGCACAAACTCGATATGGGCGTTTACACAAATCAGGAAGGCCAAGGAAAGTTCACCGGCATCCCGGCCAAAGTGAAAAACCCACCTCTTGAGTTCCGTGCCAGCAAAGATCAATTGGTTGGCGTGGCCACGGTTGACCCACTTCTTGATTGCCACGCGAAGCATGACATTGTGATGGAAGCGCCAAAAGGTAAGTAGCTTTGAGCAGTCAACTTTTGGTATTTGGCTCTTGGTATTTGGTTCTTGGTTCGTAGATATCAGCTGTCGATTCAACCGTCCAAGATCACGCATATCCCGTCGAGTTCACAAACCCAAAATCACTGGGCAGCGAGACTCCGAAACACGCGGCGAGGCCGAAAACGCGCCGAGCCGCGCTGCAACGAGCCCTTGGTATTTGGCTGTTGGTATTTGGTTCTTAGATCTTCAGCCCTCAACTCGAACGTCTGAAGAACCACCAGATCCGTTGAGTTCAAAGCTAAAATCATTAGCGTCGAGACTCCGAAACAAGGGCGACGCCGATTTGCGCGCGGAGCCCGCTGCAACAGGGCACTTCGAACTAGATTGGCAAATGGTTGTTAAGGCGGTGCGGAGCGTAGCGACAGAATGAAAAGACCGCCGAGGCCGCTGAAACAGGGCACTTCAATCTAATTTGGTGAGGGATTTCGAAGCGGTGTGGAGCGAAGCGACATATGCTCAAGCCGCCGAGTAATTCAACCAGTAAGAAATTCCAGAAGAAGGCCGAGGCCGGCTCGCGCGCCGAGCTGCCCTGCAACCAGCCCTTGGTATTTGGCTGTTGGTATTTGGTATTTGGTTCTTATATCTCAGGCAGTCAACTCGACCCTCCCACGACTTGCCTCGACTCCGTCGAGTTCACACCAAAAATCATTTAGCGGCAATTCGGAACGAAGCGACAAAGCTTCTGCGATGAATAGCTTCTAAATCTCAGAATGAATCCAAGGGATAAGGCCGAGGCCGGCTTGCGTGCCGAGGCCGCTGCTCCAGGGCGGAACGATCTAACCAGGAAAGTAAATCTTAAAGCGGTGTGGAGCGAAGCGACAAAATAAAAGACCCGGTTATCAAGGGGGTGAAACCGGGTCTCGACTGCGGTGAGATTGTTAAGAGGCGTCAGGCTGATTGAATTGCTTGGTCTTTCACAACATTTTCAGCTTGAGGCCCTTTTTGGCCTTGAATAATTTCAAACTCAACGTCATCTCCCTCTTGCAGGCTCTTATAGCCGTCTGACTGGATGGCGCTGTAGTGGACGAACACATCAGGACCGTCTTCTCTACCGATGAAGCCGAAACCTTTTGCGTTATTAAACCATTTAACTTTACCTTTAATTCGAGACACGTTCCTTACTCCGAACGTCCAAGGGCACAACCGTACGAGCGGCCCTGACCTGGACCAATTTTCATCTAGACTTGGGTGTTGCCACTGCTTAAGGAGGGACGCAGGACGCCAGAAAAGTCGCCTTTTCGGCATTACGTCGTTTACCCGCTACTTTGGCTTAGTTGTCTATCATTCTCGCTCTATTAAAGTTTGATGTCAATTTACTTAAAGGTTTAAGACTTGCAAATCCCGTGTAAAATGCCTGCCTTTTGCCTATAAGCCTTATGAAATCAATCGGAAATAACGATTACCGCTGCAAACGTTTTATTTTGTTTTGAAGCCATAAGATACCTGCAATGGTTTTCGCATCGATGATCTTTCCCGACACAGCCATCTCCACGGCCTGGCGCAAGCTGAAGAATCGAATTGCGATCCTTTCATCGTCTTCGGGATGGGCTTTGCCCTTTGTGAGTCCCTGGGCCAGATAGACCTGCATGCTCTCGGTAAGAAATCCCGGACTCACATAAAAGTACAAAGCTTTTTCCCACTTGCTAGCTGTGTAGCCGGTCTCTTCCATGAGCTCTCGTTTGGCAGCGGCCAGCTTGTCTTCGTCCGGTTCCAGGCTTCCTGCCGGCAGCTCCCATAAGCGCGCTCCGGCTGCGTGGCGATATTGCCTCTCCAGCAGCACACGCGGCTGTTTGCCGGAGTTGTCTACAGCGAGAATCACAATCGACCCGGGATGCTGCACCAGATCACGGCGTACATGCACGCCATCCGGCTCCTCGACCTGTTGTGATACCACGGTGAAGATGGGACCGCTGAAGACTTTTCTCGCGGAGAGCACATGAGCCAGCTTTGGCTTTGGGGATGATTTTGCGGACGTAGGCATGCCGTTATTTTAGAAGATCGGGAAAACTGATTGAGAATCGCGCGTGGTTTGTGCGTCCTGTTTAGAGACAAATGTCATTTAGATACAAGTGTCAGGGCACGACGCTTCTGGTATTCTCCGTTTCGTGGCTAGCAAGACAAAATTGAATGTGACAACGGTGAGTTTGGTCGGCGCCGGTAATCTCGCTCAGGCAATTGGCCCCGCTCTGAAGAAGGCAGGCTATCGCGTGGAGCAGGTTGTGGCGCGCAACAATCCTGAATCGATGAGACGCGCACGCCGACTGGCGAAACGCCTTGGAGCCACCGTCACTCGGCTTGATGAATTTGTCCCCGCATCCGACCTGATCTGGCTGTGCCACACAGACGACGCGCTGGCCCCGACGTCGAAAATGCTTGCTCGCAAATCCGGATGGCGAGGCAAGGTCGTGCTTCACTCCAGCGGAGCTTTGACCAGTGACGTGCTGAAGCCGCTGACACGCGCCGGCGCTCATACGGCTTCACTGCATCCCATGATGACCTTTGTTCCCGGGACTGCGCCAAAGTTGGCGGGAGTGCCTTTCGCCGTGGAAGGCGATAAGCAGGCCGTGGCGGCGGCAAAACAAATCGTAAAAGACCTCGAGGCCGAGGTGTTTGAGATCAAAGGGTCAGCGAAGGTCCTATATCACGCGTTGGGATCTTTTTCGTCACCGCTGGTCGTGGCTACGTTGGTGACGGCGGAACGTGTTGGCCAGGCTGCGGGGCTAACGCTTGCGCAGACGCGCAAGATTATTGGGCCGATTCTTCAGCAGACCATGAACAACTATCTAAAAGGCGGTCCGGCGGCGGCTTTCAGCGGGCCTATTAAACGCGGTGATATTGAAACCGTGAAGCGGCACTTACGCGAATTGAGGAGAGTGCCGTTGGGACAAGACGTTTATCGCGCATTGGTGAAGTCGGCTTTGAAAGACTTGCCGTCAAAGCGAAAACAAGAATTGCTGGCTTTGCTCTAAACAGATCACCGTTCGGTGAAGAGATGGCCCATCTTTTCTTTTTTGGTATTGAGGTAACGTTCGGAATTGGCGTTGGGTTCAACCTCGCACGGAACGCGCTCCACAACTTTGATTCCCGCTGATTCCAGAGCAGATACTTTCTGGGGATTGTTGGAAAGCAGTTTCACGGCCTTCAACCCGAGGGCATTCAACACCATGGCAGGAAGTTCAAACTCGCGATGGTCAGCCTTGAAGCCAAGATCTTCATTGGCCTGGACGGTGTCTCGACCGTTATCCTGCAGCTCATATGCCTGGAGCTTTGGCATGAGTCCGATGCCGCGACCTTCCTGCTGTTCATACAACAGCACGCCTGCGCCAGCGTCGGCGATCATCTGCAACGCCATCTCGAGTTGTGCGCGGCAGTCGCAACGCAGTGAGCCGAAGACATCGCCGGTGAGGCACTGGGAATGTATGCGGACCAGGGGCGGGGCGGAATGAATGTCACCCATCACCAGAGCGACAGCCTCTTCCTTGCGGCGATCCTCGCCGACTTGGCCTTCAAAACCCAAAATACGGAATTGGCCCCAGCGGGTGGGAAAATCAGCTTCAGCGAGTTTGCGGACTGAGGATGGAGAGCTCACGTGCATATATTATAGATGCCGCAGTGATAAGATTCGGTTCATGGCGATCAGCGATACCAGTCCGAAAATCAAGGCGATGCAGATGGAGATTCGCCGATCGATGTCTGCCAGTAAGCGCCTTAAGGTGGCATGCGCGATCAGTGATGTTGCTCATGCTTTCCGGAAGGCCGGAATCAAACGAGATCATCCTGATTGGTCAGAGCGGGAAGTCACGATCGAACTATTGCGCCTGGCCTTCCAGCCAAATCCTTTGCCACCAAGCCTTCTATGAGCTCAGAGCGGGTGTTCAAATTCGTTACGTCCGCCCTACGTGAGGCTTCCATTCCGTTCATGGTCGTTGGGTCGTTCGCAAGCAATCTGTATGGCGTGGGACGTGCGACATACGATATTGATGTAGTGATATCGGCTAATCCAGAACAATTGCAGACCTTCCATTCGATGTTCGGTAAGTCAGAGTGGTACTTTGATTTGTCGGACGCCCTTGAGGCCTGCAGGCGCAACTCTATGTTCAATATTCTGGACATGCTGGACGGCTGGAAAGTCGATATTATTTTCGAGAAACCCGGGCCCTATCATCGCATTGCGTTCGAACGCCGTATGCCCGCCGAAATAGAACAAGTCCCACTTTTTGCAGCGAGTGCGGAGGATGTGATCATCTCAAAACTTGATTGGGCGAAAATGGGTTCGTCATCCCGTCAGATCGAAGATGTTGCTGGAATCCTCGAAGAGAAAGGGACTTCCCTCGATATCAGCTACATTGAAAAGTGGGTGACGGAGTTGCAATTGTCCGAGCAGTGGCAAGCGGCAAAATCTTCGGCAGGCTTGTGAGCCTTGAAGCTGCACTTAAGGAAGTTCACCGAGATACGGAAACGCATACCATCCGATCCAGGCAAATAACAGCCAGTGTGCCAATAGCGTGAGGTTGAACGAGGGCTTGCGATACGCATATACCAACACAATCCAAAGCACGGCGAGCCACACAACGTTAACCAGGCACACGCCACGAGTGAAGTTCGCACCCTGATACGTTAACCCGTCATTCCACCCTAATCTGAAATACCAAGCGCTCAGGCCTGTCAACGCCGCCAACATTATCAGAGATCGAACGGGCACTTCCCTTTTGCCGCTGAAAATTCCGGGCATCCACACTGCGAAGAACAGTGAAGGTATAACCACCGCCAGAAATGCTGCGCGAGAGAAAATGAAAGCCGGAATAACGGTGATCATTGGAAACGGGCAAATGAGCGTAGGTATAGGAGACCATAGAAAACCGAAATAAGCGGGGACAAGCAACGTAACACATGCGACGATCGCTGAATTCTGTTTGTTCATTTATTTCCTACGTTTGTACACGCAGCAGGCCACTCCCGTAAATCCAAGATATATACTTTAGGGTTCATTTTGTAGCCAGGAGAGAAGCATGGCCTCACCCGCAGTCAGCTTTGCCAAAGAGAATCAGCAGCGGTTTCTGGGCGAACTCAAAGACCTGCTCCGCATTCCCAGCGTGAGCACCGCGCCCGAGCATAAAGATGACGTCCGTCGCGCCGCCGAATTCGTCGCCAATGACCTTCGTCGCATGGGCATGGAGAACGTAGAAATCATCCATACCAAAGGTCACCCGCTGATTTACGCTGACTGGCTCCACGCTGCCGGCAAACCGACTGTGCTTTGCTATGCGCACTATGATGTTCAGCCGGCCGAGCCGCTGAATGAATGGATCTCTCCGCCGTTTGAGCCCACTGAGCGCAATGACAACATCTATGCCCGCGGCGCCGTGGACGATAAGGGCCAGCTCTGGATGGAGTTGAAGGCCGTGGAAGCCCTGATGAAAGGCCATGGCGGCAAGCTGCCGATCAACGTGAAATTCATTATTGAAGGTGAAGAAGAGGTCGGAGGCGAATCGATTGCGGCGTACGTTCGCAAGGAAAAAGCCAAGCTGAAGGCCGACTTTGCTCTGGTCTGCGATACGGAGTTGTTCGCGCCGAATCTTCCGACGCTGTGCGTCGGGCTGCGCGGGCTGATCTATACAGAGATCGAGGCCAAAGGCGCCATGACCGATCTGCATTCAGGAATGTATGGCGGCGCGGCGCCGAATCCTTTTTTCGCCCTGATTGAGATCATCAGCAAACTGAAAGATGCCAAAGGCAAAATTCTGATCCCGGGCTTCTATAGCAAAGTGAAAGCCCCTACCAAAGCCGAACTGGCTGCGTGGAAAAAGCTGCCGTTCAAAGAAGAGCACTATCGCAAGACAGAAGTGGGATCGAAGGTGCTTACGGGCGAACCGGGATATTCTGTGCTCTATCGCACGTGGGCCAGGCCGACGCTGGAAGTTCATGGCATGCCCGGGGGATTCGTCGCTTCAGGCGCCAAGACCGTGATTCCTGCGCGGGCTTCGGCCAAAGTCTCCATGCGCCTGGTACCCAATCAGGATCCCGACGACATTTTGAAGCGCTACCTGACTTACGTGAAGAAGCTCACGCCCAAGGGCATTGAACTCAACGTCAAGGTTTACAGCAAAGGTCCGGCATGCGTGGTAAGCACGGACAATCGTTTTATCAAGGCGGCCACGGACGCCATGCGCGATGTGTTCAAGAAGGAAACAGTTTTCATTCGTTCTGGCGGGTCGATTCCCATTGTTACTGACTTCCAGGACGTGATGAAACTTCCCAGCGTGATGATGGGCTTTGGCTTGCCAGACGACAACCTTCACGCGCCGAATGAGAAATTCCATATTCCCAATTTCTATCGCGGGATTGAAAGCATTATCAGGTTTTTTGAGAAACTGGGAGCGTGAACACATTTGGTAATCGGGAAATTTGGTAATTGGGTGATTTGAAATATCAAGTAGAGTCTAGCGAGAAAACTGTCCCGAGGAGTTCGCTTCTTTATAACCGGGCAGGTCTGGATAGAATTATTTTGAGTTCAGGATATTCGACCACGGCAGGAACTGATCGCCCGGACTGGCTGCGCTCGATTGATGAGCGCGGCTATGCCCTGATACCCGAAGTCTGGAGCGCGCGCGAGGTACTGGCGCTGCTGGTTTCGCTGGCTGATCTGTCTTCGCGCCCCGGACGTGCCGGTGTTCGCCATGTGCTGCATCATCCGGTGGTCAGCGTGATTGCCAATGATCGACGCCTACTGGACATGGCGCAAAGCGTTCTGGGAGAGGATGCATTTCCCTTCCGCGCCACCTTGTTTGATAAGTCACCCGACGCTAACTGGCTCGTCTCCTGGCACCAGGACACCGCGCTTCCGCTGGTTGAGAAGATTGAGACACCTGGCTGGGGACCATGGTCAGTGAAGGAAGGCTTTCACTATGCTCACGCGCCGGCTTATGCCCTGAACAAGGTGCTGGCGTTGCGCTTGCATTTCGATGACTCCACTCCCACGAATGGTCTGTTGCGGGTGCTTTCAGGAACGCACCGCATGGGCGTGCTCACGGATGATGATGTAGCGCGGCTTGCCGCGGAGTTGGAGCCGGTGGAATGTCTGATCGCCAAGGGAGGCATACTGGCGATGCGTCCGCTGATCATCCACGCGTCGTCGAAAGCGCAGACGCAAAAATCACAGGCCCATCTTCCACGGCGGGTCCTGCACATTGAGTATGCCTCGCCGGGAATCGTGCCTCAGCCACTGCAGCTTTCCACTACATAGTTCAAAAAAAGAGCGTTTACCTTAATCCTTTTGCCCCGTGCACTGGCGTGCACCTGCGGTGTACCAATTCGCGTCTTAGCTCTCTTGATTCACTGCACCAAAAGCGCTACAGTCAGGGTAGCTCTCGCGATTTTCCCGTCCTTTTACGATCCTCACAGGTGTGTTTGGTCCGATTGCTACAATGGTGGTGCGACATACTGGGTATCTAGCGCTTTATCCACAACATATTGTGGCCAAGTCTTGACCCCCGGCATCAGTCTGGGTACATTAGCTGGAACGCGGGTGCATCTACTCCAGCCAGTGATACCCGAAGCTGAACGCGCTTGCCTTCTCTCACCTAAATTGAGAGACAATTGGCCATTCCTGAAGGAGTAGGAACGTTGCTAAAACTGAAAAAGCTGCAAATCCTGGGATTCAAGTCCTTTTGTGATCGCACGGAACTGAAGTTTCCGGGCGAAGGCATAGCTGCCGTTGTCGGGCCGAACGGGTGTGGCAAATCGAATATTTCTGACTCCATCTCATGGGTGCTGGGTGAGCAATCAGCCAAGAGCCTGCGCGGCGTCCGCATGGAGGATGTGATCTTTGCCGGAACCCGTGACCGCAAGCCCACCGGCATGGCTGAGGTCTCACTCACGCTGGTGGATCCAACAGTTTATGAAGGCAATATAGGCAGCGAGCCTGAAGTGGATGTTCAGGATGATCTGGGGGACGACTGGGATGAAGCGTCTCTGCGTTCATCCGCCGCGGAAGCAACAGAAGTTCACCTGGCTGAAGTGCAACCTGGACCGCTGGATGCGGCCGATGACAACGAAAGTGCTGGAATCGAAGGTGAGACCGCGGATCCCGTCGCCGACGCAACTGGTCCGCAACTGATGGAAGCCGAGAACGCTGCCGAGGGGATTTCCGCCGAAGCACAGACTGAAGAAACTGAAAATGCCGAGGCGAAAGTTGCCGCGCCCGGCTCAGTGGTATTGAAGATTCGCCGCCGCAAGCTAAAGCCGATGCAGCTGGCCAAAGGCGAGATCGTAGTCACGCGCCGTCTGTTCCGCACGGGCGAAAGTGAATATCTCCTCAACGGCAAGCTTTGCCGTCTGCGCGACATCCAGGACATCTTTATGGGCACCGGTCTGGGACCGGAATCGTACGCCATCATTGAGCAGGGCCGCATCGGACAAATCCTGAGCAGCAAACCCCATGACCGTCGCGCCATTATTGAAGAAGCGGCAGGCATTACCAAGTTCAAGACCAAGAAGCGGCTGGCGGAAGCCAGACTGGAACAGTCCCGTCTGAATCTCTCCCGCATTAATGACATTTTTGAAGAAGTCACGCGGCAGATGAATTCATTGAAACGCCAGGCTGCGAAGGCTGAGCGCTACGCCAAACTGCGCGATGAGATGCGCGACAAACTCCGCATTGTGCTGGCCAGCAAATTTGCCCAGATGGTGAATGAAGAACAGACGCTGCACGGAACCCTGGAGTCCGTTGGCGAAGAGATTCTGTCGCGCGCGGAGTCCGTGACCACCCGGGAAGCGGAACACACCGAGCGCACACAACGCGGTTATGCCATTGAGAGTGAGATTACGCACAACACGCAGAGCGTCAACGCTCTGGCGCTGGAGACGGAACGCGCCATTGGCCGCCGAAACACGAACGACGAACGTTGCGCTGAACTGGAGATTCGTTCTGCCACAAACATTGCCGAACTGGAGCGCGCGCAGAGCAATCTGCTTTCACTGACGCAGGAGTTGCAGACCAATCGTCAGTTTGCCGAGTCGGCGGCGGCCGAAGTGGCAACCGCCCAGCATGAATGGCAGATGCGCCAGCAGGAAGCGCAGACCGCCGGGCGATCGCTTTCAGATATTGAGCGCCAGCAGGAAGCTCGCCGGTCATCTGTGATGGAAGTTATGTCCTCAGTTTCGCAAGTGCGGAACCAGATCAGCCAGGCGGAAGAGAACATGACATCGCTTGACCGCGAGTCACAGCGCCTGGAGCGCGAGATCGCCTCAGCGCGGGTGGATATTGAGAGCTTTGGCGGGCGTCGCGGGCAGATTGCCTTTGAGTTCGAAAACGTCACCCAGTCGGTGACGGCGCTGGGCGCACGAATCGACGAGACACGGTCTCAGATCGACAGCAAGCGGAAGGAAGAAGAAGTTTCCAAGGGCCACCTGGACACACTGCGCGCTGAGTATGCGACCGCCGTGGGCAAACGTAATTCACTGGAAGCGGTGATCAACGAGCATGGGTACTCGACGGAGTCTGTCAAGCGGCTCTTCCAGTCAAACGCGGTTGGGAATGCCTTCACGCCAGCCGGAGTGCTGGCAGACTTCCTTGAGGTTGAGACGCGTTACGAAAGCGTGGTGGAAGAATTTCTGCGTGACGAGTTGAACTATGTGGTGGTCAAGTCATGGGATTCCGCCAACGAAGGCGTGCGGCTTCTACAGACAGACGCCGATGGCCGCGCCACGTTCCTGGTCCACCCGGAAGACTCCCAGGCAAAGTTCTCCTTCTCAGCCACCGACTATCCGCCGCCGGCATCGCACCGTCCGGACGAGCTGATCTCGCTGAAGAATTGCATCCGTGTCCTGGATGGATTTGGACGGTCGCTGGAAGTTGTGCTTCCCAAGCTGCGCGACGGCTATATTGCTCCTGATGCACACATGGCGCGCGGGCTGGCCCTGGAAAACCCAAACGCATACTTCCTCTCTGCCAGCGGCGAAGTGTTCCACAATGTTACTGTCACGGGTGGCAAGCAGCGCGCAGAAGGTCCACTGTCACTGAAGCGCGAATTGCGCGACGTGGTGAAAGCCTGCATTGATCTTGAAGCCGCCATCCAGAACGAGCAGGGCAAAGTGCAGATGCTGGGGCATGAGCTGGCCGAACTGGCTAAGCTGCTGCGGACGTTGGAAGACGAGCGCCGTGAAGCGGAAAAGCAGGCGCTCACCTCCGGCCACGCCCTGAAGCAGTTGGAGAATGAGCTGGCGCGCACCGGGCAGCGGCTGAATACCTACCAGCTTGAGTTTGACCGCAATCGTTCAGAACGCAACCAGAAAGAACTGGTCATTGCGGAAAAGCGCGATGCGGCAGAAGCTCTGGAGCAGAAGAGGCAGTCGATTGAAAACGAGCTGAAAGCAGCGCAGGAACAGCTCGCCGAGATGAGAATGGCCCGCGACGCGGCCGCCCAATCCGCATCGGAAGCCGGAGCACGGCTGGCGGCTCTGGAGGAGCGCCGGCGCTCGGCAGCTACGGCGCTTGAGAGAATCGAAACTCTCTCGAATGACGCTGCGCGTCAGGTGGAGGCGCTGCGATCGCAAATCCGCTCTGCCTCTACGGAGAAAGAACAGCGCACGGCGGAAAACATGCAGATTGCGCAACGGCTGGAAGCTCTGGCAACCGAAAAGACGGCCGCAGAAGCAACCGGCGTTCAGTTACAACACGAGTCTGACCAGGTCCGCGCCCGGATTGCCGAAATCGACCAGGAGCTGAAGGCTGCTCGCGCTGAACTGGATGCGGCGCGCGAACGGAAATCCGAACTGGGACAGCAACTGGCCAAACTGCAATCTGATCTGGGCCATATGAGCGAGATGTGCCTGAACGAACTCAGCGTGAGCGCCGACGAACTGCGCGCGAACTCAGAAATTCCTCTGGTGGAAGGCGAACTGCTGCTGGCAGAAGAGACTACGTATCGCGAGATGCGCACCAAGCTGGAGAACATGGGCCCGGTCAACATGATGGCCCTGGAAGAGTTCAAGGAAACCGAGCAGCGCCACCAGTTTCTGGAGACACAACGCAAGGACCTGCTGGATTCGATTGAGAATACCCAGGCGACCATCAAGGAAATCGACGAATTCTCCCGGCAGAAGTTCCAGGAAGCTTTCGAACGGATCAATGAGAACTTCCAGTTCACCTTCCGCAAGCTGTTTGCGGGCGGACATGCGTTCATGCGGCTGACGGATGAAGCCAACTCGTCGGAAAGCGGCATTGACGTGGTTGCGTCACCTCCGGGCAAGAAGCTGCAGAACGTGCTGCTGCTCTCGGGCGGAGAAAAAGCGCTCACGGCGTTGTCACTGCTGGTCGGGATCTTCCAGTATCAGCCAAGCCCGTTCTGTATCCTGGACGAAGTGGACGCGCCGCTGGACGAAGCCAACGTAGGCCGCTTCGTGGAACTGGTGCGCGAGATGGCGGTGCAGACACAGTTCATCATCATCACGCACAGCAAGAAGACCATGTCCGTGGCGCCGGTGATGTATGGCGTAACCATGCAGGAACCGGGAGTGTCAAAGGTTGTCTCAGTGAAATTCGGAAATGAGATAACGCAAAGAGCGTCAGCTTAGGAAGATTTTCCGGACCGGGAAAAAATATTTTTTGCCGACGGTTAATTTTTCAGTCATCAGTACTACAAACTGATTCGAAAATCAATGCTGTGGAATCCGCGTTTCATGCGGGTTTCACAGCTTTTATTTTTTGGGGAGACTTCCAGGAAAACAGAGAGGGGCGGCGGCCCTGACCGGCATTTTGATGTGGTTGACAAAAATAGTTGAGCAGCTAGAATAACGCCTCGCCCTTCTAATATCCGTATGAATTCAACTACAGCAAATCGAGTTCTGCTACAAACTGATTTTCCCGAGCTGCACCTCCATGCCCGGGGCAAAGTGCGTGACCTTTACAACGTTGGCGACCAGTTGCTCTTCGTCGCCACGGACAGAATTTCCGCCTTTGATTATGTTCTGGGCACGGGCATTCCGGAAAAAGGCCGCGTGCTCTCACAACTGACTTTATTCTGGCTGGATTTCCTGAAAGATACGGTTGCCAATCATCTGATCACTGCCGACGTGAAGGAGTATCCGGCGGAATTGCAAAAATATGCTGACCAGCTGCGCGGACGCTCCATGCTGGTACAAAAAGCGCAGATGGTGGACATTGAATGCGTGGCACGCGGATATCTTTCCGGGTCCGGGTGGAAGGAATATCAGAAGACTGGCGCAGTATGCGGGATCAAGCTGCCTTCGGGGCTGCGGGAATCAGACAAGCTCCCCGAGCCAATCTTTACTCCGGCAACCAAAGCCATCAGCGGCCACGACGAAAACATTTCCTTCGAAGAGATGGTGAAGCATACCGGCAAGGAACTGGCCGCCCAGCTTCGCGATCTGACGATCCAGATTTACCAGAAAGCGGCTGACTACGCTGTGGGTCTGGGCATCATTCTTGCGGACACAAAATTTGAGTTCGGCCACACCGCCAGAGGCCTGGTGCTGGCGGATGAGGTCCTTACACCGGATTCTTCACGTTTCTGGCCGGCAGACAAGTACCAGCCGGGTACTGCGCAGGAATCCTTCGATAAGCAATTTGTGCGTGATTACCTTGAGTCAATCAAGTGGAACAAGCAGCCTCCGGCGCCTTCCCTACCTGACGATGTGGCCAGCAAGACCAGCGAAAAGTACATACAGGCCTACAAGATCCTGGCAAGGCGTGATTTGCCGACGGGCTAAACGTGGGAACTGAATGAACGCGCTGGACTGGCTGATTCTGGTCATCATGATGTTTTCAGCCCTGCTGGCGGCAGCACAGGGTTTTTTCTTTGAAGTGATTTCGCTGGCAGGCGCTATTTTGGGCTACCTGCTGGCAGCGTGGGGATACGGACGGCTGGCGCCGTGGTTCCTGCAGTATGTGAAGTCGCCGGCGTTTGCAGACCTGGCAGGCTTTTTGACGATCTTCCTGTCGGTGGTGGTTCTGGCGGGCGCGATTGCCCGGCTGGCCCGATGGTTTATCCGGGAAGCCGGATTGCGATGGGTAGATCGAGCATTGGGCGCGGCGTTTGGATTTTTACGCGGCTTTATTGTTGTAACTGCAGGATTGCTGGCGGTGACAGCGTTTGCTCCTGATTCCACGGAGCTGACAGGATCACAGCTGGCGCCGTATTTTCGTATTGCAGGAAGCGGAGCAAGCTGGCTGGCGCCATCAGAAATTCGCCAGAAGTTCCGTGAAGGAATTGCCAAATTGCGGGGAACGCCGGTCTCGGGTGCAGCTAAGCCTGTGCCGGGAACGAAGTAAATCGCAGGATGAGGTCAGAGTTGTCTGCTGAGCCGGAAGGAGAAGAACACGTGAAGGACCAGCTCGAAGCACTTGTAGCACAGATGCACGGCAGTGGCATTCTCTATTCTGAGGCAGTCCGCGAGTTCAAGAAGCGTTTCATAATGAACGTG
Organism: Terriglobia bacterium; assembly: GCA_963770085.1. Taxonomy (GTDB): domain Bacteria; phylum Acidobacteriota; class Terriglobia; order Terriglobales; family Acidobacteriaceae; genus Angelobacter. Next base: position 578,327 of record CAVYOH010000002.1, read on the forward strand.
CTCCAGCAAAACAAGGGCAATCAGTGCAAGGCGGCACGAGAACTGGGCATGCATCGCAACACGTTGAGCCGCACCATGGCCGAGCTGGACCTTGATGTAAAAGAATTCCGGGATGTGGGACGGCGCCCCGTACGCAGTGAAAAAGCACTGGCGATGGAAAAAAAGGCCGTTCGATAGGCCGGCAGCAACCGTCAGGGCTGAGCTGCATCAAAACAAGGTGTCTACCCTGCCTCACTCCGTTCCAGATCAATCTGCCGGCTCCGAAAAACGCGCGGTAGTCCGTTCCGGATTTGTATGGGACGCCGCCGAGGCGTATCTCTTCGATATCGACGGCACGCTATTGAACAGCCGCGATGCGGTCCACTACTTCTCTTTTCGCAATGCCGTCCACAAAGTCCTTGATATCGAAATCACAATCGATGGCGTTCCTCTCCATGGCAATACTGACTTTGGCATCATGCGGGCCGTGCTGAATCGAGCCGGACTGGATGACACCACGATCGATCGTGAAGCGCCCGAAATCTTCGAACAGATGATTGCTGAAGTCACTGCCAACCACAAAGATTTGCGCCCTGAGCCGTGTCCATCGATTGCCGAATTGATTGAACGTTTACACGAATCCGGCAAGGTGCTGGGAGTGGCTTCCGGCAATCTGGAGCCGATTGGCTGGTTGAAACTGGAGAAAGCAGGATTGCGTTCCAGGTTTCAATTTGGAGCGTTCTCTTATCCCCTTGAGCTTCGCGCGGATATCTTTCGATTCGGCCTGGAGCAGGCTCGAGACAGGCTAGGTGCCAACGCCAGCGTCTACGTGGTAGGCGATACGCCTGCAGACGTGTCTGCGGCCCACGCGGTGGGTTTGCCCGTGATTGCCATGGCAACCGGAACCTATTCTTTCGCCGAACTGCTTAGCTGTGAGCCAGATGCCTGTATGGCATGCGGCACAGATCTGCTGGGGTTATGACCTGCTGGCGTTAGATATCCGCCAATAAACTTCGGTAACTAGTGCAAACATTCAGGTGGGAAGCGTTCTCAGGAAGGTTACAATGGGTCTTCCCAATGAAGCAGATTTTCTACATCGTGATGGTAGTGCTGTGCCTGGCCGCGGTTTCTCCGGCCATAAAGAAGGACGTCGGCGTCTCGAAAAAAGACCATGAGGCCGCCGAGCAGGAATACAAGCACGCTATCGAGATGCAGAAGGCCGGCCAGCTTGATGATGCCGTGGCGGCGGCCACCCGGGCCGCGCTTTTTGAGCCTTCCAACGTAGGTTACGCCACGTTTCGAGAAGTGTTGAAGCAGCAGGTGGTCAACGGATTTCTTGACCGCGGCAACGCTCTGGCCGAAGCGGGCGACCGCGAAGGCGCCGCCGCCCAGTTCAACCTTGGGCTGGCCGAAGACCCTAACAACGACTATCTTCAGCAGCGCCTGCACGACGTGACGCCACAGGTAAAATCCGAACACGATCACGTGGTGGAACTGCTTGCTTCCGTGGATGATATCAACTTGACGCCGCAGGCCGGTAAGCGCACCCTTCATCTTTCGGGTGATACGCGCAGTGTGTACACACAGCTGGGTAAAATTTTTGGCATCACTTTTCAGTTCGATATCAACTTCACCAGCCGGCCAGTTCAATTCGACATCGACAACGTTGATTTCTTCTTTGCAGCGCAGCTTCTGGGCAAGATGACCAAGACTTTCTGGTCACCGCTGACGGCGCAGGACGCTCTGATCGCCAATGACACGCAGGAGAATCGTGCCTCTTACGAGCGCATGTCCATGCGGACCTTTTATGTGGGCGGAGCTACATCGCCGACGGACCTCAATGACATTGCCAATATCCTGCGCACCATATTGGACATCCGATTTGTGATTGTGGAACCCAACAAGAACGTGATCACGGTGCGTGCACCGCGGGAAAAGGTGGCCATTGCCTCCAGCCTGCTGGATAGTCTTCTGGATGTTCGTCCTGAGATTATGCTGGAGGTAAACGAATACGAAATTGATTTCGACAACCTGCGTCAGTATGGGTTGAGCCTGCCTACCAGCTTTACCGTCTTCAACATACCTTCAGAAATCCGGCGCGTTCTGGGCAGTGGCGCGCAATCTGTGATTGACCAGTTGAATAAGACAGGCACCATTGATCCAAGCACGATTTCGGCCAGTTCTTTGGCCAATCTGGCCGGTTCGCCTTTACTGTTGCCCTTCGTTTTCTTTGGCGGGGGGCAGAGTCTCACCGGAGTCACTGTTTCCCCGATCGGCGCGCAGCTCTCGCAGACAAAATCATACGCCTCCAACACGGAACGCGCCCAGCTCCGCTCCCTGGACGGTGAAGTCGCGACCTTCCGAGTGGGAACAAAGTTCCCCATCGTCAGCAGCAACTTCAATACGGTGGCGTTCAGTGCTCGCGGCTCAGTGAGTGCAGGAAGCATTCCCCAGTTCACCTATATAGACCTGGGGCTCACGCTCAAAATAACGCCGCACTACCATGCGGACGGAGAAGTGAAGCTGGACTTCGAAATGGAAATCCAGGGCCTGGGAACCCAGTCCATCAATTCCATCCCGGAGCTGACCACGCGGTCCTTTAAAGGGAATATCACCGCGATGGAAGGCGAACCGTCCGTGGTGGCGGGGCTGCTTACGGATACAGAAACTAAAGCCACCAGCGGCTATCCCGGCCTGGGTCAGATACCGGGTCTGCAAGCCCTGGTGAACACCAACAACCGTGACACGGCCCATACAGAGATCATCGTGGTCATCACGCCCCGCGTAATTCGCAAGCCTTTCCATGACAAAGGCTCCAGCGTCTTCTGGAACGTCAACTGACGGTTTTACTTCCCGGCATGCTCAATTTCAAACTGCACGATTGCTTTTAGCTGGTCGTAATTCAGCCCGTTCGTACCTAAAGGCGGAATCAGGCGTCCATTCACGAAGATGGACGGCGTGGAGCTCACGTCCATTAATTGTCCGAGCTTGATGGACTTATTGACGCGGTCCTCGGTTGCCGGCGACGCGGCGCAGGCGGCAATCTTCTCGCCATCCAGGCCGCTGGCGTGGCATATTCTTTCAACTTGTCGTCGGCAGTGGCCAGAGCAATGCTTCCCTGATTTTCAAACACTGTATCGATAAACTTCCAGAAGGCGTCTTTGTTTGTGGCACCTGCGTTCATGGTCCCTGCGCAATCAGCATAATGTGCAGCTTTGATGGCCCACGGATGCGTTGTGGGAGGCAGCGGAAACTGCTGAAAGGTGAAGCGCAATTGCGGAAAGTCCGTCATCAGCTTTTCGAGCAAAGGATGCGCTCCCTTGCAGAACGGGCATTGCAGATCGCTGAATTCAACCACATCGATCACCGGCTTCTGCGCGCCGCGGCTGGGGCCATCGGCTGCCTTCAACTTTTCCCGATTGGCTTCGAAAGGATTCGGCCCGAACGGCAGGAGATTGCCGACAATTGCGATTTGCGTCTCTGTAGACATGTAAAGGCGGATTGTCTGTTGCCGGTTAATCGAGAGGAGCACTTCCGCGAGCCCGGGAATTGGCGACTGGCGCACATCCAGAATGTTCCACTGCACGCTGGGGTCGTAGCCAAAGTTGCGCTGCATGGCGGCGTCAATCTGCGCATGGCTGGGTAGTAACATCGGCGGCGGTCCTGATGGTTCCGCATGTGTTTTGGCGGGAGCAGGCTTGGAAGAAGGCGTATTCTTGCCGGATGTTGTCTGTGAAAATGCCAGACCAGCGCTGATAGCGGAAACAATGATGGTGACAAGAAGTTTTTTCATAAAGTTTGTCTCGTGATGAGGAATTAGACTTCTGCCTTCTGTGCGATCGGGAATCGCCTGCCCAACCCAAAGGCTTTTGGCGTGATTTTGAGTCCTGGCGCCGCCTGTTGCCGTTTGTACTCACTTCGCTCGATCATCCGAATTACATCGCGAACCACTTTCACGTCATAACCTCGCTCAGCGGCGATCTGCTCGGCTGAATGATAGTCCTCGACGTAGTCTTCCAGGATGTTATCGAGAATTTCGTAAGGCGGCAGTGTATCACTGTCTTTCTGTCCTGGCCGCAGCTCCGCCGATGGCGGCTTTTCCAGCGTGGATTGCGGGATCACCGCCACACGCGAATTCACAAAATGACTAAGCTCGTAGACCATGGTTTTAGGAACGTCAGAGATCACACCAAGGCCTCCGACCATGTCGCCGTAGAGCGTGCAATAGCCGACAGCCACTTCCGATTTGTTTCCCGTCGTCAGCACGAGATGACCAAACTTATTTGACATGGCCATGACAATGTTGCCGCGGATGCGCGATTGAATGTTTTCTTCCGCCACATCGTCCGGCAGTCCGGCAAAAACACCTGCCAGCGCCTTGCGATACGAATCGAAGATCGGGCTGATGGGAACAATTTCAAAACGAATCCCCAGGTTACACGCCAGGTCCCGGGCGTCGGAAATGCTGTGTTCGGAAGAATACTGGCTCGGCATGGCCACGCCGGTCACATTTTCTTTGCCCAGCGCATCCACGGCGATGGCAGCCGTGAGCGCGGAATCAATGCCGCCACTGAGAGCAATAATGACCTTGCTGAAACCGCATTTGCGGACGTAGTCTCGCGTGCCCAGCACCAGAGCGGCATAAACACTGGGCATTCCGAGTTCCGTCTGCGCATGGATATCGCCCTGCAGCGTTTCGGAATCAAAGAAGATCAGGTCTTCTTCGAACGATTTTGCCTGAGCGATAATCTTTCCGTCGGGACCAAGCGCCATGCTGGAGCCATCAAAGATCAGACTGTCATTGCCGCCGACCTGGTTCACCAGGACCACGGGAACTTTGTTGTCACGGGCGATTGTTTCCAGCATTTTCCGGCGCAGTTCGCGCTTGCCCAGATGGTAAGGCGAGGCGGATATATTCAGCACCAGATCGCCGCCCGCATGCAGCAGATCGTCAACCGGATCAACACTGTAAAGCCGCCGGTGCCAGAAATGCTTGTCATTCCAGGCATCTTCACAAATGGTGAGAGCAATCTGCCGGCCGTTGAGCGGCATCACCTTTTGCGATGACGCAGGATCAAAGTAACGGACTTCGTCAAAGACGTCATAGGTAGGCAGCAGCCTCTTGGACTGAACAAACTGCAGTTTGCCGTCACGCAGCACCGCAGCAGAGTTCATCACTGACTTGCCTGTTTCCACGGCGGCAGGCGAAACAAAGCCGCAGATCACCGTGATCTCGGGAACCGCTTCAGCAATTTCTTTCACCTGTTGCTGGCTGCGTGCCACGAAGGAAGGTTTCTCCAGGAGATCTCGCGGCGGATATCCGCAAACTGCGAGTTCTGGAAACATCACCAGATGAGCGCCGGAGCGGTGCGCCCTGCGAGCGAACTCTATGATTTTTCTGGAGTTGCCACTGAAATCACCAATGGTGGGGTTGATTTGCCCAAGCGCAATCTTCACCTAACCAGTGTAAACCTCTGCTCCCTCATGCGTCAGCCACCCTGCGGGAACTTAAAGAATCTGCGGAGGTTTGGATTGATCTGTTGGTGGAGGAGCCTGGCTGTCTTTATTATTTTGGTTTTGGTCCTGGTTCTGGTCTTGTTCAGGAGGCTGTTGCCCGCCCGGCTGTTTTGTGCCCCATTGCGGCTCCTCTGTGTGGTCAGGCGACTGGCCAGACTGGGGCTGGCCGCTGCCTGCGTTCGCTGGCGCGCGGCGGATGGACGGATCTGGCGCATCACCCGCCTTGTGCAACGTCGGGCGCTTGGTGGGGCTTTGAGGCTCCGGCTTAGATGGATCCTGCGGCTTCACGTCCTGCGGGTTCTTGCTGGCTTGCAAAGATGCCATGGAAGCAACGCCGTCCTCAACCTGGACCTCGCGCTGGTTCTTCACAATCATTTCGCCGCTGACCTTGGCCGTCTTAACCTGGATTACTTCATCGCCACGGAAACGAACAAAGACAACATCTTGCGGCGGACGCCCATAAATCCATTCTTCGTATGGCTGGCCCTGATCGTCTTTCTCCCGGACCTTTTGCGGCGGACGATCTTTGGCCATCACAACCATGTCCTTGTTCATGCCCACCAGCACTTCATGAGACTTCAATGCCGCCTTGATCTTGGGTGGCATGGTGTCAATATAAACTTCTGCCGCGTTCTTCACGGCAAAGTCCAGAACCGGACTCAGGAGTTTGCGCAGCTCTTCCGCGTTCATCTCCGGGACGTATTTTGCAAATTCAAGAGTGACAGATGAGCCGGTGGCAGCGCCTGCGTTCAGGTCCTGCTGTGGCGAGGCACCGCCAGCGCCGCTGATACTGATGTGGTCATACCACTTGGTTTTCTTTTTGGGGCCGCCGTTGATCTCAACGTAAACATTCTTTTCGTGGAAGGCGACGTTGGTAATCTGAACGCGGTCGCCAATTTTGGCCGCTGCCCCACGCGATTGCGCCAGCATATAAAGCTGCTGGTCGCCGGGTTTAACTACGCCTTCCGGAGAGATGGTGGTGCTCTTATCGCCTAAGGGAAGATATTTGCGTGAATGCACCAGCTCAGCGTCAATAATCTGAATCAGCTGCATTTTGGTGCCTTCGCTCAATTTGGGGCGGCCTTCCAGTTGAGTTGTCTTGAGCTGCGGGGGCACCGCCTGAGGCGCGTCCGGCGGAGGCGGTGGAGGCTTGATAATGAAGACGTTCGGCGGCGCAGACTGTGAATCCGCGGGCTTGGAGGCTGGCGGCTTACTTTGAGGTTCCTGAGCGGCTAGAAGACCGTTAGCCAGAAACGCCATGGCGAAAAAACAGAATGCGCGGCGAAACATCATAGGCACCTTGGGCTGCGTCTTTGCGTGGTTGCGTCTTAAAGATGCTGCTTTTTGATCTTAAGAGCTATTGTCCGTCCAAATGCCGGGTAATTCAACACCTTTGACACTCTGGCCAGCAACTCTTTTAGTTTAGATGCAGAGCGAAAAGGGGCGTAACTGGTAATTTTAAGGGACCTCGAAGTTCAGGTCAGCGTAAGTCCTTCGCGCGCCACCCTGGCGGGCAGAACCTGGCCACCGCTATTGCGAATAGCTTCAGCAACACGGTCTCGTGTTTCTGGTTCGGAAAGAAATACCACACAGCCGCCGCCACCTGCGCCACAGACTTTCGCAGCCCTGGCTCCGCTGGATGTGGCTGCCTTGATCAATTTCTCAATCAGCGGCGTGGTAATGCGCGGAGAGTTGGTCTTGCGCAGCTTCCATTCTTCACGTAAAAGACGCGCCACGTTCTTCCAGTCGCCCATCGAGATCGCCTGATGCATGTCTTTGGCGATGGCGCCAATGCGTTCAAAGTTGCGGAAGATCTTGCGATCGCCATTAATATGCGACTTGAATACCTCCCAGTTATTGATGCCGGATTTACGCGGCGCTCCCGTGTAGGCCAGAACGAAGCGCGAATCAAGTTCTTCCGCGGCGATCCGCACCGTTTCATGGTGGATTCCATCGGGATCAAGATGGATGGCGCTCACTCCGCCGTACAGCGCGGGGTAGTAGTCCTGGCAACCAGTGGGAACCTGGATCAACTGCGCTTCCACGTTTTGTGCGATTACACGAATCTGTTCCAGTTCGATCTTCTGCCCAGTCAGACGCGCCAATGCGGCAGTGGTAGCGATCATCAGGGCTGACGATCCGGAAATCCCAGCGCCCGCGGGGGATTCCGAATGGGTCTCTACCTCAATGCCTCCGTCAGCGAAATCAATCTGAGGAGCAAAAAAACGCGTGAGATAGCCCGCCAACGGATGCTTGAATCTGGATGCGGCGCAGAATTGAGCGAAGCCGGCAAACTCTTCACGTCGGCCCGTATCCAGCGAAACGAAGCGTATCTGCTTGCCGGGAAGACGCGTGATGCGGCAACGCGTGAGCACGCTCACGGCAAAGTTGACCGTCACTGCTCCGGGATGAAATAGGTATAGGGGCCAGATATCCATGGTTCCGCCGGCCAGGTCAACACGGCAGGGCGCATGAACGGTGATGGATTGTTCAGGGGATGGTTGTCTGGTGGTCTGGGTATTATCTGGCAAATCTATTCCGTGAAGAAGTGCGCCATCTGGCGGAATTTGTTGTAGCGATCGTTCACAAGCTGCTGGGTGGGCAGTGATTTGAGTACGGCGTAATGACGTTGCAGAACCTCATCGACCAGCGCCGCAGAGGCATCATGGTCAGTATGAGCACCACCCTCCGGCTCCGGGATGATCTCATCAATGATCTTCATTTCTTTCAGGTCAGGCGCGGTGATACGCAAAGCCTGAGCGGCGACCTCTTTTTTGGAGGCGTCGCGCCACATAATGGACGCGCAGCCCTCCGGCGAAATCACCGAGTACACGGAGTTTTCCATCATGAACACGCGGTCAGCCACGGCGATTCCAAGCGCGCCGCCACTGCCGCCTTCGCCGGTGATGGTTGTAATAATGGGAACCTCAAGGCGCGCCATCTCGCGCAGATTGCGGGCAATCGCTTCAGCCTGTCCGCGCTCTTCCGCGCCAAGTCCGGGATACGCGCCGGGAGTATCGACAAAAGTAAAAATCGGCCGGTTAAACTTCTCTGCCATTTTCATGCAACGCAGCGCCTTGCGATAGCCTTCCGGATTTGCCTGGCCGAAGTTGCGCAGCACACGCTGCTTGGTGTCACGGCCTTTCTGGTGGCCGATCACCATCACTTCGTCGCCATGAAAGCGAGCCATGCCGCAAATAATGGCCGAGTCATCACCGTAGTTGCGATCGCCGTGGACTTCACTCCAATCGCTGAAAAGCCGTTCCACGTAATCCAGGGTGAAAGGCCTTTGGGAATGGCGGGCCAGTTCCGTCTTGTGCCACGCGTTCACGTGATCACGTATCTGCTGGCGCAGGAAATTGATCTGATGGTGCAGATGCTTGAGCTGGAGCTGTGCATCCTTGTCCGCCTTGGCGCGGTTTTCAAGGTCCACAATCTGCTTCTCTATGCTCTCCAACTGGCGCTGTGCTTTAACGGCTGGATCCAAACATTCGCTCCCCGAACTTCACAACAACTCAACTATGCGTTAGTCAATCACCCTGACCGCACCGCGACCGCATAACTCTTCCACACGATTGATGAAAGAGCGGTCTGGACAAACATTATAGCCGTCCGCCTCCATCACCACCATGAAGTCACCGGCACGTTCCAGATCAAACAACACCTTGGCCTCACCACGGCGTTCACGACAGAGCGCGTGAAGTTCGTCCACGGTGGCCTCACTGGCGGCGGTCAGAGGCACCAGAATACGGATGGAGCGCGGCAGCGCCGGCTTGGCTTCCTCCAGCGGCGTAAGAGAACTGATGGCAATCTTGGGATTCGATCCCTCTTCCACCCGCACGCTGCACTTCACCAGCATGGGAATTTCCTGTTTCAAAATCACCTGCAGCCGCTTGTAGGCTTCGGGGAAGACAATCGCCTCGATGGTGCCCGTCATGTCTTCCATGACGGCGTTCGCGTAAAGATCTCCCTTGCGCGACTTCATCACCCGCAGTCCGCTGATCACACCGCCGGTTACAATTTCATCGCGACCGGTCCCGGTTTCCATCTGGCTGATGGAACTGGCATTCATGTATTTGGGGAAGTTCTCCAGCTTCTCTTTGTACTTCTCCAGTGGATGGCCGGTAATGAAGAAACCGAGGACTTCTTTTTCACTGGAGAGCCGCTGGTGCTCTTCCCATTCCGGCACCGTGGGCAGCTTTTGATGGTTGCCATTCTGGTGGTCTTCCTGCTGAAACACGCCGAACAGTCCGTGCTGCCCCATCTCAGCATCGCGCTGCGTTTTCTGTGCCTGCTCCATGGCTTTGTCCAGGACGGCCATGAGCTGTGCGCGATAGCCGAAGTCATCCATGGCGCCGGCTTTGATCAGCGATTCAAGCACGCGCCGGTTCAGCATGCGGAGATCGACTTTTTCGCAGAACTCAAAGATGGAAGCGAATTTCCCCACCTCTTTGCGCGCCGAGACGATGGACTCAATGGCGTTGCGGCCCACGTTCTTCACCGCCGCCAGCCCAAAACGGATGGCGTTTTCATGCGGAGTAAAGAACGCGTCACTTACGTTGACGTTGGGCGGCTCAACCGGAATGCCCATTTCGCGGCATTCATTGATGTACTTGACCACGTTGTCCGTGTTGCCGGTCTGGGAGGTGAGCAGCGCTGCCATGAACTCCACGGGATAATGCGTTTTGAGATACGCCGTGTGATACGCCAGCAAGAGCGTAGGCGGCGGAGTGTGACTTATTGAAGCCGTAGCCGGCAAACTGCTCCATCAGGTCAAAAATCTTGGTGACTTTCTTTTCTGGAAGCTTCTTCTCTTTGGCGCCGTTGACGAAGCGTTCGCGCTGCTGCGCCATCTCCTGCTCGTTCTTCTTGCCCATGGCACGCCGGAGAAGATCGGCTTCGCCCAGTGAATAGCCGGCCAGAACGTTGGCGATCTGCATCACCTGTTCCTGATACACAATCACGCCCAGGGTTTCTTTGAGAAGGGCCTCAAGCTCAGGCAATTCGTATTCGACTTTGCGGCGACCCCACTTGCGTTCGATAAAGTCGTCAATCATGCCGCCCTGAATCGGACCAGGACGGTAGAGCGCATTCAATGCCGTGAGATCTTCCACGGACGTTGGCTTGTAGCGGCGAAGCACGTCCGTCATGCCGCCGGATTCAAATTGGAAAATGCCGGAAGTTAAGCCGGTATGGAAAACCTTCTCGTAGGTTTCCTTGTCGTCAAGCGGGACCGTTTCCATGTTGATGGCGCTGCCGCGCTGGCGTATGAGCTTCAATGCGTCGTCAACGATGGTAAGTGTGGTGAGCCCGAGGAAGTCCATCTTGAGCAGGCCCATCTTCTCTACCGCCTTCATGTCATAGGCGGTCACAATTTCATCGTTCTTGGTCTTGTGCAGCGGCACAAGTTCGGTCAACGGCTGGGGAGAAATCACCACGCCCGCGGCATGTACGCCGGAATTTCTTACCAGGCCTTCCAGCTTCAACGCCGTATCAATCAGCTCTTTGATCTGGGTTTCATTTTCATAGGCCTGCTGGAGCGGAGGCGAATCATCCAGAGCCTGCTGAATGCTGATGTTCAGCGTGGGCGGAATCATCTTGGCAATGCGGTCCACGTCAACGTAAGGAATATCCATGGCGCGGCCCACGTCTTTGATGGCCGCCTTGGCAGCCATGGTTCCAAACGTGATGATCTGGGCAACGTTCTCGCGTCCATACTTCTGAGTGACGTATTGGATTACTTCACCGCGGCGATTCATGCAGAAGTCGATATCGATATCAGGCATGGACACGCGTTCGGGATTCAAGAAGCGTTCAAACAGAAGCTCATTCTGGAGCGGGTCGATATCGGTAATTCCCATGGCATAGGCGACGAGCGCACCGGCGGCGGAACCACGGCCCGGACCGACAGGAATGTCATTCTCACGCGCATAGCGGATGAAATCCCAGACGATCAGGAAGTATCCGGAAAACTTCATCTGCTGGATGATGGCGATCTCACGCGCCAGGCGCTGATCATAATCAGCACGCGTCTTCTTCAGGCGGCTTGAATCTGCCAGGGACCCGAGCATGGTCCAGCGACGCGCAAAACCTTCGCGAGCCACGTGCTCAAAATAGCTGTCCAGCGTGAAACCTTCCGGCAGGGGAAATTCCGGAAATGGATTCTTTACTTTATTGAGCTTGAAGTTGCAGCGCTCAGCGATGGCCATGGTGCGCTGCAGCACGTCCGGACGGCTGGAAAAGACACGGCCCATCTCTTCGGTAGATTTCACAAAGAACTGGTTGCCGTGGAACTTCAGCCGATTGGTATCGTGAATTGACTTGCCGGTCTGCACACAGACCAGAACGTCCTGCGCGTGGGCGTCATCCTCACAAAGATAATGGCTGTCATTGGTGGCCACCATCTGCATGCCCAGATCTTTCTCCAGTCGGAACAGATCGGCGTGAATGCGATGTTCCTCCGGCAATCCCTGGTCCTGAATCTCCAGAAAGAAATTGTCTTTGCCGAAGATGTCACGGAAAGTTGCCGCGGCATTCTTTGCAGCGTCATACTTCCCTGCGAGCAACTCTTCGCAGACTTCGCCGGCCAGGCAACCGCTTAGACCAATCAAGCCTTTGCTGTGCTCGGCCAGAAATTTCTTGCTCACCCGCGGCTTGTAATAAAAGCCGTGCATGGAAGCCTCTGAGGTGATCTTGATCAGGTTCTGGTAACCCTCTTCGTTCTCGGCCAAAACCAGCAGATGGTTATAGCTATCGCCTTCCGGGGAGGCGCGATGGTCGTCTTTTTTACAGATATACAGCTCGCATCCCACGATCGGCTTGATCCCGGCCTTTTCCGCCGCCGTCACGAACTCAACGGTGCCGTAAATGTTGCCGTGATCGGTCATGGCTACAGCCTTCTGACCGATATCGGCCACGCGCTTCACCAGACCGTCGACGCCACAGGCGCCGTCGAGCAGGGAGTAGTCGGTATGTAGGTGGAGATGAACGAATTCAGACATGAGGGCCTGTTCTCATTATAGTGGTTCTGTAGGTTCGTCGCCCCTGTGCGAAGCTGTGTAAGTCTGTGGATTTCAAGGCAGTTACTACCATTGATCTGGACAAAGCTTAAAGACTTACCGCGGATAAACGCGGATAAACGCGGATCAAGCTACCCATCTTTGCAGTGTCAGGGATGTCCCCGGTCCATTCTGTCAGGGATGTGCTCGGTCCGTACCCCCAAGGAGGGGGTTACCCCCCATACGTCAACTAGGAATCTAAACCACTTAGCTTGGGATATCCCAAGGCATCCCAGGCTTGGTTTTTCTGATCCGCGCTTTTCCGCGCTCATCAGCGGTAAGCTTTTGTCTTTTTCAATTTCCCGATTACCTCCGTGTCTCGCTGCCTCCGTTGTGAATGGTCGGTTTTGCTTTTCCAATTTCCCGATTACCAGATTACTCAATTACCAAATCTGCGATCACCCGATCATCGCGATGGGGTCCCCTTCCTGCATCCCAAGATCTAAAGAACTTACAGGATTCATCCCAAGCGATGCTCGTGTGGCACAGCACCGGGGTCCCCGGCAGGCGCGGTTTTGGCCTGTTGGGGTGGAGGAGCCCTCGGCTGTGCTTCGCCTTTGCTTGCACCGAGTTTGCCTACTTCGATCTCCGTTCATCAGCGGTAAGCTTTTGCTCCTCCGATCTCGGCGATGTCGTGCGATGACGTCGATAGCCCCCCTCCCCGGTCATCCCAGGATCGTAAGTTTCTTGCCTTTCCGATCTCGGCGATGTCGCGCGCTCTCGGCGATCACGGCGATGAATGATGAATGGACTTGTCTGTGGAGGGTTTGGCTAAAAGCTAGTGACTAACGGCAGAATTCCTGGCGACTATCACCTTCTATTATTTGCTCCGGCGAAGCAAGCACGAACATGGTCGCCGTCGCCAGAAAAGAGTTCATTCCCATCCGGCCCATGCCGGACAATTGACAGCCCGGATTAGAAGTAAGCGGTAATCAGCCTAAGGTCCACTTTGCCGTAAACGAAGCGTTTTTGAACGTGTTCATTTTTCCCTTGACTCGTCCCCATTCCGGTGGGATATTTTTGAACGTGTTCAAATCATCCACAAACAAGGGCAAGACAAGCAAGGCCCAGCTTCTTACCATCAGCCTGGATCTGTTCCGCACAAAAGGTTTTGACGCCACGACCATGCGCGACATTGCCGGGGCTGCCGGGATGTCTCTGGGCGCTTTCTACTATTACTACCCGTCGAAAGACAGCATCATTCTCGACTACTACCGCCAGGTGCAAGATGAACACGTATCACTTGTAGCCCAGCGCATTCATGAAGCATCCACTTTGCGCGAGCGGCTGGGGCTGCTCATGCACACCAAGCTCGACATTCTCTCGGGAAGCCGGGCCCTGATGGGTGCTTTGCTGCGTTACACCGGCAATCCAGACCATCCGCTTTCGTTCCTGGGAGAATCCACCAGCGGCATTCGCAAGGAAAGCATGGCCATGTTCTCCGACGCACTACGAGGTGAGAAGCTCCCGGACGATTTGCTCCATGTGCTTCCCATGCTGCTGTGGTCCATGCAAATGGGCATCCTGCTTTACCTGCTGTATGACAAATCAAAAAATCAGGAACGAACGCGCAAGCTCATCGACGTGGGATTGGATTTGACGGTCCGCATGATCAAGGTAGCGCGAATTCCTGTCTTCCGTTCCGTACGCAAGACCCTGCGCGAACTTCTTGTCCAAGCCGGATTTCTCAGTAGCGAAAACAAACACAGCGCGGGGCAACTTACCACCGAGGAGAACTAGCCATGACACAACGGCAATGGGGATGGTTCATCGCAATTCTGGCAGCCCTGTTTGGGACCACTGCCTACAAACTGTGCGTTTGGGGCAGGCTTGAGCAGACATCGCTGCTTTTCATCGGCATTCCCGCGGCGATAGCCATCCTTTGTGTCATCACGCCTGAGCCAAAGAGCGCCACCGGCACAGCGTTAAAGGCGGTCACGCTTTTCATTGGCATCTCCGGAATATTTCTAGGCGAAGGTTTCATCTGTATCCTGATGGCGTCCCCTCTCTTCTACCTTGTCGCAGTCATCATTGGCATTACGCGTGACCGGGCAAATAAACAATCCACCATTGTTTCCTGCGTGCTCCTGATCGCGATGATCCCCATGAGCAGTGAAGGCGTACGTCCTGGCATCTCCTTCCGGCGCGAGGAAACCATCAGTGTTCATCGAATTATCGATGCGACTCCGGACCAGATCATGTCCGCGCTGAATTCTCAACCTCATTTGGACAGCAAACTTCCTTTTTATCTCCGCCTGGGCTTCCCGCGTCCCGTTGCAGTCTCGCATCAGGGGTCCGGCATTGGCGCGCGAGAAATGATCCACTTTGCAGGCGGTGAGGGCAAACCTGGCGACCTGGTCCTTGAAGTAGTGGAAGAGAAACACGGACCAGTGAGCCACGGCGCGGTCGACGAACGAATACGATATCGCGCCATCTCGGATACCAGCCACGTTGCGCATTGGTTGCAGTGGGAAGAATCAACGGTTGAATTGTTTGTGGTGGACGCTACCCACACCCGCGTGCAATGGACTCTTCGCTACCGCCGTCTTCTTGACCCGGCATGGTACTTCGGTCCGTGGGAGCGCTATGCTGCCCGCTTGACCGCCGATCAACTTATTCAAGACGCTGCTACCCCCCGATAAATGCATGACGCGAACATTCGCAATCCGTTTGCTCTCGCTCTACGTTCCCATGGCTGCGGCATTTTTTGTCTGGCAATGGCGGAAGCCTAACCGGCACGAACTTACCGGCGCACTGCTGGCCAGCGCATGGAACATACCGACTCTGCTTGCGGTTAACCTGCTGGCGATTCGCATGCACTGGTGGCACTTCAACGTCAGGGGCGCTGTCGTCCTGGGAGTACCAATCGATCTGTGGCTGGGTTGGGCCTTGATCTGGGGCTTTGTGGCTGCACTGGTATTTCGGAAAGCCCCGCTGCTGCTTGCAGTCTCGGTGAGCGCGTTCGTAGACGTCATCTTGATGCCCGCATGCACGCCAGCGGTGGTGCTGGAAAAATCATGGTTAATCGGCGAAGGCGTGGCTTTAGGCCTGTGTCTCTTGCCCGGTCTCGTCGTCGCTTGTTGGACAGCAGACCGCAGCAACGTGAAAGGTCGAGCACTTTTTCAGGGCATTTGTTTCAGTGGACTGTTATCCATGTCGATCTTCCTGCTTCTTACGCTGACCGGCAAGTTCGAACAGGTCACACATCACCATTCCGCGACCTTGCAGTTTTTCGCCGCCGTCTTGTTTCTTGCCGCCCTTCCCGGTCTCAGCGCAGTTCAGGAATTTGCCGTGGTTGGCGACGGCA
Organism: Terriglobia bacterium; assembly: GCA_963770085.1. GTDB lineage: Bacteria > Acidobacteriota > Terriglobia > Terriglobales > Acidobacteriaceae > Angelobacter. The sequence continues at coordinate 594,188 of CAVYOH010000002.1, forward strand.
CTCCACTGCCTTTCGATCCTCCGAAGCGTCTGGTAACCAGCGGAATTTATTCCTACATCGCCAACCCAATGCAGACGTCCACCGCACTTCTCCTGTTCACATTGGCCGTGATCCTGTACGACTGGCATTTGCTGCTGGGTTGTGTTCTTGCCATCGCGTACAGCGCTGGTCTGGCCTCCTGGGATGAAGGCCACGACCTGCAACAAAAACATGGCCAGCCTTTTGTTGAATATCGCAAGCAAGTGCGTGACTGGTTTCCGCGCTGGCGGCCTTACGTTGCTGGAAGCACAAAGATTTATTTTGCCGCCGAATGCGGCAAATGTTCAGAGATTGCCCTTTTCATCCGCGGCCTCAATCCAGCCGGACTCGAAATTCTCTCCGCTGAAAATCATCCTGTTCGCGATCTGACGCGCTTGACCTACGAGGCGAACGGCCTGGAGTCCGAAGGCCTGGCCGCGTTGGCGCGTGCCCTCGAGCAGGTCAACCTGGGCTGGGCAATCTTTGGAATGTTTCTTCGCTTACCTGGGCTCAACCAGATACTCCAGGCTGTATTGGACGCTAGCGGGGGAGGGCCGATGACGGTAACGCGATGCGCGGCCCCAGCAGCCAGCCGCCCGATGGTGACCGGCAAATAGCGCTTATTGGAACTTGCCTTTTTCGCCGCCGACACGCTACGGTCTATCCATGGCTGACTCCCCACAAGCTCGCACAGAACAAACCAATGAAAATCTCGCCGTCCAGAGCTCCGACTTCGCTGCGCAGATCAATGCCCGTCTCGGCGGCTGGGTGGCGGCCATGCATTTGCATTTTCTGCACGCTTCCGGCGACCAGGTCGTCGCCGAATTTGAAGTCGGTCAAAAGCATCTTCAGGCATATGGCATTGTGCATGGTGGTGTGTATTCGGGAGTGATCGAGTCAGTGGCATCAGTCGGTGCGGCGTTGTGGGCGCGACGCTACAACCAGACCGTGGTTGGATTGGAAAACCAGACATCATTCCTGGTCGCAACGCGCGAAGGCAAGCTTACGGCCACGGCGCTGCCTCTGATGCGCGGACGTCGCACGCAGGTTTGGCAAGCCAAGATTACCAACGAAAAAGGCCAGACCGTTGCTGAAGGAAAGGTCAGGCTGATCAGTCTGGAGCAGGGCGCGGCCATTGCCGGCGAAACGGTGCAATTGAAGAGCTCAGACGGGTAGGAATCGCCGACATCGCCGTGATCGCACGTCATCGCGGAGATAGGAAAAACGGGGCTGGCCGCGAATTTACGCGAATCAATGCGATTCCAGGTGCCTTGGGATGTGCCGTGTAAGGGCGATGGTGGGCGATTATGTCTGGCTGTTTCGGTTGTTGGCAAATTGCTATCTGCTAATTGCCATTTGTCAGTTGCTGCTTTTTCTGCGTTTATCCGCGTCAATCTGCGGCAAGAAGGTTTTTTCTATCAGTGCCATCAGCGGTAAGGTTTTGCCGGTTTGGCTAATTGCCATTTGCCAATTGCTATTTGCTAATTGACCCCGTTCATCGCCGAGAGTGACGCTATTTGTTTTCCTGAGGCGTCGAAGTTCTTAGGCGAGAGCCAGCGTTCGAAGTTGGCTTTGCGCGCCGGCCATTCCCCATCCAGCATGGAGTACCACGCTGAATCGCGATTGGCTCCTTTGATGATCATGTGCTGCCGGAAAATGCCTTCAAATTGAAAGCCCAGGCGCAGGGCAGCGCGGCGTGAAGGCTCATTGAGGGCGTTGCACTTCCATTCGTAGCGGCGATAACCCAGGTCGTCAAAGGCATGGCGGGCCATCAGATACATTGCCTCGGTGGCAGCGGGCGTGCGTTGCAGTATTGGCGAGTAGAGAATGTTCCCCACTTCCATACAACGATGCTCCGGCTCAATGCGCATGAAGGACGCATAGCCAACCGCCATTCCGGAACTATTGTCCAGGATGGCGAAGAAGACAGCCGCATCCGAAGTGGCTTTCTGGACCAGGTGCGCGTAGAAATCTGTCCGGTTGGTGAATGGACCTTCAAAAAGATAGCGCCAGAGTTCGTCATTCCTGACGCCTGTGGTTTGCCGGAACAAAGAGTCGCCGTGGACGTTAGGTTCCAGCGGAACCAGAGTCGCATATCGACCCCGAAGAGTAAGAGGCACGGGCCGCTTTGCCGGCGCGGCGTTTATCTCTTCACGGCTGATCTGTTCGGCATTGCTTTGTTCGCCGTTAATCTGTGAGCCCCAGAAAGGCATTGAACACCATGCGCAAGGTTGCGATCAGCTACTTGCGATCGCTATTTGTGCTTGCCCTTCTTTAATTGTGCTTTCGTTTTTCCGTTCTTTTTCGCAGGCGCAGCCTTCTTGGCCGGAGCTTTTGCCGCCGGCTTGGCTTTTGCAGCGACTTTGGCTTTCCCATCGGCTTTCGCCGGGTGCGGTTTTCCTTTGGCTGGCACTACGGCTTTGGCCGGCGCAGCTTTTACGGGCACGGCTTTTGCCGGCGCAGGCGCAGGTTTTCCAGCCGGCGGTTTTCCAGGCGCTGGAACCGGAACTCCCGGTTTCGCCGGAACACCCTTTCCTGCAGGTGGTGCAGCCGCGGTCTGAGCTATGCCAGGCTGACCTGGCCCAGCCCCAGCAGCGGGCGGAGCACCAGGCAGCGTTGCATTCTTCGGTTTGCGGCCGCGCTTCTTCGGTCCGGCGGCAGTACCGTCGCCGGCAACTTCTTTTTTCGGCGCACGGCCTCTTCTCACCGGTGGAGGCGGTGGAGGCGGCTCCGGAGGTGAATAGGGCGTCAGGAACTTTACGATCTCGGTATGGGAACGCAGCTTGCCATCCATAAGCAGCAGGAAGGCTTCGTCCATGACTTTCTTGTAGTCAGGGATCTCCGGCGTGATGCGCATCTCAGCCATCTCAGGAAATGGAAGCTTCTGCCTGAGCAGCGGCCACTTCGTCAGGAAGCTCTTGATCTTCTGCTCCACCGCTGCCGGGCGCGAGGTGATGGCGGTGAACAGCAAGGTCTCCGGCTGGCTCTGCATCAAGAATTTCCAGGTGGCGGAAGGCTGCGTGAGCTCTTTGGCCATCAGGCGTTTGGCAAAGTCTTTGGCATCATCTTCCAGCTTGCGCCAGCGCTCCACAAAGCCCTTGTTCGGGATCTGTTTCTGGATGGCGCTGACGTCTTTGTCGTTCAGCTTCTTGGTCAGGTAATACATCACAATGGGACTGGCATCCGGATTCAGGCCCACATCCTGCAACTGCTGCTTGGCTTTCACCATGTGCGACAGACCCTGGAGATCAACCTTGGCTACCGAAAGATGAGGCGCAATCACTTTGAGCCAGCTTTCCTTTTCCAGGGCCTTCAATACGTCAACGGGTTGTTCCTCATGCGCAAGCTGCTCCACCTCATGACCCAGAGTGCGATCAGAGATGTTCTCAATGTAATTATTTTCTTTGGCCGCGTCATAGCGCGCCTGGGTGCGCTCTTCCAGAGTCCAGTGAAAGCGCGTGGCCAGACGCGTGGCCCGGATCAGCCGGGATGGATCTTCATAGAAGGCATAATTGTGCAGCACGCGAAGCAGTTTGGATTCGATATCGGCCATGCCGTTGAATGGATCAGAAAGCAGTCCACGGGAGCCGGGATTGAGCGACAGAGCCATGGCGTTCACGGTAAAGTCGCGGCGGCGCATGTCGTCATAAATGGTGCCAGGAGTGATCTCAGCGGGCTTGCCTGGCTTGTCATACCGTTCGGAACGCGTACTGGTGACTTCCGCGCGCACGTTTCCCGCCAGCAAAAGCAGAATGGAGCGGGTGTGCTCGTCCGTGCCTTCGATCACCGCGCCAGCCTTTTCAAAATCCTTTTGCAGCTTCAGGGCATTGCCCTGGACGGAGAAATCCAGGTCGCGAATGATGAATCCGCTGATGATGTCGCGCACAGCGCCGCCTGTGAGATATACGTTCATCTCATGTGAGCGAGCAACTTCGGTAACCAGCGCCAACGCCTTCTGCTGGTCCGGCGATAGCCGGGTTTCCATGAGATAAATAAAGTCAGCCATCAGCTTTGGAACACACCTGGAGCGATCCGGAGCAATTCCGGCACCAATCTCGCTCTCCTTAATTTTTTCGTAAGTTGCACTTTATACAAGACTTAGACGGCAACAGCAGGAACCTGCACAAACCCGAAACAATATCACAAAGGTTAACCTTTTGGCTACCCTCATCGGCAGAAACAGGGGTATAGCCTTTGATGCCCCTGAAATCAGTGCGAGAATCAATGTTCAGCCATGCCATCCACCACCAAGAAGGTCATCGTGCGCAAGTTGGGGCGGGATTCGCTCAGCGGATACGTTGCGGCAGCGTTTATCGCCGATGGCAAGCTGGAACTGCTCAACCAGTCTGGCAAGGTGATCCTGATTGATCTGGCGGAGATCAAAAGCGTGGACTTTGTGCGCGATTTCAGTGACTCCGGCTCGTCCGGCCGCAAGACATTTGCCACGCGTCCCCGCACGGAAGGTCTCTGGGTGCGGCTGAGGTTTTCAGACAATGACGTTCTGGAAGGCATGATGCCCAATGACCTGGTCCAGTTGAGCTCGGACGGCTATCTGATTACGCCACCTGATACACGCGGCAACATTCAGCGAATCTTTGTTCCCAAATCGGCACTGGAAGAAATGAGTGTGCTGGCTGTGATAGGCCGTCCAGAGTCACGCCGCAAAGCCGTCACTGCGGCAGAAGACGCACGCCAGGAACAACTCTTCTCTGAGCAATAGTCCTTGAACGTCTGCCGAAATTGGTTTTGACCTGCAACTTCCCGCGCTTCCCTTTACAATCACGGGTTCTGTTATTCAGGATTTCTCATGAAGCTCAAGGACATAGCAGCTAAGATCGGTGCGCGACTGGAACCCGAAAGTGCCGACATCGATGACATTGTTATTGTTGGCGTGGCGGGCATTGAAAACGCCTCGCCCGGCCATATCACCTTCATCGCGAATGCCAAATACGCGGCCGCGGCCAGGACCACGCAGGCTTCCGCAATCATCGTCGACGAAAAGTTCCCTGCCCTGGATAGTGGCAAGCCGGCACTCCGCACACGCAATCCGCAGTTCGCATACGCCAAAGCGGTTGAGATCTTTCATCAGCCGCCCAGCTTCCCTCGCGGGATTCATCCTACGGCCGTGATTGATGCAACGGCAAAGATCGGCGCCAATGCGTCCATTGGCCCGTACACCGTCATCTACAACAATGTTGTGATTGGCGAAGACTGCACTCTGCTGGCCCACGTTGTGATTTATCCCGGAGTGAAAATTGGCCGCAACTTCTACCGCGCACTCACATGTATCGATCCGCGAGAATTCTGAGATCGGCAACAACGTTCTGCTGCATAACGGCGTGGTGATCGGCGCAGATGGGTTCGGCTTTGCCAAAGATGATAAAGGCGCATGGTACAAGATCATTCAGTCGGGAAAAGTTGTAATTGAAGACGACGTTGAGATCCAGGCCAACTCCTGCATAGATCGTGCCAGTCTGGGCGAAACGCGCATTGCGCGCGGCGTAAAGATTGATAATCTGGTCCAGGTGGGTCATAACTGCAGCGTGGAAGAAAATGCCATGCTGTGCGCGCAGGTTGGGCTTGCCGGATCAACCGAGATTGGCAAGAACGTGATTCTGGCCGGACAGGTTGGCGTGGCCGGTCATCTCAGAATTGGCGATGGCGCCATTGCCACTGCCCAGACCGGCATTCCCAATGACGTGGAAGCCGGCAAACTGGTGAGCGGTTATCCCGCCATCGACAACAAACAGTGGCTGCGCAGCGTGGCAGTCTTCAACAAGCTTCCGGAGCTGGCCAAGGCAGTGCGTGCGGCCGCCAGGGCTGCGGGTGTCAAGCAAGAGCCAGAAAACAAATCAGTGAAGGACGAATAGACATAGATGCCCGATTCCGGCAAGTCAGACGGCAGGAAACCTATACGAGTTCTCCTGCTTGATGATCGCCATGACGATCTGATTCTGCGCAGCGCGATTTTGCGCAACCATGGTTATGAAGCCATCACGTCCGCATCCGTGGAAGAGGCGGAACGTCATCTCAGCGGCATCGATATTGCGGTGCTGGACTACCATCTGGGAGCAGGCAAGTTTGGCACGGAAGTGGCACAGTCATTGCGCGACAAGCGCCCGGAAGTGCCCATCATCATTCTGTCTGCCACGCTGGAACGAAAATTCGGCGGCGTGGAAGATATGCATCTGCTCAAGGGCTACAGTTCCGTGGATGATCTGCTGGATGCATTGCGCTCATTTGAAGCCAAGCGCCGGGGCAAGCCGGTGGTGGTGGACGCCCGGGATTTTTTCTACTCCCGCATCGCCATGGCCATGGGCGACGATCTTGTCCTTGAAGTGCTTGACCGCGACGGCAACTGGATCTATGTGAACGAATTTTTTGCCCGTCTGTATGACAAAAAACGTACATGGTTCATGGGCAAGAACCGCTTTGACGAATTTCCCGAGCTTGGCGGCGAGTGGAAGGAAATCATACGCACCGTGGCTGACACGCGGGAAACCTATGTTGATCGCAGCTTTCGCGGCCTGCCTCCTCTTCCCACGAAAAAACACCGGCGCTGGAACTGGAACATCCTGGTATTTCCGCTCAAGCTGCATGACAACCGCAACGGCGTGGTGCTGAGCGCACGCGTGATTGAAAAGAAATGAATGGGAAGAAACAGCAGAATATGAAACCGATGTCTTTCTTTGCTTCCGCGACCCTGCTGGCAGCGTTGTCACTGGGCATAACAGGCTGTCGTTCGCACGTGGTCAAGGTCAACCTCATCAATGTGAGCCAGCAGCCGGTGACTACGATTGTGGTGGATTATCCGGGAGCGACATTTGGCAAGAACCAACTCGATCCCGGCAAGACATACCTTTATCCGGTGAAGCCGGTGGAAACCGGCCCATTAAAAATTCAGTTTGCTGACGCCAACGGGAAAATGCACACGGCCCTGGGCCCGGAACTGCACAAGAATGATGAGGGATCAGTGGAAGTGCGCTTCGATCAGGAAAAAGCCGTGGCGAAATTGACCTTAATGAATCAGTGATCTAAACGGTATTTGCCGATCGCGAATCAGAAGACTGGCGCTCCGGCGGTAATGAACTGTTGATCACGTCACTGACTGCCTGCATCAATTCTTCGCGCGAGTTGAACTTTCCGGGATCAATAGGCGCGTGAAATACCAGAGTCGCCGTTCCCGGACGCACGGCGAAATGCCCTTTGGGCATCATGTCTTCCGTGCCCAGAATCGTGACCGGTACTACTGGGAATCCCGTCTCAGCAGCCAGGTGAAATGGACCCTTCTTGAAAGGCAGCAAGCGGCCATCTCGTGATCGGGTACCTTCCGGGTAGATGGTCATGTTGATGCCGTGCTTCATCACCTCGCCGGCGCGACGTATGCTTTCGATGGCTGAATCACGCTTGTTGCGTTCTACGGGAACGATCTCTGCCAGATCCAGCGCCCGGGATAGAATCGGTATTTTCCATAACTCGCGCTTGGCCAGGACAGAGGTGCGCCGCGGAATCATGGGTAAGAGCACCGGGGGATCGAGGTTTGACACGTGGTTCGACATGAAAATGTAGGTCCCAGCCGGATCAAACTGTTCCATGCCAACCATTTTTATTTTTACCCCGGCAATGCGCACGGCCCAATAGGCGAAGCCCATGCCGACCTTATAAAGAAAATTGGCGTTGCCCGCGATGAACGTCCAGGGAAAAGCAATCAAGGCTGCCGGAGGAACCAGAGCAATGAGAAACACGGCCGCGGCCAGGCTGCGTATGAAGTTGATGGCCGCGCTCATGTTCGCTGCACTCCGCGAAGCTCCTCCAGCTTACGCGGCAGCTTTTCATAGATCCCGCCAAATCCACCGTTGGAAAGAATCGCCACCACGTCACCGCTTTGGAGTTCCGGAGCCACCGCGTGAACAATGGCATCCGCATCCGCCATTTCGCGGGCAGGCCTACCAGCTTTAGTCACGCCCCTCACGACAGAGGCGGTGGTAAGGCGTTCATTTTCCGGCACCGCTTCCGGCTTAAAGATCGGGGTGATAATTACCTGATCAGCCAGAGCCAGTGCGGCGACAAGATCGTTTTGCAGGACTTTGCGGCGAAGCGTATTCGACCGCGGCTCAAAGATGGCCCACAGTCGCGATTCAGGATAACGAACGCGCAAGGCAGTCAGTGTGGCGGCAATCGCCGTCGGGTGGTGAGCGAAATCATCGATGATGGTAATTCCATCCACCTGCGCCTTGATCTCCAGCCGTCTTTTCACGCTTTTGAAAGAGCTCAGCGCCTCCGCGATCACTTGCGGCTCAATTCCGTAATGTGCAGCCATGGCCGCAGCAGCCGTGGCGTTCGCCACGTTGTATTCGCCCGCCATAGCAAACTCAAACTCACCCCAGGGCTGTCCTTGGCGCAGCACGCGCCATGTGGTGCTGTCAGGAGCAAAGTGAAGGTCTGTGATGCGCCAGAATGAGCCTTCCTTCAGGCCGTATTTCTCCACAGGCGTGAAAGCTTTGGTAATGCATTCGGCGACGGTCTCACTGGCATCGTAGGCAATGATCTTGCCTTTACGCGGCACCAGGTTTACCAGCCGCCGGAAGGCAGTCTTCACTGCTTCCAGGTTGGCGTAAATATCGGCGTGGTCGAACTCGACCGACGTGAGAATCACAGCCTGAGGAAAGTAATGCAGGAACTTGGGACCTTTATCGAAAAACGCGGTATCGTACTCATCGCCTTCGATAATGAAGTGCTTGCCCTGACGCAGCGCGAAGCTGCTGCCAAAATTTTCCGCGATACCGCCCACCAGGAATGATGGATCTTTGCCTGCATGCTGAAATATCCAGGCCAGCATGGATGTGGTGGTGGTCTTGCCATGCGTGCCGGCGATTACGACGGGCTCGCGCGTGCGCAGGAATAAATCGTAAAGCGTGTCCGGCATTGACCGGAAAGCGATGCGCTGGTCCAAAACGTATTCCAGCTCAACGTTGCCGCGCGAAATCGCGTTGCCGACCACCACCCAGTCCGGTCGCGGCTTGAGATTGGCTTCGCTATACGGCTGCGCCACTGGAATGGACATGGCGGCCAGAAAATCCGACATGGGAGGATACGCGGCCGTGTCAGAGCCGGTTACTTTGAAACCCCGTTGTTTGAGCAGTCCTGCCAGTGAAGCCATGGCAGTTCCACAAATGCCAATGATATGTACGTGCTGCTGATCCACAGTGATTCCAGATTAACGGAAATGCGTTGCTGCTTCCAATATCTTCAGTTCAACACCCTGTTCCGCGGTCAACTCAGCCTGCACGCCCAGCGGCAAGGTGATGTTTCCACCGCTGACGTGGCCGGATTTCAAACCAAAAACAATCGGGACTTTATAGGGCGACAAAACGTGGCTGATTACCTGCTGCAGGCTGTAATCCTCGCCTTCCGGAGGCACACAATCCAGCATCTCTCCGAAGACAAAACCGCGTACCCGATTCAGCATGCCGCCGAGATGAAGCTGCATCAGCATGCGATCAATACGAAACGGCTTTTCCGCCACATCTTCGATAAACAAAATCGTATCGTCAGTCTGTATCTGGAACGGCGTGCCCATGGACTGCACCAGCATGGACAAGCAGCCGCCGTAAAGCCGGCCCTTGGCGTGTCCCGGTTGCAGGATTTCGATCTTCGGATCGGTGATACTCCAGATGCTTGCCCCGTCAAAACATTTTCCCCAGCTTGTCTCATCGAACGTGCCGTCGGCAATGTCCTTGGCGACCATTGGACCGTGAAACGTAACCAGGCCGGTGCGGTCTGTAATGACGGTCAACAGAGACGTGATATCACTGCATCCCAGAAAGATCTTTGGATAACGCGCAAACAGCTCGAAATGAAAACTCTCCAGCAGGTAGTTGCTGCCGTACCCGCCGCGTACGCAGATGAGCGCCGCGATGTCCGGCTGGCGCAGGAGGTCTTCAAGCTCCTGGCGTCGCCGCTCCACGGTGCCGGCAAAATAAAAATCACGCTGAAAAATGGCCGGCGAAAAGACCGGCTCGTACCCCATCTGCCGCAGACGGTCGCAGCCAGTCTGGAAAGCCTGCTTATTGAAGCCGCTTGCGGGGGCAAGAAGTCCGATCTTATCTCCGCGCTTGAGCGAGGCTGCTTGAATTATTTTTCGATTAGACAAGGAATTCTCCGCGAAACACTAGCCTGGCTGGTCCACGCAGGAACACCTCATTGTTTTCCCAGCGTACCGCCTGTGTTCCCCCAACTGCGTGAACATTTACCGGCGACTTCACCCGCCCGCTGAAAATGGAAGCCACGGCAGAGGCGCACGATCCAGTGCCCGACGACTGAGTCTCTCCCGGCGCCACGTTCAAAGAAACGCACGTCAATCAAATCCGCGGCCAGTGTTTGAACAAATTCAACGTTTACACCTTCAGGGAAGCATGGCTGCCTCTGGATTTCTGCCGCCAACGCCTGCCAGTCTTCTGGAAACTCATCCACAAACACAACGTAATGAGGGTTCCCCATGGAAACGGGTATGCCGCTCACGCTGCCGGACCTGGCCTGAACTGCGAAAGCATTCTCCACCTTCGGAGTGCCCATGTTCATCTCAAAGGTAAAGGTCTGTTCGTGTCTGGAGACAAGTTCGCAGGACTTAATGCCCGCGTCGGTGCGAATCTTGAAATGCGTCCCACCACCGTTCTCAGCCAGAAAGGCCGCCACGCACCGCGTGCCGTTTCCTGATATCTCCGCTTCGCTGCCGTCAGCATTGATCAGCTTGATGGCGGCGTTGACGTCACCGCCCGGCGACAGCCATTCCACACCATCCGCACCCACCCCATTGTGACGATCGCAAAGCCGGCGGGTAAGCTCATGTATTTCTGTTGTGGCGTGCTGCGCATCTTTGATCAGGACAATCTGCGATCAGGAAATCTGCGATCAGGAAATCAACGATCAGGAAATCATTCCCGCACGCGGAAGCCTTTACAAATGGGATCTTCAAGCTCACTCTGTTTCCCTGTCCGGAATGGCCTCAAAGTTGTGCAGATCGGCTGATCGGCGCAAAGAATCCACAAGCGCCTTATGCTCGTCGTGTGTGCCGTCCACGGTAAACATAATCCGATGCTTGCCGTTTGCTGCGCTCAGGTGCATGCTGCGGAGTTCCTTGCTTTGCTCTTCGAGAAGTTCATTCACGGCGTCCACCAACTGGTCTGAACTCTTTTCCGAAACCACGCTATAGGTCATGCACAACGGCTTAAGGTTAAACTGCGTTTCCACCGAGCCCAGCACCAGTAGCGCCAGCAGAATAAAAGCAGTAGAAAATGTGGCTTCCAAATAGAGACCACCACCACATGCCATACCAACCGACGCGACCACAAACATGGTGGCCGCCGTGGTGAGTCCCGCTACACCTCGTTTGGCATGCAGGATGGAGCCTGCGCCAATGAATCCGATTCCAGGAATGATCTGCGCGGCAATGCGGGTGTGATCACCGCCCAGGCTGCCTGCAAGTTCAGACGAGAGAATAGTGAACAAGGCAGCGCCAAAGCAGATAAACATATTGGTCCGCAGCCCGGCGGGACGCTGTTTGAACTGCCTCTCCAGGCCGATGATGCCGCCCAGGACAGCAGCCAAAACAAGCCGCGCCATGTTTCGGGAAAAAACCTCGGGCGATGACAAATGTGGAAAAAGCATCAAGCTTGCACGATTCCTGATGAAAATCTGCCCGATTGTAGCACCGCTCAACGGCCTGACTTATAAATGAAAGCGCTGGATCCATCCGGAGTTGCAATGGTAGTAACTAGCGTGAGGTGATCAGGAAAGAGCCGCACCGCGCGATAAACATCGTCATTGGGAAATGCGATCAGAAAATCCGCAGATTCAGCCGGATGTGACAATCCAATCTCCCACTGTGGCGGATTGCTCTCTCGCAGCACGCGGCCAAACGGAATTCCAGCCGCCTGCACCGCGCCGGAATGGGCCCCGCAGTCCATCATCAATCGCGCCGACTGCGGAAGCCGGGCCAACTCTTCACCAAGCTTTTTATCGAAGCCGAGCCTGGCAGATCCGTTGACCTGGGCTTCACGCAACGAGATGGGAGTTCCCTGCCAGATAGACGCGTAACTCCATGTGGCAATCAAGGTGACAACGATCAAACCTAAACGCCGCGGCAGGAACGAATCCATGAAGTAAACCAGGAGTCCGGCAAAAACCGCGATGGCCGGCAGCAACTGCAATCCATAACGCACGTTGTAGTATCCGAACGGATACCACTGGGGCACATAAATGGGAACGCTTCCCCACGCAACGCACGCGACATAAAAGATGGCGGGCAGCCAGAGCAGAGCCAATGGCCATACACGACGGACGAAGAATATGGCCACCAGCAAGGTAATCGCAGCAAGCGAGAATAAAACCTTTTCGCTCCGCCCGGCGGCCACATTCAACCGCGAGACTTTCAGGAAGTAGAGGGCCGAAGTGCGAGCTGAATTTTCCCCAGGATAACTGGGATACGTTGCGGTGCGTGATCGTTCCTGGATGGCACGCGCGGAATAGGGGCCGTTGGCCCACTCCAGAGGATTCCCATAATTCGCCTGGTTGTAGGCCAGCCACAATCCGCCTACGGAAAGACAAAGCAGCACAAATTCGATCAGCCCTCTGCGCACGGGCGGCGCTTTGACTCCGTTGATCAGTACAAAAATAATTGCGGCCAGGCCCAGAGCAGCCGCGAAAAACCATCCGTCATAACGAACCATCATGTCCAAGCCCGCGAACAGCGCGCATTTCTGCAAGGCACTGCGAGCGTGATTTGCGTCCGTTCTGGCCAGTCTTACAAACTCGGCAAAATAGACCAGCGCCCAGATCATCAGCGCCAGATAAAGCGGCTCCGTCATCGCCGTGGACTGCATATAGAGGAGGTTGGGATTGAAGGCAAAGATCAGCGCGGCCACCCATGCGGCCGTTCTCCCAGCAAAGTTCCTGCCGGCAAAGCCTTGTACCAGCCGGAAAATTCCCAGAGTGCCGGCAACATAGGCCAGCATGGACGGAACGGAGGCGCCGAGGCCCGTCCGCCACAGCTTGTTATTTAAGACGAACGGGATGTCCAGCATATGGGGTAGTGGCAGCCAGACTGTGCCAAGCTGAAAAAACCCCGGGGTGCGGGAATCAAATACGCGACGCGCAATGTTGATGTGGGCGACCGCGTCCCCATAAAGAAGTATGGCGTTGTGCCGGTAATAGAAGATGAGAGAAGAAAGGGAAAGCAATGCAGCGATCGCAGCAAGACAGACGCAGTCGCGCGACTGAGAAAAGCTGGGCGGTTTGTCCACGTCAATGTCTGCGGGCACTGCGGAGGATTGTATATCCGCGGTAATGATCGGGGTCTCGGCCACTGTTTGACTCGGTCCAGCCATTTTGCTAACTTTTTCCCTGTACCTCGCGGGTCCTGACGGCTTCGGTTTGAATCAGGGACCCTACCTACGATTCTCTTCTCGCAGGATTCGTGGATGGAGGAGATGCGGGCACAACGGTAATTGTGTGCCTTGCTCCTCATCCAAGCCAATCCTGGACTGCGGAGCAGTCACTCCTGAGAGGAGAAGTAAAATGATTCCCCAAATCACCAGCCAGTCCCAGTCAAAACCATATCAAAAGGAGAAGCCCATGAAGTTCAATAAGATCACGCCTAATCTGGTAGTTGTCGATTTAGACAAGAGCCTGAAATTCTATCGCGACGTTCTGGGTTTCTCAGTTTCTCAAACCGTACCGGACAAAGCTCCCTTCATCTTTGCCTGGATGAAGCGCGACGACGCCGACATTTTCCTCAATGCCAACCTGCCTCCGCAACCGGGCGAGCCTGATCTGTATGCCGGGAAACCGGTGGGCGGCGGTACGCTGAGCCTGTACCTGGTGATGGAAGGGATTGATGATCTCTATGCGAAAGCTCAGCAGCAGAAGGTCCCGATCGTGATTGCCATGCACAAACAGTTTTACGGCATGAGGGAGTTTGCAGTGCATGATCCCGACGGGTATCTGCTGATATTTGCGCAGGAAGAGCGATAAGCACAGACGCAATAAGGGCTCGGCCGACTAGCGCGCCGAGCCCGCTACTTCAGGAGCCTTCACGTTCTCCGCCGCATTCAAAATGTGCAGCGGTTTGGAGCGCAGTGACATTAATCAAGATGCGTTAGCTCCCGGAACACCTTGTAACGTTCTTCGATCTCCTCGCGCGTCAACTTCTGTAACCGTTCCGTGCCGAAGGCTTCCACCGCGAATGATCCCATCACACCGCCGTAAAACATGGCACGCTTGAAGACCTCACGCGTGATCTTTTCCTGCGACGCAATGTATCCCATGAATCCGCCGGCAAAGCTATCTCCGGCCCCGGTGGGATCCGTGACTGCTTCAATGGGCAGGGTTGGCGCGCGGAAAGGATGGCGACCGGCCCCAAACGATCCGTGCCGGAAGAATACGGTTGCGCCATATTCTCCGTGCTTGATCACCAGAGCTTCGGGTCCCATCTCCAGAATTTTCTGGGCTGCCCGGGCCAGACTGGGATCGCCGGCCAGCATCTTGGCTTCAGTATCATTGATCAGCAGAGCGTGCACGTGCTTCATCATCTCGCCCAGGGCCTGGCGGCTGCCGTTGATCCAGTAATTCATGGTATCGCCGCCAACAAACTTCGCTCCGGACATCTGCTTACGCACGTTCACCTGCAAAACCGGGTCGATATTCGCCAGAAAAAGAAATTTGCTGTCATTGAAGCGGGCAGGCACCTGAGGATTGAAATTGCCGAAGACGCCAAGCTGCGTGTCCAGCGTTTTGGCTTCATTCACGTTCTCGCCGTATTCGCCCGACCAGAAAAAGCTCTGTCCTTTTTCATGCGTGATGCCGCTGATGTCAATTTTGCGGGCATGGAAAACGTCTTCTTCTTTTTTGGTGAAATCTTCTCCCACCACGCCGACCACGCGCACGTCTGTGAAGAAGCTGGCCGACAATGAGAAATACGTGGCGGCGCCGCCAAGAATCTTGTCAGTTTTTCCGTACGGAGTTTTGATGGCATCAAAAGCGACTGAACCAACTACGAGCAATGACACTAGGCGTTTGCCTCCTGACCTTTTTTCAGATATTTATCCAGCAGCAGGCTGAGTTTCTGGCGCGTGGCCGCCGGGATATTTGCGGGATCGGTAAGAATTGCGAACTGCAGCGCTGATCCGCACTTGCACGTGCGCTCTTTCGGCATCACAGAAATCGCCTGCTTGACCACCCTGGCTGCGTTATCGGCATTGGTGTGCAGCACCTTCACAATCTGGTCCACCGTGACAGAATCATGTTCGGGATGCCAGCAGTCATAGTCGGTGACCATGGCCATGGTGGCGTAACAGATCTCCGCCTCGCGGGCGAGCTTGGCTTCCTGAAGATTGGTCATGCCAATCACGTCCGCGCCCCAGCTGCGATACAGGTTCGATTCAGCCCGAGTGGAAAATTGCGGACCTTCCATACATACATAGGTCCCGCCCATCTTTCCCACCACGCTTGCGTCTTTGCAGGATTGTGCAAAGGCCTGGGCAACCTGCGGGCAAACCGGGTCGCCAAATGAGACATGCGCGACGATGCCATGCCCGAAAAAAGTAGAGACGCGCGCATAGGTGCGATCAATGAACTGGTCCGGGATTACAAAATCCGTCGGCTTGTGCTCTTCTTTCAGCGATCCGACTGCCGAGGCGGAGAGGATTCGTTCCACGCCAAGGTCTTTCATGGCATAGATGTTGGCGCGGAAGTTGATCTCACTGGGCTGGATGCGATGTCCGCGGGAATGCCGGGCCAGAAAAGCGACCTTGCGGCCTTCCAGCGTGCCCAGCACGAAGGCGTCTGAGGGTTCGCCAAACGGCGTCTGCACCGCGACTTCACGAATGTCAGTGAGTCCGGGCATGGAATACAAACCACTCCCGCCTATGATTCCAATTTCAGCTTGTTGCAATGAGTTCTCCTGCGAAATGGTTAACTTGAAATTATAAACAAGACAGCCGGGAACCAAGACTGGATGTATGAGAGCTGAGAATTTTAAATTTCAAGTTTGAAATTTAAAATCCGCCGTTTGCCACCTTGTCTCCACCCTGCTTCAGTCCCGCGTCAATCAGCTTGTTCGCGGTGTCAGGATCGAAACTTTCTGAGATCACGACCATGTTTCCGGTCTGTTGAATGAAGATGGGACCATCGGCGCTGATAAATTTGTCCAATCCCGGCTTTGACGGGTCCGCGGCCGCCCGCTGCAACTGACTATAGCGACCAGCCAGGGCGGCGCCGTATATGCGCGCGAACTCACGCGCGGCAATCGACGACGACCACTTGGAAATGTAATACAGGCCAATGTGTCCGGTGGAATTCTTGTCGGTTGGCTTTGACTGGCGACGACCAGCCGCGTAGTAGGCTCCCCCGCGCCATTCTGAAGCGAGATGATTCGCGACCGCTTCTTCGGAATAAATCTTGAGCAGGATATTGACATCCAGTTCGCCAACGGCGCCGGCATCGTAAGGCTCGTAGTCTTTCTTCAGAAAACCCATCTCAGGCAGCATGAGCGGCGGCACGCGATGCCCCGCCAGATATTCCTTTGGCTCCATGATTTCGCGCGTTGTCTGCGGCATGCGCTCAAACACAGTGGTGAAGGCCAGCTTCTTTCCACCGGAGAGAAGAAGTTCCTTGATGAAATTCATTCCCTGCCGGTAGGGAAAAAGCAGTTCTTCCTGAAGCAGCAACGGCGCACTGTCCAGCACCGGGCTGCTCTTGTCTTTCTCCGTACTGTTTTGCGCCGCATTTATTATTTCCGGCGCCGTCTCAACCGACTTCCCGTATGGCGCCAGCTCATAATCAAAGAGCACAATCA
This sequence comes from Terriglobia bacterium, assembly GCA_963770085.1. Taxonomy (GTDB): domain Bacteria; phylum Acidobacteriota; class Terriglobia; order Terriglobales; family Acidobacteriaceae; genus Angelobacter. The sequence goes on from CAVYOH010000002.1 coordinate 611,058, forward strand.
TGCCCTGGCCTTCCAGGACGGCGCTACGGCAGGAAGAAGCCTCGTCATTCTTGAGCAGCGCCGGCAGGTCTTCCAGTCCGCGCTTCTCAATCTCTTCTTCCTTCTTGTTCATCTTGAACAGATCGTAGCTCTGGTCCTGCAGGGCGTGCGTAAGCTCGTGGGCCATGACGCCTTTCTGCAAGTCCGGCGCCACCCAGTCCAGCAGGTTCATGGTGCGCGTTTTTTCGTCGTAGTAGCCGGCCACCTGTTCCGTCAGCAGCTTGATGAGGTAGGCATGAAGATCGAAAGTGCGGGGCAGCAGGCCGAATTTTTTCAGGACCAGCTCAGATCGCTCAAAGCGGATGCGGTCCGCGTCCGTCTCAAACTTCTGGGAAACATATTTTTCCACCTCAGCGCGGGAAACAATCTGCTTCTTCACGTCATGTTTGATCGGCATCAGCGTGTCTTTGTTGACAAACCTCAGGACTTCCTCAACCGACGCCAGCAGGTCCTTCGATTCTTCCGGAGTGAGTATGTGGTCCTTGGGCGGGACCTCTTCGATCTCAACCCGATTATTGCCACGTGGAGGCTGCGCTGTCTGGCCCTGCGGTGAAGGCGATGCTTGCGGTGACGGCGATGACTGCGCAGCTGGAGGCTGTTGCGGTGCGGATGGCTGGCTTGCCGCGGGCGATTGACCAGTCTGGGGTTGAACCGCAGGGGCCGACAGCATAAGCCCGCAAAAAAGAATTAGTCCTGCAAACAGTTTTCTCATGAAGACCCACTTACTGACTCATATATATAATACGGGCCCGTAAAGCGATTTCTGCGAATCAGCTTGATAAAAGACAAAAACGGCGACCTCCATCTCTGAAGATCGCCGGTTGGTGCGCGCGAACATCCATTTGCAGTGCGGGTATTTACAGCACGGACTCGGCCTCGCGGATGTACTCGATGGTCGAATCGCTCCAGCCATCGATGTGCGTCCAGAAGCCGTGAATCCCGCCGCCGTAGCCAACTCCGTTCTGGTAACTGGCCACATTCAACATGTAGCCCCGCGCCTTGGGATTGGGAACCGCATCGTGCGACTGCTCGTCCGTAATTACGATCAAGCGGTCATACTCCTCCTCAATCCCCTGCAGCGCGCGGCCCAGGTAGGTTGAGCCATGCGGCTGGCTGGTGTGCATTGCGTCGCGAAGGGCAAAGCCTCGGCGTGACGGCACTCGCACCAGCTTGTCAGAGAACGTGTACACAGTTACCTGCTCAGCGATCTCACGCAGCAATACGGCCAGACCGTAAGCAGCGTCCGTACGCCGCATCTCTGAACGACGAGAGAGCTGTGCGTCCATGGATCCTGAAACGTCCACCAGCAACACTGTCTTTCCCGGCAGCGTCTTTCCTGGCAGCGTTGCTTTCCTGGCAACATGGCCTGACTTTCAAGCGACCGGAACATCGCCTGCTCCAGCTCTGCTTCCCACTGAGGCGCATACCGCGCCGCAGCCAGAAAACGGAACGGCAACACGCGCTCAGTCTTCATCTGTGCCAGCGCATCCTTTACCAGCGATTCGCTTACGTTGGCCTCCGCCATGTTGCGCAGATTGCGCAGCAATGCCAGTGCACCCAGCTTGTTCTCACTGAGCAGACGCTCCCATGCCTCGCGCTTGTCGGCGCCGGCGGAGAGAGCAACCTCCCAGGTATCGGGCGTTGCCAGCTCGCCGTTCACCAGGCGCTTCCACAGTGCTTCCTGTTCAGCATCGAGCGGCCTGGCGTGCGCAAGGAACAGCACGTCACGCAGCTTGATGGGAGTGGCGCGGTCATACTTGGCCAGAGCGTACTCGTCAAACCTGGTGAACGCCGCAGCCAGTCCCTTCTTGACCTGCGCGGACAGAGGCTGCTTGCCTTCACTCCAGTACAGAGCCACGAATTCAGTGAGCTCATCGGCGCGCTGGATCACAGTGACCAGCGTCTCCGCAACCAGGTGACGGTGCGTGGCCAGACGCGCCATCTCGCGGACCAGCAACAGCGGCACGTGACGCAGCTTCATTTGCGTACGCGCCTCCACGGCCAGCGCAGCCACCTTCTCCGGAGCAACTTTGGCTACCAGATCGCGGATGCGTCCGGCAATGGCAACGCCGTCCTCATAGAACTGGTCTTCCCAGAGCATGCATGCCAGCACAGAACGCCGGAGCTGCTGCTCGGCAGAGATGTGCCTGGCCGGCGCGCCTTCGTGGGTGCGTGGCGCTGCGAATCCCGCCAGATTGCCGATATTCAAGGTGTTGATACGGCCATGCTTTCCTCCTTCATTTTTTTTGACGCTGAGCTCCCAAAACAAACAAGGCCGCAGGCGAGGGCGCCTGCGCTCCACAACAGTGTTTGACAAGGGCGAGGCCGAACACGCGCCGAGCCCGCTGCAGGACGCGCGATCTACAGTCGACCGGAAAGATGCAGTTGAGCGGTTTGGAGCGACAGCGACAGAAACAAAGGTTCCCTTACGGGGAACAATTGACCAGAGTGTAGGGGTCCGTTGTTCTCATAGGTTGAACTACGGCCCTCGAGAAGCCGGCAGGGCTTGCACCTGCATTCACGGACAAGGTGTTAACTCCGGTCTCCACCACCGGTGGAACCCGTTTCCAACGTTGACTGCTGTTGTGGAGCAAAGAATTGGTGCGACCAACCTTTGCCCTAACATTGTTTCCGTCGCTTCGCTCCGAAACCGCTCGGCAACTCTTTTGCTGGATACTCCAAATCCGCTCCAGTCGCAGCGGGCTCGGCGCGCAAGTCGGCCTCGCCCTTGTCGATCAAAGCTTTCTGTCGCTTCGCTCTGAAAGCCAGGGAATAAGCAATCGCGGAGTCAGCGGATTCGAACCGCTCGCCATTTCAGGCGATTTACCAGAAGTATCCGCAATCTTCGCCACTGGCAGAATTTAGAGCGCAAGCCCACTTGCGCTGCATGACAATTGAGTAATTTTGGAGGGCTGTAAACAGCCGCTGATTGAACTACTTAGCCAGGGGAACAAGCGTCTATGGCCCAGTTATTCGATTTACAGTCGAAGTAACCATGGACTTCGCCACCTGGCGTGTAGATAAGGTTTCGCCTACGGTCGCATGACCGGAAAGGCGGTTTAGATTACAGGATTTGCGTAGGTCGAATAGCGCCTGAGGTTAGCTGTGATATGCCGAACGCCCATGGCCTATCAGGACTATCGACTAGTCCTGTCAGACTCCGCACCGAGATGTAGTGGATGCATTTCATTGGGCGTTACTCCTACGCATAATGAGAATAGCAAATCATGGTTTGCCTGTGAAGTAACAAACTACGGAAATGCAGAAATTATTTTGCGAAATGAAAATTTCTTGCAGCGAGTTGCTGAATTTTTAGTAAGAGGATCTGGGCGAACGTCATGTGCCGTCCCTACGGGACTCGATTTTATTTTCACGCTTACCCCGGGCTTACGCCCGGGGCTAACTTCTGGTCGCGCCTACGGCGCTTGGAGTTTCGTGATTGGTGATGAGTCACGCGCGCGCATCGATAGCACAAGGAAAATACATAGATCGTTCGACTGCGTCGTCGCATGCGCTCCGATTGCGCTAAGGATGACAAGGGGAGAGTTGGCGGAGAACTCCCTGAGGCGGCATTTTTGCAACCCGCATTCCCGGGATGTTTCGACTACAAGCCGCGACTGTTCGCGCGGCTCTACGCTCAACATGACAGGGATTGGAGGGTTGGCCTACCACGTGTAATGCGCCGTGTAGGTCACCACTTTTTCTCCGTCGGCCGGCACGCTCACCCGATACTCAATGGTCTTACTGTCGATCTTGTTAAATGGGTCAGAATTTTTCATGATGTCCCAGTTGCTCCATCGGTACAAGTGTTCTACGACGCGTATCTCCATGGGTTCCTTCTTGTGGTTGCGGAGTTTGATCTCAAAGCTCTCGTCCACCGTGCGCGCATTGCGGTCAACCTTAAAGTACGTCCTCTTGCGCTCGCCCACCGCGTCAAACACATTGCCGGTGTAGAGGCGGATGGTCTCATCGGATGGCGTGTGATCGATCATGTTCTCGCCGGTGAATTCAAGCTGACCATCGGTATCGCGACGGTAGAAAGCGCACGCGTCCCTTGGGTAGCGGCATGCCCAGATGATTTTCTTTGCTGTTTTTGAATTCCACCATGGTCCAGATTTTCGGATTCGACTGGACGCCGAAATTTTCCATGTCGCGAATATTTTCCATGGGATAGTTGCGATAGTTCTGGTCGATCTGCACGCCATCGTAAACATAAACGCGTTTCGACGGCACGTTCGCTGCGCGTACAAACTCAACCTGCTTCGTCTCGCGGTCGTAAAGTGTGGATGGACGTTCCAGCGTGTAGAGATGGTATTCGTCAAAGCTGCGCTCGGTGACGGCAGGGGCCACCACGTCTGCCTTCATGGCGAAGACGCCAAGAGATTCTATCCCGCCACGATATCCTGGCTGGATCTTGTTCACGTCTCCCGCCATCAGCTTGATGCGCGCGTTGGGGAATGTCTTGCCGGTCTGGTTATCCAGAGTCACCCATCCGACTACTTCCAGCATATTGCCGGTGGCGGGAGCCACCACGTTGTAGTCCGCATGCCAGCTCATGCCGCCCGTGACATAACTGAACTCAGCGGTTGTGGCGCCAGGCTTATCGCTTTGCAGCAGCCAAGAAAGCGTGGGTTTCAGAATGGTTTCATTGGTAAGAGCAGGAAAGACCGGCTGGCCCGGCAGACCAAATTGCAGCTTGCCGTCGATTTCGATGATCGGCTCTCCGCTGCCTGAGTTCACATAAGCCTGCTGTTGCTGGTAATACTGCTGGTCGTAAGAGTTGTAGGGCACATAGTGCGGCACGTATCCGCTGCGGATAATCTTGCCCGGTTTCAGCACGCCGTTCACTAGAAACTCAATGGTCTTGCCCTCATAGAATGAGAGCAGCCGCGCCTGCGAAGCCACATCATTGCGGTAATTTTGCTCCAGGATTTGCAGGTCGCGTCCGCTTTTGGGGTCACGCAATATCACCGAGTCAGGCTCCAGATGTGCCGTGATATCGGTGACCTCTACCTGGGTGGTGCCGCCTTTCAATTCCAGCGGCAGAGTCTGTTTCACCACGGCAAATGACTGGTTGTAGATGGTGAGGGCCGCGGCGTCATCATGACTGCCGGCGACGGATTTGTCCTGCGCCGTCTGAATTGACAGGCATTAAACTGACAGTCGTTGAGCTGAAAGTTGTTGAACCGACAAGCAGCGGCTGATAAGCAGAAAGATGCATATGAGAGAGACACGCATAGTCGCACGTCCTTATTCGTAGGTTATTTAGTGGCCGAACCGCGGGGGAAGCGGAAGATTGTTTGTGTCAGTAAAAGAACGCAGCAGCTCTGGTTCCTTGCACTACGTTTTCTTGAGACTCAGGCACATCGTCCTGGGAAACTTATTGCTTTACGACTTGGCCGGCGATCCACTCAGCACACTCTTTTGTGCCCAGGTTGCCGCCGATGTCAGAGGTGGTCTTTCTCTGTTGTACCGCGGCCAGCACCGCGGCGTTGATACGGGCGCTTTCCGTGGCGAATCCGAGATGGTCCAGCATCATGGCTGCCGTGGAGATGGCACCGATTGGATTCGCAATATTCTTGCCCGCAAAAGGCGGCGCCGAGCCATGCACGGGCTCGAACATTGAAGTCTTTCCGGGATGAATGTTCCCGCTGGCCGCCATGCCCAGGCCGCCCTGCAGCGCGGCCGCCAGGTCAGTGATGATGTCGCCAAACATGTTGTTAGTCACGATCACATCAAACTGTTTGGGATCGCGAGCCATGTGCATGCAGAGCGCGTCCACATACATATGCTGCGTCTGAATGTCGGGATATTCGGTCGCCACAATCTTGAACACGCGCTGCCACAGGCCGCCGGCGAACGTCATGACGTTCGACTTATCCGACATCAGCACTTTCTTGCGTCCCTGTTTGCGGGCCAACTCAAACGCGTAGCGGATCACGCGTTCCACGCCCTTGCGTGTATTGAAGTCTTCCTGCGTCGCGATCTCATCCGGCGTTCCCTGCTTGAGGACACCACCGGCATCCACGTACGGGCCTTCCGTGTTCTCGCGGATCACCACGAAATCCACGTGCTCCGGCTTTACGCCTTTCAACGGACATAGCGACTCATCCAGCAGCTTCACCGGACGCACGTTGGCGTACAGGTCCATCCTGAAGCGCATGCCCAGCAGAATCTCTTTGGCGTGGATGTTGGTGGGCACGCGGGGATCACCCAGAGCGCCGACGAAGATGGCGTCAAAATCGCGATCGAGCATGGTGAATCCGTCGGCGGGAATGGTGGTGCCGTCTTTAAGATAGCGATCGGCCGACCAGTCAAAACTCGTGAACTCAACGGCCGCGCCGGTCGCTTCAACGACTTTCAGTGCAGCTGGAATGACTTCTTTGCCGATACCATCGCCGGGGACGACTGCGATTGCCTTAGCCATAAGCAAAAAATATAACACTCAGCGCGAAGACGCGCAGAAGAGCAGGCTTTAGCCGCGAATTCACGCGAATAATTCAATGCATTTGGCCGCAGATTTTCGCTGATAAACGCAGATCGCAGAAAAACGCAGATGAAACCTCAGGCGCTGGCCGGGGATTCAACACCGCAGCATGGTGACACCAAACCGAGATCTGCGGCAATCCAGCAATACAAGGAATAGAGAAATCCTCTGCCTGGTCGGAGCCTAGTTCGCTAATAGCCGACCATCTGTGTCATGATCTTGTCATGGCAAAGAAAGCGCTCTCCGACCAGCAATCCCACGATCGTCGTCACCAGGAACGTGCACGAGCGAAAGCTGCCAAGAAGGCGATCTCCGCGCCGGGCAGCAAGCCTCCGGCTACTGCAGCCGAGAAATCGAAGCCTTAGAGCAGCTTTTTAAATTCGTTGGTTTTGATTCGCGTAAATTCGCGGCCACTCCTCGTGATTTTCCCCATGTCTATGTCCCTCCATGGCAGGCGTGCAGCATTTATAATTCAACGTTTACCCTACGAGGCGAAAACCCAACTGTGTCATTAGAGAAGAAAATCTACGAGTTGCGGCAGCAGAAGCTGCGCGACATTGAAGCCCTGGGACAGGAGAGCTACCCGCATAAGTACGCTTTCACTCACACCGTCCCACAGATCCTGGCGGAGTACAACCAGAAGACGGCAGAAGAGTTGGAGAGCCCTCGCGTTCAGGTGAAAGTTGCAGGCCGTATCATCTCACTGCGGCTACAGGGCAAAGCCGGCTTCGCTCACCTGCAACAAGGTGGCAAGCGTCTGCAGATTTATACCAAGCTGGATTTTGTCGGGGAAAAGGGTTTCGCGCTCTACAGGCTGCTGGATCTGGGTGACCATATCGGCGTGAGCGGCTATCTGTTTCGTACACGGACGGGTGAGCTCACGATTCACGTGGAAGAGATTACTTTCCTCAGCAAAGACCTGCTGCCTCTGCCGGAAAAATGGCACGGATTGCAGGACGTGGAACTGCGTTATCGCCAGCGCTACGTGGACATGGTGATGAACCAGGACGTGCGCGAAGTTTTCGTCAAGCGCAGCAAGATCGTGCAATCCATGCGGCACTTCTTTGACTCACGCGGTTACGTGGAAGTGGAAACGCCCATGATGCAACAGATCGCCGGCGGCGCCGCTGCGCGGCCGTTTGTCACACACCACAATACGCTCGACGTTGATCTTTATCTCCGCATCGCCCCGGAACTTTATCTCAAGCGGCTGGTGGTAGGCGGACTGGACCGCGTGTATGAGATTAATCGCAACTTCCGCAATGAGGGCATGTCCACGCAGCATAACCCTGAGTTCACCATGCTGGAGTTCTACCAGGCTTACGCAGACTACAAAGACATGATGCAGCTCACCGAGGACCTTCTGTCCCAGGTAGCGCAGGAAGTGAACGGCAGCACCAAGACAACTTTCAACGGCCATGAAATCGACTTTGCCAACTGGCAGCGACTCTCCATGCGTGAGGCCATCATGAAGTACTGGCCGGAAGAAGCTGCTCCGAAACCGGAGATGACGGACTTCGCCAGCGCCGAATCAGTCGGCAAGCTGGTGCAGCGGCTCAACGCGAAACATACGCCCCACATGGCCTTCGATCCGAAGGATCCGGCCGGTAAGACCATCGCGGCGTTATTCGAGCATGTGGCGGAAGAACATCTGATCCAGCCGACCATTCTTTATGACTTCCCTGTCGCCATCTCGCCGCTGTCAAAGAACAAGCGCGACGAACCCGACTGGGTGGAACGGTTTGAACTGTTCGTGGGCGGGCTGGAGATCGGCAACGCCTTCAGCGAACTGAACGATCCGGAAGAGCAGCGCCGCCGCTTTGAAGGCCAGTTGCAGGAAAAGGAACGCGGCGATGAAGAAGCGCACGCGATGGATGAGGATTACATCCGCGCGCTTTCCTATGGCCTGCCGCCAACGGGCGGAGAAGGTATCGGCATTGATCGCCTGACCATGCTGCTGACGGGAGCGAAATCCATCCGCGACGTGATTCTCTTCCCCTTGCTGCGTCCGCAGGCAGTGCAGGAACTGGTGACGGAAGAACCAGAGCAGAAGTAAGTTCGATTGATCTCGCCATTCCGAGAGTGGGCGGCAACTGAGCGGAAAGCGCGAAGAAATACATGGATCCTTCGGCTTCGCGCCCGTCAGCTCTTTCGATTCGACTGTCACCGGGCGCTTCGCTCAGGATGACAAGTCGTAAAAGGTTTCGCAACCTTGAGGCTCTTGATGGTCCGGCAATTGGCTCATGCAGCATTTTTGCACCCTCTTTGCTGCCCAGCGATCTAATACCTCGTAAACTGCTGACTCCTATGCCATTTGATTTCGATTCCACCACCCGCCGCCGGCTTGGCTATAAGCTGATCGATCACATTGACGCATACTTCTCCAGTCTGCCGGATCGTCGCGTGCAACTTCCGCTGGACCAGCGGACATTTGAAGACCTGCATGACCGGCTGCCTGAACTGGGAGAAGATGCTGATCGCGTTCTGAGCGATCTCTGCAGCGAGCTGACAGAAAAAGGCTTCCACGTTCCCGCCGCAAACTATTTTGGCCTGATGAATCCAACGCCAACTTACATGGCCGTGCTGGCAGAGGCGCTGGTGGCCGCGTTGAATCCGCAACTGGCAAGCCTGGCGCGGTCACAGCTCGCTTCCAAGATCGAAAAGGAAGCCGTGCGCTGGCTTGGCGAGCGCGTGGGCTGGCCGGACGCTTTTGACGGAACATTCACCAGCGGCGGCAATGAAGCAAACTTCAGCGCGCTGGCGATGGCTCTGGCTTCGCAGTTCCCTGGTTATATTGAAGAGGGCCTTACCTCTATTGAAGCGAAGCCTGTCTTCTATGCTTCGAGCGAATCTCATCACTCGCTGGACAAGTCGGCTGGTCTGCTTGGTCTCGGACGCAAAGCGGTCAGGAGAATCGCGGTGAACGAGCGAGTGCAAATGGATCCGGCGCGACTGGAGCAGCAAATCGTCGCCGACAAAGCGGCTGGCCTCACACCGTTCTGCATTGTCGCTACGGCGGGTACAACGAACTCCGGCGCGATCGACGATATCGTCGCGCTGGCCGGCATCGCCAGAAAACACAAACTCTGGCTACATCTGGATGGAGCCTACGGTGCAGCAGCTATTTTTTCTGACCAGCATCGTGACCTGGTGCGCGGCATCGAACTGGTGGACTCCATCACCATCGATCCACACAAATGGCTGGCGATGCCTTTCGCTGCGGGCGTGGTTCTCACCCGGCGTCCGGAATTGCTGCGACAGACTTTTGGGGTCGCCACGCCCTATATGCCGAAGGTGGCAGCCGGGCAGCCGGGAACTTCATCTGCATTGATTGACAACTTTCAGGTCAGCGCCCAGTGGTCGAGGCGCATGAATTCGTTGAAGCTCTGGCTTACATTGCGGGTGCATGGCCGGCGGGCCTATGAAGAACTGATTGACCGTCAGATGAAGCTGGCAGCTTTCTTTGCCAACTGGGTACGCAGCTCTGAGCAGTTTGAACTGGCCGCGCCGCAGGTATTGCCGATCCTCAATCTCCGCGTGAAAAGGCCGGGAATGACGGAATCTGAGGTTCGCACCGCCAACGAAGCGATTGTTCAAGAAGTCACACGAGACGGCAAACGGTGGATATCGACGACTGTGGTCGACGGACGGTCAGTGATTCGCGTGATGATCATCAGCTATCTGACCGGGCATGCACATCTGGAAGAGTTGATGATGGCGTTGGCGGAAGCAGCGGTTTTAGGTCGGCTACGGGGCTCGATTTCATAAACGAGCGAACGCAGAATGAGGCCACGCGCGCGTATCGACAACGCGAGAAAAATACATAGATCCTTCGACTACGTCGTCGCGTGCACTCCGACCTCGCTCAGGATGACAAGGGTTGAGAGTTACGTGACCTGGTTCGCGATCTCCTACCGAAAAACCCGGCCTGCAAAAAACTAATCCTCTTACTGAAAACTCATCATCGCCTCACTCACATCGGGGGTGGGTTCACGATGATGGTGATGGTTAATGACGTTTTCATCCAGGAACTGGTCCAGCTTTTTAGGATCGACCTTCACCTGGATCACGTTGGCTTCATTGCGCTCAAGATTCAGGATCAGAAGTTTCAGGTCGTTGCCTTCCGGGCGGGCAAAGACGTAATTGTGCTCACCGGAGCGACGAGAAAAACTCTGCACCACCGGTTGCCAGCCGTCTTGAATTGCGTGGCGGGCGATATCGTCAATCTTGCCGTCGCCGCTGGTATTCATAAAATTCTGGTTTTCAAAGATAGCGGCTTTAAAGTTTTTCACTCCGCCCACATGCGAGAATTTAACCACCATCCCGGCAAAGCCCATAATGAAACGGTAATTGCGATGCACGTGATAGGTGGACTCAATGTGGTGGACCATGCGGCCGAAATCATCATAGGCGTAGGCCGTATCCGTGCCCAAGCTGAAGGCCACGCACGCGGCCAGGAACAGGACGACAAATACATTCAGCTTATTTCTTTTCACTGGCGGCCTCCTTTCTTATCTTTATCTTGCTTGTCCGCCTTTGGGGTGGCACTTTTTTTATTCTTGGGATGATCGTTGATTTCGTCCGGGATTCCGAAATGACCGCCCAGTTCGCCCAGCTTGTCCATGTCAATGGGGCCCACGATGTTCACCACGGTCAGTTCCCGCGCTTCCGCCACCAGGATGGCGACGCCGGTAATCTTGTCGCCTTCCTTCATCAGATAGACTTCGTCATTTTCGTTGTTGTGCTTGCTGCGGCTGGTGACAATGCGCTGCCAGCCCGGGGCCGCGAGCTGTGTGCGAATGGCTTCCACGTCAGCCTGGCTGTACTGGTTGGGCTCATCAAACTCAAAATTCTTGACGTAAATGCCCTTCAGGTCTTTGATCAAGTTCTTGACTTCACGGGCATCGGGGTCATCGGCGACGTCAAGGAATTTGGAAGCCAATTGCAGCAAGGCGCCATCGAGGGTCACGTCATTCACTTCCGCGGCCCGCGCGCTCAGCTTCTCCAGGTTCTGGAGCTGCAACTTGCCGTTCTGCGCAGACGACGGAAGAGCCGCGCACATCAGGATGACGCTCACCGCGATGGGCGCGAGAATATTCTGCTGTAGAAATCTCATAAACTTTGTCTCCTGATTTTTGACTCCGTTGAGGGCGTGCCATTTATTTTCTGAAATACGTGATTCAACTTGGCGCTGGTGATGCGCAGAGCCCGTACTGCCTGCTGCTCCGCATTGCGGGCCTGCATTTCTTCCTGGACCTTTTGATTGCGCACCTGCGCGATATAGCTCTGATAGCGTTCAATGCCGATCCATGCTGCCGCGACCATCAGCACCACTACTATTGCGCCGGCGATGGCAGGCCGCCAGCCAGATGGAGCCAGCCATTCCTGGGCAAAGCGCGACCACCATGTGGTGGCTTTTGCCGGTACAGGCCTGGCATTCTCCTGCTGGTTCACACGGGCCATTACCCGCTGGGTAAACTCCGGGCCGGGATCTTTCGGACGCAGGGCGGAGCGCAGATCGTCTTCAGAAAATTGCATATCGAATTTCTCCAAGCTTGCGGGTCATCTTTTTGCGCAAGTCTTCCAGTGTGCGATGTAAGGTGCTCTTCACGGTATTGAGCGGCATTTTCATCAAGTCACCGATTTCCGCCAGATCAAGCCCTTCCTGATATCGCAGGATGACCACCATACGCTGCTTTTCGGGTAGCAATTCCAGTGTCTGTTGCAGCTTCCTGGCCAGCAGCGGATCGGTATGGCGGGGGATGGCGACTGGTTCGGCCACATCCTCCATAGGTAGTTCCTGGCGGTGCTTTTTTCTTCGGCCCTGATCAATGCAGCGATTCACCGCGACTCTACGCAACCAATAGGTGAGGTGCTCAGCCGATTCGAGCGTGGAAAGCTTCTGGTACAACTCCAGAAAGACTTCCTGCGCCACGTCTTCAGCCAGAGAGCGGTCCTGAAGGTAATGCCAGCAGATACTGAAGACCATGGATTGCCGGAGGCGCACAATATCGGCAAAGGCAGTGGTATCGCCCTTGCCGGCGCGGATCAATGCTTCCCGGAGATGCTCCTGCTGGTCAGCCTTCAAAAGCCACTTCCCTCTGCCTATGTGATACGCAGGAAACCTGGAATTGGGTGCATGTTTCTTTTGACGTGGCGCGAAACTTTTCGATTTTCAGGCAAGTACTTAATATGGTTTGATTGACCGGCAAGAATCGGCTAGGTTGATGAAGGGCAGCAATTGGCAAATGGCAATTAGCAGATAGCCAGGGCAAAGGCTTACCGCTGATGAACACTGATTTTCGGTGATCGGAGAACGGCAGATTGGGTTGAAACCTACGCCAAATTGGGATGACTGGGATCGGTGACGGGGGGTACCCCCTCCCGAGATTTGGTAATTGAGTAATCTGGTAATCGGGAAATTGGAAAAGCAAAACCGAACACCCGGGGTTTTGCAGGGAGGCCAGATGTCAGATCAAGAGTCGCTGCGAGCAGCCCATTTTGAGTCGTTGGGGGCAGCCTATTTTGATGAAGCTCGACGCAGCTTTCGCGGATACAAGCGTCTGGCTGACCGGGCGCTGGAGCAGGTTGACGATCGCCAGTTTTTCTACGCTCCCGACCCCGAGTCCAACAGCATGGCACAACTGGTGAAGCACATATCAGGCAACATGCGGTCGCGATGGACAGACTTTCTCACCAGTGATGGAGAAAAGCCAGACCGCGATCGTGACCAGGAATTTGTGATCGGCCCGGCTGACACGCGTGAAGACCTGATGCGGAGGTGGGAAGCCGGTTTTTCCGTAGTTTATGAAACGGTGCAATCGCTGGCGTCACAAGATATTATGCGTACCGTTTATATCCGCAGCGAACCACATACCGTGCTGCAGGCTATCAATAGAAGTTTGACGCACGTAAGCCATCACATTGGGCAGGTTCTTTTTCTGGCGAAGATGGTCCGCGGAGCGGAGTGGCAATGCCTGAGCATTCCCAGGGGCAAGTCCGCTGAATTCAATGCCCGTAAACCGGACGACAGAAAAAACCTTGGGCCTACAAAGGACTAAGCTTTTCCCAAATTGGAACGCTACTTCTACGCCGATGCTGGTGTTAGAGTTGTTTTGATCCCTCCGTCCAGCGGCACTGGCAGTTTCGCTGCAAAATTGTGTCAAATTACTGAAAATGTTAGCTGGTTATAAGGGATACCTATTAGAATTTTTCACGACTTTCAGCGAAGCCCGATGAAGCGACCAGAGAATCCGGACCGGGATTTAATAGATCTTTGCCTGAGCGGCGACGAAGCCGCCTGGCGGGAGTTTTTGCGCTGCTTCCAACCCATTATTCTCGGCGTGGCGTACAACACTTACAGGTCCCGTTCACGGGACCATGAACGTCCGAGCGACACCATGCTTGAGGATTTTCTCCATGCGGTCATGGAAAAGTTGCTGGCCAATGACATGCGTGCACTTCGCCTATTCGAGTGGAAGCATGAAAACGCGTTCCGTGGCTTCATCAAGGTAACCACGGCAAACCTGGTGGCAGACTTTGTTCGCAAGGAAAATACGGTCAAACGGGACAAGACCAGGGAAATTTCGCTGGACCCCACCATGCCAATCGCTGCCAGGGCTGAAGGCGTGAGCGCGGACAGTAGAATCCTACTCAGCCAGATTGCCAAGTGTCTGGAAAAACATCTTGATCCATATGATGATCGCCGCCGTGACATTGCTATGTTCCTGCTCTATTACGGGCATACGGTAACAGCCATGGATCTCTCTAAAGTATACAAACTAAACGTCCGGCTGGTGGAAAACATCCTCGCCAGGATGGTGCGGGTGGCGCGTGCCAAATGCCTGGGGCGTGCGGCGGCGGAGTCCTGAACCATCAGTGACTTGCGTCAGATAAAGAACAGGTTCAGGGGAATGGCCAGCGGGTGCGTTCTTTAGAGCAGAGGGGAAAGACGGTGAAAGAAGATACAGGACATTTGAGTGATGCGCAGATCGAAGAGACCGCCAGCAAGGGTCCCGGCGAATGCTCCCCGTCCGTGGAAGCACACCTCTCCGAGTGCGACGTCTGTCTGGACCGGCTGCTCACGTCACAGCGTACTCAGTTTGCTTTTCTGGAGAGTCATGGCATGAGAACAGAGGCTTACCCAGATTGTCCTCAGCCAGAGGTTTTGCAAGAAATCGCCGCACAGGCACATGTTCCCGAAAGCGCGGATCCTGTTCTGAAACATACCGCCCAATGCGACTATTGCGGCCCTCTGTTTAACCGCTACCTGCAGGAATTCTCTGACGACTACGGCCCTGAAGTGCAGGCCATGCTGCAGAGGGTGCCGAGCACGCAGGAACGACAACAAAAAGACCTGGCGCGAAAACTGGCTGCCCAGGCAAGAGGCGAGAAGCATCCATCAAAACCAAGCGCCGCGGTGATGCCATGGCCGTTCTGGAAGAAAGCCGTGGCATGGGCAACACCGCTGGCAGCGACGGTTTTGGTCGCAGTTGGCATGGGGCCGCAGTGGTGGAACTCCTTGCAACTCAATTCGGCTACGCAAAGCCTCGGTTCGGCGTTTCCGCAACGGCCCTTTGAATTGCGACTTCCCGGGATGAAGCATGTGGAATACGCGGCACCAATTACCAGCCTTGGCGATGAGAAGGGGGCTCGGCCCAACCCTGACCTCTATAAGGCCAAGAGCTTGATCGATGAGAATTCCACTAAGAACGGAAAATTGACGTGGGCCTGGAACGAACTGGATGGACGCGCCGCGTTGATGGAGAATCCCAAAAACCCGGGCATAGCGGAAGATGCTTTCGAACGTGCGAAGGCGGAGCGCGGGAATGACCCGGAGCTGCTGATCGATCTTGCGGTGGCCCATTATGTTCGTGAAAGCAATTCCGATTCACCCAATCTTTCCGCCACGATTGATCTTCTCAACCAGGCGTTGAAAAATCCCCAGATTACCGGCGAACAACGCTCGGCAGCGCTCTTCAATCTAGCCATCTCTTATGAGAAATCAAACGCGCTTGATTTGGCCGCTTCTACCTGGAACCAGTATCTGCAATCTGATACTGATATCACCGGGGCCTGGCACAAGGAAGCGCAACAGCGTTTCGAAGCGCTAAAAAAAAAATTACCGGCGGTAAAGCCGGCTGACTTCAAACAGCCGGCTTACCTGATCAGGCATGCGCGTGACCCCGACGTACAAAACGATATCGAGCAATATGCTGATTTCGCGATGGCCTCCTGGCTTGTTCCCGGAATCCGCGAGCCGTCAAGCGATTACGGTAAGGCTCTCCACATCATTGCCGAGCTCATGGAGCAGCAGCATTCCGATCTGTGGTGGAAAGATTTCCTCCAGCGCACAACGCCCGCCGATCTCCCTGCCGTAGAAACCTTCAGTCGCGCCTATGTAGCCGACCTCAATGATTTTCACTATCAGGCCATGCAGGATTCGCGGGAATCCGCAGAGCTGTTTAAAAAGAATCGAAATCTTCCGGGAGAGCTGCTCGCCAGGTTTGAGGAAATCTACGGGCTTCAGCGCATCGTGGCCGCACATTCTTGCCTTGACTCGGCCGGCCGTCTGACCCACTCTCTGGAAACCACTCATTACAGCTCACTGCAGGCAAAAGTACACCTGGAACTAGCGATATGCGCCAACCTGGTCTCGGATGATGAGCGGCGATCGGCGGAGCTGAAACAGAGTGACCGCATGGCAGCGCAGTATTCATTGCCGGAAATTCGTTTACGAGCGGAAGGCATGCAGGCCAGCATGGACCGGTTGCGAAACTCGAGCCTTGCGTGGCAGGAATCTGTCGCGGGTCTCAATGACTACTGGAAGGGACCTTATTCTTCAGAACGCCTTTATCAGTTTTACGCTGTCATGCTGAGTAGCGCGCGCGCGCAGAGCCGGGTAAACGCTTCAGAAGCTTTTCTTCGCCGGAACATCGAAGTCCTGAATGCAAATGCTCCGGAAGACGTTTCGCTTCGCTCTTCACTGCATCTTTCCCTGGCAAACATGCTGGTCGAACAAAATCAGGACGCGCAGGCTGAAGCCGAAGCCAGCCAGGCCCGGCGGCTCCTCGATCAGCCAGGACAGGATTTGACTGCACAGACGTATCTGGTTCCCGCTCGCATCGACCTTGTAAACCTGGAGTTAAAGCGTGGCCAGAACGATCTTGCTCTCCTGGCACTGGAGAGCATTCCTTCGATCTCTGCCATTCAGGATGACGGCATACGAATTGCCTACTATGGGACCGCTGCTCGGGCAATGTTCGCTGCGAAAAGACTGGCGGAGGCCGCCCGGAATTACGATCAAGGGATCGCGATCGCGAATGAGGCCCTGCGGCGCCTTGATGACAACGACGTAAGGCTTGCACTGTTAAACGCCACGTCAGGGCTTTTCCGAGGGAAGGTGGAAGTGCTGCTGGCCCAGAAAAATCCGGAGGAGGCGTTCAAAGAGTGGGAGCAGGCAAAACTTCGCCTCTTTAGAAGCACCAGAGCTGATTCGCCGCATGCAGCGGGCGGAGTCATGAAGGCATCATTCGTCGGAACACGCCCGGAGACACGGCTTAGCAACGCTGCAATGTTCCTGAACGCCGACAAACGCGGGCTGCCAACGCGCCTCGTCTATGCTGTTTTTAGTGATCATGTGCAAATCTGGGTGCTTCGGGATGGAACCACTAGCAGCATTTCATCGCCGATTCCAAAGGACCAGCTCACAGCGGCCATTAGTGACTTTACGCGGCTTGCCTCTGATGATCGCTCACCGATTGAGGAGATTGATCGCAAAGCCGAGCAGCTCTATTCCATCCTGATTGGGCCCGCTGCGTTGGCCGTGGATCCCTCAGAATCATTAGTGATCGAAGCCGATGATCCACTAGCGCAACTGGCCATGGAAGCGATGAAGAAACCTGGCGGTGATTACATCGGGCAGAGCCGGTCTGTGATCTATTCACCAGGCTTACTGGTAGACCAGCTCTTCGGTCATCCAGTCCAGTTTCAGAAGAGTCCGGTCCTTGCTGTGGACACATCACCCAGTAACGGTCCTGCCTATCTACCGGGCCATGCTGAGCTGGACGCCACGATTCTTCAGCTTCATCCCAATGCAATTTTTCTCCGGGGTGCATCCGCGACTCACACCGCTGTGCTTGATGCCCTGCCGAAAGCTTCGGCCTTCTTTTTCTTCGGGCATGGACGGCCCAACAGTACCGGAATCGCTCTTGAGATGGGCGATGGCACGAAGCTGCGCGCCAATGAGATTCGCTCTGGCATGCTGCCAGCAACCCGCATCGTGGTACTGGCCGCGTGCTCAAGCGGCAATGCTGAAAACGGATGGATGGATAGCGGCAGTCTGGTCAGGTCGTTCCTTGCCGCGGGCGTGCCGGCGGTTGTTACCAGTCATTGGAACGTCGATTCACGCAGCACCGCCGTCTTTATGCAAGCTTTTTACAAGCATCTGGAAATGGAAAGCCCCGAGCATGCATTACTCAGCGCTCGGCAGGAGATGCGAGCCCAGCATAGCTCGCCATTCTTCTGGGCCGCTTTCAACGTTGCGGGGCAAGGGATTTAAGGATTTGCAAATCATTTCTGCATAAGGGAAACTCTTTGCGCTCTCGTTATTCTCACTAGAGTTTATTCCAGGTTAAGAAATGATCAGGAGAAAGCATGAAGAGACGTGACTTGATAAAAGCCATGCTTACCTCGCCCGTGGCTTTTGGTCTGTCGGGGTGGGCTGTTGATGATGATAAGAAAAAGGGGGCGGGTGGAAAGTATCCGCAATCAGACAATGGGAAGCTCCGCGTATGGCTGCACGGCCCCTTCGCGGTCATTGTGCACAAGAATGAGCCAAAGATAACGGCCTACGTTCCTCACGATCCACAGAAACTTCATGAGTTGCAGTATTACCATCCCGGCGAAAAAGCGATTGCACCTGACACCAATTCCGGCAAAAACAAAACTTTCCGCTTCACGCTGGATGAAGATGCTCTTGAACTTTCGCACCGGCAACCCTATATCGACCATGGGTTCGACGATTTCACCTTCAATGTGGGAGGTTGGAAGCTTGACCCGGACGGCAACTTTACGGTGCTGGAATTACCTTACCCGGATGTGATCACATATGTGCCTCCGGCGGAAGGGGTGCTCTTTGAAAATGGCAAGACTGGAATGATGCCCCTCGACCACATTCTGGAGTATCACACGCGCAGTCTCGAACACGTAACCATGCTGTCAAAAGAACTGGGCAACCGGAGGCCGTTGCAGTGCGGTGAGCTGCTTGAAAATTTTGAGAAATACTGGCATGACAGCCACGACGATCCGAACCTGCCGATGTCTGACGAAAAAATGCTGGAACAAGACCTGAAAAAGTGTGCCGAGGCGAAAATTGGCACTTTCTTTGTTGGTGTCGGCCTGCCGCGGGGCAGTCAACCGGACAAGGAATTCCAGCGGTTTGCAGCGGACCATGGGGTGACTTTCTTTAACAAAACATTGCTTCGTTCCATACCTCAGTCCCGGGAGACGGCGGAAAAACAGGTAAAGGAAATCGGGGTGTATGGGCCCATGTGTCCGCCCCCGAACAACGGCGCTACACATTCATCCCTTATTTTGCCGGCGAGCCAAACGTTCTCACTGCCGCGACTGCGAAATGTCGCCTCTATCCAGGATTGCCGTGGTGGTGGCTTACTCGGTCTTGGTGGCTAGAAGCAAGCTTTATTCAAAATCGACCGCCGCCGTGCGCGCCGGTTTTTAAAACTACATCGTAGCCTCAAGCGGCCGGCTCTTTGCTGGCCGCTTCTTTAAACATCAGTTGGCGCGTTCCCTTCCAGGTATTCCGGATCGCGCTTCCATCCTGTCAGCATCGCTATAAAGTTATTCCAGCCGTGGAGAGCGACCATAATCAGATGTCCCGGGATGAACGCGAGAAATCCGCACATCGCCATGAAGTGCCAGATGCGCGCGTAATGAAAACCGCCCATCAAAACACCGAGCCAGGAAAACTGTGCAGGATTAAAGACAACCAGTCCGCTCAGAACAGATACGATGCCGAAAAAGATGGTGCTGGTATAAGCCAGCTTTTGCAATGGATTGTATTGCTGCCTGAGCGGAGGTTTTTTGCCGAACAGGAAATAGTGCTTCGCCATGGGCCAGACGCCCGGGACATCACGAGGAACGAAGAGCAACGCGCGAAAGCGTCCAGTGAATATCTGATAAACCACGTAAAGAACTCCAGAGATCACAAACGGCCACACGAAGAGGAAATGCCAATTCCATGCGCCAGCAAGCCATCCACCCAGCGCCAATCCGCGAAACCATCCGCCGACGCTGGTCGGGGTGAACTGCGGCGGATAGGTTATGAAATTATTTTGCGGAACTTTTGCGGAAAAGCTGGGAAAGGCCGCGAAGATCTGGATGCCGCTCAGGATCATCACCGTGAGCGAAACCGCATTCACCCAATGAGTGATGCGAATGACCAGGGGATGTTCATAGATCGCGATCGCTTGCGGCGGAGGCGGCGTAACGATTGGCGCAGGAACAACAGGCAACGCATCGACATGGGAACCTTCAGACTCGACAGATACGACAGCGTCGTCAGTAGCAGCGTCGTCAGGAGCCGTAAGGCCAGCGCCAGTGTTTTCGGCTTCGTCCCTTTCGGCTTCAGTCTTCGCGGCATCAACCTTTGCAGCTTCAGTCTTCTCGGCTTCAATCTTCTCAACATCAACCTTCGCCACATCAGCTTTGCCCAGGGAAAAACGCACCGTTTTGGGGTTCCACCGCGTCATAGCGTCCTCCTTTCATTACAGACTGTAGTTCCAGTCATAGCCCTGGTCTTCCCAGTAGCCTCTGCGCTGAAGAATGTTGGTGACCTGAATGCTGGTCACGTACTTGGCAGACTTGTAGCCGATCTTTGTCGGCAGGTTCAACCGGATCGGCGCGCCGTGTTCTCGCGTGATTGGCTGGCCATACATCTCATAGGTCAGAAGCGACTGCGGATGCAGCGCCGTCTCCATGTCCAGCGATTCGTAATAGTCATCAGCGCATTCGAAGTAAAGGAAACGGGCTGTCTTGTCGGCGCCTACGTGGTCAAGAAAATCAGAGATGCGAGTTCCGCCAAAGTTGGCGATCACGTCCCAGCCTTCCACGCAAACGTGTCGCACATTCTGCGATTGCCTGGGCAGTCTCTGGATATCGGCCAGCGTGTACTGTCCGGGCTTCTTTACCAGTCCAGAGACTTCCAATCGCCACGCGTTGAAGTCAACCTCTGGATCGTCAACATCAAAGCTGTTCAGAAAGAACTCGGAAGGCGGAGCTACCTGCGAATCCGCGTACGTCGGCGCAAGATGGTTTCTGCGGAAGATCCTGGAATCTGCCCAGTCAGTCAGGCTGAGCGCGTTCGCCATGAGACGGTCGCGCACCGGAGGGATAAAGGCCAGTCCGCCGAGCAGGATAGGACTCAACTTGAGCAGTTCTCTCCGGCTCATTCGCTTAAAGTCGCGTTCGTCTTTAAAGTCGCGTTGATCCATGGGTCCAGGTCCCTTTCCAACGATTGAGATTACCCAGCAGGCCAAAAGTTTCAGGGAGTGTCGGTTTTAAGCAATGTTTTAAACCATGAGAAGAAGCATTCTACCCGGCTTCGGCGCTGTGGTTGCAAGTTGTAGGTGAATTGGGCGTCGCTGGATTGGCCAGGTCATGGCATTTTAGGCCGTTCCTGCTTGACTCCGGCGGAAGAAAGGCGCAAATTCTTATCCACACCACTGCACTGATCGGCTGAATTTGTCTCAAGAGAAAAAACTCGTTCGCAGACTCTCGCTTACGGATTCCATTCTGCTGCTCGCCGGCGGGATTATCGGGTCCGGCGTCTTTCTCACCGCCCAGGATGTCGCCGTAAGCACGCGCCGTCCATGGCTATACCTGAGCGTATGGGGCATCGGCATGGTCATCACACTGCTGGCATGCTTTGCTTTTGCCGAACTAGGCGCCATGTTCCCGGAAGCCGGCGGCCAATACGTATACATGCGCGAAGCGTATGGCGAATTCGTGGCCTTCATCTATGGATGGATGATCTTCACCGTGAGTTGCGGCGGCACCATTGCCGCGCTCGCCGCCGGATTCGCGCTCTACATGGGCAGCCTCTTCCCGGCTCTTGAGGCCAATCAGATCGTAACTAACCTGGGTCCTTTTGCCCTTACTCGCGGACACCTGGTCGCCGTGGCGGCCATCGCTTTCCAGACCATAATCAACATCTTTGGTGTGCGCTGGGGCGCGGTGATGGCGAACATCGCCACATGGATGAAGTTTGCCGCCATCGCGGCCTTCGTGGTGCTTGGCTTCGCCATCGGCAAAGGGTCATGGAGCCACTTTGCTTCGTCCAGTACGATTCCGGCAACCGCTGCTTCACCCTCCATGCTGGCGGGAATCGGCGTGGCACTCATCGCCGTTTTCTGGGCCTTTGATGGATGGGTCTACATCACGTGGGTTTCCGGCGAAGTGAAAGATCCGCAACGCAACCTGCCGCGATCCATGATCCTGGGCATGCTGCTGGTTGGTGTGATCTATCTGGCCATCAACACTGTTTACCTGTACGCACTGCCCATCGCCGGTATTGCTGCAGAAACCACAGTGGCACGTGGTGCGGCCGTTTCCATGTTTTCCAGCGGCGCCGCCAGGTGGCTTAGCCTGATGATTGCGGTTTCGTGTTTCGGCGCGATGGCTAGCTGCGTGATGACCGGAGCTCGGGTCTACTACGCCATGGCGGAAGATGGCGTCTTTTTCAAGACATTGGCCAACGTACATCCGCGCTGGAGGACTCCGGTCTGGAGCCTGGTGATACAAGGTGTATGGTCGGCGGCGCTGGCTCTGAGCGGCAGATATGATCAGCTATTTACGTACGTGATGTTCATGATGGTTTTGAGCTATGTTCTCACCGTGGCCGCGTTGTTTGTCTTGCGACGCAAACAGCCCCACACACCTCGCCCATATCTTTGCGTAGGTTATCCGTGGGTACCTGGACTTTACGTGCTGCTGGGCAGCATTTGGTTTTTCAATGTAATCTTTGAAAGACCGAAAGAAGCTCTCGCCGGGATCGGTATTGTGGCAGCGGGAGCGCCTTTCTATTTCTACTGGCGCAGGCAGAAGCGCCTTACCCCGGCGCCGGATGCGGCGCTTAGCAGTAGCTTTTCGTCTTCGCCAGAGTAGGAACACTTGCATGAACTTTCAGAACGTTAATTTTCACAACTTTGAGCTGGAATACTTTCAATCGCAATTTGAGCGGACCGTGGACATCAACCTGGCGGACAGTTCCGTTCAATGCGCCGATGTCAGTGATCTCCTCAAGGGTGAAGATTCACGGAAGATCACAGAGCTTGCTCTCTACTACCCGGAAGTAAACGGCACCACGCTTCTGCGTGAGCGAATCGCCGCTCTTTATAAGGGCGCGGCGGCGAACAACATTCTGGTTACAGTGGGAGCTGCACAGGCCAATTGGATCATCTGCGCGTCGTTACTTGAACCGGGTGATGAAGTCATTGTGATATCTCCCGGATACCGACAGGTCTGGGGTTTGGCAAAAAACATTGGCTGCAAGGTGAAGGAAGTACCGCTTACGTCCTGAACGCAATTGGCAACTGGATCTGGATGAATTGGAAGCCGCGGCCAGCCCGAAGACAAAGCTCATTGCCGTAGTGAATCCAAATAATCCCACGGGCAGCATTTTGTCTGCGGAAGAAATGCAGCGCCTGGTGCGAATCTGTGCCAAGAGCGGTGCGTGGCTGCATGCAGACGAGGTGTATCGCGGTACCGAGCTGAAAGCACGCGACGAAACACCCAGCTTCTGGGGAATGTATGACAAGGTCGTATGCGTCAACAGTCTCTCCAAGGCGTACGGACTGGCTGGGTTGCGAATTGGCTGGGCAGTTGCATCGCCGCAAGTTATCGAAGAGCTTTGGCGACGCCATGAATACACCGTGATTGCTGCCAGCGGCCCGAGCATGAGGCTTGCGGAAATCGCGTTGCAGTCGGAAAAGCGCGCCATGCTGCTCGATCGGCAGAAGAAGCTCTCCCGCGACGGCCACGCTATCCTCTCCGGCTGGGTACGCGCACAAGGCGGCCTGTTCTCAGTCCATGAAGCCATTGCCACGTCGATTGCATTCGTCCGCTTTCACTTTGATATGACCTCCGTAGACCTGGCAAATCACATCCGAACCCATGCCTCGGTGCTGGTTGCGCCGGGTGAGTATCTGGGAATGCAAAACTATCTCCGCATCACCGTTGGCTACGGACCCGAAAAGGTTCGAAAAGCCCTGGCTGCCATTGGCAAAGCAGTGGCCCTTCTGCCTGAGGCGCAACGTGAATCGACAACGGCGGCGCGATAGAATCGTTCAGTTTGAATCCATATCGCTGTCCCAACATCAATAACGCATGCATGTTTCTGAGCTGTGGCGATACCCGGTCAAGAGTCTGAAGGGCACAAAACTTGAACAGGCGGAAATCACTCCGCTCGGAATTTCTGGCGATCGCGAGATCGTAGTCACGTCACAATCCGGTCGAATATTCACGTCACGTTCCAAACCTAAGCTGCTTGGTCTGCGGGGAGAGCTGGACGCGAGTGGCCGTGCAACCATCAACGGCCATCCGTGGGACTCTCCTGAAGCGGTAGCTTTGGTCAGTGCGGCCGTCGGCGAACCGGCTCGCACGGAGTATCTCCCACACCCGCAGGGCTTTGATATTTTGCCGCTGCTCATCGCCACGGATGGTGCAGTGAAAGCCATCAATATTGACCAGCGCCGTCTTCGACCAAATATTTTTGTTTCCGGGGTGACTGGCCTGGAGGAACGCAACTGGGTTGGAGACGTTATCGCCATCGGCAATGTCCGCATCAAGGCAGTGAAGCTGCGCGAGCGTTGCGTGATGACCACTTACGATCCTGACACGCAGGCACAAGACAGCTCCGTTCTGTTGCGTATCGTTCGCGAATTCGATGGAGTTGCCGCACTCGATTGCTCAGTGATTGAGCCAGGCATTATCAAGGTCGGCGATGCCGTGGAGCTTCTCTAAATCTCGCTAATCAAATGTCTTTAAACGCGGCCACGCGGCTCGCAGGTCTACCTTCAACCCGCGACACAGCAGGATATGAAAACGCTCGTCGCCTCTGGAATATGGATGGGCAACGCTTCCAACGTCTTCAACGCTGCGGAACTGTTCTGGTTCGTGCCGTCCATTGCTGCGCAGAATAATCATTGTGCTTCCGTCGTAGTTGCCTGGTCCCCAAATCCAATAACTGTTGTGCTTGCTGATGGCGCGCGGCAACCCGAATCGCGGGCCGAAGTAATCAACTGCTGCCGCTTCACCCCATCCATTGGAAAAGATGGCGGTTCTGGCCTGCTCGTCGGGAGGCAGGCTGTGGTAAACACGGGCGACTTCCCTCACCATCTCTTCCCACCCAAACTCATCAGCAAACCACTGCGGCAGCGGACCGTTGTCCTCGTGTTCGAATTCCGGAGGTTTCAGGCCGAGGCGAGTTTCATACTTCACAAAATTATCGGGCGAGAGCAGCGGTACGCAGAATGGAGCAAGGATCGCACCACCTGCCACTACCAGGAAGACATAGACGTAGCGAATCCAGTAAAGCGGAATGTTCCGCACACGCCTCACACCGTCGACTGGAGTGCCTGTGGAGACGCCTGCCCGAAGAGCCGTCAGGCCTTCCAAGCCGATGGCCCCGGCGGCAAACAAGATGGGATAAATCGGCGTCATGTAATAGTTTTTGGCCTTGATGGCTATAAGACTGAACAGCACAACCAGGAAACACCATCCCAGCACGCGATATCGTTTTCCCTTGTTATTAAAGAAAAGCCACGCTGCGCCGCCAACCCACAACGGAGCCAGCAACGGATTCATGATCATCATCTGGTCAGCAATAAACGCAACTGGTCCTCGCACTATATCGCGACCGCTCATGCGAACATTGTGCATCAACTCCAGAAATGGAAAATGATTGCGTATCTGCCAGATCAGGTTCGGCATCGCAATCGCCGCGCAGGCAATTACGCCCAGCCATAGATATCGGCTCTTGAGAAATTTGCGTTCTGGCGTGAGCGCCACACCCACCAACAGTCCCAGCAGAAGAAATGCCATCGAGTATTTGTTTTGAAAGCCGGCTCCAGTGAGCACGCCAAACCACAACCAATAGCGATCGTTGCCCGTGTTGATGGCTCGAATGACCAGCCATACACAGCCCATCCATATGAGCTGTTCGAAAACGTTGTCAGTGAACAGGCCATGCATCACCATATACATGGGCGCTACCACCACTGCCAGAGCTGCCATAGCTTGTGCGAATCGGCCACCGCCCATTTCGCGTGCCATGGCTCCTGTAAGCCAGACGAGTGCGGCTCCAGCCAATGCCGGCAGTAATCGAACCGCGACCAGGGACTCTCCCAGCAAATGACGCACAAGCCAGGCGATCCAAACAGTTAAAGGAGGATGATCTACGTATCCCCACGCCATGTGATGCGCGCATGCGAGGTAATACATTTCATCGCGAAAGATGCCATAGCGCATTGACGTAAGCAAATGCAGAAGGAACGCGGCGGCAGCAATATAGATCACAATCGCCGGACCGGAAGTGGAAGATCGCCCAAAGTCAGCTTCGGGCCGAGGGTTTTTGTTCATGTCTGGTGAGAATGCTACAGGACGCATTGCAGTTCGGCTATCCATCTAACACCATCCATCGAATGAAGATGGGCTTCCACAAGTTTTACGTGTACTTCTGAGCGCGTGCCGTGGTGGCTAACCTCATAGCCGCAAGCCGGCGCATTCCCCTTATCATGCCAATCTTTTGAGCAGGCCTTCCAGTGCCATTTGCCAATTGTGCCAGTCATCAGATTCTTCCCACTGGTCTCTCAATTCGCTTTTGGCCTGTACCTTCTTTGCCACCTTGGCGGCACGCTTGTCGAGCTTCTTAAATTTATCGAGGTGTTCCTGGTCTTCCAGCCATGTGCGCACCTCATCGGGAAGGTCGCCTGAAGGTTTTCCCTTGGCTGCGGCCACCACTTCTGCCGCGGCGAGAGCAATGCAGCAGTCTGGACCGTCAGCAAAATCCATTTTCTCGATAACTGAAAATGCTTCGCTGAGAAGATCTGTGCCATTTGACTCAGTCAGGTCGTACACCCAGTCCGTGGCATCGTCATTCTCAAAATTCCTGGCTCCATTGGCCCCCATGCAAGCTCTCCTCAACGCGGATTTAAACTCACAGATCCTGAGCTACGGGTTCAAGATTACTTTACCGAACTGCTCGCTCTTCTCCAGCCGGTTATGCGCCGCTGCCGCCTCGCGCAACGGGAAACTCTTGTCCACCACCGGCTTGATCCTGCCGGAAAAAATATGCTTCATCACTTCATGGAAGTCGCCCATGGTTCCCATGAAAGACCCCAGAAATGACAACTGCCTGGCAAACAGGAACCGGATATCGAAGCTCGCTTCCGGTCCCGTGGTGGCGCCGCAGGTCACAATTTTTCCGCCCGGCTTCAGCGACTTCATGCTCTCATTCCATGTGGCTTTGCCGACATGCTCAAAAACAATGTCACACATACCCTTGCTGGTGATTTTTCTTACTTCCTCGGAAATCTTCTGCTGGTAGTGGTTAATAACGTGGTCCGCTCCCAAATCCCGGCACTGGTCCATCTTGCTTTCGTCACCCGCAGTGGCAATGCATGTCGCGCCGAACATCCGGCAAATCTGTATCGCAATCGACCCAATTCCTGATCCGCCACCCAGCACCAGCACTGTATCGCCGGGCTTAATACCACAGCGCGAAACCAGCATATGCCATGCCGTTACCGATACCAGCGGCATCGCAGCGGCTTCGTCATAGGTCAACTCGTCTGGGATGGGCAGCAGCATCACCCGAGGCACCGCGATGTACTCGCAATTGCCACCATCATTCGCATAGCCCCGCACCGAAAATTGCGGACAAAAATTCTGCTGTCCACGAGTGCAGGCCGGACACACGCCACAAAAGGTCATGGGCGTGAGCAATACCCGCTGTCCAACCTTCAGGTCCGTGATGTACTCGCCCACTTCCACGATATCGCCGGAAACATCACTCCCGTTGATGTGAGGTAGCGTCACGCCGGGGAGTCCCTTGCGAATGAATAGATCCAGATGATTCAGCGCACATGCCTTCACCCGGACCAGTACCTGGTCTTTGCGCGGCTGGGGATCAGGCACGTCCTCATACTTCAGAACTTCTGTTCCGCCGAATTCATGGAAGCGAATGGCCTTCATCGGTTCTCCTCGCCCATTTGTACGAACAGCGAATTTAACACGCCGCCTTGAAATCCCGAAACGAGCGCGCCGGCGATTTTCATTTTCCCGGATTCTTTCAATTCCCTGCTATTACCTGGCGTCTAGTTTCGCCTCGGCGTCAGTGGTAAGGTTTCCAGATGATCAACGGACTCCACGCCCTCATCCATGCACAGGACGCCGACAAAGTCCGCACGTTTTTCCGCGATGTCCTGGGTTTTCGTTCCGTAGACGCCGGCCACGGCTGGCTGATCTTCGCTTTGCCTCCGGCAGAGCTTGCCATTCATCCCACTGAGAAAGGCGAACCTGCGCGTCACGAACTCTACCTGATGTGTGACGATCTCAGCGTCACCATGGCAGACCTCAAAGCACGGGGCGTCACCTGCGGAGAAATTACAGAGGCCCGATGGGGATCAATCACGACAATCGAGGTGCCAGGCGCAGGCAAAATCGGCCTTTACCAGCCAAAACATCCCACGGCCCTGGAACTCTAGATTCCCCTTTCACATTTCCCCTTCTCCATGTCTCCGGGAAAGGTTGACGATCTGGGCTAGAATACTCCCGTGGACATCTATGAAGAGATAACCCGGCTACGTAAAGAAGGAAGGCGCGGCGCGCTGGCGACCATTATCAACGTGCGTGGCTCCATCCCTTCTTTTGAGACCGCCAAGATGCTGGTGCGCGAAGATGGCACCATCGCCGGTACCATCGGCGGCGGATGCGTGGAAGCTGAAGTCTGGGAGGCGGCACGTGAAGTCATGAAGAATGAAAGACCGCAGACTCTCAATTTCAATCTCAATAACAATCCCAAATACGATACCGGACTGGTCTGCGGCGGCACACTGGAAGTCTTTGTGGAACCCATTCTCCCCGTCTCCACGCTCTACATTTTCGGCGCCGGGCATATCGCCTTCAGTCTTTACAAAGTAGCGCGCATGGCTGGATTTGACGTGGTCATCACTGACGATCGCGAAACCTACGCGAACCGCGAGCGCTTTCCCGATGCCCGTGATATCTATGCCGAAGAGTACGAGCAGGTGATGGCCCAGCTTGCTCCCAACGATACGTCTTATATGGTCATCGTCACTCGTGGCCATCGCGACGATATGCGCGTGCTCCGCTGGGCGGCGGAAACACCTGCGCGCTATATCGGCATGATTGGCTCGCAACGCAAGACCATTGCCATCTACAAGGAACTGGAGAAAGAAGGCGTGTCCGCCGAGAAGCTTGCTCGCGTTTATGCCCCGGTCGGCATTGACATTGGCGCTATCACACCGGAAGAAATTGCCATCTCCATTGTGGCTGAGCTCATCGCCCAGCGGCGCAACTCGCCCACGCCCCTTCCACATATGAAGAGCGTGAAAGCGGTTGAAATGCTGAAACAGCCGTAGCTCTTCCGTTTAACCGGATCACGCGCAATGCCGCACTAGCTCCAGAGTTCGCCGTTTCCGCGATCATTTATCATTGTCCTATATCATTGTCCTATGCCCATTTCACCTTCTTATGCCGGCCTGATTCTCGCCGCTGGTACATCGTCACGGATGGGCACCGACAAAGCTCTTCTACCCTGGCGCAATGGAACTTTTCTCTCCGCGGCCATCGAGACCCTTGTGGCGACGACAGACCTGGTGATTGTGATTGCCGGACGCAATCGACAGACGATTGCACCCGTCGTTTATTCAACCTCTGCTTTTCTGGCCGTTAATCCCAATCCCGATGAGGGGCAATTCAGCTCTTTGCGCGCAGGTCTCAATGAAGTTCTGGGCCGCGGCCGGGACACTGCCATCATCACTCTGGTTGACCGCCCTTCACCGGCCGTTGCTACCATTGAGCGACTCAAACAGGTCTTCCTGGCCGCGCCGGACAATATCTGGGCAGTGGTTCCCGAATTTGATGGCCGCCACGGGCATCCCTTCATTGCCGGACGCGAAATGATTGAGGCTTTCCTGCGTGCGCCTGCCACCAGTAATGCTCGAGAAGTTGAACACGCTCTCCAGGGACACATCCTGTATCACCCCGTTGACGATCCGCTGGTGGCGGTCAACGTGAATACGCAGGAAGAGTTTCAACAGCTTCTTTCGAGACAAATTCTTTCAGGACAACTTCCTTCAGGACACAAGGCTTGAACACTGGAACCGCGCTCACCGCAACTGCTCAGGAATTTATTGAATCCGTAATCGCCTTAAAGCCCCGCATCGCCGTCTTCGACTGTGACGGCACACTCTGGAGCGGTGACTGCGGCGCTGACTTCTTTTACTGGCAGGTCAAGCACGGTATGTTGTCTGAATCCATTGCCAGGTGGGCTGTTGATCGCTATGCCGACTACAAGCTGGGCAAGGTGGATGAAGAAATCATGTGCGGAGAAATGGTCACCATCAACCATGGTCTTCCTGAATCCGACCTTGAAGCCGCCGCTGCTGAATTCTTTCCCGCCGTGGTGGAGCCGAGGTTCTTCCCGGAAATGCTTCACCTTACCCAATCACTGCGGGCCGGGGGCTGTGAGCTCTGGGCAGTTTCCTCTACCAATGTCTGGGTTGTCCGCGAAGGCGTGAAGCGATTCGGCATCGATCCGGAGCATGTGCTCGGGGCATGCGCCCACATTGACGCTGGGTTTGTAACGGATCGAATCCATCGCGTACCCAGCGGACCTGGGAAGGCTACGGCCCTCAAAGAAGTCCTGGGCAAGACGGTCAGCGCGTGTTTTGGAAACTCAGTCCACGATCTGGCCATGCTGGAGATTGCAGAAAAACCGTTTGCCGTGAATCCCAACCCTGATCTCGAGAAAATTGCGCTGAACAGAGGCTGGAATATCTACTGGCCCATGGGAACGAAATAGAATGGAAAGGTGGCGAGTTGCACCAGAAGACACTCAGGAAACATTTTCAAGAACAGAATATCTGCGAATAGAAAGCCCTGTCCCGATTTTTCTCCGTGCCTCTGTTTCTCCGTGGTGGGTGTTCCTGTTGTACAACTACCTAAACATTTCCTGAACTTTTTCCTTGAACCATTCCCAGCCGGTAACCTGGCGCTGCTGCGGTGCAGCGGCTGAAGCCCATGTGCGTAGGCTGTCAACCCGTCGATAATCACTGGGCACTTCAAACAACGCTGGGTCCAGCGGACCTTCCTTCAGCTCCACCACTTCTGAACCCCAATTTGATTCCAGCGACCGCGGTGATCCATCGCGGCGCGACGCTTCGCTCTTCAGCGCAGTATTGAGCTTGATGGGGAATCCGGGCTCGACCCCATTCCGGTGGACTTCGATTTTGTCCATCCTGTCAGCGCACTTACCGTCAGTGCCGAACGAAACCACGGAAGCTACCACAACGCCGAAGGCATTCTTTTTCGGCTGGCGCCATTCCGGCAGGATGGCGGAATCGATATACCATCCGTCGGTTTCACTGTAGGAATCCCTGGAGCACGCCCCCGGACTCGCTACACGCTTTTCCTTTGTAATGATGTGGCGCGCCATGTGCCCAAAGAGTTCTTTACGCTCGCCCGTGTCCACGTAGTCGATATCGATCCGCAGCGTCCCACCTGACTGCGCCGCTGGTCGCGACCGGCTTCCCGCGGCCAACCCGCGCGAATCCGTTTGATACGTCATATACTCATGCGTCTGCAGGTCCAGCACGAAGATCGTATCGCGCTCACCCCGCAAAATAATACTGGCCATCGTCGTTCCGGGACGGTCACCCACCTGTGCCTGCCATTCATTGCGGAAGCGATTGCCGGCTACGTACTCAGTACGCGTGTCCGTAAGGCCGCCAATGACCTGCCGAGTAACGATCTTGATTCCATTGATTCCAGGGCCGGGAGAGGTCAGCGAGGTTATCGACAGCAGAAGTACAGCCAGCGCTTTCATTCTTTTCCCCCTTTGTCGCCCTGGGCAGGACGCGATGTGGTGAGTAATTGTACCTGTAATCAGCAAAAACAGAGATCAAAATTATTGATTGAATGCATCGGTTTTTTTAGTCGTTTTCGGACGCTTTCTAGACAGGCGCCCTTATTACGGCAATTGCCGCAAGGCCTGCCCAAGCACCTCAATTGCCAGATGAGATGCATGTACTGACGCGCTGGGCAGTCCGCCCATGGCTTCAACCAGCTGTTCACGACTGATGGACCGCACCAGGGCCAGCGGCTGGCCCGCCACCATTTCCGTCAGACACGACCCAGCGGCAATGGATGCCACACACCCTCGCGACTTGAACCGTATCTGCTCAACCCTGCCATCAGAGACTCTGATCATGATCCGCATAATGTCGCCGCATACAGGATGCTCCATGCGCGCGTCACCATCCGCATCCGGCAGTTCTCCCACATTGCGCGGGTTCTCGAAATGTTCCAGTACTTTCTCTGAATAACTCAAGCGCAGGCCCTTGCTGACTCGCTCGCCTATAATTCCATGATGCCAGAAATCGCGTCACCGCAGCGAATTGTCTCACTCCAGCCCAGCGTCACCGTTACCCTGCGCGATCTTGGCCTATTGCATTTGCTGGCTGCCTGTACAAAATACTGTCTTGACGTTTGCCCGGAGCTCCGCAATTTCAGCCCCATCATCATCGAAGACTCATGGTCCGCCAAGGTTGAACAAATTACTGCCGCGCGCCCCGACCTTGTGATTGCTTCGGTACCGTACCGCATGGAATCTCTGGCGGAAATTTTAAAAGCCGGCATTGCGTGTCTCTGCCTGGCTCCGCATTCTTTGAACGATGTCTACACGGATATCTTGCACATTGCTCGGATCGTTGGGTCCGAACCCGCGGGCCAGGCCCTGGTTAAGAGAATGCAGGCGGAAATCGAGGCGGTTCGGAGCTTGACATCCACTGCATCCCGAATAAATCAGCCCCGTCCACTGGTCTATTGCGAAGAGTGGGGCAAACCGCTGATCTTATCCCAGGGATGGGTGGCCGAACTGGTGGAAGCCGCTGGTGGTAGATTCTTCGGCGAACCCGGCCGGCACGCGACCGAAGAAGAAGTGGCCGCCGCCAACCCTGATGTGATCATCGCTGCATGGTGCGGAGCTGGAAACCGTGTCCCGCTGGAGAAGCTAGCAGCCCGCAGCGGCTGGAACCAGACCAAGGCTGTCCGGAACGGACGTGTTTATTGCATCAACGATGAATTTCTCAACACGCCGGCCAGCACGCTGATTGATGGCTTAAAGGCGCTGGCTGCCGCGATCCATTCGGGTGACTCGAACATTTGCGGACTGCGACAAATCACGATGTCGACACTATCCAGGGTAAGGACCGAGTAGTTTTTTATTTATCTACGGCAAGGGTTGCGACCGATCACGTGTCGCGGCCCGCTGTTACAGGAGCACGGAAAAGATTGCCTGGATCCACGATTCAAAGCGGTTTGGAGCGAAGCGACATTGAAAATAGACCCTAATACCGTTCGCGCCCCGGAGATCGGCCGTCTCTGGTTTAACTCTCCGCCGCTCAGCACGCGCCAGCTTCGCGGTCGCGTGGTGCTGGTCGACTTCTGGGATTACACCTGCGTCAATTGCATTCGCACGCTTCCCTACATCAAGGAATGGCACGCACGCTATGCCGACAAAGGGCTCACGGTCATCGGCGTCCATTCGCCGGAGTTTCTTTTTGCGCGCTATGAATCCAACGTCGAGCGCGGCATTGAAGAGTTCGGACTCACATATCCCATTGTCGTCGATAGTGAAATGGAGCTCTGGAAGGCCTTTGCCAACCGATACTGGCCCACCAAATACCTCATTGATGCCAACGGCTATCTTCGCTTCGCTCATTTCGGCGAAGGTGCATACCTTGAAACCGAAGAAAATATTCAGGAGCTGTTGCGCGAGGTCCATCCCGATATTTCGTTGCCCCGGCTGCTGGATCCATTGCGAGAGACAGATCGTCCGGGCGCCGTATGCTATCAGCCATCACCGGAGCTCTACCTTGGCCATAGTCGTGGACGCATTGGCAATGCGGGTGAATTTGTGGACGACCAGCCCGCCGAATACTCGCATTCGGGCGAGCTTCGCGAAGGCTTCTTCTACGCTAACGGCCGCTGGACGGCTACTGGCGATCATCTTGAATCTGCGATCGAGACACCATCGGATCCCGCCAGCGAAGGCGCGGGCGAAGAAGCGCGCGTCACCATCCGCTACTCCGCTGCGGCAGTCAACCTTGTGATGGCTTCATTCAACCCGCAACCACGCGAAGTTGAGATACTCCAGGATGGTAAGCCGCTCACGCCGGCCGTCGCCACGCCAGATATTCAATTTCGCCATGGAAGAAGCTACATCCACGTGATCCGGCCACGGATGTACCAATTGGTTGATAACAAGTTGTTCGGCACGCGTACACTCGAACTCATCACCCGCGAGGCTGAACTGGCGCTTTTTGCATTTACGTTCACCAGTTGCGTTGACGAAAATGGCTGACACAAACGCCCGCTGCAACATGGGCCTGCAGAACATGGGCCTGTAGAATGAACGCGAAGTCTAGAATCTCAAGCGGTTTGGAGCGGAGCAACAAAAGGATGAAGGTAGTCGTCGCAGCAATCATTGTCCGGGACAACAAGGTCCTGATCTGCCAGCGTACTGAGAACCAGTCCATGCCGCTGAAGTGGGAGTTTCCCGGCGGCAAGGTCGAACCCGGCGAACAACTCACTGAGGCCCTCGCGCGCGAGCTTGACGAGGAGCTGGGCATCCGCGCCATTATCGGACGCAAAGTGGCGGCGGTCCAGCACAGCTACGCTCCGGGTCACGGAGTTCAGTTGAGCTTTTATCTGGTGACTGAGTTTGAAAACGAAATGCAGAACCGCATCTTCAATGACATTCGCTGGGTCAGCTTGGCTGAACTGCCGACTTACGACTTCCTCTCCGCGGACATCCAGTTAGTCCAGAAGCTCAGCCGGGGCGAGCTTTTCTAGACCTGTTGTCCGGTAATCTGCGTGTAGAGAAGCGCTACGGTCAGCAGGATCATGATTACGCTGGTCGCCCAGGCAATGGTATTGGCGAGCAATGAGTTTTTCTGGTTGCCCATCAGCTCCGGCTTGTTCACCAGCTTCAGCATGAAGATCAGCACAAAAGGCAGCAACATGCCGTTGGCCACCTGCGAAAACAGAATCAGCTTGATCAAGGGCAGTCTGGGAATCAGTACCAGTGCGGCAGCCCCGCCGATGAGCAGGGTATAAATCCAGTAAAAAGTTGGCGCCTCTGAAAACTTCTTGTTGATTCCGGACTCCACGCCCAGGCCTTCGCAGATGTTGTAGGCGGTGGCCAAAGGCAGAATCGCCGCCGAGAGCAGCGCAGCGTTCACCAAACCCACGGCAAAGAGGAGGCCGGCGAATCGTCCGGCCAGCGGTATCAAAGCCACGGCTGCCTGGGAAGCGTCGGTAATGTTGTGATTGCCTGAAACGTAGAGGGTAGCCGCACACGCCACGACAATAAAGAACGCGATCACGTCCGTCACAATGCAGCCCAGGATCACATCCCAGCGAGAAAGCGCATATTGGCGTTTGCCGATGCCCTTCTCCACAATGGAAGCCTGAAGATAGAACTGCATCCACGGAGTAATCGTGGTGCCCACCAGTCCCGACTACCAGAATCAAATACTCCGAGTTCTTGCTGACCACAGGAACAAACGTATCTTTGAACGCCTGGTGCCAATTGGGATGAACAAAAAAAGCCGAGAGCGGGTAGGCGAAATAGATCAACGAGAATACGATCAGAATTTTTTCAACTGGCTTGTACGACCCGCGCACCACCACAACCCACACCAGCAGCGCACCCAACGGCACGCAAATGTATTTGCTGATATGAAAAATGCCCATGCCTGAGGCCAGGCCGGCAAATTCAGCCATGATGTTTCCGAAATCGGCGATGCCCAGAATCACCATGGTGAAGAACGTGGCGCGAAGTCCAAATTCCTCGCGAATTAAATCGGCAAGGCCCTTGCCGGTAACGGCGCCCATGCGCGCGGCCATCTCCTGCACCACGATAAGAGCGATGGTTGTTGGTATGAGCGTCCAAAGCAGCGTGTAGCCGAGTTTGGCGCCTGCCTGCGAATAGGTGAGGATGCCACCGGGATCGTTATCAACGTTGGCAGTGATAAAGCCTGGCCCAAAGACCGCAAAAAAGGCGATCAGCCGAAATTTGATCGGACCGAGACCCGGTCTGCGGGCAGCGCCTTCGCGTTTGCGGAACAGTTTCAGCTTCATCATCTGACATGATCTTTAACACCTGATTTTGAACACCTTGGGCAGAATAAACGAGAGCCACGTATGTCACAACGGCGGAACAGGCTTTAAACAGCTTTTTGCGGAATATTTCTTCTACGGATGGAATCACTGTAAGAACGGTTGGCGCAGCAAAGAAATGTTAAAGCTTGATCAATGCCAACCCGGGCCTAAATTCGATCGCGCAGGAACCCGATTACATCGTCTGCCTTGATGATGCCGGCCAGCTTGTCCTCATCGTCCACCACGGCAAGCGTCAACAGGTTGTACTTGTCAAACATCTCGGCCACATCTTTCTCGCTGGCTCCCACGTCACAGGAGATCACGTGGTCCGGACTCAATGTTCCCAGTCGCGTGCCACCGGCTGCGAGTGCCAGTGAGACCAGGGGTACGGCGCCCACCAGCTTTTCCGCGGGATCAGTGAGGAAGATGGTGGTAATTGATTCAGGTTCGCCTTCAAAGGCCCTTATCGCATCGATGGCATCACTCACGCTGGCATCGGGCGACAATGCAATGAAGAGCGTGGTCATGCGCCCGGCAGCCGTGTTTTCTTCAAAAGCCAGCAAATCAGAGACTTCCTGCCGCTCCTCGGGCTCCATCTCTTCCAGAATTTCCTCTGAAGTTTCATGCGGCAAGTCGCCCAGCAGATCGGCAGCGGCACCAGGGTCCATCTCCTCCACAATGTCGGCGGCCTTGTCGGATTCAATCGACCGCATGAGCTCAACCTGCATCTTGGGATCGATCTCTTCCAGTGCGTCGGCAGCCACTTCCTCATCCAGTGACTGGAACACGGCTTCACGTTCTGCCGGAGCCAGTTCCTCGAGAATATCCGCGATATCGGCCGGGTGCAGTTTGGATAGCCGCTCATACTCCAGCTTCAGGTGGACGCGCCGGGACGGATCGGTTTCGATCAGGTCTACGGCTTCCCATGGAATCCCCTTGGACGGCATGCGCATAACCAGCGCTTCAATCGCGTTATGGGGCGCCAGACCCTTCAGCAGACGCCGTATGGCGCCGCGCAGCCCGATATCAACCAGGCCAATCTTGAACCGCAGGCTGCCGTTCTGCGGCTCCGGCAGCAGGTCCACGTCATTCACGCGGACCACTTTGCGCCCCGAAACGTCAATGATCTGCTGGTCAAGAAGGTCGCGCTCCAGCAGGAGCATGCCTTCTGAGCTCACCAGAGGCGGCCAGTCCGCAGCATTGCTGTTGGCACGCACGGTTGCACCCAGCATTCCATAAACCTGCCTGGCGGAAAGCAGACGGTCTCCGCCGCGCGTCTTTACGATGAAATCAGAAATCAGGTTAGGCTCGGCTTGCAGATGCATTGCCACTTCGCGCACACGCCCGGCCAGAGCTCCCGACCCGTCATAAACGGGCGCTCCCAGCATGCGCGAAAGTGTGATCGGTTCCATCATTGGCATTTAAGTTTTAAATTGAACCTGTGAACGTTCGCTTCTGTCTAAAGATGCTATCGCCCTGAAGTTTCAGAATACAGAATGTGGTTTGTCGCTGCCACCCTAAACTCCCGATTTGGTCGCAATAATCGGAGAGTCTTTAACATCGATCCGGGCTAGCATGCCAAATAAGCTGGAAGACCGGATTTGGTCCTATAATTTTGCATCCGGACCCGGTGTTCTGAACTCTGTTGTGAAGAGGCTTATCATGGCAATCCAAGTCACTGATCTCCATTTGCTGCGCGACCAGCTTCTGCTCCGCCGCCAGAAAATTCAAAATGTCATGTCGCGTGCCCAGACGGCGAACCTCCTGCAGCTATTGGAACAGGTGGACAAAGCTCTGGAACGCGTAGACGCCGGCTCTTACGGTATCTGTGAAGTCTGCCATGAAGATATGGGAGCGCAGCGGGTACTCACCGATCCGTTGGCCCGCATGTGCCTGGACTGCCTGCCCCCGGCCGAAGCGCGAGCGCTGGAACGTGACCTGGAACTGGCGGCCACCATCCAGAACGGCCTGCTCCCTCAGGCAGACTTTGCTGCATCGGGCTGGAAAGCTGCTTTTCACTACGAACCTGCAGGAATGGTCAGCGGCGACTATTGCGACCTTGTCCCTCATGGAAATGACCTTTACTTCATGCTGGGCGATGTGTCCGGCAAAGGCGTAGCCGCGTCGATGCTCATGTCCAACCTTCATGCCATGTTTCGCGCCCTGGTACCCGCAGGACTACCGCTGCCTGAGTTGGTGGAGCGCGCCAATCGTATCTTCTGCGGCAGTACTCTGCCCACGCAATATGCCACGCTAATCGCTGGAAAAGCCAAACCATGCGGAGACGTGGAAATCTCCAACAGCGGGCATCTGGCGCCCTTACATGTGAGCGCGCGGGGCATCTGCGCCATTGAAGCCAATACCGTTCCGGTGGGGCTGTTCTGTGA
Organism: Terriglobia bacterium; assembly: GCA_963770085.1. GTDB lineage: Bacteria > Acidobacteriota > Terriglobia > Terriglobales > Acidobacteriaceae > Angelobacter. Next base: position 649,458 of record CAVYOH010000002.1, read on the forward strand.
CCAGAAGTTCAGCAGCACGCACGTTCAACTCTCGCCGGGCGACAGCCTGGTCCTGTTTTCTGACGGTCTAACCGAATCCCTGGGCGCTGATGGCTCTGAGTATGGATCGCAGCGACTGTCCGCGCTGTTAAGCCAATGCCTCTCCCGCGGGTCTCGTGAGCTGGTGGAAGATTGCATACGCGATGTAACGGCTTTTCGAGGCGGGTCGCCGAAGTTCGATGATCAGACTTTGCTCGTCCTCAGCTTCGATCCGGTGCAGCACTGACACCAGTTGGAGCGGAAAAGTTCCATGGCCAGAGCAGCCCGATCAGCAGAAGCCGTTTGACAATTCGCAGCGCACTAGGCAAACTTTCCTAGTTAGCCCAGCCGTCCGTTGGCCGCAGTCGCCCCAACATCACAATAATGTGGACCGCCGCATGACAAAACGGGTGTCTTATTCGTTCGAATCGACGTTGGATACCGTCAACCGTGCGGAAAGCATGGCGGTTGAAGCGGCAGCCACGGCGGGATTTAACGAAGATGACCAGTACAACATCGCCATGGCCGTGCGTGAAGCGGCCGTAAACGCCGTGATGCATGGCAATTCCGCCGATCCGGCCAAAAAAGTTCTGTTCGTCTGTGAAAACACCGGCGACGCGCTTGTCATCACTATTACTGACCAGGGCAAGGGTTTGGATGCAAGCCACCTTCCTGACCCTCTGGCGCCAGACAACTTAATGAAGGGTTCCGGACGCGGCATCTTTCTGATTCGCGCTTTTATGGACGAGGTGAAGTTCAGAAACACCGATCCAGGGACCGAAATCACATTAATCAAGCATAAAGGCCGCAGCGCGGCGAATGCCAAGGAGGAAACAACGTGACAATGAAGGCAAGCAACCGGCAGGTCAATGGCGTCACCGTGGTGGACATGAGTGGCCGCATCACTCTGGGAGAGGGCAGCGTGGTGCTGCGTGATTCCATCCGTGACCTGGTTGCCAAAGGGCAGAAGAAGATCCTGCTGAACCTGGGCGACGTAACCTATATTGACAGCTCAGGAATCGGCGAGTTGGTCAGCGCATTCACCACCGTCCGCAATCAGGGCGGCGAGTTGAAATTGCTCCACCTCACCAAGAAAGTCCATGACCTGCTCCAGATCACCAAGCTGTACACCGTTTTCGATATCAAAGACGACGAAACCGCTGCAGTCGGTTCATTCAAATAAACTCTTCCGGGCAGGCGGAAACATCGCCTGCTCCGCACGACTCCCCTCGACTATGTCCAGAATCTCACGCCTTGACCGCTCCGTGGTTTCACCTGAAGTCGGTGAAATTTTTGACCGCTTCATGAAACAGCGCGGCAACATTCCCAATATGTTCCGCACGGTGGCCCATCGTCCGGAAATACTCCGCTCAATGATTGATCATTTCGGAGTGATTTCCGCCAATGGCGCGCTGCCTGCCAAGTTGAAAGAACTGCTTTTCGTGCGGGTGTCACAAATCAACCGCTGCGAATATTGACTGGCTTCTCACACCGTCTTGGCAAGACGGTACGGCTGGACAGACGAGCAGATCAACGATCTGGCGAACGCTGACCAGCGCAGTGACTTTACTCCTCAGGAGAAGATCGCCCTGCGCGTGGCCGATCGCCTCACGCGTGACCAGCACTCCATGGATGATGCTCTCTTTGCTGAACTGCGCCAGCAATACGATGAACCTGCGGTGGTAGAACTCATCGCCGCCATTGGGCTCTTCAACTATTTCAACCTGTTCAATGACGCGTTACAGATGGAACCCACCAAATAGTTCACCCCCCGGAAACGTTCGCTGCAAAAAACGCAGGGCCAGACCCGTCCGCCAAAAAACGTCGGACAACGCGCCTGGCCCTGATTGCTTGATCCGCCTCACCGGATCAGTTCGAATTGACGGAGATTTGTCCCTGGATTTTCTGGAACTCCTCCGGCGAAATAATGCCCTTGGTGTTCAGTTCATCCCGGGTGTGATAGGGGCGGCCGGCAATGATCCGCCGCGCGGATTCTTCATCCATTCCCGGCAGGGTGAGGAGCTGGATCCTGGACGCCTTGTTTACGTTTATCTTTTTCGATTCCGCAGTCCAGCCTTCCTTCACACCTTCGGCGATTGCCTTGCTCTGCTTGCCCGCCTCAACTGCGCCTTTCTTGATCTCAACCGCCGCCACTTTGCTTCCCTGTTTAATCTGGGCTGCGGCGTCGGCCGCCTCCTGACGTGTCTTGTCAGTATCCTGCGAGGATGAACAACCAAGGATCAGTGTCGCCGCCAGCAAAACCAATCCAAGCAGCGGCTTTGTGAGTCGCACCAATTTCATTTCCATTAGCCCCAATCAATGTCCTGTCAAAAGCAAGATAATCACGATCAGCAGGATGAGCCCGAGGCCACCGCTCGGGTAATATCCCCAGTTTCGGCTGTGCGGCCATGAAGGAAGCGCTCCAACCAGCATCAAGACGAGAATTACCACAAGAATCGTCAACATAATTCGTCCCCTGTTTGCTTTGAGTGCAGCAGCACGCAATGAGTTGCTAGACCTGGTTTCTAGACTTTAGAGACAACTCCCATGCAACCTTCTGACAGCGCGCAGTCACTCGCACCCAGTTGATGTAGACTTACCCCGACACCAGGAGCAACGAGAATGGCCATTCCAACCAAGAAGAGATCTCCGGCTCCAAAGGAATCGAAGTCCAAACCGCGAACGATTGATGAATCTCTCAAAGAGCATCCAGCCAAAATGCAGGAACTGGCCCAGGAACTGCGTCGTTTGGTAAAGGGGCAGGTGCCGGAGGCTAAAGAGTCAGTGAATGCCTGGGGTATCCCGGCGTTTTCTCTGGTTGGCAGCTTTGCTTTTTTTCTGATCGCCAAAACTCACCTCAGTCTTGGGTTTGCGCTGGGTACATCGCTGAAAGATCCGAAACACCTTCTGGAAGGCACCGGCAAGAACCTTCGCCATGTAAAAATCCGTACGGCCGAGGACCTGGCCAAACCCGGTCTTGCCGAACTGATCATTGAAGCCGCCCGTCTTGATCGCGAAACCCCGCCGGAGAAGCGTCGCTCACGCATGTAATTCAGACATCCAGCTTTCAACACACCCTCAGTTGTAGAAATTGAAAACGTCGAGGGGATTCTCTCTACGCTCGGAATCAACCTTGTGTGGAGTTTTCTATAATCGAGTTCGATGAAAACGCCTAAAGACTGGAAAACCAAGCTGATTCACTCAGACGCGGCTGCGCCCGAGGGCTTCCGATCTCTTGCCACGCCGGTTTACCGCGGCTCCACCGTGCTCTTTTCGAACGTGGGAGCGGCGAATGAGTTGTGGGACCAGTATGAAGCCGGATATACCTACGGACTTTACGGCACGCCTACTGCGCTGGAGCTGGCCGTGAAAATCTGCGAACTGGAGAACGGTTATCGAACGGTCCTTGCGCCCGGTGGCCAGGCCGCCATTTCTTTGATCAACCTGGCATTCCTTAAAGCCGGTGACCACGTTCTGATTCCGGAGAGTATTTACGGGCCCAACCGAAAGTTTGCCAATCACGTGCTCCGCCGTTTCGGCGTTGAGGTCAGCTACTATCCGCCGAACACCGGCCCGGGTATTGCATCTCATCTCCGCGCCAATACCCGTCTGCTCTGGTGTGAAAGCCCCGGATCCATCAGCATGGAAGTGCAGGATGTGCCTGCCATGGCGGAGGCCGCACACAAAGCAGGTGCACTGGTAGTGATCGACAACACATGGGCAGCCGGCGTTTACTTTGACGCGCTGGCTCACGGCGTGGACGTTACCATGCAGGCAGTGACTAAATATATCGGCGGACATAGTGATCTGCTGCTGGGATCGGTCACGGTAAAGAATCCCGACCACTACCAGGCGCTCGGGGCCACACAGCAACTCATCGGCTGCGCCGTCTCACCCGACGATTGCTCGCTTGCCTTGAGGGGCATGAAAACCCTCGCGGTGCGTCTCGACACGATCGAAAAAAACGCGCTCACGCTTGCCCAGTGGCTCAGCGCGCGTCCGGAGATTGAACTGGTTCTTCATCCGGCATTGCCGTCGTGTCCTGGCCATAAATTCTGGAAACGGGACTTCAGCGGTTCTTCCGGCGTTTTCTCCATCGTGTTCAAACGTACATTCAGCAAGCAGCAGGTAATGGCCTTTGTGGATGCCTTGAAGCTCTTCAAGATCGGCTATAGCTGGGGTGGCGTCACCAGTCTGGTTATGGCCTATGATTTCCAAAGTGACAAGCGGCCCGACTATGGATCGCGTATTGTTCGTCTAAATGTTGGGTTGGAAAACATACAAGACTTGCAGGAAGATTTGACGCAAGCGTTCGGGGCGCTGCGCTGAGGAGTCGTAATTCCGCAAGGAATTTGTTGGTACTGATTGGTACTTGGTATTTGGTACTTGGTATTTAGCCAAATCCAAGCCCGAGCTTAACGGCTGAATGCTGATGGCTGAGTGCTGAATGCTTCTTCGCGGACAAAAAAAGGCCGGAGCACCTTGCTCCGGCAGGTCACAACCTCAAGGAGAGACTACGCGCTTCTTCTCGGACGCACACTCAAGTCGCGCATCTGCGCCATCAGACTTGAGCGTTGCATGGAATCCAGTTTGGCCATGAGTGGGACCAGTTCCGCAATGAACTCGTCCTTCATCAGATCTTCAATTTCATCTTCCACCGTACGGGTGGCGCCTCGCAGCAAATCGCCCACGGAAACTTCCAGGGCCGTGGCCAGCCGCTGCAATGAAGACAGTGTTGGCACCGCCTTCTCGTTTTCAATCTTGGATACGTAGGTGCGCGGCACAAGCATGCGCAGCGCAAGCTGGCGTTGACTTAGGCCTGATCTCTGCCGCAGCATGCGGATCGCCGCCGCAACTTGAAGATGGGTATGCCGGCTCCGGACGGGCTCAGCTACCGGCGCCGCTTCCACCAGAATGGGTTCAGGTTCATCCTCATCCAGTGATTTCTTGCATCTTCTGCAAAGGTTATTATTTGTCCTGAATTGGACAAGATGACAATCATCGCAACGCACAACTTCCCGGGAATCAACCGGTGCTAGAGTTGTCGCCATGAATTTTTTCGGAGTGCCAGAGCAGGCAATACTCCAAAAACGGTTTACTCCTGTTCGCCCAACAACTTAGGTAGTGTCAGGCATGAAATTGCGGCTGTCAACCTAAAAATACGGGTAAAACAGGCACAAATACCGAATTAACAGGCGAATAAAAGGAGAAAATACCTAAAAATCTATGCCAAATCGTCAGGAATCCTGGAATCTCATGTGCGAATACACCCAGTCAGAAAGCCTCCGCAAACACATGCTGGCCGTGGAAGCGTGCATGCGCGCCTATGCCCGCAAATACGGTGAAGACGAAGACAAATGGGCCATCACCGGATTGCTGCACGACTTCGATTACGAGAAATATCCCACACCGGAAGAGCATCCATTTATCGGCAACAAAATTCTGGAGGAACGCGGCTACCCTGAAGATGTCCGCCGCGCCATCCTCTCGCACGCCGACTATAGCGGCGTTAAACGCGAAAGCAACATGGAGAAAGTTCTCTATGCCTGTGACGAGCTGTCCGGGTTCATCACGGCCAGCACGCTGGTGAAACCCAGCAAATCCCTGGCGGAAGTGGACGCCAAGTCCGTTCGTAGAAAAATGAAGGACAAAGCGTTCGCCCGCAGCGTGAACCGCGACGACATTATCAACGGCGCTGCTGACCTGGGCATTGACCTGGAAGAGCACATCGCCTTCTGCATTGAAGCCATGAAGGCGATTGCTGAAGATCTGGGATTGGCGGGCATCGCCGCTAGTTAAGCTACAACTTACTCATATCGCAACGCCACCATGGGATCGACCCGGGTGGCCGTGCGCGCAGGTATGAAACTGGCAAACAAAGTCACGCCGGCCAGCAACACTGTAACCCCAGCCAGAATGATGGGATCAGCCGCAGACACACCAAACAGCATGCTTCTGACCAGATACGCTGCGGCCACCGCGGCGATGGATCCCACAACGATCCCCGGCACAATCAGTTGTAATCCCTGTCGCATGACCATGTTCAACACGTGGCTGCGTTGTGCGCCCAGGGCCATGCGAATGCCGAACTCCTGCGTGCGTTGCGTCACTGAATACGACACCAGTCCGTATAGGCCTACGGTTCCCAATAGCAGTGCCAGTGCGGCAAATCCCGCAGCCAGCCACGCTGGATAGCGATGAAGAAAGGCCGCAGGCGACCGCTGTATCCTGTCTTCCATGGTCTGCACCTGGAAGGTGATAGCGTCCGGATCAATTTGCCGCACCGCCGCGTTGACCTCATCAATCAATGCATCCGGCCGCTGCTGGGTACGGAGAATCAGGTTGTAATAGAGTTCTCCTTCGGCTTCCATGGGCGTGTAGATCGCCGGGCGGGCCGGCGTATCCAGCGGTCCTTCTTTCACATCACGTATCACGCCCACCACTTGCCGCGGCTTTTCCTTGTCCGAATAGGTAAACCAGATTTGCTGCTTCAACGGATCCAGGCCCGGCATGAATTGGTCGGCCAGAGTCTTGTTAATAATTACGCGCTTTGGGCCCGTCGCATTGTCTGCTTCAGTAAACCAGCTTCCCTGCAGCAATTCTGCGCCAAGCGTCTGAAAATACGCCCGGCTTACCTCGCGACTATTTGCTTCGCGTCCCTGCGGCGACTCCGAGGGCAAACCCACCACGCGCAAGTTGCTGGTATTACCGCCGCCTGAAACCGGCAAAACACTGCTAGAGCCTACGGACTTCACGCCTGGGAGGGCGCGCAAATGATCCAGCAACGCCTGATGCGCCTGGATCTGCTCAGCATCATGTGGAAACCTTTTTTCTGTCAGCCCCACCATCAGACCAAGAAGATTGTGCTGGTCGAACCCCGGATTCACATCCAGCAAACGATACAGGCTTTTGACCAGCAGACCTGATCCGGCAAGCAGCACCATGGCCAGGGCCACCTCAACAATGACGAGCGCAGAGGCGAATCGACGCCACGTGCCTGAATGGGAGCCACGCGAGCCGTCTTTCAATGCTCCCTGAACGTTGGCACTCGACGCCTGCAGCGCCGGGGCCAGCGCAAAGATAGTTCCGGTAATCAGGGCCACAGCAAATGCAAACAGCAAAACGCGGAAATCAATGCCCATATGTTTGAGGTATGGCATTGCGTCCAGCCGGCTTGCCGGGATCAAGGCCACAAAGCCCTTGATCATCCAGTGCGCTAATGCCAGGCCAGCCACGGCTCCAGTAAAGGAAAGCACCAGGCCCTCCATCAGCATCAGTCCCATCAAACGTGCGCGGCTCGCGCCCAACGCTGCCCGGATAGCCATTTCATTGCGGCGAGAGAGCGCGCGTGCCAGCAGCAGATTGGCGACGTTCGCGCATGCAATCATCAACAATAAGCCCACGGCAATCAGCAGGACCACCAGGATGGGACGAATCTGCCCGACGATCACCTGATTGAGTGGCACCACAGCGGTCCGCAACTTGTCATTCGTTTGCGGATATTGCTTTTCCAGCCGCTCCGCGATCACATTCATCGCCGCGCCTGCTGTCTCCTGTGAAACTCCCGGCTTGAGTCGACCAACCACGTTCAACCAGTGCAGATTCCTTCGCGTGAGCATTCCGCGGCTGGCATGCAAGGTTGTCCACACTTGGGGGTCGCCGACGGGTGCAAAGTGAAAGTCAGCAGGCAGAATTCCGATAATGGTGTGGGGCTGATCGTCCAGAGTGATCACCTGCCCGACCACGTCCTTGCCGCCGAAATGATTCTTCCACCACGCGTAACTGATCATCGCAGTTCGTGGCGCCGCGTTCTGATCTTCTCCGGGACGGAAATCTCGTCCTGCGATTGGCTGTACGCCAAGAACCTGGAAGAAATTGTCGCTCGCCACCGCGGCTGGCAGTAATTCCGGAGTCCTGCCGCCACGCAGCACCACTTCATTCTGGCTATAGCCGCCCAGCCCGTCGAAAACCCGCTGCTGGTCGCGCCAGTCAAGAAAGTCAGGATAGGAGGATTCGAACTGGTCGTTCACATCCATGGAACGCGAATCGTAGACCTCTACCAGTCGCGACGAATCTCTGTATGGCAGCGGACGAATCAGAGCGGCATCCACAAAGGTGAAAATTGCAACGTTTGCGGCAATCCCCAGCACCAGAGTGATCAGCGCGATCGAGGTGAAGCGTGGAGATTTGATCAGTGTACGCAGTTCGTAGCGAAGGTCCTGCAGGATAGATTCCATCATGGTCAAAAAACCTCAGTGGCGGAAGCACGAAACAAATAGCCAGTTACGAATACCGGAGCCATTGGAAAAGGTTACAGGCAAAGGATAGACTCACGCGGCGCGGAAAAGTCTTTCAAATTCTGCTCCGCCACTCAAATAATCGCCTGCCGTCTGCATCTTTTACCCAGCGGTTGAATCCATTGAATATCTGAGTTGGTGGGAGATGACATGCCGCTGGTTCGCATTTCTTTGATGGAGGGCGCCCCTGAATCGTTTAAAAAGAAAGTTGGCGATGCCGTTCACCAGGCCCTGGTGGAGACGATCCATATCCCACTGCTGGATCGCTTCCAGGTCTTCACTGAGTATCGCAAATCCGCTTTGTTCTATGATGCCGAATACTTAAATATCCGGCGCACTGACCATCTCGTCATCATCCAGATCACAATCAGTCTAGGGCGCAGCGTGAAGACAAAAAAAGCGCTCTATCAAAGAATTGCCGTACTACTGTCCGAGTCTGGTCAGACAAGGCCAGAGGACGTGATGATCAACATCGAAGAAGTTCAGAAGGAAAACTGGTCTTTTGGCAATGGCCTTGCCCAGTATGTAACGTAAGGTAGCTGTTTTATCAGAAACCTCACAAATTGCAGTCAGGAAGGAACAGAATGCCCCTTGTTCGCGTATCGCTGTTGGAAGGTAAACCCGAGTCGTTCAAGCAGAAAGTTGCCGACTCCATCCACAAAGCAATGGTTGAGACCATCAACGTGCCGCCGCTGGACAAATTCCAGGTCTTCACCGACCACGGCAAATCAAGCTTCGTTTATGACGCTGAATACCTCAATATCAAGCGCACCGAGGGCCTGATCATCATCCAGATCACGCTCAATACCGGCCGCACGGTGGAGATGAAGAAAGCGCTGTACAAACGCATTGCCGACCTGCTGGTGGAGTCCGTGCAAGCGCGACGGGAAGACGTGCTGATCAACCTGGTGGAAGTGCCCAAAGAAAATTGGTCGTTCGGCAACGGCATCGCCCAGTACGCAACGTAGTTTCGAGCAGCCAGTTCATCCCGCAATCCCTTTTGCTTTAATTAATTCCGCCAGTTTGGCAAAGTCAGTGGCAAAGACGCGATCCTGTTCGATCTTCGGGCTGACTTTGCGGATGGCCGCATGTGCCTGCTGTAACAGTACGCTGGTCTTGAGCGGAGCGAGAAAGTCGATGGCTTGTGCGGCAGCACAGGCTTCAATCGCCAAAACGAATGTGGCGTTGGCGATTACTTTCTTCAACTTGATGGCCGCCGCCATCCCCATGGATACGTAGTCTTCTTTATTCCCGGACGTGGTAATCGAATCAACGGATGCTGGATGCGCCAGCACCTTATTCTCGCTTGCAAGTGCGGCCGCTGTTACCTGCGGCATCATGAAGCCGGAATTGATTCCCGCTTCCGGCGCCAGAAACGGCGGTAGGCCTTCATTGAGCGCAGGATTCACCAGGCGCTCAATGCGTCGCTCTGAGATACCTGCAAGGGCCGTGATCACAATGGCCAGATAATCCAGCGCGAAAGCCAAAGGCTGGCCGTGGAAATTGCCACCGGAAATAATGTCGCCATCGCCCCCTTTCTGGGTAAACACCAGGGGATTGTCTACGGCGGAGTTCATTTCGATTTCAAAAGTCTTGCGGCAGAAGTCCAGCGTATCGCGGATTGCGCCGTGGACCTGCGGTATGCAACGCAGGGAATATGCGTCCTGCACACGGCCACAATCCTTGTGGGAATCGCGGATCTGGCTGCCGGCCAGCAAACGCCTCAGATTTTCCGCCACCTTTACCTGACCAGCATGGGGACGAGCATGATGGATACGCTCATCAAAAGCCACGTCCGTGCCGTGGAGCGCGTCGAGTGTCATGGCGCCCAGTATGTCCGCCGTGGCGGCAAGGTTCTCCGCCGCCAGAAGTGACAGCGTTCCTACCGCGAGCATTGCCTGGGTACCGTTGATGAGAGAGATAGCTTCCTTGGCTTCGGGAACCAGCGGCGTCATCTGCGCTTTCTTCATCGCGTCGGCGCTGAGCATGCGCACATTTTCGAAAATCACATCTCCTTCGCCGATCATCGCCAAAGCCAGGTGCGCCAGTGGCGCCAGATCACCGCTTGCTCCTACGCTTCCCTGCGAAGGAACAACCGGATGTATGCCGCGGTTCAGCATCTCGCAGATAAGGTCAATCACCTCTGTGCGGACACCGGAAAAGCCTTTCGACAGGGAGTTGGCCCGCAACAACATCATGGCGCGGGTCTCATCCACGCTCAGCGGTTCGCCTACGCCGGCACAATGGGAGCGAATCAGGTTCACTTGAAGCTGGCGGTTCTGCTCCGGAGGAATGTGCACGTCACTCAGTTTGCCGACTCCGGTGTTGATGGCGTAAGCAACACGGTTCTCGGCTACCAGGCGGTCCACCACCGCGCGCGCCGCGCGTACTTTTTCCCGCGCCGCAGCTTCCAGCATCACCGGACGCCGGTCCACCACGATGTCTCGCAACTCGTCGAGCGTGAGACTGTTTCCATTCAACCGAACAGGATTCATGACTTCCCTTGTGTATTTGTTACTTTCAACTGTTTGCCGAACGCGCTCATATACTTTTCCGGAAGCGGACAGCGACGCAGATCACGGTCTACGATAATATGCGTTGTCTCTCCCGTGGCGAGCAACGCCTGGTCGCCATTGGCGCGTTTTATTTCGTAGCCAAAGTGTAAAAGTGATCGCCGCACATTCTTCAACTCCGTGCGGATCACGATCTCATCATCATACAGAGCCGGGGCCTTATAGCGGACGCGCAGGTCGACTACCGGGATATGGCAGTTGTCGTCCTTTTCCATGTTGCTGTATTCAAAACCCAGTTGCCGCAGGAGTTCCACACGTCCGACTTCAAACCAGATGGCGAAGTTGGTGTGGTAGACCACTCCCATCTTGTCGGTCTCGGCGTAGCGGACGCGCAATGTTGTCTCGCCGGTGATCACTCTTTGCCTGTCCATTTGGGTTTGCGCTTCTCCAGGAATGAACTGATGCCTTCCTTGAAGTCCGGTGTCTGCCGGATGGCGGCATTTTCTTTCACCGCCTGCTCTACCTGCCGGTCAAACTGCTCTTTTGTGTAGCTTGATAGCAAAGACTTGGTCCTACGCAGCGAGGTTGGACTGTTCTCCATTAATTGACGCGCCAGTTCCAAAGCGCGAGGCATGAGTTTTTCCGGCGCGACAATCTCATTGACCAGGCCCAGGCGGTGCGCTTCTTCCGCTCCGAACAGCCGGCCTGTAAGCAGAAGATCGCGGGCACGCTTCTCGCCGATATTCGCAATCAAGTAGCTCGAGACGATTCCCGGCACGAAGCCGATCCGGACTTCGGTATAGCCGAACTTTGCTTCGGGCACGGTAAGCGTGAAGTCACACAATGTCGCCAATCCAGTACCACCGGCGATGGCCGCTCCGTTCACGGCGGCGATGGTCGGCTTGGGAAAGTCATACAAGGCGCGGAATAGTCCTGCCATCTTGGTGGAGTCTTGCAGATTTTCTTCCGGCGTGCGGCCCAGAAGCTGCTTGAGATTCTCCAGGTCCATGCCGGCACAGAACGCGCTGCCCGCACCAGTTAGGATGATGATCTGTGCGTCAGATCTGGCAGCCTGCGACAAGGCTGCCGTTAGATCGTCAATCAACTCATAGCTGATGGCGTTGCGCTTATCGGCGCGGTTGAGCGTGATGGCGGCGATGCTGTTGGATTCGGAGTAGAGAACGGTTTTATAGCTCATATCAGTGGTTTCGTTGCACCAACTTGGCTCGATCTAGAAAGTCGTAGAAGTCGGGGACAGCACTTGATGATCCGTCAAAGGAAGCGCGCAGATCGTCTCGGAAACGGCATTCGATCCACACACGCCCAAATCCATGCCGAGTGGCATTTATCATCAGCACATCAATTCCGTACTCGAAACAGTCCCCAGATTGATTTGCCAGGGTTGCGGACCGTTGCGCAAGGAATTGAACGCCGAGCATGTGCTGAGATTTCTGGTCCATGGGTGCAAAGGATACTTTTGGTGCTTGGTTCTGGAAGCCAATGGTAATGCTTCCATCTTTTTTAAAGAGTGGGCTTCTATTCGTATAAAAGGAAAACTCGTTGTAAACAGAACCGTCGTCCTCGCGATAAAGAAGCGGTACATAAAAACGGACGCCATTCATTTCTCGATGAAAGCCGTGCGATGCGTGCCAAGTCAATGAGAAGAGATTTGTTCCGAGAAGCCAGACACCAATCAGAAGCAAAATAGCAAATGCGCAGATAGCTGAACTCTTCCTCACTGCACCACCGTATGCTTCTTCGCGATTTCCGCTGACATCTCAATCACCGCATCCAGAGACTTCTTCAAATCCAAGTAGAGAACAGTGGTGTACGGCATTATTTTATTGCTCCGATCTTTTCAGCACTTTGAATGATGTTGTAGAAATCACCCTTGAGGCTGGGTGAGCCCATGAATGTCGCGCTCACGTTACCGTCAAAATGGCAGTAGATTTCAAAGCTCCTGACCACGAAACGTGGTGTAGGCATCTCAACATCATATTCAGAACACCCACCCTGCCGGCCGGCGAAAACAGCTGCATGTTCTTCGGTTTTTGTCCGTTTGACGGTAGACCTGCTGTTCAACAAGGCCACCATCTTAGCCTGGGCATCAGGCGAAGGCATGGCAATGAAGTCAATATCGATAAAGCCTCCTCCATGCCAAAGAATTCCTGGTATTCGCGTTAGGTAGAAAGAGGGTAATCCCGCAGGATCGCTGGCTTCGAAAGATAAAGGAACCGGAACTTTGACACCACCAATTTTGACATCAGATCCATGACGGATATGCCATGCGAGTGCAGACAGGTCAGCGTGACCAAAGTTGATGACCAGGCTCACCACTACCAGGCTTAGCGCGATGATGCCATATACTTTTAATCTCTTCACTGCACCACCGTATGATTCTTCGCAATATCGCTTGGGATCTTGGCAACGCTATCGGATTTGGAATGCCCCACCGTTTTATAGATTACAGTCGTCCCTTATCTGCTGGCACTGCCGTTCGAATAAACCCGTAAAAATAATCCAGATTCCGTGGTTCCCCAAAGAACGACGAATGCAATTCAGTGCCGAACGAACATTCTGCCTGGACCAGTACCACGCGAGATCTGGTTTTAACAGAGTATTCGACACATCCTCCATCGCGGCCTGCCATGGTCATCTGCCATTCTCCCGTTCTCGTCAGACCGAATTCGTCCATTTTTTGCGGGGTGAGCTCGCTTCCGGGAGAACTGTCTGCCCGATGCTCAAAGTAGAATTTAACGATCGCCAAAGTATGAAGCTCCTTATGCGGCTCGAAAAGAGCCACGCCGGGATTTTTGCTGGTGCGCTGCTCATATCCCGCTGGAATCGTGAAGCGAATGCCATGGCTCTCAAAAAAGGTTATCTGCGATTCTTGTTGCGCAGAGAATGGCGGGCAGGAGAACGCAGTTCCAGCCGCGAAAAGCAGCAGGCCACCAATCAGCCTACCACCCGCTTTCACTGCACCACCGTGTGCTTCTTCGCGATATCCGCCGACATCTCGATCACTGCATCCAGCGACTTCTTCAAATCGAATTCTGCGCCGTGCTCTCGGAGGGCCATCACGGCGATCTCGGTGGGAATGTTGCCGATCATCTCATCCTGCGCGAACGGGCATCCGCCCAGCCCGCCGATGGCGGAATCAAACCGCCGGCAGCCAGCGTCATACGCCGCCAGCACCTTCTCTGCGGCGCCGGCGCGGGTACTGTGCAGGTGCGCGCCAATCTCCAGATGATCGTAGTTCTCAATCACCGGAGCAATAATCTCCTGCACCTGTTTTGGCGAGGCCAATCCAACAGTATCTGCCAGCGATATTTGTGTAATGCCCATATCCGCCAGAATACCTACCGCTTCCAGAACCTCTTCGGCGTTCCACAGGTCGCCATACGGATTGCCGAATGCCATCGATATATACGCCACTACGTCCAGCCCGGCGGCGTCCGCTTTCAGCTTGATCTGCTCCAGCTCATCGATCGACTGTTCCAGTGTCTGATGCTGATTGCGCTCCAGGAATGTCGGAGAGATAGAGTATGGAAATCCGAGCGTCTGCACGGCGTCGGTGGCAATCGCCCGCTCTGCACCCTTCTGGTTGACCACGATCCCGATGATCTCCACGTCATCAGGAGGGTCGAGCAACTCCAGCACCTTCTCTGAATCCACCATCTGGGGAATGGCTTTGGGAGACACAAACGAAACGGCATCAATGTGCTTGAATCCGGCGCCGATCAGCGCACGGAGATACTGCGCCTTGATATCAGACGGAATCTGGCCCTTGAGGCCCTGCCAGGCGTCGCGCGGGCATTCGATGAGCTTTACGGCGTTAGACATTAGAAAACCTACCACGGAAGGCCCGGGACGTACGGACCTTATTCACCACGGAGGCACGGAGACACGGAGAAAAGCAGCTCACAACACTTTCCTGACAATGCCAGCCTTCAATGTGGGAACATTAAAGTTGATGATGAATCCAACCGGTTTACCTAAAAGTTTCATGTACGTAAGCAGTTGTGCTTCGTGTATCGAAGCAATGCGTTCCACGCATTTCAGTTCCAGAATCACTGTGTTTTCGACGATCAGGTCGAGTTTGTACCCGCAGTCGAGACTAATTGCCTTGTGCACAACGGGTACTGTAACTTGTCTCTCAAAGCTCAACCCTCTCGAATGCAACTCGTGGCATAAGCATTCTTCATATGCAGATTCGAGCAGTCCGGGACCAATAACCCTATGGACCTCAATCGCCGCTCCTAGTATCTGCTCAGTCAAGGCCTCATGTCGTAGTTTTGGAGCAATACCCGCTGAATCAGGCAACACAAACTCCTTTGGCTCGCTGTTCTCTTGCCTCAGGCGAACAGTTAGAACTCCCTTTTTGATTTTGCTTCTCTCCGTGTTTCCGTGCCTCCGTGGTGAATCTTACTTCTCTGTGCAGTGAACAGTTAGGTCTGCAAGACCCCCACCTTAAACTCCTTCACCTCCGGGTTCAGGCTTGCCGCCTCCAGCGCGGTGATCAGGGCCTGGCGCGTTTCCATCGGGTCGATGATCTTATCGAGCCACAATCTTGCTGCGCCGTAACGTGGATCAGTCTGGTGCTCATAGGTGGCTTTGGTGGTGTTGAACAATTCCTGACGTTCGGCGTCGCTCAGTTTCTTACCACCACGTTCCAGTTGCTTGATTTTGATTTCCACGAGCGTGCCTGCCGCGGCCGAGCCGCCCATGACCGCATATCTGGCGGTTGGCCAGGCAAAGACAAATCGAGGATCGTAGGCCTTGCCGCACATGGCGTAATGACCTGCTCCGAACGACCCGCCTATGATCACCACAATCTTGGGCACCACCGAATTGGAGACGGCGTTCACCATCTTGGCGCCGGCCTTGATGATCCCACTCCACTCCGCGTCGCGGCCGACCATGAAGCCGTTCACGTCATGCAGGAATATCAGCGGCACCAGATTCTGGTTGCAATCCATGATGAAGCGCGCGGCTTTCTCCGCGCTCTCCGTGTAGATCACGCGACCGAATTCAACTCGTTTTTCTCCAGAGCCCGGATCGGTCTGTTGCACCGGCAACGCCTGATTGGCGACGATACCCACGGCAAAGCCCCCGATGCGCGCCAGGCCGCAGATGACCGTCTTGCCATATTCGGCTTTGTATTCGTCGAATTTTCCTCCATCGACAACGCGGGCAATGATTTCCTTCATGTCATAGGGACGCGCGCCATCGACTTCATAGATTCCGTAAAGCTCTTCGGCGGCGTAAGCCGCAGGCTCTGCTTTGCTGCGATCGAAGCGGGCGGCCGGCTTGTGGCCCAGCTTGCTGACCACGGAGCGTATGCGCTCCAGGCAGATATGATCATTGGCTTCGCGATAATCAATGGTGCCGGCAATCTGTGCATGCATCTGAGCGCCGCCCAATTCTTCCGCGGTGTACCTGGCGCCGATGGCTGCCTGCACCAGAGCCGGACCAGCCAGGAAGAGTCCGCTGCCTTCGGTCATCAGAATGGTGTCACACATCACCGGAAGATAAGCGCCACCGGCAACGCACATTCCCATAATCGCCGTGATCTGGGTGATTCCCATGGCGGACATGACTGCGTTGTTGCGGAAGACGCGGCCGAAGTCATCGGTATCCGGAAAAACATCCTCCTGGAGAGGCAGAAAGACGCCCGCGGAATCCACCAGGTAGATGGTAGGAATATGGTTTTCGATCGCGATATTCTGCGCGCGGATGACTTTTTTGGCCGTCATGGGAAAAAATGCGCCGGCCTTTACCGTGGCATCATTCACGATCAGCATGAACAGCCGGCCCTGGATCCGTCCCAGCCCGGTGACCACGCCCGCCGATGGCGCGCCACCCCACTCTTCATACATTTCATAGGCGGCGTAAAGACCAAGCTCCAGGAACGACGTATCACGATCGATGAGCAGGTCGATGCGTTCGCGTGCCGTCAGGCGTTTTTTGGAGTGCTGCGACTCGATGGCTTTCTCGCCTCCGCCCATGCGGATCTGTTCTTCTTCGGTGCGAATGGCAGCCACCAGTTCCGCCATGCTGCGCATGTTCTTTTCATAGCGCGCCGACGTGGGATCAATCTTGCTGAAGAGCTTATTGGATAGTTCAGGCATGTGGGTTAGAGCAAACCTGCTAGGTTAAATGGTGACAGGGAGTGGTAGCAAACCGGATGTTGGCGCAAACCAACGAGAAAACCTTACCGCTGATAACACTGATGGCACTGATTGCCGCTGATCGGAAAAAACTTTGATAAAAAACAAGAAAGACAGCACGCTGCCGCGGGCGCGGCTGAGTTCGCTTAAGTCTTCGACTTGATCGCGGCAACGATCGGATTCTCGGCAATTTCGTCCACCAAACCAATCCTCTTTGCATCTTCCGCGTTGACCATCTCGGCGAGGAGAAACATCTGCAGTGCCCGCGCTTTTCCGATGAGTCGGGGAAGACGCTGCGTTCCGCCCCAACCTGTCATCAGTCCAAGAGACGCTCCGCGATGGCCGAACACGGCGTCCGGTGACGCAATGCGGTAGTGGCACGCCAATGCCAGATCCATGCCGCCGCCCATGCAATAGCCACGGATCGCGGCTATCACGGGCGCGGGAAAATGATCGACGGCCAGCATGAGCCTTTGTCCGAGACGGGAAAATCCGAATGCTTCCGGTCCAGTAAGCTGGACAATCTCATTCAAATCGGCCCCGGCCGAAAAGAATTTTTCATTGCCGGTGATAATGAACTTCTTGATTGCACCAGCCTCGGCTTCCGCGCGAAGCTTTGTCACACACCCAAGCAGTTCCCGAATCACGGGCACACCCAGCTTGTTGGTTTCGTCGGCAGAAGTAAGACTCAGAATCGCAGTACCGTCACTAAGAGGAAGGCCATCTTGTTGGGCTGGGGCAAGGCGCAGTTCGCAATATTTCAGATTGGCTTGAGGAGGGAGTGCTGACACCAGCATTGTCCTTGGTGTTAAAAGGGGTTAGTAGAAGTCGCTGCAGCTCAGAAAAAATCCGCAGGTCTTGCAACTGAGCTTGCAGCGCGATTCCCGCATCTTGGATCCGCAATTTGGGCAGTAACTTCCCGGATCAACAGGCGCCGTTCTGGATGGTTCAGCCATTGGGGATGGTTCAATGGCTGCGCCCTGCGCTTGCGGCTCTGGTTTATCGCTGTTCATCTTCTAAATTTGCCTTCCTGACGTTGTCCATCGCGCAGTGTAACCGCAGCATTCCCGCTGTGCAAGAAGGATTCCCGGCAAGAAAGATCCAGCCAACGATCCAACTCTGCCTTACATCTCACCTGCAAGTCGCTGACCCTGTTTCTTTGCGGCTCCAGGAACTTTGTACTCGTGAAAATTACGGTTTTTGGCCTGACAATTACCTCTTCCTGGGGCAACGGACATGCCACGCCTTATCGGGCCATCTTCCGGGCGCTGCATAGCATGGGACATCGCATACATTTCTTTGAGAAAGACGTTCCTTATTACAGTGCACGGCGTGATCTTGAATCGTGCGAATATTGTGACGTCTCGCTCTATTCTGACTGGGCGCAAGTGCGCCGGGAAGCCCTTGAGGAAGCCGCCGGCTCCGATGTGGTCATCACGGCAAGTTACCTGCCCGACGGTGCGCTTATCAATGACGAGATTCTGGAACTGGAACGCCCGCTTCGCGTGTTCTACGATCTCGATACTCCCATCACCCTCGACGGCCTCAAGAATGGTGACGTTGCCTACCTGCATCCGCGACAGTTGTCGGAGTTCGATCTGGTGCTGTCGTTTACCGGGGGCCCAATCCTGGAAGAACTGGAAGTGAGACATGGAGTGCGGATGGCGCGTCCTTTATTTGGATGTGTTGATCCAGACGACTACCGCAAAGTTCAAGCGTCCACGGACTTTACCAGCGATCTCAGCTACATGGGCACCTACGCGGCTGACCGTCAGGAGAAGGTGGACGAACTTTTTCTGGAACCGGCGCGACGTCATCCTGACAGGCGGTTCGTTCTTGCGGGTTCACTTTATCCATGGGAATGGCAGTGGCCGGCAAACGTCCGCCGCATCGAGCATATTGCTCCCCAGGATCATCCCAGCTTTTATTCTTCTTCCCGGATCACGCTCAACATTACACGCGCTGAGATGGCGCGCTGGGGCTGGTGCCCTTCCGGACGGTTCTTTGAAGCTGCCGCATGCTCAACGCCGCTGATTACGGACGCATGGACAGGACTGAAAAGCTTTTTTGATGTCGATCATGAAATCACCGTGGTTGCCACCGCTGCCGACGTTGAAAGAGCGCTGGCCCGCCCGGACGCCGAGCTGAATCACATGGCCACCCGCGCTCGCGCACGCACGCTGGAAGAGCACACCGGGGCCGCGCGCGCGAAGCAGCTTATTGGTTACCTGGAAGAGGCCGGCTCAGCTATCCGCCAGCCTGTGCGAACGCGCACGCGAAGAGATCAAACGGAAGAGGTGTCTCAATGATCGGAATCATTCCCGCAGCCGGTGCAGGTCAGCGCATACAGCCGCTTGGCTGCTCCAAGGAACTACTGCCCGTGGGTTCCCGGATCATTCAAGGTCTTGAGCGTCCCAAGGCCGTTTCAGAGTACCTGGTGGAGCGCATGATCGCAGCCGGAGCTGACCAGATTTGCATGGTGATATCCGCCGAAAAGACAGATATCGTGAAGTATTTCGCCGAGCGCAACTACGCGGCTGAAATTTTCTATGTTGTGCAGCAGAAGCCGCAAGGTCTTTGTGACGCCCTGTTTCGCGCTGAACCTTTTGCCCGCAGCCATGACAAAGTCCTGATTGGACTGCCTGACACAATCTGGTTCCCGGAAAACGCATACCTGCCGGCGCTTGACCTGGATCAAGCTGACGTTGACCTGGTGCTTTTCCCGGTGAGCGATCCTACGGTTTTTGACGCGGTAGTGTGCGATGACCAGGGTTTTGTTCGCGAAGTGCAAGTCAAACGCAAGGATGCGGCTTCTCATTGGATTTGGGGTGCCGTCACAGCCCGAGGTGAGTCATTCCATCGCCTTAAGTTGCTGTGGGAATCGCGCCATCGCTCAGATGAATATCTCGGCGACCTTCTCAACGCCTTCATCAGCGCCGGTAACTCCGTCCGCGGCAGATATTGCGGTGAGACTTATATGGACGTGGGAACCATGGAAGGCTATCGCAGGGCGCAGGACTATTTACGGGCAGAACTCAGGCCAACGCGAGCAGCATAAAGAGAGTACGCCGCACGGAGATCAGCCGGCAGATTTGGATCAGGCCGCTGGCGCGCAGAACGTAGACTTCAGGCGCTGGCGCGCAGAACGTAGACTTCAGGCGCTTGCGCGCAGAACGTCCCGTATTTCGCGGTTGATCTTGGCGCAATCACGTCCTGCCTTATCGATCAGATCAGACCATTTCTTGGCCGTATCATCCAACGGCATCTGCGCCAGCAGGTAAGAGGCTTGCATAATGGTTTCAATTGAATTGCTGAGATCGTGTGCCAAGGCCCTTAACTTTGTATTGATCTCAGCAGGAATCTTTGCCGTAGTCTCCATTTTTGGCTCCGCACTCATTTGGGCCTGCTCCAGTCCTAATAGCTCTTCAGCTTACTTGGCCAGACGATTAGACGCAAACCGCCGAAATTTAGTTATCCTGACTCCGGACATGTCCGTTTTCCACCGCCGTGATGTTCCTGCAGCGGTTCTTGGGCGCCCATTGTCCCGTTTTGGTCCTGTACCAACCTCTTAATTTTTTAATAATGACATCGCCGTAGGCCTCTAGGGTAAATGGCGCATGGAAGGCAGCGGTTCCGCCTATGTGAGCCCTAGGCCGCGGGTTCTAGACTCACTTCAACATACATAACCGCATTACCTAAACATCAGTCGAGATGAAAAATTTTGCCGATAGGAAGCGCACTACGTCGTCCACCAGGCGACGGAAAGTAGCTTTTTGGGGGAGTCGTGCGCAATATTCGTCTTTGGTTGTTGTTGAGTATTTTTGTCCTGCTGAGCCTTACGTCTGCTTCAGCGGGAACAAAATTTCAGGCCACCACTACAGTTTCCGCTGAGACCGGGAACAACACCAGCGCTGCTGCCAGCTTTACGTCACTGACGGACGGCAACATTGGCGTTGGCAATATCAGCAAGGTCCCAACGCGAAAGCTGCTTTACGCAAACTCCGGCACCAAACTCTTCGCCCATTTCATGCCGTGGTTTGGGTTTGCCAACCACATTTCGGTGGGCTACAACTCCAATGATGCTCTCCAGGTCCAGAAGCAGGTAGCTGACATGGTGAGCCGCGGGCTGGATGGCGCCATTATTGACTGGTATGGTCGCGGTCAATCCAGCACGCAATTTCTTTCCTACGATCAGACTACGCAGTTCATCATGCGCCAGGCCGAACTACAACCGGCGTTCAGCTTTGTGGTGATGTATGACACCGGCGCTTTGAAGACCTGCGCGGCGACGCCGGGCTGTGACGTCACCCAGGCCACCATTGATGACCTGAACTATGCCAACGTGACCTATGAAAATTCCCGGGCTTACCTGCACGTTGGCACGCAGCCTGTGGTCCTGTTCTTTGGCGACCCTGCCTACGCAATTGACTGGGCCCGCGTACGCAAAGGCGTTGCCGGCAATCCTCTGCTGGTATTTCGCAATGCAGGCGCGTTTACTCATGCGCAAAGTGGCGGCGGCTATTCCTGGCTGGCGCCAGAAGCTGTGAGCGCCACCGACCCCATGGCCCTGCTTTATATGGACAACTATTACCGCACTGCCCTGGCTCATTCCAGCATGTTCTCCATGGGCTCGGCTTACAAGGGTTTCAATGACAGCCTGGCGGCGTGGGGCACCAACCGCCTGATTGGCCAGCAATGCGGACAAACCTGGCTTCAATCCATGGCGGACGCCGGAAAATATTACTCCAGCACCAGCCCGCTCTCGTTTCTCCAACTAGTCACATGGAATGATTATGAAGAAGGGTCGGAACTTGAAACCGGCATTGATAACTGTGTCACCGTGAATGCGTCAGTCAGCGGAACGATTGCGTCCTGGAGCATCACCGGACAAGCCAATACCGTGGACCACTATTCGATCTATCTTTCCCAGGACGGCCAGAACCTGATGTGGCTGGCAGATGCTGCCAATCCGGGATCAATGGATCTGGCGCCGTTCGCCTTCAACTCCGGCAACTACCTGGTTTTTGTGAAAGCGACCGGCAAACCGTCATTGACCAACAAGATGTCAGCCGGTGTGCAGGTGACAATTCCTAATAAACCTCCCGTCGCGGCACTTAGCGTGAGCCCGTTGAGTGGGCCGGCGCCACTGAACGTGACTGCATCCGCCGCCGGATCTAGTGATCCGGACGGAAATATCGTCAGCATCGCGATTAATTTCGGCGATGGAAGCGCTACCTTCCATGCCGTGAGCGCAAGCCACACCTATACAACCGGCGGATCATTTACGGTCACGGCTACTGTTACGGACAACCTCGGCGCGACCGCCATCAAGACAGCAGTGGTTCAGGTAACGTCGCCGAACAAGCCGCCGGTCGCAGCGCTGACCGTTACGCCCAGCACAGGATATGCTCCTGTAACCGTCACAGCGAGCACCGCCACGTCATCCGATCCTGATGGCACCATCGCAAGTTCGGTCATCAACTGGGGCGATGGATCATCATCGGCCGGTCCGTCAGCAACGCATCTGTACTCAACCGCTGGCTCTTACTCGATTGCGGCAACCGTCACGGACAACCTGGGCGCCAAGTCTTCCACCACGGCGAGCGTGACCGTGCAGGCGCCACAAGTTGTGGTGAAGAGTCCGGTGGCATCAGGATCGTCAGCAGCGCTCGCAGTACCGATCATGAACTCACCTCTGCATGTTGTGGCCAGCGGCTTCTCCGGGCTGCCAGTCACCGCGATGCAGATCTATGTGGATGGAACTCAGGTTTACAGCGTGAACGCCAATGCAATTGACACCAGCGTGGCGACGCCACCGGGCGCTCATGTGTTTCTGATCAAAGCCTGGGACAACAGTGGCCGCACCTTCTCCAGCAATTTTTCTGTCACGGTGAATGCGCCGCCGATCGCTGCTTTAACCGTGAACTCGGCATCATTACTCGTTGGCGGCTCCATCACAGCTAGCGCCGCCGCTTCGACCGACGCCGATGGCACAATTGCTTCCACGACGATTAATTTCGGTGATGGCACGGTCTTTGCCGGTACCAGCGCGATTCATCAATACACCACAGCGGGCACTTACACGGTCACCGCAACTGTCACCGACAATGCCGGGGCCAGTTCGTCCAAAAGCCAAAACATCACCGTGATTCCGCAATTCACGACGATTACCAGCCCGATGGTAACCAGCAGCACCAGCACATCACTGGTAATTGCCGGTACCTCGTCGTCTGGCTATCCGATCATAGGAACGCAGATTTACGTAGATAACGTGCTTAAAGGTCAAACCAAAACAGACTCCGTCAGCACGACATTGTCTCTGGCAGTGGGTACGCATTTGATTGTTGTGCAAGGATGGGACTCATCGGGAGCCATATTCAAGTCTTCGATGTCCATCGCGCGCAAGTGATCGTGCGCGTCGCCAGAAAAGCTAAAGCTCCTCCCGATTCCTTCCGAGGGGCCTGGAAGGAATGGGGAGGAGCCGGCATACTTGAATTTCAAACTACTCTTTGCGAATGAACGCTCCGCTGCTGGCGTCGACCAATACGGTCAACTTGGAGCTGGAATCGCTACCACCGTAGACAACGTGCCAGCGCAACTGGTTAGAGTGTCCGTCCCAATCCAGTTCATAGAGAACCTCGAGCTTGGGGTCCTTCTCTGTGAGTTGTTTGCCGCCATGCCCCTGCGCCACTTCAAAAGCCTTATCAGTATCCACCTTCAAAAAGGCAAGGTCCCACGGGGCAGTGGATCGATTTTCAGGATTGAAGCTGTCTTCAACTCCATGATCGACTCGAATTTTGGCGTCGGCCATGCCAGACCACAGAAATGGTTCCGCCTTTTTCCGCGAGGGAGAACCAAAGATCGCCCGCCAGTTCCCCGACTTGCCATCCTGGCCGGTGCTTTCGGTGGCAGGGCTGGATGACAGCGTCATGGGCAGAGCATCTGGTGACCACAGCCGGGCAACGGGAATCATGTTCTGCAACGCAAAACGTCCCGTTTCATAATGATTGGTTTTCTTTGGGACTTCGGTCGGTTTAGAGTCATCGCAGCCCAGCAGCAGAAGACCTGCGGCCATGCATACGAACAAAGTGATCTTTTTCCTGGTTGTCATGTGTCTCATCATTCTAGACGAGAACGCGGGGCATTCTGGATGCCCCAAAGGTGCATGTCTTCAGTGATTACCGGATAAGGTTATTCGGTCTTCGTCCCCGCCTTGCGTGCCTCTTCCTGAAGATCGCTGAGCTTCTGGTTGGCGGAGTCCAGCGCCTGCTTCTTGGTGTCCATTTCTTCCTGCGTCTTGCGCATTTCTTCGCCGAACCTGGCTGAGTCGCGCAGTTGTGTGCCTGCGTCACCGTAGAATGTAGCGGCCCTCAGCTTGGCTTCGCGCTGGGCGATATCCAACTCGCGTTGCAACCGTGAGATCTCCTGCTTCTGGGCCTCTACCTTGGCCCTGATCTCATCGGCTTTCTTGGTCTTCGCGTCTTTCTCATCCTTGGCGTCTTTGGTGGCACTGGCATCTTTAGGAGCATCCGCCGGCTTGTCATCGTTCTTCGCCGTGTCATCTTGCGGATGCGCGACGCGAGGCATGTTGTCATCATCCAGCTTTACGTTGGACGTGCCCTTCTTCTTATTGCGGTTCTGGCGTGCAATGTCTCCCAGCGATTGCTGGGCAAAGACGCCGGCAGATAACGCAAACACAAAGACAAACGAAAAGATTGCTCTCATGGATACCTCAAAAGCTGAGTTGCTGCCCCTATTGTACTTCGGTTAGCAGAGCTGATTCTGCCCCATTACAGGCCACGGAAACGATAGGGTAAACCCCGTATCGAACATAGGTAATAGGGACATTCCCTATCCTTTCTCTACCGCACTGAAAAGAACTGGAGATACCAGCGCAGAAGACCATCACCCCAAAAAGCCGCAATCATGGCGCCGGCCCCCAGGAAGACACCGAAAGGAATCTCAAAATTGCGATAAATCAGAATGGCCGATTGCCAGGCCCTGCCGCGTGTGGTGGCTGATTCTTCCGCGGGATGGCGGCTGCGCCTTCTAGCCATGCGCTTGCGCCATACGATCACGATCAACAGCAGACCAAAGCAGCTGCCCACCAGAGATCCCAGCAGTAGTACCAGAAGCGTTAATTTCACACCCAGGAAGGCCCCTATCAGAGCCATCAGCTTCACGTCACCGCGGCCCATGCCTTCCACTCCGCGAAGAGCCTCATACGCCAGCGCGATACCCAGGATGAAACCGGAACCCAGAGCCGCGCCCGCGAGCGCGTTCATCAATGACAGCACGCGCCAGTTTTCAATCCCGCGCAAAAAGTGGTCGGCTGGACCTTCCAACCGCACGGCCAGACTGAACAACAGTCCTATCACGATGCCCGGCTTGGTGAGCAGATCAGGAAGCAGCTTGGTTTCAGCATCCGTGAATATAAGGCCGATCATCAGGAAACTGAAGGCGCTCAGCTTTAAGGCGTTCGGTCCAGGGCCTCCCAGAAGAAAGCTCAGCGCAAAGAAGGCCCCGGTGATGAGTTCAACAATCGCATAGCGGGGTGAGATGGGAGCTTTGCAGTTACGGCATTTACCGCCAAGAATGATCCAGCTGAGAACAGGAATGTTGTCCATGGCGGAAATGGGAGTGCCGCACGATGGGCAGGCCGATCGCGGACTGACAACCGACAGTTCCCGCGGCATGCGGTAAATACAAACATTCAAGAAACTCCCCAGGATGAGCCCAAAGAGAAAAAAGATAGCCGCAATCACGGTTGTGTTCTGAAGAATGTCAGAGTAAGTCTGCAGAGCCAGATTCCGCCTTGATGGAGTGTTCTGGCGAGATTATACGCAGAAGCCGGGAGTTTCCGCCGGTTACGGCAGAACACGGCTGTTGAATAACCACCGGGTAGATCGTAGAGCAATGTTGAAGGCTGCTTACGTGCTGTCCTTGATTCGCGTGATGTGCCCTTGCAAGGCCGGCGCGTTTGGAACCGAAGGCGGCATGTCACCGGTCCAGTTGATCTGCTTACGATTAGCAAGACGCATCTCCGGTTCCTGAAGGTTCCACTCGCCGCCGCTCTGCTCACGAATGCCGATGTTGTAGCCCAGGGCGCCGTCCGCCGGCTCACCCTCACGCCATTCGAAGAGGGACGCTTCCAGATCCTCTCCCACACATTCGTTCGGATTGAGCACCAACACCCAATCATTGCGCGCATCCTGGGTATAAGCGCCATGGTCAACACCGGTCACCGCCTGAATCACACGGGCACCATGTTCACGCGCAACTTTGACCGTGTCGTCGGTTGAACCATGATCAATCACGACCACTTCATCGCAGGGACGAAGAGAGTCCAGGCAACGTTCAAGGTGCGGAGCAACGTTACAGGTGTGGAGCATTGCTGAAATTTTTGTTTTCGCCATGTTTTGTGGACCAGTCGCCGACGCGCCAGATGTTGGATGCAAAACAACGCCGCCCCGAAAGGCGGCGTCATGTTTATGAAGACAATTGCTTTACTCGTTCATTGCCTGGCGGGTTCCGCTCCCGGGCATGACGGAGATCGAGTTCTGCAGTTGGAAGCTCAGAACGGTTTCCGGCTTCAGTAGGATTTGCTGTCCTTTGGTGGCCGCTGAAACGCCAGTACCTGCGCCAGCGCCTGCCGCGGCGCCAATCGCAGCGCCTTTGCCTCCACCGAAGATTCCGCCGAGGATTGCTCCCACTGCGGCGCCACCGCCGACCTTGGCTGCTGTGGCCTTGCCGCGTCCGTTGCCCTGTTTGGACCAGCGATCAGTCTGGATGGAATAGCTTTTTCCGTTCATGTGAAGCCGTGTCAGCTCGATGACCAGATCAGATTGTCCGGCGAAACGTCCGGCTGACTTCACTTCCACCACGCGGCCTTCCACATCAGCCGACGTCGGAATCACAGTCTTGCCTTCCACTACGATCGGCGAGGAGATGGAACCGTGAAACACATCGCCCACCTGGGACTTTTCCGAATCCAGTTGATCCGTCAAGCGAATGCTGACCTGCGTACCAGTGGGTATGGTGACAGGTTGCGGAACTGGAGGTGGCGTGGGCGCACTGGTTGCGGCCGCGCTGTCATAACTATTGGAATTTCCAGAAGGCGGCGTGGAGGCGTTGTTTGCCGGCACCGTGGTACGCAAGCCATTCTCATCGTTGTTGTTTCTGTTCTTCGTGGTGGTTGCCGGAGAACCTTTGTAGTGCGATGGCGAACTTTTTTTCTCAGGAACGGGCGCGGGAGCGCTTGCTGCAGGCTCAGGCGCCGGAGGCATATTGTTGCTGGCCGTTGCCGCGCTGACTTCAAGGTTATTGACCACGGTCTTTACGCCTTCCACCTGCGCGGCATCATTGGCGGCGGCATTACGGGCTGCATCACTGCTCACAGCCCCGGACAGCGTGACAACACCATTATTCGCATTGATCGTCACCTGCTTATCAGGGACACCGCTGTCGGAGTTGATTTTGCTCTGCACGTCGGTGGCAATCTGCGCATCCGGACGAGGCCCGGAGTGATTGCAACCAGCGGCTACAAGAATAAGGGGCGCGAATACCGCGCCGAGAAGATATCTCTTCATAAAAACACAATCTCCTGCGATTGATGGCTATAAACGTCTTTGATGCAGAGCTGCGGGAATCGGCCCACAATTCGAATGTAAATTTTTGCCGGCCAGGGGTTTACAAGTTTCTGGCAAATATTACGGGCTGGCGCAGCCCCACCTGCATATACGAATTGTAACCCTGGCCGGCGTCCATAGTTGTTGAAAAGGTGCTTAATTGAGGCAAACTAACGGCTTAGTTCAGAAGTAAGTCTCAAAGGGTTCGGCCAGGGACCCGCGCCATGCGTTCCCCCCATCCGGAAAAACCTTCCGGAGCGAAATTGAAAATTCGTTTCATGGGTTCAATGTCACATGTGGAACCTTCTTCCAGCATGCGCAGTTGGTCCACGGTCACCGGCGGTGCAGGAAGAAGTTGAGCGAATCGCGCACCCATCTTCATCACCGGCATAGGAATATTGATGGCCGGCTTCTTAATGCCTGCGGCGATCGCGATTTCATTCAGCACCTGATTGAGCGTCAGCTCATCCGCGCCGCCAATATCAATGGTCTGGCCAGTTGCAGCGTCGCTGGTGAGCGCACGCGTGAAACACAACGCGACATCTTCATTCGAAACAGGACGGAACTTCGGCCGGCCATCGCCCGGCACAGGACGAAAGAATGGAGCCTTCCTCATTACGCCCGTCATCTCATCGATAAAACCACCATTCCCAAAAATGAGTGATGGACGCAAAATGCAATACGGAATTCCGCTGCGCCGGACTTCTTCTTCTCCGCGCCATTTTGTTGTCTGATATTCGGCCACGCCATCCGCGCGAACCCCGACGGCTGACATGTGCACAAATCTCTTGATTCCACTTTTCCTGGCCGCGTCCACCACGTTACGCGTGCCCAGATGATGCACGCTCGCAAACGTGTTGCTGCCCTTCTCCACAATAATGCCCACCAGATGGATCACCGCATCGCAGCCATCCATGCCCTTTTCCAGGCCATTTCCAGAGACAACGTCTCCAGCGACGTATTGAAAGTCTCCTTCTCGATGAAAACTCTGGACCAGTCTGGCGCCAGTGCCGTTACCGCGCAGGGCGGCACGTACGGCGTGACCTTCCTTTAACAGCCTTTGCAGCAACGTTTTACCCACAAAGCCGGTGGCGCCGGTAAGAAAGACCTTCATACAAACGATTGTAGATGGCCGCACCAGTCATACCAGCGGACGACATGCAGTAGCCGAACGCGGCGCGATGTGATAAAAAACTTCTTCCTTCTTATTCGAACCTATGTCATTGCGGGTAGCACGCGGCGTTTTTAATCCGGAAAAAGAGCGGTTTCATTACTATGTCTCTTTCAAGCCCACGCTCGATCCTACTGAGGAGAAGCGTGCCGCCGATGTATGCCACAAAATCAACGTGGCTGTTTCCGTGACTGAAACGGGTGAGCTTGCCGACCTGACCTTTACACTCCCTGAAGTCTGTTGCAACCAGCAATCTCTGCAATATGTCACGCGAACCGATTCGGCCAGCGTTATCGAGGACCGCGTATTCGTGGTGGTTCCTGGCATGAACGGTGACTCCGTCCTGGAAGTGCATGGCACCCTGGAAGTGGACGGCGCAGGCAAGATCATGGGCCTGGAAATTTCCTAGCCAGATCCTCCACCACCCATGTTTTAAGCTAAATTTCGGCTTTTCTCTTGACAAATCTCGCAGGTGTATGGAGTATACATACACTGAACACAGGCCGCCCGTTGAGGTATATTCTGCGGACTTGCCACAGCCAATGATCCTGACCATTGACGCCAACTCGCGCACGCCGATCTACCAGCAGATTGCTGAAGGAATTAAATCGCTGATCGCGCGTGGCGTGCTTTTGGAAGGAACGGCGCTTCCTCCGGTCCGCCAGATGGCAGCCGATCTGGGCGTGAATCTGAACACCATCGCCACAGCTTATCGCGAACTGCAGACGGAAGGGCTCATCACAGTGCGGCATGGATTGGGAGCAGTGGTGGCCTCGCAACGGTTGTCCGGCGCCACTGACAAGAAAGAGCTGCGCAAACCATTGCGAACAGCGATTACGCAGATGATTCTAGCCGGGCTGGGCCGGGCTGACATCCTTGAATTGGTCAACGAAGAGCTGGGCTCTCTGGCCAAGGGAGTGAAATAAGTTATGGACGCTAAGTTTTCTCTGCTCACCTATTTTCTGATTGTGGCCATGCGCGTCTACTCTTTTCGCCGGCGCTGGGACATGCCTTTGCTCTATGGGCCGCATTATTTCTACCGCGTTCACGTAAGTGAAGGTTTCTATGAAGGCGCTGGACGCAAGCTGCTGCGTTTATACCGCACGTTGGTTTTGTGGCCGTTTTTAGCGGAGCTGGCAATTTTCACATTTTTGATGTTCCGCCGAAACTATGACGGTCTAACTGGATTGTGCGTGGCCGCGATATTCGCCATGGTCCTGAACCAGCGTCTGGTAATGGCGATTCTCAGCAGGAGCGCCAGGAAATTTGAAGAGAAGGAGATTGATCCCGCGCCTGCAGCGATTAGTTTCTCTCTCAATCCGCGGCGACTGGCCGACTACACGAACCCGATTTTCGAAATCATTCTGGCCAGCACCATCACGCTGACGCTGATTTTTCTGGCGCAAATGCGTGCTGCCATGGGACCGTCGCTGGTCTTGTTGTATCTGCAAGTCGGCTTCCTGATGATAAAGAAAGCGATTGTGGATTGGCGAGCGGCTGCGCCTCTGGAAAATTCAGAAATTTACCTTGACGTCCGGGAGCGCCGGCGCAAGCTGCTTCTGTTTGCCTGCGATTTCTATCGTGGCATGGCCGGACTTGTGATGATCAAACAATCCGTCTACAAGTTGACCACCGACGCACGCTGGCACTGGGCGCTGCAATATCTTTACCTCGCGGTGATGATTGCCTGTGTTTGCTTCGCAGCCGTCAAAAGCAATGAGCTGTACGCCATGTATCGGAAGTTGAAGCCGTTACGCAACCGAAAGCGGCTTTCGGTTCCAGACCCGGATGGCTTCCTTGCCGGCGGGCTGCTCTATTTTGATCCCGATAATCCTGCAGTCTTCGTACAAGGGCCAAGGACCGTAGCATTGAACGCCGGGAACCATCGTCTGTTGCTGGGAGCGACTTACCTCATAGGATTGATGCTCCTGATTACGTGGACGAACAAATCGCATGCGGCCAATGGCCCGGAAAATCCCCAAGGGGCTCAGACGACGCTGGTTTCATACCATTGAGTTACAGAAACTGGCCTAACGGGGGAACCGTAACCTGTACTGATTCCAAAGTTTCCACCCGGAAGTATTACGGCATAAGGAAAATCTGGACTGCTTAGTACTTCTACTCTGGATGCCCGATCTCTTTTAAAGTCTGCGACATAACCTGGCTGCAGCCGGAAAATCGGCGGCTTTCTCCTTACTCCACGTAGGGAAATTGCTTGATTCAAACAGAGTACGTACTCGTCCATAGTGTGCGCCATGAAGCGCACAAGATTGCTCACCAGAATTTACTCCCTCGGACTCCTGCTGCTGGCGGGCGCGTCAATCCACCTGACTGCGGCCAAAGCTTCGGCCCAGGTCCCCAAATCTAAACACGTCTACATCGTGGCTGAAGAAAATCGCAGCTTTGAAGAGATTGTCGGCAGTCCAGACATGCCGTACCTGAACAGCCTGATCGCCAAGGGCGCATTGGCCACCCAGTTTTACGCCAATGAGCACGGCTCTCTGGAAAACTATCTGTGGGTAACGGCCGGCCAATACATCACCCACAACAACTCCACTACGGCCGTCTTCAACGTCGATAATCTTGACCGTCACCTGATCGGCATGGGCATGACGTTCAAATCGTACGCTCAGTCACTTCCCTACGCCGGCTTTACCGGCTTGTATTCCGGCGCCTACATGAAGCGGCATGCGCCTCTTCCCTATTACACTGACATGGCCAACAGCAGCCTGATCAAAAACCATCAGAACAGCAATCAGATGGCAGTTGATATTGCCAATGGCACTCTGCCAAACTTCGCTTTCATTACCCCTGACGGCAACAATGACCTGCACAACTGCTCCGCCACCATCGTCACGTGCAAACATACGGCTGACGCGTGGCTCAAGAAAAACCTCGCTCCCCTCCTGGCCAGCAGGGAATTCCAACCGGGCGGCGATGGCGTCCTGATCATATGGTCAGATGAAGCCGATCTTGGTTCTGACAATCGTTGCAGCGCGACGGTTAAGACCGGTTGCGGCGGACGCATTGTGGTCTCCATGATTGGACCGCAGGTGAAAGCAGGCTACAAGTCTGTTGCCACCTACCACCAGCAGAGCGTTCTGCGTACCATCCTGGAACTCTTTGGCGAAAGAAGTGGCTTCCCCGCCGCGTCAAATACCGCGCCTGTGATGTCCGAGTTCTTCAAGAGCTCCGGTGCTGCCGGTGGTGCAGTCGTCACCATCAGTGCACCTACTTCGTCGACCGTGACCGGCTCTCCTGTACATCTGGCCGCTCACACCACGGCTCCAAATCCGATCAAGGCCATGAAGATCTACGTCGATAACATAGGCAAGTATTCCACCTCCAGCAGCAGCGTGGACCAGATGATCGCCATGAGTAAAGGAACTCACAACGTGGTGTTCCAGGCATGGGACACCAAAGGCAACATCTACAAAGGCAGCAAACAGATCAAGGTCCAGTAAGTTCGGATAACAAGGCGGACAGAAAACCGGCGCCACTCCGGGTGGAAACTCACTCGCGCGTGGCGCCAATTTTTTGTCCGGTTACAATGTCCTTCAGTGACCAAGCCGCTCACAGAGAAACCTGCCCTCGGCGATCCGCTTGCTGCCTTTGTTCTTGCCGGCGGAAAGAGCTCACGCATGGGCCGCGATAAGGCAACCCTGTCACTGCATGGACGCACGCTGCTTCAGCATGCATTGAATACTTTGCGTGAAATTACCAGCGATGTGTCCATTCTGGGGTCGCCGCAAACTTATGGCGATCAGGGCGCACCGGTGATCGCAGACATCATTCCGGAATGCGGCCCTTTGGGCGGAATTCATGCCGCACTTACTCACACCCGGGCGGCTTACAACCTGATTATCGCCGTGGACACGCCGTTCCTCTCGGCGGACTTCCTCCGGTTTCTTACGTCGCGGGCGGTTGCGGCAGGCGCGGTCATCACCACACCAGAGATCGCCGGCTACACGCAGCCGCTCTGCACCGTATACTCCCGTCAATTTCTTCCCATCGCCGCTCAGGCTTTGAAAGCGGGAGAATATAAAATTGTTCCGCTCTTTCCCCACGACGCGACACTTAAAATTTCCGCAGATGAAATGGCACAGTTTGCCTTCACGCCGGAGATGTTTGACAATTTGAATACGCCGGAAGATCTTGAACGCGCGCGATTACGAAGTTTGGCCAACAAACAATGAGTGAAAATCCCGTCCCGGAGCCACAGCCTTACATCGAGTTCAAGCATGTCTTCAAGGCATTCGGAGACAACCATGTTCTCAGTGATGTGAGCTTCCCCGTTTATCCCGGAGAGACTCTTTGCATTCTGGGACGCAGCGGCGTGGGTAAATCGGTGTCACTCCATCACATCATGGGCTTTCTCAAGCCGGATTCAGGCAGTGTGATCGTCGCCTTTCAGGACATTGCCCAGTGCAATGAGCAGGAGATGGAGCGCATTCGCAAGAAGGTAACCATGGTTTTTCAGAATGGCGCCCTGTTTGATTCGCTCTCGGTGGGTGAGAACGTGGCCTTTCCCCTGCGCGAGCGCCATGACCTGGACGAAGCACAGATCTATCAGATCGTGGACGGCCTACTGGACATGGTGGGCGTAAAACCCATGCGAGACCTTCTTCCTTCTGACCTTTCCACCGGCATGAAGCGTAGCGTGGCCATTGCGCGCGCGCTGTCTGCTCAACCTGAATGCATCCTTTATGACGAGCCGACCACCATGGTTGACCCATTGATGGCGACTCTTCTCGGCGATCTCATACAGAAATTGAAGCAGCAGCTTAAGCTCACCAGCATCGTAGTGACACATGACATGCGATTGGCCAAAAAGCTGGCTGATCGAATTGTCTTCCTGCATGAAGCCAAAGCCATTTTCGTGGGCAGCGTCCCGGAAATGAAAAACAGCGACAACCCGATTGTGCGCCAGTTTCTGGAACTCGATCAACTGATCCTCCCGGGGGAATGATCAATCGCCGACATCGCCGTCATCGCGCGACATCGCCGAGATCGGTAAGAACCTTACCGCTGATAAACACTGATGACACTGATTCGCGATGATCGGCAACATGCCAGGACTAAATCAAAACTGGAATAGCTTGGATGGGTTGAGCTAAATGCGTTGGAATCCCAGTTGAAGGGTTATCCATGAAATCAGCGGTGAGCTCTTGCTCTACCGTTACCGGCGATGTCGCGCGATGACGGCGATTTCGCGGCTGAATGCTGAGTGCTGACGGCTGATTGCTGAATGCTGAACGCTCAGGAACTCCGTCCCATCCTCTTGTTCATCATTCCAGAGAGATAAGTTCTTACGTTGGGCGCAATGCGTCCATGCGAAAGCACGTCGCGAAGCGCCTGTAGAGGAAGGTCGGCGGCAATCTGGACCACGCGTGCGAATGGGGTGTTCTTGTTTCCCAGCAAGGCAGCTTTGACGTCATTGCGGTGGAACCATTTCTGATGGCGTGAAACCGCGGGAGCGAGGAGTTCAGTGCCGGATTCCTGCTTAAGCGCCCGCACAACCCACGCTTCGGTCATCTGCGGGTTCATGAGCGCTGCCTGAATAATCCGGTCTTCTTTGTCCGTCAGCAGTGCCGCAGCCACACGTCCTGAGCTTCGCTTGGCCAGGGTAAAACGCTCTCCGGCAGAAATGGTAGCCAGCTTGTTGATCAGAACGTCTTCCGCCGCGCGCTTCACGTCGGCTGTCACCATTGGCAGCAGCGCAATCTGCATCAGTTCAAAAACATAAAGATGGCGGATCGTGGGAACCGAGATATGCCTCGGGGTCTGCGGGTGCATCACCAGGGCCAGCCTTACCTTGCGCAGCCTGGCGATCGCGGAGTTACGACTTAGCTCTTCCAGCGCCTCTCGTGGCAGATCACGACGGCTGAGCAGTGAAAGGGCCAGGTCCTCGCCCAGCCTTGCATCGCCCGCAACCGCAATCAGGATCTCCGGCGACGGATCGTGGATCAACTCATCAAGCACCGCATCCGCTGGGAGCGTCACCTTCTTGCGCTGAGTGGTAAAGGCGTCAGTCATGAATGGGTTAAAAATCTGCTTAGTCTAGCGTCGTCCGCGATGTGCAGCGATCTCCAGTGCGCCGAGCACTGGCCGCACATGGGTGAAGCTGACCGCAGCTTCGGGGCGTTTGTCTTTCAGCGCATCACGGAATGAGTTCCGTACCCCCGCGGAACCTTGTAGTACCCCACCTGAAAGAGCAACCGGCACCACGCCACCATCGGACCATAACTTTTGAATGACCGCCGATGCCAGGCTGGCGAGAGCGCGGCCGGCGCGTTCGGTAATATCTGACGCACCGGCGTCACCTTCTTCCGCCGCTGACGCCACCGCGGCCGCCAGTTCGGCAAAGCGCGGTTCGGACGCATTCGCCAATCGAACCACTTCCTCCGGCGCGACGAGCCAGTGCTTGGCGATTACCTCCATCAGGCCGATGTTTTTGCCGCAATCATAAGCGCGCAGCGTTGCCGCCACGGCCTCGCGTCCCACCCAGAATGCTGAGCCTTCGTCCGATACATTGGGCCCCCAACCACCGGCGCGCGCTGTTTCTCCAGCTTGATTGCGGCCAAAGGCGATTGATCCGGTCCCGGAGATCACCAGAACACCATGTGAAGTTCCAAAGGCGGCGCGATGAGCGATCACGTGGTCCCCGGCCGCATAGATGGTGGCCGAAGGAATGACCTCGCGGATGGTCTCCTGGGCCCAGCTCACGGCATCGGGCAAAGAAGCGCCCGCCATGCCAATGCACACATGTTGAATGTCACGCTCCAGCACGCGCGCCGACGCAGCAGCCCGCGCCATTGCATCCTGCAGGTTCGTGCGGGCAAGTTCTTTGCCCACGCGAGCCAGTTTGCAAGACGCGCCCGTGGCCTGACCAAGCAACTCAGCGCCATTACTGATGGCGCAATCGGTCTTGGTACCGCCGGCATCAATGCCCAGATAAAGTGACATAAGCGGAGACGTGCATCATATTCCAATTTTGTTCTTGCTTTGTGAGATTCATACTAATAATGTTTGCAAACCCAATGACTTTCCGGATAAACCAGAAGCATGCGACTCCATTCAGTTGACGTCGTTATTATTGTCGCCTATCTACTCTGCATTACGCTCTTTGGACTGAGGTTCCGAAAGTCTCAACGTTCCCTGCGCGATTATTTCCTTGCTGACCGCTCGATTCCATGGTGGGCCATCGGTCTTTCGATCGTTGCCGCGGAAACCAGCACACTCACCGTTATCGGCACACCCGGCATCGCCTACGCCGGAAATTTCGGCTTTCTCCAGCTTGTGTTCGGCTATCTGGCTGGCCGCGTTGTCATCTGCCTGCTCTTTATACCGCAATATTTCCGCGGCGAGATGTACACCGCCTATCAGCTTATAGATCGCCGCTTCGGCAAGACGCTGCACAAAATTACAGCCGGAATCTTTCTTGCTACGCGTGCCGCAGCCGAAGGCGTCCGTATATGGGCCGTGGCCATCGTTGTCCAGATTGCTCTCGGGACCAGCGAGATCATGTCCGTGGCCATCGTGATGGCGCTCACGCTGATTTACACGTTTGAGGGCGGGATGGCCGCTGTGATCTGGACGGACGTTGTCCAGCTTGGCATCTATGTGGCCGGGACCATCGTCGGTTTTTTTACTCTCACCCACCTTGTGCCTGGAGGCTGGACTGCGATCCACTCGGCTGCCGCGCATGCTGACAAACTTCGGGTATTCGATTTCTCCTTCAACTTTTTCAGCAAATATACCTTCTGGGCCGGACTCATTGGCGGCATGTTCCTGAATACTGCCAGCCATGGCACAGATCAGCTGATGGTTCAGCGGCTGCTCGCGGCGAGAAACGAACGCGAGTCCAAAGCCGCGCTGCTTTCCAGCGGCGTGGTGATTCTGGCCCAGTTCACTTTGTTTCTCCTGGTGGGCGCGGGACTGTGGGTCTATTACGGGCTCTACCCTCCGACCGTGCCCTTTGCCCGAGTTGATAACGTCTTCCCGACGTTCATTGTCGATCATATGCCGCACGGTATTTCCGGACTGTTGATCGCCGCAATCCTAGCCGCTGCCATGTCCAATCTGAGCGCTTCTCTGAACTCGCTTTCGTCCACCACGATGATCGATTTCTATCTGCGGTTCCGGCCCAGGACATCCGATAGCACGCGCCTTGGACTTTCACGTGCATCCACATTGGTCTGGGGGTTGGTCTTGTTCGTTCTCGCGGTAGCGGCGCGTGGCCGCGGCAAAGTCCTTGAACTTGGCCTGAGCATTGCCGGTGTCGCCTACGGATGCATGCTGGGCGTATTCCTTCTGGGCCTTCTCACCAAACGGGCCACACAATTCGGCGCTATTGTTGGTATGCTTTGCGGACTGGCACTGAACATCTATTTATGGAAGTGGACAAGCGTTCCATTCACCTGGTATGTCACCCTGGGTGCACTGATGACTTTTGCCATCGGGTACGGCGCGAGTCTGATCGAAGGCAACAATCTGATGCCCGCGAATGCGGAGCCAGTGGAGGCTGATGCAAGCCACGGAAGTTAAACGCAGCGAACTTGTCCGCGAACTCAATGTATGGCATTCCACCGCCATCGTGGTTGGCACCATTATCGGGAGCGGCATCTTTCTTGTTCCTGCGGAAATGATGCAGGCCGTGGGCTCTGCCAAACTGGTGTATCTCGCCTGGATCGTGGGCGGCATGCTTTCCTTTTTCGGTGCTCTGACGTATGCCGAACTGGGAGCCGTACGTCCCTTTGCCGGCGGCGAATACGTTTACGTTCGCGATGGTTATGGTCCGCTCCCCGCCTTTTTGTATGCGTGGACCTGGTTTCTGATCGCCAAGCCCGCATCCATCGCCACCATTGTCAGTGGACTGGTGCGCGTGCTGGGAAATTTCTCAGCATTCGGGTTCCTGCCACAGCCTCTGTTCACCATCTCGCACTACTCGGTGACTTATGGACAGCTGGTCGCCATCGGCGCAACCATCCTCATCTCGGCATTGAACTACATCGGCATCCGCAAAGCCGGTAATTTTCAACTCGTTCTTACCTCGCTCAAACTCGTCATGATCGTGGCCATTATCTTTGCCGGCTTTTCGGCAGCAACCGGCACCTGGAGTAATTTCGGAACCACATTCATGGGCGCCAAAGGCGGCATGGCCGGCTTCATGGCCGCATTAGTCGCCGCCTTGTGGGCCTATGACGGCTGGAATGATCTCAACATGGTCAGCGGAGAGATTCAGCGGCCGGAACGATCGATTCCCATCGCGCTCATTGCCGGCGTATTCATCGTGGCTACGCTTTACATGGGCGTGAACGCCGCCGTGCAATACGTGATGCCATCCAGTGCGATCGCTGTCTCACAGGTACCCGCGTCAGCGGCCACGCAGATTGCCATTGGCCGCCTTGGCGCCCTGCTTGTCTCCGCGGGTATGGCCATCTCAATGTTTGTAACTTTAAACGGCACCATCATGAGTGGCGGACGCGTACCCTTCGCTGTGGCTCGGGATGGATATTTCTTTAAGGCCCTGGGGGAAGTTCACCCAAAGTTTCACACGCCTTCACTGGCAATCGTTGTGCAGGCGGTGATGGCCATCATCCTCCTGCTGGGCGGAGGCGCCTTTAAAGACTTCTTCTCCCTCGCGATTTTTGCCGAGTGGCTCTTCTACATGATCGCGGCCAGCACGATCTTTGTTTTCCGCGTGCGTGAACCGAATGTGGTTCGTCCTTACAAAACGTGGGGATATCCCGTTGTACCTGCGCTGTTCATTGTGGCCGCAGCCGTGCTGCTCTATTACACGTTCACGGATAATTTACGGAATTCATTTGCCGGCGTGCTGATCATTCTCGCCGGAGTGCCGGTATATTGGTACTTCGCGAAGAGACGTTCTAGAACCACGTAACCACAGAGGTCACAGAGGAACACTGAGAAAAACCAAAACCTTCAACCACAAAGGACACGAAGGAACACAAAGGTTTTGGTATTTATCTCGACCAGCGTTTTGTTTTTCTTGTTCCCGTGCGCGCCGCGGGATCCCTACGATCTATAAGACTTTCGTCTTTTACCACTGGGGCACAGAAGATTAGTGAGAAAGAACGAGGGGGCTGGATGCCGTGAACTTCGCGCCAGTGTCTCTTTTTATCTCACAAAATCCGCAGCCGAGGGCGGCTGCGCTCCACAATTTTGGAAGAGGGTAGGGATCCCTCGCGTTGCGTGGGATTGAAAAAAATCTCGCAACACAGAACAAGAACCTTTGTGTTCCTTCGTGTCCTTTGTGGTTGAAGGTTTTGGTTTTTCTCAGTGTTCCTCTGCGTCCTCTGTGGTAAAAACATTGAGGCTCACGCCCGATTGAACTCCAGCACCTTTTCCGCTGGGATATGTGGCTTTGGCGAGACCAGACGCTCATACACCTTCACGTACTCGCGCGCTGCAGTCGTCCAGGAGAAATCTTTCTTCATTCCATTCATCATCAGCTTCTTCCAGTTCTCCTTGTCCTTAAACGCCTTCAACGCCTCATGGATCGTGGAGAGCAATGTGGCACCTGAATAGCCGCCGAACTTGAATCCAGTTCCCTTGCCGGTCTGCGGATTCCAATTCTCAATGGTGTCATCCAGCCCGCCTGTGGCGCGAACAATCGGCACGGTTCCGTACTTCAGGCTGTACATCTGATTCAGTCCGCTGGGCTCATAACGAGATGGCATCAGAAACATGTCAGCTCCGGCTTCAATCTTGTGTGCGACGGCGTTGTCATACGCAACCTTCACAGCGAACTTCTCCGGATGCAGACGGTTCAACTTCACAAAAAGGTCCTGATACTCTTTGTCGCCACTGCCCAGAATGGTAAAGATTGCCGGCAACTGGGCCAGGTCATCGGCCACTTCCGCAATCAGGTCAAAACCCTTCTGCGCGGCAAAGCGCGAGACAACTCCAATCACCGGCAGACCAATATCAGCTTTCTCCAGCCCGAACTGGCGCAGCAGGTCATACTTGCACTCGCGCTTGCCTTCCAGTTGTTCGGCAGAGTAATGGCGAACGATGAACTTGTCCTTGTCCGGACTCCACTCTTCGTAGTCGGCACCGTTCAGAATTCCTGTAACCGTATTCGAACGGCGGCGCAGGACGCCATCCAGGCCGAAGCCAAATTCCGCCGTCTGGATCTCCTGGCTGTATTTCCGGCTGACCGTGGTTATGTAGTCAGACATGGACAGCGCGCCTTTGAGGAAGTTCACCTTGCCCCAGAATTCCATTTTGTCCATGGTGAACAGGTCCCACGGCAGCATGAGCAGCGGCAACGTGTCTGGCGGAAACAATCCCTGATATCCCATGTTGTGTATGCTGAAAACCGTGGCTGTGCTCTTGAACACCGGATCATCTGCGTAGCTGGTTTGCAGTAAAACGGGAATGAGCGCCGTCTGCCAGTCATGACAGTGGAAAATATCCGGGACGCCCAGGATCTTTGACGCTTCCAGCACTGCCCGGGAGAATAAAGCAAAGCGTTCCGCGTTATCAGGATAGTCGCCGGCAGGTGTACCGTAGAGCGCGTCGCGATCGAAGAACGGCGGGTAGTCAATGAAGTACACTTGAACGCCAGCGTGCTTGCCGCCATCGATAACCGAGCAAAAGCGATACTGATCGTCAAACGGTATGGTAATGCTGCGCAGAAGGAGTTTGGGTTCGGCGACCCGCGTCTGGCGATATCTGGGAAGGT
Source organism: Terriglobia bacterium (assembly GCA_963770085.1). Classification (GTDB taxonomy): domain Bacteria; phylum Acidobacteriota; class Terriglobia; order Terriglobales; family Acidobacteriaceae; genus Angelobacter. The sequence goes on from CAVYOH010000002.1 coordinate 689,965, forward strand.
AAAGGGAAACTTTGTGTCCTAAGAAGGCCAGCGCCTGCGGCAGCGCACCGACAACATCCGCCAGGCCACCTGTCTTGGAAAATGGAACGCCTTCAGAGGCGGCAAATGCGATGTTCATGGAGCCCTCCCAACCGAAGGCGGAAAGCGCCGGCCAAGCGCATTCGCCTGAAAAAGTCTAAATGGCGGAAAGAACAAGGGTCAATTTGAGTAGCGCGAAAAAACCGAAGCTGGGTCAAAACTTTCTTTCCGATATTGGCGCCGCGGAAAGAATTATTGACGCTCTGGGTGATATTGGCCAGAAGCTTGTCGTGGAAATCGGTCCCGGCCAGGGCGCGCTCACCAGGACCCTGGCCAAACGCGCCGGCCGCCTGATCGCCATTGAACTGGATCGCCTCATGGCCACCGAACTGCGTTATACCTACTCGCGCTTCCCCAATGTCGAGATCCTCGAAGGTGATATTCTGAAGATCGATTTCCGCACCGTACTTCATCGCACCATTGGCCCACTCAACGATCTGCGACCACTCAAGCCTTCGCGCGCCAGCGTGATCGGCAACCTGCCCTACTACATCACGTCTGACATTCTGCTGCGCCTGTTCGAATTCCACGATCAGTTTGATGCAATCGTGATCATGGTGCAGCGTGAAGTTGCCGACAGAATTGCCGCTACACCCGGCTCCCGCGATTACGGCCTGCTGTCCGCGACAGCGCAGCTTTATTGCCGCGTAGACAACCTCTTTACCCTGCCTCCCAATGCTTTCTCACCTCCGCCCAAAGTCCACTCCAGTGTTTTGCGGCTCACCGTGCACCCGCGATTTGAAGAACTCAAGGTGGAGACCAAAACCTTCATTCCGTTTCTCAAGGCGGCCTTCGCCATGAAGCGCAAGACGCTGCTCAACAATCTTAAGCCTCTGTATTCATCCGCACACATCAAAGCTGCTCTTGAACACACGGGCATTCGCCCTGACGCCCGTGCAGAGGCGATGACGCTGGAAGCGATGGCTGGGTTGTTTCATCAATTAGCAATTGGCAAATAGCAATTTGCAATTGGCAAACCTTACCGCTGATTTCGCTGATGAAACTGATTCAACGCTGATCCAGAACGGCAGAAATAGAAATTAGCGACGAATAAATCAGAACTCAATGAATCCAAAAAGCAAGAAACTAAAAGACCAAATTGCTATTTGCTAATTGCCAATTGCTTACTTGCTATTTGCCTTCGACAACAACCGCTTCGCCCGGGATCGCGCGATGTTCATCACAGATGAGTCATCAGCGATGCGCTGCAAAGTAGGCGCAACGACCTGGAGTTCAGCCAGGTTGTGGCTTTCCATGGCGTCTTCCATGGCCTTCAGATCACCCTCCAGGCCCAGTTTGTCATATTTGTGTTTGAATTCGAGCTTGCGTCCAAACTCAATGGTGTTTGATATCGCCTGGAACAGATGCGCAAGGTCGTCGACAGCCTTGTTCTCTGAGAAATTAAATGTGGTCTGGAAATAGCGGACCGGATCACCGTACGTCAGAGTCTTGTGTCCGGTATTCGCGACCGCGTGTTTGGTGAAATCAAAGTTGCCATTGAAGTAGTTGGCTGCCTGAGCATCCTTGAAAATGCGCTGGGCATTCGCCTGCGACATGGTGAATTGAACATGAAAATCCGGGTCCTTGTCTTCGGGCGGGATCGTTGCTTTTTCCTCGCTCTGCCACCTTTTATCCGACGGATTTCCCTCAGTCTGCACCGCCCCTAAAGGATTGCGGGAAAGATAGGTGGACGGCCCATCTGATCTTACGGTGATCAAGTATTCCTGGGGCTTTGCCGCTTGCCAAATGGAATCGAAGGTGACTTTTGGCACTGCGGGGTGCAGCTGGGCCTCGTCCGGAACCTGATTCGTGGCCACTGCAAGCTGTGCCAGGGCTGCCAGCAACAAGCAAACAAGCTTCATGAGATGACTTCCTGAGGTTTGGGACGTTGATATCGCTTAAGCGTAGTGGCCGTATGAATGTGACAGATGGCGATTCCCAGCGCATCTGCGGCGTCGGCCGGTTGCGGGGGCGCCGGCAGGTTTAGCAATCGCATCACCATCTGCTGCATCTGTTGCTTGTCCGCGCGGCCGTAACCTACCACGGCTGACTTAATGGAGAGCGGGGAATACTCGGCTACTTCCAGGCCCGAGGAAGACGCAGCCAGCATGGCGACTCCGCGCACCTGTCCCAGCTTAAGTGCCGATTTTACGTTGATTGCGTAAAACACATCTTCAATCGCCACCACCTCAGGGCGGTGCTCGGCGATGATGTGGGTCAGTTCGGAGAAGATCTGTTGCAGCTTGGCGGCCATGCTGTCACGCTGGCGCAGCTTGATGGCTCCCACAGCATAGCAAAGCAGCCGGCGGTCCGGCATCTCTTCCACCACACCGTACCCGGTGTATTCGCTGCCACAATCGATTCCCATGACCCGCATAAAAAGAGTTTAACGTATTTGATCGCAGACAGGACAAACCTATTGGGGTTGAATGCCGGAAGGCACCAACCGCATTTATGTCCGCGTTTAAGGGCCTATAGAGATGGGGCTTCAGCCCCTGAGGTCGTCGTCAACAGCACCTCGGCTTGCGGGACATCGCCGCCTCGCCTTCACGTATAAATTCACGATACGAATCCACTGACCTGCATTGTCCGGATCGGACCAGGAAGCGTTCGTACGCGTTTTCGTCAAAGATTTCCCGCATCACGGCGACACAGATGTCCCGCGCAGAAAAAACCCGATCCAATATGCGAAGACGCCTAAGCTGGGGAGAACCCACCGTTTTCATGGGAATATTTTCCGTATGTCCCTGGGGATTATACTTCACACCCCGGGCAGCAGCCGGGCAAACGGTTCACTCAAAATAAATTCCTGATTTCCGGCTTCCTATTTACATGTTATAGGAGTCTAACAGGTTGTCCTATAACTTAACTATATGACGGACCAAAACCGGAAATCTGACGTTTGGCAGGGCACCATGGCTCTCATGGTGCTGAAAACTCTGGAATCAATGGGTACGCTGCACGGGTACGGCATTGCCCGGCGGATTGAGCAGATCAGCGGCGATCGGCTTTCTCTGAACTACGGCAGCATCTATCCCGCGCTGATGCGCCTGGAACAGGAGCGCGCCATTTCCTCCGAGTGGGGTGTTTCGGAAAACAACCGCAAGGCCAAGTATTACCGGCTTACGGCCTCGGGGCGCCGGCTACTCAAGCAGGAGACGGCCGATTGGTACGAAGCTTCGAGCATCGTGGCCCGATTTCTGGCGGGCAAGGAGCCACTATGAGGACGTTTTGGAGAATATGTGCGCGCATTGCGGAACTCTTCCGCAAGAATGCACGCGAGCAAGACCTGGCTGCGGAGTTTGAATCGCATCTGCAAATGCATATTGAAGATAACGTCCGGGCTGGGATGTCCCCAGAGCAGGCACGCCGGGAAGCGATGATCAAGTTCGGCGGTGTGGAGGCGGTGCGTGAGTCCGTGCGCGAAACCGCACGTTTCACCTGGATTGAGGTTACCTGGTGCGACCTCCGCTACGCGTTGCGAGGCCTGCGCTGGAACCCTGCTTTCGCCGTCACCGCAATTCTCTCGCTTGGCCTGGGCATTGGCGCCAGCGTGGCGATTTATACGGTTGCTGACAATCTGCTGCTGCGCCCTCTTCCCTATCCCGGGTCAGCGGAGTTGGCGATGATCTACGAAGTCAATCAGCGCACTGGAGGAATGCACAACGTAGTCTCGCCGGGAAACTACTTTGACTGGAAGAGGCAAACCAGCGTTTTTGAAAATATGGGCGGCTTCACTGATTTTCATGTGCTCATGGGCGATGGCAAGCGTAGCGAAGAAGTAGACGCGCAGGCTGTGAGCGCTGAAGTGTTGCCGCTTCTGCGCGTCCAGCCCTTGCGGGGACGCGTTTTCACTTATCAGGAAGATGCCTCGGATGCCCATCTGGCGGTGATCAGCTATCGCGCGTGGCAGAACTGGTTTGGCAGCCAGGACAGCGCTATCGGCAGCCAGATTCAGGTGAATTCACGGCCTTTCACAGTGATCGGGGTGCTCCCGCCCGGCTTCTACTTTCACCAGCGTTCAACGGATGTGTGGCTCACACTGGGTCTGAATCCTGGTCCCGACCTGCGCAAAAACCAGGGGCGATGGATGTGGACGCTGGCCCGCATCAAACCCGGCATATCGTTCCGTCAAGCGCAGGCGGAGATGACGGGAATCGCGCGCCGGCTGGAAATCGCATACCCCGAATTCGACAAATCGTGGGGCATCAATGTCGAGCCGCTTAGAGATTCGCTGGTCGGCCAGGTGAAGCCCTCACTCATCGCACTGCTGGGAGCGGTCACTCTGTTATTGGCGGTGGCATGCGCCAATGTCGCAAACCTGCTGCTGGCGCGTTACGCGACACGTCGACGTGAAATTGCTGTGCGTGGCGCACTGGGTGCGAGAAGAGGAAGGCTGATTCGCCAGTTGCTGACAGAAAGCCTTGTCCTGGGATTGCTCGGGGGCGGACTCGGCATTGGCCTGGCCCGGCTAGCTGTATTCGCCATCGTATCAATGGCGCCCAAAGAGCTGACACGCTCCGTCCAGGTAAGTTTCGACGACAGGATCATGGTATTGGCCGTGGTGCTATCGGCGCTGGCGAGCGTCATTTTCGGACTGGCGCCGACGCTGATCGCGGCGCGGGGAGGTTTCAATCGTTCTCTGCGTGAGGACAGCCGTGAGAGCACGGGCATGGGCAACCGTCTGCGCTCGTGGCTGGTGGCGGGAGAAGTCGCATGCTCGGTCGTCCTGCTTGCAGGCGCCGGGCTGTTGTTTCGAACGGTCGTGGGACTTCAGGCAGTTGATCCTGGCCTTGATACGGCGAACGTGCTGACCATGCGCGTGACGCTGCCGTCAGTCCGCTACAGCGAACCACAGAAAAAAGTTGATTTCTTCGCTCATGCAGCGGAGCAGTTGGCGCGGCTGCCAGGCGTCAGTTCCGCCAGCGCCGTAAGTTATCTACCCTTCAATGGACTGGCCGCCGGAACACGCGTGGATATTGGCGGCCGGCCCGATCCAAAACCAGGTGAAGAGTTGGTTGCCACTATCCGTACGGTGCTGCCCGGTTACTTCCGCAGCGCGGGTATCCCGTTGAAACAAGGCCGCGACTTCACCTCGGCTGACAATGTGATTGCAACGCCGTACCGGTTCATTGTGAATGACGCCTTCGTGCACGCCTATATGCCGAACGAAGAACCACTGGGTAAGCAGGTCGCGCCCTGGATGGACCGCGGTAATCCGATGGGTGAAATCATCGGCGTTGTCGGCGATGTAAAAGAAGGTGCGCTTGATCAGGAGCCCAAGCCGACCGTCTACTACGTTCATGCACACCTTTCTTATGGCGAAATGGTGTTCCTGATTCGAACCGCGAATGATCCTGTGGCCGTATCCGAATCCGCGGGAAAAATCATTCAGGGAATCGACCGCGGGCTGGCCATTGGCGATGTGCGTCCGATGACCCTCGTAGTGCGGCAAACGTTCGCCCGGCAGCAGTTCAGCGCCATCCTTCTGGGAGGCTTCTCTTTCGCCTCACTGCTGCTGGCCGCCATTGGCATCTACGGCGTGCTCGCCTATTCCGTCACACGGCGGACGCGTGAAATTGCCCTCCGTGTGGCCCTTGGTGCGGTCCCGGGCAGCATTGTAAGGATGATTGTTGCGAGCGGCGCAAGGCTGGCGATAGTCGGCACTCTGGCCGGATTGGCTGCTGCGCTGGCGCTCTCTGGCCTCTTGAAGAACTTGCTCTTCGGCGTTGGACCGCGCGATCCGCTCACGTTCCTGGCTGCACCGGCCATTCTGTTGGCGGTAGCACTTCTTGCCGCATATGTGCCAGCGAGACGGGCAGCGAGGGTTTCGCCCATGGAAGCCCTGCGGTCGGAGTAGGTTTGAACAATTGCTTCTTCACGCCATCTCCTCCGCCGTGTACCGCGTCGCCACAAACTCTGATTCTTTTGTCTCAGCGGCCTTGCGCCCTGAAATCACGCTCACCCAGACCGTGGCGGATTCCATCACAATGATGCTCACCAGAACGATCAGCCCTCCGCAAACCGCAGCGTCGAGCCGGTCATTGAAGATTCGCCGTGCAATGTCTGCCGTGGCCGGCCCTGCCGCCAACATTCGCGCATGCGCCAGCAGTCCGATCAGCGGATTGGCATTGAACATTTTGGCCCATGATGCCGTGAACGTAACAGCAATCAACCACGCCAGCGGCGCCAGCGTCATCCACATGTAACGTGCGCGGCCCATCTTTACCAGAATGGTTGTAGCCACGCAGAGCGCAACTGTGGCCAGCAACTGGTTGCAGATTCCAAACAGCGGCCACAGTGAGTTGATGCCGCCCAGAGGATCGCGAATTCCCTGCCACAGAAACCACGCCCACGCCATCACCACCAATGCGCTGGTAACCAGAATGCTCGGATACCAACTGGTGCGGCCCATCGGCTTCCATATGTGGCCAAGCGCGTCCTGCAACATGAAGCGCGCCACGCGGGTTCCGGCGTCGAGCACGGTGAGGATGAACAACGCTTCAAACATGATGGCGAAGTGATACCACAGCGCCATCACAGCCGTTCCTCCCAGCGAGTCGGAGAAAATTTTCGCCATGCCCAGCGCGAATGCGGGGGCCCCGCCGGTGCGGAAGAACAACGTCTTCTCACCTACGGCGGATGCCAGCGCCGCCATCTGCGCAGTCGATACGGGAAAGCCCCACTGTGTAATAGTGGCCACGGCAGCGGTGGGACTGCCGCCCACCATGCCTGCGCCGCTGTTCACGGCGAAGTAGGCACCCGGCTGCAGCGTACAGGCCGCCACCATGGCCATGATGCCGACAAATGATTCCGCCATCATGGCTCCATAGCCCACCATCCGCGCTTGCGTCTCACGGGCGATCAGCTTGGGCGTTGTTCCGCTGGAGATCAGCGAGTGAAATCCGCTGATGGCGCCGCATGCAATCGTGATAAAGGCAAATGGAAATAAATTTCCGGCAAAGACCGGGCCGCTACCGTCAATAAAACGGGTCAGTGCCGGCATCTGCAAAGTGGGCCGCACCAGAACAATGCCCAGCGCAAGAATGGCAACTGTGCCCAGCTTGACGAAGGTGCTGAGGTAGTCGCGCGGCGCCAGCAGCATCCACACGGGAAGAGCGGATGCAGCGAATGCATAAACAATGATCAGGATCGCAAGCGTGGGGGCGGAAAGAGTAAACACGCCGGCCCAACTTGGTGAATGTGAAACCCACTGCCCTCCCAGGATAGCCAGCAGGACCAGAGCAAATCCGATGGCGGAAGCTTCCAGAACTCGCCCGGGACGAAGATTACGCAGGTAGATTCCCATCAGGACGGCAATCGGAATTGTCATGCCGATGGTGAACGTGCCCCACGGGCTATCTTTCAGCGCGTTCACAATAATCAACGCCACCACGGCAAGCAGAATCACCAATATGCTAAGCACGGCAATAAACGCCACGGTCCCCGCGGTCTTGCCGATTTCCTCGCGCGCCATCTGCCCCAGCGACTTCCCGTCGCGACGGACTGAAAACACCAGGATGACAAAGTCCTGCACGCATCCGGCAAAAATTGCGCCTGCCAGAATCCACAAAGTCCCCGGAAGATAACCAAACTGCGCGGCCAGCACAGGGCCAACCAGTGGCCCTGGCCCTGCAATGGCAGCAAAGTGATGCCCAAACACAACCCATTTGTTCGTGGGCATGAAGTCGCGGCCGTTTTCCATACGTTCGGCCGGCGTTGCTCGCATGCTGTCCAGCATGAGCACTTTAGCGGCCAGGAATCGGCTGTAAAACCGGTATCCCAGGGCATATGTGCAGAGTGCCGCCAGAACCAGCCACATGGCGTTGATCGGCTCGCCGCGGCGCAGAGCGATGGTAGCAAACGCGAATGCTCCCAGGCAGGCCACACAGAACCAGACCGCTATCTGAATTGATTTTGACTTCATTCGATTATCCCGATAAACCCCTGGAATTTTGACGTGGCTTGCGACTTACTTTCTGTGAACGCTGGGCTATTCTGCCTAAGAGAGCGCGATTGCGCAAATATCTTGTTCAAAACTTTCTCAGGCGGCCCCTACCAGCAACTCTCAAAGCCACCATTGCGCGGCAAAACTCATCCAATGAGCGTGGGTTCATACATAATTATGCGAGTGCAAATGCCGCGACGGGCAACGATTCCCACTTTCAATCCAGAAACAAGAACGCCATTCAGATGGGCAAAACGGCTATTCATCTGCGCGGCCTTTCTGCTTGCCATCCATTTTCAGGCCAGTGCTCAGCAATCTTCCGTTGACGATGACGTGCATTACGACCCCGTGAAAATCACGAATGGTCCCGTAGTGGAAAATGTGACTGACACAACGGCGCAGATCGCCTGGTCAACCAACGTCAACTCAGGCACCATGCTGTTTTACGGCGAGAATCCTGACTTTCTTGATAAGACTGGGAGCATGCCATGGGGCGGCATTACGCATCGTGTCCGGCTGAAAGATCTCAAGCCGGGAACGAAATATTATTTCCGCGCAGAGTCGGGACAGGGGCAAGGCACAGGCACAACAGCCACGGCGGACGTTAAATCCTTTCAGACAAAATAGCGGTAGCAATCGGGCTTGCTGACTGGTTAAAGCCAGGATAATCTCGTCAGGTCTATGGAGCTGACACCCTCGACTCTCACGAAGTTTTTTGGATTCGCCTGGCTGATATTGGGCCTGATGTGGGTTCGCCGCGCTTACATTGGCGAACGACGCGGAGTGTTGGTCACCCTGAGGCCTTCTCTGGATCGAACCATGAGTCGTCGCGATCGAATTGTCGCGCTATTCTCCGGCGGAGCATTTCTGCTCATGGGTATAGTTGAACTGGTTTTCTTACGAAGATAGCCGTCTACTTCGCTCTTCCCGCGGGTTTCTGTTGCACACGCTCTGCCAGCCGCCCCGTCATCATCAATCCCAGCATTTTGAAGTCGCTGATAAATGACCAGAATGGATGGCCGAAGGTCGCGGGCTTATTGCCCTCGATCACGAAGTGCCCTGTCCAGGCGAATCCGTAGGCGATCACCGGCCAGAGCAGCGCATACCAGGGATGGCCTGTGGCAAAAGCGAGAACAATCACGCCCAGCCCAAGCGTGGTGCCGGCGGCATGCATCCAGCGGTTGCGTGGGTCGCTGTGTTCATGCAGATAAAACAAAAAGAACTCTTCATAACTGGCAAACTGTTGTTCGGTTTGACGTTCGGGCACTTCTTCCCCTCCGCAAGATCGCCAGACCCAAAGCTTTTCACGCCGGCGAATGCACGGATTCTACACGCCAGGCCCGGATGACGAAACGGGCGTTTGTGAACGGCTATTCAGCGGCGCAGCTCGGAAAAAACTCCTGCTTCCGTCATCAGCCTCATGGCGAGATTAAGAATTAATAAAGAAAACGTAAAACCAGTGCTAAAATGCCCGGCAACAACGAGCGCGTGGGGCGCTGCGTAGCATGAAACTTATCTACCGTTTTTACCCTTATCAGGCTGACGTGCGTGCGGGAGAGCTCTGGAAGCATGGGCTTCGACTGAAGCTGGCGCCGCAACTTTGCCAAATTCTGGCCATGCTGCTGGAGCGTCATGGTGAGATCGTCACGCGTGAAGATCTAAAAGTCAGACTGTGGCCAGGCGAACCTCCGTCAGACTTTGAACTCAGCCTGAACAAGGCCATGAACAAACTCCGCCAGGTCCTTTCCGACAAGGCGGACAAGCCGCGTTTCATTGAAACTCTGCCCCGGCAGGGTTACCGCTTTATCGCCAGGATTGAAGCCGCTCCGGAGCGTGGCGCTTCTGTCGCATTGCAAAGCGCCAGCGCGGACTGAAGCAGGTCTTTATAATCTAAATCTTTTGCGGTTTCCTTAAAGTGCTTTCCACCTGATCAATGCCGCACTGCTCAGGCTTTTTCTCCGGACGCCAGCGTAGAAACCTGGTCCCGTGACGAAAGCGCCCACCCGAGAAATGATCGAACTGAAATTCCCCGACCAGCTTATGTTTGAGCGGAAACCATTCGGTATTGCGGTCAGGAGTGGTCCATCGACTGGCACCTCCGGGAGCTTTTCCGCTGAAACCGGCATCGCTGGACTTAAGTTCATCACCTTTAGCAATTAGGGGCGTCACAATGGCCTTCAGTTTCTTGCGATCTTCGCGGTTAAAGCTGGAACTGAAGCCGATATGATCGAGTTTTCCGGCATGGTTATAAAGCCCCAGCAGCAGCGATCCCACTTCCCCGCCTTTCTGCGCCCAGCGAAACCCGCCCACAACGCAGTCGGCCGTGCGTATGCGCTTGACCTTGACCATTCCAGTACGATCGCCAGACGTGTATTCGCAATTCAGACGCTTTGCTACTATGCCATCCAGACCTGAAGCCGCACCTTGTCGCATCCAGCGCTGCGCGGTGGAATGATCACTCGTCGCAGGTGACAGGTAGACATGATCGCTGCCGCGGAAATTCCCGGCAAAATCCTGGAGCGCCATTCGGCGAGCGGAAAGCGGCTCATCCGTCAGACGCTTGCCCCGGTCATTCACCAGCAGATCGAAAACCAGAAAGGTGGCCGGCGTTTCCCCGGCAAGCTTTTTGATTCGGCTGGCAGCCGGGTGTATTCGCTGAAGCAGCGCATCAAAGTCCAGTCCTTCAGAAAAATCCTCAAGGGTCTTGTGCGAAGGCCCAACGCTGGCGCGCGCAGACTTGCTTCGCTGCGCTGAGCTGTCCGCTTCCCGCGAGCGTTCAAAGATTACGATTTCGCCATCCATCACAAAGATCGTTGCCGACAATTCACGCAGCGCGTCCACCAGTTCGGGGAAATAACGTCCAAGCGGCTGGCCGGCTTTTGATTGCAAGACCACTTCGTCCCCGTGGCGAAACGCCAGGCAACGGAAACCATCCCACTTGGGCTCATAGAGCCAGCCAGGTTCTGCAGGAATTGTTGCCACGGCTTTGGCTTCCGCCGGCGGATATGGCGGTTCGATCGCCAACTTGAGTTTGGGAAATGAGTGCTCAAGGGACTCGGCAGGAAACGCTCCGGCACTCACATTGGCCCCGCGCGCCGGTTCGCGTTGAGATTTCCTGGGGCTTTTAGTCGAAATTTTGCTGGAACTGGCCATAACCTTACGATGCAATCGCCGTTGTGCTCGAAGTCAGAATGTTATCGGCCGGGCCTGATCATCCTATCGACATCACCTTTTCTGGACTCAGCCTGCTGCTTTCGCTAGAATCCCGGGGGCTGGCGCAATCCGCAGCCAGGTGATCGGCTAACTTTGAGATCGTTTTACTTTGAGATCGTTTAACTTTGAAACCGTTTAACTTTGAAACCCGGGAACAAAAACGCGCGAGTTTGGTTATTCGTTGGTACGTGACGCGACAGGAGAATATTTCAAGTGAAGAAATTTATTGTTGGCGTAATTATCGGACTGCTCTTACCAGCCGTTATTGGTTATTGCTATTTGCGTTTCGGATTCGCGCCCATCGCAACCTCAGCGCCTCCCATGCCGTTTGAAGAAAAAGCCGCGAATATGATCAAGCGTGCTCATATGCAGAAGGAAATGCCGAAGAATGTTGCCCTGCAACCCACGGAAGACAATCTTACCCAGGGCGCGAACATTTATGCGGCCAACTGCTCCTTCTGCCATGGCGTGCCTGACCAACCCGCGACGATGGCAGCCAAGGGGATGTTCCCCTTGCCGCCACAGCTCTTTAATAAAGATGAAATGGTCACAGATGATCCTGTCGGTCGCACGTACTGGACGGTGAAGAACGGACTCCGTATGACGGGCATGCCGGGATTCGGAGAGATGCTTTCAGAAAATCAGCTCTGGCAGGTCAGCCTGTTGTTATCGCAAGCCGATAAATTGCCGGCGGGAACCAAAGGGGCACTGAAACCAATCGCCATCGCCGCGCAGACGCCAAGCACGACGCCAGCCGTCGCCCCAAAAGCCGGCGAGGAGCATCATCACCACGATCATGACCATGATCACTAGTCAGTAGCCCGCCGAAAGATGAGCGTGGCCGGCGCGACAAAATAAAATGGCTGTCGCGCGTTGAGCACGACAGCCACTGCGGAACTGGGCATGGGGCATTTGATCAAGAATCGATCAAGAATCAATCAAGGATCAAGCACTGAAGGATCGAAGCAGGTCTTAGAGCTTTTCGAAGAATTCGCAGCCGGAGCAGGAAATAAAGATGCCGCCGGGCACGTTGCGTTCGCGGTCCTTCATCCGCTTCACAATGCGGGTAGGTTTGCCGCACTTGGGGCAATCGGTGCTCTTGGATGTATCCATCATCTTTTTACGGTCCGCTGTTTTGGCGACTTTGGCCATGTTTGTAGTACTCTCCTGTAAGTGGATCCCGCGGGGTCTGGTCCGCTACCCGCAGTCATGCAGCGTGGAACTTCCGGGCAGAAAGGCGGAAACTTGACCTGCCGTGCCGCTGACATAATTTTACACGAAAAATCGCATTTCACGTGTAACTTGAAAGTCACTGGAGACTCTACAATAGACGGAATACCAAAAACTCTGAGGGAACTTCATGAAAAAACTTGTAATGATTCTGTTTGCCGCCCTAAGCCTTAGCGCCTTTGCCGCTGATACCACGGTAAAGGGATATCTGGTTGATCTGGCCTGCGCCAAGGAAGATGGCAGCAAAGCTGACTTCGGGGCGAAGCACACCAAAGGCTGCCTTCAGATGGACGAATGCGAAAAGAGCGGCTATGGGGTATTGACCGACGATAAAAAGGTCATTCGCTTTGATAAAGCGGGTAATGAGCAGGCGAAGAAATTTATTGCCGCTCTGACCCAGAAGAAAGATATCAAGGTAGCAGTGAACGGCGCCGTGACCGGCGATAACATGACGGTCAGCAAGATTGCGCTTCAATAACTACTGTTTCTGAATTCCACAAAAAAGCCGCCTGACAAGTCAGGCGGCTTTTTACATACGCTGTCTCCCCACGTGAGCGAACCCGCAAAGATCGTTTGAAGGCGTTCCTTGAAGACGCTCTCACAGGAAACGATAGAACAACTTGCGGGGATTATACAGGCCAGAGAGGCGCAAGCTATAAGTTTTTGTACGTAACCAGTGCAAAATTATCCTGAATTCTGAATATTGGATAACTTCGCCCCTTGGCTGGATCGGATCACTCCTGAGCTGATCGCTTGTACATCCCATTGATCCACGTGGGTCATCTTTATTCCCGTGCCACTATCCGCGGCTAACCCACCAGTCATCGAAAGTGACATCCCAGCCCGGCTGGATCGCCTTCCATGGAGTAACTTCCACTGGCTCATAGTCATAGCACTTGGCATTACCTGGATCCTGGACGGCCTGGAGGTCACTCTGGCTGGCGCTCTGGGTGGCGTGCTGAAACGGGCTGACGCTCTGGGCCTGACGGATGCGCAGGTGGGTGCGAGCGCCACCTGTTACCTGGTCGGCGCCGTTGCGGGAGCCCTGATTTTTGGATACCTGACGGACCGGCTTGGCCGGAAACGGCTTTTTACCGTAACCCTGCTTCTCTACCTGACTGCCACGGCGCTTACCGCCTGTTCCTGGAATTTTGCGTCGTATGCCTTGTTCCGCGGGTTGACCGGAGCCGGAATCGGCGGCGAATATTCCGCTATCAATTCGGCCATTGACGAGCTCATCCCCGCGCGAGTGCGCGGACGCGTTGATCTGATTATCAATGCCAGTTTCTGGATTGGAGCGGCGATTGGCGCCGCCGCAAGCATTGTTCTGCTGGATATGGGGATTGTTCCAATCAGCCTGGGCTGGCGGCTGGCGTTTGGCATTGGCGCTATGCTTGGCCTCATCATTATCTTTCTGCGTCACGCCGTGCCGGAAAGTCCGCGCTGGCTCATGATTCACGGACGCCATGCTGAAGCCGAACGCATTGTGGCTGGCGTGGAAAAGAAAGTCACCGGCCATCGCCAGCCGAAGCCGCCGCAGAATGAAACCATTCGCATTCATCCGCGTACGCACACCCCGCTCGGAGAAGTCTGGGATGCCATCGTGCATCAGCATCGCCGGCGATCGCTCCTGGCACTGGCGCTCATGGCTTCACAGGCCTTCTTCTACAATGCCATCTTCTTCACCTACGCACTGGTTCTGGTCACCTTCTACCATCTGCCCGCGCAGAAGGTCGGTTTCTATCTCTTCCCTTTTGCCATTGGAAATTTTGCCGGCCCACTTTTTCTGGGCCACCTGTTTGATGTGATCGGTCGCAAGAAAATGATCGCCAGCACCTACGCGCTCTCCGGCATCCTGCTGGCTATCAGCGGCTGGATGTTCCAACAGGGACTGCTCACCGCAACCACACAGGCCATTGCCTGGTCCGTGATCTTTTTCTTCGCGTCGTCCGCCGCCAGCTCGGCATATCTCACCGTCAGCGAGATTTTTCCTCTGGAGATTCGCGGCCTTGCCATTGCTGTGTTCTATGCTTTGGGAACGCTGGTTGGCGGCGTGGCGGCACCGTTCATCTTCGGACTGCTCATCCAAACGGAATCGCGCACTCACCTGCTTTATGGATACCTGGCCGGCGCTGCACTGATGATCGCCGCAGGGGTGATCGAAGCGTTCATTGGCGTGGACGCGGAACAGAAATCGCTGGAGTCGGTCACCAACCCGCTCTCAACAGCAAAGCCGGCGGCGTAGTTCCCTGCTGATCGTGTAAACCGCTCCGCGTTGACCCGCAACGCACCGCTCGTTAAGCTATAAGGTTTGGCCCCAGAGCGGGCTTCCTACTTGACACGCCTTCCCGCTCCGCATCACATATTCAGCAACGAAAGTGAGCCGTATGCCGGTCTTTAAATTCAAAGGTGTTGACTTCCTCGAGTTCGACGGACTCTTGAGCGAAGAAGAACGCCTGGTACGCGATACATCCCGCCGCTTCATCGAAGAAAACCTGGTCCCCATCATTGAGCAATGCAATCGCGACGGCCGCTTCCCTCGTGAACTGGTCAAGCCCATGGCCGATCTCGGCTTCTTCGGCGCCAGCTTGAAAGGCTACGGCTGTGCCGGCATGTCCAACGTGGAATACGGTCTGGTCATGCAGGAGATGGAGCGTGGTGATAGCGGCGTGCGTTCATTCGTCAGCGTGCAGTCAGCGTTGTGCATGTATCCCATTTACGCGTTTGGCAGTGACGCCCAAAAAGACAAATGGCTGCCGCAGATGGCGAAGGGGGAAAAGATTGGCTGCTTTGGGTTGACCGAACCTGACTTTGGATCCAATCCCAGCGGCATGCGCACACGCGCCAAAAAAGTTGGCAATGAATACGTGCTGAACGGCGAGAAAATGTGGATCACTTCCGGCACCATCGCCGACGTGGCAATTGTCTGGGCCAAGTCTGAAGCCCATGACAATCGCATCAAGGGCTTCCTGGTAGAAACCAATCGTCCCGGATTCAAAGCCAGTGACGTTCATGGCAAGTGGTCTTTGCGTGCGTCTGTCACATCCGGGCTTTCGCTCCAGGATGTAAAGATCCCCGAAGAAAACATGTTGCCCGGCGCCGACGGGCTGAAAGGCCCGCTCTCCTGCCTGAACCAGGCGCGCTATGGGATCGGCTGGGGCGCCATCGGCGCGGCTATGTCCTGCTATGACACCGCACTGCAATATGCGCAGGTTCGCAAGCAGTTCCGTGACCAGCCCATTGCGTCGCACCAGCTAGTACAGGAAAAACTGGTCTGGATGGTGAGCGAAATTACCAAGGCACAGCTTCTGGCATTGCAGGTGGGACGCCTGAAAGATTCCGGCAAAGTCCAGCACCAGCACATCTCCATGGCGAAACGAAACAACGTATGGATGGCACTGGAGTGCGCGCGCATGGCCCGCGATATTCTCGGCGGCAACGGCATTGCCGACGATTATCCGGTGATGAGGCACATGATGAACCTGGAATCGGTAAAGACTTACGAAGGCACGCATGACATTCATGCCTTGATCATTGGTGAAAGCATTACGGGCAGCAGCGCGTTCTAGCGTTTAGCTCTAAACGAAAATAATGGCCGGTTGTGGTGAACGTGTGCAACAACAACATGCTCATTCGCGACCGGCCGAATTTATTTCAAAAGCAATTCAGTTCACAATCCCGGACGACACGGAACGGATGTGTTGTTGGGGAAATCAGAGCGCTGAGTTCCACCCTGGTCCCAGTTGCCAAAAACACAATTCTGATTGGCCGAAGCTCCGTCATGGAAAGAAACGGGGAAGAAACTCGAGAGCTGATTAAACTGAAAGACGTTGTTGAAATTGCCCGCGTTGAATACATCGAGCGCCGTTCCCACGTTGGTTTGTCCAATGACGCTGGTGCGGGTCAACACCGCGTTGGTGACGTTGCCCTGAAAGATCACGCCGATTGAGTTCGGCACATTCATGTAAATTTCGTTGTACAGGAACGCAAAGTTATCAAACCTGGTAATCCCGGCATTTGATGAGCCGATCACAATGCCGAACGAAGTCGGGTCCCGAATGGTGTTGAACTGAATGTTCACGAAGTCATTGAACTCACTGTCAACGTTGAAGCCATATTGGCCGCCCAAGGCGAAGTTATCGTGTATGTAAGCGAACTGGTTGGCAGCAGGCGCGCTTCCGGCAACAAAGGGCATCTCCCAGCCACCATAGGAGATCTGGTAACCGTTGACCACGTTGAACTGCATGGCGCCTGTCGCATAGACCATGGTTATGGCTGTACAGGGTCCGCCGTGATACTGGCTCATGGTCACAAACTCAATCGTGCTAGCCAGCGATGGTGGATCGGGAGGGTGAGAATGCTTCGTAGGATCGTGGTTATACGCGACCGAGGAAATTGAAACCGGGAAAGCTTCAAGGCTGGTGTCATTACCTACGTTAATCACGTTCACGCGGTGGATGTAATGCCCGCCGATGTCGTCGCGAAGATGAATCGCCTGCAGACTGAGGGGTTGGGACGTATTCAGCAATTTCAAGCCAGGATAGTTGTCATCAATCGTAAGATCGGAAATCTCAACTCCCGGTGTGGTGTCAGATGACGTGGAGAAGACCACGTTGCTGCCATTGGCAACCCACGCTGAAGCCGGTTCGCCTCCAGCAGGAGCAATGTAGTACGAGCTCAACGTTACGGTAGTTTGGGTCGTGCCATTTCCGTGAATGTGCCAATTGGGTCCAATGGCGAATCCGCGGTTCTGTGTAACTTCTGAGTTGTGGGGAATATCGATGACCCAGTTGTAAGAGCCATCGGTCAGATAATTGCCGGAGAGAATACACACCACAAGGTGATTGACCGGCGCGATGCCTGCGGCGGGATCTCCTGCATATGAACGCAGGATGCTGTCAAACTGAGTGCCATCGCGCGGATCGCCGGCACTGGTACCAGATCCATCATGCCCGGTGAGTCCAATATAGACGCGGGAGTATGGCGTGTTTGTCCCGGCAATCAGCGGCGGCGTTGCGGAAGTGCAATCCGGAGAGGTGGTAGTTGGAGCGCCACTGGCGACGCGTCCGAATGCTTTGCCCCGGCGCAGCCAGTGGAACATCGCATTGGTATAGCGATCAGAAAACAGGCCATACGACGCCAACATATCAGGATAGTTATTGAGATAGGCCTTTACGTCGACGTCAGCGCTGCCCTGTCGCCCCTCAACGGGCCACCCCTGGTTCAGGAAGTGCTGTGTGGCTGCAATGTAACCAGTTGCACCGAAGGCTGCGAGCAGATCTGAGTTATTGGCGAGATAATACTTCACATCAAACTCTTCACTGCCCCGCCGGCCTTCAACCGGAAGACCAGTATTGATGAAATGATTCGAAGCCGCCACATATCCAGTGGGGCCAAACGCAGCCAAAAGATCAGGATTGTTCTGAAGGTAATAGACCGGATCAAATATCACGCCTCCGCGCCGCCCTTCTGAAGGCAGACCGGTCTGGTGATAATGGGTAGTGGCGGCAGCCAGGTTACTTCCGTCCACATTCTTGATATCGGGATAGATATTTTCGTACGCCGTTGCATCGAAGCTAAGGTCTGGCGGTGCTGGTGTCGGCGTCGGAATGGGAGTTGGGCGCGGCGTTGGGGACGGGCAGCCGGAATCGGGATCGCAAATGATCTTGACGATTCCCTGCGGTCCCGCAGGCGAGCTTTGTATACCAGGCCTGGCAGTTTGGGCCGTGGCACTGATTGAAATCAACGAAATAAAGAAGACAGCTTGCACAAGACGTGATGCGTACATTTTTTGCCCTTTCAAATGCGGTGTTACGTTTGAAGAAGTGGCGCGGACAACTATCGACCGGAAATTTTGACGGCACGTGCGGGCAAAACGCGTGGCACTTTCAGACAAAGATTGGAGTTTTTTTAATGGCGACCCAAATTGGGAATAAGACAGTGACCAAAACCCCGGGAAACGTAATGGAGTTTGAGCTGGCGCTGGAGTTTGTCCGCGTGGTGGAAGAAGCGGCGATTGCTTCCGCCCACACCATGGGCATGGGCGATGGGCACATCGCCGACAAGGCTGCCACCGAAGCCATGCGCAAGACGATGGACTCGGTGCCAATGCGCGGGACCATTGTGATTGGAGAAGGCGAACGCGATAAGGCCCCGATGCTGTATATCGGCGAACCTGTGGGCGCGGGCTGGGCAGGCAGTGACACACTTCCTGAGGTCGATATCGCAGTTGATCCGCTGGAAGGCACTAACCTTTGTTCCACCGGAGCCCCGGGAGCCATCACCGTGCTGGCAGCATCAGAAAGAGGCGGCTTGCTGAACGCCCCCGATTGTTACATGGAAAAGCTGATTGTGGGCCCGAGTTGCAAGAGCGTGGTTGATCTGGATGCACCGGCCAAGGACAATCTGAAAGCCATGGCCCGCGCCCTGAACCGTGACGTTTCCGACCTGGTGATTGTGGTCATGGATCGTCCCCGCCATGAACAACTCATCAGCGATATTCGCGCTGCCGGCGCTCGCATACACCTGATTACCGACGGTGATCTTTCAGCCGGAATCGCGGCCGCCGTAATTGGAACAGGCGTTCATGCAGTGATGGGCATTGGAGGTGCGCCGGAGGGCGTGATCACGGCTGCCGCCATGCGCTGCCTGAATGGAGAAATACTTGCCCGCCTGGTCATCAACACGCCCGAACTGGAAGAGCGCATCCGGAAGATGGGCATCGCCGACAAAAACAAAATCTACACAGCGAAAGATCTGGCTCCGGGTAACAACATCATCTTTGCTGCCACGGGCGTAACCGACGGCGCGCTGATGAAAGGCGTGCGTTTCTTCGGCGATGGCACGCGCACTTCCTCCATCGTGATGACCCGCCAGAGCGGCAAGGTCCGTTTCGTGGAAAGCATACATCTGGCCAAGCGGCCGGACGTGAAGGTGCGTTTCCTGTGAAGGTCGTTAAAAGAATTAGCCGCGAATCGCGCGAATCAACACGAATGAACCCATTGCCTGTGTGATTCTGCTGGTTCGCGGCATTTTTTGCGATGCGACCATGTTGGACTCCGAACATGACGTTAATAAATGTCATCGCGGAATCGGACTGAACGGTGCCACTAACTTTCACGACAAAAAGTAAAAGCCGCGACCGCGACACAAACACACATTTGTGTTTATTCGCGCAATTCGCGGCTAAGGCCTACTTTGGCACTTGCGGCATCGGCGGCCAGTCCCTCGCCTGGCCTTCAAAGAGATACTTTGCGGTTTCGTATCTTTTGGTTCCATCATTCACGACATAGCGCGGCGGATGATCACCTTTTCCTGACCAAAGGATCACGCCCGCGTAAGCACCGTCTTTGCGCAGGACGTAATAAAACATGTTGAGATAAGAAAGCCGCGTCATGTCATTGTTGAAGTTGCGGGCAATGCGCTTGAGAGCGTCCATGCCGGCATCTTCCGGTGACATGCCATGCCGCATGTTCTCTACGATGGTGTGTGCTCCGGCCACTTTGATGTTTTCTTCTCCGTTACCGGTGGCGCCGGCCGCGCCTATGTCCTGATCGCAATAGCAACCTGCTCCGATGATCGGCGAATCACCGCAACGTCCAGCCAGTTTCCAGGCCAGACCGCTGGTGGTGGTGACGCTGGACATCTCGCCTTTTTCATTCAGCGCCGAGCAATTGATGGTTCCCGTGGGCGGATAAAGAACTTTGTGGATTGCGTCCATCCGCTGGTTCTCGGCAATTCCAAGGTCGGCGGCAATTACGTACATTTTCCTGATGTGCAGCGGCTGGTTTTGCAGCGCGCCTGTCATGGGCGCAGGAGGCTTCCAGTTGGGATCCGAAATTCCCGGCCCCCACCAATCCTGATTGGAGTGGGTCTCCTTCCATAGCAACCAGACTTTGCGCGAATGTTCCGTCAGCAGGTTTTCCTTGGGGAAGCCCACTGCCATGGCGAACCGCGTTGCTCCTTCGCCGACCAGCATCACGTGTCCGGTATGTTCCATCACCGCCTTGGCCACGGATGCCACATTCTTAATATCGCGCACGCCGCCCACGGCACCTGCACGCCGCGTGGGGCCATGCATGCAGCAGGCATCCAGTTCCACCACGCCGTCTTCGTTAGGCAGACCACCCAGTCCTACACTGTCGTCATTGGGATCGTTTTCCGGGCCGGAGACCACGGCAATCGCAGCGTCCAGCGTGTCAGCGCCACCGCGCAACTTCTCAAACCCCGCATCCATATAGCTATAGCCGTTGGCCGAGCTGATGATGATGTTCTTTGGGGTTCCCGTCTTTGGAATGATTTTGTACGGGGAATCCATTTTTTGTGGAGGATTGGTTTGGCCGACGGCCAGCGACGCCGAAGTTATAGCCAGTCCGGAAAGAAAATCTCTGCGCTTCATGCGACCTCACTTTGACAGGTAAGTGAAACGGAGAAGGATATCACGCGGGCGGCTTCCAGCTTCTAGCCTCTAGCCTAGAGCCCACAACCCAGAGACAGGCTCTCCTCTTTGCCGCTCCGAGGCAGGCGAAAAGCAAAAAGCCGCGAACCGCGAAATAGTCCCGGAAAAAATCCGGCTCTTGCTCATTCGCGTAATTCGCGGCTTATATTTATCAGCCTCGCCAGACTCTTTTTCAGCTACGCTGCCAGTCTCTCGCTCAAAAACACCATGGCATCGCGCAAAGCGTCTTCACCATTGCGTCCGCTGGCGAAAGGCGGGTCAGAGATCTTCTTCCAGACATTTTGCTCCTGTATGTGAATGGCAACGTAATAAGGCACGTCTGGATTGGAGTGCGAGCGCCAGAGTTCCAGTTTGTACAGCTCTTCCCGTATCACCACCAGCCCGGTGCGTTCCAGTTCCCAGGCTTCCGTGATGCCGGGAAAATTGCGGTAATCCTCGAAAGCATTATTCGACATCAGGTTTTCCACCCCCACCCCTCTCGGTAAACAGCTAGCCTGCGATTTTCTGTGCCTTACTCTGGTCGGCACGGTAGCGCAGCAGCGCGCCCACGCGGCCGGCTTTTTCCAGTTCAGGATCGGAAGCAACAAACTGTATGTCAGCGCCGTTGCGCAGCGCGGAATCAATCAGTGCATCGCAAATGTCATTCAGACGCCGCGTCTTTTTGCCACAGACGGCACAGACCTTCACCATACGCGTATCCAGATGGCGACAATTAGTACACTCAACCGCCTCAGCGTGAAAATCCGGACTGATAAGCAACGTCTGCACTTCCTGCCGCTCCAGCGCCGTGAGAACATGGCGCAGGCCTACCGCTCCATTCGAATTGCGTGACGCCTGCCCGATTACCTGCTGAATGAGCGCGCGTTGTTCATCCCGGCGCTTGTTGTCCAGAATTTCTTCGGCAATCTTACGCACCTCTTCCGGAGTGGCGGAAGCGGGATCCAGGACAAAACGCGCCGTCAGTTTTTGCTTTACCGCAGTGTTCAGATGCGGTTCCAGTTCCGGCCAGGCTTCATCCCGGCAGCCGATCAGCAATGAATCGAACTTTTCCTGCCCCATGATTAACTGCATCGATTCCGAGAGTTGCTTGAAATGATTCATCACTTCGTTCTCTTTGTGGCGCTCGCGATGGCCGCCATCGTAGCCCATGAAACCGTCACTCCTGCCGGAGTTGGGCAGCTTGCCGAATTCAACTTCCAGCCTTTCCCGGATGGAATCGTCACGCAGATCAAACACGCGTGCCTTCTGGCGATCCGTCACCAGGATGCAGGCGTTGTGAGCACATCTAAACGCAGTGACCAGCGGGCCGAGGTGAAAACGGGAGTTCACAACCAACTGAGACTGGACGAGCTGCGGCGGGACGTCAATCTCACGCCAGAGGTTCTGCGCACGGCAGGCCAGAATGACTTTACCCCGGGAATGATTCCCATGCAGACTTTCTGCAATCTCCAGCACGCGCTTCAGGTCTTCCCGCAGTCCCTGATGATTGCCATTACGCTCGGCATGACGCAGTGCTTCGCGCACCAGGTCTTTGGCCAGGATCGCTTCCTCACGATGGGACCGGTCTTGCGGCGTCTGCGGTTGAAAGTAAAAACTGATAGCGCCGCTTTCCGATGATTCAATCTGAGCAAGTTGACGAAGCTCTTCGCGCGAAATCATGCGTTCCTCCTGTTAAATTCTATGATTGGCATTTTGATGACTGGCATTGCTGATGACTGGCATTTTGATGACGGCATCCTGATGTTAGAAAAGACGCATCGGCCCATCTGTGAGCTGGATCACGCGACGCGCGAGCGCTGGAGCAGACTCCGCCGGAACTCGTTGGGCACCGGCAGGCTTTTTTGTACTCGCTCGCGGGCATGATGAATCGATTTACGCACGTCTTCAGGGGGCCGGTCAGAAAGACGGCCAATTTCTTCGATGGTGAAGCCTTCCAGCGTGAAAAGTATGAATGCTTCCCGGTCCTGGGGCCCAACCTGGTCCAGCACGATGTCCAACTGGGCGACCATTTCTTCATTGGAATAGATCTCTTCCGGTGTCATCGAGGCAGGGTCGGGAAGGAGAAATTCTGCCTTCAGGTCGCCATCCGGCTGGTGGAATTGCAGAACGACCTCCTCATTTGAGAGATCCTGCCGGCCAGCGGGTGCATCCAGAGAGACTTCCGCGATGTCGGCATTGTCATTCATCAACTGCCGGATGGCGCGAAGAGCGAGACGGTGAAAATAATTCTCCTCCGGGAGCAGTTGGGCGTCGCCGTTCTCGCGCGAAAGAGCGGCCACTATCACTTCATCAATCACTTCGTCCGCGGTGATCTGCCCGGGCCGGATCCGTCCGCTTGCCACACGCAGATTAAGCTCATGCACAACATATTCGCGCAGGTGTTCGAGATTCACGATCCCGTCCTCACCGTAAGCTGTTGCTCCCTGAGTAGAGGGCTGTGCAGTGGCGGCAGCTCTGACTGATGCGACGGACGCAAACGTCTCCTCAAAAGGCACATTCGCCAATTTAGCCAGGCGCTGGCCACGGTCGCCTCCGAGCGACTTGCGGCCAAAATTCCCCCGCAACAAGTCCTTATGCCTGGTGATCTGGGAGAGCAAGTCCACGAAGGCTGCTTTCAAACTGGCTTCCGCAGTGCTGCTGGTACTGGTTGCCGCCATTTGCCCTGAGGGCAAGCGTAAATTGAGCGAAATGCTGAGTTCCTGATGTGGGGCGTGGTCCACCAGGGCATGCAGGTGGACCAGGTCGGGCTTGAAAGCGCGTAACCTGCGGTTAAGTTTTTGAATGTGATTGTGGAATTCGCGTTCTATTTCTGGACTCTTGCCAGCTTTGAAACTCAAATGAACGTTCATGTGCGCCTCGGCATCGGGAGCAGCTCCCATCAAGAGAAGGTCCGACGGCCCTCATTCACCGCAAATTGTACACCTGCTCTTGAGACGCCAGCGCGACTACGAATGTTGCACATAAAAAGTTTGCGCTAAGTGCGAAAAACACTTGCATTGACGTGGGTTTTATGTCGCGTACGATTCACACTCCATGACGAGAGCACGATCACACTGGTTCAATCATCAGGAATCAATGAAGGCGGTTAATCATGGACGCCACATAGCCCGCACCAAAGCCGTTGTCTATGTTGACGACGCTCACGTTGGAAGCGCATGAATTCAGCATTCCCAGCAGCGCAGCCAATCCGTTGAACGACGCTCCGTATCCCACGCTGGTGGGCACGGCAATCACCGGAACGCGCACCAGTCCGCCAACCACGCTAGGCAGAGCACCTTCCATCCCCGCGCACACGATCACCACCCGGGCCTCATCAATCACGTTCCGATTTGAGAGCAGCCGGTGAATGCCCGCAACGCCAACGTCATAAAGAGGCGTTACGCGGTTTCCCATGACCTCCGCTGTGGTAACTGCTTCCTCAGCCACTGGAATATCACTGGTCCCGGCACACACAACCGCAACGGCTCCTTTGCCATACACCTTCTTGTCCTGCGTCAGCACAATTGCCTGCGCAGACTTGCGATACTCAGCCTTGCGGACCATTTTCTTGACGGCACGAAAGTGATCGGCGTCGGCTTTCGTCGCCAGAACATTTCCTCCCTGCGCCGAAAGCTTTTTGAATATCAGCGCCACCTGATCCGGCGTCTTGCCGCGAGAGAAGATCACCTCCGGCATGCCGGCGCGCAGCTTGCGATGGTGGTCCACTTTGGCAAAGCCCAGGTCTTCAAAGGGAAGATGACGCAAACGGGAGACAGCTTCGTCGGGCGAGAGGCTTCCGCTGCGAACTTGTTCCATCAGTTTAAGCAGGGCTGAGGTTTCCATGATGACTCACCAGAGTAACACCTGGAGATGGATTGCCAGAATTGCGATCCCCTGATGCTTGACTCTCACCAACCCTTCTCCCTATGCTCAACTGGCGTTCTCTTCACCATGCCAACCGCATCTTCAGGCAAGATCCTCACCATCGCTGCCACAGGCGCCAGCGGCGCCATTTTTACGCGTGCTCTCCTGCTGGCGACCGAACGTGATCCCCGCATCGGCGCCGTGAACTTCATTGCGTCAGACAATGCTTTGCGCGTCTTTGCCGAAGAACTCGGAATCAAGGGCCGGTCTGACCTGGTGCAGCAGATGGCCGGACACAAAGTGGAAAAGATTCGGCCGCAGAATATTGATGACATTGGCGCGAATGTGGCAAGCGGATCGTATCCAACCCATGCCATGGTCGTGCTGCCTTGCAGCATGGGGACCCTGGCGGGCATCGCGAATGGGTTGGCGGGCAATCTGGTGCAACGCGCGGCTGACGTTTGCCTGAAGGAAAAGCGCCCGCTAGTTCTGTGTGTGCGTGAGACGCCGCTGAATCTCATCCACCTCAGGAACATGCAGCATGCTGCCGAAGCGGGAGCCACCATCTATCCTCTGCTTCCGACCTTCTACAACCAGCCGAAATCGCTGGATGAGATGGCACATCAGTTCGCCTGCCGCGTTCTGGCCTTTATCGGCTTTCCGCAGGATGATGCGTATGTCTGGGGTGGGTAGCGTTTTTTGTTTTGTCTGATGCAAAGCGAGACGCCCTTACCGTTGAGAAATCCTCGCCCGCTCTGGTCATTCTGCGAAAGTCATTGCGAACGCCTTCCGAATCACTTCGGTCGCCTTTGATTCCAGCTTGAATTTCTCCAACTCGGCCTGCCCGACCCACGCGACTTCAGCAGCATCACTTCCCGCACAGATTTCACCTTTCTCAACCGTGCAAAGAAAATCTACCAGCACGAAGTGATACTGAGGACGGCCGTTTTCATCCGGAAGTATGCGGTCAATCACCTCAATCACTTCGCCGGCCCGGACGGTGAGTCCGGTTTCTTCACGAGCTTCGCGTTCGGCAGCAGCGCGCAGAGTTTCGCCCAGTTCAACAACGCCACCGGGGATGGTCCACTGGCCTGCCATGGGCGGACTACCACGTTTCACCACCAGCACCCGGTTTTGATCAACAATCACGGCTCCTACGCCGACGATGGGCCGATCAGGATACTCTCGCTTCATGATTAGTGTCATTCACCAGAGTCAGTAGAAAAAAAGCTGCGTGGTTGCAGGTCCACAAATTTCCAGCCGGTGGAGGTGCTGCGGACAGCAAACTTCAGTCGCGCCTGTTTACGGTTCGGCAATATAGCATCGCGCAGATCGACCTCCATCTCAAAATCGGCTTCGGCGGTGCCCCCGCCAGAGCCGGACGCGGCACTCACCAGATTGATGTGCATGCGAATACTATTTGCGTGGCCAAGAAAAGAGATGAGCTGCTGCTGGAAATGTTCGCCATCCTGCATGTGAGTGAAGTCAAAAGCCGCGAGGACCTGTTGCTGATTCTTGTTTTGCAGGCCTCGCGTGAACTGCATCAGCAGCGTGGTGGCTGCGTGGTCATCAAAATTCTGTTTCTGAGACTCACCAGATGACCCGGACGGCGGCTTTGACGGGTTCTGTCCAGCCATCGATGAGACGCCGGCTAACACTGTCACGAAGGCAAGCATTGCCAGGGCGCGATGGAAGAACGCCTTTCCATGGCCAGGCTTCATCCTGAAAATCATCAGTATGACGATCGTCTTCATCCATCTACTCCTGCTTGCGCCGCTTGCACGCTGAGTTTAGCATTTGCCGTTTCAGCGGAACGCACTTCCGTCCGGAAGCATCGAAAGACTTATGGCACTGGAAAAATATAATGAGAAGCGCCGCTTTAATGAAACGCCTGAACCAAAAGGCAGTGTGGCGAAGGATGAAGGCCACCGCTTTGTAGTGCAGAAGCATCGCGCATCGCGGCTGCACTATGACTTTCGCCTGGAGATGGACGGCGTTTTGAAATCGTGGGCTGTGCCCAAAGGCCCTTCCCTGGACCCGGCTGACAAGCGGCTCGCCATGCAGGTGGAGGATCATCCGGTTTCTTATTTTGATTTCGAAGGCATTATTCCCGAAGGCAACTATGGGGCCGGCACGGTGATGGTCTGGGACGTCGGAACATGGGAACCGCTGGGCGACGCCGACGGGATGCTTGCCAAAGGCGATTTGAAGTTTCGCCTCCACGGGAAAAAGCTGAATGGAGAATTTGTTCTTGCTCACATGCGGTCGCGCCGCCCGGGATCAAAAGGCACCGAGTGGTTGCTCATCAAGAAAAAAGACGCTGCCATGAAGCCCGGCTTCAACATTGATTCCCTCGACCACTCCGCACTCACGGATCGCACGCTGGCCGAAATCGCAGGGGACAAAAATGCTGATGAATGGGAAAGCAATCGCCAAACGAAACCTGCGGTCGTGAAGGGAGCCGAGTGGCTGTTTGAGAACAAGGCGAAGAAGTCGCCGAATGTAAGACTGGCAAAGCCAAAAGCCGCGGCGAAGAAGAAGCCGGCCACAGCAGCAAAAAAGAGCCGTGTGATCAAGCTGAAAGCCGTCGCGGGAAAGAAGTCAGCCAGGTCCAAAGCACCCTCCGCCGGCAAGTCAACCAGCAAAATGCCAACGAGTAAAAGCAGGCGCTCGGCTTAAAACCGTCTTCAGCGGCCTCGACCTCTCGTACTTCTGCCGCCGAACGGTAGAATGTTGCTGCGCGTGTCTAGATCCCTCAAAGCTCATCTGTTGCTGGTCCTGGTCACCATGATCTGGGGCTGCACGTTTCCGCTGATCAAAGCAGCGCTTGCAGATGCCTCTCCGCTGACTCTGAATGCCGTCCGCATGTCGCTGGCTGCGGTGCTGCTGGCCATCTACTACAGAAAAAAACTGAAGAGCCTGACGCGCGCAGGCTTCTTCACGGGCGCGCTGGTGGGAATATTTCTCGGCCTGGGATACGCCTTCCAGACCGCCGGTCTTCGGCTCACCACACCTTCGAAATCCGCTTTTCTCACTGGTATATCCACCGTGCTGGTGCCGCTGGTGCTGGTCGTATGCTGGAGAGCGAAGATCCACCTCTGGCGCGTGGCCGGGATATTTCTCGCCCTGGTCGGCCTTTTCCTGATGACCGTACCAGCCGGACGCCAGGCGCTGGCTGATTTCGCCAACGTCAACCATGGCGACCTGCTAACCATTGCCTGCGCTTTCGGGTTCGCTTTCCAGATCGTGTTCCTGGGACGCAGCATCCAGCGTTTTCCTTTCGAGCAGATGGCAGTTTTGCAGATCGGCATTGGCGCCCTGCTTACGGCGATTGCCGCTCCGCTGCTTGAGCATCCCCACTTCCGGCCCACGCCCGCCGTGATTGCCACCGTGCTGATCACGGGAATATTGGGCACCGCCGTGGCCTTCACTGTTCAGGCCTGGGCGCAGCAGTTTACCCCCGCTACGCATGCGGCGCTGATCTTCAATCTGGAGCCGGTGTTCGCCTGGATCACGTCTTACATTTTTTTACATGAGCGGCTGGGCATACGTGCCGGAGCCGGGGCCCTGCTGATTCTGGCTGGGATATTGATTTCAGAGCTACTTGGCGGCGTAAATACGCCTGCCGGCGACCCGCCGGACCCGGAGTTTTCTGCCCAGCCCGGGCACACCAGCACTGACGGATAACGCTCGTAACTCTTTATGCGTCTAATTGAGTGCGCTCTTAATCGAATGGGTCTTACAATCTTTTCTTGAAGCGTCCGTTTATAATTTTTCCAGGGCTGAAGCAGCCGGAGGAACGTTCTCATGAATTCGCGTTATACCTCGATGATGGCACGCCTAAAGGCCCAGCGAATGCTTTCGACTCTAGTCGTTCTGCTGACGCTGACGGTAGGCATCCTGATTGGAACGGTGTTGAGCCGGACGGGGGTGAGAGGGAATGTCTCCACCAATGACGCGGCCCTGCTGCCGATGCAGTCACCGCAGCAGCTCAGCAGCACTTTTGGCCAGGTCACCAAGCAGGTGGGCTCAGCTGTAGTCAACATCAATACTGAATCCACGGCCAAGCCACGCCGTCGTTTGCGCCGCGGACAAGGCCAGGGTGATGACAACGGCGGCGGCGGCGGAAACAATGACGATTTGCAGGACTTCTTTAATCGCTTCTTCGGCGGACAAGGTCAAGGCGGACAGGGTGGCCAGGGCGGTCAGGGCGGCCAAGGCGACGATGACCAGAATCCCTTTGGCGGTCCGGAAGGCCCCAATGGCGGGCGCTCACGTTCTCTGGGCTCCGGCGTGATCCTGAATTCGAACGGTTACATCATCACCAATTTTCACGTGGTGGAAGGCGCAGACCGCATCCGCGTAAAACTGAAAGATGATGCTCCCGGCATGCTGCGCACGGCCAAACTGATTGGCACCGATACCGAGACCGACCTGGCGGTCATCAAGATCGATCCCCCTAAAGACAATCAACTCACGGTGGCCAAGCTGGGCGATTCCGATGCCATGACGGTCGGCGACTGGGTGCTGGCCATGGGCAGCCCATTCGGCCTTGAGAATACAGTTACAGCCGGAATCGTATCGGCGCGTGGACGCAACATCAATCCGGCGCGGCAATTCCAGTCTTTCATTCAGACGGACGCAGCCATCAACCCCGGCAACTCCGGCGGACCGCTGGTCAATATGCGCGGTGAGGTGATTGGCATTAACACCGCCATTTACACGCAATCCTACGGATACCAGGGCGTGGGCTTTGCCATGCCGTCAAACACGGTGCGCGAAGTTTATGACCAGCTCACCAGCCCTGAGCATAAAGTTGCGCGTGGATCCATTGGCGTGACTTTCAATCCGCAAACTCCTGCTCTGGCCCGCATGTACGGCGTAAAGAGCGGCGTTACCATCTCCGGTGTAACCGCTGACGGCCCCGCGGAAAGCGCCGGCCTGCAACCGGAAGACACCATTACCACCGTCAACGGCAAGCCGGTCAAGAATGGTGACGATCTGGTAGGCATCATTTCCGCCATCAAACCTGGCACCAAAATTCCTGTTGAGTACGTCCGCAATGGACAGCAGAAGCAGGCCTCTGTGGCGGTGGCTGATCGGACCAAGCTCTTTGCCGAGCGCACGGAAACCGCCGATGACGCAACTGACGCCGCAAAGCCCGCCCCTACTCGCCTTGGAATGGCAGTGCGTGGTGTATCACCGGAAATGGCTGAACGCTTTGGCACGCCGGAAGGCAAAGGCGTGCAGGTGTCTGACGTGAAACCTGATTCGTTCGCCGAAGACATTGGCGTACAGGTCGGCATGGTCATCCTCAAGGTCAACAAACTGCCAGTGAACACTGAAGAGGAGTTCCGCCGCGCGACATCACAGCTCAAAAGCGGGCAGGATGTGGTGTTCCTGGTAAAGAGTGGCCGCGGAGCCAACTCGGGCAATATCTTCCTCTCAGGAACCTTGCCGTAAGCAAAGCGATCAGGGCGGGAATCAATGTCGATTTCCGCCCTTTGTTTTCTAGATTAATGTTTTCTAGACTAACGCCTTTTCCGCTAAGTTACTGTCAAAGCAGAGACTTACCTCGCATCTAGTATAATAAATCCAGAGAAGTTGGGACTCTTCGGTAACCTGTGCTGGATAACATAAAACTGGCGCATGTGCATCAAACCGTGACATGATGTTGCGCGGTCGGTCAGTGTCCTGAATCTGAGGTGAATTTGCGGTTAATGTCAAAAAAGTTCTTTGTCTTCAGCACGATGCTGCTGTTAGCGTCAGGCATGGTTACTGCCCAGACTGCTGCCACGAAGAAGAAATCCACTTCAGGAAAGACCCACACTTCGGCCAAACACCGCAAAAGCGCGCGCAAGACTTCATGGAAGAGCAAAGGTCAGCAGGGTATACAGCCGGAACGCGCCCGTGAAATCCAGACGGCTCTGATCCGGGAGAAATACCTCAGCGGCGAACCCACCGGCTTGTGGGATTCACGCACCCAGGAAGCAATCACCAAATACCAGGCCGATCATGGCTGGCAGACCAAGGTTACGCCCGACTCCCGCGCTCTGATCAAGCTGGGACTGGGGCCGAATTATTCATCTTCGGAAATGATTAACCCCGTCGCTCCCAAGCCTGCAACGGTCACAGCCAATGCCGGCGGACAGCCTTCAACAAGCGAAAGCCGCGACAAGCAATAATTTTTTGCCAATTTAGAAGTCTAAGCTTGGTCGCCGTTTCACTTTCGCCCCAACCTCAGACAAATTTCTTCCTCGGTGAGCCTCTGTGTCCTCTGTGGTAAAGGGGCTTACGACGGTCGTTCGATCCGTTCCTTTTCCCGCGCCGCCGCTTGATTCCGCAACGCTCTTCCTTTATCCGGCGTGGGGTCTTCAACCACTCCATAGGCTTTGCGTCCGTCATGGTCAGGCGGAAGATATTCTGTGATGGGAAGTCCATCTTCCCGGACAAAGAGCAGGCAATGGCAATACTTGTAGATCTGCATATCGTCACAGGCGCAGATCCATGTCCGGTGCGTGGCTTCCTCTTTCTTGTCGGGATAAAAGCGGCACGGACACAGTGGCTTACCCAGCGCGTCTATATTTGCGGCCAGTCCCAGGACCACGCTCTCTGTCACTTCCTTGTCCGGATGCGTTGTAGTCCCTGACTTGGCGGAAAATTTCTCCACCAGCTTGCGTGCTTTGGCGATTGCTTCTTCGCTTGGTTTGTTCTCACTCATTTGATTGTTCCCATATCCGTATACCAGCGATTCTAAACCCACGCCGGATCTACGCCCGAGCCGGAGCGCGTCTCCTGAAAGCTGGATAGCGTATGCTTGTGCACGAGGCTCAAGCAATGTCTGATCCAGTGAACTGGCCGAGGCGGCCTTTTCGCCCACAGGTTCCACCGTCAAGAGGTCCCATTCGGCTTTCCCGCTGGTTTCTTCTCATTCTGTTGGGCTTCGCCGTACTTGCGTCATTCGCCAGAACTTGGCTTTCCTACTATGTGGACGCGCTGTGGTTTGAGTCTCTGGGCTATTTGCAGGTGTTCTCCAAATCGTTGACTCTGCAATGGACGGTGTTCGTCTCCTTCGCCGCCGCCACCTTCATCATCCTTTACGGATCATTCCGCATCCTCAAGAAGACGCAGCTTGCCACCTTGCCGGCTTCGCGCACGATCTTTGTTGGCGGACAGCCAGTGAAATTACCGGTAGAACCTGTGATTCGGTATATCGCTCTGGCGGCATCAATCGTAATCGCGTTGGCGACGGGCGGGTTCATGATGGCGGAATGGGCAACATTCGCGCTCTACAGGTACGCCTCTCCAGTCGCCGGAGAGATGAGCGACCCGATCTTCGGCAAGCAGCTCAGTTTTTATCTTTTCACTCTACCCGCATGGCAGCTTATCTCCGGCTGGTTCATGTTCATGGCCGTGGTTATTTGCGGCATGTCCGTTTTTTTCATGATCATGAAAAAAGACGGCAGTGAACTGGAAGGCCTCTATGGCAGCCCGAAAATAATGTCATGGGCGCCGCTCTCCGTGACCTTTGCGGCGTTCCTGCTGGTCCTGGCAGTACGGGTGTATCTGGGAAGGTTCGACTACCTCTTTGAAGATCACACCATCTTTGGCGGCGTGACCTATACGGAAGCCCACGTTTATCTTCCCGGCCTGCTTTTCATCTGCGCGGCGCTGGTGCTGGGAGCATGTATTGCCGTGGCCAATGGGGTTACGCGATCCATGCGGCGCGGACGATGGTTGTTTGCCGCCGTTGTTCCCGCGGCATTCAGTTTCATCGTTCTTCAAATCGCCGGATGGTATGTCCAGAGCTTTATTGCCAAGCCCAATGAACTGGTCCGAGAGCAGCCCTACATCTCGCACAACATCGAGTTGACCCGGCAGGCTTATGCGCTGGACCATGTTGCGCAGCGGCAGTTTCCCGCTGAAACCAGCGTGGAGGCCCTTGATCGCGCGAACAATCAGCCAACGCTTCAGAATATCCGGCTGTGGGACTGGCGCGCGCTTCAGGATACCCTGCGGCAGATCCAGGAAATCCGCACCTATTACGATTTCCCTGACGTGGATATCGATCGCTATCAGATCGACGGCAACCTGCGCCAGGTGATGCTTGCCACGCGCGAATTGAATGTGGAGAAGCTTCCCGACAGCAGCCGTAACTGGATCAATGAGAAGCTCATCTACACGCACGGCTATGGCATCACCATGAATCCGGTCAATGGCTTTACCTCAGAAGGCCTGCCGAATCTCTATGTGGCCAACATGCCGGTGCAGAGCACGGTGCCGGAGCTGAACGTGAAGCGTCCGGAAGTTTATTTCGGCGAACTCACGGACACCGATGTTTACGTCAAGACCAGGCAGAAGGAATTCAATTATCCGCAAGGCGAAAGCAACAGCTTTACGTCCTATGAAGGAAATAGCGGCATTGTGCTGGGCGGATTTCTTCGGCGCATCCTGATTGCCTTTGATCGGGGAGATATTGGGAAACTGCCCTTCAGTGACGACGTGAATAGTGACAGCCGTCTGCTCATGCGCCGCAATGTCCGCGCGCGCGCCGCCGCCCTGGCTCCGTTCCTGACCTTTGAACACGATCCCTATATTGTGCTGGGTGAAGATGGGCGTCTGTACTGGATCATGGATGCGTTCACGACCTCAGACAGCTATCCGTATTCAACTCACTACCGAATTGAAGGCAATTCCATCAACTACGTTCGCAACAGCGTGAAGGTGGTGATTGACGCTTATGACGGCGCAACCACCTTTTACGCCTTCGATAACCAGGACCCGATTCTGGGCGGCTATCGCCGTATCTTCCCCAGTCTTTTCAAAGACGCTTCCGCCATGCCGCCCGGATTGCGCAAGCACGTCCGCTACCCTGAGTTATTGCTGGCATTGCAGGCGCAGGTTTATGGGCTCTATCACATGACCGACCCGCAAATGTTTTACAACCGCGAAGACCTCTGGAGCGTGGGCAGAGAGGTGGTCCCGGATGAAAACGGCCAGTCAGTAGGCCGGGCCATGCAGCCGAACTTCGTGCTGATGAAGCTGCCGGGCGAATCCGAATTGGAATTTGTTTCGATTCTGCCGTTCATTCCCAACAATCGCAACAACCTGATCGGCTGGATCGCGGGACGCAGTGATGGCGCGAACTACGGCACTTCCATCGTTTACAACTTTCCCAAAACCAAACTGGTGGATGGACCGTTGCAGATTGAAGCGCGCATTGATCAGAACGCGCAACTCTCGGGACAGTTGACGTTGTGGAACCAGCAGGGCTCACACGTGCGCCGCGGGACCATGCTGGTAATTCCCTGCGGGCACGCTTTGCTCTACGCAGAGCCAATCTATCTGCAGGCAGCACAAAGCCCCATGCCGGAATTACGTCTGGTGGTTTTGGCTTTGCAGGACCGTCTTGCGTATGGCCCCACGTTTGAAGCAGCCCTGCTTTCTCTTTTTGGAGCGGAGGCGCCAAGCGTCGGCAACGCACCCGCTGCGGCCGCAAAGAACACGGCAAACTCCGCTACACAGCCCCAGTCTCAGCCGGACAACTCCGCACTGATCTCAGAAGCCGCGCGCGATCTCTCCGACTATCAGCGCCTGACCGCCGAAGGCAAACTCGGCGAAGCCGGACAGAAGCTGGAGGAACTAAAACGCGTGCTCACGATTCTTGAATCGCGCAGAAAGTAAAGCCGCGAAAGTAAACAAGGAAGGCCTCCTCTAAAGGGGGCCTTCTTGTTCAAGCCAGCATACGTTCCGTACTCTTCGCGAATTCCTGTCGTTCCTCTTGAGTCTCTAAACTCAACAGGACGCCCTGGAACTCGGCCATGGTCTCTGCACTTGGCGAAGCTTCGACAAATTCCCTTGCTTCGGCTTCGGTTGTATCCGGGAAAAACCTGCGGAACAACTCCACCTTCTGGCGGTCGCTCGCTTTTCCCATGAACAGTTTGTAGTCGATTCTTCCGGGACGCAGCAACGCTCCGTCCAGGGTTTCCACGTGATTGGTTGTCATCACGAACAGCACGCCGGTTGGCGCATAAAGGCCATCCAGAACGTTCAACAGTCCGGAAAGCGTAACGCCACTCTGTAAAGGTGCACTGTCTTTCGCGTTCTGCCCGTTGTCTACCGGTCCTTCCATGCGCGACTGACTGCTCTTCATGCAATCAATGTCTTCGAACAACAGCACGGAGCCCGACGGAACCTGATTGACCGCCTTCATCAGACTGCGATCGTTGAAGTCCGTCAGATTGATCGCATAGACGGACATTCCGAAGTGCGCCGCCATAGCGGACACCAAAGAGGTCTTTCCCGTACCTGGCGGTCCATACAACAGATAGCCGCGATGATAAGGTACGCCCAGAGCCTGGTAACGCTTTCTTGATCGACGAAACTGCGTTACGTCCTCCAGCAAATGCTCCTTCTCTCCCGGCTCCAGAACCACGGACTCCAGCACGCGCGGTGCATAGCCTTCCACGCAATCCCAGCCATCGTTGTACGCATACAGATATGACTGCACGCCGCGCCGCCTCAGATGGCACTTCACAACCTCGTCCACCAGATGCTGAAGGAATTCCCTCTTCCTTCCCAGCGTCCGCAGCGTAAGTGACTCCACGCGACGCCTGCCGAACTCGTGCGTGTTATCACTGCGTGAAAACCAGACCTCAAGCGGCCTACCCTCATACCAGAACCAGTGCTTGCCCGGTGCTGGAATCATGGCGATCCGTTCATTGCGCAAGGTTGTGTCCAGATCCACGCGGCGAATTCGTGTAAGAGCCTTCTGCTCCAGAAACCACTCTTTCACCCAGACAAATGCAGCGTCATCGTCGGTCACAGTAACCACCATCGTGGTCTGTTTCACGATCCAGCGCCACAGCGCTTCCGGTACCGCGCGTAACCACACGGTGATCCCGCCGGCGATCATTAACAACAGTCCGCCCGAAGCGAACTCGTTCTTGCCAGTCAGCATTCCTTTCAAAATTTCGAACATATTTTCTTTCTACGGCCATGGGCCGGGGTCTTACATCAGGTTGAAACGTGCAACGGCCATGACGGCGCGACAAAGCTCCGCCGCCCGGGCGAAAAGCCGGCAATCCGCAGCTATACCCTGGCTATCAGCTCTATGCAGTTTTTTGGAATGGAAAATTGACTCGGTTAGAGCGAGTGGAGAAACGCCCTATCGCAACCCAGCCCCAATGTTGGCCGGTGTTGCCCGATCAGCTTGTTTTTTATGGCTGCCAATTTGGGCGTCCTTTCAGAGAAGATGATTGAAAATGACATGATTCCATTATTTTTGCAACTGGAAAATCACTGCAAGCACAAGCAGCTGGCGGACATGGATACGCCGCCAAAAGTTGTTGAGGAGAAAAACTTTGGTGCCGAAGAAGGGACTCGAACCCCCACACCCTTGCGAGTACGTGGACCTGAACCACGCGCGTCTGCCAATTCCGCCACTTCGGCTTTTGAGATGCGCTCGGGGACAACTCTTCGAGCGCAATGTCTTTTTAAAAAAGACCGACAGGAAACAACTCACCCATTTTATAGGGTTTGCGAGAACTGTCAAACCGCGACGCCCTCAGCACTCAGCCGTCGACATTCAGCCCCTAATCAAAAATGGGCGTGAATACTTCACTTCCCGACCTACTTCAGGTTCGATTGCCATTACACACGAACCGGTCGTTGACCCAGTCTTCGTAGCGGAAACAAGATTGTCCACGCCACACTTAGCACAAATCTCTTAGTCCGAAATCGGCCTGCACACTCTAAGACAAAAATTCATTCGCCAGCTCGCAACTACCTCGCCGCTTTGGGTTACTAACTTATAACCCTACCTTGCAGGTCAAACCACTTCCCTTCGCGCACACGCGAAGGGCCGGTCAGCACGGGTCAATTTTATTATCTTTAAACCGAGGGAGAGTTCCATTCATGCGTAGTAAGTTCTTATTGGGTTTCATGGCGACGTTGTGCCTGCTGGCATCAGCGGCGTCAGCGCAAAACTATCAGGCCGATTTTCGCCAGGAACTAAGCACTCAGGGCACCGGCAACTTCACCAGCAGCACCAATGATCTGCTTTCGAATATCACATCTCAAAACAACAACTCAGGATCAACCTTCAGTGGCGGATTTCTGATTGGATATCGCTACCATCTGGCGCGCTGGTTTGCCGTGGAAGGCGATTATGCATTCACGCGCAGCACGCAGAACTTTCTTGATCCCACCAACGTGCTCAACGGGACTTTGACCAGCGCTCTGAAAACCAACGTGCATGAGATTACGGCGGCAGCGGTGATCACCGGCGGTCCGCATCACCGTGTGCGTCCCTATGGACTGCTGGGCGGCGGCGCCATTATGTTTCGTCCCACCAGCGCTCCAACCAATACGATTCTCAACGTCGCCAATGACCTCGGCTTTGGACCCAGTGAAACCAAGCCTGCATTTCTTTACGGGGTGGGAGCAGACATCAGCCTGAATCGCTTTCTGGCTCTGCGTGCGGAATATCGCGGCCTGGTATTTTCTGCGCCCGGTTTTCAAATACCGGGACTCAGTTTCCTGGGCCTGAGCACTCCCGGAATTACGCACATGGCGCAACCTTCCGTAGGTCTGGTCTGGAGATTCTAAAATCTAATCCTCCGTACGTTGCTGATAACACCTGGCCCGTTCCGGATCGCGTTGCGTTCAAGTTTTGGCGATCATGCGGGCCAGGTCGGCGCCAGAGAATCGCTTACCGACGAAGGCAAAGCCGGGGCTACTTATCGGCGCACGAGTTGGATTTCATAGATATTCGGCCACAATTTGCCGGTAACGAAGAGCCGCTTGGCCGCCGGATCATAGGCAATGCCATTCAGCACAGCATCCGACGTGCGGCGATACATCGGGTTTAGAAGGCCCTGCAGATCAATCCATCCTAAAACTTTGCCGGTCCTGGGCGAGATG
This sequence comes from Terriglobia bacterium, assembly GCA_963770085.1. Lineage (GTDB taxonomy): Bacteria > Acidobacteriota > Terriglobia > Terriglobales > Acidobacteriaceae > Angelobacter. The sequence goes on from CAVYOH010000002.1 coordinate 727,659, forward strand.
CGTGCGATGCGGTCCGTCTGCCAGACATTGGCGAAAATTTCGCCTTCAACAAATTCCAATTCGTTGAGTTCCACCACGGGCTTGCCGCCATCGTTGACCTTCAGCCGGCGTTTTTCCCGCAACGTCTTTGCGTCAAGCACGCGAAGTTCGGCCGTGCCGTCACTCATGAAGATTTCGTTGCCATGTGCGGTCAATCCCCAGCCTTCGCCGGGATAGGAGAATTCTCGCAGGAGATGAAAATCACTGGCGCGATAAACGAACCCTTTGTGCGCCTTCCATGTGAGTTGCACAACCTCATCGCCCGCCAGAGTAATCCCTTCTCCGAAAAACTCCGGGGCCAGATTCACCTTTTGCACTACCTCGCCGGTCTCAAGCTTCACTTTGCGCAGAGACGACCGTCCGTTCAGCCCGGTGCCTTCATAGAGAAAACCGTCATGGTAGAACAATCCCTGCGTGAATGCCTGCGGATCGTGAGGAAATAGATTGACGATTTTGTAGGTGTACACCGGCGTACTTTCCGACTGGGACACTGCCTGGGCCAGCAATGCCAGTGACAGCATGAAAATTGTCGTTCTCATGGTGCGCATGATGGTCAACTGTTTGGATTCTTCAAAAAAGTTCCGCGTTCCAGGTCAGTGAATGCCTCACGCAGTTGTTCCTGCGTGTTCATGACAATGGGACCATACCATGCCACGGGTTCCTGCAAGGGCTTGCCCGAGACCAGAAGAAATCGAATACCTTCGTCACCGGCGTGAACAACCACTTCGTCACCACGGTCAAAAATGATCAGCGAACGATTGTCGGCCTGTGCCGGCGGCGCCGTATCCAGCCAGTTCACACTTTCCGTGGGCACCGCGAGCGGTCCCGGAAGCATTGCAGAATTTCCCTGATCCGGCGAATACATACGCGAATGCATTCCGTGATGTCTCAATGGGCAGGCTCTTCCTGCGGCCGGGCGCCACCGACACATCGATATAAATGGGATCGGCGGCGATTCCATCCACAGGCCCTTTCTTTCCCCAGAATGATCCGCAAACCAGGCGTACGTGCGTGCCATCATCATCGGTGATTTCAGGAATATCGTTGGTTTTGACCTCTTGATAGCGCGGCGGAGTCATCTTTAAAGACGAGGGAAGATTGGCCCATAGTTGAAAGCCATGCATGCGTCCGGCATGATCGCCGCGTGGCATTTCCTGATGGATGATGCCGCTGCCGGCGGTCATCCACTGCACGTCGCCGGACGCGATGGACCCGCGATTGCCCATGCTGTCGCCGTGTTCAACGGTCCCGGCAAGCACGTATGTGATGGTCTCAATACCGCGATGTGGATGCCAGGGAAAGCCGGCCAGGTAGTCCTCCGGAACATCGTTTCGGAAGTCATCCAGGAGCAGAAAAGGATCGAACTCCGTGGTGTTGCCGAATCCAAATGCGCGACGCAGATGGACACCTGCACCTTCGGTTGTAGGCTTGGACTTGATCAGCTTCTTCACCGGACGAATTGACATGCAGCCTCCTTCAGCGCATCCATCATAAATTGCGGAATGCCATTGCGGGTAAACGCCCTGAGATGAAAAGTGTGGCCGGAGTGTCTACACTCGATTCATCTGCAACAAATGAATCTCGCCCTGTTGGGGTAACATCGAAGACCTAGTGCGTGTTCTCATTCACCCTGGCTCATGCCAGTCAGATTTTTCCGAATCATTTTTTCCGACCAGCGCGTTTTCCGTCCAGGGGACTTAACCGTTTTCATACGATTTCAACATTCAAAGGAGATTCATGAGCACTACAATTCAGCCACACGCTGCCAGCAGTGAAAAATCCAAAACCTCGGCGTTCGGCTACGCCGCCCAGTCAGCACAGGCGCCGCTCGCGCCATTTTCATTTGAGCGCCGCCAGCCCGGCCCTCAGGATATCGATATTGAAATTCTTTTCTGCGGCGTCTGCCACTCTGATCTGCATACGGTGCGCAATGAATGGCAGAACACCACCTATCCCGCCCTGCCGGGACATGAAATTGTTGGTCGCGTGCTCTCGGTTGGCAGCGCAGTCAAAAAGTTAAAGCCCGGTGACCTGGCCGCCGTCGGCTGCCTGGTTGATTCAGACCGCACTTGTCCGGCATGCAAGCATGATCTGGAACAATATTGCGAGGGCGGGTTTGTAGGCACCTACAACTCACCCGACAAACATCTGGGCGGAATGACTTATGGTGGTTATTCCAACCACATTGTTGTGGATCAGCACTTTGTATTTCACGTACCGGAAAAGCTTGATCCGGCTGGGGTGGCTCCGCTGCTCTGCGCAGGCATCACCACATACTCTCCGCTCAAGCATTGGAAAGTCGGCAAGGGACAGAAGGTCGGCATTGTAGGCCTGGGCGGATTGGGGCACATGGGCGTGAAGTTCGCACACGCGCTGGGTGCGAAGGTGGTACTCTTCACCACCTCTCCGGGCAAACAGGACGATGCCAAACGTCTGGGCGCGGACGAAGTAGTAGTCTCAAAGAACCCGCAGGAAATGGAAAAGCACCTGAACAGCTTTGACTTTATTCTGGATACGGTTTCCGCCAGCCATGACATCAATGCTTATATGGCTTTGTTGAAACTGGATGGAACGCTCACACAGGTAGGCGCGCCGGAGGTGCTTAACGTTTCGCCGTTCAGCCTGATCTTTAAGCGCCGCTCGCTGGCAGGTTCGTTGATCGGCGGAATCAGGGAGACGCAGGAGATGCTCGACTTCTGCGCGAAACACAATATTGTTTCCGACATCGAGATCATTCCCATCCAGAAGATCAACGAAGCTTACGAACGCATGCTCAGGAGCGACGTGAAATATCGTTTTGTGATTGATATGAAGTCGTTGGGTTCTGTCGCTTCGCTCCAGACCGCTTAAAAATCTGGATCATGGACAACATTCTATTGCTCCTACAGCGCGCGGTTCGGCGCGCAAGCCGGCCTCACCGCTAGGTAACATCGAAGGCTATAGTCCCTTCACTACAGAAAACGTAAAGACAATCCGGGCCGCTTCCAGCTTTGGACGCGGCCTGTTTTTATGTTCGGAGAAGCAGCCGGCCTGCGGCTATTTCTTCTTCATTGCAGCGCAAAAGCACTCAGTGAGTCGCTTATTGTGGCGTCCGGAAGCGCAACGATGTTGCCGGGGAATCACCGCAGCCGGGCCGCCCTTTTCAACGGTCAATTTCTCCGCACGCTGCCGCATCGGCGGGCCAAACGTCATAGGTCCGGGATTCAGATATTGCATGTGCCCCCCAGGCCACATTTATGGCTCGGTTCCAGAACGAAGTAAAGCCAATTAATAGAATTAATGTAGGCATGGAAAAGCCCCGCCGCGGGCAGGGCTTGAACTCACTCATCAACCAGCGCTTAGCGGGAGCCGGATCGCTGAGGAACGGAAATCAGTTGCAGCTCAACGGCTGGCGGCCGCTTCCTGCGTTCATCATTTGTACGATACACACTGTGAGGATGGGCCGGCGTACAGGTGGTGACGCTTTGCAGTTCGGGATTGTCGCCCGGGCTGAAGTTATAACTCATGATGGCGGCGCAAGTACTCTGGCCGTCGGCGAACGTGGGCAAATAAATACCCTGGTCAAAGTTCGGGCGTTGAACCATATGAGCCGCCAGGTTCAGCTGCTTTTGGATTGCGGCGGCTTGCCCAGTTGGCGATTGAATGGATGGTCGTTCTTTCTTTGGCTGCGGGGCGCTCTGAGCCGCAAAGCTGCTGACCGCAAGAGCCATCGTTATAAGAAAAACGGCCATAAGAAAAAATGCCGATTGCCTGAGGAGTCTCATAAGTCCTCCGCTGGGATTCTACTCCCTTCGCATCGCGGCTTCCAACCTGGCCGGCACTTCGCGGTACACTCTTGAACGTATGCACCCGCTCGACAATCCGTCATGGCACGCACTCAGCACTTTGCAATCAAACTTCGCAATCAGGGCGGAGCATGCGCAGCGCTTCCGCCCCGAGGTCTGCGTGCATGGCGCATTTCCAGATGAGCTTGCGGAATCACCCACCTCAGAAGCCTGGACTTCATTGGCATCATTCGGCCGCGAACCGGTAAGTCTTTTTTCCCGGCATCCGCTCACGCCACCATCTGGATGGACCACTACACGATCGGTGGCGCTGACAGAGATGGTGCAGGAACCCGGCTATCGTACATCCGAAGCCGAGAGCGAACACCCTGCGGTGATCGTAGACCTGTCACCCGCTGACTTGCCGCAGATGTCCAGCCTTTATGAAGCCACGCGTCCCGAACGAAAGCTCTATCCCGGGCTCACGAAGTTGGGAGGCTTCGTTGGAATTAAACACGGCGGGATTAAACAAGGCGGCATCAAGCAAGGCGATCAGCTGGTTGCCATGGCGTGTCTGCGTTTGGATCTGCCCGGCTATCGTGAGATCAGCACGGTCGGCACGCTTCCCGGATACACGGGACGCGGCTACGCTACGGCGTTGGTCGGCGAACTGGCACGCAGAAGCCGCAACGCCGGCAAGCAGGCTTTTCTCACGGTCAGCACCAGCAATGCGCGCGCTTACGCAATTTATGAACGACTGGGTTTTCGTCCCCGTATGAATCTCACCTCCACTACGTTTCGTTGGGAAGGAAGCTAGATCGTTCTCAAAGCTACAATTTTTGGCGCGCAAAAAAGATATGACTAGTCAGGAGAGGGAGAAAGCCCATGAAATCATTCCGAATCATGCCCGTCAGTGCGATGATCTTTATCTTGGCGGCCGCAGCCGCTGTTGCCGCTAACTCGTCCGTTCAAAAACTCGACCAGAACAGTGAAACTGCTGCCACCGCCGAGGCGACAAAGAAACTGGGCGCATTCCTGGGAAAATGGAATACTTCCGCAACGTTCGCCAGCGGCGAAAAAGCCACCACGGAGCTGGAATGCCGATGGTCGGCCCAAGGCAACTTCCTGGTATGCGAGCAACACGTGAAGCTTGGCGCCCGTGAGCAGCACCAGCTCACCGTCTACTCGTACAACGTCTCTGATCATTCCTATCTGTACGCCACATTTTCTGATCCTGGTATGAAGCCGACCAGCGGCGTGGTGGAGATCAACGGTAATGTCTGGACGTATAACTCAAGCTTTGAAAATCAGGGCAAGACCACGCAGATCCGCAATACCAATGAATTTACCGAAGGCGGAAAGACTGAAGTCTTCAAGGTGGTGACGTCAGACGATGGCGGCAAGACATGGAAGCCCCTGCTCGATGGATCGGCACATAAGATCTCCGATTAGCTCGCGGCCGCTTCGCTTTACGACATAAAATGACATTGAAATGTTTAAGAAGATTCAAAGCCTGATTCGAACCATTCCCAGAGGAAAGGTCTCCAGTTATGGCGCCGTGGCACGCGCGGCCGGATTCCCTGGAGCTGCGCGACAGGTTGTCTGGGCCTTGCGCGGAGCGCAAGGACTTCCATGGCATCGCGTGGTAGCCGCGGGAGGCCGCATCGCTCTTCCGGGAGAAGCCGGATTTGACCAGAGAATGCGTCTGGAGTCGGAGGAAGTTCCTTTTTCCGGCAGCCGGGTCCGCATGGCTGAATGTGAGTTTGTGTTTCCGCGATCGAAGACCAAATCAAAGAGCTCAACCACAAAGGACACGAAGGTTCACAAAGGGAAATCCAAAAATAGAAGATCTGGTAAACCTTTACCACAGAGGTCACGAAGAGCAAAGCGTTAAAAGTCTGGTTGGATAAGTTCGGCCAAGAAGAAGGCCGCCCCGAGAGACGGCCTTAATCTTTTAGGATGAACGGCCGTTAGGATGAACGGCTGCGACATTTTACCTTAAGCTGCTGCTACCGGCGCTAGTGACCTTTGGGCTGCCTGATGAATGAACTTCTTCATCACATTGGCCCACATCACTTTCTTGCGGACTGCGTTTTCCTTGATGGTGCGGCCCTGGGCAAACATGCCAAGCAACGCCTTCATTTTCAAGACGCGCAGGATGGCGGAATCCGATTGAGTAATGCCATAGGCGTCCAGGAACTTCTCCTGTATCTGACTGGTGATGGCGCGATTGCAAAACGGATATTTCTCCAGCGCTTCCACCGACGCCAGAAACTGCGCCAGGTCTTCGTACGAATTTCCGCGCTGTTTCATGCGGGCAAAATCGCAGAATCCAACTCCATGTTCGGTGACCACCACGTTCAATGGCGTATAGTCACCCAGCACGGCGGAACTGGGCAGGGTCTTGCGATTGCGTGAGAGAACATTTCGCGTTCCCGTCAAAATCACCTTGATCGATTGCTCGTCCAGGCCTTCTTCCAGGCAGCTTCGACAAAGCTCTTCCAGGCTGTTCATCAGCGCCGCGCCGTCAAATGGCTCCGGCATTTCAGCCGTGGCTTTATGGAATTGTTTGAGCCACTCGCCGGCCCGTTGTGCCACCAGAGCGATGCTGCCGTTATCGGCAAAGCCCGGAAGAAGTGCGGCTTTCATGATGATGGACTGCAATGGCAGGCCCGTTACTTTATCTGTCACGACTGCGCCCAGTTCGCTGAAGTCGCCCAGCGAACGCGGAATTCCAACCAGCTTTTTGCGGCTCACGGCCTGCTGTACAAACTGTAGATTCGCGGTTTCCTGGCGCGCTATCGCTTTTGCATTGCCGCCGCACTTGCTGGGCCGATATGCCTTCACAGCGATTCGCTCACTGCCGCCTGCAAATTCCGCATTCACGTCATAAATAAAATGATCGTTCTTAGGTGTGTGTCCAACCACGCGCAGGGTCCGCAATTCACCGTGCTCCGGATAAAATTTCCCCGCGCTCTGCTGCAAGTCGATCAAGACTTGTTCCAGTACATTCTCTGCCATTCCAACTCCTGGTCTTTTTTGCCAATGCTGCTTTTTCAAATGATGCTGGTACAAATGGTGCCGGTTGAGCTAAAAGCGCTTGCGTGTGCTCAAAAAAAGGTTGCGGCTATCCACAAAGAGAGATGCAGTTGAGCTGCCATTCCCGCAAGAGCACACGCCCGCCAAGCTGTTTAGATGCAATCGCTTGAATCGGAGAAAACAGAGATTTTTGCGCCTGAGGGCACGCAAGTACCAACATTCGGCAGCTTGACCATGTATTAGTGCGCTACTAACTCCCACAGAACTAAGCATGCTTAGTCCTTAATCAGAAAGGCATAGGTAGGGCAGGAAGAACTCTCGATTCGACCTTTGTGTTTTTGGATCTGCCGCCGTAGTGGGTATTCCGTTTTTAGCCTTTCAAATTACCCGACCACCAGATTAGATAAATCTATTGTTAGATAAATCTATTTAGCACTCCCTCTGTGTTCCTTCGTGTCCTTTGTGGTCAAAGTCTTTGCCTTTTCCGATCCCAGCAATGGGCGTGAGCTGACGGCGATGTCGACGATTCTCTAGCTCTTCGCCGATCTTAATCGCGGGTTACATCTCTTTTCAGATTGTCTTCGCCCATCGCGAGACCACAAAATCAGTCCTGATGAGTTCTTGCCAGCATAAGACCTGGCGTGTGGAAAAGCGCAGCGACCGAAAGATTACGAAATCAAGGTCAGTAAATCAGGGGAAGGAACTGTAAATGGTGAATAAGATTGTTCTCAGCCTCGCGTTGGGATTGGCTTTTGGATGCGCCTTCGGAGTGGGCCAAGATCGAGTGGACCAGAATCGGGTGGACAACGACCGAGCGGGCAACGATCGCGGTCCGCACTCCCAAGAACCTGACAAACAAACGGACCGCCAGCAGCGTTCGATCGATCAAGAGTCAGCAGCCAATACTTCCGCCGTGGGCCAGAACGCTCACGTAAGCCGCTTACCAATTCGATCATTGCTTTATCCCGGTGCCACCACCAAAATTTACGTCCGCGTAATGCCGTGGTTTGGTGACTCAAAGCACATTCAGGTGGGCTATCACTCGGATGACGCCGGCCAGGTCTCCAGCCAGGTACAGGACATGATGTCCCGGGGAATCGATGCGGGGATCGTGGACTGGTACGGACCGGACCACGGCGTAAGCAGCCATTCCACAGACCTTTTATTTCGTGAAAGCCAGGCTCGCGGTTTCGGCTTTGGTATCTCCGTGGATGGGGGCCCGTTGAAAGACTGCATGAACAAGGGCTGTGACCTCACCGGCTTTTTGCTCTCTGAACTGCGTTATGCGGAGCAGAATTACGAGGGTTCCAATATTTATGTCCGCTGGCATGATCGTCCGCTGGTGTTCTTCTTTGATGGAGAAAAATACCCGGTGGACTGGGGCCGCATTCGCTCCAGCCTGCGTATGAATCCGCTGTTCATCTTCCGCAATTCCGGCGCGTTCGATAACCAGAATGACGATGGAGCTTTTTCCTGGCTGGCTCCGGAAGGGGCCAATGCGCAGGACCCTGAGTCCCTGCAATATCTGGAGCGCTTTTATTCGCGAGCGCAGCGCAGCCCGGACAAGTTTGCCGTGGGATCTGTCTATCGCGGATTCAATGACGAGCGCGCCAGTTGGGGTACTGGACGGCGCATCACGGAGAACTGCGGCCAGACTTGGCTGGACACCTTTGGCGAGATCAACCGGCACTACTCGCAGTCAAGACAACTGCCGGCGCTCCTCATCGTTACATGGAATGACTATGAGGAAGGCTCTTCCATTGAACCGGGCATAGGCTGTCCGGCAAACCTCAAGGCCTGGGTGGACGGAAACCGTCTGAATTGGAATTTCAGCGGTAACCGGAACCAGGTGGACCATTTTGCGATCTTCGCATCTTCTGACCGTCGGACTCTGGTGAAGGTTGGCGACGTCACTCCGGACCAAACCGCATTTGATTTGCGCGGTCAGGATTCACGCGGTGACGATTCACGCGGTCAGGATTCACGCGGCGGTGGCTGGCTGTACGTGAAGGCTGTTGGGAAGGCCTCCATGCTGGATACGATCTCCACACCAGTGAACATGCGCGGCGAACACGCCAGAGGTAACGATGACGATCGCTGACGGCGATTTCGGGGATTCCTGGTTGCCAATTACCAATTGCCAATAGCCTTCCTTAAGCGCCTCCGGCGCTCTCGGCGAGCCAATCCCACAAATTTAGATTCGTCATCCCGCCCCTGATCAGCGAGAGAGCGCATTCTTTAGCCCGCAGGCCGGCGTCCCCGGCGCATGCTTCATTCGTTGGGGTGAAAGTGGGTCGGAGGAATCTTGCGTATGCGTGTTCTTTTTTTTCTTGACTGTAACGACTGTTACATGTAACGTGTGTTACATGAAACGGATCAAATCTGAGCGCCGGGAAGATCTGCTCGATGCTTCAATCGAGTACCTGCTGGAACGTGGCGTTGCCGACCTTTCCCTTCGGCCGCTTGCCGCCAAGGTCGGCAGCAAGGCCAGACTTCTGGTTTATCACTTCGGCTCCAAGGACGCACTGGTTACGGACGCGATGATAGTAGTAAGAGATCGCGTTCAACAAAACTTTGCTGCTTTAGTGAAAAACGATCATGGACGGAAGCCCTCGGAAATGATGCGGGCTTTTTGGAGCTGGGCCATATCGAAGGACCACGAACGATACCTGCGACTCTTCTTTGAAGTACACGGGCTGGCCCTTCAGAAGCCGAAGCGGTACGGCCGTTACCTGGCGGGAGCCATTACCAGTTGGGTGGAAATGATGGCCTCGGTTTTGCCGGAAACACTTCCGCCAACCATGCGCCGGGCTCTGGCCACCCTGGCTGTCAGTACGGTTGTTGGGCTCTTGATGGATTACCTTGCCAGCGGCGACAAGAAAAGAACTTCCGATGCACTCGATCAGTTTGCCAGCAGCTTCGATGCCTTGATGGCGACAAAGACCTGAATCAGGCTGCAAGAATGCTTTGCTAAAGGAGGCACATTGCCATGGATATGCTTGGATCTTTAAAGAACATCATGATTCCCGGGATTGTACTGGCGGTTGCAATGGTGATGATGGCTGTGGAGGCTCGACGATCCGGAAGGAATTGGCCGAGGGTGCGGGGATGGTGGGCGCGAGCGATGCTCCTGAATGGCGTCCAGGTGGGATCGGTCTGGATCGCCGGAGCAGGATGGAACGGATGGATGCTGCAACACCGTCCGTGGAACGCCGACGGGCTGGGTGTAAATGGCGGAGCCATTCTCGGCTATGTCACCATCACCTTCTTCTATTATTGGTGGCACCGCTGGCGGCACCAGAGCAACTTTCTCTGGCGCTGGTTACACCAGGTCCATCACAGCCCGCAGCGGATTGAGGTGATTACCAGCTTCTACAAACACCCACTTGAAATTCTGACCAACAGTGTCCTGTCGAGCGCGATTCTCTATCTCGTGGTTGGCGTGGGGCCGGCAGCCGCCACTGGAGCAGTGCTGTTAAGCGGACTCGCCGAACTTGTCTATCACTGGAACGTGCGCACGCCTTACTGGCTTGGCTTCCTGTTTCAAAGGCCGGAGAGCCATTGCGTTCATCATGAGAAGGGTGTCCATTCTTTCAATTACTCTGACTTGCCTCTTTGGGACATGCTTTTTGGCACCTTCAGGAATCCACGAGAATGGAACAGCGAGTGCGGATTTGAGCCGGCAGAAGAAAGTCGTTTTGGCGAGATGCTCCTCGGCCGTGATGTAAACGCATTGAAGACCGAGGGCCGATAGTCATGAGGAAATCGGTTGTGCTCCTTTTGGCCCTCGGGCTGCTTCAGATGGCTGGAGACCTACTGAGCGTGCCCGCAATTAAAGGTTTAGCTGCAGCGACCGCGGCTTCGCCGGCACCCAAAGTCTTCTCCGCTGTGCGCGGTCTGGAGACCTATTCTTCCCGCTTTTTCCTCGAGTGGACGGACAAGGCGGGCCACTTCCAGTCTGTAGAGATCACGCCTGAGCGAGCAGGCGGGTTGCGCGGCCCTTACAATCGCCGCAACGTGTATGGAGCCGTGTTGGCGTACGGTCCCATCATGCAGTCAGACAATGCTCTGCGACCGATGTTCGCGTCAGTATCACACTACGCGTTATGCGGAGACGCGCCCTTATTGCAAGAGCTGGGAATCGACACAACAAATATGCAAGGCGCGGCGCGAGTGCGCCTGGAGACGCGCGATGGCTCTCAAACCAGCGGATTGCCGCTGTCATTCGAGGCGTCGTGCCAATGAAAAACGGCTGGACCAGCGGGCAATACGCGTTATATCGCGCCATCTTCGGACTGTATCTCCTTCAACATTTTCTTGGACTGTTGCCTTGGGGCGGCGAGTTGTTTTCTTCGGCGGGCGTCCTGCCAAACGGCTCATTCAGTCCCCTTATACATTTGTTTCCGAACATTTTTGCCCTTTGGGACTCCGCACTGCTTGTTGACTCTTGCGTGGCCGTCGCAGCGCTTCTGAGCTTGTTCTTCATGGTTGGCAAGTTCGACCGCATTGCTGCGGTTCTGATCTGGTATCTGCTGGCTTGCCTCTACGGCAGAAATCCGCTAATCGGCAATCCTTCTTTGCCGTTCATTGGATGGCTGCTGCTTGCCCACGCCGTGATGCCGTTTCAGTCCCGTAGCTTCTCAACCAGGAAAAACGACAGCTGGGGAGTCACGAAAATTCCAGAAGACGTTTACGTCGCCGCCTGGATATTGATGTCGTTGGCGTACACCTACAGCGGTTACAACAAGCTGAGCAGTCCTTCCTGGCTTGACGGGAGCGCCCTAAGCCGCGTGCTCTCAAACCCGCTGGCGCGCGATACGTTTATTCGTACGTTATTGCTAAGCCTGCCTCCTGTGCTTTTGAAGGCAGCCTCTTGGACGGGGCTGGCACTGGAATTAAGCTTCGCTCCGCTGGCCCTGTTCCGAAGAGTGCGGCCTCTATTGTGGGTAGCGATGGTGGGAATGCATCTTGGCCTGATGGTGTTGGTGAACTTCTCAGATCTCACCGCAGGAATGCTCATCTTGCACTTTTTTACATTCGATCCGGCATGGATTCCATGTCCCCGCCCTCAGGGCCAAATCATCTTCTTTGACGGTACCTGCGGTTTATGCCATGGGTTCGTGCGCTTCGTACTGCGAGAGGACCGGTCGGCTCAGCCCTTCTCCTTTGCCCCGATTCAGGGACAATCTATGCGCAGCACTATACCGGAACACATCCGCGTCAACCTTCCGGACAGCGTAGTGGTGATCGACACGGAGTTGATCCTGATACGTTCAAGCGCGATTATCTATGTAATGAAGCGGCTCGGAGGCCTTTGGTGTCTCGCCGCCATGATCCTCACTCTTGTTCCACGGAGATTGCGGGACCTCGGCTACATTGCTGTCGCCTCCGCGCGCAAAAGGTTTTTTGGGCCCAGCGAAAGCATATGTCCAATCGTTGGGGAGCCGTGGCGTGCTCGCTTTCTGCAGTAAGAAAACAGGTATGCGCGGCAACGCGCCGCGAAAACCACTGATCTAGGCTGGAAACTGATCATGATAGAAAAGAGTTCAATACACTGGTCTTTACTCATCTTCCCTCTGGCCGGACTTGTGTCAGCCCTAGTAACTGTTTGGCTCGAGTCAAGCATTTTCGGCACTCTTAATATTTTGGGGAGTTTAGCTTTCGGTGTGTTTCTGAGCGCATGCTTCTGGCTTTTCTTAGGAGTTAGATCCGTTTGGAAGACAATCGCTTTTGTATGTTTATCGCCCGGAGCCGCAGTAGTCTCAATCTGGGCTGGAGCGGCTGTTCCGCTTCCCATCGATGATGCACGGGTTTGGTTCGTAGCAGGATGGGTAGGAGCATTTCTGCTGTTCACATCGGCGGCGGTTTTGGTTGGCCGTGATTCCGCCTTCGCCCCAAAGGTCTTCAAGAGTCTCTTATGGGCAGTGTGCGGGGGCGTTTTGGCGATCGCTGGCCGTTCCGATGCGCCTACCTTCCATTCATTGCGTATTCGATTGCATTCCGTCGGGCAGGATTCTGACATATCCCTGCTTTTCACTTGGCAAATCGGTATGGCGTTTTTCCTGGGCCTTGCGCTCTGGGCAGAAAAAGAAGGAAGCCTGTGGGCTAAGTTTGTCTTACGTTTGCGAGTAAAGAGGATCAGAAACCCCCGGGACAGACGGGACGTTTGTTGAAATTTTTACCACTTGGCGTGGTGGCCAGGTATCGGCGAGTCATGCCGGGAAAGTTTACCGCCCACGCTTTGTGGCGGCGCGCTTTGTGGCGACGCGCTTGGCGGCCACCTTGGTCGCCGATGAGGCGCCTTGCTTCGCCTTCTGCGCCTGCCCCGCCTTGGTCTTCAATCGCGATTCTTCGTACATCTCGATCCACTTCTCGCTCGAAATCGCCGAGATCAGCTTGCCAATCGCTTGGAGCGGCAAATCGTCCGGCGACTCGAAATGAACGCAACACTTCCCCATGTCGAGCTTCTTCCCTGCCGCCTTGAACGCCGCTTTCAGTTGCTCGAGCTGACTCTCACTCCAAAACGCGCCCATCAGGTAGAGCGAGTAGAAGTTTTTCTGCGACGAGAGCGCGACGTAGCAGATCGGCTGCTTGTTGTAAGTGTCTGGATATCGAGACAGGGGGATCGTCCAGCCGATCGTGCCCCAGACAAGGCACTCATCATAGCCGCTCGGAATGTGCTTGTTCACGAACGCGCGCACCGTCGTGATCGTCTTCGCACGATCGGCGGTGAGTGAGGCGATGTATTGCGCCGGCGTCTTGACGCTCGATGGTGGTTTCATGGATTCGTCCTGTATTTCCGAACGAAGTGTATCACCGAACGTTTTGAAAACCAGCCAGCGGCCGGCGAAGTTACAGCACCACGGAGTTTGTCATTCCGAACGAAGTGAGGAATCTGCTTTTTCAATCAATATCTTCATGCCAACCTGCGGACAAGTCCTCCCATGTCGGATTGAATTCGTTGATCAAAGTCAACTTCTTTGCCCTGGACCAGGTTTTCAGCTGAGTTTCGCGAGCTATACAGTTATTCACGTAGCGGAAGACTTCGAAATAGACAAGGCGGTTGATGGTGTACCTGCTGGTAAAGGCAACCTTCTCCGCGCTTGTGTTCAAGAACCCGCCGCGCCAGGGAGTTGGTCATTCCTACATTGAGCCTTGTGGATTTACTCGACAGAATGTAAATGTAGAACTTTCGCGGGAATGCCAAAGCAGATTCCTCACTCCGTTCGGAATGACAAACTCCAGGGAGAGATTGTATGACGACGATGGCAATATTGGTAAAGCAGATTCCTCACTCCGTTCGGAATGACAAGGGGTGAGGGTATCGCAGGAGGGTAAGCCTCGCCGAGGCTGCTAGCATGAAAAGCAGATTCCTCACTGCCGCCGCAGACATCCCCATCATCGCCCGACTCATGCGCATGATGTGCCGGTATGCAGCGTGAACGGCCTGGGCTCTTTCAGCAGCTTCATATCCGTTTCCGTGAACATAAAACCGGGGACAGGCGGGACATTCCCCGATTTCTGCGGAAGGGAAAAATTAGGTAGACGTCCGGTACGTGCCTGTATTCCTGTATTCCGCCACCCGGCCAGTAGCCTAAGGAGCCTTGGCGCCTGCGTCGCCGGCTGGGACGGCCAGCGTCGTCCAGCTCCAATCAAATTTTTCCAGAAGCAGGTGCTGGTTGCTGAAGGTCATGTTAGTAACGTCCGCTGTGGAAGCTTCCGATGAGACCAAAGCCGGGGCCGTGAAAACGCTTGCGCCATTCGCAAGGGACCTATCTGGCGTGGCGCGCAGGGGCACTGCAACACCTTTCAACTCGATTGACTCAAACTGCAGCGAGACGCGGAAATAAAATCCGGCGCGCTCCTCCATGCCGACGAGGCGCGCGTGCAGGCGAGTGCCGGGCGGAGCCAGTTCCGTATTGTTCTTATCGCGGATCGGCGACCTCAACACGGCTTCCACAGCATCGCCGGCTGCTGCCCTGTCTGAATCGATCAACGTGACGATGCGCGCGCGAAAGTGCAGTCCGGACGGGAAAGGAGTAACGGGCGCCGGCGGCGCCGAAGAAGGCGTTGTTTCGAGCGCGGGCGCATCATCGAGTAGAATCCGGATCTTGGCCGCATACTCGCGGCAGCTCGCGTACTCGGTCAAGTTGTGAACCTCACTGCCATTGCGGGCGATGGTGGTCAGGAGCGTCTTTCCCGGAATCAATATTTTGCGATCGTGAATCTCCGTTCTCCCGTACTGGACTTCGCTGATGGCCTGGCAGTCGGAATTGCTTTTCGGGAGCTCAGCCGTGCGCACCGTCAGGCTTACGATGTCCCCGGCTTCCGCATCAATGACGAACATGCCGCTGTAAGCCGCAGGCGTCCAGCCCGCGCCTGTCCGGACCATATACCTGCTGTTTGCGACCGGCATGTCATACGAGTATGCGAGGAGCCGCCGATTGGCGTCCGGCATCTCCTCCTTAAAGGTTACAGTCGACCGGCTGAGGATCGAATGGAGAAAAGGTCCAAAGTCGCCGCTGCCAAGTGGCCCTCGTCCGCCTAAATGCTCCAGCGTGCCGCTCTCAAAGCGTGGTTGGCCCACCCAGGAAAAAACGTTGTTGCCTTCGACGATAGCGACTTCCAGCCGCAAACGGTCCCACCCGTATAGCTTTAGTTTTTCTTTCTGATTCTCGTGCGCCGTAATAAGCGCGGAACAGGATGCGGATCTGGGTGGCGGGCGATAATATCGCCGCGTGATGGTCTGCACGCAGGTATAGCGGGGCAGCCGTTCCAGATCTGTCAGTAAACGTCCTCGAACACGCCGCAGGACCTCTTCCGCATCAGTAGCGCCGCCGGTCTGCTGCCCTGGAATCAAGGGCGCGACAATCAGAAAAAAGGCGATGATCCAGCGCAGGCGCATGGCGCTATCGTAAACCACAAGAGCTCGGTTTAAGCCAGGTGAAGGAATATCTCTCGCGCCCCGGCGAAGAAGCTACGCCGAAAATCTGCGCCATCATATTTGATCACGCGCAGCAATTTGCGGCACCGGGCACGCCGAAAAACGACATGACGGTGCTCGCATTTATCGCAAGATGACGTGTCTACGAGCGGGGAGTAAACGTCGTGCACAGCTTCGGGCCAGCAACGAGAACAGGCTTACTTGTGCCTTTGGACGCTCTCGAATCCTTTTTCAAACTGCGTGACCAGCGGAGTTTCGCCAGACTGGAGACCATCGCGCCCCATCACGCGCCACAGAAAATTGCCACTTGCCCCCTGGTGCGCGTCGTATACAGCCAACACATCTTCGGAAGGCCGGCTCGTGACAAGGATGACGATGTCGGCTTGGGAAGGCCGGTACACGAGAGTCAATTTGCCCCAATTATGAATGGCCTCCTGTACGGCGCCGATCGCCTCCCGATCTTCGGGAAACAGGTTCGGATTGAACTGATCTCCATCATAGGCAGCAACGTAGACATAACGTGCATTTGCCAAAATGCCCGGAAACGCTGGTACATTCGCGATATTTGGATTGGACGCAGAGGCAGCGGAAATCATTGCCGTTACCACAGTCAAAATTACCGCCAAGAAAGAAAATCGCTTCATATAAATGCCTTAACTCATTTGATGTCCAAGAAGAGGCAAAGATTCTAATGAACGAAATGAGAAGAAAGGGGACAGCCCCGCTCATACGCAGTAAGGGCTGCGGCCGTCCACGCGCCGCCAGCCCGCTGCAACAGGCGCATCCATCGTCTCGGCTGGATTAACACTCGTCAGCGGTTTGGAGCAAAGCGGCTGAATAAATGGGAGCGTAGCGACTAATAGAAAAGATACTTACGCCACTTCAGGTCTGATCGTCCGATCATCCTCATGATGTGCCGGCTGGTGTGCAGCGTAAACGGACGCGGCTCTTTCATCAGCTTCATGTCCGTTTCCGTGAGCAGGTGATTTCCCTTGCGACGATTACAGGTATGGCAGCAGGCCACCAGATTTTCCCAGGTGGACGAACCTCCGCGGGAGCGCGGAATCACGTGGTCCAGCGTGAGATCACTGGAAGGGATGACCTTACCGCAATACTGGCAGGTATTGCGATCACGCAGCAGAATGTTTTTACGCGAGAGGGCACGCGTCTGATGGGGAATGCGGCGGTATTCCAGAAGCCGGATGACAGAGGGCACGCGCATGGAAATACGCGCTGCATGCAGGGAATGTCCGTTTTCCTCTTCCGGCATGGCCAGGCCTTTCAGGACCAGGACGATGGCTCGGCGAGCCGCACAAATGTTGATTGGCTCGTAGGAAGCGTTCAGCACCAGCACGGGAGTCTGCATGAGCAGGCTCTTACGTGGCGCGGGCGGCTCCGGCGGCGGCACATCAGAATGATGGCGTCGGTTTCGTCCTCTGTCCCTTTCAAGCATGGCCTTGTGGTCCCTCCTGAGCGGACGCTGCCTGCATTCCGCCCGATACATCGCGTGTGGCGCGCGCAACCGTCGCCACAAAAACTTCTTTCGCACCGGCCTTCAACAATACCCGGGCACATTCACCGGCGGTGGTTCCGGTCGTCATCACGTCATCCACAATCAGGATGGTGCGTCCAGCCACTCGCGCCGGGTACAACACAGTGAAAGCTCCGCGCAGGTTGGCATGTCTCTGTTGCCGCGTAAGCCCGGTCTGTGATGCCGTCTCACGCTTTCTGACCAGAGAAGCCGTATCCAATTGGATGCTTGTTCCTGCCCCGCGGGCTCGAACCAAAGCACTGGCCAGTTCTTCTGACTGGTTGAATCCACGCGTACGGCGCTTGTCCGGCCACAACGGCACAGGGATTACCAGGACGTCAGAAGGCAAATTGAGCGGCGCAATGGCCTGCTTCAGCATTTGCGCCAGACGTGGCGCGGCTGACCTTACTTGCCGATACTTGAAAATATGGATGAGATCACGCAGCTCGCCGGCATAACTACCATAGGCGACCGCACGCTTGAAGCGCGGCGCAGCGCGACGGCAAATCGCGCAAAGAGGTGCTTCGGCCAAAGGTTGCTGGGAAGACGCTTGCTGGGCGGAAGCCTGCTGCGAAGAAGCTTGCTGGACTGACGCCATTTGCGACTGAAAGAGTTTCTCGCCACAGGCAGAGCACAGTACCCCGTCGATTGGAACCATCTGTTCCATGCAGGGCACACAAACGGGTAGCCTGGAAATGTTGGCGAGAGGAGAGTGGCAGATGCGGCAATCAGACGGGAAGACTACGTTGAAGAGGCTGGCAGCAGCAGACTGGAACCCCCATTCAAACTTCTGGCGCACTGAGGATGCGCTCGGGGGAACGCCAAGAGCCCGGTTTAGGTCACTACTACTGAAGACGACCCTCCTTGCAACTCGTACGAGGAGTACAACGAAGCCAGTATAGCCGGGTTAGTGTGAAATAAGCAATAAAATCGCGTTAATCCGGCGCCTGCCGGAAGTATTAACACCCGAGATTTACAATCTGGTAAGCGGCGGCAAGGGACGCGCAGTCATGGCACAGCCTAGTCCACATCCAGTAGCTTTGATTACCGCGGCCAGCAAAGGCATTGGCGCCGCCATTACACGTGAACTGGCGGCACGCGGATACAAAGTAGTCCTGCTGGCCAGATCACCTGAGATCCATGATTTTGCCTATGAGCTGGGCGGAATCGGCATCCCCGGTTCCGTCACTAACCCCGGCGATCTCGCCACCATGGTCAATACGGCGGTCGATCGCTACGGGCGGATTGATGCCGTGGTCCACAACACCGGCAATCCTCCTAAAGGTCCGCTGTTTGAAATCAGTGACGCCGACTGGCTGGAAGGTTACGAGCTGATTCTGGGCAGCGTCATCAAGCTGGCGCGACTGGTGATGCCGGTGATGATCAAGCAGCGCAGCGGCAACTTTGTGAATATGTCCAGCTATGCGGCGCAGCACCCAGAGCTGGGCCGGCCAACATCCAGCATATTCCGGAGCGCACTTTCGTCGTGGACCAAACTCCATGCCCAGGAAGCAGCCGCCCATGGCATTCGCGTAAATTCAGTGCTGCCGGGGTTTGTGGATAGCTATCCGGTGGACAAGTCGATCATCGGAAAGATCCCTTTGGGGCACGAAGGCAAGGTGAGCGAACTGGCCAAAGTGGTGGCCTTCCTTATCTCTGCTGACGCTTCTTTCATTACCGGACAGAACCTGCTGGTGGATGGCGGCATGGTGCGGGGTCTCTAGCCCGTATCGAATCGCGTTCGTGCATTCACGCTTTTGTTGTATATAAGCGGCTTACTGTGCTAACTTTCGGCGACCCACTACACGCAACTCAGGGACCCGTAATGAATGGAGGAACACGTGGCTGAAATCCAGGAAGCCGGAACAGAGCTGAAATTTGCACCGTATGTGCCGCCGGATGAGATTCGTCCGGAATTTACATTTCGAGCGCTCCTCTTCGGCGGATTGTTCGGAATTCTGTTTGGCGCTGTCACAGTCTATGTAGGTCTGCGTGCCGGGCTCACAGTTTCCGCCTCCATTCCAATCGCGGTGCTGTCCATCAGCATTCTGCGCGCGCTGGGTAAAGCCAGCATTCTGGAAAATAACATCGTGCAGACGGCCGGCTCGGCCGGCGAATCCGTGGCCGGCGGCGTTATCTTTACTTTGCCGGCGCTGATCTTTCTCGGCTTTCCGCTGGAACAGTCACGTATCTTCCTGCTGGCGTTGATTGGCGGATGCCTTGGCGTCTGCTTCATGATCCCGTTGCGTCGCCAGCTCATAGTGAAAGAGCACGGCAACCTGCTGTATCCGGAAGGCACCGCTTGTGCTGACGTGCTGATTGCCGGCGATAAAGGCGGCTCGTTCGCCAGCCGTGTTTTTGCCGGACTGGGACTGGGCGGCGTGTACACGCTCTTCGCCAACGGGAACCTCTTTGCCGCGTGGCCGGGAACGCCGACTTACAATCCGTCATGGTATCCAGGCTCTTCCATCAGAGCAGACGTTACTTCAGAATATCTGGGCGTCGGATACATCATTGGACCGCGCATTGCCGGAGTCATTTTCTCCGGCGGCGTATTTGCCTGGCTGGTAGTGATGCCGGCCATCAAATTTTTTGGATCGCATGCAAGCGGGCCTATCTATCCGAGTACGGTTCCTATTGCTGACATGACGCCGGACCTGCTCTGGGCGCGCTATATCCGCCCGATGGGCGCAGGCGCTGTCGCCGCGGCTGGCCTCATCACCCTGCTAAAAACGCTGCCCACCATCATCGGCGCACTGCGGGCCGGAGCAAAGGATTTGGCCAAGGGAGCGGCAGGCGCAGCGGGTCAACGCCGCACTGACCGGGACCTCAGCCTCAAGTGGGCGCTCATCGGCGCTGTAGTTCTTATGCTGATGATGTGGGGTATGTTGACCTTCCATCCAGTTCCGGGCGCTCAGACCTCCATGTTCAACAATCTCCTGGCCGCAATCCTGGTGATCGTTTTCGGATTTCTGTTCGTGACCGTCTCGTCGCGAATCACTGGACTGATCGGCACATCTTCCAATCCCATTTCTGGCATGGCCATCGCTACACTCATGGCGACCTGCGCCATGTTTTTGATCATGGGCTGGACGGCCCCGGCATTCTTCGCCCTCGCCATCAGCATTGGTGGAGTGGTTTGTATTGCGTCAGCCAATGCCGGCAATACCTCACAAGACTTAAAAACAGGCTTCCTGGTGGGCGCCACTCCGGCAAAACAGCAGCTTGCTCTGATTATCGGCGTGGTGGTTTCAGTCATCGCCATCGGCTTTACGTTGAAGGGAATGAACAGCGCGCTGGAAGAATTTCAGCTGTCCAGCATTGTGATGGACATCCACAATCTGCCCCCTGGGGTCAGCGTTGATGCGACAAAATTTGATCGCCAGAGCGTAGCTATCACAGGCGCTGATGGAAAATTGAACGGGCAGCATGTGTCGGTCGCAGGAATGACGGTGGTGAACGCTCTCAACTCTCCCACGGTGCCTGACGGCAGCTATTTCTACAATCCACAATCGGGAAAAGTCGAAGTCCAGTGGGTGCATGGCATCGGCAGCAGAAATGCCGCTGCTCCTCAGGCCAGACTAATGGCGACCGTGATCAACGGAATTCTCACTCGCAAGCTCCCGTGGGGCTTGATCCTGCTGGGAGTCTTTCTGGTGGTAGCAGTTGAAATCCTCGGCATCCGGTCTCTGTCTTTTGCGGTCGGCTTCTACATTCCAATATCCACCACTCTTGCCATCTTCTGCGGTGGATTGGTGCGCTGGCTGGTGGATCGTGCAGCGCAGAAAGCCGGCGAGACTGCCGATGAAAGTGAAGTGAGTCCGGGCTCTCTCTATGCCAGCGGACTTATCGCCGCGGGCGGCATCGTCGGCTTGCTCGGCATTGGCATAAAGTTGCTGGAAACACAGGGCTATATAACGCCGGGAATCCTTGCCTGGGGCGCCAAAATTCCTTTTCTGGTCAAGGCAGATTGGCTGTCCGTGGTGATGTTTGCGTTCCTTGCCTTTTCCCTGTTTTACTTCGCCCGTAAGCCCCTTGAGGCCGAAAAGAAGTAGCAGAAGAGAAATAGAGGAAGTGAAATCGGCGCATCACTCACGTTTTACAACTGGCACAGGCTTACCCAGCCTGTGCCTTTTTCGTCTATAGTTGAGCTATGAAGACCGCAGTCGATCCCCTTGCCGCTGAGCAACAATTCTTCACTTCCCTCACCTCTGCGGACCTGCACGTGTTGGAACAGATACTCGCCAAGGACCTGCTTTTAATCGACGTAATGAGCGGATCAGAAGTCACGCGCGACGCGTTCATGGACGTGCTGCGTTCCGGCATGCTCAAGTTTGAAACCGTTGAAGCATCAGAGAAGCGTGTGCGCATCTACGAAAACACTGCCGTGGTTACCGGCAGGACCTACATGAGCGGGCACCTTAACGGAGAACGATTTGCCCTGAACAGCCGCTATACCCACGTCTACGTGGAACACCATGGCCGCTGGCAACTGGTATCCGCGCAGGGCACACAGATTGCTCCAGACTAAAGCGATGCAATTCCCCAACGATCGCGTATATTCCCGCAACCGGCCAATATAATCAGTGGCAATGTCCATAGCCGACAATATTGCCGGGATCCGCGAACGCATGGCCAGAGCGGCAGCCCGCGTCAAACGCAATCCGTATGAGATCACGCTGATGGCCGTGACCAAAACAGTTGAGCCGGAACGCATACGCCAGGCGTACGAGGCGGGGCTGCGAGTGTTTGGCGAAAACCGCGTGCAGGAATTCGCAGAAAAACAGGAAGCCCTGCAAGATCTGAAAGAGGCCGAGTGGCGACTGATCGGCCATCTGCAAAGCAATAAAGCCAAAAAGGCCGTGGAAGCTTTTCAGGGTGTGGACGCAGTGGATTCTTTGCGGCTCGCAGAAAAGCTCAACGAAGCGGCGAAGCAGCTTGGCCTGACGCTGCCGGTGCTGCTGGAGATCAAAGTCAGCGATGAAGAGAGCAAGGCCGGCGTTGAGATGGATTCGCCGGAACTCGAAGCCCTGCTCCTTGGCGCTGCCAACCTGGAACATCTACAGGTTCGCGGACTGATGACCGTTCCTCCCTACACCGAAAATCCCGAGGGTACCCGTCTATACTTTCGCACGCTGCGCGATCTGCGCGACACGATTGCATTGCGCAAGCTGCCCAGGATTTCGATGGACGTGCTCTCCATGGGAATGTCGCACGACTTTGAAGTGGCCATTGAAGAAGGTTCTACCTGCGTGCGCGTAGGATCGGCAATTTTCGGATCGCGACCGAAACCTTAACTGCACTTCAGGCAGCGTTCACTCTATGGTTCCACTGAAAGAAAGCGCAACGGGCGTCAGCTTTGCTGTGAAGGTGCATCCTCGCGCCCGCAACAACGCAATCACCGGCATCGTCGGCAACGCGCTCAAGCTGGCCCTGATCGCTCCGCCAGTCGACGGCAAGGCAAACCAGGCCGTGATTGAATTCTTTGCAGATTTATTTGCAATCGGGCGTTCGTCCATTACCATAGCCAGCGGCGAAACCAGCAGAACCAAAGTCATACGAGTGAGTGGCATCGGCGCGGAGCAGGTGCGGCAACGGCTGCAATCTGCGCTGAGGAAGTAAAGCCACCAGCGGTAGCCAAGGAGCCAGCATTGTCTTTTTCCCAGCGATTGAGCGAGATCAAAACCGGCTTTGAGCGGCCATTCTGGGTCGCCAATATCACTGAACTGTTTGAACGGCTGTCATATTACGCAGTTTTCACTTCCCTTGCCCGGTATCTTCATGAAAACCTGCAAATGTCCGCGGAAAAAGCAGGAACATTAACCAGTTGGTTCGGGGCATGGGTATGGATTTTTGCCATCATTGGCGGAACGATCGCTGATCGGCTTGGTTTTCGTCGCGCACTCTCCCTTGCCTATCTCATCTTGAGTTGTGCTTATTTCCTGCTCGGCTCCTTGCGCTCTCCCTGGCTCGTTCCTGCGGAACACGCGATGTCTCTAACGGTGGTCGTAACGGTCATTCTTACTCTGCCGGCTCTCGGTATAGCCATGGTCAAACCGGCCGTGGTGGGAACAACGGCCCGGTCGTCAAAGGAAAATGTCAGGTCCATCGGATATTCCATCTACTACACGCTTGTTAACATTGGCAGCTTTTTCGGCCCGGTTACGGCTTCATGGGTGGGTCGCCATCTGAACGTTGAAAGCGTCTATCGCATCGCTGCGCTTATCGTTTTTCTGATGATTATTGGAGTGGTAATTTTTTTCCGTGATCCCAAGAGAGGAGAAGGCGAGGTTCCGCCCACGCTAAAGCAAGTCCTCAGGAATTTTCTGACTGTTATCTCTAATCCCAGGTTCATGGTTTTTCTGCTTATTTTTTCAGGTTATTGGATAGCTTATTGGCAAGAATTCATCATCCTTCCGATCTACATTCATGACTATGTGGATGCGAACAGTGATACGGCAATCATGCTTTCTGCCGGGCCGGCTACCGTTATTCTCTTTACGGTGCTAATGAGTCTTGTGACCAAAGGTGTCTCGTCCATTCGAGCCGTTATCCTGGGCGCTTTCATATCCGGAGCTGCGTGGCTCCTGTTAGTACTGCATCCTTCTGTCTCTATGGCGTATGTGGTGTTGGTGGTGGTGGCGATCGGAGAGATTATTCAATCACCCCGCTACTACGAATACGTCTCACGGCTTGCACCCGCAGATCAGCAGGGCACTTACATGGGCTTCGCATTTCTACCGATCGGCATCGGGTCTTTATTCGGCGGACCCATCGGCGGTAAGCTGGTCCACCATTTTGGAGAAGTGAAGCATCAACCTCAATTCATCTGGTGGTCGGTGGCCGGCGTCGGTCTGCTGACAGCCGTGCTGCTGCTGGCATACGACCAGGTATTTATGCGGACGGCAAAGGCGGTGGAAAGCCTGAAGGCATAGCGGTTGAGTGATCTGAAATTACCAGATTGCGAAGCTTAGGAAGCTCTCTCGAAATAATAAAATCTCGTCGTCCCGACGTCCGTTAAGCGAACGTGCGCTTTCTTCAGCGCGTGAACCGGGGTCCCCGGCACACGCTTCGCGTGCTGGGGTGGAAGTAGGACGGAGGGACCTTGCGCCTGGTTTGCAAAGAAAAGGCTTAAGCGCAAGGTCCCTCACCCCTACTCGGCAGCTGAAGAATTCGCTGCCTCGTTAACGGGGATTCGGGATGACGAGAGTATTTTTGTTTGTGAGAATTTCCTGAACCCGCATCGTCACAACTTGCAATCTTCGGGACCGTTTCCCCTCGTTTCAGGCCGCAGGGCTCCCTCACTTCGTTTCGGGACTAAAAGAAAAAGCCAGATGTGTTTAAATAGAAAGACCGCCCTATGGACCTGAAAGCAATCCAGACTGCTCTGCATGAGCGAGGCTTTGATGCCTGGCTTTTCTATGACCACCATCACCGCGATCCCATCGCCTATAAGGTCCTGGACATCCCGGAGAGCCTGATGGTTACGCGCCGCTGGTTCTACGTGATCCCGCGTGAAGGCGAACCGGTGAAGCTGGTGCATCGCATTGAAGCCGGACACCTCGACTCCCTGCCCGGGACCAAACGCGTTTATTCATCGTGGCGCGAGCTATGGGACAATCTGCAAGCCATGCTGGTGCGTTACCGCACGGTGGCCATGCAGTATTCGCCCAACAACCTGATTCCCTATATCGGCCTGGTGGATGCCGGCACGGTGGAACTGATAAAGAGCTTTGGCAAAGAAGTGGTAAGTTCGGGCGACCTGGTGGCGCGCTTTGAGGCGGCATGGTCGCCGGAACAGATAGACAGCCACTACGCCGCGCGAGACGTGATTGACAGGCTCATCCCGGAAGCATTCAAGGAGATTGGCAGGCGTGTGCGTGCCGGCAGCGTAACTGAGTTCGAAATCCAGCAGTGGTTCGCCGAGAACTTCAAGCGCGAAGGCATTGTCACGGAAGACCTGCCGATTGTCGGGGTGAACGCCAACAGCGGCAACCCCCACTATGAACCCAGGGCAGAAGGCTCAGCGCAGATACACGAAGGCGACTTCGTGCTGCTGGACGTCTGGGGCAAGAAGAACACGCCCCACGCCGTGTACTACGACATCACATGGACGGGTGTGATCGGCACGCCGACTGACCGGCACGTGGAAATATTCAACATCGTGAGCGGCGGACGCGACGCAGGTGTAAAGAAGGTACAGGAGGCCTGTGCCGGCAAGCGCCGCATTGCGGGATGGGAAGTGGACCAGGCCACGCGCGAGCACATCACCCATGCGGGATATGGAGAATTTTTTGTCCATCGCACGGGGCATTCCATTGGCGAGCACGTTCACGGTAACGGCGCCAACATGGACAATCTGGAAACCAAGGACGAACGAGAAATCATCCCGAATACATGTTTTTCCGTGGAACCGGGCGTTTACCTGCCCGAGTTCGGCGTGCGCAGTGAAGTGAATGTACTGATTCATAACGGCGCAGCAGAAGTTACAGGTAAAATACAACGCGAACTGGTTTTGATTTAATGGCAGACACTCCAACAAGCACAACTCAATCCCGACCGGCGGCAGCGCCGGTGACCTCCATGTCCATCGTCGCGCCGGTCCTGGCATGGTTGATCCCAGGCGCAGGACACTTTATACAGAAGCGCTGGATCCGCGGCCTGCTCCTGATGATCTCCGTTGTAGCCATGTTCTGCTTTGGCCTGGCGATGAAAGGTAAGATCTATCAGCAAAATGCAGGAGATTTGCTGGAAATTCTGGCTTTCGTGAGCGACCTTGGCACCGGCGGTCTTTACATCCTGAGCCGCATTATGGACCTGGGCGCCAACCAGATTTCATTTGCCACGGCTGACTACGGAACCAAGTTCATTGCTGTCGCCGGACTTCTCAATATCATCTCCGCCGTGGACGCCTACCACATTGCGATTGGAAGGAAAGAGTAGCTCATTGACCATGCAGGTTTCCCACTTCACCGCCGCTTTTCTCTTCGCCCTGTTCTCATCCATCGTGTTCGGAATCTGCTTCCGCAACAACCCGCGCGAGATGGTCCGCTATGGCGCTTACTGCTTTGCCGTGTTCATTGGAGGCATGTTTGTGGCCGGTTGGGTGATGTGGTTGATTAAACATTAAGAAGCAGCTGCTAGCTACTAGCCTCTAGCCATTAGCCTTTAGCACTAAGCCTTTAGTCGCCATCCCGCGCCTGCTTCACGCACCAGACAGATCGCAGAGGAAAACAAGCCTGCAGATTCTTCGGTCCGCGATTTGAGCTTTTGCTAATGGCCAAGTGCTAATGGCTAAGTGCTATCGCTAACACTCAACCTACGCTTAAGCGATCACTGAGGCGTTGGCTGCGGCGTTGGCTTTGGCTTGTCCTGCACCTGGCCGTTATAAATAATGCGCGTCTTCACGCCGAAGCGTTTGTAATTTGAATACTTCACTACTTCGCGAACGTGCACGTCGCCGGTCTGGAAGCGCAGCTCATCGTCGGCCTTGGTGTATGTGGGGAACCAGTACTCACCGTCAATCTGTTCGCGATAGGTCACAAACTTGGGTGTGAGGTTTTCATTGTTCTTCTTGTGAATGTCTGGGACGTTCTTGCCGCAGGTCTTCACGATCTGGAAGTCGTGATTATCCACCCAGATTCTGCCCTGAAAGAAACGCGGGCCGCCATTCTTATCGTACTTTTTGGGAGCCACGTCAAAAACAAAGGTTTCAAGCTCATCCACCTTCTGCTGGCCGACATAGATAATGTCGTACTTGGGCAGGTCTTCCGTGGTCAGGACAAAGGGCAGGCGATTGCGGAAATCGTCAAAGTCTTCCTTGGTCATCATGATGCGCTTGAGCGTATCCATGGGCGCGTATTTCACGGTCTCAAGGCGCGCGCCCTTGTCGTCATAGGTAATGTCTTGTATCTGGCGGAATTCACCGTCCACCGTTTCGCCGTCGAGCGTCTGGACCACGATTTCCTGCGTGTATGTGTAGTGATTGCGCGCTTCTCTGAACACGGCTTCGCGGGCAGCAAACTTCTGGATGATCTCCTGCGGATCAATGGAAGGCTTGGCCGAGTTGAGCGGGCCATTGCCTTCATCACAATTAGTCTGGGCTGCAAGAGGCCCGGGGCCGGCAACCGCCAAAGCGATTGCAAGCACGCTCCACGATATGAAGCTACGAATATTCATGATTGGATGGGACTCTCCCACTGAATGTGATGCGGCGCACCCACCGTGCGTTGTGGAATTACGCTCGCATAACCCTGCTTTTACAGGTTTATTACACCCAGCAACCATGCTCTCGAATTTGTGAGTGGAAGGACCCACTCCAATGCTGGTCTATTGCTGTTGCTAGGTACCGATAATGTAGTCGATCAAAAGAAGAGTCCCAATTGGCAACAGAACCGCCAAAGCCCATCGTCGTGGTCCGAAAACCGCAGCTGCGATGGATAGGACGATAGAGACAAACAAGGTAGTCACCCAACGCCTGAGAGGAGGCTCATACAGTGGACGGCTAAGTCCGACTTCCACAAGGGCCTCAATCCACACCGCGAGCGAGCAAAGCACGCCGCTATAACCAAATGCGCTTGCGATGACCTTCCTATTGATATGTTGGCGTAATTTCACAATCCACCAGCCCACCCCCAAGTCCAGGGAAGGATTGAGCAGCAGTTGGCCCACCACGCGCCAAGTGTTCCGGGCCCCTGACTAGGTCGCCGAAGTGTGGCCCCCCGGCTATGGCTTTTTGGGAGTGGCATTCGCAGGCGGAGCAGGCTGATCTTTAGGGGCCTCACCCTGGTAAATGATTTTGATTTTCGAGCCGAAACGTTTGTAGTTGGTGTACTTGATGATTTCGCGAATGTGGACGTCATTGGCGCGGAAGTGCAGCACGTCATCCGAGCTGGTATACGTGGGGAACCAGTATTCACCATCAATCTGTTCGCGATAGGTAACAAACTTCGGAGTGATGTTCTCCTGCACGTTTTTCTTTTTCTTGTTATCGGCGCGCGTGTCCGGCACTGACTTTCCGCACGTCTTCACCACCTGAAGGTCCTTGCCATCCACCCACACGCGGCCTTGGAAGTAGCGCTGGTTTTTCTCAATCGTCTTAGGAGCGAGGTCGAAAACGTACGTTTCCAATTCATCCACTTTCTGTGTGCCCACGTAAAGCAGGTTGTATTTCGGAATGTCTTCGGTGGTCAGCACAAACGGCATCTTGTTGCGAAAATCTTCATAATCCTGCGGGCTCAGGCTGATCTGCCGAAGTGAAGGCTGCGGCGCGAATTTGACGTTCTCAATGCGATTGCCCTTGTCGTCATAAAGAACATCCTGCACCAGCCGGAATTCCCCGGTCACGGTGCTGCCATCGAGTTCCTGGACTGAAATATCCTCCGTGTAGTTGTACTGGTTGCGGGCATCTTTAAACACCGCTTCCCGGGCGGCAAATTTATCGATCACCTGCTGGGTCGTCATGCCTTTGGGTTGCTCGGTGTTGAGGGGACCGGCCCCTTCATCGCAGTTCGTCTGAGCATGGATCGCCATCGGCAGAGAAAGCGTCAGGAGCACAAAGCAGGCACGCAGGGCGAAGCGGCAGGAAATCATGGTCAAGTCCCTCTTATCCAAAAAATGGTACGCACTGTGGATACTAGCCCGAATCAGCAAAGCTGTTTACACTATCGTGCTGTCTAAAGATCGTGCTTTCAGGAGGTCCCGGTGCGCCGGTACACGATTATCTCCAATATTGTACTCACGTTGGCAATCTTTGCTCAGGGCTTTGCCCAGGCTGGCGCCAAACCACAAACCGCCACCAGGCCGGCCGCTCCATCCCGGCCAAAAAAACACCCATTCACCTTTGAAGACATGATGGCGCTCAAGCGCGTGGGGGGCCCGGTGCTCTCGCCAGACGGCAAATGGGTGCTGTTCTCCGCCGTTGACGTGAACCTCAATGAGAACAAGAAAACCAGCCATCTTTGGGCGATCTCCACCGCCGGGGGTGAGGCGCGCCAGCTCACCTCTGATGCCGCAGGCGAAGGCGGTCCCAGGTGGTCTCCGGATGGCAGGCAGTTCCTGTTCACAAGTGGACATGGCGGCAGCACGCAAGTCTGGGTAGCCGACTTTGCCTCTAATACCGGATCTATTACCGGCACTCCGAAGGCGGTCACGAACATTTCCACCGAAGCCGACGGACCCATCTGGTCACCCGACGGCAAGAACATCGTCTTCGTCTCGCAGGTATTTCCCGGCTGCGCAGACGATCTCTGCAACAAGTCCAGTGAAGAAAACCAGGCAGCCAGCAAAGTGAAGGCCAAGGTCTTTGAGAAGCTCCTCTACCGCCATTGGAATGCTTATTCCACTTCAAAGGTGTCACACCTGTTTGTTGTGCCGGTCACCGGCGGAGCGGCCAAGGACATAACACCGGGCCCACATGACGTGCCGCCTTTCAGCCTGGGCGGGCAGGATTTCTACGCCATTTCTCCTGACGGAAAAGAAGTTGCCTTTACCAGCAACATTGATGAGGTAGGCGCCACCAGCACCAATAACGAGATCTTCATTGTGCCCATCGCAGGCGGCGCGCCAAAGAAGATCAGCACCAGTCCGGGCAGCGATTCAACTCCCATCTATTCACCTGACGGCAAATATCTGGCCTGGCGGATGCAGGCACGCGGCGGATATGAGAGTGATCGTTTCCGTCTGGTGATCTATGACCGTAAAGCCGGGCAGATTCAGAACCTGACGGAGAACCTTGATCGCTGGATTGAAAACATAGTCTGGTCGCCGGACTCCAAATCGATCTACTTTACTTCCGAAGATAAAGGCGACGTTCCCATCTATCGGATTGACATCGACAAGCCGAACCAGGCACAGGAGATCACCCGCGGCGCCAATGACGAACTGCAGATATCGCGCGACGGCAAGACTCTGATTTTCAGCCGCATGTCAGCCATGGCGCCGAACGAGGTATACAAGCTGGCCATCGGAGAGAAAGAAGCCCATCAGCTCAGCCATCTCAATGATGCCGTGTTGAGCAAAGTCCAGATGAACCCGCTGGAATCTTTCTGGTTCACCGGGGCGGAAGGCGCCAAAGTGCAAGGCTTCCTCTTGAAGCCGCCACAATTTGACCCGATGAAGCGCTTTCCAGTGAAGTTCCTGATTCATGGCGGACCGCAGGGCGCATGGGGTGATGAGTGGAGCTATCGCTGGAATTCCCAGCTCTTCGCCGCCGACGGATACGTGGTGGTCATGATCAACCCGCGCGGGTCCACCGGTTACGGACAGCAATTTATTGACGACATCAACGGCGACTGGGGCGGCAAACCCTATGTTGACCTGATGAATGGCCTGGACTACGTGGAGAAGACCTACACCTTCGCCGATAAAGACCGCGAGTGCGCGCTGGGCGCAAGCTACGGCGGCTACATGATCAACTGGATCCTTGGCCACAGCAACCGTTTCAAGTGCCTGGTGTCACATGACGGCATGTTCAATGCGGAATCGGCCTACGGAAGCACGGAAGAATTGTGGTTCAACGAATGGGAGTTCAAGGGCACGCCCTGGACCAACCGCGAACTCTATCGCAAATGGTCGCCGCATCAGTTTGCCGATCAGTTCAAGACGCCAACACTGGTGGTCCACGGCCAGCTTGATTACAGGCTCGATGTCTCCGAGGGCTTTCAACTGTTCACCACACTCCAGCGGCTGGGTGTTCCATCCAAAATGCTCTACTTCCCTGACGAAGGCCACTGGGTAATGAAACCGCAAAACAGCGACCTCTGGTACAAGACGGTGAACGGCTGGGTCAATGAGTGGATCACAAAGCAATAGCTAAGAACAAATAATTGAAGCCAGGCTGCGGCACGGCGAACTGAAGCTTGTGCCGCAGGCCGATGTTAAAATCTCCTTCGTGCGGAAATCTACCTTTCTATGTTCCAGTTCGCTGTTCCTGTTACTTTGCCTGAGTTCGCTTTGCGTGAGCCAGCAAGACCAGAAGACCGCTCCACCGGCGACGCCCGGCGTTTCTCCTTCGCCGACTCAGCAGCCCGGTCAACCGCCGGTGAAGGTGAACGTCCTGAACGTTTGCGCTCCGGGCAAGGAAGAGCAAGCTGAGATCAAGAGTGCGTTTACCAGGGTAGCGGGCAAGCCGGCATTCTCGCCTGACTTTGAGGTCTCGCGCGGTCGGGCCACGGTGGAAGACTCCAAAGATTCACGGTTCGTCCGCCTGCGCAAGGACATGTCGGTGGAATCGCCACTGCTCACCGCGCAGTATTCCATCAGCAACGATGAAACTAACATTGTTGAAACGCTGGTGGTCCGCACACGGGATCCCAAGCAGTTTCATGAGTTGTCACTGGAAGATCGCGTGACCTCGGGAGCAGTTGCCGTAGCCGGCGTACTTGCCCTGGATACACCGATTACACGCATACGGCTGGAACGATTCAGTAAGGCTTCCATTGTGCTCACCCGCTGCGAGGAACAGGACCAGAAAGCCTACGAGCCGCTGTTTCGCCAGGCGACTGACATCATGTCTGAATATCGCAAAGCTATGGCGCTGCGAAATACGATTGGCAACGATATTAACTGGCTCGACGCTGCGCCAACCGCTCCGCGCAAAACACCAGACCCGGCCGCAAAGAAAAAATAGCCCTGGCCGGAGCTGAAACTAAATCGAAAGAGATGAATCAAAAGGAACGCATGGAAAACGAAAACTCCATTCGCGATACTGTGATCCTGGGTACCGGCTGCGCCGGACTTACGGCGGCCATCTATGCCGGTCGTGCAAACCTGACGCCGCTGGTGATCGAAGGCCATGAGCCGGGTGGACAGCTGTCACTCACTACGCTGGTGGAGAATTTTCCCGGCTTTCCTGAAGGCATACAGGGGCCGGATCTGATTGAGAACATGCGCAAGCAGGCGACGCGCTTTGGCGCCGAGTTCATGGCCGGACACCTGGCCAAGGCTGATCTCACGCAGCGTCCGTTCGTGCTGGATTTTGGTTCCAGCAAGATCGTGCGGTCGCGCACGCTGATCATCGCCAGTGGTGCGTCGGCGCGATGGCTGGGACTGCCGAACGAACAAGCCTTGATCGGCCACGGAGTATCTTCATGCGCGACCTGCGATGGTTTCTTTTTCGGCGGCAAGCCAATTACTGTGATCGGAGGCGGCGATTCAGCCATGGAAGAGGCGTTGTTCCTGACCCGATTCGCTTCCAAAGTGACATTGATTCATCGCCGCGACCAGTTCAGAGCTTCCAAGATCATGCTGGATCGCGCGCGCAAGCACGAGAAGATTGAATTCCTGACGGACACGGCAGTGATGGATGTGTATGACCCCGCCGCCAAAGAAGTAACCGGGCTGAAGCTGCACAATTTGAAAACCGGGAAGACATGGGACTTTCCCACCAGCGCCATGTTTCTTGGCATCGGCCACGTTCCCAACGCAAAAATGTTTCATGGCGTGCTGGACCAGGACCAGGACGGCTACCTGAAGACGACGGACTTTGTCATGACAAAGATCCCTGGCGTGTTTGCCTGTGGCGACGTGCAGGACCGTCGCTATCGCCAGGCGATCACGGCCGCCGGATCAGGATGTGCAGCGGCAATCGAGGTGGAGAAGTTTCTGGAAGAACATGGAAGGTAAGTGGGATTTGGTAATTGAGTAATTTGGTAATTGGGTAATTGGAAAACTCGCCCATGGGCGCCTGCCGAGGCAATTGGAAAAACATCACTCGTGAAAGAACTTCAGCAAAACATCCTCGATTGCATCGGCGACACGCGGCTCATGGCGTTGCGCAATATACGTGCCTCGAATGGCTCGCGGATTCTGCTGAAGATGGAAAACGAAAATCCTACCGGCAGCATGAAGGACCGCATGGCGCTGGCCATGATCGAAGCGGCTGAAAAAGACGGACGGCTGAAGGCCGGCGGTTCGGTGGTGGAATATACAGGCGGCAGCACTGGAGTTTCACTGTCGCTGGTCTGCGCGGTAAAGAAGTATCCGTTGCACATCGTGACGTCTGATGCGTTTTCAAAGGAAAAGCTCGACCATATGGCGGTTCTGGGAGCCAGGATGCAGATCCTGCCAAGCGAAGGCGGGGGCATGACGGAAAAGCTGACCAGAGACATGATTGAAGCTGCGCGCGTGGTGGCGGAAAATACCGGAGCATTCTGGACAGACCAGATGAAGAACCGCGACCAGCTTGCTGCCTATCACACGATGGCGGGTGAAATCTGCGGCCAGGTGGAAGACCAAAGCAAAGGCCAAAACAAAAGAGCGATAGACGCTTTTGTTCAGAGCGTCGGCACTGCTGCATCGCTGCGGGGAATCGGCGAGGCCCTGCGCCGCCAGTATGGTCACATCAAAATCGTTGCTGTGGAGCCGGCGGAATCGCCCGTGCTTTCAGGTGGCAAGCCCGGTTCTCATAAAATCGACGGGATTGGAGCAGGCTTTGTGGTGCCGCTCTGGCAAGAGAATATTGCCGATCAGATAGAGAAGGTTTCGACCGATGAAGCCATCGCCATGGCGTTTCGTCTGGCCCGGGAAGAAGGTCTGTTTGCCGGCGCTTCCACCGGAGCGAACGTTGTGGCTTCGCTGCGAATTGCCGAACAACTGCCCGCGGGCTCGACCGTCGTCACCGTCATGTGTGACACCGGGATGAAGTATCTCAAGACTTATGGGGCCAAGCTGCACTGATAGCGCCGCCGTGCAGCGCGACTGAGCGGCGTCCGGCGTCTTCCATTCCACCCTATCAACGAGCCGTTGTGCTCAGGGTTTTTTCCGCGATCAACGTTTTAATCGCTCGATGTACCCCCGCCAAAGTACGTTCCACATCTTCTGATGAAGTTTGCCAGTTGCAAACGCTGATGCGCATGGCGCGCCGTCCGTTAAAAGTTGTGCCGGAAAAGAACGATGTTCCTTCCTGTGCGATTGCGGCAATCACCTGATCATTCCACGAGTCTGAAGGCTGGCCGGACGGATCACGGAAAGCCACGACGCCCTGATTGATGATCGGCTCCGACAAGACATCAACATGCTCGATCTGTGCGAGCCCAGCCACGATCTGCGCGGAGCAATCGCAATTGCGTTCCACCATCTCCTGCACACCTTTGCGTCCCAGTTCGCGTAGAGCAGCATAACTGGCAAAGCCACGGCCGCGGCGCGAGAACTCAGGATTCCAGTCGAGAGGATCACGGGCTTCGCTCTGGTGCGAAAGATAGCTGGCCTGGTAGCTCATCGACGCGCGATGCGATTCGGGTTCGGCGACAAAGGCATATCCACAATCGTAAGGAACGTTCAGCCACTTGTGACCGTCGGTGGCCCAGGAGTGCGCCTTCTCCATGCCGCGTACCAACTTTTCATAGCGAGGGCTGGCGGTGGCCCACATCCCGAAGGCTCCATCCACGTGCACCCAGGCTCCGTGCTTGCGCGCCAGTGGGATCAAAGTCTCAAAGTCATCAAAACCGCCGCTGTTGATGTCACCCGCCTGGAGCAGCACGAGGGCGGGACGTCCATCTAACTCCTTCAACGCGTGCTCCAGGGCCGCAGAACTCAACGCTCCGAATGGATTTGTGTGCAGCGGCTTGAGTGACACGTCACCGAAGCCGAGAAGGCGAAGCGATCGATCGATGGTGGCATGACGTATGCCGCAGAAAACAGTAATGGGTGGCGAGCCGGCAAGGCCCTGGCGCTCCACGTCCCATCCCTTTTGATTGAGGAGCCATGAACGCGCTGCGGCGAGACACGTTGTATTTGCCATCTGGCAACCGGTCACCAAGGCAAAGGACGCATTCGAGGGAAGTCCGAATAAATCTTTGAGCCAGATGCCGACAGCTTCTTCAACAATCGCAGAGGCCGGAGCCACGCTGTACATGCCGGCGTTCTGGTCCCATGTGGAGGTGAGCCAGTCAGCGGCCAGAGCCGACGGCAGCGATCCGCCGATCACCCAGGCGTAAAAACGCGCGTTGACGGAATTGTTCAACCCACCGGCGATGTCGCGCACCAGATCATTCACTACGCGCGATGCATCCATGCCTTCGCTGTTCCACGTCTTGCATACATTCGCACGCAGCTCGCTCAGAGTTGCGGTTGGGCCCACGGGCTTCCTATCCACGTTGTTCAGGTAATCAAGCGCCTGACGCAACGCAAGTTCCAGCACCGGACTGAAATCCTTGCGCATGTCTCCCACCTCTGCTTCATCATAAACGCTCGTGGTGGCGAAGTGTTGCTTCCAAAAAGATTGCGCTCCAGGCAATTGCTCTCAAAAAGAGGAGGGAATGCCTCAGCAGGATGGCGATAAGCCAGAAGGCGGCGATCGCAGCCGATACTCGCCCAACGCGGAGTGTTTGTGTTACAAAAATATGTTTGCTCAATATGTGTAAATCTGAGTCCATCGCCCATCCGGGAGCCTTGTGTTAAGGGCCGCCTTCATCTCTCTATCCGAAAGCAAGTCCCTCCGTGCAGCCGCGGAGAAGACATGGCTTGGCCAGCGGCTTTCCCGGCGCTTTGTCGCCGGAACCACCATTGAAGACGCTCTGGCAGCCACGCGGGCGATGAACCAGCTTGGGCTGAGCGTGAGTGTGGACAATCTGGGCGAGAACGTGACCAACGCCGACGAAGCCCGCCACAGCGCGGAGCTCTATCACCAGATGCTGGACCAGATGTCTGCGCAGAAGCTCAATGCCAACGTGAGCATGAAACTGACGCACATGGGCCTGGACGTGGATCCCACACTGGCTTTCGATATCGCTACCAAACTGGTGCAGCATGCGGCGAGCATCAACAACTTTGTCCGCATTGACATGGAAGGATCGCCTTACACGCAACGAACGCTGGATTTTGTCCGCAAGCTGCATTCATCTCCGGAGAACGCCGGCAAAGTTGGCGCAGTGATTCAGGCGTATCTGTTTCGCAGCGAAAAAGATGTTGAGCAGTTGATGGCTGACCGCATACGCGTGCGTTTGTGTAAGGGCGCGTACAAAGAATCGCCGGAGATTTCGTTTGAGAAGAAGGAAGATACGGACGCGAATTACATCAAGCTGATGAAGACGCTGCTCAAGAGCGGCGTGTATCACGGGATCGCCACGCACGATGAGAACATGATCCGAGCAACGATTGAGTTTGCACAAAAGGAAAAGATCCCCGCGTCGGCATTTGAATTCCAGATGCTGTACGGAATACGCCGCGACCTGCAACAGAAGCTGGTTAAGGATGGTTGGCGTTGCCGGGTTTATGTCCCGTTTGGGACCGAGTGGTATCCGTATCTCATGCGCCGTCTGGCGGAACGCCCGGCCAATGCGATTTTCATTTTGAAAAATCTGGTGCGGTAGTACTTGAGCCGCGAATCAAAAACCTTACCGCTGATGAACGCGGATAAACGCGGATCAAAACCGACTGGGCCGCGAATGCACGCGAAAAAACGCGAATAGAACATGGGATTGAATGCGAGCGCAGGCGCATGCCCTACTTGCGCATCACGATCGCCGTCAACGAAGGAGCGCTTTCTTCACCGCATGGACCTAAGCCCCGGCGAACGCTTCGTGCGAGACTCGAAAAAGAAAAATCCGCGTCTATCCGCGTTAATCAGCGGTAAGGTTTTTTGGATTCGCATCATTCGCGTTTATTCGCGGCCAGGAAGGGTTTGGTATTGCTGCGCAACTCTTCCAGCGAATATTTTGTTCCGCGCCAGGTGATGGCGCCGTCGCGCAGGGTGACAAATGCAGAGCGCAGGATGGTGAACACAAAGATCACGGCTCCCAGCGGAAAGGTAAAAATCGCCCGTGGCGAAATGCGGGAGACGCGCTCGGTAAGAAAATGTTGAAGCACGATCATCGCCATGGCCAAAACGAATGGCGCTCGCGACCAACCCGGCGCGAAGACCAGCCCCACAAACGGCCACACGCATGAGAAGAAGATGGCAAAGCAGGCAAGGATCACCAGGCTCATTCGAAAATCAAAGAACGCAAACAGGTTCTTTTCCAGATTATGGACCACGCCAAGATGTTCCCTGTGCCCAGCGCAGGCTAACCAGATTGGGACCAAAGACAACGTCCTGACGCAGACCGGCCTGTTTGACCACCTGTCCTAACTGAAGATCATCCACCACGGCCATGCGAAGGCTGGTGAAGGTGCCAATCTGGTTGTAAGCAGCGCGGTTAATCAGGTTGAAGGCGCCCACGCCGATGAATTCGCGGGCGTTAGGATCAGGGACTTTCCACGCCCGCAGCGCCAGCGCGGCAGTGACCTGCGTAAACGAGATCATCATGCGTTCTCCCCAGGTTTCAACCAGTGCCGTGGGGAAAAGCACAAGGTGATCAGCATTGGTCACCTGGGCATAGTAGAGAGCGCGTCGAAGTGAATCAGGATGGAAGACGCAGTCGGCGTCGGTGAACAAGATCCATTCGCCGCTGCCCTGCTGCGCTCCCAGCCACATGGCATGCGTTTTGCCGAGCCAGCCTTCCGGCAAGTGATGGACATGGATGACTCGCAGGCGTCCTTTGGCTTCGGAACTGTCAGAAATGCGCTCCAGGAGTTCGCCCGTTTCGTCTGTAGATCGATCGTTGATTGCGATAATCTGAAAGTCCGGATAATTGAGGCGCAGCAGTGATCGAATGGCTGGTTCCAGACCAGCGGCTTCATTGCGCGCGGGCACCACGATGGTCAGTGGCGGCATAGGCGTGATGCCGGGAGGGTCCCACTTCGCGTCGGTCAGGTTGGCGACGCGATGCAGGTTGAGCATCGCCTGGATAACAGGAATGGCCCAACCCAGGGCAACGATACATCCGGAAATCCAGAACAGCAGATGCATCGGCTAATGGCCCGGAAGAGCGACTGCCGTCGATTTGAGACGCGGAGCAAAGCGCGCGCCGTAAATGAGGATGATGCCGGAAAGAGCGGCGGCGACGAAGGCACTGCCAAAGGCAGTCTGTAATGAACCAGTCTTATCCGACAATTTTCCAATCAGCGCCGGAGAAAAAGCATCGCCCAGGAGGTGAATAATGAAGACATTTACAGCTAAGGCAGTTGAACGGATGCTTGCGCTTACGGAGTTTACTAGTGCGGCGTTGGTGGGTCCGGTGCCGATCAGTAGAAAGAAGACCGCCATGAAAATAAATGGGAACATCATGCGACCGGAAACATAGACAGCCAGGACCATGAAGGGCACAGCGACGAGCATGGCGATACCGGGAAAGGTGTAATAGGCGCCGAAGTATTTCTTGAGCAGACGGTCGCCCAGCCAGCCTCCGATAAGCGTCGCCACTATACCGTTGAAAATCAGTACATAAAAGAAATCCACGTTTGCGGTTTTCACATCAAGCCCACGCAACCGTTGCAGGAAAGTAGGGATCCAGGCTTGCAAGCCACCAGCAGCGAAGGTGTACATCGCCATACCGAAAGTAGCCGTGATGAAAGCACCATTGCGTGCCAGCCCGCGCAGCATTGTCGACACTGACAAAGGAGAGTGCTCCTCATACTGGCCACGAGCCGGCTCCGGCAGGAACAAAAGAATAAGAACCAGGACGAAGCCAGGTATTCCCGCTGCCATGAAGGGCGCTCGCCAACTGTGGAAGTAGCTGGTGAGATACCCACCGACGAAATACCCCGCAGCGCTTCCCACCGGAAGGCCGAGAAAAAAGATCGAGAGCATGCGGCCGCGCTTCTCCACCGGAAACGAATCTGCTATGAGTGTGGGCGCGATAGTTGCATAACTCGCTTCTCCGATGCCGACAATGGCGTGCCGAAACAGGAGCTGATTGTAGTCATGTACGAGCCATGTCAAGAAAGTGAACCCGCTCCAGATGAATATTCCAACCACAACAATACTTTTGCGCGGAAAGCGATCACCAAACCAGCCAATGAGTGGAGCGGCGAACATGTAGGTGAAAAAGAAAGCGCTGGTCAGCAAGCCGATTTTGGCGTCACTCACCATGAACTCTCTTTTTATGTCGCCTTGCACAGCAAAAAGCACATTGCGATCAATGTAATTGAGTATGTTCAGTCCGGTAAGGACCGCCAGCATGGCGTATGGATAACTTTTAGTCGGCATGAAGGTGGAAGGATTATAAACCTTACGTTTTAAGCTTAAGGTCGCGGCCAGGTCGCTTCCACGGTAGTTCCAATTCCGCCGCGGGGACGGAAGACGCCGCGAATGGTCGCCGATTTTGGCCTGGCGGCTCGCACCACATCTTCCAGCACCTGGTTGACGATGTTCTCCTGAAAGATGCCGAGATTGCGGTATTCGGTCAGATACTCCTTCAGCGACTTCAACTCCAGGCAAAGCTGGTCAGGGACATAACGGATCTCAATCACGCCAAAGTCAGGCAGCCCAGTCTTAGGACAGACGGAAGTAAATTCCGGCACGTCAATCACGATTTCATACGCAGGAAACTGATTGGGCCATGTGTCGATGTCTGGAAAATGGTGATCCAGTCCTGATTTTGCATGGTCTTCGGTGTAGCCGGTGCGGTTGGTCATCGCACTTATTGTAACAACGTCAAGGCTGCGGCCTGGAGCTGGGGAAGTCAGATTTTCCCAACCAAGTTTTTCCGAACCGGGAGCTGTTTTGAGGTCATCTAAATTGAGGAATTCTAAAATGGAAGCAGTTGCCGAAAGTGGTTCTCACAACGAATCGGGCGTCAATTCGCAAGCTGGGGAAATGCGGGTTCGTTATACTTATGTGTTTAGACATTTTCATCAGTGAAGTGTTCTTACCTGAAGCATGACGAGACAAGCGAATAACGGCGAACGACGGCGACTGACTGTCGCGATAGTAGTCTGCGTGGCCGCAGTGATCGTATTTTCTGGCTGGATGCGCATGCGCAACACCGTGGTGTCTGTACGGGCGGAACAAGTGACCCTGCAGGACATTGCCAGCGTGATCTCAACCAACGGAAAGATTGAACCCCTTAACAATTTTGAAGCCCACGCGCCGTCGCAGGCCACGGTGCAAAAAATCTTTGTCAAAGAGGGCGACAAAGTGAAAGCAGGCCAGCTTCTGCTTTTGCTGGATGACGCAGACGCGCGTGCCCAGGCAGCCAAAGCTCTAGCCCAGTTACGCGCCGCGGAAGCAGACCTGAATGCGGTAAAGACGGGCGGATCGAACGAAGAGATCCTCACCAGCCATGCGGAAATGTCCAAAGCCGTGGCTGAACGTGACGAAGCCCGGCATAACCTCAAGGCGGTGCAGGACCTGCAGCGCTCAGGAGCAGCGGCGCCGGCAGAAGTACAGGCCGCACAAAACAGATTGCAAAAAGCCGAAGCCGATGAACAGCTGCTGGAAGCCAAGCAAAAAGGAAGATACTCTTCACCGGAAGTGCTCAAGGTTGAGGCGAACGCAGAGCAGGCGCGCGCCGCCTATACGGCAGCGCAAGTTCTGATCAAAAACACCAACATCCGCGCGCCATTTGCCGGCACGGTCTATCAGATTCCTGTCAAACAGGGCTCCTATGTGCCTGGAGGCGAACTGCTGGTGCAAGTGGCCGACCTGGAACACCTGCAAGTGCGGGCGTTTGTGGATGAGCCGGAAATCGGACGTCTGTCCAAAGGTCAAGAGGTGGCGGTGACATGGGACGCAACGCCAGGCCGCACGTGGCAGGGTGAACTCACACGCGTACCTTCGGTGGTTACAACGGTAGGGACCAGGACGGTTGGCGAGATTACCGTACAGATTGAAAATGGCGACCGCAAGCTGCTGCCGAACGTGAATGTGAATGTCAACATCATCTCGGCGAAGCATGGGCACACCCTCACGGTTTCACGTGAAGCGGTGCATGATACGGATGGCAAACGCTACGTCTATAAAATTGATGGCGGAGAAATCAAAGCGCAGGAAGTGAAGACCGGGATCTCCAGCCTTACGCGCGTGGAAGTTACCAGCGGCCTGTCCGATGGCGCGCTGGTAGCGCTGGGCGCCGTCAATGCTGCGCCCCTGCGCACGGGCATGGAAGTAAAGGTGGTTGAACGTTGAGAACCCTTCGCAGCGTAGCTTTCCTGATCTCAGTCGTGATGTGCATATCCGCGAGCATGGCAGACTCGGTCAATACGGCTCCCGAAGATCTGCTGCGCGCGGGAAAAGCCAATGACGCACGCCGGATGCTGGAAGCGGCCATCCGGCAAAATCCCAATGATGCTGAAGCCTACAACCTGCTTTGCCGTCTCTATTTTCAGCTTGAGCAATGGGACAACGCTCTGCACATGGCGGAGAAATCCGTGGACCTGGCGCCGAAAAACAGCAACTACCATTTGTGGCTGGGGCGCGCTGCCGGACGCAAAGCCGAAACCGCCAATCCCTTTGTGGCGTATGGGCTGGCACGCAGAGTACATTCGGAATTTGAACGCGCTGTAGATCTGGACGGAAATAATCTTCCCGCGCGCAGCGATCTGGCGGAGTATTACATGGAGGCCCCGGGATTCCTGGGAGGCGACAAGAAAAAGGCGCGGGAACAGGCGGACGTGATCGCAAAGCAGGACCCGGCGCTGGCCACGTATATTTACGCACGACTGGCAGAGAAGCAGGGATCGCCGCGGGCAGAGCAGGAATACAAGAATGCAATTGCCAAGAGCGGCAACGTGTCACGCTACTGGATTGAACTGGCCTATTACTATCGCCGGGCCGGCCGCGTGGGGGACATGGAAGCCGCCATCCACCAGGCCGATCAGGCGCCGCGCCAGGGAGCCGCGCCGGAATACGATGGAGCGTATCTGTTGCTGCGAACAAATCGCAATCCAGGCGCAGCCATTCAGATGCTCAGACGGTCCGTTTCCGATAATACTTCGTCAGAAGACGCGCCCGCCTTCCGCGTTCATTACATGCTAGGTGAGTTGCTGGAGAAACAAGGTGACAACAAGGCAGCGGCGGCGGAATTTCACTCGGCGCTGGAAATGGCTTCAGAGTTTCATCCGGCGCGTGATGCGCTCAACCGTATTTCCCGATAAAATCCGTTCTTTCCGCACCTTCACTCTCATGCAGGTGAATCAATGAAACATTATCGCCGTGTGTTTAATCTGGCTCTGCCTCTTCGTCTCTTGATGATTTTCTCCCTGCTTCTGAGCAGCCTGGCCATTTGCGGGTCCACATCGCTGGTGGCACAGACGGGCGAAAAGCGATTGCCTTTCCGGACGGCGATTGAGCTGGCGCTGAAGAACAGCCCTGCGAATGGAATCTCGCGCTACGACCAGCAAAGGGCCAAAGCGATAGTGAGCCAAAGTAAGGATTTCTTTTTACCTTCGATGGTGTTTGGATCAGGTCTGGGCTTTTCCTACGGATTCCCGCTGAGCCTGGAAGGTGCGGCGCCTTCCATTTTTAACGTGAACGTTCAAGGAGGCTTGATCAATTTTGCCCAAAAGGAAAATGTGAAGGCAGCACAAACGGACCAGGCAATCAGCGCCACTCAGGGTGCGGACCGTCGCAATGATGTGATTCTGGAAACGGCCCTTGCTTATATGCAGCTGGACCTGCTGCAATCTTCGATGAAGATCCAGAGTGAACAGCAGGCAGCCGCCGCCAAGTACCTGGATATAGCCTCGCAGCGCGCCCAGGCTGGACTGGACAGTCAGGTGGAAATAACACGGGCGAAACTCGCTGTGGCAAGAACACGGTTGGATATCGCGCAGACACGCGGAGCGTCCGATCAACTCAGATCACGGCTGTCACAACTGACGGGATTGCCAGTAATTGAAATTGTGACCGATACGGAAAGCATTCCGGAATTGCCCGCGGTATCACAGGAACAGGATTTACCCGCTGAAGCCGTGAAGGCAAATTACGTGGCCAAGCTTGCTGACCAATCGGTGGAAGCGAAAGTACACCGGGCGGAAGCTGAGCGCAAAGCACTTTATCCTTCCGTGGATCTGGTGGCCCAATACGCGGTGCTTGCCCGTTACAACAATTACGATGAGTTTTTCAGCAAATTTCAGCGCAATAACGTGACTGCGGGCGTTGCCATCCGCTTTCCGTTTTTGAATCGGGCGCAACACATGGCAGCGGAGGCAGCCAAAGCAGACGCAAACAAGGCCCGCGAGGAAGCCATCAACGTGAAGCAGCAGGTGAGTGCGGACACGCTTAAGTTGCAAAGGTCCGTGGAGCAACTAGCTGCTGCCCATGACGTGGCCGAACTGGAACATCAGTTGGCGCAGGCGGACATTGAAGCGGCGCATGCCAGAATTGAGAACGGACAGGCGACGTTGAAAGACGAGCAGAATGCGCGCGTGGCCGAGCACCAGCGCTACACGGCACTGCTGAGTTCCAGCTTTGAGCTGGACAGAATCCAGGTACAGTTATTGCGGCAACTGGGAAGTCTGGAAAAGTGGGCGCTAGGCCCGGCGCGGTGAGATCAGACTTTTGGCGGATCTGTTTTGGGGGGCTCCGGGTTTTCTTTGGATCCTTCTTTAATGGCATCCTTGAAATGGCGGATGCCGTCACCCAGCCCTTTTCCCAGGTCACCCAGCTTTGACGGACCAAAGAAAAGCAATGCAATGATCAAAATAACGATCAGATGCATGGGTTGCATGAGGCCTTCAAACATGGCAAAACTCCAATTAATCTTAGTGGCGTAAGAAACTTCCCTAAGATTAGCAAATTGGCATTCAAGCTGCCAGAAAATAACGGCCCGAAGCCGGAATTCTCAAGATTTAAGCGGTTTACTTTACATTAGGCTGTCCGAAAGTGATCCAAAAGCCATTGCAGTCACGAATGATGAATTCGCGCATGCCGTAAAACGTGTCATACAGCTCTTGCACGACCTGCACGCGACCGCTGAGCGCTGCATGCAAAGCTTGCAGGTTGTCGGTATGAATATACAAATCGAATTCGCGACGATGAGCCGTGCTGAGCTTACCTCCTGACTGCA
Source organism: Terriglobia bacterium (assembly GCA_963770085.1). Lineage (GTDB taxonomy): Bacteria > Acidobacteriota > Terriglobia > Terriglobales > Acidobacteriaceae > Angelobacter. The sequence goes on from CAVYOH010000002.1 coordinate 771,804, forward strand.
GCATCAGCTCACTGTTGCCGAGCAGTAGCAAAGCCCAGTTCATCTCGCCGTCTTCTACATTCGTGCGAACCAGTTTGAAACCGATTGAGGCGTACCAGTCCGCGGTGGCTCTGACGTCTGGAACGTGAATCATGGGCACAATGCGTTCTGACACGACCTTTTCCTCCTGGAGGCCCCGACATTTTAGCCATCGCCGGATGAGAAGCAAACAGCCAACGCCCAACAGATTTCCGTACTCCCGCGAATGCTCAGTCGAGGGAATGAGCCATTCCGATCGAATGTTCGATTCCGGACACCTTAGCCCGCGCGCGGAGCGGCTAAGTTTATGATTTAAAAGCGCCACGGATTGGCAATCGATGTGCCACTAAAATAGCTGGTTGTCGTCACCACCCGGAGGACTTGCGTTGAAAACCTTGATCCAGGACCTGCGTTACGCTTTGCGGCAGTTGCGCAATGCTCCGGCTTTCACCATCACCGCTGTGCTCACACTGGCGCTGGGAATTGGAGCGAATGCGGCGGTATTCACGCTTGTGCATGAAGTATTGCTGAAGTCGCTGCCGGTGGCGAATCCGAGCGGACTGTTTCGCGTGGGCGACAAGTATGAGTGCTGCGTCGAGGGTGGATTGCAGGACAACTGGACCATATTCTCTTATCCGCTCTACCAATATTTGCGCGACCAGACACCCGAATATGAGGCATTGGCGGCATCACAAACCAGCCGTCCTGATTTGAGCGTGCGGCAACAGGGTGGAAAGGCCGCTGAAAGCTTCAGCGGAGAATTGGTCTCAGGAAATTATTTTTCCGTGCTCGGCCTGCGCCCCTACGCAGGCAGACTGGTCTCAGAAAACGACGATCGGGCCGGAGCACCCCCAGTGGCGGTGATGAGTTATCGCGCATGGGAGCAGAAATATGGCATGGATGCCTCTCTGATCGGGCAAAGTATGACGATCAATGGCATTCCCATGACGCTGGTGGGAGTTGCGCCGCCAGGATTTTACGGAGACCGCCGGGAGAGCGATCCTCCGGACTTCTGGATGCCCATATCCGTTGAGCCACAATTGGCGCGCGAAAACTCGATGCTGCATTCGCCGACCACCAACTGGCTGTACCTGATTGGCAGGCTGCGGCCAGGAAATTCGCCAGAGAAAGTCTCCGCACACCTCACCACCGAATTGCGGCAATATCTCCAGGTACCCGGGAACATTGTGGACCGCCGTGAATCATCGGACATCAACAAGCAGGTCATCAAGGTATCTTCCGGCGCGAGCGGCGTGAATGCGATGGAAGATGAGTACAAGCATGGCCTTGTGCTGCTGCTGGCAGCCGCGCTGGTGATCCTGCTGATTGCGTGCGCCAACGTGGCCAACCTGCTGCTGGCACGCGGAGCAGTCACGCGGTTTCGGACTTCACTGCAACTTGCCATCGGCGCGTCAAGGTCGCGAATCATTCGCGCCGGCCTCACGGAAGCCGTGGTGCTGTCCCTGGTTGGCGGCATCGCAGGGCTGGTGCTGGCCTATCATGCCAGCCATGCCATGGTCTTGCTTGCCTTCCGGGGCGCAAAATTCGTGCCGGTTTCCACTTCGCCTTCCTGGCCGGTCCTGCTGTTTACTTTCGGCGTGACGCTGCTGACGGGAATCATCTTTGGCGTGGGCCCGGCATGGATTTCATCACGGTCAGATCCGGCAGAAACCTTGCGGGGCGCAAGCCGGGCGGTGAAGGACCACGCCACCATCGGCCAGAGATCACTGGTGGTATTGCAAGCGGCATTGTCGCTGGTGCTGTTATGTGTGGCCGGACTGGTAACGCAAAGCCTGCGGAACATACAGCATCAGGATTATGGTTTCGATCGCAATGGCCGCGTGCTGGTGGAGATCAATCCCGAAGCCTCTGGCTATACACAGGAGAAACTTCTTTCGCTTTACCAGCAGATTGAAGAAAACTTCAAACGCACACCCGGGGTGTTGAGTGAAAGCCTGGCTCTCTATACAGCGCAACAAGGCAACAACTGGGGTGAAGGTCTCCAGATACTGGGGCGGGAAAATGAGCAAGATCTGAACTCATCATGGGACCGCGTGAGCGCACACTATTTTGAGACCCTGGGAACGCCAATTCTGCAAGGCCGCGGATTTTCTGAAAGCGATTCGCAAAGCGCACTCCACGTGGCGGTGGTGAATGAATCTTTCGCCAAAAAGTTTTTCCCCAACGGCAGCGCGCTGGGCCAGCACTTTGGCAAGTCTGACGCGCAAAGCGCGGGCGACTATGAGATTGTCGGCGTATCCAAGGATTCCAAATACTGGACTGGGAGCCATTCCACGCGTGCCATGTTCTTCGTGCCACTGCCGCAAACCAGTGTGTATCGAAGGGAAACTGACAAGCGTGTGGAAAGTTCGTCCATGTACATGGGAACGATTCTGCTGCATGTCGCCGGCGATCCCAATAGTTTCCAGAGCCAGATACGCAGGACACTGTCATCGATTGACCCCAATTTGACGCCCCTTTCCATGCGCTCTTTTGACGAGCAGATAGAAGTGCGCACCAGCGAGAACACGCTGATCTCACGCTTGAGCGGGCTTTTCGGGGTACTGGCGCTGTTGCTGGCTTCCATTGGACTGTACGGCCTCACGGCGTACCAGGTAGCACGCAGAACCAGTGAAATCGGATTGCGCATGGCCCTGGGCGCTGACCGGTTCAACATCCTTCGCATGGTGTTGAAGGGAGCGTTCCTTCAGGTTGCCCTTGGCCTGGCCATTGGCATGCCGCTGGTTTACCTGAGCGGCAAATGGCTGGCCAGCCAGCTTTATGGCGTAGCTGTATTTAATCCGGTGATTCTGCTGATCGCCATTGCGGTGCTGGCTGCTTGTGCGTTCCTCTCCAGCATCCTTCCGGCACGCCGCGCCGCCGGAACCGATCCCATGCGTGCGTTAAGGACTGACTAAAAACATCTGTGGGATCTCGCAAGAATTTTTGCCGGCACGGAATCGTTGTGTTTGCCGCTCTCAGCAGGACGCAGTGATTCGCACCGCCTGTTGATCAGGGGTGGGACAGGAAAGCCTGTAAAAGGAAAGGTGGGACTCGGTATCCGAGTCCCTCGCATTCTGATTTTGGGTAGTACGCCCGTCGAGACGGGCAGGCGCGGACGCTTAGTCGCGGTCTGAGCGGGAATCGCGGTCCTTGCGCATTTTTTTCTTGGCGCGCTTCCGAGCCAGGGCCTGCTTTACACGCAGCTTTTCGCCCGGCTTCAGGTAGAAGGAGTGCCGCTTTACTTCCTTGATAATGTCTTCTGCCTGCACCTTACGTTTAAACCGGCGTAGCGCGTTCTCCAACGGCTCGCCTTCCTGCACACGAACTTCTGCCAAAGTATTCCTCCACGTAGCCCACGTATTGGGCACACCCACTAGCTTACCTTATTTTGGGCAAAATGTCGGCCCCCACGGGCGTGTTCGGGGCAATTTAGCTGATGTCCAACCCCTTCGTTGCCTTTTCACCGGGGCTTTGCACCGGGGCTGTGCCCAGGCTGAACGGGCCGAAAATCGCCTTAAAAAACCTACCGGTGGGCGTAGGCCGGGAGAAAACTCACGTATAGACAGGCAAATTGCAGAACAGCCATGGCTAAGAAGATAACGATAGCCGTAAGCGGCGCAAGCCCTGATCTGAGGCGGACAAACAAATAAATCCCTTCCATGGCAGCAAGCCCGACGATCACCGTCATGACGATTTCGATAGGTTTAAAGCTGCCGCTGATCACGTGGGACACGCCGAGCAGGAAGGCCCAGATTATCGCCATCAGGAACGCCCAGCACAGGAACGATGGCAGGGCGAACCAGCCGGCGGCACGTGAACTCCGGAAGCCTACTACCACCCCAGCCCAAAGCGGCAGGGTCTGAATCACGTGTCGCACGACCAGATTGGTGGCCAAACCCACGCCCAGGACCAGCGCAAGAATAATGATCAGGCAGCAGACGGCAATGGCTCGGGGCCAGAGTAACTGCGCTCCGGCCGGGGATTCAGAAACTCCAGATTTGGCGACGCTGGCATCCATGTCTGACCTTCATATGATCGTTTGAAGCATACAAGCTGTAGCCGGAAATTGAAAACCTGAAATGCTTGTCACACGAAGGGTGAATCGCTTTGGCGCTGATCTCGTCGCGCTCCGCCGGTTCACTATAATTATTCAGATTTCCAATGCCTAGATCGCGCTCCAGGATGATTCCAATGCGTGAGGACTTGTTCCCGCCCAGAAAGCGCAAGCCAGTCCCACATGAATTCGTTCTCGACGCGCTCGCCGCCATCTCGCCGCGAACCAACCCTATGTTCGGGTGTCTTGCGGTTTATAGGGACGAAAAAGTGGTCCTGATACTGCGCGACCGGCCCACCGCTCCCGCCGACAACGGAGTCTGGCTGGCTACCACCGTTGAACATCATGAGAGCCTCCGTGCTGACTTCCCTTCCATGCGCTCCATCGGCGTGCTGGGCAAGAATGTTACCGGATGGCAGATTCTGCCTGCCGACTCGCCTGACTTTGAAGAAGCCGCGCTCCGCGCCTGCGAACTGGTGATCGCGCGGGATCCGCGCATCGGCAAAGTGCCAAAAGCAAAAGCGAAGATCGCAAAAAAGAAAAAGAAAACGCAGCCACAGAAGGCGCCACAGAAAAATCATTCCAGCAAGAAATCTCAGAAAAAGAGCAAGAAAAAATGAGCCGAGCCGACCAGAATTTTGAGAACCAGAATTCCCCACTGCAACCGGTTGTTAACTTCATTCTCGAATTGGACAAACTCAAGGGCATAACGCGTAAGAACAAACCGTTGGGGCTGGAGCGTTATGAGAATTCCGCCGAGCACAGCTGGCAGCTCTGCATGCTGGCGATCGCGCTGCTCCACTATGCGGAAAGGCCTGTGGACATCAACCGCGTGATCCGCATGTTGCTGGTGCATGACATCGGCGAGATCGATACCGGAGACACCATGGTCTTCATCGAAGAAGGCCTGGCAGCGCGTAAAGCCGCGGAGCTGGCAGCGGTGACAAGAATCTTCGGCATGCTGCCGGACCACACAGCCTCTGACAAATCAGATGCGAACAATTCCGGCAATCCCGCTGCGGAGCTTCTTGCACTGTGGAAAGAATTTGAGCGGGGTGAGACGCCTGAATCGCGTTTTGCCAACGCCGTTGACCGCTCCATGCCGGTGCTGCTCAACCTCGCCAGCGAAGGTCAAAGCTGGAAAGAAAACGACATCAGCTATGAGCGTGTGGTGAAGCGCATTGAACCGGAAATCAAGGCCGGGTGCCCGGCGCTATGGGAGTATCTGCGGGTGCGGCTGGAAGATGCGAGAGGGAAAGGCTATTTTGCGGGGTGAAGCGCGGAGAATCGCGGAAAGAATCGCGGAAGAATGAAGTCTGGTCGCAAATCGCCAAGCACTCTGGCGCGCGATCAGCACGTGAAGCTGGCAGTTCTGCCAGTTATCGCGGCCCTACTGTCGCTCATAAGCTAAGTTGTCGTAGAACCCGGCCTTTACATCCATCGGGAGACGCGAATATCCAAACCCGAGCGACGCGATTGTGGCGTCCGCCTTAGGCAGCTCGGAAACTCCGATCTGCGATGCAAACATTCTTCAGGTTCGGATTGGCCGCTGTGTTGTTGCTCTGCCCTCTGCGCGTTCTGTTGGCCCAGGACCTGACGCCACGCGCCTATCTTATTACCCCGACCCATTCCAACGCAGTCACGCTGACCTATTCGTTCTTCGCCGGCAATATCGATTTCAATGGCGCGCTGCCCGTCACCGACGCGAAGGGCAAATACAGTATTCCCAACTTCAGTTACTACCATTCATTCGGCATGTTTGGCCGTTCGGCCAACATCGTGGTCGCGTTGCCCTACGGAGTGGGAAACTTCAGTGGAACTGAGGGCGGGGTACAGCGGAACCTTTACCGCTCCGGTCTGACGGATTCTGTCTATCGCCTTTCGGTGAACCTCAAGGGTGGCCCGGCGATGGCGCCGAAGGAGTTCAGCAAATGGCATCAGAAGATGCTTCTCGGCGTCGGGCTCAAGGTGATTGCGCCGACCGGCCAGTATGATCCGAAGAAGCTGATTAACTGGGGCGCCAATCGCTGGTCATTCAAACCGGAGTTTGGCTATTCCCAGCGCTGGCGCAAATGGGTGCTCGATGGGTACGCCGGAGCGTGGTTCTTTACCACGAATCCCCATTTCTTTCCGGGGAACTTAACAAATTCGCAAAAGCCCATGGTGGCATTGGAGGGACACTTAAGCCATGACTTCAAGCAGCGGCTATGGGTCTCACTCGACGGGAATCTCTGGTTCGGTGGAAGCACGAGCCTGCAAGGGATAGAAAATCCGCTCACGAATCAGAGGAACTCTCGCCTGGGAGGTACCGCCGCTGTCCCCATCAGCAAGCACCAGTCGCTGAAATTCGGCTATAGCAACAGCACTTACATCCGATTTGGCGGCAACTATCAAACCGTGTCGGTTGCGTGGCAATACGGCTGGCTGGGACGGCCGAATTGAAGGAGAAATTATAATAATTAAATAATTTTAATGGAAGAATAAAAGATAATTGATAGGATAATGAGATAGAGGTCGGTCGCTGAAATAACCGCATTTGCGAACATCCATTACGCGTCTGCAAACGCAATCTGCGTGCCCCTTCCCGAAGAATTTAATACTTAAGTACACACTTGACTATCACGTCGTCCTTGTCAGATACTTAAGTGTAAACTTAAGTATATCAAGGAGGTCATTATGAACGACCTGCAAATCACACACGGCACATTCACCATCGAGAAGCGCTATCCCCATGCGCCGGAGAAGGTGTTCGCGGCTTTTCAAGATCCAGCGAAGAAACGCCGCTGGATGGGAGGTGAGAACGACCCTCACTCAGTCGCCCGCAAATTTCATGGAGAAGGCTTTGAAATCATCAGCTTTGAGATGAATTTCAAGGTTGACGAATTCGAGCGCTGGACCTTCCGCGTTCCCGGCGGCGAGTTGATGCGCAACGATACCCGCTACCACCGGATCATTCCCAACCACAGTATCGTTTTCGTATACACGATGGATTGTGGCGACCACCGCATGTCTTCCTCCCAGAATACCGTCGAATTCATCAGGGACGGACAGGGAACGAAACTCGTGTTTACCGAGCAGGGCGTCTATTTTGACGGTCCCGAGGCAGCCCGCGGCCGTGAGCAAGGTACCACCGAGGTTCTGGACAAACTGGGCGAAGAACTGAATCGGTACAGTTGATGAGGACCGCACAGGTGATGAGGACAGCACAGGACATCGGCCGCGTCTTCAACGCGCTTGGCGATCCGACCCGGCGTGCCATCGTTGAACGCGTGAGCGAAGGCCCCATCTCGGTCTCCGATCTGGCAAAGCCCCTGAAGATGACTTTGGCGGCGGTGGTTCAGCACATACACGTGCTGGAAGCGGGCGGGCTTGTCCACACGCGAAAGGTCGGCCGCGTGCGAACGTGCGCCCTCCAGCCCAGGGGCTTTGACCTGGCCAGCGGATGGATTAGCGCACGCAAGTCGCTTTGGGAGAAACGGCTCGACAGGCTGGGCGCACTGCTTGATGAGGAGAGTTGATGGATGCCCGCGTGTGGGACGGGTGGCAGGCACGACCGAATTGAAGGGGCCGGGAACCTCATGGTGAACGTCCCGTCTGGAACATGTGAAAAAATCGATTTTCTTGAATTCGAGAGTTTTTCTTAGTGACCGGAAATGTATCGGAACACGGTGCAAATGGTTTATAGGGCATTTAAACGACAAATTCTTTCCGATCAACTATCCCGAAATCTCGAGAATCAATTTTTTCACATGTTCCAGTCCCCGGTTTTCTGATGGCGAAACCGGGAAGGTCCTGCAGTAAACGCTTTTCCAGGTTCACGAATTCCTTGGTCTTCATTGCTGTGGCCTAATCTCGCTCACTGGCACGTTGCTGCCGTTGGGGAGATGCGACTGGATTAAAAACCGGGGACAGGAAGCTGTTTTCACGTGTCCCCCGGTTTTCCGGTTTGCGCCGAAAGGTCGAATTCTTTCGGCCCATTAAGACTTTTCGTTAGTCGCATCCCGGTGTGATGCAGTTTCATGGCTTCTCGGCCTACGAAATAGGACTTGACCTTCGTAAAGTCTCTGTGCAACATATGGGAAAACGCTTCGATAAGCATCTCAGCAGTTTTGTCGTGATGAACAGTGCCAACCATGCCACTTATCAGTGTTGCGTCGTCATACTTTCCCCCTGGCCGAATGACCACACTTCCTGCGTTTGCCAACTGATCGACAGCATATTTGGTTCCTCCACGACGCTGCGGCACAGTTCTTACCGTGAGCCTAGCGCCTTTTAGTAACACCAGGAAGATTGGCTCAAGATTTGAATCCCCAACCTGCGCGCGACCTAACTCTGGGACTGATGCGAACCCCTGGAAAACTGGGCGCTCTGATTCATCGAACAATCCCGCTTCAATATACTGCAAGGGATGGGCCGCTTCCACAGCGCGGAGCACATTAGAAATGTCATGCTGGGTTGCGAAGAAATTGTAGCTAGCCGATTTATTCCTCATAATCAATTTGTCTTTTTCTTTGGGATCAATACTGTGTGGTCCCCGGGTTGCTGCTGAGACCTTATGCGTGCGGCGTTGTTGGCTTCGCGAGTAGTGGGCGTTACTCCGTCTGCCCGAGTATCGACAGTTTGGACTCGAACAGTGCTCCCATCTCGCGTGGCCGTCACATCAACATAATTAGAACCTTTCGTTCCGCCACCGGGACCCGGAATGTATTCTTCGGGCAACCTGCCACCTCCTCCCGTGACTGTAAACCCTCGGCTTTCCAGGCTGTCGGCAATTGCGGCGTTTTGTGAACGTGTTGCCGAGCTTCCTAATCGTCCACCTGCACCAGCGCCTCCCTCAGCCGCTCCTGCGGCTGCCGCCGCCACGGTCCCGACAGCCTGCCCGATGGCCCGAGGGTCGCCCGCAAGTGCGCTTTTGGCAGTACTGACGACAGCATCCTTTATAGCAATAGCACTGTTGAGTGGATGAAGAATCGTTGTACCAAGACCGACTACAGTATTAATGGGGTGTGCAAGCGAAGTCGCTATTGGCTTAATTGTTACATCGCCGACTCCTTTAATCTCTTGGCCAAGGAACGATGAGGAAGCGTGCCATTGCCAACTCAGGGACCAAGGGTCATGGCCGTCGGCGTCCACCTTGCTTGTCGGAACATTCCTCACATAAGAGTAGAGGTTTAGGCTCTGCGGATCTGCGAACTCCGCATAAGGAACCGCCGCCGCTTTGCCATCCCAATCCGGCGTGATGAATCGTCCCATCCCGTTCGAGTAATATCGCGCGCAGAAGTAATCGAGGCCGGTTTCGTCGCGTTCTTTACCGGTGAATTTGTAGTGGTTGGAATCGTTGGCGACGAATTGAAGCTCACCGCCCCAGGGGTAGTAATCGGATTCAGACTTGATGTTGCCCTGGGAGTCGGTGATGACCGAGGCCGTCTTGAGATGGTCAGAGAAGTAATACGCGACGGTTGGGCTGGTGCCCGTGGGGTTATCGCGGCGGGCGACACGTTCACCCTCGAAGAAAACATATTCTGACTTGAGCACGCCGGAGAGGTCGGATTCGGCGACGATGCCCGGCGTCATGTACCAGTACAGTGTCCCGTGGATCCGTTGGTTTTCTCGACGCGATTGCCATCAGCGTCATACGTGTAGGTATAACCGCCTGCGCCCTGGATGCGATTTTCCGGATCGTAGCTGAGCGTGAGGCCGTCGGTGGGGTCGGAGGTCATGTTGCCGGCCGCGTCATAGCCGTAGCCAGAGAGCTGGTTGTTAGCCAGCGACGGGGCGCTCAGGTTCTCAGCGCTGCACTTGGTAACGGTTTTGCTGGTGAGGTTCCCCCAGGCGTCATAGCCATAGTTGTTGCCCCAGTACTTGGTTTTGCCTTGCAGCACCAGCACATTACAGTCGCTCGGCGGCGGCGGATTGGCGGTTCCGGCGTTTTGCGCTGATGTGAGACGGTTGAGCGAATCGTAGGTGAACGACTGGTTGCGGGTGTTGTCTTTGTAATTGGTGATGCCCCAGACGTTTCCGTTATCGGCGCCGCTGGTGCCATTGCCCACGTGGAAGTCGTAGCCAATCGAAAACACAGTCTGGCTTGGGGCCGAGGCTGACATGTTGACGGGCTGGAGACGCTTGTTGAAGTTAAAGGTGTTGGTGATTCCCGCGAATCCCGCTCCGCTGCCGCTGACGAAGCTGGTAAGTTGCCCGTCTGCCTGATAACCAGCTCCGGTGACGTAATTGATATTGTTGCTGGTATCGACGGCAGAGAGCAGGCGGCCGGCGGAATCCGGCGTGTAGGTAACAGCGGCACCGCTGGGATAATGGGATGGTCTAACAATTTATAATGATAGGAAACATCCCGTCTGTCCCCTTCAGCCTTGGCCGGTATTGTGAAAACGACGCAAACCTTTCGGCATCGGCGGTTATTTTATCCCACCCTTTGCTCCGCAAAGGGTTGATTGGATAAGAGCGAAGGCCCCGGTCGACACAGTATTCTTTGTTTGACGACGAAGACAACTGGGAAGAAAGGAGCCTTCAGATGATGATTATAGGATGTGATTTCCATCCCAGTTGGCAAATGATTTCGTGGTTGGATACTGAGAGTGGAGAAACGGGAGAACGGAAGCTGGTACACGCCAACGGAGAAGCCGAACAGTTCTATGCAGGATTAACTGGAACGGTGCGGGTTGGTCTGGAAACAACGGGAAACAGTCACTGGTTTGTGGACATGCTCAAGGAGATGGAGCACGAGGTCTGGGTGGGTGACGCCGCCAAGATTCGAGCCATGCAGGTACGCAAGCAGAAGACGGACCGTCGTGATGCGTCGCATATTCTGGATCTGATGATCAGCAATAGTTTTCCTCGGATCTGGACACCGTCCAAGCAGGAGCGCGATCAGCGGCAGTTGCTGATCCATCGCTACAAGCTGGTGACGTTGCGAGCACGTGTGAAGAACGAACTCCAACACCTGGCTTTGAACAAGGGAATGCAGAAAGGGCGTTCGCTGTGGAGCAAGGAGGGCCAGAAGCTGCTGCTGGAGATGCCGCTGGACTATTGGGCGGGAGCACGGCGGGAAAATCTGCTGGAACTGCTCAAGTCGATGGACCAGAAGATCGCAGTGCTGGACCACGCGGTGAAGAAAGCAGCCGAGGAGAATGAGAAGTCTCATCTGCTGATGACGCAGCCCGGGGTTGGCCCGATTACTTCACTAGCATACGTGCTAACGATGGGAGATGTGACACGGTTCAAGCGTGGCAAGCAGGTGGCCAGCTATCTGGGGCTGATTCCGCGCGAGTACAGTTCAGCCGGCAAGCAGAGGCTGGGCGCCATCACCAAGCAGGGCAATCGCTTCATGCGCATGCTGCTGGTGGAAGCTGCACAAGGAGTGGTCCGTTACGATCCCGAGTTTCGCAGTGAGTACTTACATCTCTGTCACCACAAGCCGAAAGCCGTGGCCAAGGTGGCAGCAGCGCGCAAGTTGGCAATACGACTTTTCTGGATGCTACGCACCAACACGCCGTATCCGGAAGTCGTTCGCATCGAGAGCAGCTCGCGGGTGCCCCTGGACGAGTAACGCCGTCCGAAGGATTGATTGGGCGCTCTCGCACCCAACTAGAGGTTGGGTGTTCGAATAGAAGAATCATGGTCGAGGTTTAGACCGAATCGATTGCTGGTGGAACAGCAGAGCAAAAGCAAAAGCAAAAGCAAAACCTTCCACTAATGGGTGATTCAAGTAAAGGTGCGGTACTTTTCAGTGTGTCTTCGTCGGATAAAGTTTGGTGAGCATAGCGATGCTTTCGCATCGCCAGGGATAGTTTGTCCTTGACAAGCCCTTCGCTCTTATCGAAGGGCACCCAATCTTTTTGTGAGGGATAGAAAAAGCGGCAAAGCCTGGGCCACCCGCCAAACAAGGTACGCACACGGGTAAAAACATCAGAAAACGGCCCGTCTGGTCCCGGGTTTAACAGCGTACATCGCCGACAAGTCCACTTCGTTGCAAACGTCTGCAACGAAGCGGGCCAGATGATCCTCTGGAAGCCACTCCGTAAATGAAGGCGGCAATGAGAACGGCTGGTTGAGATCACAGACGCGAAAACGCTTGTTCACATCGCCATCTTTAAGAGCTTTCCCGATTCAGTAAAGTGTCTTGTAGAATCTATCTCCGACGGCTCCTCAGGCTGTCTCCTTTTTGTTCCAACGTCCACCCCCTGGCCGTGGCCGAACCGCCGCAGGCCCGGCACACCCACCAATGCCTTGCTTAAACAACCGCTCTACCGTCCTCGCTGAAACTCTCCAGCCCAAGGTTGCGGATGGTCTCGAACTCCCACCTGGTAAGCTGAGCAGCCGCATCCTCTGGATTCTCGGTGAGCTTGGTCTTGAGTGATTGCGCTCTGTTTGCGATTTCCAACTCCCAAGTAAGCTTTGGATTCACGCGCCTCACGGAGTCGATGAGTCCCAGAAGGGCGTCGATGGCAGCCACGGCGGCTCGAATCTCGCCTGCCTGGGCGAGAGCGTAAGCAAGGGCTTCGTGACAGTGTGGGTTAGTTCCGGGAGGAGTCAGCGCATCTGCTACATCGCGTGCTGTTCTAAGCCCAGCCAGAAACGGAATTTCTTTCTGCACTGCTGCCTCTAAAATAGCTTCGAACCCAGGTATTGCCGTGCTCCACCGGTCCCCGCCTCCCGCTCTGAGACGGCGACCGAAAGTTAGCTGAAGGTGCTCTGAAGGTACACACAGGGGCATAAAGAACGCATTCACGTAAAAGGATTCCTTATCGAAACTCGATCCATCGAAGTGGAAGCCCCTCAATGTATGCCCAAGCGGCACGATGAATAGCAACTGCCCCTTTGTGGTGAAGTTGGGGAGCTTTAGCAACAAACGTTTCTCAAGTGCAACAAAATCCTTCGTCCTCATTGTTGTGGTGGCCTTATCTCGTTTACTGGAACGGAGTTCCCATTTGGTAACTTTGGTACGTGCTGCTGGATTTGCTGAATCCGAGCCTGGGTAAGTTCAGCGCTTCCCGTCTTAAGATCATAAACTGCTGTCGGTGCACTTCTCGTGCCTTCTGCCACATCCACTCGAATTGAGCCGGCTGTACCCCGAGTAACCTCTGCGCCGTTGAGATATGAAACCTCAGTATGTAGATTAGAGTTGCCCAGCCCATTGACTTCTCCCTCAAAGGCAGAGTGAACGCGTGTGCCATACGCTGCTCCGCTACCAGGGCCCACAGCGTCTACCGCTTCACCAGCCAGTCTTGTCAGGGTAGCTTCAGTTCCCTCAGCTTCGCCAGCTAGCGGCCCGAGGAGAGCCACGGTTTCCGCAGCTTGCGTGGCTTGAAAACCTATCTGCTCCATAGTATTCGCAGGGTGCGCGAGGAACGTTTCGTTGCCTGCGATGTCCCTCGTCCCAACCGCTTCTCCGTATGCCGAGCCTCCGATTTTCGTACCGAATTCACGCATTCCCTTGTCGGCTCCAATAGCCAGGCTTTTACCGCCTTCCTTTATCGACTCCCACGCTTTCTTGCACCAGTCGCAATGCCCGTCCGCATCAAACCGCGTCGTGGGTAGATTGCGGACATAGCCATACTGGTTGAACGTTTGCGGGTCGGTCATATCAGCGTATGGAACCGGAACCGGGACCGCGCTCCAGTCTGGGGTGAGAAACCTTGCCAGCCCGTTCGAGTAATATCGCGCCCCGAAGTAATCTAATCCGGTTTCGTCGCGTTCTTTGCCGGTGAATTTGTAGTGGTTGGAATCGTTGGCGACGAATTGAAGCTCGCCGCCCCAGGGGTAATAATCAGATTCGGATTTGATGTTGCCCAGTGAGTCGGTGATGACCGACGCGGTCTTGAGATGGTCGGAGAAATAATACGCGACGCTTGGGCTGGTGCCCGTGGGGTTGTCGCGGCGGGCGACGCGTTCGCCGTCGAAGAAAACGTATTCGGATTTCAGGGTGCCGGAGAGATCGGATTCGGCGACGATGCCCGGCGACATGTACCAGTAAAGTGTTCCCGTAGAGCCGTTGGTTTTCTTGACCCGATTGCCGTCAGCGTCATAGGTGTAGGTGTAACCACCCGTGCTCTGGATGCGATTTTCCTGGTCGTAGTTTAGCGTGACCCCGTCGGTGGGATCGCTGGTCATGTTGCCGGCCGCGTCATAGCCATAGCCAGAGAGCTGGTTGTTAGCCAGCGACGGAGCACTGAGGTTCTCAGCGCTGCATTTGGTAACAGTTTTGCTGGTGAGATTGCCCCAGGCGTCATACCCGTAGCTGTTGCCCCAATACTCGGTTTTGCCGTTGGCCAGGGTAGCAGCGCAATTGGTTCCGGCGTTCTGGGCTGATGTGAGGCGATTGAGCGAATCGTAGGTGAACGACTGGTCCTGGCGAAAAATAACTCAGATCAGGCTGACCCCTTTTCCTTGGTCAAATCTCTCCGCCATTTCGGTCACGAAGCTTTCTTCCGCGAACGGCCTTCCCGCATAAGTACAGCCGCGTAGATTGTTCACTGTCTCCGCGTCCTGATTTTTGAGGACATCGCTACAGTTGCCGGGGAGCCTCCTGCCGCCACCATCCCATATCGAGCAATCCGGTCGAATCCGCGCCTTCCAGATGTGCCTTCGCGCTCGACCATGGATAATCAGCCGCCTGCTCCACCATGCCCGCTCTCACGGGATTCCGTTCAACATACGCCAAGGCAGACCACAAATGGCTGGGGCCGAGCATGCAAGCGAAAAATCGATTTTGCCAGAGATGTCCTGATCGTCTAGAGTGAGCGTTGTAGTATTGCGCGTAACGTCCATGTACGCGCCGGAACAGAATACTCAATGACTCTTCCCGCGCAGGCACAGGAATCAGGTGGACGTGGTTACTCATCAAACAATAGCCTAGTACCCGTACACCCGCATCACTGAGATTTTCCTGCACCAGGTTGAGATAGGTAGTCCGATCCTGGTCAGAGGAAAACACTTCCCGACGGTCAACTCCTCGCTGGGTAATATGGCAAGGCACCTCCGGCAATAAACATCGATTTCGTCGTGGCATGCGCACAGGATTGTACAGAAAAATCGCTCAGTTCAGGCTGTCCCCTTTTTCGGGAACGCCGAGATCGCAACGTCATCGCCGTCATCGGAAAGCAACACCTCTACCACGGAGGACACGAAGGCAAGAATCTGGTGATCGGGTGATCGGCTGATTGAAAACCGGAGGATCGCCGGGATCGCCGAGATCGCCGACATCGCGCGGCCACCCGCCTACAGGAACTGGATTAAATCTCACCACTGATCTTCAGTGATCACACTGATAAGTCAAAATTCCTACCGCGGATTAACGCGGATGGTCGCGGATAAAACAAAAAGCTAGGGATACGTCCCGTCTGTTCTGGTTTTCTACGGTTTTTGTTTTTTCACACGTTCCTGTCCCCGGTTTTTCCGGTTGTTTTGATCTTGGCTTAGAATCCGCTCAGCCAACCTATATCATCGATACCCGGAGTTTCACGACTGTATAGCTTTGCGCGTCCTTCCCTGTCTCCTGTGTGGTCAATGATGCCGCGCATTTTATTCCAGATGAGAACCCCGCATTTGATGTCGCTTCCAGTCCAGAGAACCTGCACATCTTCAGCACTGACCCCAAGATTCTTGGCATCATCATATATTTGAACCCGTTGGAGTATTCTTTGCTCGGCTTTGTTGAGAATATACAGATATCCTGTATCTCCGTCGTCTTCAAAAACACCAAACAGCGAACGTGGGCCTTTCGCGTAGACGATGAAATCCGTTTCGATTGGACCCTCTCTCTCTGATTGATCACTAAGCTGAAGATTCTGTTCTTTTGCCTTTTCTTTCCAAAACCGTTGCCGTGCCCGAATAAACTGTTCACGGTCAAGATAGTCTTCAAATCCCTCCAACCAGTCGGGGGCAGAAATGGGCGGGCTCTCCAGTGGAGCAGAGATCTCGCGATTGTTGCCGAGGTCGATGATCCCGTGCATTCCGCCCCAAATCGCAACGCCGCATTTCGTGCGGTCAGAAGACCAAAAGACGTCTATGTCGCCTTCTCTAACTTCACAAGCTGGGTGCGTATAAATCTCCAAACTACGCAAGATTGCTGCACTAGCAGAATCACAAACATAAAGATAACCACCCGCTGGTGTACCCGTTTGATCTCCAGCCGTCGCTTCAAATATTGCTGAGTATCCATCCGGACCCGCGGGATTCTCTACGAAAGCGAATACCATATCCATATATCACTTTTGCTCTTTTGCTTTCTTAGCCTGATCCTTCCAAAACTGCGCCCTTTGTTTGGCAAAATCAGACCGATTTATCTGGCTCTTCTGTTGCCCGGTATTAGGATGATTCCTTTTAAAGTTCTCTCCAATTCGGTGATCTGTCCTGGTCTTTTCCGTCAGTTGGCCATTAGCTTGTTGGCCTTCATGATGTAACTCGACGGGATGACCGTCATTTCCAGTCGGTGCCTTGCCTTTCTCCATCTTATCTACATTTTCTTCGGTATTTTCACGTGTTGAGGAGTTCGAACCACCGCTCTTGCTTGCATCCACTGCCAGATGTATGCCGCCTACGACAGCTGTTGTGGTTCCGTGAGCGATTAACCCCGCTCCTGCCACATTGAGTGGAACTCCGGCGATAGCGCCAACTCCCGTCGCGTCAAGAGCCAGCCCTACGCCCTCAACCCCAGTACCAGCGAGGGCTTCTACTGTGCCTTGAACCGTAGAAATCGCGTCTCCAACAGCTTGACCCATTCGACCAGCGTTAGAAACCTGCTCCACTCGACCTGCGCCCAAGGCATTGTTACTGCCAACAGCATTTGCCATTCCGGCGACAAAATTTATTGCGTCATTGAGATCACAGCAATGACCATCCGGATCAATTTTAGCGGTCGGAACATTTCTTACATAGCTGTATTGGTTCAGCGACTGTGGATCGCCGAAGTCTGCGTACGGAACCGGGATCGGTGTGGATGACCAATCCGGCGTGATGAATCTCGCTAATCCATTCGAGTAATATCGGGCTCCAAAATAATCGAGGCCGGTTTCGTCGCGTTCTTTGCCGGTGAATTTGTAGTGGTTGGAGTCGTTGTTGACGAATTGAAGATCGCCGCCCCAGGGGTAGTAGTCGGATTCTGACTTGATGTTGCCCAGGGAATCCGTGATGACCGACGCTGTCTTCAGATGGTCAGAGAAGTAGTAAAAGACTCCGCCGGGGGCAACCAGATCGCGGCGGGCAACGCGTTCACCGTCGAAGAAGACGTATTCGGATTTGAGCGTGCCAGAGAGATCGGATTCGGCGACGATGCCCGGCGCCATATACCAGTAGAGCGTTCCCGTGCTTCCGTTGGTTTTCTTGACGCGGTTGCCGTCAGCGTCATAGGTGTAAGTGTAGCCTCCTGCGCCGGTGATGCGGTTTTCCTGGTCGTAGTTGAGCGTGACGCCGTCGGTTGGATCATTGGTCATGTTGCCGGCTGCGTCATAGCCGTAGCCAGAAAGCTGGTTGTTGACAAGGGATGGGGCGCTCAGGTTCTCAGCGCTGCATTTGGTAACGGTTTTGCCGGTGAGATTGCCCCAGGCGTCATAGGTGTAGCTGTTGCCCCAGTACTTGGTTTTGCCTTGCAGCACCAGCACATTACAGTCGCTCGGCGGCGGCGGATTGGCGGTGCCGGCGTTCTGGGCTGAGGTGAGGCGATTGAGCGAATCGTAGGTGAACGACTGGTTGCGGGTGTTGTCTTTGTAATTGGTGATGCCCCAGACGTTTCCGTTATCGGCGCCGCTGGTGCCATTGCCCACGTGGAAGTCGTAGCCAATCGAAAACACTGTCTGGCTGGGCGCCGAGGCAGACATGTTGATGGGCTGGAGACGCTTGTTGAAGTTAAAAGTGTTGGTGATTCCCGCGAATCCCGCTCCGTTGCCGCTAATGAAGCTGGTAAGTTGCCCGTCTGCCTGATAACCAGCTCCGGTGACGTAGTTAATATTGTTGCTGGTGTCGACAGCCGAGAGCAGGCGGCCCGCAGAATCCGGCGTGTAGGTGACAGCAGCGCCGCTGGGATAATGGATGGTCTTGATGGATCCATCCAGGTTGTAGTCGTAACTCATGGTCTTGGAAACGCTGTTGATCACGCGCGTCTCACTGGTCATGCGGCCGAGCGGGTCATATGTGTATGAGGCAGAGCCTGCCTGATCGGTGAGTGAAGTCAGCTTGCCTTTGGCGAAGGTGCCGGAATCATACGCGTAAGTCACCACCGGAGAACTGAGCGGGCAAGTTTGCGCTGAGTAGGCTTTGCCCTTGACGCGATGCAGTTCGTCATAGCAGTAGCTGATGGTCTGGGTGGCAACGCCGGTCTGGTTGGGCGCAGGCGACGTTTTCTGGAGCAGATTGCCGTCAAGATCGTAAGAATAAGTAATGGTCCCGGATTCAGGATTGTGCGCGGTCAGCAATCGGGACAGTGAGTCATAGGTGAAGCGACGCACGCGCCAGGGACTTGTGGCGTCGGATGTGGGCGAAGCACTGCATCCTGTTCCTGAGACGTTGCCGTGTTGTTCCACGCAGAGCAGATTACCCAGAGCGTCGTAAGAGTAGAGCGTGGGCATGGCAACCTGAGGCGCCATGCCGGTAAGCTGTGTGCCGGTGCTCCACAAGGCTCCCAGCGGGTTGACACTACGGTCATAGACGACGAGATTGCCGTCGGTCTGCATGATCAGCGCAAAGCGCCCGCTGTTGGAAATAAGGCATGAACCCGTCGGGATGTTCTGGTTAAGCGCAACACCGGGTCCAATGTTCGTGCAGGAAACCGGCGTGAAGTTGGTGACACCGTTTGCCGACTGCGATGTGCCCGTTTCCCAGATATCGCGATAAATCACGAGGTTCCCGGGGTCCTGCACCTGAAGCATGTAACTCCCGGATCCGGTTGGGGTGCCGGTTGACCAGACCGGCGATCCTGACGGAGTGTAAATGACCAGGTTGCCGTCGCCCTGCATGGCCAGGTAACTGCCTGCCACGCCGGTGGTGCTGTTGTAAAAAATTGCCTGCGCGGGACTAAACGAGAGGTCGTACAGAACCAGGTTCCCTGCCGTCTGCATGACCAACATGAACCGCTTATTGAGGGATTGCAGGCATGCACCGGAGGCAAGCGTTTGACCAGCGAAGAGCCGGTAGCCCACGCAAGATAACGTTCCGTAACTGGCAGTGCCGCTGGTGGTAGGAGCGGTGGTGTTCCAGGTGGGTGTGTACTTGATCAGGTTCCCGTCATCCATCATGTTGAGGGAATAAAAAGTATTGGTGGCTCCGTGGGTGTTGGTCTGCCACTTGATGTCATTGGCCGGACCGAAGACGGCAAAGTTTCCGTCCAAAGCGAGATTGCCGTAGTTGTTGGCAACAACGTTGGTGGGATCACCCGGTTCATCCACTTCCACCAGACGCCCTAGCGCGTCAGAGCACGAGCGCCGCTGTTTACCAGCTTCATCCGCGGTGAGGTTGCAATTACCTAACGTGGTGGTAGATGTGGCCACGTCATAGCTGATGGACTTAACGCTGCCGTCTTGCTCAGTGAAGGTGAGCGGGCGGCCAAGTGCATCCGTGTGGGTGGTGGTGGTGCCGTAAGTTGAGTCTGATGTGCCGTAGTAGGGATTGGTGACGGTGGTGTTGTCATGTACATCGTCATACGAGGTGCTCACCGTTACAGTTCCCGTTGGCGTGGCGTGCTGAGTGAGAATCGAGCGGCCCAGCCCGTCGTAGGTTCCGGTGACCGAGTCAGAGAGCGTGGTGGTGACGGACTTCACGCGCGTCATGGTCAAAGGAAGTGTTGGCGGCGTAGCCATGTCAGAGTAGGTAAAGGTGTTGGTGGCCCGTGCTCCGTTAGCCTGGTCCAGAGGCGCCTGCGCGGTGGCGATGTGGAACATGGAGTCGTATGTGTAAGTGCTCGTCTGGCCGTTCTGGTCCGTAAGGCTGTTGATTACGCCCGTGGTGAAGTCGTAGGTTCCACTCACGCAATGCGTGACTGTGCCGGTAGTGGGAGAGCAGGTCTGCGTAACGTATGCGCCGACATACGCGGGATCGTAACTGAGAGTTGTGGTGTGGCCGAGAGGGTCGATTTTCTGGTAGGGCTCGCCGGTGTCATACCAGTTGGTATGACTGGAGACAAAGCTGTTGGGAGAACTCAGCCAGGAACTAGTGGTGGTGAGGTTGCCGCGAACACCATTGGGCGGAGCGACGTGCTGAACACTGCCGCCAGGAGACGGACTTATGAGGTAGGCCGGCTCATCATAGGTGTAGTCGGTTTCCGCCATACAACTGGCGGTTGTGGTGGGCGTGATTGGACAGCCGCTTTTGATGTTGGCGCCAGCCAGAGGACTGATGATTACCCTGGAAGCCGGTAGATCCAGCAATCCGGCGGTGCGGTAACTACTGTCTTTCTGCCATTTATAAACGGTATCGGTCTCGCGAAGAAGTGCACCCGGTGTGCCCTGCCCCCAGTCATATTCCAGTTCCCGGACAACATTGCCGAAAATGGGAAGCCCTGCGCCGAGGCCGAGATCTGGATCACGATGGACTTTCTTGACTTTCCCGCTGGGGTAAACGGTGGTGGTGATATCACTGGCGAAGATATTCCCTGTGCCCGAGATGCCAAGTACAGTATCGTCAACACTCATGGGCGTGCTTGAGAAAAGAGTATCCACTCTACGCAATGGAACATTGGCACTTTGGGAACCTTGATACTCAGTGGTGGTGGTCTCAAAAAGATTGCAGCCCGTACCGGTGTTACCAGAGGAGCCCTGGGAGGTAAACGTGTGAACGGTGTCATTCAATGCTGGGTCAGTTACGACGTTGGTGATCCCAGTAGAAGTGGAAGATCCCCAGTTATAGACCCAGCGAGAGGTGTTGCCCTGTGCGTCATTGAGCGTTCTGGTGGCCACAGCGCGACTTACAGGGGTACGGTTTGTCTGGTCGCAGTTGGCGAAACTGACGGTGTTCCATGTGTAGACGATTGATCCGCCCGTGGGAAGACCGACGAAAGTGAGCTCGCCATACTTGTCATAATCAAACGTCCAATGAGTGCCATCCGCGAGCACGATGCTGACGATTTCCCAGAGGTGCAATCCGGTTGCACCACCGGTCACCGCCTCTGCGATTCCCGTGGAATCCGAAACCGCATTAAACCCGGTTTGGATCATAATTTCAGCAGAGCAAAACTTTGCCTGCCGCGTAGAACCATCGGGGGCCGTGTAATTGAAGGTGTAGGTACCAACAATAGGGTGCGTGCTCACGCATGGACCGGGATCGCTTCCCATACTCCCTATCGGCGGCACTGTTCGCCCAAGCGTGTCGATTCCCGAAGCCGGAAATGAGGTAGTAACGTTTGGGGCCAGCGCACCCTGCTCATTTAGAGCCATCTGGGTACCGTTAGCGTCAGTAACGGTGGTTGCAAATGCTGTCTGACCGCAAACTTGATCGCCAAACGGTGCATCGTCGATCAGCGGAGCGTGACCGCCAGGTGCAGGTATAGTGT
The DNA here is from genome assembly GCA_963770085.1 of Terriglobia bacterium. Classification (GTDB taxonomy): domain Bacteria; phylum Acidobacteriota; class Terriglobia; order Terriglobales; family Acidobacteriaceae; genus Angelobacter. The sequence continues at coordinate 793,373 of CAVYOH010000002.1, forward strand.
TACCCCGAACATGATTGCAAGCCTTATTGGCTAACGGAAAGGTGCCGCTGTAGACCGTGCCAGTCCGGTCTGTGAGGGTAAAGGTACTCAAGACTCCATTGGCATCGAGCCCGCTCATTTCAAGGTGGTATCCGGTGAGATCGGTAGAATCAAATTTAGTGGCTTCCCCATTGGCATCCTCTGTGCCCGCCACTCCGTGTAGCTTATGACCCGCTCCGTCCGCACTCGAAACTGAGTAGCCTTGAGTTCCCGAAATCACCGTTCCAGTTCCACTACCGGTCTTTACCAAAGTTCGATTCACGCTGACTTCCGTGGGGCGATGAACACCTATCCCGGTGCCTCCTTTTTGCCAGACACAAACTTCGCCATTACCAGAGGACTGTGAATTTGGAGTACATACGGTTTGCCAGTCTTTGGAGCTGAGATAAATCGAGTAGTTGAGAGACAGCGCACCGCGTTGTGGAATCTCCGGGATCAGCGGCGCGTGCAGCATGAGGTTACCGTTCATCAGATTCACGGTGTCCAGATGACTGCCATCATAAGAGCCATATGGCTTCCAGCCATTTTCAAGATTAGGGGAGGTTTGGGCGACGCCTGCGAGTTGGCAAAGCAGGACAAAGAATGACAACACTGCCACGGCTGATAGCTTTTTCACGCGAGTATTCCCCAGACTGATTTGTGTGGCCTATACGGCCCGGTCCGGAAGGGCGGGCAGTCGATAAGGGGGTACGTGGAAAAGAAACTACCAGAGCTGGATGAGTTGTGGCAAGTAATCTTTAGTTTGAAATAGCTGTTTCTTGTCAATAGGCGGACAAATGAGAACAGGGGCACGAAGGGACACTCACGGCATTCTCGAGAAAATTCCCTGGAACGTCAAAGGCTTTTAACCACAAAGGACACGAAGGGACACAAAGGAGTAGTCCAAGTGTGAGAGCTTGCGTAAACAAGAGCCGCCGAAACGAGCGCTGATGTCCAATTCACGATCAACGCTCGTCCGCGCAAATCTGCGGCGAAGTTTTGGCGACGTTTTATCCTTTTATCTTGTTATCTTTTATCTTGGTGCCGGCTTCTGCTCTGCGGGTACTGAAGTCGCTGGAGGCTTCTGGAACCTGGCGTCGTCAATTGCCGCATTCATCTGGACCTCACTCAACTGGATGGTGAAGCGGCCTCGCGGACGCGCATTGGTCCACTGATACGGGACCTTCACGCCGCTCTGGCTGCGATAGTCGGCATAGTCAACCTGAACCGGATTGTTGCCGAGGGGAGTCTGATCGTAGTGCATCAGGCGGAGAAGCAAGCCCGAATCTTTATCGAAGAAGAGCCGCACCGGGGGCCTATCGGGGTTGATGGCGATCAGTTGCACCGCGTCATGTCCCGCAATCTTGTCAGAAGGACGGACACGGAAATCCTTGAACATACTCTTGAGTTCCAGAGGGAGGTAGAACGTGGCATCGAAGCGCATGGCCTGCGTCTCCTGCGAAGTCATGTCATGTGGCGGCTGCGGGCCTGGATTGCCGAGCCAGCCGGTGTGGCCGTCAAACGCGGTAATGCTGTCGCCGTTGGGCGTGTGCACGGTGGCGATGCGCTTGTCCGGCGCTTTGGCCAGGACTTCCACCGGGAACTGGCTCGGGCCTACGGCGATGGTGCCCTTCAGGGTACGGCTGGTGATCTTCTTGATCGCGTCAGCGCCGCCGAGGGCCTGGATGTACTTGTCGAGGACCTGGTCCGCTGTAGGCAGCGCCGGCTGGGATGCGTCCGCGTTCGATGTTTCAGGACGCTTCGGCTCGGCATCCGCATCGGCAATGATCGGTACTCCCACGGGATCATGCGAACCGCGATGGCAAGAGAAGCAGGTTACCTGTATCTTTCCTTTGAAATTGGCCTTGTTGATGGCCATTTCCATCTCGATCATCTGCCGGGCCGTCTGCTTCTGCTTCTTATCGTCTTTCTCAAACGCGTCCTGCACATGGCAGAACTGGCAATTAACGCCCAGCGAACTGGTGATGAACTGCATGGTTGGCTGCACCTGTTCGGCAGGAACGCCCTTCAGCATCTGGATATTTTTGAAAACCTGCTCCGCAGTCTTTCCGGAATCAGCCGGAGCCGCATTCTGTGCGAGGGCGCCGCTCACCGCGATCGACAGGCCGGCGACAATCATCAGGATAGCTAAAAGGACAGAAAAACGGGACCGTTTCATGGTGGCTTTCTCCTGGAAATGAACGGGAAGTGTAAATGATCCTTGTGGCGAATTGAAGCGGTGAATGAATCGCGATTGCAGTGGCGGAGACTCAAGGTGAACGTCCCGTCTGTCCCCGGTTTTCCATCGTCGTCATAGGCATAGGTGGTTAAGGTGTTGCCGCGCCTGAAGGGACGGCTTGCCGAGCCTCTGGAATGGCACTCTTTCTCAGACTCTTACTACTGTCGTACCCTTCACGTTGACAGAATACGATTCGAATTGACTATTCGAGTCGTGTATGTGTAGAGCTCTTTTGCCGGTAAAATAGAGTGAGAGTGTCCCGGCTTGGGTACCATGAACGCCTTCAATCCCTAAGCCAATCAGAAGGTAGAGAGCCGAGAGAACCTCTGGTAAACGAACTCGCTCTCCCTCATCCAGAGACATTTCGCCTTCCACGCTAATTAGACAGTCGTCGGAAAAATGCAAATTTACTTGATACGCCGTGAAGCAGACCGTATCTAGGGTTCTCCCGCATAGGAAGTTTGGGTCAAAATCGACAGGTAATCCGAACATAGCAGTCCTTTAAGGTTGAGGTGGGGAGAAAAGGGGGAGAAAAGGGGACAGCCTGATCTGCGCGATTTTTGTACTGGCGTCAGAACAGCGGGAATTGTGTGGAATGATCTGGCGGTACTGACTCAGCGTCGCGTTTCGAGGTTCCGTCTTTTCTTGGACGACCCCGTGTCCATTTGCGACCAAATCTCTCCGCCATTTCGGTCACGAAGCTTTCTTCCGCGAACGGCCTTCCCGCATAAGTACAGCCGCGTAGATTGTTGACTGTCTCCGCGTCCTGATTTTTGAGGACATCGCTCCAGTTGCCGGGAGCCTCCTGCAGTCACCATCCCATATCGAGCAATCCGGTCGAATCCGCGCCTTCCAGATGTGCCTTCGCGCTCGACCATGGATAATCAGCCGCATGCTCCACCATGCGCGCCGGAACAGAATACTCAATGACTCTTCCCGCGCAGGCACAGGAATCAGGTGGACGTGGTTACTCATCAAACAATAGCCTAGTATCCGTACACCCGCATCGCTGAGATTTTCCTGCACCAGGCTGAGATAGGTAGTCCGATCCTGGTCAGAAGAAAACACTTCCCGACGGTCAACTCCTCGCTGGGTAATATGACAAGGCACCTCGGGCAATAGACATCGATTCTTCGTGGCATGCGCAGAGGATTGTACAGAAAAATCGCTCAGATCAGGCTGTTCCCTTTTTGTCCTTTTTGTCCCCTTTTTGTCCCCACAGTTCCGGCTGCGACTACTGCAGCTATTTTTATCGACGACTTGCAAGCGATCGTCCGGCCGATTCTCGCTTACTTGGGGACTGTGCAGAGGAGTTCTTACTCCCGATGCTCCCTTCCGTCTGTTTCGAGATCGGCCGCTTTACCCAAACTCAATCTTCGTGGACGGTACTGCGCTACTGTTCCCGCAAATGGATGTCTGGCCAAGTTTATGCTTTGGCCTCAGCAAAAGATCGCCAGCTAGTCACTAGCCTGTCAGCGCTTCGGATATACCCAAGTGCTCGGGGACCTGCGTCTCCCCTTGACTTCTACTTATCATGGATGTCCCCGGTTTTCACGGATCCCTCAGCGTGTTTTCTGCGAAACCGCGATTGAAGACGCAGGCGAGGGCGCCTGCGCTCCACAACCTCTTAAGCCCTGATCGAAAACGTCCCGTCGTCCCCGGTTTTTCGGTTTTTTGTCAGCATTTACACAGGAACCCACTCCAGGGGATCGGTTAAGCCTTTGGCCTGTTGGGCATCGCTTTCCGAAAGACGTTTAGAAGCAAGCATTGTACAAAGTTCCACATAATCAAAAGGAACTATCATCAGCAGAGCTTGAGTTTCCTTTGTTCGGGGACAATACATCACTCCGGCCTGGACCGCGGGAGCTGCTGTATCACAGTGCCGGACAACATCCACCCAGTTACTCTCCTTCCATGATTTCGTCAGGCTAGCTTCTTCAAAATCGCGGTCTTCGTATTCAGGCCCAGAATTAGCAACGTATTGTTGGCCCAGAGTAGCATATGAGTGGCCGATCAAATCAAGTTGGCAAAGTGGGCATTTTCCTCTAATCGCTTTGCGAACATCAACACTCAGCATCCGTCGCTGGTGACTGATTTCGCTTGCCTCCATGAGAACTTTAAGTGGGTTTCTCATTATTTCCGCGTTCCTCTAGTGAGTAATTAAATCATACACCGCTGTGAAAAGAGACTTTCCAGTCGCTGTGCCAGCCATCGCGCCAGCGGTACCCCCTACCAGTGATCCGGCGAAACCACCTATGGCACTCCCCGGGCCTGGCACTCCGCCTTCTGCGGCGGTTCCTGCCACGGTGCCCAAAGTCAAGCCTTCGCCTGAACCCACCAAGCCCCCTGCATAGCCGCCAAGCATACCTCCGGCTTCTCCTATTCCGGTGCGAAGCTTCTACAGCGAAAGATAGTCATCGAAAGGGGCTCAATTACGAGAACCATCTCTCCGTTGCGTTTCGGGAAAAGTGCTTTCTCTTGACATTGCCTTTTATAGAACCTGCCCGGGATAAGGAATACCACGATTACACATTCGTGGCATGTTCCGAAGATCTTGGCGAAAAATTACTTAGACAGGCCGTCCCCTTTGCCAGAAAGTTCTCTTTTGCGGCGATCCTCCTTGAGCCCAATCAATACTGACAGCAAGTTGGTGCCATCAGGGTAGTGAAAGTTAACAAAGTGCCAACTACCGTTCTTAATGGACAATTCGGCAACCACTTCGGGCTTTTCGCTAGGCTGGTTTGATTCAATTCTAAACACATTCACCAGATAAATGTGGCCTTTACGTGAGACGCCATCTATTTTGTAATTTTCTCCAGGATCCTGAGTATTTAAGAATGGGTCATAGCTCAGCCCAACCAATTCCTTTGCCTTAGCCTGTGCGGCAGAATCATCCCTTAATGCTTGGGCGAGTTTGGAATCAAAACTTGAACCCCGTTTCTTCAAAGCTATGTTCCAAGCGGCAGTCTTGTGAGCTTTAAGAGCCGTCGGGACATACCACTTATAAAAATCCTCTACGAATTCCTTCGGCGACTGACGAGGCTGCTGCGCAGCTTTTGCTTGCTCGTCTAGCGCGCCTGCAAAAGCACCCAACGCGACAAAGGCAAGCACCCAACTTTGTAGTTTAAAACCGAAAGTCTCCATCATGCCCATCCTGTGTTTCTTCGATCAAAGTTGACATTCAAGTTGCCAGCGTCACTTTAGTGCGCGAAGCGGTAAATTGTATACCCTCCAGGGTAGTCGTGACGAGGCATAAACTTAGTCTGCTTCGTATCCGAAACCCATTGCTTGCCGTCGTAAATCTGAATGTGCCCATACTTGTCTTTTCCTCCGCCTTGGAATACGGCAATATCGCCCTTCTGTGGTTGATAATTTGTTTTCGAAACAGCCGCTGCACCACGTTTTAGCAGCAAGGGACCGTAGTCTTTAGCCGGAAATGGATGCCCGGCGGTGTTCAGACCGCCAGCCTCCATCCCCCTTCGACATGCCGGCGCACAATTTCCCGTGAATTGATCTGTACCATTTGCATGTTTATCCATGTAGTCGACCATTTTATCGATGTTTACCGGAGGCGGGGTCTTAGGAGCGGGGCCAGGTCCCCATCCGTTACCAGTCAACGCATTTCCCAACTTGCAGAAGAACCCGCATTCGGACTCCGTCGATTTCTTCTTAGGCTGCGCGGCTTCTGTATTTCCTGTATTTTCTGTCTCTCCCGCAGATGAGCTGGCCGAAAATCCACCAGGCTGATTGTCCCGGACGTGTTCGTTGTAAGACACAGCACAGGAAAAGCTACTAAGGCAGCTCTCGCTAGACCAGTTGTCGGAAATGTGTCCGTCTGCGTCAACCTGCGACACCGGATCATTCCTTACAAACAAATACAGGTTTAGCGACTGTGGATCTCCAAATACAGCGTAAGGCACCGTGGTCGGCCGGGCGCTCCAATCCGGTGTCATCCAGCGACCAAGACTACTGGAGAAATAGCGTGCCCCGAAGTCATCGAGCCCGTCTTCATTGTCGCGCTCTTTGGCGGTAAATCTGTAATGGTTGGATGGATTATCAGGGGAGCAACCGACCTGCTCACCAAATGGGTTAAAGGTGCAATTCGATATTACCGTGCCTGCACTATCTGTCATGATTCGAGCCGAGCCCAACTGGTCATCCTGGTAATACTGCGCGCCGCTTCCGTTGGTGGAGGTATCCTTGGCGAGGCGTTTGCCGTAGCCGAAAATGTAGTCTGTCCAGGCACTCGTGACTGGATTGAGTTCGGCAATCACGCTGCCGCCGAAGAAGAAATATTCGGTGCTGACGCTACCCGCGTCCTTGCGGACACGGTTTCCCAGCGGGTTGTAGGTGTACGCGGCTGTGGTGGTTCCGTTTGCTGTTTTGATACGCTCTTCTGCGTCGTAGGCAAACGAAAATCCGTGATTGTCCATGAGCAGATTGCCGGCCGCGTCATAGCAGAACATGGCCAGAGGAGAGCATGACGGCGGCTGCTGGATGCGATTGAACTTGTCAAATGGCTGGGTGAAATTTGAAGTGCCTGACTCATGCATATTGCCCCACGAGTCATAACTATAGGTGATGTTGAACGCATTATCTGACTGGGAGCCGGTCAGAACGCGATTCAAAGAGTCATAGCTGAAGTTCTGGTTTTTGGCCGCATTCAGAGTGTCAGTGATGCTCAGGATATTGCCATTATTCTTACCTGCGGTATCGTTATAACCGAATGACTTGCTGAAAAGCGTTGACGCGCCCTTCACGTCAGAAATGGAGGTTATCTGCAGGCGGTTGTTGTAGCCATCCGTTTCAATAACACCGTTGCCGTAAGTGCCGCGATTCATGGCACCGGTAGGCCAATAGCCCCAATTGGCGGACGATGTGTTTTGCGGAACCGTGTAGTAGTTGAAATTTACGGGGCCATTGAAATTAGTGAGGTCGGTGCGGAGAAAACGTCCCGCAGAGCTGTAGCCGGCGGTAACGGTACGGCCATCGGGGTATGTAAGAGATGTCATGTTGCCGGCAGCGTCGTAAAGAGCGGAAATGACGTAACACGATCCGCGGGTGATTCCGCTGGGCGGGCAATCCCACTGAGTTTTTATATGGCCCATTGGGTCATAACTAAATACTAGCTCTGTGTTTCCGGAAAGCGCTGCAGTCACGCGACCTGCGAGATTCAGCGAAGTCACCCCGCAACAGCTAACGTCGTATTGATAGGTGACACTTGGCGTGCTGTCGGAGTAGGTCTTCATCGTGACACGGTGCAGTTGATCAATTGGGCTCCCCGAAGGGCTGTAATTGATGGTGACGCCGCGAGCGTCGGTTTTGAGAACAAGGTTCCCATCATTGTCATACTGGTAGCTGGTCTGACCGGCTTCCGGATTTTTGGCGGTCAGCAGACGCGATAAAGAGTCATAGGTAAAGCGCCGCACGCGCCAGGGGCTGGTGGCGTCAGAGGCAGGCGACGAGCTACAGCCGGTCCCAGAAACATTGCCGTGCTGTTCTATGCAAAGCAGATTACCCAGGGCATCGTAGGAGTAGAGCGTCGGCAAGGCAACGCCGGGAGTCAGGGGAGTCGGCACAATGCCAGTGCCAGTATTCCATAGGGCTCTTAGCGGGTTGACGCTTCGGTCATACACGACGAGATTGCCATCGGTCTGCATGATTAGCGCAAAGCGCCCGCTGTTGGAAATTAGACACGAGCCCATGGGGATATTCTGGTTGAGCGCGATAGCAGGGCCGATGTTGGAACAGGAGACCGGAGTGAAGTTGGTTACACCATTCGCAGCCTGCGCCGTGCTTGTTTCCCAGATATCCCGGTATATAACCAGGTTCCCTGGGTCTTGAACCTGAAGCATGTAATTACCTGAACCGGTTGGAGTGCCGGTTGACCAAGTGGCTGTCCCAGACGGAGTGTAAATGACCAGATTTCCATCGCCCTGCATGGCTAGGTAACTGCCCGCCACGCCGGTGGTGCTGTTGTAGAAGATTGCCTGCGCGGGACTAAAGGACAGGTCATACAAGACTAGGTTTCCTGCCGTCTGCATGACCAGCATGAACCGCTTATTGAGGGACTGCAGACAGGCGCCGGATGCAAGCGTTTGACCAGCGAAGAGCCGGTAGCCTACGCAAGATAATGTTCCGTAACTGGCTGTGCCACTGGAGCTAGGAGTGGTGGTGTTCCAGGTGGGCGTATATTTGATCAGATTCCCATCATCCTGCATGTTGAGAGAATAAAAAGTGTTGGTGGCTCCGTGGGTGTTGGTCTGCCATTTGATGTCGTTGGCAGGACCGAAGACGGCAAAGTTTCCGTCCTGCGCGAGGTTGCCGTAGTTATTAGCAAGAAAGGTGGCGGGATCGCCTGGCTCGTCCGCTTCAACCAGCCGCCCGAGACCGTCCGTTCGGCTGCTCCGCAGTCGGCCAGTTTCATCGGTAGTAGTGGTAACGTTGCCTGCATAGTCTGTACGGGTGGAGTTCCCACCCGGCTTAAGCACACTGGTGCTGCGTCCCAGGGCATCATACGAATACTGAGTGGTTCCGTCAGTTGCAGCAACAACAGAACGATGCGGGTTGGTGACGGTGAAAGTCCTCCCCATGGCATCATAGGTGACTTCTGAAGTGACGTTGCCTTCGGGATCATACAGGATTGTCTGGGCGGTTCGTCCGAGTCCGTCCATGTTGACCGTAGAGATAACATCAGGGCTTGGAGCGCTTGTAACAATTTTCGTGATACTGAGCGGCAACGCAGTATCGTTATAACTCCAGCTGCTTTTGGCGAGTATCTGACCACCGGTATCCAAATCCTGCATTGAGAGCGGCCGGTTCATCAAGTCATATGTAGAAGTAGTACCGGTGCGGCCGGCGACAATATCATTCTCGTCTCTGACGCTTTGTGGGAGACTCGTGCAAGGAAAATAGCTGGTCTTCTTGCGCTGTCCTCTCGCATTCGTGATAGTGGTTGGAAAGGCAAACGTCGATGCAGCGGTCACACAGCCTGAGCTTCCCCAACTGTCGGTGTAGTCAAAGCTAGTTGGGTGGCCCAGTGGATCAATGGTCGAAAGCAGATTGCCAAGATCATCATAAACATTATTTGTGCTCAACCACGTGTTGTTGGCATTCAGCCATTGGCTGACCTGGGTAACATTGCCACGCGTAAGATTTGCGGGACCATAATTGCAGAAGTCATGGCCAGGTACGCTGGGCGCCTGGCAGGTGCCTGTGTTTGTGCTGGTGACCGCAGAGCCATCATAGGTGTTCTGCGATTGGGCAACCAGGTTTCCGGCGCCATCGAAGGTCTGAGTCAATGTGGGCAGATCCGCGATATTGGCATTCAGGTAAGCCGGCGCCGGTGGACTCAAGATGCCGATAGGAAGTATGTGTTCGCTGTAAAAGCGCGGGAGAGGCGGTTGTGGCGGCCCAATCAAAGACTCTTTTTTCGATCGGGTTCCTCCATGTCACAGTTCCGACACCGGAAATTGCCATGGTATCCCAGTCTGTTTCTGTGATGGCTTTCAGGTTCTGCTGCGGCCAGATGGTGGTCTCGCGTATCGGAATATAGGCTGGATCGACAGTTCCGCAGGAAGCACAAATTGTTATGTAGTCTGTAGTGACCTTTTTCAATAAGGTACTGGCACCGACCGGCCCATCATAATAGTCGATCTCAGAAATACCGTTACAACTGCTGCCGAAGACCACACAGGTGTAGACCGTGTCCTTATTCGCAGGGTCTGTAACCGTCTTGCCAACAGCGCCGAGATTGTACGACCACTTCCCTGTTACGCCGTTGGCCGAAACAGTGCGTGTCGCGATATTTCTGCCACCCGTATCCCATGCGCCCCACTCCCAGCTTATCTGGCCGCCGGTGGGAAGGGTCATGCTGGCCAATTCAGCGCCTCCATTTTGAGCGTAAGTGAAAGTGAAAACCTCGCCGTTGGGCAAATTCAATTGATTTGGCAGAGTCCAGGTTGAATTATCCGGCACGCAGGTATCCGCGGTTGCAAACGCACAGAGGCCGTTGGTGTTGAGAACTACGGATGTACTACCTGAAAAGGTGGGAGTCTGAAGAGTTCCGGTTGAATCGTAATACCCGCCGTTAGCGGGAATGGTGCGACCCAAGGTATCCGTGCCGCCGAGTCCGGTAACGTTGCAACACGTTCCACTGGGCACCAACTGATTGCCGTTTGCATCGATAATCAAAGCCGCAGGTCCACCCGAGATGCCAGAACTCGGGAGTATTCTAGTTCCATTCTTGCTGATCGCCTGGATAATCGAGCCATCCGACGTGTTGGTTTGCATGATCCAACCGGAAGCGTCATCGGCGTAGAGGGTGGCCGTATAATGTGCGGGCACGCAACAGGACTGTGTGATGGCAGGATCAGGAGCGAAGTGATGCTTGGTACCATCAGGCTCCCGCAACGTGTAGCCGCCAGCCTTTTCATAGAATAAGTTGAATCCTGCCTTGCACTCGGTGTATTTGATTGCGAATTGATAATCGAACGCACCAAAGAAGGCGAGGGTAGGGTATCCGAGCGGGTCACCCTGCACGTCATCCTCACAAAAACCGCCGCCGGAGGTAAAGCACCGGGTTCTAAAAGTCCAGCTCTTGCTGTTATAAACCACCTTGGAACTCGTGCTTAGTCCCCTTCCTTTGGTGGTGGAGATTGGAATCTCAACATGCAGACCTCCGTTGTTGATTTGCACGTTGTCAATGTCTGATCCATGGAATAGACCGTTTTCCGGATAACCGGTGTTCAATTGGTTGGGCACGCCTTGAGCATTCGCAGCCACGCCCAAAAGCGCGAGCAAAAGGAACACAAGCAAGCAGACACAACTCGAGGACTTTTTGAGCATACTGTTCATTTTGGCTACCTTAAATTGAAGTCTGCAGCGGCAGTGTTGAGTTCGATAGAGTCGAAATGTACGTCGAGTACCAGATTCCCAGAGCGCGTGACCTGGCGAGACGGGATCGCTACACCGTCGATAACGCGGTAGTCGGAATACTCCACGACGACCGGCTGCGCATCATTGGGATCATTTTCGGCGCCGTTGATGTATTGCAGCTTCGCGACATACCCGGTGTTACGGCTGATCCAAAGCAGAGTCTTCATGCGATCGGCAGCCTGCTTATGCTTAGGCCGGTCTCTGGGTGTTACTTCGACCACATCCAGTATGTCTCCCGCAGCCTGTTCGACGTTGATGACCAGGCTGTCAGCCTTCCCCTGAGGAAGCGACAGATTGGTGAGGCATGGAATGTGTGTGGGCTTTTGATGGAAAGTATTGTGTTCGGCGAGAGCGACCGTGCGTCCATCTCCGCGCTGCATCTGGCCCTTGCCATCATTCACGATGGTGACCTTGTGGCCTTTGGGAGAATCAAGCTCAGAGCGCAAGCGGTTATCACCCTGCGAAAACATGGTGAGCGGCATGACAGTTCCGTCAGCCAGCGTAAGTGAACCGCGCAGCGTTGCCGTAGTGTCCCTGGCTATGGCTGCGCAGCCCATGGCAGCGAAAGAACGCTGCACAATGCTGGTACCGTCAACCGCCGGAGCCTGTTGAGAAAAGACCAGAGGCGGGACCAGAACCAATAGGACGCCAAGTAGCTTTACGCACACATTCATCAACTTGCGCTGCATAGACAAGCCTCCACCATCGCCACGGATGGCACCTTGAATGAAAAATTACGTTTGAGGAACGAACTACAATGCCCGTAGCCGGAAGGCCAGGCACAATTTTGAGGGTTAGGTGAAAAAGAAACTACCAGAGCTGGATTGATTCTGGCAAGTAATATTTGGTTTGCAAAATTCCAGGAAAATATTTTTATGGGGTAGTTACTACCCGTCTAAGAAGAAGATTGCTATTGGCTAGACCTCAAGACGCAGGCGAGGGCGCCTGCGTTCCACTGTCCCGGTAGATCCGAATTCTCCATCATCGGAATTCGTTGATATTTTCCGGCGGTAAAAAGCCGTATCTGGAAACATCACTACATTGGGTCACCCAGCCGAAAATGCATAGATGGTTCGACGCGTCCGCAGCCTGACGGCCGGCGGACTTGCTCACCATGACACGCTGCGGGCAAACACCTGCCACGCAGGCTCAGAGGCACGGAGAAAAGCTAACGCAAAATCAGAAAAGTAAATCGAAGTACTAAAGATCAATTGATATCGGAAGCGGAAGTTGGTATTTAGTATTTAGTAGTTGGTAGTTGGTAGTTGGTAAGACAATGGCAAACCGCTATGGTCAATGATGTGTTGGCTGTTGACGGGTAATTGGGATGGATGGCTTGGGATATCCCAAGCTAAGTGGTCTAGATTCCTAGTTGGACCCCGGGGGGATACCCCCCTTCCGGGATTTGGTAATTGAGTAATCGGGTAATCGGGAAATTGGAAAGCAAGGAATCTGGCGATCGAGCGATCGGAAAGGCAAGCACAAGGTCCCTCCGACCTACGCCCGCGCTGAAGAATGCGCGCGGTCGCTTTACGGTCGTCGGGATGACGTTGGAATGGATGGATCGGGACTGCGAGATCGGAGACATGAACCACGGATGAACGCGGATGGTCGCGGAAAGAAATTTGGGTTGCAACCCACGCCAAATTGGGATGACTGGGATGGGATGGGGTGAATGACGGGGGAGGGGTGGCCTGCAAAGCGGGCCGATCGACGACATCGCGCGACATCGCCGGGATCCGAAAGTCTAAATCGCCGGAAAGCGGGGTTGAGGGGGCCAAGTGGCCGAGTCCCGCCCAATGCATTATTTCACCACTCAGCGGTGGCTTCTAACCAATTGGATACGCTTGGGCTTAGGGGCAGGGTGGAAATGTTAGAATATCCAAGAACATGCCATTAAAAACGCTATTCCTTAACCCGCCGTCGTTTGAGAACTTTGATGGTGGCGCCAGCTCACGTTGGCCGGCCACACGCGAAATTGAGTCCTACTGGTACCCGGTATGGCTTGCCTATCCGGCCGGAATGCTGGAAGGGTCACGGCTGCTGGATGCGGCGCCGCACCACGTGAATGCCGCGGAGACCATTGAGATCACCAAGCAGTACGAGTTCCTGGTGCTCTTTACTTCCACACCCGGTTTCCCTGGCGACATACAGCTGGTCACCAAGATGAAGGAAGCGAACCCGAAGCTGAAAGTCGCCTTCGTGGGACCGCATGTAACTACACTGCCGGAGCGCTCGCTGAACGAATGTCCGGCGATTGATTTTGTATGCCGCCGTGAATTCGATTATTCCGTGGTGGAATACGCCAATGGCTCGCCGCTATCAGAGATCAAGGGCATCTCCTATCGCGACGCCAGCGGCAAGATTGTCCACAATCCTGATCGTCCTGACATTCAGGATCTGGACGCGCTGCCCAACGTGACTGACGTTTATTATCGCGACCTGGACGTCCGCCGTTATAACGTTCCGTTCCTGCTCTATCCGTTCGTGGCGTTGTATTCGACGCGCGGCTGCCCGGCACAGTGCACCTTCTGTCTGTGGCCGCAGACGCTGAGCGGACACGCATGGCGCAAGCGTTCCAGTGACGCGATTGCCCGCGAGATGGCACAGGCCAAAGAATACTGGCCGTGGGTGAAGGAATATTTCTTTGATGATGACACGTTCAACATTCAGAAGGCCCGCACGGTTGAACTGTGCTCGAAACTGAAGCCGCTGAACCTGACGTGGAGCTGCACTTCGCGCGTAACCACCGATTACGAAACGTTGAAAGCCCAGAAGGAAGCCGGCTGCCGCTTGCTGATTGTGGGCTATGAGTCGGGCGATCCGCAGGTGTTGAAGAACGTGAAGAAGGGCGCAACGGTGGAACGCGCACGCCAGTTCACCAAAGACACCAAGAAGCTTGGACTGGTGGTACACGGCGACTTCATTCTTGGCTTGCCGGGTGAGACGCGCGAGTCGATCCAAAATACCATCAAGTTTGCCAAAGAGCTGGACGTGGAAACGATCCAGGTTTCCATCGCCCACGCGTATCCCGGCACCGAAATGTATGACTTTGCCAAGCAGAACGGCTTTATCCTGGGCACGGAACGAATGGTGGACGATGGCGGACATCAGGTTGCGCAGATCCAGTATCCCGGACTGCCGCGTGAGCACGTGCTGGAGATGGTGCACAAGTTTTACGACGAATATTATTTCCGTCCCAAGGCCGTGTTCCGGATCGTGCGCAAGGCTGCCTTTGATTCCGGCGAACGCAAACGCCTGTACAAGGAAGCCAAGTCATTCATGAAGCTGCGCGCTGCCCGCAACAAAGCAGCAAAAGCAATGAAGGCCGATACTGCTGCCGCACAGAAAACCGAAAAACCCGCGACCCAGGTTGCCGGAGACTAAGCTCGAGTGAAGTGGAAAAAAGTTTTGATCTATGCCGCCATTGCCTGCTGCAATGGTACCGGCGATGTAATGCTGAAACGCGGCATGGATGATCTGGGGCGCATCGATCTGGCCCACTGGACCCACATTTTTAATGCCTTCATTAATCCCTGGGTGCTTTTGGGGATGGTCTGTCTCACTGGCTTTTTCTATTCCTACCTGACGGCGCTCTCCTGGGCTGACCTCACCTTTGTGCTTCCGGCGACGGCGTTCGGGTACGTGGTGACCGCGCTGTGGTCAAAATATTTTCTTCATGAATACATCAGTCCGTGGCGATGGGCCGGCGTGATATTAATCACTTGCGGCGTCGGGCTGGTGGCAAGAGGACCGTCGCTCACGGAGCATGAGCACAATAAAGGCAGCGGGCTATCAAGAATGAAGGAGCAGCATGAACCCGTTTAAAGTCTGGACGGCGATCAGCATGCTCGTGCTGGCTTCCAGCGTGGGCGACATTCTGCTTTCCGCAGCCATGAAGCGCATCGGTGACCTCGACGCCATCCGATCCAGCAAAGGCCTGTTCGCAGTGGTAAAAGCGGTCTGTGCAGAAAAACTTTTTCTGCTCGGCCTCTCCTGCCTGATCTTCAGCTTCTTCTGCTTGCTGGTGGCTCTTTCCTGGGGAGACGCAAGCCTGGTGGCTCCGGCGTCAGCGTCGCTGACATTTATCTGCTCGGCGATCCTGGCCAAATTCGTGTTGCATGAAAATGTGGATAAACGGCGCTGGATTTCAGCCAGTCTGGTTTGCGTTGGCGTGGCTCTGCTGGCCAGTGGCAACTGATTTTCGCTACTCTTCAAACAATTTCATCATGCCACTCGGGGGCAAGTCCGGAACCAAGAACTTCCTGGACTGATGCAAAGCGTCAGTGATGGCCTCTGCCGCCAGATATCCACTCCGCACCGCGCCTTCCATGGTCGCGGGCCATCCAGTGGCCGTCCAATCGCCAGCCAAGAACACACGCGGCCATTGCGAAATTGAACCCGGACGAAATTGATCCAGCCCTGGCGAC
This sequence comes from Terriglobia bacterium, assembly GCA_963770085.1. Classification (GTDB taxonomy): domain Bacteria; phylum Acidobacteriota; class Terriglobia; order Terriglobales; family Acidobacteriaceae; genus Angelobacter. The sequence goes on from CAVYOH010000002.1 coordinate 808,997, forward strand.
ACCGAGTACGTCGCGTACACCTCTTTAATCACCGCCGCCTTTAGCACCTTGGCGTCTTTGACGATCGGAAAGAACTCCGTCAGCTCCCGTAACGCAATTTCCAGTATCTCTTCCCGAGATTTCTGCACCAGAGACTTTGACGCGCTCACCACCAGCTCAACGTAACTTCCAGGTCCTTCGCGTTGCTCCTGAAATTTTGATTTGTGAAATATCCATTGAATGGTGCGGTCAAGAAGCGCGGCGTGAGGAAGATCAGTAATCTCGCGGTCAAACCACAGATGAATTCCTGTAATGGGCGAAGATCCAAAGCGATCCAGTTTACTTTTGAGGTCCCTGGAGAATTCATCCGATGGTAAAAGATTGCCCAGACTCTGGAATGGTGCAGCAAGAACGGCGAAATCGAATGTCTTCTGCCCCGCACTGCTGGTGACGGCAACACCGTCAGCTTGCGGCGTGAATGCGCTCACGGAATTCCGCAGCAGCACTTCTCCGCCCCGCGATTGAATATAGCCAATCGCCGCAGCGTATAACTGCGAGAGTGGAATCGTCGGCAAGCCCATCTTGCCGGCCTCCGCCGACTTCATGAACGAATCGCGAAACACTTTGGCTGCGTAACGGACGGAGATCAGTTCAAGATTTTCATTGAGTGCGCTCACCAGCACGGGCTCCCAGAATCGCTTGATCGCCTTCTCTGTTTGCCCATGGCGATGCAGCCAGGCCAAAAAGTTTTCGTCGGAATCGGCGGGAAGCTTTCGACTCATGGCAGACATGGCTCGTGCGATGGCAACCTTGTCACGCATGTCCAGCATTGGCACAGAGATGAACGATGGAACGTTGTGCGCCGGGGCCGGCAAAAAAGTGCTGGGAATAAAGCGGCTGATGCGTCCGCCTGGCTCCATAAAAGTAATTTCGTTGAACCAGCGGACCTTATCGCTGACGCCAAGCCGCTCATAGAACTCAATCAGATTGGTGCAGCATCCCAGCAGAAGATGCTGGCAATTATCCAGAACTTCACCGGTTCCGGGATGTTCATAGGAAGACGCTCGCCCTCCGACGTATGGACGCTTTTCGAATACGGTGATCTTGAATCCGGCGTCAGCCAGCGCGCAGCCCGCAGCCAGGCCAGCAAGGCCACCGCCGATGACCGCAACTGATTTGTCATTCACTTGCACTTGGGGAGTACTGCTCATACTACGCGCAGGACAAAACCGCGGGCCAGCACGGTCAGTTTTTCCCACGTGCTCAGGCTGGCGCGTTCGGTGAATACGTCATAATTGCGGTCGACAATCTTTTTCAGCAGGCGGCTGTAGATTTCCACCAGCACCCATAGCGCCGCGCGGCTGTCCTCGTCAATCAGTTCCATCAGCCACTTACCTGACTCGTAATATCGCTGCGCCCGTTCCGCTTCAAACTCCAGCGCGGGGCGCACTTGTTGCGCTTTCACCGGGTCCGCCATCGCCGTGGCGGAGAAGTTTTCCGCCGTGAGACTTGAGCGCATCAGATCTTCGCCTGGAATATAAATGCGGCCCATGCCGGCGTCTTCCTTGATGTCACGAATGATGTTGGTCAACTGAAACGCCAATCCGCAATCTTCCGCCAGAAATTCCGCTTTCTTATCCTGGTATCCGAAGATGTGGATACAGACCAACCCGACGACTGACGCCACGTAGTAGCAATAATGCTTGAGATCTTCGAACGTATTGCACAGCACAGCCGGCGAATTGGGAGAAGCCTGTGGTATGTCCAGATCCATACCCGTTCCATAGACAAGCTTTTCGAAGAGGTCTTGCGGAATTTTAAACCTGCGCTGTGCATGACCCAACGCCATGAGCACAGGATCGTCCGTGGGGCGGCCGCTGAATACCTGCTTGGCGGCTTCCAGCCACTCATCCAGTTTCTGTCGTTTGAGTTGAACTTCCATTGCTGGATCGTCCGCAAGGTCGTCGGCGTGGCGCATGAACGCGTACACAGCACAAACAGCATTGCGCTTTTCCGCGGGCAATACCAGAAAACCATAATAAAAATTCTTGGCTGATCGCCGCGCCACTCCGCGACAGACTGCATACGCATGATTTAGCTGGGAATGCCCAAGGTGAGAATGGCTCACAGGATCTTGCCCACCGCTGCGCGTGCCACCAGCCACAGCTTTCGTGGCCTGGAGATCACCGGACGTTGCCGCAAAACATCAAAGCCCTGGGCTTCAATCGCATTCAGAATTTCCTGACCGCCCCGGGTGAACAGTTCCAGATCCACTGCCAGTTCTTTGTCAACCACGTTGACCAAGGGAAATCCGCGCTTAAACCACTCCCGTGCGCGCTGCACCTCAAACTTCATCATGTCGATAAATTGCTGGGTCGCCTTCCGCCCGGCAATATCCTGCTCTGACACTCCAAATCGGCGAAGGTCCTCAAGCGGTAAATAAATACGGCCCTTCAAGTAATCGAGGGTAACGTCCTGCCAGAAATTGGCCAGTTGCAGAGCTGTGCACGTGTGATCAGAAAGTTGCTGGCGCTCAGCGTCATGGTAGCCACCCAGGTACAAAACCAGATGACCAACCGGATTCGCCGAGTACTTGCAATATTCAAGAATGTCGTTGAAGGTCTCAAAGCGTGTGATTGTCTGATCGCGGCGAAAAGCCGTCAGCAAGTCAGAAAATTCATGCTGAGGGATTTGAAACTGCTTGACCGTCTCCGCCAGTGCTACGAACACTGGATGCCGCGGAGATCCGGCATAACAGGCATTCAGTTCCGCTTCCCATTGGTCCAGCAGTTCCAGCGATTGCTGCGCGTTCCCCACTTCATCGCCCAGATCGTCCGATATCCGGCAGTACGAGTAGACATTGTAGAAATGCTGCCGCAATTTCGCCGGCAGGAACCATGTAGCGACGGAAAAATTTTCATAGTGACTCTTGGCCAGCCGCTCACAATACATCCGCGCTTCCGCCAAAGACGGCGCGGCGTCCGGAATGCGGTACGACTCCGGCAGGGCTTTCCATCCTTGCGCCGCCAATGATGCCGGATTATTGATTGAAGCTGACATGTATGAATGATTCACTCTGGACCTATATCCAGGCAGCGATAAAACGTTTCTCGGATCTCTGCTCTAGTGTCCGGGGATGATCGCCGTTTTGATCTGGCTTCCGCGGTCGATCATCTGCTGCAGCACCTGCTTCAGCTTGGATAACGGCGCTTCACCAGTCACGTAGTCCGTGCTCTTTACGTTCTTCTCCGCGATGAGTGAGAACGCCCTGCGTACAGTCTGCGGCGTGTGATGAAAAGTAGCTTTCAGCGTTAACTCGGAATAATGCACACGGTCGGTATCCAGCTCAACTTTCGTTCCGGTTGCGCAGCCGCCAAAAAAGTTCACCACGCCGCCACGACGAACCATGTCTACGGCCCACTGCCATGCTTGCGGACGGCCCACGGCTTCAATCACAATATCTGACCCGCGGCCTTCGGTTACGCCGATTACCGCTTCCACCGGGTCATTTACTTTGCCGATCTGCACCACTTCATGCGCCCCAAAATGCTTCACTGAGGTGACCTGTTCATCACGTTTCACCACAGCGATTACTTTGCACCCAGTAAGGTTTGCCACTTGAATAAGCATCAGCCCCAGCGGCCCCGCACCAATCACAGTCACTGTATCGCCGATATCTGCGCCGGTTTCCTGCAGGCCGCGTAATGCGCAAGCCAGCGGTTCGGTCATGGCCGCTGACTCGTAGGTTACGTCGTCAGGCAGCGCCAGCATATTGGTTTCAACAATCCGGCGCGGAATCTTGATGTACTCGGCATAAGCGCCGTTGTTGAACAGCAGATCTTCGCAAAGGTTCTCCTGGTGCTTCAGGCAATAGAAACACGACCCGCAGGGCGCAGAATTTAACGCCACCACGCGCATGCCTTTTTTGAAATCGCGAACGCCCGGGCCCACTTCCACGATCTCGCCGGAGAGCTCGTGACCAAACAACGCCGGAGGAACAATCATACGGGCATGGTACCCGCGCTGATAAACCTTCAGGTCAGTGCCGCAGGTCAAGGCCACGTTCACCTTCACCAGCACTTCTCCGCGCTCCAGAGTGGGAATAGGGACCTTTTCGATCTTGATATCCTCTTTGCCATAGAGGACCGCCGCTGTCATTTGCCCTTTCAACTTTTGCTCCATTCCATGCCCGGTTGGATCACAATTTTCATTGAATCAGGCCCCGGATGGGACGCCAAATGCAACGCTTCCACTGCCTGCTGCAGGGAGAAGCGATGGGTGATCAGTCGCGAAAAATCAATCTCGCCGCTGAAAACCAGCTTTACATTCTGCTCTTGTAAATCGACTGACGCGCTGTACGATCCCATCAGAGTTTTCTCGTCCATGCAAACCATGGAGGGATCAATAGAGACCTCGCTGCGCTGCGTCTGTGCAAACAGCATCACGCGCCCGCCAGGTCTTGCCGCCTCCATCGCCGGACGAATCAGGCTATTTCCCGCTGTTGCCAGGATCACCGCGTCCGCGCCACGTCCCTGCGTCAATTCCCTCACCCGTTCCACTGGATCGGCCTGTGACGCATTCACGTTGTGCCGCAAGCCAAAACTCTCGCTCATTTTAAGCCGTTGCGGATACAAATCGGAAGTGACCACCGTTGCACCAGTCCGCCGGGCCAGCGCCGCCAGCATGATGCCGATAGGCCCTTGTCCAATCACCAGCACCGTCTCTTCCGGGTCAAGCCGAAGTGATTCGATCGCCTTCAGACATGTGTTAACCGGCTCGATAAAAGACGCCTGCTCGTAGGAGACGCCCTCCGGGATCCTGACCACACCTTTGCGGACAATCCAATCCATTACCCGGATGTACTCGGCAAATCCTCCACCGCTGGCTTCAAATCCCGCCGTGGCGCCAACTTTTTTGTACACCGGACACTGCGCAAAAACTTTGTGGCGGCAGTAATAGCACTCTCCGCAGGGAATGTGGTGAAACACCATCACCCGGTCACCGAGCTGAAAATTCTGCACGCCTTCGCCCAGCGCGACAATCTCGCCGGCCATCTCATGACCGAAAATGCGCGGCGCGGAATGCGATCCCGTGGAGATTTTTTTTAAGTCCGTACCGCAGATGCCGCAGGTATGTATGCGGACCAGTATCTCTCCGGCGCCGATTTCGGGCACAGGCACGGTTTCCATACGCACGTCATTCTGGCCGCGGTACACGGCCGCGCGCATCTCTGTAGCCTTCAATGTTGACGATCTTAATTCAGCTTTGCTGACTGTTCCCATTGACTAGTCCAAGCTTACTTAGCCGGGTTTACTTGTCCGGCGACTCTGCTCCATTTATTAGTGTAACAACTTTGGCCGCATTCAAGCTGCCGGCAAGGCCCCTGGCCAGCCAGTCGCAGAGGGCCTGTGCGGCAAGATTGCTGTTGCGGCCCAGCATCATAACGGTCATCCATTGCCACGGACGCACGGTCAACCAGCGCACAAAATTTCCCGTTTGAAAAATGCCGTCGCCGTCCACAAAGCGGTTCAACGGAGGCAGCGGAAAATCAAACTCGTCAGAAATGGCTTTCACGCAGCGGAACCCAAGATCGAACTCTTGCGCCACTTTGGCCACGCCCGCCGCTTCCATATCCACCACCAGCGCATGAAAACATTCCACCAGCTCGGCCTTGGATTTTTTTTCTGCGATTTCAAACGTGCTTACCAGCACTCCGCCGCCGATGACCTCACCGCCCACGTTGCAGCGATACTCAATGCCACTCGCCGCGTCCACGATTACGTTGGGCGTCACCACGTTGCCCACTTTCAAGGTGCGCATCAGCGCTCCTGCCAGTCCGGCAGATATTAAAGTCTCCGGCTGATATTTCGCAACCACGGCGCGGGCCGCGGCCTCGGCCATCTTGATACCCATGCCGCTGATTACGGCGATGTTGTCTCCACTCTGAAAACACTGAACATCATGACCTGAAACGGCCAGCGAAGTTTTCTTCCAGTTCTTAACCAGTGGATGAAGTTCGCGCTCCATCGCTGCGATGATGGCAATCCTGATCATGCGGTCACCGCGGATTCCCTGGCGACCGGCCCCGCATATCCGTGGGCCTGAAACCATGCTACCGCCCGGCGCAATGCACCTTCCACCGGCAATACCCGATAGCCCAGTTCACGCTCCGCCTTCGCCGATGATGCAAACATCTTCTTGCGTCCCATCTTGACCGCTTCCAGGGTTGCGCGCGGCTCCTTACGCATGACCATGCCGGTAAAGAACTGGTCGAAGGCGGCAAAGCCCATCGCCACGCCGTGGGGCACCTTCATGGTAGGCGAGGGCAATCCCGTAATGTCAGCCAGCTTGTCCAGTATCTGTTTCAGTGTCAGGTTCTCTCCGCCCAGAATGTAGCGCTCCCCGGGCCGTGCCTTGTCCATCGCCAGCACATGTCCACGGGCCACTTCCTTTACATCGGCAAGGTTTAGCCCCGTGTCCACATACGCGGGAAAGTTCTTCTTCAGGAAATCCACCACAATGCGTCCGGTTGGAGTCGGCTTGATATCAAATTCGCCAATCGGCGTGGTTGGATTCACTACTACAACATTAGCGCCATTGCGCCCCGCTTCCAGAGCGACTTGTTCCGCCATGTACTTGGACCGCTTATAGTGGCCGACCATGTCCGCCAGAGACACTGGCGTGTCTTCACTTACGATTTCGCCGGTCTGCTTGAATCCCATCGTGGCAACCGAGCTGCAATAAATCACCCGTAGCACGCCACTCTCATGGGCCGCGCGGATGATTGCCCGGGTACCTTCAACATTGGCCTGGTACATCTCATCCGGGTTACGCACCCACAGGCGATAGTCAGCCGCCACATGAAAGACGAAATCACATCCGCCCATGGCTTTCTTCAGGGACTCAGGCTTGCGTAGATCGCCAACCGCCAACTCTGCCGCTAAATCAACAATGTTGTCCGTGCGACTGGTTGGGCGAAGGAGCAGACGCAAATCGGCGCCCTGCGCAGCCAGCGCTCGCGCCACATGGCTGCCAACAAATCCCGTTGCTCCTGTGACGAAGGCTTTCATGGTTGTTAGTTTCTAAAATCCCGAACGGAGTGAGGGATCCCTATCGCCGCGATCCACCTACGGGATCAATCTCATCGCTTGGCAAGTTCCTTGAAAGTCGCGTCATACTGGGCCATGAACTCCCTGCCAATCCTGATCTCTTCTTGCACTTCGGAATTCCGTTCAGCGCCCTTTTCGACAGGACTTTTCCCAGACTTGCTTTTAGGCTTTCCCGCCGGTTTGGGAGTCTTTTTTCTCATCGGCGAGGCTCAGAAAGATACTCGGCAAAGCAGGGTTCCCTCGCTACGCTCGGGATTAAAACCGAGAAGCCTACTCCAGCGATTCAGGCTTGATCTGTATATCCTTCTCGCCTGCGGCTTTCTTTTCCCAGTATTTCTTTACCCAGGCCTCAAAGCTCTTGCCCGCAGCGGTATCGCGACCGGTGAAAGCCAGGGCGGCGATATCGGAATAAGGAACGGACACCTTATCGGTCGAGTCTTTGGGATAGAGCCGGACAACTGAATCGCTCAGCGTTTTGCCTGTGCGCCGGTCGAAGATATAGCCCTCAACTTTGCTGCCATCTTTGCGCGTGATCGTCACGTCGCCGCGATAGTCGAAAGCTTTCTCCAGTGCCTGCCGGGTTTCCTCTTCGCCGGCCAGCTCGGGAATCCAGCCTTCCAGTTTTTCGTGCTTAAAGCCGGGGACTACTTCCAGCTGATCTGTCTTGGCGACATCGACTTGGGATGATGGATTGCTCATGCTCTGGTCTCCTCCAGCTCGCTGGAGCTTTCCTGTATCTGGACCAGAGGATTGAAGCTGTGTACTGGCTGGGCTTTTTCGTCCAGCAGCCGCAATGCCCCTTCATCTTTATGTCTGGTGAACAGCGTGGCTTTCACCATAGCAGCAAAGCCGCGCAGCGAGCCAAAACCATCATCCACCGCGGAAGCCTCGTACCCGCTATGCACCATGCAATTGGCACACTTGGGATTACCGGACTCGGTACCGTACTCGCTCCATGCCGTGGCTTCCATCAATTCGCTGAAGGTGTCGGCGTAGCCGTCCTGCAGCAGATAACAGGGTTTCTGCCAGCCAAAGATGTTGTACGTCGGCATGCCCCAGGGCGTGCATTTATATTCGCGCTTGCCCATCAGGTATTCCAGAAACAGCGTGGACTGATTGAACTGCCAGCTCTTCTTCCGGTTCGAAAGAATCGCGCGGAACAGCCGCTTGGTGCGGGCCTTGCCCAGGAAGTGTTTCTGGTCCGGCGCTTTGTCATACGAATAGCCCGGGGAAAGCATCATGCCTTCCACGCCCAGTGCCATCATCTGATCAAAGTGCTCACGCACGCTGTTGGGATCAGCGCCGTCAAAGAGTGTGGTGTTGGTAGTCACACGGAAGCCGCGCTTCAGCGCTTCCTTCATGCCTGCAATGGCCAGGTCATATCCACCTTCACGGCACACGGAGAAATCATGGTGCTCGCGCTCGCCATCCACATGGACAGAAAACGTGAGGTACTTGCTCGGCGTAAACAGGTCCAGCTTTTCTTTCAGCAGCAGCGCGTTGGTGCACAGGTAGATATATTTCTTGCGCGCCACCAAGCCTTTCACAATCTCCGCGATCTGCGAATGCATAAGAGGTTCGCCGCCGGGAATACTCACCATGGGCGCGCCACACTCTTCCACCGCTTTGAAACATTCTTCCGGCGAGAGCTCTTTTTTCAAAATGTGCGCGGGATATTGGATTTTTCCGCAACCGGCACACGCCAGGTTACAGCGGAACAAAGGCTCCAACATCAGGACCAGCGGATACTGCTTGCGGCCCGCGAGCTTTTGCTTCATCACGTAGCTCGCAACCGTCCACATCTGGGAAATTGGTACTGGCAAATCGATCTCCTTAAGAAACTATGAAACTGAAGTTATTAAGCATTAGATGTCACCCTCTGGCGTAACCGATGTCTTCCCGGTTCATCGCCGAGAATTCACGGTGATACGCAGAGAGCGCAATCAGTGGAAAGTAATTGCGATACAGGTGGTACGCCAGATAGAACACTCGCGGGAACCCTGTTCCCGTGTACTGATCTTCCGGCCATGATCCATCCGCCCGCTGCGTCTGCATTAAATACAAGATGCCGCGCTGCACGGAATCGCTGCGCGTGTCTCCGGCGGCCAGCAAGGCCATCACTGCCCAGGCCGTTTGTGAAGGCGTGCTCGGGCCAATGCCGCGAGTTGTGGAATCGTCATACGATCCGCAGGTTTCTCCCCAGCCGCCATCGGCATTCTGCACCATACGCATCCATTCAGCACCCTGCTGAATGAAAGGCTCATGGTTATCCACGCCCATGGCCTGCAGTCCGCGCAGCACCAGCATGGTGCCGTAGATATAGTTCACGCCCCAGCGGCCAAACCATGATCCATCCGGTTCCTGCTCACTCAGAATGAACTTGATTGCCTTCTTGACCCGCGAATCATCTTTGTTCACGCCATAGATGGCCAGCATTTCCAGCACGCGGCCGGTAATGTCCACCGTCGGCGGATCCAGCATGGCGTTGTGGTCGGCAAAGGGAATGTGCTCGAACACCATGCGCGTGTTGTCTTTATCAAAGGATGCCCAGCCGCCGTTCTTGCACTGCATGGCGAAGATCCAGTCAATGGCGCGGCGGCAGACTTCGTGCTGGTAACGCTCACGCGGATTGTCCACTTTCTCCAGCCCCAGCAGCACCTGGGCAGAATCATCCACGTCGGGGTAGAACTCGTTGTTGAACTCGAAGTACCATCCGCCCGGCTGGCAATTTTTTACTTTGACTGCCCAGTCTCCCTTGGTGCGGACTTCCTTGCTCAAAATCCAATCCGCTGCCTTGATCATGCGCGGATCCGTTTTTGCGATCCCGGATTCACCCAGCGCGAACATCGCATAGGCTGTGTCCCACACCGGCGACACGCATGGCTGCATGCGGAATGTAGCCTCGGTATGCTCGGCGATGCCCGGCTCATCAATGCCCAGCTTCTCAAACTCGTCCAGCGCGCGGATCACCTGGGGATCATCGTTGGAATAGCCCAGGCACTTGAGGGCGATGATGGAATTCAAAATTCCGGGATAGATGGCGCCCAGGCCGTCAGATTTCTCAAAACGCTCCAGCATCCATTTCTCTGCCAGGCGCAGGGAAAGCTTGCGCAGGGGACGAATATGAAACTTTTCGCAGAAATGAACTACCTGGTTGGCCACCAGGAAAAAATTCCGCCACGAGATGGTTTTCGGCGACCACTTCAGGTGCAGATGCCGTCCATGCCTTCCGCCCACGAACAACTCGTCAATGCACATCTCCGCCGGCAGTTTCTTCAGCGGCTTTTTGGCATAACAGATTGAAAGCGGAACCAGAATCGCCCGCGACCATGACGAAATCTCGTAGATGTTGAACCAGAACCACTTCGGAAACGTCATGATTTCCGGCGGGATCGCCGGAACAGCGTCCCAATCGTACTGCCCCAGGAAGCAGAGATATAGCTTGGTGAAGGAATTGCACTCGGTCACGCCGCCGAGCTCCAGTATCTTCTTGCGCGCGCGTTCAAGCACCGGTTCGTCCGGCGTGTAACCCATGATCTTCAGGGCAAAGTACGCTTTCACAGATGCGCTGATGTTGGAAGGACCGCCTGCATAAATGGGCCAGCCACCATCTTCATTCTGGTGGCGCAGAATCTCCGGCGTGGCACGCTCCATGCGTTCACGATCACCGGTCCCCAGCAATGTATGGATGGCAATGTAGTCGGATTCCAGCGTGGTATCGGCTTCGAGCTCACCGCACCAGTAACCATCACTGTGCTGCTGAGAGAAAAGGTAGTCGCGCGCCTTTTCTACACCGCGGGATACGCGGCCCAGCATGTCATCAATTTTCCCAAAAAGCATCTGCGCGGAATGCCCGTCAATCGTACTCATAGGCTAATCCCCATTCACGGCAGGCGCCGCCGCAATTGCATCCACGATCTCAGGCGGAAGTCCAAAGCGCACGTTCTCCGGCATGACTTCAACCTCGCGGATATTCACGAACCCCTTGTCCTTCAGGAACTCCACTGCCTGTTCCACCAGAACTTCCGGAGCAGAAGCACCGGCCGTGAGCGCCACTGTCTTCACATCCACCAGCCACTCCGGCTTGATGTCGCCCGCGGTGTCAATCAGGTAAGAGGGTGTTCCCAGATTGGTGGAAACTTCCACCAGACGGTTCGAGTTCGAGCTGTTCTCTGATCCCACTACCAGCAGCAGATCTGCCTGATCAGCCACATCTTTCACCGCCGTCTGGCGGTTCTGCGTGGCATAACAGATATCCTGAGCATGGGGACCTTCGATCAGGGGGAATTTCTTTCGCAGAGCAGCAATCACGTCCTGCGTCTCATCCAGGCTAAGCGTGGTCTGCGTGATGTAAGCGATACGTGTGGGATCCGGCACCTCAAGATCCTTCACTTCCTCGGCGGTTCCCACCACCTGCGTGACGTCAGGAGCTTCGCCCAGAGTACCAATCACTTCATCATGATCATGGTGACCGATCAAAATAATGCTGTAACCTCCACGGGCATACTTCACCGCCTCAACGTGGACCTTGGTCACCAGCGGACAGGTGGCATCAATCACCTTCAGGTCGCGCAGCTTGCTGGCTTCGCGGACGCTGGGTGAAACGCCATGGGCTGAGTAAATCAGGCGCTGGCCGTCCGGCACTTCATAGACTTCATCTACAAAGATGGCGCCTTTGGCCTTCAGCTCTTCCACCACGTAACGGTTGTGAACAATTTCTTTGCGGACATAGATTGGCGGCCCAAAGGCGTCCAGCGCGATACGAACAATATCAATGGCGCGAACCACTCCGGCGCAGAATCCGCGAGGCTTAAGCAATAGTAAAGTCTTCGACTCTTGTGCGGTCATGTGATCTGAATATTATACCCTTTCAGACGGTTTCCCCCGCTATAAGCTTAACCGTTTAACACCTTCTATTCGAACGCAACTCATTGAAAGAGCGGTATTTAGCATTGATGTGGGAGGATCAGGGGGCGAATGGAGAGCAACTAGCGCTGAGCAGGAGCTCTGGTGAGCTCAGGCCTGCGGTCTTACTTCACTTTCGATCTGGGCCAGAGCTTCATCTTCAATCAATTCCAGATCATATGCGGTCTGTAGATTGAGCCAGAAACGGGGTGTGGTCTTGAAATAGCGTCCCAGCCGGATCGCCGTATCTGCTGTTATTGCCCGCCGACCATTCACGATTTCTCCAACCCGGGTCGCTGGAACATGGAGCGCCATGGCCAAGCGGTGCGATGAAAGCCCAAGGGGCTTCATGTAGTCTTCCAGCAGAACCTCACCCGGATGAATGGGGGGCAACTTTGGGGTTGCTTTCTTTGTCTTGGGCATACACATCAGAACCTAACCGCTTGAGTTTATCACGTTTGACGTTTAATGTCGCGCGTTATACCTTTGACGGGTGATTAAGACCTTTCGCTGCAAAGACACTGAGCGCCTTCATGGACGAGAGAGAGTCCGCCGCTTTGTGGCATTTGAGCGGGTTTCGCAACGAAAACTACGCCAACTGGACAGCGCTGTTGTTTTGTCTGATTTAGCCAGTCCACCCGGTAATCATCTGGAACAATTGACGGCTGATCGCCAAGGACAATACAGCATTCGAATCAACGATCAATGGCGACTATGTTTCAGTTGGCATGATGGTGATGCTTATGACGTGGAGATCGTCGACTATCACTAGTTGGATCGACAAAATACAGGTTCAGCTATGAAAATCGCCGTACAGCCAGGGCGATCGGCAGGCCCACAAGCACTGTGTGACCGATGGGACCGGTAACAATCGACGCGGCATTCCACACCGGCCAGCGATGGATCGCCGAAAGCGGCAACACTACGAAATTCATCATCAGCCAGACAAATTCGCCATAAAGCAGGCCGGCCAGCACTGGGCTTTGTGTCAGGAACGTCAGCCGTCTGCTGGCAATGTAGTAGATAGCCGCCCAGGAAAACGCGATAAAGAAATGCAGAAAAGCGCCCAGGATGGCCGTTTTTGTTCCGCCTTGAAACGAACTTTTACCCAACAACCCAGATGCCACCGACTGCAGCACCCGTACCGGCGTCGCACCGGCCTGCAAATAGAAAGCGATCATCGCCTGCGAAATGTCAAAGACACCGCAAGCCAGCCCACCCCAAAAGATGGCAAGGAAGGCGCTGGAGGAATTCGAAGGAATTGAGTTCATAGGGTTATCGACTCCTTGGGCCCGACTTGGATAGACACTCTGAATGCTTGAAGGTTAGCGTCGAAAGCGACAGGCGCCCCAGAGGGTCAGCCACGAACATCACTGTTAACGCCTTGATGGCGAGCTTCTCCTTAGCGAAACGATGGCCATGACAATGCCCGCTAGAAGCCCGAGGTAAACTCCTCCGAACGCATATCCCATACCTGCCTGACCATCATGCGAATGATCCGGGATCCTCGTGAGGGCCAAACAAGAAATGAAACTGGTGACCACAAATACGGCTATTCCGGAAAGAATCGCTTTCACCACTCTCACTATCAGCCTCTTTCATCAGCGTTCATCAGCGGTAAGGCATTACCCGTTCGCCTTGATCAACTGCTCTGCGTGCTGACGCGATGTCTCCGTCAGCTCGGCTCCGCTCAACATGCGAGCTACTTCCTCAGTCCGTTCCTGTACTGCAAGGGCCCTCACCAGGGTCTTCGCCCGCCCAGCGGCTTCCCGCTTCTCGATCAAATAGTGGTGGTCGGCAAAGGACGCGATCTGCGGAAGATGGGTGATGCACAACACCTGATTGGCTCGGGACAGTTGCTTCAACTTCTTGCCCACCGCCTCCGCGGCGCGACCGCCAATGCCGGTATCGATCTCGTCGAACACTAACGTTCGCTGCACGTGCGACCTGGTCTTTTTCCCGGTCTCAATGGTCGCCTTCAGTGCCAGCATCACGCGTGAGAGCTCGCCGCCGGAAGCAATTTTGTCCACCGGCCGCAACGGCTCCCCGGGGTTGGGCGCGATCAGATAAACCACCGTGTCAAAGCCGCTCTGGGTCCAGTTTTCCTGTCCATCAGATCCTGAGACCTCCACTCTAAATTGCGCTTTCATTGCCAGTTGGTTGATCTCAGCTTCCACCAGCTTCTGCAACTCTTTGGCTGCGGCATGCCGCTTCTTTGAGATCGCCTGCGCCACCGCCAGGTACGCAATTCCCGCGGCATCCTGCTGCTTCTTTAAATCACGCAGCAGCTCTTCGCGATTCTCAATCTCATTCAGCTTGCGCGCCACCTCTTCGCCATACGCGATGATCTCGTCCACGCTGCTGCCGTACTTGCGCTTTAATCGATCGATCAGCGCCAGCCGGTCTTCCACTTCTGCCAGCCGTTCCGGCGATGCATCAATGCTGTCAGCGTAGTCACGCGCCAGCCCGCTCACATCTTCAATCGCCGCACGCGCACTCAAGAGGGACGTTAACGACTCCTGGAATTTCGGATCATACCTGGCCAGCTCTTCCACATGCTTACGCGCCGCAGAAAGTTTGGCGATCACCGACCCATCGGCCTCATAAAGAAGTTCGTGCGCGGCCATGGCGCTGGTGAGAAGCTTTTCCGCATTGGCCAGAACGCGTTTATCGGCTTCCAGCTTCTGGTCTTCGCCCGGCTGAAGTTGAGCGTCTGATATCTCTTTATTCTGGAAACTCCACAGGTCGGCCATGCGCAGACGGTCCTGCTCATCGCGCTCAAATTCGGCGATGCGATCACGCACGCCGGCCCAGGCTGCAAATTTTTCGCCTGGCTCATGGAGATCGATGCCGGCATATGTGTCCAACAGGTTCAATCGCGCTGGACCGTCAAAGGCAAGAATGGTTTCGTTTTGCGCGTGGATGGAGGCCAGCGCCGGCGCAAGCTGCCGCAGCAGACCAACTGTCGCAGGCTGGTTATTGACGAAGACCCGTCCTTTGCCTCCGGCCGCGATCTCGCGCTTGACGATGATGTGCCCGTCTTCCGGCTCAATGCCGTTTTCTTCCAGGACTTTCTTCAGTGACTTGTCTTCCTTCAGTGACGTGTCTTCCAGCTCAAATACGCCGCTGACCACGGCCTTTTCCGCGCCGTGCCGCACCATATCGGAGGAAGCTTTATCTCCCAGAAGAAGTGAAAGCGCGTCGATCAGAATGGATTTGCCCGCACCGGTTTCGCCGGTGAGCAGGTTCAGCCCCGGGGCAAACTCCACCGTCAGGCTGTCAATCACCGCATAATTTTCCACGCGCAGTTCCAGCAGCATGAATCCCTCATTAATGGTGAGCGCAGGATAACAAAAATTCGGGATTGGGTAATGTGGAATTAACGGATGCTGACAAGAAATGCAGCGCAGCCCTGACTTCAGCGGGCCGGAGTTGCCGCAGAAACACTATGCGGTGCATGTTGTTCCACGACTTCGCGCGTGCGACCCAATGCCGCGTTCAGGGAATGCCTGGGCACGGATGTCACCAGCGGACGCAGCAGCCATCCCAGGCCCGTGGGTATATCGCGGGTGAGAGACAGAGCTTCGCACTGTATGTAAACCCCACCATCTTTCTCTTCATAGCGCCAATACGTGTTCAGCCGCCATAAGTAGCCGCTTCCCTGCCCCGGAGGATATTCAGGGCCATCCGGCTGCGACGCGTCTTTCACTTCTGTGATGCGCGTACTGATGGTGTTGGAGAACATCTGCGTGGCTGAAACGCGTCCCCATTGCACGTCATAATTGGTATTGAAGACGACAGTGGTAAATTTCTTTTCATAGAGCCGCAGGAAAATCTTGAAGTCATCGCCCTGGTGTGAGATCAGTTTCGAAGTCATGACCTCCGGCTTGTACAGCTCAGCCCGGTGCTCATAATCCTGGACCACGGGCAAGGTCTGGCTCAGGGTCACTCCCGGAACAAACACCAATCCCACCCAGTGATGCACCAGGCCATCAGGCACATCGCCGCTGACTCCAGGCGCGTTTGTCTTGAGCTTCTCCACCAGAATCTCACCG
Source organism: Terriglobia bacterium (assembly GCA_963770085.1). Lineage (GTDB taxonomy): Bacteria > Acidobacteriota > Terriglobia > Terriglobales > Acidobacteriaceae > Angelobacter. The sequence continues at coordinate 825,045 of CAVYOH010000002.1, forward strand.
TTTTTCAGGCGATCATAAGAACTTTTGGCTTCCGTTTGCGGTAGCGCGTCCACAAATAGAAATGGGCCGCCCGGCTTCAATTCATTGTTGAACCGTGCTTCTGTGGCGGAAACATAGCGATCGAACTCAGTCGCGGTTTTCTCTTTCAGCTCGCCAGCAGATGCGCTGGCGCACCAGGCACACAGCAGCAGAATTGCCAAGAGATAACGCTTTGAAGATTTAGAAGTCACAGACACCCGAGTCAAAGACATATTAGTTAAGAATGGCCCACAAGGAAGATATTGCAATAAAGTTACCCTGGTTTGGATGCAGTCCAGTATACGAGGCAACTGGCATTTCTTCCTGCCTTGAGGCACCCAACTGGCTGATACGATAGGTGTCGCATGTTGCTCGTGGCACAATTTCTATCGCTCGCATTCAGCGCGTTTCTTCCGCTAATCAATCCGGTGGGTTCTGGGATTGTCTTTTTTGGTCTGGTCGGCCCGGCGCCGCCGGAGGTCTATCGACGCCTGGCGCGCAAGATCGCCATTAGCACCGTCATCTTCCTTTTCATCGTCGATGTATCCGGCGCTGCTGTACTTTCCTTTTTTAGCATCTCGCTTCCGGTGGTCCAGCTTGCAGGTGGCCTGGTGGTGGTAGCCATCGGCTGGAGACTACTCAACGAAGAAAGCTCCGGGACGCGTGAAAACATGGTTGCGCCGGGTTTTGATCCAAGCTCCCTGGGCGACAAGGTGTTTTATCCTTTCACTTTTCCCATCACAGCCGGACCAGGCACGCTTGCTGTGGCCATCACTCTCAGCGCCCATGCAACCCAGAAAACGATGTTTGCCACCGTGCTGGCGCACACCGGGATTCTGGCTGCGGTTATCTTGAATTGCATTGCCGTCTACTTCAGCTATGCATACGCGCCGCGACTCACAGCCCGCATCTCCCGCCAGACCATCCGCGGCATTTTGAATGTTATCGCCTTCATTCTGCTCTGCATCGGCGCGCAGATTGCGTGGAATGGATTGCAACAACTGATTCAGAGCATTACTAAACATTAGCCATCGGCTGGTAGCGAAAGCGACCTTATGGTCGTCAACTCGCGGCCGCGCCATCGCATCTTAATGTTCTGCGAAACGTTTTTTGGCGAAACATTGTTTTGCGAACGTTTTTGAAACGTTTTCGAATGGGGTGATGGCAGCGGGTTTTTACCGTTTCCTCCGCTTTGAGCCGCCGAAGCAGAACGGTGTCAGGCAGGCTACATCACCTCTTGTTTTTGCTAAGTTTGTTGTAGTCCACCATCGTGGTCCGCAGGCCGAACGTCGCCGTGGTCTTGCTGTAGCCCGCCATGAGTTGTTCCTTGTAATGGCTGAGGTCGAAATCAAACGGATCGCGAGGGTCAGGGTCTACCAGCAGCAGGTCCGTGTCATGCATGGTCAGCTTGCCGAATTGCAGCCGGTTGCCGTGATACCACATGTAGTTCTGGGCCGGAACTTTGGCCCATTGATACTTTTGCGGCGATCCGAAGGTCAGGGCGATCTGTCCACCCGCGAGTTTGATCGTTGACACCTTTCCCTGTATTCGCGGAGGCGGGAAGACCTGTTCCGGATCGAGAATCAGGTCGTCTTTTTCGGCCGTCACACCCTTGACCTTGCCGTTCTTGATCAGGTCGGCGACCTCCACTCCGAACAAGTCCATCAGCCCTTTCGCGGGCACGTGTAGTGCTCGGATTTTCTCCGCATGCAGCCTGATCTTGCCGTCAGCAGTCACAGTGGCGCTGCTGTCGGTTTCGAAGCTTACGTTGGCCTTCAGCTTTCCTTTAACTTTCATCAGGCCATTTTCCAGTTGGATGGAAACATCTTTGATCGGCGAGTTTTTGTCGTTGAAGACGAATTGGTTGAGAACGTTGGCCATGGCTTGCGGTGTAATGACCATTTCGGCCGCGGTCACACGCAGATCAAAGGAGTTCTTGTCATCGAAGATGGGGATGCCGTCCGGTTTGGTGGGAACCAGTTCGCCACCCAGTTTGAGGATGTGCACCGCGGCATTATCGCCGACGTGGTACATCACGTTATTCATCTGCGTCTGGACGGTTCTATCCTGAGGCTCTTGCTTTGCTTTTGCCGGCTCTTGTCCGGATGCAAAGGCGCAGACAAAGAGAATTGGAAGAATGAACGAGGAGAGCCGTAGCAGCCTGCTGCTACCGCAAGAACAGCATTTCGGTTTTCTAGGATCGGACATGAGTGTCTCTGCTTAGAACCAGAAACCCTCATTCGGGTGGCCTGAACCCTTGAATTGACGCCGCTACTCGTATCTCAAGGCCACAATGGGATTCACTGACGAAGCCCGCCTTGCCGGGATCGCCGTCGCCAGCAATGTGACCAGGCAAACTCCAGCCAGGGCGATGGCGAAGGCCAAAGGATCGAACGGCGACAAATTGAACAGCATGGACCGCAGCAGCCGTGAACATGCGATGGCCACTGGGAGTCCCACTACAATTCCAGCAGCACACACAATCAGGCTTTCCCGCAGGACCATCCACAATACTTGTCCGCGTTGCGCTCCCAGGGCCATGCGAACGCCAATCTCTGCCGTGCGCCGGTTCACGCGATACGCCATGGTTCCGTACAGGCCGGTTGCCACCAGCAGTGCTGCCAGCAGTCCGAAGAAAATTGACAACCGGGCAAACATCCGCTCGTCAGTGTAGGTGGTGTCAAACTGTTCCTGTTGCTCCATGGGCTGAAGCAGTGACAGGTCAGGGCCGAATTCCTTTACCACTCTGCGCACTTCAGGCAACAGAGATGTCGCACGGCCATGGACGCGCAAGGCAAAATGCATGGTGGACACACCGCCAATTTGCGAGAACGGAACGTAAGCCATGGGCCGTGCAGTCTCACGTACGCTGGTATAACGGCTGTCCGCCACCACGCCAATCACCACGAGCTCCCCTTTAGGGTCGCCCGATAATTTGATGTGGTGACCCAATTTGTTTGCATCCGGGATGTACTTGTCCGCAAATGTCTGGTTGATGATGGCGACTCGCGGTGAAGCCGCGGTGTCGGCATCCGTAAAGTCGCGGCCCAGAAGCAGAGGAACTTTCAGAACGTGGAAGAAATCAGATCCCACGTTGTTGCAGCGAACTGCGGCAAATTTCTTACCCGTGGGAACGGCGCCATCCACAGACACACCGGTGTTGTTGCTCCAGCCGCTTCCCAGGCGGTTGACCATGAGCGTGGCGGATTCAACTTCCGGCAACGTCCGCAATCTGGTCTGCACCTGCGTGTAGAACTGCACGGCTTCAGCGTCACTTCGAATAGTTGCCGGGGGAGCAACGCCGAAGACCAGCAAACCTCTGGCCTGCAATCCCAGGTTGGCATTCTCAAGATTGATCAGCGTGCGCACCAGTAATCCAGCGCCCACCAGCAGCATGAGACAGAGTGAAATCTGCACTGCCACCACCAGGTGGCCGGCCCGAACTTTCTTTTTACTTTGCCGTGATGACAGGGCCCCTGTGGTCAACGCAGCGGCTGACGGCACGCGCACCGCGCTCCGCAACGGCGCCAGTCCAAAGATCAAGGCGGCTACAGCGCAGAGAACCAGAGCAAAGACAAGCACGCGCCAGTCCGGAGACAGACTCACATCCATCGAAGACCATGATGCCAGCGCTTTTGTCGCCAGGCCTGCAAATCCCCATCCTAAAAGTCCTCCAGCCGCAACCAGTAGAAGGCTTTCCATTAATAACTGGCGAAAAATGACTCCCTTACGCGCACCCAGCGCCATGCGAACGCTGAACTCTCGTTCACGCCCGGCGTTGCGCGCTACCAGTAACATGGCTACATTCGCGCACGCGATCGTCAATACCAATCCCACCATCACCATCAACGCGGTGAGAGGCTCCTTGTAATTGTCGTTCACGCCCTCAACGCCGCGCACCGGAGTGAGGTGTAGTTCACTGGCGCGATCGCCCGGTTTGGGTGGTCCCAAATTGCTGATGAGTACCTGCGAGTAAGCCGGCTTGAGTTGGGCCTCGGCCCGTTCCAGCGATACTCCCGGGCGCAGCCGCCCTACCGTCATGAGGAAAAACCACTCCGGAGTGCCGTAAAGGCCTTCTTTCTCCTGGGCGGGCGCACCCCACGGCTTCAGTTGTGGATTGGTTTGAAAAGGTACCCAGATGTCCGTGGCCTTTTCGCGCTCCATACCCGTGAATTCCGGAGCCGCAACGCCGGCAACGGTGAAAGGCACGCCCTTGATAAACATGGTCTGGCCTAATGCCGATGGATTGCGGCCAAAGCGGCTGGTCCAGTATGCGTAACTCAGCACGGCCAGTTGTGCGTGCGCGTTTTCGTCGGCGACTTCAAAACCCCGGCCACGCGCGATCCTGACACCCAGTCCGGAAAAGAAGTTGCCGCTTACCTCATCCACTGCTGCTTCTTCCGGATCATTGCCTATACGCACGGCGATCTTGGGAATGCCAAGCGGCACAAATGCCACAAGGTCGGAAAAAACGTCATTCTGTTTGCGCAGTGTGGCAAAGACAGGTTCAGATAGTGAAGTATCGTCATAACCCGTCTGGCTGGTGTTTTCAGGCTGGTCCGTGTAGTGAAGCATTACAAGCTGTTGAGGATTGGGGACTGGCAGATAGCGCAGCATCACCGCGTTCATCACGCTGAAAACGGCGGCATTCGCACCAATACCTAACGCGAGCGTAAGGATCGCCACCACGGCAAACCCGGGGGTTCTGCGCAGTTGCCGTACGGCAAACTTTAAGTCTTGCTTGATTCCTGCGAGTGTCTGGACCAGCGCCAAAGCGGCACCTCTTTGAATATCAGACATATATACTGCCCTATCAGCAGAAGGTAACCACGATTGTTGAAGGTCTTCGATTATTCAAGATCTTCTATTATTCAAGATCTTCGATTGTTCAAGATTAAGGATTGTTGAAAACAAACGAGCTAGCAGAGCAGCTCCTGAATCCGCGGACCCACAAACATCAGGAAATTCACTGGAGTGTGTTATCCTAGAAATGTATTAACACAGTCCTTATTAATATTCGGAGAGGGGTACTACCCCGAGTTCACAACCAGGCGGCAGCATGCCGCCTTTAATTTTGAACTGGATGGGCGTGTGCACTTTTTAAGATTCAACCCGAAAAAGCGGTCATGTAGCCGTTTTTTCTTCCAAGGGAGGTAATACATGGCTGGAAGCTCAAGAACAACCGCCGCCAAGAGACAAAAAGAACGCGCCAGACAGGAAAAGCGCGTGGAAAAAGCCCAGAAGAAGGCCCAACGCAAGCAGATGGACCAGGAACAGCCCGCTGCCGAACGGCCAGCAGAACTAACGATTAAGTTGGACGAAGAAGGTCAGCCGGAAGGCTTTAACTTCCACGATTTTTAAATGAACTGGGCTGAAATGGCCCTGATGAAAGACCAAAATCGCACCACCTCTGGCGGAAGAGAGCCGAGAGTGGTGCGATTTTTATTTATGTCTGGAATTTTAAGAAGTGGGCAGGCGGAATCCGGCCATGGAAAACGCTCGACTAGGACAGTGAGGCAGCCGCCGCCGCAAGGGCCTCATCATGCGCAACCGTTGGGTCTAATGACACGCCAACGTTGTTCATCATGTCCTCCTGCGATTCTTTCGAACCTCGTAGAGCAACCAGGGAGTTGTTGATACTTTGCGACGTGGAAATACCATCGCGATGCATCTTTCTGGCTGACGCTGCCAGCATACGGCAAAGAAGGAATCTGTTGGGTATCCGCGTAGAAACGTTGAAAACTAAACCAGAGCGCATTTGAAACACCTCGTCGAACTTGACTGCGGCAGTTCTTCAGAAAAGCGCATGGAGTTTGTGCGTATCTTTGGAGGAGAGCCACTTCGATCATACGCTCTTTTCCGATTGATGCCGCTTACGCGCAACTAATTAAATGGAAAAATAAACTAAAAGGTCCGCAGCTTTAGATCATGAGCTCTACAGCACATCCATCTAAAAACCGCGGACCTGGTAATGTTCTTATGCGTGGCGCTGTAAGACTTCGCCAGGCAAACGCATTGCCTTAGAACCGGGTTTAACCGGCACGGGCACAAAAGTGGAAACGTCGATCGGCTTTACCCGTTCTTCGCGCTGCAAATCAGATTCCGCACGAACCCGCTTGATCTTAAGTTGCAGATTGCGTTCCAGTGAATTCAAGTCCGAGCGCTCCAGTGGAGTGAAGAACGTGACTGCGCTTCCCTGCAAGCCGGCGCGACCAGTACGGCCTACACGGTGGATGAAATCCTCCGCGACGGCCGGGAGATCGTAATTAATGACCTGCGCGATGTTGTCCACGTGAATGCCCCGCGAGGCAACGTCAGTCGCGATCAAAATTTTCGATTTGCCCTGCTGGAATGAGGTGAGAGCGTTGGTGCGCTGGGCCTGCGTGCGATCACCGTGAATCACGCTCACGTTCATTCCGCCTTGTTTCAGTTTTTGCGCCAGGCGTTCCGTGGAACGCTTGGTGCGGACGAATACCAGGCTGCTGCCATCCTGTTCGTCCAGCAACCTGCGCAGCAATGACAGTTTCTGGTCAGCGGCCACTTCGTAAGCCATGAGTTCCACGCTGGCTGACGCCTTCCGAGTGGATCCGAAGGTCAGGCGCACCGGGTGCTTCACGTAATCTTCCACCAGGTGGGCCACGGCGGGATCAAGCGTTGCCGAAAAACACATGGTCTGGCGCGCGCGCGGAAGTTGCGCCACAATGCGACGGATGGCGGGAATGAATCCCATATCCAGCATGCGGTCGGCTTCGTCCAGCACCAAGGTATTTACGCTCTTCAGGTCGAACATTCTGCGGTCCAGCAGGTCTTCAAACCGTCCGGGGGTGGCAACTATCACGTTCGCGCCACGGCGGAGTGTTTGCAGTTGTGCACGTTCTGAATTTCCGCCGATCAGCAAAGCCGCGGCAGGAATTTTCTTGCCTCGCAAGGCTTCAAATTGCGTATTGATCTGCATGGCCAGTTCACGCGTGGGAACCAGCACCAGTGCCTGGATTCCCTTTGCCGGATTCGCCAGCAATTTTTCAATCACGGGAATCAGGAAGGCCAGCGTTTTGCCGGTACCCGTCTGGGCGGTGGCAAGAATATCTTTTCCCAGGATTCCGGGCGGAATGGCCGCTTCCTGGACCTGGGTTGGGTTGATGAATTGTGCCGCAGCTAGACGGCTCTGTAGATAGGGAGAGATTGGCAGTTCTGTAAAAAGAACCATTCTTAAACTTATGTTGCTTTCTTTGTCGGCGCCGTTCCGGCGAGACGTTTACAAACGTCTGGGCAGAGTGATCTCATGCCGATATGTTGGATTTGGGCTTCAGAAAAGCGGAGGATAATCCTTTGGTCGGGAATCCCTCGATAAGATCTCGATCGAATGAAAACCCTGCAACCGTTAACCTGAAGCAACCTCAGTGTAACACAAATTGTGCAGGTGATGCGGCGTGAGTGCACACAAAGGTAACGGGCCCGGCATGTTTTGTTCACAATAAACGAGTTACTTGATCTCGTCTGCTGCCGGAAGCGTGATGGAACCGCGATGTTTGGTCTCCTGGATATGGTCCCAGGTAAAGATCTCACGCAGCCAGGCTGCCTGACGGTCCGCCAGGATAGCGTCCTGGGAAGCCGGCTCATGACTGATCGCGAACCGCTCCCCGCACTCGCTGCAAACCACAACGCTCATCACGATCGATTTCCTGACCGGAGCGTTTTCGCTTTGATTGCGCATTCTGCGCGCTGTGCCGCTCAATCCAGTTGCTCCTACCACCGTGGCTCCCTGGGCTGGCGCGCGTGACCGGAATAATCATCACGGCTGCCGCCGCCACGTCCGCCACCGCCGCCCGAACGCGGGCCACGTGGGCCGCCACCATCGGTCTTGGGACGCGCTTCATTGATGTTGAGACTGCGCCCGCCAAAATCTTTTCCGTTCAATGCCTCAATAGCCTTTTCTGCCTGCCCGCGGTCTCCCATCTCCACAAATCCAAATCCGCGTGAACGCCCCGTGGTACGGTCCGTAATGACCGAAATTGTGTCGATGTTGCCAAATGGTGAAAAGAGGGAGCGCAGATCGTCTTCAGTGGTGCTGAAAGAGAAATTGCCTACAAAAATCTTCATGGTCCTAGTTCCTTCGAGTCATGAGATGAAACTGTACTCAGCAGAAATAGTCAGGGCGTCAGCAAAGGCGGCGAAGTCTATCTAGCGAGAGAACAATCAAACTGCAAACACCATGGTAGCACGGGTTGAGAGTACGAACCCGCGCCAAAGCACTATCCGAAGTCAAGTTCTGCAGAGAGTTCTGGGCCATGAACCAACAGGGAGAGTTACGTCACATTTCCAGACCCAGCCGTGCGAACCATTCTTTTTCGCCGCCGGGTTGCGGCATGATTTGTCCGGCTTCCATCCAGGTTTCCGAGCGAATGTCCGTAATCGTCACTACCAGTTCCTTTTCCGTCTGGCCGGTGACTTTGTTCCACGCGCTGGAAATCTGCGTCATCAGCTTCTGCTTCTGTTCATCACTGCGACCAGCACGGATCAATGCATTCACAATGGAAAACGAAGATGGCTTATCCGCAGTGAACCAGTCTCCCGCAGCAATCTCGCGAAAAATAACATGGACAAAATGTTTGGGTGCGTTCGTCAGGTCGCAATGGATGCGGGTGATTTCGCGCGCGACTTCGGCTTTCTTTGCCGCGGTCAAACGGCCTTGCTGAACCAGGCAGTGGTATTGAGGCATGGCGGCTCCGGCCATCATTTTACAGCCGCGAAAGCTATAAAAAGTGGTGGCGTGGCCGCAGCCTATTTTCCGATAAAAGGCAGATGCAGCTTGGTTGCAATCTTTCGGATTTCCGGATGGAACTCATCAGCCAGGTTGCTGGTGACAAAGCCGAGCAATGCGAATCCGCTTCTCCTCAAACCGTGTGAAACGTCAGCATAGTTATCGGGGAGGTAGGCGTTGCCGACAAAGCCTCCCGCAAATGCACCCCCGATGTTGGCCAACGCAGGCCGCGGACTCCCATTGTCACCGCGGTCAACCACTGCGAAGCGCGCGGCGTTGAATGTGCGCGCGAAAAAGTTCTTGCTCTTGGACGGGAAATAGCGCGGATCTTCGTGGATCGCCGCTGCGACCACAAATTTTCCTCCCTGCACCGAAGCCCAGCTCGCCATGAAGTCGCCATAGTTGCGCGCGAATGCACCCACACCCTGGCGCCATTCCGGCGGATAGCCGCTGGGCGGGAACGCCATGGTGTATCCGGTATAGACCGCGGCAACTGGATAGATTCCGGGACGAAATGACTCCGAGAGGAAATATTTGAACTTGCCTTTCACGCAAAGGCACACCGGTTCGGCCGCATTCCCCACCGTGCTGCTGGGTGCGCTCGCAGAAGTGGGAATCGGCGAGTTGGTATCGTCCGCGGCAGGTGTGGGAGACGGATTCGGATTTGGAGTTGGAGTCGATTGCGGCCTGGCCAACGGTGCGGCCGTTTGAGGAGCCGCGGCATCCGGCGGGGCGGTTGGCTGCTGAGCGGTCGCTCGCGGCGCGAAAAAAAATGAGCTGAGAATGATGGACGAAACAACAGCCAGCCAGATCTTCTTCATTTCACATCCATATATATCATTGCGGGTTAGACAGCGCGATAGGTTTGAAAATCTTCCGGAAAATGACGCCCGCATGGTGCCGTGGGAGAAAAAGCGTTGTACATCAGCCGATTTGAAGTGCACGGCAGTGATATTTCTGGGCTGTACTTTGGAACAGCCAGCTATTCGCCAGCGTACATTGACTGAAAAGACACCTCTCGCCGGTGTCGGCGGATAAGTCCTTTAAATTTTTCGCATCCGGGTTACCTGCGAGCCGTTCTGGTTTAAAGAGGCCGCCAGAGCGCTCCCCACGCCGATGTAACCCATTCTTAGTCCTGTTGAATCAAACGATTCACCCGTTTGACGGGAGCATTTTGGGATGTTACGGTCAAAATGTAACTGATAGAGGCAGTTAGGTTTGCAATGATTCATACAACTCAAATCGGCTTCTACATAGGCGGCGAGATCATTAACCTGGTGCGCCAGACCGGACCCGTGGCCCAAGTGGTCCTTTTAATTCTTCTCATCTTCAGCATTCTGTCCTGGTCCATCATCCTGTCCAAATGGTCATCGTTGAAAAGAGCTCGCACACAGAGTGGCAGGTTTTTGCGCGCTTTCAGAAAAGCACATCGCTTGCAGGACATTGCTGCCGTCGCTGAGCAATTCAAGCCAAGCCCGTTAGTGCCGGTGTTTGAAAATGCGTATGAAGAGTATCGTCGCCAGGGCGAAGGCAACATCACCGCCGTGCAGCGCGCCGCGCAAATCGCATCTTCAGAAGAGCTCACGCGACTGGAACGCCGCTTGCCATTGCTGGCCACGTGCGGCGCTGTCACACCGTTTATCGGATTGTTCGGCACGGTATGGGGCATCATTGACGCGTTCCACGGACTCGGCGATGCGGGTGCTGCAACACTGCGCGCCGTCGCTCCGGGTATTTCTGAAGCGCTCATCACCACGGCCGCCGGCTTGTTCACCGCTATTCCTGCTGTTATCGCCTACAACCAGTACACCAGTTCGATTCGCGAATTCGGCGCCCGCATGGACGATTTCTCGCTGGAGATCCTGAACTTTATTGAACGCACCACGGGGATCCCGACGGGAGTGCGCTAATGGCGTTCACGGCAAAGAACGGTCGCACTCAGACATCGCTCTCAGAAATCAACATCACTCCGTTTGTTGACGTGGTGCTGGTACTGCTCATCATCTTCATGGTGACCGCGCCTGTACTGCAATCGGGCATTGAAGTGAACGTGCCCAAGACCAAACAGGTGAAAGACATTTCTGAAGAACGACTGGTCATCAGCATCACCAAGGGCCAGGAAGTTTATCTTGGCAGCGATCACGTGAAACTGGATGACCTGGGCGCGATGCTTCACCAGAAAATACGCGATCCGCGCGGCCAGTCAGTTTACGTGCGCGCCGACCAGGACGTGGCTTTTGGAGCATTCGCCACCGTGATGGCGACGGTTAAGGCCGCGGGCATCACCAACGTCAGCATTGTGACGGAAGCCACACAGATTCCGAAGATTAAATAGCACCGTTATATACAGCAAATATGGCCTTTGTTCGTCCCAACCTGTTCTATGAACGGGAGCAGTGGAAGAAGCCTTTGTTCCTCTCGGCGGGCTTTCACCTGTTTCTTACCGGCAGCATTGTGCTGACCGCATTTCTGCTTGCGCCACGCGCAACCACGAACTGGGGCCAGAATACGGGAGATGCAGTCAACGCAACTTTGATCAGCGCGTCGGCACTTGCCGATTCCTCACGTGGAAGAATCCAAGAACATCGTCGCCAATGATTCCAAGGGCGTCACCGAAACCAAACCCCAGCCCAAGCCGGTGGAAACCGACGATGGCGTTTCGATTCCCAGCAAAGACGTCAAGGTGAAGCCGAAGCCCCAGACCAAAACGCCGCCAACGATTGCGCATGCTCATCCGCTGCCGACTCCTGAAGACACCGCGGTACCCTATGGCGAAAAAGGTCCTGTCAGCGGGCCTTTCGGCAGCTTCAGCCGCGCCACACACAGAAGGCGGATTCAGCTTTCAGGACGCAGTCGTTTGGTTCGCGATTCGCGTACTACGTGCGACACGTGAACGACACTGTGTCACGCAACTGGTTCAAGGTGGACACGGACAATGCCAAGCGCGTGTACCTGATTTTCGACATCATGAAAGACGGTTCGCCCACTAACGTACGTATTGAGCAATCCAGCGGCGTTCCGGCACTGGACCAGCAGGCTATGCGCGCGGTCCAGCGCAGTGATTTCGGCCCGCTACCGCCTGAGTATCCGGGCAGCAAGGTATCTGTTGAATTCTGGTTCGACTATACAAAGTAATAAGTGGAGACATGTTGAACAAAGCAATCTTGACCAAAGCCGGATGTAAAACCGTTACGGCAGGTTTGGCGCTTTTTCTTTTCCTGGCGCTGCTGCCGGCCACTAAATTGAACGCCCAGGACTGGATCCGCACCGGTACCAACCGCGGCGCCCCGATTCGACTCGCAGTGCCCGACTTCAAACCCGCGAATGGTGATCCGGGTAATCCGCCATTGCTATCCGTTTTCAATGAAACACTGTGGTATGACCTGGATAATGCCGGCATTTTTGAGATGGTGGCCAAGAGTTTTTATCCTGGCGGGAATCCGGGCTTCCCTAATGACATTCAGCTCAATGTATGGGCCGGCCCACCACCGAACGCCGCGATGGTCGCCTTCGGTAATCTCGGCGTGGCCAGCGGCAAGGTTGAAGTACAAGGCTGGCTTTACGATGTGAAGAACACCGCATCGCCACAGATTCTGGGCAAACAATACAAGGAAGATGCCACCTCAGATAATGCCCGGTTGATCGCCCATCGTTTTGCCAATGAGATCATCACCCGGCTGGGCGGCGTTCCCGGGCCCACCGAAAGCAAAATTTACTTCATCAGCACGCGCGGCGGCCACAAGGAAGTCTGGTCCATGGACTATGACGGCGCCCGCCAGCAACAACTGACCAAGCTGGGCGCCAGCAGCATCGCTCTCTCGCCCCGGGTTTCACCGGACGGCACACGCGTGGCTTTTAGCGGCCTGACCAGTTCCTGGCAGATCATGATGTACTCGTTGGACCTGGGCCGAACGGTCAGCTTCCCCAGGTTTGGCGGCGGAAACTATTCTCCCGCGTGGAGCTCTGACGGGACTAAAATAGCGTTTTCCTCATCCATGAGTACCGGCGCTTCTGAGATTTTCATTGCCGATGCATCCGGCGCGGGAGCCAAGCGGTTGACTACCGGCAAGACAGACGTTTCGCCGGTGTTCAACCCCAAGACCAATGCGCAGATCGCCTTCGTGAGCGGTCGCACCGGTCTGCCGCAAATCTACCTGATGGATACCGATGGCAGTAATGTGATCCGGCTCACAGACCAGGGCTACGCCGTTTCGCCATCATGGTCACCGAATGGCCTGCTCCTGGCCTTTTCCTGGGTAAGAAATTACGGTCCCGGCGTCCTGGGCGGGGCCGATATTTATGTGATGGATATCGCATCACGACAGATCGTACAATTGACCCATGACGGTGGGCGAAACGATTTTCCTTCCTGGTCGCCCGACGGACGTCATATAGTTTTCCAGTCAAATCGAAGTGGCACGGAACAGGTTTGGAGCGTGTTGGCCGACGGCACGCACCTGCAACAGCTCACGCGGGAAGGCCGCAATTCGCAGCCTAACTGGAGCTACCGATAACGTCGTTTTTTTATGTGAACTAGCGATCGTAAGAATCGCAATTGTCTTGGAGGACATGAGGTGAATAGAAAAAGCTGGATTCTCATCCTGGGAATGATCGCACTGCTGATGATGGTCAGCGGCTGCAAGAAGAAACCGCCACCGGCGCCGCCAACTCCGCCGCCCAAACAGGTGACCGCAACGCTCTCCGCCGACCCGACGTCCATTAAGCCTGGAGAGTCTTCCACACTTACGTGGAGCACTGACGGCGCTGATGACGTTCAGCTCGACGGGCAAAAGGTGAACGCCAGCGGTACGCAACCAGTATCACCTACACAGACAACCACGTATCACCTGACTGCAAAAGGTGCAGGCGGAACGCAGGATGCCACAGCGCAGGTAAGCGTGGCTGTTCCGGCGCCCACGCCAGCTCCCACGCCAGTACCAACGCCTCAGGTCACGGACGATCAGCTCTTCGCCCAGGCCGCGCAGGACATCTACTTCGACTATGACAAAGCTGACATCCGCCCTGATTCACAGCAGATGCTGGCCCACCTGGCTGAAGTGATGCGCGCCCATCCGAACTGGAAGGTCCAGATCGAGGGCAACTGCGATGACCGTGGTTCCACTGAATACAACCTGGCCCTGGGTGAAAAGCGTGCCGACGCAGCCCGCCAGGCCCTGGCCCAGGCTGGTGCGAGCGCAGATTCGCTCAAGACCATCAGCTACGGCAAGGAGAAACCGGTCTGCACGGATGCCAACGAGGCTTGCTGGCAGAAGAACCGGCATGACCATTTCTCTCTGGCGCACTAAACCACAAATTGCCGGACGGGCCAATCGCTCGTCCGGCATTCTTCTTCATTGGGCTTTGGCCCGTGAGGAATTCTTCTAGATACTTCCCCTCGCCGCTGATCGTCTACTTTAAAACCACTGGCTACTTTAGAATTGTTCTGGGGTTAAAAACTTTGCTGGCATGCCAGCTATTCTGCATCTAACGAGTTAAATGTTTATGAAGAGACAAAGCTTAATCGTCCTGCTCATGGCGTTTGTTCTTGCCGCCTGTCTGGTGCAACCAGCAGCCGCGCAAAACACAAAATCGCAACTTATCCAGATCCAGACACAGCTCCAGATTCTGCAGGACAACATGGCCCGCATGCAGCAAACGTTTGACGAGCGCATGGGCGCCATGCGCGACCTGGTCACCCAGCAGACGGACAACGTGAACAAGATGAGCACGTCCGTCCAGAATCTGCAGAAGACTCTGGGAGCGCAGACCAATGATGCATCCAGCAAAGTTGACCAGATTTCCGGCCAGGTGCAGGCGCTGCATGATTCGGTGGACGAGCTCAAGGCGCGCCTGGCGAAGGTGAGCAAGCAATTGGATGACATGCAATCCGCGCAGCAGAATATTGTGAATCCGCCCTCTGGTGCGGGAACCAGCGCGGCACCTGGTGGGCCAGGCGGTTCAGCAAAGTCGCAGGCGCCGCCTGCGGACATGCTTTACAACAGCGCATTGGGCGATTACAACGCGGGCAAGAACGATCTCGCGTCGCAGGAATTCGCGCAGTACGTGCAGGTCTATGGCAATACCGATCTCGCCGGGAACGCGCAGTTCTATCTGGGAGAAATTCAATACCGCCAGGGAAATTACGCCGGGGCCGTGGACTCCTATAACAAAGTTCTCGACCAGTTTCCCGGCGGCAACAAAGGCGCTGCTGCCCAATTGAAGAAGGGTTATGCGTTGCTGGAACTGGGCAAGCGAGATGCCGCGGTGCAGGAGCTGCGCAGCCTGATGTCACGCTACCCAAAAAGCCCGGAAGCAAGCCAGGCCAAAGAAAGACTCACCAAGCTGGGGGCTGCGGGAGCGGCCTCCAAGCCTTCACGTCCTTCGCCCAGCCATAAATAGTTTCCCCGCGCCACTTCCGCCCTCTAAGGCTGCGGCTTGACCTTCACGTTCAGTTCCAGCTTCCGCAAGCAGTACTTCAATTCCTGAGCCACTTCTGAGATGCGCATTCCACTCTGAACCATCAATTTACAGGAAAGCGCGGTTCGCACCGGCGTTTCCGGACCCAGATCAAAACTTACACGGCAATACTGGCATTCTTCATTCCAGCAAAAGCGCCCGTAGGAAATGTCTTCGGGTGACAGGAATTGGAAGGCGCGAAGAAGCATGTTCCCGGACGGGACCTCAAAATGTTTGTCGCCCAATTCGATCTTTACCAGCGTGTCATACGGCTTGAAGAGCGGACCAGGATTCGGCATGCATCGATTCTAGTGGAAAAGATTTTTGGCGAAAAGATTCCAGGAACAAACAATTTCGACACTAGAAATGCCCGCCCGGCGACCCGCGTGGCGCAGAAATAGAAACGGCCGCGCCGGTTAGCGCAGCCGCCTCTCTAACAACGCGTTCTTATGATGCAGTGATAAGGTGTTCCTTCCCTCAGAACCCTTCTCCCCCACACTTGCTCTGTTATATGTGTAGACCCGTAAGTGGGACAAAAGTTGCGCGGGAAATTCTCTCAGATCCGCCGTGAAAGCATCCTTCCCTTCTCATCCTACTTCTCATCTTTAGGGGAGGACACCATGAAACAACCTGTCGATCAGGAAGAACGCAAGGAAGACAAGAAGGAAGAACAGCTCAGAAATCCAGCACGCGTGAAAGAACCGGAACCTGACGAGCCAGAAGGTGAGTTGGAGGTAGCGTAGCAAAGGAACGGCACTAACCGCAGCGCGAGTTCCGCAGCGCGGAACGACGTCCACTGATGAATATGATCACCAACAATGTGTCGCCACCTACGGGGCTCTTAATGTTTTTTCTTCCTACCCAGCCTTACGGCTTCGCATACGCTCGCCTCAGGCTGGGCTAACTTCGCGACGCGCCTACGGCGCTGATGTATGGTTAAGCCCTGGATTATGGTTAAGCCCTGGATTATGGTTAAGCCCTGGATTATGGTTAAGCCCTGGACATTAAGCAAGATTCTGACGTCTCGGACGCGGCATGCCGCGTCTCTACATTGAATTCCTTCTCGGTCGCGGAACAAAAAAAGCAGGCCGCTCATCGCAGCCTGCCCTTTGTTCAAAGATGATCCTTACTGCAATTCGGCCATGATTTCTTCCAGCGCTTTCTTCGGCGGACGCACCACGCTCTCCGGCAACTGTCCCAGAGGCTGGTCAACCAGGTTGAGGAGATCCGTAAAGCTTGGCGCTTTGGTATTCAGATACAGCACGCCGGTAAGCACTTCACCGCTTTCATGCGACGCGCCCATAATGTCCAACGCCTTACGCTTGTTGGTTGCGTCATAATCATGCTCCAGCTTGCGCAGCCGCAGTGACGATCCATCATGCATGGTCACCACCGTGGTGGTCCCGGGATCGTAATCCACGTCAATATTTTCAAAGTGCGGCACAAAGCCTACGTCCTGTACCGGCTCGTCATGGTCTTTCAGGTATTTGTATGACTTGGTGGATCCTTCGTGATCATTGAACGTAACGCAAGGCGAAATCACGTCGATCATCACCGTCCCTTTGTGTGCCAGGGCCGCCTTCATCAGAGTAAGCAACTGTTTCTTGTCACCGGAGAACGACCGCGCCACAAACGTTGCGCCCAACTGGATGGCCATGGCGCAGGTATCGATGGGCGGCAGATCGTTGACCACACCGGTCTTCAACTTTGCGCCCAGATCGGCGGTGGCGGAAAACTGCCCCTTGGTGAGTCCGTACACGCCGTTATCTTCAATGATGTAAATCAACGGAAGATTGCGGCGCATGAGGTGAACAAATTGTCCCACGCCGATGGATGCCGTGTCGCCGTCGCCTGAAACGCCCAGCAGCATGACCTTGTGATTGGCCAGGGAAACGCCAGTGGCCACAGAGGGCATGCGGCCATGCACGGTATTGAAGCCGTGAGCGCGGTTCACAAAATACGCGGGGCTCTTGGAAGAGCAGCCAATTCCACTCAGCTTGACCAGGTTCTCCGGCTGGATACCCATTTCATAGGCCGCATCGATAATGCGCTCGGAGATGGCATTGTGTCCGCAGCCCGCGCACAGCGTAGTCTTGCCGCCGCGATAGTCCAGCACGGTCAATCCAGCGTAGTTCGTTTTTGGCGCCGGCGATGGCGCAGGCGTGGTTGGTGTTGCAGACATTACTTGCCCTCCTGTTTGCGGATATCTTCTGTGACTGAGCGCGCATCAATCGGCAGGCCGTTGTAATGCAGCACAGAACGCAGCTTGGCGACCTGATCAGCCGCTACCTCAAGCCGGATGAGCTGGTGCATCTGGCCATCTCGATTCTGCTCAACCACATAAATCCGATCATGACCCTTGATGAAATCATGCAGGTCCTGGTTGAAAGGATAAGCCCGGAGGCGCAGATAATCAGTCTTGATGCCGTGCTCTTTTTCCATTTGGTCGCGCGCTTCCACCAGCGCCCAGTGCGTAGTTCCAAATGCGACAATGCCGATCTTCGAAGTGCCGTCCGCTTCTTTTACCGGGGCGGGAACAAACTTGCGGGCGGTTTCGAACTTGCGGTTCAGCCGGTCAACGTTGTTCTTGTAATCTTCAGGACGCTCGCTATACTGCGCCTTCTCATTGTGTCCGCTGCCGCGAGTAAAGTACGCCGCCGCATTGTGCTTTGTGCCGGGCAAGGTGCGGTACGGAATGCCATCGCCATCCACATCTTTATAACGTGCAAACCCGCCCAGCCTGGTCAGATCTTCAGCGCTCAGGACTTTACCTCGGCTCAGAGGCTTTTCCGGGAATTGGAACGGCGTACTGGTCCAGTTATTCATGCCCAGGTCAAGGTCCAGCATGACGAAAATCGGCGTCTGGAATTTTTCCGCCAGATCAAAGGCTTCCATGGCCATGGTATAGCACTCGCTCACGGAAGCTGGCAGGAGCATGATGTGTTTGGTATCGCCGTGCGAAAGAAACGCCACCGAGAGAATGTCGCCCTGCATGGTGCGCGTTGGTAATCCAGTGGAAGGCCCCACACGCTGCACGTCAAAGATTACGCCCGGCAGTTCAGCGTAATATCCCAAGCCGACGAATTCACCCATCAGCGAAATGCCAGGTCCGGAAGTGGACGTCATGGACCGTGCTCCGCACCAACCTGCGCCCAGCACCATGCCGATGGCTGCCAGTTCGTCTTCCGCCTGCACCACCGCAAAGGTGGCCTTGCCTTCCGGCGTAACGCGATATTCCTTCAGGTATTCAATGAGCGATTCAATGAGTGACGTTGACGGAGTGATGGGATACCAGGTGACAACCGTAACCCCGGCGAACATGCTGCCCAACGCGGCCGCGGAATTACCTTCGATGATGATCTTGCCGGCATTCTCATTCATCGGCTCTACGGAGAACGGGTCCTGTTTGGTGAAGGTGGCCTTGGCATAGTCAAAACCGGCGCGCACCGCGTTCATGTTCAGTTCGGCGGCTTTCTTTTTTGTGGAAAACTGCCTGGCTACTGCCTTCTCTGACTCATGCAGATCAATGCTCAGCAGGAAGTCAACCACGCCCACGTAAATCATGTTCTTGACCAGGCGGCGCAGCTTGGCTTCAGGACATACCGGGCCCACCAGCTTGTCATAAGGCACAGGATAAAAAGTTACGTCAGTACGGAGCTGGTTCAAATTCAGGGGCTCGTCATATACGCAGACAGCGCCAGCGGGCAGAGTCATCACATCTTCATTGGCTGTTTCAGGGTTCATGGCAACCAGGAAATCAATTTCCTTTTTGCGTGCGATGTAGCCATGTTTGCTGGCGCGGATGGTGTACCACGTGGGCAGCCCGGCGATATTCGACGGGAACAGGTTCTTGCCGGAAACCGGCACGCCCATCTGAAAAATGCTGCGCAATAAAACCAGGTTGGCGGATTGTGAGCCTGATCCGTTTACCGTGGCCACCTGGATGCTGAAGTCGTTGATTTTGCGTTCGCCCTGGTTACCCTGCGCCTCGCGTTCCTGTATGCCGATATCGATGGTTGCCATTGAGCTGTTATTCCTGTTTGGCCCGCAGCATAAGCCGATTGGATTTTAGGACCGTCGCTGTTTTTGCGCCGCGCTGCTATTGGCTTTGTTATCTGATCTTTCCAGAATGAGCTTCCAGTTATTATAAAACAGTGACCGGTGTCACATGGTCCGGGAAGCTGGTATGTGGCGCCGGCTGGTCGCCGGCCTTTGAGAGTTGGCTATGGCTGAAGAAATTTGCCGCCTGGAAGCCGGCATGAAGAGTGAAAAAACCTGGTGGCCTGAATGGGAGTGCTTCAGCGTCTAAGCTCAGCTAAAACCAGCCGCGCCAGCATCACTGAGTCTTTGACCACAGCAGTTAGTTGAGGCGAGGGTCTTACTTCCTGTCCACGTAAACGAATGGCCGCGACAATGCTCGCTGCAATCAGCAGTGCTCCATTCTCGCGTTGCTTTTCATTTCCAGTCCCACTATTCAAGCCTATGCTCATGGCTGTCACCGAAAGAAAGCATAGGCGAATATAAAGCGAAAGTCAACGCCGCAAAAAAAGGGCAGCTCACCTCTAACTGCCCCTTCTCTGCCTAAACTTTTGATTTACGAACTACCAGCCGCGATGGTCGCGATAGTAGTCATTGTGGAGGTCCCGGCGATCGCGGTTTACATCACGATATTCGTTGCGCAGCTCGCGGCGCTCCTGTTGCGCTCCGCGATAGTTCCCTTCGCGCAGATCGCGGCGAAGCTCCCAGCGATCATGGTTGATTTTGTTCTCGTCCCGGCGAATATCACGGCGGTCATCGCGCCGGTCGCGGTAGTCATTACGCCAATCGCGGTCGCGATCATGTCGCCATTCCTGGGCGCTTGCCGAAAGAGCGCTGCCGCCGAGCATGCCCATCGCCAGTAATCCCATCAAAATCTTCTTCATTTGTGCCACTCCTTCTGGAAGCTGAACTGTCTGACTGTATAAACCCCGATGTTCAAATGAGTTGCTGTAAAGAATTCCTAAGTACCTCACTTGTGTCGCTGCGCTCCAAACCGCTGGACTGCAATTTATTCCCTCTTGCCCCTGAATGCTCCTGTCACAGCGGGCTCGGCGCGTGGTCGGGTCTTCAATTTGGCGCTTCGCGCAAACCGCTCAGGAGTTCCTTACGCGTGGATAGGTTGTCGGGCTCCTCTCACAGCGGGCTCGGCGCGTGGTCGGCCTGTCTTCAATTTGGCGCTTCGCGCAAACCGCCCAGGAGTTCCTTACGCGTGGATAGGTTGTCGGGCTCCTCTCACAGCGGGCTCGGCGCGTGGTCGGCCTCGCCCTTTTCGTTCGCATCATTTGGCGCTTCGCGCAAACCGCCCAGGAGTTCCTTACACGTGGATAGGTTGTCGGGCTCCTCTCACAGCGGGCTCGGCGCGTGGTCGGCCTGTCTTCAATTTGGCGCTTCGCGCAAACCGCCCAGGAGTTCCTTACACGTGGATAGGTTGTCGGGCTCCTCTCACAGCGGGCTCGGCGCGTGGTCGGCCTGTCTTCAATTTGGCGCTTCGCGCAAACCGCCCAGGAGTTCCTTATACGTGGATAGGTTGTCGGGCGCTTGTCACAGTGGGCTCGGCGCGTGGTCGGCGCGAGCCCTTATGGGAAGCATTCTTTGTGTCGCTGCGCTCCAAACCGCTGGATTGCAATTTATTCCCTCTTGCCCCTGAATGCTCCTGTCACAGCGGGCCCGGCGCGTGGTCGGCGCGAGCCCGTATTGTGCAACTCTGCTTGCACCCGAATCGATGATGTGGTGTCGTTATGCTGCTGTCGTTATGCTGCCGTCGTTATACTGCTAAAGATGCCGAATCCTGAGCCTCCCGCTAACCCTGAGTCAGCCGCTGATTCATTTCTTCAGGCCGCAATGGAAGAAGCCAGCCTCGGTCTGGGTGAAGGCGGAATTCCCATTGGTTCTGTTCTGGTGTACCAAGGAAAGATCCTTGGTCGCGGACATAATCGGCGCGTCCAGAAGGCGAGTTCCATCCTGCATGGCGAGATGGATGCCCTGGAAAACGCCGGCCGCCTTCCTGCTGCCACCTACCGTGAATGCGTGCTCTATACAACGCTCTCACCGTGTGCGATGTGTACGGGCGCGATCCTGCTGTACGGAATACCCCGCGTCATCATTGGCGAAAATCGTACCTTCATGGGTGAGGAAGAATTGCTGCGGTCCAGGGGCGTGGTTGTCGAAGTCCGGCAGAATGCGCAATGCATCGCCATGATGGAAGATTTCATCCAGAACCACCCTCAGCTCTGGAACGAAGACATCGGCGTGTAGCCGGCTCACTCTTAAAAAAATAATACTGCCGTTCAGGGGAAAATCCCTGTGCCGCGTTTCTTGTAATAAGTGCTTCTCTTGAGTCCGTGTAAGGAGAAAACATGCATCGCATGCACAGGCTCATTTTGATATTTTCCGTTTCGGCCGTGGCCGCAATTCAACCCGCGTCAGCCCAATTTGAGGTGGCGCCGGACCATTTTGATAATGCCCGCAGCGCGCAGACAGAGCAGTCCGCGCGAGCGGAACAAAACCTGAAAGAAAGCATCGCTGAAGAACAGTCTCTGCTGGACAATTACGCGGGACAGCTCGCGGCGAAAGCCCAGCAGGTGGAGAACCTGCGCCAGGAAGTGATCTCTGCGGGAATCGGCGGCGATGGAGCGGACATGTACGTAGCCTGGTTCCGCACCGGACAACGGGAGTTGCAGGCCTTAAGAGATTCGCTCGATCCGCTCATGGACTCTTCGCGTGAAGTGCTGGCCGGCCTTCGCAACGATCTGGACATGCTTCAGGCCGGCGCCACCAGTCTCTCTGCTCACACACATAAAGGTTCGAGGAGTCTACAAGCTTCCGCCAGACCCGGGCGCTGAGCCCGGGAGTCCGAAACTCGGCCGGTGAATATGCCGCAAGGCTATTCTCCGGTCGTTCCTGGCGGGAGATTTCCCAGGCAGGTTGCCAAACGATGTTTGCCTGGGAAGGCCGCCGGGGTGCGCCACTTCGTCAAACTAATTCTGCCGGGCATAGGCAAACTTCCGGAAAGACCCGCTTGCTGTTGCCGGTGATTGATTGCAAAAGGATGAGTCCATGTTCAAGGTAATATTTGAGTCAATTCAACGTGCATTGCAGGAGTCCCGGCGGCGAGGCGTTCATCGCTCATTAAACCAGTTTCGCCAGTCCGCCTTCGCACTTTTGTGCAGTCGCATCGGTCACATGGCAATGCAGGCAGCCCATGAGGTTGATGACTCCGATCTTTCTCATGAGCAACGTCGTCACCTGGCCACGGCAAGACTCTTTGCCACCATTCGCGATGCCGATGTGGAAGCCGAAGACTGGATTGTGAAGGCCCTGGTCGAGCTCGCGTTACGCGAACTCGAATTATCGCCAACGCCATCGGCCATGGAATGTCTCTATCCTTAGAGTCTAGAGGTTTGAGCCAAGAGCCTCAGAGAGCAAAGGCCCTGCGGCTCATGCAGCCTCTTCATCATCG
The DNA here is from genome assembly GCA_963770085.1 of Terriglobia bacterium. Classification (GTDB taxonomy): domain Bacteria; phylum Acidobacteriota; class Terriglobia; order Terriglobales; family Acidobacteriaceae; genus Angelobacter. The sequence continues at coordinate 847,778 of CAVYOH010000002.1, forward strand.
TTTCCGGAGCCTCTCTCCGGCGGCAGATCTTCTGGCCTGCCGTATTCCAGGTGGGTATGGACAGGCCGCTCCGGATGGTTCGCGGCATCTTCCACGCCGTCCACCACATTCGCTTCATAGGCTTGATCCGTATCGGAAAGTTCCTCCACTGACTCTTCATTGGCGTCTTCAACGGAAGACAGCCATTGCGATGAACCTGATTGTCCCCCGCTGGCAGCTCCCACTTGTCCCGGATCGTTACCCAGTTCGTCAAGCGCCGCCGCATCATCGCTCTTCAGCTCTGGTGATCTTTCATCTTCGCTTATGGATCTTTGTTTAGAAGGTGTTTTCTTAACAGCCATGGCTCCTCCGTTCACCGCTTGAAACAGCTCCTGCAATGCGGCATTTATCCTCCCAATGTTGGATGCAGCCAATGACTCCGGTGCACAGCGTGGCATTTTCGTATCTGAGGGGACTTATGTCACCTTCGTTCAAGGCGTTCCAGTTTCAGAACAGCTTTCGAATTCCTCCGAAGACCGCAAATCCTGTGCTAACTTTGCGTATAGCCGTACGTGCAAAAAAATATGACGGTACTTCTCCGGGACGCAAAAATGATTTACAAGGCCGCAGAAAATTTCAAGAAACGCACTTTGAATGCTCTTCCCACCTTGCTGGAACGGCTTGCGTATATCTGTTCACTGCAGCTTCCAGATGGGGGCTATCGGCACTGGGGACTTAGCCGTACTTATGGCATGAAGCCCGCGCAGGAAGCCATTCAGATTTCTCATGCAGAACTTGCTGCACAACTGGTGCATTCACCATTGCAGGAATTGTATGAGGAATACAAGAACGCAGTTGGCCGCGAGGATGGGCCGAGCGTTCTGACAGGTGACTCTTTTGTGTTAAATGCGCCCGCTAGCGACGACGGACTTCTCGATGCTCACTTACGTCTGCTTGAGGATTCAATGAAAGCGCTTGCTCGTCAGGAGCGTACCACTCCACAAGTCGCATAGCGACACCCACAACCTGACCCAGAACTTCGGCTTCCTGGGGATGTTTCAGGATCCGTGGCGGAACCGGCGACAACGGATGCGACTGCAGCACAATCTCTCCGCGCTTTACTGAACACCAGCAGCACACGTGACCATCGCGTGTTTCAATCAGGTAGATGGGGCGTTCGAACTCTGATCGCCATTTGGAATCTTCCACTCGCGTGCGGCTCTCATCAATTTGCAGAAACGATCCCGGCAAAATGAGCGGATACATCGTCAGGTCTTCCGTGCCGACGTACGCGTATGTGTATTTATTTTTTTGCAGGTCCTGGAGGTACTGCAGCGGCACCACACCCCAGTTCTCAATCATGCGACCCATGTCAGTGGAGCGCCGGAAATCAAAGCCCGGATCGAGCTTCACCGGCACGCTGGTTGAGCCGCGTCCGTTCATTACCTCAAGAATATGGGTCTTGCCGGGACGGCAGACAGCATAGTCCGCAACCGTCGCGCCGAGATCGACTCCGTAGAGTTTCAGTAACTCGGCATAATCAGCGCGGTAGATAACTGAGAGCACATACAGGCGGTAGATACTGGGAACCACGCCCTTGGTTTCGATATCAGAGAGGCGGCTGGGATTGATTACAAATTCGTCAATGCCGCGGGTGTCAGCCAGAGTAATGCTGGCAAGCTCCACGTCCCGCAACGTGAGTCCAATCTGTTCCCGTAATTCGCGTAATTTTCTGCCCGCTGACAACACGCAACCATCCCTGTGACTTGCAGTTCTTGGTTTCGCCGGAATCTGTTAAAGATCTAGACCCGGTTCACTACCATAATTCAACGTGGAACCCAAAACAACCCCAGAGTTCGTGTTTTTAAAGGCTTTTCACCCTAGGGCCGAGACCCGCACAAAGTGAAGGGCTCATGCAAAAACCAGACTTTATGCTCTTCCGGAAAGTTAGGCCCTCCCAGGTTGCCGGAGGTCATTGGTCATTGGTCAAGTATTCAGTGGTCAAGTATTCAGTTTCTGAAATTCGCCATCAGGTCTTCAATTTCCGTTTTCTGCGCCGCAGACAGCGGCAACAAGGGGAGACGAGGGGGGCCGCCATAATACCCGTTCAGATCCATCGCATACTTCACGGCCGGGATACCCATCTCTGACACTACCTTTTTCGTAGTAACCGTGAGGGAATCCTGCTTGGACCTGGCCAATTCCTGATCATTGTCTCTAAATGCGGCATAGATTTCAAAGCAAATCGTAGGCGCCGGCGCGGCAAAGGCCAGGACCGCCCCATTGACTCCTAACTGTAGCGAATTCAATAACGTATGAGCTGCTCCTACCAGGATCTGAAAGCCTACTTCCTTGTTCCTGGTCTTTACGCCTGGACCTTTAGGCGGCGCAGCCAGAGCGGTACCGCCTTTCGCTCCACCAATCTCTCCCACGCCCACCATGTTTTCGCCCTTCTGAGGGCTGGACTGCATCCGTCCAGTTACAGCCTGCTGTACTTCGGTGACCACGGCCGTGCGCTTGATGTGCCGAGTGGCCTGCACCATCGCGGCGACCTTCTCCACGTTCCCGCTGGACTCCTTGATCCCGATAATGTTCCTGTGCCCGGCCAGTTCAGTAATGACTTCCAGAGGCAGATCATAGGCCGTGAAGGGTGGCACGGTGTAAAGCATCACGGGCAAAGGCGAGCGATCAGCCACGGCCCGATAGAAGGTGAGCAGCGCTTCCGGCTTCATTTGCGGACGATAAAAATGCGGCGTGCGCACCAGCGCCACGTCATAATTCAATTTGGCCGCATACTCAGTCAGCCTCAGCGTATCGATCACTGACTCCGCACCGGTTCCGGCGATCAACACTTTCTCCGGCGACGCAACTTCCGATGAAATCTTCAGCACTTCGCGACGCTCATCATCACTCAGCATCACCGCTTCGCCGGTTGAACCCAGCACCACCATGCCGGCAATCGGCGTACGCGAATACCGGTCTACGTTGTGCTCAATCTTCTTGTGATAGACCGCACCATCCGCGGTAAAAGGCGTGGTCACGGCCGGAAAGATTCCCTGCAGCAGCATGCGTCTATTCTAAACTCTGCCGCTCCAGTTTCGGATGGGAAATTGGTCTTAAGCCAATGTAAAAATAAATAGCCCTGTCCCGCAGGACAGGGCTACCGGAAAGAGCTGAACTAAATCGCGACTGGCATGGGCGCTGAATTCTGCAACTGGCCCAAGCGGGCAAAGTTGTCGCGAAGAGCCTGATAACTCGGTTCCAGCGTGGCCGGATTGAGTTGCAAGGACGGTACTGCGAATTCGATCGATAGCTTGGTAAAGGCCACAATGCACTGAAGCCGGATATGAGAAGCCGCTTCTGACATCTGGGCTGCAACCAGGGCCACGTCTGGGTTGGCGCTGCTACGGGCCATTTCACCAATCCGCATCACCACCGCGGCGTTGCTGGCCATGCGCTTTAAATACAGAGCTGTCACGCGGATACGACGGCGCTTCAAACGCCTGAATTCCGAACTGGGCAGTCTGCGGCGCAGAAAAATCTCGTCATTCCGGCTGGTAATTACCTGGAATGCCTGCATATCGATAGGACGGATTTTCTGCGAGGCCCGCTTTTTCCGGCTGCGTGCAGCCGTATAAAACAGCCCGATCGCGCCCAACGCGAGAATGATTACGATCAGAGTCATCATTGATGTATCAGCTCCATAACTGCCTGGTTCCATTGCTCTAACTGGCCACGCTGCGGGAGTTCCGATTCGTCCGCCGCCTGCTCCGGCAGTAGCATGTACCCGCCCCAAACCAGAAGGCTAATCGTATACGCCGACGCACGCACGATTGAGAAAACGTTGTGCATGGCAAGCGATGCCTGGGAACGCATGGTCACTGCAATCAACTCTACCGAAACAAATATTCCCAACCCCAAAGCAATTCCAAAAACGGATTGACGCCAATGCAGTCCAAACGCACCTGTGCACATAAACAAAACGATCAACAGTCCAACTTCGATCGTTCTTGTGGCTTCCTCGAACACCATCACAGACCGGCCAACATTGCCGGTAAGTTGGGGCCCGGCGTGGATCAGTATGAAAACGGCGACCCCGATGAGCACAAGCAGAGACCCGGTGAAGATTAGACTTGCAAGCCTGTATAAGGCAGAGTGGTGTCGAAAAATGTGCTTGAAAACCTCAAACAAGACCAGGAATCCAAGAATAATGGCAACGGCTTCGCCAACCCAATAAAGATAAAAATAGATGTGTCGGTTTTCCTTAAAAGCCAAAAGCGCCAAACTGTGAATTAAGCTGGAAAAAAGGTACGCGGTGAAAATCGGGTAAGTCAGCCACGATTTTCGATAAAGGAATACTCCAGCCAGTAGCAACTGGAGTGCGATCGTGACAAGCCATAAAACGTAGACAGTGGACGCCGTGCTCATACGCTGTTCGAGCATACTTCGACACAGCTTTGGCTTCAAGCTATTTCGCGCTTCAGCGCGGAAAACAGGTTACTCGCGTCACCGCATTTGATTCGCTATTTTTGTGTCGCGGAAGCACTCTGAGGTGGTGGCGGAGGGGGCGCGCCGTTGTCGTAGCCAATCTTAGGTCCAGCCGATCCACCCAGCACCAACAACAGTGTGGCGATCGCCACAATCTGAGCCACGCCAAAATCCATTAGAGTCTCTCCTGATATCGCAAGATTAGAGTTTGCTGAGCACAAGTTTTATCCGACAGATAGCTATGTTGCACAAAATAATAGGCTTTTTAGGTTTTTCCGAATCTGAAATATTCTGGTGCCAAAAACGCACACAAGTCCCGGAGTCTCCATGACACGCTTACTATCATGGGAACGGATAGCTCGTCCGTGCAATCTCTTGCTGCAACCCAAGTGCGCGTAATCCATAACAGGTTTTCCATTTACCGAAAACGAGATGTAAAAATTTTTAAAACGCCCTCCGGCGACTTCTTATATTCGATGTGATCTCACCCGTGAAACTGCCAGTTACAGAAGGAGTTTGCGGAACTTCATCTATCTGCTTTGCCCCGCAGCACGACAGCTAACGTTCAGTGAGAACACATTACCAGAGCGAAAAATTAACCACTTGGGACAGAGGCTGAATGCCCTGGAAATGATCACCTCTTTATGCAACTCTTGCCCGCATGTTCAAGTCATTTCACGGACAAGTTTTGCGCGCCCTAGTCCTGTTTTCGTAAAGCAAACCCTGAAAAAACAGCAGATGCCCTGGCGCCGCCAGGAATTTTATCTGTTACGGAATCAGAAATTTTTCCTCGCGCTGCGAAAATACTCCATGAGATCCAGCTCTTTTCGAAACTGAAGCGAAATCGGCTACAATACTGAAACCAGATCACTTGTCGGGGCGTAGCGCAGCCTGGTAGCGCACCTGCCTTGGGCGCAGGGGGTCACAGGTTCAAATCCTGTCGCCCCGACCAATCTTTTCAATCAATTGCAAGTAGCAAATGGCAAGTAGCAATTGGCAATTGGCCATCAGGGGATCAGAATCCCGGTCAAACTCGCAACGCAATAACCGCGATCTCGTCGATACCTATTTGCCGACTTTGCCTTCTCCGTGCGTCTGTGCCTCTGTGTCTCCGTGGTCAGGCTTTTGCCATTTGCCATTTGCTATTTGCCACCCGCCACGTCCGGCAGTTCCACATGCCTCAGCCAGAAGCTCTTAAACTCGCCCAACAGCGCAGTCAACTCCTTGATACTGTCAGGCTTGGTCAGGTAGGCGTTGGCTCCGTGTTCGAATGCCTGGTTAATGTCCACCTGATGTTTGGATGAAGTCAAGATCAGCGCCGGCAGGCGTTTGATTGGCCCGTTCTGTGTCCGCAACCATTGCAGCACTTCAAGTCCGCTGCGTTTCGGCAGCTTGATGTCCAGGACCATGGTCATAGGGACGGGATAGGCTTGCCGGTCATCATAAGGCGGAATTCCCGTGAGATAATCCACGGCCTTGTCACCATCCTCCACGCGAATAAGGTTGATCTCTCCCGGCGTCCGCCGCATCGCGGACTGGATCAATTCCACGTCAAAAGCATCATCTTCCACCAGAAGAATGACGGGCTTATTTTTCAGATCGATCATGATGCGGCCGGCAGCGAAATGTAAAAGCTGCTTCCTTTCCCCAGCATTGACTCCACCCAGACTTTTCCGCCCATGCGGTTGATGCCCCTTTTCACAATCGCCAGGCCAATACCCGTTCCTGGATACGCCTGGGCTGTATGCAGCCGTTCAAATACCTGAAAGATACGCTCCAGGTGTTGCGGAGCAATTCCAATCCCGTGGTCGCTGACTTTGATGACTATGTTTCCGCCTTCGCGACGCGCCGTAACTTCCACATGTGGCTGCTGCCCCGGCTGATGAAACTTGAGGCCGTTGCTGATCAGGTTGGATAAGCTCTGGGTAAGTGTGGCCGTATTGGCTGACACCACCAACTCCGGCTCCACTGCGGTTGTGATCTTGTCGCGCAGAGTTTCGTCAATTTGCTCACTGGCCGCTTTCACGGAAGCAGCCACATTGACCGGCCTGGATTCGATTTCGATCCTGCCCAATTTGCCGTAGTCCAGCAGGTCTGCAATCAGGCGGGTCATGCGCGTAACGGACTTGTCGACATTCTGTAAGAGCTGGACCACCTGTGGGGGAAGCTGATTACCAAAATCCGTGAGCACGATAGCGGTAAAGCCCTCAATGGCGCGCAAAGGCGACCGCAAGTCGTGAGACACCGAATAACTGAACGCCTCCAGTTCGGCATTGGTGCGCTCGCGATCGGCCGCGCGCAGCTCCATCTCGTCAGCATGGTGCTGTATTTTGTTCAGCAGTTCCATCCTGTCGGTAACGTCACGGGTGATCTTGGAATATCCCATGATTTCGCCGTCTTCATTGCGCAGCGGCGTGATCACAACGCTTGACCAGAAGCGGCTGCCGTCTTTGCGCACGCGCCAGCCCTCGCCCTCAAAGTGGCCTGTAGCAGCCGCGGTCGCCAGCACCTTGGCCGGAAGGCCGGCTTCAGCGTCTTCTTTGGTATAGAACTGGGAAAAGTGCTTGCCGATGATTTCTTCAGCGGTATATTTTTTGATCCTCTCGGCGCCGGTGTTCCAGCTGGTAATGTTTCCGTTACGGTCCAGGGTGTAAATGGCGTAGTCGGTTACGCCCTCAATCAACAAGCGGTAGCGCTGCTCCGCTTCATGGCGCTCGGTCACGTCTCGTGTGATCGTGCCGAACCCCAGCAACTTTCCGTCGTAGTCTCGGATGGCCGTGATAACCACGTTCGCCCAGAAGCGCGTGCCGTCCTTGCGGATGCGCCAGCCTTCATCCTCATAGCGGCCGGTTTCTGTTGCAACCTTAAGTTCCATTTCAGGCTTTGCGTTCTTGCGGTCCTGGTCGGAATAAAAGATGGAAAAGTGTTTGCCGATGATCTCTTCAGACTTGTACTGGTTCATCCGTTCCGCGCCGGGGTTCCAGGAGGCAACAATGCCTTGCGGAGTGAGCAGAAAAAGGGCGTAATCGATCAGGTTCTCAGCCAGCAGCCGGAAAAACCGGTCTGACTGCAAAGGATGGCTCGCATCGGTACCAATGTTTTCAGGGGAGGGTTTGCGGCGTTCAGGCTTTTCTGTAGCTCGGTCCATTCAGACTCTCAATGTAATGATGTGTAAAGCAACTTCAACTCGTGGGCCTGAAGGCGCGAATACAACCAATTTCTGATGCAAAAGCAGCCAGCTCAGGTTGCGGAACTGCCGGAACGTCGTAGGCAAAATGCCCTAGCGGTGATTGGATAACCTCTGTGGTAAATTGTCCTCGTAATCCACCAACTTATGCCAGCGCGAGAAGCCACCATCCTGATCATCGACGACGATGAACTTCACCTCACGTTATACACCTGGATTCTCCAGGGCCAGGGGTACAAATGCCAGACTGCACTGGTGAAGAGCACTTCCGTCGACCTTCCCGAGAGCGGCGCCATTGACCTTGTGCTTTTGGATTACCGCTTAAGTAGCTCGCTCACGGCGGTCGACGTGGTACTGCTGGTTAAACAGGCCTTCGCGTCCGTACCCGTCGTCGTTCTATCAGAAATGCAGTGGATGCCCGATGACATGCGCCCCCATGCTATCGACTTCATTCACAAAGGCGATCCCAAGCGTCTGGTAGACACAATCGGTAGCATATTGGATCCCAGTTCTGCCAAGGCGTGAATGGCATAAAAAGCAGAAAACACGCTGAGTTCAGGCGCGGCCCTTCTCTTTTTTTCTCAATGAAATGACGTCGAAAGCAACTTCAAAACCGTGGCCTGAAGGCAGGTTGCGAGCCGACGGATGTGCCGGTGCGGGCAGCATGCTTTGAGCAGTGATCAAACTATCTCTGTGGTACATTAACCCAGTAAAATACTTACTTATGCCTGCACGCGGGGAATCCACCATACTTGTCATTGACGACGATGAAATCCATCTCAGTTTATATACGTGGATTCTTGAAGGCCAGGGTTACAAATGCAAGACCGCCCTGGTGGGAAGGACTTCCCTCGATCTTCCAGAAGATGGCGCCATTGATCTTGTGCTTTTGGATTATCGCTTGAATAGCTCGCTCACTGCGGTCGACGTAGTTCTACTGGTAAAAAGGACCCTGGCCTCCGTGCCCATCGTGATTCTCTCAGAAATGCAGGCGATGCCTGAGGACATGCGCGACCACGTTGCGGGCTTTGTTCGCAAAGGCGACCCCAAGCGCCTGGTAGATACAATCGACGGCATATTGGACAGTAGTTCTGCCAAGGCGTGACGCGGCAAGTAAGAAAAATAGCTCAGATCAGGCTGACCCCTTTTTTCCGCTGTTTCAGAACCTGCATCACCACGGAAGGCGTGCCGACTTTGGGTTCACTTATCAGGAGATGAAAATGTTCGGGCATGACAACATAGCCGCCCACCATGAAACCGTATTTTTGTCGAACTTCTTCCAGAGTTTTCAGGAACAGATCGCGACGCAGCGCTGAAGCGAGAAACGGCTGCCTTCGATAACAACTGCACGTGATGAAATGCCAGTCTCCCTGGCCATAAATGCGAACCAACCCTTTAGGCACGAGCTGATTCTATCTCCCACCCTTTCCCGGAAGCTAAAAAACTAACTGCCAGCTTCCGCGAAAGGATGGGGCACCCAATTTTTTTTGTGAGGGATAGAAAAAGCGGGAAAGCCTGGGCCACCCGCCCGCGCAAGTCGCTTTGGGAGAAACGGCTCGACAGACTGGGCGCACTGCTTGATGAGGAGAGTTGATGGATGATGAATGGCCGGGTATGGGGCGGGTGGCGTTATGTTATGGATTGAAATGGCGGAAAACCCGGGGCAGGCTTTGGGAAGCTCCGGGCTTGGGCCCGGTGGGCCACCCGCCTTGACGGTATTCGGGAAGACGCGGGGATTGGAGGAACTGGATTAAAATCAAGAGGCTACAGATGCCTCCTCGTATCCGAGCACACCATTTTCCTCTTGTTCTGAAAGGAACGCTGCAACTAGCGGGTAACTCACCTCAGGCGGAATATCAATCGCTACTAGACTAGGAATATGGCTGAGCTCAGAGCTACACCCCATAGATGTTAATACGCGCCGAACTTCTTCAACGGCTGCGTGCAATTGGTCATCGCTACGATCGTTTCGATGGAGAATTACCCTTACAGTGCTGTGACCTGACGACTGCATTAGTTCTTTAAAGATAAGCCCGTCATCAGTCTGCTCGACAGCAACGGTATCACCGAAACTAATCAACTTTGCAAAAAAGGGAACGCTCTCAATCCTAAGTGTCGTGTCGCTGACGCGGACCGCCCATAACCATTCCCAGTCTGCTGGCGGATAATTTTCTTCGTCACGATTCAGTTTAAAACCGATTTTCACCATCTTAGTCGATTCGTATTGCATTTCCAAAGTTTACTCTGTTCCAGGGCAATCGGAGTTATCATTTGTCACCATTTGCGAGATTGCAATCTCTACAGAGCACCTGTCCGTTGGGCTTGCTGCCATCACCCTCTTTCGCCTTCGCGACAATGTGATCCACGTGGGATTCGTTTCCTGGAGGTGTCACCCCCGCCTGACTCTTTTGGCCTGGAACAGTATCTTGGCCGCACCGCTCACAAGTAGTTTGGCCTCCATGCGCTGCGGCATTTTCAGACTTGATCTCCGCCTTGTCTTTCCGAGTGAAGTCTTTGCCCGCTCGAGGCCCGCCGCTTGACCCTGCTTTGCTTGCCATCGCTGCGCCGACAGCGCCAATGTTCTTGGCACCGCCGATTGCAGTGGTGGTGCTCACGCCGACAGCTACAAGAGCTCCCCCAGATACCAAGAGCGATGAACCACCAGTTACAGGAGCTGCAAGTAATCCGCCCACAGCCGCCGGTCCACTCGCCTCCATGACGGTAGGGCGGGTGGCCCACCTTTCCTCAGCTTTTTTCGCTCCCTAGAATACCGAAGGGTGCCCCATCCTTTTGCGACGAAGGTGTTTTTTCTTCGGAGCAAAAAGGGTGGGAGATAATTACTCGCCGACCTTCACGCGCACTTTTTCACCAAGCCAATAAAAACGACAACTGCTCCACAACCAATCCTCAGGCAGCTTGACCAGACCACGTTTTACGGGATTGAAATGAATGTAGTTGAGTTTCTCGAGATATTTGCGTTTGGTCCCGACATTGAAGTCATAGAAGCGAGTCTGCCAAAACGCACGCGGAGATTCACTGATCCACAGACCTAACTGGCTGGTTGAGGGGCGTTTGCGCACACGGCATTTTCTCGAGACCCGCTGTTTCAGAACCTGCATCACCACGGAAGGCGTGTCGACTTTGGGTTCACTTATCAGGAGATGAAAATGTTCGGGCATGACAACATAGCCGCCCACCATGAAACCGTATTTTTGTCGAACTTCTTCCAGCGTTTTCAGGAACAGATCGCGACGCAGCGCTGAACCGAGAAACGGCTGCCTTCGATAACAACTGCACGTGATGAAATGCCAGTCTCCCTGGCCATAAATGCGAACCAGCCCTTTAGGCACGAGCTGATTTTATCTCCCACCCTTTCCCGGAAGCTAAAAAACTAACTGCCAGCTTCCGCGAAAGGATGGGGCACCCAATTTTTTTTGTGAGGGATAGAAAAAGCGGGAAAGCCTGGGCCACCCGCCACGAACCTCATGGTAAACGTCCCGTCTGTCCCCGGTTTTCCCCGGTTTTCGTTCCTGTCCCCGGTTTTCTCTACTTATCAGGGATGTCCCCGCTTTTCAGTTCCAAGATCAATCGTGCACTGTGATCGTCTTCAATCAGTTTCTCAACGTCTACTGGTCGAAAAACCATCTGCTTCCGATTGATCGTCGTCAAACGAGGAAGAGTTGAAGCATCTTTCACGCTTGCGGTGTAACCACTCGCGCCACTACAGCACAGTAGTTTGTGCTATTTTTTCACACGTTCCTGTCCCCGGTTTTCTCGACTGCGTTTCGGGAGACGTGTTTTTTTGACGGTGTCTTGTGGAGAACCCGTCGGCCACGAGAGTTAAAGGCGGCGATCCCGACAGGCTTCGTAGACTCGCAGAACACGGGCACCGAGCTCTGCAGGGACAACGCTGGTGGACATCGTGCTCGTTACTTGCAGGACTGCATCTTTCTCAGGATTGCCAGTCACAATTACCACTAGATTAGATGCGTTTGCGCTCTGGATGGAAATCTCGATAAATGACCCCTCAAACTTGCGGATTGATCGCTCCCCGCTAGCTTTGAAGGCCGGCCAATCTGTGAGTTTCGCATCGCGTGCGTTCCAGGCCCTCCTATCAGTCTTACCCATGGCCTGTGCGACCGCTCTGCCCAAATCCTCAGCTGTAAATGGCGCGTTCAACACGATTGGGGAATCGTTCTCATACCACATGTCGTTCTCATTCATATGCATTCCCACCGCAATTGCTCTTGATCCTAACCTAGCGATGAACAAACGCGCGAATCTCTTCATTGCCTCTCTTGGCTGTTGCACGCTCTCCGAAGAGCTCATGATTTCGAAGCAATATTTAGCGGGCTGCATAATATACAACTGTCCTCCGTACCCACTTCATTTGACCTCCGTTAAGGTGAGTCTAACACCTTGCCTTTGCGCGTTAGCAGTGGCGGCATTGAAAACACTCCGTTGCGCGGCAGACATACTTCCCTCCGGAATGGCAACCTGGAGTTCTCTAGCCTTAATTGCAGATCCCTCGACAACATCTTTACCATATTTGGCACCACTGAAACTCGCTACTTTCTCAACGTATCTGTCCAATGTGCTGGCCAGTTTCCCCATGTCCTGATACGTCTTCGCCGTTAAGTCTATAGACTTGATGCTTGTGGCGATCCCATTCAGGAATTTATCAATCACTGGAAAGCCAGTTGCGAGATTTTTTTCCAAATCCATTTCTATCTTAATTCCCCTCGGGCGGGTGGCCCACCTTTCCTCAGCTTTTTTCGCTCCCTAGAATACCGAAGGGTGCCCCATCCTTTTGCGACGAAGGTGTTTTTTCTTCGGAGCAAAAAGGGTGGGAGATAATTACTCGCCGACCTTCACGCGCCCTTTTTCACCAAGCCAATAAAAGCGACAACTGCTCCACAACCATTCCTCAGGCAGCTTGACCAGACCACGTTTTACGGGATTGAAATGAATGTAGTTGAGTTTCTCGAGATATTTGCGTTTGGTCCCGACATTGAAGTCATAGAAGCGAGTCTGCCAAAACGCACGCGGAGATTCACTGATCCACAGACCTAACTGGCTGGTTGAGGGGCGTTTACGCACACGGCATTTTCTCGAGACCCGCTGTTTCAGAACCTGCATCACCACGGAAGGCGTGCCGACTTTGGGTTCACTTATCAGGAGATGAAAATGTTCGGGCATGACAACATAGCCGCCCACCATGAAACCGTATTTTTTGTCGAACTTCTTCCAGAGTTTTCAGGAACAGATCGCGACGCAGCGCTGAAGCGAGAAACGGCTGCCTTCGATAACAACTGCACGTGATGAAATGCCAGTCTCCCTGGCCATAAATGCGAACCAACCCTTTAGGCACGAGCTGATTTTATCTCCCACCCTTTCCCGGAAGCTAAAAAACTAACTGCCAGCTTCCGCGAAAGGATGGGGCACCCAATTTTTTTTGTGAGGGATAGAAAAAGCGGGAAAGCCTGGGCCACCCGCCCAAAACCCTTTACCACAGAGGACGCAGAGGAACACTGAGGAAGCGCGGAAATCTTGCATCAAGTACTTAAGATTAGTTGCGTTTTTCTAGAAATAGATCAATATGAAAGAAGCAATTGGCAATTGGCAAATAGCAATTAGCAAAAGCAACTGCAAGAGCTTTAACCACAAAGGACACGAAGGAACACAAAGAAAAGAGCAATTGGCAATTGGCAAATAGCAATTGGCAAAACCAACTGCAAGAGCTTTAACCACAAAGGACACGAAGGAACACAAAGTAAAACCAAAAGCGGACAGTTAGGGACAGATACTTCAAGCTAACTACGATTTGCGTACGGGCCAAAGTTATTGGTGCAATATTTCATCGCTGCGCGATGAACGTCTGCCTAAAGGCCCGCGATTCACATGCGAATCGCTAGACGCTGATACAGCTCCTGGACCAGCTTTTCAAGCTGGCCCACTACCTCAACTTATCTCCGGGCTGAGAAAAGTGAAGGCAGCAAGTGGAATGGATTATCAATGGGAAACGTTACAGCATTGAAGAATATGAGGAGTACCAAAAGCAAGAACTGAAACGATGGGAACTGGACGAAGCCGAGGTTCAACGCCTGGTCGGGGCTGTGGGCGAGGCGTTCACGGCGTGCGACAAGTTTATGGAGGAGCATCCCCGATACCCTTACGGGTTGAAGGACGATGCCGAACAACGCGAATTCAAGATTTTCGAGAAGCTGCGCTGGAACCTGGGCGCGGCGAACCGAGCCCCGCGGTGCGAGAAGGTCCGCGAGGATGGGACGGTCTGCGGGAGTCCGCAGATGAAGGGCTACAGCTACTGTTATGCCCACGAGCGGATGTTGCGGATGGAGTCAGAAAAGCTGGAGTTGCCGGCGCAGGAAGATGGGAATGGCATCCAGATGGCGATTATGCGGGTGCAAAAGGCGCTGATTGACGACGAGATCAGCACGAAGAAAGCCGGGCAGTTGTTGTATTCCCTCCAAATGGCGTCGAGCAATCTGAAGCACACGACGTTCACTGACAGCAAGAAGGAAGTGGTGACGGAGATGCGGGTATCGCCGACGGCTTCGAGTTCACAAACCCAGTCATCGCGCGTCATCGCCGAGATCGGAAAGTCAAAACCTTTTACCACAGAGGACACGAAGGAACACAAAGGGAGCAGCAAGAGCGAGAGCTTGCCGCAGATGAACGCGGATAAACGCAGATCGGGAAAGAAACTGCCAGAACGGGCAAAATCGCCAGGCTCGGAAACCGGGAACACCCTACCGCTGATGAACACTGATCAGGCTGATTTACGGTGATCGATAAGTTTGGTTGGTAACGAGCTGCTCAGGCAGCGTTGGAATGAGTTCTTTGAAAACTTAGCAATTGGCAATTAGCCAAGGCGAGAAACCTTACCGTTGATGAACACGGATGGCACTGATTTGGGCTGACCTGAAAAACTTACCGCGGATTTCGCGGATATGCGCGGATCAGAAATTGGGTTCAAGTCCACGCCAAATTGGGATGATTGGGATCGAGTGGGATGAATGGCGGGGGGTGGGGGATCCCCGACATCGCCGTCATCGCAGGACATCGCCCGGGAGCGTAAAGTCAAAGGCTTTAACCACAAAGGACACGAAGAAACACTAAGGAAGGCGGAAAGCAACACCCTCTACCACAGAAGGCACTGAGGAACACCGAGGAAGGAAGCAAATCCCTATTTCATTCCCAAGCCGCGCAGCAACTTACCGGCAGTTCGCCTTGCCGCCAATATCCCCGACGCCAGGAATGGCTTGGGATCGGAAGGGTTCCACCACGCGTACGGCCTGGCCCCGGTCGATTTAGTTACGCAGAAACGCAGCAGAGGCCTTCACGAACTGGGCCCATCTCGCGCCGAGCGCCTCGGTCCATCCGCAACATTGCTCGTTCCTCGTTGCGAATGATCCCTAAGGTCGGGCTCTCTCGGCCAGAAAGCGGTCCTGGCATTGCTTAGCCTCCACCAGCAATGCAGGGTATTCCGGCGCTTTACGGAACGCGATTAATATCGGATCGAACTGCAAGTTATCGTAGGCGCAGTATCCTCCTTCAATCGCGGACTTCAACAGACGCGCCGTAAACGCATTTCCCAGACAAGGGTTAAAAAGGCCTGCCTGACTGTATCTGGGTTCTGGGTCGCGGAACGCCAGGAAATCCCTCTCCGCCTGGTCCAGAATTTGTTGCGAACCCGAGGCTCGCGGAGATTCATAACAAACCAGTAACGCCCGACCGTGAAAGAACGGGCTCGCCGGTATATTTCGCAATCGCTCGATCGCCTCGCTGGTTTTTCCCTCGCGCAATAGGATCGTGATCTCCACGTTGTTGGACCACTCTGATCCTGCGTCCAGTCTCAGGAAATCCCTTGCTCGCTGGTACTGCCCGCTAGCTGCAAAAACGGCAGAGCACGAGCGAAACTGGTAGTTCCCTGGGTCGAGTTGCATTGCCGCATCGCACTCCTTCGCAGCCTCATTGCTCAGACCCGCGTAGCGCAGTACGTAAGACAGAGTGAAGTGTGCGAAGCCGCTCCGCGGGCGGTTATCCACCATTGTCCTGGCTTCCTTGTAGGCCTGGGCAAGTTTACCGGCATCGGTGTCCAGGCTCACGATCTGCTGTGCAGCATCCTCAAGGTTCGGATCCAGTGAAAGCGCGCGCCGCAGCGCCGGCTCTGTCCGGGACATGGCGCCTGTGGCTCCGACGCCGTATTCCTCTTCGTAGTAGTATCGCTTGCCCAGTGCAGACCAGGCCGGAGCAAACGCCGAATCCAGTCCCACGGAGCGTTCCAGCATTCGCACTGCCTCTTGATTTTGCTGCCCATCATGGGCCAGCGCTACGCTGCGCAAGTACAAGTCATAAGCCTCTTCGTTGCTGGGCCGCGTTCCTTTGTCACCCGAGTCACTTCTGGCGCCTAGCGCGGGGATCAGGCCTTGCCGCACCTTGGTGGTGATCTGGTCCCTCGTCGCCACCAGGTCTTCACCAGGCAGGTTCATCGTCTCTTGCCATAAGACGCGATTATCGCCAACATCAATCGCTTCGAGCGTGAGCTGCAGGGTTTCGCGAATATTCTGGTAATGTCCGGTGACGATGCGGCCGACGTGCATTTCTTTTCCCGCCTGCTGCAAGTCCACGTCTCCCTTGGCATATTTTGCGGTGGTCGCGAATGGACGAATCGAGAGAGTCCGCACAGAACTCAATGTTGTGGCAACTTCATCCGGCAAGGCCATACGCAGGAAATCTTCTGCCTTATCGCCGCCCAGATTTTGAAAGGGCAAAACGGCAATGGTGACCGGAGTAGACGAGAATTTGCCCACTGCAGGAGCCGAGGCTTCTTGCCAACGCCACAGCAGCAAGCCAATCAGTACGGCGAGCAGTGCAGCGCTCACCCCCCAGATCCAGCGATTCTTTTGCGTTCGCGGTGCTCCAGCGGCGCGGTTCGTCGTCGAAAAGGCAGAGTCCGAATCCCGGCGCGCTCGGGCCAGATCGGCTTTCAGGTCCGCCGCGTGCTGGTAACGCACGCTGCGGTCCTTCTCCAACGCTTTCTCAATTACCCGATCGAGTTCTGCTGGAACATGGTGATTCAATCGTCCAGGCGGCACTGGAACTCCGTGCAACACTGCGTCCGTAATCGCGCCGGCGGTTTCTCCCATGAAAGGCAGCCTGCCCGTCGTCATCTCATAGAGAACAATGCCGAATGAAAACAAATCCGTTCGGGCGTCGAGTTCCTTCCCCAGCGCCTGTTCGGGTGACATATATGACAGCGTGCCTAAAGTCGATCCCGGACTCGTGAGATGGTCGCCTTCTGAGAGTGTGTTTGCGCCGGCGATGCGGCTGGCGGAAGAATTGCGTTCCGCCACCTTGGCCAATCCAAAATCCAGTATCTTCGCGTGGCCACGCCTGGTTACAAAGATGTTCGCGGGTTTGATGTCACGATGCACGATTCCTTCGGCATGCGCCGCGTCCAGCGCGTCAGCAATCTCAATTCCCAGTGAGAGGCTCGTGTCCACTTCCATCGCGCCGCTGCCAATCAGGTGTTTGAGTGTGGACCCGTCGAGGAATTCCATCGCCAGGAAGGCGCGGCCATTCTCTTCTCCAATGTCATAGATGGTACAGATGTTGGGATGGTTCAGCGCCGAGGCGGCTTCCGCTTCACGCTGGAAACGCGCCAGTGCCTGGGGGTCGCGGGCGACGTCGTCAGGCAAAAACTTCAGCGCCACAAAGCGATGCAGCCGCGTGTCTTCAGCTTTGTAAACGATACCCATCCCGCCTCCGCCCAGCTTTTCGAGGATGCGGTAGTGCGAAAATGTTTGCCCGATCATTGGTTGCAAAATCCTACGTGCGCGAACTTGGCAAGTCAATGACGGCGATTGCCCACCGATTTAGTTACGCAGAAACGCAGCAGCGGTCTTCACGAACGCCGCCCATCTCGCGCGGGGCGCCTGGTCCACTAGTGGTTCGGCTTTGGCTGGCTGCTTGAAAAACTTATTTCATGCCAGACTTATTTCATTCCCAGACTTATTTCAAACGGAAGCCGCGCAGCAACTTGCCAGCAGTTCGCCTTGCCGCCAATATTCCCGACGCCAGGAATGGCTTGGGATCGGATGGGTTCCACCACGCGTACGACCTGGCTCTCGCCACAGACGACATAAAACCTGCGCGGCTTAGCGGTGGTTCACCGCGTGTCTCCTTAAACCAAGCCGCATAGTTGTGGTAGCCGAGCCAGCTTGCGCCATCCACCTGCACCGACTGCGGCAGTGTTGCTCCGGTAAGGTCCAGATAGGCCAGGTACGGCAGGTTCACCCCGGCGTCGGCAAAAATTCCGTTGTACCAGGGAAGCCGCGTATTCATTTCAATGAAGTAATAGCCGCCGGTTTTTTCCCGGTGCTTGAACTCCAGCGAACCCAGCCCGCGATATCCCAGATGCCTGAATCAGTTTTAAACCTTCCGCGGCCAGCGCTTCATTCTTTTCCGTCTGGCCATGGCACATGCTGCCGAAGCCCGGCGGATACTGTCGCAGTTTGCGCACGGTGGCATAAGCGGCAACCTGTCCGCCGGTGTTGACCAGCGCGGTGTATTGAAAAACCTGATCGTCACCACCTTCAATCAGTTCCTGCATCAAGGTGGCGCCTTTCATCTGCGGGAACTTTTCGAAAAACGCCTGCGCTTCCGCCGGCGTTTGGGCAATTAGCACCTTGGCTGATTCCACCGGGAAGGCGGCCGTATATCTGTGAACGGGCTTGATCAGGCAGGGATAAACAAAGTCGCGCGCGATCGCCGCCATATCGTCTTTCGCACACGTGATGTGTGTGCGCGGGACGTTGATGCCATGGTTTTCGCAAAACTGCACCATGGTCCCCTTGTCCACGATAGTGTTAAACAGTTCGCCGGGCACCCAGTGGAAACGAAATTTCTCTGCCAGCTTTTGCTGCTGGTTGGAAAGGAAACGCGCAAACCAGTCTGACGTGGCAAACAACACCGGCTTGCTGGGAAAACGCGATCCCCATTCCAGCATGAGGCCGCAGAGGACATCTTCATTGGCCACGCTGTCGCCGGCGTAAGCCCGAGGCTGGTCGGGATCGTCAGGATAGACAAAGCATTCACGCACGTAGCGCGAGTGTTTCAGAGGATCACGAAGATGATCATTCAGCGCATACACCGGAATTCCGTGCCGGCCTACGCTGCGAGCGATGCCATAGGCGGAAACGTCCAGGCCTTCCACAAAAACCGGAGTCATGTCGCGCGGCGAAGGCATTATTGTTCGGATTCCTTTTCGCTGCCCTGTTCCTTTTCGCTACCCTGGGGCTTTGACTTCAACTCCAGGGGCTCGCTCTCATCGTCATGGCGTCCCGTCATCCGATAAAGCTTTTCACGCAGGGTAATTCGCATGAAGTAGAGCAGCCGCGCATACCATGTCCGGTTAAAGATAAAGATGCGATAGTTGGTGCGTCTGGAAGATGCCCACCGGCTTTCATCCCACGTTGCCGGCCCAACAAAATCAAATTCTCGCAGTCCGCGCTGCGGCGTCTGGCTCAGTACTTCATTCACCAGCAACTGTCCCGGTCCCTGGCGCCGGAACGCCTCATTGTATCCCGCCTTAGAGAGAAAATATCTGCCTCGCAGGTTGAAACCGAAGTGCGCCGCGATGGGGTTTCCGTTCAACTCCAGGAAATCCAGAGACAGGTAGCCGTCACGCGCTGCGGCTTGAGCTACCAGGTCATAAAACTGTTTGGTCCGCGGATCGCACTGGATGGCCGTTCCCTCCGAGCCTTTCCATCCCGATGCTTCCAGCGCATAAAACTTCTCCAGCGCCGCCGGATCTGCTGTTGCAAAGTGCTTCATTTCCAGCGTGCCCAGCTCTTCCAGTTGTTTGCGTGTGCGCCGCAGATGGGAACGGAACTTGGGACGAGTGCCCGCCAACCATGGCGGCTGCGCATCGGGCTTACCAGAAGAAGTCGTAGTTGAAGGAGATCTAGAAATCGAAAGATAAAGCGTCTGCGAGGTGCGCTTACGCGCCGTGGAGAATCCATCGTCGCGGGCAATGGTCAGAAAACGATCAAGTCCGCTCCCGCCAACAACGTTGGCGACATCGATCACGTCCCAGCCTGACAGCGTGCGCACCTCTTGCAACAAGGCTGACAACGCCGCGTCGCCTTCAGATCCGGAACATACGGTCAGGCTGGCACGCAGCGAGTGCACATTGGCCGGCAAAGTAAGCTTGCGAACGGGCACGCCGTATGCGCGTGATACATGCCGCACCAGCGGCAGGATTCCCCGCAGTTTTTCCCCGTGCCAGACAGAAATAACAATGACTTCAGCGTTGGAATCAAAAGCGTGCAGGTAAGCCAAAGCCCATTCCGGACGATAGAAAATTTCTTCGTCGCCAGATTCGTCGCACAGTTGCCGCCACTCGTGCAGCTATCTGCGCGATCACCGAAGCGTCCCCGGTCTGCACGCGTACTGTGAGTCCCTGATACTGTTGCCCGCTCATTTATGTGGTTGTGAGATTCAAATCTATCAGAGCGGACGGGGGAGGACAGTAAGTACTCTGGTAACACGAGCCCGGCGTCTTTTGCCGAACGCGACTTCTTTTGCGAGCGCTTTATTCTGGTTCCCTGACCATTGCCTTATGAATGGCAGCCAGAGCGCGCTCGATTTCAGTGAGTTCGGGTGGGCTGAGCCGATCAAGATGCCTGGCTAGAAACTCCACTCTCAGCTTGCGCCCCTTTTGCAGGATGCCGGTTCCCTTCTCCGTGGCTTCAATCATGACCACGCGCCTGTCTTTGGGATTAGCACGTCGTCTGGCCAGCCCCGCGGACTCAAGCCCATCCACAATCCGGCTCATGGTCGGGGGACGCACCTGCTCGGCGCGGGCCAGGTCGTTCAATGACGCCGGGCCGCCAAAAACAAGCACTGACAGTGCGGAAAGTTGGGCCGGTCCAACCCCGCTTCTGGCGTCCTGCACGCGGACCAGGCGCAGCAGATGGATGGCAGTGCTGTGCAGCCGGTCAGCCAGCGCCTCAATTTCGGGTTCTTTGGCCTGCGTTTTCTTCCGCATCATTAGCTAGGCTAACTATTTTCTTGACAGCCGTCAAAGGCCGGGATTTAATTAGCTATGCTAAGCATTATCCAATGGCTGACGACTGATGACTGACGACTAAGGAGCAACTGCCATGTCTTTAACCCTCACCCGGATCGTGGGTGTAATGCTGGGAGTCCGAGACCTTGAAGCTTCGACTCGCTTCTATACGGAAACCCTGGGACTGAAGCCCAAGCTGCAATCTCCGCAAATTGTCCTCCTGGATGCCGGATCGGTCACGCTCGGGCTCAGTCCTGGTCATGCCAGACTCGCCGCACAGAACGCCGACCCCAAGGACCTGAGTCCCAGAATCAATGGAGCGACGGAAGTCTCCTTCGCCGTGGAAGACATACGCTCCGCCTATGCGACGTTACGCGAAAAAGGCGTGACTTTCCTGAATGAGCCGCGGCAGGCCACGGACAAGGAATTTGCCGCTCACTTCCGCGACCCAGACGGCCATATGCTGTCAATCTTTGGGCCCGAAGCTTAGACCTTAACCCGGCCATCACCCAAAGTGACACCCTCTGAGCTGCTTTAGGTGTACTATTGCGAGTAACCGGATTGGCTTGAATCGCGGGCTTGAAGGTGGATGGGAGTACCATGGCGGCGAGAAACAGTTCAGAGGCAACGGCCCTTGGCGTAGTTGAAAGACACGGCGCGGTCTTTGCAGCCCTAAGGAAGATTCTCAAACCGTACGAAGGCGAACTGGCGGTCAAGACTGACAAGCCAGGTAACTGCTATCTTGAGACCCGGTCCGGAAGCATTAATGGCCGTCCGCTCTTTTTTGCCGCGGCCAAGGTCAAGAAGAACTACGTAAGCTTCTATCTCCCTTCTTTATATATGTTTCCTGACCTATCCAACCGTATCTCACCGGGCTTAAAGCGGCTGATGCAGGGCCAATCCTGCTTCAATTTGACCGTTCTGGACCATGATTGCGTGAACGAGTTGGAGCAATTGACGCAGGCAGGCTTCCAAAGACTCAAGATTGAAGCCCTTCTTTAGCGGGGAATCAACGTCGGCCCGTGCCACAATTGCACCTTCGGGCGTGTAATGTCTTCATCCGTATAGCCAATAAGCTGGTATGATGAGGTATGTCCACACAGAATGATTCCAAAGCCGAATTGCTAAACAAGACTGCAGATTTCTACCGTCGTTCGCTTGCAGATTACGGTCAATTTACCAAGACAGAACGTAAGCCACGAACAAAGAAGCAGTTACAACAGCGCCTGGATACAATCCTCCAAGAAATAGACTCCCTGAAGGCGACTCCCGCTGTTTAATTTTCGTTCCTGAATCCCCCACAGGAACACGCCGTTTTTTCCTGATGTGAAGTTGTTTGCCGTCAACTGCGGCCGTCAAACAGCGAATGGGGAAGGCAACGGCTCGATATCATTGCTGCGTGTTATTCGGAAGGTTTCTTGGCTAGCCATAACAATTACGATCATCTCGGGAATCCCCTTGATCCACGTCTGGTGGATGAAGATGACTTGATCATCGAAGATGACGCGCCGGTTCTGCAGAGCGAAGCTGACGATGTCACCCCTGACGGGGATTTTGACGACATCATGTCCACCTTGAGTCACGAAGGCATTGATCTCCAGGATGGAGAAATGTCCCGCGGGCGAAAAATTGACCCCGCGCTGGATGACGAAGGCGAAGAAGTAGACCTCAGGATCGTCCCTGAATTAGCTGAAAAAAGCACGGACCCTGTGCGCATCTACCTGCGCGAAATGGGTTCGGTCCCTCTTCTTACCCGCGAAGGTGAAGTTGAAATCGCCCGCCGTTTTGAACGCGGCCACCTGCGCGTGCTCAAGGCTGTTTCCCGCAGCCGCGTTGCCATCAAGGAAATTATCGCGATCGGCAAGGACCTGGAAAGCGGGGTCCGCTCCATCAAAGAAATCGTCATGTTTGATGAGGAAGAGGTCACCGAGGAGATTGCCGAGGCGCGCACCAAGGCCACCATTGCTTCCATTAAAGAGATGGCCGCGCACTATGAGAAGACCGGCAAACTCGAAGAGAAGCTTGCGGGCATCAGCGTCAGGAAGAATCCCAAACAGCATATCCGTTGCCGCTGGAAAATCGCGCGCAACCAGGTGTCTGTTTCCAAGATCATCCGCGGCATTCGCTATACCCACGCTGAACGCAAGAGGCTGATTGAAAAAGTTACCTCTGTGGCTGAGCAGATGCGGGCGCTTGACCGGCAGATTCGCACCATGGAGAAGAAGCTGGCCGGTGCGCGGAACGAGCACCAGCGTGCCGAGTACAAGCAGCAGCAGAAACATTTCCATGCTGACTTGAAAAAGCTGGAAGAGGAAAATCGCGCCGGCGTTCTGGAGATGGGCCGCACGCAGCGTGAAATCATCCAGGGCAACATGGACGCCGAACACGCCAAACGCGAACTGGTGGAAGCCAACCTTCGCCTGGTGGTCTCCGTCTCCAAGAAGTACAACAATCGTGGATTGCAATTTCTGGACCTGATCCAGGAAGGCAACATGGGCCTGATGAAGGCCGTGGACAAGTTCGATTACCGCCGCGGCTACAAGTTCTCCACCTACGCTACGTGGTGGATCCGCCAGGCCGTGACCCGCGCCATTGCTGACCAGGCACGCACCATTCGCGTTCCGGTGCACATGATTGAAGTGATCAATAAGCTGGTCCGCGCCACGCGCCAACTCGTACAGGAACTGGGCCGCGAACCGCTGATTGAAGAGATCGCCCAGCGACTCGATATTCCGGTTTCCCGCGTGCGCAAAGCGCAGAAGATCGCGCAACAGCCTATTTCACTGGAAACTCCCGTGGGCGAAGAAGATGGCTCGCACCTGATTGACTTCATCCAGGACAACACCCGTGTCTCGCCTTCAGAAGCCATGATTCGAGTGAACCTTCAGGAACAAACGGCCCAGGTGCTGCGCACGCTGAACCCGCGTGAAGAGAAGATCATCAGAATGCGCTTTGGTCTGGAAGACGGCTCCGAGCATACGCTGGAAGAAGTGGGCCAGAGTTTCCAGGTCACGCGCGAACGCATTCGCCAGATTGAGGCCAAGGCACTGCGCAAGCTGCGCCACCCAACTCGCTCGCGCAAGCTTCGCGCTTTTATGGACAAAGAAAGCAACAGCTTCGACTAGCGCTAAGCCTGTCCTTTTCAACCTTCGCAAGAACAGCCGGGAGACACTCAAGTCTCCCGATTGTTTTTTAAGCCGGTTGCTTTTAAGCCGATTGTGTTCTGGTTATTGGTTCTTTGCACTGCTTGTTGGTTCTTTTCGTAGGACCCTCAGTGGTTTGGATATAGTCAAACGTATGCACGACCTCAGCAAGAACGGCATCGCCAGCCCAGCCCGCACTTCCCCACCGGCCGGAATAACCGCAATTGGAGTCTTCTGGTTCTTCGGCGCCGTCATGGCTGCTTACGCTTGCGTGACCCTGCTTTGGCCGGGTACCGCTCTCGATCGTTTGTGGAAGCTTAATATCAGTGCGCACGTCGAACTTCTTCTCATGGGTCGGGCGATCGGCTTTTTGTTTCTGGTCCTGGGCGCCGCACTGGTAGCCACTGGAATCGGATGGAGCAAACGGCGGACGTGGGGTTGGACCCTTGGAGTCATTCTGCTGGCTACACAGGTCACCGGCGACCTGGCCAGCGCCGCCATGGGCGAATATCTGCGAGGCGGAACAGGCATTCTGATTGCAGGATCCTTATTGTTCTATCTTTTTCGGCCCAACGTAAAACAGGTCTTTGCCACCCCCTGATCTTTCCCGCTATCACGACAGCGAACGTAGCGCGGTGGTAAACTTCGCGTATGGCTACCAGAAAGAGTAAGAAGAAACGCGCTCCACTCAAGAAAACAGCTACCAGGAACCGGCACTCGACCGCGAAAAAAACAGTCCGCAAGAAACCCGCGAAGAAAAAAGCCGCCGTCAAGAAGAAGAAGGTGGTAGCGAAAGCGCCTCCCGCGAAGAAGAAAGCCTTAAAAAAATCTCCGCCAAAAAAGACGCGCGCAGCCGAGTCCAGGCCCACACAACAGTCGGGACTGCCAAGCCGCAGCTTTGATTTTGATGACCGTGAGCGTATGGAACGGCGTTCCCGCTCAGCAGGACAATCGGGAGACTTACAGGGACTTTCCGGCAGCATGGGCGTCGATTCAGAAAGCGTTGACGAGTTACTGGAAGAGGGAAATTCGTTTGAAGCAGGCATCGTGGCCGGCGTTGAAGACGCGGGTAACGATGAAGAGAAGGAAATTCATACGCGTGAAGTTCCGGAAGATGACGTTCCCGAAGAGTATCTGGATAAGGACTAGTGACGAATGAATAAAGATGTTTCGGCCTGAATGCTGGCTACGATCGCTCCTTCGTCTTCGCATTACGGAACGCCGGAGCCTTGAAAGGCCAATGAACAACTGACAGTGTAGCCACTCTGATTGTTTACAAGAAAGATTTTGGCGTAGAGCCGTAGCTTGCCACGGCTCCAGAAAATCGCAATCTTAGACTGCGCAGCGTTAGCGGAGCAACATAAGGAGATGCGTGAACGGAACTGCCATGAGAACACGCCGTCATCAAACAATGCTTCCCCTGATCGCGATCATCTCCTTCTGCATGGCGACTGCCAACTCAGCAGCGCAGAAATCACCGGCCGCTCAAAAACCGCAACAGCCTCAATCAGCTCAGCCTGCTCAACTCGATCGGCAGAAGGCCGCGCAGTCGTCGCCGCAGGTGGATTTTCTTAAGCAGTTCAACTCTTCTCTCCAGACGCTTGTTGCCAAAGTCGCACCTGCAGTCGTTGAAATCCACGTGGAAAGCTTTGGTCCGGTGGAAGACAATCAGGGGGAACGCACCGCTGTCATCGAACGGCAGAACAAGCTCGGATCAGGCGTGATCATTGATCCTGATGGCTTCATCGTCACCAACGCTCACGTGGTCTCGAATGCCCGCACCGTGAACGTGGTTTTAACTCCCATGGCGAAAGACACCGGAGAACCTGGCGGAGACCCTGTGACTTACCCGGCGCGCATTGTGGGCTCGCATAAGGAAACCGATCTGGCTCTCCTGAAAATCGAAGCCACCGGATTGCCCTATCTGCCCATTGACGCCAAACACCCAATTCATCAGGGACAATTGGTGTTGGCGCTGGGAAATCCTGAAGGCTTCGGCAATTCCGTGTCCATGGGCGTTGTCAGCGCCGTGGACCGGCAACCAGATCCGAAACTGCCAATGGTGTTCATCCAGACTGACGCGCCTATCAACCCGGGTAACAGCGGCGGCCCTCTCATTGACGTGGAAGGCTATCTGGTCGGGATCGACACTTTTATTGTCACCTCCGGCGGCGGCAGTGAAGGGTTGGGCTTTGCCATTCCCGTCCGGGTGGTGAGTTTTGTTGTCGACCGGCTCCGGCGCTTCGGTCATGTCGACCGTAGCGAGATCGGCGCGGCCTCCGCTGCCATCACGCCCGCGCTCGCAAAAGGCTTGCAGCTCCCTGTCGCCACCGGTGTGATTGTCGTGGATGTAAAACCGGGCGGCCCTGCCGAGGGCGCTGGTCTACAGATTAATGACATTGTTACCGCCGTGGATGGCAGGCCGATTCACACCCTTCCCCAGCTTGTAGGCAGCCTGTATCTGCATCCCACGAATGAATTGATGACCCTGGAAGTCCTGCGCGGAAAAGACAAAGTTACGCTCCATGTGCCGGTCACATCAGAGAAGCATGATATGGACCAGCTTGTCGACATGATCGATCCGCAGAAGAATAGAGTTCGTAGAATCGGCGTCCTGGCCATTGACGTTGACGAAAAGATTCTGCGTCTTCTGCCTGAGATGCGTATCCGCTCGGGAGTTGTGGTGGTTGCCGACACTAACCGCGGCCGCGCCGCCGAAATCGGACTACGCCCGGGCGATATCATTCACTCCCTCAACCGCAAGCCGATTCTCACACTGGCCGACCTGCAAAGAGAAATTATGGCAGTCCGCTCCGGCGACGCCGTTGTGCTCCAGGTGGAACGCAGTGATGGAATGGACTATGTGGCGTTTGAACTGGAGTGAGCGCTTTTGAGTGATCCACATGTTTAGAGGGCCGACTTGCAGGCAGGTTAGCAATTGGTCCAATAAAAAAAGGGCGCCGGAAACCAGCGCCCTTGAAAGTGAGTAAGGATAGTCTTACTGGCAGGTCAGTTTTCCGAAGAAAGTAGCAGAGTGGGTAAGGGCCGAAGTATCGGGATAGCTGAATGCCCCGCTAATCGCGTCAGAAGTGGGTCCCTGCTCAAACCACTGTAGCAGCGCCTCGGTCTGGGGATGGTAAGTGAAAGTTACCCCGCGGACCTTGGTTGGTACAGAGACGGTCGCAGTCTGTAGTACTTCAACGGGATCGCCGGTTTCCAGATTGTCCTGGCACGAACCCGGCTCGCCGGGGAACACCCAGGCCGGTACAGCATTGTCCACGAACGGATCGTTAAACGTTTCCGAGACTTCGTGACTGAGAGCGGTTACGTCTTCAAATCCCGCTCCGAAGAGGCCCGGAGAAATCCAGCTGGCATACGCAAACGCCCAGCGTGACTCTTTCGGGGTGCCACCGTCGGTGAAGTAGGTATGGAATCCCAGCGTGCAGCAGTTACCAATTCCGCCTGAGCTATTCGCTGAAAATAGAAACGTGTTGGGAAAGAGAGCAATGTTCACCGCATCCGTGGTGTAGTGATTGGCATTGATCTCATTGTTAACCAGATTGAAAATCTGCTGGTTGAAGAAATTGCTGAGCAGCAGCACAAACGTGCTTCCGTCCGCCGCTGTGCCGGTGAAATAGGTGCGGACCTGGGTGGGCACATGATTGATTGTCAGGGTAACGAAGCGCGGCACCGGAATTGTGATGTGATCCACGATGGTGGCTGGATTGAGTTCGGTGTGCCAGTTCTGCTTCATGTGATTGAAAAATTCAGCCCGCTGCACAGCGTCAGGAAATTGAATGTTGTTTCCGGACGTGAAATCGGTGTCGCGGAAGACTGGAGAATTCAGCGTGGGCTGCTCGAAACCGGCGACTGGCACCGTGGTGGTAGTGACAAGATCAGCATTCTGCAGCTGCAGAGAGACGGCTACAATGTGCGCCGGAATCTCAGTCTTTGCTCCGCGCATCGGATCGTTTCCGACCATCGTGAACGGCCAGGTCAATCCCTGGGCGGTGAATGATCCCTGAAAATTCGGGACTGAAATCACGTTGGCAAGTCCGCCCGGGTTACCTTTTACGTCTTCACCCATGTTGGGGGCCGTGGAACTGTCCATGAAATTATATTGAGATTTGATGTTGAGAGGGGTCAGTTTTGAATAGTCGGTAGATGTGCCCGAATCAGAATGGACATCTTTCATGCTGCTGAAATCCTGCTGTGCGAAACTGCTGGTCACCATTAAAAAAGCAAACAACAGTCCTAGAGAAGAATACTGGGAGATTTTCTTGATCAACTTAGGCTCCGTGCGTGAGGATGGGATTCAACCCGAGGAATTGCTATGAAGTTGAATCTTGTTTTTTTTAGAATACGATACTTTTCTCGATTAACAACCGACGCTTGCGTGAAAATTTGCACTTAAGCGCTGTACTAAGACGCGAGTACACGTTGCGAGATATGCGAGTGTTAAACGTTTTGGGACGCGGCTTCTGACTATCTATCGTGTTGACCTCAATGACTTTCGCTTCGAACTGAGAGTATTGCCAGTTACCTCAGAACCGTGGAATTTCTAAATTGTTTTTCAGCACGAGCAAGGAAAGTGTTTATGAAGAAACTCCTGGTTTTCACGGCGCTCCTCGAAGCGTTGACTGGGCTGAGTTTAATTCTGAAGCCCCTCATCGTTGTCCGGTTGCTGTTAGGTTCCGAAATCGCGGGTGCGGGTATCTTGGTTAGCAGAGTGGCCGGAATAACATTGCTTGCATTGGCAATGGCTTGTTGGCCGGAAGACAATATGCGACGAGCGGGCCTTGGGATGCTGACTTACAACCCTCTGATAACGCTCTACTTGCTTTCTCTGGCGATCAAAGGTTGGACGGGGGTACTGATTTACCCTGTCGTGGCACTTCATGCGGTTCTGTCTATACTCCTCTTTCGAACGTGGCGGAAAGAACAACAAGCAAAAATCCCCGGCCGGAAACCTCCGAACCTCACAGCTGCGGAAGTCCAGAAAATGAAAAAAGTGGGATAGGAGCGCAGTGGATGCGAAGTAATCAAGAATTCTGAATTGACCTGTTTCCTCTTCGGATTGAACCTGGTTCCGCTACAGATGTTCGGCTTGTTTGAAGCTGACGTTGTCTGGGTTTTCGCGGCGGAATCGGGCCAAAGGCCGCTGGGGCGAAGAAAAAATTGTCTGCTGAGCTAATGAAAGGCTGGCCGGGAATTTCCCAACAGAGACGGGTTCGCAACAGACTGTATCCTCCGCTTAACAGGGAAAAATACAGGGAAAATGTTGGATTTCTGGCCCGATTCCTGCCGACACTGTCCCTCCATCATTAGCATTTCCGGCAACTTAGCCGATACTCGCGAGGTGCAGGGACGCAACCGAACAGGGAATTTAATGTGAGTAAGGCGTGCCTGGCGGCAATTTGGGCCGCTCGCAAGGACGGATACTTCTGGGTGGCGGCATTCGGCGGAATTGCCGTGATCTTCAATCCTTTTGTCCCGGGCATGATGTCTCGCATCGCAATTGTTGAACTGTATTTAGTGTTTGCGTCAACAGCTTTGCTGGGTCTTGCTGTGTTGAACTCTGGACGTCACCGCCCCGCGCTCATCTCATTGGCCGTGCAGAGCAGAGTGGCGCTGGATTGCAGGCAACGAGGTCAGACTTTATGAAATTCCTGCTGCGGCTCTTCCAGTTCGTCGTCGGGTGCCGTCACCGCCAAATGAGCCGTGTTTTTACGATCAAGAAGCGGACGTACCGGGTTTGTTTTGAGTGTGGACAGGAATTTGACGCTAAAGTTTCCTCAATTTGATCCGGCAGCTGGTTGCAATCTGCGATCTCTCTCTCACTGCAGCTGAAGTACGCTCGCTTCCTGCGGAGCATGCACCGCCTCGGTAGCCTGATAATTAAGCAATGACTCCAGACGGCGCCTCCTGCCTGTATCTGCCTTATCGAAGGAGCAGTTCGTACGTTCTTTCCCACAATAGCGTACAGTACAAAGAGCGGTACTTAACAGCTCTTCGCCCCTTCAACTCTCATTTGGTGCGCTCCAGCATAGCGTCATGGCGCAGCCACTCACGTTAAGAAAGAGATGCTTTATTGGATATCAAGCAGAGGCATGCGACCTTGCATTACCTTGGCACACGCCTGCGCAAAAGTCTTTGGAAAACAAAGCCTGATGGAGAAGATGCACCGCTGCTCTCAGAGTTATTCAGTCGAGAGCAGATGAAACAGCATGGTAAACGTCTGGCGGCTTCTCACGCCGTCGCTCGTGGACGATTGCCAGACCAGCTTTTGGCGAGACTGGCTGACAATGAAAAGATACTAAAGGCAACCTGTGATCTTCTAACGACTGCGACACAAGCAAACCGGCGGATTGCGCCCGCCGGCGAATGGCTGCTCGACAATTTCTATCTGATCGAACAACAGATCCGAACTGCCAGGCGACACTTGCCAAGAGGCTACAGCCGGACGCTTCCGCGCTTGCGTGGGGGCCCATCCGCAGGATTGCCGCGTGTGTATGACCTGGCACTGGAAACAATTGCGCACGGTGATGCCCGCGTGGATCCGGAGAGTCTCAGCGGGTTCGTCACGGCGTACCAAACCGTTACCCACTTGAACCTGGGAGAATTGTGGGCCATTCCCATCATGCTGCGGCTCGCGTTGATCGAGAATCTCAGACGTGTCGCTGCCGTGATTGCCGCTGACAGACTTGACCGCAACCTCGCTGACAGATGGGCAGATGAGATGACGGAAGTCGCGGAAAAAGATCCAAAGAACCTGATTCTCGTGATCGCCGACATGGCCCGCTCGAATCCTCCGATGGTAAGTTCGTTCATTGCCGAACTGGTGCGTCGTTTGCAGGGACAAGGTCCGGCACTGGCATTGCCGCTTACCTGGATTGAACAGCGGCTCTCAGAGTCGGGATCGACGATTGAGCAACTGGTGCAGTCTGAGAGCCAGCGACAAGCCACCGACCAGGTTTCCATCAGCAACAGCATTGCCAGCCTCAGGTTCCTGGATGCCACCGATTGGCGCGAGTTTGTTGAGGCTATGAGCGTCGTCGAGCGCACACTGCGCGAAGACCCTCAAGACGTGTACGGCAAAATGAGTTTTGCCACACGCGACAGCTACCGGCATGTCATCGAGAAGATCGCCAGGAACAGTAACTCATCGGAAGGCGAGGTGGCGGAAAAAGCAATCCAACTGGCACATGAGAGCTGGCAGAAGAAAGAAAACCGGACCGGGCACGTTGGTTTTTATCTGATCGGGGAAGGACGCGCAACGCTCGAAAGATCGGTGGCAATGCGCGGGTCGATCGCGCGATCTTTGCGCACAAAGAGCCAGCAGCATTCCGTGCTCCTGTATTTGGGTGCGATCCTTGCAGCCACCGGGCTGATCACCAGAATCTTTGCTGTCAAAGCTCATCTCAATGGAGTAAGAGGTGCAACCCTCGCGCTGGGAACTCTTTTTGCGTTCTTCGTCGCAAGCCAGTTCGCTGTTACCGTCGTCAATTGGCTGATGACCAAGCTGGCGGTGCCAGACCTGCTGCCGCGCATGGATTTCTCACAGGGAATCCCATCCGAGCTACGCACACTCGTTGTGGTTCCAACAATGCTTACCACTCCGGAGAGCGTGGCAGAACTGGTCGAAGCCCTGGAGGTCCGCTTCCTCGCCAACCGTGACGACAATGTAAACTTCTGTCTCTTGTCGGATTTTCGCGACGCTGACCAGGAGAACATGCCGGAAGACGGTCCTCTTCTCGACCGTGCTCAGGACGGCATTGCAGACCTGAACAGCAAGTACAGCCGCCAGGGAACCGATACTTTCTTCCTTTTTCATCGAGCGCGGCGCTGGAATGCAGGCGAGCAGTTGTGGATGGGCTATGAGCGTAAACGAGGCAAGCTTGAGGAGTTGAACTCATTTCTGCGCGGCCAGCCAGGCGATCACTTTTCTCATGTCGTCGGAAATACATCGGTTCTCCAAGACGTTCGATACGTCATTACTCTCGATACTGACACGCAGTTGCCACGCGATTCGGTGTGGCAGTTCGTGGGAGCAATGGCACATCCGCTCAACCGGCCCGCTTACGACAATGCAAAGGAGCGGGTCAGCAAAGGCCATGGCATCCTCCAGCCTCGCGTTGCCGTGAGTCTTCCAGGCACAAATCATTCCCGTTATGCACGGCTGTGGGGTGGTGAGCCAGGCATTGACCCCTACACGCGCGCCGTTTCGGACGTTTATCAGGATGTTTTCGGCGAGGGTTCATTCATCGGCAAGGGAATCTATGACGTGGATGTCTTCGAGCAGGCTCTGGGCGGGCGTTTTCCTGAGAACCGCATCCTCAGCCACGATCTGATAGAGGGCTGTTACGCGCGCTCCGGTCTGTTGAGCGACGTACAGCTCTACGAAGATTATCCGACGACGTATGACGCGGATGTTGCACGGCGTCACAGGTGGATCCGTGGGGACTGGCAGATCGCCCACTGGGCGCTGCCCTGGGTGCCGGGTCCGGATCGCAAAGCGCGGCAAAATCCGCTGTCACTGCTCTCGCGATGGAAAATCGTTGACAATCTCCGCCGCAGTCTTGTGCCGGCGTCGCTGGTCTTTCTGTTGTTGTTTTGCTGGCTGCGGCTGCCACAACCCTGGGCGTGGACCTTGGCCATCCTTGGGACTGTCTTTGTTCCCATCGTCTTGAGTTCACTTCTCGATCTGCTGCGGAAGCCAGAAGATGTGGCGCTGAGGCAGCACTCGTCCGAAGCGATACGCTCCTTCGGCCGGCACATTGCCCAGGGGTTGTTTACGTTTGCTTGCATGCCCTATGAAGCCTTCTTCAGTCTGGATGCGGTTTTCCGCGTAATCTGGCGGATGCTCTTCTCGCATCGGCATCTCCTGGAGTGGAATGCGTCAAGCGAGCACCAGCACAAAGACCGAACTGCTCCTGGCGATTCTTTCCGTTCCATGTGGCCCGCGCCTGTTTTTGCCTTCGGCGTACTTGGTTGTCTTGCTGTGGTTCGGCCAACTGCCCTGGGAATGGCCACTCCGATCCTGCTGCTCTGGTTTGCATCGCCGGCCGTCGCCTGGTGGATCAGCCTGCCGCTCAAGCATCGCGACGTGAGGCTCTCCCTGGAGCAGGCTATTTTTCTCCAGAAGCTCTCGCGTAAAACCTGGGCATTCTTTGAAAAGTTTGTCAGTGCAGAAGATCACTGGCTTCCTCCGGATAATTATCAGGAGAGCCCGGTCGCCACCATTGGTCATCGTACCTCGCCAACCAACATGGCTCTGGCATTGCTCGCCAATCTTTCCGCTTATGACTTTGGCTATCTTTCGGCGGCACAGTTACTCCAGCGTACCAGCCGGGCCTTCGTAGCAATGGGATTGTTGGAGCGGTATCGAGGGCACTTTTATAACTGGTATGAGACGCAGACATTAAAACCGCTCACGCCCCTCTATGTTTCCACCGTCGACAGCGGGAACCTTGTTGCCCACGTGCTGACATTAGAGCCTGGACTTGTCGGCCTTCTGAACCAGAAGATCCTTGCGCCGCGCTTATTTAGCGGCCTTCTCGATACGACGAGGGTCCTTATCGATGTTGTGAGTGAAGGCGTCACTCAAGATGCCGAGCAGACAAAGACCACGCTTCTTTGCGTCGCTGATCTGCGGAAGGACTTGGACGCCTTGTGTGTTTCTCCGCCAACGACCTTGACTGCCAGCCGATTGTGCCTTGAGCAGCTTGTTGCAAAAACCACGCGAATTGCAGAAAGCGTAAAAGGTCAGACAGACAGCCAAGCCATGCAGTGGGCAGAGGCTCTCGCTAGCCAGTGTCAGGCTGCGCTTGAGGAACTGACCTTTCTCACTCCCTGGACAGCGGTTGCAGATACTTCGTACGAGTTAGACGGACATCAGTTAAACGAGGTCCCCACATTGCGTGAGTTGGCAAGGCGGGATCTGGAATTTTCATCCGACCGTCAACACGTGATGAACGACGAAGTAACGTCGCGCAACGGGTTGGAGGAGGTGAAATCCCTCGTCCGTGAAGGAGTTCACCGCGCCAAGGACCGGATTGCAGAGATTGAACGCCTCGCTTTGATGTGCAGGGATTTTGCTCGCGTAGAATACGACTTCCTGTACGACCAGCCGCGTCATTTGATGACGATTGGATACAACGTCAGTGAACGACGCCGCGATTCGAGCTACTACGATCTGTTGGCGTCGGAAGCGAGACTGGCCAGTTTTGTGGCAATCGCGCAGGGGCAGGTCCCACAAGAGAATTGGTTCTCTCTGGGACGCCAGCTCGCCAGCTCCTCCGTGGGACCAACTCTGCTTTCATGGGACGGCTCGATGTTTGAGTACCTGATGCCGTTGCTGGTCATGCCAACTTATGAAAATACACTGCTTGATGAAAGCTACAAGGCAGCGGTGGAGAGGCAGATCGAGTACGCCGCGACGCGCAACGTGCCCTGGGGAATATCGGAGTCCGGGTACAACGTGGTTGATGCGCACATGAATTACCAATACCGGGCCTTCGGCGTACCTGGCCTTGGTTTGAAGCGCGGGTTGGCGGAGGATCTGGTCATTGCACCGTATGCCTCGAGTTTGGCGCTGATGGTGGCTCCCGAAGAGGCCTGTGCCAACCTGCAGCGCCTGGCCGCTGCCGGCTTTGAAGGCAGATACGGTTTCTATGAAGCCATTGACTACACTCCTTCGCGTGTGCCTCGTGCCCAGTCGAACATTATTGTTCGGGCGTATATGGCACATCATCAGGGCATGAGCCTGGTGGCCCTCGGCCAGGTTCTGATGGACCGGCCGATGCAGCGCCGATTTGAATCTGTCCCGATATTCCAGGCTACAACGTTGCTGCTGCAAGAAAAGGTTCCCAAAGCAACAGCGGTGTATTCAGTCCCCGAGGAGCTTTCTGAAACTCACCGGATTGTTGACGAGTCGGAGCCTTCAATACGCGTTTTTCAAAGCCCCAACACCCCCATTCCAGAGGTGCAGTTGCTCTCGAATGGTAAGTATCACGTCATGGTCAGCAATGCGGGCGGAGGGTACAGCCGATGGAAAGACATGGCGGTGACGAGATGGCGTGAGGACACCACTCGCGATCCCTGGGGAACCTTCTGCTACATCCGCGACGTTGCGACAGGAAGGTTCTGGTCGTCCGCTCATCAGCCAACCGTGAAGCCGTTGGAGTTCTACGAGGCCATCTTCTCCGAAGCCAAAGTTGAGTTTCGTTGCCGCGAAGGCGAACTTGAGACCCACACGGAGATTGCGGTTTCCCCTGAAGATGACATTGAGCTACGGCGCATCACGCTCACCAACCGTGCACGCAAACGCAAAGTCATTGAGATAACCAGCTATGCCGAAGTTGTTCTTGCCCCGGCTGCCGCGGACGACCTGCATCCGGCGTTCAGTAACCTCTTCGTGCAAACCGAGATATTGGAACAGCGGCGGGCAATTCTCTGTACGCGACGGCCCCGGTCTCTCCATGAGCAGGCGCCGTCGATGTTCCATCTTATGGTGGTGCACGGCTCGGATACTGGAGCTGTATCTTACGAAACTGACCGCATGCGGTTTATCGGGCGTGGAAGAACAGTGGCAAACCCCACGGCGATGACCGATTCCGCTTCACTGACTGGGAGCCAAGGTTCCGTGCTTGATCCCATTGTCGCGATACGTTACCAGATCACTCTTGAACCGGGGCAATCCGCTACCGCCAACCTTGTTTCTGGTGTTGGCGAGACGCGTGACCGGTGCCTGCAGTTGGTCGATAAGTACCAAGACCGCCATCTGGCGGACCGTGTATTTGATCTTGCATGGACTCACAGCCAGGTGGTCTTGCGGCAGCTCAATGCCACGGAGGCCGATGCGCAGAGTTTTGGACGGCTCGCCAGTTCAATTCTCTATGCCAACCAATCCATGCGTGCCGAAGCCTCTGTGCTTAGCAAAAACAGCCGAATGCAGTCGGGCCTATGGGGCTATTCGATCTCCGGTGACCTGCCAATTGTGCTGCTGCAAATTGGAGACCTGGCCAACATCGAGCTGGTTCGGCAGCTTGTGCAAGCTCACGCTTACTGGCGACTGAAAGGTCTCGCGGTTGATCTGGTGATCTGGAATGAAGATCACGCCGGATATCGGCAACTGCTACAAGAGCGGATCATGGATTTGGTGGCGGCAGGCGTGCAATCCAGCCTGGTGGAACGGGGCGGTGAGATTTTTGTCCGAGTCGCCGAGCAGATATCGAATGAAGACCGCGTCCTTTTTCAAGCTGTTGCGCGTGCGATCGTCACAGATGCGCGCGGCCCACTGAGTGCCCAGATCAGCACTCGGAGAACTGCGGAAACTGCAGTTCCGCAGATCAAAAGGGCCAGCCGAGGCGAGCGTACTCAGCAGGACGAGTTGCAGCCACGCGACCTGATTCACTTCAACGGACTGGGCGGATTCACTCGCGATGGCCGCGAATACGTAATCAAGATAGAGCAGGACGAGACGACGCCTGCACCCTGGGTCAATGTGATTGCAAACTCTGAGTTCGGCACTGTGATCTCCGAGAGCGGATCAGCCTATACGTGGGGGGAAAACGCACACGAGTTCCGTCTCACTCCGTGGCACAACGATCCCGTTACCGATGCAAGCGGAGAAGCATTTTTCCTGCGTGATGAAGAAAGCGGCAGTTTCTGGTCGCCATCACCGCTGCCGGCTCGTGGTACGGGGCCATATATCACCCGGCATGGGTTTGGCTATAGCGTTTTCGAACACGCCGAAGACGGCATCCGCTCAGAGTTGCAGGTGTACGTAGCGCCGGATGCCGCGGTTAAGTTCTCTGTACTTAAGGTAAGCAACAATTCCGGCCGTAGCCGCCAGCTCTCCGCTACAGGCTACGTGGAGTGGGTGCTC
The DNA here is from genome assembly GCA_963770085.1 of Terriglobia bacterium. GTDB lineage: Bacteria > Acidobacteriota > Terriglobia > Terriglobales > Acidobacteriaceae > Angelobacter. The sequence continues at coordinate 884,560 of CAVYOH010000002.1, forward strand.
GGCGACACTCGGCCAAAATCAACCATGCACGTGGTGACTGAGGCCGATTCTGTCACCGGCGCCCTGTTCGCACGCAACCCTTATAACTCGGAGTTTCCCGATAGAGTCGCTTTCTTTGACGCAAATCAGACAACCAGAACGATCACGGGAGACCGAACAGAGTTTCTGGGCCGCAACGGCTCTTTGTCGAATCCAGCCGGCATGCAAAAGCCCCGCCTCTCCGGGAAGCTCAGCCCGGGGTTGGATCCGTGCGCAGCGATCCGCCTTCCGTTTGAGTTGGCTGATGGCCAGGAGCGTGAGATCGTCTTCATTCTTGGAGTAGGACAAGGCGCAGCAGCCGCGTCCGAGCTAGTACAGCGTTTTCGCGGCACAGAGGCAGCCCGTACTGCGCTGGAAGCCGTGTGGCACTACTGGATGCACACTTTGGGTGCTGTAAATGTGGACACACCTGACGACACAATCAACGTGATGGCGAATGGTTGGCTCTTGTACCAGACTTTGGCCTGCCGTTTCTGGGCACGCAGCGGATATTACCAATCAGGTGGTGCTTTCGGTTTCCGCGATCAGTTGCAAGATGTGATGGCTCTGGTGCACGCTGAACCAAGCTTGATTCGCAAACAACTTTTGCTGTGCGCTTCTCGCCAGTTCCTTGAAGGAGACGTCCAACACTGGTGGCACCCTCCTTCCGGTCGCGGCGTTCGCACGCATTGTTCAGATGATTACTTGTGGCTGCCATTGGCGGTTTGTCGTTACGTTTTCAGCACCGGTGATACCGGAGTGCTGGACGAATCCGTCGCCTTTCTTGAAGGTCATCCGGTAAAGCCCGAGGAAGATTCTTATTACGATCTGCCCCGGCGATCGGACACAACCAGCACTTTGTATGGCCACTGTGTGCAAGCGATCTTGGCTGGGCTAAAGAAAGGGGAACACGGCCTGCCTCTGATCGGCTCCGGTGATTGGAATGATGGCATGAACCTGGTGGGTGAACACGGCAAGGGCGAAAGCGTCTGGCTGGGATTTTTCCTGCATCAGGTTTTGACGCGCTTCTCTGAGTTGGCCAACCGTCACGGTGATTCAACCTTCTCCGCACGTTGCCAGTCTGAAGCCGCCTTGCTGCGACGGAGTATTGAACAAAATGGCTGGGACGGGGAATGGTATCGCCGCGCCTATTTCGATAACGGGTCACCGCTGGGATCTGCTTCAAATCCTGAATGCCAGATCGATTCCGTCGCACAAAGCTGGTCTGTGTTGTCGGGCATAGGTGACGCACAACGTTCGCGGAAAGCCATGGATGCCCTGGACAAGCAGTTGGTAGACCGCAATCACGGCCTGATCAAGTTACTGTCCCCCCCGTTCGACAAGTCCGATCTTGATCCCGGCTATATAAGAGGATACGTTCCAGGGGTCAGGGAAAACGGCGGTCAATATACTCATGCCGCCATCTGGGCCGCCATGGCATTCGCTGCCATGGGTGACAGCGCACGCGCGTGGGAGCTATTTGGCATGATCAATCCGGTAAATCATGCGCGCTCCCCCGAAGAACTCGTTACATATAAGGTGGAGCCTTATGTGATGGCTGCTGATATTTATGCGGTGGCGCCGCATATCGGCCGCGGCGGATGGACGTGGTACACAGGATCTGCCGGCTGGATGTATCGGCTTATCGTTGAATCCTTATTAGGTCTGCGGCTGGAGGTAGACAAGCTCTACTTTGCTCCGTGTTTCCCGGCGGATTGGAGCGGATTCAAGGTGCACTACCGCTTCCGGGAAACCGTTTATCACATTACAGTCCTGCAGTCTCCCGATCACAATGGCGAGATGAATGTGACAGTGGATGGCATTCCCCACGACGACGTAACCGTTACGCTGACGAACGATCTTCAGGAGCATTTCGTAGAGCTGACTTTCGCGCCCGAAGAATCAGCAGTCTCATCTTTATGACGCTACACCTGCCCCGCAAATTCCCTTCTGCTATTTTGTCAATTTTTGCCTTGAGTGTTTCGGGCGATACGCCCCACTGGTAGGTGTGAGCCGCATGGCTCATGACCTCAGCCCTCGTTCCTTTTTTAGTTTTTCGTTTTCCATTCGATAGTAGTAGAAGATTCCCATTCCGGGTCCCCAATAACCCTGCCTGACCCAGTCCAGAGCTTTCGAGGTCGAGTCAGCCTGGTCGTCATGTTTCCCTTTCGGGAAAGTGGTTAGTTCATGCAAGTATTCAGACAGCCACTCCGCGTTCTCCGGGAGATGGACGAACCCATTCTCGATTGTGCTGCTGACCGTATGGAACAATTCTCTGAGCTGCAGACTGACTGGCGGAGAGAGTGGGATTCGAACCCACGTTAGAGTTTCCCCTAAACACGCTTTCCAAGCGTGCGCCTTCAGCCACTCGGCCATCTCTCCGGCGCATTTTGATTGGGACATTCACAGCCGGCGGGCCAAGAGTTGGCCGCCAACCTGACGCTTTCCATTATATCTGGCAATTAGCAATTGGCGATTAGCAATCGGCAAGCAAAGCTAAAGCTGAAAAATCTATTTGCCGCAGATGAACGCAGAAAGGCCTGGACCTACGCCGAGAAGAGCTATTTGGTGTTTGGCAAAATGGCCCTTGGAGGAGGCAAAGGGCTTCGGTGTGTAGACGGGGCTTCGTCGTGGTGACCGATCATTCGGCTCCGGCCCAAAATAACGCTAGTAGCCAGCGCTAGGAGCAGGAGCTACCAGCCAGCAGCTAGACAGCTACTGACAACACTCGCTCAAAGCAGTATTCATCAATCACCGCGGCGATGGAGGTTTTGCCGCCGTCAGTGAGCGCGCGAACCACGCGTCCGGTACAGTTCACCAGCACATCAGTATCGGTGCCCAGAACGGCTGCGGGAAGAACGATGCGGAAGCGGATCTCCGTCCCTACCTCCAGGGGCGCCCCGGTCTGGAACAACACGCCACCAGCAGAAATATCGGACGTCTCGGCGAAGTATTCTCGTGCATCCACCGTTCTGACCGTGATCGGTAATCTGAGCGGAAAACGTACTGAGCTACGTGAATCTATCACCTGTACACCTCTTAGCAAGGTTATATAGATCCAGCTTTTGCGGAAAGATTACTTTGGTCTTTTCGAGCACCAGAAGGACATGCGCAAACGCACTAAAACCAATGGCCTAAATAATGGCTCTATAACCTTAACCCTGCAAAGGAAGCGGCCGAGCGATGCACAGCTCGGGCCTCGAACGCTTTCAATACAGCGGACCATACGCAATTGTTACAACCCCTGGATTCGCCTAAAACTTTGTCACTTCGGTGAAATTGAAATCGTTGACCTTCATGGCGGGGACCACCATATCAAACGATTCTTCGCCGCTCGCACGCACCGGCTTGCCCATGGCCTCAACATGGTTCAGCATCTCAATCAGGCCCTGATTGAACCGGAAATTGCGGATGCCGGCCTTGACCTGTCCGTTCTCCACAAGAAATGTGCCGTCACGCGTCATGCCGGTGAGGATCTTTTGATAAGGATCAACTTCACGGATATACCAGAGCCGCGTGATCAGAATGCCGCGCTCGGTCCCGGAGATCATCTGCTCCACGGTCTGTTCGCCGCCGGGCGTGACGAAAACAATGTTGGACGGCATTTCACCCATCTCATTCGGCAACGGGAAGCCATGGCCGGTCACCGTAATCCCACCAACCTTGTCCGCGTATTCTGATTTGCGCATCTTCTCCGCGGTGCTGCGAGCGTAAACCAGACGCTTGATCACGCCATCCTCAACCAGCGAAACACGGGAGCGGCGGACGCCCTCGCCATCAAACGGGGCGTTCGATTGCAGTGGATGCGCAACATCGTCAAGGATCGTGATGTTGTCGCCGAAGAGCTTGGTACCGATGCGGTTGTTGAGAAACGAGCGCTGATCCAGGATCGCCATGCCGCCAAAATCCCAGAACATGAAGCCGACCACGTCAAGCACCGCAGCCGGTTCCAGGATCACAGTATATTTTCCCGGCGGCAATTCCTGAGGTTTGCGCGATCGTGCTGCTTTCTCAGCGGCGATTTCTCCCAGCCGTACCGGATCAAGATTCGCCACATCAGGAGAGTTGGCCTTTTGCCATCCCGACGAATCATCCGCCAGCATGGTGATGGAAACCTCTGCCGAAGTCTGGCGATGGTGCGCTCTCAAACCATTCGAATTGATGATGCTCTCAGCGAAGGTTGAACTGGAATAAATTCCCGCCGTAACCAGCTTGTTCTTTTTGGCGACGGCAACAATCTTGCCCACTGCATCCGCACGATCAGCCGGTGTGATGCCTGCAGTATTCTCAAACCAGCGCGAGGGCGCCTCGCTGCCTTTGGCTTCCTCGGCCTTGGCCAGCGGAAGCCGGTCCGGATCGGACTCCTGCACTCTGGCCATGGTCTCCGCGGCCTGCACCGCGCGCTTCAGGCTTTCATCGTCAAAACGATTTGTGCTGGCGCGCGCCGTCTTGCCATCAAACGCCACACGGATGGACGCGATCTCATTCAGCTCAGAGACATTCTGGTGGATGGTATTGTTGGCGAAACGAGTCAGCGAGTGATCGGTGGACGAGAAGATTACCTCGACCTCTGTCACATTCGAGTATTTCTTGATCTTGTCGAAAATCTTTTGCGCTTTTGATTGATCGATCATCGTTAGTTGCCCTGGTAGGCAGTTCCTACCTTCACGTTCTTGAATCGCGCCGGCGAGGCGCCATGGCCGGTGCCCATGGTCTGCATCGGTTGGCCTTTGCCGCAGTTCGGAGTTCCCCACAGTGTCCATTGATCTCGCGAGCAAATGGCATCCATGGAATTCCAGAACTCGGTGGTGATTCCCGAATACGACGGATTCTTGAACATGCGGCCGAGTTTGCCGCCTTTGATTTCCCAGCCAATCTCGCAGCCGAACTGGAAGTTGTAACGCTTGTCATCAATCGACCAGGAACGGTTCGTCTGCATGAAGATTCCATCGTCGGTGCTGGCAATCAACTGATCGAAGGTGAGGGGCTTTTTGCCGGGGAGAATGCTGATGTTGGTCATACGGATCAGCGGAATGCGGTTCCAGCCTTCGGCGCGCATGGTGCCATTGGACCGGAGCTCGCCGATGGTATCCGCCGTTTCCCGTGAAGAGATGTATCCGGTAAATAATCCGTCGGTGATGATCGGGGTGCATTGCGCGGCCACGCCTTCATCGTCGTAAGCGAAAGTACCCAGTCCCGGACCGTGCGCTTCCGTGGCGTCTGCCACCACGTTGACCAGGTCACTGCCATAGCGAAGTGTGCGCAGCTTTTCCAGCGTCAGGAATGATGTGCCGGCAAAATTCGCTTCCATACCCAGCACGCGATCCAGTTCAATGGGATGGCCAATCGATTCATGAATCTGCAACCCCAGCTGCGACGAATCCAGAATCAGATTCATGTTGCCCTGGGGACAGCGGTCCGCCTTATGCAAGGCAACGGCCTGCTCTCCGATGCGACGCGCATTTTCCACCAGCTTCAACTCGTCGATGAGCTCATATCCCTTGCACTGGTGTTGTCCGCCGAATGAGTTGGGATAAGAACGCTTCTGTATTTCGGTGCCTTCGAAAGAAATAGCGCTGAAGCCTGCGCCAGTAGTGGTCCGCGTCTGGTGTATATCAGAACCTTCCGTGGAATAGAACCACTGCTCATAGCGTCGAAGACCCAGGCTGCTTTCCCCCAGCGTGACACCCTTCACGGAAAGCAGCTCATGATCGATCTTCATCAGCAGATCAAGATTTTCTTCAATCGACGTGGTGAACGGATCAATCTTGCAGGGCGTGGCCCATTCAATTTTGGCTGGCGGTTCAGGCGCCAGACGGATCGGTTGTTCCTTCACCCGCGCAGACGCCCTGGCAATGTCCACGGCCTTGGCCGCCGTCCGCTCCACGGCTTCGCGACTCATATCATCCGTGGCGGCGAATCCCCAGGACTCATCCACCAGCACTCGCACGCCCACGCCCAGCGACTCACCGCTGGCAGCATGGCCGACTTTTCCGTTCCTGGTAGCCAGCGCGCGCTGGCGCTCATCCACAATGCGGACGTCAGCGTAACTTGCTCCACGCTGTGTGGCGGTATTCAAAGCCCAATCAGCTATGTGTTTCATGACCCACCATCATAAGCGATGCGCTCTATTCGCGATAAGGGCTTGGAGGAGGAGCCGCTACAATGGCTTGGGGAAAGAAGCTCATGTCACGCAGGCCGGCGATCATCAAAGTAGTAAATCTTGAAGACGGTATGCCGCGCGCGGAGCAGGCACGACTCAGGATGCAGCACGAACTCGCGCTGGCACGCGGCCAGGGCATTGTGGCAGTGAAGCTGATTCACGGTTACGGTTCCAGCGGCTCTGGCGGAGTGCTGCGCGATGAATTACAAAATGAATTGCGCCGCGCCAGCTCTGCCAGGTCGATCACATGCTTCATTGCCGGGGAAGAGTGGTCCATCTCAGATGAAACCACCTGGTCATTCCTGAAGAAGTATCCTGAGTGGAAGCAGGATTCAGACCTTGGCCGCCGCAATAAGGGCATCAGTATCGTTGTGCTTTAACTTTTAAAAAGAAGAATAAATCCATGCGGACACAGAAAAGCAAGAAGAGGAAAAGCGCCGGGGACCAGCGTAAGCTGGACAGCAAGCCTGATCTGGCGCTCATCACTCCTGAATTTCAAAAAGTGGTTTCCACCTTCGCCAATCATCGCGATGTAAAGTTCGGCAGGATGTTCGGCTCTTCCTCCGTGCTCAACGTGAATGGAAAAATCTTTGCCATGTGCCGCAAGGGCGATCTGGTGGTGAAATTGCCTGAGAACCGCGTGGACGAACTAATGGATGCGCGTAAAGGGACCCGCTTTGATCCAGGTCATGGCCGCATCATGAAGGAGTGGATAGTAATTCCGGCAAAAGTGATTCCGGCAAAAAAAGAAGACTGGCAAAAGCTCTCGAAAGAGGCCTATGCCTTTGTAAAGCAGGGGCAGGAGGAAGACTAAATCGAAATTGTTCGAGCAGTCATCGAACATGGTGTCGTTGGTAACCCTGCTGTTTGCCTGAAATCCGAATAAAATAAGCTTCGCCCGGCTGCGGACTGCATCAAATAGAGGGGCTGCAAAGCTAACTTTTGGTACATTCAACCCGTCCATAGTAGTAGGAGCGTTGCTTTGATTGATCGTCTCGCCAAGTTTGGCCTTGCCTTTGTGCTGTTTTTTTCCGTCCTGGTGTTGCTGGCCGTAACCGCCATACCCAGTCACAGGCCGGGGACCCTGGTTTCCTCGGGCCCAACATCCGTTCGCCGATTCTCACATACAGCCACTCTGCTGGAAGGCAACAAAGTCCTGATTGCCGGCGGCATGGAGCAAAACGGTGTCTGGCTGGATTCAGGCGAAGTCTTCGACGAAATAACCGGTCATTTCGCTCCCACCGGGCGTATGTCTTCACGGAGATCTGGAGCCATGGCGGTCTCCCTCCCGGATGGCACGGTGCTTATCGCCGGCGGAAGTGATGGCTCAGGCAGGAGTCTTGCTACGGCGGAGATCTTCAACCCGCAGACCAACAGCTTTTCCATGACCGGCAGTATGAACGCACCGCGTACGCAAGGCATGGCGATCTTTCTCCCACGGGTCAATAAAATTTTGATCGTCGGTGGGGCCGCCAACGGCGATGACAATCAACATTCATCCGCTGAACTCTATGATCCTGCCACGGGACGTTTTTCTCAGACCGGGAGCATGCATGTACCGCGTTCATGCTTCAATGCTGTGCTGCTGCGCGATGGATCCGTACTCGTCATGGGCGGCGCCAGCGGCGGGGAATTTCCGAACCCTAATTTAGAAGCATCGGCGGAGATCTATGATCCGGGCATCGGCCGATTCAGCCCGGTGGGATCTATGAACGCGCCGCGCTACAAGCATGGAGCTGCACTGCTGCCGGACGGAAGAGTCATGGTCGTGGGCGGCCAAACCAGCAGCGGTGAGCGCCTGGCATCGACAGAAATTTTCGATCCCTCAACAAGAAAATTCCAACGGGGGCCGGAGATGAAGCTGGCCCGCTTCAAGCTGTTGAACGGCGTTGCACGCTTGAAAGATGGCCGCTTACTGGTGGCGGGCGGCGCTGACCAGCCTGAAATTTATGATCCCGTCGCCAACACGTTCGCGCTTGTGACTGGCCCGCAACTGGATGGATATCTCTTCTCCAGCGCCACGACTCTGGCCGATGGCAAAGTCCTGCTGGTAGACGGTTATGGAGCCCACCCAGCCGCCGGCGCGGTACGCCAGACATGGATGTGGGAACCATAAGCCGTGGGAACCTTACGTCACTTGTGAGAATCAGGCCACGTGTACAAAAGGGCGTTTGCTGGGATCTGGAATATTCTTACGGAAAATTTCGTGGGTAATTGGAGGGACGTCGCCGTCCCCAAGAAAGAGAAACCGAAAAGCATTCGCCACCGGGTTCCCTTCAATCCACTTGAAATAGATGTGCGGCAACTTCTTTGTGAGATCGCACACTTGAAGCAGGACCGCGGCAATGGCATTGGGAACCGCCGGGCTGGATGCGCGCAGTATTTCGTATTTGCCCACCTTTACACCACGCACGTTGAGGCAGGCTTCAAACTCAGAAGAGTCCTGTTTTTCAATCTCTATAAAGATAAGCTGCTCATCTTCTGCGATATTGTGAACAACGCGCGCTGCTGCCGCCGCTTTGGCGTAGGTACCTTCGTCCGACAACTGTGGACGATGCCCGAGAAAGCGGATGATCTGATCGCGATCACTGTGCAGGAACTCCAGCGCCGCATGGTCAAACTTGACTTCAGAAATGCGCAGTTCGGTTGAGCGCAGAGCGCGCGACGTGAGCGAACTGACAATGGTAAGAGCGATGAAAACACTGGCAATCTTAATGCCCTCCGGCCGTTGCACCATGTTGGAAAACGTGGTGTACGCAAACACCAGGGCAATTGGCAGATACGCCCAGCGCCAATTCGTTTGCCACGATGAGATGGTTACCGCGAAGGCAGCCGAACTCATCAGCACAAGCACGCCGGTGGCATAAGCTCCGCCCTGGGCGTCAACGTCGGCGCGAAAGATGATGGTGACGGCGAACGATATTGCCATAAATACCAGCACCAACGGCCGCGAGGCACGCGCCCAGTCAGGCGCCATGCCGTACCGCGGCAGATACCGCGGGACAAGGTGCAGCAGGCCGGCCATGGCTGACGCGCCGGCAAAACTGAGGATCGCAATAGTGCTCAGGTCATAGACGGAGCCAAAGATCGGCCCGAGATAAAGATGGGCCAGATAGGCGAGCGCGCGTCCGTTGGCGGCGCCGCCGCTGTGAAATAACCTGGGTTCGATCAGAACAGAAGTAACAAAGCTGCTGGCAATCAGGAAAACACTCATGATCAACGCAGCCGTCAATAGAAGTTTTTTTGTATTGCGTATGCGATCACCGCTGATGAGCGGCATTACGGCGACTCCGGTTTCAAAACCGGACAGGCCTAGCGCAAGCTTGGGAAACAACAGCAGAGATATCCCGATCATCGCAGGAATGCTGCCGTGCTGCTGCCATAGATTGTGCTGCCATCCTTGGACCACGTGAGGATGTGCAAGCACATGCGCGATGGCGACGGAAACTACGATGGCATTGAGAGCGAGATAAATTCCAACCAGAATTACCGCCAAACCAATCGCCTCATCAAATCCTTTGAGAAAAATCGCACCCAGCATGGCAAGCAATAAAAGAGTGATCCCCATCTGGTGGTGGAGAACACGCGGCATGAAGGGGTTTTCCAGCAGATGGGCTGTTCCGTCGGCGGCAGACAATGTGATGGTGATGATGAAATCGGTTGCCGCGAAACCAAGCAGGCAGAGCACAAAAATCTTGCCGCGCCAGTTTGGAAACAAACGCTCCAGCATGGCAATGCTTCCCTGTCCGTTGGGGCTCTGTTCGGCAACCTTGCTGTAGACGGGATATGCGCCGAAGAGCGTCACTAATACCAGAATCAATGTGGCGATGGGAGAAAGAATGCCGGCGGCCAGGAACGCAATGCCCGGCTGGTAGCCGAGAGTGGAAAAGTAGTCCACGCCAGTCAGGCACATGGCCTTCCACCACGGGTGGGTGTGCTCTGATTGGCCGCCAGGCCCATCCGGCACGCGCAGGTCTTTCAGGAGCCACTGCTCGAATCTCTTCAACACTCTTGCGCTCATTCTCTCCGTACTCTGGGGCAAAAGAGATCAGATGCGTGCACCAGAAGATGTGACCGGTTCTTGCCCGCCGGGTTCTTAAACACCAGATGGTTACCACAAAGAAAAACGGCGACCTCCCGGTCGCCGCTATTCTATACGTGCAATCGTACTAGGTGCCTTCAGACCAGCTGGCAAGATACTCTTCCTGCTCCGCGGTCAGCTTGTCGATCTTCACGCCCATGGATTCCAGCTTCAGGCGGGCCACTTTCTTGTCCAGCTCCTCAGGAACCGCATAGACCTTCTTCTCCAGCGTCTTGTAGTTCTTGATCAGGAATTCGCATGACAGAGCCTGATTGGCAAAGCTCATATCCATCACGGAAGCTGGGTGACCTTCAGCGGCAGCCAGGTTGATAAGGCGGCCTTCGCCCAGAAGATAAATCTTGCGTCCGTCTTTCATCACGTATTCGTCGACGAAGTCGCGGGTGGCGCGTTTGGAAGAAGCAAGCTTCTCCAATGCGGGAATGTCGATTTCCACGTTGAAGTGACCGGAGTTGGCCACAACCGCGCCGTTCTTCATCGCTTCAAAATGTTCGCGCGCCAGCACGTTCTTGTTGCCGGTAACGGTCACGAAGATGTCGCCGATCTTGGCGGCTTCCGCCATGGACATAACGCGATAGCCTTCCATCACGGCTTCAATGGCTTTCGTGGGATCGATTTCGGTGACGATCACGTCAGCGCCCATGCCGCGGGCGCGTGAAGCCAGGCCGCGTCCGCACCAGCCGAAGCCTGCGACCACGAACTTGCTGCCGGCAATCAGCGCATTGGTGCAGCGGATCACGCCATCCATGGTGGATTGGCCGGTTCCATAGCGATTGTCAAACATATGCTTGGTCAAGGCATCATTCACGGCAACGATCGGATAGCGAAGCTGGCCGTCTTTTGCCATGGCGCGCAGGCGGATGACGCCCGTGGTGGTCTCTTCCGTGCCGGCGATAATTCCGTCAAGAACATCTTTGCGCTTGGTAAGAGCGGTTGAGACCAGATCAGCGCCATCATCCATGGTCATGTGCGGCTTGTGATCAAGCGCGGCCAGGATGTGCTTGTAATAGCTGTCGTTGTCCTCGCCCTTCACCGCGAAAGTGGAGATATTGAAGTCGCGCACCAGGGATGAAGCCACGTCATCCTGTGTGGAGAGAGGATTGGAAGCGCAAAGCACCACGTCCGCGCCGCCGTCACGCAGCGTGATGGCCAAGTTCGCGGTTTCCGTTGTCACATGCAGGCAGGCGGCAATGCGGATGCCCTTGAGTGGCTGGTTCTTGATGAACTCTTTGCGAATGCTTTGCAGCACCGGCATGGACTGGTTGGCCCATTCGATGCGCCGCTTGCCCAGATCGGCAAGCTCGATGTTCTTAACGTCAAATGCAATTTGCGGTGCGGCAGTTGTCGACATAATTTCCTATTTCTCTTGCCATCTTGATCATGCCAATGGCAGACAGTAATTTTCTAAATTTTAAATTTTCCCTGGAGATCTGGCTTGTCATTGGAAGAAAGATGCAGTGAGGCGTTCAAGCCCCACTGCATTCCAATCGTGAACGTTATTTGCTGGCGCCTGCGCCAACCTTGGTTGCACCGGCAGACTGGGCCTGCTCGCGCAGCTTGGCAGCCTTATCAGTTGCTTCCCAGGTAAAGTCGGGGTCCTTGCGTCCAAAGTGTCCGTACGCTGCAGTCTTTTTGTAGATAGGACGGCGCAGCTTGAGCGATTCAATGATTCCCTTGGGCGTGAGCTGGAAGTTTTCACGAACCAGCGTTTCCAGTTTGTTTTCATCCAGCTTGCCGGTACCGAAGGTATCCACCAGCACGCTGACGGGCTCGGCGACGCCAATGGCATAGGCCAACTGAACTTCGCAACGGTCAGCCAGGCCGGAAGCCACCAGGTTCTTGGCAATATAGCGGGCCATATAGCAGGCTGAGCGATCGACCTTGGTCGGGTCCTTACCGCTGAACGCGCCACCGCCGTGACGGCCCATGCCACCGTAGGTGTCTACGATGATCTTGCGCCCGGTGAGGCCGGTGTCACCCATCGGTCCGCCAATCACGAATCGGCCGGTTGGATTGATGTGATATTTGGTGTCAGCATCAAGCAGGCTGGCAGGGATCGACGCCTGGATCACGTGCTTCATAATGTCGGCACGGAGGGTTTCATTGTCGATGGACTCAGCATGTTGCGTTGAAATGACTACGGCATCCACGCGACGGGGCTTGTGATCAGGTCCATATTCAACTGTAACTTGTGATTTGCCGTCGGGACGAAGGTAAGGAAGCGTCCCGCTCTTACGAACTTCTGAGAGGCGAAGAGTCAGCTTGTGGGCCAGGGCGATGGGCGTCGGCATGTAATCGTCATTCTCGTTGGTTGCATAACCGAACATCATGCCCTGATCGCCGGCTCCGCCGGTATCCACGCCCATGGCGATATCGCCGGATTGTTTATTGATGCTGGAAATTACCGCGCAGGTATTGGAATCAAATCCATAGAGTGCGTTGTCATAACCAATCGATTGCACCACGCCACGGACTACCTTTTGAAAGTCAACGTAGGTCTTGGTGGTAATTTCACCTGCGATAACCACCAGGCCGGTGGCAGTGAGTGTTTCACAGGCAACGCGGCTGTGTGCATCTTCTGCAAGACAGGCGTCTAATATTGCGTCTGAAATCTGGTCTGCGATTTTGTCTGGGTGGCCTTCCGTGACCGACTCAGAGGTGAACAAGAAACGTTCCCGTGGTGCCAATTGATCGTCCTCCTGAAATATCTATTTCTGCCTTTTCATCTCTAATTAGGATGCCAAAAGCAGACTAACCGAATAAGCGGCCCACCAACAACGCTTTAGCTTTACATGGTTGGAAAAGCAGGCGAATGGGAGTATTCCTACAGCGAAATGAGCCGTGTCTATTGTAAATCGACCCGCAGACTCAACGCTATAGGGCTATTCTTGTACCTGTCCTGTAGGTGTAAACATCAGGGTACGAGCTTCACTTTCACTGCCAATGGCGCCGAGCGGCCTGCCATTGAAACTTACGTCAATACCACCGGCGTTTCCGGTGGTCACTATGATCTGCTTGTCGGCCCTGATGAATCGTTGCTTGTTGGCGCGTAATGTTCCATGACTCACGCGACGGCCATCAGCAATCACTGAGATCCAGGCATCTTCCTTGGCTTTGATGACAACGAAAAAGTCTTTTTTGCTGAGAACAGGTTTGGTATGAGCTGGATCCGGTGCAGGGCGCGCAGGTGCGGCTGCCGGGACTTCAGCCCTCGCAATTTCTCTCCCCTGGGTCACAGTCACTGGCTGGTAATCAACCGGCTGGCTCCGCGTTGCGGGAACAGTCTGTACCATCGCCGCGGGATGAGCAGGCTTGGGCTCGGCAGCAGCTGAGGTTTTGTCCTGGCCAGTATTTCCACTCTCTGGAGACGCGGCAGCTACCGTATTCACTGCATTCTCTGCTTGCTTGATCCTGCCCCGCCACACAGCGTAGCCGCCAAGCACGCCCACCAGCGCCACTACTGCACCGATCAGCGGTAACTTTGATTTGCGGGGGTTCAGCTCTCGATTAGGTTTCTCATGGATTTCCAGAGGAAACTGGTCTTCCGGCGGGGGCTCTTCTTTGGATACAGCCACATAGTCGGCGACCGCCTGCTCTTCATCGAGCCCTAGAAAGCGGGCGTAAGCCTTTACAAATCCTTTGTTGAACACTCCACCGGGAAGCGTTTCAAAGCTCTCCCGCTCCAACAATTCCAGATAACGACGGGGAATCTTGGTGGATTCGGAAATCTCGTCCAGCGAGATTCTGCGCATCTCACGCTCGCGCTTTAGCTTGTCGCCGAATGCTCCCATAGTGGATTAGGTGTTGACCTTTTGAATTAAGCTGGTGACTGGGATAATAGGAAGCCGGATGGCCCCGTGTCAAACCAAAAAACTCCCTAACTGCCCGAAGGACAAGGACTTTTGGGGTACCTTAGGGCAATAACTTACGCGTTTCAGGACAACTCCTTGGTTGCCGATTTACTTAAATCAGGTGATAATACGCCCAAGCTAGAAAAAGTGTGCGCGTCTCCAGCAGAAGGGTTTATTCCTACGTGAACGAGGCAACGGGTATCAGAGTAGAGTCCAATCCTAAGCGCCAGCTTCAGGAAGTCGCCATCTTCAATGATGTCGCGAAAGCCCTTACCTCGTCTCTGAATCTGGATTCAATCCTGCAGACCATCATGGACAAAATGGCTGAGTTTTTCCGGCCAGACACATGGTCTTTGTTGATGGTGGATGAACAGAAGGATGAACTCTATTTTGCCATTGCCGTAGGGGACGCTGCCGAGACCCTGAAAACCGTAAGGCTTAAGGTGGGCGAAGGCATTGCCGGATGGGTGGCCCGCCACGGCGAATCCCTGATTGTTCCTGACGTCTATAACGACGAGCGCTTTGCCAAACGCATTGATGAGATGACCAAATGGAAGACCCGGTCTATCATCTGCGTCCCGCTGCAATCCAAGCACCGCGTATTAGGTGTCATTCAGCTCATCAACTGCGCCATGGAAAGCTTTGGCGAACAGGAGATGTTCTTCCTGCACGCGCTTTGTGATTACGCCGCCATTGCCATCGACAATGCCCGTGCCGTGGAGAAGATCCAGGAACTGACCATCACGGACGATTGCACCGGCCTGTACAACGCGCGCCATCTATATAAGACGCTCGAATCTGAGGTATACCGGTCAGCCCGCTTCGGTTATGAGTTCAGCGTCATCTTCCTTGATCTCGATCATTTCAAGCATGTGAATGACACCTATGGTCACCTGGTGGGGAGTAAACTGCTCCAGGAAATCGGCTTCAAGATCAAATCCCAACTTCGTCTGATTGATTACGCCTTCCGTTATGGCGGGGATGAGTTTGTCATCCTGCTGCCGCAAACGGACAAGCAATCCGCTTTGATCGTGGCCCGCCGTATTCAGGACATGATGCGCAAGACGGTCTTTCTCTCAGAAGACGGACTCAACTTGAATGTCCGTTGCAGTATGGGTCTGGCCACCTATCCCGAAGACGCCAAGAGCTCACACGAAATCATTCGCCAGGCGGATGAAATGATGTACATGGTGAAAAACTCCAGCCGTGACAACATCGCTGTGGCCCAGCAGGGATTGCTGAAGTAGCGAGTGCTTTTGTCCCGAGCCGAAGGCGAGGGATCCCTACAATCTTACATTTGGTAGTTGAGTAATTTTGTAATTGAGTAATTGAAGACGGAGGCAGAATCTCCCGTGCTCCAGAACTGACTTCATGTACACGATTACCAAGTTTCACAATTGCGAAATCCAACGCATCTTCATTGGGTAATTAAAAAGCCAGCCAGGATTTCCCGCGCTCCGTCGGCGACTTCATTTACACAACTACCAAACTACTCAATTACCAAATTAGTACGTCCCAGGCGGTCTCTTATCCAGCGTCGGTGGCTTGTCTTCCTGGCCTGGAGCGGTAGTTCGTGACTTCCATGCTCCGGCATTTTCAGGCGCCTGGGGATCCACGCCGAAATCCCACACATAAAGGTTGATCTGTCCTTTATCGAGTAACTCCACCACCGCATACTC
Source organism: Terriglobia bacterium (assembly GCA_963770085.1). Classification (GTDB taxonomy): domain Bacteria; phylum Acidobacteriota; class Terriglobia; order Terriglobales; family Acidobacteriaceae; genus Angelobacter. Next base: position 900,370 of record CAVYOH010000002.1, read on the forward strand.
TCCAGGTGGAAGCGGCTCGGTGGGCGTGATCTTTACCCAGTCACCTCCGGCAGGTTCACTCACTGTTTTGACCCAATTCTGTTTTTGGCTGACCTTGCCAGAAATCGCTACGTTCAGGTCGCCTACCACGCGAACGTCTTTCTTTTTCTCCATGCGAACGATACGGTATTTATCCTGTTGTGGCGAGGGAGTCGCTGTCGCCTTCGGCTTGGGCGCATGACCCGGTCCGGACGACGCCTGGCTCAGCGCAGCCGCTGCATCATTGTTCTGATTATTCTGATTGGCGTTTTGGTTTTGTTTCTCATCGGGCGACTTCTCCACGCTCACGTAAATCGCCGGCTGCGGCACATGCGACTGCGTTTTGGAGCGGTCACCCTTCAGCTCGATGGTCTGTTTGGAAGAGAGGGACACCGGATTGATGGCCGCCCTCAGAATGTTTTTTCCCGCGTGCTTGTTCAGCTCGCCACCGTTTTGGGTCAGCTCCACTAGTTCAGGACGGGACTCAAAGCTGTCCATCAGGAAGATACCGCCGCCATCTGGCAGGTAGAGTCCGGGCGCCACCATGGGTGGCTCTGGCTCTTCCACCGCGCCAGGCGTCTCTGCTTTGAGCACCTCCTGAGTGCGGAGGGTGTCGCGTTCTTTGTTGTACTTCTCGGTGGCGGGCCAGTCGATCAGCTCCGATGGAAGCTCTTCCCATGAGTAACGTTCCGCGCTGTAATAGCGTACCCGCGGGCCCTGTACTTCATATTTGGTGACGGTCTGGAAAGACCCGTCTTTCAGCACCAGCCGTTGCGGATTTTGCTGGGCGAAAACTGCAAGGCCCAGACAAAACATCAATAGCAAAGTAGAAAGATGAGTGATTTTGATTAGCGGCATAAAAGAGCATCCCTGCTGTGACAATTAAATGCCTGTTTGAGGCTGAACATCAAGTCAGAACGCCTACCTGCCTCCGGTATAAAAAACACAACGTTTAGTTCGACCAGAATCCCAATGATGACCAGCCACTTTTCTGGTATCGTGTCTTCTTTCCAGACAATCGTTCTCACGCCAGGAGGCTTCTTGATCAAGCTCAGCCGGGCCTTAGCCTTGTCCTTCGCGCTCATTTTGATGGCGCTGGTTTTGACAACAAACGTTGCGCCTTGTTTCGGCCAGACCACCACACCAACTCCGAGCCAGCCTGCGGCGACAAGCGCGTCCGCGCCGGCAACGCAAACGTCGGTTTACACTCTGCCTCCGGATAAGCTGGCAAAATCCAAAGCCCTGTACGATCTGCGCGGAACTCTGCGGATCGTCGGGACGGTGTGGTCATTCGTGGTGTTGATCGCGCTGCTCTATCTGGGAGTTGTGGCGCGATATCGCGACTGGGCGGAGAAGCTGTCACAAAATCTCTTCGTGCAGGCCCTGGTAGTGGCTCCTCTTTTTGTGCTGACGCTTAGCCTTCTCGATTTGCCTCTGGACGCCTACCAGCAAAGTATCAGCCTGCAATACGGGCTTTCTGTGCAGGCCTGGGGCTCATGGTTTGGCGACTTTCTCAAAGGACAACTCATTTCGCTCATCATCACAACGCCTGCGTTGTTCCTCTTGATCTGGTTCATCCGAAAGAGTCCGCGGCGCTGGTGGTTTTACTTCTGGCTGGTTGCCGTGCCGTGCATCGTCTTCCTGGTCATGATTGCCCCCATCGTAGTTGACCCCATGTTCAACAAATTTGAGCCATTGGATAAGACAAACCCGCAACTGGTGGAACAGTTGGAAAGAGTCACTCGACGCGGCGGCCTTACCATTCCGCGCGATCGCATGTTCCTGATGAAGGCCAGTGAGAAAGTCACTACGCTCAACGCCTACGTGACCGGATTCGGACCGTCCAAGCGCGTAGTGGTCTGGGACACGACGATCAAAAATGCTTCCACGCCGGAAACTCTCTTTGTCTTTGGCCATGAGATGGGACATTACGTTTTAAACCATATCGTCATCGGATTGACGGCAGCCGCTGTGGGACTTTTCATCGGGCTGTTTCTCCTTTACTGGCTTTCCGGCTGGTTCATCAATAAATTCGGCGGGCGCTGGCACATCCGCGAACTGGGCGATTGGGCTGCGCTCCCCATGATTTTTCTGATCTTCGGCATTCTGAACTTCATCAGCCAGCCTATTGGCGCAACGGTGGGCCGCCAGATTGAGCACAATGCCGACGTCTACGGTCTGGAAGTCACGCATGACATCAACGCCAACCCGCAGGAATCCGCGGCACACGCTTTCCAGGTCCTGGGCGAATTGTCTTTGTCTTACCCTGACCCAAGCCCGCTGGTGGTCTTCTGGTATTACGATCACCCGTCCATTCCTGACCGTGTGCGCTTTGCCCACCAGTACGATCCGTGGGGTAAGGGCGAGCAGCCGAAATTCGTGAAATAGTCGAAGCCAGAATGATCGGCCGCGAATCAACGCGAATGAACCCGAATGAAAAAAGAAGTTCGTGTTCATTACATAAAAACAATTCGTGTTCACTAAAGAAATTCGTGTTCACTTTTGTGTAATTCGCGGCGATTCACGAAAACATTTCCCCTTGTCATCTTGAGCGGAGTCGGAGCGCAGGCGACGACGGAGTCGAAAGATCCATGTATTTGCTCTCCGCAAAAAATACGAAAAGACAAAAACCAAAAAAGAACTCGGCCGCGAACAATCCGAATAAAGATTTTGATTCGTCTTTATTCGCGTAAATTCGCGGCCAATCACGAAACATTTTCCCTTTGTCATCTTGAGCGCAGTCGGAGCGCAGGCGACGGCGGAGTCGAAAGATCCATGTATTTGTTCTCCGCAAAAAATACGAAAAGACAAAAACCAAAAAAGAACTCGGCCGCGAACAATCCGAATAAAGATTTTGATTCGTGTTTATTCGCGCAGATTCGCGGCCAATCACGAAACATTTTCCCTTTGTCATCTTGAGCGCAGTCGGAGCGCAGGCGACGGCGGAGTCGAAAGATCCATGTATTTGCTCTCCGCAAAAAATACGAATAGACAACAACCCAAAAAGTACTCGGCCGCGAACAACCCGAATAAAGATTTTGATTCGTTTTATTCGCGCAGATTCGCGGCCAATTTTCTACTTCTTTGCCATTTTTACCTCGTTCTTGTAGTTAAACGTCAGCTTTGTTTCCTCATCCAGCACCAACGCGCGAGCGAAGTGATATGAATTGCCCGCGCGCGGCACGTCAATCCTCACCGGCAACACTCCGGAAACTTTCTTTTGCAGGTTGTAGACGTTGTTGGAAGCCTGGTTCTGCGCCGCCTGTTGTTGTTTCTCCCTTGCCTTTTTGTCGTCCTGTCCATCGCGCGAACCGTTCGTACTGAACACATTGGTTCCGCTGTACGTAGTGGTCACTTGCGCCGTAGTTGTCTCGATGGTGGGCGCGGCGCTGGTGACTTCAATGGTTTGAGAGACGGATCCGACGTTCATTTTGCAAATTCCATAATCTTCGCGCCTTCCCGCTTCGTGGCTGGTCCCACGCAAGGAAGCCGTCTTGAATCCTTGCACAGAAATATCGATCCTCACCTCGCCGGATGGAACTCCATAGATGAGCCACCGGCCCGAAGCATCCGTTATCGCGGTCCAGCTTGCTCCGTTACCGACGGTTGTTACCTTGACCTGCGCTCCCTGGACCACGGCTCCCGCCGGATCAATTACTGTTCCGGCGATTCCGCCGCCTAAAGATCCGTTCCTATTGATGTAATCTCCGTCGACGACGCCGGGATTCATCAGGACAACTCCGCTGCCGACCCCACCGGCAGAACCAGCGCCGATTCCCCCTCCAATGCCGACCCCACCGCCGGATCCGACGTCATTCGCTGCCGGATATTCGTTCATCGCAATCGCATCTCCGCCAAAATCCTTCACCTTGTATTGCTCCGGCAGAAATACTTCCCACTCCATTACGCTGATGGGAACATCCATTTTCGGAAGCGAGAGTTCGGATCCGCCTTTGCGAGCAAACGGACTCCCTGAATGCACAAAGACAAACGACACGGTATAAGGTCCGTTGGGATGGAAGTTAGCACGCAACAGCGGCACACGACTTCCGTCAGTTCCCTGCACGGGCTTCACCTTTTCGCCCGCCACATCCGCTGAAAGGATTGACTCGTCCGGGGGCAGATCAACTCTCATGAAGGGCTGCGCCTGGTTCTTGATAGTGAGCGTAACTTCGGTAAGCGAGCGCCCTTCCGATGTGACTAGCGTGGTCACCACCGCGCGTTCAGCCACGGCGGCAAGGACATCGCTATCGGGAAAGCGTTTCCAATCCAGAGCCAGCGTGGGAGTCTGGTTCGGCTGGCGGTGATAACGAAATGCCGCGTGCAAAGGACTTCTGGCCAGCGCGCGCAGATAAGGATTGATTTCCTTCACGTCCATGCGCTTGAGGCTGCCGCCTTCTTTGGCCGTGAGTTCCATGGCTCCGGCGCCTTCCACCAGGACCTCACCGCTTTCGCGCTGCGAGTTCTTGAAGGTGATGAATGGCGCTTCAATATTCGCTCCAGCAAACGGTCGCTCCATGGAAATCAGAAACTGATGCGAGCGCTGGCTGCCGTTGTTCAGATACACAATGAGCTCGCCTTTACTGATCTCACTGGTCGATACGGTTGCGCCGGAAGCATTGGTGACTTCGTAGCCTGCCGGTATGTCAACCACAAACCTGGCGGGCTGGCCTTGCAACACGGTGATGTCGGCCAGCGCTGTGATGCGGAAATCGCTTTCATTCACTGATACAAGGGTCTTCACGTCAGCCAGGAAATGCACCTCTTTGGGCGCTACGGGCGCGACTACTTCGCGTTCGCGGGTTGTCCACCAGATGGTGGCAGGCTGGCCGGGAGCAAGCGCGGCTTCAATCGTAGTCTGGCCGCCGGAGGACGACCGTGCCGTGATGAGACCAGGGTTAATGCGGACATTGGTGCGGTCGCCGGGGACAACCAGCGTCATCTTCACGCTGCCGGCTGAAGGGACAGGCATATTGAACGAGGCGCGTCCGGCTTCTGTCACTAGTGGCGTACCGGTTTCCAGTGTCACGGCAAATTCGCCGGCGCCGGGCAAGACAGCGGTCGTAAGCCCGCCTTCCTGCAGGAGAGGAAGCGGCCTGCCTTCACGCTGCGCGCTCAGCACCGTCACGCCGGAAGCCAGCGGGACCTTGGTTGCGTTCTTAAGAAAAACCTCGCCATCAAGCGCCACCGTTCCGAGCACGTTGCCGCTGGAGACATGCAGTTTGATGTCGGCGCTTTTGAGCGTGTAGTTGTTGGGCGGCGGCTCCAGAGTCTTCACCGACTTGCTCGCCAGGTCGATTAACCGGTTATATTCCGCCAGAGGCAGCGTTACGTTGCCCGACGCCGGCAGAGGAAGCTTGCTGTTACTGATGGGATTGCGCTCAGCGGCCACTGCAGACAGAGCAAGACTAAACATCAAAACGAATGCGATAAAATTTTTGAGCATTGTCGGCGTTTTCATTTTTTGCCTTCTTTCTTCTCTTTCTGGTAGCTCAGATCGATTGCCGGAGCGTGGTTTTCCTGAGTGAGTTCCGCAACCAGGTAGACCGAATGGCCAAACGTGGGGAATGACACGGCCACCGGCAGCGAGCGCGACGTGCGTCCACCTGAGTAGCTGGCGCGATATTGGTCAACCAATGCGGCATGTTGCGCCGCATCCTTTGCATCCGGCTCGCCGACTCGCGAAGCATAGGCCGTGGAAGTCGGTTTCTCCGTGTCATGCGTTGGCGCCTCGGCCAGGGCCGGCGAAAATGGCACAGCATACGGCTCCATACGGAATGCTCCGGGATCAGGAGTTACGTGGAATTGCGGCGAGTGATAAAACTCCACGCCGGTGCGGGAAATCGCGATATCAACCGCCGGAAGCGCCAGCGTGGCTTTTCCCTTTTCAGTCCATGCTGGTTCCCTGCTCAGATACATCACCTGTACAGCGAAGGCAGCCGCGTCATTGCCGGCACGCGATTTTTCCAGCGGCAATAACAGGCTGTGGTCGTCGGCTTCACCGGGGCGTATGGGAATACCGTTGAGCGTGGCGCTCCACACCACCGAACCCGGCGGCAGCTTGATGGCGATGAAATTCTTGTGATTGTTGCGCACGGCATAGTTGGCCTGCACCAGGGTCTTGCCTTCGCTGCTCATCAGCACCTTGTAGCGGGCTTCTTCAATATTGGCCAGCAGGACTGCCTGCTGTTCATAGCGCGCCACATTCACGGTGAGTGAGCGGTCCAGCTGATTTTCCCCGGAGCGAAAACGAAATGCCTGCAAAGACGGCGACTGGCGATTGGCTATCATCTCGCCCAGGTCCGCCGCGTCAACGCCTTCCAGACCTTCCGTTTTCGTCAGCTTCTCTTTGATCTCTCCGGCGCCCAGCACATCCACGGCAACGCCGCCGTTATCGCGCTCCACGTTGAGCAGGCGAAGAATAGGAATGTTGATCTCGCCTTCGCGCGGCGCGCGTACTTCGCCGGTGATGACAAAGCGCGTGGTCTGTTCCACGGGTTCCACCATGGTCACCACCAGTTCGCCGGCTTTGACTTCCCAGTCCCCCACCATGGCTCCCGTCACCTGATTAATGGTGACTTTTTCCGGAATCTGAATGCGTGCTTCGCTGGCCGAGCCCTGCGCAATGGCAAGATCTACGTCCGCCGTTATGGTGGTGAGATCTTCGCCCAGACCAACGGCTTCCACCAGCGATCCGCGCATGCGCAGCGGCAATTGAATGCGCGCTTGCGCTTCGATTTTGCGATGCCATGAGAAAGTGAGCGGCTCATTGCCATGTCCGTAAGCCAGCCATTTGGTGACTCCCGCAGACTCGCTCTTGTCACTGAGCATTCCACCACTGAGTGTCAGCTCTACATTCTTGCGCGGAAGTTCAAGCGAAGCACGAGTGACGCCGGAGAGTGTGGCCGGCAGCGAAAGACTTTCTTCACCCGCGGTGGCAGTCACAGGCATTGCGATATCAAGCAAAAGAAGGGCGCGACCGGCATGAGCCAGAACGGCGGAAAGTTGATGTCCGCCTTTGCTTGGGTCAGGCACAAGGGCCAGAGGTTTTCCATCCAACCGGGCTTCGCGCACCAGCAACCCGGAAGGGATAGCCACATGCACCCAGCCGTCTTTAATTACGTCCACGGTAAGCGTGGCGCGGCCGGTGGCAAGATCGCCATTATTGCCGACGTGCAGGTCATAATCCACCTTGGTGAGCGTTACCTCAACCGGTGGAGGTTCAGGCTGACGGTCTGCCGGATACGCGCGTGTCCGCAGTTGTTGGTACTCATCGACGGGGATCACCACCCATCCGGGAGCGGGTGCAGTGTCCTGAGCAAATGCTGTGAACGCGAGCAGTAAAAAAAACAATAAGCGAAGAGAACCTAACAACCTTCTCATAAAAAATGCCTTTCTTTTTTGCGAGATGAAAAATAGCCTTTCAATGGCATATCGAAACGATAGGGATCCCTCGCTTTCGCTCGGGATAAATCCGCCTCATAGCGAATGCCTTTCAGTTTTGCAAAATGGATACGGCTTGCCAGACGTGTGCGACGGGAGGAAGTTCATTCGCGCGGCGCAAAATGCGCCGTTGCGGCACACGCAGTCAGGAATCACGGTTCCGTCCCTTGATGGCAGGGGCCCAGTGGTGGCAACTGATCTAAGAACGGAGTTGCGGAATTTCTTGCAGGGTTTTTTATCCGCTTCCGGATAAACGCTCTTCCTCTGTCGATTTCTTGAGCTCAAAGAACTATTCGCCGGCCCGCAATGAACCTTCATACAGAGAACCGCATCCTACTAAGCCCATGAGGCAGACTGCCTGGGCCCAAGCAATGAAAACCAAGTTCACTCAATCTTTCATCCTGATTGTTGTCTTCATCTTCTCAATCAACGCAGTTCTCCTGCTCGCTCCGCCAGCAGCTCACGCTCAAGCGAGTCCATCCGCCGCACCCGATAATTCGTCAGTCTCAGACCAGGCGGCAAAACCGTCTGACACGGCCAACCCGGCTGCACAGCGAGAGGTCTCATGGCGCAGCCTGCCCAAAGATTTTCTCCACGACCAGAAAGACATCTGGTTATTTCCGCTGCAATTGGGGAAAGGGCATCATTGGCTGCCGGTGCTTGGCGTAAGCGGGGTTACAGCAGGGCTGATTGTGGCTGACCCGCACATTATGCCTTATTTCCGCGATCACGCCCGTAACCTCGACCACCTGAATGACACGTTTGACGCGCCCATTACCACCGGTGAAGTGGTGTTACTGCCAGTGTCACTGCTGGTCGCCGGCTATGCCCGTCACGATTCCTATCAGGTACAGACGGCGCTGCTCGCCGGCGAAGCGTATGCCGACAGCGCAGTCGTGGATCTTGCCATCAAGGCCATCACCCACAGGAAACGTCCTTCTGATGTGGCTCCGGGCCAACCGTTCACTGAGACCTTTTTTAGCGGCACAACCTCGCCTTTGAGAGGCAGTTCATTCCCTTCAGGTCATGCGGCAGGCGCATTTTCCGTCGCCACGGTGGTAGCCACGCGATACAAACATCATCGCTGGGTGCCTTGGGCTGTGTATGGATTCGCGACCGCGGTAAGTTTGTCTCGGGTAACCGACCTGGCTCACTTCCCGTCTGATGTCTTTCTGGGAGCAGCGCTCGGTTATGCCAGCACCCGTTATGTGGTGCTCCGCCCGCGATAGCGCCTACGGCTGCGAGAAAACCCGTGTGGCACCGCTCCCACCGGGTGTACGAATTACGACCGAGAAATTCTGCTTCCCATAATTCTGTCCCTGCTTTCCACAGCATCTTTTTGTATAATTGATCGTGCACCCCAATAGCTTCCAAGGCCAAGGGCAACAGCCTTCATCGCGCCGGGGAGCAGCAGCCCCAAAAATCACCGCACTCAAACCCCAAACAACTGAGACGAGGAGTTCATGGCAGCGAAATATATTTTCGTAACCGGCGGCGTTGTGTCTTCCCTGGGCAAAGGTCTGGCAGCAGCTTCCATTGGCTGTCTCCTGGAAAGCCGTGGTCTAAAGGTCAACATTATGAAGTTTGACCCCTACCTGAACGTGGACCCGGGCACCATGTCTCCTTTCCAGCATGGAGAGGTGTTTGTGACGGATGACGGCGCGGAAACCGATCTCGATCTCGGCCATTATGAGCGCTTCACCCATGCGCGCCTGCAGCGTGAGAACAACTGGACCACCGGACGCATATACGAGCAGATCATCACCAAGGAACGTCGCGGGGACTATCTAGGCAAGACCGTCCAGGTGATTCCGCACGTCACCAACGAAATCAAGGCGGCCATGAAAAAAGTGGCGCAGGACGTGGACATCGCCATTGTTGAGATTGGCGGCACGGTGGGCGACATTGAATCTCTGCCGTTCCTGGAAGCCATCCGCCAGATGCGCCAGGAACTGGGCCGCGACAACACATTGTTTGTGCACGTCACTCTGGTCCCGTGGATCGGCGCGGCCGGCGAACTCAAGACCAAGCCGACGCAGCACTCGGTAAAAGAACTGCTCAGCATTGGAATTCAGCCGGACATTCTTCTTTGCCGCACTGACCGCTTTCTATCGAAAGATCTTAAGGGCAAGATCGCGCTGTTCTGCAACGTGGAAGATGAAGCTGTGATCACCGCGAAAGACGTGGCTTCCATCTATGAAGTCCCGCTGGTGTTCGCGCATGAAGGCGTGGATGCACTGGTGCTTCGTTATCTTCGCGTCGACGCAAAAGCTCCCAACCTTACACGCTGGGAAGAGCTGGTGCACAAAATCTACAATCCCAAAGATGAAGTTCATATTGGAATCGTCGGCAAGTATGTGGAGTACGAAGATTCCTACAAGTCACTGAAGGAAGCGCTGGTCCATGGCGCCGCGGCGCAGAACCTTAAGCTCAACGTGACCTGGGTCGAGGCGGAAGGCCTGGAACACAAGGACAACAATAATCGCGATTACGAGATGCAACTGGAAGGCTTTGACGGCATCCTGGTCCCCGGCGGTTTCGGCAAGCGAGGCATTGAAGGCATGCTAAACGCAATCCGCTATGCGCGTGAAAAAAAGGTCCCGTATTTCGGAATTTGTCTGGGCATGCAGACAGCATGCATTGAATACGCGCGCAATGTCTGCGGACTGGAGCAGGCCGATTCCAGCGAGTTTGATCCGGCCACACCGCATCGTGTGATTTACAAACTGCGCGAGCTGCGCGGCATTGATGAACTTGGCGGCACCATGCGGCTGGGTGCGTGGGCCTGCAAGCTGGAACCGCAAAGCCATGCCGCGGAGGCCTACGGCACTACCGAGATCAGCGAGCGGCATCGCCACCGCTATGAATTCAACCGTGAGTATGAAGCCATACTCACGGGCGCGGGCATGCGTCTGACCGGCAGCACGCCGGACGGAACCTATGTGGAGATCGTGGAAATTCCAGAGCATCCGTATTTCCTGGGCTGCCAGTTCCATCCTGAATTCAAGTCGAAGCCGCTGGAGCCGCATCCGCTGTTCTCCAGCTTCGTAAAAGCCAGCTATGAAAACGGACGGAAGCGCCGCGAAGCCAGGAGCACGGAAGATGTTGAGCTGTTCCTGAGGCCGGAAAGAATAGTTAGAAGATAGATTGGCAAGTTTCGCGTCGAGAACTTAGATCCGACTATTTTTCTCTGCCCCGTCCGATGATCAGCGTGATGTCATCATGCTGCTCTCGTGCGCTGAACTTCTGCACCTCTGCCACAATCGACTCCAGCGCGGCCTGAGGACCGGCTTCGCAGTTTCGCTTTAACGCCGCGATCAGTCTCTCTTCTCCGAATTCTTCGCCCGCGTCATTGAACGATTCCGTCACGCCATCGGTATAGAGCGCGAAAGTGTCTCCGGCAAAAAGGCTGCATTCCGCCATGGAGCAATCCCAGTCCTTGAAAAGACCCACTACGGTACAAGTGGAATCCAGCCGCTCCAGAGCACCATCCCTGCGGAGCAACAGCGCACAAAGATGGCCGCAATTGGCATAGCGTAAACGGCGGGCGTCATCGTCATATGCGCCAAAAAAAAGGCTGGCATAGGTGTTCTCGGCGGTGTTCTCATAAAAGAGGCTGTTCACTGACTGCAAGAAGCGGTGCGGTTCGTCCCATGCGACGGCACTCTGGCTGCGAAAGCTTGCCTGCAGGTTGGCCATCATGAGAGCAGCGGCAATTCCCTTGCCTGACACGTCTGCCAGCGCAAAAGCCAGGCGATCCCGGCCCAGGCTGAGAAAATCGTAATAATCTCCGCCTACTTCCCGGGCCTGAATGCAGACGCCGGCATACTCAAGCGTTCGCGCCTGCGGCAACGCCTGAGGAAATAATCGCGCCTGAACTTGTTTGGCGATTTCAAGTTCATGGGCTGCGCGCCGGTCAGCTTCCAGCTTTGCCGCCACAGCACGACGTCGTATTTCAATGGCACGGCTGATTTCGTCGATACTGATCAGAGCAAAAGAATTGTTATCCAGGTCGGTAAAGCGGGTAAAAACTCCGCCCCATACTGGCTGCTCATCTCCGAAGAGCCTGGACTGCTCCACCCGGACGGGCGCCTGCTGCCGGTATTTTATTCGCCTGAGCCGCGGCGTGTGCTGGAAGCGGACGCCGCGTTTTATCCATTCGCTATATTTGGCGGCAACATCTTCCGTAACAAAAACTACCTGCGTCGGCCTGCCAATGAGTTCGTATTCTTCTGAGCCGGGCTCAGGCGCCATCAGGTTGAGCCCTGCACTCCCGTCTGGAGGGGCAACGCCAACACGCCGCCGGCCGGATTGCAGGATGACATCAGAAACCAGCTTAAAACCAAGTTGATCCACATAGAATGGCAGGCTCTTCTCCAGGTCATGAACGAAAACGTCCACCGCCTGAATGCCAAGATAGAGCTCCCGCTGGGCCTGGTCCTGGACTTGGTCCTCGCCTTGGCTGGATTCGATTCTGGTTGGTAAGGACGAACTCATCGCCGTGATTATAAGACCGTGGACGGCCAGCCGCGTCAGGGAAGCTCAAGTGGATGCCAATGGTATTTCAAATTCAGGTACTGGTGCAGTTTGGTGCATATATTTCATCGCTGCGCGATGAACGTCTGCCTAAAGGCCCGCGATTCGCAAGCGAATCGCTAGACGTTGACACTGCTAGTGGATCAGATTTTTCAAACTGACCCACTAGCCAAATTCATGTAAGCTTTTTCAAGATGCCCAATCCTATTCAATTTTCGCTTGATGGCCTCAATATCGGCTCCAGTCTCTTCCTTATCGCCGGTCCATGCGTGATCGAAAGCGAAGAGCATGCGGTCCGCATGGCGCAGGAGATCAGCGCTGTCACCAAAAAGCTGGCAGTTCCTTACATTTTCAAGGCGTCTTATGACAAGGCGAACCGCACGTCACTGAAGAGCTTTCGCGGACCGGGACTGGACGAAGGCCTGCGCATCCTGCGTAAAGTGAAAGAGACGGTCGGCGTTCCCGTTCTGACCGACGTTCACGAAGCCGTGGACGTTCCCAAAGTTGCCGACGTGGTGGACGTGGTCCAGATACCGGCGTTTCTGTGCCGCCAGACGGATCTGCTGGTAAAAGCCGCGCAGCATGCCAAGGCGATCAACATCAAGAAAGGGCAGTTCGTTTCCCCCTGGGACATGAAGCATGCGGTGGACAAGGTACGCGAGTCCGGCAACCAGAATATCTTTCTGACAGAACGCGGCAGCTCATTTGGCTACAACAATCTCGTCGTCGATATGCGGTCACTGGCCATCATGCGCGAGTTTGCTCCGGTTGTGTTCGATGCAACGCATTCCGTGCAGCTTCCTTCAGCGGGCGCGAAGGGCGAAGCTGTCTCAGGCGGACAGCCACAGTTTATTCCTCTGCTGTCACGTGCGGCGGTGGCGGCGGGTATCGACGGAATTTTTATGGAAGTACATGACAATCCGGCGCAGGCGAAATCAGATGGAGCGAACGCGCTGGACCTGAAGAACCTGGAGGGTACTTTGCGCCAGCTTCTGGCAATTCGCAAGGCGCTCGCCAGCTAGCGCCGAGGAACCATGAGAGCGTACCCGACCGGGAGAGGCACTCCCCAGTTTCGAGGAGCCTCTCCACTAAAAAACGGCCGGAGTGCAGCCAACTGAAGCTTAGTTTCGTGCCTTGGGCACCGCGGTGCTTACATTGGCCGCAGGCGCTGTTGAATCGCTCACCTGGTGCGATTCAGAGTGATGCATACCGATCTCCTGGTTTTGCGGCTTGCTGTTTTGTGCGTGCGCCAGCTTACCTTCAGGGTCCTTGCTCTGCCTTTTCAGGAAATCAATGAGTGAAGCGGTATCTTCGTCAGTGATACGCAGATTGGGCATGCGTATCTGCCTGTATTTTTCAAACAGGGCGGTTGCAATCGGGTCGCCCGCGGCAATCATCTTCTCGGGCGTCTGAATAAACTGCGCCAGCCATTTGGGATCGCGAACCTCCGCCACTCCCTGAAGGTCCGGGCCGATTTTGTCGCCGTGGCCAATGGTATGGCAGGCCGAACACTGAATCGCAAAAGTATAACGGCCGGAATCGCCATCCACTGCCTGGGCCTGGGCTGTGCCCGTATTCTGGTTGCTGGTAGTGAGTTTCCAGTTGTTCAGCCAGTCACCAATCAGGGTCGCCATAAAACGCGGATTGTCGGTGGCCGAGTTTTTCATCCACTGGCCAGTGGGCTCATTACCAACCAGCACGGCCGGTTCGTGCCCATCACGATCATTGGGGTCCGGATCAGTGTAGAGCCCGATCTTCTGGCTCAATAGATCAATGTCACTCTTTTTGCCGGTAAGAAACGTCCAGCCCGGCCCGACGTGGTACTTATCTGCATAGTCTTTGAGCACCGCGGGCGTATCGCGCTTGGGATCGATGGTGATGGAGTAAAAAAAGATCTCTTTGCCAACCGCGTCGCCAAGCATTTTCTGTACCTGGACCAGGCGTGCCGTTTCCAGCGGACATGAATCAACACAATGGGTATAGATAAGGTCGATGACTACGATCTTGCCTTTGATGAGATCATCATAAAAATGTACGACTTTGCCGTCCTGAGTGGTCAGCTCCACGTTAGGAAAATAGTTTGCTCCCCAACGCTTGTTGTCGGCCCGCGCGAACGACGGCCGCATCACAGCCAGAGCGCCAATACATACCAGCGCTACGACCAGGACTCGTATTGCTGACTTCGATTTCATTGTCTTTTCCTTGGGATCCCGATACTGCCCGATTACAGAAACGGGCGGACCGCAATTTTGTTACGGTCCGCCTGTCTGTTTAATTGTCCTCAGCTTTGGTTAGAAAGCTGTTGGAGCTATGTCATCCGGATTCGCGAAGGTGACGCCGGTCGGCGACGCGATCGGGGTAGGCAGACGGTTAAGGAATGGTTCTCCTGAATCGCTGATTTCCCAACGAACCAACATGGCGTTATCTTCATGCACCGTGTTGTGGCAGTGCTCCATGTACATGCCGCCCCAATCGCGGAACTGCATGGTCAAGGTCACGCTTCCACCCGGACGCAGACGATACACGTCCTTGCGGCCCTGTTCCCACGCCGGCACGTTGCTGGCTTTGCCGTTGCGGGCCAGGATCTGGCCTTCTTCAAAGTGGATGTGGATCGGGTGATCCCAGCCACCGCCACCGTTCTGGAGTGTCCAGATTTCGCGGGTGCCGGATTTCGGCGCCGCGGAAATACGGCCGAAGCTGGCGTCCTTTATCTGGCCACCATCGGTGCCTACACCCCACGGACCAGGCTGGTTGCCGGCTCCCGTGAAGAATGCTGCATCGTCGGGCTGGGGCAAGGGTTGGCTTGCGCCTCTGCCGAAGGTGAAGGTTCTCTGGCGGGAAACTGGGACCTGCGACAGATCCGGGTTCGGAATCAAGTTCGGGTACTTGGTTAAATCTCTGCTCTGGTCAGGCTTCGCCGGGTTACGCACAATGCGGAACTCGAGGAACTTACCAACGCAGGGATCAGCCGACTGACCGGACAATGCCTGGGCAATCGTCAGGTCTTTGTTCGGCTTCTTACCGTCAACGTGCTCGACAACGTTGACCAGCCAGACTTTGCTGCCAATGGAGTACTTGGAGAAGTCAATGACCCAGTCATAGCGCTCAGCGATACCCTGTTCATCAGACACAGCTTGTGGCACAACGGTCGGCAGCAGGTTGCCGTCATTGGCAATCTGCACAATCGGCGTTCCGTCAGACAAGCCGTATGCGAAGAAGCGGGAAACGCTGGCGTTCAGGATGCGGAAGCGATACTTGCGGCGTTCCACTTCGAAATAAGGAAGGTAGGTCAGGTTGACCGTCATCACGTCGCCAAGGAAACCGTCGAACTCGAAGATGTCAAAGAAAAGTTGACCGTTCGAATCGAAAGCTTTGTCAGCCAGCATGAGGTTGACGTCATAGTCCAGGTTGCCGAAGTCGTTCGCGGTTCCGCTGGGCATCTGCAAGTTGACGCCGTCATTGATGCCTTCATTGCCGCGATCAAGGCCGCTGTAGATGTTGAACATGGCAGCGTTGCCTTTGTACACGTTCTGCGAAGTGAAGCTGAACATGTGATCGTGGAACCAGTGAGTGGACATGGTCTCTTTCCAGTCACCGGGTACGTTGGTCAGGCCGCCGCTGCCATCAGGGCTGCTGGCACGACGATCAGTGGCGCCAGTGTTGATGGTGTTGCGTCCAGCCAGAACGATTGGCCAGTGATAGTCGTAGAACTGGTTGGGGTAGAAGAATGCGCCGGTAAAGCCGTCATTCTCCGCGCCGTGGTGTCCGTTGTGTTCGTGGGTCGAAATGGTGTGGCGTCCGAAACCATTGTTCGCATTGATATCAGCAGGCAATTTGTTGGTATGGCGGAAAAGCAGCGGCTCACCATACTTGCCCTGTACCAGTTTGGGAGGAATGGTTCCGTTGAAGGTCCACACTGAGTTCGGAGCCTGCGTGGGCAGGCCGGGGTGGAACTTCAGCGGCAGAGCTGCAGTCGGATCGATGCCTGAGTTCAGGGTGCTGGCAACACCGGGGTTGTAAACCGTGTTGGTCGTAGCCTGACCCTGGGTCATTTCAATACCGATCGCGGGTGGGAAGTCGGCAAAATGCTGGTGAGCCCAGATCGGTCCACCGGGACGGCCTTCTATCGGTCCATAAAGGTTGGTTTTTCCACCCACCAGCGCCGGATCCAGCAATTGCGGCGTCTGGTTGGCCTGTGCCGTCGGTTGGGGACCGGCTAAAGGACTCACACCGTTGACGAATGGTTTGCGCTCGATTACATCAAAGCGCGGCATAGGAGTTGAGAACGGCTGAACACCGCCCAATGGGCTGCGTGGTGCGCCGGTCGGGATTGTGGCGTATGCACTGGAGACAAACGGACTGAGTCCGTGAATCGGCGCCAGGGCTCCGGCGGATGAAATCAAACCCCATTTAATGAGGTCGCGACGAGAAACTCTGCCCTGAGAAAAAGCCGTTAAAATTTCGGCTCTATTCTTTCGGGCTTCCTCTGCTTCCTTCACACGTGCACGGGAAGCATCCTTGGGTAGATAGATAAAACTCATTTGGCTACGCTCCTTAAGTTCTACTTCACCCTTGCACGGAGCCGCACGGCAGCAGCGTACATGCGCCGCTGCGCGTATCGAAAACGGATGGGCATCATCCGCCTATTCCAAAAGCGCCGTCTTGGGGGCAGCACTCTTAGACCTCTGTTCAAGGTGTTCACTAAAACCCCGCTGAGGCCTGCTTTGCGGAGCGGAAAGCCCGGAAGTATCGAAGATCGAGGAATGTCTGGTTTGAGACATTTCGTCTTACGACGTTAAGCCGATTGAGAGTATGCGAAAGTTGCCATGAGAAAACAATAAGAAAAACATTAAAATCCTTAATGTATGCGCAATATGGCACACCAGTGAGCACATTGATTCCAAACGGCTTCTACCCTCAGAGCAACCATTGATGTTTCAGGGGTTTATAAGATGACTGGATCAACCGTAATGAAAGGGTGAGAGGCAGGTTTGGCGATCCCATTCTGGGAATCCTCCACTCCCGCCAAGCATCTATTCAGATATGAACGGCGTAAAAACTGCTTTCCTGCTGACCCTGATGACACTTCTGGCCATCGGGATTGGCAACTACTTTGGCGGACGCAACGGGATGGTTCTTGCCTTTGTGTTTGCGGCATTGACCAATTTTGTTTCGTATTTCTTTTCAGACAAGATTGCCCTCGCCATGTATCGTGCCACGCCCGTCACACGGGAGCAATTGCCGCGGGTGTATTCGGTAGTGGAAAGACTGACCCAGAAGATCGGCATACCGATGCCGAAGATCTTTGTGATCCCAAATGATTCTCCTAACGCTTTCGCTACAGGGCGCAACCCTGAGCACGCGTCTGTCGCTGTCACTCAGGGAATCCTGAGCCTGCTGAATGATGACGAGCTTGAAGGCGTGCTGGCCCACGAATTGGGCCACGTGAAAAATCGTGACATTCTCACCAGCTCAATCGCCGCCACACTGGCCGGCGCCATCAGCATGATTGCGCGCATGGCATTCTGGTTTGGAGGGAGCGGAGACGATCGTGATCGCCGTGGTGGTGGTCTGGGTGCGCTTCTGATGATGATTCTTGCGCCTTTTGTCGCGTTACTGATTCAACTCTGGGTTTCACGCACCCGCGAATATGAAGCTGACGCAAGCGGCGCTCAATACACTGGCAATCCACAGGCGCTGGCGCGGGCCCTGGAAAAGCTGGACGCTTATTCCAGACGCGTGCCGCTGATGGCCACTCCGTCCACGGCACACCTGTTCATCATTAAGCCCATGATGGGCGTGGATTTCGGCAGCTTGTTTTCAACTCATCCACCTATTTATAAAAGAATTGAGCGCCTCACCGGGCACACGACGCGGCCGCTGTAAGCAGAGCACATCTTACCGCCGAGCGCAACGCGGGATCACTACGCTGATAAGAAAGCAAAGGGCGCAAAAGGACGCGGCAGACGCCAGTCGAGACCATCGATTAGCGAATGTCTCTGAGTTCTTTTGCTGGACTAGAGTCCCGCGCTTCGCTCGGGACAAGAGAACGGAAACTACTTTTCCAAAACCACAAGCTGTCCGTTCTCCACGCGCAGGTCTGCGACATAGGAAGGGAGCTTCATCTTCTCGCGATTGATTGGCTCGCGCAGCTTGCTCTGGAGTTCCACCTTCACCAGGGAAACCGGGACTGGCAGATCGCCAATCTTCATTTCCGATAAATCAAACGTCAGGTAGCCATCCACCACGCGCAGCTTACCGGTGACGGTCAGATAAACATCCTTGCCGTGAACATTGGCGACGAACTGCCCGGTTACGTGGTCACCGGCAAAGAAAACCTGCGCAGGCCTGGCCTCAGCCGGATCTTGCGAGGAAACGTCGCTACGCGCCGGAATGGCTTCCTGAAATGCGGCGTTTACTTCCTCAGCGGTAAAACGGAATTCTGAAGTTTCACCGCGGAGGTGGGCCTGCTCAAGATCAACCCACTTGTCCTGGAAGCTCTCACTGTCATGCCGCACAACTGCCACCGGCAGCGGGTTCAGCCATGAGAGCAGGACGCTTTAGCATGAGAGCCGGCACCATCAGCATGAAGCAAAGCATGCCGTAGCGCGCAACGGTCCAGCCAGACCAAGGCTTTTTCTGTGCAGACATAAGGTGAATTGTGGCACAGGAAGTTCAGCGACGCAGGTTACTTTGGGCACCATGGGGTATCGTGGTTGTTCTTGAGGATAGATGTACAGTGCGCGCATAGTAGAAAGAACAACACCCCTGGTAAGGGGCATGTGCCCATCACAATTTAGTCACATCACGTTACAATAGAGCCAAGTACATGGTTTCAACACAACTCCACTCAGGCACCGGGACGCGCGCCACCGCCATTGAGCAGTCCCTGCGCAGCATTATCCGCGGCAATGACGAAGTGGTACGCATGGCAATGGTATGCGTGCTGGCTCGCGGCCACCTTCTGATTGAAGGCGTACCCGGCGTGGGCAAGACCACGCTGGCCCATGCGCTTGCGCGCACCCTGGAATGCACGTTCCAGCGTCTGCAATTCACCAGTGACATGCTGCCTTCTGACGTGCTGGGCATTTCCGTTTATTCGGCGGTGGAGCAGCAATTCGAATTCAAGGCCGGACCGGTCTTTACCAACATTCTGCTGGCCGACGAAATTAATCGCACCACGCCCAAGACCCAGTCGGCATTGCTGGAGGCGATGAACGAAGGCCAGGTCACCATGGACGGCCATTCGCATCCGCTACCGCAGCCATTTCTGGTGATCGCAACCCAGAATCCTATTGAGCATCACGGCACATATCCACTGCCGGAATCACAGCTTGACCGTTTTCTGCTTCGCCTGCATATGGGCTATCCGCAAAAATCCAGCGAGAGAGAAATCCTGCGCTCAGAAGCCGGAGCCGCGAGGCTGGAACAAATCACTCCCGTGGCGACAGGTGCAGAGATTATCGCCATGCAGGACGAAGTGAAACTGGTGAAGGTAGATGACAGCCTGGTGGATTACGCGCTGGAGATCGTAAAGCGTACGCGCGAATCTGAGTCGCTGGCGCTTGGCGTCTCACCGCGCGGATCCCTGATGCTCTACCGCGCAGCCCAGGCCATGGCTTATCTCGATGGCCGCAAGTTTGCCACCCCGACCGACTTTAAAACTCTGGCCACGCCCGTGTTCTCTCACCGCGTGGTGGTGAATGCGCGCTACTCTTCCACCATGAAGAAGGCCGACCAGGCTGAAACCATCATTCGCGACATTGTTCAAAGCATTCCTGTACCAGTATGAGCGGGTTTGCTGGAGTAACCCTGCGAGCGTTGATGCTGCTGGCGCTGATCACGTGGATCGGCGGCATCATCTTTTTCTCGTTCGTGCTGGCTCCCACGGTCTTTACCGTTCTGCCTACAACCAAGCTTGCCGGTGACGTGGTGAGCGTGAGTCTGAGCAAAATGCACTGGATGGCGTTCGTCTCAGGGCTGCTTTTCCTGCTCGCATCCATCATCTATCAGGCCATCGTATTGAAGCGCGGCGACAGATCTGACGGAAAGTTGATTTGGGCGACTCACTTGCTCGTCATCGTCATGCTGGCGCTCACCTGGATTTCTCAATCCGTCATCACGCCTAAAATTCGTGACCTCAGGATTGAAATGGCTTCCGCCCAGGTCATCTCCACCGAACACCGCGCTCAATTCGATCATCTGCACGCCTGGTCCACCCGCGCCGAAGGCAGCGTCTTCTTCTCTGGACTCATCGTGGTGGTGCTCACCGCGAAGCGCTTTGGTGACTGAGCGAAACTCAGTTCCGCAACCACTTTTGCAGATAGCTCTCGATCCCCGCGGGGTCAGCCATGGTGTGGATTGCGCCGATATGCCCGTCTGGACGAATCACATAAACCTCGCCCTGCTTGAATCCTGCTTTTCCTGCCGTCTTCGACCATGGAAACACATGCGCCGGAAGGTTCCAGACGTTCGCCTTTTCGCGAACCCAGTTATCGCATTCACCATAAACGTGGATTTGCCAATCGAGTGATTTCAAGGGCGAGTAGTTGTCCTGCCCTTCGAGCCACGGCAGTCTGTCTCCGGCGTGGACATTGCCGGCTTTTCCTTCGCTCAACGGGCTTTGCCGATATTGGATTCGCGTCTGTGATATCAGCCGGAACTGGGCTGTGCGGGCCGCTCGAAATTTCAATACTTGTGGCCCCACATAAGGCAACAGGAAATTTCGAAAGAACCGTGACCTCGGGTCCTGTCCAACTGCAAATTGAAAGAGCCTGTCAGTACTCTCCACCAGTGTCCTGGCAAACGCGATCCGTTCCGGTTCATACGTTTCAAGGATCTTGACGTTCGCTCTTCCCTGCAGCACCGACGCAAGCTTCCAGCCCAGATTCACCCCATCGCCAATCCCGGTATTCATTCCTTGTCCGCCCGCAGGACTGTGGATGTGTCCGGCATCGCCGGCGATAAACACACGCCCTCGGCGAAAATGATCCGCCACCCGGTGATGCACATGGTAGATCGAGAACCAGTTCACCTCATGAACGTCCACGTCAATGTCCCTTTTTACAAACGGACGAATATCTTCGAACGTCACATTCTCAACCTTGTTTATCTCCGGCGGGACAACTCCAATCAGCCGAAACATGCCCGTGCTGCGTACCGGGAACGCAAGCATGAATGAGCGGCCGCTCAAACAGGCATTGAGTTCAGGCGTAATGGGCAGGCCCTCCGCTTTCACGTCTGCCACGTAAAACACCTGCGCATACGTGCCGCCCGGAAACGCCAGCTCCAGAGTTTCACGTACTGTGCTGTGCGCTCCATCGCAGCCACAGAGATACGCAAAGCTGGCTTTCTCTTTCACGCCATTCTTCTCGAGCGTCACTTGCACCGAATCGCCTATATCTTCGAAGCCTGAGAGCGTTGTCTCCCACTCAACTCGGACATCTTGTTCTTCCAGCCATCTCACCAGCAAGCGCTCATGATCGTCCTGAGCCAAACTCAAAACAAAGGGATAAGGACTGATGTCGGAACCAATGTCGTTGAACGGAAAGTCTGCGATCACACGTTTTCCTTTTCGCAGATGGCCGCCATTGACCGGAATACCCGCCTCCACCGTCTGATCAGCGACACCCATCTGGCGGTAAAACTCGAGCGTCCTGGCCTGCACCGCCATCGCGCGCGATGCCTGCCCCGGTCCGGAACTCTTGTCGATGATCCTGGCTCGTATCCCTGATTTAACGAGCCATAGCGCCAACACCAGCCCCGTAGGACCGGCCCCTACGATCAGAATTTGGTCCACCCGTATTCTCCATTCATGATTTTTGCGGCGCGTAAATCATACAAGCACAGAATTCAGCATTCAGCCTTTAGCCATTAGCACTTAGCCATTAGTCGTTAGCCCTCGACCACATCGCATTCATTGCAGTAGCCCACGTTGCTATTACGCTTCCTGATTTACAATCAAAGGTTGCCCTTAACCGCTTAGTGGCACCGCATAAGGGCGAGGCCGAACACGCGCCGAGCCCGCTGTAAACAAGCGCAGAAGAATCTTATCGAAGTGAACTCTCTTAAAGCGGTTTGGAGCGAAGCGACAAAATCAAGGGCGAGGCCGGACACGCGCCGAGCCCGCTGTAAACAAGCGCAGAAGAATCTTATCGAAGTGAACTCTCTTAAAGCGGTTTGGAGCGAAGCGACAAAATTAAGGGCGAGGCCGAACACGCGCCGAGCCCGCTGTCAATCAAGCGCAGAAGAATCTCATCGAAGTTCGATCTCTCTGATTTACAATCAAAGGTTGCCCTTGGCAGCGGAGCGGCACCGCATAAGGGCGAGGCCGAGCCCGCTGCAAACAAGCGCAGAACACATTTTAAGGACACGATTCCGCGCAAGCGGTCTGGAGCGAAGCGACAAAACCCATGAAAACTGGAATTATAGGTTTGCCTCAGGTAGGCAAGACATCATTATTCAAGATCCTCACCAAGGTAGACATTTCCAGCCGTGGTCATTCCAATCCGCGCGAAGCGCATCTTGGTATAGCCAAGGTTCCGGACGACCGTCTGGATCGTCTGGCTGTGCAATATAACCCCAAAAAGCTCACGCATGCCGTGGTGGAATATGTTGACGTGGCTGCCATCGGGCAGGACGCGCTGAAAGAAACGGCGTTCCTGACCAACCTGCGTACGGTCGACGCGCTGGCCCATGTGCTGCGCGCCTTTGATGATCCTTCCATTCCGCATGTCGGCCCGAATGATCCCCTGCGAGACGCGAAGAACGTTGATTTCGATCTGATCGTCAGTGATCTGGGACAGGTGGAGAAACGCCTGGAGCGTCTGGAAAAAGACCTGAAGAAGATGAAGACGGCTGAGTTGGAGCGCGAAAATGACTTGATCATCCGCGCCAAGGCCCATCTGGAGAAGGAACTGCCGCTGCGTGAAATGGAGATCACGCCCGATGACGAAAAACGCATACGCGGCTTCATGTTCCTGAGCCAGAAACCGATCTTGTATGTGCTGAACGTGAACGAATCGGCCACCCTGGGCGACGACCTTGAAAACGCAGTGACAAAGTTCAAGCTCAATGAGATTGCTGCGCGTAAAAATGCCGGCGCAACTGCCATCTGCGGCAAGGTGGAAGCCGAGCTCACGGAAATGAGCGACGAAGAAGCCCTGGAGTTTCTTTCCAGTTATGGCCTGAAGGAAAGCGGCCTGACACGGCTGATTCGCAAGACCTATGAACTGCTTGGAGTGATTTCATTCTTCACCATTGGTGAGGACGAGTGCCGTGCATGGACTGTTCCGCGAAACTCACGCGCTCAGAATGCCGCTGGAGCAATACACTCTGACCTGGAAAAGCATTTCATCCGCGCGGAAACCATTCATTGGGACACGCTGCTGGATGCCGGATCTGAAGCCAACGCACGGTCGAAAGGACAGCTGCGGCTGGAAGGCAAAGACTACATCGTGCAGGACGGCGATGTGATGCACATCCGGCATAGCGGGTAAGCCGCTTAAGAGTGACGTGGCCCGGCAAAGTAATTTTGATATGGGCTTCGCGGAAAATAAATTGCCGCATCTTGGCGCGCTAATTGCAGGGATCGGCCGCGGAATCCTGTTATCCTGATTGATTCCTCAATGACTCCGATCACAACAAGTATTCTTCTGGGCGTGACTGCGGCGCTGGCCAATGGTTTTGGCGGCGCTGTGATTGTTCAAAAGGACTGGGACAAGCGATACCTGCGTTACTTTGTGGCGCTGGGCGCCGGCTTCATGCTGGGCACCGCGCTGCTGGAAATGCTGCCGGAAAGCATTCGTCTTGCCGGCCCCAACGCTCCGTTGCTGCTGCTCACGGGATACTTCCTGGTGCACTTCTTCGAGCACACAGTCACATCCCATTTTCATTTTGGCGAAGAAACGCATCGTGAAGAGTACGCCGACTCACGCCGCATCTACTCCGTGCTGTTCGGCCTGATCATCCACACGTTCTTTGACGGGGTGGCCATTGCCTCCGGCTTTCTGGTATCCAACTGGCTAGGCTGGCTGATCTTTATGGCGGTCATCCTGCACAAAGTGCCGGAAGGCTTCACCGCATCTTCCATCATGCTGGCAGCAGGGCATCGCAAGCGCGCCGCATGGCTCGCATCCGCTGTGCTGGGCGTGGCGACCGTAATCGGCGTGCTCACCGTGACGGTATTCACGCGTTCACTTCCGGCGGGACTGCCGCTCTCTGCGGGCGTGACGCTCTATGTGGCGGCTTCAGACCTGATTCCGGAGGTCAATCGCGAGCGCGGCCTGGGAGTGGCGCTGGCCGTATTCGCAGGCGTGGGTATGTTCCTGGTGCTGCAACATTTCTTTCACTAGATATTCCCAGTCTATAAACAGACCAAAAAACACGGGCCAAGGCCCGTGTTTGGAGTGTTTGAGATTTTATAGGAACGCGCGGGCCCGGCTACTCCACTTCGTGCTTCGCCGAATAGCCGTCGCGGGCAATCACCTGGTACTTCACGTCTTTACCTTTTTCGTCGCGCATCTTGAGCGGGCTTCCGTCTGGTCCTACCAACTCAACCTTGACTTTGCGGAACGAACCGTCCTGCTTCGGATTCGTGGGACGGTAAGCCAGCGTGTACTGGTTACGAATGGTCTGTGCGATGTCGACGAACGTGTCTTTGAATGAACCCTGGAACATCGGCTGGTAGAACTTTCCGCCCGTCATCTTGGCGAACGTCTTCATCTGATTGTCCGCCTGGAGCCACTCGGTACGGCAACT
This sequence comes from Terriglobia bacterium, assembly GCA_963770085.1. GTDB lineage: Bacteria > Acidobacteriota > Terriglobia > Terriglobales > Acidobacteriaceae > Angelobacter. Next base: position 925,126 of record CAVYOH010000002.1, read on the forward strand.
GAAGGACGTGATGTTGCAAAGCGCCGCCGACATACCGTGCGACTCAGCGTATTCCCGCAAGGCTGCGCCTGTGCTGATGGAATAGATGGCGATGTCTTTAGCGCCCTGCACTTTCTTATAAATCTGATCAAGCGTGTGTTTGCTGAAGGTGTCGCGTCCGCTGGAAATCAGCATGATGTACTTGCGGCCTTCCACTTCATCCAGGCGGTCCAGCGTTTCATAGAGGGCGTCAAAAAGGTTTGACTCCGCTGACATGGCAAACTGCAGGCTGCGCAGGCCTTCATAGATCTCGCGCTTGTCCTGGGTGAAGTCCGCCAGAATATGCGGCCGGATGTCATAGGTGATGAGCGCGATCCAGTCTTCCTTCTTCAGCGTGCTGGCGAATACGCTGGAAGCATAGAGAGAATCGTACTCCAGCGGATAGAAGTTGTTGGCAAACTCCACCAGCATCACGGCGGTGACCGGCGCCTCTGACTGGTTAAAGCCGGTGATGGTCTGCGGGACGCCATCTTCCAGCACGCGGAAGTTTTCCTTCCTGAGCCCGGGTATGAACATGCCCTGCTTGGAGAGCACTCCCACATCCAGTGAGACCAGCGGGACGTTCACGCGCAGGGTGAAGTTGGGCAGGCCTTCCACTTTCTTGGGCGGCTTGGGCGTGTCTTCCTTCGCCGGCGGCTGGTCTTTCTTTTTGGGCACCGCAATGGGGCCGATATCACCCTGCGGGCCGCCCGCCGAAGGCGTGGTATTTTGCTGGTTCTGTTGCTGTTGTGTCGATGGCTGTTGTTGCTGTTGCCCTTGCTGCGAACCGCTATCCTGGACTGCGAAAACCGTAACCGTATTTAGAATTGCAAAGCCCATGACTAGGGCGGGCGCAAAGAGCAACCGGGCAATCACCTTAGAGATGCTAGACAGATTTCGGGGCTGTGTTAAGGACATTTCTGGCTGCCTTTTTGGAAATTTGTATTCTAGTATAGATGCACGAACTCACCTTTTTAGTGGCCCAGATTACAACCTGAGGGGCCAAGGTGTATTCGGCAAAGGTTTTTGTCAGCATGAAAATAACCGCAGTAGCCGCCGCTCTCGTTATCTTATCAGGGGTATGTTTCGCCCAAACCCCTCTCCAAAGCAACTCTGCACCTGCTAAACCGTTATCGACAACTCAGATCATGACCGTGGACGAAGTACGTCCGGGCATGAAGGGAGTAGCTTACACGGTTTTTCAGGGAACGCAGCCGGAAAGCATGGGAGTTGAAGTTCTTGGCGTACTCAAGAACATGAACGGTCCCAAGAGTGACGTGATTCTGGTCCGCTTGCACGGGGAAAAAGCAGAATATACGGGAGTGGTTGCTGGCATGAGCGGCAGCCCGGTTTACATTGACGGAAAGATGCTGGGAGCAATCGCGTACCGCATAGGCCAGTTCTCCAAAGAACCTATCGCCGGTGTGACGCCAATCTCGCAAATGCTGGAAATCAACGAGTTTGATAACAGTATTCCGCAACAGGGCGCGGCCGCCGCCAACAGAACGGCCGGTCCGGAAAAAACCAGCGGCCCCGGCGCGACTGACATGAGCGCGTTCAAGGGCGTGGCACAGTATCTTCAGCCGATCGATTCACCTTTCGTGTTCAACGGATTCACGGAAGCTTCGCTGCAGAAGTTTGGATCCGAGTTCGCGGCGGCTGGCATCACTCCGGTCATGGGCGTTGGTTCCGTCAGCGGGGAGAAGCAGCCTGAGCCTCTGGTGCCCGGGTCTGCCGTAAGCGCCATCATGGTTCGCGGTGATATGGACGTGGCAGCCACCTGCACCGTTACCTACATGGACAAAGATCACTTGCTGGCCTGCGGACATCCGCTGACTCAGTACGGCATGGTCGATATGCCCATGACCAAGGCAAACGTGATTGCCACGCTGGCTTCGCCGCTCAATGCGTTCAAGATTGTGAATGCCACCGAAGCGGTGGGAGCTTTTGTGCAGGACCGCAAGACCGGCATCATGGGCAAGTTTGATCGTGAGCCGCAGATGATTCCGGTCACGCTCAACATTCATGGACCGAGCGGCCCAAAAGAATTTCACTACGAAGTCCTGAACAATCCCAAGCTCACGCCCCTGATGATGATGGCGACGGTTTTCAACGCCCTCATGGGGATGAATCAGTACGGTGAGGAAACCACGTATCGCATGAACGGCAAGATCCACGTGAGCGGATATCCAGACGTGAAGATGGCCAACATGTTTTCGCCGACTGACAGCCAGCCAACTGCTTACGCAGTAGCCACGGCACTGGGTGAACACTTTGGCCGCATTTACGATAACCCTTACGAAGCACCGATGGTAAAAGGCGTTTCGCTGGACTTCGACCTGGAACGTGATCGTCACTCTGCCGTGCTGGAAAATGCACGCACCGATGTGACGGAAGCGCGCCCGGGCGATGAGATCACGATTGAAGCTGTTCTCCGTCCCTATCGTGGCGACCGCATTGTCCGCCGTATTCCAGTGCATGTGCCCACGTCCGTGCCCAAAGGCAACCTGCGTATCCTGGTCAGCGACGCTGAAACTCTGGACCATGCACGTAAGGGTCCGGGATCAGGCCACGGACTGGACCTGAATTCGACCATCGAGTTGCTGAACAAAGAACACCTGAATGATCATCTATACGTTTCCCTGCTGGAGCCGAACCCGCAGGCGACGGTGGAAGACAAAGTGATGCCCGGCGTGCCGCTTTCCGTGATGAATGTAATGGAAGGCATGCGAGCAACGCAGCAGATGGTGGTATTCAATGAATCGGCGGTCAACGAATCCAACACACCGGTGGGCTATGTAGTCACCGGCTCACAAGTCATTAGCCTGACGATTAAATAATCTCAAAGGGGCTGCTGCCAAAGCGGCCCCTTTCCATTTTCGCGCAGCATTTCCGCCCATCCTTCTTTGCTCACGGATTTTCCAGCATGCGCGCCGTCCTGTTAATCTGTTTTTCTGGGTTGCAATCAAAAAATGAAAAAGATCTACTTTGCTTTTATTACCCTCGCACTGATTGGACTTGGCCGTTGCTGAAGGCACACGGCAGTGGAAAGAAACCGGCTACGAAGAATTTGAACGCGGCGCCACGCGTGGTGTGGCCATCCGCAGCACCGGACAACTGGAACTGGCGCCGGCCTTCAAGGTACTCACCACCACTCCTTCCACTTTTATATGGCGCATTGTGTCGGCAGGTGATGGCACCGTCTATGCCGCCACCGGGGCGCCAGCACGTGTGTATCGCATTACGCCGGACGGCAAATCCTCAGTCATTTTTGAGCCCAAGGAACTTCAGGTGCAGACGCTGGCAATGGGAAAAGATGGCGCGATTTATGCTGCCACGTCGCCGGACGGGAAAGTCTATCGCATCGCACGGAATGCCCAGGCAGCCGCCAAGCCGGACCAGCCTGCTGCTTCGGAATTCACTTCTGCAGTCTTCTTTGATCCCAAGACCAAGTACATCTGGGACATTGCTTTTGACAACGATGGCCGGCTCTATATTGCTACGGGCGACAATGGTGAAATATTTCGGGTAGAGAAAACAGGCCAGGGCGCGGTGTTCTTCAAATCAGACGAAGCCCACATACGCGTGCTGGCTTTTGATCCCAAAGGCAATGTCATCGCCGGGTCCGACGGCGGAGCGCTTATATATCGCATCACTCCCACGGGCGAAGGCTTTGTTCTCTACGCGGCTCCGCGCAAGGAAGTAACCGCGCTTGCGGTGGATGCCGCGGGAAACATTTTCGCCGCCGCCACGGGAGAAAAGCGGTCAGCGCCTCCTGCCAACAATGCTCCTTCCGCGCCCGTGATTACGCTGCCCGGCGCGCAGCCAGTTACAGTGCCCTTTGTCGGAAATGTCAATCTGGCCGGATCTGACGTATTTCTGATTGCAGCCGACGGCTCGCCACGCAAACTCTGGTCCTCACATGATGACGTGGTTTATGCGCTCGACTTTGATACATCAGGCAGGCTCATCGCCGGGACCGGGAACAAAGGCCGCATCTACGCCATTGAAAAAAATGGCGACTTCTCTGATCTCCTCCGCGCCAGCGCCAGTCAGGTTACATCATTCGCCAGGGCCCCAGGCGGCGGACTTTATTGCTCCAGCAGCAATCTGGGCAAGATCATGCTGATCAGCAACTCGCCGGAAGCAGAAGGTACGTTTGAAAGTGACGTTCAGGACGCGAAGACTTTTTCCCGCTGGGGACGCGCCGAGGTCCGCGGCCATGGAAGCTACGAATTGTTTGCGCGTAGCGGCAATGTAGACAACCCTGATCGTAACTGGAGCGCATGGACCCGCATCGATCTCAATCGCGATGCCCGGCTGGAAATTCCGTCGGCTCGATTTGTACAGTGGCGCGCCGTTCTCAAGCCCGCAAATCCTCCCACCCAGATCGATGATGTGATCATTAACTACCTTCCCAAAAACGTTGCGCCGGTGGTTGACGATGTCACCGTGCAGCAGGGGACACGTTACCAATCCCAGCCACATACAGATGCCGTGTTGAACTTGGGCGCCGCGCCCCTGGTGGGAAGGGTGGATGTTGCGCCTACCTCCAGCCATGACCGCTCCTATATCGGCGTGCGTTGGAATGCTCATGATGATAACGACGATAACCTGGTCTATGCTCTCTACTATCGTGGCGACAATGAGCGTGATTGGAAGCTGCTGCGGTCCGGCATACAAGACAAGTTTTATTCCTTTGACTCCGGCCTGTTGCCCGACGGCGGATACAACGTGCGCGTAGTGGCCAGCGATGCGCCTTCACACACGCCGGAAGAAGCATTGAGTGACGAAAAACAGAGCCAGCGGTTTGAAGTGGACAATACTCCGCCGCGCATTGAGAATCTGGCAGCCCGCGTGGAAGGCCAGCAACTTCATGTTACTTTTCACGCAACCGATGACGGTACCCCGATACGCCGAGCGGAATTCTCCGTGGATGCCGGTGAGTGGCAGTACCTGGAACCAGTGGGACAACTCTCCGATGCGAAGACAGAAAATTATGATTTCAACGTCTTACTGAATGCGGCGCCTGCAAACGAACCGCAGCCCGATCAGAAGCGAGGCAAGCAGAAACCGGCTGCTAGTGTTGCGGTACCATCAGGTGAGCATGTCGTGGTGGTGCGAGTGTTTGACCGGGCGGATAATGTTGCAACAGGCAAGTTTGTGAGCCATTGATTTTTGTCGCTTCGCTCCAAACCGCGGGAGATTTTTGTCGTGGCAAATTTCGTCGGGCTCCTAAGGCACGCGGTTGGGCGCGCAAGCCGGCCTCACCTTTTTGTGGCTGCCGGCTATCGCACCCCAGACATACGGCAACTTCTTCACATCTGAAATACCCTTGACCGTGTAATCAGCCTGCTCGACTTTGCCTTGCGGTTCCTGCGAAACAAACTCTCCGCGGCGCAAGCGGACGGTGTGCATGCCCAGTTCGTTGCCGGCGCGGATCTCACTCATGGCACGGTCGCCCACAACCAGCATCTCGTCTGACTTAAGGCCGAGTTCTTTCTGTATTTGCCGGAAGGCCCCCTCTTTGGTCAGGAGGTTTTGGCGATCGGCATAAAAAATGCGATCGATAGCGGGAGTTCGATCAAGGCCCAGTGACCGGACTTTGGCTTTTTGAATTTTGGGCTCGCCAAAGCTGACGACAAAACACTTGACTCCGCGAGCATGCAAGAATCGCAGCAAGGGCATGGTCCCAGCGAAGAGAGTCAGCTTACCGACAGGGCAGGTAAAGTAGGCGTCACGTGCGGCTTCGCTGACGGTCTCCGGATCACCGCCGCCGTAGCGGGCGGTGACCACGGCGTCAATGTGGCGCAACATGGGATTTTCCTGAAAGGCCTTCATGCGCGCGCGATATGCAGCTTCAGCCGAGGCATGGAGTCCGGCTTTGACCATCGCTACTGCTGCGTGACGGTGCGCGGGTTTTACCCGCTGGCCAAAACAATCGTACAGCGTGTCATCCAGATCAAAGATCACGCAACGGATGACCGGTGCAACGTCCGGAAGCTTTCCCGCAGGACGTTTTTTCCTGGATTGCGATGGTTTTCTGATTTGCGATGAAACGGTCATGGACGAGAGAGACTTCCATTGTAAACTCCGTCGATCAAATTCGCAGTGTTGGCGGTTCCTGTTCCTCTGCCACGGAATACATGCCGGCAGACGGACACACTGTTACAATCACCTTCATGGAGGCTATGCTGCTGCGGATACCGTGGTTGTTGGGTGTTGGTTACAGCAGCATTCCGCTCTTCTGGTTCGCCGTACACCCTTTTGCGCAAACCTGGCGAAGACGTCATTGGTCGCCTTACCGCGCGCTGCTTCCAATATGGGCGATTGTAATCGCGGCTGAGATCTGGATCACCTGGCCGTGGCGCACCATGCGGCTCTACTCTTCTCCTTATATGTGGCTGGCTGCTTTGCCGGTCTTTTTTTTGGCATGGGGTACCTACCGGCGGATCTTCACTGAGTTCGGTGGACGCAACCTGAGCGGCGCGGCTGAAATCATGAATGACGCTGGTTCAGGAAGCCTTGTCAGCACGGGGATGCATGGTCGTATGCGGCATCCGATTTATGTGGCTCATCTTTGCAACTTTGCCGGACTGACCATTGGAAGCGGGCTGACTGTGAACTTGGCGCTTCTGGCAATCAGCCTGGTCCTTACCTATCCGCTGATGATCGCACTGGAGGAACGCGAGTTGGAAAAGCGTTTTGGCGCCAGTTATATGGAATATAAAAACTCCGTCCCCTTGTTGCCCGTGCCCTTTGCTCACCCCAACTTGAAAGGGGTAAAACAATGAGCGAAGCGACTTTGCTGAACAATGTAATCCGCCGAGGCCGGCTAGCGTGCCGAGGCGGACGCAACAAGGCACGTTTATTCGAGTTCGAGAAAGACGCTCAAGCGGTTTGGAGCGAAGCGACTTTGCTGAACAATGTAATCCGCCGAGGCCGGCTAGCGTGCCGAGGCGGACGCAACAAGGCACGTTTATTCGAGTTCGAGAAAGACGCTCAAGCGGTTTGGAGCGAAGCGACTTTGCTGAACAATGTAATCCGCCGAGGCCGGCTAGCGCGCCGAGGCGGACGCAACAAGGCACGTTTATTCGAGTTCGAGAAAGACGTTCAAGCGGTTTGGAGCGAAGCGACATGAAATTTGAACTTTTTGTCGCCGCCCGATACCTGCGCGCCAAGCGCAGACAGGCCGTCATCGGCGTGATCACCATCATTTCTGTGATTGGCGTATCGGCCGGAGTAGCATCTCTGGTCATCGCGCTCTCGATTAATGCGGGGTTTCAGCGTGATTTGCAGAACCAGCTTCTTGGTTCCACCAGTCATGTGCAATTGGATAAGATTTTGGCCGATGGAATCTATGACTGGCAGCCAATGCTCGCCAAAATGGCGAAGCAGCCACATGTCATGGCGGCCTCTCCGTCGCTTTATGAAGAAGTAATGGTCAATCGTGCTGCGCGGGCCGGTGGGATGGAACTAAAAGGCGTAATTCCTGAATATGAGAATCGGGTAAGCGAGCTACTGAAATCTGTAACCATTGGTTCGGCGGCTGCATTGGCCCCCAGACCTTCGCCAACACCGTGCCCTGCCAAGCATGAAGACGAAGACTGTCGCCAGTCAGATGAAATGCCTCCGATCGTTCTAGGGAAGGACCTTGCGGAATCCATTGGCGCCACCGTGGGATCGACCGTAAACATTACAAGTCCTCAAGGTGAGCTAACGCCGTTTGGATTGGCCCCTAAGTTTGAGCGCTTCAAGGTTGTGGGGATATTCCGCTCTGGTTTTTACAACTATGACAGTACATGGGGATTCACCCGGCTTGCTGATGCGCAACGCCTGGCCAGCCTGGGTGATGTGATCTCCGTCATTGAGTTCAAGATTGACGACCTCTATAAAGCAGAGCAGGTGGGAGCTGAGTTGCAAAAGGCGGCTGGGCCGGAGTACATGGCCAAGAGCTGGATGGAACAGAACCGGGCGCTTTTCCGGGCGCTAAGCCTGGAGCGGGTTGTGACATTTTTGACCATCGGGTTGATCGTTTTTGTCGCAGCTCTCAACATTCTGATTTCATTGATCATGATGGTTATGGAGAAGACAAAAGACATCGCCGTGCTGATTTCGATGGGCGCAAAGCGTCGTCAGGTCCGGGGCATCTTCATTTTTCAGGGAGTTCTAATCGGAGTCATTGGCACAGTTGTAGGGCTGATCCTGGGCTACGGCATTTCCATCGCCGGCGCCAGATACCATTTCATCGCCCTGAATCCGGAAGTGTACTCCATCAATTACGTGCCTTTCGCACCGCGACTTTTGGATGGGCTGCTGGTGGCCGGCGTGGCGCTGTTAATATCCTTTGTTGCCACACTTTATCCCTCCTGGTCTGCGGCTCGCGTTCTGCCCGCGGAGGCTTTACGCTATGAGTGAAATGCCTCATTGCTTATCACACGTGGGTGGGCGCAAGATGTTGGCAGCAGCCCTTTTTCAGCCAAGAATTAAGGAAATTAATCCTTTCTTGAGGATTCTTGCACCCTACGTGACAGAGTCTAGACGTCACATTTGGGGTTTGAAACATATAGGGAATTTCAGTCCGGGAACGGAACTGAAAATGCTAAGGATAGTAGTGGATTGCACCATTGAGGTAGGTAAGTGCATCCAATAGAAAACCAGACTGAAATCCTTCGCGTTGATGGACTTAAGAAGGTTTACAGGTCGGGTCAAACAGATTTAGTGCTCTTTGAAAACTTGTCCTTTCGGGTGACGAAAGGGGAAATGCTTGCCATCGTTGGCGAATCTGGGGCGGGAAAAAGCAGCCTGTTGCACATTTTGGGAGCGCTGGATCGCGCTTCTGAGGGTAACGTACACTGCGGCCAGACCCAGGTAGCCAGGCTGGATGATGATGCAGCAGCGGAGTTTCGCAATCGTGAAATTGGCTTCGTATGGCAGTTTCATTACCTGTTGCCGGAATTCACGGCACAGGAAAATGTTGCCATGCCACTGCTCATGAGAGGGCCGGGTTACAAGCCGGCCATGGAACAAGCCGCCCACTGGTTGAATGAAGTGGGGTTGGCGGACCGCAGTCATCATCGCGCAGGCGAGCTTTCTGGTGGAGAACAACAGCGGGTGGCGCTGGCCAGGGCCCTGATTACGGGTCCCAGGATTTTGATGGCTGACGAACCCACGGGTGATCTGGACAACCAAACGGCAGACAAAGTTTTTGAGCTGCTCCAGCGAATCCACCGTGACTACCAGCTAACCTCTCTTATAGTCACCCATAATCTGGATTTCGCCAGCCGGTGTGACCGCGTACTTCGGTTACGTCGGGGACTTGCGGAAGAGGTTTCGCCCAGCTCACTTCGGACTTAAAATAGAAGGTGAGCACAGGGAAGGACATTAGATATTAGGTCTGTAAGAACAGACCGTTGATTTGTTCAGCTCTGCGGGACTATGTTTAGGAAGAACAGGCTGAACGGAAAGCTTCTTCTTGGAAGTACGGTGGTTCGTACCAGGAGAAGAGAGAGATGCATTCGGCAGAGGTGACTGAAGGCATCTGGGGTGAGGTAACATGTTCGAGCGGTATACAGAAAAAGCCAGGCGCGTAATTTTCTTCGCGCGGTATGAGGCGAGCCAGTTTGGCTCACCTTACATCGAGACGGAGCACTTGTTGCTTGGTCTATTGCGCGAAGACAAGGCGTTGACGAACCGCTTTTTAAGGTCCCATGCGTCCGTGGAATCGATCCGCAAACAGATCGAAGGACACACAACGATCCGGGAGAAAGTTTCCACGTCAGTAGATCTTCCTTTAAGCAACGAATGCAAGCGGGTGCTGGCCTATGCAGCGGAAGAGGCGGAACGCCTCAGCCACAAGCATATAGGCACGGAACACCTGCTGCTTGGCTTGCTGCGGGAAGAGAAATGTTTTGCCGCGGAAATTCTGCACGAGCGCGGGCTACGCCTGAGCGCAATTCGTGAAGAGTTGGCGCGCAGCACGCAGGAAAAGGCCCAGCCCCAGCGCGGCGGACAATCTCGCGAGTCTTCCCTTCTGGCAGAGTTTTCCCGTGACTTGACGCAGGCCGCCATGGACAACCAGCTTGACCCGCTGGTGGGCCGCGACGGTGAAGTTGAGCGTGTGGTGCAGATTCTGTGCCGCCGCACCAAGAATAATCCCGTACTCATCGGCGAGCCGGGTGTCGGCAAGACTGCCATTGTGGAAGGTCTGGCCCAGCGCATCGCCGACGGCGACGTGCCATCATTTTTAGCTGATAAAAGAATTCTCGGCCTCGATCTTTCGCTGATCGTTGCCGGAACCAAATACCGCGGCCAGTTTGAGGAGCGCCTCAAAACCATCATGAAAGAACTGATGGAAAACCAGAACTGCATCATCTTTATCGATGAATTGCACACGCTGGTTGGCGCCGGGTCCGCGGAAGGCTCATTGGACGCAGCCAACATCCTGAAGCCGGCCCTCTCACGCGGCGAGATTCAGTGCATCGGCGCAACCACGCCGGGCGAATATCGCAAGTCGATTGAGAAAGACCGCTCTCTGGAACGCCGCTTCCAGGCCGTGAAGGTCCCACCGCCAAATGAAGAGCAGGCAGTGAAGATCATCTACGGCATCAAGGAACGCTACGAAAAGTTCCACGCGGTGAGCTACACGGACGATGCCATTAACTTCGCCGTGTATCACTCCAACCGCTATATTCCAGATCGTTTCCTTCCAGACAAGGCGATCGATCTTCTGGATGAGGCCGGTGCGCGGGTAAAGCTGCGCCAGACTTCCCTGCCGGAAGAGATCACTGAAGTCCAGAAGCGGATCAAGTTCATTGTTCACCGCTGCGAAAACGCCGTGGCGAACCACGAATTCGAGAAAGCCCGTTTCTACTCCGACGAGGAGCGCAAAGAGCGCGAGAACCTGCGCGGTCTGCGCGAAAAATATCACCTGGATGAGTCCGCCACCGGTGTTGTGAACCGTGAGGACATTGAGGAAGTGGTCAGCCGCTGGACGGGCGTGCCCGTGACCTCCATCAAGGAAGAAGAAACGCAAAAGCTGCTGCGTGTGGAAGAAGAGCTGCACAAGCGCGTGATCTCACAGGACAAGGCGATCAGCGCCCTGGCCCGGTCGATCCGCCGCTCACGCGCCGGCTTGAAATCGCCCAATCGCCCCATCGGTTCGTTCCTGTTCCTGGGGCCGACAGGCGTGGGCAAAACGGAAGTCGCGCGCACGCTGGCGCAATTCCTGTTCGGCAGTGAGAAGTCGCTGATTCGCTTTGATATGTCCGAATTCATGGAGAAGCACTCGGTCAGCAAGCTGATCGGTTCGCCTCCGGGATATGTGGGCTATGAAGAGGGCGGCCAGTTGACCGAGCGCGTGAAGCGGTCTCCTTATTCCGTCGTCCTGCTGGACGAAGTGGAAAAGGCACACCCGGATGTGTTCAACATCCTGCTTCAGGTGCTGGAAGACGGCCAGCTGACTGATGGTCTGGGCAACACGGTTGATTTCAAGAATGTGATCATCGTGATGACCTCGAACATCGGCGCACGCCATCTGATGAAACGCAAGGGCCTTGGCTTCTCCATGGACAAAGAAGACATGGTGAATGAGAAGGTGGAAGATCTGGTCAAGCAGGAAGTGAAGAAGACGTTCAATCCGGAATTCCTGAACCGTCTGGATGAAGTGATCATCTTCAACGCTCTGGCTGACGCAGACCTCATCCAGATCCTTGAATTGCTGGTGGGCCAACTGAACGGCAACCTGGCACAACGGCACATTACCATCACCGTGAACGAGGAAGCCAAGAAGTGGATCCTGGACAAGACGCTGGTCGACCGCAGTTACGGTGCGCGTCCTCTGCGCAGGGCACTGCAGCGGTATATCGAAGATCCGCTGTCAGAGGCACTGATTCAGGGAACCTTCACCACACGTCCTGCATTCATCGAGGTTTACCTCGAGGGCGAACGCCTCTTCTACCGTCAGGTAGGCGAAGGCGCGGAAAACACGGACGGAGTGCTGCTCTACAGCGCATAAACCATCAACGAATCACACGAAAAAGCCGCCAGGCAACTGGCGGCTTTTGTTTTGCGCAGAACTTGAACCGCAGACTCATGGCCCCAGAACTTGCTGAATGAACGGGTCCACGTCTTTGTTTCGTACCTCGACTGGAATCTGATGACCATACTGAGGATAGATAATAGCCCTGGCATGGCCGCCGTGCTTGTTGATGGCCTCAGCGAGTTGCAGCGCCTGCCGGGGATCTGTCCGGTCGTCTTGGGCACCGCTCAGAATCAAGGCGGGAGTTTTGAGGTGATCTGTGAAATAAATCAACGAACGCGAGCGTAGCGCTTCCTGGCTTCCACCAGTTTCGCCGATGAGCGCTTCTACCACAGATTTTTGCATCGGCGATTCAGCTTTACGCACGTAGTCGGTGAGATCGTATGCCCCGGAGATCATGACGACGCCACCTATTGAAGGATCTTTCACCGCAAGCAAGCCCGCGATCATCGCGCCGCGACTCACGCCCTGTATCAGAATCTTGTTTGCCTTCACATAGCCATCGGCTCGAAGCGAGGCGATTACGGCGGCAACGGCGTGTTGCGTATATGGTCCACAAAAATCCGCTGGGCCAGTCGAGTTGCCGTAGCCCGGCTGGGAGACTGAGACAGCCAAATATCCACGACTGGCAAAATCGTCAAGCACTCCCCAGGTTACAAAATCTTTGCCGCCCGCACGAGGCCAGTCCTGATGACCATGAAGAAGAATAATCGCAGGCCACGGTCCGGGGCCCGTAGGTTTCTCAAGAAAGTACTCAACCTTTCTGCCCGGATCGTCAGGATGGGCAATGGAGAGAGTTTGTGCGCGCGCTATTCTGTGCGGCGAACATGCGATGATGCCGGCAAATATCAACAGAATCACTCGTCCGGATTTCTTCATGGAGTATCTCCTTTGCATTGCCAAGCGATAGTCCGCGCACCCGCGTGTCTCAAAGCACGAAGGCGATCTTACCGCAAAATCGGCCCGAGCTGCTCACCTTGACATTCTAGGTAAAGCGGACTATCTTGACCTAGAATGTCTACTAGAGAACCATCTACCAGAGAACAAGACGAGCGCATTGAAATGTTGCAAGGCACGCTGGATCTGCTGATCCTGCGTACGCTGCTCACAGGACGCGCACACGGCCATGCCATCGCCAAGGCAATTGAATTCAGCTCCGACGACGTGCTCCAGGTAGAACAGGGGTCGCTCTACCCGGCGTTGCACCGGCTCATCAAGCGCGGCCTGATCGTGGCGGAAGATGGAACGTCGGAAAACAATCGGCGTGCCAAGTTCTACCAGCTGACCGCCAAGGGACGGCGTCAACTGGTGGCTGAAACCAACAAATGGGAGAAGTTAGCCGGAGCGATTGCGCGGATTCTGGGGCCCGCGGAGCGGCAAGGCTAAGCATGAAATGGCGTGGGCCAAAACGAATGCTTGAAGACCTTGACCAGGACATTCTCGCCCACATTGAAATGGAGACACAGGACAATATCGAGCGCGGCATGTCGCCGGAAGATGCGCACTCCGCGGCGATGCGTAAGTTCGGCAATGTCACCAGGGTGAAAGAAGAGACTCGGGACGTGTGGAGTTCCATTTGGATAGAGCAACTGCTTCAGGACTTGTCGTATGGTATCCGCGCTCTGTGGAAAAATCCCGGATTTGCGAGTGTCATCGTGTTAACTCTGGCCCTCGGGATAGGCGCCAACACTGCCATCTTTAGCGTTGTGCGCGCTGTCGTGCTTGCACCTTTACCTTATCCCGAACCGGATCGCCTGGTAATCGTGTGGGAGAGTCGTCCACAAGTGAAACGTTTAGGAGCTTCATACCCTGATTTTCTGGACTGGCAGCGCAATACGCGATCGTTTGCGCAAATGGCAGCGCTCACCTTACACAACTATGACGTGACAAACCCCGGAACGCCGCAACATCTGGATGGCATGGAAATCTCTTCCGGCTTTTTCACGACCCTGGGCGTAAAGCTAACCATGGGCCATGATTTCACTCCGGAGCAGGACCTGCCGCATGGAACAGCGGCTGCGATCATCAGCGACCGCTTGTGGAGAAATCGATTCGCGTCGAGCCCGCAAGCGATTGGCGAGTCCATACTTCTGGACGGCGCGGAATATACAGTGCTTGGAGTTCTTCCTCCGGGATTTCGTTTCCTTTCCGATGCAGATGTGTATACGTCTCTGGCGCAGGGCGAGCCGCTGTTCTACGGCGACCGCACAATCCATGCGCTGGTGAGCATTGCTCGCCTGAAACCCGGAGTGAGTATCGGTCAGGCCGAAAGCGAGATGAACGCGGTCCAGGAGAATCTTGACCGTTTTTATCCGGTTGCGGATGGAAGCCTGGGAACCAACGTGGTACCGCTCAAGCAAGAGATCGTCGGCGATGTGGGTGGAACGCTTCTCTTGTTATTAGGAGCGGTCGGGGTCGTTCTGCTGATCGCCTGTGCCAACGTTGCGAATCTCTTGCTGGCGCGCTCGGCCGCGCGCATCCGCGAGTTTGCCATTCGCTCAGCGCTGGGGGCAGGCGGTGGGCGTATTGTGCGGCAATTGTTGACGGAGAGCGTGGTTCTCGCCATGAGCGGCGGAGTTCTCGGCCTGGTTGTCGCAATATTGGGAGTGAGGCTGATATTCGCGGAATTCGCGCAAAGACTTCCACGCTCTGAGAGCATTGGCATAAATCTGCCCGTCCTTCTGTTTGCATCCGGTATTTCGCTCGCAGTCGGGATTGCGTTCGGTCTTGCGCCGGCACTCAAGAGTGCGCGCGCGGACTTGCAAACTTCGCTCAAGTCGGGAAATCGTGGCTATACGCGGGGCCATCCTCGCAGTCAAAGTGCTCTGGTAATCATTCAAATGGCGCTGACGGTCGTATTGCTGGTGGGCGCGAGCCTGCTTCTGCGCACGATCGGCGATTTGAGGAAGGTCAATCCGGGGTTTAATTTTCAGCATGTCATTACGTTCAAGGTTGGACTTTCGCCTTCACTGACGAAGACAGCCTCAGCTACTCGAATTGCCTATCAGCAATTGCTCGATCGCATTCGCCGGATTCCGGGGGTACAGGCTGCAGACTTTACGAATATCGTTCCGCTGAGTGAGCAAGACAATGGCGGACCCTTCTGGGTCGGCCCGCAACAGTCCAGCTCGATGCAGGATGCCCCTCACGCTCTCTATTTTGAGACGGGTCCGGATTACCTTCAGACGATGCAGATTCCTCTGCTTAGAGGCCGTTTTTTCACATCGTCGGATACCCCCGACTCCGAGCCGGTGATTGTCATCAACAGCGTTCTCGCGCGCACTTATTTCCACGGCCAGGAGCCGGTGGGCCAGACCATAACAGTCGCACATTGGCGCACTGCCCGAGTTATCGGAGTAGTCGACAATGTAAAGCACTGGGGGCTGGGCGACCCCGGCACCTACAACCCAAGTCAGATCTACATTTGTTTTTATCAGCTTTCGGACAAGTGGATACCGGCGTTCGCGAGGTCTATGTCAGTGGCTATTCGCACGCCGCTCGATGTTGCGACCATCATGCCTGCGGTCGGGAATGTGGTTTACGGAACCGGCAAGGACCAGCCGGTCTATGAAGTTCGAACCATGCAGCAGGTTGTATCGGAGTCGATGTCGTCGCAACGCCTTCCCATGGTTCTGCTCGGAGTGTTTGCTGCCCTGGCGCTGCTGCTGGCGTCCGTAGGAATCTATGGAGTGATTTCTTACTCAGTAACCCAGCGGGTGCAGGAGATGGGCATCCGCATGGCGTTGGGCGCGCAGCGAGCGAGCGTTTTCAAGATGGTGATTTGGCAAGGCCTGGTGATAGCGCTCACCGGCATCGGCATTGGAGCCGTTGGAGCACTCATTCTTGCGCGGGCAATCTCAAGTTTCTCAAACTTGCTCTATGGAGTGGGAGCGGGCGATCCGCTCACGTTTGGGACCATTTCCTTTTTGCTGATCACGATAGCATTTGTCGCCTGCTTTGTTCCCGCGCGACGAGCGATGCGCACTGATCCGATGATCGCCTTGCGGCACGAATGACCCGGCTGCATGATTCGTCGCTCGTCATGAAACCAATCGAAGGTAAGGACGTATAGACTTGCAGACAGGTCTGCGAAGGGAGGGCGCACCTTGGCAAACGAAACCAAACGCACCAATCAATGTCAAAGACCTGCAGGATTGCTGGGCCGGTTCGTTTTATGGAACATGAACTCGCACCACAGCAAGGTGACTGACTGGGGACTGTCTCACTTTTCGATCGATAAGCATGCGACCGTCCTTGATGTCGGGTGCGGCGGCGGCAAGACAATCCTTAAACTGGCCGCCATGGCCAGTGAAGGCAAGGTCTACGGCATTGACCATTCGGCAGATGCGGTGAAGATGGCCAGAAGAATCAATAAAGAAATAATCGAGAACGGCCGGGCTGAAATTCACGAAGGATCTGTTTCCCACCTGCCTTTTGCAGACAACATGTTCGATGTGATCACTGCGGTGGAGACGCATTTCTGGTGGCCTGATTTGCATTCAGATATGCGTGAGGTGTTCCGGGTCCTCAAACCCGAGGGCTTGATGGTGATTGTGGCAGAAATTTACAAAGGCCCGAAGACCGTTTCTGCGAAAATGGCTGAAAAGTATGCTGCGAAATCCGGGATGGCTTTTCTTTCCGTGGACGAGCACTGTGAAATATTCAGCAATGCCGGTTACACGGACATTCAGATTGTCACTGAGCCGGCAAAAGCGTGGATTTGCTGTACGGGCAGAAAGAGTTCGGTTGCCATTGTCGATGCTGAGGTAGAGTGAAACCGCTTCACGTATCGGCGAACTTCGCGCAAATGCGAGGCAAATATCAACAGCAGCAGGCGGGGGAGCCTTCCGGGAGCGAGCATGACGAACGCGATCTTACAGCAATCCGCGGTGAGCGCGAAACTGCCCTCCCGAAATCATCTGCTGCCAACTCAGCAGCCTGTTGATAAAATGCCTTAGCTTCTCTTTTCCTCAAAATTTATTTCTCAGGCTCCAGCATTCGAAGGGGAATTCCTATTTCTAACGCGGGCGAAAACACACATACAGGCGCATCCGACGGAATTAATATCGCCTCATCATTGCGCAGAGCGATCACGGATGCTGCCGAAGGACTTGTAGAACGCGAGACACTGGTCGAACTGATCATTCTGGCAGCTGTGGCGCAGGAACACGTGCTGATTATTGGACCGCCGGGTACCGCGAAGAGCGTGGCAGTCCACCGTGTCGCCGAGACTATTGGCGGGCGGTATTTTGAATATCTTCTGGGGCGGTTCACGGAGCCGAACGAGATTTTTGGTCCCATTGACCTGCGAAAGTTGAAAGAAGGACTGGTAGAGACTGAGGTCAGTGGGATGTTGCCGGAAGCTGAGATTGCATTTTTGGACGAGATTTTTCAGGGGTCCACAGCCATCCTGAATACCCTGCTGGGAATTCTGAACGAGCGCGAGTTTCGTCGCGGCCATACCCGGATTCACTGCCCGCTTCGGGTGTGCGTGGGCGCCTCCAACGGTTTGCCGGAAGACGAATCCCTAGCCGCATTTGCCGACCGCTTTCTGGTGCGCATCTTTGTTGAACCCATCCCGGACCCCATGCTGGAGCAATTGCTGGAAGGCGGCTGGAAACTCACGCAAAAGCCGGTACAGCGCGACGCCACGCTCAGCGATCTTGACAGGCTGGCAGCCGCGGTGCGCGAGATGGATATGTCATCTGTGCGCAACTCGCTTTCACTGGCCTTACGCATTCTGCGTTCAGCAGGCGTAACGCTTTCAGACAGGCGAGCGGTGAAAGCACAGTTCCTGATTGGCGCCGCTGCACTGCTGGCGGGCCGCACGTCGCCTACGGAAGCCGATCTCTGGCCGCTGATTTTTGTTGTACCCACGGCCGAACAGCAGGACATTGCACGCGAGTGTTTGCGCGATCTGCTGGCGAGCACGGAAAACAAGACGCTTCCCTCCGCTGCGGAAGAAGCGTCCGCAGGCCCGCTGGTTCGCATGGCACGTCTGGCCCGTGCGGCCAGCGAAGTACTTGGGGCGGAGCCGGCGGACCACGAGAACAAACAGGCATGGAAACTCAAACTTGAGGGCATTATCCGTGAGATTGACGCCGGCCTGGCTCCGGAACAACTGAATGAAGAAATGATCGCGGTTCGCGCTTCCATTGTAAGCGCGCTGGCCGGGTCCAACGGTGAGCAATGAGATGCCGGAAACCGCGCAATCCAATTCGCAAGAGTTCGCGGTTGAATGGACGCCACGCAGTATCCCGCTTCATCCTGCCGGGGTAGCCGCTCGCGGCGAAGCGTCTTTGCGTCTGGCCCGCAGGTTGTTACAGCTGGATGACGAAACGCTGGCGCTGTTCCAGGGATTGGCGGGCGCGAAAACGCTTATCGTTATGGCTCCGGAGGAACTGCTGCCTTGGGTGGACGGCGTTCAATATCTGGGAGTGGATGCCGCGGTCCCCAGTCTACTATCTCCCTCGAATTATCAACCCTCGGTTCCGCTAGCGCTGCTGGCAACAAGCCTGGCGACCAGAAGCAAGACTGAAGGCAGGCTGGCTGTTTTACCGTATCCTCTGCCTGGGCTGGTGGTAGCCATGCATAGCGCAAAATCAATCCATCGCCAGTCTCTGACCCAATGGCTGGAGACTCAATGAGCTTGAAACTGCCGCGACATCTTGCATCCTGGGAACCGCAAATGCGAATCTTCCCGGAAGATATCGCTTTGGCGTTAGCTCCACTGGCACTCAAAGTCGCAGCGCTGGTGGGCGTATTTCCACATCGTCCGGCAGAAGGTCATGCGATCCCGGATGGCTTTTCAGGGCTGGCCAAGCGCGGCAGTTATGAACGGCTGATTGCCTCTGATTGGCTGTTGGCGGACGAACTTCCGGAAGAGTTCATGCGCCGCTCCGTGATGGGAGAACACCTTTTCTGGAAATTCGCCTATCGCGAACCCGCCCAGTCACGCAGCACTGTGGTTTTGTTTGACGAAGGACCGGAACAGCTTGGGGCTCCGAGAATATTGCATCTTGCCGCTCTGGCTGTGTTCGAAGCCCGAGCCCGCCGCGCGAGGGCTGATTTTCAATGGGGAATTTTGCAAGATGCTGACGTCCGGCTGATGCCGGGCATGAATGTTGCTGAAGTGAACCATCTGCTGAATGCGCGCGGCGTAATGACAGCCGGACGAGACGACGTTGCCGCATGGTCACGACTGCTGGCAAATAATGGTCCGGATGAAGTCTGGGTGGTGGGAAGTGAGCGCACGCAGGCTCTACTGCCGCCGGATTTTTCAAGCTTGTGCATTACCGAACCGGCTGAGTTAGACGTACGCAAGTTGCGGGCGGAATGCCGTCCCAGAGGAAAACATTCGCGGACCATTGAACTGGACCTTCCGCCATCGCGCGATTGTGTGCAGCTATTGCGTGATCCTTTTGCAACCACCGTTGTCCAGCCGCAGCAGATTCAGGATGTCCCGGAAATTTGCAATCTGGTATTGAATCCACCCGGTAATCGGCTGTGGCTGAAAACGGCGTCGGGAGAAGTGCTGGCGGTGCCCGTGGCAAATTCGCCGCGCCATCCTGCGGGAAGTGTACGGAATTATGAGACTCTCAGCAGGTTTCCGCAGGTTGCCGTGGGAAAGGCAGGACGGAGCACGGTGTTGGTTTCCATGGACCCGGTGTCGCTGACGTTTCGCGTACGCCTGATCGGCGGCGCTCCGGTGGATATTGCCGGGGACGGAGACTATGAGTTCATCCATAGTCAGACAAAACCAATTTTTAAGAGCAACAGCCTGGCGCTGTGTGTGTGGCATAACGTCATAGGCCGGAAGCCGGGACTTTATCTCATAGATGAGGGTGGCTTGCTTTTGAGGATATTCAAGGATGCGACTGGCCAGAGGTGCGAAGTTGTCCATCACCATGCGCTGGCTTTGACCCGATGTCGTACAGGCATGTCCTACGTCGCCTTCAATGCCGAACTCAATTCGATATGCGTTTATGTGGGCAACCATGAGCCGGTACAACACTGGCGTTCTGAAATAGTTCCTGAACGCGTGTTTGTTGGCCACGGGCCGCACGGCGAAACCGCGATGTACGGGCAAGTGGCATTCGGATATAGCAGGACGCACTGGGAGATCCACAACCTAAAAGGACATTCCGTGGTTTCAGTACCTGATGATTTTGTTGTGCACGGTGTGGTCCAGGACCGCAACTATGAACCGACTCTGATTGTGGTGGAAAGTGATGGATGCACCCTCAGCCTGCACGGAGCTCACGGAACCAGAAAGCTATTCAAGGCCAGCGCGCCGATTATGAATGTAAGCGCATGCCTGGACGTCCCCCATATTGCGTGGAGTACGGAAAGCGGCGGGATTTCAGTTTATTCGCTAAGGCATAGCGCCCCCGTGGTCTCACTGATGAGGAAGGACAAATGATGGAGTTGCGGCCATCACAATTCGTGAACCGCGGAAGCGTTCTTGCGTCGGGCTTTCTTATGTCTACGGGCACCATGGGTGTAAAGGAAGCGCGCAAGCGCATCCTGGACCTATGGGTCCCTGGGATGCAGGTAAAAAAGATTGGAGACGACTTCCTGGTGTTGTTGAAAGAACCTGTGCGCGTCCGCGCAGAACGCGCCCCAGGGGAACCGCTGGTGCGACGCGACAATCTCCTGACCGCACTGCCATGGAGCAAGAAAGAGATCAGTGCGGCGGTGAGTGGCGGCGATTGCCTGGTATTCGCCAGGGCGGGCCGCGTGCAAGTTATCCCAATTGCCGAATTGCCTTTGGAGAGCGTTGCGGAATGGATTGACACCAGTTCATTTTGCATTACGGATGTTATTTCTCTTGGCTTGCCAGCGGAAAAGCCCGCGTTTCGGGATGCGGAATTTAATGCCCGACAAGACCTTCCCGGTGCGCCGGCTGAGTCACCGGAACTTTCACGTCTATTGGCAGAGCTCAGGACGGGGAGTTCGCCGGGTGTCAAGAGTCGCGAGAGATGGAGATTCAAGGATTACCTGCGTCACATATGGCTAAACCTGAAGCCGGGACGCTCTAAGTCCAATGCGGCCCGGAAAACCGGAGAACGTCCAGGGATATCCTTGTGGCGTCGCATCAGGTCCCAGATCACTGCAAACCTTCCACGATGGTTGTTCCGCGGAAAAGTAAACGCTTCGGCGCAAGAGAGATCGTCACCACGGGCTGTGCAGGAATCCGGAAGGAACCGTTTGCGCGGGTGGATCAGGCGCAGCGGTGAACGCCTGGTCAACTTGACGCGCTTCTCACGACTTGTGAACTCGAGACATGCGCGCTATATTTCGCGAATGGTGGAGATGATGCAATCGGGAGACTTAGCGGAAGGACTGCGTCATGCCATCCCACTGGCCGACGCCGCGAAAATGGCAAAGACCAGATCCTTTCCATTTAGAATGCTGCGCCCACGATCCAATCTTTCGATCAGACCACACAGTGGTTCTGCACAGACCAGCTTAAATGTGGGGAGTGATCTTTTTGAGTACCTGCGCAATCTGTACAGACAGGCAGTTCAACGGCTGGAAGCTCAAGGCCGGATCGAGGAAGCCGCGTTCGTGCTAACTGAGCTGCTTTCCAAGCATGAGGAGGCGGCAAGCTTTCTGGAAAAGCATGGCCGGCTCAGATTGGCGGCAGAACTAGCCGAAGCTCACAACCTAAGTGCGGTGATGGTGATACGACTCTGGTGGCTGGCAAAAGAACGACATCGCGCCATTGCAGTGGCGCTCCGAACCGGCCAGATCCAGCTTGCGATCCAATTCCTGAGTTTGAGTCATCCCAGAGAAGCAGACAGGTTGCGGCTTACGTGGGCGGAAAGACTGGCGGATTCCGGCAAATTCGTTGCCGCAGCCGATATCATCTGGCCGGTAAAAGAGGAGCAGTATTTTGCGCACCGGTGGCTGAAAAAAGCGATTGAGCTTGGCGGCACCACACGCGCAATTGCGCTGGCAAGAAGCGCCGTGCGTTTTCCTGAGAGCTTTGCCGAGGTGCTGCCGCAGGTTGAAGCGCTGATGATGGATGAATCACCGGAGCTGGCCAGCGCGAGAGTTGCTTTTGTAGACAACCTGCGCAGAGAGACGCGAACGCGAGAGTGCCGCCTGCTGGGACGCATGGCGGTGCGCGCGCTATTGCGCGATGTGCAACGTGGAAACACGGTGCTGAAGCCAGCGCAATTGCGCGGGTATCTGGAATACACCCTGGACCCGTGTTTGCGGGCCGACGTGCCGGCGCTGCAGCAACTGAAAACAAACAATCAGCCTGCGGGCCCGGCCCGGGCCATTGAAATACCGGTGTTCGACGCGGGGCAAAAAGAAATTCTGGATTTGGCCTTTCTGCCTGACGGGCGAATGTTGCTGGCGCTGGGGGAAGCAGGGATGCTTCTGCTTTCGCGCGAAGGCAAGACACAGACACACCTGAACCAACCGGCGGAACACCTGGTTGTTTCCGACGATGGCAGCCGCGTGATCGGTGTAGCTTACAGAAACGAGATCACGCGTCTGGTGCGTGTCGATGTGCTGACACGGACAGCCACCTACTGGTGCGACGCAGAAATTTCCGAATACGCCGAAGACTTTGACGGCTCTGTGTGGGCGGTAGCCAACGGAGCAGATGTTTTCCTGATTGACACACTGGCGCGCGGCTTTGAAGCTGTATGGCGGGTCCCGGACATGAATGGAAACATAAGGACGATGCGGCGCAACCAGGAGGCCAACCGTCTGTACGTTGTGGCGGGAAACCCAACCAAGCTGACGCTGTGGACGTATGAGTATCCCTCGTTTGTTTTACGTTCGAAACGCGATTTTGACCATGAGCCAAGCAACAGCGAATTGAAAGGCATTGCAGGTGATGAGAGAACTATTAGCGTGAGCGAAGCAATGATGTTAACGGAAGATGTGCGGATCTTTGAAGAAATGTCGCTGCACTCCGTTGACGGCCAAAAGGTTAAGTCGATTATCTTTCACGTTTCTACAAAATCAGCAGGAGACAGGACCCCACTGGAGGGAGAGATTGCCCGAGGAACGCTAAGACATGCGGCGGCTCACGACCACTGGCTTGCCATTCCTGTCTGGAGGCCCAACAGCATTGAGGTCTATCTGCTCGACACGCGCACGTTTGAATCTGAACTGCGCCTTCGCTTGCTGGGCGCACGAGCTATCGCATTGCGGTTTGCCGGAGAAATATTGCTGGGCGCCGATGATCAGGGAAGAGTGCTGGCCTTAAATATCAGGACGAATCAAATCTTGCGCGACTTTAGAGTTTAACCGTCGCTTGGCACGTCAGCGCGTTTCCAATCCCTTCCATGCCATGCGATGGAACAGATCATCCAATTCCTTAGGATCGGACTTCATGCCTTTGTCGATCCACCAATCGAGCAATGAGAACATGCTTCCTGCCAGAGCGTGTGCCTGGGCAGAGCGTTGTAACGGCTGCATTTGTACACCCGCGGCTTCGAGGCGCTCATCAATGGAGCGAGCAAAAATACCGCGGCCTAATTCGCGGACATCGTTCGCCTTGCCTGAAGCTACCAGCGCCAGATAGAACTCACGGACGTCGCGCAAATGCGAGAAGAGTTCCTTGATTGGAGCCAGTCGCTTTGTTTCCACGTGGTGGCGCTTGAGTACTGACGCCGCCATGGTGAAGAATTCTTCCACGTCGCTCATGAAAAGGTCTTCCTTGTCGCGATAGTGCGCGTAGAAAGTAGCGCGGCCGACGCCGGCACGGTCGAGCACTTGTTGCACGGTGATCTGGTCAAAATTCTTTTCGTGCATGAGCGCGACAAGAGCATCGCCGAGGGCGTCACGCGTGCGCAGGATGCGGCGGTCAGTCTTTTGAGTGGATGATCTCTGAGTAGACGATCTCGGAACGGATGATGGCTGAGTCTTCTTTTTCGTACCAGCCTTTGCCTTCAGCGTAGGCTCAGGCTTCGTCTTTGGCGTTGGCGCAGGCCGAGGCTTTGGGTGGCCCACTTGAGACTTCGTCTTCTTTCCTGCTTTTTTGGCTTTCACAATCGCTGGTTCCTGAACATCCCTTGCGCGTTTGTTCCGTATCTCGTTGTCGAATGAAAATACAGTGTCATCGAAAGGCGCTTTCTGTCTAGAGTGTCAGTATGACAGATGATCGTAAAGCGGGAATCGCTCTGATTGCGGGTTCTTTTGGCGGCCTGGTGACGATGGCAATTCACCCGACCGCGGGTGGGCCGCTTACGCCGGCCCAGGTAGAAAAGCTGGCTACGATGTCCGCCGTCGCCCATTCGCTCGCCATGGTTAGCTTCGTGGTGGTCTTCCTGGGCGTATGCGGACTGGTGCGGCGTATCGCTTCCGGTGATCGGATCGCTTTCTCCGGTCTGGTGGTCTATGGCGTAGCATGCATGGCCGTTCTCATCGCCACGGCAGTAAGCGGGTTCATTGTTCCCGGCATGATGCGACTGATGGCACGCGACGTCCCTGCAGCCGCCCCGCAATGGAAGCTGATGATCACCAGCATTTTCCAGATCAATCAGGCATTCTCGCGAATCTATACCGTGGCTACTTCACTGGCAATTATTCTGTGGTCAATATCCGTGCTGCGCAATGGAGGACTGGGCCGCAATGTTGCGTGGTATGGCTGCGTGATTGCTCCACTGATCATCCTGGGAATTGTCAGCGGCCATCTGCGGATGGATGTTCACGGTATGGGCGCGGTGGTTCTGGGGCAGGCGATCTGGTTCATTGCTGCCGGAACGCAGATGTATTCGGCGGGCGCGGAGAAAAGGGCTTCAGCCGCAAACTGATCCGCTCCCACCCTTCGCCAAAATTGGGCGAAAGAGTGGGCTGCCCGAATCAGCCGGCGTTACGCTTCTGAAGTTTATCCACCACGCCATTCAGGTCGGGATAACCGGCGCCGAAACTCCGGGTGAGCCAGTTACCGCCGCGCTCGGCGACCGTTTCTCCATCCGCTATCACTTCAAATTGCCCTTTGTCGCCGGGCTTGACCACCGGGTCAATGCCCAGGCGTTGCTTGATCATGGCCACGAGACTCGCGACCTTGGACTTATTGTTACCTCAAGTGGGGCAGGAACGTATTTCAACCTTCATTGTGGTCTCCACAGCCTATAGCGGTCTTTAGAATGTTTTTCGGGAGAATGTTCTCAGGTTACAGCGACTTTAGCTCTGAATTGACCGTTATCGGGCTATCTGAAACGTAACACGGATAGCCACGTTGCGCCATCCCGGGAAGCTCAGGGTCCAGGTCAAGCGTCTGCAGCGGATGGTTATGGTCCGTAGCTTTCAACAGGCGGCCTTGCGGAGCATAGGCAAAGCCACCGCCGCCGAAATGGATGGCTCCGGCGGAAAAGCCCACGCGATTCGAACTCACCACGTAAGCTCCGGAGACAAGTGAAGCCATGGCGCCGGCGATTCTCCACGGCCTTATTTCCGTTCCGGTGGCGCGCGGTACCACAATCAGCGAAGCTTTTTGCTTTCCATAGGCGCGGGCATGTTCATTGAACATGGCGTCTGTACACAGAAGCACGCCAACGGTTAAACCCAGCACCTCGGCCACGGTAAAGCCTGAGTCATCGCCCACATACCATTCGCTTTCAAACCATCCCGGCTCGCTGGGAAAATATTGTTTTCTGTGCAGCGCGCGAACCACTCCCTTCTCCAGGACGAATGCTTCATTAGCCAGACGGCTTCCGTTCCAGACGGGACGCGAGGAGATTATGGCGGGAATCTTGAGGTCGATTAATCCGTGGAGCCCCCGCTTGTGCGCGCGGATGCTGCGATTTGCCTCGTCCTCTGAAAACACAGTTCTGTCCGCGAGCCAGGGTCCGAAGGGTAGTTCATTGGTGACCAGCATATCTGGACGCGTGGCAGCAAGCGACTCTTTCAACCGGTTCCATTGGGCATGGTCGGTTGAAAAGGCCTCAGGCCATTCCACAAAAGCAACACGCAAAGGCATCACCATATCGCAATGCGGTCCTCGGGTTTCAGATAGAGCTTGTCTCCGGGAACCACATCAAAGGCTTTGTACCACGCATCCACATTGCGCACGGAGTCACTGCGGTATTCGCCCGGCGCGTGGCTGTCACTGGCGATCTGGCGACGCAACGCAGCTTCACTCTGCGTCTTGCGCCATCTCTGGGCAAACGCCAGGAAAAAACGCTGTTCTCCGCTCAGCCCGTCTATCACGGCATCCGGCTTACCTTTCAATGAGCGGACGTAAGCGTCATGCGCCACCAGCAGGCCCGCCAGATCGGCGATATTTTCACCCAGCACCTGCTTACCCTGGAGGCAAAGGTCAGCGAGCGGGCAGTAGCTGTTAAACTGTTCTGCCATTTTTGCCGCAGACGCGTGATAGCTGGCCAGGTCTTCCGCGGTCCACCAAAGTCCAAGACGGCCTTGCGCGTCATACAAATTGCCGAGCTCATCAAAGCTGTGGCTGATTTCATGGGCCATGCCTGCACCGGCGGAACCGTAGTTTGAAGCGGCATCGCGCTGGTAATCAAAGTAGGGCGCCTGCAGGATTCCGGCAGAGAAGAACTCAGCGTTGGGACTGAACATGATCACTGCGCCGGGGGCCTGTGGGTTGATGGGCCACGCGTTGTTCTGACCCCCAATGGGATTGACCGGGCTCCGCAGCTGCGCCAGGTTGCGCGAACGATTGAATGCTTCAGCGCGACGCATGTTGCCGAAGGCGTCTTCACGCACGACATTGAGCGTGGAGTAGTCGATCCACTTGTCGGGATAACCAATGCCAATTTTTAACGCGGCCAATTTCGCCAATGCTTGCTGCTTTGCCTGCGCGGACATCCATGTGAGATTGGAAATTCTTGTACGGAAAGCAGTGATCAGGTCCGCTGCCATCGCTTGCGCCTTTGCTTTGGCTTCCGGGGGAAAATATTTTTGCGTATAAATCTGGCCGACAGCATGGCCCAGAGCGCCGTTCGTCGCTCCGATTGCGATTCTGCTGCGCTCCGGCGGTCCTGATGCACCGACTGGTTCCTGGCCATAGAAGGCAGAATCCTCCGCAGCCACAGATCTGGGCAAGACAGCGGCGTAATGTTCAATCAAATGGAAGATGAGATAGTCCTTCCATGCATCCAAGCCCTCAGTTTTGACCAGCGCGGAAGTGCCGATCACCGCTGAAGGCTGCCAAACAATGAAATCCTTCTGGCCGCCAAGTCCAGCCGCCGTGAAGTACGCATTCCAGTTCATCCCCGGCGCTTTCACCGAGAAGTCGGCCCGCTTCCATGGATTGTTCTGTTTGAAGACATCAGCGGATTCAGAGTCCGGAGAGTGGGCTTGCGCCATGCGAACTTCCAGCGACAAGATCCGTGGCGCTTTGTTGTCCGCGTCTGCGATGCCGGCGAGTTCCAGGATGGCCCCAATGTGAGATTGATAGCGGGTCCGCAGCTCCGCCATTTTTGGCGATGGATCAATGTAACTCTCGCGATCGGGCATTCCCAGACCGCCCTGCCACAGGTGTGGAAGATTGTGCTGCGCATCGGTAAAGCCCTGATTAATCCATACGCCGAAAACGTGATCGGCATTGGCGGTGAGCCCATCCACCTCACTATTCAGCGTAGAGCCGAGGTACGTGGATAAAGTCGCCGTGTTTTTGATGGCCGAAATTCTTGCCATCTCGCCGGCCAGGGGAGTGAACCCTTTGGATTCGATACCAGCTTCATCCATGAAGCTCGCGTAATAGTCGCCCACCTTCTTCTGGGTGCTGCCCTTTACCGCGCGGGCGGCCGCAGCTTCTTGCATGAGATCGCGAACCTGCTCGGCTGCTTTTGCGTTCACCATCGCGCGCGTGTCATAGCTCGATGCACCGGCCGGCATCGCCACGGTTTGAAGCCAGCCTCCATTGGCGTATCGATAGAAATCGTCACCCGGCCGAATGGAGACATCCATTTCGTCTCGCGCGGATTGGTTTTCGGGAACCGGGGCAGTAGATGCGCTGAGGGAGGGGAGACTGAGGATAATGGCGAACAATTTCGTCCGAAAAAGAAGCATGGAGGATCCCTTCATCAATGGTTCCTACCCTTCGCAAAAAGCAGCGGAAAGCGTAGGCCACCCGGCGGTATTGATGATAAGGATTCAGAGGAGGAGCATTTAGCCGGAAACGGACTCCACCAAATTTCTTCCAGCTAATGCGTTTCTTCCTGCCGGCCGGGATTTGGCTGATGCCGGGCCGGCAATGGTTGCAGCGAGTGCATCAAAGTCAGAGGCAGGTAGGTTTGCGGAGGAACTCATTTGGCAACGAAGAAGCAGAGAAGTGCAGCGAAAAAGAACATCGTCAAAGCGGCGGGAGCAGCAAAGAAAAAACGGACGATTTCGCATTTACCGAAATCTGTGAGGACGGCCCTGGGCAAGAAGGGTGCTGCTGGGGCCAAACGCAAGCGCCGTGGGACATCAGCCCGCTGAATGTAACTTATGTTGCCGGATGGAGCCGTGGCAGGTTACGGCTCTACGAGGCTTTTTCTGGCAGTAAACGGAATCTCAACGTCCCTGTTGCTCGTTGATGATCTTTTCAATCTGGCGCAGGTGATTGAGATCATGCCCTGCCGTCATCTTCGCCATGTGATGGATGGTTTCTTTTCCGCGCTCCTGATGCATGCCGTAATTGTCCCACAGAGCTTTCGGCACGGACTTCAACAAGGCGACGTCGGCGGCGCGAAGCGCGCGAAAAGTGGCGAGAGATACCTGGGGATCGCGGTCCGCGTAATTGAAGGTCGATTCCCATCGGTCCTGGTCATAGGCCTGGAGCGCGACGCCATTGGTGCTGAGAATCTGGCGCAAACGCCAGGCGATGGCAAGTTCGGCGTCGGCAAGATGAGCCAGAATTTGTGCAATGCTCCATTTTTCCGGCGCGGGAGACCGAAATATCTGTTCGGAGCTACGATCACGGAGCAGGCCGGCAAGCTGATCGGCTGTACTGCCCAGAATGATGAGAGGGTCTGAGCCCTCAGAGTAGCTAAGTAGACGCTGGGTATATTCGACGACTGTCTCTGGCACACTTCCCTCCTGCCTTTCAAGTTGTCACTACAGAGCAGAGATGTAGGTGCGTGGCGGTTCGATCCAAGAAATTTGGAGAAGGACTTTTTCACCACGGAGACACGGTGACACGGAGGAGGAAGAAGATTAGGTTCCTAGTCCATGGCTGTTTCGGTATTCTGCGCAGCCGAGGGCGGCTGCGTTCCACAGATCAATCAAGGCGCGACCATTCGGTATTTGCGCAGCCGAGGTCGGCTACGCTCCACGGATCAGTCAGGGTGCGACCAGGGCAATGGAAACCGCGCCTTCGCCGGCGGGGTAACCTGGTGGACTCAGCGGAACCAGAGTCCTGTCGCTGGCGATCCTGAACGCATCAATCTGATCTGTTTTCCTGTTCAACACGTATACGAACGCGCCGGTGGCGTCGATCACCGCGCTTTCCCCGCCAAGACCCGGAATACGGCTTTGCGCTGGAGAAAGTAGCAACGCCTTATTTTGGATGGTTGCCGGAGAGCTACCGATCGTCTGCATTAACCCCTTCACCAGGCGATAGCTGGTGGTTTCTCCGTTGGCTGTGGCATGAATGATGCCGGTCGCGGGGTCGACGACAATGACGGGAGTGCCGGCAGCGACTGAATCTGTCTGCCGCAGTGCACCACTTATTTTATCGACCTGAAAGACGATGATGGCGGCAGAGCCGGCCATGATGAGACAGTCACCCGAAGCAACGATTTTGACCGGCTTATCGCCAACGGGAAAAGGCGACGCCGTAACCGGTGAAAGCGAGCCACGACCTCCGATCCTGAAACCCTGCAATGAGCTGGAATTCGGGTCGGCGACAAACAAAAATTCGGAGACAGGATTGGCATCAGGGACCGAAGCAGCCATGGTTGCGGCAGGCGTAGGCGTCGCTGTTGGAGTTGGGGTCGGCGTGGGTGTGGGAGTGGGAGTAAAACCTGGCGTGGGTGTGGCTGTGGGTGACACTGTGGGAGTCGGCGTCCCTTGGTTGAACACGACGCGTCGCGGCGAGATCTCGCAGGCAGTTAGAGTCAGCAGCAACGCGGCAACAGGAAAACACCCGGACACGGTCTTGAGCAGAGTCTCTTTAGTTTTATGTTGACCTTGGATCACTCCCCAAATGATGCTCAAAGCATCAGTGCTGTTGGCCGGGAAGCATGAGGTTATGGCCGGGGTTACCTAAGTGAAAAGGCGGTTTGCACAGCTCACGTTAGAATGTGAAAATATCTCTCTATGGCAAAAACAACCCTAACTTCCTGGATTTTAGCCCTGGCCCTGACTGCGACCGCAGGATTCGCGGCAGCGCAAGGCTCATCCGCTCCGAAAACCAATTCTGCGCCAGGCGCAGCCAAGAGCAGCGGTTCGCAGGCGAAGCCTGCCGCATCGCCATCGCCCACACCATCTGCGCAGCCGGCAGCCACGCCGAATCCGAATTTCAAGTCAGACAAAGAACGCCAGAGCTATGCCGTGGGCATGAACATTGGTGAGAGCCTTCACCGCCAGCCCGTTGAACTTGATTCAACCGCACTCATGCAGGGTCTGAAAGACTCAATGGGCGGTGGTAAAACGCTGATGACAGACGATGAGGCCAAAGCAGCCCTGACAGAACTGAGCCAGCAGGTTCGGACCAAACAGGAAGAAAAAGTGAAACAAGCAGCTGAAAACAATAAGAAGGAAGGCGAAGCCTTTCTGGCCGCGAACAAGACCAAACCAGGCGTAGTAACAACACCCAGCGGCCTGCAATACAAGATTTTAACGGAAGGTAAAGGCCCCAAGCCTACCGCTGCTGACAAAGTAAGCTGTAACTACAAAGGCACTCTCATCAACGGCACGGAGTTTGATAGCTCATACAAACGCGGACAGCCGGCGATTTTCCCGGTTGGTCAGGTGATCAAGGGCTGGACAGAAGCTTTGCAGTTGATGTCGGTTGGGTCCAAGTGGCAGCTTTTCATCCCTGCGGATCTGGCTTATGGAGAACGCGGCGCCGGCAGTGACATTGGCCCGGGCGCAACTCTGATCTTTGAAGTTGAATTGTTGTCCATCGAAGGCAAAGACGCGGGCACCAAATAGCATTTCACAAGTCAAAAAGAGAGGGCCGCGGTTAAGCGACCCTCTTTTCTTCTATTCCTTGCTCTGAGCAACGCCCTGTCGAGTTTAAGCACCAGTCGTTACATCGTTGCTGGAACCCGCTGCCGGCGAAGGACTTAGAGTTGAAACTTGAGCGCATTGAGGTTCATCCAATACTGAAACTATGGAACTAACGGTCTACTCAGCCCCATGGTGCCGAGATTGCCACGTTGCCAAACGCTGGTTGTCAAAGCACAAGATCAATTTTAAAGAAATCAACATTGAGGAAACCCCGGGCGCCGCAGACGAGGTAATCGCCAAAACCGGTAAGCGGGCCATTCCTCAATTCGTCCTGAACGGGAAATGGATCCAGCCGTATACACCGGGCAGCGGATTCAAACAGGCGGAAATGGCAGCCTTGTTTGGCGTGAATGAATAACAACTAGAAGCACTTGTTTCTAAAGCAAGAGAAATTCGGGTGGCTGCTAACTACAGCCACCTCAGATCATTCCTCCGTTGAGGGGACAATTTTTCCCGCCGATCGTCTCCAGCGCAGAGATGGCGGCAGTCGCAAACGCAGAATGCGTTCGCGGTGATGTTCATCGGCCACGGACAGCTCGCGGGCCTTAAGCAGATCTTCCAGTCCGATGAGTCCAACCAGCTTCGGGCCTCCATTCTGCGTAACCACTGGAAAGCGCGTAAGACCTGTCGATGCCATTCGATTGACTACCATGCGCAAAGGCTCTTCAGGAAATGCGATGACTGGTGCTTTTGCTACTACCTGGGAAAGCTGAACATTCGCGCCATTTTCGCTGGGGTGGGTTGTGATCGCAGATAGAAGATCATTTCGAGTCATCACGCCGAGCAGATGCTGGTTTCCATCAATCACCGGATAGACGCGCTGGCCGCGTGGATTGTCATTGTGCGCCAGAGCGGCCTGCAATTCGGCAATCGTGCTTTCTGCCGGAAAGGCCGTAATGTTCTTGCGCATTACATCTTCAACGGCAAGGGCTTCGAGAGGATCAACCACGTACTCGCGGGAAAGATGGTGACCGCGACGGCTGATCTTTTCAGTAAGAATGGAACGCGACATGGTAAGTACAGTGAAGGTATGCGCGCTGACACATGCAATCAGCAAAGGCAATATGGAGTGATAGTCGCCGGTAAGCTCAAAAGCGAATATCACGCCCGTAAGCGGCGAGCGCATTGTCCCGGCGAGCATGGCGCCCATGCTGATCAGCGGCCAGAAGCCCATTCCCTGATGAGGGAGAAACAGCGCGTCCACAGCACCCAGAGCGCCGCCCATCATGAGCAATGGCGCCAGCACACCGCCGGACGTTCCCGAGCCCAGCGAGATACTCCAGATGAGGCACTTGACCACCAGCACTCCCACAATCAGCTTGAGTGGGGCATCGCCCTGCAAGAGCTGGCCAATCACGTCATATCCAACTCCCAAAGCGCGCGGAAACACCAACCCGCCAATACCGACCGCCAGGCTTCCAATTGCAGGCCACCACATCCAGTGAATGCGCTTGAGGTGCGCAAAGGCATCTTCCACGGCATAAACAAGCTGGGTCAGGAGAGCAGACAGACCACCGCTCAATACTCCCGCGAGCAGGCAGCCAAAGAGAATTGCAGGGCTGAATACTGCGTCGTGGGGCGGCACAGGAAATACGGGACCAGCGCCGAGCAGATGGACCCTGGCAGCTTCTGCGGTAACGCTGGCCAGCGCGACAGGAATAAAGCTGCGCGGCTTCCATTCAAATAGCAGCAGCTCAATGGCAAGCAAAATCGAGGCAAACGGCGCAGCAAAAGTTGCCGACATTCCAGCCGCAGCTCCGGCCACGAGCAGTGTTTTTCGCTCCGCGGATGTGAGGTGAAAAAACTGCGCTATGAGCGATCCGAAAGCGCCGCCCGTCATAATGATGGGACCTTCGGCGCCAAATGGACCGCCAGAGCCAATCGCGATGGCCGCGGAAACAGGCTTCAGGAGAGCCAGCTTGGGCTCAACTTTGGCGCCGCGCAGAAGAATGGCTTCAATGGCCTCAGGGATACCGTGGCCACGTATTTTGTCGGAGCCAAACCGCGCGATCAGGCCCACAATAAGGCCGCCGATCACCGGCACAGCAACCAGCCAAACACCCAGATGAGAACTACCTGGCGAAGCCGGTGCGTCACTCAGGCGCTGGAAAAAGAACAGGTTGGTAAAAAAGTTGATGAGCTTGAGAAGAGCAACCGCAACATAAGCTGAAACCACGCCAATCACCACGGCAAGAGCCGTGATGGGCAGGACACGCCATGTTGTAGTGAAATCGCGAAGGGTTCCCGCTGGTGCAATGTGCGGATTTTCCGCTCTTACTGAATTTTCCGGGGTAATTTCTTTCATGTTCCCGATTTTTAGCTCCCTCTTGGCTGCACTTTAGTTGGAAGCGGACCCAACGCCATATATTCATGGCTGACCAGGAGGGCACACGTTATTCCTTTACCATTTTATATCGTTGCGCGACATAATGCCAGCATTCGTCTGGATGGCGAAATTCCGAAGCTGCCTTACTGAAGTGTGGGTGACGGAATCGTGCGAGGCGATACTCTTCGAGTTCGTTTATGTAACAGCTTTCCTGAGGTTCGCCATGCGGCCTTTGTTGTCCGTACCGCCTTTGGTCGCGCGACGGGCGCCGGTGATTTTCCATACGGAGTCTACTAACTGTGCGCCAACACTGCGCAGTTCAAGGCGGGCCGCACTACCGAGTTTCTTCAGCATGATTTCGCCCTCAGTAGTGATGGAAAGCGTGACCTGGCGCCGGTCACTATCGGAACGTATACGGCGAACCAGCCCATGGTCTTCACAACGGTCCACCAGCTCCACCATGCTGTTATGGTTGAGTTGCATGCGCTCGGCCATGCAACTGATGGACGGCACCTCATTCTTAGGCAGCCCTTTGATCGCCAGGACCAATTGGTATTGCTGAGGATTTATCTGGAACTCGCGGGCTTCTTCTTCCATATGGCGCAAGAATTTGCGCAACTGGAAACGGAACTCCGCCAATGCCATGTACTCGGCTTCAGTAAGAGGCCGTGAACTCTTTGCCTTTGCCATTTTATCGTCTCACGATGTATTTGTTGCGTTCTACTGGGTTTGGGTCACGGGCCGCAGTCCGGTTTGAATTGACCGGCAAAAGCCCCAACACTTTCCTATGTGGCATGCCGGCTGTGATTTGAATTCCTGGCGAATCCAGAAGCGTCAGTCAAGCAGCCCCCCACTTGCAAAATGATTGGCTCAATTATGGTGCAGAAGGGCGATTCTGGAAAGCCCCAGATTGGCACTTGCAAGCCCCTACCAGTTATCATCGGTATTCTACTTCGCTTTTTGACTTTGAGGAGCGCCCTTGATTCCCCGCTATACCCGCCCGGCGATGGGCAAAATCTGGAGTGATGACAACAAGTTCCGCTGCTGGCTAAAAGTGGAAACAGCCGCCAGCCTCACGCTGGCTGAGGCCGGCATCGTGCCCCTGGAAGCCGCCACGGCCATTGCCGAACGCGGCGATTTTGACCTGAAACGGATCCACGAGGTGGAAGCCGAGGTGAAGCATGATGTGATCGCCTTCACCACGGCCGTGGCGGAAAAGGTTGGGCCCGAAGCCCGCTGGCTGCACTACGGCCTGACCTCGAATGACGTCGTGGATACGGCACAAGCCCTCCAGATCAAAGAAGCTTCTGCGCTGATTCGCGAAGACCTGGAGCGTTTGAAAGAAGTGCTGGCGCGTCGCGCACACGAATTCAAACACACGCCTACCATTGGGCGGACGCACGGCATCCACGCCGAACCGACTACCTTCGGTCTGAAGCTGACCAACTGGTACGCCGAAACCGTACGCAACATTGCTCGCTTCGAGCGCACCGCGGAGGAAATGCGCGTCGGCAAGCTCTCCGGAGCGGTGGGCACGTTCGCCCATCTTGAGCCGGAGTTCGAAGAAAAAATCTGCAAACGGCTGGGTCTGGAAGCTGCGCCGATTTCATCACAAGTGATTCAGCGCGACCGCCACGCTTACTATGTTGCGACGCTGGCGACCATCGCGGCCACACTGGACAAGATCGCCACAGAAATCCGCCACCTGCAACGAACCGAGGTCCGCGAAGCGGAAGAGTATTTCAGCGAAAAGCAAAAAGGCTCGTCGGCCATGCCGCACAAACGCAATCCCATCACTTGTGAACAGATCTCCGGACTGGCGCGCGTGGTTCGTTCGAATGCGCAGGCGGGCTTTGAAAACGTGGCCCTGTGGCACGAGCGAGATATCTCGCATTCATCCGTCGAGCGCGTGATACTGCCCGATTCAACCATCCTGGTGGATTACCTTCTCACCAAAACCACCAACTTGATTGATACGTTGATGGTCTATCCCAACCGCATGCTCAAGAATCTTGAAAGCACCGGCGGGCTGGTCTTCAGCGGTCAGTTGCTGCTGGATCTGGCGGAAAACGGCATGTCTCGTGAAGACGCCTATCGCCTGGTGCAAAAGCACGCCATGCGCGCATGGAAGGAAGACCTCAATTTCCGAGAAGAAGTAATGAAGGATACGGAGATCACTTCACGCGTGCCGGGAAAACAAATCGAGCATGCTTTCAGCATCCAGCGGCAGTTAAGGAACGTGGATAAGATTTTCGAGCGGGTGTTCAGAACCAGCAATTAGCAACTAGTTATTAGCAATTAGCCCAGCTAAAGCAATTGGTCGCATTCGCGCCTTTGTTCGCTCAATTGCAAAGAATTACCGCAGATATCCGCGGCGATAGGGTTCCCTCGCTCCGCTCGGGACAAACAAAACAATTACACAGAGATCGTGAATGACGTCTCTGTCCTTACCACCGGGCGATACATGGTGTCGCGTTCCACGGGTTCACGTCCTGCTTCGCGGATGAGACGCTCAAGGTCTGCGCGGCGCATGCCTTGTGGCGTGGTAGCGCCGGCATCGTGATAGATCTTCTCTTCGATCACTGTTCCATCAATGTCATCAGCGCCGAAGCGCAGGGAAATCTGTGCAATCTTTGGCCCCAGCATCTGCCAATACGCTTTGATATGGGGAAAGTTATCCAGAACCAGACGGCTGACTGCCATCTGTTTGATATCCAGCATGCCGGTGGTGGTGAACAGGTGTTCCAGCGGCGTGTTTGCCGGATGAAACGCCAGAGGGATAAAAGTCTGGAAGCCGTGCGTTTCGTCCTGCAGGTTGCGCAGGCGAATCAGATGGTCGGCGCGGTCTTCTTCATTTTCAATATGGCCGTACAGCATCGTCGCATTCGACTTCAGCCCAACCCTATGGGCCGTACGAGCAGTATCCAGCCATTGGTCACCATCAATTTTGTGGTCACAGATCACCCGGCGGACGCGCTCATTGAAAATTTCAGCGCCACCGCCAGGCAGTGAATCAAGCCCCGCGGCTTTGAGTTGCAGCAGGGTTTCTTCAATCGTCAGCTTGGCGCGCTTTGCCAGAAAGGCAATCTCAACCATGGTGAGAGCCTTGAGATGTACCTCGGGGAAACGCTGCTTCAAACCGGAAATCAAATCCAGGTAATACTGGAACGGCAGATCTGGATGCAAGCCGCCGACAATGTGAAACTCCGTCACCGCTTCTGAGTAGCCGGAGGCCGCCGTTTCATAGGCTTCTTCCAGGGCCATGGTGTAGGAACCCTCGGAATCCTTCTTGCGGCCAAAAGCACACAGCCGGCAGGCAGCCACGCAGACGTTCGTTGGATTGATGTG
This sequence comes from Terriglobia bacterium, assembly GCA_963770085.1. Taxonomy (GTDB): domain Bacteria; phylum Acidobacteriota; class Terriglobia; order Terriglobales; family Acidobacteriaceae; genus Angelobacter. Next base: position 962,013 of record CAVYOH010000002.1, read on the forward strand.
CCGGTTCACGTTAAAGTACGTGATATTGCCGTGCATGCGTTCACGCACGTGGTTTGCCAGCCAGCCCACAGCCAGAATGTCGCCGGTGCGGTACAGAGTTACGGCATCGTCAAACGTGAGCCGTTGCTGGGCAAAGACCTTCTCCGCAATGGGAAGAAGGCGTTTGTCATCGGTCTGAAATGCATGACGTGTTGCGGTCGCAAGACTGGTGGCCATGTGCCTATATGATATCGAAAATAAAGCAGCTTAGCGACCATTGAGATCTCGTTTGACTGCAAACTTTACCGTGCTCAAAAGCTACCCAATATGTCATGGAGTGGCAGCCGGCTCTCCGGAAGCGACGTTCGCAGGTGTGCGACCAGCAAGGTTGGTTCCGCAATAGGCGCATGCTTTCCAATCGGCCTCTACCGGCCGGCGGCAATTTGGACAGGCTGGGCTGATTTCAGTTCCACATTGGTGGCAAAACGCAAACGTTGACTTGGTTGGCGTGGCACATTTTGGGCAGCGCGCCAACAACGGCTCACGCATCACGAAGTACAGGATGATCCCAATGCCATTGGGCACAAAAATGGCAATCAGTGTCCACAGTGCCTGCCGCATGCCACGCCGCTTGGCGTCTATGGAAACATAGCCCACTAACAGGACATACGCAGGAAGTACGCAGGCGGCAAGGATCGAAATGCAGATTCGGACCAGGAGTGGCCCATTCCTGAGCTCGGAATCACTGGGAAAAGCAAGTTGCCACATCAACACTTCGACAAAAACAAAAGCCAGTCCTGCAATGTTCCAGGCGACGGTGGGGATTACACGAAGCTCTTCTCTAAAACGGCTCATACCAATCTCCTATCATTGCGGTGACGTCTTGCCACCAGCCCGGCAAACGCGCTGGACGCGATTGCGGAAAAAATCATGTACCAGATAAACGCATTCACCCAGGCAGAGGACGACATCTTCAGCCATGCAGCAATGTCCTGTGCCAGGTACCTGCCGGCCACAAATGTCAGCGCCGTCACAATCCAGGCAAATGCAATCAGCAATGCGAGATTGCGTTGATTTTGCCGGCGCTCCGCCTTCGCCGCAATTTCAGCCACAATCCGCGCACGTGTCCTTTGCGCCAGACCAAACATAGGCTGCGGCGCTGGAATAGATTTCAGGTCCGCGGCCAGAGCACGCAGACTCGCGAGCTCGCTCCGGCAATCACTGCACTCCCGCAGGTGATCGTCAACCTGCGTCTGCTCTTCCCTGCTGATGCCGCCCGCGACTTGCAGTGGAAGCAGGTTTCGAATTTGATTGTGATCATTCATAGCCAGTCCATTGATATTGTTTTTCAAGCTTCAAACGCAGACCGTCCAGACCACGGCGCAGTCTCGATTTCACGGTCGAAAGCGGAATTCTTAAAAAATCCGCGATTTCCTCAAGCTTCATCTCTTCCTCAAAGCGTAGCGACAGCACTTCACGGAAAATCAGCGGCAGTTCAAGCATTGCTTGTGCCACCAGGACCGCCCGCTCTTCCGCCAGTAAGGTGTCCATCGCTCCCGGCGCCTCGTGCGGGATTAGATCTTCACGCGAGTCGCCGGACGGCAGAGTTTCATCCAGACTCTCAGGCTGGTAACGTCGAAGATGGTCGAGTGCCAGATGGCGCGCGATGGTAAAAAGCCAGGGTGCAAAATCGCGCGCGGAATCATAGCTCCTGATCTTTTCCATCACCCGCAACCAGGTCAACTGGAATAGGTCTTCCGCTATCGCCTGTTCTTTTACCAATCGCACCAGATAACGCAGAAGACGCCCCTGATATTCGTCCATGACCACGGCAAGCGCTTCCAGATCGCCCTTTCGCACCCTGGCAAGGGCAGTGACTGCATCTGGGCTTTGCTGATGTTCATCCGCGTCGGACATGTGCGAAATCATAGCGTCTGCTCTGGGCATGACTTTCCTTGATACGTGGTTGCGGGGAGAAAAGACCCATGTCTAAGGTTCCAAATTTTTAAGGAATTTTGATATTTCATATTTGGGTGATATGGAATTTTGAATTTTCTGACTTTTGGACGTCACTGCAGGCTACAACCTTCATCTCTCAATATCTTTAAAGTCAGTGTCTTACAAGGCCAAGTACGTGCCCCGAGAACCCGGCCCAAAAATTGCCATAAGAAAGGTTAAGCAGTGACAAAAAGCAAAGAAAGACTAAATTCTTTGCCATTTTGGCTATAGGGCCCTGTAGATCCGTTGCCATTATTGAACAAGTGCTTCATTTTCAAAAGCTTGATCGACTCGGAACGTTCTTTCAGGGGTGGGCACTGCGACTGACAGGAAGATTTACTAGGGGATTCGCCGGAAGGCTGCATGACCGGCAGTCAATTTTCAAGCTGTCAGAAAAAATTGGGCACAGGGATCGGCGGTGATCAGGATGATGGACTTTATCTGTCTCCCGAAAACCTCTTTCTCCCAACCCCAGTTTGTCCCAAAAACATACACAAGGTTCCTGAGGAAGGATCAAGGCCTGGCTGACTCGTAATTGCCAGTTCCGGTGTTTCTTCACACTTTAGGTTTGGATCGTGGTGATTGAGGAATCAATTTTGGCGGCGGCGTCACTTCCGTCTCTTTGCGCCTCAACTTCATTCACTGATCAGGCGCCACGCTTTTTACTTCCACCCTTTGGGGAGTAAAAGATTTGGCCGCCAGGAACGTGATCGCGGCGACCGCGCGTCGCCGGCACATCAAGAGGAGAGAATCACAAATGAGACAGATGAACCACAAGCAGCGGCTTATCGCGCTGGCCCTTGCTGGCTTTATGCTGTTGGGTTGCGCCAGTATGTGGGCGCAGGTCACGGCATCATCCAGTTTGCAGGGAACCGTCACAGACAAAACACAGGCTGTGATCAAGTCCGCAGAAGTAACCATAACCAACAAAGACAATGGCTCTACCCGCACCGCACAAACCAACGCAGCCGGCGAATATCGCTTTGAGGCTATTGCAGCCGGCGTCTATACCGTAAAGGTCAAGGCCGCAGGTTTCTCCACCGCAGAAGCGAAAGATATGGAAGTTGCGATTGGCAGAACCGCCACCCAGAACTTTACTCTTGTCCCTGGTGGAGTGAGCGAAACGGTGGAAGTCACCGCAGCCGCTCCTCTGGTTGACCGCGAAAAAACAGATGTCAGCACCAACATCACACCGCAACAGATTACTGACCTGCCATTGATCGGCCGCGACATCGCCGACCTGGCCTACCTCTCCCCGGGCGTAAAAGCGGCGGACTCCTATGATCCGACCAAGAACCGTTATTCGATCCTGTCGGTAAACGGTGAAGGTGGCCGCAACGTGAACGTAACCGTGAACGGAGTCGACAATAAGGACAACACGGTTGGCGGACCTGTCATGCAGCTTCCAGCGGAAGCAGTGCAGGAATTCCAGATTTCCACGCAGCGCTTCTCGGCCGTGAATGGCCGCTCTTCAGGCGCAGCCATCAACGTGATCACCAAATCCGGCAGCAACAACTATCACGGTTCGGCCTTCGGATTCTTCCGTGAACAGAATTTCAATGCTGATCAGGTACAGGCGGTCGGCGACGGTACTACCCAAAAAGCAAACCCCCCGTACGAGCGCCAGTTCTTCGGTGGCTCCTTCGGCGGACCGGTCCAGAAAGACAAACTCTTCGCCTTCTTCGCTATGGAGCGCCAGCGCGAGCATACGTCACTCGCGGAATCACCCCAGGCGTTCTCAGAACTGTCACTGGTAACCAATCTGGGAGCTCAGCCGATTTCAGTTGTCCCGACTCCATTTTTCGAAAATCGCATCAATGGCCGTCTCGACTACATCATCAACAGCAAGAATTCTGCTTACTTCTCTGTCTCCACGCAGGCCAACAACAGCCTGAATGACCAGAGCGGCGCCACCTTTGACGCAACGGAAGGAAACTTCACCAAGAACCACCTTCAGGTGGCCAATCTAACCGTGAACTCTTCGTTGAGTCCTACGCTGGTCAACCAGTTCACCGCCGGCTTCCAGTACTGGAACAACCTGATTGACAGCACAACGCGGGCACCACTGTTCACGTTCCCGCACACCATCCAGTTCGGCACCAACACCAACGTTCCGCAGAACTCAATCCAGCGTAAGTTCCAGTTCAAGGATGACGTCAGCAAGACGATCGGTAATCACACGTTCAAAACCGGCGTTGACTACATCTACACACCCTTCATGGGCGGTTTCTTTGAGTTCAACCCCACGCTGGAACTCGACTTCAACCAATTGCCCAGCGCAATTCTGGGAGCATCACCGCAGGGATTCCAGGCGCCTGGCTTGGTCCAAAGCATGAGCATCGCGGTTGGCGATCCCACCTTCATCATCAAAGACGCCAAGCAGTTTGGCCTGTACTTCCAGGATGACTGGAAAGTCAGCCAGCGGTTGACGGTAAATCTTGGCCTCCGTTGGGACAAGGACTTTGACTTTATCGGCGGATCTGATGTAGCCAACAGCCGCACCTTCCAGGAACTCCAGGCGGCAGCTAAATTCAGCCCGCTTGCAGCCTCGCTAGTTGCCAAGCAAGCGACCGACTACAGCAAAGGCTTCAGCCCGCGTTTAGGATTCGCGTACGATCTAACCGGTCACGGCAACCACGTGCTGCGCGGCGGATTCGGCATGTACTACGACAACACCTTCCAGAACATTCCGTTGTTCATGGAACAGCAGGCCAACTCAACCATCTTCCAGACCGCCTTCGCAATCAGCCAGCAGAACGGTGACACCGTACCTGGTACTGGAATATTGCTAAGCAACTGGCGTCTGGGCATCGATCCGCTCCCGACGATTCCAGCGGCATCTTCGCAACTGACGCCTGGTTCCACCGGTCGCTTGATGGACCCTAACTATCGCACTCCGGTCACCGAAGAAATGAACGCCGGTTACACCTGGGCCATCAACTCCAAGTCAGCCTTCGAAGTTGAATACGTTCACGTGCTCAGCCTCCATGAAAACAAAACCATCAACCTGGATCCGAACATTCCGGTTGATCCCAACAACATCACCACGCTCAGCAGAACTGGAACTGCCGGCGGATTCTTCCGTCCGCTGGATGCAGCTTTCACGGCGGCAGGTGTACCCAAACTGGGTAGCGTACGTGATGAAATGTCGATCGGACGTTCACGCTATGACGGCATGAACGTGAGCTATCGCCAGCGCAGCTTCCACAAGACCGACCTGACCATGAACTACACGCTGGCCCGCGCGGTTGGTTACAACGAAGATGGTGGCTCTTTCCGCTATTATCCTCGCAATCCGCAGACCCCGCTGGCGGCAAGTGAGTTTGGTCCTTCGTTCAATGACGAACGGCACCACCTCACCATCGCTGCAACCGCACACCTGCCATGGGGATTGGAATTTTCTCCAATTCTTCAGGCAGGATCGGCTCGGCCCTATAACCCGATCGCAGGCAACAACATGTTGAACCTGGGCGGCGGCAGCGATGCCGGAGCCCTGGTTGTAACCACGGCTAATCCCGGCGACTTGCTCTCCGCCACCAAATTGACTCCGGTGCATGATTCTCAGTCGGCGCCGACGGATCCCCCAAGCCTTGGCCTGGCGGAAACGAAGTGCTTCTACAGCGGCAGTTGCGTCATTTCGCCGTACAACTCCCTGCGTGGTAATCCATACTTTAATGTGGACGCTCGCATCGCAAAGAACATCAAATTGGGTGAAAGACGTAACCTTCAGTTGATGTTCCAGGCGTTCAACCTGACAAACCACGCCAACTATGGAAACGACTTTGGCAACCAAGTGGACGATCCGTCATTCAAGCAGCCAATTGGGTTCATTAACCCGACGAGCAGCTTGCTGCCGCGCGCGTTCACCGGCGAGTTCGGAGCCCGTTTCAGCTTCTAACCTCAACGAACCATCAACAAAAAGGGCCGGTTCGCCGGCCCTTTTTTATTTCTGTCATGTTGTCAAAATGAATTGAGAATCAACCGGATTTCCCTGTTTCCAGTTTCAGGCGGATATTCACAAAGTTATACGGCGGCCAGGGTCCGGTATATCTGAAGTTCAGCCGCTCGCCAAACTTTCTCGCTACGCGCGTCACCGCGGCGTCAAATTCGCTCTCACGTTCCTTCTCGATCAGAAAAGACGCATTGAGAATCATCTTGTCGCCGATCGGCTTGTTGTCTTTTGATGCTACGCAAACCGTCCGCAGTCCTTCATAGATATCACGGACGTAGCCGGCGGAAAGTTCGGTCAGGGCTTTGTCAATCATGCGGCCCAGCTGCATGCGCGCGAAATAAGTTGATTGCAGGTGCTTACGGGTAAGCTCCTGATGAAAACGACGGATCTCTTCGTGCTCCCGCTTCAGCTCTTCGATAATGCGATCGCGGTCCCAGGTGACTTTGAGTCCGAATTCCTGCTTGCCCGTCATCTGCCTCAGGACGTCTTTCAGCGAAGTGTAAATACTCTTGAGCACTTCCTTGATATCGTCTTCCGTGCGGAACACAGTGCCAAAAGCCATGGGCACCACGGTATGGTTTTTCATCACGGCTTCCACCACATGCTCATGGGCCAGAGCATTGTCCCGGGTCGGATCAAAAATGAAAACAGGAGTGCGGCTCACGACGGCGGCCACATCACCATATTGGATGGCAAAGACATCTTCATGAAATGAACCAATACTGCTGCGGCCGAAGATGCCAAATGCCGGCATCTCAATCACGCCATACACATAAAGCCCATGATGTGGCGAAGAACTGGCGCTTTCCAGCCTGGCAGGGACTGGTTCCAGTTCCAGCGCAATGTCATTCGCAAAGCCATTCCTGGTCACCGGCTTAGAGGCTGGTTTGCGAGCCACTGTTTTTTTGGCCGCTTTCTTCGTCACGCTCATCATCTCTCCTGATCATCTTTGCTGTCGTCGCCAGAAACTCCTCAATTTCTATCGGCTTAAACATGATCACAATCTGTCTGCTGGCCGCTTCGTCAGCGGTGTCTCTGGTTGCATATCCGGTCAGGAGGGCTGCAGGAATGCAATCATCCCGTTTCCTTGCCGCTGCAATCACTTCAAACCCGGTATGTTGTTCTTCCAGTGAGTAGTCGCACAAGACCAGGTCATACTTTTCATCTTCTTCAAGCGCGCGTATGGCGTCGGCCGACTTGCTGAATGCGCCCACGGTATATCCCTGCTGCTCAAGAATCAGCCTGTAGGTGATGAGCACAGACGCTTCATCGTCCACGACCATGATCCGGCGTTTTGCGTTCTCGCTCACGATTTCACGACTGGAAGATCGATTCTGAACACTGTTCCCTTACCCATCCTGCTCCTCACAGTGAGCTTGCCAGCATGATTCTGAATGATCCCTTTTACAATCCATAATCCCAGGCCGGTTCCCTTTTCGCCCTTGGTGGTTACAAATGGCTCAAAGATGGCACGTGTCATCTCTTCGGAAATTCCCGTACCGGTATCTGCGATCACCACTTGCACCAATGCGTGGAGTTCATCCCGGCGATGGAGATGGCGCGTCCGGATGTGCAGCCGCCCTCCATTCGGCATGGCGTCCTTGGCATTGATAATCAGGTTGGACAGCACCTGACGAATCTGGTCGGCGGCAATAACGGCGTCCGGCAGCGGCCTGAGGTTGGTCAGGAGTTCCACGTTGGCCCGCTGCAACTGGCGGCTTAAAATCAACAGCGTGTCTTCCACAATGGTATTTACGTTGACCGGTTTGACCTGTTCGGTATTGCGATACAGTCCCAGCATCTGGCGTACGATGCGGGCAACGCGTTCGGTTTCTGACTTGAGAATGTTGTAAACCGGTATGGCGCTCTCCGGAACCGCCCCCGCCAGCAGGTAAATCGCGTTCTTGATCGCCTCCATGGGGTTGTTGACCTCATGGGCAATGGTGGCCGCCAGGCGTCCGGTGGCGGCAAACTTTTCGATTTCCAGCATCCGACGTTCCACTTTGAGCTGTTCAACCTTACGCAACGCCGTCAGATCGCGCAAAACCGTGACTGTGTATGACACCTGACCACGTTCATCAAAGATCTTTCCGGAGCGTGCATCGTATTCGATCGCTTGTTTAACGGCGGGGTTGTAAATGCGCAGCGGAGCAGTTTCACGTTCGGCGAACGAAAAAGTAAACGAGCTGATGTAGCTGGTGAAATCGGTCTGGTTCTTGATCAGAAAAGCATCGCGTGGAGAGTCCGACGATGAACCGAATAGCTCCTGGGCAAGAGGGTCCACCAGAACGATTCTGGCAGCGCTGTCGCACACTACAATCGGATCGCCGACATTCTCAATGATCAGGTTCAGCCGGTCACGGTCCTGACGGACCATCTCTTCAGCTTCGCGCAATTTATCGTAATTGAGCCATAATTCCTGGTCTGCCCGCCGCAGATCGGTCACATCGCGCAGTACCGTCACGGTCCCGATCTGGTTCCCTTCGGGGCCGTAGGTAGGGCCGGAAACGGCTTCAAAGAGCATCTCCTCGCCTTCAATGGCGTCCACCAGGGTGAGATCACGATGAGCATCATTTCCCAAAACCAGCATGGAAGAGAGCGCGGCGGAGAAAAGCATGTTGTTGAGTTCAACCGCGCGGATCAGTCCTTCGGTCATGTCATCGGGAACCCTGAAGAAGCGCTCGGCCGCACGGTTCTGCATGATGACGCGATGCTGCGTGTCAGTCAGGATCACTGGGTCGGCCATGCTTTGCATGACTGTGCCCATCTGCGCAATGGTGATCTCCATATCACGCATGCGGTTGTAATAATGCTCAACCTTGAAAACGCGCGACAAACAGCGATTGGCCAGCTCAATCATGGTCGCCAACTCTGCCAGGGCAGCTTCCGTGTTGTTCCGGCCAAGCTCCACGACGATCACGGAAGCATAGGCGCGCATCTCGCAGGTGGCGCAGGTCTGTTCCTCCAGGCGAACGCGATTCTCCCTGCGTGCATTCTGGACCGCCAGGCAGTTTGCCGAGTGGACCCGCTCCGCCTCCCAGCACAAAGCCTTGTTGGAATAGAAAATGGGATGAACATACAAAGGGCGGTTATGAATGTTGGTTTTGGGAAAAGCGGCGGGTCGAGCAGAGTTCAACACGCCAGAAATGGGATTGTCTGTTGACCAAACCTGCGTCGCGAATTTGGCAGTCTGGGGGCGCGGCCATTTGAGTGCGGCTGACGGAGTGATTTCCCCAGTGTCAAAGTCCACGTCAAGCACCATGGCGCGAGCGTGGCCTAGTGCAACTATCTCTTCCAGGAGGATCGGGAAAATCGCTTCTGATCGTTCCGCCTCCAGCAGCCGTAGCGCCGCAGGACTGCGGCGCGGTCTCGCACGCCTTCCATTGGGCTGAAATTTCATCTCGGCTGTGGCCACGCTTCCCCCAAGAGGACCCGGTTCTTTATCGCCGTCTTCGAGACGGGCGCGGCTCCACGACAACATCGTTTTTCCCCGCATTCCCCTCAACCAGAGACGGATAGGGTATCGTTCCTGACAATCCGCCCAAATCAGCGTATCTCAGATAGGTTTCGCTCGACGCTACCACAACGCGCGATCGTTCGCTGATCAGATCAATGCCAACCAGCGATATCCGCACCCATGCGTCGATCACAATGCCTTTGTCTAAAACCCGGTCCAGCACATCGATAAGACTCGATGCCCCAGACACGCGCTCAATGGCCATTCAAGGCCTCCTTGATCCTAAAGACAAGCACATCCGCCGAGCCAACTTCACCCTCAGTCCTCCGCAGAGATCTCGGGCAACTCGGACCGAGCTCTTACATTTTGTTTGCCGGCACCTCAGAAACAGTCGCGATGAAGAAGCCATTCAACGAGCGAACGATAATGCATGCCGCGGCTTGCAGACTCTATCTCAAAAAACTGATCCTTAACATTCATCAGTCTGGCGGTCGTCGGATACACTCAAACTTTTTGGATGCACTCTGGGGAAAAGTTAATTGAGAGGACCGTCAGGGAAGGTGCCTGTATTGATCCGTCACGCATCCTAAATAGACTCTTCAAATGCTGTCAATCCCAACTGCGTCAACTAATTACAAGCAATCTCCGTGCAACACGGCAAGAGTCTTATGATGCAAGAAGCCGAATCCAGGGTTGGCTCAGGGAGTCTGGCTCCTGGCCCGAAAGTTGAGGCCGGCTACTTCCCCTCAAGCCGGAATCCAGCTACCAGCGGCAAATGGTCTGACGCCATGAGCGCCTTACGGCTGCGATGAAGCAGGAACTCTTCCAACGCCAGTTGGCCGTCGAAATACATGTGGTCAAGATGCATAAACGGCAGAACGCCAGGGTAAGTTCGGCGACGATTCAGGTGCATTTGAATGTCAACGCTTTCAAAACGCTGCCGCAACATGCGGGAAACCAGCCCGTTGGTCCATTCATTGAAATCGCCAACAACCAGCCGCGGATGTTTCAATCTGGGTGACAGCAAGACTTCCCTGCTCACCAGCATGTGTGCCTGTTTGCGGCGCTCCAGATACCCGGTTCCAAGGTGAACATTGAAGATGTGCACAATCTTCCCGGGCGCCACTTCCACGTCACAGCGTATACATCCGCGCGCTTCTCGCCGGGAAGCCGTTAAATCATAGACTTCCATGTCCTTAACTGGCAGCCGGCTCAGCACAACGTTACCGTAGGCGGCCCCGCGGAGCTTGCGCGTCTCGCCAATGCGGAACTCAAAGCCGATTGCGTCGGCCAGATACTGCGCCTGGTTCTGCTCGCGGCGACCGCCGCTCAGGCTCACAACTTCCTGCAAGGCGATAATATCGGTATCCAGTTCACGCAAGACCTGCGCAATTCTGGGTGGACGAATGCGGCCGTCCATCCCTCGGCCTTTATGCGTGTTGTACGTTGTGACCCTGAAAACCGGCTTTTCTTTCATTTCTGTTCGCTTGTACGTGGCCTGAGCAATTCGATGCGAATTCGCCCTGCCCCACGGCGCTTTTTAACCGCCCAAACACAGGCTGCCATTCCGGTAAAATGAAGGGTGGCTACCGTGACCAAGCAGCGCAAACGCAAGACTATACCCTCATCATCGACGAAGTCCTTGAAGCCGATCCAGATTCCGAAGCTCAACCAGCTTTCCTGGCTGGTGCACGGATTCAGCACCCGAAATGGCGGGGCAAGCACGTGCTATGGCGGGCGATCCCTGAACCTGGGCCTCACCCAACATGATAAACGGGCAAACGTTGACCAGAATCGGCAACAGCTCCTGGCGGCCTTGCGCGCCAGCACAGCAAAAAGCACGGGTAGCAACTCCACGGGGTCCAATTCAAAGGCGTCGAATTCGAAGGGCGCGAATTCAAAGACATGGCCGCTGGTAACACTTCGCCAGATACACTCCGACCTGATCCACGTAGTCACCACGCCCGGGGCCGAGCCACTGGTGGGAGACGGGCTGGTAACCAATGTTTCGGGAATCGCATTGGGAGTGCAGACCGCGGATTGCTTCCCTCTGCTGTTGATCGATCAAAAGAACAAAGCTGTAGGAGCTTTTCACGCCGGCTGGCGAGGCACGGTGCAACGCATCGCCGAGAAAGGCCTGGGATTGATGCGACGCGAGTACGGTACTCTGCCGGAAGATGTAGTGGCCGCCATCGGTCCGGGAATTCAGGTGTGCTGCTACGAAGTGGGCGAGGAGCTGAAAGCCAATTTCGAGTCACAATTTGACTACGCGCGAGAGCTCTTCCACGATTCACAGGAATCCGATCCTGTACGCGAAAAGTACCCCATGCTCTTCATGAACCAGCGGGCGCCCGGCCACGGCGACCTCTGCCTGAAGCTTTTCCTGGACTTACGGGAGGCAAACCGCCGCCAATTGATGGCCGCCGGCGTACCCGAGCAAAACATCACCGCCCTGCACGACTGCACCTCATGCGATCCGAAACGGTTCTTCTCTTATCGGGCTGAAAGAGGCAATACCGGGCGAATGATGGCTGTGGTGGGTATCAAACCTTAAGTTTCCACAAAAGTGTCTGGATGCAGCCAAGGCAAAAAACTGGCTTCTGCGCATGGAACTTCAGGTACAGGTCCGCGGCAATTGGCTGTAAGATGTTCCCGTCAATTGGTTCCGGGGCCTATGAATAGCGCCACTAGAGATTCGCAAATCCTGAGGTTCGGCCTGTTTGAGGCCGATCTGGTCCACAGCACGTTGACGCGTAAAGGCGTGCGCGTGAAGCTTCAGGAGCAGCCCTTTCGCGTACTGGTTTTTCTTCTGCAACGGCCGGGCGAGCTCGTCTCCCGCGAAGATTTGCGCCATCTGCTGTGGCCTGAAGGGACTTTTGTCGATTTTGACGGCAGCTTGAATGTGATCCTGAAGCGGCTCAGGGCCACGCTTGACGATGACTCCAACAATCCCCGATTCATTGAAACTGTTCCTCGACATGGATATCGGTTTATCGCTCCCGTGTCAGGTAATGGCATTGCCAGTTCTTCGGTAAACGGCTCATCGGCTTCCACCCACACGGAATCAGCGCGGTCCACGAGCGAAGCTGGGCCTCATGCAGCCGAAGAATTCGCGGATCCGAACACGCATGTTTCTGCTCCGAATCAAACCACGGCCGGACTGCAGCAGGCGATTCCGATACTAGAGAAGCGCAACCCGCTCGCGCCGTTACTTTATGCAGCGGGCGCGGTGGCCATTCTGCTGGTGAGCGTTGTGGCATGGAAAGTCTGGCACAGTAAATCATCAGACACGAAAGCAGGCCGCATATCCTCCACAATGGCTCCTGTGGTGTTGAGAAAATCGGTGGCGGTGCTTGGGTTCCATAACGTATCCGGCGACAGCAAAGACAATTGGCTGGGCACTGCATTTTCCGAAATGATGAGCACGGAGCTGGCCGCGGGTGAAAAATTGCGGCTGGTGCCAAGCGAAGAAATCGCCAATTTGCAGCGTTCATCACCCTGGTCGCCCAGCGTTTCACTTGACCAGCAGACCACTGCGCGTGTTGGAACGGCGTTGAACAGTGACGTTTTAGTGCTGGGCACATATACCATTGTTGGTGAAGGCCGTGGACGGCAACTGAGACTGGACGTCCGTTTACAGGAGGCCAAGAGCGGCGAGATATTGACCGAGCTAGCCGAAGTGGGCGCCGCTGAGGATTTGTTTCCTTTCGTCTCAAGGGTGGGAGGCAAGCTCCGTCAGCAATTGGGCGTTCCTGCTCTGGAAACTCCTGGGGACGCCAATGTTCTCGCCTCGCTGCCTTCAAACCGGGAAGCCGCGCGTTTTTACTCACTGGGCCTGACGAAGCTCCGCGAGTATGACTATCCGTCGGCACGCGGTCTGTTGGCCGAGGCGACGAAGGCTGACCCGAAGTTTCCTCTCTCTTACTCCATGCTGTCACGCGCGGACATTCACCTTGGCCATGACGATCTTGCTAAGGTCGAAGCCAAACGCGGGCTGGACCTTGCCGGCGGCCTGACCCGGGTGCAAAAAATGGAGATTGAAGCCAGTTACTATCATGCGAACGCGGAGCGTGCCAAGGCAGCTGACGTGTATCGTGTGCTGCACAATCTTTTTCCGGACAGCCTGGAGTACGGTCTGCAATTGGCAAAGCTGCAGCTTGAGTCATACCAGCCGGATGCGGCACTGGAAACCATCAGGCAACTGCGGTCTCTTCCTTCGCCCGATCGGGATGATCCTATGCTGGACTTGCGCGAGGCTTTCACCAGGTTTGCGCGCGATGCGTCGGCAGCCTATCAGCTCACTCTTTCCGGGGCAGCCAAGGCAAAGGCTCAAGGGAAAAACCTGGTTTATGCGAAAGCTGAACAGTACCTCTGCTATCTCAACCGAGAACACACGCAAAATCCGCCGCAGTGCCGAGAAGCTTACGACATTTATCTGGCGGCCGGAGACCTTAATAACGCAGCTTCTTCCTTGCAATTGATGGCCGAAGCCGACCGTCAGACCGGCAACGACGAAGCGGCGGTACCTTTGTATGAAAAGGCGCTGGCCACGTTCAAACTGGCTGGTGACCGTGAAATGACCGGAGTGACACTCAATAATCTGGCACTGGTGCTGGAAGCCAGAGGTGAATTTGCACGAGCGGAAAAATCGTATCGGGAGGCCTGGGCGAATTTCACCATCGCCAGCGACCGCGCAAATACCGCGGAGGCGCTGGGCAACATTGCTGGAATTGAAATTAGCCGCGGTCACCTGGCGCAGGCTGCTGATCTGTACCGCCAGAAATGGGAGCTCACGGAATCCAGCGGCAGAGGGCGCACGGAACCAGGACACGTTGACCATGCATCTTTATTGCTGACGCAGGGAGAGCTGCAACAAGCACGCCGGGAAGTTGAACCCCAGATAACCTCACTCCGCGCGTATGGGGGTGATCCCTGGAACATGGCCAGCGCTTTATGCGTACGCGGAGACATAGAGCAGGCAGCTGGTGAGCTGGAATCGGCAGATCGGGAATATGAGGAAGCAATCGCGATCCTGAAAAAAGCAAATGATACTCCCAGCGCTACGCTGACGGAGGTCTCACTGGCCCAGGTAGATATTGCGAAAGGCCATGCCGATTCCGCGGAATCTCGACTGCGTGAGATCATAGCCACTCTCTCCATCGAGAAACACGCCTCCAGTGAGATAGCCGCGTATGCAGAGCTTGGCCGCGCTCTGCTGGCGCAAAACAAATTCCATGAAGCACGGGAAGCCGCCAACCAGGGTTTGAAACTGGCTGACCTGCATGAATTCCCTGTTCGGCGTTTGCCGTTTGAGCTGATTCTGGCCCGTGCTGCCTCAGCCGCCGCCAGGGCGGGCGACAGTGGAACCTCTCCGGTGAGCAAGCAAAGAGCGTTGGATGATGCAGCAAGAAAGTTGCGGGTAGTGATACACGATTCGCATCGCATTGGGCTATTTAGCGTTGAATCTGAAGCGCGACTTTATCTTGGAGAACTGCAACTGAGCATAAGCCAGCCTAGCGGCCGAGCCGAGCTCGCCGCACTGATATCCCAGGCGCGTGGACATGGCATGGAACTGATTGCTCGTCGTGTTGAGGCATTGATCGCCGCAGCGCCGCAGGGTAAATCCCCGGCCCATCCGTTGTAAGCCGGTTCGCTAAGCTTTGTCGACCGTTTCATCTTTCCTGACAAAGTATTCATTCAGAATAACTTAATAGGTCAGCTCCATATCAGGCGCAGTTCCTTTGACCGTCCTGCCATTCGGCTTTATTCAATCTCACGTGGCAGCAGAGCCGCCTGGCAGCCTTCCCGCCAGCGCGCCTGCGAAAGCGGAGGATACGAATGAGCAGACTAACATCACAGCGACGGACCATTCTTTCGACCTTGTTTCTGATAGTTACCACACTTGCGTGGACCATTGGAGCCTGGGGTCAGGCAGCAGGGCAACCGGTAACCAACGCAACTGTCATCAGGATGGTTACAGATAAGCTCCCTGAAGCAACAATCATTTCAAGAATTCAATCAGGTCCAGATCGATTTGACCTCTCACCTGACGGATTGGTGGCCCTGACCAAAGCTGGTGTAAGCAAGAACATCCTCCGGGCAATGATGGCCAGCAACAATCAGCCTACCCAGAGTTCTACCCCTTCTACTCCTGGCGGTTCAGGCGCGATTTCCGGTGCTGGAAACAACCCAACCCCGCGAAACACTGCGACAGGCACAAAACGAATACCGAATGTGTCCGCTGTCAAGTTGACGCCTGGTCCCAAAATCAAGATTGCCGGCGGAACACAGCCTAGTGTGAGCCCAACGGTTTCGCAAACACTTCAGCAACAAAGCATGCAGACGCGTGCAGAGAAAACAGCTACTCCGGTGGGGGGAGCGGGTGGAACAAATCCAACTGGCGGGTCGGGAATGCTTATGTCTGCCGGCACACCTGCCGGTGGCACCTCGCCGGGAACGAATCCCACGGGCGGCACGGGGGGAATTCAAGTGCAGCGCGCGGGAGTTGCGCCGGTGCGAGTCATTCCGCCCGGCGCAGCCGCTCCACCCAAGACTCTTGGGCAGAAAACAGCCATGCCGGTCAACCAATGCAATCTAACCGTGTCACCGACTATTACTTCTGTGAGTGGCAAGACCAGAGGCATCGTCTTCACGCCGGATCCTGGCAGCAATTCAGCAGCTCCCAATAACCAGTATTCCATCCGAGGCTGCAACTTCGGACCGCGCCCAGGAGAAGTTCATTTGGTTGGTGCATTCATCAATCATCCCAGCCCACTGAGGCTAGGCATTGATTCGTGGACTGACAATCTGATTATCGCCACAGTGAGTTCCACCATTCAGGATGAATACGATCTCAGCAACATCACGTTGGGTGTAGTCACCGTGAATGGGCCGCAAGCCCAAATGCCTGGCCAGACATTCCTGGCTGCACGTGAGTCACGGCATTTGCTGCGCGTTCCCCGATCTGTGGTGACATTGCCCACCACTGCAATGGGAAAGGACTTGTTTGTCTCGCCCGTGGATCAGGCCAATCTAGCGGCAGCAAAACTAACTGCACCGCCAGGATTTGCCACGGTGCTTTTCTTCCAGTATGCCGATCTATGGGACAGCTCTACCTCTGATGGCTACCCGCAAGCCCGGATCTCCTTCGGTGAATTCATTGATGTGAGCAAGATGCGGCCCGGCTTTGTGCTTGATACCGATGTTCAAACTCTGATCGCCGGTACCCCCGACATGGAATCCACTGGCCCGGTTGTGAACGGGAACAGCTGCAAGTTCAATGACGTTTCCATAGGCGCTTCAATGCAAGGGAACAAGCTCGGCATTGGAGTCCAGCCCGAAGAATGTGACGACAACGGAAAGTTTATCTACGCCTACTACGGGCTGAACTTGTCAGTCACAGGGCCGAAAGGCAGCAAGCTGGATCCGTGGCCCAGCAACCTATAAAAACTTTCCATTTAGAAACAGAGGCAAGGTCATGCATACATTAAGGCAAATCTTGAAGATCGGCATGGTTCTTTTGAGCGCTTGCAGTCTGTTAATGGCGCAGCAGAACCAGAAACCGCTCACCAACGCGGATGTGATCAAGATGGTGAAGGGCGGCGTGCCGGAATCAGTCATCGTGAGCGCCATCCAGACGAACAAGGCGAAGTTTGATACCTCACCGGGCGCGCTGATCGCCATGCAAAAGGCGGGAGTAACGCAAGCGGAACTGGACGCGATCATTGCCTCTGGCAAAACTTCTTCGGCGTTAACGCAACCGCCGACGAATACACCCGTGGCGCAGATGGCGACTCCGGCGCCCGAAGCCGCGTCTACGGGTGCAAAATCTCGAGCGCCCAAAGGTGGCAGTGATTCAGGGCACCGCTGCTCCCCAGCCGCTGGTGTTGGAAAAGACACAACTCGCGCAAACCAAGACCAAGCCTTCATCGATGAAAAGCCTGGCTGGAGACTCCGTGGTCACGCAGGCGATGCAGGCGGGGATCGGGACAGCGACAGCCAGCGCGACCTCACGCATGGGAGCGAATATGGGCAGTTCATCCTTGCAGCAGGCAGGAGGGATATTGTCCGGGATGATGGCTCGCCGCAAGGCCACGGTGACTTACGTCTGGGGCGTTCCAGGTCCAGCGTCAGCTAACGTGCTGCAAACCAGTACGCCCAAATTCACTGTGGACTTTTCAAAAACTCCCGGCATCAATCCCGATGACTATGAGCCGGCCATCGTAAAACTAACGCCCGCGCAAAATACCTGCCGGTTGGTTGGCGCAAGCGAAGGCAAAGAAGACGTTCGTTCCACGCCCACAACAGACTGGCAGATCTACTCGCATTTTCTGGAAGAAAAAGTTCCCATGAACTCGACCAGATCAGCTTCCGGAAAGTTCGAGGTTGCCGCCAAAGCAGGGCTTCTACCAGGTGAGTATGCGCTCGTGCTCAGGCCGGTCTCCAAGTCCAAGAATTTCTCCGGTGGAGACGTGGCGCGGGGCCAGGGGGATGGAATGATGTTTGACTCAGCCTGGACA
Organism: Terriglobia bacterium; assembly: GCA_963770085.1. Classification (GTDB taxonomy): domain Bacteria; phylum Acidobacteriota; class Terriglobia; order Terriglobales; family Acidobacteriaceae; genus Angelobacter. The sequence goes on from CAVYOH010000002.1 coordinate 979,918, forward strand.
TTCCAGATCTCAGACGACGCGGAATAAACAATTCAACCGACATTACGAACCAGATTTCTTTAAAAGGAGTTTTTTATGGCATTTTGCGCGAATTGCGGTACCGCACTGAATGAAAGCAGCTCATTTTGCGTGAATTGCGGGCACGCGAGCAGGCCAGCAACCGGTGGAGGAACGTCTGGAGGAGTAACAGGTGCGGCAACAACTTTGCCCATCACGACTGGCGCGACCAGCGTAGATGGTGGTCTCACCAGCAATATGGCTGCCGCGCTCAGTTACATCCTCGGCTTTATTTCGGGAGCTGTATTTCTGGCTTTGGAATCTTACAAAAATGACCGTTTCGTTCGATTCCACGCCCTGCAATCGATCTTTTACAGCGTGGCATGTATCGCCTTCTCCTTTGGCTGGAGAATTTTATGGATGATGGTAGGCGAGGTGAGCGGATTTGTGTACGTCGCGCTCATACCGGTGCGGATGTTGATCTCCCTGGGGATGTTTCTCTTCTGGCTGTTCCTGATGTATCAGGCCTATAACCGGCGTGAGTTTCGCATTCCCATTATCGGTCAAATCGCGGCCCGGCAGCTTGACGCCGCCTCCAAGGCCGCTGCCGCATAGCACACGTTACGGGTTCTGGCGGGCAGAATGCGGCGGTCTCCAGGGAGCGACTCGCAGGTGAGTAGGCGATCACCAGCTAGGATTGCGGCTGCGCGGGTGGCTCCGGGGCACTGGGCGTAGCTGCTGCGGCCGCCGCATTATCGTGGTTGATAACGTCCTTTAATTCCTTGCTGGGCTTGAAGTAAGGGATTTTCTTGGCTGGTACTTCCACACGCGCCCCGGTCTTGGGGTTACGGCCCACGCGAGGTTTGCGCTGGCGTGTGCGGAAGCTGCCAAAGCCGCGAATCTCAATCTTGTCACCGGATCGCAGAGATTTGACGACACTGTCAAAAATCGTTTCCACGATGATTTCGCTATCTTTGCGCGTAAGTTCTGCCAAGCGTGAGACTTCCTCGATAAGATCGGCTTTGGTCATGGCCTTATTCCACCCCAAATAGAGTTCCGCGTCAAGAACCCTTTTAAGGTCAAGGATTTGAGGGGTGCTGGAGCCTCTTGGGAAGGTGCTTGTCCAGCTAGGCCTTGTTGAGCGGCCACTTATACTGTGGAACGCAGGCGCCCTCGCCTGCGTGCCTCCCGAATCACTCACGCCATAACCAAGGATAATCTTCAGGGTTGCTGCAGAGTCCGGCGGAGAACGGGTTACCTATGATGTAGATCATTTTGGCTTCAAAGTCGGCATCGGAGCGAATGATACGATCGAAGGATTCGGGTTCCCACAGAAAGCCCCGGCGCTTGAGCAACTTGTTCACGCTGTGACTCGATGCTCCCTTGATTCCTTTCATGATCTTTGCCACTGAATGCGGCTCGCCATTGTTGTCTACCAGGGGCGTGAACAGAAGATGGACGTGATTTGGCATTACAACAAACGCGTGCATGTGTACAGTGCGATTGTTTTCAAACAGGCAGTGCTCGAACACGACTGACCGTGCTTCCCCAGGGATGGCGAACCCTGCTCGAGTTCGAAAAGTGACAAAATAGCTCGCACCATCTTTTTCAATGTGCGGAAGGTTTCGTCTGTAGCGTGTGCTCATCTGTGCGCGAGAGGATTGTGGAACGCAGGCGCCCTCGCCTGCGTTGTATATTCATCGTGGGTTTCAAAACGCAGGCGGGGGCGCCTGCGTTCCACAAATCATTTTTTGGTACAACTTGCTATTCACTCCGGAGGCGAATGTTGAGCCGAGTCACTTCAATACGATCCGCTTGATCTTTCGTCCAACCTGCAGGTTGAACTCGTTAGTCGCAAAGATACTTGCCTCCAGGCGGGCGTTGGATTCACTCATCACCTTGCCGTTCACTCGAACCGCGTTCTGCTTGATTTTGCGTGGCCGCATCGGACGTGGAATCGGCCAGGCCCGCATCGGCCACGATCTTGTTCAAACGGACCATTGTGCCGTCACGCTGGAGATCACTCATCGACCATGGCGGGCGACATCAGATACTGTTCCAGACACTTCGATCTCGTGAGTTTCCACATCATCCGGCACCTGGTCCTTCTGGAATTGTTTCGCCCAGTTTTCTCCTGCTGCAATTGCTGCTTCCTCGCCGTGAAAATCCTCACGATCCTCTTCGCCAGTTGCTTCTTCAACTCCATGGGATGTTGTTTCCCGGAAGCGGCATCGGCCTTCATCTGCTCGATGGCGTCAACCTTAACGTCTGTCAGAAGTTCGTAGTAACGCCACATCAACGTATCCGAGATCGACATCACCTTGCCGTAAATCTCCTGCGGCGGCTCGTTGATGCCGATGTAGTTGCCATAGCTCTTGGACATCTTCTGCACGCCGTCTGTGCCTTCCAGCAGTGGCATGGTCAGCACAATCTGCGACGGCTGCCCGTAATCTCGCTGAAGGTTACGCCCCATGAGCAGATTGAATTTCTGGTCCGTGCCGCCAAGTTCCACATCGGCTTCAAGCGCCACGGAATCATATCCCTGGCAAATGGAATACATGAGTTCGTGCATGTGCACCGGCTTTTCCTCATGGAAGCGCTTGTGAAATTCTTCCCGCTCCAGCATCTGGGAAAGCGTGAACTTGGCGCAGAGACGCAGAAAATCTTCCACCGTCATTTTCGAGAACCAGCGCGAGTTGAAGTCGATGACCGTCTTCTCGCGATCAAGGATCTTGAATACCTGCGTCTTGTAGGTCTCGGCGTTGCGATCGACATCCGCGCGGGTAAGCGGAGGGCGTGTTACGGAGCGGCCTGTGGGGTCACCGATCATGCCGGTAAAGTCGCCGATCAGAAATATCACCGTGTGGCCCAGGTCCTGAAAGTGCTTCAGCTTGCGCATGAGCACCGTGTGGCCCAGATGCAGGTCCGGCGCCGTCGGATCAAAACCGGCCTTCACACGCAGAGGCCTGCCGGTTTTCAGGGAGTTCTCCATGCGCTCGCGCAGGTCAGACTCGCGTATGATCTCCGCCGCGCCCTTCTTGATATATGCCAGTTGTTCGTCAACAGGTGGGAAGTTTGCCATCAGGAAGATTATAGAAAAACGATTTAGTAATTGGGTAGTTTGGTAGTTGGGTAATTGAAAAATCGCAGTCGACACTGCTTGCCACGTCGGAAGTTTCCAATTTACCCAATTACCAGATTACTCAATCACCAAATCTCACTTACCTTCCACTCGATCCAAACCCGCCGCCTTGCGTTTGATTCTGCAACTCGTCCACTACCTGTACTTCTCCGGTGAGCACCGGGTACGGGATCAGGTTGGCGATCTTGTCGCCGCCTTTGATAACTGCGTGTGAATCTCCGAGGTTTTCGATCAGGACTTTGATCTCTCCGCGATAGCCAGCATCAATCACACCGCCAGTGAGCACCAGGCGTCGTGCAGCAACGGAGGATTTATCGCGCAGCAGGGCTCCCATCGGCTCGCCGTCAGGCGAAGTGACTTCGACGGCAATGCCCGTGGAGACAATCGCCTGTCCGCGTGGCGAGATGGTCACCAGATCGAGGGCATACACGTCATAACCCAGGTCTTCCCCTGGATGCGCCACGGTTGGCGCCTTGGCATGCGGAGAGAGCAATTTCACTTTGAGCATGTTTGGCTTGTCTGCTTTTCAAGATTTCGATTTGTTATTGTGACTGCGCACAACTTTATCGCCCTGCACTTCAATTTCACCCGATAGCACCAGTCCTATCGCTTCTGAGTAGGCCAGATGCTCCTGCTCCAGAATTCGGGACGATAGCGAACCCTCATCGTCGCCTTCCAGCACCGCAACTGTCTTTTGCAGGATGATGGGACCGTGATCAAGATGCTCGTCAACAAAGTGCACCGTGCAGCCGGAAACCTTCACGCCATAGTCCAGCGCCTGTTTCTGTGCGTCGAGGCCAGGAAACGCCGGCAGCAGTGAAGGATGGATATTCAATATACGGTTGGTAAATGCTCGCACAAACTCGGGCGAGAGCAGCCGCATGTAACCCGCAAGGCAGACCAGATCGACATTCGCTGATTTGAGGGCCGCAATCACTTCCCGATCATGATCTTCGCGAACTCGTCCTTTGGAAGGGATTAACTGTGCTTTGAGACCGCGGCGCTTTGCTGATTCCAACCCTTTCGCTTCCGTGCGATTGGAAATGACGATGGCGATCTCAGCCTGCAAGCGTCCTGCCTGAATGGAGTCAGCGATGGCTTCAAAGTTCGAGCCCCGGCCGGAAAGCAGAATACCAATTTTTTTGAGCGCAGCCATGCTCAGGCGTATAGGACCTTGCGGTCACCCTTAACGATACGTCCGATCAGAAAGGCTTTCTCGCCCGCCTTCTCGATGATTCCCTGTACGCGCTTGAATTTCTTGGCGGGTACAACCAGTACCATGCCAATACCCATGTTGAATGTGCGCATCATGTCATCCTGCGGAACGTTGCCGATCTTCTGCATATGAGGGAAGACGGGCAAAATCGGCCAGGTTCCCATCTCCACAATTGCAGCCATGCCTTTCGGGAGTACACGGGGAAGATTGTCCGTGATGCCGCCGCCGGTAATGTGGGCCATGGCGTGGACGAGTTCGGCATCCATCAGTTTGCGTAATACCGGCCAATAACTTTTGTGCGTCTTCAGCAGTTCCGCACCGGCCTTGCCATGCAGATCATTGATGTAGGTATCAGGCGTGTATTTGGCCACGTCAAAGAAAAGCTTGCGGGCCAATGAATAGCCGTTCGTATGCAACCCATTGGACGGCAGTCCGACGAGTACATCTCCGGGAACCACATCTTTGCCGGTGATGATCTTGCTCTTGTCGGCCATGCCGACGATGAAGCCTGCCAGATCGTACTCGCCCCGGGGATAAAAACCGGGCATTTCCGCAGTCTCGCCGCCGATGAGTGCGCAACCGTTATGCCGGCATGCTTCAGCGATGCCTTCCACTACCTTCTCCGCGATATCCGGCTCCAGCGTGCCTGTAGCCAGATAGTCCATAAAGAAGAGCGGAGTCGCGCCCTGTACGGCAATGTCATTGACGCAGTGATTAACCAGGTCGCCGCCCACGGTGTGATGGACGTTCATCATGAAGGCCACCTTCAGCTTGGTGCCGACACCATCCACGCTGGAGACCATCACAGGCTCGCGAAACTTCTTTTTGTCTACGGCAAACATGCCGCCGAAGCCGCCAATTTCGCTGACCACACCCTTGGTGAAGGTGCGGTGAGCAAGGTACTTGATCCGCTGTTTGGCGCGGTCTGCACGATCAATGTCAACACCGCTATCTGCGTAGGTAATTGGTTTTTTCAAAATACGTCCGTTTGATGTACTTGCCGCAGGTATCTTTAAGAAGTCCAGAACCAGAAGTCCAGAACCAGAAGCCCAGAACCAGAAGCCCAGAACCAGAAGCCCAGAACCAGAAGCTAAGACCCGCTATTTTAGCATTGATCGTCAGGGTCTATGCGCTTCTGGCGGTGCTTCATGCCTCCGAGGCCTTCGTTACTTCGTCAGTTCTTTTCCCACCGAATCAAGCACTCCATTGATGAACTGGACTGACTCCGGAGCGGAGAATTTTCGCGCGATTTCCAGCGCTTCATTGATCACCACCGGCCGCGGCGTCTCGCGGGAGCTTAGAAATTCGGCAACACCTGTCCGCAGGACGTTACGGTCCACGGCCGCCATACGCTCCATGCGCCAGTGCTGTGCGTGTTTCTGAATCAGTTCATCGATCTGCGCCTGGTGGTCCACCGCGACATTGAACAGGTCATCGGCAAAGCCGCGGGTGTCGCTGTCCACTTCGTCGCGTTCGGCCCAGAACGTCTTGCGAACGTGCTCCGGCGTCTGCTTGCCCATGTCCCACTGAAAGAGCATCTGCAGGCAGAGCTCGCGCGATTTACGGCGTGTTCCCATAATTTATATTGAACCAGTCTTGCGCTTCAGGCTGACCATTTCAATGGCTGAAATGGCGGCTTCGAACCCTTTATTGCCGGCTTTTAATCCGGCCCGATCCAGCGCCTGTTCAAGGTTCTCACAGGTAAGAACGCCGTAGGTATGAGGAACACCGGTCTCCTGCGCCGATTGGCCGATTCCTCGAGTGACTTCCGTAGCAATGTGTTCGTAATGCGTGGTTTCACCGCGGATCAGGCAGCCGAGGGTGATGATGGCGTCATAGTTTCCGGTTTCCGCCAGGGTGCGTGCCTGCGAAGGAATTTCAAATGAGCCGGGTACGCGAACAACCTTGATGTCAGACGACGCACAGCCGCTGCGGCGAAGGGCATCGATTGAGCCCTGCAGCAGACGTTCGGTGATGAAAGAATTCCAGCGCGCTACCACAATGGCAAAGCGCATGCCTTCGGCATTCAGGTCGCCTTCCATGGCTTGATCTTTGGCTTCGTCGTTTTGCCAGAAGGCGAACCGCATCCCTTTGGCCGGCTCCACTACCAGGACGCGAGAACCCCAGCCGGTATCGGCGATATCGGAAACAAGTTTGACTTTTTGCTGCTTGAGCAGAACCCTGACTGTGTCCAGATCGGATACTTCAATCCAGACGTCCGCCGGGAACTTCTCCTTGCCTTCTACTAACTCAACTTTGCCGACCGGAGCCAGAAAATATCTGCCCCGGCTGCGCTTGTTCTGCCATTCTTCGCCGGGCTCAAAGCCGAGGGAAGTAAAGAGCGACGCCAGCGCCTCATAATCTTTGCCGCTGGCCATCTGCCGGATTGTGGTGATGCCTTTGATCACGCTATCGATTATACGAACAGTGGGCTATTTGCCCTGAAACTTTGCCGGACGCTTTTCCAGGAACGCCCTGGTGCCTTCATTCTTATCATCCGAAGCGCAGCAAACTGCAAACAGCGTCGCTTCCAGAAACAGCCCTTCCTGGAGGGTCATGTTCATGCCTTCATTCACGGCTTCCATGCAGTACTGTATGGCCAAGGGCGACATGCCGATGATCTTACCGGCAATTTCTTCAGCGCGAGCGTATGAGCTTGTCTGCGGCAACAACTTCATTCACCAGCCCGATGCGATGCGCTTCCTGTGCGGAGATCATCTCGCCGGTAAGCACCAGTTGCATCGCCAGGCCTTTACCGACCAGACGCGGAAGGCGCTGTGTTCCACCATAACCAGGGATAATGCCCAGCTTCACTTCCGGCTGTCCGAATTTGGCAGTTCTCACTGGCCAGACGCATGGTGCAGGCCATGGCAATCTCACAGCCACCGCCGAGGGCAAAACCATTCACGCATGCGATCACCGGCTTGCCGAGGTTTTCGATCAGGTCAAGCACTGCTTGTCCGCGATGCGTGTAAGACTTCGCTTCCACTGCATTGTTCTTTGCGAGTTCGTTGATGTCCGCCCCGGCGACAAAAGCCTTCTCACCGCCGCCGGTGAGAATGACCACACGGGTGTCCCTGTCCGCCGCCAGGTCCGTGAATACTTCTTCAAGCTCGCCCATGGTCGCCATGTTGAGTGCATTGAGGACCTTGGGCCGGTCGATGGTGACGTAAGCGATGTGGTTTTTCTTTTCTAGTCTGACGTTCTCGAGAGCCATGCTAAAAACCTTTCAGCCGCGAATACACGCGAAAAAACACGAATCAGAAAAACAACTCAATTCTGAAGCACTGGTATTGTTTTGTTTCGCGTTCATTCGCGGCTAGCACTGGGTTAGAACTTATTTTCAACCGGGTTATTCGGATCCGCGTAATCGTAAAACCCTTTGCCGGATTTACGGCCATACCAGCCGGCCATCACCATCCGCTTCAACAGCGACGGAGAGGCGAAGCGTCGCTCCCGGAATTCTTCGAACATCACATGGGTGATGTAGTAGGTGGTATCAAGGCCGACAAAATCGAGCAGCGTGAATGGGCCCATGGGGTAGCCGCAACCGAGTTTCATGGCGTTGTCGATATCGGAGATTGATCCCACCCCTTCCTCGTAGGCGCGAATGGCGTCCAGCAGGTAAGGAACCAACAGACGGTTGACGATGAAGCCAGTCTTGTCACTGGTGCGTACAGGGACCTTGCCCAGGCTCTTGCCGAAGTCATACGCAACGTCAAAGGCGGCGTTGCTGGTAGCGATGGTGCGCACCACTTCCACCAGCTTCATCAGCGGCACGGGATTGAAAAAGTGCAGGCCAACGAATTTATCGGGACGTTTAGTGGCCGCGGCGACTTCGGTGATCGAGATGGAAGATGTGTTGCTGGAGAAGATGGCGTCTTTCTTCACAATGCCGTCAAGAGCGCCGAACATCTTCTTCTTCTCTTCCACGTTCTCAATGATGGCTTCAATGATGATGTCGCAATCGGCCAGAGCGGACTGCGTGGTGGCTCCGCTGATGCGCGCGCGCGATTCTTTGGCTTTCTCCGGTGTGATGCCGCTCTTGTCCGGCTTTTCGGCAAACTTGTTGAGAGACTTCTCGATGCCGGCAAAGCCCTTATCGAGAAACTTCTGGTCCTGTTCCAGGACCACAACGTCATAGCCGGCAACGGCGCTGACTTGAGCGATGCCTGAACCCATCAGGCCACATCCGAGTACACCAACTTTTTTGATAGTCATCTATTCCTCATTTTTTAACCACAAAGGACACGAAGGATCACAAAGGTTGAACCACAGAGGGCACAGAGGAACACTGAGTAATCGATTTCAGAAATTTCAATCAGTCTATTCGCTTGTGAGACAAAGATGTCGACACTTTGTGACGCCCGCCGGTATTTTCCTTGGTATCCGCCTTCGTGTGCCTTTGTGTCCTTTGTGGTTACGGTTTTCCTCTGTGGCCCTCTGTGGCCTCAGTGGTAAAAACCTACCTCTGCAGATTCTCCACAATCATCGCAATGCCTTGGCCGCCGCCGATACAGGCTGTCGCCAGGCCGTACTGCGCTTTGCGGCGACGAAGTTCATGCAGCAGCGTAATCACCAGTCGCGTACCAGTGGCCCCCAGAGGATGGCCCAGGGCGATGGCGCCACCATTGACGTTGACCTTGTTGCGATCGAGTCCCAGTTCTTTTTCCACGGCAAGATACTGTCCGGCGAAGGCTTCATTCACTTCGACCAGATCAATCTCTTCCAGCTTCAACCCGGCTTTCTTCAGCGCAAGGCGTGTAGAAGGCACCGGCCCGCTGCCCATGATTTTTGGGTCAACGCCGGCAATCCCCCAGCTCACGATGCGTCCCATGGGCTTCAGGTTCTTCTTGGCCGCCTGATCGAGCGACATCATCACCACAGCCGCGCCACCATCCACAATGCCGCTGGCGTTGCCGGCGGTAACCGTTCCGTTCTTGCCGAAGGCAGGCCTGAGCTTGGCGAGAATGTCCATGGTGGTTTCGGGCCGGAGATGATCGTCTTTTTCAAACTTTTCGCCTGTAGGCTCGCCTTTTCGATTCTTGAGCGCCACGGGCGTGATCTCATCAGACAAACGGCAGGCCTGCTGGGCAGCGCCGGCCTTCTGCTGTGATTGCAGCGAGAACTCGTCCATCTTTTCGCGAGTAATTCCCTGCTGCTCAGCATAGAGTTCAGCGGTGTTGGCCATGTATAGGCCGCAATAAGTGTCGAGGAGCGCGACCATGAGCGAATCTTCCATCTTGCCTTCACCCAGGCCCAGGCCCCAACGAGCCCCGCGAATCACGTGCGGAGCCTGTGACATGGATTCCATGCCTCCGGCCAGCACCGTGGTGGCTTCGCCAAGCTGGATCATCTGAGCGGCATTCACCAATGACTGCATGCCCGATCCGCAGAGGCGGTTGACGGTCAACGCAGGCGTTTCAATGGGAAGACCGGCTTTCAGGGCCACATGGCGGGCGCCGTAGAGGGCGTCGCCTGAGGTCTGCTGGGCATTGCCGAAGACGGCATGATCGAATTCCTTAGGATCAACGCCTGCGCGGCGAATGGCTTCCTGGCTGGCGACGGCGGCCAGGTCCATCGCGGTGAAATCACGCAATTTGCCGCAATAGCGGCCCATGGGCGTGCGTGCGCCACTAACGATTGCAATATCTGTTGCTTGTGCCATGAGAGAACCTTATATGAGAGTCTGATCGAGCAGGGGCAAACCCCTAAGTTTACCAGCGGCGAGGAAAAGCGGGCAAATGCATGGATGACGAAGGATTAGTGACGGATGATGGGCGACGAAGCAAAGGGCTGCTCCGTGAGCAGCCCTTTATTTTCGATGCATGGCAGTCAGGGGTTATTTCAATGCCTGCAAGAGCGCTTCTTTTTCGCTTGCGACCTGGATGCGGGCGTCATTCGTTCGCTGGTAATTGGGAAGCACAGACTGGCTGGAAGCACTTAGCTCTTTCGCTTTCGCCATGATTCCCGCTAGCCGGTCTTTGGTCTGGGCCGCGGGAAGCTGGAAGGCTGCGATGATTTCAGTCATCAGGCTGTGAAAGGCCGCAATGTCCTGTGGTGAGGGAGCCACGACGCCAGCGGCAGGCGCGCTGCCGAAAAAGTCACGATAAGTCTGAGCAAAGTTCGATGCCTTGGCAAGATATCTGAGACTGTCTTCATCGGCCCAGGCTTCAGCACGGACCGGGCCTATCCAATCCAAACCGTCGGACGGCAGCTTCTGCAGCTGTGCTCTGATTTTCGTCTGCAGTTCTGCATTGATGCGGCGTTCCTGCACGGCCCGAGCTAACAGATGCAGGTTGGCGGTAAAGGCCGGGCGGGCCGATAGTGTGCCGATGAGGCTTACGCCTTCGCCCACGTGCTGGGCAAAACGCAGGCCGGCCAGCCACGTATCCACGGCTCCTGCAGTGTCCCCCTTCGCCAACTGGCGGGCGCCGTAGAGCGCATTGAGACGGGCAATCACACGCGCTTTGGGAAGATGGCCGAGCGACATGGCAAATCCCCGGTCGTACTCCAGGCCCCAATTACATTCAGAAAGCTTTGTGGCCCGCTGAAGAGATCGCACGGCTGCCTCATTGGCATCGACAATTGGACCAAGTTTCTGCTCGTCCCATGCCGCCGCTCCACTCAGGACATCATCGATGGCTTTGTTGGTGGCCTCGTCCGTGGGATGATCGACTAGATCAGCAAAAGACATCCAGTATCGCAACGCGGCATTCTGGTTGGATGGGGGAACAAATTGCTGCGACACCAGTGAACCCGCCAGACTGATCAATAGAACAACACACAAAAGCGACCGTTTCATGATTGCATCCTTTCTAAAACTTGAGATAACCGCGATTTTCACCTACGCGCTAATGGCTTTCCTGTGCCAGTTTACTGAGCACACCGTCGGTGCGGCGCACATCCGGTAGCACGCGCGAAAGAGAAGCGAGTTGCGCATCCAGTTGTGCTGGGTCGTCAGTCAGACGGCGTAACTGACCCAGGGTGACCGGTTCGCCTGATACCTGACGCGCGACCGGCGGAGTGACTTCAGGCTTCCACTCGACCGGTCTCACCACGAAGATGACGGCCAACAAGATGGCAGCAAGAGCGCCCAGCATTGCCAGCTGAAGCCGGCGACGACTCCGTATGGGCAGCACTGTATCCGGAAGCGGACGCGGGCTCTGCGGACGAAATTGCCTGAGCTGCGCCTCCATCTTTTCGTCATCGTTATCAAAGTCAAATTTCATCTTCTAGGTCCCCTGCAAAAACTCTCGTAGTTTTCCCAGCGCGTAGCGATAGCGGGAAGCCACGGTGTTCACTGGTATTTCCAGTACCTGGGCCATCTCTTCCAACGTCATCTCGCCCCACACCTTCATCACCACCACTTCCCGCTGCTCAGCGGGAAGATCGCGCATGGCTTTCTCAATCGCAATCGCCGCGTGCATGGTGGCTTCAGTCTTCAACAGCCACTCATGATGGTCGAGTGTGGTAAGTCGTTCGCTGCCGCGCCGGAAATTTAACGCCCGGTTGCGCACGGCGCGAAACAGATACGGTCTCGGTTCATCCGGCATGGAAGTCTTGCCCATCATCTCGAGAAACACCTGATGCAAAACGTCCTCGGCCGCAGCACGATCTCCGAGCAGACTGGCGCCGTAGGCCAGCAGCGCAGGACCGAATTGCCGGTAAAGGCCCTGAACATCGTCATTAGTGAGCTTTTCCGCCATTGAGCGACTAGGAACGATTCTGCACTGCTTATATCAACACCACACCTGGGAGGGAGAAAATTGTCTAGGGCAACGAGATTTTTCTTGTGAACAGGCCGCTGCGCCAAGCGGTATTCTTGCCAGCCGATTGCCTTATTTCAGGTACACTGAACCGCCTGAATCACCAACATGCCAGCCTGGAGGGAGTTTTCATGAACGCCACTTTGCTCTACAGAATTGCGTCAGTACTGCTCATTCTTTTTGCTGCGGGCCACACCACAGGCTTTCTGACCTTTAAGCCGCCAACCGCGGAGGGCATCGCGGTGCGCGACGCCATGCAAAACGTACAGTTCAAGGTGGGTAGCGGGACGTATAGCTATGATCGGTTTTACAAGGGGTTCGGTCTGTTTCTGTACAGCGTATCTCTTGTTTTCGGCCTTTCTGGCGTGGCAGTTGGGCGCAATGGCACGGAGCAATCCGCAGGGGATCGTCTCACTGGCGTGGGTATTCTTTGGACTTCAGGTGGTGGGTATCGTGTTGAGCAAGATGTATTTCATTCCGCCGCCGGTGATCTTCTCAACATTGATCTCAATCTGTACGGGCTGGGCGGCGTGGCTGGTGCAGGGAGCAAAGGCGTAGATCCATGGGGCCGAAAACCAATCGACAGGCTAATTACCTATCTGGGAATTTTTGACGATACCAAAATCGAATCCTTCCGCACCGGTCACGCCTGTGGTGATGAGATATTCACCAGGTGACAGCGCGTGAGAAGGGGTAATGGAAACCACATCAGAACTAAGCGCGCTTATGCTGAGATCGACCATTCTTTGGCGTGGAAATCCCGGTTTAAAGCCTTTGAGGGTTGCGCCTTTTAACACTTGCAGTTCCCGGCTCCGCCCTTTCGCATCGAGCTTGAGCATATATATCGTCTCGCCGTTCCATCCTTCCAGCTTACGGATAAAGAACGTGGGACTTTTCTCGGCAAGCTGATCCGGCGATTGCGTTCCCTTAAACACGTGAAGCACAGAAGGCGTTAAGCCTGGAACCAGCGCGCGAAAAAGGCGAGTAGTCCTGACATCTGCCACAATTATTTTTCCGAGGCTGATCTTGTTTGTGCCGCGACTGTAATAAACACCGTCATGCCGTGGGAGATCTGGCGGTATTGGTTGCTGTGGAGTTGTGCTTGTTCCAGCTAAAGCGATAAAAAACGCAAGTAATGCCATGCTGCGGATCGAAGGTGAAATCATGATTGACTGGTCCTCGATCCGAGCAGTATACGCTGCATCCGTATGCGCAAACAAAAGCCGCCCCGAAGAGCGGCATTTTGTTTTTGTGAACACTGAATTTACTTCAGGAAACTATCGGCGTTTGCCAGGCGCTTATTCACTTCGTCCCAGTTGATCACGTTCCACCAGGCTTTCAGGTAGTCAGGGCGGCGGTTCTGATACTTGAGGTAGTACGCGTGTTCCCAAACGTCATTGCCGAGCAGTGGGAACTCGCCATTGCTGATGGGATTGTCCTGATTGGGAGTCGAGGTAATTTTGAATTCGCCAGACTTGGTCTTCACCAGCCAGGCCCAGCCGCTGCCAAATTGATTGACGCCGGCGGCCTCAAACTTCTCTTTGAACGCATCAAAGCTTCCAAACGTTTTTGTGATCGCGTCGCCAATAGCGCCGGTGGGATTCCCGCCTTTTGCCGGCCCCATGATCTGCCAGAACATGGTGTGGTTCACGTGTCCGCCGCCATTGTTGCGGATGACCCCGCGAACATCTTCCGGGAGAGAATTCAAATTTCTGATCAGGTCTTCAGGGCTCTTGCTGCCCAGCTCAGGATGTTTCTCAATTGCACCGTTCAATTTGGTGACGTAAGCAGCATGGTGCTTGTCATGGTGCAGGTGCATGGTTTGCTCGTCAATGTGGGGTTCCAGCGCGTTATACGCATACGGCAGCGCGGGTACTTCATGGGCCGTTACGGTTCCTTGTGCCATTTTTAAATCACCTTTCCTCGAAAGTTATGATGACCGGTATGAAAAAGGCGTCGCAAACATTTTAGCAATTGGCGGCCAAGAGGGGGTTGCGGGAAAGGCGTTACAAGCATGCCCGAAACGAACCCCCAACAATGTCCCGGGAGAATTCCCTGTTGCGGCATTGTTACAAATTGCATCCTCGGGATCCTTCGACTGCGTCGTCGCATGCGCTCCGACTGCGCTCAGGATGACAAGGGTTAAAAGCGATCAGAACGCCTTGAATGCCAATTCCAACAAAGTCTTCTGCTCCATTTCGTGCGCCGTGTGCGATCCGGTAGACGGGCTGGACGTGGCCGAACGCTTTACTGAGCGCAGAGGCAGCCCGCGCGTGAGCCGCTCCAGTTGCGGCGCCAGGAAATTCAGTGCGCCCATGTTCGAGGGCTCTTCCTGCACCCACAGAAATTCGCGAGCGTTGGAGTGCTGCGCAATCGCCGCTTCCAGATCAGCTTCCGGAACGGGATAGAGCTGCTCCAGAAACAGAATGGCCGTCTTGGTGTCATTGCGGCGCTTGCGTTCCCGTATGAGCTCGTGCCCGATCTTGCCGGAGCACAGAATCACGCGCTCCGCGTTGCGGATCTGGCTGTCCTGAATCACGGTCTGGAAACGGCCATTGATCAATTCACCCAGCGGACTGGCTGCATCCGGATGGCGCAGCATGCCTTTGGGCGTAAATACGATTAACGGTTTGCGCCAGTTGCGCAGTGCTTGACGGCGCAGCATGTGAAAATACTGCGCTGCATTGGATGGCTGGCAGACCTGAATGTTGTCCTTGGCGGCCAGTTGAAGGTAACGTTCAATGCGTCCGCTGGAGTGCTCCGGACCCTGGCCTTCATAGCCGTGCGGCAGCAGCATTACCAGACCGGAAAGCAGTCCCCACTTGTCTTCACCCGCAACCAGAAATTGATCAATGATCACCTGGGCGCCGTTGGCAAAATCGCCGAACTGAGCTTCCCACAGCGTAAGACCATCAGGATAATCACGGCTGAAGCCGTATTCAAAGCCGAGTACGGCCGCTTCGGAGAGGATTGAATTGTAGGCTTCAAACCACGCCTGATTGGGCGCGATATTGGACAGTGGCACGAATTCCTGCTCGTTTTCGGTATCGACCAGCACGGAGTGACGCTGGTTGAATGTACCGCGACGAACGTCCTGTCCGGAAAGCCTGACTGGAATGCCTTCCACCAGCAACGATCCGAAAGCCAGCGCCTCTGCCATGCCGAAATCCAACGGCAGAGCACCCGAGCCCATCTTCTCACGCTGCTCCAGCAGCTTCTTGATCTTGGCATGGATGGCAAAGTCTTTGGGATAGCTGGTGAGCTTGCCGGCAATGTGCTTGATCTGGTCTTCCGCGACATTGGTTGGAACTTCAAAACCAGGGTTGTAACGGCCTCCCACGTATTTGTCCCAGTATTTGGGAAGTACGCGCAATACGGGAGACTTCTGCATGCTGGCAGCTTTATCGTAAGCCGTGTCAATACGCTCACGGAACCGGGCCGACATCTCACTGGTGTCAATCTGGTTTTTTTCTGCGTAAATCTGGTAAAGCGGCGGATGCTGGTTGATTTTTTTATAGAGCAACGGCTGCGTAATGGTGGGATCGTCCACTTCACTATGACCGTGCCGGCGATATCCAATCAGGTCGATCACCACATCCGTACCAAAGCGGTAGCGATATTCAACTGCCATTTTGCCCACACGCAAAACTGCTTCAGGGTCTTCAGCATTCACGTGGAAGATTGGAATTGGCTGCCGCTTGGCTAGATCTGACGAGAAGCGCGAGGTGTGCAGTTCCTTCGGACCGGTCGTGAAGCCAATCAGGTTGTTGACGATGATCTGGATCGCGCCGCCAACGTTGAAGCCTTTCAGTCCGGCAAAGTTGAGGGTCTCCGCCCATATGCCCTGGCCCGCGAATGCGGCGTCACCGTGCATGATGACAGGCATCACCTGTTTCACGCCTTCAGAACCTGCATGGCGTTGTTTAGCGAAAGTACGGCCGAGAGCCACAGGATCAACAGCCTCAAGATGGCTGGGATTCGATACCAGATGCATGCGCAAGGTCTTGCCATTGCGAGTGGCATATTCACCGGTTGCGCCCTGGTGGTATTTCACGTCGCCACCGCCCAGCACGCTGCGCGGGTCTACATCTTCAAATCCCGCAAAAACATTTTCAGCCGGGATGCCTACCGTCAAGTTCATCACCGTGAGACGTCCGCGATGGCTCATGGCCATCACGGAAGTGTGGGCGCCCAGGTCAGCACCGGTTTCCAAAACTATGTCCAGAAGCGGAATGAGTGAGGTTGCGCCTTCACCCGAATATCGCTTGGTGCCCAGATAACGCGTCTGGAGGATCTGCTCAAAGAGATCGGCCTGCATCAGGCGATCGGCCAGCCAGCGCCGGTCTACCTGCTGCTTGTCCGGTCTTTCCATTTGCCCCTGGATCCACTCACGGCGATCACGCTGGGGAAGGTGCATAAACTCAGCGCCAATAGTGCCGCAATAGGCCTTTTTCGCCTCTTCAATCGCTTCACCCTGGGTGGGAAGATCAGGGTAGCCTCCACCAACGGGCCCTCCAAAAGGGTTGAGGTTAGCATTCAGGTATCCCCAGCGCCGGAAGGCGTTAAAGAGACGCTCACGGTCGAGGGATTGCTGCTCAGTTCTGGTCAATTCTGCGCTTGTACTCATTGTCAGGTTCTAATTCCGGATCAAGAAAATCGCGTCCTACTATGAGGATACCACTGGCAAGGCTTCTCTCTCCCGGAGCGATGCACGGCTTCAGGACTCTGAGTTCTCGTTTGTTAGCAGGCGATTCTTTACCAGTCTTTCATCGAAATGCGGTACAAAGGAGATGTTTGCTGGAGGCACGTATGCCAGAGACTTCAGTCCCACCCCGCCAGGACGGTCCCAATCAACCTTCCCGATCCAACGAGATTAATATCTCTTTCCGCCTGAACTGGAATACGGCAATTGCCACGGTTGCGATTTTGATCGCCATGGCCTCGGCGTATGCCGTGTTCAATGCGCGACGGGCTGCAGCCCGGGCGATGGCGCTGGCTGAACAGGCCCAGAAAGATGCTGAACAAAGCAAGGCCACCAGCGATTCAGAAGGTTGGACCATTCCAGTGGCACAGCCAAAGGAAGCGGAGCCGAAACAGGCAGAAGCAGAACCTGAGACCCCACCGGTGGTGGTGCGAGAGATGGTTCCACAGACCGCGCCGATCATTCGTCAAGCGCCGCCCGTGCAGTATGGGGAACACTGGAGCCGCACGCCGCGTGAATTAATGGCCAGCACCACAGAGCCAGCGTTGACAACCGATACCTATGAAGCGTCGCCTCTGCCTGTCAATGAGCCTGCGCCGCATGCTCGCCGGGGAAGAACGGTGCAACTTCTGGGCGCCGGATCAACGTATGCCAATCCAATCATGCAGAAATGGGCTGGCGATTTTCGCGCTTTAGATCCTGAGCTGGTGGTCAACTACCAATCGATTGGCAGCGGGGCTGGTTTCAATCAGCTAACTGCAGGAACTGTTGATTTCAGCGCTATTGATGCGCCTTTGAGTGCAGAGGAGATGCAACGCCTGGGCAGAGGCACGATTCACATCCCCGCAATGCTAAATGCCGTGGTTCCCGTCTATAACCTGCCAACCGTAACTGAGAAGGTCCGGTTCAGTACGGAAATGCTTGCGGGAATCTTTCTGGGAAAAATCACGCGCTGGACGGATCCGGTGATTGCAGCGGCCAATCCAGGAGTCCGCTTTCCAGACCTGGATATTCACGTTGTACACCGTAGTGACAGCAGTTCTGACACGTACATCCTCACCGACTATCTTTCACGCGTGAGTCCGGACTGGGCAAATATCGTGAACAAAGGATCGTCCGTGGTTTGGACAATCGGACTGAGCGGCAAAGGCAATTCCGGTGTAGCGGATAGCGTTAAACACGCACTGGGGGCCGTTGGATACATGAACTGGCAGGACGCGGCCAGCCAGCATCTTTCCCAGGGCAGCGTGCGCAATGCAGCGGGACTGTTTATCTCAGCGGACTCTACGTCACTCACGCAAGCGGCAGCCGGCCTGAAAGATCTTCCGGCAGACTTGAGATTCACCCTGTCCAACGCTCCGGGTTTGAGATCTTATCCCATTACCGGAATCACTTTTCTGCTGGCAAGAGCAAGCATAGTACGGACAGATATTCAGCCAACGGCAAGAGACGCGTCAGAAATGACGGCGCAGGAACAGATGCTCCGCCAACGCGAATTCTTTGAATTTGTGAGCTGGATGCTGGATCGCGGACAGGCCGACATGAAACAGATGAACTACGCACCCTTGCCACATACTCTTGTGGTGAAGATCAGGGAAAGGTTGTTTCGACAGGAACAGGCCTCAGCGCGCTGAGCAAGCGTCCAGCGAAGTAAATCGCGGGATCCCAGGCAGCCCAGAAAAATGTGCTGCTCTGGCAGAACATACAGTTCATACGTGGCCCCGCAGGTGAGACAAAGCTTGTAGGAGCTCACCACGAATATCAGGGCCCGAAAACTCCGAGAGAACCATCTCACCGCGCTCACCGCGACGCAGATCGGCGGAATAGCCTGCCTTATGGCGATCGTATCGGTGCTGCCGGCGGGGGCACAGAGTTCGGACACATCGTCATCTTCGACTTCACCTCAATCTTCAACCAGCGGGGAGCAGAACCAGAACCCGGTCTCCCGCGGCGCCGGTTATCTCTTGAACTACCTGAACATGGCGGGCGCGACCAAGGCCAGCCAGTTCAAGCCCATGAACCAGCAGGAACGTACCCACCTGTATTTCAAGACCATGATCAACCCGTTCGGCTTCATCAAGGCGGGATTCTCTGCCGGAATTGATCAGTGGAATGACAAGCCTTCAGAGTGGGAACAAGGCGCCTCCGGCTATGGAAAGCGTTATGCCAACATTCTGGGCCAGTACTCCATTCAACGCACCGTCACCTTCGGCGTTTCCAGCCTGTTGCATGAAGACAACAGGTATTTCAACTCCGGCAAAAAGGGAATATGGCCGCGACTAGGTTACGCATTCTCCAGCGGCGTGCTCGCCCGCCACGATGACGGAAGCCTGCACTTCTCAATTTCTCAAACCGGCGGAGTAGCAGCAGGAGCTTTTCTGTCGCGATTCTGGCTGCCTCCGAGCCAGAACTCTGCGGGAGATGGCGCTGTGAGCTTTGGCATTAGTACGGGCGCCAATATCGGGTTCGGAGTGGTCAAGGAATTTCTTCCCGACCTTGGCCGGGCCATTACCAGGAAAAAGCGAAAAGCCGCCAAAAACTCCCCGGCTGATCGCCCAGCTGACTAAGGTCGTTCGCTGTTTCCAGCAAATTTTTGTAAACCAGCTACAAACATATCTTGACCGCCTACCTGGACGACTAAGCATCTAACAAGAAAAAGCGCTTCAGAGCGTGAATCCAAACGTCTACAGGGGGAACTCTTGCGTACATTAAAACCAATTCTTGCCTCAACGTTGATCCTTGGATCGCTGGGCTTCATCGGCTGCGCCGAGCACAGGTACAGTTCAGGCCCTGCTCCTTATTACGGCGGCGGTTACTACGGGGACGATTACGCCTACCGCCAGTGGCTCGCAGAACGCCACTACAACTATGTCGAGTACAACCGGCTGAACAATGAGCGCCAGCGCGAATACTGGGAGTGGCGGCGTGCGAACGACGCGCGTTTGCGCAATGATGCGCGCTTCCGCAACAATCCCGCCGTAGTGAGAAATGATCATGATGCTGACGACCGGCGGAGAAACACACGCGATGCCGATGACCGCCGAGGCAGAGACAATGCTAGCGTGCGCGACGGCGATCGAGATCGGCACCAGAGTGACAAGGACCGCCACCAGGTACGGGATCGGGACCACGACAAAGGTCGCGACAAAGACCGCGATAAAGACAAGGACAAGGATCACGACAAAGACCGGCGCTAAATCCCGGTTTCGGAATCTCATGCAGGACGCGAGCACCGGCGGCCCATTGCCGGCGTGATCGTATGCGATAGTGGCCAGTTTTCTGATCCACTATAAAAAGTAAGCGTATAAAAAGTAAGCGTCCTGCGAAGTGAATCGCAGGACGCCAGGCAGCCCTCCCCCAGAACTGCCTTACCACCGAGAAGGAGAATAGCGCTGCACTGGCACCGCGTCCATGTCACTTTGGTAATAGGATTCGCCGTTTTCTGATAAATTGACCCGGTGAAACACGGTAGCTGTTATGTTGTTTAGGTCCAATGAGTTAGTGAAAGATGCGACTTGTGCATCTCAGTTACATCTAATGATTTGTTACGATAGGTGGGGAAAAGAACACCGAATCTTAGAAGGCGACGAACATTTATAAAAAGGCGGGGCTGAATGGCGAGCGAGAGCGTTCTGGAAATAACTGACGGCAATTTTGACCAGGTAGTACTGAAAAGCGACCAACCGATTTTGATTGATTTCTGGGCGGCTTGGTGCGGCCCGTGCAAAGCGCTGGGACCGGTCGTGGATGAAGTGGCGGCTGCCTATCAAGGCAAAGTACGCGTCGGCAAGATGAACGTGGACACCAGCCCGATCACTCCGCAGCGCTATGGCGTACGTGGCATTCCTACTTTGCTGATCTTTAAAAACGGCCAGGTGCAGGAACAGATTGTTGGCTACGTTGGACGCGACGTGATTGAAAAAGCCCTCAACAAGCAGGTGAACGTGCTTGAGATGCCAAAGCCAAAAGAAGCGCAAAAAACCAACGTCCAGTAAGACAAGATTCCAGTAAGACGAGATTAAAGATTGACGAGAAAAAGGCCCGAGGGAATCGGGCCTTTTGTATTTTTCAGCAGCGAACTTAATACTTGCGCAACACCCCTATCACTCGGCCCTGAATCTGGACCGACCTGGCAGGCACGATGATGGGTTTCATGGCGGCATTCGATGGCTGGAGGCGAATGTTGACACCTTCGCGGTAAAGGCGTTTCAAGGTTGCGTCCGTGCCGTCAACCAGGGCGACGATGATCTCGCCGTCGCGTGACGTGTTCGTCTTCTCCACCAGGACGTAATCGCCATCCACGATGTGTTCGTCTTTCATACTTTCGCCCTTCACCTGCAGGACGAAAACATCTTTGGAGCGCGTGATGTCACCCAGCGAGATGGTTTCAGGGGTCTCAATGGCCTCAATGGGCTGACCGGCGGCGATACGGCCAAGCAGCGGCAAGGCAAGTTCGGAAGGAGCCTTTTGCACTTGCCGCTTGAACAGGCCACGCACAGGGAGAACATCAATGGAGCGGCTGCGATTGTAGTCGCGCTTGATCAGCCCTTTTTTCTCCAAATTGGAAATGTGTTTGTGCACCGTGGCCAGAGAGCTCAGGCCCATACCGTTGCCGATCTCCTCAAAAGACGGCGAGTATCCGTTCTTCTGCACAAAGCCATGGATAAAGTCGTAAACCTGACGTTGCCTTTTAGTAATAGCCATCAGGCGAAGTATTCACGAATAAAAGGCGAACTGTCAAGAGAAATGTGCAAGATTTATGGTGCAGGGTGACAAGTAAGGTACGGGGAACTCAGTGGGCCGCGAATGAACGCGAAGAAACACGAATCAAACCCATATATTCGCCGCAGATTTGCGCAGAAGAACGCAGATTCTTGATGTCTGTTAGCGATTTGCTTCCCCGCTAACAACGCGTTGTCGCATAGTTCGCAACGGGCCGTTTTCAGTTCTATGAAGGTGTCATAGAAAGTAGGCTCGCCAAGGATCCAGGTTTTTCGTGTTTGATCTGCTTTATCCGCGCAAATCTGCGGCAGACTTTGGTTTGATTCGCGCAATTTCGCGACTGAAGCTTACTTCCCTGCCGGCACCCTCATGGTGCTGAGGATCTCATCCACCGTGCGGATCGCCCGATCAATCTCTTCCATGGTGTTGTAGAAATGTGGTGAGAAGCGGACACCGGCTTTGGGGCGAAAGTCCACCAGCACGTCACGGCGCAGCAATTCAGCGCAGACCTCTTTCGCATTCGGCATATCGATCGCCACGGTCCCGCCACGCTGCTCCGGATCGCGCGGAGCATTCACCTTCCAGCCACGCTGGTCAGCCAGTTCAATCAGTCTTGAAGTCATCTTTTTAGACTTGGCACGAATTCGCTCCACGCCGGCCTCTCGAATGATCTTCAGTCCCGGCATGGCGGTGTAAAAACCGGGAACGTTGGAGGTGCCCTGCATGAATCGGAAGGGCGGTTCGGCGTATCGTGTGGGGCCGACTTCGAAGGCAAAAGGATTCTCATGGGCGAACCAGCCAGTCATTCCCGGCTCAAGCCTGGCACCCAGATCAGGCCGCACATATAAGTACGAGGTTCCAGGACCTCCGCAGAGCCACTTCAAGACTCCGCCAACCACAAAGTCGACATTGAGGGCTTGCACATCCACCGGCACATTGCCCAGCGATTGAAAGGTGTCCATGACCACATGAGCGCCGACACGATGTGCCTTTTCGGTAATCGCTTTCACGTCCTTGATATACGAACTGCGAAAGACAACATGCGAGATCGGCACCAGCAGCGTCTCTTCATCAATGGCATCAATGATTCGCTCGATGGGCACGTGGACTCCGTCATCGGTCTTCACCATGTGAACGCGGGCGCCACGGGCACGCTGCCCTTCCCAGAAATACATGACCGAAGGGAAATTCATGTCACTGTAGACAATTTTGTTGCGCTTGCCGCGGAAATCAAAACAGCTGGCCACCACCGCCTGACAACTGGTCACGTTGAGATGAAGGCTGACCGAGCCCGACGGCGCGTTCATGATGGCGCCGATGGAATCTCCCACTTCACGCGCCTGCATCCACCAGTGCTCTTCCCAGGCGCGCACTCCGCGCGTGGCCCACATATCGCAGTACGAGTGGACTGAGTCATACACGCCGCGAGGCATGGCGCCGAGCGAGTTGCTGATCATGTAGGTGGAACGTTCCAGGATGGGAAATTCAGAGCGGAAACGAAGTAAGTCGTCGGTCATATATCCAATAATTCTGCCTGAAATGTTCAAGTTTGCCCAGCAATTGGCAAATGGCAATTGGCAAAGGCGGGTGTTGCCGAGATCGGCGCATATAGCGCGACATCAGAAGCTAACGGCGGATGAATTCGGATTTCGCGCCGTCGGCCGGTTACGCCTATGAATAGGGGGAGGCAACTCGTCTTATTCAGTTCAAGACTACCCGGCTTTCTTACCAATCATTTCTTGTACGCACCGCGGAACAAGATGCTATATTTCGCATCACGACGATGCAGAAAACTCAGGTTGGTTCGCGCCGCAAGCTGAGTCTGATTTCTCTTGCTGCGGCAACCTACTTCATGGTGTCAGGCGGCCCTTACGGGGTCGAAGAACTGGTCCAGGATTCCGGCTATAAGCTGGCCCTCGTCATTCTATTCATCATCCCCATTTTCTGGGCCCTGCCTACCGGCCTGATGGTCGGCGAGCTCTCCGCTGCCATGCCGCAAGAGGGCGGCTTCTATGTGTGGGTCCGTCGCGCCATGGGGCCGTTCTGGGGCTTTCAAGAGGCATGGCTCTCACTGGTGGCCAGCATCTTCGATATGGCCATCTATCCCAGTCTCTTCGTGGCGTACCTGGGCAAGCTCTTTCCCGCAGCTACAGAAGGCGGCCGTGGAATTGCCATTGCCGCAGGCCTGATCATCGTTTGCCTGATCTGGAACATGATGGGCGCAAAAGCCGTGGGTGATAGTTCCGTGGTCACAGGCATTCTGTTGCTGAGCCCTTTCGTGGTCATCACGATCATTGCACTCTTTCGTCACATCACTCCGGTTGCGGCCACCACGTCTGACGGAAACTTCCTGACCGGCGTTCTGGTGGCCATGTGGAACTACATGGGCTGGGACAACGCAGCCACCATCGCCAATGAAGTTGAGAACCCACAGAAAACATATCCGCGAGTGATGATGGTTACGCTGCTGGCCATCGTGCTTTCTTATGTGATCCCGGTTGCCGCCGTGTGGCGTACGCATATCCCTCAGGACGTGTGGAACAACGGCAGCTGGGCCAGCATTGCCACATTGGTGGTGGGACCGTGGCTGGGTGTGGTGCTGGTTTGCGGCGCCATGATGACCGAGTTCAGCTCGTTCAATTCACTCGTGATGTCCTACTCGCATATTCCCGTGGCGATGGCCCATGATGGACATCTGCCGAAAATCTTCACGCGCAAATTGGGCAATGGCGCTCCCTGGGTGGCGATCCTGGTGCTTGGATCGGCCTGGGCGCTCTCACTCGGGCTGAAGTTTGATCGTCTGGTGATGCTGGACATTCTGCTCTACGGCGCCAGCCTTTTACTGGAGTTTGCCGCATTGTTGATACTGCGCCTGCGCGAACCTGATATGCCGCGTCCGTTCCGCATCCCGGGTGGCTTACCTGGCGCCATTTTGTGTGCTGCCGGTCCGGCAGCACTGCTGGTGTTCGCTCTGATCCGCAATCGCTCGGAGCAGATTGAACTGGGCCGGTTCGGAACCATCAGCACTCTCACGTTTGGACTGGGCCTGATGGCTATGGGAGTGATTTATTACGTGATTGCCGGACGGCCGAAGACGGTGGTGGCGGAAGTGGTGGAGTAGGTTTTTGGTATTTGGTATTTGGTTTTGCATCCCGAGCTGAATGCCTACAGTCTCGAAAAGGTCACCCAAGAACATCTGAGCCGCAAATCACGCGAATTTGAACTAATCAGGAGTCAAGCCGTAGTGGAGGGCAGAATGTAGCGAAGCAGAACTTAACTTAAGGGCGAGGCCGACCACGCGCCGAGCCCGCCGCCACGAGGCGCGCGAAAGCAACCACGATCGATGCTCGTAAAGCGGTTTGGAGCGCAGCGACAGTAAATGAAGATTAATCGTCCGCGCTCACCTCTTCCCCGGGAACACCCAGTTCCTGGTCCTTATACTGCAACTGATAGAGCTTCCAGTAGATCCCGCGTTCGGTCAGCAGTTCCTGATGCGTGCCGATCTCACGCACATGGCCCTTGTGCATCACGATGATCTTGTCTGCACGCTGAATGGTTGAGAGGCGGTGAGCGATGATCACCGACGTACGGCCTTCCACCATGCGGCCAAGCGCCTCGCGCACGCGTATCTCCGTTTCGGTATCGACGCTTGATGTAGCTTCGTCCAGAACCAGAATGCGGGGATTGTGCGCCAGAGCTCGTGCAAACGAGATCAGTTGTTTCTGGCCGGTACTGAGCGTGCTCCCGCGTTCCAGCACCGGCTCTTTAAATCCCTGTGGCAATGTGCGGATAAAATCGGCCACGTTCACGTTGGCCGCTGCGGTTTCCACCTGCTCATCCGTAATCCAGCTTGATCCCAGGCGAATGTTGTTTTCAATGGTGCCGCTGAACAGGAATGGGTCTTGCAGCACCACGCCAAAGAGACGGCGCAATTCCTTCAGGTCCATGTGGCGGATGTCGACCCCATCAATGCGGATGGCGCCTTTCTGAATATCGTAAAAACGCATCAGCAGCGAGATGATGGTTGTTTTCCCCGCTCCGGTATGTCCGACAATGGCCACGCTCTCACCCGGTTCGATGGTGAAAGATACATCGCGCAGAATCCAGTCATAACCTGAGCCGTCATTTACTACATCGCGCGCCTCAACCAGGTCAGGCGTGTGGCCGTTGTTTGAAACGGGCACAATCTTCTTCTCCGTCAGTTCCTCCGGATCAAGCTTGCGATAGGCAAACCAGACGTGATCAAACTCCAGGCGGCCCTTGCCTTCGGCTCTCACGGGATTCGCGGGCGACACCACTTCAGCTGGCGTATCCAGCAGCTTGAACACACGCTCACTGGATGCCATGGCGGATTGCAGGATGTTGTATTTTTCGCTCAGGTCCTGGATGGGACGAAAGAATCTTTGTGCGTACTGCATGAACGCGGTCACCGTTCCCAGTGTGACTGCGCTCCCGGCAAGCACTTTCAATCCGCCAAACCACAGGGCCGCCGCAATGGCGAAGGTGGACAGGACTTCCACCACCGGGTAATAGACGGCGTAGGCCATGATGGCGTCTTTAAACGCCTCCATGTGCTGCCAGTTGATGCCGGCAAACTGTTTGTAGGCACGCTCCTCGCGATTAAAGAGCTGCAGCACCACCATGCCGGAGACGTGTTCCTGAAGATAAGAGTTAATGCGCGCAATGGCCACGCGTATGCGCCGGTAGGATTCACGCACCGACTTGCGGAAGATCATGGTGACCCAGAAGATCAGCGGCAGAACAGAAAACGTGATCAGCGCCAGCCACCACTGCATGCGCAGCATGACAAACACAATGCCGCCCAGAATGAAGATGTCTTCAAAGATCGAGACCACGCCCGCCGTGAACATTTCGTTCAACGCGTCCACGTCCGTGGTTACGCGTGTGACCAGCCGGCCAACGGGATTCTTATCAAAGAACCCGACGTGCATGTGCTGCAGATGGCGGAAGATCTGGCTGCGCAAATCAAACATGACCTTCTGGCCGGTCCACTGCATCAGGTACGTCTGCACAAATTCCAGTACGAAGTTGAACAGTAACGAGATGAAATAGATCATCGCGATCTGCCCGATACCGACCAGCGGGTTGGGGTTCAACCATTTGCTAAGAATGCTGTGACTGCTGCCATGAGCAAATGCGAGATAGCGATCGATCACCGTGGCGGTCAGGAACGGACCAATTACGTCCGGGCCAAGCACCACCTTGAGCAGAATGGACGCCAAGGCGATGGTGGTCTGCCACCAATAGGGACGCAAATACACCAGCAGCCGCTTCATCAGCCGGCTGTCATATGCTTTGCCTAATACTTCTTCTTCCTGCGCCATGAATAGAGTTCTATTTTACAGTGCCGTGCGGGATGGCACGCGCGCCGGATATGCTCCTTAGCATCAGATGTTTAGGGTGAATGGGAAGACGCAGAATGTTCTGCCTATAAGGTTGGTCAATACCTCTCCTGAACTGCAACTTCTCCCAAAATCTTAATGGTACGTCATTCCGAAGGGCGCTGCGACGCGAGCGCTTTCTCCAGCTCGCTAGCCGCCCTGAAGGACCTTGTGTTTCTCAGTAAGGAAATCAAGCGCAAGGTCCCCCGTCCTACTTCCACCCCAGCGCACGAAGCGCGCGCCGGGGGCCCCGGTTCACGCGCTGATGACAGCGCGCGTTCGCTTAGCGGACGTCGGGATGACGAGATTAATAGTGTCCCGAGAGAACGCCTTGCGACGGCATGGTCGCTCCGCCATTCTCGGGATGTTTCGACTGCGAGTCGCGAGGGTTCGCGACTCTCCGCTCAACATGACAGGGGTAAAGAGCTATCGGCAACCCTCGAAGACATAAGTCGGACTGTAAAGGGCGAGGCCGACAGCGCGCCGAGCCCGCTGCAACAGGGCACGTCAAATAGACTACGAGAAACACCCTCAAAGCGGTTTGGAGCGAAGAGCGACAAGACTCGAAGACCGTAGGGATCCCTCGTTCCACTCGGGATAAAGAAAAACTAAACCCTCCGCAACACCAACGCCGAGTTCTTCGACCCGAAACGCAATGCAGTTGCAAATCGCATGTTCGATCTCAATCTGGCGGCCGATTTCAGGCACATAGTCCAGGTCGCAATCGGGGTCGGGATTTTCCAGGTTAATCGTCGGCGGAATCTGTTTGTGCTGCATGGCAATCAATGTGGCCGCCACGCCTGCCGCTCCGCAGGCTCCCTGGGGATGGCCAATCTGTGACTTCAAGGCCGACATCGGCACCTTGTAAGCATGATCACCCAGGGCCAGTTTAAGTGCGCGGGTTTCAATGCGGTCATTCAAGTCAGTGGACGTGCCGTGCAGGTTTACATACTGGATATTCTGCGGACTGACGCCGGCTTCCTTCATGGCCAGGCCAATGGCGCGGGCAGGCTCTTCGCCGCACTCCTGCAATCGCACGCGATGAAAAGCCTCACACGTGGAACCATAGCCGGCGACTTCGGCATAAATCCGGGCGC
The DNA here is from genome assembly GCA_963770085.1 of Terriglobia bacterium. Taxonomy (GTDB): domain Bacteria; phylum Acidobacteriota; class Terriglobia; order Terriglobales; family Acidobacteriaceae; genus Angelobacter. Next base: position 1,007,965 of record CAVYOH010000002.1, read on the forward strand.
CGCGGGCGACGGCATGATCATAATCTTCCAGCATGAAAATCCATGCGCCTTCAGCCACCACAAAACCCGAACGGTCAGAATTAAACGGACGCGATGCGCGCTGCGGCTCCGCGTTCCACTTTTCCGTCATGATCTTCATCAGCGTGAAAGCCTTGAGAACGCCCCACGAGAGCGGCGTATCCACGCCGCCCACCATCATCATGGGCTGAACGCCAAGTTGTATCTGGCGTCGCGCATAAGAGATGGCATCTGTGGATGACGTGCAGCCGGTGGTGATCACGTGGCTGAGGCCGCGGAAGCCGTAACGCATACTCACTTCACTGGCCATGGTGCCCATGGTGCCGCTGGGGATGGTGAAAATGCTTACCTGCTTGATCTTGCCGCTGAAGTAGAGCTGATATTGCTGGTCAGTGAAATCATTGGCCCCGCCGCCCGAGCCGAGTACCACGCCGATTTCTCGTTGCTCATCAAGCGACAGTTTGGTGTGGTCAACGCCCGCGTCCTGGAGGGCCTCACTGGCCGCGGCAATGGCCAAGGGCACCGAGCGCGAGACGTGCTTGCGCTCCTTGGCTTCAATCCAATCCAGTTCATTGAAGTCCTGAATTTCGCCGGCGATTTTTACCGGGAGGTCGCTGGTATCAAAACGGGTGATTTGTTTCACGCCGCTTTTGCCATCGAGAATTGCACGGCAGAAGGCCGTTTTGCCGATTCCGTTCGGGCTGACCACGCCCATTCCTGTGATGACAGCCCGTTTTAGCATAGATGTGATTCTATAATTGATGCAGGATTCCTGCTGAACGGCAGCAGCTTTCCACCTAAAAATTGCCTTTGCGCATGGAACTTTAGTCGCTGCGCGTGTTTAGCTCAAGTTGGGAAATGTAAAGCGGCTACGCCTGAGATGTAAGATGTTTTTGGCATAGACTAGATTGGTACTTGTCATCATTGGAGTCTCGTGAGCAATCTGGAATGATCTTTCAAAATGGACTCTTTCAAGATATCCGCTTGGCCTTCAAACGGCTTGGAGCGGTCATCACGGCTCTGGCTGCGGGCATCATGGCTTTCTTCGCTGGAGTTGCGGTTCCGGTAACCATTTGGGAAAAGCTTACTGATCCCGCACGGCGCGCTCCATCTGCCGACGCTCCGGTTATTGCGTTCGGTCTTATTCTCGGGGCCATTCTGGCCATTGCCGCATTCATCGGCTCAGTCTGGTGGCTTTGGCCCCGTACTACCATGGATTTGAACGGTTAAAGCTGAAATGCCTCTCGGTCTCTACATCTCGGTTCCCTTCTGCCGGACAAAATGTTCGTATTGCAATTTTGCCTCGGGCGTATTCTCCGCTTCGCAGATGGCGCAGTATGTTGAACGCCTTTCGGCTGATGTGCGGGCAATTCGCGGGTTTGCCAAAGAGCATGGTGGGGTAATCGCCGAACCGGTGGACACTATTTATCTTGGCGGCGGCACTCCCAGCCTGCTTCCTCCGGATGAGTTGAAAAAGCTGTTCTTTGCCCTGAAACAGGAGTTCAAAGTTCTTCCCAAAGCGGAGATCACGGTGGAATGCGCTCCCGGCACAATGACTGACGAGATGATTCAGGCCATGGTGACGCGCGGCGTAAATCGCGTGAGCCTGGGCGTGCAATCATTTGTGGATAAGGAAGCGGCGTCGGTAGGCCGGCTGCACACCGGCGAAAAAATCATGAACGATATCGCACGGCTGCGCAAAGCCGGGATCAGCAATATCAATGTCGACCTGATTGCCGGCCTTCCTCACCAGACTCGCGCAAGCTGGGACTATTCCCTGGACCAGGCCATCGCCAGCAGCGTGCCCCACGTCAGCGTTTACATGCTGGAAGTGGATGAGGATTCTCGCCTGGGCCGGGAACTGATCGCGGGAGGCACAAAATATCACGCGCACCATGTACCCGACGATGATCTGACCGCTGAGTTTTATGAAACCGCATGCACCAGGCTCAACGCCGCCAGCATTGAGCAATACGAGATCTCCAACTTTGCGCGAGCGGGATTTGAGTCGAAGCATAACAATAAGTATTGGACCCGCCAGCCATATCTTGGTTTTGGCGTGGACGCACACTCCATGCTGCCTTCTTCGTCGCGGTCGCGCGAACAGGGCGCCGATTGCCTGCGGTTTTCATCCGTCGATGTGTATGATCGGTTTCTGGCCGCGCCGGAGATTTCGACGGCACAGATTTCGCGGGCGCAGGCGTTGGAAGAGAGTTTTTTTCTTGGTCTGCGATTGAATGGCGGCATTGATCTCGCTTCGCTTCGGGCGCAGTACGGTGAGCCATTCGACGCCCACATGCCGGCGGTCAATGAACTGGTTTCCGAAGGATTGCTTGCCCGTAGCGGCGATAGTCTTCGGTTGACGCCGCGCGGCCGCTTGCTGTCGAACGAAGTGTTTGAAAGGTTTGTTGGGGAACGGGTTTCGACGTGACATGTGTCGCGCCCTGGCCGTTACAACCGGCAGCTTCGGTAGAAACTCCCCATATCGCCATCGTTACGACGAACTGCACCGGGATCCTTCGGCTGCGCGCCTATCGACCTGGCGCGTTGGATGTTTACATGCGCTCCGCTCAGGATGACAGAGGAAAGAAACGTTCTTCAATATAAACGTCAATAAAGTCACAAGTGCGTATCGACATCATAAGAAAAATACATAGATCCTTCGACTTCATCGTCGCATTCGCTCCGATTCCGCTCAGGATGACAAACGGAAAAATGATAAAGGTTAGGGCATAGCTATGACACCGGAGATGACGAATCTGATCAACTATCGGTATCCTGTATAACGACAGGACAATCATGGAATCCAGAGTCGCCCAGCCCGGAACTTCGCCGATGTTAGATAAAGCAATGTTAGATAAAACAACGTTAGATACAAAAACGTCAGACAAGAAAACTAAGCCCATGCTCGACTTCCGTAGTGACACGGTTACCAAGCCGACGCCGGAGATGCGCCGCGCCATGGCCGAAGCCGAAGTGGGCGACGACGTGTATGGCGAAGATCCGACCATCAATCGTCTGGAAGAACGAGCGGCCCAGATCTTCGATCATGGGGCCGCCATCTTTGTTCCCACCGGAACCATGGGCAATGCCATCGCCATCAAGATACATACGCACCACGGGCAGGAAATCATCTGCGAAGAGCGCGGCCACATCTTCAATTATGAGATGGCCACGCTGGCTACTTTCTCTGGATGTCTGGTGCGCCCAATTTATGCCGAAGACGGCTTGCTCAGCTGGCCGGAGATCAAGAAACGCATCGCGCCGGGAATTTACTACAAGGCACAGACTGGACTCGTTTCACTCGAAAACACTCATAACATGGCGGGCGGAACTGTGTATCCGCAGGAACAGTTCGACGACATCTGCGATCGTGCGCATGAAGCCGGGTTACCCGTTCATCTGGACGGCGCTCGTGTCTTCAACGCTTCGGTTGCTCTGGGCAAGCCTGTATCCGAAGTCACACGCAAGGTTGATTCTGTGATGTTCTGCCTGTCCAAAGGACTGGGCGCTCCTGTGGGATCCATGCTAGTTGGTCCGTAAAGTTTATCGCAAGGCGAGGGAGTATCGCAAAGCTCTGGGCGGAGGCATGCGACAGGCAGGCATTCTGGCTGCAGCCGGACTCATCGCGCTAGAGAAGATGCCGCTGCGTCTGAAAGAAGATCATGACAACGCCCGCTTTCTTGCTGAAGGTCTGTCACGCGTCGCCGGGATCAAGATCGACCCGAAGAAGGTGGCCACCAACATTCTTGTGTTTGATATTACCGGCACGGGAATGAACACTGCTGATTTCAGCCAGAAGCTGGCGGCGAAGAACGTTCTTGCCGCAGGCATCAATGCTGAGCAGATGCGCTTTGTGACTCACATGGACGTAAGCCGCGCAGATTGCGAAGCCGCGCTGGAAGCGGTAACGGAGATTTGCAAGGACGAGAAATAGCTCCGGGCACAGCGAACCTGAGGTCCATATCCATTCGATGGGTGGCCGGCGATAAATGTTTTGCCCATCGCCAGCAAATGCGTTAGCTTACCCGCATGGCTTCCGAACAAGATGATTTAGCAGCGTTGCGAGCGCAGGTCGCGGCGCTCACCGCTCGTGTGCACAAGCTGGAACAGCAGGCAGGCGTCGACCCACTGGCAGTTCCTGTCACGCCGGTTCGTCCTGCGGCGCCGCCAGTACCGCAGTCCCCGGTTGCGAGTGCAGAAACACCGTCACGTCCGATGGTTCCGCCTCCGCCACCACCTCCGCCGCCGCGGACCTCTACATTCGCGTACACCAGCCGTGTGAAAGACGCAACAAAGCCGAGCGACGATCTTGAAGGTCAGATTGGCAAGCTATGGCTGAATCGGATTGGCGTAGCGGCAATCCTGATCGGCGTCGCGTATTTCATCAAATATGCGTTTGACAGTCAGTTGATCGGAGCAGCCGGTCGCATCGCCCTCGGGTTGCTGAGCGGAATTGCCGTGATCGTGCTGAGCGAGATTGTCCGCCGCCAGGGGCAGGTCGCATTTTCCTATTCGCTGAAGGCCGTGGGCATTGGCGTTCTCTACCTTTCACTATGGGGCGCGTTTCAGGTCTACCATCTCATACCCGCTGAAGTGGCTTTCGGCGCCATGCTTCTGGTCACGGTTTTCACCGTGATTCTGGCGCTCACGCAGGATGCGGAAATTCTGGCCGCGTTTGCCATCATCGGCGGCTTCCTTACGCCCGTGCTGCTTTCCACGGGAACCAACGCGGAAGTTTTTCTCTTTTCCTATGTGGGCCTGCTGGATCTGGGTATGCTTGCGCTGGTCTTCCTGAAGCCCTGGCGACGGCTGCTGTGGGGCAGCTTTGTGGGCACGGTGATTCTTTATCTTGGCTGGTATTTCAAATATTACAAGCACGTGGAACAAGACGTAACGGTGGGTTTTCTTCTGTTCTTCGTTGCCATCTTTGCCACCGTTCCTCTGGTCACGCCGCTCACGCGGTCACGCTGGCACGCGGGATTTTCAATCACGCTCACGGTCCTGCCGTTGCTCAACGCGGCTCTCGGCTTTCTGGCCCTGTATGTGATGTATGACAATGACCTGGCCACGCTAACCTGGTGGGCGCTGGGATTCGCTGCGGCTTATCTGGCGATAAGCAGCCAGTTCAAACGCCGAGTGAAAAGCGATCCGGATGTAGTCAAGCTCGTTAATCTCTTGCACATTGCCATTGCCGTGGCATTCATTACCATCGCGATTCCGCTCAAGCTGGATTCGCACTGGATTACCCTGGGCTGGCTGATTGAATCCGCTGTACTGCTGGCCATTGCCATTCGCACCAATACGGATTTCCTGCGCTGGTTTGCCGGCGCCGCGCTCGCACTCGGCATCTTTCGCCTGCTCGCCTTCGACAACTTCCAGGTGGACACCCTGGTCTTCAATGCGCGATTTGCCACCTATGTTGTGGCCATCGCCATTCTCGGCGGCATTGTCTGGGCCGGCGCACGGTCAGCCTCCGCCAGAGAGCTTCCCATTGTGCGCGTCTCGGGAATCATCCTGAACTTTCTGGCGCTGAGGGCGTTCACGCTGGAATCATCCAGCTACTTCGGCCGCGAGCTATCTGCGTGGAATGCCAGCCATCATTACGCCACAAGCTATGCGGCTTACCAGCAGATCGAGTTCGCGCAGAACCTGAGCTATTCCGTGATCTGGTTGTTATACGGCGCAGGATTAATGCTGTTCGGTTTCCGGCAGCGCTCAGCGTTCGTTCGCTGGCAGGCGATTGTCCTTCTTGCGGTAACCGTAGGAAAAGTCTTTGTGTTTGACACCTCAAATCTGCAACAGGGATACCGCATCCTGAGCTTTATTGCGCTGGGCGTTGTGCTGATGGGAGTGTCATACATTTATCATCGCGGCTGGCTCAAGCTGGCCGACCATTCACACACCGCGCCAAACCAAGGAACCAATTGATGATCACGCCGACCACGAAACTTTTTGCTCTGGTACTGCTGGGTGCAACTGCGTCCCTTACATATTTCAAGTACCAGAGGCCTGTGCAGGTTTCCGGCTCCGGCCAGCACTATGTAGTTGTCGACGATGCGGTCTGGAGCCATGCGCGGCCTGATCTGGGCGACCTGCGACTCTACACCGGCCAGACTGAAGTTCCCTACGCGCTTCTGACCGAGCACGGCAGCCAGCAGCATGAGCACCAGGAAGTTTCGGTTCTTCAGCAGTCAGTGGTTGGCGGCAAGACGCAGTTTCTGATCGATATGTCAGCGGTAGCAGAGTATGACCATGTGGACCTGAGACTGGGCGCAAAAGATTTTGTCGCACACTTTCACGTGGAAGGGCAGGATGATCTTCACGGTCCGCAATGGGCCGAGCTGGGCGACAGCATTCTTTATGATCTCTCGCGCGAAAATCTGGGCAACAACTTCATGCTTCGCCTGCCCCGCTCCACGTACAAATATCTGCGCGTAACCGTGGATGGACCGGTGAAGCCCGCGGACATTCTGGGCGCCATCTCAGAGCTGCATGAAGAACGAAAACCCGTCTGGCGCAACGTGAGCACTCCTCCGGCCATCCAGCAGCAAAATAAAGACACCGTTCTGACTTTCAATGTTTCAGGCAACGTTCCGGTTGAGAAAGTTGTTTTCACCATCGATCCATCTCAGCCCAACTTCCGCCGCTCGGTTGAGGTCCGCGATGACAAAGATCTGGTCCTGAGCACCGGCGAAATCAATCGCGTACACATGATGCGTGCCGGACAAAGAATAGATTCTGAAGATGACGAAGTGGATTTCTCCGAGATCGGCCAGAAATTGCTGAAAATCGTAATCCACAATGGCGACGATCCGCCATTGAAGCTCACGTCCGCCAGTCTGCAGCAAATTGAAAGACGACTTTATTTTGATTCGCCGGAGCAAGGACAAGTAATGCTGTACTACGGCGATGAAAAGCTGGAACGGCCCGAATATGACTATGCCAAACTTTTCCTGAACTCCAGGGACGCAAGCGCGGCACAGTTGGGCAGCGAAGCGAATAACTCCGCGTATACGGGAAGGCCGGATGATCGTCCATGGTCGGAGCGTCATCCCGCCGTCCTGTGGACTGCCATTGTGGCTGCTGTGCTGCTGTTAGGTGCTCTGGCGCTGAAGTCCATGCGTACCGTCACAGCTTAGGGAAGGCCGCATAGGAAAGCAGCGTGAAAGATAGCTCTAGTGAAAAACGCCGGATGAATGTGTAGGTTTGGGTTGAGTCGCCAGATGCTCCAGCAACGTCTTCAGCTTCGTTTCACCTTCGCGGGGGAATCCCTGAAAGGCAACGCCCATCCCAAATCCCGGATGCGAACTCACGGCGCGACCGGCTACGTTCAAATCAAGATTGGCCGTCTTGATGGAAAGCGTGATTGCTTGTCCGACCGGAAGCGGCGAAGGGATGCAGACATAACAACCTCCGAGCGAAATATCTGAAACGGTTCCCCAATAACTTTTGCTGCTGAAATCCGGAAGAATTTTTACTCCGGTATCACAAGCAAATCGCGGATACCTGCGCTTCATTTTGTAATCGGCCATTGCTGTACTCCTTACCCTCTATTGTTCCACCATTAGTGGTGCATCCGTTGTTACGGAGGAACACGAGGCGAAGCGTACAAATGGCCCAGTGCAACTTTTTCCCCATATGGAAGTTGATGGCCTTTGGTTTTTTGCCGGCGAAAAAGGAGCTCAGTTCACGCTTCTTTTGCCAGTGCGTCGACTTTTGCCACGGCGTCATCTTTAGCCAAAGCGTCATCGAGGAATTCAATCAGCGCGCGCAACACCTCAGAGCGTTCATTATCAGATCGTTCACTATCAGAGCGTTCACTACCGGACCCTTCACTATCGGCGGTCGCTATGAACTCAATGCCCATGCCGATTCCGGGCAGACTGGTTACTGTCCTGCCAATCAACGCTGCCTCCTGGTCACCGGCTTTGAAATGGACCAGAACGGTTACACCTGGCGGCAGTGGAGTAATCATAGTGACATAGCAGCCACCCAGGCAGATATCAGCAAGCTGGCCGCGATAAACATCCGCTTCGCCCGTCGCCTGCACGTCTACGGTTAAGTCACAGGAATAACGAGGATGTCGACGTCTTTCCGCTAATGGCATTTGGGAGAAGTAACGAGCCAAGGTATGTTGCTCCTTCGTGGAAGGAAAAAGCAAGATCGTTACTAGAAAGTAGATAGATGGTTCTTGGTATTTGGTTCTTTATGTAACCCGAACGGTATCCAGGGAGCCGATTCTCTGTTTTTGATCCCGAGTGAAACGAGGGATCCCTACAATCTGACACAAACTCAAGGGCGACCATTCGTAAACGACAAGTGAGTCAACGTGGCTCACGCGACGATTCTTTCAAGCCTATAGGGATCCCTCGCTGCGCTCGAGTTGCAGAGAAAGCTCGGGATTAAAAGCAAGAAGAGACCTAACGCAGCGCCTCTTCCACCTCATTCAACCAATCCGGACGCTTCAGCACTTCACGCGGCTTGGGACCGTCCGCTGCTCCCACGATTCCATCTTTTTCCATCAGGTCGATCAGGTGCGCCGCGCGCCCGTACCCGATGCGTAACCGGCGTTGCAGAAGTGACGTGGACGCCTTGCCGAATTCAAGCACCAGCTTCACCGCGTCATGATAGAGCTCGTCGTGCTCCTCGCCGTCGTCGTCACTATCAGCGCCTCCGGCCATGACCTGCTTTTCGTCTTTGGGTGCTTCCAGAAATTTCTGTTCGTATTGCGCCTGGGCCTGTGAACGCCAGAATTCAACCACCGCGTGCGTTTCTTTCTCCGTGGTGTAAGGCGCATGCACGCGGTTAACGCGCGCCGAGCCCGACGGCAGATACAGCATGTCGCCTTTGCCCAGCAATGACTCGGCGCCGTTGGCGTCAAGAATGGTGCGCGAATCAATCTTGGTGGCCACGCGGAATGAAATGCGCGACGGGAAGTTGGCTTTGATCAGACCCGTGATCACGTCAACCGACGGACGCTGCGTCGCCAGCACCAGATGTATGCCCACGGCGCGCGCCATCTGCGCCAGACGTGTAATGGATTCTTCCACGTTCGACTGGTCCAGCATCATCAGGTCAGCCAGCTCATCAATGATGATGACGATGTAAGGCAGCGGCTTCTCTTCGTTGCCTTCTTCTTCAAACAAGCTCGGCGTATCTTTTTCGAAAAGCTTGTTGTACTGCTCAATGTTTCGGACACCCTTGGCCGCCAGCACTTTCAGTCGACGCTCCATCTCGCGTACCGCGTTGCGCAGCGCATTGGCCGCCAGCTTGGGCTCGGTAATGATCGGCACATAAAGGTGCGGCACACCTTCATACACGCCAAGTTCCAGCCGCTTGGGATCAACCAGGATCAGCCTCACCTGGTCCGGCGTGGCTTTGTACAGGATGGACATGATCATGGCATTGATGGCCACGCTCTTGCCTGAGCCGGTTGAACCGGCGATCAGCAAATGCGGCATCGCCGCCAGGTCAGCGGTGATGATGCGACCGTTGATGTCCTTGCCCATGGCCAGCGTGAGCTTGCTCTTGGTGCTGAGAAATTCCTGCGACTCCACCATTTCTCTCAGCCAGATGGTTTCGCGTTCGGGATTCGGCACCTGAATTCCCACCGTTGACTTGCCCGCCATACGCTCGATCAGAATGCTTTCCGCGCGCATCGCTAAACAAAGATCGTCACACAGGCTGGTCACGCGGCTGTACTTCACGCCGGCTTCAGGCTTGAATTCGTAGGTGGTCACCACTGGACCGGGATTGATCTGCGTGACGGTTCCCAGTACATCAAACTCTGCGCACTTCTCCGTCAAGACCAGCGCCAGGTCTTTTAGTTCCTGTTCATTGATGGCATGGCGATCATCTGACCGTTGCAGCAATGAGCTGGGAGGCAGTTTGTAACCTCCCGCGGCAATCTTGGGCAACACTGTCCTGGCTTTGCCTTCAAGGTCAGCCCGCGCGGCGATCGGCGGCTCGGGTTCCTGTGGAACAGCGCCGGCTTGTGCGGACGCGGGCTGCGGCTGGGCGACTGGTTGCGCAGCGGGGCGCGGAGCCGCGGCGGCAACCGGCTTGTCTTCAATAGAACGCGCTTCGTTAGAACGCACTTCGTTAGAACGAGCTTCGAATCTCTGCGCTTCGAATTCACGATCGATCCCGCTCTTTACCGGCTCAGGCTGCATGCGCCGAGGCGGAATAGCGGGTCCTGCTGTGCGAACTTTTTCTTTTTCTTGTGCCTGCTTCTGCAGGGCTTTTTTCTTTGCACGATCGGCACGCCAGTCCTGAAAACGCTGCCACAGAGCAAAGGTGAAGGCAAAGCGTGTCTCCATCCATATACGGGCAGAGCTAAACGAGAATGCCGTCGACAGATACAGCGCAACGGCTACTACCGTCGCCGCGACAATATAAGCGCCAATCAAATTGAAGTAGTGCAGCAGCACGTCTCCCAGGATCCGGCCAAGCAGTCCTTCAATGGGCACCGCATGTCTCCAGCGCAAGTGTCCGGGCAGCAGCGCCAGCAAGGCCGGCGAGAAGACCAATAAGATGGACGCACCCAGGGCCTTGGCGCCGGGAGATGAGACGTCGCGCGACTTAAACCAGCGAATGCCAAGCAGGGTGATGGCCAGCGGCAGCAGGAAAACGCATATCCCGATGCTTTGCAGGAGAAGATCGCTCAGCATGGCGCCGAACAAGCCAATCAAGTTATTGGCGGATTGAGAACCCTGGGATTGCGAAGCAACGCCCGCAGCCGTATTCAACGACGGGTCCGTGGGCGAATAACTCACCAAGGCAAGGAAAAGGAGGGCCGCGGAGACAAACAGAAGAAACCCGGCCAACTCATTGAGTCGACGGTTCTTTGTGGGCGTAAAGACGCGCGAGAAAACCTTCATTTGGGCCTGTCTTTCGGCCAGAGACACCTCGTCCCGGCCAAAAGTCCAGAGTACACCAGAGCCTGATCATTATATCGAAAAAGCCGTGGAAAGTTGGCCGCAAATGCGTAGTACTTCAGGACTATGGGGTAGCAAGCCATGTTCCTCATTTGGATGCGAGAATCTTCACCACGGAGACACGGAGGCACGGAGAAAGCAGGAAATCTGGTGATCTGGTGATCTTTGCCAGGCTTAGTGAATTGTGGAGCGCAGGCGCCCTCGCCTGCGGTTATTCCGAATCATTGGAAGGCAGTCGAACTTCGCTGAAACGAATACGTTTGAGATTCCCGACTGACTCAATTACTCCGGTTGCGGCGAGATGTTTGATGCGAGAGGCGTAAAGCATATCAGGAAGAGCAGGATATTCGCCGTCCAACTCCAGCATCGCCTGACCAATCACCAACGCCACTTTCCTATACTGGTCCGAGATATAGGAGATCAGGCATGCATCGATGCGTTCGAGATCGGCGGGTTTGAGTTCGTCCTTTTTCACTTGGATCCAAATTCTCTGCTTCCAGACAGAGTGCGAGGGGTCTCTAAGAGTAAATGCCCAAACCCTGTCATGTTGAGCGAAGAGACGCGCGAAACATCGCGTCTCGAAGCCGAAAAATCCCGAGAACGCTAACGCCGCTCAGACAGCCTCAAGGAGTTCTTCCCAAACTCTCTTGTCACTATCGGCGTGCTCGGTAGAATTCCCTGTATCAGCATTGTTACACCCTGCTGCACCGGGATGTTTCGACTGCGCCGTCGCATTCGCTCCGACTCCGCTCAACATGACAATGACAGTGGGTTGTTTTTTAAAAGGACGTGGTTATGAAGAGGCGGCCTACGTCGGAAGAAGCCACCTAAGTGGAAGAAGGCACATGCGGTATACAGAACCTTGGTAGGCGTAGTGGTATGTGGAGCGCAGGCTCCCCCGCCTGCGGTGCTGGCGTGTTGACAGACTATGACGTGGTTGACTTCCATGTTTCTATTGCCCAAACCACGCCTTCATGGAGATAGAGCGTCAACGCATTCGTCGCAGTGTAGCGCTCGTTGTGTCTCATTTCTTCGTGCTCATGGACATAGACAAGACGGTCTCCAAGCTTTTGTGTAGGCTGCCCGAGGAGACGCACTATCTCGGCTTCCTTGATCCCTAGTTCAAGCTTAATAGGTAGATCGATGACTTTTTCGCCACGCAATGTCTGGCATCGGCCATCCACACTCGCACCCCGCGTTACACGTCCCCAACGAAACCCGCCAACGGTGCCGCCGTCAATCTCTCCGCTCATTAGCCACAAGATCCACTCGCCAGACTGGTCGTTTCCGTGCATGCACAGCCAGCTGAGTGATTCGCTGGCGTCACCGCGATGTCCAATGGTGCCACCAAGCCGCTTCTGCACTTTTGACAACTGAGTGTTCTCAAGCGCAATCTTCAATCCAGAGACTTGAATTCTGTTCAGAATTTCGTGTTTAACCGTGGGCCGATTGACTGGGGAATCTGGTGTAGTCGGCGGCTCCCAGATGGGAAGGTGCTGTGCGAATGCCAGAATTATCAGTAGAGAAATCGAATGCAACAACATTTCGGCACGAATATGCATAGTCTTTACCCACCCTTGATTTCTATTTCAAGAGTATCTCTCTCGCCGCCAGCATGGCGGGTGACTCGCCAGCCTGATTATCGCGCAGGCGTTGCTGCACTTCCTGAAGACCTTCCTGCATTTGTCGACGCACAGGGCCATCGGCGAGGATGGCCGTCAACTCGCGGACTACGTTTTCCGCCGTGAATTTGCTCTGGATCAGCTCCGGCACCACGCGACGTCCGGCAATCAGGTTGGGCATGGCAAAAGTATCCAGGCTGACGAGCCTGCGTCCCAGCAGCCAGGTCAACGGAGAGAGACGATATACCACGATAAATGGCGTACCCGTAAGCGCTGCTTCTACAGTTGCCGTGCCGCTGGCCACCACGGCAGCCCGAGAGAGCGTGACGGTGGCGCGCGCGTCGGCTGTGAGCTTTATCCAGTCCGTCGCCGGCCCAAGCTGGTAGCGCACCCATTCTGAATCCAGCGTCGATGCTACGGGAAGGAGATATTCATAGTCGTGCCCCTGTTTGCGGAGAAGTTCAACGGCCTCCAGCATTACCGGCAGGTTCATCCTCAGCTCTTTGCGTCGGCTGCCCGGCAGCAGCGCTATCCACTGTTTTCGCGGTAACAGGTGGTACTGCTCAGCAAACTCCGGACGGTTCACCTCCGGCGGCGGCAGATAGGCCAGCGGATGGCCAACATAGGAAACGTCCACTCCGTGCGTGCGATAAAACTCCTGCTCGAAAGGGAAGATCACGATCATCTTGCGTACATATTGCTGTATCTGCTTTACGCGTCCGGTACGCCACGCCCATATCTGCGGGCTGACGAAATAGAAAACCGGAATCCCCAGCGCATGCAGTTCTTTCGCTAGGCGCAGGTTGAAATCAGGAAAGTCGATGAGGATGGCGGCGTCCGGTTTGCGTAAGGCGGCTTCCGCCACCAAATGGCGAAAACGTTTGTGAATGGCAGGTACGATGAGTAAGAACTTCCACCAGACCTACCACCGCGACATCATGAGCATGGACCTGCAAGTCAGCGCCCGCAGCCCGCATCTTCTCTCCACCCATGCCGAAGAATTCCACACCAGGCGAGAGCTGGCGTAGCGTGTCCATCAACTGCGCGCCGTAGCTGTCCCCGGATGCCTCACCGGCAGAGAGTAGGAATTGCATTCTGGAATGGATATTACATCAGAGGATCGCCGCGAACGCCGTCATCGCGCGACATCCCCGGGATCGGAAGAACTAACCGCGGATGGCCGCGGATCAAAGTAAGCGACAGAGAAATGGACGGGTGGCCCACCCTTTCGCCCGGCTTTGGCGAAGGGTGGGGTACAAATCTATTGCCCTTTTCAATCTCTCGGGATAATTTCTTCACCATGCCATCGCGATTGAAGCGCTATCAACAAAGCCAGCAGCTTCATTTCGTTACTTTCACTTGTTACCATCGCAAGAAATATCTGGAAACTGCCGCCGCCAGAGATATCTTTGAGAAGACTCTGGAGCGTGTACGACGCTGGTACAACCTGCAGATCTTCGGCTATGTAGTCATGCCCAATCATGTCCATCTTTTGCTGGACGAACCGAAAAAGTCCACGCTGGCGATGGCTCTCCAGATGCTCAAGCAGATCAGTTCAAGAAGGCTGCGTACGCATACCGATGGCGAACCGGTCTGGCAGAAACGATATTACGACTTCAACGTGTCTACTTCTCGCAAGCGTGTCGAGAAACTTCGTTACATGCACCGCAATCCGGATAATGTACCCCACCCTTCGCCAAAACCGGGCGAAAGGGTGGGCCACCCGGAACGCAGTCGAAAGATCCCAATGCTGCCTGTTGTAACAATTTTGATACAGGGAGTTCTACCGAGACGCCGCTGGTGGCCTTGAAATTGTGGTGAGAGCTAAGGCCGCAGGCGAGGGCGCCTGCGCTCCACCATTCACTCACTCCGACCTCCTCCCTCGTGGTCCTTCGTGCCCTTTGTGGTTAGTCTTGGTTTTTAATCAGTGGCCATCCGCGTTCATCGTTCATCCAGCCATCAGCGGTAAGGTTTGCCTTTGTCCTTTCGGCCTGAGTTCCTCGATGGTAAAAATTCAGCATTTCATGCCCTAAATGCGTGGCAGAACGCAAGCTTTGAGTCCATCCGCGTTCTCAAAAGTGGTATAAAAGCAGCTTTTTTGAAAAAATGGTCATCTAAGTAGGTATTCGAGCAGCTCTGGAGAAATTCATGCATACAGCACGACCGCTCAAGCGACGTGCCCGCCTTTTTATTGGCGCTGCCCTTCTTGTTCTATTTGCTCTGCCCGCGCTCGCCCAGAAAGCCCGCATCAAGGCCGATGACTATCAGATTGACGCTGAGATCGTCCCCAAGACCCATCATCTGACGGCCAAGGCCAAGGTCAAGTTCACTACGCTGGAAGACGTGAACTTTGCCAGCTTTGAACTCCATAATGCGCTGCATCCCACCCGCGTGACTGACGAAAAAGGCAAGCCGCTCACAGCCGAACGCGTGAGCCAGGACAATGCTGTCCGCGTGACCTTTCCCACGTCCATTCCCAAAGGCACCACCACCACCTTGACCTTTGAATACGAAGGTGCGCTGGCCAGTGCCGAAGACAGTCCGGTGGAAGGGCTGAAGCTGGCCTATATCGGCGA
This sequence comes from Terriglobia bacterium, assembly GCA_963770085.1. Lineage (GTDB taxonomy): Bacteria > Acidobacteriota > Terriglobia > Terriglobales > Acidobacteriaceae > Angelobacter. The sequence goes on from CAVYOH010000002.1 coordinate 1,023,121, forward strand.
AGACGTAACCTATCTTCTGTATCCCGGACGCTGGTTCCCGGTGACCGGCTACGGCATTGACCGCTTTACGGCCAACATTAACATCACCGCTCCGGCCGGAACGGTCATCATCGGCAGCGGCAGTGTAAAACCGGAGAAGACCGCCCCATCCGGAAAAGTCGTGGCGTCCTTTAGCTGGCCCAGGCCAAGCTTTCCTGGAACCATCATTGCCGGACCGTATGTTGACCAGGTTTATGGTGGCGGCAATGTGCATGTTTATTTCAGCAACGCCAAAAAGCAGTTTGCGCCGTTCTATGGCGATACCGCCATCAAAGAGCAGGAGTTCTTTACCAGCGTCTACGGCACCGTAGGTACGCCGATGCTGAAGATCGTTGAACTGCCGGACGATACGGTCCCCACCGCGTGGGCGCCGGAGATTTCCGCCATCGCATCGCGCGATATCAATGAAAAGACCAACTACCGCCTTCTGGCTGATTCAGTGGCACATCAGTGGTGGGGCGGGTTGGTAAGCGCCTCCAGCAAAGACGACTGGTGGCTGGTGGATGGAGGCGCGCGCGCCTCGGAAATGCGTTACGTACAGAACGCTGCCGGAGCGGCGGCCTTTGAAGATGCGACTCGCGACATGGCCGTAGGCGCACTGGCCTATGACACTACGCCGCTGGCCAGCGTAAACAAGCTCGATGTCTTCTCTCCGCAATTCCAGTCGCTGGTAACCGACAAGGGCGGCATGATCTTTCATATGCTGCGCTGGGTCATTGGCGACCAGGCGTTTGACCAGACCATGAAGGAATTCATGGGGAAGTACGCCTACAAGACAGCATCCGTGGATGACCTTCAGGCAATCGCCGAGAAACACCACGGCGACAAACTTACATCCTTCTTTACCCAGTGGGTCAACGGCACCGGTGCGCCTGAATTCAAGATGAAGTACACCGTCTATCGCATCAAGAAAGGATTCCGCGTAGTGGGTGAAGTCACGCAGGACCTGGACCTGTTCCGCATGCCGGTGGAGTTGAAGGTCGATACCGACGGCCAGACAGAGATGAAGCGCATTGATGTTGTCGGGACGGAATCGCCATTTGCGGTGGAGACATTCGGTAAGCCACGGAAACTGGTGCTGGATCCCAATAACTGGGTGCTGAAAAATTCACCCGACCTGAAAGTCCGCGTTGCCATCCGTCGAGGCCAGGAGTTGACCACGGAAGGCAGCCTGGCGGAAGCGCTCACCGAATTCAATAAAGCGCTTGAGGTCAACCACAACAGTTCATTGGCGCACTATCGCATTGCTGAAGTGTTTTACCTGCAAAGGAATTACCAGTCGGCGGCGAATGAATATCGTGAGGCGCTGAATGGCAATCAGGACCCACGCTGGACGGAGGTCTGGAGCCACATCATGCTGGGCAAGATCTTTGACGTTACCGGACAGCGGTCGCGTGCGGTAAACGAATATCGCCAGGCCATACAGACCGGCGACAACACCCAGGGCGCTCTGGAAGAAGCGCGACGCTATCTGGAACAGCCGTTCCAGCGCGAAAAGAAACAGAACGGACTCTAAAAGAAATTGGTAATCGGGTAATTGAGTAATTGAAAAGCGGTATTTGGTTCTTGGTAGTTGGTGTTTGGTATACAGGTTTACCTAATTACCCGGAAACCCAATTACCCATTTACCAACTTACACAATTACCAACTTACACAATTACCAATTGACCTAGCCTGCCGCGGCGTCGAGCCAGCGCTTGCCTCCACGCATCATCGCCTTAAACCGAGGGTGGTTCCGGATAGAAGCAAAATCCGGATCATGCTCCATCCATTCCTTGTGACCGAATCCCTTCCGAAAAGCCTTTTCCAGGCAAGCGATGGCTTTCTCTGTCTGATTGAGCAACGCATAGTTGCAGGCGACGTTGTAGAGAACTGATGATTCTTCCGGGTCCATGGCCAATGCACGGTCAGACCACTCCAGAGCCAGCTCATTTTCTCCCAGCCCGCAGAGCGCACCGGATTTCATGTAGACGGCACGCACGTCATCGGGATTCAGCCGCAGATGGTTCTCCACTTTCCGTAAGCATTGCTCAAATGCGTGGCGGGCTTGAATGTCTCTACCCAATGCACGGAAACACAGCCCGGACAGTGACACGGCCTGAAAATCAGCCGGGGTTACCTCGCTCGCCAGGGCGAACAGTCCAGCAGCCTTCTCAAACTGTCCCTGGGCGAAGCAGGACCGTCCGTAGAAGTAATACGCCTCGTAAAGTTCCGTGCACAAGCTGATTGCGGTTTCAAACTGGGCGTTGGCGTTTTCATAATTTTTGCTCAGGAACTCCGCCAGACCAAGCGATGCGTGCGCAACCGGTGACTCAGGATCAAGGTCCACCGCGCGCCGGCTGGCACAGAGGGCCTCCAGCAGGTTATCTGAGGTGGCTTCAAACCACATATAGATGAATGAGGAGCAATCGGCCACGCCAGCGTAAGCGCGCGCATACCCAGGATCGATGACGATCGCCCGCGCAAACATCTGGCGCGCAAATTCCAGACTCTGGCGGCGCATCTGATAAAAGAATTGGCGCCCCCTCAGATAGTAGTCATACGCCTGAATGTTGCTGGTGGGAACCTTCTCAATTTCATGCTTCTCGGTTTCCGTGAGCACCACCCGTAACGCTACAGCGATGTTCTTGGCAATCTCATCCTGGATTGAGAACACGTCCTGCATGCTGCGGTCATAGCGTTCAGCCCACACGGAATGGCCACTGGCAGTTTCCGCCAGGCGGGCGGTGATGCGAAGGCGATTCCCGGAGCGTCGAATGCTTCCTTCCAGAACATAAGCGGCGCAAAGCCGGTCGCCCACTTCCGTCAACGCGAGCGGCTTGTCACGATATGCAAGCACTGACGTGCGCGGAATCAGACGCAGCTCCCTGATCTTCTCCAGCTCTGTGATCACATCTTCGGTGATGCCGTCGCGGAAGTATTCGTCATGAATGTCACCGCTCAGATTCTCAAAGTAAAGCACCGCCACTGTCTTTCTGCCGGGCTTTTCCATAGGTGCGACGGCGGGTGTGGCATTGGCCGCCGGCAAAGACAAGGACAAAGACGGATCCAACAGGACTACCGTTGCCGTAAACCGGTATCCCACGCGAGGAATGGTCTCAATGTATGACTGGCCGTTCTCCTGTTCGCCCAGTACTTTCCGCAGCAGAGAAATATTCTTGTTGAGATTATTTTCCTCCACCGTGGAATCAGGCCAAACCTGACGCAGCAACTCTTCCTTGGTCAGCAGGCGCTGGGCGCGCTCCACCAGAATGCACAGGATCTCAAAGGCTTTGAGCTGCAACGGCACATCGGCGCCATTGCGGGATAAACGATGTTCCTTGGCATCCAGCCGGAAGGGACCAAACTGGTGCGTAGATACTGACGACATAACTTTCTCATTAAAAAGTAACAAAAAAAGACTCCCGCCGGAAGGACTCCGCGAATCTTGATCAGGCCTACTGGAAAAGTCACCAACGGCCATTTCTTAGATACTCGGTTCCCCGCCGTAGTGGCAAAAAATTCACACAGCAGGAGAATCAAGCCGTGACCAATGTTTTAAATAGCCACGACCTCCGGGACTCGAACAGTTCCGTCATTTCGGCCATATATCGGTCTTTGAGCCGCCGCCCCTGGAAAACATGGGCACTTTCAACCTGGAAACAGACAAAACACGTCCTTCAGGTAGCCGGCTTTGCGGCGTTGATGGTCATGTTCATGCCGCCAGCACCGGCACACGCGCAGACATACCACAGCGTCACCGCTGACGTTCCTTTTGAGTTCACCGTTGGCGCACAAAAGTTTAGTCCGGGTAACTATGAACTGGTATTCAGAGGCAGAGGCATGCTGGTGCTGCGGGACCCGCAAACCCGTGTTCTGGCCGCATTCTATACACGTGAAGTGTCCGCCAAGGGTCCTGTGCTCGAGTCCAAATTGGTTTTCAACATGAAGGATGGACACCAGCAACTTCGGCAGATATGGCTTGAAAACCACCCGGAAGGCTTTGAAATCATCAGGGAGGAACTCGCCATGCGGTCGCCCGCTCCGGTTCCTCCTCCACCTGTCTCCGCTGACGTTCTCTCTCTCTTCGAGCGTCGCGCAGCCCCAGGCATGAAGAATTAATGACTGGGAAACAAGTAATTGAGTAATCGGGTAGTTGAAATGCGGTTTTTGGTTCTTGGTATTTAGTCTCTGGTTGATTTGGTAACAGGGTCAGCCCGAACCAAGGCAACCCAGTTCGATCCTGCATTTTAAAATTACCCGATTACCCGATTACCCGATTACCCGATTACCCGATTACCCGATTACCCCGATCTAATTCAGGCTTTTCAGGAAACTTACAATCTGCCACCGCTGTTGTTCCGGCAGTCGCGACCAGGATGGCATGCCATTCTTCATACTGCCGTTGGTAAGCAGCCATTCCAGTTCGCCGGGTGTCGCAGTGCGGATGCGATCCGTGCGCAGGCTGGGATGCCGATTGCGTCCCGTACCATCGCCGCCATGGCAAGATGAGCAGTTCTGGACGAATAGCTTGTTACCTGCCGCCTGCGCTTCCGGTTTGCTGTCAAAGGGATTCGTTTTCGCCCGCGCCTTCTCCGGCACTTTGGATATCCACATGCCGTCCCCTGAAGCAGCATAGAGTGACGCAGCGGAAAGCAAGGTAGCCGAGAGGGCCAATACAAACGCGCAAATTGTAATTCTGGCTGAGTTCATTATTTTCCTCGCAGCCGTGAAAGCAGTTGTGGGATTTCAACGGACGCGCCAAAGCGCAGCAGCACTCCGTTGCTGTTGTGATTCAGGCCGAAACCGGGGGAAAAACTGAGTGTGGGGCCACTGGGCATTTTGAACGCCACAGTCGGCGCCAGATAGTGTGACGTATCCGTGAAACCAAAGCTGTAACGGTCACCGAGTCCACCGTAGAGTTCCGCTCCCAGGGAAAAGTTCTCACGGCAAAAAGCGCAGTTGTTCGCGCTGGCTGTCAGCGACAGCGGGCGGCTTGCCGCCAGGGCATAGCCAAACTCCCAGGGATCGCCGGCAAGATTTTTCTCGGCAATGAAATTTTCGGCAATGTTCCAGCCCTTTACGTTGCTGGACAGGATAAGCTTCCCCTCCACTTCGCGCTGCTTTTCCGCGCGATCATTGCGTCCCAGAAAATCGGAAATGCCATCATGACCCACGACTTCCAGAAGAGTCTTGTCCGCACTGTTGATGTCTTCAAACTCCACATAAAGGACCGGATTGATCCAGTGTTCCTTTAGCAGAGGACGGAAGCGGTTCTCAAAACGGAAGCCGGTGAACAGAGTGCTTTGCTGAGCCGTGGTCTGGCCGTCCAGATAAAATTCACTGGTCCACCAGGACTTTACGCCGTATTCAAACTCCACCGCGCTGCCCAGAAAGCTGTTGCCCGCGTTGGGAAAGCCGGTCACTGACTTGTTGCCGATCTCCAGGCTTCCCGGCTCTTCCATGTGGTGTGTATAGGTGACAAAGTAGTTCTCCTGCGCCTTCATCAGCGCGGGAAATCCCATCAGGCATACCAGGGCAAAAACCATGGCACGGGGATGGATGCAGCGTTTACTCACTTCCGGATCCTGTCATTTCCTGCTCTTCCAGAACGATTTTGAAATTGAAATTGAATTTCATTTTCAAAATCAATTCTATCGTAGTTTCGGCCGTGATCAGAAATAAAAGTCACACCTAACCAGATAAGACCTCAGGACAGGGCGGAGGGAACAGAAATGGCGGAAGCGGCGATCAGCCGACGAGTGCTGGCCTACGCATGTTCGGACGCAGAATCTACGGGCGGTCATAGTAGGAGTCTATTCGTAGCGCAGGGCTTCAATGGGATCAAGACGCGAGGCTTTCAGCGCGGGCAGCATGCCGCTGACAATGCCCACCACAATCAGGATCCCGGTGGAAACAAGCAGGTTAACCGGCGATATGATCAGGCGAATGTCCGCGGACTCGGCATTTTTAGCAATCACGCTATAGAGCGGAATCCTTCCCACGGTAAAAGAAATGATGTATGCCACCACAATTCCCATGAGACCGCCGGCAAACGTAATGGCCAGGGCTTCAGCCAGGAATTGCACCAGGATGTCTTTGCGGCGCGCGCCCAGCGCTTTCTCCACGCCAATTTCGCGTGTGCGCTGCGTGACCGAGACCAGCATGATGTTCATCAGGCCTACGCCGCCAATGCCCAGCGTGAGCGTCCCAATAAACATCAGTAGAATTTGCAGCGCCATGGTGATAATGGTCCAGTTGTTCACGTTCTTCATGGCGTTCCAGATGAAGACCGCGCGCTGATCTTTAGGGTTGAAGCCGTGAAGGGCGGCCATGGTGCTGCGTATGTTGTCTTCAATTTTCTCGAACTCGGTACCTTCGTAGCCCACCCATATGCCGTCAAGATACTTGGTGTCTTTCAGGTCGCCCGCCGCGGAGAAGGGGATGTAGACAATCTTGTTGATATCGTCATCGCCTTCCTGCATCTTGGCCGCGAGCACACCGATCACCTGAAAGCTCACACCCTTCACACGAATGCTTTCGCCGATTGCGGGTTTGCCGGAGAAGAGTTTGTCTTTGGCGTCTGAGCCGATCACCGCTACCCGGGCGCGTTGCATTTCATCTTCAGGGTTGAGAAATCTTCCTTCGGCAACCTCGATGGCTCGAATGTACTGGATCTGCGAATAGAAGCCGCCGACGGGAAATGTGTATGACCGCGTGTCATATTGCACCGTGGTATCAAGATTGGCTTCCGGCGAGATATGCCGCACCAGCGGCACCTGATCCTGAATATGTTGCAGATCGTCGAGGGTAAAACGCGTCTGCGTGCCAGCTTTGGTTCCACCAGCCTGCAGGGAACTTCTACCCGGAAACACGCCCATCATCTGCAATCCGAAATTGGAAAAGATATTGTGGATGGCGCGGCCAAACCCGGCTCCGTAGGCCAGCAGAATAACCACAGTAGCAATGCCCCAGGCCATACCCGCCATGGTCAGTGCGGTGCGGCGGCGATTGTGGCGCATTGCGCTCCAGGCTTGCCCAAGAAGATCGTGGACCATGGTGTTATTCCTTTCGCAGCGCTTCTACAGGCGCCAGCATCGCGGCTTTCCGCGCAGGGTACAGACCCGCAATAATTCCAGCCACTGACAACGATCCAACGGCTAGCGCCGCCGAAGCTGGAACCATATGGGGAGGATCGAATCCGTTGGGTGGCTGAAACAAACCAAAAATTGCCATCAGGCCGGCTGTAGCGCCAATGCCGATGCCTCCACTGATCAAAGTCAGGAAGGCGCCTTCCAGAAAGAATTGCATGAGTATATTGCGATTAGTGGCGCCAACCGCCTTCATGAGGCCAATCTCACGCGTACGTTCCGTCACTGAAACCAGCATGATATTGATAATGCCGATTCCGCCAAGCATCAGCGTAACCATGCCCACGCCGCCCAGGAAAAGATCCATGCCGGTAAAGATTTTGCCCACGGCCTCAGAGCTCTTCACCGTATCCCAGCCTTCAAATGCATCTTTATTGTCAGGATCAAAATCGTGATTGCGGGCGATGATCTTGTGCACCTGCTCAATGGCGTTGGCATGCTGCTCACGGCTGACCGGACGAAAATTCATGGCGCCGATATCGTCGGTGGTCTTGGCCGTTTTCATGGGAAAGAACATGCGCATGGTGCTGAAAGGCACGTAAATGCGCACATTATTCATGTTGTTTTCTTCACGCCCGATGTTGGCCAGCACGCCGATCACTTCAAATCGCACATCGTTCAACAAAATCGTGCTGCCAATCGCGGGTCGTCCGGGAAACAGGTTGCGCATCATCTGATAACCAAGCACGCAAACGGCGCGACGGTCTTTCTCATCGCCATCGTTGAACCAGCGTCCCTGCCCCTGCGGCAAATATCGGATATTGGAATAATTCGGAGTACTGCCCGTGACGGAGCCGCTACTGGTGTTCCATTCACTCACCGCGCGAAGATCACCACGATTGATAATGGGTGCCACATCTGCCACCAGCGTGGCTTCCCTCTTGATGTCGAGATAGTCCTTATATGTAAGGAAATACGGCCGCATGGACTGGTGTTGACCTGGAACTGCCGGCACCTGCCCACCCCATATAAAGATGATGTCCTGGCCGATGTTGGCCATGTTTTTCACTTCGCCGGAACGGAAGCCTTCACCCAGACCAACCAGCATCAGAAGAGAGCCCACACCCCAGGCGATTCCAAACATGGTGAGGAAGGAGCGCAGCTTGTGCGCCCAGAGCGTCCTGAGTACCTGGCCAAAGATGTCGATGATCATCCGCATGGGTTATAGGTGAATACGTGGGGCGAACGGCTGAGGTTCCAACAAATGCGTCAAAATGAAGCGACTTCCAGTAAATTTTACCCGAAGCCCAGCTTCCTTCAATTTAGACGTAAATTGAGAGCGGACGTTAGGGTGATATGATTCGGATTAGTACCAGATTCGATATCAGGCACGAAATCAAGTTTTATGAAGAAAACGGATTCAAATCAAAAAACTGAAATGAAAGCGGAATATGACTTCGCTTCCATGAAAGGCGGCGTGCGAGCCAAGTATGTGAAACGGCTCCATGAGCAGGCGAATGCAATAAGCCCCAAAGTCGCCAATAAACGCAGCCGAGGGCGGCTGCGCTCCACGTCAAATTCTTGAGAAACCAATTAGTCCAGAGTGGCCATGAGCTTTGGCTTAAGTTCGAGCCTGATGAATTTCTTCCTGATCTGCGCTATCTGCGCTCATCTGCGGCCAGTTTGCTTCACCAGCCAATAGGCTCCACTCAAAATCACCATATAGAAGATGGCGCTCTTGGCCGCAACGCTGGACTGCTGCACCCACCATGTACTGGCAATCACGGCCACAATCGCGACGAATCCAAAGATGGAGCCGGCCGCGCCCAGTGGTGACCGCAAGCCAAGAGCACGAAGCTGATCAGGGGACGTGACACGGCGAAAGCGGACATGGGCCAGCAGGGAGACCAGCCAGGCAATCATGCCACCCACCAGCGCCGTATTGATCATATAAAGGTAGGCCTGCTCCGGCGCCCGCATTTGCACAACAATGGCCAGCACAATTCCCAGCATGGAAGCCAGGAGCGCGCCCATGGGCACACCGTGCTGGTTGAGATCTCCGAGACGCCGCGGAGCATGGCCGGCTCTGGCCAGTGAGAACAACATGCGTGACGTCACATAAAGGGTGGCATTCGCCCCGGAGAGGGCCGCCGTAAGCACGACAAAATTCATGATGAATCCGGCCGCGGGAACGCCCGCCACTTTGAAAACGGTAACGAACGGACTCTCGGCAACGCCGGCGCTTTTCCACGGCATCACGCCCACGAGCACGGCCATGGCTCCTACATAGACAAAAGTAAGCGTGGCGAAGGCGATACGAGTGGCACGCGCAACCTCTGCTCCCGAGCGGGCCTCGCCCGAAGAGATGGCCACCATCTCAAGGCCAAGAAAACTGTAAAGCCCGAATGACACGGCCATCAGTGAGGCAGGCCAACCGTTGGGAGCAAAGCCGCCGCCGGTCAGATATTCAGGATGGACGCGTCGCCCAAACAGCAAGGCTGCGCCGATGACGATAAAGACGAAAATCGTGACAACTTTAATGAGTGCGAACCAGTACTCGAACGTCCCATAGTGGCCAACCGAAAAGAGATTGATGGCGATGAGGAAGAATCCAAACACCACCATCCACGCCACCACCGGGATATTTGGATACCAGATCCGCATATAGGTCCCCGCTGCCACAAGTTCTGACCCGATGGCAATGACCACAGAAAACCAATAGCCATAACGCGCAATGAAGCCGGCCCACGGATTGAGGTAGAGCTCGGCATAGACGCCAAAAGATCCCGCCGCCGGGTGCATGGCGGACATCTCACCCAGAGCCATGGCAACCGTCCAGGAAACAAGGGCGCTGAGAACGTAGGTGATAATCACAGCCGGTCCGGCTACCTGTATGGCTGCGCCGGAGCCCAGCAACAATCCGGTTCCAATCGATCCGCCAACCGCTACCATGGCCATTTGGCGGGCGTTTAATTCGCGTTTAAGTCCCTGCTCTTGGTTACTCATCAGTAGGCGCGCACAGCTTTCCTATGTCAGATTGACCGGATGCATACAGATTTCTTGCTGAGGTTCAGAGGCGAGAGAGTATCACAATTGGTGACAAACGCCAGTCTTTGGACTGTTGGTTGCTCACAAGCATTGAGCAGAGCAGTGTTTCCGCATAGAATGAAGCTACTGTTAACCTCAGTCTATCTTGGCCGTTATTCGCCAGACGCCCTGAGGTCCCGAATCGCATGGCGGACATTTCAAAACGGCTGGAAAAAGCGGAAAAGTACCTGCAACGGAGCAAGCCTGACGCTGCCCTGGAAGAATACATGTCCATCCTGCAGGACGAGCCCAGGAATGAGCAGGTAAGGCAGACGGCCGCTGACTTGTGCCTGGCCCTCGGTCGCGGGGCTGAAGCTGCTTCCCTGCTGAGTTCCATCTTTGAGCAGGAAGTGGAAGTTGGTGACATGGCTAGAGGCGTTGTCACCTTCAAGAAGCTTCTGAAAATCTCCATCCCCACTCCGCTCCAGACATTTCATTACGCGCAATTGATTGAGAAGAAGGACCGGCGCGAAGCGCTGGAAGCCTATGAGACGGCGCTTGCCGGATTTGAGAAGCAACGAAAAAACGCTCAGGCCCTGGCGGCGATCAAGCGCATCGTGGAGCTTTCGCCGACGGCGGAAAATCATCAACGTACCGGTGAAAAAGCGACGCTGATGGGCGAAGGCAAGGTTGCCGCAGCCAGCTTTGTGCAGTTGGGAACGCTCAAAGACGAAAGCTCACCCGGATCCGGCTTCCAGTGGTTTGAGCGCGCCTACAATCTTGATCCCATGAATCCGCGCGCGGTGCTCCAGTACGGTCGCGGACTGTTCTCCCGCAACCATCTGCCGGAATGCATTGACGTTCTCATGCCCATGGTTACCCGCTTCCAGAGCACTCCGGAAGTTCGCGAGCTCTACTCACATGCTCTGATGGCGGCGCGGCGCCCGGCAGAGGCTGAGCCTTATGCATGGGAGTTGTTCGATAAAGATCCACGGCTGCTGGAAGATATTGGATCGCTGGTTGGCGTCTACCTCGATATCGGAGATGTGGACGGTGCGTTGCGGCTGGCCCAAAAGCTGGAAAATCATGAGACCCGTGCAGGACGGCGCAGAGAATTTCTGAATGCCATGTTCGAAATGTCTGACAAGCGTCCGCCAGCGCTGGACTTTTCCGAATACATGGAACGGCTCTTCAATAACGCCGGCCTGGAACACGAATACGGCCGCGTCCTTATCAAGCTGTTCCAGCTTTACTATGACGCGGCCCGCTACCGGCAGGCCGGTGAAACGCTGGACCGCGCCGCCGAACTTGATTCTTACGAACCGGGCCACAGCAAACGATTGGCGATGCTGAAAGGAAAGATCGAACAATCACAGTACAACCAGATTTCCAATCGCTTCCAGAAGGTTTCCCGTGCGGTGGAAACGCCAACGGCAACGGTACCCATAGTTCCAGTGAAAGCCCCGGAACCAGCCCAGCACCTTGAAGACATTGTGCTTCAGGCGGAGATCTATCTCCAGTACGGCATGCGCGCTAAATCCATGGAGTGCATTGAGCGCATTCACAAAGCGTATCCGCGGGAAGAAGAGAAAAACGAGAAACTGCGCAACCTGTATCTCTCAGCCAACTTTACGCCGCGCTATGCAGAAGCCAGGCCGACTCCGCCGCCATCCAGTGATGTCACGTCGGCTTCCAATCAGCATGAAGAACACGCGGCTGATAATTTTTCCCGCATCAGTGAGATAACGCGCACTCTGTATCGCCAGGCCAACGTCAAGAGCGTGTTGTTTACCGCCGTCAATGAAATCGGCAAGCACTTCTCTGCCAGCCGCTGCGTGGCCGGATTGTGCACGCCGGGCAAGCCGCCATCCGCTGCGCTGGAATACTGCGCTCCGGGAATCAAGCAATCCGATGTGATGTCGATTGTGAAACTCATTGCCGTGACGCAGCAGCTTGCCGCTAACGGAACGGTTGCCATCCCGAACGCGCGCTCTGCCAATGAACTTGCGCCGGCGCGAGAGCAAGTTGTGGCCCTCAACATAGAATCTCTGGTTGCGATCCCGCTGGTGGATGCGGGGGAACAATCCGGAATCCTGATTCTGGAGCAGACCACACCGCGGCAATGGCGGCAGACTGATCTGGTGATCCTGAAAACGATTGCCGAACAGGTTGTGCTTGCCGTATCCAACGCGCGCCTGCGCACGCTGATGAAGACGCTGGCCGTGACGGACGAAAAATCCGGGTTGCTCAAGCGGTCTTCTTATCTCGATGTACTGCTCTCTGAGGTGAAGCGCTCACTGCAACAGCAGACGCCGCTCACCATGATGCTGCTGCATTTCGGCAAAGCGTCTGCCATGGTGAAAGAAGTTGGCGAAGCGCCGCTGGAAAACATGATGCAGCAGATTGGCCAGACGCTGGCTTCGCACATTCGCCAGAATGATGTCGCGGTCCGTTATGACCTCACCACGATTGCTCTGGTGCTCTCTGACACCGCGGAAAAGAATGCGTTTCTGGTTGTGGACAAAATGCGGAAAGTGCTGCGCGAAATCAAAATCCCCAACAGCGATCGACTTCCGCCAATGACTGCAGGCATCGCAGAGGCGGTGATGCAGGACCGTTTTGATGCCGTCGATATCGTGACCGAGGTCATCAATCGCGTGGAAGACGCGCTGACCGTGGCCCGGACCGAAGGCGGCAACAAGGCCCATGCGGTCGCCGCCAACCTTCAGCCCAACGCCGTAGCGTAACCAGCCTCTGGAAACAGGACGTTCTACTCCCTGCTGCGATGGCACTCAACGACCATGAATTCGCGCCAGGCATTCCCGTCGGCCGACTTCTCGCCTCTCCAGGTGAAGTGCGTCTCGGAAACTTTCGTGTAAGTCACGCGAGTATGCGCATGCGCGCTATCGAGCGGAGCCATCTCATTGAAGGCATAGATCATTGATTGGCCATCAGACCTGACCCCGCCAAACTCGGATGGTGCCAGATTCATCCATGTTCCTGTCAGTGCGTTCAACCATTGAATGTTCCAGGTCTGCATGCTTGCGTCATAAGAGCGCAGATTCAACCCGAGCACAATCAGCTTTCCGGACAGATCTGTCATCCGGTATTCGTCCGAGATCGCATAGCCGTCGAGTATGTAGCGGCCGCGCCATGTTCCCTTGAATCGGTGCCGTTGTCCGTCGGCCACCTTCACTTCGGCTTCAAAGGTCCAATTTCCGATGAGAAACGCGAACTGAGAGAGTTCGGCAGGTGCATCGGGGTTGAGCCTGCCAAACTCCTGCTTGACCTGGTACATTTAAACTATCCTCCGCTGCGGCGGCTCCCGGCTGCGTTGGTGCGATCAGTAGCAATAGTGCGATGAGCCCACGAACTCCCTGGTACGTATCATCACATCCCCGCGCTGGATGTTGCACGTTGGCTCTTCAGCATCATTCGAGGATTGACAGCTTCAGAAAGCCGATGAACTTGCCACCAAGTTAGAACGTTACCCAATCTTCAAAAAGAGAACATCACCTGCAAGTCAATTCTGCGGTTGGCCGACTGTGAGTTGAACGGTCCGCCAGCCAGCCCCGTGGACTGCAAGAACTGGGTTGAAGCCAGGTTGCCGATCGGTGTGTTTGGATTCACATTGTTGAACAGGTTTCGAGCATTGGCGCTGAACGTCATGCTGTACTTCTGATTGGAGCGCTCGCCAAACGGACCACCCGGCCCTCGACCGCCACCCATGGGGCCGCCCATTGGACCACCGCGCGGGCCACCGCCGCCCTGGCCTCCGCGGCCGCCACCACCCTGTTGACCCGGCTGATTGCTATTGACGCTTTCCAATTTGGGGCCTAGGCCGATGGTCTTGCTGAGACGCAGGTTAAACGTGAACTGTGACGGGCCGTCACCCAGGTTGATCGGCACAATGGTCTCGCCGGCAACGGGTTTCACATCAAAGTTACCAATCGGAGTAGAGACAAGGTTCGCGGCGCTGGTGAGGCTGCTGGCGAATGCCGGGCGATCATTAAACACAGAATCGCCATTCAGATCGGAGCCGGTGGTTACATTGAAAGGCGCACCGGTGAAGAACAGAACGAATGGGCTCACGCGGAATCCATGCGGCATGGAGATGCTGCCGCCCAGAAAGAGACGGCTGCGAACGTCAAACGAGGCGCGCCCATAATCAACGCTGATGTCCCGCGAATTGGACGGAAAGCTGTTGGGGCCGCCGGTATCACTATTCGCATAGTTCAAGCTGTAATAGCTGAACAGGGTGAGCTTGGCGCCCGCGCGCACCGTGACATTGGCGATCATCTGGTTCTGCTTGAAGTCCGCACCTGAAGTGTACTGGTTGATCTGGCCGTGCGATGGGTCAGGCCGTGACGCTGGATCAAGCGGATTGGTGGGCGCGTTTACATTCAACAGAATAAACTGATGAACCCCATGTGAATGGATATAGGTGAGTGACGCTGTTGCGATTTTGGAAACCTGCCGCTCCACCGCCAGCGCTGTCTGGATGGTGTAGGGTGAGCGGAGATCAGGGCTCAGTGTGTAAATGTTCGAGGGGCCGCTGATTAGGGAGAGCGCGGAGACTGAAGGAAGAACAGGACTGGCAAAGAATGCCGCCAGCGCCTGCTGGTTCGCGGCTGTACTTCCGTTCACCGTAAATTGCTGCTGAAGAATGCCATTTCGCTGGTCGGCATTCAACGCCAGGTCCTGGGTGAAACGATCGTAGAAAATACCGAAGCCGGTGCGGATAACAGTCTTGGGAGTCGCGTTCTTCTTTCCGCCGCCACCCACGCCCCAGGCAAAGCCGATGCGCGGCGCCCAATCATTGTGGTCGTGGATTTCATTCTGAGTTTCATAGCGCAACCCGGCGCTCAGCGTCATGTTAGGACGCAGCTTCCAATCGTCTTCGGCATAGAGCCCGGCGTCATAGTATGTGTTGCTGACTCCGGGCGTGCCGACTGTGAGCGAGAACTGGCTGGGCTGTTGGGCATTGAAAGAGTCCAGACCTTGCTTGAAGGTCCCAGTCGGGCCAAAAACGAAAGTGCCGTTGAAATTCTGTGTGGACGTGTTCGTCGCTGACGTTGCTCGCAGCCTTCCTCCGAAGCGCGTGAAGTGCGTGCCATGGCTGATCGAGGTGTAGTTCTGGACTTCATAGTGAGTGCCGTCCAGGTTCGAGATACCCGATGGATTACCACCCTGGTAGAAAGTATCCAGAACATTTTCCGCAACCCCACCGGTGACTGCGTTCTTGTCGTTGTTGGTCTTCTGGTATTCAAAGCGGGTCTCGTTCACGGCTTTGCCGCCCAGCACCTGCGTGTCACTGATCTGGACCGTATGCTCGGTGAGTGCGGAGTTATAGCCGTAACTCGGCAACTGCAGCCCGGTAAGCCCGGCGTTGTCCTGCGTGTCATGTACGTACTGATAGCGGGCCGTGAGAGTGTTGTTGGCGGAAAGCTGGTAATCAACCCGCGGGCTCAGATTGGTTCGCATGTGGGGATTGGGAACAACGGTGTCAATGGTTTGTCCCGGCAAAGCATTGACCACACTTTGGTTGACCAGGCCAACATCATTGATATTGCGCCGTTCCATGGTGAACAAGAATGACGCTTTCTTGCTCAGAGGCCCGCCGAAGCTGCCGTTGTACATTTGCGTACTGAAATTTCCCTGATCGGCCGCGAAAGGGTTGCGGGTATCAAACGGCGAGTGATTGTCATTGAACATGAACTGGCCATGATATTTGTCAGTGCCCGGCTTGGTGAGAATCTCAATGCGACCGAAGCCCATGCGGTCATATTCCGCGGAGAATGGATTCTGGTTGATCCTGATTTCACGAATCGATGACTTCGGTGGAAGCTGTCCGCCGGTAAAGCCATCAATATAAATCTGGCCGCCGTTGGGTCCGGCGGAAGGGCCGGCCAGAGCCTGAAGTTCGGATTGGAGTTCGTCGGGATCGTCGGAAAGTGCCTCAAGATCTTTGCCGCTGATCACCACCGAACTGGCGTTGGCGTCCGGATTCACGTTCACCGTGGCCGCTTCGCTGCCCACGTCAACGTTTTCCTGTTTGATCTGGATCGCCAGCGTGATATTGAGCTTCTGGTCAGCGCCGGCAGTCACCTGCACATCCTGGGAATAGGCAGCAAAGCCTTTTTCCGCTACTGCCATGGTGTATTTCCCAGCAGGAAGGTCTTTCACCAGGTAGGAACCGATGCCATCAGACTTGGCGGAAAAAGTCTGTCCCGCTTCGTTCTTCAACGTGATATCGGCATTGGGGATAACCGCGCCGGTTGCATCAATTACTTGTCCGTGCAGGCGCCCGCCGGAGGGCTTGGATGAAGGTGAAGATGAAGATGAAGACGTCTGGGAAGAGGGCGCCTGGGCCGACAGAGCGCCCATTCCCAAACATGCGATCCCAATACCCGTAATAAAAAGGACGCACAGGCGCGCCACTTTCGGCCAGAAAATCATTATTTACTTCTCCTCAATTGTTTACCCGCAGATCTTTATCTGCTTACCACGCAATCTGCTACTGCGCACCGGCGTCGCCGCCCGGGGCAGAAAGATTCCATCCACTTAACAGTGCCGCCGCATTGGAGGGCGACGCAGTAATTATTGGTTCGACGCCGCTCAATAGAGTGATGGCCGAAACTTCCATACCACCTGTTCCGGGCGTGGACACGATCATCACAGCTTCATCCTTCTGCAGATCAGCTATGGTTACCGCCGGCAGGCGTCCAATCACCTGCTGAAAATCGGGCGCGCCGCGTCCGCCCCCTGCTCCAGCGCCACCGCCAGCAGATGCGCCTGCTCCCATTTGGCCGCCGGGTGCACCAGCGGCTGAGCCACCTGCCGCTCCGCCAGAGCGCGCTGCCATGGCCTGAGCTGCCTCAGGCGCTTTCAGAAAGAATGCAATGCGCTGCGCCAGCTGCGCGGGAATTTTGCGCATTTGCGAGTCCGGCGTCAGTTTTACCGTAACGCTCTTCTTGCTCAACACATCTTTCACCACAATGGTTCCTGTGGTTGCGTCAATGCTGGTGATGGTTCCTGCGATATTGCGGAACGTACCGGATATCACTTCTTCTGCCGTGAGTTCCCTGCCGTCTTCGCTCTTCACGCCACGGGCGCGCAGCTGGTCACCCACTTTGATCTGATCAAAGCTGCCTTTTTGTGCGTCAGAGAATTTCACCGAATTGGGCGCATAGCGCAAGAATTCAGTCTCTTTGCCGGTCTTCACCTGCACGCTCAACGCCGGATTCACTGAGACCGTCGCCGCGCCCCCTGCGGCATCGATTGCTGTGACGATTCCGCCGCTTCCACGCTTCTGCCAGTCCTGCATGTCCTTCTGCTGCTTCTGGGCGACATCGGCCTGTTTCATCACAATGATGGAGGAAGCCAGCAAAGAATCCTGTGCGTCACCCGGCTTGCCGCGTACCAACATGCGATCGCCAACCTGAATTTCCTGCAAGGTCATTGGCGCAGCCGATTTCAAATCAGTCTGTCCCGGCGCGATTCTCATCACCTTGGCGCCATCCTGGACGGTCACGTTAACGTCAGCCCCGGTGTCCGGCTTGAGCGTAATGGCATTACCCTGAATGGACTTCACGGTTCCGGTCTTGCGGGCGACAGCGGCGGCGGTTTGAGCTTCCTGCATCGCTGAAGCCGAACTTACTAACAACTGAGTACCCATGACGCCGCCGACCAGCCATAAAGCCAGTCTCATCTTGTGTTTCATCCTGAATTGCCCTCAAATCCGAAATCCTAAAGAGTTTGCAAACGCGTAAGAGACTCCTGACGCAGACGCCCTATCGTGTGTAGCCCCCAAAGCCCGCTCCGCGAACCCTGTCTTCCTTCCTGCCAGTCTTCTTTTGAAAGACACATGGGGAAAGAATCGCGTGAGCCCGGCGACCAAAGCCGGTTGAGTCACAACAACCGCAAATGATCAACGAACATTGCTGAATATCATCTCAAATAGACAGGTTAAGGCGTTAGATCGAAAGCGTAAAAAGGTGGAAAAGTTTTGTTAAGGTATTCACCTTCGTTTAGTGTCGCTTCGCTCCAAACCGCTTAGAGAATCTTCTTCCGCTTGAAATCGCCGAGGCTCCTGATGCAGCGGGCTCAGCGCGCGAGTCGGCTTCGCCCTGGTTCACCTGTCAACTCCTCGCTTCGCTCCAAAGCGCTTAGACGAATCTTCTTCCCGCTTGAAATCGCCGACGCACCTGATGCGGCGGGCTCAGCGCGCGAGTCGGCTTCGCCCTGGTTCACCTGTCAACTCCTCGCTTCGCTCCAAAGAGCTTAGAGAATCTTCTTCCGCTTGAAATCGCCGACGCACCTGATGCAGCGGGCTCAGCGCGCGAGTCGGCTTCGCCCTGGTTCACCTGTCAACTCCTCGCTTCGCTCCAAAGAGCTTAGAGAATCTTCTTCCGCTTGAAATCGCCGACGCACCTGATGCGGCGGGCTCGGCGCGCAAGTCGGCCTCGCCCTGGGTTCACCCGTCAACTCCTCGCTTCGCTCCAAAGAGCTTAGAGAATCTTCTTCCGCTTGAAATCGCCGACGCACCTGATGCGGCGGGCTCGGCGCGCAAGTCGGCCTCGCCCTGGTTCAATCCGCCTGGCATGCCCTCCACTTCCAGTTCCACGTTCCTCGCACTAAAGCTTTACAATTTCCCGGAAGACCGAGGACTGGAGACCAATGGAAGTTCACCTGATCGACGGAACGTATGAATTGTTCCGGCATTTCTTTGCCGTACCCGCCAGTGCCGACGTCAGTGGCCAGGAGGTGGGCGCAGTGCGCGGCGTGCTGGGCTCGGTGATGTCGATGATTGAGGGTGGGGCGACTCATCTCGGCGTGGCAACCGATCATGTGGTCGAGAGCTTTCGCAACGACCTTTATCATGGCTACAAAACCAGTGAAGGCGTGGCGCCGGAGCTGCTCTCACAATTTCCGATTCTGGAAGAGGCTCTGCAAGCCATGGGCGTGATGGTTTGGCCCATGGTCTATTTTGAAGCCGATGACGCGCTGGCGTCCGCCGCCGCGAAAGCCGCAAAAGATGATCGCGTGCGCCAGGTATTGATCTGCACGCCTGACAAGGACCTGAGCCAATGTGTGGTGGGAACACGCGTGGTACAGGTTGATCGCCGGCGTGAAGCCACGCGAGATGAAGCAGGCGTGGTGGCCAGATTCGGCGTGAGTCCGCAGTCCATTCCTGACTATCTTGCCGTTGTCGGCGACAGTGCAGACGGCTTTCCCGGCGTAACCGGCTGGGGAGAAAAGGGCGCAGCCTCCACGCTCTCACGCTATCCCCATCTGGAAGACATTCCCAAAGACTGGCAGCAGTGGGACCCGTCCATCAAGAAGGCACGCAAGCTTTCCGAAGCACTGTTCGCGTCCTGGGATGATGCATTGCTCTTTCGTACGTTGGCGACATTGCGTCTGGATGTTCCCGTTTTTGAAACAGTGGACGAACTCAGATGGCAGGGACCGCGCCAGGATTTTGATGAAGTCTGCCGCAGAATGAAAGCGACCAGCCTGCCCAGGCGTGTTATGTCCGCAAAAGCGAAAACGAGGTAAGGGTCGCGGCCATACATTAAACTTAAGCGACTACAAACTAAACAACTACAAACTAAACATCGCGAAAACAAACTCTAAAGTGAGAGAAGGAAAAATCATGGCGCGCAATCTGCTAAGCGAAAAGGATCACCCTGGAGTTGGAACACTTGTACGCGCAAAACAAGCTTTGCACAGAATGATGGGAATGACGGGACTGTTGGCGATTGTGGCGCTCTGTAGCGCTAGCGCTGCCGCGGGAGGATCATCAGCGCCAGATGCCATCGCTTCAAAATTTGCCACCGTGGATGGACTCAAACTCCATTACCTGACCGCCGGACACGGACCCACGGTGATCCTTCTGCATGGCTACGCGGAAACCTCCCGCATGTGGCGGCCGCTGATCCCGATGCTCGCCTCCAAATTCACAGTCATCGCGCCCGATCTGCCCGGCATCGGCGATTCAGATATCCCTAAACAGGGTCTGGATATGAAAAATGCCGCCACAACAATCCATGCTTTGGCGAAATCACTGGGCGTGGAAAAAGCGCGCGTGGTGGGCCACGATATCGGTCTGATGGTGGCGTATGCCTATGCAGCACAGTTTCCCGGTGAAACGGAAAAGTTGGTGCTGATGGATGCGTTTCTTCCTGGCGTGGCCGGATGGGAAGCGATCTATAACAATCCATCGATATGGCATTTTCGTTTCAATGGCCCAACTCCGGAAGCGCTGGTCAGCGGCCGCGAACGCATTTACTTCGAGCATTATTGGAACGATTTCGCCGCCAACCGAAACCACTCAATCCCCGAAGTGGAACGAGCTGCCTACACCACGGCGTATTCCCGCCCGGGACGCATGCGAGCTGGATGGGCCTACTTTGTTTCCTTTCCGCAAGCAGCCCAGGACTTTGCCGTGCTTGCCAAAAACAAGTTGAATATGCCGGTTCTATCGATCGGTGGTGAAAAGGCCAATGGAGAAATGCTGGGACAGCAAATAAAGCTGGTCGCGAGCAATGCCACGGTCATCGTCATCAAAAACACCGGACATTGGCTGATGGAGGAAAACACAAAAGAAACCACTGACGCGCTGCTGAGTTTTCTGTGATCGGGAAAGCCGCCATCCTTCGTGACCGAATCGGCGGCTTGCGGTATAGTGTTTCGATTCAAATTTGACTTTGCTTTGATGAAAGGTGGTCCAATGATTCGCATTCTGCTGTGCTGCATGATGCTGTTCCAGGCCGCTTCACAAACGGCGACTAAGCCAATCATCGATAATGAGCGCGTGGCAGTGTGGGATACGACCACTGCCGCCACCTCAACGACTGACAGCGTGGTTGTGTCCCTTGCCGGCAGCGCGGCTTTCGCGCCGAAAGGCACGCAACCCAAGGTTGATGGACGTTCCATTGTGATCAACCTGAAAGACCATGCAGTGCCGCCCATCGAAAACAAGAGCGGCTATCAGCTGGCCTTTCCACGGCCCGGCTCCAAGAAGGTCCTGGAGAACGACAAGGTGATTGTCTGGGACTGCACATGGACTCCGGGCGTGGCCACACCCATGCATTTCCACGACAAAGACGTGGTGGTGGTGTTTTTGCAGGACGGTGACTTGAAATCAACCACACCAGACGGGAAGGAAACGATCAATCAGTACAAGCCGGTAACCGTACGCTTTAACCAGCGCGACCGAATCCACACGGAAACTCTGGTACGCGGAGAACAGCGGGCGATCATTACGGAATTGAAGTAGGCATATTTCGAGCGAAACAAGATTCAGGGTGGAGGCGTGGCTGCATGTCTCCACCCTGCGGTTTTTTGATGCCTAACAGCTGGCTTTCCACTTTGTGCGCCGCCAAGACGGCGAATCCAGCCACTCCTACGTGGCGATTTGGCTCACCGTTCAAGCATCGCCGTTCAATCATGAGGGGTAGAATCTGACACCAGGGTTTCGGCAGGCTACTCGCTTGACCGAGACCATACTCTTCGGTTGGGCTGGAGCGTGCCATGAGATTCTCTTCACTCATTCTGTCAGCGTTTTTTGCTGCCTGCTTCTTGGCTTGCGATTGCCATGGTCAGGCTGCACTGGATTTGGCATTGGATTTGCCGTTGGATTTAACGACGGATCCACAGCCTCGCAACATCTCAATCCAGCTATCGCCCCACGCTGAACAAATCGCTGACATCCTGGGCATCAAGCCTCTTCTGGAAAGGTCACTCAGTTTGCGTTCGGGCCGGCAACCGGGAACACCAATGAGCCAGGAAGAATTGGCGCTGCATCAGGAAATTTCGGAACACGTTATGGCCGCCTCCTTTGACGTGGACGGCGTGCTGGCCGAAATAAGCAACGAACAGGCACGCATCAATGAGGTGAGCACGTTTCTTCAAAGCCGCCGGGATAAGGGAGTGAACCTTGCATCCCTCGCCAGTCTGGTCACCGGTTCAGGCGTGGGCATTGCCGTAAACGCGTTGCAATTCAGCAGCTCCACCGCCAACGTTGGCAATGGCATCGGAGTGGGTTCCGGCGCGGCTTCAACTGTCCTGTCACTGATCGGCATTCATCTGCAGAGGGGCCCGGCCAGCCCGATTGGATCCACACCCAACATGCTCGCGGTCCCGCTTGGGCGCAACCCGGTGCTTTACAGCGACTATCCAGCCGACGTGCTTGCTTACCTTAACAGCGTTCCTCCAGGAGAAAGCATGGATCATGGCACCCGACTGCAGCAGTTAATGCTCGAGTGGACCAGACTAGGACGACTGGATCCCCCTGATACACCAAAGCGACAAAAGGAGGTTGACTTGATGACTGCCAGCCAGGACAAGAAGCAGAAGCTCCGCATTGATGACCTTGGCAATCGAGCGATGATGCTGGCGGATGTGGCTGGCCGGGTGGCATTGATGAAGCGCGATCTGGCCGAACTAACGCGTTCTCTGGGACGCTGATATCTGCTGGCCAACAATTGGAAGCCACTGTTTTGAACGCCGTTGCGGCGAGCGAATTCTGTCCTTGATAGAACAAATCGCACGCAATTCTATTTACGTTGCTCCGCTGAAGGCTCATAATAGCGACAATTGAGCGTCGGGGCTTCCAGGAGATCCAGGCGCAACCAACCATGGCAACCGTATTTCCAGCTCATCCCAAGCGTGCAGCGCTACTCATTGATGCTGCTGGCGACCAGCATCGTGTTGCCATCTCTACCGTTCCTTTCAGTATTGGCCGCGCCGACGATTGTGATGCCACCATCGCCGACCTCAGGGTCTCGCGCGTCCATGCCAGGATTGTGCTGGAACAGGGACAGTATTTCATCGAGGATGCCGGAAGCCGCCATGGAACGTTCGTCAATGGTGAGCGTCACGAACGCGCGCTGCTGAAGCACAATGACGAAATCAGACTGGGCGCGGGCGCGAGAATCGTGTTCCTTGCTGGTGACACCAGGGGAAGCAGCCCCAGCAACAGTTTGCTTTCACATCTGGCTTCCAGTACAGATGGCACTGATCTGGAAAAACTCCGGCTGTTTTTGGAGGCCGCGCGCAGCCTGAGCAGCAGCATGGTGGTACAGGATGTTCTACGCACCATGTTGAGCTACGCACTCAAACTCACCCGGGCCGAACGCGGCTTTGTCTATTTAAAAGACAAAGCAGGAAAACCGGCACTTGCGTGCGGAGTGGACAGTGCAGGCGCTTCTATCCCGACGGACGCTAATGTTTCACATTCGGTGGTTCATGAGGCAATGGTCTCAGCCTCTGAGCTGATTACGGAAGACGCCACCTTGCAAGATGCGTTGGCTGATCGCAAGAGCATTATGCTGAACGATCTGCGGACCGTTGTCGCGATTCCGTTGCGCGTGCGGCGAGGATCGCCCGCCACGCAGGGTGCGCCTGAAGTGGACGGCGTTCTTTACCTGGACAGCCGTGCTGTCTCGCATAGGATTTCCGGCGTGAGCCATGAGGTGCTGCGCGCGCTCGCCAGTGAATGCGCCGCGGTGCTGGAAAGCGCCAAACTGGTGGCGGCTGAGCAGGCTGCGTCTCTCTACCAGCGGGAAATGATGATTGCGGCTTCCATCCAGCACAGCCTGATCTCATCGCCCGCCGCACGGAGCGATTTTGCCCGCGTTGAGGCCAGGAGCATTCCCTGCCGGGAAATCGGAGGGGATTTTTTCGACATCAATATTTCCCCTGACGCGGTGACTGTGATTGTGGCTGACGTTTCCGGCAAAGGAGTCTCCGCCGCATTGCTGGCATCCGTGATTCACGGCATGTTCTATTCTCAAATTTCCAGCGGCGCCGGATTGGTGAGCGCCATTTCTTCCATCAATCGTTTTCTGTGTTCGCGGGTGGCAGGACAGAAATATGCCACGCTGCTGGCTGCACAGCTGTTGCGGGATGGAACGCTCCAGATCGTCAATTGCGGGCATGTGCCGGCAATGGTCGCTTGTGACGGTGTTGTGAGCCATGTGCTGGAAGGCGATATGCCCGTGGGACTCATGGAAAATGCGGAATTCCATTTGATTCATCGCCGGTTGATGACCGGGTCGCGCGTCTGCATCCTTACTGACGGGATCAGTGAAACCGAAAACCGCGCCGGGGAAGAATTTGGGACGGCGCCCGTGGAAACCTGCCTCTTCGATGCCGAACCTATTCAACGCGTGATGGACAGTGTGTTCGCATTTTCTGACGATCTGGAGCCACAGGACGATCGAACCATCCTGGTGCTGGAAAGAACCCAGTGAGAAGAATGTCTTTTTTCCGCGAGTTAACGTTGCCACGGAGGCGGAACGCGCACCCAAGACATTCCGGCCGCTTTGGCGGCCTCAATGCCCATCTCAGTGTCTTCAAATACCAGGCATGATTCCGGCGACACGCGTAATCGTTGCGCCGCCAGCAGGAATGGTTCCGGGTCCGGCTTGCTGTTCTTATAATCCCCTGCACAAACCAGCGTTTCGAACTTCTCCAGCAAACCGGTGGCCCCGAGCGAAGCCTGCACCGATTCCCGCTCGCTTCCCGAAACAACTGCGAAAGGAATGCGGCCGTGTTCCCTTTGGATATGCTCCAGAACTTCCGGGACGGCCCTCAAGCTGGGAAGATGCTGGTAATACAACTCTTCCTTACGCGTGGCCACTTGTGTCACCGGCATCACAATGCCATATTCCGCTGAGAGCCGCGCAATGATGTCCACGATCGGCATGCCTCCCCACAGGTAAAACCGCTCTTCGGTAAAAGGACAGTTCCATTCACCCAGGGCCTTTGACCATGCGATGTAATGCAAAGGCATGGAGTCCACGATGGTGCCATCACAATCGAACAGGTAGGCCTGGAATGTTCCGTTGGGTAAAGTCAGTTTGGGATGGGTCACAAGATATTTTATCAATGTGGCTCCGTGCTGACGCGCGAGGCAAACCCTTACCGCTGATGAACGCAGATAAACACCGATAGAGTCAAAAGCGTTTTGCCTGATCGCAAATGATCAACCTGGCCTCAAGAGTGGATACACAAACATGGATAAAACAAAATCCAGTCAATGAGCGGGGCTCACTGCGAGCGATTTTCCGCTTCTCGCGGTAGAGCCGTCTTGCCGCGCTTTCCAATGCCTATTTCCATCACCGTGTTTCTGGGGAATATCACTTCCTGGCCGCGGGACAGAAAGTGTGAATAGACAGAGCGGCTTGCTCCGTATGCTCCCATCGCCATGCCAAATTCCTGAGACTTGATGGCTAATCCAAGAACAATGCCTACCAGTTTGAACCCCCCGGCGCCGCCGGCTGCACCGTTGTGCGATTGGTCCGCATCATCTGCGTCCGTGTGCTGGCGAAACGCAGCGGCTGCCAGCGCCAGAGACAGGGCCGTGGAAAGATAACGCGTCTTCGGCGTTGAGGCCTCTGCGCCGCCTTCCGAATCCAGTTTCACGTGGCCATTCTTTCCCGCCTGCACGCTTTCCAGGCTGGCCACAATTTTTTGTTCCACGCCATCCGGCGGAACGATTTCACGAAAGCTGATTCGAAGTTGCCCGTTGTGATGAAGCCGACGAGCGGGCTGCGCTGCAAGGACCGAACCCTTGATACGGCTGCCGGCCGGGAGGACCAAACGATCGCCATCAAACAGCGGCTGTGAGAGCACTGCTTCTATCGGCTCGCCTTTCTTCGAAGTCGCGGAGTTGAGTGGCGTTACCAGCAGGGCGTGAATCAAACTGTCCTTTGGCAGCGCGGTCCCGATCGACGCAAGCTGTTGCGGCGACACTTCCGCAGATCCGAAGTCGAGTGGCTCCTGCAATTCGGCAACGTAGACGGCTCCTGCTTCAAGATATTGCGGACGAGCCGGAAGCTGGCTCAGGGCATACCTTGTGAGGCGATGAACTTTACCCGGCTGTTTGATCTGCGCCATCATCTGATGCCATCGCGTCCTGGCTTCCTGCTTTGCCTGATCAATTTTGTTCGACGCTGCACCACTCTTCTTCTCATTTTCTTTGGAGCTGGCAAGTTGCATCACCTGACCGGACCACGGCATGACCGCAACATGCAGTGGAATTTTTTTTCCACCGCCCAGCACCAGTTCGTCGAATTCGATACCGACTTTACGCGGCGGAGAAAAATCTGCATCCAGAACAGCCATCGTCCGCTGTTTTCCTGAAAGATCTTCGATTTTGGCGATGCGACCCGTTACCTCCGTTCCAGCGGGCACAACCTGACGATCAAAAGCGTAGATCGGCTGCACCGTTCGTCCGCGAATCGGCTGGCCCACTTTTCTGACGCGCACTTCCTGCATCAGTGCAATCTGTAACGGAGTGCTTTTGGGCACGGTCAGATCGATCTTCTGCGATGACGCACTTTCAGGTTGAGGTGAGGCGACTTGAGCGGGGAGGAGTCTCGGGGATACACACTCCTGGCCTGCAGCCAGCAACGGACATACCATCAGAGGGACGATGACGATCGATTGCGCAAGTAAGCTCGCCTTCCTCCCTTGTTTTTGCAGGCACAATTTTTGAAAACCAGATTTGCGGGCAGTCGAGAAAGCCGCGAAGAAAATGCGGGGGATTGACAGCATAAGCTCACACTGTAGTCTTACGCCGCTAAGAATTCAAGCGCGCTTTAGTTCGTATAAGAGCTTTAAGGCGGGGCCGAGCACGCGCCGAGCACTTCCGATCCAGGAGCGCTATAAGTATGGTTCGTTAAGAAATCTCCAGCGGTGTGAGCGAAGCGACAAAGATTTAAGGTTGGTGCCGGGAGGGGGAATCGAACCCCCAAGGGCCGAAGCCCGGCGGATTTTGAGTCCGCTGCGTCTGCCAGTTCCGCCATCCCGGCGTTTTGTAATCAGCATTTTAACAGACAACGAAAATGCGTGATAGTGCTCGCCGAGAGGCCGTTTTGCCATGAAAAAACCATGACGCGGTGATTTGAACACCACATTGATGATGGCAATGATGCACGAATCTTCAGGCTGTGACCAAACCCGGGCATAAGTGGTGCAAACGCCTGTTTTCGACATCTATCACGAACCCCAAGCTATACTCGTGGATTCAAACGCGTGAAGATGACGTGGAGAGAACGACTCATGAGAACGCAGTCCGTATTGGGTTTGGTCAGCCACTTGTGTTTGGCAGTGTTAGGTGCAAATCTCGTTTATCGCGGCCTAAAGCTCTCTTCCCAAGCGTGGTGGCTCCGCTATACTCGCGTCTTTCTTGGTGCGTTCCTAGTTGTCATTTCGTTGCTACTTGCGCTCGGCGTTGTTCGTTAGCGTCGTTAGCTGGTGAAAAATCGCCATATCACTCATTGTTGGTGTAATCGCCTGTTAGCGCCCGTTGCCCGAACTACTCGTGATCTGTTCGAAAACGGTTACCTTGCGTGCTAGTATCTGACGATGAAATTTATTGCGCTATTGACTATCCTGACGTGTACAGCGATGTCGCAAACTCCTGACCTGAAGACGATGAGCGGCTATCCTAAGATGGTTCAGACACAAGTTACATCCTGGATCGCGGGCGCCGCGGAGAAAATGCCGGAAGGAGAATACGCCTTCAGGCCAGATCCTAGCGTACGGTCTTTTGGCGAAATCCTTGGCCACATTGCTGACGCAAACTATCTCTTTTGTTCGTCCGTTCTGGGCGAGAGCAACCCGTCTCCGAATATCGAGAAAACCAAAACCACGAAGGCCGAATTGACGTCAGCGTTGCGCGATGCGTTTGCCTACTGTAATCGGGCTTACTCGGCGCTTAACGACGAGAATGCCCGTGAGACGGTCAAAGCTTTTGGGCAGGAGCGCAATCGCCTTGGAGTTTTGTGGTTCAACGCCTCACATAACCTGGAGCACTATGGCAATTTAGTGGTCTACATGCGGGCCAAAGGGATCGTGCCGCCATCCAGTGAACCGAAGCCGAAGTAAGCACAATCGTTTCCTTGGGCACGCCATTCCCGAATGGGTCAGCACTCGGAAACAGGAGCATGTCGCGATGGTTGGCGAAAAATCGCCATTTCACCAGTAACCGGGTTGTGAGTGTAAACGCCTGTTATCGACAATCATCCTAGACATAACGGGGTTGAGCGAATCAAAATAGCTGTCGTGGCACTACTCAAATTCCTTCCAGTTGTTGGCGTGGTGGCGTTGGTCTTAGGCCTGACTAAAATCTTCTACGTGTTTCGCGCACGGGCTATGCGAGCTTTCGCTGCTAGTTGTGGTTTTCACTACATCGGTCTCCCGGCTCCGAAATGGTGGAACTCATCTCACCAAAAGATCGGCCCCCCTCTTCCGGGTTGGTTTTCGCTGGCGTGTCACCCCTCGGGCAGACGAATTACACAAGTCTGGAATGTAATCGAGGGACATCAAAACGGAGTACCCGTTCTCATTTTCGACAGCATTCTTGGGGAAGGAAGAGGCAGCGCGCCATGCACCGTTATCGCGTGCCAAACCGAACAGAATCCGTTCGGAATGGTTTCGTCGCCAGACCGCCTAATCCAGTCACATGGATGGACGGCTGTTCATGGGGTTTGGTTTCTTTGGTTTTCGTGGACCATGAGGATAAAGCGCCTCGATAACTATGTGAGTAAGCTGCGGGTTGGCTCGGTCTGCGAGCCTAGCTGTTGAGAAATCGCCATTTCACCAGTAATCCGGTTCTGAGTGTAAACGCCTGGTTACTACAGCCAGCGCATGGGCGTGTTACGAATTAACCTGCTCTGGGTCTTTCTGCACCTTGTATCTCCACAATGCTTTCGGCACAAGGACGGCTCGTGAGTTTTTGATTCTTCGTTCCAGAAAATCTATCTCCGGCTCCCAAGGTTGCCCGCCTTTGCTATGCAGGAACCCGGCCGCCAAGAGCCGCTTGCGGGCCTCTATTCACCGGAACGGCGCACGCAAAGAGCGCGTTTGTTGGAGTAGAACGAAAGTTCGTCACCGTCGAACGACCGTCCTTCATTGAAGTCGAAGCGCCAGACATAGCCCGAAGGATGTCCTCGATCATCCAACCTTTGAGTGCTGCTCCATTGATTGCCGGTCAAGAACAAGCTGCCCTTCACATGCCATGTGGCAGCGGTGCCTTTGCCTGAAGGCCCCATGAGTCCGGGAGCATTGGCATCCTTGTCGTAGATACCTTCCAGCTCTCCGAGAGACGCGAGCCTCCAGCCGGGGTACCCGGCCAACCGCAGATCGCGGCAGTACTTCATCGCGTTCTTCCAGTTCACGTCTTTACCGTTGTCCCTCCCGGCCCACATCAAGCCGGTGGATGGATCGATCCAATAACCGCGTATCTGAGTCTCCTGCACGCCGGCTTGGCCTTCCGCTGGCGACTGAGCGCTTGCCTGGATTGCAGCGACAGAGAGCAGCAGAGCAGCGAACTTTACGCAACACTTCAGATACTGGGCCCAGGTGATGCCATTTAGCACGTGCTTAGTTTCATGCATCGCCTCCACTCCTCAGACCGCGAGTCTGAGAGTGCTCCGGTTCAATGTCTTTTACAAGCGACAAAGTGCGGCAACCCAGGATCGCCGTTGAACGTCGGGCCTGATTACTGGCGTAACATCGCCATTACACTCACAACCGGGTTCTAAGCGTAAACGCCTGTTAACAGCAGCAACCGAACGCCAAGTGGTTCAACATATTCAATCCAATATTCGAAGGGTGGACGACGCATCCGCGAATCAACCGGAACCACAGATGAATCCGTAGCCAGACAGAAGCTAAGACAGCGGCTCACAGAGATAGATAGCGGTACCTGGATTCCTCCACAACGGGTATGCGTGTCTGACCTCTGGGAGCCGCTTGAACGTGACATGCGTATCAGTCGGCGTAAGCGTCCGCAGGTCACTGTGGGACGATGGGGGCGTCACCTAGAACCTTTTTTCGGCCATATGCTTGTCACTGTTGTGGGGACAGACGCGCTAGACAGGTATGTGGACATGAGGCTCAAGGAAAAAGCTGCTCCCGCTACTGTCAACAGAGAGATGGCACTGCTCAGGCGCATGTTTCGCCTCGGCTATTACGCTACACCACGCTAGGTTGCACATCTGCCAAAATTCCCGCATTTGAAAGAGGACAACATACGGACAGGATTTGTTGAACAAGACCAACTGGGCAAGCTGGCAAGCCACTGCACCACACTGTTGTGGCGGGGTCGGGGGATCCGTCGAGGGGGAGATAGGGATTTTGTCGCTCCGCTGACGCTGCGCTCCGGGGCCTACGGCAGTAAGGAAATGCGTTTCTCTCCGCCTTCCCAGGCCTTATCCTTCAGCGCGGATTTTCTACGAAAATCACGCGCCTCGGAACGGACCTGGGCTAACTTCTGTCGCGCCTACGGCGCTTTGTGCACGGGCGACCCCGAAAGCGCGGAAGATTGGATTTTCGAACACCGTGTCGCGCCTACGGCGCTTTGTGTATGGGCAGGCCGGGAGACTGTGGAAGATTGCAGGGCTTGGCGCGTGGACGGCCTCGCCCTGATTCAGTTGCGATCGTCAGCGGCATTGCTAAGGCCTGCTCCACCGCGAGTGGCCCTGAAGATTTCGCACAGCCGAGGGCGGCTGTGCCACACCAGTGTTGCCGAATTGAGGTAAGACAAATACATAGATCCCCTCCACTCAGGCTCACGACTTGCGTCGCTCGGCTTCGGTCGGGATGACAAACTTTCAGAGTGTCGGGATTTCAGAGCATCGTGATCGTGGTCAATACGTTGAGGGCCTGATAGTAAAAAAGCCCCGCTTCGATAGTGAAGTCGGGGCTATGGGATGATGGAGCGAAATTACAGATTCGATTTTGAAGTCACTGGTCGTTATTAAAGGCCGATCGTTTAAAAGCCGCTGATGGCGAGCCATCTGGCCGGAGCCGTGGCGGTGGCGGGGATCGCCACGAACACGATGGGCGCGAAGCACGGGCTCGGGAGAGTGACGCGGCCTTCAATCTCGGCGTCACCGGTGGTGGTTGCCGGCGCGGTTGCTGCCACCAGGTTCACGATGGTGGGCGTTTGGGTGACGGGATCAATACTCTGGCAACTCAGGATAGCGGCAAAGTTGGGGATTGGATTGGCGCCGGTACCTACCAGGACCAGACCTCTTACACGGACTTCAAGTTTGCCATTGCTGTCCAGTTCGGCACGTCCTTCAGTGATTCTCCAGGGTGCGCCGCCACCGCCCAAATTGCGGATTGGGTTGGCATTGCCGGTAAAAGGCGGCACGACGGCCGCGAGGCGATGGAACTCAAAGAGGTTGAAATCCCGGTCATGGCCATCAGAGGCCGACGCTACCGCCAGAAACATGACGCACACGATAAATGAAGCGAACTTTTTCATTTTTGGACTCCGTTGTTCCGTCTTGATTTTGGAAGGGCCCAGGACCCAGGGCGATGAAAGAAAGCTTCCCGGAAAAGAGACGCTCACTTGCAGCGCCGGAAGACCGGGATAATCATACGCGCATTTGAGGGTCTGTAGGTTAAAGGAGTGTGGATCTCAGGAATGCGGAGCCTTACCTAGTATATTTCGGTCGCTTCGCGCCAAACCGCTTTAACGGACTCGAGAGAAATTCCCTGAAGAGGCATGGGAGAGATTGGCATTGTCGCCACGAAAGCGCAAGATCCCTCACCCCTATTCCGCGGCTGAAGAAAACGCCGCGTCAATAACGGGGTTCGGGATGACGAATCAAGTTTTGTTTGGTGAAAACTACAAACGCGCGTCAGGCGTTCAGGATGACAAAGGGCGAGAGTGCGAGGAGACCTCCCTGTTGCGGGCTGTTAGCGACCAGATTCGCGCATTCAGCGCAGCCGAGGGCGGCTGCGCTCCACTTGTCAGGAGAGGAGATGCACGTTGGGCTCGGATTCGGGTGAGACAACGCCTTCAGGGAGACGGCCGCCGTTATATTCGATGAGGCGGTTTTTCCATTTGAGGAATTCTGTGATGGTCTGCGGCTCAATGCGGACTTCCACTCGACGCAGGCTGGCAAGAAGAAGGTTCATCTCCCACATCAGGCCGGCTTCGCAGCGCTGGCTGTTACGCGCCGCCTTGACGACAAGACGAACCTCTCGCGCCTTGCATTCCAGCAGTCCCCAGCCTTTAGGCAATTCCTGGGTGCTGATCATGCCGGCGGGCGCAAGATAGAAACGCTCACAGCCCATGCCCTGGGTGGGGTCTTTGCGATAGAGCTTTTCCCGGTCGGCGAGGAAGTCGGCGCGGGAGATTTTGCATTCGATGAGCACGGAACGGTTCTTGCCCTTCCAGCCGATGACGTCGGGGGTTTCTCCGCTGGCGCAGGACTGTTCAGAGAGGACGATTCCGCAACGATAGCGGGTACGCAGCCAGTGTTCGCCCAGTCGGACCAGTTGTGCGTGGGTCATGTTAGTAGTTGTAACGCAGAGTGGACAGCATGACTAGATATTTCATCGCTGCGCGATGAACGTCTGCTTAAAGGCCCGCGATTCGCCAGGGAATCGCTAGACGCTGATCTGCTAAT
This sequence comes from Terriglobia bacterium, assembly GCA_963770085.1. Classification (GTDB taxonomy): domain Bacteria; phylum Acidobacteriota; class Terriglobia; order Terriglobales; family Acidobacteriaceae; genus Angelobacter. The sequence goes on from CAVYOH010000002.1 coordinate 1,055,699, forward strand.
GGGTCAGTTTTTCAAACTGAGCCATTTACCGAAGATTTCCGCGTCAAAGTACTTAAGATCATTTGATTGGCGCGGCAATGTAGGGCATAGTGAGGCAGCCCTCAGGGGTGAAGTGAAAAGGTCTTTGACAAATCAGCAATTGGCAAATGGCAATTGGCAATTAGCCAAAGCAAGACCTTACCGCGGATCAACGCGGATGGGCGCGGATCAGAAATTGGGGTCAAGTGTACGCCAAATTGGGATGAGTGGGATCGGTGACGGGGGGTGGGGGTCGGATTTGGTAATTGAGTAATTTGGTAATCGGGTAATTTGAAAGTCAAAACCGAAACGCATTAGCCCAAATCTGGTGATCGAGAGATCGGGTGATCGGAAAAGCAAACACTCACCACGGAGGCACGGAGACACGGAGAAAAGCAAAAGCTTACGTTGGGGTCGCAGTGGGCTAAACCTACGCCAAATTGGGATGACTGGGATGGGTGACGGGGGGTGGGGTGGTATCGCCGAGATCGCCGTCATCGCAACGAGACCGCCGGGATCGGAGAGGCAAGAAAAAACATCTTACGGAGGGAGCCTATTCGGCGTCCGCGATCAGCCGGTCAATCGTCGGTTTATGCTTCTCTTTCTTCTCCCGGCGGACGCCTTCCACTCGCTTCACCGATGGCACCTTGCCGATGGCCGTCCGTGACATCGTCTTTACCGCCTTAACGGCGCTGAAGGTCTTCTTTTTCTTCTTCTTCGGCATGGCAAGGGTGATTTAACCACAAACTACCCCATATACATAAGGAGGAATACCGGGCCACGGGCCCTCAACGGAAGAAGTCTGGAAGTCTGCAACCAAGACCGGACAACACCATAAATAAGGAATGAGTGCACCGCGGGGCCCTTTATGGGTATTATGTAGGCGATGGACGAGCGCGATTTTTTTGACGAAAAAGAAGCAAAGAAGCCGCACACGTTGACGTGTCCAAGCTGCCGGACGGCCAACGAGTATGAACTGAACTGGCTGGTACGCACCAAGAAACGCCAGCTCCCCGGACGGGCCGATGAACGCGATCGCGCCAAGTTCGCCAAGGCGCAGTCCTACATGGTCCGCCGCGATGACATGGTGATGTGCAAGAACATGCGTTGCCGTAAGAGATTTGAAGTCGCCGGGGTACAGTCAGTGGCGTTCATCGACTAGCTTCCACCGCGTGCACACCTGCAAAACCTTACCGCTGATGAACGCAGATTTACGGATTTGCGCGGATAACCCCAAAACTCTTACCACTGATTTACACAGATGACACTGATCTGATTTCTGATCAATGACCAGTGCGTCTTGAGTCCTCCCTGAATTTTGGTTTTTATCTGCGCTCATCCGCACAAATCTGCGGCAAAAGGCTTTTGCTGTTCTCCGTGTCTCCGTGCCTCCGTGGTGAATGCATCCGTGTCCCCGTGGCAGGTATTATTGCTCGTCGCCATCATTTATACTGACTGGTTTTGCCGCTGACATTGGGCCCCTTTTTTACATCTAACTTTCGGCACACAAGGTTCCGGTACACAGGAATAAATAAATTATGAAGATTCTGGTCTGCATGAAGCAGGTCCCGCAAAAAGACGCTCCTCTCAAGCTCAACGAAAGCGCCACCTGGATCCGCGACGACGTTTCCTATGAAGTCAACGAGCCCGACGCTTACGCGCTGGAAGAAGCGTTGCGGCAAAAAGAAAAGCATGGCGGCGAGGTGGTGGTGATCACAGCTGGTCCAGCGCGCGCACAGACGGTGCTGCGTGAAGGCCTGGCCAAGGGCGCGGATCGCGCCATTCACCTGGATGACAACGGCTTTGTCGGCCTCGATGGCATGAACATCGCCAAGGCTTTTGTGGCCGCAATTAAAGATGAGCAGTTTGACCTGATCTTTACCGGCCTTCAGTCCGACGACTACGGCTACGCGCAGACCGGCGTGATCATGGCGGAACTGCTGGGCTGGCCGCATGCCACCATCATTATGGAGATCACCAAGACCGATGCCGGCATCACCGTGAAGCGCGAACTGGAATCAGGCTTCTTTCAGCATGTGGCCATGCCAACTCCAGCCGTCCTGACCATTCAATCCGGCATTAACAAGCTGCGCTACGCCACGCTTCTTGGCATCAAACAAGCTAAGAACAAGCCGTTACGCAAGGTGGCCATGGACGAAGTAAAGTCCGCGCTGGGCGAGAACATGCAGAAGATCGAGAAGCTTTACATCCCGCAGAAGACCAAGAAGACGGAAATGCTGGATGGATCGCCGGGCGAAATCGCCAAGAAGCTGGTGGACAAGCTGCGCAATGACGTTCGAGTGCTTTAGTCAATTCATTGAGGAGGACTTGGGCCATGGAACGAATGGAATACGATCCTGAAGGCGGAGATTACCAACCCGTAACTCAACACGAAACCGGCGCAACATTCCTGGTGGTCGGCGTAATCATGCTGCTGGCCGGACTTGGCTGGCTGCTGTTCACCGGCTGGGACATCCGGGCGGGCAACAAATTCATGCAGGTGTTCCTGGGAGCCGACGTTATCATCGCGCTCTTCCTGATGATCCTGGGCTTTCAAAAAAAGAAACGGCAGATAAATTAAAAGATGGCAGACACAATCCTTGTTATAGCTGAGCAACGCGAAGGCAAGCTGAATCGCGTTTCCCTGGAAACCATTGCGGCCGCACAGGCGATTGCCGCTGAAACCGGCTGGACCATTGAAGGCGCAGTCTTCGGCAGCGGCGTCGCCGGCATTGCCGGTGAAATTGCCGCCAAGAAGATGGCGAAGGTCTATGCGATTGAATCTGACAAGCTGGCAAAATATACGCCGGATGGCGTGGTGGCTGCGCTGAAAGATTTCATCACCCAGAAGGCCCCGAAGCTGGTGCTGATGCCGCATACCTACCAGGTGCGCGACTTCGCTCCCAAGTTGGCCACCGCGCTGGGCCGCACGCTGATCAGTGACGCTACAGGTTTCCGCAAGGAAGGCGATAAGCTGCTCTTCAGCCGCCAGATGTTTCAGGGAAAGTTTGCCGCTGACGTTTCCTTTGCCTGCCCGGCGCCGCATTTTGTGACCTTCCAGGCCGGCGCATTCCGTGGCGACAAGGCCGAAGCCGGCTCTGCCGCCGCACCCGTGGAAACGGTGAACGTCACCGTTGCCGATGCAGCTGTGCGCAACAAGCCGGATGATCCATTCAAAGAGGCCAAGCAGGCAGTTGATCTCACGCAGGCGGAGATCATTGTGTCCGTCGGTCGCGGAATCAAAGAGCAGAAAAACATCGATCTTGCCAAAGCTCTGGCCGATGCTCTTGGTGGGGAGATCGCGGCTTCCCGTCCCATCTGCGACGCAGGTTGGCTCCCGATGGATCGCCAGATCGGCAGTTCGGGCCAGACCGTTGCGCCTAAGCTGTATCTCGCTGTCGGTATCAGCGGCGCAATTCAGCATCTGGTGGGCATGAAGGGATCACGCTCAATCATCGCTATTAATAAGGATGCGGAAGCGCCAATCTTTGAGATTGCGGACTTCGGCGTGGTGGGCAACCTGTTCGACATCCTGCCGGCGTTGACTGAAGAAGTGAAAAAAGCGAAAGCGTAATCTTCTCCACCAGGCGCTAAGAAAACCGAACTGAAAAAGGCAAAACCATAATCTTCACCACGGAGGCACGGAGACACGGAGAAAACCGAGAATATTTCGATTTGTTTCCGTATTTGTACTAACGGGCATCATTTCGCAACATATTTCAGACGTTCGTGAACCCTGTTGGCAGATCATAATGTTTTTCTTCCGAGATTGACCCAGCGCCGTAGGCGCGACCAGAAGTTAGCCCAGCGCGTAAGCGCTGGGTGGAGATCAAAACAATACCAAGGCCCGTAGGGGCGACACACAGGACCATCCATGATCTATTTTCGTAAGCCGCTGGAGGGAGTCGAGCGTCCGCAGATGGAAGCGGACGTAACCATCATTGGCGGCGGTCCCGCCGGCATGGCCTGCGCGCTGCGGCTGTCACAGCTGATTGACAAGCACAACGCGCGCCACCCAGACGCTCAGCTCAGCAAAGAGAATATCAACGTCCTGGAAAAGGCCCGCGAGGTCGGCCAGCATTGCCTCTCCGGCGCGGTGCTTGATCCGCGCGCCATGGACGAGCTCCTTCCCAACTGGCGTGACGACGCTCCGCTGGATGCGCAGGTCGAGCGCGAAAGCTTCTATTTCCTGACCAAAGACAAATCCTACCGTGCTCCTTTAATGCCTCCGCCGATGCAGGACCACGGCAACTACGTGATCTCGCTCAATCGTTTCATCAAATGGCTGGGCGAAAAAGTGGAGCAGGCAGGAATCACCGTGTTCACTGGATTCGCCGGTTCAGAGCTTTCCTATGATGGCAATCGCGTAACCGGCGTGATCACTGATGACAAAGGTGTCGATAAGACGGGGCAGAAGAAATCAAACTTTGAACCCGGCTACGAACTCAAGTCGAAGATCACCATCCTGGCCGAAGGCACACGCGGATCGCTGACCAAACAGTTGATCAATAAATTTGATCTCTGCAAGAACCGCAATCCGCAGATCTACGGCGTGGGCGTGAAAGAGTTGTGGGAAGTGCCCTCCGGACGCATCCGCAAAGGCGAGGTCATTCTCACGCTGGGCTGGCCGCTCACCACGAAAGAATATGGCGGCTCCTGGATGTACGGCTCGCGTGACAATCTGGTTTCGCTTGGCTACGTCACCAGCCTTGAATACATTGATCCTCGTACTGATCCGCAAAAGATTTTGCAGGAGTGGAAAAAGCATCCGCTGATCAAAGACATGCTTGCGGGCGGAAAGATGATTCGCTACGGCGCCAAGAGCGTTCCTTACGGCGGCTGGTACGCAATGCCGCCTCTGGCCGGCGATGGCTGGATGATTGTCGGCGACTCCGCCGGCTTCCTCAACTCGCAGCGCTTGAAGGGAATCCATCTGGCCATGAAGAGCGGCATGCTCGCCGCTGAGACCGCTTTTTCAGCGCTGGTGCAGAATAATTTCGCTGCCGCCAAGCTGAAGGAATACAAATACGCCGTGGATTCAAGCTGGGTTCGCGACGAGCTGTGGGAAATCCGCAACTTCCATCAGGGATTTGAAAAAGGTCTGCTCTCCGGTTTGCTGCACACCGCTGTGCAACAGTTGACCGGCGGCCGCGGGCTTCATGAAGTCTATCCGGCGCACAAAGGTCATGAAGCCATGGAACATCTGGACCAGCTTCCCACAGACGGCGGCGCACGCGCTCAGTTGATTGGCAAAGCCAAAGGCGATGGCAAGCTCACGTTCGACAAGCTGACCGACCTGTACCACTCCGGCACCAAGCACGAAGAAGATCAGCCTTCGCACCTGGTCATTCACGATACCAACATCTGCAACACTAAATGCGTGGTGGAATACGGCAATCCGTGCCAGAACTTCTGCCCTGCCAATGTCTATGAGATGGAAGAAGCCAGCGGCAGTGACGCGCCCAATGGGAAACGAATTCATCTGAACCCGTCAAACTGCGTGCACTGCAAGACCTGCGACATCATGGATCCGTACGAGATCATTACCTGGGTCCCGCCCGAGGGTGGCGGTGGCCCGAACTACGATGGGATGTGAGACGTCTTACCGGATGGTTCAATGACAGCCAACTACCAGCTCACTGCCGACGACTTTGCGGACGCACAATTTACACACTTACGCAAACTATTAGGCAGGAAAATGATTTTAATCTATGTGCTGATTCTCGCATTACTTCTCAGCAGCATTGCACTTCTTTTCAGTGGTCCCGAAATCAGGCAACAACTAAAGCCGTTCTGGTTTGCTGACATGTTCGTGGCGATCTTGTTCACGCTGGTCTGGTCAGGCGTTCTTTCACGTCGTCAGTTCAAGAAGATCAAGGCCTTGCATGAGACCGTAAGCATGACAGCAGATGAAGATGGGATTGTGGTGAGCAATGCCCGAGGCGAAGGAAAAACCAAATGGACCGCATACGAAACCTGGCGCGAATCCAAAGCAAGTTTTCTTCTTTATCCGCAGCCCGCAATGTTCTACATCATCCCCAAGCGCGCACTCGGAGAAGAAGGCGTGACAGCTTTTCGAGAATTATTGAAAAGCAAAATTCACTGACTCTCATTCGCTAACATGGAAATCCGCCTACTCACCGAACACGACGCTGAAGCCTGGTGGGACTTGCGCTTGCTCGGCCTGACCACGGATCCCGTTTCCTTCGCAGAATCGGCCGACGAACATCGTCGCAAATCGATTGATGAAGTTCGCACGTTCTTCCGCTCATGCACGCCTGAAAACTTCGTTGTCGGTGGTTTTGAAGCAGGACAGCTCGTTGGCATGTCCGGTTTCTACCGTGAGAAGCATGACAAGTTCCGCCACAAAGGCACAATCTGGAGCGTCTATGTCCGTGAAGAATCGCGCGGCAAAGGTATGGCCAAAGCGCTGCTGTCAGACATTATCCGCCGTGTTCGCCAGATCGACGGCATGGAACAGATCAATCTGATTGTCTCAGCCACGCAGCCTGCGGCAAAGCGCGTGTATACGTCGCTTGGGTTCAAACATTACGGAACTGAACCCAAATCCCTGAAGGTCGGCAATACCTATATAGATGATGAATTGATGGTTCTATACCTCTAGCCGCGCATAACAATTCTCTTAAACTAGAAAACTAAAGATTAGTTGCCTTGAGGCATTGTAAGTAGCACAATAGCTTCCCTGCTATGACACTCCGAACGAAACTGGCTCTTATTTTCACCTTGTACTTGTCGTCATGCCTTGCATGCGCGCAGCCGAATGCTGGCACATTGGCGACGCCTGCGCCTGCGCAATCCAGCGTCGTTGGCAGCGTTACCGACGCGCAAACCGGCAAACCGCTTGATGACGTTCATGTACAGCTAATCTCTTGGACTGCAGACAATGAGCGGCGTCAGCCTGAGTTCGTCTATGGCGCCATGAGCATGGGTAACGGGCTGTTTTCAATCCTGGGTATAAAGCCGGGAAACTATCTGGTTCGTGTGCGCAGGAATGGGCTGGTGCAGCAGCCGGGCCGCAAAGCGTCTGACAATGTGCTGGTAGTCAAAGCAGGTGAGCAAATAAATCTGGATTTGAAAATGACCGCCGTGGCGACGCTCTCTGGAGTGGTGCTCGACGAATACGGCGACCTTCTTTCCGGAGTTTACGTTGTCGCAGAGCCATTGGATAAAAACCTGCTGCCGGGAATTGATCTGATCGGCAACGGCAACTCTGATGATCGCGGCCGCTTCAGGTTTCAAACGACTCCTGGCAAGTACCGGCTTCGGACTCAGCTATCCGATGGAGTCGGCAGCAGCCTGCCCGAAATCAGGACCGATGGCACGCAACCCGTGCACTATCATGATGTCTACTTTCCTGGCACGGAAAGTTCTGCCATGGCAGCTATCATTGACGTGAAAGCCGGCGAAGAGCGAAGTGGGATTGAGTTTCATCTGACAAGCGTGCCAGTTCTCAGCATCACGGGCTCGCTCTCCAACCCGCCGGCGAATCTCGACACATGCGGTTTTGACGTTACTTGGGGACCAACGCCGGACAGAATGCAAAGCGGAACCGGCGGCACGCGATTTGACTACGGGCCTGAAGCGAAGCTCATCAACAAATTCTCCCTGGGAAATCTCAAGCCCGGCTTTTACCACATCAGTGCGCATTGCCAAACCGATACTGGGACGCTTTACACCCAGACTGAAACCATCAATCTCACCCACGCCGGTGTGGAAGGCGTTGCCTTGAATCTCTCGCCGGGATTCGAAGTCACCGGGACGCTCCTCCCGGCACATTCGTGGACGTCCTCGGGTTCGCAACCGCGAATCGCTCTACAATCCAGGGACGTGATGTTCATGCCTGCTCCGTCCGCCGATGTAGCTCTCGATGGTTCGTTCAAGTTACAAAATGTTATGCCGGGTAAATATTCGGTGGGGGTTACGCCTCTTCCCGAAAACGGCTTCATCCAGTCAGTCAAAAGCAACGGAAGCATCTCATCAAACAACACGGTGGACATCGCTGAATCAGGCGCAACTCTGAAAATCACCGTCAGTGATCAAGGCGCTCAAGTCTCCGGAGCAGTCCGCGACCAGCATGGTCAACTGCAACTTCTCTTAACGAGTGTGTTTCTCCAACCTGCAAAAGAAGTACCCGGGATTGAGAAGTCTTTATCGTCCCGGGTTGACGGCCAGGGAAAATACAGCATCAAGGCTGTGCCTCCGGGAACGTACCGGCTGTTTGCTCTCGACTATCAGACACTGGCCGCTGGCGCGGATTCGGATGCATATGCGAGGTCCGTCGCCAGGACTGCCGAAATTATCTTGATAAAACCCGCAGCCAGACTTGAGAAAGACCTGAAAATCATTCCGTCCGGAGACGACAATGCCGGCTCGAAATAATCTCTCCCGCCTTGTGTTGTTGCTTCTCACGGTTCTCTGTCTTCCAGTAATCGCCCAAAAAGCCGCTCCGCCGCCGGCAAAGACAGCGGCCGTAAAAGGCATCGTCACTAATAGCGTCACCGGTGAGCCCGTGATTCGAGCCCATGTTGTGCTGAGTGGCTCTTCCAGCGGCAATGTTTATGGCGCCTTGACAACTTCTGACGGACGCTTTTCCATGCTAGCCGTCCCGCCCGGAAATTATTCCTTGACTGCAAGCTGCCGCGGCTATCAGGGCCCAATCACCTTTCCGAGTAGTCCTCAAATAACCGTGAAAGCCGGCGAAGACTCCTCTGACGTCGCAGTCAAACTGGTGCCCTCTGCTGTGATCTCTGGCCAGGTCGTCGACGGAAAAAATCAGCCAGTACCCAACGCCTGGGTAAAAGCCATAGGAGAAGACTCCAGTGGAAGCGGTCTGTCCGACGATCTGGGAAGGTTTCGCATTACCAATCTTGCCGGCAGTCGCTTTCTGGTCAAGGCAAGAATCAACGAATCCCTGCCGCCGGAAATCCGCACGGACGGCACGATACAAGTAAACTATGGCTCCACTTACTATCCCAGCTCTCTGTCCCCGCAATCCGCCGTTCCCGTCGCCACGCAGGCCGGCCGCGAAACCGCTGACGTCGTCATCAAAATGAAACCCGCTCCTTTGGTTCGGGTGAGCGGAGCAGTTACCGGCAATCCTCCCGGAGATCCGAGACTATCTTTTGCTATTGCATCTGAAACCGGCTCCTTCACGGTAGCTCTGGACTCAATGAATCGTTTTAGCCTCTGGGGATTGGATCCGGGGCGACATACTCTGTTTGCACAGTTGTACGCAGAAAACAAGACGCTTCGCAGCAGTTCCACAACCGTCTATGTTGCTGATACAAACATAGACAATCTGGCTGTTGCCTTAATGCCACCCTTTGCGCTAAGGGGAATGATTACCGGGAAGCGCACCCTCAGCAAAGCGGATCGGGAAGCATTGCCTGTTCAAGACCGCAAACTGCTCATAATGCCCGCCGAAGGCCTTTCGAACCCTTACGCAGCGATGAGGATAGAGATCGACGAAGGTGGTGATTTCAAGACTCCAACTCTCTGGCCTGGAGTGTACCGTTTCAGCCTCCAGGGCTTTCCGGAAAATGCATACGTCAAAAGTGTTGAGTCCGGGAGTCTCAAATTGGAAAAAGGCGTTCTGGATTTGAGTGGCGGTCCACCAAACCAGCCCTTGACCGTTGAGATTGGGACGGATGGAGCTCAGATAACGGGCAGGGTACTGGGACCGGATGACTCGCCAACCCTGGCCCGAGTCAGATTGCTCCTGCAAGGATCTGATGGGTACACGATCTTGAATGAAACCATAGCGTTCAATTCTCCCTATTCCTTCACGGGACTTCCTCCGGGGAAGTACTTCTTGTTACCTCTGCAACATTGGGGGAGCGGAAATATGAGTCCTGAGGAATTCGCTTCTCTCTTCGCCGGCATGATGGAACAGGTTGAAGTTGGCTCCGGTGAAAAGGTCACCAGGGACCTGAAACTCCCGGAGGCGCTGCACTAAAATCAGCGCCTTCTCTGCCAGCCACCCGGCACGTTCCTTTATCGTTTCAATCGTTCCTGTCGTCCTCTATAATGAGTCTAAGGTTTCGACCACATCAGGCCTAAGGGCATACCCGGCCAATGTGGCGGTTTCTTGCAAGGCAATGCAAGGACGAGGGTTTAGCCGGAAACGGCTCTGCCTCCCGATCAACGTCAGCCCGCGCAGGCGGCGCCAACGTTCGATCTTGGAAAGGAACTGGATTCGCCCCCTGGGCGTATTCCTCCCTTCTCTGTTCTCTTCTTGCCCCGAGAAAAAATCCTGAAAGTAAGATCAAATCAGCTTCAGAGAAGAGCATTGCATGCGGCTTCGCGACAAGCACGGACGGTACATTACTGATCTTCGCGTCAGCATCACCGATCGCTGCAACTATCGCTGTGTGTATTGCCGGACCGGCAATCAGGGCGCGCAATACTCTGAGCTTCCCTTCTCTGACTACCTACGCATGGTGCGACTGCTGGTTGGTCTCGGCATTGACAAGATCAGGCTCACCGGCGGTGAACCTCTTCTGCGTAATGGCCTCGTGGATTTTGTCCGTGACCTCGCCAAGCTCCGCACTCTGGACGGCAACTCGCCTGACATCGCTATCACGACCAACGGTCACCTTCTATCGGACCTTGCTGCGCCGTTGAAGGAAGCCGGGCTCAAGCGCGCCACCATCAGTATGGACGCCGTTGATCCGGTCAAGTTCGCTCGCATCACGCGCGTGCCCAAAGGCTATGACGCCGTGCTGGAGAGCATCCGCACCGCCAAGCGCGTTGGTCTGGAACCGGTAAAAGTAAATTGCGTTTTGCTGCGCGGCTTCAATGAGGATCAGATCGTGGAATTTGCGCGCTTCTCCCGCACAGAAGGCGTCGTGGTCCGCTTCATCGAATTCATGCCTCTGGAAGAAGATCGCGTGTGGACGCCGGACATCGTTGTCCCGATGGATGAGATTCTGGAAACGCTGAATGCGTTTCGTCCGGTCAGGCAGTTACCCAACGCATTGAGCGAGACCGCCCGTCGTTACACGTTTGATGACGGCATTGGTGAAATCGGGATCATCGCACCTGTTTCACATCCTTTTTGCGGACATTGCTCCCGCGTTCGCCTCACCTCTGACGGCAAACTGCGCACCTGCCTCTTCTCTCTCCTTGATCATGACCTTGCCGGACGCATGCATCAAGGCGCTTCTGACGCTGAGTTGGCAGATTACGTTAGTTCAGTGGTCGACCAGAAGGAAGCCCGCCATCATATTGGAGAACAAGGGTTTATCAAACCTTCCCGCAGCATGGTACACATCGGCGGGTGAATCCCTGATTGCAGACCAATAATTATTCCGGGTAGAATCCGCCCAAATCCCTCCCCGTAAGCCGGTTTTGGCCTGAGCGCAAAAGGCTTATGGCCGCAATGCTTGCTCCCCCGAACATGTTTTGAAGGCAATTTTGCTGAAAGAAGTGACTCTGGGTATTGGCGTTAAACGGACATTGCATGACGCTGGCAGTGAAAGTCGCAGGCAGAACCGATATCGGTTGCGTACGCGAGAATAACGAAGATAACTTCGGCTATGACTCGCGCCACGGCATCTTTGTTGTGTGTGACGGCATGGGCGGACAGGCCGCCGGTGAAGTCGCCAGCAAGATGGCCGTAGACGTCATGCTGCGCTATTTCCGTGAAGCTCATAATGGCAACGGGTTTCTCAGCAGCGGGTTTCATAACAACGGCAATTCCCTTACCGGCCCATCGCCCATCGCCAAGTCACTAGCCAATGCTTTGCGCCTGGCCAACGAAACAATCTTTGCTGCCGGCGAATCTGAAATTGGACACCTGCGCATGGGCTCAACCGCAGTGGCTGCCGTGGTTCGCGGCCATTCGCTGGCCATTGGCCATGTTGGCGACAGCCGGATTTATCTGGTCCGTCAAGGATCGATTCAACAGCTCACCCAGGACCACTCACTGGTCATGGAGCAGGTGCGCATGGGATTCATATCGCGTGAAGAAGCATCCACGTCAGCCATGCAGAACGTAATTCTGCGCGCGCTCGGCGCCGAACCGGAAGTCCAGCCGGATGTGGAAGACCTGATCGTGATGCCCGGTGACACCTTGCTCATGACTTCTGATGGGCTCACACGCCTGGTGAACGATGATCAAATTCTGGAGATGATCGTCGGCAGCACAACCCTGCAACATGCATGCAACAAGCTGGTCCAGGCCGCCAGGCACAACGGTGGCGATGACAACATTACCTGTCTGCTCCTGCGTATTGTGGAGCAGCCCTGGTACAAAAATATTTTGAGCAAACTGTTTCCCGGAGAGCAGCAATGGCAAAACTCTATTTGAAATTTGGTCAGTCAATGTTGAAGGAAGTAACACTGTCTCAGTCTCCCACAACCATTGGGCGGCTGCCGGACAATTCCATGCAGATCGATAATCTTGCCGTCTCCGGTCACCACGCCAGAATCACGTGGGAGCAGGACCATTATGTCGTGGAAGACCTTGGCTCGCTCAACGGAACGTTTGTTAATAACGAACGCGTGGGCAAAGCGAAGCTTCGCCACTGCGATCTCATGAAGATCGGCAAGCATGAGATTGAATTCAAGAATGAAGGTGCGTTGCCTGTGGCTGCCATCGCCGCCAAAACAGGTCCGGCCATGCCCAAGCTGGAAGCCACTGTTATGCTCGATACACGCCAGTCCCAGGAAATGGTGGGCAAAATGGCGGCGCCTTCCGTGTTAACGGCTTCCGGTGCGCAAATCAAGGAAAAGATCGGCCTGCTCAACGTGCTTGAAGGTAAAACTGACCATGACCACTACGTATTGACCAGCAAGATGACCATGATCGGAAAATCTTCCATGGCGTCTATACGGCTGAGAGCCTTCTTTGCGCCTGTCTCCGCCGCCTTGATCAGCAAGCGCGACAATCGATATTTTCTTGCTCCTGAAGCCAAAGCCAAAGTCCGCGTGAATGGCGAAGAGTTGTTCGGCCAGCGCGAACTGGCCTCGGGTGACGTAATCGAAGTGGGCAAAGTAAAAGCCGCATTCAGCTTCCAGGAGTAACAAGAGAATCCCCTCGTAGAGACGTAGCTCTGCTACGTCTCCCATTCACCACGTTACTTCACTTAAAAAACGGAAATATTTTTCGACTGAAATATGGGAATACTTTCGACGTAGAGACGCGGCATGCCGCAGGCATGCCGCGTCTTTGCTTTCTTGTGTTATACGTTCTTGCTTTTGTAATCGCTCGTTGGCTCATTGTCTGTTTTGCCAAATACCAAGTGCCAATAACCAAATACGGCACCCGAATCACCCTTTAATTGGCCACCGCCGGGTGACTCCTGTAAACTAGCGCGGTCTAACATCCGAGGTCATTTCCGCATGAGCTTTCTTCGTACCACCCTGTGTCTTCTAGTGTTATCCATTGCCGTCTGCGCCCAGACTCCAACCGGCGCCACGCCTCCGTCCACAAAAGCGGAAAAGCCGCTCACCGCGCTTCCCTACACGCCAAGTCTTGACGTTCCTTCCATGGACAAGACGGTTGACCCCTGCGTGGACTTTTATCAGTACTCATGCGGTGGGTGGAGGAAGAACAATCCCATTCCCGGCGACCAGGCCGCATGGAGCGTTTATGGAAAGCTGCATGAAGATAACCAGCGCTTTCTCTGGGGCGTATTGCAGGACCTCTCCACCAAGACAAGCGGACGCACGCCGACCGAACAGAAGATTGGCGATTACTTTGGCGCGTGCATGAACGAACCGGCCATTGAGAAGCTGGGGGCAAAGCCGCTGATGCCTGCTTTAGCTGAGATCGCCGCATTGAAATCCAAGCAGGACCTCGCCGCCCTGGTGGCCGGTGAACATCTCCGCGGCGATCAAGGTGCATTTTTCAATTTCGGATCAGACCAGGATTTTGCCGACTCCTCTCAGGTGATCGCTTTCGCCGCCGCAGGTGGACTCGGGCTGCCGGACCGCGACTACTACACCAAGACCGATGCGAAGTCAGAGGAAATTCGCCAGAAGTATCTGGCGCACGTGGCTAAGATGTTCCAGCTTCTGGGTGATCCGGCGGACAAAGCCAAACAGGAAGCTGCTACCGTCCTGAAGCTGGAAACGGGCCTGGCGCAGGCGTCTCTCACGCGTGTCGAGCAGCGCGATCCGCATAATCTGTTTCATAAGATGGACCGCAAACAGGTCCAGGCGCTGACGCCGGATTTTAACTGGGATGCCTATCTCAAGGTCGCCGGCATTGGCGACGTGCAGACATTCAACGTGACTGAGCCAAAGTTTTATCAGGCGCTCAACCAGCAGATCCAGAGCAATAGTCTGGATGACCTGAAAACGTATCTTCGCTGGCACTCCGCGCGCTCCGCTGCGCAGTTTCTCTCCACTCCCTTTGTGCAGGAAAATTTTGATTTCTATCGTCACACCCTGCGCGGAGTACAGCAGATTCAGCCTCGCTGGAAGCGTTGCGTAGGTTGGGTTGACCGCCAGTTAGGTGAAGCGCTGGGGCAGGAATTCGTAAAGCGCGCTTTCAGTGATGATATGAAGAAACGCACCATGGAGATGACCAGGCTCATCGAGCAGGCCATGCAGGATGATCTGGAACAGCTGACCTGGATGAGTCCGGAAACCAAAAAACAGGCGCTGGAGAAACTGCACTCCGTGGTGAACAAGGTTGGCTATCCTGACAAGTGGCGTGACTACAGCTCTGTCACCATCAAACCAGATGATTTTCTGGGCAACGTGCAACGGGCTGCCACCTTTGAATCGCATCGCCAGCTCGGTAAGATTGGCAAGCCGCTGGACCGTGGTGAATGGGGCATGACTCCGCCCACCGTCAACGCCTACTACAATCCGCAGATGAATGACATCAACTTCCCCGCCGGCGTGTTGGAGCCTCCGCTTTACGACATCAAGATTGACGATGCTCCCAATTACGGCAACACCGGATCAACCGTTGGCCATGAACTCACGCATGGCTTTGACGATGAAGGCCGCCAGTTTGATGCCAAAGGCAATTTGCGTGACTGGTGGACCAAGGAAGATGGTGAGCAGTTTGAAAAGCGCGCGCAGTGCGTAGTGGACCAGTACGCTCAATACACCATCGTGGATGACATCAAGATCAACAGCAAGCTCACCGAAGGTGAGGACGTTGCCGACCTCGGCGGCACTATCCTTGCTTATGTCGCCTGGAAAGCTGCCACCAAAGGCCAGACGCTGGAGAATCGCGAAGGCTTCACGCCGGACCAGCGCTTCTTCATCGGACTGGCGCAATGGGCCTGTGAGAATGAACGCGATGAGAATCTGCGCGTGAATGCCGTTACCAATCCACATTCACCCGGCAAGTATCGGATCAACGGTGTGGTGGTCAACATGCCGGAATTTCAGCAGGCATTCAGCTGCAAAGCCGGACAGCCTATGGTCCGCGAAAATCGCTGTCGCGTGTGGTAAGCCAACCGCAAGCCCGCGCGGGATCAGTTCTGCTGGAGATCTGCCTGGATTCATTGGAATCCGCCATCGCAGCCGAACGTGGCGGAGCAGACCGGGTTGAACTTTGTGCCGGTCTGCCCGAAGGCGGTACTACGCCCAGTGCCGGCATGATCGCCGCGGTGCGTCAGAAAACAAAAATCGGCCTGCAGGTGATGATTCGTCCACGAGGTGGTGATTTTTGTTACTCCGCGGACGAATTCAGCATCATGCAGCGCGATATTCTCATCGCCAAACAACTAGGCGCCACCGGTGTGGTCTTCGGCATTTTGAACATTGACGGCACCGTGGACAAGGAGAGGATGCGGCAGTTGATTGAATTGTCGCGTCCGCTCAATGTCACCTGCCATCGCGCTTTCGATATGACGTGTGACTTCAATCAGGCGCTCGATGATCTCGTTGAGGTGGGTGTGACTCGCGTACTTACGTCCGGAGGCAGAAAAAGCGCCGTTGACGCAATGCCCACGCTGGCTCAACTGGTCCAACACGCGAAAGGCAGGATCTCCGTGATGGCGTGCGGAGAACTCTCTATTGCCAGCGTAAAAGCCGTGATCTCCTACACCCACGTCAGTGAAGTGCATGCCGGCCTCGGCAAGGCTGTCATTAGCGCCATGAAGTTCCGCAACCAGAAAATCGCCATGGGCACGCTTGCCGAAAATGAATACCAGCATCAGGTCGTGACCGAAAGCAGCGTGCGCGACCTGCGCACCGCCATCGATTCAATCTAGAGCCATCCCGGACGCTTTGTCGCCCAATGAGTAGCCGAAGTGTATGCCACGGGAGCCTGATGACGCGACCAGAGGAATTGCACTTCTGGCGGTTTGGAGCGGAGCGACAAGAACGAAGAGGGCTCGCGCCGTCCACGCGCGTCGAGCCCGATGCCACAGGAGCCTGATGACGCGACCAGAAGAATTACACTTCTGGCGGTTTGGAGCGGAGCGACAAGAACGAAGAGGGCTCGCGCCGTCCACGCGCGTCGAGCCCGATGCCACAGGAGCCTGATGACGCGACCAGAAGAATTACACTTCTGGCGGTTTGGAGCGGAGCGACAAGAACGAAGAGGGCTTGTGCCGTCCACGCGCGTCGAGCCCGATGTCACGGGAGCCTGATGATGCGACCAGAAAAATTGCACTTACGGCGGGTTGGAGCGGAGCGACAAAATATGACAACTGTCATCTCCGATTGATGACACTCTGCACTTATCCGCTCCTGCCTGAAGCCGCATACTTCAGATCGTAATAAAGACCAGGAGAAACCGCCCATGTCTTACACAAGGCAAATTCGAAATTGGATCCAGGGTTTTTCCCTCGACGCAGCCTTAATCGCCACTCTGGCGCTTCCAGCCCTTCTTCTTATATCAACCGAGCTGGCACGCTCATGACAGGAGACAGCATGTTGAATTCCCAGGAAAGAATTGCTTCACTCACGGGCGTAACCAAAAAGTACGGCGCGGTAACCGCATTGAACAACCTGAGCTTAAACGTCCGAGCTGGTGAACTTCTTGCCGTATTGGGTCCCAACGGCGCGGGGAAGACCACAGCGATCCGCTTGCTGCTTGGCCTTTCCCGGCCTGATCATGGCGAAGTGAGGGTCTTTGGCGGCGATCCCACCCAGCACTCATCTCGAACCCGCGTGGGCGCCATGCTGCAAGTCGCCAAAGTGCCTGAGGCACTCAAGGTCAAAGAGCATATCGCGCTTTTTCGCCACTACTATCCCAGCCCGATGCCTTTCGCGCAGATCATTGAGAGCGCGGGGCTCGAAGGGTTGGAAGATCGTTTGTTCGGCGCGCTTTCCGGCGGACAGAAACAGCGGGTGCTCTTTGCCCTGGCAATCTGCGGCAATCCCAGCCTGATTTTTCTTGACGAACCCACCGCCGGTCTGGACATCAATACGCGTCACCTTATCTGGCAACAGATCCGCTCACTAGTGCAGCAGGGCCGCACCGTTGTGCTGACCACGCACTACCTGGAAGAAGTCGACGCGCTCTCTGATCGCGTTGTGGTGCTCAACCGCGGCAACATCGTGGCCCAGGGCACCTCCGCGGAGATCAAGGCACGGACATCGCAGCGGAAAATCAGTTGCGTCACCCAGCTCAGTATTGATTCCATCAGTTCCATCGCCAACGTAAACAACGTCTCGTTGCAGAACGAACGGGTTGAAATCCGCACCTCTGAAGCCGAATTCGTCTTGCGTGAACTTTTCGCACGCGATCCGCTCTTACACGGCCTGGAACTCAGCAACAGCAGTCTGGAAGAGGCCTTCATCAAAATCATTGACACTCAGGAACAAGCCCAGGAGGTAAGCGCATGAGCAGCGTAGCCATTCAAGTATCGCAACCAACCGGTCACAACGCATTCGCCATGTACCTGGCAGAAGCCAGGTATGAGCTGATCAAAGTCTCGCGGATGCCTTCTTACTACATTCCCACCCTGGCGTTCCCGGTGCTGTTTTACGTCATGTTTGGGCTGCTTCTTGGGACGCGCCAGAGCGTCGGGTCCGTCAGCCTGTCAGCCTACCTGCTCGCCACCTACGGGGCGTTCGGCGTGATCGGCGCTTCACTCTTCGGCTTCGCCGTCGGCATCTCCAGTGAGCGAGGCTTTGGCTGGTTGCAGGTCAAACGCGCCAGCCCCATGCCTCCGCTGGCCTATCTGCTGGCCAAGGCAATCGTCTGCCTCATTTTCTCCACCGTTGTCGTTCTTCTGCTCTTGAGCCTGGGCATCGCTTTTGGCGGCGCAAAAATGCCACCGAAGATGATCATCGAGTTTGTCCTCACGCTCGTTGCCGGGTCGCTTCCTTTTTGCGCCATCGGCCTGGCCATTGGCTGCTTTGCGCCTCCCACATCCGCACCGGTCATCGTGAATGCGGTCTTCCTGCCGATGTCTTTTCTCTCGGGATTGTGGCTGCCATTGCAGATTCTGCCTAAAATCTTTCAGCAGGCCGCGCCGTTCCTGCCGCCGTATCATCTGGGCCAGCTTGCACTCCGGATCATCGGAGCGCCCAGCACTGGTAGTCCATGGCAGCATGTTTCCGCATTAGCCGCCTTTACCATCGGATTTTTGCTTCTTGCCAGACGCGGATTTACTCGCGAAGATGTTGTGAGCAACTAGAGAAAACTGCATGCGCCTTTTACCCAAAGACAAAGACGTCGGCTGGCTGCCTTACCTGTGGCTGATTTATGCCTCCATGATGCTGATATTTACGCCATGGCAACAACAGCCTCGAAGCATTACCGTGGCTACCGTCGCCATCTCAGCCGTTTTTCTTGTTCTTTACTTTCGCGGATACTGGGTAAAAGGCCGCCAGCTTCTTTGGATCATTGCCGCCATCACTGTCCTGGGGATGGTTCTGGCTCCGCTGAATCCCGGCGCGGCGGTTCTCTTCGTTTATGCTGCCGCCTTCGCGCCCAAGGTCAGCGACACTCGCACATCGATCAAAACTATCGCCGCAGTTGTGCTTGCCATCGTTGCTGAAAGTCTTGTCCTGCACCTCACGCCATACTTCTGGACGTTCGCGCTAATCTTCACCGTGATGATCGGCGCGGTGAACACGCATTTTGCCCAGCGCGCCCGGGACAACCAGAAACTCCTGCTCGCCCAGGAAGAAGTGGAGCGCATGGCCAAGATCGCCGAACGTGAGCGCATTGGCCGTGATCTTCATGACGTGCTGGGACACACGCTTTCCTTGATCGTCTTGAAATCAGAGCTCGCCTCCAAGCTTTTTGATAAAGATCCTGCCCGCGCCGCGGTTGAAATTCGCGACGTGGAGCGCATCTCGCGTGAAACGCTGGCGCAGGTCCGCGCTACCGTCCGCGGATATCAATCACGCAGCCTGCAGGCGGAAGCCGAGCAGGCCAGGGCCGCGCTGCAAGCTGCCGGCGTGGAAGTGCTTTGCGACTTCCCTCCCGCCACCATTCCTGCCTCTCATGAAGGTGTGCTTGCTCTGGCTTTGCGTGAGGCGGTCACCAACGTGATCCGGCACGCCGGCGCGCGATCCTGTAACCTGCGTCTTGAGCAGACATCGAGCACCTGCTGTCTGGAAATAAAAGATGACGGTTGCGGTGAGCTTGAGCCGGAAGGCGTCGGTCTTTCCGGCATGCGGCAGCGCGTGGAAGCTCTTGGTGGCAGCCTGCGACGGGAAGTTTCCTCGGGAACGCGGCTCGTCATCACACTGCCGGTAACATCACAATGACAATCAAAGTCGTCATCGCCGAAGATCAAAGCATGGTGCTGGGCGCGCTCGCGGCCTTGCTGGAAATCGAATCGGACGTGCGCGTTGTGGGCCAGGCAGGCAATGGCAAAGAAGCCTTGCAACTCACTCTGCAACTGAAGCCTGACGTCCTTCTCACTGACATTGAAATGCCGGAGATGACCGGGCTTGAAGTGGCTGCCGAGCTCAAGCAACGTGGCTCTTCCACCCGGATCATCATTCTCACCACATTTGCCCGGCCGGGATATCTGCGTCGCGCTATGGTGGCTGGTGCCGCGGGCTATTTGTTGAAGGACGCGCCCGCGGCCACGCTGGCCAACGCTCTCCGCCGCGTGAATGCGGGCCACCGCGTGATTGATCCGGAACTCGCCACCGAAGCTTGGACTGAAGAAGATCCACTAAGCGATCGCGAACGCCAGGTCCTCCGGCTGGCTGCTGAAGGTTCCAGCAGTGGTGAGATCGCCGGCTCACTGCGTCTTTCTGAAGGCACCGTCCGCAATTATCTTTCTGAAGCCATCAGCAAACTCGGCGCCGGCAATCGTGTGGAGGCGGCGCGCATCGCGCGCATGAAGGGCTGGCTGTAACGCAGCATACCTGCGCCGTCTGCTAAACTTTTCCTTCATTTTCCTTCAATGACGGAAAGGCCTTTCATGGACATCAAGACAATTGGCATCATCGGCGCCGGGACCATGGGAAACGGCATAGCTCATGTCTTTGCCCGCTCGGGATACAACGTGGTTCTGGTGGAAGCGCAGCAGGCAGCTCTGGATCGCGGATTGCAGGCCATCAACAAAAACCTTGAACGCGAAGTCTCGAAAAACAAAATCGCAGCACAGGATCGTGAGTCGGCTCTCAACCGTATTGACGCCGTCCTCGACCGCGGTGCGCTGGCCAAGTGTGACTTCGTGGTTGAAGCCGCGTTTGAACGATTTGAGATCAAGCAGGAAATTTTTCGCGACCTTGATAACATTTGCCGCCCCGAAGTAATCTTCTCTTCCAATACCTCTTCCATATCCATCACCAAAATTGCCGCCCAGACCAAACGTCCGGACAAAGTCATCGGCATGCACTTTTTCAATCCCGTACCTGTGATGAAGCTGGTGGAAATCATCCGCGGTCTGGCGACTTCCAACGAAACTTTTGCTACCACGCGCGATCTTGCTCTTAAGGTCGATAAGACGCCCGTTGAAGTCAACGATGCTCCAGGCTTCGTCTCCAACCGCGTGCTTATGCCTTTGATCAATGAGGCTGTCTACGCTGTCATGGAAGGCGTGGCCACTCCGGAGGCAGTGGACGAAGTATTCAAGCTGGGGATGGCGCACCCTATGGGTCCGCTCACGCTTGCCGATTTCATCGGCCTCGACGTCTGCGTTGACATCATGCGTGTCCTGCTCCAGGGGCTGGGAGATCCTAAGTACCGGCCGTGTCCACTATTGATCAAAATGGTGGATGCAGGCTGGCTCGGCCGCAAAACCGGACGAGGATTCTATCAGTATTAGCCTTAGTCAGTTGGTTACAGAGAGTATCTCAAGAAACCTCCTTGCAAGTTATGTGGCGTTCAGTTAAGAATTTTCACACAGTCTTATTTGCTGTGCGCTCCGGCCAGTTCGTGAGGTGACCGGAACAGAAGGATTACAGCCCCCTTGGATTACAGTCGAGGTTCCGAGACCATTCTCCTGGTAGAGGACGAGGAACCATTACTCCACTTATGTATTGAGTTCCTCGAGCAGCTTGGATATCACATGCTGTCCGCTTCTAATGGAAAAGAAGCGCTTGCCCTGGTAAATGGCTACACCGGCAAAATAGACCTTTTGATCACTGACGTGATGATGCCGGAATTGCCCGGCCCTGAGCTGGCCAAAGCTCTCCTGGCGATACGCCCCGAACTTAAAGTCATTTTCATCTCCGGATATTCTGACGGCACCCTGGCTCACAACGGGATTCTCAAGCCGGGGACGGTGCTGGTGAACAAACCATTCACGATTAAGGCGCTCACTGCCAAGCTCCGAGAGGTACTGCGCGCAGCCTGAACTGCGTGTTGGTTGCGACACGTTGTCCATCCATGAACACACATGGAGTGCGCCATCGACGCAGTTGACTCAATAAAATCATCTATTTAGGAAATGGACGAGTAGATGCTTTTCCTTCTGGCAGGATGAAATGACCGGAGGGGAAAATGCACAATCTGAGAACATTAAGCCAACAGAACCAGGCCGAACCCGAGCCAAAGTTTTTTCTCATTTGGATTGCCGTCTGGATTGTGGCGCTGGCTGTTCTTCTTCCGACCCTCGGGTGAAAAAGTGACGCTGAGAATCGACGGCGCTAAGAGTTGGACGACGCTGATTTTTTCGCCGCCAGCAGCGTTGTCACCACGTCCAGCAGCACCGCAGGATCAATCGGGTGAGTCAGCAGGGCGTCGGCGCCTGCGGCCCGGGCTGCCGCTTTACCTTGCTCACCGACGTAGGCTGAAACCTGGAGTACCGCGATATGAGCGGTGGCCGGGTCCTGCTTGATGCGACGGCAAACTTCATACCCGGGGATATCGGGAAGCCGGATATCGAGTATCACCAGATCGGGAAGAGATTTCACTCGCTCCAGCGCGACCAGGCCGGTAGCACATTCCTCAATCGAAAGTCTTAAGCTTTGCAGGGTCCTCGACATCACATAACGGTTCTGCTCATTGTCGTCCACCAGCAGAATTCTCGAATGTTGTTTTTCCGTTGCCATCGTAGCGCAGTTTCGTCCTTCGTAGGAGAGTTAGGAATGCGTGGGCGGGGTGAGTCCAGCCTCTGCCAATGATTTTAGCAGTCGCTCTGGCTTCAGGGTGCTGGCTACGTCAGCTTTTGAGATGAGCCCGGCTCCCAGCTCTTCAAGCCGCGTTTTTTCCTGTTCTGACAGCCCCTTGGACGTGCAGACAATAACCGGCAGGTCACGCGTCTTTTCCTGCGTGCGCAGCATTTCCAGTACTTCAAAGCCTGTTTTTTCCGGCATCACAAGATCGAGAATGACTCCGTCAAGATCTTCCACCAGGGCCATTTCAATCGCTTCACGCCCATTGTGGGCCTCAATCAGTGACAGCCATGGGCGATCCAGCAGTTCACGCAGAATGTATCGGGAAACGTCATTATCGTCCACCAGCAGCAGCTTTAAAGGTTTTTCACGACCAGTGAGCCGCCGCAATTCATTCAGTATGGCCTCTTTCTGCTCCTGTCCGAAGCCCAGTCCCAGGGCCCCTTCCGCTGTGGTACCTGCGGATATCGTGGGCTCCTCAACAACGGTTCGAATCATGGCAATCGTGCGGTTTGATTCCGCCTGCTTCGCCTGCAGCAGTTCAAAAAAAGCGCTCTGTAAATCGCGATCAAGCCCGGAGTCGTAAACGATCGCCTCGGGCATATGACGGTCAAGCCATTCCATGGCGCCGGACAAGCTCGTTTCCTGTATAAGTTGGAATTCTGATTTGCGAAAGTGAGATTCCAGCCGGTTGAATACTTCCCGATCGGCGTTCACCAGAAGTACGGGGGGCCGGTGAAATTCCTGCTCCTCCGTCTCTTCCGTTTCAACACTCATCTCGCCTTCACCACGGTAGATCCTAGGTATGGAGGTATAAAACGTTGATCCCTGCCCCAGTTCGCTTTCCACCCAGACCCTGCCGCCCAGCAGCGCCGCCAGATTGCGACAAAGCGGCAGTCCCAGACCGGTGCCGTGAAACTTTTCCTGCAAAGCGTTTTCGATCTGGGCAAACTCCTGGAAAATCTTTTCGTGGTCTTTGGGATCAATCCCAATCCCGGTATCGCGAACGCTGAAGATAACGTCGGTGCCACGTTCCAGCGCTGAAACGCGCACTTCACCCTGAGGAGTAAATTTGATCGCGTTGGAAATAAAATTACGCAATATCTGCGAAACTTTACCTTCATCCGTGTGCAACGCAGAGACCTCTGCCACACTGGAAAAGACCAGGTCCACGGATGTATTGTCGGCCAGCAGCGGCTTCAGCATTCCCTTGAGCGCGCTGAAAAGGTCACTGATCTCAAAGGTCCTGATTCTGATCTTGACCTTGCCCGCTTCCACCTTGGCCAGGTCAAGCAGGTCATTCACCATCTCAGAAAGTGAACGCGCTGCGCGGGAAATAAAGGTGACCTGTTTTTCCTGTTCACTGGTCAGATTGCCGTCGAGATGGTCAAGCAGGATTCGCGAAAGCGAAATAATGGAGTTCACCGGCGTACGGAACTCATGCGAGATATTGGAAAGAAAGCTGGTTTTCAGCTCGGAAGCGCGCCGCAGGTAATCTGCGCGTTCATCCAGTTCCGCATAAAGCGCTACCACGCCTCGGTTGGTATCTTCCAGCTCCCGGTTGAGCAAAGCGAGTTCTTCCTGCCGCAATCTCAACTCCTGCAGCGTCTTGAGCAGTTCCTGGTTCTGACGCTCCATTTCTTCGTAAGGGCTTTCAGGCGTGCGTGCGTTGACCTGGGCCCCGATATCTTTCAACCTTTTTTCCGTCGGCCGCTGGGCCAGCAAGGGAATCAGCTTACCCAGTCGTACTACCGTTCCGTTTGGCTCGGACTCAATCAGGAACGTATCCATCAACCTCTTGGTCCCGATAATGCCCAGGCCCAGGCCCGTTTCTGACCGGTAGCGGCCTTCCATGATTTCATTCAGGTTCTTCACGCCCGGCCCGCTGTCCGATATTTCAATATGAAAGAGCTGTGGCTCTTCACTTTGAGACACTGAAGTTTACTTTTCCATTGCGGGCATAGCGGAAAGCGTTCCTGGCCATCTCTGACGTAGCTGTAGCCAGCCTGATTTGCTCCTGGTTGTCGAAGCCTAGCATGGCGGCAAGTTCGCGCGCACGCTGGCGCGCCTGCACCACGTCGCGCTCATTGCGCAGCAAAACGGTGGCGATCACCGTGTTCATAATTCCGCCGCCGGCTGCTGAACTACAAACACGCTGCTGTCATCACGGCCGCGGCGAAAATCACGCAAAAGAATTGCAGCGATGAGTGCGGCAGGCCTGTTGACAAGCCCTGGATAAGGACTCAGACTCCATTTCGAAAGCAGGCCGTCAGAGAACATCACCAGCCGGCCGTCGCTCGGCCATTGGGTCGTGAATTCCTGTATCCGCGGCACAATATGCCCCACTGTTCCATTGTGGGAAACCAGATTTCTCCCCAGAGTTCCCTGACTCATCACAATGCCGGAAATGTTTCCCACGCCCGCATATGTAATTGTGCCGGCCAGCGGCCGGACTTCGGCAATTGCCACAGCCGCGCCCCGGGTCTTGCGCAACGCATCATGCACACGGGCCAATATTTGGCCAGGCGGAAGACTGGAATGGGCTTGAAAAGTCTGCACGGCTTCATTCGCCGCCTCCGCCGCGAGCGGACCATGTCCCAACCCATCGGCCACAATCACCACAACCTTCTCCCTGGTTTCCACCCAGGCAATGGCATCGCCACAGACCTTCTCACCATCCACAGGAATCGCAAAACCAGCAACGTCCAGTGGCCGGTGTTGTGTGCTGCCGCCACCGACCCGGGCAAAAACCGCTGTGCCTGTGGAGTTGGAAAAGACATCGCTTACAGTGGCCAGTCTGCGAATCGCCCCCAGCCCTGTTCCTGGCGTGCTTCCGGTAGTAAAACCATCGCGCATGGCGCTGGACAGGTCTGTGATGCCTGGCCCTTTGTCTATAGCAACAATGTCGAGCCATGTCCGCTGGGATTGTGACGTTCCGGAGAGCAGCAGTTCCCCGCCACCACCGTGAACCACCGCATTCCTCGCCGCTTCCGTCACAATGATGGCGGCCTCTTCGGTTGCTATCTCATCCATTCCCAGCGTCTCAGCCAGGTGCTGGGCTGCACGCCGGGCCTCGCC
Source organism: Terriglobia bacterium (assembly GCA_963770085.1). Taxonomy (GTDB): domain Bacteria; phylum Acidobacteriota; class Terriglobia; order Terriglobales; family Acidobacteriaceae; genus Angelobacter. Next base: position 1,081,265 of record CAVYOH010000002.1, read on the forward strand.
GGTTGAAGTCTGGTCTCTGAGGACGATTTTCTGGGTCAACAGCATTTATTTCCAGCGGACCACGGTAACTTTGGTGCCTTTGCCAACTTCTGACTCCACGGCAAAATCATTGACCAGGCGTTTGCTGCCGCCAAGCCCCAGGCCCATGCCTCCGCCAGTGGTAAAGCCATCACGCAATGCGAGCGTCAGGTCAGCAATTCCCGGCCCATTGTCTTCGAATAGGAGCTTCAATCCTTTTCTGGGGGTATCGTCGAGGATCTCAAGGATCACTTTCCCGCCCTTGCCATGGTCCAGCGTGTTACGCGCCAATTCGCTCGCCGCCGTTACGATCTTGGTCTGGTCTACGATGCTGAATTTCAACTCGAGCGCCCATTCCCGGACCTTCTGCCTGGCCACTACAACGTCTGAGGATGTTCGGATGGGCAGGGTTTCACGTTTGAGAGATTTCATTGTCCTGGTCCGAGTGGAAGTTCCCACGAATTTCGTAGAGCAGTTCCATGCCTGATTCCACGTTTAACGCGGTCCGCACTCCGGAGAGTGACATGCCCAGTTCTACCAGGGTGATGGCGACGGCCGGCTGCATTCCCACCACCACTGTCTCAGCATCCAGCACCCTCGCCATGGCAGCAATGTTCGCCAGCATTCGTCCGATAAACGAATCCACGATCTCCAGTGACGAAATATCGATCAGCACGCCCGTCGCATCGTGGTCAGCGATGTTTTGCGTCAGGTCATCCTGAAGCTGCACCGCCAGACGATCATGCATGTCAACCTGGATCGTCACAAGGAGAAAGCTCCCCATGCGAAGAATTGGAATTTTCTCCATTTGTCTATTCCTTGGGCTCTCTGTTTGCGATTAGCCGGTTTCCGGCAACGGGTGACCGCTCAGGAGTGGTCCTTACCACCGCGCGTCCACTCTTTTGCAGGGCCAGCGCGAACGCGTCCGACAATTTCGCTTTGGTAATGACCTGGGAAAGATCGATCCCCAGATGCACAATGGTCTGCGCAATCTGCGGGCGAACGCCGCTGATAATGCATTCGGCGCCCATCAGGCGCGCCGCTGTAATCGTCTTAAGAAGATGTTGGGCCACCAGCGTGTCAACCGTGGGAACGCCCGTGATGTCAATAATGGCGACGCGTGAATTTGTCTGCACGACGGCCCCCAGCAATGATTCCATTACCACCTGGGTACGCGCGCTATCCAGTGTGCCGATAATCGGCAGCGCCAGAATGCCATCCCATAACTTGACCACCGGCGTGGAAAGCTCCAGCATGTCCTGCTGCTGCCGTGTGATAAGTAGTTCGCGGGTAGACTGGAAGGCTTCCGCTGTAATCAGCGCCAGCTTGTCGATCATGACAGTTGTAGTCCAGACCTCGCTGAAGAGTTCGTCTGCTTTCCCACCCAGTTCCTTGCGGATCGCCTCGAATATTGGCCGCTTCAGGGAAAGAATATAAGTGGCCGTCTCAGACGGTGAAAATCCGGATTGCGCGCGGCGGGCGGAAATCGATTGCAGAAGCTCTTTTGCGTGCTCCCATGCGGGGTTTTCCAGATTGGCTATATCGCCGGACTTCGCCCCCTCGACGATTGCTGTTAAGAGTTCTTTGCTCTCGGCCTGCAGTTGCTTTTCTGACAACAAATCAGAGCGCCTGACCGCAGAGGTCATCTCGCGCAGCCAGTTCGCGTTAATCTCACTCTCATGCTGCCTGAGAATTTCCGGCAACCTGCTCATGGAACTTCCCTCCAGATATGTCGATTTTCATTCGGTATGCAAGCGCTGGGTCCGGGCATCAGTCAAAGGAGGGTCGTACGGCGGTGAACTGCAGGAATAAAATCCATTGACGAAGCCTCAGATGCCAAATAGATGCTCATTGTTGCCCTGGCATGGGGAAATAATGGCGTAGAGATTCCAATAACTCTATGCCACCTGGTCCTTTTTGAACTACTTCTACGCCGAAATAGCGGCTCAGTTGTACTTCTGTTGGACCCATGGAGGTCCAAACGACCACGTGCATGGCCTTCAATTCGGGGTGTGATTTCCAGAACCGCAATACCTCAAACCCGCTCTCCCGTGAAAAGTCCAGGTCCAGCAGGACCATGTAAGGCACGGGGTGCAATCCGTCGACGGCATTTTGTAAACGCGCAATCGCGCCTGCCACATGGTTGACCGCTTCTACGTCAGATACACCCAGATTTTTGAGTGCTGCAGCAGCATTCTTTATATCTGCAATGTTGTCTTCTACGATCAGTACCTGTCCCATTTTTCACTTCCACGACTGTGCCCGCAATCCGGCCACGAGACTGCAAATATTCTGCCCGGACCACCCATGGCTCGAGCCACCAGAATTTGGTAGTTGAGGTGACTGCAAATTCTAATTGACCCCCGGGGTTGAGGCAAACGGACCGTTCAATAAGATTTGTATGTTTGAAACTGAACGCTCTAAGAGCTTCATTTGGGGGCCTTGCCCATTCAATTACAATCGCCACGTCGGGCGGATTGTCCAGGCATGGGAAAATCACGAATAAATCAATGGTGGGACCGCTTCCCCTTAAAGAGCGAACACCGCTGGCTGAACTACCTGCTTCTGCTGACCCCGGCCGCCATTGTGCTTAGCCTTGCCCACGCCGCGCCTCTGGCTGTCTTCGGTGTCACGGCGCTTGCCATTGCTCCGCTGGCGGGAATCCTTGGCGAATCAACCGGAACTCTCGCCGCCTATTCAGGCCCTGCCGTGGGCGGCCTGCTGAACGCGACTCTTGGCAACGCGACTGAGTTGATCATCGCGATTTTTGCCCTTCATGCGGGACACATTAACGTGGTGAAAGCGTCTCTTTCCGGAAGCATCATTGGAAACCTGCTCCTGGTACTTGGCCTGAGCATTGTGGCTGGTGGCGCCAAACATAACTTCCAGCGCTTTTCCTGCGCCAGTAGTTCCTTGAACAGCACCATGCTCATGATCGCGGTTGCGGGGCTGGTCATGCCGGCCGTTTTCAACCTTACCGTATTCGGCACTCTTGAACATTCCAGCACGCGCCTGGAAAATCTCAGCCTATGGACCAGCGCCGTTCTGATTCTGCTCTATCTGGCGAACCTGGTGTTCGTGTTTCGTACACATCGTGACGTGTTTGTTCCGCAGGGAGATTCCCCGGATAAGCCGGCAACCAGCAAGGGGCAGGCGATTGCTGCACTGATCATCTCCACCGTCCTGATCGCATTTCTGAGCGAAACGCTGGTCGATCAAATCGCGCCCGTCACCAAAGCGCTGGGCCTGACCGAGTTGTTCGTCGGCGTGATTGTGGTGGCGTTGATTGGAAATTCGGCTGAGAACTCTACCGCCATCCTCATGGCGCGCCGCAACCACATGGACCTGGCCATGACGATTGCCACCGGCTCCAGCACCCAGATCGCGCTGTTCGTGGCCCCCGTTCTGGTCCTGCTGTCACTGGTTCTGGGCCATCCCATGACGCTGCTGTTCAATGGGTTTGAAATTGCCGGAATATTTCTTTCCGTGCTGATCGTGGGCATGATCTCGTCTGACGGAGAAACACATTGGTTTGAAGGCGCACAACTGCTCGCCGTCTACGCCATCATGGCCGTGGCATTTTATTTTGTGCCGGAATGATCAATGATCGAGCGCGCGCTAGCCGGTGATTTCGCGGACGACGGCTTTTTTGCCCGCGTAGGAATAGTCTCCCTTGATCGCATGCCAGCGGATACGCATGGTGTCGGCCGCCATGCGGAGACCGTCGCGCAACGGAGAAATTTTTGACCGGTCATCATGTCCCCAGCGCACCGGCACTTCCTTGATCTTCAACCCCATGCGGTGGGCCAGAAAAATAATCTCCGGATCGAAACCCCAGCGCGTGATGCGTTGTTGCGGAAAGATCATCTCCGCCGCGCGCCGGGTGAAAGCCTTGAATCCGCATTGCGTGTCACGATACGGGAACCACAGCACCGTGCGCAGGAACAGGTTGTAAATGCGGGACAAAGCCTGGCGCTGAAATGACTGACGTTGGAATTGCAGAGAAGGATCCAGCCAGCGCGAGCCGATGGCCACATCCGCGCCGTTTTCCAGCGCCGCAAATAAACTTGGCGCTTCTGAAATGGGCGAGGACAGATCAGCATCCGTGAACAGAAGGATTTCGCCGCGGGCATTCAACATGCCATTGCGGACGGCGTAGCCCTTGCCCTGGTTTCCAGGATTTTGAATGATGCGCAATTCCGGGTTCTCATCGGCCATCTGGCTTACGAATGCAAACGTCTCATCGCGCGAACCATCGTCCACCACAAGAATCTCCGCGCTCCAGGACTGGGCGCGCAGGTATTCCAGCAATTGATTCAGGGTTTGGCCGATGCGCGCACGCTCGTTGTAAGCCGGTACCACGATGCTGTAACGGGGGCGCGCCATTTGTTTGATTTGCTTGACTTGATTAATAGTTGGTAATGGTTCCTGGGCCAGACTCATGCCGCCTGTTCTTTCTGCTTTAACATGGACAGAAATTCAGACACTAATTCCGGGTCCCAATAACCGCGACGCGATTCATCCCGCATGGTACGCTCGGCTTCATCATGCCCAAGCGCCGCCTTATACGGCCGGGCCGTGCGGAGAGCGTCATAAACGTCCGCCACCTGAAGCACCCGGGCCAGCAGTGGAATCTCCTGTCCGACCAAACCGTCAGGATAACCCGAACCGTCCCAGTGTTCATGATGATGGCGAATGATAGGAAGAACAGACTTGAAAGAGCGCAACGGACGGCAGATACCTTCGCCGATAGCAGGATGCTGCTTCATAATCATCCACTCCTGCTCCGTCAGTCGCGTGCCTTTCTTAAGAATTTCATCCGGTATGGAAACTTTGCCCAGATCGTGCAGATAGCCGCCACGCTTTAAAGCGATGATGCTTTCTCCGTTTAATCCGATGTGATGACCAAGGTCAGCCGCATATCTGGCCAGCCTTTCACAATGGTTTCCCGTGTACGGATCGCGCGATTCAATGCCCATGGCCAGTGCAACCAGCACTGCCTCGGCATTCTCAAGCTCGTCAGTAAACTCTTTCAGCTTGATCAGGGACTTCACTCTGGCAAAAAGCTCCTCCGGATAAAGTGGCTTACTTAGAAAATCATCCGCTCCAGCCTCAATGCCCCGCACGCGATCGTCTCGGTCACTCAGGCCGGTGATCATCACAATCGGCACCAGCCTGGTGTAAGGATCTTCTTTCAGTTCACGGCAGAGCTCGTAACCTGACTTGCCGGGCATCACTACGTCCAGCAATACAAGGTCCGGTCTATCTGTGTGGACAATACGTCGGGCTTCGTCCGCATCGGTGGTGGTCAGGACTTCATAACCCCGGGACGTCAGCAGCTCTCGAAGAAGGAGAAGCGTATCCAGTTTGTCATCTACGACCAGAACTCTGGCTGACCGATTTTTCAAACGGACGAACTCCTCACCCAACGCATTTGAGAGAATATCTAACCGTTGGTGAGAAGGATCAAGGCCCTCGAAGGTTGCATCGAGCAACTCTGCGGGGCGTCTTGGATTGCGATCAGAAGCCAATGCACTATCCTGTGCTGGACCGAGGGTTTAGGCCAGTCCCAATCGTGGAAATTGGGGAGTTGGTAGTATCTTAGGCGATTACCATCAAAAATTAAAACCAAATTACTTGAATTGCCCTTTTTGGGAATGCTTTTTCCAGCAGAATCAACGGCTTAACCCGGGCTAGAAACACCCTGGCAGCCGCATATTTCTTAGTTCATTTAATAATCCGGATGCCTGGACTCAAAACCACCACGAATATAATAGGTCAATCGCATGACTCAGGCTGGTAAATGGATGCCGGTAGGCCTTTCGCTGATTTTCGCCGTCAGTGTTGGCTGGGCCGCGCCTCGTCAGCATACGGTCGTTCTTGGTCCCTGGCGTAGCGTGTCTGTGATCACCGAAACCGGCAAGGCGGTTCCGGTGAAACTTCGTAAATTGTTGCTAGATGGGAAGTTCAGGGAGCATACCGCTGGGCCGTCCCATGACGTGAGTGACCGGCTTTTTGTTGTGCGAAAAGCTACCCAACTGAACGATTCCCTGCCCCAGGATACCGCCAAGACTACTCGCTGGATCTGGCGCATGGAGGGTTGGATCAGCGTGGACCGGCAAACCGGACATGTCAGCCAGCTTAACCTGCCCATGTTTGATCAAGACACCTCGGAAGTAAGCTGGTACCGCGATCTGGCCGCCTACTGTGGAACGTCTGACGATCACAACAAGGCTTACCTGATGGTTTTCCAGATTGGAAGACGCAAACCGCTCCTTAAAAAGGAATTCGCCGGCGAACCATGCCCGGCCCCAACCTGGGAACGCCAACCCACCCGGGTGACCTTTCTGGACGGACAGACAAAAAGCACTTTTGTTGTCGCCGCTCACGGCTCGGGTCTGCAGCCAGACACAAAATCAGACGTCAAAGAAGACGATGAGGATGAATCCGAATGAAATCGCTGGACGAGTATTTACAGGACGCGGCCGTGGCGCACGGACATCTGTGTGCCGGTCAGGTCCTTGGCGTTCGCATGGCCATGTTCGGATTGCGAAGTCTTGATCTGCACGATCCCCAGGGCAAGGACCGTAAACGCATTGTCACCTTCGTGGAGATCGATCGCTGTGCCACCGACGCAGTGATGGTTGTCACCGGATGCCGGCTCGGGAAACGCGCTCTGAAGTTCCGCGACTGGGGCAAGATGGCCGCCACTTTCATTGACCTGGAAACGGGTAAAGCCCTGCGCGTCGCCGCCAGGGAATCTTCCAAAGACCTGGCCAAACGCATGTATCCCGATCTGACTGACAAAAACCAGCAGCAGATGAAAGCCTACCGTGAAATGGATGACGAGGCTTTATTCAGCACGCAATGGGTGAAAGTGGATCTGCCCCCGGAAGAGTTCCCCGGGTTCAAAGGCGAGCGCATTGTCTGCTCTCAGTGCGGCGAAGGCATCAGCTACCGGCGCGAAGTGAACCAGGACGGCAAGACCCTGTGCCGTGCCTGCGCAGGTGAAAGCTATTTCCGTCCTGTAAGCGAATAGGCACACGGGTTGGCGGCTCCTTTTCGAACGGAACTTTACCCCTGGGCCAGTCGTATATCAAATTGTGGAGAGATAGTGGAACAGCCGTCAGTCGCCGGCTTTGGACCCTGCATCGGGATCGGCTGTTGTGAGTGCCTGCCCCGTTTCGATGTCCAGCGCTTTTGTATGCTTCTCGGCATGATCGGCCAGATACTTGTAGCGTTGCGCCCTTTCGAGTGCATCCTTGGCTAGCGTGAGATATTCGTTCGCCAGGCCTTTGTTGCCGCTGCACTCAAACCATTGGGCACGCGCCTTGTAGATGGCAACGCTATCCAGGGCCTCGCTAGCAAGGTCGCGGTAGGCCTCAACTTGCGGATTGTTGTCACCGATTGGACGAGCCTTGCCCATGGAATTTCAGATGCAAAACGGCTGGGTAACAGATGCCATGCCAGCGCCCGCGGGAAGTTTTTTTAAATGAGTTTCTGGCGGCAATAATTTAGTCAATGGGAGCTAAAAGATGAAAACCATATCGATAAAAACTATGTTCCGCATTGGATTCTACTGCACATTGTTAGCTGCTGCTTTCGCTTTGAGCGGATGCACGGTTTCCACCTCGCATCGGGACGGGCACGATGATGGCGGGAAGGGCAAGGATGTTGATATCAAAACGCCATTCGGTTCATTGAGCGTTCGCGAAGGATCCATGGATCCAAAGGACACTGGCCTTTCCCCTTATCCCGGCGCCCAGCTGAAAAAGTCTTCCGATCACGATGGCGACTCCAGCGCCAACCTCAACATCTCCAGCTCCATCTTCGGCATGAAATTGGCGGTGCTCAAGTACGTGACCACGGACGCACCGGACAAAGTGGCTGGCTTTTATCGCAAGGACCTTTCCAGGTATGGGAAAGTGATGGACTGCAAGGGAAATTTCAGCATGACGTTTCATCCGCGCGAAAAAAATGACAACGATGTTTCTTGCAACAGCAAAGACGGCGACGGAGAATACAAGCAGGAACTGAAGGTTGGCACAGAAAACAATCAACGCATCGTCGCCATTAAGCCCACCAGCGATGGCTCCGAGTTTGTTCTGGTGTATGTTCGCGCCCATGATGACAAAGACACGATGTAGTCCTGCCTTCGCCAAAGCAACTACCTAGGCTGTTTCGTCATCTGAAAATCTCGTTGCCGAATGGACGCCCTGCTCGGGTGTCCACTTCAGGACCGGCGCTGCCCAAAATTCGGGGATTTCACAAGTAATTTCGCGCGTTACAAACGGCTCCGGGACATGGCACATCAGACGAAATCCAACGTATAGCGATGGCGAAAAAAACTAAAGGCCGGGGTGTCACCCGGAAAAGACAGGCCGAGAGGCTTTCGCGTCTGGCTTTGGAAAAAGTTCCTACCGGCATCCGCGGGCTGGACCAGGTCACGCACGGCGGATTTCCAAAGAACCGCACTGCGCTGGTCTGCGGCGGCCCAGGAGCGGGCAAGACCCTTCTGGGGCTGGAATTTCTCGTCCGCGGCATCACGCTTTTCAATGAACCGGGCGTGTGCATCGCCTTCGAAGAAACCGAGGACGAGCTGGCCACGAACATGGCATCTCTCGGATACGATCTTCCGGCATTCGTTCGCGCCAAAAAGCTGTTTATCGATTACGTTCACATTGAGCGCAAACATATTGAGGAGACCGGCGAGTACGATTTGGAAGCCCTTTTCATTCGTTTGCGAAGTGCCATTGAACAAGTCAAAGCCAAGCGAATCCTGCTGGACACCCTGGAAGTCTTGTTCCTGGGATTGAAAGACCACTCCATTATCCGCTCTGAGTTGCGCCGCTTGTTTCACTGGCTCAAAGAGGCCGGTGTAACCGCCGTGATCACCGCCGAGGTTGGTGAAAAGACCCTTACGCGGTACGGTCTGGAAGAGTATGTGGCAGACTGCGTCCTGCTTCTCGATCATCGCGTGAATGAGCAGGTATCCACCCGCCGGCTTCGCGTGGTCAAGTATCGCGGATCGTCCCATGGGACCAATGAATATCCGTTCCTGATGGACGATGAAGGACTTTCCGTAATCCCAATCACTTCGATGGGGCTGACTCACACTGCCTCATCGGAGAGGATTTCCTCCGGCGTGCCCGCTCTCGACCAGATGCTCGACAATCAGGGATTTTTTCGCGGCAGCAGTATCCTGATCACCGGTACTGCCGGAACCGGCAAGTCAAGTTTCTGCGCCAGCTTTGCCAATGCGGCTTGTTCAAGGGGAGAACGCGCGGTGTATTTTGCCTTTGAAGAATCGCCCAGCCAGATCTTGCGCAACATGAAGTCGGTCGGCACGGATTTGGGCCCCTGGATGCAGCATGACCTGCTGCACATCCACGCGTCCCGCCCTACTGTGGTTGGATTGGAATCCCATCTGGCCGCCATGTACAAGGAAGTTCACGACTTTAAACCGCAGATCGTTATCGTTGATCCCATTACCAACCTCATCACGGTGGGCGAACTGGGAGCGGTTAAGGCAATGCTCACACGCTTGATCGACTTTCTGAAAATGCAGGGCATCACCGCAATGTTCACCAATCTTGTTTACGGAGATGATATCGATGAAAGGGCCATTGGCATCTCATCTTTAATGGACACATGGCTGGTCTTGCGGGACATACCTCACGGATCAGAGCGCGTGCGTACCCTGAACCTGCTGAAGTCTCGCGGCATGCCGCATGACACGCGCGTTCATGGTTTCACTCTAAGCAATAAAGGAATTTTTCTGAATGGCAGCTACCAAACCATCCAAGCCATCGGCCAGCGCTAAGAAGGCCACAAAGGCGAAGAAGGGCGCGTCACGCTCGCGCAGCAGGTCCGCGTTGTGGGAATTGCGCCTCTACGTTGCAGGCATGACTCCCACTTCCGTACGGGCGTTTGAAAACCTTAAGAAGTTATGCGAAGAACACCTGCAAGGCGTCTATCGCATTCACGTAATTGACCTGCTTGAGCAGCCTAAACTGGCGCATGGCGATCAGATCATTGCAGTACCCACCCTGGTACGCCGTCTGCCGACTCCAGTCAAAAAAATCATTGGCGATCTTTCCAACGCCGAGCGTGTCCTGGTTGGACTGGACGTGCGGCCGGCCGGAAGTTGGCGCTGATCGCTGACCTATGAAAACGGCCCCCTTGGTCCTTCTGCTGGTCGATCGCAGACGCAGCCGGACGATGAAACTTCTCCAGGACTCCGGCTTCAGGCTGATGACCACCTACACGCCTGACCACGCGGTGGCTATTTGCGTTAGCAATAACCGCATGGATGCCGTGGTGCTCGACCAGGCACATTTCGTGGAGACAGAAGGATGGTCGGTGGCGAAGTCTCTGAAGATGGTCTGCCGCAACCTGCTGGTCATTCTCATCGTTCGCGGAACACTGCTGGGCGGTCCGCTTCCACAAGGCGTTGACACCGTTGTGCATGAGCACGATTCCGCCGGCCTGCTCAAAGCACTCAAGCAGGCAAAGCTGAACGAGGCTTACAGCTGAGTGTTGCTATTACGCGGTCGGCTGCGTTAAGTTGGTGCTGCACCCTGGAGCACCGTGGAAAAAAATTGCTATCATTGCGGCGCAGCGATGGACGAACACTCTCCGTTCTGTCCTTCCTGCGGTACCGCGCAAATCCGAGTCGCTAACCGGGAACAATCTTCCGACGCGACGGAACAGCCATCGGACGCCGCCTCGGCGTTGCCCAACCATGGCGCCTATCCATCCGGACTCACTCTGGACGGGCCATCCACCATCCGATGGGGACAATATTTCAAAGCCGCATGGCCTCTGGCGCTCGTCGCGGGAACCGCTACCGCGCTCCTTCCACCGTTAGGATTCTTCCTGTTCCTTCCGATCGCTGTAATCGTGAGCGTCCGGCTTTATCGTAAACATCATCTTGGCCAGATTCGCATTGGACAAGGCGCCCTTCTGGGTGTGGCTCTTTCAATCCTGAGCTTTGTGGCTGTCGTGGCGATTTATGCGCTTTTCTACCCTACCCTTAGCAGTCATTTTAGAGATGCCATGATCCAGGGCTTGAATGATTCGCAGGTGCGCACTGCAAATCCTGAGAGCGCACAAGCCATGAGAAATCTATTGGACACCCCGGATGGCGTGCTGGCGCTTTTCAGCTTTTTGACTTTCATCCTGTTCTGCATCAATACTGTCTTTGCCAGTCTGGCTGGCGCTCTGGCCGCAAATCTCGGCCAGGACAAGCAGAAGCCCTAGCCTGGGTCGAAGGCCGTTTTGCTTGGAAGCGCTCCTTCAGATATTATTCGTGGGACTATGACTGCCGGAACCCCCTCCCGCTCGCCCAATTTGCGTGAAAAAGGCAGGATCATGTCCGCCTCTGAGATTGAACGGACGCTGATCCGCCTGGCCCACGAAATTGTGGAAAAAAATAATGGCGTGGAAAATCTCACGCTGGTAGGTATCAAACGACGCGGCGTGCCGCTGGCTGCCCGGCTGGGCAAGCTGATCCATCAGATCGAAAAAACGCCTGTCGCTGTCGGTACTCTCGACATCACACTTTACCGTGACGATCTGTCCACCGTCGGCGCTTCGCCTGTGATAGAAAAAGCGACGCCGCTTGGCGTTGAGATCGGCGCCAAGAATGTCATTCTTGTGGACGACGTGCTCTATACCGGCCGCACCATTCGCGCAGCCATGGACGCGCTCTTTGATCACGGACGCCCTCGCCGCGTGCAACTCTGCGTGCTCATTGACCGTGGCCATCGCGAGCTCCCCATCGAAGCCGTCTTCGTTGGCCGCACCGTCCAGACCACCGATATGGAGATCATCGAAGTGCGGCTCAGCGAGATCGATAATGAGGAACAAGTTGTCCTGGTGGAGCGGACAGCATAACGGATGCCGCGTACCCGCTCCCTTCTCGACGTTGAACATCTGAGCACAGAAGAGATCACTTCATTACTCAAGCTGGCCCGAAAGATGCACTCGGGCAAGCCCAGACCCTTGTTGCGGGGCAAGCGCATTGCGCTTCTTTTTTACGAAGCCTCCACACGAACACGCGTATCGTTTGAGTTCGCCGCCAAACTCCTGGGTACGCATACATCGGTAATCAGCGCGGCCAGCTCCAGCATCGAAAAAGGCGAGTCCCTGGTGGACACCGGCAAGACCCTTCAGGCGCTGGGCGCAGACTGCATTGTGATGCGTCATCCTTCCTCAGGCGCGCCGCATGTGTTGGCCCGCAACCTGCACATTCCCATCATCAACGCCGGCGACGGCATGCATGAGCATCCTACTCAGGGCTTGCTGGATGCTTACACCATTCTGCGGCATAAGAAATCACTGCGCGGTCTGAAGATAACCATGATCGGCGACATCCAGCATTCGCGTGTGGTGCGATCGAATGTTCATATCCTGTCAAAGTTTGGCGCAGAAATTGTTCTTTGCGGGCCGCCGGAACTTCTGCCTGAAACCGCGGCCAGTCTTGCGCCGGGCATCAAAATCACCCGCCATGCGGAAGACGCAATCCGCAAAGCCGACGCGGTCATGATGCTGCGCGTGCAGAAAGAACGCCTGGCCGGACTCAAGCTGGAAGTGGACAAATATATTGCTCACTATCAACTCAACGCGGAACGCCTGAGGCTGGCGAAGAAAGACGCCATCGTGATGCATCCCGGTCCGATGATTCGCGGCATGGAAATCCAGCCGGAAGTCGCCGACGGCCCGCAGTCCGTAATCGAAGAACAGGTGCAGAACGGCGTGTATGTAAGGATGGCGGTATTGGCGACGTGCCTGGGGGTTGTTCGATGACTGAGCCGCGAATTGACGCGAATGAACACGAAAGAAAACATTGGGATTTGTGTCATGAAATAGTCGGTGTTTTCTACTCGGTATACAACGAGCTCGGTTACGGTTTCCTTGAAGCAGTGTACGAAGAGGCTTTTTCATCTGCTTTGAGAGAGGCTGGCTTCACAGTGGTAAGACAAGTGCCTACTCCGATCTGGTTCCGCGGAAAAACAATTGGGGACTACAAAGCCGACATTATTGTTAATCACGTGGTCTTGCTTGAGCTGAAAGCCGCTCAAACTATCGACTCTTCTCACAAAGCCCATATCTTAAATTACTTGCGCGCTACGGATATTGAGGTAGGGTTGCTTTTTAATTTTGGCCCCAAGCCTCAATTTCATCGTTTTGTTTTCGAAAACAACAGGAAAGGAATTCGGGGTAATTCGCGTGCATTCGCGGCTAAATAGCCTTTCAATTCGCAACGGCCTTCTCCTCGACCCCTCGCAGAAGATCGAAGGCAAATACGATCTTCTGCTCAAAGATGGTCGCGTGGCGGAGATCGCCCCCGCAGGCAAGCTGCGTGGCAAGGTCGACGAAACCATCAATGCTCGCGGGCTGGTGGTAACTCCCGGGCTGATTGATATTCACGTTCACCTGCGTGAACCAGGACAATCCTACAAAGAGACCATTGAGACGGGTACTATGGCGGCCGCTGCTGGTGGCTTTACGCTCAGTCTGTTGCATGCCCAACACTATCCCAGTAAATGACAATGCAGAGATCACGCGCTGGATGCTGGATCCCGCACGCGGTGCTCACGTAAACGTCTTTCCCATTGGCGCGGCGACTCTCGGCAGCAAAGGCGAACAGCTCACGGATTTTGCGTCACTGAAGAAAGCCGGCGCGGTGGCGATCACCGATGATGGTAAGCCGATCCTGCATGACGCCATCATGCGGCAGGCTCTTCTGGGCGCGGGCAAGCTGAACATTCCCGTGATCCAGCATGCAGAAGACACACGCATGACGCACGGCGCAGCCATGAACGCCGGCCCTACGGCTTTTCGTCTCGGGCTGCGCGGATGGATCCCGGAAGCCGAAAGCAACCTGGTGGAACGGGACATTCAACTCTCAGCCCAGACCAAAGCGCATTATCACGTCGCGCATCTTTCAACCGCGGCGGCGCTGAAAGCTGTCCGCAAAGCTAAGCGCGAGCACCTGAACGTGACCTGTGAAGTCACGCCGCACCACTTTGTCTTGATCGACGAAAACGTGGGCGACTACGACACCAACTTCAAAATGAACCCGCCGTTGCGCTCGCGTTCGGACCGCGAAGCTTTGCTGGCAGGAATCCAGGACGGTTCCATCGACTGCATCGCTACCGACCATGCACCGCACGCCTGCAATGAGAAGAACCAGGAATTCGACCATGCTCCGTTCGGCATCACTGGACTGGAAACCGCGCTCGGGCTTTGCGTTTCCGTGTTGCACGGCAAACAGAAGATGCCGTTGAAACGGATCATTGAGTTGCTGTCCACCAATCCGGCTCGCGTGATGGGCCTGCAAGGACGCGGAACGCTCGTCGTGGGATCACACGCCGATGTAACGTTGTTCGACGCTGCAAGAAAATGGACTTACAAAGCAGCCGACTCATATTCCAGGTCAAAGAATTCCCCGTTCGATGGCTGGGCAATGCAGGGCAAAGTGATGGCGACGGTCGTGGGTGGAGTGATCAAGTTCCAGGCGTAGCTAGTTCTTAGATTCCGGGCATAGCTTTTTCTGAAATTCCGAGCGCGGCCAGGAATCCCTACAGACTCAAAGTTTTATTTCGACCGACAAACGCTCAACTGAAGGATTGCCACGTCAATAGGGATCCCTCGCTTCGGGATTTCAGAAGCAGAGCTCGAATTGCAACTACGCCAGGATCCCCATCCGCTTACCCACCTTCTTCAACACTTCCAGCGCACGCGTGAGTTGGGCCTGCGTGTGCGTGGCGGACATGATGGTACGGATGCGGGCTTTGCCTTCCGGCACGGTCGGGAATGCGATGCCCGTGGCGAAGACGCCTTCCTTGAACAGCTCACGGCTGAAATCCATGGTGAGCTTGCCGTCGCCGATGATGATCGGCGTGATTGGCGTTTCGCTAGCAGGAGTGGTCTGTCCGCCGATGTTGAACCCCAGCGCGCCCAGCTCCTTCTTGAAGAAGCGAGTATTGGCCCAGAGTTTGTCCATCAACTCAGGCTCTTCTTCCAGAAGATCAAACGCCGCGATGCAGGTCGCAGCCACTGACGGCGGATGCGAAGTAGAGAACAGGAACGGACGCGCGCGGTGGTAGAGAAAGTCGATCAGGTCCTTTGATCCGCAGACGTATCCACCCAGAGCGCCAATCGCCTTGGAGAGCGTGCCCACCTGGATATCGACGCGGCCGTGCACGTTGAAATGATCAATCGTTCCGCGACCGTTGCTGCCGAGCACGCCGGAGGAATGCGCATCATCCACCATCATGATGGCACCGTACTTTTCTGCCGCGTCACACAATGCAGGCAGCGGTCCAATATCACCATCCATGGAGAACACGCCATCCGTGATCAGGAGCTTGTGGCCGGGCTGATCTTTGATTTCCTTGAGCAGCTCTTCCGCATGAGCGGCATCTTTGTGGCGGAAGACTTTGATCTTGGCGCGGGAGAGACGCGCACCGTCAATAATGCTGGCGTGGTTCAGCTCGTCAGAAATGATGAAGTCATCTTTGCCGAGGATCGCCGAAACCGTACCGGCATTCGCCGTAAATCCCGATTGGAACACCACGCATGCTTCCACGTTCTTGAACTTCGCAATCTTCTCTTCCAGCTCCATGTGGATGCGCATGGTTCCGGCCACCGTCCGCACAGCACCCGACCCGACGCCATACTTCTTCAGCGCATCCATTGCGGCGGCCCGCAACTTGGGATGCGTGGTCAGGCCCAGATAATTATTCGAAGCAATGTTGATGACATGCTGGCCGTCAATGGTGCATTCCGGCGCCTGCTCGTCATCAAGCACACGCAGGTTAAAGTGCGTGCCTTTGGCTTTGAGTTCGTTCATCTGGTCGGTGAGGAAGGAAAGTTGTGGGCGGCTGGTTTGTGTCGGCATTGTCTATTTTCCCTGAATTTGCTCTTTGACGCACTGCGCTTGCCACAGGTGCCGCCTCTGATGGGCGGCAACTACATTGAATAACGAATATATGTTATAGCGAAATCGCTTATTGAAGAGCGAGGTGATGAAAACCCTATCGAGCGCGCGGCCGTTCCACATCTGCATCGCGTTGAGGAATTCCTGCTGGCTGGCCAGGAAATCCGGGAGCACTCGTCTCGGGTCGTTGAGTCTGGGCTCCAGGCTGGGAATCGTTTTCACCTTAGTGCGATACGGCGGTTCCAAAATCCATTTGAGCATCCCGCCTCGCCAATCCATTTTGTAGGGCCCATCTCCCGCCGGCGCATCCTTCAGGGCAGAATTCAGGATGGGCAGGTAGGCGGCGGTTGTCGAAGTGAGATGCGCAATACATTCCGCCATCGACCAGGCGTTGTCATTGGCGCGGAGGTTTAACTTGTTTTCTGAAATCGAAGCAATGAGCTTTTCCGCCGCCACCGAGCACGCGTTCAGTTGCTGCCGGAGTTCCGCCAGTTGACCATGCTCGGGTTGAACGGTAGGTGTTGCCATGTTGCTCGTCTTCATTCATCCGCTCAATCTGCGGCTAACTCTTCTTCGGCATTCCATTCGGATATAACAAAATCTTACTTGCCTCGCCCGTCCGCAGACGGTCCATGCCTTTACTGAAGTCAGCCATTGGCATCCGATCGGTAATTACCGGATCGAGATCCAGCTTGCCGGCTTTCAGCAGAGCGTTCATCTGATACCACGTTTTGTACATCAGGCGGCCGTTGATTCCCTGCACCTGCGCGCCCTTGAAAATAATGTCTTCCGCCAGATTAAGTTCCATCGGTTTAGAAGGAATGCCCAGTAAGGACGCCCGCCCGCCGAGACGAAGAATCTTGAAGCCCAGGCGAATCGCATCCGGATGGCCGGACATTTCCAGAATCACATCCACGCCGGTGCCCCCGGTAGCGTTCATTACCTTCTCATGGACATTATCTTTGGCCGGATTGAGCACATGATCGGCCTTCATCTCTTCCGCCAGCTTGCGGCGATGGTCGTTCACTTCCAGTGCGAACACTTCACTGGCGCCACAGGCCCGCGCCACTGCGATGCAGAACAGACCGATCGGCCCGCAGCCAATCACCGCCACGGTCTTGGCGGCGATTTCGCCGGCCAGCGTTGTGTGAACGGCATTACCCAGCGGATCAAGCACGCTGGCATAGTCGGCCGGGACTGCCGGATCGATCTTCCAGATATTCGATTCAGGAATGGTCACGTATTCGGCGAATGCCCCGTTGGCATCCACTCCGATGATCTTCACGTGCTGGCAAATGTGGGCTTCGCCGGTGCGGCACTGGTAGCACTTGCCGCAAGCCACGTGCATCTCCGCGGAGACAAAGTCGCCCTCCTTGACCGCCGTCACGTTTTTGCCGATGGCTTCCACGTATCCGCAGAATTCATGGCCTGGGATCAGCGGCGGTTTGATACGGTTCTGGGCCCATTGGTCCCAGTTGTATATGTGCAGATCGGTGCCGCAGACTGAGGCGACTTTCACTTTGACCAGGACGTCATCCGGGCCAAATTTTGGGCGCGGCATCTGGCGCACGTCCGCGCCCGGAGCAGCCTCCGGTTTTACGACGGCAAGCATGGTTTCAGACATTCGGTTCCCTGTGTTTGCGTGGGATGAAGAAGGCAAACTCCTCATTTTACCAAACGCAGAAACTTACCCTGAAGCGGCAAGCCAGATCAGACGATAGACGTTGCATTTAGAGGCTGCGAGGACTAATAATTAAATAACTGGTTAATTAAATGACAACCTCAACAAAAACAGGGCGTCCGGGCTCCCGCGGCGAACCGGAGAAGACCCGCGCAGCCATCCTTAAATCGGCTCTGGAAGAATTCGCGCATGAAGGCGTAACCGGCGCACGGACGGATGAGATCGCACGCCGTGCCGGCGTCAACAAGGCGCTGCTCTATTACTACTTCAAGGACAAAGAAGGCCTCTACGCAGCCGCCCTGGAAGAGGTATTCACGGGCCTGCATGATCGCGTGATGGCCGTTTTGGACAACGCTTCGCTGCAACCCAGGGAAAAGCTATTGAAGTATGTGGAGGCGCATTTTGACTACATCGCCAGTGCCCCGGTCTATCCGCGACTGGTGCAACGCGAGTTCATGCGCACCGTGGGCAGAACCCTGTCACCGGTGGCAAGTAGGGTCCTGGAGCGCTACGCCAAGCCCATGTACACCAAGATCCAGATTCTGTTGCAACACGGAATAGAAACCGGCGACTTCCGTCCGGTAGATCCCACCCAGACCATGACGTCAATGCTGGGCACGATTGTTTTTTATTTCATCAGTCTTCCCGCGCAGCAGGCCATGTTTCCAGGCGATCCAACGTCGCCTGAGCGGATTGCCTCGCGCCGCGCCGCCATTTTAGATTTTGTCTCCGCCGCGATATTTAACCCGGCGATTAAAAAGGGATAACGTGAACCAGAGGAACAAATTTTTCGGCTTTCTGGGCTTGTTGCTGCTCATTGCCGCTGCTTATTTCTTTCTGTCAGCGGACCATTCTTCTGACCTGGTGCTGATTGGCACCGTGGACGCCAACCAGGTAGTGGTGAGCCCTAAAATCATGGGCCGGATTGAACGCCTCGCCGTGGATGAAGGCACCGTGGTCAAGATAGGAGACACCGTCGCGGTACTGGATTCACAGGAACTGAGCGCTGACCGTCAGGCCGCGGAAGCATTGCTGGCTAGTCTGCGCTATCAGGTGGCACAGACGCGCGCTACGGAAGAGCAGACGTCGGGTGAGACATCCAGCGGCGTGGTGAACTCGCAGGCACGCCTTCGGGCGGCACAGGCGACTCTGGCGCAGGCCCAGGCTGATTTGCAGCGAATTGAAAGTGATACACGGCGTTCCGTAGCTCTGGCACAGCAGGGCATCAATTCTCAACAGGCGGCAGACCAGGCTGAAGCGCAATTGAAAGCGCAACAGGCATTCGCCCGCGCGGCGGAAGATCAGGTCAACGCCGCAAAAGCCGATCTGGCAACGGCGCAAGCCCGCACGCATCAGGCCAACGCTGCACAGAGCACCGTGGCCGCAACCCGTGCACAGCAACTCAATGCCAAGGCGCAATTGGAAGCATCAGAAACCCGGCTGGGATATACCAAGGTGCTGGCGCCGGTAAACGGCACGGTTACCGTGCGTGCCGCCCGCGAAGGTGAAGTGGTGAACGTTGGAGTCCCAATCGTGATCATCACCGATTTGAGTGACACCTGGGTGCGCGCGGCCATTCCGGAGACGGAGGCAACCAACATTGCTATTGGCGATCAACTGAAGGTCCGCTTGCCTTCCGGCGCGGAGGTCATGGGCAAAGTAATCTTCAAGGCCCCGGAAGCTGACTTCGCGACGCAACGGGACGTGAATCGCCGCAAGCGGGACATCAAAACCATCGCCCTGAAGCTTTCGGTAGAGAACAGCAAGAATACGCTTGTCCCGGGGATGACGGCTGAAGTCCTGGTACCCAAATCCAAACGAGGCGGCGCTTGATGACCGCCAAAAAGGCAATCCAGGTTGTGGACATTGTGAAGCGTTATGGAAACTTCACAGCCGTGGATGGTGTCTCTTTTGACGTAAGCGAAGGCGAGGTCTTTGGCTTGCTGGGACCGAACGGCGCCGGAAAATCCACTCTGATCCGCATGATGACTACCTTACTGGAGATCACTTCCGGTGTTGCTTACATTGACGGTCATGACGTGCGTAAACAACCGAATGAGGCGCGCCGCTGCATGGGCGTGATTCCGCAGGCCATGACCAGTGATGGCGATCTGACCGTCTGGGAAAATCTCAGCATCTATTCCAAGCTTTACAGTATCCCGTCCGGCGAGCGTGAGCGATCGATTGACGAACTTCTTGAGCTGGTTGACCTGACGCAATGGCGTGATGCTCCGGCGCGCAATCTTTCCGGCGGCATGCGCCGCAGGCTGGAGATTGCGCGTGGACTGGTGCATCGCCCGAAAATATTTTTTCTCGATGAACCCACCACCGGCCTTGACCCGGTTTCACGCGTGGCCGTGTGGGAGATGATTGGTGAGATCAAGAAGAAACGGAACCTCACCGTGCTGATCACCACGCACTACATGGACGAAGCCGACCGTTTGTGTGATCGCATTGCCATTGTGGACCACGGCAAACTGGTGGCACTGGATTCACCCCGGGCATTGAAGTCGAGCATTCCCGGGTCCAGCGTGATTGAAGCACAATTCACCAATGCTCCGGGTGACTGGAAACAACAGCTCGCCAAACTGCCGGCCGTGAATTCAGTGCAGCCTGAAGGCTCAGAAATGTATCGCATTCTCACCGATGACGGCTCCCGCACCACCACGGACCTGGTGGAAACGGCTGTTCGCGAAGGCGTAGCGATAAAGTCGCTGACGGTGCAGAGCACCACGCTGGACGATGTATTTGTGCATTACACCGGGCGCCAGCTGCGTGACCAGTTGGCCGACGCGCCGCTTTATCAATCGCCCGTGGCGTGGGGGAAATAACCATGGCCTTCTTTCAAAGTGAACGCATGATGGCCATCGTGGAGCGCGATCTGCGAAAGTTTTTTCGTTCACCAGCGCTCATGATGGCAGCCATGGTCTTCCCTCTGGTGCAGCTCATTGTTCTGGGCAACGCATTTGGAGGCAAGATCCGCGACGCCAAGCTGGGCATCGTGAATGAAGATGCCGGGCCGCAATCGATTCGGGTAATCGAAGCCTTGCGCGCGGTGCAAAGCAACGCTCGTACATTTAAGCCCATCCTCTATACCGATGAGAAGCAGATGGTGGCGGACGTCCGTAAGGGCGACCTGAACGCCGGCATCGTAATTCCTCCGCAATTTTCCCGCGACGTTTACGCTCATGCGCGGCCGCGACTTGGCCTGGTGCTGGATAACACCGATAATTTTCTGACTTCCACATTCGAGCAGACGTTGAATGATCTGGTCACGTCACTCAATGATCCTGACGTAAAGCCCCGTGTAGCCCAGCAGATGGCGTTGGAGGTGGTGGAGCTTTATCCGTATATCGAGTACATGAAGTATCTGCTGCCCGGATCAATCACGCTTGCCATGTTCGTGAGCGTGATGATCGGCGGCGGCATTGTGTACATCGATGACAAGGCCCGTGGCGTGCACGAAGGCTATCTGGTAACGCCCATCACGAAGGTGGAACTGGTGGGCGGCCTCAACGTGGCGGGTGCGCTCAAAGCCATGGGCGCCGGCATTGTGTTGACCGTGATTGGATCTTTGATCGCCGGCGTGGGTAGCAGCTTTGTTCCGGCAAATTTCTTCTGGCTCCTGCTGCTCATTGTCACCACATCATTCGCGTTCATCGGCATGATGTTTTTCATGATGGTGCGGGTAAGCGATCCGCTGATACCGCGCGCCATTTTTGGCATACTGAATACTTTGCTGTACTTTCCCAGCGGCGCCATTTACCCAACCCAGGCGTTTCCTAAATGGCTGCAGGCCATCGCATTTGTTGATCCCTTCACTTACTCTGTACACGGCTTTAAGGCTGTTCTGCTGAAAGGCGTGGGGCTGGCTGCAATCTGGCCGGACCTGCTGTATCTTGGAACGTTCGCCATAGTGATGTTCGTTTTATCCACCTTGCTGTTCAAACGCACTTTGTAAGGACTCTCTTTATGGGATTGATGGACGCAAAAGAATACGATCCCCGGCCGGCGCAAAGACGCTGGCGGATCGTTGCAAGCGCTGTCATCGCTGTGCTGGTTGTGGGATCGTTCTGGTGGTTTTTCCGCTTCTATCCTGAAGAGCGGGTCATCAACAAATTCTTCCAGGCGCTGGAACGCAAGGATTATGACGCTGCGTACGCCCTTTACAACGCCGACCCGGACTGGAAACAGCATCCCGGCAAGTACGATCAATACACCCAAGCCCAGTTCCTGCTGGATTGGGGCCCCTCAGGCGATTACGGCACCATCAGCAGTCATCATGTGGATTGTTCGATTGAGCCACCCAGAAAGGCCTTCTACTCGCCCACCGGCGTGATTCTTGTTGTGACGATCAATAACGTTGCCGCCAAGCCGCTTTCCATGTGGGTGGAAAAGAAAAGCAAGACGATTACACTGTCTCCACAGGAAGCGGTTTGCGGCCCTCCCAAGTAGGAACCCGGGAAAAGCCCCTCAAAAGAAAACGGAACGCCCATAACAGAGCAGAACTGGCCCGCAAAGGCAGATTCAGCTAAGGGCGTTCCTGATTCTTACCCGAAAAGGGGTAAAGCTTACTTGGTTGTTGGTGCGGCTGCTGGGGCGGCGTCGGTTTTCTTGCCTTTTTTGCCCTTTTTGGCCTTTTTGGTCTTCGCCATTCCGTCGTCCTTCTTGGTATCGGCGGCAGCGGCAGGGGCCTTCTTGTCATCGGTCTTCTTGGTATCGCCCTGAGCAAAGCCCAAAGACGCCATCATCATGCAAATCGCCATCAACTTAGCTGTTGTCTTCATGTCTCCCAAGTCTCCTTGTCTCTTCTCTTTTAATTACGCGGACCACGTGGGTCCGTGCTCAAATGCCGCCGAATTATAAAGACTTAAAGGCAAAAACTGTAGCGAAATAGATAACTTGCTTGATTCCCGGGTTAAGTGGTGGAAAAACAGGGCTAAACGGCGATTTTTGCGGGATTTGGCAGCCAAAAAGCCCTAGCAGGCCGGTGGATTTGAGCTACCGCTTTTAGAACCAGTTCCCGCGCACCTGGAACTCACCTTTCTAGTGGCTCGACATTTGAGGTCCAAGGTCCAAATTTGATCTCAGATATCGCGC
Source organism: Terriglobia bacterium (assembly GCA_963770085.1). Classification (GTDB taxonomy): domain Bacteria; phylum Acidobacteriota; class Terriglobia; order Terriglobales; family Acidobacteriaceae; genus Angelobacter. Next base: position 1,104,013 of record CAVYOH010000002.1, read on the forward strand.
CTGAGTTATGGTCGACAACAAAGGATCGTACGTTCTTGAATCCGGCTTTTCCGGCAATCGCAACGACATTGCCCACAACGAGTATTGGCAACCGGGTATCAACAAGGCAAACTACAGGAGTCATTTCTCCATGTTCCTCGATAGCCTTTCCGAGGCCTCTGAGCGGATCAACCACGATCTTCCCGTCAATTTCATACACAATTCCGCTTGCGGATGGGTTCGCAGAGAACTCCAACTGTTTGTCGTTCTTCTGAGTTCCATTTTGTGCCAGGGCTGTAGCTCCCAGACCCAGAATGAGCATTTGGACGACTGCAACGATCCTTAGATTGTGGACCCACTTGCGCATTGCCTACTCCTGTATAACGACGCTAATGAATCGGGTGTGGGGGCGGATCGCCCTTATTCCTTGCTGGGGGCAGCCAGGGCGTTCATTACCTTCTGCAATGAGGCTTCGTCTTCCACGTTTTGGGCCGTCTGAGCTCGATCAATCTGGCGCATCAGGCCCGTAAGGACTTTTCCGGGACCGACTTCAATGAATGTCCGCGCGCCAGCATCAATCAACTGGCGAATACAACCCAGCCATTGCACCGCGCCTGTGACCTGGCTAACAAGGGCCGCGCGGGAGTCCGCGCCAGTGGTCTTGAGACTTGGCGTCAAAGTTGGCGACGACAGGGAAATCAGGGTCGTTAAACGTGAGAGCATCCAGGTCAGCGGCCAGGCGGTCCTGGGCTGGTTGCATCATGGCACAGTGAAAGGGCGCGCTCACTTGGAGCATGATGGCCTTTTTGGCTCCGCGTTCTTTGGCCAGGTCCGCGGCGCGCTGCACGGCGGCGGTGGCGCCGGAGATGACCACCTGATCGGCGGAATTGATGTTGGCGGGCGACACGACCTCGCCTTGAGCTGCGTCAACACAGACTTTTTCCAGTTGATCGAGCGGCATGCCCAGAATCGCCGCCATTGCGCCCTGGCCGGCCGGAACGGCTTCCTGCATGTATCGTCCGCGATTGCGGACGGTACGCACGGCGTCAGAGAACTCCAGAGTGCCGGCCGCCACGTGGGCTGAGTACTCACCCAGGCTGTGTCCGGCAACAAATTGCGGAACCAGGCCCTTTTCCTGAAGCACACGGTGAACCGCTACGCTCATGGTAAGAATGGCCGGCTGGGTATTCTCCGTCATCTTCAGCTTTTCGTCAGGGCCTTCAAAGCAAAGCTGTGAGATGGAAAACCCGAGCGCGTCATCGGCTTCCTGAAAGGTGTGGCGGGCCACCGGATACAACGCGGCCAGCTCTTTTCCCATGCCAGCGGCTTGAGATCCCTGTCCGGGGAAAAGAAAAGCAGTCACGGATGGAGTCATGTGTTTCCTTGCCGCGTTGAAGCTACGAGTCTAAAGCGGCCAAGCCCTTCCTCGATGCGTGAATTGATACCCGATTCGTGATACTGCTTGGCCACGCGAATCGCATTCTTGATGGCATTCGCATTGGACGCGCCATGCCCGACAATCGCCACGCCTTTAATCCCCAGCAGTGGAGCTCCACCGTATTCGGAATAATCCAGCTTCCTGCCGAAGTTAGTGAACGCCTTGCGCGCCAGCAAGGCGCCTACTTTCGACGTGATGGTGGAAGTAAGCGAATCGCGCAGTAAAGAACGCACGGCTTCCACCAGGCCTTCAGAGATTTTCAATGCCACGTTACCGACAAAGCCGTCACAGGCAATCACGTCAACGCTGCCATTGTAGAGATCACGGCCTTCGACGTTGCCTACAAAGTTGATGGGCAGTTCTTTCAACAAGGCAAAGGCCTGGCGTGTAAGCTCATTGCCCTTGCCTTCTTCTTCACCCACGGAGAGTAATCCAACCGTCGGTTTGTCGGTGCCGAAGATCGCCCGGCAATAAATCTCACCCATGATGGCAAATTGCGCCAGGTTCTGCGGCTTGGAATCAACGTTTGCGCCAACATCGATGAGAATCGCCGGCTTGTGCTTGCCTACTGCCGTGGGAAAAACGTTGGCGAGCGCGGGGCGGTCCACTCCGGGAAGCGTTCCCAGCACCATCTTGGCAGCCGTCATCGCGGCGCCGGTGTTGCCGGCCGTAACAAAACCAACAGCAGTCTTGTCCTTGACCAGACGCAGTCCAACCAGCATGCTGGAATCTTTTTTCGTACGGACCGCATGCACCGGCTTCTCATGCATGGTGATGACTTCCGTGGCGTTGACCACGTCAACGTCCATGCGCGAAGCGGACGGGTGGCCCGCCAGCTCCTTGCGAAGCTGAGCTTCCGGCCCTACCAGCAAAACTTTCACGCCGGGATAATGCTTGGCGGCCAGCAGTGCTCCCTCAATTTCCGGTTTCGGGGCACGGTCTGAGCCCATTGCATCGACCGCTATGACTATTTCCACGGATGTGTGCGCACTATTTGGATTCTTTTACTTCCAATACTTCGCGGCCCTTATAGTAGCCGCACTTGGGGCAGGCACGGTGCGGTAATTTCCGTTCGTGGCAGTTCGGGCACTCTGAGACGGAAGGTGCAGTCAAAAAATCATGGGCGCGGCGATTCGAAGTGCGGGACTTTGAATGTCGCCGTTTTGGATTTGGCATGGTGATTCCCTTTCAATGAATAAGCCACCTGGGAGTTAAGCCCGCGGCTCCAATGCTGTGAAAACTCTTATTGCTGTAATTTCTTGCGAAGATCTTCCAGCGCCAGCCAGCGCGGATCAGACACCGGGGTAGTGCAATCACAATTTCCCGTGTTCAGGTTGGTCCCGCATTGCGGACACAGTCCTTTGCAGGCCGCATCACAAACTTGCTTAACCGGGAGCGCGAGAAGAATCTGTTCTTTTAGAACATCCTCCAGCAACACCCCTTCGCCCTGATAATACCCAATTTCAGTTTCAGCCTGATTAATAGAATTCTCTTCGCCTGAGGCGTCCACTCCTTGCGGACGGTAGATCAAGTCAAAATCCTCAGCCACTGAATTCTGCACTGGCTCCAGACAGCGAGCACAGAGAATCTGGACATGGGCGGAAAACTTCCCGACCAGGCGAATGTCATCCACGATATTCTTGCCGCCGCGATTTTCCCGAACCAGTTCCGCCCGCCCTGAAGCTTTCAAGGGAGAAGTCTGGGTCACGTCTTCCCCCAATTCAAATGCTCCAGGAGGAAACGCTTCATCAAATTCCAGTTTCCGGAGCTCAATATCCTTTACTTTTATGAACATACAAACTCCGGAGCTTTGAACCTGATCTTTGCAGGGATTACGCAGCAGACTACTAAGAATAAAGGGCTTAGGAGGGAGTGTCAAGGTTGGGCGTGTCAAGGTTGGGCCCGGCGGCGCATCGACAGCCGCCGGATCTCAAGGGGTTACAGATTGCGGGGATCAGTGCCAGTGGCGCTCTTCACCGCATCGGATGCCTGATTGGCGAAACGCTCGGCTTGTCCGCGAAAGGCTGAGACGGTGGTGCGTACACGGTCTTTGCCCTGGTCAACCAGATCACGGGCTGAGTCTTTCAGGTCCCCTGCGCGTTGCTGCAGGTTATTACGTGTTTCCTCGCCGCTCATGGGCGCGAAGATGATTCCAAGTCCGATTCCAATTCCTAAGCCTGCTAAGAAAGATTTCATGCGTCACTCCTTGGGAACATATTTCCCGAACGAATTAGTGTCAAACACCAGTTATCAAGATGCGCTCCGGCCGTCAGAGTTTGGCTGCAGCAGGCCACGATAACCGCCTTCTTTACCGTTCGGGGAAATTGGAGAACAAGATGCCAGCGTCTGTCATGACATCAGCCTAAAAGTTGGGCTGTGGTCCCTGTTTTCCGCCGGAAAGCTTGCTGGAAGCAATTTGCGCCGCGGCACTTTGCGGGTTTTCTTTTTGTATCTGCTGATACAGGGTTGCGGCCTGCTGCGGGTCGGTGGCTTCATACATCTCCGCCATTTCGAGCTGGGCTGCCGCCTTGGAGACTGTTTCCGTTGGATGATCTGCCAGGTCTTTGTAAATGCGCGCGGCATCGGACTGGCGATTGGTGGAACGATAGAATGACGCGAGTGCCATCTTGGCCATTGCCGCTACTTCTTTGTCACCCGAATCGGAAGAAGCCTTAAGCTCCTGTTCCGCCAAATTGTTATCGCCTGCCTGCATGGCAGATACGCCTTCCATGTAACGAGCCAGTTTTCCCGGCTTGCTCATGGAATAGCTGTCCGCCACATTCTTGAACGCCTTTTGTGCGGCTTGGGCGCGCGCCACGGCGCCGGCATAGCTGCTGGTATCGCCCGGCATGGCTGGTGTGCCGGCTGGGCGTACAGGAGCGTTAAAAATCCGCATGGCTTCACCCAGTGCAAGATTCGCTTTATCACTCTGCTGGTTCATCCAGGTAAATATGCCAACGCCGCTGAGAATCGCTACAAGAGCAATTGCAATGCCCACGATCAATGGGCGTTGATGTCCTGCCGCCCAATGGGCAGCTTCCTGCGCTGATTCAGCAAATCGATCTTCTTTCAACTGGCGGCGGGTATAACCTTGCACGTGAACCTTCTTCTGGTGGGATAAGTGTATGTGAAAGCTGAGTTTAGCAGCATTTCGGCACCACCGTCAACGCAGGTGAAAATGATCTCAGAACTAGGAGAAGAATTCATTCCGGCCGCGCCGGACAGGCGGTACACTGGAATGGCAACTCTCTTTCCGTTGAGGATCGTCTTGTCTGAAAACTCGTCCAAAAAAAAGATAGTTGGCAAAGGAAAAGGGATGGAATCCAGAAGAAAGAATAACAATCGGGATTCCGATCAGAAGAAATCGGCAGATTTGTGGGTTGCTTCAAAACCCTCTTCTTCTGATGCCGTCGCGCTACGAAAATGGAGCGAATCACCGGCCTCTCCCGCCGGTTCGCGATTGCTTGAGCTGGCCGATATTGCCCTTGGTCTTAAGAAGCCGGAGAAGTTCCGCAAACGGCGTTCTGAAGTTTTGAAACAAAAACCTTAACTTCTTTTCTCATCACCACTTATCTGCATCCTGTTAGTACAACCGAACCTTTCGGCGCGGCTTCCAACTAAGCATAGGAATTCCCCACACAGCAGTAATCTTTTTTATCTTTTATGCAAGCCCATTTTTTATGCTAGCCCATTGAGGTGTGATGATGCGAAAGCTGGCGATAGCAGCCTTGGTCTTAGTGGTATTGATAGTTGCAGCGGTACTGATCGTGCCCCACGTAATTGACATTAACCAGTACCACGCACAGATTCAGGAACAATTGCAAAAGCGCCTGGGACGGCCTGTGACACTGGGCGAAATGAGCCTGGGACTTTTTCCGCCCTCATTTCAGGTACAGAACGCGGTCATTGCGGAGGATCCTCGCGTTCAAAGCTCACAACCTTTCGCCAGAGTGGAAAAACTTGCGGTCAGCGTGAATCTGCTTCCTCTATTGCACAAACAGGTTGAAGTTAAATCTCTGGAGCTGAATCGTCCGTATATCGAGTTGATACGCGACGCTCAGGGTGCATGGAACTTTGCCACCCTGGGCCAGGAAGCAAAACCCGCAGCCTCAGCGACTCCCGCACCACAACCAGCGGCGACACCGGCAGCGGGAGCCACTGCGGCAGGCGGGGCTACGCCCGCAGCCCAATCCAAACCTGCTGGACAGCTCACACTGGCTCAGTTGTCAATCGTTGACGGTCAGGTGGCCGTCACAGATCTGCAAAAGCATCAGTCACGCGCAGTCTATGACCACATTGATGTGAACGTGTCTGACTTTGCTCCCAATCAGCAGTTCTCATTAAAAGTAACGGCACACCTGCCTGGCAGCGGCAAACAGGCAATTTATCTGCAAGGCAAAGGCGGCCCCATCCAACAGGCTGACATGATGAACACGCCTTTTGACGGTCAGTTGAAACTGGACCAGGTATCACTTTCCGCCGCACAGAAGTTTTTGAACTCACAGGGACTGCAGGGAATCGATGCGCTGATAAGCGGCGATGCCACGGTAAAAAGCTCTTCGGGAAAACTGGCTTCGGTTGGCAAAATCAAATTTGATAATCCGCATATTCACAAAGTCGACATTGGATATCCCATAACGCTCGACTATGACCTGACTGACGATCTCACAGCCGATGTCATACAAATCAACAAGGGCAACATCAATCTGGGGAATACTCCCATCACTGCGGCAGGAACACTGAACACGAAACCGAATCCTGCACAACTCGACATGAAGGTGACCGCGGCAAACGCATCGATTCAGGAAGCGGCCCGGCTGGCCTCTGCCTTTGGCGTTGCATTTGGCAAGGGCATGGATGTACGCGGAGTGGTGAATGCCAATATCCAGGCACGTGGCGCTACAGACAAACCGGCGCTCAATGGCCAACTCTCTGCGCATAACATAAACATCAGCGGTGGTGAAGTTCCGCAACCGGTAAGCATTTCCAACATTGATCTGGCGCTCACGCCGGACACCATTCGCTCCAATGACTTCACCGCTTCTACTGGATCAACCAGTGTTGGCGTCAACTTTGCGTTGGCCCAATACACGGCCCCCAATAGCACGATCAATGCTGCTCTTAAGGCCGGCAACGCGAAAATCGCCGAACTGCTGAGCATTGCCAAAGCGGCTGGCGTAAGCGCCGCCGACGGCATCACGGGTGATGGCCTTCTCAGCCTGGACGTTCATGCGCAAGGCCCGACTAAAAATATGTCGGCGCTTACGTTTAACGGAACCGGCAAAATTCAGGGCGCTTCGCTGAAGATGCCGTCGCTGACCAAGCCGGTTCAGATCAAGAACGCTGACATTGCATTCAGCCAGAATTCTGCGAACCTGAAAAACCTTGCGGCGTCTGTAGGCCAGACCAATGCTACAGGTCAGGTTACGCTCAAAGATTTTGCCGCACCGCAGGTGCAGTTCACGCTGAATGCGGACAAGATTGATGTAGTCGAGTTGCAAAGTTTAACGGCAACGCCGGCAGCTCCGGCCAAACGCGCTGATTCACACAGCTTCTGGCAGCTCACGCCGCAGGCCGACGCGCAGACCCACGCGAATGCCGAGCCCAGCCTCGTGACCAAAATGACGGGAACGGGCACGATCGCCATTGGAACGATCACTTACAACGATCTTGTGCTGAGTAACACGCATTCAAAGGTGACGATGGATCATGGCCTGATCAAACTCAACCCGCTCACAGCGGACGTCTATAACGGCAAGGAGACGGGAAATGTCACCATCGACCTGCGGCCCGCACAACCCGTCTATAACGTAAATCTGAAAACCGAAAAGGTTGATGCCAACAAGCTGATCTCATCGGTGTCTGACGTGAAGCAAACTCTCTACGGGCTGCTTTCCAGCAACGTGAATGCCAGCTTTAGTTCCACCTCAGCTGACACGATTGCCCGCAGCCTGAATGGACAACTTGCGCTGGACCTGAGCAACGGAAAGCTAATGAAGCTGGACATGCTGCACGAATTGGCGTCCGTAGGAAAGTTTCTTGGCACAGTGGTTCCCAACGCTCCGAAGGGGTTTACGAATCTAGTGGCGCTAACCGGAAACTTTGATGTTAAGAACGGAGTTGCTCAAACCAACAATCTGAAAGCGGTGATCGATGGCGGAACCATGGCTGCCACAGGGCTGGTCAATCTGGCCGACCAGTCACTGAACTTGAAAGTAATGGCGGTGCTCAACAAGGCATTGAGCCAGCAGGTTGGCGGCACCCAGGTTGGCGGCTTCATGAACACCGCGCTCGCCAATAATCAGGGCGAGCTTGTGTTGCCCGTGCTGGTCACCGGAACATTTCAGCATCCGCAGGTGGCGCCTGATATTCAGCAGATCGCGCAAATGAAATTGCACAACCTGCTGCCAACCTCGACCAATCCGGGACAATTGACGAATGGGGTTCTGGGCAAAGTGCTGGGAGGCAATCAGGGACAGAACACCGGCGCCGGCCAACACGGAGCACAAGGCACAATCAACGGAGTGCTGGGCGCTCTGGGCGGCAAACCGCAACAACAGCAACCCGCGGCGCAACCAGCGCCGTCGTCTTCCACGGCAGCACCGTCTTCGACGGCAGCACCGGCAGCAACGCCAGCAGCATCACCGCAGTCTACGCAAGATGCGATCAACGGGATACTTGGTCAAGTGCTGAACCACAAGAAGAAACCGTCGCCCACGCCGACGCCACAGTAATTTTGTCGCTTCGCTCCAGACCGCCATGGACATACGACCCTTGCCATGGTCGTCTTTGCGCTTGTTGCACGCGGTCGGCGCGCCAGCCGGCCTCACCGCGTACACGCAAACGCCCGAGTCAGCCCGAATGCTCTCTTCCCCAGCCTCCGCCGCCCGGTGAAGAAATACGCACGCGCGCACCTTTTTTTAGCGCAACGCTGGTCTTGCCGGGTAACAGGCGGGCGGTTCCGTCGCGATCAATGACTTCAGTTTTTCCCGGGGAGCCATCACGTCCACTATTCAATCCATAAGGACCGCGAGCTGCGACGGTCGGCCAGAAGTGTCACCTCAGCAGTCGCTCAGTAATTCAACTTCGCGGACAATGCCATCGCCGCCGCAAAACTTCCCTGCTCCGCCACTCGATTTTCGAATGGAGTATTCAGTGATGCGCAATGGGTAGGCATACTCCAGGGCCTCGGCCGGCGTGTTCAATGAATTCGTCATGTGCGTGTGCACTCCGCTTACGCCGTCACGATCAGGACGCGCACCCATTCCGCCCGCAATGGTTTCGTAGTAAGCGAAAGACTCGCCGGTACGATCATCGATTCCGCCAATCGTAAGATTGTTCATGGTGCCGGAAGAGCCCGCCGGAACGCGGCCAGGCATGGCCTGGGCCAGCGCCCGCAACAGCACGTCGACAATTCTCTGCGAGGTTTCAACATTGCCACCAGCTACTGCCGCGGGCGGTCGCGAATTCACCACCGTTCCCGAAGGAGCAATCATGCGCACAGGACGCATCAGCCCCGCGGCGGCCGGGACATCTTCCTGCAACAGGCAGCGGAAAACATAGAAGCAGGCGGAGAACGCGATCGCGTCCACGGCATTGATACTGCCGGCCACCTGGGGCGCAGAGCCGGTGAAATCTACGATGGCAACCGGCTTGCCCTTTCCAGCTGGAGCGAAAGTAACGGCAACGGCCACGCGTACCGGGCCTGAGCCCGCGCCATCGTCGTCCAGAAAATCTTCAGCTTGGTAACGACCGCGCGGAACCTCACTAAGAAAGGCGCGCATCAGCTTTTCCGAGTAGTCCTGCAATTCATCCATCACCTGCCGCACGCGAGGCATTCCGTAACGTTCGGCAATTTCCAGCAGCCGCGCGGCGCCGGTATAACAGGAAGCAATTTGCGCGTTCAAATCACCTTCACGTTCAGCCGGTGTACGCACATTGGTGAGTAACAAGCGGAAGATGTCCTGCTGAAGCTGGCCGTTGACGATCAGCTTGACGGGAGGAATACGAATCCCCTCCTGATAAATTTCGCGGCAGATGCCCATGGACCCGGCATACATCCCGCCCACATCCGCATGATGGGCGCGCGACGCAACATAGAATGCGGGTTTCTCGCCGACGCCCCGCCTGCGGTTCTTCGCCGATTTTTTTGAAAGTGCGGACGGAAGAAATACCGGCGCCACCAGAGTGATGTCCGGCAGGTGAGTGCCGCCACAGAAAGGATCATTGAGAATGGCAACGTCGCCTGGGCCAAGAGTGAGCGCGTCAACCGCTGCGCGTACTGACATGGGCATGGATCCAAGGTGTACAGGCATGTGGTCACCCATGGCCACAACTTCACCTTCACCGTCAAAGACCGCGCAGGAGTAATCGCGACGCTCTTTAATATTGGGGGAAAAGGCAGTGCGCCGCAGGGCCGCGCCCATTTCTTCCGCAATAGAATGGAAGAGGCTTTTGAAAATTTCCAGCTCAACCGGATCACGCATACACGGCTAGTGTAATTGGATTGGTCAGGCCGGAAAACCCGCTACTGCACTTTGAGTTTGAGCTCGTACTTCCCGTTCTGCTCCACTTTCACGGCTTCGCCCTGGGCGAGGTACGGTTTCAGGACATCGGGCTTGAGCCATTGCAGGTCCCAGCCCTTTTCAATGGCCAGCAGCGTGTAATCACCGGGAACCACGGTGGGAAGTGTGAAAGTTCCGTCACTGTCAGACTGGTCACGGCGAAACAGCACCTGGTTGTGCACCGGATCAGCGGGCACAGCAACAATCATCACTCCCGCCAGGGGCTGCCCGTCACGCAGGGCGACTCCGCTGATATGCCCCTGGTTCTTTCCCACGGAGATTTCAAGCATCACGGTGGCTGCACCTCTTATTATCACGGTGCGACCGAATACCTTGGCCCCGGTAGCGACAATGGATCGAATAAATGAACCCGTTCCTCCGCCTCCGCTGATGACGATTTCGTAGCTTCCCGGCGGGACGTTCTGCTTGAACTCGACTTCTCCCTTTTCCGGGATCAGCTCGAAAATGTTTCGTCGTGTCTTGTAGTCATAGAGCTGAAGGAAAGAACGGCTGGTCACGGATGCGCCCGGATCGAACTGGAGTTTCGCCTTCACCACCGCTGCCGTCGCCGTCTTTCCATCGTCAACCACGTCATTCCCGATGGCGTTGATTTCACGCGTAGCCGATGTTTGCGTCATGGGCCCGGGCATTGCACCGGCATTCGGCGGCGTATAGGTGGAAGTAGTCAGCGTGTATTGGCCCGGCGCAATACCTTCGATTTCCCATTCGCCATTCGGCAGCCTTGTCGATTGGGTGGAAACCGGCGTGGTCGTTCCATCCATCATTTTCTGCGCCAGTTGGAAATTGAGATGAGTTTGTGGATTCTCCGGGGCGGCCACTTTCAAATGCAGGGCCCTCACCGGTTGCAGGTTGAAATCGGCAACATACTTCTCTCCGTGCGACAAATGAATCACGGCAGCCGACCCGGCTTCGGTAACGCCAGGGAAGAACGTAGTAGGGTAGGCAAGGTCCAGCGCACTGGGCGTTTCCGGTTCGCTCGAAGCTGAACCGCCTTCGTTTCCGCCGCTTCGGCTCAAGCCCATACCGGTGAAAGAACCGAGTGTGCCGCCCTGAGAGACTACGATTCCCGCATTGGAGTTTAGTCGGGAAAAATTCTGCTGCCTCCGCGCATACCAGACACGCGCGACCGCGGAGATCATGTAATCTCCGGGCGCAAGGTGTCCAAGATGGTAGTGCCCCTCGTCGTTGGTCACGCCATGGGACCGGACGCGCGTGCTCGCACTGCCGCCGGCTGTCCCGGTTTGATACAACGTGATTTGTGCTTCGCGCACCGGCTCGCCGGCTTCGTCCGTCACCATGCCCTCAATGACGTTCTCTTTATATAAGCGAAAAATCAGCCCGCTGGCGTTCGCATTTTCTCCCACCACAATCGATGACGAATACTGATCATGTTGATTGAAAGACTGAAAAACGTAGCTGTGCGCCTGTGCAGATAACGTGTATTTTCCCGGCTTGAGGCCGCTAAATGAAAAGAGCCCGTCTTCGGCAGTAACAATGGTGGTGAAATCGTTGCGCTGGGTTACGGACGCAATGGCCACACGTGCGTGGGCAATTGGCTGATTGCTGGCGCCGTCCACCAGACGGCCGTCAATTTTGAAACCTGTCTGGCTCGGCTGCTGCGCGTTCGTCAGCGAGGCAACCAGTAGAAAAAGGCCCGCGCTAAATAAAGTTCTTCTGATCACTGGATTACTCTCCCGTACGGATCAGTTCGACCATCAGAGTACTGGTTTTGCCCGGCAACAGATTCACTGACGCAGCTTTCTTCTGGTATCTGGCAATTTCTTCAGGATCATCCAAATCAATATCCGTAGAATCATCAAACGCAAAAATTTTGTAAGCGCCAGGCGGCAACGCAGTGTAGGCCGTGGCTTCAGTGGTGATGTTCATTCGGCTCACTGGGTCGTTGGCCGAAAAAGGATCGGGCAGAATCACAACGGTGCCGGTCGTGTTCCTGGCAACATTCACTGACATTTGCAGCATGCTCATATCGTCGCGCAAAACAACTTCGATCGGGGGAAGCTGGCCACTTTCCGGCACCACCAGGTCTTCATGCAGAAGATCGGTAAAGCCGCAACGCAGCGACGCAATATAGGCTTGTCCCATCGCAGGCCATGCACGAGCTTTATACTTTCCCGGTTGCAGACCGCGAAGCATCAGCGTCGACGACGCAGGCGGAGCCCAGTTGGAATAAATGGGGACGCTGGAGGCATCCTTTGGTTGTAATTCCATTCGGATAGCCGGGAAGTCAGAGCAATCTGAAGTATGCATCTTGCCATCCGATGAGCCGTAATTACACGTACCAACCACGGCCGCCTTATTGGAAAGCTCTTTGCGCACGTTGACCTGTAGCTCAATGGGCGCGGTAAGAGACAAATTCAACCCGGTCAGATCTTTATTGACAACTATCCTTCGCTGGACGGTTGATTGAACATCTGATTGATCGGTGGCGAACACACGCAACGTATACGTTCCTGCCGGTATGGTTCGAAACGTAAAGGCCCCGGTCTGCTGGTCGAATTCCTCCGCGCTCAAAATCGGCTGCCCGCGATGGTCCACCACAACGGGAGAGCCTACACTTTTCCAGTCGCCCGCCCGGCTTACTGTACCTGTGACTCTATAAGCCGGCAGGGGAGCAACAGAGAAGTTAACTTCCACGTGCTGTCCGGCCAGCAGGTTGATCGACTCTGCATTGGTCTCTTCGCCGGCGCCTGGATAATAAACGATGACCGGATATGCTTCTGGACGTTGTCCAGACTGGTTGCCCGCTGACTGATTCCCAAGAATGCGTCGCGTAACGTTGCCGGCCTTCAACGAAACCACATACTCTCCCGGTGGAAGCTCAGCGATTCGAAAAATCCCATCTTCATCAGTCTGGACTGAATTCCGCTGCAAGAAATATCTTCGTCTCGATGCCGGGTTGGCATTGGCCTTCTCAATGTTAATGTTGGCAAATTCAAGCGGCTCTCCGTCCTTGCCCAGCACGCGGCCTGAAATCACTGACTCCTGAATCAGCTTGATGGTAAGTTTGCCCGAATCCGGGCCCGCGTTGAAGACAATGGGACGCGGGGGCATGGCGCCGCCGTGGCTAGTGAAGTATCCGGGCTTTTGTACCGTAACCTGCGTGCGACCTTTTGGCACGCCATTGAACACAAACTCGCCTTCGGTTCCGGTGAGAACAGAAATCAATCCCGCGGAAGGAGAATACCATTCCACCAGGGCCCGTGGTATTGGGCGTCCTGTAGCTTCATCGACTACTGTTCCTTCAATCTTGAATGTCTGTTGCTGATCGGCAGCCTGTGCCGCACCAGGTGAATATCCGGCGGATAAAGCCACACAGCTGGCCGGCCAGTCCGCAAGCTGTCAGAACAATCACGCAGCTGAAGTAGCTCCGCATAGATCAGATCCTACCTTGGTAGTTTGAAGGTAGACCAAAGCTGTCCAGAGTGCAAATTAAAAGCTATGGTCTGCTATAGAATGCTGAGCGGATAATATTTTGCGAACAAGGGCGAAGGAGCGCATGACTACAATCAACGCCTGGTCAGAAGGTCCGCCGCAACAAAAACGAAGAACACGACTGCGATCACGCCATTCATGGTAAAAAATGCCGCATTCAACTTGCTGAGATCATCCTTGGAAACCAGTGAATGCTCATAGGCCAGAAGGCAGGCAACCACAACCAGCCCGGCCATTGCGATCTTACCCAGTCCAAAGCTGACCACCAGTGCAACCAGAAGCACCAGCATGCCTATGTGCAGCGCTCGGGCCAGGGTGAGCGCGCGCGGAACGCCAAAAGATTGGGGAACAGAGTTGAGGCGATAAGCGCGGTCAAAATCTATGTCCTGACAGGCATACAGAACGTCAAAGCCGCCAACCCAGAAAGTGACGGCGGCTGTAAGAATCAGGATGCGCGGATCGAGCGAACCACGAACGCCTATCCATGCAGCGGCGGGCGCAATGCCCAGAGCCAAGCCTAGCACCAAGTGTGACCATCGTGTGAAGCGCTTAGTGTACGAATAAAGCAACACACATGCCAGTGCGACCGGCGAAAGAAACAACGTGAGACGGTTTAGCTGGGCCGCCGCAAACACAAACACCAGGCAGAAAAATACGACAAACGTGGCGACAAACTTGCCGGACAGCACCCCCGCCGGGATCGCACGCGTAGCCGTGCGCGGATTGGCAGCGTCAATCTGCGCGTCCGCCAGGCGGTTAAAGGCCATGGCTGCGGAGCGTGCTGACACCATGCAAACGATGATCCACACGACTTGAGATAAAGTTGGCAGGCCTTCGGCGGCCAGCATGGCAGCACTAAGAGCAAACGGAAGAGCAAAGATGGAGTGCTCCCATTTGATCATTTCCAGAGTGGTTTTGATATTGGTGAAGAGGGGCACCGGGTATTTTATCGAAGTCTCTTATCTAAGACGCAGAAAAGAAAAACGGCATGGCCGTAAGACCATGCCGTTCAAGCTTAATCAGAACTATTGGCAGTTCGGATTTTGCAGAGTGGCCGCTGCTGTCAACACGCCAGTGTCAGGATAGCTATAGGCGTGGTTGATGGCATTGGACGGTGTAACCCCGGCAAACCACTGAATGAGTGCTTCATTCTGTGGATGATAGGTGAAGCCGTTGGTGGTGATTGGAATGGTCGCGTCGGCGAGACCTTCAATCACGTCACCGGTTTCCAGGTTGTTCTGGCAAAGGCCGTTGGGCGCAAGCCACCACGGAGTTGCATTGTTCACGAACGGATCATTGAAGGCTTCCGAGAGCTCATGGCTCATTGCCGTAACGTCAACGAATGAGGGACCAAAGAGTCCGGGATTGATCCAGCTCGAATAGTCCATGACGTAGCGCTTTTCCCTGAAACCGTTCAGCGGGCCGCCTGGCTCCACGTCATAGCTATGGAAACCCAGGATGCAGCAGTTGTTCGGGTTGCCCTGGAACAAGAAGGTGTTGGGGAAAAGGAAACTGGACATGTCTTTCGTGGTAATGTCGCCGGCGTTTTCCGCAGCGCCCATCACGGTAGTGGTATCAGTGGCGCTTGGCGGAAAGAGGGCGTTAACAAAATTGCCTTCATTGACAAGAATGAAGAGACAGCAGGATCCATCGGCATTCAAAGCGAACTGATAAGTTCCGCGAAGAAGAACCATGGTCCTGGCTGGAGCAACACGGGGACGCAGCAGAGTGTGCCAGCCCGGATCAGCCTTGTTAAAGAACTCGGCGCGCTGGATGGCATCTGTGAACTGCGTGGGGGTAAAGCTGGAGCTGTAAGAGCTATTGGAGAAGACGGGAGAATTCAACGCCGGCTTCACAAACTGAGTAGCGTCTGAGAACAGTCTTTGTCCATTGACGAACCGGATGGTACCGTCCGCATTGCGGAGATCCATATTCACCGGGACGATGGGAGCGCCGATGAACGTGGTCTTTTTACGGCCGTCATCATCGCCACCTTCATCCGAGTCGAAGGGAGAGCGGCCAATCATGGTGTACTGCCAGGTGAATTGGGTTCCACCGAAGGAATCAAATCCTGGATCGTAGAAATAGCTGCTGAAGTTGGTGAGGGAGTCAATGCCGAGCACGCTGCCGTTGGAGCGGCTGCCGAGCACTCCGCCGCCTGCGGCGTTCGAAGCTCCCGAAGAATGCATCAGCTTTACGTTGTTGAGATAGGTTGCGGGCAACTGGTCATCATCTGTGGTTTGGCAGAAGGCAATGGCAGGCACAAGGAGAAACAGCAGTACAACTGAGAGGGTAACTTTCATTCGTGAGACTCCAAGAGATTTGGTTAGGGGCCCATCTCGCCGGTATCGTCTTACAATCGAAGGAAGGTCTTTAGCAGCGAGGAGCAGCATTATAGGCCAGTGACTTACCTTGTTTCAAGGTAAATCCCTTACTCTTCCCTAAGGTTCAATGTAAGGATAGGTAAAGAACTAAACTCTCACCGAAGTTGAGCGAGAGATTCCCGGTCAGGCGGCGAATCCCTGCTCCCCGATCATGGGAACGAATCGGCAGGCTTCCAAAACACGCGTTGAAACTGACGTATCTTGTTGTTTTAAGACAAGTTGCAGCAATTGCTCCTTGGCGTTTCCGACCGGGATGATGAGGCGTCCGCCCGGCGCAAGCTGGTCAACCAGCGCAGGCGGGACAGAGGGGGAGGCAGCCGAAACAACAATCACGTCGTAAGGCGCAGCGGGAGCCCAGCCAAGCGAACCATCCGCCACCACAATCTCTACGTTCTGATATGCGAGCCGGCGAAGCGTTGATTGCGCTGATGCTGCCAGCCCCTCCAGGCGCTCAACGGCTATGACTCGCTCACCCAGTTCCGCAAGGATCGCAGTCTGGTATCCCGAACCCGCGCCGATTTCAAGGACCCGATCATTGGCGCCAACCTCGGCAGCTTGCAGCATGGCCGCGATCATGTATGGCTGCGAGGTCGTCTGCTGCTCCCCGATGGCAACCGGCTGGTCCAGATAAGCTTCCCGTTGCTTCGCCGGAGGGAGAAATTCATGCCTGGGCAGCTTGCCCATCACTTGCAGCAAGCGCTCGTCGGAAATGCCGCGGCTGCGCAACTGCTGCTCCACCATGGAAGCGCGCTGGGCTTCGAATGAATCCTGCAACTCGACACTCATGATTATTTTTTGCGGCGGCGGATATGAACGTCAAAGCCCAACACGCCGTTCTGGTCCCTTACAGCTACGATGGAAACATTTTTATCAATGTTGTATTCCACCTGCACCACCGTCTCCGTGGATTGGGCCAGACTGGTGATGTAGGTCAATGTGATGTTGTTATTGATCTGCTGTTCCAGAGTCACACGTGCGCTGGTGGTGTTGGAAGTGCCCACGTACAGGGGATCAATCTTGACGCGGCTGGCGCCAAGCAGACGCTGCACTCGATCTCCCACCGCGGCATTCAGGGCCTGGCTGAGAATAGCGTTGGAGGCACTATTATCCTTGCTTCCCGTCGCCTGGGAGGCGCTGTAAACATCCTGACCGCGCGTTCTCCCGAAGGCAAGAAGAGAGATGATGTCAGAGTTAGAAAGCGGAGGGTCGGAGCGATAAGTCATGCTCAACCCCTTACCACCGACAGCACTGCCGTGCAGGCCAATAGTCACGTCGTAATCCTGCACGCGCGCTGACATCTCAATGTTGATTACAGGTTCAATGGTGAGCGGGTTGCTGAAGCTTACGTCGCCGCGTTCCAGCCGATACTTGGTGCCATTGAAAAATACGTCACCTTCCGCAATGTTGACTCGGCCCAGCACAGCCGGACGCGCCGCCGTCCCGCGCACGTGCAAATCGAGATCGCCGGAAAGCTTGGCCAGTGAAGTCTCCACCTGGAGTTCAGGAGTGGAGTTAATGTGCACGTCAAGCCGCATATTATCGAGAAAAGGATTGAGCGTGGGGACGGTTTGCGATTTTCTGGACTGCGCCAGGTACTGCGCAAAATCAAAACGGGGATTCATGCCGAAGCGGGTCACGGTGATGTCGCCGCTCAGGAGAGAACTTGTGGCGGACCCACTGTAGCGCAAACTGGCGTCGGCGGACGAACTCACTCCCGGCGGGTAACGAAGGCGGATATCTTTTCCCTTGGCCGTCAGGTCAAAGTAGAGGCCGTTGCGATAGGCGAGAAATCCGCCCAGGTTCAGTTCACCGCCACCGGTCTGCGCGCTGAGCTTCTCAATCTGCACCCGGTCCTGCGCGAATACCAAAGAGCCGTTAATGTGGCTTAAACCATTGGGCAAATCAACGAAGGCAATGCCTGCGTCGGCCAGATCGATGCGCCCATTCAACTGCGGATGGGCCACGTTGCCGCCAAAGTTCACAGTAAAGGAAGCCGGACCGTACGCGATGATGTCAGGGTTATAGCCCTGCAGAAGTTTGAGGTTCACGCGGCCGTTGGAGCGCAGTTCCAGAATGTGGTCTCCGGAAACGCCGATGCCGCCTGTAACATACACGTCAGTATTTTCGCCCACCAGATGAAACTGATTAAGGCGGGCAAATTCACTATCCATGGAGAAACGAACCGGACCATCATTCTGAAGCTTCACATTTTCCAGTTCAGCAGAGAGCTGACTGGCCACACCTGTGATGATCAGTTCGCGCGGCCGCAGGAACGGGCCGCGGATATCAATGGTTCCGGCCGTTGAAGAATGACCGGTGACCCTGCCTTGCAGATAGGCGTGGATGAGTGGATCAAAGTCCAGATGCGAGAACTTTAACTTCATCTGGCCAGGCCAGTCACCGCGCAACTGTACGGTGCCATCAATATCGAGGTTGGCGTTATCAAAGTTTGAGCGGCCGCGCAGAACCAGATCAGCGCCACGTGTCTCACCCGTGATGTCTGAATCGCCGACAAGCTCATGATTCAGGATGATCTTTCGAAGCTGGACCTGGCCGGCGATCTGGGGAGCATCCGCTGTGCCCGAGCCGGTGACATGAAAAGCCGCACTGCCTTCCACCGTCAGCCGGGACAATTGAAAACGCCGCATGTTGGCAAGGTCAATGTTTGCGCCGGTAAGGTCAAAACTGAAACTGTTCTGGGAGAAGTTATAGCCGGCAGCGCCGGTCAGTTGCGCTCCGTTATGAACGAGAAAGATGTTGCTGAGCTGAAGCTCGCGCCCTTTGAAATCAACCTGGGTCTTGAACTGGCGGAAGGGTTCACCCCAGGCGACAAGCCGGGTCACTTGCACATTGCCGGTTCCATGCAGATTCACTGGTGTTCCGCCGGCCTTGATGTCCGCACTCACTACTCCCTGAGCGGGATAATGCACGCCCACCAAAGTCTGCACGTCAGCACTGTCAGCATCTTGAATGTGCAGGGAGGCACTCACCTGGCTCAGTTGGTCGTCAAAGATACCCTGATGGAGGGTTGCACTGATGGAAAAGTCCACGGCCGCTTTGCCGCGATGCAGAGTGCTGTGCTGCAAACTGACCAGGCTCGGTGAATAAGAAAGGTCGCCTGCCAGTGAATCCCAGTGGATACGCTGTTTTTTCTCCGTCTTCCCTGGCCGGGCAGGCTCGGCCGAGACTTGCAAAGGCATAAGCTCCGAATCAAAATTCTCCAACTCAATACGGCCGTGGGTGGAAAGTGCGTCAAGCTTCCCGGAAATGGATCCATTGTAGGAAGCTCGCCCTTCAAGAAGAATCGGAATGCGTGTGCCAGGACTGAGCGCGGCAAGAGCAGGCCGGATCTCATGCAAGTCCGTGGAATTGACTGAGATTTTCGCCTCCGCTTTGTCAGAACCAAGTTGTCCGGTTGCATTCACACGAATCGCGCGGGTGGCAAGGTTCAGCGTGGGCACATCCAGAAGCCGCAGATCGCCATGGTAAACAGCTTGAACACGCGCGGTGACCGGCACCTGCTGCGGCGTTGGATTCTGCGGAGGATCTACTTCCAGGTCGAAATTGGCAGTTACATTTTTGGTGGAACCTGTCCATGAGGTTGAAATGGTACCGGATACCTGTCCTACAAGTGGAACCTTGTCCAGGGCTGAACTTCGTTTGTAAAAAGCGGTTGCGACCTTTCCTGCCTCGAGCCCGGAGAGTTGCAGGTGTGCCGTCTCCGTGAGTGGCGCGTTCGCCGTAGTCTTTGTTTTAGCTTTAGTTTTACTCTCGTTATTGATGGTTTTTGCGTTTGTGGCCCAGTTCAGAAGTTGAAACTCACCCTGGAGGTTCCCACCGAAAGCGTGGCCAACGATCTTGGGGAAACTGATTTTCTCTGCCGTGATGTCAAATGGTGAGAGTCCGGATATTGCCGGGATATGCAGGACATCATCCTGCCACTCTCCATCCTTCACGGCAGCGTTTCCCTGTGATGTAAAGCGATTGTCCTGATAACGAAAGAACCCCTTCACATCGCCATGACCGCCTTTGATCTCACGGACCTTTGCCAGCGTAGCGACCCCGAGTAAATCAAGCGATGCCTCATATTGTAATTGCAGCTCAGGATGACTGAAATTCCGCAGGTTTCCGGTCGCCTGAAGAGTTGAGCGCCCGGTGCTGACACGCAGAGACTTTATCAGTGCCTCATTCCTGCGCAACAGAAGTTGCAGAGCAATGTCACCGCGCTGAGGAGCAACGTCACGCCACCTGGCAGACAGCAGTGACATGGCGACATTGCTTTCATAGCCATGGTCCTTCGCCGAGTAAGTGATCCCCGCATCCAGGCTTTCTCCGATGAGGGAGAACGGAATCTGTTCCTGATTCAGAATGAGGGTACCGTTGCTGATCTCGATGCGACTAACCGAGAGATCAAACAGACGTGAACTATTCGTCGCCGGCGACTCGGCTTTTTGAATTGCCTCGGGCTGATTCGTGGTCCCATCCGGATAGACGATCAGGTGGACGGCAACCCGGTCAACGACGACATTGCTCAACGACACCTTGCGTGAGAAGAAGGAAAGGATCTTCACGGCAATATTGATATGGTCGACGTGAGCATACGGCGCTTCATTGGCGGCCTCCAACCCATGGATCGTCAGGCCGCGAACCTCAATCTGCAAGGTTGACAGCTTCCAGCTCAGCGACTCAATCTCGACCTTGCCGCCGGTCATGTGTTCAAGTTCCTGGACCACACGTTTGCGGACGGTCTGCTGGAAAGACGCGCTATTGAGGTAGAAGAGAGCGCCGATAACCAGCGCCGCAAGGATGAGCGCCGCAATGAGGTAGAACTTTCGCCAGCGACGAGTTTTTGCCGGTGCCGGGGCCACAATGGTACTCATGGTTTAGACCCGCTGGATGCCGCCGCCGGAACCGGAATCATCTTCTCTATGTGCGCCTGCGCGCGCAGGGTTTCCAGCCAATGGTTCAGCATGTCACTAATGCTTTGTTCCGCCAGTATTTTTTCAATCTGGCCGGAGACTTCCGGCAACGGCGGTTCGGAGGCGCCCCGGCTCTGCACTTCAGGCAGGAATTTCTGCTGGTAATAATTTTTGATATCGCTCTTATCGATGTGGACCAGCCCACGAAAGCGGAGATCGACAAAACGGAGCGTGCGCACTTCCGTAATAAGACTGTCTTCTACGTCTCGTTGCGTCAGGTCATAACTCTCAAGCAATGCCTTCCAGCCGGAATCCGTGGCCGCGCCGGGAAGTTGTCGGCGGACTTCCTTGACCTGATCCGCCAGTTCCTCGGCTGTGGGCGCGAGCATTTCGGGATGAAGAATCTGCTGGTCCAGCAAGGCCCGGTCTACCAGACGATCCAGCACAGCAAAAGAATCCCTGGGATTGATTTTATCCATCGGTTTTCCCTGCATCAGATACTCAACCCGCAATGCCTGCTCAAGTTCGCTTTCCAGAATCACGCGCTTATTCACCACTGCAACCATGCGGTCGACAACCTGCGCAAAACCGCCATGGATCGCAAGCAGAACCAGCACGAGTTCGAGAACGCGACGCATCAGAAAGTCTGCCCAATGTTGAAGAAGAAATTGAAATGCCTGAGTACCTGGGAGGACGGCAATATGGGCGGCGCCGGTGGCGCGGGCTGCGCGGGCGCGCCAATGGGGAAAGCGGTGGGATTCAGGTTGTAGCCCATATCAATGCTCACCGGGCCAACCGGCGTGCGATAGCGGATTCCCGCGCCGATTGACTGCGGGTTGTAATTGAAATTGCAATTCTGCGCCGTCGGATTGAAGCAGGTGTCGCGGTTCGGTTGAGTGAACTTGAAGAGGCTGTTCACCATGTCACCGCTGGTGGCGAACACGTTTCCCATGTCATGGAAAAAGGCCAGGCTCAGATTGTCCCCGACAAAAGGAAAGGGCACGGGAGGAGTGCGCAACTCGACATTGTTGACGAAGAGAGCATTGCCGCCCAGAGGAAATCCGGTAGCGAGATCTCGCGGGCCCGCCTGATTGATCCCAAAACCCCGAAGCGAAGTGCTTCCGCCGGCAAAGAAGCGCTCCGGCAGCGGGATCAAGGTTGTCTGGCCAAAGGGTTCTTCCACTCCAATGCGGGTCGAGCGGGCGATCACCCAGCGACGCTTGTGAAACTGGTAATACGTGGAGTTCTGACCCACCAAACGCACAAAGCTGGCTTGTGATCCGAAGATGCCCGCAGCTACGCCGGTGTCAACGGTATTGAATGAACCCTTGTGCGATTCGACGGGATTATCGCGGGTGTCGCGGATGTAATTGAAATCGGGCATCCCCACGCGAACCGGTTGTGAGAACAAAGGTATGTCGTTCGGATCGATGACCAGATTGTCCGTAACGACGCGCCTGTAAATAAGACGGTAATGCAATGAAATGGCCTTGCTGTAAATCTGCTTGATCTCAGCCGCCCCTTCAAGGCGGTTGGCGGTAAAGGTCTTTACGTCATTGGTTTGCTCGTAAAAAGCGGTCAGATTCAATGACAGACGCTCAGAATCAAACACGCGCGGGTCTCCGTAGCCGATCAAAGCAAGCTTCTCAAGACTGCCGTAACGTGTCTTGAGTGTGATGGTATGGTCGCGGCCGCGGAAATTCAGTCGCGTAATATCAAAGGACACGCGCGGGCTTACGCCGGTGGTGCCGCCCGGATTTGTGCTGCTGGCAGACTGCCCGGTTTGGACCTCCAGGCCAACGCCGTAGTTGAACGTGTATCGCTTGGCCTCACTCAGTTGATAGTTGACGTTCTTATGCGTGGCGTCGCCTTCGGGGTTCTGTACAGCCATGTTAACTTCGTTGAAGATGCCCATGTCATAGAGACGGCTTTGCGTATTCAGCATCTTCTGCTGGCTCAGGGGCTGACCGGTGCGCAGCTTCATCTCACGTTCCACCACAAACGGCCGCGTGTAATTCAGCCCGGAGATGAGCACTCTATCCACAAAAATTTCCCGGCCTTCAATGATCTTATAGCTAAGGTTGATCTTGTTGGGATCATTCGGGTCAGGCGTGCCCGCATATTCGAACTTGACATCAGGGAACCCGCGGTTGAAGTAAGTGTCCATCACCTGAGTCTGGTCATTGATCACCATGGAATCAGAGTAGGGTTGGCCTTCCGCGGCTGAGATGACGGCGCGAATCGCATCATCTGAGAACACAGAGTTCCCGGTGATGCTGAGCTTGCCCACCGTCGTCTGCGGGCCTTCCGTGATGGTAAGAGCCACCTGCATTCGTCCCTGTTTACCTTCAAAGTCGTCTTTTACGTTGGACGTTACCTTTACCTGAAGAAACCCGTTATTGATATAAAGGTTCTGGATGGACTGAATGTCATGGGCAAGAATGGACTGGCTGAAAAGGCCATAAAGCTGTAGTCCGCCCTTAGGCTGCATCACCATGCGCTCACGAAGTTCGTCACGATTGAAATACTTATTACCGGTGATCACAAGGTCAGTAAACTTGTGGCGCTGGCGGCGGTCAATGTTGTAAACCACCTCGCGCCGCTGGCTCTCGTCGGCCTGGACCTGAGACTGTGTGACCTGCACGTCAAAGTAGCCCTTGGTCTGGAAATAGTCCCGGAGATTGCGCGCGCCTTCGTTGATCAGATCATCATCCACGGCATTTTCTTCGTAGATGGGAACAAGCTTCTTGATCACTCCGCGACGCAATTTCACGCCGTCCACTCTAACTTCAACCGCAGGCCCGCGGGATATCGCGAAAGTGTAATCCAGGGTATTGGTCTCAGCATGGTATTCCCTTTGCGTCAACGTAACTTGCGCTTCCAAACGGTCTTCGCGCTGAAAGTGCCGCCGCAGCTTCTGCAAAGCCCGGGTGAGATGCGATGAGGTCACTCGGTCGCCGGGACGAAGACGCGCGATTTCCATGACTTCATCAATGGTAGTCCCAGGCTTGCCGCTAACGGCAATTGTGCCTATATGAGCGGGCGGCCCCGGGGTTACAAGAAACAGTACTTTCACCTGCTGGTTTCGCGAGTCCCATTCATAAAAAGGCTTGATGGCCGCCTTAAAAAAGCCGTTTTCCTGCAAAGCATGCAGCATGCCCTGGATGCCGGCGTCGATTCTTTCGTCAGAATATTGTTCTCCCAGCGCGAGCTTGCTGGCACTCACGAGCTGGTTATCCGATGGTGGCGTGGGCGCGCCCTCCACGCGAATGGAGCCAAAGAAGTAGTTTTCTCGCGCCGAGAAGGTAAGCAAGACCTCATTCTGGGGCGTACGCTGCGCTTCCACCTGAATTTCAGAAAAGCGCCCGGTGTTATACAGGATCTGAACAGATTGCCGGACCAGGTACTTGTCGAGAGCGGTGTGGGCCTTTTGCGGCAACAACACCTCCAGCCACTCCGGATGCTCCACTGCCACACTTTTGATTTCAACGCGCGCCACGGTAAGTCCCTGGAGACTGTTAAGGTTGAGCGGCGTGGAGGACTGGGTGGAGGTTGTTTCCGGTTTTGCGGACTGAACTTCCTTTGGGGATGGGGATGACTGTGCGGTTGGAACCGTGCTGGCTGGCGTCTGCGATGGGGCCGACGTTGGCTCCTGGGCCGCGCACACGCAAACAAAAAACATTATCGCCAGACATGCTGGAACGAAACGCGGCAATCCAAGCCCCTTGTTGTAGAGTTTTTCTGTGACTACTTCGATGGCAGCAACTCACACCTTCGTTGCACCTGAAAGCGCGCCAAGCCTTCCCTGCCCCGCCTGGTTCCTTGACTCTAACCCTTGCTGCTAACCATATAATAAAAGAAGACATGCTGTTCCATGATCGATATTCGCGACAGGTACTCTTCCCCGGAATAGGCGTGGCCGGCCAGGCAAGGCTTGCTACCGGACGAGTCGCGGTGGTCGGTTGCGGCGCCACCGGCACCTGTGTTTCCTCCCTGCTGGCCCGCGCAGGTGTTGGGGACCTGCTGATCATTGATCGCGACTATGTGGAACCCAGCAACCTGCAACGCCAGACACTGTTCGATGAAGCGGACGCAGCTGAGTCCCTGCCCAAGGCGGTGGCCGCGGCAAGAAAGATTGCGAGCTTCAATTCCGAAGTGAAAGTGAAAGCGGAAGTCGCCGATCTGACGCCGGAGAATATCGGCGCGCTGCTGGCCGGAGTGGACCTGATCCTGGATGCCACAGACAATTTTGAAACCCGCTACCTGATCAATGATTTTGCGGTGCAACAACGCAAGCCATGGATTTACGCGGCTGCCGTGGGCTCCTATGCCGTTACCATGAACGTGATACCGGGTAGAACGGCCTGCCTGAGTTGCGTATTCCCGGCAGCGCCGGAAGGCACCGTGGAGACATGCGACACGGCGGGCATTCTGAACAGCGCGGTGAATCTGGTGGGGTCGATCCAGGCTACCGAGGCGATCAAATTTCTGGTGGGCGCACACGATCAACTGCGGCAGACTCTGCTCTCCTTTGACGTATGGAGCAATGATCGGGCTGAGGTGGCCTCCGGCAAACCCAGGCACGGCTGCCAGACCTGCGACCGCAGGGAATTCCCGCACCTGGCGGGAGAGAGGCGTCCGCAAATCACATTGTGCGGGCGCAACTCCGTGCAGATTCATGAACGTAGCCGTCCCGTGAACTTTGGTGAAATGAGTATGCGCCTACAACCTCACGGCACAGTAAAACATAACGATTTTGTATTGAAATTCTGGCGAGAGCCCTATGAAATGACCCTGTTTCCCGATGGCCGCGCCATCATCAAAGGCACTGCTGACATGGCGGTGGCCCGCAGCCTGTATGCCCGTTTTGTAGGAAGCTAGCCCGGCAGGGGGAATACGGTCGCTCCGTGATTTCCCTTAATCCAGTGGCATCCCGGCCCGAGAGGGTGACATTCCAACATACCTGAGTAGATTTTCCAGGTAATTGGAGTGCCCCCATGATTCGCAATATCCGATCAGCTTTCAGTTTTAAAACCCTCAGTTTTGCAATCTTCATTTTTGCAATATTAATCCTCACAGTATGCACAAGTGCGTCGGCGCAGTATGCCACGGTTGGTCCGAACGGTGGCGTGGTCATGTTGAACGGACCGACGGTGGTTCCGTCTGTTATCGCCGAGCCATCCAGAGTGGGGATTTCACTGGGCGATCGCACCGGCATCACCAATTGCTCCTGCGACCAAATTGAAGTAGCGACGATCGGGTCGGGCAGAGCGGCCTACAACGGCGCAGCATTGGGTACATCAGAGATCCCGCCTGAGGGTTACGCCAGCGAACATTACGCCAATGAACAAGGAAGAGCGAAGATCCGGGAAAGAGATGGCGGAACGTCAGTCTTTGTGGGTGAAGGGCCGATTGTAGCGTCAGTAAACTCCGCGGCAGGCGGACCGACGCTGGCCGAAATGGCCTCCAGGCTTAAAACGTCGCAGAGGAGAGCCACGCGCACGTACACGAACGCCGACGCGCAGCGCATCAACGACAATCAGCAGTTAAAGCAGATGCATACCAATCAGCCGAACAACGCGCCTCCGCCGCAGCCCAGATAAAGCGATTCTTACTGAGGGCGCAGAGGAACACTGAAAAATTGTGATTAAGATATCTCTGCCTGCGCAGCTGACAAACGTCCCGCGGTAAACGATGAATAAGCCGCGGCTGCAGCCACGATTACATTGGCCACCACAACCGGCATGGCGCCGATGAGAAAGCCGTAAGCCACCCACATAAGCGCGGCGGCGGCCTGAATGCGCCGCAGCATGGCAGAGCTGCTCACAGAGTATGAGCAGGAGAAAACCGCCGTAGCAATCCAGCCAATCCAGTCCAGTGATCTCATGGGATGCCGATCTCTAAACGGCAGCCGCGTCAGCGCGTTCATTCTTGGCTGAGCGTAGCGTGAGCCAGTCAGTGCGCGCGCGTGCCCATTCGCGAACGAGAAAACCGTTGCCTTCGAAGAACTCATGAATTTCAGGCTGCTCCCAGCCGGCAACTTCTTCCAGAATAGGAACCAGCATGGCGAGCGCGTTGGAACTGAGCACGGTGCGCTTGGCGATCTGCGTGACATCACGCGTTTCCGAAACCGCGATGGTAAGGCCGGTGTCACGATTGACATGGAGCATGGCGTGAACGTCAGAGCTGCCGTCACCCGCATACACCACGCGATCAGAACCAATCTGCAGCTCTTCCTGCAAGTGCATCAGCCGGGCGACCTTACCGTAACCGGCGGTCACACGCACGATGGTTTCGATTTCTCCACTGGCCGTGTACTGAAATTCCGTGCCAAAGATATGGTCAGCCGGGACAATGCCCTCAAGCGCTGACTGCACAATCTCCGCGGGCGCAGCAGAGAGTACATAAAAGTTGAAATGATAGCCGGGGATTCCCTGGTCGAGAATCTTGTACAGCAGCTTGATCTGCTCCTTGAGCGGTATACGTTTGCCCGCTTCAATCAGATGTTCACGCCGCACATGGCGGAACTGGGGATCGTGCAAAAGCAAGTAGGAGAGTTCCGCGCCCTGCTGCACCAGATTCAACCTGGCCATGCCCTGCGCTTTGCGTTCGAAATCCTGTGCCGGGATACCCAACAACTCGCTGAGAACAAAACCGGAATCATTGAAGCTAAGCGTTTGATCAAAATCACTGGCAAACAGATATTCTTTCATTGTTTCCAAATTCGTCGTCTTCATCTACAGATATTAGATGTGGTTATGGGTAGTTCGATGTTAATTGATGTTCATATTTGCGCATGGTCGATTGAAAACGCATCCAGCGCAACTTAAAGAGCAGATAAGCAAAGAAGCGATAGGCGGGCCAATGGTTTCGCATGATCCAAGCTAGTGCGCGGCAGCGCTGAAGTCCAATCGATTAAACGAATGTGAAGCATTCGGGAATCGTCTTTGTTTGTCGCTCCGCTCAAAACCGCCTTGAGCGCCACGCTGGTGGCTGCGTTCTACAGGCTCCTGTTGCAGCGGGCTCGGCGCGACGATCGGCCTCGCCCTTATCGGGGCAGAGCGCGTGAGCAGGACGGAGGGACCTTGAGCCTGATTTCTTTAAACGGAGAACACGGAATTCGGGAACGCAATCACTATTCTTGCGGTGAAGGATTCACGGGATACAATAGTGCGGATTTAGCGGACGTTAATCCAGTTTACGAAACCAATCTTTGCGGGCTATTTCTCGCGAGGGCTTGGGTTTCGAGCAAGCGGCCACCTCGATGACGGAAGAAATCACCAATCAAAAATCTCAGCTTCGTCGGACCATGGGCTTCTGGGACGTGCTGCTGTTCAATATTGCCGCGGTGCTGGGCCCGCGATGGATCGCCGCCGCCGCGCACAATGGAACGTCGTCCATCAGCTTGTGGGTGCTGGCGGCGGTGCTGTTCTTCCTGCCGACATCGCTCATCATCATTGAACTTTCCACGCGCTTTCCGGCGGAGGGTGGCCTGTACGTCTGGAGCAAAGAGGCTTTCGGAGATTTTCACGGATTCATTGCCGGCTGGTCTTACTGGATCTATACGTTCTTCTATTTTCCTGGATTACTGACGGCGAGCGTGGCAATGTCAGTATTCATCGGCGGACCGAAATTCGCTCCGCTGGCAACGAATCCTCAGTACCTTCTTTGGGCATCTTTGGGATTGCTGGCAATCGCGGTGGTGATGAACCTGGTGGGTCTGAACATTGGCAAGTGGTTGCAGAACGCAGGCGGAGTTTCCACCTATGCGCCACTGCTAATGCTGATCGGGATTGGATGGTACGTTGCCGTTCATCATGGCAGTGGCACCCATTTTGACTGGAAGAGTTCCCTGCCTGTATGGAACCTGGACACGGTGAACTTCTGGTCGAACATTGCATTTGCCTTTACGGGAATGGAGCTTGTTTGCGCAATGAGTGAAGAAGTGCGCGATCCCAAGAAGACGTTCCCCAGGGCGATCTATGCTTCCGCGGTAATGATTGCTGTGATTTACATCGTGGCCACCGTGGCATTGCTGACGCTGCTGCCGGCTGACAAGATTGATGTCCGCAACGGCGTCTTTCAGGGCATCAGCGGCAGTTCCGCGATCCTGGGTATCGCATGGTTCGGAGTGATAGCGGCCTTGCTGGTCACGGTCGGCAATGCCGGTGGAGTGGGTGCTACGGTGGCGGGAGTAGCACGGGTACCGTTCGTGGCCGGAATTGATAGCTACCTTCCGGCTTTCTTCGGGAAAATCCATCCCAAATGGAAAACGCCATACGTATCCATTTTGATTCAGGCGGGAATCTCCGGAGTGATCCTGGTTTTCTCGCAGATCAACGCGACGGTGGTTGAGGCTTACCAGTTTCTGGTGGACATGGCAGTCATCCTCTATTTCATTCCGTTCCTCTATATGTATGCCGCCGCGATCAAACTTTCCTATCGAAAAGACAGAGCCAGCGGCGGGCAGGCGGTACTTGTTCCTGGCGGCAAATTCGGCATATGGCTTGCCGGAACGCTTGGTTTCATCATTACCGCTGGATCCATGGCCTTGGCAGCGATTCCTCCGGGCGGCGTACGCAGCAAGGCCCTTTTTGAAGCCAAGGTTATTTTCTGGACAGCCGCTTTTATCGGAACCGGACTCATTCTCTACTGGCGTGGCGCGAGGAAAAAACGGGCAGCGTTAGCGGCTTAGCTCGTTCATATTTTCGCCCTCTTTCCGCCCGGTCCGCCAGCCGTTTTAAAGTCAATTGAACGGCCGCGTATCGATCGGTATTAAGGCAAAATCCGGCTTCAGGCAACCAAAGCTCCCATAAAGTGGTTCCATAAAGGTCTCATATAAGGTGGGACCTTTGTCACAGAGCACATCATCACTGAACACGTTGGCATACAACACGGCAGCTACTCAGCCGCATCAGAGTTCTGAGCGGCCCGTAAAGGTCAAATTGACACAAACAAAGAAAATAGTCGCATCCGGAATGTCCGAAGCAGAGGCGATCGAGCGCGCCAAAGCGGGCGACGCGGAGTCGTTTGAGGGCCTGTATGGGCTGCACAAACGTCGTGTTTATTCGTTGTGCCTGCGCATGACGGGCAACACCGCCGAAGCTGAAGACCTTACACAGGAAGCTTTTCTTCAGCTGTACCGGAAGATTGCGACGTTTCGTGGCGAATCGGCGTTTTCCACCTGGCTGCACCGGCTGGCGGTAAACGTGGTCTTGATGCATCTGCGGAAGAAAGGCTTGCCGGAGATATCGCTGGATGAGGCCCTGGAGCCGCAGCACGAAGACGGTCCGAAGAAGGACATTGGCGCGCGCGACAACGTATTGGCTGGATCCATTGACCGGGTCAACCTGGAGAGGGCGATCGAGAGTTTACCTCCGGGGTACAGAATCATTTTTGTGCTGCATGACGTGGAAGGATACGAGCACAATGAGATCGCCGAAATGATGGGATGTTCGATCGGTAACAGCAAGTCACAGTTACACAAGGCGCGTATGAAACTGCGCGACCTATTGAAGCTCAGCAGAGCCGAAAAGGCCGCCCGCCACTAGCGGCTGAGCGTTGGGGTAAGGCCTGCACGGGAAATTCCAGCCGGAGAAGAGGCGAAGGCTGGACCGGGAAAGATGTCAGGTTCCCGCAGCAGGCAGGGAGAGGAAAATCAACCATGAATTGCCAGCAATTTCAGGAAGTACTGCCGTACATCATTGAGAGCGGCGGGAACGAAGCTGAAGAAGAGCATTTGCGGACCTGCTCGGCCTGCGCCGAACTGGTACGCGATCTTCGCTATATTGCGGAGCAGGCCAAACTCCTGCTGCCGATGCGCGAACCCAGCCCACAGGTCTGGACTAACATTGAGCAGTCTTTGCACCGCGAAGGCATGCTCCCGGAGGGTCGATTGTCCCCCCCGGGACATATAAAGAACTACTCGACCGCACAAACCAAAAGCTGGACACCGCTAGGTTGGATCATGGCGCTGGCGGCAACAATGATATTCGCCAACGCAGTCATTAACTATCAACACTTGCCTGCACACTCCAGTTCAGCGCAAAATGGTGGCGCTCAACCCGTTCAAATCATTGAAGACGACGACCAGCAGTTGGTCAGCTCGCTGTCAAAGCAGGATCCGGCGATAGGAAACGCGTATCAGGCCGGCCTGAAAGAGGCCAACGCGTACATCGCGGATGCAAAGCAGGCCGTGAATCGCGATCCCCGGGACACCGTGGCGCAGCAGCAACTGCAGGAAGCGTATCAGCAGAAGGAAGTGCTGGATCAAATGGCGACTGCCCGTTCGTTGCCCTGATTTTCATGATTGTGACCTGTGAGTAAGAAGGGACTGGCCACCGTGAGACTTTCCGCGAGCAAGGGGCTCCGCTATGCCGCAGCACTGGGAGTTACTGCTCTTCTATGCTCCAGCGCCTATGGCGTGGATTCACGCAAGGAACTTCGCTTTGACGTGCCCACGGGCGGCGTTTTTACGCTCACCAATAGTGCCGGCTCGGTCAGCCTGAAGGCCGGTAACGGACATCAATTGATTGTCGCCTATACGGCGCAAAGCAATAAAGTAGAAGTGGACCAGTCCAGCACCGCCGACCATCGCAGAATAGAAATCACTACACACGCGCTTGCTGACCAGAAACCCACCGGCGATGAAGCCCGGGTTGACTTTGATATCTCAGTTCCCGCGGGCATTTCCCTGACTGTCAACACGGCCACCGCAACCATCACGGCGGAGAACCTCGGTGGCGATATAAGCCTTTCGTCTGATACGGGCCAGATCACGGCCCACGATCTGATCAAATCGAATCTACAGGTCCAAACCGTGACTGGCGCGGTAACGCTGAGCAATATCAATGGTGGTCCGGTTGAAGTTATCTCCAGTGCCGGCGCGGTAGAGTTGACAAAGGTCAATGGCCCTAAGGTAAAGATCGGAACCGGCAGCGGAAACATCACCTACAACGGCGATTGTTCAGGCATGGGCATCTACGTATTGACCTCGCACAGCGGGACCATCAACATGAGTCTGCCGCGGACCGCATCTGTTGACATTACAGCACGTTCCGTCTCCGGCGACGTGCAGAACGATTTTCCTCTGAGCCCTAAATCTCATACTTCTTTCGCTCCGCAGTCAGGACGTTCCTTCGCAGGCACCTCCAACTCCGGTGCATCCTCAGTCCAGCTCCAGTCATTCAGTGGTAAAATCCGCGTGAAGAAGCAATAAAAGCGTTCAAGAGCGTTCCCAAAATTTATTTACATGGCCCGAGCTGAATCAACCCGGCGCGTGTTTCTGATTGGATTCATGGGCGCGGGAAAGACAAGCGTTGGACAGTCCCTGGCCCGCAGGCTGGGCTGGAATTTCTGCGATCTGGATCGCGTGATTGAAGCGCGAGAGCAGAAGAGCGTGGCAGAAATTTTCGCCGCATTGGGTGAACCGGGATTTCGCGCCGTGGAGAGCGCCGCGCTTGCCGCACTGTTGCGCGGGCCGCGGAACGATCTTGTAGTAGCGCTGGGCGGAGGGACCTTTGCCCAGGCGGCCAATCGTGAAGCGTTATTTCAAGCCGGCGCAATCACAGTATTGCTGGAAGCTCCGCTGCATGAACTGCGACTCCGGTGCGCCAATGATTCAACCGTCCGTCCGCTGGCCATGCAGGAAGCAAGGTTTGCTGAGTTGTTCGAGCAAAGGCAGCCGGCTTATTCGCTGGCAAAGCAGCGTGTGGAAACTTCAGGGAAGACAGTGGAAGAAGTAGCAGAAGAAGTGGCGAGAGTCCTCGCCGAAGAAATGCCGGAGGTAAGAAAGTGAAAGCATCAATCCGCACGATCCTGGCAATCACCATTGCCGTTAGCTTATTCACCGGCGCCAAAGCATCCGATCAGAAGTCCAAAAAGGACGGCGGCGGTGGGCAGGTCTGGGACAGCGGCAGCTTTGGGATTTTCCAGGATGGCAAACGGATCGGCACGGAGAAGTTCAACATTGAATCCCGCGGAGATTTCAGCATAGCCACGTCTGAAATCAAGGTCGATGACGGCACAAACAAGGCTAATCAGACCGCCGAAATGAAAGTGACGCCCAAGGGCGAGTTGCAGTCCTACAACTGGCACGCCACCTTACCGCAAAAAGAAGAATCCACGGTTGAGGCCAAGGACCAGCTTCTGGTGGAGCACGTGACACCCGCTGACCAGAAAAAGATGGAAGTGCCCCACGTACTGCCGCTTTCCACGGTGATTCTGGATGACTATTTCTTTTCCCAGCGTGAACTGCTGGTTTGGCGCTATCTCTCAACTGGATGCACACGCGATGCGCAAGGGCTTATGTGCGGCCCAAGCCATTTCGGCATTCTGGTCCCGCACCAGCACACCGCCGGCAGCGCCGTCATGGAGATTGTTGGACGCGAAAAGTTCACATTTAAAGGCCAGGAGAGGGATGTAAACAAGCTGAAGCTTGATTCTGACGGTGTGGTATGGCTGATTTGGGTGGGCGACGATTACAAGGTTTTGAAGATGTCGGTACCTGCTTCCAAAGTTGACGTGGTGCGCGACTAAGAAATCCCGGCAGCAAGCCACAATTCAGGACTAATACTTCCGGCAGGATGGAGATCCTCCCATCCTGCGTTACACTTCTTTCATCCCCCAGCAGGCTTTTTTGTTTTTTATGGCGAAGAACCATCGCTCAGATATTCTCTTCTTCTTCGGCGTAATTCTGGCGTTGTGGACGGCCTACACCGTGCGCGACGTGCTGATTCTTGTGTATGTGAGCGCGTTGTTCGCGGTGGTGCTGTCGCCGGCCATCGGCGTGATCCGCAAATTGAGAATCCGCGGCTGGCGTCCTGGGCGCGGCTTCGCCATCCTCTTCCTTATATTGATGCTGGTCCTCGCAGGTACCCTGTTCATGGTCTTCGCGTTTCCGCCCATCTACCATGATGCAAAAACGTTCTCCGCGGAATGGCCGCAGCGTCTTGCCGGACTCACCGAAGAGTTAAAGCACCTTCCGTTTGGAAACAAAGTGGACCCGGCCCAAATGCAGAAGTACGCCTCAGAGATCGCAGGCGATACGGGCGGCCTCTTCCTGAACATTGCCGGCGGCATTTTTGGAATCTTTACCGCCATCATCCTCACGGCATACTTCATTATTGACGGCGAACGCGCCTTCCATTGGTCCGTCTCACTGTTCCCGCCAGACCAGCAGCAGCGCCTGAGCTCGGCCCTGATGCGAGCGGAAAGGCGGATGCGCAACTGGCTGATGGGACAGGGAATCATGATGGGCTGCATGGGACTGTGCAGCCTGGCTGTCTATTATGCGCTGGGATTGAAGTATTTTTATGTGCTGGCCATGTTTGCCGGAATCGCTGACATCATTCCCATCGCCGGTCCGGTAAGCGCGCTCGTTCTGGCCGGCACGGTGGCCGCGCTGGATTCGCCCCAGAAGGTGCTTGGAGTAGTCATCTTTCATGCCGTGTACGCGCAGTTTGAAGCCGGATATTTTTCACCCCGCATTATGCGATCAACGCTCAACCTGTCGCCGCTTGCGGTGATCATTGCGTTGTCCATTGGCGGATCGCTTGCCGGAGTAATTGGCGCTCTGGTTTCAGTTCCTACGGCCGCCCTGGTCGTGGTGCTGGCGGAAGAATATCTGGTCCAGAAGAAAAGCATGGCTGCCTCGGGCGACTAAGAAAGTTGCACGTCGAGCGCAGATGCTAAAATCAGATTTTCAATCAAAAAATGACCAGCAAAATTCAAGTCGGAATTGTCGGCGCTACCGGCACCGTGGGACAGCGTTTTATACAGCTATTGGAAAACCATCCGTGGTTTGAAGTGACTTGGCTCTCAGCTTCAGACCGGTCCGCGGGAAAGATATACGCGGACGCCACCACCTGGCGTTTGGCAACGCCGCTGCCGGCGCGCGTGGCTGCACTCACTGTGAACTCTGCCAAGCCGGCCAAAGACACGCCTAAGCTTATATTCGCGGCACTGGACTCAACCGCCGCCCGCGAGATTGAACCCGCGTTCGCCGACGCAGGCTGCGCCGTGGTTTCCAACTCCAGCGCCTTCCGCATGGCGCAAGATGTGCCGTTGGTTATTCCGGAAGTGAACGGCGATCATGTACAGCTCTTGAAATCGCAAAAGTGGTACCAGAAGAATGGCGGCTTTATGGTGACCAATCCCAACTGCTCGGCGATTGGACTGGTCATGGCCCTGGCTCCTCTTCACCGGCGCTTTGGCGTGGAGAAGGTTTTTGTCACCACCATGCAGGCCGTGAGCGGTGCGGGCTATCCCGGCGTGCCGTCGCTCGACATTCTGGGCAACGTGATTCCATACATCGCGAGCGAAGAAGAAAAAATGGAAGCAGAGTCGCGCAAACTTCTGGGCACGTTGAGCGGCAACGGCGTTAAAGATGCCGAGATTGTCCTGAGCGCGCATTGCAATCGCGTGGCGGTGGAAGACGGACACACTGAATCCGTGTCCATCAAACTCACCACGCCGGCGACGTCGACCGAGATCATGGATACGTGGAGAGAATTTCGCTGTCTGCCGCAGAAGCTAAATCTGCCTTCAGCGCCGGAAGAACCGGTGATCTATGATCCGGCGCCAGACCGGCCGCAGCCACGATTGGATCGCGACCGTGGACGGGGCATGTCCGCGGTGGTCGGGCGGCTGCGTCCCTGCAACATTTTCGATTGGCGCTTTACCGTGCTCTCACACAACACCATTCGCGGCGCGGCAGGCGCTGCCATCCTGAACGGCGAGTTGCTCAAAGCGCAGGGATACCTCAGCTGATGAGCGAACGTTCAAGCCTCTGGATGGTGCTGCCGTGATCGTGATGAAATTCGGCGGCACATCTGTGCAGGACGCCCAGGCGATTGACCGGATTTCAGCGATCGTCCGTGATCGAATTGCGGAAAAACCTGTGGTCGTGGTAAGCGCGCTGGCCAGAATCACTGACCAACTTCTGGCCATGGCGGCAGCGGCAGGCGCAGGCGACCGGCCGAAAGCTCTGGAGTTATGCCGGACCGCGCGTGAACGCCATTACAGCACGGCCACGGATCTGCTCGGCGCAAAGGCGTTTGAGCCGCTGGCGCCTGTGTTAGAAGCCGACTTCAACAGCCTGGAAGATCTTCTGCGCGGCGTGGTGGCGGTAGGCGAACTCACCGCCCGCACCACTGACACGATCTCCGGATTCGGTGAACGCGTTTCCAGCAAGATCGCCGCCGCGGCATTCGCGCAGAGAGGAATCGATGCCACCCACGTTGATTCCCGCCAGTGCGTGGTCACGGACGCCAACTTCGGCAAAGCCATCCCTCAATTCGAAGAAACCAATGCACGACTGGTAGAGATCGTAAAGCCGCTGCTCGATCGCGGGCGCATTCCTGTAATGGGCGGGTTCATTGCCTCTACGCGTGAAGGAATCTCCACCACGCTGGGCCGCGGCGGCTCCGATTTCAGCGCGGCCATTGTCGGCGCCGGACTGGGCGCAACGCGCATTGAAATCTGGACCGACGTGGATGGCATGATGACCACGGACCCAAACATGTGTCCGGAAGCGCGGCGAATCAAGACCATCAGCTTTGAAGAAGCGGCTGAGTTGGCCTATTTTGGAGCAAAAGTGCTCCATCCTGCCACTTTACTGCCTGCCATCCAGAAAAATATACCCGTACTCATCCTGAACTCGCGCAATGCAAGCTGTGAAGGCACGCGCATTACGGCCACCGCGCCCAAGAGTAAGAATGTATTCAAAGCCATCGCAGCCAAGAAGCGCATCACGATTGTGGACGTGGTGGCCACGCGCATGTTGATGGCGCACGGCTTCCTGAAAAGCATTTTCGAAGTTTTCGCCAACCATCGCTGTCCGGTGGATATGGTTTCCACCTCCGAAGTCAGCGTGTCTGTAACCGTGGATTCGAACGAATCCATTGGCGCCATCGCCGCCGATCTGGGCAAGCTGGCAGACGTAAAATACGAGGGCAGAAAAGCGATTGTCTGCCTGGTGGGCGAAAACATCCGCAACACGCCGGGAATTGCCGCCAAGGTCTTCAACGCCATTGCCGACGTGAATATCCAGATGATTTCCCAAGGCGCGTCTGAAATCAATATCAGTTTTGTCATTGACGAGCCGGACGTGCCTAAAGTAGTGTCGCGATTGCACCAGGTTTTTTTCTCGGAAGTGGACCCTGAGGTGTTTGCGTGAAAGTTCTTATGCTGGGCCATGGCAAGACGGGCGCACTGGTGGCGGAAATCGCCCGGCAACGTGGCCATGAAGTTCGTTCACTGCGCAGCAAAGACAATCAGGATGGACGCGGCCTCACGCTGGAAGTACTGCAACAGACCGATGTTGTGATCGACTTCACCACACCGCATTCCGTCTTTCCCAACGTCATTCGCTGCGCGGAAGCACGTACTCCCGTGATTGTGGGCACCACCGGCTGGTACCAGCACCTGGACAAAGTTCGCGGGCTGGTCACGGAGCGCAAGGCCGCTTTGTTGTACGGATCAAACTTCTCAGTGGGAATGAATTTCTTCTTCAAAGCCGTCCAGGCAATGGCGCCGATTCTGAAGACCAATTATCTTGCCAACATCGTGGAGCGGCATCATATCCATAAGAAGGACAAACCTTCAGGGACGGCAGTGACGCTGCAAAAGATTCTCGAGTCGGGAACCGGAGCCCAGGTGGAAGTGACTTCCGTGCGCGAAGGCGAAACCGTGGGCATGCATCTGGTGATGTTCGATTCCGTCAATGATACGATTCTCTTTACCCATGATGCCAAGAACCGTTTGGGCTTTGCGGAAGGCGCGGTGCGCGCCGCTGAATGGATTCAGGGCAAGACCGGCTTCTACGAATTTCCCGAGATCGTGGATCAGTTGTAGTAATTCCCTCTCCCGCCGCCTCACAGAACGGAGTTCCTAGTTCGTGGACTTCAAAGCCACCTGCTGTCCGTCACCCTCTGCGATCCCGGTGAAGAACTTTCGCAAATCAGGATACTCGTTGAGTGGGAACGCGACTCCCGCGATGGCAAAATCGCGGGTCAGTGAAATGGTATTGCCCTTGACGCTTTCCTGACACCTGTAGATGGCGAAATCGGTTTTGAGTGGAGCCACCTGCGGCATTCCTTCCACCGTGTACTCCGCAGGAATCGTGATTTGCAGGTCATCGATGGTTCGGTATGGATAATTCAGGTAGACGGGAAATTTGCGCTTCTCGCTGACAAATAGGCTCCTGCTGTTTGTCTGAAAAAGACCTGCGGGGAATAACATGCGCTTGCCTGCCATGGATGCAAATCCCGGCAGGTCAACGGTGAACAAAGCGGAAAGATTATCGTCAGGCTCAGAAAGGCCGGTGAGCGATTCCATATTGACCCTGGACCCGGTGGGAAGCAGGGCCATTAGTTCATCCTCAAAGTCCTTCTTCCGTCCTGCCTCGTCTGTCTGCGACGCGCTCAACCTGCGGGTAAGAGCCTCCTGCCCCATCCACACCAGCCTGATCTTACCGGCGGCTGTACCTTCATTGGAGAGTGACAGGCGGGCAACGCGCTGTGTGATGGCATTGGTGTAGTTTGCTCCCGGGGTCTTTGCCATGTCGGCGCTGCCATCGGGCATCTGGCGAATTCCTTCACTCAGCGTGTGACGCCAATCAAGCAGACCAAAGGTTGAGTATGGCGTGCCCGGATCGATAAAGATTTCCTTGCCCTCCGGCAAGCTGACAATCGCAATTTCGTCGGAAAGCTGACGCGGGTTTGGAACTTGTAACTGGAAGAAAGTGCGATCACGACGCGCAATTCGCATGACGTAGGCCTTCACGTCCGCGGAGCGCGCCATGGCGACAAAAAGCCGCGTAAGCTCAAAGCTCTCGCCGCTCTCCTTGTGCAGAACATCTTCAGCAGTTACTTCCTTCTTGTCCTTTGCGGGGAGCTGAGCCAGATCAGGCGTATACGTCAGGTTTTTCATTTTCTGGATGCGAGCGTAAATCTTGCGCGCTTTCTGCTCAGGCGTATCGGCTGGAGCCACAACACTCCGCGTTGCCGACGCAATATCGCCTGAGTGTCCGATAAATTTTTCTACCCACCGGTTCCATGACTTGCCGCGCGCCTTCCAGAATTCTGCCGGCTTGGCCATCTTGTCATCGCCGTAGTAAAAATCCACGCGCATCTTCAAGAGCTCCGACGGTGGCGCCAGGTCTTCCTCCTGAAATGCGGGCACGTTTCTTATTTCCAGTTCCATATTGTCCTGCGCGGTGCGCTTGATCACGGTGTCTTTGGGCACTTCGCCGGACATGTAACTGTACACACGATTTTCCGCACCCCCGTCTTCGCCCCTTATGTACCCGCTTCCGTGGTAGGGAATGAAGGTGAATTTGGCGTGAAGTTGGGGTAACTCCTCCTGTAAAGTCCAGTGCGGAGCCACCGCCCAGCCCTCCCAATACTCTGTGTAGCGATACTCAATGATGCTTCCGACCTCAACGTTGGGCAGCACAAAACTCTTCGCTTTGAGCTTGTGACCTTTACCTTTAACTACCGTGGTATCGAAGGGTTTACCTTCAAAAACAGTGATGGCTCCGGAAGGCGATATCGTCCGGCCTTTCACGTCAATGATGTTGCTAAAGTCATTCCGGTAATAGAGCAGGACGTTGGCGTGTTTACGACCGGCCTCATTGAGGACCTTCAGCCTGTAGTAAGAGAGCAGGTGATCGCGATTATCGTCAGAGGTTTCCTCGTGATAAAGAATCACGGCCGGAAAAGGATGGGCAGCGTCATACTTGAGACTGAGCTCTTCGGGGGTCACCGGTTGCCAGTCATCCACGGCTCGCAGGTATCTAGGCATGACAAGGGTGATTGAGAGTGCCAGGATGAACGCAGTCAGCCGCGGATGCCGCATAGTAAGCCCCAAAGTGTAGGAATTGTGTTGAAAAGACGTTGTTTTATACCCCAAGTCACGTTCAGCGGCAAGTAGTGGAAACACGTACCTGCGTCTTAAAAAATCAATCCCTTTAACAACGTCTCAGAGTCAGAAGACGCAGGCGCCAAACCCCAGTAGAGGTAGAACCGAAAAAAACAGGCGGCCCCTGACAAGGCCGCCTACCTACCGCAACCAAACTATTCAAATCATTTTCTATCTTTTACGGAGTTTTGTGTTTGTCGTCGCCCGCGTCGTCATTGTCATGCTTGGCGGCGCTGGTTGTCGCCGCCGCGGCAGCGGGCGGAGGAGCATCGTTGTCTGCACCGTGCAGATCAGCTTTGGCTTCCTTCTCTGCCGTCTTCTCGGCGGCTTTGGCGTTGGCTGTGGGGTCAAGATCAGCGATCGCCTTGCGCAGATTTTCGTGGCCAGGTCCGGTCAGCTTGGCTTTTAGCTGATCAAACGGGATGCCCAGATCCTTAGAGGCATGCAGCGCGGCCACAAAATCCTTCATATTGTGGAAGCCTGCTGCTGCCGCGTTCAGATCTGTGCCAGGAGGCAACAGCGCTGACAGCTTGGCGCTCAGGGCCGGATTTGACGCCAGCTTGGCGCTGAGATTGCCATGACCGCCGTGACCACCATGACTGTCACCGTCTTTGTCTCCGCTCTTTCCGGAGTCGCCATCGTGGCTGCTGGAAGTGGATGACGCGTGCGAATCATGACCGCCGCCTCCGCCCGAGCCTCCACCGTGTCCGTGCTGCGCGAATGCGGGAAGAACCGAGAAGCCCGCCATCGCCACCAAAGCAAGAATGAATTTAAATTTCATGTGAGTAGTTCCTCCTTACGACGACTTTCTGGAACGCAACATCTTGCCTACATTGAAGCGCAGATTGAAGGCAAAGCTGTTCAGGTTGAAAGTGGCGCTACGGGTGAAACCTGCTTCCACCCGCCACAACGGCGTGGGTTCAAACGCAATCCATCCGTTGAAACCATTTTCCCGAGTCAGGTCGGCGCCGCTGCTTACGGCATTGTTATCAAAAGGATTGTTGCCTTTCCCGCCGCCACCACCCTGGCCTCCTTTGCCCACCAGCTTGCTGAAAATTTTCTGGTTGCCAAAGGGAACAATCTCATACGCTGACGCGCCAATGTATGTGCGCTTTACCACTTCATAGTCAGCGCCTTCCTCAAAGTGCGTGATGGCGCCCAGAGAAGTGAATGGCCGTGTGAAGAGACTGGAGTCAGGGACTGTGTTGCTGACTCCCGCATCCACAAACGGAGTGAAGCTGGAGAAGGAGTGATCAAAGTGGTTGGTGAAATCAACGCCCGCGCGTCCCGTGCTCAATCCGGTGGACGTGCTGCCTGTGGGAGCAGAAACCGTGATCGCGCCGGCATATCCCAAAGTGGGATTGGGCGCGCGCAACGCTATGCCAACGTACGCGTTTCCGATGCCGTGCGTGCTGGTGGACGACGTGGCAGCGGTAGTCGCCGTAGCTGAGCTGCCAGGAATGTTGGCAATGTAAAACGGTACGCCGCCGTAGATGCCAAAGTGCTTATTGAAATCCCATCCAACCGTGGAATCAATCTTGAACAGACGGCTGTCTGAGTTCACTGTGCCCTGGACAGTCTCATACTCGGTGAAGCCTTTTTGGATGCCGAAGTCTGCCTGCGGAAACATCGGCTTACTGATCATTAGCATCACGGCGATGAATATTGCTCTGAACGATAGTGCTCTCAATTGAACCTCCTCATTCGCTGCGCGTTTTGCCTTCGCTGGATTTCACGCAGCGCCACAGGATTTTTTATGACGACCTGTGGGTCGTTGCCCTAAAGTAACCAGTGCATGATTGCGACTGGTTGTGTTGCGATATGTAAAGGCAAGCCGTATGCCAAACGTCAGGTTGTTGATTCCATTGAGAGTGGCTGACTAGAGCGGTCTTTTTGATGAACCAGGAGCGGGTCGGATCGACACAGCATGGGTGGAGGCTGTACACAGGGGGAAAACCAAAGGGATCGCCGCGATCGCATGACGTTGCATGACATTCAAGTAAAACGTGTGATTGTTCCCTTCCGCCACTCGATAGAGTTCCCGTTATACCTTCCTATACCAAACTAGCTTGACCTTGTAGAATCCTCGCTAACCATTTCATTGCGATCTGAAGGATCTCCATTTCTGTGCCCGTAATAACTAATACAGCGCGACCGATTCCTCCACGCCCGGCCTTCAAACGGCCGACGGGCCGTCTGATACTGCTGG
This sequence comes from Terriglobia bacterium, assembly GCA_963770085.1. Lineage (GTDB taxonomy): Bacteria > Acidobacteriota > Terriglobia > Terriglobales > Acidobacteriaceae > Angelobacter. The sequence continues at coordinate 1,145,901 of CAVYOH010000002.1, forward strand.
CGCTATTGTTCGTGGCGTCCACGGCCTATTATGGGCGCGTTGCCATGTACCGCGAGCCGCACTGGTTCGGCTGGAATCCGGTGCTGCGGCCGTTCTTTGTTGGCGGGCTTGCAGAGGTTGGACAGGACATTTATCCAAGGATCAGTTTTCTCATCTCCGCTCCTAATAAAGCCGGACTCAAAGAAGGCGACGTTCTGTTGGAAGTGAACGGACGCAAAGTTACCGGTGCAGCCGTGGTGGGCGAAGCGCTACGCGACGCCAAAGACGGTGACGCCATGACCGTTAAGGTGGCTCGGTTAGCGCCGGATGGGATGCGGAGCCCGGCCGCTCAATCGGCGGATTCCGAAAACCCCTCCAAGGCGAAGACGAAAAGTCAGCCTCAGGAAATAACTGCTTCTTTTCGCCTGACCACCGTGGGTCAGCGCCGGTGGCTTGATCACATTTTGCAAGCTACGCTTCTAATCCTTTTACCTTTCGTTTCCATGCTCATCGGTTTCTGGGTTGCCGCGGTGCGCCCTCAGGATCCCTTGGGCTGGCTGGTGCTGGCCCTGATGCTCTGCTTTGTCGCGTTCTCTGATCCCAACGTGATGACCTGGCCGCGCTATCTCCGCGATCTGGGTGTTTTGTTTCGAACGGGCAATAATTCCCTTTTTGCGATCTGGCTGCTGTTGTTTGGGATTTATTTCCCTGAGCCCCTTCCACCGTCCAGCCCGCAAACAAGGTGGCTGAAGTTGAAATGGGTTTTCATTCTTCCGCTGGCCGGCTTCACTCTTGTTCACATGATTGTTGCTGTGGGCTCTCTGGAAAATCTAGCCAGCGTTCGCTCTCTGCTCCACTCGCCTCACGCCCTGAACATCGCCGAGGTCTGCCTTACATACATGGCACAGGGTCTGGGCGTTACCCTGATCGCTTTCAAATACAAGGCCGCGGTTTCAGCTGATGCAAAACGCCGCCTCCGCCTGCTTGCCGTTGGAGCCGCCATCACCATGTCCCCATTTTTCATGGTGCAGGCCTATGCCATTATCCGGGGAGCAAATCCGGAACTTGAATTTCCCAAAGCCGTGTGGTTTGGCGCGGATGTGCTTTTCTTTCTCTTCCCCATGGTTCTGGCATACGTAATTGTGGTGCATCGCGCCATGGATGTTCGCTTCGTTGTCCGGCAGGGACTGCAGTACGCTCTGGCAAAGAACGGGGTCCGGGTGTTCCAGTTCATTTTTACCGCGATTGCTTTGTTGGCCGCAGTGAGACTCATTGCCAATAGCGGAAGCAATCCATGGTTGAAGCTACTTGTCATCGCCGCAGGCCTTGGACTTATCCCGCTGATCCAGAGTGGCGCCGATCGTCTTCGCAACTGGGTGGACGCGCGCTTTTTTCGCGAAGTGTACAACGCTGAAAATGTGCTTAACGAACTGAGTGATCAGGTTCGAACCATGATCCAACCGCAGTCATTGCTGGAGACGGTGGTCACGCGAATTTCAGAAACACTGCACGTCTCCAGGATTGCCGTGTTGCTGGATTCGGGGAGCCCATTTCGTCCGGTGTATGCGGTGGGATTTGGCGGAATGCCGCAGCTGCAGTTTGCCCCCAGCGCGGGCAGCGTGAAGCTGCTGAAGACAGAAAAGGAACCGTTGCGGGTCTATCCTGACGACGAAAACTCATGGCTCTATCGCGAAGAGAATGTCACGGCCGAAGAACGCGACGAACTGGAACAATTGAGCGCGGAGCTGCTGTTACCGCTCTCGTCGCGGGACAAGCTGCTGGGATTCATCAGCCTGGGACCCAAGCGATCAGAAGAGCCATTTACCGGCAGTGATCTGCGGTTGCTGAAATCAGTGGCCACGCAGACCGGACTGGCGCTGGAAAATGCCCAACTGATGGCCGCCATCACGGAGGAAATCACACAAAGAGAGCGACTGAATCGTGAAGTGGAGATTGCCCGCGAAGTCCAGGAGCGGCTCTTCCCGCAAGTGCTTCCGGTCGTCGCCGGCCTTGATTATTTTGGCGCGTGCCGCCCGGCGCTGGGCGTGGGTGGCGACTACTATGACTTTCTTGCTTTGCCAGAAGGTCAGTTGGGCATTGCGGTGGGCGATGTGTCTGGTAAGGGCATTGGCGCGGCCCTGCTCATGGCCAGCTTGCAGGCGTCACTGCGATCAGAAGCAGCGCGGGCGCCGCAAGATATTGCGCCGGTAGTGGCAAATGTGAACCAGTTGGTTTATCAGGCGTCCACCAGCAATCGTTACGCAACATTCTTTTATGCCCAATACGATCCTGCCCGCCGCCAATTGACTTATGTGAACGCCGGCCACAATCCGCCCATGTTATTCCGTAAGAATGGGGATACCTGCCAGATGCTGAGATTGGAAGCAGGCGGTACAGTCGTGGGACTGCTGGAAAGCTATCCTTATGTGCAGGAGAAGCTGGCGATCCTTCCCGGCGACCTGCTGGTGATTTTTACTGACGGCATCAGTGAAGCCATGAACCCCGCAGACGAAGAGTGGGGTGAGGACCGCTTTGCCGAGGCGGTGAAGGCCTGCAGCCATCGTACGGCCCACGAAATTCTTGATCAGCTCATTCGCGACGCCGACAGCTTTGCCGCAGGCGCCAAGCAGCACGACGATATGACTTTGGTGATTATTAAAGTTCAGTGATCGTCAAAGTGCGGCAAATCGTTAAACTTCAGCAATCGTGTGACAGGCCCGGGAAGCAGCTACAGCAAAGGCCCTAGCGCGCGCCCGAAAAACTTTTTAGCAAATGAACTTACCTCTTTCAAACTATTGTTACTATTAGCTCACACGTTCAAAGACATAACTCAATAGCTTGGAAGCGGGATGAACCCGGGGCCGCAAAGTGTCTGCTGTAATGGAACCAGAAATCACCGGTAAGCGCGCTAGTTCACGCATCCTGCTCCGCCTGGCTCGTCCCTATTGGCCACATCTGACGGCCATTTTCCTGCTCAGCCTGATTTCAGCCCCACTCACGTTGCTGCTGGCATTCCCACTTAAGATCGCCGTAGACACCGTACTGGGTAGCCGGCCATTGCCTGCTTTTCTGCAATCATTCCTGCCTGCGGCTGCATTCGGCTCAAGATCATCCACCCTGTTATTGACGGTTGGGCTCCTTCTACTGTTCAGCCTGCTGGCAAACTTTCAGGCATTCGCCGCCTGGCTGCTGCAAACCTACACGGGAGAAAAGCTGGTGCTGGACTTCCGCACGCAGCTCTTCTGGCACGTGCAGCGGATGGCGCTGATGTTTCATGACCGTCGCGGCACCAGTGAAGTGGCCTACCGCATACAGAATGACGCGCCCGCCATCCAGTATGTTTTTCTGCAAGGCGTGATGCCGCTGGTCAGTTCCCTGCTTAGCTTTTTCGCGCTGCTCTATGTAACGATGCGCCTTGACTGGCAGCTGGCGGCGATTGCCATCTCGATTTCTCCCGTGCTTTTCCTGCTGGCGCGCAGGTCCAGCCGTCGTGCACGCCACGGCTGGGACGGAATCAAAAAGCTGGACAGCTCCGCCATGCTGGTGCTCTATGAAGCCCTCTCATCAATCCGCGTGGTCAAAGCGTTTGGCCAGGAAGAGTTTGAAGACCAGCGGTTCAAGTTGCGATCACGACATCGGATGCAGGAGCAGGTAAAGGTCGCGTCCATGCAGGCCATGTTTCACGTGCTCATCAGCTCGACGATCGCAATGGCTTCGGCGGCCGCCATGTGGATTGGCGTGCATCATGTGCAATCCGGCGTGCTGACACTGGGTGAACTATTGCTCGTTCTCACCTATATGACGCAGCTCTACGAGCCGCTGCGCATGATCAGCTCCAAATTTCCTGAACTGCAAAGCTGGATGGTCAGCATACACCGCGCGCTGGCGTTGATGGACGAGGCCCCGGAGGTGAGCGAGCCACAGCATGCTATTGCGGTGAAGCGCGTTCATGGCCACATTCATTTTAAGAATGTCAGTTTTGCATATCCGTCATCAGGTCGGGCGCTGGACAGTGTGACGTTCACGCTTGAAGCTGGAACGCGCGTTGGAATTCTGGGTCCAAGTGGTTCGGGCAAGAGCACGCTGGTCAATCTGCTCACGCGTTTCTACGATCCGACCTCAGGCGAGATCCTGCTGGATGGAAACAACCTGCGCAATTACAAACTGGCCGACCTGCGGCAACAATTCTCGATCATGCTGCAGGAGCCTGTGGTATTTTCTGCCACGGTTGCGGAGAACATCGCGTATGGGCGTAACAACGCCACTCGCGACGAGATCATGGAAGCAGCCAAAGCGGCGCGCGCGCATGACTTCGTCATGGGGCTTCCCGACGGGTACGATACCAAGATCGGCGAAGGCAGTTGCCGCCTCTCCGGCGGGCAACGCCAGCGCATTGCCATTGCACGCGCGTTTTTAAAAGACGCGCCAATTCTGATCTTTGATGAGCCAACCAGCGCCATCGATATCCATACCGAGCAGGAGATCATGCACGCGACCGAACAACTGGTTCGCGGAAGGACCACGTTTGTGATTGCGCACCGGCTGAGCACCATTGAAAACTGCGATCTGCAGCTGGTACTGAAAGATGGGAAGCTCATGACGCTGACGAATGACTTTCAACACGCTACGGCCGTCATGGCGGGCGAACGCTTTCCGGTGGCAGCGGCTACGCTCTAAAATTCACTTACAAAGATTATTTGGCCCCGACGCTCAACTCAACGTCACGGATGACGGCTGGCTCGGTGGGAACCATTACGGTCTGGGTGGTCTCTTTTCCCTGGTATTCAACCGCAATGGTGAAGGTCCCCGCGGGAAGATTGCGGAAAATGTAAGCGCCGTTTTCAGCGGCCACCGTCTGCATGGGAAGTTCTTTCAGGTGCACGATCGCCCCAGGCAACGGAACTGTCTGCAATGCAATCTTGTCATACACGGTGACTCTACCGGCAATGGAACGCAATGCCTTCACCGTAATCTGGACGCTGGCAGGTTTACCCGAATCTACGGACGCGGACTGCGGTTCCAGCGCCTGTAACCCGTATCCCGCCGGGAAACTTTCCGGGACCGCGGCAATCGTGTAGGACCCGGCTTTCAGTCCAGGGAATGAGAACTTACCGTTACTGTCGGTAACCAGGCTTCGCGGACCGGAGTCACCACGGAGTTCTATGGTGACGCCAGCGATGCCCTTTCCAGCATCATTCAACAAATAGCCAAAGAGCTGCCCTTTGGCGAAATTGATGCCGAAGTTGACGGTATTGTTGATGTCAGTTGTGGCCGGCGAATCCGTGGTGTAAAAGAATGGTTCTCCGCTGCTATAAAGCGCTTCCAGGCGGTGCGTTCCGTACGGCACATGATGAAACGCGTAGTAGCCATTCTCATCGGTCCGTGCACTGCGCTCATCATCCAGTTTGACTTCCACTCCGGCCAGCGAGGGTTGATAGCCGTTATAGAGGCCGCTCAACTCGTCATCACGAAAGATGTGGCCCTCAATCACGCCGTGGCGTCCGGGAAGAATGAAGCTGGGCACGCTATGAAAACGATGCTCCAGCGAAATACTGAACAGCGGATGAGTATCAGCGACGCCGCTGCTGTTGCTGTGGATGATGGCCGCTGAACCAATCAGGCTGTTGGAGGCATTCAACTTCTGCGAATAACTCACGGTCGCGGTGGAGAGTAGAAGTTTTCCCTGCAATAGCTGGGTATTGCTGTTGAAGTAGCTGAGATCCACCTGCTCGCGGCGCGCGGTTCGGGATGTCCAGTTCACAGAACCGCCGAAATCGTCACGTGAAGGCGCCAGGTTGACGGTCAACAGATTGGTGAAGCCAAGTGTTTCCAGAAGTGCGGTGTTGCGCAGAAGCTGGGCAAGCTCGTCCGGCGTGTTGGCTACGATGCCGGCCCGGTCGAGCGCGTCCTGAAGTCCGGGGACCTGCGAGAAGACGGCGGCCAGCGTGGGTACCTGTACGTCATGCCGGTAAAAGGCATTCGCCTGAACCGTCTTGAATGATCCGCGCACGGTGCCGGAATAATCATTGCCGCCGCTGCCGTCAAAATTGATGGTGCGCTGGTACTGGAAGCCGCTGCCGAAGTGCCGTGTGGAAAAGTCTATTCCCACAGGGACGTTGAGGGTTTCTATGCGCTGGCCCAACGGAACTTTGGATTGAAAACTTGAATAGGCGCTTCCACCGTTCAATGAAAAATTGCGATTGATGCGGAAGTTCAACTGGCCATTGGTGGTAAACGTGTCCTGCTGAAGAGTGCTCAGATTGAAATTGGATTGATTCAGATCAAGGCTGGCATACAGACGTTTGCTCAACTTGCGTGTGCCGTTCAGATCAGCAAACGTTCCGTGCTGGTTATTAATGGCCAGTGAGGCAAAGCTGCGTGACTGGGTGCGGAAGTTGCCGGTAACGTGGTTCTTCTCGTCGTCATAACTCCCACGGGCGGCGAAACCGAGACCGTGACTGACGCCGAGTTCGGAAAGAAAGTTGATCCGATCCTTGCGGACGAAGCGATAGACCAGCGATCCCGCGGCTCCATTGGATGACGCAAACTGCTGAGAATCGGGATTTTGAAAATAATAAGCGTTGGCTTGCAGCGAGCTCGACTTATTGATGGAGTAAGAACGTGAGCCGCCAACTACATACTCACGATCGGTAGCGAGAAACAGTCCCTGAAATGTGGCGATGGAAGTAAAGCCGCCATGGAACTGCCAGTCACCTTCGCGCATGTGAAAGCCGCGCACCATGTAGTTATCCAGCGTGAGGGGGGAGTTGGCTACGGTCTGATCAAGAAACGTGTAGTCACGGCGGGGACGGCTGATTTCGTAGGAAAGATAGGGGAAGCCAATCGCTGAGGTGGATGATCCAGCGGAGAAGAGGTTGGCATTGACCATTTGAAAACGGTCAAAGGCCGGCCCCTGCGTGCGCTGCATCTCCAGAGAGTTTGTAATCTGCCCCGGATCTGAGTTGTAACGGAATTCGTAGCTACCGCTCTCACCATTTTCAAAATGCGGAGGATCGAAGCCCGGCGGCAGCACGGAAGGAGGCTGCGTGACGGTAATGGCCAGTGTCTGCACGCCACCCTGCGTAACGATCACGATGTTTGTGGAGCCGGGAAGTTTACCCGTGACCTGAACCAGTCCATTGGCTGCGGTAGCCTCAGCGATATTGGAATCTAGCGTGTAAGCCGCAGTGGCGCCGCCGATCGCGATCTCTATACGTTTCTGATAGCCAACACTCAGCGCAGCCTGACCCTGTATGGCGAAGCTGGATGCTGTCGCCAAGAGGATGAAGGCCAATGCTAGTGTTGTTTTTTTCATGCGGCTTATAAGTGCGCTCTCTAGGGGACCTTGAAATCCGTGGAATTTGTAAGAGTCTTACCTTCGAACTGAAACGAACAGAGGACGCGATAGTCGCCAGGCTGTAGCTGGTCAGGATAGTCCGCCGTGAATTCGATACGCTCACCCGGGAGTAACCGCTGCGGACTAAATGTCGCTTTTCCGACCAGAGCGCCTTTGGCATCGATGACGGCTGCGGCGCCTTCGGGCAAAACAGGCTCCGTGCCTTTGTTGGCTATGAACTGGGTAATGCTCATATTGGCGCTGGCGGATGCCGGGGCCACGTGCGCTGGTTCCTGTTCAAGCCTGATGTTCCCGGTGAGATTGAAGGTGATCAGCGTTCCGAGAGAAGCCGTCATGCCCACGGCTCCTGATGATGTTGGCAGCTTGTCAGTTCCACGGAACATGGCCACCAGGGCGCGAACGTTGGTCTGCGGCGGCAAGGTCACACGCAGATCGACCGAAGCGCTGCTGAAGGCTTTCACCAATACCAACTTTTGCGAGAAGACAGCCGTGGCCGCGATGCCATCCGGCGTTTCTCCGGCGGGCACAAAAACGCGCTTGCCGTCTTTGACCACCACGTCTTCGGCCACCAGTTCAAAGGCGAACTCTCTGCCTGTCTGGTTGGTGAGAGTCAGCGTCTGTGTGAGACCCTGGCCAAAATTTCCCTTGGCCATGACAACAGCGGGGCTCAGAGAAATCGATGGCGGCGCACTTTGCGCTCCCTGCATGGGAACAGAAGGCTGCTGGGCCTGCGGTGTTTGAGAAACCGCAAGCACGGACGTGAGAAAGATCACAAAGATGGATTGCCTTAGCAGCCTCTTCAAAATCCGTTTAGCCGAAGATTCTGGTTCTGAATGAAACACTGACTTACGCTCCAAAAGTTAATTGGCTACTACCTGAAACTGAATGGTGTTTTGTAATTGAGAATTTTTTTCCGTGAGACTGGTAGGAACTTCAATCTCCAGCAGGTGCTGTACGAGAGCGCCAGGCTTGATTTGCGTCTGGATTAACTGTGGCGTTGTTCCCAGTTGAAAACCATCGACACGGAAGATAAAAACGTCGGGTGTGGCGATGTTTGCACGAACTGTCACCGAGCCCACCTTCCCGGTGGAGTCATCCACCTCCAGGCCGAACCTGGTGGAGACGACAAAGCTGGTGGAAAGTTTCTGTACGCTTGCGTTCAGCGCATTCGATCCGCTCTGATAGGAAACGGTGCCCAGATCCATGGACCGCTGGCTGGTGGTCCCGCCTTTCATACTTACGCCGTTGGCGGAGTTGACCAGTTGTACAGCAAGTGTTCCGGAAACCTGTGAATCCATTTTCAGAACTGGGGTGGGGGTGCGTTTTTTCGCAGTCTTACTCTGCGCCCATCCGTCGGTGACGAGGGAGGAACCGATTGCCAGTAGCGGCAAGATAAAGCGCAGCTTGATTAACACACCCTCACCCAGTTCTGTGACTCCTTGCTTACACCCCAATGCGGCGTTTGTGATCGACTACGGCGACGTTAGTTAGAGGTCGCGGTGTAGTTGATCGTGTTGGTGATGGTAGTTCCGTTTGGCGTTGCGAATGGGATGGTGATGGCCACGGCCAATGCGTTATTGGTGGCATAGGCGCCTGTGGTGGTAATAGTAGCGGCGGTGGTACCGACGGCGACGCCGCCTACCGACCAGTTGTTAATGGTGTCGGCTGTTCCCAACTGTGCTGTCAATTTGTAGGTGGCGCTGGTGGAGTTGAATTTGCTCACGAACACGTCAACCGGAGTGCTAACGGTAAACGTATTGGCGCCGGAGTTAACAGTACGGCTGACGTTCGCCGTAAGCGGGCCAAACGCTGAAACGTTACCGAATGCGAGTGTCGCGGTGCTCTGCCCATTTGCGGACAGCGGCACTCCACCGGCGGTGTCTGTGTTGAAAACCAGGCTAATGGATCCGGTGACAATCGCATTGACTGACAACGTTCCATTAGCCGTGCTTCCAGCTTGAGCTGCGGCGAATGAGGTCATCATCACCGCGGCGAATACGAGAGTAATTAGCTTTTTCATGGTTCCTCCTCAAAATGTATTGCTGTTGCAAATTTGTACTGCGCTAAAAAGCGTGCTCACTACAAAATCAGTTGGCCGTAGCCGTAAAGTTGATGGTGGTGGTCAAGGTTGTTCCCACTATTGGACCACCGCCACCCGGGGCCGCGGTGGAAACCACCAGGTCCAGGTTGTGCGCAATGTCATTTCCGTAGACTGCGTTGGTCTGAATCGTCTGCTGGGTCGTGTTGAGTGTGACCGCATCCACCTTGTAGCTGAGGCCGGTGGGCGCCACGGCGGCCAGGTTCGCCAGCAGGCGATAACCGTTGCTGTTCAATCCGCCCTGCGTGACCTTTACATCGAATACTGTTTGTACGGTAAAGCTGGCGGCGGTAACCGCTGGCCGTGTGATGCCGGCGGACAAAGGACCAAATGCGGAAATGGTGCCGAAGTTGACCGTTACGGCCGAGGTGCCGGTTGCACCCAGCGTGACGCCTGCCCCATCCGTGTCAAAAACCAGCGAAATACCGTTTCGATTATTCAGCGTGGCATTGATGGTCCCGGTGGCTGTTGGATTCTGGGCGAAGAGCGACGCACCGGCCAGGATCAGCATTACCAGGGCCGCGCGAAGGATCGTGTTGTATGGGCTCTTCATGTCGTTACTCTTCGTTATCGCTGTCGTTATCTAGTCAATTGGCCGTGGCCAGAAACGTAATCGTCTCCTGAAGGGTTTGCGCCGGCACATCATTGCGCACACGCACGTCCAGGGTTTCGCTCACGGGCTGGCCGTAATTATTTGCATTCTGCAGGACGGTAAAAACGGTACTGAGGAGGTTCTGATTCAATCTCCACTGCACATTGGCCGGAGGCACGCTGGAGATATGTGCCGCCAATTGATAACTGCTGCTGCTGGTATTGGACTTGGTCACCAGCACGTCAAAGGCGCTGTCCACATGATAGAAATTACCCTGCAGAGAAAAAAGAATGCAGGTGAGACTGTCGCCGCCGTTAAAAGAGGCGCTGCCCAGGTCGAGTGTGGCGGCGTTAGTCCCGGCATTGCCGAGAGGGCAGAAGCCTTGCGATCCGACGGAAGCACTGTTATTGAAAACCAGCGTAATAGAAGATTGCACGGTCATATTGATGGAAAGCTGCGCCGAACCCGTCTGGGCGACTGCTGGAACGGCGACCGAAGCGGTAACCATCAACAAGCAAAAAGCCAAACCGGTCTTGCGCAACCCGGAAGTGCGGCTGATCTTCATAGGGGCTGGCAAACTTGCAGAGCCGACAAAGCACTCTTTTGCCTGATGCTTCTCTCCGTTACATGCGCCTTTAAGAACACCGGTACAAATGACATCAACGTAAGAGATATCACTCGAACATCGGACACTGTCCTTGAGGGCAGCCGTCAAGAATCTTTAGTTACAAATGTAGGGTCGATTCTAAGGGCACGAGGGCATACGGCAAACATTACGTTAGTCATCAAAATTCGCCGCAAACTGTTCTAGGTAGGACGTTTGTACTATGTGGGCAGGCAAAGAACAATCCAGAATTGCCTTAGAGTGGGGGATGAAACGCCCTAGTCAATGGGCAGATTGAAAGCCGGATTGCCCGACGGTTTTTTGGAAAGCATCAAGGGGGGTCTTTCCAATACCTAATCAAGCGGAGCCAATCAGTTCCGGTTAATCCGCTCCCGCGGCAATTCCGTTCCGTGAATGCAGCAGCTCCTGGACTTTGATGCCCAACTGCTGCAAGGAATAGGGCTTTTGCAGGAAAGGGATGGCTGCGCCGGAAGACCCGCTCTGTTGAACTACTTCATCGGCATATCCGGAAACGAAAAGTATTTTGGTATCCGGGCGGGCAATCAGGAAACGTTCGGCAAATTCCCGGCCGTTCATCTTGGGCATGACAACGTCACTGATGACCAGGTCGATGGAATTGAAATCGTGCATCATGGCCAGGGCTTCCGGTCCGCTGCCGGCACAATGGACTGAATAGCCAATGGACCTGAGAAATTCCGCGTTGCTATCACGCAGCTCGACTTCATCCTCCACCAGGAGAATATTTCCTGAACCGGCCACTACTGTCTGAGTAGGCGTATCAAAACTATAAACTTCGGTGTCATCACTCGATGCCGGTAAGAGGATAGTGATGTTGGTACCTTCGCCCGGATTCGATTCAAGGCTAATCTCGCCTTTTATCTGCTGCACAATGCCGTAGACGGTAGCCAGGCCTAAGCCGGTGCCGCGACCAATATCTTTGGTGGTATAAAACGGCTCGAACGCATGCGCCCGGGTCTCTTCGGACATGCCATAACCGGTATCGCGCAAAGAAAGACAGACATACGGCGGCAAGCCTTCCCTGCCATTGGCACTGCCAGCGGGATGCAAAACATCTTCTGTGCTGATGAATAACTGACCGCCGTTGGGCATGGCGTCGCGTGAGTTCACCACCACGTTAATGATGATTTGCTCAAAGTGTGTCTGGTCAATGACCACCACAGCGGTGGAGCGAAGGTCGAGAGAGATCTCAATGTCTTCACCAAGCATGCGCGGCAAAAGGCCGGCGAGCTCACGGATGGCATGGTCCGGGCGCAATGGCATGGGACGTGTAATTTCCTTGCGGCTGAAAGTAAGCAGTTGTCTGGTCAGGCCTCCGGCGCGCTGCGTGGTATCCAGAATTTTGGAACAATAATGGCGCAGGTAGTCATCGTGCTCCAGCTTGGTTTCCAGCAACTCCGCGAAGCCGCCAATAACGCCGAGAAGGTTATTGAAATCATGGGCGATGCCGCCCGCGAGACGGCCCAAGGCTTCCATTTTCTGGGACTGAAGAAACTTTGCTTCGAGTTCACGCTGGTCCGTGCGATCAAGCAGCATGCCAAAAATGCACTCTTTATCGCCGACGCGGACCAAAGTAGCGTAGTAATCGCCTTCACGGCGGTTACCTTCGAAATCCACGTACTCAACCGGAAGGTTTCGAATGGAACCTGCACTTCTCAGCTCCCGGTAAAACTTTTCGCGAACTTCAGGAGTTTTCCAAAGACCCAGATCAGTGGCGGTTTTGCCGATGACCTGGTTTGCTTTGCGGCAAAGCAGGTCCAGCATATGGTCATTCACGTCAAGAAAAACTCCATCCAGGGAGACGATGGCGCACCCCATGGGGCTTTGACGGAAAATCTTGCTGAACCGTTCTTCGGATTGTCGCAGGCCGAGTTCGGCCTGCTTTCGCTCTGTGATCTCTATGGCTGTGCCTTCGATTACGTCATGATCTCCGGCTTTCACAATGGTGGCACGTTCCAATATCCAAAACGCGGTGCCGTCCTTGCGGCGGTGACGGCACTCATGGTTCACCACCTGGCCCTCATCAAGCAGTTTACTGATAAAGTTCTCCCGCTCCTGGACATCAGCACAAGGCAGAGTGTTCATGCTGGCCACGGCCTCCTCTTTGGAGGCGAATCCGTACATTCTGATAAATGCGCTATTGCAATCCAGCAGGTTCCCCTGGAGAGACGAAACATAGACTGCCGCCAGGTTGTGTTCAAATAGCGCCTGATATTTCTTGGCGGCTTCCAGTGCCACCTCGGCCTCGCTTTCAAAGAGGGTGAGAATCATGCCGAAAGCGACAAAGTATTTTGGGAGGTCCCAGATGAATCCGCTTAAAATGATTTTGTGCCCGATGAGAAATGACCCTACTGGAAAGACAGCGCCCCACGCCAGGAACGAGATTGAAGTCAGGACCACGCCCGGACTCGCTCTGCGGATATGCCTGTAATAGAGCGCGCCCGTTACAGCAAAAGTAGCGTAAAGAAACACATCCATGCCGTAGCGCAGCTTTCCGTGCGCCACTTGAACACTGGCCCAGGCGCTATAGGGCACAATGGCCGCAATCAGGAACCAGGAAAATCTTGTCTTCCATCCGTTCTTCAAAACAATCCGGACGATCGCGACTGTAACGCTGGATAAGAGCAGGGCCAGGAACGCCCAGCGGTTTTGAAACTTGAGCACCATGAGAGTTACATACACAGTTGCGGCAATAGAGATGCCGCCTATAAACCATGCTGCCCGCGTGCCAAGGGCGTGGAAGACTGAAACGGAAAATAGAAAGCAGCTGCCAGCGAGTATGAGCGTGACGCGGTTGATCCAGATTGTGAGTTGATGAGGCCAGCCGGGGATTGAGACATCAACCAGCGCTATCCCAAAATGGATGAGCATGGCGGTCCAGCCCAGCAACCACAATCCTGATTTCAGCTCGCGCTTACGAAGGTAAATCCAGGCGAACAAACCCACCAGGATGGCAAACACGCAAAAATCGAGTATTTGTTCTAAGTGATAAGGCATAGCTGGCGCCTTTAACTTTCAAGTCCATCATTCGGGGGTGGGGTGGAACAGAATCAAGCCGCGTCCCGGAACCCGAGCCATTGCGTAGAATAGTAAGCCCATTTGCACCGATTCTGAACAGGAAATGTAGGAATTTCCGCAATTTTAAAACTGTCTTTTCGCCTTAGCACTATTTCCCGGGTTCGAAGGTTCACTCTGCAGGTTTTTTCCTATCAGGCTTGTCAGGCTTTTCCGCGGGATTTTCATGGACCCTTTCGCGGAAGCCGCCGCGCATACCTTTGGCCAGAAAGACAGCTGAATCGCCATATTTGTCCCGCAGTTTGTCAGAAGCGGATATGGCCCGGGCCCACTTCTGCCGGCCTTCATCCTGCAAGAGGTCCATCTGTTCCGGCGCATCATCAAAATTTGACGCCTGCACACCCAGCAAGCGAACGGCGCGACCCTTTTGCCAGTGATCACGAAACAGCATACGGATGGCGGTGAAGATCTCGCTGTCCACAGTGGTTGGCTGCGGCAGTGAATGGGCCCGCGTGATGGTGGTGAAATCTGAGTAACGAAGCTTCAACTGCCATGTGCGGCCGGACAGATTCTGCTCGCGAAGTCTGCGCGCCACCATTTCGCAAAGACGCAGCAGCGTGGACTCAAGCTTCTCCACATCAGGCGTATCTTCATTGAAAGTGTGTTCGTGGCTGACGGACTTGGCCTGATCGTCTTCGCCAACTTCTCCGGAGAACCATGCACCTGCATCTTCTCCACGGGCTTTGCCGGCCAGCGCGAGTCCCCATTTTCCGAGAGTGCTCTCCAGCACGTGTGACTCAAGGCCCTGCAGGTCGGCGATCCGGTGGATTCCCATTGAGTTCAGGTGTGCTTTGGTGACTTTGCCGACGCCGGGAATCTTGCCTATATCGAGGGGCGCCAGGAAAGTCTGTTCCTGTCCGGGCAGCACGTAGAGGACGCCGTTTGGTTTCGCCTGGTCAGAGCAGATCTTGGCCATCAAGCGGGAAGTGCCGATTCCCACCGAACAGTTCAACCCGGTGTGTTCCTTCATGGCGGCGTGCAACTTGTGGGCTGAGCGTAATGGTGGGCCATGCAGTTTTTCCGTGCCAGTCATATCGATGTAGGCTTCATCGATGGAAGCCATTTCCACGGCCGGCGAGAACATTTCCAGCACGGTGCGTGCCTTTCGCGAGGATTCGCGATAGAGATCAGGGTGTCCGTCAAGAAAAATGGCGTGCGGGCAGAGCTTGGCCGCCGTTCGTAACGGCATGGCGGAATGAACGCCAAACCTGCGGGCTTCATAAGAAGCCGCAGACACCACGCCACGTTCATTTCTCTGTCCGCCAACCACCACTGCCTTGCCTTTCAGGGTGGGGTCGCTTAGCTCCTCCACGGAGACAAAAAAGGCGTCCATATCCACGTGGAAAATGGTTCGATCAGAGGAAGGCACGGTTCCCACATTACATCAAAAAAGCTTAAATCGGCGAAACTCCAGGCCCTGGCTGGCATCCAATCAGAACGCCCGAGACCGGGTTTCAGCCGGGCGTGTGTTCTATCAATTTGGCGCAGGTGGGAGTAGTATTTTCTACTTACTTCCGATTCCCCTGGCGGTCTGGTCAACATGGCTCAACTTAAGTCGATTCTTAGTTTTCGGAACGCCGAGGAGCCAGTGCTGGATCTGCTGGCGCCCGCCGATCTTTACACATCAGTTCGCAATCAGACGGACGCTCTGGTTGCCGGCCTCAGCGCCGAAGATCAAATGGTGCAGTCGTGTCCGGAAGCAAGCCCGGCCAAGTGGCATCTGGCGCATACCACGTGGTTTTTTGAGACTTTTATCCTTTCGCAACATATGCCGGGGTACCGGCCGTTCAATCCAATCTTCCGCGACCTTTTTAACTCCTATTACAACGCGGTTGGTCCGCAACCGGAAAAAGCCCTGCGCAACACCTTCTCCCGCCCTGGCCTGGATGAAGTCCAGAATTATCGACGCCATGTGGACGAGAACATGCAGCAGCTCTTATCGACCGGCAATGTTTCTGAAGCGGTGCTCAGCCTGGCCGAACTTGGCGGCAATCACGAGCAACAACATCAGGAACTACTGATCACGGACATCAAGCATGGCTTCTGGAGTAATCCGCTCCATCCGGCGTATCAGCCCAACGCAGTCTCCACCAGAACAGACACAGTGGCCGCGCAGAAACCGCAAACCTTTGCAGGAGGAGTGGTTGAAATTGGCGCCGAAGGCACTGGCTTCCGCTTTGATAACGAAACGCCTCGCCACAAGGTTTTCGTTCAGCCTTTCCGTTTTGCCACGCGGCTGATCACCTGCGGCGAATACATGGCCTTCATGGCGGACCGGGGCTATCAACGTCCTGAACTCTGGTTGTCAGAAGGCTGGCTGGCGGTGCAGGCAAATCGCTGGGTAGCTCCTCTTTATTGGGAAAAATCCGGCAATGACTGGCACCAGTTCACCTGTTCAGGGTTGCGTCGCGTGGAAGAGAATGAACCGGTAACCCACGTGAGTCTTTTTGAAGCCGACGCGTTCGCGCGCTGGGCCGGCGCCAGGCTGCCAACCGAGGCTGAATGGGAAATTGTGGCGGCGTCTGCTCCAGTGAAAGGCAATTTGCTGGAGAGCGGAGCTTTCCATCCGCAACCAGCGGCTGATGAAGCGAAAAACGTTCCGTTGCAATTGTTCGGCGATGTGTGGGAATGGACTGGCAGCGCCTACCTTCCTTATCCAGGCTTTAAACCAGCCGCCGGAGCGTTGGGCGAATACAACGGCAAATTCATGAGCAGTCAAATGGTTTTGCGCGGCGGATCATGTATTACCCCGCAATCCCACATACGTGCTACTTACCGCAATTTTTTCCCGCCGGAAACAAGATGGCAGTTCTCCGGTATCAGGCTCGCCGATGACAGCATTTAGAACGCCAGCAGTACTAGGCAGTCCCATTGCGGAAGATGTACTCCAGGGGCTCAGCGCAAATCCCAAACGGCTTCCCGCCAAGCTTTTCTATGACGCGGAAGGCTCACGGCTGTTCGAAGAGATAACGCAGACCGCGGAGTACTATCCGACGCGGACGGAGTTTTCTATCCTGAAGGAATACGCCGGTGAAATAGCCACCACGGCAGGCGCAAACCTGACACTGGTGGAACTTGGAGCCGGCAGCGCGACGAAAACTCGAGCGCTGATTGAGGCCATCCTCCGCCGCCAATTGCGGCTGGAGTTTCATCCCGTAGACGTTTCTCCTGCCGCGCTCCAGGATGCACTCACCAGCCTGAATGGCGA
The DNA here is from genome assembly GCA_963770085.1 of Terriglobia bacterium. Taxonomy (GTDB): domain Bacteria; phylum Acidobacteriota; class Terriglobia; order Terriglobales; family Acidobacteriaceae; genus Angelobacter. Next base: position 1,162,853 of record CAVYOH010000002.1, read on the forward strand.
TTACCCACATCTCTACGTGAGCCCGATCGTTGCCGACTACACGGCAGATTTCCCGCCATTAAAAACTCTACCCGGACGCAAGCTGGTGCTGTTTATCGGCTCCACTATCGGCAACTTTGAACCGAACGAAGCAGCGCAGTTCCTGCGCGATATCCGGAAATCCCTGGAGCCGGGAGACGCGTTCCTTCTGGGCATTGATCTGGTGAAAGACGCTCGCGTATTGTATGACGCTTACAATGACGCCAAGCTTGTAACCGAGCGATTCAACAAGAACGTTCTTTCGCGCATCAATCGCGAACTGGGCGCCGATTTTGATGTTCGGCTGTTCAAGCACATCGCGTTCTGGAATCCAGGGACCTCACGCATTGAAATGCATCTGGAGAGCCGCGTGGCGCAAACCGTAAACGTGCGCGACCTGAACCGTAGCTTCCACTTTAATCGCGGCGAACGGATTCACACGGAAAACAGCTATAAGTTCACGCCGGCATCCATCGCGAAGCTTCTGAGCGAAAGCGGTTTCAAACTGGAAAAGACCTGGACCGATCCAAAAGAGTGGTTCTGCGTATTGCTGGCACGGGCGTGATTTCGGCTGGGTCTATCGGTTGAAGCCGAAGTTTCCCGGGAGCACACAATCGCGTTATCCTGCTTGCGAGGAATTTGCCCCCTATGCGCAAGCTTTTCCTGCTCCTGATGGTGTTTACCACTATGACTCTTGCCCAGAAGACTGCTGCCCCAAAACCTTCTGCTTTCCCGGATGCTGTTGAACTCAACAAAATGGCTGCGCGCTTTGCGCCCACGGAGATGCGTGTGGACACCTCATCACTCTCTGCCGGCGACAAAAAAGCGTTGGTGAAACTGATTGAAGCGTCCCAGATTGTAAACCACCTTTTTATGCAACAGTTCTGGAGCGGTGATCTCGCCTTGTATCGCAAGCTGCAACAAGACAAATCCGCTTTGGGCCAGGCACGCCTGCATTACTTCTGGATCAACAAAGGTCCATGGTCAGAGATTGATCAACATAAGGCATTTCTGCCTGATGTTCCTGCACACAAACCTCCAGGGGCAAATTTCTACCCTGAAGATATGACCAAGGATGAATTTGAGAGCTGGGTGAAAACGCTTCCTGAGCAGGAGAAAGCGCAGGCTCTCGGCTTCTTCACGGTGGTCCGGCGCGATGCCAACAAGAAACTCAAGCTCGTGCCCTACAGTCAGGAGTACAAGAGCGATCTGGCGCAGGCCGCTAAACTTTTGAATGAAGCCGCCACACTCACTGACAGCGCATCACTCAAGAAATTTCTTACCACGCGGGCTGCGGCCTTTAGCTCCAATGATTACTACGAAAGCGACGTTGCCTGGATGGACCTGGACGCTCCGCTGGATATCACCTACGGTCCTTACGAGACTTACAACGATGAACTGTTCGGCTACAAAGCGGCGTTTGAAGCCTACGTGAACCTGCGCGACGAAAAAGAATCCTCACGTCTGGCATTTCTGGGCCAGCATCTGCAGGACATTGAAAATAATCTTCCTGAAGATCCGCAGTATCGCGTGGCCAAGCTGGGTGCGGCGGCGCCGCTCCGCGTAGTGAATGAAGTCTTCGCCGCCGGCGATGGCGCTCATGGCGTCCAGACCGCTGCCTACAACCTTCCCAATGACGACAAAGTGGTGCAGGAAAAAGGCGCGAAACGCGTGATGCTCAAGAATGTTCAGGAAGCAAAGTTCAAGACCATTCTGGAACCGATATCGAACGTGGTGCTCAAACCAGATGCGCAGAAAGACCTTAGCTTTGATCTTTTCTTCACTCACATCGTGGCCCACGAACTCTGCCACGGACTTGGTCCGCACCAGATCAAAGTCGGGGGACGCGATACGAACCCACGGCTCGAGTTGAAAGAACTTTACAGCTCGATTGAAGAAGCCAAGGCTGATGTAACGGGTCTGTTCGCCCTGCAATTTCTGATGACTCAGGCCGACAAGGGCTCGATCACGATGCCATTGCCTCATGGCCCTGACGCAGAACGCCAGCTTTACAACACCTATCTGGCCTCAGCTTTCCGAACGCTGCGTTTCGGATTGCAGGACTCTCACGCCAAAGGCATGGCCATACAGTTCAACTACTTCCTCGACAAAGGCGCCTTTGTGGCCGACGCGGACGGCACCTTCCATGTGGATTTCAGCAAAGTCAAGGATGCGGTAAATTCACTCGATCGCGAGTTCCTTACCCTGGAAGCTACCGGCGATTACGCCGGCACCAAGAAAATGATGGACCAGTTGATGAACGTTCGTCCCGAGGTTGCGAAAGCGATTGAGAGCTTGAAATCACTTCCGACTGACATTGAGCCGAAGTTCGTGACGGCGGACGAGCTGACTGGCAGGAAAATGCCGGGTTCCGCACCGAAATAAGATTCAAAAAATGTTTTTCTCCGACGGCATTTGAACCTGTTGACTTTTGAATTAACCAGCGCTATTCTGCGTTTACACGGGAAAGGAGGGCGATCCTATCAATGAAAAGTTCTGATTGTAGTCATAAACGTGAGGTGGCTGAGGCTTAAGGCGTGAGTCTTTAAGTCCTAGCGAAAAGTTGTGGTTCGCACAAGGCCAGCGCGCCTTCAGCCAAACCCAACAGCTATACCGGCAACCCCGCAGAGTTCCTGCGGGGTTTGCTCATTCTGGGCGTGTTTTCTTCTTCCAGCAAAAGAGCCAGTCGCTTTTTCCTGGACCATGGTTGCTGTCTATCTGACAAACGACAAAAATGCATAGATCCTTCGACTACGCCGTCGCATCCGCTCCGACTCCGCTCAGGATGACAAGGGGAAAAAGCGTTCTTCAATATAAACGTCAATAGAGTGACAGGAAAATAAACGTCAAACATAAACGTCAATAGAGCCACAGGCTCACAGGGTGACAAATGGCAACGGAATATTTGGATCGTTAGGAATTCTTCTCTTCGCCGGATCTGCCCCGCCAGAACAAACGCAACACAATCGCAAGCGCGACCTGAAAAAACACGGCTCCTATCATATCCAGCAGAACGTCACGAGGGCTTGCCGTCCGCGACGGCACAAAGCTCTGGTGAAATTCATCTGCGCTGGCGGCAAATAAAGTAAGCAGCAGCGCCAGTCCGCTCCAACGAGCGCTCCACACTTTCAATGCGGGAAAGGTGGCACGCCAGGCGAAGAAAGCAAATGCGCTCAGCGTTCCATAGCTGCAGAAGTGCGCGGTTTTGCGGATAAGAAAATGAATAGCGTAAAAGCGCTCGCTGGAGATTTCTCCAAATAAAAAGCGCAATACTTTTTCCAGGATCGTGCCGGTATGCTCGGCTGAGAAAGTGTCTGTAGAAAAGGCCGCCAGCAGGCAGAGCCATGCCATGGTCGGGATCCAGGAGATTAAAACATTGCGCCGCACCGGCGGCGCGGAAGCTTCCAGACTGAAAACTGACAAAACGGCTACCTACTCTATTCTGTAATTGGGGGCTTCACGCGTGATGATCACATCATGCACGTGGCTTTCGCGCAGTCCGGCTCCGCTGATGCGAATGAATTTTGCTCTCTGTTGCAAGTCAGGAATGGTTTTGGTTCCGCAATATCCCATGCCGGAGCGCAATCCGCCGACCAACTGGTACACCATGGCAGCCAGAGTTCCCCGATAAGGAACGCGGCCTTCAATGCCCTCCGGAACCAGCTTATTCAAGCGATTGCCGCTGCTGCTGTCACCATCTTCATTCGCGGATTCAGACGCGAACTCATCCATATTCTGCGAATAACGTTCGCTGGAACCGGCGGCCATGGCTGAAAGCGACCCCATGCCGCGATACGTCTTGAAAGACCGGCCTTGATAAAGGATGGTCTCTCCGGGACTCTCATCCGTCCCGGCGAACAGCGAGCCAATCATCACTACGGAAGCACCCGCCGCGATGGCCTTGGTGATATCGCCTGAATACTTGATGCCGCCATCGGCAATTACCGGTACGCCAGCATCACGACATGCGCGTGTGGCCTCAGCAATCGCGGTGATCTGGGGAACACCGGTACCGGTCACAATGCGCGTGGTGCAAATCGATCCCGGACCAATGCCGACCTTGATGGCGTCTGCGCCTGCCTTGACCAGGGCACACGCGCCTTCATGCGTGCCAACATTTCCGGCAAGCAGATCAACTTCCGGCAGCTTCGATTTGATCATCTTCACGGCCTCAAGCACACGGGCCTGATGGCCATGGGCCGAATCAATGGCCAGGGCATCGACTTTGTTCTTCACCATTTCCTGCGCGCGTTCAAGGAAATCACCGGTAGCACCAATGGCGGCGCCCACGCGCAAGCGTCCATGTTCGTCTTTGGCTGCGTTGGGATATTTCAGCTTCTTCTGGATATCTTTTACCGTGATCAGGCCCTTGAGGTTGTACTTGTCATCCACCACCAGCAGCTTCTCTACGCGATGTTCATGCAGGATCTTTTCCGCATCTTCCAGCCTGGTTCCCACCGGCACGGTGATCAGGTTGTCCTTGGTCATGACCTGGCTGATGGGCACGTCAGTCCGAGTTTCAAAACGCAGATCGCGATTGGTAAGGATTCCGACCAGCCGTTTATTTTTGGTCACAGGAACGCCGGAGATTTTGTACCGCCGCATCAGGTCCAGGGCGTCGGCAATCCTGTGGTCGGGTGAAAGCGTGATGGGATCCATGATCATCCCACTTTCTGAACGCTTTACTTTGTCCACCTCATCGGCCTGCTGGTCAATGGATAAATTGCGATGAACAATGCCCAGGCCACCCTGCTGGGCGATGGCGATCGCCAGGCGTGACTCGGTCACCGTATCCATGGCCGCGCTGATAATCGGGATATTCAAACGTATGTTGCGTGAGAGCTGGGTCTGCGTGGTTACTTCAGACGGAACAACATCCGAGTGAGATGGAAGAAGTAACACGTCATCGAAGGTCAGAGCCTCTGGGACTGGAAAATGAATCATATTTTTTTATCTCGAAGGAGGGCTGAATATTCATTGTAAATGGTTTGGCCCAGCCCGTCAGCAGAGCCCGGAAGTCGTGTATTTCTCAGTGGTTTTGCCTTAACGTATTAAAGAAGTCTCACCCGCTCACGGGCAAACAAAAATCGCACGAAAGTAATGTTGACGCCTTAGATGAGTGCCTCGATACTCAACAGGCAATGTCTAACGGTACCCCGTCAAAATCTGTTACTGGTTCAGAGGCCCTGGTCCTGGACGCTCGTCGCGATGATCAGCGTTTGCACATCGCCGTTCCCGTAAAAGTTTTCCCTGACCTCAAGAGCTTTGAGTCGCATACGTGTTGCACCTACGAGATCTCTCCTAACGGCGCCCGCATCGCCGCCCTTCCCGGAATCAAACAGGTCGGGCAGGTGATCTTCATCCAGCGCCTGAATCGCCGCGCTCGCTACAAAGTGGCATGGATCGGCGAACCCGGTACGTCACACGCCGGCCAGATTGGCGTGGAATCGATGGAACCAGCCAACGTCATCTGGGAAACCGAGATCAAAGCGCGCCTGAAACAGCTGTAAGCCACGAAAAGCTCACCACTGACTTCCACTGATCACACTGATAAAGCAAAACCTTCTTACCGCGGATCTTCTTTTCTCGGATTGCGGCGGATGATCGCGGATTGCTCCGCCGTCATGGCTTGGCGAGATACGTTTTTGATTGACGGCCAACGATCTCGAGTAGATTTCCCATGGCGAGGTTCACGTCAATCAAATGAAGTCCCCAATCGCGCAGGACTCTTCCGCCGGCAATAACGTCACCCGCGATATCTTTGGCGCGATCGTCTGAAGCGTTCACGTGCAGAGTTACGGCGAGGTAGGAACCGTTTTCATTGGCCACACACTCCGCGGTCAACATGCCAGGAAGGCTTACAAACGGTGTGCTTACCAATAGCCCGGTTTTGGTCCAGCGCCCTGGTTCGGCTTCCGCATCGCCAACAATGCCGCTGCCTTTTGCTCCCATGTACGCGTGCAGTTCTCCACTACCGCCGCCGAGCGCTGCCGGATTCGTGCAACCAGACATCATGCTGGTGTCGGCCACTTTGCCGAAGCGGCTGTTGGCGGGCGGAGGATCGGTGGCGCGAAATGAGGCATAAGTAATCACACAGCCGATCTGATCGGCTGCGCGGCAAAGCGGCATGTGCTGAAAGGCGCCGCCTACATCTTTTCCATTCGGCACCGGCAGGCTGGTGCCCAGCAACATGGCGGAAAGAACGCGAGCCTGCACCGGGTGGCCATCAATTTCATTGCGGATCAGCGCAGTGAGCACAAGCGCGCCCTGCGAATGCCCAATCAGCACCACGCCCCGGCCTTGATTGTCATGCTCCAGATAATAGTTCCAGGCGTCACGTACGTCGCCATAGGCCATCAGCCGGTTCACCGGGATTGGCGTGCCTGCAATGCCGGCGCGCAATGCGGTTAGTGTTACCTGGCGATACATCGGAGCAAAGACTCGACATTTGGAGGCGAAGCGCGCGAACTGAGCGCGTATGACCGCTTTCTCTTCCGGACCGGGCGTCATATCACTGTTTCCTCCAGGATCGTTGGAGACGGTTGGATAGACGTAGAAGCAATCGACGGGAGCTTTGGGATCGGCGGACCAGTCCTCGCGCGTCATCTTGCCATTGGCGGTGATGACGGTGGTGGTTAGATCAACCGCACAAACGTCGAAAGCATCCTTGCGTCCGGGACGGCAGAGCCAGGCTTCGCCCTTGCTGTAATCGTTCTTCCCGGCAGCGGGTTGGGCGATATCCTGACTGGGTGCAGCGGGAGCGCTTTGTGCCAGGACTGCGTAACCGCTTATGAAGAGTGTTGAAAACAGTAGTGCACGGAAAAAGCGCTGGGGCATGGCAAGGTCCTTTTGTTTGTTAGATAGTGGAGAGTTTAGCTTGCCACTCTGGATTACGGCTACAGAGTTCTATCTCTCACAAAAAAAGATCCCGGGCTCCATCCTTTCGAGGAAGCCCGGGGTCACCCATCGGTGCAAAACACGCGCAGTTCTAGTGTGCCGGTGAAGGCGCTGGTGTGGCTGAAGGTTTCACACCTGAGAAATCAACCTTCGGAGCAGTCTTGGCACCCTCACTGGCGGCAAAGTAGGCGTCATTGCGTTTGAAGCCGGCCATGCTGGCCCAGAAGCTGTTGGGAAACAGTCCGATGTAAGTGTTGTAGTCCTGAAGCGCGTCGTTATAGCGCTTGCGCTCCACGGCAATGCGGTTTTCCGTGCCTGCGAGTTCATCCTGCAGGCGCAGGAAGTTTTCATTGGATTTGAGCTGCGGATAATTTTCCACGACAACCAGCAGGCGTCCCAGCGCGCCATCCAGCTGCTGGTTGGCAGCAATCTTGTCCGCGGGTGTGTTGGCGGAAAGCAGGCGTGACCGCGCCTTGGCGATGTCGCCGAAGACGGTTTGCTCCTGTAAGGCAAAGCCTTTCACTGTTTCCACCAGATTGGGAATCAGGTCGGCGCGACGTTGCAACACAATGTCCACCTGCGACCATGCCGCTTTTACCGATTCATTCTTGGTCACCATCTGATTTTTGGCGCCGATATAACTGCTGGCGCCCACGAAAATCAACAACACAATAATTCCAATCGCTATCCAGGCTTTCATGTCTTCTCCCTGTTCTCAATGAGTGCGATTCTAGAGTAGAACCGCTAAAAAAGTTCGCGTTAGAGCGCGTCCACCGCTTGAATTGCCTTGTCTATGCCTTCCATATATTGAGCAAATCCCGCGTGCGCATCCAGATCTTTCTCGTTTGCTTTCTGGGCCCGCACCTGCAACAGTCGTACAAATATAGCCGGGTCAAAGTGAATGCGCGCGGCCAGTTTCTGAATGTTGTCCTCTTTACTTTCGCCAGGCTTTTCTCCCATGGCAATGAGTGTGTGACGGAAGAGCGTGGCGAAATTGGACACTGAATCCAGCATTAAGCGCCGGACACGCTGGTCGTCGTCGGCAAATTGGGCGTACATCTGGCGCAAGGTCAGCAGCTTCGTGCGCAGGTTGTGCTCCACCTGCACGCGATGAAGGTCCATAGGCACATGCAGGTTGCTGAACACGTCTTCTCCGTAAAGCAAGCGGTGACTCTGGCGGATATCAAAAAGTTCAATGGCAAATACATCGGCGGATTTTTCCAGTTCCGCTCGTGTGAACAGAAGCGGAGCAGGAAAATCCTGCTTCGTCCACCAGCGCATGAGCGGTACCAGCCGCGCGAGCGCCGGAGCGGTAAGCTCACGAAAAAGACAGATGACGTTGATATCTGAAAAACCGGCATGGAATTCACGGGAAACCGCCGAGCCAAAAAGCGCGACGCAGTTTAAGTTCTCTCCAGCCAGACCTTTAAGCCGTTCCACGAGTTCGTTGATCTGTTTTTCTGTTTCCATAATGTCGCTGCGCGGCCCATTACCAGTCGCCGCTCGCGCCTCCTCCACCGGAACTGCCTCCGCCAAAACCACCGAAGCCACCACCACCGCCAAATCCGCCGCCGCCACCCCATCCACTGCCGGAACTACCACCACCCCATCCACCACTCCCGCGGCCTCCGCCGCCGGACGACATGAAGATGTTCAGAATAAAAAGAATGATGTTGAAGAGAGTGCCGAATCCAAGCACGCGGAGAAAAAGCGCCAGGACCACTACGCCGACAATGCCCAGGATAACAACGGCCCCGCTTGGAATCGGCGAGCTCTCCACAGGAGCGTTTGTGCGCGGCGCCGGAGCTTCCGCTCCGTCAATCTGTACTTTCGCGTCAGTCGCAATGACGCTGGCTACCCTTCGGGTCATCAGGAGCAATGCCGGACCAAACTGGTTTTGCTTCAGGATTGGAACTGCTTCACGTCCGAAGCCGCCTACCTTGCCATCGGGCAAAATAGGTTCCAATCCGTAACCAACCTCGGTGCGATAGTGATGTTCATCCACCACCAGAAGAATCAACACACCGCGATTGTCAGATTTGGGCCCGATGCCCCAGGCTTTGTAAAGATCGGACGCATAGCTTTCAATATCAGAGCCATCAAGAGAGTGAATCGTAACCACGGCGATCTGGGCTTTGGTTTTCTGGTCAACCTGTTCGCACAGGCTGCGAATGGCCTCCGCCGACGTGGGATCAATTACTCCGGCGAAATCGTTGACATAGCCGGTGGGCTTTAGCTTTTTGATGGGCTCGCCGTGCAATGCGGAGATCAGACAGACCAGGGACAAAACCCATGGCAACATCTGACGGATTTTTGGGGAAACCATTCACAATCATTATAAGCAGGTCGGCCTCTCTGGATGATTTATCAGAATTTCATTCGCTTCGAGAAGATTGCGGAGGAGCCGGATGGCCCAACTATCCTCTGCTCTTTTGCTCTTTTTTGTTTTCCGGAATACCGGATGGCGCGCCTGATGGCTGTATTTTTTGCCAGTTTTTCAGTTGCCTCGGGGTGTATACCTTTGATTCTTCCTGCGCAATGTGTCAGGCGTCGATGACGTTGAGGTATGGCGTATGTCCGAGAGGCGACATAGCCGGATAAAGAAGGAATTATGACCGGACTGGCAGCTGGATTGAAAAGAGCGTCGGGAACCTCGATCGTGTTGTCAATCGTATTGATCATTTTCGGATTCATGGCGATCACGTTGCCGATTGTTTCATCGATCGGAGTGGCCATCATCATCGGGTGGCTGGCGATCTTCGCCGGCGTCGCGCAACTGGTTCACGCCTTTCAGTCAAAGGGCGTCGGCCACATTCTTTGGAAGATCCTGGTCGCGGTTTTTTACCTTGCGGCCGGAGCCAGTTTGATCGCCCGTCCTGCTTTGGGAGTCGCGAGTTTAACGCTCTTGCTGGGAATATTCCTGCTGGCAGAAGGCGTCGCGGACGTGATGGCTTATTTTGCCACGCGTAAGAGTGGTAACTCAGCGTGGATGCTGCTGGATGGAGTCATCACGCTGGTCCTGGGTTTCATGATCTGGAATCGCTGGCCCTCCAGTGCGTTGTGGGTCATCGGGACATTCGTAGGCATCAGTATGGTGATGACCGGCACCACTCGTCTCATGATGGCATTGGCAGTTCGTAGACTAGCCGGTCATGTTGACGATCGTCCGTTCCAGCAACGGGCAGCATAACGGCTGGCATGCAATCGGGCACACGCCATGCAGAATAGGTGCGCCCGGGCTGATGGCCCAAGCTTTTCCCGTCTTTCGCTATCCCTCAAAAAAAGTCCGCTGTGCCCTTTCCTTCCGCGGAAGCTGGAGGTTGATCGCCGTTCCACGTTACTTCGGTTGATTACCTCGATAGGCGGAAAATCCCCTGCCCTTAAGCAAAGTCACCTAGTGCAAGCAGAGCGGCCAGACCCCAGAATTCAGCTACTCTGCTTTTACAGGCTGGCCATGAGCGCAAACTATCCTTATATCGTTCGCTGCAATGACTGCGATTACGTCAGTGAAGTATTTATGGAAGAAATCCTGGCCATGAATGATCGCGACGTGCACTCGTTTGAAAATTTGCACGCTGTCTCCATCTGGCGCTACGCCTGGGAGCAATGGGTCATGGTGACCGAACTGATGGGCGTGGAGTTGCGGTAAAAAGCAATTGGTAATTAGCAAATGGCAATTAGCAATTGGCACTTAGCCGCCCAGCACATTGCTCCCCCGAATCCCCGCATGTTACCTTCTTTCAAAGCGTCTGATCCGTTTCAATAAGCTCAAGGGCTGAGTGCTGACGGCTGACTGCTTTCCTTAACTATGCTTCGGCCTTATCAGGGAATTTCACCTCGCATACACGAAAGCTGCTATATCGACGAGTCTGCCCAGATCATCGGCGACGTTGAAATCGGCGAGAATTCCAGCGTTTGGATGAACGCCGTGATCCGTGGCGACGTTTTTGCCATACGCATCGGCAAGAACTGCAGCGTGCAGGATTGCAGCGTGCTTCACGGCATGCGTTACAAATACGGCGTAATCATGGGCGACTATGTCACCGTGGGCCACTCCGTCACCTTGCACGGCTGCACCATCGGCGACCGCTGCCTGATCGGCATGGGCTGCGTGATTCTGAACAATGCGAAGATCGGCGAAGGTTCGATCATCGCGGCGGGAACTGTGATTCCTGAAGACACGGTGGTGGAACCGTATTCGCTGTGGATGGGTGTCCCGGGAAAATTCAGGAAGAAGATTGACGACGAGAAAACCCAGCAGACCATCATGATGTACGCCAACAATTATTACGATTACACACAGATCTATCGCAAGGAGTTTCCGCGTAAATAATGGCTGCTTCTATCAAGGCTGTGCGCGGCACTCGCGACATTCTTCCGCCGGACACGGCGCTGTGGCAGCACGTGGAACTGGCGTGCCGTCACATTTTTCATCTCTACAATTTCCACGAGATTCGCACGCCGGTATTTGAAGATACGCAGCTCTTTGCCCGTGGCGTGGGTGAAGATACTGACATTGTCTCCAAGGAGATGTTCACCTGGGAGGACAAAGCGCGCGCCCAGAGTGAGAAAGCGCAGTCACTGACGTTGCGTCCGGAAAACACCGCGGGCGTGGTGCGCGCCTACATCGAACACAAGATGGGCGACACCGGCAAGCTGCAAAAGCTCTATTACATTGGACCGCAGTTTCGCCGTGAACGTCCGCAGAAGGGCCGCTACCGGCAGTTCTACCAGATTGGCGCGGAAGTTCTTGGACCGCCGGCCTCCGGGAGTGAATCCCCCGCGCGCGACGCAGAGATTATTGCCATGCTGGCGCATTTGCTGCGCGAAGTTGGCATCAAAGAGTGGACTCTGCACGTCAACTCCGTGGGCAATGCCGATGATCGCACACGCTATAACCAGGCGCTGCGCGAAGCACTGGCCGGAGTGAAAGACAAGATGTGCGCGGACTGCCAGCGCCGCGCGGAAACCAATCCGCTGCGCGTGCTGGACTGCAAAGTCCCGGAAGACCAGCCGACGATTGACGCGCTTCCGAAAATTTCCGCCTTCCTGGGCGAAGAGAGTCGTGAACACTTCAACGAAGTGAAGAAGATACTGAATCACGTAGGCATCCGCTATGAAGTGAATGAACGCATGGTGCGCGGCCTGGATTACTACACGCGCACAACGTTTGAATTTACGCACGGCGGACTGGGCTCACAAAGCGCACTTCTCGGCGGCGGACGCTATGACGGCCTGTCTGAAATGCTGGGGGGCCCGAAAGCGCCGGGGATCGGGTTTGCGCTGGGCCTGGACCGTTTTGTGCTCGCCTTGCAGGCGGAAGAAACTGTAGCCGCGCCGAGCTTAAATCCTGCTGTCTTTATCGCTCCATTGGGCCCGGGAATGAATGCTGAAGCTGCGGTGATCGCGCGCGAATTGCGCAAAAGCGGCGTGGCCACTGAACTGGGCGATGACAGTTTTAAAGTAAAGAAATCGTTTGAAGCAGCCGGGCGCGCCGGCGCAAAGTACATCCTGTTTGTCGGCGAAAATGAGGTTGCATCCGGCCAGTTCGGGATCAAAAATCTGGCGACCGGCGAACAGGTAAGCGTGCCGCGACAGGAGATCGCCGATCGTATTAAAGGCGTGGCCTAAGCGCTTAGCGCTTTTTCTGGCAGCCGGGCTTCAGCTTTGCGCAGGCGATTCCCGAATGATTTAGTGGATGACTCGTCCACTGATGTCAATCTGCTCCCCAATCCACTCCCCAGTCCAGTCCAAAGATACATTGCGGCATAAGCGCGCCACGGGCGCCACGGCTCTGACCTTGCTTCGAGTTCCCGTGACGACTTCACCTGTGTTGCTTTCAGCAATCCAAGATCGCTGGAAGGAAAAGCGTCGGGATCACGCAGAGCTCGCATGGCGATATATTCTGCTGTCCACGCGCCGATGCCGGGCAATTCGCACAATTGGCGACGAAATTCCACCGCGTCCGTCACGCCGCTGAAGGTTATCTGTCTGGTGCTGACGGCCCGAGCCAGTGCGCGAATGCTTTCCGCTCTCGCAGCGGGCAGTCCGATGGAAGCGACATCAGCTTCTGCGATCACTTGAGGCGTTGGGAATAAATGTGTGAGGCCACTCATCGTAGAAACTTCGATGCGGTTTTTTTGACAGGACTGAAGAGGTTTACCAAATTTTTGCACCAGACGACCCGTGAGAGTCGTGGCACCTTTTACGGTGACCTGCTGGCCCAGGATGGCGCGTATCGCTAACTCAAATCCACACCACGCGCCCGGCGGACGCAATCCGGGCGATTGCAACAGCATCGGCTGCAACAATGGATCGGTCTTCAGGCACGCGGCAATCTCACGCCAGTCGGCATCGAGATCAAACATGGAGCGCAGGCGCTCAACAATCGAAAAGAGCAGGCGCGTCTCCGCAAAATGGATACTCACTTTCAAAGCGCGGCCTTCAGGATGCAGCGTCACCTCGCAGGCGCCGCTGCTTCCGTCCATCTGAAGGGTCCGCCGATACGAAGCAGAAACCTGATCCACGCTCTCAACACCGGGGGTTGCTCGTGGCGCGAGGAAAGCGAGCATGCCGTTCCAATCCAGGGGTGGACGAAAAGGCAGCCGGAAGACATATTGATTGTCCACATGTTCAGATGTGGGACGGGCAAGAGCGCGGATTTCTCGCGGCGTGCGTTTATAGGTCTTGCGCATATGGGCATTGAATCGCCGCACGCTGCCGTATCCGGCGGCCAAAGCAATCTCGCCCATGGGAAGCCGGGTCTCATCAATCAGCTTCTTGGCAAAATGCAGTCTGCGGGTCTGCTCAACGGCCAGCGGTGTCGCGCCCAGATGGCGGAGAAATAACCGCCGCAGGTGGCGCGATCCCAGACCGAGCTTTTCCGCCAGCTTCTCCACGCCGCCATTCTCCAGGCCACTTTCACTGATCAGCCGCAGGGCCCGCGAAACCGAATTGGAAGTTCCCATCCATGCTGCGGTCCCTGGGGCGCATTCCGGACGGCAGCGGAGACATGGCCGATAGCCTGCCTCCGCAGCCGCGGCGGCGGTGGCGTAATAACGCACATTTTCTTCCCGGCAGGTTGGCGCAGGACAGATCGGGCGGCAGTAAACGCGGCTTGTCTTCACCGCGATGTAAAAGCGGCCATCAAAGCGCGCATCGCGTGAGAGCCGCGCCCGCGCCCAGATTTTGCCTTTCAATTCCATGACAATTACAAGCGTACCGGAGCAGCGAGGAAAAAAATAGTCGTTTTCGGACATCAATCAAAGTGCGAGTTTTTGCCTTCTTGGAGGATGCTTCCAGCTTGCAAACCCTGAAGCCCTGTCATGTTGAGCGAGAGACGCGCAAGATGTCGCGTCTCGGAGTCGAAACATCCCGAGGATGCCAATTTCGCCATGCAGCTTCAGGTAATTCTCCCCATCTTCTAACTCTTTTTACGAACGGCGCTTTCGGGAGAATACCCCGTATCGGCATTGTTACAACCGGCTGCACCGGGATGTTTCGACTGCGTTGTCGCAATCGCTCCGACTCCGCTCAATATGACAGTGGGTGGGATGTCGTGCGATCGCGGCGATGACGGCGATCTCCTGTGTTCCTCCGCGCCCTCTGTGGTAAGACCCTCAATTGCCCTTATAATCAAACTCTTAGCTCTACATTGGTCATCTCTTTGTACAAGGCAGGTACCATCTTTTGTCGCTCGATTTTTTAGGTGAACTTCGTCGCACGCAGATGTGCGGAGAGCTCCGCGCGGAGAACGCGGGGCAACAGGTCATCCTGATGGGATGGGTCAATCGTCGCCGTGATCTCGGCAATGTGATCTTTGTGGATGTCCGCGACCGCAGTGGACTGACCCAGCTTGTCTTCGACAAAAGCGATAATCCGGCGTTGCATGAAAAAGCCACCGGCCTGCGCTCAGAGTTTGTGATCGCCGCCATTGGCAAGGTGCGCAAGCGCGATGACAAGACCGTGAACCGCAACATTCCCACGGGTGAAATCGAAGTGGTGGTCACCGAACTGAGGCTGCTCAATGAATCCAAGCAGCCGCCGTTTCTTCCCGGCGATCCCATTCTGGCCAACGAAGAGATGCGTCTGAAATACCGCTACATCGACCTGCGGCGCGAGCCCATGCAGTACAACATTGAGCTGCGTCACAAGGTCGCTTTGGCAATACGGCAGTATCTCTCCGGCCAGGGATTCTTTGAAATTGAAACGCCTTTCATGACGCGATCCACGCCGGAAGGCGCGCGCGATTATCTGGTTCCCAGCCGTGTCTACCCCGGCGAGTTTTACGCGCTGCCGCAATCACCGCAGCTCTTCAAGCAGATCCTGATGATCTCCGGTTTCGACAAATATTTTCAGATCGTGCGCTGCTTCCGTGATGAAGACTTGCGGGCTGATCGCCAGCCGGAATTCACGCAGATCGATCTGGAGATGACTTTCCCGCAGATGGACCGTGTATTTGAAACCGTGGAAGGGTTCCTTCATGCCGCATTCAAAGTGGCAGGGTTTGAAGTGAAGCCTCCATTCAAACGCATGACCTATGACGAGGCGATCCGCCAGTACGGCATCGACAAGCCTGATCTCCGTCTGCCTAAGCTGACCAATGTGCGCGAGGCATTCACCGCCGAGCAGCTACAGACGCTGCAGTTGAATCCCGATCTGCCGGTGGTGGCGATTCGCATACCGAAAATTGGCGAACTCTCGCGCAAGGAACGTGATGAGAACCGGCCGCTGTTCGGCGAACGCAAAGAAGCGCGGCTGGTGGACGACATTAAGCGCCTGGAAAAATCTTTCCCTGAGGCCGTGACGAAGTTACGTGAGATGTCAGGCGCGCAAGCGGACGATCTTCTAGTGCTCATCGCCGGACCTGCCCAGGTCGAAAAGACCGGGCTGCGCCCTGACTACGGCGTCTTCACCGCAGCAGGAGCATTCCGCGTTGAGCTGGCGCGCAAGTATGCCGAACGGCATATGGCGTTCCATCAGGGCGGTTTCCATTTCACATGGGTCACTGACTTCCCCATGTTTGAGTATGACGAAGAGAGTAAGCGATGGAACGCGGCGCATCATCCTTTTACGTCGCCGCATGATCGTGACATGGACAAGCTGGAATCCGATCCCGGCGCCGTGCGCGCCCTGGCGTATGACATTGTCCTGAACGGAACTGAGCTGGGCTCCGGCTCCATTCGTATTCACCGCCAGGACATACAGAGCACCATCTTCCGCGCACTGGGCATGACGGACGAAGAAGCTCGCTCGCGTTTTGGCTTCTTCCTGGAAGCGCTGGAGTACGGCACACCTCCGCATGGAGGCATTGCTCTGGGTCTGGATCGAATCGTGATGATCCTGGCGGGAGCAGAAAGCCTGCGGGAAGTGATCCCCTTCCCCAAGACCGCGAAGGCAGTTGATTTGATGGTGGACGCGCCGACTCCTGTGAGCGAAGCACAACTAAAGGACCTGGGAATCAAGGTCAGGTAGAAAATTCAAGACACGCCAGCGGGTGATCGTACCTCAGCGGCTAAAGCCGGAGCTTTTGCATTCTTGCCGCAGGCCTGAAGGCCTGCTCCACCGCGCGGCAGGAAGCAATTTTGGCAGCTGAAACCGAAGGCGGTACACAGTTTGGTAGCTGAAACGGAAGTCGGAATTGCACAGCTGAAGATAACGCTACGCTAACGGCCCCCCGGGTTGGGGGATCTCGAACTTGTCGGCATAGCTGCGCGAAGGGCTTTTGACTAGGCCCGCCTTGTATCTTTCACAATGCTCTTCGAGCCTGCCCACAGTACCAATCCCAGCCCCAACGCCAGCACCGGCACCACTAGCATGGCTTGTTGCAGGCCGATAGCGCGAAATGCTTCCGTAACTTTCACAGAGCCGGCCGCTGCGGCAGCGCGATGGGCCAGATTGTCACTCAGTTTGCCGGTGATCACCGGACCGAATGACGCGCCACCCAGATACATCACCAGAAAGTAGAAGGCCATGGCCGTGGCACGCAAGCCGGGACCAACAATGTCCTGTAATGATGCGTAAACCAATCCGTAGTACATATTGAAAAGCCCGTAAGCAGCGGTGAGCATAACCACGGCGAGCGCCAGCGATCCTATGCCCTGGCGGAATCCGATAAATGCGAGCGGCGCTGCGATCAGCGCTGCCAGTGCGGCAATGCGCATGCGTCCGTCACTGCGGCGGCGAACTGCCCGGTCACCCCATGCGCCTCCCAGCAGGCCACCGGTTACGCCGCCAACCATATAGATCACTCCGGTATAAATTCCCGCCCTGGCAACATTGATATGGTGAATGCGCTGCAGCATGGCGGTAAGAAAAGCTCCCATGGCGTAGAGATTGAAATTCACCAGCACGCCTGAGGCGATGATCCAGCAAAAGGTAGGGATTTGGAAAAGCCTCAAGGGAGATTGCAAGGGTTCTGATGGCACAAGCTCCGCGGCCCCGCGCTCAGGTTCATGCAAGGTCATCAGGATTGGTATCAGCAAGAGCGCCGGCAGAGCCGCCAAAACCATGGCAGCACGCCACCCCCAAACCTGAGCTATCGGCCCGCTGAAGAAACTGCTAAGGGCAAGACCGATCGGCACGCCAAGCATGAATATCGCCAGCGGCTGGGAACGCTTGTCAGGAGGATATAAATCGCCGATCCAGCTGGTGGCTGCGGGAGCGCACACCGCTTCACCAACAGCAACTCCGAATCGAGAAGCAATCAACATGGGAAGGCTGCGGACCCATGCGGCTGTTCCGGTAAGAGCGCCCCAAACGGCCATGCCAACGGCAAGAATTTTTTTACGGCTGCCGCGGTCTGCCATTCGTCCCAACGGTATTCCCACGATGGCATACAGGATGGTAAACGCCGTGCCGATCAGACCGATTTGCGTATCTGTTAAACCGAATTCCTTGCGAATCGGTTCCGCCAGTGCGCCCGGAACCTGCCGATCATAAAAGTTAACGATGTTGATCAGCACCAGCACGATTAATGATCGCATAGCGACGACTCTGGTTGTGGGAGACACTGCCGCTTTGGTAGCCATGTGCGGCATACTAACAGAGAAGCCCGGCTTTATCCCGAGAGATGCGAGGGTTCTTGTTCTCTATCCCGAGCGGCGCAAGGGTATGGACTTGCTGCTGTATTTGTCTGATCGCTCAGACAAAGTAGTTACCCGGATTCATCGGGAAGCAGGCAACCTCCGCGCCACACGGGATAAAAGCAAACAAAAGAGAAAAGGCAGAGCCGTTGGCCCTGCCTTTGGTTAAAGGGTTGTCCAAATTACCTCCTTTCGACTGTGCCTTTGAGAATGATGGTGCTGGACGGCGTCGCCGGTTTGGCGTCATCTTCCGCTGTAACCAGCACTTCAAAATCCTTGTATGTTGTCGATGATTTCAGGCTGCCGCCCAGATCGGAATTCACCCGCAGAGCGCCCAGCAGCTCAGCATCCTTCCCCCGCGGCTGTACCCAGACCATGTATGTTTGCCTTGGCGGTGTGAGCGCTTGCGGCTTGGCCATATGCTTCACCTGCACTTCCACCTGAGTATTGCCGTTGCGATCATTGGATGTATTGATCTTGCCTTCAGCGGCTGGTGCTGTGCCGGTATTGACCAACTTGTCTTCTTTTGCCCACGCGGTTATCACCAGCACAAAGCTCAAAGCTGCAAGAAATATGAATTTGCGGTTCCTCATTTTGCTGTACTCCCCCGAAACAGCGTCTCTTCCGTGTTTTCTTTCTGGTTGGATGTGACAGCAACGCGTCATGTTGTCGCAAGACAAAGGGCGAGCTTTGGATTTACTAAGGTTCGCGCAGCGGATTGCCGCGTGAGCAGGTATGAGGGACGACGGTATGGGCCTACTGCTTGCGCGTGTACTGGATTGTCTTCTCTGTCTTTTCCTTACCCTCGCCGGCAAAGATCCACTTTTCCGAAAAAGTGGTTCTGGTCCTGCATGGTCAGGACCATCTTCTGCATATGTCCGGAGCTCGGCTTGGCGATGTGGGTGCCATCTACGAAGCTGAAAACGATGGTCTTGCCATCAGGAGAGACTTCCGCCTGCAATTCAGGTGACGCGGCTATCTCCACGTCTCCGATCACAGCATCTTCAGTTGAGCTTATGTCGACCATTTTGTTTCCTCCGTTGCGCAAGTGACCTGGTCACAGCTTGCCTTTCCTTGCTTCCTGCTCTTCCGCAAATTTCTTCAATCCGGCCAGATTAGCCTGCCAGAATTTCCGGTACTGCTCAATCCAACCATCAATTTCGCGCAGAGGCCTGGGATTGAGGTGGTACATGCGTTGCCGGCCGATCTTTTCTTCCCGCACCAGTTCCGCTCCCCGCAGAACTCGCAAATGCTTGGAAATGGCCGGACGCGAAACCGGAAATCGGCGGGCGATATCACCTGCCGGAAGACTGCCCTGCCGCAAAAGATCCAGGACCGCCCTGCGCGTGGGGTCGGCTACCGCCTGGAAAGCATTGTGTTCGGAATATGTAACCGATTGGTTTCTCATTTACATATGTAACCATGCGGTTACATATTGTCGGCTGTCAAGGAATTTCGGAAAAAATGTTTTTGAACTTTCCCTGCACGGGCAGTGATTCTGGCGTCTAAACTATCCAGCCATGGAGAATGAAGGACTTATTCGCTTCTCAGACGAGGGCGTGGTGATTGAGAGACCTGGAGACGCGGTGCGCCATTCTCCGCCCCAGGCCAGACCTGCATTCACCATGGAACCGCTCACCGATGATGCGGCCCTGCAGCGGGGCACGGTCCTGGGCTGTATCTTCGCGCTGTTCGTAATGGCTACGGCCGGACTGGTCCTTTTCGCAGGAATCCGGGCGTTGATCACCGGGCGGGCGTTCTAGAGAATTGGGTTCACGGACGTCAGAACGCGTCACGAGCGCGATGTGGATCCAGGAGCGAAAACAATTTTGAGCGGGAATGGGTCCTAAGCGGTTTTCAACTTAAAGATATCGGCGGTTGGTAAATTCCACCAACGCACCCAGCTTCGAGCGCGCCGCTCCAGAGTCAATCGATTCCACGGCCAGAGGCATGGCCTCTTTCAGCGAGTCGGCCTTACCGGCAGCCACCAGGGCGGCAGCGGCATTCATTAGAACAATATCGCGGCGCGGCGATTTCTCTCCATCCAGAATGCTCCAGATGATATCGGCATTCTGTTTCACGTCGCCGCCAATGATGGCGCTGGACGGGGCCGTCTTAAAACCGAACTGGTCGGGCGTGACTTCATAAACACGCACCCATTCGCCGCGCACTTCACCGATCGTGGTTGGGCCAGTGATACTGATTTCGTCCAGACCATCACTGCCATGCACCACCAAGGCGCGGTTCAATCCCAACATCTGCAATGCCTTGGCCAGTTTGCCTACCAAGTCGGCTGAATATACGCCGACTACCTGGGCGGACGCGCCGGCAGGATTGGTGAGCGGTCCCAGCAAATTAAACACGCTGCGCAGCGGACGCAGTTCACGACGCGCCGGCTGAACATATTTGGTCGCCGTATGCATGGCAGGCGCGAACATGAAAGCGATTCCAACTTCCTTCAGACAGTCAGCGATGCGCCCCGAAGGCAGCGTGATGTTCACGCCAAGGGCTTCCATTACGTCGGCGGAACCGCACTTGGAAGTGATGCCGCGATTGCCATGCTTTGCCACGCGCACACCGGCGCCGGCAATGGTAAGCGCACTCACGGTTGAAATATTGAAAGTGTCACTGGCATCGCCGCCGGTGCCGCAGGTGTCGACGAGCGCTTCCCGTTCCGTGCCGCTGACGTCAAGAGCGGAACCATCCATGTTGGCGATGGGCTGGGCCACGGCGCGTATGGCCTCGGCAAAACCAACGATCTCATCCACCGTTTCGCCCTTCATGTGCAAAGCGACAAGCAACGCGGCAATCTGGGCGTCACTGGCCTTGCCGGCCAGAATTTCTCCCATCACCGTGCGCGAGTCTTCGCGACTCAGGTTGATGCGGTGGTGCGCAATCTTGTGGATGGCGTCTGTGATCATTTGGATGAGGTACGCTACAGCCTATCGTTAACCACGCGTTTTTGCCAATGGCTCGTTTGTCGCATGATCACGGCTCTTCACAAATTTCGATCATGTTGTCTTCCAGATCATGCATTTCAAAGTAGTGCGTGCGCTGCCGGTCAGTCTGCAACGGACCCACATTCACTCCGCGAGCGGACAGCCATTCCCTGGCTTTTTGCGCGTTCTTGACGTAGAAAATTCGAGTTTCTATGTTCGCGGGATTGGGCGCGCCGAAACTGATAAAAACTCCTTCACCGGAGGAGACAAGCGCGGCGTCGCCAATCTCGTCATCCATCGGACCCGGGAATTCGCGCAAATCAAATTTGTTCTTATACCAGGCGAGAGCTGCCTTCAGGTCACGAACACCGATGTAAATGCTTCCCGCAAATCGTAAAGAACCCACAGCAGGAATTTAAGTCGCTGAAAATCGAGTGTCAACCCTGAAGCCGCCCCGCATTGCTGAATCTGCCGCTGGTCTTATAAAATCACAGGTTCCTTTCTACGTTCCTGCGACACCAGTAGAACCCAATCGACATGAAAATACACGAGTATCAGGCAAAGACAATCCTTGCGAAATACGGCGTCGCCATCCCCCGCGGTGAGATGGCTCTGACCCGCGAAGAAGCAGAGTCGGCGGCAAAGCGCCTCTTTGAGCAGGGGGCAAAAGGCGTGGTGGTGAAAGCCCAGATCCATGCCGGCGGCCGCGGCAAAGGCGGCGGCGTAAAAGTGGCCAAGACCCTGGAAGAGGCCAAAGCATGGTCTGACAAAATCCTGGGCATGAAGCTGGTTACGCACCAGACTGGCCCTGAAGGCAAGATCGTGCAACGCTTGCTGATTGAAGAGACACTTCCGATTGAGCAGGAACTCTACCTTGGTATGGTCGTGGACCGGGTAACGGCGCGCCCGGTATTCATGGCGTCGAAAGCCGGCGGCATGGAGATTGAGGAAGTCGCGGCAAAAGATCCGAATGCGATCATCAAAGTAGCCATCGATCCCACCATCGGCTTCCAGCCTTATCACGCACGTAAGTTGGCCTTTGCGCTGGGGCTGAAGCCTGAGCAGATCAATGAAGCGGTAAAGTTCATGACCGGCCTCTATCGCGCCTTTGTGGACACCGATTCGTCGTTGATGGAGATCAATCCCTTCATCACCACCACGGACGGACATTTGTTCGCGCTCGACGCCAAGATC
Source organism: Terriglobia bacterium (assembly GCA_963770085.1). Classification (GTDB taxonomy): domain Bacteria; phylum Acidobacteriota; class Terriglobia; order Terriglobales; family Acidobacteriaceae; genus Angelobacter. The sequence goes on from CAVYOH010000002.1 coordinate 1,184,985, forward strand.
AACTTTGACGATAACGCTCTGTTCCGCCACAAAGACCTGCGCGAACTGCGCGACGTGAACGAAGAAGATCCTCTGGAAGTGGAAGCTTCAAAGTACAGCCTGAATTACATCAAGCTGGATGGCAACATTGCCTGCATGGTGAACGGCGCCGGACTGGCCATGGCGACCATGGACATTGTGAAATACGCAGGCGGCTCGCCGGCCAACTTTCTGGACGTGGGCGGCGGCGCCAATGCTGAGCAGATCCGTCATGCGTTTGAGATCCTGCTGAGCGATAAAGGCGTGAAGGCCATCCTGATTAACATCTTTGGCGGCATTTTGCGTGTGGACACACTGGCCAACGGCGTGGTGGAAGCCGCCAAAGCCACTAACCTCAAGCTGCCGCTGGTCCTGCGACTGGAAGGAACCAACGTGGAACAGGGCCGCGAGATCCTGAAGAATTCAGGCCTCGACTTCCAGGTGGCCGACACGATGAAAGACGCCGCGGAAAAAGTTGTGGCTGCGGCAGGACGCGCATAGGCACAATGCCGCAAAGCGACAGGAAAAGAGCGCTAGGAAAAAGAGCGACAGGGAAAGAAGACACATGGCTGTTCTAGTCAATAAATCGACCAAACTGATCGTCCAAGGCATTACCGGACGCGAAGGCACATTCCACGCCAAAGGCGCTCAGGCGTATGGCACGCAGGTTGTCGGCGGTGTAACCCCCGGTAAAGGCGGCACCACGCATGAAGGCTGGCCGGTATTCAATACCGTGCAGGAAGCCGTGGACAAGACGGGCGCAAATGCCACCGTGATCTTTGTTCCTCCACCGTTTGCCGCCGACGCCATCATGGAGGCCGTGGATTCGGAAATTCCGCTGATCATCTGCATAACGGAAGGCATTCCGGTGCTGGACATGGTCCGCGCTTATGAATATCTGAAGATCAAAGGAAAGTCGCGGCTGATTGGGCCGAATTGCCCGGGCATCATCTCACCCGGCAAGTGCAAAGTCGGCATCATGCCTGGCCACATACATAAGGAAGGCAATGTCGGCATTGTTTCGCGTTCCGGCACGCTGACCTATGAAGCTGTCTATCAGCTCACAACGCGCGGCGTCGGACAATCAACAGCCATTGGCATTGGCGGCGATCCCATCATCGGCACCAACTTTATTGATGCACTGAAACTGTTCAACGAAGATCCGGAGACCGAAGCCATCATCATGATCGGCGAAATCGGTGGCAACGCCGAAGAGACCGCAGCGGCCTACATCAAGCAGAATGTGAAGAAGCCGGTAGCGGCTTTCATTGCCGGACAGACAGCGCCTCCTGGGCGCCGCATGGGACATGCAGGCGCCATCATCTCCGGGGGACAAGGCACGGCGGCAGACAAAATCAAAGCGCTGGAGGCTGCCGGCATCGCTGTAGCAAAGTCTCCAGCGATGATTGCCCAGACACTATTTGACCGTGCGGGCATCAAGCCATCGAAATAAAAATTCATGCGGACGTTGCACTAGCGTCGCGCACAGACCTCATTCCAGCGAACTTAGGAGAAGCAAGAAGGACATGGATACTCTGCAAAGAACTTTTTCGATCGTAAAGCCTGACGCTGTGGCCAAAGGCGCAACCGGCGACATCATTCACATGATCACGCAAAACGGCTTCCGCATCATTGGCATGAGAATGGTGGAGATCACCAAGCAGCAGGCGGAGGGCTTTTACGCCGTGCATGCCAGCCGGCCATTTTTTGATTCGCTCACCACATTTATGTCGAGTGGCCCGATTGTTGTGCTGGCGCTGGAGAAGCACAATGCCATTGCCGATCTGCGCAAACTGATGGGCGCAACCAATCCAGCGAACGCCGAACCGGGAACAGTCCGCAAAAAATGGGCGGAGAGCATTGAGAAGAACGCCATCCACGGTTCTGACGCGGATGATACCGCGCGTTTTGAGCTCAGCTATTTCTTCCGTGGCTGCGAGATCGTGAAGTAGACCGCGTGGTGATGGGCGACCTTGGGCGCAGCATTATTCATAACGTTAGAACGAGAGATTCCAGGCATCGACGCCAGCAGCGTTGGTGGGAAATTTCTGTCGCGCAATCTGGACTGGCTGAACGAAGCCTCGGAGATGCTGAATGTGCGGCCTATCGGTGACTTGATCAGCCTGAACCCCGAGGAGGCGGCCGATTTTCTGGAAGGTGAAGGCGTGGACACTGGAGGGCTTTCGATTCCTCCAGAGCAATGGTTCGATGCCGATGAAGGACTTAGCACAGTAGGGGCCCCTTTTAAAGCACACGGAATCGACAAAGCCGGAACAGAAAAACCTTCTGGAAGATCTCAGAGCATGTATGCAAGTGCTGGAGGGAGCGAAACGTGACAACGTCCGCTTCCATTTCGCTGTAGATTTTTAACTTCTACTCTACGGGTTGGAACAAATCTCGGTTTCGCATTTCCATGATTCCATCCAGGCCGCCAATTACATACAGTTTGAAGTGTGCGGAATCACGATGGGCTTGGAGCGCAGCTTCGTCCTTGTAAACTTCATAGAACATGAACTTGCGAGGATCGTCCGTGGATTGGTGGCCGACGTACTGAACGCAGCCCGGCTCCTTGCGGGAATGTTCATGCAGATGGCGAACCAGTTCCTTGCACTTTTCTTCCATGCCGGACTTCACCACCATGTCGACTTTTAAAACGATCATTGAATCCTCCATTCAAGAAGAAAAATCCAGGGGCGGTGCAAAAGGGGACAGCGCTTCCTGGACGTAGTGATTTATCGATGGCTTTCCGTTACCTCAGTGGCTAAAGCCAACTCCTGAGCAAGCTCGGGCCGCAGGCATAAATGCCTGCTCCACCCCGTGGCACCAGCCATACTCGATTGCGGCATCCAGCACAAGGTTCCTCACGCGCGCGTATCGAAAGCGTAAGAAAAATACATAGATCCTTCGACTACGTCGTCGCATGCGCTCCGACTTCGCTCAGGATGACAAACGGAACCAGCGATTCGGCAAATTACTTTGCCTCGGCGATCTTGCCATCCTGCCGGCCGACAACTTCAGCTTCAAATTCCGGAATGAACATGGTCTGATCGCGATCAGGCCCGGTGGAAACCATGCCGATCTTCGCGCCGGTCTCCTTTTCCAGAAATTGCAGATAGGTCTGGGCTTTCTTCGGCAGCTTGTCGAACACGGTGATGCCTTCCGTGGATGTCTTCCAGCCGGGCATCTTTTCATAGATACACTCAACGGTTTCAAAGCCAGTGGCCAGCGCGGGAATGGAATCTGTCTTCTTGCCATTTACTTTGTAGCCGACGCAGACCGGCACTTCGTCCAACTGGTCGAGCACATCAAGCTTGGTGACCACCCACCAGTTCACGCCGTTGATCATCTGCGCATAACGAAGCAGCGGGAGATCTACCCATCCGCAACGCCGTGGACGCCCGGTAACGGCGCCATATTCCATGCCGCGTTTACGAATGTCTTCCGCCATCGGACCTTGAATTTCCGTGGGGAATGGACCGCCGCCCACGCGCGTGCAATAAGCTTTGGTGATACCGATCACGGTTTGAATCGCGTTGGGAGGAACGCCCGTGCCGATCACGGCCCCGCCGGCGCTGGCGCTGGATGATGTCACAAAAGGATACGTGCCGTGGTCGATATCGAGCATGGTGGCCTGCGCGCCTTCGAACATCACGGACTCACCTGCGGCAATCGCCTGATTCAGCAGAAGTGCCGTGTCGGTGACGAAAGGCGCGATCTTTTCCGCGGCTTCGGCGTACTCGCGATACATGGCTTCCGCATCAATGGGCTCAGAGTTGAAGAGCGCATGCGCGATCATGTTCTTTTCGCGGCAGGCATTCTCAATCGTAGTCTTGAGCAAAGTGGAATCGAGCAGGTCAGCCACACGCAGCCCGCGGCGTCCCATTTTGTCTTCATACGCCGGACCAATGCCGCGTGAGGTGGTGCCGATCTTGACGCGGCCAGGGGCATTTTCCGCTCCCATTTCAATCATTCGATGGTAAGGCAGGATCACATGGGCGCGGTTGGAGATAAACAGATTGCCATCCACCTTTACGCCCGCCTCGCGCAGCTTACCCACTTCCTTCAGGAATGCCATGGGATCAAGCACCACGCCGTTGCCGATTACGGCGCGGCATCCATCACGCAGCACGCCGCAGGGGACAAGCTGCAAAACAAATTTTTTGCCCTGGATGATGACCGTATGGCCGGCGTTGTGGCCTCCTGCGTATCGCGCCACAACGGAAAAACTGTGGGAGAGAACGTCTACGATCTTGCCTTTGCCTTCGTCGCCCCATTGGGCGCCGACTATCACCGCTGTCTTGCCGCGCTTCACTCGATTGCACACTCCTCGCCCGTGGGTGGTTTTCACAGAAATTTAGATTTTCCGGAAATCAGGACGGGAAAGTTTTAGGTATTACCAATAGATTTTAACAAAACAAAGGGCTGGGAACCAGAATGGGGCGCGGCCGAATTCGTTAGACTGAGCCCAGAGGAAAAATGGGAACAGCTTACGATTGGCTATGGGTAGCGGGAATTGCAGCTCTCTTTGCAGTCATGACCCCGGTTGGGCGAGCGGTTCTGAATTCGAGCGGGGCACCACCCTCACCTTATTACCGGCCGTCACTTTCGAGCAACATCCTCACAGGTGCCGCTATGGGTCTTGGCATGCGATTCAGATCACGGGTGTTACATTTCCCACTATTGTGGCTGTCTCTGGGTTGGTTCGCCGGCGTTATCTTCCTGGCTTGGCAAAATCGAAGAGACTGGAAACGTAAAACCGCAATCAGCGAACGGCCTCAGTGACTTCTTGCCTTTGATTTTTGCTCCCCGCTAACTCCGCAAGCAATTCATACGACCGCAACCGGTCCGCGTGTTCAAACGGAATGCTGACCACCATCAGCTCATCCACTTGCGTCTCTTCCAGAAATTTCTCCAGCCCTTCCCGCACCGTTTCCGCACTGCCAAAAATCGCAGCGCGGAATTTGGCCTGGACCGCGGCACGCTCCAGCGCATTCCATTCCATGTGATCCACCGGCGGTACCAGCGGGCCAGGGTTGCCGCGAATCAGGTTCAGGAACATCTGCTGCGGCGTGGTGGCCAGATAGCGGGCATGCTCGTCAGTTTCCGCAACCATTATGGGGACACCAGCCATCGAATAAGGCCGATCAAGCACGTCGGAAGGACGAAAATTGCGGCGATAGATTTCAAGCGCTTCCACCATGCCATCCGGTTGAAAATGTCCGGCGAAGGCGAAAGGCAAGCCGAGTTTAGCGGCGAGGCGAGCACTGAAGTCACTTGATCCCAGCAGCCAGATTGGGAGCTTGGTATTCACTCCGGGAATTGCGGATACGGTCTGGCCGGGCTTTGCCGGCGCAAGAAACGTGCACAGTTCTTCGAGTAGTTCAGGAAAATCATCGCTGTTGGCGCCAAGGCCGCGACGGAGGGCACGCATTACGGCGTAGTCGCCGCCCGGTGCACGGCCCAGACCAAGGTCAATGCGTCCAGGATTGAGAGTTTCAAGCGTGCCAAATTGTTCGGCAATCACCAGCGGCGCGTGGTTCGGCAACATAATTCCGCCCGAACCAACGCGAATGGTGGATGTGCCGGCCGCCACGTAGCCGATCAGGACAGATGTCGCTGAGCAGGCGACGCCGGGAATGTTGTGATGTTCCGCCAGCCAGAAACGCTTGTAACCCCACTTCTCCGCGTGCTGCGCCAGGTCGAGCGTGTTATGAAAGGCGTCTGCCACGGTGCCTCCCTGGCGAAGATGTGCCAGATCGAGGATGGAAAGTGGTGTTTTTGCAAGTCTGGAAGTCATGGGTCTACCGGGTTCTCCTGTTGTGCCTGAGTTCCAAATCTAAACCAGCGCAACAAAGGTTGGATGACACACAAGGCGATTTGTATTCAAGCTAGTCGATTCATGAGGTTCGGGAAATTTACCGGCACTCAGGAACATGTGATCTTAGTCACGCGACCTAATATTCGTTTTGCGCGGTGAGTCCCCCACGGTTTACTCTGGTCAGTCATGCTCCCGTTCAAACTGGTGTACAGCGACGACTATTACCTGCCCATTGGAGCGCATGTTTTTCCCGCGGAGAAATACCGGCTGATTCACAAGCGCCTGCTGGAAACGGGACTGGCTGAGGCCAGTGACTTTGTAACGCCAACGCCTGCCAGCGACGAAGACGTATTGCTGGTACACACGTGCGACTACGTGCACAAGCTGAAGACGGGAACACTCTCCGCTACGGAAGAAATGCAGATGGAAGTTCCCTATTCGCCTGAGTTGGTCAAAGCATTCTGGCTGGCTGCCGGCGGGTCAATCCTTGCGGCGGACCTGGCTTTGCGCAACGGAGTAGCGGTCAACATTGGCGGCGGATTTCATCATGCATTTCCTGACCATGGGGAAGGCTTTTGCGTGGTGCACGATGTAGCGGTGGCAATCAGGCGCATGCACCATGAAGGCAGGTTGACGCGCGCCATGACCGTTGATCTGGATGTGCACGACGGCAACGGAACCGCTGCCATCTTTCCGCCCAGGGAAAGTCCCAACAACCTGCCCAGTTCCGGCGGTATCCGCCATGACCTCCGGCGCACCTCGAGTGATCTCAACCTGCATGGCGCCAGTGCCGGTGAGCTGGAAGTCTTCACCATATCGCTGCACCAGGCGCATAATTATCCGGCTTACAAGCCGCCATCATCCATTGACGTTCACCTTCCTGACGCAACCAATGATGAAGAATATCTGGGCTGGCTTGATCAGGCATTGAGTTCAGCCTTCCGACATTTTGAACCGGAACTGATCTGCTATATCGCCGGCGCCGATCCGTATAAAGAAGACCAGTTGGGTGGGCTTGCCATGACAATCGAAGGTTTAAAGCAGCGCGATGAGCTCGTGCTCAAAGTGGCCAGGACGCGCAACATTCCGGTGATGGTCACGTACGCCGGAGGCTATGCTCATCGCGTGGAAGATACCGTTACGATCCATTGCAATACAGTGCAGGCGGCGAAGGAGATTTTCCAGTCATGAGGATCCAGCTCGTCCGCCACGCAACTCTGTTGATCGACTACGCGAACATGCGCCTTCTGGTCGATCCCATGCTGAGCGACGCCGGCGCCATGGCGGCCATTCAAAATTCACCACATCCGCGGCCGAATCCGCTGGTACCTCTTCCAATGCCGGTTGAACAAGTGCTGGATGGAGTTCATGGAGTGCTGGTCACGCACACGCATCGTGATCACTGGGACGATGCGGCGATCCAACTGATCCCCAAAGACCTGCCGCTGTTCTGCCAACCGGAAGATCTGCCCAAGATGGAATCGACTCACTTTGTAAATGCCGCTGCCGTTCACGACGCGCGCAACTGGAGCAAGATCTGCATCACACGCACCGGCGGGCAGCACGGCACAGGCGACATTGGCAAAGCCATGGCCCCGGTGAGCGGCTACGTTTTACAGAATGAAGGTGAGCCCACCCTTTACATTTCTGGAGATACCATCTGGTGCCATGAAGTCTCAGATGCAATCAAGCGCTTTCATCCCGATGTAATCGTTTTGAACGCGGGCGGAGCAAGGTTCCTGGAAGGCGATCCCATCACCATGATGCCGGCCGATGTAATTCATGTTTGCCATGCAGCACCGAAGGCGAAGACCATCGCCGTGCACATGAACGCGATCAACCATTGTCTGGTTACGCGAACTGAGCTGGCAGAAAAAACTGAGGCTGCGGGAGTAAAAGTGATCATCGCGGAAGACGGCGAAGCTTTTGACTTCGCCGTCTGAGATTTAGTGGTTGCCTGGGGAACGAACTAAGACGCAATCTTGTCGCTTTCTGCATTATCCACGGCCCTGACCAGCGGCATGTCCACCAGATGTTCACTGATGAACCAGGACTGGAGTTCATTGGTGCGCAGAACTTCGCTGACCACCAGATCATTGGTCCCCTCATCGCCGATCTCCTGCGCACGCTTGGCCATCTTGCGGCAATCAGCAATGATGATCTGATGAGCGTCAAGCAATCGCGATATCTGGACCGGCACTTCTTCACGGCCTTTCGGCGGGCGCTGTATCTGGGTGGTCTCCGCGATGTCAGCCGCCATGGCGAGGCTCACGCCACCCAGCAACTGAATGCGCTCGGCGATGGCGTCCACCAGTTCCACCTGCTCTTCAAAATGCTTGTCGAATAACAAATGCAGTTGATAAAAAGTTGGCCCGGCAACCTGCCAGTGAGATTTCTTGTACAGGTCACGCAGCGTGCTGGTATCAGCCAGAAGCTGGTTCAGGTTTTCCGTGCTCTCAAGGCGGACGGGCTCTTCCAGATCCAGGGGAAGATTCAGATTCACGGTGCCATAAGCCTGGATTTCAGAGGCTTTCTGGTGGAGGCGGGGTTGAGCGCTGACTTTCGACGAGTGGTTGGGATTGCCTTTTTTCGACATCGGATATTCTCCTCACAAACTTTGATGCTTTTGGGGCCTGGCTTCTGGAACTATTGGCTCGTAAAACTCTTATGCATGGCCAAGTTCACCTTCGACCTCATCCACAAAACACCATGTCCATGATTCGCCCGGCTCGATGGAGCGGACCACAGGGTGTTTCGTGGCGTGAAAATGTTTAGTGGCGTGCTTGTTTTTGGATGAATCGCAGCAGCCGACATGGCCGCATTCCATGCAAAGACGGAGGTGGACCCAGCGATCGCCCATCTTCACGCATTCTTCACAGACATGGGTCTTTGTTTTGGTGATTTTGGGATGGGATAGATGCTCGCAAGCGCTTTCCATGAATTCTCCTTGAAGCTGTCAGTCAGATTTTGATGACCAGCAGGCTGTCTGCGATTCTCCGTTGTTAAGCCGCTCCCGCGGCAGCCTCCTGGCGTTCACAAGCATTGCGATCCCACAATGCATTGATGGCGCCGGCTTCATAGGTGCTCTGCAGGAAATCGAGCAGAGCCGCACTGGGCGAATCTGCTTTGTTGATGGCGTCATAGGGCAGCACAAACTCGCCGATACCGGAGTGATAATAGCCAGCTGCTGGCCGAATTTTGGTTTCCTTAAAGCCTTTTGGCTCGGGCGCCGCATAGCAATAAAAAGCGGAGCCGTTTAACTCGTCAGTGCCGGGCCACCAGCCGGCGCTGATCACCTCATGCGAATATGCTTCCTGCATGATCTTGCGCAGGACGGGATCCGGATCATTGCGGGCCGGAGCTCTCTTGCCGGAGAAGCGGGTTACAGCCAGATCAAAACTGCCCCAGAAGAAATGCACAGGGCTCGACTTGCCTTCGAACCGCGAACGGAAAACCTTGAACACGGCATCGGTGGAGAGCAGAATGCGCCATAATTTTTCCACAGCGGCCCGGTCATACGAGGCGTGCACAGTGTCCTTATCAAATGCGATGGGATCGGCGATCTCAACCGGCATCTTCCAGATTTTTACGTCAATCTTGAGGGCCTTCAACGCCGCCATGAATTCCTGATAGAAATCGGCCACGGTCCGGGGTGCGAGATCAATGGATCGAGTAACAGGATCGTTGGTGCTGATGATCAGCTTGTGCTGGTTAAAATCAAACTCCATCTCAAAGCTGCGATGACCGTAAGGGATGGGAGTTGACCGCAATCCACGCTGATTTACCAGCAGAGCCACATTCCACCATTGATTCACCCTGGGAGTGAGGGCTAGCTGGACCTTCCCAGCGATCTGCAGCCACATGTGCAGAGTAGCCAGAGTATCTTTCCATGAGTTGTACGGCAGATCGGGCCAGCAGAGCGGAGAATCGGAGACAGCGGTCGAGCGGGGAGCGTCCATGGCTGTACCTCAGCTATTCATTATATGCGCGACTTCACGCTTCACTGGGATGCCGGGGCATGCGAGCGATGGGCGTCCGGCGCCAAAGTGGCTGATACAATATGGTCAAGTTCGCTCGGCATGTTCAGTGCCTGCGGGCATTTCACCACTGGCCAGGAAGACACCTATCCGGCCACGAAAAACTGGTCATTATCTATGTTTGAGAATCTTCAAGACAAACTTCAGCGTGCATTCAAGAACCTGCGCGGACAGGGCACGTTAAACGAAGAAAATATTCAGGAAGCGCTGAAAGAGATCCGCATGGCGCTGCTGGAAGCCGACGTCAACTTCAAGGTGGTCAAGCAGTTCATTGATCGGGTACAGGAAAAAGCGGTCGGCCAGGAAGTGCTCACCGCGTTATCGCCCGCGCAACAGGTAGTCAAGATTGTCCATGATGAACTGGTGGAAGTGCTGGGCAAAGACACGGCCAAGCTGAAGTTCGCGTCGCAGCCGCCATCGGTGATCCTGATGGCCGGCCTGCAGGGTTCCGGTAAAACCACCACGTCAGGAAAGCTGGCCGCATGGCTGAAAAAAGGCGGACATCGCCCCATGCTGGTGTCAGTCGACGTGTATCGCCCGGCAGCTCGCCAGCAATTGAGAGTAGTGGCCGAAGCCATCAAGGCGAATTTGTACGAAGGCAAGGTGGAACAAGCGGACACGCCCACGGTCGAGCGTCTGGCCAAAGAAGCCCGCAAAGAAGCCATCAACTCAGGATGCAATTTCCTGATCGTCGATACCGCAGGACGTCTGCACATCGACGACGATCTGATGGGCGAAATGCAGGTCCTGAAAAAACTGCTGAACCCGCAGGAAATTCTGTTCGTGGCTGACGCGATGACGGGACAAGACGCGGTGCGTTCGGCGGAAGAGTTCCACAAGAAGTTATCGATCACCGGCGTGGTGCTGACCAAGATGGACGGCGACGCACGCGGCGGCGCTGCGCTCTCGATCCGCCAGGTCACCGGCCAGCCGATCAAGTTCATCGGAATCGGTGAAAAGTATGATGCGCTGGAACCGTTTCATCCGGACCGCATTGTAAGCCGCATTCTGGGCATGGGCGACGTGATGACGCTCATCGAGAAAGCTCATGAGACGATCGACCAGAAAAAAGCCGAGGCCTTCGCCCAGAAAGCGCTGGGTGGCGACGGATTCTCCCTGGAAGATTTTCGCGATCAGCTTCGCCAGGTAAAGAAACTGGGTTCGCTGCAAAGCGTGATCAAGATGCTGCCCAGCATCGGGCCATTTGCCAACATGCAGAAGGCCGCTGACAACGTGGATGAAGGCCAGCTTGGCCGTGTGGAAGCCATTATTAATTCCATGACGCAGAAGGAACGCCTGCATCATGAACTGATCAATGGCAGCCGGCGCAAGCGCATTGCCCGGGGATCAGGAACCAGCGTGCAGGAAGTAAACCAGCTTCTGCGCCAATATGCCCAGATGAGGAAGATGTTCAAAGACATGGGCAAGGCCAGCTTTGGACGAAAACTGGCAGGGATGAAGTTCCCGGGAATGTAGTTCTTGTTTTTATCCCGAGCGGAGCGAGGGAGCCCTATGGCTACGATGCTCTAAAGGGATGTCCTCTGATTTGTGAATTGTGATTTGATTTGTTGATATTGTGATTTGTGAGCCCTTGGTATCCTCGTAGCCATAGGAATCCCTCGCTTCGCTCGGGATTTTAAAAACAAAGCCAGTTGTCCTTGTCTACCCAACTCGAAGAGCTCACCACTAAACTCCGCGCCATGGTTCCGGCGGAGAGGCTGGCTGTAGTGGATCGTTCTGTGGAAGAGATCTTATATTCAGACATTGCTGGCCGGGCGCTGAAGGTCGGCGAGCAGGCTCCCACCTTCGAGCTGTCTGATGGCGATGGAATGCTCTGGCGGTCGGAAGATCTCCTACGCAATGGGCCATTGGCAATCGTTTTCTATCGCGGGCGCTGGTGCGCTTATTGCAATACACAGCTGGCTGCGCTTCAGGAGATTCACTCGCAGGTTGCAGCCCTGGGCGCTTCGCTGGTCGCCATCTCACCTCAGACACAGAAACACTCCTACCTGACTCGAGACATGCACAAGCTGGGTTTCCCAGTTCTGAGTGATTCAGGGAATCTTGTCGCGAAGCGGTTTGGATTGGTTTATCGCGTGCCTGCCGCTCTCCAGAAAATGTACGAGAGCATCATGACCAAGCTGCCGGGCTACAACGGTGACCAGAGTTGGGAGCTTCCGCTGGCCGCGACTTATGTGGTGCAGCCTTCGGGGCAGATCAGCTATGCGCGCGTAGATGCGGATTGGCGTGTGCGGCCGGAGCCGGGAGAAATGCTGGAAGGGCTGGCGTGATTTGTCTTCTTCTTTTAATCCCGAGCGGAGCGAAGGATTTCAGAAAAGAGTCGCTCGGGAGTAAGCCTAAACACCAAATCAAAAAACACGGAGAATTTCTCCTCCGTGTTCAGATTTTTCCAGATTGTAGGGATCCCTCGCTGTGCTCGGGATTTCAGAAACGTCTAGTTCCCTCGGCTCGCCGGAGGAACAATGCCGTTCATGCGCAGGTATTCCACCATCTGGCCATATTCATCCGCTGCGTGGATTACGCATCCGGTTGCAATTTGCAGCCGCGCCTGTGTACCGCGGAAAAAAGGAAGCTGCTCGAGGGCATTCTCATTGGTGATGGTCTTGGCCGCTTTGTGCCCCAAAGCAAAAGAGTCCTTCAGGAATTGAATAATCTGTTCCTTGGTCTTCAGATCGTCAGGGCCGTTTGGACCTTTGATGTTTTCCGGCATCTTGTCGCCGGTAAGAGTGCTCCAGAAACGATAGTTTGCCGTTGCGGTGTGCTTGACCAACGTGGCAAAGCTGCGGACATCATTGTAGGCGGCGCCGGGGATCTTCAGGCTGGCCGGGTTGAAATCAAACTTGTCGGCGGGCATGGCTTCAGCGGCTTCCACCACATTTTTTTCATATTGGCTGACCTGCCGGTCCACAAGAGCGGAGAGGCTGGTGATTGGAGCAGGCGCGGCCTGTGCAGCGGGCGTGGCCGGGGCTGTGGGCGCGGGTGAAGCGGCAGGCGCCTGGGCTGAAAGTCCAACAGCCAGACTCAGGACGGCTACAAAACAAAATGCTCTCAAATACGTCATCAATTTCTTCCTCCAGTGGTTTTCAACAACGAATGATGGCGCGCGAACAAACATTTCACGTGCCGTAATCCCGAGACTGCACGCCGTCTATTTTTGCGGGCGGCTTGCGGGCGGAACGATGCCGTTCATGCGAAGGTACTCCACCATCTGGCCATAGTGATCAAAGCCATGGGCAACGGCGAAGCTGGCACAGAAAAGTTTTGTGGTCTGTCCCTGGCCGAACGGGCTGGGGACAAGAACCACGGCGCTCTCCGCTGTGAGTGATTGGGCCGCCTTGTGTCCAAGAGCAAAAGAATCTTTCAGATATTTGATGATCTCCGCTTTGGTTTTAAGTTGCGACGGTCCGTTATCTTCTTTCGTCTCGATCAGCGGCTTGTCGCCAGTGACCGTGTCCCAAAGCAGAAAATTCGTGGCGGCAACATGGCGAACTTCTTCGGCAAATGTCTTTACGCCTTTGTATTCGCTGCCGCTGATATTCAGTCCGGTGGGCGAAAAGTTGAACTTGTCATCCGGCATGGCTTCGGCAGCGCCTACAAATTCACGCTCCAGAATACCGACCTGAACATCGATTGCCGAACCAACGGTCGGTGGTGGCGGCGCCGGTGTGGCTTTGGCTGCCGGAGCGGCTGTCTGTGCGGAAAGTCCTGCCGCCAGACTCAATGCCGCAACTATGCAAAACATTCTCAGGTGTTTCATTATTTTTCTTCCTCCAGAGGTTTCAAAGACGAATACCGGACGCGGGTAAAACGATATCACGTCCGCTCAACGGCATCTATTTCTTAGGACGGCTCGCAGGTGGAACGATGCCGCTGATGCGCAAATACTCCACTAATTGTCCGTAGTGATCATTGGCATGGCTGAATGCCAGAATCATCAGATACAGACGGGTCACTTTGTTGCCACGAAACTCTACCACGGCCGTGGTATTTTCCGCGGTCATGCTCACGGCCGCCTTGTGAGCGAACACAAAGGAGTCTTTGAGAAAGCCGATGATTTCAGCGCGCGACTTCATCGCGGCCGGCCCGTTCGGCGAATTTACCCCCGATGGTTCGGGCTTGCCCGTAAGCGGAGCCCAGATGGCAAAGTTGTCAGCCGCTACGTGTTTAATCTGGTCGGCAAAGGTGCGGACGCCTTTGAACTCTGCTCCCTCTAACTTCAGGTTCCCCGGGCTGGAGTTAAATTTTTCTTCCGGCATGGCTTCAGCGGCGCTGACCAGCAGGCTTTCCAGATTGCTGATTTCCTTATCAACCACAGCAGCCACTGTGGGAGAGGTCTCTCCTGGTCCGGGTTGGGAGGCATTCTGAGCCGGCAAGCTGACAGCTGCAAACAACAGGCAGAACAGAGTAAGAACTTTCATGCTGGAGTTGCTCCGGTTAGATTTTTGCTCCCTGGATTTCTACATCCCCGTTCACGTGCAGGCGATACCAGGGAGCCAGTAACAGGCCAAGAATCAGCGCGGCGGCGGCAAAAGTAAGAGTGAACTTCACGCTGGTGTGGGACGCTACTTCACCCCAAAGAGCGCTGCCCAGCGCCATGCCTCCCTGAAGGAAGAGCACGTACATTGAGATCACGCGGGCACGCACCCAGGAAGGACAAGCGGTCTGAGCAACCGTGTTGAGAGTAGCGAGAATGCTGATCCATGCCAGCCCAGCGGCAGCAGCGAAGGCCGACGCGATAAAAAGATTGCCGGTGCGAACCAGTCCGAATAGCGCAACGGCAAAAATGAATGTAGCGATAATTGTGATGTTGTCGAATGAAAAATGGCGACGCGCCAGAGTCAATAGAATCGCACCAGCCAATGCACCCAGTCCGAAGAAGGCAAGCATGGTTCCGTAACCTTCCGCACCAAAGCGACTGGCGATCAACGGCAGCAAAGCCCAGAATGCACTGGCGAAAAGCGAGAATGCCAGGGTCCGCGCCAGGCAGGCCCGGATGCGCTTGTCCTGACGCGCAAAACGCAGGCCCATGGACATGGCGCCAGAGATGGTGGATTTGATTTTGTCCGGCTCACGCGGGGCAGGCTTCCAGCGATAAAGAAAAAGGATGACGCCAAAAAAAGAAACCGCATTCAGGAGAAATGCTGCGCCGGATCCCGCCGTAGCAATGACCAGTCCTCCAAGGGCCGGGCCGACCGCACGGGCAATATTGAAACCGGCAGAGTTCAGAGCTACGGCGTTGGCCAGCTTGGTGGTGGGAACCAGATCCGGGGTAAGCGCCTGCCATGCAGGATCGTTCATCACCGCACCCACGCCCAGAAGGAAAGTAAAGATCAGCAGCAGTGTTGGGGTGCAGGTCCCGGTAATCGCGAGAATCCCCAATACCGTAGAGGCGCCGACCATGGAGGTTTGCGTGATGAGAAGAAATTTTCGACGATCGACCAGGTCAGCGATGGCACCGGCAGGAAGTGCAATGAGCAGAACCGGCAGGCTCAACGCCACCTGCACGAGCGAGATGAGCATCGGCGAACTGGTGAGCGAGGTCATCAACCAGCCGGTGGCGATGTTCTGCATCCAGCTTCCGGTATAGGAGATGACTGCGGCAATCCAGAGGGTGCGGAAGATCGGGTCGCGCAAAGGCGATAGCGCTCCGGACTTTACCGAAGCTGTTGCTGCATGGACCTGTGCCGGACTTTCCATGGAGCTAATTGGCCTCGGCGATGCGGAGAAGGACATTGCGGATTTGTGCGCTAAACATCATTGGACTCTGGCATCAGCTATCTGGTGAGCGGGCGAATTGGAAAAAGGCCATTCCCTGCGCCGCCACGAACGCAGCAGGTAGATGACAACACCCAGGACGATAATCACCAGGGCAAAACGGATTTCACGGATGAACCCGGGCCGCATGAATAACACATAAAGAAAGCCCATGGCCGCCATGACAGCCGGAACAGGGTACAGCCACATACGGAAAGGGACGGGGAAAGCCCGGGTTACGGGCACGCAGCAGGAAAAGACCAACGATCTGCGACAAGAACTGGACCATAATCCGGATTACAACAAGCGCGGCAATCAGGTCAGCCAGCTTCAGCACACAAAAGAGCGTGGCCACTCCGCCAAGAGTCAACAGGGAAACATAGGGGAACTTATGGCGGGGATGAAGGCGAGCGTAGGGCCGAAAATAATTGCCGTCAAGGGCAGCGGCATACGGAACTCGCGAGTAGCCCAGCATGAGCGAGAAGACGGATGCAAAGGCCGTCCACATAATGAGGAACGTACCGAAGGTTGCGACCCAGGCTCCAAAGGTTCGCTGCAAAACCAGAGAAGCCACATAGAAACGTGTTTCAGAAGCAGCCGCAGAATCGAGTTCCTGCCAGGGAACCACGCCAAGAATGCTGATGTTCATGACGATGTAAACCGTTCCCACCAGCAGAATGGAATAGATAATGGCGCGCGGGATGTTGCGTTCCGGCTGGCGGATTTCACCGCCGATGAAACCAACGTTGTAATAGCCCCAGTAATCGTACGTGGCAACCAGCATGGCCGCGCCGAGCCCGGTAAGGAAGTCATAGAGTCCGCTCCCGTGCGTAAGTCCGGCAAATGCATTGGGCGGAAAATTAAACGCCAGCGACGCCTTGAAATGCGTGAGTCCAGCGAAGGTGACCAGGAGAATTGCCCCGAGCACGCCGGCTGATAGATAGCGCGCCATGCTGCCGACCACGGCAATGCGCCGATAGAGAAGAAACAGCGCAAGCAGGCAGACCGCCATGGCCACGAACGTTCCGAACGTAATGAGAAGCTGAAACGGAAATACGCCGAAGAGCGAGAACGTGCGGTTGATGAGCACGTGGCCCAGGGACGGCCAAACGTAAACGGCATATCGGGCCAGGCCCACGCAGCCTGAGGCAATGGACAGCGGAGCGCTGAACACAAGCTGCCATACGAAAAGGAATGCCATCATGCGGCCGAGTTTTTGCGCGCCATAGCTCTGCTTCAGATATTCGTATGAACCACCGGCTTTGGGCATGGATGCACCGAGCTCCGCCCATACCAGACCATCACACATAGCCAGAAGAGCGCCCACGATCCATCCCAGCATGGCTTGCGGACCGTGCATGGCGCTGATGATCAACGGGATGGTAATGAACGGGCCCACGCCGATCATGTCGATCACGTTCAGCGCGGTGGCTTCACGCAAGCCGATATCGCGAGCCAGTTGCGGCTCAGATGCAGTAACGGCGGTGATGGGAATTTCGGTCATCGGTCAATGGATCCGGTGGGGCATGGTTTCACGAGTCGTCATTTCAAGAACCATGGTCTCAAGAATAATGACTAGTGTCCTGCGCTCAGCAAGTTGACCATCAAACGGACCGCGCCGGGCACACCGGCAGGCAGCTGACGGAAAAATGCGTATCCTGAATAGATGTATATGCCCTTACCGTAATGGGCCATGAGCAGTCCACCCTTTTGCGATGGTTCGCCGGGATCATTGCAGGCGAGCAGCGGCTTGTACTGCGCGTCCCATTGCGACATGAAATAAAGACCGCGCTCCTGCACCCATCCGTCAAAGTCTTTGGCGCCGATTTTATTGGGATAAGAGAAGACGCGTTCTTCCGGAGCCAGGACCTCCACCGGTTGCTCTTCCACGGACACGCGTGCGTTGCTCAGCGTTGCCGGATAAGGAGTGTAGTGGCCCTCATTAAAAATGCTGGTGCTCTGGTTGTACTGGACGATCAGAGTCCCGCCGTTATTGGCATATTCCAAAAGACGGCGATTGTGTTCGCGCACATCCGTACGGACATCGTATGCGCGTATGCCGACCACGATGGTGTCATAGCGGCCCAGGTCGCCGGAGGCCAGCTCCTGCGGCGTGAGGATGTTTAGGTTCACGCCCACGCTGCGCAGTACAGCCGGGATCTCATCACCAGCGCCCATGATGTAGCCGACGCGGAGTTTATCCGGCAACTTCACATCCACCGCCTGGACGTTTTCAGTCGCCGGACGATAGGCGTTGTATGAGTCGAGGTCAGGACGGGTAATGACCTTGAAGCCTTCGGCATATTGCTTGCCGTTGTACTCGGCTTGGGCCGTCACCTGATACGTGCCTTCATGCAGGTTCTGCGGAATGACATGAAAGGTGTAGCTGCTGACGTCACCATCGTGATCAAGACTTACGTCGATGGTGTCCGGATCCACCTTCCACCCTTGCGGCGTCTGCAAACGCAGCTTCGCTTTGACCGGCGATTGAATATTGCTGCGGACGCTGACTCCAACGGCCGGCTTGCTGTCTCCACCGACCGGCGCAACCACGACCGGCGTAGTAAGCTGCACGGAAATTGGCGGACCGACTACCAGCGGGCGTTCCGACTGACCCAGAGTCGGGTCAAGAAATTTAACTTTAGCCACCGCCGCGGCTTCACTGGATCCTTGTTCGGTGGAGAAAGTCGCAACCGCATGTACTGGATACGGAGGCCACGGCAGGGTGACCAGCTTTGGATGGCTGATGGTGTAAACAGTCTCAGTTTCTGGGTTGCGACGGGTGAAATAGGGCTGCGTGTATTGAGCGTCGTCGGCAACGGCAACCTTGAATTGAAACGACGCTGACTCACCGGGAGCAATCGACTGTTGCATCTTCTGCCCGAGCATGGGAGCCGCCAGCCAGCCTTGCGGGACCAACATGCGTACGGCATTGGAAGAGACGTTAAATTTTCCACGATTGTAGAGCCGTGCCGTCAGGGTGAAGGCCTGGCCAGGCACAGCCATGCTCATGGTCTGCTCAGCACGCGGAAAATACGATGGGCCCGGCGGCGGGCCGGGAGGATCAACGGAAACATCAAAATACAGACCGAGCGCCTCATTGGCAGCGGCGTGAAATTGATCGAGCTTGGTGCGGATCTCCGTGAGCAGCATGGCCTTGCTGGAGGCGGAGAGTTCCGAGGCGTCAATCTGCTTGATCAGTATTTCGGTTTCGCGAATGCCAGCAAGCAAAGGAGGAGCGCAGGCTGATGTGTCCTTAACTGAGAAGGAATTGTTTGCCTGATCGATTTGTTTCTGAATCGATTCGAGCGCGGGACGCAGGAAGTCAGCTTTTGATTCTTCCGTTCCAAGCCGCGAAGCGAGTCCGACGAGGGTGGCGTCCAATCCTTCAAAAAAATCTTCCTCGTGGGCATTCAACGAACGCGGCGCGTCTGAATCAATCAACTTGTAATAGGTGTAGCGATGTCCGGGAGGAACGCGAATGCCGCCGGTTCCCTGCGATGTTTGGTGGGCAAGGCCTTCCAGGCCAAACTGTGTGTAAGACATGCCGAGCAACGGTGAGTATTCCCCGGGATCGAGTTTGACCGTGTAATCTTCGTCGGCAACATTGAGTCCCTGGAACATGCGTGGCGGATTTCCCAGATAGAGCTTCTTGGCCTGCCAGGGCAGCAGACCTTCCTTGATTTGCTCTGGAAATCTTTTTGGATCGCCGGCGGCACGGAACGCTTCACGGGTAAGTACGCCGGAAGCTTCATGATTGCCGTGACCGTCTCGCGGCGTTCCGCTGAAGCGGCTAGTGAGCACGTCTGGACGGAAGGTACGGATGGCGCGAACCAGGTCGGCGAGAGCAACGTCATGTCCGTGCCACTTGTTGAATGTTTCTTCCGCAGTCTTGGAGAATCCGAAGTCGACGACGGTGCTGAAGCGCTGCTCGACGGCGTAGTACTTGTCGGCTTCCAGTAGTTCAAGCGTGCGCAGTATTCCCAACTCATCAGAGCTCTCAGCACCGAACTTATTTTGCCCGCCTTCGCCACGCGTGACGGTGAAAAGAAGGACGGAGTAGCCACGGCCACGCGATTCCATCGTCATCATGCCGCCATCTTCGTCATCAGGGTGGGCCACAACCTGCATGAGCCGGGCGGTGGTTTTCAGGCGGGTCAACAGTTGATAAAGATGGAGCGCTCCGCGGTCCTCCGGCAACGGCCGGGTGTCAGAGGAAGAAGATTGGACCAGCACTATAGAAAGGGCAAAGCAGACGAAGGCCTTGAAAGTCCTCTTTGGGTTCAGATACATGGGAGACATTGTCGCTGTTAGACGCCATTCCGGGCAATCCGTAATCGGCCCTTCCGTGTTGCGATAATCCGAAAATTGACGAAAGTTTTGCTTGTAGCAACGCGCCAGCCAGCCTAAGATGCTTCCACCGTATAGGGGCCCGCTTTATGACTCTGGTGGTTTTGCCCGGAATTTTCCTTACTCGGCTGCGATTGGTCGCGATCATGGCCACTGTGCTTTGCGCCAGCCTGTCACTCCCCGCTCAATTGACTGACGATTCCAAGCCTCCAAGCGAACCGGAAATGAGCAAGGATTTTTTTGCTCAAGTCCCCTTCGATCAATGGGAGAAAGAGGGACCTGCACGGCAAATTCCCTGGAAGGTCTCCTCTTCTGGTGCAGGTCTGTCATTTCAACAGAGGCTGGTCTCAAAAATTGCTGTCTCACTTCCCGGATCAGAACTCATCCGTCGACGCCAGGATGGGACTTTAATTCTGCTGGTCCAGGTAACGGACGCCACCGGCCATGCCTATAGAAATTACGGCATCCTGGAACTCGACACACTCAAGCCGGAACTGGCGAAAAGCGACGTGGTGTTCAGTTGGGGTGCGTTTGCCCTGCCCGGAGACTACAAAGTGTCTGTCGCGCTCTATGACAAAAAATCCGGGGAACATGATTTTGCGGAAAACATGTTTCACGTGGACAGGCTCAAAAACGATCCGTTGCCCGAGGCCTGGAAAGACGAACCATCCTTCGAGTATTGGGACCCTTTGACGGATTCGATTGATGCCATGTTCCGCCCAGACGTGGAAGGGCGACTGCACATGCCAATCAGTACCGAAAAACCTGTGCACGTGGAGGTACTGGCGGACCTGACTCCTTCCGACTACTTTCACGGCTCGTACGACTTCTACCACGTCTATCTTGGCGGAGCTCTGCCGCTGTTCAAGGCGTTTAGCCAGCTCTCATTGGCGAACGGGTCAGTGCAGGTGGCCGCACTGGATCTGGTGAAGAAGCAAGTCACGTTCGCCCAGGATGACCTGAGAAATAAGGAAGTGGACTGGAAGAAGCTCAAGCGGACGCTGGAATCAGCGAACGGGCCCGGCGTGGTGGACGTTAGGAACGTGCAGCACGGTGGTCAGAATCCCGTATTTCTGCGGGATGAGCTCGTCCGCCGGATGGGAAAAGCTGCTGACAGCCAGGGGGCGGAAGTCTTTATCATCGTGGGCAGTCCCATGGACTCATATTCCTTCCAGGACCTGCCTCCGCTTTACATGGCTGAGGGACATGACGTGCGCGTTTTCTATATCCAGTACGTTCCCACGTCGATCCAAACCGTCCCTCTGGGTACGGACCAGGCAATTGTGATGGGACACCACAACGAAGGACACCATGTTTTGGCCCGCCGGCCAATCTACGCGAGTTCCCCGGCCAACGTCCAGAAGATGCTGAAACCATTGAAAGTAAATGCCTTTCAGGTCTCCTCACCGGAAGAAGCCAGGAAGGCGCTGGCGCGCATTCTGCAAGAGATCAAAAGACCCTGAAGAGGGCAGTTTTGGTGCAGTCTGGCGCAAATATTTCATCGCTGCGCGATGAACGTCTGCCTAAAGGCCCGCGATTCGCGAGCGAATCGCTAGACGCTGATACTGCTACTGGGTCAGCTTTCCAAACTGACCCACTACCAAGAGGGCCTGCCATCTTGCCAATCGACGGCAACTTACGCGATAATAACGGTTTGCCCGTTGTTCCGGGCCCTAAACTGAAAGGATTCACCCAAAACTGTGTTAATGATTCGACTGGCGCGCATAGGTGCGCGCAAGCAGCCTTATTATCGTGTGGTTGTGATTGACAAGGAACGCGCCCGCAACGGCCGCTCCGTGGAAGTGGTGGGTTTGTACAATCCCCGGACCAATCCGGCAACCGTAAACCTGAAACGTGACCGCATTGATTACTGGGTATCAAAAGGTGCGCAGTGTTCTGACACCGTGACCCGCTTACTTGCAAAGTCCCCAGCCCCGGCGGCTACCGCAGCTTAGCAGGAAGAAGATCGTTAGGCCTTCCCGGCAACAAGCAAGAGATAAAGAGTGTACGGGCCCCAAGCAAAGCGATTAAGGACATGCCACTATGACCGAATCGGTCGGCGATGTGCGTACACTGGTGGAGCAGATTGCTCATGCTCTGGTTGATGCTCCCGGAGAAGTTCAAGTAACGGCGGTTGAGGATGGTGACGCTACGGTGCTGGAATTGCGCGTGGCGGCAACGGACCTTGGCAAGGTCATCGGCAAACAAGGCCGGACCGCCAAGTCAATCCGCACCATTCTTGGCGCAGCCAGCATGAAGCTGAAAAAACGCTACACGCTGGAAATCATCGAAGACTAACTTCGGCGAAGACTAACTTCGGCAGCAGTATGGCAAATCAAAGGTCCGGCTCGGTAGCCCCAACCAACGACGGGAAGACGCCGCTGTCTGGCAGCTACAGTGAGTTTGTCACCGTCGCCAAGGTGATCAAGACCCAGGGGCGTATCGGCGAAGTTGCAGCCGTGTTGCTCACGGACTTCCCTGAGCGGTTCTCTCAGCCAGGCCCGTACTATGCGCTGGACAAAGAGGACCGGCGCCGCGAGATCAAACTGAATGACCACTGGTTCCACAAAGGCCAGATCATTTTGAAGCTCGAAGGTGTTGATTCAATCAGCCAGGCGGAAACGCTGATTGGCTGTGAGATACAGGTGCCGCTGGAACAGAGAATCGAGTTGGAAGAGGGTTCGATTTACCTGAGCGATCTTTCCGGATGCACGGTCTTTGACGCCGGGCGCGAAGTTGGCTTGATCAAGGACGTACAGTTCGGCAGCGGAGAAGCGCCATTGCTGATCGTAAAGAGTGGATTTGCAAAGGAATACATGATCCCCTTTGCGGCTGAGTTCCTGAAAGAGTTGGACATTCCGCACAAGCGCGTGGAGATGGTACTGCCCGCGGGAATGCTGGAGTTGGATGCCCCGCTCAGCAACGACGAGAAAGAGCGGCAGAAAAGCAGAGATTGAGATCCAAGAGATGAAGTTCGAGATCGTAACGATTTTTCCGGACTTTTTCCGCGGACCTCTGGATTATGGCATTGTGCGCAAGGCGCGCGAAGCCGGGCTCATTGAAATCCTGTTGCATGATCTGCGTGAGTCCACCACGGACAAACATCGCACGGTGGATGATCGTCCGTTTGGCGGTGGTGAAGGCATGGTGCTCAAGCCGGAGCCGCTGTTCACATGCGTGGAGTCACTGGGCGTAACGCCGCGCGAGGAACGAATTGCAGGCAAGGCGGCTGACACGGTGATTCTGCTCTCACCGCATGGCGTAATGTTCACGCAAACGGTGGCCCAGGAGCTGGCAACGAAAGAGCGCATCGTTATCATCTGCGGACGCTATGAAGGCGTGGATGAACGAGTATCAGAAGGATTGGCCGATCGGGAGATTTCAGTCGGCGATTATGTTTTGAGCGGCGGCGAACTGGGAGCGGCCGTAATAGTAGACGCTGTGACCAGATTAGTTCCAGGAGCGCTGGGCAACGAAGCTTCTGCCCGGCAGGAGAGTTTTACCGCCACTCAGAATATCGCGGTTGACGGCCCGGACAGTACATGCGGATCAGGCGGTTTGCTGGATTATCCGCACTACACACGACCGGCAGAGTTTCGCGGGATGGCGGTTCCAGAAGTATTGATGGGCGGCAACCATGAGCAGATTCGCAAATGGAGACGCCGTAAGGCACTGGAAAAGACTTTGCAACACCGGCCAGATTTGCTGAAGGAAGAGCACCTGAGCGCCGAAGACAGGAAATTACTTTCGCAGATTCAGCGGGAGCAGAAGTAAAAAAGTTTAAATTTGCGGACGGTTAACGTCCGGTTGAGAAAAGAAGGAAGAAGTCATGTCACAGCATCCGATCATGGAAAAGTTGCACGCGAAACTGCAGCGCAAAGATCTGCCCCAGGTGAATGCCGGCGATACCGTCCGCGTTCAGGTAAAGATCAAAGAAGGCGACAAAGAACGCGTGCAGGCATTTGAAGGCACCGTAATTTCGCGCAGCAGCGGGCACACCGGCAGTTTTACCGTCCGCAAGATGAGCTTTGGCACCGGCGTGGAGCGTATTTTCCCGTTCAACTCCAAGGTGGTGGACAAAGTGGAAGTGCTCAAATCAAACCAGGTTCGCCGCGCCAAGCTGTTCTATCTCCGCGGACTCAGAGGCAAAGCTGCCCGCCTGCGCGAGATTGATACCCGCGTGAAGGTCACGGCAGCACCGGCGGAAAAGGCATAAGGCTGGTTTAGCCATTAGCACTTAGTAAATCTGTGTTCATCTCTGTCAAAGTGTTTTTTCTACCAGAGACCGATAAGCTAAAGCTATCTTTACCGTGTCGAAAAAAGCTGAGACCCATCAACCCACGCGTGTTTTAGTCTGGGCGACATATGAGCAGGATGTCGCCCAGATTGCTTCCAAATTGCCGGAGAATGCCCGCAAGTACGCACTCGTTCCCTGGCACTGTGATCTCACTGACCGTCGCTGCATCCATGACGCTCTGGTGGAACAAGTCATCATCGTGGAAAGAGGCTCGGGAGAACCGAAGCAACCACGCAGTCTGGACATCGCCATACGGCTTCTCGGCGCGCATCGTGATCGCCATATCACTCTGAAGTTTCCTTCCGTCAGTCATTACACCATCGACCGTCCACTTTCCGATTCCAAGCGGCAAGACGTTGCCGGCCACGGCGACGTGTTCGACGACTCCATTCAACTCACTGCCGACGGTCACGTGCTCTACACCTTACGGCTTGAGCTGGGAAAGATTGAGATCGCCGCAAAAGATATACAATTCTCGCAAGAAGCACTTTAATCTGTTGATCTGGTGATCGGTTGATCTGATGATCTTGCGATCAATGATTCATGCCCAATGCCGCAGTCACCCAACCAATCCGGTAAAAAGAAATCAAAAAAGAAGAAAAAGAAAAAGCCGGTACCGCTGAATCCGGGAACCGGGCTGCCTTATTCCAAAGGCACGCTGAAGATGCGCTTGCTGAAGCGGCTGAAATGTACACAGCAATTTGAAAAGCTGGCATGGGCCGCCGGAGCCAAGCTGGTTGCCGGAGTGGATGAAGTAGGCCGGGGCTCACTGTTTGGCCCAGTGGTGGCGGCCGCCGTGATTCTTGAACCTGGCTATCGCATCAAAGGCCTGAGGGATTCCAAGCTACTTGACCAGGCAACGCGGGAAAAGCTGGCTGAGCGTATTAAGGAACATGCCATCACCTATGCCGTGGCTGCCGTGGACGTGGCCCGCATTGATCAGCTCAACATATACTGGGCTTCCCTGCTGGCGATGAAGAATGCCATCACACAACTTCAGCCGGCGGCGGACCATCTTCTGCTCGACGCTGTGCGCGTTGATCTGGATTGCGCGCAGACCAAGATCATCCACGGCGACGCGCTTTCCATCTCGATTGCCGCCGCGTCGATCATCGCCAAGGTGCATCGCGACGAGATGATCCGACGCTGGGCGCCGGTCTATCCGCAATACGATCTGGCGTCGAATAAAGGTTATCGATCGCCCAAACATCTGGCCGCGCTCAAAGAGTTTGGGCCAACGCCGCTGCATCGGCTGAGCTTTGCGCCGGTGTGGATGTGTAATGTTGCGCCGCAGGAAGTGTTTGGGTTTATGGATGAAGAATGGTAGTTGGTTATTGGTTATTGGTATTTGGTGAAGGGCTGCTAGCTACTGGCTTCTAGCAAAGCGGGGCCTTTAGCCTTTAGTGAAAACAGTCAGCCAGTTGTCATCTTGAGCGGAGTCGGAGCGAATGCAACGGCGTAATTTCAATGCATTTCTAATTGTGCCGCCCCCTGCCGGGGCTCGATGGCATTTTTACCGCTTACCCAGGCCTCGGCTTACATAATTCCGCGCCTCCGGCTCTTCGATGCATGGATGGCCCCAACAACTGCTGAAGGTTGGGATTTTGGAGACGCAGTAAGCTGCGTCTCTACGCCGAAATCTTTGACCGCACGATCACTCCCAATTGCATTTTCGTTCGTGTTCCTTTGTCTCCTTTAAATGCGGAGATGAGCCATTGGCAGAGAGCCGCTCGCTAGTAGCTTCCAGCACAACGAAAATACATAGATCCTTCGACTTCGTCGTCGCATACGCTCCGACTCCGCTCAGGATGACAACTCCCATCAGCGTTGATCTGCGTTCATCTGCGGCAAAATGAGTTTTCTTTTCACCACCGAGACACGGAGCCACGGAGAAAGCCAAAATGCCGTTAGAGTTTCATTCCAATACCTTCGTGTTTCATTGTCCTTTGTGGTTAAGGGCCTAATCGCGCGCATTCGCGGCCAACCTGTTGCTTTGGCTGAATGCTGAGTTCTGACTGCTTTCTACTAATGGCTAAGTGCTAATGGCTGCTCCCCCCGCTAATTCCCGCTCTTCGGCTCCGTCTCTTTCGCCACGTCGGCAGCGGAGCCTTTCAACAGATCCCGCAAAACACTTACCTCGGCAGCGATGCCGACTTTCAGCGCCGGCTCATACACCGGAGCGAACAGCGGAGAATGGTTCGACGGCAACTCTCTGTGGCTGGCGCGCGCGGCGGACAGCTTCTGCGGATCGGCCACGCCCAGGGTGAAATAAAACGACGGAATTCCCTGTTCGATATAAACCGAATAGTCTTCCGAAGTCATCAGCGGATCTTCCTTCACCACGTTGCCTTTGCCTACAACGTTTTCCAGCACGGCGGTCATGCGCTGCGTGAGCACGGTGTCGTTGTACACAGCGGAGGTGGATTCGTAATTCTCAATCAGGGGCATCTTTTCCATGCCGCTGGCCACGGCTTCGGCGTCGGCAATGCGCTTGATCGCCGCCAGCAGATGCTGCCGGACTTCGGCTTTGTATGAGCGCACGGTCAATCCCATCTGCGCTTCATTGGGGATAATGTTGTTCTTGGTGCCGGCCTGTATGTAGCCGACGGTGATCACGGCTGCGTCGCCGGGATGGATCTCACGCGAGATAATGGTCTGCAGGCGCACGGCAATCTGCGCCGCCAGCAGCACCGGATCAATCGTGCTCTCCGGACGCGCCCCGTGCCCGCCCTTGCCATACACGGTAATGCGCAGCGAGTCGGCGGCGGCCTTGGAGTAGCCGGGCGTCACGCCCACCTGGCCTACGGCAATGCCGTTCTCATCATGCATGGCCACACCGATATTCGGTTTGGGAAACTTGGTGAACAGGCCGTCGGCGACCATCGCCTTGGCGCCGGTAATGGTCTCTTCCGCCGGCTGGCCAATGAGCATCAGCGTGCCGTGCCATGTGTCTTTGAATTTGGCCATGATGGACGCCATGCCGTACAGCGTGGCCATGTGTACGTCATGACCGCAGGCGTGCATCACGCCCACTTCGCGGCCGCTGTCATCCTTGGCGCGGACCTTGCTGGCGTAGGGCAGGCCGGTCTCTTCGCTTACCGGCAGCGCGTCGATTTCAGTGCGCATCATCACCACCGGACCGGCGCCATTCTTCATGATGGCCACCACGCCCGTGCCGCCAACGTGCTCGGTCACCTCGTAGCCCAGGCCGCGTAGCTTTTCCGCCATCACCTGGGCGGTGCGCGTCTCATGTCCGGAGAGCTCCGGATGCTGGTGCAGATCCAGATAGAGCGCCTGGGCCTCGGGAAAGACGGCGTCGACTTGCTGCTTGGTCTTTGGATCTTGAGCGTTGGCCACGCCGGTTAGAAGTACCACGCTGGCGACAAGAAGAGTGTGGGTGATTTTCATGGGGAAGATGATAAACCACACCCCTGCAAGAACTCTGAATTTCACCGATCTATCTTTGGCGATTATGCCCGGCCAAACCTATGCCGCGAAAATATCCATGTTTTGCCGCCGCGAACCGTGACCTTTTCGCCAGTCCAGAGGTTTAGCTGAATAGAAGGGGGCAGTAAGCAGTAAAGCCGGTTCCCCGGGAGAAAGTCACTTGAGTGTTGTGGCGAATAATATTGCCGACGAGCGGCTGCTGATTGA
The DNA here is from genome assembly GCA_963770085.1 of Terriglobia bacterium. Classification (GTDB taxonomy): domain Bacteria; phylum Acidobacteriota; class Terriglobia; order Terriglobales; family Acidobacteriaceae; genus Angelobacter. The sequence goes on from CAVYOH010000002.1 coordinate 1,212,934, forward strand.
AGCGGCTCAGCAGGACCCCAGCCGCTTTGCCGTGCTCTATGAGAGCAATTTTCATCGCGTCTATGCCTATGTGGCGCGGCGGGTACAGAGCCGCGGTGAAGCCGAAGACATTACCGCCGAGGTCTTCCATACGGCTCTGGCGAACCTTGGCCGCTTCCAGTGGCGAGGCGTGCCCTTTGCCGCCTGGCTGTTGCGGATCGCCGCTAATACGCTGGCTGACCAATGGAAAAGTGGCAGCAAGACCCAGATGTTATCCGAAGAAGCATGGCAGGAGATCGCCCCCGGAACTGACGCCGAAGTGGAACGCCATGCCATGCTCTTTCAACTGGTGGAACGACTGCCTGAAGACCAGCGACTGGTGGTGCACAGGCGGTTTGTGGAGCAGAAGAGTGTCCGCGAGATTGCAGACGAACTCGGCAGAACGGAAGGCGCGATCAAGCAGTTGCAGTTTCGCGCTCTGGAAACACTGCGCAAAGAATTCATGATCGACAAGTAAAAAAGTAAGGAGAAGACCATGAGTAACGTGGCGATGTACGAAGAACTTGAAGCAGGCATCAACGTGATGTTGATGTGTGATGCGGCAGCCTGGCTGCAGGCGTCCGAAGGGCAGCCATCTGAAGACCAGCCAGAGATTCAGAGTGATGTGCGCGAAATGCTGGCGATCGCTGCCGAATTGCGCCAACTGCCACGACCAGAATTTAGAACGCGTCTGGCCACGGAACTGACATGGCAGGCCGCCGGCAGACCGATCACCCTTCAAGCGAAATTCTCCGGTAAACAACGGACTTTCGCCGGAACTTTCGCCCGAAAAGAAGCCGGCGTACTTCCGACAATTCTCAGCCATCTCACGGCAAGCGAGCGTGGCAGCATCTTACCAACGCAAGGCCGGAGCTTGGCTGCGTCTGTTGCGCTGCATGTAGTGATGGCATGTCTCGCCATGATGAGCTTTATCACCTACAAGACGGTGCATATTGCGCAGCTACCGGTGACCAATCCGATCGAACTCACCGCATACAAGCCTGACAGCGGCATCATTGCGCCTTCAGGCGGCGGAGGCGGCGGGGATGCTTCGAAGGTAAAGGCATCCGGCGGCACAGCACCGCAATTCGCCGACGAACAAATCACGCCCCCGGTGGTAGTGCTTCCCAACCAGCACGCAAGGCTGGCTGTGGAGCCAACCATAGTAGCGCCGGAGATGAACCTGCCCAAGTCAGCGCAGAACGGCGATCCGCTTTCTACACTGATGATTGCCTCGAACGGAACTGGAGTGCGTGGAGGCATAGGAGTTGGAGAAGGCGGAGGTATCGGATCAGGTCATGGAACTGGAATTGGAGCTGGCACTGGCGGAGGATTCGGTGGAGGGATTTTCCGGGTCGGAAACGGTGTCACCGCACCGCGAGCCATCTTCAGTCCTGAGCCGGAATATTCTGATGAAGCGCGCAAAGCAAAATTCCAGGGTATGGTCACCCTGCTAGCGGTGATTGGTCCGGATGGCCGGCCCAAAAACTTGAGCGTGGCACGATCCTTGGGCATGGGCTTGGACGAAAAGGCACTTGCTGCGGTGAAGACCTGGAAGTTTCAACCGGGCATGAAAGACGGACATCCGGTGGCCGTCCAGATCAGCATTGAAGTAAACTTTCATCTCTATTGATCTGTCGCTTCGCGCAAACCGCTCGTAAGTGGGTTTGGTGGTCACATACCGAAGGCGCCTGTTGCAGCGGGCTCGGCGCGCTAGTCGGCCGGGCCCTTGATGTGAGATAAACCATTTTTAACTCTGTCATTCAGAGCAAGGCGGAGCGTATGCGACGCCGCGAGAGGAACCCCGAGGGTGCTTGCGCAACCATGTTGATACAGGGAATTTTCTCGATACTATGGCTTTCAACTTCAATTACGACGGCAAGACACATTCACGAGAGAATGCCTTGGGTCGGCATTTTCACAACTTGCATCCTCGCGGTCCCTCTCTGCGCGCTTACCGCTACGCGGCTCGCGCTCGCTCGGGATGACAGAGAGGGATAGCGTTTCCACTGTTTTCTGACTTGTCATTTCGAGGCGCAGCCGAGAAATCTGCTTTGCTCGTTGGTAAGCAATTCGGTTACGGCCATCAGCGGCACCGCAGATTCCTCACCCGCTCGCTTCGCTCGGGGTTCGAAATACAACTCTTAAGCAACGGAGTTTTATCCACCACTTTTTGCACCCACCAGCTCTCCTGCCGCATCTATTCCAATAAGAACAAAATAAAAGACTTTCAGGAGGCGCAATGCAAATTAAGTTCGCGGATGGCACACAGATAGACGTAGCCGCCTCAGCGCTGGATGATTTCGTCCGGCATGACCTGAAGTGGGCCGAGTACGTCCACGGCACTGCGGCGGTGAAATCTGATGCCGACCCCACCGTAAAGTTCGCCCCTCAGCGGGCCAGAAAGATTGCCAAGAACATTGTCCGTTGTCCGTCAGCACAAGGTTGTTGACGAAGGCTTTTTTCACCTAACGCAATTAAAATCCAACATTTTTAATCAGTTATGCCCTTCCGCGTCCCTGCGTCAAGGGCATTGACTTTACTTTTGTCGCTTCGCTGGCGCTGCGCTCCGGCCTACGGCGTAAGGAAGTATTCCCCATCCACACTTTCCCAGCCCTAATCCCTCAGCGCGAACGCGCCTCGGGAACGGGCTGGGCTAACTCATTTCGCGCCTACGGCGCTGCGGCTTCGAAATGTATGGTGCGTGATTGCTTCCGGACACATTTGTTATGGCTTCACCTTTCGACCCACACCGCGAGGATCAGCCGTTAAGGACGACCTAGGGAAGGAGTTTGGGGAGAATTCCATGATGCGGCATGGTTACAACTTGCTTCGTCGGGATCCTTCGGAGTTCCCTCGACTTCGCTCGGGATTTCTCCTTCGGGCTCAGACGCCCGCAAAGCGGCTCAACTTCGGCTCCGTCGTCGCATGCGCTCCAACTGCCCTCAGGATGACAAAAGGGGGATTTTTTGAGAAAGTGCAAGGCCGGTTTGATCAGCGCTAATCAGCGTTGATCAGCGGTAGGATTTTGCTCGTCTGCATGGCTAAGGAATTTGCGGCGAAGGGCTAAGAGTTACTCGGCTCCAGCGGGAATGAAATCGAGATCACAGTCCCATGATGGTCGGAATCCTGTGAGCTGCGCACACGCGTGAAGGCGCGATGGTTGGCCAGAATTTCAGCGCTCACCCACAAGCCAAGGCCGGTTCCGGTTACCGCTTTGGTGGTAAAAAATGCTTCGAACATGCGTTGGCGGGTTTCCGGCGACATGCCGATCCCGGTATCGGCGACGGTGAGACGGACATAGCGCTGAGCCGTCTTTAGGCCGTTGTCTGAGGGAAGATCGCTTCCTTCACGAAGGGCGTTTCCAGGAAGAGCGTTTCCAGGAAGGGCGTTTCCAGGAAGACCGTGGACTTCGCGCAGGCGGATGATGATTTTGCCGCCGGGGCTAGTGGCATCGAGCGCGTTGCTCAGCAGGTTGGCAAACACCTGGCGCAAGTCGCCTTCAAACGCGCGGATTTTTTTATCCGTCTTGTACTGCCGCTCAATGGACACGCCGGCGTTGGTGATCCTGCCCTGAAAGAGTGTGAGAGCACTCTCTATGACATCACGCAGTGAAGTTTCCGATGCGTTGGTGGCCTGGCGATGAAAGCGCAGCGTCTGCGTGGCGATGGCGGTCACGCGGCTCAGTTCCCGCTGGGCCAGGTCGAGATATTTTTTTGCCGGGTCCACCAGTGGTTCATAGGCCATGAGGAAGAGAAGATTGGTGATTGCTTCCAGCGGATTATTGATTTCATGGGCGATGCTGGCGGCGAGGCGTCCCACGGCCGCTAGTTTTTCCGTGTTGCGCAGGGCCTCTTCCGCTCGCCTGCGCTCAGTCACGTCCACGCCGAGCGCAATGATGCCGGAAATGGTTTCATCCGCTTCACGCATTGCCTGATAAGTAAAATCAATGTAACGCCGTTCCAAAGGCCGTCCGCTGCTGCGTTGAAGGTCAATCGGGTAAGAATGAGCCACAAAGGGTTCACCGGTTTGATACACACGATCCAGAATGTCGATAAATCCCTGGCTCACGGCCTCAGGCACGGCTTGACGGACCGATTTACCCACTACATTTTTCCGTCCGATTAGCTCCGCGTACGGAGGATTGTGGAGTTCGAAGACATGATTGGGACCACGCAAAACAGCAAGAAAACCAGGGGCCTGCTGGAACATGTTCAGCAATCGTCCCTGTTCGGTGCGCAAGGCAGCGTCAGCCAGCACGCGGCCCGTGGTGTCAGAGCAGGTTACAAGCGTGCCGCGGATAACGCCCTGGGCGTCGCGCACCGGGCTATAGCTGTAAGTCCAGTAAACGTCTTCGAGCTTGCCGTCGCGAAAAATGGGGACCAGCGCATCTTCATGCCATGTGGATTCGCCGCGTGACATCACGCCTTCAATCTGCGGCCCGATGATGTGCCAGATCTCGGGCCAGCATTCGCGTCCGGCTTGACCCAGAGCTTTGGGATGCTTGTCTGACCCGATACTGGGGCGATAGCCGTCGTTATAAAACTGGGTGAGTTCCGGGCCCCACCAGAGGAACATGGGATGACGCGTGGCCAACATGGTGTTGACGGCGATGAGCAGGACCTCCGGCCAACTCTCAATGGGACCGACCGGAGTAGTACTCCAATCAAAGTCACGGATGAGATCAGCCATCTCCCCGGAACCGAAAATCTTTTCTGTAGTTTTGATTGCGGAAGGATCCATGGCCACGGAATCACTCATTTCTACTTCGATGCGTACTCAGACGAGAGAAATGCGCGGATACTGTTAACAAGAATAGCATTAGCGTCTCTTACTCTACAAAGCTGAGCTGCCGGGCTAAGACTGTGCCCTGAATCTCCGGTTCAAAGGCTCAGAGTAAAACTTTGCTACTACGTAACCCAGCACGCCCGAGAGAGCTGTGATAGCCAGAAACCAGAGCGGCGCGGAATTGATGGGCTGATGGAGATCGTAAAAAATGCGCATCATGGGCCAGACCACCAGCATGTGGGTGAGATAGACCTCATAACTGTTGCGTCCGAACCAGCGAAGCAGAGCATTGATGGAATAGGTACGAGCGGTGCCGGATTCAAAGCGCAGTTGCATGGCGATGAGCATGAGAGCCGTGCCGAGTTCCAATACCGTTACGTTGAGCCCCGCCTTCGGCAAACCCAGCACCCAGGTTGTGTGCCTGAAAGCAATAATGAGGATGGAGAGCGCGGCGCCGCTGATCTGCAAACCTGCCAGAATGCGAGACCGCGGGATGATCTTGCGGGCGTTGATTGTGCGAACAACAACGGCGGCGATGCAGCCCAGGGCAATGCCGTCCATACAAGCAAGGTAGCCATAATCCTGCCAGAGCGAATTATGGGTCAGAATGGTGCGAGCGAACGGGCCGAAGATCGCGAAACCAGACAGCACGACGATGAACGCGGTGAGATTGCGGGTGGTCCGGCAGAGTATCGGGAAGAAGACGTAAAACATTTCTTCCACGGAGAGAGACCAGAGAACGTCCCAGGCGCCGGGAAGATATCCGCGGGTGGATTCAAGCCAGTTCACATGAAAGGTAAGCGCGGCCAGAAGGGCCCGCGGCAGCGTGGTCCGCTGCGGGTTGATGACGAATCCGTAACGGCCAGTGAGATGAAGAACGGTGAGCAGGCCGAGCAGCGCAAGCAGACAGGGCATGATGCGGGCAAAACGCATGCGGTAAAACTGCCGCATATTGATCTGCGACGGTGCGCCCCAGCGCTTGAGTGACCACGTGGTGATCAGAAAGCCGGAGATAACAAAGAAGACGGTAACGCCGTAAGCGCCATCCCAGAAGAGCACGCGATTGATAGCCGGCGACAACATGGCGCCGAATGCGCTGTTCTTGAATGGAATACGAATATTGATGTGGTGAAGCACCACGGCGATGATGCAGAGCCCGCGAAGAAGGTCAATGGCGGGAACTCTATGGCCGGCGGAGGCCATGGTGATTTCAGGAGCTGGCGAAACGGCTAAGGACATGTAAGAAGACATGGTACACGTTTTGTTTTTCACCATGGGGAAAGCAGTGGTGGGGAAAGAAAGCTCGGGGAGAATTCGTCGTAGAAATACCCTGTTGCGGCATCGGCAAGATCGGCGTCCTCGGGATGTTTCGGCTCCGAGACGCGACGTTGCGCGCGTCTCTTCGCTCAACATGACAGGGTTTAAAGGGACTCGTTGAAACTGACAGCAACCTGGGTTGTTGAAAAATGCATAGATCCTTAGACTGCGTCGTAGCATGCGCTCCGACTGCGCTCAGGATGACAAAAGACAAGCAGTTTCGTAAAAACCGCTGACTGCATCTCCAGGGACGAAAACAGCACGTCGGGGGGAATCCTGCTATTCAGTTAAAGCTCGGGAAAACAAGTTTCTCGGATAGGTAGGGATCCCTCGCTCCGCTCGGGATTTAAAAACAAAGCACAAAGCAAAAGGATATAATCGCGAACCGATGAAGCCCAACAAGTTTTTGCCCATCCTGAAATCTTGTCCCACATCCCTGTTCGTTCTTTGCTGTGCCCTGCTGGCCAGCCAGATGCTGGGCGTACCTTCGGCAATCATGCCTTCGGCTGTCGCACAAACAGCGCAGCCGGGGAAACCATCGGCCAGCCAGACTGATCGGCCGAAGTATCCGAACTATCCCAGTGAGACGCCGGCGGAGTTGAAACCGGCAACGTCGAGCTTTGATCATGAGCGTCGCGAAGTAATGATTGCGATGCGCGATGGCGTGAAGCTGCACACGGTGATTCTGGTCCCGCGGTCGGCGACGAAGGCAAAGCCCGCGCCCATTCTGCTCACGCGCACACCTTACAGCGCGGACGAGCTCACCACGCACGCGCAGAGCTCACATCTGGGCCCGAATTTGTTTGGCTATGACAATGCCACGGACGTGATTGTGGGCGGCGGATACATTCGCGTGGTCCAGGATGTGCGCGGCAAATATGAGTCGGAGGGCGACTATGTAATGAATCGTCCGCTGCACGGGCCGCTCAATCCCACGCCGGTGGACCACTCCACTGACACGTATGACACCATTGACTGGCTGGTGAAGAACGTTCCTGAATGCAATGGGCGTGTAGGCATTCTGGGAATTTCCTACGATGGTTTTCTTCCGCTGATGGCCCTGGTGAATCCGCACCCGGCGTTGAAGGTTTCTGTGCCGATGAATCCCATGGTGGATGGATGGCGCGGTGATGACTGGTTTCATAACGGTGCGTTCCGTGCCATGAACCTGCCTTACATATTCGAGCAGGTAGCCTCACGCAAGAATGAAGCCAAGTGGTGGAGCGACCACTTTGACGACTATGACGTGTACATGCAGGCGGGCTCTGCCGGTGAGTTAGGCAGGCAACATGGCGCGGAACAGACGGGCTTCTGGCGCAAGGTGCTGGAACATCCCAGCTATGACTCTTTCTGGCGCGACCAGGCAGTGGACAAGATTCTTGCCGCGCAGCCGTTGAAAATTCCCGTGATGCTGGTGGACAGCTTGTGGGACCAGGAAGATATTTACGGCGCCATGGCTGTGTACAAGGCCATCAAAGCCAAAGACACGGCGAATGACAAAGTTTTTCTGGTGATTGGACCGTGGCATCACGGCCAGGAGATTGAAGACGCCAGCACGCTGGGTCCACTCAGGTTCGGCAGTGATACCGGGCTTTATTTCCAGCAGCAGATCCTGAAACCATTTCTCGATCGATATTTGAAAGATGAGCCCGTATCGTCTGACAAGGCGGGATACGCAACGGAAGCGAAGCGGAACAGCGTATCACCGGTGTCCGCGTTTGAAACCGGGACCAACAGCTGGCGCTTTTATACGAGCTGGCCTCCAACTAATACTTCGTTATGCGAACATTGCGCCGTCAAGGCAACGCCGCTTTATCTGCAAGCCGGCGGCAAGCTCGGCTTCAATGTGCCACAATCAACAACCGCCAAGTCAGAGGATGGGAAGCCCGCACAACCCTACCTATCGCCGCTGCAATCTCCTTCTCCGAACACAACATCTACTGCGAACGGCGCAGGCTCCGCAGCGTATACCGAATATGTGTCGGATCCGGCCAAGCCGGTTCCCTTCCGCTCGCGGCCGATTCGTCCTGTTGGCTATGACGTTGATAAAGGTTACACATGGGCGTTCTGGCTGGTGGACGATCAGCGCGAAGCTTCCGGACGTCCGGACGTAGCAGTATTTACTTCAGACGTTCTCACTGCCCCGGTAAAGATCAGCGGGCAGCCCGTGGCGAACCTGGTGGCTTCCACCAGCGGCACGGATTCAGACTGGGTGGTGAAAGTCATCGATTTATATCCTGACGAAGTGGCCGAACAACCGCAGATGGGCGGTTACCAGTTGATGATTTCCGCGGACATTTTCCGTGGACGGTATCGTGAAAGCCTGGAGACGGCCAAACCGATCGCCGCGAATACTCCCTTGCTCTATCACTTTGAACTGCCCACGGCCAACCATGTCTTTCTTCCGGGACACCGGATCATGGTGCAGATCCAGTCAAGCTGGTTCCCGCTTTACGATCGCAATCCGCAGACGTTTGTGCCGAATATCTTCTGGGCCAAGCCGGGAGATTATCGTAAGGCGACCCAACGCATCTTTCATTCTTCGGCTACGGGCGAGGCGAGCTTTATTGAGTTGCCGCTGGTGGAGGGGAAATAAATCTTACCGCGGATTACGCGGATGAACGCGGATAAACCCAAAGGCTTTAACCACAAAGCTCACGAAGGAACACCAAGGGAACCCGAGACAGAAGTGATTTGACATGAGCCGAAAGAGATCTATCCCGGCGTAGAAACGAGCGCAGGACTGTCTTTGCCAATATGGCTCTTCAGAAGATTTCTGAATTCTCCAACCTGCACAGGTTGGAAAGCCCTCTTGGGCATGATCACAAAACAAGCAGGGGATGTGTAGAGCAGGAAGAAATCTGTTGTTTCCACAAAGCGCATGTAGGCTTTCCATGTCAGTTGGCTGCTGGCAACACCCGCATCTGTTTTTATCCCTTGATCGCTCGCCTCAACGCGCCTCTCCTCACGCAATGCTGGATTTTTTGTGAATTGAGCTTTGGCGGACCGCATATATGCGCCACCTAATCCGTACCACAGCCAGACTGCACCAAGAAAAACGGGAGTAAGGGTTACGTTCAATGGGCTTTTGCCAAACATGAGCAACATCGCGCCCAGAAGAAGGAGTAATGAGCCGCCGATGACGAATCCTTTCATCATCCAACGAGTGAACAATGGAGCTCCAACGTTGAAGTGGGCCCTGAAAGCTTTGCGATAGTCGTCAAGAGTAAATTGAAAAGTTATGGTCATGGGTTTTCGTTGTGAGAGTGTAGACCGGAGAAGCTGGATTGGGGTAGAAGAAAAAATGCTTTGAAGTACACTTTCGTACTTAGCTCACCAGCCTGCTCAGCCAACCGTTCACTCGGGATGAAAACATAAGGCATTGAGGAACACTGGTCCAGCACTCAGCTGCATCAGACAATATATGGATGGACACCGACTAGCCTTCCTGATTGTTGAAGCTGAGCCTGGACAGGGACTCTCAACACGCAAGCTGCTGCTGGAGACGGCTAAACATAACGTAATCACTGCCTACACTGCCAAGGAAGGCGGACGAATGTTCAATCGTTTTCCCAACGTTGACGTGGTCTGCATTGACACGGAGCTTGAAGACCTGGACGGCCACGACTTAGTGAATGAGATAAGGAGCAGTAACAGAGACATAAAGATCCTGGCCCTGACGCCGCGCATTGGTGCGCATTTCCGGTGGGCTGACGAGGTAATAAACTCGCATGATCCGGCGGCGCTGCTCAAATGTCTGGAGAGGCTAGGCGGCCGTACAGATATTTAAGTAAGAAGGACCTGAGCTTCACGCGCTCTTTAGTTTTGACTGATTCTGGTTTGGCTGATTGATGGTCCTGCGGATGGCAGGAACAATGTCACCCAATTGATCGAATGCGACGGGCAGTGCGCCCGCGATCTCCGGATCACCATGACACATCTCAACCACCGGCACATGCGGGCAGTTTGCATTCAACAACCTGCCAATGGCTTTCTTTACTTTGGGCTGGATCGCGGATTCCACCAGGGCAACGTGAAAATCTCCGCGCGCACAAACCTCTTCCAGCTTCTTGAAATCAGAAGCTACCACCACGGCAAAGGAATTCTGCTCGAGAACATGCTTCGTCTTTTCGGAGGCTTCGTCTTGAAAAGTAATAGACAGAATAGTACAGGGCAAAATGGCAGGCTCCTCCCAGAACCTTCATCAGTATCGTAAAGCGATCTTTATAGATATTTAGGTGCCATCGATGCATGGAAGGGTGCCTCACCCAGATGAGGGCGACTCAGGATTGACTAGGTTAAGAGGGATCAGCTACCCGAAAACCTTAACCACAAATAGCACGAAGGAACACAAAGCACGAAGGAACACAAAGGAAGGTGCCTGTATGCCGCGAATGGAGCGAATCAACGATCAGTGTTGCTGTACCACAGAGGTCACTGAGAACCACAGAGGAGGAACATAGAATGCTCCAGTTTCGTCTTCCTTTGTGTTTCCTTCGTGACCTTTGTGGTGACAATCCTGTTTAAGCGTGCACGGTCTGATAGGCCTCGTATGTGCCCTTGAAGTCTTCGATCGTACCGTGATCAAAGTGCCAGATGCGAGTAGCGACCTCATCGATCAGATCGTGATCGTGGCTGACCAGCAGCACTGTTCCCTGATAACGCTGCAGTGCGATATTCAGAGCGTTGATGGACTCAAGATCAAGGTGGTTGGTGGGCTCATCAAATACCAGGACGTTGGGCTTAAGCAACATCAGTTTGCAGAACAGCACGCGCGCGGCTTCGCCGCCGGAGAGCACCTCAGTCCGCTTGAGAGCGTCGTCTTTCTGGAAGAGCATCTGGCCGAGCAAGCCGCGGAGTTCCTCGTTGGAGACGCTGGGATCGAACTGACGCAGCCAGTCCATGATGGTGAGTCCGGGCTCAATCAGAGTTCTGTGGTCCTGAGGAAAGTAGCCGACATTCGCTTCATGTCCGAACAGGACCTTGCCATCATCAATGAGTGGACCGTCATAGAGGCTGGTCTGGCGCAGCTCGGATTCCGGCGTGTTAGGGGAGCTGGCCAGCAAAGCATTCAGCAACGTAGTTTTGCCCACGCCGTTGCGACCCATCAGTCCAATCTTCTCTCCGCGCAACACGCTGGCGGTGAAGTTGCTGATGACCTGATTGTCACCATACGCCTTGGAAACGCCTTCGATCTCCAGTATGTGCTTACCGGAAGGACGTTTCTGTTCGAACTTAAGGAAGGGGCGAGCAATGTTCGAGCGGGCCAGGTCGGTGACCTGAAGACGCTCGACTTCTTTCCTGCGTGACTGTACCTGGCTGGAACGTGTGCCGGCGGCGAAGCGCGCGATGAATTCATTCAACTGCGCGATCTTCTTTTCGCGCTGGGCATTCTGCGATTCAATCTGGGAACGCACCTGCGTCTTGGCCATGACCATGTCGTCATAACCGCCGGTGTAAGTAATGATGGTTTCGTAATCGATGTCGGCGATGTGAGTGCACACGCTGTTCAGGAAGTGGCGATCGTGCGAAATGGTAATCAGCACACCGTCATATCGGCCGAGAAAATCCTGGAGCCAGTGGATGGAATCAAGATCAAGGTGGTTGGTGGGCTCGTCGAGCAGGAGGGCTTCCGGGTGCCCGAACAGCGCTTGTGCCAGCAGCACGCGGACTTTCTGTCCACCTTGCAGCTCGCTCATCTTGCGCTCGTGGACGTCGTCTGGAATGTCGAGGCCTTGCAGCAGGATGGCGGCATCGCTTTCGGCGCTGTAACCATCTTCTTCACCCACCACGCCTTCGAGTTCGCCCAGGCGCATGCCGTCTTCATTCGACATTTCCGGCTTCTCATAAATATGGTCGCGTTCCTGCATGGCAGACCATAGGCGCTTGTTGCCCATGATGACGGTGTCGATAACGCGGAACGCGTCGAAGGCAAACTGGTCCTGGCTGAGTACGCTCAGCTTGCGCGGACGCACCACGCTGCCCTTCTGCGGCTCCAGTTCGCCGGAGAGCAGGTTCATAAACGTGGTTTTACCAGCACCGTTAGGACCGGTGAGACCGTAGCGCTTTCCCGGCGTGAACGCCGTGGAAACTTCTTCAAACAGAACTTTTGCGCCGTAGCGCATGGAGACATTGCTGACCGATATCATTTGTTTTTTGGCACGCTAATGCGTGCAAAACCGCTTAGCTGCCTTCCCTTACATTAGATTTTCCTTGCACTTGATGCAGCGCCGCTCTGCGCGTGCCCGGCATCGCGGCTTATGGTTCTAACTGAGCACGCCGCTGGTGCGATTCACAACTTTTCCCTTACTTATTTATTTTTCCAGCGCCGCGGCATGGCGGCATTTGAGGAAACGCAGGAGGGATCCGCAGTAAGCCTTAATTTTACCATGGCCTCTTCTCCACAGAGGGCACTGAGGAACACAGAGGAACCTTTAACCACAAAGGACACGAAGGAACACAAAGGTAAACCGTTTTGCCGCAGATGAACGCAGAAAAGCGCAGATCGGAAAGCAACGAGGAAGAGCAGCCGAGGCGGCTTCATTCCACCCGAGTTATAACTTCTTCTATGGTGTCTAATAGTTTTGAAACATGTACCATTACGAGCATTCTTTAAGACCATAGGGATCCCTCTCTCCGCTGGGGATTAAAAACAACAAATCGGGATTAAAAGAAGAACGAACTCGGGACTAAAAGCAACAAAAGGAGCCAGCCATGAAAGTAGTTGCTCTTATGATTCTCACCTTGGTTGTTGCAACCGCACTCTCTGCCCAACAAGCGCCGCCGGAAGGCATATGGATGGGCTATGACGGTGAGTGGAAGCACGTCACACAGCAACTAGTGTCATTGGCAGAGGCGACGCCGGCGGAAAAGTTTGCCTTCCGTCCCGAGCCGAATGTGCGCTCAACGTCAGAGGTGTACATGCATGTCGCCATCGCCAACTTTTACCTGTTGAGCCAGACTGACCCTAAATACAAGTTCCCGGACGCATTCAAAAACATGAGCGCGGACAAGGCGGAAAAGTCAGTCACGAGCAAGGCTGACGTGGTCAAGTGGCTTAAGCAATCCATGGATGTGGTAAAGACCGCGCATGAGGCGGCCAACCCGTCCGATCTGGCGCGCAAAGTCCACATCGCTGACCGTGACACCAACGAGGACGGCATGTATCTGCGCATCATTGTGCATGCGAACGAACATATGGGACAGTTGATTGCTTACGCGAGAATGAGCGGCGTGACGCCGCCGTGGAGCAAGTGACGTAATTCCGCTACGCAACATTCCGCTACACAACCTTTGCAGCCGATTCCAGCCAGCTCTCCATAACGGAATGGTCTACAACTCCGGCCTGCTGCATGACGAGGTTGCCGTCGCGAAAGACGGTGAAGTTGGGAATTCCCTGCACCTTGTAACGGGCGGCCAGCTCAGGATAACGCTGGGTATCAACCTTGAGTACGATCGCGCGGCCTGCCATGTTGGCGGATGTACGCTCAACTTCAGGCGCGGCCATGCGACAAGGTCCGCACCAGCTTGCCCAGAAATCGACCAGCACCGGAACGCGCGCCCGGGAGATAATCTCATCGAAAGATTCAACATTTACCTGCAGGGGTTCACGGGCTGGCGGCAACGGCGACTTACACGCTCCGCAGCGTCCCGTATCGGCAATATGCTCGGCAGGAACGCGATTCTGTTTATTGCATTGCGTGCAGGATCTAAGGATCGGCATGAACGCCTCCAATCTTCAACTCCAATTCGGGAACGTTCCTATTAGATGCAACAGGGGATGCGCTGGAGTCAGACGCAACTCCACGCAGCTAAGTCCAACTATTGGTTAGGGATTACGACAGTGAAGCCATAGGCGCACCAGACGCTCTTTATTGCGTAAGACATCTCCGCGATCCAGCAGCAGCATCCCTGCTTCCAGTTCCCCCATCTCGTCAATGAGGTAGATTGTTCATGCAAATCTCTGTCGCACAAACATTCAAACTGACGTGCATTCTTGCTCTGTCTTTCGCACTCACGGCAATGGCCCAGGACAATGGGAACACCAGCGCCTCAGCTGCCGCCGCAGTCGCCGCTCCGGCAAATCAATTTCTGTTCGTTCCGTTGGGGAACGTCAGCAACAACCCTTTGAGTGAATATCGTATCCATTCAACTACGGGCCAACTTACCGTGGTGAATAAAGCCCTCACAGCGCAGGTCTTTAGCGAGTTCACCTTCCGCGATCCCAAACATCGTTTTCTCTATGACAACGGGACAGTGCGAAATTCGAGTTTCACTGAGAATGGGATCGCCGAGTATCGCGTGATCACCCCCTCGAATGGAGGCCTCGCACGTCTGCCAGGATCTACCTTTCGATCCCAACGGACAGCGGCTCGCCTTCGTTACGATACGGCCTGACTTGAAGTTCGCTTATATCCAGGATTTCAGCAACGTTGCCCTGGTCCACATTGTCACCATGAATCCTTCCACCGGCGCTCTGGTAAAGGAAGTTGCGACCGCTACCATTGCCAGTGGCGTTGGTGCGTCGTCGATTCTCAATCTTCGGTTTGATCCCACCGGACGCTTTCTCTATATAGTGAATGCCACAGCCAACCTGATTGACGCTTTCGTTTCCAATGCAACCACCGGCGCCTTGACGGAGGTCCGCGGAGCACCGTTTGTGCCGCGCGGAAGCGCTCAAACTCAATGTCCTCCGCCGGATAACTTCTGCGGAGGCGACGTTGCCATCAGCGGCAATTTCCTGTACTACGTCAGCCTGTTCTTTGACGGCGTATCAGAATTCAAGATCGACCAGTCGACCGGCGCTCTGGCTGAGCTGCCATCATCGCCGGCGGCGAATCCGGCACATCTGGGATTCAGCATGAGCGTGACTCCTGATGGCAAACACCTCTATATAGACGCGCCTCAGGAGGTCGCCGGCCAGAGCTTCCTTCTGGGATACACCATCCATTCCAACGGAACCTTGACGCCGGTGCCCGGCTCGCCTTTCAAGCTTCCCGGAGCAGGCCTGTTCATGGACATGGATGTGTCGGGCAATTTCCTCTACACAACAGCCGGTAACTTCATCAGCGGCTTCCGCATAAATCCAACCACTGGTGGGCTCTCGGCTGTTCCCGGCTCACCTTATTCGAATCCTGGAGGCACTGGGCTCACCATTATTCATTGAGAATTTGACGCAGAAAAAAACCCCCATGTAGAGAAACGACAAGGCGCATTTCGATTCGTCGGATGACCACCTTCCGCGGCTTTTTCTATCGACGGGAATAGCCGCAGAGGTGGTCGGCGATCTTAGAGTTGGCGATCAGGGACTGTTACGCCGGAAGAGTCTCCGCGAGCGCGGCTTCGGCTTCTTCTACCGACGAATAGAAGCGGAACAATGTGGCCACCTTGGTGATGACCAGGGCCTGCTTCACACGATCATTCACTGCTGCCAGGGCCATCTGGCGTCCGTTTCTGAATAGGTGCACGTGGCAATTGACCAGAGAGCCGATGGCCGAGGAATCGATGTAGACCACATCACTCAGATCGAAGATGAGGATCGCCGATTGATCGGCACGCCAGGCATCCTGGAATTGAAAGAGATTGCCCATCACCAGTGGACCAGAAGGTGAGATGACGGTTGAACCAGAGAGCTGACCGGGACGGACTTGCAGAGCAAAAGGTGGCGTATCAGCCATGAAAAGGAATGTCTCCCTGAGCTTCCGTTTGTACGCGAACGCTCTGCTCAGGACAAGCAACGAGAGGAGGAATTCACGGAAATTTAACAGAATCTGGCTCGACCGTCCCTGCCCGTCGATCAATCAAGTTGTCTGATCACGGTAACCGCTTGATTTGACAAGAGTAAACTGCCGGAGTAGCGTTGCGTACCAGTAAGTCAATCCGGGCCCAAGGAGAAACCAACATGCAACTTCGCACAGCGTTTTATGGTGCAGCGTTAGCCATTTGTCTCTCAACAATTCTCTCAGCCCAGGACGCCGTTAAGGTTGATCCTAAGCATTACACGGTGATGAGCGAAAACGCTCAGGTACGGGTCCTGAAGGCGCACTACGGCCCGCACGAGAAGTCGGTGATGCACAGCCATCCAGACACAGTTGCGGTGTTCCTCACGGACGCCAAGGGACAATTCACTTTTCCCGACGGGAAAACGCAGGAATTTAACGTCAAGGCAGGCGACGCGCAGTACAGCAAAGCGGGCAAGCATTTGCCGGAGAACACCGGGGATGCTGCGATGGAAGTGGTCATCGTGGAACTGAAAGGCAAAACTGCCAAGCCGGCAACGGCGGAAAAGAAATCGCCGGAGAAGAAACAGTAATCTCTGGTGGGGGCGACTCCACCGAACCGAATTTGATTCGAAATACGTTTTTGGTTGATGTGCCGCACCTACGGCGCTCGTCTCTTTACACTCCATCTTCCCAAGGCTCACGCCCTGGGCTAACTTCTGAACGCGCCTACGGCGCTATGCTGCTTTAGATAGACGCGTTGGACCTGATCCCCTTTCTCGCAAGGGGAACGTCTCGTCCGTGCCGGATGCAAGTTCGAAAACCGCGACGGTTGATACCGCATCGAATTTAGAACACGAAAATCTAGAACATCAGAATTTAAAACACGACAAATTAGAACACCAGAAATCTGCAGAACACTAAAAACTCTTTAGAGCGCAAAAAAATAAAACCCTAAGAGTCTTTTGGAACGTCAAAAATCTGAGGAGAGCATCCATGATCGACGTAAGCAACGCATTCAGTAGCTTTTCCGTGAACAACATTCAGAAAGCCAGGGAATTTTATGGCAAGACGCTGGGGCTGGAAGTTTCCAGCGGTCCGGAAGGCACACTGGTTGTGCCGCTTGCCGGCGGCGCCAAAGCTTTGATGTACCCTAAACCCAATCACCAGCCGGCAACCTTCACAGTGCTGAATTTCCCGGTCGACAACGTGGAGAAAACGGTGGAAGAGCTGAGCCAGCGCGGCGTGCAATTTGAAGTCTATGACGAACCCACCTTGAAGACCGACGCACGCGGAATTTCTCGCGGGAATGGGCCGACGATCGCGTGGTTCAAGGACCCGGCGGGGAATATACTTTCAGTGCTGGAAGCGGCTTAGCATCGTCGCGTCTGGCAAAGCTGATTGACGAGAAAAGCAACATTCGAGAATTGAGAAGCACTCCTTGAGGGAGTCCATAGCATGAACGATACCCACACCAAAACTCTGTCCAAAGCGACACTTCTTGCCGCCGAACCCCAGCTCTTTGTGGCCGATGTTGAAGCCTCATGTGAGTTCTACACAAAGAAGCTGGGATTTGCGGTGGCCTTCATGTATGGTGATCCGCCATTCTACGCACAAGTGTTCCGCGACGGAGCCAGGTTGAATCTCCGATGTCTGGACGAACCCGCCAGCAATCCCGAGCTTCGCGATAGAGAACACCTGCTCTCGGCAACCATCACACTCGAAGACGCAGAGCCGCTCTTCCTGGAGTTTCAGACGGCAGGCGTGGCGTTCCATCAGGAACTCAAGTCAGAACCATGGGGCGCTCGGACGTTCATCGTTGGCGATCCCGACGGTAATCTCATCCTTTTTGCGGGCCGAGGTCAGTAGGCAGACAGAGTCGGCTGCAAGCGGGCGACAGATGTTAGGCTTTTGAAAAATCACTCAGTTCAGGCTTTCCCCTTTTGTTAGTCCTTTTTTCCAAATCACACATCCGCGGCAGTCACCCGTTCCGCAATGCCACCATTGGCTCCACGCCAGCCGCGCGACGGGCTGGGATTGCCGACGCCAGCAACGCAGCCACGCTCAGCATCAGCGCTGCCGCAACGAGCATCACCGGGTCCCAGGGCTTCACGCCGAAGAGTTGATTATTCATCAGCTTGCCTGCGCCAATGGCTGCGGGAATCCCAATCGCCAGTCCAATCCCTATCTGGATGAAGGCGCCACTTACCACCATCCTGGTAATTCGGAGGCGGTCCGCACCCAGTGCCATGCGGAGACCAATCTCACCAGTCCGCTGTTCCACCATGTATGACAGAACTCCATACAAGCCGAGTGCAGCAAGCACCAGCCCGAGCGTCCCAAACAGAGATGTCAGGGTCGCGATCATGGCTTCCTGCTGAAAATCATTGCTCACGATTTTGTCGTAAGGGTCTACGGCATAAACAACCAGGTTGGGATCGATGCTCGCCAGTTCCTTGCGAACCCGCTCTTCCATTCCAGGCGGATTCCCCGGCGCCCAGATCACAATGTTTCCCAGAAAGTGTGCCGCAACCTCGCCAACGGTGAAGGCTGGATCGTCATACTTTACCGTCTGCGCTTCAGGAGCCCAGAACATCGGGCGAACCGGCTGTCTGAAGCCCCATGTCATGTACCGAATATCTTTGGAAACGCCAATGACTTCGTAGGTGGCAGAGTATTTGACTCGATTGAGCCCGAAGTGCTGTCCGATCGGATTCTGGTCCTTGAAAAACTTTTTGGCGAAAGCTTCAGTGATCACAGCTACGTTACGCGTCGTCGCTGTATCCTGATCGGTGATTGGACGCCCCAACACTATCTTGGCTCCAATGGTGTCAAAGAAATCCGGAGTTATCATCGCCCAACCGGAGCCCGTATCTTCTTTTGCCGGCGGTTCTGGTCGTCCTTCCACGCGAATGCCCTCATTCCAGCTGTCGCCGGACATGGGAGCGTAAAGCGCAGCCGTGACCATTCGGACGCCAGAAACCTTGCGCAGTCGATCCCTGATTTGCACATACAGCGGATCCAACTGTTCAAGCTTGTAGTTGGCGAGGCGCGGATTGATATCAACAAGGTATCGGCCCTTCGTCTCAAAACCAAAATCCTGATGCTGCAGGTTACGCAGACTCTGGCCGAGCAGGGCCGCAACGGAGAGCAATACCACTGAGACCGCGCCTTGCACGATGACCAGAGACTTCTGCGTCCATGCTCGGCCGCCGCCCAGCGAACGGTTAACACCCCGTAGTGCTTCAACCGGATCAGCATGCGAAGTAACCCATGCCGGCGCAATTCCAAAAATAATCCCAGTGAGGAACGAGACACCAAGCGTGAAAAGCAGCACGGGGATGGATGGAGTTGCACTGACGGGGACAAAGTTGTCCGGGCGGCCATTCTGAAAAGCCATATGCAGAATCAACCTTGTTCCAGCGTAAGCCACAGCAATGCCGAGTGCTCCCCCGATCGCCGAAAGCGTGATGCACTCCACCAGAGATCTGCGAATGATTCGCGTGCGCGAAGCGCCCATGGCTACGCGGATCGAGGTCTGTGCGCGCTCCTTCAATCCGCGAGCCAGCATCAGATTCGCCAGGTTCCCACACGCCACCAGCAATACGCATCCGGCAGCGATCAGAAGAAGCTTCAATCCATCTTCGTATTCATCCCTGAGAGCGGCAACGCCCGCGCCGCCGGGCGTCAGATGCAATGTCTGCTTTTCCCACAGTTCTTTCTCGCCCGGCTCCATGTCAGGAACGTGACTCGCCAGCCAGTTATGGAATATCACCCGCAATTTTGCTTCGAGCGATTTGGAATCCGTTCCCGGACGCACTCTTCCCAGCAGGTCCAGGTAGTTGGATTGTGGCCTCTTCATCCGGGCCGAACTTCCTTCCAGTAACAATTCAGATGTGGCCGGAAGCCACAAATCCGGCATGCCCCAGCCCGCCAGCTTGGCCCCGAAGAATCCAGGCGAGGCAACGCCAATGATGGTGAATGAATGTCCGTTGATCTGGTAAGCGGCGCCGACAACTGAAGGATCAGATCCATACTTGTCCTGCCAGATGCGATAGCTCATCACTGCAACCGGCGGCGCACCTTCGTGGTCGTCTTCATCTGTCAACAGCCGGCCGATCCAGGGCTGGACGCCGAGCGTGCGGAAAAAATTTCCGGACACATACTCGCCGTTGCGTGTATCTACAGGCGCCTGTGAGCCTGCCCTGCGGACGCCTAGACTCGCGCTACCTGCCTGCAGCGCTGCCAGATCTGCAAATTCCGGTGCGTGCTCACGGAAATTGCGGTACGCCTCCCAGCTGAACAACGCAAAATCGCCGTCATCGCTCTGGGTAAAGCCGCCCCAGTTGCAGCAGCGATCTTTATCGCCGATTCGCCACAGTTCGCCGGGCTTGGTGACGGGGAGGGACTTCAACATTACCTGGTGCACCAGTGTAAAGATCGCCGTGGTGGCTCCGATGCCCAGAGCCAGCGTGATCAAGGCTGTTGCGGTGAATCCAGGTGCCTTGCGCAGCTGCCGTAAGGCGTCTCGCAAATCCGCCAGCATGTGTCCTCCTGAAATGGTGGAAGAATCCTCTTGAAAAGATGAATACTGCCAGGGGCCGTTCAGGTTACAGACTGCTTAGACTGGCGTTAGACGGCGAGGATAGTCAGCTTTCTCTTATGGCATGAGCGAGCTTGGTCGAGGAAAGTGATTTTTTCTTTGGAGTGCATCGCGCCTCCGATCTCCAGATCTCCCGATCACCCGATCATCCGATCTCCCGATCACCAGATCCTTGATTCCCCATTCCTAAATATGCCCCCGGGTCCTTGTCATCTTGAGCGGAGTCGGAGCGCATGCGACGGCGCAGTCGAAAGATCTATGCATTTTGCCTTTTTTCTACGACTACCAGATCACCCGATTGGCCTGGATTTTCGGCATTGTCTTGCCAATTGCTATTTGCCAATTGCCAGTTGTTCGCTTTCCGATCACCCGATCATCCGATCTCCCGATCACCAGATCCTTGATTCCCAATTCCCAAATATGCCCCCGGGTCCTTGTCATCTTGAGCGGAGTCGGAGCGCATGCGACGGCGCAGTCGAAAGATCTATGCATTTGGTCTTTTTTCTACGAATACCAGATCGCCCGATTGGCCCGGATTTTCGGTGTTGTCTTGCCAATTGCTATTTGCCAATTGCCAGTTGCTGCCTTTCCGATCACCAGATCATCCGATCTCCCGATCACCAGATCCTTGATTCCCCATTCCCAAATATGCTCCCGGGTCCTTGTCATCTTGAGCGCAGGCGGAGCGCACGCGACGGCGCAGTCGAAAGATCTATGCATTTGGTCTTCTTTCTGCGACTACCCGATCACCCAATCGCCTGGACTTGCCGGTGTTGCCTTACCAATTGCTATTTGCCAATTGCCATTTGCTGGCTTCCGATCACCCAATCTCCCGCTCACCAGATCCCAATCACAGGGAAAACTTTGGATCACCTTCCACGACTTTGGTATCCAGCTTCGGTGTCTCGCCCTTACGCCACAGCGGTGCGCGGAACCTGACCCGATAATTCAGGGGACCGCCGTCCGGTTGATCGTGTCGATTGACGGGGCGCTCGATGCAGACAAATTCAGTCTCCAGGTCATTGTTGCTGGCGCGAACCACTGCATACCCGTGTCCGCCCGTATCGACAAATGAAAGATGCGGAGACATTTGCGGGTTGGATTGTTCTCTCGCCTTATTGATGTCGCCAGACTTGACGTATTCCAGACACGACCGCACTCCATGCCGCAGAAGCATGTTGATCATAGGTTGGGGGGCCTGGTCCTGGGGTCCCTGTCCAACGAAAAGGGGGCGAAGCCGCTCTTCCTTGGGGAAGCTATATTGAAAGGATTCCCATGCTCCCGGGGCTGAAATGGAGCCGGTGACAAAAGCCACGCCTACGGGTTCAAACTTCTTGGGTGGCAGGGACTTGGCAGAAAGGCCGGCCCAAAAAGAATGAAGGTCGCCTGCCACAGTGGCGAAGCCGGTAATGCCGTGTTCCCTGACGAAATCATAAATCTCGCCTTTTTCCAGGAAGGCTGTGGAAACATCGCCGGCCAACGTGAGTGCGTAGCCCTCTCCTGGCCACTTTTTGGCCGCCAGTCCGTCGGGCAGGTTCTGGGGATCAACCCGCTCCTCCAGGGTTGCGGTAGTGCTTCCCCAGATTTTCCACGTTGCCTTTGAGTTCCTGAGCTGTTCAAGGAACCAGGCTTTTTGCTCAGCGCCCAGGATACTTTGTGGAGGCTCGTCTTTGCGGAAATTGGGGATTTCCTTTTCTCCCACGCGGATTGTTTGGGGAGGTTTGCCGTTGTTATAGCCCCGGCCACCATCCAGGATCTCGATCACTTCCTGTGCGGTGAACTGGCTGAAGTCTTTGTCGTCCAGGCCGTCCGTTTCAGGACGCCCGAACGGGTCTTCCGTTCGATAGCTGCGCTCGTCAGTAATGATCAGGTCTACATTGCGGCCCCAGCGCAAACTGCGATGGCCCCTCAAACTTCCGATTGCCGCCAGATTGTTCGGTTCCTGGCCAAGACCGTGATCGTCAAACTTTGTGATCGGCGCGTCCACTACCTTCGGTGCCCCGAAGGTGGCCAGTGAAGGGCCGCTGCTCTTGATCATCCGTGCCGGTTGATACTCAAAAAATGCCTGCATGGCTGCCACTTTTCGCGTCTGCGCCGGAAAAGTCTTCGGTCCAAACTTTTGGAAGCTCTGCCATCCCTGCCAGCTGAATTCGTGGTTGTCCCACATCGGCACAAACGGAAAATGTGCACGCGCATCTTGCAGCTCAGGGTCGTGCAGATATGCCTTATAGATGGCACGATAATCGTTCACCGTGGTGGGGATGTGAAAGTCCTGTATTTTTTCGCCGTTAGCATACCGGACTATGTCCTTTACTTGACGGAAGTAGTATGTCTTGCGGTCTTCCGGGTACCAAACCAGCTCATAAAAGAAGTCGCCAAGGTGCAGGACAAAGCCCAGTTTTTCGGCCTCGGGAGCGCGGTCGTCCTCATAAATCATTCTTCGGTAGGCGTTTTGCGCGCCGAGGTTTGCATTCTGACAGCTTACAAACGCAAAACGAACTGGCCGCGGATCATGATCGTCCGGTGCAGTGCGTGTCCTGCCAATTCGACTCCCATTTCCATCACTATCTGTAAAACGATACCAATAGACCCGAGCAGGCTTTAACCCTCCCACCAGGACCCGGCACGTCCAATCAGCCTCCGCTGAGATTGGAACGCTCTGCGTCGCCACTACCCGGTGAAAATCCTGGTCTTCCGCCACCTCCAGCATCAGGTGCGATGGTTGCTGTTGGCCCTCGGGCGCCCTGCGCGTCCACAATAGAACGCTATTGCTGTTTGGATCTCCCGACGCGACTCCCTCCGGAAAGAGATCTCGCCGTTCATGCCATGACAGGGTTGATGCTGTCGGGAAGTGCTTTGCCCAGACAGCGGAAGCGCTGACAAGCATGGCGGTCTTCAAAAACTGTCGTCTGGTTACAGGAGCCATCTGCAAAAGCCTCAAATCTCTTTCAAGTAATCAAGAATTATCTCTTTGAAGTAAAAGAGTGGTTTTCACTTTGGCGCCGGCGCATGCCTCAGGAGGTGAAAAGCCCGCACCTGCTTCTTCTCTGACGAACTTCAACTTAATTGGTTATCGAGACGCCGATTAATGCCTCAGGACACAAACTGATTTATCTCCCACCCGACGTTTTCCAACGGACAGAAACGGCGCAAACCCTGGGGCACTCGGCTCAATTGTCACAACTGATCGCCCCATCCGGAGTTAACACGATTCGGGGGGAGGAGAGATGTGTCCGAGAGAAGAAGATCTAACTGTCGCGTCAAACGTAATCGAATTCCATCTGCTTCTAAATGTATCGAACGTATCGTCGCCGATATAGAGCGGAGGCGGCCACGTGACAGTGTCACCATTCGGTGGCCAGATTTGTATGCTGGCTTGACTCCACTGCCTGTCTTGCGGGAGCTGCGGAAAAGCAAGCGTCTTTCTTCGGCCTTTGTGTTCCCACTTACCATGGATTGTTTGGATGACAAAATTCACAAAATTCCACGTGCAGGAGTAGTAGCGAAATCCAAGGGGATGCTTTTGGTCGAGTTTGCCGTACCTAGAATGCCAGTGGGTGGTGTAGTAAGCGCTTTTGCGACAGGCAATCCAAACCTGGAACCCATCAGGGATGATAAGAGATTTCCTGAATCGGAATCTCTCGGAAGAAGTAAAAAACGGTTGCTCTCTTAATTTCTTGTGATTTGCTAGAACCGTCGTTTTAAATGCGTAAGCGGCGATGGAAGCTATTTCACGCGCGCCAAATATCGCAGTTTGATTTCCCAAAAGTAGATGCCCGATAGCTGGCTTGATGTGCTTGTCCTCAAGGACGCTCATCCACCGATTGTTGCAATGCTCGCAAACGACATTCGCTCGAAGATCGACTCTTTTTTGGGGATACGTAACATATTCGCCTTTATGCGTAATCAACTCGACTGCTTTCCAGTTGATATGGCGTGGAAGAAGTTTAATCATCCATTTACTAAAAATATGTTCATTGCTATCGGCTTGACGTGTACAGAAAGCGCACTTTGCCATTGCTAACTCTGAAGTCTGGTCTTTCAATTTGCCGCGAGCTCCGGGCCTCAAAAACTGGATCGGCAGTTCATGCCGTATCTGATCAACGCGGAAGGGCCGCTCGCGTTCGCAACTCATTCACCAGTCGTTCTGCCGATTTGATTGTTTCCTTCTCGCGATTTTTTTCCAGTCTTGCAAGCCGTCGGTGGTCGACCGCGGACCAGAGAGACTGTTTTGACTTCGCATCGTAGATAATAAGCATTAGTTGGGGATCGACGATTTGGGCGCTGTGCACTTGAGTCGAACCATCATAAGTGTTTGTTGAACTCCAAACACGGGTACCGGCCTTCTCGACCCTGTATGCGAGTTCGATGATAAGGTCCGCTTCTTCCGGTGATCCAGCAATTTGGTATTTGCCCCAACTCTTCATCTCAGCGTAAAAGCTATCGTAAGCGAGGTTGCTTCCTCCCCCATTCGTTAGAAAAACAGTCTTTGCAGTTACTACAATCGCGGGTAGTGGTGCTGTTGGTATGTCTTTTCTACCCTTCGCCCACAAATCGCACAACATTACTACCAGAAAAACACAAAATAGAATTCTTTTCATTGGCACTCGCTTAACAACGGGAATTTAAGGTAAATTCCTGCCGAATGTACAGCAAATCAAAAAGATTGTCCAAAACTTTAGTACTTATCATTTTGGAGTGACCAGACACCCACAGCAAGGCTGCCCGTTCCCGGGAATTGACTGGCCATTGACTACCAGCGCACATCGAGCTATAAACCCATTTGCGGCCAGGACGGTTAGACGCAGTCATCAACTTCCAAGGTGAGACATCCAATGATGGTCTGCGATAGCTGTAACAAAGCGTGTCCGTTAAATGCGAGGTTTTGTGACACCTGCGGCAAGCCGTTAAGTCTTCGAGTCCTCTGCACCAGTTGTTCCCAGTGGTATTCCGAGGATACCAACTATTGCCAGAAGTGCGGCAGATTAATCAATGTTCAACCTCTTCCCCTCCTGCCAACTCGATCAACGTGGAATCTCCCATTACCAATGGGATATCACCGATACAAAAACAAGCCCGGCGGGTATTTCCGGCGAAGAAGCAGAACCGGACGATACTATACAGTGCAAACGAGCGGATGTTTGACTTTGTTGGGCACAATGCTGACATGCCTGCTAGTTGTTGCGTTTCTTACGTTTACGGAAGCATGGAAGCACATTAATAGGTAACCAAATGAGCGTTGCAGTGCGTCGTTCACCTACCGCTAGCGAAATCACATCACGCGTAAAGTGTCGTTCAGCGACTTTCTGAATTGAGCACGAAAGCAACGCCTCGGAAGCTGAAACAAAATAGCTATTGAATGTAGATGGCCGGGTGCCCCATCCTTTTGCGACGAATGGGGCACCCGGCGGTTTTTCATCGTTGCCAGGGATAGTTTGTCCTTGACAACCTCCTCGCTCTTATCGAGGGGCATCTGGCATCCTGATCATCCTTGAACGTCTTTGCGGCGCGATGAACCGTGATACATGGTCTTACAGTTTGGACAGGCCTGCGATAGCCCCAGTTTTTCATGGCGAAGCACTGTAATGTGGGAGAGAACGTGGTTTACTTCCCAGCATTTCGGGCAATAGCCATCCTCATCACCATCTAAGAAATAAAATGCCCCTAACCGTTTAATGGTGCCTTTTATTTCTAGCAATCTCTGAAGGTCGGCCTTTTCAGTGTTGAGCGCGGCTATTTTCTGATGATGGGCAAGATTTAACTCTTGAAGGTCTATGATTTGAGACTTCAGGTCCATCATCTTTTGTTGCAACTCGATGTCGTGGTATTGTTGGATAAGATCGGTTATTTGTTTCACGTTCTCTATGATTTGAATTGCCATGCTGCGCTCCTTAAAAGAGTGACAGTATAATATCAATACCAATGTAGGCAGCTCTCACCGGGCTGCCTTTTCTATTTCAGGTTGATTGAGGAAATCTGATGGCCGGGTACCCCATCCTTTTCCGACGAAGATGGTTTTACTTCGGAGCCGGGTGCCCCATCCTTTTGCGGCGAAGGTGATTTTTCTTCGGAGCAAAAGGGTGGGAGATAATTGGTGTCGATTTTTTTCCGAAGCTGCGGGAGTGTTCATTTCACGAGGACACGACTCGCTGAGGATGCTGATCAAAACCTCAGGACGCGAAGTGATTTGATCTTCCGCCCTTCGCTCCAGCTGAAAACCGACGGCCAGCTTCCGCGAAGGATCTGCCACCTGGCCTTAAGTTGACGTTAGTATAGTAACTAACGTACACTGGATACAGAGTAAGTGTATTCTTCCTTCCTTCTCAGATTCTCTGAACTAAGTCGGCCCATCTGATTTTTCCTACCTTAGCCTCATCTGTTTGAGCAAGCCTGAATTATGTTCTGGGCAAGGTGTTGCTGCGTAAGGCAGCCCTGACCGCTCATGATTTTGAAATGCCCAGGGACAAGAGAGCAATCCCTTAGTCATTCCATGACACAGGCACTTTCAGACAGAGCCGTTAACGCGCCAAAAGTAAAGACACCGTTCAAGTCCGTAAGGGTGTTACGCGCAGGCAGGCATCGCCGAAATCCGGGCGATCAACATCACGCCGAAGGCGGCATCACGCGGCGGACATTGGCAACCATCGCCGCAACCATCGTCGCAACATCGCGTCAATTAGGGAGATCATCTTGAGAAAAGTTCTGATACCACTATCCATCCTATCCGATACTTCTATGCACACTTGCCGCAGTGGCCCAATCTGATTCCAGCCAGGATCACACCACCCCGCTTCACCGGATAACCGTTGTCACGCGAACCACCAACGCAGTGAATTACCGGCACCGCGGCAAGAGCACTCACGTGGATTTCAAAGGCACCAACCTTCTGCCCGAAGGCGGCGGCAACGCTGAAGTGAAAAGCAAACAAGGCGCCATCCGCATCGAAGCGGAATTTAATGGACTACAGGCTGCCGGACGATTCGGCCCTGAATATCTCACCTATGTTTTGTGGGCGATCAGTCCAGAAGGCCGTCCGGTTAATCTTGGCGAAGTTCTGCTGAATCACACCGGCAAGAGCAAGCTGAACGTGACCAGCAATTTGCAGACTTTTGCGCTCATTCTCACGGCTGAACCTTACTTCTCCGTCACGCAGCCCAGTGACGTGGTGGTGATGGAAAACGAAGTGCGAAGCGACACCAAAGGCAGCGTTGAGAAAGTGGAAGCGAAGTTTGACCTGCTGCAGCGCGGACTTTATGAAAGCGACGTCAACCCGGCCGATCTTCAGCCGATGAAGGGCGATTCCAGTATCCCGCTCGAGCTCTACGAAGCGCGCAATGCAGTTCGCATCGCCAAATGGACAGGCGCGGACCACTACGCAGCGGACACATACAAGAAGGCCGCAGACAGCCTGCATACCGCGGAGAGTCTCCGGGCCGGAAGCGATGATAAAAAAGCGGCCATCTCAGTTGCTCGTGAAGCCGTACAGACAGCAGAAGATGCACGCGTGATTACCGTGAAGAAAATGGACGAGGAACGCCAGGCCAATGAGCGCCAGGATTCCGCCAACTCCGTAGCGCGATCCAGTGCGCGGGCGGACAAGGCTTACCGCCAGAGAGATCAGGCACAATCAGACACAGCTCGAGCACAGTCTGACACAGCCGCCGCCCAGTCTGATACCGCACGCGCAAAATCTGATACCGCGCAGGCGCAGTCTGATTCGGCCCAAGCCAAGTCTGATATGACGCAAGCCCAGTCTGACTCAGCGCAAGCCAAGTCTGATATGGCGCGCAATCAGGATCGCAATGCAGCCGACCAGCGCGCCAACGCCGACGCCCAGGCGCTCTCCAAATCACAAACAGATGATGCCATGCGGCAGAGAGACCAGGCCCAGTCTGAGACCGCTCAGGCCAAATCCGATAACATCCAAAACCAGGCTACTTCTGATACCGCCATAGCCGCTGCCCGTGCAGATGCTGATCAGTCTCGCTCAGCCGCACAGGTTTCTGAACAGAAAGCACAGTCGGCGGAAACTGACAAGACCGCCATGCGCGCCCGGCTGGAACAGCAGTTGAACTCGATTTTGCAGACTCGCGACAGCGCACGTGGCTTAATCGTCAGCATGTCAGACGTTTTGTTTGACACAGGCAAGTTCACTTTGCTGCCGGGAGCCAGGGAGAAACTGGCCAAAGTTGCCGGCATCCTGCTTGCGTATCCTGGACTGAACATCGCTGTGGGCGGCTACACCGATAACGTTGGCAGCACTCAATTTAACCAGAAGCTGTCTGAGCAGCGCGCCGGGAGCGTTCGCGATTATCTGGTGCAACAAGGTGTTGCAGGAAACGCTGTGAGCGCAACTGGTTTTGGCGACAGCGCACCCGTAGCCGCGAACAGCAACGCCTCAGGACGCCAGGCAAACCGCAGGGTTGAACTTGTGGTGTCCGGCGAAGCGATTGGCAAACGGACAACTGCAAGCTTGCAGTAAAAGGATATATCACTTATTACATCGGCGCGGGTCTCACTGAGGCTCGCGCTTTTTTGCAGTACCAACTACCAAAAACCAACTACTCGTCGCACCTAAACCTGAGCTCCGGCTTCAATTTCCACCGGAGCCCCACAAAGGACTAAAATCATCGGCAACGCTTATGGACTCCACCATACTTCGCCAACTCAAGAAAATAGCCGGAGCTGATGCCGTGCTGGACAAGCCGGAAGAGCTCATGATGTATGAATATGATGCCGGCGTGGACAAGAGCCGTCCGGGGGCCGTGGTATTTGCCCAGAATACCGGCCAGGTGGCGCAGATCATGAAGCTGGCGTCGCAGAACAAGGTTCCCGTGGTGCCGCGCGGAGCCGGGACCGGGCTGAGCGGCGGGGCCATCGCCAAAAAAGAGGCCATTGTGCTCTCACTGGCCAGGATGAACAAGATCCTGGACATCGACGTTCCCAACCAGCGCGCGGTGGTACAGCCGGGTGTGGTGAATCTGGAACTCAGCAACGCCACGGCGAAGTATGGCTACTACTACGCGCCGGACCCATCCAGCCAGAAGGCCTGCACCATTGGCGGTAATGTGGCGGAGAACTCCGGCGGTCCGCATACGCTGGCGCTGGGCGTGACGGTGAACCATGTGACCGGACTGGAAGTGGTGCTGCCGGATGGAAGAGTGGTCCGCTTTGGCGGCAAGGCGCAGGAGACTACCGGGCTGGACCTGACCGGATTTTTTGTGGGCTCTGAAGGCACCATGGGCATTGTGACCGAAATTACCGTCAAGCTGACCAAGCTGCCCGAGCATGTGACCACGCTGCTGGGAATTTATAACTCCGTGCAGGACGCGGCCAACACGGTGGTGGCGATTACGCAGAGCGGCGTGACTCCGGCGGCGCTGGAGATGCTGGATGGCTGGATGCTGCGCTGTGTGGAAGAGAACGTTCATGCGGGGTATCCGACGGACGCGGCGGCCGTGCTGCTGATTGAGCTGGAAGGCCTGCGCGAAGTGGTGGAAGAACAGGCGGAAGCGGTGGCCGCGGTGTGCATGCAGCAGAATGCCCGCGAGGTGCGCCGTGCACGCGATGAGAAACAGCGCCAGTTGCTTTGGCTAGGGCGCAAGACGGCGTTTGGCGCCGTGGGTCGCGTGTCACCCTCCTACTACACTCAAGACGGCGTGATTCCCCGGACGAAAGTCCCGGCCACGCTGGCCGAGATAGAACGCATCAGCCAGTTCTACGGCCTGATTATCGGCAACGTGTTCCATGCCGGCGACGGCAATCTTCATCCGCTGATCCTGTTTGATGCCCGCGATCCGGTGCAGAAGGAAAACAGCAAGAAGGCCGCCAAGGAGATTATGGCGTGCTGCCTGAAATATGGCGGATCCATTACCGGCGAACACGGCGTGGGCCTGGAGAAGATGAACCTGATGCCTTCCATGTTCACCGAAGAAGACCTGACGGTGATGATCCAGTTGCGGAATGCGTACAATCCGGATTCAATCCTGAACCCGCAGAAGATGATTCCTGAACTGCATTACTGCCGCGAGATCAGCGGGCCGCTGCCAACAGCGAAAGTTGAACCCGTGGCGGAGTTGCCGGTATGAGCACCGTGGCAGCATCGGAATCTGTTGTTCGTGAACTTGGGTCGATTGTGGGTGAAGCGAATCTCAAGCAGTCGCAGATCGCGATTAATGGCGTGACGCCTGCTCATGTGGTTGCGCCCGCGTCGGCGGAAGAGGCAGCGCAGGTGCTGGCTTTTGCCAACAACAATAATCTTGTGGTGGCGCCTGCGGGTGGAATGACGAAGCAGGATATTGGCGGCGTCCCGGAGCGCATTGACATACTGCTGAGCACAACCAGGCTGGGCGGGATTGAACATTATGATCCGGGCGACCTGACGATTGGCGTGAATGCCGGCATGACGTTCGGTGAGGTTCAATGCACGTTGGGTGAACATGAACAATGGCTGCCGTATGATGCCGCGAACCTGAATCATGCGACTGTTGGTGGATGCGTGGCGACGGGCGCGACCGGTCCGCTGAAACATGCCTTTGGCGGCCTGCGCGATTTTTGCATTGGCGTACAGTTCGTCACCGCGGACGGCAAAGTGGCCAAAGGCGGCGGACGCGTAGTGAAGAACGTCGCCGGTTATGACCTGATGAAGTTGATGAATGGCAGCTTTGGATCGCTGGCCATCATCACGCGTGCAGCGTTCAAGGTTTTTCCCCGCCCCAGGCAGACGCGCTCCTTTATCTGCAACTTCAAGTCACTGGAAGAAGCGCTGCAGTTCCGCACGAAGCTGTTCCAATCGCCACTGACGTTTCTGAGCATGGAGCTGATTTCTCCGCAGGGTCCGGAATATCTGAGTGCAGCGCGGAAGCCGAATGATCCGGACCATTACGCGCCAAGCGCTCCGGTTGCATTGACGCCCGACCACATGGCAGGTTGCTTTGCGTGCGACAGGCAGCGATAACGTGCTGGCACGCTATGAGCGCGAGCTTGGCACGGCCGTGACCACGCAACTGACGGGCGCGAACGAAGACAGTTTCTGGACGAACGTTACGCGGTTTGAGTACAACGTGCTGGACCGGCACAGAAACGCGCTGGTGGTCTATACGCATTTGACCATACAGAACGTTGGTCCGGCGCTGCATGCGCTGGCACGCGTTGCGACTGACTATAACTTTATTCCTGCCGTGGTGGGGCGCGCAGCCACGGGAAACCTGGTGATTGCGTTTGTGCCGCTCTCGGTGGATCCGCCTTCCGCCATGCAGTATGCCAATTGCGTGTCGGCCTATCGAGGCATGCTGCCGCCGGGTTCGTCGGCAGAGGTGGCGCACTGTCCGGTGGAAGCCAAAGGGCATTTTGATTTGTGGGGCACTTCGACATCTGACATCGTGATGATGCGCGCAGTGAAGAACGCAATTGATCCGAAAAATATTCTGAACAGGGGCCGCTTCATCGTCTAATTCATGGGTCTAAATAAATAATGGCTGACCAGATTACTACCGAACAAGGCACAAGCGAACACGGCACGGGAACTGAACCGCACGTTCACTCCAAAGGCCTGAAACCGATTGATGGCGGCAAATACCAGCCTTCACTGGACCTGCTCTCAACGTGCGTGCATTGCGGACTATGCCTGAATCATTGCCCCACGTACAAGACGCTGGGCATGGAGATGGATTCTCCGCGCGGACGCATCTATCAGGTGCTGCAGGTGAATGAAGGCGCAATGGATTTCAACGCGTCGTTCACTGAGCATATCGACAGATGCCTGGGCTGCCTGGCCTGCGAGATTGCCTGCCCTTCCGGAGTGAAGTATGGCCGCATCGTAGAACGAGCGCGCGCGCAGATTGAGCGCAACGCTGACCGTCCGTTCTTCAGCCGCCTGGTGCGCAATCTTTTCTATCGCCACATCATTTCGAATTTCACGGTGCTGAAGATCGTGGCCACGTTGATGCGTTTCTATCAGCGATCAGGCATGCAAACGCTGGTCCGCAAGAGTGGCCTGCTCAAGGTGATGGGAATGGCGGACGTGGAGAGCCTGTCTCCGCAGATTGACTCTAAATTCTTCTTTGACCAGATTGGCACGGTGCATGAGGCGGTGGGCGAGAAGCGCGGCAAAGTGGCATTTCTTGCGGGATGCATTAACAACGTCGCATTCTCCCATCTGAACACCGCCACGCTGCGCGTGCTCACGCAAAATGGATTTGAAGTCCACGTGCCTGTCGGACAGGGATGCTGCGGCGCGCTGCACGCTCATGCGGGTTATCGCGATGAAGCCCGCGCGCTGGCCCGGCATAATATCAAGATATTTCTTGCCGGCAATTATGACGCGGTGGTCACCAACGCCGCCGGCTGCGGATCCAACCTGAAGGAGTATGACGATCTGCTGGAAGACGATGCTGAGTATCACGAGCGGGCGAAAGAGTTTGTGTCCAAGGCAAAAGATGTGACTGAGTTTCTGGCGGGCCAAGGTTTGCGCACGCCGAAAAAGAAAATCGGACAGCGCGTGGCCTATCAGGACGCATGCCATCTGGGCAACGCACAACGTATTCGCACGCAGCCTCGTGAACTGCTCACGGCCATTGGCTGCGAACTGGTGGAGATTCCTCATCCTGACCAATGCTGTGGCAGCGCCGGCGTTTATAACGTGGCGCACACGGACCTCTCGATGAAAATCCTCGCGGCGAAGATGGATGACGTGCAGTCGGTGACATCTGACATGATTGCGACGGCGAACGTGGGTTGCATGATTCAACTGCGCGCCGGCATGAAGCAACGCGGCATGAACCAGCCAATCAAGCATGTGGTGGAGTTGCTGGACGAGGCTTTTTCTTAGCTTTTGCCTTTAGTCCCGAGCGGAGCGAGGGATCCCTACAGTCAAATTGAGTAATCGGGTAACTTGGTAATTGAGTAAATGAAATTGCCTTGGAGCACGAGCAATCCAGTCGGCACATATCTAGAGATACCAACGAAGACAGCTCGATAAAGTCCGTTAACTCTTGTCATCCTGAGCGCAGTCGGAGCGAAATGTGACGACGCAGTCGAAGGATCTATGAATTTTGCGCATGGATCGTCGGCACGATAGGGACCTCTCGCTCGCGCTCGCGGTAAAGAGAAAGCAACTGTTTCGTCAGCGCATCCGCACTCGCAATCGGCGGCTGACAAGTGAAGTTACTGCACAGCACTGCCACGGTCTTCTTCTGGTTGATGTCTGGCAAGTTGGGAATGGTATCTGCCAAAGCAGGCGGAAGCATCTGCGGAACAAGCTCACCTTCGCGCAGATGGAGCACTGATTTGTGGAATGAGAACGGCGCGACGGCCGCGGCTTTGAGCGCGTCCGCCGCTTCACCGCTTCCTGCAATGACTACCTGAGTATGCGGATGGAGATACATATCAAGAGCGATTCCATAGGTCGCAGCGAAGAGGCCATAGTGTTCGGCGATGCCGGCAAATGCCGCCAGCGTGCGCTCGGCAATTTTGCGATGCTCAGGATTATTGCTGAAGGCATGCAATCGCAACAGCGCAATGGCTGCCGCTGGATTGCCGGCAGGAGTGGGAGAATCCTGCAAAGGTTTGCGACGCGCAGCCAGCGCGCCCAGCACAACGCCATCGCCAACATGCGGCCCGGTTGCAATGTCAAAGAATCCGCCCACCTCTTTGTCTTCAAGGCGGTCAATCATGGCTGCGGCAATCTTTTCTGCGAAGTGGAAGTAGCTGAGGTCGGCGCTGGCCTCATAGGCATCAAGGCAGGCGATGACAGTGAACGCGTAGTCGTCCAGCACGCCAGGCAAAGCGCGCTTCTCTGCCTTGGGATCAGAGTAGGCAATCACGTGCTGCAAGCCGCTCCTGGGATTCCATCCGTGAGAAAGAATTCTATCCAGCGAACGCAGAGCAAACTTACGCGTTGGTTCCAGATGCAGGACTTGCGCAGTCTTCAGATAAGCGGAAATGCAAAGCGCATTCCAGCTTACGTAAACCGTCTTGTCGACGAACGGCGTTGGACGCTTCACTCGCTCAGCCAGCATTTTTTGTTTGGCCGAGTCAAGCAGCCGCTGAACTTCCTGCTCCGGCTGCTTGAGCCGCTGCGCAATCTCCGCGATCGGCGTGCGCAGATAGAGAACATTCTTGGCGTGGTTGTGGTGCATCTCTCCCACTTCGCCAATGTCATAGTGCAGCATGGCCACCTGAAGCTCGTCGTCATTCAACGCGTCGCCGGCTTCGTCGAGCGTCCAGGTGAAGTAGTCGCCATCGTCTTCCAGAGAAACGTCGGCGTCCTGCGATCCGTAAAAGCCGCCATGTTCCCGATCGGTGAGCCACTCATCCATCCAGCGGACAATATCTTTGGCCACGTGCGCGAAGAACGGATTACCGGTGAGCTGGTAGCCATGAACATAATTCTTGAGCAGCTCGGAATTGTCATACGACATTTTTTCAAAGTGCGGAACAATCCAGTGCTCGTCGACAGAGTAGCGATGGAAGCCTCCGGCAAGCTGGTCATAGACGCCGCCCTGCGCCATCTTTTCCAGCGAGGTAGTAATGATGTGCAGCAGTTGCGGATCACCGGTCTCAGCACAGCGCTGGATCAGCATGTCCATGGCGCTGGGATGGGGAAATTTTGGCGCGGAACCAAAGCCGCCATGCTCAGCGTCAAACAGCTTGACGGCCGCAGCCACCATGCCATCGATGATGGTTGGCCGCAGCGATCCGGATTTGCCTTCATGGCCCTCAGACTGGCTGATCACGGCCATCACACTCTCAGCCGATTCGAGCACGTGCTCATTCTTTTCGCGAAAAGCCTGGGCCAGCGTCAGCAACACGCGACGAAAGCTGGGACGGCCTTGAACATCCTGCGGAGGAAAATATGTACCCGCATAAAACGGTTTGCCCTGCGGAGTGAGGAATGCCGTGAGCGGCCATCCGCCCTGACCGCTGATGGCCTGCACTGCCGATTGGTAACGACTGTCCACGTCGGGACGCTCGTCGCGATCAACCTTGATGGCGATAAAGTTCTCATTGATGATCTGCGCTATCTCGGCATCTTCATACGACTCGCGATCCATGACATGGCACCAATGGCACCATACCGCGCCAACGTCCAGGAGCACAGGCTTGTTCTGCTGCTGAGCTTTTTCAAATGCTTCACTGCCCCATTCATGCCAGTGGATCGGCTGGTGCATGGCTGAACGGAGGTAAGAAGAAGAGGCCTGGGCAAGGGAGTTGAGAGCGTCGGAACTCATCTCAATAGTGTATCGTGACCGCATGTAAGGAGGTCTGGATCAGTGCGCATCGCCATCATCTCTGATGTACATGGAAATCTCACGGCGCTGGAAGCCGTGACGGTCGACCTGAGGCAACAAAAGCCTGACATTATTTTTCACGGTGGCGATCTGGCCACGGCTGGCTGCAATCCCGCCGAAGTGATTGATCTGATCGCTGATGCAGGCTGGGCCGGCGTGATGGGCAATACTGACGAGATGCTCTGGGACGATAGCGGGCTTAAAGCGATGGAAACATCCACGCCTAAACT
This sequence comes from Terriglobia bacterium, assembly GCA_963770085.1. GTDB lineage: Bacteria > Acidobacteriota > Terriglobia > Terriglobales > Acidobacteriaceae > Angelobacter. The sequence continues at coordinate 1,248,899 of CAVYOH010000002.1, forward strand.
CAAGCCTTTGCTGGCAACGCTGGAACAGTTCGCGAACACGACAAAGAAGATGATCGGCGAATCGAGGCTCGAGTGGCTACGCCGACTTCCGCCAGAGTTGCGACACGAGAATCTGGTGCTGCTCCACGCCAGTCCGGGAAATGTTTGGCGTGCGCCGATGGATACAGCGGACGACCAGGCTTTGGTCGATGCATACTCCAGCTTGAACGCGGGCACGGTTGTGTACTGCCACATTCATCGTCCATTTGTCCGGAAGGTTGGCGAGATGACGATCTGTAACTGCGGCAGTGTGGGTTCACCGTATGATGACGATCCACGGGCTTCTTATTTGATGATCGATGATGAGAAGCCTGAGATACGTCGAGTGAAGTACGACGTGGAGAAAGAAGTTGGACGATTACTTGCGTCCGATCATCCACATAAAAAGTGGATCGCGTCTTTGCGACGCAGTGGGACATACGTGCCGTTGCCGGAGTAAAACATTTGTGTCGCTCCGCTAACGCTTCGTATTATCTACCCATGCAATTCCCGCTCTTCTTTCTTTAGTCGAGCGAACTTGGCCATCAGGATTGCTATGTAGCCAAGGTAGATGATCCACGCGGCCAGCGCGCCGGCGTGAAAATAACGGATCGGCGGCCAGTGGCCTGGAGCCTGGAACAAAAATACCGCTGGGAGACCAATGGCGAAGCCTGCGTGCGCAGCCTTCCTTATATATGCGGCGTTGATGGACTGCGCCAGGCGTTCCAGATCATAACGAAACCATGCAATGAGTATTCCCAGGGCCATGAAGGCAAAAACATTCCACATGAGAATGAGCTTCATCTTGGGGTCGAGTCCGTCATTGAAAATCACAGGCTGGGGATGGTTGGTCCGGAACCAGCGGTTGGACATGTAGACAATGGGAATATCCAGTGACGCGATGATCGCCAGCGCCGCCGCCAGCACGCTGGTTGATCCTGCTTCAGAACTCTTACGCAGAATCAGATAGCTCATATACAGCAGCCATAGCAGAAGAGTGGTGGTAAGGCGTGCGTCCCAAACCCAATACGTACCCCAGGCGTACTTCGCCCAGATAGGGCCGGTGATCAGTACAACACCGCAGAAGACAACGCCCACTTCAGCTCCGGCAACGGCCAGTGCGTCTGCCTTGGGGCTGCGCTTCCACAAATAAATGATGGAAGCAATGCAGTTCACAATGAACAGCCCAAAAGCCGTAGCAGCGGCAGGCACGTGGTAATAGAAGATGCGCTGCGCTTCAAACATGGTGCGTTTCCATGGGAGCATGGAAGGCGGCTTCATACACCGCGTAGGCGAGCAGGGCAATCGTGATTAAGGACCAGAGCAAAAATAATTTTGGTTTCATTCTGCGTTCAACACCGTATCAAATAGCAGGAAGCATGCCGTGGTAAACACCAGGCAGTACACTGCCAGAAATTTCATCTGTAAATAGGGCGACGTTTCGCCGGTTAACACCTGCGTGGTAGCCAGCACCATGCTGGCCACGGCCGGAATGGAAACCGGCAACAGAAGCAATGGCAACATCAGTTCGCGATTGCGCGTGCGAATTGACATCACCGCGAAAAACGTTCCATTCACCACCAGGGCCCATGTTCCCAGCAAAAAGATAACTGCCAATTGCCAGAATGGCCCTAACGGCCGGAGATTATAGAAGACCACAAACAGCGGGGCCATCAGGCATTCCAGCAAGAGCACCAGAAAAAAATTACCCAGAACTTTGCCCAGGAACAATGCTTCAGCGGGCGCCGGAGATACGCGATAGGCATCCAGCACGCCATTGCGCAGCTCGCGCGCCCACGACTGGTTGAGTGCGGTGATGGTGGAAAACAGAAATGCTGTCCACACCAGGCCGCCGGCCATCAATCGTGATTCGTCTGCCGAAGGATCAAACGCAAAACTGAAGATCACCACCACCAGCAGGCAAAAGAAGAACATGGAGTTGAGAACGTCTTTTGAACGCCACTCCAGACGCAGGTCTTTGCGAACATTCACCGCAGTCAGTTGGAGGATGCCCGGTGTCATGCATGAACCTGCTGCGGCGGCTTCATTTGGCCGCGTTCCACCAGCTGTCCGTGGGAGAGAAGAATAAATTCATCGGCCACGCTGGAAAGAAGCCCCATCTGGTGGGTGACCAGAATAATCGTTTTGCCTTCATCGCGCATGCCGGCCAGGAGCTGGGCAATCGCGACGGCCGAATCAGGATCCACGTTGGAAAAAGGCTCGTCCAGCAGAAGCAGACTGGGCGAATGAAAAATCGCGCGCGCCAGTGAGAGTCTCTGCCGCATGCCTTGAGAATATTGCGCAACCCGGCGTTCCAGAGCCGGATCAAGACCCACGCGGCGTATGGCTTCGGCCAGCGGAGCATCTCCCTTGATGCCAAACAGCCGGGCAAAGTAGCGGAGATTTTCCATGCCGGAAAGTTCGTCATAGAGAAGCGGCGCGTGCGCCATGTAGCCCATGTGCTCATAGGCTTCTCTGTTCTTGATTCCAAATATATGGATGGTCCCGGACGTTGGCTCATTCAACCCGGCGATCATGCGCAGCAGAGTGGATTTACCTGCGCCATTTTCACCGCGCAGCACGTAGAACTTTGCCGGCTGAAGTTCCAGGGAAAGATTTCTCACGGCAGCCGTGCGGCCATAAACCTTGGAGACGTTTTCAACCTGAACGGGTAGAGCTTGATTGGTCAGCGGCCGGACCTCAATACGATTTGGCAGGCATCTGGCCGGCGGGTGGTTGGGCGGCCGGCGCCTGTGGAGACTGAGCTGTGGCATTTTCCTGCGCCACATACTTTGACGCACATTTCGCCTGCAACTGGTTGGCGCGGAAAACGCCATCTTTGCCCAGATCGCCAATGGCCAGGGCTAGTGAATCGTCTTTGAAGGTATCCGGCGGTGGCTCTGATCCTTTATAGCTCACGGGGAGTTCCAAGCCGTTCTCCAGCAGCACGAACTGCGCGTTTGTCCCGGACTGTTTGATGGTGCCCGGCTTTACCTTGCCGGAGACGCGCAGATGTTTGGTGTAAGCGCCATCGCCCATCGCACGCAGCTCTTTAATCGTGACGTAGTAGCTTTGCGATTCCTTCACCCCGGTGTACGCCAGGTACGACAGGGCAATCACGATAATCGCAATGGCGGAACCGAACTTCATATATTTTTTGGATGATTGGGACATGGCATCTCAAAGGGTATCCCTGTCAGGAACCCGGGTCAAGGGGTGAAACCACTACGTGTGAGCTGTATCACTAGGGTATTCGCCCGTTTCACTGCGCGTATAATAAGGAGTTTGCTACCCCATTAAGGTGACACCATGAGCATACAAAACGGCAATAAATCCGCTGCAACTTCAGTTAAGCCCAGGGAAGAATGGATCACTCGCCGCAACGCTGAGGCAGCCCAGTCCGGAGATGACAATGTCTCCCAGATGCACTACGCCCGTAAAGGACTGATAACAGAAGAGATGCTGTACGTTGCCGAGAAAGAAAAGCTCACTCCGGAGCATATACGCGATGAGATCGCCGCCGGACGCATGATTATTCCGGCCAACATCAATCACCCTGAGCTGGAGCCGATGGCCATCGGCGTGGCGTCTTTGTGCAAGATCAACGCCAACATTGGGAATTCATCCATCACCTCTGATGTGGACGAGGAGTTGCGCAAACTGCACACGGCCGTGCACTTTGGTGCGGACACCGTGATGGACCTCTCCACCGGCGGCGGTATCCATGAGATCCGCGAAGAGATCCTGCGGCATTCTCCAGTGCCGATTGGCACAGTGCCGATTTACGAAGCGGTCTCACGCGTGAAACGCATTGAAGACCTCAGCGCTGACCTGATGCTGGAAGTGATTGAAGAACAGGCGCAGCAGGGCGTGGACTACATGACCATACATGCCGGCGTGCTGGTGCAATATCTGCCCCTGATATCAAAGCGGATCACCGGCATCGTGAGCCGCGGCGGCGCGATCATGGCGCAGTGGATGGCCCATCATCACAAACAGAATTTCCTGTACGAACGCTTTGACGACATCACCAAGGTGCTGAAAAAGTATGACGTCTCATACTCGCTGGGCGATGGATTGCGTCCCGGCTGCATTGCAGACGCCAGTGACGAAGCACAGTTCTCCGAACTGCGCACGCTCGGCGAACTCACCAGCAAAGCCTGGGAGCACGACGTACAGGTGATGATCGAAGGACCAGGCCACGTGCCACTGGACAAGATCAAGGAGCAGGTAGACAAAGAGGTCGAGTGGTGCCACAGCGCACCGTTCTACACACTGGGCCCGCTGGTCACGGACATCGCTCCAGGCTACGACCACATTACTTCAGCCATTGGCGCGGCTCTGATTGGCTGGCATGGCGCGTCCATGCTCTGCTATGTCACGCCCAAAGAACATCTTGGACTGCCGAATGCGAAAGATGTAAAAGACGGCATCATCGCATACAAGATTGCCGCTCATGCGGCTGACGTGGCACGTCATCGTCCGGGCGCGCAGGACCGCGACAATGCCCTGAGCTACGCTCGCTACACCTTTGACTGGGAAAAGCAGTTTGAATTGTCACTCGACCCGGAAACAGCCCGCTCCATGCATGATGAAACGCTTTCTGACGACTATTACAAAGAGGCGAAATTCTGCTCCATGTGCGGACCGAAATTCTGTTCCATGAACTACTCGCAAAAAGTGGATGAGTTCAACAAGCGGGTTTACGGAATTGAGAAGACGGATTACTCAGCGCTGGTGGATAAGATTGTGGCGGCGAAGTAAAGCCGATGCACGTGTGGCACAGCCGCCCCCGGCTGTGCTTGCTCTTTATCCCGAGCTTGCTCTTTATCCCGAGCAAAGCGAGGGATCCCTACAGTCTTCCACATTTTTACAGGTATGAATGCCGGATCCGCCCTGAGGCTGTCAATGCACGCAACGTAATTCCACGACATCTCCGCGGCTGCCGTTCTTTGTCGCTAACCCAGATCTCCAACCCGGACTAGAGTTCGGGGCAGGAGATCAAGAATGCTACGCAAAATCCTCGCAACCCTGCTGATGGGAACAACGGTATCCGCACAGGTGCCGCTCAATAAGCCAATTGTCACGCAACCTGCAAGCGCTTCTGCTGAAGTCGAAAGCTCGGTGATCTACCGGCAGAATAAAATCCGCGCCGGACACGATATGGAACTGGCGATCATCGCGGGCACGCCGCGAATGGATTGCCTGAGCTGCGCCCCTACATTCGCCAACTCGCAGCAAATCCCAACCCTGGACACAGTTAGTCTGGAGCCTTTGCCGGGATTCTCATTTCGTTACGCCGACCGCAACGGAAAAAAGTTCAAGGCTGCGGCCCACGCGAAATGGAGCAGCACGGAATCCGGGCCAGCGGCTCTGGTCAAGATTCACGCCGACACAAACCTGAATGCGGGAGAATATCAGCTACGCGGGAAAGCCAGATTCAGGCTTACGTCGGCGGGAACCGCCAGCGATTGGAAGGAAATCGATCTGGTAATCCCTGTAGTGGTGGTCGCCGGAAATGAGACCGTTACCCGGAATGCGTGGCCGTATAAAGCCCATTTCAGACAGTTCCTTCGGGAACACGGTGCTGTTTATTGTGGCTCTTCCGTTCCTGCTGCCTTACTTGCTATTCCTGGAGTTCTACTGTGATCTTTCTTCACACTGCGAGTAAGGAGATATTCCGAGGATTAGTCCAGATCAGAATAACGTTTGACGCCTGAGGGCGTGGTGTTGTGGGCGGCGGGCTTGGGCTGCGTGTTGAAGTGACGGATCGTCACGTCGCTACCGACACTGCCGCTACTCGGACTGGGCTTGTTGAAATGGCGGATGGTGACGTCACTCTCACGAGGAGAAGGCTTGTTGCCCGCGATCTGAACGCCGGGCTGTGAAGTGCCGGCTTTGGCAGCGGAAGGCAACAGTGTTACACCAGGTTTGCCGCCTTGCACCGTGACTCCGCTATAGGGACGAGTCGCCGAATTGGCGTTGGCTCTGGCTGAAACGGGCGTTGCCGGTGAAGATGGTTGAACAGTCGAGGGTTGGGTAATCGAATTCGAGAGTGCGGTATGCGGGCGGAAAGAGTTCACTGCCACCCCGACAACAAATAGCGCGCAGGCTGCGGCCACGCCCATGAGCACGGCTTCCCACTGCTGTCCATATTTGCGGGTAAGCGCGAGCTCTTTCACCTTCTCAAACCAACTTGGCTGCTTCTGATAGAACGCTGCGGATTCCAACTCAGGCTGCGCTTCATTCTGCTGATAAGGCGCGGGCTGATACGCCGGGTTCTGGTAAGCAGTGCCCGGTTCGGCCGTAGGCGGGACTGGCTGGCGGTCCGTGAGCCCACCCCGTTCGCGCAACAATTCCTGCAAGCGAGCGGCGGCGGCATCGCGGGCAATCTCAAGTTCTTCAGCGCGTGCCTGCGCCTGCACACGTTGCTTTTCGGCTTCAATCTGCCGTTGATGGCGCGCGTCTTGCGCTGCGGCCAGGCGCACGTTGATCCACTCGATACAATCGGCGCCCAACCGGCGCACTGATGCCGCCAGGGCCGCAAAGTTTTGTTTTGCTCCGGCCATGGCCGAGGATGCCAGTGACCCGGTCTGCTCCAGCCATTCCGGTTTCGAGGTGTGAGCTACATGATCCTGGCTCTGTGTTTCAAATGCCTGGTTCTCAAGTACCGGGTTTTCAAATGCTTGGTTTTCAAATGCTTGTTTCTCAAACCCAAATGATCCCGGGTGCGGCTCCGGATCAGGAACAATGGGGATTTCAATGCTGCGGAAAGATTGCGCTGCCGGCGCCTGATCGGGTTCGGCCTCCACTGATTGCGCATGAATGGGCTGCTGCGGGGCGTTCTCTTTAGCCGGCTCTGCCGCAAGCATGTCAGGCGGCAATGAAACCATGTGCTCTGACTTTTCCAGATTGTTGATCTGTCCGGTACGGTCGCCCTGCGCCAGGAATGTCTCTACAAAGGGATCAGGAATATGGCTGGGAACTTCCACAATCTCGCTCTCGCTCACGTAGATCTGAGACTCTGAGGCAGCAAAGTTGGCAGGGAGCGCGTCCGGTGAAACAGCTATATCGGTATGGAGCTTGTTGGCCAGCTCTGCGGCCCGGCGGAGGACCACCTTCTGGTCGCAGATTTCAAAATCGATTTCAAGATCGGCCCGCAGCATTCCGGCTTTTTCCGGGCTGAGAAATTCCACGGTATAGCCGTGGTCCCTGAGTTGCTGGGCAAGGGATTCTGCGCGTTCTGGGAAAGCGGTTAGGATTCGTGCCAGCGGCATGGGACGCTCCGGTCAGCCAGATTTTTTCGCATACTGTTCATTAGACAACATTCGTGGGCAGAACAGTACACATTTCGCCCGGGAGGTCCCGGACATCAGACAGGAGTGGCGTCTACTTTGACGCAAATTATACCCGGCAGGCTGTCTGGTAGCGAGGATTGTTTCAAGTTACTCTCGTACCCGACAACTGGCAAAAGATGCTAGTTCACTTCCGCAAAATCCATGCCATCGGCGAATTGCAGACCGCATATCTGGCGGGCATGGAACTGCACTTCCAGATAGGCCTTCAGGATGGCAATGTGTACGGATTCCCGCTGGGCGGGGTTGGTGCATTCCGTGCGGATCTTGTCCAGCTCCAGATAACGATCATGCGCTTGTACGAATTTGTTGACGGTCGTATTCATGTCCATCATTGTTCTAGCAGCCGGCGGTTTCAAAAATCGCCGAAAGACCTTAGACGCGCCTTTCGTAAGCTTTAGAGGAGTAACGTTACTTCCATAACGTTACCCCCACCTGCTTAATCCTATTCGACCAGTGAAATCGCGGCTGTGAGCGGTGTCACAGCATGAACTTCATTATTGCGCGGCACCCTCCAGCACGGCAGCGGCCCGGTTCAACGCGTCAGCCAGCACCAGCACCTGCTCCTGTGTGAGCTGTTTGTTTTTGGCGTCAATACTTTCATTCACCCCCGGAACCACCACGGCCGCGTAACCGGTGTACTGGCCCGGAGCATAGATGGCATGACGGAACCAGGGACGGTTCGGCAGACCCTGTGCCAGCAGCAACGCCCGCTCCGCGCCAATCAGTGCCTGATTCAGTTTGGCCGCATCCGCCGGTGGGCTCTTCTGGATGGCCAGCACCTTGGCGCCCGCATCCGTAAAGCGCTGGGCCGCCGACTTTGCTTTGCTGAAGTCAATGGCGTCCGCCCCAAGCATCTGTTTGGCTTTGTCCTGGGAACGGTCCAGATAGGCTGAAATCTCGCGACCGTAAAGCTCATAGTCGTAAGGAAGCACGTCCGCGTCAGCCATGTGCAGGGCTTCCAGGCCCAGCACGCGTGCCATTTCCTGCTCATAAACAAAGGTGGGGTCGCCAAATTTCTTGAACCAGTTAAAGTTGTCAAAAGCCGAGTGATAGACGCCATACGGACCGCTGGACGTCATGTCAGTGGACGGGATACCCAGATGCTGTATGAAAACGCTGTAGTCTGATCCGCTGCCCAGGTCTCCGACCGGAACATCATTTTCCACCTTGGCATTGGGCTGGCGGCCCTGATTGGATTCCGCCCGGCGTTCCGGTTGCTTGGTCTTCTCATCGCGCCAGACGTTGTAGAGCATGCCACCCTTGGGGCTGGGGACAAAACGGGTTACATCGCGCACAAAGCCTTTGAGGCTGGGGACGGCCGATGCGCCGAAGTTGGTGCCGCTTACCGCCACATCCAGGTTGAAGTAGGCAGCCGCGTTGGCCAGGTCTTTTTCGTGTTGCTCACCCCACTCGGTGGAACCGATCAGGCCTTCTTCTTCGGCGTCCCAGCTGCCAAAGACAATGGTGCGCTCGGGCTTCCATCCGGACTTTAACAGCTCGCTCAATCCGTGGACCGTCTCCAGCATGGCAGCGGTGCCGCTGTTGGGATCAACCGCGCCGTAAACCCATGCGTCACGATGATTGCCTACGACAACCCACTCATTGGGATACTTGGTGCCGGGAATTTTGCCGATCACGTTCCAGATCGGGTAATAGCGATAGTCCTGCTTCAGGTGGATCTTTACTTTCACCGGCCCGGGACCCACGTGATAAGTGAAAGGAAGCGCCCCCTGCCAGTCGCGGGGCGATTCCGGCCCGCCGAGGTTCTGCAGAATGGGCTGCGCGTCGCCATAAGAGAGCGGCGTAGTTGGGATCTTCGGCATATCCGTGGCATTTTCCGGCTTGATGCGCTTGCTTTCCGGCAGATCAGTGGTGGAAGCGAAGCCCGGCGTGGTCGGGTCGCCGGGATACTTGAACATATATTGGATAGAACCGCGCTGGACGCCGGTGGCCGGACGCCACGGCCCCTGGGGATAGACGTCACCCTTGAAGTAGCCATCGTCCTGCGGATCAGAATAAATAATCACGCCGGCAGCGCCATGCTCTTCCGCCACAAAGCTCTTCACGCCGCGGAAGTTCTGCCCGTAACGAACGATGACGATCTTCCCTTTCACGTCGATCTTCATCTCTTCCAGCTTCTTAAAGTCTTCCGGGGAGCCGTAATTGGCGTAAACCACGTCGGCTTCCACGTCGCCCGAGGGAGAAGATCCATTAAAGGGCATCACCACCCTGGAGTTATCCGGCATGGTGTCGCCTTCCACCTTTTCGCGGGTGGGGCCGTTCATCTTCACGTTGGCCGGCGCGGTAATGCTCACGCTGATCTCGGCAGGACGGTTCATCCAGACGCGGTATTCCACGATCTCAGACTCCAGCCCGGCCACGTGGAACTGCTTAAGCACATATTCCGCCGTGTTGTGGTCTTCCACTGATCCCGCGATGTGCGGCAGCGCGGTAAGAATCTTCAAATGCTGCTCAGCCCGCTTGGGATCCGGCACCGCCAGGAATTTCTGGTCAATCTGGTATTGCTGGCTGAAGTCGCGAAAGCCAAAAACTTTGGCGGACGCGCCCTGGTTGTCTTTGTCCTGCGTCTGCTGGGCAAAAGTGGTGGTCAACAAAAATGAAAGCAATAACGCCGGCAAAAGCATTGTGAAGCGGAAATGTTTGAACATGTTTCAGCAAGTCTCCATACCAAAGTAACCAAGAGTTGAAAACGAATGAGCTTACACTAAGTGAAGAGTTTATCCGAATCTGCGGAGCAGAAAAGTTGCAAGGGTTACAGAGCAATCCTATGGATGGTGCGGATGTATCCACGGCGACGAGCGCTCCCCACGCGGGTTTATCGCCGGACGCGTCGAAGCTGGACGGATTGAAGCTGGACGCGTTGAAACCGGCGGCCTTTTCGCCGGCGACGCCAGAATCAGCTCAAGAGAAAATCAGTGGCCGCAAAAGGGCCGCGGCAAGAAAAGTGGCACACCGGACCGTGGTTGTTCGAACAATGGTCCGGGCCAGATACGCGAGGGCCAGATACGCCAGAACCGTGTCCGCAAGAATGATCTCCACAGCCGCCGCTTCGGCCAAAGCCACGGCACACAAATCAGCTTCAGTTATTTTGCCGGCGGCAGCCGAGGCTGATCGCGCACCCAGCCTCAAGCGCATGGCTTCCGCGCTGCGGCATAAAGATTTCCGTCTTTTCTGGGCAGGAAACTTCCTATCGAACATCGGCACCTGGATGCAGAACGTGGCCCAGGGCTGGCTGGTGCTGCAACTCACCAATTCAGCTTTCTGGCTGGGCGTGGTGGGCTTTGCGTCTTCTATTCCTATTCTTTTCTTTGCACTGATCGGCGGCGTGATTGCCGACCATGTAAACAATCGCAAGCTGCTCATGTGGACGCAGTCGGCGCTGATGACATTTGCGTTCGCCATGTCTGCGCTGGCGCATTTCAAGGTGATCAACGTACATGAGATTGTCTGGCTGGCGCTGGGGACAGGCATCGCCATGTCACTGAATACGCCCAGCTATCAGGCGCTGGTGCCGCGACTGATCCCGCGGGAAGACCTGGACAATGCCATCGCGCTGAATTCCGCGCAGTTCAACTTGTCACGCATCATTGGGCCCACGCTGGGTGGTCTGGCGATGGCCGCCGTGGGCGTGGCGGGAAATTTCTTTCTCAACGGACTCAGCTTTCTGGCCGTGCTCTTTGCCCTGGGCCGCATACGCTATCCCGAACGCGAAGTTCCCGCGGAAGGCCACCTGTGGGACAAACTGAAACAGGGCTTTGCCTACGTGAAGGACAACGCGATCATGCGTCCGCTGATCATGATCACCGGGATCACCAGCCTGCTGGCGGTGCCGTTTCTGACCTTTGTTCCCTACTTTGCCCGCGACGTTCTGCATACCAACTCACGCGGCCTGGGACTGCTGATGGCCTGCACCGGCGTAGGCGCATTTCTGGCGGCCATTACATTGGCCTGGGTGGGCAAGCTGCGGCAACGCGGCAGCTTCGTGGTGCGTATGACAGCGGCGTTCTTTGTCTCGATCATACTGTTTACGTTTTCGCACAGCTTCCTGCTCTCGGGAATCATGCTGGCTGCCACTGGCTACTTCATGATCATGATGGCGGCGACCATCAACACGATCCTGCAACATGAAGCCGGCGACAACATGCGCGGACGCGTGATGAGCATCTACTCCACGGCATTTCTTGGCCTGCCGCCGATCGGAAGCCTGATCGCAGGACTGCTGGCGAGGGTGATGAGTCCGGGACACGCACTGGCAGGGATGTGTACGCTGGCTTTAGCGGGAAGCCTGACAGTGTTCGGAAAGACTCGCGGACTGCAGGAACTGGATTAAATCTCACCACTGATCTTCACTGATCAATCGCAATTTCTTACCGCGGATTCACGCGGACCAGGAATCGCGCAGCATCGCCGACACCGGAAAAAGCGAACCTTACCGCTGATGACGCTGATTGAACTGATCAACACTGATCTGCAAGCGAACTGATCTGCAGACCAGGAAAGCAAAGAACACACGGCGGAAAGCGAAAGCGATTATGATGTCGGACGTGGTTAAGAGCTGCGGTGTCGGGTCGAGAGTCGGCACTGTGCAAGCGCTTCGCGAAAAAGCGTTTTCAAAACTTAAGGGCTAACTGGGGAGATAACGATGGCATTTTCGCGAAGGAAGTTCATACAGACAGGCGTAGGAAGTGCAGTGGCAGTGGCAGCGTCAGTGGCAGGCGCGGAAGTATTGCATGTGGCCGGCGCCGATATGGCCAGGAACGACATGGCCAGCAATGAGATCGGAAATCAGGCCGCGAATCTGCCCCCGTCGCCACAAGCAGCAGGGCAAGGGACAGCAGCGGGGAGCCCGACAAGCCAGTCACCGGTAACATGGGCCGGCGAAGTCCAGGTGGCCATGGCTCCGGACCGGATGCCTGAAATCCCTGCAGACAAGATGACTGACGCGCAGAAGAAAGCCGCCGAGGAGTTTGCGGCGGGCAGAGGAACGCCGGTGTTTGGTCCGTTTGTGCCGCTGCTGAGGAGTCCGGAGGTGATGCTGCGGGCCAAGGCCATGGGCGATTATCTGCGCTACAAAAGCACGCTGCCGCCCAAGGTGAGCGAATACGCCATCCTGATCACGGCCCGGCATTATTCGCAGGAGTATGAGTGGGCGCTTCATTATCCGATTGCCGTAAAGGCAGGAGTGAACCCTGAACTTCTGACCCAACTGGCCCAGGGACGCCGCGTGAGAGGCGTGTATGAAACGGACCAGCTGGTTTACGAATTTGTCTCGGAGCTACTGACCAACCACTGCGTGTGTGACGACACATATCACTGGGCGGTCACAAAGCTGGGCGAACAGAGCGTGATTGATCTGGTGGGACTGGTAGGCTACTACGCCATGCTGGCACTGGTGATGAACACGGCTAGAACGCCGCTCCCGAAAGGCGAAAAGCCGGCGCTGCCGCTGTTCCCAAGATGATCTCACCACTGATTTACACGGATAACACTGATAGAGCCGCAACTATAAAGGACTATATTGAAGACTAGATTCTTGATTGACGCTGTAGACGGGGAACCGAGCAACGTTTATTCCATGTAGATAACGTAAGAGCTCTCCCACAAGGCGCTGGGCAAAGTTCCGGGAGTACGCGCGGTGAGTATCACGTTGTAGTCCGTCGAGACTGGAAGAGCGTCAAGAACTGATTCTTCACTGCGGGCTGGGTGAATCAAGGCGAGATAGCGCAGGAATTCATTGAGATCTTCATTGTGCTTATACCCGGAGCCGGCGAAAGAAAGCTCTACGTTCTGGCCGTTAAAGTGGCAGGCCAGCGTGGCAGCCATGGAAACGGCCTTCTCGTAAGCCGCCGGGGAAACGCGCCCTGGTTCAGGATTGTCAAAGACCACGCGCAGGCGTCGTTCATCTTCACGGCTGAATTCACGCACTTTCAACTCGCCGGTCTTGGCTGTGGCTTTCCAGTCCAGATAACGCGCAGGATCATGCGGTGTGTATTCGCGAATCAGGTAGAGCTCGCTGCCGCGGCCACGCAACTGGGAAACAAACTCGCCCGTGATCATGGGCAGCACGTCAAGCAGATCGTCAGAAGGCAGCAGCGCGGGGTACACAAGCAGCTCACGTTCCAGCGTGACTTTGCGGCTTTTGATCAGGAATGAAAATGGAAAGCGCGTTGCCACACTGAATGAATCCTGGCTATACATTCCACGCCGTGGGAACGTCAGCTCTACTTCTGCCGCTCCGGTACGCTTGGGCGCGATGAACGTGAAGTACACGGGGCGTGTTAATACCTTGGCTTGACGCGGCGGCGGAGACTTCCTTCTCAGCGTGTAATCCGGCAGACGGAACCATTTGCGGCGTTTAGGGAAAACGAATTCAGTTTTTTGCCATTCCCAGCCCGGCGTTTTTTTCTTTTTGTCCACCGGCGTGTGCACCTTAATGGAGAATGCCGGCACCACGATTCTTGGATTGTGCAGTTCCACACGCACACCCACCGGCTTGGCGGCAAAAGCATTGCTCGGGACCATGATGTCAAGATCGAGCCCGCGCAAAACTGCCGCCGATGCCAGCCCGGAAACTACAATCGCCGCCAGCATGGCTGCAAGAATGATAAAGAGAAGGTTGTTACCCGTGTTAAGCGCGGCGATGCCAATCACCAATGCCACGCCCAGATATGCCATACCTTCACGCGTCAGCTCATAGTGCAGCGCTTCCCGTACCCGGCCCGCAGCCACGCGCCGGGCCAGAAACGGCACCGTGGTCACTCCAACCAGTCCAGCCAGAAACAGAGCGGTGGATGCGAAGATGGCAGTGGCCAGTAAGTTTCCACTTTCGCGCGCGGCAGAAGAAAACACTGCCGCTGTGAATGCCAGCACCAGTCCGGCAACCGCAAGAAAGAAGCGGAGCCAGGCTTCACCGTCAAGGTTTGCCAGAAATGTCTTGATTGATGTCGGCATCACGGAAATTCGAGTTCAGTTAGTGTGGCACAGGTTTGGAAACTCGCTGAAAAAAATCCAACACCAAACGGTTAAACACCTCTGGTACCTCCTCAGAAGGCAAATGTCCTGCTCCGGGAATGACCGCAAGCTCGGCTTGTGGCATTGCCTCTTGCAATCGCGGGGCTGAAGCAGGTTCCACGGCGCGGTCCCGATCGCCCCAGATCAGCATCACCGGCTGTTTAACTTTGGCGATAACGCCGGTCAGGGAACGTACATCCGTCTCCCAGTTGCGCAGAATATTCTGCAGGGCTCGAGCGCGTCCCGGGCGATAGACAAGGTCGGAGTAGCCTTCCGTAGTTCCCGGCTGAATCTTTGTGACATCGCCATACATGGCGGAAACGGCGGGTGCATGAAAGCGTCCTGAAAAACGCAATCCGCAACGCAGTATCAGGCCACCGGTGAATCCGCGGAAGAAGCGTATACGGTCCTCACCTTGTCTCGACCATGGATTCACCGGCGCGGCCAGAACCAATGAGTCTACACGCTCCGTCATGGAAGCCAGGATCGTGGCCACAGCGCCACCCCAGGATGAACCCACAACATTCACCTGAGCGAGATTATTTCTCTCCAGAAATTGAACCAGTCTGCGCGCCTGTGCGTGCATGCTGCAATTCGCTCCTCGGGGAACATCGGATAGCCCAAGTCCTGACAGATCGACTGCAAATACAGAATGACTCAATGCCAATGATTCAATATTGAAGCGCCATTGAAACGAACCACCAAACAAGCCGTGAATTAATAGCATGGGCGGACCGGTTCCAGCGTGAAGGTAATGCATTGTTTCTACGGAATTCGTTGTTTCATCAACTAGTTTCTCTATCCTGCTCTCGATTTCCATGCGCTTATCAGTCCCCGGGTGCAACCGTCCTTGGCCTGCCCTACCTCCAAATAATAGATATCGCCTCTGTCGCTTCTACTTGCGGGACGTCTAACTTAAGATGACCCGCATTTTTTTGCCGGACCAAACTCAAGGAAAGGACCTATTAAAAATCACAGTAAAATCCCATTTTTGGTATCCGTTTTGGAATTAGTCGGCTATAATCTTGTAAGCTCATCAGAATAAGTGGCTTATTCCTTCGCGGTTTGGTCCTGCCATGGCAAAAGACTTGCTTGAAACACGGGAGAACGGCTTCCTCCACCACGGAAACGAGTATACCCGTGGTTCTCAGGACCATAGGATGCGTAAGGACTCACTAATCCGGGTGTCGGCTGTTGTTCTGGCTGTTTTGACTGCTGCAACCATCGCGTTCGCCGTCATCAACTTTCAAAAAGAGAACCAATTCTCGTCCCCCGAAGACGGCGCATGGTGGGTAGAAAAAGGCGGCGTCCTGACCGCCCAGTGGCTCACTCCTGGCGGCCCCGCAGAAAAGGCCGGAATCAAAGTCGGCGACAAACTGCTGGGCGTGCGCTCCCGACCGGCGGAAGAAGACCATCCTGTCACGAGCTACGCTGCGTTCCAGAAGCAGCTCTATCGTGTGGGAGTCCTGCAAACAGCTATTTACAGCTTTGCTCGCAACGGGTCCAAGGCAGAGGCATCCGTCATTTTGGTTCCCGCGGACCGCAGTTTGTATCTCGGTTTGCGCCTGATCGCACTCATCTACCTCGGCATAGGCCTGTATGTTCTGCTGCGCCGCTGGACGGCTCCAAAATCCACGCACTTTTACGTCTTCTGCCTGGTTTCGTTTGTGCTTTATTCGTTCCACTACACAGGCAAACTAAACACCTTTGACTGGATGATCTTCTGGGCCAATACAACCGCCTGGATGCTCCAGCCGGCATTGTTCCTGCACTTTGCTCTGGTATTCCCGGAGAAACGCAGGATTGTGGCGCGTTATCCGTTCCTGTTGGCGCTTGTGTATCTGCCCGGCCTTCTTCTGCTCTCACTTCAGATTTTCGTGATGCAGCAGTTTGAAGCCAGCGAATCACTTCGCTTCCACATGGACCAGGTCAACTGGTCTTACCTGGCGCTTTATTTCGCCATTGCGGCGGTTGTTCTCTGGGACAGCTATCGCCGCGCCAACACACCTCTGCAACGCGAGCAGATGAAATGGATCTCCCGCGGCACGGTGCTGGCGATTGCTCCTTTCACCCTTCTTTACGTGCTGCCTTACCTGGCCGGATTACGGGCCACGCCGTCCATGAAGGTTTCTGTCTTGTCTTTGGTGTTTCTGCCACTCACATTCGGTTACGCCATTGTGCGTTATCGCCTGATGGACGTGGACCTGATCTTCAAGCGCGGCGTGTCTTATACGCTGGCGACAGCGGCCCTGGTGGGCGCTTACTTCGTTGTGATTGGCAGCATGGCTGAGGTGGTGCACGCCCGCCTGCCCAGCACCGGTCCGGCCGGCCTGATTGCCGCCATCATCATCACCGCGCTTGCTTTTGAACCGCTCAAGAACTGGATCCAGGAACGCGTGGATAAGTTCTTTTATCGCAACCGGTATGACTATCGCCGCACGCTGATTGAGTTCGGCCGCGAGCTCAGCTCTGAAACCGATCTGGGCGCCATGCTGATCTCCGTGATTGATCGCCTCTCGCGCACGCTGGGCGTGGAGCGGCTGGCCATTTTCATGGCGACCGGAGATGAAGACAAGCCATTCGAGATGCTCAAGTCGTTTGGCATCTCCTATAGCTCATCCATGCCGCTCGATCTCAGCTTCCTGGTTGTCGACCGTCCGGAGCATTACGCGGGTCACATGTTCTTTGACAATACGCGTAAGGCGTTGCAGGAAAGTTCTACCGCCCGTGAGACCATCGCTCGCCTGAACCTGAACTATTACATTCCCTGCACGGTACAGGGACGCACCATCGCCGTGCTGGGCTTTGGCAAAACTGTTACTGGCGATTTCCTCTCCAGCGAAGACGTTGAACTTCTGGAAACCCTGGCTGGCTACATTGGCATCGCCATTCAGAATGCCCGGCTCTATGCCTCACTGGAGCAGAAGGCCTCTGAGTACGAACGCCTGAAGGACTTCAACGAGAACATTGTTGAATCGATCAGTGTCGGCGTTCTTGCCGTGGACCTGGAAGACCGGATTGAATCCTGGAACTCGCAGATGGAAGTCATGTACGCCCAGCCTCGTTCCCTTGTTCTCGGCGAAAGGCTGAGTGAAGTCTTTCCTCCATCTTTCATGGAAGAGTTCTACCGCGTACGCCAGAACCCGGGCATCCATAACCTTTACAAGTTTCGGATCCATACACCGGCAGGTGATACGCGCGTAGCCAACATCGCCATTGCGCCGCTGGTAACGCGCAAGTTCAGCGTGATCGGCCGTCTGATCATCGTGGACGACATCACGGAACGCATTGAACTGGAGTCGCAACTTACGCAGGCTGAAAAGCTATCATCCATCGGCCTGCTTGCAGCCGGCGTAGCCCATGAAGTGAATACGCCGCTTGCGGTCATCTCCAGCTATGCCCAGATGCTTTCCAAGCAGATCAGTGCCGACCCTAAACTCACGGGTCTGCTCGATAAGATCACGCGCCAGACGTTCCGCGCCTCAGAAATCGTCAACAGCCTGCTCAACTTTTCCCGTACCAGCGCCACCGAATTTACTGACGTCAATTTGAACAAGATCGTTGCCGAAACTCTGACCCTGCTGGAACACCAGCTCAAGACTTCACAGATCAAGATTGACACCTCGTTTTACGAAAACCTGCCAACTATCCACGGCAACGCCGGCAAATTACAACAGGTGTTTCTCAATCTTTTCCTGAACGCGCGCGACGCCATGGCAGGTAAAGGCGGCAAGCTTCATATATCAACCAGCAACGGCACATCCGTCCTGGTCAGCATCTCTGATACGGGAACAGGTATTGCGCCCGAGCATATCAATCGCATTTATGATCCGTTTTTTACCACCAAGAACGCACCCCGTGAAGGCCAGGCACGCGGTACCGGACTTGGACTAGCAGTGACGTATGGAATTATTCAGGAACACGCCGGAAAAATTCGTGTGGACTCCTCTCCTGGCAAAGGCACCACTTTTCATCTTGAATTCCCTCTTATCAGGAAGGCCGTAAATGTCTGAAGCTGCCCTATTAAGCCGACCTCATGTACAAAATTCGGTGAGTGGATCAATTCTGATCATTGACGACGAATCTGCCATTCGAGAATCATTGGAAACGCTGCTGGAGTTTGAAGGCTTCTCCGTGGAATCTGCGGAAACAGGGGAAGACGGGCTGGTAAAACTTGGCGATCGCCCCTTTGATCTGGTGTTGCTCGATTTTGCATTGCCTGACCGCAACGGCCTGGAGATCCTTGCCGACATCCGCAGTCGCGATCCGCAACTTGCTGTCATCATGATCACCGCCTACGGCACAGTAGACAACGCCGTACGCGCCATGCAGAGCGGCGCCACCAACTTCATCCAGAAGCCCTGGGACAATGAAAAGCTGCTGGCCGACGTACGCGCCGCCGTAGCGCGCCGCCATGCTGAAGAACAGAATGAACAGCTCAAGCGTGCTCTGAAGCAGCGCTATAGCTTTGAATACATCATCGGCAAGAGCGATCCCATGCTGCGGATCTTCGATCTGGTTGGCCAGGTGGCCGCCAGCCGCTCTACCGTGCTCATCCAGGGCGAAAGCGGCACCGGCAAGGAGCTAATCGCAAAGGCGATCCACGCCAACTCACCGCGCAAGAATCAGCCCTTTGTCCCCGTTAACACCGGCTCCATGCCTACTGATCTGTTGGAGTCCACGTTGTTCGGCCACGTCAAAGGCGCATTTACCAGCGCCATCGCCTCCAAGAAAGGCCTGTTTGAAGTAGCCGACGGCGGCACCATCTTCCTGGACGAAATCGGCACCATGAGCATGGAGACCCAATCCAAAATCCTGCGCGTGCTTCAGGACAAGAAGTTCATGCACCTGGGCGGCGTCCATGAGATTCAGGTTGATGTGCGTGTGATTGCCGCCACCAACATCGATCTGAAGATTCTGGTTCGCGAAGGCAAGTTCCGCGAAGATCTCTTTTATCGCCTGAACGTCATTACCGTGGACCTGCCGCCCCTGCGCGGACGCGCCGTTGACGTTCCCCTGCTGGTGAACCATTTCTTAACCAAGTTCTCCACTGAGAACGAAAAGCCTCTGCGCCAGATCTCACCTGAAGCCCTGCGCCCGCTGATGGATTATGGCTGGCCGGGAAACGTGCGTGAATTGGAAAACGTGATTGAGCGCGCCGTAGTGCTCTCCAATGGATCGGTTGTCGGTATCGACCTGCTGCCTGATCACATCGTAGGCCGTGGTTCGCCGGGACAGATGTTTGAACATCGGCCGGACGCTTCGCTCTTCGAAATCGTGGAAGACTGCGAGCGCCGCCTGATTGTTGACATGCTGGAGAAGTGCAACTGGAACCAGACGGAAGCCGCAGATCGCTTCCATATTCCGCTCTCCACGCTCAATCAGAAGATCAAGCGGTTGAACATCGAAGTCAGGAAGAAGACTGCGGCAATGAAGGAGCAGTAAGCTCCTTGCGGAAACTCTGGCGTTGCCATAGCCGTAACGCCAGCAGGACCACCGTCATGCCCCAGAAGCCCGCGATAGGGCGATACAGCGCAGCCAGGGTCCCAGCGGCTATCGCTACGGGAAAGATCATCAGTTGCTGGCTCATCGCCCGCACAGCCCGCGGATCATCCTCGCTGATCAGCTTTCGGCGCCGCGCGAACGTCCAAACCAGAAAAAGAAACAGCGCGCTCACAAACAGATTGCAGAAGTAGATTTCCTGTGCCGCCGTGTTCTTCAGGTAATGCCCAAGCAGAGCACAGGAAAAAGGCAGCACTGAGATAGACATCAGGAAAAGCAGATTCAACCAGACCAGGGCAATTTGTATGTGCCGGATGAAGTGCATCGCCAGATGATGCATGATCCAGAGCAGCCCGCAATACAGGAATGAGACCAGAAAGCTGAAGAACGCAGGCGCCGCCTCACCCAGCCGGTGCAGCAGTTCTGAGCTGCTAACCGTTTTGGGCAGTTCCGGCACCTTCAGCTCAAGCACCAGCAAGGTCATGGCAATGGCAAAGATGCCGTCGGTAAGCGCCTCCAGTCGCCCCTTGGACATCAACATGCGGTGAATGACCTGCCGGATTGACTTGGGCTCGCTATCAGGCTGGGAGTTCATAAGGCGGCTGCGATTCTATTCGACCTCTTGCAGCGAAGCAATGCAATGTTTCTCCGAAATTGGGTATGACGCGTTCGCTCTGCTATATTGAAGCTGGAATGGAACTCACTGCCCCCACTGATATTGTGAAGCGCAGCATTCTGGCCGTTCAGGAATATACCCTCCTGTCGGTTCGGTCCCTCACCAACATCTTTGCTCATCCCCGTTATCTTGCTGACACCATCCAGCAGGCAGATCTCATAGGCTGGGGCTCGCTCCCCATTGTGGTACTTACCGGTACTTTCACCGGCATGGTGCTGGCGCTCAACTATTCGCCTACGCTGGAACGTTTCGGGCAGATCTCCATCACCGGCCAGCTGGTATCGCTCTCGATGGTGCGCGAACTTGGGCCGGTTCTTACCAGCCTGATGGTTGCCGGACGGAACGCCTCCGGTATGGCCAGCGAACTCGGTTCCATGAAAGTGACCGAGCAGATTGACGCCATGCGCGCCCTTGGCACGGATCCCTATAAAAAGCTGATTACGCCGCGAGTGGTCGCCACTGTCTTCATGCTTTTCTTTCTCACCATCCTGTCTGACCTTGTCGGACTGGTGGGCGGCTACATCATTTCTTATTTCAAGCTCGGTATTGACACCTTTCAATATTGGAACTCTGCCTACCAGCAGCTTACTTACAATGACGTGATTACCGGCCTGGTGAAGCCCATATTCTTCGGCTTCATCATCGCGACTGTCGGTTGCTTTTACGGCATCAATACCAAGGGCGGCACGCAGGGCGTGGGACGTTCCACCACGCAAGCGGTTGTGGCAGCCTCCGTGCTCATCCTCGCCGTGGACGTGATCCTCACTCAGTTCCTGCTGGAACTCAGATGAGCCCATTTCTGTCTCAACTCGATAGCCAACCTGCGCCGAAGCCCGACACCGTTCACAAGGCCATTATCTTCGAAGATGTCTCAATGCAATTCGAAGACCTGCAGGTATTGAACCAGGTTTCTTTCGAGCTGAAGCGTGGCGAGACTAAAGTGATGCTGGGGGTGGCCGGCTCGGGCAAAAGCACCATCCTCAAACTCTGCCTGGGACTGGAGCGCCCTGATTCAGGACATATTTACGTTCTCGGCCATGACATAACCACCATGACGGAAGAGGAGTTGTTCGATCTGCGCAGCCAGGTGGGAATTGTGTTTCAGGAGAGCGCGCTGTTTGATTCCCTTACTGTACGCGAGAATGTTGCGTTTCGCCTGATGGAGGAACATCTTCCTGACAAAGAGGTAGAAGCCCGCGTGCGCGAGGCACTGCGTTTTGTGGAACTGGAACATACCGTGGATATGTTCCCATCCTCACTTTCCGGCGGCATGCGCAGGCGCGTAGGCATCGCGCGGGCCATCATCACCCACCCGGAAATCCTGCTCTATGATTCACCCACCGGCGGCCTGGATCCCATCACGTCCACCACCATCATTGAACTCATTATGAAACAGCGGGACGTTGCCAAGACCAGCGCGCTGCTGGTGAGCCATCGCCTTCAGGATGGATTCATGCTGGCCAGCCACTACTACGACTCCAATACCAATTCCATGAAGTCGATTGAAGGCAGGCCGCGCGACGTTCACACCAGTTTCATGATTCTGCGTGATGGCAAAATCATATTTGACGGCACCGCCCTGGAACTTGGCCACATCGAAGACCCGTACATCAAGGAATACATTTCCTGAGCTGAATCCGCGTGCTTTGAATTTGGTCTACTGCTTCGCCGCCTTTGCCGCTGCGGCTTGTGCCTGTCTTGCCGCCACCCGCGCACGCAAATATTTCACCCGCTGCTTGCCTTTCGGACGATTCGCCAGTGCCTCAATGTTCTTCAAGAACTCCGGTGAAATATAGTCCTTTCGAAGTTGGTCAAGATACTGGCCGAACTTGGCAAAAATAAAATACGGTTCCATGTTGGAAGCGTAGAAAAGATCTTCGCTCACCGCTCCTTGCAGCACCATGGCGGCCGCCATGTCCCAGTAAGTCAACACCTGGCGTGCGAACGCGTTCTTTTCATGGCGATAGTCCAGCAGGACATCGCGAAACTCTTCATAACTCTGCGGCCAGAATTCCGTGACCACGAACTTTCGCGCAATACGCATGGTTGCTTCCCTGCGCAAGTCATACAAGCGTAAAATGATTTCCGCGTCCTGAGCTGTGGCTTTTTTCGGCATGATGTGTCCCCTGTATTGGATACGATTCGTTTGGTAAATTAAGTTCGCGCTAAATTTTGCGACATCTGTACCGCTGTGTGCAACTTTTAGCAGCCGGGGCAGTCTCACAGGCATCCAAACCGACGTAGCTGTCAGCCTTCACGTTCCTGGATACCGGCACTGTGGGCTCCGCATTCGAACAAACCATTTTTTTCAACCTGAGCCAAATAGAAAGAGGACCTTGATTATGGCAGATCTCGCAAAAGTAGCACTGTTAGTACGTCTGGAAGCGAAAGCCGGAAAAGAATCTGATGTTGAAAATTTTCTCCGTAGCGGCCTGGCACTTGCGCAGCAGGAGCCGGGAACAACCACATGGTTTGCACTTCGGCTGGGACCCAGCACGTTTGGAATCTTTGATACATTCGCCGCAGAAGATGGCCGGCAGGCCCATCTGAACGGCCCCATTGCAGCCGCATTGATGGCAAAGGCCGGAGAGCTTTTGTCCAAACCTCCAGTGATCGAGAAAGTCGATGTTCTGGCCAGCAAGCTCTCATCTGCGCAGAAAGCTGCCTGAACTTAACTGAGCAACCCTCATGGGCGGAAACGCTTCCGGCCATCAACATTTTTTATTCAGAGGCGACTGCTCATCCCTAAACAATCATCGTCATCCCGAAGGGCGTAAGCGTCGCGAGCGTTTTCTTCAGCTCGCGCGCAGCCCTGAGGGATCTAGTGCCGGTCTTGAGAGCACGGCACTAGCCATATTGGAGACCAAAAAATGGGACCCCAATCGGAATCCCATTTTTTCACTATCGTCTACGAAACTTATGCCACTTCTTGCGGCTCGGGAGCCGGGATGGCTTTCACGTAGTCGCACTTCACGACCGGTGCCGCTGGAACCTCTTCCTTCGTGCCGGCTTTGCCTTTCTTAGCGCGCTTCGGCTTTGGCTCTTCCTCATCGGCCGCTTTCTTGTTGTTGTTCGGACAGATCAGCATGGAGCCTGACTTCAAATGCTTCTCCAGCAGATACGGGCTGCCGCAACCCGGACACGTCTCCGCCACAGGTTTATAGGCCGACGTAAACTCGCAATTCGGATAATTCGAACACCCGTAGAAGGTGTTGCCACGGCGACGTGCTTTCTTCTCCACCAGCTCGCCATCCTTGCACTGCGGGCACTTTACACCGATGAAATTCTGCTTGATGTACTTGCAGTCCGGATACCCGCTGCATGAGATGAACTCACCGTAGCGTCCATGACGCAGCACCAAATTGCGCGTCTTACATGCCGGGCAGACCTCTTCCAGCGGAACGTCCGGCACACGTTTGCCCTGGTCCAGCCGGCGCGTGGTCTTGCAATCCGGATAGCCTGTGCACGCCATGAACTGGCCAAAGCGTCCGCGCTTCAGCACCATTACGCGACCGCAGTTCTCGCAATACTCGTCCTGGCCGGTCTCCGGCATCTCCGCTGTGTCCAGCTCAGGAAGATTGATGGGATTTTCCTTGGTGAACGTGCAGCTTTCCGGATCATCCTTCTTATACGAACTGCAGGCGTAGAACGAACCGTGCTTGCCCCACTTGAGAACCAGCGGAGAGCCGCAACGTTCGCACTTCTCTTCCGTCGGCTTCTCCATCCGCTTGATGTTCTCCATGTGCTTTTCAGCATAGCGGAGGTCTTTGGAGAACTTTTTGTAGAAGTCACCCAGCGCCTGCTTCCACGGTTCTTTGCCTTCACCGATCTCGTCCAGCTCCTCTTCCAGACGCGCGGTGTACGCGGGATCGAAGATCTCAGCAAAGTTTTTGACCAGCAGGTCGGTCACAACCAACCCGGTTTCTGTCGGTGAAAACTTTCCGCCAACCTTCTGCACATACTGCCGTTCCAGGATGGTAGACAGAATGGTGGCATAGGTGGATGGCCGTCCAATCCCGCGTTCTTCCAGTTCTTTCACCAGCGAAGCTTCATTGAACCGCGGAGGCGGCTCGGTGAAATGCTGCTCCGGCTTGATCTCCTTCAGTGTCAGCTTCTGGCCCACTTCCAGAGGAGGCAGCTTGTGCTTGAGGGCCTCGTCTTCTTCGTCCTTGCCTTCCTTGGACTCTTCGTAGACCTTCAAGAAGCCTTCAAACTTGAGCACCGATCCGGTCACGCGGAAAATAAAACTCTCATTGCCCGATTTGGCTTCGATATCGACACCCGTCTGATCGAACACGGCCGGCATCATCTGCGACGCGACAAAGCGCTGCCAGATCAGCTTGTAAACTTTGTATTCGTCCTCACCCAGATATTTTTTGATCTCGTCGGGATGGCGCGCAGCCGAAGTTGGACGGATAGCTTCATGCGCTTCCTGCGCTTCTTTTTTCGACTTATAAACGTTCGGCGTTTCCGGCAGAAATTCCTTGCCGTACGCAGAGTTAATCATCTCGCGGAGTTCAGTCACCGCGTCATTTGATACGCGCACCGAATCGGTACGCATATAAGTAATGAGGCCGACCGAGCCTTCGTCGCCCAGTTCCACACCTTCATACAAACGCTGCGCGATCATCATCATGCGCTTCACGCTGAAACGCAGCTTGCGCGAGCCATCCTGTTGCAGCTTGCTGGTGGTAAACGGCGGTGCTGCACTGCGGCGGCGCTCTTTCTTTTCCACCGTCTTGACGGTCCAGGTAGCCGCTTCCAGCGCATCCGTAATCTTTTTGGACTCTTCGCCGTTGGGGATTTCCGTTTTTTCATCACCGCGGCCAACAAAGCGCGCGTCAAACGCCGGCGGCTTGGCCGCTCCCAGATGCGCGTCAATGGTCCAGTATTCTTTCTTCTCGAACGCCTTGATCTCGCGCTCGCGTTCCACAATCAGGCGCAACGCCACCGTTTGCACGCGACCTGCGGAAAGCCCACGTCGAACTTTGTCCCACAACAGCGGAGACACCTGATATCCCACAATGCGGTCAAGAACTCGACGCGTCTGCTGCGCGTCCACCAGGTTCTGGTCTATCTCCCGGGGATGAAGAAAAGCTTCCAGTACGGCCTTCTTGGTAATTTCGTTGAAGGTCACGCGGTGCACAGGGATGCCGTTCTTTCTCTTTTTGCTGAAACCTTCGGTCAGTTCTTCAGCAAGATGCGCGGCAATGGCTTCGCCTTCTCGGTCCGGGTCAGGCGCCAGATAAATGGCAACGGCGTCCTTGGCCATCTTCTTCAGCTTGGCCACGACTTTTTCTTTGCCGGGAATAACGTCATACTCGGTCTCAAAGTCACCCTCAAGATCCACACCCAGCTTGCTTTTGGGCAGATCTTTGATGTGACCAAGCGAGGCTTCCACCTCGTAGTCTTTTCCCAGATATTTATTGATGGTCTTCGCCTTGGCGGGCGATTCGACGATAACGAGTGATTTGGACAATTGTTTCCTATTCCGCTAATGTTGGTTTGAAGCTAACACGGATTGCCTCGCTCCGACAATCTGTGCACTAGGTACTTGGCCTTTGGTACTTGGTTTTTGGTTGCGAGGCCTCGGCTGTGTGTTCGCGTTCCCCAAGCTGCGCCTCAATGCTCGCGAGCAAACCGGTCAGCATCTTCCGAACACGCGAAAGCTCGGTTGATGTACGTTCATAATCTTGGGCGCTCACGAACTGAAAGTCTCTGCAAAGCAGCAAATGATAGTCAAGTTCACTGGCCGATCCCATGGCGATACGAACGAATCGCGCCAGTTCGGGACTGGTCCGCCTTCCGCACCCTTCCGCCAGATTTGCTCCGACAGAAACGGCTGCACGCCTCATCTGCGATGTCAGTCCGTACATCTCGTCTTTCGGGAACGAGCGGCTTAGTTGGTACAGCTCAAGAGTGAGTTTGTGCGATTTCTTCCAAACATCAAGCTCTCGATAATTTCTCATGCATGCCTCACCAAGTACCAAATACTAATTACCAAGTACCGATTTCCAGCTAGAAGCTTCTTACAAAATTCTTCCCCGGCATCTGTCTGATTTTTCCGTTCAACTCCAGCTCAAACAACGCGGCGAAGATTTCTGACGATGACACCTCCGGTTCCAGTTTTTCAATGATCGTATCAATGTGAGTCATTTCATCCTGTTTCAGCACCTTGAGGATCTTCTTCTCACGGGGCGTCAACTGCTCATCATTATTAAACAGGCTGTTGGTTTGGGGCTTCTGGTCTGATGCCTGGGACGCCCAATCGGATTCAAGCCGCAGCTTTACCTCGGCCGGCAATTCCTCCCAAACGTCTTCCCATGTTGCAGTTAGCTTGGCTCCCTGTTTGATCAGCGTATTCGGTCCCCAGGAGTTCCTGGAGGTGACATTTCCCGGGACAGCAAACAATTCGCGACTCTGCTCCAGCGCGCAACGGGCGGTGATTCTCGTCCCGCTATACTCACCGGCTTCCACCACCAGAACGCCCAGTGACAGGCCGCTGATGATCCGATTGCGAATGGGAAAGTTCTGCGGAGCGGCAAATGTGTTGAGCGGAAATTCGCTGACCAGCGCTCCATTGCATTCCAGGATGCCATCGGCGATCTTGCGATTTTCTCGCGGATAGATCACGTCCACGCCCGTCCCAAACACGGCCACGGTGCGGGCTTTTGCTTTGATCACTCCGCGATGAGCGGCCGTATCCACGCCGCGCGCCATGCCACTAATAATGATGAGCCCACGACCCGAAAGATCACTGGACAGACGCTCCGCCATGCCAATGCCATAAGGCGTGGGATGGCGCGTGCCGACAACGCCAATTCCTGGAGCGGCCAGCGCCGCCACGTTGCCGCGAACAAAGAGCACCAGCGGCGGATCATAGATCTCGCTCAGCCGTTCCGGCCATTCTGCGTCTTCGCGGCAGATGATGCTCACGGCGGATGAGGCTGCCCTGGCAAACTCTTCATGCGCCATATCCAGCGACTTACCCAAAGCGATGTGCTGGGCTGATTGCGCTTGTAGATTAAGGCCTTCCAGTTCGGTCAGCGACGCATGAAACACGTCACCGACGCTTTCAAAATGGTCAACCAGCTTGCGTCCGCGGGTTGGCCCCAGACCTGGCGTGAGTGAAAGCGCCAGCCAGTAAATTGCGTTCGATGTTCCTGTAGTTGGACTAGCCATGAAACTTGCGGGACTGTACACGGACAGAGGAAACGCTGTCAAGGAAAAGAAAGTTCACGATTGTTTACAATATCTTTCATTATGGCATTACGTGTCTCCGCCATCAGCTTTCTGAACACTGCTCCGCTTATGTGGGATTTTGAGCATGGCGAGACCGCAACGCAGCTTCGCGAGAGCTTTTCCATCACCTACACGGTGCCTTCACAATGCGCGGAAGAGCTGAAGACGGCCCTGGCCGACATCGGCATTATTCCAGCCGCAGCCTACACTACCATTCCCGGTCTCACCATCATTCCGGATATTGCGATTGCATCGAAAAACCACGTGCGTTCCATTCTGCTGGTCAGTAAGGTTCCGGCGGAAAAGATCCGCAACGTTGCCACCGATGATTCTTCGCGCACGTCGGCGGCGCTGGTGGAGATTTTTCTGCGCAAGTTTGTCGGCGTCAGTCCGGGATTTAACCGCCAGAAAGCAGTGCTGGATGAAATGCTGCAATGGCACGATGCGGCCCTTCTGATCGGCGACCCGGCACTCCAGGCGAAAACCGACGGCTATTTCGTTTACGATCTGGCCGAACAATGGCGGCGCTGGACCGGGCGTCCGTTCGTCTTCGCATTCTGGGCGGTACGCAAAGCGGCGTTGAACAGCTTGAGCACGAAGGTCAACCTTCCGCAGGTTTTTCAGCAATCACGCGACACCGGGCTCAAACATATTCCCGAAATCGCCAAAGAGTGGTCGCCCCGCCTGAAGTTGCCCGTGCCGCTAATCACCAGTTACCTGACTGAGAACATCGATTACGGCCTCGACGCAGAAAACCTTGAAGGTCTGCGGCTGTTCTACAAATACGCTGCCGAGATGAAGGTCCTTCCGGAGGCGCCGGAACTGGACTTCCTCGAGCACAAGCTTACTTCTCGCCTGTAAGCGCGTTCGCGCCTGGAAGGCACATGGGCTCAGCTTCACAAAACTCTCGCCTGCCGTTCGGAGTCGTGCATCATCCGGGAGCATCCAATGACTTGTGCCGCTTCTTCCTCACATCCTTATTCTTAGCGCGTGGGCATGGCTGGTCAGGCTAGGCGGACTCGGCCTGGTGCTGCTGGGATTTGCAGATAATTCACCGATTCCCCTGCCCGGCAGTATGGACGCGCTCACCGTCATCCTGGCGGCTCAACAGCCCGGCTGGTGGCCGTATTACGCTGTGATGGCCACAATCGGCGGCATGGCCGGCGGGTATATGACGTTCGCGATGGGGCGCAAAGGCGGCAAGGAAGCGCTGGAGAAGAAAATCCCGAAAAAGAAGATCGACAAAATCTTCAAACGCTTTGAGAAACAAGGCTTTTGGAGCCTTTTTATTCCCGGACTATTGCCGCCGCCGGTGCCTTATTCGCCGTTTCTGCTGGCCGCCGGAGCACTCAAATATTCGCCAAAAAAGTTTCTCCTGGCCGTAGGACTGGCCCGAGCCATACGGTACACGGCCCTCGCCTACCTGGGATCGATGTACAGCAAGCAGATCTTTGGTTTCTTCCACGAATACTACCAGCCGCTGTTCTGGTTCCTGATAGGGCTGGCTGTAGTGGGCGGAGTCGCCCTGATCTGGTGGACCTTGAAACGCAAGCGCGAAGGCAAGCCGGTGATTCCGGAGCCTAAAGAGCCAGCCAAAGCGTGATTTCCGCCCGCGCATCGCAAAGTCAGCCGCTTAGCAACTCGCAGCTCTGCTTCAACATCTCTCCATGTGTATGCGGTTACTCAATTCCTGGCGTCAGCGTTACTTTGAAAATGTAAGGGCCTTTGCCATGTTCTTCTTTGGGCTTGGCCTGGGCTATCTGGTTATAGGCGTTTGTCTTTCTCACTCCACTCATTCTCTGGCTTATTTTGTACCTTTCTGCATCTGGGCCCTCACGTATGTCGCGATCGGCACGTTTTACCTGCTTCGCCGCATCGCGCAGAAGGCCAGCTGATCTCGTTGTTAGCAGGGGCATGATTCCAGTAAAATAGTGGTTTCATGTCCCTTACCAAACAACAGGCTCTGGACTATTTCCGCTCGGACGATCTGATCGGTCTCGGCATGGATGCCGACGCTCAACGCCGCAAGCTGCATCCTGAAGGCGTGGTCACCTACATCATTGATCGCAACATTAATTACACCAACTTCTGCACGGAGTACTGCACCTTCTGCGCCTTTTACGCGCCTATTAAAGGACCGGGACGCAGCAAAGGTTACGTGCTGGATTTTGAGACCATCTACGAGAAGATCCGCGAGACGGTAGAGGTTGGCGGCACCGGCGTGTTGATGCAGGGCGGTCTGCATCCGGACTTGAAAATCGAGTGGTATGAGCAGATGCTCAGCGGCATCAAACAGCGCTTTCCCAAGGTGCACCTGCACTGCTTCTCCGCTTCCGAAATCATTCATTTTGCCGAAATCAGCGGCTTGAGTATTGAAGACACCATCCGTCGCCTGCGCGACGCCGGCCTTGATTCCATCCCCGGCGGCGGCGCGGAAATTCTGGACGATGAAGTCCGCCATAAGATCGCCAGGTTGAAGTGCCTCACAGGAGACTGGCTCAACGTGCACCGCACCGCCCACAAGATCGGCATGCGGACCACGGCCACCATGATGTTCGGCGTGGGTGAAACGCTGGAGCAGCGCATCAATCACTTTCAGCACGTTTACGATTTGCAGGAAGAGACTGGCGGATTCACCGCATTTATTCCCTGGAGTTTTCAGCCCGGCAACACCGCGTTGGGTGGCCGCCACTGGGATGAAGCCACCGCCGTGGAATACCTGAAGACTCTGGCCGTTGCCAGACTGTTCCTTTCCAACATTGAGAACGTTCAATCCAGTTGGGTGACACAAGGCTTGAAGGTCTGCCAGATGGGCTTGCGTTTCGGCGGCAATGACGTGGGTTCAGTCATGCTGGAAGAAAACGTTGTCCGCTCGGCGGGCGTGGCGAATTGCACCACCGAAGAGGAGCTGCGCCGCATGATCCGCGATGCCGGCTTCATGCCTAAACAGCGCGACACGCTGTACCGGCAGTTCTTTCTGAATTAGTGCATAACAGGGAGACGGAATATCTGCACTTCTCCGCAGCGGGCGATGGCAAGCAATGATCCGTCGTTGGAGAGTGCAATCCGCCCATCGTTAATTCCGTCGCCTTCCCCGAGATGCCACTTTCGTTCGAAGATCTTCCTGCCATCTGCTGACCGAAAGACGCTCACTTTGAGCCTGTTTGTACCCTCAAATTCATGAAGGAATGACGAACTTCTTTCAAAGGCCGCAAACCTCGTACCCTCGTCATTCAAAGCTATATAAGCCTCGGACAGTTTTGGGAAGCTATACAGTTTTGTTCCTTTCGTATTTAAGACAAGTGCTTTTCCGTTGCACTGGTTCACCAGAATTTGACCATCTCCGACAAAATGAGGATCTCCAGGCCAGCAGTTTCGATGATTTCCATGAAATAGAAGCACCCGCTGTTTCCCAGACAGGCGCAAAAAGTACTCCGTGGGCTCCTTGTTATGGAACCCGATGCCCCCGACTTGCTCCAGCACCATTTCCTTCCAGCATTCAAGCAAGTTTATTTCCGGGAATCGTTTGCGAAACCGTGTTCGCGGACATGAATTCACCAAAAACAACGAAACAGCTCTGCGCGTCTCTTTGTCATCGACCATCCGTTGGCTTTTTCGGTCGAAGACGAGGACACAATTTCCCGCTTCTGAATATATAACCAGCAAGTCACCATAGAATCTCAACACAATGTTTTGAGTCAACATTTGTGGATAGGTCTCGAGATTGATGCGCCAGATTGGTTGCTCTTCGGCTGCCGCAGATGAAAATGTAGTGGTGAGGAACAAAAGAACAAGGCAGATGAAAAAGGCTTTGCGCACGGAATGATGCTAGTGGAAGAATCTCAAATTCCTGCCAGGAAAGGCGCGACAAAG
Source organism: Terriglobia bacterium (assembly GCA_963770085.1). Classification (GTDB taxonomy): domain Bacteria; phylum Acidobacteriota; class Terriglobia; order Terriglobales; family Acidobacteriaceae; genus Angelobacter. The sequence goes on from CAVYOH010000002.1 coordinate 1,280,600, forward strand.
CACGACTTAGAGCGACTTCCTTCGCAGATGTCCAGGTGTGCGCAACGCTTGAATTCGTAAGAAGGCGTTAGCCCGCGGTTCAAAAAACCCGCTTCCTGTCTGCTACAATCTTCTTTTCTGAATTCCCCCGGGAGTCCTCCTCTGAGTCCGCTATTTGCCAACTGTTTATTGCTGCTGAGCACGGCCCAGCAAAAGGGCTTCATACACTATTTCAAGTCGCAATTCCTCGATCGAACCTTCAAGGGCCTCTACTCTCCCAACGCCTTCGACATGATGTTGCTCATCCCCTATTTTGTGGTGATGGTCATCCTGGCGGGCTACGGTATCCATCGTTACGTGCTGGTGTACATGTATTACCGCAATCGGAAAAACCGCACCACGGAGCCGCCCACCCAGTTTGCAGATTTGCCGCGTGTGACGATCCAGTTGCCGATTTTCAACGAACAGTTTGTGGTGGATCGTCTGGTGGAATCTATCTGCAAGGTTGAATATCCCAAGAACAAGCTGGACATTCAGGTACTCGACGATTCAACCGACGACACAGTCACTGTCGCCAGGGCTGTGGTGGACCGCTATGCCGCGCTGGGTCACCCGATCACCTACATCCATCGCACCAACCGTGAAGGCTTTAAAGCGGGCGCGCTGCAGAATGGCATGAATACTTCCAAGGGCGAGTTCATTGCCATCTTTGACGCCGACTTTGTTCCTCCCGAAGACTGGCTGATGCGCGTGGTGAACCACTTTGCCGATCCGACCATTGGCATGGTCCAGACGCGCTGGACGCATCTGAACCGCAACTACTCCTTCCTGACCGAAGTTGAGGCCATTCTGCTGGATGGACATTTCATTCTGGAACACGGCGGCCGCTCCCGCAGCCAGGTATTCTTCAACTTTAACGGCACGGCAGGCATGTGGCGTCGCCAGGCCATTGAAGACGCCGGCGGGTGGGAGCATGACACTCTGACAGAAGACACGGATCTCTCCTACCGCTCACAGCTCAAAGGCTGGAAGTTTAAGTATGTGCAGGACATTGAGTGCCCGGCGGAGCTGCCCATTGAAATGACCGCGTTCAAAACCCAGCAGGCGCGCTGGGCCAAGGGCCTGATTCAAACTGCTAAGAAGGTGCTGCCGCTGGTGTTCCGCAGTGATGTTCCATGGCGCATCAAGGTAGAAGCCTTCTACCATCTCACGGCCAACATCAGCTATCCGCTGATGATCATTCTTTCTACCCTGCTGTTGCCGGCCATGATCATCCGTTCTTTTGGCGGATGGTTCCAGATGTTGCTGATTGATCTGCCGCTATTTCTGGCATCCACGTTTTCCATCTCCAGCTTCTACCTGGTATCACAAAAAGAATTGTTTCCGCGGCGCTGGCCCCGCACCTTCCTTTATCTGCCATTCCTGATGGCTCTTGGCATCGGGCTCACGCTCACCAATACACGCGCGGTGCTGGAAGCTCTTCTGGGCATCAAGTCGGCATTCAAACGCACACCGAAATATCGCGTGGAATCAAAAAAAGACAAGGCCCTGGGACAGCAATACCGTCGCCGGCTCGGCATTGTTCCCTGGCTTGAGCTGCTGGTTGGAACTTACTTCTTTTTGATGTGCGCCTACGCTTTCAGCAGCGAGAATTACTGGACCATCCCATTTCTTCTTTTGTTCGTCCTGGGCTACTGGTACACCGGATTGATGTCACTGCTGCAAGGCAGGTTTGAGGGCCGTTCCGCCTCGCCGGAACCGCATTCTAAGCCGTTCCCCGTAGGCGTCTAGGCCCTTTTCCTGCGTTCCTGGGCGGCCCTGCTCTGGTATCCTTTGACCAGTGCTGATGAAGGTTTTATTTGCGATTCTCGCGCTTTCCCTGGCTGCAATCATGGTGGCCGTGGGCGCCACGTGGTGGCGATTGCGCTCGCACTTGCGCCGCCCCCATCACACGCCGCCGAACAGCCTTGAACCGCCGCAACCGGAAGACTCCGTGGATGCCGCCGAACACGCGGCCTCGACTGACCATACGCATTAATTTTCATATCTTTTATATCCAGAGCTATATCCAGAACTATATCCAGAACAAAAATTTGAGAATCTTGTCCCGGCTACAGGCGCTGGAGCGCGTGTGCTGCGATAATAGTGAGCGTAGGATTTATCTTTTATGTCGACTTCGTCCGTTGTTCCCCAAGTTCGAGAAATCAGCATTGCGCATAGCCCTGATTCCGATGACGCTTTCATGTTTTACGGCCTGGCCACCAACAAGGTGCGCGTCCCGGGATTGAAGTTCAGCCACACGCTGACAGATATTGAAACGCTTAACCGTAAAGCCATGGATGGCTTCTATGATGTGAGCGCCATCTCTTTCCACGCCTATCCGTACGTCCAGGACAAGTACACGCTGATGTCCTGCGGAGGCAGTGTGGGTGAGCAGTACGGTCCCATGGTGGTGGCGCCACGCGCCATCAGCCTGGAAGACCTCAAACGCATGAAGGTGGCGGTTCCGGGCACCATGACAACGGCCTATCTGGCGCTCAAGCTGTTTGCTCCGGACATTGAAACAGCCGTGGTTCCCTTCGATCAGATCATTCCCCAGGTGCTCGCGGGGAATTACGAAGCCGGACTGATCATCCACGAAGGCCAGCTTACCTATGACCGCTCCGGATTGAGCAAGATTATCGACCTGGGCAAGTGGTGGCATGAGATGACAGGCCTGCCGCTGCCTCTGGGCGGCAATGCCATTCGCCGCGATCTTGGCCCTGAGTTGATCTCCACAGTGCAACAGGCGCTGCGTGACAGCATTCAGCATGCGCTGGATCATCGCGAACAGGCTCTGGCTTATGCCATGCAATTTGCCCGTGATCTTGATCCACACATGGCGGACCGTTTTGTGGGAATGTATGTGAACGCGCGCACGCTGGACTATGGTGACGACGGCAAAGAAGCCGTCTCGCGCCTGCTCAACATGGGCTATCGCGCGGGAATCATCACGCAGGAGCCACACGTCGAGTTCGTCTAAAACGCGCTCGCAAACAGAAATGTAAAAGGGGAGATGCAGATGGCTGCAACTCCCCTTTTTTATTTCGTTGTAAGGCTAGTAACGGTTGCGACCACCGCCACCGCCGCCACGACCACCGCCGTAGCCGCCACCGCCGCCACGGCCTCCACCGCCGCCGCCGCGTCCGCCGCCAAAGCCGCCGCCGCCACCGCGACCGCCGCCAAATCCACCACCGCCGCCGGCACGTGCTTCTTTCGGTCGGGCTTCGTTAACGTTGAGAGCGCGTGAGCCAATCTGGGCTCCGTTCATTCCGCTGATCGCTTTATCAGCTTCCTCGTCATTGGCCATTTCCACAAATCCAAAACCTCGCGGCTGGCCTGTGTCACGGTCCTTCAAAATGGTTACATTCTCTACCTGGCCGTATGCGGAAAATGCCTGGCGGAGCTCGTCTTCTGTAACTTTGAAGTCCAAGTTTCCTACGTAGATGTTCTTCATGAGGTCCTTCTTCGGTCTAAACAGGCGCGCTATTGAAGGCGTGACTGCGAGGTTATGTCGATACAACTCAAAAGGAGAGTTTCAAATAACTCACGTTCACTTAATGCGAACCCCTTAAGGGTACGCCTGCCCCCTGCAAGATGCAAACCGGAGCCCCGCTTTTTGCTCGCCAGACCTTTTTGCGTGTGGTTAGAAAACTCTCATGATTCGGCCCGGCTCGCAGCCATTCCCCCAGCCAGCTAGAGCTGCCTGCCGGGCCGCGCGAGGTGTGTACCCGGCCAAATCAGAGCGGCCATTCAGACAAAAGACAGATGAACCCCAACCCGAGTGGTGCAAACGAAGACAGTTTTCATCAAAAACGCTCGAAGCAAAGATAGCTCGAAGCAAAGATATAAAGATAAAAGACAAAGGAAAGTCGAGCAAAGATAGTCAAAATCAGTACTGCCGAAATAAAGACTGTTACAACAAACCCGGGTCGAGCTTAGGTTAAAGGTTGATGAAATCCTGAGCTGCTAACTTCCCTTCGAAAATGTTCAGGTTTCACACTCCTTTAACGTCCGCTGTGTACTCTCTCCGCAAGATGATGGCATTAGGTGGAAGACGACCCATGATCCGAGATTTTGCTGTAGACGGCGACGGAGCCGGCAAGCAGAAGATATTCCTGTTGGAAGATGATCTCGATATTGCGAGGCTGGTACGCCATAACCTTGAAGCTGCGGGCTTTCGCGTGCGCAGCTTTTCAACTACGGCCAACGTGATCACCGATGCGCAAAAAGAACGGCCTTCGCTCATGCTGCTCGACATCATGGTTCCCGGTGGTGATGGCCTGGATATATGCCGTCAGGTGCGCCAGGCAGGCGCGCCGCTGGCCGGCACGCCCATTGTTTTTCTTACCGCCAAAACGTCAGAGACCGATCGTATTCTGGGTCTGGAACTGGGCGCCGATGATTACATCACCAAGCCGTTCAGCCCACGCGAACTTGTGGCACGCATCAAAGCCGTGCTGCGGCGTTGCGAAGTTCCCTTGGCGCCTGCATCCATCAAGGCCGGCGAGTTGGAGATTGACGCCAATGCCATGACGCTGAGCGTGCGCGGAGAGACAGTGACCACCACGGCTACGGAGTTCCGACTGCTGCATTACCTGGCGCAGCATTCCGGCCGCGTCTTTACCCGTGATCAGATCCTCGATGCGGTGTGGCGGGAAACAACCTTCGTAAGCCCGCGATCCGTGGACGTGTATGTCCGCAAGCTACGGGAAAAGATTGAGCGTGATGCTGAACGTCCACGCTATCTGAAGACCGTACGCGGAACCGGCTATCGTTTTGAAGTTCCAAAGTAGTAAGCGCAGAACTTTGGGCAGAGTTGGCCGGCCCACATTGATTCACAAAGATTGATTCACAAAGATTTTACGTGATTGTAAGAATTTCCGGGCCCGGCACGACTATAGTCGAAGTCAGGGTAAGTAAAATTATTAGCGTCATCTCTCCTAAGAGACTCGCAGTCAGCGGTAGTCGATGAGCTTTCCGGGCGTAGTTGTGAACACGAATCTTCTCCAGCCCCCCGCGGGATCCAATTTACCTCAACTGACCATGCAGGCCTGCGCGCTGGCCAAACAGTCTGTGGCGCACGCTATTGATGGTCTCATCAACGGCTCAGCAGCGTCATTGCAGGGCGTTAGAACCTGCGAAGAGAAGCTGGATGATCTTGATCGCGAGCTGGATGAGCGCATGGCGGAAACCATCACCCGCGTCACGCCGGAGCAAGCTCGTGAACTGCTGGCATGCCTGAAACTGATGATTGATCTGGAGCGGGTAGGAGATCTGGTCGCCAGTTTCGCCGAACGGTCGGCGATTGTCCGCAACCGCATTGAGATGGAAGATGTTGAACAGCTCACACGCATGGCGTGCCTGCTGGAAAACATGCTGGTGCAGATGGCCCAGGCCTTTGAACAGCGCAACGTTGACCAGGCCCTGCATGTGCTTCGCTCTGACGCCGAGATTGACCGCCTGCGCAACCTGCTGCTGGTCCGGCACACAGAGCACCATGAAGGGCTCAGGGCGGGCCAGGAGAGCCTGCACGTGCTCTCAATGGCCAATGCTCTGGAGCGCGCGGGCGACCATGTCAAGAATATGGCTGAAGAGCTCTGCCATATGGTCACAGGCCGCACCATCCGGCATCTGCTCCGTTCCAAAGACAAACCGGTAGAGCAGCTCTTTCTGGACTGGCTGGCCAGGCGCGAAAACACCCAGAAATAACTAACCTGCTGCTACTCAGCCCGCTAGAGCAGCTACTCCGTCCAGCAGTTTCCTACTTCCCTTTCCGGGCATCCTACAACGAGGACGATTCTGAAAAGGCTTCGTCGGGAGTAGAGTTATGTACTACGCCGGAGACATGCGAAAGATAGAACCAATTGAAACAAAGGGCGTGGGCCGTGTGCGGCAGACAGTGGACCGTGCCCGTCAAGAATGGACCGATGCGGAACGCCGCCTCCGCCAGCGCATGCGGGTCTATCCGCAAAAGCTGAGCAATATGATCACTCGATCAAGAGAGGACCCGGGGCTGGACTTGGAAAGACAGACGGTTTCGGCCATCAAGATGGGAAAGATCACGCCTGAGCCAAAACCCATCGTGTCAATTAACGGCGAGGATGTGGAAGAAAAAGACGTAAGTTAATCCGAACCGAATGAGCTTAATAAGTAATGAAAGCTGGCCCCTTAAGGGAGCGCCAGCTTTTTTATTTTGCAGACTTTATCAGCGTTTGCGCGAAGGAACGGTGATTGTGGGTTTGGTGATCGGCGGCTTGCGCATGGGGACAATGGCGCCCTGACTGGCGTCGGCTTGCGCGTGGCCAGCACGGTAGGCGACTTCGGTCTGTACGAAATGAACAAAGTCCTGCATCTGCCGGTTCATCTCCTCCATCCGCTCACGCATCTGGAGAATGATGGCGATGCCGGCAATGTTCACGCCCAGATCGCGCGCCAGATTCAGGATAAACTCCAACCGTTGCAGATCTTCTTCGGTATAGAGACGCGTGTTGCCATCCGTCCGTGATGGCTTCAGCAAGCCTTCGCGCTCGTATAAGCGGAGCGTTTGCGGATGAATACCGTACATCTCCGCCACCGAGGAGATCATGTACGCGCCTTTGGATTTACGTTTGGCCATTATTGTTTAATGCCGCGTTACACCTTCGCCCACAACTCCGCGCGCGGATCTTCCGGATTCAACTTCTGCATTTCCTGCCACAACTCGCGGACTTTCAAATCACGCGCCTCCGGAACAACGATCTTCACTTCCACAATCTCATCGCCGCGTGCGCCTTCTCTGGTGGCCGAGGGCACGCCTTTTTCCCGCAGGCGCAGCTTCTGGCCGCTCTGAGTTCCGGGCGGCACACGGAGCTGCGATCTGCCGTCAATCGTGGGCACCTCAATCTTGGCGCCCAGAGCAGCTTCAGGGGCGCTGACCGGGATAGTGACGTAGATGTCGTCGCCATCGCGTCGGAACACGGGATGTTCACCGATGCGGATGATGATAAACAGATCGCCGGCCGGGCCACCGTGCAGACCGGCGTTTCCTTTACCGGCAAGACGTATGCGCTGGCCGTCACGCGTGCCCGGTTTTACCCGGACTTCAAGCGGAGATGTGGCTTCCACTGCGCCATCGCCATGGCAGACCGGACAGGTATTCTGGACCTTGCCGGCGCCGCCGCAATGCGGGCATGGAGTATTGAACTTCATTCGACCGCTGGTCTGCGAAATCTGCCCACTGCCATGGCACTCAGGACAGGTCTGCGGAGTGCCCACTGTTCCCTTTCCATGACAAGTCGTACAGTTCTCAAGATGTGCGATATTCAGCTTCAGCACGGTGCCGCGGATCGCGTCCCAGAAGCCAATGTTGACCTGATATTCAAGATCGTTTCCCGGCTCTGGCTCACGCGGCACGGCAGAGCCACGACCGCCAGCGCCACCACCAAAGATGCTGGAGAAGATGTCACGAAAGCCGCCGCTGCCGGCCGAGCCACCAGCCTGCCGGCCTGCACCGCCACCTGCGCCCGCGAAGTCAGAAAAATCAAAACCGCCGAAATCAAACCCGCCAGGAGTGGACTGCCCGCTATTGCTGTTGTATCCGGGACCCGCCCCGAAACCTCCCGCGCCAAACCCTCCGCCGCGAGCGTAAGCTTCCGCCGCCGCGGGATCGATATTGTCAGAGTAGAAGCCAAGCTGGTCGTAAATCTTGCGCTTCTTGGGATCGCTCAAAACATCATTGGCTTCGGAGATTTCCTTGAACTTCTCTTCCGCCTTCTTGTCATTGGGATTTACGTCGGGATGATATTTACGCGCAAGTTTGCGGAACGCTTTGCGGATCTCATCCGCCGAGGCGCCCTTCTTGATGCCTAAAGCTCCGTAATAATCTTTTTGCTGCGTAGTTGCCATGGTTGTTCGTGTGTTTTATTTGTCTGCGTTCTTGTCCGCCGGCACTTTGGTCGCCTGCCAGGCCACGGCCTGCCATTTGCCATTCCGTTTCATGAACGTTCCGGTGTTGCGGAAGGTGGCCGTCTCCGGCTTGCCGTTCACCGCGTTGTGCATGATAAGGCGGAAGTTGACGACGGCAAAGTCACCATATGGATGCACCGTGAAATCATCGGAATCAAACGTTGCTTCCGGCTCATTCGCAGCGCGAACGCCGATGTTGGTGATAATGTCCGACTTGGTCACGGTTACGCCGGCTGATCGCGTGTAAATCACGTCATCGGCGAAGAAGTCTTCAAAAACCTTCTTGTCATTCTTAGGCACATTGGCCAGAAAATCACGGACGCGCTGCTCCAGAGCTTTCGCGGTCGCCGAGTCGTCAGCCGACATATAAATGGTGGTCGCCGTGGCTTCCGCCGGCGCATGTGGAGTGGTTACGCCCGACGCCATGAGAGGCAAAAGAGCTGCCATGGCAAAGAGCTTTAGACCGCTTCGTTTCATGTATCTCATTCGAGTTTCATTTCTCCGCAGGGGCTAAAGCCCAGGTTTTATGGCCCGTTACAGCCTGACCGAGGTCAGGCCTGATCGCTTATGTTTACTGCCAGAGTTTGAGATGAGCGAAGACAGAAATACATGTATCCTTCGACTACGTCGTCACTTCCGCTCCGACTCCGCTCAGGATGACAAGAGGGCGCAACATCGCCGGATGCCCGTCAATTTGGTAATTCCGGCATTTCCGGCGATGCTCGCAATCTTTTCTTACGCCGTACCCACTTCCTGAATCATGTACATTGCGCCCGGCTCGTGGTCGCGCGCATCACTGACAAAATTCTGTGCGGCTTCCAACGTGTAGAAGCCAGGTAAAGCCATGAATCCTGCTACATGATTCAAGCCCTCGACCATCTTCATTACCAAAAACTGTTTCACGTGAGTCACCTCTATACTGAAATTCCTGTGAAGAAGGCGGCCTATACAGCCGCCGTCTTCAATCACCCAACTCGATCTGCAATCACCTCGTCTGCAAAATCGAGTATCACTTACTTTTAACCCGCACCTGACGGGAATGATGCATGAGTTAAGCCCGGTTAGTGTTTGGGCTCCACATCCACGTACTCCGCGTCAATTACGCCTTCATCCTTCTTTTCAGATTGTCCGGCGCCGCTTTGCGTTGGCCCCCCCTGCGCGCTATCGGCTGAAGGAGCTCCGGCGGACTGGGGTTCGGCTGCCTTGTACATGGCTTCCGCAAGTTTGTGCGAAGCCTGTACCAGCTTTTCTCGCGCGGCATTCATCCCGGCCACGTCTGTGCCTTCCTGGGCCTTCTTGGCTTCTGCCAAAGCTGACTCAACGTTGGCCTTGTCGTCGCCGGAAATCTTGTCGCCATGCTCTTTCAGCATCTTCTCGACGTTATAAACGAATCCGTCAAGCTGGTTGCGCGCTTCAATCTCCTCACGCTTGGTCTTGTCCTCCGCTGCATGTGCATCGGCTTCCTTGGCCATGCGATCGACTTCCTCTTTGCTTAAACCGGAAGAAGACGTGATGGTGATCTTCTGGTCCTTGCCCGTGGCCCGGTCTTTAGCCGTCACGTTGAGAATGCCGTTGGCATCAATATCAAACGTTACTTCAACCTGCGGCACGCCGCGTGGAGCCGGTGGAATTCCCGTAAGGTGGAATTTACCCAGCGTACGATTGTCCTTGGCCATGGGGCGCTCACCCTGCAGCACGTGGACTTCAACGGACGTCTGGCTGTCTGCCGCCGTGGAGAAGACTTCAGTCTTGCGGGTGGGAATGGTGGTGTTACGCGGAATCATCTGCGTAGCCACGCCGCCCAGTGTTTCAATCGCCAGACTCAACGGGGTCACATCCAGCAGCAACAAATCTTTCACGTCGCCGGCCAGAACGCCTGCCTGGACTGCCGCACCGATGGCGACTACCTCGTCCGGGTTCACGCCGCGATGCGGCTCTTTGCCGAACAGGTCTTTCACCAGAGCCTGTATGCGAGGCATGCGCGTCTGTCCGCCAACCAGCACAACTTCATCAATCTTGCTGGCTTCAATGCCCGCGTCTTTCATCGCCTGTTTGCACGGCCCTACCGAACGCTGAATGATGTCTTCCACCATCTGCTCCAGCTTGGCGCGCGTCAGCTTCTTCACCAGGTGCTTGGGACCACTTGCATCCGCCGTAATGAACGGAAGGTTGATTTCAGTTTCCATGGTGGTGGAAAGTTCAATCTTGGCCTTTTCCGCTGCGTCACGCAGACGCTGCAGGGCCATTTCATTGCCTTTGCTGCGCAGATCAAGAGTTTCATCTTTCTTGAATTCGTCGACCAGCCAGTCAACAATGCGCTGGTCAATGTTGTCACCGCCAAGGTGCGTGTCACCGTTGGTGGACTTCACTTCGATCACGCCTTCGCCCACTTCCAGGATGGAAATATCGAACGTGCCGCCACCGAAGTCGTAGACTGCAATGGTTTCGTCCTTCTTCTTGTCCAATCCATAGGCGAGCGCTGCCGCCGTGGGTTCGTTCACGATGCGCTTTACATCCAGGCCGGCAATCTTGCCTGCGTCTTTCGTGGCCTGGCGCTGTGCGTCATTAAAATATGCCGGAACCGTGATCACGGCTTCCGTAACGCTCTGTCCCAGATAATCTTCAGCGGCTTTCTTCAATTTCTGAAGGATCATGGCCGATATCTGGGGCGGCGTGTACTCCTTGCCTTGCGCCACAATCGCCACGTGATCGCCCTGATTCACAACTTTGTACGGGACCATCTTCATCTCGTCGTTCACTTCGTCATAACGCCGTCCCATGAAACGCTTGATCGAATAAATGGTGTTTTGCGGATTGGTAATGGCCTGCCGCTTGGCAACTTGGCCTACCAAACGCTCACCGGATGAGGTAAAGCCGACAATGGAGGGTGTGGTGCGTCCGCCTTCTTCATTGGGGATAACCTTGGGTTCGCCACCTTCCATCACCGCCACCACTGAGTTCGTGGTGCCTAAATCAATACCTATAATCTTGCCCATTGCTGCTGCCTCCTGCCAATAAGTTCTTTAGAATCATTGTCTAATCTATAATAGCAAGTACATTATGAGACTTGAGTGTCTTACTGTCAAGTTGTTAGATGTAGCAGCCTATGGCGAAGTTGCAAAAACGAAAGGGCGCTTTTTAGCTGGTTGAAGAGTTTTTTTCTGGCGGCTAAGTAGCTGGAATATCAGCTGTTACAGGTATCCGGAGGTAAGCGAGGGCGGAGGAAACCGCGTCCTGGAGCGAACCGTCAGTGTTGACCGCGAAATGCGGGACGTTGATAGGCTCAAATTCTTTTTGCAGTTTTTGATAAAGACGATAATTTCGGTTTCCGGCCACGTGCTGCTGCTGGGCGAGCCGGGCTTTGGCATTCGCGTCAGAGCATGTACAGAGAATCATCTTCAACGAATACCCAAAACTTTCGGCTTCCGTGACCAGCTGATTGATTTGCGAAGCCCGGGCAAACGGCCGTCCGTCAACGAAAACACGCGTGGTCTTCTTTGCGGAGACAAGATAACGTGCCGTCTGGAACAGCACGCTCATGCAGAAATCGTCCTGGGGCGAGGAATATTCGATGAGCGGTGGAGGAAAAAGCGCCGCGCGGATCACGTCCTTATCCAGGACAACGCCGCCTAGTTCTTTGGCCAGTGCGTGCGCCAGCGTACTCTTTCCGGTTCCGGGCAAGCCAGCCATGGCGACGAGAGTGGGCATCGCGCTCAGGCTGCCTTCTCAAGATATTCGCAGAAAAAAAACGCGCCACTGCTACAGCGCAATCGAGCCATGTAAGGAAGTTGATTCAAGGCTTTCGTTCGGTGTTGACTTTGCTGGTGTAGTACGTAGTTGCATGGGTTTCTACCGCAGCGGAAGAAGGTTCGAGCGCGGATTCACGGGCTGACATTGTGGGTTCCGGATATCGAGGCAGTACCTCGCGTAAGGCCCATTCAATGCGGTCCACAGAATCCTTCATCAGTTGCTCCTGCGCATCATCCAGAACGCAATTCTGATGTTGCACACCCCAGAACCTGATTACCTGTAAGGCATTGCGGATGTGGTGATTCAATTCCACAATCGTTTGCGTACGCTGACGAACCAGATCGCGACGGTTTCTTTCATTGCGGGCATATTGATAGAACAATAGTCCGGCAATCGATCCGGTAAACATGTTGCTGAGAATGATGAGACTCCAGCGTGAAAAACCCTCGCTGACCAGGAAGATATCTTGCAGCATACCCAGAGTAAAGCCAACCAGAGCAATCGAAATCGCCAGCAGGGCAGAACGCCTTGCCCAAAAAGATTCCGGTTTTGCGATGTTATTTTCCACGCATCAATTCTAGTCCCAGGCTGATGGCCACGCGCAAGTCATTTTCTGTCAATCGATCACTAGAAATGCCCCATTTGGGCGAAACTGCATGTTAGAGAGCTTTCATTTTTTTCTGCAAACTTTGCTCATTACCGTTACTCTACCGTGACAGATTTCGCCAGATTACGGGGTTGATCAACGTCACATCCGCGGCGCACGGCAATGTGATACGCCAGCAATTGCAGCGGAACAATCTCCAGAATGGGCGATAACAACTCCGGCGCCTGGGGAACGTAGATCACATGATCAACCGACTCTTTGATCTCTTCGTCACCTTCCGTGGCGATGGCAATCACCTTCCCGGAGCGTGCCGTGACCTCTTTGATGTTCGACATGGTCTTCTCATAGCGCAGGACAGAGGTGGGATCGTCATGGTCCTGCGTGGCAATGACCACCACAGGAAGGTTCTCATCGATCAGCGCATTGGGACCGTGCTTCATCTCGCCGGCAGGATAGCCTTCGGCATGGATGTAGGAAATTTCCTTGAGCTTGAGCGCGCCTTCCAGAGCAATCGGGTAGTGAATGCCGCGGCCAAGAAAGAGAAAATCCTGTGATTTGGAATAGATGCGAGCCAGCTCTTCCACTTCGGCTTCGCGTCCGAGCAGGCCTTCCAGTTTAGCGGGGATCTTCAGCAACTCATTGATCAGTTTCTTGCTCTGCTCCTCTAACGCGGTTCCGCGCACCTGGCCTAAATGAAGAGCCAGAAGAAATAGCGCCGTCAACTGGGCCGTGAAAGCCTTGGTGGACGCTACGCCGATTTCCGGACCAGCATGCGTGTACACGGTGCCGGACGCTTCACGCGCGATCATGGCGCCGACCACGTTGCAGATGGCCAGCGTCCTGGAACTTTTCTGTTTGGCTTCGCGCTGCGCTGCAATCGTGTCAGCAGTTTCACCCGACTGCGTGATCAGGAGCGTCACATCGTTCTTGGAAATAATGGGATCGCGATAACGAAACTCGCTGGCGTAATCCACGTCAACGGGCACGCGAGCCAGGCGTTCGATCATGTATTTGCCGGCCAGTCCGGCATGCCAACTGGTACCGCAGGCGGCGATGTTCAGCTTCGTCATGTTGCGGAACTCGTCGTCCGTGATCTCCATTTCTTCCATGATCACCTTGCCGGTGTCCTGGGAGACGCGGCCCAACGCCGTTTCACGCACGGCGCGCGGCTGCTCATGAATTTCCTTGAGCATGAAATGCTTGTAGCCGCCCTTCTCCGCCATGATCGGGTCCCAGGCAATATGCTGGGGCTCGCGCACAAGAGGATTGCCGTCAAAATCCATCACCTTTACGCCGCCCGGCGTAAGCACGGCCAGATCACCGTCATGCAGGAAAAATAAGTCGCGCGTGTGGGCCATGATCGCCGGCACGTCAGAGGCAACAAAGTATTCGTCCTTGCCCAGACCAATCACAACCGGCGGCCCGTTACGCGCCGCGATGATCTTGTTGGGCTCATCTTCAGAAATTACCGAAAGGGCAAACACGCCTGTAAGCTGCTTCACGGTCTTGCGCACAGCTGATTCCAGCGTGGGATGATGGCCGTTGGTCGAATGGAAGAGATACTTTTCCACCAGGTGCGCGATCACTTCCGTGTCCGTCTCGGTCACGAACTTGTGACCTTCTTCCATCAGCTTCTTCTTCAAAGGCATGTAGTTTTCAACAATGCCGTTGTGGACCACTACGATCTTGCCGGTACAGTCACGATGTGGATGTGCGTTCTCTTCCGTTGGACGGCCGTGCGTGGCCCAGCGCGTGTGTCCAATGCCGTAGCTGCCTTCCAGCGGCTTAAGGCGGATGACCTCTTCCAGGTTGCGCAGCTTGCCCTCAGCACGCCGCACCTGGATTGCGCCACCGTTCCCGTTGCCGGCCACGGCGATTCCGGCCGAGTCATAGCCGCGATACTCCAGCTTTCTCAGCCCTTCAATAATCACGGGCACAACGCCCTTTTTGCCGACGTATCCAACGATTCCGCACATATGAAAATTCCTGCTTAGTTTTTCTAAAATGGCTGCCAGTAGTCTTAACAACTGATGATCACAAGAACCCAAAAGAACCAGAAGAGATGCGTAAGCCCATCAATCTTCAGGTCCTGGCCCGCGTTCAGCGTGGGGAATACGCGGAACGCCTAATCTTCCAACCTGTATGAAAACTCTTCGATCACAGGGTTAGTAAGCACTTCTTTTGCCATTCGCTCAACTTCAGCCTTGGCCGCAGCTTTATCCAGTCCGCTATCCAGGCGGATCTCAAAAACTTTGCCCTGGCGCACTTCGCCCACACCTTTGTAGCCCATCTTTTTGAGAGCGCCGTGAATGGTCTTGCCCTGAGGATCCAGGACGGTGGTCTTGAGCATGACTGTGACGTATGCCTTCATGGGGATCACAATATTATAGCTGGGTAAGGCACACACGTGACGAGCGTGGGAAACCTGGGTGTTTCGATCTTCAATGTGTGCCGGGGCTCAGATTAAAGCGTACAGGTAGCCGTCCGTGCTGCCTACGTAAACCACCTTGTCCACCACAACCGGCGAGGCGAGAATGGAACCCTGCGCATATACCTTGTTCACACCCGCAACCATATCGTCGTAAAAATTCTCAGTGAACAGGGGAGCGGAATTGATTGTCCCGTCAGGATTGGTACGGGCTGGAAGCATCTCGCGCGAAGCGTCAGTCTGAAAAGCCCATGCGACTTTCTGGCTATTAAGATCAACGGCATATAGCTTGCCGTCATGCGATCCAACGTACAGCGTGTTACCGGCGATGGCAGGCGAGGAAAACAGGTACCACTGAAATTTCAGTGAGAAGATGGGCGCGCCAGAGTCCGCGGCAAGAACGTGCAAGAACTTCGAGTCTGAGGTGCCAAAATAAACTTTGTTGTCCCGAACGGCCGGAGACCCGACGACCCACGAGCCTTTGTTGTTGAAGGCCCATTTCTTCTGGCCTGTGGCGGCGTCAAGCGCGTAAAGATTGGAGTCACGGCATCCGAAGAACACGATGCCGTTGACGACCGCGGCTGAAGACTGGATTCCCACCTGGTTGTGCGTATCAGCATCTTCTCCAGTCTTAAAGCGCCACTTTTCTTTGCCGGTGGCGGCGTCGATAGCATAAAAAAAGCTGTCCCAGCTACCGACAAACAGGACGCCATCGGCAATAGCCGGAGAAGCGTGGACCACATCACCGGTCTGGAATTTCCAAAGCTGTTTGCCCGAATCAGCAGCTAGCGCGTAAATGTTACCGTCACCGCTGCCAAAATAAACCGTGCCACGCCAGATCACGGGCGATGAAAGGTAGCAATCAAACGGATCAGGCATGGCCTCACCAGCAGGCAGCGATCCATGCAGATGCTTTGCGGTAAAGCGATGCTCTCCGGGATTGGCGAATTTCCATTTGAGCTTGCCGCTGACGGTATCCACGGCATAAACGTTTCCGTCATAACTATTGAAGAACACCGTGCCGTTTGCGACCGCCGGAGAAGAGACGATCCGCGCTTCCGTTTTGAACTTCCATTTCTGCGTGCCTGATTCAGCGTCTATGGCATAAAGAAAGCCATCCGTACTGCCTACATAGGCGACGCCTGCGACGACCGCAGCCGATGAAATCACCAAGCCGTTCGTCTTGAATTTCCATTTGATGCGCGAGAATGCGGGAACACCCCCTGCCTGGTAAATGCCGGTATGTTGCGCGTCGCCGCGGAACATGGGTGAATCGGCGGGGAAGCAGGTTGCGCAGAGAACCGCAATAATCAAGAAAACGGTTAAGGTCTTCATGGCACTTAGACGGATGGCGGGCGGAAATGTTGCTGCACTTCGGCGTCAGCATTGCTACGCCAATTCAACGTCCTGATAGAATCAGCAGCGAAAAGGAGCCAGCATGTCTCACGCGAACACCAACGGCAAAATCTGTTATGTGGAATTACCCGCAACCGACATTGCCCGCTCTTCTGAGTTCTACCAGAAAGTTTTCGGCTGGAATGTCCGCACGCGCCCGAATGGCAGCGTGGCGTTTGACGACTCCACGGGCCAGGTAAGCGGATCATGGATTATCGGTCGCGCGCCTGCATCTGCTCCCGGAATACTTTTCTACATCATGGTGGATAGCGTGGAAGCTGCCGTAAACGCTGTGGTCAAGAATGGTTGCGAGATCGTGCAGAAAATTGGCATGGATGCACCTGAACTCACGGCAAGATTCCGCGATCCGGGCGGAAACATCATCGGACTTTATCAGGAACCTGTGAGCACCAGGCTCTGAACGGAGCGTTCGCGCGAAAAAAATCTCTTCACCGGCAACAAAAAACCCCCCCGCAGCGGGGGCAAAATCAAGAGCGAAAAGAGAAACCGTTTAGGCGCGACCAACACCCAGATACTCAAAGCCCAGGGCCTTCATGCGTGGACCATCGAGCAGGTTCTTGGTATCCACCACGATCGGCCGGCGAATGATGCGTTTGATGCGGTCGAAATCGAGTGATCGAAATTCCGGCCAGCCCGTACCGAGCACCAGAGCGTCAACGCCTTCGGCCACCGAATAGGCCGAATCACAGTAACGGACGTTGCCGGTGAGTTCCTGTTGCGCGTCCGGCATGGCGATGGGATCGTAAGCCTTCAAATGCGCTCCGCCTTCCATGAGCGCGCGCGCCAGGTGAATGGCGCCTGAGCTGGCCACCGAATTCGTGTTCGGCTTGAAAGCCAGGCCGAGCAGGCCAACCTGCTTGCCTTGCACTGATTCAAGCGCGCCGTTGATCTTACGCATGATGCGTCCGCAGAATTCGCGATTGACCTCGCGTGCCGCGGTAAGAATCTTGAGCGATACGCCTGAACCCGACGCCAGATTCGCCAGCGAATCCATGTCAGACTCAGTGAACGCTCCACCCAGCGATCCCGGCTGCATGCAGCGAGGCGCAATGCGCTTGTCCAGGCCAAGAGCCAGCGAGAGATCAACTGCGTCTGCGTTAATGCGTTCGCACAAGCTGGATAGCTCGTTGATAAACGAAACCTTGGTCGCCAGAAACGCCGTGGACGCTTCGCGCACCAGCTCGGCGGTCTCATGCGTGGTCACAATCACCGGAACGCCACGCATCACCAGCGGACGATAAAGAGATTTCAACGCCGTGACGGCGGCGTTTGAAGTCGTGCCCAGGACGATGCGGTCAGGCCAGTTGAAATCTTCCACCGCGCAGCCTTCGGAAAGGAACACGGGGTGCGAAACCACCGTCATCTGCTTGCCCGCGGCCTTCAGGCGCTCTTCAACTCGGCGAGCTGTTCCCACCGGTACAGGCGTTACTAGCACCAGAATCTGTCCATGCATGCCGTAAGCAGCAATTTCATTCGCAATGGCTTCAATGTCTTTGGGTGAATCTTCCGCCAGGTAAATGATTTCCGCGCGCTGTACCATCGACTGCAGGTGAGTGGAATACATGAGCCGGCTGGCACGAACGCCGCGCCGCACAATGTCACTTAAGTTCTTCTCGTGAAAGGGCAAAATGCCTGTGGCCAGCAAGGTGGTATTGACTGAATCGCTGCCGT
Organism: Terriglobia bacterium; assembly: GCA_963770085.1. GTDB lineage: Bacteria > Acidobacteriota > Terriglobia > Terriglobales > Acidobacteriaceae > Angelobacter. The sequence goes on from CAVYOH010000002.1 coordinate 1,298,437, forward strand.
AGGCCGTTACAGGAACTCCGAAATCTGCAAGGCACGCTGCGACAACTGTGCCTAAATAACCACACCCGTACACACCGATCTGCATTGCAAAGCTCCTGGAGAATTAGGAAATCAGCGGCGACTCGGGGGAAAGAGGGACTCGCCTGACGCTTCCTTTGTTTCTTTCTTATAGGGCGAAGCTGATTAGAAGCTTTTACTTAGTACATCCGCAAGGGCGATTTAGGACATGTACGGCAAGAAAGTACATGCACGAATGATTGAATTTCCCAGACTTTTCGCTACGAAAATCGAATGAACGGCGAAACAGAGTAGGGTGATGCACGCCATTTATTCCAGCTTTTTGCCATCCGATTTAACAACCGACGTAACAACGGAATGTTCCACGCCAAAGGCCGAGTGCCATGCCTGCAGCGACCGCACATTCGTTTCATTTCGCTGCAACGCAGCAATACCTTCAGCCGCGGCGCGCGCCGCAGCCAGTGTTGTAATGGTCGGCACGCGATTGGTAACGGCTGCGCGGCGTATGGCTTTCTCGTCAAACCACGGGTCCTGCCCATGCGGCGTGTTGATGATCAAATGCACGCGCTCACCTTTGATCAGGTCCACCACGTTCGGGCGGCCTTCTTTCACCTTGTAAACACGCTCCACCGGTAGTCCTGCTTTTTCCAGACGATCTGCCGTGCCATGCGTGGCGACCAGGCTGAAGCCGAGGTCGATAAAGCGCCGCGCAATCTCAATCGTCTTTGCTTTGTCGCGATCCGTCACGCTGATGAACACTCTTCCTTCGGTGGGCAGCGATTGGCCGGCGGCAATTTGCGCTTTGGCAAAGGCCTCGCCAAATGTTTCTGCCGATCCCATCACCTCGCCGGTTGATTTCATTTCCGGACCCAGCACCGTATCAACGCCCGGGAATTTCGACCATGGGAACACCGGCGACTTAACAAAGTATCCAGCGCCCGTTTCCAGATCTTTTTTCGCGGCCACGTTCTGTGGCAGAAACTCATGCAGCTTGCGTCCACTCATGAGGCGTGCGGCAATCTTGGCCAGCGGAACACCGGTTGCCTTGGAAACATAGGGCACAGTCCGCGAAGCGCGCGGATTCACTTCAATCACGAATACTTTTTCATTCTGGATGGCGAACTGAATGTTCATCAGCCCAATCACCTTCAAGGCTCGCGCCAGTTTGAAGGTGTAATCGCGGATGGTATTGAGAACCTTTTCCGCCAGGTCCACCGACGGCAGCACGCACGATGAATCGCCGGAATGTATGCCGGCCTCTTCGATATGTTGCATGATGCCGGCGATCACCACGTCTTCCCCGTCCGACAATGCGTCCACATCCACTTCAATCGCGTCTTCCAGGAAGTGGTCGACCAGCACCGGCCGTTCCTGTGAATACTCCACCGCTTCTTTCATGTAGCGGATCACGCTTTCATCGTCGTAGGCAATGACCATGGCGCGTCCGCCCAGCACATAAGACGGCCGCACCAGCACCGGATACGTTACCTTGCGAGCGCCGGCCACGGCTTCTTCCACGCTGGTCGCCATCGCGCCCGGCGGTTGCGGAATGTCCAGCTCTTCCAGCAACTTGCCAAACCGCTTGCGATCTTCCGCCAGATCAATCGACTCTGGCGACGTCCCGATCACCGTCACGCCCGCGGCCTTCAAAGGCAACGCCAGGTTGAGCGGCGTCTGTCCGCCGAACTGTACGATCACGCCAATCGGCGCGCCTGAAGCGGCTTCATGCTGGTACACAGACAGCACGTCTTCAAACGTCAGCGGCTCAAAATAGAGACGATCACTGGTGTCATAGTCGGTTGAAACTGTTTCCGGATTGCAGTTGACCATGATGGTTTCAAAGCCATCATCGCGTAGAGCGAACGCCGCATGGCAGCAGCAGTAATCAAACTCAATTCCCTGACCGATGCGGTTGGGCCCGCTGCCCAGGATCATCACTTTCTTCTTCAGCGTGGGAGGAGCTTCGTCTTCCTCTTCGTACGTTGAATAAAAATATGGCGTGTAACTTTCAAACTCCGCCGCGCATGTATCGACCAGCTTGTAGACCGGACGCAGTCCCCGATCTTCGCGCATCTTGCGCACATTGGGCGTACTGGTCTTCAGGCTCAGCGCAATGCGTTCATCGCTGGCGCCCATGCGTTTGGCCTCGCGCAGTAGTTCACGCGGCAAGGTCTCAAGCGTATGTTCGGCTACCTGTTTCTCCGTCGCAGTGATCTCCTGCATCTGGTACAGGAACCACGGGTCGATGCCGGTCATGGCATGCAGTTCGCGTACAGTCATCCCCTGATGCAGCGCGTAGCGAAGATACGTTAGGCGTTCCGGATGCGGCGTAACCAGGCGATGGGTGAGAATCCGCGGTTCGATCTTTTCCGCGCCGACTTTCTTGCCCGTCTCCAGCGAACGTATGCCCTTCATGATGGCTTCTTTGAAGGTGCGGCCAATCGCCATGGCTTCGCCTACTGATTTCATCTGCGGCCCCAGTGATTCGTCCGTTCCGGGAAACTTTTCAAACTGCCATTTGGGAATCTTTGCGACAACATAATCAATCGTCGGCTCAAAACATGCCGGGGTCTTCTTGGTGATGTCGTTGGGAATCTCGTCCAGCGTGTAACCGACGGCGAGCCGCGCCGCGATCTTGGCGATCGGGAAACCCGTTGCCTTGGACGCCAGTGCCGACGAACGCGACACGCGCGGGTTCATCTCTATGACCACCATGCGTCCGTTGGCCGGGTCCACGGCAAATTGTATGTTTGATCCGCCGGTTTCCACGCCAATCTCGCGGATGACCTTGATGGCCGCGTCACGCATGCGCTGGTATTCGCGATCAGTCAGAGTCTGCGCCGGCGCAACGGTGATGGAGTCACCGGTGTGTACGCCCATGGGATCAAAGTTTTCAATCGAGCAGATGATGATGACATTGTCCGCGACGTCGCGCATCAGCTCCAGTTCATACTCTTTCCAGCCCAGCACGGATTCTTCAACCAGCACTTCATGCACGGGGGAAAGACTTACGCCGCGATTGAGCAGTTCAAAAAACTCTTCGCGATTGTAGGCAATGCCGCCGCCGCTGCCGCCCAGCGTGAACGACGGACGAATAATCAGCGGGAATCCCACCTTCTCGGCAAAGTCCGCGGCGAATTGAATGTCCTGTGCGCGAGTAGTGGAGTTGCCTTCCTGCATGCTGGCGCCGTCGGCGCCGGTCTGAACGCGGCCGGAAATCAACGCTGACCGTGGCACCTCCAGCCCAATGCGGTTCATTGCATCTTTGAATAGCAGGCGGTCTTCGGCCTTTTTAATGGCCTTCAATTGCGCGCCGATCAATTCAACGTTGTATTTATCGAGGATGCCGGAATCCGCCAGTTCTACCGCGAGATTTAACGCCGTCTGTCCGCCAACAGTTGGCAGCAGCGCAAATTTGCCTGGCTGACCATGCATCATCTCGGACTCGCGCTTGATGATCTCTTCGAGATAAGTACGTGTGAGCGGCTCGATGTAGGTGCGGTCAGCCGTGTCAGGGTCGGTCATGATGGTGGCTGGATTGGAATTCGCCAGCACCACTTCATAGCCTTCGGCTTTGAGCGCTTTGCACGCCTGCGTGCCGGAGTAGTCAAACTCCGCCGACTGGCCAATCACAATCGGCCCGGAGCCGATGATCAGGATCTTCGAGATGTCATTTCTGCGTGGCATTGGCCTTCTGCTTGAGTGCTCCCGCTATCGGTAGCGTATCGAAATTTTTGTAAACTGACGGTTTGGTGAAGTCAGGAACATCACCAGCCTGTGCGGGGCGCTTGATCTCTTGATTGTTTTTTAAATCAAAGAACCGAGTAGAGCTGTTCGACATCTTGGTTCCGGAGCCAAACGTTCGCTTGTCTTCGTAACCCCATCCCCACGCCGTTCGCATTTCGTAGTGCAACCAGGCTAATCTGCCGTCCCGGTCATAGCAGTTCGCTTGATAGCGGACATTATCCTCGCCAAACTCCACAGTGCGTACAAAGCGCCGGCCGGAGGAACTTGTCTTGAATGCAATCATCAACTCGCCATTCGTTGAGCCGAGCCCGGCAACTTGCGTTACGGTTGTGTATTCTTGCCACGTCCTACCGCCGGGATTCGCGAAGATGCGTTCTGTCGTCCGGCCCAGGTCGGGTGCGCATTGCTCGGCCAGGCTCTTTTTCACCCCAACAGGTTTGCCTGTTTGAGAGTGCGCAAGGCAAGGAATGAAAGGAATAGCGACGAGGAACCCACAAAGAGTTGTCTTCGCCAGCCTCTTCATTTTCCCTTCCACTCCTCAATCACAATCGGCCAAGAGCCGATGATCAGGATCTTTGAGATGTCATTTCTGCGCGGCATCCGGCTCCTTGGTAATCGTTTCCGGGTTCAACTAGTCTTCACATCCCCGGATAACACTCACAAATCCATTCAAAACTGCTTGATTATTGAACCAGAGATCCAGATGATCGAGGGATCTTGAGTCCGAATCCAATTCAACAAGTTTTGAACCTGCGTGGCCTTTGAACTGGAAACGCAATTCATACAGCCCTGCTTTGGTATGAGGAAAAGAAAAAGCACCATCCTCGCTGGTGATGGTTTGGGCAACTTTCTTTTCAGTCCGGGCTCGAAAAAGATCCAAGTGCATTTTTGAAAGAGTGCCCTTCTCGATGCGAGCAGTTTCAATCACCGGTACATCATCAGAAGGAGTAGGCATCGGCTGTGGTTCGACAAGATAAAAATGCAGCGTGCCAGCCAGTCTGCGCGTGTGAACGTTAGGCTCGGGCCACCGGATCACGATTGGCTTGGCCTCAGGCGCCTGGCCTTCATCCACACGAATAGTCACAGCGAAGGAAGGGGTGGTCTCATCGGTTCTGGTCAAGGTGTAGTCGCCGGACGGAACGGCCTTGAACGCGATATCGCCTTTTGAGTTTGCCGCAAAAGTCTGGATCGTCTTGTCCCGCGACAGAAGGAATGTTGCGCCGCCAAGAGGGCGATTACGAAAATCCAGGACATTCAGCACGAAAGAGGGCGTGGTTCTAATCAAAAGACTCTTCCCACTGCAGGCTGAGACAAATGAGGATGAACAGAGAATAAACAGCGCGATGGCCGTAATGTACCGGCGTTTGCTCATTTCCCCTTCCACTCCTCAATCATCTTCATAAAATCCTTGAACAGATAGTTTGAGTCATGTGGGCCCGGCGCCGCCTCCGGATGATATTGCACGGTGAACAGCGGAACGGTTTTGTGACGCAGGCCTTCCAGCGTATTGTCATTCAAATCGATATGCGTCTTGACGATCTCTGATTCCTTCAGTGAATCCGGATCAACAGCAAAGTTGTGGTTGTGGGCGGTGATCTCGATCTTGCCCGTCTCCAGCTGCTTCACCGGATGATTGCCGCCATGATGTCCGAACTTAAGCTTGTATGTGCGTCCGCCAAGCGCGAGCCCAACAAGCTGGTGTCCCAGACAAATCCCAAAGATCGGCGTCCTGCCCATCAGGCGACGAATATTGTCCGCCGCATACGTGCACGGCTCAGGATCACCCGGCCCATTGGAAAGAAACACTCCATCGGGCTTCAATGACAGTACGTCTTCCGCGCTGGTGGTTGCCGGAACCACCGTGACGCGGCAGCCTTCATCCACCAGCATGCGCAGAATGTTCTGCTTGATGCCGTAGTCATAAGCCACTATGTGTTTGGTTGGCGGCGCATCCTTCACGCCCACAACTTCCGTCGGCTCGAATGGTCGCGAGCCGGTGTCCCAGTGATAGCGCTGCTTGGTGGTCACCACTCGCGCCAGGTCTGTGCCATCCATCTTGCGGATCGACCGCGCCTTGGCCACCAATTTCTCCGGATCAGTTTCAATCGAAGAGATCACGCCGCGCATCACGCCGTTATTGCGCAAATGGCGGACCAGCGCGCGGGTATCGATGTCCCCGATCACCGGGATCTTGAATTTTTCCAGATACTCGTCCGTGACCTGCTGCGAACGCCAGTTGGAGCTCACGGGAGAGAATTCGCGCGTCACCAGCCCTTCAATATAGGGATGGGTGGCTTCATTGTCCTCGGGGTTGGTCCCGTAATTGCCGATTTGAGGATTGGTCAATACAACGATCTGCCCGGCATAGGATGGATCAGTGAAAATTTCCTGGTAGCCGGTTAAAGAAGTGTTGAAAACAACTTCTCCGTAACATTCGCCTTTAGCACCATGGCCTCTGCCGCTGAATATCCTTCCATCTTCCAGCGCGAGAATTGCCTGCATTGTTTCTCCGGGACGTGGATTTCAAAAATTTTATCAGACCCAGCACCAAGGCGTGTTCCTGCCTTGTGGATAAGCCAGCAGAAACTCTGGGATCGCCGACATCGCGCGACATCGCCGGGATTGGAAGGGCAAACCTTACCGCTGATTTTCGCTGATGGCTCTGAAAGCCATCACCCCAGGCTATGGTGCTCAATTTACCCAATTACAAAATTACCCGACCACTCAATCTCGCCAACCCCTCCCCGGTCATCCCAATATCTAAAGGACTTAGCGGAACATCCCAAGCGATCCCATGTCGCCCTGGACCAATCGCTCATTTTCCAATCCAGCCGAGCCCGCCAACCTTTGTCATCTCCAGCCGAGCCCCCAACCCTTGTCATCCTGAGCGGAGTCGGAGCGCATGCGACGGTGTAGTCGAAGGATCTGCTTTTCTTCTTTTCGTCTGTACTTCCCGATCCCGGCGATGTCGCTGCGATGTCGGCGATCCCGGCGATTGACCTAGCCCTACCCCCTGCCACTCATCCCACCCATCCCAATTATCTAAAGGACTTACGCAATCCATCCCAAGCGATACCATCAGCCGTATTGTCTCAGTTGGACTTCATTTCCTCCGGATGAACCTGCGATAGAGAAAATCCACAAGGAAGCCCGTCGGTATGAACAACACGGCAATACCTAAAAGGTAACCCTGAATTAGAGAGTTTTCCGAGTATTGTGTATTCTTCAGCATCCACACCACGGCTGGATATAGCAGCGCGGCAGGGATGCCCATCAACAACGCACACCAAAATACGGTTTGGCCTATCAGCGTTAGCAGACGCACACCCATATATTAGCTCGCCAAACTGAGACACTAGCCTATCAGCGCCATCAGCGCTAAGGTTTTGCTTCCCCGATCCCGGCGATGTCGCGCGATGTCGGCGATCTCGCCGATTGACCGGGCCTACCCTCCCCGGTCATCCCAATATCTAAAGGACTTACGCCATCTATCCCAATGCATCCCAAGGTTTGGTTTTTCCTATCCGCGTCCATCCGCGCAATCCGCGGTAAGATTTTGCCTTCCCGATCCCGGGCGATCCAAGGCGATTAAATCATGTCCGATTTTGTCCCAACTAGCAACGAATCTAAAGTACTCCCGCGCGCTTTTTTAACATGTCTTTGACAAAGGTATAGACCCTGATACATAATCCTCTGCCTTTTTCAGGAGGCCTTCGGACGCCGCCAAAATCGTTCGAATCGCAACTCCTTAAGAATGCGATTTCTGCACTGCGACTTCACTCTGCCGGGTGCCCAGGCACTCCGGGGAACTGTTCCCCCATGGTCGTAAATTACGAAACAAAAGTTTGATCCAGACATGCGCAGAGGCATGTCATGGATCTATTTGTCTGATTGAATGAATCACCATTCACCATCATCCGGGTCATGGAAACGAAAGCATTGAAGAAAGAAGCACGAGCGTCGAACGTCAAGGCAGTAACGTCAAGGCAATAACAACGATGAGAGGCATTCTCGCGGACCACGCGCACGGCGGCTCCACCGCTTGGCGCCCTTCGCGATTGGCAATAAAACTTAAGTTCGTTCAAGGAGAACTCCCCCATGTTCCGTAACAAGCTCCGTAGCAAATCGCGTATCACTCTTTTCCTTTTAGTATTCGCCCTGCTGCTGGTTCCATTCACAGCCATCGCCCAGACAACGCAAACCGGCGCCTTCGCCGACGGCGCCAAGTTCCTCATTGAAGTTCCCGCGCATTGGAATGGCACACTGCTGCTCTATAGCCACGGCTATGTCACGCCTGGCTCCAACAATCCGGCCACGGACGTAGGCGATCCCGCCACGCGCGCTTTCCTGCTGGCCAATGGTTTCGCCCTGGCAGGCTCTTCTTATGCCACCACCGGCTGGGCCATCCATGAAGCGCTGCCAGACCAGATCGCAGTTCTTGATCAGTTCAAGGCCACGGTTGGAACTCCCACACGCACCATTGCCTGGGGACACTCGCTGGGCGGCATCATCACCGCTGGTTTGATTCAGCGCTTCCCGGAACGTTTTGACGCAGCTCTGCCCATGTGCGGCGTGCTTTCAGGCGGCGTTGCCACCTGGAACCAGGCACTTGATTCAGCCTTTGCGTTCAAAACTCTTATCGCTTTCGGCAGCCCGCTGCAAGTAACCAACATCACTAACCCCACCAACAATTTCCTGCTATCTGAAGCTCTACTCCAGGGAGCCATCGCCACGCCTCAGGGTCGTGCGAAAGCTGCATTGTCATTTGCGCTGGGTGATACACCCGGCTGGTTCACGCCACTCTCACCGGAGCCGGCCGCCACTGACTTTGCCAGCCAGTTCGCCAACCAGGTCCAGTGGGCCGCCAACGTTGATTTCCCCTTCGTGTTCGCATTCCGTGCCGAGCTTGAAGCCCGCGCTGGTGGAAATGCTTCGTGGAACACCGCCGTCGATTATCGTGAACAATTCAGAAAATCAACCAGCAAAGCGGAAGTAATCGCGCTGTATGCCGCGGCCGGCCTGAGCCTGGAAGATGATCTGGAAGCCCTGAACAAAGCCGCCCGCATCAGCGCCAACCCGGCATCGGTTGAGTATCTGGAACAGAACATCATCTTCAACGGTGACATTCACTTCCCGGTGCTGACCATGCACACTGAAGGCGATGGCCTGGTTTCCAACGAAAACGAACAGGCCTACCGTTCCACCGTGCATGAAGCCAACAATGATCGTTTCCTGCGCCAGACGTTTGTGCATCGCGCAGGTCACTGCGCTTTCACGCCGGCAGAGACCATCACCGCGCTGAGCAACCTGATCACTCGCCTCGATACGGGCCGGTGGCCTGATCTGCACCCTGCGACTTTGAACGCGGAAGCCGCAACCCTGGGTCCAAACTTCAACATCTTCGCTTCCGGTGCAAACATCGTCCCCACCGCACCGGCGTTTGATCCCTTCCGTGCTACGGACTTCCTGCGCCCGTTCGATGCTTTCATTGACGCGCGTTGCGAACGCCACGGCGGTAGTGACCAGAATTGCCGCGTTGACCGTGACTAACTCCGTCGTCTCAAAACAAAAGCGCCATCCGCGAGGGTGGCGCTTTTTATTTGTGGAAGGCCATTCTCACCACGGAGAAAAACCAAACCTACTTAACCACAAAGGACACGAAGGAACACAAAGGACCTGGGAAGATAACCATCGCCCGTGCTCGCAAGGGCTGCCCATGCACAAAGCGCCGAAGGCGCGACAGTATGTAGCCCAGTCCGTTCCCGAGGTGAGCTTGCGAGCTGAGGGATAAGGGCTGGGTAAGCACAAGAACAAGACACAACCTTGCTGCCGCAGGCCGGAGCGGAGCCGCAGGCGGAGCGACATAAAAAAGTCTGCTCTTCGCAGGTTTGCTCTTATCCGCGTTTATCTGCGTTCATCTGCGTTCATCTGCGGCAAAAGATCTTCGCTTTTCTCCGCGGCAGTTCCTCCTGATTTGTAGAACCCTTCGCTCCCAAAACCAAACACACGGTTCGAGCGTGCCCGATAATTCTCCCAGGCAATCGCTCCGCCCAACTCCACCAGTTGCGCGGTGGAAAAGCGCTTGCGCAAACGCTCCCGCATCTCATCTGTCACTTGTGCCGGAGTTGCTGACATCGCATCCGCCAGCTCCAGGACCAGCTTCTGGTCGGCATCAAACAAATTGCTCTCGCGGTGCCAGTTCAGATTGCGGATCTGTTCATCACTCAGTCCTGCCGCCTTACCTGCGGCAGAGTTGATGTCGATTCAAAACGGGCACTCAACCAGTTTGGCCGCGCGGATCTGCCCCAGCACTTTCAACTTTCGATCTACCAGATTCACCTTCTCCAGCGCCTGGCTGAATTGCGCATAAGCAATCAGAAAATCAGGATGAGTCGTCATATTTTCGAGCGGAGCAATGTCCCTGCCCAGGTGCTTACGTACAAACTTGCGGATGATATTGACTTTGAGTTTCTTAAACATTCACACCTCTCTGGCTTATTTTCGCCGATGGCATGGATGAAAAACTACACCCCACCATGAAATGTGGTTGCGAACGAAATCTTTCACTACGGAGACATGAGAGAAAAGCAAAACCACTTAACCACAAAGGACACGAAGGAACACAAAGGAAGTGCAAGTGAAACTCTTACTAACGGAGAGACAAAGGCGCGGGAGAGTGCAAGATAGACAATAGAAGGCCACGACACGGCGCGAAAAGGCAATAAGAACAGCTCTTGGTCCTGGCTGTTCCTTTGTGTTCCTTCGTGTCCTTTGTGGTTAAAGGGATTTCTACCGCAGCAAACCCAGCTTCTCCATGGGCCAATAGCCAAACACGGCTTTGCCATAGATGTAACTGCGCGCCACCGGACCGAAATCTCGGCTGTCATTGGACATGGATCGATGGTCGCCCAGAACAAAGTATGAGTTTTCAGGCACCACTATCTCCGGATAAGTCCGCGAATCGAGGAACTCTGACGGAACATAGTCTTCTTCCATACGCTGGCCATTCAGGTAAACATGGCCGAATGAGATCCGCACACGATCACCGCCCACGCCAATCACGCGCTTAATAAAGCTTTTCCGCGGATCGCGCGGATACCGGAAGACGATGATGTCACCGCGAGTAATGCTTTCCCAGCGATACACCAGCCGATTGATAACGATGCGTTCCTGGTCTTCCAGACCAGGCTCCATGCTGCCACCTTCCACTTTGACTGGTTGATAGATAAAGAAAATGAAGAAGAAACAAAAGACGATGCATAGGACCAGGTCCCGCATCCATGAATAGAAGATTTTGAGCCCAGCTTGTGACTGGGGCGGCTCGCTGGGTGCCTCCGTTGTACTGCCGGGCTGGCTGGCCGTTTGGTCAGGTGTCTCCACTGGTAATGATTGCTCCTGCCTTATTATAGTACGTGCCTTCCGGTCACCCTGCCGAAGGTTTAAGACTGGCCATTTCTAGAGTAAAATAGCGTTCCATGAAACATCTTCTAGCGGTGTTCGCCTTCATTTTTGCCGTATCTATCACCCACGCTCAATATGCAGCGCCGGTTCCTGCTTATAACTCCAAACCGCCGGCCAAAGGTGAGACACTTACTCCTGTTTTATCGCAGCAACAGCTGGCGGAAATGGGACAAACCGCTCCCGCACAGAAGGAAGCATACAAAGCAGCGGCAAAAGTTCCTGCGCTGATGACGCAGATGCCCTGCTATTGCTATTGCGATCGCAATCATGGACACAAGAATCTTCATTCCTGCTTTGAAGGGTCGCACGGCGCCGGATGCGGTACTTGTATCGCTGAAGCGCTTTACACGTACAAGATGTCCAAAAAGAATTGGTCAGCTTCCCAGATTCGCGACGGCATTATCCGGGGTGACTGGAAGCAGATTGACCTTCAGCATCCCGATCCAGTCAACTAGTTTTTGCTCCATTTGTGGTGCAGTTTGACCCGTGGTAAAATCTTGAGTATAAAGGGCTGCACCCCTTAGGCAGCCCCGAAGCTCTCGGGATGGCTGACCATCGATTTCCACAGCCTTGATTTGCCGCTATTCCGGTGTGGGCCGCAAGGACACAATAGAATGAAAAAGAAAGTGGCAGCAAGCGTTAAACGTTCGGCCGCTAACACAAACAAAACAAGCGTAGTTAGGATTAGAGAGAAGATGTCTGCGAAGAAACCGCCAGTCCCGCAGCCTAAACCTGCTTTCAATCAGGACCCTGCTTTTGCACAAGCTGTGCAAAATTACGAAGCCGGACTTAAGGCCATGCAGGAGCACAAATTTGAGCGCGCCAAAGGTCTTCTGGAGAAGATCATTGCCAATGGTCCCAGAGAGCTGGCTGACCGCGCGCGCATGCACCTGAGCACCTGCAATCAGCAATTGAATGACGGGGCCAACACCTTCAAGAGTCATGAAGAACACTTTGACTATGCCGTGTCCCTGCTGAACTCAGGTCAGTACGATAATGCCAGAACGCATCTGGAAAAGATCCTGAAGCAGAATCCCAAAGCCGACTTCGCGTTCTACGGCATGGCGGTCGTCGACTGCCTCACTGGCCAGGTGGAAAGCTCGCTCAAGCATTTGAGTGATGCCATCCGCATGAATCCACAGAACCGTTTCCAGGCCCGCAATGATTCTGACTTTCAGAATATGGCCGATGATCCACGGTTCACTGAGTTGCTTTATCCGGAACCAACCGATCAGCCTTCCGGCACCGACGCAAAAAGGCGATAACTACAAAAGCAAAGTAATGCCCAACAGGTCTGATCACAATCGCAATCAGGGAATCCGCGTGGTTGCCATTGGTGGTGGAACGGGCCTTTCCACGCTGCTGCAAGGGTTAAAGCGCTACACCGCCACGCCCGCCGAGTTGCCGGCCACAGGCCCTTACATTTCGGATCTGACCGCCATCGTGACCGTGAGTGATGATGGCGGCTCCAGTGGGCGCCTTCGCCGTGAACTGAACATGCTGCCTCCCGGCGATATTCGCAACTGCCTGGTGGCCGTCTCAGAAGATGAGAACCTTCTCTCCAAGTTGTTTCAGTATCGTTTCTCCAGTTCAGGCGATCTCGAAGGCCACAGCTTTGGCAATTTGTTTCTTGCCGCTCTCACCGCAATGACCGGCGATTTCGGCGTGGCTGTGAAGAAAGCCTCTGAAATTCTGGCTACACGCGGGCACATCCTTCCTGCCACGTCGGCGAACGTCGCGCTGGAAGCCGTCATGGATGATGGTTCGCACGTGGTGGGAGAGACAAAGATCACGGCCAGCAAACAACGTATCGTGGAATTGAAGATGGTCCCTGCTGATCCGGAGCCGATGCCGCAAACATTGCAGGCCATTGCCGACGCGGACCTGATTACCCTCGGTCCGGGCTCTCTGTTCACCAGCCTGATACCCAACCTGCTGGTGCGCGGGATACCGGAAGCCATTGCCGCATCGCGCGCCGTCAAGGTTTTCATCTGCAACCTGATGACGGAAGCCAATGAGAGCCTGCACATGAGCGCGTCCGATCACGTGATGGCCATCTACGCTCACGGTGGAAATGGTCTGTTTCATTACGCCATGGTCAACTGTGAGCCAGTCTCGGCCGGCATGAAAGCGCGTTACGCGGAAGAGTTTGCCGAGCCGGTGGAATGCGACCAGAGCGCGGTGGAAGCGTTGGGCGTGCAATGCGTGGCCGCCAATTTCATTGATGAAAGTGAAGTGGTGCGCCATGCCACTGACCGCATATGCCGCGAGCTGATCCGCCTTGCGGAAAACCGTCCCGGCCGCAAAGTAACCATGATTCAGCCCGCCGTCCGCTCGTAACCGCTGACTTTCTGAAATCCCGAGCGCAGCGAGGGATCCATACGGATATAGACACTCTTGAGGCAAAAGGGGGATAGGTCTGAAATGGGATGCCTCGAAAGTTTCAGCTCTGTTACTTCGTTCATACATTGTCCGCCTCGCCGCATTTAAACTATTCTCGCGATGTCAGCACAAAAAAATCCCTCCGCCACTAAATTCGCAATCGTCATCATGGCCGCCGGCAAAGGCACGCGCCTTAAATCCCGGCGCGCCAAAGTCCTTCATGAGATTGCGGGCAAGCCGCTGCTGGCCCACGTCATTAACGCAGCCACCAGAATTGTTCCGGCGCAGGACGTCCATGTGATCGTCGGACACCAGGCAGAGGACGTGCAGAAAGCCGTGGCGCACATGGGAGTGCAGTTTGTTCTTCAGGCGGAGCAGCGCGGCACCGGTCACGCCATCATGTGTGCTCGCGACCAGGTGAAGGGCTATGACAACATTCTGGTTCTCTCCGGCGACGTACCGCTGATTCGTCCGGAGACCATTGCCGCAGTGCGCGATTTTCATCTGGCAAAAAAAGCTGCCATGACCATTCTTACCGCCGTACCCGAAGACCCTTTTGGCTATGGACGAGTGATCCGCGCCGCCGCCGGCAGTGACAAAGTGAAAGCCATTGTGGAACAGAAGGCGCTGAGCAAAGCGCAGTTGAGCGCTCGCGAAATTAATTCCGGTATTTACGCCTTTGCCGCCAAGTCCCTGTTTACCAACATCGATTGCCTGAGCACGGACAACGCTCACAAGGAGTTTTACCTCACAGACATGGCGGCGCTTCTGGTGAAAGCCAAATCGAATGTTGTGGCGCTGAAGGCGCTGGACGCCGCGGAAGTGCTGGGCGCGAACACTCTGGCTGAACTCGCATTTCTTGATGCGGCGCTGCGTCTGAGGAAATGTAACGAACTGATGGCCGCCGGTGTGAGCATCTATCGTCCGGAAACCTGCGTGATTGATCCTGACGTCATCATCCAGCCGGACACCATCATCGAACCCTACGTGCAGCTGCTCGGCAAAACCAGCATCGGCTCGGATTGCCGCATACGATCTTTCAGCGTCATCAGTGACTCGCAGCTGGGTGATCACGTCCTTGTCCGTCCCGGGTGCATCATCGATCAATCTCGAGTCGCGTCCGGTGCTCTGCTCGGGTCCTTACTCACATCTGCGTCCGCAAAGCGAAATTGGTGAAGACGCGCATGTAGGCAACTTTGTTGAAACTAAAAAGACGCGTATTGGCAAAGGCTCCAAGGCCAACCACCTCACCTATCTGGGCGACGCCGAGATTGGCGAAGGCGTGAATATCGGCGCCGGGACCATCACGTGCAACTACGATGGGACCCATAAGCACGTCACCATTATCGAAGACGGGGCATTTGTCGGCAGTGATTCCACTCTGGTTGCGCCCGTGCGTATCGGCAAGCAGGCCTATGTCGCCGCTGGATCCAGCATTACCGACGACGTCCCCGAAGGTGCTCTCGCTTTGGGACGCGCTCACCAGACGACCAAAGAAGGTTGGGCGACGGAGCGGCGCAAGCGGAACGCAAGAAGTAACTGAGAAATCCTACATAGCAAGCGCCAGAGGCCTTGCCATCTGCCATCCAAAAAGCATCCTATCTAGCCAGAGGAATACTCATGGCGAATACCAACAAGGATGTGCAGAAAGCAGAGCAGCAGTCGCAAGACCAGGGAGGGCAGCTCAACGAAGCCAGCCCTAATCCCCAGGGCCAGACTCACGTTGCAGAGACGCCGGTCCGCACCGATCATAGTGACGTTACCGGCGGCGACAACGTGGCGCAATCCACCAGCACCAGAGACGGGGCGTTAAGCCCGTCGGTTGCTGACCATGTATCTGGCAATGTTCGCGAGAACGACAGCATGTTCAACAATGCTGATCCGCAGACCGCAGCGATCCTGGAACGAGAAACTAAAGAACGGAATGAAGCTGCTAAGCGGGAGTACGAGCGGAATTCGCCCAAAGAACGGAAGTCGGCATAAGAGGCGGCGCTGGAGGCGACCTATTGTTTCGGCGACGTAGGCTGGTTGGGTGTGGATCCGTTTTCCTGGGCAGGATTGATCGCGGAGAGCTGCTTCAGAATACCTTGCTCCTGGTCAGAAAAGGTGTTGCGGAATTGCTCAGACTGCATGGTTTCCTCGCGTTGTTGCGGGTCCATTTTCCGCAGATGGCGAAGGGCCGTGTGCATCATCACTTTGCGGTCCTGCGGCAGAGCTTGCAATTGCTGATTGGCGTCACGCAGTTGCTTCCGCTGGTCTGGTGAAAGTCCGGCAATAAAGTTCATACGCTGCAACGCGCGCTGACGTTGCTCAGGCGGAAGAGCGTTAAATTTGCTGAGACGGTCACGCAGGGCCGACTGCTTTTCCGGCGCCAGCTTTTTGAATGAGGGATCGCTTTCCAGAGATTTCAGCTGCTGATCGGGCGGAAGATTCTTATGGGTTTCCAGCCAGGTGCCCAGGCGGTTCGGCGGATGTTTGGCGTTCTTGTCATTCTTCGGCGCGTTGGCGGGATTCTTCTGCGGTGTAGCTGGTGACTGCAGCATGATTGTTCCCGTCGGCGCCAGAGAAGGCCGTGCGCCGGGGTGCAGCGCAGCCGATCCACCCAGCCCCGCCAGCATGAACAGCATACAGATTGACAGTACTTTGACCCGGTTCACGGATTCGGCTCCCCCCGAAATCTGAACACCACTGGTTTGCAGCAATCTAAAACTTACGGCTCAGCAACATCGTCTGACGGACCGCCGGTCATTTCATCAATCAGGTCAGAATTCACGATCAAATCAGCATTCTTATCCAGGCTTTCAACATCGGTTACGGCATTATCCGCCTGGACGGGGGGCCCCTCAATGATGGGCATCACAAAACGATAGGTAGCACCACCTACAATCAGCGCCGCTGCCAGTGATGCAGCCATGACTGGCTTGCGCAGCCAGGCAAAAATACCGGCTCGCACCGGTTCCTTCTGCCGTTCTTCCCTTACATGCGCCTGCAGGCGAGTAAGAAAGTACGGAGAAGGCTCCGGAGCCTCCCATTCATCCATCAACGCCATGGTGCTGCGCAGGCCTTCCAGCTCCTGCGTACAGGCGTTGCACTGGCGAAGGTGGGCCAGCACCTCAGGGGCGGTCTGCCCCTCAGCCAGAACATCGATCAAATTTTCCCGAACATCATTGCAGTTCATACAAATTCCTTGAGCCGCTCCCGCAACGCTTCATAGGCGCGAAAGAGCAGAGACTTAGTGGCGGACTCGCTTAACTTCAACACCGCGGCGATCTCGCGGTAATCCATAGACTGATATTTGTGCATCAGCACGGCAGCCCGTTGTTTCTCCGGCAATGCCATCACATGCTTTTTGATGGCTGCCAGCCGTTCCCGCCGCAAAATAACTTCTTCTGCATTCAGCGTGGGATCGGCAACGTCCAGCGTCGTGCCGGTTTCATCGTCTGGCTCATCCAGACTCACCACCTTGCCGCTGCGTTCCACTTTATTATCGCGCGCGTGGTTCACAGCCAGATTGGTGGCAATGCGGTAGAGCCACGTCGTAAACTTGGCTTCAGCCGCGTAACTCTTTCGTGAGCGATAGACGCGGAGAAAAACCTCCTGCGCCAGCTCTTCCGCCAGTGCCTGGTTACGGCACATGCGGTACATGAATGCAATCATGGGGCGATGGAACTTATGCGCCAGATAATCGAAAGCTGCATTATCGTCATTGCCGACAAGGAGCATGACCTCCGCGTCAGTCAACGATTCATAAAGCACCTGGCCTGCTGCCATCTCCGCGTTACCCCGCGCCCCGCTGGTAGCTGTGGGCATCCAAAAACCCGATTTTAAGGCCACGCTGCTCACAACCTCTTTAACCCATGCGTAACCGTAAAGTTGCGCCGTTTAAGAGCGGAAGCGTACCCCGCTACTGAGTGTATTCCATGCCCGGAATTCACGCCAATCGGCGCTTTTCAGCAGCCTGGGATGGCGGCTGAAAGCTCTTCTGGTAAAATGCCATTTATCCACTGTGTATCCGGACCAGGGACGTTCCTGCCACAGCCAGTGGGCGCTTAACTCAGCGGTAGAGTGCCATCTTCACACGGTGGAAGTCATAGGTTCGAATCCTATAGCGCCCACCATTCTCCAAAATCCAGTGCACCAATCGGTTTCCCGGACGAATTCTGGATCGCGTTTCTTGGACGAATGGAAAGCAAAATTTAAAGACACGGAAGCCCGGCTTCGTGCTAAGATCACAGAGTCTTCAGGTTGCCGCCCGTTCCGGTGTGGCTTGTTTCACGCTTACGCGTTGAGAAAACGAAGACTTCACGAAGAATTCAGCCGGAGCTTCATCCAACCAAGCCTGGCGAACAAACGGCTCATAAAAACAGGATTCCACGTTTCCAAAGACCGGCACAACATACCAGAGATTCAGGTAATAACCGAATGAATGATGCTCCAAACCAGCCGCAGCAGCACCAGGGCCAGGGCCCTCGGAAGCCGCGGCGTCGTAAACGCAGTTTCGGCGGCGGACACTCGCAAAACAATCAAAACCAGGGCCAGCAACAAGGCCAGGGTCAGGGGCAAGGCCAGCAGGATGGCCAGCGCGGTCAGGGACACGGACGTCCCGGCGGTGGCGGCGGACAAAACCGCTCCAACCGTCAAAATCGCGGACGCACCCAGCGTCGCCCGGGCGGCGGATTTGTCGGTCCCATGGACCACAGCTATCGCAACCAGAATGGCGCTCCGGCCCAGGGTGATCGCTTCCGCAACGGCGCCGCTCCCACCGCCAACATGGAGCCGCTTCGCCAGCGCGTGGACGCACCCACCCGCATCTTCGCCTTCGTAGACGATCTCTTCTTCCTGGCCAAGATCCAGGAAGTTTCTCGCAAACTCAACGTCAAAGTTGAATTCGTTAAGACCGAGAAAGAAATCGCGGAAAAGACTTCGGCCAATGCCAATCCTGACGAAAAGCCATCGCTCATTGTGGTGGACCTGAACAGCAACAGCATCAAGCCGCTGACCGTCATTGCCAAATTGCGATCGAAATACAAAAAGCCCACGTCCATCGTTGGCTTTGTCTCCCATGTCCAGGGCGATCTCAAGGTGAAGGCGCAGGAAGCTGGTTGTGACGTTGTCATGCCGCGCTCGGCTTTTTCGCAGAATCTACCGAATATTCTCCGCCGTCACGGCGCGGAAGACGAACCCGACGAAAACTTCAACCGGGTGTAGGGGATTGAGTAATTGGGTAATTTGGTAATTGAGTAAATGATGGCCAATAACGCCAGAGATTTCTATCTTTGAGTTTCCCAATGTATTCAATTACCCAATCGGTTCAATTAACCATTTACCAAATTACACAATTACCAAATCCAAGCAACTGAGCTGCTGAATCGGACGTCCAATTCTCCAGAGGCCCTTTCCCATGGCATTTACCCGCGCCTTTGAAGAGCACGAGGTTACGCCCGAACTGCGCCGCTTGTATGCCGACGTGCAAAGCGGCTTTGATCAGCCCTTTGTTCCCACCATCTTCAAACTGCTGCCGGTAGTACCCAGCTATCTCAAGCTGATGTGGAAAGACCTGAACGCAGTGGCTTGCTCGCGCGAGTTTCATGCCGCCACGCAGGCCTTTCAGGAAATTGCTCACTCCGCCGCCGTCCAGGGCGGCTGGACGTTCTCTGACCAGCCGCAGGTCCTGGCTTCCGATCAATTTTCCAATGCCGATATTCGCGTCATAGGCGGGATCGTAAACTTATTTTCCCGGGCCACGGCGCAGATGGCGCTCTTTACCCGACTGATGCAGCGCGGCTATTCCGGCGGACAGCGTGGACGTGTCACCGCCACCCGGCAAGTCTCCGCCATGGCCCAGATCGTAAACATACACGTTCCCAATGAGCGTGAAGCCGGCCTGCGCGTCTGGCTGATCTATTCTGAAATCAAGCGTATGACCGGATCAAAGCATGTCTACAGCCTCTTCCGTGTGCTTTCGCCCTATCCTGGATATCTTGCCTCTGCGTGGCTGGATAGCAGAAAGCTTCTGGCCGATTCGTCCTTCATCGCCGCGCGCGAAGATCTGAATAAACGTGCGCGCGCATTGCTCACCGGACTTCCGGTAAAAGACCATAAGGCCCTGATCAAAGATCTGGACGCCAACCAGTGGCGCGAAATTGAGGAAACCGTGGACGGCTTCGCCCGCCTTCTTCCGCAATTTACCCTGCTCACTGCGGTATGGAGCCGCGCCTTTCCCAGCGCGTCAAGGTTGATTGGGGCGGCGTGAAAATCAGCAATTAGCAAATGGCAATTGGCAATTAGCAATCAGCAACACCAGTGAGTACAGGCGAAGTGAGTTTTGGCAAACTCTGTGTGGGACCCATTCCAAGTATCTGATAGAGGTTTTGCTATTTGCCAATTGCTATTTGCCAATTGCTTGGTTTACCCCGGCGGCCAACCCATTTTCCGTCCGCCCAGCAGATGAAGATGAAGATGAAACACGGTCTGTCCCGCATCTGGCCCAACGTTATACACCGTGCGGAAACCATCTTTCAGTCCGCGCTCGCGTGCGATCTTCGCGGCCACCAGCTGACAATAGCCGATAATCTCTGCATCGGCCTCACTTGCCTGGTCTAGACCAACAATATGTTTCCTGGGGATGATCAACACATGCGTCGGCGCCTGCGGCTTGAGGTCTTCGAACACAAAGACGCGCTCGTCTTCATACACTTTCTTGCCCGGGATCTGGCCGGCGATGATCTTGCAAAAGAGGCAATCGTTCATAGAGCAAAATCGTAGCAGAATCTGGAAACCTGTATCGCCAAGGCTTGTACGATAGTTGGCAGTGAAGCTCGACGATCTCATGCCGGTCTATGACGTCTCAGCCACATACTCCATGCGCATCGCTGCCATCCCGGCACGCGTGTGGGAAGAAGTCATGAACGCCGATTTCTCTCAGATGCCTCTTGCCCGGCGCTTAATGGCCTTGCGCACTCTGGGACGCAAGAAACCGCAAGCCGCCGGCAAGACGCATACGCTCGCGACCATGGCGGAGTCCGATGCCGGGGGATTTAAGGAAATCGGACGGGTTCCCGAACAGGAAATCGTTCTGGGTGTTTTCGGAAAATTTTGGCGACCCGATGCACCCATCCTGCGCGACTGGAAGCCCCCAGAATTTCCAGCTCTCACTCCACAGGGTTATGGGAAAGCTGCGTGGAACTTCCATCTGGTACCGGACGGAGACCAAACCTTTGTGAGCACAGAAACACGGGTACTTTGCCATGGACGATTCGAAAGCATCTTATTCCGCTGCTATTGGACGCTCATCGGCTTTTTCTCCGGACTGATTCGCAAAGAGATGCTGCAAATGATCAAGCGCAACTGCGAGCGGCAGCATTCAAATTAACCACTCGGGCGGCAGGCATTGATGCCTGCGGCCAGAAACCGGAATCTCATTGGCTTTAGCCGCTGAGGCCAAAGATACAAAAGAGACCTAAGAAGTTGTATCCACCTGTCATCCCGAGCGGAGTCGGAGCACAGGCGACGACGTAGAGAGGGACCCCGAGGATGCTGCTGGTAACAATGTCCCTTCAGGAAATTCTCTCGAAACAAAAATAGTATCGTCATCCCGAACCTCGTCAACGAACGCGCGCAGTCATCAGCGCGTGAGTAGAGGTTAGGGACCTTGCGCTTGATTTTTGTAATCCGCGCCACAATTGAGTATGGCTGGTGTCGCGGTGTGCAGCCGGGAGCCACTGAGGTAAGTCTTGCCTTTTATTTCATCACACTGGAAAAAATAAAATCGTGCGGCCAATCCTGCTTATAGCCTTTTTGGCGAAGGTGGGTTGAGAGTTGGGCCCAGTGGCGGAGGCCATGCATCAGCGTGTGAATAAAAATCTTTCTTCGGCTAGCTGTAAGTTCACCGGCAGCGCGCGTGGGAAAGGTGAGTGTGCCGTCCCAGTCAGGATCATTTGCGGCTACGGCGAAGCTGCGCAGGTCTTCGAGGCTTTTATGACAAAGCGAAAACAGCTCTGCTCCCGTCTTTGCGCTGAGCGACTCGTATTCCGTGATGGGCTGATTCAGAAGGCGTTCGGCATACCGCATCTGCACCGCGGCAATATGTAGCACGACTTCGCGGACATTTTTTGTTCCCGCGATGTCGGCGGGCAGATCATAGGCCGCGGGCGTCTTCTGGAAAAACTCGCGCCAGTGATTGCTCTCTTCCGCGCAGTAATCCAGCAGCTCGCCAAAACTTAGTCCTCGCATGGGGAGTTCCTCTGGAAAAATATATCAAAGCCTGCTGGTTGGGATGGAGTCTCCGCGGAGAGAAGTATCAATCCAGCCTGACCAGAAACTTCCTTGCGTCTGTTTGCGTTTCCCGCATCACGGATTCCGCGCGGCCTTTTTCATCGTCAGCCACGCGTATGCGCAGCCAGTCACCCCCCATGGGGCTGGAGAATTGAAGCACCTTGGCAGTGTGATACCGCCGTATGAGTTTTTCTTTCAGCCTGGTTGCGTCGTTCTTATCCTGAAAAGCGCCGATCTGCACGCACCAGCGTCCGCCGCTCGCGATGTCTGCCGGAGTTTCCAGGACCTCAATGCGCACCAGCGCAGTGCCACGCTGAAAGACGCTCAGCTTGCGCGCCGCGGCGCGCGACAGGTCCAGTACGCGGTCGCCGACAAAAGGCCCGCGATCGGTGATCCGCACCAGGACAGATACGTTGGTCTTCACATCCGTAACGCGAACGATGGAGTTCAACGGCAGCGTACGATGCGCGGCTGTCATCTTCTCCGTATCGAAAACTTCTCCGTTGGCGCCGCGACGGCTCTGAAATCCCGGACCGTACCAACTGGCAAAGCCTGTTTCGCGATACAGCACTTTGGCATCCGCAGGAACAGAAATGTCCTCTTCTTTATCCTTACCCGGATTGGGAAGATCCGTGACGGTTCGAGGCCCGGTCTTATTTGAAGATGGTTTGCTGGAAGTTGAAGATGGCGGCAAAGGCGAAGCTGTCGGGACCGGCGGGGCGTTCCGAGGTATGTCCGCAGATGCTGGAGGCAGCGGCGGCGGCACGTTGCGCGCATCTTGCCTGTGGCGCTCTGCTCCGCATCCGGCCAGCACGGCAATGAAACATGCCAGCGCTATGACTTGGAGCGATTTTGGTCCATATATTCGGCCAGCTTGCGCAACTGTTCGGCAGCTACGCGCAGCGCTTTGCTCGAATTGTTGCGGATGGCCGGCACCACTTCGTTGTTCAGATAAGTGATGACCCGTTCGCTCTCCTGCTCCACTTTTCGGGCGGCGTCCCCGAATTCCTGATCGATCTTGCGGCCAAAATTTTCGAACGAGGGTTTCTTCCTGCTGGAATCGTCTTGTTGGTCCATTTTTATATGCCTTCACCATCGTTAATGCTATCAACCCTTGCATTATGAAGCGGTTTCCGGCACGGGTCAATTCCCGGCAGGACACCTCCCCAGACGATTCCTGGGCCAAGATCAGGCTGGTTGGATGATAGAGCAGCTGCCCGGGTGATCTCGATTGTCGCGCGAAAGATCGCAAACTGAAGATTAACTAATCAGTGTCTAAGTGCCCCGATGCAGAGAATTAGAAGAGAATACTCCGTCGAAATGATTGAGGCAGGCGGGGGCTTCAGAGATTTTTATGGCTTGCAGGTTTTCTTATTGAGAGCAGTATGTTGCGGCAAACATGATTCGTGTTTCCGGCCAGTTGCTCAACACCCGCCGGACAATGCGGGCCACGCGCGTACTGCGGGCAATCAGAGGGGTGCCAGTGATCTGGAATGTGATCTCAAGTCGAGTACCAATTTCCAGCAGTTCATTGGCCGTGAACAGTAATCCCGACTCGCTAAGATTGACGGTTTCACCCATCAGCCAGTCTTCTGTTCCTGCACGGCGAAAGCGAATTGGTATGCGAAGCTCACGGCGATCGGCGCGATCGACGAAAAGGCTCTCATCACGCGGCTGGCTGGCCACGCTGGGGTCCTGGGTATCCATGTCTTCTCCGAATGAGCAGTTTATTGCTGGGATAACGTAAAGCCTGGGAAAAAATCCTGCTCAATCTAAGTTGCGGGGTGTTCTTGCCAAGTTGCTAGAGATTGTCCGCTCACTCACCCTCTGAGTCAAGCAGGTACTCTGGTCGTTAGGAAAATTAATGTAGCGCAGCCAGTATGGAATGCAAAAGTACTTTTAATTCATAGCCATAAGGAAAGTAAGAATGAATTTATGAAGGCCCTTTGCACATATGGGTGTGCAATAAAGTACAGCCTCACGACGGATCAATCATCGCATTGCGACAGAATGGCGAAGCCGCCGGGCGCTGAGGCTGGCTTTGATACATGGCAATCAGCGGTTACCTGGCTGGCTGACAGCCTGAAGCGAGAGCTAAATCACTTAAATGCTGTTACTTGCGCGATGAGGTGCGGATTATCCTGAATTGATGCTCGCTGCATTGCCGTTTGATGCGATGCAAAAGCATGATGCCCTCGCTCACCCTGAGCGGAGGTTCTCATGTCCAGCACGCAGTCCATTACCCAGCAGTTTTCCTCTTCTTCTTCGTCTTCGTCTTCTTCCAGCCGCAAAGCACCGTGCGTTGTTCCTTCATCGAACGTTCCTTCATCGAGCTTTACCGAAGCCCGGCGAATCCAACAGAGCTTCCTTGCCACGGCCGAAAAGAAGACCCTTCTCTGGCTGGCCGCGCGCGCCCCTTCCTGGATCAACTCTGATCACCTTACCGTGACCGGACTTCTGGCAATGGCCGGAGCAGGCGCAGGCTATTGGTGGTCAAAGACCAATCCAGCGGGCTTGCTGCTTGTGGTGGTGTGCCTGGCTTTGAACTGGCTGGGTGACAGCCTGGATGGAACCCTGGCACGCTTTCGCAACCACTGCCGTCCGCGCTACGGGTTTTACGTTGACCATATTGTGGACGCCTTCAGCGCGTTCTTCTTGCTCGGCGGTCTGGGATTATCCGGATACATGGCGCCTGAAGTTGCTTTGGGCCTGCTGGTCGCATACCTGCTGTTGTCCATTGAGGTTTATCTGGCCACATACACCGTGGGAGATTTCAAGATCTCATACTTCAAAATGGGGCCCACCGAACTTCGACTGCTGCTCTGTATCGGCAATCTGGTGGCTTATTTCTGGAAATCGACTGTCCATCTGATGGGTCGCAGCTATCGCCTGTTCAGCATTGGCGGGACGATTGGAATATCCGGAATGGTTTTGATCCTGTTGATTTCCGCCATTCAACACTCCATCAAACTTTACCGTCAGGAGCCATTGCCGGCCCAAAAATGAAAGCCCGAGAAATACCGCCGGGCTCCCGTAGTCGTAAAAACCTGACGGGAGCCCGATTGTGTAACCGTACTGAGTTAAGGGTTATTGCACGTTAGCGCTGACGGAAGAATCTCCAGTCAGGGTAAATGTGCAGCTGGCGGTCTTGTTGGCTGAGCATGCTCCGGTCCATATCGCCACGCGGCCACCGGAAACGGTAAGCGTAACCTGGTTGCCGGAGGGCAGTGCCGCCGATCCGGTTGTACCCACCGCAACGCTGATGCCGGCAGGGTTGGAAGTCACTCTGTTTCCATTTCGACCGCTGGCCGTCACCGTCAGGTTGGCGGTGACAGGGGCCGCCGGTGCAGGATTCAGAGTCAGAACCGCTGACTGTGTCACGCCTCCGCCTGAGACTGCAATCGTTCCCTGCGTGAGGTTGGTTACCTGTGATGTTGAAATGTTGAACCGGGCTGACGTTGCCCCCTTGGGCATCAACAGAGAGCTCGGCACTGTGATGGCAGGACTGCTGCTGGTGACCTGGAAAATCTGATCACTGGTGGCAGGCGCGGCGGTGGTAACGGTCACGAATGCCGCGGTTCCTCCGGTTATCGAAGACTGGCTCAATGAGATTGAGGCAGGCTGGCCCTGCGGTGTCAGAGTCAAAGGAGCGCTGACGCTTATGCCGTTCCAGGTTGCAGTAATAGTGGCAACGGTGGTGGCTGACACAGGAGTGGTGGGTAGACCAACTCCCAGTTGCGTGCTACCTGCGGGTGCCGTGGCAGACGCCGGAGCAAGTACCGCAGGAGAGCTGCTGCTGAAATTCACCGTTGCTCCGCTGGGCGGGACAAAGCCGTTAAAGAGTACGGTGGCGCCCGGCTGGGCTCCGCCGTTGACCGCCTTCGAGGAGAACGAAATTGATTTGAGCGATGGTGGCAGGACGGTGAGTTGTCCCGTAGCGCTGGCTCCATTTACCGTCGCGGTGATGGTCACTGGAGTGGAGGAAACAACCTGGCCTGCCTGCATCTGGAACTGCAGCCAGCCGATGTTCGCCGGCATAGTGACGGTTGCGGGTACCGGTGCTGCGTTGGGATCAGAACTGGTCAGGTTAATCACTGCGCCACTCGGCCCGACCGCGCTCGATAGCTGCACAGAAACCCACGTGGTATCACCGCTATATGCCGGATTCCTGGTAAAGCCCAGCGCCACTGGTGAAGCTGGTGCAGAGCTGACAGTGAAACTTCCGCTGGCGGAGAATTTGGTGACCGCCGCTGTAGTTGGGGAAGCATCGCCCTGGAACGACCGTACCCGCCAGAATTTTGTGCCCGGCGTGAGTGAGAGCACGGTCCGATTGGGATTATTCAGCTGCGGATCGTCTTCTTCAATCGTCTGGAATCCGGCGTCTTTGGCAATCTGCAGCTCATAACCGCTCGGCTGCGGATTGAGAACGTCCGTCCATTTGAATGTGATGGGCAAGGTAAGAGTCCCGGCGCCCGTCGGCGAGATGATGGTGGGAGGCGCCGCGATGGGATTGCTATAAGAGACCGTGTAAGAGATGGTATTGGACGGCGGGCTCAAAACGCCGTTGGCATCCACGGCAAAGACGCGTGCGCTATAAGCGCCCGGGTCTGCCTCGGCGAAGGCAGCGGTCGTATCAGGAATATTGTCGAACTGAAGACGAGTAGCAACCGGGAAGCTGGGATCGGTGGCAGCCTGAAGAATATAGCTTGCCGCGCCCGGGACAGGTGACCAGCTGAACACAATGACCTCACGCGGATGAAACGTCGAGTACGCATGCGTGGGATCCAATGTGGGAGCGCTGAGGCCTCCCGCAGTCGTTCCGCTGACGGTGAAGCTGCGCGGCGATGACCATGTTCCCTGAACAAACGCGCTGTTCACTGCCTGCACGCGCCAGAAATATGTGCCATTCGACAGACCGCTCACTGTGTCCTGCGTGGGGCCCATGGTGGAGTTCTGGGCAACGACGGTGCCAAAAGTTGAAGACGCGCTGACTTGCAAGTTATAGGCAATGATGCCACTGGGATCACTTACAGCCGACCAGGAAATGCTGAGCGGAGCCGAAACAGTGGCTCCCGCCGAGGGAGCAATGGGCGATGGGGCTGCTGGTACGGCTGCAGCGGCAAATTGAGCAAAGCTCAATAACGAAATAAGAATGAATAGCAGTCTGGCAAATCGTGAGGTGTTCATAGTTTCTTCTCCGGTTCTTGATTGCGCACACCACGGCCGTCCGATTCTGAAGCGCAGATCGGCGTGCGATATTTCTTTTGCTTTCACTGAATCGAAGCAGGTCGGGCGAACCGCCGGAAAAATGGTTCTACTGCTTCATGGGCTGGACATTCGAGCGATCAGGCAGCCAAGGCATCCATCATCTATCCTGAGCATCATGCTTGGCCGGAATGTCCAACTTCCGCGCCCGAGTGGCATTTTCGAGCAGCGTTTCTAACGTGTTGTCTGATAAGACACCCGGCTAAGGCCCCCGGAACAACTTTCTTAGTCCTTCCCCCTGAGCAAACATTAAGAAGGGGTTGGAAACTCATTAAATCTTCTAATCCGTGTCATCTTTTCCACTCTTGCGTCTTTCGGCCGATTTCGCAGCCGATCTCGCAGCCGATTTCGCCAAGGAGCACGAGTGGCGTTCAGGTCTTAACTGGTAGCGGGCCCGGAAAACGCGATCCTGTGAAATAATCATCTGTTTTGCCCAATTGGGTGAATGCTTTGGGCGGAGACCCCACGCCTCCGCCCGGTCTTGTAATGCGAGGAGGCAGCTTGGATTTTCAGCTTACCGAGGAACAGTTACACCTGAAGAAATCAATTCGCGAGTTCGCCGAGCGCGAAGTCCTTCCCAACGTGATGAAGTGGGACGAACACGGCCAGTTCCCTCTTGAGGTCGTCAAAGAGCTGGGCAGGATGGGCGTGATGGGGATGATCTTTCCTACCGAACTAGGCGGGGCGGGTCTGGGCTATGTGGAGTATGTGATTGCCATTGAGGAACTCTCGCGCGTGGATGGCTCGGTTGGCATCATCGTGGCGGCGCACAACTCCTTGTGTTCAAACCATATTTATCTGGCGGGCAATGCGGAGCAGAAAAAGAAATACATTCCCAGGCTGGCGACGGCGGAGCACATTGGCGCGTGGGGATTGACTGAGCCCAACTCCGGCTCTGACGCCGGCGGCGCGCGCATGAACGCCGTGCGCCAAAAAAATGGCTGGGTATTAAACGGCACCAAGACGTTCATCACCAACGGCGGTCACGCTGATGTCTCCGTGGTGATTGCCGTGACCGATAAAACCGCGCACACGCATGGTCTTTCAGCCTTCGTGGTTGAAAAAGGTACAAAGGGATTTCGTCCCGGCAAAAAAGAAAACAAGCTAGGTCTGCGCGCAAGCGATACGTCAGAGCTGATTTTTGAAGACTGCTGGGTCCCTGAAGACGCGCTCCTGGGCAAGGAAGGCGATGGCTTTATTGATGCCATGCGCGTGCTGGATGGCGGCCGCATCTCCATTGCTGCACTCGGTCTGGGCATGGCGCAGGGAGCCTATGAAGCGGCTTTGAATTATTCGATGCAGCGCAAGCAGTTCGGCAAAGCCATCAGCGAATTTCAGGCCATACAATGGAAGCTGGCGGACATGGCCACGGAGATCGATGCAGCGCGCCTGCTCACCATGCGGGCCGCCAGCATGAAAGATGCAGGCATGAAGACAACGCTGGAATCGTCAATGGCGAAGCTGTACACCAGCGAAGTTGCGGTAAGGTGCGCGAATGAAGGCGTCCAGATCCACGGCGGCTATGGCTTCATCAAAGACTATCCGGCGGAAAAGTTTTATCGCGATGTAAAACTCTGCACCATTGGCGAAGGCACCAGTGAAATACAGAGATTGGTCATTGCAAGACAGATATTGAAGGACTGAGGATGATTGCAGACCCGAAGGTCGCCAAGCAGGTGAGTGATTTGATGTTGGAATTTTCTGGCCGATTGGACGGATCGGTTGCTTTTGTGATCAAAGCATCTTCATCTGAAGAAGCGACGGTATATCGGAGCGCCGTTGGAAAGATTTTGGGGGAGATTTTGCTCGAGGTGCTGAACCCATTGTATGCAAGGCACCCGTCCCTAAAACCTGCGGGGTTTGAGTGATGACCTCAGGGGCTGAAGCCCTCGTATTTTGCAAACTTTAACGCAGGCATAAATGCCTGCTCCACCCTCGCGCGATCGATAGAGAAATAAATGGCTTGAAAGGATGAACGGGGAAGATTGACGAACGCTGCCGTCACAAGCTGGGTTGATCGCATTCGCTCCGGCGAGGTGCGTGCCCTGGCGCGTGCCATCAGTACCATTGAAGACGGCAATGCAGATTCCGTCGCCCTGCTCAAGGCTTTGTTTCCTCTGAGCGGCCGCGCGCGCGTGATCGGGCTTACGGGCGCACCCGGCGCAGGCAAGAGCACGCTGGTTGACCAGCTCGCCCGCGAATATCGCCGGCAGGAAAAAACGGTGGGCATTATCGCCGTGGATCCCACCAGCCCGTACACCGGCGGCGCAATTCTGGGTGATCGTATCCGCATGCAGTCTCATCATGCTGATCCGGGTATCTACATTCGCAGCATGGCCACACGCGGCTGCCTGGGCGGACTCGCGCGCGCCACCACGGATGTTGCCACGGCGCTCGATGCCAGCGGCAAAGACATCGTTCTCATCGAGACTGTTGGTGTTGGCCAGGATGAAGTCGACATCGTGCGCCTGGCCGACATCACTGTAGTCATACTTGTTCCCGGGATGGGCGATGACGTGCAGACCATCAAAGCCGGCATCATGGAGATCGCCGACATCTTCGTGATCAACAAGAGTGACCGCGAAGGCGCTGAGCGGGTGGAACGGGAAATCCGCGCCATGCAGAGTCTGGCCATCCGCAATGACAATTGGACCCCGGCGATTGTGAAGACCGTCGCCACGACCGCCAAAGGCATTCCTGATCTGTCGGCAACTATCGTGGAATATGAAAACTTTCTCCAGCAGAGAGACCTGCTGCTCAGGAAAAAAATCTCCAACTGGCGTGAGCGGCTGGTGGAGATGTTGCGCGAGTCATTGCTGCAGAAATTAATGACTGAACGTCTTCAGGAATCAGACCTGAGACGGTTGGCCACGGAAATCGCTGAACACCATCGCGATCCGTATTCATTGGTGGAAGAAATTGTCGGGAACTTTGGGTTGGCAGAAAAGAACCGATAGCAGGTTCGGTTTTAGATCTTAAATTTCAAATTTTAAATTTCAAATTTGAAATCGATGGAGTCCTTTTAATTTATGTCTCATACCATTGATCATCTGGGAATCGCCGTGAAGTCGCTGGCTCAGGCCAGGAAATTCTACGAAGCGCTTGGCCTGGAAATCACGGACGAAGAAGTTGTTGAGGGCGAGAAGGTGAAAGTCGCCATGATCCCCCTGGGCGATAGTCGCATTGAACTGCTTGAGCCCACCAGCGCCGATTCCACAGTGGCCAGGTTTCTGGAAAAGCGCGGTGAAGGTTTGCACCACGTGGCCCTGCATGTTCCGGATTTGTCTCAGGCCGTGGACCAGTTGAAAGCGTCCGGCGCGCGCCTGATCTCTGAAGAAATAAAAGTAGGGGCCGGCGGACATCTTTATGTATTTGTCCATCCTGCCAGCGCCGGCGGCGTCTTACTGGAGTTGGTGCAGGAAGCTCCCGCGGGAGTATAGAATCTCCTTCTTCGCGACGAGGCTGGCTTGCGCCGAACCGCTTGATTCAGGAGCCAACAAAATGACCACCATCCCTGATTCTTAGCGGTTTGGAGCGGAGCGATAGAGAAGATTTAGGGCTCGCGCCGTCCACGCGCGTGAGCCCGCTGCAATAGGAGCCTTCACGCCCATCGCTGGAAAAACAATTCCCAGCGGTTTGGAGCGAAGCGACAGAATTTATGGCAATGTATCTACTCGGAATTGATACGTCGGGAAAGACCGGCGGCGTAACACTCGCCGAAGGCGACGCGCATACGTATCTCGTGATGGAAACCTCGCCGATTTCGGGCGGAACATTTTCCGCGCAACTGGTTCCCACAGTCGCATCTCTCCTCACCAAACGCAACCTTCGCGTCGATGATCTTGGCGGTTTCGCCGTGGCCTCGGGGCCGGGATCATTCACCGGATTGCGGGTCGGCCTGGGCGCTGTGAAAGGTCTGGCGGAAGCCGGTGGAAAACCGATCGCCACCGTATCATTGCTCGCGGCTCTTGCCAGCCTTGCGGAAGTGGAAGGCCCAGTCGCCGCGGCGCTGGATGCCGGGCGAAACCAGATCTATCTTGGCCTGTATTTCGCGCATCCGGCAGAAGGCAACACCACGCTGATCGATGAATCCTTGCGTTCCCAGGCAGAGTTGCTGGAGCAACTGGAAAAACATCCGGAAACAACGCTCATCACCAGCGACGAAACCATCGCCGCGCTTGCGCCGGCACGGACCACGACCAAGCTTGTACAACGACCGGATAGCGCCCTCATCGGCAGGCTTGGCTTGCGTAAACTGCTTTCCGGGGACACGGTGGCCGTGGAAGAACTGGACGCCAATTACATCCGCCGCTCTGACGCAGAGATATTCCACAAAGGCGCACGGACATGAAGCCCACACTGCGTTTGGGTACGCCCGAAGACATCCCCGGATTGCTGGAACTCGCTGGGAAAAGTGCCACGGCGGCGCACTGGTCTTTGGCTGACTATGAACATCTGTTTGCACCAAAACTTGTGCAGAAAAGCTGCTTGCTGGTGGCCGAGATGGCTGGAACTGTCGGCGGTTTTATGGTCGCCCGCGGCCTGGACGGTGATTGGGAGATCGAAAACATTGTTGTTAGCCCGGATTTACGTCGCCAGGGCCTTGGGACAGAGCTGATGCGGGTTTTTTTGAATCACGCCGCTCTAAGTCACGCCGTCCCGGGTCATGCCTCAGGAACCGCTGCGAAAACAGTGCATTTGGAGGTGCGCGAATCCAATGTGGCGGCCCAGGAACTGTATAAAACGCTGGGTTTTGCCAATATTGGCCGCCGAAGATCCTACTATTCCGGCCCCCCAGAGGATGCTATTCTCCTTAAGCTTTCTTTCTGATTTCCTGCCCGGAATTTCATTGAACCGGCTCTGGTCGTGTGTTAACGTTCCGTGAAGAAACAAGGTAGGAGGTTCTTCCGGATGGTAGATTCCGTTCGCGAACAGCTTCTGGCCGGCCACGAAGAATTTCGTAGGCTGGCCCAGGAACACACCCAACATTCTCTGCGTCTCAACTCCCTGATAGAAAAACGCTATCTCTCTGACGACGAAAAGCTCGAAGAGGTGCGTCTAAAGAAGCTCAAACTCCGTCTGAAAGACCAGATGGAGAACATTGAGTGCGAGTACAAACGCGGGCATACACAAGTAGCTTAAAACCGGGTCTCCGGAAATTCATACCTCTCTTTTTTAGTGCTCTGCGCTAAAAAGGAGAGGTTTGTGCTTTTAGGGTGGGAATAAGGGCTGAGAGATCGAAAAGCAGTCAAAATAGATAAAGGGCGCGACTTCCGGGACGCGCCCTTTGCCTTTAATAGCAGTAAACGGATGAACTTTGTCTCTTGTAACAGTAGAGTGGCAGGGCTTCTGAAAAATATAGCCTTCGCGAAAATATTCGGCCTGCCTGAAACACTCCTTTGTCTCCGCCCAAGCGCCTTTTTCCCGGCGGACGGACTCACCAAGTAAGTTAAATCCCGGCCTTGTGACACCTCGTATAATCAGGGAGATGGTCCGCGACGGAATCTTTTATGCTCTGGGGATGTTGCTGGTGGCCGCCATATTGTGGTGGCTTACCGTCCCCGTGTTCGCTATTCTCCCCATACTACTGGCAGTGTTCTGCATGTGGTTCTTTCGCGATCCTGATCGCCGCATTCCCGCCGAGCCCGGTTTGCTGGTTTCACCTGCCGATGGCAAGGTGACAGATATTGCTCCCACCCAGATGGATGGCAAGCCTTGCACGCGCATCAGCATCTTCCTGAATGTGTTTGACGTGCACGTGAACCGTTCACCCATCGCCGGCGTGATCAAGGAAGTTGTTTACCAGCGAGGGAAATTTCTCAATGCCATGGATGCCGCCTCCGTGGACGCCAATGAGCAGAACATTGTTTCCGTGGAAGGTGAAGGCATGACGGTGATGTTCAAGCAGATTGCCGGCCTCATTGCGCGGCGCATCATTTTCAACTTCAAAGCCGGCGACACGCTGGCGCGAGGTCAGCGTGTTGGGCTGATTAAGTTTGGTTCGCGCACGGATGTCATCTTCCCCCTGCCGCATGATCTTGAGGTGCGCGTGGGTGATCGCGTGCGCGGCGGGTCAACTGTGCTGGCGCGCATGCGCCTCCCGCAGCCAGACAATCTTCCCCCGGCGCCCGGAGACACAGGTTCAGCAAAATCAGGCGCCCAGAAATCAGGGGTACCGCAATGAAAATGCCACCCCCCATGCGCCGCTGGGAAGACCAGCTTCCGCCCGAACAGAAAACACGCATGCGAAAGGGCATGTACATTCTGCCTTCGCTCTTCACGGCTGCCAATATTGGCGCAGGCTACTTCGCGCTGGCTCACACCATGCGGGGATCGCAAACGGATGCCAGGGACTTTGACATTGCTGCGCTGGCCATCGGTATTGCCGTCGTTGCCGACGGTCTGGATGGCCGCATCGCCCGCATGACGAACACGACCAGCGATTTTGGCCGCGAATTTGATTCCCTGGCGGATGTGATCACCTTTGGTGTTGCTCCCGCCTTGCTGGCGTTCGTATGGGGGTTTCGCTGGCTTTGGCTCGCAGATCTTGGCGCGTCGGCATTTCCGGCCAGAGTGGTGCAACTTGGATTGATCGCCTCATTCATCTTTCTGGTTGCCGGGGCAAGCCGCCTGGCGCGCTTCAACATTCAGCACAATCCCAAGCCTTCCAATCCAGGACGTCCGGGCAGGAAATATTTTGTTGGCATGCCGATACCGGCCGGCGCCGGCGTAATCGCCGCCACCGTACACCTGAAAGGCGGCGAACCCATTAACTTCTGGTGGCTCGCGCTGATATGGATGGCTGTGATTCTTGCTGTGGCTTTCCTGATGGTAAGCACCTGGCGCTTTTACAGTTTCAAGGACCTGAACCTGAGCAGCCGCCGTCCATTCTGGGTGTTGATTGTTATTTGCCTGATTCTGTATTCCGTCATATTCTTTTCGCGCTATGTCCTCTTTATTGTGGCCATTTCGTATATGTTGAGCGGCGTGATTTCGCGCCTCTCCTTTACTTTCCGCCGGCGTCCCAGTGAGCCAACGCCTCCGGCTTATGAGGAAGCTCCCGAACCAAGATGAAGACTGAAAACCAGAACCTCTTCCGGGTTGCGATTGTCGGCGCGGCCTCGCTCAAAGGCAAGGAACTGAAAGAAGTGCTGGAAGACCGCAACTTCCCTGCGCATGACATTCGCCTGCTGGACGATACTGAGTCGCTGGGACAGCTTGAGCCGGTCGGCGACGAAATATCGTTTATCCAGCCAGCCGGGCGAGATCAGTTTGAGAATGTCGACTTCGCCTTCTTCACCTCCGATGTAAAGTTCACCAAGCGCGCCATGAAGCAGGCCCGCGCAGCCGGAAGCGCTATCGTTGACCTTTCCTACGCATTGGAAGACGAACCGGGCGTACCCATCAGTTCTCCCTGGATTGAGCGCGAGTTGGGCGAACCGGCGAAATTAACTCTGGACTCAAATGTTCTAGTAACGGCCCACCCGGCGGCGACAGCGCTGGCATTGCTCATGCTTCGCGCGCGCAAAGCCGGAACCATTACGCGCATCGCGGCCACGGTTTTTGAGCCCGTTTCTGAACTTGGCAGGCGCGGCATGGATGAACTGCACGAGCAAACGGTGAACCTGCTCTCCTTCCAGCAGATGCCCACCAAGGTCTTTGATACCCAGGTTGCCTTCAACATGGTAGGACGCTTTGGTCCTGAAGCTGAAATCGGACTGGAAGTTGTGGAGCGCCGCGTAGTAAGCCATTTGCGAAAGCTTCTGGGCGAACATCTTCCCGTTCCAGCCCTGATGCTGGTACAAGCCCCTGTCTTCCACGCGCATACCTTCTCCATCTATGTGGAGTTGGAGCAAAGCATCTCTGCCGGCGATTTCTCGCGGGCGCTGGCGGGTGAACACGTGGTGGTATCGCGCTCGCTGGAAGATTCGCCCACCAATGTAAATGTAGCGGGGAAGGATGAAATCCTGGCCGCTGTCCGCCGTGATCCCTCGCGCGAAAATGGATTCTGGCTGTGGGCGGCGGTGGACAATCTCCGCCTGTCTGCATTGACCGCCGTTGATTGTGCCAACTCTCTGGCTGCTGTGCGGCCACATGGAAAAGTACAGTGACCCTGGCGGAAGATTTGGGATCCCGAACAGTCAAACGCGCAGCGCTGGCGGCAATGCTAGCGGTTGCCGGTGTTCTCTCCGGCTGCGGATACCACGTTGCCGGCAAGGCCAACCGTCTCCCGCAGAATGTTCACGTTCTGGCCGTACCGGTGTTCATCAATCAGACACAGACCTATCGCATTGAGCAGATACTCACGCATGACGTGGTCCGTGAATTCGTGGGACGCACTCGCTATCGCGTCGTCACCACCACCGCCGATTCTGACGCGATTCTCAAAGGCACCGTACTCTCCGCACAGGCCTCGCCCCTGACTTATGACGCACAGAGCGGACGTATCTCCAGCGCCGTGGTGACGGTCACGATGAAAGTCACGCTCACGGACAAAGCCGGACACGTGTTGTTTGAGAATCCGAATTACAGCTTCCGCGAGCAGTATCAGGTCTCGCGAGAAGTAGCCAGCTTCTTTGAAGAAGAGACGCCGGCGCTACAGCGCATGTCGCAGGATTTTGCCCGCACTCTGGTCAGTGACATTCTGGAGGCATTCTAGTGGCCGCCGGACGCAGCTTTGCTCCATCAGAGAAATTCGTCTCCGAAGTCGTGAGCCGCAAACTCCGCGCCGCTTACGTCTTTATCGGCGACGAAGTCTTCTTTCGCGACCAGTGCCGCCAGGCGCTTCTGGCCCATCTGGTTCCGGAAGACTTGCGCGACTTCAGCATGCATGATCTTGATCTCTCTGACGTGAGCGTGGCTGAAGTGCTTGACCGCGCCCAGACGCCGTCATTGATGGCGCCCTTCCAGGTGTTCTTTGTACGCGGCGTCAAGAACTTGTATACGCGCGGTTCGCATGCCGAAGAATTTGCCGCCATTGAAGCTTATGTAAAGGACCCCAATCCGGCCGCGGTGCTCATCTTTGTCGCTGACCACCTCAGTATTCCCGCTGACGTCCGCCGCATGGAGATGCAGGATAAAGATCGTTATGAGCGTATCCGCGAAACTCTTGGCCAGTACTGCGCACTGGTGGAACTGGCCCGCGTGGAAGAAGGCGACGGCATACGCTGGGCGCTTGCTCATGCGCAAAAGGAAGGCGTGAAGCTGGAGCAGGACGCTGCGCGCGAACTGATCGACGCACTGGGCGCAGACATGATGCTGGTCAGCCGCGAACTGGAAAAGCTCATCCTTTATGTGGGTGAAAAAAAGCAGATCACCCTGGGCGACGTGGAAACCATGGTCCTGGCCGCCAAACAGCGGTCGCTTTACGAACTCACGGACGCGATATCGGCGAAAGACAAGACGCGCGCGCTGGGCGTGCTCGATGCGCTGCTCTCCACCGGCGACGGCGACGATGCCGCCATCGGCCACCTATATATGCTCTCGCGTACCTTTCGCCAGATGCTGGTGATCCTGGAGAAGAACGTGCGCGACTCACGAGCGATATGGCAGGCACTATGGCAGGGCTTCCGCGTACCGCCCTTCGCTGCGGAAGACATCATCCGCCAGGCGCGACGTTACAAATCACGCCGCGAACTCACCCGCGCTATCCGGCTGATCGCCCGGGCAGACGTGCAACTGCGGTCCAACCCGCCCAGCAAACGCATGGTGCTGGAGCAGCTTGTGATTCATCTGGCTTCTGAGCCGAAGGTCACGACTTCAGAGTGGCAGCAGGATGAGTTGCCGGTTTAGGTTTTTTCTTTGTCTTGAGTTTTTGTCTTTAATCTCGAGCGGAGCGAGAGATCCCTACCGTCGTATCCACTTTAAAGCATGAAATGCAAAGAGATGAAAGTGTTCTCACTCCAAACCAAAAGCCATTGGATCGGCTGGAGCCTGCTTCTGGGAGCCGCGCTGTTCTGCATTGATCATTTTATTCCGTTTGCTGCTATTGGCATCGCCCGTTGCGGCCCGGGGTACTACACATTTCCCCGAGGGCAATCACAAACTGACAGACCTCTGCGAAACAGGAGGGGCTCTGAATGCTCTGGTTTCAGGCAGCGTTGCGCTGACGCTACTCTTCTGGATTTCTCTCCCGACTATCATCCTGGGCTTGGCTCGGTGGTCAAAGCTGTCTCGAAGGAAACACTCAAACCAGGCTCCAGAGGGCAATCACGATTGACCCGCTTCCGGCCGCTCCATTGACCAAAACCGCTAAATACAAGTAAAATAAGTTCTTCGGCAGACCCGCTGAAATACATCTAGAAGGAACCAGCAAGCCACATGGCAAATCATTTTTCGGCGCTGAAACGCGCCCGCCAGACCACAACGCGTACCGCGCGCAACCGCGCCAACACATCCCAGCTGCGCACCGCGCTGCGTAAGTTCCGTGAAGCTCTGCAATCGGGCAAGTCCGCAGACGCCAAAGCTGCGTTCTCCGGCACCGTTTCCACGATCGATAAGGCTGCCAAGAAAGGCCTGATCCACAAGAATGCCGCCTCACGGTATAAATCCCGTTTGAATGCGCGCCTTGTGGCGATGAAATAAATAGCTGCTAGCCATTAGCTTCTGACAAAAGCCCGGATGAGTCCGGGCTTTTTGCTTTTCTGATACTTGGTAATGCATCTTGATATTTGCTGATCTCAGAAGGTCCAGGCCCAGGACCTCAAGCACTCTTCTCTTGAGATGGCTTGCTCCTCAAGCTCTTTAGAGAATTGGCAATCAGCATGATCCCTGCCGCGGTCATCAAGATCGTCGCCACCCCCATGCCAAAACTGTCAGCTTTGAGTGGGTTTGCGTCCGGATGGAAATGAGAATGCATCGCAAAGAAGATCAGCCAGACACCGCCCAGCATCCTGCCCCATTTGATGGTTGGCGCAGGAACAATCTGGCCTCGGCCGCGACGCACGGCACGCGCTCCAATCCATACCAGGAACGCGGCAAGAAGACAGAAGACAAAGACACCGCCGATGTTCCAGGCATCGCGCGTTAAGCCGCCGGAAACAAATAATCCCCGCACCATGAGCAGGCCGATCGACAGGCCGAGAAAGATGCTTAGAGTCCCCAGCACATTCTGCGCCAGCTTCAACGCTGGACTGGAATTCTCTGGCGATGATTCAGGAGCGTCGCTCACATCTTCACCGCCACATTGGCGCGATCCCCTGCATCCATCACGAAGAGCTTCTCCGCCACAAAACCAAACGTTCCCGCCATCAGGTTATTTGGAAATTCGGCGATCTTGGTATTGAACTGCCTGACCGTCTCGTTGTAATGCTGGCGGGCAAATGCGATGCGGTTCTCCGTGGATGTTATCTGCTCCTGTAGCAAAATGAAGTTCTGTGAGGCTTTCAATTCAGGGTAGTTTTCCGATTTCGCAAACAGATTCCCCACGGCATTTCCCAAAGCCATCTCCGCCATACCGCGCGTGACAATGTCTCCTCCGGTTTGCATCGCGGCAGAACGGGCCGCGGTCACAGCCTCCAGAGTTTGCCGCTCATGGGCCATGTAGCCCTTCACTGACTCCACCAGGTTGGGGACCAGATCATGGCGGCGCGTAAGCTGAACATCGATATCGGACCACGCGTTATGCAGGTTGTTGCGCATGGAAATAAGGCCGTTGTAGGTCTTCCAGAGGAAAACCAGCAAAAGCACGATGACGGCAATCAGAAGATAAAGAAACAACCTGCCTCCTAAAATACTTGTCGCTTCGCTCCAACCCGCCGCAGGTGCAATTTTTCTGGCTGCATCCTCAGGCTCCTGCCGCATCGGGTTCGACGCGCGTGGGCGGTCATCGCCTTCGCTGGGCGGAACTGACAGCTTTCTCTATATCATCCACAAATCTCATAAAGCCGTGATAGTTGCTGACCCAGTCCTGCCCGAAGGCCCAGTGGATCACCGTGAGCCACAGGCCCAGGAACATCAGGTTCAGCATGATCATCAGCGCAACAGCACCCAGCGTAACCACACCGGCGGCCGCGACCACAGGAACAACGATCAGGTACAGCACGAACATGAATATCTTCAAGCCAAAGCCGTACTGCTTCTCCGGCGCCATGAGGCGCGATCCCATCTTCTGCAATCGTTTGGCCCGCTTGCCCAGCGGCGGATGGAATGAAAGAAAACTTTCAGACTGCAGGCCGCTCTGGCTGCCGGCGCTTCCGGTCCCCTCTGCCTGTGCGCGCGCTTCCTTCAAACGACGCAGGCGCTCAATGGCGGCAGCATCGCCTTTGCCGGCTGCTTCGAAATCTTCGGGATCAGGAATGTAGTGAAAGCCAAACTCAGGCGTGCTCCCCATCAGCTTGGCGAACGCCGCCATGCGGGTTGCCGCAAGCGCGTTACCTGTAACGGCAGCTTTGGCGGTATCCATCATTTCCAGGCGTCCGCGGCTCCATTCCGTGCTGTCTTTATCGGGAGTGCGGGCAGCGGGAATGTATCCTGTGCTCGCAGTTGAGCGCCACGCCTCCAACATTGTCTCCTGCTGGCGAGGCGCCGGCGCAACGCCGCGCAGGCTGCTATCGCCTTTGGGATTCACCACAAAAAGGTGCGAAGCCCATCCGGCGCCGGCAATACCATTGTTGTCTTCGCTGAGCTGTTGCAGAGCTGTGGCCAGGGCTTCCGGGTTGCGAGTGAACTCCACCGCGCTGGCGTCAGCGAGATAACGTCGAGTCCGCCATAGTAATGCCATGCATGGTCCCAGAAGTATCTGAAAAAATACCCACAGCGTCAGCTTGATCGCGATATTGGTAAACAGAAACGGGAAGAGAAGCACGCGGAAGAATTTGCGTATGAGTCCCGCATTCCGGCTGTTAAAAAACTGGTCAACGTCAGAGGTGTCAGTGTTCAGCGTATCTGCCAGCAGCTCGCCCACTTCGCCGGCATCCACCATCTGGCTGTCCGGGCCGCCGCGGTGAAATGCGTATCGCAAGAGCCGCCACAGAGTTTTACGCGACTGCTTTCCAAACGGAGCATTGATCATCGCAACCATCAGCCCACTGGCTTCGAAAACGCTGGTAACGGTAAAGGCAATGCGCAGATCCCCGTTGCTGATGGACCCGACCATGTGCGCCATGAGCGCCTGTAGCTGATCACGATCAAGATCGTCGATCAGGCGTCTTGAAATGACGATGCGTGCGTCCGCCGCTGAGGTACCAATCGCCGCAGCATTTGCGCCCGGCGAATCGAGCAGCATCAGTCGCGGTGCCGGCAAGCCGGCGGCAATCGCCATTTCCTGGACCACATCCGCAAGCTGCAGTTCTTTCAAGTCTGCCGGATTCGGTTCGCGTGCGCTCAGGCTGGCCAGCGTGCCCCCCACTCCACCGTGGCGGAAGAGCATACGCATGCCCATCCACAACACAAATGCCAGCACTATTCCTGGAGCCAGCATCAGCACGGCGGCCAGGATAAGTTCATTCACGTCCAAGGAGCCGCGCTGGTTAATCAGGTAGTCGGCGGTGCGGTAAGCGATGCTGGAAAGATTGTTGACATTGCTCCAGAATTCCGCCGGCAACGGCGAGAAGTAATTAATGATGTCCGCGGCAACCAGTGTGAACGCATAGATCAAAGGAGTGAGTACCAGAGTGAGTGGAATACCCATGATCAGCGCCGCGAAGACACACAGCGCGCTCATGCGCCATGTGGCGCGACGGTTCCGTGCCTGCGCCTTGAAAAATGTTTCAGGATTGGGAAGTACGAACCTGACGGCCTTCGCTGAATCTGGAGTGCTCATTGGGAAAGAAGGTTAGCATCACGCCAGAGCAGGAACAAGGAGGCATTCATGGTCGTAGCGTTCATATCGCGGCGTTCATATTTTGACCCAGTCTCACCCTTTTCACCGATTCTCGTCTAAGTCTCAAACGCAGTATGATGTGGCCCTGATTATTATGAACAGTCTTCTTCAGGATTTTCGTTACGCTCTCCGCCGCCTCCGCCTAACTCCCGGGTTCACGACCATCGCCATTCTTACTCTGGCACTCGGCATCGGGGCCAATTCCGCCATCTTCACCGTAATCAATGCTGTCTTGCTGCGGGCGCTTCCCTTTCGTGATCCGGGAAAGCTGGTATTGCTTTCTGAGAGCATTCCGCAGTTTCCCATCCTCTCCGTCTCCTATCTGAATTACGTGGACT
This sequence comes from Terriglobia bacterium, assembly GCA_963770085.1. Classification (GTDB taxonomy): domain Bacteria; phylum Acidobacteriota; class Terriglobia; order Terriglobales; family Acidobacteriaceae; genus Angelobacter. Next base: position 1,339,744 of record CAVYOH010000002.1, read on the forward strand.
GGCGCAGCCAGAGCCAATCGTTCACGGAGGTGAGCGCAGTCCGTAATTTCAGCATGACAGTGACCGGAACCGGCGATCCGGAGCGCCTGCCTGCGCAGATGGCGAATGCCAATCTATTTCATCTTCTCGGAGTGGAGCCGTTGCGCGGCAGAACGTTCTCCGCCGATGAAGACAAAGCAGGCGCAGCAGGCGTGGCGCTGATCAGCAACGGACTATGGCAGCGCCGTTTTGGCGGAGCCGAAAACGTGCTGGGCCAGCCGCTCACCCTGGACAACAAGCCTTTTACCATCATCGGAGTGCTGCCGGCCGGTTTCCAGCTTCTGCAACAGTCGCCGGACGTGATGCTTGCCCTGGAACCCTGGGCCAAGACTTTGCCCGACGATCGTTCCTGGCACCCGGGGATTCAACCCATCGCGCGACTGAAGCCTGGTGTGAGTCTGGAGCAGGCCCGCGCCGAGATGGCCACAATCGGCAAACGACTGGAGCAACAGTATCCCGAGTTTGATACCAACGTTCTTACCCTGGTGAATCCCATGCAGGCGCAGCTGGTGCAGAATATCCGGCCGGCATTGCTGATGATTCTGGGAGCCGTTGGATTTGTTCTGCTGATCGCGTGCACTAATGTGGCGAACCTTCTACTGGCCCGGGCCACCGCCAGGCAACGAGAAATTGCCGTACGTGCAGCGCTGGGAGCGAGCCGCTGGCGCGTGATTCGTCTGGTGCTCACTGAAAGTCTGACACTCTCTGTAGTTGGCGCAGGACTTGGACTCTTTCTGGCGAACATCGCGGTGCCATCATTGATGCGGCTGGGAAAAAGCAGCCTTCCGCCGGTTGGTGACGTTCATGTTGACACAACTGTTCTGGCATTCACCACGGTGCTTGCCGTGCTCGCAGGATTTCTCTTCGGCCTGGCTCCGGCCCTGCACATGGCAGGCCTGGACCTGCGTTCGGCCCTGAATCAATCTGATCGCGGACAGGCGGGTGCGGGCATTCAAAAATTGCGCGGCGCGCTTGTGGTCAGTGAAGTTGCGCTGGCGATGTTTCTGCTGGTCGGCGCGGGAACACTCATTCGTACGTTTGACCGTCTTTCCCGCGTTACTCCCGGCTTCAGCGTGGATCACATACTCATTGCGGACTTGCCGGTATCGCCGGCGGCCCACGCTGCGGCGCCCGAACGCATGGCATTTTTTGACCGGCTCATTGCCAGGGCCGCCAGCCTTCCCGGCGTACGTTCGGCAGGAGCTGCAAGTTTTCTTCCTGTCAGCGGCTCTGGAGCAGTCATTCACTTCAACATAGAAGGCCGGCCTCCCAAAAGTGCGCATGAATACACCATGACCAACTATCGCACCGTCACGCCCGGCTATCGGGAGACGATTGGCATTCCGCTGCTCAGCGGACGATGGATCACCAGCGCCGATGGCGAGAACACGCCGTTTGTTGTGGTCATTAATCAGACCATGGCGAAGACGTACTTTCCCAACCAGTCGCCCATGGGTAAACGCCTTCAGCTTGGCGCCATTCCGGACAAAGACACTCCATGGATGGAAGTAGTGGGCGTGGTGGGTGACATAAAGCAGAACCTGGCAACCGAAGCGCCCACGGAAATGTACGTCCCCGTGGTGCAGGGAAATAAAATTCTGCCTGTGTTTGGAATGTCGATGGTGCTGCGGACGAGCAACGAACCGCGCAGCCAGATCAGCTCCTTGAATGCGGCCGTGCATGCGATTGATCCGAACCAGCCGTTGATCAACATTCGCACCATGGAAGAAAATGTGGCCACTTCCGTTTCTCAGCCGCGTTTCCGCACACTCTTACTGGCCATCCTTGCCGGACTGGCGTTATTGATTGCCGCGGTGGGAATTTACGGCGTGATGTCCTTTGCCGTCGCGCAACGTACACGTGAAATTGGCACTCGCATGGCACTGGGCTCAACTCCCGGCGAGGTCTTTCGCCTGGTCATCGGAAATGGTCTGAAGCTCACGCTGATGGGAATGATCGTGGGGCTGATTGCCGGGGCCGTGGTGTCTCATTATCTTTCCAGCGTGCTGTTCAAGATGGGATCGGTGGATCCGCTGTCGATGGCAGCGGTCACGGCTTTATTAGTCGTGGTGGCGCTGATTGCGTGCTATATCCCCGCGCGTCGCGCGACGAGGGTAAACCCGCTGGTGGCTTTGCGTTATGAATAAAACTAGGTGGCGTGTTTTTTCCTGATTCCCAGATACGCCAGCACCGCCGCGGTAACCAGCAGCAAAGACGATATCGCCGCAGCGGTGTGCAAGCCGGAAATCATCTCCGCCTTCGATGCATCCGGCGCCAATCCGCCCAGCTTCGAACTGCCCGGCGTCGAACCGCCCACCATGGCCCCAAAGGCAGCCACGCCGATGGCCGCTCCCGCCTGACGAGCCGTATTCAAAACGGCGGAAGCAGTTCCCGACCAGTTGCGTTCCACGCTGGATAGAATCGTGGTGGTCATGGCCGGAACTCCCAGTCCCATCCCAGCGGGAATGAGCATGAAGGCCGGCATCATGATGAAGTAAGGCGTGTGTGGTCCCAGCGTTAAAAGCAGACCATAGCCAGTGGCTGCAATGAGCGCTCCCAGCGTCATGGGCAGGCGCGATCCGGCACGGCCAATCAGCCATCCGCTGATCAGGTTGGAGATGATGAATGTGCCAGTCAGCGGCAGATAGGCAAGGCCTGCCTGCAACGCGGAGTATCCGCGGGCCTGTTGCAGGTAAAGGCTGAGAACAAAAATCACTCCGTAATAAGTAAGGTTGACGATGATGCCAAAGCCAATCGCCGGACTGAAATTCGGCAAGGTAAAAAACCGTAACGGCAACATCGGCGCAGCGCTCCGCCCTTCCACCAACAGAAACCCTGCGCCGCACAGCAACGCTACCGCAAAGCCACCAATGACCATCGGATGGTTCCACCCCAGCGGACGTGCTTCAATCACAGCACCGGTAAGGCCTGTGAGCGTCAGCATAGCCAGAAGCTGGCCGGGAATGTCCAGAGAACGTCCGCTACTCGATGGTTCATCGCGCGGAACATAGCGAAGGGTAAGGTAAGCGCCTACAACTCCGACGGGCAGATTCACCAGGAAAATGCTGCGCCATCCGAATGGTCCCAGAAGCAGGCCGCCGACAACTGGCCCCGCGGCGATCGAGATGCCGCCGGCCGCCGTCCACAGGCCGACCATGCGTGCGCGCAATTTATGATCGCCATTCGCGCAGTGATTCAACAAAGCCAGCGAACTTGGCACCAGCAGCGCTGCGCCCATGCCCTGGGCCGCGCGCGCGATAATCAATACCAGAATGTTACCCGCCAGGCCGCAGGCAAGTGACGCTGCTGTGAAAACAAAGAACCCGGCGAGATATGCCCGCCGCGACCCGAAGCGATCACCCAGCACTCCGGCGGCAATCAGCAAAACAGCAAAGGCGAGCGTATATGCGTCCACCACCCATTGCAGTCCGGTAACGCCGCTGCGCAGGCTTGCACCAATCTGCGGCAACGCCACGTTGACGATGGTGACATCAAGCTGTACCACCACAAAGGCAAAGCTGGTGGCGATGAGCGTCCACAGAAGTGCGCCGCGCAAAGGAGTGGTGCCCTGCGCTTGGGCTTCTGTCTGGGTACTGACTTTCTGATTGCTTCCTTCCAGGTCTCTGCTTTCCGTCAACTGGGTCACCATCTCCGCCTCGAATAGTTTAGATGAGCGTCCATCCACCATTTGATCGTATTTGTTTTCAGTGCAGCCACGTTTCATTGCAGGATGAAACATGCAATGCCGGGTTTCGCTAACATAGAAGATGCGATCGTGATTCGAGCCGCCGCGAAAGGAGACCTGATGCTGAACCGAAAACACGCCATCGCAACCCTTGGATCATTGCTGGCCGATCCGGGAAGATCAGCCATGTTGATGTCGCTACTCGATGACCGGTCACTTTCCGCCGGCGAACTTGCGCGGGCAGCGGGGGTTTCTCCGCAGAGTGCCAGCGCGCATCTGGCCAAGCTGGCTTCCGGCGGGCTCATCACCGTGCGGGACGAGGGTCGCTGCCGCTACTACAAGTTGAGCAACTCCAAAGTGGCATATGCGCTGGAAGCACTGGGCGCGATCTCAACCGTTGCAGCGCCTGCAAAATATATGCGCCCGAAAGTGGATGAACAGATGATGCTGGCCAGGAGTTGTTATGACCACATGGCTGGACGCATCGCCGTCCTGCTGGCGGAGCGCCTGGAAGAAAAGCGAATGCTGGCGACTGCCGGACGCGGCGACTATAAGGTGACCACGCGTGGACAGGAATGGTTTGCCGATCTGGGAATCAAGGTCACAGAACTGCGGTCAAGTCGCAGGGCTTTCGCGCGCCGTTGCCTGGACTGGACCGAGAGACGTCCTCATCTTGCCGGGGCGGTGGGATCGGCGCTGCTGGGTCATTTCTTGAATGACGGATGGGTCGCCCGCGTTGGCGAGAGCCGTGTCTTGCGTGTTACCCAAAAGGGCATGGCGAGTTTTGCCGCACTGGGATTGAAGGAGAGTGAACTTAGGGTGACGTGATGGCAATCTTGGAGACGCGGGCATTCATGAGACCCGAATATCCACAAGGCGATGGAATAGAATCTTCCATACAATTATGAGTGAAGCCATTGCCGCGCAACTGAAGCCGCACACAGCCAACATGCAAAGCTCTCCTGACAACAAGCCGCCGGCAGTGAAGAACGGAGTTGTTTCCCCGTCGTCTGCGGCTGCGCAGGTGAATGTATTTGCGGTTCACGGCGTTGATCCGGAAGTCCAGGCCTATGCCATGGCCAAGTATTCGCGCTCAGCATTGTCGATGAAAGAGTCATTGAAAGAGATTTCAGAGCAGAAGGCCGAGCAGTTCCTGAATACTTTCTACTTTCAATATGGTCACCGATCCATCGCCGACCTGGCCCACATTGCCTTCGCCATTGAAAAGCTTTCCATCCTCGCAGCCATTGTGCTGGTGGATGAGCAACGCTGGGACGGGCAGGAACGTTCCACGCGTTATCAGAATTTCAAGAAGAGCGGCTACTTCGTTCCCGAGTTCGACGATCCGGCCAAACGCAGCCTCTACACCGCCGCAGCCAATTTCCTCTTCGCCGAATACGAGGTGCTCACGCAGAAGATGCTGGAGCACTACACCCAACAGGTGCCGCGTCCCGCTGAGCTTGCGGAAGACGCCTACACACGCACCCTGCGCGCACGGGCCTTTGACAACTCACGTTATCTGTTGCCGCTGGCCACCAACACTTCGCTGGGCCAGATTGTGAATGCACGCACGCTGGAAACACAGATTTCCCGGTTACTCTCCAGCCCGTATCAGGAAACACGCACTCTGGGCGATTTGCTGAAACAAGCAGCCAAAGAGCCGGCGTTCAATGTGCAATCAGAGTGGCTTCGCGGCCTGGTTAATGAGATCAAGCAGGCAAATCCTGAACTGGGCGAACGGGCAGAGCAGCAGTTGATGCGGCCTATCAAAGTGGCGCCGACGCTGGTGAAATATGCCACTCCCTGCGCTTACGAGACTGCCACCCGTCAGGAGCTGGCTGCCGCGGCCAGAGAACTCATGGCTGATGCTCCGATCGATCCGGCGCCGCTGGTCGATCTGGTGGAAAACGGCGCGTTAGAAGTAGAGTTGGCTGCCACTCTCATCTATTCGGCATGCCACTATTCTTATCGCCAGGTCCGTGAACGCGTGCAGTCGTTGTCAGCTCAACAGAGAGACGAGATTGTAGACCTGGGATTACGCAACCGCGGCCCGCATGACGAGCTCTTACGCGCCTTCCACTCCGGACAGCAGTTCTGTTTTGACATTCTGATGGATGTTGGCGGCTTCCGTGACATGCACCGCCATCGCCGCTGCACGCAAATTGAGCAGGGCTTTACCCGTTTACACGGCTATGACACGCCTCCGGACATCACTGCGGCCGGCCTCGAGGGGCGCTACCAGCAGGCCATGCAGAAAGTAGCCTCGTCCAGTGCCGAACTGGGAAGCGTTGAGGCGGAGCTTTACCTGCTGCCCATGGCGTATCGCAAGCGGACCCTGTTCAAAATGGACTTTGCCGAGGCCTTGTACATTTCGGAGTTGCGCAGCGGGGCCGCGGGGCATTTTTCCTATCGCAACGTGGCTTTTGCCATGTATGAAGCCGTGGCAGCGAAGCATCCGGGGCTGGGAAAGTACTTCCGCGTTACAGATGTAAGCGCGCCGGTGGACCTGTTAAAGCGTTGATTGAGCTGAACTACTCGCGATTTTTCCAGCCAACTAGAGTTGACTAAGTTAAAACACCAAGTTAACAGAGAAAAGACTAGAACTTTGGTGTTTTGAAAATGCCTTCCGAAGGCCCGCTTTCCGCTGTAAAATTAAATCAATTGGGAAACCAGGTCTGAGCTCTCTCCCCCTCGGCAAACCGAACGCACAAGTCCCGCCGGGAGCCCGCATGGTCTTTACCTCATTCTCTAACGGAGACGTGGATTCATTTGCTTGAGTCGATGCAAAAGATCGCCATTTTATATGACGCCAGTCAGGCGATCCTGTCCACGTTCGATCTTGATGAAGTGCTGAATCAGATTCTCACCATCATCCGTGACTACTTTCAGCTCCCGCACGGCGCCGTGCTGCTTCTTGACAAAGCGAAAAACGAACTCTACGTGCGTGCAAACCTTGGCACGGTTGCAAAAGATGGCTTGAGAATTCCTGTGGGAAAGGGACTCAGCGGCCACGCGGCAAAGCTGAAGCGCCCGGTCTACGTCCCGGACGTGTCAAAGGACAAGCGGTATATTCCCACCGTTGCGGAGACACGTTCCGAAGTGGCGATCCCGTTGATGGTCCGCGACGAAGTGGTTGGCGTTCTCGACTTCCAAAGCGACCAGCTGAATTACTTTGATTCGGAAATGGTGGACCTGCTTACGCTGTTCTCCATACAGGCGTCTCTGGCGCTGGAGAATGCGCGGCTTTATTCGCTGGAACGCCGCCGCGCCGAGCAACTGGAAGCCATCAACGCCGTGGCCCGACAAACCACGGCAGTCCTGGAGCTGGATGCATTGCTCACAGTAGTTTGCCATCTGCTTCTTGAGTGGTTCCGCATTGATCATGTAGCGGTGCTTCTGGCGGAAGGAGAGACGCTTCGCGTTCGCGCGTATGAAGGCCGTCTCACTCCGAATCTCGCCATGGGTTCGCAGCTCGCTACCGGTGTGGGCCTGGCGGCCCGGGCATTGAGTACGGGAAAAAGCGTGATTGAAAACAACGTGAATTCCGTTGACGGCTATATCGCCGGCTTTGCTGAAACGCAATCAGAGATGTGCGTACCGTTGATCTTCTTTGGTGAAAAGCTGGGCGTGCTGGCCCTGGAGAGCGCGCGCAATGACGCCTTTGACCGGGACGATCTTCAGCCGCTGGAATCGGTAGCAGACATCTGTGCCGCCGCCATCCAGAACGCCAGCTACTTTGACCGCATGAAACAGCTGGCTTATGTGGATGGACTCACCGGCATTCACAACCGCCGTTATTTTGAGATGCGCGTGGTGGAAGAACTTGAACGCGCCGGCCGCTTCCAGGGCCGTATGTCCATCATCATGGTGGATATCGACAACTTCAAGCGACTGAATGACGAATTCGGCCACCTGCTGGGGGACGAGGTCCTGCGCTCGGTTTCCACCATCATGAAGCAACAACTCAGAAAAGTTGATCTGGTATGCCGGTACGGCGGCGAGGAGTTCGCCATTGTTGTGCCTGAAACCAGCGGCGAAAACGCACTCCGCGTGGCGGAGAAATTGCGCCGCCAGGTGGGTAGCCATCATTTTCCCGGCGTCCCCCGTGCTGTGACCATCAGTTGCGGTGTGGCCGATTATCCTACGCACGGAATCACGCGCGACGAAGTGGTAGCGGCGGCGGATAATGCTCTTTATCAGGCGAAACAGGCAGGCCGCAATCGCGTGGTGGCGGCCAGCAGCAAACGTGAATTCTCAGCTTCAACGAATTAAGCTTGATCCGGTAAGCTTAAGTCCGATACGAAAGAAATCAACATGAGCTCTTCTGCCACTTCGGCAGGCAATGTCCCGGCCAGGATAACCGCCAAGGCGGCCAGCGTTAATATTGACGACGCTTGTAATGCCTTTTTGCACGATTGCTTCCGGCAATTTGGCATACATGTGGTGTCACTGCCCGGCGACCCCATTGCCCACATGAACCGGCAGAAGTTTGAAGCCTGCGTGATCCGGCTCTATGATCCCGACGCGGAAAAGATCCTGCACGCGGCCAGAAACTCCAGTTCCAACCGGCGCATTGTGATTTACGGTATCGCCCGCAGCACGCAAGAGGCTTTGCGTTTCTCCAAGTACGGCATTAACGCGGTGTTTGATGAGCCTCTGGACCGGCAAAGTGTACTCAAGGTTGTACGCTCCACCCACCTGCTGGTAATCCACGAACTGCGCCGTTACGTCCGCATACCCGTCGTCGCCGACGTAAAACTCGAAATCGGATCGGGATCCACCAACGTGGTGACCGTTGAGGTCAGTTCAGGCGGCATGTCCGTCCGCTCCCCGGTACCCATTGCCTCCCAGGAAGCGGTGCAAATGACCACCACCCTCCCTGGACTGCCAAAACTCACGGTAAGGGCCTACGTTTGCTGGGCTAAGCCGGCGGAAAAGCTTTATGGCCTGCGTTATGATCCCGGGGATGAACGCCGCCTGCGGGTGCGCAGCTGGATCGACCAATATCTTGAAATCGTGTAACCTGTGATCACTTCCAACGTATAGCTTCTGGAGCGACTCTCGCACATGCCTACTGACCAATCAACAACCGGCCAGGCTGCCGGTTTAGCACAATCCAGCCAAACTTCGCCCTATCCGAACCATGCGGGCCTGCCCTTAACCATTGAATTGTCACGGGTGCGCAAGAGCTACGGTGAATTCGTGGCCGTGGACGATATTTCCTTCACCATCCCGCAGGGAGCGGTGTTTGGACTGCTTGGCCCTAACGGCGCCGGCAAAACCAGCACCATCCGAATGATGATCGGCATTACTGTGCCGGATTCAGGCGTGATCAATGTTTTCGGCAAGCCATTTAAACGCAAGAACCTGGAGAAGATCGGCTATCTGCCGGAAGAGCGTGGTCTTTATAAAAAGATGAAGATTCTTGACCAGCTCGTCTTCCTGGGTGAACTGCACGGGATGAATGCCGAGAACGCAAGGCGCAAAGCGATCGCATGGTGCGAACGCCTGGAAATCGCCGAGAAGCTGCAAAGCAAAGTGGAAGAGCTCTCCAAGGGCATGCAGCAGAAAATCCAGTTCATCGCGGCCCTGTTGCACGAGCCTGACTTTGTGATCATGGACGAGCCGTTCTACGGGCTCGATCCGGTCAATGCCGGACTTCTCAAAGACGTACTGCTGGACTTAAAGAAACAGGGCAAGACCATCTTGTTTTCCACCCACCGCATGGACCAGGTAGAGAAGCTATGCGATTCCATCTGCCTGATCGATCGCGGCAGGCCGGTGCTGCAAGGAGCGCTGAAAGAAGTGAAATCGCGCTTCGGCAAGAACAACGTCCAGATTGAATACGAAGGCAATGCCGACTTCCTGCAACAAAGCCAGTTGGTTAAGTCATACAACAATTACGGCAACTATGTGGAAGTGCAGTTGGCGGCCGGAGCTGATCCGCAACAACTGCTGCGGCTGGTGATGGAACGCGCACGCGTGAACCGATTTGAGCTGATGGAGCCTTCGCTGGAAGAAATCTTCAAGGAAGTGGTGGGGAAAACCGATGCGTAATATTTTTATCATCGCCAAACGAGAATACCTGGAGCGGATTCGATCGCGCTCCTTTGTGATCATGACCTTTCTGATCCCAGCGCTGATGTTCGGCGTGACGGTTGTACCATCTTTAATTGGAGCCAGATCGTCAGGCGGAAACAAAAGCATTGTTGTCGCCGCCGCGAACCCGCAGATTGGCGACATGGTCCGCGAACGGGTCATGCAGATCAATGACAAGCAGACGGCTACCAAGGCTGCCCCTGGCGAACAAGGCCAGACCTCAGCCACTCGCTACAAAGTGACGGTGCAATCCGATGTCTCCGAGGCTGCCCGTAAATCGCTCACCGAAAAGGTTGCGAAGAAGGAATTAGACGGCGTGATCTGGGCCAGCGATGACGCGGTGGCTTCACGCAAAATCGACTTCATCACCCGGGATGTTTCCAGCTTCGTGGATAGCGCGCTCCTGGAAAAAACCCTGGGCCAGACTCTGCGCCTGCAGGCGCTTAAAGGAAAAGGGCTGACCGACCAGGACATTGAAGCAGCGCTCAAACCGGTGGACCTGACGCCTGTGAGCCCCTTTGGAAAAGACACTCCTAATCCGCAAATCCTGTTTTTCACCGTGTTTGGAATGGTCATGGTGCTGTACATGACGGTGCTGATTTATGGCATGAACGTGATGCGCGCTGTGCTGGAGGAAAAGACCTCTCGTGTCATGGAAGTGATGCTTTCCACCGCCACATCCGGCGAAATGATGGCCGGCAAGATCCTTGGAGTGGGCTCAGTTGGGCTTTCCCAGGTGGCCATCTGGGCTGCTGTGGCGGGAAGCTTGCCACTTCTGGTATCAGGCGGCGCGGGGTTGCTGAAAGGCATTCTTTCCGTGAAGCTGATTTTCTTCTTCGGAATTTTCTTCCTTCTGGGCTTTGCGCTTTATAGCAGCATGTGCGCCGCGGTGGGAGCCATGGTGAACTCTGAACAGGAAGCGCAACAGCTGCAGTTTGTGGTGGTAATGCCGCTGATTCTGTCCATCGTGATCATGATCAATGTGATCCAGTATCCGGGAAGCGCGCTGGCCTTCTGGGCATCCATGTTCCCGCTCACGGCTCCATTGATTATGTTCACGCGTATCGCGTTGCAAACGCCGGTGTGGTGGCAGATTGCACTTTCCATCTCGATTCTGGTCCTCACGGTCTGGGGTTTTGCTTTCTTATGCGCCCGCATTTATCGCGTGGGCGTGCTGATGTATGGCAAGAAGCCAACCCTGCCGGAAATCATGAAGTGGATCAAATACGCCTGATTGTTGTCTGTAACAGATAAAATCAAGCGGATGGAACCGGTAGGCCAGGAACAATCCGAGATCAAGAGCGAGAGGGCCTCTCGCTCTTTTTCATTGCGCCAGAGGATTCAGCTTTTCCTCATCACCTGGGCTGCCTACCTGGTGATACGCCTCATCTGTCCGACTCTGCGATACCGAATTGAAATGGAGCCGGACGTTCCCTTTGATGGCCGCCACGCAGAGCCGATCATATGGTGCTTCTGGCACCGCTGCGTGATTCCTGCTTCCTATCAATTCCGCCACAATCAGATTGCGGTGATGACCAGCCGCAGCTTTGACGGTGAATACATCGCCCGCATCATCGGCAAGTTCGGGTATGGCGCGGTGCGCGGCTCCAGTTCCCGCGGAGCCGTGGGAGCGTTGATAGGAATGCGGCGCGAGCTTGAACTGGGACATCCCGTGGCCTTCACCATTGATGGTCCGCGCGGTCCGCGATTCGTAGCCAAACCCGGACCGGTATTGCTGGCCAAGAAAACCGGACGCCCCATCGGCTGCTTTTACGTGGCTGTACGGAAGGCATGGGTGTTGAACTCATGGGACCGAATGGTCATTCCCAAGCCGTTCTCTCGAGCTGTCTTGTATGTGGCATCGCCCATTCACGTTCCTGCGGACGCCAGCGATGAGCAGATGACCGCATATCACGGACAAATGCAGAGTGCGCTGGAGCGTTGTCGAGAGACGGCCGAGCGGCTGACGGAACAACCGAGCTGACGCCTGGAAATCAACGGCTTTGACTCGCCGTTTATTACTCGCCGTTTATTCGTCACCCATCGTTTATTCATCACCCATCCAGTCACCGAAACGGCGCAGAGAAACCACGTTATCGCAAACAATCTTGAATACGCCCATGATCGGCACGGCCAGAATCAACCCCATGGCTCCCCAAAGCCATCCCCACAACAGCAGAGAAATAGTGACCAGGAGCGGATTGAGTTGCAGGCGCCTGCCAATCACCTTGGGATAGAGCACGTTCATGGTGAAGAGGTGTAGTCCAAGCACGGTTGTCACAATAATGATGAGGCCACTGTCATTTACGGTGCCCAGTCCGGCGGCAAGCGGTGGCAAGACTGCCAGCACAAGTCCGAGATATGGCATCAGGCTGAGGAAGCCGCTGATGATGCCGAGGAAGTAGAAGTACGGCAGGCCCAGAAACCCAAACACGATCATGCTGATCACGCTCATGAACACGCCGATGATCACATTTCCGGCGATGAAACTCCGCACCATGAGGGCGATCTGTCCCAGAGTGACGTAAGCGGTTGTACGATTTTCCGCCGGAAAGAGCTCTACCGTTTTGGTGCGGGCATGCTCCTGCCAGCTCAACATGAAGTAAACCAGAAACGGAATGAAGGCGAGGGTAAGCACAACCTCAGTCACATGGCCAAGATTCTGCGAAATGATGTCAGAGCTGCCGCTGGTCTGGATCCGAACGGTTTGAACGCCTTTTTCCTGCCTGGTTTCTTCCGGCAGCATTCTTTCGGTTGTCTGTTGCCAATCTCTGGTTTGGTCGCGAAAACGAGCCACTGTTCCCCGGATTTGTTGTGTGTACTTCGGCAACTGGTGCAGGAAGTCGACAGCGCGATAATAGAAGAAATAACTGGCTCCCCAGCAGGCGGCCAGGAGGACGACCACGGCGATAAAAGCAGCAGCCGGTCGCGGCAGTCTAAGGCGTTGGAGAAGGCTGACCAGCGGTTCCAGGGTGAAGGCAATCAGGACCGAAACCAACAAAGTGACCAGCACCAGCTTGGCCACATACAGGATGCCAAGCACCACCACAACGCCGATGATCACTTGAAACACAGAGCCTGCCCAGACAGCGCGCCCAAACCGGCGTTCCTGCTTCTGCTTCAGGTCAGTCTGCGCAATTTTGGTTTCCTCGGCTGTGGTCTCCGCGGAAAGCTGTTCCGGGGTCGGAGGAATGATGCGATTTGTCGCCATAAAAGTGCGGCCGCCTGCGCCCCACCGAAGCTAAGATGCAGATCCACCTATAATTGCCGTGTGGGACTTCCATCTGACGACCAAGCGCCGCGCGGGCCAGCCAAGCGCATCCTGGCGATTGACTACGGCTCGCGACGCATGGGGCTGGCGGTAAGTGATGCTTTGGGCATCACCGCTCAGGGCCTGGAGACGCTTCAGCGCAAGAATCGCCGCAGTGATTTTGCCCGGTTGGAGCGGGTGATTCGCGAAAACCAGGTGCAGGAAATCGTGCTTGGATATCCTTTGCGCATGAGCGGGCAGGAAGGCATACAGTCACAAAAGGTGGCAGAATTTGCGGAGGAGCTTCGTCGCAAATTTGATCTTCCCGTACATCTGTGGGACGAACGCCTGACGTCGGCGGAAGCCAATCGACTTCTGCGCGAGGCCGATTTGAGCATTCAAAAACGCGCCCAGGCTGTGGACAGGATGGCGGCTACGCTGATCCTGCAATCGTTTATGCAGGCCCGCAGCGTTTACTAAACTTTTATATATTTGCATTCCGCCCCACTCTCATACATCCAAGACCTCTGTTAGGCTCTTGCCTTGCTGAATTTTTATTTAATGCGAACGCGGCTTCTCCGCGGGCTGGCACTATTGTGTCTGCTGGCCGGATTCGCGTGTGCGCAGCAGCCAACTCCGGAGTCACAACCAACACCAGAAAAATCCCAGCCAAAAGAAGCCGATCCGAAAGAAACGCGGCCAGAAGAACCTCAGGAAACCATTTTCAAGCACTCGGAAACGGCGCGCTGGTGGATCTCCGGGCAGTCGAATACGATCTTTCAGTTTCATCCCAACTTTCACTCACCGTACTCGGGCACGAACAGCCTTGATGCGCGCCACGAGAATGCCACCTCAGAGATTGCCACTCTTTATACCGGTCTTGAGTTGAGCAAGACGATTGAAGTCCTCTTCGATGCTGGAAAGCGCATCCGGAGGCGGACTGAGTGACGCGCTCGGTCTGGCGGGATTCACCAACCTGGACGTGGTCCGCAATCCATTGCTCGGCCCAGCGCCTTACATAGCGCGATTTGTCCTGCACAAGGTCATTGCATTTGGGGATTTCGAACCCAACCCGCAACGCGATCCGATCACATCCATCCTGCGCGAGTTGCCCAAGCGGCGACTGGACTTGCGCATCGGGAAGTTTGGCACAGCGGACTATTTCGACTTGAACTCCGTTGGCAGTGACAGCCATCTGCAGTTCATGAACTGGGTGGCGGACAACAATGGCAGCTACGATTACGCGGCTGACACGCGCGGCTATACCTTCGGCGCGCTTATCGAATATCAGGATACGAACTGGACCTTGCGTTTTGGCGAGATGCTCATGCCCAAGGTGGCCAACGGTCCTGATCTTGATTTCGATCTGACCCGGGCACGCGCGGAAAACATTGAACTGGATTTGCGACCGCAACTTCGCAAAGACCGGGCAACCGTCTTGCGTTTCCTGAGCTACGTGAACCATGCCAACATGGGCAGTTATCGCGAAGCTGTTCAGGCCTTTCAGGCCGGCATTGATCCCACGCCTTCCATTGAAGCGCACCGCAAGCAGGGACGCATCAAATACGGCTTTGGCTTCAACTTTGAAAGTGAACTCACGGAAACAACGCGTATCTTCGGCCGCACGGGATGGAACGAAGGCCAGAATGAGAGCTTTGCTTACACGGAGGTCAACCAATCGGTTGAGTTGGGTGCCGACTGGCGTCTGAAGAAATTTCACCGGCCTTCCGACAAATTCGGCGCAGTCTTGATGACCGATGGCATCTCGCGTGTCCACCAGCTCTATCTTGCCCTGGGCGGCAACGGGTTTCTGCTGGGCGATGGCCGTCTCAACTACGGTCGCGAAAATATTCTGGAGACCTACTATACGGTCCGGGTATGGCGGGGCGTCTCCTTTTCTCCCGAATTCCAGTATGTGGTCCATCCTGGTTACAACCGTGACCGCGGACCCGTGGTGGTTCCTGGTTTGCGCCTGCATCTGGAGTTCTAGGCCAGCCCTGCAGTCTCAGGGGCAACAGCCTGTTTCTAAACGACTTAGCAAATTATCTTCTGGATTACCTTTTGATGATCTGCAGTTTATCTGCCGTGGATTGTCTTCGGCTCGCGCGTCGGCGATTCTGGCCACGTCAACTTCAAAAACGGAGGCATCACATGCTGGTCCAATCCAGAAGAACATCTATCTCAGCTATCTCAGCCGTTGCGTTTCTAATGCTCGCTCTTTGGTTGTCGTTTGGGTTTTCAGCCAGCGCCATGGGCCAGAATCCTAACTCAGTGCGACCCGCCGTTCAGCCATATCCCGATAGGAACCGCATTGGCACTCCTGAGTTCGAGGCCATGCAGGCTCAGGCGCGTCTGGCCCAGGCACAGCAGAGCGCCGCCATACAAAACGCGGGACCGCAGGCTGTCCATCCTGTAGCTAACAAGTCCAGAGAACCTCAGCCCCAGGAGTTTGCTCATCCAGACGCTCCCGATCAATCTGAGTTGCTCAAAAACTCCAAAGACCCTGATTTCATCCTGAAGAACTTCCATACCATGTGGGTGGATGCCCGCGAGGCCCAGTATTTTGGCAGTGACCAGATGAAAGCCGCACTGGGACGCAACAAGGGATTTCGGGAGTTGAATATCCATATTGTGGACGATCCGCATGTAGCTGACGTGCTGCTCAAAGTCGGCTACACGTTCGCATGGGAGTATCCTTTCCAGCTCAAGCATCAGAACACAACCATGGTCCTGGTGGCGGGCAAGGGACTGGGTCCATTTTCAGGACCCCTTGGAGCGGCGGACGTGGCCCGCGAATTCGTGGAGGCCGTGAAAAGTGCTCGCGCCGAAACGATGATTGAAAAGAAACAGGTCGACAGAAAACAGGCCGCCACGAAAGAGGAGACGCCAAAACAAAACAAGTAAGCGATCCGATCATGAGCTGGCGACGCGGTCGTCCTCGTTCCTGCGGTTAGGGCCAACTCCTTAGCGGCAGGCGGCCTCAAAGTCCCGAAGGGACGAGGCACACCCTCGCTTCTGGTTCATGACCATTCGCTTGCCTGGCCATGAGCCAGTCGCATCTAAAATAGGCAAAGAAGTGAACAATGTTCAAACTATTCGCCAGATTATTTGTGGTCGCGCTGCTCGTGGTGGCAGGGCTGATGGCCTATGCACTGCTGCTGCCTGCCGGCCCGCAAGAGGAGAAGCTGGTGCAACTGCGTCCAGGGTCCTCTGCCCGGCGCATTGCCGCAGATCTGCAAAAGGCCGGCATCATTCGCAGCCAATACGCATTTCTGCTGTGGCATGAGTTCCACGGACGCAAGCCGCTGAAAGCCGGCGAATATTCGTTTGACCATCCTGCCCGGGTGCGCGAGATTTACGACCGCATATCTCGCGGCGATATTTTTGTTCATCTCCTGGTTATTCCCGAAGGCTACAACATGTTCGATATCGCGGGAGCAATCGAGGAAGCAGGCCTGGGAAAGCGGGACGACTTTCTCAAGGTCGCGCGCACGGATATAGCGCTCATTCACGATCTTGATCCGCAAGCCACCACGCTGGAGGGCTATCTTTTTCCCGACAGCTATCGCCTTACGCGCACGCAAACCCTGCATGACATTGCCGCAGCCATGGTGCATCGTTTCCGCCAGGCTGCCCAGAGCGCCGGACTGACAAAAGATTTTCACGCCACCGTGACCATGGCCAGCATTGTGGAGAAGGAAACAGGCGCTGCGGAAGAGCGGCCTGAGGTTGCCAGCGTCTTCTTCAACCGGCTGAACCGCCACATGGTGCTGGCGACCGATCCCACGGTAATCTATGCGGCGTTGCTGAATAACCGCTACCGGGGCACCATCTACCGTTCTGATTTGCAGTATGATTCGCCCTACAACACCTATCGCAATCAGGGCCTGCCGCCCGGGCCGATCTGCAATCCCGGACGGGCATCGCTGGATGCAGCTTTGCACCCGGCGACCACGGATTACCTTTTCTTTGTCAGCGACAACCGCGGCCACCACAACTTTTCGCGCACGGAAGCCGAACATGCGCGCAATGTTGCCGCCTACCGGAGAGCGGTTTCGCAGGCTGTAAACCGCTAACGGCACTGGTTTTTGCACCAACCCGACGATTTAAGACTTATTTCACCGCTAATTGTCATACTTTGCCGCATCTTCCCGCCCCGCAGGATCATCTTTAGTTCGATATACTTAAAGCGTCGGTTCACGGAGTCAATAAGTCACCTAATGGTCGGTTCGCCTCGTATTAAAGCCCTGATTTTAATGGTTGCCTTGCTTC
Organism: Terriglobia bacterium; assembly: GCA_963770085.1. Classification (GTDB taxonomy): domain Bacteria; phylum Acidobacteriota; class Terriglobia; order Terriglobales; family Acidobacteriaceae; genus Angelobacter. Next base: position 1,357,089 of record CAVYOH010000002.1, read on the forward strand.
CATTGAGCGGTTGCGTGTTCAGCAGCTCGCGAAACGTGCAAACGCGCCTGAGTACCAACAAGCTGGAGAACGCCACGCTGGAACAACTGGCGGAGAAAATCAATGACAGCGCCTCCAAACTCCAGACTATGAACGCAACTGTGACTATTGATGCCTCTGCCGGTGGTGAAAAAAAAGGCAAAGTCACTGATTATCGCCAGATCAACGGTAACGTGTTGATCCGCAAGCCGGAGATGATGCGCATGATCGGACGGGTGCCGGTTGTCGGCAACCATCTGTTTGACATGGTCAGTAACGGCAAGAATTTTGAGCTTTCCATTCCGCCGCAGAATAAATTCATCATCGGATCCAATGAGATGGGTAAGCCCTCCGCTCAGCCGCTGGAAAACCTGCGTCCTCAGCACATCCTTGACGCTCTGCTGCTAAAGCCGATTGATACCGCGAACGGCGAGATCGCGGTTCTGGAACAAAGCACGGAGATGGTCAAAGACGCCAAGACCCACAAAGATGCCATCCAGCAGGATTACGTGGTGGTGGTCATCAGCAAAGATGAGAGGGGCGCGTATCTTTCCCGGCGCATCGTGTTCAGCCGCGAAGATTTAATGCCGCATGAGCAATACCTCTACAATCACACCGGGCAAATCGTGACCTATGCTCATTACGAGAAATTCCAGAACTTTGACGGCACGATGTTTCCCAGCATCGTGGACATACAGCGTCCGGTGGAAGAATACGCCATCACGCTGAACATCCTGAAGCTACGGGTGAATGAACCGTTGCGCGATGATCAATTTCAACTGGCGCAGCCTGCGGGATCGCGCCTGATTAACCTGGACAATCAAAGCACGCATGCCGAAAATCAGAGTACGGCAAAGCCGCTGCCGGAAAAGCACGCTCAATAATCAGGCATGAACCCGAGGACTATTTGATCCAATGGATACGTTGACCGCATGAACAAAATGATTCTCGCCAACCTGACCAACCGGCCTCTGCGGTCGATTATCAGCATTACCGCGGTAGCGGTGGAAGTCACGCTGATCCTGCTGATTGTCGGGCTGGCGCTGGGCATTCTGGATGACAACAAGACCCGCCAGAAAGGCACCGGCGCTGACATCCTGGTGCGACCGCCGGGCTCGTCAAACTTTACCGGTCTCAGCAGCGCACCCGTTTCCATTAAGGTTGGCGACGTTCTGCGCAAGCAGATTCACGTAACTTCGGTGGCTCCTGTGGTTCTGCAAACTACGAACAAGCTGGAAACACTCACGGGAATCGACCTGCAATCGTATGAATCGATCGGCGGGCCTATGCAATATCTCAAAGGCGGTCCTTTCACGGGTCCGGACGATGTGATCGTCGATGACATCTACGCTTCTGCCCGCAAAGTGAAGGTTGGTAGCGTTGCTCATCTTCTGGGCCACGATTTTCGTGTAAGCGGAATCGTTCCACACGGACGTGGAGGCCGCTGTTATTTCCCCATCAAGACCATGCAGGAACTGACAGGCGCTGAGAATAAAGCCAGCATGTTCTACGTGAAGCTGGACAATCCCGACAATGCGGACCTGGTCTCCGAGGAAATCAAGAAAATTCCGGGCATGGAAAACTACAACGTGATGCCAATGCAGCAATGGCTCACTCTCATGTCCGCGGATAACGTTCCCGGGCTCTCCATCTTTATCAAGGTCGTAATCGCGATCGCCATGATCATCGGCTTCATCGTGATCTTCCAATCGATGTACACATCGGTGATGGAGCGGACCCGCGAAATCGGCATTCTGAAATCCCTGGGTGCGTCCAAGAGCTACATTGTGCGCCTGATCCTGCGGGAAAGCGCTCTTCTTGGCGTTGCCGGAGTGGTGGTAGGAATTGTGATCAGCGTAGCCGGCCGTGCCGGATTGGTGCATCAGTTCCCGACTCTCAGCGTGCTTCCCCTTACCTTGCGCTGGGCGATCTATGCGACAGTCATCGCCGTCGGCGGTGCCATGCTGGGCGCAGTGTATCCTGCGTTTAAAGCTGCACAAAAAGATCCCATTGATGCGTTGGCGTATGAATAGGCAATTGGCAATTGGCAATTGGCCAAGCTACCAGCCATTAGCACTCAGCCGTTAGCCAAGGAAATTAGCCAGACATTTCTAGTCACTATTTGCCCGATTTTGATTTACTTCGTATCCTTCGTGTCCTTTGTGGTTAAAGACTTTGACTTTCCGATCTCGGCGATGTCGAGCGATGACGGCGATCTCGGCGATTCGCAGCCTATCTGACTGAAGCTTTCACCGACGCCGGCGCCATGATAGTCACTTTGTCAGGCTGGGTCCATGAAGCAACGCCGTTCTTGAGTTCGAGACGGTTCATCACCGCCACCATGCTCCCAGAATCCACCTTCACGTCGATGTAGTGATAGTTGATTTCTTTGCTTTGAAAAAGGTCCGCCGGCTTGCGCTCGATTGGATACGCATGCGCGCCACCGCCGCCGGTAACAAAGTACGTGACTCCGCCGTGCTCATGGCGCTCATAGTTGTGCACGTGACCGGCAAATACAACAATCCTCGCATGCATCTTTTTCTGACGCTCCTCCAGAAACCGCGCCAGGTTCTGTTCCGGCGAGCGCGCGGAGTGACCGCCGCCAAACTGCTTTTCATCAGAGGAACTGGTGTACGGCGGGTGGTGCAGAACGATCACCACAAAATCAATGTTGGATGGAACCGAATCAAATTTGTGCGTGAGCCAGTCACCCTGCGCACCGGAGGTTTCATCGAGTGAGCTGTCCAGCGTAAGCATCAACACGTTCCCCGTATTCACCGAGTAATAGCGGCTATGGTCCAGTTCGGGAAAGCGCTGGAAGAAATTGGCCAGACTCAATTTCAGATCGCCGTGAAGATCATGATTGCCGAGCGCGGGAAAGACGCGAATGTGCTGCTCGCGCCAGATCGCCGTTTCCTGGTCATACACCTTCCAGTCGTCAGGGTGGTTCCCGTTGTATGTGATATCGCCGCCAAAGGTAACAAAGTCAGGATGCGCGGCGGCGATGGCCTTGACCAGTTCGCGCCGCACTTCAGGATTGGCTGCATCGGTATCAGACGGCTCCGTGAAGCGAGTATCGCCATAGGCGATGAAATGCACATGGTTATTGCTGGAAACATGTATATCGGCTGGCCGGGTTTGCGCAATCACGGTTTGCGCAATCATGGTTTGCGCAATAACGGTCTGCGCCATCAGGGTAAGCGCCACCAGACATACAAAAGCAAAGAGCAGATTCCTACGCGAAGGGAACATGGCCTCACATCCTAAATGCAAACTATGAACATTCTGTTAAGAACCGGCGAACGTTTCCACTCAAGGATACTCCATCGTTCGCAAGGACATCGGCCTGATCTTCAAGGAACCTTCATGCATTCTTAATCTCTCATTCAACTACGGAAACTAGCATCGCAGCGCATAATTCCCGTTCTGAACGGAGCTGTTTATGAAACTGCTTTCGCCTTTTCCAGTTTGCCAAAAATTCGCTATTCGGGTTGGATTGGTTCTTATACTTCTGATCAGCGCGGCCATCGCGCAGAACACAGGTGTGGTCACAGGGAGAGTCACAGATTCTTCCGGCGCTGTCCTGCAGGGCGCCCACGTTGTCCTGCAGCCAAAAGGCGTTGCCGTTCCCACCAATGCCGTGGGCGAATTCACGTTCATCAACGTGGCCCCGGGTTCGTACACGTTATCGATCTCCTACGTGGGATTTGAGCCTTTCACGCAAAAGGTGGAAGTTGGATCGCATGCCGTTCAAGCGGTAAATGCTTCGCTGAAAGTGCAATCAACCAATGAAGAGATCATTGTGACCGCGGGCCGCGTTCACGGCGAAGCAGAAGCCATTAACCGCACACGCGAAGCGGACAACATTATGCAAATCGATCCGGCGGAGATCATTACGTCTCTTCCCAACGCCAACATTGCGGACGCCATCGGCCGCATGCCATCTGTAACCCTGGAGCGTGACGAAGGCGAAGGCAAGTACATACAGATTCGCGGCACGGAACCCCGGCTCAGCAACGTGACCATTGATGGCATCAATGTGCCATCGCCGGAAAGCGGTGTACGCCAGATCAAGCTCGACACCCTGGCGTCTGACCTGGTGGAATCGGTTGAAATCAACAAGACGCTGCAGGCCAACCAGGACGGTGACGGCATTGGCGGCTCCGTGAACCTGAAGACAAAAACCGCAGGCGATCTTCCCACGCTCAATCTCTATGGTCTGGGCGGGTACACTCCGATCATCGGAGGTCGCGGCGTCACTCAAACCGGCGGTACGATCAGCCATCGTTTTGGCGAAAGCAAAAAGTTTGGCGTGCTGTTTGGCGGAACGTACGACTGGAACGGACGCGGCATCAACGACATTGAACCTGTTCCCACCACCGAGCAGCCTCACTCCGCACTATGACAGCATGGACCAGCGCGACTACCAGTACTACCGTTCGCGTTGGGGTTTTGCCGGCAGCACGGATTACAAACTCAGCGAAGGCTCCGGCATCTGGCTGCGTGGCTTGTATTCTGACTTCCAGGATTTCGGCCATAAGTGGGTCTATACGCTCAACGACGGAGCCAATCCCCAGGCCAGCCAGGATTGGCGTCGTCCGGATTACGCCATCGCCAGCATGGTGCTCGGAGGCAGACACCTGTTCCGCACCTCGTGGCTCACCTGGGACGCCTCAGTGGCGCGTTCCCGGCAACTCTCATCAGGCGGCACTGGCGGCGCCGATTACACGTGGGTCGGCCCTGACCTGAGCGGCACATGCGCCTTCGACCCCGCGGCCACCACAGACAAATTCCGTCCGCAGTTCTCGTCGAGCTGCTTTACGCCGGGCGCTGCAGACGCCACCGACATCAGAAACTACGCGCTTACCGGTTTTTCGTTGCCGTCCACCGGCCTGTCAGCGCAGTTGAATCTTCAGGCTTCGGCCTCATTCGCCCAGCAGTATCATGTGGGCTCGCATTTTGGAACATTTGAATTTGGCGGCAAAATCCGCAATGCTCACAAGTTCGACAATTCGCAGCAGATGAGCGCGGACTTCAGCGATAATCCGGTTCCAGCAGGCCAGTTCATGGGAACTTTTACCGATCCCAACTATTACGACAAGAGCTACCACTTCGCGAACACGCCTGACTACAACAAGGTTCGCGAGCTTTGCACTCGCCAGCGGCCTGCTTACATCCTCGGGGATCAACAATTCCAATTTCGATCTGATTGAGCGTGTCTCAGCCGGATACCTGATGAACACCCTGGATATCACACCGCGCCTCCGCTTCGTTGTAGGTGTTCGCTTTGAAGCAACTCATGTGGCCACCAGGAGTTTTGATAGCAACACGAACACCGTCACCATTCCCGGCGGCAGTGATTACCTGGATGTTCTGCCCAGCGCTTCGCTCCGCTTCAGTGTGGGCAAAGAGAACGCGATTCGCCTGGTGTTCAGCCGTGGCCTGGCGCGCCCAGACCCGCAGGACATTGCGCAGGTCAGCAGCCCGCTCGACAACACCCAGACTCCGAATCAAGTCAGCCTTGGCAATCCGAACCTGAAGGCGGAATACTCCAATAACTACGACATTCTCTTCGAGCGGTTTCTGAATCCGGCCGGAATTTTCCAGGCAGGCTTCTTTTACAAGCAGCTCAGCGACCCTATCGTGAACGGCCAGTTCCCTGAGAGCCCCACCTTGTTCCCCGGCGCAACTTCACCTTACGTTCTGGTTTCGCAGGTGCAGAATATCGGCAGCGCTCACCTGGTCGGCTTTGAAGTCGCATACCAGCAGCGCCTGGGCTTCCTGCCTGGCGTGCTCAAAGGAGCAGGCATCTCTACCAACTACAGCTTCACGAATTCAAGCACCGACGGCCTGGAAGGGTTGCTGCGAGATGATCACCCTGCGCTTCTGCGCCAGGCGCCGCACACCTGGAACATCAGCCCGACGTTCGATACCAAAAAGTTTTCCATGCGCATGGGTATGACCTACAACTCAGCCATGATTTTTGCGCTACCAGTTCCAGGACTTGACGCCGGGCACTAACGGCCTTGGTTCCCATTGCGCCAGCCGATCAGACAGCAGGAGGCGTGAAGGGGCCGGGCGGCGACAATTACCTGTACGCTCATCTTCAACTGGACGCCCAGGGCAGCTACAAGATCAGTCGCACGTTGTCCGTATACGCTTACGGGCTCAACCTGAATAACGAGGTTTTTGGCTTCTACAATGGCAGCCCGCAGTATGTGGTCCAGCGTGAGTACTACAAGCCAACATTCGCGGGCGGCATCCGGTACACGTTTAACGGGGAAAAGTAGGTAATTGGTAATTGGTAGTTGGTATTTGAATTGGCAATTAGCAATTGGCACTTAGCCTTTAGCACTTAGCCTTTGGCACTTAGCCTTTAGTCCAACGGCCTGGATCTTTGCAGCAAGTGGAGCGCAGCCGCCCTCGGCTGCGCTTTATTTCGAGGTCTGCATCGGCAATCGTATTTTGATTCGTGCGATTCGCGCGATTCGCGGCTGAGCTGGGATTTGCGCTCCCGGCGATGTCGCGCGATGACGTGCGATCCCGGCGGTTGAACTGCCAATTGCTATTTGCCAATTGCCAATTGCTGTTTTGACCGTCGCAGTCCCCACAGTTCTTGCACTGAAAGGACGAAGGAGAATATCCCGAGCAGGCCCATCGCGTGAAACGTCCATACGAACAAAAAGGCTGGGTTGGACCTGGCGATCGCGCCGTGAAAAATGCCTCCCGGCGCCATCACATGGATCACCGGCATGCCCATTGTGAGGATCGAGCCAACGAGCATGATGACGAGCCCCGACCATCGTTCACGGAGCAGCAGCGTTCCGTACAGCAAGACAGCCAGGACGGGCACCGCAACAAGGGTTGATCCGCCCGCCTCGGGCGTCCCGGCCCTGGCGTGGACGGTGTCGCTGGTCAGGTGAAGCGTCATCAACAGGATCGAGAGCAGAGACGCGATGACTAGTAGGTGGTTGGTCTTCATGGATATTCCTCGCCCCCTTTGCAAGAAAGTGCATGCAGAAAAACGTCTGCCGGAAAGTTCGTTGTGCAGATTCCTACTATTAGTACGGCCGATTCATGGAATAGTTCCCAACAGGGGTGGGGAATCGCCGACATCGCCGTCATCGCCGAGGTCGGAAAAATCAAGAGCTTTAACCACAAAGGACACGAAGGAACACAAAGTAAAATCAAGATCGGGCAAATGATGATCAGAAATTTCTGGCTAAGTGCCAGTGGCTAAAGGCTAACGGCTAGCAACTCCCTTGGTATCGCTTGGTCGCTGCCGTTTTCTTAAGGAGTGCCGGGCACCGCTTGCGTGGGTTGAGCGGGCTTGGGAAGTTTAACCAGGATGGCATTGGTGAGCTCTGTTGTCAGGCCGCGGATCTGCAATTGCAAGCCGCTGAGGTATTGCTGGAAGGCCAGTTGCTGGTCCTGGGTCAGTCCTCCAAACCAGCTCATAACTGCTGTTTCAATGTCAGCCTTCGTAAGGGAACTGGATGTCGATGACGGAGGAGCGCTGGCTGGCGGAGCGGGAGTGGCGCCGGAACCGGTTGAAGATCCCGTGCCGCTTCCCTTGGGAGCAGCGGGCGCGCTCTTGGGCGCCGTTTTGGCTGCTGCGCTCTCTGTTTTTTCCATCACGCTGTAGTTCTGGGAAAGTCGCTGCCAGATGACCTGGAATTCTGGGGAAGGATTCGTCTTATGACTGATCAAGCCTTTGCCACCGTTCGCAGCCAGGTCCTTCAGGGCCTTATTGAGAAAGGCCGGACTCACAAAGGCAGTAGGGGACACGAAGACACCCGGCCGGTTGGCGGCGAAGTCGCCGATATAGTCATTCACTTCACCCACGAAAGCTTGCCCCAGGGGGTCGGAGACTTTTTGTGATGCGGTGATTATATTCGCGGCGCCAGGCGGGGTATCCTCGGCGGGATGTTGCCAACTGGCTCCCTGGCGGGCCAATCCAAAATGACCAAACAATTCGTGCGGTAGCGAACTCTGGTCATTTTTCGCGAGCTTGCCCGCTCCTTTCTCATAGTAAATCTCGTCCCGGTCCGCATCCTGACTGTAGCCATAATCTTGGGCGCCCGGATTGATTGCCTGTTCGCGCTTGAGGGTCAGAAGAGTAAGCCCGGTTGCTTTTAAGGCCGCCAAGCTGAGGGTTTGTTTGACAGGCGCTGCGGGAGGCTTGACGTACATCCCAGTGATGTTGTCAGTAGTGTCTACACCTTTGATGCTGATACGTTCTTTGTCCACCATCGCCTGGATCTGGCTCCAACGGAATGGGTCCATGGGATCCTTAAGATTTGTGTCGTAGCCTAATTTTTTGCCATCTGTACAGACGTGAGAATTGTCATACGGCGTGAGGGCAAAGTTCTCAATATCCTCTTGGGCTTCTTTATTGAGGGCTATGTCGCCGTACTTGCATTTACGAGTGTAGTGGGGCACTGCGGTAGAGGCACGGAATTGAACGGCAAAGCCGCGGCCAGCCAGCATGCCCTCGGCTGCCAGGTCTGCTTCCCTCTCCAGGGTATCTTCGTCCGCGGACAAGCCCTGGTGATTGTGTTGCTGGGCTACATGCACGAACTCATGGGCCAGGGTGGCGCGCTGCGCGGAGAGAGGCATGCGCGAAACTGCTGGCGTCAAGTGGATGGTATCGCCGAGTGTCGCTGCCAGAACACCTTCTGGCTTGAGAATGGAATGCTCGGAATCGGAAAAAATAGAAATGGATCCGAAATCGAAAGGTGAAACAGCGGAGCTTGAAAGCGCGCCAGTCGCGGATTTCGGCTGCACCGCGCGAATCAGGTCAGGCTGGTGGAATTGCGAGTCTGGCCGCTGCCGCGCCGGCTTCATGCTTGACTGCCGCGCAGGCTTTTCCGGTTTGGCTAAACCCTTCACTCTATGTGGATCCTGTTGCTGATAATTTGTGTCAGGAGAATGAAACCGTTACACATTGGTGCTGTCCCAATGTCAACAGATTTTACACGCCCATAAGGAAAGCACAAGAAGAATGCCCACCCGAGGCAATCGCCGAAAAAGATTGGTAATTGAGTAATCGGGTAATTGGGAAATTGAAAAACCACTTAACCACAAAGGACACGAGGGAACACAAAGGGAAAGCAGTAATTGGCAATTGGTAGTTGGCAATTGGCAAAGGCAAAGGCAAAAACAAAAAAATCAAAGACAGAGAGTGACAGTAACTTCTGGCTAAGCGCCAATGGCTGAGTGCTAATGGCTAACGGCTGCTAGCTTTGCTATTTGCTAATTGCCAATTGCCAATTGCTATTTGCTAGCCGCTAGCAGCTAGCAGCTCATTCATGCCTCAATGCCGTTGTTGGATTTACGCGCGCTGCTCGTGCGGCGGGAATGTAGCCGGCTGCCATGGCAACCACGCCCAGCAGCAAGAGCGCTCCCGCGATGGAAACCGGATCCAGAGAGCTCAGGCCGTACAGCACGGCCTTCATCAATCGTGTAAGCGCCACGGTGGCGAGCAATCCCAGGGTGATTCCAATGGCAATCATCACGCTGGTTTCTCTCAGGATCATGCCGACCACATTTCTTCTACCTGCACCCAGAGCCATGCGGATACCAATCTCATTGGTGCGGCGGGTCACGCCGTATGAGAGCACACCATAGAGTCCGGTGGCGGCAAGCAGCAGCGCGATGGAGCCGAACAACGTACACAGCCTGGCCAGTACTCGCGGCTGGGCAATGTAGGTATCAAGGTTCTGCACGAGAGGCTGAAGGTTTTCCGGGTAGAGGTCCTGGTTCACTGACAGAATCGCACGCCGCACCGAGGGAATCAGTTGGTCGGAATCCGCCGCCGTGCGGATCAGCATGGATCCACCTTCCATGGGCCCTTCTATCGATTGTTCCGGAACAACGTAATAACGGGCCGGCACTTCACCGGACAAGCGATGGTCGCGCACGTTTCGGGCTACCCCGATGACTTCGAAGGTATCGCTCTTCTGTCCGAAGATGGAAGTGATGTGGTATCCAATGGGATTGCGTCCGGCAAAGAACTTGTTGGCGAAGGTCTCATTAATGACAGACACCTTGGTGGACGAGGCGGTATCTTGCGGCCCGATCTCGCGTCCGCGCAGCATGGGAATGCCGACGGTGGAAAAGTATCCCGGGCCAATGGTGTCAAAGCGGGAAATTCTTTCGTCATTCTTCTGGGCAACAAACCCTTCCACGGCGATCTCGTCGGCCGATTCATTGCCGGTAAAGAGACCATTACCGGAATAGGCAACGCCCTGGACGCCAGGAAGCGCGCGGATGCGATCCGACAAATCTCGCCACATGGCGGTGAGCTGCGGCCCTTTATACCCGGGCACAGTGCCATCAATGTTTACCACCAGCATTTTTTCCTTTACGTAACCGACATCAGTACCCTGGAGGTTCCACAAAGTCCGCAGCAGCAACCCTGCGCTTACCACCACCAGAAGAGACAGGCCCACTTGAAGAACCACCAGTCCCTTGGCCAGGTTGAGCTTTGCGCCGGACGCGGTGGCCCGGCTGCCATCGCGCAGACTGTCAACCAGTTTCACGCGGGTACCGCGGATTGCTGGGGCTAATCCAAAGATCAGACCGGTCAACAGAGTTACAGCGGCAGTGAACGCAAGCACACGCAGATCAAGCGGAATGGCCACCTCAGCCGTGCGGCTGACCGAGGAGATCATGACGGAAAGCACACGCGAGGATCCCCAGGCAAGACCAAGTCCGGCAAAGCCACCCATCACGGACAAGGTAAGACTTTCGGTAAGGAACTGGCGAATCAGGCGACCTCGCGAAGCGCCAATGGAAAGCCGTACGCTGACTTCCTTGACACGCGACGCCGCCCGCGCCAGCAGCAGGTTGGCAACATTAATACAAGCGATCAGCAGGACGATGCCGGAAGCAGCCATGAGAACCACGAGTTGTTGCGAAAGATTGTCACGTCCATTGAAAGCGCCGTTGCTGGCGCTGCGCAGCGTGAGCGTCTGGTTCAGGGCTTTCTTTCGCGTTTCGGCAGGCAGTGTGGCGGGGTAACCGTTCTCAATGATTCCTTTGAACAGAACGTTCACTTCCGTCTGCGCGTGCGCCATGGTTACACCGGGTTTCAGGCGCGCAATGGCATGCAGCCACATGATTTTCTGGAAGTCCTTGCTCAGGTCTTCATGCAGCCAGTCCTGCCCTTGCATCACGATGGGTTGCATCATCATGGGCAGAAAGAAGTCGGGCCGCTGGCCAATGCTTTCGCCACTAAAGCCGGCCGGAGCAACGCCGATGACGGTCACTGTTGTACTGACCAAACGGATTGGCATGCCCAGAACAGCGGTGTTGCCGCCGAAGCGGCGTTGCCAGTAGTCATAGCTGAGGACAGCATAGGGATCCTGGCCGGGAGCTTTGCGATCGTCGGGGGTGAATACGCGGCCGATGGAGGGGCTGATGCCGAGAACGGAAAAGTAATCTTCTGAAACCAGCTTACTGTGCGCATCTTCCGGCTGCCCGCCGGCAATTCGGACAGATTCCCTGTCCATTTCGGACTGGGCCACGCAGATTCCGGAAAAACTGGTGGCGTGATCGCGCAGCTGATCGTATTCCGCGTAAGTCAGCAGGCGGCGCTCACCGGAGGTCATACCGTTATTAACGCCAGAAGCGTTAGGACTGCTGAGCATCACCAGTGATTTGGGATCGGTGACAGGAAGCGCACGCAGCAGGATTGCGTTCATCACGCTGAAGATCGCGGTATTGGCGCCGATGCCCACGGCCAGAGAAGCCACTGCCACAATCGTAAACAACGGGTTGCGGACGAACTGGCGCAATGCATAGCGCAAATCTTTCAAAAGTGTTTCCATCCAGGAGGCAATGTCCATGGTGCGTGCCCTTTCTATTTCCAGAGTTGAATTACCGAATTGCCTGTGCGCGGCGTTGCGCGCCTCTTCCGGGCTGAAACCTTCGCGTTGCAGGTCAGCGGCACGCAAATCAAGATGCAGGCGCATTTCATCTTCCAGTTCGCTTTGCAGCCCATTGGAACGGAAAACATTTCGCAGACGATCGAGCCACGCCATACTTCTAAACCTCAACTTATGGGACCTCAAATTACTTCTTGCTTTGTGTTCGTTCGTGTCCTTTGTGGTTAATCCTGGTTTTAATCAGCGTTGATCCGCGTAATCAGCGGTAAGGGTTTGATCTTCCGATCTGTACGCGAAAGCCATCACGCAAACCGCAGCACTCGCGATACCGCGTCCGTGAGCTGATTCCACCGTTCCTGCTCCGCGGCCAGCTGGGCGCGTCCCGCAGCGGTCAAAGCATAAAAGCGTGCCCGCCGGTTGTTCTCACTGGTTCCCCATTCCGCCTTGATCCAGCCCTGCTGTGCCATGCGATGCAGCGCCGGATAAAGGGATCCCTCTTCCACACGGAGAGCGTCCCCGGCAATCTGCTGAATATGGACCGTAATTCCATAGCCGTGCATCTTGCCCCGGCTCGCCAGAGACTGCAAAACCAGCAGGTCCAGAGTGCCCTGTAGCCGGTCATTCGGATGTTTTCCCATGAAGACCTCCCGGTTCGGTATCTTACCTAGCTGGCTATGAGACTGCACCGGTCGGGAACCGTTAGCAGGAAAATCACGAAGATTTCAGGGAGACCATGCTTTCGGCTGAGGTGAATACCTGACAGACAATTTACAGCCATTTGAGACAACTCATTACGTCAGGTCAGCTACTCTGTGTACCAGAGGAACCAATCTCGGAATCGATTGGAGCAGCCTTATTCAGCCTATACTAGTGAGATAAATTTCGTTTTCTGCCCGTGGAGGGATGATCTGCTATGAGTAAGTTTTTCGCGTCGTGTCTGCTGTGTCTTATCTTTGTTGGTCTGGTCGCTTGCGGTGGTGGCGGCGGCGGTACCACCCCCATCCTTACCGGAACGCCGACGCCCACTCCGACGCCGACTCCGAGTGCCGTCCTTGCAGTGACGCCCGCAGCCGCGACCGTCGCGCTGAACGGATCGCAGCAGTTTACAGCGACCGGAGTTGCAGCGCCGGTATCGTGGAGCCTGAGTGGCCCAGCTGGTACGACTGTGGGAACTATTTCCGCGTCAGGCTTTTACATCGCCCCGGCTGGATTCTCACCGGTCGGCAGCTTCACCGCTACGGTAAAGGCTACGTCTCTGGCTGATTCAACCAAGACTGCCACATCGACGCTGAATGTTGTCTATCCCAACAGGAACAACGTCACGCAGACCGCCTTGCCAATTAAGCTTGGATCTGTGGGCGGCAACCCGGCTGACGTCACGCCCCCGGGAGTCACACCGGCCGGCTGCTGCATTGGAACTCTCGGCAGCCGCATTGAACGCGGCGCAACCACCCCTTTTATTCTGAGTAACAATCACGTCCTTGCCCGTTCCGGACAGGGAGTCAACGGTGAAGCCATCAACCAGACCGCCGGTTGCGGTGGCGGCATACCGGTCGGAAACCTGGCAGCTCAGTCGGTATTAAAACCCGTTGCCAACGACGCCGCAGGCTGCGTGCAACCAACCACGGCGACCCTTTGTGGTGCAGCTCCTGATAACGTGGACGCCGCCATGGCGTCCACCACCAATGCGAACACCGATTCGGCTGGAACAATTCTGGAATTGGGCGCAGCAACCGCAACTGCCATTGGAGATCTGCCTCCATCTTCCACCATTGCGGCCCCATCGATTGGGATGGCCGTGGCAAAGAGTGGAAGAACCACCGGTCTGACCTGCTCCAGTATTGAAGGCGTGGCTGGAAGTGTTGCCGTTGATTACGATAATGCGTGCGGCGGCACAACCGCTTTTCAATCGCACTTTAACAACCAGATCCTGGTCACCGGAGGCACTTTCATTGAAGCCGGGGACTCGGGATCCCTTTTGGTGACGCAAGCCAGCGCCGAACCAGTAGGACTGCTTTACGCCAGCGGCGGGGCCAACTCCGTGGCCAACCCGATCAGTGACGTCATTGCCGTAATGGTTGGCAAAACTGCGCCAGGCCTTGCCTTCGCCGCAGGTAACCCTGACCACGCTGTCAGCTGCCAGGCGACGACCGTCGTTATAAACTCGGTACAAATCTCATCCAGCGCCGTCACGCTAAACGCGCAGCAACGAACGCTGGCGACTGCGGCACGCGATAAACACGCAATCACGTTGATGAGTGACGAGGCTGTTCGCTCAGTAAGCGTGGGCGCCAGTGCCGACAATCCAAAGGAAGGAGCGGTGGTGATCGAAATCTCCAAGGCTACCCGCCAGCCGATCCCTGCAACGATCGATGGAGTTCGTACGCGTGTGGTCTACACCGCCGGCGCCGTCATCAATTCTGACCTCAGCGAGCAGGCAGTGAAGAGCACTATTAACGTCAAAGAAGCCCACGTCAACGAATACTTCGGCAAGCAGGGTATTCGAGCTGTAGCCGTGGGACGCAGCACTGACAATCCTGCCGAAGCGGCCATCATCTTCTACACCACTACCGGCGTAGCCAATGCGATGATTCCGGCAGTCATAGACGGTGTCCGCACCAGAGTGATTGAAGGCGCACCGTTCCGGGCACGCTAAACTCCAGCTCTCTCTCTTTTTGAGCCCCGGTTCGCCGGGGCTTTTTTATTGCTTGCTATTGCAATCGCAGCTCGCGTGCCGCCACATTGGCGATTTGAGACATCTGTTGCAACGACGCGATTTTGATTTCGCTGGCGCGCAGAGTCTCCAGCGCGAAAGAGATGGATTCGTCATCGCCAGGAAGTTCATCTTCCACAATGGCCGTCAACTCGGCCTGCTGGTTCTGCGAGCGCAAAATGCCTTCGGCAACTCGCGGAAAACTGAAGCTCAGGACCTTGGCGGCGTTCACATCATGCTCCAGCGAAAGCGCGTGAAACATTTTTACCTGCGAGCCGGCAGAATATCCCATATCGATCTTGAGAGGATCGCCGCTCCTGGTAAATTGCGCAGCGGGAATATCACGCCACATCAGGTCCCAGACACCCACGCGCTCAAATTCGCCGCGCATGCGCTGATAAATCGCCTGGCGTGAACTACGCTCGCGTGAGCCACGCCGCCGCGGTCGTTCCAGATAAATGCGGGCCAGCTCGTCGGCTTCAGCAACCGGGGATTCCACCAGGCAAGCCTTGAATTCCGAAGGCTGCAGCGCGTTCGAAAACGAATCCTGCATTCGGCGCAGCAGTGCTTCACGGTCGCCATGCACATCGCGCATTTGCTTGCGCAAATCGGCCTCCACTGCTTCCAGCATCTCCACATCAGCCTGCGGATCAACGCACCGCACACGCGCCCAGTCATGCGTAAAGCGCAGCTCGGGCTCACCCGCCGGAGGCATCAGCACCACGCCGATGTTGACAAACTCATTCTTCACCGCATCGGGAACATAGCGTATAAGAAAGAAATTACATTGTTGTCGGACCATTACTGCACCACCATATGTTTTTCCGCGTCCACCCAGGCGGGGAATGGTTGCCGCGAAGAGTTTCTAAAAGCAGTGATCAGCTCCCGCACTTTGCTGCGACGATCGATGATCGCTTCCGTCAGTTGCTCCAGCGCAGGCCAGTCATTGCCTGTCCATTCGGGCGGAATCGTGCCCGCGATTTCACGGATCACCCTGGGATCGAGCTTCTCGATGCGTCCCAGCCAGGGCTGGAATGATTCCCATCCAGCTACCTCTTGATACACGGCATTACGTGCATACACGCCGCGCAACGATGAGTCAGGAAAATTCCACTCACCGGCATTGAAACAATAACCCTGGTCGATAAAACTCACGTTGTATTTTCGTTCGCCTGGCTTCTTCCAGAATACTGCCTGGCGTCCGTTGGCATTGCCCAGCCATTTATCCAATGCAAGCATGCCGCAAAAAGCCGACAGATTCTTCACCTTAGCCAGCATGCTTTCCGGAAGATAGTCGAAGACGTGGGCCTCCGCGGGATCACAGACATAACGCGCGGCAAATTGCAGTCCGGCCTGGCACGGAACCGGACGCACTGAAACTTCCATCGCCAGATCAACCGTGTTGGCGATCAGCCAATCCTCAACCTCAATCACTTCGGTGACCGGCACGGGCAGGCCGATACGTTCAGCCAACCGCGTGGCCAGAAGCTCATTGGCCAGCACACGCAAGTGTTGTGGATTGTTCATGAATTTCACGACGTAATAATGCCCGTCTGATCCGCGCATCAAGTGGGACTGTGCGCCGCCACGCATGCGGCGAACGTGCTGAATGGCCTGAATTGGCATGGACTGAGATTTTATGCGAAAGGTCTTTTACCGGCGATATTCATCACTCGGATCCTTATGGCGGCTTTTACCTCTATTGTCCAATATATATATTGAGTGATATATATATTGATGTGAGCAAAGCCGATTTCCTCAAATTTAGCCCGCTCAAGACCCAGTGGTTCCACATCATGCTGTCGCTCGCCGGCGGAGAGCAGCATGGCTACGGAATCATGCAGGAGGTCCTGGAGCGCACTTCTGGCAAGGTGCGGTTGTGGCCAGCCACACTTTACGGTTCCATCAAGCGGCTGATCGAAGCCGAACTGATCGAGGAATCCGACGAACGCCCCGCGCCCGAACTGGACGACGCACGTCGCCGCTACTACCGGTTGACCTCTCTCGGCAAACGCGTGCTTGACGCAGAATGTGACCGGCTCAACGATCTGGTTCGCGTGATTCGGGAAAAGCAAGCCTTGCTTGCAGAATGAGCATAAGAAGGTAACGCCATGAATTTTGCACTTCGCCTCTACCACCGCCTGGCCCGCGCATTTCCCCACGAGTTCAAACTGGCTTACGGAACCGAAATGACTCAACTCGGCGACGACGTGGTGAATGAAATTGGTGTGCGTCATGGCATCACCGGACTGTTCCGCCTGCTGGCCGATATCGCGTTTCGCGTCCCCATGGAATACCTGAGCGAGATGCGCGGCGACACGCGCTATGCTTTGCGGGCGTTGATCAAGTCCCCGGGGTTTGCTTTGGTCGGCATTCTCTCCATGGGGATCGGCATGGGGCTCACCACCAACATCTTCAATTCGAGATGGCAATCCATCTTTCGTGAGCTGCCCGCGGCCGGCAATGCCCAGCGTCTGGTGATGCCGGAAAAATTCGTTTCCAATTACTACATTGAGCAATTCCGCAATGAGAAAAATCTTTTCAGCGGGGTAACCGCACTTCAGACCGATATTGCATTTAACGTGAACCTGGACAACGATGCCAAGGCGAAGCCGGAGCGCGTGTTCGGACAACTTGTCTCACCCGATTACTTTTCCGTTCTCGGTGTGCAGGCGCAACGCGGACGGATGCTGAGCGCCGAGATGGATAAGCCTGGCGATGCCCCCGTGGTGGTGATCAGTGATCGTTTCTGGCGTAATCGCCTCAACTCCTCTCCTGACGCAGTGGGCCGCACAATTCGCATCAACACTCAACCGGCGACTATCGTAGGCATTGCTGCAAAGGATTTCAACGGCGCGCTTCCGTCGAATCCCGCGGCGGTGTTCGTTCCCACCACCGTTCCGGTATCACTTGCTCCGGAACTCGCGAACGACGTGCTGCATCAACCTAAGGCCCGGGACTTTCTGGCGATCATGTGTCTCGCGCCGGGCGTCAGTTTGGAATCGGCGGAATCCGCCCTCGACGCAATCACGCATCGACTTGATCAGCAGTATTCCTCCGCGCTGGCGCCGGAAGAAAAAGGCCGGCGGGTAACTTTGCTTCAGGCAGGCACCATGGTGCCATTACCGCGGGCGTTGCGGCCCGTCATCATCGGTTTCTTTGCCGTTCTGATGGTGCTGATCATGACCATTGCGTGCATGAATCTCGCTAACATGCTGTTGGCACGCGGCGCCAATCGCCGCAAGGAATTGGCAATCCGCCTTGCTCTGGGCGCCAGCCGCTTTCGCCTGGTCCGCCAGATGATGAGTGAAGGCATTTTGCTGTCAGTGCTGGGCGGCATTGCCGGCTTCCTCATGGCTTATTGGATGTCGGTCATGAAATCCAAATTGTCTTCGCCCACTCCAGTGCCGGTTGAACCTGCAGGCGCTTCCAGACTGGCATGCAGGGCTTTTTGTCTTCGCCTTGTCAATCCTTTGTGGCATCGGATTCAGCCTGATACCTGCCCTGAAGGCCACGAAAACGGAAATGTTCCCCGCGCTCAAGCAAGGCTCAGGGCTGCAGTTACCCGGTTATCGGCGATTTGGTTTGCGCAATCTGCTGATGGTTGGCCAGGTCACCGGCTCACTCATGCTGCTGTTGATCACCGGCTTCCTGGTGATGGGATTCAGACAGGTTAGCGGCACTCAAACTAATTTTGATCCACATTCCATGTATCTCCTGTCCATTGATCCAATGCGTAATGGTTACACGCCTGAGAAAGCGCAAGCTCTGTTTGAAAAACTTCCCCAGCAGCTCAGGAACGCAGGCGGAGTGGTTAGCGTCGCACTGGCGGCGCAGCCGCCTTTGTCGGTGCAGGATGAGGAAGACGGAGCTGTCCCTTTTACTGCTGAAGGTTCCTCGGGATCGTCGCGCGTGCAGCAGTCGATGATTAAAGAAAGGGTGGGAGCAGGCTATTTCGCCGCAATGAACGAATCGATGTTGGCGGGCCGTGAGTTCGTGGAGCTGGATCAGCGAACCGAGTCTGGCGACGATAAGGCCCTTCCTGTGGTACTGAATGAGACTGCCGCAAAGAAGTTCTTCGACCACGGAACTGCGCTGGGCAAGCGCATCAGAGACGAACGCCAGTCGTATGAAGTAGTGGGCGTGGTCCATGATTTTAAGAACGGCATCAGTGAAAGCCAGCTCATAGCGTACGTGCCGCTCACGCGGCTCCAACTGGCTCGTCCTCCCGTGGATGGCATGACCGTGATGGTCCGCGTGGATGGAGGCGCGGGAGCGGGCACGCTGGATCGCCTGCGCAAAGAGATCGCCTCCATTGATCCGGACCTGAACATTTTCAACCCGCGCACTCTCAGTGATCACCTTGAAACCAGCCGGTCATCTCAGCGATTCGCCATCGACACCTATGGCGCGATCGGCGTTTTTGGGCTGGTGCTGTCTGCATTGGGACTTGCCGGAGTCACGGCCTACGCGGTTGCTCAGCGGCGCCGCGAGATTGGTATCCGCATGGCACTGGGGGCACGCAGGGCCCAGGTGTTGCTGCTGGTTCTGCGCGAAGGCGCTGGGCTGGTGTGCGTTGGAACAGTTCTTGGATTATTGGGCGCATTCGGCGTGGCCAAAATGCTTTCCGCCCTCACCAGCGTCTTTGTCAACGCTCTGAATATTGGGACTGGCAATTTCACCCTTCTGGTTGGCGCGCCGTTACTGCTGGGGTCGCTGGCTCTGCTCGCCTGTTATATTCCGGCCAGAAAAGCCGCCACTATTGATCCATTGAACACGCTTCGTGAAGGGTGAGCCATCACAAGACGCAATTTTCATCGAACAAAGTTTCTCGATTGGAAGCTCTTGTCTTGGCTGCGCATCAGCTCTTGGGCGCCGACTGGGCCTCGCGGGCCGCATCATAGACGCGCATGAACTCCTCCACGCTTTCCACATACACGTCTGCCCAGTCCACCACATAACGCCGCTTCTGGATGAGATCTTTCGCATCGTTAAGCGGCCAGCCCAGCACGCGCATTATCGCCAGCGTCATCATTGGCGCACGATGCACTCCCGCGGCACAGTGGATATAGACCTTGCTGCCCTGATCTTCCAGCGCTTCCAGGGCGAAATCCACGCCTTGCTGAAATAACTGCGGTGGCTTGATCTGAAAATCGTCGTCGGTCGGGTTGTTCAGCACGCTCACCGGCTGGCCCTTCGCCAGCGGGCGATCGTCGAACTCAATCTGCATATTAATGATATGGGTCACGCCCATGTGGACCAGCTCCGCCATGTTCTCGTCATTCCATATCCCGCCGCCAACGGCGATTCGATCTGTAACCCAGGTCATATCCATAGTTTTTGGTGACTCAAACGCCGATCATTAGATGCAAAGATAAAAGATATGGGAATGCCAAAGCTGCCAATGCTAAATATCCGCTAATAAAGATATAAAGATACATGAAGATCAGCCAAGTGACTGCCTGCGTCCGCCCTGGACAGGTAACCAAAGTGCGTTCTTACCTTTGTGAAATATCTCTGGTAGCGCGAAGGATCGTTCACCGTCCGCCTTCCCGGCTACAATGGAAGAGTCATCTTATTTTTGGAGGCCTGAAAGATCTATGGAACAGCCAGGAGTCGGAACAATCGGTCTGCGTCGCAATGAGGACATTGCGCTGGATATGATGAAGTTTATTGCCAGCACCACGGGTTACGGACGGACCACGGGCGGCGCACCCGCCGGATTTCACGCCGGTACGGAGAGCAAATCAGAAGACTATGCTACGCATCTGCTTGACCTGTATACTCGCTGCCTGAATACCGTGAATGGCAAAAAGTAGCTCAGCGCGGCACGTTTGCGCTGGCTATCAATACTTACTAGGATAATGAGAGCAGCCGAAATCCCGGCTGCTTAAACCCCTTGAACCTGCCGAATTACATCACGCTCTCGCGTATCGCGTCGATCCCGCTGATTATCTGGATCCTTACCACACCCCGTTTCAGCGTGAAAGAGAACACTCTGCGCGTGGTGCTGGCCTCCACTATCTTTATTCTCGCTTCAATCACGGATGGCCTGGACGGCTATCTGGCGCGGCGCCGCGGCCAGATCACCACCATGGGTACGCTGCTCGATCCCCTGGCTGACAAGTTGATGATTGCCGCGGCTTTCATCACTCTGGTCCAGCTGATTCCGTCCATCGTGAGCGTCTGGGCGGCGGTCATTATCGTTGGACGTGAGTTTTTGATCTCCGGCTTGCGCTCCATTGCCGCGTCCGAAGGCTTCACCATTGAAGCCAGTGAACTGGGCAAGTTCAAGATGGTCGTGCAGATCGTCTCTGTGGTTTCCACCATCCTGGCTCTCCGCTGGGACATCTGGGACTTCAAATATTTCATTCTGCCCGTGCGTCTGATTGCCATCATGGCAATCTGGTTCATGGTGGGCGTTTCCGTGATTTCGGCTGTGGATTATTTTGTCGGCTTCTGGAAAAAGATCGACAAGCGCGCCGAGCGAAGAAGAAGGCGTCCGTTCGTGCTTAGCCGCAAGAAAAAGAAAGCCTTGGAACAGGCCCAGGCTGAGAATCCGGGGAATTAGACTTTGGCAATCAGCATTCAGCACTTAGTCATTGGCACTTAGCCTTTAGCACTTAGCCTTTAGCACTTAGCCTTTTAGCACTTAGCCGTTAGCACTCAGCATTCAGCCTTCAGCATTCAGCCCTTAGCCATTCATCATCAGCAATCAGCTTCAATCCTTACGACTGTGGAGCGCAGGCGCCCTCGCCTGCGTTGAAAGAACCCTTGAAATTTTACCGAATGCGAAAAGGCTGCCAGAATTTTCCAAGGTTCACTAAGGGCTAAGTGCTAATGGCTAAGTGCTAACGGCTGGTTCATATCAATCGCCCGTCAGCTCCGGCGCTGGTTTGGTGGTGATCGGCGGACGCTTATGCGATGCTCGCTTTCCAGTCACGCGCAGACATATGCGATCCAGGTAAAGATAGATCACTGGAGTGGTGAAACAGCGTCAGCGCCTGGCTCACAATCAGCCCGCCGACAATGGCAATACCCAGCGGACGCCGCAACTCTGCACCCACACCGGTTCCCAGCGCCAGCGGCAATCCACCCAGCAACGCAGCCATGGTGGTCATCATGATAGGACGAAAGCGCAGCGTAGCTGCTTCATAGATGGCTTCTTCGGGTGACTTGTTGTCACGACGTTCGGTCTCCAATGCGAAGTCGATCATCATGATGGCATTTTTCTTCACAATGCCGATCAGCAGGATAATCCCGATCATCGCCATCACGTTTAGATCATTGCCTGTGATCAGAATGGCAAGGATCGCGCCGACGCCCGCAGACGGCAGCGTGGAGAGAATGGTAATGGGATGAATGAAGCTCTCATAAAGCATGCCCAGCACAATGTAAACCGTGGCCAGCGCTGCAAGGATCAGAATCGGCTCGCTCTGCGCCGTGTCTTTGAACGCCGCTGCGGTACCCTGAAAGCCGCCCTCCACGCTGGCCGGCACACCAATGTCACGCTTGGCGGTTTCAACCACTTTGGCCGCATTCCCTAACGGAACGCCCAGTGCCAGATTGAATGAGATAGTTGCTGACGGATACTGTCCCTGATGGTTCACCTGCAATGAGGTGTTCGAAGGCACTAAGTGGGCGATGACTGAGAGTGGAATCTCAGTCCCCGTAGATGACCTCACATACGTATTCTTGAGCGCATCCTGCCCGGACATGAGTTTTGGATCCACTTCCATCACCACGTGATATTGATTCAACTGCTTATACATGGTGGAGACCTGCGCCTGACCAAAGGATTGATACAGAGCGGCGTCCACCTGGGCAGAACTCACTCCCAGACGCGATGCAGTATCGCGGTCGACCTGAACAACGGACGCCAGGCCACGGTCCTGCTGGTCAGTATTCACGTCACGCAACTCGGGCAGGGTGCGCAGCTTTTGCAGGAGCCGCGGCGCCCAGTAATTGAGTTCGTCCAGGTCTTCCGATTGCAGAGTGTATTGGAACTGCGCATTGGAGAAGCGTCCGCCGATGTTCAGGTCCTGAACAGCGGTAAGAAAGAGCGTTGCACCTGGTACCTGGGCAAGCTTGCCACGAAGCCGGTTGATGACCTCGTCGGCGGTTACTGGATGCTTAAACTTGCCGTTGCCTATTTTGTCGCGTTGCACTGGGCGACTTTCATCGTCATGAACATGCGCCCGGTGTTGGACGTACCCTGTCCGCCGGAAAAAGCCATGACTTTATCGACCGCCGGGTCTTTCAGGATAATTCCCACGTATTGCTTCATCTTGCCACTCAGCGCAGGGAACGCGATGTCCTGTTCGGCCTGAATGCTGCCGCCCAGGCGTCCGGTATCCTGCTGCGGAAAAAAACCCTTGGGCGCGTAGATATAAAGACCAACGCTCAAGATCATGGTAGCGATGGTCACCACCAGCGTGAGTGGCTGATGCCGAAGCACCCAGCCCAGGCTGATGCTGTACATCTTTGAGGATGAATTCGAAACCGCGTTCACTCCACTGGTAGATCTTTCCGTGCTTCGTCCTCGTTGGCGGTGAACGCAGGAACTTGGCGCACATCATCGGCGTCACTGTGAGTGAAACCACCAGTGATACGGCAATGGCCGTGCTCAGCACGACGGCGAATTCGCGGAAGAGACGTCCCACAATGCCTTGCATCAGCAGAATCGGCAGAAAGACCGCAATCAGTGATGTGCTCATGGAGAGCACGGTAAAACCGATTTCGCTGGCCCCGCGAAAGGCCGCTTTCACCGGGTCCATGCCCTTTTCCAGATAACGCGTGATGTCTTCAATCACCACGATGGCATCGTCCACCACGAAACCGGTGGAGATGGCCAGCGCCATCAGAGAGAGATTGTCCACGCTGTAGTCGAGCAGGTACATCACGCCGAAGGTGCCGATTAAGGAGAGCGGAACGGCGACACTGGGAATCATCGTAGCGCGCCAGTTGCGCAGGAAAGGCGAATACCACCAGCACCACCAGAATGATGGAGATGATCAGCGTGATCTGGATGTCGTCAACAGAAGCACGAATGGTGATGGTACGGTCCAGCACCACGTCCAGCTTCATGGCGGCGGGGATGGAAGCCTGAAATTCAGGGATGAGCGCCTTCACGCGGTCCACTGCGTCAATAATGTTGGCGCCGGGCTGCCGGAAAACGATCATGAGCACGGCCGGATCACCGTTCGCCAGGCCGGCGTTGCGTATGTCCTCCACGGAGTCCTGTACGTCAGCCACATCACCCAGACGCACAACTCCGTTTGCGTTTCCCGCAACGATTATCTTTTTGTAGTCTTCCGCTTTGAAAAGCTGGTCATTGGTGGTGATCTGCCAGGCATTCACGGCATTGGCGATTTCACCTTTGGGCCGGTTCGCATTCGCCGAATTCAACGCGGCAGCAACTTTCTCCACCCCGATGCCAAGCTTGTTCAAGGCGGTGGAGTTCAGCTCCGCGCGAACTGCCGGCTTGGCGCCGCCGCCAACAAATACCTGGCCAATGCCCGGGACCTGTGAGAGTTTCTGCGCAAGTACTGAGTCAGCCACGTCATACATCGCAGGCAGTGTCTTGCTGTTGGACGTGAGGGCCAGAATCATGATGGGCGCGTCTGCAGGATTCACCTTGCGCCAGTTAGGTCGCGTCGGCAGGTTCGCCGGCAGTTGGCCGAGTGATGCATTGATCGCAGCCTGTACGTCACGCGCCGCGGCATCAATGTTGCGATTCAGGTCAAACTGAAGAGTGATGCTGGTGGAGCCGAGCTGGCTGGTCGAGGTCATTTGATTGACCCCGGCGATGCGTCCGAACTGGCGTTCCAGAGGGGTCGCCACGGAGGACGCCATGTTCTCCGGACTGGCTCCGGGCAAACCGGCGCCAACACTGATCACGGGATATTCCACCTGCGGAATCGGCGCTACCGGCAGACGCGTGTATGAAAGCGTTGCCGGCAATCAGGACACCCGCAGCGCCAGCAATGACGTAGCAACCGGACGGCGTATGAATGGAGCAGAAATATTCATGCGCTAGTCTCCCGCTACCGGCTCTTCCTGAGGCTTGATCTCATTGCCGATGTTAAAGCGTGAGAACCGCTGCGCCAGTTTGTCAAACCAGATATAGATGACAGGCGTGGTGTAGAGAGTAAACAGCTGGCTCAGCAGCAGTCCGCCGATGATGGTAATGCCCAGTGGATGCCGCAGCTCTGATCCGGTACCACGTCCGAAGGCAAGTGGAACCGCGCCAAGCAGCGCGGCCATGGTCGTCATCATGATCGGGCGGAAACGCAACAAGCTGGCCTGGTAAATAGCCTCTTCCGGCGGCTTGCCTTCATTGCGCTCGGCCACCAGAGCAAAATCGATCATCATGATGGCGTTCTTCTTCACAATACCAATGAGCAGGATGATTCCTATGAGCGCCACCACCGTGAGGTCATTGCGCGTGATGATCAATGCCAGGATCGCGCCCACGCCCGCGGATGGCAAGGTGGAAAGAATCGTCACGGGATGAATGTAGCTCTCATACAAAACGCCGAGCACAATATAAACAGTGACAAGGGCAGCCAGAATCAGCCAGGGTTCTGAGGCCAGTGAATTCTGGAAAGCCGCAGCGGTTCCCTGGAAGCTCGGGATGGATGCTGACGGGCATGCCCAGATCGCGTTCCACCTGCGCAATGGCCTTGGTGGCGCTTCCCAGCGACTCTCCCGGCGCAAGGTTGAATGAGATCGTCACCACGGGAAACTGTCCCTGGTGATTGATCGCCAGGGCTGTGTTCGTGGTTTCGAAATGACTGAACGAGGAAAGCGGCACCTGCGTCCCGGTCGCCGACTTCACATAGATGTGCGAGAGGTCCGTGGGGTCCTGCTGGAATTGCGAACCTACTTCGAGCACAACGTGATACTGGTTGAGCTGGGTGAAGATGGTAGAGACCTGGCGCTGGCCAAACGCGTCATACAGGGTGTCATCCACTGCCTGCGGCAGAATGCCGAAGCGCGACGCGGTATCGCGATCGATGACCAGATCAGCCCGCAGTCCCCCGTTTTGCTGGTCGCTGGCAACGTCGCGCAACTCCGGCAAGGTGCGCATTTTTTCTACGATGCGATTGGACCAGTCATTGAGTTCTGCAGCATCCGTGTCTTCCAGAGAATATTGAAACTGCGTGCGGCTCACGCGGTCTTCCACCGTCAGGTCCTGCACCGGCTGCATATAAAGGACAATGCCTTCAACCTGGGCCAACTGAGGCTGAAGCCTGCGGATCACATCGGAAGCCGTGGACTTGCGATCTTCATGTGGCTTGAGGTTGATCTGTATGCGTCCGCTGTTCTGCGTGGTGTTGGTGCCATCAATGCCGATAAACGATGACAGGCTGGCCACATCCGGATCCTGTAGGATCACCTGCCCAAGTTTCTGCTGGCGTTCAGACATGGCGGAAAAGGAAGAGCTCTGGGCCGCCTCTGAAATGCCAAGAATTACGCCGGTATCCTGCACCGGGAAAAAACCTTTAGGAACAATGGTGTAAAGGTACAACGTGAGCACCAGGGCAGCGGCCGTAAGCAGCAGCGTGGTGGTCTGGTGCTTCAGCACCCATCGCAGCGTCGTGCCGTAGTGCTCAATTACCTTTTCGTAGAACCGCTCCGTGGCCATATAGAAGCGCCCGTGCTTTGCCTCTTTTGGATTCTTCAAAAGGCGCGCGGCCATCATTGGCGTAAGCGAGAGCGAAACTAATGCCGAGAGGATGATCGTGACGCTAAGCGTGACCGCAAATTCACGGAACAGGCGTCCTACGATGTCGCCCATGAATAAAAGTGGAATCAGCACGGCGATCAGCGAGACGGTCAGAGAGATGATCGTGAATCCGATCTGTCCTGCTCCAGCCAGCGCAGCCTCGAGCGGCGAGTGCCCTTCTTCCAGATAGCGGTCAATGTTCTCGATCATCACGATGGCGTCATCCACCACAAAACCTGTGGAAATGGTGAGCGCCATGAGTGAGAGATTGTCCAGACTATAGCCGAGCAGGTACATCACGGCGAAGGTGCCGACGATCGAGAGTGGTACGGCTACGCTGGGAATGATGGTGGCGGCCAGGTTGCGCAGGAAGAGGAAGATTACCATCACCACCAGCGCGACCGTGAGCATCAGCTCAAATTGAACGTCCTTGACGGAGGCCCGAATCGTCTCCGTGCGATCAGTAAGTATTTGAACTCTTACTGACGATGGCAGAGCGCCCTGCAGTTGCGGCAGGATCTTCTTGATGCGGTCTACCACGCCGATGATGTTGGCGCCCGGCTGGCGCTGGATGTTCACGATGACCGCGGGCTTCATCTGGCCGTCCGCCGCGCTGCCCATCCACGCGGCCTGCTTGGAATTTTCCGCCCCGTCCAGCACGGTGGCAATGTCTTTCAACCGCACCGGCGCGTTGTTGCGATAGGCAACAATGACCTCTTTGTAATCATTGGCTGAAGTCAGCTGGTCATTGCTATTGATGGTGAAAGACTGGCGCTGGTTCTCAACCACGCCTTTTGCCTGATCCACGTTAGCCGAGCCGAGCACGGCGCGAACATCTTCCAGACTCAGGCCATAGGACGCCAGTGCCGTGGGATTGGCTTGTATGCGGACCGCCGGCCGCTGTCCACCGCTGATGGAAACCAGACCAACGCCGGTGACTTGCGAAATTTTCTGTGCCAGCGTGGTATCGGCCAGATCTTCAATCTTCGTCAGCGCCAGGCTGTCAGACGTAAGCGCCAGAGTAATGATGGGCGAGTCCGCGGGATTGACCTTGCTGTAGATGGGCGGGTTGGGCAGATCGCGCGGCAGGAACGTGCTGGAAGCATTAATCGCCGCCTGGACTTCCTGTTCAGCGATATCAATGTTTTGTTCCAGCGTGAACTGCAACGTGATGACAGCCACGCCATAGGAGCTGGTGGAAGTCATCTGGGCCAGTCCGGGAACCTGGCCAAACTGGCGCTCCATTGGAGCTGTAACCGACGAAGCCATTACCTCTGGCCCCGCGCCGGGATAAAAAGTAGTGACCTGAATGGTGGGGTAATCGACTTGAGGCAGCGCGGAAACCGGTAATTGCCGGTAAGCAACAATGCCGACCAGCAACACACCGATCATCAGCAGCGTGGTGGCTACTGGTCGAAGGATAAATAAACGAGATGGACCACCGTTCGGCATTGGGGGTTGGGCTTTGTTTCTTGTCTGGTTCGAAGCTAAATCTGTTTCGCGTCCGTACTGGCAACGGGCTTTCTGGTTCTATTGACCGGGCGCCTGCGTTCCCTGACCGGGCTGCGGAGACGGCTGGCCCGTGCCATTACGTACTTCCACCTTGGTTCCGGGCTGGAGTTTGTCCTGACCATCTGTAACTACTCTTTCGCCGGCCGTAATGCCGTTTGTAATCGCGGCAAAATTCCCCACGGCTATTCCCAGAGTGACCTTGCGCATGTCGGCAGTACTGTCAGGTTTCACCACGAACACGTAGGTTCCCTGCGGCCCGCGCTGCACGGCGGCTGCCGGCACCACAGTGCTGTTCTTGCGAACTTCCAGCAGCAGGTGGATATTCACAAACTGGTTAGGCCAGAGGGCTCTCTCAGCGTTGTCAAAGACCGCCTTCAGTTTGCCGGTGCCAGTGGTGGGATCGATCTGATTATCGATCGTCATCAGCTTGCCGGTAGCCAGTTTGGTTTGATCGTCACGGCTGTAAGCCTCAACTCCCAGGGTGCCCTTGCGCATGTGCTGAGACACATTTCCCAGATTGTCTTCCGGCAAGTTGAATATCACAGCGATGGGATGAAGCTGCGTAATGACCAGCAGCCCGTTGGCATCCGCGGCATGGACCATGTTTCCCACGTCCACCTGCCGCAAGCCAACTCTTCCGCCAACCGGGGCGGTAATCCGCGTATAAACCAGGTTCAGCTTTACGTTGTCCACGTTCGCCTGGTCAGAGCGAACCGAGCCTTCCAACTGGCCGACCAGAGATTTCTGCGTGTCATTCTGTTGCTGCGGGATGATGCCCTGCTTGAACAGACCATCAAATCGTTCAGCGTTGAGCTGAGCGTCAGCCAGCGCAGACTTGTCTTTATACAAAGTAGCTTCTGCCTGGCTCAGGGCCACCTGATAAGGCCGGGGATCGATCACCGCCAGAAGGTCGCCCTTCTCCACTTCCTGTCCTTCGCGAAAATGGACCTCAACCAACTGACCGTCAATGCGGCTCTTCACCACCACCGTATTGAAGGCCTCCACTGATCCCAGACCGTTGAGATAGACCGGCAGATCGCGGACTTCCGCGGGTGCAACGCCCACCGGGATCGTCATGGCGCGGCCGCCTTGCTGGCCTTTCTTGCTGGTCCCGTTTTTACCCGCTGCTTCAGCGTTATTCGAGTTTCCGCAACCCACCAGAACAAACCCCATTAAAAACACGGAGAAAAAGGCCCAAAAGCCCAGTGAACAGACCAGCACATTGAGTTGCGAACGTTTCAAATCCTTGTTCCTTTCAAAAGGGGGCACGAGCGGACGCCAAGTTGAGCTCAACGCCAAGCTATGTAATGTACCAGAGCAGCTGACTTTTTACGCAGGTTGTGTTGAAGTCCGCAGAAACTCGGTTTGAGAGCCGTTTACAGCCGTATCCTTCCCCTGGCTCTTAGATGCTTTGGGAAGGTTCACCGCAAAAGCTCATTGTCCTACTCGCTCGTCATCTACTCTATTGGACGATAACATCTGCTGAATATGACGTGTGTTTTTGTAAATAATTGTTAACAAGAGAGTTGCATGATTTTACAACCGCCAACGATTCACCTGGCGAACATAATATTCAGGGCAGAACCTTCGGCCGCGTCAGACAGAAATATAGCCCGGACTTTTTTCAAGTCCGGGCTATGTTGGACTTCCTCTTTTTCAGCTCAACAGCTTAATTGGGCTTAGTCTCGGTCGGCTTGTCATCTGCGGACTTGTCGGTAGGCAAATTGGCGCCTTGTGGCAAGCTCCAGATATCGACCACTCGGCCTGACGAGGCGCCGGTTTTCACCTGTAGCCGCTGGCTATCAATGCCTTTGGATTTAGTCAGGTAAGTCATGGCGTTGCTGGCCCGCTGGTTGGCAAGCCGTGTCGGCTCAGGGTCCTGGGCAGCGCCAGCCAATACGGCAGTGCTGTTCGGGTCCTGTTGAAGCTTCAATGCCACGTCATCCAGAATGGCCTTGGAACGATTGTCCACGTAGGCGCTGTTTGGTTTGAAATCAAGAGACGTGAGCTTTTGCGCGGTCGGGACAGGTGGCGTACTCGCCTCCACGTTCACGGTGGTAATGGCGCTGGCACTGAGCTGGCGATCGTCAAAAGCAGTGGCACGCACCGCGATGGGACCTGCGCCGGTGTCCGCAGTCTCCAACGTGGCCTGATTGCGGTTTGAAGAAAGTTTGCCGCCGTTGGCCACAAAGGCGATGCTGACCGGACGCCCGTCCGGACTGGTGGCCTCACAGGTGATGCTGGAGGTTTCGCCAACGCGAACAGTGGCGGGAGCAGCATTGCAGGTGATTTTCGGCGCAACCGGCTCAGCATTAGTCGGGCTCGCTTCTGGATTCAGGCTGGCATTCGGCTGGCTGGCGGAAGCCGGCAAAACCGGTTGAACTTCTGGAGCGTCACTCACGTCCATCAGCTCCACGCCATCGCCCACATGAATGTCTTCAAGAGCGGACAGTATCATGGCGGTCGCGCTGCGTTTGTGAACGCTCAGCACCACCATATCCCCCACTGTGCGGCGCGGCAGGCTTGCTAAATCTTTAAATGTCGACTTCTTGTACTGCTGGTCTTCCGTGGCATCGGCTTTGAGTGACATGCTGTCTTCGGGATCATGATACGTGTAGGAGTACGTGCGAGTGGCGCGCAGGTAATCGCCGACTTTCAAGCCTTTGTCGGCGCCGATATTCAGATACACCTTGTTCTTTGTTCCGATGAAGGAATCGAACTCATTGGAGAGAATGATACGGCCCTGGGTCTTGCCATTGGGCGGCGCGAAACGGTCCAGAGCCACCTTGCGGAACTTGGGGGTGGGACGCGTCTCAAAGGGAATCGCCAGATCGCCAGGAACAAAATCCGCACAGCTCAACTGGGGAATGGCGATGCCAATATCTTTTTGAACTGACATGATCTTCGCATAGCCCAGCTCGAAATAGGTTTCGCCCGCCGAGTGGATGGCGCCAGCTTGTCCTCTAAACAATTCGAAATGGTTCGGATCCTTCACATGGCGGACAATCTGGTATAAGTCGCCCTCTTTCAGCCCGTGCCCATGGATGTAGACAATGTCTGAGACGCCGGCATAGCGGGTCTGATCCGGGCTGTTCCATCCCGCAGCTACAAAGTTGTTCTCTGAAACCTTGTCAGACGAAATGAAACCGGAGCAGTACATATCCGCAGGGGTTGGAACCGTTCCCACATCGAGAGCAGCTGTCCGCACCACCTGAGCGGATGGAACCGCCGGCGCCCCCGCAGCGGGTGTTTGTCCCATCATGGTGCCTGCCAGAACCAGCAACATCAAAGCACTTTTCATCTACTTAGTCCTCCCGAACCAACGGCCAGTGGCCTGAGCCGCTTTAAAACACGCAAATTAGCCCGGTGTGCACCATATCACCGCTTTTCCCGCTACTTCAACTAAACTCTTATTAACTCAGCAGATACACCTAATTACAGAAGTTCATTTCCCATTTGAATTCGGGTCTTGCATCTGGGAAATTCGCTCACGTATGATGACCACCTTTGTCCGCTAACATGAGTGTTACCTTCAGTTCCGTTCCGCGTTTCCTGCCAGCTCGGCTCCCCCGGGTCTGCGTGGCCATTGCTTCCAGCAATCCGGCAGAAATGGTGCAAAAAGCAGACGTCCTGGTGCGGGAGAACCCCTTTGTTGAGTTCAGGTTAGACTATCTTCCCAAGCCTGCGCTGGGTCTTCCCAAGTTGCGCACTTTTGTGGAGTACCACCCGGAAGCTCTGATCGTGGCTACGTGCCGCAGGGCTGTGGCTGGGGGTAAATTCCGCGGCACGATCGCCGCCGAAATCGACATTCTGGCCAAAGCCGCCCAGCAGGGCTGCCACCTGATTGACGTGGAACTGGAAACCGCCGCTCAGCTCAAGCCGGCTGACTTCGTCCGGCTTCGCCGCCACGCCAACCTCATCATCTCATTCCACGATTATCGCGGCACCCGCAAGCTCGAAGAGACCTTTGCCCGGATGAAGCAATATCCAGCCGACTTCTTCAAGGTCGTCAGCACAGCGAACTCGCTTTCTGACAACGTCCAGATGATGAAGTTTCTGGAGAAACACAGTCCGGAAAGCTCCATGGTTGGCGTTTGCATGGGCGAACAAGGCATCATGAGCCGTGTGCTGTGTGTGCGTGCCGGCAGCCAGTTCACCTTCGCCGCACCCAATGTCGGTGAAGAAACAGCTCCAGGTCAGATCGCAGCGCGCGCCTTGCGCGAGACCTTCCGCATTGATCAGGTGGACGCGGCCACCAAGGTTTATGGTGTGGCCGGCGACCCGGTGGCGCATTCTCTTTCACCCGTCATGCTGAACACGGCATTCCGTCGTGAAAATGTGAACGGCGTTTATCTGGCTCTGCATGCCAAGTCGATAGAAGACCTGATGGCGTGTGTTCGCGATATCCCGATCGCCGGGCTGAGCATAACCATGCCCTATAAAGAAGAGATCCTGAAATATCTGGACAAGACGGATCCCTTGACTGCGAAAATTGGCGCGTGCAACACGGTGGTCCGCGGACAGGACGGTCATCTGTACGGATTCAATACGGATGTTGCCGGCGTGGTGCGTCCGCTGGAAATTCGTCTGCGGCTGCCGGGCGCGAAAATTCTGGTGCTGGGAGCAGGCGGCGCGGCACGTGCCGCAGTGTTTGGACTCAAAGAACGCGGTGCGGAAGTGTATATACTCAATCGCACGCCGGGTCCGGCGCAGACATTGGCCAAGCAGGCAAAAGCCAAAGCCATCAATCGCACCATGCTGAAGAAGATGGAATTTGACGTGATCATCAACGCAACGCCTGTGGGGATGGAAGGCAATCGTGATCCGTTGCCGATCACCGAGCAGGAACTCAAGGCAAAGTACTTCTTTGAAATGGTCTACTCCCCGGCCGAGACCAAAATGGTCAAAATTGCCCGATCTAAAGGCATGCATGTGATCCTGGGATCAGAGATGTTTGTGCAGCAGGGCGCGCGCCAGTTTGAAACCTGGAGCGGCAAGCCAGCACCTGTAATGGAAATGCAGCGCGTGGTGGAATACGCACTGGCGCAGAGAGCTGCCGAAAAATCCACTGAAACAAAAGCCAGCAGCAAGAAGGCCGGCAGATAATCAGCGTTTTACTTACCCGGTTTTTTCCTTGTCCGCAACGGAAACCTGTAAGCCAGCGTGAGCATGTGAGAATCAACGCCCGGATTCTGCCGGGCTATGTAAGCATTCGACATGTGCTGAAACATGTAGGCGAAAGAAATGGCCCTCCCGAAAGACAGCGGGAATTCCACGCCAGCGCGTCCATCTACGGTGAAGTTGAAGTGTGACGCCTGGCGCGATATGGCTGTCTTGCTGAAATACAAGAAGCCGCCCTGGATGCCGAAGAATGGCTGCACCTTTTTGCGTGGAAGGAAGTTCACCCTGACCCCAGCAGGGCTTGCGCCGGCTCCATAGTTTTTTCGAGTCTCTGTAATGGGTGGAACATTCCGCAGCGCCTGGATGTTGGTCCCGATGAAGTAAGGTTCGCGCAACAAGGCAAACGGAATCAACTGCGAAGTGAAGCTCAGACTGGCGAACGATCGCCTGACAAGCAGGCGATTATAAGCGGCGCCAATCAGAAACAGCCGGCGGTCCTGACTGGTGCCTTGCAATGAACCATTGGCGATTGTTCCCACCAGATGCAGGCTGACGCTGTTTTTATCAGATACCGAAATGCCCGCTGAAGGACGTTGATCGGGTCCTTGTGCAAGTGCCGGCGCAGGAAACGCAAAGAAAATGCTTGGCGCGGTGACGATGATCAAAAACCAGGCGACGGTCTTCATCGGGTACGCTTTCTCGAAGCTATATGAGCCATCTTCAGTCACGCAAGTCAAGATTGGCGAAAGTCAGGATTAGCGCAAGTCAAGCTGCGGAACAAGTTCGGCCAGAACGTAACCGCTTTGTTCCTGAGGGCTCAAATTGCCCCAACCGCATGAGGGCAAGTAAGATAGTCTTTTCGATCCTCAGTGCTTGCCGGATCGCCCGTATTCATCATGAAATCAGACAAGATGAGCCCTGAAAAGCCAGAATCCGCCGGCGGTGACTCGCCGGAAGCCGCTGCCACGCCGACTAATTTTGTCCGCGAGATATTCATTGAAGACCTGAAGAACAACAAATACAACGGTCGCGTGTGGACCCGGTTCCCGCCCGAACCCAACGGCTATCTGCATATCGGACACGCCAAGGCCATCTGCCTGGATTTTGGCCTGGCCGACGAGTTCGGCGGCGGCACTAACCTACGTTTTGACGACACAAATCCGGAAAAGGAAGAGACGGAGTACGTCGAATCCATTCAGACTGACGTTCGCTGGCTGGGTTTTGAATGGGAAAATCTGCTTTACGCCTCAGACTATTTTCAGCAGCTCTATGACTGGGCCGTCCAGCTCATCAAAAAAGGCAGCGCCTACGTCTGCGACCTGAGCGCTGAAGAGATACGCAAATATCGTGGCACGCTGACCGAGCCAGGCAAGAACAGCCCGGATCGTGACCGGTCTGTAGAAGAGAACCTTGACCTTTTTGATCGCATGCGCAAAGGCGAGTTCCCTGACGGTTCACGCACATTGCGCGCGAAGGTGGATATGGCTTCGCCCAACCTGAATATGCGTGATCCGGTCATGTACCGCATCGTGCATGCGGAGCATCATCGCACCGGCGACAAGTGGTGCATCTACCCCATGTACGACTATGCCCACGGGCAGTCGGACTCACTGGAAAACATCACCCACTCCATGTGCACGCTGGAGTTTGAAGATCATCGCCCGCTCTACAACTGGTTCATCAACGAGCTAGGGATCTTCCCTTCCCGGCAGATTGAGTTTGACCGGCTCAACCTTACTTATACGTTGCTGAGTAAACGCAAACTGCTGCAGCTGGTGCAGCAGGGCAAAGTCACCGGCTGGGATGACCCGCGCATGCCAACGCTGAGCGGAATCCGACGCCGGGGTTATACACCGGAAGCCATCCGCAAATTTGTCGGCAACATTGGCGTCACCAAGACCAATGGCACCATTGATCTGGCCATGCTGGAACATTTCGTCCGCGAAGACCTGAACAAGCGTTCCCTTCGCGTGATGGCCGTGCTCAAACCGTTAAAGGTTGTGATCGACAACTATCCCGAAGGCAAGAGCGAAGAGATGGAGGCGGTCAATAATCCTGAAGATGAAAGCGCCGGCAAACGCAAAGTGCCATTCTCACGCGAGCTTTACATCGAACAGGACGACTTCCGCGAAGAGCCTCCCAAGGGCTACTTCCGTCTATCGCCGGGAAAAGAAGTTCGTCTGCGCTACGGATATTTCATCACCGCAAAGAGCGTGGTGAAAAATTCCGCCGGTGAAGTGATGGAAGTCCACTGCACGTATGATCCGGCAACCCATGGCGGGAATGCTCCCGATGGCCGCAAAGTGAAGTCAACCATTCACTGGGTATCGGCGGCACATGCCATCGACGCCGAGGTGCGCGTCTATGACAATCTCTTCTCCAATCCCGATCCGAATGATGTTCCTGACGGCCAGGATTTCACCGCGAATCTGAACCCCAACTCTCTGGAGAAGGTGCCCAACGCCAAGCTTGAACCGTCTCTGAAAAACGCGAAGCCGGGCGACCGTTATCAGTTCGAGCGCCTGGGATACTTCTGCGTGGATACGGATTCAAAGCCGGGCAAGCTGGTTTTCAATCGCACAGTCGCGTTGAAGGATACATGGGCCAAGGTGGAGAAGAAACAAAAGGGCTAGGCGCTAGTCTGAATCGCAGGAAACGCACTCACCCTCTGTCATGTTGAGCGGAGTCGAAGCGAATGCGACGACGCAGTCGAAACATCCCGAGAATGTTAATCGCGCCCATGCCGCCACAGGGAGTTTTCCCCGGATGCCCGCGTTACGATGACAGCCGTGCGCGACGGTTCTACCTACAAGTTTTGGGTTTATATTCTATCCAGCCGATCAGGGACGCTCTATGTAGGCGTCACCGGCTACCTCACTCGGCGCATTCACCAGCACAAGATTGACTCCATCGAGGGCTTTACCGAGAAGTATCAGGTCCATCGTCTGGTCTATTACGAAACGTTTGATCACGTCATGAATGCGATTTCCAGGGAAAAACAACTTAAAGGCTGGCGCAGGCAGAAGAAAATAGCTTTGGTCGAAACCACGAATCCACGATGGCAGGATCTTGCCGAACAATGGGGTCGCGAAATGCGGTTTCGGGGACAATCTTTGGGGAGAACTCCCTGATCTGTATTTTTTGCTGATCTGCATCCTAGGGATGTTTCGACTCCGTCGTCGCCTTCGCTCCGACTTCGCTCAACATGACAGTGGTTTAGGGTGTTCGGCATGCAAAGTTTTCCTGTTCAAGGAAACTGCGCCATCATCCGGCCCCCAATGCTTAGTCTTGTTCAGCGTCATAGTCGCCATTTGCCTTTCTCGCCCTTGTGCTATAAATGTCGTCTTCCGGGCCATTGAGAGACGCGAGAACGAGAGATGATGGCTCGCCCGTATGGAGGCAAGTCTCATGTTCAAGCTGCGTTTGCACACGGCAATTTTGGTAGTTCTCTTCGTCGCTCAGCTTCACGCCCAGAAAACCGTTAACGATCCCGAACCCAAGTTGCTTACATGGTCACAGCAACTCGCCATGCGTGAACAATGGCTGGCAAAGCGCCACGACATGATTCTGCCCATGATGCGCAAGCATGGCATCGACATGTGGATCATCGTGAATGAAGAGTTTCATGACGATCCGCTCACACAATACATTGCGCCACCCCGTCCCTATGCCGGCAATCGCGATGTTTTCGTCTTCGTCGATACCGGGGACAAAGGGTTGAAGAAACTCGCGCTGACCGGCTTTTCTGAAGAGAACGTCCAGCGTTTTTTCGAAAGCGCCAACGAGCCCAAGCCTCTCGACAAGGCGTTGCCGGAACTTTATCAGACCTATCACCCCAAAAAGATTGCCCTCAGTTACGGAGCCGGCCGCGGTGTTCAACGCAGCATCACTCATGACACGTACAAATTGCTGGCTGACAAAATGGGCGCCGACGCCGAATCTCACTTTGTCCCCGCTGCTGACCTGATTGAAGAGTATCTGGACACACGTATCCCCGAAGAGTTTGCCGAGTACACCAAGCTGGTAAAACTCACTGACATTCTTGCCCACCGCGCGCTATCCAGCGAAGTGATCAAGCCTGGCAAGACCACGGTTGGCGATGTCCGTCGCTGGCTCTTTGACGCCCTCGGCGAACGCGGCGTGGGCACATGGTTTCAGCCTGACCTTCGCGTACAGCGCAAGGGAAAACCCAATGACACGTCACGTGGATTTCTCGCCATCGCCCCTGAAAATACTGTCATTCAGCGCGGAGATCTGGTCCATCTTGATTTCGGCATTACCTACATGGGCCTGAACAGTGACTGGCAGAAAATGGTTTACATTTTGCCCACCGGTGAAAAAGAAATTCCTGCCGGATTGAAGCATGCTCTCGCCAACACCAACGCTCTGCAGGATGCGCTGATGCTGCGTGCCTCGCGTCCCAATCGTCCTGCGGGAGAGGTCTACACAGCCGCCATGGATGAGATGAAGCAGAAGAACATCGAAGCCCAGATCTACAGCCATCCCATAGGCGATCAGGGCCACGGACTCGGCGCCGCCATCGATTTCCGTGCCACAAAACGCCCTGAAACCATGGGCCAGGAAAAGCGGCTCAGGAAAGGCTCATACATCTCGATTGAGCTGAACACGCAAACGGTGGTCCCCGAATGGGATGGCCAGAAGATTTATGTGATGGAAGAAGACCCTGCCTATCTTACCGACGAAGGCTGGAAGTTCTTCGTGCCCAGGCAGGAGGCTTTCTACGTTATTCGTTAGGAATAGCGCAGCCGGTCGAATGCGCACTAACTGAAATTCGGAGAAACCTGCAACGTCGCCATTCCCGCTCCGGGACTGATGGTTTTCTTGCGACTGAGAGCATGCCGGTACACCCGGTCATAATGGGCGCCAATGCTGGCGAGAGTACGGCTTTCGCGAATGAAGGTCTGGGCTGCCGCGCCCAGAGCTGAGCGAAACTCCGGGTTGAGCCCCAGAAACGAAATGCGGTGACCGAGGTCCCGTATGTCCTCGGCGTCAAACCACAAGCATCCTCGACCATCTGGACTCACATCGCGATGACGAGGAATGTCCGCGGCCAGCAATGTTTTGCCCGATACCATTGCCTTGATGCAGACATCATTCGCCTTTTTTGCCTGCACTACATCCTGCGGAACTTCCGCCATAGCGATGATCACATCCGCGCCCTGCCAGCCCTGGTTCGCGTCACTGGAGCTCAAGAGCTGAAGCTGATCGCTAATCGATAGCCTTGTTGCCAGCTCAATCAATGAACTCCAGAGACTTTCAGGAGCTTCCAGGACCAGGCGAACAAGCGGGTCTTCCTGCACGGATATGGCGAAGGCTTCCAGCAATGTCTCTGCGCCGCGGGGCAGTTTCACAGCGTCATCTGCGGCAAACTCAGGAACAAAAAAGTTCGTACGACCGGACAGCGCTGGGATTGACGCACGCGCAGCAAAATAACGTGAGACCTCATCGTCATCTTGATCTTGTCCTTGTCCCATCAGCGGTTCAGGAATGACGAAGATGCTGTCCGGATCAGCGCCCCGTTCCAGCGCTGCCTCTTTCATTCCATTTGAATGCACCACCACGGCGGAAGCACGCGAAAGAATGAACTGCTCCGCCACACGGAATGACCGTCCCATCCAGCTGCCCGGTTCACAGAGATCAGCGGCGATCGCCAACTCTTCGATGCACCCGGTCAAGTCATACACCACGCATCCGCAGGACCGCACCGCAGCCATGCCCGCGGCGAAAGCATGCGCATGGACCAGGTCAGCCGAGTGTTCCGGCTCGCATTCAAGAATTGACTTACGCCAGTTGCGCACATCCTGCCATGAACGAAGCAGGGAAAATGACCGGGCCTGTTCCTGTCCGGGACGGGCGAGATACAGTTCCGCACTTCCCGCGCCCTGCGGCGTGACTATATAAGGACGCATTCCCGCGGCAACCTGGCCTTCCACCACGGGCAGCACGTCACGCGCGTACTCACACGCGTGAATCACGCGCCACGCTGTCTGCGGCCTGGATGGAGGTCCGCCACCTTGAGGGTGGCGTGCCACCCCATATATGTTTGCAGGCTTCGCGCCGTTAGAAGACATAGCTCTCAGGAAACTTCTTTTCGCTCGCGTTTGGAGATTTCCGAATAACTGACCACGCGATTGCGGCCATTATGTTTCGCGGCGTACATGGCGGCATCTGCAAATTCGATCAGGTCGCGCTTAAACTGTGCATCAGTATCATAAACGGCCACACCAATGCTGATTGTAAGATGCTGAATTTCGTGTGGAGAACCCGCAAAAAATTTCGCCTGTTCCACGGTCTTGCGCAATCGTTGCGCCACATACACCGCGCCGCTCTCCGTGGTCTCGGGCAGAATCATCACGAATTCCTCGCCTCCGTAACGTGCCACTGTGTCTACTTCACGCATGTCCTTCATCAGGATCGAAGTCACGTCGCGCAACATTTGATCGCCCACATGATGGCCAAACGTGTCATTCAACCGCTTGAAGTGGTCGATATCGATCATGAGAAGGGCAAATTTCTGGCGTCTGCGCTCGGCGCGCTTGAATTCAAGGTCCAGTTGCTGTTCAAAGTATCCCCGTGTCTTGAGCCCGGTGAGGTAATCTGTAAAAGCAAAACGGATGAGACCCTCATTGGCGGACTCGCGAGTGAGAAGGTTTTCTGAAACCAGTGACATGATCCAGAGGAGTTGCGCGTCTTCGCGTTGAAAGCCTGCCTTCTTTCCAGTAAACAGTTGCAGAGAACCAATCACGCGGTTGCTCACGAACAGCGGGACCACCAGAGCGGAAGTGGCGTTCATGACCTCCAGCAGCGAATCTGCCTGGCGATGATGGCCGCGCGATACCAGAAGAGGGCGTCCGTATTGCACCACCCAGAGATTCAACACATTCCCGGCAGAAACTTCACGCAGAGCCGGCTGGTCTTTCTCAATCCCACGCACCAGACGGAGTTCCATCTGTTCCTGGCCTTCGTCCCAGAAATAGACCAGCGATTTTTCGCACGTGGCGATTTCCGTAGCCATGTCACAGAGAAGATTAAGAGTTGCGTCCAGGTGCATTTGCAGCCCGGTGAGCATACTGAGACGTAAGACAACATTCACGTGTTCCCACCGATTTTGAATGGTCGCTGCATCCAGCTCGGCAAAAACTTCAACCACAAAGCTTTCCGGAGCGTACGGTGCCGGCTGCGTGGACTCGTGGGACAGCATGGGTACCCCTGGCCTTTAGCGTCAATGCAAGTAGAGCCATTTCGCGGGATCCTGCGAATGGCGTGCTGCTCAATCCCTGCGACTGCTCAACGTAAGATGCGCGGTGGTGGCTGCGGGGTCAGCTCAACCAAAGAGATCCTCAATCAACAGAGCAGGTTTCTGACCCATACAGAGCCGTAGCTTTATTGGCCTGAAGGACATGTACCCACCTTGAAATCTCCTCAGCTCGATGCGCGACGCTATTCTTTGTAAGCGCGGGATGGCGCTCTAAGTTCCTTCTGCGGTTGGAGTTGACTGATACTTGAACATCGAACTACTTCCTTAATCTCTGGATCAGGGCATTTTTACAGAGTAGATTAGAAGATTTTTTGAATCCTTGCATAGTCTCTGTTGCTTTTAATCCAGCCTCATCATAGGATGGGTTGAGCGTTGGAAAACCCGCCGACGCGAAGATGGACAACCCAAAGGTCAACCGTCCGTCACAAGTTCCACGTAAGCGATCGTCGTTAGACATTGCTGATTTTCGACCGATTACATTCATAAGACCGGCCCACACACGTTTTTCCGGACAGGAGAAGCACCCCCATGGCATGGTACGCGTACTGCATCGTTGAGCAACAAGCTGTTCAAAATGGTATTCGAGCCCGTCGCCCCGTTCCAGTTGAAAACCTTAAAGGTATTGCCGATGCACAAACCTTCGCGTATCCCAGCGGAGATTTTTCAGTCATCGTGAGCGAATACATTCCCACCGGTGACCTGGGGCAGAAAGCACTCCTGCAGCATGCCCACGTGGTAAGCGAGTGCTTCAAGCGCACAACCGTATTGCCATTTCGCTTTGGCACCGTATTTGATACCGATGAATCGCTGCGACGCGCTGTTCGCCTGAACCGCAAGGCTTTCACGGAAAGCGTGGTCAAGCTGAAGGGCAAAGCGGAAATGCACCTGAAGCTGCTGATTAAAGACGGGTCGCTCCGAGAGGCACTGAAGGAAATTGAACTACCCGCTACAGTTGGCAGTGAATATCTCACTAAACTCCGCGAAAAAGCCTCCCGCCAGCGTGAACGTCAAACAAAAGCCCGCGCACTCTCAGTTCAAGTCCACAAAATTTTCGATCCTTTGGACCAGGATGTTTGCTGCCGCAAGGTCGATTCCGGCGGCATGCTCATCGACATCGCTCACCTGATTGACCACAAAAAAGTGCAAAAGTACCAGAATCGCTACCAGATGGCGACCCGGCATCTACCCGGCGTTGAAGTCGTCATGAGC
Source organism: Terriglobia bacterium (assembly GCA_963770085.1). Classification (GTDB taxonomy): domain Bacteria; phylum Acidobacteriota; class Terriglobia; order Terriglobales; family Acidobacteriaceae; genus Angelobacter. Next base: position 1,398,563 of record CAVYOH010000002.1, read on the forward strand.
GGTCCCTGGCCGCCCTATCACTTCATCACTGGCAAGCGCTCCTCCTAAATTTAGGGCGTCGCGCCAACAATTTCACGACAGGAAGGGCACTCCGGTGCCCTTTTTGTTGCTTTGGACACCTTCACCACTTGTGGAGTATCATCCATTTAGCACCAGAGTAGCTGCTTTTTAGGCATCCTCATGCCTGAAAATGGAATCCAAGTGCAACTATAGGCTTGTTTAGCTTAGTGCCTCTCTAATCCGTTTTGCCCGGTGGCCTTCCAGGAGACCGCATGAACCATTCGAAGATTCGCGTGCTGATTGTCGATGAGGACGCGGTCATGGCGAAGTATCTGGCCTCCCATCTCGGCCGCCGCAGCTTTGATGTCTCCGTGGCCTCCAGTGACCAGGAAGCACTGCGGGTGTTTCGCAGTCTGGATCCGGCGCTTGTATTGGTCGATACTTCGCTTCAGGGCGCTGTGGGCTCAGAGATTCTGGAACGTCTTAAGCAGATCAAGCCTGGCGTTTCCCTGGTCGTGCTATCCGCAAATCGCGATCCGGAAATGATCTTCCGCGCCTCCAAACTGGGCGCCGACGACTACATCAGCAAGCCTGTCGATCTCAAAGAACTCGACATGCGAATCGCCAAAGTTCTGGACAATCAAAGGCTCTATACCGAAGTTACGCAGTTGCGTGAACAGGTCCGGCGGCAAAGCGATTTCACCATGCTCTTCGGCACCAGCCCGAAGATGATGGAAGTGAAGATGACCATTGAACAGGTGGCAGACACAACGGCCACGGTTTTGATTCGCGGCGAAAGCGGAACGGGTAAAGAAGTGGTGGCCCGCATGGTCTATTCCGAATCCAGCCGATCAGAGAAGCCGTTCGTGAAAGTGAACTGTGCCGCCATCCCGCATGAATTGCTGGAGAGCGAACTTTTTGGCTATGAGCCCGGCGCCTTCACTGGAGCGACCAGACAAAAGCTGGGAAAATTTGAACAGGCCAACAACGGCACCATTTTCCTGGACGAAATCAGTGAAATGCACCCCGCGCTGCAAGCCAAACTTCTGCATGTTTTGCAGGACCATGAATTTTCCCGCCTCGGCGGCAAGCGCGATATTCAAGTCGACGTGCGCGTTCTGGCTGCGACCAATAAGCCTCTGGAAAAGGCCGTGGAAGAAGGTGTCTTCCGTGAAGATCTGTTTTATCGCCTGAACGTGGTGACCATTCACATTCCGCCGCTGCGTGAACGTCGTGAAGAGATTCCGGTATTCCTGGAATACTTTCTGGAGAAATACAGCGAGCACTATGGAAAGAGCCCAGCTAAGTTCAGCGAATACGCAATCACACGCATGATGGAATACCCCTGGCCGGGAAACATTCGCGAACTGGAGAATCTGGTCAAGCGCTACGTGATTGTGGGCAATGAAGCACAAATCATCCGTGAGCTTTCCACCCACAAACCAATCGTGACTTCGTTCGGCGGACAAGCGGCCGCACCTGTAACCGCTGCTCCAGCCACGAACTCCGGACCAGCCGTTCACGCCAACGGCCATGCAACCGAACTTGAAATGCCCTCTCTGCTGGAGATTGGCCGGCGCGCCGCCATGCAGGCGGAGAGAGAAGCCATTGAGAGAGTGCTGGCCCAGACACGCTGGAACCGGCGTCAGGCGGCAAAGATTCTGCGTATTAGCTACAAGGCTTTGCTTAACAAGCTCAAGGCCATGGAGGAGCAGAATAAGGGGCAAGCTAAGCACTCAGACCCACAATAGTGGTACCTGTATACCAATCGAACCGTGGTAAATCTACAACGGTATTTCCGGCTTCTCTCCTCAAGCCTAACCCTTCTCAGCCGCCAAACCAATGATTTAAATAGACATTGAGTTTTTGTCTATCTTTCCACAGATCATTGAGCGCCTTTGGTTTGTGAGTTGCTTTATAAAGGTCAACCAAAGAGGCCGTAAAAATTAAATGACTTCAACCCTCTTCCAAGCTATTCGACTTCTCTTGAACGAGTGTCCCGGCGTGAGTCGGAACCTCAGCATCTTGCTTCGCCTTCCCTGAGAAACTTTCCTTCCCTCCTTGCCTCTTTAACGAAGCGGTCCCACTGGACCGCTTTTTTCTTTTGTTCCAGGCAATCCTGTTTCTTTCTCCCTTAACGTGAAGACCGCGACAAATTACCAGTTGTTGGCATCTAACTTTGGTCGCTAAATTTGACGGTACATGAAAATGACAACTAAGATTGATTCCTCATCGAGAGACATGGAAAAGAAAAAGCTGGATTCTTTTAGGAAGAAACTGGAAGAGCGCCAACTCGCCTTACGCAAAACGGTAAGCCGGACAGAAGAAGATGGCCGCATCGCCGACCAGGATTCCGCGCAGGATATTGCAGATCGTGCCGCGAACTCATACACCAAGGAATTTCTGTTTTCCGTCAGCAATAATGAGCGGCAGGTCCTCAATATGGTGGAAACCGCATTGCAGCGGATCCGTGAAGGCTCCTTTGGCGAGTGCGTGAATTGTGGCAGTGAGATCAATGCCAAGCGTCTGGAAGCGGTTCCGTGGACGCGTTATTGCATCGCCTGCCAGGAGAAAAAAGAGCAGGGGCTTCTGGAAGAAGCGCAGGGTTGATACTGGCCTGAGAATTTAGAAAATAAAAAAGGAGATGCAATTTGCATCTCCTTTTTTGTTACGCTTTCGCGAAATTTGTCAGTAAAGATTGAACGCCACTTCGATCGCCATCTGCACGGCAACCGGACGGCCTTCCCGCTTGGCGGGATCGAATTTCCAGGTCAGGACTTTTTCTTTTGCCTTCTCATCCAGTCCCATTCCCAGCGAACGTACCACCTTGGGATCGCGCACGCGACCATCGGCGCCAACGATGATTTCCATCACCACAACGCCCTGGTATTTTGCTTTGCGCGCTTCTTCTGAAAATTCCGGTTCAGGAGTAAAGATGGCTCGCGGCGGGCTTACGCCGTTGCCGATACGGAAAAGTCCGGGGCCAACGCCCGGGCCGCCGTGACCGGATCCTACGCCACCACCATCGCCGCTGCCAATGCCGCCGCCAACGCCGGTACCGTTGGAAGGCACCATCAACTTGGAGAGCGGATCGCCAATCTGCGTGGCTTGCGGGAATTTGAGATCGGCAACAACCGTGGGCTCGACCATGAGCTTGCTCTTCTGCGTTTGCAAAACCACAGGCGGAGCAATCTGTTCTTTCGCCGCTTTCGGCGGAGTGCCTGTTGAAGCCTTTATCTTGCTGGCGTCGCCGCCACCACCGCCACTGGGTCCGTTTCTACCGATTTTCATCGGAACGTAGGAGGTCAGCTCAACTGCGTCGTTGACCTTCGGCGGAGAAAGCTTCGGTTGAATGGTTACGTGAAAAATCCAGAACAGCAATGCAATTGCTGCCGTATGCGTGATAACAGACAACAAGAAGTTCTCCGGGCGCACCTGATAGGTTCCTGGGCCTTCGCCTAAAAGCGTAGGCATGAAACCTTCCTGGGACGGCGCCTTCGCAAACTTCACAACTTCCTGTTGCGACGACTGGGGACTCGCGGAACCCGAAGGGGCCGGAGCGCCGGGCTGCGGATTGTTATCGAGCGGAGACATGTGTTCCTACCAGTATAGACGCCTTACAGCCTAATTTGTTTCCTAAAAGTGTAAGCCTGAACCTGTACTTCTGCCGCACCCCCGGTCAGTTCCTAAGTTTTCCGATGGAACATTCCACCAAAGAAACCTTTAATAGACCCGAAGAAGCCTTTCTTTTCTTTCGTTTTCGCGGATTCGTCCGTTGGCGCAGGCTGTTGCACTTCCACCGCAGACACTGGTGCCTGCTTTTCTTCCAGAACGACTGGATCTACTTTCTCTTGCACAAAAAATACGTTCGGCAGGTCAGAAAACTTGAGCTTGGCCACGGCATAGGGGCGGATCTGAGCGCTGTTCCTGGCGTTGAAAACAAATGGCGTATCCACCTGCACATGCACCTGGCCGGGGCGATCAGCGGGAATCGGCGCGCTGGTATCACCCGCGCTGCTCACCAGCACCTTTTCAGGACTTGGCTTGGGTGCTTCCGGTTGCTGGACTGGCGGCGGAGGCGGTTGCGCTGCGGCCTGGATGACGGGAATGCTCGGCGGACAGCCACATTCTTCGTTCAGAGGTGAGTTGGTATCAAGTTTGCCTGCCTTAAAGGAGGCGGCTTCCTGCGGCTTGGTCTTGTAAACGCTTGCGCTCAGCAGTTCTGAAATCACCACCGGAGAGCTGTTGCCGGGCAGCGTTTTTACGCAAGTATCACCGCGTTTGTTCACGCCGAGAGCAAAATGGTAGGTTCCCGGGCCGGCAAGTTGAATGCTGAAATCGGGCGTCAGCAGAAAATCAGCGCCGCGCTGCGCCATGGAGTAATCAATCTCTACCGTTCCCGAGCCCATCGCCAGCATAAGCCCGTACGCTCCGGCGTTCACGCTCAAATTGCTGCGCGGACAAATCCTGATCTGGCCTCCACGATACAGCCGCAACTTTGCCGTGGCGATACCGGCCGAAAGCTCTGAACCTGCCACTACAGCCATGCCACTCCCGGCAGGCTGCACCAGTTTGGCTCCGCCATCCGCGGCAAACAGTTCTCCGATCGCCGGGGCACTTTGTGCCTGAACGGAGGAGCACATTCCTGCCATGGCGATCAATAGCACCAGAATTGCCAGCCGCCTTGCGTGTATCCCGTGGGATTTGGAACCAGAAATTTTGGAACCAGAAATTTTGAAAGAAACGGTATTCAGAACCTGCTACTCCTCGCTCATAAAATCGTAACGGTCAATGGAGACGGCTACGCCCTGACGGTCCTCATGCTTTTCCACGCGTAAGACGTGTCCTGCGCATCGCACTCGAATCGGATCAGATAGCGTGATCTCGGTAGGCAGGGTCATTACAAATTCCATGGGAACGCCTTCTGCGATCTCGGAATCCAGATAGATGTAAACGCCGCGCGAACTTACATCCCGCGTCTGGGCCGTTTTCGCGTCGCGATCCTGGTCCACGAGTTTGACCGGCAGCTCCAAAGAGAAACGCCGGGTGGAGCGCTTTTCAGATTGAGGCTGCGCCATTGGAACTGGGCCTCCGGGGTGATTGATTGCCGTTCGGGTGATTGTAGCTCAATTTGCCCCCTTTGCACCCAGCCATTGCACTTAGCCGATAGCCTGAAGCCGTGAGCCTTTAGCCTTTGGCCTTTAGCCAAGCTTACATGGCGGCGAAAGGAAACATCGCCGATACCACACCAAATCGCAGGGAACGAAAACCAAACGCAGCCGAGGGCGGCTGCGCTCCACTTGCTGGAAAGGTCCAGGCCGTTGGACTAAAGGCTAAGTGCCAATGACCAATGGCTAATTGCTAATTGCTATTTGCCAATTGCTATCTGCTTCTTTCACATCGCGAGAAAATTCTTTAGCAGCAGACGCCCCGAGTCTGTCAGCACGCTCTCGGGATGAAACTGAACGCCTTCAATGGGAAAGCGCCGGTGCCGCAGCCCCATGATCACCCGCGTGCCGTCTTCCTCGCGTGTATCCGCACTGATTTCAAGCTCTTGAGGCAGGTTTTTCTCAGCCACAATCAGCGAGTGATAGCGCGTGGCCGTCATCGGCTGGGGCGCATTCTGGAAGAGCGTTCGGCCATCGTGTTTGATCAGGCTGGTCTTGCCATGCATGACCCGTTTGGCACGGACCACGTTGCCGCCAAACGCCGCACCCAGCGCCTGATGTCCCAGACAGACTCCCAGGATCGGCCTCTTGCCGGCAAAGCGGCGAATCAAATCAATGCTGATGCCGGCCTCCTGCGGCGTGCATGGTCCCGGCGAGATCAAAATATGGTCTGGCGCTAGCTGCTCAACGTCGCGGACTGTGACTTGATCATTTCGGCGAACTTCCACCTTCTCACCCAGCTCTCCCAGATATTGCACCAGGTTGTAGGTGAAGGAGTCGTAGTTGTCGAGGACGAAGACCATGGCCAATAACGTGAGTCTAGCGGAAGCGGATTGCCTTTGGAAAGAAGATCAAAACCTCTTGCCGCGGATAAACGCAGCTTGAAACAGGAGGTGCTTTTGGTTTTCCCTTTGTGCGCCTTCGTGTCCTTTGTGGTTAAGCGGTTTTGACTTCCAATTTCCCGATTACCCGATTACTCAATTACCAATTTTCGCGGTGCCCCTCCCCCGTCATTCATCGCACCACATTCCAATCATCCCAATTTGGCGTGGGTTTAACCCAATTAAAGCCTTGAGCGTTTGGAGCCTTCAGCGATTGCTGCCCTGCACTTGTCATTCCGAAGCGTAGCGAGGAATCTGCTTTTTGCTTCCGGTTTTCTCCGTGTCTCCGTGCCTCCGTGGTAGGTGTTCCGATTTTGCCTTTTCCGATCTCGGCGATGTCGCGCGATGCCGGCGATCTCGGCGATCCCTACCCCCGCCATTCATCCCACCACATTCCAATCATCCCAATTTGGCGTGGGTTTGAGCGATGTCCATCCCATGTAAGCCTTTTGTCTTTCTCCGTGTCTCCGTGCCTCCGTGGTGAAGGCTTCAAGTGTCGCTTTCCGATCTCGGCCATGTCGCGCGATGACGTCGATCTCGGCGATAGGCCCCCCTCCCCCGCCATCCATCCCAATCATCCCAAGCACTGGCATTAAATGGCATTATCTATGCGTATCGGTAGCCATCACCGCCATCAGTTTCCCGGCTTTGGCCTTGCCAGCCGGTACAAGCTAGTAGCTAAGTTGTCAAAGACCCTGCGCACCTGGGACGCAACTTCTAGATAGCACGGTTTTGTCCGCAAACCAAATGATCTTAAGTTTACTTTCCTCGCGCAGCAAAAGTTGAGCAACCACCTCCATCGTTCTTGCCCTTTCCCGCCCATCAAAAAGGTTTTTCGGATCAGTGTCATCAGTGCAAATCAGTGGTGAATCAGCGATGGGCTTTTCGTTTTGCCTGGGGTTCCGGCGCATGGACTCCCTGGCGAACGCTGCGCGCAATCGTCTCCGGACCAGCCCAGAATGTCGAAGGAAGACCGCCTTCGTAAGCCAGAGAGGCGACCACGCGGTTTTGCGCGACGTCGGCCAACAACCGCAGTGAACGATACACGCTGGACTTGCCGCTTCCATTAGCGCCGGTGATGAGATTGAGTTGTCCCAGAGGCAATTTCAGGTCGCGTAATGATCTGTAACCCTCGACGGCGATCGTGCGAATCATGAATGCAGGATACTAGCATTGAGGAGAGGATGTTTTATCGCGAGGATCGTACGCCAAAGATTTAGACCATGGAAAACGTCCGTCTGTCCCCCAGGGGCTCAGTGGCTTTTCCAAGGACTCTTAGCGTTATATTTCGTGTCCCCGCCTGTGCTTCCGGGCCTGGGCACTGCAAGAACATGCGCCCACTTTCCCGTTTTATCGATTGTGAATTTTAGGCTCCTTGCGAGTTCGCCGATGATCCGCTCACGGAAGACATGGCTGCACTCCAATGCGAGAGGACCGTTTTCCTTTTTCGGCGGTTGACCTTCATGAGCAAAAGCGTTTCTGGATGGCAAAATCTCAAATTCCACTGTCTTCCAAAGCGGCTTATCATTCGCCAACTTCACGTTCTCTAGGTCAATTTTCCAAAGCTTCAGAATCTCAACCAACAGCTTCCTCTGCTCACCGGGACGCTTCTTCAACATGAATTGCGAAAGAGTTTGCGCCCACAGGTCAGAAAGAAAGGCCCCTTCAACCAACGGTCGAACGCAGAAATAGTGAATCATGACTTCCAAGGCTATTACAGCTATGCTCACAGAGGGCCCAACGTGGCCCGACTTCAACAAATACTCCCCCTGGTCGAGAAGCTCACCTATTCGCTGATCAATAGCATCACCATAAACGCCCAAGTATGACTTAACCGCCTCTTCATGCCATTCCTTTGGCAATTGCTCAAAGAGTTCTGCCTCTTGCTCTTGCCAATAGTCGTCGTAGTTGTAACTCATTACCCGTTCTCTCCCTGCCACTTATGACCGCATCGACCGCAGAGCCATGTGTTATCCCAAGCTGACTGCTGATCGAGCAGCTGTGCGGCGGATTTCTTTGCGCCGAAGCCGCCGAGAAGGAACAGCAGACCCACAGCAGCAATGAAAATCGGCAATCCACCAGTGTTCGAACCATTGCTGGCAAGATAGCCAAGCAGTAAACCGCAGACCCCAAGGAAAATCAGGATGTATGCTGCGGCATTGGACGGGCGCTGCGGCAGACTTGCAACTAGGTCCGATTTGTAAGTGCTGCTTGACGTCCACAGGGACCTCCGCGAAACGCCTACTGTTTGTCTACGCCTCGTTCCCCCTGCTATCGCAATCGCCAGAGAACGGGTTCGTCCAGAACCGCACTTCGGACATTTGAACTTGTCTGCCGTGGCAATAGGCTTAGTCTCCTTTGGTCCTAGGTTGATCCAGTCAAGGCTAGAAAGTGTAACTTTAATTGACAATCCAGCAACTTAGAAGCAGAATCCTTGTTCCCAAACAATACTCAAGTTTCCCAGGGGCCTATGCACGTATCCGTCAAATCTCACCGCCCAGAAGATGCGGAACTTTTAAAGAAGCTTGAGGAACTTGCGGGATTACAAACCCGTTTAGCCGACCTTGAGTTTCAGCTGTTTAATTTGCTTCTGGAGTTGTCGGATTTTGAGACCGCCTATCGTGGAAGGGTGGGGCAGATTTACGCAGACTTGGACGAAATAGAAGCTTTGATCGCGGAAAAAATCGCCAAGAAGATGCCGCAAGATGGCAAGGCAGCTGAAGCCGCTGGAAATGCTCGACGCCAAGCCGAAGAATCACGCAAAGAGGCAGCGGCGCTGTCCGTAACTAGCCAACCTGTCCGATCAGGCAGTCTCCGTGACCTCTATAGAACGGCGGCCAAGCATCTTCACCCGGACCTATCGCGGGATGCCGCCGACCGGGAACTTCGCGAACGGTTGATGGCTGAAGCGAATCTGGCCTACGCCCAAGGAGATGAAGATAGGCTTAGAGCTGTGATTGAGGAATACAACAGCAGTCCGGACACTGTTGTCGGCACAGACGTTGCGGCTGATCTGGTTCGGGCAATTCGGCGGATCAGTTTGGGAAGCAAACGGATCGAGCAGATTGAGTCGGAAATTGTCGGGCTCAAGGAGTCGGAACTGTTCAAACTGAAAGCCATAGTTGCGAATGGAGCGTTAGAGGGGAAGGATGTGTTAGGAGAAATGGTGGAACGGCTCAGTCGGCAACTTCAGGTTAGAAGAATGCACTTGGGGAGTTTGTAAATTCGAATGGCAAAGGACGACAAGACACTCGAAAAGCTATTGATGGAGCAACCGATGCAATTGGTGCTTCAGCCGACCCAGCAATTGAGTGTGGGAGTATCACTGGCCAAGCGCGGCCTGCAAAATATCCTGGATGATGCAGTTTCCAAGGCGACCGACCAGTGCATGCAATTGTTCATCGAGAAGCTTTTCACTGAGGCACTTGCGGTCTGTGAAACGGCCATGAAGATTTCCCCAACAGACGAAGGCCTCCTGCAACTCAAAGGCGTGTGTCTTGCAAGGCAGGGCAATTACGAGGATGGGTTGAAATGCTTCGATCAAGCCCTGTCGCAAGATCCAGATAATCAGTTTTGCTGGGCCCTAAAAGCTGCCCTTCTATCGGAGATAGGGAAATACGCGGAAGCCTTAGCCTGCGACAATCGAGCGATTGAGATTGATCCCGAGAACCCGTCACTGCTTGAGGCGAGAAAACGTCACTCGTCCGAACTCAGAACCAACGCGGACCCGTATGCCACATTTACGGCATCTCTGGTCGATGACGGCGCGAGGAATTTAGCCGAGAAGCCGAAGTTGGGTCGAATTCTTATAGTTGATGATACCGAAACAATGCGGGAGACGATGCAACAGGTGCTTGTACATCATGGGCACCGCTGTGAGACTGTTGAGGGTGGGCCGGAAGCCTTGTCATTGCTTGCATCGAAAAATCAATTCGACCTGGTGATTCATGACCTTTTAAATCCGCATATGGACGGCATTAGTCTCCTCAAGGAAATCAAACAAATCCGTCCCGAAATTCCAGTGATTGTTGCAAGCGCCGTCGATGACAACGAAGCAGCACTTGGCTGCATAATGAGTGGGGCATACCACTACATCCGAAAGCCTCTTCTCCTCGAGGAATTCCTTGAGACTGTCGGGAACGCATTGGCGATCCACGATCCAAGGCGGAATCATACTCCTGTGCCTTGGAGTGAAGGCTTCCAACACTTAATATTACCTGTTGTTGATGAGAAGCTCTCGGTCCCTATGGTGCGCGGTGGGCGCAAGCATGTACGCGATCTTACCGCTGGCGATATCGTTCTTTGTCAACTCACAACAGGGACGCACTGGCTTGACCTCTTTGAATCGAAGGGCAAATTGAAGGCAATAGATTTCATGCCGCACGACAAAGAGTGACGGTTCGCGGGTGGCCCGCATGCCAAGTCCTGGAAGCTGCCGCAGTTGCGTCGTTCTGTAAGACCCACGACCGCGGAAACAAGGGATAGTCCTTGGGTTTCTCTGGAGTATCATCGAAGGTCCATGACGACAGCACGAAAAATAACAGAGCTGACCCGGACTGATATCGTGGATGCGCTGGTGCTCGATAAGGTGTCGTTCACGGGGCAGCTCGATATCATTTCGTTCCTGAAACGCATCTGGCCGCTCGAAACGATGCCCTCTCAGGACAATCGATTCGACAATGCGGAGGGTGATATTTGGCAGCATATCGTCAACAACTACGATTACACAGAGTCGGAGCTGTTATATCAGCGGCTCAAGATTTGCTCCGTCCCCGACGAGCAATTCATTCGCTTCCTCGAAGTCTGCTTGCTCCCAGTTGTCGCTCGCGATCCGCAGCGAATCGAAGATTTGGCGTCGCTGTTCAATAAGTTTCTGGTCAACGACGGATTCGTCGTGAAGCCTGTCGGCAGGGTGTCCGGGCGCACGACTTATAAGATTGTCAGCGTTACGGGCGCGGAAATCGCGGAGACTTACGAGATTGTCCTGTCATTCGCTGGCGAGGATCGCGAATTCGTTGAGCAGGTCGCACAGTTGCTTCGGCTCAAGGACGTATCGGTGTTTTACGACAGCTACGAGCAGGCGTCATTGTGGGGCAAGAATCTGATCGAGCATCTGCACAAGGTTTACAGCAGCTCGGCGCGGTACTGCGTGATGTTCATCTCGAAGCATTATGCAGAGAAGGTCTGGCCGACTCATGAGCGGCGCAGTGCATTCGAGAAAGCGATCGAGGCAAAGGAGGAATACATTCTCCCGGCGCGCTTCGATGACACGGAGATTCCCGGTCTGCATAAGCACATTGGATATATCGATCTGCGCAAAGAGACTCCGGAATCACTGGCCCGGCTGGTCCTGAAAAAGCTAGGACGCAGCGATAACGAGATCACTCCGTTTTGAACTGATGCGCACACGCGTGGCCACCCTTAACGATGTTTGCGTCCGCCATTCCCACTGTGTCGCGAATGCCCGCAAGATAAAAATCCCGGGCCACCCGGCCATGAGTTATTTGTAGGTAAGCGCTATCCTACTCAGCTAAGATGCTCCCGTGAACTCGAAAGAAAACCTATCCAGTCCGTCCGTGCTGAAATTGGGGGAATTTCATTGGAATCTTCTTCGGTCCAGCAAGCTTATGGATTCAAAGCGATGGCAGGAGCGGAGGAGAGAGGGGACACGTTTTCAATCAGTAGAGTTGACAGAGTTCGGCAGGGAGATCGGACTGGACGAGATTCATTGGTGGATCTTCAAGAAAGAGAGAAATGTCGCTGAATTGGGTGCTCAAGCCGAGGTCGCGCTGAAGTCCGCCGGGCGTCTCAAAGACAATGCCGACAAGCTGCAAAGGAAGACGCCTAAAAGCTATGAAGAACTCATCGCAGATTTGCGTGTCTTTACAGATCAACACCTGGCTGACATAGAGGGGCTACTGAAATTCGTTAATTGGCTTCGAGAGCGGGACGCAATGGCGCCGCGTATTCTGTTCACATATCGGGTCTGGGGCTCGACCAGAATGAGTGATCGAACGATCAACGTGCCAGATGACCTGCTGGAGAACGACCGCACAAATCGCGTGTCGTGTGCCGAGCTGGCATTAGGGATGAGTGATCGCGGCCGACCTACATACGAATGGGTCCGCGGCGAGATGGAGTATGAGCTCTACGACCAGATGGATCCTGAGCAATTCAGTAGTGGTTGCGAGATTGAGATACCGGAGTCAAGAGTGGTTCCAAGGGCAGCAAGGAAGATCTATGGCGAGTGCGCCGTATACTTCCGTGAAATAAGGGATTCTCTGCAAAACGTTCTCATCGATGTCGAGAAATTCCAAGAACAAGAAGAAGTGATTCATAGCGATAAATTCTGGCGAGAGTTCATTGAGAAGGCGGTTGCCACGAAGAAGACCGAAACACAACTGTGGGATTTCAAAGAAACGCTCACACTTTGGCATGTGAAGCAGAAGCCGCAACGGGATGAGGCCAAGACGAGTCTTGCTGAAAAACTTGCAAGCATGGCGAATGCGGACGGTGGGGTTATGGTAGTGGGTGTGAGCGACAATCCCCGTATCATTGTCGGTCTTCCGCAGGACGCTCGTCAGTTGGAGAATGATTTGAAGGCTGCGAGAGAGGCCGTTGACACGCACGTGGAATATGATCGAGAACTTGTGAAGTTTCAGCAGGTGCCGGTGGCCACAAACGAGGGTGAAAAACTATGCCTGGTGCTTTTAGTCGCTCAAGCACGTGGCGTTGTCGGCGTTCATGACGGATCTAACAATTACAGCTATCCTTTGAGACGCGAGAATGGAACCGAAAGGGCTTCTTCCCGAGATATTGAGCGGAGAAAGGCTGGCCTCAAGGCCGACAACTTCGACTTTCTCGGCGAAGTAAAGCAATTCGTAAGAGGGAAATGAACCCGCAATATGGCCATAACAGATAAGACTCGTAAGATTCTGTGGGGGCGCTCGGGGAACAGGTGCACTACTTGCCGTCGCGAGCTAGTGATAGACGCGACCTCCGCGGATGATGAGTCGGTAGTTGGGGATGAGTGTCACATTGTTTCTCGCCAAGGCCAGGGCCCTCGGCACGACAGCAATTTTCCCGATGAGCATATTGATGATCCTGAAAATCTGCTCCTTCTGTGCCGCGTGCACCATAAGATGGTGGACGACCAGTTCGAGACGTATACAGCCGAACTTCTAAAAACTCTCAAAGTGAATCACGAAAAGTGGGTTTCTTCGACCCTTGCGGACCAAGTGCAAGTGCCCCCTATACGAATTCGACGCATTAAGGAGAATGTTCCGCCATTTTTGACCCGTATTCGATCCGGACAAGAGATCATGAACATCGTCGGAGGAGCATTCGGCTTTCAACTTGATCATGACGATCCAGCCTCCGCTGCCGAGGCTGAGACCATTGCAGGTTTTTTGCAAGAAGTCCAAGACTGGGGTGATTTGTGGAATGAAATAGACGCCGGAGAAAGGGTCAAGGCGACCTTTGGACTCACCCAGCAGCTCCGCGAGCTTGAAAAAGCTGGTTTGTTGGTGTTTGGGGCTCGAGAAGTGCGCAGATTGGAAGGAGGCGTTCAGCCTCCGTCACCATGGCCTATTGCAATGCTCAGAGTCGTGCATGCGAATAGTCTTGAAACAACCTCACCATCAAGCAACGCTAACCAGCAAGATAAGGACTCGAGTCCTGAGGGCGATGGCCCGGCCTAATGTTTATAGGCTTCCGCTTGGAACTGCGCCTGCACGCTCGTAATTCACGATAATGACGCGTTTCGAGAAACTGGGGACAGAGAAACTGGGGACAGACGGAACGTTTCCCGTTTTTCCTGGCGGGAGATTGGGGAAACGTCCCGGCTGTCCCCCGGTTTCAGGCCTGTCCCCGGGTTTCAGGCCGAAAAATCTTGAAGCAGCATAAACGCCACTCTTCGCAGATAGCTCTTGACTAAAAGGGCCGGTCAATTGCGTTCCGTTTCGGGAAAACTGTCTGCTGCAATAATCCGGTTGTACTCTGGATTTTCCGTGATAGTGTTTTGCCCACCCGAATCTGAGCCAAAGGATTCGGGACGTTTTGCTCGGCGCAGCTGATGCGCGTGATCGTTCAGAACGAGGTAACACCGTAATGTTGATTCTCACCAAGCTTGCTCTCGGCGGCGGAATTGCTTTGTCGTTGCTTCAGACTTCTGTTCCTTCCACTCAAGAAGCCAATGGTATCTCCGTCAAACCCGTGCAAACCACCCAGCAGCCACAGGCAATGAAAACAGCAGCGATGGCTGCGGCGGTCGCGGATACGCAGCCGGTTATTACCATTCACGGATTATGCGATGACAGCTCTGCGAAAGTTGCCGATAAGGGAAGCTCATGCAGCAGGATCATTACCCGCGAACAGTTTGAGAAGCTGATAAAGGTGTTGAATCCGGAAGGACAGGCCATATCCCTGAAGGGGCAGCAGAATCTGGCTAGAACTTACGTTGAGTTTCTGGAGCTCGAAGTGGCTGCACGCAACGCCGGGCTGGACGCAACATCGGAATTCCACGAGCTCATGCAATGGATGCGTTTGCGCACCATGGCTGATCTCTATCGCCGCAACCTTCAGGAAAAGTATCGCACACCGGCGCAGGAAGAGATTGACGCCTATTACCACCAACACCTTGCATCGTATGACCGGGTGAGGCTCTCACGTATTCTTGTTCCGCGAGAGGACCGGTCCGCTGCAGATAAGGATGAATTCGAGCGGAAGGCCCTGAACGCAGCGCGCGCTGCCCGGGCACGCGCCGCAAAGGGCGAAGATCTTTCTCAGATCGAAAAAGACACTTACTCGGCGCTCGGTCTTAGCCTGCCTCCGCCTACCGAACTGGGCAACTATGGGCGCGCCAACTTCACTGATCAGGAAAGCGCCGAGGTTTTCTCCCTGAAGCCTGGCGAAGTGAGCCAGGTGGAGGTGGAACCGAAAAGCTACGTGATTTATAAAGTGATCAGCAAAGAGACCTTACCGGAAGAGCAGGTGAAAGCAGACATCGCCCGCGAGATCTCGCAGCAAAAATTCAAAGATGCCATCAAGGCAGCCACTGAATCGGCACGCGCGGAGTTCAATGAAGAATACTTTGGTCCGGGAATAACGTCACCAGCCAGGACGCCAACGCTGCCTGCCACTCCGCCACGCTGATGCAATGAAAAACCACGCGGCGCGGCGTGCAACCGCGTGGCATCAGAAACTACAGTGAACGCAGGAAGTCAATCACGTGCTGTTGTTGTGAGCAATTCAAAATGGTTTGATTGTTGAATCGGTTGATTACCCCGTTGGCTTCTGATCCGCAGGTCTTGGTGGTCACCGCCGGGATGGTTATGGTTTGTCCGTTGAGGATGAAGGTTTCAGCCGCGCTGGTCACCGTGGTGCACTGCGTGGGAGTGGTGAAATGCTGTTCAATGGCGTCCACCAGGCTGACCGAGCGACCGTCATGCATGAAGAAGAAACGTTGGCCCGCGCCCCAGAGTGGCGCTGTCCGGAATTCGTCAGGACCTGCGGCGCCCTGGCTCACTCCATCCGCCAGCTGCGCGCCCATGTGATGGACGGCGAAGTCAGAGAAAGGACTAAAGGGCGCATTGTTCAGGTCCACGAAGTCCGAGGGTCCAGTATGCAGTGTGGGAGTGTGGCAGAGATTGCAGCCCGCACGGTTGAATTGAGTGGCTCCATCGGCAGCCGCTACGCTGAGTGCTTTGCAGTTCGGCGCGGGCGGATTGCTGTTGGGGACCAGTCCGCTGCCAAAGTCGCATTGCGCAGGCGGTGTGTTCCCAAACATAAAGAATGACAGCGACTCAATGTCAGAGGCCACTACGGTTGGTATCTGTTGAGTCACGTTTACGGCCGGTTTGGTGAAATCCTCCGGCGTGGCGTTGTTAGTGCAGTTCGTGCCGTTGTTTTCCGGCGCGTCACGCTCAAACGGGAAAAGTTCATTGGTCACTCCCATTTCCACGTTTGACGCTTCCCCGGCGAACATGAGCAGTGATGGGTTTTGCGCCTTCCAACCGAAGCGCGTAATGGTTTGATCGTTTCCAACTCGATTGAAACGTCCACCAACGCCCAGCGTTGCGGTTTGGTTCAGCGAATCCACTGCGTTGATGGAGCTATCGAGATTGGCAGCGAGGAAATCATCTGAAGTCAGTGTAATGAAGCCCACTCCAAAGGTTGGCGTCGGTATGCGGAAGATAATGTTGTTGTTGGCCACGGCTGCTTCAAACAACGGCTGCTTGATGGCGCAGTTTCCCGCCTGCGTCATTCCTTGAATGGTGAAGAGGTCGTGAACAGCTCCATCGAGCGTGCTGGTGGGAACTCCTGTGGAATTAGCGGCGCGTGGGAATCGAGCTTCCACCACTGGGCCATTCGGCCTGCCGGAAACGAAGGCAGGAACCGTGTTGGTGGCATTGTCAAAGTGAGCCAGCGTAATCTGCGGGTTCTGCGTGAAGGATGGTGGCGTACCAGGTCCTGGACTGGTGCCGCCAATGCTCGGCTGGGAATGACACATGAAACAGTTGTTGCCGTTAAAGCGCGGTCCCAGTCCGGCGATTGGTTGCGTCGAGGTCACTCCGGGCGCTGCTCCCTTGATGGAAGCAACGTCCCCGAATACTGCCATCCCGGCTTCCCAGAATGCGAGACGTTCATTGTCCAGTGTAGTGCCTTGAAGAAAGCTTGGCAGCGGACTTCCGGATGAGTTGTTGCTCAGCGTCTGGTCCTGCTGAGCAAAATTGTTAAAAATGTTTCCGTGATTGTCGGCGACGCTATAGACGATGGAGTCACCGGCGGGACGCGGCCCGGGATCAATCAGATTACAGCTGCTGGAAGTTGCCGGAGTTACCGCTCCGGGATTGGTTTGTGCGCATACCAGCGTTGTACAAGCTAATATCGCCACAAATGCGCGGATGCGTTGCAAGAGGGACCCTGATTTGGCAAACATCGTTCTTGCCTTTCTCTAACGCGCTCTTTCGAGCGCTTAGCGGAGGGTTTGGTGACCTGATGGTTGAAGACTTGGCATTGCAGGCACTTCTCCATGGGCGATAACGAGAGTACCCACTTTTTTGAGAGTAGAACCCCAGGAACTCAGATTAAATTTTCGGGAAGTCCCATTATGGGAAACGGCTGAGTGGATTTACCTATTATTACGATTGGTTTTTGCGATGGTTGAGGGTGGCTGAAGATTTTCAACTTATAGTGTCCATCTGGAAAATCAGAACGAGGAAAATCCCGTGCGTCAGCCAATTCGCTTGGATTTGCTTCCATCATCTGTTTTTGGCTGAGCGTTGGGGGAAGATCACTTCGCGCTGGCCCGAACTCTCGGCCTCGAATAGCCGAGTGATATCTGGAAAAACTGGGGACAGGAACGTTCCCTCTCTTTCAAAGCGATCGATCAACGATCGAGTCCTGCTTTCCCCTTGGGTGCACCGCCACGCTTACTGTAAATTGAGTAAATCTCCTATCCACTTCAAAGGACACTTTGATGGCTGGCTTGGCAGTCTTCGTGACAATTTTGTTCTATGCGCTTGGGGCACTTGTCGGTGCGTCTATTCTCTCGGTGAAACTGTATCGCGTTGCTAAAAAGAGAGTAAGCAAGGGATTAAGCGGGCGAAAAGCGATGGCCTTCGGGGCCGCGGCTCCGTTCCTGGGTGTGCTCTGGCTCCTGATTGTCTCTCTGGTTCATGTGCAAATTTCGAACCGACTTGCACATCAGGATTGCGGTCTTAGCGGTGATCCATATGTAACCTTGCCCAATGGCTATGTGGTTGGCAGTCTCAACACATACAGCGGCTACTTCAAGGCGCCTGGATATGAAACTGATGTGCCGATCGCGGGGCCAGGCTACGTCCGTTCTCTGGTCGATCTGAAATTTTCTGATCCATATTTCACCGGAACGCAATTTGACCGACACTCGTCAGGCATCCGGAAATTTGTTTTTGATACGAGAACGCTGGAATTTCATGCCGAGGAACCGAAGAGTTCAGGCAAAAGCGAAGACGCGTGGGGCGATGCCCAGGCGCACGCATATAGCGACCCCGATTCCTATTGGAAAGTCTATGACCAGTATCGTCATAGCTGGCCTTACTGGGTGTCTGTCGGGTTGCTTTTGATCGGAGAAGTCGGAATCTTCATGAGGCTCCAGAAAATCTGGGACATACCTCCAGGGACCGATCATGCGGGATAATCAACGGGATTTTTTGAAGCCTGGGGACAGGAAGCCTGGGGGACAGACCGATTCACGATATGTCTTCGGATGATGTGCCGCACCTACGGCGCTTATCATTATTTTTTCGCTTCCCCGGGCTTACGCCCGGGGCTAACTTCTTACCGCGCCTACGGCGCTGCCCGCTCATAGGTCCAGCATTTGTTTTCGAATTGACTTTCTTTCCTGCCTGACAGCGCGGCGCTGGGGACAGATTTCTCCGGTTTATCAATGCCCGAATCTTGATACAAGAAAGCCGATGACTGTTCCGCCGATTGCTCCCATGCCGATGATGGGGGCATATGCCTTTGTGATGATAGCGTCGGGAATGCTCAGCAATAATCCGAACACCAGACCAACCAGCCATCCAGGCCACGGAAGACGAGCAGCGCCGATTGCAAATCCGATCCCAAAGCGCGCAATGAATGCCGCTGTGATAGCTGCCCGCTTGTCCGGGAAGCTCATGGGTAACATGATGGCGATGTCGATAGCGCCGAATACCAGACCGCAGACCACTCCAAGCAGGATTCGTGACATGTTTCCTCTTTGTTTCTTTGCCCTTGCCATGTTGTAGAAATTTGGGCATAAGTAAAACAATTGCTTTGTTTCCTGTCCAGTCCATTCTTATGCGAGTGGCCCGGGATCGCCGAGATCGACGTCATCGTCGTTAACACGACCGGCGACATCGCCGAGATCGGAGTCGGGACATGTTCACCACGGAGGCACGGAGAAAACCGGAAATGCTTACCGCGGATTAACGCGGATGATCGCGGATCCGAAAAAAGCTGAAACCCACGCCAAATTGGGATGACTGGATCGGGTGCGATGGATGACGGGGGAGGGCCATTCACGTCGGTCGCAAAAAAAACGGCAAGCGTCTTGAATCTGGCCTGCCGCTCTTAAAGCGATCACGAAACGTTATCCGATATCGTCGTTAAAGTTCTCCAGGTAATCGCGGACGGCAACCATGAACTGGTCAGCGTCTGCGCCATCGATAATGCGATGGTCGTAGCCCAGCACCAGCCGGATGATATGCCGGACAGCGATGGAATCGTTTCCATCCTTGTCGGTGATGACCGTGGGTTCCTTGAAGATCCCGCCCATGCCCAGGATGGCCACCTGCGGCTGAAGAATGATCGGCGTGCCGAACTGTGGACCGTAAATGCCCGGGTTGGTGATGGTGATGGTGCCGCCCTGCACGTCATCGGGCTTGAGCTTCTTGCCGCGTGCGCGCTCACCCAGATCAGTGATGGCCCGCTGAAGGCCGACAAAGCTCAGGTTCTCCGCGCCTTTCACCACCGGCACAATCAATCCCCATTCCAGCGCCACAGCAATGCCGATGTTCACATTCTTGTGGTACTGAATCCCCTCGTTGATCACAGACGAGTTGACGACCGGCTTGGTGCGCACTCCGTGCATCAGTGCCTTGGCGATAAACGGCATGTACGTGAGCTTGGCGCCGTGCCGCGCTTCCCAGCCTTTGCGGACCTTCTCACGCATCTTGACGATACGCGTCATGTCCACCTTGAAGATGGTGTGCACGTGCGCGCTGGTGCGGCGAGATTCCACCATGCGGTCGGCAATCTTTTTCCGCATCGGCGTCATGGGAACAAATTCACCAGCCAGTTCCGGAAGCTGCTGGGCCGGAGCCGCTGCCTGCTGCTGGGTTTGCGAAGCTGAAGTTTGTGGCGGCGGTTGATAGGCAGCCTGCTGTTGTTGCTGCGGAGCCTGCTGGGCTCTCTGTTGTGATGGAGGAGGCGCAACCGGCTGCGGCCTTCCTGCACCGCCTGGCCCATGTTGCTGAATGAAACTCTGGATATCGGCCTTGCTGATGCGACCGCCAAGTCCCGTTCCCGGCACACGACCCAGGTCGATATTATTTTCGCGGGCGATGCGGCGAACCAGCGGTGAGGAGCGAACATCATCGCGGCTCTCACTCTCTTCAATTTCTTCACGCTCCTGCTCTACCGTCTGTTCCTGCGCAGCCACTGACATTGATTCCGGTACGCGCTGTGGTTGTCCATGCGGCTGTGCGGGAACTGGTTGCGCGGGAGCAGGTTGCGCCGCTGCGGGTTGAGCCGGGTTTGCGGATGATGAAGACGCAGCACCCGCTCCGCCGATGACTGCCACCACGCTATTCACCTGGACCGTGGTGCCTTCCTTTACTTTGATCTCGCGCAGAACGCCCGTGACAGGCGCGGGAATTTCCGCATCCACTTTGTCGGTGGAAATCTCAAACAGCGGCTCGTCGCGCTGTACTTTGTCGCCCACCTTCTTCAGCCACTTGGTGATGGTGCCCTCGAAGATCGATTCGCCCATCTGCGGCATGACCACGTCCGTTGCCGCTCCGCCATCGCCGCCAGACGTCGAAGGTGCAGCAGACTGCGCAGGGGCAGAAGACGCCGCTTCCGTTGCCGGTGGCTGCTTGGGTGTGGATGTTCCATCGGCTTGGGGTGAAGATTTGGCAGCCGGCGGAGTTGCTTGAGCAGCAGGCTGCGATGGCGATGACTGGGGCGCTGCTGACGCGCCGGCGCCGTCACCATCAATGACGCCGACCACCGTATTGACCTGTACGGTCGCTCCGGCCTGTATCTTGATTTCCTTCAGCACGCCAGTGGAAGGCGCCGGAATCTCGGCATCCACCTTGTCCGTGGAGATCTCAAACAGCGGTTCATCACGCTGGACTTTATCGCCGGGCTTTTTCAGCCATTTGGTAATGGTCCCTTCAAAAATCGACTCCCCCATCTGGGGCATGACTACATCAGTTGGCATGAGTTCCTTCCACAGGTCACAGGTATTCGTCGGGTGGTTAGAGCAACTTGTGATTATAAATCAGGGAAAGCGCTGGCGTGTAGAACGCGGGCTGAAGAAATTCCAGGAGCTCACGCACTGTTAACAAATATTCACCTGAGCAGGTGTTCATTTTCACGCAGCACATGGAAGAGCACGAGAGTCCCTGAAAGAGATGAGGGCTCGCGCCGTCCAGGCGCGTCGAGCCCGCTGCTACAGGTAGCCTGACACTGCGACCAGAAACTTGTACTCAAAGCGGTTTGGAACGAGCGACAAGAACGACTGCTACAATGTTGCGCCATGGACTACCTTCTCAAAACCGAACCTACCGTCTACGGCTTTGCCGATCTGCAGAAGGAAGACGTCACCATCTGGGATGGAGTCACCAATCCCACGGCCGTGAAGCATCTGCGCGAGATGAAAAAAGGCGACCGCCTGGTGATCTATCACACGGGCGACGAGAAGCGCGTGGTGGGCACGGCGAAGGTGGAATCAGTAGACGCTTCTGACCCCAAAACTCCGCGCGTCAAGATAAAGGCAGGCAAGCTGCTTTCGCACGCGGTGCCGCTCAGTGAAATCAAGATAAGCGATCTGTTTGACAGTTCGCCTCTCGTGCGCCAGGGACGGCTCTCCGTGGTCCCGCTGACCAAAACGCAGTATGAGTGGATCATCGAGCATTGAGCAGCAGGGCGAAGCCTGGGAGCGCGCAGTCGAAGAATCTATCTATTTTTTGAGCACAACTAAAATGCATGGATCTTTCGACTCCGCCGTCGCGTTCGCTCCGACTGCGCTCAAGATGACAAGTCTTGGGGTTCCGTTTCACTCACCAGCGTTGGAAACGGCGGCACTAGAATCACGAGAATGAGGGCTCGCGCCGTCCACGCGCGTCGAGCCCGTTGTAACGAGGGCTCGTTTAAGTAACCACGTTTGCAGCACTCCAGCGGTGTGGAGCGATGCGACAATTAATACGCTTTCAGCTTCCTCACCTCACGCACCACGTCTTCCACCTGCGGCAGAAAGTAATGTTCCAGCGGAGGCGAGAATGGTACCGGCGTATCCAGTGACGTAATGCGAACAATCGGCCCATCCAGATCGTCAAACGCCTCTTCATTAATGATGGCGGCAATTTCTCCCGCCAGGCCGCCCGTCTTGGTGTCTTCATGCAGCAGGATGACTTTGTTCGTTTTCTTCACCGTCTGGGTGATCGCATCGCGATCCAGAGGCGACAGCGTCCGAAGATCGATGATCTCGACTTCGATTCCCTCTTTGGCCAGAATGTCCGCCGCTTCCTGCGCTGTGTGCACCATGGCCGCATAAGTAATGATGCTCACATCGCGACCTTCGCGATGGACACGCGCTTTCCCGATCGGCACAACTGAGTTGTCGTCCGGCACTTCGCCCTTGATCCGGCGATAGAGAAACTTATGCTCCAGGAACAACACGGGATTATTGTCGCGCACCGCGGCCTTGATCAGTCCTTTGGCGTCGCTGGGCGTGGAAGGCGCAACCACCTTCATCCCCGGCGTATGGACAAAATACATCTCAGGATTCTGCGAATGAAATGGCCCGCCGTGGACGCCGCCGCCGCAAGGCCCGCGCAATACCAATGGCGCCGGAGCGCCCCAGCGATAATGCGACTTGGCCACCATGTTCACGATCTGGTTGAACGCGCAGCCAATGAAGTCCATGAACTGGAACTCCGCCACCGGACGCATTCCCGTGAGCGCCGCGCCAAATGCCGCGCCCACAATCGCCGACTCGGCAATGGGAGTATCAATCACACGCTGCGGCCCAAAATGATGGACAAAGCCGTCCGTCACTTTGAACGCGCCACCGTAAATGCCAATGTCTTCGCCAATGCAGAAGACGCTGGGATCAGCTTCCATCTCTTCCCAGAGTCCCTGCCGTATTGCTTCAAGGTAAGTTGCTTGAGCCATGAAACCAGCCTTTAGTAATTAGCACTTAGCAATGAGCCAAACCCGGACGAGACAAACTTGCTCACGACAAACGGCTCATGGCTAAGAGCTAATGGCTAAAGGCTGCCTTACTTAAAGTGTATCGCCGCTTCGCTTTCTTTCAATTTGCGTTCACTGCGCCGGGCTTTCTTCGGCACAGCGTATTTCGGCTTGATCGTATGGCAGCCGTCGCCGCAATAAACGCCTTCTGCCGCAGTATGTGGTTCGGGCATGGGTGAGTTCTCAGCAAACTCGCGTTCTGCGTCGATCTCTTTTTCCACGCCGGCAATCATTTCCGCGTCCTGCGTGGGCGTGAGCCATTTTTTCTCGATCAGATATTTCTGGAAGCGATCAATGCAGTCCCGCTTGCGATAAAACTCATGCATCTCTTTGGGGACATAGGCCGCAGCGTCATGAATGGCGTGGCCTTTCATGCGCATCAGCTTGGCTTCGATCAGCGTTGGCCCTTCGCCGCGATGTGCGCGTTCCACCGCTTCATACGTTGCGTCATACACCTGGCAGGCGTCCGTGCCGTCAATGATGATGCCGGGCATGCCGTAACCGATCGCGCGATTGGCAAGGTCCTTTACATTGACCTGATATTCCGTGGGCGTGGAATACGCCCAGAGATTGCTTTCAATAATCAGCACCAGCCCCAGTTTGCGAACGGCGGCAAAGTTGATGCCTTCATAACTCACGCCGGTCGATTGTCCGCCATCCCCGATCCACGTCAGGCAGGCCAGCTCTTTTCCCTGCATCCGCGCGCCCAGGGAAACTCCGGCCATCACAGGAAGCAGATCGCCCAGCATCGAAATCGGCGACACCATCTGCCGCTTTTCAATATCGCCATAATGAGAAGTCCCGTCTTTGCCTTTAGTCGGCGAACCGGACTTGGCCATGTATTGCATCATGATGTCGCGAGCATGAAAGCCGCGCACCAGTTGCGCGCCCTGGTTGCGGATCATGGGCGCAAACCAGTCTTCCTTGCCCAGCGCATAGGCGGATGCGCACGAACAAGCCTCTTGTCCCAGCCCGAAATAAACGCCGCCCACCACTTTGCTTTGTTTGTAAAGATTTTCCAGCGCCACTTCCATGCGCCGGTTCATCACCATCCAGCGATAGAGTTCCAGATGCTGTTCTTTATTCAGGTACTTCGATTCCCGGATCGGCGGCACGGGCGCATTCAGCTTGCCCTTGATCTCGTAATGGACCTCCGCGCCGTCACTCACTTCGAAGACTTCGAATTCAGGATGCTCAAGCCGCCAGTCCGGAATGCCGTATTCATTGACGTTTCCCGTAGACCCTTTTCCGGGCATGCCGTTTCGAGCTGCCGTGGCAGCTTTGGTCGAGGTCTTTCCATTGGTAGCGACTGATGTCTTGGACTGCGAAGATTTCTTGTCCGGAGCTTTTGCTGGTTTGGTTTTTGTGGCCATAGCGACCTAACAGTTTATACCTTTCTCCGCGCACAATTTTCGTCGGCTGAAAATTGTGAGCGCGATCGTGGTATCAGGAGCCCGTTACCGTAACCACGATCAACCATCTCTAGCAGTCTGGAGCGCAGTCGCAGACGAAGATCCAGGGCTCGCGCCGACCACGCGCGCCGAGCCCGCTGCTACAGGAGCCCGCCATAGCAAACAGATGAACTCTCTCCAGCGGTTTGGAGCGCAGCGACAACTAGAACGTATAATTCCAAAGTTAACTTTTTCACGGGAGTACCACTATGGCAGGAGTCACCGGACGCGTCGCGCTCATCACTGGAGCCTCACAGGGAATTGGACGCGCATGTGCGCTCGCTCTGGCCGAAGCGGGCGCGAACGTGGCGCTGGCTGCGCGCAATGAAGAAAAACTTGCCTCCGTGGTAAAGGAAGCCGAAGCCAAAGGCGTGCAGGCCGCTGCGTTTCCGCATGGATGTGGCTGACGAAGACAGCGTGAAAGCCGCCGTGAAAGCCGCCATCGGCCAGTTCGGCAAGATCGATATCCTCATCAACAACGCCGGCATCACCAAAGACACGCTCATCATGCGCATGAAGCGTGCTGACTGGGACTCAGTCATTCAAACCAATCTCAGCGGCGCATATTTCTGCACCCAGGCCGTGATCAGCTCCATGCTCAAGCAGCGCTGGGGTCGCATCGTGAACATCAGCAGCGTTTTCGGACAGATGGGCCAGGCCGGTCAGGCCAACTATGCCGCATCCAAAGCCGGATTGATTGGCCTCACCATGGCCATGGCGCGGGAAGTGGCGTCGCGCAACATTACCGTGAACGCCGTGGCGCCCGGATACATCGAAACGGCCATGACGGAAGCGCTTCCCGAGGAACTGAAATCGAAGGTCAATGAAATGATCCCGCTGGGACGCGCCGGAACTGACCTGGAAGTGGCCCATGCAGTCCGCTTTCTGGCATCTGAGGAAGCCAGCTACATCACCGGCCACGTGCTCATGGTCAACGGCGGCATGCTGATGGGCTGACGTTTTTCCCTTCGTTGATCAGCAACAAGGACTAAAATGATTCTTATCAGGGGCCCTGTTGATATCGCTGCGATCGTAGGCTTTAGGGGGAACGATGCTCACCATTCTCCAGGCTGAGACACCGGAACAGATTGCCACCGTCCGCGAACTCATGAAGGAATACGCCACATGGCTGGAGTTCAAGCTGTGTTTCCAGGGCTTTGAAGATGAGTTGCGCGACCTGCCCGGCAAATACGCTGAACCTCGCGGACGCCTCTTACTGGCGTCATGGAACCACGAAGTCGCCGGCCTGGGCGCGTTGCGTCCTCTCTCTGATCACGACGTATGCGAAATGAAGCGCCTCTTTGTCCGCCCCGGATTTCGTGGACATAACATTGGCCGCACGCTGGCCAGGAAATTGGTGTCTGACGCCTGCGAAATCGGATATCGCTGCATGCGCCTTGATACCGTGCAGGGAAAGATGGACCAGGCAATTGCTCTCTATCGCGAGCTCGGTTTTAGGGAAATGTCCCCTTACTACAACAGTCCTGTAGAAAAAACCTTGTTCATGGAACTGATGCTTCCGGCGCACACTTCTCCTGCCGACTCATCTCCCAGGCACTCCCCCAGCACTCCAAAAGCGGTCGGACAATAAAACTTCCCTGCGTTCGCTCCTGTTCGTGGCGTTCCTAATTTCTTCGATGTTCTCACGGATTGTCCCTCGCTCGCCCCCGCGATGAGGCCGAACCGCGCGCTACGGGTGCCGAAACTACCCTAACCATCGCCTGCGCTCTTCGGGGGTTTGGAGCACAGCGACATAACCAATTGGTAACTAATTGATTTTTCACGCACAAGCGACGCGGAATGCGTAGCGGCTGCAGGAATTGAGGGCCGCGTGAATACGTGCTTCATCGGACGCTCTGTGATGGCAAAAAATGTTCTTGCAGAAAATCTTAGGTCTGATTACTATTCACGCACCCCCGGACTCCACGCAAACAGCAAAGACGACTCAAGTATGAATATAGGCGAGACAATCAGAAACTACCGGTTACAAAAAGGCATGTCGCAAGGCGACATTGAAAAACGCACCGGACTGCTGCGTTGCTATCTTTCACGGGTGGAAAACGGCCACACCATTCCCTCACTCGACACCCTGGCCAAAATCGCCGGGGCCATTGATATTCCACTGGGCAGTTTTTTCAGCGAACACCATTCCAACGGCAACTCGAAGAACCTGCCTTCGCTCAGTGAAGACGAAGTCCGCTTCCTCAGCCAGATTCGCCGCTATTCTTCCAACCTGAATGATAGTGATCGCAAGCTGGTGCTCGCCATGGTCAAGAAAATGGCGGCTTCTTCAGGAAAATAATTCAGGTGCCACTAAACCTGTCCCCAGCGACGTTGGTTTTGAAGGATTTCTAACCGCAGGTGCAAAATTCTTCTGTCCTACTTCACGCGCTGATGAATGCGCGCGTTCGCTTGACGGACATCGGGATGACGAGGTGGTTTGAGAAAATTCATCAGGCCGATCGCACGAGAGTTCATCGCTGCGCTCGGATCAAAGCAAAGGCGGCAAAGGCGCGGAACAAAATTCTACCGTGATGTAAATCGCTAAGCCGCTTTGCTGACCTCACTCAGCGCCAGCACAGCCAATTCCAGGCGATCACGTGCTCCGGTCTTGGTGAAAATACTTTGCAGGTGACGCTTCACGGTGTTCTCGCTGATGGTAAGTGCCTGGCCAATGTCTTTGTTCTTCATCCCACGAGCTACGTAATACGCGATCTGCCGCTCACGTTCCGATAGGCGAGTCAGCGTGTTCGCTGTCGTGCGTGACTCCGCACTCATGGTGGTCAGGACCTGTTGAGCAAGCTCGTCAGAAAACGCCAGTTCACCGTTGGAGACACTCCTGATGGCGGCAAAGAGCTTTTCCGGACCGTCACTCTTCAACACCAGGCCGCGTGCACCCAGCTTCACTGCTTGTGCGTAATCCAGCTCACTCTCAGACCCGGTTAGGACTACGGCGGCAACGCGGCTGCCGGCACGGTCAAGCGTGCGCAGCACTTCAAAGCCATCGCCTTGCGGCATGAAGAGATCTAATACAAGCACATCGGGATGCAGTTCCTGGACGAGTGCCAGTGCTTCCTGGCCGTTGGATGCTCGACCCTCCACAACAAAGTCACTGTCTGTTGAAAGAAGTGCTGCAAGCGACTCCCGGAGGATGGCATGGTCATCAGCTATCACTATACGTACGCGATTTTGGGACACAGGCTTATCTGACATAATTACTAGGGTTTGATGCACTCTGAAGCTCAATGAACTGCCTGCACTTTAGGTTCTCTGTGCTAAAGCGAAAAAATGCTATATTTTCGCCTAAGCAGCTTCCCAAACGGACCCTGGAAGGATTATCCCGCTTTGACGATTGATGAAGAACTCTCAATGTTGGAAGACCAGGTCCGCAGGCTAAAAGTGGAGTATGACATCTACTTTGGTGGAGGATCCAAGAAGCCACCCACCGAAATTGAGTGGAAAGTTAAGACTTTACTCAAAAAGTACTCTGACGGTGGCCGGATGAGCTACGGTCAGCGGTTTCGATATACCACCGTCCAGCAGCGGTACGCTCTCTTTAACGCATTGTGGCAGCAGAAGTTAGTCATCAAAGAGGAAGGCTACCGCCGCCCTCAGGACGCCGTTTTGGGCATCCAGGGAATGCGCACTGACCAGCAGCATGAAGCCGAGAGGTCTTTAAGCCATAAGAATGTCGCTTCGGCAGCCAGCAACTCTGCTTCGGCGGTCGGCTCGGGCTCCGGCCTGGCTTCTGAAAACGATAAGCCTTTCCGAGTCGCATTTGCTGACGCCAAGCCCGAAGGCAAGGACGTGGAAACGCTTTACAACGCTCTGGTCGCCGCCAGGCAGCAGACCGGTGACAAGAATGCAGCCACCCTGGATTCCTTCAAAAAATTCGTGCAGCAGAAAACGACGCAACTCAAGAAAGAGCACGGCTGCCAGGCCGTGGAATATTCCGTCGAGATGCAAAACGGCCAGGTCAAGTTGAAGGCCAAACCGAAGACCTAGGGCCGCTATCACGACATGACGACGAACTTTGCTGCTACTTACGATTGGTGCGTCGTTGATGATGGGCGCCGGGTGCAAGAAAACGGCCCACGCGGAATTTAGCGAAGAAGCGAAACGGCTTTGGAAACAGGCACCAGTTGCTAAGTTTCAGATTCAACCGCCCGCCTCTTTCTCCGCAAAGCAAATTGTCCAAAACGGCGTCTCTGAATTTCAATTGCGGACCACTAACGCACAAGTCCTTCGCATGATCATCGATGAGAAAGCCGATGGTGATCCCGCGTTCGAAGTAGCTGTTTTCACCGACGACGGTAAAAAGTTGAGTCAATTCGACAATAAAAGCGATTGCATCGAAAGCGGTTTTTATCTTCTGCCTGAAGCGGGAACATACAAAGTTAGATTCGATTCTTCAGGATTTCAGCATACGATTGATTTCTCTCTGCTTTCGAAGGATGATCCACAGTTGATTCCGGGGCTTCGACCTGACGATGTCACAATCGATACTGGAGAGTTCACGGGCAGTTCCAATAAACACAGCTTTTCGGCGATGTGCGCCAATGACGGATGGCTAGCGCATTTAGTCAGCGTTGATGGACTTGTTACTGCACGAATCATTCCGGTTGCCGGCTATAACTCAAGATTCGGGAACCAGAAAGATATGTCTCGTCTCGCCGATCTCATCAAATCGTCCGCAAGCAAGCCTCTCAGCTCAAAAGATTTTAAGGCGCTTCCTTACGCCCCAGACAAGAGCAACTTCCCATTTTGGATTCAATCTGCAGTCATAGTTGGAGACGGATGGCATGGTGCGCGTTGGGTTGAAGGTACAATGCAAAATCCTGAATACGATGGCAGCCTTTCCTACACTTTCAAAGGGCTAACGGATGACGGGCGCTTTTTCATCTGGATTTATACGAATATCCGGCACCTTGAATTTGATCGTGTTACTTACGGAAGCGAGGATGGCAAAGTGTCGCCTAAGCCGCCGCCAGATCATGGGGCCGCGCTCGCAAAAACTCTCTCATCCGCCCAGCATGATTCGTTCCAACCCGACATCAACAAACTGGACAAAGTGGTCAAGTCATTGAAAGTCCGTCGCTGATTCAGTCTCCCCGTTTGCAGCCACCTTCCCGCCGCTGATACCTTATTTCTTCGGTCTTCCATCCTCCGAGGGGAACCACATTGCCCAAGATTCAGCGTGCCATCCTGAGCGTTACCGACAAAACCGGACTTGTCGATTTTGCCAGGCAATTATCCGCACTCAAGGTCGAACTCATCTCCACCGGCGGCACTGCAAAGCTGCTGCGTGATGCCGGCATCTCGGTGAAAGACATTTCTGAGCTCACCGGTTTCCCGGAGATGATGGACGGCCGCGTGAAGACCCTTCATCCCAAGGTGCACGGCGGCATTCTGCATGTCCGCAACAATCCGCAGCACCTGGCCGCGGCCCGCGAACACGGCATTCAGCCCATCGACATGGTGGTAGTCAATCTTTACGCGTTCGAGAAAACGGCCGGCAAGCCGGGCGTTCATTTTGACGAGATCATTGAGAACATCGATATCGGCGGCCCTTCAATGGTGCGCTCGGCGGCCAAGAATTTCCGCGATGTAGCCATCGTCACTTCATCCGATGACTACGCAGGCATCGCCCAGGAGATGTCAGCATCCGGAGGCGAACTCACGCTGGCAACAAAATGGCGGCTGGCCCAAAAAGCATTCGCCACTACAGCAGCTTATGACAGCGCCATTTCCTCCACACTCGGCACCATCACCCTCGATCAGGCTTCCGGAAATTTTTCCCTTTCCGCAGCCGACGCCGCTAGGGAATTTCCATCAACCTTGCGTCTGGAACTCAACAAAGTAATGGACCTGCGTTATGGAGAAAATCCTCACCAGCGCGCTGCCATGTACTCTGACGGATCGGGCAAAGGAATCGCCAACGGAACGCAGCTTCAGGGCAAAGAACTTTCTTACAACAACATTGTTGATCTCCAGGCGGCCTGGGACCTGGCGCAGGAATTTGAAGAGCCTGCCTGCGCCATCATCAAGCACACCAATCCGGCCGGGGCTTCCACGGGCGCAACTCTCAAAGACGCCTATCTGAAATCGCTCGAGACCGATCCCGTTTCGGCCTTCGGTGGCGTCATCGGCGTGAATCGTGTGATTGACGGAGCTACCGCCGAAGAAATTACGAAATTATTTGTCGAAGCCATCGCCGCACCCGGCTTTGATCCTGCTGCCAAAGAAAGGTTCGCAGCCAAAAAGAATCTCCGGCTGGTAGAGGTGAGACCCTCAATCCAGAAACTTGCTCTCAAGCACGTTTCCGGCGGAATGCTGGCCCAAGACGCTGATGCTGATGTCCATCAACTCACCCGCGCAGACCTGAAAGTGGTAAGTAAACGGCCGCCCACTGACGCCGAAATCAAGGCCCTGCTTTTTGCCTGGAAAGTCTGTAAACATACGAAATCAAACGCCATTGTCTATGCCCGCGAAGGCCAGACCGTGGGCGTGGGAGCGGGTCAAATGTCGCGGGTGGATTCCTGTCGCATTGGGGCCATGAAAGCCGTGCTGCCCCTCCAGGGTACGGTCGCCGCCTCGGACGCCTTCTTCCCCTTTCCCGATGGCGTGGAAGAGATTGCCAAAGCCGGGTCCACGGCCATCATCCAACCCGGGGGCTCAGTACGCGATCAAGAGGTAATTGACACGGCTGACCGGCTCGGGCTGGCGATGGTGCTCACCGGAGTTCGTCACTTCCGTCACTAGTTAAGTATTGTTATCAGCAGCCGAACGCCTCGGTTGGGTCTAGAATTAAGAAAGCAAGAACGACGTCCGCCGAGCGTTCCTCCGCATCCAAATAAGGGGTTTGTTTTGGTTCGTCTTATGAATGTGATGAAATTCCGTACTTTTACCTTTGCCCTGATGCTCACGGCCCTGCCCGTAATTAACGCCGCCGCACAAGGCGCGCCGCCCAAACAGCCATCCGCCACAATACCGGGACCGGCCGCGCCTGCAACTAAGTCCGCCCCCGCAAATACGCAGAAGCCGGCCGACACGCCAAAGCCCGCCGAGCAGAAGGTTGACCGGGCAGCCTCTTATTACCACTTCTCTCTGGCCCACATGTATGAAGAGATGATGGCCATGTACGGTCGCTCAGAATATGCGACCAAGGCCATTGAAGAGTATCGGCTGGCCATTGATAACGATCCCTCGTCAGACTTCCTCAATACCGGATTGGCAGAGCTTTATTACCGTACCGGCCGCATTCGTGACGCGGTGCAGGAAGCCCAGGCCATGATCCAGCGGGATCCCAATAATTTGCAGGCGCACAAATTGCTCGGACGCATCTATCGCCGCTCATTGGGAGACACGCAGGCAGGCGCGCAGTCTCGCGAAATCCTGACCCTGGCGATCGGGGAGTATGAAGCGCTGGCAAGAATCGAACCCAAGAGCCCGGACAATCACCTGCTGCTGGGCCAGCTTTATATCCTGAACAAAGACCTGACCAAGGCGGAGACGGAATTCAAGACCGCCATCACGCTTGATTCCACGTCAGAAGAGGCAGTAACCAACCTGGCCTACCTTTACAACGAAGAAGGTGATAACGGGAAAGCCGCCGCCACCTTGAACGCCATCCCGGAAGCGCGACGCACCTCGCGCGTCTACGGGTCCCTGGGTTACACCTACGAACAGCAAAAAGACTATAAGAACGCCATCACGGCATATCGCAAGGCCCTGCAAATGGACAAGGACAATCTGGAGGCCATGCGTGGCCTGGCCCAGAACCTTGCCAATGATAATCAGATAGAAGCCGCCCTGGAGCAATTCAAGGCCGTTCAGGAAGCGGACCCGCAGGATGCAACTGCTTCCCTGCGCATTTCAGAAATTTATCGTCGCATGGGCAAGCTTGATCTGGCCATGGATAACCTGAAGAAAGCCGAATCCCTGGTCCAGGACTCTCTCGAAGTCAGCTACAACGAAGCCATCATTCTGGAAGGCCAGGGCAAATACGACGAAGCGGCTCAGGTACTGCAAAAGCTGCTCACGCGGACAGCGCAGGCCGATGGCAATTACAGCCAGCGTGATCGCAACAATCGCGCACTGTTCCTGGAGCGCCTGGGCAATATCTATCGCGAAGAGAACAGACCGTTGCTGGCCCTGGAGACCTTCCGCAAGATGGTTGACCTTGGCGGCGATGAATCATCTCGCGGCTATCAGGAAATCATCGATACGTATCGCGAACAGAAGCAGTGGCCTGAAGCCAGCAAAACGGCTCAGGAAGCGGTCAAGAAGCTTCCGAAAGACAAAAACCTGAAGCTGGCTCTGGCCGTACAACTGGCCGATGACGGCAAGGGCGACGAGGCCATCGCGCTGGCCAAGTCAACGCTGAAAGGCGCCACCGGCACGGAAGATCGCGAAGGCTACCTGCAACTGGAACAGCTTTACGCCCGCCTCAGGCGCTGGAAAGACGCCGAAGAAGCATTGGCCCAGGCTGACAAGCTTTCCAGCCGTGGCGATGAAAAAGAAGTCGTGCAGTTTGCCTACGGCGCGCTCTATGAGCGCCAGAAGAAATATGAGCAGGCGGAGCAGGCGTTCCGCCAGGTATTACAGATCAATCCCACCAACAGTATGGCCTTGAATTATCTGGGCTACATGCTGGCGGATCGTAACCTCCATCTGGAGGAAGCGCTCACGCTCATTAAACATGCGGTGGAACTTGATCCGCAGAACGGCGCCTATCTGGATTCACTTGGCTGGGCTTACTTCCGTCTGGGCAATTACGATCAGGCTGAAGAGAACCTGCGCCGCGCGGCAGACAAGACTCCCGCGGACGCCACCGTTCAGGACCACATCGCTGAGCTTTATTCCAAGACCGGCAAGCTTAAACTGGCAGCCATGCACTGGGAACGCGCACTGGCAGAATGGAACCGTTCCGTGCCGGCAGACGTTGATCAATCGGACGTGGCCCGCGTGCAGAAGAAACTGGAAAGCGCCAAGGTAAAGCTGGCTCAGCAAGCGCCCAAACAATAAGATCAAACCCAACATCGATTTAAGCCCGTCAGAAACCTGACGGGCTTTTTTTTGTCGCTTCGCTCCAAATGTCGTTGTTTCTGCTGTCGCTTCGCTCCAAAACCGCTTGAGGCCCTGTATCGTGGTTGCAGTAGTTCGGCGCTCGTAGCACGCGGTTCGGCACGCGAGCCGGCCTCACCGCATTTGCAATAGGTAAGTTAAAGGGCGAGGCCGACCACGCGCCGAGCCCGCTGCACCAGGAGCGTAGGAATTTAAGGTGATCGGAAATGCTAAGGCGGTTTTGCGCGAAGCGCCAAAATTGAAGACCCGTCCACGCGCGCTGAGCCCGCTGCATCAGGAGCCCAAACGCTGCAGCCACAAGTGTGAAAACTCAAGCGGTTTGGAGCGCAGAGACAGAAAGGACGACAGGAATAAGGGCGAGGCCGACCACGCGCCGAGCCCGCTGCAACAAGTGCACGCCGGAGTAACCACGATGAACACTCTCCAGCGGCTTGGAGCGAAGCGACATAATGTTTAGAATCTGAAAGTGCAGGCTTACGCTCTCACGCAGGAAAAAAGCCGGGGACGTCGCTATCCCGAGCCTGGTCATGCCTATCGCACAGACTTTCAGCGCGACCGTGATCGAGTGGTCCATTCGCGGTCATTTCGTCGCCTGGAAAATAAGACGCAGGTTTTCACCCGCCGGTACTCAGATCATTTTCGCAACCGGCTCACCCACACCATTGAAGTGGCTCAGGTATCGCGCACCATCGCGGCGGAGCTGGGATTAAATGAAGACATGGTTGAGGCGCTGGCCCTGGTCCATGATGTGGGGCATCCGCCCTTTGGCCACTCCGGAGAGAAAGCCCTGGATGCCATCATGCGCCGTCATGGTGATCTGTTTGATCACAATCTGCATGCGCTGCGGATTGTTGAACAGTTCGAGCAGCGCTATGCGGATTTTCCCGGAATGAACCTGACCTTTGAAGTCCGCGAAGGCATCGTGAAGCACTCCCGGGATTACTCTGCCGCTGAATTCCCTCAGTTGGCGGAATACCTCCTGGACCAGCGGCCTCCCCTGGAATCGCAACTCATTGACCTGACCGATGAGATTGCCTACAGCACGGCCGATCTGGATGACGGCGTGGAAGCGCTCATCCTTACGCGTGAACAGGTCCGGGAAAGCGTGCCGATTTTTGCCAGGTCATATAACGAAGTGGAACAGCGGTATCCTCAGGCGTCAGAGAAGTTGAAGTTTAACGAAGCGTTGAAGCGTGTGCTCGATCGTATGGTCAGCGATCTGATCGACAACACGCGGGCAAGAATTCAGGCCGCAGGAGTTGAAACACTCGACGATGTGCGCCGCCACGCGGAGCGGTTGTTCGCCTTCAGTCCTGAAGTCGACGCCGACCGCCGCCACCTCAAAGACTTCCTTTATAAGAACTTGTATTACAGTCCCGGCTTACTGGGTGACAAAGCCACCGCTGAGCAGACGATCACTGAGTTGTTTGAATTTTTCCTGGCCTCACCCGGTGATCTTCCCGGCGGATACCATGAGAAGAGTGAGCAGGAGCCACTGCACCGCGTGGTGTGCGATTACATCGCCGGCATGACGGATAGCTATGTACAGCAACAACACCGCATGTTTCTGGGCCATGCGGGCGCCAACCGATAGTTACCCTCTGGTTATCACTTATCTTCCATCCGCTTAATTTTCAGGGTAACGCCCTATTTTGCTCGCCGTGCCCGAGCAAAATTTACATGACAGCTCCAATCCAGATCTCCTGCCTTGTCTGTAAGCTGCTGAAAATAAAGTAGTAAAATTGCCTAGAGGAAACCGGGAGTTTGGCACTCAGAATGTAATAGTCAAGGCGTAGCGTTATGTGCCTCGGGGGTCGGCTTGCAAGGTTTCAGAGCTGCCCCGAAAGCAAACATGAACCCCCGGTTCGGAGGAATTTCAGCAATGAAGAAGTCATATCTCTTGTCCCTTTCGCTGGCAGCTGCTTTGGCAGTTCCCGCTTTCGCTCAGCAGACCCAGCAGAATAATCAGACGAGCAATACCCAGGCAACAAGCACCACACAGAATCAACAGCAGCCGGCCGACACAACTGAAGCGGCAACCGGCAAACAGCCGTTGACATATGAGCGCCACGAGGGTTTCTGGGGACACATGAACCCCTTTGCTCGCAAAAAATATGTCAACAAGCAGTTGGACCCCGTTCGCGGACGCGTCAATGAACTGGATGAACTCACAGCCAAGAACGCAAAGATGATTGCTGACGTTGACGGTCGCGCCACGGAAGGTATCCGCCAGGCGATGAGCAAGGCCAATGACGCTGATACCCATGCGCTGGACGCAGGCAATCGCGCCAACCAGGCACAGCAGACGGCCCAGACCGCCCACACCCGCATCAGCGGCGTTGAGCAGACTGTAAGCAAGCTCGACCAGTATCAGCCGGTTACGCAGGCGGAAATTCGCTTCAAGGTCGGCCAGTCCGCGTTGAGCACCAACGCCAAGGAAGCCCTTGACCAGATGGCGACCTCGCTTAAGGGTCAAAAAGGCTTTGTGGTTGAAGTTCAGGGATTCTCGCCGGGCAACGGTACCGTGGCCATTGAGAACTCACGTGAAATGGCCCAGATGGTGGTCCGTTATCTGGTGCTGAACCACAATGTTCCTCTCTATCGCATTTACACCGTTGGTATGGGCAATGCTCCTCTTCAATCGGAAGATGGCAAACCCAAGCGCGCCCGTGGTGGCCGCGTTGAAATCAGCCTGCTGAAGAACAGCCTGGGCGATTTGAATGCCACGAACAATGATTCCAATACGCAGGCTGCCCCAGCAACTCAGCAGACCACGCCGCCTGCCGATAAACCACAGAATCCTCCGCAGCAGTAACGCTGGCGATTACATCCTCTCTACTCAATGACCAAACCTTCTCCCTCCTGCTTCGCCGCAGGAGGGAATTTTTTTGCGCCATAAAATCAGTCAAACCATCCGCTCCGGTAAGCCACCCACCAGCAGCCAACGGCCAAAGGCAACGTAAGCGCCAGGTTCCAATAAATCGGCAAGGTCACATCTCCAATCAAGCCAAGCACGATAAAGAGCAGCCAGAAGACTTTTTTCTGCATAAGGACGCCTTAACAAGAGTACGTGAACCGCGTGCCTGCCTTGCGTTTTTCTTTACACGGATTCCACGCCGGCTGTCGTCGCCCACGCTGGATTTTCCGCTGAATGTCATTTAGTCTTCTCTGCCCGGCACATATCGCGAAACCAAGGAACCTAAATGAAATTTTGCTTCG
Organism: Terriglobia bacterium; assembly: GCA_963770085.1. Lineage (GTDB taxonomy): Bacteria > Acidobacteriota > Terriglobia > Terriglobales > Acidobacteriaceae > Angelobacter. Next base: position 1,435,373 of record CAVYOH010000002.1, read on the forward strand.
TCCTGATTTCCAGTTTCTGTCTTGTTCTCGGTGCTTCTGCGCAAACGACCCCGACTTCATCACTCTCAGATGACCTTCGCGCTCTGGTGGAAATTCCGGGAGTGCCTGGCTATGAACAGCAGGTCGCCGCGAAGATCGGCGAACGCGTGAAAGCGATCTCGCCGGCGCTCAAGGTCGTCACCGACGAGCAGAGCAACGTGAGTGTCACACTGGGTTCGGGCGCACCGCATCGCCTGATCGCCGCGCCCATGGACGAGCCCGGGTACGTGGTAAGCGGAATTACTCCGGAAGGCTATCTGACCATCCAGCGCCTGCCCCAGGGCGGCAATCTGCCTCTGTTTAATGAACTCTACGCCGCGCAACCGGTAAAGATCGGTACATCCAAAGGTACGTGGATCAATGGCGCGGTCGCGGGCGTATCGATTCACCTCCAGCCGCAGCGCCAGCATCCTCCCAGCCCTGCCGATCTGGACAACATGTTTATTGACGTGGGCGCCACGTCCCCTGCGGAAGCCCGTTCCGGCGGAGCCGACGTGCTCAGTCCCCTGGCGGTTGACCGCAAACTGTATGCGATGGCCTCAGGTCAATTCACTGCAGCTGGCGTTGGCGATCGCTTTGGCGACGCCGCGTTGCTCGAAGTTCTTCGCCACACAGATCCGGCCAAGATCAAAGGCACGGTGACATTCGCTTTCGTCGCCCAGCAATGGCTGGGGGCACGCGGACTCCAGCGTCTTGTTTACCATTTGAAACCTGACGAGCTGATTTTCGTTGGTCGTCTGATGCGCGGAGCTGCCCCGCCGCCAGCTGCTCGTGCCAACGCCGGCGATCGTGAAACTGCTCCTGGCTTCAAAGAAACCACCGGCAGTGGCGTGCTCATCGCTTCGGAAAAACCAGATGCAGATGCCACTGGACTGTCGGCAGATTTGAAACGGTTGGCTTCACAATCCAGCATTGCGCTCAAGGCTGACTTCTCAGCCCCATTATTCCCCCGTGGCGGATACATGTTCCAGCCTGCTCTTCCCGCGCGGACAGTGCAGCTCGCCGTGGCCACGCAATTTCCCTCAACGCCCGGCGAAATGATTGATGGTCATGACGTGGCTTCGCTCATCGCGTTGCTGGAAACGTATCTCTCAGGCTCGGCACAAAAGACTGACCTGCCGGAAGCCAAGTCAATCCCTGAGCCGGCGCATGCTCACGTTCAATCTGCGCCTTCCGTTGAATCAGCCATCCAGAACCTCATCGAAACCTACGGCGTGAGTGGCGGACATGAAGCCAACATGCGCCAGACGGTCACAGCTCTTCTCCCTTCGTGGGCCAAACCTGAGACTGACAACGCCGGTAACCTGGTCCTCCATTGGACTGCCCCTGCCGGAAGCAAATCGCCCAAGGTCGCCGTGGTAGCGCACATGGATGAAATTGGCTACGAAGTTCACTCCATTCTGCCGGATGGCCGCCTTGAGCTTGAATCCAAAGGCGGCGGCGTGCTGGCTTACTTCCTCGGCCATGCCGGGTTGGTGCACTCCGGCAACGGAATTCATCCCGGCGTGGTTGAACTTCCTGAAGGCTGGGACAAGGCCGACTTTCAATGGCCACGTGGCCCGCGGACCATGTTCCACATGAACATCGGCGCGCGCACGCCCGATCAGGCCGCACAGATGGGCGTGAAGCAAGGCGACTTTGTCACGATTCCCAAGCAATATCGCAAGCTGATGGGCAATCGTGCCAGCGCGCGCGCTTTTGATGATCGCGTGGGCTGCGCTGCTCTGGTGGCGGCGACATGGGCGCTTGGCCAGAAACTGGACCGCGACGTTACTTTTATCTGGTCCACTAGTGAAGAACTAGGTCTGGAAGGTGCTGCGGCCGCAGCTAAAAACATGGACGCTGCCGGCCGCACGCCCGATTATGTCTTTGCCGTTGACACGTTTGTCAGCGCCGATTCGCCCCTGGAGTCTCCTCGCTTCGGTGATGCGATCCTCGGCAAAGGCTTCGTCGTCCGCGCCATCGACAACTCCAACGTGGTCCCACACAATCTGGTGGAGAAAGTCGTGTCCATGGCTCGCTCCGCCAACGTCCCTGCACAATACGGCATAACCGGTGGAGGTAATGACGGCGCAGCTTCTCTGGTCTACGGTGCTACAGACGTTGCGCTTGGCTGGCCCCTGCGTTATTCGCATTCACCGGCAGAAGTGATCGACGTGCGTGATCTGGATGCCCTCGGCAAAATCATCACAGCAATCGCACGTAGCTGGTAACACGCAGCTCGTAACAAAAAAGACAAATGCCGAATGAGAGTGGATTGCCAGCAAGACAATCCACTTCGCCTTTTACATTAAGCGATTCTCACCCTGAAATTCTGATCCCTGTCTTTCCTTTGTAAGCCGACTAAGTAACAATTTCGCAGCCTCGATTTGAAACGCGGCCGCAGTCTGGTGCACTTTCCATTAAACTGGTTCCGAGCGAAAACATGTGCGATTCCGCAACAGGTATGCTCGCGGAAAATAGTGAAACTTTCCCAAAATCCCAGAATCCTTACATAAGCTAGGAACCATTTACCTGTTCTTTACGTACGTTTGTTAGCAATAAAAATTTTACTGGAGCGTCTTCATATCATGTTTGGCCGTAAAAACAGAAGGTTACACGAGCAAGATGCTGAATTCGCAACCCGTGCCGATTTCGAAAAGATCTTCACGGAAGATATGGACGGATTGCACCTGCTTGCGTTCCTTCTTACGGCTGATCAGAACCTGGCCGAGCAGTCATTCGTTGCCGGTTTAGAGGACAGCATTCACAGCAATCCGGTATTTCGGCAGTGGGCACGCTCATGGAGCAAACGGGCAATCATCAAGAACGCGATCAAGTTGACTTCTCCGGTTTCCGCCCAAAGCCTGACCGCTCAGGACGGCGATAGCGCCGCAGCCGTACCGCTCCCGGCAGAAACTGGCGATTCCCAGGCCGACGCTCTCATTTCCTGCGTCACACGTCTGGAGCCGCTGCAACGTTTCGTGTTTGTTATGGCGGTACTCGAAGGATATTCCACCACGGAATGTGCGGCCTTGCTGGCCTGCCCTCCGCAGCAGATCCTCGCCGCCAAGGCTGAGGTCTTGCGTCACATGGGTAGCAAACCTTGCTCACAGATTGCTATGCCGGAAAAATACGGCATCCTTTCTCCGGCCATGTTCACACGCACGCAGGTAGCGTAAGGCGTGAAAATGCGCCGTTCCACTCTCTTTTTGGGATAACCGTTCGTCCGATCAGCCGTCCATTCAAGGTGCTGCGCAAGCTGATTTTTAAACGCAGGCTTCCCACCAATCCTCAAACACCGTGACTACGGCTACAACGTGGTGAGGCCGACTTGCGTGCCGAGCCACGCGCAACAGGAGCACGCCGGCGCAACCAGATGAAAACTCTCAAGCGGTTCGGAGCGAAGCGACAAAATTAAGAAGCCCCTCGCGCCGTTCACGCGCGGCGAGCCCGCTGCAACAGGAGCCCGTGGCCGCGACCAGGACGAACACGCTTCAGCGGTTTGGAGCGAAGCGACATAAGGTTTCGCAAACAAGGGGTCGCGCCGTCCACGCGCGGCGAGCCCGCTGCAACAGGAGCCCGTGGGCGCGACCAGGACGAACACTCTTCAGCGGTTTGGAGCAAAGCGACATAAGGTTTCGCAAACAAGGGGTCGCGCCGTCCACGCGCGGCGAGCCCGCTGCTATAGGAGCCCGTGGCCGCGACCAGGACGAACACGCTTCAGCGGTTTGGAGCGAAGCGACATAAGGTTTCGCAAACAAGGGGTCGCGCCGTCCACGCGCGGCGAGCCCGCTGCAACAGGAGCCCGTAGGCCGCGACCAGGACGAACACTCTTCAGCGGTTTGGAGCAAAGCGACATAAGGTTTCGCAAACAAGGGGTCGCGCCGTCCACGCGCGGCGAGCCCGCTGCTATAGGAGCCCGTGGCCGCGACCAGGACGAACACTCTTCAGCGGTTTGGAGCGAAGCGACATAAGGTTTCGCAAACAAGGGGTCGCGCCGTCCACGCGCGGCGAGCCCGCTGCAACAGGAGCCCGTAGGCGCGACCAGGATAAACACTCCTCAGCGGTTTGGAGCGAAGCGACATATTTAACTGATACAATGGCTGTGGATTACGCGCGTCCTCACGGAGAGATGGCCGAGTGGCTGAAGGCGGCGGTTTGCTAAACCGTTATAGGGGCTAACACCTCTATCGGGGGTTCGAATCCCCCTCTCTCCGCCAGCCTTAGAAGACACAACCCTTTCAAAATTTTTGCTCAAACGTTTTGTCCATGAATCATCGTCTGCCCGCTCTGCGGCAAGTACCGAATCAGAACAATTCCGGGCGCAGTTCTGCGCGCATTATTCCTTAATGCAGTGCTTCGTCGATGCGGTAGTCGTAAAGTTCGCACGACAGCTGCAATGAAATCGTGTAATCAGGCGGCAGCGCTAAGATCGTCGGCGTCGGCCCGGGCCAGTGCAGCGTCAACCACCGCGTACTCAGCTTGATCAAGGACATATACAGCAAAGGCAATGGCATCTGCCGCATTATCCTCCGCATACTGCGCTCGACGTTCGGCCCTGTCCAGGTCCCGCTCGGCCTTTCGTTCCTCGAGCTTCGCGCGGGCACCCGCCAGATGCTTGTCGATTCGATTCCGGATATCCGCCCATCCCGAGCGGACGTTTTCCCTGGCCTCGGAAACGGACGTCTCGATCTTCTGCCCAGTGGATTTCATATCTGATTCAAGTTGTTTGCGACGACGTTCGAGTTCCTCATGGTTCTTTTCGCGCGTAGCAGTTGCGGAATTTTCGATTTTCATGGCGCGTTGGGATAGATCTTGAAGCTGTTCAGATAGTGGTTTCATGAGAATTCCTTTCTGTGGGTGGCTGGCGTAAGTCACACCTTCAAACGCGGGTTCGTCAAAAGCTGGTTCGAAAAACTTGGTTCGCCAAAAAACGGAGATGCGAAAAAACATCATTTGAGATGGCTACGAAGCGGAGCGCCGGAAATTGATGTCCTATATCACCACTCATCGCTTCGCAAACACGAGTTGCACGCTTACCAGTCTCAAGGTCTTTTATTGTTGCCGAATTTAAAAATCCCATTCCGAAGATCACTGCTCAATGCGCTCTTTATTTCAGAGAACTGGCAGCAGTTGGTTGACAGACAAACGATAAACGGCAAATTATAGAGTGGCACATTAGCGTCTTCGGTATGGACAGGAGTATTAACGGAGGCAGAAAGATGATAGGCAGCAAGCCAAAGCAGATTCTTGCTCGCGTACGTTCCAGAGCCACAAGGGTCTTGGCGCGATCCGCATTTCTCTGGCTAATGGCCCCGATTCTGGCGGCGGGACAAACAACTCAGCCATCCGTGAACTTCGGTAGTGTCCCAAGCGGAACGGTAAGCAAAGAAGTTCTGCATCTCACGCTTCGAGATGCCATTGGCATGGCGCTGCGCTACAACCTTGGCCAGATCGAAAGCGGAGAGAATGCACGCATAGCGCGCGGACAGCGGCTTCGCGCAATGAGCACGCTGCTGCCACAGATAACCGGAGGTGTCGCGGAAAACGTGGAGCAATTCAGTGCATCCACCCTGGGCATCAAGGTTCCTCAAGTTCCGGCTGTCATAGGACCGTTCAGTTTCTCCACTGCTCAGGCCAACGCCAGTCTAAGCCTCTTCAATTACGAATCGATACAACGATTCCGTGCTGCGCGCAACGCCGAGCAGGCTGCGCAACTCAACTACAATGACACGCTCGACGTGATCACGCTGATTGTGGGAAGTATCTACCTGGAGGTAATTCAGGCGGGTTCGCGCATCGAGGCGCAAGAAGCGCAAGTGAAAAACGCTCAGGCGCTCTATGATCAGGCCGCTGACCAGCTTCAGTCCGGCACCAGCACGAAAATTGATGTAACCCGCAGCGGCGTGCAACTGCACACAGAGCAATACAACCTGAGCATTGCGCAAAACAACTTTGCCATCGCCAAACTGAACCTCTCGCGTGCCATTGGTTTGGCGCTCGGCCAGCCTTTCGATCTCGCCGATCAAGTCCCTTACGCGGACATCAACCCACAGACGATTGAAGATGCCCTGAGCGCCGCCTACAAGACCCGCAGCGATTTCCGTGCCGCTATCAGTATCGAAAAGGCCGCCCAGCAGCAGCTTTCTGCAACTCGCGGCGAGCGTTACCCGGTCCTGGCGGCCAATGGCGATTATGGCGTTCAGGGGCCCAATTTTGGCACCCTTCATGGCGCCTTTACTTTTCAAGCGGGAGTGACCGTTCCGATTTTCACCAGCGGCCGCATCAAGGGCGACATAACCCAGGCTGAAGCAGCGCTTCGCCAGCGCAAGGCGGAAGCCGACAACCTGCGCGGGCAGATTGACTATGACGTTCGCACGGCGTTTCTCAATCTGCAAGCAGCGCGGCAGCAGATAACGGTCGCGAATGAGAATGTGGGTCTCGCCAATGAAAATCTCTCTCGCTCGCAAGAGCGTTTCGCCTCCGGAGTGACCGACAGTGTGGAAGTCGTGCAGGCTCAGCAGGCATTGGCCAGCGCGAATGATCAATACATTTCGAGCCTTTACAACCACAATTTGTCAAAATTGCAGCTTGCCCGCGCATTGGGCGTGGCGCGAACCAATTACAACCAGTATCTGTCGGTGCACTAAATAAAAGGGAGTACTGCGAATGGCTACTCAACCTCATTCTGATGTAGAAAAGCCCGAAGCTGAACCCGATGAGAAAAATGAGATATCAAGGCGCGACACGGTTAGGCGATCCCGTTTCAAGTTCCGTCGGATATATCTCATTCCCCTTGCATTGCTGTTGGTCGTTGGGGCTGTACTCTTGTGGCTTTATTTCGCAAGCTACGAATCTACAGATGATGGGCAAGTGGATGTGCACCTTTATCCTGTGAGTCCACGTATCTCTGGCTATGTCATTAAAGTAAACGTTGATGACAATCAGTGGGTGCAGCAGGGGACCGTTCTCGTCGAGGTCGATCCTAAAGATTATGAGGTTGCTGTTGCTAAAGCCCGCGCGGACCTGGCGAATGCGGAAGCGACAGCAAGGTCCCTTAATATCACTGTTCCCATCACTTCTGTAAATACCTCAAGCCAACTGAAATCTGCAGCATCCGATGTGAGCAACACCACCGCAGGCATCGTTACTTCTGAGAAGCAACTTGCCGCAGCGCATGCCCAGGTTGAGCAAGCTGAGGCCAATGACGTCAAAGCGCAGGATGACTTGAAACGGTACAAAAGGCTGGTAGACAAGCAGAACGTTTCTGAGCAGACCTATGACCAGGCATTGGCAGCAGCCAGGGCCAGCACTGCCAGTGTGGTTGCCGCCAGGGCCAATGAAGAGGCGGCGGCGCAGGCAGTCCAACAGGCGAAAGACCGGCTCGCTCAGGCGGAAGCAAACCGTAGCGCGGCACAAACAGGCCCGCAACAGGTGGCTTCATCGAACGCCCGCGCTCTCGCTGCCGTGGCGGATGTCCAGCAGAAGCGCGCCGCTCTGGAACAGGCGGAGCTGAATCTGCAGTACACAAAAATTGTCGCGCCGGTCACCGGTCAGGTGAACAAGAGCGTCGTGGTCGGGTTGAACGTGCAGCCCGGCCAGCAGTTATTAACCGTGGTTCCGCTGGAAGAGGTCTGGATTACCGCGAATTTCAAAGAGACACAGCTCAGGCATATGAAAGTCGGACAAAAGGCAAAAATCGATGTGGATTCAACCGGCACCACCGTGCGCGGGCATGTTGACAGCATTTCAGGAGCAACCGGTCCTACATTCAGTTTGTTTCCGCCGGAGAATGCCACCGGGAACTACGTGAAAATTGTCCAGCGTGTTCCGGTAAAGATTGTTCTTGAGCCTGGAGAGAACAGAGACCATCGGCTGCGGCCCGGAATGAACGTTGTGCCCAAAGTGGATCTCAAATGAGCTCGGCTGCACTCACACTCGACCAGGACGTCTGGAAGCCCAAGTACAACCCCTGGCTCATTGCCGTGGTTGTCGCGCTGGGGGCGTTTATGGAGGTGCTTGACACCAGCATCGCCAATGTTGCCTTGCCGTATATGGCGGGAAGCCTGGCGGCGAGCAATGATCAAAGCACCTGGGTCTTGACTTCTTACCTCGTCTCTAACGCCATCGTGCTTCCCATCAGCGGCTGGATCGCGGTGAGATTTGGCCGCAAGCGGTTTTTCATGAGCTGCCTCGCAATCTTTACTGTGAGCTCGCTGCTATGCGGTGTGGCTCCCAACCTTGGCTTTCTTCTTCTCTTCCGAGTTCTGCAAGGGGCTGGCGGAGGCGGGTTGCAGCCCATGGCGCAAGCCATTCTGGCGGACACCTTTCCTCCGCATCAACGAGGCTTGGCATTTGCCCTTTACGGAATAACTGCGGTCATGGCCCCCACGATCGGACCCACTCTGGGCGGATGGATCACATTCAATTACTCGTGGCGCTGGATCTTCTATATCAATGTGCCCGTCGGAATCGTCACCTGGCTTCTCGTCCGGCGCTTCGTTGAAGATCCTCCATATCTAAAGCGGCTCAAAGCAGCCGGCGTCAAATTGGACTATATCGGGATTGCTCTCCTGGCAATTGGGGTTGGTGCGCTGCAGATTCTGCTGGACAAGGGGCAGGAAGATGATTGGTTCGGCTCAAACTTCATCACGACTTTGGTCATTGTCTCAAGCGTGTGCCTGATCGCACTGGTAATCTGGGAATGGTTTCAAAAGGCGCCCATCGTTGATGTCCGTTTGTTCAAGGGTTTCAATTTTGCCAGCGCGAACGTGATGATGTTCATGCTGGGACTTTCGCTGTTCAGCAGCCTGGTTCTGATGCCACAGTTCCTGCAAACGCTCCTTGGGTACACTTCAGAACTCGCCGGTCTGGCCCTTTCCGCCGGAGGGCTCATCTTGCTCTTCGAAATGCCGCTTATAGGACAACTTTCAAGGAAAATTCACGCGCGCCGGCTGATCGCTTTTGGCTGGCTGGCATTGTCTGTCGCCATGTTTTATTCCACCCGTCGAATCGATCTGCAGATGAGTTTCACCGCGGCCACATGGCTACGCATAGCTCAGGTAATCGGATTAGGGTTCTTATTCGTACCGATCAATCTTTCTGCCTATGTGGGAATTGCGCCAGAGAAGAATAATGCAGTTGCCGGCATCGTAAACTTCATGCGGAACATGGGGAGCAGTGTGGGAACTTCGCTGGTGACCACGGTGATTGCGCGCCGGTCTCAATTCCATCAGGGAAGGCTGGTGGAGCAAGCGAGGGTTGACAATCCAAATTTTGCCAATACCGTGCAAGGTCTCTCGCAGCACTTCGCGCGTGGCGGTCTAAGCACGCACGAAGCATCTGCCACTGCGCATGCCAGTGTTTATCGGTCTATTCAGGCGCAGTCGGCAAGTCTGGCCTACATCGATATGTTTAAGTTTCTTGCTGTGTGCGCGGCAATCATGTTCTTCGTGTCATTCTTTCTTAAGAAAAATGATCTTGGCGGTGGTGCTACGATTGCGGAGTAATGACCCGCATGTCGCTCAAATCCCGGGTTCAAGAAAAGGCGGCTGAGTATGATCAAAATCATCACTATTGAACGGGAATACGGGTGCGGAGGCGGCGAGATCGCCCAACTGGTGGCGAAGCGCCTCGGGTGGAAGCTCTGGGACCAGGCAATGACTGAGGAAATCGCCAGGCTCGCCAAATGTCCCACGACAGTCGTTGAAGATCGAGAGGAACGGCCTGATCCTCTTTACTACAGGCTTTTCAAATCCTTTCTCCGCGGAAGTTATGAGGGCAGTCTCAACATGCCCAAGCTTAACCTTGTAGATAGCGAGACGGTTCTCAACATTACCCGGCGGGTGGTGGAGAGCGCTGCCAGAAATGGAAACGGTGTCATTGTAGGTAGAGGTTCGCAACATTTTCTCAGGGACCGGCCGGAGACATTACGCGTCTTCCTGTATGCGCCAAGAGAAAACAAAATTCGCCGATTAGTGGCCCGCGGCAAGTCTGAGAAAGAAGCGGGGGAGTTGATCGATACGGTCGACAACGAGCGCGGCGATTTCATTAAAAAATACTTCAACGTGGAATGGCCTGATCGCGCAATTTACCATGCCATGGTCAACACCAGCTGTGGAGATGAGGCCACCATGCGCATGATCGTGAACTTTATGGACGCCTACGCCCCATGCGCGGTTCCATAGCTCGTCTGTCACAAGCAGGGGTCGCCAGTGAAGCCATTCAGCGCCCGGGATGGTACTCCCGTTCCGTGTGTCCCTTGAGTTGTTCGCGATAGAAGTACACGTCGCGCAAGTCGCCCTTGCTGTATCGCATGGCTTCATCATTGAAATGATGGGATGCGGTATTGCCGCTCTCACCGCCGGCCGTCACAGCTTTAGCCCGCACCCGTTCTCCAAACTCAACTACTGCCACAAAGCTGTTTCCGCTGGTGCCGTACCATTTCCTGGTGCCGGGATACGCACGCGCCCCAAATGAGGCAAGCGATCCCCAGATGCCCGAAGTAAAACCGACAGGAATACTCGCGCCCGCGTCATTGAATGTTGGCGTAATATCGTCGTTCACTCGCTGGAAGCGATTGATATCTCCCCAGGGAGTTTTCCATGTTCCAAAAGATTCCTGGAGCTTGTCGGAAGCAGTTGCCAGAGACTCTAACAACATTTCCGGCGTAGCTTTGCTGGCAATGTAGTCTTCTATGGAAACGCTCGCCTTTTTCGCGTCGGCGCGCACGTTATGTTGAATCTCCTCTGCCCAGAATACGGCGAGAGAAGTGGGGATAGACGTAACGCCCCAACGATGGTCCCAGGCACGCAGGGTTGACACTTGTTCTGAGACTTTGTCTTTCAATGGACTTGACGATGGGGCTTCATCCCAGGCTTTGAGCAATGCGGGCAAAGGTTTGTCAAACCACGTGAGATAACTGTCGTAGGCCGCAGCCATGAGAGAGTCGAGGGTAAAATCCTTTTTGTTTTCCAGGACCTTAATGGCGTGCAGTCCACGCGCGGTCTCGCCTCCCATCTCAACATACGCCGGGAAGTCTTCCTTTTTGGGACTGCTTGGCCCGGATGAAGACCACGGCCAGTTGTTGGAATTGAAAAGCCACCCGCTCTTCGGATTCAGCAGATGCGGTGTCTCGTCCACTGCAAGAAGTCCCTGCCAGTCCGTATCAGGATTGCTGCCATCCACCGGCTTGGTGAAATCGAACTTCGTGTTGCGCCTGGGAATGAAGTTTCCATGGAAGTAGGCTATATCGCCATCCGCGTCGGCAAGGATCGTGTTGTTTGAGGAGTTGGCTTTTAATTCCATTACCTCGCGATACGATTTATAGTCCCTGGCTTTGGTGCGGAGAAAGGATTCCGTTAATGCCTTGATGGGCTCCTGCATCAGGCGAATGCTGACCCACTGGCCGCCCTCTTCGCGAATAATGGGGCCGTGTTGGCTCCAGTAAGCTGTAAAAGTCTTGTGAGCCATTCCCTGGTCGGTCTTATAACTCACTGTAATTTCCCTGGAGAGGAGTGGCCGCTCTTCCTTGCCGTACTTGTAATAGTAATGATTATCTTTCTTCGTCACCGTTTCCAGATACTCATCGACGGCATCGACGCCGCTGGAAGTGTGCATCCAGCCAATGCGCGGGTTAAATCCCTGGTAAATGAAAAACTGTCCCCAAGTCGAAGCGCCGTAAGCGTACAGCCCTTCTTCGCTCACCATCTGTAATTCGGAACGGAAAAAGAACGAGGTATGCGGATTGATCAGTAACAGCGCATGATGATCCGCGGTGTTGGAGGGCGCGATGGCCATCCCGTTGGATCCTGTGGGCTCGACCATGTCCTCATCAGCCTCAGGATCGGAAATGCGTGCCACATGAATGCCGGGGCCCTTGCCATAAAAATCTTCCAGCTGATTGAGATTCACTCGCTCAATGTCCCCTCCAATACTTCCTTCGGTGAATGAGAGGGCCATCCAGGGCTCAAACCGGGTGATGACTCGCGGCTTCACCTCCGGATGTTTATAAAGGTAATAGTTCAGCGCGTCCGCCCAGGCGTTCATCAGCTTTTTCAACCACTCCGGGCTTTTCGTATATTGCTTTTTCAAGTCATCAGGATCGATGAAGAGCTTCATGCGGAGATCCTGATAAATCTTCGATTCGCCTTCCGCCTCGGCAAGCCGTCCCATGGCGTTGATGTAGTTCGTCTCGACGCGATTGAAATCATCCTCAGCCTGCGCATATATCGCGCCAAAAACCGCGTCTGCGTCTGTTTTTCCATAGACGTGGGCGATTCCCCAATCATCACGAATTATGGTGACGCTGTCTGCTTCGTGCTCCCAACGCGCTGTTTCTCCACTTTGATTGCCTGAAGCAAAAGCACCGGGCACAGCAGCGAGAACAATAATGACGATCAGGATAAGGAAGTTGGGTCTTATGGGAGCTCTCTGAGTCATGAGCAAGTTCCTTCGTGGCCGGGAGATATGAGGCGAACGGTTTTGCTGGAACATCTTACCAAAGCAGGGGCGAATATCAGTGACTCTGCAAACTCACCAGGGAACACACCGCCATAAAGTTTTTCCTTTGCCGATACCCTGCCATTCCCTTATGCAGTACCCAGGGAATCGAAGCCGTAGGATTCAAGGACATCGCGCAAGGTCACAATGCCTTCCAGCTTGCGAACGTTGGCGCGGCTCACGACCGGGATAAGATCCAGGCGCCCAGCGCTCATACGTTCCAGCGCCACGTGCAGCGCGTGGTCCGTGTGGAGGTGGGGAAACTCCGTAAGGTCCAGCAGTTCAGATAATTGCCGCTCCGGTGTTGCATTGTTCTCGTCTACAACGTTCTCGTCTACAACGTTTTCGCCTACAAAGCTTTCTTCGGCAACCGCTTGCATCAGAATTGAGCGACGTAAGACGCCGACGACTCCTTCTTCATCAGTCACAATCCATGAGCCTGACGTACTCGAGCGGGTCTGTTCCACGGCCTGGCGCAGGGTCATGGTGGATGGCAGAAGCTCTGCGGGCGCTTTCATCACGCGTGACACTCTGCGTTGCCCAGGCTCGGGGCGTCCACCAGAAGATGGCAAGTGGATGCCGTCTTGCCGGGCCAGTGCTTCGTAAATCGGCTCATGCTGCAACCGCGACGCAATGAAGAAGCTAATGAGATTGGAGATCATCAGAGGAACAATGACGGCGTAATCGCGGGTCATTTCGAAGATCATGAGCACTGAAGTCATGGGTGCGCGCACAATCCCGGCAAAGACCGTTCCCATCCCCACCAGTGCATAGGCCCCCGAATTTGCGGTGGAACCTGGCAGGAAATGGTGTGCAATTCCGCCTGTCATTCCTCCCAGCATGGCTCCCAGAAACAGGCTCGGTCCAAAGATTCCTCCCGCGTTGCCGGAAGCATAGCTGGTGATGATGGCAAAAAATTTGAGGACCAGCAGAATCAGCATCAACCTGAGCGCCATTTGCCCATTCAAAGCCTGGCCCACGTAAGCGTATCCCACGCCCAGCACCTGGGGAACAAACCATCCCATCATGCCCACAACAATGCCGCCGGTCACCGGATGCCACCAGCGCGTCGCACGTGGCAGGCCCAGGAAAATCCGGCGTACTTTCAGGAGCAGGCTGGAGAACCCCGCAGAAAGAACACCTCCGGCAACGCCCAGGATGGCGTAAATCCCAAATTCGCCAGGACTCGCCAACTGATATTGCGGCACGTCAAACAGCGGATGGTTGCCGAGCAGCGAACGAAGGACACCCCAGGAAACGGCCGATGCCAACACCACGGATCCCAGAATCGGAGCATGGAGATCACCCATCACCTCTTCCAGCGAAAACAACACAGCGGCAAGAGGCGTGTTGAATGCCGCAGCGATGGCGGCTGCGGTTCCCACGGGGATCAGGGCCTTTACCTTCTCCGGGCGCAATCCCAGGGCTCGGCCCAGTACAGAAGCGATCCCGGCGCCGACCTGCACGGCCGGCCCCTCGCGTCCCAGAGGAATTCCGCTGGCTAGCGTGGCGGACGTGCAAAAGAACTTGCCCAGCACCGTGCCGAGAGTGATGCGGCCGTCACGCGCGAACAGGGCCGCCTTGGTCTGCGGCACTCCGCTGCCTCTGGCGTCAGGAAAATAGCGAAAGAGCAGATAGCCGACGCCCAGTGAGCCTGCTATCGGCAGCGCCAGCCGGCGCCACGTTTCTCCGCCCGGCGGATACATGCGCATGCCTGCCCGCTCGGTCAGCAGAATGAACGCCACAACGCTCAGGCCCACCAGCGCCCCGATAATCAGCGTAAGTATGAGAAATACCTGGTCTTCACGCCGCTCCAGCAGTGACATCCATCGCTTGACCGGCGTATTCCACCATCTTGCTCGCATCATCGCGTTGGGTTCCATCGGGTCATAAGTGTCGTGATGCGATTCGTATCGCTACAAACATCCTATCAAAGCGTGAGAGGGGCTCGCCTCTGGTGCTTGCGGCGCAAGGTGCGCCTTCAGGAAGGCGATAAAAAGCCGATTCTGACGATCAGCGAGTGCGGGTGACTCGACTTCACAAAAGGCGCTGCATCCCCCGCGCATGTATTCCGGGGGCGGAAGGCCTTACCTGTTATTACTTCTCGTTACATCTGGGGCGGGGCCATGCGCAGCAGGAGTTCAGTCCCACGAATGAGTTTGAAGTTCTTCTTCTTGGCGTTCAACACTGTCGTCGCCGGAGGCTTGTCCAGGACCCAATTCAACTTGAGTCCATCAATGCCTATCGCTCCGCTTGAATCTTCCTGGAGGCTCGACTTGGCAGCGTTCTGCTGTTTCAGGGCCGCTGTCTGTACCGCCGCGCTTGAAGCTGAGCCAGAACTAGCCGCCGAGTTTCCAGTTCTCTGTGTCGGCTCCATGGTATGGTTCATGGAAAAGAAGGGATCGTCCGAAAGATCGGTCGGAGGAGTGGCCACCGCCGCAATGATGCCTGTCAGAGGGACCTCTTGCTCAGGATTCAGCGTCGCCTTGTCAAGCACGAGTGAAACCGTATTTCCGTCCTTTGCGTCAACTACCGTCGCGCTGAACGACGTGCCACGAGGCATGAGAGTCTTCTCCTTAACCACAAGATCGCGTGAAAGGTGCAGGGTGATCTTGTCGCCCGCCTTGGCCGTCTTGAAGTCCAATGTCTTGTCCAGGACACAGAATCCAATGGCGGCCTGCTGGGCACCTGCTGCCATGGTCATGAGAAGTAGCACAAAAAGAACGGCAATGATTCGACGCATGATTCGCTCCAGTAAAGATCGCTTATTAAGGTTCGTTATAGTAAGAGGTCGGCAGGCAGTGTAACACTGCTTGCCTGAAACGAAGCTAACTCCCTGCAAAACTTTTTCGCAACAAATTGGCGCTCGGCCACGTATTGCTTCTATGGGATGGGAGGCCTTTCCCGTGCCTGATCTGATTCGCGACATTAACTACGGCGTACGTTCACTTCTAAAGGACAGGGCTTTCACCATAACAGCGCTTGTGACCCTGGCCGTATGTATAGCAGCCAACACGGCGACTTTTGCGATCGTCAATTCCGTACTTCTGCGGCCACTCCCTGTGCCGGACGCCAACGCCATCCTGCTGATGTCAAATCAGTATCCCAAGGCAGGAGTGGGCGTGAGCCACAATAGCGCGCCCGGAGATTATTACGACCGGTTGCGTGAAGTCACTGCCTTTCAGACGCAGGCGCTCTTCCGCTTTCAGAACGAAACGCTGATGATCGGAGAATCTTCACAACAGGTGCGAGGCATGCTCGTGACTCCGTCTCTGTTTCCTTTGTTGCGCGCTCATCCTCTGCTGGGACGGACTTTCTCCGGCGATGAAGGTGAAATCGGCGGAGAACAGAAGGTCATTTTGAGCTACGCACTCTGGCAGCAACTCTATGCCGGCAACAAATCAGTCCTGGGACAGGAGATGAAGGTCAATGGCCGCCCCTATGCCATCGTCGGAGTGATGCCGCGCGACTTCAATTTCGTAAACCCTGAGGTCCGCCTCTGGCTGCCGATTGCCTTCACGCCAAAAGAAAAAATCGTTCATCACAGCAATAACTATTACAACATTGGGCTGCTGAAGCCGGGAGCCACTCTTGAGCAAGTCCAGGCGCAGATAAAGGCGTTGAATGCTGAGAATCTGGAACGCTTTGCGTCGATCAAAGACTTGCTGATCAATGCCGGCTTTGAAACCACAGTTGAGCCGCTGCAGGACATGCTCGTCCGTGACATCAAGGGCGCTCTCTACCTCCTGTGGGGAGGTGCGATTTTTGTGTTGTTGATTGGGGTATTGAACATTACCAATCTGGCTCTGGCGCGTCTGGGTTTGCGACGCAAAGATCTGGCCACCCGCATGGCTCTGGGCGCCCGGCGCAGCCATCTAGTTCGGCAAGTCATGGTGGAGAACCTGTTGCTTGCGTTGGCCGGCGGCGCTGCCGGAGTCGGATTGGGAGCGGGTCTGTTGCGCGTATTGTCGACCATGGGCCTCAACCGCTTTCCCCGCGCAGATGAAGTAAGCATGCATCTGGAAGTCGTTCTTGCGGCCCTGGCCATCGCCGCTCTGGCTGGGGTCTTCATCGGTCTCGCTCCCATCGCCAGCATCCTCAAATACGGGATGAGCAACGTGCTGCGCGAAGAAGGCCGCACGGGTACTGGTGGAAAAGGTTCCCGTCGTGTGCGGCAGGGCTTGGTGATCGCCCAGATCGGTTTTGCCTTCTCGCTTTTGATGGGCGCCGGCCTGCTTCTTGCCAGCTTTCGCCAACTGCTGAAAGTTGATCCTGGCTACTCCATGGATGGAATCGCCACGGCATCCACTTCCGCGCCAAAATCTCGTTATGAGAGCGATGATCAGCTCCGAACACTCATGAACCGGTCTCTGGATGCGGTACGACAAGTTCCAGGCGTCATCTCAGCGGGCGCTACCACCATCATCCCGCTCGGAGATAATCACAGTGACAGCGTGATTCTTGCCGAAGGCTATCAGATGAAGCCGGGCGAATCAGTCATCTCTCCCATTTACGTCAGTGCGACGCCGGGTTATTTCGAGACCATGCGTATTCCCCTGGTGCGAGGACGATATTTTCAGGACAGCGATGTCAGCAGCTCTCTGCCGGTTGTCGTGATAGATGAGAAGCTGGCGCAGCGCTTTTGGCCCAACCAGGATCCTATCGGACACCGCATGTACCAGCCTTCCGATAACACCAACCTGCTCAAAACGGATGAACATACGCGATGGCTTTCGGTGGTAGGCGTTGTTCGTTCCGTGCGCATTGAAGATCTCTCTACCGGAACTCCTACGGGCGTTTATTACTTCCCTTTTGCGCAGAGCCCGGAAAGATATTTCACTCTCGCAGCCAGGACCGCAGGAGATCCAGAATCCGTCATGTATTCAATTCGCTCTAAGATGGCCGCAATCGATCCGGAACTGGCCATCTTTGATGTGCACACCATGAGTGATCGCGCCGAGCGTTCCTTGTCCAGCCGGCGGACATCCATGACTCTCGCCCTGGGCTTCGGCGGCTTGGCGCTCTTTCTGGCTGCGATTGGGATTTACGCCGTTCTGGCTTTCGTCGTCGCCCAGCGGAAACGAGAGATCGGAATACGGATGGCTCTGGGCAGTTCTCCAGGGCGTATTGTGCGACTCGTTCTGCACGAAGGTTTCGTACTGGTTGGGGTTGGGTTGCTGGTTGGCATCGCATGCTCTTTCCTGCTGCGTTCCGCTGTTGCCGGCCAGATCTACGGTGTACAGCCGTTAGATCCGATTGTGCTGGTGAGCGTTACCGCTGTTCTGGGACTGATTGCGCTGGCGGCAAGCCTGGTGCCTGCCCGTCGCGCTGTGCAGGTTGATCCCATCATTGTGCTGAATGAGCAGTGAACATCTGCGCCCCGTAGTAAAAGTAGGCACGAATTGTAACAATCCGCCCCTTACGACCAATTCCCATCCGGGGCGGCTTTTCAATCCATGTATTTGCGTCTTCCCGCAGGGGAGGGCTTCGAAGACACAATCACTCGTTTCTTAAAAGATGACCTTCTTCTTTAGACTCGGCTCCGGGCGCATCCTTCGACCGTCGCTGTCTCAAGTCACCGGGCGCTTG
This sequence comes from Terriglobia bacterium, assembly GCA_963770085.1. GTDB lineage: Bacteria > Acidobacteriota > Terriglobia > Terriglobales > Acidobacteriaceae > Angelobacter. The sequence goes on from CAVYOH010000002.1 coordinate 1,453,484, forward strand.
CTTTCAGGTTATCCAGCCGGGATCTTGCTTCTTCGGCTTGTGATCATAGCGCGATAGCTCTATCGGGGGCCCGAATCTCTCTGCGCCGGTTTCTTCCGTTCTTCCCGCACGCTCAAAAATGCGTCCGATAGACAACTATGATCTAACGCGTGCAGATGTACAACAAGTGCGGATAGGGAAGGTAGTCGACCATTGCGTGTACGTGTACTGTTTTGAAGTGCCGCAGCAATTCATCTTGCAGGTCTGAAACCTCCCAGTAGTGGACTGGGGTTTTATAGTCCATTGCTTTATCGAGCCACCAAGTGAACCAGCGCTTGTAAGCTGGACGTCTGCTCACGTCCTTCACAATTAGCGTACCGCCTGGTTTGATCCAGGCAGACAGCTCTTTTAGCAAAGGACCCACGTTGCCAGGCGGAATGTGATGGACGATGTCCAACATGAAGGCGGCATCAAACGGCTTGTCGAGTGCCAGCGAGCGGGCATCGCCACAGCGGAACGTTGTGTTCTGCAGGTTCAGCAGCTTCGCAGCCTCTTGAGCCCGCTCGATCCGCCGCGCGTCGAGATCAAAGCCTGTCATCCTTCGCTCTTGACAGTGGGCAAAATACAGTGAGAACAATCCGAATCCGCATCCCACATCGAGAATTTCGCCTTGCTTGGGCAGATACTGGCCAATCTCATCCAGGAATCTTTGTCTAAGGATATGAAAGCGAATAGTCGCATAAGCCCGAATGAGGGGGCTTTGGTAGCTGCGGCAGATTGCTCTAATTGTGGACATAGATTCTATAAAACTCTCCTTCCAACCCCAGATGGTAGTTGGTCTCCAGGAAAGTCCTGAATTCCGGCCATAGATCCATTTTGTTGTAGCGCAAGCCTACCTGCGGCCACGATTGGCTTGTGATAACGAGCAAGTCGGGTTTCCTTTCGCCCATCTCTCTCAAGAATTTTGCGCGCAGATCGATTATCATCGACTCTTCCGGGTAGCTGTAGAAAAGAAAATCGTAGATGAATCCGGTGGCCTGCACGAGTTTAAGATCATAGAGAGCATGGATTGCGCCATATGTCGTATCCATAACCTGTATGCCATTGTTCTTGCCTTGGGCTCTGAACTGCTGAATTCGCCTTTCTAAAAGTTGTTGCGCTGCTGGATCGAATTTTTGCTGCTGAATATCTCGATACAGCACCGGGAACCAAAATACAAGCCAAGAGGCAAGCACAATGGCGGCCGGCAACCGCACAAGCGCCCTATGGTCAGCCAGCAATTTTGTCACGCCAATCCCGCACCAAACCACGAGGAAGGCGCTCAAAGGGTCCACGTGATACCAGAACCCCTTGCCCTGAACCAAGTACGACAGATAGGCGCAAGCTGCCCCGATCACAATGATGACAGTTTCTTTTTTCCACCATCCTTTTAGGTCAAGCAGAAATTGGGCAGCGGCCAGCACCGCTGGTATGAACAACGGCCGCAACTGGTTCTCCAGGACAAAGCGCAGATAGTAGTCAGGCTGATGAGACATTCGAGAATAAATGGGCAACAATCGCCGGTATAGCTCCACAAAAGGCCACCATGCTCCGCTGTAGACGAGATAGGCAAAAACGACGGCGCCTGCCAACGCGGATCCGGTTGTAGCCCAGAGCGGTTGGGAAAGCCTTCGCTCAGGGCTGAACCAACTTGCGCCCCACGCAAATACCAGAATCATTAACAAGAAACCAATTGCAGACGGCTTCATCGTGGCGCCAGCCACAATCGCCATCCCGCTAAGAAAGAACAGCGGCGCTCTATGTGTTCTGAATCCGTGCAGTAAAAGCCCGCATCCAAGCAGTTCGAGGGCGGCCGTCTGAAAATCCCGTTGGCCCAATTCCCCAATTCCTTCATGAATATGAAGCGCTACAAACAACGATATTGAAACTATTCCCGCGACTCTCCCGAAAGGCTTTGTAATGAGAGCAATACCACTGCTGCCTAGCAGGAGGAAGAGCAGGTCGTACACGCGCCAGCCAAGATCACTATGGTCAAACAGACGCAGTTCCAGCATGCTGGAGAAATAGCAGCCGATCCCGTTCAAATCAATGATGTCTCGGTACGGGACTTTGCCATGGTCTATCAGGAATGCAATATATTGGATCAGCGGTCCGTCTAATTGAAGCGGCCACCTCCATGAAAGGTAGACCGCAGTCAAAGCCGCGCTAGAAAATGAAATCGCCAGGACAGTAAGGCCAAAAGGATTAGTGAACGCTTGCGGTACTCCGTGGCGAGGGCCGACCATATCGGTAAAACGTCGAAATGAACTTGCGTTTATCATCTCAGAACCCGTCCAACACCTGCTCCATTCGGCTGAAAAATCCAGGGGGCTGCAGGTCTCGAATCGATAAGAGATCTCAGCAAGATTGATCGCAAGTAGCTCTTCTCCGTCTCACGCCTGAGAGCCTTCCAAAGAAGACACATCGTTTTGCATTACGGTTCGAAAGGTGTGCAACTTGGAATCAGTGAACGCTTGTTTCCAGCTTGCTGAGGCGGGACTTTGCCCCCTCCCCGAGCGGATCAAAGCGAAGCGCCTCTCGATATTCCTGTTTGGCACTCTGCGCATCGCCAGCTTTTTCAAGCGTCTCGGCGAAACGATAGTGATATTCGTAGATATCCGGCTGGATCGCCAACACCTTGCGAAATGCGGCCTGCGCCTCCGGCAGTCTGCCGGTTTCAAGGTAAACTCTGCCGAGCCAATAGAGAGCCGCTGGTTCACCGGGGGCGACTGCAACTGCGTGCGAAAGTAGCTTTTCAGCTTCACTGTATCTGGCAAGTTGAAAATTCGCGTTGCCACAGTTATAGAGGGCAGTGAGCAAATCGGGCTCCTTGGCCAGCACGAGGTTGCACAATTGGATGGCTTGATCGAACTCGCCAAGCCTGCTATAGAGTCCGGCCAGATCCGCGATCTCCATTTCGCCTTCGGTAGGATCACTAGTGCGGGCCAGAGCTTGAGCGAGCGCCAGCTTGCCTTTCTGCATGTCGCCGATTCTGGAATAAGCTTCTGCGAGCAGGTAATAAGCAGGCGGCCGATTGGGTTTTTGCCTGATCGATTCCAGCAGCAAATCAATGGCCTGATCATTTTTGCCGCCCTGCTCAAGCATTCGTGCCAGTCCAACTCGAGCATAGTTACTGTCGGGATAAAGATCGTGCCCCCGCTGGAAGACCTCGAGTTCGTTGTCCCAATAGATCTGCTGCGCGTTCAGCGCGGTGAAGCCCAGCAGCACAAGCACAGCCATCGCCACCTGAACAGTCCGGACGCTGATCTTCGCAACTGCGGGCATTAACCTGATCGCCTTGGCAGCCAGGAGGATGAAACCGACGGAAGGAAGGTAAATGTAGCGGTCGCGCACAAAATCACCGTTGCTAAAATTCGGTAGATAGAGCGCCGGCGCCAGTGTCAATAAAGGCCACCATGCCAGGAACAGGACCATACGGTCGCCGCTGCGCTTGTACCAAGCGCGAATGAGTGCCACATAGGCCACCAGAACGAGTACTGCGATCACGACCAAATGGTACTGACCTGGGACGGGTACCGGCGTGTAGTAAAGACCGGTCAATCCCAGCGGTATCAGCAGAATCCGGAGATAAAACATCAACACGTACGGCGCCACTAGAACATAAGACAGCGCGGTTTCACGCATAGTCGGATCGGCGATCACGCTATGCAGGACAGACTTTCGTAACACCAGGTAACCTAACCCCACGACCAGGTATGGCACGGCAACGATACCTGCTTCCCGAAGTTTTTCGCCGAATTTAACAGCGCCTCGCGACGGGAAAAGCCAGACATAGACTCCAACCACGAGGAAGAAAGTTACCGCCATTTCCTTGCTGAGAAGCGCCAGGCAATAAATTGCGATGGAGGAAATGGTCCAGGGTGTCTTTTGAGACTCTGAGACCCTCCGCGACTGAAGAAACGCCGCGAATGCCAGGATGTAGAACAGAGTGACCATGGTGTCTGATGCTGCCGAAATCCAGGCGATGCACTCGATGTGAACCGGGTGCAGGGCGAAAAGAGCCGTCGCCGCCGCGGCGGTCCAGTATGGAAGCTCCAGCCTTCTCGCCAACAAGTAGACCCCTGAGACCGTAACTATATGCAGTAGGACTGCGGTCAGATGCCATCCCCAGGGATGCAATTGAAAAAGGGAATAATTAAAGATGGACCAGGTCGTAAACAACGGACGGTAGTACAGCTGTCCGCGATGCACATGGAACCACAAGTCCGTGGTGAATGCCCTCGGTATGTTCGCCCAGGAGCGGACAACCGGGTTATTTGAGATCTGGGGTATGTCATCCCACGCGAAGGCAAATGACAGAGTGGTGTAATACACAATGAATGTCAGGACGCTGAGTGTGGGTAAAAATAGCTGGGGCCGCCGGAAATGCTCCGCGAGAGTGGCCGAATTTTGCCGTGTCAAGTGGGGACTGCTCCATATCTACAAGGTAGGTGGTAGATTGAATCCTTGGATTTTGTCAGATGCAGTGCGTCTTGACAAGTTTCATCTCTTGAATATTTTACTGGCAACTATGTCAAGAAATGTAAACAGAATACTTCGAAATAAGAATCTCCTATGGACCAAGGTAGATACCTGATTGCCAGCGCACAACAGCTACTATGACTAACCTGTTTTCTAAGTCAAATACCTAGGTAGAATGAAATCAAGCGATAGTTTAGAATTGCGGATCTAGAAAATATTGTATTGACAATTGGTATGGCCACTTCCGGGACAACTGACGAGTGCATCGCGCCGGCGTCGACTGACGCCATCGCGGGTTCCCGTATCCTTTGCGTTGACCTTGATGGCACCCTGATCCGCAGTGACCTTCTCTGGGAATGCCTGATTTCGGTTCTAAAACGGCGGCCTCAAAGCCTTTTTATGACGCCGCTCTGGTTGTTATCAGGACGTGCCAATCTCAAAACTCAACTCGCGCAACGCGCCCAGATTGACGTCAAGGCCTTGCCCTATAACCAGGAGGTAGTGCAATTCCTGAATGAGCAACATAAGGCGGGAAAACGTTTAGTTCTGGTTACGGCGTCCGCGCACGACCTGGCTCGCAGAGTTGCTGACTCCACGGAAATTTTCGAGGCCTGTTTCGCCAGTTCCGGTCATAGAAATCTGAAGGGGCGCGTTAAAGCGGAATTTCTGAGTGAACGCTACGGCGAACAAGGTTTTGAGTATCTCGGTGATTCAACCTCTGACCTGCCTGTCTGGCGTGTAGCATCAACGGCCCACGTGGTTGGCAGGCCGGCGCTGGCGTCAAAGGCGCGTCGCAATGCACCGTTGGGAAGTGTTTTTCCGGTAGAGGAGGCAACATTTCGAACCTGGATAGCGGCCGTGCGGGGCCACCATTGGCTCAAGAACATCCTTCTATTTCTGCCTCTGGCACTGGCGCACAGATTTGACCGTCATTCCTGGATGATGACCGGGCTGGCCTTTACCCTTTTTGGCTTGTGCGCTTCCGGAATCTATGTCCTCAATGATCTGCTTGACTTGCATTCTGATCGAATTCATCCCTGGAAGCGTAAACGCCCTTTTGCGGCGGGCGATGTCTCAATTCCCAGAGGCCTGCTGATTGCGGTTGTCCTGTTGCTCATTGCCCTCCCCGCTGGCTTTCTGGTGGGAACAAATTTCGGCTTAGTTCTTACCGGATATTCGCTGCTCACAATGTGGTATTCGGTTTACCTGAAACGGGTCGTACTTTTGGATGTGTTCGTCCTCTCCGCTTTTTACAGCATTCGAATCCTGGCAGGCGCACTCGTGAGTGCTGTACCTTTGTCTCACTGGTTTATCTCCTTCTCGCTCTTTTTCTTCCTGAGCCTTTCCATGGGCAAGCGATACTCTGAACTCGTCCATGCAGGTGATCTGGTTGAACAGGGCCGGTCGGGCCGCGCTTATCTGGTGGAAGACCGCGCTTTGCTGCTGAATCTTGGAATCGCCAGCGGGTTTTCTGCGGTCGTCATTTTCAGTCTTTATGTTCATAGCCCTGAAGTCCTGGTGCTGTATCCTCGACCGGCGGCGTTAATGTTGCTCGCTCCAACGATTGCTTACTGGCTGAGCCGTTTATGGCTGAAAGCAACTCGTGGTGAACTGCATGAGGATCCGGTCATTCTTGCCATGAAGGATCCCGTAAGTTATTGTGCGGCGGCCATTGGGCTTGTGGTGCTGCTCGCAAGCACCGCCAGGCCGCTTTAGGGAGATGAGTTCGCAACCTCAATTGGGACCTTCGCCTCACCCACGCCCTTCTCAGGTCGCACCACGGCGCATGTCCTGGGGACGACACCCGCGGGTCGAACATGCGCAGGTCCATCGCGTTGCTTGGATGGATCAGGTATCGTCCATCCTCAAGACAGCTCCACCGAAGGGACTTCTACCCTATGGACTTGGCCGAAGCTATGGCGACTCCTGCCTGAACGATGGCGGTGACCTGATCGATTGCTCGACGCTTAATCGTTTCATGGCTGCGGATTTCCATGAGGGATGGATTCGGTGCGAAGCCGGAATCAGTCTTGCGGAGATCAATCGGCTCATAGTTCCGCGTGGCTTTTTTCTTCCTGTCACTCCAGGCACAAAGTTTGTGACTCTCGGCGGGGCCATCGCCAATGATGTACACGGGAAGAACCATCACCGCGCCGGCACATTTGGACGCCATGTGCGAAAGATGGCAATTTGCCGGAGCGATGAAGCTACGGTCATTTGCAGTCCTCAGGAATATCCGGAACTTTTTCGCGCCACTGTCGGCGGCCTCGGATTAACGGGCGTCATACTTTGGGCTGAAATTCAACTCCTGCCGATCTCAAGCAGCCTCATGGACGTTGAGACTTTACCCTTTACATCCTTGCGGACATTCCTTGATGTCACTGCGGCAAGTGATGAATCGTTCGAGTACACGGTTGCGTGGGTGGACTGTCTCTCGCCCAGGGGCCTGCGAGGCGTGTTCTTTCGCGCCAACCACGCGAACACATCCCTATCTGCGTCTCCAGCCAGATTTTCGCCCGGAATTCCTTTCCCGCTGCCTGAATGGTGCCTTGGGCGATTGAGTGTCAAGGCGTTCAACCAGGCTTATTTTTCCTGGAATGTCTGGAAAAAAGGTAAATCCAACCAGACGTATGATCGCTTCTTTTATCCTCTGGATGCCATTCGCGACTGGAACCTTATTTACGGCAAGAGTGGTTTCTTGCAATATCAATTCGTGATTCCGGAAACGGCCGCCGACGCTCTCAATACAATCCTGCAAAAGACTTCCGCCAGCGGCCAAGGATCATTTCTTGCCGTGTTAAAGAAATTCGGTGCGCTTCCAAGCCCCGGATTGCTCTCATTTCCCAGGCCTGGGCTGACCCTCACCCTTGATTTCGCCATGCGCGGAGAATCCACTCTTAGGCTGCTGCGTACCCTGGATCAAATTGTTCTTGAAAGCGGCGGCGCCCTGTATCCAGCCAAAGATGCCCGGATGAGTCCGGAAATGTTTGAGGCATCGTTCCCACGCTGGCGTCAGCTGGAACCATTCCTCGATAAGAAGCTCTCCTCTTCCTTTTGGCGGCGTGTTACAGAAGGAAAAAGATAACAATCATGATGCAGAAAATCATTGTACTGGGCGCGACCTCAGGTATCGCTGAAGCCGTTGAGCGGCGAATGGCTGCTGCGGGCAATGAGATGTTACTTGTTGCGCGCTCCCAGGAACGGATGGCATCTCTGCGCGCAGACCTTCTCCTCCGCGGCGCATCCACTGTTCTTACCTTCTGTGCTGATTTTGAAAAGCAGGATGACCACGTTCGCCTGTTTGAATATGCAAAAACAAATTTTCCGGAGTTCGACACTGTATTTCTCGCCTACGGTTCCATGCTTGACCAGGAACAATGCCGGCATTCAATCGAGCTAACTGCCCGCCAGTTGAATACTGACTTCGTGAGCGCGGCCTGCCTTCTTACTCTTTTCGCCGATCACTTTGAATCGCGGGGAAGTGGCTGTCTTGCGGCAATAACCTCTGTTGCCGGGGACCGCGGCCGTCGGTCAAATTATGTTTATGGCTCCGCCAAGGGAGCACTGGGTCATTTTCTGGAAGGTCTACGAGCCCGGTTATATCCTGCAGGTGTCCGGGTTCTTACCATCAAGCCCGGCCCCGTTGACACATTGATGACCGCTCATTTGCCGAGAGAAATGCCCTTCGCCAGCCCTGAGCGCGTGGCGAAGGACATCTATCACTGCCTTCAGAATGGTGCACCTGATGTTCTATACACGCCTTGGTTCTGGCGCTACGTCATGTTTGGCGTCCGAGCCTTACCGGAATCGGTGTTCAAGAGGCAGAACAAGTTATAGCCGGTTCCTGCCGCTCGGCTGAATAGCCTGTCATTCTTTGCGAAAAATGAAAACCCTAAGCCACCGCTTCCCGCGCTTGCGGCTTCTTCCTCAGAATCGCCGCCGAGATCAAAGTAATGACCAAGCCAACCGGAAATGGCTCAATGAATGTCATCGCGGCATTGGTGAGCGGGTTCGCATATAACTGCCTGTATTTCTTGAACTCTTCCACCTTGGCCTGAATCGCCGCAGCGCTTGCCCCTGAAGCTTTCGCCTTCTCAATTACGTGTGCGCCCCATTTATCCAAAAAGTCTGGCATGAAGTTGTAGTACAGAATTTCCCAGGCGATGACATAGCAGACGCACGAGATCAAAGTGATGCAAATGCCCACCGTAAAGGCTTTGGAAAAAGTGATCCGGCCGTTGCCTTCATTGTCCCGGTATGAGCGGATTCCGAAGAAGACCAGCAGGAACGAGAGCACAATGGCTGTGTAGCCGACAACGTAGCCCCTGTCCATGCCAATCCTGTCCGAGATTAGCATTGTGCCCACCATCATGATGGCGGAAATAGCGCCTGAGATCAGCCCGAAGGTAATGATTGTCTTTTTCATGTGTTTTCTCCTGACTGCGAAAGTTGATTCATACGCAAAGATGGCGCACCGCAGGATTTATGTCGTCATTCTTTCGGGTGATTTCGCTTCCAAACAGGCAAAATCATACATTTGAGTGATCCCAGGAGGCAGGTATTTTTACGGCAGAAGGCCGAATTCCTTGCCGAGCTGCACGGCCTGCGTTCTTCGCTTTGCCCCTAACTTGTCAAACACGCGACTGGAATGCGTCTTCACGGTGTTTTCACTGACAAAGAGCCTCCCGGCAATCTCCCGGTTGCTGTGCCCCTGGGCTATGAGGGCAAGGATTTCCAGCTCGCGGGGCGTGATGCTGAGCTCCTCACGTTTTCTTTCATTGACGGCAAACGGCGCCGCGGCCGGAGCCGGGCCTTCCAGCGGTACAGGAACTTCCTTCACAACGATGATTGGCTTCTTGCTTGTGAGCTTAAGACCAAGCCAGATGCCGAGAACGGCAAACGTGGCCGCAACCAACCCGCCATAGATTTCGAATGAGTGTTCAATTACCAGGAACCGGTACTCACTCCATTTGAGGAGCGCGATCAGGCCTCCACCAACCAAGCCGTAAATCAGGACGTGGCGCTTCATAGGTTCTGCAATAAATATGCAAAAGATTATCGCACTCCGCCTGTTGGCGTTCCCATCTCTCGCAGGAACCTGGACAGCCATCTGAAACCGCGGCGAATTGTTCCCAGAGTGTTAAAAATTTGATCATTAGAAAACTTAATGCCGTTTTAATGCTCGGCTAATCACTGGGTTGATATTGTGTGCAAAATTGATCGAAAGCCATTTTTCGGCACGCAGTACCTCTTAGGCAAAACAGACTTGTTGTCACGCTACCCTCAGTCGAGCGTGATTTGCATGCCCGGCGTTCGCGACTTAGTCCAACCCTAGATTGGACGGGCCCCTTCCGGATAGTTCCACCCCAAAACACAATTCACCACCACAGGTCCCCTTTGTATTCCCTGGAGGAAGAAGTATGCGTACCACCACGAGCAGGTTGGGCTTTGCAGCGCTTTGCGTGACAAAGTATGTCAGGTCTTGTTTCTTAACTTCATCATGGGCTTTATTGGCAACGCTTGTTTCGGCGTTTCTGCTGCCTGTTGCTCTTCAGGCCCAGAACTTTGTCTACGTAACCAACCGCACGGCTACGACAAACACCATTTCTGGCTTTGCCGTGGATGCAGGTGGCGTGCTTACACCTGTTGCAAATTCGCCTTTCTCTACCGGTGGCGTGGGCGCAAACGTTCTGTGCGCCGCAGTGGATCGGATCACCATCAGTCCCTCCAGAAATCTCCTTTTTGCTACTAACTCCGGCGATCAGACCATCAGCGTGTTCCAGATCACGCCCGCATCGGGAATTCTGACGCCGGTTGCCGGTTCTCCGTTTGCCACCGGCTTAACACTGGATAGTTGCGGCGGCATCTCAATGGCGGCCACGCCCAACGGAAACTTCCTGATGGCCTCCGCCAACGGCACCCTCAAGACGTTCAATGTTGCCGCGAACGGAGCGCTCTCGCTCGCCAGCACGGCCGCTGCGCTGCCTTCGCCAATGGCAGGCATGAAGATCTCCAGTGATGGCAAACTGCTTGCGGTTTCACATCAGACAAGTGTCTCAGTCTTAACGATTGCCTTAGATGGGTCACTGACCCCGGTCGCGGGATCTCCCTTTCCCCGCAGCGGCACAGGACTTGCTGGTGGCGTGGAATTCAGCTGCAACGCCAAACTGCTTTATGCAGGAGAAGGCGGCGCCGCGACTTCTATCACTGACGCCTGGAGCGTCGCTCCTACGGGAGCGCTCACTCCGCTCGTCGGCAGTCCCTTTGCCGCCGCAGGCTCGGACTCAAACATCGTCTTTCTCACGCCGGACAATACGATTCTTCTGCAAAGCAATCAGGGCAGCAATGATCTGAACCAGTTCACCGTCAATCCCGATGGTTCTCTCACCAGCATCGGCGCGTTCAGCATCGCCGCGGGACATAAACCGGTTGGCCTGGCCAGCGACAATTCTGGACTCTTTCTGTACGCCGCCGACGACGCGTTTGGCGTGGCCGTGTTCAACATCATCCCGGGCGTTGTTCCCACCCTTGTTGCCGACAATCCGATGACCGGCGCCGGCCAGATTCAAGGCGTTGCCGCTTATCCTCCACGCAGTTGCTCACAAGCGGATTTCACGATTACTCAGATCGCGTCGCCCAATCCGGTGAATGCGGGCAACCAGATCACGTACGACATTTCGATCACGAACAACGGGCCGAGCGCGGCGTCAGTAGCGATCAATGACCTTCTACCTCGGGCAAATATGACCTTTGTCTCCTGCACTCCGTTATCGGGCGGCGCAGTATGCGACAAAGGCGCCGGCCTGAACCGCACCATCACATTTGCGTCGCTGGCCAGCGGAGCAACTGGCAGCGTGAGGATTGTGGGATCCACGGTAAGCACATTGTTGAATCTGGATACGATCACCAATACATCGATCGTGAGCAACTCTTCCGCAGTGGACCCGAATCCGGCTGACAACACATCAACCACCACCGTGACGGTAAGCGCGCCGCCCTCCGCAACCAACATTGTGGCGACAACCGCCAGCGCAGTTTATTTTGGAAACACGACTCTCACGGCTGCACTTCACCGCACGGCACCTGGAGCGCTGATCGCCAACCGCACGCTTGCCTTCACGGTGGATGGCATCAGCGTTGGATCAGGGATCACCAATGCTTCGGGCGTCGCCACGGTCACCACGAATGTTGGAACCATCATTCCTGGCGGATTACCGGCCGGGGCGCACTCTATCGGTATCAGTTTTGCCGGTGACGTTCAGTTCGCGTTAAGCTCAGCCACAACGACGCTTACGGTAACCAAAGCTGTTCTCACCATCAATTCCCAGAATGCTACCAAGGTGTATGGCGACGCTAACCCGCCATTCACTTTCATCCTTTCCGGTTTCCTGAACAACGAAACTGCGGCAGGCGTGGTAACTGGAACCGCGACTTGCTCCACTTCCGCGGGAGTGAATACACCGGCGGGACCGCAGACCATTACCTGCGTTCAGGGAACATTGGCTGCTGCCAACTACACCTTCACTTCGATTAACGCAACCTTGACCATCACGAAAGCTCCGCTGGTTCTGGCCGGAACCAACGTCACCCGCCTCTACGGCGACGTGAATCCGCCCATCACTGGAACGGTGCAGGGACTGAAAGCCGGCGACCTGGCGACTGCTACTTTCTCCTCTACAGCTTCGACTATCAGCCCGGTAGGCAGTTATCCGATTAACGGAGTGCTGGTCCCTGGCGGCGGCTTCAACATCGCCAACTACACCCTGACATCAAGCGGCACAGTCACTGTGAATCCCGCGCCACTGACGGTGGCCGGCAACAGCGTCTCGCGCCTCTACGGGGATGCAAATCCACCCATTACCGGCGCGATCACTGGACTTAAGAACGGAGACGTGATCACTGGTGTTTTCAGCGTCGCAGCGGATCCAACCAGCGCTGTTGGAACCTATCCAATCACCTCGGCTCTCACCGACGCCGGCGCCAAGCTGGGCAATTACACCGTGGTCAACAGCGGCACGCTGACCATTTTGCCCGCACCTCTCTCCGTTGTTGCAGACAACGCCTCGCGCCTGTACGGAGATTCGAACCCGGTTTTCACCGGTACCATCACCGGACTCAAAAATGGAGATGCGATCACCGCCAGCTTCGGCACCACCGCCGTTGCAACCAGCCCGGTGGGAACTTACCCAATTGTGGCAACTCTGGTTGATCCGGGCGGGAAAGCCGGTAACTACACTTTCACCCCTAACAGTGGAACGCTCACCGTCACGCAAGCGCCCTTGTCCGTCACTGCGAATGACGCATCCCGCAGCTACGGCGACGCTAATCCCACGTTCACCGGCAACATCCTCGGCATCAAGAACGCTGACAACATCACTGCCACATACGCCACTACGGCCACGCCAGCCAGCAACGTGGGAACGTTCTCCATCATTCCCACTCTGGTTGACCCCGGCAGCAAATTGGGCAACTACGCCGTGCTTTCAAACAACGGATCGCTGACTGTAACCACGGCGCCGTTGAGCGTATCCGCGGCCAACGCAACCCGCCTTTACGGCGACGCGAACCCGGCTTTCACCGGAACCATCACCGGCATCAAGAATGCTGACAACATCACCGCCACCTTTGCCAGCACAGCAACTCCAGCCAGCAACGTGGGTACTTTCCCGATCACGGTCACACTGGCCGATCCTGGCACCAAACTCGGCAACTACACTGTTACTTCGACCAACGGAAGTTTGACGGTAACCCCGGCGCCTTTGACTGTGGCAGGCGCAAACGCCACGCGGCTGTATGGCGATGCTAACCCTGCATTCACCGGAACCATCACCGGCATCAAGAACCTGGATAACATCACCGCCACGTTCACCAGTGCCGCCACGGCAACCAGCCCGGTTGGAAATTCGCCCATCGTGGGAACGCTCAGTGATCCAACCAACAAGCTGCCGAACTACACGGTGATTTCCAACAATGGCATTCTGACGATCACGCCTGCGCCTCTCACCATCGCAGCCGCAGATGCCACGCGGGTTTACGGCGATCCGAATCCGCCGTTCACCGGCAGCTTTGCTGGTCTGCGTAACGGTGACGCGATCACTGCCAGCTTCACCAGCGCCGCCACGCTCTTAACCAACGTGGGAGCGTCGCCCATCGTACCCGTACTATCTGATCCCACAGGCAAGCTCGGCAACTACTCTGTGACATCAACCAACGGAACACTCACCATCACGCAGGCTCCGTTGACCGTCACCGCAGGAAACGCTACTCGCCTGTACGGTGATCCCAACCCGGCATTCACGGGAACGATTGTTGGCCTGAAGAACGGTGACAACATCACCGCGAATGTCACTGGCGCGGCGCAGACCAGTGCCGTCGGTTCTTATCCGCTGGTTCCTGCCCTGGTTGATCCCAACGGCAGACTGATCAATTACTCAACCACCATTACCAACGGCACGCTCACAGTCACTCTCGCGCCGCTCAACGTAAGCACCAACAACGCAACGCGCCTGTATGGCGATGCGAACCCAGCGTTCTCGGCGACCATCACCGGCATCAAGAATGCTGACAACATCACGGCGACATTTGCCACCACGGCCGTAGCCACCAGCAGCGTAGGAACGTTCACCATCACGGTTACTTTGGTTGATCCAACTACAAAGCTTGGCAACTACACGGTCACGTCAACGAATGGAACGCTTACGGTCTCTCCCGCCGCACTAAGCGTTACGGCCGCCAACGCAAGCCGCCTTTATGGCGACCCGAACCCGATATTTGCTGGAACCGTTGTCGGCATCAAAAACGCTGACAACATCACCGCCACGTTTGCCAGCGCAACCACTGCGGCGACGGGAGTTGGAACATCTCCAATCATTCCCACTCTGGTTGATCCAACCACAAAGCTTGCGAACTACACCGTAACTTCCAACAATGGCACGCTCACCATTGCGCCCGCTCCGCTGAGCGTGGCTGGTGGTACCGCATCGCGTCTGTATGGCGATCCCAACCCTGCATTGACCGGCACCATCTCCGGCATCAAGAACCTGGATAACATCACGGCCACGTTTGCCAGCCCCGCGACGGCGATCAACCAACGTTGGTCCGCAGCCTATCGTTCCCACACTCGTGGATCCAGGAAACAATCTGGCGAACTACGCCGTAACATCCGTGAATGGTGTTCTAACCATCAACCCTTCGCCTTTGACCGTAGCCGCAGGCAACGCGAGCCGCATTTACGGCGGACCGAACCCTACGCTCACTGGCACCATCACAGGGCTCAAAAATAACGACGCCATTACCGCCGTTGTTTCTGGAGCAGGAGCCGATCCCACGACTCCAGTGGGAACACTCGTTCTGGCGCCTGCGCTGTCTGATCCAAACAACCGGGCCGGCAACTATTCCGTAACCCTGGTCAACGGCACGCTCACCATCACACCGGCGCCTCTGAGCATTATCGCGGGCAATGCCACGCGCGCTTATGGAGACGCAAATCCTGTTTTCACCGGAACACTTGTTGGCCTTAAAAATGGCGATGCCATCACAGCTACCTTCGCCAGCACGGCGTTGGTTACCAGTTCGGTGGGAACTCAGCCAATCGTGCCCACGCCTGTTGATGCCATTCCGGGCAAGCTAGGCAATTACACCTTGACCCTGACGAACGGCACAGTCACCATTGTTCCGGCCGCACTCAACGTGGCAGCCGCGAACGTGACACGTCTTTATGGTGACGCCAACCCGGCCTTCACCGGAACCATCACCGGCCTGAAGAACGCTGACAACATCACGGCCACATTCTCCGTCACGGCCGATCCAACCAGCGGGGTTGGGAGCTATCCCATCACGCCCACGTTCACTGATCCAGGCGCGAAGCTGACCAACTACACCGTGGCTTCCAGCGGGACACTTACCGTCAGTGCCACGCCGTTAGCTGTGAGCGCCGCGAATGCAAGCCGCATTTACGGTGATGCCAATCCGGCGTTCACTGGCACCCTGCTTGGCTTGCGCAACGCTGACAACATCACAGCAACCTTCACCAGCGCTGGACCTGCCAGCGCGATCGGGACATATCCGATTGTGCCGGCTCTGGTAGATCCCTCGTCCAAACTCGGCAACTACATCGTGACCGCAAACAACGGCACGCTGACCGTGACTGTCGCAGCTCTTACCGTGACCGCAAACAACGCTGCGCGGCCGTATGGCACCGCAAACCCGGCGCTGACCGGAACCGTTGTCGGAATCAAGAACGCAGACAACATCACCGCAAACTTCACCACAGCCGCTACTGCAGCGAGTACGGTGGGAACCTTCCCAATTGTGCCGGCCCTGGTGGACCCAGCCGCGAAACTTGGCAACTACACGGTTGTCTCAACGAACGGCACGCTCACAATCACCCAGGCGACTCCGCCTGTTACTTTGACTATTCAGACCGGTGTTCTATCCGCGCAACTGGTTGCGGTTGTTCAGAATGCCGGAGCAATTCTGCCCACCGGCACGGTGCAGTTCTCTGAGGCGGGCGTCAGCCTGGGCGCGGCCGTAGCACTCACGCTCTACGGCGGGCGCAGCACCACAAGCATCTGCCAGCGTTTCGCTCACGGCAGGTCAGCACACCATCACGGCCACTTACTCCGGCGACGCAACGTACACGCTGGCAACTTCGACGTCAGTAACAGTCGTGATCAGCCAGCCGCACTTTGATCTATCCGGCGCCGGCGGGAATACCTCAGCTACAGTCGCGGCAGGACAGACGGCCAATTACAACGTCTCCCTATCCTCCCAGGGATTCAGCGGAGCTGTGGCGCTCACCTGCTCCGGAGCGCCGGCGGGAACAACCTGTACGGTGAATCCGGCTTCGGTTAACCTCACCGCAGCCTCAGGGAACGTTCCGGTGACCGTTACCGTCGCCACAACGCTCAGCGCTCGCCTGAAATCGGCGCCAGGTTCGCCGTTTAAGACCACGCTATTTGTATTCGCTGGAGTGCTGGTTGGACTGGCATCACGTGCACGCAAACAACGGAAGCACCTGGCCCTGGCTTTCCTGGCATTTTCAGTGCTGGGCGGACTAACGGCCTGTGGTGGAAGCCCGAGTTCCACGCCGACGCCGACCGTTCGTCCTCCCACATCGGCAACGCTGACCTTAACCGGAACCAGCGGAGCCCAAACGGCAAGCGTCAACCTGAGTCTCACCATCACTCACTAATGTGGAAAGCTAAATAAAGATGGGCGGGAGCAAGTCTCCCGCCCAATCTCCAAAGACCCGCTATACACACCCCGGGATCCCGAAGGCTGGCATTTGCTTTAAGTCAGGCATAAGACTAGGCTTAAAGAGGTCGTTGATGTCTTTCTGTCGTTACCGCTGGACTTAACACTCCACTCTGGCTGCGGCTTTCTGCGCAATCGATTAGAAAGTAGGGGACACTTATGGTCCCGCTTGTTCGCACTTTCTGCACACGTGCTCCCTCCACTGAGTGGCTGGCTCACAAAACTGGTTCACAAAAGTTCCACCGGTCTTCTTTCCAGCGCTCTTATTTTCACAGCTCTAAGGACAGCAGGTCTGTATGAATGCGATCAACATTAGCTTCGCGATATTTGTGTTCTTGATTTCCCTGGTTGCCATGTTGCGTATTCGCAAAATCAGCCACGCCAAAGCCTACAGTCCGGGCTACGGGTCACAGACCATGTGCCGGGCTTGCGGCTGCATCACGCCGCGGTCAGAGGCTTCCTGTACGAATTGTGGAAAGCCAATGCCCGTAGGGCAATGAACAAAGAGATTCATAATCAAAAAAATTCAGCACAGAATTGAGAGAACTTGATGAGCACAGCAGAAAACACAGGGTCAACATCTTCCACAGGCGCTAAAGGCAAAACCAGCGCGGGCACGTTAAACAAATATGAGGAAGCACGCCTGGCCAAGAAAAAACAGCGCCGCAAGGCCCACAGAAAGACGATTCTCAGATCGAATACAAACGGGTAGATGCTGGCGGAAAGGGCCGGACCATCGCTTGAGCCCATCTTCTGAAGACAACGGAGACGCTCAACGCAGATTCTGTCCGGCCCTGCCCTGGAGCTAACGTCAGGCGACTTTTTCCGCATATGGATTGACGCGGTCAGAGATGGAAGTCAACAACCTGTCCGCATGGCCCTCTTCCTGAAGGGTCTGGTCGAGAATCTGGGCATGCTTGCTTTGACCCAGAATGTTGGCCCAGCTGCGGGCCGTGCCATACGCGGCAATCTCAAAATGCTCGACTTTCTGAGCAGCGGCAATGATGACGGCATCGCGTACGGACGCATCCGCCGCATCCTTGATCATGCTTTCGGCCTCACTGATCAGGGTGGCCGCAACTTTGGATTTGCTTGCCTCCGCTTTCCCTTGCGTTAGCAGGATCTGTTCCAGCCGGGTGACGTGTACCTGTGTCTCCTGGAGATGAGATTGCAGTGCCTGCTTCAGCTGCGAGTCAGTTGCTTTCTGGATCATTTTGGGAAGCGCTTCAGTGATTTGCTGTTCGGCTGATAGCAGCGTCCTCAATTCGGCGTGATACAGTTCGCGCAGGCTTTCTATATTTTCAGAGAAGAATTTCATAGGTACTCCTTTTGACGAGTTGGATTGGAAAAATTTGGACCACCAGGATCCGGATGCTTGCATGACCTTGATTTTCGATTGTTGAGGCCCGGTACGCTCTTTAAACGAGGCCTTCCTGCAACCGTCCAAGACGACGGCTTTCATCATCTTTCCTGAGTTGGTGATTTCCTGATTAAACGATCATGGCCCGGCCAACTGCGCTGACGGCAGGTCCTTGCCTTTATCAGAAAATGGATACCTACCCTAGGATGACCGCCCGTCGTAACGGGATGGGTAGAAAGCCAGATGAATCGAGTGATGCGGAACGTCGTGAGGCGACATAGAGAGCTCGCTTTCGAGTTTGTGAAGGTCAACGCCCTTTCGTCACCTGAGAAAAACAGCGAAATCGGTAACTCACCTAAAGTATTTGGCCGATTTCAATCCTGGCGCAAAGGCGTAACAATAAAGCAGCAACTCTGAAAGCGCGCGCGATCTATTAATGTTTCATCTGGATTATGTTTCTTGTTTGTTGACCGTGGCTTCCACCGTGATGGTGGGTAAGCGTCTTTGGCAGGGTTGGATCGTGGCCGCTCTCAACAGCATCGTGATTTCCCTGATTGGCTTTCATACCGGACAGTGGGGATTCATTCCAGCCAACGTCTTTTGCCTTTTGATTTATACCTACAACATGCGTAAATGGCGTCAGCCGCAGGTTGCGTCTGCGTCCGCGGAGTCGCCAACTCTGGCTGCGTCTGATAGGCTTGACGATCAGATACCGGCAATGCCCCGGAAGGTGCTTGCATTCCACAAGCCGCGGCGGCTGGTCACTCGAACCAGAAGCAAACATTCTGAGGATGAATCAATCACCGGCAATCGAATTCGTCCACGTACAGTACCGGACCGCCGGGAATCGACTCCTACTTTCTGACCTGAACCTTGCCATCCAGCAAGGTGAGATTCTCATGCTGCTGGGACCCAGCGGATCAGGCAAGACCACAACTCTCAAGCTCATCAACTCCATGCTCACCCCCAGTGAGGGTGACGTTCGCGTGGAAGGCCGCTCCCTGCGTGAGTGGGACGTGATCCAGTTGCGCCGCCGAATAGGCTATGCCATCCAGGAAGGAGGGCTCTTTCCGCATTATTCTGTGTGGAAAAATGTCAGCCTGGTGCCTCGCCTGGAAAAATGGCCGGAAGAGAAGCTTAAAAATCGAGTTGAGCAGGTCTTGCAGATGGTTGGACTGCCTTCCGCTGAGTTTGGCCAGCGCTATCCTGATCAACTTTCCGGAGGCCAGCGCCAGCGCGTTGGCCTGGCCCGGGCATTGGCTGCCGATCCGCCAATTCTGCTGATGGATGAGCCCTTCGGCGCGCTCGATCCAATCACCCGCACAGAGCTGCAACGCGAATTCAAGCAACTACAACAAAGGCTGAACAAGACTGTGGTATTCGTGACCCACGATGTGAGTGAGGCTCTTCTGGTGGGCGACCGTATAGCTCTGATGGACTCGGGTAATTTGCATGGCATTTATCAGCCACGAGAATTTCTGGCGTCACAGGACCAGCAGGTCAAGCCCTATGTGGACGCCTTTCGCACGGCCCAGCAACTTTTTGCATCCTGATTTTGTGATTTGAACGTCTTCGGATAGTTAAACCCAGGTGAACGTGAATGTGGCAATTCGTAGTCAGTCATCGTCGTGAGATTCTGGCCCTGACTTCGGAGCATCTCTGGCTGGTCAGCATTTCCATGCTGCTGGCGATCGTGATCGGCGTTCCCCTTGGCATTTTCATGACGCGGCATCCACGCTGGAAGGGCATCATCCTCGGTCTGAACAGCGTCATCCAGACTATCCCGGGCCTTGCGCTTTTTGGTTTGCTGCTGCCGTTGCCATGGCTGGGCGCCCGTTCTGACCGGCTTGCCATAACCGCACTCACACTTTATGCGCTGCTTCCGATCATTCAGAACACCTTCGTCGGCATCAGCGGAGTTGACGCTCCGGTACGTGAAGCCGCCATCGCTATGGGACTCACCGGCCGGCAGTTGCTGTGGCAGGTAGAGCTACCGTTGTCGGCCGATATCATCGTCGCCGGCATCCGTGTCTCAACCGTGCTCACCGTGGGACTGGCGACCATCGCAGCGGCGATCGGCGCCGGCGGTCTGGGTGAATTCATCTTCCGCGGATTGTCCATGGTCGATAATCGCGTAATTCTGGTTGGGGCCATTCCCGCAGCCCTGATGGCCCTGGCGGCAAACACGCTTCTGGCACTGGTACAACGGGGCCTTCGCCGCACGCGTCATTCGTGATCCATGAATCTCAAAGACGTGAATTTTAAAGACGTGAATCTAAAAGATATGGACCGTCGCTCATTCCTGGCTGTGTTGGCTCTGACCATACTGGGCTGTCGGCCATCGCGATCAGGCGTTACCGTCGGCTCAAAAAACTTTACGGAGCAGTTGGTTTTGGGTGAGTTACTCGCCCAATATCTTGAGTCACTTCATCAGGTTCCAATCGACCGGCGCTTCTATCTGGCGGGAACTTATATCTGCCAGCAATCGCTTCTGAACGGGCACATCGACATATATGTGGAATACACCGGCACCGCTCTGGCTGCGGTACTCAAGGAAAAACCTTCGTCTGATCCGCGGCAGGTTTTTGCTGAAGTGAAAAGCCAATACCAGCGCCGTTTTGGACTGGAAGTGATGCCTCCGCTTGGATTCGACAATAGCTTTGCCATGGTGATGCGCGGTGATGATGCGCGAAACATGAAAATTTCCCGGCTCTCACAGCTTTCTCAGTTCGCTCCCAAACTGAGAATGGGCGTGGGCTATGAATTTCTCGAGCGTGCGGATGGATATCCTGGGCTTGTCAGTGCTTACAAACTGAAATTTGCCGAAGCCCCGCGGGTCATGGATCTGGGGTTGCTGTATCGAGCGTTACAAAGCCGTCAGGTGGATATTGTGGCGGGATCGAACACGGATGGTTTAATTGCCGCGCTCGATCTTGTAGTTCTGGAAGACGACCTGCACTATTTTCCGCCTTATGAAGCTGTTCCCATCGTTCGTCCCGCTGCATTGCAGCGTTTTCCGGAGGTCCGGACCGCACTTGCTTCCCTGGCAGGTAAAATCACTGCCCAGGACATGCGCAAAATAAATTATGCGGTGGATGGAGAAAAGAAAGACCCTGCGGAAGTGGTGCGCAGCTTTCTGGTCCAAAAAAACCTTACCGGTCATTGAAAGCAGAGACTGCGGACGCATCACATTGAACCGAAAGGCCTTTGGCTCTCAGTGCAAATTCATTCCCGTGGTACATTGACTGTAGAATGTCCGCACCCAATTCCAGATTCGTTCGGGCCTGTCGTTGCGAACCCGTGGATGTAACGCCCATCTGGCTGATGCGCCAGGCTGGCCGCTATATGGCGGAGTACCGCGCCGTCCGAAAAAAACATTCCATCCTTGATATCTGCAAGACGCCCGAGATCGCCGCGGAAGTGACCATTACCGCGGCGGAAATTCTGGACGTTGATGCGGCCATCATCTTTGCCGACCTGCTCCTGCCTCTTGAAGTCATGGGCATGCCGTTCCGTTTTGAAACCGGCGAAGGCCCCATCATCGAACAGCCGCTGCGTACGAAGAAAGATATTGAAGTCCTGCAGACACATCGGGCGGCGGAGCTCGGCTATGTATCCGAATCTGTCAGCAAAGTGGTTAAGCACTTCGGAGCAAAGTTGCCCGTCATAGGTTTTTGCGGGGCGCCTTTCACGCTGGCCAGTTACATGATTGAGGGCGGAAGTTCCCGGAACTATGTTCACGCAAAGAAGATGATGTACACCGAGCACGCGGCGTGGGAGATGCTCATGCGCAAGCTGGTGGACGTGCTTGCCAGCTACGCCGCCGACCAGGTCACAGCCGGCGCCGATGCCCTGCAGATATTCGATAGCTGGGTCGGCTGCCTCAGCGTGCAGGATTATCGCCAGTATGTTCTCCCTTTTGCTACTGAGCTGGTCAAGCGGCTGCAGAACACCGGCGTCCCAGTCATCTACTTTGGGACTGATAGCGCGACTCTTCTTCCCTCAATGAAAGAAACCGGGGCTGACGTGATTGGCGTGGATTGGCGATTTCCCCTGGACCAGGCATGGAGCAGCTTGAATCATCAGGGCGCAGTGCAGGGAAATCTGGATCCAGTGTTGTTGTTCGCTGACCAGAAAAAGCTGCGCGAGCAAACCGACCTGGTTCTAAAGCAAGCTGGCGGACGCCCCGGCCATATCTTCAACCTTGGACATGGCATATTGCCGGAAACACCTGTCGATAACGTTCGCGCGCTCGTCCAGTTCGTACGCGAACTCAGTGCGAAGTACTCCCACACGACGATGCCTGGTGCCACGCGCAAGGGGGCTGAGGGGACCGCGCGATGAGCCCGCGCAAAAATGCCGTTCTTCTTCTTGCTCATGGCAGTCCGGATTCGCCGGACGAAATTCCCGAGTTCATGAAACACATCACGCAGGGCCGTGAAGTGCCGGACGCTGTGATTACGGAGGTACGGCACCGCTACGCTCTCATCGGCAAGTCTCCGCTTACCGAAATCAGCTTGCGGCAGGCAGAGGCTCTGCGCGGCGCGCTCAGCGTTCCGGTATATCTGGGCATGCGCAACTGGCGGCCATTCATCTCCAACGCAGCACAGCAAATGGCCAGGGACGGCGTTGAACATGTGGTCGCGCTTTGCCTGGCTCCGCAGAATTCATCCACCAGCACCGGACTCTATCGCCGGGCCCTGGAAACAGAGATCAAGGCAGCGGAGTTCAAGCCTGAAGTAACCGTGGACTTTATTTCGTCCTGGCATAACCATCCGCAACTGGCCAAAGCATTTTCGGAAAAACTGGAAACAACATGGCGGCATGCAAGCCATGAGTTGGGAATGCCCGCGCCGGTGATCTTTACCGCGCATAGTGTGCCAATGAGCAGCATACATGCCGGCGACCCGTACGAACTGCAAGCAAAAGAGACGGCCAATGTAGTGGCAAACAACATTTCTGGCCTCACCGAAGAGCTGCGTCGTTTTGCGTTCCAGAGCCAGGGTATGTCAGGCGGGCCATGGCTGGGACCAACGGTGGAAAGTGTGGTGCTTGATTTGAAGCGGCGCGGGCACGCAGGCGTGGTGATCGCCCCCATAGGGTTTGTCTGTGACCACGTTGAGATTCTTTATGACATTGACATCGCGTTCCATCAGTTCGCCAAAGAGCACGCGATGAAGCTATGGCGGCCAGAGTCCCTCAATGTCTCACCGGCATTCATTGCGGCCATTGTTGAGCTGGTTTCCGCGCGATTGCATGCTGCCAAAGAGGTAACCCCTCAGGCATGAAGCGCGTGGCCATTATCGGCGGCGGCATCGCCGGCCTGAGTGCCGCGTTCTACCTTGAGCGCGCCCGTCGCGCCGGGGCCAATGTTGGCTGGACCCTGTTTGAAAAATCAGACCGGCTCGGCGGCGTAATCAAAACGCAGATCCGCGATGGCTTTGTACTGGAAGCCGGGCCCGATTCGTTTCTGACCATCAAGCCCGATGGCGCTCAGTTCTGCCATGATCTTGGCATTGGCGATCAACTGATTCCTTCGAATGACGCTGATCGCAAGACGTACATCCTCTTAAATGGCCGCCTTGTCCCAATACCTCACGGCCTTGAATTCATGGTTCCAACCCGTATCCTGCCCATGGCAGCGACGGCGCTCTTTTCATTCTCAACCAAGCTGCGCATGGCCAATGAGATTTTTTCTTCAGGAAATCATCGACCGGATCAAGATGAATCCGTGGCCGATTTCGTCCGCCGACATTTTGGTCAGGAGATGGTGGACCGCGTCGCTGAACCGCTTCTCGCTGGCGTCTATGGCGGAAATGCCGACCAAATGAGTGTGCGCGCGGTGCTGCCTCGCTTTGCCGCAATGGAACGCAAAAGCGGGAGCCTGGTACGGGCCACGCTGAAGGCCCGCAAAGCCCGGGTGAAAAGCGCCTCCCCGCCGCAACCGCTCTTTACCTCTTTGAAGTTGGGTATGCAGCAGATGGTGGACGCGGCCGTTACTACATTGCCGCCATCTTCTATCCGGTTGCAACAAGAAAACCTGAGCATTCGTCCGGTGAATGATGACTGGCAGATTGACACTGGCAGGACCACCGAAAAGTTTCAGGCCTTGGTGATGGCCGTTCCTGCTTCCGCTGCGCCGGCGCTCTTACGGCAAGTCCATCCGGGACTGCTGGAAGGTTTGGGACGAATTCAGTACACGTCGTCGGCCGCGATCGCCATGGGATTCAAGGCCGCTGCGCTTCCTGCCGGCCACGGATTTCTGGTTCCGCGGACTGAAGGGCGCAAGCTGCTTGCCTGCACTTTTGTACACAAAAAATTCAACCATCGCGCGCCCGAAGGCCAGGTCTTGTTGCGCTGTTTTATTTCCAGCTCCCGGGTGCCGAATTTGAACTCGCTTGGTGATCAGGAGCTGATCGATACATGCCGGGCGGAAATGAAAAGCATTCTTGGCGTCGCGGCGCAGCCGCAATTCGCGGAAGTCTTCCGCTGGAATCCCGCGTTGCCGCAGTATGAAGTCGGCCATCTGGAACGCGTGGCAAAAATGAAGTCGATCATCGACGATATGCATGGATTTTATCTGGCAGGAAATTCATTCGACGGGATTGGCATCCCCGATTGCATACGTTCAGGCCGCGTGGCGGCAGAAAAGATCCTCAAAAGCTAACGGCGGGCGCTTTTCTTTTTTGGCAACATATTCTTCGTCTTCTTCGGCACTCTTTTGATTGCCGGCGCTTTCTGCGGTTTAACATTTTCGGCCATCAGTGCCGATTGCAGCCTCTTAGGGAGATTGCCTCGAACAATCTCATAACCTTCGCGTATCAGCGCCTGCGTTTCAGATTGGCGCAATGTGTCCGCTTCCGTCAATGAAACCCAGTGATGGCGGGCCGAATATGGCGTGGGAATGATGCCTTCAATCTCCACCAGCTCAGCGAACTTCTCCGGCGAACATTTGAATGAAATTTTACTGGGTCCCATGCCGGGTTCCAGGTTGGCGACACAAAACATCTTGTCGCCAATGCAGAAAAGGAGGTTATGTTCCCACCGGACTTTTTCGGTGGTATATGGAAGTGAGAGGCAGAACTGGCGCACCCAGTCAATGTAAGCAGCCATGCGCGCAGTATCTCACATCACGCTGGTGCTTAGACCTGGCCTCCATCATCGTCACTGGTCATGCCCGCAAACGGATCATCATCGGCATCGGCATCATTTATGCTGGATTTTTTTGTCGAACTCTGCTGACCCGATTTTTCGCTGGTTTGCGTCTGCTTCTTTTGCTCTTCGCGAATCTGCTTGAGCTTCTGCTTCTGTTCCGAAGTCAGGATGGCGAACATCTCCTGGTGAGATTGCTTGTGCAGATCAAGCATCTTCTGCTTGCGTTGCTCATCCGTTAACGAACTATCCGTGCGAATCGCCCTGGTCTGCTGCATGGAATTCCGCCGGATTTTCTGAAACTGGGCTTTCTGATCGTCCGTAAGGTTGAGCTTCTGGGCCAGCTCCGCCATGTTTTTGCGTTGCTGAGCACCGCGTCTCATTCCGCTTTGGTTTCTGCGACTGCGCGGAATTTCCCGAATCCGCCGAATCCTCCCGAATCAGACGCCTGTTGCGGCTGCATGCCCCAGGCCGCCGATCCCATGCCCAATGCCACACCTAACAACGTGAAACGCAATAACTTAGTCATGGCTGCTCCCCCTTGCTTCGGGAGATAGTAACCCAGGCAATCCAGGAAAGTTCCTGACTGGTGAATTTTCGCCGCCCGCAAAAGTAACTTTTCGTGAGACTCTGGGTTTGCTAACGTTGTCGTGCCGCGTTGTCATACTGCAGGGGGGACCTGATTTCATGCAATCTATGAAGAAGCTTCTGGTATTGCCGGTGTTGGCGCTTTCCTCGGTCTGGCTGAGCGCGCAGGCGCATCATCACGACGATGACGCGAACGCAGCTCAAAGCGAGCTCAGCGCCACCACGGACGCCATGAGCCACGGCCATCATCACGAAGATCATGAGCACATGGGCTCACACATGTACATGAGCGCATTACGCGATTCGCAGCCTGGCGACCAGGAGAAAGCGGCCGAAGTGGTGAAGCAGGCCCGGCAGGCTCTGGAGAAATATCGCGACTATAACGCGGCTCTGGCCGATGGTTTCAAGATCTTCCTGCCCAATGTGAAACAGCCGATGTATCACTTCACTAACTACTCGTATGCGTTTGGCGCGGCTTTTGGCTTTGATGCCACCAAACCAACTTCACTGCTTTACGAAAAAAATGGTGATGGCTACAAGCTTATCGGGGCCATGTATACCGCGCCTGTACGCTTTAGCGAAGACCAGCTCAATCAACGTGTTCCGTTAAGCGTGGCCCAGTGGCACCAGCATGTAAACATGTGCAAGCCACCGCAGGGACAAGAACGTGAAATGCTGGGCAAGAACCCGAAATTCGGATTGCACGGATCGATTTCCACACAGCAGGAGTGTGAGGCAGCCGGAGGGACGTTCATGCCGCACGTCTTTGGCTGGATGGTACATGTATATCCGTGGGAGAAGACGCCCGACGAAATCTGGTCCGTGGAGCGACAGTTGCCAGACAAAGACAAACATGGCCACGACCACGATGATATGTCTGGGATGCAGCACAACTAGGATCGCGGGGCCGGCATTTAGCTCAATGCGTTCCAGCTCAAATGCGTTTTAGCCCAATGCGTTTTAACTCAAGACAATGACAATTTCCTGTCCGGAGACCTGCCGGGTGGCAGGATGCCGGAGTGCAGCCAGCGAGAACTGAGAAGGCTCAGTAACCAAAGCAGGATCGGAACGATAGTTATTTCCGTTCACGTGCAAGCGGACTTTGGTTCCACAGCAGTCGGGAAATTCAACGGCACTCTGGGCGCCGCAGCAAACGTAGAGCGACAGTAGATCACAAAACTGGAGCACGTCCGTCAGCCCTTCCAATTCCTTTTCGGTCCGCTTCTGCCGGGAGGCAAGCTCTTGCTGCCGCTCCGTTTCATCATCCAGAAAATCCTTCAACTGCGAACGTGCCGCGGATGAATCCTGGCCCGCAGCAAGGCGGTGCTCCGCCAGTCGCCAGAAATGCCGGCTGACCATGTAGCCTCCTGCCGGCGACGTGGTCTGTGCGATGTCAATAGACTGCGTCCATGAGGTAACGAGTTCGCCAAGCGTGCATTGTATAAATGACCGGGGCACATCTTCATGGCTAGCCCGGCTGCGCATCACGGCCTGGGCGTCCGGCATGCCCCATCCCGCATCATGGAGGGAAATTGCCCGCACCAGTTCAGCTTCAAGCTTCGGCATGCCGGGCAGAGCCAGTTTGGCGGCAATCTCACCCGAAAGCGCGGCGTGTGAAGGCTGCGTAATCATCCAGCAAGTCTCGTAGTCCGCCCGCTGGACCTGTTCTACAACTTTCCATGCAGAAGCAAATTGTTTTTCGGGAGAGGCGGTAGCAGGGACTATGGGGTTAAGCGGCCGAAGAATCATCCTCGCGAACCTGGGCGCCGTTTGGTCATTCGTCCGGGAAGGGCAGCTGCCTTCGCCGGTCCGCTGCTTGAGGGTGGCTTCTTCATGCCTTCCAGCAATTCCTTGAGCGCCACGGCGTTGTTTTGTTCCATGTTCGCCGAGGCATAAATCAAGGTGACGTCAGAATACTCATTGAGGAGCTCATACAGCTTATTCAGGGCTTCTGTGGCTTCCTGCGTACATAACTCCTTGAAATATCGTTTCTTGAATACCACCCAATTTTGGCTGGAGTGAAACCAGACGCGCAGAGTATCGGATGGCGCGAGGGCTTTAAGCCAATGGTCGATGCGGGCGGTCTCTTTCTTCACGCCGCGCGGCCAGAGCCGGTCTACCAATATGCGCTGGCCATCTGAGAGCACTGGCTTCTCATACGCTCGTTTGATCTTTACCGGCATGCGATAAGCAAAGCGGCGGGCAAGAGTTTTGCAAATGGCCGCGCTAAGGACATAATAGTCATTCCATGCGAAATAGTCATTCTGTGCGAGCTCACTTCTTCCTGGTTGTTTTAACTCTTGCGGCACTGATGGCCATCAGCTGTGGAAAAGATCCCGCCACCATGACCGACGCGGAACTCGGGCTGACTGCCCAACAATCTTCAGGTCGCAAGATCTTCAATATTTACTGTATGAATTGCCACCCGTCGTATTCGACCCATGGAAACAAGGGGCCGGGACTGAAAGGACTCTATGGCAAGCCGTACCTGCCAAGCGGGCTGACCTCGACAGACGAACATGTCATCCAGTCGATGATCCGGGGGCGCGGGATGATGCCACGCTTCGGCGATCAACTCAGTCCGGAGGAAATACAGGCCGTGGTGGCATACCTGCACACGCTTTAACAGGGTTCCGGGCAATTAATCCGCCCACGCTTGGAATCCGTCGGCTGAATCCAATGCTAAGGCCCGCTCATCGTACAATAGAAGCAGGAAATAGCTATCCATGGCCAGTTCTGTAGAACTCATCCAGATCGACCTTGCGCCCAGGCGCCCCCAGTCCAAGCCGGAGTGGCTCAAGGC
The DNA here is from genome assembly GCA_963770085.1 of Terriglobia bacterium. GTDB lineage: Bacteria > Acidobacteriota > Terriglobia > Terriglobales > Acidobacteriaceae > Angelobacter. The sequence goes on from CAVYOH010000002.1 coordinate 1,482,142, forward strand.
CCGCGCTCCGCTGGGCGATAACTATCACAATCTGAAGAAGCTGGCTCGCACATTGGACCTGCATACGGTCTGCGAATCAGCCCAATGCCCCAACATTGGCGAATGCTGGAACCACAAGACAGCCACGTTCATGCTCCTGGGCAACCTGTGCACACGCCGCTGCGGGTTCTGCGCCGTACCCAAAGGCAGACCCGAGCCGCTGGATTGGGATGAACCGCGCCGCGTCGGCGAAGCCGTAGCGACTCTGGGGCTGAAGCATGCTGTAGTCACCAGCGTGAATCGCGATGACGACAACATGGGCGCCGCGAAGATTTTCGCCGAGACCATCCTTGAAATCCGCCGCCAGACGCCCGGCTGCCAGATTGAAGTCCTGATCCCTGACTTCCAGGGACACGAAGATTGCCTGCAAGTGGTGATTGACGCCAAGCCGGAAGTGTTGAACCACAACACTGAAACCGTTCCGCGACTCTACCGGGCGGTCCGTTCCGGAGCGCGTTACCAGCGCACACTTGATTTACTCAGCAATGTAAAGCGCTTTGCTCCGACGATGATATCGAAGACCGGCGTAATGGTTGGCATCGGTGAAACGATGGACGAGCTGATTGATGTATTCCGCGATCTCGCCGAACGAAAAGTCGACATCCTGACAGTCGGCCAGTATCTGCGGCCGTCCAAAGATCATTTGCCGATCACGCGTTACTACACGCCGGACGAATTTGCCCATCTGAAGCGTGAGGCACTAAGCATGGGATTTAAGCACGTGGAGAGTGGACCGCTGGTGCGTTCGTCATACCATGCACATGAACAGGCCGAGTCAACGGGATTGATCAAGGTTGAAGCCGCAAATCAGCAATAACGCTAGAAAACCCGACCTCAAGAAAATGAAAAAGCCCGGCTGAATGCCGGGCTTCTTTATTGTCTTTATTTCACTCAACACTACCAGACGTGGCAGGCGTTCTGGCTTACCATGGGCTGGCCGGGCTTGCAGCTAAATGCCTTCTGAAATTCCGGCATGTTCTGCACCACGCCATTCACACGGTACTTGCCCGGTGAATGTTCGTTGGTCTGGGCCAGCAGGCGTGCAATCTGCTCTGACTGGTTCTGGCACCAGATCTGTCCCCAGCCAAGGAAGAGCCGCTGTTCCGGAGTGTAACCGTCAATCTTCTCCGGCGTCTTTCCGCTGGCCATGATGCTGGACAGCAGGGCCATGTGAGCGATGCGCAAGCCGCCGTTATCTGCAGTGTTCTCGCCCAGCGTCAGCTTGCCGCGGACGTGCACATCGTCAATCGCCACAAAGTTGTCATACTCCTTGGCAATGCAGGCGGTGCGTTCGTTGAAGGCTTTCTGGTCTTCCGGCGTCCACCAATTCTTCAAGTTGCCTTCGGCATCAAAGAGCGCACCCTGATCGTCAAAACCGTGAGTGAGTTCATGACCGATGACTGCGCCGATACCGCCGAAATTGACCGCTTCATCCGCCTTGAAGTCATAGAACGGCGGCTGCAGAATGCCGGCGGGAAAGTTAATGTTGTTTTCGGTGGGATCATAGTACGCATTGACCGTGGGAGGGCTCATCTGCCATTCACGCTTGTCCAGAGGCTTGCCGATCTTGTTGAGCTGATATCTGGTCTCAAATTCGTTGGCGCGTTCCGCGTTTCCCAGAGCATCACCGCGCACGATCTTGAGTGATGAGTAATCGCGCCACTTGTCCGGATAGCCGATCTTGTTCTGGATTGCCTCCAGCTTTACGATGGCCTGCTTCTTGGTGGCATCTGACATCCAATCCAGTGACTGAATATCTTTGCGCAGGGCATCTTCCAACTGCTGCACCATTTTGAGAGTGCGGGCTTTGGCGTCGGCGGGAAAATGCTTATCCACAAAAACCTTGCCCAGGGCTTCTCCCAGCTCGGCGTCGGCCGCTCCTGTGCAGCGCTTCCAGCGGGGACGCAACTCTTTGGTTCCGGCGAGGGTCTTACCGAAGAAATTAAAATTCTCATTCACAAAGGGAACCGGCAGCACGGCAGCGTACTCATGCACCACATGCCAGCGCATGTAAGTTTTCAGATCATCCAGACTGGCGGTCTTCAACTCAGCATCCATCGCCTTGAAAAACTCAGGGTTGGCGACATTGAGCGCGGTAAAGGCGGGCGTCCCCATATCCGTTATGTAGCTGGTGACCGTGAATGACGGAGCCAACGCCTGCCACTCCTGGTTCGAAAGCTTGTGATACACCTTTGCCGGGTCGCGGCGCTCCACACGGTCCATGGATCCTTTGGCCAGTGCGGTCTCAATGTCCATAACAGTTTTGGCTTCCGCAGCGGCTTTATCCGGCGCGTCACCCATCAGCTTGAACATGTTGGCAACATGCTCAACGTAGGCTTTGCGGAGTTCCACTGACTTGGGATCGTCTTTCAGGTAGTAATCGCGGTCCGGCAAGGTGAGGCCGCCCTGGTCAGCCTGGGCAATCACTTCTTTGGCATTTTTGAAATCTGCACCCGAACCGAAGCCAAACAACACATTCACTCCCTGCTCATGCAGGTAACCAACCACTGCAGGCAGCCCGGCTTTATCTTTGACGGTGGCGATGCGATCGAACGCGGGTTTGAGAACGTCAACACCCTTCTTGTTGATGGCTTCTTCATCCATGCAACTGGCGTAAAAATCGCCGATCTTCTGCTCATTGGCGTCACGCTTATCGGCCTTGGCAGCCTCTTCCAGGATGTTGTGCAGGAGAGCGCGATTGCGTTCAGCCAGTTCATTGAACCTTCCCCAGAGTGGTTGGTCAGCGGGGATGGGATTGTTCTTCATCCAGCCGCCACAGGAGTACTGGTAGAAGTCCACGCAAGGATCGGCCGTCTTATCCAGGGCCTTTTCGTCAAAACTGGGAATGTATTTAGGAACATCGGAAGTGCCCTGGGATGCGGCAGTGCCGGCAGGAGCCTGCGACAGCGCAAGCCCCGCGAGCAAACAACAGAAAACAAACAGTCGGAAAATCATACGCATGTAATTCGCCTCAAGTAGATAGTTTTTCGTTAGGGATTTTTGCGGTGTCGCATTCGCGGTCTTCGCGCTATCAAGGCGACCTTGACTAACATTAGACATAAGAATCATACAGGAGGCTAACGGCCGCAGTCCTCAGGCGAGCGGGTTCCGAGAAAAGGGGCCAGGTTGGTAACTGCTAAAAAACGCGGAAATGGATGGTCAGGTACTTCTTGGGATTCTCTCGGATGGCTTTCACCAGCGAGCGAGTTTCAATCAGCATCTGGTCTGCGTTGTTGTAGAGAGATGGATTTTTGAGAAGCATACCCATGCTGCCCTCACCCGCGTCAAGGCGATCAGCGATTGCCGAAAGCTTGTTGATGGTGTTTTGAAGCTTGGCGGCCAAGGCATCATCCTTAGTCAGTTTGCCCAGCGTACCTTTGCCGGCATTCACATCGTCAAGCAGTTTGTTGGCCTTGGTAGCCGTCTGATTCAGGTTGTTATATAAGCTGTCGTCCTTCAGCAGTTTTCCCAGATTGCCTTTGCCTGCCTGCGCATCATCCGCGATTTTGTTGAGCTTATCTACGGTATCGTCCAGCTTGCGATAGAGGGTCTTATCAGTGAAAAGCTGGCCCAAGGTACCCTGGCCGTTATTTACGCTGTTGAGAGTGTCCTGTACCTGATTGAGAACAGCATTGATCTTATTAATAAGCGTGGGATCATTGATCACTTCGCCCAGCGTACCCTTGCCGCTTTCCACCGATGCCACAATGCGATCAAGACGACGGATCAGTACGTCCATGTTCTGAAGAGTACCCTGGCTGCTGCGCACAACGTCGTCAATACCGGGCTCATTTTCGGACTGCAACTCGTCACCATCAACTACGGTGCCTTTGGAAGTTTTGCGGCTGTCAATGTCAATGAATGATTCGCCCAGAATGCCGGCCGTCTTCACGGTGGCTTTGCTGTCTTTGTGAATATAGGGCTGCCAGTCAGCCTTGATTTTCATAGTGACCTGGACAGGAGAAAGCGGGCGGTTGGGAACCACCTTGACACCCGTGACGTTACCCACGGGAACGCCTTGCAGGTCCACCGGCTGCCCCTGACGCAAACCTTCAGCGTTGTCAAAATAAGTAATGAGCGTGAATTTCTTTGTGAACATGCCGGTGGTTCCGCTCATGAGGAAAACCAGGAACGCCAGCACGATCGACGAGATGAGAACGGTAATCCCGACTTTTAGTTCAGACCACCTGAGTTGCTTTTGGCTCGGCAATAGAGTGTAGTCCTATACCCGAAAATCATAACAGATGAGACAGCGCACCCATAACGGAAGATCAGTTGACGATCATGGCGGAAGGTTGAGTGGCAAGAATACAAGGGCAAGATGCGCCCATTCCCAGCGCTTCCGATCTAAGTTGCAGCTAAATGACGCGTTCTTAAAACACCTGATGCCTAAGACACCTGATGAAAGATGTCGACACGGAGCTGTTGAGGATCATCGTTCCAGTCTCCGTACACTTCCCAGAAAGTACCGGTCGGTTGTAAGCCGTGGCCACGCGCCCACGCCACCAGCGCAGCATGGGTTTCACCCAGCAAGGCATAAGGACCATAATGCGAAGTGGTGGCGGCCCGCCCCGCCGGCGTTTCCCGCCAGGAGAGTTGACCAAAACCATCAAAACGGCCGGACACCTGAACCCCGCACTCCACTTCAACCTTCCCGCTTCCAAGCGCGCGATAAACGATCACGTTTTGCCCAGGCTGCTGAATCTTCCCACTGTTCACGGCTGCATACACCACGGTGAATGACTTTTCGATCTGCTCGGCCAGGTCTGCGGGGTCTGTTTCCATGGGCGCCACGGCTAATGACAGGGGCTCCGTCTGTACGACCACCATTTCGCGATTGTTGGGTGTTTCCATGCCGAACAGTCAGTTTACCGCTTTCAATTGTTGTGCGATAGGAACCGTGCCGGTTGACGCGCAATGCACCCTTCCGCTAACCTCCGCACTGTTATGAAGAGAGCGTGTCTTCTCCTATTGGCAATCATCCATGTGGCATCAGTGGCGGGAGCCCAACAATCTGGCCGGGCGGCGGAAATACAGGAGAGCCTGCAGACACGTTACCGGCTCACCCGCATCGGCCCGCGAGCATTGGGAATTGGCGGAGGTGGTGAAAACTCAATCCGCCACGCTGGTGGTGTAGTGGTGCTGCGAAAAGAGGGCCTGTTTGGCAGCCTCAAGCGCAACCAGTTGATCTCCATGTCAATTACCGGGACAAAGGTGAGTGTGTTATCCGGGTCCAAGCAGGCATCCGTTCCGCTCGCGGTGGGAGGTCGCTTTTATGTGGTTGCCGTAAGCGTGAGTTCGGATGCAGTGACCGTGGGGCTGCTCAGCACCGATAGCGTCACATCCAGCAGCCAGAATGGACAGCTCTGGGCTAGTCTCAACTTCTTCTTTGACAAGGAACTCATTGAACGCGGCGATGTCAGCCGAATCTATCCTGCGATTGACGAATGGCTGTTACCGGAAGGCACAGGGCCGGCTCCGTCCCCGGCAGTTCCCGTGGTTGCGGCCCAGCCCATCTCAGCGTCCAAATCGGAATCGGCTGCAAAACCGATTTCCATTCAACTGCATCCTGGTATGGCGCGCAAAGAACTTGTCTCGACGTTAGGAAACCCGTTGCGCGAGATCACGTTTGGGGATCGCAGCTGGCTGCAATATCCCGGCCTGACCGCAGTCTTCGCCAAGGATTCTCTGACTTCAGTCGATACCAACACTGTGCCCGCGAAAGTGACGATTACTTCGGAACCTGAAGGGGCCGAAATTTATGTCGATGGCGGCCTGGCCGGCTCGACGCCCTCAACGTTAAGCCTTCCCGCGGGCGCATGCACCATCAAGGTGAAGCAGGCGGGATTTCAGGACTGGCAACGCGATCTACGAGTACTAGCGGGAAGCGAAGTCAGCCTGCGCGCCACATTGAGCAAGTAGCCGGCATATTCCAGCCATTCAACCTTTCGACCACAGCTTTCCACGGAACCCAAATCACGAAGCCAGATCCCGATTTTATGGGCAGGTAAGCTGCGCGGCACCTGCGACATTTGGCGCCATCATCCCCATCTGCATGCCTGACATGGAAGGATCCATGGGTGCTGTGGCCTGGATCATGACCATGCCCGAGAATGTGGAGCAGGAAGCCAGTCCGTTCTGGTTGATCGTGACCCCGGCAGGAACAGGCATCATCGACATCGGGTCGCCTATGGACCATGTCACTTGAGCTGCAGCGGACATCGGCGCCATGTTGAAGGTTCCCATGGCAGAGAACTGAACCTGACGGAAAGTATTCTGCGCCGTGGCAGAGGCCGGTGTGACAGTAATGCTCGTGAGCTGGCGCGGAGGGAGTGCGCCCATCACGTGAGTACTGCCACAGGCAATGATGGAGAGAAGACAGGGAAACAACAGCAAGGAAGCAACGAGGAATTTCATATTCAGCCTCCGAACAAGCTACAAGCCTCAGCCAGCAGTCGATGCCGGCTGGAGACATGACCCTGCAGATATTTTAGTCCCTAAAATGCCTGCCGGACACTCCAGCTCTCGATTCTTGCCATCCAATTACTCAGCAATAAAAGGCATAGAATGTTGCCCTGAGGTGAACGAACTGGAGTGAACGAAGATGAAAGTGAAAAGCACTCTCAAACAAAGGATGAGCATGGGGCATCTGTGCTCGATTGGAAAACGACCGAATGTAATGCAGATTGTTCCACCACGGCACGTGATGCGGTCCCCTGTGCTGCACGAAGACGACGACCATGAGCTGGTTAACAATCCTCTGGCGTCACCCACCGGCCCTGGAGGCGCGGCAGGATTCAGCAATCGCGGCGGAAGCCAGCTTGCCGTGCCGCTGGTTTCCAACATTTATATGGGACCATTCTGGGGCGACCGGAACTTCGTGGAAGGATTCAGCAAAGCCATCGTTGAAAATGGATTTCTTGATCCGCTGAGTGAATTGAACTACGGCACCGGTTCGGGCACATATCAGGGCGCGATTGACGGACCAACGCTGAGTTCCGGGTCGACCTTTGCGGACACGGAGGCGCAATCTACGGTCTCCGGACTACTGGATCAGGGAAAGATCATCGCGAACGTGAACAGTTTGTTCGTGCTGATTCTGCCTGACGGCGTAACTTCCGTGCTGGGCTCAGACCAATCCTGCCAATCCTTCTGTGGTTATCACGACGCCTTTGATTACCAGGGCACTGAGGTGGCTTATGCTGTGCTGCCTTCCTCTTTGTGCCCGGGTTGCGGCGGTTTAATTGGCGATTTCACCGCCGTTTACGCTCATGAGCTTGCGGAAGCGGCCACGGACAAAGTTCCCGGCCAGGGATGGGTGGCCGATGATGGTGAGGAGAACGCAGATCTTGAAGCCTGGGACCTGTTTGGCTGGGGGCCGGCCGATGATCCCAATCGCTATACCATTCAGGGCTACTACACCAATGAACGCGGCAACACAGTAGGCTCATGGCGTACTGCCATCAGTCAGACAGTGGCCCCGGGCCTTACTGCTTAGTACTTAAAAACTAGTACCTTAAAAAGTAAAGCCGCAGAAAGCTGAGCTGCTCGAAACCTTCTCTCAGGGGGCCAACCCCCGGTCCCTGAGGGCATCTAAACTCCCATATGTAACATTTGCTGCCCCGTTTACGCCGATAGATTTGATGTGCGTAATGTTTTGAGGGGTGCGCCTCACTTCGCTAATCCACTTTAAAAACCAAAGGGAGACACGCATGACGAAACATATCAGTAAGCTCGCATTGATGATGGCATTAGGTAGTGGTTTGGCTTTGGCACAGGGAATGGGCCAGCAGACACCTCAGACTCCGCCGACAGTTCCACCTTCGTCGTCGACGTCGAGTGCGCCGGATCAGTCCCAGCCTGCGGCACGCCCTGACACTCAGGCGCCGAGCTCACCCAGCTCAACGACCGACCAGTCAGGAAAAGCCCCAGATACTACCGCTCCAAATTCCTCAACCGGCAAAGCGAGCGATAGCTCCAAGTTACCGCAAAGTGATGCAGCCGCTGGCGGCAGCGCCAACGATGTTCAGAGCACGATTCAGTCCGCTCTACAACAGGACTCGACCTTGGCCAGCGCGAACATAACGGCGAAGGTTACGGACAAGACCGTTGAACTGACCGGAACGGTACCCAGCAAAGATGCGAAGGACCAAGCCGCGAAGATCGCCCAGACGAGTGCTGGCGACCGCAAAATCAAGAACCACCTGAAGATTGCCTCTGCTGACAAGTCCAGCATGCCGAAAGACAACAGCGCCCCCCCGAAGCAGTAACGCTTCCAACCCGAAGCAATAGGCTTCGATAGATCCGAAGCAAAAGCTTCGATTGATAAAGATAAATAGGTAAGTTAACAAAAAGAATGGTGGCCCTTCGGGGTCGCCATTTTTTGTTGGGAGATCCTATTCAGAGATACTATTCGTCGCGGTGAACCGTTGCAGGTGAGAACGCCGGCAGACAAATGGCAATGTACTCCGTAGCCTCGTCTGGTGTTGAATAGCGAATCCACTCCCCGGGATGGGAGACAACGGCCTGCCCGGCTTTGACCTTAAGACTTACTTCTTTAACGGTTCCCTCTTTAAAACTACCTTCTTTGTGTGTCACCAGCAGCGTGCCCTTGAGAACAATGGTGTACTCCAGAAATTCCGGCGTCTGTCCCGGCTCAATCCAGCCCGCGGGACTACGCATGTGCGCCACGCTGATTCGCTCCTCTTTGGTGTTGAGACGTCCAATGAATTCATCGATCAGTTTGGGTAAGTTTCCGGCGGCCTGTACACGTGTGGGCGCTGCAATGAGTGTCGGCACAAAATTTCTCCTTGTTTTGACTGGCAAGGTTGACTGACAACGTTCACTGACAAGGTTGACTGGCAAGCTTGTTGTCCGAGTCTTCCGCTTTTTTTTGCTTCGCGGACTCCAAAAAGGTACCATAGCCTGCTTTGCCGGACGGCGACAAACAGCCGCCTCACTTGATTCCTGGAGACTTGATGAAAACTTTTTGCACCCTGGTTATCTCTGCCCTGTTAATTCCCTGCTTATATGGACAAACTGCGATCCAGGAACGCCTTGCGGTGGATGCTACGGACGCGGCTCGGAACTTTATCCATGCCAAAGTCATGATTCCGGTTTCCTCCGGCCAGGTGACCATCGTTTACCCCAAGTGGATCCCCGGCAACCATCGGCCAACTGGTCCGATCTGGAATCTGACCGGCGTTCACTTCAAGGCAGGCAATCAGGAACTGGAATGGCAACGCGACCTGGTGGATATGTATGCCTTTCATCTTCAGGTACCGCAGGGAACGCGCGAAATTGAGGCATCGCTCGATCTGATTACTTACAACGGCAAGAGCTCTCTTGCGTCCAGCAAGTTGATTGATCTGTTGTGGAACCAGCTGGTCTTTTACCCTCAAGGCGCGTCGAGTGATGCAGTGCAGGTCACTGCATCCATCCGCCTGCCGGAAGGCTGGAAATACGGCACGGCACTCACGCCGACACGCGACGGCCAAAGCACAGCAGAATTTGCGCCCGTGTCTCTCACTCGACTGGTCGATTCCCCTTTGATCGCCGGTCAGTTCTACCGGCAAGTGCAGCTCAGCGCACCGGGTGAGAAGCCGGTCCACGTAATTGACATGGTGGGCGAGACAGAAGAAGCAATCCAGATCACGGACAAAGACCTGGCCAGCTATAAGCAATTGGTCGCAGAAACCGGCGCCCTGTTCGGCGCACGGCATTACGAGAAATACCATTTCCTGTGGACTCTGAGTGACCAGACAGCACACCACGGATTGGAGCATCACGAATCCAGCGATAACGGCACAGGTGAAGAAGTATTCAGCGATCCCAATGCACACAATTTGGAGGCGGACCTTCTTCCGCACGAATTCACGCATTCATGGAATGGCAAACATCGCCGGCCTGTCGGACTGGTCACGACAAATTATCAGGAGCCTATGAAAGGCGACCTGCTGTGGGTATATGAAGGCATGACGGATTACTGGGGCAATATTCTGGCGGCACGTGTTGGTTTGCGAACGGCAGAGCAGTTCCGTGAAAACCTGGCGGCCACCGCAGCCATGTTGGACCATCGCGCGGGCAGAACCTGGCGTCCGCTCCAGGATACCGCAACATCCGTGCAAACGCTGTTTGCCGCGCCGCCGCAATGGGTGAACTGGCGACGCTCAGCCGACTACTATCCCGAAGGCTATTTAATCTGGCTGGACGTTGACACCACGCTGCGCAAGCAGAGCAACGGACAGAAGTCCCTGAACGACTTTTGCAGAATGTTCTACGGCGGGCAAGGCGGCGTGCCAAATGTAATTCCATACAAGTTTGAAGACGTTGTAGCCACACTCAACCAGGTGGTCGCATACGACTGGGCAAAGTTTCTCCGCGAACGGCTTGACTCCAAGTCAGCCCATGCGCCGCTGGGCGGAATCGAGAACGGCGGATGGAAGCTGGTTTATACCGACCAGAAGAACAACACGATGGATGCCGCGGAAAAGTCGGGCGGGGCCATGGACATGAGTTTCTCCATTGGCGCGATTGTGACGAAGGAAGGCGACGTTCGCGACGTGATTCCCGGGACGCCGGCATTTGCATCCGGGCTGGCGCCGGGCATGAAGATCATCGCCGTGAATGGCCGTAAGTTTTCCAAAGACGCAATGCACGCAGCGTTGCGTTCGGGAACGAAAAGCCAGCAAGCGCTAACGCTGCTTGCCGAAAACGGCGACTACATCAATAGCTATCAGGTGGATTATCACGGCGGTGACAAGTATCCGCACCTGGTGCGGGCTGAGGGGCAGCCTGATCTGTTAAGCGATATCACCAAGCCGATGACGAAGTAGAAACAATTCTTACCGCGGATTGACGCGGATAAGCGCGGATCAAAAATGAAGGGGCGGCGGGAAACACAATTCTCGCCGCCCATTTCTTTTCTCACAGGTTAAGCGAACGAAGCTGTTAAAGATTCGTATTAACCGGATGGGCCTGAGCGCGATTCGTGGAGACAGCGGCGGTGCGTTCAAGTTTGTCCCAGGCGAAAGGTTTGCCATCGATGGCGCGCTTAAGCGTGCGGATCAACACCGCTGAAAAGAGCTGGCGATAGGAGAAACGCTGCAACCAGAGATGCAGCAGCAACCCGAAGTCTTCTCCACGGCCGGCTTCACGACGCTCCAGAAGAAATGCCAGAGCAGATGCTACGAAATCAATGGCCAGAAAAATAACGAAGAAGAGCGCCAGTTGCTCAAAGCTGCGCGGGTCCGTACTCTCCGGATGGAAATAGCGTTCCAGCAGGAACTGCAATGTGCCAAAAACAAACATCAGGTCGATGAATGGCGAGAGTAAAGGCAAGATAATCTGAAAGACAATAATGTTGGGTAGAGCGATCCAGCCCAGGCGGCTGCGCTTGCGGATTGCCTTTCCATGTTTCCACACGGCTTGCAGGATGCCAAACGACCAGCGAAAACGCTGGCGCATCAGCCCTTTGGCGGTCGTGGGAGCCTCTGTGAACGCCAATGCCCGATCTTCATTCACCACGCGCCAGCCCTTTTCCAGCAATGACATGGTGAGGTCGGCATCTTCCGCAACCGTATCGAGATGATAGCCACCCGACTCGCGCACAGCCGTCACCCGCCATGCGCCAATCGCGCCCGGGACTACACTGACCGCGCCAAAGACGTTCAGCGCGCGACGTTCAAAATTCTGGCTGGTGATGTATTCCAGCGCCTGCCAGCGCGTCCAGAGGTTTACGCGGTTACCTACTTTGGCATTTCCGGCCACGGCAGCCACGCCGGGATCAGCGAAGTGCGGCACCAGCAGGGAGATCGCATTGGGGGCAATGACCGTATCGGCGTCGATGCCGACGTAGATTTCATCGGCGGTGAATTTCAGCGCGTAATTGAGAGCTTCAGCTTTTCCGGCATTGGTCTTGGTCAAGAGACGAACGCGGCCATCAAGAATTTCCTGGGCGAATTTCTCTTCCACCACCTGCGTGGTGCGATCAGAAGATCCATCGTCGACCACAATGGTGTGCAGGTTAGGATAGTCAGACGCCAGCACGGAGCGCACTGTCTGTTCAATCACCATCTCTTCGTTATATGCAGGAACAATAACTGTGACCGCAGGTTTGTAATCTGGGCCGGCAAGAACTGGGATCTTACGCAACCGGTCATAGGTGGCCAGCATGCCGAGGCCGAGCAGCCTGCCGCTCATCAGAATATCGCCCAGCAGGAACACCCATTTGATGATCAGGATGAGAACGTTCAGCATGGTGAACGTGGCGTCATTCAAACGGGCAGCCAGGATTTCATTCGGCGCCAGCTTGGGCATGACATCAGCCCGGGTCTTGCCCATGAGTTCTTCCACAGTCACGATCTTGAAACCGGCAGCACGCAAACGCTCAATGATGAGCGGGAGCGCCTGGACCGTGGCTTCACGATCTCCGCCGCCATCATGAAGGAGAATAATGTTCCCGCAGACCGGCGGCTGGTGCGTTTGACAGCCATTGGTCGCGTAACGCTGCGCCTGGTCCATCACTGCATTCACAATGTCCTGAACGGTACGGCCACGCTGCCAATCATCGGGATCGATCTTGGATCCGATGGTGATGAAGCCCAGATTCTGTACGTGGTCGATAGGCCGGACCTGGTCGGCAATGTCAGGCTCCTGGTCTATGGAGTAGGGCGGACGGAAGTAAAGTGGCTTTACGCCCAATTTACTGGCGAAGAGCCTTTCGGTGACGTTTAGCTCAACATCGATATACCGCTGGGAAACTTCGCTGATATCAGGGTGAGTGAAAGTGTGGTTGCCTATGGCATGACCTTCCTCATAAATGCGCTGGGCAATCCAGGGGAACTTCTGTACTTCCAGACCGATCAGGAAAAAAGTGGCAGGCGCCTGTTCCCGCTTAAGGACGTCAAGAATCCGCGGCGTATTGGCCGGATCGGGGCCGTCATCAAATGTGATGGCAACTTTTTTGTCCTGGTGGCCGTATTGACTGAGCTGGTAAGGCTCAGGCAGCGCCGTCATGGTTTCAGATGTAACCAGGCGTGTATCAGGATCAAGAGTTACTTCACGCTCGCCTGACTTGGGCTGCTTGCCTACATAGAGAATGTCACCAAAGCCTTCACGATCAACGTCTTCACCTGAAGGAACATTTCTAAGCTTCTGCTCTGCATTGGCTTCGCCGGGAAGGTCCCATATCGCCCAGAGCGAGCGGTCTTCCGAACCCAGCCGCCATAATGCGAAAGTTCTAATACCAACCTTACGTGCGGCGCGCATCTGGTTCAGTGCGGTTACGCCATCCAGAAACCAGACCTGATGCTCAATGTTGTCCTCTTTATAGGCGAAGTGCGGATTGAGAGATCCGGGATGAAGATCAATATCCGATTCTGACTCGCGTGCGTGCAGCCACTCCTCCTGCACGTTGTTGGTATCCACGTTGACGATTTTGTGGGTCTTGCGGTTGATGGCCCAATCGTAGCCGTAGCTGCCAATCGCGCAGATGATTTTGGTCTTGGGAATGTCTTTGAGCGCCTGTTTGAGGTTGGAAACAAACCATGGCTGCGCTGCGATTGGTCCGGGCCCACTGGTGGTCTGGTGCTGGTCATAATTCATGATCACCAGGCCGTCCGAGTTGGCAGCCAGTTTGGGATAATCAAAGTCCTTGTCAGAAACGGGCACGTTTACGTAAAGCTTGAGACCGCGGCTATGCAAGTCCTGACCGACTTCGGCGATCAGAGCATTGAAGCCGGGCTGCGCCGAAAGAGGAATCTCTTCAAAATCAATGGAAGCGCCCTTGAACTTGTCACTGGCCAGGAAAGCCAGCAGCTGCCGGCGAAATGTCTGGCGCGCATCTGCGTCATTCAGGAAATCGCCGATGTTGGTCAGCCACTGCTTGGCCACGGGATCAAAGTTATTGATCAGCGGCAGCACGTCCATGTTGGCCTTTTCGGCGCGAAGGAACGGCATCACGCGATCGTCGGGCGAATGGACATGATCATTCTGTATGACGGGAAAGAGCCGGTTGGTATCGTCCACGCTCTGGATGTGCCCGTCGGGCGTGAGGACGTGAAGCCACTCAGGAAACAGGAGATCAATTTGAGGATAGTATTGCTTCAGGGAGACAAAACTGGCGGCGTCCCAGGTGACGTAATAGGCAGCACGGATGCCTTCATCCGTGTTCAACACAACTTCAGAGGGTGACGCTTTTGTCTTGCGGTGCGGGCTCGCTGCCTTGGTCTTCTTGGGACGCTCACGCTCTCTTACGGTTCGCAGGTTCCGCTTGAGTTCCGGCAGCAATGTGCGCGGAAGTACTTCTTTCTGGAAAAATACAGAGATGATGAAAAACAGGACCAGCGCGCTGATGACAATGCCAAGCAAGTCAAACAGCAGCCGTAAGCGTGTCCAGCGCTTTCTTTGTGGATCGTAGAATACCTGTTTTGCCATGGTGGGAAGCTTGTTCCATCGTAAGCTGACAGCAATCACCGGTCAATGAAGCACCTACCTAAAGGGTTTCCAGTTGAATACCTGAGAACCCAGCCATTAGACTTGCGATTCCTTCATGAAAAGATTGTTAACCCTGTTACGGCAGAACTGGATTTACTTCACCGCGGTAACGCTGGCGGCCCTGGCGTTGCGTTTATTTTTCATATGGCGATATGCGCACGTCGCGGGGGACACCTTTGTTTATGGTGAGATCGCAAAACACTGGCTGCACGATGGAGTCTATGGAATCACAGACACCGGCATACTCCGTCCTACTCTGATTCGCCTGCCCGGTTATGCGGCTTTCCTGGCGGCGATCTTCAGGATTTTTGGCTCCGAGCATTACCGTGCGGTCATGATCATCCAGGCATTCATTGATACCAACACCTGCCTGGTAATTGCTGCCTTGGCGCTCGAACTGATGAACGAGCGGGCCGCAAAGGCCGCTTACTTTCTGGCGGCGATTTGCCCTTTCACCGCAAACTACACGGCTGCGCCCCTTTCTGAAACGCTGGCGATCTTCTGCACCGCCCATTGCTTTTATTACGGAGTGCGTGGGCTCAAGGCCCTGCGTGCTGGGGAATCTGCAAATCGGCTATGGTGTATCGCTGGAATCTGGACTGGGGTGGCGCTCCTGATTCGTCCCGATAATGGCATTATCCTGCCTGCACTCGGGATCGCCATGGCATCCTTGCTTTTTGGAGTGTTCGGCGCAGTCAGCAAACGTCGCGTGCTGACCGCCGGTCTCTTGCTGGGTCTTTGCGCGATTGCGCCCCTGGTTCCGTGGACGGTCAGAAACTGGCGGACTTTTCACACTTTCCAGCCACTTGCTCCACGCTATGCCAATGATCCGGGTGAGTTTGTGCCCTCAGGATTCAATCATTGGGTGAAAACCTGGATCGTGGATTATGTCTCAGTGGAAGACATTTACTGGCATGTTCCAGGCGAAGACATCAGCATCGGCGACCTTCCCGAACGGACCTTTGATTCCCGCATTTCTTACGACCGGACTGAGAGCATCTTCGACGAATATAGCCAACAGCTCTATCTCGATCCCGAACTGGACGGTGCGTTTGAAAACCTGGCGCTACAGAGAATGTCGCACAATCCGTTCCGTTACTACGTATGGCTGCCCACGCTGAGAATGGCCGACATGTGGCTGCGTCCGCGAACAGAGATCTTGCCGGTGGAAAGCCGCTGGTGGGACTTCTCAAAACACCGCGGACAAAGCTTCTTTGCCCTGACTTGGGCCGCGATCAATCTGGCAATGCTACTGCTGGCATGGCGGGGATGGTCGCATTGGCGCTTCGGGGCTGCCGGAGTTGCCATCGTCAGCTTCCTGCTGATTCGGACGTTATTCCTGAGTACGCTGGAAAACCCTGAGCCCCGTTACGTGCTGGAATGCTTTCCCGTGCTCCTGGCACTGGCCGGCGGGGCGTTTTCACGGCGAGCCGATAGGACAAAATTTCCCCCATAGCGTTTGTATATGGCCCCCCAAGGCCGACGCCGCATGGGTCCCGACGTTACTGCTTGACTATTCGCATGTCATGAAGCTGTTTTATTTGCTCGTTGATTTGCGCGGCGTTGTTCGCGGCCGGCACAAGCCGCAGGTATTCTTCCAGCTCTTTTGCGGCTCCATCATAGTCACGTTTAGCCAAAAAAATATTGGAAAGCAAAAGAGAAGAGTCAGGGTAGCGGTGATCGGTATCCAGTTCCTTGAACCTGTGTGCGCTGGCTTCGGCGGCCGGAAGATTGCCTAGATAGTAGTTGGCTGCGGCGTTGTACATGTAATTTAAAGAAAATGCGGCCGCATTGATTTCCAGGACACGATTGGAATATTTGAGGGCCTCTTCCCAGTCCTTTTCGTGAATGGCGATGACTGTCATTCCGAAGTATGGGTTTACAAACTGAGAATCCGCGGCAATGCCTTTGCTGTAATCTTCCTTTGCGTCCGGCAGCTTATTTTGCTGGCGGTGAACATCGCCGAGCATCGCCCACGCCCTGGCAAATGTGGGATATATTTCGACAGCTTGGCGTAATTCCTTCTCGCTTTCGTCAAATTTTTTCGCGGCGAGCGCTTTTTCGCCCTTTTCAAAGGCCCGACGGGCGGAAACGGGGGCTGTCATGGTGGTGGTGCTGATCGTGCTGCCTTTTACATTCTCCAAACGGCTCAGGAGGATGGTGCCGACATTGAACTCCCAGGAGTTGCCATCAGCGCGCAAGATCACAGAGCTGGAACGGTAACCAGGAAGCGACGCGCGCAGCTCACAGCCGAGCAATTCTGGTCTGGTGGTGATTGTACTGGGACTGCTGCCAGGCATCGATATGCCATAGTCTGAGCCCATACCTTGCGTCGGTCCACGGTTGCCCGAATTCTGAAAGACATCGCGGCCACTTTCGGTGGCATCGCGACCCGTGTCTCCCTTCCCCAACTCAAACTCAAAATTGCCCTTGAAATCTGTGTAGCCCTCTTTTCTCACAGCGCCGTTACAGACGCGCTCAATGACAATTGGTTCGGCCGGAACAGTGCCGGTGTCCAGGACAATCTTTCCGCGAATAAAGAGCGATGTAGGGGCAGTACCGGATGAAACGGAAGGGGGCGGCGGTGCTGAGCTTCGGGAAGAACCAGTGCTTCCGCCAGACCGCGTCTGAGCGAAGGAGAGGCACCCTCCCAGACAAACAAGCAAGCCAACCGCTCCTGCAATCCTGTTAAACGCCATGGAGTTCTCCTCAATATCCGATAAATTCTTAGCCGACTGGAAACGCGAATGAGAGCCGATTTTCAGGAACAAAGTCTAACCGGAAACAAACTCTCCCGGAAAGGAAAATGGGGGAGCAGCAAAGCCGCTCCCCCAAGGTTAAGTGGCTGATTTAGAACTGATATTTCAGCCAGAAGCGGATGATGCGCTGTCCAGTGACCGTTTCACCAGTATTTTGGAATGTCGGATCAGCCTGTGCCTGGGCATTTGTAAAGAAGGCGACCGAATTCAGATTGGTACTGATGGGATTGCCGGTATTGGGATGGTTGAAAGGATTCAACATCTCCGTGCGGAAGACCATCTGGTGACGCTCGCTATGCAGGTTGATGGTGCGCTGCAAACCGAATGTCCAATCCTGTCTTCCGGGGGCAACGAAAGTATTGCGTCCCAGAGTGCCGAAACCGGTATTAGCAACGGGAACCAGCCAATGGATGTTATCGGCGGTGATCAGCGTGCCGGATGTCAGTCCTGCGTTCGCGGTTCCGTTAAGGAACGGGACGCAGCCCTTGCCGGCCTGCTTGGAAGGACCATCGCAGAATCCGCCTGCCGGGTTTACAAATGCCCAAGCGAGCGGATCGGCATTTGGATTGGCAATGCTCGGACGATCCGAGGCAGTGCCGTCACCGT
Organism: Terriglobia bacterium; assembly: GCA_963770085.1. Taxonomy (GTDB): domain Bacteria; phylum Acidobacteriota; class Terriglobia; order Terriglobales; family Acidobacteriaceae; genus Angelobacter. The sequence goes on from CAVYOH010000002.1 coordinate 1,500,042, forward strand.
TGTTATCGAAACCATCGCTCACTGTATAAGGGGCGCCAGACTGGAAGGCTGCCGTTCCGGCAATCTGCCAACCGTTCACCAAATACCCGAGAGACTTTTCAGCAAGGTTGTTGTCGGCCCTGAACTTCGGGACGTCGTAAATGTAGGTAAGGACAAAGCGGTTGCGGCGGTCAAATGCCGACAAGCCGCGATCAAGAGCGCGGTTGGTGAGATTCTCCGGAAAGCTGCTGTTACCAGTCGTGGTGAATACTTCAGATCCGGTATCAATCAACTTGGAGAAGGTGTACGAGCCGCGCAGCAGCAGGCCGTGCGAGAAACGACGGTCCAGCTTCAAATCCAGAGCGTGATAAATGGAATCGCCGCCATTGGTACGGACCGTCCACGAATTACGAGTGGGAACAAGCCGAGCACCTGTAGCCGGGTTCACGATTGGGTTGAACTGATCATTGACGAATAGGTGCTCACCACGGGTTCCAACATAGGAAGTGGTAAGCACAAATTTCGCTCCCAGTTCCCGCTCAATGTCAAAGTTCCATTGGTGCGTTACCGGAGCAATGATGTTGTCAAGTATGGACGTAACCGCCGCATTCTGGGATGGCGTGTTGTTAAACGATCCGAACACGCTGGACAAACCGGCAGTGCCGCGGGTTGCAGTTGTACTGGTCACGCTCGTCAAGCTCTTGCTGACTGCGTTCGGCGATGAAGCAGCCGAGTTATCGACAATATTGGTAAAGACATTGTCATAGAACACACCGTAACCAGCGCGCAGCACGGTTTTATCCTGGCCGAATAAACCAGTCCAGAATTTGGGAGTGTACGCGAAGCCTACACGAGGAGCAAAGTTGTTGTTGTCATTAATCTGTGGGTGCGCAGTGGTGAAGAAATTTGGATCCGCTGCTCCCGTAGTGTGATCGACTGCGGGAAACGGCATGGCGTTTTCCGGGGTTCCGGCGTTTTCATAGCGCACGCCTAAGGTTACTGTCAGGTTGGGACGCAACTTCCAAGTGTCCTGAGCGAAATAATTCTGGAAGAAATAGCGTGGGCGGGTAATTGGGCTGCCAAACGTAACGTTGGCCGATCCGTTGCTGCCGCCAAAATCGTCAATGAAGTTATCCAACCCACTTCCACCGCCCGAAGCGTAAGCAAGGGTGCCACGAGAGTTAAAGGGGATGGCATCACGAACCAGGATGCGGGCAAAGTCCGCGCCAAACTTGAAGCTATGGTGTCCTTTGATCCAGCTCACTGAATCCTGATACTGGAAGGTGTTGTGGAAGCGGCCCTGAGGAATGTTGGACGGAATTCCAAAACCCGTCAGTCCCGACATCGTAATAGTTGGGCCGTTGGCAACCGGATTCGCTGCGGTAGCTGCAGTGGGTCCGAAAGTGAAGCCGATCCGGCCATAGGACACGCGGAATTCGTTGATCACGTTAGGTGTAAATACGTGAACGTGAGTTATGCCGGCATTGTGGTTGGTACCTCCCTGCTGGGTATCACAACATGGCAGCAAGTTAGGGAAGTTGAAGAAATCTGGAGAGAGGTCGCCTTTATCGTAAATGTAGCGCAAGGTGATGGTGTCTTTCGAAGTCGCCATCCAGTCGCCTTTGGCTACGTACTGGGTGTCATTCGATGGCTCGCCAACGCCTTGACGCTGTACGCGAGCGGCTTCGACGCTCGGACGGCCAGCCAGCAGGTTGATGATGGTATGTCCAGGTGCGGTTGGATCGGCTCGAAGACTACCCAGAGCTGCCAGATAGTTCGTGAGCCTCTGGTTGCCGGTGGCAATCGACTGCAATGCGGCAAACCCAGCAGCGGTGGGGACGGTCAGGTTAGTACCGTTGGCTGCTTGACGAGTCTTATCCCACTGGCCTGAACCGAACACGAAGATCTTATCGTGTTTGACTGGTCCTCCGATGGAGAAACCATAAGTATTCTCGCGGGTTTTCGGCTTGACGGAACCGTTGATTTTGTCCTCAGCTTTGGCCGAGTTCAGAATCGAATTCTGAAGCAGATCGAAAACTGAACCGTGCCACGCGTTGGAACCACTCTTGTAAATGAGGTTGCTGACAGAACCGCCTCCGTGGCCGAATTCAGCGGCATACGAATTGGTAAGCACGGAAACTTCTTTTGTGGCCTCAAGATTTGTCACCTGAAGCGCCTGGCCCTGAATCGCCGAATCGTTATTATCCTGACCTTCAATCAGGAAGTTATTAGCACGAGGGCGGGTACCATTCACTGAAAAACCCACTCCGTTGGTGAAACTTTCACGACCTGAAGGCGCAATCACTCCGGGCTCCGTGAGCACCAGTGCAATTGGGTTCAGGCTGGCGATAGGAACGCTCTGGATTTCCTGAGTGGATAGCGTATGCGTTATCGCCCCATCTTCGGTATGCAGTTGGAGTCCGGCTGTTTCAACAACCACCGTCTGTTCGCCCGTTCCCACTTTCATGCTGCCGTTAGCAGTGATGGTCACGGAGGCAGTCACAGTCACATTTTCAAGCTTAAGTTCACTGAAACCCGTGGACTTGATTGAGATCGTGTAGGTGCCTGGGGTGAGGGATTCAAGTCGATAGCTGCCGTACGAGTTCGTGACGGCAGTTTTTTTCTCGCCGGTTTCTTTCGAAGTGGCGGATACGGTTGCATTCTGAATTACCAATCCCTGCGGATCGGTAACCACTCCGGCGATTGAGCCGTTACTCGTCTGGGCGAGCGCTGAACCGGCGACGATGAGCAGCATGAGTAAAGCTGCAATTTTGGAGACGCCAAATCGCAGTCGTTTAGTTGTCATTTCTCTATCTCTCCATTTTTGGTTGTTGTCTTAGGACGATAAGAGGGTGACAGACTACGAGAGTCCAAGAAACGGCCACAGTTCCCCCAGATCGTGCTTGACATTTCTTAACGCAAACGGAGTTCCACGATAGGCGTATTGCTAATAAAGCACTTAACCAATGCTACCTAAGTTAAGATACTTAATTCTATATATTAAGTTAGGTTAATATTTAATAAATTGTATTTATACATGTTAAGTTTTAACAACCATAAACTTAATAAAAACAGAAATAACGTAGTTCCATGTGGTTAAACGTAAGGCTTAAGTCTGATTGTCTGCCCAAATCAAATGCCTATTCTGTTAAGTGCCATGTACTTTCGTCAGTCGCGCTTCGTCTCGCTTTTGCTGGCAGTCTTAATTTTCTCTTCGACTTGGGCTTACTGCGGCGAGAATGCCGTGGATCACCCGGATCCCAAGCTCGCTCGCCTAACTTCAGCAAAGCCAGCCACTTTCTACAAAATCCAGGCGGGGATTGAAGGCGAAATATATCCCGTGTTCGCCAACTACGCTTCCCTTTTCAGCCCGGAGCAACGCAACTTTGCCACGGTTTCGGTGACCATCACCAACCCGGGAAAAGATAATCTGCGGCAGCGAGTGGCGGTAAGCGTAGTGGGCTGGAGTGATGAAGAAATTCAACTATCTGACGTTGCGCCCGGAGGCCAGCAAAGCCTGTCTTTTGCGCCAACATTTCTGCCGCGCTTTTACGACAACCGGGAGATCATGGCGGCAACCGTGCACGTTACGTTCAGCGATCTCTCCGGCACCAGAAAGATCGACGAAATCACGTTGCCCGTACACTTACGGTCAGCAGAGGACATTTATTGGGGTAGCGGGTTTAAATATGCTCCCTTTATTGCCTCCTGGGTGACGCCCCACGATGCCATGATCGAAAAAGCCCTGGCTGAAGCGAAGACTTTCACACCAGATAGGCGGCTGCCTGGTTACGAGAACTGGAAAACCCCGGCTGAGCAGGAGCAGGAAACAGTCCTGGAAGCCAAAGCAATCTATGACGCTGTGAAGAAAATGGGGCTCTCTTACGTGAAGAGCTCGGCGACGCTGGGTGGGAATAAGTCAACCAGTGAGCGAGTGCGCATGCCGCGGGTCACGTTAAACAGAAACAGCGGCAATTGTATTGACGCCGCCGTACTGTACGCATCGTTGTTTGAAAACCTGGGCATGGAGCCTAGCGTGGTCCTGGTTCCCGGTCACGCATACGTAGGCGTCCGAGTGGCTCAGGGATCGAATCAATTTCTCTTTATCGATGCCGCACTTACCGGCCGCTTGAGCTTTCCGGCAGCGGTGACGTCAGCGAACAAGGGACTGGCAAAGCAGCCGGCCGCCGCCATGACAAAAATACTGATCGAAGATGCCAGGGCCTCTGGAATCTTCCCCATGCCGTAACCCCTTTGTTCTAAGGGTTTTCTAACATTCCAAAGTGGCACGATCCGCGGTTGCGGGGGCATTGTGAGTTGCTGAGAAATGCTTGACAAGCGCAATCAGGGGCCTAAAATATCGGAAATTCGTGAACCTGCGGCGATGAATCCGCGCTCCGGTCCGAACCATGAATTTCCAAAATCCATCTATCTCGAATCGCCTATCCTCACAAACACCTATGGAGAAAATCTGCCGCCATCCCCGAGTGCGCGTCGTGGCTCGTGAAGACGACGCTGAATATGTCGAATGCCAGGAATGTGGCGACGTTTTTGAAGCCAGCGAATTCCGCGACATGGCCATTGAAGAAACCATCAAACCCGAGGAAGCCTAGCATTGCGCTTTACGTAAGAAAATCAATGACTTTGGTACTTCGGTAGGTGGAATTCCTGCTTGCGTCAGACTGCGCCGCTTGATAACGTTTGACCAAGCTCAGGAACCTTCATGCCCCCACCTTTTTTAGCCCTGGTTGTCGATGATTCTATGCTGATTCGGCATACCGTTTGCCGTTTTCTGGAAGCCCGTGGATTTGAGGTTGAGTCAGCCACGAACGGAGCGGAAGCTCTGGAAATGCTCGATCGCATTCAACCTGACATCATTGTCACCGACTTGCAGATGCCCAAAATGAACGGGCAAGAGCTCCTGACGGCGCTCAAGTCGCGTCCGGACACCGAAGGGATTCCTGTGATCGTTCTTGCGGGACGCCAGGGAACGGAGCCGCTGGGCATTGAGTCAAAATACGTGATCCACAAAGACATCGATATCGTCTCGCAACTGAGCCGGACGGTGGAAGCCATTTTTCCGGGCAGCCTCTCTCAACAGGTTCCCTAGCGACATGTCTTCGTAAACGCCACTTGTGCTAAGTCAGCGCCAGTGACGCTTCCGCGGAAAACTCCGCATCAGCAAAATCACCCGCCACAAACTTGGGATACGCAGCCGCGGCAATCATGGCGGCATTGTCAGTTGAAAGCCTGCGGGACGGAAAGAAAACAGCGATGCCGGCGCGGTTCGCTTCACGCTCAAAAGTCTGGCGCAGTTCGCTGTTTGCGGCCACGCCTCCGGTGACAAAAATGGTGCGAACGTTTTGGTCATCAGCCGCGTGCAGTGTCTTGGCCACAAGATCGTTTACCACGGCCCGCTGGAATGAAGCGGCAAGATCGAGCGTTTTCTGATCGCACAGGGGCAACACGTCCTGGGAATTTGGCCTGGGATTGGCCGCAAGTGCCTGCTGCCGGGCCGCGATGGCTTCACGCATGTTTTCTTTTTCAACGTAATGCAACACCGCGGTCTTGATGCCGCTGAAGGAAAAATCGTGGAGCGTCTGTTTGTCTTTGGGGGTTCCACGATTGCTGTGCTTGATTTGTGCCGGACCGAACTTTACCGCCTTCGCGTTACCATGTTTCGCCAGCGCGTCAATGATCGGGCCGCCGGGGTATCCGAGTCCAAGCAATTTCGCCACTTTGTCATAAGCTTCACCCGCAGCGTCATCACGAGTGCGCCCGATATTTTTGTAGCGCCACGCTTTGTCATTCTCCTGGGCCAGAAATAAATGTGTGTGCCCACCGGAGACCACCAGCGCCAGCGCCGGGAACTCAAATTCAAATGCGCCCTTCTGCCGCTCTTCGAGCAACACAGCGTGAATGTGACCTTCCAGGTGATTGACAGTGATCAACGGCTTTTCCAGTACATAGGCCAGGGCTTTGGCAAAGCTGATGCCCACCAGCAGAGCGCCGGCCAATCCCGGCCCCTGGGTGACGGCAATTGCATCCACGGATTGATAGCTCTGGCCTGACTCTGCCAGCGCCTGCCGAACCACCGGCACGATTGCGCGCAGATGTTCCCTGGAGGCAAGCTCCGGCACCACTCCTCCATAAGGCTGGTGCGTGGCGATCTGCGAAGACACCACGTTGGAGAGCACCTTCTCTCCCCGGCTTACGACCGCGGCGGCGGTTTCATCGCACGAAGTCTCAATTCCCAAAATGCAGGCCTGTGGCATACATCTATATTATTGGAATTGAACAAGGATGGCATCGGGTCCAAAACGACATGAATCTCGCCTCACCCAGAGCTCATGAAGCCACACGCATCGTGCAAACGTTGCGCGAGCATGGATATTCCGCCTATCTGGTGGGCGGTTGTGTGCGCGATCTTGTGCTGGGTCGCGAGCCCGAGGACTATGACGTTGCCACCTCTGCAACACCCCAGGAGGTGATGCGCATCTTCCCGCTCACCTATGCCGTGGGCGCGCAATTCGGAGTTGTGCTGGTGCCCATTGGCCAGAGAGAAGAAGAGGCAGATGGCGCGCGCGACGGTGTACATGAAAAATACGCGATTGAAGTCGCCACTTACCGAAGTGACGGCGACTACTCTGACGGCCGGCATCCCGACCAGGTGCAGTTTTCGACAGAAGCCAGGCTTGATGTACAGCGCCGCGACTTCACGATCAATGGACTATTGCTGGATCCCGCGACCCAGGACGTAAGGGACTTCGTTGGCGGCTTGGATGATCTCAAACGCAAAGTGGTCCGCACCATCGGTGACCCGCATCGCCGTTTCGACGAAGATAAATTACGCATGTTGCGGGCAGTGCGCTTTGCCGCACGATTTGGATATGCCATCGACGGCGCCACTTTTGCAGCAATCCGCGAACGCGCGGCGCAAATCCATCAGGTGAGCCGCGAACGTATCCGCGATGAGATCCTCAAGATGCTGACGGAAGGCCGCGCAAAACGGGCTTTTGAACTGCTGGATGAAAGCGGCCTGCTGGAGCAGATCCTTCCCGAGATCAAGAAAATGCAGGGCGTGCAACAGCCACCGGAATATCATCCGGAAGGTGACGTGTGGGTGCATACATTGCTTCTGCTTGACGGTCTTCCCGCCGGCAGTTCCAGAACCCTGGCGCTCGGCGTCCTGCTGCACGACGTGGGGAAGCCGCCCACATTTCAGGTTCTGGACCGGATTCGTTTCAATCAGCATGCGGAAGTCGGCACCAGGATGGCGCAAGAGATCTGCCGCCGCTTCCGCTTGTCCAACGAAGAGACGGAACAGGTTTGTTCGCTGGTGGCCAACCACATGCGCTTTGGCGACGTCATGCGAATGAAGGAATCCACGCTGAAACGCTTTCTGCGTCTGCCAAAGTTTGATGAGCATCTTTCTCTGCACCGGCTGGACTGTCTCAGTAGTCATCGCGACCTGACGCTGTATGAGTTTGCGAAAGATAAGTTCGACACCATGCCCGCGGAACAAGTTCGCCCTGAGCCGCTCATCACCGGCAATGATCTTATTGCCGCCGGATTTGAACCGGGACCGCAGTTTAAAGAGTGGCTGACGGCCGTGGAGGACGCACAGCTTGAAGGAGCGATCCGCACCAAGGAAGAGGCCATGGAACTGGTGAGGGTGAACGCCGGCAGGGAGACGTAGCAGGCAAGCTACGTCTCTGCGCCGAGATCATATTGGCAGCGAAGCATTTGCACAGCCGGGGGCGGCTATGCCACACGAGCATCGCCGACAACCTGCGTTCATCAGCGGTAGGGTTTTGCTTTTGGTCGAGCGATGACGACGATCACGGCGATGGCTATACTGCCTGAATGTTCAGAACGCGCTTCAAGAAAGAGATTGTTGCTGAGTTTCTGCCGCCGGCCCGCGCGCGCAAGAAAGATCGCGTAATTCTGCTGTGCGACGGTATGCCTTCCATTCCCCGCAAACAGCCCCTGGTGGAATTTCTTTCGCAAAAAGGCTACTGGGTCTTTTATCCGCGCTGGCGTGGCGCCTGGGAGAGCGACGGACAATTCCTGCAGCATCCGCCGGAGAAAGATCTCAGTGACATCATTGACGAACTATCAAACGACATTCGTGAAACGGCTTTCGGTCAGAAATTCAAACTCTCGCCGCAGGAAATCTTTGTTATCGGCGGCAGCTTTGGCGGGGCGGCGGCTTTGCTTGCGTCGCTGGATCCGCGGGTGAAGAAAGTGATCGCCAATTGTCCGGTGGTGGACTGGGGCATTCTGCGTGATGAGCAGAGAAAAGAAACATCGAACAAGAGTTATACGGCGTACATTCGCGAAGCGTTTGGTAACGGCTATCGGTTGACGGAGAAGGACTGGAACAAACTTTACTCCGGCACGTTCTTCAATCCGGCCCACCACGTAAATGAATTTGTTGCGGCGAAGGCAATGATGTTTCACGCCAAGGACGATCCCTACATTCCCTGGAAATTAGTGAGAGAATTTTCCATGGCAACAGGCATTGACCTTCGATTGCTCAATCGCGGTGGGCACTTGAAGACTGAAAATGTTGTCAGGACTTATTGGGCGGAGATCAAGAGGTTTTTTAGTAGTAGTCGATGACGCTCCAACCCACTTGAGCGCGATTTTCCGCAGAAACACTCTGGATGCTCCTAAAACAGCGGTCTCGGCGCGGGAGTCGGACTCAGCCCTCATTCCGTGAAGATCGGAAAAAATCAGTCAGAAACTCTGATTTCCTGCGTTATAGTACAGCGATGAAATTTCGCCTGGCGTTACTCCTTTTCTCCTCCTTGCTTTCTTTTTCTGCTATTTCCGCGCAGGATTCCAATGAACTTCGTCTTGTTGTGCAGGACATCTATCGCCAGCGCCAAACAAGCCCTGATCATGAGCGGAGCATTACTGAGTTGATGGGAGATGGAAAGATACTTGACACGTTGATCGCAAAAGGCGGACTCACGGCACAGGAAAACGCAGCCGCCTACTACTGGCGAGCATCCGCCGCATCCCGCATCAATTCGCTCCACTATTTCGATGGCAAGAGTATCGACGAGGGCCTGGCACGCCAAGCCCTGGCCGATCTGGATAAGATGATTGCCAACGCGATCGAGTATCCAAAACTGAACGCCACCTTGAGCGATGCGTTATACATGGCAGGTTCCGTCGCCAAAATACAGATTCACAATAACAGCCTGGCCTACACTTACTGGGAAAAGTGTGCCGCGCGAGACCATGCGGGCTGCCTGAACATCATGGCTAATACCAGGCTCACCGGAGATGGCGGGCAAAGGGTAGATATCCAGGATGCCATTGCGTATCACATGAAAGTATTTAATTCCGGCATTCGATACCACTGCGCCAGCGTGTTCTCCGCACGCTCCATCGCGGCGATCAGCTACTTCACCGGCACTAGAACGCCGTTGGGAGACGAACTCGTCTGGATGGAGAAATCCCGCGAACTACTCGACCTTCTGTCAGCACAAGAGAAGAATGAAAAGATATGCGGTCGTTCCAATCTGATCATTGAAGAATTCCTCTTCAATCTCTCACACGGCAACAGGCAGGAAAAATTTCTGGACGAAGCGACAGCAAAACTGGAATCTGATTCCGCCGTCACCCAGGGAATCATCGGACTTCTTTCCGGAAAAATCACCCCTCTGGGTTTTGCGTCGGCCGTGAATTCGGCTAAGACAGATCCGTCCAGATGCACAGCCTACTTTGATGCTCTCTGGTTTGAGGAACTTTCAAAGAACCATGACCTTGCCCGTGAGTACTACCAGAAGCTCAAAGACATCGACGCCTGCAGCGTTGAACGAGTGTACGCCAAAAAATTCAACTCAGGTGCAGAAGCAAAAGCCAACTAGGCAAAGTCATGTGTGCCTGAACCAACGTCACTTTCCTGCTGGCTTGCCCCGATAATTAAAGTAAGCCCAGACCTGCTCACTCATTCTGGCGATGGCGTCTTCAAGTTCCGAATAAAATCCGCGATGATGTGCGGTGAAAAAGACCACCACCACACGACCTGCCGGAGTCGCAATGAGTCCAACATCGTTGGCGATGTACGGAGGGAAGTCGCCGGTCTTATGAGGCGTGTTGGCATCGTCTTCAATGAATTTGGGGATGCGTGTCCGCATTTGCTGCAAGCCCATCATGCGCAGCATCTCTTTGCACGATTTTTCACTGGCGGCTTTATTGGTCGCCATCATTTCCAGAAGCTTTCCCATGTCGCGCGCGCTGGAAAGGCCGAACGGATGTTTGCCATCGAAATGAAATTTCTCCACTTCGGCGTCGGTGAGCTTGTCTGGAAAGCCTTTGGTGAAGAGTTCTTCCGGAGTGTATTTGCCATACGCTGGATCGCCAGCTTCGGTGAGCGCGCGAAACCAGTCAAAGGTGGTGCCCGAGGCGACGATGGAATTCAGCCCCAGCGCATGCATCGTCTGAGTAACGTGGGCAGGGCCTCCGGCGCGGGCAAACGCCATGTCTGTACCCGTGTTGTCGCTTTGGATAATCATCAGCATCAGCGCGTCATGAAAGCTGAGGCTCACGCCGTCATCCAGTGTCCGCAGAACGCCGGTGCCAAAACGCTTATCGGCCGTCTTCAGCACGATGCGGTCCGCGGTATTGATCTTGCCCGCATCCACCTGGCGGTAGACATCCACCAACAGGGGGATCTTGATGGCGCTCATGGTATCCATGGCGGTGTCGGCGTTGATGGAAATTTCTTCGCCGGTATCGAGCGACTTGATATAGACACCCCAATCAGCGCTGACGCCCTGAGAGATGGTTTCGAGGCGATGTTTGAGCAGGTCGAGTGGTTTGGGGGCGGAAGCGGTTTGCGCATGAAGGGGCGCGGCGAGAATCAGAGTCAACAGAGGAAACAGATGTCTGGTTTTCATGGTGAAGGAAGCATTGTAGATGGACGTTGTTCTGTTATCCATATAACTATTGTTCGGACTAGGGGCTTTTTAGAGGCGACGAGGACTGCGGTTAATCGGGGATTCCTGCCTCGAGAAAACTCCCTGACACAGTATGGTCACTGCCGACATCCTCGGGATCTCTCCACTACGTCTTCGCATACGCTCCGACTTCGGTCGAGATGACAGAGAGGAAGAGCAGCGCCGAAAAGGACGAGGCCGACTCGCGCGCCGAGTCCGTTGCAACAAGCGCCCGTTGCTGCCACCACCAGAAGCGATCTGCAGCGGTTTGGAGCGAAACGACAGAATTAAAGCCCGGTTCCGCCGCCACGGATCAGTGTGATCGCGTCAGGCGCAGCCGCACCTCGTCCGCCCTTGGCGCCGTTGGTGTCTTCCACGGTGTCACCCTCGCCGGGCGCCAGGAAGAGATTGGTTTCCAGGCCATGCTGGCGTGTGTAGAGATCGTGATAGCGTCCCTGCACAGCCAGAAGATCTTCATGCCTGCCGCGCTCTACGATCTTGCCGGCTTCCACCACCAGAATCTGATCGGCCTGCCGGATGGTCGAGAGCCGGTGAGCGATCACAAACGTGGTCCGGCCTTCCATCAGGTATTTCAACCCTTGTTGAATGTAGGCCTCTGATTCTGAATCCAGGCTTGAGGTGGCTTCGTCCAGGATGAGGACGCGCGGATCGGCCAGCACGGCGCGCGCAATGGAGACGCGCTGTTTCTGTCCGCCGGAGAGTTTCACACCGCGTTCGCCGATGATGGTGTCGTATTTATCCTGGAAGCGCTCGGCAAATTCTTCAACGTGGGCAATGCGGCAGGCTTCCATGATCTCTTCTTCGGTGGCATCCGGACGCGAAAAGGCAATATTCTCACGTATGCTGCCGTCAAACAGGAATGAATCCTGCAATACCACTCCCAAAGCGCTGCGATAGGAATCGAGGCGCACGTTAGCAAGGTCAATGTTGTCCACGGTCACGCGGCCGGAGGTCGGTTTATAAAAGGCCGCCACCAGTCCAATCATGGTTGACTTGCCTGAACCCGAAGACCCAACCAGCGCCGTCACACTTCCTGGCTCGGAGACAAAGCTCACGTCATCGAGCACCGGCTTGCCAGGCTCATAGGAAAAATCAACATGCTCAAACTCAATGCGGCCATTGATCAAGGGAAGGACGATGGTCCGCTCAGGATCTTCATCTTCACGATTTTCACCCAGCACTTCGCGTGTGCGGTCCAGCCCCGCCAGTGCTTCGGTGATCTGCGTGCCGATGCTGGCAATCTGCGCGACCGGAGCGATCAGGAAACCCATAAACATGGTGTAACTGAACAGATCACCTGTAGTCATGTGACCGGCGAAAATCTGCCGTGAGCCAAGATAAAGAATGATGGAGCTCACGATTCCCAGCATCAAGGTGGAGGAAAGTCCCATCAGAGAAATCGCGGTAAGCGACTTGAGCACGTTGTCCAGCAGCTTTTGCACGCCGCCGCCGAACACATTCGATTCACGATCTTCGGCGTGATAGCCCTTCACCACGCGCACGCCGCCCAGCGATTCGGTGAGACGTCCCGTAACGTCAGCGTTGATTTTGGCGCGTTCACGAAAGATTGGCCGGATGGTCTTGAAGGCTCGTCCCAGGGCGACGGTAAGAATCAGAAGAAAACCAATCGCGATGCTGGTCATTGCCGCGTTGATCTTCAACAGGACCCCCAACGCCAGGACCGCGGTGAGTATGCCGCCAAAAAACTCAACCAGCCCGGTGCCAATCAGGTTGCGCACACCTTCCACGTCACTCATAATTCGCGAAACCAGGGCGCCTGACTTGTTGGCGTCATAGTAGTTCAGAGGCAGGCGTCCTACGTGCGTTTGCACTTTGCGGCGCAGTTCAGCAATCAGCCTCTGCCCTTCCTTGGACAGCAACTGGGTCAGCGAAAAAGAGCACACAGCCTGCACCAAAGTGGCCAACGTGACTGCGCCTACCAGAGGAAGCAGAAGATCGTGGCGGTGCTTGCCGATCACGGTGTCCAGAAGGACCTTCGGTGAATACGGCAGCATCAGCCCGGCAACCCTGCCAATAATTAACAGGAAGAAACTCATGCCTAACAGTCCGCGGCGCGGACGCACCAGTTCCGCGATCATCGGCCACGCCGACTTCAATTGCTGTGCCGCTGATTTCTTCTTCCCACCCTGATTTTCATTCTGTTTGGCCAAAGAGCTACCCCGTTTAAATTGTCTATTTGAAGTCGTGGAAAAGGTTCTCATATTTTCTAGTGGCGCTATATTTTGCGGTAAAGGGTCATTTTGAAAACTGACCAGCAGTATCAGCGTTAGCGATTCTCGGGTCTTTAGGTAGACGTCCATCGCGCAGCGATGAACAAAGCCGGTTCGATCCGTGTGTACTAGTAGATTACCTGTTTACAGCCCCAGCTTCTAAACTTTCTCGCTCGAACACCTGCCCATATGGGTAGGTACGCACCAAGACTCCCATGGTTTCTTCCGGAAAATCGTCATTTTAGTGATCCATAAAAGCAATTGACTAATTTCCTGAGGCGGTGGAGCATGGTGCCCATCAACCACAGGAGAAATGTCTATGGGCAAGAAGCTTCTGGCAGCAGTTCTGGGCGGACTGGCGTTTTTTGTCTGGTCCAGCGTCGCGCATATGTTCCTTGGACTGGGAGACGTCGGCATCAATGATATCCCCAACGAACCAGCCGTGGTGAACGCTATCAAAGCCAACATCACACAGCCCGGACTTTACAGGGTTCCTGGCTTCGGGTTGGGACCGGACGCGACGCAAGCGCAAAAAATGGCGAAAATGCATGACCTGGTTCCGGCGATGAAAGCGGGCCCGGTGGGCATTATGGTGATCCACCCTGAAGGGGCTGAGCCGATCGCACCGCGGCAGTTGATCACCGAACTTATCACCAACATTGTCCAGATTCTGCTCGCCATCATTCTTCTTGGACACACTACCCTGATTGGTTTTGTTGCGCGCTGGCGGTTCATCACCATCGCCGGGATTCTGGCCGCCATCAGCACCAACATTTCGTACTGGAACTGGTACGGCTATCCGGGGAACTACACGGTGTCCTACATGTGTACGATCGCCATGGGATTTGTATTCGCCGGGCTGGTAGCCGCCGCAATGATCAAACCCGCGACGAATCAGTCTCGCGCGACCGCCGCTTAGTTAGCCGGTTTTTGGAGTATCCTCTCGGTGAGGCAGCTGGCCTGCGCCGGCCGCCTCGTTTGAGGTTTGACCATGCCCATGCAATACGAATACACCGCTATTCCCGAAACCGCGGTTCCACGCGCCACTAATCCCATTTTCCAACACCTGCTGGATACTTACGCCAGTGAGACCAGCAAAGTGATCAGCGTATGGCGGGAGTTCGCGCCTGAAGACATGGCGTTCAAATCGGCAGAGCGCAGCAGCAGCGTGCTGGACATCATGAAGCACCAGCTTCTATCGGAGCGCCGCTTCTTCGCCGAGTTCATCGGCTTGCCCGGTGAGCCTGAAGCCGCCGCAGTATTACCGCTGGAGTTGACGCCGCTAAGCTTCTGCAAACGTAATGAGGAATTATGCCGGCCTCGCCTTGAACGGCTCGCTGGATGGGAGCAGACATGGTGGCTGGAAGAGGTCCCATTTTTTGATGTCCGCCGCCAGCGCATCTGGGTCTTCTGGAGACGGCTCCTGCATACCGCGCATCATCGGACGCAGTTGAGCGTTTGCCTGAGATTACTGGGAAAGAAAGTGGGATCTAATTATGGACCAACGGCAGACGTTACCTGGCAGGGCGCCGACCCAACGCGCAGCGTAGAAGCCGCGGGGCGAAAATAAGCAACGATTTCCCTAACGCTTACCGCGCCAGTCCCTCACCGGTCAGCAAGAGTGCAATTGCGACTGCAAATAATATTGCGAAGAGTGCTGCTCCGTAACGTGATTTATCCATGACATCCGCCTGACCTACTTCGACTGCATAAAGCAGTTTTCGGCTACCGAGAGAGTCTGCTCTATTCCGGAAAATCCAGGCGCCTTAATAGATGCTGGAAGCATCGCGGCGGTTTCAGCTTCATCAGCTTTCAATCAGTAATTTTCTGAGTGGCAGCGCAGGAACCTTAGCGTTCCATTTTGGAACAAAGATAACCTCATCGTACGATCTGAAACTGACATGTCTTATTTCCTTGGGTTTACGGCCTGGGCCCTTCAATTTCCACGGCTCTTTCACGGCGGTAGCGGTTGAATTGATGACTGCCCACTCGCCGGCTGCTCATCCAGCGCCACCACGGAAAATTCTCGCTGGTAAAACCGATGGCCGTAAATGTAGTTGGACGACTCTGCGGAGGGTTTCGCTTTTCTTCTTCTGAAGGCTCCTGTTCAGGCGGAACCAACAGCCCTGCTTCCATGGGTGACACGGTTACGAACTTCTCATCAATCAATCCCGCACGCGCCATGTTGCCATACAAAGTTGGGCCACCTTCGCAGAGGAGGAGCTTTATTCCCATATCCTCACGCAACATCTCCATAGCGGCCGGCAGATCGACCGTGCCGTGCGAACCGGCCACCAGGGTTTGCACATGTTTGCCTGAAAGTTTGTCGGCCCCAGCTGCAGTGGTGAGAACAAACGCATCCACCTCATCGCCGTCAAAGATCTTGTAGGCAGCGGGATCGATCGTCGCGGAACCGGTGGCGAAGATCACCTTTTCGCGGGCTTTGCCGAGCCTTGTGCGAAGGCCGCGCAGTTCCTCATCTTCGGTCTGGTATACGGGGCCGCGCCCACCGTTCAGCCTCGGCAGATTGTGCGTCTCTTCCACCAGCGTATTCATTCCCAGCAGGATGGCATCGGCGTGGGCGCGCAGAACATTCATCAGCCACTTATCTTCCAGGGAATGGGCTATGTCTCCTCCGCTGGCGTGTTTCCCCTTGAAGGAGGCAATGCCATCCATGGACTGAACAAAATTTGCGTAGATCCAGGGGCGCTTTGCGTGCGCCGCGGGCAAGGAAAAATTTCCGTAAGGCTCCAGGACGGGATCGGCGACCAGAGAAGGTTCTGCTTCGTCTTCGTCAAACAGGATTTGAAACTTGCGCATGCGCTTGAATGTACGCTTCAAATAAGGCGATTCGCCAGTCGTGGCTCTCTCATGAACAACGCACCAGCTCAAAATTCGTGCTTCACGGCCCCAACCTTAACGATTATGCACCCTGGGCGTGCGCCAGCAGATGATTGAGAAAAGCCTTCTGCACGCGGTTGAGGAAATGTCCTTTGAGTGTGGCTGCGCCAATGGTGCGGGACGCTTTCTCATCAGCGATGAGAACAAACGTGCAGTCCGCGCGCTGCTCCAGCGCCATCTCCGGAACAATGGAAACGCCCAGCCCAGCGCCTACCATTCCCAGAATGCTGCTGAACTGGCCACTCTCAAAAATTACCTGGGGCAATATGCGGGCGCGTTTACAGATTTCAATCGACGTCTCCCGAAAACAGTGATCATCCCGCAGCAGCAGGAAAGGATCTTCACGCAACTCTTTTATCACCAGAGTCCGCTTCTTCGCCAGACGGTGGCCCCTGGGAAGGATCGCGTACAAACGCTCAGTACGCAGGGGATAACATTCCAGGTCGTGTCCACGGGCAGGGAGCGCCATGATCGCCAGATCCACCAGACCGGCGCGCAGGCGATCCATTAAGCGGACCGTTACGTCCTCCACCACTGTCATGGCCGCTTCCGGATACTTGCGCGAAAAAGATGCAATGCGCGTTGGCATAAAATACGGCGCAATGGTGGGAATTACGCCCACGCTGATGGGCCCGGCAACGGAAGACTGCCTCTGCGCCACTTCTTCCTTGGCCGCGCGCATTTCATTCAGGATGGTCCGCGCCCTGGGCAGAAACATCTGGCCCATATCAGTCAATCGAACGGACCGGCCGAGGCGATCAAATAAACGCACCGCCAACTCTTCTTCCAGTTTCATGATCTGCTGTGAGAGCGATGGCTGAGCAACCTGCTCACGCTCCGCCGCACGGGTGAAATTCCCCGTTTCCGCGACCGCGCAGAAGTACCTTAGTTGATGGACTTCCATAGTTTAGGCCTATTAATAAGAAGCGTATTATATATTGGACACATAGCTCGCATCTGACTATTTTTAGTCGCATGTTCGCAGCTGAAGGGTCCCCGCCTGGCGCGAACATCCGAATCAGCCGAGCATGTCATCAGTCGTCAGCATTCAAGAGACGTTTTTCAGCGCAGCCCAGCAAAGCCGCAAGCACGTTACGGTTTACCTTTTAACCGGCGCCAAGCTCACGGGAAAAGTTCGCTCGTTTGATAAATACAGTGTTCTTCTTGAGGACCATGACCAGGAGCAACTGATTTTCAAGCACTCCATCTCGGCGGCATTTCTTTGTCGCGCCAAGGAGTGTCTGGAATGCTGTTCCGCGCGGGCTGTTTAGGTCAGCCGTGGCGGAACCAGTGGTGGCTTTGAGAAGCGGGCAAGTTGAGAGCTTCAACTCTTGATGTTTGCGGCGTGTTGCGTATCGTTCGGTTTGGCGCTTTGCTTAAATGCGCTTTGTCACGCGCTTTGCCGTTTGACCTGGCGAATCTCTTCGCTCATTTCCGCGTTCAACCAGCGATCCAGAAGCTTTTGCAGACATGCCTGCCCGCACAGATGCTTCGCATCAGCGTCATGCGCCATCATGTTCTCCCAGGTGTAGACCTTGAACATCTCTCGCTCGGGAGCGTCGGCATGCGGAGAATGTTTCTCACTCCACGCCAGCCACCAGTGATCAGTATTGCCTTTTTGCTTGCCGCAGATATCGCAGTTGAAAGTCTCAGTCCAGGTCATTTCAGTCCTCATAACTTTGTGAAACAGAACTTTTAGCTTAGAAATCCGGATAACGCAAATGAGTTATCTACCAATGAAATTCAAAAAACAGAAGAAATTGGCGAGCCAAGTACGCCGTTCTATGTTTTTTGGTAGAGCCCGCTTGTCTTGCATTTTTAGGTGTTAGTATTTGGCCCTTCTTTTCCACATATTTTCTAGATTTCCTATCTTTTAACCGAGCTTTCAACAAGAGAGAATAGGCAGCAGAGTAGGATTCTTCGGGGCGGAAACAATCGTCAACGTTCCGGACACCACAGTGGGGATTACTGATGCGTATAGAGGCCCCCGAATTTCCCGGATCCCGCCTACAAGTTTTCACACACCAAGCTGATTTAGGACTTTCATTAGGAGAGAGAGCATGATGTCAAGCCTTGCAAAATTCTTACGACCGCTGATGATAACGCTGCTGGTAATGGGCAGCACGTTACTCATTGCGCAGTCCACCACCGATGGCGCCATCGGCGGTACTGTGTATGATACTCACGGCGCCGTCGTCGCGAACGCCAAGGTCACCGTTCGCAACAACGGAACCAACGCGGAAAAGGCCGCCACCACGAATGACTCCGGTTACTTTCGCGTAATTGCGTTGCAGCCTGGAGCCTATACCGTCAATATTGCGCAGCAGGGCTTTGCTCCCTACAAAGCCGAGCAGGTGATTGTGCAGGTTGGCAGCATCACAGACGTTTCCCCGCGTCTTGGCATAGGCACAACAACAGAAACCGTGGAAGTAACCGCGGAAGCTCCACAGATTAACTCCACATCACAGGAATTTGCTCCTACGCTGAACCAGACAGCCATCGCCAACCTGCCCATCAATGGCGGCCGCTGGTCAAGCTTTGCCATCCTGACGCCGGGCGTGGTCAGCGATTCCAGCGGCTTCGGCCTTCTCAGCTTTCGCGGCATCAGCACATTGCTGAACAACAACACCGTTGACGGCGCTGACAACAACCAGGCTTTCTTCTCTGAAGAGCGCGGCCGCACACGTGCCGGCTATTCCACGCCGAAGGTGGCGATTGAAGAATTCCAGGTGAATACTTCCAACTACTCAGCCGAGTATGGACGCTCCGCTGGTGGTGTGGTCAATACGGTTACCAAGAGCGGCACTAACAGTATTCACGGTGAAGCTTATTTCTACGATCGTGACAACGAATGGGGTGCAACGAACCCGTTCACCACTCTCACCTCACAAACGTCGCCTGGTGTTTTCACAACGACCCCGTTCAAGCCTACTGACTGGAGAAAGATTGCCGGTTTCGGTGCGGGTGGCGCGATCATTAAAGACAAGCTCTTCTGGTTTGTCACTTATGACTGGTATCACCGCAATTTCCCTGGCACTGCGATTGTGGCCAACGCCAAGACGTTCTTCACGCCACCCAACGCCACCACTCTGAACACATTGGCAACGCGGCTTGGCGTGCCTGCGGCTCAAGCCGGAACCATCTACAACACTGACCTGAACAACCTGGTGAGCGGCCTGCTGGGCCCAACGCCGCGTGAAGGCGAACAGAACATCTTTTTGCCCAAGATCGATTGGCAGATCAACCAGAAACACCGGGCATCCTTCGAAGTTAACCGCATGCGCTGGTCCTCACCTGCCGGCATCCAGACCCAGGCAAGCAATAACCTCGGCACCGCCAGCTTCGGCAATGACTTCGTGAAGGACACCTGGGGTGTTGCAAAACTGAACTCACTCCTGACGCCCACGATAGCGAACGAACTCCGCTTCCAATACGGGCGCGATCTTGAGTTCGAAAACAACCAGAACCCAACTGCCTACGAGCAAGGCGTGATTCCGGGCAACCTGATCCCGCCCAACGTCTCCATCAGTAACTTCTTCAGCTTCGGAACTCCCACCTTCCTTGAACGTCCGAAATTCCCTGACGAGACTCGCCAGCAGATTGCCGACTCAGTCTCCTGGAGCCATGGCAAGCACAACTTCAAGTTCGGCATGGATTTCAGCCATGTGCATGATCTGTCACAGAACCTGCGCACTCAATTCGGAAGCTTCAGCTACAACTCGCTTCTGGATTACTTCTCTGACTTAAACAATCCCACCAGTTGCGCAGGCAAGCCTTGCTACAACTCTTACGCGCAGGCGTTTGGTCCGCTCGGCTTTGAATTCAGCACCAACGACTATGCTTTCTTCGCGGCTGATGATTGGAAGGTTTCGCAGCGGTTGAGCCTGTCTCTTGGTCTGCGTTGGGAATATCAGCAACTGCCCAGCGTCTTCAGCAATCTGGTTAACCCGGCGTTTCCGCAAACAGGGAAACTGCCCAGCGACACCAACAACTACGGACCGCGCCTTGGCTTTGCGTATGACGCCTTCGGCAACGGCAAAACGATTGTTCGCGGTGGTTACGGCATCTACTATGGCCGCATCATCAACTCCACCATCTTCAGTGCGCTTTCAGCAACGGGTATCCCCGGAAGCCAATTGACCTTCAGCTTCAAGCCAACTGACGTTGGAGCTCCAAGCTTCCCCAACGTGATTGCAACTAACCCCGGCGGCAATCCGGCTACTCCTCCTGCCGTGGTGTTCTTTGATTCCAATTTCCAGAACCCGCAAATCCATCAAGCTGACCTGACGATTGAGCGTGATCTGGGTTGGGGAACCGTTCTCTCGGTAAGCTACCTTGGCAGCTTCGGTCGCGAACTCCCAAGCTTTGTGGACAAGAACATTGTTGCGTCCACGAAAAACATCACTTATAACGTTCTCAACGGCGGTCCGCTGACCGGCGCAACCTATACAACCAAGCTGTTCGCTCCGATCACCACCACTCCTTTGGTCAAGCGGCCGAACAACAATTTTGGCGCCGCGACCGATATCTTCAGCGGCGTCAACAGCAACTATCAGGCGCTCGCGGTACAGGTAAACCACCGAATGAACCGTCACGTTCAGTTCTCTGCCAACTACACCTGGGCCCACGCACTTGACTACGGCGTCAACGGCAGCACGTTCAATGACACCAACGATCTGCTGGATCCCACAACCATCGCGCCTGAATACGGAAACTCCATTTATGACGTTCGTCACCGCCTGGTGGTCAGCGCCGTAATGCAGTCACCGTGGAAGCGTGAAGGCTGGCTTGGCTATCTGACAAACGACTGGCAGCTTTCACCCGTGATCCAGGCACAGAGCGGTCTGCCCTATTCACTGGCAACCTCAGGTTCGGCTCCGGGCGGATTGTCGGGAGGAGTCAACGGTTCTGGCGGTGCCTTCCGCATCGACCAGATCGGGCGCAACACCTTCAGGCAGCCCAGCACGCTGGTGCCTGACCTGCGCCTCTCCAAGAACATTGTTGTCCGGGAAAAATACACGATGGAGTTGCTGGGCGATTTGTTCAACTTCATTAACAAGGTCAACGTAACGCAGGTGAACACTCTGGGCTACAACATCGTAGCGGCTGGTGGAACAGCCAACGGCGTTGCCTGCCCGGCTGGGCCGAATGGCTGCCTGATCTTTAATCCGGCAACCTCGTCCGTTAATTCCGGATTCGGATCCATCTCAAACGCCAACAGCAACTTTGTCTATTCACCTCGGCAGATCGAAGTCGGAGTCAGGATCAAGTTCTAAACAACTTACTTAACTTTAAGAGCGCGGCGGCTTCGGCTGCCGCGTTTTTCTTTTCCCATCATCCCGTGGCCGCCTGATCTCGCGCATAATTTTTTAACAATTTGCCCGCCTCACATTGTCCTGCGGCGATTACAATCTTCGGGAACTTTCAATCGTCAGACAGAGCTCGGCTGTCCCGCCTGAATAACCCGGGACCGCACATTTCATCCAGTAACTTTCATCCAGTAACTTTCATCCAGCAACTTTGATCCAGCAACTTTGATCCACTAACTTTGATCCACTAACAAGGGGTCCACGTGAAAAAACTCATCGCCGTCATTGTTCTTGTCGCTATTCTTCCCTTCAACGTCTTCGGGTGGGGACCAAAAGGTCATTCCATTGTGGCTGACATCGCCTACTCCCGCCTTACCCAGCAAACCAGAGAAAACCTGCGCGTGATTCTGGGAGAAGACCATCTGGATGCCATTGCAAGCTGGCCCGACGACATTAAGAAGCAGCGGGACGAGTCCTACGACTGGCACTTTGTCGATATCCCGAAAGATGCAGCCGGCTTTGACGATGCCCGCGATTGCTTTCGCCCGCAGGACAAACACAAGGACGCGGCCACGGACCACCAGAACTGCGCCGTGGACCGCATTGAATACTTCAAGAAGGTGCTGGCCGACGAAAACGCTTCACAGTTGCAGCGGCTGGAAGCACTCAAGTGGGTAGTGCATTTTGTTGGCGACCTACATCAACCATTGCACGCCATTGATACCGGACGAGGCGGCAATGATTTCAAGCTGCCGGTGTTTGGCAATCCGCAGTGCGGCGACTATCCCTGCAATCTTCACTGGACCTGGGACGCGATGCTGCTGGAGCATACCGGCCGCAACGAGCCCGAGTATGTGGCTTACCTGTTGAAGATGATTCAGGATGAGCAACTGGACAAGAAACCAGCCGGCACGCCACAGGATTGGGCCAATGAGTCTCACCTCCTGGCGCGCGAAATCGTGAACCACGTTCCGGAGGCCGTCGACGAAAGTTATTTCAAGACCAACATTCTCATCGTCGATCAGCGCCTTGCCCTGGCAGGGCTGAGATTGGGAGCAGTCCTCAATGAAGCGCTGGGACATGTAAGCACTGAGCAACTCAAAAAAGACCTGCAACAACACCAGGGATCCTAAATTCATAGCGCCAGGAGCAAGACGGGGATGCTACTCAATCGGCTTTCAAAATATATGGCACTGGCAGTCACGCTCTTAATGTCTCTCATGGGTTCCTCTCTGGCGCAGCCCTCTCCGCAGCAGTTGCCCACCGGAATGAGCATCACGCCAGCCGCTGCTCGTGGCACAGTACTGCTTTCGCTCAATCCTGACCTGCCGGATATGCCGCAGTACACAGCGGACCATCCCATCTCCACGGCGCTCAGCCCTGACGGCGCCACGCTGTTGGTCCTTACCAGCGGATTCAATCGCGTGATGGACATCAAAGCCAAAAAGATTCCTGCGCTCTCCAACGAATATGTCTTCATTTACGACGTGCGCAAAACTCCGGCGGTGAAGCAGCAGGTCATTCCTGTTCCGAACACGTATGTCGGAATTGCGTGGGCGCCGGACGGTCACGCCTTTTACGTCGCCGGCGGCATGGATGACAACGTGCACGTCTTCTACCAGAACGTTGAATCAAAATCCGGCAGGGAGTGGGCGGAATCACTACCAGCTATCGCTCTCGGACACAAGTTTGGTCTTGGCATTGGATCCAACGAAGAAGGCGATGAGCATGGCAACAAGCCTGTGGCTGCGGGTGTCGCCGTCAGTGCCGACAGTAAGAAGGTCCTGGTCGCAAACTCAGCGAATGATTCCGTCACGCTCATTGATGCGGTGGCGAAAAAGGTGATAGCAGAACTTGATCTTCGACCTGGCAAGAACGATCCGGCGCAGAAAGGTGTTCCCGGGGGCGAGTATCCTTACGCCGTTGCCTTCCTGGGAAATGATAAGGCTTATGTCTCCAGCCTGCGCGATCGTGAGATCGTGGTTCTGGATGTGCACGCCGTGCCAGCCACCGCGTTCCGCATCAAGACACACGGGCAACCCGGCAAGATGCTTCTGAACAAGGCGCAGACGCTCTTGTTTGCGGTGGCCGACAATAGCGACTCCGTGGTCATTGTTGATACAACGAAGGACCACATTGTCGCCGAGATCAAAACCACTGCGCCCGCAGGAATGCTGGCGGGCAGGAAGAATTTCAAAGGCAGCGTTCCGACCAGCGTGTCACTCTCGCCTGACGAAACAACTCTCTACGTCACCAACGCAGGAACTAACTCGCTGGCCGTGATCCGCCTGGACAAAGACCCTGATGACAGCGCGGTGATTGGCCTGATCCCTACTGGCTGGTATCCAACGTCAGTCAGTGCGGCGCGCGACGGCAAACTTCTTTACGTCACGTACGCCAAGTCAAACGCCGGTCCGAATCCCAAAGGCTGCCGCGATAATCTGGCGACCTCGGGTGACCGACCGTGCGCGCTGGGCCAACAATACGTTTTGCAACTGGAAAAAGGCGGTCTGGCGGTGATTCCTCGTCCGCAGGCGGACGAGTTGCACACGCTTACCATGCAGGTAGCGGCCAACAATCACTTTGGTAATCCAAAAATACAGGGGAAAAAACGCGCGGATGAGGAAAAGCTTTTCGCTTTTCTCCACGGCAAGATTCATCACGTCATTTACATCGTGAAGGAAAATCGCTCTTACGACCAGGTACTGGGTGACCTTGAAAAAGGGAATGGCGACCCCACGCTCACGCTCTTTCCGGATCCCATGTCGCCCAATCATCATGAACTCGCACGACGCTTTGTTACCCTGGACAACTTCTATACCAGCGGCGAAGTGAGCGGGAACGGATGGAACTGGAGCACAGCCGCCCGCGCGACCGACTATACCGAACGCACCATTCCCATGAACTACGCTGGCCGGGGGCTGAATTACGACGTGGAAGGCATGAACCGCGGCATCAACGTGGGCGCAACCAAAGAGCAAAGCCGGTTTCTTGGCAAGATCACCGATCCCGATGACCAACTTCCCGGCACTGCCGACGTGGCCGCGCCTGACAGTCCAGAAGATGAGTCCGGCGCCGGCTACTTGTGGGACAGCGCTCTGAGAGCGAAGATCAGCATTCGCAATTACGGTTTTTTTGCCAATCTGGCGCATTATTCCGCCACGCCGGAAGGCGGCCCGGCGCTCCCGCTGCTTCATGATCCTCATGAAACCTCAACGCGCGTTGCTTTTCCCACCAAAACCGAGCTGCAGGACATTACCGATCCTTACTACCGCAGCTTTGATATGCGCTTTGCTGATTTCTGGCGCTTCAAGGAATGGGAACGCGAGTTCGATGAGTATGTAAAGAATGACAACCTGCCGGCGCTGGAACTGGTTCGACTGCCACGTGATCACTTCGGCAACTTCAACGAAGCGGCTGATGGCGTGAACACCGTGGAAGCCCAAATGGCCGACAATGACTACGCACTGGGCATGCTGGCGGAAAAAATTGCCGGCAGCAAATACGCGCGCGACACGGTGATCTGCGTGCTGGAAGACGACGCCCAGAACGGCCCTGACCACGTGGACGCGCATCGCAGCATCGCTTTCGTTTTTGGCGCCTATGTGAAGAAGGGCGCAGTGGTCTCTGAGCATTACACCACGGTGTCAATGCTGCGTACCATGGAACAAATTCTTGGGCTTGGCGCTCTGGGCATCAATGATGCCTACCAGCCTGCGATGACTGAGATCTTCACGATGAAGGATGCATCATGGACTTTCAAGGCAAGGATACCAGCCGTTTTGCGCGGTACTGAGCTGCCGCTGCCACCGGATTCTGATGAACAGAACTATGCAAGTTCTTCCGCCTTCGCGCGGCCGCTTCATTCATCTTCCTTCTGGGCGGAACAAACAAAGAATTTCGACTTCAGCGAAGAAGACAAGCTGGACGCGCAGGCCTTCAATGAGATCCTGTGGAAGGGGCTTAAGGGAGAAAACACCGCTTATCCCACGGAGCGGGACGGCAAGGACTTAAGCAAACACAGGTCAACGATTCTCCGGAATGCCAAAACATGCCGGCAGTCGGCCAGGGATTGCTCCGGGACGTAAGCATCGCCTGGCGTCTTAAGTCGTCGAGACCTGTCTCATGACAAATGTCATTTCACGTTGATGACATTCCACACTTACGGCATCGTCCGCCGAACCGCATAATATTTCTGTTGAGTAAATTAACGGCCGAAGCGCCGTGAGAAAGGCAGCAGCGTCATTTATCATGGACTGTAAAACATGGACTGCAAAACATGGTCTGTAAACGCAGACTGTAAATCTTGCTGACATCGGCAAGCAGTATCCACGGCCGAAGACGCCGTTAAATTTCGCCACAAACCTGGCAGGTTTCTATCTTATGAGTACAACTTCTCAGCCTCCGCGGCCCGATCTAAGTTCGCTGCGTATTGATGACAGATCGCGAAAGCCAAAGAGCAACAAGACACGGATAGCGCTGATCATCGTCGCCGTGCTTGCTCTGGTGATCGGCCTTGCGGCGCTTGTCGGCCTTCGGCCCAGTACGCCGGTGGTTGAAGTGACTTCGGCCCGGGCCGCCAATGACGCACGTGCCCAGGCCCTGCTCAACGCGAGCGGATACGTTACACCCCGGCGTCGCGCCACGGTAGCGGCAAAAGTCACCGGCCTGGTGGAAAAAGTCTATGCGGAAGAAGGCTTGCAGGTAAAAGCCGGCCAGGTGCTGGCCATCCTCGATTGCTCGCAGCCGAACGCGGCGTTGAATTCCGCCAGAAGAGATCGAGATGCCACCGCAGCAGCGTTGTCCGACCTGGAAGTGCAGCTGGCCAATGCTGACCGTGAGCTCACACGTGCCAAATCCATGCGCGCTGCCGGCATCAACAGCCAGCAGGCCTATGACGCAGCACAGATGGCGGCCGACAGCCTGCGTTCCAAGATCGCGCTGACCAAAGAACAGACGCGTGCTGCTGACGCGCGCATCGGCGTTTCACAACAGGACGTGGATAATTGCACTGTCCGTTCACCTTACGATGGCAAGGTGGTTTCCAAGGACGCTCAACCTGGAGAAATTGTTTCGCCGGTTTCGGCGGGCGGCGGCTTTACACGTACCGGCATCGCCACGGTGGTTGATATGAAGTCACTGGAAGTTGAAGTGGATGTGAATGAGTCCTATATTGCGCGAGTCAGGCCGGGACAGAAAGTGATCTCCACATTGGACGCGTATCCGGACTGGCAGATTCCATCCACCGTACGCACCGTGATTCCTACCGCTGACCGCCAGAAAGCCACGGTGAAGGTACGCGTATCTTTTGACCAGCTTGACCCGCGCATCTTGCCGGACATGGGCGTGAAAGTGGCGTTCCTGGGTGATGATCCCAACGCCGGCAAGCCCAAAGGCGCGAGTGAAGCGCGTGCGCTTGTTCCTGCTGCGGCCGTCCGCAAAGAAGGTACAGCATCCGTGGTCTACCTGGTGAACCAGAAAAAACTTGAGCGCCATGCCGTGACGCTGGGAGTAACGCGCGGCAGTGACGTTGAAATTATGGCCGGTCTTTCCCCGGGCGACAGCGTTGTTTTGCGCGGCGCTGAGAATTTGCATGACGGGCAGACGGTGGAAGTAAAACAATAAGGAGCGACTATGGTACGTGTTGACGGATCGGGAAGCACTTCAAGCTTGATTAACGTTCGCGGCCTGGACAAGAAATATTATCGCGGCGGCGAAGAGATCCACGTGCTTCAAGGCTTGAACCTGGATGTTGATCAGGGCGATTTTGTGGCCTTTATGGGCCCCAGCGGCTCCGGCAAGACAACACTGCTCAACCTTCTGGGTGGGCTGGACGTTCCTTCCGCCGGTAGCATCACCGTGGCGGGCGACGAGATCACGCATATGTCGCGCGGCAACCTCACGGAATGGCGCGCTCGCCACGTGGGCTTCGTCTTCCAGATGTACAACCTGATTCCGGTGCTGACTGCATTCCAGAATGTTGAGTTGCCCCTGCTGCTCACCAAGCTTTCCAAAGCAGAGCGTCGCAAGCACGTGGAGACAGCGCTGACGCTGGTAGACCTGGCGGACCGTATGCACCACTTCCCTCGCCAGCTTTCCGGCGGGCAGGAGCAGCGCGTGACCATTGCCCGCGCCATCGTATCTGATCCGACTTTCCTGCTGTGCGACGAACCCACCGGCGACCTGGACCGCAAGAGCGCCGATGACATCATGTCCCTGATACTCACTCTGGTGAAGCAGTACAAGAAGACGGTGCTGATGGTTACGCATGATCCCCAGGTAGCGGAACGTGCGGATATCACGCTGCATTTGAATAAGGGAGCGTTGGTGGAAGCCTCAAGACTGGAAGGAGCCAGATTGGAAGGCGTAACGACCGGGGTTGCGCGATGAAGTACGGTTCGCTCCTGATCGCCAATCTCTTCCGCAAGAAAATCAGACTTACGCTCACGCTGGGCTCTTTCTTTGTGGCGTTGTTCCTGTTCGGAATGCTGGCAGCCATCCGCGGCGCATTCAATCAGGGCGTTGACGTAGCTGGCGCTGACCGGCTGGTCGTCATCAATCGTGTCTCACTGATTACGCCAGTGCCTTTGTCTTACATGGACAAAATCATGCAGGTCAAAGGCGTTAAGTACATTACGCACATGAGCTGGTTTGGTGGGGTATACCAAGATCCAAAAAACTTTTTCCCCAAATTTGCGGTCGACGTTGAGAACCAGCGGCAGGTGTATCCGGAACTGCAGGTGTCCGATGCAGAATGGAATAACTTTGTAAAAGACCGCGAAGGAGCCGTGGTCGGGGCATCGGTTGCCAAGCGTTTTGGCTGGAAAGTGGGCGACCGCATTCCCATCAAGGGTGACATCTTCCCCGGGAGTTGGGAGTTCAACCTTGACGGGATTTACCACGGTAAAGACGCCCAGCAAGATGAAACCCAGATGTGGTTTCAATGGAACTATCTTGAGGAACGTGCCAAGGACCAGATAAAAGGCCGGGTTGGCTGGTACACTTTGCGAGTTGAGAATCCCGACGACTCCAGCCGCATCGCGAAAGAAATTGACGAGAAGTTTGCCAACTCCAGCTATGAGACCAAGACGGAGACCGAGAAATCATTCGCTACAGGCTTCGTCAAGCAGCTGGGCAACATTCAATTCCTCATCATCACTATTGGCAGCGTGGTTTTCTTTACGTTGTTGCTGATTACCGGCAACACCATGGCGATTGCCGTGCGCGAACGCACCGGAGAGCTTGCGGTTTTGAAAGCCGTAGGGTTTTCTGATCGCTTTGTTTTGTTTTTTGTCATGGCGGAATCACTGCTGATCTCGCTGATTGGCGGCGGCCTGGGAATACTTGCGGCCAAAGCGATTGCCGCGTGGCGCAATCCCCTTCCCAACGTGCTGCCATTCTTCAAAGTTCCGAATGCAGCGCTGGTCACGGGGTTTGCTCTGGCGTTAACGGTCGGGCTGATCAGCGGCATCATCCCTGCAATCGGCGCAATGCGCTTGCGCGTGGTAGACGCGCTAAGGAGAGTGTGATGGCGATACCTATTACTTACAACCTGCGCAGCGTCAGGCAGCGCTGGAACTCGTCGATCGTCGCGGTACTGGGCATTGCAGGAACTGTTGGCGTGTTCGTGGCCATGCTTTCGCTGGCACACGGGTTCAAAGCCACGCTGGTTGCGTCTGGTACTCCGGACAACGCTCTGGTCCTGCGCGCCGGCGCCAATGCGGAAATGAACGGCGCCGTCACACTGGAAGAAGTCCGCATCCTGCAAGACGCTCCTGGCATTGCCCGCGGCGCCAATGGGCCGCTGGTCTCTGCCGAGGCCGTGATGATCGCGCCATTCCCGCTGATCAGCACCGGCACTGATGCTAACGTCCAGATTCGCGGTGTTTCTCCCACGGCGCTTGAAGTCCGGAAGACACTCAAGATCGTGGAAGGCCGGTTCTTTCAGCCCGGACTCACCGAACTTGTGGTCGGCAAGAATGTCTCTGGCACCTATGCGGGCCTGAATATGGGTCGCGAAATTCGCTTTGGCGGCGCTACCTGGCACGTTGTCGGCGTCTTTGACGCTGGCGGAAGCGCCTTTGATTCTGAAGTCTGGGCGGACGCTCACGTTTTGAATCAGGTCTATAAACGTCCGGACAATATCTTTCAATCCGTGACGGTTCACCTCACGTCGCCCGATGCAATTCAACAATTCAAAGACAAGGTGAGCGCCGATCCGCGCATGAACGTGGATGTTGATCGCGAAGTGAATTACTACAGCAAGCAATCACAAACCATGACCACGCTTATTACCACCCTGGGCGGCATTGTGGCTGCCATCATGGCGATCGGCGCTGTATTCGGTGCGCTCAACACGATGTACTCCGCTGTTTCCGAACGCTCGCGTGAGATCGCCACGCTGCGCGCTCTGGGCTTCGGCGAGGGCTCGGTTGTGTTTTCCTTTACCGTGGAGGCGCTGCTGATTTCCTTTGTCGGCGGTTTGGTTGGCTGCCTGGCGGTGCTGCCGCTCAACGGACTCACCACCGGCGCCATGAACTGGCAGACCTTTTCACATCTGGCCTTTGCCTTCAAGATCACACCGCCACTTTTGGTTCAGGGCATTATCTTTGCCTTGATCATGGGACTGATTGGCGGAATACCTCCGGCAATTCGGGCGGCGCGCCGTCCGGTGGCTCCGGCTTTGCGGGGATTGTAGGAACGCACCCTGAGAAGCTGGGATCTTTTTTACTGCGAAATACATAGATCCTTCGACTGCGTCGTCGCATACGCTCCGACTCCGCTCAGGATGACAAAGTTTTACGGTATCGCTCGCGATAGATGATCGAGGGATAAAAGGATCGGGTCGAGAAAGAAAAAATGCCGCACTGAAAATCCAGTGCGGCATCTTTCATTGTTGCGAGCGAGGAAACTCTTACCAGACGTGACAGGCGTTGGCGCTCACCATCTTCTGTCCCGGCTTGCAATTGAATGCCGCGGCAAAATCGGCGTTATTCTGCACCGTGCCAATCACGCGATACTGACCCGGTGAATGCGGATCCGTCTTCACCAGCAACCGCGCGCTTTCCGGCGTGTGGTTCTCACACCAGACCTGGGCAAAGCCAACAAAGAAGCGTTGCTCAGCGGTGAAGCCTTCTTTCTTCTGGGCCAGCTTGGCATCTTTTTCCATCTGTTTGCGCAGGGCCATCAAGGCGATGTGGATACCGCCGTTGTCGGCGGTGTTTTCACCCAGCGTCAATCGCCCGTTGAGGTGCAAATCATCCACCGCGGTGAAAGAGCTGTATTCATCGGCTACGCATCCGGTGCGCTTATCAAACTCTGCGCGGTCGGCGGGTGTCCACCAGTCGGTGAAGTTACCGGCGGCGTCAAACTTGCTGCCCTGATCGTCAAAGCCGTGTGTCAACTCATGTCCAATGACCACACCGATGCCGCCAAAGTTCACAGCGTCATCCGCGCTGCGATCAAAGAACGGCGGCTGGAGAATGCCCGCCGGGAAGTTGATGTTGTTCTCAGCGGAGTTGTAGTAAGCGTTTACGGTTGGAGGGCTCATGCCCCACTCGGTCTTGTCGAGAGGCTTGCCGATCTTGTTAAGGTTGCGCTTGACTTCAAAGATGCGCGCAGCCTGCGCATTGGCCAACAGATCGCCGCGGACAATGGTCACGGTGCTGTAGTCGCGCCATTTATCCGGGAAGCCGATCTTGTTGCTGATGGCCGTCAGCTTTTCTTCGGCCTTGGTTTTGGTCTCAGGGGTCATCCAGTCCAGGGTCTTGATGTCTTCGCCCAGGGCTTGTTCAAGAGCTTTCACCATCTCCAGCATGCGCTCTTTACCTTCTTTGCCGAAAGTCTCATCGACATAGGGCTGGCCGAGCGCTTCGCCCAGAAGACCGTCCGTGGTCTGCACGCAACGTTTCCAGCGCGGCTGGAGTTCTTTCTGTCCGCTCAGGAATTTGCCATAGAAGTTGAAATTCGCATTGACGAAGTCGTCTGAGAGTAACGGCGAAGCCGCACGAGCCGCGTGCCAGCGAAGATAGGTTTTCCAATCGTCCAGGGAAACCGAAGCGAGGACGGGATCAACCTTCTGGAAAAAGTCAGGAGGAACAACGTTGATTTCAGTGAAGCTTGGCGCGTTGCGGGCTGTGAAGAAGCGTTCGAACTGAAAGTTTGGCGCCAAAGCCACCAGTTCAGAAACCTTCATTTTGTGATCTCGATTTTTGGGATCGCGCATTTTTACGCGCTCAAAAGCCGCGTCCGCGAGCTTGGTCTCAATGTCCATGACGGCCTGGGCTTCTTTTTGAGAAGCTTCCGGGCTGTCGCCCAGCAACTTAAACGTTGTGGCCACATGTTCAAGATACTTTTCCCGCGTTTCTTTCGACTTGGCGTCCTGGTTCAGGTAGTAATCGCGATCAGGAAGTCCCAATCCGCCCTGGCCAACGCCGGCAATCTGCGTGCTTGCATTGTGCAGATCAGGCTGTGCGCTGAAACCGAAAAGCACAGGCACACCAATGTTTTGCAGGTATGCGACGGTCTCAATCAACTGGTCTTTGTTGCTGATTGCGGCGATCTTGTCCAGTTCCGGTTTAAGAGGGGCTTTTCCCTTCTTGTTGACCGCGGTCTCATCCATGCAGGACTGGTACATATCGCCAATTTTCTGCTGGACGGGTGTCCGTTTGGAATTATTGGCTGCGTCCTTCTCCAGGATCTGGTGCAAGGTCTGGCGATTGTATTCGGCCAGTTCGTTGAAGCGTCCCCAGCGAGCTTGATCAGAAGGGATGGGGTTCTTCTTGCGCCAGTTGCCGCAGGAATATTCGTAAAAGTCTTCGCAGGGATCAACGGTTTTATCCATCGCATCCAGATCGAATGACTTGGGGCGCTCAACCTTTTTGGCGTCGGCTGGGACAGCGGATTTTTCAGCGGTTACAGCCGGCGTAGGAGCTTTCTTTGCGTCCTTTTGGGCAGGCGCGCCCTGTGCGAACGCAGCCGTAGCCGCCAGAAAGATGATTGGAACAACTCTTTTCAAGAGCATTATTGGCCTCAGAGGGGTGAATTTCAGGAACTGACGAGTGTATGCCGATTTAGGGGGTCTGTAAACCAGGGCGGATGTAAGGAAAGGTTAACTGCCAACGCGAAGCTGATGCCTGCGAAGCCGTGGAATTTGGCCGGACTTTCTAAAGGAAGAACTGGGTGCAGGCTAGACTGAGGGTTTATTCCTGGCGGGGTCGGCCGCCACCCAAGGATTGTTGCTCTGCTTTTGCTGCTTGTTGCTGTACATGCGGCGATCAGCTTCCGCCAGTAGTTGCTCGGAATCTGTCCCGTCTTCGGGATACATGGCGCATCCCACGCTGAGTGAGAGAAAATCTTCACCACAAACTTCCCGTCCGGCGGCGCTGGCCAGTTCGCTGAGACATATGCCTCGGGCCCGAGCCGCAGAGGCCCCAAGTCCGGGTGCGACAATTACAAACTCATCGCCGCCCATGCGGGCCACATAGTCATATTCGCGGCATGATCCCTGCAGGCTGCGGGCAAACAAGCGCAGAATGCGATTGCCTTCCAGATGTCCAAAGCGATCATTGACTTGTTTGAAGCCATCCAGGTCACAGACCATGACGGTGAGAGATGTTTTGAGCCGACGACTACGGGCCGTTTCGCGATCAAGGTGGAGAAACAGAGATCGCGCATTGGGCAGTTCCGTAAGGTAGTCAGTGGTGGCTGAATTCTCCGCCTGCTGGAAGGCCAAAGCGTTTTCCACCGAGAGCGCAACCTTGTTGCTGATCGCCATCAGAATGCGCAGATGGTCCGCCGTGTAAGCGTCTGGTTCCGAACTGTAGAGCGTGAGTACACCCACCACTCCTTGCGTGCCTTCCAGAGGCACAGAAATGGCTGACTGCAAAGGCTGGACATGCGCCGGGACATCTGAATAGCCCGGCTCAAGCGCAGGATCTCCATTGAGGATCGCCTTGCGGGTGTGGGCCACACTTCCTGAAATGCCTGCTCCCACCGGAATGCGCAAAGCTGCGAAGAGCCGGAAGTTATCTCCACCAACATATTCGGGCACCAGCTCTTCTCCGCGCAAAATGTATGCCGCCATGGATGAATAAGGAACCAGCTTTCTGAGTCGAATACTCAAAACTGACAGTGTTTCATCGAGGCTGAGTGAGTTCCCCAGATCATGGCTGAGCTCAAACAGAATCTGGGCTTCCTGACGAGCGGCGGCAATGGAAGTGAGGAAACTGCCCGTGGGCGGCGGTTCAGCTTTGGCCAAAACAAGAGCCGGAAGGACCGTCACCTGATCCGAAATCATGTCCGGTATGTGAACATAACTCGGGGCCGGCTTGAATCCAGCGAGCGTTTCCAATTCAAGATAAATCTTCTCCAACAGCTCAACCACTCTGGGATCAAAAGCCCGGCCTGCCTCGGAAGAGACATGATTCATGGCCTGCTCAAGAGTGAGGCCGCTGCGGTACTGGCGCTCTGAGGTCAGCGCGTCCAGACAATCGACGGCAGCCAGGATGCGTGCGCCAATAGGAATGCTTTCTCCGCGTAGCCCATCGGGGTATCCGCTTCCGTCCCATTTTTCATGGTGCGCTCTAACAATGGGAACCACCGGGTACGGGAACTGCACGCGTTCCAAAATCTCAGCGCCCACAATGGGATGGATCTTCATCTTCTCAAACTCTTCCGGAGTGAGCCGCCCGGGCTTGGAGATGATGTTTTCAGGAACGCCCAGCTTGCCAATGTCATGCAACACAGCAGCGGCGCGCAACGCTTCAAGCTCATTGGCAGAAAGATGCAGGCGCTTGCCCAGTTCCACTGCGTACACACGTACACGCTGCAGATGGTCCTGTGAGGTCTGGTCTTTGGCTTCAATGGCCAGCGCCAGCGCCTCAATGGTGCGAAGATGCAAACCAGCCATATCTTCCACCTGGCGCTTCTCACTTTCGAGCGTGCGCAAATAAAGACGATATGAGCGGTGGATGACAAACATTGCGGGAAACGCCAGCAATGATGTCTCCCATGAGAACTGTCGATTGATCAGGCTGACCAGGCCTGCGATTCCGGCCCCGGCAAGATAATACGGAAATGACCAGACATAGCAATTGCGCCACACCCGCCGCAACGCCTTGCCTTCAGTAAGAGAGATGATGGCAGCCACCGGCAGCGTATTCAGCACAAAATAAACGCAAGCCGCCAGCATGATCAAAAGATAAGGGCTGTTTCCTGCCAGCTGCGCGATTGGCCCATGATAGGTGTAGTAAGCGCCCCAGACGGCAAAAGCCGCACTCAAGACGTTAAATGCGGACTGCACCAGATTGAAGCCGCCGCCGCGAATCATGAGCGATTGGCTGAGGATCGCCGCGCAACCAATGACCAGGGTTTCGCTGTAATTCAATTCCGCAACGCCGATAAGAATGAAAACGAAGTTGACGGAAACCGTCCCGTTCATCTCCGGGATGTTAATTTTCAACCTGGAAGCAAAGACGGAAAGCAACAGATAGACAAGAAATTTAGATAGATCGGAAACAGCAAAATTCCACGCCCCGGACAGGAGAGCGCTCATGCCTGCGGCGCAGACCACGAAATAGAAGAATGTTGCCCTTCGGGACATATGTTTTCCGACTGTCGGGTTTTCCGACTAGCAGACATACAAGGGCAACTTGGGGGCCAAAGCGCCGTCCTTCAACCTAGCCTATCAGGCTGAATCAAAAGAACTTAAGGATGTTGCGCACGCATGGAAATGTGAACTTTTTTGCGCTTGCGCCGCTTTGACGCCCGGAATGAGCCAAGTGGTGTGCCAGAGTGTCACAGAGGCGGAAGGTGGCAGCTCCGGACGATGTACACAAAAAACGAACCCTGGTTTTGCCGGGCTGACCAAAGTAATTGTAGGATGTCTTTTGATGGTTGCTTAGCAACACCCATTTGCGACATTATTGACGCCACGAGTTGGCATATCTTGAAGCAGCCCAATCTTCCACCACGGCGTTTATGCAAGTGACTCCCGGCGAACATCTCGCCGCCTCCGCTCAGTCGTCCTCCGACATGAGCAAGCTGGTGGTGCGCAGTGAATCGCTTAAGCGAGTGATGAAGCTGGCGGAGAAAGTGGCACGCCATCCCGCGGCGGTTCTGATCATCGGCGAAACCGGTACAGGCAAAGAAATGATTGCCCGTACAATCCACAACTCATCCCTGCGCTGCAATAACGCTCTGGTGGACGTAAACTGTGCCGCCATCCCGGAACACCTGGTGGAGAGCGAACTGTTTGGCTACGAAAAAGGCGCATTCAGCGGAGCCGACTCACTTAAGCCGGGCTTCTTTGAGCTCGCGGATAAGGGCACGCTGTTCCTGGACGAAATTGGCGACCTGGACCTGAAGGTCCAGGTAAAGCTTTTGCGCGTGCTTGACGGAGTTCCTTACTACCGCTTGGGCGGCAGCAAAAAAGTGAGCGTTGACGTGCGTGTGGTGGCCGCAACCAACCGCGATCTGGAAGAGAATGTGCGCGCCGGCCGTTTCCGGAGTGATCTCTATCATCGCCTGGCACAGTTCAAGCTGGAAGTTCCAGCGTTACGTGATCGTCCGGAAGATGTGCTGGGCATTGCCGAACAGGTGCTGCACGAACATTTTCCCGATTCTATATTCACCCAGAGTGCGGTTGACGCGCTGCTGGCGTATTCCTGGCCGGGCAATGTTCGCGAACTGCGAAACGTTGTTTTTCGGGCTGTGCTGCAGGGCCATGATGCTCAGTTTCAGGTTACGGCTGACGATCTTCAGCTTCCAGGCGTAACGCAAACAGATGAGAACGCCGCGCCTGCAACTGGCGAACTCAGCCAGGTGGAACGACAGATGATTTTCCAGGCGCTGGAAAAGAATGGGAACAATCAGGGCAAGGCAGCCCTGGCCCTGGGCATTTCAAGGCGCACGCTTCTGCGAAAGCTGAAGGTCTATCGCGAAAGCGCGGAACAATCTCCAGCAGGCACATTGAGTTTGAGCCAGCAGCGTTACTATCGCGCACATCTGGAATTGCCGGTGAAACTGAAATACGGCAATGATCAATTTGATGGAGTGCTGCTCAACTTGAGCCAGGGCGGCGCCGGCGTAAGCACGGAAAGACCTTTGAAAACAGGCGGACCCATCACCATTTCACTGAGTATCCCTGGAATCGCAGGCCATGCCGACCTGCTGGGTCGCGTGACCTGGGCCAACAAGGAAGGCCACCACGGCATACAGTTCAACGAAATGCCGGCAAATATGCGGACCTCTCTGCAACGCTTCCTGCGTTCTGAAATGCAAAGAGACGGTTGGGAATTGGGCAATGCCGAGTAGTCGGAAAAACCTTACCGCTGATGAACACTGATAAGACTGATTTGCACTGATTGAAAAGCAGTAAATGTGTTTCTGTTTGCTATTTGCTATTTGCCAATTGCTTCTTTCCGATCAGCGTTCATCCGGTTATCATCAGCGTTCATCAGCGGTATGGTTTTTCCCAGCTATACTCTTCGATGATGAAAGCTGAGGACATCCTTTCTCTTCCCGAGTTGGAAACACTGGCGCAGGCCACCATGTCAGCCATGACATACGGGTACGTCACTGGGGCGGCCGCCGATGAACTCACACTGCGCGCCAATGTAGAAGACTGGCAGAAGCTGCGATTGAAACCGACCGTGCTGGTTGACGTGTCAGCTCTCGATCTCAGCGTGGAGATCATCGGCCAGAAATTCACCATGCCGATCATGCTCGCGCCGACGGCATTTCATCGCCTGTGTCACCAAGAGGCGGAGCTGGCGACTGTTGCAGGCGCAAATCTGGCCCAGGCCGGCATGGTGATGAGTTCATTTGGGAATGAGCCGATCGAAAAACTGGCAGCCATGGCGACCCAGCCTATATGGTTCCAGCTCTACATGGTGAGCCGGGAGATTGTGAGCGAAATGGTGGAACGCGCACAAAACGGTGGTTGCAAAGCTTTCTGCGTGACGGTGGACACGCCGGTACTGGGCGCTCGCCATCGTGAGGTACGGACCGCATTCCAGTTGCCGGAGGATTGCACGCTGCCCAACCTCAATTTCGGCGCGCTTACGCATCGTCCAACACGCGGCGCGATCTATAGTGACTTGCTCAATCCTAAGCTGACTTGGAAAGACATTGAGTGGCTATGCTCTTTCAGCAAAGTTCCGGTGCTGCTTAAAGGTGTGTTGAACCCGGATGATGCGGTGCGAGCGGCGAATTCAGGTGTGGCGGGAATCATTGTCTCCAACCATGGCGCCCGCAATCTGGACACGTTACCTTCCACAGCACAGGCGCTGCCCAGGATCGCGCAAAAGCTGCAAGGGCGCATTCCGATTCTGGTGGATGGCGGCATTCGTCGCGGGACTGACGTACTGAAAGCGCTGGCGCTGGGCGCGAATGGGGTGCTGGTGGGGCGACCTTATTTATATGCGCTGTCGATCGCCGGATCGGCGGGCGTGGCGAGAGTGTTGGAAATTCTCAAAGTTGAACTGCAAATGGCAATGGCACTGACGGGCAAAACGAAGATCAGCGAAATCGACAGGTCGGTGCTTTGGGATTGAGGCGCGCAACTTCTTGCCGCGGATTTCGCGGATGATCGCGGATTGTATTGTCTAACACCCATAAGGGCGAGGCCGAACACGCGCCGAGCCCGCCGTATCAGGAGCCATGGAGAGCTAACAAGGGAACATGCTCTCAAGCGGTTTTGGAGCTGAGCGACAAAAAATCAGACGGTGCGCGTGGGGAGAACTCCCTGTAGCTGCATTTTTATCAATCGACATTTTCGGGATGTTTCGACTCCGAGCCGCGGCTGCTTGTGCGGCTCTTCGCTCAACATGACAGTGGGAGAATGTTTCGTCGCACTAAATTCGCAGCTATGAACTGCCAATCAGCACTCCGGCGACGAATACGAGAGCGCCACCCAGAACGACCTGGAGCGTAGCAGAAACCCACGGCGAATCCATAAAGCGGTGGCGTATATAAGCAATGGCGCCAAGCTCAACCAGCACCACCGCAACTGCGACGGCGAATGCCACATTGAAATTGGTGATCAGAAACGGCAGAGTATGACCGATGCCGCCGAGCGTGGTCATCAATCCGCAGACCACACCGCGAATCCAGGGGTGGCCGCGCCCGGTAAGACTGCCATCGTCAGAC
Organism: Terriglobia bacterium; assembly: GCA_963770085.1. Taxonomy (GTDB): domain Bacteria; phylum Acidobacteriota; class Terriglobia; order Terriglobales; family Acidobacteriaceae; genus Angelobacter. Next base: position 1,538,589 of record CAVYOH010000002.1, read on the forward strand.
AGAGCTTCTGCAAATCCCATGCTGATGCCCGCGCCCAGTGACGCTGCCATCCCCACCAGAAAAGCAATGTGAGATTCATGCCGGGCAAAAGCAGCTGCAAAGACCGGCGCCAGAGTGGATACCGATCCGTCCATCAGCCCGGCCAGGCCCGGCTGAACTATCTGGAGGACAAAAAGCTTGCGGTTAGCGGCTTCCTCTTCATTGCGGGCAGTCGGGTCTCCCTTGCCTATTTCCTCAGCACGATGCTCATGGCTGCGTTCTTCCTGAGCCAGATCATTGAGAAGCTGGCGAATGCTTGCGTCTTCGGTGCGGGCAGCAGACTTTTCGTAAAACCGCCGCGTCTCAACTTCAAGGCTGGCGGCTTCTTTGCGTACCGCATCCAGACGCATGGGATTCAGCCATATGGGCCGGCGATGGACAAAGCCTTTGACATCAGTCCGCCGGATCAACGGAATGTGCTCGCCGAATTTCGCCTGGTAAAGTTCAATCAAACGACGGCGATGGCCAGACTCCTCTTCGCGCATACCATCAAACATGACGGCGGTGGCGGGAAAGTCCTGCCGCATGCCCTCGGCAAAGTCGGCGTAAATGCGTTCGTCTTCTTCCTCCAGCGAAATTGCCAGAGCAAGAATCTCGCGTGCTGTGAGGCTCTCAAAGGTGCGCATAACTGGAAGAAAGATTGTAATTTATTGCAGGCAGCAAAGGCAGCAAATGGCAATTAGCAATTGGTAGTTGGCAAAAGCAATATCTCTAAGAGACTTGAGAGGCACACCAATCAAGAGCGAGGCCGACTTGCGCGCCGAGCCCGCAGTATCGGGAGCTAGAGGGTCCTGGCGGGGAAAATGTTCTCGAGCGGTTTGGAGCGCAGCGACATAAGATGAAGACAAAAGGACGACCCTGGAACAATTGTTTCTGTCCAGGGCCGCCATCGCAAAGCGGGCTCATCCGAGGTGAAGCTTTCCCTACCTGTGTGGTGCGGACCCCCAAGGTTCGCACAGGTAAGTTCCCGCTTTGCTCATCCGGAATTCATGGCCCAACGCGATGCATGCCGTTCGGCTTCAGAATCCGGAAGTTCAAACCATGGTCAAGCCCGGGCCCGGCTGATGCGAGGTTGGCTGCTGCACCAGCCGGCCGGCTTGCGGGGTTCGGGCTACCCCACCACATCCATGGGACGCATCATTTCGTTGTCCTCGTGCTCAAGGATGTGGCAATGCCAAACGTACTTGTAACGCTGTCCGGGGACTACTTTGGTGCCCCTGGGCAGATCAAACTTCATGATCAGCTTGGTCACCGTTCCGGGGAATGACTTGACTACATCTTTTGCAGCTTGCACCTCTTCCGGGAACGGCGCCTGTGGCGGACCGGTAAAGACGAGTTGTCCGGTGTTGTCATAGGTGGTCTGGTCATACGGCTGCCGGCTCAAAACCTGGAACTGCACCAGGTGAATGTGTTTCGGGTGGGCATCCCCGGTGTCATTGATCAGGTTCCAGATTTCCGTGGAACCAGCCTTGGGATCTTCCGTGACCGGATCGTCCCAGTTTTTGTTGTCAAGCAGGCCGATGATGGGAAAGCCGTCCGTATCGCGATCGAGTTCAGTGAGAACCAGGTCGCGGCTACGAGTGGCTGAAGTTGGGTGAAAGTTCATCGGGTCGGGGTTCAATACGAACGGGATGCGTGATGTGTCGCGCGAAGAGAGCGGCTTGGACACACGGAACATCATGATTTCCGTAGGCACAACTTCACCACCGCCCGGATACGGCGCGGGAGCGTCATTCTTGAGTACGAAGAACTGGCCGCCCTTACCGGTGAAATCGACGATTACGTCAAAGCGTTCGGCCGGAAGCTGCAACATAGTGGTCAATGGAACCGGTGCAGGCAGCAAGCCGCCGTCAGTTCCGATCACATGGAACAGCGGACCCGCCATACCATGTGCGTTGCCCGCCTCATCTGTGCGAACGATACGCATGTTCAGGAAACGTGCGTTACAGCCGTTCAGCATACGGAAGCGATAGCGCCGCGGCTCCACGTCCAGGACCGGCCAGATCTTGCCGTTCACGCACATGGTGTCGCCAAAGAACTCAGGAATCCAGAACTGGTGTGTACCACCGTCAGCAATCGGATAGAGGAAGCTGCCATCGGGATTGAAGAGACGGTCCTGGATGATCAATGGAATTTCAAACTGGCCTTGCGGCAGATTGAGTGATTCTTCCACTGCATCGCGAATAATGTATACGCCGGCAAGTCCCATGATCATGTTCAAGCGGGTAATGCCGAGCGTATGGTCGTGATACCACAGCAACGTAGACTGCTGGTCATTGGGATACACGAATGCATCAGGGTTATAGAGCACCGGGCCGGTAATCCCATCGGGCGAAATCCAGGCCTCAGGATAACCATCACTCTCGGGAAGGATTTTTGCTCCATGAAGGTGGACTACGTTGCGGACCTGCGGCTTGTCAGCCTCAGAACCGTGCAAAGTGGGATCCACTGGTAGAGGATGCGTGGTGGGCAGTCCGTCATTGTGGTATTTGATTTTGACAGGCGTGCCGCTGCGGACTTCCATGGTTGGTCCGGGCCAGATTCCGTTGTAACCCCAGATAGTGGTGGCCGGCAGATCACGGTGCAGCTTCTGCTTCGTCTGCTGCATGTGAATGTGAGTAACGCCATTGGCTGAAGGCCGAATTACCGGCATGATCGGCAACGGATCAACAAACTGGGCAAGGTTGAGTGAACCGGCATGCCCGGCATTGGCCGTTGGCGCTGGGCGGGATACGTGACCGTGAAACGTCACTCCGCCATTGGTGTGAACACGCGTATTAACTGTCTGCGTGGAGGCAATCGTGGGCAGAACCATACCTGCGCCAGCCATTGCTCCCATCTTGAGTAAGTCCCGTCGACTCTTTTTCATTTTGAGATGGTGCTCCTGTGAGTGGAGACACTTCGGGCATGACAGGCATAAGCCGGTAAGAGTCCGTCGGTTCTGCGTATCAAGCGCCGAGGTGACGCCTTGAGTCTGCGCAGCCCAACTTTTTCCGGAAGAAGGCAGCGCAAGCGAGTACAAACTAGCCAGATAAATAGAGCCCGCACCAGCAAATTAGGAAATTTAATTTCTGTATTTCACGAACGCGCGACGGTCTTGTTGATCTAAGGACAAAACACAGCTCTTCTTAACTACATAAGGTCTTTGCGCGAGATAACCAGTTCTAGATAAATCTGCCATTTACCCCATCCAAAGCCATCCGGATGGAGCAGAAGTCTTCGATTAATTCTTTTAATTAGCAGTGTCTTAGAGAACGGATCGTTGAGAGTGGCGGCGTTTTTTATTCGGACTGAGGCTAAGTCATTGATTGCAAATGGCCAGCTACAGAAAAGAGCAATATCCAGCGTTCCTGGGCGGATCTGAAACGGTTTGGTCCCGCAGCGCACTTAGTTACCAGGAAGCCAAAAACCCGGAGCTTAGTCGGAGCCAGAAAATTGAACCAGTCTTCATCCATATCCATGTCCATGACGATGTCCATGCAAAAACACGTGTCGAGTCCAGGGAAATCAGGCCCATGGATCGTCCAACGTAATTCCTTGGATCCCACAGGGGTAATTCGTTCAGGGCTAGACCGTTTGTTTGCTTTGCAAGCCAGTGGCGCGTGGGGGGCCGATTCATCTCCGGAGGCGGTTTGGTCGACGGCGTACGTTCTTGCCAGGCTGGCCGAACTTCCGGGCAAGCTGCTCTCGCATTCGCGCATTCAAGAGACACAGCATTCGTTGGACTGGCTGGTCCGGTCAGAAGAAGGCTTACGCCTATATTCCAGTAAGGGCGATTGCTTGACTACAGCACTGGTCGTGAGCGCTTTGCGGTCCTATGGAAGAAAAATACCTGACGCTGCCATGAATTTCCTCACGAAGTGTTGTGCTGAGGATGGGAGCTTTGCCACGGCCAACCAGCAAAGTGAATCGGACATAGTCAAAGCAGTTGCGGTTACTGCAACGGCCTGTAAGGCACTGGAGCAGGCAGGTCCGCAAACCGAAGAATTCCTCACTCGAAATATTCAGTCCGCTCTCAGGCCATCGCCAGGGAATGAGGCCGCTGGGCTTTACGTCTGCTCTGAGATTCTTGACTGGCCCATGGGACTTGCTTCCATGAGCTTGCTGAACAAGGTGAGCCAGCTCACTTGCAAGATGGAAGCTGAGACAGCGTATGGACAGGCTTTGTTGCTGCGCAGCCTGCTACGATTGCGGATTTCGCGTTCCTGGCCGGTTGCGGCCCGGCTGCGTGAGATGCAGGCCGAGGATGGGAATTGGAGCAAGAGTGAACCAACCGGGAGAATAGCGATGGATCCGGCATCCGCCCTCACCAGCGATGGCGATCAGCCGGTAGTTTTGGCGACTGCAATTTCCGCGCTGGCCATGGCTGAGTCCCAGCCGGGCCTTTACTTTGGGTCAGATCTGCCTTTACCGAGGCGCTTTTAGCTTTTAAACCAGAGATTTATAAAGACATGTTTCCAGCCATCGTTAGTTTCGGGAGTATCAGTATCGGGAGTATCGGGGGTCCGAAGCCGGCAGGGGTGTGGCGCATGTTTCCGTTCCCGGAACAGATTGAAATTCCCGGGATGCCTGGAAAGCGTGAAGTATACTGGGTCGACAAGAAGAACGTGGAACCCACCCCTTTCGATTCAGCGTACCTCGAGCGTCTCAGGGCCCGTGATCCCAGGACCCAGGAGCACTTTGCAGGTCATTTCAACCGGATCCTGGCGATCAAACTACACAGCCAGCGTATCTACGGGTCCCAGATGGACGATCTCCGTCAGGAAACCCTCATCCGCGCATTGAAAAGTATCTACAAAGGAAGAATTGATTGCCCTGAGAGTCTGCCGGCATTTGTTTACGGTGTATGTAACAACGTGATTAAAGAGTTCATTCGCGGAGAGGTTGCAGCGCGCGAGCGCGACACGAACGATTTTCCCGATCTGCCGGATGCGCGCTACTCGGCGGACGACTCGGTCCGATATCAGGAAATCCGTAAATCTGTAATGCTCGTACTGAAGAGCCTGCCGGAAAAAGACCGTGCGATTTTGAGCGCAATATTTCTTGCCGAAGAAGACAAGGACGCAATCTGCCAAAAGCATGGGATCACGCGTGACTATCTGCGCTTGCTGTTGCACCGGTCATTGATCAAAGCCCGAAAGATACTGGACAAGCCGCCAGACGCATAGAGCACGAAGGAAAGACAGAGCATGGAAAGCAGCAAAGTTATGAACCATCAGGAAGCCGAAAACACGAAAGCGACGGAACGATATCTGCTCCGGGAAATGACGGACCAGGAGCGCCAGGATTTTGAAGAGCACTACCTGGATTGTCCCGAATGCCTTGAATCCGTGACCTTTGGGGCCGATTTTCTGGCCGCGGGCAAGGAAGTTGCCCAGGAAAACCAGACCAGACAGGTTCCAGTTATCGGGTGGCGTGAAAGGCTGTTTGCCTCGTTAGCACCGGTATGGCAGCCAGTCCCGGGCTTGGCAGTGGCTGCGGCGCTCTGCCTTGCTGCGCTTGGCATCTATCAGCAAGCCAGAATCACGAAGCAGGAGAATACGATCGCCGATCTGAAGGCACCACGCCAGGAAGTTCGTTATGTAATTACAGGTGGTCAACGCATGGGATCGGAGTCTGTAATCCTCTCGCGGAATGAAAGGCTGAGTTTTCTCATTAACTTTGTGCCGAAACATGAATTTACCTCGTATCGGGCGGCGATCAGCGGCGCCGGGCTTGCCAATGGCTACTCAATTCCAGTAACGGCGTCAGAAAAAGACTATTCGGTTACGGTGTCTTTGCCTGCGGCGGAACTGGCTGGCGGAGAATACGAAGTGACATTCTGGGGTAGAACACAAAGCGGAGAAGAGACAAAACTGGCTTCGGGATCTTTAGAAGTGAAGCTGGCAAACTAAGAAAAAACTAAAGTGAATTTCGCACAGTCGCCTGATTGTAAGTAGCCGCGAGAGTAGTACAATCCCCTGCATCAAGACCTCCTGAGGTGAACGACTTGCCTCGTATTTCCGTTCGAAAAGAATAAAAGTTAGCGATTCCTTTTGGCCCAGGGAGAGCAAAATGACTACGTGCGTTAAGCGCAACCATTCGCAGTATTCCTATCACGCCCATGCATACGGATTTGCCGGTCAGCTAGAACGGCCCTTCCGTCACATAATTCCAACCCAAGCCACCGCCGCTCTCGGTACAACCGGGGGACAGGGGCGTCACCGAGTTGAAGGATTCCGGCACGCAGGAATCATTTCTTTTGATAGCGCGTATGTTGAAGTTGGGGGTAGTTATGACGAGTGCCACAACCAGCACACCAGCTTCTCCAGTGCCATCATTGAAAAACTCAATATCCTTGATGTAGTGACCGCGGATAGAGTAGTTTCCCGAATCGCCGTCTATTCGGGCGACATGGACGACAAGAACAGCGAGAACACATACAACATTACCGGGAGCCATTTCGACAACCTAAAGATCGCAGGCCACAAGATCGATGTAAAATTGGCGACTCAGGTTTTTCACGAAAACAACAGCCACTCCAAACTCGCCAAGAAGCATAAAGCGGGCGAACTGGACGACTGGCTTCTCGCCGGCAAGTTGAGGCATCTGAAAAGCGCTGATCTGGCGAAACTGGAAAAGGAATACCACGCCCTTGAGGGAATGGCAGGGATAGTCAACGCATGGAACAAACCGAGCAGCAGTCGCGCCATCGATCAGATTCCGTTCTCGCCATTAAATCACCTCGATATAAAGAGCTGTGCGGGCCAAGACACGGAGTTGCGTGGCTTTGGATCCATCATCTGTATTCCCAAGTTCGGCGTTGTCCGTCTGGCGGAGCTAACCTTCCATCACCACCATTGCTCTCTGACAATGCTGCGGGTCGATATGTGTTCGACCGGAACGGGTACCGGAACCGGCGGCGGGACAAGCAATGGAGGAAACAAGCCCCCAGGCGGCGGCTAGGCTCTCTCTTGCTACTGGCAGCTTTGCTCTTTGCTGTTGGCTGCCGGCAAACTGACTGGCAAGCAGTTTACAAGAGCGCAGTAACCGAATTCCGTAACGGCAATTCGGAAGCTGCGCTCGCGCTTGTCGCGCATCTTCCCGAAAACCCAGGCAAGGATGATTCCATCTGGTATTGGCGAGCACGTATCCTCAGGGCTCAGATCTTCATGCGCCGCAGTCAACCCGCCGAGGCACTGACGTTTCTTAGTTCTTTTCCAAGCAAGGTACCTGACGAGATTCTGGTCAGGAAAAACCTGATTGTGGGCCTGGCGCTCTGCCAGACGGGAAAAGCCGAGGAAGCTCGGAAACGATTCGCGGCTGCGGAGAGTACTATTTCTTCCAGCGTCCCCACTATGCGAGCTGACTTACTGTATGCACGAGGTGATTGCATCGCTGACGACCATCCTGAAGAAGCCATGCAGCTATTCAGCCAGTCGGCCTCGCTCGCCCATGGCAATGACAGCTATCTTGAAGCCCGGGCCCTCGACTATCGAGGTTTCCTGCTGGGGCAGGCCAACAGGTGTGATCAAGCCATCGATGTGTTTAATCAAGCTCTGCCTTTGACGGATTGGCGCCTTCTCAAGGAATCAATACTGGGCAATAAGGGCTGGTGCAGTCAGTCCCTGGGAGAATGGATTGCTTCGGGTCAATACCTGCGGGAAGCGGTCTCCATTGCAGCGGAGATTAAGGATGCGCAAGTAGATCATGCACTCTGGCTCATTGATCTGGGCAAGCAGCAGGGGTCCCAAGCCGAGTACAAAGATGCGGAAAAATCGTACGAAGAAGGCTTCGTCGCTGCAAAAAAAGCGAACCGTTCTGACCTTATGGCTCTTGCGCTTTTTGATCATGCGAATGTTGCGATGGAATTGGGAAATGTCGCCCTGGCAAAGGAGAAGCTGGAGGCGGCCGAGCAGCTCGGTGTGGCAAAAGAGAAACAGGTCTATATCGTGGCGAACAAGGCAAGACTCGCTTCGCTTCAAGGCGACCAACGCACGGCTGAGAGTCTTTGGAAGGAAGTGCTATCGTCGGGAGCTGTTGGTCCGGTTAGATGGTACGCTCAAACCTCGCTGGCACAGATTTACGTCGCGCAGAACCGGCTGAAAGAGGCAGAACATTTGTTTCAGGATGCTATTGCTTCGGCTGAACAAGATTATTCCCGAATCACCAGTGACCGATTCCGAATCTCATTTTTAGACCAGAATCCCTACTACGACTCGTATATTTCATTCCTGTTCTCACAAGGCAGAACACTGGATGCACTGAGCATCGCCGAGCGTGGACGTTCAAGAACTCTGGCGGAAGCGCGTAAATCCCACCCGCTGGGAAGTCCGTTAAATCTGGATGCCATACAGCGCAATCTGGCACGCCAAAAAGGGCAGATCGTTTTGGCCTATTGGCTGACCCCCGAAAAGTCATACCTATGGTTGATCTCCTCGACGAACTACAAGACATTTACTCTCGCGCCAGAAATGGATATTGTGCGGGAGATTGAGGCTTTCAACTACACAACGCAGGACCAATCTGTCAGCGAAACGCCGCAAGGCAAGAACCTGTACAAGATGCTTGTGGCTCCGGCGGCAAAGTTTATTCCCAGAAACGCCCGGGTGATCATTGTGCCGCATCGCCGACTGCATAAGCTCAATTTCGAGACGCTGGTCACCGATGGAGATCAACCGCATTTCTGGATTGAAGACGTTTGCATCCAGAACACCAGCTTTCTTGCTGCGCTGGAAAAGCCAGAAACAGCCAGGCCCATTTATCGCAAAGACCTCTTATTGATTGGCAATCCGGTGCAGGTAACGAAAGAATTTCCGGGTCTGGTCTATGCCGCGCAGGAAATTGTGGCGGTGGCCGGTCACTTTAAGCAATCGAGCGAATCCGTGTACAGTCAAGCCGAGGCCAAACCAGAAGCCTACGATGCCAGCAATCCAGCGCAGTACCGGTTCATTCATTTTGTAACGCACGGCACGGCCAGCGATCAGAACCCACTCGAATCGGCCATTATCCTTTCGCGCGGCAAAGATGGGTTCAAGCTTTACGCCGAGGACATTATCAAGACGCCGATCCATCCTGAGCTGGTCACCATTTCGTCCTGTTATGGCGCTGGAACCCGGCAATATTCCGGGGAAGGGCTGGTCGGTTTGTCGTGGGCGTTTCTGCGCGCCGGCGCGCACAACGTGATTGGCGCGTTGTGGGAAACGGACGACGAAGCCAGCGTTAAGCTGATGGAAACTTTCTATAACGAGATGGGGAAACGGGATGACCCGGCTGGAGCCTTACGAACAGCAAAGCTGGGATTGCTGCACTCTGGTTCCTTCTTGAAGCGCCCTTACTTCTGGGGCGCTTTGCAGCTTTATTCCAGCAACTAAGCCTTATCCAACGTTCCGTAGCCGCAGATCCGGGAATTCCGTCCTTTGCAGACGGGAAATTTCCAGAAGCGCAGTGGCCCACGCGTCTTCCTTGCTGATGGCATCACGGCGAACCAGGATTTCCTGGGAGCCATCACGGCGGATCACGCAATGCCACAATGTTTCCTTCGGCACTGGCTGAGGGACGATACTGGCTTGATAGGGGTGGAGGACGATCTTCATTCTCTGCGATCCTTTCGGGTCTTAGGGGTCGTAGCGGACGGTTATTTGATCGCCTTTATGCTAGCTGGGCAGCACCCCAGACTATGTTAAAAACAGGTTAAAATCCCGGAACTCCGCTGATTGCCGTCGCGGGCAAAATCGCATCAAATCATTTATTTTCATTAATTTGAGTCGGCCTTAACACTACTCAATAAACCCACGTTTTCCACTGCTCTTGACACGGATTATTGAGGTTTCAGGGTGGTTTGAATTGCTGATCCAAAGCCCCTTTCCGCAATGCCGGGCAAGGCCACCGGCAGGCGGCCCCTGAGTTTCAGTTCACCGAATAACGCTTTTACCGCGCTCAACTCGGAAGTGCCGGCATTGGAAAAAGTGCAGATGTAGTTCCGTATCTGGGGAAAGCCCTGCGCCAGATACGGACTGCCCAACGCCACTACGACTGATTTGGCTGGCGCCGCGGTCAGAATCTGAGCGAGCAGGTCCGCGTCCGGCTGGTCCAGACCGACGCTGTTGGTCAGTTTGCCATCCACCATGACCTGCTTCCCTGCTATGGGCGAAAGGTAGCCTGCTACCACAACTTTTCCGGCATCTTTCACCGCTTGTAACACCATGCCTGAGAGCGCGGCAGCAACGCTGCTATCCACATAGAAGACGGTAGCGTCCGCGCGACGGGCCTTGAGAGCTGCTTCGAATCCGCGTCCCCAGGAACCGTGTGCGTTGTCAGAGAAAATGATGGTCACCACGTTCGCCGTCGGCTGCACAGGGGGACGGTAAATCTCACCTTCAGTCCTGGGAGCTAGAAATCGCGTCAAGGGGACTACCTGATGGTTGTCACGGACAACGGTTACGGCGTCGTCCGCCACTTGTTGCGCGAGTTGCAAGTCTTCCTGCCGGCTCACCAGATAAGAAACCTGCTCCAGATCGACCAGACGGGCCTTATGTAAATCCACTGACGCCTTCATTTCCAAAATTCGCTGGACGGATTCATCAATACGCGATTCCGAGATCTCGCCACGCTTTACGGCTTCGAGGATTCCACGAAAGGCCCCATCCAGATCAGTTGGCATTAACAGAACGTCGTTGCCCGCTTTTACGGCGTCCACGGCGGCGCGTCCCGCAGGATTTCCCTGCGGCGGCGGATACAAACTGGTTAGCCCCCGCATTTCCAGTGCGTCTGTAACCACCACGTTTTTGAAGCCAAGCTCCTGTCGCAGGAGCCCACCAATGACGTTGGTTGAAGTGGTGGCGACCTTGTTGGGATCAGGCTCCAGGGCCGGCACCACCAGGTGAGCGACCATCACCGAATCCACGCCCGCGGCAATCGCCTGCTTGAATGGCGGTAGCTCTACCTTATTCAAACGTTCCTTGTCGCCTTCCACTCTGGCCATACCAAGGTGTGAGTCAGTGCCTGTGTCTCCATGTCCGGGAAAGTGTTTTACGGTGGTCAACATACCTTGCGAGCGCGCTCCACGAATAAATGCCGCAGCCATATCGCCGACCAGAGTGGGATCTTCACCATAGGAACGCGTATTAATGATCGGGTTACTGGGATTGCTGTTTACGTCTGCGATGGGCCAGAACGTCCACTGTATGCCGACGGCTCGCGACTCAGCGCCTACGATGGCGCCGAACTTTTCCTCATAGGCAATGTTGCCGGCCGCGCCAAATGCCATGGCGTCAGGGAAAATCGGCACGGAGTTCATGCGAGTGGCCAGACCGCGCTCCAGGTCGCCTGCGATCAGCAAAGGCAGCTTGGTATCCTGTTGCAGTCGGTTGCTCATGGCTGCGGCTTCGAGTGGAGGATTCTTCAGCAGCCCCGCGGAATCCACATGGACCGTCAGAACAATGGATCCGATGCCGTACTTCTGCATCTGATCGCGAAATTGACGATATGCATCGCTATCAAAGTTCTCAAAGTCCATGAAGTAGCGGACGCTCAGCATCTGCCCGACTTTTTCTTCCAGTGTCAGCTTCTTCAACGTATGAGCTGCCCACTGCCGGCCTTCTTTGGTCAACTCCACGGGGCGCGGCTTGGCAAATTTATCAGCCGCAGTTGCTGACACGGAGAAAACAAAAGCCAAGAGCAGTAATAGCGTGGTCAAATATCGCCTCATGAAGGAACGATACCAGAGTCACCGTTGGCCAGCTATCTTTGATGGAGGGTGAGGCGATCAAGACTTTCTATGTGCCGGTAGAGGACCGCGACTCTAGGGGTGGTCGAATCTGGCGGACAGGCCCGATCGTAAAATAGAAGGTAGCGCCCTCGCCGACCTTGGCTTCCGCCCAAATGTCTCCACCATGCCGCTGGATGACGCGCTGCACGGTAGCGAGACCCACGCCAGTGCCGGGAAACTCTGAGGATGAGTGGAGACGCTGAAAGGGCTTGAAGAGCCTGTCGGCATGGCGGTTGTCAAACCCTGCTCCGTTATCACGCACAAAAAAGACCTGTCCTGACCGCCTTTGCTCACATCCGAATTCAATGCGTGCCCGCTCGCGCACAGAAGAATATTTCCAGGCGTTCTGGAGCAGATTATCGAGCGCGATTTGCAGCAGGCGCGTGTCGCCGTCCGTCGGGAAGCAATCGGCGACAACCACTTCCACTTGACGTTCGGGGTTCCGGCGTTGAAGGTCCTGCAAGATCAGCCGCGCCAATGCGGACATATCCACTTTCTGGCGGTGCATGGCGGTGGTGCTAACCCGCGAGAGGTTCAACAGGTCTTCAATCAGTTCCGCCATGCGGCGTGCCGCCGCCCGCACGTGTTGCAGATAGTCACGCCCATCACTATCCAGCGCGGCCGCGTACTTGGTGAGGAGAATGTGTACAAACCCGTTCATGGTTTCCAGGGGGCCGCGAAGGTCGTGAGAAACGGAATAGGAAAATGCCTCCAATTCCTTGTTGGCAACAACCAGCTGATTGGTGCGCTCTTCAACGCGCTGCTCCAGTTCACTTTGCGCTTTTCGCAATTCCTGGTCACGGAACTCGATCTGTTGCAACATCTCATTGAATGTTTTGATCAGCAGGCCAATTTCCGTGCTATCAGCAATTGGAGCCGCCCGAAGAGAGTAATTTTTTTGTTCTGAGACGGTTTGCGCGGTCCGGGCCAGGCTGATGATTGGTTGCGCCACACCGCGCCGATACACTGACGAGATCAACAGGGCGACGATCAGCGAGATGACCAGCACCGCGCCGGCGATGAGAATGTACCGCGACACGCGATGCGAGAGTTCGCTCAGGCTGGAACGAATGAACACTGTGCCAAGAGTCTTGCCCTGGAACTTAATGGAGCGCACCAGAAAGACTTCATCGCCTGTGAACACCGAGACTTCGTCACTTCCAGAGGGCACCTGAGGCACGGCGACCACATGTTCGTCAGGAACCTGGGAAAAGCGCGCAAAAATCTTTCCGTCAGGGGTTAAGATGCCGGCCGATTTTATCTGGGGAAAACTTGCCAGAGCTGAGAGCGTGTTCTCCGCTGCCGCAGGATCATTGAACGTGAGAGCCGATGCGCTATTGGAGCCGATAATCTGGGCCTGCGCGGAAAGATTCCGCACCAGGTTTTCGCGAAACGTGTATTGATCGTAGGCGAGAAAACCAACGCTCGCCAGCAGCAAAGCAGAGGCGCTGACCAGAAGGTTCATCCAGGTAAGGCGACGGGAAATGGAAGAGGGCTTGACGCCGGGCACAATCATCGCGCAGCCCCCCTGACTTTTCCATGAACTGAACTGGCAACTTTCAACAATTCCGAGCTGAGTCCCAGGCCGGCGTCCTGCGCGGCATCCACGTTTACTTCAAAGCGAACGCGGTTGCCGGACAAAGTAAATTGAATGGCGCCGCCCTGGGCGATAAAGTCAGAACTATCACTCACGGTAAGCACGCCTGATTTATCGAGCGAAGACGCAATTCTGCGCACCTGGCTTTGCTCAGAGCGGCTTATATAAAGGATGTTGCAATTGCCGGCTTCGCGAGCGTTGCGGATCCGCCGAACTATGACGGGGCGCGTTTCTATTTTTTCTCCGCGCACGGTGGAATCAAGAACGGCCCCGAACGGATCTTCCCCGAGGACGCAGATAGAAAACGCTTCGAGACGAGCGGGAACCGCAGACGCCGGCCAGGTAACAAATTTGCCGAAGTTAAGGAGGTAAGCGGCTTTGACCTGGTATTCAGTAGCCGCGGATTGGGCGTGCAGATGCAGGCACCATGCAGAGGCCAATACCAATGCAATCCCGAGCAACGAAAAACCGCGCCTGCCGGATTGAACGATCCTGGTGATCAGGCCGACCTTCCCCGCGCGATGTTGAAGAATGCCATGGCGAATCTCTATTCGCGTTTCCATGTTAGTTTGGCATAGACGCCGCGGCGAATACCGATCAGGTTGTTGCCCTCAAGGTGATGCGGTTGAAGAAGATTCTGCCCAACAATTGACAGATCAAGTCTGCTTGTCACGCGCCTGCCCAGCCGTAGATCCATGGTCTGGTAAGAAGGAATGGGGTTGTTGGCGTCCGGGGCGATAGCGCCTTCATAGCGGTACGTTGGATCAATTTCAAATTTGCCGGGCAATTCGATTCGCGGCGTAAACACAACGCGATTACGAGGACCGGAATGGGTGAGGTTCTGCGCAACCGAGGCACCGATTGGCCCTGCCGTGCTGACAAAGTTCATAGTCAGGTAAGAATACGAGCCGGAAAGCTGCATCCAGCTTCTCACTTGCCAGTTGGGACTGAATTCCGCGCCGTCGGTATTCCCCGCCACTCCATTTAGGAAGAACAGATCAAACGCCGCATGCGGAGGCGCCGGCGTGGTTTCAATGGCCAGCGCGGGATTACCTATGCTTTCCAACCCGTGAAAGCTGTTGTGAAAGGCAGCAACATCAAAATAAATATGGGACGTAATGAGCTGTCTGTATCCAGCTTCATAATCCACCGCCGGCTCGGAGACATAGGATTTCTGCCCAATCAACCTGATAAACGTTGGCGGAGCGGCTGCAGCGAAGGACGCGATATTGATGTCCTGATCCAAGCGGGAGGGCGTTTGTACCGCGCGTGTGACCGCTACCCAATACGACTGGTGCGGCCTGGGACGGTAAAGCAGACGTCCCGTGGGCTGGAATTCAAATCCACTGAAATCGTTGTGCTCCAGCTTGATTCCAAGCGTGAGTGAGAGCTTGTCCGGGATCAACTTAACTTCGTCCTGAACGAAGCCCGAATAGAGCGCATCGGTACGGTTGGCAGGGAAAAAATCTACTGACCCAGGATTGTGAGTAATGATCTTGTCAGGATTGACTCTTACGCCGGCCCCTAGAAGAACATCATTCCAGGAGTTGACCACTTTGTGAAAAACAAAATCAATGTCGAAGTTATCGCGCTTCTCGTCGAACTGCGGGCGGTCGCGATCAACGCGGTCATAGTACGTCTGGACCCTGATGTCAGAAGTGTTGCTGAGGACGTGGTTCCAGTGGAGCAGAAGGTTCCCACCAGCAACATGGTCCCTGAAAACAGGATTAATTTCAGATGGAGGATTGAAGACAGCAATGGACGTCTGCTCACCTTCACGCGAAGAGAAGATGTCACCCTGGAAAGTCAGCGTATCGCGGGCGCCAAGGGTCCAGTCTGCGCGGAAACCGCCGCGGACGGTCCACCAATCGTCGTAATTGTTCACAGGTACGGGCCCGAGATGGAATTCCGGTCCCAGGGCAAAGGACTCTTCATATACGCGGTAGGCCATCTTTCCGTGCTTGCCGCCGTAGCGCAGAGTATTTCTGAATTGATCAAGGCTGCCGCCGCCCCCAAGGACGAGACCGCCCTGCGTGTCCCCGGCCTGCTTGCTGATAATGTTGATGACGCCGTTCACCGCGTTTGCGCCCCATACCGTTGCTCCGGGTCCGCGAATGACTTCAATCCGGTCAATGTCATCCAGTGGGTAATCTGGAAGGTCCTGATATACGCCGCCAAAAAGCGTGTTGTACAGCGAGCGGCCGTCAATCATCACCAATAGGCCTTTGGAAAATACCGTCTCAAATCCTCGTATGCCGACCGAGTAGCCGATGGAATCATTGCGGGCCATGTCCACGCCTGGCACCAGACGCAACGCTTCCAGAATGCTGGTGGCGCCGGAACGACGGATATCTTCATTAGTAAGGACGGTGATGGCAGCAGGCGTATTCCACACCTGCTCAGGCTCTTTGTTGACCGTGGTAACTTCCACATTTCCCAGCTGTTCCAGACTGAGTTTCTTCAGCGGATTCTCCGGCTGGGAATCATTCGGCCCCTGGGCAGAGACTGCTGGTCCCTGGGCAGGGAGTGTCGCGGGCAGGAAAAGCAAAACAGCCGCCAACATCGCAAGGCTTTTAGGGCGCCTGACCATGAGGTGCATGTCGAGGTATCATCTCCTTTGACATTTTCCCGAGAGATACCAGACTTACGGTTGCGACGGCTGGCAAATTCCGGGACTCGGCTGATTTGGGGGTGTGTTCGCGTTCAAAAGACGATCGTTGGATGCGGGGAGGCCGGATTCAGGTTGTCAAAACGGAACGCGAGAACTGTGGTGGGTTTTGTAAAGTTTTGTAAAGTAAATTAATGTATTTTTCGCCTGTATTCCGTTCTCTTATACTTCAGCTACTTTAGTTCTGCGAGGAAAGCCCCTTTGTCTGACCGGCCCCGTGTACTGATCATCGACGACGATCCTTCCCACTTGAAGCTCTACTCGTGGATCCTTGAACGCCAGGGTTTTACGGCTTTCACCATTCGTGTGGGCACGCAAACGCCTACGTTCGACGATCATCCTGACGTTGATCTGGTAGTCCTTGACTACTCGTTTCGGACAGGCGTCAAGGCAACGGACGTCGCCCAACACATCCGCAAGCGCTGGGCGGAAATGCGAATCGTTGTACTCTCTGACATGATGTGGATGCCAGACGATATCGCTCCGCTGGCCAATGGTTTTGTGCGCAAAGGGGAGCCGGAGCAGTTGGTTGCAAAAGTGGCCGAAATGATGGGAAACAACGCCAGCGCCGCCGGTAGTTAGCATCCATCCTGACCGTTGGCTAGAATTGCATGCAGCAATGAGCACCGTCAGAATCGCGCTGGCCAACCTAAGCTTTCCGAAATCGCCTGACGACTCAGTCCGGTCGGCAGAACAAGCCATTGCGCAGGCAGGCAAACAAGGTGCTGACATCATCTGCTTTCCTGAATGCTTTGTTCCAGGTTACAGAGCCGCGGGAAGATTATTGCCGCCGCCAGACCCGGCGCTCCTGACGCGCGCGTGCGAGACAGTAGCGGAAGCCGCGGCAAAGGCCAACGTGGCCGTGATTTTGGGCACGGAGCGGGTTGCTGGTGATGATTTGCTGGCAACCGCGCTGGTGGTCCATCGCAATGGAAGCATTGCCGGCTTTCAGGACAAAGTGCAAATCGATCCTTCTGAAGACGGAACATATTCCTGCGGTGCGGGCAGGAAGATTTTTCAATCCGATCAAATGAAATTCGGCGTGGCGATCTGCCACGAGGGCTGGCGTTATCCGGAAACGGTCCGCTGGGCCGCGAGGCAGGGAGCGCATATTGTGTTTCATCCGCATTTCCACGAAGCTGAGCCGGGCGGCTACGCGCCGACAAATTTTGCTGATCCCGCAAACACGTTTCATGAGAAAGCGGCCTTGTGCCGCGCGGCGGAAAATACCTGCTACTTTGCGACGGTAAATTTCGCCAGCGCCGGATCGCCCACAACTTCCGCGATCGTGCGCCCTGACGGAACTCTGCTGACCTTTCAGCCGTACGGCGAACCAGGCCTCTTGATGGCGGACATTGACTTGAGCGCAGCCACGGGCCTGCTGGCATCGCGCTATAAAAATGTCTAGATTTCCTCAGACAAGGCCTTCCCTTAGTCAAGGTCTTTGCTTAGTTACAGCCCTTCCTTAGTTAAGTTCTTTGCTTAAATAAGATCTGTGAATGCGAACGTTAAGCTGCATTCATCAAAAAGTAACATGGCATTCACCGTTCAAATACACATAGCTGTTATCCGTATAGCGGGGGCGCAGTGGTCGTCAGTGCCGCATCTGGCGGACTGAACCAGATTCCAGCGAGCGCCTCACATCTTCTACATACGGAGCTTTGAATGTCGCACGTAAGACGTCTCCTCATGCTGTCCGTCTTTGCATTGTTCGTCACGCTGGGCCTTTCCAACGCCAGCGCGGAAGAACTTAAAACCGTTTTCGTAATCGCCATGGAAAACCATAACTGGACACAGCCGGCGAACCAGTTCACCGGTCCGATCCAGCAGATTTTCCATAACCCGAATGCGCCGTTCATCAATAGCCTGGTCGATGGAACCGCCGTGGCAACCATCAATGGCCGCGATGTCCGCATCAGTGAGCAGGTCTCCTTCGCCACTGCGTACCACAATGTTCTGGCGACGCCCAGCGGAAACAATCCGCACATTCATCCGTCTGAACCGAACTATCTGTGGGCGGAAGCGGGCACCAACTTTGGCGTGGCCAATGATAACGATCCCTTTGCCGCCAACGGCCCAACCAACCAGAACACCACGCAACATCTGGTGACTTTCCTGACCAACGCCGGACACACATGGAAGTCCTATCAGGAAGATACCGACCTTACCACCGTGAACGGCCAGCTTACTAACGTGGTTTTGCCACAGGACCAGTGGACCGTTCCACTCAAGAGCATTTCCGGAAAATTTGCGGCGGGCGTAAATCAGTTCAATGGCTCCGCCCAGTTCAACTATGCAGCCAAGCATAATCCTCAGTTGTTCTTCACGGACAGCAATGGCGGCAACGATACATCCACCAACAATCCGCTGCGCCTGCAGTATGCGCCGTTGCAGGCACTGTTTGATGACCTGGCCAACAATACCGTGGCCGACTACAACTTCATTACTCCGAACCAGTTCAATGATATGCACACTGCGCTCACGGGCGGGTTCCAGGGACTGACCGGCGACGCAGCCAACATTCGCCAGGGAGATAACTTCCTCGCCGAGATCATTCCGGTGATCATGGCCTCCAAGGCGTACAAGGAAAATGGCGTGATCATCATCTGGTTTGACGAGTCTGAAGGCGATGCCGCCGGCGACAACGCTGACGACTTCAACCACACCGTTGCTGAGATCGTGATTTCCAAAAAGGCACACAAGAACGTGAATGGCGTGCCGTTTGCAAGCGCAGTGAATCTGTCACACTCTTCTGATCTGCGCACCATGCAGGAAATCTTCCGCACACAGGGTCCATTCCTTGGCGACGCAGCCAACGGCGCGGATCTCTCCAGCCTGTTCGACAATGGCGTGATTCGTCAGGAGAACGATAACCGGGACAACGATGGTGGCAAAGACAAGTAAGTAACAGCCGATTGACGAAATGATGTTGTGACGGCGCAGGATCGCTGGCCCCTCGGTGATTTCTGCGTCGTGTTTTTTTGCTGAAGAGCAACATCTCACCACAGAGGCACGGAGAACAGCAGCACGAGCGCAAGAATGTAGTTTTGCATCTGTAGTGCCTTTGGAAGGTTTACTGCGGCGGTTGTGGCTGCTGCTGCAAAGAAGGATCTGACGTCTGAGGTTCCGGCAGAATGCGGTGGCTCACACGGAATTTCCGATAGTCCGTGTACAGGGTCTGCTGCTCCGCCTCCCAGGTGCCCGAACTGTGATCGCCGTTGGGGTAATCGCGCTCGTGACTCTTCTTGCCTTTGACATGCAAGTTGGAAGGAAGCCAGACTTCGTCATTCACTTTCTTCCATTCGCGGGTAATCACAGTGCCCTTCATGTACCACAGAGTGCTTTCGTTGGCAGAATCCAACTCGGCTTCGCCACGCGCGCCGGGAAACATCTGCCGGTTGACTGTGGCGTGAAGCGGGCGAGCAAGCACCCCTTTCTTGTTAGCGCGTGCCTCAAATTTCACGATCTCCAGTGCCTCTTCATCGATCCAGAGAGTGACGTCAAAGTTCTGGAGATCCAACAACCCGCGCCGTGCCCACGCAACGCCCTCTTTGGGCTTCCCCGCAACCACATACAATTTGCGCCCATCGGAAACCTCTTCTCCCAAGGAGCTAAAGCTGAAGCCGTTGGGCAGATCCTGCAAATCAAGCTGCCAGTATGCAAACGGTGAATCAAACATCACTTCATCAACAGGAGTTCCCGGCGGCGCGTTGTCGTCCGGAATCTTTACGTCAGGGTTTGCGACGCGTTGATAAAAATTTTCTTCCATCCGTTTGATGGCCCGGTCCAGTCTTTCCTGCTCATTCCTCTCCTCAAGCGGCGGGAGAGGCTGGCCGTTATGTGCCAGATGACGCCGGTAAAAGTTGGTGCCCAGGGGAATCATCTCGTAGAGTTCGGAATCCTGTAGCTTGCCTCGGGACAGCTTTTCGGAAATAAAATCGTTTTCAACGTATTTGTATTCCTTTGCCTTGAGCTCTCTTGCCTGGTAGTTGGCCATGGCTTTTCTGACGATGTCCGTGGCATCTCCCATTGGCGCTTTGGACTGGGCAGCCGCCGGAACGGAGAGGCAGGTGAGCAGGGCCGCCAGAGTGAAGATCAGCAGGATAGCGAGGCCGAGAAAGTTGCGGAAGATTTCGATATGAGTGCGGGAGATCAGCATAGAGCTCGCGTTCAAAAATAGCATGAAGAATCATTGGTTGGGAGAGAAACTGATGGAGATTGGGAAGCAAAATCTCACCACGGAGACACGGAGAACAGCAAAATCCGATGGGAAAGATGGGCACGTATGCCGGTAGAGTTGCGGAGGCGTTGGCTACTTTCTTCGCCCTTGATGTATGCTGGCCACACCCATTCTTAACTTAGCCTTCATTCCATTTTGCGGAGATTAAGTGATGCAGATTTATCGTGCGTCGATTGTGTTCTGCTTTTACGCGATGCTTTGCTCCGGTCAAGCGACAAAGACGGACCAGGCACTGCTCAGTCAAGCGCGCGAGAAATACGATGCTCCGTTCACCAGGAATTTGCAGTCCTTCAATTGCGCCGTCGATTTCAGGTGGAAGGAGCACTTCGCTGAGACGACGCGCGTAGGCGATGAAGGGACAGACGAGGAACTCGAAAAGATCTTTCAGCCGATTCGGAACCGTGTCGTGGTGACGCGACAGAATGTTACGGTTTCCTCCGGACTCACCGACGACGCAATAGGCAAACTTCCCCACGGTGGCATGGCTGAGTTCTTGCTGGAGCACGCGGTGCAGAAAAGCCTCTATGTCTGGTTGCCCGCAAGTACGAACACGATCCTTCCGAATCCCGCTACGCCGGTCTCCTTCGAGCAAACCTCGTTCGGCTACAAACTTGCTTTCAAGATCCAGACCTCTGATGTGGAGATGGTTCTTACTCCTGATATGCGCCTGCAGGGCGCAACCTTGAAGGCACCTCAATCCGACCACTTCGAGACAGAATTCGCGCCGGGCCAGCACGGGTTCCTTTTGACCTCCTGGACCATGGGTGAAGACGGGAACTCCAAGCAGGGCCACCGTCTGATCTTTACATATACGTACCAGACCGTAGATGGTGTGGAGTTGCCCGAGCACGTTGCCGTAATCAGAGAAAGTCACCATGAGGTGTGGCGATACAGACTGCGCGACTGCACCGTGAAGACCGATAAATAAGCCAATGATTGCCGATCAGCCTCGCCACTCACGATGGTAAGGCAAAACGCAAGGACGCCTGGGAGCAGGCCAATTTGGCGGGCCAAGAGAAATTATTGGAGGGAATAAATGGTCGGGGAGAAAGGATTTGAACCTCCGACCCCATGGGCGCGCAAGCGCGCACGAATAAACGTCCCGAACCAGCGTGAGGGAACAGGGAAATTTGGCAAAACAAGGAAATTATTATTGGAAGGAATAAATGGTCGGGGAGAGAGGATTTGAACCTCCGACCCCCTGGTCCCGAACCAGGTGCTCTACCAGGCTGAGCCACTCCCCGACGAAGAAAGAAACCGGCGCGTCATCACGCTCGGCGTTTCGGTAGACGTTGATTATAGCAGAGTTTGGCGTCGCCTCTTTTGCGACAACTTGTTCGCAAAATGACCTAGGTAACCGGGCGTGAGAGCAAGCTGGCGTCGAGATTGGGAAGCCAAGAGCTTAACCACAGAGGACACGAAGGAACGCGGAGGAGAGGCGCCAGAAGAGAAGCACGGGCTCGCCGAAATCGAGGAAAACCTGTTGCCGCTGATGAACGCCGATTGGCGCTGATCGGAGGAGAGGCGCAGATTGCGGTCTATCACGACTTCAGATTAGCCGGCGACCGGTCATCGTCGGCGACGGTAAGCAGGTATTTACCTGATTGTGAGTACCCGGTTTAGGGACGAAGAATAGACACAAGAAGCGCACAAAAACTCTTCATCACTAAGACCACGTCAAACTATGACTACGCTGGGGTTACTCGAGAAGCCACTACTGGAAGAGCCACAAACACTGGTGGCTACTGTCGCAGAAGCGAATGCGTCTATTTCAAACGCGGGCGTTACGACGGAGGCCGTTGAGGCTTCTGAAGATCCAGATCGCAAGGCCCGGCGCGGACGCTTTGGCTACTTTCTGCGGCGGTCCACCGGACGGCTAATGTTTCTGGCGTTGATTGCGTTGACGGTCCGCACTTTTATCGGCGAAGCATCCGTGGTCCCTACCGGGTCCATGGAAGGCACGATTCTGGTGGGCGATCACCTATTCATGGACAAGCTGCTGTATGGTCCGGAAATTCCGCTGGTGCATTGGCGGCTGCCCCGGCTGAAGAGCATTCATCGCGGCGATATTATTGTTTTCCGCTATCCGAAGAATCCCGCTGAGACCTACCTGAAGCGCGTGGCGGCGGTTGGCGGTGACACGCTGGAGATCCGCGATGGCGTGGTCTACGTTAATTCCAGGCCGGTGATTGAGCCTTACGTTGTTCACAATTTCCCGGCATACGCGCGCCACGAACAGATGACCGCGCGCGTGATCCCCCGGAACACGTTGTTTGTGATGGGTGATAATCGCGATAACTCCAGTGACAGCCGGGAATGGGGACTGGTGCCGGAGAAAAACGTTCTGGGCGAACCAATGGTTGTTTACTGGTCTTACGATGCGCCCACCGCCCTGTGGCTGGATGAAACGCCTTCCCATCAGGTGGCGTTCTATGCGTCGATTGCGGGGAACTTCTTTTCCCGCACGCGCTGGAGCCGCATGGGGATGTGGTTGTGAAGAGCAGCCATTAGCCATTAGCAATTAGCCATTAGCCAGGGCAAAACCAAAAGCAACCGCAACAGCAAAACCGCCTAACCACAAAGGTCACAAAGGAACACGAAGAAGCGGCAGACGCAACCAGGAATCGCCGCGATCGCCGTCATCGCGCGACATCGCCGACAACGCCGACAACGGAAAACCTTACCACGGATTACGCGGATCACACTTGTCATCCTGAGCGAAGTCGGAGCGCATGCGACGAAGCAGTCGAAGGATCCATGCATTTTGTCATTCGTTAGGCATACGGCAACCACGATCAGTGCTATTTGCTAATTGCCATTTGCTATTTGCTGATTGCCATTTGCTAATTGCCATTTGCCATTCGCTGTTATATCCACGACAGATCAGGACGGAAGCGTTTGTGGCAGCTCTGGCAGGTGTTATCCATGTGCATGAAGAAACTTACCACCTGTGATTCATCGTGGCTCCTGGCGGCGCGGTTCAGTTCCTCTGCCACGTGCGAAAGTTGCAGCCGCTTGTCGTCAAAGAACTTCATGTCCTGCGCGCTCCAGCCCTGCTGCCTGTACGTGGCCTCATACGTTTGCAGACCCTGCGCCGCCTGGACAATGTGGCTGGACGCTTCTGCAATTGCGTCCATCTTCTCTTTGGTCAGAGGGCGATCATGCCAGATGGTGAAGCTCATGACCGTGTAATCCTTGTGGACCTTCGCCTCCATGATCTGGCGCAGATCGTCATTCGTCTTGCCTGAAGTCTCTTTGCTTGAGGTCGGCTTGCTTGAAGTCTGTGGACGCGAAACCGGAAGGCGCGCGCCGGCCTCAGCCGAATGTCTGGAATGAAACGGAAATCCCCACAGGGCGAATGCAAATGCGAGGACGAACGCAATCGCAAGCACAGCCGCAATGCCGACTGCCTTTGGCTTAATCGTCACTTGCGTTTCCCCCTGTGCTTGCCGGCCTTTGCGTCTGCGTACATCTGCGGGACATCCACATGAGGTAGCGTGCCGGTAAGCGTTTTAAGAAACGCCACTAGATCACTCTTCTCATCTTTGCTGAGATTCAATTTGTAAATGAGCTTGTCTTTGTTGGGACCGTCGCCGCCGCCGCGATCATAGAATTCAACCACATCTTCCAGCGTGGCACTGGAACCATCATGCATGTAAGGTGCGGTCAACGTTACATTGCGGATGGATGGAGTCTTGAACGCGCCGCGGTCTTGTTCTTTTTTGGTGATCTCAAACCTCCCGAGATCATCAGGGTTTCCCTTCACCGCGGTGGATCCAAGGTTGTGATAAAGATTGTCAGTAAAGTTGGCGCCTTTGTGGCACTCTGAGCATGCGCCGCGCCCGAAGAACACGACCAGGCCGCGTTTCTCCTGGTCGGTCAAAGCTTTTTTGTCTCCGCCCGCGTATTGATCGAAACGGGCATCAGGAGTAACGAGCGTACGTTCAAAGGCCGCAACCGCGCGCGCAACGTTGTCCAGTGAAGGTCCGGCGCCAAATACGGTTTGAAAATCGCTTCGATATTCTGGAACAGCATTCAGTCGAGCGACAAGATGTGTTTCGTCCACCATATTCATCTCATCGGGTGAGAGCAGCGGACCTTTGCATTGTTCGTCGAGTGTGGCAGCGCGTCCGTCCCAGAACTGAGCGGTGTTAAAAGCCGCATTCAGCACGGTAGGCGAATTCCGGCGCAGTAACACGCCGTTGAAACCTTTTGATCGCGGCAGTCCGTCAGTGAAAGCTTTGTCCGGACTATGGCAACTGGAACAGCTGCTTTTGAAATCGCCGGAGAGGCGCGTATCAAAAAACAATCGCTTGCCTAGTTCAACCTTGGCCGCCGATTGTGGATTGTCAGCCGGAACCGGCACTTCGGGTAAAGCCGTCAAACCGCCCGGCAGGACTTTCATTGCGTCCACAATTTCCGGACCGATCACGGGAGCCGCGCGAGGATCGTCGGCAGCGGAAATTCTGCGGGCCGTCAGCACGATGACGACATACAGCGCAACACAGGAAATACTTAGTGCAAAGCCAAAACTCTTACGGGGCATCCTTGACTCCTCGTTCTGGTCAGGGTTGTTATTTCGCGGCAGTGGCAGTTGCGGGAGCATTCTCCAGCACAATGTTTTCAGTCACCGCGCCATTCTTCGGCACCACCACTGTACGTTCCAGCATGCGTGAACGCTCATGCCATGCTTTCATCACATAGCGTCCCGGAGGAACATCACTGATGGTGAAGGACTGGCCGGGCACGCTGCTCACGAAATATCGTGACGGCACCACAAAGATGCGCGCGTGCATATGGCGATGGATGGAACAGAAGACATCGACAATTCCAGTTTTATCGAAAGTGACCGACCGGAATTCTCCCTTGGCGTAAACGCCCAGGTTGAACTGGTTCATGCCGGTGAACGAGAAAACGTTGTGCGCAACGTCATCGTCATTTGGCATGTCCACTTTCTGGCCTTTTACCGCGACCAGAAATTCCGGCGAGAATTGCAGATTCTTCTGCGAGACCTTTAAAGCGGCCTCTGGCGGTTTTCCCTGGTCCTGGCCTTCCAGCCAGATCACCACGTTTTCTTTATCTCCGGCGGACTGGTTGGTTCCGGTTGCGGACACGTTGCCCAGCCGGATCTTGCCTGAAACTGTACCTGCATTCGCCGGCAATACGGAGAACGCAAAAAGTATCGACGCTGCAGCTATCAAACGTCTGATCACAAAGTCTCTCCAGATGGTACCGATTTTTAAATGATTCGCGACGGAATGCAGGGAGTGATTTTGGGGACTGCACTTCAGACTTGCCAAAAGCGCCGTCCGGTCGCGCCGGAAGTAACAATGCTATGAAGAATACTTTGGCGGGGTAGGCACAACAACTTACGAAGGTAACGTCAGCGGAGAAATGAACTTAGAAAATGAACTTTGGAATGGACTATGGAATGGGCTTTGAATCGAACTAGGGATTGACTGCGGCTCCGGTCACAATGGCGGACCGTCTTTTCATCGGGCGATTCTGGACGTTCTGTTCCACATGGTGGTACTCAAGATCACGCGCCACCATTTCATACTTTCCCTTGAACCGGACATTGGCCACTGCCTGGGTAAATGTGCGCAGCCACATGCCATCCACTTCTGAAAAGCTCATCAGTATATGAAGGTCACGTATCCACCACGACGGATTCTTCATAGGATTGCCTTCAACGCGGCGGATATTGAAACTTTCTGCATCCACCCAGACACGGCCGCGGAGCAGGTCTTTATCGTCATGCCGCGGATTCATCTCCAGCACAAAGCATTTTTTGCCGTCCAGATTGTCGGAACCTGCCAGCGAAAAACTATAGTTGTCCTGAGAGAATTCTTTCCGCGCAGTTTCCCTGGCGTCTTTCTTTTCTGTCTCGTGGTCCAGCACATCGCGCAGTACTTTCTCTCCCATGCCGCCGTGGCTGCTTTCAACTGCATATTGCTTGTGATCGGGAGGAAGATAGGTAACGTTGGCGATTACATGCGCTTTCTGCTCGGACTCTTTATCCAGCAGTTGATAGTCACGCCTTACGGTAATTGCCCGGGAACTGTATTTATTCTGCTCCTGGGTCTGCATCATCCGGGAAACAATGGTTTGCAGGTCAGGGTTGTGCGGATCAGGGTTCGCTGGAGTCGCAGCTCGTGGCGTCTGGGCCATCGCAAGCGCTGACATCAGACAAACTAACGATGCGACATTCAAGAAACTGACAACCATGTCCCTCTACTCCAAAACTTCCCGATATCTGTTGGAAGCAGTTTGACAGCAAAAGGAGGCTAAGCAAATGGACTAAGACAAGAAAATTCGAATCCTTAGGCCCACTCACCCTCGTAACCCACGGCATCTTATTTAGCCTTGCAGGAAAGGTCAGTATGAAGCACTTCGGACCTGATTTTCTGATTCTGTTGCTTTCTCTTGGTCTCTTAGGTGGATGTGGAGGCGGAAGCGTCTCTTCGTCTCCCGCTCCGAATGGCAGCACCTCGATCGCTCTACAAACGATTGCCACAGGCCTGCAATCTCCCCTTAATCTCCAACAACCAGGTGACAATTCAGGTCGACTTTTTGTGGTTAGCCAGGCGGGCACCATTCAGATCATCCAGAATGGCGCCGTGCTGCCCACACCTTTTCTTGATATCCAAAGTCTGGTCATTAACAGCAGTGAGAGCGGCCTGCTGGGCCTTACTTTCCACCCTGGTTTCCCGCAGAATCCACGCTTTTACGTGAACTACGTCCGCTCCAATGCGGGGCAAATTCAATCTGTAATCGCCGAATTCCAGGTTTCCGCCGCGAACCCAAATCTGGCGGACCCAGCCACGCAACGGATCCTGCTGGTGGTAGATCAGGTACATAACTTTCTCAACCATAAAGCGGGACAGCTCGCCTTCGGGCCGGATGGATTCCTATATTTCGGTCTGGGCGACGGTGGAAGTGAAGGCGATCCTTTCGGCAACGGCCAGAACACGCAGATTCTGCTAGGCAAGATGATGCGCATCAATGTTGATGCAGTCAGTCCCGGTTTGCAGTACAGCATTCCGCCGGACAATCCGTTTGTTGCCGGCGGCGGCCTGCCGGAGATTTATGCCGTTGGCTTCCGCAACCCGTACCGTTTCTCATTTGATCAACCCACCGGCAGACTTTTCGTCGGTGATGTGGGCCAGGATTCATTTGAAGAGATTGACATTGTGCAAAAAGGCGGCAATTACGGATGGAGCATCATGGAAGCAACTCACTGCTTCAAGCCGCCCGTAGGCTGCAACATGGCGGGCTTGCTCCTGCCCATTGTCGAGATTCCGCATCCGGAAGGCGAGGCGGTGATTGGCGGCTTTGTCTATCACGGTTCCGCCATCCCCGGCCTGCAGGGGCTTTACGTATTCGCCGATCTCAATGGGAAGATCTGGAGCTTGCAGACGTCCGGATCATTTACGCGCACCTTGCTGCTGGCTTCGTCGCAATCCATCAGTTCCCTGGGACAAGACCAGTCCGGTGAACTCTATGTGGTGGATATCCGCGGACAGGTGCTGAAAATCGTTCCGCCGTCGTAAGGTTTCGCCATCCAAGCTTCGTCTCAGGCAACGGGAACGGCGGCCCTTAGCTCGGGATAGAGCGGGAACGCATCCGCAAGTTCCCTTACCTGGCGTCTGATACGCCCCAGAGCGCTTGCATCCTTATAGCTGTTTAATGCTTCCGCAATGAACGCGCCAACCTCCAACATGTCTTTCTCTTTCATCCCGCGCGTGGTCAGCGCCGGGGTTCCAACGCGAATTCCGCTCGGTTTCAGCGGCGGATTCGTATCAAAAGGAATGGCGTTCTTATTGACCGTGATCCCGGCCTGCCCCAGTGCGTTTTCGGCTTCACTACCCAGCATGCCTTTGGCAAAAACGTCCATCAGGAAGAGATGGGTGTCAGTGCCGCCGGAAATCACGCGGAAGCCTTCGTCCATCATCTTCTTTGCCAGGGTTTTGGCGTTGGCGACGACCTGGTTTGCATAGTCCTTAAACTCGGGTTGCAGCGCCTCACGAAAACAGACAGCCTTGGCGGAGATCACGTGCATCAGCGGGCCGCCCTGGATTCCAGGGAAAACAGTTTTGTCTACCGCGGCAGCAAATTCCTGCTGGCATAGCACCATCCCCGCGCGCGGACCACGCAACGTTTTATGTGTGGTGGTGGTCACGATATGGCAGTGCGGCACCGGTGACGGATGCGCTCCACCTGCCACCAGTCCAGCAAAGTGGGCCATGTCAACCATATATCTGGCGCCGACCTTGTCGGCGATCTTTCGCATGCGGGCGAAGTCGATGATGCGAGCGTAGGCGCTCCCGCCACCCACAATCAGCGTTGGGTGCTCCTTCTCCGCGATCTGTTCCAGTTCGTCGTAATCAATGGTTTCCGTATCTTTGCGGACGCCGTACGGAATGATCTTGTACATCTTGCCGGAGAAGTTCAGCGGATGTCCGTGTGTGAGGTGCCCGCCATGCGCCAGATTCAGCCCGAGGATGGAATCGCCCGGCTTGAGGATCGACATGTAAGCCGCCATATTGGCCTGCGACCCGGAGTGTGGCTGCACGTTGGCGTGATCAGCGCCGAAAAGCTGTTTGGCACGGTCGCGCGCCAGGTTTTCCACCACGTCTGCGTATTCGCAGCCGCCGTAATAACGCTTGCCCGGATAGCCTTCCGCATACTTGTTGGTAAAGACCGAACCGGCTGCCTGCAGCACCGCCTGGCTGACAAAGTTTTCTGAAGCAATCAATTCCAGCCCGTCATGCTGGCGTTCGGCTTCATGGGCTATGGCTTGGGCAATCTCGGGGTCAGCTTCCGTTAGAGAACGGGACATCCAGGCGTTTTTCATACAAGAATCTTACTAGCATGGCGGGCGATTGGGGAGGGTCTTGAACTTTCCTACTGCGCAGCCAGGAGCGCGGTCATTTCGCTCAATTTTCGAAAAACTCTGGTGGGTCTCTTCATCAAGGAGCCCGGCGGTGGCCCTTCTTGCCCGATCACGAACTTGCAAATGTATTGCTTATGCGAGCTTTGCGCTCCATGATCGCCGGTGACCAGAAACCTCATGACTAATTCCGAGCTTGCACCACGCACGGCAGTGACTGTTACACAGGAAAAAGTTCCTTTTTCCAGCGACTCGGTATTGGCTGATCCATCGCAGGCCTCGATCATGTAGTTCACTTCCGCGTCCTTCTTATGCTCGCCGAGCCAGGCGTCAAAGGGCTTGTTGGGAAGACCTTGCTCCATATGCGACAACGGCGTGGATTTGAGCTGCGAAATCCATTTCGCGTCATCAGCGCTGTTCTGAAGCGCGTTCATTGAGTCACTCATCATGAAAACGATTGTGAACGCCGTCATTGCCAAACCCAGGCATCTTCGGATTGGAAAGCGCATTGGAAAGCTCCTTATAGCTTCTGATCGCCTGCGGCGGCTTTTCTTGCATACACATCTGGATCGTGCCGTTCCATCCACCGCTGTGAATTCTGTAAATCTGTAAAACCAAATTTACGGTACAGATCATGCGCATCACCCGTAACCAGCGCCCAGCGCCGCAATCCCTGTAACTCGGTATGCGCCATAATGCATTCCATCAGCCAGCGGGAAAGACCCTGGCCACGATGCTCTTCCAAAATAAAAACGTCGGCCAGGTAAGCATACGTTGCATAGTCGCTGATCACACGGGCAAATCCCACTTGCCTGCTGCTCTTATAAACCCCGAAACAAAGTGAATGTTCTATCGATCGCCGGACCGTTTCCAGCGGTATCCCTTTGGCCCAATAGGAATTGGTAAGGAAGTGATGCACCACGGAGATATCGATTTTCCGGGGATCGGTGCTGATCTCAAGTTCATCTCGCTGCCAAGTGATCGAAGCAAATTCGTTCATGCAGGTTTCGCCGCGGCCATCTGCGCTTCGGCTTTTTCGATCTGGCCGATCTTCTCCACCCGTCGCTCATGGCGACCGCCGGCAAATGGCGTCTTCAACCATTTGTCCACCATGGCCACGGCCTGTTCCGGCTGCAGCGTCCTGGCGCCCAACGTCAATACGTTAGCGTTATTGTGCTCGCGGCACATCTGCGCCTCATATTCAGTGGAGACATTCGCGGCCCGCACACCAGCCACCTTGTTGGCTGCAATGGCCATGCCGATTCCGCTGCCGCAGACCAGAACACCCAGGTCCGCTCGTCCTTCATGTACGTCCCGGGCCACAAGCTGGGCAAAGTCTGGGTAGTCCACTGACTCGCCGGAATTGGTTCCCTCGTCGCGGACCTCTATCCCGCTTTGTTGGAGGTGTTCCTTGATATTGTTTTTAAGTTCGTAGCCGGCATGGTCAGCGCCCAGGGCAATTTTCATGCACCAATTCTATTCAACGGCGCCTTGGGCGCAAGCACCGTTATGCCTTGCGCGTTTCTTCCCAGGCCGGTCTAAAAAACCGTTGGTCTAAAAAAACAAGGCCGGCGCGCGGCCGGCCCTGTGAGCTCATTTTCTGATCAGCTTTTTAGTGGTCGTGATCGTGGTGATTGTTAGCAAACTTCATGCCCATCTCAGTGTGTTTGATAGCGTCATCCGTAGCTTTGATCGCGGCTTCGCGGTGTCCGCCTTTATCGGCCTCAGCCTGTTGCAGGTGCTCGCGGGCTTCTCTCAGAGATTTCAGGGCTGCTTCCATGTGAGGCTGTTCTTCTACGGTAGCAGATGCTGTGGGAGTTGGATTGGAAGCGGGCGTTTTGGCCGTTGCCGCTGTCCAGCTGATCGCGCCTAAAACCAACGCCAGTACAAATATCTTGGGAATCGCTTTCACGTTTTGTAACTCCTTTAGGTCTTAAGACCAGGCTGCAAATTAACTTTCCCCACGAGCGAAGTCAATCTTCTTACGCTTCTCAGGAACCCAGAAGGTCACCGCCTAAGCCGGTACCTGTTACCCGCACCAGCCCCAGGGTTGTGGCACTTGCGAGTAACCCATAAGGCGTTTGTTCTCTTGTGCCAGGCTTTACTTTCGTCAGATAATCACGCCGCAGAACTCTGTAATTACCATCCTGATTGAGGTGAACCATGGCCACACAGACGGCGACACCCGAGCCCGATCTGACGGGGGACACACGCGTACCCGCGCAACCCCTGAAATACATTCAGTTTGAGGTCTCGAACTTTATCGCCCGCCTGACCATGAATCATGCGCCGCACAACGTACTCACCGTGCCCATGATGAAGGAAATGGCGGAAGCCATTGAAAGCCTCAACGGCCGCAATGATGTGAAAGCCATTCTGTTGCAGTCATCGCAACCGGCATTTTCCGCCGGCATTTCGCTGGAAGATTCGCGCCCTGACCGTGTCTTCCAGACCCTGGACGCCTTCACTCGCGTCTTTCAGGCCATGGTGGATATCTGCAAGCCTGTGGTGGTGGTGGTCAACGGCGCTGCTATCGGCGCGGGATCAGAGCTGGTCGGTTTTGGCGATGTGGTGATCGTCACGCCCAAAGCAAAATTTGCTCAGCCGGAAGTGAAGCTGGGCGTGTTTCCGCCATTCGCCGCCGTGATGTTGCCCCAGATCATCGGCCAGAAGAAAACCTATGAACTGATTCTTACCGGCGAAGCGCTCAGCGCTGAAGAAGCCCTGCACTTCGGCTTTGTCAACAAAGTGGTGCCCGAAGCCGAGTTGACGCAACACGTGGAACAGTTGATGGTCCGCATCTCCGAATTCAGCGGCCCAGTCCTGGAAGTGACCAAACGAGTGATTGGAAATTCCATCGGCCTGCCACTCAAACAGGCCATGAAGACGTCCCAGGACCTTTATCTGAACGAACTGATGAGCCTGGAAGATGTGCAGGAAGGCCTGCGCGCCGTTATCGAGAAACGCAAGCCAATCTGGAAGAATAAGTAATATTGTCGCTTCGCTCCAACCCGCTTAAGGGTGATTTTTGTGGTTGTCTTGAAGAAGGCTCCTGTTACGGCGGGCTCGGCGCGCGAGTCGGCCGATCCCTTTTCGGTCACAGCTCCGGCAGCACTCTCAATGAACTAGTTCGGCATTCGGGAATCGATACTCTCAAACCCTGTCATCCTGACCGAAATCCGAGCGACGAGAGTCGTGAGGATGAGTGGAAGGATCCCGAGAATCCATCCTCTGCCACGCAGATCCTGGGAATTCTCCCCGGATTCCCATGATGAAGGTGTTCCTGTCACAAACCCTCATTTGAGAAAACTCTCTGCTGTAGCGTGGTTACAAATTGCAACCCCCAGGACCTTCGACTTCGCTCAAGATGTGAGCCAAACCAGAGGCAGCATACCGCATCTCTGCCGAATTTCCACTCTCGAATCTTCTGCCTACACTTGGTTGACTTCCAAACATGTGCAGAGTTTGTGCATCCAACACTCCTACATAGTCGAAAGATCAACATTGGGAGAAGAAGTTTGATGAAGCTGTTGTCATTTTTAGGAGCAGTTGGAATAGGGATCTTTGCCGCATCGTGGCTGGCATCTTCGCAACGGCGAGGCGTAGCCACTCGGGGCAAGCGGAAGACGTTCAATCTAAGTCCTCGCATCAGTGGCGGTTTGAACATCAACGAAGCCAGCGAGCGGGAAATCATGCGGGTGCTGGGCCTGGATGCAGAAACGGCGGAGCGCATTGTTGAGCATCGCCCTTATCCCAGCCGTCTCGATCTTCTCGGACGCATGGTGGTCTCCAATGACGTCTACATGACCATCAAAGACAAGATCATCTACCGCGCGTCTTAGTTGAGGTCAGGCAATGTTAAGGTCAGGCAATCAAGATTAGGCGGTCAGGGCCGCGGCAAGGTCAGGCTGCGCATACGCCAACATCAGGCCTCGCGCCGTCCACGCGCGCTGAGGCCGCTGCAACAGGAGCTATACAAAGCGACCATAAGCGTTGCACTCAAAGCGGGTTGGAGCGCAGCGACAAGAAACGAAGGCCTCGCGCCGTCCACGCGCGCCGAGGCCGCTGCAACAGGGGCTACACAAAGCCACCATAAACGTTGCACTCAAAGCGGGTTGGAGCGCAGCGACAAAAAAGAGCGCAGCGACAAAAACTAGAGGTTTTTAGCCAGGAACCTGACCATGTGGTATGCGTCCATGTACTTGAACGGCGTTTCACCGGTGGTGTAATGCCCGCAGGGCAGGATCACCGTCTTCAGATCGATGCCGTGCCCGCGGAATGCCGCAATCGCCTGCCGCGAGAGCTCCGGAATAAACGTGAGATCGTATTTGGCATAGATCATCAGAGTCTTGCGCGGGAAACGCGCAAACTTGTCAAAATACGCCATGGGACTGATGCACAGCCATGCCTGGCGCAACCTCTCCAGGGTCAAACCATCACGTTCCAGGCCTTCGCGCACATGGCGCGTCGATTGCCCGGTCCACGTCACATCAGCCACGTACGTTGAAGCATGATTGAAGGCGCAAGCCTTGAGTCGCGAATCATGCGCCGCGGCCAGGAACGCATAGCACGAACCCAGACTGGTTCCCAGCACGCCGACCTTGGTTTTTCCCTGGGCATAAAGCCAGTCAATGCAGGAACGCAGGTCCACAATCGCCTGGCGCGCCGCATCGATGGTGCGGCAGATATTCGGAGACACAGCGTAATCAGAGCGCGCGGTTTCCACTGGCCGGCGAATATCGTGATAAGGCTTGCTCATCCTTAATACCGACATGCCAAAGCGATTGAGCAGCGGCCCCAGCGCGTTATACGCGATGCCATTGGCGTTCCAGTGCGGAAGGATAATCACCGCGCGGTCACCTTCGGTTTCAAACCAGCGCGCATTCACCAGATCATTTTCCGGATATGGCGTGCGCACCGGCGAAGTGAAGCGCAGGAACGTGCCCTCGCCCTTGGGAACTTTATCGGAAGCGTTGCTGCCGGTTGGGAAAAGCTCAATCTTGCGCTGCTCCAGACGAAAATCCGTGGGCGTGACGTAAGAGAAAAAATGATCACTGCCGGCCACAATGCGGTCATTCAACTCATGCACGTAGCGCTCATAATCAGCTTCCAGGCCGGGAGCGTCGCCGTTGATTTGCGGCCAGCGTTTGGCCCAGTCCAATCCCCACTCCAGCGGACGCACCAGCCGGTTCGTATCACGCATGGTGAGCCTGGTTTCCCACGCGTACATCAGTTTTTCGTAAAGTCCTGGCATGTATGGCTGAAAGTCGTCTGCTTTAAGTTTAAATGATCCCTTGCGTACTTCGCTTAATCCGCTGAATCACAAGTGTGACTCATGGCCACTGTAAACACCCATGGCTAATGCAGCGAACCTGCTCAATGCAGGACTGACGCGCTCTGTTTGCATCTTGAATGGAAGTGGTAGATCATAGCTGGTTCTCGCCCTAAACCTATAAATCTATGCTTTCAGCGGCTTATATTCGGCACTCGATCAACCGCCAACACGGAGTTGCCGCCGATTGATTCCCACTCAGCTTGATCGGCTCGCAAAGATCACAGGCGGAGAGTTGCACGGCGACCCTTCCGCGCCGCTGATCGATCGTGTATGTACTGACTCGCGCGGCGCTTCTCCGGGAGCAATCTTTGTGGCGCTTCGCGGTGAACACGCGGATGGTCACAGGTTTGTAGAAGATGCCTTTGGCAATGGAGCCACCGCGGCCCTGGTTTCCACGTCGGCTTCAACCTCGGCCGATCATCCGGTAATCGTTGTGCCGGATACTTTACGCGCTCTGCAAAATCTGGCTGGCTGGCATCGTCGCGAATACGTAAAGGACGTCATTGCCATTACGGGAAGCAACGGCAAGACAATCGTGAAAGACGCGCTGAAAGCGCTGCTTGCCGGGCGGCAGGTGCTGGCTTCGCCCGGAAGTTACAACAGCCAGCTCGGATTACCTCTCGCCATTCTGAGCGCGGAGCGGCCGGAGACGCTGGCGATCCTGGAAGTCGGCATCTCTGCTCCCGGCGAGATGGCGGCCATGACGAAGATGGCGGCTCCGAATTTCGGGATCCTCACCAACATCGGAATGGCGCACTTGTCATCTTTTGGCAGCCGCGAAGCCATTGCTCGCGAGAAGATGTCCTTATTCGCAGCCATAAGTAAAGACGGGTGGGTACTGCTTCCTGCCAACGAGCCCACCATCGAAGCATCAATTAAAAACCTGCAATGCCGCGTCTATCGCGTGGAAGTCGATTCAGGAGCCGGCTTGGAAATAACTGCCCAGCCGCTTGCCCAGCCACTATCAATGATGCCTGCTGGTTTGATCGCCCGATGGCCAGCTATTCCGCTTGACCACACCTGAAGGCGAGCAAACGGTGAGATTGAAAACGCGATCTCCTGAAATTGTCTCTGACCTGCACTATGCGGCGACCGCGGCGCTCTTGCTGGGCGTAAGCCTCACAGAAATTGCTTCCATCCTGGACGCCTACTCGCCTTCGGCAACGCGCATGGAGATGTGGTCTTCACCGCAGGGCATACGCATCATCAATGATGGCTATAGCGCTGACCCAATCTCCGTGCAGGCTGCACTTCGGTCGACGGCGCTCGGTAATCCGAACGGCCGCAAGATTTTTGCCTTTGCCGGAATGCGCGAACTGGGCGCCAGTTCTGATCGCGAACATCGCCAGGTGGGTTCGCAGGCCGGCGTAAGCGGCTTCACACATCTTTTTCTGGTCGGCAGCGGCGAACTCCGCAGCACCGCCGATGGCTTCAAGTCCACCAGGCCGGAGGGCGAGGTGCTCACCGTCGCAAATCCGGACGAATTAAAAGACCGGCTGTTGCCTCTTCTCCGCCCGGGCGACACCGTGCTGTTCAAAGGCCCGCGCAACGCCGGGATGGTGAAGGCAGTCCGCGACCTCACCGGCGCCATGGCGCAGCGCTGCCTGTGGGTGAACCTGGCAGCGATTGAAGGTAACATCGCGCGCTTCCGCCGCCATTGCGGACCCGGCACACACGTTCTTGCCATGCTGAAAGCCATGGCCTACGGCACCGAGTTGACTCAGCTTGCTTCATGGATGTCCCGGCTCGGTATCCATCACATTGGCGTATCGTCGGCCAATGAAGGCGCGGCGTTACGTAACAGCGGCGCCGACCAGGACATCTTTGTCTTCCTTGCGGAACGTGAAGACCTGGATAATCTCCTGCGTTACCGGCTGATCCCGGTCATACACTCTGCGGAGCTGGTAGAAACCCTGGCGGCTGCGTTGAAAGATAGTTCCAAGGTTCTGGACGTGCATTTGAAAGTCGATACGGGCATGCATCGACTCGGCGTGTCGCCGGAAATTGCACTGGAGCTCGCCCAAAGAATTCGAAGCAGCGGCGTGCTGCGTCTCACCGGAGTATGCACGCACTTTGCTTCCGCCGACGATCCCGACTCAGACGCGTTCACACTGCAGCAGATCGCTACCTTTGACAAAGTTGTGAGCGCGCTGCGCACTGCCGGTTTCGACGACCTGCAGGTGCATGCGGCCAACACCGCCGCTGCCATGCGATTCCCGCAATCGCACTACAAGATGGTCCGGATCGGTCTTGGACTGTATGGAATTTATCCTTCGGCTGCCGCCCAGCAGGCAATGGAACTGGAGTTGGCCATTGGCGTTACCAGTCGCATAACCAGCATTCAGCAATTTGAACCCGGCGCAACGTTAGGCTACGGCCGAAGCTATGAAGCCACGCAAACCATGAGAGTCGGCATTGTTCCTTTCGGCTACGATGATGGTCTTCCCTGGCGGCTGGCCAACGTGGGCAAAGTAATGGTGGCGGGGAAGCTTGCTCCCATCGTTGGCCGCATCAGCATGGACCAGATGCAGATTGACCTCAGCGGCATCCCGGGCGTCACCGCCGGAACTGAAGTCCTGCTTTACGGGACGCATAACGGGCAGGTCCTGCGGCCGGAAATTGTTGCCGAACAGGCGGGCACAATCGCCTATGAACTACTCACTCGCGTCGGCGAGCGCGTGCACAGGATTTATATTGAGCCGTGAATCTCATGCTGACGACCTTTAGGTTGAACGCCAGTCAAAAGGGGCTTGGCGTCAGCTCGTGGTCTTGTTTTCACTCAAAAAAACTTGATTCGTCATCCCGAATCCCCGTCGGCGAACGCGCGCAGTCTTCAGCGCGTGAGTAGGGGTGAGGGATCTTGCGCTTGATTTTTTCCTGTCCCCAAACCGGACAAGAGCTCGCGCCGTCCACGCGCGCCGAGCCCGTTGCAACAGATGCTCGATGATGTGGCGAGGAGAAATGGACTCATGGCGGTTTGGAACGAAGCGACAAGGTTAACGAAGCACAAGGTCCCTCGGGTCGGCTTGCGAGCTGAAGAAAGCGCTCGCTTCGCACCGACCACTCGGGATGACGACGGTGCTTGTCCAACAGAGAATGATTGTCGTCGCATGCGCTCCGACTCCTCTCGGGATGACAGAGGGAGAGAGTGATCGCTCAAACAAGCAGGATTTCCAGGATAGCTTCTAATAATCGCTGGGCGGCCCTGACTCCGCGGCCATGTTCTCAAAGCGTGTAGAGCGCTTGATGAATGCCAGATGCACCGTTCCGGTTGGGCCGTTACGCTGCTTGGCGATAATGATTTCTGCTTTCCCTTCCAGATCAGGGTCATCCTGCTTATAAACTTCTTCGCGAAAAATGAATGCCACCACGTCGGCGTCCTGCTCAATGGCTCCTGATTCGCGCAAGTCAGCCAGTTGCGGGCGATTATTGCCGGTGCGGCTTTCCGGTGCGCGGCTTAACTGTGAAAGCGCAATCACCGGGCAGCGCATCTCTTTGGCCAGCGACTTCAATCCGCGTGAGATGGCTGACACTTCCTGGGTACGATTTTCATAACGCTTGCCACCACCACCGCCGGCCGGAACGCCAGCCACTAACTGGAGGTAGTCAACAATGATCAGATCCAGACGTCCATGCGCCTGTTGCAGACGCCGGCACTTGGCACGCATTTCTGAAATGGAAATTCCCGGCGTGTCATCGATGAAAATAGGCGCTTCCACCAGGGCCGCAAGGCCGTTGACCAGCTTGTTGTAGTCCTCACGTCCCAGAAAGCCGGTGCGCAGTTTGTGCGAGTCCACCATCGCCTGCGAACAAAGCATACGCATGACCAGCGACTCACGTGACATTTCCAGCGAGAACACACCCACTACCTTGTTGTCACGCACAGCGGCATTCTCGGCAATGTTGATGGCAAATGCGGTCTTACCCATCGACGGGCGGGCGGCGATGATCACCAGATCAGACTTCTGCAAACCGCTGGTCATGTTGTCCAGCTGTTCGAAGTGCGTCGCAAGACCTGTGATGCGCTGGCCCTGCTCATAAAGCTTGTCGATGGATCCGAAAGACGATCTTACGATCTCCGGGATGCCCATAAAGCCCTGGCCAATACGCTTTTCTGCTACCTGAAAGATCGCAGCTTCAGCGGCGTCCACAATCTCTTCCGCCGGTGCATCCTGTTCGTAAGCTTTTTGGATGGCGCTGGTGGCGGCGTGTATGAGCCCGCGCAGCAGGGCCTTGTCCTTGACGATGCGGACATACTGCTCAATGTTCTTGACGCGCGGCAGACCGTCAGTGAGCGACGTTACGTACGCAACGCCGCCGACCGACTCGATCTCTTTGTGTTGTCCAAGCTGCTCGGTGAGAGTGACGAAGTCGATGGGACGGCCGGTTTCGGCCAGCTCCATCATGCGCAGGTAAATGCGGCGGTGCGAATCGAGCGAGAAGTCATCAGCACGAAGAAATTCGGCTGCCTGAGGATACGAAGAATTGTCGAGCAGGATGGCGCCGAGGATGGCCCGTTCGGCTTCCACACTGGCGGGCAAACCGCGGTCAAGACTGTGATCGATTGTCGCCATGTCACCTTGATTCCTGGATCTTTGCTTTCTATTCTAGGGCGAAAATCAGGAGAACGAGCGACAAAAAAAATCGCACGGCAAACCCGCCGCTGTAAAACGGCACACGACCATGAGTTTTAAGATTTCAGCTCCGATTCTGGATCTTCACCGCGTACCGCAATAAAGAGCCCGGTTTATACCAGCCATACAAACCGGGCGCTTAGCGGGGTGGATGTTCGCACGTTGCGTGTTGCCTCGCAACGCTTCAGTGAACTCACGCGAGCTTCTCTCACGCCCAGCTCTTACGAACTGGGATTCGATCATTGCTGCCTGGCAGCTTGACCTACGCAGATTAAGCTCAACAGCTCACTCGCAAAGAGTGCGCTTTCCGATCCTTGAATCAGGCGTGCTCCTCTTCCCAAGCGAACATCGCACACTTGAGTGTTAGCAATATCGATCAATTGACGAGTGCGCGGCAATAGCGGAAACCTACTTTCTCAAAACGTCCGGTGGAATGCTTGTGGAGAAGTGGTTTTGTCTGTGGACTGCGGTGGAAAACCGGGACGAAATGTCTCATTCCTATGTAGAGGAACCAGGCAAAGGAAAATTTTGCATAGGCGGCAACCCGCAATTTCTCATCTAGTTCCAAAGTAGCAACAAGACTTGAGGTTAAAACTATGGCAAAGTCAGGGAACTGGCCGGCATTCGCAGCCGGCGCCGCATTTGGCGCACTGGCAATGGCTGGAGCGCTTTCGTACAGGAGAGACGAATACGGAGATAGCAATGACAGCCGCGTAGTCCATATTGAACGCAGCATAAATATCGGCCGACCGGTTGACGTGCTCTTCTCAACATGGCTGAACCTTGAGCGGATCCCCCAACTCATCAGCGTGGTGAAGAAGGCGGAGCGCTTTGGCTCCGGCTCACACTGGGCGGTTAATGTGGACGGCCACAAGTTGGAGTGGGGCGCGCAGACCACGCAAGTGATCTTCAATGAATCCATTGGCTGGAAATCTGTAAGCGGGCCAAGACACTCCGGACGCATCAGCTTCTCTCCACTGGGCGATCAAACCGTGGTGCACGTGATGATGAGTTACGCACCGCGCGCGACAGCTGAGAGCTCTCTCGCCGGAATCGAGATGAGTCTTGGGCAGTGGATTGAGCGCGGACTGAGGGAGTTCAAGGCCTCCATGGAAGATGACTCGCTGCGCCATGAATCTTCAAGGCGCGAAACCATGGCCCGCACCGGAACGGAATCATCGTGGAACACCGGCAGCGGCCCCATCGAAACCCCGGGAAAGCCGGCGGTTCCGGGAACGGTCAGCTACACGCGTCCGCCAAAAGAGCGGCGATAAAGGCGTCTCATTACGAATAAAAGCGCTTAGTCTTTTTTCT
Organism: Terriglobia bacterium; assembly: GCA_963770085.1. Taxonomy (GTDB): domain Bacteria; phylum Acidobacteriota; class Terriglobia; order Terriglobales; family Acidobacteriaceae; genus Angelobacter. Next base: position 1,579,058 of record CAVYOH010000002.1, read on the forward strand.
GCTTCACCGGCTCGGGATCGTCCGGCGGCTGGGCCAGAAGTTTGAATTCCACTTCGCGACTGCGGGAAGTCGGCGACTTGTTGGCATCCGCGATGAACTGAATCAACGTTCCTCGAAGAACGTAAAATCCGTCTTCGGCTTTAGTCCTGGCCTTGCCGCGATCAAATTGTCCGCGGAACTCAAACCACACTCCGTGCAGCGGCCTGGTGGTAAAGCTCACGTCATGTCCTTGTACCGCTGCTTTACTGAAGAACTGGTCCAGAAAGACGCCGCGATCGCTGTCTATATCTCCGCGACGCGATATATACCCGGACACGCCGTTCTCTTCCAGGTTGATCTGAACGAACTCACCATCGCCCAGAAAACTGTACATGCCGGAGATGTCTTCTGCGGGCTTGGCCGGCGTGGATAGTACCGGCTGTGACTCTGCTTTCGTTGCGCCAGGTTTCACTGAATCTGGTTTCATTGAGTCACGAGCTTGCGCCCCGGCAAGAGTGTTAAGGCATGCCATTAATACGAGCAGCGTACTCAAACGCGAGTTGATGGTTGGCTTGTCAAACATGATTCATCCGATGTTAATGCAGATATAATCCTTCTACTTGCACTGAAGTACAAGCCCATGCAGTCGGCTTTCAAATCCGCATTGGAAGAGCACACGTCGTCACCCGATCGCGAGATGCGGTTGCTGGTGGAACTCGCGCCCTGGCATCAGGTCTTTCTTGCCAATATTGCCGATCTCTTCCGGCCCGATCCCCCGCCGGTATGGGTGACCGCGGTTCCCGCACCCTATTGGCCGGACGCTTTGGTTAACCGCCCGCCTGCATGGAACCGCCTGCGAATCTCTTTTCTTGCCCACATTCTGGTTGCGCTTGCCGTTCTCTGGATCAATTTACTTTGGCTTAATCGTCCCCGCATTGTTTGCGCAGGAGATTCCGCGCACCACCATCACGCACTATCAACTGTCTGAATATCTGCCTTCGATCGCGAAGAAGGAACAGCGGGTGCCTACGCGGCCCAAAGCGCAGAAAGCCGATCCCGAATACGCGCCGCAGGAAATTGTCTCCATCCATTCGAATCCCGACAGCCTGAAGCAAACTGTTGTTCATCCCAGTCCGAATCTGCTTCGCGAAGATGTGAAGATGCCGAACCTGGTGGTACAGACGCCGATACCTGCGGCACCGGTGGCATCGAATCGCCACATGCAATCTTTGCCCATGGACGCGCAGCAGGTAGCGCCTCCGCCGGAAGAAGTTGCGCAACGCAGAATCAGCCAGCTGGCATTTCCTGCCACGCCGCCGGTCGAAGTGGCTGCACCGCCTTCCGCGACCATCAATCGCCGTTTACCTGCTTTGCCCGGCGACACTCCGCAAATCGCGCCACCAGCAGGTGCGATAGCAACACGACAAAGATCGCGTGCACTGCCGGAGAATGGACCTATCGTGGTCGAGCCAAGCCAATCGATCCTGGCACGCGACGCGCGGCGCATCCTGCTACCGCCACAATCGCCTGAAGTCGTTGCGCCCGCTCCCGGAATGGCCCAACTGCATAGCCCGCGACCAATCAATATGGTGGAACCTCAAGTGGCTCCGCCGGCGCAAACCACGAGTGCAAGAAATCTTGCGACATTGTCCACGTCCATGCAGCCGCAAAACGTGATTCCACCACCGCAGCCGGTGGCAAGCGGGTCGGGAGAAACGCAATCACAAGCGGCGGGACAGTTGCTGGCGATCAATATCCAACCACTGGCGCCATCGGGTCCAGTGAGCGTGCCGGAAGGAAATCGCAAAGGAGAATTTGCTGCCAGCCCTGAGGGCAAACCGGGAGCAAGCGCAAGTCCGGAGATCAAAGCCGGGGAAAGCTCCGCGAACCAGCCCAACGCTAATCACTCAACAGCGGACTCTGGCCCCAGCAATGTTTACATCGCTGAACCACCACGGAAGATCATTGCCAACGCGGTTGTGGCGGCGCCTGCACCACTCCCTGTACACAGCCGGCCGGCAGACGTTCCCAGCGGAGACCGTGTAGACAGCCAGATCTTTGGCGTGCGCAAACAATATTCCATTCGCCTGAGCATGCCAAATCTCACCTCCGTGACGGGAAGCTGGATCATGCGCTTCGCCAAATTGAATTCCGAACCGGGACAGGAAGAAGACATCAGCGCTCCGGAGCCGCTGAGTAAGGTTGATCCGGCATATCCTGCGTCGATGATGCAGGACCACGTTCAGGGCACGGTCACGCTTTATGCCATCATTCGCAGCGATGGCACTGTTGGCGACGTAAAGATTCTGGATGGCTTTGATGCTCGTCTGGATGAGAACGCCCGGATGGCTCTGGAGCGGTGGAGGTTCCGTCCGGGAACGAAAAATGGAACGCCGGTGGATGTGGAAGCCGTGGTGAGAGTGCCGTTCAAGCTGGCGAAGCCTGAGTTCTGAATCTCGCCGCTGGCCCGCGATTATCGCACAGACACCGTTGCCGTCTGAAAAGATTCAATCGCTTCATAGATTCTGGGATGGATGCAGACTTCATAGTAGGTCTGCTCGGTGGTCTTCTTGAGCGAGAAATCACGCGGATCCACATGCGCGATCTTGCCTTCACGCACGATGATGCGATGGAACAAGCCGTGCCCCAGGGGTACCATACCGGTATAAACGCGCACCTGGCTGGCCTTCCAGATCATAGGGACCTGAATGTCATAGGCCTTCAGTGAAATTTCTGATTTCAGTTTCTCAAACGCTTCGCGGCTGATGTGGATTCCGCCAATGTTATAGCGAATTACAAATTCATCCGCATTGGCGCCTATTTCCTCGTCTTCCACCGTCTTGAATGAAAATACGTTGAAGAGCAGTTCGCGGTTCTCCAGCAGCGCGCGCATGCCCTTGTGACAGGACGATAGCCGGTCACTTTCATTGATTGCCTTGGATATCATGATCTGGCGATTACCGTCCATCAGATACAGAGGCGGTGAATCCTGGAATGAAATTCCAATACCAAGCTCCAGACTGGGCAGGCCTGACGCCAGCGATCGCTCATTGTAGAGCGTTACCACTTCAATAATTTCTTTCGCCAGCACACAGGTCTGCGCTACGCCCACGGCAGGTTCGCCTTCACGTTCAAACATGGCCAGAATGATGGCATCGCCTTCAATGAAAACTTTGCGCGCGCCATATTTCGGAAGAAGCTTGTTAATGGGATCGTAAAAATTCAGGCTGAAATAGGACGCGGGGTTCAACCCGCGCTCCAACAGGGTCCGCGTAAGCGTTGTGGATTCGCGTATGTCGGCCTTCATGATAACGTGGTCGACCACCTTCTCTTCCGCGGGCTTTTGTTCTTCCGGCAGCAGAAATTCATACAAGGTGCTGTTGACAGCGGAGAGTTCGCGAAATTTCTCGCTGGCCAGCACGTTGACGGTTTCCGTGGCGGCAATCACCACTTCCATGCGCTTCAGGTCGCGATGATAACGGACAAAGTCGGTAAAGAACCTGCCTGCCTGCTTGGTTTTCTCTGCCGGCCTGGCGCTCTCCACTTTCTTCACCGCCATATGCAGATTGTCAGGAGAGAGCTTGCCCTGCTCCACCAGCAGAAGCTCCACACGTTTGCGCTCGCTTTTGGAAATCAGCGCGCTCTTCAACTGTTGCGGATTCAGCGGGGGTGAGTATTGGGCCAGCAGTGACACCACTTCATAAGAGGCGAGCACATGCTGCATCACTCCTTCTTCTTCCAGCAGATCAACCCATGCTGAGAGCATGGCTTTTTGTGCTTTACCCCTGGGAGAGTCATCCGGTGTTCCGCCGGCCAGGATTTCATTGGCGTTCTCCGGAACGTTCAGCAATCCGTCATGTGAATCCAAATCAGTTCCCACCTCAAGTGCGGTAAGGAACTTTTTCGCAATCCTGGAAATTTCTTCAAACCGGTCGGCATCGCGCTCAAACGTCCCCAGCATTACGTAGTGTTCAGCATTGAGAACGTTGTCGTGGCCATCTTCAGTAAATGTCAGGCGGTTCATCAGCAGATCGTAGACGTGGGATTCACCGTCGCCAAACAGTGACCGCCTGGTCTTGCCCAGGGTCTCTCTCTCTGTGTCGCGTGTGATGTTGAACAGGTCTTGTCCGGCTCGGCGCAACACGCCTTTCTTGTTGATCTGAAACTGGGAAAAGCGTTCCCGCAGTTCCATGGTCGTGTTTGTGCCAGACTGGCGCGGGCCTTCGTACATCTTCATGCGCCCGCGGCAGCGTTCCAGAACCAGGCTGTACTGGTTCACCAGTTCCACGCGCTGGAATTTCAGTACTGCCAGGCGGAAGAGCACGTCCAGGGCGACTGCATTTTCTGCCTTGGCGCGGTTCAGCGCGGCAACATGAAGATCAGCCAGTAAGTTTTTTGAAGTCAGGAGGTTCGGCCTGTCTGGGAGCATGGGCCTGCAATTCACGAATGCGGGCGGGAACATTGGCTCCAAGACGGGATGAGCGGGCTTCTTCAGCAGCAAGGTCTTCCACGTTGCCATGGCGGGCAATCAGCCGGAAGATAAACTGGCGGGCGCACTCAGTAAATTTAGGGCTGAGAAAAACATCATGCCGGACATTATCGATGCCCGTAACCAGGCCTTCCAGCGCGAGCGACGGCTCATAGCTCGTCAATGATAGCTGGCGGGCGAAGTCCGTCAGGTTTCCGCGTTGAAGAAAAGAAAATGCCATCAGCCAGCCGGCTATCGAGGGAAGCTGGATTTTATACCAGAATCCCGCCTTCGCTACATTACCTTAGGTACTTCTCCCAGAGAGCGGTTGGTTTTAGAAGTTAGCTTTCGCCGATTGATTTGATTTGCGGGCCTTCTCAAACTCATCTCCCGGCTGCCATCCGGCCAAATCAGGTTGATTGGCCACTTCCCAACCCAGCACCAGTCCTACTTTGGCCAGTTTGGCGTCTGCGGTGAAGTCCATGTCAGCGCGGTATTCGTCAGACGGCTGATGGTAGCGATGGGTAACGTAATCGCGCTCCTTCTCCTCACCCCATACCAGATCATGTCCTTTGAATAGTGCGCCTTCATTCACGCTGAACGCCGGTACTCCAACGCGCGCCATGCTGAAATGGTCAGAACGGTAATAATGTCCGGCCTCAGGATGATCGTCCGGCTCAATGGCCATGCCAAAGCTTTGCGCCACGGATTGTACGGTCAGGAAGACCGTGGTCCTCTCAGCGCCTGATGCCACCAGTTGCAAAGGCTCACCCAGCGGCTGGATATCGTCAAAGTTCAGGTCGAGAGAAATATCACGCGCCGGAATCGGGGGATGCAGGCCAAGATATCGGGAACCGAGCAGCCCTTGCTCTTCTGCCGTAACAGAAGCGAAGATCAGGCTGCGTTTCGGCTTCGTGGAAGAACTGGAAAATGCCCGCGCCATTTCGAGGAGAATGCCACAGCCGGTAGCGTTGTCCGCAGCGCCGTTATAAATGTGGTCGCCGGGCTCATCAGGATGAATACCGAGATGATCGTAATGCGCGGTAAACATCACGGCTTGCTGTTTCAGCTTTTCATCTGAGCCAGTGACCTTTCCGACTACGTTGCGCGAGGAAAATGGCCGCACTTTGGTGACGATGGTCTCTTTCAGTCGAACACCCAGATCGATTGGTTTGAAGCTGCGTGAGTTGGCTTCTTTTAACATCTGATCCAGATCCTGTCCTGCCGCTTGCGCCAGCTTGCGCGCGATCTCCAGTTGAATCCAGCCTGCTGATTTGAGCTTGGGGTCAGTATCGTCCCGAAGCAGAGAGCTCTCACCGCCCCAGGAGTTGCGGACTACTTCCCAGGGATAACTGGCCATGTCCGTCTTGTGGATCAGGATTGCGCCCACGGCGCCGCGGCGCGCAGCTTCTTCATATTTGTAGGTCCAGCGTCCGTAGTAGGTGAGCGCACGCCCTTTGAAGAAATTAGGATCGTCAGAAGGCGGCTCATTCACCAGCATCAATGCAACTTTGCCTTTGAGATCAACGCCTTTGTAGTCGTCCCAGTTGTACTCTGGCGCGTTGATGCCATAGCCCACATAAACGATGGGAGCGTCGATCACTGATTTTTCTGAATGTGTCTGGTCAGTGGCCACATAATCGTCAGCGAACTTGAGCGCGATTTCATTGCCTGACTTGGGCGCAAAAGCAAACTGAGTCTGCTTGCCGTCCGTGGTCACGCCGTAAAAGTTCACGCTCTGGAAATACGTGCCGTTATCGCCGGCGGGAAGAAGCCCGTAGCTTTTGAACTGGGCGGCAATCCAGTCAGCGGCCTTGTCTCCGCCTTTTTGTCCGGTGCCGCGGCCTTCCAGTGCATCGTCAGCAAGATACTTCACCGTGGCGCGAATCTTTTCCGCGTCAATGGAATTCACGGTCTGTTGGGGAGCGCCGCCCTGCTGGGCAGCGTTGCCGGCGGAAGCGCCGGTATGCGATGTGTTCTGCGCCATGACAACGGTGACCAGGGCGGCAACAAGGAGAAGCACAAAGAGCGTTAAACGTTTCATTCAGCAACATACCTTTGCGGAAAATTTTAGTGGACCGTTATAACTGGCTTGCTCTCAAAATTTATGAAATATCACCGCGACCGCGGCGTTAGTTCCTGGAATCTCAACCAGGTTTGAAAACCGGCACCTGATCAGCGGCAGTGAATATCTGGGCAGCCGGCACGCCAGAGATTTTAGCAAGCGTCCTGTTCAACTCTTCCATCTCGTTCTTCGCCCAGCTCACAAGACTGGCTTCAATCTCCCGCTGCGGCGAAATCAGGAAAACCGTGGGAACGTTGGTCAAGCCATAGGCGTTGGAAACCGGGTAGCCTTTGGCATCAAGCAGCACTGGAAACGTCACACCGAACTGACGGTTGAAGGCCTGTGTATCAGAATTATCGTTCTGCGACACGCCGACGAGCGTAAATTTTCCCGCCGCTTTGTAAGCCTTGTAAATGCGCTCAATATACGGAAATGCCAGCTGGCACACGGGGCAGTTGACCTTGAAAAACGCGGCCACAACAGGCCCTTGTTTCAGGGCGTTGTCCAGCGAGAACTTGCTTCCGTCCATGGCGCTCAACTGAATATCCGGCGCCTGAACGCCTGCTGCGAGTGCGGGCATGCATCCTCCAACACCGTATTGTATCGAATGAGGGCTACCGCCTGAAGACATCCGGAGTGTGTGAACTTTTAGCGCACCTGGACGCTAACCCTGGCGGCCTTCTTCCGTCAAAAGTTGATATGTCGGACTTCTAGGCGTAATATGTAGAACATCTAACTATGAGCTTGCAAAGCGAAAAATCGGAATTTCTCAAAGGCACTCTGGACATGCTGATACTTAAAGTGGTCGCTCTGGGGCCGATTCACGGCTACGCGATCGCGCAGCGGATCCAGCAGATTTCAAAGGACCTGTTCCAGATCCAGCAGGGTTCACTGTATCCGGCGCTGCATCGTCTGGAAGACCGCTCATGGCTGCAGGCCGAATGGAAACAGACGGACACCGGGCGGGAAGCCAAGTTTTATACCCTGACACGTCAGGGCCGTAAGCAATTGCAAGCCGAAGTGAAGAACTGGGAGCTCATTGCCGATGCCGTAGGAATGATTCTCAGTACTGCCGAATGATTCAGGAGTTAAAAGCATGTACTGGTTTCAGCGTTTGTTCCGCAAGAACAAGGTGGAAAGACAGCTTGATTCTGAACTCAGCTTCCATCTGGAGCAGGTCACGGAGGCTTACATTCAGCAGGGTCTTGCGCCGGACGAAGCTGCACGACAGGCTCGCATTGAATTCGGCGGGGTTGAAGGCGTGAAAGAGGAATGCCGCGAATCCCGCAGGGTCCACCTGGTTGAAACCTTCCTGCAGGACGTGCGCTACGGCTTGCGCAGTTTGATCAAAAATCCGGGATTTTCGTTGGTCGCAATTCTGACGCTGGCGCTGGGCATCGGCGCCAACACGGCGATTTTTTCCGTGGTGAACGCAGTCCTGCTCAACCCTCTTCCCTTTCCCCATCCTGAGGAACTTGTCGCGCTGCATGAAAGCAAACCGAACTTTGAACATGGGTCAATCTCATATCCCAACTTTGTTGACTGGAAAAAAGGGAACCATTCCTTTGCGGCGATGGCGATTGCGAGAGAAACATCATTCTCCCTGACCGGCATCGGCGATGCCGAGCAGGTACGCGGCCTGTTCGTATCCACGGATTTTTTCCCCATGCTCGGCGTCAATACGGTCATCGGACGCACTCTGGTGAACGGCGAAGACGTGATTGGCGGACCTGCTGTAGCGATGATCCATGATGGGCTATGGCAGCGCAAATTCGGCGGCGCTCATGATGTTCTGGGCAAAAGCATCACGTTGGATGGCCGGAGTTACACCATCATTGGCGTAATACCGGCAAGTTTCAACCTTGCCAACCAGGTATTCAGCGGGAATGATGTCTTTCTGCCCATTGGGCAATGGACGAATCCGCTCCTGCCCCAGCGCGGCGCCGGACTGGGAATTCACGGAATCGGCCGTCTCAAACCGGGTATTAGTTTTGAACAAGCTCTCACGGATATGGATCTGGTCTCCGCGAATCTTGCGGCCGCCTATCCTGACGTAAATAAGGGCGTCAAAGCCAGTCTTGTTCCGTTGCGCAAAAGGTTGCTGGGCAATGTCCAGCCTTTTTTGATGGTGCTGCTGAGTGCAGTCAGCTTCGTCCTTCTGATCGCCTGCGTGAATGTCGCCAACCTACTGCTGGCGCGTTCCGCTGGACGGACAAGGGAATTCGCCGTCCGCGCCGCACTGGGTGCAAGCGCTTCGCGCATGGTGCGGCAGCTTCTTACCGAAAGCGTGATTCTTTCAGCCATAGGTGGCGCACTCGGACTGGTTCTGGCCGCGTTCAGCCAGCGTTTGCTTGCAGGGACCCTGCTGGCAGCCTTGCCGCGCGGAGGCGAAATCAAAATGGACTTCCGCATTTTACTTTTCACGACGCTGGTCTCTCTGCTCTGCGGCATAGTGTTCGGGCTGGCCCCGGCCCTGAAGATCGCGAAACCTGATTTATCGCTACGCGCCAGAGAAGGCGGTCACGGTGCGAGCAGGAGACAGCACCGCACGCAAAACATCCTGGTGATCGCAGAAATCTCAATGGCTCTGGTCCTGCTTATCGGCGCCGGCCTGATGACCCGAAGCTTGAGCCGGCTTTGGAGCGTCGATGTTGGTTTCGATCCTGGCAACGTCCTGACGTTCAGTATGTCCATGCCGCCTTCGATGATGAAAACATCACCCAGTTCGATTCGGTCTGCATTTCGCGAACTCGACCAGCGGCTCAGCTCCATCCCGGGAATAGAAGCCTCTTCTCCCTCATGGGGGTCGGTTCCATTACAGACCGATGACGAGACTTTATTCTGGATGGAAGGCCAGCCGAAACCAGCGAATAGTAACGACATGAACTGGGCGGTGAGTTATGTGACAGGACCGGATTATCTGAAAGCCATGAAGATTCCCCTGTTGCGCGGCCGGTTCTTTGACGTTCATGATGACGAGCGTGCACCGCAAGTGGCGGTTGTGGATGAGGCTTTTGCCGGCAAATTTTTTCCCAATCAGGACCCGGTGGGGAAACGAATCAATCTCAACAATCAAAATGAATACGGGGCGGTGCAGGCAACCGAGATTGTGGGCGTGGTGAAACACGTAAAACAATGGAGCATTGCGACGGATGAGCAATCGCTTCAGCCACAACTGTACCGTCCATTCATGCAGCTTCCTGATGAAGCAATGGCTCTCGCGCCCAGCGGCATAGGAATCATCGTGCGTACGAAGACAGATGCAGCGGCCCTTTTCAGCACGATTCGCAATGCCATGCGACAGACCAATGCCGAGGAGGTGGTTTTTGCTCCCGAAACCATGGACCAGACGATTGCCCGCTCGCTTTCGTCTCGCCAGTATTCGATGATTCTTCTCGGCATCTTCGCTTCTCTGGCTCTCGTGCTGGCAAGCGTGGGAATTTACGGCGTGATTTCAAACCTGGTGGGACAGCGAACGCATGAGATGGGAATCCGCATGGCTTTGGGTGCGCGAAGAAGCCACGTACTGCGCCTGGTGATTGGTCATGGCTTCAGGCTGGTTACGTTTGGGCTGCTGGCAGGTGTGATCGCCTCCGTTGGGCTGACAAGGCTCATGGCAACTCTGCTCTTTGATGTGAGCGCCACTGATCCGGCGACTTTCGTGGTTGTAGCAGGTTTGCTGACGTTGATAGCGTTGCTTGCCTGCTATATACCGGCGCGGCGTGCAACGCGGGTTGATCCAACTGTGGCTTTGCGTTGTGAATAACTTATTCGCTGATCTGAGGCCATGAGTGTGCGGAGGATCTTTTTCGTTAGTCCGGTCAGAGCTATGCGATCGAGCGCCCGAAGACTAACCCACTTTCCTTGAATCTGTAGGGGCGGATCGCCGGCAAAAACGCGGACCTTGAAATCAGTTACGGTGATGGAATGCTTGAAAGTCGCAAGGGGGCGGCCGGGCTGCGCTCCGCATGCAGGAAGCTCCCACATGGATGCCATCAACGAATCATTCTGCTTGCGCTGGGTGAGAAAGACGCGATCCTCTTCCAGGGCCAGCAGATAGTTCAGCTCGGCTTTGACTCGCGCCGGCTTCTCGCGCGAAACGCCGGCGCCGCGAACCACGCATAACATCGACACGGGGCAGCGATCACATTGAGGCTTCCCCGGCAGACAGACTACCGCACCCAGCTCCATCATGGCCTGATTGAAATCACCGGGGCGGCGGACATCAAGCAGCTCATCGGCGACCTGCCAGTTTTCTTTTTCACTCAACTCGCGTCCGGTAATGCGGTGGAGCACGCGTTTTACGTTGCCATCGACCACTGCCACGGGTTCGCCGAAAGCGATACTGGCAACCGCCGCCGCCGTGTAACGGCCGATGCCGGGAAGTTCGAGCAGAGATTCCGAGGTCCGGGGAAATGCGCCGAGCTTCTCCACCTTTTTAACCGCGGCATGCAGGTTGCGTGCGCGGCGATAGTAGCCAAGCCCGCTCCATGCGGCCAGCACGGTTTGTTCGCGCGCACGGGCGAGCCGGCCAGTGCCAGGAAACTGCGAGATGAACTGCTTGTATCGCTCTTCCACGACCGCCACACGCGTCTGCTGCAGCATGATTTCTGAGACCAGAATGCGGTAAGGATCGTGCTCCCCGCGCCACGGTAACGATCGCTGCTCACGATCAAACCAGCGCAGCAGTCGCTGGCGAAATGTGCGCACCTGGCGCGCAAAAAAAGTTTTGGAAGAAGATGGCAACGCAAGAGATTTTAACCTTAAAACCTGCCACGCAGGGACAGAGAAGATCGGGTGATCGGCTGACCTGTACTTTGTAGATCCGTAAAGCCCAGAAAACTACGTGAAAGGGCTGAATGCTGAGAGCCGAGTGCTGAATGCCTATTTTGGTCTTCATGCAAATAAAAAACCAGCCGACATGCGGCTGGCTTTTTCTGTTGCGAAGATTGTTCTTTACAGGGGCTCTGTGCCACGAACAGGGTGGCAAGAGGACCCGGGGGTGGCGGCATCAGAACATTGCGCGATGCCAAACCTTCGGAGCTTTCAACCTGCTGCAGCGTCTGCCGGTAGTTTCCATCGGCCCGATTCGCTGGCTTGCCGGTCGCGATCATCGTAACCCGGAACGGAACGTTTACCCGTCGCCTGATTGTCGGTACGCGTCTGGCTGTACGCTGCCAGACAATCTGCCGGTCATCCCGTGTGCATGCCGCGCTGGCATGCGCCTTATGTTGCTGGTTACAGGTGTGGACTCAGCGGAGCTGAGGCGGGACCAAAATGGTCCTGTCCTGGTTCATTTTTAACGGAGCGCCGGGAGGTTCCTCTCCATCCATCTTTTCGTCGATGCGTGGATACGGCCGGCCAACCCCATTTCAGCTTCGTTTGCGGTCTGCTACGCGCTGCCGGATTTGCGCAAACCCGATACAGCCGATTCAGCAAACGCCCACCACTTCACACAGAGAAACATTATGTTGCTGAACGAGATGAATTGTAGCGTTATGGGTGCAGCCCGGTTAGATACCGTAGGTTCCTAACCAGACTCTGCTGACAGGCCCAGAGACACTCAGGGATTTGACCACTAGGCCATTGTGCGAAAGCTCATGGATTCCATTTGCCCGGTGATTGTCCTGCGGTGTACCGGTTTTGGGGGTAGTTTCGGGTGGGCCGATTCGTCATCTTCAAAGAATCCTGGCGTAGAGACGCGGCATGCCGCGTCTTGCCTTCCGATCGATGATGTCCCTTTCAACATACGCCCTTCGCCTCTGTCATCTTGAGCGAAGTCGGAGCGCAGGCGACGACGTAGTCGAAAGATCCCGAAGGTACCGGTTGTAACAATGCAGTCACAGGGCATTCTCCGCGGGACAAGGTTCGTGACCCTGAGAATCCTTATCTTAAGCATCTTTTTCCTTGCGCATCCGGGGAGAACTCCTTGGCACAGCATGGCGGTGCTGTCATTCTCGGGATGTTTCGACTACGAGTCGCGACGGTTCGCGCGACTCTGCGCTCAACATGACAGGGTTAAAACGTTATATTCGAAATTTTGACATTAGCGATGGGCGACAGAATCGCCAAGGCCCGTTTAAACAGGAAACGACATTAATCATTCTTTGATCGGCGTGAGCGAAGTCGCCGTCATTATCCAGCCCGACTTTACCTGCTGCCACACGGAAACCACACGCAACGTCTGCTTAGGCGCAACGCTTCCACTCACACTACCACTGATATTCAAGATGTAGCTCACTACCATGTCCGTTCCCGCCGGATCCACGGTGACTTCTCCCAGCGAAAACTCGCTTAAGCCTGAAGATTTCCACGAGGCCAGCCAGCCGGCACGATCATATTTTGCGCCGGCAGCATCCACGCCGACGAAAGTCGGCGACAGATGGCTTTCCACGTCCTTCCACTGCTGGGCTTTTATGGCGTCCCACATCAGGCGCTCATGCTGCTCTGCTCCGGTGGCGTTGTTCCATGTGGGATGTTTGGGTGGTCCGGCACAGCCGGCGAGAAGAGCGAACAGAAAGACAGCAGGAACCAGAATAGTTTTCGTTTGCATTTGCAAGGTCTCAATATACAGATTATCGAAACCATCGTTGATTTGCGTCAACTCAGTAGGATCGCCAATTACCCGCGCAGCCTTTTGCTTTTCGCTTACGGAAGCGATTAGAAGGCCTCGGGAATAATCGACCACGCAATCGATCCGTCAAATCCGCGAACGGGAAGTAGATTGAAGCATGCCACCATCAGGCTGTATGGACCAAAAATAACCAGAATGACGTTCAGTGGGCCATACTTTGAATAGCCAAACTTAAACGAAGGCAAGTGCGAATGAAAAAGGAACAGATATCGTTCAGGAACAAATTGAGCAAATTAATCCAACGCCATTAGCAAGGGGACCGCAATCAAAAGCTGAGCAATAACACGCACAGAAATGAGATTGAGGGAAGTGATAGCCGAATTAGGTAAAGGTATGCGCAGCGCCTAAGTTTGTTGAGAGTTGAAATGTACACAAAGGGCCATCATGAACCGAATAAGAATAAGGGATGAATGGCAGATAAATATAAAACGAACGGAATACGATGGACGTTCAACACCGCCCCATGCAATCACACAGTGATCGAATCTGGACCAGGGAGCCTCAAAGCGGCAAAGGCCGAATATAGGATAAAGCTCGATGCCCAGCACCTGACAGCCTTTGTTGTGTGCCGCCAGCATATGACCGGATTCATGTAACAACATAAGGGCCATCCATGATAATCCTGCGGTCAGGGTAATCCATGGATGATGAATGGCTGCATAAATCATTAAACCGCCAACCGCGAAGACTGACCAATGGACGTTGACATCTACGCCGTGTAATTTAACGAATGCGAGTCATGGTGTCAAATCGAATAGGGTTGTCAAACTGAATCAAGCGAGCCATGCCGAGGATAGTAGCTGATTGGCGCGAATTAGGCACGTAACAAAAGTTGAAGAAATCCGGGCGTTACGCCCAAATGCAAGTCCGGGTTCTTGGCGCTGCTCGATTTCTCACTCTTCCCGCAGCAGAATCAATGGATCTATGGACAGTGCGCGCTGCGCGGGAATCCACGTTGCCAGCAGACCGAGCAATGCCATTGCCAGAATGACACCGGCCAGGACAAGTGGATCGCGTGGAGAGGCCTGGTACACGATGAAAGCGAGTACGCGGCTCGCCAGAATTCCCAGAATTAATCCAGCGCCGGAACCGATGGCGAGCAGTCTGAACGCCCGGCCCAGAGCAGCCCGCAGGATCTGTTGATGCTGCGCACCGAGAGCCATACGAATTCCCAGTTCGCGCATGCGCTTGCTGACCGAGTACGCCGCCATGCCAAAGATGCCGGTGATGGATAGCATTGCTCCCATCATTCCCAGCACACCCAGCGAGAGAGTTGCCATGCGCGAGGGAAACAGCACGCCGTCCATTTCCTTGCTCCATAATTGGATGTAAGCAGGCAGAGCGTCATCCAGTTCTCGCAGCTTGCTTCGCATGGCCGAGGTAAGTTGCTGCGGATCGCGTTCGGTCCGCACTATGAACCATGTATTGCTGGCCGGCGACTGCAGGATTGGGTAAAACATGGCCGGCTCCTGGTCCTCTGTCAGGTTGAAATACTTTCCATTCTCAACAACTCCTACCACTTCCACCAGCGAGCCGTCCCAAACTTTGAAATGTGCGCCCACCGCGTTGCTGATGGAGCCAAACATTCTGCGCGCAAACTCCTGATTTATGACGGCCACGCGTGGGGAATTCTTGTCATCGTGCCAGGAGATCGCTCTTCCGGTGAGCAAGGCGGTGCCGGACGCATCGAAATAATCGCCCGCGATGTTAAAAGTGAAGGGCTGGGCGACGGCGTTGGCGGGTCTGATATCTGCTGTTTGCTCTTTGAACACCGGCGACCTGTGCCCGTCGAGAGTGAGTGGCGGCAGATCGGTGAGTCCCACAGACTTGACGCCGGGAATCGACTGCAGGGCTTCGATCATGCGTTTGCGCATGGTTGGTACCGCGTCGCCGGTGTAACCACCCATGGTCAGGTCGGTGTCAATCAATACTGCATTCTGCGGTACGACACCAAAGGTAGAATTGAGCGAACGCACCAGTCCGCGGACCGCAACCATGGACGAGGTAACCAGCACCGCACAGATTGCAATCTGGACCACCAGCAACATGTCTCGCACGGTGAACTTTTTCCCCACGGTGGCATTGGATCCTGCCTTCACGATTTCATATGGATCCGTGCGGAGAACCTGGCGCACAGGGACCATGCCAAAGAAGAAGCCACTCAACAGCGCCAGGACGAGCGCAAGGGCATAGACGTTGACGTCTGGATTTACAGGGAGATGCATTGGGAAACGGGCAAATGGCTGCCAGACAGTCAGTTGACGCAACAATGCGACGCTGGCGAGAAGACCTGCCGTGCCTCCGACAAGAGAAATGATGGTGGCCTCCGTCAACAATTGCCGCAAAATGCGACTTCGGCTGGAACCCAGCGCCAGCCGCAAAGCAACTTCGCGGGAACGGTCTGCGGCGCGGGCCCCGAACAGGCTGCCCAGGTTTGCGCATGCGGCCAGAAGAATCAAAACTGCCAGCAGCATCAATCCGGCAACAAACCCGCGAATTGGACGGCCAAGAAAGTCGCCGCCCAGTGTTGGATTCACCAGCACGTAATGCATTTTGCTATCTTCTTTGGGATAAGTCTTTTCCAGATACGCGCCCACGGAGCTCAAGTCCGCAGTAGCCTGCGCGTTACTTACTCCGGGCTTGAGATGGCCAATGATCTGAAACATGCGGCGCTTACCACGTTCGTTTAACAGAGACTCACCGTCCAGTTGCGACTGGTTCACAAGCGGCACAAACATTTCCGCAGAGAAGAATAATAAGGTCCCATGAAACTCAGGTGGCGTCACGCCGAGGATGGTATAAGGATGTTTGTTCAAGCGAACAACACGACCCACAACGCCACGATCATCCTGAAAGTGTGAGTGCCAATAGTTATAGGTCAGTACGATATATGGAGCGCTGTTGGGCCCGTGCTCGTCAGATGCGTGGAAGAAACGCCCAAGATAGGGTTGAATACCCAACGCATCGAAATAGTTTGCGCTGGTTTCGTAAAACCATACGCGGGCAGGCTCCTTGCCAGTATCCAACCCCGCCAGATTGATGTTGAACATCACCAGGTCTTCAAAACTGCGGTTGCGCTCCCGCAAATCAAGATAGTTGGGATAGGATTCAAAGCCAATCCCACCGCGGTCAAGTCCATACAGGCTGCGCTCGTGCGGCAGATTCATCGGCCGCAGGATCAGCGCGTTCAATACGCCGAAGACAACGGCATTGGCGCCGATTCCCAGAGCCAGAGTCACAACTGCGGCGATAGTGAAACCTGGCGACTTTCTCAGAACCCGCACGCCATAGCGGACGTCCTGAATCAGGACCTCAAAAAAACTGCTGCCCATGGCTTCACGGCATTCCTCTTTCACGCGCTCGCGAGCGCCGAACTCGATCTTCGCCTGGCGTTCCGCCTGGCTGCGCTCCATTCCAGATTGTTCAAGATCATCGGCACGCAATTGGATATGGGAGCGCAACTCTTCATCCATGTCGGAATTGATCTGCGAACGCCGGAAGATGTTTGCGCTGAGACGACGAAGAGAGTCAAAGAGTTTCATGATTCCTCCGGTTGGGTGGAGAGAGCGGAAGCAATGGCGGTGACCAGCCGGTTCCAGTTGTCAGTCTCTTCACGCAGGCGTTTACGGCCTGCGGTGGTAAGTTCGTAAAATTTGGCGCGGCGATTATTCTCAGATGTTCCCCAGCTCGCCTTGAGCAGTCCCTGACGCACCAATCGAAACAGGCCGGGATAGAGCGCGCCTTGTTCAATCAACAATGAGTTGCCGGAGATCTGCCCGATGCGCAGAAGAATGCCGTAACCATGCAATGGTCCCAGAGAAACTGCTCTCAGGATCAGAAGGTCAAGAGTGCCGGGAAGAAGCTGGGCCTGGTCTGGCAATTGGAGTGCCCTCCTAAGATGATTAGGAATGTTAGCTCCATCTCTCCTAAGCTGTCAAGGAGAAAGCAACAGCTTCGCTTACTGACCAGGAGATTTGCGTCGGCTTCCAAGACTCACACCAAACCAGAGAAGGTAAAAGCCAAAAAGGAGCGTGCCAGAGATGGCGATGGAGAGCAGCGCATTATCTGTCACCTTGCGGGTCACGATAAACAGTTCGCCCGCCATGCCGGGCGCTAAAAAGACCAGACCGATGATCAGCAGGCGGCCGGCTACTTTGAAAAATCGCTCGGTGTCATTGCCTCTTTCCGCAAGGCGATGAAATGCAGCAGGAGCAATCAGCAGGACGATGGAAATGGTTGTCGAGAGCAGACTGATGAAATGGACAAGCTGGGAAGAACGCGGAAGGACATCGAATCCCTCGGCAAAGACGATGGCGAACTGGAAACCAAGAAAGGCCTGCGCACCAGGAAGCGCCATGCGGCACTCCAGCAGCACTTTCTTGATGCGATTGGAGAGATCAGAGCTCGCGTTACCGTGTTGCCCCTGATCGACTTTATCCTGGCTATCCTGGTTCGTGTCACCAGCTCCTGAATTTTCCGGCTGACGGACGATCAGACTGCCATACCAGATCACGAGAGCGAAGATGCAAACCATTGCAGCGATGGGTGCGGCGTGCATGACGTGCAGGCCCAGCACTACCGGATACAATCCGAAACCAAGACCAAGGGCAAACGGCAACAGCGCCCAATCGAGGACACGCGTGATGAACGTGTTAATGAACTCCGAATCAGCGCCGCGCCCGGCGATCTGGTGAAAAGCGGCGGGCCAGATTAGACATCCCAAAACGGCGGTGCTGATGGTCAAACTTACGATTTCAGCAAGCTTTCCCGAGAACGGAAGTCGCTCAAATCCCTTTTCAAAACAAATACGATAGCTGAACCCAAGCAGCACCTGTCCGCCAAGCATCAGCATGCGGGCTTCATTGAGAGCAGTTTCAATCCGATTACTGAGTTTGGGCAATGCCATTGGTCCAGGCCAGACGTTCATCCAATCTTAACAATGCAGTTTGGATGCTGAGAACCGCAAGGATGCCGTCACCACCTACACCACTTTCAATTTCCACTTCCCTCTTCTGAACATTGAGATCGCGATCATTGGCAGAATGATTTCCGCTACCAGCATTCCGATGTAAACCCCATTTGCTCCCATTCCCAGTTTGTGTCCCAGAAAGTAAGCCAGTGGCAGTGGGACGATCCAATAAGAAACCAGGTTGATCCACATGGGGGTCCATGTATCGCCCGCGCCGTTGAAGGCCTGCACAATCACAATGCCGTAGGCAAACAGCAGGTAGCACGCACTGATGATGCGCAGACAGGCAGCGCCGGAGGTGATGATGGCGGGGTCGCCCGAAAAAAAGGCGACCAGATTCGGAGCGAACGCAAAAAACACCAGCGAAACTGCGCCCAGGAAGATCATGTTCAGGAAGGCCGCGCGCCACACCGATTGCTCCGCGCGCTCAGGCTGCCTGGCGCCCAGATTTTGCCCCACCAATGTCGCGGCCGCGCTGCCCATTCCCCATGACGGCATGATGGAAAAAATTACAATCCTGATGGCGATGGTATAGCCTGCCGTAGCCGCACTGCCAAACGATTGCACCATGCGCACCATCAACACCCAGTTGGCTGTGGCAATGGCAAACTGAAAAGCTCCCGTTCCCGCCAGGCGGGCAATGTTCAACATCACGTCGCCGGCCACGCGTATATGTCTGCGCAGGATCTTTAAGTGAGCGCTGCCTTTGCTCAACATATAAAGCTGAAACAGAATGCCGATGCTGCGTCCGATGGTGGTGGAAACGGCCGCGCCGGTTACGCCGAGCCGAGGAAACGGTCCCAGCCCGCGAATCAGGCATGGATCAAGAACAATGTTGATGGAGTTGGCCAGCCAGAGCACACGCATCGCGACGGCCGCATCACCAGCGCCGCGAAAGATGGCGTTGATCAGGTACAGCATCACAATCACGCCGGACGTGCCCAGCATAATGCGCGAGTAGGTTGATCCGGTCTGCAGAATGCTCGTACTGGCGCCCATGAGCTTGAGCAGCCGCGGAGCCAGTGGGAAGCAGATCGCAAATACCATTACCGACGCAACCACACCAAGGATGATGGCCTGCACGGCCGCTTCCGCTGCGCCATCTTTATCATGCTCGCCGGTGCGACGCGCAACCACCGCGGTGGTGCCCATGCTCAGGCCGATGGCCAGCGCCATCACCATCACCAGCATGCCTTCGGTGATGCCGACCGTCGCGGTGGCATCGGCGCCAAGGTGCGCGACAAAGAAAATGTCCACAATGCCGAAGAGAGATTCCATCATCATTTCCAGGACCATGGGAACGGCCAGCAGAAAGATGGCGCGATCCATTGAGATGGCGGTGAAATCCTGGCGCGACCCCAGCACTGCTTCCTTAAGCAGGGCAAACCAACGGGTCAGGGCAAGCCAAAGGGTTTTGTTTTTGGACGAAGGTTCGGGGATTCCGACTAAATTCACTTGCGTTTCTCCATGCAGGCTGGTCTCGACACAAGTCGGACAGCGGCACACACACTGATTGCTGGAAACGTCAGTCCGGAAGAGGTTCCGGGAGACGAACGAAGCGATTTAGCTGGAGAGGGTCATAAGCTAGATGATTTTTTATCACACTTCGCCAAGCCATGGCAAAACCTTAGCGTTGATAGTTGATAAATGATGAACGACAAATGATGAACGATAAATGATGCACAAAATGCATGAGTGTCCGTGCCCATGCACGAATCTGACCTTGTCCGCCTTCGTGTTCCTTTGTGTCCTTTGTGGTTAAGGTCTTAAACGCTTAACCACAAACTTAATCGCAATACGACGTTGTCGAAAATGTAGCCGGCCATCACCACAGAGCATCGAAAATAATAGAGAGAAATTCGGGAGCCGAAATGATTACCGCCCTGAACGTTGTGACCACTGTATGCATTGGCCTGATGATAGGAACTGAATTTTCTGTCTCCGTGTTTATCAATCCCGTTCTGCGCCGGCTGGACGAAGGCGCGCAGGCCGTTGCAGTTCGAATGTTTGCCAAGCGGCTCGGCACCGCAATGCCGTTCTGGTATGCCGCCAGTTTGTTGCTGCTGATTGCGGAAGCCGTTGTCCATCGCCATGAGCCCGTTGAAGTGCTGCTGATCAGTGCCAGTGCAATCTGGGCCGCAGTGATTATTGTCACGATTCTTGTGCTGGTGCCAATCAACAACAAAATGATGCAGCTTCCGTCTGACGCTTTTCCTGCCGAGTCGAAACGCCAGCACCAGAAGTGGGACATGTTGCACCGTTTGCGCGTGGCTGCTCTGGTCGCGGCGATGGTCTGCTGGCTGGTGGCTATCGGCGTGTAGATTGCGCGACATGAAAACCACACGACATGAAAACCAAATGATCAAGGAGGATTTATGAAAGCACGTTTCAACTACATACAAGCTGCTCCGGAAACACTTAAGACCATGTTGAATATGTCTCAATATCTTCATAACTGCAGTCTGCAAAATGGGCTGCTGAACATGGTTTATCTCCGCGCCTCGCAGATCAACGGCTGCGCTTACTGCATTGACATGCACTGGAAAGATCTGCGTGCCGGCGGCGAAACCGAGCAGCGTCTGTACGCGCTGGATGCATGGCGTGAATATCCTTTCTATAGCGACCGTGAACGCGCCGCGCTGGAGTGGACCGAAGCCACAACTCTGCTCCACGAAGGCCGCGTGCCTGATGAAGTCTATGAGCAGGTGCGTCCACACTTCAATGACCGCGAGCTTTCCGATCTGACGCTTGCCATTGTCGCCATCAATGGCTGGAACCGCCTGAACATCGCGGCACGAACCGTTCCCGGTGACTACGATCCAGCCAAGCCGTTCGTCACGAAACGCGAAGGGGCGTTGGTTTAGTTGGGATTTGGTAATTGAGTAATTTGGTAATCGGGAAATTGGACAGGCGAAAAACCGGGAAAAAGGAGGAATCCATTGTCGAAGTCGAAAAACGAAATCAATACTGACGTTCTCATTGTCGGCGCCGGGCCGGTTGGACTTTTTCTTGCCAACGAATGCGCGCGTCGCGGGCTGAGCTATCGAATCGTGGAAACCCACGCCACGCAATCTGAACACTCCAAAGCGCTGGCAATCTTTCCGCGAACGTTGGAGATCTTTGATATGGCCGGGCTCGTCGCGCCATTTCTCGAAGTCGCGAATCGGGTCACATCGGTTGCCATCGTCACTCATGGGAATACGCTGGCCCATATGCGCTTCACGCCGGAAGAGAGTCCGTATCAGTTTGTCGCCATGGTGCCGCAGGATGTGACCGAGAAACTTCTGGCCGATCACCTGCGCAGTACCGGCCCCGGTAGTACTGGAAGCCCGGTGGAATATGAAACCACATTCGTTTCCGCCGCTGAGCATGATGATCATGTCGCCGTCACGCTGGATCGCAAGGGAGAGCGAATCAATCTGAACGCTCGCTTCGTCGTCGGCTGTGATGGCGCCCATAGCGCGGTTCGTCACGTAATGAATCTGCCATTTGAAGGAGCAGAATACGAAGACTCCTTCATGCTGGCCGACATTGAAACCAATGACGCGCTTCCCGGTGATCAGCTCCAGCTATGCCCCAGCGAACTCGGCCCCGTCGCTATCTTTCCCATGAGCTCGACCCGCCGGCGAATCGTGGCCGTGGTAAACGATCGCGCTCATGAAGGCGACGGGCGTTCACCCGAAGGTCGTTCGTTAGCCGCTCCTTCTCTCGATCTCGTTCGGCAGATCCTGGCGGAACGCGCGCCCAAAGGCATTGAAGCACGAGCCGTGAACTGGAGTACTTATTTTCGAATCCATCACCGCCAGGCTGCCCGCCTGCAAGTCGGACGCATGTTCATCGCCGGCGACGCGGCCCATATTCACAGCCCGTTCGGCGGACAGGGCATGAATACCGGGCTTCAAGACGTATGGAACCTGGCCTGGAAACTCGACCTTGTCCTTCACGGGCACGGCAGCCATGAACTGCTGGAGAGTTATACCGCGGAACGCCGGCCGGTGATCAAGAGCGTGCTTGAGACCACGGATTTTCTCACCAAAGCTCTGGGCACTCCCAGCAAGCTGGCGCAACTTCTGCGCAATACCGTGATTCCCATGGTGTCACGTCTGGCTCCATTTCAGCACGCATTTGTTCAACGGCTGTCCGAACTTGGCATTGCCTATAAAGGAAGTCCGATGGTTGAAGGAGCGGGAGAACGCTACTTCGATAATTCAATGCGTGGCGGCAACGGCATCCGCAGCCGCTTTCTGCTGATGGTCCATAACGAGCCGATGCCGATATAGCGACGAAAGACGCTGCCGCTCATGATTACTCAATCATTCAAGGAGATGGTTGAGTTCCGCATGCGGCGTGAGCCCGGCATCGCGCTCGTGCGTCCCGATGGCTACATCGCATACTCCTCTGCTCACGACAGCCCCGCAGCCTTCCAGCATGTGAGGTCCTTGCTGGAACGACAGACGGCGATGAGTGCGCAGTGAGCGGTGGGCGAAACCGCCGGAGTTTTTGCCCGCAGTTTGCCGAACTTAAGATAAACGCGGCCCCTTGGGATTTGGTAATTGCGTAATTTGGTAATCGGGAAATTGAAAAGGCGAAACCGAACACCTACCACGGAGGACACAGAGACACGGAGAAAACCAAACCGGGTAACCACAGAGGACACGAAGGAACACGGAGGAGAAAATCAGGAAATTGGAAAGGCGAAAACCCGGAAACATATATCGCGCCTCTGGGGATACATTGCGGCAATCTGCAAAAACAATGGATGGCCGTGTTCGCCGTCGGCGGAATTGGCGACCATATTCATATTCTCTTCCGCCTGCCGCCGGCGATATCGCTGGTCCGGGCCGTGACGCATTGGTTTTGAAAATTACCCGATTACCAAATTACCCGATTACTCAATCTCAATCAGGTGTCGCGCCCTTCGGGGCTCCATTTAGACCCATTGCCTTACCCCGACCTCACGGTCGTCGCTTCGCTTCGCTCAGGCAGGGTTGGAAACCCTGCCCTCCGCTGTGTCGCGCCTTCGGCGCTTTTGGGCTTGTCGACGCAGGAACGGTCCCGTCGGCGCCGATTTTCCGGTTCAATTTGCAATCGGTTTGGAGAGGAAGCCCCAACCATCGTTGTGCCCGTCCCATTGGTCGGCAACCAATTGCAGTTCGTTTTCAAAATCAGTGATTCCCTCATACGTGGGAACCATGTGTTTAACGACAATTACATCCCAGGGATAGTCTTTTTTTGTATCAGCCTCTTCGACGGAGACCGCATATCCCAGTTCGCGGAAGTGTTCTGCAAATTGCTCAGCCAAGCTTGCCTGCGCAAAAATAACGACGAAGTCTATATCGCGAGGCTTAGTCAGGTCCTTACCTTGTGCCGCGATGTTACGAAGGGCATCGCCGTTTTCGTCGTCTGGGAAAATGGTCAAGTGGTGGATATCCGGTGCGCCTAAGGCGCGGTGATTGTACGTGGAGGAAAACACTTCATCTGCCCCGGTTTTCACGAGAAATAACTCAGTCCAGGCTGTCCCCTTTTTCATCAGCCTACTCTCCGTCCTGATAATTGCTTCTCTGCCTCTCATGAATTTTGGACTAGAGGATGGGATGCACGCAGCGACGGCAAGGTGGAATTCTGGCGAGAGCACGCTGCAAGAGTTAACACAGATTTAAACAACTGCAGCTTCTGCCGCGGATGAAGGAAGCGATCATTTCTTGCCGCAGATTAACGCAGATGACGCAGATTAATTCTCTAAGCAAGCCTGGGGCTCGTGTCAAAGCTACGCGAATCAGACTTAGGCGAGATCGGCGCTCTTGAGAAATGAGTGTTTGTGATTTTTTCTTGATCCGCATTTATCCGCGCAAATCCGCGGTAGAAGAATTTACTTCCACTCACCCTGGATCTGGAACGCGGCCCAGTAATAAGGATCGTTCCAGCGTTTTTGCTTCCACATGGAGATCTGTGCCTGGCGAAGAGCAGCTGCAGGAGCGAGGTGATCCTGCTCCATGGAGCGATAAAATTCCGCCATCAGACTGGCGGTGGCTGCATCGGACACTTTCCACAAGCTGGCGACGACGCGGCTGGCTCCGGCATACATGAAGCCGCGTGTGAGGCCCACCAGACCTTCGCCGCTGATCTCTTTTCCCAGTCCCGTTTCACAGGCGCTGAGCACAACCAGGTCTGCCGGGAGGTTCAGGTTATAGATGTCTTGCAGTCCGAGAAAGCCATCCTGCGGGCGGCCATCGCGATCGACAAGTGAGAGCACCAGGCCGGAGAGTTCAGGATGTTCGCTGTTCAACAGTCCGTGGGTGGCAAAATGAACGATGCGATAGCGGCTGAGCTCAGGGCTGGTCGCCCTGGCGCGATTGGCGTCGAAGTCGAGGGCCTTCATGGCGCTTCCCGGCTGAACTTCGGCGTAAATGGCTTCCGCCTCGCGACGGGTATAGCGCAGCCGAGGCAAGTGATAGGCGGCACCGCGTCCAAGTCCAACGTCGACTAATGAGCGTGTGAGAGGGGGAGTGGCGAGATCGTACATTGACTTGGCAGATTCAATAGACGCAGAGGCAGTTTTATTCGATACGGCAATCGGCTTTGCGGCAGTGACCATTGGGCTCTGGGCGTTGCGGCGCGACGCAAGTTGCGCTTCGTGCACTCGAGCGTCGGCTTTGTCGAATACCGGATCGGCCAGCACGGCTACTTCCGCAGTTGGGGCGGACTTCCGCTCCTGCTGCTTGCGCAGGACGGCCAGCACGGACGCTGAAGGAAGGAGAATCACTTCGTGATTGACTATCAGCGGCAGGGCCAGTTGCGATCCTCTTGTCTGCATTGCGGCATGGGGTGCTGGCTCAGGAAGGGCAGTAAATGGAATGTAGTGCAAGGCGCCGTCGGCGACGATGAGCAGGCGTTTGTTGCCGATTTCACCGGCGATGGGATCTAGAACCATTCGACTTAGCAAAGCGGCGGTGCGCTGCATCTCGCGTTGAACAACCTCAGCCTGTATCGCATGCGGGTTAACAGAGGCATGACTGGCGCCGACTGTCTGGTAGGTCGCGTTCACTTTGGACTGGCTGGTCCCTTCGCTTGCAGTGACTCCCGGGCTCTTTAGCAATCGATGCAGCCTCCGGGCCTCTTGTTCAATCTTTAATTGACTGGGAAGCTCGTGGGCCGTCAACGAGTCGGGCGTGACAACGAAGGCATAACTGCGCTTCTCGCCCAGTGAGTACTCGACCAATACTGTGTCCTTGTCTAACAATTGCTTTTGAATTTCTTCCGTGGTGAGCGGTTGGGGCTGTGTGAGGGCAGCATAGTTGGGACTGGTCGAGCGGAGGTTTTCTTCCACTTCGTCGTATTGGCGCGTAAGATCCGCGATCTCGGATTCAAGCGCTTTCATCTGCTCAGGCGTGTGCTGCTGGGTCAGCATGTGCACACGGTGGGCAGACTTGGCTTTGATTTCCGCTTGCAACGTGTGTTCACTCTTAAGCAAATCAGGGTCGGCGCCCTGATGAATATCTACGGTAGCTGCTGAGAGCGTTTCGAGTAGGGTGCGGGCGCGAGAGCGTTCGAGAGCATCGAAGGCTTTTTTGTTCCAATGCTGCTGGACAAGCAGATCGATGTAATCACGATAGTAATCCAAGTGGTTTGCGCGATATGCGGCCTGAAAACGTGGGGCACCCCCAAGGTGTGTGGCCTGGGCCTCAAGAGCTGTTAGGGCATTTGAATAATAGTCGGCGGCATCCAACGGACTGCCTTTGTTCCGCGCGATCCGCGCTAAACCCGCGTAAATTTCAGCTTGGTCTGCACTAGCGGGAAAGACCGTTCGTGACATCGTAAGCGCTTGCTGAAAAAGCGGTTCGGCTGCGAGAAAATCTCCGCGGTCCAGATGCACTTCCGCAAGTTGCAGGAGGGCCCAACACTTTGCATAACCTTTTTCATCATATTTCTGAGCAATCTCAATTGATTTCGTCAAATATTGTTTAGCCGCTCTTGATTGCCGAATATGTCGCGCCGCCTCGCCCAAATTGTTGAGGGCGAGTACATAATTCGGATTACGCTCCTCACTGGCTGCCAACAAACTCCCGGCGCGTTTTAGTAAAATTCTCGATTCAGTAAAAGCCCCTTGATCAAACTCAATCAATGCCAGCATAGCCAAGTCTGTCGCTAGGTCCAAATTCGAATCAGGCTGTTGCTGGATCGCTTTAATTGCTTGGCGAAGAAAAACTGAGGCACCAGCCAAGTCTCCACGCCGCATTGCCACATCACCTAAGCCATTTAGCACCACCGCCAAGTTGTTGTCTGGGCCAACCTTCCTGTAAATCTTAAACGCAAGCAGATCATACTTTTCAGCTTGGTCAAGTTCTCCTAAACTTGAGGCTATCCACCCAAGATTCGCTAGCGCAAACGCTTCGCCTACACTCTCCGGTGAATTCCGATGCTCAATAACCAGCGCTTGTGAGAAAACAGCCGACGCTTGTGCGAGCTTATCTTCATTCACCAACAGATTCCCAATCCCTTCCAGCGTGTCTGCTAACTCCAGGCTCTCCGGCGCCAGTTGTTCTCGTACTTCGAGAGCGCGCGCGTAAATGGATTCGGCATCTTCGCTTCTTGCTTCGAATACGAGGGCCTTGGCGAGGTCGTTCAGAGAGTAGGCTTTCAACAGACTATCCTGTCCCTCTTGGTCAGCCAGAGAAATACTTCGTTTGAAGCGCTCCTCTGCCTGACCAAAATTACCGTTGTGACATGACAACCCGCCCCAGGAATTCAGGATGCGAGACTTGGTCAATTTATTCGAATCTGCGAGTTCTGCGGCTGCTTGATACGCGCGGTCTGCTTGAGCCTCGTTATTTGCCGACCTATAAAGCAACGCTTCATTGAACATCGACCAGGCATCGAACCAGCTGACGTTATGGACAGTCAATCCTTTTTCTCGAGACCAGAGATGTGCGCCCTCACTTCCCTGTCCTCGGCTAGCCATCGCCCAACTCTTGCTAAATACATCCAGTAGTCTGCCGCTCAAATTCGGCCTTGTTTTGATGGCCCAATCGCCGCGTCTCAGTATCCAGCTCATCTTGGTATGCTCACGCATTCCATGTAGAGTTACCTCGCCGCGGGGACGCTGTTCGATGTCCACCCAGATGTAATCAAAAGGCGATTCAATTCTGCCGCTGACATCGTTACGGGACCAGCCAAGGATCACGTCTCCGATCTTCAAACCCGCCTTGTCGCCTTCACGTCCAGCTTGAACTTCTTCCACGACAACGCCCGGTTCGACTGTGCTCTTTTCCTCAACCGCCACGGGCTTCGCTTTTGGCAGGTGAGCCTTCTGCACATACGTTTTCTGAGCAGCGCCAGGCAGCGACACGCAACACAATGCCAGCGCAACGATTGCCATTCCGATGAGGTTGGAGGCTGAGCGATGAGCAACAAAACGAGCGCGATGAAACGCGACGGAAGGAGTTCCGGACAGCAGCCTATACAAAGTAAATTAATCCTTCTTAACGATTCGCCGGCCGGATCCAGTACGCAAGACCGACTCTAGCTCTAAAGCAGTGTCTTGCTATCGTCGGAGATGTTTTGTGATGGCGTGATCTTATCGCGGTGGGAGTATTCGTCGCAATGGTTAAAACACCTGAAGCGGCGCTACGTTGTGCGACTCTCATTCGATTCGCTCACGTCGAGTGGCAGGAAGGTATTGCCCTATAGTCCAGCTTACCCCGCAGCGAATGGGCGTTGTCTCCGTCGCGTGAACAGGACGAGGGGGATTGTGCTTCGTCGTCGCAAACAAAGCGCAAGGTCCCCTCACCTCTATTCGGCAGCTGAAGAATGCGCTGCCTCATTGACGAGGTTCGGGATGACGAGGCTATGTTTTGTTTTCGAGAGAATGCCCTGAGACCGCATTTAGGGACAAACATCCTCGGGGTTCTTCTCTCTCCGTTGCGTGCGCTCCGGCTCGCTCGGAATGACTGAGGGATAGAATCGCCGAGATAGGATGTGGCGCTCAGAAATAATTTTTTGCCGCCGCCCTGCCATTCAACGCCAGAAAATACCAACGAAGGATCGAAAAGACCGCAGAGGCCCGAGTCTCGCCGAGCTGCGAGATTTCCTAATCTTTTGCGTGCCTTTCTTTTTTGCAAAAGTGTGCTAAGAACATGTAGCGCCGAAGTGCGCAAGATCATTGACAACTAAAACAGCACTTAGCCATTAGCACTTGGCCTTTAGCCAAACCCAAGGCTCGAATCGCGAAAGCCTACGCCAAATTGGGATGACTGGGATCGGGTGGGATGAATGCGGGGGTACCCCCCCGGGATTGCCGACATCGACGTCATCGCACGACATCGCCCGGCATCGGAAAGGCCAAACACCCACCACGGAGGCTCGGAGACACGGAGAAGAGCAAAAGCTATTGGGGTGGCAAGTCGCTCAAACCCACGCCAAATTGGGATGATTGGGATCGGATGGGGGGGGTACCCCCCGGGATCGCCGACATCGACGTCATCGCACGACATCGCCCGGGATCGGGAATGCGGAAGCAAAAGCAGATCCCTCGGCTCCGCTCGGGATGACAAATCCGGGGCACAAAAAAGCCCGAGCATTATGCCCGGGCCTTCTGGTTTGAAACTGGTCGGTTACGCGGTTGACGAAACTAGTCGCCCATTACTTCTTCT
The DNA here is from genome assembly GCA_963770085.1 of Terriglobia bacterium. Lineage (GTDB taxonomy): Bacteria > Acidobacteriota > Terriglobia > Terriglobales > Acidobacteriaceae > Angelobacter. Next base: position 1,607,822 of record CAVYOH010000002.1, read on the forward strand.
TTAGTCTCGTCCTTCTTTGCTTCGCTGGACTGGGGCGCGGCTGGAGCCGGAGCGATTGTGATGGACCCCAGCGGAACGAATCCACCTTCCGGTACGGGCTCTTTCAGGATGTGCTGGCGATAGAGTTTTTCCATGCGCGCGTGTTCGGCATCGTTCTTGATCTTCTCGTCGCGGGCGCGGAGTTTCTCTTCGCGGGCGGTCTTGGCGATGCCCTTATCGTCCAGCGTGGTGTTGCGTCCGGCATGAACGTGTTCTTCATTCAGGCGCAGCTTGTGGCCCTGATCGGTGAGGCCCACGGCCTTGCCGCCGGCAAAGATTTCATGGCGTCCGTGCTCTTCATACCACTTGGTGAGGTTAGACGTCATGTGCATCTTCTCAATGATGTTGCGCCAGCCCACGCCGGTGTTATAGGCGCAGAAGCTGATTTCGCCTTCCTGCGTGGCGTAAGGAATGATGCACTGCTCGGTGCGGCGGAAGTCGTAGTTATAAAGGTCCTGGAACCACATGCCGGCGATGAACAGGAAATTCCAGCGGTCCTGGCGGCGGCGCTTGATGTCTTCCAGCGTGCGGTCGCCGGTGACTTTGCCGTATTTGTCGTCAGCCTTCTTGGTGGCGCCAAAGGTCTTATCAAACTTGCGGAGCAGGTCCATCAGCTTGAAGTGCTTCGGGGCCTTGAAGGGATCGTAATTCTTGGCCAGCGCCAGCGCCATGCCCACGACGGAGAGGAAGCGTCCGCGGCCTGCGTCATTGACCTTGGCCACGTCATTGCCGATGCGATCGCCGTTCAGAAAGGCAGTCACGGGGACGGCTTCCTTGGTTTCCTTGTCGATCATCAGGGCCATGCCAACGCCGCAGTTCGGATGGCAACCGCAGCTCAGTTGTCCCCAATCGGCGCTGGGACCGTGAATCAGGTCAGCCCAGTCAGAGAAGGTGGACATAAAGGAAATGGGGAACCAGTCACGCTTGGGTTCGCCCAGGCCGGTCTGGTTCTTTACGTCATGCGCCAGATGGCTCAGGGTGTAACGTTGGGCCTGGCGGCGATCGTCGGTAATTTCCTCGTCGCGACCGGTGAATGAAACCGGCTGGAAGCTGAGGAAGCTGATCGTTCTGGGATTGTCGAGCGCGAACTGGATGATGCGGCCGACCTGTTCATTATTAATGCCATTGATGATGGTGGTGACGGGCACAATGTCCACACCGTTCTCATGCAGGTTGTGGATGGCGCGCAGCTTTACGTCAAACAGGTTGCCGACCTGGCGATGCGAGTTGGCCGCATTGCCGATACCGTCAAACTGGAGGTAGGCGTAACGCAGACCGGCTTCCGCAGCCTGGCGGCAGAACTCAGGCGACTTGGCAAACTCAATTCCGTTCGTCGCGGCCTGCACTGAGTTGTATCCGACCTTGCGGGCGTAACGCACAGCGTCAAGGAAGTAAGGTGAAAGAGTGGGCTCGCCACCGGAGAACTGGACTGACATCTGGCGCCGCGGCTTGATGGAGATGGCGTTATCCAGCATGGTCTTGATTTCGTCCCAGGTCAGCTCATGTACAAAGCCTACCTGGTTGGCGTCCATGAAGCAGGGATCGCACATCATGTTGCAGCGGTTGGTCAGATCGATGGTGAGAACAGATCCGCGTCCGTGCTTTACCGTGCTGGTGCCGTGGTGGTGCAGGTCTTCATCATTGTGGGCGGCGATATCGCGGCCGGGGAAGACCTTTTCCAGGTGCTCAAAGAACTCAACGTCAACGGCCATCACGTCTTCAAAGTGGCCGTGGATGGGGCAATCTTTCACCATCAGGATTTCGCCGTTGCGCTCAATGATGGTGGCCTTGATTTCGCCCACTTTTTCATTAAGGAGAATTTCATGCGGCAACTTGCCGTCCACGATCTGCTGGCGGATTTCCGGGACGCACTTGGGGCAAAGGGAGTCAGTGGAGCGAGGCCAGCCAAGCGGCGGTTTGGTCTTCTCCCACGATTTCAGCAAAGGCTTGTCTGACCAATTGGGGGTGAACGCAGCAGCAGGCTTAATCCGATTGACGCGTTCAAAAACCGCCCAGGCGCCGCGCGCGGCATAGGTCATAACTTTCTCTGCGTACTTTACGGGTTTGTGCATGGTGATTAACTCTCTCCTTGCGCCGGTGTTGGGGGCGCATCAACTGGTGTTGCGGATGAAGCTAAAGATATTAGATCGACTCTATCTTATGGAGTCGGACCAAGCCGGATTAAGGAGGTTTCCCTGAACGGCTGTATTTAGTGTCTCAGCGGTATTCTGCAGCATTAAATGGGAGCGCCAGAACCCGCGTAACTTATTGCATTTAAAGAGACTACATGAATTAGCAAGCAAAGAGAAGGTGCCGAGATGGGAGGAATCTTAAGAGTCAATTCCGGCCGGCAATAGCAAAATTAGTCGCCCGGAGGCGGAAATCAGGGTGTGCGACAGCAGAATCGACGCGCCTGTTGCCGAATCCGTTAATGAACCCAAGCATCTTCAACTCTGCTTTACAAAAACCCGTATTCATACTACCGTTTCTAGTAACTTGTGGGCGCTGCAGTTACGCCGACCTGCTTCCCTTCCGGCCAAAAATTTAGAACCATCTTGGATTTCGACCAAGAGAATAGGTGGAGTAAATGAGGGTATCGTCCTCGTTGCTGCGGGTTTCCTGTTTCCTGCTATTGCTGACTTCAACATCAAGCATTTTTGCCCAACACAAAGGCGAATGGTCAAAGGGCGACCATGCCAAAACCATTCCTTTGCGCGACATGAAGCCGATCATCCCTGAAGAAGAAGGCCATCGCGATAAGCCCATTCGCCTTCTGGTTGCAGCCGCTCCAACCGGCGCGCCTGATACAGCCCTTCAGACACAGGCCGTTGCCGCTGTGACCGTTGGCAACGTGAACAGCTTTGATGGTATTGGCCAGGGCGCTCTCGGTTTTACGCCCAACGCCGCTCCGCCAGACACCAATGGTTCCGTTGGAGCCACGCAATACGTGCAGTGGGTGAATGAATCCTTTGCCGTGTTTTCCAAGACCGGAGCTCTGCTGGCCGGACCCACCGCCGGCAACACACTTTTCCAGGCATTGGGCGCAACGCATCCGTGCGCTGTCCATAATGACGGCGATCCCATTGCCCAGTACGACAAAGCTGCCGATCGCTGGGTCCTGACTCAGTTCTCCGTGACCAGCGGCGCCACGCAGGGATTCTGGCAGTGCGTTGCCGTTTCGGCAACTGGAGACGCCACCGGCGCGTACAACGTTTACGCCTTCAACTACGGAACAGTCCAGTTCAATGACTATCCCAAGCTGGGCGTATGGAACAACTCATACCTGGTCACGTTCAACATCTTTAATAACGGATCGACGTTTGCCGGATCCAAGCTCTGCGCCCTGGACCGTGCGTCCATGATCGCGGGCGTAGCGGCAACTCAGATCTGCTTCCAGCTGAGCAACGCGTTCGGCGGCGTGCTGCCTTCCGATATTGACGGCACAACCGCTCCGCCGGCGGGATCGCCCGGGTACTTCCTCAACTTCGGCACCAACTCGCTGAACTTATGGAAGATCTCCAACATCAACTTCACCGCTGGTACGGCAACTCTCACCGGTCCTACAAATCTGCCGGTCGCGGCCTTTGCAGCCGCTTGCGCCGGTGGTGGCACTTGTATTCCGCAGCTCGGCACCAACCAGAAGCTGGATTCGCTGGCAGATCGCCTGATGTATCGTCTGTCCTATCGCAACTTCGGCGACCATGAAACGCTTGTGGTCAACCACTCCGTGACGGCTGGAACCAGCACCGGTGTTCGCTGGTATGAAATCAGGAGCCCGGGCTCTACTCCCACCGTCTTCCAGCAAGGCACGTTTGCTCCCGATAGCAGCTTCCGCTGGATGGGCAGCGCTGCCATGGACCACGTGGGTAACCTGGCGATTGGCTACAGCGTTTCTTCCACCGCCATCAATCCGGCCATTCGTTTCACTGGCCGCGCGCCAACTGATCCGCTGGGCACGCTGGGAACCGAGCTCAACATACAGACCGGCACCGGATCACAGCTTACCGGCCTGAGCCGCTGGGGTGATTATTCCAACATCAGCGTTGATCCCACGGACGATTGCACGTTCTGGTACACCACTGAATATCTGAAAGCCAACGGAACGTTTAACTGGAGCACACGCATCGCGAACTTCAAGTTCGCAGGATGCGCCACCGCGCCTGACTTCGCGCTGTCCGCCACACCGGCATCGCAGACAGTCACCGCCGGCAATCCCGCTTCTTACACCGCGACCGTGACTCCTAACGGCGGCTACACCGGCACAATTTCATTCAGCGTGGCCGGATTGCCTACTGGAGCAAGTGCAACCTTTACGCCCACCACTGTTACCACCTCGGGCACAACCACCATGGCCGTAACAACCACGTCAGCGGTCGCGGCAGGTTCCTATCCGCTCACTATCACCGGTACTGATGGAACGCTCACGCATAGTGCGCCAGTCACTCTGGTAGTCACCGCGCCGGTTGTTGGTGACTTCACCATCTCCGCCGCACCCGCATCGCAGACCGTGGCTGCCGGCAGCGCTACCTCTTACACAGCCACCATTACACCCAGCGGCGGCTTCACTGATACGGTCGCCTTCAGTGCCAGCGGACTTCCCGCAGGCGCGTCGGCAAGCTTCTCACCGGGATCAGTACCCGGAACGGGCAGCTCAACCATGACCGTCACCACAACAGCCGCAACCGCTGCTGGAACTTATGTGGTCACGATCACAGGAACCGGGTCAACGCTCACGCACTCTACCACCGTCACGCTGGTGGTAACTGCGCCGGCTAACTTCACCATCTCCGCAACGCCAGCCAGTGTCACCATCTCGCGTGGCGGAACTGCAACCTATACAGTCACGATTGCTCCGCAGAACGGCTTCACCGGAACAGTCAGCTTCTCGGCGAGCGGCGCACCTAACCGCACAACCACCAGTTTCACGCCCACCACCGTCAGCGGCTCGGGAACAACAACGTTCCGCGTCGTGTCGGCGAATAACTCACAGCGTGGAACCTCCACAATCACCATCACTGGAACCAGTGGAACCATCACACACACTGCTTCAGTGACTCTGACCATTCAGTAGCTTCCAAATGCAAGGCACGACTGGGCCGCCTTCGGGTGGCCCAGTTTTTTATGAGAATGTTAAAATCAGTCCTCGTCCTCATGCCTGAAATGGAATCAATCCGAACCGGCCTGCGCAATGTGATGAAAGATCTGCTGCGCGCTCAGCCGCTGGAAGAAGCTGCTGTGATGGCATGGCCTGTGGTCTGCGGTAAAGATGTCGCGGCCAGAACAAAAGCGCTTCTCTTCGCAGACGGCGTGGTCACCGTGGAAGTGCCCGATGCAGCATGGCGCAAACAACTCACCTCATTCGCCTCGCGTTACATTAGCGCCTATGAAGCATTGCTGGGCCATGTGGTAAAGGAAGTAAGATTCAGAGTGCAGCAATCGACGGCAAGAATTGAGGAGCCGCCGAAACCGGAATTTTAGAAACCATTACGTATGCGCATCACTGAAAAAGACGTTCTCTACGTGGCTGATCTTGCCAACCTGGAACTCACTCCCCAGGAACGCCAGCGCATGGTGAAAGATCTGGGTTCGATTCTCACCTACATTGACCGCCTGAGCGAACTGAACACAGACGATGTGCCGCCCATGGCACAGGTCAGCACAGACGCGAAGAACGCGTGGCGGGAAGACGTCCATAAACCTTCACTGCCGCACAAAGAAGCAGTGGCCAATGCGCCCGCAACCGATGGTGATTTTTTTAAAGTTCCGAAAGTCATCGAGAGGTGAGTAAGCAAATGGCAGATGGCAATTGGCAAATGGCCAAACCCTGCAGGTGCGACGCAACTTCTTGGAGGCATTCCGTTCGAAGTTAATTGCTAATTCATGGACCTGAACACCCTCACCATCGCCGCAACGCGCAAAGCTATCGCGGACAAAACAATCTCCGCGTCGCAGATGGTTCAGGATTTCTACGGCAAGATCCAGGCCGAAGATGGTGAGATTCATTCTTACCTTACGCTCAGCAAAGATCGAGCAGATCAACAGGCGGCAAAGATCGATGGGCTTGTCACGCGCGGGGAAAAATTACCGCGCCTTGCCGGAGTTCCCGTCGCGATCAAAGACGTAATGACCACCCGAGGTCTTCGCACCACCGCCGGCTCCAAAATTCTTGAGAACTTCATTCCCCCCTATGACTGCACCGCGGTCGCTCGACTGGAAGCGGCAGGCGCCATCATTCTGGGCAAGCTGAATTGCGATGAATTCGCCATGGGCTCTTCCAACGAGAACTCAGCCTATGGCCCGGTACACAATCCGCGTGATAAATCTCGTGTGCCCGGTGGCTCCAGCGGCGGATCAGCAGCGGCCGTTGCAGCAGGAATGGCCGTGGCTACACTTGGCTCTGACACGGGCGGCTCAATCCGCCAGCCTGCCTCATTCTGCGGCGTGGTCGGCTTGATGCCCACCTATGGACGCGTCTCCCGCTATGGCTTGATCGCCTTCGCTTCGTCGCTCGACCATATTGGTCCGTTCACGCACACGGTGGAAGATGCCGCGATCATGTTGAGCGTCATCGCCGGACACGATCCCATGGATTCAACGTCGGCCAGCGTCCCGGTTCCGGATTATGTTTCTGAAATGAAGAAGCCGGTGCGCGGACTCAAGCTGGGAATTCCCAAAGAATATTTTGGTGAAGGCCTCGACCCCGAAGTCCGCGCCGCTGTTGAACACTCCATTCAGCAGCTTGCCGCACAGGGCGCGGAGATCATTCCCATCTCCCTGCCGCACACCTCATACGCCGTTCCGACCTACTACGTGATCGCCACGGCAGAAGCATCCGCCAATCTGGCGCGCTTTGACGGCGTGCGTTATGGATATCGCTCACAAAAATCGCAGTCGCTGGCGCAGATGTACCGCAACTCACGCGACGAAGGCTTCGGCGACGAGGTAAAACGCCGCATCATGCTGGGCACCTACGCGCTCAGCTCCGGATATTACGATGCCTACTACCTGAAAGCGCAAAAGGTGCGCACCCTGCTGGCGCGCGATTTCGAACAGGCCTTTCAGCAGGTAGACGCCATCGTAACGCCCACTGCACCCACAGCGGCATTCAAACTGGGCGAAAAATCAGACGACCCTCTCGCCATGTACCTGGCCGATATCTACACGGTCACCGCCGACCTGGTGGGCATCCCTGGCATCAGCGTTCCCTGCGGCCAGACCAAATCCGGCCTGCCCATCGGCTTGCAGGTCCTCGGCAAACACTTTGACGAAGGCACGGTGCTGCGCGTGGCTCATGCGGCCATCACTTTCTGAAGTCCCGAGCGGAGCGAGGGGTCCCTCTGCTAGCTCTAAAGGTTGACCATACCTGCGCATTCCGACCCGATTCCTTAAGGTTTTCTCCGTGCCTCTGTGTCTCCGTGGTAGGTGTTTTCTTTCCTAACCGCTCCCCTCAATTCAGGTCTAAGTTATTCGAATGGAAGTAACTGACGCAGCCGTTGTGGCCCAGGTACTGGCCGGCGACAAGGAGGCATTTCGCCTGCTCGTTGACCGCCATTCCCGCAGCATCTTCCATGTCACGTTCCGCATGACCGGTAACCAGCAGGACGCGGAAGAACTTGTCCAGGAGACCTTTCTGCGTGCCTACAAAGCTTTGGCAAGGTTCGAATTGAGGTCGAACTTCAGCACATGGCTGTACCGCATCGCGGTGAATAGAACTCTCGACTTTTTGAGCGTAAAGAAAATGCAAACCAAAGAAACATACCAGATCGTGGACGAACCAGATCCCGAAGAAGGCCGGCAGATACAGCTCGCGGCCCAGGGACCAGGGCCTGAGCGCATGGTGTTGAGTGGAGAAATGAAGAGCAAGGTCGCACAATCCATGTCACTGCTGACGCCGGTGGAGCGCATCGCTTTTACCATGCGGCACATGGAAGGGCGCTCGATTGAAGAAATTGGCGAGACGTTGAAACTAAATACCAGCGCGGCCAAGAACAGCGTGTTCCGTGCAGTAAAGAAACTCAGGCAGCAGCTTGAGGTCTATGCGGGGGCAACCCGATGAACCATTTGAATGAAGAACAAATCGTTTTGCATTACTACGGTGACGCGGAGAATGAGACAGCCGTTGCGCAACACATGAATGAGTGCTCCCTATGCCGGGCTGAGTTTGAGCGCGTGCAGGCCATGTTGCGGCAAATCGAGCCGAGTGAGGTTCCCGAGCCGCTGCCGGGCTTCGAGGAAAAAACCTGGCTCAACGTTCGGGACAAGCTGCCAGAGAAACGCTCATGGCTGAATGATTGGTTTAGCTCGCCCAAAAAGTGGGCGCTGGCCGGATCCATGGTCGCCCTGCTCATAGCAGCATTCGTGGCCGGCAGATACTGGCCGAAATCGCCAACCCACAACCCGTCGCCGCAAGTTGCTGTCAACTCGCCAACACCGACGCCGCCCAATCCGCAGCAGATTGTTCTGGTTGCCGTGGGCAGCCATCTTGAACAGTCTGAAATGCTGCTGATACAGATCATGAATTCAGACGGCAGGGCGCCCCTGGATTTTTCGGACGAACAAGGCCGCGCACGCGATCTGCTGGATGCCAATCATCTCTATCGCGTAAGCGCTCAGCAGGCAGGCGATCCTAAAATCGCGCGCCTTCTGGATGAACTTGGCGGAGTACTCGCTGAGGTGGCAAACAGTCCGGAGAAATTATCGCAGGGAGATCTCAAAGAGATTCGCGGCCGGATTGAGTCAGAAGGTCTGTTGTTCAAGGTTCGAGTTGTGGGGTCGGATGTTAATTCACGTGTTCGCCGGCGCGAGCAGTCAGCCGCGGCGACTACAACACAGAGGCTATAAATCAAAATGAAACGTTTATTCCTGGTTCTTTGTTTGTCTTTCACTCTAACGCCGCTGGCAACGGCCTGGTCACAGAGCGATAGCTACGGCTTCGCTAACAGTTTTGTCGATTCACAGTGGGCCGCCACCAAGGACTCTGCCCATGAAGACGATATGTACAAATCAGCAACTGATGCCATGTATCAGGGAAACTATGACCATGCCATTCGCACCTTTGGCGAAGTGGCCAGTCTGCATGGACGCAAAGCTGACAGCGCACTTTACTGGAAGGCCTACGCTTTGAAGCAATCGGGTAATAAACCCGAAGCACTGGCTACTCTTGCGCAGCTTGAGAAGGAATATCCGCAAAGCCGCTGGAAGAAGGATGCCGACGTATTGAAAGTCGAACTGCAGGGTGCTGCAGCCAATCCAGCAAGCGTCTACACTGAAGAAGAGAAATTGGCGGCGATTAACGCGATCATGCAGTCCGAACCGGACAAGGCCATTCCGATTATTCAAAAACTTCTTCAAGGTTCCGGCTCTCCCAAATTTAAAGACCGCTTACTCTTCATCATGATGCAAAGCAGCTCTGATAAGTCTGCTGATGTGCTGCTCTCCGTGGCCAAAGACAACAAAGACCCTGATCTGCAGATACGTGCCATCCGCTATCTGGGGATGGGCGGGCACGGTGGCGGCGCGCTCAAAGACATTTACACCGGCACAAATGACCCCAGCATAAAAAAGGCGGTCTTTCAGGGCTGGCTGATGGCCGGAGACAAAGAAGATGTGCTGGCTGTGGCAAAGACTGAGAAGTCGCCGGAGCTAAGACGGGACGCCATTCGCCACCTGGGCATGATGGGCGCGCGCAATGAACTGCGCGAGATGTACAAGGCATCACCCGATCCTGAGACGCGGGAAGCGGTGATCCAGGGAATGATGATGAACGGTGACTCCCAGGGCTTGGTTGAAATCGCCCGTACGGAAAAAGATCCCAAACTCAGGGAAAAAGCCATCAGGACAATCGGGATGGTAGGCGACCAGGCTGGCATGACGGCGTTGATGGAAATCTACAACTCGCAATCTGATCTGGAGACAAAAAAGGCTGTCATCAATGCGCTGTTCTTACGCAATGCCGCCAAAGAAATGGTCGCTATGGCCCGCAAGGAAACTAATCCGGAGCTAAAGAAAACGCTCACGCAGAAGCTTTCCATGATGCGCTCGCCCGAAATCACTGACTACATGATGGAAATTCTGAACAAGTAACTCCCGAGGACGCCATGAACAATCTCATGAACCTAAAGAAGCCAAAGACTTCTGCAATTATTTTCGTAGCGGTTGCCTTGCTCGGCGCGGGTTGGGCACAGAAGCCAAAGATCACCAACGCAAAGATAGAAGAGGTGCCCGCTGGCACTAGCCTCAAGGCCCTCATAAGTACCGTTGGCCAGGCAGCTAGCCCACAGTGGATTGGTTACCGCATCCCGGCGAAGCCAACCGAACGCACCATGTGCTGCTTCGATTCACGGAACAATGATTCATGGAGCAGTGAAGGAGCGTCTTCGGCTGGGCAATGCTGCAAGGGCTGCAAGATGGATTCAGATCATGGTGTTTCAGTCGGAACCGCGTCTGATTGCGCAACACCGGAGCCGCTGCCGTTTGCATTCGTCTTTCTCAAGGTTGAGAACAAGCAGGTGAGCAAAGCGCGCGTCTTCAGCGCCGATTGCCCGCTTGATTTTGCCGGCCTGCCCGTGCACTGGGCTGAAGGAATAAAGCCTGAGGAAAGCATTGATTTTCTGGCTGGCCTGGTTCAGGGGACCGATGATGGTGATAACGACAGGAGGCCAGGTCGTAATGCAGTAATGGCCATAGCGCTGCATGACGTCCCGGCAGCGGACGCGGCGCTGGAAAAGCTCATTCAACCTGACCGTCCCTTGAGTCTGCGCGGGAACGTCTCGTTTTGGCTTGGCATTGAGCGCGGCAAGCGCGGGGTTGAGATTCTGGAACGAGCCATCAAGAGCGATCAGGATGATCGCTTTCGTGAGAAGGTCACGTTCGCCTTTTCGCAGAGCTATTCGCAGGGCAAACAGGAACAGGCGTTGAAGGATTTGATCGGCATGGCGCACAACGATCCCAGCCCGAAAGTCCGCGGCCAGGCAATTTTCTGGATGGCCCAGATAGGCGGCAAAAAACAGGCGGAACAAATCACTGAAGCCATTGAGAACGATCCTGAAACCCAGGTTAAAGAGAAGGCGGTCTTTGCGTTGTCTCAACTGCACGATGGTGAAGGCGTTCCGCTGCTCATCGGAGTGGCAAAAAACAACAAGAACCCGGCTGTGCGTAAAAAGGCCATGTTCTGGCTCGGCCAGTCCCATGATCCGCGGGCGCTGGCTTATCTGGAAGATGTACTCACGAGGTAGTCTGGCGGAAAAAGCAAAAGGCCGGGGCATCATGCCTCGGCCTTTTTATGTTTTGAAAATTTCTAGTGAACCGTAATCAGGGAGCGGGAGAGATAGTCGCTCAGGCTCAGCGATATGAGGATGAGCAGCCAGAAAAACCCGGCGCCCACCGTCACCATGGTCAGCCGGTCACTATAACGTACGTGCATGAAGTACAGGATGACCAATGTTGCCTTGATGCATGCGATGGCCAGAGCAACCACGGGATTGAATGGACCGAGGTCACGAAAAGCGATCCCCCAGGTGAGGAAAGTGCCAATCACCAGAGCTGCGAAGATGCCCAGATAGAGGCGGACTGTTGGATGTGCGTGTTCTTTCGACATTGTATGGTCCTCAACCATGATTCTTATTACCCATGATTCTCATTACCCATGGTGCTGGTGCCGGCTGATTAGATATAGAAGGGGGAACAGGTATATCCACACGATATCGACGAAGTGCCAGTACAAGCCCCCAAGTTCGATCGGCGTGTAATACGCGGGACCAAACTCTCCACTATTGGCGCGCACCAGAAGCCATGCCAGCAGGCCGAGTCCAATGACCATGTGAAAAGCGTGGAGTCCGGTCATGGCGAAGTAGAAGGAGAAAAATATCTCGCTCTGCTTTGCCGTCTGAATAGCGGCCACTTCCGGAATATTGGGATTGCCGTGTAGCTTGGGATTGCGTATCTCGTCCGCGATGTTTCCCAGCTCCGGATTCTTGACGTCGCAACCGCCCCAGGCATTAAACCCTTTGCCGATCACATTCCCCGGGATATGGCACTCTTCCCACTTGTCGTAGTATTCCTTGGCCTTAACGCCAAGGAACGCCGCGCCCAGAATCATGGTGAGGATCAAAAACATGACCTGCTTTTTACGGTCACCTTTTTGCGCCGCCCACACTGACATCGCCATGGTGAGCGAACTGGCAATCAGCACCAGGGTGTTGGCAAAGCCCCATGAAACGCTGATGCTGGTGGATCCGGCAACAAAGGCGTCATAGTACTTGATACGGTAAATCAGATAAGCGGTAAACAGCCCGCCGAACATCATGATTTCCGTGAGCAGGAAGACCCACATGCCGAACGTGGAAGCGGCCTGCTGTTGCTCCATACTGTCAAAGTGATGGACCAGCGCCGGGTGGTGTTCGGTGGTAGTTGTTTGAGAGGTAGGCGACTGGTTAATGGACACCGGCTACCTCCTCTCCATAAGCATACGGTTCTCCGGTGACGACAGGGACTTCATGGAAGTTGTGCGTAGGCGGCGGCGAGGTCGTCTGCCATTCCAGACCGGTGGCGGCCCAGGGATTGTCGCCCGCGACTTCACCGTACTTTAACGACCATAGAAAATAAATCAGCGGCAGGAGGAACCCGACTGCCAGCACCGAGGCTCCTGCGCTGGAGAGAACGTTCAACACCTGGAACTCTTCCGGGTATGCATGATAGCGGCGCGGCATTCCCAGGTAGCCAAGAATGAATTGCGGGAAGAATGTGAGATTGAATCCGATGAAGGTGATCAGCGCCGCGAGCTTTGCCGGTGCTTCCGGATACATTCTTCCAGTTATCTTGGGCCACCAGAAATGGAGTCCGCCTAAATAAGCGGTCACCATGCCGCCAACCATCACGTAATGGAAGTGAGCGATCACAAAATAGGTGTCATGAACGTGAACGTCCATACCCAGGGCGGCCAGCATAATTCCAGTAAGGCCGCCGATGGTGAACAGTCCAATAAAGCCCAGGGCATAGAGCATCGGCGTCTTCAGGCTGATTGACCCCTTATACATCGTGGCCGTCCAGTTGAAGACCTTCACCGCTGAGGGAATTGCCACTGCCATGCTGAGCAGTGAGAAGACCATGGCGGAGTATTGCGAGATGCCGGCCACAAACATGTGATGGGCCCAGACCAGAAAGCCAAAAACGGCAATCGCCAGACTGGAGAACGCAACGAAAGAGTATCCAAAAACTCGTTTCCGGGAGAAGCAGGTGATGAGTTCGCTGATCACGCCCATTCCCGGCAGGATCATGATGTACACAGCCGGATGGGAATAGAACCAGAACATGTGCTGGAAAAGCACGGGGTCGCCGCCGTATTTAGGATCGAATACCCCAATGTGAAATACGGTTTCCAAAGCCAGAAGAGTCAGAGTGATAGCCAGCACCGGAGTGGCCAGAATCATGATCAGGCTGGTGGCGTAGTTTGACCACACAAACAGCGGTAGCCTGCCCCAGGTCAGTCCGGGCGCCCGCATGCGGTGCACGGTAACGATGAAATTCAGTCCAGTAAAGATGGACGAGAAGCCGGCCATAATAATGCCGACAGCCATCAGAGCGACGTGGGTACGTAAATATCCGCTGCTGAGCGGTGTATAAAAAGTCCAGCCGGTGTCAACTCCTCCGCTGACCATGGTGGCCAGGGAGAAGAACGCTCCCGCCATGTAAATGTACCAGCTGAGCAGGTTGATTTTGGGGAAAGCCAGGTCCTTGGCGCCAACCATCAATGGCAATACAAAATTGCCGAGAACAGCCGGGACCGAAGGCACCAGGAAAAAGAAAACCATGTTGACACCGTGCATCGTGAAGAGCTTGTTGTAGGTGTCTGACTGGAAAAGGTCTCCTTGCGGCGTGAGCAGTTCAAGGCGAATCAGGGCTGCAAATATCCCGCCAAGAAAGAAAAAGAAAGTTAAGGAGACCAGGTACAGGATCGCGATCCGCTTATGGTCCTTGGTCAGGAGCCAGGACCTGATTCCATAATTGTCATTCAGGTAATGCTTTGTCGGCATTACCGGCTTCACAATAGTTGTGGCGGTACTCATGGTTTCTTCCCGGGTGTAGGCGCAGGCTGACTGCCCTGCTGTAATTCTTGCTGAATGGTTGGGACTTCATTGTCCCGAAGTTCCCTTGGGTTTGTGCGATTGTTCAAAGGTTCTGATTCCTGCACTGACAAGTGCTTGATGTATTCGGTGATCTGAATCAGCCCTTCTTCGCTGACCACGCCCTGGAACGTCGGCATGATGGGCTGAAAGCCATTGACGATTTTCGCGTTCGGATTAAGGATCGATTCGCGGATGTAGTTGTCATCGGCCACCACCACGCGATTATCGCTGAGCCGGACTGGCCGGCCATAAAGTCCCTGAAGGTTGGGCCCGCGCGCCCCTGAATCAGGACGGTGGCAGGTCACGCAGCCAAACTCCTGGAAGAGCTTTTCACCCATGGAGGAAAGCGAGCCTTCCGCTTTTCCGCTGGCCAGCCACTCCGCGTAATCGTCCGGTTTCTGCACAATGACCTCACCGATCATGGCAGAGTGCTTGGTGCCGCAATATTGCGAGCAGAACAGATGATAGGAGCCAGGTACGGTTGGAGTGAACCAGCTGTAAACGTAGCGGTTCGGCAGCACGTCAGTCTTTACGCGGAATGCAGGAACAAAGAAATCGTGGATCACGTCCTGCGAAATCAGAGTCACCTTGACCGGGCGTCCGGTGGGAACATGCAGAGTGTTGATCTCACGCTGGCCGCCGGGATGCTGGAACTTCCACATCCATTGTTTGCCGACACCGTAGATTTCCAGCGCATTGGCCGGGGGGTTCTCAATGTGATAGTAGAGCACCGCGCCCCAGACAAAAATGACCATGGAGATGCCCAGCGGTATCACCGTCCAGACAATTTCAAGCAGCGTGGAACCATGGATCTGCTCAGCTTCGTGGTCCGGCCGACTACGGTACCGGATAATGAAGAAGAGGATCAGCAGGGCTATGAGCAGGGAGAAGAACGTGGTGATGAGCACCAGGAACAGGTAGAAAGCATCCACCTGGACCGCCACGCTTGAGGCCTGCTCCGGAAATAATGGCAATTTGAATTGCATCTATTCGACTGTCCTAATTTAATCAGCTCTGTTTGGCTGCCAGCGATTCGCGGCGGAACATAACGATCACAAATCCGCCGAGAACCAGCACTGTCGCCAACGCGCCAACCCTCATAATGTTCAAAACAACCGCGCCGTACTTACCTCTGGCAGGATCATAGTGGTAGCAATACAGAATAAGTTGATCTGCCACGTTGCCGATCTTGCCCTGAGAGGCTTCCACCAGACCGAGCTGGATGTCGCGCGGCGCGTACTCAATTCCGAAATAATACTGGGCCACTTTGCCCTGCGGCGTCAGCAGCATAATGCTGCTGGCGTGGGCGAACTGCTGAATCTGCGGGTCCCACGCGTATCGGAACCCGACGCTGGCGGCCAGCGCCTTGATCTGGTCTTCTTTCCCGGTCAGGAAATGCCAGCCTTCGGCAGAACCCGGCCGGCGATAACGGCTTATCATCCTTTTCTTGCTGGCCAGAGCGTCTTCCGATTTATCGCGAGGATCAAAACTTACGGTGACAATGTCAAAATCGCGGCCAATGTTAAAGCGCGTGATGCCGTTCAGCGCTCCCGTCATTCCGTTCAACACCTGGGAGCACAACATGGGGCACTGGTAATAGACCAGGGTAAGAATCACCGGTCGGGTGCCAAAGTATTTGCCAAGTTGAACAGACTGGCCGTTTTCGTCAGTAAATGTAAGATCGAGCGGTACTTGCGAATTCAGTTTCTGCTCAATGCCTACCTGATCGAAAATGGCGATCTTCTGGTTGGTCGAGCCGCCATCCGCTCCCGCGTTAGGCGCCGGCACTTGCGCCCACGCCCCCAGAGTCATGGTTGCTGATAAAGCCGCCACCAGTGTTGCCGCCGCGGCCAGCTTCCGAATTGTGTTGCGGTAATGCAAAATTTTTAATTCTCCAGAACCTTATCGTCTGCTCGGACCCGCTGGAACCATCGGTACAGCGGTTGGCAGGTTGTTCGGCGCAAACGGGCCGCTCACTTGTGGCAATCCACGCTGAACCAGCAACTGCATCGCCTGATCAACCGGGATGTGCACGGCACCGTCGGGATCCTTGCCGGTGCTGTTCAGCCATTTGTCTTCCGAACCGCGGAACAGTGACATGTCGTATTCATCGTCATATTGCAGACGCGGCCCAGGGAAGGTTCGTTCGAGATGGTCTTCCATCTTGCCCCGGCCATACCAGTCAGGCTGTGGCTTAACGCTCTCTTCGCCTTCCGGAACTGGCGTGCGGCCCTGCGTGCTGGACATGGCTTCGCGGTCATTACGGAGTTGGTCTTCCATGGCCGTCATGGGTGGCTGGTGGTCCTTTTCCCACTTCTGCAATCCCCAGTAGAAACCCAGCACAAGAAGGAACGCGCCTGCCAGAGAGACCGCCAGTACAACTCCAGACCAAAGGATGGCGGGGATACTGAGATCAGTAACGTCGTGACCTTCTTTCTGGTGCCCGCCTGCGGATTGAGGATGAAAGTTATCCATGTTTTGCTTCCAGCATGTCTACAAAGTTCGGATCGTTTACCGGCAGGAGCGACCGCTGTCCCAGACGGAAGAAAAAGAAGAACAGCCACATGCCACCGATGGCGACCGCGCACACGGCATAGAAGACACCGTCAAGGAGCCCAAAATTCTTGAGTCCTTCGCCGTTTGGTCCCTGATAAAAGTTCGGCGCCGTAAGCCAGAACAGGTCAATGAAGCGCATGAACATAATGAACACCGCGATCTTGACCACTCGCGCACCATGTCGCTTGAGGTCGCGCGAAAGCAGCAGCGCGAACGGGAACACAAAGTGCGCGAAGATCAGGAGGGTACCAAAATATTGCCATCCGCCATTCAGGCGAATCAGGTACCACTTGATTTCTTCCACCAGGTTGCCGGACCAGATAATGATCCACTGCGAGAATGACAGATACGCCCACAGAACTACAAAGGCAAACATCAGCTTGCCGAAGTCGTGGAGATAGTCCACCTTGAACATCTTCGAAAGCGGCTCAATCGGGGCCAGGCGTGTCAGCAGAAAGATCGTAAAGCAGAGCGTCGTTAATACCTGCCCGACCATGAACAGCATGCCCCAGACCGTTGACCACCATTTGGGATCAAGTGACATGGAAAGATCGATGGAGAAGAAGGTAATGCTGGCCGCGTAAAAAACGATGCCAAAGCCGCTAAGGTTCTGTATGCGGACAAATTCCTGCGGCGTGGTTTTACCGGCTTCTTCCTTGTCCGCCCACTGGCGCAGTATCCAGAGAAGCAGTCCCCATACCGCAAAGAAGATGATGCCACGCAGCCAGAACCCGGTCGGATTGAGATAGTACTTGGCTTTCTCTCCCAGGTCCGCAATCGCGTCGGCCTGGTCCTTGTAGCGCGCCCAGGGATAAAGGTGCTTCATCCCTAAACCGAGCGGCAGCCAGAGCAGGAACATCAGCCAGAGATTGCTGGCTGCAGCTTCCCAGATACGGCGTCCCAGGCGTCCCCAGTTTCCGCCGCTTGTGTATTGCAACATCAAGAGGCAGAGAGAACCTGTGGTGAGTCCAAGCCAGAAAAGGAATCCAACCAGCCATGCACGGAGAAAGACTTCCCAATTCAAAAAGGCGCAGATGAGTGCACCGACTGCGCCGATCACGCCAACAACCATGGCAACGGATCGCATGCGGCCGATAATCGGCGGAGGAGCGTAGTCCTGAGGTGTAATGCGAAGAGCAGTGTGGCTCACGGCTTCACGGCTCCTTTCACCGGCGTAGGCTCAGCGACGGGTTGCGTCTGCATGGCCGTGGGACTTACGTAAGAAGTGTCTGGCACGCGAATGGGACTTGAAGGTTGATTCAACTTGTTACGATCCTGCGCGGGAATGTCGGCTTCCTGGGCATTCTGGCTGAGTTGCAAAGCGCGAATATAAGCGGCAATGGCCCATCGATCGGCCGGCGGCGTCTGTGCGGCATAGTCCGGCATCGCGCCCCAGCCATGGCTAATGACGTCATAAAAATGTCCCAGCGGCGCATTGCGCAGGCGTGACTGGTGGAACGTCGGCGGGTGTTTGAATCCGCGCTGCACGATCATCCCGTTGCCGTCACCCACGCGCGAATGGCAGGGGGTGCAATAAATGTTGAAGCGTTCCTGTCCGCGCTGCATGAATTGCTGATTCAACGTAAGACCATCAGGCAGTTCATTGCCAAAGTTCGTCCCGTGCTTGCCGGTCAGGAAGTAACTGTTGGGATCAAGCTGCTCACGGTCCATCTGAACGTTGTCTAAACGCGGTACTGTGCCCTCGACGGGATAACGCGCAGAGCGGCGATCGGCATAGAACTCGCTGGAGCGCAGCGGAATGAATTTGGGCTGGTTATGCATGTCCTGGCGGCAGCCGGAGATAATCGGCATGGCTGACAGCGCGAGCAGAACAATGCGGAGATGTGCCGGAGACTTAATACGGCACCTCCGAAACCAGTTCAGGGTGGAACCCTTCAAGAAACTTGCGGGTATCGCCCAGGCTGAAATGTGGGTCCTGCGATTCAATGCAGAGAAAGAATTTGTCACGGCTTGAGCTGGTAAAGTTGGGAGCATTAAAGACCGGATGGTAGGGCTGCGGCAATCCATTCAACGCCATCATGCCAAACACACACGCCAGTGAGGCGCCGAGAATGGCACATTCAAAAGTCACGGGAATGAACGCCGGCCATGAGTGAAACGGCTTGCCGCCGGCATTGATGGGATAGTTAATCGCTGACACCCAGTACTCCAGCGAATAGCCGCCGATCATACCCAGCATGGCCCCTATCAATGTGATTAGAGCAACGCGATTATGGTGCGCACCGATGGCTTCTGCCGCTTCTTCCAGCGGATACGGTGTGTACGCATCCATCTTGCGGTAGCCTGCGCTAAATGCGCCTTTCGCGGCGTGAACTAGATCGGTCGGATTATCGAATTCAGCCAGCAGTCCGTAAATGGGTTCAGCCGTCATTCCTTCACCTTCGCTTGCGGCAGCAGCGCTCGGATTTCAAAGATCGAAATCGCGGGCATAAACCTGATGAACAAGAAGAACAAGAACGTAAAGAAGCCCATGGTGCCGAGCAGCGTCATGATGTCCCACTTGGTGAACCAGTACATACCCCATGAGCTGGGCAGGTAGTCGCGCTGCAGACTCATCACCACGATCACGAAACGTTCCAGCCACATGCCGGTCTGCACTACGCAGGACACCAGAAAGAGCGCCAGAGGTGAAGAACGGATCCGGTTAAACCACAGCGACTGCGGCAGGATGATATTGCAGAGCACCAGCATGAAGTAGTAGCCCGAATACGGCCCGTGCAGGCGATTGTGCACCATGGCCAATTCGTACTTCTCATTGCTGTACCAGCCAATAAACATCTCGAAAATGTAGGAGTAGGCCACAATCATTCCCGTGGCCAGCATCACTTTGGCGCAGTTTTGCAGATGGCGCAGCGTGATGAAATCCTGCATGTTGTAGAGATAACGGAACGGTATAGCCAGGATCAATACCATGGCGAATCCGGAAAAGATTGCGCCCGCAACGAAGTATGGCGGGAAAAACGTGGTGTGCCAGCCAGGGACCACTGATACGGCGAAATCGAGACTCACCACGCTATGCACGGAGAGGACCAGCGGTGTGGCCAATCCTGCAAGCAGCATATACGCCGTCTCATAACGATTCCAATGCCGGGCCGAACCGCGCCATCCCATGGCCAGCAAGCCGTATATTCGGCGAACAACAAGCGTCTTGGCCGAATCGCGCAGGGTGGCAAAGTCAGGAATCAGTCCGATACCCCAGAACAGGAATGACACCGTGAAATACGTGGACACGGCGAATACGTCCCAGATAAGCGGGCTGCGGAATTGCGGCCACACGCCCATGGTGTTGGGAATTGGAAACAGCCAGTAAGCCGCCAGCCACGGACGCCCAGTATGGATCAAGGGGAAAAGTCCGGCTTGCATCACAGCAAAGATCGTCATTGCTTCGGCAAAGCGGTTGATCGACGTACGCCAGCTTTGCTTGAAGAGCAGAAGGATGGCTGAGATCAGGGTTCCGGCATGGCCGATACCGATCCACCAGACAAAGTTAACAATAGCGAATCCCCATCCGACCGGGATATTGATGCCCCAGATCCCGGTGCCGCGTCCGAGAAGGTACGCGATAGCCGTATTGAGGATGCCCATGATGGCCACAGCCACTGCGACTATGGCAAACCAGAAGATAGGCGTGTGCTTGGTCAGCACAATGCCGCCGATGCGGTCAGTCACCGTGGTCAGCGTCTGACCCGGCCCAATCACTGGCGGCCTTACGCCTTTTGGCGGCAGTACATCGATTTCGTCGTCAATCCTCGGGGCCATTCGCTATGCCTTCTTCAATTCTGGGTTAGGATTACGCACCTCAGCGATGTACGTGGTGCGCGGACGCGTGTTCAACTCAGCCAGCAACGCATAATTGCGCGGCTGCGCCTTGAGCTTGGCGACGCGGCTATTCGGATCATTGATGTTGCCGAAAGTAATCGCTTCCGTGGGACACGCCTGCTGACACGCGGTAAGAATTTCTCCATCGCGAATCTGACGGTCTTCCTTCTCTGATGCAATGCGCGCGGCATTGATGCGCTGCACGCAGTATGTGCATTTTTCCATCACGCCGCGGCTGCGAACCGTAACATCCGGGTTGCGGCCAAGCTTCAAGCTCGGCGTTTCATAATCAGCAAACAGCAGGAAGTTGAAACGACGGACTTTATACGGGCAGTTGTTCGAGCAGTAGCGAGTTCCCACGCAGCGGTTGTAGACCATGTCGTTCAGGCCTTCCGTGCTGTGGACCGTTGCCCCCACCGGGCAGACCGGCTCGCACGGAGCATTTTCACACTGCATGCAAGGCACCGGCTGGAAATGGACGGCAGGATTGGCGGCGTCACCTTCGTAGTAGGCGTCCACGCGAATCCACATCATTTCGCGGCCGCGCTGCACTTGCTCCTTGCCCACCACGGAGATGTTGTTTTCTGCGTAGCACGCAACCGAACACGCCTGACAACCAATACAGGAATTCAGGTCAATCGCCATGCCCCAGGCATATTTCTTGTACCAATCGATTTCGCGATAGTCCGGATAAAGCGAGTCCTTTACCTTCGGCGTATCGTGCGGCACATCTTCATGCGCAAAGCCCGGGTTCTTTTCAAACTCTTCCAGGTCTGCCACCTTCACTGGCTCGCGATTGTCCATGGTGAAGTGGCCCTGCGTGATCGCCAGGTCCCAATGATCCTTGGTGCCCACGATCGAACCCATGCCGGCATATTGCGCAGTCGTGGAACGAATCTGATAGGCGTTGTATCCTGTGCCGGTTCCCACGCGTCCCGTCTTGGCGCGACCGTATCCCAGAAACACCGTGATGGCTCCATCGGGATGACCCGGCTGTGGCCAGACTGGACCTTTCACCTTGCGTCCGCCAACCGTTACTTCAATCACGTTCTGCTGGTCTGACTGGTGATCGCGATTGGTATCTTTCTTCAGATCGGACTCGGCGACAGGGCCTTCTTCCAGAACAAAGAAACCCATGCGCCGCGCCATCGCCGGACTCATGAAGATCACATTGTCCCAGGTATGACGCGATAGCGGCTTGGACGCTTCCTGCAACCATCCATTATTGATAAACGTGCCGTCAAAAATGGTGGGATCGGGGCGGAAATTTACTTCAACCGGCGTACCGCCGCCAACGAGTACGTAGCGCTCAGTCGGAGCCGGAATTCCGCCTTTAGCCGCGATCTGCCTGGCCGCGGACGCGCTTCCGCTGACATAACCATCATGCAGCGTGCGCCGCCACCACGCCTCAAAATCATCGCCCGAATGCTGCGAGCGCCAGTAAGACTGCACCAGCTCGTAGCCGGAGGCTGATGGCTGGTCCGTGAAGATGGCAACGATTTCATGCGCGCTCTTGCCGTCATACAGCGGAGCAATCATCGGCTGAATAATCGTTGCGGCTCCGTCATAGGACCGGCCGTCACTCCAGGCTTCCAGATAATGCGTTTGCGGAACATGCCATGCGGCAAAATCAGTGCTCTCGTTGTTATAGAGCGAAAGCTGAATGACCTGTTTGTTCTGGTCGGCTGCCATCTTCTTCAGCGCATCGCCGAAATTGAGATCGGCCGGCGCGTCATAAACAGGATTGCCGCCCAGCAGTATCAGCGTTTCCACTTTGCCGGCAGCGAGATCCGTCGCCAGCTCACGGATGGATTCAACGTGTTCAACCGGATCAGCCTCAACCGGTTCGATATAACTCACGGTCTGTCCGACATTGCCGAGCGCAGCATTCATCGCGTGGACAATCGCGGTAAGACTCGCAGACTGCATTACTCCGGTCACAACCACGCATTTGCCGCGATGCGCCATCAGATCGGCAGCGGCCGCGTCCACAAACTTCTGCTCTTCCGGTGCAAGCTGCTCAGCACCGGATCCAGCAACGCCCACCTTCGCGGCCAGCGCGCTGGCAATCGCCGCGATGCGCGAAGGACGAGCATTAATTTTATTGTCTGCCTTGGCGCCGGTCGTGGTCGGAGTGCTTTCCGCCACGTACAACCGGTTCATCTTTGAACCTGCTTCAGGGCCGCTCAGCTTGCGGCGACTCATGAAGTCGCGCGCATAACGCACAAATCCGGGGAACCAGATGCCGGACAGGAAATCACCATCGAGTGCAACCACCACGTCGGCGGCATCGAATTTGTAAACAGGATCCACATAGGCGCCGAATGCCTGCTTTGTGCCCTGACGCGAACTGTCGCGATGCACCGGCTCCCAGCGATGCCACTTCGACTGCGGATACAGCTTCTGGATGGCGGCCATCTGTGAGCCAAACGTCGGCGAAGATGTTGCCCCGCTCAGGAAGCGAAGCCCTGCTCCCTGGTTCGACTTGTGGTATTGCACGCGTCCGCGAATCGACCCAAGAAACTCACCCCAGGGACGCGGCTCGCCCTTGAACAGGACGTTGATCGAACGGTCCGGATCGTAGAGATCGAGGATGGAAGCCTGGGCGAAAAGATCAGACGATCCCAGACTGGCGCCATGCTGCGGATTGCCTTCCACCTTTGTCGGGCGATATTCGTGGGTCTCTACCAATAAAGGATGGACGTGTCCACCCAGCGGCATGGCCGATGCGTAAAAAATCGGCTTGCCCGGAATCAGCTCTTCCGGCTGGCGAACGTAAGGAAGAATCTGCTCCAGCGGCTGCTTGGTACAACCAGCCAGCCCCGCCAGCGCCATGGAAGCGCCGGCAAGCTTCAGGAAACCGCGACGCGAAACGGGATCAACCCACTCCGACGCCGCGCGCGGGAATTCGCGCTGTAGCAGCTCAGCAAAAGCCGGCTGTCCGGAAAGCTCCTCCAGTGTGCGCCAGTACTTGGGGCCTTTGGCCGCGGCAAGCTGGCCGCGGACCGCTTCCAGCTCCATGCTGGCCGGCTTGATCGCGTCCACCGGGACCAGGCTTGAATTTGATTCGTTGTTATTCGACATTTGCTTCGTTTTTATTCCCACTTTAGCGGTGGCACGTGGAACAGCTGGTTATGTCCTGCACGGAGCGCAGATGGTAGTTCTGCGCCAGGACCTTGCCGAGCTCAACCTGGTTGTAAAACTTTTTGCCATGCCACTCAACCGCCTGCTCTGAGCTGGGTTGCTGGTAGGTCATATTGAAAACCTGTTCTTTGGGCCTGAGGAATTTTTCCGGCTGGCGATGGCAGTTCAAACACCATTCCATTTGCAGCGTATTTTCCGCATACATCAGCGGCATTTCATTCACCGCGCCATGGCAGCTGTAACATCCCACGCCCTTGGCTACGTGAATACTGTGATTGAAATACACATAGTCAGGCAGGTCATGCACGCGCGTCCACTGCAGTGATTCACCGCTTTGATAGCTGAAGCGGACCGGATGCAGCATGTCCGCACTGGTCCATAGCTGCGCGTGGCAGTTCATACAGGTCTTGGTGGGCGGAATTCCCGCAAAACTCGACTGCTCCACCGAGGTATGGCAATAGCGGCAGTCCAGCCCCAGGCCTGACACGTGGTGCTGGTGGCTGAATGGAACCGGCTGGTCGGGCGCAATATGCTGGTTGGTGACATAGGGCGAACGCTGGAATTCCATCAGCGCCGCTCCAACCGCGGAAAGTAGAAGCACCACGCCAAGAATGCTTGCGCGAGCCAGAGTATTTGCACTGCGGTGGAAGATCTGTGCCATGAATATTATGTTCGGGAGAATTCGCAACACCCGCGGCCGTCCCCGATGCGCGCCACGGTTCTAGTAGAGCTGAGTACGAAACGGATGATTATAAACAGAGAGAGCCCTTTGCAGCTACCCTTGGCGGCGCAATTTGAAAAAAAATGTTGGTTACACTTGTGGCGCACCGTGACACTTGCGAATTTTCCCTCTCCGCATGCAGTGTACCTGCGCGTCAATACCCGCGAAAACAGCGGATGCCCGCTGCGCATCCGGAGAACACGAAAAGCACTCCACCACAAAGGACACGAAGGGTCACAAAGAAAAAAAGAATGCACGGAAGTTGAAAAGATGATTCGCCGGGCCGGTTGTGAAACACCGCTTAGATCGCAAAGGGTCCAACGTAGAGGCTTTTGAAAGCTTGAACACCTTCGTGTCCGTCTTCTCCGTGTCTCCGTGGTGAAGATTCCCCCAAAAAAAGACGGCCGTTTGAGGGCCGCCTTTGGTTTTTACCTCGGTTTGATTCCAGCGTCACTTCACGTGCACCGTGACTGACACCGCGTTGTTGGTCTGGTTCAGGTCCTGCGTTCGCGCTGACGCCGTCGCCTTGCTGGTGATGTTGCTGCCAGATGCGCCAATCGCCTGTACGAACACATTCACAAAGAAGTGCTGTCCGCTTTCAAGGCGGGTCTTGGTGCACGTGACCGTTCCGCTGGTTGCGCCCGCCACCGGTTTCGTGCAGGACGTGGCATTCGTCGAAACCCCCTGAAACTTGTAACCGGCAGGAATCGCCTCAGTGAAGACAACACCGTCACTGCCATCCGGACCGAGATCAAAAAGAGCTCCCGTCACGATCACGTTTCCATTCTTCGCCACCGATGCCACGTTGCTGCTCAGTGTAACTTTCAGGTCGCCCGCGATGACGATTTTGGAAAAGAAACCGTCAGTATTGCCCTTACGGCCTGGCTGGAATGCGTTCGCCGTCACCGGAAAATCTGTCGCGCCGGTACTACCTGCCGCCCAGGCGTTGAATGCGGGATCTACAAAGATAGCGTTCGCGATGGTTGCTGTTTGTGCATTGCTCGTTCCACCGAGAAAGCTTGAGTAAAAAAGGGCGTTTCCGGCTGGCTGGAGCGCCGTTACAAACGCAATCTCTCCGCCAGCGGGCGCCGCTGTTTTCTGGAACGCATTCGCTGTTACTGGAAAGTCGGCGGACTGGGTGCCTCCGGCCACGAATGCCATGCCGGCGCTGTTGACCTGAATGGCGTGCAAATCTTCCAGGCCCGAGCCGCCGAGCAGAGTGGAATAAAGCAGAGTACCGCCAGTGCTATTCAGCTTTGTAACAAATCCATCGGGACACGGCGCAGGCCCACCATTGGAGCAGTTGCTTCCCTTCGGAGTGCGCTGGAAAGCGCCGGTATTGGTCGGGAACCCACTGGAACTGGTGTTCCCCGCGATGTACACATTCAATGACGGATCAATAGCGATGCCTGCCACGCCTCCATCAACTCCGTGGACCATACTTGAGAAGATTCGCGCCGAGGCCGTCGCATTGAACTTGGTGACGAAGGCCGGAAACGCTGATGTCGATGTGTCCGTACCGAAGCCGTGTGTATGTGGATAATTCGTGGCGGCGTTGCCGGTCACATACGCATTCCCGGTTTTATCAACTACAAGCCCGCGTGGAATTCCGCTGCTGGTAGCCCCAACATAGGTGGTGTACACAATGGAAGCCGCGCCGGATTTAGTGGTATCCAGCTTGGTAAGAAACCCTGCGCCTTGGCCACCCGGCGCCAAGGTGGGTTCAACCACTCCAGGCGTGCTGGGGAGACAGGGATTTGATGTTGTACCAGTCATCCAGAAATGGCCTGCGTTGTCCACGGCAACCGCTGTTGGGAATGAGAAATTAAACGTCTGGCATGCAGTCGAAGTTTGCGTGGTCAGGCCAAAGGTGAGTGAATAAAGCAGATGTGAGCCATCCAGGCTTAGCTTGTCAACAAAAACGCCGGCGTCGACCCCGCCATCATCTGGCCCTGGGTTTACGTCATTGCCAAACTCCGCGGTGTAAGCATGGCCGCTCGAATCCACCGTCATGTTGCTGATCCCATCGTGAAGAAAAGTGGAATAGATGAGGATCCGACCGGTTTTATCGAACTTGGAAACAAAGCCGCTCTGGGAGATGGCATCCTCGTGAAACGCTTCCTGTAAGCCGGGCGTCCGGTTAAATGCTCCTGCCGTGGTGGGAAAATCAATTGCGCTGGTACTGCCAGCCACATAGACGTTTCTTGCTGCATCCAGCGAGATGCTGCTGATGGAAGTAAAGGCCGGTTCGGTTGTGCCGGCGCTGATGTCTTGCTCCGTATTGCCGCCCAGGTGAGTGGAGTAAGCCAGCACCGGATCAATGGTCAGAGGAAGGTTGTGATCGTATGCGCCTACTGAGATACCCAAACGATTCCCGCTCAGAAGCCTCCAGTTCGCGTCAACCGGCAGCTTCCTGCCATTCACCATCTGCCAGGCCTGCGGCGCCGATTCGCTCAGCTTGATCTTACCCAGTGACAGTTCGACGGCTCCGGACTTCGTCAGGTTGATTCCATCAATGCCCTCGAGCCACAGTGCAATCTGACCGGCATCAGCGCCCGCTGCCAGCAGGAAATCATGTTCAAGGTGCATTCCCAGTCCGTAAAAGCGAACATCAATTCCTGGATAGACTTCGCGATAATGCACGGCGCCAAAGTTCTCCACGTTAACAATCGAATGTTTCGGATCGCGGCTGAGGTAGTTGCTGCGGGCAATCATAGGCTGTTCCGCTCCAATCGAAGGGGAAGACGCCTGGTCAAAAAGCATTCGGAAGCTTCCCTGGCGAGGTAGGGAAATGGTGAAGCCGTCTCGCGTAAGAAAGACGACACCTTCACTGCTGCGGGCCAGGTACTGAACTTGTGGAGCGGTCTGTCCGCGATTGGCTTCAAAAGCGAGCGGGACATTGATTGGCGGGGTGCTAGTTGACGGGTTGCTGATTGACGGGGTGCTGATTGACGGCCTGCTGATTGACGGAACGTTTGGAGCTTTTTGTGTCGTTGTCTGGGCTAAGAGAGTGGTGGCGAGAGTGGCGAGCAAGATAACGATTGCTGCCGGAAACATACGAACGGCTTTGAGCATACGAACCTCATAGGCACGATCATTTTTTCCGATTACAGGGGGCCCGGTAGGGATTGTGCTGCTTGGAAAGATGTAAATAGAAGAAACTCGGGTTGCGTCCAGAATAGCTGAGCAGCTACATAAACTTTCCTTAATACGGCTCAAGCGATGCCTTGAATCTTCCTTGCCCGGAACTGGATTGCCTTCCTTGGTGAAATGCAAAAAAGGCGGCCCGCGAAGGCCGCCCTTATTAACACTCTCGGTTCTGCTTTTTCAGTTCACATGTACCGTCACCGAAGCCGCGTTGTTGGCCTGGTTCAGGTCCTGTGTTCGCCCTGCTGCCGTTGCCTTGCTGGTGATGTTGCTGCCAGATGCGCCAATGGCCTGTACGAACACATTCACAAAGAAGTGCTGTCCGCTTTCCAGTCGCGTCTGCGTGCACGTGACCGTTCCGCTGGTTGCGCCCGCCGCCGGTTTGGTGCAGGACGTCGCATTCGTCGAAACGCCCTGGAACTTATAACCGACAGGAATCGCTTCCGTGAAGACAACAGCATCACTGCCATCCGGACCGAGATCAAAAAGATCTCCCGTCAGGATCACGTTTCCGTTCTTCGCAACCGATGCCACGTTGCTGCTCAGTGTGACTTTCAGGTCTCCTGTGATAATTAACTCGGCAAAAAAACCATCAGCAGCGCCTTTGATCCCGGGCTGGAAGGCGTTCGCAGTGACCGGGAAATCGGACTGATCGGTTGAACCCGCCACCCAGGCATTCCAGGCTGGATCCACGAAAATTGAGTTTCCCGCTGTTTTTACACTCGAGTTGACGTTCGTGCTGGCCCCACTCAGGTAGGTGGAATAGTAGAGCGCTTTGGCGTCGGTCGTAAGCGCGGTGACGAAGGCGCTGCTGTCCCCACTTGGAGAAGGAGTCTTGTCGGGTGCATTCGTGGTAATGGGGTAATCCGTTGAAGTCGTTGTCCCCACGATAAACGCCATTCCCACGTTATTCACCTGAATGCCCTTCAGCGTCTCCGTACCCGTGCCGCCGACGTATGTTGAATAAAGCAGCGACGAGCCGGTGGGATCAAGTTTGGAAACGAAATTATCCAGACACGTGTTGGCTGAGTTGCAGTTAGTTCCTTTCGCCGTGGTTTGAAATACACCATTAGTCGTGGGGAAACCTCCGGGGCCGGCGTTTCCAGCAACATACACATTCAACGATGGATCAATTCCAACTGCTATGCCGCTACTACTATGAATCATGGTTGAGAAAACGCGCGCGGTGGCCGTGGGATTGAACTTGGTCACAAACGTGGCGAATGAGCCCGCGCTGTTGTCCGTGCCAAAGTCATGCGTGTGCGGATAGCCCACTGGAGCGTTACCGGCTACGTATGCATTGCCGGAGCTGTCCACCACTACGCTGTTTGCAATGGCGCTGGACGCGCCTCCAACATAGGTGGTGTACACAACGGACGCCGTTCCGGATTTCGTGGTGTCCAGTTTGGTCAGAAATCCAGCGCCATTAGTCGTGGTCAGCGTGGGTTCAATGACTCCTGGCGTGCTTGGGATACAGGGATTAGATGTGGTTCCCGTCATCCACAAGTGCCCTGCGTTGTCGACGGCGAGGCCGGACGGGAAAGAATCTCCGAAGGCCTGGCATGCGGTTGAAGTGTCAGTGGTCCGGGCAAAGATCAATGAGTACAGAAGTTGCGACCCGTCCAAACTTAGTTTGTCTACGAAGATTCCCGGATCCGGGCCTTCATTCGGACCGGGGTTGGCGTCGTCGGCAAACTCTGCCGTGTAAACGTGGCCGCTTGGATCCACGGTCATGTTTTCGATTCCTGCATGCAGGAATGTTGAATAGACCAGAATCCTGCCGGTTTTATCAAACTTAGAGACAAAGCCGCTCGACGTGATGGTGTCCCCGTGAAACTCCGCCTGGGTGTTCGCCGTGCGATCAAATGCACCTGCGGTGGTGGGGTAGTCAACAGCGGAGGTGGTTCCTGCCACATAAACATTGCGCGCCGAATCCAGGGCGATACTCTGGATAATCGTAAACGCGGGCTCGCTTGTGCCCAGGCTCAGGTCATTTTCTGTATTGCCGCCCAGGTGCGTGGAGTATGCCAGCACCGGATCAATCACCAGCGGCAGGCCGCGATCATACTTGCCGAGTGAAATGCCAAGCCGGTTTCCCGCCAGTACTTTCCAGCTTGCATCAACCGGCAGCTTCCTGCCATTCACCATCTGCCACGCCTGCGGCGCCGATTCCTCCAGCGTGAGCTTACCCAAACTAAGTTCAACTGCACCGGACTTCATCAAATTGACTCGATCAATGCCATCCAGCCGCAATGCAATCCTGCCCGCATCAGCGGTAGGCGCCAGCAGGAAATCATGCTCAAGGTGCATTCCCCGTCCGTAAAAGCGAACGTCGATTCCCGGATAGACTTCGCGATAACGCACGGCGCTAAAATTCTCCACATTCACAATCGATTTGTTCGGATCGCGGCTGAGATAGTTGCTGCGAGCAAGCAAAGGCTGTTCCGCTCCAATCGAAGGGGAAGACGCCTGGTCAAAAAGCATCCGGAAGCTTCCCTGGCGCGGCAGAGAAACCGTAAAGCCGTCTCGCGTGAGAAAAACAACGCCTTCACTGCTGCGGGCAAGGTATTGAACTTGTGGAGCGGTCTGTCCGCGGTTGGCCTCAAAGGCTAGCGGAGTGTTGATTGGCGGATGGTTGGGGTCTTGGGCGAGTAGCGTGGCGACGGTGGCGAGCAAGAGAAAAATTGCTGCCGGAAACATACGAACGGCTTTGAGCATGCGGTCCTCATAGGCACGATCATTTTTTCCGGTTACAGGGGGCCCGGTGCGGATTGTGCTGCTCGGAAAGATGTGAATAGCGGAGACCCGGTTGCGCCCAGAGTTGTTGAACTTCTGCAAAAAATTGCCTTAACACAGCTCAAGCGATAGCCTTGAACGTTCCTGGCCCACAACTGGATCACACGGGAGTAATTCGTAACCGGTCAGGCACCCAGGGGAAGCTCAACCTTCATCTTAGGTTAGGGCAAATCTCTCGCACTGGAGCAATTCCCCCCTGGAGCCCATGGAACGTTCCATCTGTATACACGCACATTTCTACCAGCCTCCGCGGGAAAATCCCTGGCTGGAAGCGGTTGAACGCCAGGACTCGGCCTATCCCTTTCACGACTGGAATGAGCGCGTCACCTCAGAATGTTACGCGCCCAATTCGGCGGCCAGAATCCTGGACGACTTTGGGCGTATCCGGCAGATCATCAACAACTATTCACGCATCAGCTTTAACTTTGGTCCAACCCTGCTTTCGTGGATGAAAGACAATGCTCCCCAAACCTATGAAGGAATTCTGGAGTCAGAGCGGGAAAGTGCTGAACGATTCGGCGGCCACGGGTCCGCCATGGCCCAGGTCTACAACCACATCATCATGCCGCTGGCCAATGATCGCGACAAACAGACACAGGTACGCTGGGGCCTGCGAGACTTCGAATCGCGTTTCGGACGCAGGCCGGAAGGGATGTGGCTGTCTGAAACAGCAGTCGACATCGCGAGCCTGGAAACCCTGGCCCGCGAAGGCATTCAGTTCACCGTTCTGGCCCAGCATCAGGCGGCGCGTGTGCGTAAGCTGGGCGGACGCAGCTGGAAGGACGTGA
Source organism: Terriglobia bacterium (assembly GCA_963770085.1). Taxonomy (GTDB): domain Bacteria; phylum Acidobacteriota; class Terriglobia; order Terriglobales; family Acidobacteriaceae; genus Angelobacter. The sequence continues at coordinate 1,638,976 of CAVYOH010000002.1, forward strand.
GCGGAGCCAGAATCGATCCCAGCCGCGCCTATCTGGCCAAACTACCTTCCGGCAATAAGATTGTCTTGTTTTTTTATGATGGTCCCATCTCCCAGGCTGTGGCCTTTGAGAAGCTGCTGGATAGCGGCTCTGTCTTCGCGAACCGTCTGAAGAATGGATTTTCTGACAAGCGCACCTGGCCCCAGCTCATGCACATTGCCACCGATGGCGAAACCTACGGTCATCATCATAAGTATGGCGACATGGCACTGGCCTTCGCGCTGGACCAGATCGGCTCTGACTCAGAAATCCATCTCACCAATTACGGCCAGTTTCTGGAGAAGCATCCGCCGGAACTGGAAGTCCAGATCATAGAAGACACATCCTGGAGCTGTTATCACGGGGTGGAACGCTGGACCAGCAATTGCGGTTGCAATACCGGGCGCGGCGGCTGGAACCAGGAATGGCGAGGCCCGTTGCGCGCCGCCCTCGATTCCCTGCGTGACGCGGCAGCAAAACTGTTTGAAGAAAAAGGCAGCGCTCTTCTCAAAGATCCGTGGGCCGCACGCGATGCCTATATTGATGTAGTCCTGGACCGGTCACCCGAATCTTTGTGGCTTTTCTTTGAAGCCCACTCGCGCCGGCCGTTGGAACATGCGGAGACAGTGGCGGCCCTGAGGCTTCTCGAGATGCAGCGCCATTCGCTGCTTATGTATACGAGTTGCGGCTGGTTCTTTGATGAACTCAGCGGTCTGGAGACAGTCCAGGTAATCCAGTATGCCGGTCGAGTGGTCCAGCTGGCGCACGAACTGGGTGTTGACCTGGAAACGGACTTTCTGGAAAAACTGTCTCATGCCAAAAGCAACATCCCGGAGGTCGGCGACGGGGCCAAAATCTACACCACGTGGATCAATCCCACTGTGGTGGATCTCCGCAAGGTTGGCGCGCATTTTGCCATCAGCACCTTGTTTGATGGTGATCATGAAATTCCGAAGTTCTGTTATGACATCGCCGAACGTGATTATCGCCAGGAAGAGGTGGCCGGGTCGCGACTCGGTCTTGGCAAAGCTCAGATCACTTCGAAAATAACCGGCGATTGCCGCGACATTACCTTCGCCGCCATCCATCTGGGTGACCAGGTCCTGCATGCCGGTGTGATGGAAGCCGCAACCAACGGCGAATTCACCGAGCTCACTGAGAAAGTACTCGAAGAATTTTCCGCCGGACATTTCCCGGACGTGCTCGAAGCGCTGGATAACTACTTTGGCGGAATGCGCTACTCCCTCAAATCACTATTTAAAGACGAGCAGAAGCGCATTATCGACATGATCCTGACCAACACGCTTCACGACGCTGAGGCCAGCTACCACGCCATCTACGAAAAGCACGGTGGCCTGATGCGTTTCCTGAAAGAGCTGGACCAGCCGATCCCGGAAGTGCTGCGCATCACCACCGCTTTTGTTCTGAACACGGACCTGGTCCGCACGTTCTCGCGTGATCCCGTTGACGTGGTCCGAATATCCATGCTGCTGGAACTGGTAAAGAGAGAAGGTGTCGAGATTGAGGAAGCCGGCGTGGGCTTTGCTGCCGGCAACAGCCTGGGACGGCTCATGCGCCGCTTTTCCAATACGCCAGGCAGTCTGGAGCTTCTGCAACGCGCGGATATTCTGACCGCGCTGCTGGCAATGCTTCCATTTCCGATTAACTACTGGGAAGCGCAAAACATCTATTTCCAGTTACTCCAGGATGAGCTGCCGGCCAGGGCCAGGAATCGCGACGAGATATCCATGATGTGGGTAAAGCTTTTCGTATCGCTGGGCGAAAAGCTGCGCGTAAGCGTTCCAGCAATTCAGCCGGCCGAGTTGCCGATCGCAATCTAACCAATTTTGAATTGAGGTGCGTTGTGAACAAAAAGAGCATGGCCGTTCTTCTGGGCGGAATTGCTACCGGAACATTGGTAGCAGGCGCCGCCGCCGGCGTAGGCGCATTCCTGGCGGGACGCCGTATTTTCCATCAGCTGCGCGATCTTCGCGGCGACGATATCAGCGGCCAGTCCGTGCTCATAACCGGCGGGTCCCGCGGACTTGGACTGGCGCTGGCGGAAGAGTTCGCTCGCCACGGTTGCACCCTTATTCTCACGGCACGCGATGAGGCTGAGTTGCAGCGAGCCCGCGAACAGATTCAAAAGCTCGGCGCCACCGTTCATACCATTGTGTGTGACGTCAGCCAGCCAGACCAGTTGCAACGCATGATGGACGAAGCCATCCGCCACGCCGGAAGGATTGACATCCTGGTCAACAACGCCGGCGTCATGGCCGTTGGCCCGCTGGAATCACAGACCATCGAAGATTTTGAGCGGGCCATGGACACCATGTTCTGGGCACCCGTTCGCGCCACGCTCGCCGCCTTGCCGGCAATGATTCAACGCAGGCATGGACGCATTGTGAACATATCCTCCATTGGCGGCAAAGTGAGCATCCCCCATCTTCTTCCCTATGGTTGCGCCAAGTTTGCCGTCACCGGTTTTTCTGAAGGACTGCACGCCGAAGTGAAAAAGTATGGCGTGCATGTACTTACCGTTGTGCCCGGTCTCATGCGTACCGGGTCCCACTTAAATGCTGAGTTCAGGGGCAAACATGAGCAGGAATACGGCTGGTTCGCGCTGAGCGGGACAAATCCTCTGATTTCGGTTTCGGCTGCGAATGCCGCCCGGCAGATTGTGGCCGCCGCTCGCCGCAATCAGGCGGAGTTAATCGTAGGCCTGCCCGCCAAAATTCTGGCGTTGAAACACGGCATTGCCCCAGGACTCATATCGCAAGCACTGGCGCAGGTCAACAGAATCCTGCCCGACGCCCGAGGCGCAGGCACAGAGAAGAAGACCGGACGCGAGAGCCAGTCCCCCGTCACGCGCTCGGCATTGACCATGCTAGGTACGCGTGCCGCTGCGCGTTACAACCAGCAATAGTTCTGTTCGCGGGCAAGAATATCGAGGTGCAAATGACTTAACTGAAAACATCCCTAGGCGACACTTTCGGCTGATTTCCCGATTTTGCTTTCTCTGTGTCTCTGTGCCTCCGTGGTAGGTGTTGCTGGCGCTTACTGATGAACGGAAACTTTGCCGTCATCCGGCTTCCCCTCGTCCCGTTTCCCCTCATCCGGCTTCGACGAAGTGACATTTTTTTTCTCAGTCCCAGCGGGACGGATTCTGCCGTGCTCAAGCACAAAAATCTCTCCGCGCCACTGCACTTTATTGCTGGCGTAGCTGGCGAACCACACACAGAGTGCCAGCAGGTCACGCAGTGGCAGCAACCACAAGTTCCGCAGAACTGGGCGATCATGTACCACGCCAATGCCCACCTGCAACGCCACAGCAACGCGCAGGGAGGTTGCCAGCGCAAGCACAACCCAACTCCACCATGCGCCGCCTGCCAGAGCCACGGCGATCATCGCCCAGGGCAGACCGAAGGTCAGCAACAGGCCAAAATAGCCCGAGCGGCGAGCGTCACGAGTGGTGCGGGCCCAGCGCAGCTGGTGCTCGAAAAATTCGCGGAAGGTATATGCGGGCAAGTGGGTTTCAACCGCAACATGGGCCAGCACCACGTCATAACCCGCCTGCGCGATCCGGAACCCGAGTTCATAATCGTCTGCCAGGTAATCGACCAGAGGGGCCAGCCCGCCGATGGCGTCCAGAGCTTTGCGCGAGACCGCCAGAGTAGATCCCAGAGCAAAATGAATTCCATGTTCAATGTGACGGGCCACCAGCACACCCGCAATAAACTCCGTGCTGATGCCAAGGGATTCCAGCTTTGATCCCAGCGTGTTCGCCGCGATACCGCGATAAGGACACGTCACCATGCCGACTTCGGGACGCGCGAATTGCGACATCACTCGCCGCAGATAGTCCGGTGTCACGCGAATATCGCTGTCATTGATTAGAATGTGATCGTAGCGGGCCAGCGCCAGCATCTGCACCAGATTGCTGACTTTGCGATTGGTGCCCAATGGCTCCGGACACACCAGTAACCGAATCTGCCTTTGCGGAAACTCCGCCATGAGCCGCTGCACCGCTGCAACTGCGGGATCATCGCTCTGATTCACACCAAAAATAATTTCGTATTCCGCGTAGTCCTGCGTGCAGTGACTGCGGAAGCTCTCGTACATCTCCGGGTCAACGCCGCGCAGAGGCTTGAGGATGGAAACCGCGGGAGAAAAGGCACGCGTATCAATGTTCCTGGCACGCAGGAAGGAACGAGCACTGACCAGGCTGAGCACATAAAATGCAATACCGCACAAAGCCAATCCGGTGGCGAGAATTCCTGGTAAAAAATTCAACATCGCGTGTCGTCAGCCAATCCTTTCGACCTGGAATTTCTACCCGGAATCGTTATCCAGAGCTCCGGCGCTCATAAGATTCCTGGTGTTGCCCAAACTTTACCCTACTCTGAAGGTTGTTGAAGGCGCAAACTTGTTCCCGTTCTTCGGGGGAAATTCCGCAGGATTCAGCTTCGTGGCAGCTATTTTTGTGGCTGGTTCATTCTTGTGTGCTGATTAATTCAAAGAAGAGTGCAAGCGTATTCACTCTATGGTTACCGCAAATCGCATGAAAAATCTTATAATATTGATCTAGCTGATGCTGGATCGGATAGTCACTGTCCCTTGGCGAACGCCAGATATTCTGGGCTGCGCCATAACGGAGAGAGGAAAGTCCGAACTCCGAAGAGCACTGTGCCGGATAACGTCCGGGATTGCGGATTCAAGTCCGTAAGACGGAAAGTGCCACAGAGAATATACCGCCGTTGCTTCGGCAGCGGTAAGGGTGAAAAGGTGCGGTAAGAGCGCACCGCCCGCTCAGTAATGCGCGGGGCATGGCAAACCCCACACGGAGCAAGACCAAATAGGGAAGGAATGGGAAGAGCGCAAGCGATTCTCATGCGTGCCGGCTCGGTGCGCCAAACTTCCGGGTAGGTCGCTTGAGCCGTCCAGTAATGGCCGGCCTAGAGGAATGACTGTCACGGCGGCAACGCCGTACAAAATTCGGCTTATAGATCCAACATCACCTGTGGCCCTCACTGTCGGAAACGATGGTGAGGGCTTTCATTATTTTCTGCCGCTTTTTTGTTCTTAATCCCGAGCGAAGCGAGGGATCCCTACAAGCTTTCAGAGTCTTCAATCGACGAGAAAAGCAAACCTTACCGCTGATGAACGCGGATACCACTGACAAAACAAAAAAGTTTTCAGTGTTTTCTTGTTTTTAATCCCGGGCGAAGCGAGAAATCCCTACCCGGCAAAATATGTCAACTCCGGCGTATTTACTTCCGATGAGAGTGTGAGGGATCGACTTAACGTGGAGCGCAGCCGCCCTCGGCTGCGGGTTTTCAGGTTTGGTTTTGGATGACCCGATTTAGGGATTAACTCAATTACCCATCTTCGCGATCCTCGGCCCTCTTCATCATCCCAATATCCCAAGGACTGCGGCTAGGCAATCGACCTTTACCTCATTGGCGCTGAAAAGCCACTTTGATCTCTAACTGCCCTACGGAGCCCTTCGGGCCCACCACCCACACGTGATGTTCCGGCCCGATCGCGACGCTATTGATATTTTGCTCAATGGGCTTGGACCATGCTCCGGCGAAAATGACCAGACCTTTTGTCCCCGCAGCAACATTAACGTCTATCTCTCGCGTTGACATCACTGCCACCGACGAAAAATAAAGCCCTGCCGGATTGGTTGCTGTGAAAACCCGCCAGGTCTTTCCCCCATCGTGTGTCTGCATCACGTTTGGCAAATCCGAACCTTCCGGCTTCTGATAATCTCCACCCGCGGCAATTCCGTTCATTTCGTCTTTAAAGGCCAGAGAGAAAATCCCCGACGAAGCATTCGCCGGATGCATGGGCGTCTCCGCCACCTGCCAGGTCTTGCCCCGATTGCCGGAATGAAAGACACGTGCGGTCTTCGCTCCGCCCGTCGCGAACCAGACGTTGGTCGCTCCCTGCACCACCAGACATGAATTGCTGGCGGCGAATGCGCCTTCGTTGGGCAACGCGGCTGGAACGCTTGCCGGCGGAAGCTGTTTCCACGTCACGCCGCCATCGTCAGTCGTAAACAAAGCAAACTTGCCGTCGACAGGGTCGCTCAGCACGATGCCGTGCTGTTTGTCCCAGAACTGCACGGCGTCAAAGAAAATTCCGGTTCGCGTTTCCTCGAAGACTTGCTTCCAGTTTTTGCCGCCATCACTGGTGCGAAAGATTTTCGCCTGCCCCTTTTCCGCCGGCCCGGAGCTGATGATCACAGCCGTATTTGCGTCGAAAGCCTTGATGCCGCGGAAGTCGAGCTTCTCCGCCCTGGGGACAGTGATGACCGCCCATGTTTTTCCCGCATCGACTGTGCGGATCACCGTGCCTTCCGTGCCGCTGGCCCAGATGATTTTGTCACTGACAACATTCAGGCCGCGTAAGCCCGCCGTGGTGGCAACATCGACTTTTTGCCATTGTGCGTTCATGGATGAGAGAAGAAGTAATGTGATGAGAAGCAGTTTCATGTTTTAGATTCGCGATTTGTGATTTTTGATTTGTGATTGGTGATTGGTTTGACGATGATGTACTTTTCTGCCATCCCGAGCGAGAGCGAGCAGCGAAGCGGTGAACTCGACGAGAGGGACCCCGAGAATGATGGTTGTAATGATGCGGATTCAGGGAATTTCCACGATAGGGCTCTTCGTTCGCAGTCGGAAAAAACATTCTCGTTGAAATTCCCTGCTGCAGCATTGTTACTACTATCATCCTCGGGGTTCCTCTCTCGCAGTCGCATGCGCTCCGGCTTGCTCGGGAGTGACAGGGATGGAAAGTGTTCGCCTAAATTGCGGTTCAAGGCTACTCTGAACCAAAAGCAATCCGCGTTCATCCGCGAAAATCCGCGGTAAAGATAGGTCTTCGCGTATTCTGCGGTAAAATTTGTTGATCCCCGTCTATCCGCGTTGATCCGCGGTAAACCCTTACTCCCCTGATCTGGCCAGCTCTACCGCACGCACAAGTGCCTGCGATTTATTGATGCATTCCTGGTATTCGCTCTCCGGGAGCGAATCTGCCACGATGCCGGCGCCGGCCTGCACATATCCCTTCTTTCCTTTAATAAGCATGGTACGGATGGCGATGCAGGAATCGAGATTGCCGGCAAAGTCAGCGTAGAGCACCGAACCGCCATACAATCCCCGGCGCACGGGCTCCACGTCTTCAATAATTTCCATGGCGCGCACCTTCGGCGCCCCGGTAAGTGTTCCCGCAGGAAAGCACGCAGCCAGTGCGTCAACGGGACTGAGATCGCTACGCAACTTTCCTTCCACGGCGGAAACCAGATGCATCACGTGCGAATAGCGCTCCACGAACATGAGATCGCGCACCTTGACGGTCCCGTATTCGCTGACACGACCCACGTCGTTGCGTCCCAGGTCCACCAGCATGATGTGCTCCGCGCGTTCTTTTTCATCGGCCAGCAGCTCTTTTTCCAGACGAAGATCTTCCGCTTCGTCTTTGCCCCGTTTGCGTGTACCGGCAATCGGACGGTATTCCAGCTTGCTGCCTGACACGCGCACCAGCATTTCCGGCGAGGTGCCCAGCACGGTCAGGTCATCCATGCGCAGGTAATACATATAAGGTGAAGGGTTCACCCGGCGCAGGGCACGATATATATTCAGCGGCGGCACACCCGGCTCAAGCTCAGCCCGCAAGGATGGCACGCACTGAAATACATCGCCGGCCATGATGTACTCTTTGATTTTCTCTACCGTGTTCATAAATTGCTTTTTAGTCACGGAATGGGAGACCTTCACTTTGCCTTTGATCGGTTTGGGCGACCGCAGATATTTCTTCGCGATCGGCGCAGCAAGCTGCTTTTCAATTTTTTCGATATCGCGGACGGCCAGGTCATAGGCCTTGCGTGGCGATTGCTTGCGAACATCCACCGTGGCGATGACGTAGATCTCATGCCGCACGTGATCGAAAGCCAGCAGCCGGTCGAAGAACATCAGCACGCAATCAGGCAGCTTCAGGTCATCTTTGGCTTTTTCCGGCAGGTTCTCCAGCTGGCGGACGGCGTCATGCGCAAAGAAGCCCACAGCGCCGGCTGTGAAGGGTGGCAGGCCCGGCACAAGGGCCGGCGTATGTTCGCGCAGCAGACCGTCCAGCACCTTGAAGACGCTTCCTTCCACCTGCTGCTTCTTGCCGCCGCGTTCAATGGTTATCTGCGTTCCCCGCGCACGCAACACCATGTACGGGCGCACGCCGAGAAAGGTGTACCGGCCCACCTTTTCGCCGCCTTCAACCGATTCCAGCAGAAAGGCCCGTGGTTCATCGGCAGCGATATTCAGAAACGCAGATACTGGAGTGCGAAGATCGGCAGCCACAGTCCTGGCGACGGGTACAAGACTGGCCTTCTCAGCCAGCGCCTGAAACTGCTTGTAATCAGGGAAGATCATGGGAAAGTATCTTAAACGATTCGGTGGTACCAGAGGGACACGTACCAGATGAAGATATAAGGTACCCGCAGGTGACCTGCAAAGGCGTAAATTCGCGGGCCTTTTGTCATATACTTTTTTAAATTGAATTCAGCCCTAAAATAAACAAAGAACGATTTGGTATGCATCAGAAAGGCGACCAGCTGAGGCGGTTTCTGCCGCGCTTGTGCATACCAGGGAAGATTACGGATGCTTGTCAGGTTCTGGGGTGTTCGCGGTTCAACCCCAACCCCACAATCCGAGAATTTGCGTTATGGCGGGAACACCTCCTGTGTTGAAGTCCGCCTGAACGGGAATCTCTACATCCTGGATTGCGGCACTGGGTTCCGCAACCTGGGCAAACAACTGGAGATGGAAAAAAACGGAACGCCCACGCACGCGCACATCTTTCTCTCGCACTTTCATTGGGACCACATCCAGGGCATCCCGTTTTTCGCGCCGCTTTATAACAATCCGAAGAACTCATTCACCTTTCACTCTTCCAACCGCACACGCGGCATGCAACGCGCGCTGGAAGAGCAGATGTCAGAGCCGTTTTTCCCCGTCAAGATGAATGAAATGGCCGCGCGGCGTGAATTTTTTGACATTGACGAAGGCCGTATGGAGTTTGACGATTGCGTCATTCATACACGCCGGTTGAATCATCCTCAGGGCTGCCTTGGGTTTCGCATCGAAACCAGGAGCGGCGTGCTGGTCTATGCCACAGACAACGAGCCCGGCAATGAGGAGTTCGATAAGAGCGTGCGCAAGCTCGCCGAAGGCGCAGATGTGCTGATCTATGATGCGCAGTACCTGCCCGAGCAATACGCAGCCCGCAAAATGGGCTGGGGACACAGCCACTGGCGTGAAGCAGTGAACGTGGCCATGGAAAGCGGAGCCAAAGATCTGGTCCTCTTTCACCATGATCCCGACCATACGGATGCCTGCATTGACTCCGTAGTCGCCAAGGCCCGCGAGTACTATCCCAAAGTCCGCGCCGCTTCTGAAGGCATGGAAATCATTCTCTAACTGGGTGCTCCGGCCGCTTCTGCCCAATCACTACTATGAGTCGCTTCCCTTTTTTTCGAATAGCCCGTTGATATCTTCATACGGAATTGCCAGCTCCGCCATCGCGGCATAGGTGCCTGATGCCAGGGCTTCCAGAGCAATCTTGCGCAGCGCGCCCATGGCTGCACGCATTGGCCCGGAACCAAAACTCACGCGCTTCACACCCAGCTTTCCCAGTTCCGCGAGTGAGGGCACCCCGGGTCCGGCAAGGATGTTCACCGGCGCCTTCCATGCTTCCACCACCACCTGTATCTTTTTCGGGTCGCGCATGCCGGGAATAAAAATGCAGTCAGCGCCGGCATCAAGGTAAGCACGTCCGCGTTCCAGTGTATTGTTCATGGCTGCGGCAGGCTCCGCGCCGGTTTGCCAGAATGCATCCGTGCGCGCGTTAATCACCAGATGAATGCCAAGTTTCTCTCCGGCAGCCCGCGCAGTTTTGATGCGTTGCACCTGGTCGGCCACACTGAAGAGAGATCCGTGCCGGTCGCCGCTGGGAACCAGATCTTCCAGATTCACGCCCACAGCTCCAGCCTTGATCACATCCGTAATCGCCTGGCCCAGCGCCTGCGCATCGTCGGAAAATCCGGATTCAATGTCGGCCGTTACCGGCGTCTGCACGGCTGAAGCAATTTCCGCGATCCGGCGCAACATCTCTTCCCAGGGGACGTTTTGACCATCGGGATAACCAAGTGCGTTCGCTACTCCGGCGCTGGTGGTGGCGATGGCGGGAAATCCAGCCTCTTCAACAACGCGCGCGCTGGCTGCATCCCAGGCGTTCACAAGAACAACAGGCACGGCAGCATGGTGAAGCGCAAGCAGCTGATTTGCTTTCTTTTCTAATGACATATTTTTTTCTGGCGGCATATTTCTTAGCTCCAAGTCTCAGCGTTTTATCTTAACGTCAGCGGCAAAATCTTTGTAAAGGCTGGCAAACTAGCCTGAGTGTTGCTCTCCGGCCGGGTCGATTGTGAGATGATCTTAATCAATGAAGCATGAAGGTAATTTGTCCAGGGTCATCATGAAATCAAGGATTTTGAAATCATCAACTTTTAAATCAGTTTTGGCGTTCACAGGATCCGCTTTACTCATATGCGCCATCGGATATGGGTTTGACCGGCTGTTGCTGAAAGAGGGCGTTCCTCGTTTTGACGTTCTCTTGCTGGCAAATATCCTCACCGGATTTGTGGCTGCGGCGCTCTTTTTGCAGGTGCGATCGCGCATCAGGGAACAGGAACGCCTGCTGGAACAAAAGCTTGAAACCATTGCGCTGATGAATCACCATGTCCGCAATGCGCTGCAGGTGGTGGCGTATTACGGCTACCAGCATGATGACGACAAAGCCGGCCAATTGATCCATGAATCGATTGGGCGCATTGAATGGACTTTGAAAGAAGTGTTGCCGCGAGGCTGGGACCCAGGGGCACAATCCGAAGTGCGCGAAATCGAGCGGAACACGTCCGATGACGACAACCAATCAAGAATAAGCGCGTAAATTTCCGCCATTCCGCCGCAGCCTGCTCCCGAGGTTGTGAACAGTAACGCTGTGAACAGTTATAATGATCGAGGAAAAAATGCACGTTCTCTGGGTGGACTTTCCTTGGAGGTTCGCAGCAGGACCTGCTGCGGTATAGACTTCCGGTTCCTCCACATTGCCTTATCTGCCGGTCCGTATCTATACTTTTCCGTTTGTCTTAAATTCGTTGGAGCACAAATGAAAACCGTATCACTGGAACAGGAGCTGAATCCCTGGGAAGCACAGGCAGCTCGATTCGATTATGCTGCGCAAAAACTGAACCTGGATGAAGGTTTGTGGAAAATTTTGCGTTACCCGCAGCGCGAGATTATTGTCCACATCCCGGTATCCATGGATGATGGCCGTATCGAAGTCTTCACCGGCTTCCGCGTGCAACATTCCATCGCAAGGGGACCTGCAAAAGGCGGCGTCCGCTACTCACCTGACGTCACCCTGGACGAAGTCCGCGCCCTGGCCAGCTGGATGACCTGGAAATGCGCCGTGGTAAACATTCCTTTCGGCGGAGCCAAAGGCGGCATCATTGTCGACCCTAAGAAACTCACGCTCTCCGAACTGGAAAAACTCACCCGCCGCTACACCGCTGAACTCATCGAATTCCTGGGTCCCGAAAAAGACGTGCCCGCACCGGACATGAACACCAATGAACAGACCATGGCCTGGATGATGGACACCTACTCCATGCACATGCGGCAGACCGTAACCGCGGTGGTGACCGGCAAGCCGATCAACATTGGCGGATCTCGCGGTCGCCGTGAAGCGACAGGCCGCGGCGTGATGATCAATTGCGACGAAGCACTCAAGAAGTTCAACATGAAGCGCGAAGATACGCGCGTGATCGTGCAGGGCTTTGGCAACGTAGGCTCCAATGCGGCCAAGCTGATGCGCGACGCCGGTTACAGGATCATCGGCATTGCCGAATACAACGGCGGCCTGTTCAACTCCAACGGGATTGATATTGACGCGCTGCTGCAATACCGTGATCGCAATACGAACAAAGGGATTGTGGGCTTCCCCGGCGCGGAAGCGGCAGATCCCAAAGAGCTGCTGATTACCGCTTGTGAAATCCTGATTCCGGCAGCTACTGAAAACGTGATCACCAGCCAGAATGCCAGTAATATCAAGGCAAAGATCATTTGTGAAGGCGCAAATGGTCCCACCACAGCCACCGCCGACGATATCCTTGCGGACAAGAAGGTCTTCGTGATTCCGGACATTCTTGCCAATGCAGGCGGTGTGACTGCCTCCTACTTTGAATGGGTCCAGGACCGTCAGGGTTATTTCTGGAAAGAATCAGCGGTGAATGAGCAGCTGGAATTCATTCTGAAGGAGGCGTTTGAAGACGTGGTGCACTTCTCTGAGACGCATAACGTAAACAATCGCATTGCTGCCTATATGCTGGCGATGAGCCGCGTGGCCCACACCATCAAATTGCGCGGAATTTACGCTTAGGCGATAACAGTGAAAACAGGATGGCGGCCTTCGTGGGCCGCCATTTTTTGCGTTTTCTGGCGGCGTACGTCAAGGTCTGCGATGATATCCCCGTTCAACAAGCAACCCTTACCCCTGTCATCTTGAGCGCAGGCGACGACGGAGTCATGGCGCCCATTGCCTTGGTTCCTTCGCATGACCCGTTCGAACAATTGTTTACCGAGAAACTACGTAATTTTTTGTCATCCTGAGCGAGTGTGAGCGGATGCGAACGCGAGTCGAAGGATCCATGTATTTGAATCTTCGTCAAGCTCCGGAAACCAGTCCGCTGCAAGGTCTGCCCAGGTTGGATTGGTACTCACAACAAGCTGCACTTTCTTAACGCGTTTCCATCTTTTAATCTGCTTCTCTCGCGCAACTGCGTTGCCCACATATTGAAATCGTTCCCAATACACGAGACGATCCAGTTTATATCTTGAAGTGAATCCTTCAACAGCCCCGGTCTTGTGCTCGTACACGCGCTGCAAAATGTTTCCCGTTACGCCGGCATACAGAGTGCGTGATCTGTTCGACATGAAGTAGATGTAATAAGACTTGCCGCGAAAATGCATAGATCCTTCGACTACGCGTCTCCCTTGCGGTCGCCGCTTCGCTCAGGATGACAAAGGGAAAAAGCGTTCTTCAACATGAACGTCAATAAAGTCACAGGCTCTCAGGATGACAAGGTTGGAAAGGATCAATTTTCCGGGAATTACGATAATTTCTGCAATGAAAAAGGCCGCGGAATCCGCGGCCCTATTTCTGATGAATCCATCTGAGTCTTTAACGGCGACGTCCAGCTTTCTTTTTGCTGCCAGACTTCTTGGCAGCCTTCTTCTTGGAAGCTTTTTTGGCCGCTTTCTTTTTGCCGGCCTTCTTTGCCGGCTTTTTGGCAGCTTTCTTTTTGGCTGGGGCTTTCTTTTTAGCCGGGGCTTTCTTCTTTTTGCTGCTGGCCTTCTTTTTGGCAGCAGGTTTCTTTTTAGCGCCGCCTGACTTGGCTGCGCGGCTGGGCGCCGGCTCACTGGAAGCTGAGCTGCCCTCTTCGTCTTCACTTACGGATCCAGCGTTGGATTCGGCGCCGATGGATTCTTCTTCCTCTTCGTCGTAATCCTCTTCCATGGAATTGCCACCCATGCTGCCGATCTCGCCGTAATCATCGTCCATGTCGTCCTCGTGTCTTGCCTTGAGGGTCTCGTCGTGAAAGCTCATAGTTCCTCCAGAAATTAGGGCCGCGACTACATCCATACCGCGAACTCAACGGCGCGGATTATAACAAGGTGCACGATTCGAATGTCAACTCCGCGCGCATGACAGTGTGCAACTTGCACACAGAATAATCAAGCCTATCGCGAATTTGCGGCAAGACTTTCTTTGGTTGGAGTGGCAGCGCTCTTCTTCACTGCCGGTTTGTGGCTTTTATTAGCAGACTTTTTGTGATGGGATACCGGAGCCCGGTCCGCCTCACCGGGGCCTAACGGCTTGTAAACTACGATAACCAGGCCGCGGCGTAACTCATTTCCTTTCAACCTGTTCCAGCGCCGCAGACGGTCGGCCGGAACGCCAAAATCTTCCGCCACCGATTGCACGGTATCGCCCGTATGAGCTTTGTAGCGGCTGGGATAACGTGAATACGCGATCTTTCCCGACCCTGCTGCGGATGCACTGATGGGAATCACCAGCTTGTTTTCCGCAGTCAACGTTGTGCCCTGAAGATTGTTGGCCTGAGCGATGGCTTTTTCCGTGGTGTGATACTTACGCGCTACCGCCGCTAAACTATCGCCGGTCTCCACCTTGTGATAGCGCCAGGCTACGCGCTTATCTTCGGGAATAGAAGTGATGGCGGCCTCATACATTTCTTTGGTGCCGGCGGGAATGCGCAGATCATAAGCCTGGTCTTTGGGAGTGGTACGGCGCAGCAGGCTGGGATTCAGGTCCACCAGGGTATCAACCGGTGCGTCCACGCATTCAGCCACCAGCCGCAGGTCCACGGGATAGTTTACCTTGACCACGTCATAGTGCAGCGGCGGTTCCGGGGTGACCGTATCCAGGCCGTAGCGCGCTGGGTTCTTGGAAATGATGGTCATGGCTAGGATGATAGGAACGTAATTCTTGGTTTCGCCGGGAAGCACGTTGCGCTTGTAGAGTTCCCAGAAGTCAGCGTAGCCGGTGCGCTTCACCGCCTGCTGAACATTGCCTGGGCCGGAGTTATAAGCCGCCATGGCCAGATACCAGTCGCCAAACTGGTTGTAGAGGTCTTTCAAATGCCTTGCGGCAGCGCGGGTGGCCTTTTCGGGGTCCTGGCGATCGTCAATCCACCAGCTCCGATGCAGACCGTAACCAACGCCCCGGCTTGCCATGAACTGCCACATGCCGCGGGCCCGCGCACGCGACAACGCCAGCGGCTTAAAGCCTGACTCGGCCTGGGCCAGGTAGATCAGGTCCTGCGGAACGCCTTCTTCTTTAAAGATCCTGAAGATCATTTCCTTGTAGCGGCCAGAGCGGACCAGCGCCCCCTGAAATACTCCTTTGCCACGAGTGGAAAAATAATTGATATAGCCGGCCACGTAATCGTTGATCATCAGGGGCAGATCTGACTGCAAATTAGGAAGATCGGCTTCTGCTTTGGCTTTTACGTTGGGATCAACGGCAAAAGTAACGGTGTTGGCTTCGTCGATAGGCGCCGGCTCGGATTGCTGTTCGGCGAATCCGTCACCCGCCTTGAAGGCCACCATTTCCAGCTTATTGATCTCGTCTGTGATCTTGTCGAACTCCTGCTGAAGGCGGGCGTCAGACTTGATGTCCACCGGCCCCTGCATCAGTATGTCCACGGCGTGGTTGAAATCCTCTTTGGCGGCATCCAAATGTCCGGCTTTGTAGTTGGTCTGGCCGGATTCGTAGGACTTCTCCGCGTCGGCAATGGTCTGCGCGGCAGCATCCGGCTTTTCCGCGGTCTGCGGCTGCTCGACCGGCGAAGGGGCCGGAGCTACGGATGGAACCGGCGCTGATTTTTGCGACGTTGGAGCAAGAGCCTGGACCGGCGGCCTGGCCGATTTTTTGGCGTCCTTGGTTTCACACGACGAGAGAAACAGGGTACCCGCGCATAGGCCCGCCAAAGCCAGCCCGGTGAATAGTTGGTTTGCTCTATGCTGCCACTTCGCAAATAAATGCCGCATCCCACCCATAATACCTTTGTTTTGACAGAATCCGGCGCAGAATGCGGCTGGTAAACTTACCAAGGGTCATCGCCTAAGGTCTTTCTTTTCAAGCGTAAGCAAAAATAAAGGCCCCGACATACTTAGGTCGGGGCCTGATTACTTTCAGGATGCTACCAGCTTACGCGCATGCCAAACTGGAACTGGCGCGGGTCAAAAGCCGCTGTTGGCTGGCCGGCTTCCGTGTAGAGCGAGTTCACGTCAGCCACGTTAAACCGGTTGATGAAGTTGAAGGCGTGGGGAGCACGTCCGATTAAGCGCAACGAACGGGCCACCCCAGGTCCGAAGCTCGCCAGTGGCGGTTAAAGTTCTTCCACCACCAGTCGCGACGCCTTATCGAGATACATTTTGCGGCGAAACCAATCTTCCATCGCTGTCTTCAGGCGTTCCAGGGGAACACGGCTTCCCACCGTCAGCAAACCGTCACTCACCGGAAGCGTGTCATCAAAAATAGGATCATTGGTGAAGTTGCGCATGGCAAAGTTGTCCAGCCATTTGATGGGGCATGGCTGCAGCCCGCCTTCGGTCTGATAGCGTACGCTGATTTTTCTTGAATACATTGCCGGGGTAGTCCTGCAAAAAAACGTTGAAATAAAATGTCAGATCGAGTTTCGCATACAGTCACGAAGCGCGGAAATGCATGATTTCTGCAGCAGCGTTGTTTACCAATCCTTAACTGGACAGAAGTTGGCATCTGGCAGCAAACCATTGAGCGGCAGAGAGTAGTAAGGAGACCCTAACTTTGCGGGCTCTTTTTCTCATTTTCTAAGAAAAATCGAATGTTTCACTGAACAGAGGAAGCTCAGTTTCCCGTTTTGGAAGCAAACATTCATTCTTTTTATCGGTATATGTACTTAGGTAACGGGAATTAATGCTACAAAAGATGCATCCTAGAGTCTACTAGATAGATAGAGGTTTTAGACCCCATGGAGAAAGATCGACACTCGCAGCAAGATATTAACGCACTAGTAAACCATCTGCGGGAGCTCACAGATGAATTGACGGGCGTGCACAGCGAACTCTATTGGCTGGCGATGCGCGCACAGGATGGCACAGACAAAGACACGCCGGCTGAACTAAAGGTCGATCTCCTTACCGACTTGAAAGGCGCCGTAGACAACATGAGGTTGATGTTGTGGAATTACATTGAAGCAGCTTCTGTTGTGGATCCGGATGGCGTGCGCGAAGGTATTGAACATCAGCGGGTGCGCCGCACTACAGAATTTCTCGAGCTACTGCGCGACCGTCTCGGTCACAACCACGACGAAGAGCCGGTCTCGTTTATTGAGCGCATCAGCGATTCAGTCAATAAGCGGCTGCGCAAACCCCGTGTGGCATAGAGTCAGCCGGTAAGCAACTAGCCGGTAAACAGATTTCTAACAAAAAAAATCCCTCGCCGCTGAGTGAGGGATTTTCTTTGCACCTTTCTTTCTACGTTTAAAGTTTCTACTTCTTGCCCGGCGCCGCAGCCCGGATATTCGCCGGTGCGTCAAACTTCTCAAAATTCTTGACGAAGCGGGCAATCAGTTCAGTTGCAGTTTTGTCATAGGCAGCTTTATCTGACCATGCGTCACGAGGGCGCAGAAATTCCGGCGGAACACCCGGCACAGACTTGGGCACGGTGAGCCCAAACACCGGATCTTTTTCAAACTCAACATTGTTGAGCTTGCCTTCAATAGCCGCATTCAACATGGCGCGCGTGTAAGCAAGCTTCATGCGGGAGCCAACGCCGTACGGACCCCCGAACCAGCCTGTATTCACCAGCCAGCACTGCGCACTGTGTTCTTTCATTCGCTTGCCCAGCATTTCTGCATAGACCTTGGGAGGCAGAGGCATGAAGGGTGAACCAAAGCAGGTGGAGAAGTTAGGCTGAGGTTCTTTCACGCCGGCTTCCGTGCCCGCGACCTTTGCGGTGTAGCCGGAAAGGAAATGGAACATCGCTTCATCAGGGCTCAGCCGGGAGATGGGAGGCAGAACGCCGAAAGCGTCCGCGGTGAGAAAGATAACGTTCTTGGGATGGCCGCCGACGCCCGGGATCACGGCGTTATCAATGAACTCCACCGGGTAGGCACAGCGGGTGTTCTCCGTACGGCTGTCATCGTTGTAATCAGGAACGTGAGTGACCGGATCAAGAGTTACGTTTTCCAGAACAGACCCAAAGCGGATGGCGTTCCATATCTGCGGTTCATTTTCCTGCGAGAGCTTGATGCACTTGGCGTAACAGCCGCCTTCAAAGTTGAAAATACCGGACGGGCTCCATCCGTGCTCATCGTCACCGATCAGGCTGCGGTTGGGATCAGCAGAGAGCGTGGTCTTGCCAGTCCCTGAGAGACCGAAGAACAGCGCCGTTTCGCCGGTCTTGCCGACGTTGGCCGAGCAATGCATGGGAAAAACATTGTTCTGGGGCAGGAGGAAGTTCATCACGCCGAAGATGGATTTCTTCATCTCTCCCGCGTACCTGGTGCCGCCGATGAGAACAATCCTGCGAGTGAAGTTGACGATGACGAACGCTTCTGAGCGAGTGCCATCACGCTGCGGGTCACCCTGGAATTCCGGCGCGGAAACAATGGTGAACTGTGGGCTGTGCGTTTTCAGCTCTTCATCTGACGGGCGAACGAAAAGTTCGCGGACGAACAGATTGTGCCAGGCGTATTCATTGATGACGCGGATGGGCAGGCGATACGTTGTGTCCGCCCCGGAAAACAGGTCTTGCACAAAAAGTTCACGGCCGCGCAAATGCTCCATCACGCGCTCAAACAGGGCGTCAAATTTGCCGGGATCAAACGCAAGGTTCACATCGCCCCAGTTCACCAGGTCAGCAGTCACGGAGTCTTTCACTGTGAACTTGTCCTTGGGTGAGCGGCCTGTGTACTTGCCGGTGTAGGCCACCAGCGCGCCATTGCTGGCCAGCGTGCTTTCACCCAGACGGACGGAATGTTCGACCAAAGCGCTGTGATGAAGATTGCGGTGTACTTTGTTGGTTTTTAGAAGTGTTTCAATGGCAGAAGTAGAATCAATGGCTGGCAAAGTCTGTGACATGGCGAATGGAATCTCCTGTTAGCAAAACCAGCTCGGCCCCGGACATCAGAGGCAACAGAAAGAGCTGTTTGCTGAGTTCGGCTTCAGGCCGTAGTAACCAGCGCGTCCTGAGGCGCGCCAACTTCTTTGAGAACCGCGTTTAAATGCACAAGCGCTTCTTCCATGGTAAGCGTGTACATCTCCCGTCCGTGCTCATACGAACCGTTCTCAATGGCAGTCTTCAGGAAATGTCCGGCGATCTGGATGGCGAGCGGATCACTGATGATCCGGCCAGTCCTCTGCTGATACTCAACCCATGTTGGATGCGGCAACGCAATCCAAACGGGACGACCGCTCGTTAAAAATTTAATGTCAACTGCGTCAGCATGCCGCGTGGCAATGGCCACGATCAATGCCTGGTAAACGCAGTGGAGCCGATTTCCGGTCCAGCGGTCGATAGCGTGAAAATCCTCGTACATGGCTACTAAAACTATATCGGACGCCTTACCTGTGAGGCAATGCCAACCGTGATGCCCTGACGCCGAAACGCCGTCATCCCGTGATGCTGGGGGTTGTCACTGATTTAAATCACATACAATCGAGATCTTGCTCAAACGCCGCCGGAGCCAATAGCTAAGGAGGACCTGAATGCCGGAGACTCAGCCTTCCAACCAGAACCAGAGTTCGCATCAGAAAATGAGGGCCGCCTGGATTACCAGCTTTGGCGGGCCTGAGGTGCTGGAAGTTCGCGAGGTGGATAGGCCACACATCGACTCTGCACAGGTTTTGGTGCGGGTGCGGGCTTCCGCGCTGAATCGGGCCGATCTGTTGCAAAGACAGGGCAAATACCCGCCGCCGCCCGGCTATCCCGTGGAAATACCCGGCATGGAGTTTGCGGGCGAGGTTGCTGAAGTTGGAACCGCCGTTCGGAAATGGAAGCCGGGACAGCGAGTTTTTGGGCTTGTAGGTGGCGCAGCTCACGCAGAATTCATTGCTACGCATGAAGATTTGCTGGCCGAAATCCCCAAAAACGTAGCCTGGACCGAGGCTGGCGCCATTCCTGAAGCCTTTATCACTGCCCATGATGCCCTCTGGACGCAGGCCCATCTACGCCCCGGCGAAACAGCAATGATCAATGCCGTTGGCAGCGGCGTTGGACTGGCGGCCGTGCAAATGGTGCGCGCCATGCATGCCGTACCGTTCGGTACATCCCGCACTGCGGACAAGATTGAACAGGCGAAGGCCCACGGACTGGAACAGGGATTAGTGGTCCAGGAGAATTTCGACCAGCTTGTGACCGCGGCTGAGAAATGGACCGGTGGAAAAGGAATCAACGTGGTCTTGGATCTGGTCGGCGGACCTTATGTTAAGGTCTGCCAGAATCTGATGTCTGCCAGAGGCCGCATGATGCTGGTTGGCACCGTGGGCGGAGGCAATTACGAACTGGACGCACGCTTCATGCTAAGCAAACGCCTGACTGTTCGCGGCACAGTTCTACGCGCCCGCAGTCTGGAAGAGAAGATTCTGGTAACACGTCTGTTTGCGCAGGAAGTTGTGCCTCTGTTTGCGCAAGGATTGCTGCGGACGACCATTGATAGCGTCTTCAAGCTGGCTGATATCGCTAAGGCACACGCGCGCCTGGAAGGAAATGAAAGTGTGGGCAAAGTGGTGATTGAGGTCGATTAGAGTTGTTGCATAAAAGGGTTTTGCATAAAAGAAGCGTGCGCGACTCTTATTCAGTTCACGCAATCTTCAAAGTCCCGGAAATCCACATTGCCGGAGCCTGCAATCCAGAATAAAATCAGTTGTTAGTCAGTTCCGGCAGGAACAATCCATTTGAATTTAGTGCGCGCCATTTATCCCGGCACGTTTGACCCGTTGACCAACGGCCACCTCGACCTGATTGAGCGAGGCAGCAAGATATTTGATGAGCTGATTGTTGGCATTCTCCGCAACACGGAGAAAGATCCTCTGTTTAATCTTGCCGAGCGATTGGAAATGTCAGAGCAACTGCTGAGACGCTTTGATAACGTCCGCGTGGAAGCCTTTGACGGCCTGCTGGTGGATTTTGCCATGCAGAAGAAGGCAGGCGCTATTTTGCGCGGCATACGCGCCATCAGTGACTACGAGTATGAGTTGCAGATGGCATGGATGAACCGCAAGCTGCATCCTCAGGTGGAAACCGTTTTCATGATGCCGGCCGAAGCATACTCATATCTGAGTTCACGGCTGATCAAAGAAATTTTCCGGCTGGGCGGCTCAGTGCGCGGACTGGTTCCTGAGCTGGTGGAGCAGCGACTGGGCGAGAAATTCAATGCCAGCAATTTGAATATCAAGTTAAAGAATGTCAATTTAAAGAAGTGAGGGGCACCCATGGCGACTTTACCGGCGACAAAACAATTCACGGATCGCGTAAACCGTATTGAGATATCAGCCACCATGGCCGTTGTAGCTGAAGCAGCTAAGCTGAAGGCTGCCGGCGCCGATCTGGTTGAATTCGGCGCGGGTGAGCCGCATTTCCCGACTCCGCAGCACATCAAGGACGCCGCCATCACGGCCATCCAGCAGGATTGCACACGCTATACGGCCGTGGCCGGCATTGCTGAATTGCGGTCCGCGATCGTGCAGCGCCATGCCACGGATTTTGGGTCGAACTATAAAGCCGAGGAAGCCATTTCCTCCACCGGCGGCAAGCTGGCGCTCTTCAATGCCATCCAGGTGCTGGTGGACCACGGCGACGAAGTAATTCTTCCCGTCCCTTACTGGGTTTCATTTAAAGACATCATCGAATACGGCGGCGGTAAGTGCGTTTATGTGGCCACGGAAGAGTCTGACAACTTCCGCCTGACTGCGGCGATGATCGAGCAGAAGATCACTCCGCGTACCCGCGCCATCATTATCAATAGCCCGAACAATCCCAGTGGCGCGGTGATTGACCCGGAAGATTTCACCGCCATCCTGAAGCTGGCCCACAAGCGCGGAATCTACGTGATCGCCGACGAGTGCTACGTCTATCTGAACTATACCGGGCGGGATTTCTCCGCCGGATCGGTCACGGAAGCAAAAGAACATCTGGTCATTGTGGGATCGCTGTCAAAGACGTACGCCATGACTGGTTGGCGTTTGGGATATGCCCTGGGGCCTGCGCCGTTGGTGAGTGCCATGACCAAGCTGCAAAGCCAAAGCACATCAAGCAGCGCCCACATG
The DNA here is from genome assembly GCA_963770085.1 of Terriglobia bacterium. Classification (GTDB taxonomy): domain Bacteria; phylum Acidobacteriota; class Terriglobia; order Terriglobales; family Acidobacteriaceae; genus Angelobacter. The sequence goes on from CAVYOH010000002.1 coordinate 1,660,950, forward strand.
ATCCAGAAGGCGGCTGTGGGTGCCCTTACCGGACCGCAGCAGTGCATCGCGGACATGAAGGCCGATTACATCCACTTGCGCGACCAGACACTGGCGGCCCTGGACAAGATCCCTGGGATCACCTGCGTCCGGCCCATGGGCGCTTTCTACGTCTATCCCAATGTTTCTGCCTACTTCGGCAGGGGCGGAATCAGGTCCGGCGCGGACGTTGCCAAACGCCTGCTGCACGAAGCGCACGTGGTCACCGTGCCCGGTGAAGCATTTGGGACGCGGGAGCATATCCGCCTTTCCTATGCCACTTCATCCGGCGAAATCAAACGTGGGCTGGAGCGGATGCAGGATTGGTTCTCCAAGCTGTAAGCGCAAAAGCTAAGTCTTTTGAAAAGCATGTTTTAAGGGGCGTTGCCGAGCTGCTGCTGGACAACGCCTTTTGCCTTTTCTGAGTCTAAAATGGTTCGGAACACTCGTACCCGGAGTGATACGCAGACCTATGGCAGAAAATTCTTCTCAACTTTACCCGTTACTACTGCGACCCGATTTCCGTGAACGCGTATGGGGCGCGCGCTCGCTTGCTCCCATCTATTCGCAAGAAATCACGGGTGCGCCAATCGGAGAAGCATGGCTCACAGGAGAAGAATGTGTGGTTGCCAACGGGCCGCTCAAGGGACGCAGCCTGGGTGACCTAAGCGCCCAGTTCGGGACGGAACTGATCGGTGAAAACACCGAAGACCCCGCGCGCTTTCCCCTGCTGATCAAGTTTCTTTTCCCCAGAGATAAGCTCTCCGTACAAGTGCATCCTGATGATGAGGGCGCACGCAGCGTGGGACAAAGCTGCGGCAAGACTGAATGCTGGTACATCTTGAGTGCTGATGAGGGTGCGCAGATAGGCCTGGGCTTAAAACCGGGGACGACCAAGGCAGAAGTGGAACAAGCGATCCGCGAAACGCGCATGGAAGACCTGTTGAACTGGATTGATGTCCGCGCGGGCGAGATGTATTACGTTGATGCGGGCACAGTCCATGCCATTGGCCCGGGCGCAGTGATCGTGGAGACGCAGCAGAATTCTGACACGACGTACCGGCTTTACGATTATGGCCGTCCCCGAGAACTGCACATTGAAGCCGGATTGCTGGCGACCAAGGAACATACCCACGCCGGAAAAGTAAGGCTGGAACCCGGATCCACAATCCAGGGCATGACCCGGCAAAATCTGGTTACCTCACCCTGCTTCATTGTTGATAAATTCCATTTGAAACAGCCGTGGCAATTTCGGCGTCCGAAAGACATATCCGCAAACGCATGGTGCATGGTGGCTACGCATGGATGCGGCGTGATTGAATTGGATGGCATGGAGCCATTGACGTTCGCCGCGGGAGAATCCGTGGTGATCCCGGCCACAGTGCCGTCTTTCTTTCTTCGTCCACAATGGGACCTGGAGTTTCTGTGTTCGTCTGTACCGGTTGAGACGGTGCAGCAACCGGATACTGTCTTAATGGAAGATGCGGACACAGCGCCGGTCTAAGCAACGTTTCTTTGTAGCCCTAAAGAACGACCGCAAGAATTTCAGTCCCAGGAGCTATGACTTTGAGCACACAGCGGTTTTATCCAGTAATTCTGGCCGGCGGCAGCGGCACCCGGTTCTGGCCACGCAGCCGGCGCAAGCTGGCCAAGCAAGTGCTCGCGCTGGATGGCAAAGAGACCATGATTCAGAAGACGGTGGACCGGCTTCTGCCCCTCGGCCCGGAGCAAGATTTCTGGATCATCACCAACGGCTTTGTGGATGGCGAGATCAAACGCCAGCTTCCTGGCGTTCCCGGCGAACAGATCGTGGTGGAACCTGAGCCACGCAACACGGCTCCAGCCATCGGATTGGCGGCGTTCCTGCTGGCGCGCCAGGACCCGGACGGCATTATTGGAATGTTTCCCGCAGACCACGTGATTGGCGATGAAACAGCATTCTGTAGCGTTTTGCGGAAGGCAATTGAAATTGCCGGCCAGGGCGAAAACATTGTCGTGATGGGTATTCAGCCAACTCGCGCGGAGACCGGTTACGGCTACATTGAAACCGGTGAACGCCTGGGAAGCGATCTGTTCCGGGTGAAGCGCTTCACGGAGAAGCCCAACCAGGAAAAGGCCGAGGACTTTGTGGCCGCCGGCAACTATTACTGGAACAGCGGCATGTTCATGTGGAGTGTGCGTACGCTCACGCAGGCGTTGCGCGAACATTTCCCCGAATCCACACCGTATCTGGAAGAGATTGCGGCAGCCTGGGGCAAGCCGGAATTTGAAGCCAAATTTGCCGAGCTCTATCCGAAATGCGAAAACATCAGCATCGATTACGCGCTGCTGGAGCCACGCTCAGCCAAAGGCGAGCACTCTTCCAATCTCTACTGCCTGCGGGCTGATTTCGGATGGAATGACCTTGGCTCGTGGGCGGCGCTTTATGACCACCACTCCATCAGCAAGCAGGATGGCGGATTGAACGTGGTGGAAAGCAAAGCGCTTTACATGGTCAACTCCAAAGGAAATTACATCTATGCCCCGAATAAATTCGTTGCCGCCGTGGGCGTGGAAAACCTGGTGGTGGTGGAAACCGAAGACGCCATTCTGATCACCACGAGAGAACACTCGCAGGACGTGGGCAAGATCGTAAAATACCTGAACGAAAAGAAGATGACTGAGCTGGTTTGAGCTGCTCAGCGGCTTTACCGAAATACTCTAGAAAACTCCGGAGCCTGGGCGAACATGAACGAAATAAAATTTGGGACTGACGGCTGGCGCGGCGTGATTGCCGATGATTACACGTTTGAGAACGTTCGTCGTGTGGCCGGCGCGATTGCCGCTTACGTGCTCAAGCAGGAAGACCCCAAAAAGGGCATTGTGATCGGCTATGACACGCGCTTTGGCTCCCGCCGGTTCGCGCAGGCCACGGCCGAGGTGATCGCCGACGCAGGCATTGCGGTAAAGATCGCCAATGATTACACGCCCACGCCCGCTCTTTCCTACGCGGTGAAAAATCTGGGCACGGCCGGCGGCGTGATGATTACGTCAAGCCACAATCCCTGGAACTGGAATGGCGTGAAGTTCAAGGCGACGTATGGCGGTTCGGCGACTCCGGGGATCATCGGGCAGATTGAGGCTGAAGTGCGCGCCGGATCCATGCCCAAAGGAACCACGGCGAAAATTGAGGAAGTTGATTTCAAAACGCCTTACGTTGCCGCCGTCACAAAGTTTGTGGATCTCAACAAGATCGCCAAAGCAAATTTCAAATTCGCCATCGATTGCATGTACGGATCGGGACGCAACGTGCTGTCCGAAATCTTTTCCAGTCGCGGCGTGCAGCATGTGCAGATCCGCAATGAAGTAAATCCGCTGTTCCCCGGAATCAACCCGGAACCCATTCAACCGCACGTGCAGGCGCTTCAGGAAGTTGTAGTGAAAGAAAAATGCCATGCCGGCTTTGCCACTGACGGCGACGCTGACCGCCTGGGTGCGGCTGCCGAAGACGGCAGCTTTGTGGATTCGCACAAGATCTATTCCATCCTGCTGCAATGGTTGCTCAAAACCAAAGACTGGCCGGGCGACGTGGTGCGCGCTTTTAACACCACGCGCATGCTGGACCGCATCTCAGCCAAACATGGACGCAAACTGATTGAGTGCGGCATCGGGTTCAAGTACATCTGCGATCTGATGATGGAACGCGAAATCCTGATTGGCGGCGAAGAGTCCGGCGGCATCGGCCTGCAAAGGCACCTGCCGGAACGCGACGGAATTTTGAACTCGCTCCTGCTGGCCAATGTGATGGCCGATGAAGGAAAAAGCCTGGGCCAGCTTGTCGCCGCCCTGCAGAGTGAATACGGTCCGCATTTCTATGCCCGCCGCGATCTTCACATCCCCAATGACGTGAAGAATGCCGCCATTGCCCGGGCTGCAAGCAACGAAACCAACAGCCTTGGCCGTTACAAGATTCTGCGCAAGGAAAACCTGGATGGCATCAAGTTTTATCTGGACACGCCCATCAAGGACAAAGGCGCGGAAGCCTGGCTGCTGCTACGGTCGTCCGGCACCGAACCATTGATGCGGATTTATACCGAGGCTTCGTCACCGGAGCTGGTGCAGGAGCTGCTGGAAGAAGCCGTGGCTTTTGTAGACGCTAAAGTGCCTGCCGCTTCACATTCTTAGCTGATTCGCGCTGTTACGTAAGTTCTTATTGCGGCTCCGCCCGGGGTGTTTTCTGGATGACATCAGCGCCCGGGTTTGCTTAAATGTGACGCTATGCGTCCCCTCTCCCGAATTCTGACGGTCTACGTGTGTTTATTCGTACCCACAGCCGTCCCTTTGTTCGCCCAGGTACAAGTCCCACCGCCTCCTGACATTTTGGAGATCTATCGTGACCCGGTGAAGCCGGGCAAGATGGCTGAATACAAGCGAGTGGAAGGCGAGGCCGCGATGGCCTGCTCACGTGCCAACACATGGCCCTACATGACTTTGCAAGCAGTCAGCGGCCCACAGGAAGTTTGGTTTGTCTCCGGGTTCGATTCCTACGCAGCGATGGAGCGAAGCGCCGAACCCTTTGTTCGCAACGCTGGGCTCGCCAGCGACCTGGGCCGCATCATGGACGCAAAGAGCAATCTGGTAGCTGATCCACGAACGGTGTTTCTGCGCTATCGCGAAGATCTGGGACATAACAGAGGACTCATGCGTCCGCAGACGCGCTTCTTTACCGCCACCATGGTGCAGGTGGTGCAGGGACATGAGCACGATTACGAAGAGAGCCAGCGTATTCTGCGTGGCGTCCGCGAGCGTGCCGCCGCCGCTGACAATCGCGCGGTGTATCAGGTGGTATCCGGCATGCCACAAAACACATACTTGACGCTGTCGCCGTATCATTCATTTCGCGAAGCCGGAGAGGCGCTGGATGGCCTGGTGGACTATGACGATCTTGACGAAAGCGTGCGTGGACGAGTGCGCGAATTGTTGAGCGCGTCAGTGTTGAGTACGCAGACATTTGTCTTTGCCGTGGATCCGCCCATCAGTAATCCCGCCGGAGAGTGGATTGCCGATGATCCTGAATTCTGGAAATCATCACCTGCGATGCAACGCCAAGGGACTAAGAAGTAAACTGGCGTGAAGAAGTAAGCTGTATTTACAGTGAGGTTGCCTGCCAGGTACGGCAACCAATCAGCTCTCCGGGTCACCTTACTAAAGGAATGCTATCCGGAATTTCAGCCAAAACGGCGCGTATACTGGCCGTGGTGTTTCTGCTGACCACCCTCACTCTGGGTGGTGTGCTGGGCTGGACATGGCTCTCCATCCGCAAGCTGGCGCTGGTGCCCATACCCGAGCCTGCGCTCCCGGCCAAAATGCGCCCCGCCACCGCGCCGGTATCACCGCTGCAAATTCAGTATCAGCTCAACCTGCCGGGACGCGGTGAGATATTTCCCGCACTGGCCGGCGGTAAGGCCGTGGATTACTGGCCGGTGGCGGTATTGAGCATTGCCAATACGTCATCGCGGCCGGTGCTGCAGGTAATAACCGCGCAGGTCAATGGATGGACAGAAGAACTGCGGGAAACGGCTGTGATCGGCCCCAATGAAGTGCGCACATTCAACCTTGATCCTCAGCTTTTGGCGGATGCTTATCAGAATGAAGAGATTCGCCAGGCCAATCTGAGGGTTGAGGTAAAAGAACCGCTCAGCGGCCACAACTTCGCTCAGCAGCGGCCGGTGTTTGTGCACAGCGCCTCTGACCTCTTCTGGGGTGGTAAGTTCGCGAACGCACAGCTTGTGGCGCGCTGGGTTACGCCCCACGATCCCGCTGTGCTGCAGCTTGTTTCTCACGCGGAGAGGATCATCCCCGGTGGCCGGATGCGTGGCTACAATGACGCGACTGGCGCGGACCTGAAGGCGCAGGTGAAAGCGCAGGCCGACGCAGTATTTCAAGCGCTGCGGCAGTCGCGCATCAGCTATGTCAGCAGCATCTATACTTTCGGCAATTATCCCGGAGAGACACAACGCATACGCCTGCCCCGCGAAACGCTGGTATTGAACAACGCCAACTGCATTGATGTGAGCGTGCTGTTTGCTTCAGCCATGGAGAACCTGGGCCTGCGTCCGGTGGTGGTGATAGTTCCGGGACACGCCTTCGCGGGTGTGCGGCTGGATCCCTCGACCCAGGACATTCTTTACGTCGATCTCACGGTGCTACCCACGGGTACGTTCTCGTCGGCCATCAAGCGAGCTCAAGGCTGGCTGGGAAAAACTCCCAAGGACGAAATACTGAATGTCGACATTGGCGCAGCCCGATCGCTGGGAGTTTATCCCATGCCGACATCCCAAAGCGCAGCCAAGCCCTCCGTAACGACATCAAGTTTATGATTACCGCCATATGAAAACAGCTTCTACGAAGGCTGTGAGGGCGGATGTGATCGTCATCGGCGCGGGAATTGCCGGAGTGGCCGCAACCCAGCGCCTGGCTGGTGCCGGCATGAATGTACTGCTGCTGGAAGCGCGGGAACGGCTGGGCGGCAGGATCTTCACCCAGCATCACAATGGCTATCCGGTCGAACTGGGAGCGGAGTTTATGCATGGCCGCCCACCGGAGATCGTGAACATCGCCAAGACAGCAGGCCTGAAGCTGTCCGAAAACTCGGGCGCATTTCGCAGCAAGATTGGCGGCAGGTGGGAAGACTCTGAAAACCTGATGACAGAGGTTGACGAACTTTTTGACAAGATACCTGACCGTGGTCCTGACCAGGCATTCAGCGCATATCTCAAAACCACAAGGTACTCGGCAGAAGCAAAGCAGCAAGCCACCCGCTTTGTGGAAGGCTTCCATGCCGCCGATCCCGAACGCGTCGGCGTACATTGGCTGGTGAAGGCGACGCAGGCGGAGGAGTCGGTCGACGGCGACCGGTCATTTCGCATGCAGGACGGATACAGCAAATTGGTAGACGCTCTGACGAATGGAATCCATGACAATGACATTGACAATGCCCAGGCCCGCGTTCTGTTGAATACGCGAGTCATCACGGCGCAGTGGCGGCCAGGAGACGTGGTTCTGGAGACGTCTCAGGGTGAGTTTCGGGCGCCCCGGGCGATCATCACTTTACCGCTCGGAGTGTTGCAGGCCGGGAGCGTTGCATTTTCTCCGCCTCTTGAGGCAAAGAAGCAGGCGTTGGAACTGCTCAGCATGGGACCTGTGATCCGGGTAAGCCTTTGCTTCCGGGAAAAATTCTGGGAGTCCGATCCGCAGATGCGCGACCTGAGCTTTCTATTCACGGACAACGAGCATTTCCCCACCTGGTGGACCACCCATCCTCTACCGTATCCCGTCCTCACGGGCTGGGCCGCAGGAAGGTATGCCCTTCCCTTGAAGGGCAAGAGCCAGGCGCAGGTCACAGCCATTGCGGTGGCGACATTGGCGCAGATACTGGAAAAAAGTGAATCGGATTTGAAGACAAGACTCACGGCCGGCTTTACGCATGACTGGCAAGCCGATGAATTCGCTCGAGGCGCATACAGTTATGGGAACGTCGGCGGTGCGAATGCAGGACAGCTTCTGGCCGAACCACTCGATAACACTTTGTTCTTTGCCGGAGAAGCCACCAACACCGAAGGACACAACGGAACGGTGAACGGTGCGATCAACAGCGGCATAAGAGCTGCGAAGGAGATAACGGCGAGCTTTAGATCGCCGGCATCGCCGTGATCGCGCGTCATCGCCGCGATCGGGAAAACCTTACCGCTGATCAGCGCCCGCGCGGAACGTTCCCGCAGATTGTAGGGATCCCTTCGCATTGCTCGGGATAAAGAAAAAGCCTTTGCGAGGGATAAAGACTACTCAAAGAAAATCAACTCCAGCCATTCCAGCGTGAGCCGGAAGCGCGGAAAATGGCCGAGCGCGATGGAATCCAGGATGGAATCCGACGGAAGCGCGAAACGGATTCCAGCGCGCGCGCGCGCTGATGGCGATCAAAAGCACGGACATACTGGCGGATAATCTGCGGCATGGTGAGGCGCAAAGCCGCGGAAAAATTCTGCTCAGACATGGTGTGTCGGTCTTCTTCCGAGGTGAGAAGATCAATCATGCTCTGCGCCAGGGCCGCTTTGTCGCCAACCGGATAGAACTTGATACCGAGCTGTTCACTGTCCGCCATCTCGCGAAAATCCGGGATATCCGAGCAGATGATGGGCACGCCGTGTTCAGCAGCCAGATGTGCCACACCGCTGGCGCCGGTGGCTGAGGTGTAAGGCATCACCATAAAGGAAGACGTGCCGAACATATTCGGAATCTGCTCTTCTTCCACGTATCCGGTGAACTCAATGCGTTTGTGGCCGCCGTGTTTCTCCCGCAAGGACTCAATATATCCGGGGGAATTTCCGTTGTTGCCGCCGGCAATGATCAGCCTGGCGTTGGGGAACCTGGAAGCGACTTTTTCCTCAAAGGCTTCAATCAGAATTTCGCAGCGTTTATAGGTTCCCCATTTACCGAAAGCAAGAATGCGATGCTCAGGGTTGCCGCGGCGGCTGAAATCAGGATATTCCGGCCGCGCTCCGAAAATGCCATGGGCGCGAAAGTGTATATTTTCGCCGCGATATTTTTCAATCAGCGTACGCCGGTAGGCGGGCAGCAGCACCGACACGGAGTTCGCCATCAGCAGCAGCCGCGTGGCAGCGTTGCCGGCAAAACGGAAGAGACGCTTGTGTTTGACGCCCGCATCTTCCAGATCGATATGGTCCATGAGGTGGTGCAGCGTCACGTGCGTGTAATAGCCGGCCATGCGCGTCATGGCGGGAAGGGTGAGTCCGGAAAATGCGGCGAGCGGGCTTTCCTTGGTGCCAAAACTGGAGAAGACAAGGTTGAACCAGACCACGTCAGGCTTAATGGCGCGGATGGCCCGCAGCATGGAGAAATGATTGGCGACCCGGTTCATGGCCCAGCAACGCTCCACATCGAACTCCGGCAGCTCAGGCTCGGCCGGTTTGAGTTCGTCAGCAAGAACTGTGAGCGCAATCAGGGGATCGGCCTGGAGTTCGCGCGCCACGTGATATCCGTACTCATTCAGTACTACTTTGCTGGGTGGAAATGCACTCACGAGACAAATCTTCACGGGCGGTCGGTTCTCCTTTTTTTAAAACAGCGAAATTTGGATAACCGGACGGAACGACGAAGTCTTCGCATTAGCACCGGTGAAGTTGTAGAAGCTCTGTTGCTGCAGGCCTGCTGAGAATCGCAGAGGATATTCAACCGACAGGTTGCCGGTCCCATCGTCGTAACCGCGATGCAGTGGCTTTACATAAGAGATGAGGAAACCGCTCTGAACGTTGTCATAGAGATGGAATCCCTGGCCGTGTTGCAGGTCGAACGCAGCATTCAGCTGCCAGCGTTCATTGAACTTGTAATTAAAGCGTCCGCCCGGAACCAAGGCCTGGCCAGTGGCAAAGGCTTGGTCCTGGACTCGCCAGGAACGGATGAACTTGCCCAGACCCGTCACACTAGCCTTGTTGTTGCCGAACGTGTGGGTCCATCCAACCCAGGTGGCCGTGGTAAAGAACTCACGAACCAGCGGATGAAATAGAAGATCGCGGACGGAATACCCAGTCACCAGCGAATTATGGCCCCATGGGCGGCCGACTTCGAATTCCACCGTTGCGCCAAGATCACGGGAGCTGAGGTTTTGTTCGGTGAACGGCCCTGATTCGTGAATACCGTTGGCGTGAATGGTAAGCCACTGGAAAAGCGAAGAACTGTTCAGATAGAGATATTGCCGGAACAGATTCTGGTTGATTGGCACGGGGCTTTCAGTGTCTCGCCGTATGGTGAAGGCGATGCCGGGATTCAGGATGAAATGCGCATTGCCGAGGCGCACCACGGGAGTTGTGCCCACGTCAAACAAAGTGTCATAGGTGTTGCGGCCAACAATTTGAAGATCACTCGGCACCGACAATTGACCATGATAGTTGCGCACGCCAAAGGAACCGTTAATGGGAGTGAAGTGCGACGTGTGATAGCGGAACGTGCTGATGAGATCGGTCTCCTGGGATGAACGCGGAAGCGTGGTGGTCCCGGTGAGCTGATTATCCATCTGGTAGATAGTGGAATCGTCATAGAGCGCACCAGAGGTGAGATTGCTCTGCATGAACAGATTCGGATAAATTTCCGTGCCCTCGTCACCAGCCACCTGCAGAAGACCGCGTTCAGCCACTGGATCATTGGCCGACAATTGATTGGCGTGAGCAAAGGCAGTGATGGCGTGCAGCGTGTCATGCCGCTGGTTGTAGATGTTGGCCCAGGCGAGCTGGTAATCGTAATTCTGCTCGTAGTCCGGTGAGCTGCCAAGTTGCTTGAGCAGGGCCTCAGCATCGCGGTCTCTGCCCTGCGCGATGTAAGTGTTTGCCATGCCGATGGCGACGGTATCGTCCGAAGCGCCCATTTCCTTGGCCTTGTTGAAATAGCGTTCTGCCAGGTCAAAGTCGTGCGCAGACAGGAAGATGTTTGCGGCTTCCACCATGTTATCGGTGGTGACCGGTGAAGCTTCGCCAATGCGGGCTTCGGCAAAAGCCAATGCCACTTCCTGCTTGGCCGCCTCGTCTTTGCCTTGATCGTGGAACAGCTTGGCGAACTCAAGACGCACATCCACGCGGTTCGCGTCCGGCGCATCCAGGGCCTGGGTAAAACGTATGGACGCAGCTTTCTGATCGCCCAGAGTCAGGAGCGCTTCACCGGTGGCCACCAGAATCGCTGCCTGATCAGCTCCGTCATGCTCAGCCAGTTGAATGTAACGATATGCTTCCGGACGATTGTGTATCTGAGCGTTCGCAGCCGCCAGGCTGGCGTAGATCACGGGATCGTCGGGCGAAAGCCGAAGAGCATCGTTCCACTCATCAATCGCACGGCCATAGTGCCGCCCATGATAGAGAGTGTCTGCCAGGGCAAGATGCAACTTGAGATCGTCAGGACTCGCTTTCAGCGCCAGTCGATATTCTTTTTCAGCTTTATCCAGCACGCGCATCTGCCGATAGGCGGTTGCTCTTGCCATGTGGATTGCGCCCACATCGCCCAGGGTTTTCTGGGCGTTGGCGATATCATCCAGCGCTTCGCGCGAACGGTGAAGTTGCAGATAAGAGAGAGCTCGCCCGAGGCGGGCGACACCATTGTCAGGATTGACCTTCAACGCCGGGTTAAAGTCATTGACGGCGTTGCCTGCATCCTGCATGTCATTGCGCACGTAGCCGCGGATGACAAGTGCGTCCAGCATCCTGGGATCTTTCTGGATTACGCGGGTGAAGTCATCAATCGCCTGCTGCAGAAGCTGATTCTGGCGATGCACGTGTCCTGCAAGCAATGGGAAATTCGGCTCTTTAGGCAGAATGCTCTCATAGCGGCTTACAAGCGATAGCGTGTCATCAAAGCGGCCAAGATTGTAGTAATCGTAGGCCAGGTAGACCGCAGCGTCACGATCACGAGGCATCTTCGCCACCGCTTGCTGTCCGATGCGTGCCGATTCAAGGTACCGGCCTTTGAGGAACAGGAAGCGCTCGGTTTCACGCATTACGCGCGGATCATTTTTCATGGTGCCGGTGGCGCGTGCAATCCACTCACCGGCAAGATCGACCTTATGCGCGTCGATGGCGGCGTTAGAACCAGCCGCGATAATCTGAGGATTGGAAGGCGCCAGCTTGAACGCTTTCTGGTAACTAGCTTCCGCTTTGGCGAATTCTCGGGTGGCAGTGTAGAGATCGCCCAGCGCTACGAACGGAACATAATCGTCAGGATAGGCTGCCGCCATGCGGGTGAAATAGCCTTCTGCAGCCTTATTGTCGCCCACGTCACGAGAGAGATAGCCAAGGGCCTCCAGAGCGAAACGGTTCTTCTGGTCCCTTTGCAGCAAGGACGAATACATTTGCCGCGCTTCGTTCTTGCGGTTGTTTCTCCACAGCAGGTTGGCATATTGCAAAGTGACACTGTCATTACCGGGTTCAATCTGCAAAGCCTGTTTCAGGTCAGCTTCAGCTCCGGTGAAATCATTTCCTATGCCGCGCAGCGCGGCGCGCAGACGCAGATATTCAACCTGCTGTGTGGCATCCACGTGGAATTTTGCCAGAGCATCAAGCCCGAGCCTTACCTGTTGCTGCACCGCGGCTTCGTCCTGGAGACTGCGGAATGCGTCCACCAGTTGAAGGCGCAACTGTGTGGGATACAGAATACCTTCGGCAGGCCCTTCCGGCATGGCAGCAATCGCGGCGAGATATTCTTTGGTTGCGTCCAGGTCACGATGCTCAACCACCGCGAGATCTCCGCGGATCGCATGCAGGCGATAGTAGTTGGCGTCCAACTGCTCACCGCGAGCAAGATACATGCGCGCCTTGTCCAGATTGCCGGCACGCAGTTGCGACTGCGCAGCCGCCAGCTGCACATTCACCGCTTTGGGAGCCATGCTCGCGGCCTGCTCATAGGCGTTCGCGGACTCACGTTTCATGCCGCCGAGACTGTACGTGTAACCAAGTTCGGAATAAATATCCACCGTCTTGCGCGGTGATTTGTTCAGAATGGCAACGGCGGATTTGTAGTCATGCGCTTCACGATAGTACTGTGCCACTGCGCGGAAGACATCCACGTTCCGGGGATCGCGCTGCATGGCTTTATCCAGAAGCGCTTTGGCCTTGTCGGTCTGCTTCTGCTTCATGTAAGCAATCGCCAGTAAGAGCTCAGCGTGCGAGGATGGCTCAACATTCTCGGAACGCTCCAGCAGGTTCGTCGCCCTGCGTAGGTCACCTGACTGCATAAAAAGTTCGCCGGCCATGGCAAGATCCTTGCCGCGGCGTGGGTTAGCGGCGATCACCTGAAGCAATAACTTTTTCGCTTCATCCGTCTCGCCCATGCGGATGTAAGTCTGCGCTTTGCCGGAAAGTCCTTCCACGGAGTTAGGCGCATGCGCCAATCCGCTGTCAAACGCGTCCAGTGACTTGGTGTAGTTGCCGGCCAGCCGTGACGTATAACCGAGCAGGAACCAGTTACGCGGATCATTGGGAGCGGCTTGTGTAACCCGTTGCGCAAAGGCCATGGCGGCCGAGTAGTTGCCCTTCTTCAAGGCATCTTCCGCGGCGCGCGAATTTCGGCCTACTTCAATGCTGCTGCCCCAGCCAAGGCCGGTAGAGCTCTGCGCATCGGGCGAAGCCTGGGTCTGCTTCCTGCCCTTCTTGGTGGGCTGGGAATTCTGTTTCTGCGCCGGCTGGCTGCCAAGTTCAAATGTCTGCTCCTGAGCAAAACACGGCTGGAGCAGCGCGCATAGAAGTGCCAGACCTAAAAGATTTCTTCTCACGGGACCACCGAATGTTTGAGTTACCAAGTCTCTGAAACCGGTTATGCGCAAGAGTTACCCAATCCCAGAACCTTCTGTTGAGGACGCCAGGGATACTTTTGCGCATTCATGACGAAGTCAGCGCACCTGTTCCAGGGACAGCAGCTCTGATCTCATGATTGTTTCAAGATGCCATTTCTGAGCTGGAGGATTGCCAGAACATGTGAAAACTCATGGAATCGGCGACAAAATGAGAATCCGGATGCCACAAGGCAAACCTTAGGGCCACTTTTGAATCGAAACTGGTCTGAAAGCAAAACTGCTGCTTTTTTCATTTCTTTTCTCATCGACGTTTTGAGCGCGGAGGTCTTTTCATGAGTTCCCCTTCCATTGTGGCCAACAGGCCAACTCCCCTGTTGAGCCGGGCCATCCCCATCGGCTGGGTGCTGTTGCTGGCGCTGGTGGTCCATGGTCCGCTGTTGCTGATGCAGTTACCCAATGATTCTTACGACGCGAATTTTCATAAGTTCTTCGCGTCACATTACGCACAGCACTGGTTTGATCCGTGGAACCCCAAGCAGTTTACCGGCTTCTCGCAGACCTCCTATCCGCCCATGGAGCAACAATGGGTAGCCCTGTTCTCTCATGTCATTGGGCTGGACATGGCGTACATCTTTGTCCAGTTCATTGCCATCCTGCTGCTGCCGATTGGCGTTTTCCGCTACGCGCGAATATGGGTGAGTGAGCGAGCTGCCAGTTACGCGGCCCTTGGCAGTGTGATGCTGGGAGCACTCGGCTTTCTGGTTTACAACGCAGGCCAGCTTTCAACTACCTGGGCAGCGCCGCTCTATTTGAACGCGCTGCCGTATTACTACGAGTGGGCGCGTGAGGCTCGCTGGAAATCTTTGCTCAAAGGCGTGTTCCTGCTGTTGGCCGCAGCCGCTGCCCACCACGTTACGTTGATTTTCGGCAGCTTCATCTTCACGCTGCCTGTAGTGGCCATGGCCTTCATGGACCGCAAGCGCGATGACGCAGACGCCTCAGTGCCAGGCGTGTTTACCCGGACACTGGTATTCGCCGCATTGGGCGCCGCCGGCATCCTCGCTGTGCTCTATCCGTTTTTCATATCTCTCTATCACAACCCGATCAAGCAAATGCCGATTCCGCACGACAGCCGCTTGAACTTCTTCCTGAGCCCGAGCGCGGGGATGAATTTCTTTGTGGTTCCGTGGGGATGGCTGATTTTGACCATCCCGTTCATCTTCATTCGTGGGCTGAAAGAAGCCCGCCTGCGGCCCTTGTTTCTGGGCTTCTGGCTGGCCATGCTGTTCTCTCTGGGCGGCACCACTCCGATTCCCAGATTGCTGCTGGGACGCGCCTTTGAGGTCCTTACGTTTGAGCGCTTCAGCCTTCTGGCTTCCATCATGGCGCTGCCAATCGTTGGCTTGATGGCCACCGAGCTCATGGATCGCTACGGCCGGAAAGCCGTTTTCACCCTTGGCAGCCTGGCTGCACTTTCGTTCGGCCTGGCGATCGCCTGGCCGGTTTACCACATTACGCGAGACAGACCTTTCAGCGTGGAAGAAGTCATCTCATTCCTCAATCGCGACAATCATGACAAGTTCCGCTATCTGACACTGGGAATGGGTGGCAGCAAGTTCGATCTGATCAGCACATATACAACCGCCAGCAGCGTTGACGGAGACTACAACTCCGCCCGTTTGCTTCCGGAAATGACAGCCTTCGGCTCCGGCCAGATGACCAACTCCAAGTATTACGGATCCAACGGCATGGAGTCACTCCGCGCCATGCTCAAGCACGCTGATCACTATGGACTGAAATACACGTTTGTCCGCGATCCGTATTACGAACCGCTACTGGCCTTTGCTGGTTGGCGCAAGGAAGAAACCTACGATCATGGCAACGTAAGTCTGTGGGTGAAAGATGGCATCGCTCCGGCGCGTCCGACGGATCTCGGCGTGCGGCCAACTGCCATGGAAGGCATTCTCTGGGGAACGTTGCCGATTGGAAGCAGCATTCTGGCGCTACTCCTGGTGCTTCTGCTGCCGGACCGCCGAATGGGCAAAGCTGAGCCGCTGGAGTTCCCGGCCTATTCCAACGAGCCTGTTCTGCGGGAGGTGCGCTAATGGGTCGCGTACTGCTCATCCTGTTCTCGATTCTTACCCTGGCGTTTGTTGCCGCGGGTGCTGTGCATACAGGCGGGACCGCACCGGCTTCATCGCCGGAAGGCGCTGTGCAGGCCATGTTCAACAATGTTCAGGGACACAACTGGCAAGGAGCGTACAGTTACGTTTCTCCCGCCAGCAACGTGGATCTGCCATCCTTTACTCGTGATCTCACCGGACGCGATGGAAGCCTGCGCACCTACTCGTCACTGGAAGGCGTTACAGCTCATGCGCTGAATGAATCCGCGAATGACGCCATGGTTCGCACAGAATTGAAATACTCAACCGCCGTAGGCGCTTTCTATGACACACGCGATCTTAAGGTTGTTAAAGATAGCGGGGCATGGAAAGTGATGTGGGTGGCGGAGAAAGTTCCCGTGGTTCCGCCGCAGGTGATCCCGGTGAACTACCTTCGCTGGGACATCGTATGGCGGGGCGTGGGCGATGATTGGGGTTCACAGAACGTGGAGAATCCACATATCCGCATTCTGTCCATGAATCCTACGGAGCAGAATGGCACGGTGACGATTCTGGGCGAAGTGGAGAATGAAGACACCATCCCCGCATTCGTCTCAGTGGGCGCAACGCTGGTGGGCAAGAACGGACAAGATATTTCGCAGGAAACCAGTTTTGACAAAGCATCTCATGTGCTGCTGCCGAAGGAGATTTCTCCTTACCGCATCGATTTTCCCAAGGTGAAGCTGGCGGAGGTGAAGTCCGTTCGCATGAAGCCTGACTCCATGCTGGTTCCAGCATCGGCGGACCCGGTAATCGGCGTGCTGCACCAGCGCATTGAACAGGACGCCAAGGGCCATACCGTGCTGCGCGGCGATCTGCTCAATGAGAGTGGACAGACCGTGAACATTCCTCACGTACTGGCCACCTTCTATGACAACTCCGGCAAAGTGATATGGATTTCTGACGGCTACGTGGATCACGCCCTGATGCCGCAAACGCCACAATCATTCGCGGTAGATCTGCGCGATGATCTGGCAAAAAACGTCCATACCTATCGCGTGACTGTGAACCAATACAGTCTCAACCGGAAGGATTAACAGGAATAATAGACGATGCGTAAACTTATCCTGATTGGCCTTGTCATTGCCGCTTGCTGGTTCGCCTCTGACCGTGCGAACGCCGCCGAACTGCGTATTCCGCAGAGCCCCGTTGCCGGCCAGGCGTTCAGCATTGGAACTGCGGGCAGCGGCGATGCGACCTTCTATCTGGTTGGGCCCGGAACGTCATTGAAACGCAAGATCCGCCTGGGCGAAGACGTTCAGGTGAAAGGCGAGGAGATACGCAGCGCCGGACGCTGGGTTGCGATTGTTCGCGGCAGCGGCGGACCGCAATCGCAGGTCTTCTACGTGAAGCCGGACAAAGCGGAAACCCTCAACTTCTCCGCGCGGCCTTCGCGAGTTCCGGTGGCCCGCCCAAATTCGGTCAGTGGCGTGGCTTTCGTCTTTGACAAATTTCACAACCTCATCCTTGATCCCACGCCGGTGAAGTTCAGCCTCTCAGTTGGCGGCACCACGGCTTCGCACAGTATTAACAGCAAGGAAGGCGTTGCCTACATCAACAGCTCGTCAGCCGCAAAGGCGGGTGCAGCGCAATTTGTGGCGTCCGTGGATGACGTTTCCGTGAATCGAGTGGTAGAGCAGGTGGCTTCTGATCCATGCAATTTGCGCATGAAGATTGTGGGGCGTGAGAAGGACCAGATCACTGTGGAGACCGAGCCGATTCGCGATTGCACCGGCAACCCCGTCCCTGATGGCACCATTGTTACCTTCACCGAGACTGACAGTACGGGCCGCAGCGTTGTGGATGCACGCATCAAGAAAGGCATTGCCCGCGCGCAACTGCCGGCGTCAAACAAGGCGACAATCGCCGTTGCCTCTGGCGTAGTCCTGGGCAAAGAACTGCACGTTGGAGGTGGAGAATGAAAGCTACACGCCTTGTGATACTCGCGCTCGGCCTAGCCATTGCGTTCTCCGGCGCCGTGCCTCTGCTCAAGCGCATCTTTGCCGATACCAAGCCTTCCGTACAGCTGAACATTGCTTCCACCGCGCCCCGGGCCGTGGAAGACAGCACGCAGCAATCGATTCTTCGCGATTACACCGCGGCCTGGCAGGGTATGAACAATGCTCTCGCGAACAACAGCACAGGGCCACTCGCGGAAAACTTTACCGGGTACGCTCTCGACAAACTTACGGAGCGCGTGAAAGAGCAGACACAGAACGGATTGAAAACGCGCATTGTGGACCACGGACACAAAGTGGACGCAATCTTCTATTCGCCGGACGGATCAGCCATTGAGCTCAAAGACACTGCATCGCTGGAAACGCAGGTACTGGACGGCGATACGGTCATCCATTCTGATCAGTCACAGGTCCACTACTACGCGATCATGACTGGAGCTGAAGACCGGTGGAAGGTTCGCGTCCTGGAAAGCACACAATAACGGTACTTGGTATTTGGTACTTGGTTCTTGGTCTTTTATCCTGGCAATCCCGGCCAGGCATCAGCATAGCAGGGATCTCTCGCCTCGCTCGAGACAAGGACTTCACCCCAACGCGGTTTTCAATGTCGCGCTTTTTTGTGCTGCGGGCTTTCTGGCCGCAATCACTCTTGGAATGCCCTGTAGATCAGCCGTGGTGCGCACGTCTTCCCAGCCACGCATCAGCCGTTTCGTCTTCTCTTCAATGGAAAAGCCGATCTCGGTCACAAACCATCCCCCGAAGCGCAAGACCTCTTGCGACTGCGGCAAGAGCCGCCGGTAGATATCCATTCCTTCGGCGCCGGAAAAGACCGCGATCTTCGGCTCAAAATCCCTGACCTGCTTTTGCACTTTGTCGGCCTCGCCTTCGCCCACATAGGGAGGATTCGAAACAACGAAATCAAATGTGTCCTGCTCATATACGGACAACAGATCAGATTTCCGTAACAGCACGCGCGATTCAAGGCCAAGACGCGCCGCATTGACTCGGGCCATTTCCAGGGCTTCATCGGAAATGTCGCAGGCATGAATTTCGGCCTGCGGAAGCTCGGTGGCCAACGCGAGCGAGATGCAGCCGGAACCCGTGCCAACATCCACGATTCTGATACGAGCATGGTTTTCACGATAGTGCTCTTTCACCAGCTCCAGGACTGTCTCAACCACGTGTTCGGTTTCCGGTCGCGGAATCAGTACCGCGGGAGAAACCAGCAGATCCAGCCCCCAGAATTCCTGATGTCCGGTGATGTACTGCGTGGGGCAGCCCTGCTCACGCTGCGTAATGACCTCTTCATAACGATACTGCTCTTCCGGAGACAGCTCGCGTTCAGGATGCGCAAACAGATAGGAGCGATCCCGGCCGAGCGTGAAGGTCATGAGAATTTCGGCATTTAAACGGGGAGACGGAACTTCAGCGGCAATGAACCGTTGAAAGGCGGATTCTACGGCTTGCTTTAACTGCATGGATCGCCTCTGATTGCTTGAAGAAATGATTGCTTGAAGAATGCTCGACGAAATCTGCGTTTCGGGCCCTGGCCTGTACGCCGGCGTTTTTTCGCAGGCGCCATTCGAACGCTTAGGCCATCACTTCTGTCTGTTCTTTCATTTTCTCTGCCTGGTTGTGAGTAATGAGCGCGTCCACAATCGGATAGAGCTTGCCGTCCATTACGTCAGTGAGCTGGTGTAGCGTCATGCCAATGCGATGATCCGTCACACGGTTCTGCGGGAAGTTATACGTGCGGATCTTCTCACTGCGGTCGCCACTGCCTACCTGCGATTTGCGCTCTTTCGCCATGGCCTGCTGCTGTTTTTCCATCTCCATTTCATAGAGACGGGAACGCAGCACGCGCATACCCTTTTCACGGTTCTTGATCTGCGACTTCTCGTCCTGGCAGCTCACCACCGTGTTGGTGGGAAGATGCGTGATGCGGACAGCGGAATACGTTGTATTCACCGACTGGCCGCCCGGGCCGGAAGAGCAGAAGGTATCAATGCGAATATCTTTGGCTTCAATCTTCACGTCAACGTCTTCGGCTTCCGGAAGGACTGCAACAGTCACTGCCGACGTATGCACCCGGCCCTGCTGTTCCGTGGCCGGGACGCGCTGCACTCGATGCACGCCGCTTTCAAACTTCATGCGTGAATACACGCCCTTGCCTTCGATGATGGCAATCACTTCCTTCAATCCGCCCACACCAGACTCTGACGTGGAGAGCACTTCCACCTTCCAGTGCTGCGTTTCCGCGTAGCGGTTATACATCCGGAACATCTCCGCGGCAAATAAGGTGGCTTCGTCACCGCCTGTCCCGGCGCGGATTTCCAGTACCACGCTCTTCTCGTCGTTGGGGTCTTTGGGCAGGAGCAGTACCTTCAACTCTTCTTCGGTGGCCGCCATGCGTTCTTCCAGCCGCGTCAGTTCTTCCTGCGCGTAAGTGCGCATCTCGGCGTCAGACTCATCGGCCAGCATGGCCTTGCTTTCCTCAATGCCGCGCTTCAGGTCTTTGTATTCGCGGTACTTTTCTACGATGTCAGAGATCTCGCTGTGTGCCTTGGCGGTCTTTTGGTATTTCTGCGAGTCATTCATCACCTCAGGCGACGCCAGCGCGCGGGTCAACTCGTCATATTTGGTCTCTAACTGATTTAATCTCTCAAACATTTTTCAATCTCTCTGTGCGGCTTAGCAGGTCCTGTCCGCATTTTAATGAAGGGAGCCTGCTACCCACTGATTTGTCATCCCGAATCCCCGTGAATTTCAGGACGCGTTTTCTTCAGCGTCCGAATAGGGGTGAGGGATCTTGTGTTTAAGCTCAGGAAACGACAGAGATGAGCGGAGGGCCCGCTAGAGATTCGGCTGCGATACTTCAATCGTCAATAGGATCAGGGATGATGTCATTGCAATCACCTCAGGCGATAACTAACTCGCCGCCGTGTTTCTTTTCCAGTTCCATGGCCTGTTGCAGGGCCACAATCGCGCACTCAACCTGGTCGTCACTGGGAGGCTGCGTGGTAATGCGTTGCAGCCAGAGCCCCGGCTTAGTCATCAGCGCAAAAATTGATTTGCCATGCTTGGCGGAAAACCGGATCAACTCATAGGACACCGACGCAATCACCGGCAGGAACACAATGCGCAGTACGAACTTGCCCCACAATGACTGGATCGGGAACGCCGCATACACAAAGATGCAGATCAACATGATGGTCATCAAAAAGCTGGTGCCGCAGCGCGGATGGTACGTGGAATATGCCTGCGCCTGCTTGATATCCGGCATGCCGTGATCTTCAAACGCGAACACCGTCTTATGTTCCGCGCCGTGATAGTGATAGATCCGCTTGATGTCCTTGAACAGCGAAATTCCCCAGACAAACAGCAGGAACAGGGCAATGCGGATGGCGCCATCCACCAGGCTGAAATAAAAGTTATTGTTCAACGCGTGGTAATGCTTCTTTAAACCATTGGCCGCCAGCAAGGGCATCAGCTTGTACATCACAATGAAGAAGCCGATGGAAAAGATCATGTTCACCACCATCATCCAGTTGCTGATGGTAGGCGCCTTTTCTCCTTCTTCTTCCGCAATGGAAGCCAGACCCACATCCAGGGAAAACTTTGACGCCACAAAGCCCAGCTTCATGGCCTGGCCGAGTGTCGCAATCCCGCGAACGAACGGCCAGCCCAGCCACTTACGTTTCTCTGAAGGACGCACCAGCGCCTGGCTATGCGTGGTGATCTGACCATCGGGCTTACGGATGGCGATGGCCCAGGCATGAGGCGAACGCATCATTACGCCTTCCACCACGGCCTGTCCGCCGACCAGGGTTTCTTCCCCACTCTCCAGGGCTGGCAGTAACTGCAAGGAAACAAAGAATCTTAAGATTTGGCGCCAATATTTCATTAGGTAATTAGATGAACAATAGCTGGTTCAAGCTCCAGACATATTACTGCTGGGCGGGGATGTACTTCCCCATTTTACCTGAGTTTTGGGCTTTAATTACGTCCAAAAGGGTTCAACGGCCGAGAGGTGGAGGCTTTTGCCTTTCAATTTCCCGATTACCCGATTACTCAATTACCAATCTTGGAAGGGGGTCCCCCCCTCATTCACCCCATCCGATCCCAGTCATCCCAATTTGGCGTGGGTTTTGAGGTGCACCCTGAGGTGAGACAGAAAGTTTATCCCAGCGACAATCGTGTGGCACAGCCGCCCCCGGCTGTGCGAATTATCCTTCTTAAACTCGCTTTCCGATCCGCGACCATCCGCGTCTATCCGCGATAAGCATTCCGGTTTTCTCCGTGTCTCCGTGCCTCCGTGGTGAAGATTGCTCTTACGATCTCGGCGATCCCCGATGGCCACCCCCATGCCTCAACTAGGATCCTAAAGAACTTAGTCTGGGATATCCCAAGGGGCGGTGTTTTGACTCGCGCTAAGGGCTAACAGCTAGAAGCCAGTAGGTATGTTTTCAAAGACCCTGCGCATCTGGACGCGTCTTCTAAATAGCACGGTTTTACCTGCAAGCCAAATGATCTTAAGTTTTGTTCTTCACCAACGTATCTCCGGCGAGCGCGCTGCCTTGGTGGCCAGGAAAGAAATCAATCAGCCAGGCAAGAGTCGGAATCTTGAGCCAGTCAGCGCCGTAGGCGCGTTAACAAGGTAGCCCCGGGCGATGAGGCAACTCTGGAAGAGATCGCCTTTCTGCGACTACAATTCCCGCGTGAGAGCCAGAATCGTTCTTCCCGTGACCTTCATTGCTGCCTTACTTGTATCAGCCAGATCGAAGCCCGGAGTATCGAACAGCGTAGCTTCCGGAGACGGTCCCTGCCGGCCACAAATTGCGGCACATGGACCAGCCCCACACAATGGAATCGTGATGAACGGGATCGACGTCCTCGAACAGGATGGTTTCCGGGAGATCCGGGGTTCCAACCCGTCCTCCCCACGCGCAGTCGGTGTTATCACCAACCAGACTGGTTTCGATGTCGAGGGCCGCAGGACGATCGATATTCTCGCCAAAGCGCCCGGCATCAAGCTTGTGGCCATATTTAGCCCCGAACACGGCGTGACCGGAGAACTTGACATCGATTCGGTGGGCGATTCTGTGGATCGCGCCACGGGCGTACACATCTACAGCATCTACGGCGACACGACGGCGAGCCGGCATCCACCCGAAAGCATGCTTCGGAAGCTGGATGTCCTGGTGATCGACATCCAGGACATCGGCTCCCGTTACTATACCTACGAGTCAACCCTGGGTTACGCACTTGAATCGGCAGCGATCACCGGCACCGAGGTCGTCGTGCTCGACCGGCCGAACCCTTTAACCGGCCTGTATGTGCAAGGACCTGTCTCGGATGGCAAGCACCTCAGCTTTGTCGATTACACGACGGAACCGATTCGACATGGCATGACGATGGGCGAGTTGGCAAAGATGTTTAACAGCGAGCGCCACATCAACGCCAGGCTCACTGTGGTTCCCGTTAAGGGATGGACGCGCAGCGACTGGTTCGATTCCACCAATCTGGTTTGGATCAACCTGTCGCCGAATATGCGGAATATGAATGAGGCCGCGCTGTACACCGGGATCGGGATTTTGGAGTATACGAATGTATCCGTCGGTCGCGGCACGGACACGCCATTCGAGGTGTTCGGTGCGCCGTGGATCAAACCACGCGAATTTGCGCAGTATCTGAATGCGCGCGAGATCCCGGGTGTCCGATTCGTGCCAACCTGGTTTACACCCGCCAAAGACGCCAAGTTAGGCGGACAACGCGTCGGCGGGGTGCAGATGATCGTGACTGACCGGTCTGTTCTCGATGCGCCGGAACTTGGATTGGAACTTGGCTCCGCGCTGTTGAAGCTCTATCCCGCCGATTGGAAGTTGGATCGATTGATCGATCTGCTGGGGAATGAGTCGACCCTGGCGGAACTTAAGTCCGGCAAAGATCCGCGGTGTATTGCCGAGGACTATCAGCCGGATATGCAACAATTCATGCGCGTCCGGCAGAAGTACCTGATCTATACGGATCACTGAATGCCGAGTGCCTGCTACAAGGATAGTTGGTGTAACATCGCCATGGCCGCGTCAGGTATCCGCCGGGTCTATTCTGTCAGGGATGCTCCCGGTCTGTACCCCTTTGAGGGGGGTACCCCCTTGGTCTTCGAAAAATCTAAAGTAGATTCGGGCTGATTGTACGGCCCATGGCCGTGTGGCACAGCCGCCCCCGGCTGTGCGATTTCGTCAAAGCTGAAGACTTCATTCATTCGGTCCTCCAATGGCAAGAAGATCATATGCACATGGTCCGGCATGACAACAGCGATATAAAGATCCATTTTCAAACCGTTGTCATGCAGGCAATGCTTCAGGACCAAGTCGCGAGCTGTCGGCGGCAACTCCCAGCGAAGATGGGTCTTGAAAGTGATAAAGTGGGGGCGATTCCGCTTCTCGATGTGCGGGAGGTTTCGGCGATAACTGTATTTTCTTTCCTTCAATCATCACCCTGGCACAGCTATAGAGAAGTATAAAATCGCACAGCCGAGGGCGGCTGTGCCACACGATTCTCAAAGCCTTGATGCTCTTTATCAATTGTGCTTGCCCGACGCGTCTGGTTTCTGGTCTTTGCAGCACTCTCGCGCAGTTTGAAACAAACAAAAAGCCAGCATCTTTCACTGCACGTGTGGCACAGCCGCCCCCGGCTGTGCGATTTCCAGTTCTCAGGCTCAAAAAAACGGCAGGCTCATCGCGTGCCACTGCTCTCTAAACCTTGCTTCAACTACCCAATATCATCGTCGAAGTTCTCCAGATAATCCCTGACCGCAACAATGAACTGGTCAGCGTCTGCGCCATCGATAACGTAGCCCCGCACCGGTCGAATGATATGCCGGACAGCGATGAAGAGCTGGGGGCCGGCAAAGCAGAACAACACCTCAACACTGATGACACTGATTAGCGCTGATCAGGATCGCTGGCTCTCTGGCGTGCGAATCCTTTCTGCCATCGGGGAATCTAAGAGAAGCGGCTGAAAATAGCCAAAATCAGCTAATTACGCTAAAATAAACGTCTTAACCACACGGAAAGGTTTTTAAAGGCCATGAAGCCAGGAATTCATCCCGCATATAACGATACGCCCGTGCACTGCGCGTGCGGCAACCAGTTCACTACACGCTCGACCCATAAAGGCGCCATCAGCCTGGAAATCTGCTCCAATTGCCATCCGTTTTTCACCGGCAAGCAGAAACTGGTTGATACCGCAGGTCGCGTGGAACGCTTCCGCCGCAAATACGAAAAAATGGTCAAGAAGTAAGAGGCCGCAAGGATCACGGATCAAAGATAAAGGATCAAAAGATCACAGGCCTCCGCTGCGGCGGAGGCTTTGTTTTTGGAAGGCAGCACTTAGCCATTAGCCTTGAGCCTTTAGCCATTAGCTTGAGCGGTTTAGAGTTTTGGTTTGTGTGATGTGGCTGAGGGCTAACGGCTAACGGCTGTTGGTTTTTGGTTTTGGTTTGTTGTGTTGATTTGGCTAAGTGCTAAGTGCTATAGGCTAAAGGCTGTTGTGAAAAAATTCTGGGAAACTCCGCTTGCCACCACTGACGTGCCTGAAGGTGCGCAGGTACCGGAGTGTTTCCAGATCGGCAATGTGCCTATTGCTCCTGCCACCATCCTGGCGCCCATGGCCGGCGTGACCGATACGGTCTTCCGTCGTTTCATCCGTAACGCCAGCTTTGTGCAGAGCGCTCGCGAAGTCATGGAAGCGCCAACGGTTTTCGACATCAACGCCGCACCCACACTGCCTCAGGGGCCAAACTGCACTAACCACGATCCGGACACTTCAGCGGTTTTTAAGCATAAAACGTCCTGCGGACTTCTGATGACCGAGTTCACCTCCGCCGACGGACTCTTCCGCACCCGTGAGAAAAAGCGCAAGCGATACCTGCATTTCTACCAGGACGAACATCCCATCTCCGCACAGCTCTTCGGCAGCGATCCCGTCACCATGGCCGGTTCGGCGAAGATCGTGGAGGATGCCGGGTTCGATATTGTCGACCTCAATCTTGGCTGTCCGGCCAAGCGAGTGGTGAAGTGCAACGGAGGCTCAGGCCTGCTGAAAGACCTGCCGGTGATCCGTACGATCTTTGAAGCGGTGCGCTCAGCCGTGAAGATTCCATTCACGGTGAAATTCCGTCTGGGCTGGGATGATTCCAACATCGTGGCCGTGGAGCTGGCGCGCATGGCTGAAGATTGCGGCCTGAATGCGGTGGCTCTCCATGCCCGCACGCGCGAGCAGGGATACAGCGGCAACGCTCGCTGGGAATGGATTGCCGCTGTGAAAGACGCCGTAAAGATTCCCGTGATCGGCAACGGCGATATTCGCACGCCGGAAGATGCGGTCTCCATGGTGGCGCAGACAAAGTGTGATGCCGTGATGATCGGCCGTACCGCCGCGTCCAATCCCTGGATCTTCCGCCAGATTCGCCAGTTCGCCGACACTGGCCGTTACGATCAGCCTACCGAACGCGATCGTTACGAGATGATCCGGACTTATTTCCAGATGCTGGTGGAAGAAGACATGCACGGCACGCCGGGCAAGATGAAACAGTTCGTTGCCTGGTTCACACACGGCGTAACCGGCGGCACCGCGCTGCGTCGCGCGGTTTATCACGCGCAAAAAGGGCCGGACATCCTGGCCAGCGTTGACCAGTTCTTTGATGAGCTGCTGAACGGCCGCGTGAAGCCTCACGAAATAGCCCACTTACCCGAACCGCAGCTTGATTTGCTCTCCACCTGCGACTAACGGATTCGCCGCGAATTCCGCGAATGGCCACGAATGAAATCAGAACACATAGTCTTTTCCTCTTCGCCGGACCCGCCTCTTGATCTGCTCTCGGCCTGCGATTGAGAGCATTTGCAATGGTCAAGAATCAGTGCAAATGATATTACCGCCTGCCGAACGAGCTATTTGCTCCGCACCCTTCTGATCTGTATTCGTGATTTTTCGCGTAATTCGCGGCCAACAATTACCTCACCGGCTGCACACCCAACGCGCGATCAAGATCGGCAACTTTGAACACCACGCCGTCTTTCACCACGGTCTCCACACGATCAAGGTCAGTGAGCTTCATGGCAGGGTCGCCATCCACCAGAATCACGTCAGCGAGCTTTCCTGCCTTGATGCTGCCCACTTCCTGATCACGCTTCATGATGCGGGCTGCGCCAATGGTGGCCAGTTGCAGAACTTTCGGCGCAGGTATGCCTGCTTCGCCATAAATTTCCAGTTCGCGATGGAGAGCAAAGCCCGCCAGCGAGTCCGTGCCTGCAACAATCGGAACGCCGGAGTCATAAAATGCCTTGGCCATCTTTTCAAACTGCTTGAAAGCATCGCGATAGCGCTGGTCCATTCCATCCGGAACTTCGATTCCGCCATACAGGTATCCGCGGCGTACTTCTGATGGCATACGTTGCGCCACCGTCGCCCATCCTTGCGGCATCTGGCCTGCGCGGTCGATAAACATATCTTCAAAGATGCTGAGCGTAGGATCAATCACGGTCTTATGATCGAGCAGCAACCTGATGAACTCCTTGGCCTGGTCAGACGATGGATCAATCTCCGCCGCATGCTGGGCCGGTTCCACGAATCGCGCCGGCGTGCGCGTGTCCTTTACCTGCGGCATGAAGTTGAGGAAGATGAAATTCATGTGCTGGATCTCATCGGCTCCAGCCAGAACAAATTGCTCAGCAGTCATTCCCGCAGGCACATGGCCGCTCAAACGCATGACCATGGCCGTGCGCCATCTCGGCAATCTTGGGCACCAGTTCCGGCTTCAGCGAGCTGTAGACCTTGATCTGGACGTAGCCCAGCCGGGCGTAGTTATCCACGTCTTTGCGGGCTTCTTCCTCGTTGTCGGCAAAAACTTTCGTTGGCCCCTGATAGGGTCCGCGACCGTCAATGAACCCGGCCATCAACACGCGCGGGCCAATCTCAGTTCCCTGATCAAAGCGGTCGCGCGTTTTCATCAGTTCTTCCGTATCGTTGGCCATGTCACGGACGGATGTCACGCCATTGGCAATGTGCAACAAGCCGTCATTTGGCTGGATGTGAACATGCATGTCCCAGAGCCCGGGCATTAGCGTCTTGCCGCCTGCGTCAATCACTTCGGCGCCCGAGGGGACCTGCACTTTGCCATCTTCTCCAACGGCGGTGATTTTGTTGCCGGTGATCACCACGGTCTGTCCGCTGAGTGAGGTTGCGGTTTCGGAATCAAAAAGCTTGGCGTGAGTAAATACCAGCGGCTTACCCGGCTTGTGTCCCAGACTTCGTGCCAATTCGCCTGAACGCATCTGTTCAAACTTATTCTGTTCCTTGATCAGAGGATCGATGGCCGCTTCCCATCCTTCCGGCACCTGAGAAAACCATGCCGAAACGGAAGCCCCGTACTTTCCGTCTTTCGTCAGCCAGATGGGACCCGGCGTAAAGCCCAGACCAGTGATCCAGTAAAGGACCATCGTCTGCGGCTGGTTGTTCACCGTTACCGTGACCTCACTTTTTCTCTCCAGTGAGACCTCACCGGCCGGCAGCAATGCCAATTTATGCCCGGGAGCCTTCAGCAAAGCCCTGGTCAGCAGCATGCCCTCTTCCGGCGTTCCTGACACGCTGGAATAAAACGCGTCGCCCTTGACTGCCTTCTGTCCGTTCTCCGCACGGTTCTTCCACGTGGCGTTTCCGCCCTGCAGGGAAAAAGATTCTGTGACCGGCGCTTTCATGTAATCGACACCGGTGGATTGGGTGCGAACAGGCAGCCCGCTTTTCGAGACTTCTATGATCTGATCAATCTTTGGCCCACGACCGCGATCATTGAATTCGTAGTGGACTTTCAGGCTGCCATCGGGATTCTGTGTGATGGTCTCAAAACCAGCTTTGTTGCCGGAGAGGATCAGCGTATAACGCACTTCACCGTCTGTCTTCCCGGGTGCGGCGGCTTGCGCGCGAAGCGATAAGGGCTGCACCAACGGTGCGAGAAGCAATGTGGCAAGAAAAGCTAATTTAAGCATTGGGCAACCTCACAAATTTGAAACGGGGCGACTTTTAATAGGCTAACCCGATTAGACTATTCCGAGTGATGACGGTGAGCATTTTCGCCGGTTACCCGTAAGGGTAAAAGACAAAGAACAGCAGTGACAGGCCAGTCAGAACCCACATCCCTGGCCTGATCTGCCGGACCTTCCCGGTCACGATCTTGCCCAGAGGATACAGAATAAATCCGGCCGTTATGCCCACGCCAATGTTGAAAGTGAAACACATCAGGGTGATCACGGCAAATGCGGGAATCGATTCGGTGTAGTCGCTGAAATCGATGCGCGTGATGGGTTCCAGCATGAACAATCCCACAATCACCATGGCTGGCGCGTACGCCTGTGGCGGAATGGATGTGACAAACGGCGAGAAGAACAGCGTCAAAGCAAAGCCAATGGCGGTCACCAGTGCGGTGAGTCCGGTGCGCCCGCCCGCTTCAATGCCCGTTGCCGATTCAACATACGCTCCTGAAGTCGTTGTGCCGATCATGGGAGAGAGTGTTGTGGTCAGTGCATCCACTATCATGGGCCGTTCGATCTGCGGCAGTTTCCCATCTTTATCCAGGAACCCTGCACGAGCGGAAAGGCCAATCAGCGTTCCCATGGTGTCGACAAACGCCATGATAAAAACTGTGAGCACCACGGGAAAGGCGCCCCAGGTCAGAGCGGAGCGGATATCCATCTTCATGGCGATGGGAGCCAGACTTGGCGGCAAACTCAGAAAGTGCGCTGGTGGAGCGGCGGTTTTTGTCAGGAAAGCCAGAATGGCGGTGACGACGATTCCCAGCAGGATCGCACCCGGTACTTTTCGGATGACCAGCACGGCAAGCAGAATGAATCCGAAGATCGCCACCAGCACCGGAGCGGAGTTGAGATGTCCCGCGCGGACGGGCGCACCCACCACACCCAGTATGACAATCCCTGTCTGGTTCAAGCCGATGAACGTTAGAAACAATCCAATGCCCACGGCGAAGCTGTAACGCAGAGAGAGCGGTACGGAATCCACCACCCACTGCCGCAGCCGCAGCACCGTGAGAATAATAAAGAGAATGCCGGCAATAAAAATTGCACCCAGCGCGGTCTGCCATTTGTATCCAAGTTGAACGCAAACAGTGAACGCGATAAAAGCGTTTTCACCCATGTAAGGAGCGATGGCAAACGGCCGGTTGGCCAGAAAGGCCATCAGGGTACAGCCGAAAACCGCCGCCACAATGGTTGCCGTGAAACTTGGGTGCCGCGGGAATGCCGGCGTGACTGAGAATCGCGGGATTCACCACCACGATGTATGACATGGTGGTAAACGTGGTCAGGCCGGCGATTACCTCGCGAGAGATTGAAGTGTTGTATTTTTCCAGCTCAAAGAAGGAGCGGAGTGCCTTCATCAGGAGTTGTGCCTTTTCTTTAGAGTGGTGTCCAGCAGGGCCAGGTATCCGCACAGCAGGCGATAAGAGTCATAGTAATTTGCAGGTCTGAATTTGGAAGGCACGGCGTTGCGCAAATGCTCATGCGTAATGGAGTGCAGCGTAATCTGCGGAATTCTTTGATCCGCAAATGGATCAGAATCTGAATTGCCGGCCGCGGTGATATCAATCTGGCTCGCGGGGATCTTGAGCATGTACACGCACTTTATCAGTGCTTCGACCAGCTCTTTGTCAGAATGCGCGGTCCAGATTTTGGTTGGAGAAAGACCCAGCGCGTCCAGGTTGATCATGGCGCGAACATTGTGAGCGCCTTCAGCGTCCAGGTGATCGGCAAAGGATTTGGCCCCAACCAGTTCATTTCCGTTGTCTGCGAAGGCGACAAACACAAAACTGAAATGCCGTTTACGGTCTTTGAGGCAACGATACAGGCCCGGGAGCAGCGCAGCTCCACTCCAGTTATCCAGCGAGCGTTGCGGGGACGTGGCATGATCAAAGTGCGCGCCCACCACAATGGTGGACGGACTTTCTCCATGCAAGTGGCAAATCACATTCGGCGCATCGGCGCCTTCAACCCTTTGCTCCGTAAGATCAACAACGCCGCAGCCGGCCTGGTCAAACCACACTTTTAGCTGTGCCGCGCGTTCCAGGTCGGTGGATGGAGGCTGCTCAGCGCGATGCACCACTTCATTCTTGTCCTGCACAGTGAACTTGATTTGCTGCGCGGCAAATTTCTGCACGCCGAAGAATATCGACAGGATGGCAATTGTGCCCGCAAGTATGGCCCCGCGCATAGTCACGCTATCTTACACGGCCTTGGCGATGAATTTTCCGTTCTCGTTGGTGATGTGTGCCCAGGGCACATTGGGATCATGCGTAAACATAGTGAGCCATTGCCCTGGAACTGCGCGCTCATAATATTTTTTTCGGTTCTCAATGGCTTCCAGCGGGAAAAGATCATAAGCCATCACCCACGTTGGCTCCAGGTGCCAGGTGGTGGCAATAAGATCAGAGATGTAGCACGCCGTCTTGCCGCCGCTGCTCACCATCACAGCCCACATGTTGCGCGTGTGTCCGGGAATGGTCTCCACGGAAACACCAGGCACAATCTCCTGATCGCCGGAGAGCAGAGTCATCTGGCCGGTGCGAATCAGCGGATCGTAGTTGTCACTGATATAGCTCACACGATCGCGTTCCAGCTGCAGAACGCCATGCTCCCACTCGCCCTTGGGCGCGTAGTACTTCGCTTTGGGAAACGTTGGGACGGCAACGCCATTTTTGTAAACCGTGTTCCATCCACAATGATCGAAATGCGAGATGCGAATTGATGACGACGTCAATGTCCTCGGGCGCCACTCCGGCCTCATGAAGGCTGTTCAGCAGATTTTCCTGGGGCAGAAAGAAGCTTTTGGTCTTCTCGGCCAGTTTATTGCCGATGCCGGTTTCGATCAGGATATTCTGGTTCCCTGCCTGAATCAGCACGGAGTTGCAGCTTACCGTGATGCGATTCAGATCGTCGGCCTTCACCTTACGCAGCCAAAGCGTCTTCGGCACAACGCCGAAGAACGCTCCGCCATCGGCAACGTACGTCCCATCACTGACCGCAGTCAGTTCAAAATCTCCCAGCGAGTATTGTTTGACGCTCACGGCTGTCCTGCTGCTCCCAGAAGTTCAGTACGAAATTCATTGCGAATGCGGTTGAACAGGTGCGTTCTAGCCTGCTGGCCGGAAATACCGTGCGTCTTGCGTGGATACACCTGCAAGTCAAACTGCTTTCCGGCGTTGATGAACGCATTCACCATTTGGATGGTGTTCTGCATGTGCACGTTGTCGTCACTGGTGCCGTGAACCTCCAGCAGATGGCCGTGGAGTTTCTCGGCGAAGTTGATGGGCGAGCTGTTCTTGTAAGCGGCGGCAAATTCCGGCACCAGGCCGCCATATCGCTCGGTGTAAATGGAATCGTAGTTGGTCCAGTCAGTCACGGGAGCCACAGACACACCGGCCTTGAAACGGTCCGAGTGCGTCATGGCATAGAGCGTCATATAGCCGCCATAGCTCCATCCCCACCACCCCATGCGGGTACCGTCAAGCTGCGGAAAGCGTTGTAGCGCCTGATCAATGGAAGCAAGCTGGTCCTTGAGCTCGACTTCACCAAAATTATGTTTCAAAGCGGCGGCGAATTTCTTGCCGCGTGATCCCATGCCGCGATTGTCAACCACCAGAATGGCGATGCCATCATGCATCAGGACCTGATTGAAGAAGAAATTGGCCCCGCCCCAGGCATCGCGAACGGACTGGCCATGCGGGCCGCCGTAAGGATTGTTCAGCAGCGGAATTTTCTTGCCTTCACTGTTGGGAGGAAGAAAGAGCTGGCCGTGCAGTACTGTGCCATCTTCGGCTTTGAAGTCTACAAATTGTGGAGCGATAAGTTTGTAGGTTTCCAGGCTCTTTGATTTCCAGAATGGATCGCAGGAGCCGCCGACACGGCAGAATGACATCTGTGGCGGCGTCATCACTGAGGAGAAGTTGTCGACATAATATTTTCCATCGGATGCGAACGATGCCTGATGCGTGCCGCCCTGCGCTTTGCTCAGAATTTTAAAGTCACTGCCATCCAGCTTCACGCTGCAAATATGCCGCTGGCGATCGTCTGACGCGTTGGAGCTGAAGTACAGAATACCTGCGGCTTCGTCAATGCTTTCCACGTCGAACACTTCGAAATCGCCTTTGGTGATCTGGTTTACCAGTTTGGCTTCGCCGCCCATGGGGTTGGCTTTGTCAAACGAATACAGGTAGAGATGAGTATGACCGTCACGCCAGCTCCACCAGATGAATTTGTCGCCGGACTTGAGGACCTGGAAGTTATCAGTCATCTCAATCCAGTCATTGTCTTTCTCTGAAAGCACCCGCCGTACCTTGCCGCTTTTCGCGTCGATAAAGAAGAGTTCAAGATCGTTCTGTGCGCGATTCATCAGCATGGCCCACGCAATGCCGTCACGTACCCAGCCAAAGCGCGGCACGTACGTGTCTTTATCATTGGTCAGGTTGATCCATTTTGGCGAGCCGCCATTCGCGGCGATAATGCCCAGGCGGACCTCAGGATTCGGGTCGCCGACTTTTGGATATTTTTCCTTATCCACGGTGGGATGTTGCGGGATGAAATCCGTGATTGGGTACGTCGGCACCTTCGCCTGGTTCATCTGCAGGAAAACAATCTCTTTGCCGTTGGGCGACCAGAAATAGTTGCTGCGCACCGCCAGCTCTTCTGCGTAAACCCAGTCCACTTCGCCGTTGAGCAGGTCGTCCGTGCCATCTTTGGTCAGGGCAACTTCCTTGTGGCCTTCAATGGGAGTCACATGCAGATTGTGCTTCTTCACGTACGAGAGCTGCTTGCCGTCGGGAGAGAACTTGGGATCGCTGGCGGCATCGCCCGGCGAGGTAAGCGGGACGGCAGTGCCGCTGGAAAGCGTGTAATACCAAAGCAGGCCATTGGCATCGAACAGAATGTGCTGTGAGTCCGGCGACCAGTGATATCCCGCCACGCGATAGCGGGCACGGTTGTCCTTTTCACGATCGTCTTTGCCGGCGGTGGTCGGCGGCGTGAGCGCAGCGATCTTGTCAGAAGCCACCAGCACCGCGGATTTGCCCGTGGTCACGTCAATGTAATAAAGGTCGGCCTTGCCGCCTTCTTCAGCATGCAGAATGTAGGATACTTTCTTGCCGTCAGGGCTCCATTTGACTGTGTCCGGAGCACGCCCGGTAATGGACGCAGGCGCATAAATGGATTCAACCGTCAGCTCTTGTGCACTTACGGCCAGGGACACGAACACAATCAAAAAGATGGGTAGGGCAAGCCTCTTCACGGGTACTCTCCATGGTGTGGGGATGGAACCCGAAAGTGTATCACTGGAGATTGGGTAATCGGGTAATTTGGTGATTGGGTAATTTTAAAACCAGCACATTGCGCGCGGATTACATCTGCTCTTCCGCTTGTCTGCTCAACCGACGTGATTCGGCCAGCAGTCCCATGCTGTGCATTAGGTTTTGCAGCGTGACGATTCCTACGAGACGTTCCTGATCGACCACCGGGATCAGCGTAAGGCCGCGCGAAGTGAGTTTGCGGAAGGCTGACGCCAGCGATTCCTCACGCTCGGCAATCTCGAAAGCCCTGCTCATGGCTGCCTGGACATAGCCGTTGCCCTCCTGACGAAGGCGCTCCACGATGGTTTGCCGCGTGATCACACCGATCAGATCACCGTGGCTGACAACGGGAAAATCATCCTGCAGGGAATGGACGGCCTTGCGCAGGGCGTCTTCCAGGGTGTCCGCCGGTGAGAGCACCGAAAACCGCGTGAGCATGATGTCTTTCATCTGCACGGCTTCCACCACGGACTGGAACATGGCGCTGCGCTCTTCCATCTGCGTGGCCATGAAGAGAATCAGCCCGACCAGCATAAGCCATGGAGACCACCCAAAACGGTACCACGCTAAACCCATGAACATGAACACGGCGGCAAAAATGTGGCCCATATTGACGGCCAGGCGTGTCGCAGTGTTGAAGTCAGTATCACGGGTTCTCCACGCGCGGAAAACGCGCCCGCCATCCAGCGGGAACGCGGGAAGCAGATTGAACGCGAAAAGGGCCAGGTTGATCCAGACAAAGCTGCGGCCCAGCGCGTTCACTGAGAGCAATGGCTGCGTCCAGAGGTATGCTTTATTTGGCATAGCCAGCAGCATGGCGCCGGAGACCGCGGCCATGAAGAGATTTGCCAATGGCCCGGCAAGAGCAATTCGTGCTTCCCGCCCCAGATGCCGTGAATTCTCCATCAGGTTGTTGGCGTCGGCGATGGCAATGCCACCGAGAGGGGTGAGCATGGAGCCACGCATGGGAATTCCGGCACGCGCTGAAGCCACCACATGGGCGAGCTCATGTATGACAACGGAGGCCGTAATTAGCGCCGCCAGAGCCAGCACGCCCACGCCAAAAGCGATGACGTTGCTGCGGGCTGGGTCGTCGCGAAGCACAAAGGGCACAAAAAAGAGCATGAACAAAAAGCTGACGTGCAGGCGGAATTCAGCGCCCATCCACTTCCCCGCCGAGATTGACCAGGTTCGCATCTACTTTAGGAATCCAAAATCTGAAATCGGATCTGGGACAAGGCATTGCCCCGAGTCTCACAATCCAAACTCAAGCACGCCGCGATGTGATTCTATACGTTAAATTAGATGTTCGTCAGGAGAGTTCCGCTTCAATGCGTGTGATCGCCGGAAAGTTCAAGAGCCGCCGCCTGGCCGCGCCTGCCGGGATTGAAACCCGTCCCACCTCTGACCGCCTGCGTGAAACGCTATTCAATGTTGTAGCGCCGCAGGTGGCCGAATCCGTTTGGCTGGACCTGTTTGCCGGTACCGGAGCTGTTGGGATTGAGGCCCTCAGCCGTGGCGCAAGAATGGTGCACTTTGTTGAGTCATCGGCAAAAGCGGTGCGCGTGATTCGCCAGAATCTCAGCTCACTGAAGCTGGAAGACAGCTTTGAAGGCTTCGAGGTCATTGAGCGTGAAGCCGCTGTCGCCCTGCGCATGCTGGACAGCCAGGCCGTGACTTGCGATTTTTGCTTTCTTGATCCTCCCTATCGCAAGATGGGCGATTACGAGCAGGTACTGGGATTTCTCTCACAGTCGCAGATCATCCGGCCGGAAAGCACTGTGATTGCCGAGCACGATAAACACTTCGATCCCGGGGACCAGTTTGGCTCGCTGCGCAGGCAACGGAAGCTGCAACAGGGCGACGCGGTGCTGAGTTTCTATCGATTGGCTTAGGCGGAAAGATGCGGGTAGCACAATCGCGAATTGCTCTGAGCCGCTATCCATGCAGTTTTCCACAGATATACTTTTTAAAACCCGCATGAAATCTGGCGAAAACGCTTGCATACGTTCGCAGCCCGTGTATATATTCGCATGAGTGGGTTTTAAGCGCCCACATTTCAAGGAGGTAAGATGGCATCTGGCATGACCAAGACCCAACTCGTGCGCCACATGGCCGAGAAGTTGGAGATGAACAACAAGACCGCCGCAACTTTTCTGGAAACTCTGGCGGAAGTGGCAGTGAAAGAAACCAAGAAGAACGGCGTATTCATCATTCCTGGCTTGGGCCGCTTGGTAAAATCCAACCGCAAAGCCCGCATGGGACGCAACCCTCAGACCGGTGAACCCATCAAGATTGCTGCCAAGACCGTGGTAAAGTTCCGCGTAGCCAAGGCTGCCAAAGACTCAATCGCTCCTAAGAAATAACTCTCATCCTTTAAGAGCAACAAAGAGGTCAGCTATGTGCTGGCCTTTTTTCTATTTTGCTGGTTTCGATTTTGCCGGTTTCTATCTTGCCGGAAGCTGCGGCTTGAGATTCTCCCATCCGGCCGACTCACCGACAATGGCTTCCACCTCAATCTCCACCAGCATCTCCGGGGAAATCAAGCTCGTGACCTCTACCATCGTAGCCACGGGACGGATGTCGCGGAAGAATTCGCCATGCGCTTTGCCTACCAGTTCCCAATCGCGCGAGATTTTGGTGACGAACATCCGCGTGCGAACCACATCCTTCATGCCGGCGCCTGCTTTCTTCAGGGCAGCCTCAACATTGCGAAAAACCTGCATGGTTTGGGCGTAAGCGTCGTCTCCGCCCACGATCTTGCCGTCATCGCCGGTAGCCGTTGTTCCAGCCACATGGATGATATTGCCCACGCGCACCGCCCGCGAATAGCCCACGATAGGTTCGTATTTGGAATTTCCGGAAATGTTCTGGCGTTGCATGTTTAGCCCTCCAGCTACTTTGGAGTATCAGCGTAGCAGACGGATGCAAAATTGATGGCGGCAAGAGACTCGATCAGCGTGAGCGGGCGTCCAGACACTGATTCACCAGCCGGTCAGCATCTTTGTTCTTTTCGCGCAAGACGTGCTCGATGTTGAAGACGTGGAACTTTTGCACCAGCAATCGCGCTTTGTCATACAACGGCTTCAGGCTGGGGCTGGATACTTTGTAGCGGCCCTGCATCTGGCGGACAAGCAACTCGGAGTCGCTGAAAACTTTCAGCGATTGATATTGGGCCTGCGCGGCATATTCCAATGCGGCCAGCAGTCCCGAGTATTCAGCATGATTATTGGTCTGCATGCCCAGATAATCGCTGAGCTCGGCAACCACAGCGCCGCTGGCATTACGCACGATCACGCCATAGGCCGCAGGACCGGGATTGCCGCGCGCGCCGCCATCAATGTGGGCGATTACGTCAAACTTGCCGGTGCTGCCCCTGGGCTCTTCGAATAATCCGGATTGCTTCATTGCGCTCATTCCTTCAGCGGCCTTCCTCCAGCCGGATTGCCAGCCGCTCAGGAAGGCCGGCGGCAAAAATCTTTTCCTGCGCAGCGGTTATGTCGTAAGGCACACGGTAAAAGGTCACTGATTTTTCTTCCGTGTCATACAGCGCAAAAGCAGCACGGGGATCGCCGTCACGCGGCTGGCCGATTGATCCCGGGTTGATCATGTATTTTCCGGCGCCCGCCAGTTTCAGCATGAATTCCTGCTTTCCCTGGGCGGATGGATATTGCATCTCAATTGCGCCTTCGGTCTCATTGCTGTCATCAATCCAGAATCCGCCCTGGACGTGGGTGTGGCCAAAAAATGTGACCGGCGCATCAGCGTCTGCAAGCAGGGAGTAGGCTTCACGCCGCATCAGCACATATTCATCTTCATCGCGAGGCGATCCGTGAACGCATTCCACATTTTCCAGCGGCATGATGGGACCTTGCGGCAGGTCGCGCAGAAACTGCAGGTTGTCAGCGGTAAGTTTTTGCCGGGTCCACATCACGGCCAGGCCGGCGATGGGATTGAAATCTTCCATGCTGCTGACGCCGGAACAGGCTTTGTCATGATTGCCGCGCACAAAGACAGTCCCCAACTGGCGTGACCGTTCAATCACTTCATTGGGATTGGCGCCATAGCCCACAATGTCGCCGAGGTTGAAGACATGATCATGCGGGGGCGCGACCTGCAGGCACGCGTCCAGCGCTTCCAGGTTCGCATGAATGTCAGAGATGATAAGTATGCGCACGCTAACCCTTGAGAGTGTAAATCACCAGACCGCTACTGCGCGATGCGCGCCCAGTGTCCGGGGGAAATTTGTCTCAATGGCGCAGCGCCCCCCTGCCTGGAGAGCTTTTCCACCGTCAGCAAGGGACGCGAACGATCGGTCTTCAAAGTGGGAATGGCATGGATCAGCCCACGGGTATAAGGATGCTGCGCGGCCGAAAAGATCCGCTGCACCGGACCCATTTCAACAATTTCGCCGGCATACATCACCGCCACATGGTCAGCCACGCGGGAAACAACGCCAAGGTCGTGCGAAATAAAGAGCACAGCCAGCTTATGTTTTTCGCGAAGATCGCGCAGCAGTTCCAGAATTTGCGCCTGGATGGTTACGTCCAGGGCTGTAGTGGGTTCGTCTGCAATCAGTAGACGCGGCTGGTTGACCAGCGCCATGGCGATCATCACGCGCTGCCGCTGACCGCCGGAAAGCTGATGCGGATAATCATTGGCTCGCTTGTCGGGGTCTGGGATGGCCACTTCACGCAGAGCATCCATGGTCCGTCGCCTGGCTTCATGACGGGACACTGAATGATGCGCAATCACCGCCTCTGCCACCTGATCACCCACGCGCATCACCGGGTTCAGTGCGGTCATTGGTTCCTGAAAGATCATGCTGATGGCTGAGCCACGCAGCTTACGTATGTCGTTTTCCGGCAGGGCAAGAAGGTCCTGACCAGAGAAGGAAATGTTTCCCTGAATGCGGGCTTGTGGCGGCAACAGCCGCATGATGGCCAGCGAGGTTGCTGATTTACCCGAGCCTGATTCACCCACCAGGCCAAGCGTGCCTGCTTCCGGGATGTTGAAGCTCACGTCGCGTACCGCAGCCACTTCGCCGGTTTGCGTGGCGAAAGAGACGTTGAGATGGTCGACTTGTAGTAAAGAAGCCAAGCTTCAGTCTGCGATTACGCCGTGATCTTGTTGGCAGCCAGGCCGGCGTCCACGCCTTTCTG
Organism: Terriglobia bacterium; assembly: GCA_963770085.1. GTDB lineage: Bacteria > Acidobacteriota > Terriglobia > Terriglobales > Acidobacteriaceae > Angelobacter. The sequence continues at coordinate 1,699,985 of CAVYOH010000002.1, forward strand.
CATTGCTGCGATCATGGCGGGCTCCTGCTGCATGAGCCAGTCAGATGCAATGGCCTGATCGCCTTCCAGCTTCATCAATCCCTGTCCGGCAAGCTGCTTGGCCAGTTCCAGCAGCTTTTCGCGCGTGAGATTTACATACTGGCAATCATAAGGATGGGCCACTTCCACGGCAGCTCCGTTCGTGACTTTGGACAGCCAGAACACACGGCGCTTCAACATCTCTCGAACATCGTCTTCGTTTTGCGAGGGGAACTGGATCTTCTTTGCAGCAAAACTATAAAAGCGGCTGGTAACGTGGACGGGCTGGAGCTTGCCGGATTTCACCATCGCCAGCTGGCCGTTATCGAGCACCTTGCGAATGGAGTTCACCACCAGACCTTCGGCATGTTCTTCCGCCAGCGACCCCAGAGCGTCCTTCATGGTCTGCGTCATGCCCACGGCCACTTCGCAATGCAGACCTTCGTCGCTGCCTAGAAGGTCAGCACGGCCATGCAGGATGAGCCAGTCAGCGCCTGACGTCGATGGATGGAACGGCCATTTCAGGTCGGTGACGGAGACGGGAACACCGGACAGGGTCACGAAATGCAAAGGATGGTTCGACATAGTGGGGGTCCAATTAAGTTGAATTGAAGACCTATTTTATCTGAGAACTGGGTTTTCTTGAGAAATCTGAAGCTTACTCAGAGTCATAGAGCACAGGAAAAACCGGCAAGGCGATAAGGGCGAGGCCGAGCACGCGCCGAGCCCGCTGCAACAGGAGCCCAATCGAATCACGCACGCGCCACAGTCTCCGGCGGTTTTTGGAATAGAAGAAAAGCGGCACGCCCCGGAAGACCGTACCGCCTTTCAGCTTAACGTCTTACATCAGCAGTTGCTGTGTGCGCCGGGCGATAGGATGTTGCAACTCCTGCAACTCATTCTTCACCTGGTTCAGGCCATAGACCAGACGTTCAAAATCCTGGGCCATGCGGCTGAACAAGGGCGCCACCTTGGCATACTCAAAGTGCTCGAATTTGGAGACGATGTAATAACTCTCCTTGCCTGCCTTGATGAAGTCGAGGAAACCTTCCAGCCGGTGCTTTCTCAGCCGGTGACGGTTCAGGCTTTCCGGAAACATGCCGGAAAAGAACAGCGAGTAGTCGCCAATATGCTTGCGCACCTGGCGTTCGCGATCAAAGGAAGGCGCCGGTCCGTAAACGGGATCGGACTCCAGCAGCATCTCGCCTACGTCAGACAGTGAACGGCCGTCTTCATTCTTGATTTTGAAAAGATTTTCTGACTCGCAGAATTCGGTGAGCAGATTGGCGACATAGGCTTGCACCTCCGCCTGCCGTACGCCAACTTCGTCATAGTTACGTTCTACAATTTCGTTGAAAAACCTCTGTAGTGGACTCGATTCGGGAACCATACATCACCTCTTGTACCGGTACAACGCTGCCTGCACCAGGAAAACTGGTGTCACCACCCGGTGCGGGCTTAACACGTTTGGGGAACGTTACTTAGTTTGAACGTAGTATGAGGAGGTAAGTTTGCTGCTGCAACTAAATTTGTCTGCGACAATGCATTTTGGCAGCAACGAGAGCTGAGTGCTAAACGCTGACAGGAAAACCCTTACCGCTGATTAACGCGGATGAACACTGATCAGGAACAGCCGTGAATGACTGTTAGCCGCCCAGTTGCTTCTTTACGATCTCACTCACGGTTTTGCCTTCCACACGAGCGCCGGTTGCCTGTAGCTTGACCATGGCATTCTTCATGACTGTGCCCATCTCTTTCATGGTCGGCGCGCCCATTTCGGCGATGGTCGCTTTCACCGCAGCGGTAATCTCTTCTTCGCCCATGGCTGTGGGCAGGTAGGCTTCAATCATCTTGATCTCGGCAGCTTCCTTATCGGCCAGCTCCTGGCGCCCACCTTTGACGAATTGCTCAATGGAATCCTTGCGTTGCTTGATCAGCGTGGAGAGGATCTGCTGCTCTTCTTTTTCATCGAGTGGAGCGCGCTTGTCGATCTCTTTGTTCTTCAAGGCGGATTTCACCATGCGAAGGGTGGAAAGCTTTAGTTCCTCGCGGGCGCGCATGGCCGCTACGATGTCTTTCTGTATCTGGTCGCCGATTCCCATGGATTCTCCCTCTCGTGCGAATGTCGCGTGAAAGATGTCGCGTGAAAGATGATTATACGAGGGACGAAGACCCGAACCTACCCCAGAGACACGGAGAACAGCCAAGGCGTTTATGCCAGACCCCAATCTGCGTTCATCTGCGTTAATCTGCGGCAAAACGTTCTTGCTTTGATTCGCGTAAATTCGCGGCAAAACAGATTAACAAAGGCCATCAGCACAGGCTGCTGTCCTGATAAACTTCCCGGAGAGACTTCCGAGCTAACCCATGTCACCACTGGCAATCTTTATCAACATTGCGATCGTCGTCGCCATTGTTGGAATAGTGGTGTACTGGGTGCGACGTTTTGCCGTGTTCCGCGGCTACAAGGCGATAGAAGCCGATGCCCTGCACATTGCAGAGCTGCTGAAAACCCAGCCTGTCCGCGACGGGAAGGATGTGATCATCGCCGGACACTTTGGCAAGCGGGAGCGTCCAACGATCGTCCAGATTTCGAACCGCGTGGATAAGCCCGGGCTCCATATAAAGATGCGTGTCCCAGCCACGTTTTCACTGAGCCTCATGCCCAAGTCCGCTACGCTGGCCGGCCAGGGACGCGTCCTGATGCGCACCGGGAGCGCCGGTCTGGATCGCCGGTTCAACGCGCGATCTGACCAGCCGCTGGAAGTGCGCATATTCCTTGGCACCGCAGCCGCGCTGAGCAACACGGAAAAAATATGCTGCTCCACGCAAACCGGCTTCGCCGTGAAGAACCGGCTGATGGAGCTGACGGAGCTTACAATTCCCGCGTTCACGGGAAACCATATTGCGGGGCATCTTGAAGCAATGAACGCGCTGGCCGAACGCATGGAAGACATGCCGGGCGCGAGTGAAATCAAAGTCCAACCCTTGCCGCCGCAGGGCAGCAGCCTCACCATTCGTATTGCGCTGGCCCTTGGGCTGGTTGCACTGGTGGGACTGCTATTCATACAACCCTACAACCGTCCATCGGCAAACGCGAACGTGAATACCGTTCGACCCTCCGGTGTTGATCCCATCGATGTCCAGCCGCATACCCAAGCTGGAAGGATGGCACGTGGCAGGACCGGACGAGCTCTCCGGGCGCGCCGTGATTTTTTTACGCGAACATAATTTTGAGATCGCCGGCCACACGCGCGGTCATTTTTCCGGACAGCCGGGAGTTCCCGATTCGGCTTACCTGCTCATGAATGAACAGGGACAGCAGCGTGTATGTATGCTGAGCCGCGGGCTGGTGATCTATGACGCCATTTTCCCGCGCGTGGATATGCTGCTGCGAATTCCCAAAAAGCAGCTGGGAAAGATACAATGGGCTACGGCTCCCCAAGGGCCGTCTGAGGGTGATGGTTTACTCGTTATCCAAAACGCTGACGATCCAACCGCAGGCCTGGTGCTGTTGAAGCACGGCCAGCAAACCTACTCTGCCCGTCCTGCAGATTTCACTGACATTGATTTAACTGCCCAGTAATTCAAAAACTGTTATTCAGGAAAATCAAAATGATTCGTAAAGGCCGTCTTTTTACTCCGGGTCCAACCCAACTTTTACCTGCGGCCCAGCTTGCCATGGCCGCCGCCACCATGCACCATCGCACAGCTGAGTTCCGCACGCTTTACACCAAGGTGCTGGCTGATCTGAAAGTGTTTGTCGGGACCAGCAATGACGTGGTGCTGTTTACCGCCTCTGGAACGGGAGCGATGGAGGCGGCCGTAAGCAACCTTACCTCGCCCGGCGACAAGGTGCTGGTGGTAACGGCAGGCAAATTCGGCGAACGCTGGGAATCTCTGGCCAAAGTCTACGGCTGCCAAGTGGAGAGCCTGAAGGCGCCTTATGGTCACACGATCACAGCTCAGCAGGTCGGCGAGAAGCTGAAGCCGGAACACAAAGTTTTGTACATGCAAGGCACGGAGAGTTCCACCGGCGTGCGGCATAACGTGGAAGGGATTGCCAAAGCTCTCAAGGGCTCTGACACATTGCTGGTGGTGGACGCCATCACTGGCCTGGGCACCACACATTTTGATATCGATGGCTGGGGCGTGGACGTGCTGATCGGCGGTTCACAAAAAGCAGTGATGATTCCGCCCGGACTGGCGTATTCGGCAGTGAGCGATCGCGCATGGCAGCGCATGGAAACCAGCAAGAACCCGCGCTACTACTTTGATCTGCGTAAAGAGCGCAAGAACGGCGCCAAGGGTGAATCTTCTTACACGCCATCCACCGCGCTGGTCGCCGCACTCAACGCGGCGCTGGATTACATTCGCGAGCAAGGCGGCGGTGACCTGGCCACAGGGCGCGAACTCCTCATCAACAATGCTGAAACGGCCGCAGCCATGACGCGTGCCGGTGCTCAGGCGCTGGGACTGAAGCTGTATCCATCAGGCCCACCCGCGGCGGCACTCACGGCCATTGCTGCGCCGGAAGGCGTTGACTCCAGTGACATTGTGAAGGCGTACCGCAATCACTTTGGCGCCATCGTGGCCAACGGGCAAGGCGAGATGAAAGGCCAGCTCTTCCGCATTGCCCACCTTGGTTATTACGACTATCTGGACACCATCGCGGCCGTAGGCGCGCTGGAACAGGTGCTGGCGCAGATGGGTCGCAAGGTGGAATTAGGCGCCGGGCTGCGTGCCGCACAGGAAGTTTACGCCCGGCAACGCGGTAGGGAGAAATCAGCATGAAGATAGTTGTGGCAGAAAAAGTAGCGGCGGCCGCCATCCAGCTTTTGAAGGACGAAGCCGGCTGGAACGTGGTGACTCCTGACCAGCTCAACGGTAACCTGGCCGCAGCGCTGCCCGATGCCGATGCGCTCATCGTACGCTCCGCAGTGGATGTGAATGCTGACGTGCTGCGCAATGCCGGCAAACTGCGTGTGATTGGACGCGCTGGCGTTGGCGTGGACAATATCGATCTGGAGGCCGCGACCAAAGCCGGCATCGCCGTGATGAATACGCCAGGAGCGAATGCGGTTGCCGTGGCTGAACACACGTTGGCGCTCATGCTGGCTCTGGCACGGTCGATCTCACGCGCTGATTCAACCACGCGCGCCGGCAAGTGGGAAAAGAAGTCATTGCAAGGGACGGAGCTTCGCGGGAAGACCCTGGGCATTATCGGCCTGGGACGAATTGGCATGGAAGTAGCCAGACGCGCGAAAGCGTTCGATATGACGTTGATTGCGCATGATCCCTTTGTTGCCGCATCAGTGGCTCGCGATCTGGAAATTCAACTGGCTGGACTCGACCAGATTTACGCCGCCGCGGATTACATCAGCCTGCACGTTGGGCTCACGCCGCAGACTTCCGGCATGATCAATGAGCAGTCAATCAAGAAGATGAAAAAAGGCGTGCGCATTGTGAACTGTGCGCGCGGCGAACTACTGGACGAAGCCGCGCTGGCCGCGGCATTGCAAAGCAAACACGTAGCTGGACTCGCCGTGGACGTATTCACAGAAGAGCCGCCCAAAAATTCACCTTTGCTGGCACTGGAAAATGTAATTGCCACGCCGCACATTGCCGGATCAACCAATGAAGCCCAGGATGCCGTGGGCGTGCAGATTGCCAGCCAGGTGCGTGAGTATCTGAAACGCGGCGTGATTCAAAATGCCGTGAACATGCCGTCTATCGATCATGCGCAATACACACTGATGCAGCCATACATTGCGCTGGCAGAAAAGCTGGGAGCGTTTCTGGCCAACATCGTGTCAACATCGGGATCGATTGAAGAAATATCCATCCGCTACACCGGCCGGATCACTGAGTGGAAAACAGAATTGATTCGCAATGCCGCGATTCAGGGCATTCTGAATGAGCGTATCGCGGAGCGAGCCAACGTGGTGAATGCGGCGACCATCGCCCAGGAACGCGGAATCAAAATCCACGAGATACACAAAGACGAGCCGCATGGGCGCGCAGGTGACACCTTGTCAGTCACGCTGCGCACCTCCGCAGACGAGCATGTGGTGAGGGGTGGAGTCCTGCATGGCAACTCGCTTCGCCTGCTGGGCGTGGATGACCTGGGGATTGAAGTCCCGCTGGAAGGCAACCTCATTTATATGCGTAACCGCGACGTGCCGGGCGTGGTGGGTAAAGTGGGAACGATTCTGGGCCGGCATCAGGTGAACATCGGCAACTTTGCGCTGGGCCGCAAAGGCGAAAAGGCCGACGCGCACGCGATTGCCGTAGTGCAGATCGATTCACCAGCAATCGACGCCGCGCTGAAGGAGATTGGATCACTTCCGGAGATCGCTGAGGTACGTGGGATACGCTTGTAGCGCCGGCGTTAGAACGTTCCGCAAAAAGACAAAAGGCGCAGAGGATGATCTCCCTGTGCCTTTTGCTTTTATCTTTTAGCCCTGTGGATCTCAAATTATCCGATTGGCACTCCCTGTGTGCATGGCAGATTCACTGGCTGGGCTGGTGGCGTTGGCGGCGTGGCCCAGGGGCCGGTATTGGTGCTGAAATCAAAGAACTCTGTCATGTCCGGCATGGCCGCATCACGCGCGGTGAGCGCTGGCATCCCGAAACGAGTTTCAATCAGCTTGAGCGCGGCGGTGTAATCCATGGGCGTGTGCGAAACAAAGTTCTTTTTCGAGAAGGGTGAGACCACGAACATGGGCACGCGGAAACCGCTCAGGGTGAAATTATCAATACCGGAGAAATCGCCGGGGCCCAGAATGGCGGCAATGCCGTCAGGATTCACTTCATTCATGGGCGGCACGTGATCATAAAATCCGCCGCCCTCGTCATAGGTCTGGATGAAGACGCTGTCTTTCCACGACGCGCTTTTCATCAAAGCGTTGAGCAGACCGGAGGCAAATTGAGCGCCTTTCTGAACGTCGTCATTCGGGTGCTCATCCACGGCGCTGGTGCTGGTCTCGCCGACTTCGACTCCCGTCTCAATGTAGGCCACCTGCGGCAGGGTATTGTTTGCCAGATCAGTAAAATATTGAGCCAGCGGAACCACGTTGGTTTTGTGCGTCTGCGAGTAAGTGAAAAAATTGAAATATGTGTTTCCGGAAGCTTCGTAAATTTTCCAGGTAATGTTGTGCTCGTCCATGTTCTGGAAAATTGTCTTGGCGGGAAGCTGGGTATCTGGAGCAAAGATGTGGCCTTGTGAGGTGGCGGCCATCCAATAAATACGATTTGGCTGCGTACGTGTTGCTACCGGAGAGAACCACCGGTCAGAGGTGGCGAAGTTCGAAGCGATGAAATAGTAATACGGCAGGTCAGAATCGTCATAGAAGCCCATGGCCCGTTTGCCGGTTAGATCAACGAAATTGTTGCCCTTGGCAGCTTCGTCGCGCGCAAAGTGGCCTTGAACAAAAGCGGCGCCATTCATCAAAAAGGGGCCCAGGTTATTGCTACCGTTTTTAATGTTGAAAATTACATGGCTCTCATCCCAGGAAGAAGTGGCATTTTCAGAACATGCGCTCTGCATGTGGAATGCCGCTATTGGCGGACCTTGTCCGAAAACAGTTGTGGGGTCAAAGCCTGGGGATGAAACTCCCGCCGGCGTCTTGTTTGGTCCCCAGGTGTCAACGTCTTGCGACAGCGGCGGCGTCTGCTTCGCTCGATAGGCATTGAGAGCCCCGAAATAATGATCAAACGACCGGTTCTCCTGCATGAACAGGATGATGTGATTGATAGAAGTATTTAGACTGCCTGCCTGGGCGGGCGTTGGCGTAGGTTGTGCGGCGCTGCTTCCAAGCCCCTGGCACCCTGAGAGTAGAAGTGCGGTTGCAAAAGCGAGACTGGTGATTGCGGCGAATATTATCGGGCTTACGCGATGAGTCATTTTCGATATCCCCACTCAAACGAGGTGTGCTGTTTTGTGATGTGTTGAAGTGAGCTGCTGTTGGAAGCAGAACTGCGGATTTTTTTTCGTAATCCTGAGGATCACGCGGATTGAGAGATTCCCGACAATTTGGATGCGCGAAAGTTGTCATAGGTCGGCTGCTGATCTGGTACTTTGGAATACCCGCCCAGCCAGCATGGTCGGAGCTCTGTTAAACTCGAAAGTTCTAATTTCCAGCGGAATCTTCCTGAGGAATACCTGTGAGACAACTGCCAGTACTAGTAGTTCATGGCGGGGCCTGGGCCATGCCTGACAATGTGGTTGACAGCCATTTAACTGGGGTAAAGCGGGCCCTGGCCAAAGGATGGCACGTGCTTGAACGCGGCGGACGTGCGCTGGACGCCGTCCAGGAAGCCATCTTTTCCATGGAAGAGGACGAAACCTTTGACGCCGGTCGCGGCAGCTTCCTCACTCGCGACGGCAAGGTCCAGCTTGATGCCCTCATGATGGATGGATCCACACTTCGCTCCGGTGGCGTGGGATGCGTTGAGCGCATACGCAATCCGATCAAGGCTGCCCGTTTGGTCCTGGATGAAAGCCCGCACGTTTACATGGTGGCGGAAGGCGCCGAGCGTTTTGCTCAGGAACACGGTATGCCGTTGTGCCGGAATGAGGATCTTGTAATCGAACGCGAGGTCCTGCGCCTGAAAGAGGCCCAGGCCAAAGCCGCCGCCGGCGAACCTGACACCACATTTGCAGGCCATGACACGGTTGGCGCCGTTGCTCTGGATGTGGATGGCAACATTGCCGCCGGAACCTCCACAGGAGGTACTCTGAATAAAGCACCGGGACGCGTAGGCGATTCTTCGCTGATCGGCTGCGGCTGCTATGCCGACAACCAGAGCGCGGCGGTCTCCTGTACCGGCTGGGGCGAGCCGATCATGAAACTGGTCCTGGCCAAATGGGCTGCTGACCGTGTGCAGGCCAAGGGATCGCCAGACGCGGTCGCACAGGAAGCCATCTTCTATCTGGAAAGAAGACTGCAAGGCCATGGCGGGATGATCCTGCTGGACCAGCGAGGCAGGTTTGGCATAGCACATAATACTCCGCGGATGGCCTGGGCCTATCAGAGCACCGAAGGCGAGAAGTCTGGGGTTAAGGTGGACTAGGAACGTTGCTGTTAGTTCGGCCTGCCTGCCTGTAGCCAGAAACGTGGGAAGTAAAAGAATCGTAAAGAAAAATCGGTGACGACCCCATGAAGCTTCTTCCATCACTCGCTTTGCTTTTTCTCCTCTGCTGCGTCTGCTATGGTCAGCCTGCCGGGAAACCAGTTGCTAAAAAACAAGGCGCCAAAACGACGGCTCCGGCTAAAGCGGCGCCCACAACAAAGTTTTTTGCCTTGACCCTCGGCAGCCCATTCACCCTTCCGGAATGTCTTAAGCGAGCTCTAGCCGTACCCACGTACGTTCCCGGCGAGCCCCACTGGTGTTGGAAAGACCCAGGCGGCAAACCAAAAAGCGTGGATCCCGCGCCCAAACCCGTGAATGAGGACGTGCTGGTCCACTATCCGCCCGATGACGCTCCGGTCTACAACATCAGTTCAGGCCTCACTTGCCGGATAGAAAACGGAACGCTGCAACGCATTACCTTTCACACCAACGGAACACGCGCCACGGAGGAGGTGACGGAAGCCTTGACTACGCTCTATGGCAAGCCAACAAAGCAAATGCCGGTGACAGTGGAAAACAACGTGGGCGACCCATTTCAGAGTGTGAATTCAGAGTGGCTGTACCGCGATCTTGCGGTGGAATACCGCGCCGTGGACGGCGATCTTTCCCTGGGCACCGTGTGGATAGAAACTCCCGCAGCGCGAAAAGCCAGGATCGAAGAAGAGAAGAAGACCAAGGATGAGAAGGTCGGGTCGGACAGATAGGCGAGCACCGTTCAATTACCAATTAAGAAATCAATTGGCGAAAACAAGCGCTAGAACTGTGAACGGACAGCGCCGGAGGCGCGTCGAGAAGGTAGCCCAGCGCGTGAGCGCGCCGCTCTGGCGCCACGAAAATCAATCGGCAAAAAAAAAGCTGGAACTGTGAAGGACAGCGCAGAAAATTAACAACAAGATCGTCGCCCGATGGCAGTGGAACCATAAATGTTGGTTCTCTCGCAGGTACCGCGCTCAATATAAGTCGAAAGCCACGTCAACCTCCATCTCTGAATTCACAGGATGCCCTCTGCAAGTAGCAGGCTCGAATTTCCACGTCTTGACTTTGTTCGTGGCCCCCTGCGCCAGGCCATAAGCATCCTGAGTGAGTGCCTGAGCACCGATCACTTTCCCATCCATACCGATGATGAGATTGAGCAATACAAATCCTCCCTTATGTTTCCGTGCTGCATCCGTGAATTCCGGCTCCGGTGTGAATACCGCTCTGGCTGGCTTCCCGTCCTCACAACTTTCGACGGCGACCATGCGCTCCGGCACCTGGAAGGTGTCGGGAGCAAGAGCTTGAGGCGTCAGGGAAATATCGGTGACTTTTACCGGCGGCATCTCACGCCGTTCGATTTCAACCTGTCTGGGAAATTGAAAATCCCCGGCTTTCTGGTAGCCGGCAAATGTGTAGGATTTGGCTTTTAACAGTGCAGAATGTTCCACTCCGAAACATAGCTCATCCTTTTGCTCGCCGCTCTTTTTCTCCAGGCACCAGGCCTCTGCATCGTTGATTTTTTTCCTGGACGGTTCGCTCAAAGTGTATTGCCGGTGCGACTGCCCTTTGGCTGGTCGCTCAGGATCCCAGCTTTGATCGAAGTTCACCAGCCCGAACATTGTAAGAAGCGTCCCGTTAGGATCGACGTATCGAATATTGCCGGCTTGAAACTGTGTCTCGTGGTCCGTGCCGAACTGGGCTTCAAAGCGGACACGATCATGATCGCGAAGGATAGTCAGCGTTCCCTGTTGTTGCTTCTTCTCGTTCGGCCTGCCCTTCTTGTCCAGAGGTGTGACAAGAAAATTTGCAGTCAGCTTGTAGGGACCAAGAGAACTGAGATCAGCTTGCCTGTGGGCAGTATCCAGAAGCTGTTGAGCCGTAGGCGCGTTTTGCGCCTGTACCGGCACAACACACGCCAGCACAAGGAAAATGCATGTGTTTAACCGAATCGTCATTCTTGACCTTCTACTTTCTGGCAGCTCCGCACTGGCCGATCATGTCACAGCCCATCTGGTGATCGCGGTCCGCTTGCGTCTCGCTGCGGGCAGGCGCGAATTCCAGTGGCAGGTCCATTTCATAAGTAATGGCCTGGCCATTGCAAAGGGCCGGCTGGAAGCGCATGTCTTTCACAGAATCGGCAAGAATATGTCTGTAATGACGGTGGTGGACGTCATGGATCTGCACCTCTCTGAGAGTGCCGTCTTTTTCCACGATGGCATACAGGTGTGCATCAGGCGATTTTGAAAGCTGCCAGTCCTTTCGTGTAGTAATGAAAGGAGAAATAAGCTGCTCACAAGTACTGAACTCGCGCGCTCCCGGCACAGGGGCGAAAAGATCTTCCGGCAGCGTGCCCCGCGCCAAAATGACGTCAGTAATTTCGATGCGGTGAGGAGTGATGGGCTGTTTGAGCACGATTCTCCCTGGAATCAATGGGCCGCCTGCCGAAATGAAGTTTGAAAAATCGCCCCGCCATCCGCTGCTGTCGCGCACGCGAAGAAGGCTGCCTGAGTTCCGCTCGAAACAAAACTGCGTTCGCCCTTTCAGGGTCGGTTCACTCGAAGTGAAGCAGGTGGCTGCAACTCCGGAGACCTTTCTGTTGCTGAACGCGCTGAACTTAGTATTTGGCAAAAACACTTCTTTTACATGCCAGCTCAATTCCAGATTTTCAACTTGATCAATGCCGGGAAAGGGATAAGGCCGTGAGCGGTAGATGGAGACCTTATCGCGGGTCGTCGTTCGGATCTCGGTATAGTCGCCAAGGCGCACCTCCCAGCGAAAACGATCTGTGTCACGATAGATCCGCAACTCGCCTTTTTGGCCATGGTCACCATCGACGTGCAGCACGGCGTGGATCTGATAAGGCGTTACGTCAGAAAGGTCGGCACCTTGATTGGCCCGCGCGAGCATCTGCTGCGGAGTCAGAATGGGACTTGGCTGGACATGCGTCTGAGCGACTGCGACGGCGTTCACAGCTACGGCACAAAAACATTCAAGCAAGAACAGTGAGGATTTGACCTTGGAAAGCCAGGACGACATGTTTCAACCTCCTGTCTTTGCAAATCGTATTCGGAGCTGGGACGGCTCCCTAGTCAAGTTCCGTTAACTTGTCTCAAGTTACTTCTCGACTTTAATTAGGGGCCGGGGCAATGCTTATCGCTCAACAAGAAGATCCAAAGACGATTCCGCCTAACTCCGCTCCAGATTTACTTATCGTAATGCAGCAGCGAGAACACTTCCGTTCCATTGAACTTTTCGCGGCCATTGAGGAAGTCGAGCTCCACCACAAAGCCCATGCCGGCGATCTCCGCGCCCAGAGAGGTGGCCAGTTTGGCGCAGGCATTGGCGGTGCCGCCGGTGGCAAGCAGGTCATCCACGATAATCACTCGCTCGCCCGGTTTGATGGCGTCTTTGTGGATCTCCAGCGTGTCCTGGCCGTATTCCAATTCGTATGTCCAGCGGACGGTCTCCGCGGGCAGCTTACCCGGCTTGCGGATGGGGACAAAGCCCGCATTCAGGCGGTAGGCCAGCGCCGGTCCAAAGATGAAACCACGGGCCTCAATGGCCAGCACGGTATCAATCTTCTCGTTGAGGTAATGTTCAGAGAGCGCGTCAATCAGCGTGGCAAAGCCGACCTTGTCCTTCAGCAGCGTGGTGATGTCATAAAAGAGAATTCCCTTTTTGGGAAAATCCGGGACTTCGCGGATGAGATCTTTCAGGTGGTCGCAATTCACAGGCATTCGCTTTACCATGCTCCTTCAATTCGAAACGTTGTCAGCCCCTCAATCGGCTGGGCCGGGGCTTCCTGAACTTCATCCACGCGCGCGGCCCGCGGGCCCTGCTGCAATTTATTCAGCAGAGCGGTATGCTGTTCCGGGGTGCCCATGGCCAGAACTTCCACGCTGCCATCCACGTTGTTGCGCACCCATCCGGCAAGCCCAAGCAGGCGCGCTTCATGGTCAACAAACCAGCGGAAGCCAACGCCTTGTACACGTCCGCGGACAAAGTAGGTTTTCGCAATCATACTTTTTAAAAGCAGACTTACCGCGGATCAACGCGGATCAAAAATGGCAGATCAAACCAGGCAATTCCCGAGTTCCTGACACTTCTTCTTTTCTTCTGGCTTCTTGGCCTCTGCTATGCCCGCGACAGATACGCGCCTTCCGCGGTATCAACCTTGATCTTTTCGCCTTCATTGATGAAAGGAGGCACCTGGACCACCAGTCCGGTTTCAGTCCGGGCCGGCTTGGTCACGCTGGATGCCGTAGCGGACTTCAGTCCCGGTTCGGTCTCCACAATGGTCAGGACCACGGTCTGGGGCAGCTCAATGCCGACTGGCTTGTTGTCGTAAAACTCCACTCTGATCTGAAGGTTGGGCGTGAGGTACTCCACGGCGTCACCCAGAATGTCACGCTTCAGGTTGAGCTGCTCGTAGTTCTCGGTGTTCATGAAATAGAAATCGTCGCCATCCTGGTAGAGGAATTCCATGGCGACTTCGTCGACGCTGATTTTCTCGATCGGATCGCTGGAGCGGAAGCGGTGCTCAAACATGGCATTGGTGCGGATATTGCGCAGCTTGGCCTGGATGAAGGCGCGCAGGTTTCCCGGCGTGCGGTGTTCCACGCTGAAGACCGTATGTAGGTCATTGTTGTGTTTGATGATCATCCCCGGACGCATCTGTGTTGCTGGAATTGCCATTGTCTGAACTCTCTCCTGGAGAATATGAACTTTTACTGGTGAGTCTTGTCTGGTCTTCTTGTCTTGCCTTGCGCGAAGCGACAAGCCAACTGACAGGACGCCATCCCGTGTGGACTGGGCCCTGAACCAGCTATACCCGGCAGGTGACAAATACCAAATACGAACCCTAGATTTTACCAAGTTTCAGGCCCTTCCGCTGTTCTGAAAGCGAAAACATTTCCTGCGCATTTATTGGGATTTAAGTACAACATTCGCGGCTTTCGCCTTTTCTAAGTATGCGGCAGCCTTCAACTGCCGCCAGCCATACATAACCAGCTTTGGATTTCAGGAATCGACATTTGTAACCGGCATTCATAACCAACACTCGTAACCAAGGAGACGTGCAAATGAAAGTCAGCGACATCATGACGTCAGAGGGATTGGCCACCGCCACCCTGGACACTACACTTGCTGAGATCGCAGCCAGAATGCGCGACGAGAACGTGGGCGCCATTCCCATTGTGGACGATGACGAAAAACTTGCGGGCATTATCACCGATCGTGACATCGTGGTGCGCGGCATCGCCGAGGGCCAGGATCCGGACGAATGCACGGCGGAAGACATCATCAGCGAGAAACTTCATACCATCCATCCGCACGCTGACATTGAAGAAGCCGCTGAACTGATGGCCCGCCACCAGATTCGCCGCCTGCCGGTGGTGGAAAATGCCGTCATCGTGGGCATGATCTCCCTGGGCGATATTGCGGTGAAGTCAGAGGAAGACGAAGCTGCCTCTGCGCTGGAAGATATCTCAGAGGGGGTGCGAGAAGACGGCGTGCGTGAAACGGCCGGCGATGACGATGCCAGCGGCGATGCAGAGACAGATAATCTTCGCGAGGCCGGAGAACCACTGCGCGCGGGGGGTAGAAACCTGGGAAGCACCTCAAAAAGCGGCGGCGTGGAATCCACCTTCGCGGTGTCCGGGCAAACGACGTTCGAAGAAATAACAGAAGACGACCTGGAAAGCGGGCGTGAGAACCCCGGCCGCCAACTGGGCGGATCACGGTCATCAAGTTCCCTGGCCAGCCGGCTGCGCAACTGGTCGCGAAGCCAGCAGACCATCGCGCATGAAGCGGAAGCACTGGAAGGCGAAGACGCGTCGGATGTCATCAGTTCCACGCTGGTGGCAGGCCGCGAACGGACCATCCAGCAGCAGGCGTCGCCCAACAAAATTGTGAACGAGCGGGAGAGAAGTTCGCAAACTGAATCCATCTCCAGGCCATCAGGTACAAGACCTGCAAGCGGCAAGACTTCACGCAAAGACGCTTCGAAAAACGTGAGAGTTGAGGCGAAGAGCCAGGCAGGCAATCGCTCCCGCACGGATGAAAACAGGAAGGCCGGCAAGGTCACAACCATGAAATCAACAGGAAGGACGAAGGCCAACAACAAATCAAAACGCAAAGCCAGCTAGAAGCTTACGGGTACCAGGCCATGCGCTTGGGGCTCATGTTATTGGGCCATGTGATTGACTCGGGCCACCCACGAAAGATCAAAGGAGCGTGTTCATGAACGACTACAGGAAGTTTGGCGGTTATACCGGTGAGATTGTAGCGGAAAGAAATGAATCGGCGGTGGGAACGGCCATTACGTTTCTTTTGATCGGCGCGGCTGTGGGTGCAGCCGTGGCTCTGTTGTGCTCTCCGTTGAATGGTGAGGACGTGCGCAACGCCATCAGCCGTGGCTACCGGTGGACAGTGGACGGCGTAACGGAACGGACAAAAGACCTGCGTGAACGTGGCAGCAATCTCTTGGGAATCGACCGGGGTAGTGAAGCGGATCTGCAATTCCGCAGAAGCTGAAAACCTTACCGCGGATAAACGCGGATGGTCGCGGACCAAACAGGTATTTGGCTATTGGTATTTGGTATTTGGTTCGCCGCTACCTGCGTGAATCCGCGGGACCAGTTCAAGGCTTGCTCGCGACTTGATTTTCCGATCAGTGTCATCAGTGAAAATCAGTGGTAAGTTTTCTTGGTCTTATCCGCGATCATCCGCGTGAATTCGCGGAAAGTCTATTCCGGGCTGACGAGCTTCAAGACTGGACCATACTTTCCGCCTTCAATCACGGTCACGCTTTCGCCGCGATCTTCAATCTCGTTCAGCCGGTCAGGATAGTTGATCAGCTCCTCTGGATCGTAGCCTTCAAAAGCAATCAACTTGTAAGAGCCGGGCGGCACGCCTCGCAAGGTGAATTTGCCTTTGCTGTCTGATCTGCTCCTGCGAAACAGATCAGAATTATTGCGATTCGCATTTTCCGGGACCAGCAGCACGTATCCGGAAGCGGGTTGATCGTCATGATCGAAAACCATTCCCTCAATGTGTCCGCCGCTAGGGTTCAGCACCAGTTCAATCTTTTCATGCGGTCCAGCGGCCGTTACATTGCTTAAGTCAACCTCACTGCCGGAGATGCGTATGGATTTCAGGTAATAATCGCCGGTCAGTCCCGCGGCGCTCACGCGGTAACGCTCTCCCGGCCGCAAATTGCCTGCAAACTCCATCTTCGGCTCGTCGGCGACCACGCGGAAATCGCCGCTGGCGCCGGCTGGAACGAAATTCACGGCAATACTTTTCATCTTGAACCCGGGGTCATTCGCACTCAGCACGATGTGGCCATCGATGGCCAACTGGCGCTCCACGGCAATCAGGAGATGTTCCACGCCCTGGACTCCCACCTCGACCTGCTGCTGATCGGTGTATGCGCCGGCTTCATCGCTGTACGCGGAGCGCAACGTGTAAAGCCCGGGCGCAAGATCATCGATCACAAAAGTGCCGTCGTTTTTGGTTTCGGCCGGCTTGGCTGCGGCTTCGCCCAGCACGTCCGTCCAGTAAGCCGCCACAGACGCATTCCTTGCCGGCTCGCCGGTCACGCCGTTCACTACAATTCCGTTGATGCTGACGCTGCGCGCGCTGTAACACACAAAATTCGCATGCACGTCTGCGCCCGCCGCAACCGGCAGCGCCGTGGCCTGGAGAAAATCACTGGTTCCGGGGAAAAACGAAGGCGCGTACGTGATCGGCTGCTCAGGCACCGCGCCGGCCGTTGGATCAGACACATTGCTGCGCTCCAGAACGCCCACCAATCCGTTGGTGGCAATCACCTCAATGTTCTTCGCGCGTAATTTTGGGTTGATCTCGGCCAGCAAGTAGTAGTCGCCGGGCTGTATGCCGTAGAGACGGTATTCGCCGCGATCATCGGTAATGCCCATGCCAAGTACCGCCAGTCGCATGCGTCCGTGGATCATCGTTCTGGCCAATAACTTCACTTCCACGTGCAGCAGAGGATTACTATTCTGGTCTACAACCTGCCCTGTAACCACTGCGGTTGGCAACAGCCGCAGCACAATGCCTTTTAACTCCTGCTTGGCGGATACTTCCACTGTCGGCTGGAATGATCTCTTGTGCGGATTAGCAAAATAATTGACGTGGTCAGCCACCAGAACATATGAGCCTGGCTTCACATTGGTAACCAGGAAATGTCCGCCGCTGTCTGCAACGAATGACCGCGCATCTCTCGCGCGCTTGGCGTTGCGAACCACCACGTTCGCCCAGGGGATTGGGCGGCTATTCTGGGCGTCAATGACCAGACCTTCAATCGTCGCCCTCTGGCTGGGATCGGTCTCCTCGGCAGTTGTCTGGTATGTGTAGATCGGCTTGGACGTGGGTTGGGCCGATAACTTCTCAGCGCACGCGCACGTTACAAGACAGAGCAGAGCCACCCAGGCGAGTTTCATAACAATGTTTACCGCCGGGCCCTGTAAAGGTTTCATAGGTCTTTTCTGAGAGGCGATAAAACAAATAAGGCTGTGTTTGGGACTAACCTTACGCTTTGGTGTAGCGGTTCCTCTTCTTCTCCTCGTAGCGTTCAAACGCCAGCTGGATCAAGCGGTCAATCAAATCTGAATAGCCCAGTCCGCTGGCAGACCACAACTTCGGGTACATACTGATGGAAGTAAATCCTGGCATGGTGTTGATTTCGTTCAAGAATAACTTCTCAGATTTCGGGTCCATTAAAAAATCAACCCGAGCCAGTCCGGAACAATCCACTGCCTGGAACGCCCGTATGGCCATCTCTTGCACTGATTTCACCAGTTTCTTGCTGAGTTTGGCGGGAATGATCAGCTGCGAGCCGGCGTCAATGTATTTGGCGTTGTAATCGTAAAAATCGGTAGCCGGCACAATCTCGCCCACAACGGAAGCTTTGGGATCGTCATTGCCCAGCACAGAGCACTCCAGTTCGCGGGCCTTGTTATTGCTTCCGCCGACGCCCTGTTCAACGACGATCTTGCGGTCATAGCGCGCCGCCTCGTCCATGGCAGCCGGAAGCTCTTTACGATTACGTGCCTTGGAAATTCCTACCGACGATCCCAGATTGGCCGGCTTCACGAAGACGGGATACTTGAGTTTACTTTCTATCTCCTTGATCGCCTTCTTCGGTTCCTTCTCCCACTTCGGACGCAGCACCGTAACATGCTTTACGATCGGCAATCCGGCGGCGGCAAAGAGTTTCTTCATCACGTCTTTGTCCATGCCGGCGGAAGATCCCAGCACGCCCGCGCCGACATAGGGGATGTCCGCCAGTTCGAACAGGCCTTGAATAGTGCCGTCTTCGCCGAAAGTGCCATGCAGCACTGGAAAAATGACATCCACTTGAATAGACGCCTCGCCGGCTTTGGCTGCCGTCTCAAACGGCATCACGCCATGCGACTGCGGAACCGGCGGCATAATCACTGAATCGCCCTTCGCCAGCACAGCGGCAGAAGAAGTGGCTGCCGGATCGCCGGCGCGAAGCTCGGTATCAGAAGTACCGCTACCGTTTCCCTGCAGCAGGCGTTCAGCGTGCGTGGCGGTCAGCCAGCGACCTTCTTTGCTGATACCGATGGGCACAACTTCATATTTATCTTTGTTAATGGCCCTGAGAACTGACGCCGCGGAAAGCAATGAGACTTCATGCTCACCGCTGCGGCCACCGAAGAGAACGCCGACTCTGGGTTTACTCATCGTTCACTAATTTAGACCTTGAGTGCTTTATGCGCAAAGCACCTTCCAACTTAAGGTTTATATGTTGGTGCCGTAGGTGTTCTTGACCCGCCTGGACAAACGAAAGTAGAGCGCCCAGATCACCACCACGATCAGAGAGCGAATTCGGAGAGCCAACAAATACTCGACGTTATGCCTATAGAGCGAATCATAGATGAACGCATAAATTTCAAACACGGCCACAAAGATAAAGTATGCTCGCACGATGGCTATGGCCTTTGGTCTGATCAGCCACAGGTTAGCTCCAGCAACTACGGAAAACACCATAATCCCGAAGTAAAGTGGCGTCCAGGCATTGGTGACAGAAATTTTTGATCGCTCCAAAATGTAAAGAAGCGGAGCAACGATCGCTTGAGTAAAGCAAAACCACCAGAGCCAGCCACTTACACCATAAGGTTCCTGTCTCGTAGGTGCGAGGATTGCGCTCTCTGCGAGTTCAAGAGTCTGGGTAACGGGCGCAAGCGCCAAATAATGCCCACAGGCTTGGCAGTAGCTCAGCGTTGAACTAGATGGTTGACCGCAATTTGAACAGAACATAGGCAAGCTTGATTGAGAGCTCGCCTATTATCTGCGGCGTAACTTTAGTTTTCAAGAAAATTTCTGTTTGGGGCCAGTGCTATTCCTGCGGGTTATTTTTACAGCTCGCGCGCACGAACGCCGCCAGTGTTCCCTTTTTCTGCTTGTCCAACAGGTCATCAAGTTCCTTTGCCGTAGCGTCCGGCTTGGCCTTCAGGATGGACTGGTAGGCATGCAAAGCGCCTTCCATTCCCGCCACATATTGCGCATCACGGTCTTTGGCTTTGTCTGGATGCTCGATGATAAAAGCGCCGGTAGAAAAGGTGAGCTGGCCGATGATTTGCGGCGTGTATTTGTAGTGGGTGTTCATGAAGTCGCCCAGAGGCGCGTTACATACGTCAACGTTGATGTCCGGAATCGCAATCAACCATTTCAACGCCCAATCACGATCTGCACTCAGGCCGGGATCGAGCGGCGAATTAGCCATCTTGTTGGTGATTTGCAGAAAACGCTGCCGCTCGTCGGCGGTAGACGGGCCGCGCTTGTCAGCGTCCTGCGCTGCCGACAATGAACAACAAACCAGCACGGCCA
Organism: Terriglobia bacterium; assembly: GCA_963770085.1. Classification (GTDB taxonomy): domain Bacteria; phylum Acidobacteriota; class Terriglobia; order Terriglobales; family Acidobacteriaceae; genus Angelobacter. The sequence continues at coordinate 1,719,992 of CAVYOH010000002.1, forward strand.
GCGATATCAAAATAGCCTGTCGTATGAGCAGTTGTCTTTTCATAGAGTCGTCTTCATAAATTCACGCCGTACGTGTTTTTTACTCGAACAGAATTGTGAAAATACAGCGCCCAGATCACGCTGACGGCAAAGGTTCGGATGTCCAGCGAAAGTTGGTGCATGCCGTCAGAAGAATTGAGCGAGGCGATTTCAAGTGTGATCGTATAAATCTGAAACAACCCGAAAAAAATAAAAAACGCCCGCAAAATTGGGATTGCTTTTCGCGTGACTACCCAGAGATTGATGCCAGCGACCAATGAAAACACACAGAGTCCCAATTTGAGCAGGTTCGCAATATCTGTTAGATCGCTATTCAACATCACGACCGAACCAATAATCGGCGTGATAAAGGTAGCAATCACGCAAAACCATAGAAGCCAGCCAGCTACGCCGCTAGGTCCACGGCTCTTTGCGATCGGTGGCTCCTCTACTTCCATTGCAGCATTTTGAATGCAATGTCGTTCACAGGATCTTCTTCCCAAACGCTGACAGCGTCAGTTCCACTGCCAGATCGGCAGTCCGGTTATGTTCATCGATCACCGGATTGACCTCCACAATCTCAAAGCTCACCATGCGCCCGTGATCGGAGATAATCTCCATGGCCAGATGGGCTTCACGATAGCTGGCCCCGCCACGAACTGGGGTACCCACACCTGGAGCATCTTCCGGATCGATCCAGTCCATGTCGAGCGACACGTGATAGCCGGCGGTGCCGCGTCCGGCGACCCGCAGCGCTTCTTCAATCACGGTGCGCATGCCGCGCTCATCAATGTCGCGCATGGTATAGACCTCAATGCCGGTATGCTTAATATTTTCTTTTTCGCGCGCATCAATGTCACGCACACCAACCAGCACGCAATTTTCCGGATGCACCTTGGGTGAAAAGTCATAGATGTTGGCAAGGTCCGCGGGGCCCAGTCCCATGATGGCCGCCAGCGGCATGCCGTGCACGTTACCGCTGGGGGAAGTTTCCGGGGTATTGATGTCCGCGTGTGCATCAATCCATATCAACCCAATCTTGCTTTCCTGCACGCGGCGCTGCTGGCGGAAAAATTCCGCCACGCCCGCAACCGTCCCGGCAGCCACCGAGTGGTCACCACCCAGCGTCAGCGGAAACTTGCCGGCCTCCAGGGTCTTCACCACCATCTCCGCATGCTTGGTGCACGTAGACGCAATCTCCTTGAGATATTTCGCGTGCGGATCGCCTTCCTTCTTCTGCTCAGGAAACGCTACGGCAACGTTGCCACCATCTTCCACAATGTGGCCCAGTTCTTCCAGCCGCGCTTCCAGTCCGGCAACACGCACGGCGGATGGCCCCATGTCCACGCCGCGGCGTGACTGCCCTAAATCCAGAGGAACGCCCAGAATCCTGATCTTTTTGGGCACAATATTGTCGGCGACCACCGGCCGGTTGGCCTGTTCGTTCTTCGTCGCGGGGGGAATTCCTGTTTCCAGTGTCATAATTTTCTTCTATTTCTAACTCTTCGTCTCATCGATTATGGATAGATGCGGGTGAGAGTACGTGCGAATGGAATGGTTTCACGCACATGTTCCAGTCCGCAGATCCATGCCACGGCGCGCTCAATGCCCATGCCAAACCCGGCATGCGGCACGCCGCCGTACTTGCGCAAATCCAGATACCACTTGAAGGATTCTTCCGGCAGATCATGATCATGGATCCGCTTGCGCAGCAATTCATAATCGCCAATGCGTTGCGACCCGCCAATGATCTCGCCATAACCTTCCGGCGCCAGCACATCCACGCACAACGCCAGATCGGAACGTTGCGGATCAGGCTCCATGTAAAACGCCTTCACCTTTGCCGGATAACGATGCACCATCACCGGCTTTTCAAATTGCGATGAGATGTAGGTTTCGTCGGGCGAACCAAAGTCGCCGCCCCACTCGAATTTTGCTTCCACCTGGCCTTTGCTGTGGCCTTCCTGAAGCAGCTTCACGGCATCGTCATAGCTGATGCGCGGGAAAGGCGGAGTTATTTTCTCCAGTTTCGCGATATCGCGGCCGGTGGCCTCCAGATCGGCACGGCGGTTCTTGATCACGCTCTGCACAATGTGGCTGATAAAGTTCTCCGCCAATTCCATGATGTCATTGAGTTCGGCATAGGCCACTTCCGGCTCCACCATCCAGAATTCGGTCAGGTGGCGGCGCGTCTTGGATTTTTCCGCACGGAAGGTTGGGCCGAATGAATAAACCTTGCCCAGAGCCATCGCCGTGGCCTCAATATAAAGCTGGCCAGACTGCGTCAGGAACGCGTCGTCATCAAAATACTTCACCGGAAACAGCGTGCTGGTGCCTTCGCAGGCGGCAGGCGTCAGGATCGGCGGATCCGTCAGGGTAAAGCCGCGCTCGTCAAAGAAATTACGCGCTGCGCGAATAATCTCCGCGCGTATGCGCAGAATGGAAGTCTGTCTCGGGGTGCGAATCCACAGATGCCGGTGTTCCATGAGGAAGTCCGGACCGTGCTCTTTGCGCGCGATCGGAAACGGCTCATCTTCCGGGACGCGCTGTATGACGTTCACATCCATCACATCGAGCTCAAATCCACCCGGTGCGCGCTTGTCAGCCCGCACTTTACCCGTCACGATCACGCTGGATTCGTCAGTAAGATTCTTCAGCGCGTCAAAAACTTCCGGAGTGACCTGGTTCTTGGGAGCAACGCCCTGAATCACGCCCGTACCGTCACGGAAAATGGGAAAGATCAGCTTGCCGCTTTCACGTTTGTTGTACAGCCAGCCACGGATGGTTACGCTCTGGCCATCGTGGTTGCCCACGTCCGCAATGGTAGTGATAGGTGCCTGTGTTGAGTCCGTCATTATGTGTCTTCAGTCCTGATGCGATTCAAAGTCTTCCCGGCCGGGCCCGCGATTTTCGCTGGAGGCTTTCTAGTTCGCAGCCACGGCAGCTTCTTCCAGCTTGCGATACGTTTCCGCCATCTTCGCCGCCACGTCCTGGCCTTCCACTCCTTCAATTTCCAGCACCATGGCCGGAACCTGCGGGGCCGAACTCAGCGCCTGCATGGCGTAACTCCAGTCAATGCTTCCTTCACCGGGCCAAAGATGCGCGTCCTTATCGCGATGATTGTCATGCACATGGCTGGAACGTATACGATCTTCCAGGATGCCAAATGCCTGGTGCACTGAGCTCACCATGTGCGCGTGCCCAAAATCAAAACAGATTCCCAGGTCCGGATAGTGCAATGCCTTGAGCAGCTCTTTCAGCTTTTCCGGTGTTGCCAGATCGTTGGGCGTGTTCTCCAGCAGCAAGGTCACGCCAAGCTGCCGGCAAAACGCCCGCAGGTGTTCCACCGAGCTCAGCGCAGATTCGAACTTTCGCGGATCGTCATATTCATCCGTCTTGCCGATGTGCTGAATTAGAAATCGAAACGGAATATACTCCGCTACTTCAGCCGCGCGCTTGACCTCATCCATGGCTTCAATGCGCGTTGGCTTGTCCATGTCCACAATATTCAGCGGCCGTCCGCCAGAGCGAAAGTCATTGCTCATATAAATAGGTGAGTGCATGGAGTGCAGCTCCACGCCTTCAGCCTTGAACCAGTTGCCCAGTTCTTTGATGTGTTCGCGGTCGGTGTAATTGAAATGGCCATTGGCGGCAAAAATTTCGATCGCCTGGGCGCCGCCGCGCTTCATGGTATCGAGCAGCCCCGGGTGGAGACGCTGCTTGATGTAGACGTGCGTGGACATTGCGCGCAGCATCAGAAGCCCACCGCCTTTCCGCCGTTGCGTCCATCGGGTGCACCCAGCAGGTCGCCAGTTTTAGGATCAATAGCGATGCACTCACCGTCACTCCAGTAGCCTTGCTTACGGACTTTATGTCCCCGCGCCTCCAGAAGCTTGATGGTGTCCGGCGAGATGCCAACGGTTTCAATATCAATTTCATCCGGCTCCCACTGATGATGAAAGCGCGGCGCGTTCACGGCCTGCTGTATGTCCAGACCGTAATCAATCACGCCCATCAAAATATTGGCGACGGTGGTAATGATGCGCGGGCCGCCCGGGGACCCCAGCACCATCAGCAATTTGCCGTCTTTGCTAACGATGGTTGGCGCCATGGCGCTCAACGGCCTTTTCCCTGGCCCGATGGAGTTCGCTTCACCCTGAATTAGCCCATAGCCATTGGGCACGCCAGGCTTGGAGGTGAAGTCGTCCATCTCGTCATTCAACAGAAAGCCCAGCTTGCCCGCGGTGACTGCCGATCCAAAGCTCTCATTCAAGGTAGTGGTCACTGAAACCGCGTTGCCGTCCGGATCCACCACTGAATAATGCGTGGTGTTCCCGTGCTCCGGGCCCTGATAGGGAGAATGAGATGCAGCCTGGCGATCCAGCTGGCCAAATCCCGACGGCCGATGCATGTCTTTGCTGTCCGTGACCTTCATCATTTCCAATGATTCACGCCAGCCCTTGGCATAATTCTTGTCGATCAGCTGCGCTATCGGAAGCTGGCTAAAGTCCGGATCACCCAGGAACTCGGCACGATCATAGAATGCCCGGCGGAACGCCTCACTGGTGAGGTGGATGGAATCAGCCGAGCGGCTGCCCATGCTGCCGATCTCATAGCCTTCCAGAATATTGAGGGCCTCCAGCAGGGTGACGCCGCCAGAGCTGGGCGGAGGCGCGCTGATCACCTCATATCCGCGATACGTTCCGCGGATGGGTGCGCGCTCTTTCACTTCGTATTCAGCCATGTCCTGGGCGGTGATCAGTCCGCCGCCGCGCTGCATTTCCGCCGCCAGCTCGTGCGCCATGGCGCCTTTATAGAAATCATCCGGATCGGCGGCAATGCGGGTAAGAGTGTGGGCCAATTCCGGCTGGCGGAAAATTTCCCCAGCTTCGTAATAGCGGCCATCTCGCTGGAAAATTCGCTTGGAGTCGGGAAATCTGGCCAGGTCCTGATCATGCATGGACTGCGCTTCTTCATAGGTGAGCTTGACGCCCTCTGACGCCAGATGAATCGCCGGCTCCATCACCGTTTTCAGTGGCAGCTTGCCCCAATGCTTCTGCGCGTAGACCAGACCGGCAACCGAACCCGGGACACCGACTGCTTTGTAGCCAACCAGGCTGGCGTTAGGGATGATGTTGCCCTGCGCGTCCAGATACATGTCGCGCGTTGCAGCCCTGGGAGCTTTCTCGCGATAGTCAAGGAAATGAACTTCCCCGCCGGCCGTTCTCACCAGCATGAACCCGCCACCACCAATGTTTCCTGCCGCGGGATGGACCACGGCCAGTGCGAACCCGGTAGCTACGGCAGCATCCACCGCGTTGCCGCCTTTGCTCAGGATGCCCGCACCAACTTTTGAGGCCTCCGCATGAACGCTGACCACCATGGCCTTCTTGGCATGGGCGGGACGCAAACCGTCGCAGAAGAGTGGCGCGCACACCACCAGCCAGAAGGCAAATACTTGCAAAACCATGTATTTACGAAGATTTTTCATTTGATCGTGGCCAGGCCAACCAGTAGACGAAGGATCACCTGCCGGCACAAGATAACGCCAGCAGACTAGCTATTGAGGCTAGCCTACCGGGTTACGGGGAGTCAACTCACCGGATGCGCTTCGAAACGTGATTGAAAAACGCACCCCGCAAGATTCACACCTGTTTTTCCGCCAGGTCGCCGATGAAAGGCAGCTTGAATTTCTCGTTGTTGTAGGCCTTGTACATCATGAAAATCATGAGAATGAAGCTGAGCAACCGCAATGGCCAGTAAACCAGAAGCCATATGCTCAGCGGAAACACCATCCCGATGAGCATGAAGATCACAATCACGGCGATCCAGTAGAAAATCGACTGAAAAGCGTGGAAGCGAACAAATTTGTCGTTTTTGAACGGCTCAATGATCAGGAACACAATGGCGATGATCACCACATAGCTGAGTAGTGCAGCAACATTGCTTTGCATGCCTGATGATCTTGCTGCTGTCCCAGTTCCGCCGGCGCCGGCCGCCGTTCCGCAGCTGGGACAAAACCCGGCCCCTTCCGGAATCTGCGTACCGCATTTTGAACAGAATGCCATCGTGGATCTCCTTCTCGTTAGTTATTCCCGGGCAAGGGAGAGCGTTGGCAACAGCTTAGTCCTGCTGACATGCTAAAGATAGAGAGTTCTCTCAAGAAACTGGCATTTTTGCCACCTTAAAATCTGGTGCGCGAAATTCACGCATTGAAAATCCAGGCGTTACCTTATCGCGAATCCTTTACCAAGGCAGCGGACCGTCAGCGCTGGTGGGATGCTTTTTGATGACGACCACCTTGGTATAAGCCGTGCGAAAGCCGGCCCGTTCAACATTGCGTTGCGACGTTGTGCCCGGCATGGTGAGGGTGACGGCCAGATCGCATCCCGCCTCCTGCGTAATCCGCAGTCGTTCCTGCATGAACGCCGCCTGTATGCCCTGGCCGCGATATTCGAGAAGCGTAGCCGCACCGAAGAAGCCTGCCATCTTGTGCTCTGGGACGATTACGCCTCCGCATCCGGCGATCATTTTGCCTTCCTTGAACGCGGCGAGCGTAAGCGAGTGTTCACCCGACGCCCAGGGCGCAAAAAAACTCTCATACTGCGGCGCGTGTTCGCCCATGAAGACATGGGCCAGCATCCTGGACCAATCCGCGGCTTCATCAGGCCTGACAGCGCGAATTTCCACGCCAGCGATCTGCGCCGTGGGGAATTTTTCTTCCGGCGAAATCCAGCGAGCCAGCGTCTGATTGAATTCCGCCACGCGAAACCCGCGCTGGTTGAGTGACTCAAACAATGACGGATCGGCATACGGGCAGACATCCACCTGCGCGTCAAATTCGCGATCGAAATAAAACTGCTCGATGTGTTCGATGTCCTGCGGCGTGACGGGTCCGGCAAAGCCAAGACCGTGGGCGCGGCCGACCATGGAATGTTTGGCAACGAAAATTATGTGTCCGCCGGCGAACTGCTCCCAGGTGGAATTCCATTCCGGATGCAGCGGTCCTACGGCCTGCGTATAACGCAGAGCGCCATACTCTTCGGCGGCTTCCATGCGGCGGGCATCGGCGGCGGTGAGGAACGCGGCGTCTTTATGCGCTTGAGTCATCGTTGGAGAAAGCGTATCGCATCTCGAGCATCGCGCCAACCTATCACGGCACTTCCTGATCTTAGTGATTCTCGCGGCTCTAGCCAGAGGAAGACATTCAAATGCGTGGATCCTTCGACTCGCGCTCGCATTTGCTCGCACTCCCTCAGGATGACAAAGTTTACTTTCCTACTCGCAGAAAATGGGTCGAGCGGTTTTGAGCGAAGGCATCGCTGCTACAGCAAAAGAAATTATGGGAAACGATAATCCCCACCCTTGTCATCCTGAGCGGAATCGGAGCGGACGAGACGATGAAGTCGAAGGATCTATGTATTTTTTTTGCTGTCGATACTCACGCGTGACTTTATTGACGTTTATATTGAAGAACGCTTTTTCCCCTTGTCATCTCGAGCGAAGTCGGAGCGCATGCGACGGCGAAGTCGAGAGATCCCGAGGATGAAGGTTGTAACCATAGCGCTACAAGGTGTCTCAACGAGACAAGGATTGTGACTGGGAACGAAAAGATGGAAGCATCTTCGGGAGAACTCCCTGAGGCTGCATTTTTACAACTACCGTCTCCGGGATGTTTCGACTGCGCTGTCGCCCCGGCTCCGGCTCCGCTCAACATGACAAACATGGACAACAATGCCGAACATTAAGACAGTTTCCAGCTTTAGATCGCCTGCGACTCGGAGCGACGGAGACGATCCGTACATTCCGTCACTCGGTGCCCCGCGTCACATCTACGCCTACTGAGACAGCTATAATTCTCATCCATGAACCTGGAACAGAAGCTCGCAGAACTGAAGCGTCGGGATGAACTGGCGGAAGCCGGAGGCGGCAAGGCCCGCCAGGAACGGCAGCACAAAGAAGGCAAGATGTCTGCCCGTGAACGGATCGAATTCCTGCTGGATGAAAACAGCTTTGAGGAATTCGACAAGATGATCACGCATCGCTGTACCGACTTTGGCATGGGCGACGCTGAACAAAAGATCTACGGCGACGGCTTTGTCACTGGCTACGGAAAAATCGAAGGCCGTCTGGTGTTTGTCTTTGCCCAGGACTTCACCGTGTTTGGAGGGTCATTGTCAGAGGCCAACGCTGCCAAGATCGTAAAGATCATGGACATGGCCATGAAGGTGGGCGCGCCGGTGATTGGGCTGAATGATTCCGGTGGCGCGCGCATACAGGAAGGCGTGATGTCCCTGGCCGGCTATGCCGACATCTTCCTGCGCAACACTCTCTCCAGCGGCGTGATTCCTCAGATTTCCGCCATCATGGGGCCGTGTGCCGGCGGCGCAGTGTACTCACCTGCGATTACCGACTTCGTGCTGATGGTGGACAAGACGGCCTACATGTTCGTGACCGGCCCTGACGTGATTAAGACTGTGACGCATGAAGACGTGACCAAGGAACAACTGGGCGGCGCCATGACGCACAATGAGACCTCCGGCGTGGCCCACTTCATGGCCCATGACGACGCTGAGTGCCTGTCCATGATCCGCGAGCTGTTCAGCTTTATACCGTCCAATAATCTGGACGATCCACCGCGACGTGACTGCACTGACCCGATGGATCGCGCTGACGTGGAGCTGGATTCGATTGTGCCGGCGGAATCAAACCAGCCTTATGACATCAAGGACGTGATCAGCCGAGTTGCAGATGATGGATATTTTTTTGAAGTCCATGAGCACTACGCGAAGAATATTCTCATCGGCTTTGCCCGGATGAATGGGAGACCGGTGGGCATCGTTGCCAATCAGCCGGCGTTTCTGGCGGGAGTGCTGGACATCAACGCTTCCGTGAAAGGCGCGCGCTTTGTCCGCTTCTGTGACGCTTTCAACATTCCGCTGATTACCTTTGAAGATGTCCCGGGATTTCTACCCGGCACACAGCAGGAATACGGCGGCATCATTCGTCACGGAGCCAAACTGCTGTTCGCCTTTGCTGAAGCCACGGTGCCGAAGATCACCATCATCACACGCAAGGCATACGGCGGCGCATATTGCGTGATGTCATCCAAGCATATCCGTACGGACGTGAACTATGCGTGGCCTACGGCGGAGATCGCCGTGATGGGACCGGAAGGCGCGGTGAACATTGTCTACAAGCGCGAACTGGACAACGTGGCGAAGGTGGGCAAGACCGAAGCCGAGCGCATGGAGATTCTGGCCAGGGCGCGCAAAGAAAAGATCGACGAGTTCCGCACGCGCTTTGCCAATCCTTACATCGCCGCTGAACGAGGCTACATTGATGGCGTGATTCAGCCTCGCGAAACGCGCAAGCGAATCATTGATGCGCTGGAGATGCTGCAAAACAAGCGCGACAAAAATCCGCCCAAGAAGCATGGGAATATACCTTTGTAGCACTTGGTAGCTTCTTCTTAAAATCCCAAGCAAAGCGAGGGATCCCTACGGACTTAGAGGAACTAAAGGTCCAACTTTTTCTCTTCAACGAACCACTTTTTGAGTTCAAGAAATCGTTCGAAAGTCTGGAAGGCTCGATCAGGCGGACATTTTCGCGTCCAGTGTTTGTGGCGCGGAGAGGGTGTTTCTTGCAGCTCGAATGTGAATTCGCGGACGGTTGGATCGTAGATGATCCGTAAAACCTCGCCATAGGGATCCCATTCCTGCGTTTGTACAATCTTCAGATCCCACATGCTCTTGTTTCCGTAGACGCCCTTTGCATAACGCGAAGACGCAATCTGCTCCAGCAGGGTAAGCATGGGCTTGAATACCTCGGCCGGGCCTTGAGCACAGTAACGATAAAGGTCTACCACCACCGGCCAGGGGAACGATTTGTTCATTACGCGCGACATAGTTGGTTGCTCAGACGAAAGTGATGGGAACTGGATTCTTCAAGATCATTTTCGCGGGCAGGGATCCCTCAGTTCGTTCGGGATTTCAGAAAGATTCACTCGGGATTCCAGAACGAAGCTCCGCGTTCATCAGCGTGTATCTGCGGCTAAGTTTGTCTTCCCCTGAATCTCAATATAGACATTGATCAGGCTCACAGCCGCCGGCGTTACGCCCGGAATACGCGACGCATGGCCGAGAGTCCGTGGACGGACCCTCTGAAGCTTTTCATTCATCTCGCGCGAGAGGCCGCTGACCTTGCCGTAATCGAACCAATCGGGGATCAGGCGCTGCTCGGCCTTTTTAAGGCGGTCGATAGACTTGCGCTGCTGGTCAAGATATCCGGCATATTTGATTTCCGTTTCAACAGTCTTCATTTCATTGCGCGCCGCGGCGGAAAGCTTGCCGTACACATTTAGATCCGTATCAGGGCACGACTTTAGTCGTGCCGTCAGCGACTCCATTGGTTCGGGCTTTAGCCCCTGTTCTCCTGAAATTTCGCCGAAGAATTCCGGATAGCCATCAGCGATCAGCCCGGCCAAATCTTCAATCACAATCTCCGGACGCTTGAGCAACTGCGTCAAGGGAGAACCGATGGCGCTGTTCAGACTGCCGTCTTTTGCAATTGCAGGCTTCGACGAAGCTTCAATATCCTCGTCCGCTGGAGAATCCACCACAGCCGCCATCGCCAACCGCTCCTGCTGCGCCTTGCCAACCTTCTCCACCACGTCGGCTGTTACACGCGCGTTCGCCAGAAACGCCGCCAGCTTTTCCGCACGCGACTGCTTGGCAGTAAACGTGGCCCAGGCCTCATCGTTGATCAAGCCAATGCGGCGACCATGATGCGTAAGGCGGCGATCAGCGTTATCGATACGCAGATGCAGCCGGAATTCAGCGCGAGAAGTAAACATACGGTAAGGCTCGTTGGTGCCCTTGCTGATGAGATCGTCGATCAGGATGGCGGTATAGGCCTCTGTACGATCCAGAATCAGCGGCGGCTCGCCTTTGACCTGAAGCGCCGCATTGATTCCTGCCATCAATCCCTGGCACGCGGCCTCTTCATAACCTGAAGTGCCATTGATCTGTCCGGCAAGAAACAGATGGTTGATCTTCTTTACTTCGAGCGTGCGCTCAAGCTCGGTTGGATCAATGGAGTCATATTCAATGGCGTAACCGGGTCGCAGCATCTCCGCGTTTTCCAGGCCGGGGATGGACTTGACGATGGCCTGCTGCACGTCAATCGGCAGTGAGGTACTCATGCCATTGACGTAAATCTCATGCGTGTTCAGGCCCTCCGGTTCCAGGAAGAGCTGGTGCGTGGTCTTGTCAGGAAACTTAACGATCTTATCTTCGATGCTGGGGCAGTAGCGCGGACCAATGCTCTTGATCTGCCCGGAATACATGGGCGAACGGTGAACGTTCTCGGCGATGATGCGATGCGTTTCCGGCGTGGTGAACGCGATGTAGCAAGGCACCTGTTTCTGCGTGATCTTCTTTGTGCGGAAGCTGAACGGCGTGGGATCGGCGTCGCCCGGCTGCTGCGCGAACTTTGACCAGTCAATGCTGCGGCCATCAAGGCGCGGCGGCGTTCCAGTCTTCAGACGGCAGCCTCGCAGGCCCATCAACTTGAGCGATTCACCCAGAAGCTGTGACGGCGGTTCACCGCTGCGTCCCGCGGGATAGGTCTGCTCGCCGCAATGGATCAGTCCGTTGAGGAACGTGCCCGTGGTGATGATGACGGCATCGGCGCCGATGGTGCGGCCATCGCGCAGGAGGATGCCCACGGCGATCTTTAGCGGAAGGCCAGCATTGATGTTGGGCTCGCAGCCGAGGGCGGCTGCGCTCCACGATTCTGAAACAGGCCGCCTTTCATTTTGCGCCTCTGAGCTACTTTGTTCTGCGGTTCTTTTCTCCGTGTCTCCGTGTCTCCGTGGTGAAAGCTCTTCCACGATCAACTCAGCAACTTCCGCCTGCTTGATATACAGACTAGGCTGGCTTTCCAGCACCTCACGCATTTTCACCCGATACTGCTGTTTGTCACACTGGGCTCGCGGCGACCACACGGCCGGCCCGCGCGAAGTATTCAGCAATCGGAACTGAATGCCGACCGCGTCGGTGACTTCTCCCATGATGCCGCCCAGCGCATCCACTTCGCGAACCAGATGCCCTTTGGCGATCCCGCCAACGGCCGGGTTACATGACATCTGCGCAATCAGGTCAACGTTCAAGGTGAAAAGCGCAGTCTTCAACCCCATGCGAGCAGAGGCCATGGCAGCCTCGCAACCGGCGTGGCCGGCGCCGACGACAACAACGTCGTAATGTTCAGTGAATTTCTGCATGGGGCAATCAAAAACCTGTCAGCCCAGCCCGGATACCGTTCGGCGGGGAAGGTGTTCAGGAGCGAAGAACCGACTCTTTCTATTGTGAGGGCTATTGGCCGGAGCGGCAAGCCCTGGGCTTGAAACCACCGAAGCCAGGACCTGTTGAAGGCCCTGGCTTTTTTACGGCTGAAACCATGTTTTGTGCTTTGTTTTGTACGTTACGCCCGGCCGTCAAGCCCCAGCGTCTCGCCGGCGCTGTGGACCAGGAAGATCAGGAAGAGAAACAACAAGGGGATGTGCTCCAGTTCGTTGGCAACGTATCGCCACGCAGGCGTTCCTGCGGGAAGATTCCATGTGGCCAGCACGAGCTGGAGCATGAGACCCATCGCAACCAGAGCAAAAGGCCTGACCCAGAATCCCAGGACCATGGAGATGCCAATCAGCAATTCAATCCAGCCAACGGCATAGCCAAAGAACACGTGATGTTGCAGCGTGAACTTCAGAAATGGCTTGTAAAAGCTGACTGCGCTTTCCTGCACAAAGCCTGATACCCATTTTGAGTAACCTTCATGCGCGAACTGCCCATCGATCACTTTGTATGCACCGAAGAACAGGAACATGATCCCGACACCGATGCGCGCCATGGCCATTGCCGTGGAGGAACCCGCACCGGAGGATGATTTCTTCATCTTCTTCATTGGCTTCATTCTTGCTGCTGTACTACTCATGCGCCCCCTGTTTGAAAACTTTCCCGTCTTTCATCACGAAATCCACCTTTTTTAAATTGTCGACATTGGCCAACGGATCGCCGTTTACGCCGACGATATCGGCGAATGCCCCTGGCGCGATTACGCCAAGGTCGCCCTTCATCTCCAGAAGTTCGGCGGCGCGTGACGTTGCCGCCTTAATGGCATCCATTGGGCTCATGCCGAACTTCACCATATAGCCGAACTCATTGGCAATAGGTTCTGTCCATGGGATTCCACCCATATCCGTACCGAAGGCGATCTTTACTCCGGCCTTGAGTGCCTTCTTGAAGGAGACTTCATGCTCTCCGGCGCGGGCGCGGTCTCGCTTGCCGTCTTCGGTATTTTCCGGGGACCAGTCCGTGTAATAGACGCCGAGGGTCGGCACGTACCATGTGCCCTGCTTCAGCATTTGGGCAATGATGGCATCATCCAGTGACAGGCCGTGCTCAATGGAGTCACAACCTCCATCCAGCGCGCGATGCAGGCCGATGCCACTATAGGCGTGGCAGGCAACGCGCTTCTGCTGTCCGTGAGCTTCGTCCGTGACGGCCTTTAATTCTTCCACGGTGAGCGTGGGTTGGGAAACGAGCTTGCCCTGCTTATCTACCCACGAGCGATGCGTCATGTAGACCTTGATCCAATCCGCGCCATTTTCCAGTTGCTCGCGCGTAATCTTGCGGAGCTGGTCAGGCCCGTCACCGATCTGGGCGCCTTTGGGAACCACTATGTCAGGGTTGTAACCCTCCAGCGGATAACCACCGGTCACCGAGATGGCGCGCGTGACCACGAGCATTCGCGGACCAGGAATGAAGCCGGCATTGATGGCTTCCTTGATACCGACATCGCCGTAGCCTGCGCCTTCCGTCTCAAGATCGCGCAGCGTGGTGAAGCCTTGCTCGAGCGCGCGATGCGCAGCCACCACGGCCCGCGCAGCCCGATAGGAAGAGGGATGCTTCAGGAGCTGGATGTCATAACCACCTTCCGCCGGATCTTCTCCCTGAAGAAAGATGTGCGTATGCGTGTCAATCAATCCGGGAAGAACTGTGAGCTGTGCCGGCATGTTGATGACGGTTGCTCCGGCCGGCGGAGTGCCGCCTTCATTGACGCTCTCAATCCGGTTGCCGCGAATGACGATCAGCACGTTGTGTCGCGGCTGCGCGGAGACTCCGTCAATGAGCGTGGCTGCATGGATGGCTATGACTTTCTCGGGCGCAGGGGCAGAAGCGGGCTTCTGGGCGAAAAGGCTATACGCGACCGTGAGCATAAAAGCAAAAGCGATTAAGAATCGTGACACTCGGGGGGTTCCTCCTCATTCTCAAGCGAATATGAATACGCCTTTTCACCTTCAAAAGAAAGGTTTTCCGTGAAATTTCGATCTATGTAGAAAAACATGTAACGAATTACAATGGAGAGGATCAAAAGCTAGGAAGCCCATGTCCTCATTACCTTTACCTATCGCCGTGTTTATTGCCGGGGTGTTCTCATTCTTGTCGCCCTGTGTGCTTCCCCTGGTGCCCGGCTATGTCTCTCTGATCTCCGGCGCCAGCGTGGAAGAGCTACAGGCAAAAGATCGTAAGCTGCTGAATACAGTACTGTTGCACTCGATCATGTTCATTCTGGGATTTACCGTGGTATTTGTAGCGCTGGGCGCAACGGCTACCACGCTTGGCCATGCCTTCCACATGTACAAGAAGCAGCTTAGCTGGATTGCCGGAATTGTTATCATTGTTTTCGGTTTGCACCTGACCGGCATTTTCAAAATCAAGGCGCTTTACGCCGACAAGCGCCTGCACAACACAGGTAGCGGAAAGTCACCACTGGGCGCGTTTCTGGTTGGATTTGCTTTTGCCTTTGGCTGGACACCCTGCATTGGGCCAGTCCTGAGCCTGATCTTAACGGCTGCGGGCAACGCTGATACGGTCCGAAAAGGTATTGTGCTGCTGGCGGTTTACTCCATGGGGCTTGCAATACCCTTCCTGATCACCTCGCTGGCTATCGATCGATTTCTTGCCTTTTACAGCCGGTTTCGTCGCTTCCTGCACGCTGTGGAAGTGGGCAGCGGGGTTCTGCTCATTGTTTTCGGGGTGCTGATTTTTGCCGGTCACTTTGCCGTGCTTTCAAGCTACCTTGGATTCCTGAACAAATTTACGTTATGAGGCAATACTGTGAAACGTAGTTTACTTTTTATTCTGGTCATCATTGTGGCGATTACGGTCGCCTTGTTTGTGGGCAAGAGGTTTACCAAGGGTGGTAAGAACGGCTCGTCAGTGCTTGGGGCTGTGCTCAAACCGCAGGATGACGGCCCTGCCAACGGAACTCCAGCGCCTGACTTCACACTCAAGACGCTCGATGGCAAAGAGGTGACGCTTTCTTCCCTGAAGGGCAAAGCTGTGATGGTGAACTTCTGGGCCACGTGGTGCGAGCCCTGCAAAATTGAAATGCCGTGGATGGTGGAACTGCAGGACAAGTACCGCAAAGATGGCTTTGAGATTGTGGGCGTGGCCATGGACGATTCCGGCCAGAAGGAAATCGCCGAATTCGTCCGCAAGATGAAGGTGAACTACACCGTGGTGATTGGATCAGAAAAAGTAGCCGATCTTTACGGCGGGCTTGATGGTCTGCCCACCAACTTCTTTCTCGATCGCAACGGCACGGTCATTGACAGCTTCAAGGGCCTGCGCAGCGAGTCAGTGATTGTTGACGATATTAAAAAGGCGCTCTCGTCTGAGACAAAGAACGCTGCCCTTACAAAATAGCCTTTGCCCGGGGAAATAACGACCAAACTATGAAAACGAATTTCGCGATTGTGCTTGCCGTTCTGGCGATGACAGCTATCACCACTTCTTTGGCCGTTTCTCAGGACCAGCAGAGCTTGTCGCCGGCCAAACGGCAGTTCGTAACGGCAGCGCCGGTGAGCGCCGTGGCGGTGCGCTCAGGACACCCTGCTCCGGTCACCTTCACGTTTCATATTCAGCCGGGCTATCACATCAATTCCAACAAGCCGCTCATGCCGGAGCTGATCCCGACGCAGCTTAAGTTCTCACTGCCCAGCAGTGACATGGTAGTTGGTCGCGTGACCTACCCGGCGGGCCAGGTGATGTCGTTTGCGTTTGATCCTAACCAGAAGCTCAGCGTTTACTCCGGCGACTTCAGCGTGAAGGCCGTGGTGGTTGCGCCACCCAGCGCCAATACCGGTTCATATACCGTCCACGCCGACCTGAAGTATCAGGCCTGCGATAACAACGCCTGCTATCCGCCCAAAACCGTGCCCCTGGCATTCGACGTGAAAGTGGGCTCATCTGCGAAGAGCAGCAATCACGCGCACCCTAACGCTTCCAGCCCGCACATACATAACTAAGGCCAGGTATTTGGCTGTTGGTATTTGGTCGTTCGGCTACCGCGGATTCGCGCGGATGGTCGCGGATCAGAATCAAAACCTTACCGCTGATTGCACCGCTGACACTCATTTGCCCCGATAAGGGAGTCCCGGCAAAGGCAGCAATTGTAAAGATTCAACCTGGGGTAAGATTTCCCGCATGGGAATCCAGGTCGTGTTCAACGAAGATCCCGCGTTTGTCCTAATCAAAGCTAAGGAGTATCTGTCATCTGAACCGGTTCTTCATAACCTGGTTCTGACAATTCTGCATGCCCGCGTGGCTCAGCCCGATCCGGGAAGATATTGGACAGCGTTTGAAGGAGAGAAAGCTGTAGGCGTGGCGCTGCAATCACCGCTGCAGTTTCCGGCGACCCTGACTCCAATGAAAACTCAGGCTGTATTGGCAATGGCGGATGCGATTGCCGAACAGGGCGTGGCCCTGCCGGGCGTGACCGGCGACGCAGCAACAGCAGCCAGTTTTGCCGGACAATGGAGTGAACGACGAAAATCTGCCGCCACACCACTGATGGGGATGCGCCTCTACGAACTCATGGAACTTGGCGAAACGCCTCGCGTTGAAGGCGGGGTACGCCCGGCGGCTCATAACGATCGCAGCCTGATGATTCGCTGGACGCGAGCGTTTCAGGATGAAGTCGGCGAGTCTTCGTCTTCCATGGACACCGAACTTCGCGTGGACAAAGGGCTGGCCGCCGGCCAAATCTGGGTCTGGGAGCAAAACGGAGAGACCACCTCCACGGCTGTTGGCCGCGATCCGGTGCTGGGCGTGGTCCGCGTGGCAGGAGTCTATACACCAGCCCAGAAGCGAGGCCACGGCTACGCCGCAGCCTGCGTCCATGGGTTGTCAAAGCATCTTCGTGAGCAGGGACATCGGTGCATTCTCTACACCGACCTGGGGAATCCTACATCGAACTCGATTTACCGGCGTATTGGTTATCGGGCCGTGGCAGAGGCACTTCGTTATCGGTTTGAGTGAACGGGAAGTGCCGATTGAAATCCATACGCGGCGGCAGGCAGCTACTGGAAGAACTCCGCCATGGATGCGGCGGTGGCAGATAACCCCGGATGGTCCGCGACGCGCAGTAAATCCAGTGTCAATCGCAAAACATTTTCGTGCTGATAGAGCGAAGTGGACTGGAAACCAGGTTTAACATGCGTGCCTACGAGAATGCAGGGAACGTGCCCGCCTCCATGCGCGGCGTCGGTATCAAAAGCTTCGTCAAAAACGATGACGAATACGCTGTTGGCAAACCCCGGATTCTTTATCAGGGGATCTATGTTCGAGCTGAGCCAGGCATCGGCGGCGGCGAGCCTAACTGTGTCAGCACAGTTGGAAGTGCCATCGGGGCAATCATGCGCATCGTGCTCCACGTCCGGCACAACGAAAGCGAATGAAGGGAAGGCTCCGTTGGTCACATCAGCCTGGAGCGCAGTGAACGGGACGATGTTCGCG
The DNA here is from genome assembly GCA_963770085.1 of Terriglobia bacterium. Lineage (GTDB taxonomy): Bacteria > Acidobacteriota > Terriglobia > Terriglobales > Acidobacteriaceae > Angelobacter. Next base: position 1,737,871 of record CAVYOH010000002.1, read on the forward strand.
GGTTGGGTGCTGGAGTTCACAACGTCAGTCAGGTACGCGAAGGGATTGTGGTGCTTGAAATAGGGATACACATCATTCCCCAGGTAGCCTGCCGAAGGAAGGCTTTGGGCATACACCTTCCACGTTTTACCTGCCGTCAGCAATGCGCGGGCAAGATTGTCACCTGTCACTGTCCCTGCAAACGCGTCATCATTGGTTTCCAATTGCCCGGCCGTGAGCATGAAGTAATTTCCGATGGATGGATGCGTGTCCGCGAAGTAGTTGGCCGCCAGAGAATGATTTGTGGCCAGGGAGTTGAGATACGGCATGGCAGGACTGCCGATCACTTGAGCGAATCCATTGTTCTCCAGGATCACCACCACAACGTGGTCCACGGCGGGAAATGCAGGCGCAGGAGTTGGCGTGGGAGTTGGAGTGGGTGTTGGAGCTGGTGTCGGGGTGGAGGTTGGCGTTGGACTCGGGCTGGGTGTCGGGGTGGGACTAGCCGTTGGGCTTGGCAAAGGCGTGGGAGTTGGCTGAGAGCTGGAGAGACCAGCCACGGAAGCCCCTCCGCCGCCACAACCGGTGGCCAGACAGGCCATCAGAACAATGAGCGCAGCAGCGGTATATATCTTCACCATGGACAGTTCCTCCCAATCCAGCCCAAGGAGAGATGCAGCAGAGCTGCTGCTGGTTTGACACCGCGCTGGTCTTTTGTTTCGCGCCCTGGTGTTTCGCGCCCCGGTGTTTCGCACCCTGGTGTTTCGCACCCTGGCGTTATTTCGCGCCGCTCCGGTTAATTCGTGCCGCTCGGGCCCGCGGCAGCCGGTCGAAAATATTCGCTGGCATCGCGGCGAAGCAGAAGGATTGCGATGGCGATAGAGATCACAGCGTGGAAAATCAGCTCGCCTAATGGGTTGAATGCGCTCACGATCACGTGAAATCCCAGCCAGGTAAGACAGAGCCAGCGGGCCCAGTTCCGGCCCAGGAACATGCAGATGCCACCAATGACGGCCAGCAAGCGGACAAGGCTGATCCAGATGACATCATATTGAAATGGATGCTGAGGCTTGAGGTCTTTCAGGTGATAAACAAGGCCGGTGGCGCCAGCGGCGATAAAGACCAAACTGAGGACGGTGACAGAAATCGGCCGCTTGTTCATGGGTTGACGCTCATTTGTATGGCAAAGAGCGGGTCAGAAGCAAACTCTTACCGCTGATTTCACTGATGAGACCAGGTATTTGGCTGTTGGTATTTGGTATTTGGTTCAGCGCAAATCTGCGTGATTCTGTGAGGCGTATTTTTCCAAATCTCCTTCACAGATCTGTTTTTCTGATCAAAGAATTGGATTTTTCAAGAGGTTTTTTTAACCACTAAGCAAAACGTTTACTCGCTCCAAAAAAACCAACTACCAAATACGCAAAACCAATTACCGGTTTTACTGCACCAGGATTGCAGCAGACACATCGGCCAATCGAGCGCATATTCGTCCGTTCGCAAAGAATTGTTGAAGCGCTGGCCGGCAGGGTGTAGATGCGGCTTCCATGACGTAAAATCAATAGGTTTAAGAGCATCATTGAACGTCGTAGTGCCACTTCGCGTTGAGGAGCCCTGAACACCATGTCAAGCGTCACGTCAAGCCAGATGGTTCGTAACGATATCCTGCAGAAGTTCCCCGATCTGTTTGGAGCCAAGAAGGTGAATGGCCGGGATGTGAACGTGGAAGAGGCCATCACCACGCTTACGAGAGAGCTGCGCCCGGAGATTGCGGCCGCATTGACAGCCCGCCGGGAGATCCTGGAATCGCCCGCGCCAGTTCGCCAGAAGTACGCATGGCCCAAATGGGACACCCAATATCAGGATCCAATCAGCGGCAAACCGTGGACCTATCGCCAGATTGTGCAGGGAATGATTGACAACTTTCAGGGCAAGGATAGCGACGTCCGGTGGCGGTTGAATGACGAAGTGCCGGTGCCCAAAGATGCGCATCCGCTGAAGAACCCGGGACTGGAGTTGACTGGCCCGTGGCATCCGCTGGACATGGCGTTCAACGCCCTGAACAGCCCCGCGCCGATGAACATGCCGGACTTTGAAGACGCGTCACCCACACACTTTCTGCCGGATGGCACGCCGAGCAACGTGCCGGTTGGAGTGTTTGCTGCGTTGCAGAATGCAAAACAGATTTTTGCCGGACAGTGGAACAACAAGCCCTATGAAGTGGTGAAAAAAGGAAAAACGCGCGCATACAACATCAATAAGGCGCAGGGACAGTGGCCTACACGATTTGGCCGTCCGCCGGGATTGCACATTACGTATGACCACGTGGTAGTGGACAATGCTCCCGCTCCAGCCACTGTGGTGGTCACCACGCTATGGGCGTTCAACAACTACGATTCGCTCAAGAACTCCGGCAGCGGCGTGTACTTCTACATTCCCAAACTGCAAACGCCCAATGAAGCGTTGATTGTGGAGAAGATCCTCTCGCGGCTGGAGGGCATGATTGGCGTTCCGCTGGGCACCATCAAGATCAAGATGCTGTACGAAGAAGGCAACGCGGGACGCACACTGCCGGCGATCGCCTGGACGCTGCGCCGTCGCCTGCTGGGGACCAACGTGGGCCGCTGGGATTATCTGGGCAGCCTGATGGAGATGTGGAAAGACGATCCGCACGGTGTCTATCCCGATCCGCAATCGATTGGCATGGCGTCACCCAACATGATTGCCTACCAGCGTTACAACGCGCTGATGATGCTGATGGGCGGCATGAAGAATGGCGAACTGGAAAACGCTGCGCCCATCGGCGGGATGGCGGCAGTAATGATTTATCAGAATGGCGATCCGTACGGCCGGTCGCGCTACAACCCGCTGGCGTTGCGTGCGATGGTGGTGGACAAACTACGCGAGCGCCTGCTGGGATTGATATTCGTCCCCGAAGGGGCCGCGCCGACGCAGGCACCAACGCTGGATGACATTCTGAGCAAGAAAGTCAAAGGCCATCTGTATGACGTGTATCGGCAGAGCTGGGTGGCGAGTCCTGAGAAAGACTATGTGGCGGCTGGAAATATCCCGCTGCAAGCCGGCGTGGAAAAGTTGCAGAGCATTCTGGATGCGCCGAAGGATACAACGAAGGTAAAAGAACAGAACGTGCCGACGGCAACCAGCGGCCTGAGTGATGCTGAACGAGGAGTGCTGGAGTCGCGCGGTCTTTTGAATGCGCAAGGCAAGATCACGCCGCAGGTCATCACCAAAGAGTCACTGGATTCGCCGGAGAAGCTGCTGTCCCAGGAACGCTGGGAGGCAATTTACGGCATTCCCAAAGGCGATGTCACCATCGAGCGCATTCAGCATGCGTTCTATATGGCTGCCAACTATGGTTTCCAGATCCTGAATGGAAACTTCGCGGCCGCCATTGACGATTACGAACTGAAGCTACGCTTCATGAATGATCTGGCCACGTACCGCATTGATGTGTCATGGCTGTGGACATTGTTGAAGCATCAGGCAGTCATTACCAAGGATGGATATCTGAAACGTCCGGCGATGACCGAGGATGGCGTGGAGCCCGCGGAAAATGCCGACCATGTAAAAGCCGGTACACGGTTCAGCATGGAGCTGTTCGACAAGCTGTGGAACTATCATAACGAATGGACACGCGCATTCTTTGCTGAACAGGACAAACGCGGCGACCAGGGACGTTTTGATCGCGAGAAAGCCTGGCTCATCATGGACCTGTTGAAGAAACAATTGCCGTCGCCACATTACCTGCAGCACAGTGCGCGTGTGTTGTTCCTGATTGGACAGGCAGGCAAGCAGGAACGCACGCAGTTGCTGGAAGCCATCTTTGACTATTCACGCGACGAAGTAGCCAGGCGCGTGCAGGCGGGGACGCTGCCGCACTCCGCTCTGGCCGCGCATGACTATGTGTTCGATATTTTTCCCCGCGCATAGGCAAGCGGTTGGGCAGTTGGGCGGGGCGGCAGACTGATCGGCGGGGTAGCCGTATTTACTAGCGGTTGACCGCGTGAGTAAAGCTATATAGCAACAAATGCATAGATCCTTCGACTGCGCGGTCGCATTCGCTTCCGCTCCGCTCAGAATGACAAGTCTGCAGCACCATGGCGTAGTGGCAACAGGTCGTGGCAACATAAAGAAACAGTCTTACGGAAAGAAACAGTCTTACGGAGAAGTTGATGTCAAGTATTCCTAAAGATCCCACCTCAGAATGCCCCCATTGCGGGGGCACTGGCTGGAAGCAGGTGGAGGTTCCCGGCAAGCCCGGCGCGACTCAAGTAACGCGCTGTGAATGCCGCAATGAGACACGGGCGGCGCGGCTCTTGAAAGCGGCGCACCTTCCTGCGCGCTACGAACATTGCACGCTGGCGGATTTTGAAACTGACTTTTCCGGCGCGCATCGTTCCCTGGCTGCGGCACGGCTGGCGGCGGGAAGGTTTGTGGAAGAATATCCACTGGAAAAAACCGGGCTGCTGCTCATCGGCCCGATTGGTACAGGCAAGACGCACCTGGCAGTCGGGATTGTGCAGGAATTGATCCGCGGTAAAGGCGTGCCCTGCCGTTTCTGCGACTATCGTGAGCTGCTGAAAGAAATTCAGAATTCCTATAATCCCAGCGTGCAAACGACAGAGCTGGAAATTCTGCGTCCGATTTTCGATGCAGAGGTTCTGGTGCTGGATGAGCTTGGCGCAGTGAAGCCGACCGAGTGGGTGTGGGACACCGTGAGCCACATCCTGAACAGCCGCTACAACGACAAGAAGACAACCATCATCACCACGAACTTTGAAAACCTTCCTCCGGGCGAGTTTCAGGCGCGCGGAAGAACAGCATCGGATTCCGCACGGCTCGCAGCCCGCGGAGAGACACTGGGTGATCGTATTACCGAGCGCATGCGGTCGCGCCTGCATGAAATGTGTAAGGTCGTCCAACTGGACGGAGTCGATTTCCGGCAAAAAGTGCAGAGCGCAAATTTCCGTTAGGCGTTGGCACGTGTGCACGGCAGAAGAACCCTACCGCTGATGAACACTGATGACATCTGATTTTCGCTGATAAGGCCTACCTGGTAATTTTGTGGCATGATGACCTTCACATGGCAACCAGTGGCGAAGATTTAAAGCGAAAGATTAGTTTCTTTCGCGTTGATTCGCGGCTGAACAGATTTTGCACTGGAGCTCCGCCTGTGAGAGTCGCGCATGAGAGTTCATTTCCAGTCGCCCTGAATCTGAAACGCTGCCCAGAAATACGGGGAGTTCCAGCGTTTCTGCTTCCACATGGCAATTTGTGCAGTTCGCAATGCGGCAGCCGGAGGCAATTTATCCTTTTCCATGGCGCGGTAAAAATTACCCATAAGCTCGGCGGTGGCAACGTCTGAAACGTTCCATAAGCTGGCCACCACGCGCGTTGAGCCCGCGTACATGAATCCCCTCGTCAGACCGATCAGGCCTTCGCCGCTGATTTCCTTTCCGAGTCCGGTTTCGCAGGCGCTCAGCACCACCAGGTCAGCAGGAAGATTGAGATTGTAGATGTCCCTGAGTTGCAGAAATCCGTCTTGCTGTTTGCCGTTGGGATCGACCAGGGAGAAAACCAGCCCGCTGAGTTCAGGATGGTCATTATTAATCAATCCGTGAGTGGCGAAATGGACGATACGGAAATGGCTGAGTTCCGCATTGGTGGCCGTGTCACGGCTGGCATTGAAATCAAGAGCTGACATCCCTGTTTTGTCGGGAAATGCCGCCAGGATTCCGGCAGCCTCCTGACGCGTATAAAGCAGACGTGAGAGATGCAGATTCCCTTTGCGGAACAAGCCCAGATCTTCAGCCGAACGGGTCAGCAAGTCAGTGGACACATTCGCCGCTCCCCTGGACGAACGTTCTTCAGCGTTAAGCGCCGTAGCTGGGACAGGCCGCTCCTGCGATGCAGCAGTCTTCAATACAGCATTCAAGGAAACGCGAGGATCGTCTCTGGTAAAGACCGGGTCCGCAAGAATTGCCACAGTTTTCGCCGGCCGAGTACGGGCGCTTCCCTGGCGGCGCAACACGGCCAGCACGGAAGCAGACGGGAGATTCACCACTTCGTGATTCACGATCAGCGGCACCCCGGGCTGAGCAGCTCCGCCGGTGGCACGAGGTTCCGGCAACATGGCGAATGGTACGTTCTGCAGTGCGCCATCTGCCACAACGACGATGCGTTTAGCGGTCAACTGCGCGGCGATGGGTCGCAACACCAGATCGCTGAGGTTTGCCGAGGCTCGCTCAAGTTCCCTCTGTTCTGCGGTTGCGGTTTTAGCGGATGTGGAGCCGGCGGGATGTGCGGATAGAAGCTGATACAGATGCTGGGCTGCCTGCTGAATTTCAGCCCTGGGCGGCAACGGAAACGTTCGGGTGGCTTCCGGCGTGACAGCAAAAACATAGCTTCGTTCTTCGCCGAGCGAGTATTCGAGCAATACGGTGCCCCGGTCTAGCAGATCATTGCGGATCTGTTGCGCTGTCAATGGTTGGGGCTGGGTCAGGGATGCGTACTCCGGACTCGAAGTACGGATCTTTGCCTCCACCTCCTCGTACTGTTTCACGAGATCGGAAATTTCCTGGTCTACCGTTTTGAGTGGAACGTCGCTCTGTTTTTCTTCCAGCAAGCTGATTCGCCGATCTCTCTTGGCATTGATGTCCGTCCGCAGTGATCTTTGCTGGGCCAAAAGTGCGGAATCCACACCTTTGCGAATATCGGCGTGCGCCGCGTCCAGAAGTTCAAGAAGAGTTCGGGCGCGTGAACGCTCCAGAAAGTCGAGAGCAAGGTCCGCATTTCCCTGCTCGATCAGCAAGGCAACATAGTCGCGGTAATAGTTTGCATTTTTGACGCGAAAGATGGAGCGGGCTTCGCTGCCTCCACCGAGCTGCGACATCTGGCTTTCAAGCACAGCGATTGCATTGCCATAAAGAGTCGAGGCTTCATCTGTTTTTCCCTGGCGCAGCCGGATCGATGCCAGGCCTGCCAGCACTTCTCCATAGCCTGAGCTCTCGGGCGCAATCTTTTGCCGGATCTTTGCCGCCTGGTTATATGAAGTTTCTGCGCCGGCAAGATCGCCTGCCTTCAACTTAGTCGCTGCCAGATCTGCCAGCGTTTCCGTTGCGCGAATGCTTTCCGGAATCGCATGCTCTTGAATGGCCAGGGCCTGTTCTAGATAATCCGCGGCCATGTTGAGGTTGTTGCGCTTGAAAGCCAGCCTGCCCAGTTCCGCCAGCGTGAAAGACACGCTCACGCTGCTGGCGTTTTTCTTCTTTTTGAGTGTCAGAGCCCGTTGAAGGTGTTCCTCTCCTTCATCCAGTCTGTTCTCGTCCACCATGACAGAACCCAGGCTATCGTGCGCGGCGGCGGCAATGGGGGATCCTGGATCTATCTCACTCATAATGGAGAGCGATTCGCGCAGGTAGCGTTCTGCTGCGACGAAGTCTCCTCGATTGTGTGATGTTCCTCCAAGGTTCACCAGCATGGCGGCTGTACCGCCCTTGGGACGCCCGAGTCTCTCTCCAATCGATAAAGTTTGCCATGTGAACGATTCGGCATGATCAAGGTCTCCGCGTAGTTGCGCCAGCTCACCCAGGGTATTTGATATCTCTGCCATGTCGGGACTGATGGGTGCTTTCCGTGAGTCGATTTCTAAGGCCTTTTCCAGAAGGCTCTGGGCCGCGCTTAGATCGCCCAGGTTGCTGTCGACGGAGCCAAACCACAACAAACTTGACGCCACTGCGCTGCTTTCTGGCGCAAGCGCCTGCCGCATTTCCATGGCAGGCGTTAGGTATTCCCTGGTTCCGGCCATATCATCGCGGATGTATGCTGCAAGCGCGATCCCCTCAAGAGCTTTCGCCACGAGTAAACTACGCGCACCCGTTTGCTTGCTTTGCTCGAGCGCGGACGTGAAGAGCGCCTCAGACTTATCGAAATCGGCCCTCTCACGTGTGGAAACAGCCCACAGCATCAAAAGCTGTGCTTTTGTTCGAGACTCTTCTTTAGGGCAGCGCTGGATCGCCTCTTCGTAAAAAGCGTCGGCCTCTTTCCCGTGTTGTGCTCTTGAAAGAGACTCAGCGGCGTTTATCAATAGCCAGGACGCGAGGAACTTCGGGTCCTCATCTCTCGTGCTTTCGGCCGCTTTGCGCCATAGCCCTGCCGCTTCTTCTAGCTTCCCGGCTTCAGCCAGAGCGTTTCCCTGACTGTAGCTGGCGGCCAGCCTGTCAGGCATCACGGGCCGGACTTTCAGCCCAAACACGTCGGTGGAAAATTTCCAGCTTTTTCTTTCCGCGCCGCGCCGTCCTTCAAGGCTAAGCAGACCTCTGGGTTTTTGCTCAATCTCAACCCATGTAAGGTCGAAAGGAGAATCAATGGCTCCATGCTCAGCCACCCCTGACCAGCCATCGATCACATCACCAGGTTTGATTCCGAGTTTCTCGGCTTCAAACTCCGCAGTCGCCGACTCAACAATGACACCGCGTGACGATGTTGGGGCACTATCCGGGTGAAGAGTGCTTTGAACAGTGTGAGCGTTGGTTCCCAAAAGAAGAATCAGCGTTGTGGCGACCGGAGAAAGCATCTTCCTTAAGCTCGGCATGGGTGGGACGACAGTTTACATGAACAGTACAGGTGCGCGCTCGAAAAAGCTGGGTTCAACTCTGGTTGGCCGCGAAGGCCTAAGGCGTTGCTAGACCGGGCATTGGCAGACAAAGTTCGTCTCCATCGTTTTGGAGAAAGCATGGCTCGCCTGTGGTTTATGCTGAACTCATAATTGTCTACAAGCGGACCCTTGTGCTCACCCACTCCATCCCGTTCTCGTCAGACGCGCCCGCGGATTTCTTCATGCAATTTCCCGCGACCGCCGCCGTGTTCGCTCTCCGCGGCGCAGATGAAAACGCCGAACCCTACGTCAGCAAAGCCGCGAATCTGCAGACGACGTTTACAGCGTCTGCTGGCGCCGCCGGAGTCGCAATCCAGACGGCTGAATTTACGTGAGCGCGTAACGCGCATTGAGTATGAGATCACGGGATCGGATTTTGAGTCTGGCGTGTTGCTTTACCATCTGCTGCGCAGGGAATTTCCCAGGACATATCAGGCGCGGCTCCGCCTGCACCACGCACCACTCATTCGCTTCAATCTACAGAACGCATATCCCCGCGCGTATGTTACGAACAAGCTGGGCAAGATGAGTTCCAGCTCGCGCTATTACGGGCCCTTTCAATCACGAGCGCTGGCGGAGAAGTACCTGAATGATTCACTGGATCTCTTCAAGATGAGGCGTTGCACATTTGAGCTCCATCCTGACCCGGCATTTCCTGGCTGCGTTTATTCGGAGATGAAGATGTGCCTGGCGCCCTGTTTCAAGGGCTGCACGGACGAGGTGTACGCCGCGGAAGTCGAGCGGGTAAAGGCATATCTGGATTCCGGCGGAGAGACATTGCTGCGCGAACTTGAGACAGAACGGGATCGACTGTCAGCCGATCTGGATTTTGAGGGCGCGGCTCAACTGCATACGAAGGTCGCCAAAGTAAAGGGCATTCTTTCGCTTTGTGACGATATCTGTCGCCGACTAGACGTGCTGGACGCAGTGATCATTCAGCCTGCCGTGGAATCAGGTTCGGTGGCCTTGTTTCGCTTTCGCCAGGGAGAGCTGTGCGGTCCGGAAAAGCTGCTGGTGGAAAGAAAAGAGCCAGAAGCGCAACCGGAAATGGGCGATCAACAAATAGCGCCGAAACCAGATGAGTTATTGCGCGAAGCTTTGCATAAGCTCGAAGGCGCGGGAGCGAAATCGGCGACGCACTTCAGTGAAACACTGGCGATCCTGAAGCGCTGGTACTATCGCACGCACAAAACGGGTGAGATCATTCTGGCGAAGGCAGATGGGGAATTGCCGATGCGAAAATTAATGAATGCAATTACGCGGGTTTCGCACGGAGAGAAGGATACAGGATGAACTCCTTTCTTTATGTCGCTTTGCAAACGCTGCGCTCCGGCCTGCGGCAGCAAGGTAGAGTCTCTTCGTCCAGCTTTCCCAGCGCTCACGCGCTGGGCTAACTTCGCAACGCGCCTACGGCGCTGATGCACGGATACGGTTCTAACTTCTTTTCCTGAACACAACCTTCACGCCCTCGCGCCAGCGTTCATCCAGGCCAACCACCACCCATTCAATCTCCGGTGAAAAGTAGCTGAGAATGATGTCAGTGGAAGGATGAACGCGCATGGACGGCGCAACCAGGACCAGCAGTGGTGGTTTGGGCGAGAGTTGCACGCCGGTAAAGTAACCATGCGGCTGAAACTCGCTGCGAGCGTGGTGCCAGCGCACCCGCGCCCAGTAATCGAGGCCCTGAAGGGGAAGATTAATGTCTTCGTCGGCCTTCAGCTCCAGCACGGCGAGCCGTCCATCGTGTGTGCAGGTCAGGATATCGATCATCGCGCGATCAGACGCGGAAAAGGCAGGCACCTGTGAATAGATGTGCGCGGCATTTAACCGCGAATCAATGGCAGCAACGTCCTTGAAAACCAGAGACTCCAGCCAGCGTTCGGGATACATGCGCCACAACGGATCGCGGCGGTCGCCTACCTCCGTGCGAATGTCTTTCAGCAAGGATATAAAACGTTCAAAATCCGCCTGCGTGTCTGCCGTCAGATGGGATTGATAGCCTGCTGCGCCGAATACAAACTCTTCCGCGGTCTGAAAGCTTCCTGGCACGTTTACCGTGCGCACTTTGGCGAACTCCAGACCATGCAGGCGAAAGCCAACTTCCGCGGGGCCCAGCACGGCCACTTCAGAGTTGGGCACCGAGCCCATAACTTTGCCGATGGCGGCGGCAAATCGCTCACGCGTTTGCGCGGCATTGGGCGATTGCAGCAAACGCGTTTCAATATTGCCGGTGTCCGCGGTATCAATTTCGTTAAACGACTCATCATGCTCGTCGAACTCATACAGCTGGAACTTTGCTTTGGCGCGATTCAGGTGCGCCATGCGAATCTGCAACGTTGTGGAGCGGCCGCGGGGCACAAAGATCCTCAACCCTTCCACCAGGCTGGAACCAGCTTCGCGTTCGCGGCATGCGTCCAGCCAGAGCAGAGCGAAGCTGAGCGCCGCGTCAACTGCACCCTGCGTCTCCTGATGATTCACGCCGAAGACCGCGAACGAGCTCCGGCCTTTGCGCAGCAGCCCACGCGCATAGACGGGTGAAAAGCTGCGCTCAAGGTCCATGGTGGTGGAAAGTTTATCGAGACGCCAGTCCGGGGATTGACGGCGAATCACGCGCTCCAGCAGACGCGCATACTGGCTGCGGGCCGCGCTTTTTGCCGAAGGAGTGCGACGATCGCGGTCGCGGCAGATTTCCATCTTGTTGGGACGAGGCTGCCCAAAGCGCTTGACCGTCAGCACCATGCTCCCGTTCTTTGCTGTAGTGTCCGCACTCACCACATGGCGTACGACGTTGTGCTGGTCTGACCACAAATGCAGGAGGCAACGCTCGCGTTCACACGAAATGGAATACTGGGCGGTGCTCAGGTCGAACATGACCTGGCCCTCTTCCACGACCGCCCCGTTCGTTGTTCTTGCTTCGGCAAGAAAGAGCTGCAATGAGCGTGCGAGCTGGTCTGGGGTCACAATCGTGCTTCGATCACTCGATCTTTAAACTCGCCTGTCGCTACCAGGCCCCATAGAGCCGCTTGAAGGTCAAAGTTCATGAGAGATTTCTGAAGATTGCTTAAGCTAAAAGGAGCGCTATCATAACTTGAGTTTCGCCCTAGTTCAATCGGTTAGTTTAATGGCTCTCATTGCTGCCACTTATGGCTGGTAGGGAGATCTAAGCAACTTTGGTGCTTTGCCGCACACCGCGAACAATGGGACAATATCTACCAGCAGACCTGCGCCGTTTGCCGGCCCTGGCACATCTAATCAAGAGAAATCATGATCCAGAATCAATCGCTATTTTTCCAGAAGTTCGGCCTGACTCCTAACGACCTCCAGAATTATCTGGGTGAGGCCTTATCGGCCGGCGGCGAATATGCCGATCTTTACTTTGAATATCTGACATCAACCTCAATCTCCGTGGATGAATCCATGGTGAAATCCGCTTCCCAGGGCATCTCCGCGGGATGCGGTGTGCGCGTTCTGGCTGGGGAGCGCACAGGCTATGCCTATACAGACGATCTTTCGCCTAACAAGATTCTGCGCGCTGCGCGTACGGCGGCGTTGATTGCCCGCGGCCCGGCCAGGGAACCTATACAGGACTTGAAGCAGGCCAAGGCGCATCAGCTATATCAGGTAGCAACGCCTGCGGCGGATGCTGACATCGCCGCCAAGGTTGAACTGGTGATGCGCGCCGATAAAGCCGCCCGCGCTTACGATCCGCGCATTGTTCAGGTTCGCGGCGGTTATGCCGATGAATTACGCCAGATACTGGTTATCGGCTCAGACGGCACTTATGCCACTGACGTTCAGCCTATGGCGCGCTTCAGCCTGAGCTGCATCGCCAAGTCAGGCCAGAACTCAGCTCGTGGCGCCGCTGGTGGCGGCGGCCGCGTGGCTTTGGATTTCTTCCACACTGACAAGACGCCTGAATACTTTGCGCAGGACGCTGCCCGCCAGGCAATTATTCAGCTGGACGCCCGCGAAGCTCCCGCCGGAGAGATGGAAGTTGTGCTCGGTCCAGGATGGCCGGGAATCCTGCTGCATGAAGCCATTGGGCATGGCCTGGAGGCGGACTTTAATCGCAAAGGCACATCGGCGTTCTCCGGACTGATTGGCAAACGCGTGGCTTCCGAAAAATGCACCGTGGTTGATAACGGCACGCTGCCTTCACGCCGAGGGTCAATCAATGTGGATGATGAAGGCTCGCCTACGCAGAACACCGTACTCATCGAAAAAGGAATCCTCAAGGGCTACCTGAGTGACAAGCTTTCTTCCAGGCTGATGGGCATGCCCGACACGGGCAACGGCCGCCGTGAAAGCTATGAGCATATTCCCATGCCGCGCATGACCAATACATACATGCTGGCGGGTGAAGACGCTCCAGAAGATATCATTCGCTCCGTGAACCGTGGCGTATATGCCGTGAACTTTGGCGGCGGGCAAGTTGACATCACCAGCGGCAAGTTCGTGTTCTCGGCTTCAGAAGCCTACATGATTGAAGACGGCAAGATCACTGCGCCCCTCAAGAACTGCACGCTGATTGGCAATGGTCCGGATGCGCTCACCAGGGTATCGATGGTCGGCAGCGATCTTCAACTGGATGAAGGCGTGGGTACCTGCGGTAAAGATGGCCAATCTGTTCCTGTAGGTGTGGGCATTCCTACCATCAAGCTGGACAAGATGACCGTGGGCGGCACCGCCAGCTAGGAAAACGATGCCAGCAAAAATCGAAGCAAAGACAGAAGCTCTGCTCGAAAGCCAGACTGACCTGCGCGAGATCGCCGTGGATGTGGTTGATCGCGCCATGAAGGCCGGCGCCACCCTGGCGGAAGCCGTTGTCCGCGATGGCACGGAGTTCTCCACCGTTGTCCGGATGGGCGAAGTGGAAACGCTTAAGGAAGCCGGGTCCCGCGCGCTGGGACTGCGAGTGTTCCACGGGCAACAGGCAGCCAGTACCTACTCCAGTGACTTTACTCCGGACGGAATTGCGACGCTGGTGAGCGGGGCCATCGCATTGGCGAAGATCACCTCGCCTGATCCCACGGCTGGTCTTCCTGATAAGTCTGAGCTTGGTCAACTCCCGGGCGATCTTCAGCTCTATTATGACGATGTTTATTCCCTGGCTCCGGAAGAGCGCATTGAATACGCGCGCCGCGCGGAAAAGGCCGCGCTGAGTGCTGATCCACGATTGAAAAATTCTGACGGCGGCACCTTTGACGCAGGCACGGGACGCAAAGTGCTGGCGAACTCACTGGGCTTTGTGGGCGAATTTCGCCGCTCGTTGTGCTCGGTCTATGCCGCTCCCATTGCCCAGTCTGAAAATGGCGGCATGCAGCGCGATTACTGGTATTCGTCCGCGCGCACGCTGAGCAGGCTGGACAGTCCTGAAGATGTGGGCCGTGAAGCAGCACGCCGTACCCTGCGCAGAGTGGGCGCCCGCAAGATTGCTTCCACCCGAGTCCCGGTGGTGCTGGATCCCACGGTGGCCGGCTCCATCCTGGACAATATCTTTGACGCCGCAACCGGCGATGCAGTCTATCGCCAGGCGACCTTCCTGGCCGATCAACTGGGCCAGAAGGTGGCGGGCGAAAACATCACGCTGATTGATGACGGAACCATGGTCGGCGGCTTCGGCACTTCGCCATTTGACGGTGAAGGCGTGCCAACGCGGCGCACAGTGGTGATCGAAAAGGGCGTGCTGAAATCCTACCTGCTGAACACTTACACGGCACGCAAGCTTGGTCTGAAGACGACCGGCAACGCGGCTCGAGGCCTGGCGGGAACACCGGGCACCGGCTCCGGCAATTTCTATCTTGAGCCGGGGACGCGTACGCAGCAGCAGATCATCGCTGACGTAAAGCGTGGGTTGTACGTAACTGAGTTTCTGGGCTTTGGCGTGAATCTGGTTACGGGAGATTTCTCCCGCGGAGCCAGCGGACTATGGATCGAAAATGGCGAGCTCACCTATCCGGTGGAAGAGATCACCATCGCCGGCAACCTGAAAGATATGCTGAATAACATCGTGGAGATTGGCATTGATCTCAAGTTTCGCAGCTCGCTGGCTTCTCCCACGGTGCGTATTGATGGCATGACCATTGCCGGTGAATAGCTTTCCGGTCATAAGCGATCTTGTTGCGCCGAACTGCTGATGGGGTAGAATCGCCTCATGGCGGAACCGGAAACACCGCAAGCTTTTACTTCTCACGCTGAGCAGGTACCCGAGCGCAACTGGCTGCCGATGGCACTGGGCGGAGCGATGGTACTGATTGTGCTGATTGCAATCGGAATCATTGCACGCAATAAAGCGGACCAGGGTCCCAAACCCGATCCTTACACAGCTCAGGTACAGGTGTCCGGCCTTCATATGGCGACAGCGGAAAATTTTGCCGGCGGCTCAGTGACCTACATCGAAGGCAACATCAACAACGCCGGCGACAAAAAAATCACCGGAGCGCAGGTACAAGTCCTGTTCAAGAACTCTCTGGGCGAAACCGCTCAGAAGGAAACCCTGCCGGTCATGGTGGTGATGCCGAATACGCCTTATGTCGACTATGGCACTCTGGATCGGGCACCGCTGGCGGCACACCAGTCGCGCGGCTTCCGACTCACGCTGGAACATGTCTCCGCCGATTGGGACGGACAGATTCCGGCGGTGAGAGTAGTTTCTGTTTCTTATTAGTTTCTTTTTGCTGAGCTTGGTTCTGAAATCCCGAACGCAGTGAGGGATCCCTACCCCGGAAAAGACTGGCCGCGAAATTACGCGAATCAATCAGAAACTCAAATGGAACCAGAGTACATAAATATTTACTGTCATTGAGAGCTTCTAAGACTGTAGGGATCCCTCGCTGCGCTTCGGGATTTCAGAAATGAACTTGCTAGAATAAGCCCATGTCTGAAGCAGTAAAAACTGTCCGACTGACGGAGCAGGTCAAAGCCGCGGGTTGAGCAAGCAAGCTGAGTCCGGCGGCGCTGGACACGGTGCTTGGGAAATTAGCCCGGCAACATGACCCGAACGTGCTGATTGGCTTTGACACAGCCGATGACGCCGGAGTGTATAAAATTTCGGCGGAGCAGGCGCTCGTCCAGACCGTGGATTTCTTCACGCCCATCGTGGACGATCCGTATACCTTCGGCCAGATTGCAGCCACCAATTCCCTGAGCGATATCTACGCCATGGGCGGACGCCCGATGAGCGCGCTGGCTATCGTCTGCTTCCCTGAAAAGGGTGACCTCGATGTCCTGGAGAGGATTCTGGCGGGCGGCCTATCAAAGATGATGGAGGCCGGCTGTGCGGTGATCGGCGGCCATAGCGTTCGCGATCCTGAGATCAAGTTTGGTTATTCGGTGACTGGCAGCATTCATCCGCAGAAGGTCTGGGCTAATGCCGGTGCAAAAGTCGGTGACCGGTTGATCTTCACCAAGGCGATTGGCACCGGAGTGATCTCCACGGCCATCAAGAAGGGCGAAGCGCGTCAGGAATGGATTGATGCAGCTACCAGGTCCATGACAACACTGAACGCCAAGGCGGCCGAGGTGGCGATGGCGATATCCAGCCGCGCGACAGTGCATGCCGCCACTGACATTACTGGATTCGGGCTGATTGGCCATGTGCGCGAAATCGCAGCCGGCAGCGGCGTAAGTGTGCGGATCAATGCAGCAGCCGTACCGGTGCTGGACGGTGCGCTGGAATGCGTACGCAAAGGGTTCATTCCCGGCGGGCTGAACGCGAATCGCGACTTTGCCGAATGTCTGGTGGGCTATGAAGCCAACATTCCCGAAGAAGTGAAGACGATCCTGTTTGACCCGCAGACCGCGGGTGGATTGTTGTTGTCCGTGGCTGCGGCCGACGCGCCCAGCCTCACTCAAGCTCTGCAAGGCGTCGGAGTACCAGCGGTTGAAATCGGAGAAGTGCTGCCGAACGGCAAGCCTCTCATCCGAATCTCATAACACCGGAAAACTGAATAGTGCCAAAGCAGATGAGACCTTCTCCAATCGACGCTGCGAATGATATCTGGAAGGAACGTTTCCCCGGAGCAAAGGTAATCTTTCTTGCGGGATCCGTCGTACGTGGCGAGGCAACGCCTTCTTCAGATCTGGATCTGGTCGTGATCTATGAGAAATTACCGGCTGCTTATCGGCTGTCGTTTGTACATCAGGGCTGGCCGGTGGAGGCCTTTGTGCACGATCCGGAAACCTTGAATTACTTCTTTTGGGAACGGGACCGGCCTTCCGGTATCCCATCACTGCCCATGATGGTTCTTGATGGGAAGGAGATTCCCGAGGAAGATGAGCTGTCACGATCACTCAAGACACTGGCACGGGCGGTAATCAATGCCGGCCCACCGGAATGGACAACCCCGGACATTGAGCGCGCTCGCTATTTCATCAGCGACGTTTGTGACGATATCCGTGCTCCTCGGAACCACGCAGAACTTATAGCCTCTATGACCAATCTCTATGGTCTTCTGGCTGACTTCTATTTCCGGTCGACAGGACTATGGTCGGCTAAGGGCAAAGGCGTGCCGAGGAGACTGACCCAAATTGATCCATCAATGGCAGATCGTTTCTCGGCAGCTTTTGACTCTGCATTTTCCACCCACGACCCTACTCGGGTTCTTGAGCTTGCGTAGACAATTCTTCAGCCCAGTGGTGGGTTCCTGTTTGAAAACTTCAAAGTAGAGGCACCTGCGAACTGGCGCAGAACATTGTCCCGGGTCGATGATTGATCGGAAGTCAGTTCCTTGATTTGGGGACTTATCTAATTACTTTCCTGATTCTTTTCCACGCTCATCAACAGCATGATGGCGGCAACTAGTAGACGCCTGTCCAGCCGCTTGCCGGGATCGGTGGTGAAATCAACCGTCATGGTGGGAGCAAAGATGTTCCAGCTCTGCCTGGCCGTTCCAACCACCTGACCGCCCATTTCGAACGTGAAATTCTGGGGAATGAACCGGAAGATCAACCTTCTGACTGCCGCCAGCAGTGCGGAGTCCTCCTGTATCCTGCCAATCTCCTGATCGAGCGTATCCATGATGTGCCATTCGGCACGCAGCAAGGACTTCCAGCCGCGGCGCTTAAGGACGCCGACCTTCTGGTTATTGAGGGAGTCGATCACATCAAAAGCAGCGCCAAAATCGACAATATTTCTGCCGCTTATACGAAGAAGTTCAAAGCTCTGCGTTTCATCGGTAAACACGCGCACGTCATCGCGCAGGGCAAAGAACTTCTGGCGCAGGAACGCCAGGGCGCGGCCTTCGCGGTCCCAGATATAAAGCATGGGAGCGAAAGAGAAGATCTTGCGCCGGGCCACGAAAAAATCCTGTTGAAAGATGGTGGGATTGATCCCCGCGAAGCCCCGGGGGCCAACTGCCATGCTTGTTCCTGCCATATTCGCGCAGTTACCTCGCCGATGAAGTTCCGCTTAGCCAGAAGGGACCAAAGCTGTGGCATAGGAATGTAGCTTGTTGATCAGGGTGTTTCAAGGACATTTCGGCAAGAATGGGCCCGACAGTGTTGATACCAGATTGAAAAAGGGCAGCCGAGGCTGCCCTTAAGAGTTTAAGTTTTGATTTGTTTATGCCGGTGAAGTTTTGCCGGGTGCGATACCTGGTGTGCGTCCCGGCTCGGGACGAAGCACCTGCTGCACGCCGTCGTCACCCTTGTTGGGCAGGACACGGGCTGGAAGAACCTTGCCTTCAATGATGAGCTTCAGTTCGGCTGCATCCAGAACTTCGCGTTCCAGGAGGGCCAACGCAATGCGAACCAGAATCTCACCTTTGTCGGTGATGATTTTCTTGGCGCTGTCATAGGCGTGGTTCACGAAGCGACGGACTTCGCTATCGATCTCTTTGGCCGTCTCTTCACTGAAGTCACGGTGCTGGGCAATTTCTCGGCCCAGGAAGATCTGTTCATCTTTCTTGCCGAAGGTCAGCGGACCGAGCTTGCTCATACCCCACTCGCAAACCATCTTGCGGGAGAGGTCAGTGGCGCGCTCAATGTCATTGCCGGCGCCCGTCGACATCTGATCCAGGAACATCTCTTCCGCGATTCGTCCACCCATCAGCACAGCCAGCTGTGTTTCCAGATAGTCGCGGGTGTAATTGTGCTTGTCCGTCTCCGGTAGCTGCATGGTTACGCCGAGAGCCATCCCACGTGGAATGATGGTGACTTTGTGCAGCGGGTCAGCATGCGGGCTCAAGGCAGCCACGATTGCGTGTCCGGCTTCGTGATAGGCCGTGACCTTCTTTTCTTCCTCAGTCAGCAGCATGCTCTTGCGCTCCGCGCCCATGAGCACTTTGTCTTTGGCCAGTTCGAAGTCATACATCAGGACTGACTTGCGATTACAGCGGGCTGCGTTCAACGCCGCTTCATTCACCATGTTGGAGAGCTCAGCGCCGGAGAAGCCGGGTGTGCCGCGCGCCAGGATGGCGAGATCAACGTCATCAGCCAGAGGAATCTTGCGCGTGTGTACGCGGAGAATCTCTTCACGGCCGCGAACATCTGGAAGTGGAACCACAACGCGGCGATCAAAGCGTCCTGGACGCAGCAGGGCCGGGTCAAGAACGTCTGGCCGGTTGGTGGCGGCGATCAGGATCACGCCTTCGTTGGATTCAAAGCCGTCCATCTCAACCAGCAACTGGTTCAGCGTCTGTTCACGTTCATCATGTCCGCCGCCAAGGCCGGCGCCGCGATGGCGTCCGACGGCGTCGATTTCGTCGATAAAGATAATGCAGGGAGCGTTCTTCTTGCCCTGCTCAAACAGGTCGCGAACGCGGCTTGCGCCGACGCCGACGAACATTTCCACGAAGTCAGAACCCGAGATGCTGAAGAACGGTACGTTGGCTTCGCCGGCAACCGCCCGGGCCAGCAGGGTCTTACCTGTTCCCGGATGACCTACCAGCAGTACGCCCTTGGGGATGCGTCCGCCAAGTTTCTGGAATTTCTGGGCTTCGCGCAGGAATTCTATGATCTCGCGCAGCTCTTCTTTTGCCTCATCCACGCCGGCCACGTCTTTAAACGTGATCTTTTTCTGCTGCATGGAAAGCAAACGGGCACGGCTCTTGCCAAAACTCAGGGCCTTGTTTCCGCCGGTTTGCATCTGGCGGATCATCACAAACCAAAGCACGCCGATGAGGAGAAGTGGAGAGAATTGGATCAACAGCATGGGCCAGTTCTGGCCGTTGTTGGTCCGGAAGGTTACGCGAACTTTGTTGGCATCCAACGCCTTGAGTAGTTCCGGATTGCTGGCCGGGACGATCAGATGGAACTGGCTGTTCTTGTCATTGCGATAGTGACCACTGGCTTCACTGTTGTCGACGATGGTTACATCAGCAACGTTGCCCTGGGCTACCTGGTTGGTAAAGTCCGTCCAGCTGATCTCCTGGTTCTTGGTGCTGCCGCTGCCACCCTGGATCATATGCCAGAGGGCCACGCCAACCAGGAGAAGAACAACCCACAAAACCACCGTTTTAAATGTCGAATTCACTCAGTACTCCTAATTTCCCGCCCCAACGGCCACATCGACCGAGGGACCACCTCAACATGTGCTATTTATAAAGACGCTTGGGATTGCAAAAAAGTTCAGGCGATCCACTGCTCAGGCCAAGAAAACACAAGTTCTTAGATGCTGGCAGAAGACGTCTAGGTCTAAATCTTTGCAATTCAATAATTCTATACCCCTTTAGGCAAGTGGGAAGGCAGTAAAACGCTTAACCTTACCTAAGCGTCCAGATGGCTAAATTCAACTTTTGGCTGCAATATATGGTAAATTCCGGCCTGAATGGGCGTCCCCCAGCCCATAGCCTACGACAAAACTGTCATTCAGCA
Organism: Terriglobia bacterium; assembly: GCA_963770085.1. GTDB lineage: Bacteria > Acidobacteriota > Terriglobia > Terriglobales > Acidobacteriaceae > Angelobacter. Next base: position 1,758,338 of record CAVYOH010000002.1, read on the forward strand.
GAAAACCAAAGTAATCAGGCTGTAGAGACACTCGCCGGGCAGCCTGCTTGTCCAAAAGTACCGCCAGTTTCACGCTGGAAGCGCCGCGGCTGGTCAGATTTCGTAACAGGAATTCACTGGTCAGTCCGGACTGGATTAAGGCCTCCACTACTAAAACGTCTTTGCCGGCGACTTCTACTTCAGGGCTGTAAAAGATCTCGGTTTTGCTGGGATGCTCGTCATTAAACTCGCCTTTCACGAACTGGCATACGACCGGCATATCTAGTTCGCGGACCAAATCAGCCATGAACATGAAGCCATTTTCCATCACAGCTATTACATGCAGAGTTCTGCCCTGATAGTCGCGCGCAATCTGGCGGGCCATCTCCTGGACCCGCTTCTTAATCTGGTCAGCGGACAAAATGACTCGCGGGTACTCCTGTGACAAGCTTGTGCTCACGCGCCGGCCCCTGAGTTTTGAATTATCTTTCTTCGATCAGCACTGCGTCGCCCGCGCGGTAAACGAAGTCCCTGGCTACCGGGAAACCTCTCATCCAGACGATCCGGCCTGCGCATTCAATGACCGGCCAGGCTTTTCGCTCTCTGGCGGAGAGCGTCCGGCCAATGCGGCTTGGCTGCAAGAGTTCCTTAACCTTTTTGGGTGACCCCGTATGTACCGGACTGAACTGGTCGCCTGCCCGCCAGTTTCTTAGAGTCAATTCCGGCTGGAGCAGAGCACGATCCAAAAGCAATGCCGGATTATACCCTGATAACTCCCGATCTCCGGCAGTTATTACCCTTGCGCACAGGGTAGAACCCAGTGTGGAAACAGCGATTTCTCCCGGAACCGGCAGGGCGAATTCATAGTCTTCGGCCATTTTCTGCTCCGCGGACAGGCTGAACTGCAGCTCGCGAAAACTCCTGGCGGCCACCAGGCCCTGCGGGAGTTCCAACCGCTTTCCCGGCTTGCCAGTTTCGATGAATGCCAGCAGTTCCTGGATGTGCTTGAACTCCAGCGCTACTCCCATTCGCGAACCAATCTCTTGTAAGACCTGGCGCTGCACCGCAAGAGGCAGTGTCTGCAAATAAGTCATGTCCAGTGCCTGAATGTCACCTGCTTCGCCGGAGCTTGATCGTCCACTGCGGCTTGGCTTGCCCTGTCGCAGCGCGCGCGGCATCACCACTCCCAGCTCTTTCTCCCAGTAATCGACTTCTGCCTGGGCCATTTCCGCAATGTCGGCGAGCCGCTGATGAATCGACGGATTGAAATCGCGTGCCAGCATGGGCAGCAGCTGATGGCGAACCCGATTACGCGTGTGCGTGACGTCCTGATTGCTGGCGTCCTCTCGCCATGGCTGTTTGAGCAGGTTTAGATAGGCCTCAATCTCATGGCGACGAATGGACAGCAGAGGACGGACCAGCCTCTTTCCCTGATGGACAAGTGAAATGCCTGCCAAGCCACGAACTCCTGTTCCGCGGATTACGCGCATCAAGACGGTTTCTGCCTGATCGTCCAGGGTATGCGCGGTGGCGATCTTGTCCACCTTGCCGGCAGTAAGAAGCTGTGCGAACCAGCCATGGCGCAGATCACGCGCTGCCGTCTCCAGACTAAGCTTGCGCTCACGCGCACAGGCCGGCACATCGCCATTGCCGCAATAAAACTCCAGGCCGAGCTGGTCAGCCAGCGCGGCTACGAACGCCTGGTCTTTATCACTTTCGACGCCGCGAATCTGATGATTGAAATGCAGTACCTTGAGCACGACGCCGAGCTCAGGCTGCAATTCCGCGAGAACGCGCAAAAGCGCCACTGAGTCAGCCCCGCCGGAAACAGCCACACCAAGCCTCTCGCCCGGCGCCAGCAGCCGCCTCTCGCGGACGAACTTGAGCACCTGTTGCTGCACACGCCTCCAAAGGAATCAATTGTAATGGGAAAGGAAGGGCAATCGGGTCCGTCATAAGGGTGAGGCCGACTTGCGTGCCGAACCCAATGCAGCGGGCGCACGTCGCCGTGACCACGTTGGGTGATTTAAAGCGGTGTGGAGCGAAGCGACACATAAGAAAGGTTGTTATACTTTTCCTCCGACATGAAGGTGATAGCGATTATCCCCGCCGCTGGACTGGGCACGCGCATGGCAGCGCCCGGCAAAAAAGGTGTGCCTTCCAAACAATTCTTCGAAATCAACGGCACGCCCATTCTGATTCATACTCTGCGCTGCTTTGCCCGCAACCAGCAGATCAGCCAGATCGTGATCGCGCTGCGCAAGAATGAGATCGATCCGTTCAGGCAGAGACTGGAAAAAGAAAATCTGGGCGCGAAAGTGGAGCTGGTGGAAGGTGGCGAACATCGTCAGGAATCGGTGGCCAACGCGATCGCCAGCCTCAAGGCGGCCAAGGACGACGTGGTGCTGGTGCATGACGCCGTCCGTCCTTTCGTGGATGACGAGATCATCGCCAATGTGATCCGTGAGACGGAGAAGCGCGGGGCGGCCATCGCGGGGCTACCTGCGGTGGATACGATCAAGCAGGTGGAACGCGCCTCTGAGGGAGCGATCATTACGTCCACCATTCCGCGCGAACGCGTGGTCCAGGCCCAGACTCCGCAGGGCTTCCGCTATGAGTTGATCAAACGCGCTTTCGACAGCGCTACCGCCGACGGCTTCACCGGCACCGACGAAGCGTCTTTAGTCGAGCGGCTGGGTGAAAGCGTATGGGTGGTCATGGGATCGGCACGGAACATCAAGATCACGACCCCGGCGGACATGGAACTGGCGGAGTTTCTGCTGGCACAAATCGACAAACGTGAAAAAGACCTTGCCGGATGATTTACCGCGGATTGTTTTACCACTGATTTTCACTGATGACACTGATCAGAGGCAGGTCATGACAACCAATGAGAGCTATAAGCACTCCGAGATCACCGATACAATCATCGGGGTGTTTTATGACGTATACAACGACCTTGGATTCGGTTTTTTAGAATCGGTGTATTGCAACGCTTTACGCATTGCGCTCCTTGAAAAGGGAATCGCCGTTGAACACGAAGTCCCAGTTGCAGTCCTTTTTCGAGGTAGAAATGTAGGCGACTTCAGGGCGGACCTCGTCGTAAACTCTGTGATTCTCCTTGAGCTAAAAACCGCTGCAGCGATCGTAGCCGCTCACGAATCTCAGGTTATTAACTACCTTCGAGCAACATCTCTTGAGCTAGGACTCATTCTGAACTTTGGACCGAAGCCGCAAGTCCGAAGATTACTTCTCGATAATGTTCGGAAACATCGATACGTGCGGAGCGCGGGAGGAACTCTTTGAGCCTTTTCAGATCAGTGTCATCAGTGAAAATCAGTGGTGAGAAATGCGCATAGGCTACGGGTTTGACTCGCACGAGTTTCAGTCCGGTGTTCCCTTGAAGATCGGCGGGATACTTGTGCCGCATGACAAAGGCCTTGCCGGGCATTCCGATGGCGACGTGCTTCTCCATGCCATCACCGACGCGCTGCTTGGCGCCGTGGCAGCCGGCGATATCGGCAGTTACTTTCCTCCCAGCGATCCCAAGTGGAAAGGGGCTGATTCCGCCATCTTTCTAGAAGAAGCGATCAAGCAGGTGCGCAAAGCGGGATTCGCCATTTCCAATATCGACACGACGCTGGTGCTGGCTGCGCCGAAGATTGTGCCTCATGCGAAAAATATTCAAAAGCACGTTGCCGAGCTTCTGGGGATCAAGCCGGACCAGGTAAGCATCAAGGCGAAGACGCCCGAGGGACTCAATCTGGACCATGCGGCAGTGGCGCATGTGGTGGTGCTGCTGGAAGCGGCGAAGTAGCGCGGTTCACTCGGTTACGGTGACGGCCGCAAAGTTCGATACCACGTTCTCTCTCTTTAATTGGACTGTGTAATCGCCGGGTTGAGACATGTCAAACAATTCATTGACCGCGAATGTCGTCATCCATTTTTCTCCCGGAGACAGCCTCTTGAACCGTGTGATTCCTGACATAACATAGCCCTCACGTCGATTTGATTCTCTACCCTTATCGGTTTCCCGGGCAGGGTTTTTTCCTCGACGCACGTCCACCACGTAACCGAACACTCCATTCAGAAAACCGATTTGTTTGTTCCCGGTATTTGTCAACGTGATGGTGCATAGGATGCTGTTACCCGCTTTTATCCTGGGCGGCACCTCAATTGTGATGGAAAACTGCCGATTATTCGTTTTCTGAGGCGCTGATTGCATTCCTGAGCGAGGAGAGATGGCAGCAGATGCGAGAAGGGCAGAAATCAAAATGATCGAAATTTTCATGAGTCGTCCACATAGAATGCTCTTTTTCTACTCTAATGCGAGAATTCCATACCTCGCGGAAATGCGATGCCCTGAGTTGGATATCCCCGGACGGTTCGGGGCTGGAAATGGGGCTGGTCTGAGCCGTAGCAAAGCTACGTCTCAACGCCCAGGGCTTCCTACCTCCGGGCGCTCGGAGCCTCTATCTTCGCTGATACCCGTCCGCTGCATGCAATGCCAATGCCTTGTTCCGGGCGTGAATAGCTGCTAACCTTCCTCTTTCCCGGAACGTCTATCTCCTTCAACTCTGGCGGTGTCCATGAAAAAACTCCTCTTGCTCCTCTCCTCGCTTGTTCTGTTTGTTGCTGCGGCAATGCCCGCGCATGCCGGCGGTCCGCTTCTGTTACAGAAGCCAACGCTTTCCAAGACGCATATTGCGTTCTCTTATGCCGGCGATCTCTGGCTGGTGTCGCGCGAGGGCGGTGAAGCGCGTCTGCTCACCAGCGGCCCAGGCACCAAGAGCGATCCCATGTTCTCGCCGGACGGCTCCATGATCGCCTTCGACGGCGACTATGACGGGAACGTTGACGTCTATGTGATTCCGTCTACAGGCGGAGTACCCAAGCGCCTGACGTATCACCCCGGCGTGGACGAGGTGGTGGGCTGGTCGCCCGATGGCAAGAGTGTTTTGTTCCGGTCAACGCGCAACAGCTACTCGCGTTTTAACCGCCTGTTTACGGTAGGGCTGAATGGCGGGCTTCCGCATGAACTGCCGCTGCCCATGGCGGAGTACGGGTCTTTCTCTGAGGATGGAAAACGCATCGCCTACGTCCCCAATGACAATACGCGCAGGCTGTCAGCCATTGGATGGAAGCGCTATCGTGGCGGCAAAGCGTCGCACATATGGGTCGCGAACCTGAATGACTACAGCATCGACATCGTGCCCCGCGACGGCTCCAATGATGGAACGCCGATGTGGGTGGGCGACAAAGTCTATTTTCTTTCTGACCGCAACGGGCCATACAGCCTTTATGCCTACGATGTGAAGTCGAAAAAAGTTGCGACGGTGATGGCGGCGACCAACGACATCAAGTCGGCATCGGCGGGTCCGGGCGCGATTGTTTATGAGCAGTTTGGCTCGCTCGGTTTGTTCGATTTGGCTACCGGCAAGGTGAAGACGGTGGCAGTGACGGTCCCGGCCGATCTGCCCAACATCCGTCCGCATTACAAAAGCGTTGAGCACGAAATCGCTTCCGCCAATATCTCTCCCGGCGGCGCGCGCGCTGTGTTTGAAGCGCATGGCGACATCCTGACCGCTCCCGCAGAGAAAGGCGACGTCCGCAACCTGACGAACACGCCGGGCGTGATGGAGCGTGATCCGGCGTGGTCGCCGGATGGAAAGTCGATCGCTTATCTTTCCGACGAATCCGGTGAATACGCTCTGCACATCAAGAGCCCTGACGGTATGGGTGATGTGAAGAAGGTGCCGCTGGGAACTCCGGGATCGTTTTATTACAATCCGGTCTGGTCACCGGACAGCAAGAAGATCGCGCTGACGGATAAGCGACTGAACATCTGGTACGTTGACCTGGCCAAGGGAACGCCCGTAAAGGTCGACAGCAATACTTATGACCAGCCGCAACGCACTATGGAGCCGGTGTGGTCGCCTGACAGCCGCTGGATCGCTTATCACAAAGAGCTGCCCAGCCACATGAATGCCGTTTTCGCCTACTCGGTGGAGCAGGGCAAAGCACTGCAATTGACTGATGGCTTGAGTGACGCGCGTTATCCGGCATGGGACCAGAAAGGCCAATACCTCTATTTCACGGCCAGCACTGACGTGGGGCCAACCACTGGATGGCTGGATCTTTCCAGCATTAATCGCCCGGTAACGCGCAGCGCTTATCTGATTGTTCTGAAGAAAGACACGCCTTCGCCGCTGGCCCCGGAAAGCGACGAAGAGAAATCCGCCAGCGATGACGCCAAGCCGGACGCGGACAAATCTCCGAAGCCGGAAGAAAAAGCCGAGGAGAACGCGGGCCCGACGAGTCCGGAGGAAAAAGCCAAAGCCCAGGATGCAAAGCCTGCTCGCGCAGCCAAGGCTGAAGGCGTGGTGGTGAAGATTGACGCGGAAAACATCAGCCAGCGCATTCTTGCGCTGCCCATTCCCGCGCGCAATTACGGACAGCTGGTGGCGGGAAAGGCCGGAACCATTTTCCTGATGGAAGATCCATCACGTCCCGGTCCTGATCAGCAGACCACGCTGTATCGCTTTGATCTCACTTCGCGCAAAGCCGAAAGATTGATGGAAGGGATCAACGATCTCACCATTTCCTTTGACGGCAAGAAGATGCTGTACAGCAAAGGCCGCGCGACGAATAGAAGATGGTTCATTGCTTCGGCATCTGCTCCGCCGTTGGGCGGTGGGCCAGGCGCAGGCAAGCCTGACATGCCAATGAACCTGGCACGGATGGAAGTGCTGGTTGATCCGCGCGCAGAGTGGAAGCAGGAATACAACGAAATATGGCGCGTTGAGCGCGACTTCTTCTATGACCCCAAACTACACGGCCTGGATCTGGCCGCCACGATCAAACATTACGAACCGTATCTGGAAAATATTGGCAGCCGCTATGACTTCAGCTATCTGCAGTCGGAAATGCTGGGCGAGCTGACGGTTGGGCACATGTACATACGTACGCCGCCAACGCCGCCATCGGAAGAAGGCAAAGTGGGCCTTCTGGGCGCGGACTACACGGTTGAAAACGGCCGCTATCGTTTCTCTCATATCTATCAGGGAGAAAACTGGAATCCGCAATTGCGCGCGCCGCTCACTCTGCCAGGCGTAAATGTGCAGGAAGGGGAATACCTTCTGGCAGTCAACGGCCGTGAACTCAAAGGCACGGACGAAATCTTTGAACTTTTTGCCGGCTCTGCCGACAAATCAACCACACTCAAAGTTGGACCGACTGCGGATGGAAAAGGGGCCCACAACGTAACCGTTGTGCCGATTGAAAACGAAGGCGCGCTACGCAACCGCGCATGGATTTACGGGAACCTGCATAAGGTTGACGAAATCAGCGGCGGCAAGCTGGCCTACGTTTATCTGCCGGACACGGGTTTTGGCGGATACACATCATTCAACCGCTACTTCTTTGCCCAGGTGGGCCGTGAAGGCGCAGTGATCGATGAGCGTTTTAACGGCGGCGGTTCGGCGGCAGATTACGTGATCGATTATCTCCGCCGTCCTCTGCAGAACTACTGGATGACTCGCGAAGGTAAAGACTTCACCACACCGGTAGGCGCCATCTTTGGACCCAAGGCGATGATCATCAACGCCTACGCGGGTTCCGGCGGTGATGCATTGCCCTGGTACTTCCGCGACGCCAAGATCGGCCCGCTGGTGGGCACACGCACGTGGGGCGGACTGGTGGGCATCTATGACTATCCTCAACTCATGGACGGCGGCGGAGTAACTGCGCCGCGCGTGGCTTTCTACAACCGCAACGGCGACTGGGACGTGGAAAACCACGGCGTGGCTCCGGATGTGGAAGTGGAGATTACGCCGAAAGACTGGATGACCGGCCATGATCCGCAACTGGAGAAAGCCGTTGCGCTGGTGATGGATGGGCTGAAGAAAACTCCGCCGACGGTGGCAAAGCGTCCGGCATTCCCCAACTATCACGGCAAGCAGCCGGCAGAAGGAATGCCGGCAGCGGGTGGTGGTGGATCAAGCGGAACCAAACGGTAAGTTGTTTGTTGATCGAGGGCGTCGCGAAATGCGGCGCCCTCTTTTTATGAATCGCCATCGTCATGTTTTATATGGATAGTGGTCGCCTTATTTTTTCGCAACGCCCAAAAATACATAGATCCTTCGACTTCGTCGTCGCATGCGCTCCGACGGCGCTCAGGATGACAAAAGGAAACTGTGTCGAGAGAATTCCCCGAATCGGCATTGTTATTCCAACCAAGGGCGAAGCCGACTTGCGCGCTGAGCCCGCTGCAACAGGCGCACGTTGATCGCGCCACAAAATTAATCTCAAGCGGTTTGGAGCGAAGCGACAAAAATTAGTGCGCTGTCTTGCCATCGAGCAGATCAAGCATGTGACCCAGCAGGCTGATCACCGCCTTAAGCGACTCCGTGGCACCGTTTGGACTTCCTGGCAGATTCAGGATGAGTGTCTTGCCTCGGATGCCGCAGAGACCGCGGCTGAGCGCAGCAAAGGGAGTTTTTCTTGCGCCTTCGGCACGGATACGTTCCGGTATGCCTTCAATTAACTTCTCCACCACGCTACGTGTGGCTTCCGGAGTGACATCACGTGGCGAGATTCCGGTTCCCCCGGTAGTGATGATGAGGCGGCTCAGCTCACTGCATTCGATGATGCGTGCGGCGATCTGGTCTTTTTCGTCGGGGAGAATACTGGTGTGGATGACGGAAAAGTCGGCATTTGTAAGCAGCTCAGCCACAGCAGGACCGGAGAGATCGGTGCGTGTGCGCTGGAACGACGAATCACTGATGGTAAGGACGGCGGCCGTCCTGGCCGGACCGGATTTTTTTTTCGCGGCGGGGAGCAACTATGCCTCGAGCACGTTTTCTTCGGTATCGCGATTGGTTTCATCCAGAAGGCGAAGGCCTTCCAGCAGCAACCCTTGCGTGGATTGCGTGACCGTCTGTTCCGTGCTGCTGCCTTTGAAGTCAATTTCAAAAGTTCCGCCGGTCCAGGCAAGGACCTTGTAAACCGCTTCGTCGCCTTTCAATTTGTCGTATTGAGCGTGATTGATCTGGCCGTCAGTAAAGAACATGCGGCACTTGTCATTGTTGTTGGAGAGAGTGAGCGCACAGGTCTTTCGACCCATATCCAGAGACTGCAACAGGTCGAGCACGTTCATCTGCTCCAGGCTGCCGCGCAATACGGAATCGCGCGGGGCTTCCCGCGCCATTTTTTCAAGAGCAATCTTGTCGACTACCTTCTTGATCTTGGCGGAAGCTTCCTTGATGAAGAATGGCTTTTCCACGAAATCTTCCACCACGTCCTGGACCGGCTTCAGCTTTTCATTGATGTCCTCTTTGCTGGCCACCAGAATCACAGGGATGGCAGCCGTGGCGGCGCGAGCTTTGATCTTCTGCACCAGCTGCAGGCCGTCCATGTTGGGCAGGGTGTAATCGGCAATGATCAGGTCAGGCTTTTCGTCGATGGTCTTGAGCAGCGCATCGGCGCCATCAGTGAGAGTCTGTATCGTGGCGAAGTGAGCAAGGGACTGCCGCAACATCTCCAGCACCATGGGATTGTCGTCAACAAGCAGAACCTTGATATTGCTGGGCATGAAACCTGTTTCTTCTAAGTCTGTGCTTTATTTCCGCAGGGCTTTATTTTCGAAGATCAGGGGAGCGCTTACGCTTGTAGTCTCCACTTTTCCCGCCGGACTTGCGCTCCAGGACGACCTCCCGAATCACAATACCTTTATCCAGGGCCTTGCACATGTCATACACAGTCAGGGCAGCAACGCTGGCGGCTACCATGGCTTCCATTTCCACGCCGGTCTGGGCGGTGGTTACAGCCCGGGAACGGACCTTAACGCCATTTTCGCACACCTCAGTGGTCACATCAACGAAAGACAAAGGCAGTTGATGGCACATTGGTATCAGTTCTGAAGTTTTCTTGGCCGCGGAAATACCTGCGAATCGAGCCACTTCCAGCGGATTGCCCTTTGGATTCCCGGGCAGCGCGCGCAACACTGTAGCCGACATTTCAATGAAGGCAGACGCTTCCGCTTCGCGGTGAGTTTCCGCTTTTGCCGATACATCCACCATGGTGGCCTTGCCGGCGGAATCATAATGAGAAAGTTTTTGATTGGATTTTTTTGGGGAAGAATGTTGTTTGGCCATCAGCGTATCAGCACCGAAACCATCTCGCCTTCCGCGATTGTTTCCCGATCCGGTGGTACCACAAGATAACAATTTGCCCGCGCAGAAGCCAGCAGGTCACCTGATCCCTGCCATGGGATGATCTCGACTTCTGGATCATAGAGGCCGCCGGTAACCAAAGCGGGAAGAAACCGGGTAAGTCCGGTTTTGGTTTTGAGGCTTTTTTTCAAGCGCGCGTTCAGTGACGGTAATCGGGCTGGCTCTGATCCTGCGAGCGAGTGAAGAAGCGGGCGGACAAAAAGATCAAACGTAACCGTCACCGAAACTGGATTGCCGGGCAATCCGAAAAACGGCACAGTCCGTTCGCCATACCTGACTTGTCCGAAGACAACCGGCTTGCCGGGCTGGATCAATGCGCCGGTGAACAGAAATTCCGCATTCATCTCACTCAGAACTTTTTCGACAAGATCAAACTTGCCCATGGAGACGCCGCCGGAAAGCAGCAGCAGATCCGCGCCTTGAATGCCTGCCTGGATGAGCGTGCTGAGCTTGCGTTCCTCGTCCGGCGCGACAGGCAGCGGCCACGCGATGCCGCCGTTGGCTGTCACTTGTGCAGCCAGTGAATAGGTATTGCTGTTGCGAATCTGATGAGCGCCGGGGCGGTGGCTTACGTCAACCAGTTCGTCTCCCGTGGCCAGAATGGCGACTTTCGGCTGACGGAAGACAGAAAGATTCACAGCTCCCACCGCCGCAGCCATGGCAATCTGCGCTGGAGTAATCTTCATCCCGACCGGCAGCAATAAATCGCCGGCGTGCGCTTCTGCTCCAGCAGCAACCACGTTCTCACCGCTAAAGACGGAACGCTCCACTTGAACAGAGTCATTTTCTCCAGAGCTTTCGGCGAGCGTTCGGACAGTCTGCTCTACCATGACGACTGCGTCGGCTCCGTTGGGAACGGCAGCGCCAGTCATGATCTCGACAGCTTCACCCGGTGCGACGATGTGATTGAAGTCGCCACCAGCCTTGATCTGTCCGACGATCTTCAACTTGGCCGGAAGAATTTCAACATCAGCGGCGCGGACGGCGTATCCATCGCGCGTGGAACGCGGGAAAGGCGGAAAATCGCGGTCTGCAAGCACCGGCGCAGCCAGCACACGCCCAAGCGATTCCAGCAATGGAGCTCTCTCGATCACAGGCGGCGTAACTTTTCGGCCATGCTCGTACACCACTTCCATAGCTTGTTCGAATGTGAGAACGCCGGCGGGAGCGACAGTTGAACTCATGGTTAGGAATTGTAGTGGTTTCTCCCGACGATGTGCAGCACAAGGTGCTGATCCCGAATTCAACAAAGCCATTGAAACATCCCGACGAACAGCAAACATCATCGAACGAAACAAGTCGATGGAGGAACCAAAACGATGTCAGCCACATTGAAAAGACACAATCCAACATGGGCATTAGCGGCCGGCGCTGTGGCTGGAATGCGTACCATGACGGCGCCTGCCGTGGTTAGTTACAAAATGATGCGCATCCGTAAAGCCGAAGGCCAGGATCATCCCACGGGTTTGAGCGGAGGCCCAGTGAGCGTTGGCCTGGCAATCGCCGCGCTGGGAGAACTGATTACCGATAAGCTGCCAAAGACTCCGAATCGCACGGAGCCGCCATCTCTTATCATGCGCGGTGTTTCCGGGGCGTTTGCTGGAGCGGCAGTGAGCGGCAGTGATCGCAATGATCGAATCAAGGGCGCGGTGCTGGGCGGACTGGCTGCCATTGGCGCAGGCTACGGCATGTATTATCTGCGGGCGTGGCTGGTGAAGAAAACCGGCGTTCCAGATGCCGTGGTGGCGGTTGCGGAAGATGCCGTTGCACTTACTCTGGCGTTGAAGGCGATTGCGTAGCGGTGGCCGCTTTTGCTTTTGCTTTTGTCTCGGCCAGTTGCTGCGGCATCTCCAGACGTGATGAAGAGCGGGTGAAACTGTTTCGCGCCGTCAACCAGACAAGCATATAAATTTCGCTATCTGTGATCAGTCGCGAACACGCGAGAATAAACTGCCACGCATTTTTCACGAGAACACCTACTCGGCCAGATAAATATGGATGACGTCCGGTGATCGTGAGTTGCTGGTTGGTAAAGTTTTTAAAAGCGAGCCAATTTGGGCCAGAAACGCAAAGGGCGGATCAGTCCGCCCTTTACCTTTCGATTCAGTATCTTGCCTGCTTTACTTTCCCAGAAGTTGTTTGGCTTCGGCGCTGTGAATGCCGGTCGGGTCCAGTTGTAGATATTTGTTGAGCGAATCATTGGCCGCAGGGTTATTGAGTTTCTTTTGTGAGAAGCCTTTAAAGAACCACGCGTCGGCCTTGGTGGCATCGGCTGCGGTGGATTTTTCGCATGCAGAAACGGCAGCATCGTACTTGCCCGCGTTGAATGCCAGCGCGCACAGGTTGTAATAAGGCAGGGCAGGATTCGGATCGATTTCAGCTGCCTTGCGGAACGCCTCAATCGCCTGATCTGTCTTGCCGACTTGCACATAAACGTTTCCTTCTGAAGTCAGCATAGTTCCGGCGCCCGCCTTTGCCTTGACTGGATCCGGATTTGGATTGCGCGGATCTTTGGGCGCGGTTCCGGCGACTATGCTCTCTGCCACGTGGATACCTTTGTCATATGTCTGCAAAGATTCTTCCACTTTGCCTTCATTACGCTGCGAGTCAGCCAGCGCCTTATAGAATTCCCAACGCGTGGTTTCCGGGTCCGCGGCAATCAACTGGGTTAATGCCTTGTCTGCATCGGCCCAGTTCTGTTGCTGCATGGCGGCCTGCGCCTGCTTAATGAGTTCATTCAGATTGCCGATCTTGGCGTTGTCAGCGTTGGCTTTGGCGATATCTTCCTTGGTCATCTTCTTGTTGCCGTTAGCGCCGGCAGCGGGAACTCCGCCCGCCGTTCCGCCGCTGGCTTCCGGCCTGGCCAGTTCAATGGGAAAATTCACCAGGTCATTCGTGGCCACTACAACGTTGTTATTGGTATAGAGGATCTCCTTGTTCGCCCCGAAAATCTCCAGTTTGTAGGCGGCAAGCCGCATTCCGGCAGAGGAGAAGTCGCCATTCTTGTCGGTCTTGGTCTTGTATTGCCGGCCCATGGCCGTGTCAGTCAACACGATTTGTAGATTGGGCATGGGTTCTGAATTTTGCGTAACCTTGCCTTTGACCCCGCCAGAATAATTTTGCGCAGCAGCAGGCAGGCAACAGATTGCCAATGCCAACGCGGCCCAGACCGCTCCCAACCAGATCTTTTCTCTCTTCATATAGTTTCGAAGCCTCCATAAGATTGCCGAATGTCTTAAGAAATCGTTAATACTATTGGCGTTTTCACTCACGTGCAAGCGTTCAAATCAATGCTGCGACGGCAAGAAAAAGGCGGCCGGACAAACCCCGTGCCGCCCTTACTCAATTCGACATCTCTTATTTCTTCTTGGCCTTGTAGTTGGTTTCAATCTTCGCGCCAATCATCTGCAACATGTCTTTTACGTCCTTGGCATGCGGGCCATCCGGAGCGAGTTCAAGATACTTGTTGAGAGCTTCCGCGGTGCCATTCGGCACGGTATATTTTCCATCTTTGGATTGTGATCCCTGCCCCAGCAGCAATGAACCTTTGATGAAGTAAGCGTCAGCGCGGTTAGGATCGGCGGCAATGGCCTTATCGCATGCTGCCACGGCTCCGTCTGTGTTTCCTGTGTTGTACTGCGTAGCGCAAATGTTGAAGTAGGCTGAACCCGGATTTGGATCCAAAGCTGCCGCCTTTTCAAAGGCTGCAATGGCTTCAGGATTCTTTTTCAGCTTCAGGTATGTGTTGCCTTCCTGAGAGAGCATCTGTGAGAGTCCGGCTTTCGCTTTGACCGGATCAGCATCAGGATTTTTTGGATCTTTGAGCGTACCGGCAACGATGCTCTGCGCCACCGCAATGCCCTTGTCATAACTCTGGATGGCCTCATCATACTGACCGAGATTGGCATGGGACTGGGCCAGTGCGGAGAAAAACTGCCAGCGGTTGGGATCCATTTGCGTTAACTGCGTAAGCACAGGGATCGCCGCCTGGTCATTCTTGGCCGCCATGGCAGCCTGGGCCTGCGTGATCAGCGAATTCATTCCTTCCGCTTTCGCATTTTGCGCCTTGATGGCTTCAACCTGTTCCTTGGTCATCTTCGGCTGGCCCGGCGTTCCGCCGCCCGCACCCGAGGAAACATCAATGTCCACCGTCTGCTCTCCACCGCCTTCTGCTGCGATGGTGCGCTTGGCCTTGTAGAGCTTTTCGCCGGTCGGGCTGCTGATTTCAATTTCGTAGTTCGTTCGCTCCAGGCCGACCATGGTGTAGGAGCCGTCTTTGCCGGTTTTGTCCTTGAAGGTCTTGCCCGTACCCAGGTTGGTGTAAACAACCTGGGCCCCCACCAGCGGTTTACCGCCATCGGTGACTTTTCCGTTCACGCGCGAGAGTGTTGCCTGGGGCCATGCGCTGATGGCGCTGAAAGCGACCAGCATGACCGCCACACTCAAGTAAATGGATTTCATCTTCATATCTCTTCTCCGCCTCCCGGCTGGTTAAATTTCCCTGGCTTGCATCTGGTCCACGTAAGGCAGTGGATCACGCACACCCGCGTCAGCAAAAGCGCGTAATCGTAACACACAGCTTTCACAAATTCCGCAGGCCACATCTTCGCGACCATAACAGGACCACGTCAAATCAAACGGCGCCCCGATTTCCATGCCCTTTTTCACGATTTCCGACTTACGCATGGCAATCAGCGGCGTAACAATCTCAATCTGGCCATCGCGCGTTCCCGTCCTGATGACCTCATTGAAGGCGCGATAGTACTCCGGCCGGCAATCCGGGTACCCTGAACTGTCCTGCTCCACGGCTCCAATGTAGATGCGCGAAGCACCCAGTACTTCTGCCCAGCTGACCGCGGCCGACAAAAAATGCGCATTGCGGAACGGCACATAGGTTACCGGAATCCTGCCGCGTCCAATCTCGTCACCGGCCTCAGGAATGGCGATGGTCTCGTCTGTGAGCGCCGAGCCGCCGATCCGGCCCAGAGTTTCATTCACCAGGGCGAGCTGCTGTTCAATGCCCAGCCGCAGGCAGATGTTCTCAAAGGCCCGCAGTTCGCGGCGCTCCGTACGCTGCCCATAACTGATGTGCAGGGCCGCCGCGTCAGTTTCACGGACCGCCAGAGTCGCGCACACGGACGAATCCATGCCGCCACTCAATAAAATCACCGATCGCGGTTTTGCAGCCGCCAATCAACCACCTCTTAATCCTGAACGAGTGAACTAAGTTTTGATGTCTGTGACCGACAGAATTGCTGCCCTATACAGCTAAGAAATTATCTTCCTTTTTGTCGCTACGCTCCAGACCGCTGATACGAATTGTTCTGTCGCTGTCGCTCCCAGCCGCCAAGCATTCTCTTAATTCTTAGACCCGCTTTCGGCTCCTGAAGCTCGCAGTTCGACACGCTAGTCAGGCCCTGATACGCACTCAGCCCTTGTCATCCTGAGCGGCGTCGGAGCGAATGCGACGACGAAGTCGAAGGATCTATGTATTTCATTCTTCGTTGAGCTCCGGAAACCAATCCGCCGCAAGGTCTTTCCACGTGGGATTCATACTTACAACCAGTTGAACCTTTTTGACTCGCTTCCATCGTTTGATTTGCTTCTCTCGCGCGATTGCGTTGCGTACATACTGGAATTTCTCCCAATAACACAAGCCGATCCAGTTTATATCTTGACGTGAATCCTTCAACCGCCCCGGTCTTATGCTCGTATACTCGCTTTCTGATGTTGCCTGTAACGCCAGCATATAAAGTTCGTGACCTATTCGACATAAAGTAGATGTAATAGGCTTTCTCGTGAAAATTCATAGATCCTTCGACTGCGTCGTCGCATGCGCTCCGACTGCGCTCAGGATGACAAATGGAAACAGCACGCCCCTCATTAAAACGTGCGTCTTCTAAACGCCCTTCTTCTACACGCCCTTCATCGCAGGCTCCCAGATAAACTTGTGAATCTGCAATCCCAGACGCACGTTCAACCCGTCCTGCAGTATCCACTCGGCCAGCAGGCGCGGATCAAGCTGCGCGTTTGATGTATCGCGCTGCGCGCTCGGGGTCTTGCTGAATGCCGGCGAAAAGATCACGCTGTTCACAATGGTATCTAACCCGTTCTGACCAGTGAAGTCGCGGGCGAACTCATAGTCCGCGCGATCGGCCAGGACGAACTTTACTTCGTCATTGCGAGTCAGAGTCGCCAGATTACTCTGCCGAAAACTGCCGCCCTCGCCCGAGCCAGGACATTTCACGTCGACAATCTTGTGCACCGCCTTCGGCATATTCTCCAGCGGACGCTCACCACTGGTCTCAATCAGCAGCGCGTATCCCCTGGCGAGCAGACGCTCCATCATGGGCACCAGCTCGCGCTCCTGCAACATGGGCTCGCCGCCGGTAAACTCAATCAGCCCGGAAGGCGCCAGCCGCGCGATCTCCTGTTCAATTTCCTCTACCGCCATCTTGCGCCCGCCAGTGAAGGTGTACTCACTGTCACACCATGTGCAGCGAAGATTGCACGCTGCCAGACGCACAAAAATGCAAGGCACGCCGGCGAATGACGATTCACCCTGGATGGAACGGTAGATTTCAATGATGGTCATGAAGATCGGTAGTTGGTAATTGGTAATTGGTTATTGGTGATTGGTTGGCAATTAGCATTTGGCAATTAGCATTTGGCAATTGGTACTTGGTATTTGTTTGGTACTTGGTACTTCTGTGAATTCTGCGACTTGCGCTTTGTTCCTGCATTTCAAGCCGCCTGCAACTCAATCTTCTCGATCACCAGATCAGCCGATCACAGATTGCTAGTTTTCATCTGCGCCAATCAGTTCAATCAGCGTTCATCAGCGGTAAGCCGTTTAAAGGATCATTCCGAATAGCGCGCCGTGGTGGTGTCCGTCTCCCAGATGGTGACATCTTTCACGTCAACCCGGCCGCTGGTGACAACCTGCAACTTCCCCTTGGCCTCGTCATAGAAATACTTCGCAATATTCTCCGCCGACGGATTGAGCACCTTGAACGGCTCGATATCGTTGAGCATCTGGTGGTCCAGCCGGTCGATCACATGCTTCATGACCTCTTTCAGGTCTTTGAAATCGAGCAGCAGGCCGGCCTTGTCCAATGCAGCGCCGCGCAGGGTCACACGGACTTTATAGTTGTGTCCGTGCGGGTTCTCGCACTTGCCTTTGTAATTGCGCAGGTAATGTCCCGCGGCGAAAGTGTCTTCTACGGTAACTTCGTACATCCGCTCCCCTTGGTCGTTTTTATGCAAGCCCAGTGGCTGATTTCAGCGTATGGCGTTGATTCTCCATTGTAAATGGCGGCAAGGATGAGCGGCGAGAGAAGGGCCTGGGGTAGAAATTGAGGATTGAGTAGGTGAGGACGGATCACAAAACGTGCCGTCTGTTCCCTTGGTTTCCGTATCCCCTTGGTTTCACCTCTTCCTCTTCGCTTTATCCGGGTTTATTGCCACTTCGTTTGCCAGGATTGTCACATGGTTCGCCAGAATCGATCATGACCTTGGTGATTGGGTTGTGATTGTCGTTGACAGGTCGAGAGAGCAAAGGCTTTAGCCATAAAGGACACGAACGAACGCAAAGCAATTTGCCAATTGCGCCCTTCCGATCACCCGATGTCCCGATCGCCAGATCAACCGATTCATTTCGGTGTCTAATACACCGGCTTTCTTCTCGCTGATCTCATCATCAATCAGCGCTTTCTGCACTCGCATAATCGCCATCTGGATGCCATTCGCGTCTTCCTGCGCCGGCAATTCCAGCTTCTGTGACTGCGTTTGCAGCATCCGCTCATGGGCATAGCAGAAGCGGTAGCCCCTCATCTGCGGACACCCACAGACCGTTCCATCCTCGCGTACCTTTTCGCACCGCGGGGCACTGTCCGCACTCTCCAGATTCTTCAGCAGCTTCTCGTAAAGCTTATGCTCCTCCGCTTGCTCGTCCCTCACCTCGAAAGGACTCTTCGGGAGCTGCGCCATGGCCCCGCTACACGCCTGGTACGCCTCGCCCAGCTCATGTATCAGCCGACGCGCTTTTTCCCGCGCCTGCTCCTCTTGTTCTAGCTTTTCCTTCCTGTACACCTCATATTCCGCATGGCTGTAGCTCTTTCCATCAACAATCCATGTACCCACTTGCTACCTTCACTTTTCTCAGCCCGGAGATAAATTGAAGTTAAATTGAAGTTTGTGTAACTATTTGTCCGTTTTCGGTCTTGTTTGGCTCTCTTGGTCTTGCCGTTGCCAATTGCTATTTGCTAATTGCCAATTGCTATTTCCATATTGATCTATTTACGAAAAAACGCAATTGATCTTAAGTACTTGATGCAAGATTTTGTCTCTACCTTGGCTGCTTCCTGAATGCTGAATGCAGCTCCCGGCGATGGCGCGCGACCTCCTCGCTCGCGGCGGTTCACCCCCGCCCCCGGGTTTCAAATTGCAATGTTGCTTCCCGATTACTGAATTGTTCCATAACTTTTAACGCAATGTGGCAATATAGGAAACCGTGATCAAGTCAGTTCGCAACATCGCGAGTAGCACACCACGCGCCGAAGTGTGGCGCTACTTGCGCCTGTACTTGAATTCTGATCGAACGGCTAGACGAGTCCGCCAAATTCACAATATTACTGCCGGCAGTCATGAAGCGAATATCTCCAAGCAATGTATCCAGGTCGGATACTGTATCCGACAGGCCGAAGAGTATTTTCGCGCCTCAGAATCGGTTGGGTTGGCAACGAAGCCGCTGCTGCTCTACTACGGATGCGTGGCCCTCTCGCGAGCACTGATTTTAATCAAGAAGGACGGCACTTACTCGCTTGACGGCATGCGCAAAGCCAAGAAGCATAGGCACCACGGGCTCATCTTGGACGAAGGAGCGGCTGAGCAGAGCAGCAAAGAGCCGACCGCGTACGAGTTTTTCTCACACATTCGCTGTTCTTGCTTTGTCAAAGAGGATGGCACCCCATGGGGGCATTTTCCAGTTTTTTACGAAGCTTTAGATCCATCCGTTTTTTCGGTGCACGTAAAAATTCGCGAATCCGACCGCTCAAGTTATTTAGAACGCGACATACCGCAGGTTTGCGCTGATGCACTGAATTTATCGCAGGTTAAAGACACACCATTGCAAAGTCCGAAAGTGCCACGCTTACAGCTCGCGTCTGAATGAGAGAAACTAGGTGCGACTGCATTCGGCAGATTGCCTAATCGGGACAGGTGCGCCCGGTGCGGTCAATAGGTTTTGGTCCGTTTGTGAGTTCTTGCAGTCTTTCGCCGTGGATGAGGGAAGTAGAACCGCGTTCGGAGCAAACGAAATGACCTGCGGTGGCTCAGTAGAATCATCAGGCGGATTGAACAATATTGTCCAGTACCTCCGCACCATCTCGTCAGATGAGGGAATGTTGCCGGAGAGATTGAGTTGCATTTTCCGATCCGCGAAATCAACAGAAACTGAATTCACCGTTGAAGAAAACGTCGCTGAGTCAGCAGCACTACTCCATCTGGCTTTCCAGTTGCTAGCCGCAAGGTAAGGACTTCCGGCAGCGGCAGCCGGACCCGTGAAATCCACGTCAACAATGGCAGAGTCGCGTTCCGGGAGAGCCGTGCCGGTCAGCTTGAACTTCTGCTGGGGGCTCAGAATAGAAGAACAGCGATTCATTGGTTTGACGTTCCATGTTAAGACTGCTCCTATACGCCGGCCGGGTTTCAAAGGGGGACTCGGCCGGGTTTTATCATTTGTGAATTGTGAATTGTGAATTGTGAATGGTGAATGAATTTGTGATTAGTGATTTGCAATTTGTGATTTGTGAATGCTGATTTCGAATTGTTGATTCCGAATGCTGAATTTGCATTACTGATTTGTGATCGAATGGTGAGTGATTGCTTGCTGGTCCGGCAAATCCAACCCGAACCAATCGCCGCTCACCATTTCACAAAAATCGCAAATCACAAATGACAAATTAAACAAATCACAATTCACAAATCGCACTTCACAAATCACCGAAAGGGGAGAAAATGGCCGCAGAGCAGGATCTTTGGGAACGGGGCTTTCAGCTTGCCTATTTTCTCTATCCCGACCGCGAGACCGCCGTGCGCATTCTGGCCGGCGCTCTCAACAAGCTGCGCCTGCAGCGAGGCCGTGAAACCCGCAGAAGCTACTGGCGTGACAAGCATCTGAAGCGCGCTATTACCCGGATCACGCGCGATGAAGGCGATGCCTTACAGTGGTTGATCTTTTCCGAATCGGATGCAGCGGAAAAAGAACAGGAACAGGGGGACACAACCACTTCCGCGCATATGGTGGTCCGCTACATCAAGAACCTGGTGCGCATGACCACATCCATGTCTTCCTTCTATGTGAACATTGGGCTGCATCGCCTTCTTTTTAACTACAGCACAATAGAGGCACAGAGGGTCTATGAATCGGTGACCGAACGGTTCCTTGGCGCCGATGAATACCGGCGGGCCAAGAGCGCGCTGATGAGGAAGCTGCTGAAGCGGTTTAGCTCGCTCAAAACCTGCCGCACCCAGCACGGGGAACTTAGATTTGAAACCTTTGCGATGAATGGCGAGCAGGAAATCTGGACACGTCTGGTAGAGACCTGCCTGAAAGCCTTCACACCCTGGAGCACGCTGCAAGCCTGCCCCGTTCCAGTGGATTACAATGCTTCCCGCGATCGTCTTCCCCCACGCTTATCCGGGCTCGGCGGCGAGCGCATGGATTTTAACCAGGTTGAGATCAATCGCTGCCACGCCTTTATCGATCCAGTTTGCGATAGCCGGCTCATGGAGGCGCTGCTGTTGCAGGCGCCGATGAAGAAGCTGGCATTGCCAAGGTTCACCATGGAAAACCAACACATTGAGAATGATCCTACGCGTCGCGATCCCGACGGCCCATCCGGACTAACGCCGGGAGAGCGTGACAGCATCAGCCAACAACTTTCCAGCCAGGCGTCCCGTCGCAAACAGGCTGACCCGCAGTCAATCATTGTGGTGGTGGATGGAGAAGAGCGGGCCCAACTTCGTCTGGACAAGGCAATCAGCCAAAGCATCACGCTGGAGGAAGGCGATCAGCTGATCGAGATTCGGACACACGTCTCCGACCAGGGCGAGGAACTTCTTCTGGCAGTGCACACGCTGGCTTACACGGAGTCTCGTGGCCTGGCCGCCGCCGAACTTGCGCTTTGGCGCGGCGTCTCCTGCAATCTTGATCTGCTCGTTGTCCCTGAAGCCCAATTGGCGCCGGCTGCTCAACTGCCGGCTGCTCAACTAGAAGACGAGCCGGGATGTGCGACGGCGACCTTCCGGGTGCGACCCAGGATGTTCAGCTGGGCACGCAAAGTTTTTTCACCGGAGCAGCGCATCAGCGTGCCACGAGCCGCGCTGACTTTTGCGGCCCTGGCGATTGCTGCCATCATTGCTGCACGCGTTGCCGTTGTGCGCCAACACTCGTTCGGGCCTGGGCCTGCCGTGGTGTCACACAACAGCCTTCCCCCCACGATTGTGCCGGCTCCACCGGTCGCGCCGAATGCTGGTTTGCAAACGGCACCGAACCAGGCTCCAAACCAAACACCGCTCCCGCAAATTGCGGCTGCGTACCTCACCTACAGACTGGTTCCGGACGAAGAAGCGACGCGCGGCTCCGGCGAAGCTGAAACCGTCATTGCGCTCCCTCAACACGCGACCGACATCGACTTTAAACTGCCGGTGTTGTCCGATTATGCTGGAAAAAACTTTCGCGCCACGCTGAAGCTTTTCTACCAGCCCGGCGAGATTCTCAGCGCAAATAATCTGCGGGCCCAGCGAACAAAAAATAGTCTGGCAGTGAGCTTTGCCATACCTTCAGAAAAACTGAGGCGTGGACAGGTGTACGCAGTGGACCTACAAGAAGCGGATGCAAACGGGAAAATGGAAACGGTGGAATCGTACGGATTCAGGGTGAAATGAAATCGGCGATTTTCAAAGCGGACGATTGGATCGCGATACGAGACATTTTCAAATATAAGGAAATTCACATAATCAGAGCGTATTACGCAGGTAAAAACCTAAGTTGTTCCTGCTCAGATAGATAAGCGGCCCGAGACCGTCGCGGCGGATTCGCAGGTTTAACCCCAAAGGGCCAAACGGATGAAAACATCCTAATTTTATTTCGAAATTGCCACGCAGGAAATCTGTTGAGTGGTGTACAAGATTCTTAAGAACGCCATTTTTAATCTCGCAAGGGTCGAGGCGACGGCTCGTTCTCTAGCAGTTTGGAAACAGGGTAATCGGGCAAATGGCTAGTGGAGATAAACAGCAAATGAACGCAACCGAATGCGCCAGTCGCGCAGGCAAATATGCGTTTGGAGTTGATGAGAAAAAGGCAGTCCAGCTTTTGCGGAAGCTGGCGGACGAACTGGAAGCGGGCGATGTGGCCCTCTACCGCGTCTCGACAGCCTGCCATGCATCGCATGAAGAATTTGCGGTACGCGAACTGGTAATTGAATTTCTGGAAGAGGCTCCGGTTGTTGCGGCAGTGAACAAACCTGGACCGCGCATCATCAAGGATTAGCCAAAGAAAGATTAGACAAAAATCTCTAAAAGTACGCTTCTGAAACGGCCTTTACGTAGTGGGCGAGAAAAATTCTTCCACTTCGGCGAGGTCGTTGGTTTTTTTATACGCAGGCAGGCTGTCCATAAAGATCTTGCCGTAACGCTGTTTTAACAGCCGATTATCCAGCAACGCTAATACGCCTCGGTCTTTCACAGAACGAATCAGCCGGCCAAAACCCTGCTTGAGAGAAATCACCGCTGAAGGAACCTGATAATCGAAGAAAGCGTTGCCGCCATTGGAATCAATGGCTCGCACGCGCGCTGCGACAATGGGGTCACTGGGAACGGCAAACGGAAGTCGATCAATGATCACGCAGCTGAGTTGCTCTCCTTGCACGTCCACGCCCTGCCAGAAGGAAGCGGTGGCAAACAGCACGGCGTTCTTCGTTATGCGGAACTCTTCCAGCAATGCATTCTTGGGCGCTTTCCCCTGCAGCAACATGGGATAAGGCAGTTCACCCAACAGGCGATCATGTATGTCATTCATCTGGGCATAGCTGGTGAAAAGGCAAAAAGCGCGTCCCTGCGTGATCTCCAGAATGCGGCGAATCTTGTCCGCGGCGCGATTGGCAAAGATGGTTGAGCGCGGATCAGGCATATCTGGCGGGACATAGAGCACTGCTTGTCGCGCATAATCAAAATGCGATGGAACCACCAGCTCTCGAGCGTGTTCCAGACCAACGCGTTGGCGGATGTATTCAAAATCGCCGCGTTGTGGCGCCGCAGCCACGGCCAGCGTTGCCGAAGTAAGAATTGCCGTCTCCACCACATCAAAAAGTTTGGAGTGAAGTATTTGCGAAACGTCAATCGGTGTGGCCTGAAGAATCACGTGACGCATGCCGCCGCGGCTCGCGCGTCCTTCACCACGCCACTCAATCCAGAAGACCGTGTTCTTGTCTTCCGATTCCATCAGGAACGCCAGTTGTGTTTTCAATTCCTGTGTGCGGCGGGCGAAGTTGAATACTTCGTCGGGCTTCCTGGGCAGCAGCTCAAGTTGCGCAAACACGTATTCCAGGGCGTTCATCACGGCTTCGTAACCTTTTTCGTTCTTGATCAGGAAGCCTTCACGATTGCTGAACGCAAAACGGCCTTCACCGGGAGGCATCAGTCCGAAGAAGAATCGCGACCGTTCACGCAGCCGCGCCAATCCCTGAAGAAGCGTGGCAGACATTGCCTGTTTCCTTTGCAGTGTCTGTTCAATGTCACGAGCCAGCTCTTCAAAACGCAGATTACTGACGCTGACGCCGAAATAGCTGCTGGCTACATCCTCCAGCTCATGTGCTTCGTCAAACACCACGGCGGAGAATTCCGGAAGAATGCCGGCATCCGGCGCGCCGGATTGACGCAGCGCCAGGTCGGCAAAGAAGAGATGATGGTTCACGATGATGATGTCGCTCTCCGCAGCGCGACGCCTCATCTCAGTAATAAAGCAGCGGTCCCACTGCGTGCACTTCTGCCCCGTACAACGGTCTGTGCGGGCATCAATTTTCGGCCAAAGCTGTGTGCTTTCCGGAAGCTCGGTCAGCTCAGCACGATCGCCGCTCTGTGTGTGCTCTTCCCACTCCGCGATCTGGCGATACTGCTCAATCTCCTGCAATCCGGACAGCACAGGTTGATTGGTGAGATCATAGAGCTTCTGCCGGCACAAATAATTGTTGCGGCCTTTCATGTAGCAGACGCGCAGCGGCCCCAGATGCTTCTCCAGAAATGGAATGTCTTTGAAAAAGATCTGTTCCTGAAGGTTTTTGGTGCCGGTGGAAATAATCACTCGTTTGCCGCTGCGGATCACGGGAACCAGATAAGCTAGAGTTTTGCCTGTCCCGGTGCCGGCTTCCACAATCAGATGCCGGCGCTCCTCTAAAGCCTTTTCCACGGACTGTGCCATCTCAAGCTGTCCGCGGCGAAACTCATAGTTGGGATGCGCCTGGCTGAGCAGGCCGCCGGGCGCGAAGAATTGGTGCAGCGTCGGCTGACGGCGAGGTTGGGCTGCGGTTTCCGGGTGCGAGGGAGAGGCCATGACAACGGTCTTTTTATAATAGCTGGTATTCGGCAATTGGTAATTAATGTTTGGTAGGGCGCGCCTGAAAAAACATTTGCACCGAAACGGCAGGCTCGTTTCGCCGGGTAACAAGAAAAGAGATTCCAGGTAGTGGCAGAAAAAACAAAAGTTCGCGTTCCCGTACTGGCAATCGTCGGACGCCCCAACGTGGGCAAGTCCACGCTCTTTAACCGTCTCATCGGTTCGCGCAGGGCCATCGTTGGCGACGAACCCG
The DNA here is from genome assembly GCA_963770085.1 of Terriglobia bacterium. GTDB lineage: Bacteria > Acidobacteriota > Terriglobia > Terriglobales > Acidobacteriaceae > Angelobacter. The sequence continues at coordinate 1,783,416 of CAVYOH010000002.1, forward strand.
GTATCACGCGCGACCGCCTTTACGGCGAGACCATCTGGCAGCATCGCAAGCTGCGCATTGTCGATACAGGCGGCATTGTTCCTGACGACAAAGCATTGATCCCTTCTGAAATCTTTCGCCAGGCCCGCGTGGCGCTCGAGGAGTCCGACGCCATCGTAATGGTCGTTGACGCCCGCACCGAACTGGCGTCGCCTGATCTTGAACTGGCGCGACTGTTGCAAAAGCTCGGCAAGCCCCTGTTTCTCGCCGTCAACAAAGTCGATTCCACCAAACAGGAGGCGGCAGCGGAAAACTTCCGCACTCTGGGCATTCGCGAACTCTACCCAATTTCCGCAGAGCATGGCACCGGCGCGGCAGAACTTCTCGAAGGCGTGCTCGCCGTCGTTCCGGTCGTAACCGATGCTGACGATCCTGACGAACATAAAAACCGCCGAGAGCGACGTCGCGACAAGGCCCAGTCCGGGACAGATGCCAGGAACGAAGACGAAATTCTTGCCGCGCGCCCTGACTCGGAAGGCGACGAAGAAACAGCACTGGGGATCGAGACGGAAAAAGCCGAGACAGAAGGAGAGACAGAAGAGGTCGAGCCGGAAACGGATACTCGCGAAACCAAGGTCGCCATCATCGGTCATCCCAACGTAGGCAAGTCAACTCTGCTGAACGCGCTTACGGGCAGTTCACGGGCCATTGTTTCTCCCATCGCGGGAACCACGCGCGACGCAGTGGATGAAGTCATTGAGAAAGACGGAAAGATTTTTCGTTTCATTGACACCGCCGGTATCCGTCGCAAGGGCAAGACCCACCTCATGGCGGAAAAGCTTTCTGTCGTGATGGCGCGCAAACATCTGGAAGCCGCGGACGTCGCCCTGCTGGTGATTGATGCCGTGGAAGGCGTGACCTCTTCCGATGCCACCATCGGCGGCTACGCTCATGAGAGCGGACGCTCAGTCATTATCGTCGTGAACAAGTGGGACCTCATTGGCCCGGGACGCAAAGATGGTAAGCCTCCCGCTGACCGTACCGTCTACGAAGAGCAGGCGCGCCGGTCACTGAAATTTCTGGAGTACGCTCCCATCGTTTTTATTTCGGCTTCGTCAGGAAAGAACCTGGATAACCTTTTCAAAGCGCTGGCATTGGTTTCCGCGGAGCGGCGCAAGCGCATCAGCACCTCTCAGATGAACAAATTTATCGACCGCGTGGATTTTGATCGCGCGTCGGTTCCGCATCGCCAGAAGGTGAAGATCTTCTATATGACGCAATCCAACGTGAGCCCGCCCACGTTCATTCTGTTCACTGACAAAGATGTGAAACTGCATTTCTCTTATGAACGTTTTCTCGACAATCAGATTCGCAAGGCGTTCGGCTTCATCGGCTCGCCGATATGGATCAAGAACCGTCCGCGCAAGAAGGTTGAGCTGGCGCCAAGAAAAGGCCGCCGCTAGAAAGTGACGACAGGAGAAAGGGCAGCATCTCGGGCCTTCCTTTTGAGGAATTGGACGTAGGAGACGTAGCTCACCATGAAATATGGCGCTGCTACGTTTTTTGAAAATCGCAATCTGATTCGGTCTTCGAGACTGCCCATGCACAGAGCGCCGAAGGCGCGACTGAAAAGTAGCCCGGTGCGTTACCGAGTTCCGCAACGCGGGACGAGGTATAAGCGCCGGGTAACCGGGAAAAGACCCAACTACCACGCTGCCGCAGGCCGGAGCGTAGCGCCAGCGGAGCGACATAAAAGACTGAAAGTGTTCTTGGGAATGTAGTCGGAGCGATGTGACGACGCAGTCTAAGGATCTTTGTAGTCAGGTTACTATCTCACTCAGCTGAGGGTTTTAACCCCTGCGGGCTTAAGGTCGGATTGCGGCGTGTGTAAATGAGTGCACGGCATTTTGCTCCAACCAGCCCGCTACCGCCTCCAGCGCCTGATCGCACACCATCTTGTGCCGTATTTTTTTATCCCGCACGCGTTTGCGTGTCGCATCGTCAAGCTGAGGAAGAAGATCGAACGTGATGTTTGCCGGCTGAAAGCTCTTCACGTCTGCGCGTGTCAGGTAGTTCACCAATGAACCCAGCGCAGTTTCGCGCGGAGGCGTAATCGCCTGCAACCCCTGAGCAATGCGCGCAATGTGCATCCCCACCAGCATTCCCATCGCGATTGACTCCGTGTAACCTTCAACCCCGGAGATCTGTCCGGCAAAGAAAACATTAGGATGCTGCTTCATGTTCATCAATGCCGTCAGCAGCGTCGGCGCATTGATATATGTGTTGCGATGAATTTGTCCGTACCGCAGGAATTTCGCATTCTCCAGTCCGGGGATCAGGCGCAGCACGCGGGCCTGCTCGCCAAATTTCAAATGATTCTGAAATCCCACCAGATTGTAAGAATCAGCCCGCAGATTTTCCTGGCGAAGCTGCACCACTGCATACGGCCAGCGTCCCGTTCGCGGATCATCCAGTCCCACGGGCTTCATGGGGCCAAAGCGCAAAGTATCGCGACCGCGGCGCCCAATCTCTTCAATCGGCAGGCAGCCTTCAAAGTAAGCCAGCTTCTCCCACTCGTGTCCATCCACTGACTGCGCGGAAATCAGCGCATCATAAAACGCGTCATACTCCTCCTTTGTGAAAGGGCAGTTGATGTAATCCGCGGTGCCCTTGTTGTAGCGCGCGGCCATGTACACGCGCGACATGTCGATGGAATCAGCTTCCACGATGGGACTGATGGAATCGTAGAAAAAAAGATGATCGCTCCCGGAAAGCCGTGCCACTTCTTTCGATAGCGCGTCTGATGTCAGCGGACCGGTTGCAACCACCGTGGTTCCGTCATTCTCGAGGATGTGCGTGACCTCTTCGCGAATGATTGTGATCAGCGGTTCAGCGGAGATAACCTCCGTCACGCGAGCGGCGAAGACGTCACGGTCTACAGCCAGCGCGTGTCCCGCAGGCACTGAAGTCTCCTGCGCCAATTTGATCAGTAGCGATCCCGCGCGGCGCATCTCTTCCTTCAACAGCCACGGCGCGGTATTTTCACTTTCTGACTTCAGCGAGTTACTGCATACCAGCTCGGCAAACTTGTCGGTCTGATGTGCCGGGGTGGATTTCACCGGACGCATCTCATACAACTCCACTTCAATACCGCGCCGCGCACACTGCCAAGCGGCTTCACATCCGGCCAGACCGGCGCCAATGATTCTGGGCTTCGTCATTTCGTTAAACTTCATTTCGTTAAACCGCTCGAGTCTCTCGCGCCCGGAAACGGAGTCTTGGCCGTATCGCTTTTATCATCGTTGCTCGACTCAGCTTTACTTGATTTGACATTGCTCGAATCCGCATCACTCGACGCAGCGGCAGCGTCGGCAAGGCGATCAAGTGCCGCTCCAGTAAGCAACATGGTTTCCCATTCGCCCAGGATCTCCGCGCCCAATGATTCATAAAACTTGATTGCCGGTTCGTTCCATTCCAAAACCATCCACCGTATCCCGTAGCAACGCTCATTCACCGCGATCTTTGCCAGCTCCTGCAGAAGCGCTTTGCCAATGCCGTGTCCGCGCAATTCCGGCAGCACGAAGAGATCTTCCAGATACAATCCCGGACGCCCGCGCCATGTCGAATAGTTGTAAAAGAAGAAAGCGAATCCAGCCGGCTTGCCGCTCCACTCGGCAACGATGCAGCGATATTTCGGTTCCGCGCCAAAGCCGTCACGCAGCAGGTCAGCTTCCGTGGCGATTGCCGCCTGTGGTTCTCGCTCATATTCGGCGAGACGACGGATGAAATCAAGAATCAGTGTTGCGTCCTCTTTGCTGGCTTTTCGAATCGAGAGCATAGGCTTTGATGGCTGTAAACGGCCACGTTGCTAGTTTACTAGGTCATGCCACGCAGCCGTTGTCTCTCACTTCTTTACTCGCAACACCTCATAGTCTTTCTCCGCCTGGAGAGGGTTTTCAGCGGAGTTGCTGAAGACAACAGGAATTGTCTGACAGCCCCAAGCCGGACATTCTTCTGTAACATCGAAATGCAGGTGTGGTCCCGCGCTCGCACCCGTGTTACCGCTCTTTCCAATTTTGTCGCCGGCCTGTATGTGGTCTCCGACTTTCACCAGCACACCATCCTTTGTCAGGTGGTAATAACGGCTGAAACTCTGATCGCCGTGGTCGATGAAAATGAAGTTCTCCTGCCCTGGAGTGCGGTTGCCATCGAGAAAACGCGCCTCAGTTTTCACCACAGTGCCGGAACGCGCGGCACACACATCGCTGCCGATTGGCACCTGGAAATCATAGGCATAGGCAAGCTTTTTGGTATGTCCCCAGGGCCCGTTGTTTCCTTGAAGAACATGCACGGTGATGCCGATGGGAAAGGGCAGAAGATAAGTAGTTGCCTGCTTTTCCTGTGCAGGCGCGGCCAGCACTACCAGCACAGTCAGACAAACGTAAGCAGAACGTAGTTTTAGCACAAAGGTCTCCCCCCAACTTAAGACCGTAAATGGGCTGAGGAGTTAGGTGAAAAAGCAGGGAGGACTTAGGACCATCGCAAAATTACCAGGGATGAAGCTGGCCGCCCATCAACCTGTCGTATGATTTCCGTTTGTCCATGAGTGCGCCATCGCCAGTTCGCCTCGCAACACAAGGTTCCAACCGCCTTCCGCAACTCGACTGGATGCGCGGCCTCGCCTGCGTGTTGATGTTCCAGACGCACTGCTATGACGCGTGGTTATCACCGGCTGCCCGGCAGAGTGGGTTTTTCATGTACTCGCAACTGCTTGGCACGCTGCCGGCACCCCTCTTTTTGTTTCTCGCCGGCGTGTCCGCAGCGATGATGGCAAATAAGGCAGCCGCTAAAAGCTCAATGAGCGCCGCCTCCAGGACCATCATCCGTCGCGGCCTGGAGATCTGGGGCCTCGGCCTGCTCCTACGGCTTCAGGAATATCTGATCGCCTGGCACTGGGCGCCCTGGACAGACCTTTTGCGCATGGACGTGCTCAACTGCATCGGCGTTTCGTTGGTCCTGGTCGGACTGGTCTGCAGTATGTCTTCATCCTGGCCTCGATTTGCTGCCCTTTGCGGGGCCGGCGCCATGGCCATCGCGTGCGCCACACCACTCATCTGGACGCATCGCATGACCTGGCTGCCATGGTTTATAGAAACCTATCTGGATGGAGTACATACTCTCGGCAAACCTCAAGCCTGGTTGTTTCCCATATTTCCCTGGTCCGCATTTGCCTTTGCCGGGGTGGTGGTTGGCTACTTCATTCTGAGTGAAACGGGTAAGCGTCTCCGCCCAATCATGGTTCCAGTCACCGCGATCGCCGGGTTAGCGATTGCCGGCATCGGCTACGGGCTTGACCATCTTCCATTCCAGCTTTATCCCGTCTACGACTTCTGGCATACCAGTCCCAACTTCTTTCTTATTCGGCTGGGGATCGTGATCATCATCCTGGCGGCTTGCGACGCACGCTGCCAGATGCCTCCGCTTCTCACCAGTTCAAAGGCCCTGGTCTTGATGGGCCAGCATTCTCTGCTGGTGTACTGGGTGCACATTCCGTTTGTTTATGGCCGGGTGCACATCCTGCCGCGACAGGCCGAGAGCATTCTGGGCGCAACGGCCGGGCTGGTGATCATCACCTTGTCCATGCTGCTGCTCGCCTATCTGCAAGGCAAATGGGATATGCGTAAGAAACAGCAGCTTCGCGCGCAACCAGTGCCTGCATAGGAGCCTTCACCCCCGAGCAGAGCCAACCGGGCAAATAAGAAAATCACGTGGAGCGCAGCCGCCCTCGGCTGCGCACTTCTTCGTCCCGAGCAAAACGAGGGACCCCTACCGTAACGAGGCGCCCTAGGCGAAGATCTCGAATGAATCTTTATTTTCTAGTCACGCCTCGCAGACTAAAAAATGACGAGAAGAAAAATGACGTGGAACGCAGCCGCCCTCGGCTGCACTGGTGGTTTGTTTTTATCCGAGCGACTACTTGGCCCTTAAGGGCCTTCGTTTGCTTCTAATCCGCGTTCATCAGCGGTAAGCTTTTGATTTCCAAACAGTTTGCGCGTATCGCCAAAATCGAAGCCAGCGCCATCGATTCAACACGTTAAGGGCGAGGCCGAACACGCGCCGAGCCCGCCGCAACAGGAGCCAGGGGACTTGAGGTTATCGGGACTCCCAAGCGGTTTGCGCGAAGCGCCAACTTGAAGGTCGCGACATTACTAAAGTCATCTGGTACATGTACCGGCGGTCAGGTACCTTAGCCGTAACAACACAGGCCCTTTCGGAAGACGCTGGAATCGAGCCAGACGTCTTGATCGAACGAAGAGGAGTTTCAATGTCGACGAGAAGCGCACTGAGGATGAAGGTTGTCCTTCCGGTAACCGTTATCCGTAATGATCGTCCTGAAAAGCAATTAGCCCATACCCTGGATGTAACCTCTGATTCCGCTCGTCTTGGCGGTTTGTATCTTCCCGTGGAGCCGGGCGAATTGATCGACCTTCAGCGTGGCGTGCTGCGCGCTAAATTTTATGTGTTCTGGGTGGGCGCACCCAACACTATGCTGGCCGGGCAGGCCGGTATTCGCGGACTGGCCCCCAAGAGCATCTGGGGAGTGGAATTGCCGCCAGACATCCCTGATCTAACCGTCAACACACAGGAAGTTCGAACGGGATTGCCTCTGGTAAGAGCGGCGCACGCCAATACCGATCGTCGGTGGCAGACTCGCCATGCATGCCAGGGAGGCGCGGTGATTCGGGCAGTGGGTCTTCACCATCCTCTCTATGCCCAGGTCTCAGACATTTCAGCAGGCGGCGTCTATCTGGAAACTCCATCACCTCTGCCGCCCAATACTTTGCTCCACGTAAGAATGAATATTGAAGGCGTCACCATGGAGATGCCGGCCAAGGTGAAAACCACTGAGCCGAGCCTGGGCATGGGTGTGAGCTTTGAGAAGCCAAGCCGCGAAAACACTGACAAGCTGGCCATGGCTATTCAATACCTGCAAACACGGACCAATTACCGTTCTGACGCCAGGCCGGACCCAAATTCCAACAACCAAACTGGAGCGCTCAGGATCTGATTTCTGTTGTCGCTTCGCCCCAAACCGCCTAAGAGTTCGTTGCCCTGGATGCGTTGTTGGGCGCTCGTCAAAACGGGCTCGGCGCGCAAGTCGGCCTCGCCCTTACAAGAACAATGAATTCGATTCCTTCGTCGGAACCAAGAGCGTGCCAGATAATTCCAGCTTCAGGTTCTGCAATCTTCCAGAATGTTCCGGGCTGCCCGTGCTTCAGCGCCGTAGGCGCGGACAGAAGTTAGCCCAGCCTGAGGCAAGCGTATGCGAAGCCGTAAGGCTGGGTAGAACGAAAAACGATTGGAGCCCCGTAGGCGGCGACACAAATTGGCGACGGTTCAACCCTGTCGCACGCGACAAAGAAACCACACGCGCCGAGCCCCTGCAACAAGGCTGAAGCCGCAACCAGGTGACAAGTTCTCAAAGCGGTTTGGAGCGCAGCGACAGGATTAAAGGATAATTCGTTCATCCCCCACGCGTCGGGTCACGCGCTCGCGATCAAGATATTCAAGCAGCGGGATGGCGTATTTTCGGGAAACTCCAGTCAGGTCCTTGAACCTGCCTACATCAATTTTTGGCGACGTCGACTTTTGTAAAGCCAGAATCTGGCGTAACTGCTGCAGTGCGCTATGGTGAAACACTAATTCATCCGCCAGCTTCACCAATATGCGGTCCCGCATGAGCAGCGTCACCAGTTTTTGCGCCCTTATCTTGTCCACCGGCAGCGACGCGAGAACTTCCTTCATCAGCGGAACTTTCAATCCAGCGTCGGCAAAGGCCTTTTCAATCTGAGCTTTGGCCTGGGCCTCATCGTCTTTCAGTTCCACGCCTCGGCCCGCAACGTGCACCTGCTCGGCGCTGATCTCGGCTCTCTTATCGCGGCCAAGCTGTGTCAGCACAGCTTCCATCACCGTCTGATTCAGTCCCAGCTTTGTGCGGAGCTCTTCCTTGCTCATGCCCGCCACCAGAGGGTTGGCTTTGTGGAAAGCCTCAAGCGCCGCCAGGGCGCTCTCTCTCGCTCTTTTGAAGACGTCAGCGGCAAGGCGGATATCGCCTGCCTGCACAATCTGGTTCTTCTGCGCCAGCGCGGCCAGCATGGGCTGCAGGACTGAGAGCTTGAATCCGGTTTCGCGGACTGCCGCAGCCGGATCAAGACCATCTTTGCCGCGACGGCTGATGCGCGCCAAAAGCGCCTCTTCTCGAGAACCGTATGCCTGCGCCTTCAGGAAAGCAACACGCGCATCGCGCTTCTGGCGAACAAGCGGAAAAGCGTCCAACACAACCGCTCCGCCAATCGTCACCACCGGCGAGTACTGACGCAGGATCGCCCGATCGCCCGGCAGCAGAAGCAGCGGATCTGCTGTCCGGAGCTGCGCAAGCGCTGTTGTTCCCGGCTTAATTTCCGTTCCTTCGTGCAGCTTAACTTCTGCCACCGTCTCTGATGCGAAGGCATGCAGGTGTACACGCGCACGATTCTTCAGCGGCTTGGCATCCGCCAGCAGGGAAAGCTGGACTTCAATGCGCTGTGTGGGCTCGAGCAGACCGGGAGCTGTCAACGTCATGCCGCGAGCCAGCTCTTCCACCTGTACGCCCGCCAGATTGAGCGCGGTACGCTGTCCGGCGATGGCCTGATCGTTTGCTGCCCCATGCACTTGAACTCCGCGAACGCGGACCCGCTTCCCGCCGGGAAAAGTCTCAACTTCCTCTTCCTTCTTTACTTTGCCGGCGATCAGTGTCCCGGTAATCACCGTGCCGAAGCCTTTCATTACGAACACGCGGTCAATGGGCAGGCGAAAGATAGCCTCCGTATCGCGGTTTGGGATTTCAGCCGTCAATCGGACAATTTCGCGCTTCAGCTCATCCAGCCCCGCGCCTGTATGTGCGCTTACGGCGATCATCGGAGAGCGTGCGATATCCAGAAACGATCCGTGAACAAATTCTTCCACTTCCATTCGCACCACGTTCAGCGTGTCTTCATCCACCGTGTCAGACTTGGTGATAACGGTGATGCCGCGCGGAATGGAGAGGAGCCGGCAGATTTCAAAGTGCTCGCGTGTCTGCGGCTTGATGGATTCGTCGGCGGAGATAACGAGCAGCACCATATCAATGCCGCCCACTCCGGCCAGCATGTTGCGAACAAAACGCTCGTGACCGGGCACATCTATGAAACCAAGCTTGAGCTTGGTTTCATTTCTGTCGCTGCGCTCCAAACCGCTCGCGATTCTCGTCGCCTTCGGATCGTTCTGCCCCTGTTGCAGGCGGCTCGACGCGTGGCCGGCCTCGCCGCCTTGTCTTGGTTCCAAATCGCCGGGCATGGCGAGCTCAAGATGGGCGAAGCCCAGGTCGATGGTGATGCCGCGTCGCTTCTCCTCTTCCAAACGATCAGCATCAATGCCCGTCAACGCCTTCACCAGCGACGTCTTACCGTGATCGATGTGTCCCGCCGTGCCGATAATGACAGATTTCATTCGGTTATGTCGCTTCGCTCTCTAATTTTGGCACTCCCCGCAAACCGCCCTAGATTTTCGATCACCTCAAATCCCCAGGCATGGTCACAGCGGTCCGCCGACTATCTTAACGGGTCAGGATAACAGTTTTGGTTTTCGCGACGATTCCGCTCTGGATGAAGATGAATGATATTCGATGAATGTGGGTGACGCGCTGGCGGCGCTTTGAGCATTGCGATTGTAGGACAAGTTTTCAAAGCGCAATTACGGATACGAGGAATAAAAGATCGGCGGTCGACAATTAGTACCTGGTCCAAAAAAACGCGCTGCCGGGTGTGACCGGGCAGCGCATGGGTTTCGCGAGAAAGCACGGAAAATCAACGTTTCACGGATGGACTGCCGCTTTCTGCCCCGCCTGCCGTGAGTTTAGTCAAAGGTACGGCGCTGGTGCCATCGGAACTCAGCACCCATACGTTCAAGCCGCCACTGGGATTGGGACCGTTAGAGCCATCCACGGCGCGATCGGAAGCAAATGCGATCTTTTTTCCATCTGAAGACCAAACCTGCGGAAGAAGAAAGTTTCCAGACAACGCTGTGAGCCGCGATACGGGTATCGCTCCGCTGCCGTCGGGATTAACGGTCCAGATGTTGCCAGTTGCGTTCACATTGAGTGTTTGCGAGCCATCCAGCGCCTGATCGGAAAAGAATGCGATCTTGCTGCCATCCGGCGACCATGTGGGAAAGGCAAGGAAAGGCGACGGAGAGGTCGAAAACGGAGCAGGCGAAAACTTTGTTATTGGCGTTGCCCCTGAACCATTGCTATTGATGACCCAAAGATTCATTGAATCAGTTGGGCTGCCGGCATCGCTGCCATCGAGCGCGCGTTGCGCCACGAAAGCGATCCTGGTGCCATCAGGAGACCACGTGGGGTCTTCCTGAAACACGCCAGTACCAGACAATGTGGTCAGGGGCGTAGTGGCAGAACCGTCCGCTTTTGCCACCCAGAGGTTGAAGATTTCGTTTGTGTTTATCGCGTTCGCGCCACTGGTGGCTCCTGCCGAGGTAAAAGCCACGCTGCTGCTGTCCGGGGACCAGACGGGTTGCTGATTCGTCCAGACAAAATTTTCTGTTGGATTGACGTTAAGACGGGTCAGCGGAACCATCCCCGTACCGTCAGCGTTCATTGCCCAAATGTTGACTGTGCTGTTCGTATTCAAGGCGTCACTGCCATCAAGAGCGCCTGACGAGTTGAACGCCAGCTTTTTCCCATCGGGTGACCAGGCAGTGCTCCAGACTAGAACTGCGCTGACCGTATATCTTGTCAACGGAACCGAACCCGTACCGTCGCCATTCATGACCCATATATTTGGTGCGCCATTGGGAACGTCACTGCCATCCAGGCCGCGTGTGGAAACGAAAGCGATCTTTGATCCATCGGGCGAGAATGCTGGCTGAACGGCGCCACTGTTGCTGAAGCGAGTAAGAGGAACAGCGGGAGAACCGTCTGTTTTCCCCAGCCAGATGTTTGGAGTGGAATTGACGTTTAGACTATTGCTGCCATCGAGGGCGCCGGTTGAAAAAAAGGCGAAGGTCGTGACTGCATTGGCTGGAGAAGTAGAAACCATGGAGCTGGTTCCACCACAACCAGTGAGTACTTGAATTGAAGACAACAAGCCTAACAACAGAGACGGCCAAAACTTTTTCTGAATTTTTGTGGCGGAATTAAGCGGCGGCACTAGGTTTCCTTTCGAGCAGCTCACAATAAGCTACTCTCTTTCAGTGCAGAAGCAAGATGTCCAGGAGGAAAAATCAGGACATGGCCTTAGGGTTGAATCTGGATAGTAGATAGTAAGTATCTATAGATTTGTTAAGCCGCAACGCCTGGTTTGCTACTGCCTTTTCCCAGACTCAATTCGCGCAGGTACAAGAAGAGCGGCAGTCCGAGCGATACTCCTACTAGCGCGGTGGCGAGAACGGGAATCCATCTGTGCTTGATCAAGCGCCTGCGATTCTCAATTCGCATGAAACAGATCAAGACCGCGGCTGAGACGAAGACGTCCATCCCGAAAAACGCACTGATTCGATTAGCAAACAGTTCACTCAGGAATAAGCGCAGATTGAGCCCGTGGATTGCGACCCACGGAATGAACTGCCAATAAGGTAGAACCAGACCGACAACGCAGAGAAGAAGATAGACCCGTCTGGGCTTCATCGCGCACCGCCAACAGTGTTACGTGGGAAAGCCCTGAGAGTTACTCTGCCGCCAAAAAACTCCCTAAAAAACCAAAGAGGACAGCAGGTTCTCTGTCCTCTCAGTCGGGCCCGGCTGCTTTCACCTGGGCCAATGTCGGTCAACACAACATAAGATGCCCCTGCTCTGGCCGGGGTTGCAGAAATCGCACGATCGGTGTGGTAAGTACGGGTGCGCTAAGACGTGAGAAAATCCGCGTGAAGACGTGAGAAAATAAAGACACTCCCTTATGTCGACCACGCCAACATCTGCCATCACTCCCGAAGTTGTAAAAGATCACGGTATCACCCCGGATGAATATGAACGGATCAAGAGCGCGCTGGGCCGGGAGCCGTCTCTGACCGAGCTGGGTATTTTCAGCGTGATGTGGAGCGAGCACTGCTCCTACAAATCTTCGCGCGTGCACCTGAAACGTCTGCCCACACGCAGCAAACTGGTGGTCCAGGGTCCTGGAGAAAATGCAGGCATTATCGATATCGGCGATGGATGGGCATGCGCATTCAAAATCGAATCCCACAATCACCCGTCTTTCATTGAGCCTTTTCAGGGTGCCGCTACCGGCGTGGGCGGCATTCTGCGCGACATCTTCACCATGGGCGCTCGTCCGCTCGCGGTCATGGATTCGCTGCGCTTCGGCCCCATCACCCCGGATAAAAAGACGGACCAGCAGACGGTCCATCGTAATCATTCGATTTTGGAGGGCGTTGTCAGTGGGATTGCCTCCTACGGAAATTGTTTTGGCGTCCCCAACCTGGGTGGCGAAACAAAGTTTGAAGCCTGCTACGCGCAGAATCCGCTGGTGAATGCCTTTGCTCTCGGTATCGTGCGGCGCGACCAGATTTTCTATGCCAAGGCGGCGGGCGAAGGCAATCCCGTGATCTACGTGGGATCGAAAACCGGACGCGACGGCATTCACGGCGCCACCATGGCGAGTGAAGAATTCAGTGAAGGGTCCGAACAAAAGCGGCCGAACGTGCAAGTCGGCGATCCTTTCCTGGAAAAGCTGCTGCTTGAGGCCTGCGTGGAAGCCATGCAGACCGGGGCTGTGGTTGGCATACAGGATATGGGCGCAGCCGGACTCACTTGCTCCACCTGTGAAATGGGTGCACGCGGCGGAGTCGGAATTGAAATCGAGCTTGACCGCGTACCCCAGCGTGAAACCGGCATGAATGCCTACGAGATCATGCTCAGCGAGTCGCAGGAGCGCATGCTTCTGGTAGCGGAAAGCGGACGCGAAAACGAAGTCTTGCGGGTGTTTGAAAAGTGGGGACTGGATGCCGTGATTGTCGGCAAAGTCACCAATGGCAGCCGCCTGCGCGTCCTGGAGCACGGGAAATTAGTCGCTGACATTCCTAACACTGCCTTGACCGACGACGCTCCGCTGTATCACCGCCCCATGTCACCCTGGGAGGCGCCGGTTTCGCACACCAGGCCTGGCCACATACAGTTCAACAGTAAAGGTGATTTCACTCCGAATCTGAAACGGCTCCTGGCTGCGCCCAATATCTGTTCCAAGAGATGGATTTTTGAGCAATATGACACCATGGTGCAGTCAAACACGGTGGAAGGCCCGGGCGCGGACGCCGGTGTGATGCGCCTGAAAGGCAGTAAACGCGGGCTGGCGATGGCCCTTGATGGCAACGCGCGCTGGGCGTGGCTGTCACCCAGGCTCGGCGCCATGCACGCCGTCGCTGAAGCAGCACGCAATGTCTCCTGCTCGGGCGCAACCCCTGTGGCAGCCACCAACTGTCTGAACTTCGGCAACCCGGAAAAGCCTTCCATCATGTGGCAGTTCTCTGAAGTGATTGACGGTATCACCGCAGCCTGTGAGGCGCTGGAAACTCCCATCACTGGTGGAAACGTTAGCCTTTACAACGAGACTCTGGGCGAAGGCATTTATCCCACGCCGGTCGTAGGAATCGTCGGAATCATGGAGAACGTTGAAAACACCATGACCTTCCACTTCCGCCAGCTAGACCGTGACATTTTCCTCCTCTGTGCCGCGACGACAGGAAGCGTACAGCAAGCGGAAACTGAACTAGGGTCGTCAGAATACGCAAAAGAAGTAGTCGGCGAAATCTGGGGTACGCCGCCCGCCCTGGATCTGAAACAGGAAGCAGCATTACAGAAATGCCTGCGGGATTTGATCCAGAACCACGCCATAGAATCTGCCCACGACTGTTCTGAAGGCGGTATTGCGGTGGCCCTGGCTGAATCCGCTTTTCCAGCCAATGTAGGCGCTGACGTGGAACTTGCTTCGAATGAGTCATTTACGGAGGCTGTTCTGTTTGGCGAGAGTGCCAGCCGGGTATTGATTACTTGCGACCAGCAAAAGGCCGAAATCATCCAAAGAACAGCGGTAAAATGGGGCCTTAGGGCGGATCACATCGGGCGTACTGTTCCAGAAAAACTCACTATCAAGATCGATGGCAAGCCCGCCGTAAACGCATCGGTGTCAGAATTGAGGCAGGTTTGGGATACGGCTCTGAGCCAGGCCCTGCACGTGGAGACTTCGGAACATCTGGTTCCGGAAATATTGCAGAAGAGTTGATAAAAGCAGTAGTTGGTATTTGGTAGTTGGTACTTGGTGGTTCGATGACAACGGCAATTACTGTTTAAGAAAATTAGGTCGCGAGCCCCGAGGGGCGGCGAGCGACCTGCAACAAGTGCCAGACAATTCCAAGGGGGCGATGATCATGAGCGGTTTGGAGCGCAGCGACAAATAATGAAGCTGAGCGGTTTGGAACGCAGCGTCTAGGTTTCAAGGACGAAATCAGGTCGCGAGCCCCGAGGGGCGGCGAGCGACCTGCAACAAGCGCACGATCAATACAAAGGGGAAAACGCTGATGAGCGGTTTGGAGCGTAGCGACAGTTTTAAAGACGAGTGCGGAGTGATGGCCGTGCACATGCACCCGGAAGCCTCCACGCTAGCCTACCTTGGCCTGCATCAGCTGCAACATCGCGGACAGGAATCAGCGGGCATCGTTTCCTCTGATGGCGCTCGCCTGCATCTGCACAAGTCCATGGGCCTGGTCGCAGACATCTTCACCGAAGAAAGTCTCAGTCGTTTGCCGGGAGCCATTGCGATTGGCCATACCCGCTATTCCACCACCGGTGATTCCGCCGCATTGAACGCGCAGCCCATCATGGTGGATTGCAACAAGGGAATGATTGCTCTGGCGCATAACGGCAATCTGGTAAATGCCTGGGAAATTCGCAGCCGCCTGGAAGCCCAGGGATCGATCTTCCAGACCACCAGCGATACAGAAGTCATCGTGCATTTGATCGCGCAATCGCGGGAGCAGACCCTGGCGGACGCAGTCTGTGACGCCTTACGCCGGCTGGAAGGCGCATTTTCACTGGTGATGATGACGCGCGACCGCGTCTTCGCCGTTCGCGATCCCCGCGGCTTCCGTCCCCTGTCCATGGGTAGAATTCACAATGGTGGCGGCGATGAGCGCGACACCATCGTTTTCGCCTCTGAGACGTGCGCCTTCGATCTGATTGGTGCGGTATACGAACGCGACGTCAGGCCTGGCGAAATGGTTGTGGTTGGCCCCGAAGGCGTGTCATCACGTTTCTTTGGCGCGGAGATGAAGCAGTCCAGCTGCATCTTTGAGCATGTTTATTTTTCCCGTCCTGACAGCCGTGTGTTCGGCCGGCCCGTACAGATCAGCCGTGAACTCATGGGACGACAGCTGGCAAAAGAGTCGCCTGTGGATGCTGACGTTGTGGTGCCCGTCCCCGATTCGGGTGTTACCGCAGCGATTGGTTTCTCCGCCGAATCTGAAATACCGTTTCGTCTCGGATTGATTCGCAATCACTACGTTGGACGCACCTTCATTGAACCTGAACAAACCGTGCGCGACTTCGGCGTTAAGCTGAAGCTGAATCCTGTGCGCAGCCTTTTGGCGGGGAAGAGAGTTATCTTGATTGACGATTCCATTGTCCGCGGAACTACCAGCCGCAAGATCGTACGTCTGGTGCGCGACGCAGGCGCAAAGGAAGTTCACGTACGCATTTCCTGTCCACCAACCATCTCGCCTTGTTATTACGGCGTGGACACTCCATCCAAAGCCCAACTGATTGGCGCCAACAAAAGTATTGAAGAAATTCGCGAATATATTGGTTCCGATACTCTGGCTTATCTGAGCCTGGAAGGCCTGAAGGAAGCCTGCGCGGAAGGCGAGAAAACCTCGTACTGCACCTCCTGCTACACGGGCCTGTATCCTACTGAATTTGTTCCACTTGAGCACTTGATTCCTGCCGCAGTCCCGGAAAAAAAGCCATAAAGGAACAGCTCTGGCCACCTGTTCCCGATTAACCCCTTTCATGGCACAACTCATGTGATGTTGAAGGGTTCCAATAATCATAGGATTCTGAGAACAGCGACAATTTATTGGAGATGAGCCGGTCAGGCTTACTGGTTTAGGTCAAGGAATTAAGTTTGGAGATTACCCTCAATTTCGTGTGGGCGCTGATTGCTGGAACACTTCTTGTGATTTACAGCAAAAGTGAGGGCGTGTCGGGGCGGGATCGTCGTTTTGCGTTCATCGCTTTTCTCTGCGTTATCTGCGCGCTATTCCCGGTAATTTCCATCACGGACGATCTCAGTGATGTCCCGCTGATGGCCGAAGGAAACCAGGCCAGGAAGTGGCTGGTTGCCAACAGCTCCGTGAATGCGGTGATCGCACTGCCACCGGAACTCGCCGTGACACTTTCTACGATGCCCGGCGAAATCATCCCTCTTGAAGCTACGCGGCGATCGTATGAATTCTTGTCACCGCACGCCAGCCGCCGGCCACCGCCTCAACTGGTCTAAGTTACGGCTCTTCATCAGAAAATCAGAAGATAAAAGAACTGTTCCCATTTAAAACATACAAAGCGCAGAAAGGTGTTCAATGTTTTTCGCTCGAATATTGCGATTTATCAAAGCCAGGCTGAGAGCTGCAGTGGATTGGTGCGCGCTCAGGATTCTGATGTTGATTGAGCACGAGCCTAGTAATGACCGGGTTGAGCTGCTGATGGATCCTGGTCCCGATGAGACCATCCGGGTGTGCCTGCCAAGAGATCAGGTCCGCATGCAGTTACGCATGCCCATATTTACTGAGACACTTCGCAGGTCGCAAATCTGATTCTGCAACCTATGCCGCGGTGAAGTCTGATCGCAGGCTATTTGATCTTCCGCTGGCCTGGAGCTGGTGTTCGGCCGTCTTAAGCACAGCATTTTTGGCCTCCGGTAAAGCCAAAGCCGGAATCACAGTCAGGTTTCCAAGAAGCGCTGCCAGGTCGAAATAGGCCCGGCGGCATTTTTTCATGAATTCAAGCGGGTACTCCGGCTTGCGCGCGTACGCAGCCACCGGGTCCGCGTCCAGCAGGAACGCCACATCGGGTTGTGGCACAATCGCCTGAATCAGGCGGATGAAATTCCGGCTCAACCCGTTCTGCAGATTCAAATTGGATAACTCGTCATAAATGTAGCGATCGAGGATCAGTACATCCACACCGGCTTTGCGTCGTTCGCGCGCCACCACGCGGCGAAGATTGATGGCGTCCATCAGATAAAGAAAATGCCGCGCCAGCGTCAGGTGCTTGCCCCTCATATTCTTGTCTCGGCGATTCACCGGCTTCCCCGGAGCGCCAATCCCGCGTTCACTTTTGTAGACCTTGTGAACGAATCCCTCGCGATACTTCACGCCCACCACAACGTTGTCCCAGAAGGCGAGCAGACGCGTGTTCAGGCCCGCGCTGTTCATGGCCATCCGCAGATTTTCAATCTGCGTGGATTTGCCGGAGCCGTCAAGGCCGGAAAAGCTGATGAGCAGAGGTTGGCGCGTGTTTTTACTCATGGCGACTAGGGTCCTTCCGGGGTGGTTGCGTGATGGATGAGCTGGCTATTAACGCGCGCCCGGGGGCACAGAGCTGGTGCTGCGTGACAGGGCGTAAACGGTTCCCAGGGCCGCGCCTGCGGCTGCAACCGCGCCGAGTTTAATCAACAATCCGCGGGTCTGATGCTGCTTGGCTGGCGCAATCGCCGCGCCTGCCGGCTTGGCAGCAGCGCCTCCGGCGGTAGGCACGCGCTCAGCGGTAGCAGCACCGACCGGCTGCGTGGGCTGCTGCGACTTTGGCTGCGGTGCATCGGGCGGATTCGCGCTCTGCTGCGTTGCGGATGATTCGGGTTGCGCCGCGCCGGTTGCGTCGGGATAAGTCGTCACCGGTTGCAGCGGCCCTTGTGACGGATCGATGGTTGCCGGGTTGGGGCTGGTTCCGTTGGGCGAAGGTTTCGCCGGCTGTGTCTGCGCTGGGGCAGTGGATGCAGGCGGCACATTCGCGGCCGGGGGAACGGCTTGCGGTGCAGTTGACTGCGTCTGCGGCTGACCCTGCTGGGAATACATTTCAGGCGTAAGGCACAGTCCAAAGATCAGGCCCAGTGCCACACATTTTGAGATTGCAAGCTGAATTTTCATAGAACCTCTTGAGAAACATTGCATTGGTTCGTTTAATCCGATTTGGCGCTGGATGCGCCGGCAGCTGTGCCGGTCAGGGTGTTGGCGGGAGCATTGGTTTCCGCCTGAGGCAGCCACCGGCTAACGTCAGCTTCTCTGTTCCACAAGTGTTTGATGCGGTTTTTCAGGTAATGGGACAGGCTGGGCAAACTGGTTTTGTACCAGCAGCAGTCATCCATATGAGGCGAAAGGCCACAAACGATCCGTATGCGCCGGAGCATGATTTCCGGCGGCAGCAGAAGCGAGGCCACAAATCGATGGTTACCTTCAAGAAGCGTGAGCGGCCGATGCTCATCCAGCCCGATCAGCAGGACAGTGGAACGCGGGCCTTCATGCTCCATAAGGCTCAGAAGTGCCTGAATCTTCAAAGCCAGAGGGCTCGGGCCGGAGCAATTGAACTGGGCACGAATCTTTTCCGCCACCAGCTGGGCCCTGAAATTGCCGCGGGCGATGGATCGCCATTGCGCGCGGGGAAAGACATTCACTCGATCAGAATCTTCAGGCGTGAAATCCACCTCGTACCACTTTGTATCGGGCGGCAACTCACGCCACATCGTGGCCCGGCGACGGTAGAGTAGCGCGCGGCGGAGTGAATTCTCGGCTTCGTTCTCCAGGTTGGGGCGATACACAATCTGCTCAAACTGCCGGCGGTCCTTATCAAACTCCTTCTGATAGAACTCTGCTCTCAGAAATTCAGAGATGATTTCGTCTTCGCTGACCCGTTCCAACCGTTTCACGGGATAACCTCCATGGAAATGCGCCGCAAGCGACGCAGGAAGGGGAACGAGACAAGCACCAGCATTAAGGTCATCAGCACTATTTGCACCACGATCACTTCACGCAATGAATCGTGATAAAAGCCGATCACCACCACAAGGATTCCACTGAACAACAACTGCAGCCATCCAACATTGGCAATGCGGCGAGAGATCTCATACGCCATGAGCACCATGGCGATTGCATAGATGGCAGTTGCAACAGCATACAGAGACAACAAAGATGAGGTGGTAGCAAAGGCGCGGCCGAAAATCGCGCCCATGATGAATTGTGGGAACATGCTCACCACAAAAATGAACGCGACTGAAATCCCGCCTACCAGCGCCATCGGCACCCACACAACTCTGGGACTTTCATGTTCTTTCTTAACCGATGCCGTCACCGGGAACATGGCGCTCACCACTGACCAGGCGGCAAAGTACAACACACGACCCACCAGGGCCACGGCGGCGTAAATGCCGGCCTGGTCTGAAGGGAAGAAGTGCTTTACCAGAACAATGTCGATGTTATTGATGATGACCTGGCCAACGAAAAATACGATTGCTTGAAAGGCCTCAGCAAAGGAAGCAGACTCTTCCGTCACGGCTTCAGCCCGCAATGATCTGGGAACCCCGGGAACGAAATACGCCATTACCACGGCCGCCGAGATAGCTCCCACTCCGCCCAGAACTCCATAGCCCATCAGGATGAGCGCCACACCAATCACAAACCTGGTGCTGGCCTCCACAATTAAGTTGGCGCCCAGCCGTGGAAAAAGAGTTAACCCCTGCATGGCCCCGCGACGCACACCTACAGGCGCATAAAAAGCAATACCGATAGCCAGAATCGCCAGCAGGACTGACCCGGGAACATTGAGGTACCGTGAAACCGGTCCCTGCGCCAGAAACAGCGCCAGGCCCAGGGAGAGACTTACAAGCCAGGAATTCTTCAGCAAGCCGCGATAGACGGCTACTTTCCCGCCCTGGGTCACATTCCTGGCCACGAACTTGGCGCAAACCATCTGAAATGACAGCGTGACGCAGGAGGCCATCATGAGCAATGTGGTTGCGACCGCGACCTGTCCATACAAGGATGGGCCAAGCAGACGTGCCATGACCACGTTGGTGGCAAAATTTATGCCACTTACCGTGGTAGAGCTGAACAACATTACCAGGCTGCCGGTGAGCACCAGGGCATGGGCCCGCTTACGGGCAGAATCCCGTTCCTGCGTGAGTGTCGCGTTCCTGCTGAGGAAGGTTACAGCGCTGTCAGAGTTCGGCATACGGGGCAATGTCCTCAGGCGGCCGACATCGAGGGCGAACGTTTGTGTAAAAGTTGCTGCCGCATGGTATTCGGCAGAAAACCGCTGAAGCTTCGGACAGCGTCAGTGGAGGTTTCGTAAATCTCAAAAAGGCGTTCAGTGCGGGTTAGTTCCAGCACCACATAGGCTTGTTGCGAGGGTGCAGCCAGTTTCAAGTCTCCATCTCGCTTATGTGCCGCGGACATGCAGCTCAGAAGCATTTCCACCCCGGCGGCATCAAGCCGCACTACCTGGGAAAGATCCAGAACAAGCTGCGGACGATCAGTAATCAGAAACGGCTGCAACGCCCGCATAAAATCTCTTGCCGTACGGGCATTCACCCGCTCCGGCATTCTCTTCACTACAACGGGCCTGCTATTGATTTCCATGGGTCCTCATTGCAACAAAATTGGAAAACTCATCGGCCGCACCGGCGTTGCATGCCGGGGCCTCATATCCCGCAGCTTTGCCAAGCGCGGGGGACGTCTGACGCAACGTCGTATTCAAATCAGGCTGCTGTACCCGCGATCCAAATATCCCGCGCAACATTTGCCGGGGGATAAAAGTCACAAGCTCTTTTGCGGAGCTGAGCAAACTCGGTGCCGCAGCTTCTGACGTGCTCTTTACCAGCTTGGTATCGCTGATGAGCGCGGTGGCGCCGCGTCGCAGGTTGGCAATCGTGCCCATGCCCATCACGGAGTGCGCCAAGTCAAGTCCCGCGCCCAGATAGTTGTTGGCCAGAACGCTGGAATTTTCTACCACCGTGCCGCAATCGATTTGAGAATTTTTCTCCACCGTGGTGCACCGCGTGATCACTGCGCCAGAGCGAATCCGGGCCCCCGAACCTATGAATGCCGGTGCAATCACGCGTGCTCCCTTTTCCACGTGGGCGCGCGGCGCAATCCAAACACCCGGCTTGACCTCAATACCTGCGGGGCACGTCTCCGTGCGCAGCGTGAGAATGTCGATGGCAAACTGACGCAGATCGCCTGCGTCGCGCAACGGATTAAAATATCCCGTCTGTTCCACATGAGGACAGTCAACCCGGCACCTGGAAAGATTTGTGCGAAACAGCGACGCCGCATCATTGCGGCGGGAAGCGCTGATACAGAAGACTTCCAGCAGCTGTCCATTCAAAGAAAGCTGGCTGACGCGGCAATTGTGGTCCAAGTGGTGCTGCAGCACCTTGTCAAAGTCCGGTTCATAATAGGCGCCAATCTTAATCAGTATTACGATCTCCGCGCCTGCCTGCACCAGATCATTAAAAGAATTTTCCGCCGTTCGCCAGAAACGCTCACGCGAGCTGAACACTGTTGAGAACTCTGGATCTCCCTGCATAACATATTTCGCGGGAACAGAGATTACGTCCTCAACCACCGCTGTGACCGGACCGACGCCAAATTTTCTCAACCTCTCAGCGGTGCGTGTAAGAGCGTTTTTACCGGCAACATCGAGCAACGCAAGAGGCACTTCCCCAAAACGATTGGGCTCGGTTCCCGATTCAGATTCCGAATTGATGAGGACCAGTCCGCGTATATCCATTACTCTCACCCGAAAGGCAGCCTTGGTGCGCTCCTTCAAAAAGTAGCCAGGAAATCAGGTGAGGGCCCTGTAAATCATCACTTCAGCATCAGCCAGCAGTAACTGACAATACTGCAAATCTCCAAGGACCCTCAGGCTCTGAAACCTTCAGCCTGCCGGTACGAGCAGATGACCGGAAATCTTAGCGTGATCACGTGCAGTGAAAAGTGACACTGCTCCACCGCCTTGTCTTTATGGCAGCAGTGTTGAAATAGATGAGGAATGCTAAGCTGGTGTTGCAAAGGTTGGACACTTTCCGAGCTCCTGCTGCTAAAATTTTTCCCGTGAGCAAACAGCCATACTTAGTCCATTACTACTGTATGCAATCACCGCTCGGCGCGTTGCTTCTGGCCGCCACCGAACAGGGATTATGCGGCATTCACTTTAACGGCCTGAAGCCCGCCTCCAGGACAGCAGAGTTGTGGGTTGAATCAGAAGAGGCCTTGCGGCCTTACCGGGCCGAACTGGAGAGCTATTTTCGCGGTGATCTCAAGGAATTCACCTGTCCTCTGGACCTGCGTGGCACCGAATTTCAGAAGCGCTGCTGGGAAGCCTTGCTGAAAATCCCGTACGGCAAGGTCTGTTCGTACGGTGATATCGCACGGGAGATCGGAAGCCCCAAAGCATTTCGCGCGGTCGGCCAGGCCAACCACAATAACCCAGTGCCCATCATCGTCCCGTGCCATCGCGTGATCGGGAGTAATGGCACACTCACAGGTTATGGCGGCGGTTTGAGCGTAAAAGAGAAATTACTGGAGTTGGAACAAATCTCATCGCAAACACCGCTTCTTTTCCCAGCGCGATCTTTTAAGCAGACGGGTTAGAGCCGGAGAAACAATCCAGAGGAAATAAAAAGAGGCGGCTCGCTGGCCGCCTTTTTCTGTATCGGATGATCAGTTGCGCGGTGGCTGCGTGGAGCCTGCCGGCGGAGTTCCCTTGTTTGGCTCGGAATTGGTGGATGGGTTCGTTGATTCATGAGTGTTAGGCGAAGACGAATTTGCTCCCGGGTGACCCACCGTTAAATGGCTTACAACTTTCTTGTTGCCTGCATACGACTGCACAATGCGGCTGGCGGTCAATTTCTCCCGGGCTGTAGCCACGTTGCCGCTCATTTCAATATTCTCCTCAGCCACAGAAACGCGAACATTCTCACCCGCCAAAGTGGGCTCTTTGGTCAGAGCATTTTGAATCTGTGATTGCAACTCAGGGTCAGACACACCGGGAGCCATTGAACTTGTAGCAGGAGTTTCCGGAGTCTGCGTCTGCGCTGGAGCGGAGCTTGAGCCCGCTCCTACTGCACCGGAGGTGCCTTGCGTGGTTCCGGGAAGTGGCTGGGAAGATGGAGCATTGCCCTGGGCAGGCGATTGCGGATTCGCCGAAGTCTTATTGTCGTAAATGCTGCCCGCGTTATTGCTCGGCGGCGTCTGGCTCGCACCCGATGAACCGGAAGGCGGAGTCTGCGATTGCGAACAGGCGAGGGCAATTGCAAACACAAATATCAACCAATAAAAAGACTTCGCCATAAGGCAGGCTCCTTGCACGAGACGAAAAAATGCGTACTAATGCGTATTAAAACTTGCAACTCTGGTTCCAAATCGCATCTGCTGCCGTGATTACGAGAGTGCTCACTAATTCCCTAATAATGCTGGATTTGTGCTTGGTATTCCTTGACAATCAGATGTGACTTGCAGCGGAAAGAGTTGTACGCTGCTCAAATAGAGTATCGATCTACCAAGTTCGGGTGCTTGGGCTTCCTCTTAGCCCCATGAACACTTAAGGGCCCTCTCTTTTTACCTGCACTTATTTAGATATTAGAATGGATAGGAGCATTCGGCGGTAAACTCAACGTATGAATAGCCATCAGCACCCCCATGCGCCCATGAGCGTACGTGCGTTGCGGTACTCCCTGCTGGCTACTTTCACATATGTGCTTGTGACCTTGATTGCAGGCCTGCGTTCCCACAGTCTGGCTTTGCTTTCTGAATCGGGACACAATCTCACCGATCTTCTTGCGCTGCTGCTTTCCTGGGTTGCTGTCTTTGTACAAATGCGGCCTCCAAGCTCCACCAAGACATTCGGGTACCACCGTGCCGGCGTGGTCGCAGCATTCATCAATGCTCTGACTCTGGTTGGAATTTCCTTTTACATTTTCTACGAAGCAGTCGGACGTATGCGGCATCCGGTGGAGGTGCAGCCGCAGGTGATGATCTGGGTGGCATTCGCCGGCGTCATCATGAATGGCACCATTTCGTGGTTTCTATTTCGCGCAGCCCATGACGTAAACATGCGCAGCGCTTTCATTCACCAGATGGGCGATACGCTTTCCACTGCGGCAGTCATCATTGGCGGCTGGGCGATCATGCTGACCGGCCAACACTGGATTGATCCTGCGCTCTCGATCGGTATCTCCTGCCTGATTCTGTGGTCTTCGCTGGGGATTATCCAGGAAACGCTGAACATTCTTCTGGAAGGCGCGCCACGGGGAATGTCGGTGGAACAGATTACCGGTGCGCTGTCGACAGTAAACGGAGTGAATGACGTGCATGATGTACACGTCTGGAGTATCGGCTCAGATACTCACGCGCTCGCTTGCCATATTCGCATTAACGATATTCCACTCTCTGAAAGTGACGTTATTCTGCGTGGTGTCAAGGTAGTTCTGTCCAGGAACTTCCATATTGAACACACGACGATCCAACTGGAGAACGGCGAGTGTGATGTGGCCCATGGCTGCCTGATTCCAATCGGCAGTCACAATCATTACTCCACTAAAATTCCCAAAGTTCTGAAAAGCAGCTAGGACGGAAGCCTAATCGGCGGATCGGGCCGGGCTTGTCTGCTGCCTCTGGTAGATCTCACGCACGGTCTCCAGAGTGTCAATTTCGGCTGGAGATTTGTCTGCGCGTATCCGCAGGATACGAGGGAACCGCAACGCATAGCCGCTCTCATGGCGGTCAGACCGCATCACATTGTTGAACGCCACCTCAATGACCATTTGCGGATCAACAGTCCTGCGGAAGCCCTGATCATCGAGCGTGTGGGCCTCAAACCACTTTGTCATTTCGGCGATTTCAACATCCGTGAGCCCGGAATACGCCTTGCCAACATTCAATAACTGGTCGCCATCGCGAATCGCAAAAGTGTAATCACTCAGGACCTTGTTGCGTTTGCCGTGCCCCCATTCCACGGCGGTGATCACAACGTCCAGCGTCGCAAGTTCACGCTTGAGTTTGAGCCATGACTTGCCGCGACGGCCCGGAGAGTAGGCCGAATTGAGGTCTTTTACCATCAGCCCTTCATTGCCGCGATCACGCGCCTCCTGGAACAGCTCATCTAAATGCGCTGGTGAATCCGCAGTCTGCATGGGCGCCAGAATCACGCGAGGCAGACCTGACTCAGCCACAACTGCAGGCTCAAAAGCGAGGCGCCCTTGTGACGTTTCCATTCCAACGGTGGCATGGTCCACGTTAAAGCCGTTGGCTGGAACCGAAGCGAATATGTCTTCCAGCAGTTTCCGTCTTTGGTGCAACGGCAGCTCAATCGTCAGTTCGCCGCGTGCAAAGAGAACGTCAAACACCATGTACACAACCGGCACACTTCGCATCAGCTCAGGCGAAACCTTCTTGCGTCCCAGACGCTTTTGCAGTTCGGAAAACGGCAGTGCCTGGCTGAGACTCTCACTCCACGCCAGTATTTCGCCGTCAAGCACCACAGGTTCCGGGAACGACCGGAGCGCGGGCGGAAGCTCCGGGAATGAGTCGGAAATTTCGTCCATGGTGCGGGAAAAGATCCGGCTGCTGATCGCGTCCGAGGTTTGGTTGCCGCCGCAATGGGCCTGGGCGCGTATGCCGTCATATTTGTCTTCCACGGCCGCCTGCGAAAAATAGGAGAATGCCTCTTCAGCATCCTGTGCCGGACTGGCCAGCATAAGTCCCAGCGGATGAAACAGACGCATACGCGCTTCATGGAGGCGGTGCGATGCGGCCAGTCGAAGGGTTTCACCTATGTCGCCCAGGAGCATGTTGGCGCGCTGAACTTGAGCGGGCTTCACCGGCGCAGCCTGCGTGCTAAACGCCGCGGCAATGGCTTCTTCCACCAGGCTCTCGCGCAAACCAATGCGAAGATCACCGCTGATGATCTTGATGATGTACTTGGCTTCCAGGGCCGTGGCGCGACGCAGAAGGTCCTCAACAATCGTGCGCTTGGCTGCCGGGCCGGAGACTCGCGCCATTTCACTGAACGCAGCCGCGAGTTCAGTAATGGTCAATGCGTCGGCTGTGGTCTTGCTGACAGATTTTGTGTCGCCCAGCAGTTCCTGCGCTGCTGCGCCAAGATCCCCGTGCCGGCGATATGCTGCGGTGAGAGAAACATCAGGCTTCCCGGAAACCTCAGCCAGAGCGCGCCACAAAGACGTACCGCCGACCTGCAACGTACGCTCTTCCCACATAGCGAAGGCACGTCCGGAAAGAAAGACGACTGCCTGTGCGGCCTCATCAACCGGTTGAGTACGCAGATATTCAGCCACCAGACGGACTTTTTCTGTCTTTTTCGTGGTGGCCGCAACGGCATCAGCAAGCTGGGCGAAGGCGAGCATTGTTCTTTTTTTAGTCCCGAGCAGAGCGCGGGATCCCGAGGGAGCTTAATTGTCTCTGGAAATCCCGAAGAACAGAGCGAGGGATCCCGCACATGCAGTCTCAAATTCATTCAAAAGGATCGCCGGAAATCATCACGAAAATTCGTGCGAGAGGTTTCACTCGACTATCGGGATAAAAACTGTCCCTCACTCCGTTTGGGATTTAAAAGAAAAAGCTCCGCTCGGGATGTGAAGCAGCCTACTGAAAGAACTCGTTCATGCTTCCAGCTACTGAAGACAATCCCGGTCGATCGCCCACTTTCAGCAAATCAAGCACCAGCCGCAGCGTATTCTGGTGCTGGAAGAACGTGGTCGATTTGAAGCCTGCCTTCACATGCGTACCGACAAGCACGGTGGCAACTTGTCCGCCAACGTTGGCCAGGTCAGTCATGTCACCTTCGTCCCAGGTAATGATGAAGACGCTGTTCGCCAGGGCCGCATTGTTGATGAGGGGATCGATATTGGTCCGGAGCCAGGTGTCGGCGGCCGCGAGTTTATCGGTGTCCGCGCACGTGGCTGCTCCGTTGGGGCAGTCGTGGGCATCATCGCGGGAATTTGGCGCGATGAAGGCAAAGTTCGGCAGCGTGCCCGCCGCGAGGTCCGCTTGAATCTGTGTGAATGGAACAATGTTGGCCGCCTGAGCGGTACTGCCCGTAACATCACTGAAGTAGGAAAAGGGATCGTGATGTTTCAGATAGGGAACCGCATCTCCGCCCAGATAGCCTGCTGATGGAATGCTCTCCATATAGGCCTTCCATGATTTGCCTGCCCCATTGAGCGCGCGGACAATGTTGTCGTCGGTAACGGTTCCGCTGAATGAATCGTCCACGGACACCAATTCGCCCGTCGTGAGCATGAAGTAATTGCCGATGGATGGATGCGCGTCCGCAAAATAATTGGTGGCCAGTGAGTGAGCATTGGCCAGCGAATTCAGATACGGCATGGAAGGACTCCCAATCACCTGGGAAAAACTATGGTTCTCCAGCACAACAATAAACACATGGTCCGGCGTGGGCAGAATAGCGGTGCCGCCGCCAGAATTAGAGCTGATGCTGCCGCCGCCGCATCCGGAGAGAACGAGAGTCATTAAACAAAAGCAGAGAAGCAACAGGAAGAAGTGCGAAGAAGTAGAAGCACGCTGCATAAATAAGCTGTAACCCCCGGGTTAGTTAAAGATTAAAGATTGGCAATACCGAAAATCGCGCAGACTTAGTTCGGCCTTTAGCCATTGCCTTTAGGGATTTAAGATGCGGCGGTTATTGACTGAGATACTCGCCCTGGAGTTCCCGGCCAGCAGCAAACCCTTGCAGCAGTGCTGACATCTCACACATAATCTGCTCTGATTCGCGATTTCTCACGCGACATATTTATTTCTTATGCTGATGGTATTGATCCTGCTCGCCATATTGACGCTGATTTTCTCCGCAGGTTTGCCGCCTGCGATTGCGCTGATTCTGTCTGTCTCTGTGATCAGCGGGGCTGCTGTCACCTATTGGTTCAGTCGCGCAAAGAAGAACAGCGCGCCGGTGGAGATTGTTGCTGAAAGGGATGCAAAGCCAGATTTCCGGAACAAAGCGAGCTAAACAGGGTTAAACTCTGCAAATGATGTCATTTGGCAGAGGTATCCTGCTGGCCGCGTGTGTGGCGGCAGCACAGTCGACTCCGAACCCCAGTCCGGCCAGTTCTCCCAGTCCTGCGGGTTCTGACGATGCCAAAAATGTGCCCGTATCAGTGGCGCCGCTGATCAAGCAACAGTTCGGCCCAACATTCATTGCCACAACCAAGTTGCCCAGGACCATTCTTATTGCGGATTTTGACGGTGATGGCGTGGAAGATGCGGTGATTGCCGCGGACAGCGACGATCCCATCCCGGATTCCTACCAGTACAAGTATGAAGTGTCTGATCCGTACAACGCTTTTTTTGGCTTAGGAGATCCGCGGCACACATCCAGCATGTCCCATTTCGATCCCGGCCACACACATGATCTGCTGATCATCCTGGGCGCGGGACCAGACGCCTGGCGCTCCGCGACGCCGAAAGCCAAGTTCGTCCTCATCAACGTCCCTTTTGACACCCTTGAGCTGGGCCGGCTGCTGATCAAGAAAAACAAGCCACCAATTTTTGTCATTAAGGTGCAGGAAGCGCGGCTGATGGAGTCCAACATCTTCTATGACGTCAAGAAGAAGCGCTGGCACTGGCAGCCCGCCGATACGTTGGAGTAACGCTCAGGCCGTTCCTTTGTTTTCTCCGAGAACAGCTTTTACGTCCATCTTCTTTTTCCCACGATAGATGGTCACCGTCACAGTGTCGCCTGAGCGATGTTTCTGCATGATGTGAGATAGTTCCTGCTGGTCCGTGAGGGCTTCGCCATCCACGGCGATAATGAGATCGCCGCCCAGAGTAATCGGAGTATTGCCGACATAAGCGCGCTCAGACCCAGCACGCAATCCCGCGCGGTCAGCGGCGCTGCCATCAATCACCTGCACAATCAACAGGCCGGAATCCGCGGCTAAACCCAGATCGTCCGCCAGCTGCGGGCCAATCGGCAGCGTTCGCACACCCAGCGAAGGATACCTCGCGCGCCCCAGATGCACCAGATCGTCCATCACCGCCTTGGCAGTGTTGATGGGAATAGCAAAGCCGATGCCGGCGCTCTGCTCCACTCCTCCGGTAAGAATCATGGAATTGATGCCGATGACCTGGCCGCGGGAATTCAACAGCGGACCACCGGAGTTACCCGGGTTGATGGCCGCGTCAGTTTGGATGGCTTCGTCAATAAAACCGCGCTGGCCGCGTACGGAGCGGATGGAACTGATGATTCCGCGCGTCATGGTTCCGCTCAGACCAAAAGGATTTCCGATGGCAAATACCTTTTGCCCCACAATCAAATTTTTGGAATCGCCGATCTCCGCCTGCGGTACCGCTTTGCTGGGAATTTGTATGATGGCCAGGTCATGCGGCGGGTCCACGCCGATGATCTGGGCTTTGTATTTCTTCTTGTCACTGGTGGTTACTTCCACCTGCCGCGCGCTTTCAATCACATGGTAGTTGGTGAGAATGTGGCCTTCTGCATCAATCACGAACCCTGAGCCCATCCCCTGCTGCGGGACCGCACCATAGAAAATGTCATAGGCCACTGCGGTTGACGTAATGTTCACAACAGATGGCAGGCCCTTCTTATACACGGAGATGTTTTCCTGCTCTTCATTGTCATAGGCCGGCGTGCCGGAAGCCTCCGTGAGCTCAATGTGCGCAGGCCGGGTAATCCAGGACGGTGCGGAACTTCCTGTGTGCGTGGTGAGCACGTAGAAGGCGCCAACCAGGATAAGAGCAAGCAGAAGAGGACGTAACGACTTCATTACTTTTGCAACCTCAAAAGGTCTTACGCTTGGCTAACACCCGAAGCTCAGAGTAGATCCTCTCTATCTGGTTCCGAGTCAGCTCCAGCGGACCGGAATTATCGACCACGAAATCCGCGCGGCGTACTTTGTCATCATCAGAAAGTTGCGCTTTGCTGCGCCGCTCAACCTCAGCCCGCGCCAGAGTTTCTGGCATATTCGATCGCGTGGCATAGCGACTCACCTTCTGTTCCGGACGGCAGGTCACTACTATTAACTTATCAAACCGGCCGCGCAGCCCGGCCTCCAGAATCAGGGCAGCTTCCACCATGGCGACGGCATAGGGCTCCTTGGTGCCGATCTGATACATCCACTGCTCCTGCCGCTTAATCACCGCTGGGTGAACGATCTTGTTCAGCTCTTCAACCCGGCCGCCATCGAATGCCGCCGAAGCGAGCCGGGGCCGGTCAATTTGCCCGTCGGGACGAAGAATGTCCTGCCCGAACTTGGCGACCAGTTCGTCGTACACCGGTTCGCCGGGACGATAAAGCTCGTGCGCAATGGTGTCAGCTTCAATCAGGTGTGCACCGAGATCAGAAAACACCCGTCCGACGGTGGATTTCCCGCAAGCGATGCCTCCCGTGAGGCCAACACGAAGCATTCTTCTATGTCCTCCCCGAACGCGAAGCCAAGCGCATCTCTGCCGCGGACACCGTGTTGGCCATCAGCATGGCCACAGTGAGTACGCCCACGCCGCCAGGAACCGGTGTGATGGCGCCCGCTACGTCCGATACACGCGGGTGTACATCTCCCACCAGGACAGAACCCTTTTCCCGAAATGTCTTTTCCCGCGCAGCATCGCCGGAAAATATTTGATCGAACTGTTTGCGCTCTGTGATGCGGTTCATGCCAACATCAATCACGGTTGCGCCGCTTTTGACAAAGTCTTCAGTAATGGCGGCCGGACGCCCGATTGCCACGACCAGAATGTCCGCCTGTCTGGTGAAGGCCGCAAGATCACGCGTTTTTGTGTGGCAGATGGTGACGGTAGCATGATGGTTGAGCAACAGAATCGCCATAGGTCGGCCCACAATGTCACTTCTTCCCACCACCACGGCGTGTTGTCCGGCAATCTCTATCTGGTTGCGGCGCAGCAATTCAATAATGCCGGCAGGCGTGCACGGCGCCAGACCGGGTCGTTGCGTAACAAGATTGCCGATGTTCACGGGATGAAAACCGTCAACATCCTTTTCCGGGGCTATCGCCAGAAGCACCTTCTTTGCATCCACATGCTGAGGCAAGGGCACGGGCAGCAGGATGGCATCAATGTCATCGCGCAAATTCAGCGTCTCTATAATTTCCACCAGGTCATCGGTACCAGCTTGCGGGAGAGGAGTGAATTTTTCACTGTGAATTCCCAGCTCGTCACAGGCCTTCAACCTGCTGCGAACGTAGACCTGGGACGCCGGGTCGGCGCCGGAAAGAATTACGGCCAGTCCGGGGCGGTGACCTGCCTGCGCCAGACGGCGTACTCTCTCCGCTACTTCCTGCATGATTTGTGAAGCGACCCGACTGCCGTCGAGAATGCTCGCGGTCCCAATTGGCATAAGAAAGAGTATCTTAGCCGAATCCGGTCAATTCCCTGCAAGTCAGTTGGCCGCAGCAAGGGAGTGGCCAGAAGGCCAATCGCCAATCCCAAGTCGCCACCCCCAAAATCATGGGCGCCATGTCATGCTGGAATTAGCGTCTTGCCCGAATCAGCGTCTTGCTCCGCTCAGCCTGGTTTATGGGTTAAATCAAATTGGGTTAAATTATTATGGTTAAATCAAACGTATGATCCTGAAGAAGATTCTCGACACCGTGGTGTGTCCCATTCGCGAATGCCGTAAAGGCTTAACGTTGGCTGGGGATGAATCCAGCCTGCAATGTACAGGCTGCGGAAGGGTCTACCCGGTTCGCGACGGAATTCCAATCCTGCTCGCCGACCAGGCACAGTTGCCCGGGAAATAGCGCAGCAAAGGGTTTTAGGCCACCTTGTCGCCGGTCAGGTTTCCTGTGAGCATATCGAGCGATTTCAGGTATTTGGCAAATTCTGGTCCCAGATCTTTGCGCTTCAGCGCGAACTCCACCGTAGCCTTCAGGAAACCCAGCTTGTCGCCGGCATCATGGCGCTTGCCTTCAAACGTGTAGCCTAGAATCCGTTCCCCTGCCTGTAGCAGCCCGCGTAAACCATCCGTCAGTTGCAGTTCACCACCCGTCCCAAGAGGCGTGCGCTCCAGCGTCTTAAAGATGGTGGGCGTCAAAATGTAACGCCCGATGATGGCCAGATTGGAAGGCGCATCTTCCTGCTTAGGCTTCTCCACCAGATTGCGGACATTGAATGCGCGACCATTGAATTTGCCTTCCACTCGCTCTGCATCCAGCACTCCGTAGGACGAGATGGCCGGGCCGTTCACCTCCTGTGTGGCGATGATGGAGCATTGCGACTCTTCGAAGATTTCCATCATCTGCTTCAGGCAAGGCTTCTCCGCGTCAATCACGTCATCAGCCAACAGGACCGCAAAAGGCTCGTCGCCGACAAGTTCGCGCGCCATGAGCACCGCGTGACCCAGTCCCATGGCCTCTTTCTGGCGCACATAAGCCACGTGAATCATGTCAGAGATCTGGCGCACAATGGCAAGCAGCTCAGTTTTGCCGCGCTCTTCCAGCATGCGTTCCAGTTCGTAACTCACATCGAAGTGGTCCTCAATGGCCGTTTTGCCGCGTCCAGTAATAATGATGATCTGGTCACATCCAGCAGCCAGGGCTTCTTCCACGCCATATTGAATGATGGGCTTATCAACCAGCGGAAGCATTTCCTTGGGCTGGGCTTTGGTGGCGGGAAGGAAGCGTGTGCCTAATCCGGCAGCAGGGAAAACAGCCTTGCGAACTCTCATCTTCATAGTATTAGTCCACCAGCTTCTTATTATCCAGAACTTCGTTGAATGCTGGCTATTGGATGCAAAAAGCAGCAGAAACTCTGCTCTGCAATGTGTCACGGTTTATTCCACGCCTGTAAGTCGCGGGAACTCGTGTTTCAAACTGCAATACGATAAAACCGCGATTCTCTAAAACTGCAATTTAGTGCGCAGTATTTTTATAAACAATGCCGCTCTTCATCACCATCACCGGATGCTGCAACAGCGTAACGTCTTTGGTGGGATCGCCATCCACAGCCACCAGATCAGCATATTTGCCGGGCTCAATGGAGCCGATGCGGTCTGACCATCCCAGCAGGTCAGCGGCATTCACGGTTGCGGTCTGGATTGCCTGCAGCGGCGTCATTCCCAGTTGCACATACACCGCGAACTCGTGAGCGTTGAGACCGTGTGGATACACGGCGGCGTCAGTACCGAAAGCGATCTTTACGCCCGCCTGCATCGCCTTGCCGACGTTCTGCCGGCTGACCGCCGTCACTGACTTCATTTTTTCCGCGTACATCGCGGGCAGACCAATGCGCGTTGCGTTCTCTCGCATCCAGTCGGCCAGGTAGAGCGTCGGCACCAGATACGTGCCATGCTCTTTCATGATTTTGATGGCGTTGTCGTCGATATAAGAGCCGTGTTCAATAGAATCCACACCAGCCTCTGCGGCCCAGGCAATGCCCTGTGCGCCGTGGGCATGGGCGGCGACTCTGCGGCCCAGGCGATGTGCGTCCGCCACAATGGCTTTCATTTCTTCCAGGGTGTATTGCGAAGCCTTCGGATCATCGCCCTTGGAGAGTACGCCGCCGGTGGCGCAGATCTTGATGACGTCCGCACCATACTTAATGATTTCCCGCGTCTTGTGCTGCACGCCCTCAATGCCGTCAGCCGCTCCGTCAGACTTGGCATGCCATTCATAGGGCAGAAGGTTCTCGTCGCAATGGCCGCCGGTAATGCTGAGCGCCGGACCGCTGGCGATCATGTGGGGTCCCGGGACCATGCCTTCATTGATGGCGTCGCGCAGCGCGATGTCAGCATATCCGCTGGCTCCCACATTGCGCACCGTGGTGAAGCCGGCTTCCAGGGTGATGCGGGCGTTCTTGGCGCCAATCAAGGCCTCTTTGGGAACAGAAATGCCGAGCGCCTGATAGCCAAAATTTGGGTCGAACGTCAGGTGCGTATGCGCGTCAATCAGTCCGGGCACCAGGGTGGCATTGGGAAGTTGGATCGCATTTACGCCCGCCGGCGGCGCGCCTTGATTGATGGCCGTGATCTTATCGCCTTCCACCGTAACGGACACGTTGTCCATCATCTTGCCGGTCTTTACATCCAGCAAGTGAGCGGCGTGGATCACCGTCTTGGTAGGCGTTGCAGCTGTGGGTTGTTGGGTGAACGCAACGTTGGCAAGGCAAAGGGTAAGAAGCAGGGTAAGTATGCGATTCATATGCGGCGGGATTATAGCAGGGGGCCAGATGGCAAAAGCAGCAGCTTTTTCCCGGCGTTAGAGTTTCAACCGGTAAACAGTCTGGTCACTGGTCAGTGCCATCGCCTGATTGCCGTCGGATGAAAATTCCACGTGCAACAGCCGCGAGGGAAATTCGAAATGCTGTACCGGTTGTAGCGTGGCCAGATCATAGAGATCGGCTTTGGTCTTGCCGTCTCCCACCATCAACTTTGCACCGTCAGCGGAAACAGCGAATTCAAGGCCGGGGACGATGCCCTTCTGTTCCCCTGTCTTCAATGAGTAGATCAGCGTGCGATCTTCGGAATCCGTTACCAATACGCGATCGCCAACTGTAACGGCGTACCGCACCTTGAAAGAGAGATTGCCGGTATCCACCAGGACTTTTCCCAGTTCTTTCCCGGTGGATT
The DNA here is from genome assembly GCA_963770085.1 of Terriglobia bacterium. Lineage (GTDB taxonomy): Bacteria > Acidobacteriota > Terriglobia > Terriglobales > Acidobacteriaceae > Angelobacter. The sequence goes on from CAVYOH010000002.1 coordinate 1,818,103, forward strand.
CATCCAATGCCTGGATGATATAGCTGGCAGCGCGTCGTTTTTCATCCACCAGCGCATTCAGTTTGGCGCTAAGAGCGGGATCTTCTTTCGCTTCCGCTTTCATGTCTTGATAGTTGCCAATCACTACGGTTACAGTTTTTGCCGCTCGTGAATGCAATAAAAAAGGCAGTTGCCGGCTTTGCTTGCGCTCCCAAAGCTTCTTATTAGTTCGGATATCGAGCACCTCTACCTGCGAACGTGCATCCACTTTTTCATTCGGCAGAAATATCCCATGCAGGAGCAGATCACCTTGTTGCCAGTAGTCTCCGCCATCTTTGAGCCCAAAACCTCCGGAACCCGGCTTCAGCGCGTAGAGATTTTCCAAGCTCTTCTTGGTGGTATCAAACCTGAAGATGGCGGCAGAGTCTTTATCATGGCTGGGGAACTTGGCAAAAAGCTGGTCCTGATCAAAGAAAGCGCCTTCAAATCCGCGCGTAAGGAAGGTGCGCTCTCCGGTGGCCAGATTCCAGACTGCGCCGCGGGTTTTTTGTGAGAGGGCCAGCCAGTTGCCGTCGGGTGAAAACGCCCGGGCCGAAGGGGAAGAGAGGGAGCCGTTCGGTAGATCGATTCCGCCCTGGTATTTCTTGTCCTGCGTGCCGTATATGCCAATCTCGCCGCCGGCCGTCTCTCCGGCAAATACGTCGCCATAGATGGAAAAGCCGGGCTTTTTGTACATGACAACGATTTTCTGTGTCTTCCAATCCACTACGGAGACCGATGGTTCGCCGGCATGCAGTAAGAGAAGGTAGTCGCCTTTTTCCGCGGGCGCGAGCCGTAAAGACGGCGCCCAGGGAAGCGAATCCAGCACTTCGCCGGAAGGAAAACGAACGCGCGCGATTACGCTTTTTCTGCCTTCCATGTGGTATCCGGCAAGTACGTCCGGGGCGAGGAAGGCAAAGGTTGAAGCGGCCATCTCCTTAATGGTGCGCGACAATTCCATTTCGTTGTTGGCTTTCAGATCGTAGGCGAACGCGGTGTCATGGTGGCCAACCAGAAAGTAACGGCCGTCAGGAGAAAACCGCATTGGATAAAGATCAAAGCTCTCGCCAGATCGCACGGCTGCGTCAAAAGCCAGAGTGACTTCAAACCTGTTTGGCTCGTGCAGCTTCTTGCCCTTGTGAATGAGCGTGCTGGTGTTCACATCAATAAGCTGGGGCTGAAGTTGATCATCCAGACAGGCCAACACTTCTCCGGAGGGCGATAACGCGGTTTCAAGGCAATGCGTGGATGAAGCCAGTTCATGCAGGAAGATGCGTTTACCATCCACGTCCCACTTCTGCACGCGCAATTCCTTGTCATAAAAGACGATGGCCTTTGAGTCGGGCGTGAATTGCGGAGCGTATGTGTCTGGCGCATCCAGATGGAATACGTTGCTGACCGGATGCGTGGCGAGAACAAAGATCGTGTTCTCATCCTGCGCCAGCAGATAGTTTCCGTCTGGACTGTAATGCAGGTGGCGCAGATCACTGCGAAGAGGCGGGTTCAGCGCGGTCTTTGAAATAAGACCGGGAAGCGCTTCTTTGGCCGCCACAAAATCAGAGACGATCACGGCTTTTTGCCATGCCAGAAATTTTTCGTTGCCGTGCGTTGCCGCCGTGTTGAGACAGTTCTGGGCCAGCGGGACGGAGTTGCGTAAAAGCTCACGAAGACGTTTGGAGTCAGAGCTGGTGTGGCCGAACAAATCAGTCCAGAAGCTTCCCGCATTGCCTTTGGTCTGGACCAGGCGATCAAAGAAGTCGACAAAATTTTGCGGCTGGTATCCGGCCCGCGCCATGGCATACAAAGCAATGCGATCGGCGATGAGCTGCTCCGCTTCTTCACGCTTTTCGCTGTGCGTCAGCCGTTTGGTTGCGGCAAGGTTTTGAAACCGGTTCCACTTGTCAACCACATCCTTGCGGTCGCCAAGTTGGGTGACACCCAGCACTTCGCGGAAGTCGCGCGTGACAGTAATAGCCTGCTGACGGGTAACGATGTGGCCTATCTCGTGTCCCAGAAGCCCTGCCAACTCGTCTTCATTTCGGACCAGGGCAATGATGCGCCGGGAAATGTATATATTTCCGCCAGGGATGCCAAAGGATTGGTTGTCAGGGAAGTCGATGATGGTGAAACGATAATGAATTTTGGATTCGGGAAGCTGGGCCAGCAAACGATCGCCCAGCTTCTGAAGATAGTCATTGCCGGGGTCGGCAACTTTCCTGAATTCGATTTCAATCTGAGGGGCAAGAAGGTCGCCCAGCCATTCTTCCTGCTGTTCACTGAAGATATTGGCTTCATTCACGATCTTGGAAAAAGTGGGCACGGTGCAAGGGCCGGCAGAAGTTTGAGCAAAGATTGCCTGCTGGCTCAGCGCGCAGGCGGCGAGCAGAAATATGGCCAGATATCTGAAAAAAGGCATGAATCGTCCCGAAATTGAGAGAGTGAGCGCAGTGTAAGCCAAGTTGCCGGAATCAGAACAGGAAAATGAAGTGGAAGGACTTACTTAAGTGCCAAGGCATGATCTAAACCTACTTCGCCTGCAGCCACGTCTGGGCCACCACGTCAGGGCTTAACTCGCGCAGAAGCGCCTGCAGCTGTTCGATCACGTCTTCCGGTTGGGTGCCCTTCAGGTTGAACTTCAGGACTCCGCCGGGCGAGAACTGTGATCCACGTGCCCGCGCCACGAATTGCGCCAGACGTTCCGGCTCGATCTGCGCCTGCTCCGTGAACTTGATGGTCACCGACTCGCGCTTGCGATCAATAGTCAGCACCCCAACTTTTTCGCACAGCAGCTTCAAGGCGGACGCCCCAAGCAGATAGCGCACCGGCGCGGGAGGCGTGCCGTAACGGTCTTGCAGCTCTTTGCGCACGTCTTCAAGCGCGGCTTCGCTTTCCACACCCGCGGCGCGTTTGTACATGCGCAGGCGCTGGTTCTCTTCCGTGATGTACGTCGTCGGTATGCGCAGGTCAATGCCAAGGTTGAGCTGCGTGCTGATCTTATCGGCCAGCTCTTCGCCTTTCAGTTCGCGAATGGCACGGTCCAGCATGCCGGTGTACATCTCAAAGCCCACGGCATCAATGTTGCCGCTTTGTTCTCCACCCAGGAGATTGCCGGCGCCACGCAGTTCCAGATCGAGTGCGGCGATCTTGAATCCCGCGCCCAGATCAGAGAATTCTTTCAGCGCTGCCAGTCTCCGGCGCGCAACCGGCGTAAGCTCCGTATCCGACGGAACCAGCAGATAGGCGTAAGCCCTGCGGTTGGACCGGCCAACGCGTCCGCGAAGCTGATAAAGTTCTGACAGTCCGTGACGATCAGCACGGTTGATGATGATGGTGTTGCAGAGTGGAATATCAAGACCATTCTCGATGATGGTGGTGGCCACCAGAATGTCCGCCTCATGGCGCACAAAGGCGTACATCACTTTTTCCAGCTCGCCCTCTGACATCTGTCCGTGACCTACGAGTATTCGCGCACGCGGCACCAGCTCCTGAAGCTTGGTGGCGATCTCGTAAATACTCTCAACCCGGTTGTAAACGAAATATGCCTGGCCGCCGCGCTCCAGTTCGTGTTCCAGCGCCGCCTGCACCAGCTTTTCGTCATAGCCGGCTACCACGGTTTGAATCGCCATGCGGTCTTTGGGCGGAGTCTCAATCACGCTCATATCACGCAGCCCAACCATCGACATATGCAGGGTGCGCGGAATAGGCGTGGCGGACATGGTCAGTACGTCCACCTCTTTACGCAGTTGTTTCAGACGCTCCTTATGACGAACGCCGAAGCGCTGCTCCTCGTCCACGATGACCAAGCCCAGGTCCTGAAACTTTACGTCTTTCGATAGCAGCCGGTGCGTTCCTATGACAATGTCAACCTTGCCCTGCTCCAGCTTTTCTCCCGTCTCTTTGAGTTGTTTGGCGGTGCGGAAACGGCTCATCATGTCGATGGTGATAGGGAAGGCAGCGAAGCGGCGCTTGAAATTCTCATAGTGCTGGAAGGTGAGCACGGTTGTGGGCGTGAGCACGGCAACCTGTTTATTGTCCTGCACAGCTTTGAATGCCGCGCGCATGGCAACTTCCGTTTTGCCATAACCCACGTCGCCACAGAGAAGACGGTCCATGGGCAGGCTGGATTCCATGTCACGCTTGATGTCGGCGACGGCCGTCAGCTGATCGTCAGTTTCATTGAACTCGAATGAATCCTCAAATTCCTTTTGCCATTGCGAATCGGGCGGATAAATATGGCCTTGCGCGGCTTTACGTGTGGCGTAGAGCTTTAAAAGCTCGTCAGCCATGTCCTTCATGGCCGTCTTCACACGGGCTTTAGTCTTGGCCCATGCCGTCCCGCCCAGACGGCTCAGCGGAGGCCTTATACCTTCGCCGGCCCGGTATTTCTGAATCAGGTCCAGGCGCGTGAGCGGCACATAGAGCTTGGCCGCTTCGGCAAATTCAAGCACCATGAATTCGCCCGTGACTTCACCCTGCTGGATTTCTTTCAACCCCTGATACATACCGATGCCGTGCTCCACGTGGACAACGTAATCGCCCACGGCGAGATCACGAAAGTCAGACATGAAGGCCGCGGTCTTCGACTTTTGCCGCAGCGGACTATTGACCACGACTTCAGAATCGTCAAAAAGGTCACGCGCACCGAAGATCACCAGGCGCGATTCAGGCAGAGCGACACCATCCGGCAGTGGAGCGCGGACAATCGTTGTGGTAGTGAGATCGCCGGAGAAATACGCGGTCTCATCAAGATAAGTTTCGCTGCCAGGAGCAGGCGTGCGTGTTCCCAGGCGGAATGGCACCTGATATTCGGTGAACATGTCCGCCAGCCGTTCCATTTCACCGGTATTGGGCGCGGCAAAGATCACGCGCTGGCCGCCGGCCGTAAGCTTTCTCACTTCTTCCACCATGCCGGGAATCGACCCGTGAAAGCGAGGCGTTGGCTGGGTGGAAAACTCAATCAATGTCGCCTCGGGAATGGCGGGCGCCGCAATGCCGATCTTGTTTTCTGCCTGGGCAATGCGCAGCAAGCCAAGCTGTTCCAGATCGCCGCCGGGCAGCCCCGCGATTCGCTCACTCCATTGCTCCGGAGTGATAAAAATATCTTCCGGCGTGGCGAGCTTGCCCACCAGGCTCTGCTCATGCCGCGCGTTCACTTTTTTCCACCATGAATCCTGCGCGGCTTCGACGGCCGACGGCTCATCCACGAAAACAACAGCGTCAGGCAGCAGATCGAAAATGGTGTTGCTGGCTCCGGCGTTGGCGTAATACTCCCAGCCAGGGAAAACGGTTACGCCGGTTTCAGAGAGCGCGTCGCGAACAGCTTCCGTGGATCCTTGAACGCGTGCGCCAGAGAGGCGAGCGTGTACGTCCGTAAGAACATCTTCTCGCACCGGATTTTCCGTGAGCGGCAGCAGAATAATTTCATCCACGGGCGCGGCAGAACGTTGCGTACCCGGCTCGAACTTGCGTATGGATTCCACTTCATCCCCAAAAAGCTCCATGCGCAGCGGCCGGTCAGCTTCCGGTGGATATGTATCGATGACGCCGCCACGGACTGCGTACTGCCCCGGCATCTCCACCACGTCCATGGCGGTATACCCGATGGTGTTGAGATGGGCAATCAACTCGTCTACGTCAACGGTGTCAGTTCGGCGAATGGTTCGGGCCAGCGCGGCGTAATGCTCAGCGGAACGCAGGCGCATGGCGGTGGCTTCCACCGGGGCAATCACAATGGACGCAGCGCCGGTGGCTATCTTCCATAACGCCGTTGCACGCTCTTCCTGAATTTCAGGATGAGGCGACATGTTCTCAAAGGGCAGCACGTCATATCCCGGCAGCTTAACGATGCTTTCAGGACTACAAGCCCCAGTGAGTTCGCTCAAGGATTGGACAATAGCTGCCAACGCTTCCGCCGCACGGTTGTTCGCGGTAATAACAAGCATCGGCCGGCCGGCCGCGCGATGTAGATAGGGAATGAGAAGGGCTTTTGCGCCGGAAACCAGTCCGGACAGACGGATGCGCCCCGCAGATGAGGTTGATACCCCCCTGCGCTGTTTCAAATACAGGGCTGCCTGCTGGAACCCCGGACTCTTTTCCACGTCCGCCAGGACTTCGCGGACGAACGGCAAGATCACAGGCTCTATTTAAACATAAGAGGGTTGATGTCAGACGGAACCAGCTGAAAAGAAGCGCTCAGTTAACGATGGTCGCGACGTAACCATGCGCCAACGGCCAAGCCACAGGCGATGAACAACGCGCTGACGACCAGGTTCTCAATCACCACGGTCCACTGGACCCCACTGATTCGAAGCGCGGGGATGTGCGAAGTCTTGCTGGTGATCCAGTTGATTGACTGGACGGCTCCCAGGCTCAAGGGGCTGCGCAGGCCCGCGATCAACACCTGTATGCCGCCAATGATGACAAATGACGAACAGATGGACCCAATGCTCAGCCCGAAAGCTGACCGGCGTGGAGCAATACTGCTCACGCTTGCGTCTCCGGTTTTGGCGTTTTTTCGGCTTCCTTTTGTTCAACATCTCCTGAGCTGTTGTCGCCACTCCAGTAGAGCCAGTAGATCAGCACAAACGCTACCAGCACTTCCAGCATCACTGAGATTGCCGGAGGAACCAGGGCGCCAAATTCAAAGCCCGCGCGCCCGCCAAAAACGCTGGAACGGGTGCGGCCTTCCATATAAAAACCGATGGTCTGAACAACCGTCGAGATGGTGGCTGCCAGCGCCTGTGCCAGAAGAAAACCGATGATGATGGCGCCAATGTATTCAGTAAGAAGTATCTGACGAAGTTTTCTCATGTGGCCTTTCCCTGCCGACTGAATACTAAGGCAGCAACACTGAATCGGCAAGACAAGGTAATCAGACTTGGCACCCGAACGGTGAGTCCACCTGATGGCATTGCTAGCCTGATCCGCCCTAAGGCGCCAAATTCTCCTACCCATGCGGGAAAGTCGGTTTGCGGACGTTAATTAGATATAGAGTGATGTCATCGCTCACATTCTGGCTGAGCCGGCCGCTGGCGTTGGCGTTCGCTGATCATTACCCAGTCCACACACCCAGTCCACGCTCACTTCAGGAGCATTCGTATAGGAGAAATATCCATGAGATCCAAACAATTGCGTTGGGGGATTGCGGCTGCGTTGCTGCTTTCCGCAGGCTTAAAATTATCTTCCATGCTCCAGGCTGATAACCACAGCATTCTGGTCTCCAGAAATGCGGCCGGAGCTGTAGCCACTTTCAGCACCACAGGTAACTTTGACTTCAACAATCCATTTTTCAAGAGCATCGGCACCAATGGCCGATCCTGTGTCAGCTGTCACCAACCCGATCAGGCATGGGGAATTTCTGCCGAGGATGTTCAGCGACGCTTTAAACACAGCAAGGGGACTGATCCCATCTTCCGGCCGAACGATGGAGCGAATTGTCCCACCACGGCAAGGGAGAATGATCCCACCACCTACAGTCAATTGCTGAATCGCGGCCTGATCAGAATTGATCGTCCGCTACCCGCAAACGCTGAGTTCACGATCGAGGTAACGTCAGACCCCTATTCCTGCTCTTCGCCGACTGATATCTCTGTTTACCGGCGGCCGCTGCCGACTACGAATCTCAAGTTTCTAAGCACCGTGATGTGGGATGGACGCGAGAATGTCCCCGGCCAGGCTGTCTTTGTCGACTTCCTGCAGCAGGCCTCAGACGCAACCACCGGACACGCCCAAGGAGCGGCCCCTGACGCAGCAACCCTGGCCGCGATTCGCCAGTTTGAAACCAGCATTTTTACGGCCCAGGTCTTTGACCACCGCGCTGGTTCCTTGTCTGACGACGGCGCTACCGGCGGTCCCATCCCGCTTTCCCAGCAGGACTTCTTCATCGGAATCAATGACCCGCTGGGACAGAATCCCACCCCAGCTGCGTTTGACTCCAATATCTTCAACCTGTTCACTGCCTGGGAGAACCTGCCCAGGCATGGCGACGGAGATCGCAGAGAGGCGCGTGCATCCATCGCCCGCGGCGAGGAGATATTCAACACCTTCCCGATCCCGATTTTCGGAGTCGGCGGATTGAACGGCCCGTTCGATGCCAATCAGGCTGTGATTCAGGGGACTTGCGGAACCTGCCATGACAGCCCGAACGCCGGCGATCACTCGGTGGTTGCTCCGCTGAATATCGGGCTGACCGATGCTTCACGGCGCACACCAGACCAGCCGCTGTTCACGCTCACCAACAAGACCACCGGACAGGTGGTGCAGACAACCGATCCCGGTCGCGCCATGGTAAGCGGCCATTGGATTGATATTGGAAAGTTCAAAGGACCAGTCCTGCGTGGACTGGCTCCCCGTGCTCCCTATTTCCACAACGGATCGGCGACCACACTGATGGACGCGGTCAACTTCTACGACACGCGTTTTGAACTGCACTTTACACCGCAGCAAAAGGCTGACCTGGTGGCGTTCCTTTCAACGTTATAGATTTTCATTCTTGATGACTTTCGGGGTGCTGAAAAGCACCCCTTTTTTGTCGATTGCTCTGGTGTGCCCGATGCTCGCGCCTCCTGATTTGGCCTGCAGGTCTATATTTGCGCGGGTTTATATTTACCTACAGGTTAATATTTGAAGATGAGAATTGAAGATGAGAATTGAAGATGAGAATGGAAGATGAGCATGGAAGAGCCTGACCTCCTAACTCACGCGCCCAGGAAAAGAGATGTGAGCCGGCAGCTTCATCAGCGTGCGTCCAAAGTCATCCCAGGAGGCGTGAATTCGCCGGTCCGGGCCTTTAAGTCTGTGGCATGCGATCCGCCGTACATCGTTCGCGGCAAAGGCAGCCACATGTGGGACGTGGACGGTCACGAATATATCGACTACGTGGGGTCATGGGGTCCGCTCATTCTCGGTCACGCCTTTCCAGATGTGGTGGAAGCGGTGGAGAAAGCCAATCGTGACGGAGCCAGCTTTGGCGCCTGCACGCCGATTGAATCGGAAGTCGCGGAAGAAGTGATACGGGCATTTCCTTCCATGGACAAAGTGCGCTTCGTGAGTTCGGGCACAGAAGCCACCATGTCGGCAATCAGGCTGGCCCGGGCGTTTACCGATCGCAAGTACATCATCAAGTTTGAAGGCTGCTACCACGGCCATGCTGACTCGTTGCTGGTAAAAGCCGGATCAGGCATTGCCACCCTTGGCATTCCAGGCTCAGCCGGAGTGCTTCCGGAACAGGCGCAATTCACGTTGGCCTTGCCATATAACAATGAGCCCGCGCTGGAAGAAGCATTCGCGAAGCTGAAAGATCAGATTGCCTGCGTGATTGTGGAACCGGTAGTTGGCAACATGGGCGTTGTGCCTCCGGCTTCCGGGTATCTGCAATTCCTGCGCAAGATCACCGCTCAGCACGGAACTGTGCTCATCCTTGACGAAGTGATGACCGGATTTCGACTGGCTCTGGGCGGCGCGCAGGCGCTCTACGGAATCAAGCCGGACTTGACTACGCTGGGCAAGATCATTGGTGGAGGGCTACCGGTGGGCGCTTATGGCGGCCGCAGCGAACTCATGGACATGATTGCTCCGATTGGGCCGGTCTATCAGGCAGGAACGCTTTCCGGAAATCCCCTGGCGATGGCCGCGGGACTGGCCACGCTCAAGCATCTCCACGCTCATCCGGAGATCTATGCGCAACTTGATCGTGTGAGTGCACAATTGGAAGCGAGTGTCCTGAAGATCGCCAAAGAACACGGCGTTACCTTGTGCTCGAACCGCGTGGGTTCCATGCTTACATGGTTCTTCCAGAAAGGCCCGGTGAAGGATTGGGACACGGCGGCGAAATCAGACACCCAGGCCTTCGCGAAATTTCATAACGGAATGCTGGAGCGGGGAGTTTACCTGCCGCCCTCACAATATGAGGCTCTATTCGTAAGCGCCGCTCACACAGACGGCGACATTGCGCGCACCGTTGAGGCCGCCGGCCACGCCTTGAGCGTTTGATGTCTGGATTAAATGCCGACTGCGCCGTAGTCCGTGCCGGTTTCGGTGTCGCGAACCTCGTCTTTTTCGTAAGCCCGATAAGGATTGCGAGGTATACCCAGACGCCGGCGCCGCAGCTCAAAGCCGGCATACAGCCCGCCCGTCAATACCGCAGCAGTAAGAGCCCCAATCGCGATATAGCGGCCCGAACGTTGCGAGAGAGAGCGGGTCACGTGCGACGGAGTGAGCGCAACGCGTCCGGGAATTCCCAGTGCTTCACGAAAATCGGCAAGCGATTCTTCTCCGCCCCGCTCCAATGCGCGATAGGCATAAAGCTCACTATAGGAAAGCGGCATGGTGATGTCCTGCCCTCCATGCACGATTACGTGCTCCACGCCGCGCTCTTTTTGCAGTTCCAGCAGCTCCTCAATGGCGGATTCCAGAGCGTCCGGCTTGGTCCACTTGGAACGGAAAGCCACATGGCCGGATTTATCGATCAGATACGCCGGGTTCGGCATCTTGGAATACTTCCGATGAATGGTACCGCGGGTATCGTCAACCAGGATCGGCATCTCCAGCTCTTCGGTATCGCGCAGGAGTACGGCTGCTTCTTTCTTCTCGGTTGTGGAATTGTGTGCGGGGACGCGTTCGCCAGGATGGGCTTCACGCACGTAGACAAATAAAAACTCGATCTCATCACCACGGAACTGATCGTATAACTCGTTCACACCCTGGATTGAGGCCGCGGTCATGGGACAGGTGACCGATCCGAACAGCAGCAATACATTCTTCTTGCCTTGAAAATCGCTCAGGCGCAGTGTTTCTCCATCCAGAGAAGTGGCCTTGAAATCCGGAACGCGATCTCCCGGCTCCGGGCCGCTGAGCGGCGCCCGGGCCATATCGCGAAGAATGTCGCGGGAGAAATGACGATAATTGTAGTTGCTGAAACCCAGCATGAACGCTCCTTCAGATTTATTCTCTTCGCGACACGGATAAACGGCAAGTCTCTGCGATCAGGCGCGGCACAGAATGTGTCCAAATGGGACTTACACAACGCCCAAGACTACGATGCGGACTAATGCTCCGCCGTTTTCTAAAGCTAAACTGTCTTAATTTTTTTGACCACGATAAAATTGATGGCTTGCAGTCACAAAGGCAGGTGCCTTTCTGGCTGCGGGCCCCGCTTTTGCAAAACGAGACCTGGAGGGAAACGGATGTCAGCATTGCAAGCCGGAGTTAGCGCTCCGGACTTTGAGCTCTCTGCCTGCACCGGCAAGCAGAGGCATAAATTCAAACTCAGCGAGTTCAAGGGCAAGAAAAACATCGTCCTCGCCTTTTACCCGCTGGACTGGAGTCCCACCTGAACCAACGAAATGTCGGCGTATGGGAAATACCTTCCCAAATTCGCCGAACATGAAGCCCAGGTCGTGGGCGTAAGTCCTGATTCAATCTACTGTCACCTGGCGTGGCAGGAAAAATCCATTGGCTGGCAGGAGTATCCACTAGCCAGCGATTACTATCCTCACGCGGCTACCGCAATTCAATACGGCATTCTGCGTGAAGGCGAACCGCTGCCGGGAATCAATGAGCGGGCAATTTTTGTCATTGATAAGCAAGGCAAGATCACGTTTTCTCGCGTATATGAACTTGGTCAGGAGCCGGACTATGAACAGATCGTCTCTGAACTTGCCAAGTTGAAGTAGGGTGGCTCGGCTCAGGCTCGCTCTTCCGATCACGCGCGATGTCGGCGCTCCCCGGAGCCCTTGAAAAAACGTAACGGCACGCCCGAGGTAACGGAGGCGTGCCGATTTTTTCTTGCGCATCGTAAACCGGTTCCTGCTAGCGGAACCTAGCCGACTTTCTTTGACTTGGTTGTCGATTTCTTTGCCGGGGCTGACTTGGCCGGGGTCGCCGGACCAGCTTTCTTCTGCATGTCTTCAATAATCTGGTTCAGCTGATCACGCTCTACCACTTCGACAAAAGGCGAGGCGGCCGCTCCGGCGCCGACCACGAAAATGGTAGGAGTATGCTCCAGGCCGATCTTTTGTCCCAGCAGACGGTCTTCTTTCACTTTGTCGGTCAGCTTGCCGTCGGGATCAATATTGAAGGGCAGGGCGACTTTATTGTCGTCGGCAAATTTCTGGGTGTATGTCTGCAGCGTGGCTTCGTCCACAATCTGCTGCTGGTTCTTGTAGATGTACCCGCGATAATCGTCGCCCGTCTTCTGGGATTTGGTGTCAAAAAAGCGCGCCAGCACTGCCGCCCGGAATGACCAGTTGTGCCGGGGCAGCGGGAAATCATGCAGGACCACGGGGATCTTGTGCGCATTCGCGGCGTCCCAGACCACCGGATAAGCGCGGGCGCAATCGGGACACTGCAGGTCCTCAAAGACCACCACGGCCACTTTTGCGCCAGGCGGCGGCTTAAGAGATGAGCCATCGGCGGCAAACGCGCTCAGCGCGAATGCGAGCACGGCAAAAACCACAAACATTTTCCTGTTTCCGACCATAAATAGAGGTTTATTAAGCTCCCAAAGATATTGAATTACTATCGCTGGCCGTATAAGCAGCGACACTTATAATTCTAACCCCGAACCAATGCGTAATGACTCTGCTTGCCGGATTCTATCGCCAATTGGTCCGCTTTCAGCCTTTCTTATCGGAAAGACCATTCAAAACATGATGAAACACAAAAGCGCGGCTGCACTCCTCCTGGTCCTGGTTTACGCTGTCCTTACCCTGCCGTTGCAGGCTCAAAGCCCTGAAGGTGCATTAGTTGGCACCGTTTCTGACGCAACCAACGCCAGAGTTGCGGGAGCCAGCGTTAAGCTTTCCGCCAAGGGCCTTTCATGGACGCGCTTCGCAAAGACCAACAGCGTGGGCGAATTCAGAATCGAATCGCTGCCCCCTGGCGCCTACGTGATTACGGTGGAAGCCAGCGGTTTTGCCACCAAGACAGGTTCGGTTGATATCGCCGTCAGCTCCACGCCCGCGATCCAGGTGAAGCTGCAACCCGCGGCCGTTCATCAGGAAGCACAGGTGGAAGGCACAGGTGCATCGCTCACGAATGCGCCAATTGAAACGTCCAGCAGCGTAATAAAGACGACCATCGGACGACAGAACCTAGAAGACATTCCTCTGGCCAGCCGTAGCTTTGCCAACATCGCCTATCTGGCGCCCATGACGGAGCCCGTGGAACCTTCTGATCCCACCAAAGCCCGCATTACGGCCGTATCCTTCGGCGGCAGTTCAGGCCTGAATGTTGATCTCTCCGTGGATGGCGGCGATAACAATGACGATTTTATCGGCGGCTTCCTGCAAAACTACTCGCCTGACTCCATGCAGGAATTTACTGTCCGCACCGCACAGTTTGATGCCGATACATCGCGCACCAATGGCGGCTCAGTGGTCATCAGCAGCCGCCGGGGAACGAATGACTGGCACGGCGACGCCTCATTTTTATATAGAAACCAAAAGCTGAATGCCCGCAATCCGCTGGACAATCCTGATCCCAATCCGAAACAGCCTTTCTCGCGCGGGAATTATGTGTTCGATGCCGGCGGTCCGCTGGTGAAAGACAAGTTGTGGTTTTTCTCGTCGCTTGAAGTAGTGAATGAAAATGCCAGCGTGGCGTATGGCAATCAGAGCCTGGGTGAATTCAATGCCCTGGCGCAACTGGCTTCATCCGGACAGATTCCCGGGTGTACCCTCGATTGCCGTTCCGAGTTCGGTCAACAGCCCGTTCCATGACACTCTGTTCTCCACGCGCGCCGACTACAAACAGTCTGACCGTTCGCAATGGTTTCTGCGCGGAGCGTTTGACCTGAACAAGACGGACAATGATCTGGTGCATGAAGGCGCGCTGCCATCCACGGGCTTTGCCACCACGTCACACTTTTACAGCGTGCTGCTCAGCAACCAGATGCAATTCACGCCCACGTGGATCGGCAACTTTGTGTTCCAGGCCAACAGCTTCCATCATGTGAAAGTCCGCAACTCTGACCTTGGCTTTGGACTGGCGTTCCCCTTCAGCACCACCACATTGACCACATCCGGCTTTGAAACTTTCGGCGATAACCAGTTTGCCACGCCGATCACCGCGTTCCCGGTGAATCGCGACCAGCAGAAGTATCAGTTCCGTTATGACGTGGCCCACAGCAACGGCACGCATTCGCCAAAGTTTGGAATCAACTTTATTCACGAGCCAGTGCTGAGCGGACGGCTCAGCGACAACGGAGAGATCGTCCACACACTGCCGAATGATCCCTCGTTTTATATCGCGAACCCGGGAGCCTTCTCCACGGACTTCAACGATCCCGCCAACCAGATTGCCAATTGTGCTGCCGATTCACCGCTCGGCCAATGTCTGGCGACCAACGACGGCCGCTTTGCTCAAAACGTCCAGCGGCTTGGTCTGTATATCCAGGATTCGTGGCGGATCCGTCCTAACTTTAGCGTGAACTACGGCGTCCGCTATGACACCACGTTCGGCCTCTTCAATTCCAATGGTGGCAACCAGAATGACAATCCTGCGGTGCAGACGATCATCGCCGACAATCTGGCCCTGCCTCATGGCGTTCCCCACGACTACCGCAAGGCGTTTGCGCCTCGGCTGGGATTTGCCTATTCGCCCGGCGATAGTGGCAATACGGTCATTCGCGCGGGATTCGGCTTGTACTACAACGATCTGGCACAAAATGGCTGGGTAGACGCTTTCCGGGCCGTAACGCCCGGAGCGCAATCACTTCTTGTCGCCGGCGATGCCGGGGCCGTGATCGACCCGCACTATCAATCACCTTACGCGATTCAGGCAAGCGCCGGCTTTGAACATGCCTTCGCAAAAACGTGGCGTTTGAATATCAACTACGAACATCAGCAGGGCGTACATCAATATCGTCGCTATGAATATGTGGCGCAGGACCCGACCGCGGTTCCCAATGGCACGCTTCCTGCCACTGCGCCGGACATGTCCGTGTTCCGGACCGACAACCGCTCCGCCTATGACGGAGTTTCCATTGCGCTGAATCACAGCTTCTCCAACCGTTTTGAAATGACGGCGCATTACACGCTGGCCAACGCCACCACATGGGGCGCCAACGTGGGCGAGCTGTTCGACTACGTGAACGGCGTAACCAACGCCAACAACCCCTTCGGCCCCGGCGATCACGGGCCATCCGGTGAAGACGTGCGGCATCGCTTTGTCCTGGCTGGAGTGTTGCACCTTCCCGGCAACTTTGAGGTCAGCACGCTTTCTCAGTTTGAAAGCGCACGGCCGTACACGCTGGGCACTGGTACAGACATCAATGGTGATGGAAATCCGAATGACCGCGCGGTTGTCAACGGCGTGCAGACAACACTGGACCAGTTCCGCGGATCGCCGTTTGCTCAGGTTGATCTTCGCGTGACAAAGAACTTCAAGTTCGGCGATCGGATGTCTCTGCATCCGTTCGTTGAGTTCTTCAATCTGTTCAACCGCGTGAATCCCGGCAACAACTACATTGCCGATATTGGCGCGCTTCCGGTGCCCTCAACACAAGTGGAAGCCGGAAATGTGACTGATCTTTGCACTAACGCCGATTGCAGCACAATGACTCCCATCACCAACATCAAACAGCTTCGTGTTCCGGGTGGCGCGCTGGGAGACTTCTTCGGTCCCGGCACTACGGTGGGAATTCCGTTTGCAGCGCAGATAGGAATACGGTTTACGTTTTGATTTTGTCGCTTCGCTCCAAACCGCTTGGAAGTCACGACCTCTGGCGAAGATTTGGAGGCTCCTGTTGCAGCGGGCTCGGCGCGCGTGGACGGCGCGAGCCCTTAATTGCTCAGTCAAGAATTATTGCAGCTTCGCTCCAACCCGCTTTGAGTGTGACGAACGTGGGTGCAGGTCGAGGCTCCTGTTGCATCGGACTCGACGCGTGATTCGGCCTCGTCCTCTTTGCGCCGCAATTGTTGCCGTGCAATCCAGAAGGTTTTTGCGAAACAACGTTGCCAAATGGGCCGAACGGCTCAGCGCGTCAGTTCGGGAATCGCAACAAATTTCTTTTCGGCGTATTTGCTGAGCAGGACTTTGGTGGCCTCCACGGTGAAGCCACGGTCGGCGCCGAAGCCGAGATGTCCGCCATCATGCAGGAGAACGATCTCACTGCGCTCGCGGCGACGGCCCTCAACTTCTTTGCTTACTTTATTGACGATAAATTCTGACGACCGCGCACTCCAGTCAAAGGCCGTGACTGACCACATAATGGGTTCCATCCCCATGGCACGCACAGTACGAAGGACATCAGGTCGCCGGCCTCCGAAAGGCGGACGAAACAATGAAGCCGGCGCACCAAGGGCGTCTTCCAAAGCTTTGCGGCACTCATTCAGCTCCTGATGGAGCTTGGCGGATGAAACCAGAACCAGGTTGGGATGTGTGAAGGTGTGATTGCCAATGGCATGTCCGGCAGCCTGAATGGCCCGAGCGATATCGGGCCGCTGCTTCACATAACGTCCGATCAAAAAGAACGTCGCCTTCGCCTCATGTTTTGCAAGAACATCAAGCAGCCTCAGCGTGTGCGGATCGTTCGGACCATCATCGTATGTGAGCGCGATCTGTCCGGGGTCGCTGCCATGCGTAAGCGTAAGGCCATACAGTTGCGATCCGGGAGCCATGGTGGCATATCCCAGATAGCCGACCGCGGCTGCGCCGACGATGGATGTGATTGCTGCGAACATTGTTGAATCTGGTAATTGAGTAAATTGGTAATTGGGTAATTGAAGCAAACACATCCAATAAACTCGTTTTGCCCAATTACCAAATTACCAAATTATCCATTTACCAAATCTAAAACAGGATTTATTCTCACGCCTGACGTATTTCCTGGCAGCTTTCTCCTGACTCCATGGCCAAGCTTTTTGAACCACCTCGGTATATCGCTATTGAAGGGCCTATTCGCGTGGGCAAAAGCACGCTGGCCAATGTAATTGCCGACAAGCTGAACGCGCAACGCGTGATCGAGCCTGAGGACAATCCTTTTCTGCGCCAATTTTACGAAGGCGAGCGCGGTTCAGCGTTTCAAACCCAGTTTGCTTTCCTGGTGAAGCGGTTTGAGCAGCTTAAGCAACTCGAAGTCGGGCCGGGTTCGCACAAAGCCGTGGTGGCTGACTACATCTTTGAAAAAGACAAGATCTTCGCCTACATCAACCTGAATGACCACGAACTGGACATCTACAACCGCTATTACCATCACTTCCGTGAACAGCTGCCCGTGCCGGACCTGGTGATTTATCTGCAGGCATCGCCCGAGGTGCTGAAGAAGAGATTGCGTAAAAAGAATTCCGCCGCCGAGCTTTCAGTGAGTGACGACTACATTGAGGAAGTGGTCAAGGCCTATGAGCATTTCTTCTTTCATTACACCTCTTCTGACCTGCTGGTGGTAAACACCAATGACATTGATTTTGTGGAACGTCATGCCGATTTGCAGGAGCTGTTGCGACGTGTCAGCGAGCCCATCCGCGGGACGCAGTATTTCCTGCCGTTGGGGTCAGAGGGTGCGGCGGGACTGTAGGGCAGGCCAGAAAATGCAACCATGGTTGAACGACAATATCGGATACGTTCTCCCATTCTTATTCACGATAGTCTGGTGCCTCGCGGGTTACGGTGTTGCGTTCTTGGGTGGCTGGAGGCTGCTTGCCGGGAGATTTCGCCAGATCACGCCGTTTACCGGAATGAAATGGTACACGCAGAGCGCAGCCATGCGGTGGCTCACTCATTACAACAACGTCCTGACGGTCGGAGCAGATTCAGAAGGACTGTTCCTTGTCCCCTTCTTTCTTTTCCGTGTGGGTCACCCGCCATTGTTCGTGCCGTGGGCTGAAATTACTGCCCGCAAAACGAAGCAGCTCTTTCTCTTTCCAATGGTCGAGTTACGTTTGGGATCGTTCGAACAGATTCCGTTTACGATTCGCCCTTCGCTGGCCGCCAGGCTCGAGTCCGCGGCCGGCGAAAACTGGCCAATGAATACAAAACGCTTCCTGACATCGCCACCGCCGCCGATCAGCTAGATCTAAAGATGTGGGCCCATTGAACTCTTCCGTCAGACGATGTCCGGCCCCCGCAGTCGTAGCCTTAATCCTCTAAGCACATGCGTACTCAACCAGTTACCTTTGCCCATGCCTGAATCACAGTTTGTCTGGCTAAAAATCATTTTCTAAGACTAAAATAGCCTTCGCCGCATCCAAAGCGGTGACAGGTGGTATCGGGATTTCCCGAACTGCACTGGAGGAATATGAGCATCACTTCGTTCAACGGAGGGCAGCTTGCTGGCGCCCGACCGAAAGTCACAACTCTCACCATCCAAGAGAAAAAGCAGCGGCATGCGCTGATCACGTGCCTGACTGCCTACGACTACTCCACATCGCGCCTGGTTGATGAAGCCGGCATTGACATGATCCTGGTGGGCGATTCGCTCGCCCAGGTAGTGCTGGGCTATGACAGCACGCTTCCGGTAACCATGGAAGAGATGCTGCATCACACACGCGCCGTGCGCCGGGCGGTGAAATCGGCATTGGTCATCGCGGACATGCCGTTTGGCACCTATCAGGGCGACGTGCAGGAAGGCGTGCGCAACGCCACACGCTTCATGAAGGAAAGCGGCGCCGAAGCCGTAAAGCTGGAAGGCGGCACCAAACGCGTGGACCTGGTTCGCCGCATGCTAGATTCTGAAATCCCAGTGATGGGCCACATTGGCCTCACGCCCCAGTCGCTGCACAAGATGGGCGGATATAAAGTCCAGGGAAAAGATCTGGCCGGAGTTGAGCAACTGGTGAAGGATGCCGTGGCGCTGGACCGCGCGGGCGTTTTCTCCATTGTGCTGGAAGGCGTGCCTCGCGAAGTTGCCGCCATGATCACGCAGGAGATCGGCGTGCCCACCATCGGCATAGGCGCAGGCCCGGATTGCGACGGCCAAGTGCTGGTATTCCACGATCTGGTGGGCATGACGTTTTCTGCGCCGGCGAAATTTGTCCGGCGCTACGCCGAGGCTGGCTCACTCATCCGCGAAGCCGTGGAGCATTTCAAGGCCGATGTGGAAGCCGGCACGTATCCCAACGACCAGGAGTCTTACCACCTGCCCAGGGAAACCAAGGCGGAACTGGAAGCACTTCTGCGCCGCAAACAGTTGAAGGCGTACGCCCGGTAGCTCATTCGCGAAATGCAGACGATCAATATGGCCGCTGCCATGTCAGCCATCAGCAGACAGGCCCACCGCGAAGGAAAGCGCGTGGGCTTTGTCCCCACCATGGGAGCACTCCATCCCGGCCACATTTCCCTGGTGCGCGCTGCCCGCGAACAGACAGATGTTGTCGTAACCTCGATCTTCGTCAATCCCACCCAGTTTGGCCCGAACGAAGACTTCTCCAAATACCCCAGAACATTCGAAGAAGATTCCGCGCTGCTGGCTGCTGAAAAGACCAACTACATCTTCAGCCCGTCGGTAGAAGAAATGTACCCAAAGGGCGCCACCACCTGGGTTGATGTGGAAGGCCTGAGCGGCAAGCTGGATGGACGTTCACGACCGGGACATTTTCGCGGCGTGACCACCGTGGTATCCAAACTCTTCAACATTGTTCAACCTGACCTTGCTTTCTTCGGCCAGAAGGACGCCGCCCAGGTCGCGGTGATCCGCAAGATGGTGTGCGACCTGAACTTCCCGGTGCGGATCGTGGTCTGCCCCATCGTCCGCGAAAGCGACGGCCTGGCCATGAGCTCGCGCAATGCGTATCTCACGCCGGAACAGCGCAAACAGGCACTGGTTCTCTCACGCGCGCTGAAGCAGGTTGAAAAACGAGCGGCGGGTGGTGAAACGTCCGCAGAGAGATTGATTGTTGCCGGCACGCAGACCATGGCCGAGGAGCCTGCGGTGCGCCTGGATTATTTCGAAGTCGTAAGTCCAGATACCCTTGATCCGGTTGCCGACGTGAAGCAAGGCGCGCTGGTAGCCGTGGCGGCCTATGTGGGGGCAACACGCCTGATCGACAATCTCCTGCTCCCATCCCGCTAAACGCATTACGGTCGCGAGAGGAACTTGCTCCCGGCAATCACATAGCGCAGTGGCATATCTGCCGACTTCGTGATTCCAATCCGTGGCGTGGTCTCAATCCAATCGGGAATAAACCCATCATCTCTCACCTGTAAATCACACCGGGGCGACACCATGTCTTTGCCATTATCGCGAGGGCGCGTAACGCTGAGCGCATCAGAAAGGCGTCCCGGGCCGCTGGCGAGTTTGCGCAGATCGCGCACCGAATCAAAATCGAGATCGCCCAGCCCGCGTGCTGCCGCCATCGCTTCCAGCCCGCTGACCGGTTCCAGCGCACGAATCAATATCCCGCCCGCTTCACCATCCGGCAGACAGGAGATATTCAGGCAATAGTGCACGCCGTAGATGAAGTAGACATAGGCGTGCCCGGGAGGGCCCCAGAGAACATCATTGCGAGCCGTGCGGCCTGCGGCGGAGTGGGCGGCTGCGTCGTCGGCGCCCAGATAGGCTTCCACTTCCACAATCCTGCCGGCGATGAGTTTGCGACCATCCTTACGGACAATGAGCTTGCCCAGAAGCTCTGGCGAAACAAGTCGCGGATCGCGATCAAAAAACTTGCGCCGAAGAAGCCTGGCGCTCGCCGGAGACTTGAGCGATTTGCGTGATAAACGACCCACATCGTTTTTATAACAGGCTTTTACCGCGGCTGGGTTTTATGGCGAACGGCCTGTTACACCGGCCGCGACTGCACGTGAGCGAACTTCTCTTTCAACCGGAGGAACGGAGTTTCCAGCCAGCGATATGACGCGGCGGCAAGGGCAATGGTAATCGCCAGCGAAATGATGGACTGCCCGACGACCCTTAATGGCGACGCGGCGGGAAAGATCTGCTTGGCCAGCACGTGAGCCAGTTCGTGGATGACATAGAGTCCGTAGGAAATCTTTCCGAGGTAAACCAGCGCTCGGTTTTTGAAGAATGAGTATGGCGAACCGAGGACGCCAAGCATGACCGCCGTGCTGGCAAATGCAGTGATTGCATGCGCAGCAGCCGTTTGCCATGTGCTCACTGATGAGTTGTTCTCAAGGGCACTCATGGCGTAAGCAGAAACGAATGCGGCAGTACCGCCCAGAATCAACGGCCAGCGCTGCCAGCGGACGAATGGTGGAAGCTGTTTCTGGAAAAGCGCAATCAGAATTCCCAGCGCGATGGGATCCAGCCGGGTGAATGTGTCGTATTCCATGGCGTTGGTCGATGCCCCGGTCACAACCATCCACGTCCGTAAAATGTACGCCAGCAGTAATACACCGAGAGCGATTAAGGCAAGGCGGCGCCCCGTGGCTTTGCGCAGAGCCAGGGGCCACGTCAGGTAGAACTGTTCTTCAATGGAGACGGTCCACAACGGGATAGCAAAGGAATGCGGGAGTCCGTGAAAAACATAGACCCAGTTCCCGGCCAGAAAAGTAAATCCCAAAACGTAGCCGGCGCCAAGATGCTGGGAAGGAAATATCCAGCCGGCAATCGCCGCCAATGCAACGAATGTGAGATACAGCGGCCATATGCGAAGAATACGGCGTAGATAAAACCCGCGTAGATCCACCGTTCCGGTGAGATCGCGCTCACGCAGAAGCAGGCTGGTAATCAGATAGGCGCTCAGGGCGAAGAACAGATCAACGCCATAGGCTCCCGCTCCGAAGACTGAAATAAGAAAACTGCTCAGCCAGTGGGGAACGCCGGCCGCATCGTAAAAATCGCGCGTGTGCGGCGCGGCATGAAAGATGAACACACCGAAGAAAGCAAAGAAGCGCAGAACATCAAGCTCGGGACGATAGAATCGCTCAGCACTGGAATCTGACTTTCGCTCCGGCACAGGTGCAGCAGTGCCTGCACTGAACAACTCAAAAGACGGAGATTCCATCACTGCATTAGTACCCGGCACCGGCCTTCGCGCCTGACGCCGGCGCATGCGCCTTCTGCTTCACACCCTTTTGTTGAGCCATCTTCTGCTTGGCAAGCTTCTGCTTTGCAACCCAGTCGTTCGCATTCCGCTCCAGAATATCCAGCGGAAGCGGCCCTGAGCTCAACACTACGTCGTGAAAGCCTTTGAGATCAAAGTCGCTGCCCAGTTGCTCATGCGCGCGCTTGCGCAGCTCCTGGATTTTCAGCTCGCCTATCTTGTAGGCCAACGCCTGCCCCGGCCACGCGATATAACGATCAATCTCGTTCACAATGTCCAGCTCCGCTTTGGGAGCGTTGTCCATGAAATACGCAATGGCCTGCTCGCGCGTCCAGTGCTTGGCATGCATGCCGGTATCCACCACCAGCCTTACTGCGCGCCACATCTCATAGGTGAGCTGGCCAAACTTTGCGTAAGGATCAGTGTAG
This sequence comes from Terriglobia bacterium, assembly GCA_963770085.1. Taxonomy (GTDB): domain Bacteria; phylum Acidobacteriota; class Terriglobia; order Terriglobales; family Acidobacteriaceae; genus Angelobacter. Next base: position 1,840,490 of record CAVYOH010000002.1, read on the forward strand.
AGGCCCATGTCTTCGCCCAGAGATTCGGCATAAAGCCCCCATCCTTCCACGAAGGCCGTATAGCCGTTGAAACGGCGGAACATGGGCATTTCACCCAGTTCATGCGCCCGGGCGATCTGCAAATGGTGTCCGGGCACCGATTCATGCAGCGTAAGAGCCAACATTTCCCACTTGGGACGGGTATCTGGTTTGTAAAGGTTGACGAAATAGGTTCCGGCGCGTGAGCCGTCCGCCGCACCCTGGCGATAGTAAGCCGCTGTTGTATCGGGAGCTGCAACGGCCGGTATGGGTTCCACTCCGTACGGCTCCCGGGGCAGCGTGCGAAAGACCTTCACCAGATTCGGGTCCACGCTCTTGGCCATGGCTTCATAGGCCTCAAAGAGTTCTTCAGGCGTCTTGTAAAAGAATTGCGGATCGGTCCGCAGAAATTTGAAGAAGTCGTCTCGCGAGCCCTTGAAATTGGTCGCCTGCATCACTTGCTCCATCTCCGCGCGGATGCGGGCCACCTCTTTCAACCCGATCTCATGGACCTGGTCCGGCGTGAGATTGGTGGTGGTATAGCGCCGCACTTCATAAGCGTAAAGCTCATCACCTTGCTGGACCTGCCATACTCCTACCTTGTCAAAGCAGGCGGGAAGATATTGGCTGACGAAGAAGTCCTTGAATTTCCTGTAGGCGGGAACCACCTGCTGGGCAATTGCCTGCTTCGCGGATGCACTCAAGCGCTGCTGGTCTTCCGTCGAGATTGATTTTGGAAAATGGCGGAAGGGTTTGTAAAAACCGCTTTGCGCCGGATCGTCGACGATCTGCTTGTCGATCTGCGCGGGAAGGCGCTGCATGATCACCTTGGGATGGACCATGTGCTCCTTGATACCCTGCTGCATCAGAGCGATAGTCTGGTCCATGAGCGTGGGAAAAGATTTGAGACGCGCGATCCAGTCTTCATAATCCTTCACGGTTTCAAAGCGGAGTGAATCGCCCAGTTCGTCTTCCGTCTGTATGCCGCCGCGCTGGTTCAGCGGCACCAGAAAACGACGATATTGGTAGCCTTCAATTCCTTCCGCAAAATCTTTCTTGAACAGATCGTAATTGAGCTGGTCGGCGGTGTTGAGCGTACCGCGATTGATCTTTGCCAGCCGGACCAGTACGTCTTTGGCGTGCTGGTTTTCCTGGGCATACGCTTCCAGGCTTTCGTCTGACCAGCGATCATTCCATCGCCGGTCCCCCAGTTCGGAAGCTTCTTCCGGCGAATGCTGCATCCTGTAATCCCATTCTGCTGCAAACAGCTGGTGCAATTGTTTGTGCGCAGCCGCTTCGCCGGCCGGCGATTGGGCGCCACCGACTTGCGTCAGCAATAAAATTACCGGCAGAACCAGAACAGCTGGAACAAAAGTACAGCAGCGCACAATCACCTCCGTGTGAAACAACGCACTCACTTAAGAACTCTGCCCAAGATAGAATCTGGGCATTTCCATCCGGGTATTTCTGCGGACGAGAGTCCGTATTTTAGATTGCAGTTGCAAAGGAGTTAAGCACGATTATGAACATCCGCAGCATTTCTTTTCTGACACTCTTGCTGGCCTCTCTGGTGTCTCTGGCGGGCGCGGAGAAGTTTCCTGACGGAACGCATGTGACCGTCCGGGTGGGAAACACGCTCAGCTCAGGCAGCGCGCACAAAGGCCAGGTATGGGAAGGCACACTGACGCGCGACGTGGTAGTGCATGGAAAAACTGTGGCCCGGGCCGGAGGTCGGGTGAGAGGACACGTCTCATACGTGAAGCCGAGCGGACGTTTGCACGCACCGGGAGAGATCTCCGTACGGCTGGCGTCGATTGATGGACATCCCGTTTACAGCTCACGCGTGAGCCGCAAGGGCAAAGGACATGCCGCCGGCAACACAGCCAAAATCGGCGGCGGCGCGGGTGCAGGTGCGCTCATCGGCGGCCTGGCTGGTGGTGGAAAAGGTGCAGTCATTGGAGCCGCCGCAGGAGCAGGTGCAGGAACCGGCGTGGCAGCAGCCACAGGCAAGAGCGAAGCCGTGATCCCCGCGGAAAGTGTGTTCAGCTTCACTCTGACAGGATCAAAGTAGATTCCTAAAATCCTACCGCTGATTAACGCAGATAAACGCGGATGGGAAACAAAGCCAACCACAGAGGAAAGCGGCGAGAGCTAAACTGAAAAAGCTTAACCACAAAGGGCACGAAGGAACACGAAGGGCCAATTCAGAAAGAACAGACAGCCGGACTGACGTTCTCCAGCCCGGCTTCTTATTTCTGGCTGTACCCGGTTTTCTGGCTGCTCAAATTTCTTGGGTCCACCTAGGATTTCAGCGCACCCAGAACGGCCTTGGCGTGTTCGTCTGGCTTGATGCCGGTAAGGATCGCCGCGATCTTACCTTTAGGATCAATGACGAACGTGGTGCGCTCAATTCCCATGTATTTCCTGCCATACATGCTCTTTTCCTTGAGCACGTCGAATTTTTTTGCCAGGTCTTTGTCCACGTCGGCCAGAAGCGAATAGGGCAGGTCGTACTTTTCCTTAAATTTCTTCTGGGCTGAAGGTTTATCTGGGGAAACGCCGTAAACAGTGGCACCGGCTTTCATGATCTGCTTGAATGCGTCGCGGAACCCGCACGCTTCCAGCGTTCAACCGGGCGTATTGGCCTTGGGATAGAAGAACAACACCACGTTCTTTCCCTTGAAATCTTTAGAGCTGACGGTTACGCCGTCTTCATTCGCCAGCGAGAACTCCGGGGCTTTATCATTAACTTCCATAGGTTTTTAGTGTTTAAAGCTTTGTGTTTAAAACAACAATGAATTTATATCGGAATTTATATCGCAAACGCGGCTTTCGAGCCAGCCTTGTCCTTGTGCTCATCGCTGTGGCCGGACTGGCGATGGCGCAGACACAGAAGCGTACGCCCCACAAGTTGCGTGCCACAGCGCTGCTTGAACTGACTACGGACCGTGCCGGCAACGTTAAAGCCCAGCTCACGCCGATCACGATTCTTACTGACGGCCGCTTTGAAGACGCGAGCATCTACAAAGCCGCCCCGCAACCCATGGCGCTCGATAACGGCATTGTCTATGAAGCCCAGAAAACCGGGCTGCCCGCCGGTTACGTCACCATTACCACTGCTTCCAAGAACAGTAGCATTTGGACGGCGCTGGGAAGATGGCAGGTGTACACAGCCGTCGCGAAGAAAGCAGCTCCGACGCCGGCCCCGGCTGCCAATCCGAATGATGGCCGGCCGCATCTGAAGCGTCCGGGCGAAAGCTCCGGCTCTTCATCCAACCCATCGTCATCGTCGCCCACGTCTGATGGATCGTCTACTCCGTCTGGAGGCAGTTCCAGCGGCGGTTCCAACGGTGGTTCTAGTGGGGGTTCCAATGATGATCGGCCCCGGCTGCACCGTCCGGACGAAAGCCAGACCCCGCAGCCGACGCCCGCGACAACACCATCTCCGACAACACCTGCTTCAGCACCGGCTGCCGCGCCGTCGTCACCCACACCACCACCGCAATCTACTCCGGAGCCGCAGTCAGAGGATTCTGACAGGCCTGTGCTGCGCCGTCGGAGTCCGTCTACGGCAGCAGCAGCGTCCACGCCAGCGCATGCGCCGGCGTCCACTCCATCGGCCAGCGCCAAGGCCACTCCAGTTCCAACAGGCACAGTGCCCGGCACCACACCTAAGCCGCCGGCGGCGGGAACGCAGACCCTGGTTGCTGTTTCTGACAACCAATCGGGTGAGAGCCGTTCGTTCGAATTCATATGGAAGCCCGGGGAGCAGGAAGTGATGGAAGCCAAGATGCGCAAGCTGGCCCTGGCCCAGCTTCCTAAAGAAAACGCTCAATTGAACGACGGGTCATTCAAAGACGTGGTCATACGTTCGTTTGATCTTGACCTGAGCAATGATGCCGTGATGGTGATGACCGCGGAGATACCAGGCAGCTACCTGGCCTCCACGGCGGCCAAGACTACGCCTGCAAAGAAAGTGCCGGGTAAAAAAGCGCCTCAAAAAGCAGCCCCGCAGGACACCGAACCGGGAAAATTCGTTTCCCGCTACATCACGCTCATTGCCCGCGTTGACTTTGACGGGGTACCGCAACGGCTTGCCGTAAGCGTGACTGATTCTTCACGACTCGATGTAGCCCCGCGCCTGGAGCTGATTGACGCGGTGGATGTGGATGGCGATGGGCTGGGGGAACTCCTTTTCCGCGAATACGGCTTTGATCAGAAGGGCTTTATCGTTTACGGCATTGGCCGCAGCACGGTGACCAAGGTCTTTGAAGGCGCAATGCAGGACCTGAAGTAGATTTTCAGCCGCCGCTGACGGCAGGTACGATCATGATCTCGTCATTGGCGGATACAGGCGTATCCAGGCCGTTGGCATGGCGGATTGCGTCTTCGCCAACAAAGATGTTGATGTGCTGACGTATTTCGTTTTGTTCATCGACAACGCGGTCGCGCAGTGCCGGATACTGGCCCCACAAGTCCGCCAGCAGATTGCGTACAGATGTGCTGGATGTCTCCAGCGTGAGTGCGGTCTGTCCCTTGGCAAACTCGGCAAGATAAGAGGGAATGCGAACTGTGATGGGCATTTTGTGACCTTTTTATCTTCTACCTTGCCGCCACCCGTCGCCGGGCGGAGCTCCGCTTTTTGCCGGTTGCCGATTTTGGCTTTGTCTTTTTCTTTGCCTTTGGCGTGGCTGCACGATGGGGCGCGCCTGAAGCCGCTTTCCGTGCGCTGCGTCCGCGGCCTTTGCCTTCGCCTACCAGAGCAGTTTTCACGCATGTGACCGGAGGTAGCCCTTCCAGAATCAGATTCCAGGATTTTCCGTCGTTGCTGGATCCATACACTTTGCCGCTACGCGTACCGAAATAAATTCCGGCCGGGCGCAAAGTATCGGTGGCCAGGGCATCGCGCAGGATCGTTTCCAAAGCGTTCTTCTGGGGCAGGCCGCGCGTAAGGGCTTCCCATTTTTTACCCGCATTCATGGTCTGGTAAACACGCAGCTTGCCTTCGGGCGTGCAGCGATACTCGTCTGACTCAACCGGAATGATATACGCGGTGTCCTTCTGGTGAGGGTGGGCCACGATGGCAAAACCAAAATCGGAAGGCACACCATTGGCGATGTCATGCCAGGTGTCGCCATTATCGTCACTGCGATAGAGGCCCCAATGGTTTTGCAGATAGAGTCTTTCCGGGTTCGCAGCATCTCGGCTGATCTTGTGCACGCATTGACCGAACTCAGGATGCTGGTCGGGTAAAAACTGTGCGCGCACTCCCTTGTTACGGGCCTGCCATGTGCGTCCGCCATCGTCCGTGCGATAGCAGCCCGCGGTGGAGATAGCGATGATCATGCTCTGCTTGTTTGTGGGATGAGGAATGATGGTGTGCAGGCACATGCCTCCGCCACCCGGGACCCACTTCGGACGATGCGGATGTTTCAGCATGCCTTCCACCGCGCTCCAGCTTTTGCCGCCGTCACGCGATTCAAACAGCGCGGCAGGCTCCACGCCGCAATACATGGTGTCCGGTTCATCCTGTGGCCCCATGCAGATCTGCCATATATTTTTGAGAGCCAGACCCGAGTCTTCGGGAAACTTTACTGAGTATGTTTCCGGCTCGGTGGAGGTGCGACCGAAATCGTCAGACGAACAGAGGATTGTGCCCCAGCGAAAGCTCTGCTGCGCCCACCACAGGCGATTGCGTCCGTTGCGGCTGTCAAAGGCCATGGAGTAAACCGGCGAGCCCACGGAATACGGACCACCCACACTCCATTTTTTGCGGCTCTTGTCCGCGCGCAAAACAAATGCGCCTTTCATGGTCCCGACAAGTAATAGAACATCGCCTGACCTGGCGGAAATATGTTGAACAGATGGCATCTCTTGACTCCTGACTGCTGACTCCTGCTCGCAAAACGCGAACCAGATATTCTATTCGAATTCCATCTTATGTCGCTTCGCTCCACACCGCTTAAGTTTTCAAATTTGTGGCTGCTGTGTTTAGGCTCCTGCTGCAGCGGGCTCGGCGCGCGTGGACGGCGCGAGCCCTTGATTTCCTCTACATGTCGCTTCGCTCCAAACCGCTTAAGTTTTCAAATTTGTGGTTGCTGTGTTTAGGCTCCTGTTGCAGCGGGCTCGGCGCGCGTGGACGGCGCGAGCCCTTGATTTTCAATTGAACTCACGCCCCTTGAGCCTTTAAGATTGGCCGGCTTTTTAAACCACAACCTAAATGGCCCTGAATAACGGCTAAGAATGAGGAACCTATGCGCAAGACCGGTCTCATTGGTCTTACTGTTTTTCTACTGTCAGGCATGTCTCTCTTCGCCCAGCAGCAACCGGATTACAGCAAAGTTGAAATCAAAGTCCAGAAAATCGCCGGTTCGGTGTACATGCTCCAAGGCATGGGCGGAAACATCGGCGCTTCTGTTGGTGACGATGGCATTGTTGTGATTGATGACGAGTTCCTTCCCCTTGCGGACAAGATTGAAGCCGCGCTCAAGAGCATTACAGACAAGCCGGTGAAATTCGTGATCAACACGCACTGGCATGGAGACCACACGGGCGGCAATCCTCATTTTGGCGGAAAAGCCCCCATCATCGCTCAGGAGAACGTACGCAAGAGGCTTTCCACCGGTGGCACGTCGCGCTTTGGAACCACACCGCCGGCGCCCAAAGTGGCCTTGCCGGTCATTACTTTTGAAGAGAATGTGACTGTTCACCTGAATGGGGAAGACATCAAAGCCATCCACTTTCCCAACGGACACACCGATGGTGACAGCGTGATTTTCTTCACGCAATCGAACGTTGTCCACATGGGCGACGATTTCTTCAACGGCAGCATGTTCCCGTTCATCGATCTGGATAGCGGTGGCAGCGTGCAGGGCATGATCGCCGGCGACGAAAAAGTTCTGGCTCTGGTTCCCGACGACGTAAAGATTATTCCCGGCCACGGTCCGCTTGGCAGCAAAGACGACCTGCAAAAATTTATTCAGGTGTTGAAAGAGACGACGGCCGCGGTGCAGGCAGGCATCAAGCAGGGCAAAACGCTGGACCAGTTGAAGAAAGAAAAAGTTCTGGCCAAGTGGGATTCGTGGGGGCAGGGCTTCGTCAAGACAGACATGTTCACTGAAGTTCTGTATGACAGCCTGACTAAAGCAACTACCGGGCCGAAGAACGCGCACGGGCACATCACAAAGTAGGGTTTAGTTTCAAGATGGCCGCGAGCGAAGCGAGGGAGTGCGACGGAGTCGAGGGAATTAACTGATTCGCGAGGTTTGACTTTATTCGCGGCTAAACTTCATGGCAGAGCGTGCCATGTCCGAGCGTTCCTCCCGAGCACTGACCAGCAGACACGCGAATTACTCGATTCCCTTTATCGGGTGGAGTCGGGGCGAATCCTGGCAACTCTGATCCGCTTGCTCGGTGATTTTGATCTTGCCGAGGAGGCGATGCACGAAGCCTTTGCGGCTGCCCTGAGCCTGTGGCCGGAGGAGCGGAGTGCCCGGCAACGCGCGTCCATGGTTGATTTCGACGGCCCGATTCAAAGCCATGGATACTCTGCGTCGACGGGCCAGAGTGGATGCGTCTCAGGACGAGCTGGTGCACCATCTCGAAACGCAATGGAGTTCGGCGGAAAGATCCAATTCCCATGAAGAAGTCGGCGTTGGAGATGATCGGCTCAAGGACGGTCGGCTTAAGGACAGGTCGTCTTAAAGACGGTCGTCTTGACGACGACTTCCTGGAAGACGACCGGCTGCGCCTGATCTTTACCTGCTGTCATCCGTCTCTACCGCCGGAAGGGCGCGTTGCGCTCACCCTGCGTGAGGTGTGCGGGCTGACCACCGAGGAGATAGCCAAGGCCTTTCTGATCACTCCGCGTACGCTGGCGCAGCGCATTGTTCGCGCCAAAGCAATGATTCGGGAGACACGGATTCCGTACGAGGTGCCGACGCCGCAGGAATTGCCGGAGCGACTGGGCGCGGTGCTTCATGTCATTTATCTCGTCTTTAACGAGGGCTATTCGGCTGCGGCAGGAGCGGAGGTAACGCGGGCCGAGCTGACCGGCGAGGCGATTCGACTGGGCCGGTTGCTGACCGAACTCCGGCCGGAGCCGGAAGACGTTGATCAGGAAGGCGTTAATGCGGAAATGATGGGGCTGCTTGCCCTGATGTTGCTGCAGGAATCCCGTCGTGCTGCCAGAACCTCCCCGACCGGAGAGCTGATTTTGCTGGAGAACCAGGACCGCTCGCTCTGGAACCGGGAGCAGATCGCAGAGGGAGTAGTATTTCTGGAGAAAGCCCTGACGTCCCGCCGCTTCGGCGCTTACACACTGCAGGCTGCGATTGCGGCCGTTCATGCGGAGGCCGAATCCGTCGCCGCGACCGACTGGCGGCAGATTGTTGCGCTTTACGACCGATTGCTGCGAATTCAGCCTTCGCCGGTTGTGCTGCTCAATCGTGCCGTGGCCATTGCAATGTGCGATGGTCTGGAGGCTGGTCTGACGCAGATCAACGCGTTGTTGGAACATGGCGAATTGGCAAATTATTACCTGGCGTATTCAGCCCGTGCCGATATGTACCGCAGGCTCGGCCGGACCGCTGAGGCCCGGGCGTCTTATGAGAAGGCGCTGGCGCTGACCCAACAGGAACCGGAGCGCCGGTTTCTCGCCAGACGGCTCGAGGATTTGAAATAGGAAGCCCGTCAGAACTGGAAAAAAGTTTGCCCCGGCTTGTCGATTTCGTCTGTCCGCGACGACTATAGAATGAACGACCGGGAAAACCGGGAACAGCCGCAGCGTTCGACCCTGCGGGCAAGTGGTGGCATAATTCTTTGGATGGAGGTCCAGGCAACATGGCATTCGTTCGCGATCTCAGAGTTGCATTTCTTTCTTTGTTTCGGGCTCCCGGACTGGCCGTTGCCGTGGTCCTTACTCTGGCTCTGGCCATCGGCGCCAATGCGGCAATCTTCTCGTTGGTGCGCGGCATTCTGCTTAAACCTCTGACCAACCGGGACGAAGCCAGGCTGATCTATGTCCGCCAGAGCGCGCCGGGAATTGACGCTGATAACACCACATTTTCCGTGCCCGAAATCGAGGACCTGAAATCCGGCGTCAAGAGCGTGGGTGCGTTCGGAGACTTCTCCGCCATGGGTTTCACCATGGTAGGGCTGGGCGAACCGCGCACCATTCAGGGTGGCGTTGTCAACGGAACGTTTTTTGACGTGATGGGCCTTCATCCGGTGCTGGGACGGCTGATTGGGCCGCAAGACGACGGTCCGAATGCCGCCGGCGTCGTAGTACTCACCTATCGTTACTGGAACACGGCCCTCAATCGCGATCGCAGCGTCATCGGGAAACAAATCCGTCTGGGCAGCATCGGCGATCGGACAGCGACCATCATTGGCGTGCTTGAACCCTGCGTTCCGTATCCGCAGGAGACGGAGATCATCGGCAACATGGTGATCAGCCCGCATCATCTTTCCGCAACCATGGTGACGGGACGCGTGCATCGCATGACTGAGGTGTTCGGGCGACTGGGCCCCGGAGCCACGATCGATCAGGCCCGCGCGGAATTGCGCACGGCCTACTCAGCCATGACGCAGAAGTATCCTGAAGCCTATTCGAAACAGGCGAATTTCCAGATTGCGGTCACTCCCTTTCGTGACGAAGTCACATCCGGCGCGCGCACTATCCTGCTGGTCTTGCTGGCGGCGTCAGGATTGCTGTTCATCATCGCCTGCTGCAACGTCGCCAACCTGATTCTGGCGCGGTCCGTGCGACGCGAAAACGAACTTGCCATCCGCGCTGCGCTGGGCGCAAGCCGGGGAGCTTTGCGCCGGATGTTGCTGGCGGAAGGGCTGATCGTCTGCGGAATTGGAGCCATTCTCGGCGTGGTCAGCGCAAGTCCGTTGGTTGCGATTCTGGCGCGATACGCCTCTCGTTTCTCCGTGCGCGCGCTGGACCTGACCGTGGATACCAGCATGTTGTGGGTGGGAGCAGGACTGGCGATCATTGCCTCCGTAGTGCTGGCATTCGTCCCGCGTCTGCCCTCCGGGGACAGTTCTCAGGGTTTGAGTCTGGCCACTGGTGGCGCACGCCTGACTGGCAGCACATCACGCCGCCAGCGTATCTTCGCGGTGACGCAGATCGCTTTGTCTTTCGTGCTGCTCACCGGAGCCAGTAGCCTCATTACCACACTCATCGCTCTGCGCCGCGCCCAGACGGGACTGGACACGGAGCATGTTCTCTCTCTCAGTGTTCCCGCCATGTCGTATGGAAAAACGCCGGAACAGGTGATTGACTTCTACAAGGAATCCATGCGGCGCATCAACGCCCTTCCGGGCGTCACGTCGACGGCTTTCGCCAACGTCATTCCCTGGCGCGACGGCCAGAGTTTCGCTCTACAGTTTGCTGGTGACGGCCATCCTCATCAGGCAGGCAAAGATGATCCACGCGCCCGCTGGCGCACTATCTCTCCCGGATTCTTCGCCGCCCTGGGCGTTCCTATTCTTGCCGGACGCGATTTCGATGCGCGTGACACGAAAGACTCAGAGCCCGTGGTGATGGTAAGCCAGTCGCTCGCCCAGAGCATGTTCGCCGGAGGAGACGCCGTCGGCCGCCATATCTACTGGTCAGACCCGGTGCTGGAGTTCATTTCTGAAAAAGGTGAGGAAAGGAACCGCATCAAAGGGCCGCACCGCATCATTGGTGTGGTTTCCGATATTGACGACGAACACATTATTCCCCGGCCAACAGTCACCGTATATAGCACTTTTGAAGACGGCCCCATGTTTGGTGCCGATCTTTTCATCCACACCAGCCAGGACCCCTATGCTCTTGTCACTCCGGCCACGCGCATCATCCGAGAACTCTCCAACGATCAGCCGGTCGAGAAGCCTTCAACGCTGAAAGATGTCCGCACCGAAGTACTCACTCCGGACCGGCTGAACTCCGTGGTGTTCAGCGTATTCGCCGCTGTCGCGCTGGCGATCGCTGTGATCGGCGTTGCCGGCGTACTGGCATTCTCAGTCAGCGCGCGCACACGTGAGTTCGGCATCCGGCTGGCTCTGGGATCGCAGCCGCGCCAACTCCTGCAAGGTGTGATCGCACAGGGCGCGCTCATGGCGACCCTTGGCGTGCTCGCCGGAGCCGCGCTGGGGTTCGCGCTGGCCCGGATAGGAGCCAGATACTTTGCAGATCTCAAGATGCCCGGCGCTGTGCCGGTCGTGGTCTCGGCTCTGGTATTGCTGATCGTAGCCATCATTGCATCATTGCTGCCGGCGGTGCGAGCCTCACGCGTAGACGTGACGCAGGCGCTGCGGTCGGAATGAGATTGTTTTCCGCAAATTAAGATTCATTTAGAAGGGAACAATTTCACCGCGTGGTTCTTGACTTTAATTCAGGCGGGTGTATCGTAGCGTACTCGTATTGAATCTGTATTGAGCATCAGACCCCAGGTAAAATCCCAACCCTCGTGCCCTGCCCGGCAGTTTTCAAACACCCTCGGGGTAGATTGGCCGACAAAATCCCAGGAGGATCTATGGCTGCGAATGCAATCCCCACCCCAGAATTACAACTCACAACAGAACGCAAACCAGATGAAATTATTGTCCGCGGTGTAGGCAGAATATCCGCGGAAAGCGCCGCAACGCTGCAGGCCACCGTCCGCAGCCTGATCCCGGATACGAAACGCATTGTCCTTGACCTGACCGGGGTGGAATATGTGGACAGCACCGGGCTGGGTGCGTTGGTAAGCATCTATGTGGCTGCGAGCAACGCACAATGCATGCTGGAAATTGCCAACCCCAAACCACGCGTCCGCGACTTATTCAGGATCACCAAACTGGCCGGGTTCTTTGATGGCGGTGGGTGTCTCGGCGAAGTTGGCGGTATGTAGCAGGAAAGAAATCCGGCCGGCCCGAAGGCGGATATAGAAGTCGAACACTCTTTAATCGCCAGGACGCGATTGAGCGTCATGTGACATGGGTAAACAAAGGTTTTAGTCACTCGTGCGCCGGCCGGATTCTCTTTTCCAGAAGTAGTATCGGACTCCTATCATCTGGCAAAATTGATAACAGGAGAAGACTCAATTGCCGGAGCGATCAGAATCCCGCTCTGACGATCCACCCCGTGGCCGGCTCCGGATTACTCTGTTTCTACGGCCAGTTGCTTCAGATTCAGCAACTCCCCGGCTGTCGAACCTGCTGACGGCGACAACCAGTTCGTCGCGTTCGTCGTCGAACCCGACAACCTGTGCGGTCATACGTTCGCCGTCATCATGCGTTAAGACGCCGACCGTACCCGCGTCAGCTTTGTCCATCCATTGCGGGAGCCCTGAATCCGGCATTTCGGCAACCAGCATAGCATGTGAGAATGCCCTCAGAGCGGCAGTTCATGCAGAGCGGATTCGGCAGCTGAAATAAAAATTGGATTCGCTGTCGATTTTTGGTCTCCGCGGCGACTATATGCGACAGAACGATGAGCTACGGCTCCTGAGTGAACAGGAAGCGAGTCATCGGAAACAAGTCACAGAAAACAAGGAGAAAAAGTCATGCCACATTTTCTAGTTGCTAACTACCTGCCCGACGACTTCGACCCGTCCGTGGTAACCGAAAAGATGATTGAGGAGATCCACGCTCTCAACCATGAATTGATTGCTGCCGGCGTAAGGAAGTTCGCCTGCGGCATTGCCCCGGTTGGCAGCGCGAAGACGCTGCGGGCAAAGCCCGGCGGCAAGGTGCTGGTCACCGACGGGCCGTACACCGAGACCAAGGAACACATGGGCGGATTTTGGATCCTGGAATGCGCTGATATCAACGAGGCGCTGGCATGGGCGAAGAAGGGCGCCATCGCCTGCGATGCGATCGGCGAGGTGCGCGAGCTTCTTTTCTACCCGGCTCCGGAACAAGCACCCAACGGAAGCAAGTAAAAATCTGGCCACTGCGGCGCTCGGAACACGCGCCGTAGTGACGAGATGAACGAGCCAGCGCGAATCTGCGCCGCTGGCTCGCGCCCGGCCGATTCTTGTGTTCTTAGTCGGGGCGGCGGATGGGTCCCACGCAACGCCTGAGGGCGGGCATGATGACTGATAAAGGCGCCGTTCGGAGCGGACCACTGCCGGGTGCGGCCGCTAAACTGACGGAGGACCGATAGGAGCGACTGAACAAATGAGAAATGTAATCTTCGCAATCAACCTTAGCCTGGATGGCTGTTGCGACCATACCAAATTCAATCCCGGTGACGACACGCTTGAGTTTTTTACGCACCTCACGCGAGACGTTGACTTGCAAGTCTTTGGGCGTAAGACGTATCAATTGATGGTTCCTTATTGGCCCGATGTCGCCAAAGATCCTTCTGCGTCAAAAGCAGATCACGAATTTGCTCACGCATTCGACTCCATCCCCAAAGTTGTTTTTTCACGAACATTGGACGGCGCTGAAAATAATAATACGAGAATTGTTCGTACTGACCTGCGCGACGAAATACTTAAATTGAAACAAGAACACGGCAAAAATATTTTAGTCGGCGGTGTAAGTGTTCCTTCACAACTGATAGAGCTTGGCTTGGTGGATGAATATCAGTTTGTCATTTGCCCAGTCATTGCAGGAGAAGGGAGACGGTTGTTGGACGGTGTCAGCCTGCCGGAGAAATTGCAGCTAAAACTTGTTGGGTCAAAGATTTTTAAATCAGGAAGTGTTGCACTTCGTTACTTGAAACAGTAAATCTGCAACATCACCCGCAGGCGCAGTCCCAACCGGAAGCATGTAAACATTTCAGTCGGGTGGCCGGCCTATTGACCTTGCGGCATTAGCCAACACGGTGGGTTATGTTCTCGATTCTTAGTCGAGATTACCCAAAGCGCCGAAGGCGCGACACAGCCTAGCCCCGACCGTAAGGTCGGGGTAGGTGAAGAGTATGATGGTGAGCCCCGTAGGGTGCGACACCTGCGGGCAGAGGAAAGACACCATTGTCCAGCTACGCACAAAACCACATCCATCTAGTCTTCTCTATTAAAGGACGCCTCAAACTCATCTCCAAAGACATTCAACCGCGCCTTTGGGGATACATTGCGGCGATCTGTAAAAAGAACTCGATGACCGTATTCGCCGTCGGCGGAATGGCTGAACATATTCATATTCTCTTCCGCCTGCCGCCGGCGATATCGCTGGCCCGGGCTGTGACACTCATCAAATCCAATTCGTCAAAGTGGATGAAAGGAACGCAAAAGACCTTCGCCTGGCAGAAAGGCTACGGCGCGTTCAGCGTGAGCTCGTCCAATGTATCCAAGGTCATTCGATACATCGACCAGCAGGAAGCACATCACAAGGAGAAGACACTTGACGAGGAGTTTGTTGCCTTGTTGAAGAAACACGGCGTGGAATGTGATCCCAGGTATGTTCTTGATTAACTTTTCGTATTTGTGTCGCGCCCTACGGGGCTCCCCTTTATTCCCACTTCTACCCCGACCTCACGGTCGGGGCTAGGCTGTGTCGCGCCTGCGGCGCTTTGTGGGTTCTGAAGGGAAGCATCACGTCTGATCACTACTTTTTCGCCGAACTGAAAGAATGGACTGGCCCTCGATGTTCGGCCTCCTGAATAACTATCTGACAGCAGATATCGGTTAGCAGAAGATGAGCATTCGCGCCGGGTGGCCCCGGCGGCACTCTCCTTGACGGGAAAGGAGAGAGCGCGTACACTCCTTTTCCAGATAGGAGAGGGACTTTTGGCGAAACCGGTTGAACTCCCGCAGGGCACACTCGAGATGCTCATCCTCAAGGCGGTCTCGCTCGGTCCACTGCATGGTTACGGCATCCTGTTGCGCATCCAGCAGATCTCCGGTGAGCGCCTGGAAATTCTGCAGGGCACCTTCTACACCGCCATCTATCGTCTTGAGCGCCGGGGCTGGATCAAAGGCGCGTGGGGTGAGTCAGAGAACAACCGCCGCGCCCGCTTTTACTCGCTCACGGCTGGCGGCACGCGTCAGCTCAAGGCTGAGACCGCCAAATGGACTGACATGGCCGCTGTGGTCGCCGGCATTCTCGCCAAGAAGGCGGAGGAAAGGTGACATATGAGTCTCTTCGCCGCAATTCGCAAGCTCTGGCACTCCTTCGCGCCACGCACCCACAGTGACGTTGAAGAAGAGTTTCGGTCTACCCTCGAAGCCTACCAGGAAGATTTGATCCGCCAGGGCCTTCCCGAAGAAGAAGCACGACGCAAAGCCCGCATCGACCTCGGCCGTCCCTCGGCACAAAACGAGAATTACCGCCGCGCCATTGGCCTGCGCCTCTTCGATGAGTTAGGCGGAGACATCCGCTACGGCCTGCGCGGGTTGCGGCGTAACCCTGGCTTCGCCTCCGTCGCCGTGCTCTCACTGGCGCTGGGCATCGGCGCCACCACGGCGATGTTTTCACTCATCTACGCCGTTTTGTTGCATCCGTTTCCTTATGCCGACGCGGACCGCATCACATACCTCTTCGGCTTCGACGAGAAACATCCTGACGGGTTTACCTTCGTTACGCTCAGCAAAGCACAGTTTGATGATCTGCGCCTTGCCGGCCCGGTTGATTCGGTGCTTGGCTTCAACCCCACGCACATGGAGATCACCGGCGGCGCGCTACCGGAAGACATCGCGGGCACCTACCTCACAGAGAACGCCGGGGCTTTCTTTGGTGTGCGTCCGCTTCTTGGCCGCAACATCGAGCCATCCGATGCCGAGAACGGCGGCCACTCCGTTGTTGTTCTTAACTACCGCTTCTGGCAGCGCCACTTCGTCGGCGATCCCCACGTTATCGGGCGAACGCTGGAAATGAATCATGCCCCCTACACCATCATCGGCGTGATGCAGCGCAGCTTTGCATTCAATGATCTTGCCGACGTTGCCGATGTCTACCTGCCGTTCAGTCTAGCGCCGGCTATCAGCGTTTACGTACCATGGATCAAGCTGCGGCCCCACGTTACACCTGCCGCCGCTAACGCCGCGCTTGAGCCCATCGCGCGTGAGCTTGTGAAACAGCATCCCCAGCGCTTCCCCAAGCACTGGCATCTCGCGCTAAAGCCCATCATCTGGACTTTCCAGGAGAATATTGGCCACACGCTGACGCTTCTTCTTGCCGGCGTTGTGCTCCTGCTGATCATCGGTTGCGCCAATTGCTCCATCCTTCTTCTGGCGCGTGGCCGCACGCGCGGGCATGAGCTCGCCATCCGCAGTGCCATTGGCGCCAGCCGCTGGCGCATCGTCCGCCAGTTGCTGGTGGAAGCCATCGTCATCTCCTGCAGCGGCGCCGTGCTTGGTGTGGCTGCGTCTTACTGGCTGGCAAAGCTACCCATGGTGCTTTCTCCGGATTCCTTTCCGGCAGAATCCTTCATTCGCATCAACGGTCCCATTCTCGCGTTCTCGGTCGCGCTTGCGCTGCTCTGTGGCATCGTCTTCGGTCTTATCCCTGCATTGCGTCTCTCGCGTGGCGATTCCGCGCGCATGCTTCCCGGCAGGCAGACCGGCGTTGTGGCTGTTCCTGCAAAGCGCCGTTGGAGCGTTCTCATCGCCGGGCAAGTCGCGCTCACACTGCTTCTCATGGCCACAGCGGGCACCGCCATCCGCAGCTTTCTTGGGCTGATGCGGGCGCCGCTTGGCTACGATCCCGCAAGTGTCATGAGGGTCGGCATCAGTCCGCATGGCGATGACCCGGTTGAGCGGGGACGCACACAGTCGCGCGAAGGGAGAATCGCCCACATCGAGCAGATCCGGGATAAGATCGCATCCGTACCGGGCGTCTCCGCTATTGCTGTGGCCGCCGATGCCATGCCGCCCTATAACGGCGCTGAGAGCTCCTTCGAGATTGACGGAACTCACGATCACGAGCAGCCGGAAGCCCGCGTGATGCTGGTGGACCAGCGATATTTCGCTGCGTTGCGCATTTCACTGCTTCAGGGTCGCGTCTGGGACACAGATGAGAACGAGCGCGGAGACTTCGTCGCGGTGGTCAATCATGCTTTTGCGACTCGCTATCTTTCCCCTTCCAATGAGGTGGCCTCGTCCAATGCCCTGGGCCGGCAGCTACGCATTCCGGGTCTCACACCTCAGAATCCGTACCAGATCGCCTCTGCGCAAAGCACCGCCTGGCGTCAGATCATCGGCGTGGTTGGCGATGCGCGCAATGACGGCCTCGATCGCCCTGTGGCCCCCGCCATCTACCTTCCATACACCACTGTGGTGTGGCCCTACGTGCAGTACTTCGTCCGCACCCAGGGCGAGCCGCTCGCTTACCTGCAATCCATCCGTGCGGCTGTCGCAACCGTCGCCCCAGGCCAGACGCTCTCCAACGGCAGTTTCAACGGCACTCTTACACTGGATGAAGCCATTGAGCGCGACGCAAAGTACAGCAGCCAGCGGCTCTTCTCCATATTGTTTGGCGTCTTCTCTGCCATGGCGCTTGCGCTAGCGCTGGTTGGCATCTTCAGCCTGGTCGCTTACAGCGTTGCGCAGCGCACTACGGAGTTCGGCGTCCGGCTGGCGCTGGGCGCGCCGCGCAAGCACGTGCTGTGGGTGGCCGCGCGTATCGCGCTCGTCAGCGTGGCCGCGGGCATTGTCATGGGTCTTGTCCTGGACAGCTTTCTCGGCGCCGTTCTCGCCCACTGGATGGAAAATACCTTTGCCGCAGGCAGTCTATTCGCAGCCGCCGCGCTCCTTGGTCTCAGCGCGCTCCTCGCCTGCCTCTTGCCTGCCCGCCAGGCCATCTCCGTCTCACCCACGGAAGCCCTACGCTATGAATAAGGCGTGTTCCAGTTGCCCCGTTCCATGTTCTCGATTTCTCAGGCGAGAAGCTGTCGATTTTCGGCGTCCCGAACGACTATCTGATAACAAGGAGGACCAGATGAAATACATCTGTTTGGGATATCTCGAGCCAGGAAAATTCGAAGGGATGACCGAGGACGAGCGGCACGCAACGCTCGACGAATGCTTTGAGCACAATGACCATCTGCGTGCCAACGGACATCTTGTCGCCGAAATACCGCTTCAGCCTCCGGAGACCGCGTTGACCCTGTACTGGAAAAACGGCAAAGTCGCGACCACCGACGGCCCCTATGCGGAAACCAAGGAACAGCTCGGCGGCATTCAGATCCTTGAGGCAAGAGACCTCAATCATGCCGTTCAGCTTGTGTCACAGCAACCAGGCTTTAAGTATGGACTTGGACCGATTGAGATACGGCCGGTTGCGGATTTGACCGAAATCATAAAGCAGAGTGAGCAGCGGCGACGGCGAAAAACAATTTAGCCGCGAAAAAACGCGAATCAACCCGAAAGCAGATTCGGCATTGGTATTTTTCTGACAGCGCCTTCGCGATACTTTTCGCCGTAGACGCGCGGCCAGTTTTGTAGCGATAGGGTTCCCTCGCTGCGCTCGGGATTTTAAGAAGAAGCTCGGCATCTTCTAAGATCGTAGGGATCCTTCGCTACGCTCGGGATTTTACCCCAGCTTCTTCTTTACCAACTCATTCACCAGCTCCGGTTTGGCCTGACCCTTTGACACCTTCATCACCTGGCCGACAAAGAACCCGAGCATGGTGGTCTTGCCGGCGCGATACTGTTCCACCTGTTTTGGACTGGCAGCAATCACCTCATCCACCATCTTTTCAATGGCAGAGGAATCGGTGATCTGCTGCGGTTTCTCTCGCTCGTAAACCACAGGGAAGTCTTCTTTATTCTCAAAGGCCTTGTCATAAAGATCTTTGAGGATCTTGCTGGAAATTGTTCCGTCCTCCGCCAGATCAGCGGACATGGCCACGCCTTTCATGGAAATTGGCGATTGCTCAATCTCCAGGCCATGGGTTTTCAACCGGCCCATCAGCTCACCCTGCACCAGATTCGCGACGCGCTTGGGGTTCCTGGCGGCCCTGGCGGCTTCTTCAAACTGATCAGCCATGGTGCGGCTGCTGGTGAGCACCTGAGCGTCATAGTCAGTAATGCCGTACTCGGCAACCATACGCTTGCGGCGCGTCTCTGGAAGCTCAGGAAGCTTGCTGCGGATCTCCTGTTGCAGCCTTGCGTCCACTACCAAGGGAAGGAGATCGGGCTCAGGAAAGTAGCGATAGTCATGCGCTTCTTCCTTGGACCGCATGCTGTAGGTGCGTCCTTGTGCGGCATCAAACAGCCGGGTTTCCTGAACGACCTTGCCTCCGCTCTCCATTACTTCAATCTGGCGGTCAATCTCATACTCAATTGCCTGGCGAACAAAGCGGAAGGAATTTACATTCTTGATCTCGGCTTTGGTCCCCAACTTCTCCTGGCCGCGCGGACGTATGCTTACATTTGCGTCACAGCGCAATGAGCCTTCTTCCATGTTGCAGTCGCTCACGGCGGTGTAAAGGATGATCTCTTTGAGGCGCGTGAGATATTCAAAAGCCTCGTCGGCGGAACGCATGTCCGGCTCGCTGACAATCTCCACCAAGGGCGTGCCCGTGCGGTTCAGATCAATGTAGGTGTAAGCGTTGGAATCTGCGAAGCCGTCATGGATGCTTTTACCCGCGTCCTCTTCCATGTGCAGACGCGTGATGCCAATGCGTTTGCCCTGGCCGCCGGCAACAATATCGATATAGCCATGCTCGGCGAGCGGGCGATCGTATTGCGAAATCTGATATCCCTTGGGAAGGTCGGGATAGAAATAATTCTTGCGGGCGAAAATCGAAGTTTCTCGAATCTCGCAATGCAGCGCCATTGCCGCCAGGACGGCGAATTCCACGGCTCGCCGGTTCAACACCGGCAAAGATCCCGGCATCCCCAGGCAAACTGGACAGACATTTGAATTGGGCGGTGCGCCAAACTGGGTGGAGCAGCCGCAGAAAATTTTCGTCTGGGTGAGCAGCTGGACGTGAACTTCAAGCCCAATCACCGCTTCGTATTTCTGGCGAACGCTGCCGGGAATCTGCGTGCTGGCTGTCATGAAGAAAAATTATAGGTCATTGGAATTCGGCGGGGCGCCAAACCGGATGGCCGGTCTATTTAGCAGGCGGTTCCACATAAGGCTGCAAGGGAATGTCGAAATAGAAAATTTCCTGCGATCCGCTTTTTATCCCGGAAATCTGCACATGCGCTCCCGCTTCAGGGTCAGTGATTCCGGCAACGTCAAAAAAGACAAAGCCATTGTGGCCGGAATGCGGGGTAACCGGAAAAGGCGTAAACATGGCAGCGTCAATTTCGTCGCGCGCTTCCTTGCTGATGGGGTTCTTGTCATGCGGGATGGGGACCGGCAGCTGAATTTTCGATTTGCTGGTGATCTTGTCCGGCCGGGCGATGCGGCGGAAAATATCGTCACGCGTTGCCGTCCTGACCTTTTCTTTGCTGCCGGTCACCAGTTCAATTCTGATGGAATCCAGCATCAGCGGCTTGTCACCATCATTGGCAAAGATGATGCGGATGGGCAGAAACCCGTAATCGCTATAGTGGGTTTTGAAGAAAGCCGCCTTCTGAGGAGTGGTAAAGGGATCAATGGCGATGGTCACCTTCTCGTCATCATGCGCCTCATGCAGGGGATAGCCTGCAGCGGGGCCGGCCGGCGGCGGATTGAATCCCTTGTCGCCACACAGGCCCACGGAAGTCAAAAGCAGAAATAGTGCTGCGATCCTGAAGGTTTTCACTGCCATGATTATCAAATGGGAGCCGGTTTTTCACAACTGGCGCAGGGGAGCGAATAGAATGTCTGGTCTCGATGTACATCCTATACAGCCTGCTGCTGGCCTGCGTTGCCATACTGTCCCTGCCCTGGTGGGGTCTGCAACTGCTGCGTCTGCAGAAATATCGTGCAGGCTTCAAAGAGCGCCTGGGGCTGGTTCCGGAGCGCTTGAAACGCGATGCCGCTTTTGGCTGTATCTGGGTGCACGCGGTTTCCGTTGGAGAGGTGCTGGCTGTGAGCCATCTGGCTGGCGAGTTGAAGAAAGCCTTTCCGCGGCATCAGCTCTTTATTTCCACCACCACGTTGACCGGACAGCAGCTTGCGCGCCAGCGCTTTGGACCGGAGAACGTCTTCTACCTGCCGCTGGACTTTGGTTTTGCGCTCCGACCCTACATACGATTTCTGCGGCCTGATCTGCTGGTGCTGGCGGAGACGGAGTTCTGGCCGAACCTGCTGCATCTGGTCCATGACAGCGGAGCCGGTGTGGCGATTGTGAATGCACGTATATCCGACCGCTCATTCCCTCGCTACCGGCGCTTTAAGGCATTCTTTTCACGCGTCCTGAGCAATGTCGATTTGTTCCTGGCCCAGACTGCCGGGGACGCCGAACGGTTGATGGGCATCGGCGCGCGGGCTGATACGGTGCATGTCAGCGGCAATTTGAAATTCGATATCCGCCCGAGCGCAGGCTCCGGCCTGGTGCAGGAACTCCGTGAAGCTATCAGCCAGGAAACTCCGGTGATCGTTTGTGGCAGCACCACGGAAGGCGAAGAAGAGCTGGTACTGGCCGCATATCAAACTGGTGCTGAAACGTTTTCCAACAGCGGTGATGGTGCTGGCAGTACGCCATCCGGAGCGCTTCGACAAAGTCGCTGTGATGGTCCAAGGCTCTGGATTGAAAATGATCAGACGCAGCGCATGGGCAGCGAGGGCTTTGAATAGAACTTCGGCAAGAACTGGGGAAAGACTCGGCGGTTGTGTTTTTCTGCTCGACACAGTCGGCGAACTGGCTTCAGTGTACGCGCTGGCACAAGTGGCGTTTGTGGGCGGAAGCCTGGTACCGCTGGGCGGCCACAACATTCTTGAACCTGCCCAGCATGGAGTGGCGATACTGACCGGGCCGCACACATTTAATTTTCGCGAGATCGTGCGCATCTTCAGCGAAGGCGGAGGGCTGAAGACGGTATCGGCGGAAAATCTGGGCGAAGAGTTTATTTACCTGCTGGAAAACAGCGCGGAGCGGAAGCGGCTTGGCCATCGGGCCAGGGAGTTGTTTTTGGAAAATACGGGAGCAACAGAGAGGACCATCTCTGCGCTGCAAAAGCTGATGACGGAGAAAGCGGCGGGACGGGTGCAGAGCGGCGGAGCAACGAGCCGATGAATCCTCTGTCGGGCATTTTCGGCGCCGCAGTGGCGATCCGCAACTCGCTTTATGACCGCAGGGTATTTTCCGTTCATAAGCTGCAAAAACCGGTTGTGAGTATTGGCAATCTATCAGTGGGAGGAAGCGGCAAGACGCCATTCGTGATTGCTTTGGGCGAATTGTTGAAAGAGCGAGGCATCCGCTTTGACATTCTTTCCCGCGGCTATGGCCGCAGTTCAGGAAATATCTGCGCGGTTGATCCGCAAGGCTCTGCAGCCGATTTCGGCGACGAACCGCTGCTCATGGCACGCAGGCTTCAGGTCCCTGTGGTGGTTGGCGCAGATCGATATCAGGCCGGGCTGCTGGCTGAAAAAGCTTTTCCTGCACAAGTACATCTTCTGGACGACGGCTTTCAACATCGGCGTCTGCATCGCGATTGCGATCTTGTAATGCTTCCAGCAAGCTGACCTTGATGACACGCTGCTGCCCGTTGGACGGCTGCGTGAGCCGCAAGCATCACTGGATCGCGCGGATGTTCTGGTGGTCAATCCCGGACTGGAACTGCCGCAGCCGCTGGCCGGCAAACAGGTCTGGCGCGTCACGAGAACACTGGAACTCGCGAACACCGGCGGCCGTGCGCTCGCGTTCTGCGGCATCGCCAAACCCGACCAGTTCTTTGAACAGCTTAGAACTTTGCCCGTGGATCTGGTGGAAATTCATGCCTTTCCGGATCACCATCACTACTCGGCGGGGGACGTTCAACTCCTGTTGAACAAAAAGCAGCAGTGCAGAGCAGACTGTTTCATCACCACGGAGAAGGACGAGATCAATCTTCAAGCATTCAGAAAGGCACTTGATCCGGTGCAGGTGGCGCGCTTAAAAACCAGCTTAGAGAACCCAAATTCAGCAATGGACTGGCTGATTAGTACCTTAGAACAACGTTGTGGCTGCAGATTGTAGCTCCGGCATGAGAGAATTTTGCTGCTGACATGCAAAAGCAATTGAAGCCCGCAGATCGCCTGGTCAAGATCATTGAGAGCTTTCCCAAGCTGACCATTACGGTGTTGGGAGACCTGATCGCCGATGAATTTATCTATGGCGAAATTTCGCGCGTATCGCGTGAAGCGCCGGTGCTGATCCTGCGTCATCGCGATCGCACCGTGGTCCCTGGCGGCGCAGGCAATGCTGTCTACAATCTGGCCGACCTGGGAGTTACCGTGCTTCCAGTAGGCGTAATTGGCGATGATGAACCTGGACGCATGCTGCTGCACGCTTTCCGTAAGAAGCATATCTCTGTAAGCGGGATCCGCCGTGTCAAGGGACGCACCACTGTCACTAAGACGCGTGTGTTAGCCGGCATGACTCATTCTTCCCGGCAGCAGGTGATACGAGTTGACCGCGAGCCTGACACGCCTCTGGACCGCAGCGCCATGCGCGATATGGTTTACCAGACCCGCGGATACGTGCGCGCCTCTGACGGGTTGCTGATCTCTGACTATGGTTATGGGGCGGCCACACCACAGCTGTTTGATCTGATTCGTTCGCGATCAACCGTCAATGGAATCCCAGTCACTCTGGATTCGCGTTACCGCGCGCTGGCATACACCGGAATCACCGCCGCCACACCGAACGAATTTGAACTGGAAGAGGCTTTGGGTACCACCATCGGCGACAATAACCCTCGCCTGATGGCAGCCGGCAAGGCAGTGATGCAGAAAATGAAACTGCAATCGCTGGTGATTACGCGGGGCAAAGATGGCATGGTACTGTTCACGCGTTCCGGTAAGCCGGTGGCGATTCCAATCCATGGGTCGGATGAGACAGCTGACGTTACCGGCGCGGGTGACACGGTGATCGCCACGTACACCGCTGCGCTTGCTGCCGGAGCGGACGCGGAATCCGCGGCCAGGCTGGCCAATTACGCCGGCGGCATTGTGGTGATGAAGCGGGGCACGGCCACCGTCTCGCGGGCTGAGTTGCTGCGCGCCGTGATGGAGGGATAACTCCTGGCGCAAATATCAAAACTGGTTTCTTTGCGCGATTTGCCCGCACTGGTGCAGCAGTGGCGCAATCAGGGAAACAAAGTGGTGCTGACGAATGGCTGCTTTGATCTTCTCCATGTGGGCCACGTGCGTTATCTGCGTGCCGCCAAAGAACTGGGTGGAAAGCTACTGGTCGCCGTGAATTCTGATGCAAGTGTACGGTGCCTGAAAGGCGACGGGCGTCCACGCGTCCCAGACCATGAGCGGGCTGAAATTCTGGCCTCGCTTACTGACGTGGATGCCGTGATCGTGTTTGATTCGCCCGATGTGCGCGACTTGATTCGGCTGATCCGTCCGGATATTCACGCCAAAGGAACTGATTACACCGCGGAAAGCGTACCGGAACGGGATGTTGTGATGGAGTACGGCGGACAGGTGGCAATTGTGGGCGATCCGAAAGACCATTCCACGACCGAGATGTTGAAGAGAGGCGAATGGCAAAAATCCTGATCGTGCGGCTCGGCGCCATGGGAGATATTCTGCACGCCTTGCCGGCCGTCACATCCATTCGCGCTGCTCTTCCGGAAGCGACCATTGGCTGGCTGGTGGAAGAAAACTGGTCAGAATTGCTGACGGCGCGCGGCCACAAGCCTGATCCGTTATCGCTTGCTCCACCCAAGCCGGTGGTGAACCTGATCCACACGGTAAACACAAAGCGCTGGCGCAAGCGGCTGCTGCAAACTGAAACCATGAAGGAAATTCGCGGCGACTTCAAACGTCTGCGCGAGACGCATTACGAAATCGCCCTGGATTTTCAGGGCAATGCAAAATCATCCATTGCCGGATGGCTGAGCTCCGCGCCTGAAATGGCCGGTTATGTTGATCCGCGTGAATCCATTGCGCGCCTGTTCTATAAACACACTTTCTCGCGGCAAGGTGAGCATGTGATTGAGCAGAACCATCAACTGGCAAAAGAGGCGCTGGCGGGTCTGCTGCCCGGGGGCGAGTTGCCGCTGGTGGCGCCGCAACTTCCCTGCGATCCCGCAGCGCAACAATGGGTGGACCAGCAGATCAAAATTCTGGGAATTGCCAGCTATGCGGTGGTGACTCCGGGAGCAGGCTGGGGCGCCAAGCAATGGCCTCCGCAACGTTTTGGTGAAGTGGCCCAAAGCCTGGCCAAACATAACTTGCGCACCTTGGTAAATACTGCTCCGGGCGAGGAACCATTGGCGCAGGCAGTTGTGGATGCAAGCAAGGGAACGGCGTTTTCAATCAAATGCAGCATCGGGCAGCTGATTGCTTTAACGCGGCGTGCGCGTATGTTCATCGGCGGAGATACGGGACCGCTGCACCTGGCCGCAGCGCTGGGAATTCCTGTGGTCGCTATCTTCGGCCCAACCGATCCGGCGCGAACCGGACCTTATGGATCGCAGGCCATCACTTTGCGCAGTCCCGAAAGCGAAACTACTTACTCGCACACAGCCGCACCGGAACAGGGTCTGCTGAAGATAACAGCGGAAGAAGTGATTGCGGCGGCACGGCATCTTTTAATTACAAGCCCAGAAGCCAATGCTTCAGATGAACAGACAGGTGAACGAAATGGCTAGCGCGTCATCATCGTCGGCAAGGTCATGGTCCTGGTCGAAGATCGCCACGCGCATGCGGGTGCCATTGGGATTTCTATTCGCAGCGGCTTATCTCTGGTTCGCCACTCCTACATGGTTATCCATCTTGGGCGGAGCTGTGTGCTCGCTGATCGGGCTGGCGGTTCGGGCCATTGCCTCCGGCCACATACGCAAGAACGCGGCGCTGGCGACGACCGGCCCTTACGCGTACACCAGGAATCCACTTTATCTTGGGTCTGTGCTCATGGCGCTGGGGTTTGTGATTGCCGCACGCAATTGGTGGATCGGGCTGGCTGCGCTGGCGATGTTTTTGATTATCTACATTCCTGTGATCAAAGCTGAAGAAGTATACCTGCGCGGGATTTTTCCCGATTACTCGCAATATGCGGCGAATGTGCCTCGGCTGTTGCCGCGACTGACCGCCTATCGCACGGCGGGTTCGGATGGCGGCTTTGGGAGCTTCTCCCGCGAACTCTATCTGAAACATCGCGAGTACAACGCGGCGCTTGGTTCTGGTTTAATGATAGGAGCGCTGATTCTGAAAATGCTTCTAGGAGCCCATTGAGCCGACTTGGTAACGGAGTACTGAGATTTCTCGCCGTCATTGTTATGGGTATGTGTGTGAGCGTGGTCGTGGCAATGAGCCTGACCGGAATCTCATTCGGCGCGGCCTTCGTTCAGAAAGGCACGCCTGCGCCGGCGACGAAATCTGGAGCCCCAAGCGCAAAAGCTGATCCCGCCACCACGCAAGCGTCTTCTATTTCAACCCCGTCGATATCAGCTCCCACGGTAAGCAAGCCTCGAGCTGACTTTGCGTATCCTCTGGGGCAGACGTACGTTTACGGCGGACAGTGGAGGATCTTCAATGCCGGCACTGCCAGCCTGCGTATGGAAAAAGCCGGCCAGGAAAACCGCATTGTGGCGACCGCCGACGCCGCCGGCACAGTCGCCCTGCTCTATCACGTACAGGACCGCCTGGAATCGTTTTTTGATCCCGCCAGCTTTTGTTCGCGGAACACGTCACGCCACGTGGAAGAGGGTTTTCGCCGGGTAGATACCAATATCACCTTCGACTACGCTCATCGCAGGGCGGTATTCGACCAGAAGAACCTGAAGAAAAACGAAACCAAGCACGAACAACATGAGATCCCGGGCTGCGTTACCGACATGCTTTCGGCCATCTACTATGTGTCGTCATTGCCGCTGGAGCCGGGCAGGACCTTCAGCTTTCCCTTGAATGATGGTGGTGAGTCAGTGGATGTGAATCTGCATGTGGAAGCGCGCGAGCAGATCAAGACGCCGGCGGGAACGTTCAACACATTGCGTACGCAGCCTGAAGCAGCCAGTGGACTGGTACGGGATAAAGGCAAGCTGTGGATCTGGTACACCGACGATGCCGCGCACGTCCCGGTACAGATGCGCGCACGCATGAACTGGGGAACGCTCATCTTTCAGTTGGTGAGGATCGATAAGAAGTAGGTTTAAGCGCTGGCTGGACGGAACAAATAATCATTTGTAGGTGCTGCTTCCGGTTTATCTGCAGAAAATCACTCAGTGCATCCTGAACCCCTTATTTCCCGGTAAATAGCATCAGTATTTCGGAACAACTCACCTAAACCAAACCTATTGAGAAGGCGGCAATAGGAGAGGCCGCTGTCCTCTTTGAGACAAAGCCGTCCACCCAAGCAATACGGCTACTAAGAAAAACCAGAAAAAATGAGTGCCGCTGTCTTTTACGGCCCACACTTTGGGCCAAGCGATCTTGGCCTGCGCCCCAAAGAAGACGACCATAATCAGGAGCCAGGCAGCAGATCCAATTCGTGGCTTCCACAAAGCCACCAGAGCGGCCGGAAGTGCCATCACCGGCATAAGAAACAATGCAAAATCCATTGGTGTTGAAAAGCCGAATACCATTAAGCCTCCGAGCAGCATGAACGATAACCACGCCGCGATTACGAGGCTTATTAGCAAGGACAATGCTCGAAGTTGCGCAACTAATTTTGTTGGCATCTGTAATTCCCGACTGTTGGAAAAGTATGTGGCAATTTCCCGGCCTGGCGGTGGCCAATCTTAACCGGCCACTGTTCGCCTAATCGATAGTATCGAAAACTGTTCCAGGGCCAAAGTTCTGGAAAACTCACTATTCACCTTCCACTAACTGCTGGCCTTTTCACCTAAAAGTTACTTTGAGCTATAGGGACTAAGTATCGACAGTCAGAGTCACTGCTGTTTTGCCGGATTATAATTCGTGCCCGGAGGACAATTGATCCTATGAAAAGATTCGCTTTTTTTATCTTAGTAGCGCTGTGCGGCTTCAACCTTGCAGCACTTGCGCAGGACAATGATGCCCTGCCTCCCAATTTCGCCGCGGGATTGCACGTTCAGCACGCAAACAATTCCGCGAATGCCCACAAGAACGGCAACATTCCTACGCCTCACGGTTTTCCCGCGGGGGTGGATACCCTGGTAAATTTCACCGACCATTTTGAAGCCCAGGGAGTGTTGTTCGACGGCACCGCTCATCATATCTGGGAATACAGCATGGTCGGGAATCCGCCGAACAAAGGCGGAACAACCGTGTTCAATGCTCCGTTGGTTCCGGTTTCACTCGACTTGCGGAATGCCGACGGGTCGCCCCGTTTCGTGAAAGTGGTGAACGGCGCGGTTGTCACATGTGGACAGAACGGGGTCCCGCTCGACAACACATGCACGCGTCTCTTTTCTGACGTTACTCCTTTCATCCAGCCGTTCCTGAATGGGCCGGTATTCTCCAACGCAAATTTCACCAGCAGCCCGGTCCCGACGCAAATTACCGATGCGGTGCAGCGCGCCGAGTTTGGCAATCACGCCAAGCCGGATTGGCATACGCTGCTGGCGCCCAGCGTAAAGACTACGGAGGTGATGACCCTGCTGGCAGGTACGTATGCCTTCGCACTCAATCCAGACGGAAGCTGTTGCCGTTTCGTTCTGATTAATTCCGCCACGTTTAACAACAAGCTGTTCCCGCAAAACCCTGCCGGGCCGGACAATACGTCCATTATCGGCCAGGCTGAAGCCGCCGGGAACATTACCACTAAGGATGTTTCTACCTTCTTCTTTCCGAACGCTTTCCTGTTCAACGGGAACGTGAATAATTGTTGCGTGCTCGGGTTCCATACCTTCGATTTCGAGCCCGGCAATGCGATTAACCTCCCCAGCAACGGCAACCTGCAAAGATTTTTCGTATTGAACTATGCGAGCTGGATCAGTCCAGGTATCTTCGGTGGCGGGTTCCAGGACGTGACCGCTCACAGCCACGAAGTGGCTGAAACCTTCAATGACCCCTTTGTCGGCTTTGATGGCATCCACAATGTCACGCCGTTCTGGTTGAATCCCGCGGGACAATGCCAGGACATACTTGAAGTCGGTGATGTGATCGAGGACCTTCCCAACCCCACATTTCCGGTCACAATCAACGGATTTACCTACCATCCTCAAACGGAGGCTTTATTGCCATGGTTCGAGTTCCAGAAGAATTCGAGCGCAATTGATAACGCCTATAGCTATCCCAACGAAACCGTCCTGACCCAGCTTTCTGCTCCACAACCGCTGGACTGCGGTGGACAGTAAGCACGATTCCACGCCTGGCGAAGAAGGGACTCATGAGAGTCCCTTTATTGTTGACGAAAAAACCTACCGCTGATGAACACTGATGGCACTGATTTCACAGATCGGAAACATCAAAATCGCTGAAACCTACCCCAAATTAGGATGACTGCGATGGGATGGCGTGCATGACAGGGGTAAGCCGGCCGTTCACCAAGACGTTCTGCAGCTTCCGCGCATCCAAGCTATACAGGAGGAGAGTATGACCGTGGAACAAGAGCAGCAGCCGGAGCTGGTGGATGTGTTTGATACGCAGCAGGAAAGCGAAGCCCAGGTGGTGCATGGTTTATTGACGTCGGCAGGCATTGAGTCCGTGGTGGCGAGCCTGGACGCAACGCAGGGTGTGTGGCCGGGTGTTGGCGGCGTAGTGGTGCGCGTGAATGCCGAGCAGGCGGATGCCGCCCGCAAGGTGATCGAGGAATATAAGAACGCGCCCGTGTTGACGGACGATGTGCTGACAGATGAAGTGTTGACAGACGATGTGCAGCCCGAAGTTGAGTCCCCCGAAGTGCAGTCCAAGGACGAGCCTGCGGCCTAGACGAAAATAGCAATTGGCAAATAGCAATTGGCAGTTGGCCAAACCAACGCAGGCGAGGGCGCCTGCGCTCCACGGCCCACATGGATGACACTGATTCACCATGATCGGTCGGCAAAATGATCGGTCAGCAAATGGTCGCTCAACTTCTGACTGGCTCGTTGCCTTCTGGGACAGAAAAAACCGCCCGGGTGATCCAGGCGGTTTCGTTTTTCCTGCGAAACGTCTTTTCTTGCCAAGCTTCTTTCCTGCCAAGCCTCGCCACACGTCTTTCTTCCTGCGAAGCCTCATTGCGCTTCTTTCATCCGCACTTCTAGCGCGAGGACAGC
The DNA here is from genome assembly GCA_963770085.1 of Terriglobia bacterium. Taxonomy (GTDB): domain Bacteria; phylum Acidobacteriota; class Terriglobia; order Terriglobales; family Acidobacteriaceae; genus Angelobacter. Next base: position 1,870,642 of record CAVYOH010000002.1, read on the forward strand.
AGTACACGAATCACGCCAGTGCCCTGCGGCAGCGGATCAAGGGCCTTACCGATGATTGCTCCCAGCATTTTTTGTTTGTCGGTACCTTTCATGGCATAACCGGGCGTGGCGGCAGAGACCAGCAGGTCGCCACGGCTGATGGCGCCATTTTCCGCGGACACTTTACACGGCACGATTCCGAACATGGCCAATGGCACCTCAGCAGCAAATTTTTCCGGCTCCATGGGGTGCGTGCTGGCCAGCATGCCTGGTTGCGTGGAATAGACGCCGGCCACCAGAGTGGAGTATGGAGTGCGCGTGAGGGCAAAGCCGTCAGAAGCTTTCTCGTCAATGGCCATCACGTCGCCCGGCTGATAGGCTGCGCGCTCACCCGTGACGGCGACCGATTCCGCATAATCCACGCCGCCGGTGAAAAAGCCCTTGGCTGCGAAAACAGAACCTTGATCGTCCACACGGAAGACACGCGTGTGATATCGTCCCAAGCCAAGAATCACGTCTTCATCGCGATAGCCACGATCTCCATTTCTATTCCCATTGCTATCGCCGTCTCGATCCCAATCGGCACGAGCGCGAGGACGGTCCTGCTCTATACGCAGGCCAACATCAAACACTCCTGCATTGGCGAAAACGGCGCCAAAGGCGCGAACGTTGCCATTCACGTCAAGACGTTCACGTGGCGTGAGCGTACCGATACCGACGTTTCCACCATTGCCGCCGAGAGCAATATTCCGCCAGGCCACACCCTCTTCCACAAAACTGATCTGTGCCACCGGAGGCGAGAGTTCAGTGCGCACGCCAAGGTGAAGCTTGAGGTTAGGGTTGGTGCGGCCGGAAATGACAAATTGAACTGGACGGTCCTGTGCTGAGGCATTGTCGGCCGCGATATGGAAGTTACCAAGAGGAGCGCTTGTGCCAATACCGAAGAAGCCGCTTGGAGTTACAGTCAGCCATTCGGCGCCGGGAGTATTCAGGTTCGGCTGGCTGAAGAGGCGAAAGCGTCCGGCAAAATTATCCAGATGCCATGTGGGAGCGGATGGACCGCGGTCCTGTAGCAGAGAAAGCCTGCTGGCAACGGTGTCCTGTTCGCGACGAACAAACCCACTCTGTTGTGCCACGGAGGGCAAGGCGCCGAGGATCAGCACCGAAACGGCAATCAACTTTTTGCAGGCGAACTTTTTGAAGGCGAACTTTTTGAAAACCAAGGTTTCACTCTCCCTATAAAGAGTTTTGCGAAGTGAGACGGTAACGGGAATTTGAATTTGTGCGTGCTGGTTCTTCCCGAGCACACGCCCTCTGTTCATTCTGCCGCAGATGAAGCAGAACTGGAGTATTCATCAGGTCATGTACCGTTTGTGCCACTTGGTTGTGTGACTAACGCCGGGAGGCTTGCACCCGGTCGCGGTTGTCGACTGGAGCCAGCAAAGCTGGTTGCGCTGAGACTTGATTACCGTCAAGCCAGAAGCTCACAACTCCAAGCATGTCAGTGCGGTAGGTATGGACCTGAGCAGTCTGGAGCCGCTCCAGCACGATTGCCCGGGGATGACCAAACGGATTCCTAAAGCCATCAGAAATCATGGCGAATTTTGGCTGCACGGCAGCCAGCAATTCAGGCGTGGTGGAAGTGGCGCTACCGTGGTGGGCAATTTTGAGCAGGTCAGAGCGCACATCTTCAGTCGCAATCAACGTTTCCATCTTGCGTTCAAGATCGCCGGTGAGAAGAGCGCTGGTCTTTCCGAAGGAAATGATGAAAGCGAGCGAGTCATTATTTGCCGGCTGCAACTTCGGCTGGTAGTCAGGTGGAGGGGAAACTACGCGGACATTGGTGCCTGCCCACGCGAAGGCATCTCCCATGACATGTTTTTGTACATGCACGTGGTGGAGTGCAGCGACTGCGCGCAGCCTTTGCAGAGCCGGTGTTTCCGGATTGATGCCGAGCCACAGCTCAGAGGGAGAAAAGTTTTCTACGATGCGCGCCAAGCCTCCAATATGGTCGCCATGCGCATGCGTGAGGACGACAACATCGAGATGGTAGATACCACGCGACCACAGATACGGAGACACAACGTCTTCGCCATAATCGAACTCACTGCGGAGCGGGCCGAGGCTGCCGCCGGCGTCAATCAGCATGGTTTTTCCCTGCGGCGAAACAATGAAAAGCGAGTCACCCTGGCCGACGTCGATGGCTGTGATCTCAAGCGTATTATGGCGAATGTCAGGCTGGGGTCGAATGATGGCAACCAGCAAGGCTGAGGCAAAAAGAGCAATCAGTCCGCCAAGCGTAATGAATTTATGAGTCTGGAATTTTCGAGCCTCGCGGACGGTGAGATAGCTGATGAGAATTCCTGCCGCTGCCACCAGCCACAAAGCAACGTTGAGGTCAGGAGTGCGCCATTGCGCCGCAGGAAAATGCGCCAGCCAGGTCAGACATACAAGCGTCCAGTGCAGACATGCAGAGGCGATCAAGGCGGCAACGCGAGCCAAAGGCATAAAGAGGTAGCTGAGCGCGATGGCCAGCACGCCCGCGTTCAACATCACGCCTGCGAGAGGCAGGACAAGAATATTAGCGGGCATGCCAATGAGCGTTGCACGATGAAAATAACAACGCATGGGCGCTACCAGGACAGCTTGGGTAATGGTTGATACCAGTAACAATTCGAAGGCAGCCAGACTCGTCCTGACCGCGCCCAGCACCAGCCAGCGGGCAATGAAATTTCCTGTAAAGCGAGCCAGGCGCTCGATAATCAGGCGCATGTCCAGACGAAGCTGCGCGATCCTGGGATCAATATTCAGGTCGTAGGAGGTGGAATCGAAGTGAGCCAGGGCAGCGCGATAACGATTCGACGTGCGCTCCATCAGCGGCAGGCTGATGCCAGTGATAGCGAAGAGGGCAAGAAACGTCAACTGGAAGCCGGCTTCAAACAGCGCAGCCGGAGACCAGACCAGGACAACCAGAGCGGCAAAGCCCGTGGCGTTCAAAGCGGCGCGGTCACGGTAAAACAATCGCGCGATGAGGAATAAGGACAGCATGAGAACTGCACGCTGGATGGGAACGCCCATGCCTGCGATGAAGGCATAGAAAGTCGACAAGGCAATGGTAAGAAGAGACGCGGCCCAGTCAGGCGCTTGCAGCCAGCGGGCGAAAAAGAAAACAGCAAAAGCCAGAATGCCTACATTCATTCCGGAGACAACCAGCAGGTGGTAAACGCCGGTCTGCTGGAATTCCTCGCGAACGTTGCGGCCAATGAGTGAATCGTCGCCAATGATCATGGCAGTGAAAAGCGCGGCGTCTTCCGGTTGCCAGAGCGGTGGGCTTCCCTTCGATGGGTCCGCCAGGGACGCCTGGCCGTTGATGTGGCTGAGGATACTGCGGCGGATTCTGCTACGCCAGCGGCCCAGCGTGCTGCCAGACTGTCCGGGCAGAACGAGAATGGAATCGGCATCAGCCGATCCAAGCGCAGAGATGCCAAGGCCCCGCAGATAGCCTTCGTAGTCGAAGGCTCCGGGATTACGGAAATTGCGGGCCGGGCGCAGCCTGGCCGATAAACGAACGCGATCGCCATAGTTGAGCGGCTGGAACGATTTTGAGATGCCGGCTTCGTCTTCCTCTTCATTCTGTGCGTTGGCCTTTGGAGCGAAGCCGGTACCGCGCACAAACACAGATATGCGAATTCCTGCGGGCTGGCGGAATTGCGATTCGCCGAGTTGGATGGTCTCGGTCTGCAGATCAAAGCGCTCGCGGGAGCCACCGGCAAGCAGTGAACCGTCGTTTGTAACGTGTCCAGTGATGAGCACGCGCTCACCGCTCAGGAATTGAGCAGGCGGAGTGCTAATTCTGGGCGGTGGAATTGCCGATTCAGCAAATCCTCCGGTGCAAATCAGCGCGAGCACAATGGTGATGCGGGCCAGGCGATCACTGTGGTTGTGAAGCGCGAGTAGCGCGCAGGCGATAAGAAATCCTGCGGACCATCCCCATAGATTCGCCGGGCGCTGATAGTGACGGGCAAGGGAAATTCCGCAAGCAATGGCGATGGCCGCCAGTCCAAGCGGTGCGCGAGATTGCAGCGAAGCGGATTGGGCTGCGTTGTTCAACGGAATGACGAAGCAGAATAGCTGATGGAGAGAGCGAAGGGGAAAGGAATTTACGGAAAGCGCGTTTCACCTCACAATAAGGGCGAGGCAGTCCACGCGCCGAGCCTGCAGCAACAGGAGCCTATTTCACTGTAGTCACAAGACACGCGCTCCAGCGGTGTGGAGCGAAGCGACACGAATTACCGCGCCAGCCTGACCACGCTCTCGATGTGGAAGGTCTGAGGAAAGAGGTCAACCAGATGCACTTCTTCGACATGGTAGCCGGTCTCCAGCAGCAAACGAACGTCTCGCGCGAGCGTGGCCGGGTCACAGGAAACATACGAGATGCGCTTTACACGCAGTGCGGCCAGCAGTTGCGTCACCTTGGGACCCAGGCCGGCGCGGGGCGGATCGACCACCACAATGTCCGGATTCATATTCAGGCAGCGCGGCAGGAATTGCTCAGTGGCGGTCTTCACCGGAACCACGTTCTTGAGCACGTTGGTCTGGAGATCGGCAGATGACATGGGCGCTGATTCCACCGCAAAAACCTGGGTAAATCGCTTGGCCAGATGGTTTGCAAACAGGCCCACGCCGGAGTAAAGGTCAAGCGCGATGTTGCCAAAATAATCGGAAACAACGGTCTTCACAAGTTCGGCGGTCAGGTGGCGGTTGGTCTGGAAGAAGCTCCCGGCCGTCACGCGAAAGGCCTTCTCGCCCACCTGATAAAGCAGGCTGGGATTGCCAACACTCTCTTTGAACTCAGGCGGGGCTGCGCCGCCACTCGGCGCTTCAGAAAAGATGGATACTCCCTGGATGTTGGTGATGCGGTTCTGCAGCTCGCCGGCGAACTCGCGGATCCCAGTGGTATTCGGCTTCTGCATCACTTCAAGCACCACGCGGGAATCAGCATGGTCCACGAAGAACTCAATTTCAGTTACGCCGGCAGGAATACCACCGGCAAGGCCGATCTCCCACATCTGCTCAATGACTTTGTTCACCGCTGGAGAGCTGATGGGACACTGCTTAATCGGCAACAGGTTATGCGAGCCCAGTTGGTGGTATCCCAGGGCGAAATCCGGGCCAGTCCGGACCTTCAGCCGGGTACGATTACGATAATTGAATGGCTCGGCTGAGTGCGTGATGATTTCGCCAGTCCAATCCAGCTTACCGTTGCGCAGGAGAGTTTCCCGCAGGATGGCGCTCTTGATTTCCAGCTGGGTCTGATAGTCGGTGTGCTGATAGTGGCATCCGCCGCATTCGCCAAAGTACGGGCATGGCGCCTGCACACGCTTTCCTGACGCCTTGAGGACCTGCGTGACAACGGCGCGGGCAAAGCTGCTCTTTTCCCGGGCAATGGAGGCATCCACCTCCTCACCGGGAAGCACAAAGGGCAAAAACACGGCCTTTCGATCCGGGAGGCGCGCCAGACCATCTCCCCCGTAGACCATCTTTTCGATTGTTAGATTCACATGTAAAACAGACTGAGTCTGGGCATTTTAGCTTGTTCGAGCAAACGCTTGTGAACAAATTGTTTTAACAGCTGATCAATCTGCGATCCGGGCATTTTGCTGCGATAGGGTGCAATTTCGCGGTCAGCTTCCGTTCGTAACTTTACAAGCTGGTCTTCCGTGGCTGCAACCGTGAGCACGGCCATCAGTTTTTCCTCAAGAATGGTCATGCGACGCTCCAGGTCTTCCAGTTTCACCGGAACTGAGCCGGATTTCAATGCTTCCGCCAGCTCTGCCAGGGAGGTGGCACACTCGCCTGCAATCTCTTTTACCTGTGCTGAACTTTCGATCTTTCGAAGTTTCTCCGCATTGGCCATCATGTACGTCGCGATTTCCGGCGAACCCAACCCGGGCACAGAGTCTGTCTTTTCCCGCGCAGCGCCGACTGCTGCTTCTTTTAAATCTTCGGCGGCACCCAACACTTCTTGAGCACAATAAGCAAGGCTGTTGATCTTCTTTGTCTTGGACGGACGGCGCTCATATTTGTCAAAGGTATCGTCGATGCCGCGTAGCACCGCGTCCAGCGGGATACCGGCGTTCTTCCAGGTTTCAATTAAAGCCCAGTCGATGGTGGACAACAGCAGCCCCGAGCCACGCCGCTTCAGGTAGCGCTCTTCGATTTCAGTAAAGTAGTTGAAATAATTGTCCACGAATTAATGCTTGCTTTTGTCTCTCCTGTTCAGCCGTTATCGAGTCATCGGAGTTCTCTTCGTGCTGAACAGCGTATATTTTGTGCCGTCAAATCTGTAAGAGAGGGTGGTAGCATGCATCATTATGACTGAATAAGTCCGTATATCCCGAAAGCCCTTACGACCCTTTTTCTTGACGATCAAATCGTGTGCACCTGCGGCAAGAATAAGCTCATGTCCATTTGTTGTAGACCGGAAGAGCCAGAACATGGTCGTGTTGGCACCAGAAACCGGAACATTCGCCACCACTATCAGATCAGGTTCATTCATCCGGCTCAAATGTACCGCAGAGCCTGAAAACCAGGCGTTGGGCAAACTTTCCGGTCTCAACCCGCGATTCTCCAGTTCTTGCTCCACCACCTCTTGTTTACCCAAAATTGCCATCACGTCTTCCGGAATGGCTATCGGCCGATTAATTTTTGGCTCTTCCGCGCTGAAATGCGTTTGCTCAACTGGCCGTGTCTTGCTTTTTGCGACCATGGTCGCGCCGAGTGCGAAAAGGATGCTGATGCAAGCCGTAAGGCGCACACAGGAACTCATGCTTTCGATTTCGGTGACGCGTTGTTGCGCTCCCAGATGATGCGTAAGCCATCGAGTGTCAAAAGATCGTCGACGGTCTTGATATGGCGCGAGTTGTCGCCGATCAGTCGCGCCAGTCCGCCTGTTGCCACCACTTTCGTATCCGGGCCAAGCTCACCGATCAGACGTTCCAGAATGCCATCCACCAGCCCTAAATAGCCGAAGAACATGCCGGATTGAATGCTGCCAACGGTGTTGGTGCCAATCAGCTTGGCGGGACGGCGGATATCAACCAGCGGCAACCTGGCAGTGTGCTCGAACAATGCCTGCGCAGAAATGCCAATGCCCGGCGCAATCACGCCACCCATGTACTCGCCTTTGCGCGAGACCGCGTCAAAGGTTGTAGCGGTGCCAAAATCAACCACCACACAGGGGCCGCCGAATTTTTCAAAGGCCGCCACGCCGTTCACGATGCGGTCCGCGCCAACTTCCTGGGGATTGTCATACTGGACCGGCATACCGGTCTTGATGCCGGGTTCAATAAACAGCGGCTTGAGATGAAAATAACGCTCGCAGACTTCACGCAGCGTGGAGTCCATGGACGGGACAACGGACGAGATGATGATGCCCCGAACATCTTCCGCCGCAACCTTGGCGAAAGCGAAGAGGTTGCGGAAGAGGACACCGTATTCGTCAACGGTATGTGTCTTGATGGTGGCCACACGCCAATGCGCCACCAGTTTTCCCTGGTCCTTATCTGACCCAAGATCATAGACACCCAGAACTGTGTTGGTGTTGCCGACGTCAAGAACCAGAAGCATCGCTACTCCTGGAAAGGGGGCGTACACTGCCTGAAATTACCATGCGCAGCCCCTTATCGGTACGAACGCGAAGGAAACCTCGGGGATCAAGCCCGTCTGTGGTGCCACTGTAGCCGCCGTCTTCTTCCACATGCACCAGTTTACCGGTTGCATAGGTTGAACGCGACTCCACGCGGCGCATGATGGGTTCAAAGCGAAGCGCCGGTGTGCGGATGGGACTCTCCATGGCGCGAAGCAGCGCGCGGTATTCGCGATCGACGGCGCGAATGAGCGCTGCTGCCATATCAACCCGGGAACATGGCTTGCCCGACGCGATGCGAAGAGAGGTGGCCGTGGTGGAAAAACCGTCGGGAAAGCTTTCCTGATTCACATTAATGCCCACACCAATCACAGCATGATGCACCCGTGAGGAATCGGAACTCATCTCCGTAAGAATGCCGGCGAATTTCTTTTCGTCAATAAGAAGGTCATTAGGCCAGCGGATGTCCGCCTGCAAACCGGTGACTTCGCGCGTGGCATCCTGTACGGCAACGCCTGAGATCAGTGAGAGCCAGAGAGTTTCCGCCGGGGTCATGGGGGGATGAATCAGAAATGAGCAATAAATGCCTGCTCCCTTTTGGGAGTTCCAGGAGTGGCCGCCGCGTCCGCGTCCCGCGGTTTGTTCTTCGGCCAGAAAAACCGAGCCCTCCGGGGCGCTGTCCGGCGCATGGCCTGCGCGTGTTCCTGCGGCCATGGCCAGAGTATTGGTGGATTCCACCTGTTCCTGGTGAAAAATGTTGCCGGAAAAGATGGTATTCCGCACCAGCGGAGCTATCTTTTCCGGCAGTAAGCTGTCAGAAGCGACCACAGATCATGTGCCCCAGGTTTATTTTGTAGCGCCCGCTGCTGCCGGTTTTGCCTGCTTGGCTTCAACGTTCAGATCGATCTTTACATCGTTTGCAACCACCAGTCCACCGTTATCGAGAGCTTTGCTCCAGGACACGCCATAATCCTGGCGATTGATGGTCAGCGTGGCTTCGGCGCCCAGGATCTGGCTGCCCATGGCTGAAATGGGGCCGTTCACCTTGAAAGGCATGTCCACGTCCTTGGACACCCCGCGGATGGTGAGCGCGCCGTGCGCCACAAAGCCGTCACCTGACTTAGAAATGGACTTGCTGACGAAAGTGATCTCGGGGAATTTCTGAGCATCCAGAAAATCCGGGGACTTCAGGTGACCATCGCGCTGAGCATTGTCCGTGTTGACGCTGGCCGTTTTGATGGTGACGTTGACCGAAGATTTGGTGATGTCCTTGTCGTCATAAACGATGGTGCCGCTGTAGTCACCGAAGCGGCCGTGGACGGTATTCACCACCATATGCTTTACGGCAAAGCCAACGGTGGAGTGAACGGAATCGATCTTGTATTCATCAGCCGCCACAGCAGAGCCGCAAAGGGTTAAAACGCCAAGCAAAAGCCCAAGAACTTTATTTCTCATACGAACAAAAGTCTCCTTAAAAGATTTGCTACTTGGAGTAAAAAACAGCAGCAAACGATCCAAAAATTTGCCGGAGAGATACTTTAACATCAAAGTATCCCGTTATCAGTCACTTCGCAGGCGGGGCCTGGGAGAAAGGAACGGGAAGGCCAGAGCCTTTTGGTGATCTTCCTCCAGAAAAATCTTGAATCCTTAGCTGACGGCTATGCGGCCGCCTGATTGCGATCAAATCGGACATACAGCTTACGCGGGAACTATCCTCATACTCAAGTCCACAGCCTGGGGTGAGTGGGTCAGGGCGCCTACAGAGATATAGTCAACCCCGGTTTCAGCGTAGGCACGGACATTCTCCAACTGAATGCCGCCGGAGACTTCCACGGGGATCGTGCGCGGCTGTTCTTTGATTTTGACCAGGGCGGCGCGAACGGTCTCCACGCTCATGTTATCCAGCAGGAGCCTCTCCGCGCCATTGGTCAATGCCTCATCGAGTTCTGAGAGATTCCGTACTTCAATCACAATGGGCAGCTCACCGCGGCGGTTGCGGATGGCCCGCTGCAAGGCGACCGCGGCGCTTCCCGCCAGAGTAATGTGATTGTTCTTGATGAGAATCCCGTCTGAGAGATCAAGCCGATGATTGTGGCCGCCGCCACAACGCACTGCATACTTGTCCAGCACGCGCAGGCCGGGCGCGGTTTTGCGCGTGTCAAGAATCTTGGTCTGGGTCCCATGAATGGCATCTACGAATTTTCGGGTGAAGGTGGCGATGCCGCTGAGGCGCTGCAATACGTTCAGGATGACACGCTCACAGGACAGTAAAACACGCGCATTGTGGCGCACCACGGCGATTACTTGCCCCTTGCGCAGGCGGACACCATCGAAGATTTCGCCATGGCTGATGACTTCCGCATGGCCGATGGCGTTGGGATCAAGCTGCTCATAGATTTCCAGAATGCGCGCAACCGCGCCCACACCTGAAAGGATGCAATCCTGCTTGGCCAGAACAGTGGCAGTGGCGCGCTGCTGTGGATCAATGCACGCGCGCGACGTCGCATCACTGGTGGCTTTGTCTTCCAGCAGTGCGTTCTCCAGAATGGCGCTGATTCTTCGGCTATGCCAATCCATAATGTCAGTTTAAAGCGTATCTGAATTCAAATTGCAACCCATTATTCCAGAGCATCCAGTGCCTTGCGCGTCTTGTCGATCAAAATCTGCAGCTCTGCAGCCTGCTTTTTCAATCCCTCAACCACCGGCGGCGGAGCCTTGGAAAGAAATTGTTCGTTGCCAAGCTGCTTTTGCGAATTGGCCAGCTGGCTTTCCAATCTAGTCAGCTCTTTGGTCAGGCGCTCGCGCTCCGCAGCTACGTCGATTTGCTTTTTGTACACCACAACGACTTCAAATTTCGATGTGGTACGCGTCCCGGCTTCGTTGGTCAGCGAGTCGGCAACGAAAGTGACGTCGCTTACATTGACGTTGGGCAGACGTTCGAGCATCTGTCGATTTTCGGTGACCAACGCCTGGACTACGGCACTTGTGTGGATCCGAACCGGAGTCTTTGTTTTGGGTTCAACCTGTAATTCCGCGCGCAGGTTGCGAATCTCTCCGATGAGGCTCTGCAAGGTCGCCATCTGCTCTTCCGCTTCATCGTTCAGCCACTTCTCGCCGCCTTCAGGGAATTTGGCCAAGGCGATCGATTTCTGCGGCGTCTTACCGTTATACATCGCATGCCAGATCTCTTCTGTGATGAAAGGCATGAATGGCGAAAGCAACCGTAAAGCTCCCTCAAAGACATCGCCCAGAAAAGCCACCGCCGATTGCGCTTCTTTACCTTCGCCCAAAAGACGAGGCTTAATGATCTCCAGATACCAGTCGCAAAACTCATTCCAGAAAAATTTATAGACGGCGTTGGCCGCTTCATCAAAGCGATAAGCATTCAGACTCTGATTCACTTCGCCGGCAACGCGATAAAAGCGCGAGTAAATCCAACGGTTCTCAAGATATTTCAAATCGTCGGGATTTGCGCCCTGGATAAGGCTGCTGCCGGGGACCCGCTCCGCGTTCATGAACATGAAGCGGGCAGCGTTCCATATCTTATTGGCGAAGTCGCGGTAGCCTTTGGTGCGGCCTTCACTGAACGCAATATCAGTGCCGGGCGACGCCATGGATGCCAGCGTGAAACGCACCGCGTCTGTACCGAACTTCTCCGTGACCTCAATGGGATCAATGACGTTGCCCTTGGTTTTAGACATCTTCTGCCGGTCGGCATCACGGACCAGGGCATGTATGTAGACTTCTTTGAACGGCACGCTGCCCTGGGGATGGCCTTCCATGAAGTGGCAGCCCAGCATGATCATGCGGGCGACCCAGAAAAACAGAATGTCAAAACCGGTGATCAGCAGAGACGTAGGATAGAAGATATCCAGATCACGCGTCTTTTCCGGCCAGCCAAAGGCCGTGAACGGCAACAGTCCGGAAGAAAACCAGGTATCCAGAACGTCTGAATCCTGTTCCAGCTTTGTGCTGTTACAGGTTGAACACGCGGGCGGTACCGTACGAGCGACCGTGATATGGCCATTGGCGCAATGCCATGCGGGAATACGATGTCCCCACCACAGCTGGCGAGAGATGCACCAGTCATGGATGTTGCGCATCCACTCGAAATACGTCTTGGAGTAATTCTCCGGGGTGAAGACAATCTCACGCTTCTCCACGGCCGCAATCGCGCGGTCCGCCAGAGGCTGTATCTTGATGAACCACTGCGTGGAAAGACGAGGCTCCACAATGGTTTTGCAGCGATCACACTTGCCAATGGCATAGGCGTGGTCTTTGGTCCCAACCAGCAGGCCACGGTGCGTGAGGTCATGCAGGATCTTTTCCCGCGCTTCATAGCGATCCAGCCCGGCATACGGCCCGCCATTTTCGTTGATGCGCGCCTGATCGTCCATGATGTTGATCTGGGGCAGGTTGTTGCGCATGCCAGCCTGAAAATCATTGGGATCGTGCGAGGGCGTTACCTTGACCGCACCGCTGCCAAACTCGGGATCAGCGAGCTCGTCAGTGATGATCGGGATTTCGCGCTCCAGCAACGGCAGAATCAGCTTCTTGCCGTGAAGATGCTTGTAGCGAGCATCTCGCGGGTTCACTGCAACTGCCGTATCGCCCAGCATGGTTTCAGGGCGCGTGGTCTCAATGGTGAGCGATTGGCTCGGATCACCTGCCACGTGATAGCGGATCTGATAGAGCTTGCCCGCGTAATCTTCGTGAACCACCTCAAGATCAGAAATGGCTGTCATGCAGCGGGGACACCAGTTCACGATGTATTTACCGCGATAGATCAATCCCTGTTCATGCAGGCGGACAAAAACCTCTGTCACGGCGCGCGAGAGGTTTTCATCCATGGTGAAGTACTCGCGGTCCCAGTCAACGGACGCGCCGAGCCTCTTCATCTGCGTCTGGATGGCGCCGCCATAATGCTTTTTCCACTCCCACACGCGCTGAAGAAAAGCGTCGCGGCCCAGTTTCTGGCGGCTGGTGCCTTCCGCGGCAAGCTGCCGTTCCACCATCATCTGCGTCGCAATGCCGGCGTGATCCGTTCCGGGCAGCCACAGCGTGGTGAATCCGCGCATGCGACGCCAGCGCATGATGATGTCCATCTCCGTCTGGTTGAGCATGTGGCCCATGTGCAGCCGTCCGGTGACGTTGGGCGGCGGCAAAAGGAGGGTAAAGACGGGCTTGTTGGCTGCTTCCGAGCCGGGCTCCGGGGTCTTCACCGAGAACAGCTTCTCGTTGACCCAGTACTCCGCCCAGCGGACCTCAATGGCGCTGGGGTCGTAGGTTTTTGGAAGTTCGTGTGGCATGCGATGCGAAGCGTCTAAGACAAGAGTTTACAAGCGAAAAGTGGAAGTGAGCAAACGCATGCTTGTAGCTGCTGGCTGGAAAAAAATCGCGCGACTGAGTTGAATCAATCGCGCGCCAACATTTTGACAGGCTTTGTCGTGGGTCTATCTCATCTTCCATTTCATCTCTGGCAGCGGAGATTTCCATCGTCATTGATGATGTCACTGTGGCATTTGCGATAGTCATCCAGCTTGGTATTGTGCACTTCACCACCATTGGTCTGGCAGCGTGCATGCAGATCATCGCCTTTGGCGTGAATGTCCATGCAGGTGCGGGTGTATGAGCCCTCCGGTCCATTCACGGGGGCGCCGTTGTAGCCGCTGTTAACCGGAGCAGGGCCATTGCCGTAATAGCCGCCGGCCACCGGGGCGCCGGTCACGCAACGGAGATGTCCTTCATCATTGATGATGTCGCCGTGGCATTTCTGGTAGTCATCGAGCTTGGCATCTGCCCAGTCGCCGTTGCGCGTCTGGCAGCGAGCGTGAAGATCATCCCCGCCAACGTGAATGTCGCGGCAGCTTTGCCCATAGCTTCCAGCCGGGCCATTTGCGTTCTGATAATTCGGGTTTCCATAGGGCCCGGGACCATAAGCTCCCACCGGGCCGCCGTAGGGCGCGCCGGCAACGCAGCGCAGCTTGCCATTCTGATTCGCGATGTCGCCCTTGCACTTGCGATAGTCATCAAGTTTGGCGTCTTTCCATGCGCCATCATTGGTCTGGCATGTTGCATGCAGATCATCGCCGCCAACTTTCACGTCACGGCAGTTCTGAACGTATGATCCCCCCGGACCATCTCCCCGCCAGGCCTGTCCCGCATAGCCGGCGTTCGCGCAACGAAGGTTTCCGTTGTCATTGCTGATCTCACTGGTACAGCGCTGAAAACCGGGTAGCTGCGAAGTACGCCAGGCGCCGTTTGCATCCTGGCAGTTTGCCACCAATGTATCCCCGCTCACGGACACGTTGTTACAAGTCTGCTGATATGTTCCTTGTGGAATTCCCTGAGCACTGCTCGTCGTCCCCCAGAAAGCGGCGATGCAGGCAAATGCGGCCATAGTTATGAAGCGTCGCATGAATAGTTCCTCCTTCGAAATCTGGAGCTCCCTGACAAGTGATGGACAAGTTATGCTCCTTGAAAGGTTTGATTCCGGATTGAGAACGCCAGTTGTGAAGATGAGTGAGCTGCTGGATTGCTTTCAGTTGATTTCAGAAGCAACCTTCCGGGGTCAGGCAAATCTTCCACACCAAAACAAAAAAGGAGCGCCGAAAAAGGCGCTCCTGAATTCCTTGGTTGCGATGCCTGTTATTTCTTTGATCTAAGTTCGCGGACGATCTCTTCCACCAGATCACCCTTCATGCGCTCCATCACGCGATGGACTACCTGCGCGATGTTGTGATGCTCGGCCCCATGAGCTTCTGCTGCTTCGGCAATGGCGGTGGCCGCTGCGGGCAGCTCTGCTTCAACTCTGGCGGTTACTGCTTCCGCAGTGGCTGAGGCAACCGTTGCCGGCTCTGAATCCAGCGATGGAACCGCTTCTTCATCAATGGGCTCGGCTTTGATTTCCTCCAACTGCGTTTCAGCAATCACAGGTGCAGAAGTTTGATGGACTGGAGCAGCTTCTCTGGCTGCATGGAAAGACTGTTCCATGGCCGGAGCCGACACGCTCACTGGTGCAGCGGTTGCGGCAACCATGCTGGCCGGCAATTCACTTGAGCCATTCTTGCCGATGTCAGGCGGGCCTGGCGCGGTGGGTTGAGCGTGACTGTAAGCAGCCATGGCAGCGGCGACTCGGGCTTCAAAGTCATCGTTGGTAAGTGGCGGCAAAGGCGCAGAAGCTTCCACCGGTGCGGCGTCGGACATGATCGGCGGAGCTGCCGGAACGTCAATTGACGGAAGGTCAGCCGCGGGATTATCAGCCGGGGATCCAACGCTCATTTCAGCTACATGCATTGGCGCCGCGATGTGGACAGACGCATTTGAACTGGCGGCATGGCTGGTCGGCACCAGGCCGGCTTCGCGGGCATCAGCCACCGTGGTACGGGTTATCTCTTCCGCTGACTCCTGCAGCGAGGGCTCGCGAGGAACGTCAATATCGCCAATGGGGGCCGCTGCGGTCGGCATAAACTCTGCCGGCGCCGGCGTGGAATCCTGATAAACCGGAATCTGAAAAGGCCGGGCAGTGACTGCCTCGGGGACTTCTGTTGCAGACGAGGGCACGTCGATGGAGGCCTCAGCGACATGCAGAGTCTCTGGTTCTGAAATGGGCTCAGGCATCGCCTCAGGTTCGGGCTCCGGTTCAGATACGGCAACCGGGTCGTCTGCCAGTGTTGGAGCAGCGGTAACCGGCAATGCCTCTGATTCCTGGGCCGCCATGACGTCTGTCTCCGGCGGGGCATCCGGACGCCATGACATGGGTACGTCATAATCAGAAACAGCACTGAGTTTGGCCGTCTCGTCCGCTGGAGAAGAGCTGGAAGGCGGCGGGACAAAGTGCGGCGTAGGATAACCTGACTCACCGCCCAGTAAATCACTAAACGCCGAAGATGACGCCATGTGGTCCGGCACTTCCACGGTCGACTGGGTTACTTTGGCGCGAACCGGCTCCGGAGTTTCGGGCTCGGGATAAAGATCCACTTTGCGGACAGGTGGTGGCGGCGCCATGACTGCAGGTGCGGGCATGGCCTTGATGCGCTCTTCAAACTTCTTGATGATGGCCAGAAGATCACTGGCTTCAAAGGGCTTGATAATGACGCCGTCAGCACGGACGCGGTTAGCATCTTCAGGCTTGTATGGCTCCATCTTTCCCACGGTGAGAAGAACAGGAGTTTTGATGGTGGCAATGTTGGAGCGCACCTTCTCGCATACTTCCAGGCCGCTATAGCCCGGCATGTAGACGTCAAGGATGATGATGTCCGGCTTTTGCTCGGCAATCTTCTTAACTGCAGCAGCGCCGTTGCTGACAGCAATCACCTCATATCCCGCTTCGGTGAGGATCTTCTTGCCCATGTTCTGGGCGGTCACGCTGTCATCGGCAAATAAAATTCTTAGCGACACGTCTATAACCTTCGATCAGGCAGGAAACGAGCTCACGTTACTGGTAAACGCCTTTGAAGTCAATGGAAAGACCACCTCAGTACCTAGTGAGGTATATTCCCTACCCCACCAGAAGTGCTAATCCTCTGGGGTGTTTCAGGGACTTCTAAAACGGGATCAGCTTGCGCAGCCCCTTCTTGGTTTTCTTCTTGCTGGTTGATTCGTCTTTCGTATCAGCCTTGCTATCAGTGGCCTTGGCGTTCTCCTTGGAAACGGTTCCAGGGGTCGACGTCGGACTTGCGGCCGGTGGGTTCTCCGTATTCTCCGTTGCAGGCGTGGCGCTCACGGGTGATTGGCTTCCCTGAACTTCATTCACCTGGGCCGGAGCCGGCTTGGGAGGCGCACCTTCAGTCGCGGGCGTGGGACTCGGCGTGGAACTGCTTGGCGGAGCCTCATTTGCGCCCGGGGCGGGCCCGTTCGATTTTACTGGTTGCAATCCAAGGTTTGCATTCGGTTCCGTGGCGATGTTGAGCTGCTTATTCAGCTCATTGACCATGGCCGGCGCGCTCTTTACCTGTTCCTCTTCCAGGCTGGGTTCGCCAACCTTGGCTGCACGAGCAAGGTCTGGACGCTTCTTGAAGTTTCCAGTCAGGCTCTGCATGTGGGTAATGCTGCTGCGGCTTTCTTCTTCCGCCTTGCTTTCCGCCATCGCCTCAGCCGTTGGAGTAGGGATGGGAGCATTGAGTGCCTTCAAACGCTGTCGCGCGGCGTCAGCGCGGCCCATGGCGGGGTACCGTTTAATGATCCGCGTATACGCTTCAATCGCCTTCGATTGAAATTGAGCAGCCATCTTTTCCTTGGCCGCTTCGCTCAATCTCTGCTTGCGCACGGTGGCGGCTTCTTTTTCGTACAAAGCGCCGAGTTCGTACAAGGCTTCATCAATTTCGCTATAGAGCGGATAGGAATCAATCAATGATTCCATGCGCGCTTGCGATGCGGCAAGGTTGTCACGCAGGAAATAAAAATGGGCAATGCGATATTGCCGCTCAGCCAGCAGTTCCTGCACTTCACGCAGGCGCTGCTTGGCTTCCGGAACTAATGGGCTGTCAGGATAGGTAGCGATCAACGACTTGTATTCTTCAGCAGCACGCATCGCCTGGTTGTAATCCCGGTCAGGCTTCTCCATCTGGCGGTAATGGATCTTGGCTACCTTGAGCTGAGCTTCAGAGGCTTCAGGAAGGTTCGGATAGAAGGTCTGGAAGTCCTTGTATTCCACCTCAGCCTGCTGCCAGGCCGCGGTACCGCCTTCGTTGTACCAGGAATCACCCACTGCGAGTTTGGCGCGGGCCAGATACTCTGAATCCGGGTAGGTGTTCAACAGCGTTTCCAGCAGCGTACGTGCTTCCTGATAACGGCCGTGTTTCATGGAATCCATGGCGCGATCGTAAAGCGCCTTGTCCGGCTGCTTGGAGTCGATGTTAGCGAGAGGATTCACGACTTTATGATGGCATCCGGCAGCCAGCAGCAAAGTGCAGGCCAGCGCCAGGGATAAAACAATTTTTCTTACCATTCCTACCTCAGATACTGAACGAATTTTTTCCTTAGACCCTTTGCAGGGTAGCTTCCTGAGCAAGTCTCAACAGACGTTGCACGTTTTCCTTAGGGCTTCCCGCTGCAAATACGGCATTGCCGGCGACCAGAATTTCCACGCCCGCGCGTACGGCTTCACCGATGGTGTCATTGCCAATACCGCCATCAATCTCAATGCGAAAGCTGGCGCGGCGCTCTGATCGCATGGCCACCAGCCGGCGCACCTTCTCCAGAACCATAGGAATAAACTTCTGTCCCCCAAATCCCGGGTTCACTGACATGACCAGAACGTGGTCCACCATGGAAAGGACATTTTCCAGCATCTCCACGGGAGTCGCCGGATTAATCACCACGCCTGCGTTCACGTTATGGCTGCGAATCAGCTCCAACGTGCGGTGCAGGTGAATGCATGCTTCCTGATGGACAGAGATCCAATCAGCTCCGGCATCCACAAACGACGGAATCAAAAGATCAGGGTTCTCGATCATCAAATGGACGTCAAGCGGGAGTCGGGTAACTTTCCGCAATGACGCAACTACCGGCGGCCCAATGGTCAGGTTCGGCACAAAGTGGCCGTCCATCACATCCACGTGCAGAACTGTAGCGCCGCCTTCAGTGACCGCGTGAACGTGGTCAGCCAAATGCGCAAAATCAGCAGACAGTATGGAAGGCGCTAGTTCAATCACAAAGGAATTCTTTCACCCGAATCAAAATCCTGCAGTTTTGCCAAGGTTGTAAAAAAATTCTAACACGTTGACGATAGACGCTTTACTGCAAACACGCCGATTTCTAAGGTGTATAACCCTGCCCAAGACACTAATGCCTTTAAGGCCCGCGCTCTCCGCCTTCCAAGGAACGTGCCACTTCACCCTAATTGCGTGCCAATCAACCTTAATGACAGGAATTGACAGGTCCACGTGCCCCTGGTGCCCCATTTTTCAGCAAATTTAAAGGATTAGATGGCCTTAGCGCAGCGATGTTGGCGTTGGAGGCGCTACTTGGCGCTAGTGTCCTAAATTGCAGGTTCCAGGCGCCCGGGTTGAGAGCCGGCGGTCATTTATAGTGAAGCTCATGCCGCTGGTGGAAATCCGTGACCTGGTCAAGGTCTATAAAACCGAAGGTGCTTTTGGCCAGGCGCAACGTGAGGTCCGCGCGGTGAATGGAGTGTCTCTGGACATTGAAGCGGGAGAGACACTTGGCTTGGTGGGTGAATCAGGTTGCGGCAAAAGTACTCTGGGACGCATGGTTTTGCGACTGATTGAACCCACGTCAGGCACCGTGATTTTCCAGCAGAACGATGTACTCAAGGCTTCACCTTCTACTCTGCGAAATCTTCGGCGTGAGATGCAGATCATCTTCCAGGACCCTTTTGCATCGCTCAACCCGCGCATGAAGGTGCTGGAAATCGTGACCGAGCCCCTGGTGATCCACGAAGCGGGTAAGCGCAGCCAGGCGCAACGGACTGAGTCTGCCGCGGAGATGATGCGGGCGGTAGGTCTGGATGAGTCAGCGTTGCGCCGGTATCCGCATGAATTTTCCGGCGGACAGAGGCAGCGCATTGGAATAGCGCGCGCGCTGATGCTGCGGCCCAAGCTGATCGTATGCGATGAGCCCGTATCTGCACTGGATGTCAGCGTGGGCGCGCAGATCATTAACCTGCTTAAACAGCTCCAGCGCGACTTCGGCTTGACCTATCTGTTTATTTCTCACTCCATGCCGGTGGTTCGATATTTATGCAACCGCATTGCCGTGATGCGGGCAGGAGAGATCGTGGAACTGGGATCGTCGGAGCAGATAACGTTATCTCCGGCGCATCCCTACACACGTACGCTGCTGGAAGCGACGCCGGAAGTAAGCAACTAGCAATTGGCAATTAGCAGTCAGCCCTCAGCCGTGAAACATCTTTGAAACCTTTACCGCGGTAGAGGTTTTGATCTTGCTTTTGGCCAAGTACCAATGGCTAAGTACTGCTGTTCACTGCTTCCCCAAAAATCTGATTCTACCGTTCAACGTCCGATGCGCCTGGCCGAAGAAAGTCAGAAACGTCGGCGAGTTCACGTCATTATCCACCACGTTGGCATTGGGATTATTCGTGATGTTCTCAACCGCTACGCGTGCGGCCCAGAGATAACCGTGGAAGGTAAATTTCTTTTCAATCGCCGGGCTGAGCGAGAGGTATGCCGGAAAGCGGAAAGTGCCGGTACCGTTCACCAGCTGTCCAAAGTCGTTCACGGTGATAAAAGGATAACCGGTGCGATAGAGCAGCGAGTAAGAAAGGTCGAACTTGCGGAACTTCCAAAAGTTGGGAAGGGGATAGGAACCCCACGACGTTACCTGGTTCGGCGCATCCCATTGCAGCGGGCCGCCCATCTGCGGACCGGTGGTGAAATTATCAATGTTGAAATCCAGACTCTCATTCGATGTCGCTTTTGAATGGGTGTAAGACACCATTGCCGGATAGCCGCGTTTCAGATCCTTACGTAGAGTGATCTGCTCGGCTTCATAGCGATCTTCTTTGTGGGGCTGCAGCACAAAGGTGCCATCCGGTTGCTGTTCATACGCCCATACGTGTTCGCCATGGCGGTTCAGGTAGTCGACGCGGGCGTACAGGTTCCAGGGAAGCCGGCGCTCAATGCCGACGCTCCAGTTGATGAAACGCGGCATGGTGAGCTGAGTTGGATCGACCACGAACCGCGCCGGAATCACCTTGGGGCTGGGCACTAAAAACGCGTCCGTGCGTTCGCCCTGCAAAGGCTGGCTGGCCATGGAGAGATTTGAGCGGTCGTAATAAACGCCAATGCCCGCGGTGAACTTGGTTTCATGGGCGCGTTCCAGCAGGGCTGTGCCGGCTATACGAGGGGAATAGAAGTCCTGCTGCAGAAAGCTGTCATGGTCCCAGCGAACTCCTGGTTCAATCACAACGCGTTGCACCGGCATCCAGCGATCCTGCACATAAGCGCTCGATTCCACGGTGTTCAGGCTGAACTGTCCGGCATTGGTAAAAGAAGTCCTTCGCAGAAGGTTGTCGGATTCGTCCACAAAATCGAGTGCGGTGCGCACGTTATTCCCGCTATATACGATGCGATCGATACGTCCACCGACTGTGAACTGGTGTGTGCCGGCAAACTTGAGAGGCTGCAGAAATAGATTGCTGAATCCCTGCGCGCGTGAAGATGCGTTGTGGCTGGTGAAGTAAAAATTTCCTTCGCGTCCTGTAGGAGTGAGGATGTAATCGCCTGTGCCTTGCGGCAGCGTGGCATTCTTGGTGCGATGATAGCCGCCACCAAATTCGATCAGTGTGTTCCGCGCGATGGTGAACTGGTCTTTCAGCGTCAGCACATATAACGACGAATGCCCGTTGGTGGAAACTGACACCGGATCAAATGGCGAAATGCCGCTGTTGTCAGAACTGAAAAGGTTTACCAGGGCGCTGGCCGTGATCACGTTGCTGGGCGTAAGGTTCATGCGCAAGCGAGCCAGATCCGCCGTGCGCCAGATTGTATTCTGGTTAGCACCGTCTGGAAGTTCCTTGACGATATTCAGGTCGTTCTCACCCTCATGGGAAAGATTGAACCAGATCTTGTTCTTCACCAGCGGTCCGGACAGGTAAGCACGCGGGGTCCAGTTATTGAAGTGCAGTCCGTTTATGTTTTGAAAGGTGGGGATGAAATCCGTGGCATTGAAACGCAGCCGATTGTCGCCATCCTGAATCTCCAGGTCAGTCAGGCCGCCGGAACCTTTTCCGAAGCGTGACGAATAGCGGCTGCTCTGGACATCAATCTTCCGCAGCGAATCCGGATTCATTCGCAAAGACAACGCTCCGCCTGCCGGCTGGCTGACTTCAAAACCATCCATATAATCCTGAATTTCCTGTGTACTGGAACCGGCGACATGAATCTGTCCGGAGCTATCAGCCAGTACGCCAGGAATGTAAGGCAGCACATTGCGGTAATCGCGTGTGGTGGGATAAGGGATGATCGAGATATCCGCGGCGGTGACAGCCTGGGAACTGGTGATCTGCTCCGGATCAATGGGGGATGGTTGCGCCATCACCTCAACCTCTTCGCGATACTCACGCATCGGCTGCATCTTTACTTCTATAGCTTGTTTGGTTCCCGCAGCGAGTTCGAGCTTATCCAGCACCGTGGCATAGAATCCCTGTTTTGCCACGATGATCTTGTACTGGCCTGGCGCAAGGTTGCGCACCAGCGCGTTGCCGGATGGCGTGGTCCGCTCGATTGCCAACTGCTTTCCATCCTGCTCCACGTTGACTTGTGCGGCGACCAGAGGCTGCCCGTTCTGATCAGTCACGGTGACCGCAATCTGTCCGGTGACGGCTGCCTGGAGCAGCATCAAGGGTCGCCAATCACTTCCCCAGCCAAGGATAGAGGCAAGAGAAATAAAAGCGATAAGACGATACTGAAATCGCAATGACAATTGGTAATACCTGATGGATCCGCCGCCAGGGGGCAGTGGCGTCCTGGGCCACTCACATCGATGGGGTAGCCAAGCTAGATTCTATGCGAGTCACTGGTTGCCTGCCAGCGCAAGTGGACATGGCCTGCGGCGTTACGGCGCTAAGGCATTACTCAGTGGTTGTCTGGGGTGTTTCGACAACGATTGGCTGCGTCTTTCGCACTTCCGCCTTAGGGTCCAAACGCGGTTCAGTGGGGCGCACACGTTCGTCAAACTTGCCAAAGATCATCTTGCCAGCTGTAGTCTGCAACACAGACGTCACGGCAATGTCCACGTTCTTGCCGATTAACTTGCGCGCATTGTCCACCACCACCATAGTGCCGTCATCCAGATACGCCACACCCTGGTTGTACTCTTTGCCTTCTTTCAGGATGAACACGCGCATGCTCTCGCCGGGGAGCACAATCGGTTTCAGCGCATTGGCCAGTTCGTTGATGTTCAGCACTTCCACGCCCTGCAGCTGGGCGACTTTATTCAAATTGAAATCGTTGGTGATGATCTTGGCTTCGTAAACCTTGGCCAGCTCGATGAGCTTGAGATCAACTTCACGAATGGTGGGAAAGTCATCTTCCACAATCTGGACGTTGACGGTCACAATCTTCTGTACGCGTTGAAGCACGTCCAGACCACGCCGTCCGCGATTGCGTTTGAGCGAGTCCGCCGAATCAGCCACCAGCTGGAGTTCGCGCAACACAAATTGAGGAATCACCAGCACACCATCGAGAAATCCCGTGTCAGCGATATCGGCAATGCGTCCATCGATGATCACACTGGTGTCCAGCAGCTTGAAGCTTTTCCGGCCTTGTTTCTCCGAGCCAAAGATTCCGCCCAATGCCGCCAGGTTAAGCAGATCGCCCTTGTTCGCCCCTACCACCAGGCCAACGTACGACATCAGCAACATCACCATGAGCTGCAGGAAACGCTGGGTTTCAGGATGCGTGATGCTGTTCTTAAGAACCACACTGAACAGGTAGGCGCCAAGAATGCCGAGAATACTGCCAATGACCGCGCCGATGAGCCGCTTGAGGCTGACCACGCGCAGCCTGATCTCAAAGGCCACTACCATGGCGCTCATCAGCAGGCCTGCTCCAATGGCGGGTGCTCCGTAAAGGCCAAAGGGATGTAGAAACCAGCAGGTTGCGGTTACGACGATGATGAAAACAATGCGAATTAGTGCCAGGTCCATAATGGGACCCTCCCGACGAGGGGACAGTGCTGCCAATGAAAGCTAAAGAAACGTAAAGTTCAACCCGCAGTATCCTGGTAAATCGCTGCCCCCGCAGCTTTATTCGGAGCGATAAAAAGTAAATATGAACGAGCTCCGAGTTTATTCCGGCCCAGTATACATCAGCCTGTGGCGCTAAACGCGCCGTTATTGGTTATCTGTGAAGTAAACACGCCGACTTGCCTTTGTTATTGACCTGAATAACGTCGGCAGTCCATCTTGTTCAGAGTAGAAGACTCTTGGACTACCAGATTCGCAGCAGCCCCCAGCACACGCGAAACAGTTGGCCGAAAGCAGATGAGCGGCCTGGTCAACCCTTGGAAGAGGGGAGACTCCAAAGCCGGCGCTGAACATCTCGGGGGAGAATAGGCGCCGGTTTTTTGCTTTCTGGCTTTATTTGCTCTCCACGTTGCCCAGCACGTCATCGTAATAGGCGATGACCGCCCGTTTGGGCTTCTCTTTCAGTCCTTTTAAAGGCACATGTTGGTCAATGGTAGTGTTCCCCGACATGCGAGCTGAACCCAGGCGCGCCACCCCGCCATTCGGCATTTCAATATAAATGGGCACCAGCATGACAAAGTCTTTGTTCACGTCTGCCTGGGTAAGCTTGAAATTCAGAACCTGGTCGCCTTTGTCATCGGTTGAAAAGGAATGCTCAAATTTGTACGATGGGTAATCCGTTCCATAAACATACTCGTCAAAGAACCAATTCATCGTGTGGTTCCCGTCGATGTCCATTTCGGAAGTCATGTGCTTTTCCAGCATCGCCTTGAAATCTTCCGTGCTCGCAACCCGATTTGTATATGTCCTGGTGAAATCGCGCATCAGTTCCTTGAAGGGCATATCAGGATCGCCCTTGCCGCGGTCCTGAAGCATGAATCGGACCATTTGCAGAATGTAAGACCCTTTGGGATAAAGCAGCCGGCGGCCGATATCAAATCCGGTCCTGGCATTGTTCAGCCGATAGCCAAGAGTTACCGGCCCAACATCGATCGGCCGGCGGCCTTCACGGTTCTTGTCCAGAAGCAGCTGCCTCTGGTCCGCCCAGAATTTGTGGTAATCATCCAGGTTCTTCTGGCCGTATACATATTCGAGAAACAGCGAGGCGGACATGTCAGAAAAACCTTCGCTCATCCATTGGTCGCGATAGGAGTTAAAACCAACGGCATGTCCCCACCACTGGTGGGCGATTTCATGCGGTCCCACTACTTTGAAATAACCGTGGGCATCACCAAATCCAAGCTGGTGGCGGACGGTGGAATCAAAAAAATAGGTGATGGGCAGGTAAACCAGGCCGGGCCACGACTGGCCGTAATCGAGTGCGGTCTGCTGAGTCATCGCCAGGCGCTTGTATGGGGCTTCGCCAAAGAAATCAGTGTAAATTTCCACCGACAACTGGGCCTCACCCATGGCCTTTTTCATCATGCCGGTTGTGCTCATGGTTCCCAGAGTTCCGGTGAGCTCCGGTCCGCCGCCGTTAATTCTCGGCATGTCATCCATGTGCTTCAAGCCTTCAATCAAGTCAGGTGAACTGGGATTGGCAAACGTTTCCAGGAGATAGGGCTGCTTTAGCGGCTTGCCTTGTTCCCGTTTGAACTTGCCAAAATTAAATCCGGCCACCGCCATGGGGATCTCGGATGTCCACTCGGAAATGGTCTCGCTGCCCTCATCGACCGACTTGAGCAACTTACCTGTGGCCACCATGGTCAATCCTTTGGGAACACGGAATGTCATGTCATAAGCGCAGTAGTTGCCAAAGCCCTGGTTTGGGTACCAGGCTTCGCGAGAAACCGGATAGTAATTTCCATTGCCTTCATTGCGAATCGCATCTTTGCCTTCGTAATGCGTGGTGATGGTGTACGACTCGCCCTTTTTTAGCTCTCGGGGGATGATCACGGCGAAATCAGAGTCTTCGTCCTTATCCTCCTGAATGAAGGAGAGTGCTTCTTTATCTCCACCGGTCACGGAATCCACTCTCAGGGTATGGAAGAGATCAAGCGGAACCACCCTTACACCATCCTCTTTTGCGATGAATGTGGTCTTGGCGGTACCGGTGAGGAAGGCGTTCTTGGCGATGATGGTGTCCAGGTTCTGGTGATTGATGACCACAGCTGTGTTTTGTTCCGAACTGCTGGCAGTATGGTTTTCGTATTCCTTTGCCTGGTGGAAGGCCGCCCACACGCCGAAATGGTTTTCATCCCAGATGAGAAGCGAAACTTCTTCTGATCCGGCGCTGATGGCGCCGTGTGGATCAACGTCATAAATCATTTTGTCGCTATAACGTTTACCTTTGATGAAAGCCGTAAACTTGCCACCTGGGCTGGTGTTCAGCACGTCTTGCAGCAGGCGTGCCGACAGGTTGTACTTGATCTTCTTTCTTAGCTGGAGTTGCACGTCTGCCAGGAGCCCCGGCGCATCTCCCGACGAGGCTGAATCCTGAAGAGCGGCTTTCCGTAACTCTGTTTCCGTACCGTCAGTAAAACGAAACACCGCGCCGGAGAACTGCTCCTCAAAAGGAAGGCCTTTGGTCAGGATGGCAAGATTACGCTTCTCCAGAATGGTAGGCGGATTGAGAGCGAAAGTGGCATCTCCCGTGAAGACCGCTCCGGTAATCTTTCCGTTCACCGGCTCCAGGAGCGTGAATATGCCGCTGTGAAAAGTAAAAACGCCCGCGTCCTTCTTCAGCGTGAAGTCCTTAACATGGACCGATTCACTTCCAACTTTGATATTGCGCAGCTTCACATAGGAATCTTCGTTGTTGGCTCTGGATAAGGATGTAGGGGAAGATTGCGGCACCTCAGCCGTGACTGACGTGATGGTGAAACAGAAGAAAACGATCAGAGCCACTATGCGAGCAGCTATGTATTTCATAGCATTAACCTTTCAGACATGATCCAGCCCCGTTTATCCGGCAATAAGGGCCTGCATTATGCATAAACCAGCAACTAAGCTCAATCATGTTTTTACTTCAGGTTTAAGGCCTTCATGCCGATCATTGTCACGAGATCTAAGGCCTTCCATACCGGTAGATTTGAAGGGCTTAGTCGGCCACTTTACCCTCTGCACAAGGGTAATGTTGCCCAAAGTGCATCCAATATGCGACAGTAACGTTCAATTCCGCATCAATCGTGGAAACCCCAGCAAGGTCGAATGCGACCGGAGCAGGTGATGGAATGGCAAAGAAAGAACAGCAGCGCAGTTATGAAGACGCCGTGAATTGGCTTCGCGAACACGGCTTCGAAGTACTTGAGCCGGCGGGAACGCAGAACCGCGTCTTTGTGAAGAAATATGCCGCGTCGGCGGCAATTGAAAGAGACGCAGCCAGCGGCGGTGCTCGTCTATTTGCCAAACCGGGATACCTGATCGGCGGCGAAATTTCCCGCCTGGTGGATAAGGGCTACCAGAAGTTCCTGAAAACCACGAAAACTGAAGTCCCGGCAACTGCCGACCACCTGAAAGCGATCCACGACTTTTCTGAAGAACTGCGCGAAGCCATGGGAAGCGTGAGCCTGTACAACGAGTCACTCGGGACCGTGAGCGACAGCTATATGTATGATCGGGTCAAGGACCGTGATCTGCCCGAAGGTAAGCGGCCGCAACGCGTATGGGAAAAACCTGCAGTAACGGTAGGCGGGAAGAAAGCCTGATCCTGGGCAGGTCTTAGAACCATCAGCTTGCAACTCTTTTTTCGGCATCCGGCCGTGATTGCCTGAATCCTGCTCATCCATTGCCGCACTCCCAGCGGCTCTTGTATCATCCTCCCAG
This sequence comes from Terriglobia bacterium, assembly GCA_963770085.1. Taxonomy (GTDB): domain Bacteria; phylum Acidobacteriota; class Terriglobia; order Terriglobales; family Acidobacteriaceae; genus Angelobacter. The sequence continues at coordinate 1,897,704 of CAVYOH010000002.1, forward strand.
AAAATTTCGCTGGCTCATTTGGATTTGCATTTTCCAACCTGACGCCCAGTCCTCTTCCAACATCATTACTCTTGCTGGCGTTCTGCCCTGGCGGCCCTACTTGGCGATGTAGTAAATGCGGCCAGTGGCGTCATGAATGCTGAAGGGAAAAATGTAATCGCATCAAAACGAGTGGCCGTGGGTTCTTACTATCCAACTGCTCGAAAAAAGGAGAAACAATTTATGGTCCGTAATGCTATCCGGGTGATGATCGCCATCTGCGCTCTCACACTCACCATTGGACTGGTTCAGCCAACCATGGCGAACGCATCCCAGGGAACCAAGAAAACTGCCGATACCAGCACGAAAAAATCCACCAAGCCGGTTGACCTGAATACCGCTACTAAAGAGGAACTCACCGCGTTGCCGGGAATCGGCGATGCCTATTCGCAGAAGATCATTGATGGCCGCCCCTACAGTGGAAAAGACGATCTGGTGACCAAGAAGATTCTTCCCCAGGCTACCTATGACAAAATCAAAACCCTGGTCATTGCCAAGCAGCCGAAGAAAGCGCCCGCTCCCAAGAAGTAAGGGCAGTTTTCGATAGACAGGAAAGACTCTTTAAAAAGGCCACCCGATATGCGGGTGGCTTTTTTGTTGGCCGCCTTTTGCCGCAGATGAACGCAGAAAAATGCTGATGAACTACACAGTGATGATTGGGGCCGCGGGGCGATTTGAAATCACAAATCGCAAATCACAAATCTAAAATGCCTCACCCTGCGGTTTTCGTTTTGCGCGCTGAACGCTTTTTCTTCTTACCTGCGCGTTCCTTCCATCCCACACGGAAGATTCCGACGCGTTCCTTGCGACCTTTCAGTCGTAATGCCGGCAGGGATGTAAGGGAAAACTTGTCTTCCAATTCAGCCGCCGTGAATTGCGAGATGAATATCTGTCCGGCTGGCGCGTGCGTGACCAATCGCGAAGCGATGTTCACACTATCGCCCATCACGGTATATTCCAGACGGCGCGGTGAGCCGATATTGCCTGCCGTGACTACTCCCGTGTTGATGCCGATTCCCACCGCAAGTTCAGGCCATTGCCTGGCATGTGCGTCCAGGTTCATCTCCGCCATGGTGCGTTGAATCTGTATGGCGGATTCCACGGCGTTGGCCGCGTCATTGCCTTTGCTGATGGGCGCACCAAACACCGCCATGACGGCGTCACCAATGTACTTATCGATCATGCCGCCGTGATCAAAGATCACGTCCGTCACGCGGGTGAAATATTCGTTAAGAATCTCAACCACGCTGGCAGGCTCGAGCTTCTCGCTCATGGGGGTGAAGCCGCGGATGTCGGCAAACAAAACGGTCACTTTCTGGTTGCTGCCGCCGAGACGGATGTCAGGATTCGCCGCCACCATTTCCGCCACTTCCGGCGCCAGAAAACGTTCCAGGGCAAGACGCTGTTCCGCCTGAAGGGCAATATGGCGGTGGGCTTCGGCGTTATCAATGGCAGCCCCTGCCTGCGCGGCCACCAGGGCGAAGACATTCAACTCTTCCTGAGTGAACGCGGAAGCTTTTTCCATGTTGTCAACGTAGACCACGCCAAAGAGCCGGTTGGTCCCGATCAGCGGCGCGCACATGGCGGAGCGCAGTCCGGAAATCTTGAGACTTTCACTGGCGCTGAAGCGTTCGTCCACGCTCAGGTCATCGATGAGAATGGGCTGCCGCTCGCGGCGGATCAAGTCCAGGACTTTCTGGCTGAGAATGATCTGCGGCTGCGGACCGGACTGCTCACTGTTGCGATAGAGCACTTCGCTCTGCTTTACCACTTCGCCATCGCCGTCAAAGAGCATGACAAAGCCGCGCTCCACACCTTCAATGAGCGAAGCCAGAGTGATCACCTGGCGGCTGATATCGTCCAGGGAGAGCTTGGCGTGCAACGCTTTGCCGGCTTCATAGAGCACGGTCAGCAGGTAGTTTTCACGCTCGAGTTTTTTTACCCGCCCGGCCAGATCGGCTACGGCGCCACCGGCGAATTGAGTACCCGCCCACATATCTGCTTGTCCGGTACGGCCACGCATGATGTGGTTCAGCGTGGACGGCCATTCGGCCTGGCGAACGTGAATGTCCTTCTCGTCCACACGCTCCAGGCGAAGCTCGTACTCACCCAGTTGCATCAAGTCACCGTTCTGCAGTTCACGTTCCTGGTCAATGCGTTCGCCGTTGATCACAACGCCATTGGTGCTGCCGCGGTCGGCAACCAGAACCTGGTCCTCGTGAAGTTTTACGACGGCATGAAAGCGGCTGACGCTGGCATCATTGAGCACCAGGTCATTGGCGTTGCCGCGGCCCAGAGTGGTGACCGCCTTGGTAAGTTCCAGAACGCCTTTTTTTCCGTCAGGTGAAGAAATGATGAGACGGGCCATAGGGACAGCAGAAGCTTCAGCTTCACTGTTTCTCTAGTATCTCATCCACATTAGCGATCTTGCCCTGTTGTACACGGATATTTCGATGGATCGGCTTATAACCGTCCATTTGCAGGACAATAGTGTAGACGCCGGGATCCGCAGGCCAGCGTGCGTTCGACTTCTTGGGCGCCACTTTACCGTCGATCATGATGGTGGCTCCTTCAGGCGCAGTACGGATATGCACCAGCCCTTTGCCTTCCGGTACGTTGTCCGCGCCGAACATGCGGCTGAAGAGACCGCTGTTGGGCGTCTTATCGCCCTCAGCATTCACGCTCAGCAGGACCGGAGAATAGCTGAGGGTCTGGCCTTCATTCAGCGTTTCATCGATGGCGGCATCTTTGAATCCTGGCTTGCGCACGACCAGGCGATGAATCCCTTTTTCCACGGTCAACTGTGAAGGCGTGACCTGGCCCGTATCTCTTCCGTCGAGATAAATATTTGCGCTTGCCGGATTGCTGGTGACGACCAGAGTTGAAACCGCCGGACTCAGTTCTGCCGACACCGGCACACTTTTGCCGGCCACGGATTCAACTGCTATCGCCTTTTGCAGATATCCTGCCTTGGAGAAATTTACGGTATGAAAACCGGCTGCAAGATGCGAGGCGCTGAATGGCGTCACCCAGTTGGGTTCGCTCCAGCCGTCAATTTCAACTTTGGCGCCGGCTGGTGATGAAGTGAAGTGAACCTCACTCTGCTGCGCATAAACCTGATTGGGTGAACTGACCGCCTTCTGGGCCCTGGCCAGCGCAGGATCCACCGTGGGCGCGGGCACAGACACAGGCGCGGAAGTCGCTTTGGCCTGTTTAACGAACTTCACCGTTGTGTCATGGGCGATAACGTCACTATCCGCGGGTTTGATGGGAGGAGCGGGAACAGCCATCTGCTCCAGCGGCGCCTGCTGCACCTGTACCAGCGGTTTCTGTGCTTCTTCGCGAGCTTTGGCTTCCGCAGCAAGCTGGCGCGCTTTGGCACGCGCATGCACCACAGCGTAGCCGCCCCAGCCGAACGCAACGAGCAGCATGACAATGACGGCAGCAATGTATGTGTATTTCCTGTTGGAGTGCGCGCCGATTGTCGATATTCGCATCGGCATCCGCAGTGGAAGCGGAACGCGTTGCGGATTGGGTTTGGTTTCTGGCGCACGCACCGCGGCCCCGGCAACAATCTTCATGGGCAGGACCATGGTTTTTTCGTGCGAAGTGAACGAACTGGAAGTGGCAGCACCGGCGGCAAGCGTGGCTGCGGGCAACACAGAAGTGGCGTGCATCGGTGCGCCTGTTACTTTGTAACTCTCAAGGTCATGGACCAGGTCCGCTCCGGATTGATAACGCTCGTCGGGTGACTTGGCCAGTGACCGGACAACAATTGCGCTCAATCCAGGGTGAACAGTAACGTCAAGGTCGCGTGGCGCGATCGGGTTTTCATTCACGATCTTGTAAATGATCGTAGTGACGTTCTGGCCCACGAAGGGTTTTTCTCCGGTGAGCATCTCGTAGAGAATCACACCGAAGCTGAACAGGTCGGATCGTCCATCCAGCGGACGGCCTTTTACCTGTTCGGGAGACATATAGTTTGGCGTGCCCAGCACCTGTCCCGTGCTGGTCATGCTGCCACCGGACTTGGCAATGCCGAAATCCATGATCTTCACCGTACCGTTGGCTGTGATCATGATGTTGGCAGGCTTGATGTCACGATGAACAATGCCGTGCGATTGCGCGTAGTCCAGCCCGCGGCAGATCTGGCGTGAGTACTGAATTACATCGTCGGCGGGAAGAATGCGTTGGTCCTGGAGCAGTTCATGCAGCGTGGTGCCCTGAATGAACTCCATGGCGATATAGAAAATGCCGTCCTGCTCGCCGGCGTCATAGATGGTGACGATATTGGGATGGCTGAGCACGCCGGCTGCACGCGCTTCGTTCTGAAAGCGACGCACCATTTCAGCCGCGTCCAATCCATGGACGTCGAGCCGCATAGTCTTAAGCGCAACGGTACGACCAATGGTCGGGTCCTTTGCTTTATAGACCACACCCATGGCCCCGCGGCCAAGTTCACCGGTAATCTCGTATCTGCCGACCGTCTCTACAGGCATAAAGGGCTAAAATTTCCTTCAACCAAGTGGCGCCCTTGCTTAAGTGGCCTTCTGTTAAATCAAAGACTTAACACCGTTGGAAGACAGTACTGCTTGCCCTTGACCATAGCGCGGACTTGTACCGAGGTCAATGTACCTTTTCACCCCAGACATGACTTTAGTAAGCCCTAAAAACAGTTCGGGGCATGTACGGGCGGCAGCCTGCAGCAGCATAGAATAGCCCGCATGCGCAAATTACAGCTTGCTTTGCTGTTGTTATCTATCCTGCTGAATCCATTGTTCCTGGCAGCGCCCTGGCAGGAAACCCTGTTCGCCCAGACTCAAGCACCCGATCAAAAAGAGGCGGTGGAACCCCTGAGTTTTGAAGACCAGCGTCAGGAACTGGAGCAGGGAATCAAGCACGTGCTGGTTTCCCAGGTAGAGGCGTGGAATAAAGGAAACATAGAAGGCTTCATGCAGGGCTATTGGAATTCGCCCGAGCTCACCTTTATTTCCGGCTCCGATATCACCAAGGGCTGGCAGCCGACCCTGGAGAGATACAAGAAGAATTACCAGCAGGGCGGAAATGAAATGGGTCACCTGGAGTTTCAGGACCTGACGATTGATCTGCTCAGCCGTCGCGCCGCCGTTGTTACCGGAAAATGGGGACTGACTATGTCCACCGGCAAACACCCACACGGATTTTTTACCCTGGTGTTTAAGCGCATGCCGGGAGGCTGGAAAATTGTGCAGGACCATACTTCATCAGCGGCAAACTAAACGAACGGTTTGCAGCGACGCGATATTTGAAAACACGGTGAGGGCTGCGGCCCGCGAAGCGACATAGGTCAATGTTTGTTCCGGCTCTGCTCGCGTTGAAGCTCCCGGTATATCTCGCTCTTCGAAGTACCTTGCTCGCGTGCCAGGATCTTCATGGCGGATTTTTCATCCACCTTCTGGTCGCGAATAATCGCCGCCAGCTGTTCCCGCAACCCTTTTTCCTGACCAGCAGCTTTTCCCGCAGGCGCTCTGCCGATCAAAAGAGTAATCTCGCCTTTCAATTCACGAACACTCAAGACGTCTTTCAGCTCGGCAGCGGTCCCGCGCATGAACTCCTCGTGCACTTTGGTCAGCTCACGAGCAATCACCACGGGCCGATCTGGACCAAGCACCGCTACCAGATCGGTAATTGCGTCATGGATGCGATGCGGAGCTTCATAAAAGATAAGAGTGTGCTGCGAGTCGCGAATGGCTTCCAAGGCAGTCTTCCGCTGGCCGGATTTCGCCGGCAGAAACCCGAGAAACTGAAAATCGTCCGAGGGCAGCCCGCTTCCTACCAAAGCAGTGATGACAGCCGAAGGTCCGGGAATGGGCACAACGTCTATTCCGTTGGCGATTGCGTGTGTAATCAGGCGATAGCCGGGATCGGAAATTCCCGGCATGCCCGCGTCTGAGATTTGCGCCACGTTTGTTCCCGAGAGCAGCCTGCCCACCAGCTCTTCAGCCTGCTCCGCTTCGTTATGCTCATGGTAGCTGATGGTTTTGGCCTGAATTCCATAGTGGTCCAGCAGCTTGCGGCTCTGGCGGGTGTCCTCACATGCCACCAGGTCCACTTCTTTCAAAATTCGCACCGCGCGATAGGTGATGTCCTCAAGGTTGCCAATTGGAGTCGCCACTACGTAGAGCACGCCCTTGTTCTGGATGACGTTTTGGGTGTCAGGTTTTGAATGATCAGACATCTTCCGTATTCGCTCTTCAGACTTCGATCTTCGATCTTGGCTCATGCCGGAACGGCGGCGTTCAAGCATAGCACTCGTTGATCATGTGCCCCCAGGCAAAGCCGATCCGGCGGGACAGTCGATAAACGGTTTTCTTGCTAGAATCAGGGCAGAACCTCCGTTGCATAAGGTGGCGCGTGCCAATTTACGAATATCTTTGTCAAAAATGTGGCCATAAGTTCGAAAAGATCCAGAAATTCTCTGACCGGCTCATCAAGAAGTGTCCTGAATGCGGCGGCCCCGTGGAGCAAACCATCACCGCCCCGGCAGTGCAGTTTAAAGGCACCGGCTGGTATGTAACTGACTACGCCAATAAAGATGGCAAGGGAAAATCCTCGAGTTCAAGGGAATCAAGTCCGGCTTCAGAAAAAGACGATTCTCACGGCCCCGCCAAAGAAAAAGGCGAGACGAAAGACTCCAAAGAGAGCAAAGAAGCAAAGGAATCCAGCCGTGAATCAAAAGACTCCGGCGAGGCAAAGCAGGCCAAAGAGAACAAGGAATCAAAAGCCATCAAGCCTGGAAGCAGGAAGAGATAGGCTCCGCCGCTTTCACGCCGCCTTTCGCATCTTGAATCCTGCGAAGGGTGACTCTTCAAACCTGGCATACAGATCGCTTGGGCTCCGAAATACGTGGATGCACCCGGCTTCGCGCAGTGCCTGTTCTGTCCACCCGCCACTCAACACGCCAATGCATGCAATCGAAATCTGCGCCGTGGCTTGCGCGTCATACGGCGTATCGCCAATTGCGATCACCTGCTGGGCCGGCGGGTTTCCCAGGCGCTTCATGGCTGCCGCAAAGATGTCCGGATGCGGCTTGCTCTGGGCCGCATCATCCGACGAAGTTTTGTGCGCTACCAGGTCGGCTACGCCCAACAGTTTCTCGTAAGCTTCCACCTCATCTTCTTTGGCCGACGACGCCAGAACGATCTTTGCACCTGTGTCTTCTTTGATTCGCTTGAACAGTTCCGGAACCATCGCCAGCGGACGGATCAGGTGCTGATACTTCTTCTTGAAGAGCTCGCCGCGGAACTGATCGATTCCTTTTTGCTGTGCTTCCAGGTCAGCGCGCGAAAGCAGCGTTTTCAGGAGCTGATCGCCGCCTTTGCCTATCTGGCTGCGCACGCGCTCGTACGTCACCTCATGTCCGAAGTGGCGTAATGCCTCCTGCCAGGCAAGCGCATGCACGTCAACCGAATCAGTTAACGTTCCGTCAATATCAAAGAGGACGGCTGATAATTTCAACATGGTTGGGACATGTTTAGGCGGCAGGGACCTTCTCTCCCTTTTGTCTCGCCTTCGATAATCCAATGGCGATGGCCTGTTTCCGGTTCTTCACCGGATGCTTGCCGGAGCGCATGTGCTTCATTTCCGTTTCAACTTCTTTCCCTGCCTTGGGGCTATAGCGACGGCCACTTGATTTTTTCTTGCTGGATTTTTTCTTGCTACTGGTCTTCTTACTGGACGCCTTACTGCGGCTGGAACTGGATCTCTTGCTGCTGGAACGCTTCTTAGAGCTTGATTTCTTTTTTGCACGTTTCTTTGTTGCCATAAGAATTCTCCCTTTCATAGTGAGACGTAAAAAAATATGCGTTGGGTTGGCAGACAATTGGTTGGCAAATAAATGACGGACAGAAAAATGGGTGACCCCTTGGCGCCGACGAAACTAACGACAATTGATCACCCATGAAGATCGAATAGAACTTATTTCTTAGTTTTGCGGCCGGCAACAGCCTGGCCTTCGACAGTCTGAGAGCCTCCGCTAACGGTGAAGATCATCTGCCGCTTTGGCACATCGGCTTCCACCACCACATGGTCGCCATGATGGATCTCGCCTTCCAGAATCTTCAACGCCAGCGGGTCCTGGATCATGCGCTGGATCGCGCGCTTCAACGGACGAGCGCCATACGCACGGTCATAACCTTCCACGAACAGCAGTTCCTTCGCCGCCTGTGACAGCTCAATGGTGATCTTGCGATCAGCCAGAAGTTTGCGCAGATCGTCGAGCCGCAACTCGATGATGTGTGTAAGCTGCGCTTCGCCCAGAGGCTTGAACACAATGACGTCGTCCACGCGGTTCAGGAATTCCGGACGGAAGTGCTGCCGCAGCGCTTCCATTACCTGGGCGCTCGCTTCAGCAAACGCCTCTTCTGACGCCACCCCTTCTGCCTGCAGGTAACTGGCGCCAATATTTGACGTCATGATGATGACCGTATTTTTGAAGCTGACCGTGCGGCCGCGTGAATCGGTCAGGCGTCCGTCATCCAGAATTTGCAGAAGGATGTTGAACACGTCCGGATGCGCCTTCTCAATCTCGTCAAACAGAATCACCGAGTAGGGCCTCCGTCGCACTGCTTCCGTAAGCTGTCCGCCTTCGTCATAGCCAACGTATCCCGGAGGCGCGCCGATCAAGCGCGCCACGGCATGCTTCTCCATGTATTCGGACATATCAATCCGTACCATGGAATGCTCGTCATCAAACAGAAATTCGGCGAGCGCCCGTGCCAATTCCGTTTTGCCGACGCCCGTGGGTCCCAGGAAGATGAACGACCCAATCGGTTTATTGGGATCGCTCAACCCCGCGCGCGATCTGCGGACCGCATTTGCAACCCGAACCAGCGCATCGTCCTGACCCACCACACGCTGGCGCAAACGGTCTTCCATGCTGACCAGTTTGCGGACTTCGCCTTCCAGCATCTTCGACACGGGAATGCCCGTCCACTTGGCGACGATTTTCGCCACGTCTTCCTCATCCACCTCTTCTTTGAGCATGCGGCTGCGGTCCGACTTTTCCTGTTCGTCCGACAGACGGGCCAATTCCGTTTCCGCCTGGCGCAAATCACCATAACGGATTGCCGCCACGCGCTCCAGATTGCCCTGGCGCTCCGCACGCTGCTCGTCCAGCTTGAGCTGTTCCATCCGCTCTTTCAAATGGCGGATCTTGTCAATTTCTTCCTTCTCCTGCTTCCAGCGCGCTTTCAGCCGATTGGAGTTCTCACGGATCTCAGCCAATTCGCGCTCGGCTGCAGCCAGCCGCTCGCGTGAGTTGGCGTCCGATTCCTTCTTCAGGGCCTGGCGCTCGATTTCCAGTTGCATCGCTTTCCGATCAAGCTGGTCGATCTCCGTTGGCATGGAATCGATCTGTATGCGCAGGGAAGACGCAGCTTCATCGATCAGGTCAATTGCCTTGTCGGGCAAAAAGCGATCGGTGATATAGCGATGCGAAAGCGTAGCCGCCGCCACAATCGCCGAATCCTTGATGCGTACTCCGTGGTGGACTTCATACTTCTCTTTCAGCCCACGCAGAATGGAAATGGTGTCTTCCACGTTGGGCTCGCCCACCAGCACGATCTGGAAACGCCGTTCCAGCGCAGCATCTTTCTCAATGTATTTGCGATATTCGTTCAGCGTGGTGGCGCCGATGGCACGCAGCTCACCACGGGCCAGCGCCGGTTTCAGCATGTTGCTGGCGTCAATGGCGCCTTCCGCCGCACCTGCACCCACCAGCGTATGCAGCTCATCAATAAACAGAACGATCTGGCCGTTGGAATCTTCAATCTCTTTCAACACGGCCTTCAGGCGGTCCTCAAATTCGCCGCGATACTTTGCCCCGGCCAGCATGGAGCCCAGATCGAGCGACACCACACGCTTGTTCTTCAGAATCTCCGGAACATCGCCGGAGATAATACGCTGTGCAAGGCCCTCCACGATCGCCGTCTTTCCCACACCGGGCTCGCCGATCAGCACCGGATTGTTCTTGGTCCTGCGTGAGAGCACCTGCACCACGCGACGAATTTCTTCGTCACGGCCAATCACCGGGTCCAGTTTGCCGCGACGCGCCAGCTCAGTCAGGTCTTTGGCATAACGCTCCAATGCCTGGAATTTGCCTTCGGGGTTTTGATCCGTCACCCTTTGTGACCCGCGGATAGTCGTGAGCGCTTTAAGAATGGCGTCATAGGTCACGCCGGCCTGCGTCAGAATTTGCCTGGCTTCATTGCTCTTGTCCTTGTCTTCGGCAATCGCCAGCAAAAGGTGTTCCGTGGAAACGTATTCGTCTTTGAACTTGTCGGCTTCCTTAAATGCCTGCTCGATGATCCTTTGCGCAGAAGCAGAAAGCCTGGCTTCCACAGCGCCACCGCCTGACACCTTGGGCAAGCTGGCCACGCGCTCCGTCACCTGTGACAGCACGTTCGCCGGATTGGCGCCTAGTCGCGTGAGCACCGGCGCGATGATGCCTTCGCGGTCCTGAAGCAGCGCTGCCAGGATATGCACAGGCTGCAGTTCGGGATTTCCGTTCTGCGAGGCCAACTCCGTCGCCTGCTGAATTGCTTCCTGTGACTTGACGGTGAATTTGTCCCAACGAATTGCCATGTTGTTTGCTCCTGCTATTTCCTATTTGCTTAGATTCGGCGGGCATGGAAAGAATTGCTGTAAATCTTCGGCGTGGGCGCCCTGCCAACTTCAATCAACCATTTACTCTACGCCCGTTTAAACCTCGAATCCCACGTACCCGAAAACAGAATGGGAAGGCCAGCGCCTCCCCATTCCGTGCCAGTCACCGCATATGGTCTTGCATTATCCCTGCAAGGTTTTGCTGCCACTGCCAACCTTGATCTGCTTCGCCTTGGCTTCAGCGCGCTTGCCGATGGTAATTTTCAGCAGACCCTTGTCGTAGCCGGCATCCACCTTCTCAGCGTCAACCGCGCTGGGCAGCCGAAAAGTCCGAGTGAACGAACCATAGCGGCGCTCAATGCGATGGAAGTTCTCTTCCTTCTCTTCGTTTTCGAACTTGCGCTCACCGCTCACGGTAAGCAGGTTGCTTTCCAGGCTTACGTTCAGGTCTTCTTCCTTCACGCCCGGGACTTCCAGCGTCAGCACCAGGTTGTGCTCGTCTTCATAAACGTCCACGGCGGGAACAAATGAACCGGCGGTCAACTGCTCTTTGCCCGGTGTCTCGGCAAAGTTCTCAAATAGATTGCTGAAACGGTCCTGCAATGTCGCCAACTCACGGAAGGGGTCGATTCGGGTAATCAAAGTCACGATATTTCCTCCAAACGAATGTGTCTAAAACTGCTCACACTGAGCTTAGATTCAGTGCTGATTGACAAACGAATCATAAAATATGAGTGTATTATTGTCAATATATGGACAGAGGAATATATTGCTGTTTATTTTCAATGAATTAGCTGATGCTACAGATCACGCATTTCAGGTAAAACGTCTCTGGAACACCCAGGAGGATTGGGTGGTCCTTGGCTTGGGTACGTTTTTCGATGATCCTGGCTGAGCGATGCGCGTCCTGAGCTGCTTCGCCCAGCATGGTCGAGGAATTCGTCTTCACTGACGGCAAATGAGCACGAGCAGGTGACCAGAATGCCTCCCGGACGCAGCATTTTCATTGCTCGCAGGTTTAATTCTTTGTAGCCGCGGAGCGCTGACTCCAGGTTCTTTTTACTGCGGGCAAATGCCGGTGGATCCAGAACAATGGTGTCATATTGCTTGCCAGCGTCGGCATAATCGCGCAGCAGATCAAAGGCATTGGCTTCCATCCATTCGATCTCATTCTTCTGCTTCGCGCCGCTATTCAGTTTTTCATTCTGCTCGGCCATCTCCAGCGCTTCGCGCGACATATCGATGGCAGTCACGTGCTCGCACACACGGGCCATATGTAAGGCGAATCCGCCGTGATAGGTGCAGACGTCGAGGGCCTCGCCGTGAGCGTAACTTGCGGCCGCCGCGTAGTTTTCCCGCTGGTCCAGAAACGCGCCGGTTTTCTGTCCGCTCAGGCCGTCGTACTGGAACTTGACGCCGTTCATGGTAACGATGGTCGCGCTTTTGCTGCCTTGTACAAGGCCTGAATCCATAGGCTCAAGCTGTTCCAGGGTGCGGATACGCTCATCGACGCGCTCGATGATATTTTCCACTCCGGTAAGTTCCCGCAGCGCAGCCACAATCGTGGAGCGGCGCTCCGGCCTGTCCCAGGCTTGCGTGAGAATTTGCAGGGTGACCACGTCATTGAAGCGATCCACCACCAGACCGGGCAGCCGGTCAGCTTCACTGAACACCAGTCGACAGGCGTTGGAATCCTGCACCACCCGCTGGCGATAGCCGACTGCTTCGCGCAATCTTGCTTTCAGCAACTCCAGCAAATCAGCTTCAGAACCAATGGCGTCGCTGGACAACATGCGTACCTTGATCTGTGAAGATGAGCTGAATACCGCCGATCCCTGTAATTTGCCCTTGGTATTGACCACATGCACCAGTGATCCGGGCGTGGCCGTGCCGTCATTCAAAACGTCAGAGGCGTAGATCCAGGCGTGTCCGCCACGCAAGCGAGCAGCGGAACGGTCATTAATATGACTTTGGGAATATGATTTTGGATGTTGTTTTCGACGATGTCTTTGAGTTTGGCGCGCTGTTCGGCATTGCCTACCAGCATATAGGAACCAGGTTATTGCGCGGGCGTGGACTCTGGCGCCGGCTCGGCTTCCTGTTCGGCATCGGCAGGAGCTTCTGCTTGCACGGCTTTGGCCTTTTTCTTTTTCGGAGCAGCATCAGGCGGGATTGCCGGTTCGTGCGCGGGATCGTAGAACAGGATGCGTCCGCATGAGCTGCACGTAATGATGTGCTCATTGGTCGTCAGTTCCTGCCAGGTCTGGGGACGGATCATCACAAAACAGGCCTGGCATTTGGAATCGCGCGCTTCGGCAATGGCGAACTTGCGCGCCCGCAGCACCCGGTCATAGTGGGCAAGATTGGTGTCAGTCACGCCGACCCGGAGTTCATTGCGTTGCTGGTTCAGGCCTAGCAGCAGCTTCTCGTCTTCGGCCGTCCTGGCCCGTGCCTCGTTCTTTTCTTTCTCCACCGCCGCCACTTCAGCCTTTAAATCGATTTCCGCAGCCTTCAGGCTTTTCTCTTCCGATTCCAGAGAGACCATCAGTTCCAGGATCTTATCTTCACTAGCGCTGATTTCTTTTTCCGCGAACTCCACCTCATGCATGAGCGCGCGGTATTCGTCATTTGTCTTTACGCTGGTGGATTGGCTGCGATACTTTACGATTTTCTGCTGCGACGTCTGAATATCAGCTTCATACTTGCGCCGGCTGGCTTCATTGTTCTTGATGGCAGCCTTGGCCTGTTCGACCTTGGCTTTGTCGCCGGCCAGGGTTTCCTCGATCAGGGCCACCCTCTTGGGCAAAGCGGCAACTTCGTCACTCAGGCGACCGATCTCACGGTCAACTTTTTCCAGCTCAATCAGTTTTTGCAGATCAGAATTCATGGGTTGGGTCTAGGCTCGATTCTAACACCTGATATTGCGGTTCACCCCGCGTTTTAGGCCTTTAACTAGGTTTTTATACCGATTGTGGGAGACACCTGCGAAACTTACAGTCACGGGTAATGGTTGTGGAACTTACAAGATTATTGCTGGGACTCATGATTACGCTCTTTCATCGCCCGCTGGCGGGAGTGATCATGCGGTACGAACGCACTCTGGACGGCTTCTTCCGCAGCCGCGGCTTGAACTTTCCTCCTCCGCCCAGCGACGCCACTGCACAGAACATCTACTTTGTGGTGGGAGTCTTTATCTGCGTGCTGGAAGCCGGCAAGATATGGTTCGGCATCAGCTCCTAACCATTTTCAGGACAGAAGCTGTGCATTGAGCAGCGCCATTGAGCAGCAACCCCCAAAAGCAAAACCGCCGGAACATCTCTGTTCCAGCGGCTGATTTCAATCTTTAAAAGCTCTTATGCGTCGGCTGTGACTTCAGGGAACTTCAGCTTGCTCTTAGCCAGCGCCTTGGTAAGTAGATCTTCGATTTCCGGCTCAGGTATGTTCCGGGCCATGGCTAATTCAGTTACAAGCAGATAGCGGGCGCGCTCCATCATCTTCTTCTCACGAAATGAGAGCGGCTTTTCCTTGCCCAGCACCAGCAGACTCTTTAAAACTATGGCCACTTCCAGCAACGATCCGGTCCGCATCTTGTCAGAGTTTTCTTTGAAGCGGAATTTCCAATCCTGGTGGTTGTCACATTTCCCGTCGGTCAGGAAGTTAATGATTTTTGTGACTTCGCCATTTTTTACCACCGGGCGGAGCCCTACCATTCCCACATTGTTAAACGGAACTTCCACACGCAAGCTGCTCGCTTTAATCTTAAGCATGTAAAATTTCTGCACAATAGGGCCTATGGTTCGGCTACTGATTTGTTCAATCACGCCAACACCATGATTCGGATAGACTACTGCATCGCCGACTTGAAAACTCGATAATTGACCATTCATGAGGACACCAGACGGGCTTCTTTCTGCGGGGGAACGGCTCGGACTAGACGATTATAGTCCTATAAGGTCTATTAAGCAATTTTTACCCACGGATGGTAGTTAACTGATTGTTATTCATTAGTTTACGAGACATACATTGCACGGTAGTCGGCAAACGCCTCTGGGGTTTATAATTCACGTTTGCACGTGCGGGTCTGGGCCACGTCCGGGCCACAGGAGTAGTTTTTCCCCCAAATGCCAGAGCACATCAGGAAAAAACTGGAAGAAGAGATCAAAGCTCTGGAACATGAGCTGACCACCGATCTTCCTCGCGAAATTAAAAAAGCAGCCGCACTGGGTGACCTCAGCGAGAACGCCGAATATCACATGGCCAAGCAGCGCCAGGAGCTGGTAAATGCCCGCCTTGGCCAGCTGAAAAAGCGCATGGGCGAATTGGCCCTGGTAAATCTGGCCAACATTCCCAAAGATCGCGTCGCCTTCGGCTCACGCATACGGGTGTTCGACAATACCAAAGAGGAAGAGCTTGAATACAAGCTGGTGACCAGTGAAGAATCTGACGTGAGCAAAGGTCTGATCTCATCCACGTCACCCATTGGCAAGGCATTGATTGGCAAGAAAGTTGGCGACACAGCCACGGTTGTGACGCCTAACGGCAACCGGGAGATGGAGATTCTTCAACTAACCACCATACACGACGAGGCGCAATGACCTGGACCGGAGCTTTTGGACGATCCTGCCGAGTATTACTGCATGCAATCGTCCGCGGCCTTGCGCTAACCAAGATATCGCCCAACGTACTCACGTTCATCGGCCTGGTCATCAATATCATCGCCGCCATCCTTTTCGGTTACGCCAATAGTCACAACTATCAGCGACTGTTCCTGTATGCGGGGCTGGTGATCATCGGCGCCGGCATCTTTGACATGGTGGATGGCCGCGTGGCCCGCGCCACCAACCAGGTCACCACCTTCGGCGGCTTCTTTGATTCCGTGATCGACCGCTACAGTGACGTGGCTCTCTTCTTCGGCCTGCTCGTCTATTACGCTCGCGCCAATCACTTTTTCTATCTGGTACTCGTCGCCGTGGTGATGGTCAGCTCCGTGATGGTGAGCTACACGCGCGCACGCGCGGAATCACTGATTGGATCCTGCAAGGTAGGATTCATGGAGCGTCCGGAACGGATTGTGCTGGTCATCATCGGCGCGCTGTTTGCGCGCTGGGGCGCCATGGCTCCTGTGCTCTGGGTGCTGGCCGTGCTTTCCACGATCACCATCATTCACCGCATTGCGTACACCTACCAGCAGACTCGCATCCTTGACGAGAAGGCTGCGGCGGCGGCAGCCACTGAAGCGCAACCCGCAGCCGCGATGGCCGATGCAGGCAAATCCCAGCAGAAACCTGCTCAACAGATACCTTCATTTAATTAAAACCGCTGAAGAGCATTTTCCTGGAAAAGGCGTCGGGCACTTGTTGCAGCCACGGTCAGCGCGTGGACGGCTTCGCGTGTTTTTGGCTTCGCTTGGTGCTTTTGAATCCCGAGTGGGAGCAAGGGATCCCTGCAATCTTCGACAGATCCCGGAGTCGAGATTTCCAGCGCATAGCCTCACCCGCCATAAAGGTAGTGTTTCAGCGCTCGTGAAGGTTCGTCGCGACGGGAGGGATCCCTCGCTTCGCTCGGGATTAAGAACCAAATGCGAAAAACTAACACGTCGCGGTCAGATGATCGGGATCAATTTCCGGTGTTAACGCCACTGTAGCCGGTCGGGGAACTGAGGGTCCATCGAAATGACCGCCTGCGGTTCTTGCGGGGATCGCAGCAATCGGATTCTGGAGTCTCTCTAAAATCGGCGCCCACGTTACTTCGATCGGGCATGGCAGTTGAACCGGCTGTATACGCACCAGCGGAAGAAGGTGGCCTGCATTCAGCAGGGCCGCCGCATGCGGGCTCCCGGTTAGCAGGCAATGCTTGAGCAGGACCTGGCGCAACGCGCGATCTTCCTCCGGGGTACACGGCGCTACATGAACAAAATCCAGGTTGCAGCTTTTTTGCGTGGCATGCTGCGCCAGCACGTACGCCACGCCGCCCGTCATCCCTGATCCAAAATTAATTCCCGTTGGCCCCAGCACCAGCACTACGCCGCCTGTCATGTATTCGCAGCCGTGGTCGCCAAGACCTTCAACAACGGCCAAGGCACCGCTGTTACGTACTGCAAAGCGCTCTCCGGCACGTCCGGCGATGTAAAGCTCGCCCGCGGTCGCGCCGTAAAGAACAGTATTTCCGGCCAGCACATCACGACGAAGGGAAGCATTGGCGCCGCAGTCAATGGCGATGGTCCCGCCACTCAGCCCCTTTCCCACGTAGTCATTGGCTTCACCGGAAAGCTGAAAGCTGACGCCCCAAGTTAGAAAGGCACCAAAGCTTTGCCCGGCTACACCTTTGAAGTGCAATTGCAGCGGTGCAGACCCGGTGAAACCGGAGCGACCCATGATCGCCCCATACCGACGAGAAAGCTCACCGCTCAACTCCGCGCCGATGCTGCGGTCAGCATTGGTGATGGTGTATTCCCGCGTGCGCGCGCCTCCAGATCACAGCGTGTTGAAAGGGAAATTGGTAATTTGGATGGTTGCTATTCGTTTTTTTGAAGGCAGTTGGTGCCCTGGAAATGGGCATCGGGTTTGAACGCTAAACTTCGGTGGGCTTCGCACCCAACGCAAGTTCTTTGCGAGCGAGTTCAACAAAAGACGTTGCCATCATGGGCAGACTGCGGTCTTTGCGATAGACCAGCGCCAGTTCGCGCCACATATCCAGGCCATCGATTTTGAGCAGCCGCACGTCGCCTCGACGAACATTTTCGCGGGCAAAAGCGGCGCATACCAGTGACACTCCAAACCCATCGCGCACAAAGCGCTTGATCATCACCACACTGGTGAGTTCCATGGTCACGTTCAGGTTTTCCCGAAATGGCCGCAGATGTTTTTCCGTGAGTTTGCGAATCGATCCGGTCTTGGGCAGAATGATGGGTTGCTGCGCCAGCTCTTCGGCCGTCACTGATTTGCGTTTGAAAAGCGGGCTGGAAGACCCAACCATCAGGAGAATCCGATCGCGAAACACCGGCACCACCTCAAGACTTGGCGACTTCACCGACATGGTGACAATACCGAGATCAATGGCGCCTTGCTCAACCTTCTCACTTACTTTGTGCGTGAAGCTGCGATACACGCTGATGCGCACTTTGGGAAATTTGCGATGGTACTTGGTAAGCACGTTGGGCAGCACATAAAGAAACGTTCCTTCATTCGCGCCCAGGGACAGCGTTCCAGTGGCGACGCCGGTATGGTCGGACGAGGCGCTCAGAGACCTGGCGTGCAAAGCGATCAACTGCTTGGCATAATCCAGCACTACTTCGCCCGCGGGCGTGAGCCGCACAGACTTTGCCGAACGGTCAAATAATTTCTGGCCGTAATCCTGCTCAAGGTGCCGGATCTGTGAGCTTACCGCCGGCTGCGAACGCAACACCTTCTCTGCGGCGCGAGAAAAACTTCCGAGCCTGGCCACTTCTATAAACGTTCTGAGCTGATCAAAATCCATTTTGGGAATTACGCCGCCGTAAAACAACTACAGTCTAGTGTGTTTTTTGAAGGTTCAACATTAAAGTGGTTTCAATTTGCGCGCAACAGTTGACACGCAATTCACAGGTCTCTTAGACTGCGGGCGCATTCAGGAAAGGAACCACTATGCATAATTCACGCAGAGATGTATTGAAGGGAGCCAGCGCTATGGTCGCACTTGCAGCAAGCGGCGGTCTCGCCCACGGCGGAACCGAATCCAGTCCAGATCAGAAGCGCGAACGCGGCATGGCCAAAGGCCTTACGTTGCTGACCTTCAAAAGTACGGGCTCGCAACCTTATTCGCAACCAGGCGAATTGAAACTCGGCGTGAAGACAGACAAGGGCATCCTGGATGTACAGCAAGCGGCAAAGTCATTGAATATGCATGCGCCCGCCACCATGGATGACCTGTTGCAGAATGAAGATGGTCCCAGTCTTCAGGCGCTGGTGGCCGCGGCAGAAAAATCAAAGTCCACGGCTTCTGCCTATCTGAAAGAAGATGGTATGGAATATGGGCCGCTGGTGGGCCGTCCAGAGAAGATTGTCTGCGTGGGCCTTAACTATCGGCATCATGCGGAAGAGATCGGCGCGCCTATTCCCAAACAGCCGGTGTTGTTCAATAAGTTCAACAACACACTCAATCACCACAATGGCACCGTGAAGCTGCCGGTGGACAACGCAACGAAGTTTGATTACGAAGTTGAACTGGTGATCGTAATGGGCAAACAGGCCCACCTTGTGAGCGAAGCCGACGCACTCAACTATGTGGCCGGTTATGCCACAGGCAATGACTTCACGGCGCGCGATCTTCAACTTGAAACCGGCGGCCAATGGATGGTGGGCAAGACTCCCGACCAGTTCGCTCCGCTTGGCCCTTACATGGTCATGGCCGATCAGATCGATCCCGACAAGCTAAAGTTGGAATGCAGGGTTAACGGTGAGACTCGGCAGTCTTCGACCACCAGCGATTTCATCTTCAATACGCGACAGATGATCAGCTACATCACCAAGTTCATCACGCTGCGTCCGGGCGACATCATTTTTACCGGCACTCCAGAGGGCGTAATCCAGGGCAAGCCCAAAGACAAACAAGTATGGCTTAAGCCCGGAGACAAGATCGCCTGTAGCGTGGAGAAGCTGGGAGAGTTGAAGTTTGATCTGGTGTAAGGGAACCAGCAATTAGCACTTAGCCATTAGCAATTAGCAAACCCAATTTTCACCACGGAGACACGGAGAAAACCAAAGTAAAACCTTACCGCCGATCACACCGATCGAATCGATTTACGCTGATAAAAGCTTTTGCCGTATCCCGCGCCCCGGCCGTGAGTCTTCGTTCTGTTTAGATCAATTTAAAAAAATGTCTTATCAGCGGAATCTCGTAATCCGTTGTCATCAGCGGTAAGGTTTTCCTGAAGGTTACCTGCTACTTCCCGACTGCGGCCTGTTGCCCTTCGTCCACCACGATCTTCGCAATCCGCTCACGGTGAAACGTCGCGTCGCCCAGCATGGTCTCACTCGCCTTGGCGCGCCGATAGTAAAGATGAACATCGTTTTCCCAGGTGAATCCCATGCCGCCATGGACCTGTATCCCGCGATTGCCGACGTTGCGTGCAGCATCACTGGCATACATTTTAGCAATGGAGACGGCCGTAGCCGCGTCCGGAGAGTTTTCTTCCAGGGCCCAAGCCGAATAATAAGCGGCTGAACGTGTGCTCTCGGTTTCCAGATACATCTCCGCGCACATGTGCTGTACCGCCTGAAAACTGCCGATGGCTTTGCCGAACTGCTTGCGCGTCTTGGCGTAGGCAACGGCCAGTTCCATCACGCGCTGCATTCCGCCGGTCATCTCAGCGGTCAGGGCGGCGGTAGCGATCTGCAAAGCGCGCTCCATGGAATGTTTGTCGCCGACCAGGTGCTCCGCGGGCGTGCTGCTGAACTCGACGGAATAAATCTTGCGGCCCAGATCCAGACCTTTCATTGGCTCGATTTTTATCCCGGAAGCCTTAGCTTCGACCACGTACGAGCAGTCATTGGCGATCACCACGATCAGGTCGGCCACCTGCGCGTCTGCGACAAAAAATTTCGCGCCATTCAATTTGCCTGCCGCACTGGAGATGCGCAGGTCTTCTATGTCCCAACTGCTGGCAACTTCCAGAAATGCGACGGTGGCCCGGGCGTGGCCTGCAGCAATTCGCGGCAGGTACTTCTGCTTTTGCTCCGCTGATCCGCACGCGTTCAGCACCGCTCCGGCCATCACGGTTGAGTAAAGCGGACCTGGCAGCAATGCGTATCCGGCTTCTTCCATGAGCAGGATCAACTCCACCAGTCCCAGCCCCATGCCGCCAAACTCTTCAGGAATGATGATGCCGGCAAATCCCTGGTCCGCCAGCTTGCGCCATAAATCCGCGTCATACGCGGTTTCGGTTTCCATGAGTTTGCGGGTTTCGGGCATGGCACACTCGCCGGCGAAGAACTTGCGGGCGGTGTCTTTTAATATCTGCTGGCTTTCACTAAGGCCGAATTGCATTTTGCTTCTCCAAATGAAGATCTCAAGGATTGCTGGGAAACGAAAATCAAAATCTCACCACGGAGGCACGGAGAAAACCTGAATCAAAGATCGATTTGGAAAAGGCCGTTCTTCTGAGCAAATTTCCGGTCTGTCCTCGTGCTCCGCTAGATACGCCAAAGCGACATCGCTGATCCAGAAACTGACCTATTTCCATTCGCTTGCCGGGAACGTGATCAAAGACGTGGTTGGCGAATTCGACCAACGCCTGTGTCCGTCCCTCATTCAGGTATTCCGGCTCGCCCGCCAGGTGGGCCAGAATTTTGTGATCGATCTCTCCGTCTTCAACCTGCTCCATCAACGCTACTGCGTCGCATTCGACAACATCTCGGGTGCTCAGCTGGCGACCTGTAAGAACAAAGCAGTCAACGTTGTCACCATCTTCACCGGTGGTATCCAGGACGAATCCATACGGAAACGGATAGGTCCGCGAAACCCTGGTTGTAGATTTCAGCTCCAGCGTCTTCTCATTGTGAATGTGTTTCACGAATGAGCCTGCTTCGTTCTCAATGAAAACCTTCATCTGGTTTGGCAGCTCTCCGTGTCTCTGTGTCTCCGTGGTGAATGGTTGCTGTTAGTAACTCTTCGGTAGTCCCAGCACAAAATGCCCAATGATATTGCGCTGAATCTCTGACGTACCGGCTTCAATGGTGTTGCCCCGGGCACGCAGATATCCGTAGGACCACGCGCCGTTGTCGATGGCCAGCGGATCACCGGCTTCCAATTGTGCGTATGGTCCAAGTATTTCCTGGGCAATCTGCTGGAAGCGCTGGTTCAGCTCGCTCCAGAAGATTTTCTGGATCGAGCCTTCTGGTCCCGGTACTCCTGTTGAGGATATTCGGCTGAACGCGCGTCCCTGGTTCCAGCGCATGATTTCGATCTCTGCATAGCACTGCGCCAGCTTCTGGCGCACCACCGGATCGTCTGAGGCTTTGCCGCCATTGCGTTCCGTCTTTTTCGCCAGCTCAATCAGGCGTTCCATGTTGCGCTGGTACATCACCTGAATGCCGGCGCCCAGCGTGCCGCGTTCATGCATGAGCGTGCCCATGGCCACTTCCCAGCCTTCGTTTACTTTGCCGACAACGTTCTCCACCGGCACCAGCACGTCATGAAAGAAAATCTCATTGAACTCAGTCTCGCCGGTCATCTGGCGCAGCGGGCGCACGTCCACGCCTTTGGTTTTCATGTCGACCAGCAGCGTGGTCAGCCCTTTATGCTTGGCAACCGTGGGATCGGTACGGACCACCAATTGGCACCAGTGCGCCGCCCAGCCATAGCTGTTCCAGACTTTCTGGCCATTGACGATGTAATGATCGCCAGCATCGTTCAGCTTCGCTTCGCAGCGAACGTTGGCGAGATCGGATCCGGCGTCGGGCTCGGAGAATCCCTGGCACCAGATCTCTTCCGCACTGAGGATCTTTGCCAGATAACGCTTCTTCTGCGCGTCACTACCGAAGGCAATCAGCGTCGGACCAACCAGCCCCACGCCCAGGACATTCGCCAGAGGAGGAGCGCCCGCCCGCGCCAGTTCCTGCCAGAAGATGACCTGCTGCATCAGGCTGGCGCCGCGTCCACCATATTCTTTGGGCCATGAGACGCCGGCCCAGCCCGCTTCATACATGCGGCGCTGCCATTGCTTCAGGAAATCAAAACGTGATTCCATTGATTCCTGGCCACGTTTCCCCTCCCATCCCTTAGGGACGTTTGCGGCCAAGCCACGCACGCAGCTCATCTCGAAATGAAAGTTCTGAGGGGCTTAGATTCAGGTCCATAAGTCTCCTGCCTGGCCGGGTAATGAATCACCATTCATTCGGCGACGTACAGTGTACATGGTGAAAGCCGTTAACCACAGAGGACGCAGAGGATCACCGAGGAAGAACGCTTGTCGCTGGAGCGGAGCGACTTGGGGCGACGAGCGTTTCAACGGCGAGGCCGCCTTGCGCGCCGAGCCGTTTGCTACGGGAGCACGACGATCGCCTGCTTAATTCGGGGATTTCAAGCGGTTTGAAGCGCAGCGACACAACAATCAGAACATAGGAAATGCGCTAAACATCATGGTCTTTTTTGGCTTCTGCTTTTGCAGAAATGGCCTGTTCAGGAACTCCACGAATGGCGCCATCAACTTGAAGTGGCGCACCATCTCCGGAATCAGCTTGCGGCCGGAGAGGATCTTTACCGGGATGGTGGCTTCCAAATACCACTGGCGGTGCCGCAATAACTCTTCCGCCGGGTGGTCGACGGGAAAGCCCTTGGGCATGCGCGTGAGCTGTTCTCCCTGCAGGCCGCCGACTGTCTTCTTCAGCTTGGCGTTTTTCAGGATCGCCTGAAATTCTTCGTGATGTTCCTGGAGCAAAGTGCGATAAGCCATCAGTTCATCGCGTTCGGGTGAGTACACTCCGCCGAAGAATAACAGCTCTTTTTCCGTGAAGTGAAAGTAGAAGACCGATCCTTCGCGCTTGACCGCCGTGTGCCGGGGAAAGATAGCCGAGACGTGTGTCTTGTATGGCGTCTTGTCCTTGGCAAAGCGTGTGTCGCGATAGATGCGATAGACCGCCTTCTGCGGCGGCGTTACATACTCCGGCGCGAACTCAGCCAGCTCTTCGTTCAGAGCGCTTACTAGCTCCAGCATGGGAGCCTTGATCAGCTTGTCGTATTTTTCTTTGCGCGGCTGGAACCATTCACGACGGTTATTGCGCTTGAGTGAGCGCAGAAAGGCGAGTGCATCGGGGGAGAAACCGGGGAACCTTGAGGGCATGCAAAGATTTTAAATGGGATCAGGAAATCCAATGCATGGTTGAGCCAGTGACTTTCCAAGCCCCATTTTTGCGACGAACTTTTATTGTTTGTCCACTCGCGCACAGGCCATCACAGTAATAGCCGCCTTCGACCTCGGCGTCATTCGCGTCGGTCCATTTTATCTTTTCTACTTTGAACACGACACCCTTCTCGCCGGTCACCTTGTCGACCACCGCGTTCATTGACTTACTATCAATTTTCGAGCGCGAAAGTTTTTCGATCCTACGGGGGAAATTCTCGAAACGGTCCATGAAAACATTGCTCGGGTCTTTTCCATTGATCGAAATATAGAAAACCTTGAAGGTTAATCGCTCCGGCATTACCTTGCGGCTTAACGCCACGACGTCGTGCTCTCCCTTATTTCCAACTTCACCCCAGCTTGCTATTTCGTAACGAATCACGGCCTCTCTAATATCGTCATCAGCCGTCTGCGTATGAACTCCTTTCGCAGACTGAGCCGGAACGGTACTGGGAAAAAGCATACATAACGCAAACAGAGATATGACTGACGGGCGAACGCTCAT
This sequence comes from Terriglobia bacterium, assembly GCA_963770085.1. Classification (GTDB taxonomy): domain Bacteria; phylum Acidobacteriota; class Terriglobia; order Terriglobales; family Acidobacteriaceae; genus Angelobacter. Next base: position 1,921,769 of record CAVYOH010000002.1, read on the forward strand.
AGGCCCTTTGACCCCAACCGCATTGCAGGAATTCCCACGACTCAATCACTCTCCGAATCCGCGTTCATCAGCGGTAAGTCTTCTTGGTTAGGTCAGCGATACAGCTTTCGTCGCGATCAGCTTCTTCACCCGTTCCACAAACTCCGTCGCCGGATACGTGCCTTCGGGTTGCTGCTGGCCGCGCACGCGGACATTCACCGTACCCGCCTCGGCTTCTTTTTCTCCAACAATCAGCAGGAAGGGAACCTTCTGCATGGTCTGTTCGCGGACTCTGGCATTCATCTTTTCATTGCGATCGTCCACGTGAACGCGCACTCCGGCGCCTTTGAGCTGGGCGGCGACTTTATTCGCGTAATCCACATGTTTTTCACTGATGGGGATCAACGCCACCTGTACTGGCGACAACCATACCGGGAACGCGCCCGCGTAGTGCTCGATCAGCACGCCGAAGAAACGTTCGATCGACCCGAACAACGCGCGATGCACCATGAGTGGCTGTTTGCGTGAGCCGTCTTCGGCGACATACTCCAGCTTGAAACGCTCTGGCAGGTTCCAATCAAACTGCACGGTCGAAAGCTGCCACAGACGTCCGATGGCGTCGACTAGCTTTACATCGATCTTGGGTCCATAGAACGCCGCCTCACCGGGAATGATCTTGTAAGGAATTTGGAGCTTCTTGAGGACTTTTTCCAGTGAATTGTTGGCCAGGTTCCACATTTCATCGCCGCCGATGAAGGTCTTTTTATCGTTCGGGTCCCAGGTGCTCAGCTCAACCTGGTATTCGGTAAAGCCAAAAGCCTTGAGCACGGCGAGCGCGAAATCAATGCAGCCTTCAATCTCGCCTTCAATCTGTTCGGGCGTGCAGAAGATGTGGGCGTCATCCTGAGTAAAGCCGCGCACGCGCAGCAGGCCGTGCATTACGCCGGAGCGCTCGTAGCGATAAACGGTTCCCAGTTCGCCATAACGCTGCGGCAAGTCGCGATACGACTTCAGTGAATCCGCGTAAATGAGGATATGGCCCGGGCAGTTCATCGGTTTCACGCGATACTCAGCGTCATCCAGCTCCATGGGCGTGAACATGTTCTGTGCGTAATGGCCTTCGTGGCCGCTGGTCTTCCACAAGTTCACGCGGAAAATATGCGGCGTGTACACCAGCGAGTATCCGCGCTTGAGATACTCTTCGCGCATCCAGTCTTCCATCTCTTTGCGGATGATGCCGCCCTTGGGATGCCAGAAGATCAGTCCCGGTCCGGCCAGTTCCTGAATGCTGAACAGGTCAAGCTGCTGGCCCAGCACGCGATGGTCGCGCTTCTTGGCTTCTTCAATCGCGTGCATGTGCTGCTCAAGATCTTTTTTGTTGAAGAATGAAGTTCCGTAGATGCGCTGGAGCTGCGGATTTTTTTCGTCGCCCAGCCAGTAGGCTCCGGCGATGTTGAGCAGCTTGAATGCCTTGATCTTTCCCGTGGAAGGCACGTGAGGACCGCGGCAGAAATCCACAAATTTGCCGTTGCGATAGGTGGAAATCTCTTCACCGTCTTTGGTGAACTGTTCCACGAAGTGGACCTTCATGAAGTCGCCTTCGGTGCGGAAACGGTTCAGGCCTTCATCGCGAGGGATGAACTCGCGCTGGAATTTTTCATCGCGCTGCACCACTTCCTGCATGCGCTTTTCGATCTTCTCCAGGTCGTCCGGCGTAAACGGCGTGGGACGGTAGAAGTCATAGAAAAATCCGCTTTCAGTGAATGGCCCGTGCCCCAGCTTGGTTTCAGGAAAGAGCTCCAGCACTGCGGTGGCCAGCACGTGGGCGGACGAGTGACGATAAACGTCCAGCGCCTCAGGATCTTTGTCAGTGAGCAGGCGCAGCTCAACGTCTTCTTCCAGCGGCTTGCTCAGGTCGGCAAAAGCCCAACCGTCTTTCGACTGCTGCGCATGCATGCTGCCGGGCGATTTTTCGTCCGCGGGCTGGCCATTGCCGCCGGCGACAGGCGCCTTCCATGATGCCGGCTTGATTTTGACCGACAAGGCGGCATCCGCCAGTCGCGGACTGATGGATTTGGCGATGTCATAGGCGGTCGTGCCTTTGGGAACTTCCTTCTTACTGCCGTCAGGCAGCGTGACGCTGATCATGGTGGTTGCCGTTTGTGACATAGATTTCGGGGCCGGATTGACCATGGAAGCACTGGCGATCCGTAAACTTTGAGTCTAACATTTTCAGCGGTTTGGCTTGAATGCCTGCCCAAAAATCCTACCGCGAAATTCCTACCGCGGATTTGCGCGGATAAACGCGGATTTCCAAAAGCCAAAGAGAATTAACCACAGAGGACGCAGAGGAACACAGAGCAAAAGCTCGTAGCGGGGCGTGCAGCGCCCACGCTTATCCGCGGTGAATCCACTATTACAGGTTCTCTGGTGCAAGCTCGTGAAACTGACGCTACAATCTCAGCAACAAAGCCAATGAATTCAAAATCAGGGAGTTAGAGAACTGTGAAACCACTGAGATGGCTGGCGTTGCTGGCTGGCCTGGCACTGTTCGCCGTCAGCTTCAACATGGTGGCTGTGAAGGACGTATCCAACAAGGTCAAAACTGCCGGAATTCTGGGGTACAACTGCGCCACGCTTAGCCTGTCAGCACCCTGGGGCGGCAAAGATTCCGTGGACATGCGCAAGGAGTCGCCGGTCCAATGGTTCTCTCTGCTTATCAGCGGCTGGATCAATCCCGCGTTTATTCTCGGGTTGCTGGTGATGTTTGTGGCTCCGAATCAGCGATGGACGCTGGTTTTTCGCTGCCTGATCGCCCTGATGTTCGTGTTTTGCTGGATCTTCTTCTACAAGGTCCATCTGGCGCCGCTACAGGGTTATTACCTATGGATGACCGGGATTCTTCTCGCGCTTTTATCGAATCCCCGCGCAAAATCGGGGAAAAATCCCGGAAGCCATTGACAGCAAACGTGATATCTTCTCTAGAGCAATTCTAGTAGCAACCGACCATTCCGGGAGATAATGAGTTCTATGGAAGCCCAAACCAACACCGTTCTGCCAACACGTGCAGAAATGAGAATTCTCCAAGTGCTATGGGAGATCAGTCAGGGGACGGTGGAGGATGTAATCAGCCATCCCAACCTGAACCCTCGTCCAAATTACAAGACTACGCAGACAATCCTCCGCATCATGGAAGAAAAAGGTCTGGTACGTCATATCAGCCGTGGCCGAGTATTTGTCTTTGAGCCCTGCGTTTCCCGCGACCACGTGGGCAGGCTCTCCGTGCAAACGCTGCTGGAGCAGAATTTTGGCGGATCGCCGGCGGAATTGCTGGTCAATCTGCTTGAAGCGGGTCCGGTCAACGAATCCGAGCTGAACGAACTGGAAAATTTAATCCGGAATTACCGCATCCAAAAGGGTGAGTCGATTAAGTAATTCTGGATTTTGCCGTTGAAGGCTTTCGTGGTGCCGAATGGAACCTTCTCATTATTTACATTTCGCCGGAACGTTGCTGACGTACTTCCTTCAGGTTTCAGCGGGGTTCGTGGTGTGCGCGATTGTGGTTCGCCTGTTGCCGGGCCCGCATCTTCGATTCAGGGCCTGGTTTGGCTTTCTCATTCTGTCCGCTTTTTACTGGTTCGCTTCCCTGGCGAGTTATTTTGTCGGATTCTCCACCCCACGATTTCGCTTATTCAGCGGCGCCGCCCAAAGCGTTGTAGCCCACGGCAGCCATCATCTCCTGATCCCGGCGCGATGGAGCGCCTACGTGGTACCCGCTGGAACACTGATCACCTGGGGCTACGGCCTGGGTGTAGGAATACTTCTGATTGCGAAAGCGTGGAAGCACGTTCGGCTGCGGCTTCTGGTAAACCACGGGGTTGAAGCTGCCCCCGGTCTGCAAACGTTGTTCGCCGATCTTTGCGAGGAATTCGGCGTCCGCCGCTGTTCTCTGGTGGTTCTTCCCGGCATGGTGTCACCAGCTACGGCCTATTGGTGGCGTCCTCGAATTCTTCTTCCTGAGATCTGCCAGCAGATGGAAGACTATTCCGGCCTGTCTGACATTCTGAGCCATGAGCTGAGTCATATTGTGCGCCGCGATTATCTCTGGGCGCTGATCAGTGACATATTCTGCACGCTGCTTTTCTTTCATCCCGCGGCGTGGCATGCACGAAAAAACATGCGCCTTGAACGCGAACTGGCCTGCGACAGAGCAGTGATCCAGGCCCGGCCCGAACACAGGGCGGATTACGCGACCAGTCTTGCCCGCTTTGTTCGTTTGCGCATGCTGCAACAGGTGGCTTCTTATGGCGTGGACTTCGCTTCCTCGCCATCACTGCTTGGCCTGCGCATCCGCTGCATCCTGTCCGAACCGGTGAAAACGCCTCTCTGGAGAAGCCTGGCTGCTGCCTTCGGTAGTCTGGTTTTCGTCATCATGTTCGGCGTCGCCTGCCCTGCTCTATCGGTCCTGATGGATTTTGCCGGACAGCCGCAGACAGTGGCTGACGTGGTCTCTTCCGCTTCTGCACAGAACACCAAGCACCAGGCCGCGCACAAACCAAAGTTGATGCCCAAAGCAGCCACGGAAAATGCTCCTGGCGCTTACCCGTATGCTGACAACCTGACTTCGTTGCGGGTCAGCCGGTCAATTCCTGAAACCTCGGCGTATCGCTTCACGTCAAATCCTCCCACGGGCGGTTCGGGCGAGTACCTGCACACAGAAAAGCCGGCCTGGAATGATCCGTCCCCGGGCTCTCCGTCCTATGGTCCTCCCAGTGTTCGTAGCGTGGTCCTTTCCACCATTGGCGGCATTGCGATGGAACGTGGTGAGCATGGCGGGCGCGGACATGATCGGGACCTTCATCTGTACTCGAAGTAAGCGCTCTCGAAGCACATAAGACCTTATCTTCCCAATCACTACTCCGCTGCATACAATCCCTGCATGCGTTTGAGCCATAAAGTTGCCATCGTCAGTGGCGGCGGAAGCGGCATTGGCAAAGCCATTGCCCATGCATTTGTCCGCGAAGGTGCACAGGTTGTGATCTGCGGACGCAATCCGCAGAAGCTGCAATCGGCCGCAAAAGAGATTGGCCCGAACTGTGTTCCTGTGGCTTGTGATGTTGCCGATCCCGCCGAAATCAATTCACTCGTAAGCACCACGGTGGAGAGATTCAAGCGCGTGGATATTCTGGTAAACAATGCAGGCGTGCTCCTGCCTGGAACCGCAGAGTCACTTTCTGACGAGGTCTGGGACCAGACGTTCAATATCAATGTTCGCGGTGTGTGGCAACTTTCGCGCGCGGTCCTGCCGCATATGAGGGCGGCGGGCGGCGGATCGATCATTAACACGGGCTCGGTGTTGAGCACGCTGGGAGCGCGTAACCGCGTGGCGTACGCTGCGTCAAAAGGCGCGGTGCTGGCCATGACGAAAGCCATGGCGCTTGATCACGCCGCAGAAAACATACGTGTGAACTGCATTTGCCCGGGCATTGTGGAAACAGAGATGGTGGTGGCGTTTGGCATGGACGAAGCCGCGCGCAAGCAGAGGATTGCGATGCATCCTGTGGGCCGATTCGGGCAGCCAGAGGATATTGCCGGAATGGCGGTGCTGCTGGCGAGTGACGAATCGAAGTGGATTACCGGATCAGCGTTTACGGTGGATGGCGGGTATTCGGCGCAGTAGGGGTGGAATTTAGGAGCTTATGACTTTAGCGGAAATTCATGAGAGTTTGCCCAATGGGTTCCATGATGCTGAGATTAGGAAATTTGTCTGGGATTTTGCGACCGAGTCCGCGACCTTTGAAATCGATCTCTTGATCGGCGTGCCGGAGGCCGAGGACCGCGAAGAGCGCAGGGCCGGCAGGCTTGAATTGCGCGGCATACTTTTCATTGCCATTGACCCGCCGTATCCAGGAGAACTTGATCCGAGACCTTATAAGCCCAGCGGCGCCTTCCAGATCGATGGCATGGTGGCAAATGAGAAAATTTTTGAAGTCCTGCCGAAACTGAAACCGGAACTTCCGCCGAACACGGAGATTTTCAGTTTTTACGTTGTGAACTCCAATTCTTTCATTCACATTGCGGCGAAGGAAGCGGATTGGGTTTGGCAGGATTCTGACTGACTAGATTAAGGCAGTAGCGGCTCGCCATTGGCTGAGATGTACTGTGCTTCGCTTTTTAAGACAAGCGCAAGGTCCCTCACCCCTACTCACGCGCTGAAGACAGCGCGCGTTCGTTGCCGGGGATTCGGGATGACGTTTCTTTTGTTTAACAAAGAATTCCCTGAACCCTGACACTCCAGCGCAATAACAAGGGGACGCGTTTCCGCGTCCCCTGAAAATTTCTACAGCTAACTTTATTGGATATTCGACATTAGTCGACATTAGTTGTTCGGCGTTAGTTATTTGGCCGGGGCGTTGGCGTAGGCTGGGCCTGCGCTGGGCGCTGGTCGGCGGGTCTGGGTTGCTGCGGACGATCTGCTGCCGCAGGATTGGTCACCGGTGATGGCGAATTGTCTTCGTCATCGGACAGGGGCGGTGGCGGTGGAAGTTCTTTTTCTACCGGCTTACGCGGGAACATCTGGTCACGCTGCGAAGCAAGATAGACAAACGACGCGACAATGACAGCCGCCTGCTTAAGGTCTTCCGGCTGCAGACGGTCATATACGTCCATGTTGGAGTGGTGCGTACGCGTGTCATACTCCACCGGATCCTGTATGAACTGGAAACCGGGAATGCCGACTGCATCGAAGGAAAGATGATCGGTACCGCCGGTATTGCGCATGGTGAGTGTATCCATGCCGAGGTCACGAAAGGGCTTCATCCACGCTTCAAAGATCGGCTCCACGGCGGCGTTTTCCTGCATGTAGACGCCGCGCAGCTTTCCGGTCCCGTTATCCACGTTGAAATACGCGGAGACCTTCGCGGCTTCCGGCTTTACCGTCATCGGTCCGGCGTCGCGCCGAATGACTGTCGGGTCGCCTTTGCGGTCAGCGTCTTTGAATTCCGGGCGCGTGCCGAAGTGATGGGCGACGTACCACTGTGAACCCAGCAAGCCTTCCTCTTCACCGGTCCACAGGCCAATGCGAATGGTGCGGCGCGGCTTGATGCCCAGAGCGTTGAGGATGCGGACTGCTTCCATCATGATCACGGTTCCTGCGCCATTGTCAGTCGCGCCGGTGCCGGCGTGCCACGAATCCAGGTGAGCGCCCAGCATGACTACTTCGTCTTTTTTATCGGTGCCGGGAATTTCGGCAATGGTGTCCCACTGCGTGTTGGCGTCATCGTAGAAGATGTTTTTGACGTTGAGTTCAAGCTCAACATCTTTTTTGGCCGCCAGAATGCGAGCAATGCGGTTCCAGTGCTCCTGGGCCATAGTGAGCTGGGGAGTGCCTGGCGTGAGGCCGACTTTATACGAAGCGCCCTGCTGCACAAACACGGTACCGCCGCCAATTGCGCCACGGCTGTGATCAATCACCGCGAGGACTTTTTCGTCGTCGAAGAATTTGTTGACTTCGCGCTGAAAGCGGGCGCGGCGCTGAAATTCACGGAAGCGTGCGTCATTGCGTTCACTGGGAATCTGATATTGCGAGACGTCTGCTAGTGTCTTTTCGTTATAGCGCTCTGAAAGAGCTTCGACGGAGGCCTTGATTTCCGGATCATCGCCGATCAGAAGAATTTTGCCGGCAAGCTTGCCTTTGTACCTGGCCATGTCCTGCGGCGTGCGAATGTTGATTCGCATCACTTTGCCTGTGACTGCGCCGTTAGTGCCTGGAGTCCAGGCTTTGGCGTAAGCGATGAGAGCGGCGGTGGAGTCTGGGGCTGTCATGCGGACATTGACATACTCATTTGCCCAGCCACGGCCGAAGGGCCCCCAGGGCTCAAGGTGGGAGTTAACCAGGCCGAATTCAGTGAGCTTGTCGCGCGTCCACTCATTCGCCTTCTTCACATTGGGAGATCCGGTAAGGCGCTGGCCAATCTCATCCATGAGTCCGCTGGCGGTCTCCATGATCTTGGAATTGTGGAAGCCTTCATAACGAATGCGAGAGATGGTCTCCAGGTCAATTTTTTCCTGGGCAAACACAGAGCTCATTCCGAGCAGGCATAGTGCGGTCAGAAACAGGGCGGTAATCCGCCGGGACATGTTCATTGTTACTCCTTGAATATTCTTGACGATTACTTTGGCGAGAGGCAGAGAAGTGTAAATCCAGAGGCAGACAGCGTCAAACCTTGCTTTTCATGATCTGATTTCATGAAAAGATTTGTAAAGAAGAATCGCCGGGCGGGCCAGGGTCCTTCCAGATTTTTTCCCAGTTCCACAAATCAGACGTGACTTGGTCCGGCAACGGGAACCCCAGTTGATGCGCAAGCATACATACCTGCCCGCGATGGTGGGCTTCATGAGAGATCATGTAGCACAGCATTTCCGGACCGGCCGGCCAGGGGCGGGCCCAGCCATCACGGCGAAACTTGGTGATGCGCCGCGTCCCATCGCCGAGAGCTTCCGCGAGCATCCTTGAGCAACACGCTGCGCTTTTGGCCAGTGCCGCACGCGCCTGCTTGGGAGTACATCGTGAGCGGTTGAGCTGGGGTGGAACTTTCAGGTGTGGAGCTGTCAGCCTGACCCACTTGGTACGGACATTGTGCATGTGCGTGAAAATCGCGGCGATAGTGCGAGTGTTCCCGGGTGGCTTGGCTTTCCACACAGCAAGATCCAGGTGCTGGATCAGCATCTGGTTGATGCGATCATTGGCGGCAAAAATACGGGCGGCCGTAGGGCCAGGTTGAGGTTGCACTTCTTTTTGGGAAGCAACGGCGTGACGCTTGCTCACGGCTTTTTGCCCGGCGTTTTCTTCGCGATGTTTCTCTTGCTGATGTCTTTCTTCCTGATGACTTCCGGCTCTTTTGCGACTTCATAGCGAAGTCGAACAGAACCGTCAGAATACTTTCGCACCGAGAGCAAGTGAAGAGAAACGTCGCGATGACGGGGCGATATCAGCGGTATGCCTTTTCCTATTAAGGTGGGAATTACGTGGATATCAAACTCGTCGATCTCCCCGGCGTCAAGAAACGAGGCGATCAGCTCTCCGCCACCCATCATCCATATATGCTTTCCTGGGGTTGTGCGGAGACGCCGGGCGAAGGCTTTGACTGGTTGGGAGACGAACTCCACGCCCTCTGCGGCCTTTTTTGGAGGCTTGCGCGAAAACACGAGGTTGGCAACCTTGCTGTCAAACATTCCGCTTTTGACGCGGTGCTTCCTGGCATATTTCATTGCCCAGTCATAGGTCTTGCGGCCCAGGAGAATGGTGTCGATGGTCCGGTAGAAGGCGCGCATACCATAATCGATGTTGCTGGGCCGGCGGTTCAGCCACTCGACATCGCCATCCGGGCGGGCGATATAGCCGTCGGCACTGGTGGCGATATAAACGATGATCTTTCGCAGAGCTTTCATTGCGTCAATCTCCGGTGAGAGCCCTTGGCCGGCGAAGCAGATTTACTGAGAACCTTATTTACTAGAACCAGCTTATTGCGCCCGATTTGACCGCATTTCTGAGCGAATGGAACGCACGAGCGTGATGGTAAAACCGGTGATGGCAGCCAGTAAACCCACCGGCGCGGCAACTTTATAAGTAAGTGTCATATCCGGGCGGCTGTGCTGCACGGCGCCCAGGAAAAGGAGCACAAAACACAGGAATGCCACGGAAAGAAAGAAAGTAATCAGGCCAGAGGCCAGGCCGATACCGGCGCTGAGCAGTAATTTACGCATAAGTGTTTAGGACCCAGGTGGATTAGGTCTCATTTAGAATACTACCGTGAACCCGGTGAGCAATGCCGAACTGAGAACTGCCCAGGAGATCATACGTGACGTGCGGGTAAACCAGTCGCCCAATGGCGTCTGTTACGCAACCGCAGGCGAGGTCACGCTCCCTTCCAACGATATTGAGCGCATGATCCAGGCGATTCCGCGGGCCATTGCCGCAGCTCTCACACGCAAGGCGTTTTACTTTGTGCCGCTTACGATCGGCGACGGCGACAAGACCATGATCGCCGAGCGATTTGATCCGCTGTTGATCGACTCAGCTATTTGCCATCGCAACATCGATTCCGGTGACTCACAATGCGTCTTTATCTCCACGCGCCTTCTGGATGATCGTTTCTCGATTGCCTTCGAGTTATTTATCAACGTGGGACACGCCTTTGTGGACAAGGCCGGACTTTCGGCTGAGTTTGGTGAGCTGGTGTGGGCACAGGCAGTGAGCGGCGTCCGCGGCGAGACCAGTCTGGATGCGAATGAATTTCGAAAGCTGGCGCTGGGCGATGGCGCCGGGCGCGGCGGCAACGAAAAAGCCAAATCAGAATACCTGGCGGCCGCTTTCTCTGACAGTATTGCAATTTACCTGCTCTCGCTGTACCTGGACGTGGAATATCGCGATTTGCGTGAACGTGAATATCCTCTGCTGGCTCCTTCGGCCATGGCGGAGCGGTTGAAGAAGATTGCGGCACTGTTTCCGCCCAATCCGGATTTTCAATTCAATATTTTCTACCGGCGCCGGACGTAGAGCTTTGGCGTTGGAAACGCAGCGACTTTAGTTGGGCTAAATCAACGGCGAGGCCGACTTGCGCGCCGAGCCGGGGGTTGCAGGTGCTGGAGCCCTTAAACCACGATCGATGAAGTCGAGCGGTTTAGAGCGAAGCGACAGGATCGGAAGATCGAGGCCAACTTGCGTGCCGAGCGGTAAGCAACGAGTGCACGCGCATGAAGGCGAAAGACGATTGTCACGGGCGGTTTGGAGCGTAGCGACAAATAAATGATTGCACACCTCAGAGGTAAACTGATTTCCAAGCACCCCAATCAGGCGATCATTGAGGCCGCCGGCGTTGGCTATGAAGTCATCATCAGTATTCCCACGTTCTCTGACCTGCCACAGCTTGGGTCGGAAGTTTCAGTGTTTGTGCATACGCACGTTCGCGAAGATGCGCTGGCGCTCTTCGGCTTCATTCGCGCGGAAGAGAAGCAGCTTTTTGAAAAGTTGATCAGCGTGAGCGGCATCGGTCCCAAGCTGGCGATCACCATCCTGAGCGGCATGCAATCCGAGGCGATTGTGGGAGCCATTCGTGGTAATAATCTGGCGGCACTCACACGCATTCCGGGCATTGGAAAGAAAACGGCCGAGCGCATGGTCCTGGAGCTGCGTGACAAGCTGGATTCGTTTGGGGTAACTCCGGTTATTTCCACGGTTACGCCGGTGGAAGAAGATGTGATCTCAGCGCTGGTCAACCTTGGCTACCAGCGGCCGATCGCGGAACGGGCGCTGGCCAAGCTGGGCGCGGCAGCCGGCGAGTCATTTGAGACGCTATTTCGCAAGACCATGGCAGCGATCGGGAAGTAGGTTTACTGGTTTACTGATAGATGCCCTCCGGCGAATGCTCTATCTCCAAATCGAGCAATCAGGCTTACACTTTGTCCATGAAACGTTCGCTGATGATCCTGAGTGCGCTGTTCTTTTTGCTGGCTGTATCTGCTTATGGCGGCGACAAAAAGAAGCAGGCACAGAGCTATCAGCTCAAGCCGGACCAGACGGCGGACATCCCTCTGAGCAAGCTCAGCACGGCCAAACAGGAATGCGAAAACTGGGCAGTGGCTGCCGGCCTGGAAACCATGCTGGCGAAACAGGGTGTCCAGTTGGACCAGAGCTACTGGATCATGCGCCTGAATGCCGGAGAATTATGCGTACCGGAAATGCCGTCAGTGGACGCGCTAACGAAACTGGTGAACAGAGAAGTGGTGCTGGCGGACGGTCGCCATGCCACGCTGGAATTGCAATACGTGGCCGGCGCGCCCACGAATGTTGACGGCCTGATCTATGGATTGCAAATACAGAACATTTCTTTGATCGTGTTTCGCGGGCACACTTACTATCTTGCCGGCGCAACGTATGACGAATATATCGGGCTGGATGGCGGACGCATGCTGCAGGTAAAAGAATTGCGCCTGGCCAATACGTTCGCGGGCAAGCCCGCCGTTACATTCCAGCGCGGACGCGACAATCCGGAAGACATTCAGGGAACAATGACGGTGAATGTAGCGTTTCCGTAGATCATCCGAGACTCCGCACACATTCCTGTTCAATCCGGAACTTCCAGAGCAGCTATGCAATCATAAGAGAGCAGAATCTCTCAAATTATGATTGCCAAGCTTGTAGTCGCCAATTTGACCCAACGTCCTATCCGCACCGCTCTTAGTATTTTGCTGATCGCCGTACCTGTCACGCTGATGCTGACACTAGTTGGGCTGACACGTGGTTTTATGAGTGATTCAGCTAACCGGGCGCACGGCGTGGGAGCAGATATCATTGTGCGCTCACCGGATTCTGCCATCATGGGATTGTCCGCGAACTCCATGTCAGAGCACCTGGTTGGAAGGCTTGAGAAGGTCCAGCACGTTACCCTGGCCACAGGAGTGGCCAATCATCTGGTCTCCGGATGGACGACGGTATCCGGCATTGACGTGCCTTCCTTTGACCGCATGAGTGGCGGCTTTGCGTTTGCAGAAGGTCACAGCATGCAGGCGCCGGATGACATTCTGGTGGATACGTATTTTGCCCGGCAATCCCACGTACGCGCCGGGGCGAAATTGAAGGTGCTGAACCGGGAATGGAATGTCGCGGGCGTTGTGGAACCGGGCAAGCTCGCCCATCTTTTTCTTCCGTTGAAGGTCGTGCAAGACCTGGATGGCGCAACGGGCAAAGTGGCGCAGATTTATCTCAAGCTGGATTCGCCGGCCAACACCGCAACCGTGGTTGACTCGCTGAAAGAATTGCTGCCCGGATATCACATATACGCGATGGATGAACTGATCTCGCTGACGTCGACGGATAACGTTCCATTTCTGAAGCCGCTGCTTAACGTGATCATCGGCGTGGCAGTGCTGATTGGCGCCGCTGTGGCTTCACTCTCCATGTATATGGCGATTCAGCAGCGCACACGGGAGATCGGCATATTGAAATCGCTGGGCGCCTCTAAGTGGCTGATCCTGAAAATTATTCTGTTTGAAGCTGCGTTTCTCGGTTTTGGCGGAAGCATTGTGGGAATCGGCTTCAGCTTTGCCAGTCGTTGGCTGCTGGCGAAGTTTGTGCCCGCCTCGTTACCGCAAGCGATTGTGCCGGAATGGTGGCTGATCGCGGGCGCAATTGCCACGTCGGCGGCCTTGCTGGGCGCGCTCTATCCTGGAGCATTGGCGGCAAGACAGGATCCTATTGAGGCGCTGGCCTACGAGTAAGCTTTCTATCGTAGCCTTCTATTTCCCAATACAGAAGCTGCTGAAGATCAGATTCAAGATATCATCCGTTGTGGTTTCGCCGGTGATGGCGTCGAGCGGTCGCAGGGCGCCATAGAGATCAAGCATGATCATTTCGTGTGGGATGTGGCGGTCAGCGGCTTCGCCGGCCCTGTCCAGACAGCTGATGGCCTCAAGCACCAGGCGTTGATGGCGGACGTTGGTGAGAAAACCTGTTTCCTGTTCGCCGCCGGAGTGGCCGGAGATCTGGTTGAGAATTTCCTGCCGCAGTTCGTCAATCCCAGCTCCGGTCAGCGCTGAGGTGGGAAATAGCTTTAATCGATCGTCAGAATTGAGTTGCGCGGCGATGGCGTGAGAGCCGTTCAAGTCAGTTTTGTTGGCCACGGCAAGAGCACGCCGGCCGGCAACCGAACCCATTAGCTTCTCATCTTCACTGGTGAGGTCTTGCGAGCTATCCAGGACCACCAGCACCATGTCCGCTTCACCCAGCGCTTCATAGGACTTGCGTATGCCAATGCTTTCGGCTTCGTCACTGGCTTCGCGGATACCGGCGGTATCAATCAGCTTGAGCGGAATGCCGCCCAAGGCGACTGTCTCAGTGACGAGATCACGCGTTGTTCCCGGAGTGGCTGTCACGATGGCGCGTTCGCGCTCAACGAGTTGATTGAACAGACTTGATTTACCAACGTTGGGGCGGCCTACAATCGCAAGGGTAAAGCCTTCATGCACAATCTTTCCGTACGCGAAGGTCGCCTGCAGCTGTTCCAGCGGCTTTACGATGGTGTTGAGGCGTTGGCGGATTTCAAATGCGGGCAGCACTGAGACGTCGTCTTCGGCGAAGTCGATGCCCGCTTCCATAACCGCCACCAGGTCGACCAGACGCTTCTTGATCGGCTGCAAACGTTTGGAGAGCGCACCTTCCAGCTGCTGGGCGGCAACCTTTGCCTGAAAGAGCGTTTGTGATTCGATGAGGTCGCGCACTGCTTCGGCCTGGGTGAGATCAATGCGTCCGTTGAGAAACGCTCGCATGGTGAACTCACCGGGCTCCGCCATGCGCGCGCCGCGCGCGGTGGCCAGTTCCACAATGTGCCGAAGGACTACCGGCGAGCCGTGCGCCGAGATTTCGATGACGTCGTCCGAAGTGTAGGAATGGGGCTTGGCGAAGTATGTAATTACAGCTTCATCAATGCGATCACCGCTATCGGGATCAAGGAGTTCGCCAAAAATAGCGCGGCCAGGTTCCATCGGCGATTTCAGACGCAGCATGCTGCCGGCAATCACACGGGACTCAGGACCGGAGAGGCGGACCACGCCAATGCCTCCGCGGCCGGGCGGGGTGGCAATGGCTACGATGGTGTCATCAAGATTCAAGTCTTGTCGGACGTCTTTCGGTCAATGGCGATTTGAATTCTGCTGGTGCAGTTTGGCAAAGTGCTCTTCTAGCCGTTCATACATATTGTCAACTTTGCGGTGCAGTTGCGCCACTTCCAGTTCGGCCTTGAGATTCACTTCGTAATCCATATCAGCCTGGAGCCGGTCTTTGGACGACTGCCGGTTCTGCGACATCATGATGACCGGCGCCTGAATCGCAGCCGTCATGGACAGGAACAGATTTAGCAGGATGAAGGGATAGGGATCAAAGTGGTCGCGAAGGAGGGCCGTGGTGTTCATCAGGACCCAGATGAACATGACGACGCCAAAGATGATGATGAAAGTCCATGATCCACCAAAGGACGCCACTTTGTCCGCGATACGTTCGCCCAGTGTCATGCGGTCTTCGGCTTCCACGTTCACGTTGCGGGATACGCGGGTGCGGAGAAGATCATCTGTGGTGCGCAGGCGACGCCCAACCACGGTAAGCAGGTCCATGGCAGCGTGGGGATGCTTGTCAATAAACTCCAGCAACCGGTCACGATGCATGGTGAGCGTCTCTGTGTCTTCGCGGGCCAGCGCCGTGGCCGTTCTGAGGCCGCCGTCGAGGAAAGAGAGTTCACCGATGACATCTCCGCGCTCGTTTTCAGCGAGGATTATTTTTTCGCCGTCGGTACTCTCAACATACAGCTCAACGCGTCCGGTGCGCAGGATGTAGATTTCGCCACCCTGTTCGCCATACTTGAAAATGTTTTCTCCAGCCTTGAAGTCGCGGCTATCCAGCATTTGCGCCAGCGCTTCACGTTCCTCGTCATCGAGAAGTTCGAAGATCGGGACTTCGGCAATCATGGTGACGTTGGTTGACATTTGTTTTAGCAACTCCCGTGAAGGTGGTTGATCCGGCAAAGCAAGCCCGGACCGGTCGACAGGAATCATAAAGCCGGAAGCGCCGCAGAAGAAAAAGATTTGGCTAACGCCGGGATGGCTTGTAGTCCCTCGGATAGAGGACTACGTAGCGGCGCCCGCCTTCACCCTCACTCTGCGTCATCAGGGATTCGTGATCGCGGAAAGCCAGATGGAGCAGGCGGCGCTCGCGCGAAGACATGGGAGCGAAGGAGAACGGGATGCCGGTACGCTGGACTTTTTCCGCCGCCACATCGGCCGCCATTTTGAGTTCATTCTGGCGGGCGGCACGGTACCCTTTGCAGTCGAACACCACACGATCGTGCTCTTCGGCGTGCAGGTGCAGGGCTTCATGGGAAATCAGCTCCAGGGAGCGAAGCAGTTCAGCTCCGCGCTCCAGAACCAGGTCACTATCAGGGCCGGCCAGTTCAACCAGAATTTCCGGGGGCGCCACGGCAAGGCCGCTGGCCGCGGGAGGATTGACCGTGATGCGGTATTTCAGTTTGAAGCCGCCTGAAGCAATTACGCTCTTTAATAGAGCGTCAATCTTCTTTGCCGATGAAACTTTGTCCTGAAGCATCTTTATTTTCCCAGGTGGCGGACGCCGATCAAAGGACCGGACTGCCGGCCAATTATTTTTTGCGTGTTGCCCGTCGTTCTCTGCTCTTGCGGACCTGTTGCCCTAATTCTGACCGATTGATGAAGAACTGCTGGACGAAGCCCAAAAGGTTGCTGATGGCCCAATACACGCAAAGTCCGGCAGCAACGCTCCAACTGATAAAGCCGATCATGAGCGGGCCCATCAGGTTCATCATCTTCTGCTGGGCTGGATCCATGCCGGTTTGGGGCGTACTGCGCTGCGTGAGGAACATGGTGATCACGATCAAAATGGGCAGCAGGTGCCAGGGATCCGGCGCGGAAAGGTCTTTAATCCACAGAAAGTTGGCCTGGCGCAGTTCAATGGCATTGCCCAGCATGGAGTAAAAGGCAAACAGGAACGGCATCTGCAACAGCATGGGAAAACAGCCACCCACGGGATTGACACCCTCACGCTTGTAGAGCTCAGACATTTCCTTCTGCATGTCTGCACGGCGCGGATCCGTAATGCTGTAGCGTTTGTACTTTTCCGTAATGGCTTTGATCTGCGGCTGAATTTTTGCCATCTTCAGAGATGACTTCATGCTGGAAACGCGCAGCGGCAGCAATGCCATGGTGATGACCAGTGTCAGGAACGCAATGGCCCAGCCCCAATTGGGAATCCAGTGCTGGTGCGTCCATTTAAGCCAGAGGAACAAAGGCTTGGAGATAAAGCCGAAGGTACCGAAATCTAGAATACCGCGCAGGTCCGGGCCGCCCGCGTGGGACTGTGTGGCTTCCAGCAGATCGACCGCTTTGGGACCGGCAAAAACGCGCTGGTGGGTGGCGCCATTGGTGTGACCAAATGCCACTCCCAGAACAGAGACCTTATCCTTAACATTCGGCGTTGCCGGACTGCGCGGGACTTCTACCTGATTGTGCAAAGTCACCAGCGTGGTGCCTGGCGGGGAATCCGGCAACAAAGCCATGGTGAAGTACTGATCTACGATGGCAACCCAATCAAACGGGCCACTAATAGTCTGGCCGTTGGCAATCCACTTTCTACCGGTGATGAAATTGCCGGAGGTCGGGCTCTTGCGCTCGATGGAGCCATTCTGGTCCCAATCAATACGCGCTTGCGAAAAAGATCCGAGGCTGGCCTGGTCACCGAGTCCAACCGGCCACTGCAGAAGCGCGGTGACGCCGTGTCCGTTACGCGTGACCTGCGTATCCACGTCAATCAAGTACATTTTTTCCGGACGGAAAGTCTTGCGTACGGAAATATCGCCGTCAGAGTATTCGAAAGTGATGGCTTCAGGAGCGTTGGAGGGTCCGGTGACGGTCATCACGTAGAGTGATTCGTTCAGCTGCTTCTCCAGATCTTTGTCGTAAGAGAAGAAGGACAGCGGGTAGCCCAGCGTGGGCGCCGAAGCGTCATTCACCAGATCCAGCGGCTTGCCTTTGTCATCGTGATACTTCTTCAGGATCCAGGACTTCACCAAAGCACCCTGGTTGGTGAAGGTGATGCGGGCATATTCGTTCTCAAGAACGCTCTCAGCCGGCGCCGTCCCCTGTTTCACCGGGACCTTGGATGCAGTCGCCTGGGCCACGGCCGCCGTGTGTCTACCTGGAGTTGCAGACGTTACAGGAGCGGCGGGCGCCCCCTGTTGTTGCTCTTTATTTTGCGCTGCCTGTTGTTCCGCCGTCTTTTCCGGTTGCGGCTTGGGCTTGGGCAGAAAGAATTGCATGGCGGCGATGGCGACAAATACGAGAAGAAACGCCAGCATGAGGCGCTTCTGAGCGCCTGGATCGTCTTGGGGATTGTGATATTCGGTCAAGTGTTGGTCTCAATCAATTTCTTTTGGGCACAGGGTCATAGCCACCGCGCGCCAGAGGGTTACAACGGAGTATCCGCCATACAGCAAGAGCAGCTCCATGAACTGCTCCGTGACGGGCCACGGCTTCCGCCGCGTACTCAGAACAAGTGGGCAAATACCGGCAGGAAGCCGGGAGAAGAGGCGAAATCAGCCGCTTGTACAGCTTCAGGAGCGCGACTGCTAATCTTTCCATTACCTTCTCTCGCCTCTCTGAATCGCGGCAAAAAGCTGTTGAATCTCGGCGTCAAGCCTGGCAAATTCCAGGGTGAGCACCGATTTACGAGGGTGCAATACGACGTCCAGCGGCCGGGTCAGTTGCGGGAGCCTTTCTCTTACCACGGCGCGCATGCGTCGACGAATGCGGTTCCGGTCAACGGCACCGCCCAGAGCTTTACTTACCGTAAATCCCACCCGGGGACCGGAAGAATCTTCACGGTCGCGAAAAAACAAGGTCACGTTTCCGGAGAACCTCTTCTTCCCATTCTTGTATACGGACTGAAAGTCTGCGTGTTTCAAGAGCCGAGAGCTTTTTAACATTCGGCGTGAAGGTTTTGCTGGATCTTCCGGAGTCACGGGTATTGCATTTTCTAGAAGCACAATCGGGAACCAACTCTGGAGCGGCACGAGCAAAGCGAAAGCTACGGAGGATTAGTCGCGATAGCCTGGTTTAACGGCAACTCTCTTACGCCCCTTGGCGCGGCGGCGCGAAAGGACGGCCTGGCCGCTTTTGGTTTTCATACGAGTACGGAAGCCGTGGGTCTTGGACCGGTGACGGCGGTTAGGTTGAAACGTGCGCTTAGGCATTGAAGTAGGGCGCTCCTGCTAAAAATATTTTTGCTCGGGGGCAAACGAAAAGTATAAAGGAAATTGCCCTTTTTGCGCTACACCCCTACTGTTTTGGGTACTGGTGCAGTTTTGGTGCGAACATTTCATCGCTCCGCGATGAACGTCTGCCTAAAGGCCCGCGATTCACGAGCGAATCGCTAGACGCTGATACTGCTAATGGCTCAGTTTTGCAAACTGCCCCATTACCCTGTTTTGGAGCGGAAGGCGGGCTGCGGCGCGGTTTCTCCTCTCTTGCCCGTATCGGAGTCACACGAAATTGCCCAAAGAACGTCCGCACGGCCGCTTTGAACTATAAGGGGAACAAAAATGAGGTTGCTTTGCGAAGCAGAAAACTTATTTGCACCAAGCTCGCTACAAAAAAGGAAAAAGTTTTCTCTCCAAAAACTTTTTGCGGGTGAATGTGAAGAGTTTTTGAAAAAAACTTATTCGCGCACGCTTCAAGCGGTGTAGCGTTGTGCTAGTATGCCCTCCAGTCAAGAAAATAGTGTTGCACAATGATGTGTTCAACCGCTCTGCGCAGCCCATGCGGAGCATCTTAAGCTTCGGTTCATAAATAGTCGGGCCCCTGGCCAGCTCGCAATAGGAAACACCACAGGCAATGTCATTATCCACTGCGACCATCACCGCAACAGCGAACCCGTGGCTGCGAATCCTTGCCGCTCTGGAAAAGAAAATCAGCCGCCATTCGTTTGATACATGGTTGAAGCCGACGCGCTTCAGCCACGCCAACGGCAACATTCTTTTCGTACGCGTGCCAACGCCGGAATTCCGTCTCATCGGGGAGAAATTCGGAGACCTGATCCAGGAAGCCATGGACACCACGGCGCCTGAGTATCAGGATGTGAAGTTTGTTACCGCGGAAGAAGATCCCTCAGCGCCGCCAGTTCGTCCGGATGGAGGCTTTGCGCCAGTTTCCGTGACGAATGCTGCCGCCAACGGCGCCAAGCAGCAGCGCTTTGACTGGGACTCCGCCGCACAACTCAATCCCAGATATACGTTTGACGCATTTGTCATTGGCGCGGGCAACCAGTTTGCCCATGCGGCCGCGCAGGCTGTAGCAGAGCGGCCCTCCAAGGCTTATAACCCTCTGTTTCTCTATGGCGGAGTGGGAATGGGCAAGACCCATCTGATGCAGGCCATAGGACATGAAGTCCGCCGGCGGCAGCCGCAAGCTGCCATTTGCTACGTTTCCAGCGAGAAGTTCACCAATGAGATGATCAACTCCCTGCGTTACGACCGCATGACGAGCTTCCGCGATAAGTTCCGCAATGTCGACGTGCTGCTGATTGACGACATCCAGTTTCTGGCGCAGAAGGAGCGCACACAGGAAGAGTTCTTCCACACCTTCAACGCCTTGCATGAATCGATGAAGCAGATCGTCATCGCCAGCGACCGCCCGCCGAAAGAGCTGGCAGAAGTTGAAGATCGCTTGCGTTCGCGCTTTGAGTGGGGCCTGATTGCTGACATTCAGCCGCCGGACCTGGAAACCAAAGTCGCCATCCTGCAAAAGAAGGCCGAGTCAGAGAAAGTAATGCTGACCACGGACCTGGCGCTGTATATCGCATCAAATGTGCGAACGAACGTGCGCGAACTGGAAGGCGCGTTGATCCGCCTGATCGCGTACTGCTCGCTGACCGGCGCAGAAGTCAATTTGAGCACGGCGCAGCAGGTCTTGAAGAACTTCATTGATTCCCAGGCAAGGAAAATCACCATCGACGCCATTCAGAAAGCGGTGGCCGAACAGTTTGGGCTGCGCGTGGCAGAGATTAAAGCCAAGAGTAATTCTCGAGCGATTGTTTTTCCGCGACAGATTGCCATGTTTCTGGCCAAGCAAATGACGGAAGCGTCCCTGCCGGAAATTGGCAGACAGTTTGGCGGAAAACACCACACGACGGTGATGCACTCAGTGGACAAGATTGACGACCAGCGCCAGTCTGACAAAGATCTGAACCGGCTTCTCAACAAGCTGACAGAAACATTGAATGGCTGATGGCGTAGACTTGATGTGGTTCCCGGCACGATTTCCACTTTTTCAGCGTGTTTTCTCCAAAGGCTGATGTGGATGAAATGTGGAAAGCGTGCAAGACAGGTCAAGGAAGCAATTTACGGTGCAGGATTTGCAGGGTTGCAGGGCCGGAGCAGGACAGAATTACAGCGGTCATTTTGAGCGGAAGGGTTTGCTGAACATTGAGTTAGGCTGATTTCCCACTTTTCCGCAGGCATCTACTGCTACTACTGTATATATATTTACTTTTAGTGATTTAGTAAGAACCGATATTATGAGGGGGCCACAAATATGCCTTCTGCCGTGGCGACTGAGGTGGGAACCACAATGGAAATCACCGTCAGCAAAGCTGATCTGCTTAAAGAATTAACGGCGACCCAGGGTGTGGTGGAGCGGAAGACCACCATTCCGATCCTGTCGAATTTTTTGTTTGAGGCGGCGGGCGACAGACTGTCTATTACCGCCACGGACCTGGACTTGAGCCTGCGAACGTCGTGTGCGGCGAAGGTGAAGAAAGACGGCTCATGCACCATTCCTGCACGCAAACTGTACGACTACGTAAAGCTGCTGGGTGATGGTGAAATCAGCATCAAGCTGCTGGAGAACCACTGGGTCCAGATTCGCAGCGGCAGATCGAACACGAAAATGGTCGGCATGGCCCGGGCGAACTTTCCAGCGCTGCCGGCGTTTCCGGCTGAATCAGCCATCTCATTACCGGCCCAGGTGTTGCGGCAACTCATCGGCAAGACAATTTTCTCCATCTCAAGCGAAGAATCGCGTTACACGTTGAATGGCGCGTTGATGGTGCTGAAACCGGAATCGATCACCATGGTGGCGACGGACGGACATCGCCTGGCCCACGTTGAGCACACAAATTCCAAGTTGCCGGTCAGTGGAGAACTTAAAGTCCTGGTACCGAAAAAAGCCATGGCCGAGCTGAACACATTGCTCAATGGCAGCGACGCTCCTGTGGTGGAATTCGCGCGTGACGAGTCGACTCTGTTTTTCCGAATCGGAGGCCGTCTGCTGACCTCACGGCAGCTTACAGGGCAGTTTCCGAACTATGAAGCGGTATTGCCTCGCGATAACAACAAGTCCGTAGCCATCCATTGCGATGAGCTTTCTTCCGCGATCCAACGCGTGGCGCAATTCGCCGATGAGCGTTCCAACGCAATCCGCATGCGAGTGGAAAAGAATGAACTGAAGATCTCGTCTTCGAACACTGAAACCGGAGAATCAGAGGACACGATTGAAACCACTTACACGGGCGATTCCGTGGTGATTGGCTTCAACTCACAATATCTTCTGGAATTCCTCAAGGTGGTCAATTCAGGCGACGTGCGTTTTGAATTTAAGGACGCCCAGTCCGCGGGCCAGTTGCGGCCTGACGAGGCCCCTGACAGCGAATATCGCTATCGTTACATCGTGATGCCAATGCGGATCTGAGTTGATTTAGATTCTGGAAAACGTAAAGGCCGGACATGGTGTCCGGCCTTTTTATTTGGATAAGCGTTTTGTTAGATGTTGCTGTTCCCTTAATGGGTCAACTTTTATTGAGTCATTTTGCGAGCCATCACGCGTTCGACGGTGCGTTCCACATTGGGAAGGAAGGAATCCATGCTGGCCATGGCCAGATTGCTCTGCATCGCGAATGGCGTGGCTAGCAGAGTGTCGTTCCAACGCTGAAATATCAGGCGAGTCGGAACATCCTGTACGGTTTTCCGGTCAGGCTGGGGCAACGCAAAGATAACCAGCAAGAACGCGAACACGGCGAAGTAGCTAAAGGTGTCCACCGTAGTTAGAGCTGAGCTGTAGGCTGGCATGCGTTCGCTGGCAAAAGAGCAAATCAGATCAAGTGCGGCGGAGGTTCCGAGCGCCAGTGCAACAGCCATGCCGTTATTACGCCACGATAGGCCGAGACGCTTTTCAAAAAGCAAAAACAAGCCCAATAAGCCGCATTGCATGAGGCCCACGCTGCGTTCGATGAGAGTGATTGCCGCACAGATTTTTAAGGCTTGGTGCCCGCTGGTGGCCATCGCCGTCAAAACGGATGCGACGAGCAGGAACCCGGCTGCCCAGAGGAATAGCAGCTTACCGAGATCAATCAAAGCAGAGAACGGCTTAAGCGTATTTACAAAGACTTCAAAAAGTACGCCAAACGCAAGAACCATCAGGAGCGCATTCAAGCCCCAATAGGTGTAAAAGTAAACCTTGGCGCCTAAATGTGGGCCAAGCACCAGGACTGTGAACAAAGTGATGGCTTCGAGCCCCACAAAATGGAAGAACCATGGAAAGCGAGCTTTGAGCTTGCGCTTTGCCATAATTCGCAACAACGCAACCTGCAATAGCAGTGCCCCAGCCGAGGGAATGAGTTGAAGAAGGGACATGTTCATAGCTGCCTCCGAGGAAACGAAAGCATACTATCCCATATCAACCTTCGGCAACGTGCCCATCGGCACCGAAGTACATTGCCTAATTAGTACCCGGAGCTCTCTGACCCTTTGCGGTAGTGGGAAACTTCTTGAGCCAAACTTTACTGGTTCAAATTGCAAGCACCGCAGGGCATGTTGGGCTTACCAGGAGTCGTGACCGCGCCAACACTGGCGTTCTTGGCTGAGACACCTGCGATTGCACCGAACACAAGCAGGGCGAGGATGGACGAACGAAGTAGCGATTTCATTGGGGAGTGTCTCCTAGTTTTCTCTCAAGGGGTTCTTGGTGGTTTGCGTCTTAGTTAACGCGGGCTAAGTATACAAATCAGGTTAGAATTTTCCAAGAAGAATTTTGGGCAGTTCCGAATTTGTAAAATGCCCGGTTTGGCAGGTGAGCGGACGGGCTTAAAGTACTCTGCCATGGTACAATTATATTCGCGCACAAATAGCCAGTAAAGTATTGAATTTCAGTCACTTGAGTGTTTACCCGAGGAATGAAATTCCGGCCCCAAGGTACCCTACGCTGTACCCGCAAAACAGGAGTTCGAGATTGTCCCCAAAAGAGCCAGCAGCAGCAACCGCGAAAGACATGGCAGAGCAAAACAAAAGCAAAAAGGCCGCAACTAACGGAAACGGGAATTACACCGCAGACGATATCAAAGTGCTGGAAGGCATGGAGGCGGTGAGATTACGACCGGCCATGTACATCGGATCGAACGGTGAGATGGGTTTGCATCACCTGGTGTACGAAGTCGTAGACAATTCGGTGGACGAAGCGCTCGCCGGACATGCCACGCATATCGAAGTGACAATTCACATCGATAACTCCATCACTGTGGTGGATGACGGCCGCGGCATTCCTGTGGACGACATGTTGATCGACGGCGAGAAGATTCCCGCAGCGCAGGTGGTACTCACGAAGCTGCACGCGGGCGGAAAATTTGACTCGTCCAATTACAAAGTCTCAGGCGGCCTGCACGGAGTTGGCGTGTCATGCGTGAATGCGTTGAGCCATCAACTGGACCTTGAGATCTGGCGCGACAATCATGTATGGGAGCAGACGTATTCCAAGGGCGTTCCGCAAACCAAGCTGAAGAAAACCGGTACGACAAAGAAACGCGGAACCCAGGTCCATTTTCTTCCCGACAAAGAGATCTTCACCACCACGGAATATAACTTTGACACGCTGGCGCAGCGGCTGCGCGAGCTGGCTTTCCTCAACAAAGGCCTGCAAATCACGCTTACAGACGAACGGCAGACGGATGCCAAGAGCGGCGAAGCCAAGAGCCTGGAATTCAAATACAGCGGCGGCATTGCGGAATTCATCAAGCATCTGAACCGCGGCAAGACCGTATTGCACGACAAGCCGATCTACATGGAAGCAGAGCGCGATGGCGTGGCCATGGAAATCGCCCTGCAATACAACGACGGCTACTCAGAAACCGTGTTCAGCTTTGCCAACAACATCAATACCGTGGATGGCGGTACGCATCTTTCCGGTTTCCGTACGTCCCTGACGCGCACGATCAACTACGCCGGACAGCAACTGGGGCTCTTCAAAGATGTAAAGGAAAACCTGACGGGCGATGACGTCCGCGAAGGCCTGGTGGCTGTCATCAGCGTGAAGTTGTCACAGCCACAGTTTGAAGGCCAGACCAAAGGCAAGCTGAATTCCGACATCGCCGGCATTGTGCAGGCCTTTTTGAATGAACGCCTGGGTGCCTTCTTTGAACAGAATCCGCCAGTGGCCCGGAAAATCATTAACAAGGCCATTGAGGCAGCGCGTGCTCGAGAAGCGGCCCGCAAAGCCCGCGACCTTACGCGCAGAAAAGGCGCGCTGGATGGCGGCGGACTGCCGGGCAAGCTGGCCGACTGCTCTGAACGCGATCCTAATCGTTGCGAGCTGTTCCTGGTGGAAGGTGAATCCGCAGGTGGAACGGCCAAACAGGGCCGCGATCGCCGCTTCCAGGCGATTCTTCCTCTGAAGGGAAAAATTCTTAACGTGGAAAAAGCACGCTACGACAAGATGCTGAGCCACGAAGAAATTCGCGCCATGATCACGGCGCTGGGGACAGGCATTGGCAAAGACGACTTTGATGTGGCTCGTTTGCGCTACGGAAAAGTCATTCTGATGACAGACGCCGACGTGGACGGATCGCACATTCGCACCCTGCTGCTCACGTTCTTCTTCCGCCACATGGGCGAGCTGATCAAACATGGCAATGTTTATATCGCGCAACCGCCGCTGTACGGCATCAAGAAGGGCAAGACGCAGCAATACATCAAGGACGATCGCGAATTTGTGCGGGTGATGGTGAAACGGGCATCGGAAGGGATGGTTGTCCGCTATGGCGAAGGCGCAGCCAAACTGGATGGCGCCACGCTGGCCAAGTTTATGACCACGCTCAAGGATTATCTCGACTTCTTTGACAAAGTGGACAAGCGTACGCGCAATGAGAAAATCACGGCGCTGCTGCCGCAACTGGGATTCGCGCAACGTGCTGATTTCGAAGGCGACAAGAAGAACCCGCCGAAGAAGATTGAGAAGCTGGAAAAGGAAATCAGCAAGCTTGTTAAAGAACACCAGCTCAAGAACGTGGAAAGCTACTTTGATGAAGAACACAATCTGTGGGGCGTGAAGTTTACAGACTCACAGGGCGCGTTACGCCAGATCAACTGGGGGCTGGTGTCCACGGCGGAATATCGCCAGATGGTAGCCAAATTCAAGCTGATTGAAGAATACATGCAGCCGCCTTTTGTTGTGGAAGTTGCCGGTAAAGGAGCCGCGGACGATTCCGCCGCCGACCTGAGCGACGCGGAACGCGAGGACCTGGAGAAAGCGGCCAAGAAGACGTCCAAGGCAGCGGTACGGCGGACCAAGACGGAAGCCGAAGTGGTGGAAAAGCAAACACCACGCGACCTGTTTGATTACGTGCTGGCTGAAGGCAAGAAAGACTACAGTGTGCAGCGCTACAAAGGCCTGGGAGAAATGAGCTCAGAACAACTTTGGCAGACCACGATGGATCCGGAACGACGCACGTTGCTGGTGGTAAAAGCTGAAGACATTGAAGCCTGTGAGTTGATCTTCACCACACTGATGGGCGAAGACGTTGAAGCCCGGCGCAAGTTCATTGAAGAGAATGCGCTGGACGTAAAAAATTTGGATATATAGCTAACGCTGAAAAAAAGATTCCAGCCCAATCAGCGCCGCTCGACATTCAAGTCGAGCGGTTTTGTTTTGTGCAGAAAACATTGGTCAGGCTTGTGGAACTTGTTCGTTTTGAACGTTCGGTACGCTGACGATCTCAGATTCGGGGGCAGGTTTACGTGACCGTGAGTGATTGTTGTGCCGCGATAGATCAACAGGAATGCCACAAACATGACTGCCCAAAGTATCAGCGTCAGGACGCTGCCTTCCGGGCCCACGCTGCCGCCACTAAGCCAGTCGGGCGGTTTGATGGAAGGGTTGAGAAAGTGGCCATTCGATGGAAGGCCGCTGTCCGGTACGCCGAAGAAGTAAGTCTGTCCCCAATCCCAGCCGGCGTGAGCACCCACGGCGAGCCAGAGATCTCCGGTGCGGCGAAGAATCGCGGCGCCAAACATGGCGAAGACGGCCGTTGCAATGATGCCAACCCGTGTTTCTCCGCCGTTGCCCATGTGCACATAAGCGAACCCAAAGGACATGATCAGGGCCGCAGGCCAGAAGCCGATCCCTTCCGCCAACGTATGCAAGGCGTAGCCGCGGAAGGAGTACTCCTCAAAAAAGCCAACCATGACGAACATGAAACCCCACAGAGCGCCCCAGACGAAGATGTCTTTCCCATGCAGGCTCGGATTTCCGAAATAGAAAACACCCAACAACCGCATGATGGCCAGCAGAATTGCCAAAGGCAAAAAGCCCCAAAGGACGTAACCGATAAGGAACTTTGTGATGGCGGATTTCTTGAGCGGTAGTCCGTATTCGCCGACGCTGCGATGCTCGATCCGGCTCATGACCCAGCTGAAGAAAAGGATCCCGAGAAAGAGAATCAGTTCCGAGATTCCGCCCACGATTGGAAAAAGAAGGGGCGGAATAGGCAGCGAGCCAGCGGAGCTGCCCGTAGTCGGACCCGACAATCGAGTCAGAAAGTGCGCGAAAAGGACCGGCACGGCCACCATCATCAGGAAAATTGCCAGACGCCAGCCGGCTCGCAGGCCGCGGCTATTGTAGAAGACGTAATTATTCGTGGTGATGGGCAAAGGCCCTCCGCAGGAGGAACTTTACCAGAGATGCTGGAGATTCAGGAATCGCGTCTGCATGATACAAATTAGCAGTCCATGCTCAAGTCAATGAGATCATTCCAAATTGGCAGACCACAGGTGTTTGCGGGCTTGATGTTGCTGGCTTTTCTGGCCCAGTGTGCCTGGGTGGCCGGCACGCGAAAGTTTTCTGAACTGGAATATCAATATATAGGTGCGGGGCTGCCGAAAAAGCCTGGGATGGAATATCGTGTGACATCGCCATTGACGTCATGGCTGGCGGCGGCGCCTTTCCGGCTGGCGCGAGAGGCCTCAGGCGCATCGCTCACCCAATCATTGTTGATCCCACGACCGTGGCTGGTTCGAGCGCCCTTCGTTATTTTTGGAGTGTGGCTGGGCGCAGCTTTGTGGTGGGTGGCACGTCGTTTGTTCGACGACATGGGCGGATATGTGGCGCTGGGACTGTATTGCTCTTCACCGGCCATGGTGATGATCAGCACCAACATTGGTCCGGAAATTGTCCTGGCCTGGAGCGGGTTTGGACTTATCTATACCGCCATCGGCGTGGCCCATACTCTGCTTGCGCCGCCCAGGAAGTGGATGCCGCGAATTCTCTTGCTGGGGCTGGCGATTGGATTCAGCCTGTCTGCACAGCTCTGGTCTTTCACGCTGATACTGCTGGCGATGGCGTTTATGGTCTACCTTGCTCCAGGACGTCGGCGCGAAGTATTTGTCGTGCTGGGCGGAGCTTCCGTTATCGGCTTGGCGGTTTACACATTCTTCACGCTGCTCACAGGCGGTCATTGGATTCCCATTCACACCGTGTTGCAACCGCGCGTGACGAGGGAATTGTTCCACACCCTCAACTTCGCTTTTGCTGACGGCTTTCTCAAGCCGAACAGTTATCTCTTTGTGGCGCTGTTCATTGCCGCGCTGACCACCTATGGAACTTGGCGGCGAGCGCGTTATTTTGGGAACACCGCACCCTTGCTGACCGGCTTTATTGTGGTGCTGCTGTTCACACTGGTCCCCGGGGCATATCTCTGGAACGCAACTTTAGGGTTAAGTTTTGTGTTCTTATTTATTGGCGGAATTGCTGCTGACCTGCTGGAAAAGACTGCTTCTACAGCCTTTATCACGGTTTTATGTGCAGGTTTGCTGCTTCGAGCCGTTCTTTCTGTATGGGCTCTGAGCCATTGGATCTTAATTCCTGTGTAATGGTCCGGGCCCACGGGTTTATGATTGTAGAAGCTCACATACGTATTAGAGCAGGTGCCCCATGTCGCGACGCGCAATCTTCGCAGTAGCTCTCGGTTCACTTATTGCATTACCGATATTTCAGGTGCAGGCCCAGACATTCAGCCGTGGAGTGCCCGCCACCGCAATGTCACCGGAGCCAGATGGAAGACAGCATGGCGTTCCCGCCAGCGCGGTTTCACCGGTACCGCCGCAAAATCCGGTACCGCTGCAAAATGTAGTGCATGGGCAAAGGCATTTTGGTAACGCCATTGGAAACCGCGGTCCGCGGCAGCGATTTGTGACCCATGGAAATCGTGGAAACACCTTTGTGCCGGTTCCAGTTTTCTATCCCGTCTACGGCTATGGCGACCCATCGTATCCGGTGGCAGATCCATACGTTCCCGCCACGCAGGACCCAGCTGCCAACGATGCGGCGAATCAAGCCAACGCAGAGGAAGCAGCGCCGGCCTCCAGCGATCATGAGTTGCAGTCAGCCTATCTGCAGGGTGCGCGTGATGCCCTGGCCCATGAGCGCGACAAAGTTCGTCACGGTGACGCGGATTCTCATGAATTTGCCAGCAGCCGCAAAGAAGCCAAGGCCGATCCGCCGGCAGATGCCGCGCCACAGCTGGCCAAGGAAGACAATTCACCGAAAACGGTATTCATCTTTAAAGATGGCCACCAGATTGAGACGAAGAATTTTGCCATTGTTGGCCAGACGCTGTATGACTTTTCCAATACCGGCCTGAAAAAAGTTCAGCTTGCCGATATGGACAAAGAGGCCACGACCAAGGCGAACGATGATCGCGGAATCACGGTAAAGCTTCCGTAGTGTCGCTGCGCTCCAAACCGCTTGTGATTTTGCGACGAGCCGACACATTCTTTAGGCCTTGAAGCGGCCAGCTCGGCACGCGAGTCGGCCTCGCTGGCAAGGTTCGAACCGATGTCGCTTCGCTCCAAACCGCCAGAGAGCGTGGAAATATGGCAGTCAGTGTCGGGCTCCTGATGCACGAGGCTCGGCGCGCGAGTCGGCCTCGCCTCGAATAGTCGAAGATTAAACCGCAGACAGTTTTCGCTCTTCTTCCCGCATGGTTTGCACACCCTCCGTATGCTATAATTTGCTGTATTCCTTTAGACATAACTAGCTGAAAATGCAAGAGTTTAGCTAGAATTCGACCGGCACTGAGTGGCTCTGGCGTCGTGACCCAAAAAGCCGGAGCCGGAAAACTGCTCTGCGCCGAATGTTCGCTCTGAATTTCGCGGCCGCTGGAAGCAAAACAGTTGATTTAGCTATGGCAAGGTGAAGAAAACAATTATGGCAGATGATCAGAATCCCCAATTGCCTTTAGATCCTCCAGGTGGCAGCGGAGTTCCTCCGAACACCGGCAACATTGTGCCAATCAACATTGAAGATGAGATGCGCCGTTCGTATCTCGATTACTCAATGTCCGTAATCATTGGCCGTGCGCTTCCGGATGTGCGTGATGGATTGAAGCCGGTGCATCGTCGCGTGCTCTACACCATGCAGGAGATGGGTCTTCTGTTCAACAAGAAGCACACCAAATGCGCCAAGGTCGTTGGACAGGCGATGGGTCAATACCATCCGCATGGCGACAGCGCAATCTATGACACGCTGGTTCGTATGGCGCAGGATTTTTCTTTGCGCTATCCGCTGGTGGATGGACAAGGCAACTTTGGTTCCGTGGATGGCGATCCGCCGGCAGCCATGCGATACACCGAATGTCGCCTGAAGCGCATTGCCGGTTCGCTGATGGAAGATATCGACAAAGAAACAGTCGACTTCGTTCCGAATTATGACGAATCAACCGTGGAACCAACCGTTCTGCCGACGCGTGTTCCGAATCTTCTGGTGAATGGATCAAGCGGAATCGCCGTGGGCATGGCGACCAATATTCCGCCCCACAACCTCACGGAGATTGTGAGCGCCGCCATCATGCTGGTGAACAATCCTGCCACCACCCTCAAAGAAGTTCTGAAAATAGTGAAAGGCCCAGACTTTCCCACCGGCGCATATATCTATGGCAAGAGCGGGATCGAAGCGGCTTACACCAATGGTCGCGGACGCTTCATGATGCGCGCCAAAGCCGGCATTGAAGACATGCCGCAGGGCCGCAAGGCGATCATCGTTAAGGAAATTCCCTACCAGGTCAACAAGACCGTCCTGATCAAGCGCATTGCGCAACTGGTGAACGACAAGATCATTGACGATATCAGTGACATTCGCGACGAATCAGATCGTGACGGCATGCGCATTGTGGTCGAACTGAAGCGCGGCGCCGAAGAGCAGATCATCCTGAACCAACTCTACAAACATACGTCCATGCAGGAAAGCTTCAGCATGATCCTGCTGGCGGTAGTGAACGGGCAGCCCAAGGAAATGGGCCTGGTGCAGGCGATCCATCATTTCATTGATCACCGCATTGATGTGGTACGCCGCCGCACTGTTTACCTGCTGCAAAAAGCGCGTGAACGTGAACACATTTTGGTTGGCTACAAGATCGCGCTGGACAATCTGGATGAAGTGATCAAGCTGATCCGTGGATCGGCCAACCGCGCCGAAGCCAAAGAGAAGCTGATTGCCGCCAAGCTTAAGGTGACGGACCGCGCCTGGGTGAAGATTCTTACCGAATCTGGGACCATGGCGCGCAGCGGCACGCTGGATGCCCGCCAGGCAGATGCGATTCTGGACTTGCAACTGCATCGGCTGACTCGACTCTCTCAGGATGAAATCCTTAAAGAACTTGAGGAAATTCGTCTGAAGATTGCTGAATACGAATCGATTCTTGCTTCCGACAAGAAGTTGCGCAACGTGATCATCAAAGAACTGGAAGAAGTTCGCGAGCAGTACGGCGACGAGCGCCGCACTGAGATCACTGACGAATCAACCGAGATCACGCTGGAAGATTTGATCGCCGATGAAGCCATGGCGGTGACCATGTCTCACAGCGGATATCTCAAGCGCACGCCGATCACCACCTATCGCCAGCAGCGCCGCGGAGGAACCGGTCGGATGGGCATGAAGACGCGCGACGAGGATTTTGTTGAGTACCTGTTCGTCGCGTCCACCCATTCCTATTTGCTGATTCTTACCAACACCGGCCGGGTTTACTGGCTGAAGGTCTATGAGATTCCTGACGTAGGCGCAGCCGGCAAAGGCAAACACGTTGGCAATCTGGTGGCGTTGCAGCCCGGAGAAACCGTGCGCACGCTGCTGGAAGTCCGCAACCTGGAAGATGAAAACAACTTTGTCTTTTTCGTCACACGCAAAGGCGTGGTGAAGAAAACTCCGGTGAAAGACTTCTCCAACGTGATGTCGCGCGGGATCATTGCCATCGGCATTGAGAAAGATGATGAACTGGTAGCGGCGCGTCTTACTGACGGTCAGCAGATCATCTTCCTCGCCTCGCATGAAGGCCAGGCCATCCGCTTTGCCGAAGAAGATGTGCGATCCATGGGGCGTCCCGCATACGGCGTCCGCGGCATGGACCTGGATAAAGGCGATTACATTGTCGGCATGGCTGCAACGCCCAAGGAACAGCGCAAGAAAACCGGCAAACCAAAAGACGGCAAAGACGGCGTGGAAGAAAGCGTCCCCAGCCTGATTCTGAGCGTCACGGAAAACGGTTACGGCAAACGTACACCTGTTGACGAATACCGTTTGCAATCACGCGGAGGCAAAGGCGTGATCAACGTGAAGACCACGGAACGTAACGGTCGCGTAGTGGCCATTATGCTGGTGGATGAAGATTCCGAAGCCATGCTGATCAGCCACTTCGGCAAGATCATCCGTACGGACACCAAACAGATCCGCGAAGCCGGCCGCTCAACCCAGGGCGTACGACTCCTGCATCTGGAAGCTGGGGACAAGGTAGCGTCCGCGGCGGTGATCCAGGAGAAGGAAGACGATCCGAACGGGAGTCTGCTGCAGTAGCCTTGCATGGAATGAAAAACGCCCTCGCGAAATGCGAGGGCGTATTTGTTTGGTGAAGCAGCGTGGCCGTTAGTGCTGCACCTGACACAAAGCGAGCATGCGGCGCGCGTGACGCATCTGCCACTCTCCATCCGAGCAGTTCAGTTTCTGAGTTGGTTGTTGGCTGGGTTGGTGATCTTGACCACCACCAGTGACGGGTACAGCCAGGTAGCTGTGTGCCGCGCCATTTGCGTCGTTATATTGGCCGACGATCTTGCCAGATGCATTGATCCCTGTAGGGAAATTCAGGTTGCCGCCGGGAAAATCAACGGCAAAGAATTCTCCCTGGGAGAGAAGGAACCCGCGAGTCCCGAATACGACGTTGTAAAATCCGACCACGTCGCCTGGATTGTTGATGGCATTAATGATGGTGTCGCCTTGGTCGGGGACATCAATAGGCTGGAACGAGCTGCCTTTCTGGGTGAAACCGCGCAGGGTATTGGGATCAAAGAAGAAGCCCGCGATTTCCCCGGCATCGTTGATTCCGAAAGCACCAGTTGAAGCGAATAGACCGGTGCCTGGGCCATGGTCGATCGAGGTGAACACACCCTTGTCGAACAGAAAGGCGTGAAATCCGCCATCCGCAGATTGATACTCTCCATCGATCTGGCCCTTGTTGTTGATTGCGCCAACCTCGGTCTGAAGTGAGTCTGGAAAATCTAAGGTGGTTATAACGCCGTGATGCTGGAAAAATCCGTGCGTGCCGCCTGCGGCATCGGTGAAGTCGCCAGCGACATCGCCGTGTTCGTTCAGACTGAAGCCAACGGTGGAGGTAGCGCCGGGTACATCGATGGTAGAAAACGTTCCATCCGGTTCTGCGACATACGCGTGAAAAATACCTGACGCATCAAGATATGATCCTACTGTCCTTCCTGAGTTAGTGATATTGGAGACAAAGGTGCCAGCTACTCCGGGCAAGTCGATGGTGGAGTATGAGAGAGAAGCCTGCGGCAGAGGCGGCACAACCGGCTCGGGGGTAAACAGGAAGGTGGCAGAGGTCAGAGACGCGAATGCGCCGCCTGTGGCTTCATCGAGAATCTGCGTTGTCTTGGTGCCCAGGAAATCCCCGGTACTTTGGATGGCCGGGATTTCCAGGAATTGATTGCTGAATAGCTGATTGAAAATGGTTACACCGTTTTCGATATCGATGGAGGGATCGTTAACCACGGCGATTGGGTTATTGGGATAAATTTGAAAATCGCCTACGTTTACAAACACCACGTTTCCGGGTGCGCCCTGAGCTGCGGCTTCCATCGAAACGCTTTGGGACTGAATCTCAGTCTGAGGAGTGGCCTGGGACGAATAGGAGAATTGAATGAAGTGATCGGCTGCTGAAGTATTGTCAGTGCCGACGGGATTGTCGACGAAATTGAATACGAGCTTGAATCCGACCTGAGAGCCTGATGAAACAGGGATGAAACCTATTCCCGCCGGTGTGATGGGCGTGAAGACCGTGTTGCCATTCGTCTCGACAAAAGAATTGCCGAAGAAATCGTCTTTAAAGTTAAAAGTCAACGGGCCGACAGAACAACTCGTGCCAACTACGTTAGCCATGGTGCCTGGTCGGCACGGCGGCGCTTGTGCGGTGAGTAGTGATCCTGCAAGGAACAGATAAAACAAAGATAAGTTGCAGATGGTTTTACGCATGGTTGCCTCCACTTTATGAGGGCCTTCGGCGATAGCTCGAAGGCATTGTTTGAAGTTGCTTAATCCAGGGTCTAAGTAGCCGCAAGACTATAACACATCTAGTCAAGTGATAGGTTGAAGATAGGTTGAATGTGCTGGAAGTGGAAGCTCAGGCAAATGAGAAGCTTTTGTTTGTACCCCGCCCAGTGGCTTCGCTCAGGGCAGGCTCTACGGCACTTGATTTGTTGGGCGATGCCAGCCCTTCCGGGCTGGGCGGGGCATTTCGCGCCTCTGGAGCAAGCTTTGTTCACCCTCCCCTCGAACTAGCGCGATCTTGACCTTGGGGTTTAATCTATCGAGACCAATCCCACATGCTCACCTTTAACCATCTGAGTCGACGCGTTTCGATTGAGCATTCACGCGGGGAGCTGACTGTGCGTATTGGCCCGAGCAATCGCCAGATGTTTTATGTCTTTGCCCTGGTGTGGATCACCTTTGGGACGGGGTTCTTCACTCTGAGTTTTAGAGGCCCACTGATGCACTCTGGTTTTTCAATGAATGGCTTGCCGGCGCTGCTGGTGGTCATCTCGCTGATCGGCATCTATTTCGTGGTGATGCGGGCACTGATTTGGCGTGCTTTTGGTGTAGATGAGATTTTTGTTCAAGACGGAAGATTGCAGTGGACTTCAAGGGCCCTGTGGCTGAAGCAGGAGCTAGAGCTGCCGGTCGGCGAGATCTCAGATGTAAAGGCAGTCACGCCGTGGGACTCGCTGCGCAATCATGTTGAGTTCACTTCCGGCACCAGGCGATATATTGTTGGCGATGCGCTGCTGCACGACGAGACGACGGAGCTGGCGCTGGCGCTGAAGCATGCGTTGGGTTTGCGGTAAGGGAATCCCGTCTGGCACGTCAGCAAAGCAAAGCCTTTTGCTGCCGATTGACGCAGAAAAACGCAGATTCGTTAAGGATCGGGTAAATAAATGCAAGCGCAGGGTCCCTCCGACCTACGCCCGCGCTGAAGAGTGCGCGCGGTCGCTTGACGGTCGTCGGGATGACGACTTTATTTACGAGCTATGCTTTCGTGACCGCCGGCGGACCTCGCATCCACAAACTTAAGATCAAGTGCTATTCCGAGCAAAATGGGATATATATCAATTCAGCAAATAGCAAATAGCAGTTGGCAATTGGCAAAAACCAATGTAGGCGAGGGCGGCCGATCGCCGAGAACGACGTCATCGCACGACATCGCCGAGATCGGAAGAGCAGGAATCGACCACTGATCTGCACTGATGACACTGATCGGGAAAGGCATGCTGCCGGCTAAGTGAATGATCGCCGCACTCAGTCTTGGGGTGGAAATCGCTGAAACCCACGCCAAATTGGGATGACTGGGATCGGCGACGGGGGGTACCCCCGGTCGGATTTGGTAATTGAGTAATCGGGAAATTGATGAGATCGGGTGATGTGGTAACCGGTTGATCTGGAGATCTAGAAATCAAAATCTCCAACGACGTCTTGGGATGATTCCTGTAAGTCCTTTAGACATTCGGATGAGCGGGAGGTACGGCTCCTTCGACTCGCTTCGCTCGCTCAGGATTTCGCCTGCGAGCCCAGACGCTCACAAGACGGCTCAACTTGGGATGAACGGGGAGGGGCAGGGCGACTGATCGCCGAGATCGACGTCATCGCCGAGATCGGAGGAGACTGGAATCACCACTGATCGGCACCGATGACACTGATCGGAAAAGAGAGGCGAGAGCCAATTTTTTGCCTCTTCTCCACTTTCCCGCTAATCTTATATATCTCTCGCGGGACGCCTGATTTTCGGCTACTGAGCTGAAAGCCTGGAACGCAACACAAACGGGTGCTTGAAGAAAGAAAAGGTGGAGAGATGAACATTTATTCAGATATTACAAAGACCATTGGGCGGACGCCATTGGTACGCCTCAACAAACTCACCGCCGGCATGCCCGGGACGGTCCTGGCCAAGCTGGAAGGTTTCAATCCGTGCCACAGCGTGAAAGACCGCATCGGCGTGAGCATGATTGACGAGGCGGAAAAGGCCGGCAAGATCGAGCCCGGCAAGACCGTGATCATCGAGCCCACCAG
The DNA here is from genome assembly GCA_963770085.1 of Terriglobia bacterium. GTDB lineage: Bacteria > Acidobacteriota > Terriglobia > Terriglobales > Acidobacteriaceae > Angelobacter. The sequence goes on from CAVYOH010000002.1 coordinate 1,958,258, forward strand.
CGGCAATACGGGTATTGGTCTGGCTTTTGTCGCGGCCGCGCGCGGCTATCGCCTGATTCTGATCATGCCTGACACCATGAGCATGGAGCGGCGTCAGGTGCTGCTGGCGTTCGGCGCCGAACTGGTGCTTACGCCGGGGCCAAAGGGCGTAAAGGGCGCCATCGCTCTGGCCAATCGCATGGCGGATGAAATTCCCAATGCGGTCATCCTGCAGCAGTTCGCAAATCCGGCCAATCCCAAGATCCATCGCGATACCACCGGCCCTGAGCTATGGAATGATACGGACGGCAAGATCGACATTCTGGTCTCCGGCGTTGGCACGGGCGGAACGCTGACCGGCGTGGGCGAATTCATCAAGCCGAAGAAGGCGAGCTTCAAGATTGTTGCCGTGGAGCCCGCCGATTCGCCGGTGCTCTCGGGCGGAAAGCCTGGTCCGCAGAAGATCCAGGGAATAGGCGCAGGGTTCATCCCGCAGATTCTTGACACCAAACTGATTGACGAAGTCATGACGGCTACCACGGAGGAATCGGTGCAGGTGGCGCGCCGCATGGCCAAGGAAGAAGGAATCTTTATCGGGATCTCCGGCGGCGCAGCCGTGGCCCAGGCGATCAAGCTGGCGGCTCGTCCGGAAAACGCCGGCAAGTTGATTGTGGTGGTGGTTCCCGACTTTGGCGAGCGCTACCTGAGCACTTTCCTGTTTGAAGATCTGCGCCAGCAAGCCACGCAGTTGCAGGCTCAGGATATTGAAGTTCCGGCAGAGCTGGTGGTGAAGTCGGGCGCGTAAGAATTAATGAGCTGCGAATTCACGCGAATTGTTTAAGGCAAGGATAAAGATCAGAATCTGGATACTTCGCGGCATATGATCATTTGGGACCCGGCTCCAACCGGGTCTCTCGTTTTTTGGAAGCCGCTTGTGATGGGGGTGGGTGAAATGGGTTTGAGCAAAATGCTGTTTCATTTTGAGGAATGAAATGGCAGCGCTGATCAGAATCATCAGCGCGATCAGGTGATCGGGTAAGTTTGTATTGCATTCCTGATGAGGCTTTGTGAAGGCTCTCAAGCGAATCTGCGTGTTCTGCGGATCATCCTTCGGCGCGCGTGAGGAGTATAAGCAGGCTGCTCAGCAACTGGGCAAAGCGCTGGCTGCGAGAAAGATTGGGCTGGTTTACGGCGGCGGAGCCGTTGGGTTGATGGGCGCAATCGCAGACGCCACACTGGCTGCACGTGGTGAAGTGATTGGTGTGATTCCGGATTCGCTGCTGCGTCGTGAAGTGGGACACAGCGGATTGACGCAGCTTCATGTAGTTCAGACGATGCATGAGCGCAAAGCCCTGATGGCCGATCTGTCAGACGGGTTCATCGCGCTGCCCGGCGGCTTCGGCACCATGGAGGAATTTTGTGAGATTGTGACCTGGTCGCAATTGGGTATTCAGCAGAAGCCATGCGGCCTGCTGAACATTGAAGGATATTGGGACCATTTTCTGGCGATGCTGGACCACTCGGTGGATGAGAAGTTTGTGCGTCCGGAAAACAGCGAGCTCATCCTGGTCGCGAGGAATCCAGAAAGTATGCTGGAGCGACTGATGGAATGGAAACCTTCGCCGCTGGTGGAGAAGTGGATTGATGGGTCGAAGAGATGATTCCGCGATCGTGGTTAAAGATTCTGATCAGGAGCCTCGCCGTTGTGTACAGCTTCGCAAATCATAACTAGTGCGTCGGTTGATCAAGGTTTGTATCAGGGCACGGCTTGAGCCGTGCCGAAAGGGTAGAAAGGATTCGGGCTTTAGCCCCTGCAAATGGCAATACCTGTTCGCAACGCCCATGCGAAGAAGATCCTGAGCTCTGAGCGCACGTTTTTTGCCACTACCAAAACGAGCCTGGGCCGGGCGCTGCTTCAATCCGAACGCAACGCGGACTTGTTGATCGAGGTTCTTCGCTCCTGTGTGGCTAACGACAAATTCAAAATACATGATTTTGTCGTGATGCCCGACCATGTGCACGTATTGTTGACGCTTGATGGAACCATGAGTATCGAAAAGGCCATGCAATTGATTAAAGGCGGCTATTCTTATCGCTTGCGGAAAGAACTGGGCTACACAGGCGAGATCTGGCAGCGCGGATATTCGGAGGTACGGGTTGGTGATAGAAAGAGCTTCCTTGCTCATCGTGATTACATTTATCAGAATCCCGTGAAAGCAGGATTGGTGGACGTTGCAGAGAAATATCCCTATTGCTCGCTTTATTTGAAAAAACAAAAAGCTTCAGGGGCTAAAGCCCAATGAGGGGCGAGCGATCGGCACGGCTAAAGCCGTGCCCTGATACAAACCTCGTCAGATGGTCTTTGAGATCCAAATGCGTCGCAGACTACCTAAAGAGCGAAAAGCATCGCTTTATTTGAAAAGACAAAAGGCTTCAGGGGCTAAAGCCCAATGAGGGGCGAGCGATCGGCACGGCTAAAGCCGTGCCCTGATACAAACCTTAAAAGCAACAAAAGAGGAAACAAATTTGCAAATTGTGAAGAAGTGCGGGTGAAGGCATGAGCATGAACAGTCTGCTCGGCTTTGTTGCCGGAACGTTGACCACACTTTCCTTTGTCCCGCAGGTGCATAAAGCCTGGCGGACAAAGCGTTGTGATGATCTTTCCCTGACCATGCTTGTCATCTTCGGCCTGGGAGTTGTTTTGTGGTTGATTTACGGGCTGGAGTTGCACGCATCGCCAATCATCGCCGCCAATGCTGTGACGCTGGCGCTGATTTGCTGGCTACTGCAGTTGAAGTTTCGCTATCGTCACAAACGCGGCTGACGCGCGATGTGAATATGTGAGTTGCTACAATATTCTGTGAGTCCCGCAGAGACAGTCTTACTTTTCGGAGCCGCGGTCCTTGGCGGCGCGGTGAATTCAGTAGCCGGAGGCGGCGGCTTCATTGCCTTTCCCGCGTTGCTGGTAACAGGAATGCCGTCCATCAATGCCAATGCCACCAACACTGTGGCATTGTGGCCGGGAACAGTGGCGTCCACCGGAGCGTACCGTAAGGCGCTCAGCTTTAAGTTGCTGAAGCGGATCCTGCCGCTGATCATCATTACTTTTCTGGGCAGCGTAGCTGGAAGTTATCTGCTGCTGCACACGCGGCAATCGATCTTTGACAAACTGGTTCCCTGGCTGCTGTTGGGCGCCACAACGCTGTTCAGCTTTGGCACCCGAATTACGCGTTGGGTGGTTCGTCACCACACGGAAGGCGGACCTTCCACGTTGCGCGTGGTTGGCGTGACCGTGCTCCAGGCGTTGGCTGCCATTTACATCGGCTACTTTGGCGCCGGAGCAGGAATTGTGATGCTGGCTCTGCTGGCCGTGATGGGGCTGGAAAACATTCATTCCATGAATGGCCTGAAGACTCTGCTGGCGACCTGCGGGAACCTTGTGGCGGCGGTGATGTTTATCTTTGCTCACGCAGTTTACTGGCCGCAGGCCCTGCTGATGGTGTTTGGATCGGTTTTAGGTGGATATGGGAGCGCCTGGTATGCGCAAAAGCTGGAGCCGGGGAAGATTCGCGCCATCGTGATGCTGGTTGGCTTCAGCATGACGGCTTATTTCTTCTGGCGTGTGTACTTCCACGGAAAAATCTAAGGTTGCAGGCGAGGAACGGCTCCTTGGCGGTTGACCGTGATCGGCTTATCACGTTAAAATTGTTAGGTTTGCCAGAATAGTCAGTTCCTGCCGTGTGAGCAAGGCTCGAGCAAACCAAGAAGCATTCAGCAATCCTCAAGTTTATAGATAGTCCTTTGCCAGACAAAGGGCGCTGGAGAGAGTTATGTACGCGGTCATTCGGGCCGGGGGGAAGCAGTATCGTGTCGCTCCCGGAGATGTAGTAAAAATCGAAAAACTGCCCGCCGGCGAAGGCGATACAGTTGAATTTAATGATGTTCTGGCGGTTTCCGGCCAGGAGGGTCAGATTGGCCCCGGCGCCGGCGCGTTAGTCAGCGGCACGGTGATGGAAGAAGGCCGCAATGACAAGATTCTGGTCTTCCACCTGAAGCGGAAAAAGCAATACAAGAAGATGTACGGTCATCGCCAGCCGTTCACCGCAGTGAGAATTACTGAGATTGCTTTTGACGGTCAGAAGTTCAGCGCGCCTGCTCTGCCGGCGAAGAAGAAGAAAGCTGCTCCCGCCGAAGGCGAAGCCACCACGACCAAAAAGGCCGCGGGCAAGAGCAAGGCAAAGCCAAAGACAGCCCGCAAGAGCCCGGCCAAAAAGAAGAACCCTGCCAAGGGCAAGAAGAAATAATTGGCGCCAGAATTTCGGGCCGCTGGCCCGATAAGAAATTTTGATAAGGAATTTAAGTCATGGCACATAAAAAAGGTCTAGGAAGTTCAAGAAACGGGCGCGACTCTAACGCACAGCGCCTCGGAGTGAAGGCGTTTGGCGGGCAGCTTGTGCCTGGTGGAACCATCATTGTTCGCCAGCGCGGCACTCGTATCAAGCCGGGAGCCAATGTCGGCCGCGGCAAAGATGACACTCTTTTTGCCAAGGTCACTGGCACCATCAAGTTTGTCGACCGTGGCGGCAGTGGCCGTTATGTGGTCGTAGAACCCGCAGAACTGGCGTAAAGTACCTTCTTAGTAAGTTCAAGGCCCCGTCATGTACGGGGCTTTTGCTTTTCGAATTCAGTTGGTTCAGACTATGGAGTCAGCCGATCGCTATGCTGTTTCTCTCTTCCTGTCCGAAGCCGCCGCTCTCGAACTTCGTGGCGCAATTCTGGCTTTATGATGGCTTCCCGCCGCGTCCGCACAAAAGAGAACGGCTCATGCCAGATGGCTCGGTTGAGCTGGTCATCAATCTGCGAGAAGACGAATCACGGATCTATGATCGCCAGGACATGAGCAAGTGCGACCGCCTTCCGGGCAGCATTGTCTGTGGGCCACACTCGCGCTTCTTTGTCATCGATACGGAAGAGCAGGCCTCCGTGGTGGGGGTTCACTTCAAGCCTGGCGGCGCATTCCCGTTTTTTAGCCTCCCTGCTGATGAACTGCAGAATCGCCATGTTGCTCTGGAAGATCTTTGGGGCAGTGACGCCCAGTTGATTCGTGAACGCCTGCTGGCCGCGCCCACCGCAGACGCAAAGCTGGCAACTCTGGAAGCTTGTTTACTTGAGTGCCTGGCTAAGCCTTTAGAGCGTCATCGTGCGGTGGGATTCGCACTCTCCGCTTTCGAAGACACGGTGCGCATTCGATCCGTGGCTGAAGTGAGCGACCAGATTGGCCTGAGCGCCCGCCGCTTCATTCAGCTTTTCAGTGACGAGGTGGGACTCACACCCAAGCTGTTCTGCCGTGTTCGCCGGTTTCAGCAGGTCCTGGGTATGCTGCACAATGCCAAAGACTGTGACTGGGTGGACATCGCTGCCAGCTGCGGCTATTTCGACCAAGCCCATTTCATTCATGATTTCAAGGATTTTGCCGGAATTAATCCCACAGCTTACCGTGCCCTGAAGACCGAGCACATGAATCATGTCCCTATTCCCGATCCGGAAACCGCTGCCGTTCGTTAGGTCAAATTTTTACAATACATCGCCGCGGGCGATCGGCAAGAATGGTTGCGGCGAGTGAGAGATTGCAGGTGATTGAATGTCCAGTTCTTCATCCATGCAGGGCGACAAACCGAAGAACGAACAGAACGGGCCGCTGATCCGCAATATTTCTGACACTGCCCTCTGGGTTGCGGTGTACCGCGCACGCGAGTCGGAGCGTCCGGATGCCCTCTTCAAAGATCCATTTGCCCGCAAGCTTGCCGGTGCGCGTGGCGAAGAGATTGCTCGAAGCCTGCCTTTCGGCGAGCGGCATTCCTGGCCCTATGTTGCACGAACGATAAACTTTGATCGCATTATTCAGGAGCAGATCCGTCAGGGCGCGGATATGGTAATCAATCTTGCTGCCGGCCTGGACGCCCGTCCTTATCATATGGAACTGCCATCGCAACTGCAGTGGGTTGAAGTGGATCTTGCGCCACTCACGGACTACAAAGAAGCAATTCTCGCCGGGGAAACGCCGCGCTGCCAGCTGCGCCGAGTGCGTATGGATCTCTCTGATCGAGCGAAGCGTCAGGAATTGTTTCGTGAGCTGGGCGCGCAGTCAAAGAAGGCGCTCATTGTCACAGAAGGTCTGATCATCTATCTGAGCCCTGCAGAGGTGCTGGAATTTGCTCATGACCTGTCTTCCCAGCCTGCATTTCGCAATTGGGCCACTGATCTCGCCTCGCCAGGGTTGCTCAAGATGCTGCAAAAGAATTTTGATGCGCTGGAGAAAGCCGGCTCGCCATTAAAGTTTGCGCCTGCGGAAGGCCCTGAATATTTCATGACTGCTGGATGGAAGCCCGCGGAGGTCTATTCCATGATTAAGACTGCGGCCAGGATCAAGCGATTGCCTTTTGCGCTCAGGCTGTTCTCATGGCTGCCGGAATCCAATGGCCGTCAGGGATCTCGACCATGGAGTGCTGTCTGCCGCCTGACACGAATCTAAAAACTGATACCGAAAATAATGAAAGGTGGAAACCATGTCGAAGCCAGTAAAAGCCCAGCCCGATCAATATCACAGCGTCACTCCTTATCTCACAGTCAAGGGCGGCGCCGCCGCAATCGACTTCTACAAGAAAGCGTTTGGCGCCACCGAGATGTTTCGTATGCCGCAACCGGATGGTCGCGTGGGCCATGCCGAAATAAAGATTGGCGATTCAACAATCATGATGTCCGATGAATTTCCCGAGATGGACATAGTCAGTCCAACCACGTTAGGTAACACAACCGCTGGACTGCTGGTGTATGTCGCCGACGCAGACAAGACGTTTAACAACGCAGTTTCATTGGGCGCAAAGGTCAACAAGCCAATGGCCGATCAGTTCTATGGAGATCGCAGCGGCACCGTGGTTGATCCTTTCGGGCACAAGTGGACCATTGCAACGCACAAAGAAGATGTTGCTCCGGAAGAGATGGAGAAACGCATCGCTGCCCTGAGCAAAAAATAGGAGTGTTTATGATGAAAGAAGTTGCTTACAAGCCCGCGGGCTATCAGAGTGTGATTCCCTATCTCCATGTGGACGGAGCTGCCAGAATCATTGCGTTCATGAAGGAGGTATTTTCTGCGGAAGAGATCGCGATCTATTCGCGGCCAGACGGTACTGTCGGTCATGCTGCGTTCAGGATCGGCGATTCGGTGATCGAACTGGCCGACGCCGGCGCGGAATGGCCCGCCATGCCCTGTGCTCTCCAGGTATATGTTCCGGACACGGAAGCTGCCTATCATCGCGCGCTCAAAGCTGGAGCAAAATCATTAGTGGAACCAGCGAAACAGTTCTATGGCGACTTCACCGCCAGCGTGAAAGACATGTGCGGGAATAACTGGTACATCGCCACACAGATGGAGGTAATTTCCAAGGAAGAAGTGGACCAGCGCATAGCTGCCATGTCCAGCCAGCACTGACTTCATTGTCTCTGATTCGCCGCAGCCCCGCCATGGTGTGGGGCTTGCCTTTTGCAGCGTGTCACGCACCCTGACTGTACAATCAATACAGAGGGTTTTATTGGCGAATCCGGTAGTTTGTCCGGTCCGCCGTGTGAATTCATGTTTATAGACGAAGCTATTATCCGTATCAAAGCAGGCGACGGCGGCAACGGCTGTATGGCGTTTCGCCGGGAAAAATTCGTACCCCGCGGCGGTCCATCCGGTGGAGACGGCGGCCAGGGTGGCGACATCGTGATGGAATCCAGCGAACGCCATAACACGCTGGTTCATTTCCGCTTCAATCCCGAATACAAAGGTGATCGCGGACGCCACGGTGAAGGTTCCAACTGCACTGGTCGCGACGGCGAGCACATCATTCTCAAGGTTCCGGTAGGCACCATTGTTTACGACCACAACACCGGTGAGCGGCTTTTTGATTTTTCTGAGCCTGATCAGAAACTCATCGTTGCTCACGGCGGGCGTGGTGGCCGCGGCAATCAGCACTTTGCCACCAGTACACATCAGGCTCCGCGTGAGCATGAGCCTGGCACGCCGGGCGAAGAGCGTGTGTTACGGCTGGAATTGAAGCTCCTGGCTGATGTGGGGCTGGTTGGATATCCCAATGCCGGCAAATCAACGCTGATTTCGCGCATTTCGGCGGCGAAGCCCAAGATTGCAGATTATCCCTTCACGACTCTGCAACCAAATCTCGGCGTCGTCACCATCGGCGATCCGCCGCATGAAGACAGTTACGTGGTTGCGGACATTCCTGGATTGATTGAAGGCGCTCATGAAGGCACGGGTCTGGGCATACAGTTTCTCCGCCATATTGAGCGCACGCGCGTCCTGGCACATTTAATTGACGTCTCTGACGCCAGCGGCCGGCCTGACGTGGTCCATGATTTCAAAGTGATCATGAATGAATTGGCCAGTTTTGGCGCTGACCTGGAAAAAAAGCCGATGATTGTGGTGGCGTCCAAGCTGGATGTCGCAAACCCGGACAAACTGGCGGCGCTGCGCAAGCATTGCAAAAAGCTGAAGTTGGACCTGTATGAAATCTCCGCTGTCACCGGCAAGGGCATTCCGGAGTTGAAATACGGGTTGGGCAAGCGCGTTGTGGAGATCCGCACGGGGACCTACGAAGAGAAAAGGCCTGCGCGAAAGAAAGCGCCTTCAGCTCGCAAGGCCAGGAAGAAAGACCTCACATCCAGACGCATTCCAAAACGTGCAGCTTTCAAGAAAAGGAAAAGTAGATAGTCGCTATGAGAGTTGCGGTATTTGGTGGGACTTTTGATCCGGTGCATCTGGGCCACCTGGCAGTGGCACGCGCTGCGGCGGAGAAGTTCAAACTCAACCAGGTTTACTTTGTGCCGGCTGATTTTCCACCACATAAGCAGAAGAGCAAACTTACGGATTATCAGCATCGTTTTGCCATGCTGGCGCTGGCCACCATTGACGACAAGCGTTTTGTGCCATCGCTGCTGGATGCACACACCGGACTGCCCAACTACTCCGTTGATACGGTTCGGCGCATCAAACAGGAACTGAAGCGGCTGGACAAACTGTATTTTCTGATTGGAATGGACGCATTTAAGGACATTGCCACATGGCGCCAGCCGGAAGAGTTGCTGGCCGAGTGCGAGTTTATCGTGGCCAGCCGGCCCGGGTTTTCGCTCGCCGATATCGGGAAAGTTTTGCCCGAGCGCCTGCGCCCGTCACCCATGGTTCTGGCTGCAATGAAGATGAAAAAGTCTCGCGCGAACGATGTGTTCGCAGTTCCGGGAGTGACCGTACATTTGCTTTCTGATGTACATGAGAGAGCTTCTTCCACGCAGATTCGCGCGGCTGCCACCAGGACTACCGCGCAGCTCAGCCGTTACGTGCCCAGAGCGGTGGCAGAGTACATTAAGAAGGAGAGTCTCTATGTCTCTGGCGCAAAGGCGGCCAAACGCGCATTACCTGACAAAGTGCTATCGTTTCAAGAGACAAAGCATCAACAGTTCTAGCCACGTAAAACGATTTCACGTAGGGAGCCTTCAAGGTTTAGGGTGCAAAAGAATAGCCTAGCGGTTTCCGGAGCGAAGCGGAGAACAAAAGAAAAAGAGGGCTCGCGCCGTTCACGCGCGACGAGCCCGCTGCAACAGGAGCCTTGAGGATTTGAAGAGGAAAAGGAAGCTGTGGCGGTTTCCGGAGCGAAGCGGAGAACAAAAGAAAAAGAGGGCTCGCGCCGTTCACGCGCGACGAGCCCGCTGCAACAGGAGCCTTGAGGATTTGAAGAGGAAAAGGAAGCTGTGGCGGTTTCCGGAGCGACAGCGGAGGAAACAAAAAAACGATGAGTCAGCAAATCAGGCAGCAGGTTGCCATCGCAGTAGAGGCGGTTGAAAACAAGAAGGGCGAGGAGATTGTGATCCTCGAGATGGATCGCGCTTCCGGTGCGTTTACTGATTATTTTGTACTCTGCACCGCCACCAATCCGCGGCAGGTGCAGGCAATCAGTGATGAAGTTGAGAGGCTGCTGTCGGAAACAGGCGAGCGGCCTGCCAGTCGCGAAGGCTATCAACAGGCGGAGTGGGTATTGCTCGATTATGTTCACTTCGTGGTGCATATCTTTTCCGAACGTGCGCGCAAATTTTATGATCTGGAACGGTTGTGGAAGTCGGCCGATAAACTCAAGCCTGCCGATCTGTTGAAGAAACCGGCTGCGTCGAAGAAGCCTGCGGCTGTGGCAAAGAAATCGCTTGCGAGCAAAACGCCGGTGAAGCGTACCGGTAAAGCGACACCAAAAAAACGTACAGTCGCACGCGGCGCGAAAAAGAGATCACCGGCAAAGAAGAAAGCACGAAAACGGCCGTGAAAATACAGATTGCCTGGATTGGCAAAACAAAAGAGACCGCGATTCGCGCTCTTACAGAAGAATACCTGACGCGTATCTCGCGCTACGTTCCGGCGGAGTCGCTGGAGATGGCGGCTGAATCTGCGTTGCTGGAGAAAGCGGAAGATACTACCGGGCGCACCCGCCCTGTGCTGGTTCTGCTGGATTCGCGGGGACGCCAGTTTACATCGGAAGAATTCGCCGACCTGCTGCGTGACCAGCAGGACCGCGGTACGCAGAATCTGTTCTTCGCAGTGGGCCCGGCAGATGGGTTTAGTGATCGTGCCCGCGGCTCAGCCGATCTGGTGCTCTCTTTCGGCAAAATGACGCTGGCGCATGAGCTTGCCCGCATCGTTCTGCTGGAACAGATTTATCGCGCATTTACAATTTTGAAAGGCCACCCTTACCACACCGGACACTAAGCCGCCGGGTCAATGGAGATCAATGGCAGACGTTCATCGCGGACTTATTATCGTCAACACAGGCCCAGGCAAGGGCAAGACCACGGCTGCCATGGGGACCGCGTTTCGCGCCGTCGGGAATGGCATGAAAGTCCTGATGCTGCAATTCCTCAAGGGATCGTGGCATTACGGTGAGCTGGATGCCGTGAAGGCGTTTGGCGACAGTTTTGTCATGAAGCAGATGGGCCGCGGCTTTGTGAAAGTCGGCGGCGCAGAAACTGATCCTCAGGATATCAAAATGGTGGAAGATGCCTGGGCAGAGGCCGATGCGGCGATCATGTCCGGCAAGTGGGATTTGGTGGTTCTCGACGAAATCAATTACGCCATCAGCTACGGCATGCTTGATCCCGGCAAGGTGGCGGAGACCCTGAAGCGTAAACCCGAGCTGGTGCACGTAATCTTGACGGGCCGCAACGCGCATCCGACAATCATTGAATTGGCCGATACGGTCACGGAAATGAAGCAGGTCAAACACGCCTATGAAAAAGGCGTTCTGGCGCAACGCGGCATTGAGTACTAAGAAAGGCGAGTCCATCCTTGGCGTGGTTTAAAAGAGAATCTCATGAGTTGCAGGCGTCGGACGAGAAACGCGTCCGTACGGAAGGGCTTTGGGTCAAGTGCGAAGGGTGCCGCCAGATTATCTGGAAGAAAGACCTTGAGGAGAACCTCAACGTCTGTCCAAAATGCAATGCCCATTTCCGGATCGATGCGGTAGCGCGTCTTACCCTGCTCCTCGATGAAGACAGCGTTGAGACTACGGAAGAGACACTTGCTTCCACAGATCCTCTGAAGTTTACTGATACACGCCCATACAAAGCTCGTCTGGAGAAGAGCCAGGAAGCCACGGGCCTGAAAGATGCAATCATCAATGCCACCGGCACCATGAACGGCAGGCCGGTTGTGGTGAGTGCGATGGAGTATTCCTTCATCGGCGGTAGCATGGGCGCAGTGGTTGGCGAAGCCATTACCCGGGCGGTGGAGCGTGCCTGCGAGCAGCGCAAGCCGATGATTGTGATTTCAGCCTCTGGCGGGGCACGCATGATGGAAGGTGTGGTCAGCCTGATGCAGATGGCCAAGATTTCCGCCGCGCTGGCGCGCCTGGATTCCGCAAAATTGCCCTATGTCTCTGTGCTTACTGATCCCACCACAGGCGGCGTTACCGCTTCTTACGCCATGTTGGGCGACCTCAACATTGCTGAACCGGGCGCGTTGATTGGTTTTGCTGGTCCGCGAGTGATTGAGCAGACCATCCGACAGAAGCTTCCTGAGGGATTCCAGACCAGTGAATTTCTGCTGCAACACGGCATGCTGGATGCCGTGGTCCATCGCAAAGACATGAAAGCGTATATCTCCCGGGCGCTTGATTTCATGATGCCAAAGGCTGTTTAAAGCGTGGCGATTTCCTACCAGTCAGCCGTTCAACAGTTGCTCGCTTTGGGCCATGAGCTGGCCACCACTCGTAAATTCGATCTTGAGCACATGCGCGTGCTGGCCGGTGAACTGGGCCATCCTGAGCGCCGCTTTCAAAGTGTGTTGATCGCAGGTACCAACGGCAAAGGTTCCACCGCAGCCACGCTTGCCAGCATTGTCAGCAACGCTGGTCATCGCGTTGGACTCTACACATCGCCACACCTGGTGCGCGTGAATGAGCGCATTCAGATCTTTACTTCGCAGAACAATGACGAACAGATCAGTGATGTGGAATTCGCATTGATCTATGAGCGTGTGAATACCGCGGCGGAAGATCTGGTGAAACGTGGTTTGCTGCCATGGCATCCCAGTTTTTTTGAGATGTTAACGGCCATGGCTTTTGAATACTTTGCCAGTGCCGGAGTGGAACTGGCCGTGCTTGAAGTTGGCATGGGCGGCCGGCTGGATGCAACCAACATCGTTGCGCCGTGCCTCAGCGTAATTACCGATATCGATCTTGACCACCAGAAGTTTCTGGGCGACACGCTCGCGGAAATAACCCATGAGAAGGCCGGAATTCTGCGGCCCAACACAAGTGTCGTGCTACTGCCGCAACATCCCGTGGTGAATGAGGCGCTGGGCCGGGAGATTATGGAGCGTGGCGCAAAGCCTGTCAGCGCGGTAAGAAACATGGCATCGGTTACGCCGGCAGATGACAGCGCTTCGAAATCGCATCGCGAGGGCTTTATCCTCTCGTTGCAGGGACGCCAAGCATTGATCGCGTCGCCATTACGAGGGCGTCATCAGCTTCGTAACCTGGCATTGGCAATCACCGCCGCGGAAGAGTTGAATTCTCTGGGCTTCAAGATATCAGCCGGCGAAATTGAGGCTGGTGTTCGCAATACCCGACTGGCCCGGACGGTTTCAGGTCTTGCCTGCTCACGATGAGTTTGCCGAAGTCGTATTGGATGTTGCTCACAATCCGGCAGGCGCCTGGGCGCTTCGCTCAGCGCTGTCGACCTATTATGAGGATAGAAAACTTACGTTTGTCTTTGGCGCCATGCGAGACAAGCCAATCGGCGAAATCGCCGGCATCCTGTTTCCTTTGGCGGAACGCGTGATTGTTACGCAAGCGGGCAATCCGCGTGCTGCCAGTGCGCATGAAATAGCTGAGCTGGCGGGACACACTCAGACGGAAATCATTGAAGAGAGAGATGTAGCGTCGGCTTTGGAGCACGCGCAACATGTGACCGATCACACTGGAGCGGTTGTGATCACGGGGTCGATTTACATTGTGGGAGAGGCAATGGATCTGCTTGCGCGCGGCACAACCGCGCCGAAGAAATTCAATTCGGAGAACCTGAGTCGTGCCTGAACAAATCCGTGAGATCGATGAACAGGCACAGCATCAAGCCGGAGGAAATGGCTTTCTCCATTTCCTGTCACGCCTGCGTTCATACTTCATCTGGGACCCGCTCATCTGGTTTTACACCATCGTTTTGGGCACCGTGTCGCTTGTCTGTTCACTATTTGATAAAGACGGAGAACTTCAGCATAAAATAGCCCGTCTATGGGCCCGCATGATCCTTGGGACTCTGGGATCAAAAGTCTCACTGGAGGGCTTTGACCATATCGATACCGGGAAAGCTTCCGTCTATGTGGTGAATCATCTTTCTGCCTTGGACATTCCGGTCCTATATGCGTGCTTGCCGTTCCATTTTCGCATTCTGGCGAAAAAGGAATTATTTCGCTATCCGTTCCTGGGATGGCATCTGAAGCGCTCCGGACAGATTCCCGTGGTCCTGGAAAATCCCAGGGAAGCGATTCGTAGTTTGAATCTGGCTGTGGCCGCGGTCAAAAACAATATGCCGCTGGTGATCTTTCCCGAAGGCGGCCGGTCTCCAGATGGTCAATTGAAGAGGTTTATGGGTGGCGCGTTTTATGCGGCCATCAAGGCCCAGGTGGATATTGTGCCCATAGTTCTGGTAGGCACGTTTGAGATGCTGCGCATGAATACGTATCACATGATGCCTCATCCCATGCGGTTGATCGTGGCGGATCCTATTTCCACCAAGGGGCTTACCACCAGGGACACAGAATCAATATCCGCCAAAGCGCGCTATGAGATCGGCCAAATCTATTATGCCAATGCTTCCGTGCCTGATTTGCGTGACGTGAATCCGTCTGCGGAGAGTGATCGAAATAAGAACGAATCTGGTTGGTAATAGTGGGTAGAATTGGTTCTGGGACCATCTGAAGTGGAGTCGCCAAAGGGATACAGATTTTTGGGTCAAGTTGCGGGGAAGCAAAGTAGTTCAGGAACCTAATTGGTAATAGTGGTCTAAAGTTGCTGATTAGCGACCATGAGTGGGCCAAATTATCTGAATGAAGCCTAGAATCGCCATCCCGGAACCGTGTTCTTACGATGCAGAATACAGTGCAAGGGCGCTTCCGCCGTATCTTGCAGCCCTGGAGAAGGCAGGTGCCGAGCCGGTCCTCATTGCTCTCGAGAGCTCGCCTGAGCAGATTGCCCGCCAGATCACTGACTGCGCCGGCATCTTGCTTCCGGGCAGCAAAGCTGATGTGGATCCGCAAAAGTTCAACGCTGAAAAAGATCCCATGACGGTCGCGCCAGATCCGCAGCGCGATGCGGCGGATGAGCTACTCCTGCAGGACGCTTACAATCTGCGCAAGCCGGTTCTTGGTATTTGTTATGGATTGCAGGCGCTCAATGTCTGGCGGAGCGGTACGCTGGTGCAGCATGTGGCATCGAGGATCAACCACTCAACGCGCCGTGAAATCGAGGTCGCGCATCAGGTACGAATTGAACCTGGGTCGCTACTGGCGCGCAGTCTGAATTGGGCATCTGAATCAGGATTGCCGGTTAATTCCAGTCATCATCAAGCAGCAGGTGTCATTGGAGATGGCCTGAAAATATGCGCCGTTTGCCGCGAGGACGGAGTCATAGAAGCCATTGAGGGTGTGGATGATTCACACTATGTGCTGGCTGTGCAGTGGCATCCGGAGCGTAGCGTCGGCCGTGATTCAGGGTCACTGAAGTTGTTTCAGTCCTATGTAGCCGCTGCCGCTCTTTGGGCCGCGTCGCGCAGTGGTAAATGAGAGCAGAATTTGTCAGACCTGCGGCTGAAAGCGATGGCGTTTTTTTCCTGTTGTGGTGTTAAGTAATTTGAGTGATTGATTCAGCGCCGGTTGTTAAATAATCTCTTATAGTTTCCGGCGGAAAGCGCGGACCATGAATACTGGGCCTTTCAGACCCGGCGACCGAGTACCGGTCACCGGCGTCTACACAGCCAGCCATTACCAGCATCGTTTGCCCCATGACGTTTTTGCCATGGCCGAGGATCCTTTCCCGGAGTGCCGTCGCTGCGGCAGGCGCGTTTCTTTCTTGTTTTCTCAATCCACCACCCGAATTGATGCCGACCAGGATTTTGCTGAGAGCGTGAATCCACCGGGTGTTGAGGACAAAGCCAAGGAGAAAACCAAGCAGGAAACCGGCGATCAGTAAGGAGCCGTTCTGGTAGCAAATTAAACTTGCCCGGCGAGAGCGGAAATGGGATCGTCAGCGCCGGGACAAGGGTACGCGAATGCGATGGATTATTTCTTGAGCTTCTCGAGTAGGAGCAGAATAAAGCCCGCCCCGAACACGAATAGAAGCAAGAGCCCGCCCACGATACGAATGGCTCGGTCGTACCACGCTCGAGGCTCGAATTGATTGGGATATACGCCGCTCCGCACTAACCAAAAACACGTCGAAACCAGCGCACTAATCCTGTCCATGGTGGCTGGATAATAGCATGCCTAGACCTGACAAAAGGAATCGACAGTGATGACTCTGGAGTCAGTGCCCTTGGCCCAAGGTTGGCTTTTGTCAGCGCACAACAATGCCTGCTGCATTTCATTCCCGCTCCACCCGGCACTCGCATTGTTGGCGCAGCTTGCGCCAAGTCCGTGGCTTCCGTATCGTAATCGCATGTCCAGTCCCGGTGTCTCGTTATCGCTAGCAGGGCGTGTCGCCGTGGTAACCGGCGGTTCCCGGGGCATTGGCGCAGCCATCGTACGTATGTTTGTTCAGGCAGGCGCTCGCGTGGTCTTCAACTATCTGCGCGCTGAACATGACGCGCAGAAGTTGATCGAGGAATGCGGCGGCAATGGCGTACTGTGTTGGCATCAAGGCTGCTTTGGACAGCAGCCAGTCAGCGCGGCCATTGATTGCTGAAGCGGTCAGCCGGTTCGGCAGGGTTGATATCCTGATCGGAAATCATGGAGTCTGGCCGCCTCACGATGCGCCCATTGAAAGCATGAGCGATGAACAGTGGCGTTCAACGTTGTCGATCAACGTGGACAGCCTTTTTGGATTGGTCAAGTACGGCGTGGCGGAGATGAAAAAGCAGGGGACAGGCGGCCACGTAGTGCTTATCAGTTCCACGGCAGGTCAGCGTGGCGAGGCTTTTCATTGCGATTATGCAGCCAGCAAAGGCGCTATCATCAGCATGGTAAAAGGGCTTTCCACGGAACTGGCGAAGGATGGAATTTACGTCAACTGTGTGGCGCCTGGCTGGGTTGAAACAGACATGGCGGCACCCGCACTGCATGATCCAGTGATCAGCAAAAAGGTTTTTGCCACCATCCCGCTGGGTCGTGCGGGACGACCGCAGGAAATTGCCGCATCGGTGCTATTCTTGTGCACTGCGCATGCAGGGTTCATCACCGGCGAGATTTTGAATGTGAATGGCGGCGCAGTGTTGGTGGGTTGAATAAGGAAGCTTGAAGAAGCAGGCTGCAAGCAGCTACTTGATATCCCCGGAGCATCTAAGGTACAGAATCCTCCAATGAAAATCTTTTTCCTGGTCTGCTTACTATGTTCAAGCGGCGCCGCGCAGCAGCCGACGCCAAAGCTGTCCCCACCTCAGCAATCTGCCAATGTTGGAAAAGAAGCAAATAGCAATGAAAACAAGGCCCATGCATTGCTCAGCCGTATGCTTGACGCCATGGGCGGTCAGGCTTATCTAACGCTGCAGGATTCCTATAGTGAAGGACGTTACGGCCGTTTCCATAATGAAACAATGGTGGGCGGAGCGGTTTTTTTTCGCTATTGGGAATGGCCTGATAAAGAACGCTTTGAGGTCACAAAGGACCGCGACATCGCCACCCTGGTGTTGGGTGAAAAGGTTTATGAAATAACTTATCGTGGTGGCAAAGAGCTTGATCCGCTCAAAGACGATAGTGTTCGCCTGGGTATTATTCGCAGGCACTATTCTCTTGAGAATGTTCTTCGCGTGTGGATGAATGAGCCCGGAGCACTCCTGCTGGATGAAGGCCCAACCCTGGCCGATAGCAAAATGACCGAGCGCGTCACGATCATTAACTCCAGGAATGAGGCGGTAAGCATCCTGATTTCTCCGGACACGCATTTGCCGGTTGCCAAACGCTTCAGCATTCGCGATCCCAAAACTGCCGACAAAGACGAAGAAGAGGAAATCTACGACAATTGGCGCATGGTGCAGGGCGTGAACACCCCGTTTAGCGTCGTGGTCTCGCACAACGGACAAATCGTACGGCAGCAGTATCTGACCGCTGTGTCCTACAATACCCGCCCGCCAGACGTCTATTTCACTCCTAAGTTGATTGTTCACAACAAGAAATAGTGCGGCCTGGGCCACGATCTGTGGCGAAAAAACCACACGCGGGGTTACTGCCGGCAGTGTAATCTATTCATCTGTAATAACTTGCCATTTGAACAAACAGTTCGGACACCTGTGGAGTGTCATGGTGTCGGCCTGCACAGTGGGGCTCCCGTCAACCTCCGCATCCTGCCTGCGTCAGCGGGCACAGGGATCGTGTTTCGTCGCACGGACCTTGACGGATTTGAAATCGAGGCGATCGGCCGAAATGTTGCCCGCGTAAGCTATGCCACCAGCCTGCAAAAAAAAGGCGTTCTCATTTCCACCACCGAACACTTGCTCTCTGCGTTTATTGGGCTTGGTCTGGATAACGCGATCGTTGAGCTCGACAATCTTGAGCTACCTATCCTGGATGGCAGCGCCAAGCCGTTTGTCGACATGGTGTTGGCTGCGGGACTGCGTCAACAGCGCCGAAAACGCACGTATTTGCGCATCTTGAAGGAAGTTGAAGTGCGTGACGGGAACAAATTCATCGCGGCCTATCCAGCGTCTGGTTACGCCGTGGTTTACAACATCAACTTCCCGCCGCCTATTGGAGCGCAGTCATTTGAGATTGACCTGTCGCGCGATCTCTATCGCAAAGAACTGGCTGCCGCGCGGACCTTTGGTTTCCTGCGTGAAGAGCAGGCCATGCGCAACATGGGATTGATTCGCGGTGCAACAGAAGAGAACGTGATTGTGGTGCAGGATGACGGCGTAAAGAACGGGCCGCTGCGTTATTCGGATGAATTTGTCCGCCACAAAGTTCTTGATTTGATCGGAGATCTCGCGCTATTGGGAAAACAGGTGATCGGACGCATTGTCGCCGATCGTGCGGGACACGCCATGCATACAGCGCTGGTGTCACGTTTGTTGCGTGATCGAAGTTTGTGGGAAGAAACCACTGACGTTCGCGATGAAGCCAAAGAAGAACGGCCTGCCGGCCTGGTTCGGCTCACACCCAGCGAAGCCTGAGACTTACATGGTCGCGTTGATAAACATTGCGCCGCCACCCAGGGGCAATGCGCGGCGTTCCAGCCACGCATCCAGTTCTTTCTTCATGTCCACGGGCAGGACCTGAAAGCGTATGCCGGATTTCCCTTCCGGAGTTGACCACATCACTTCGCCTTTCACTTCAATGGCTCGCCTGGCTCCCGGCAAATTAAACTTCAGCTTGGCAGCTCCGCCGTGGTCCAGCCGGCGTGAGCACTCAATGGAAATACCGCCATGGCTGATGTTGGTGATGCTGATGGGAATTTCCGCGCCGGCATCCACCACAATGGCTCCCGTGGCTTTTACCAGATGACGGTGGTAACGACGGCGTTCCCGCATGATCAAACCCTGCGCGGCGCGCACGCTGCGTGTGGCTCTCTCCAGGGCGATGGGTTTATCCAGGACAAAATTGGCCCCCATTTCGAAGGCCTGCTGGACTGACGTTTTGCCATGGACTACGGCGAAGGCTATGCAACTGCGATTCGATTTCCCCTGCCGCAGCTCTCGCAGCACGGCATCCCCTTGTGGAGTATCATCGCAGTCCACCAGGAACGTGTCGTATTTCCTGCGCGTAAGTGCCAGTCTGGCTTGTTCTGCGCTGTTGGAAAGGTCCAGCTCAATGTTGGCAGCATCCAGCACACGCCGAACCGTACGCTGAACTTCAGGGTCGCGGGAGAGAAGAAGTGCTTGCAAAGCCATAGTGTGAAACTTATCGGATGTCAGGGGCAGAACCAAGTGACCAACGTAACGGGACTCACTCTGCTGCCGGGGCTGGACCTTCGGCCAGTACAATCATTTCTGGGGAACATGGGTGAAAGAGAGAATTTATCTGTCGCTGGGAGCGAATATGGGCGACCGGTTACTCAACTTGCGTAATGCCATTGCGGGCTTGCGCGAAGTGGGAGAATTGGTGGCGCTATCGAGCATTTATGAGACAGAACCTGTTGATGTGGAGCAGGTACAGCCGTTGTTCCTGAATTGTGCTGTGGCAATAGATACTGAACTGAGCCCGCGAGATGTTCTGGACAAGATCCTCTCCATAGAACTGGCCATGGGGCGAGTTCGCGTAGAGAAGCGCGGCCCGCGTCCAGTGGATATAGATATTCTTCTTTTCGGCGACGAGGTGATTAACCTTCCCGGGCTAACCGTGCCGCACCCTGCGATGCAGGCCCGACGTTTTGTTTTGGTGCCTCTGGCTGAGATTGCGCCAGGCGTGGTGCATCCCCTTCTCAAAAAATCGGTGCGCGAGCTGCTGAACACGATGCCAATATCCACTGGCGAAGTCCGAAAACTATGAAGCCGTAATTTACGATTGACAGCGATGGATCTCGCTAGAATCGCCGAACTGTTAAATCCCTTTACCCGGCTTTCGGAAAGCCAGCTCCGTTCTACATCGACATATATCGATATACTTCAAAAGTGGAATGCGAAGGTGAATTTAACGGCGATCCGTGATCCCGAGCAGATTGTGACACGTCATTTTGGTGAGAGTTATTTTTCCGCACAGATGCTGATGAAGGAAGACTGGTCTGGGACTGTAGTCGATCTGGGTTCAGGAGCAGGCTTTCCTGGAATGCCCATAGCGATCTCTCGTCCTAAGGCCACCGTTTCTCTGATTGAGTCAAATGGCAAGAAGGCGGCGTTCCTGGGCGAGGTAGCGACTCAACTAGGATTGGCCAACGTAGCGGTCTTTTGCGGCCGTGGGGAGGCGTTTGCGAAGAAAGCGGACCTGGTAGTCATGCGCGCCGTGGAGAGTTTTGAGCTAGCCCTGGGCGTGGCGGCGGGTTTGGTAGGTGACGGTGGGCGGTTAGGTTTATTGGTCGGCCAAGGCCAGATAGATGCCGCCAGAGCCAAAGAACCCAAGTTTCGTTGGGATGACCCAATTCTTGTACCCCTGAGCAAATCGCGAGTTCTGCTTGTGGGAAATCTGTGAATATGTTTGAGGAGCACTGCTTTTGGGTTGTGGAATTTCAGTGCCCAAATGCAACATTTTGCAGGGAATCAAACTGATAAACCCTTACCACTTGCATTCTGACTCATTCCGTCCAGCATTCAAAGTGGGAGAAATGCATTTCATCCTCTCTAGGCCGGAACAGCGAACTCCCCAAGCAAGCTAGAAAGTGGAGTGCGCAAAGGATTTGATGGAATTTTCAAGATTGTTCCACGTGGAACAATGATCTGTGCGTTTGAAATATCTAAACCAGTATGTTCCACGTGGAACACTGCACCACGAGCTGGCATTGCACTTCCACAAGCGCGTCTTTTAGATTGAATGAAACCTTCAAGACGAGGCAATGCAATGGGTCGAGTAATAGCAGTTGCGAACCAGAAGGGCGGGGTAGGAAAAACCACCACCGCCATCAACTTGGCCGCCTCTTTTGCAGCCGCGGAAGTGAAATGCCTCTTAGTGGATTGTGATCCCCAGGCAAACTCCACCAGTGGCGTTGGTTGCGGCAGAGATCCCAATCGCCTCAGCGTTTATCACCTTCTCATGGGAGAAGCCAGTCCGGAACAGGCCATGCTCAGTACGGAGTTGGAAGGCCTGCACGTTATTCCTTCGCAGAAGAACCTGATAGGCGCCAATATTGAGCTGGTTTCTCTTGAAAATCGCGAATTCAGGCTGCGGAATGCCCTCAGTGAGATTCGCGACAAATTTGACTTCATCGTTCTCGATTGCCCTCCTGCTCTCGATCTCCTCACTCTAAATGCGCTGGTTGCCGCCGATAGCGTTCTCATTCCGATGCAAGCTGAATATTTCGCTTTGGAAGGCGTTAGCGAATTGCTCGACACAATTGAACGCCTACGGCAGAGTTTCAATCCCGATTTAGCTATCGAAGGCGTAGTCCTCACCATGTTCGATGACCGGACCAATCTGGCTCAGCAAGTTACTCAGGAGCTCAGGAAATTCTTTGAAAACAAAGTTTTCGAAACCACCATTCCGCGCAATGTACGACTGGCAGAAGCCCCCAGCTACGGCAAGCCAGCGCTTCTCTACGACGTGAGATCCCGCGGAGCAGAAAGCTATATCCGTCTGGCAAAAGAAATCATGGAGCGGATTCAGGCCGGCAATCATGTGCCCCAGCAATCCGCCGGGAATGACAACCATCGCTCGGAAAATACAACTTCATCATCCGTCAATTACGACGAGCTTCCAAAAGAACAAGCCAGCTAAATGGAGAGAATTGTGAACCAGATGATCAATGACAAGCGAAAAGTTCTGGGAAGGGGACTTGATTCTCTCCTGCCGGGGAAGCCTCTCAGTCAATCCAGCCCTGCAGGAAATGCTGGCCAGCAAGAGATTGCGATCGAGTTGATTGACGCCAATCCATATCAGACGCGTCGTAATATTCGCGAAGAAGCCCTGAGCGAACTGGTTGAGTCCATCAAGGCAACAGGTGTTATCCAGCCCGTGGTACTGCGCCCAGGCGCCAATGGACGCTATCAGCTTGTGGCTGGCGAAAGGCGCTGGATGGCCTCCAAGCGCGCCGGTAAAACCACAATTCCGGCTGTCGTGCGGCAGATCTCGAATGAACAGGCCATGGAGATCACCATCATTGAAAATCTCCAGAGAGAAGATCTGAACCCGGTTGAACAGGCACGAGCCTTCGAAAGACTGAGCAGGGAGTTCGGACTTACGCAGGAGCAGATTGCGACACGGACGGGGAAAGACCGCGCCAGCATCGCAAACTTCATTCGCCTGCTCAAGCTGCCATCTTCCATTCAAGATTCCCTGGAGACCGGAAGTCTCAGCTTCGGACATGGCAAGGTCCTGATGGGGCTGGCGGGCTTTCCTGAACATTTGGAGCACGCGGCGAAGGAAGTGCTGGCCAGGCAGCTATCAGTCCGCCAAACCGAGGAACTGGTGGCCAAGCTGCTCAATCCGGAAGAACCCAATCCAAAGCCTGAAGCCGCAGCCAAAGCAATTGATCCAAATGTACGCGAGGCGCAGAGGAGTCTGGAAAGATCACTGGGTGTGAAAGTGGACATTCAGGACCGTCACGGCAAGGGCAAGATCATCCTGAAGTATGGATCGCTGGAAGACTTTGATCGCATTCTAGAAGCTCTGGGAAAATAACAACATAGATAACCGTCGATATAGTGGGGCCGGTCTTACAAAGTAGCGGCTATCTGAAAATCTGTAAATCCAGCCTAGTTGCGCAGCCCGGTCCAGGTTTCCGCGATTACGATTGAATTTCCAGGATTCGAGGGATCGTATTTGATGGAAGTCATCAAGCCAGTCTTGCAGGAATGCAAATCCACTCTGTGGCGAAGACTGGTGACGTCCTGGGAAGCTTCATAGCTCACGCCGGCCACGTCATATTGATAGATCAGCAGTTGCATCTCGCCGGCTTCTTCCGTAGGCATTTCACTCACGTCAATGACAGTGCCATCTGTGATGCGGCCAATTTCATTGATGCGGGATCGCCGTTCCTGTTCACGCTGCTCCGGAGTCTTGCGGCCGCGGCGAATCAACGCGGCGGTTCCGGCAATGGCTCCAACTGCAGCGATAGCGATCAATGGGTATAGACGAAGTGTACCGTTCATGAATGGCAATTCCTGAAAACTCGTGGCCAACTTATGATGAGCATAAACCAGCGAACGTTACAACAAAATCCGATGGACAACTTACCTTGCCCGGGTTTACCGTCTTTTGCCCTACATACCAGCCAGCTTGATCCCGATAGCGATTGGTCTTTCCTCAATCGAAACCGGGCGGCCGAATCAGAGCGGACGGCAGTTAGCATGGCGCAAAGGCAATCCTACCGCAAGGTGACCATAGTTTTAAGAAAAACGTCTTCAGAAATCGTCCGCAAAATTCTCTAGGCCAAGTGCGAAACGCGCTTCAAGAACCTCATGCACTCCGAAGGCCACGGATTAGAAAAACTCAATCTTCCTTAACCATCTTCCTTAACAACGGGATTGGAAATCACGCCAACACCCTCAATTGATACGGTTACCTGGTCCCCGTGCGCGAGCGGCCCCACGCCTGCGGGCGTTCCGGTCAGAATTAAATCGCCGGGCAACAAAGTCATCACACGCGAGATGTAACGCAACACAACATCCAGCGGGAAAATAAACATATTGGTGTTGCCATTCTGCCGTACCTCGCCGTTGAGTCTGGTTTCAACGTGAACACCTTTCCAGGGATCGATTTGATCGGTTACAAATGGTCCAACCGGACAAAACGTGTCAAAGCCCTTGGCGCGTGTCCATTGATTGTCCTTTTTTTGCAGATCGCGGGCGGTGACGTCATTCGCGCAGGTGTAACCCAGAATGTATGTCCGTACGTCCGCGTCTGGCCCAATCCTGCGACATTCCTTTCCTATCACCACGGCGAGTTCGCCTTCATACTCAATGCGATCGGAGACGGTGACGGGTAGCACGATATTCTCGCCCGGCGCAATCAACGAGCTTGGCGGCTTGAAGAATGTTAAAGGCTCCACGGGCACTTCATTCCCCAACTCTTTCGCGTGGTCACGATAGTTGCGTCCCACGCATACGATCTTGCTGGGTTTCACCGGCTCCAGAAACTTTGCCCCGTCAAGGGCAATCGGCTTAGTGAGCTTGCTGCGCGACCAGACCGGAATTGCTCCATCGGGAGCTGTCTGAGTTATCTGTTCCTGCCCTTGGACCGATTCAATCAATCCAAACTGCGGGCCTTCGCTGGTAGAGATTCGACAATATTTCATAAGCTCTTTCGTTTTTCCTGAGCAGAAAAATGAGTTTTCTATTCCTTTGGGACACGTTCTGATGTTTCTCCGGATTTTGCGCTCTCGTTGCCGCGTGCATCCACTGCGGAGACCGCGTAGGTAAGAGTGCTGCCAGCCTTCACTTGCGTATCATGGAACGCCGGAGTCTTCACCAGTCCCTTATTAATCTGAACAAACTCTCCTGCTCCCTCGCGGCGAAAGACGTTGTACCCGGCCAGGTCTTCATCCGAATCAGGCGTCCACGTCAGGTCAACGGCAGGGCTCTGCGGATCGCCTGAATAAACGGCCTGCAATCCACCAGGAACAGCCGGGGGAAAGGTATCATGTGCCAGGATCTTTTCCCGTGGTGAATCCTCACCCTCCACGTCGCCATTCCTGCCTCCGAGTTGCCAATGCGTGATCGGCGTCACCCAGTACTCGTAGGTGGCCTCCCATTCAATTCTGGGATCCATTATCGTCACAAGACTGGTGCCCGCCGGAACATGTGCAACGATGGCCGGCTCGCCGTTGCTGCCTTCCAGCCGCCGCTGGACTTTATAGGAGAAACCAATTCCTGGCATAGGCGGCGATGACTCGGGAACAAAGCTGACCTCCACTCCCTTCGCCGCCAAACGGAGATCAACCTTCGCCGGAGGATTCATGACCGGAGCCGCGGATACCTGTACCAGGTTTCCGGGACCAGCCGTGCGATTGCGTTCACCAACGGCGGTTACACGATAGATAACAAAATCAGTTGGTGAAGACGAGCGAAGGAGCGAGGCCAGAGAGTCGGTGATGGTAGTCCGCTGGTGGCTTCCATCGCCGAGGGCGGGTTGCAGAGTTTCTTCCGCAATGTTCACGTACCTTCCCTGAGAAGCAATCGCCCGTAAGATAAGCATCTTGCCGGGCCGGCGGACCAGCGTTCCGTCTGTGCTCTGCGTGGGAGCAGTCCAGGAAAGAACAACATCGTTGCCTTTGCGCGCTGCACGTAAATCCTGTATTGGCTTGGGGATGTGCAGGGAGGGCGCCTGCGGTGCGCCGGGCAGGCCGCAGCCACTGATTAAGACAGCCACTGAACCCAGAAAGCTCACAAAGGTCAGAACGAATCGCGCACGCATGAAGGAAGAAGAGTAACTTCTCCCTTCACACGAACGCAACAGCTCTTAGAGGATGTAGCGGGAAAGGTCCTGGTCTTTCACAATATCGGCCAGCATCTTGCGAACATATTCAGCGTCAATTCTGACGTTCTTTTCCGTCATGTCCGGCGCATTGAAACTCACGTCGTCCAGCACACGCTCCATAATGGTATGTAGCCGGCGGGCGCCAATATTCTCGGTGGATTCGTTCACCTTGAAAGCAAACCCTGCGATCTCATCCAGAGCTTCCGGGGTGAATTCCAGCCGCAAGCCTTCTGTCTCCAGAAGCGCCGTGTATTGCTTTACCAACGAGGATTTAGGCTCGGTCAGAATCTTGATGAAGTCCGCCATGGTGAGCGATTTCAACTCCACGCGGATCGGAAAACGTCCCTGAAGTTCAGGAATCAAGTCACTGGGTTTGGAAACGTGAAATGCTCCCGCCGCCACGAACAGGATATGGTCTGTGCTCACCATGCCGTATCGTGTATTCACCGTGGTGCCTTCCACGATAGGCAGGATGTCACGCTGTACGCCCTCACGCGAAACGTCCGGACCGTGGCCGCTTTCGCGCCCGGCAATCTTGTCAATTTCGTCCAGGAAGATGATGCCTGATTGTTCCACGCGATCCACCGCCACGCGCGTGACCGCGTCCATATCGATCAGCTTCGATTCTTCTTCCTGAATCAGATATTCAAACGCGTCACTCACTTTCATTTTGCGCTTCTTGGTGCGCTGGCCGAAAAGATTGGGCAACATGTCTTTGATGTTGATGTCCATCTCCTCAACGCCCTGGTTGGAGATAACTTCAAACGCCGGAGTGGAGCGCTCACGCACCTCCAACTCAACTTCCCTTTCATCCAGAACGCCTTCGCGTAGTTGCTGGCGCAATTTCTCACGTGTCCGCGCCGTGGAATCATTTTCTTCGGGCGGCAGTGCAAAGCCAGCGCCAGTGCTGGGCGCCGGGTGCGGCAACGGTAACAGGAGATCCAGAAGCTTGTTCTCCGCATGTTCCTCGGCCTTTTCGGCGACTTCTTCCAGCCTTTCTTCGCGGACCATGTCGATGGAAATCTCCACCAGATCGCGAATCATGGACTCAACATCGCGGCCTACATATCCGACCTCAGTAAACTTTGACGCTTCGACCTTGAGAAACGGAGAGTTTGCCAGCTTCGCCAGGCGCCGGGCGATCTCTGTCTTGCCGACTCCCGTTGGCCCAATCATGATGATGTTCTTGGGCATGATCTCTTCCGCCAGATCCGGTGGAAGCTTTTGCCGCCGCATACGATTGCGCAGCGCCACAGCAACTGCCCGCTTGGCCTCATGCTGCCCAACCACGTACTTGTCCAGCTCTACTACTATTTCTCTGGGGGTTAATTCGTCCAGCGTGACGCCACTTTCCTCCGCCACGCCAGGTAAATAAATTGCCATTACTGCTCCTTCAAACTTTTCACCGTGCCACAGCACGCTGGGACGCTGACTTCTTTCCTTTGGCGGCTACCGGCCGTTCTCTTTCTGATCGATCTTTCATCGGACGATCTTTCATCCGACGATCTGGCTTCGGACGATCGATCAGGCGAACCACAAACTTCAATCCCGACCAGACCTCATCAATAGCGCAAACCTTCACATCTACCAATCCAGCCTTGAGCCCCACGTTACGCACCACGTCTTCGGAGAGATCAGTCTTTCTACCTGATGCGCGCTTGGGCCAGGCGATCCATAACATTCCGTCCGGCGCAAGTTTTCCGGCCAACCGGCTGAATTGCTTCCTGAGCTCCGTCTCGCTGTCCACAAAGCAAACCATCACGTCAGTACTGCCTGCCAACTGCGGCTCCAACTTCACCGCATCCGGCAATTCACCAAGATCGCGCAGAAAGCTCGCCGGGTGATCATGCAAATGTATACGGTGTCCAGGCTTAATTCCGATCTTCCGAATGAGAGGTGTGCCTGAGTAGCCTGCCATCGATCCTTACCGGGTTGGGGCAGCCTGCGGCGCCGTCGCGCCAGACAGTTCCTCAACGGTGAAAACGTTATTGGTGTAAATACAGGTCTCGCCGGCAATTTTCATAGACTCTTCCGCAATCTTGCGTGCCGGCAAATCAGTGTTATCGAGAAGCGCTTTGGCGGCCGCCAGGGCATAAGGGCCGCCGCTGCCGATCGCCGCTGCCCCGCCGTCCGGCTCAATCACATCGCCGGCGCCGCTGATCAGATAAGTCCAGTTAACGTCAGAGACCAGCAACAACGCTTCAAGATGGCGCAAAGCCTTGTCCGTCCGCCATTCCTTGGCCAGTTCAACCGCCGCCCGGCCAAGATTGCCGTGATATTGCTCCAGCTTGCCTTCGAATCGTGAAAAAAGAGAAAAAGCGTCAGCCGTGGATCCGGCAAACCCAGCCAGGATCTTTTCGTTATACAAACGCCTTATCTTCTTTGCGGTGTGCTTAATCACACCTTCACCCAGAGTCACCTGGCCGTCCGCGGCCATCACAACCACGCCATTCCGGCGGACGCACAAGACGGTGGTGGACCTGATTTTTACCTTGGTTTCTGCGGGGGAGCTTGATGTTTTCAGTGGCATGAGGACAAGTACCAATTATACAGGCGTAACCCGTCGTCAGTGATTTGGCCAACTCAAGTCAAAAACAGGTAATCTGAACCCATACAACTGCGGCGCGCGACCGGTACGGGGGCTCCCGTTGCCGCTTCAGCAAAAAGCAATTCCAAAGTCACGGAAGGTGAAGAGTGTTTAAACAAATCAAAAGCAAGGGAATGATCGTAGCTTTGATGGCTGCGTTTTTCCTGACAGGTAGTGTCGTCCCGGTGTACGCTGTTGACCGTGACGATAAGTGCGAACGCACCATCAGAAAAGCGGAAGGCAATCTGCAAAACGCAATCCGTCACCATGGCGACCATAGCAAGCAAGCGGAACAGAAACGGCGCGATCTGGAAGTGGCGCGGGGGCGCTGCCGCGCACACGGTGATCACGACCACGATCGCGATCACGATCACCGATAAGCCTCGGTCAGTGTTTGAATTTAAGGTCAGGCCCAATCCGCCTGGCCTTTTTCATTTCCCAGCTGCTAAATTCTCACCATGGCAAAACAGGTTCCAATCGGCCTGCGTGGCAAATCAACTATTACCGTCAAACCGGAGGATACGCTTCACCATCATGACCCGGCGCTGCCACTGATTTACTCCACGCCGCATATGATTGGACTGATGGAATGGGCCGCTGCCAATGCCATGAAGCCGTTTTGTGAAGAGGGTGAAATCAGCGTGGGTACGGCCATTAACATCGAACACCGCGCGCCAACCACGGTGGGTGCGGAAGTGGTGGCCGAAGCGGAACTGGAATCGATCTCCGACCGCTTCTACATTTTTCGCGTGACCGCACACAACGGTGTGAAGGAAATTGGCCGCGGAACCGTGACGCGAGCATTCGTAAACCCAGCCAAAGTCGCCGAACGGCATTTAGGAAAATCGTAAGAGTCTGAAACTCAAGAGGCGCGATATATGTTTGCCGGCAATTTAAAAGGCAGACCCTTGATGTTGCTGCCATCAAATTCCTTCTCCTTCTGTAACAATGTAGCCGTGACGCTTCCTTTTTCCATCACTGCTAATACCGATGCAGCACGCCTCGGCCAGTTCGCCACTGCTCATGGCGTCGTCGACACTCCTGCTTTCATGCCGGTTGGCACACAAGGCTCCGTCAAGGCAGTCCCGCAGGACGTGCTGGAAGAGCTGGACGCGCAGATCATCCTGGGTAATACCTATCATCTTTATCTTCGGCCCGGCCACGAGCTGGTTCGAAACCTGGGTGGTCTGCACAAGTTCATCAGCTGGAACCTCTCCATGCTGACCGACTCCGGTGGCTTTCAGGTCTTCAGTCTAAGTGAGCTCAGAAAAGTTACCGAGGACGGAGTTACTTTCAGGTCGCATCTGGATGGATCATCCCATCTTTTTACGCCTGAACGATCCATGGAAATCCAGATCGCTCTGGGAGCTGACATCATCATGGCGTTTGATGAATGCACGGAATTTCCGGCAGAACGCAGCCGGAGCCGGGCATCGATGGAAATGACGCTGCGCTGGGCCAGGCGCAGCAAAGAATATTTCGAAGCCCATAAGAACGAGGTCTTGTGGCATGAAGCATCGGGCGGCAGGCACCAGGCGTTGCTGGGTATAGTGCAGGGCGGCATGTATCCGGATTTGCGCCGGGAATCTGCCGAGCGCACCGTCGAGCTGGACTTTCCGGCCTATGCCATTGGCGGGCTAAGCGTGGGTGAGCCCAGGGAAAAGACCATGGAAATGATCGCCGCGGCCCTGGAAATCCTGCCCAAAGATAAACCCCGTTATGTGATGGGCGTGGGCTATCCCGATGAAATCGTTAAGTATGCATCCATGGGGGTGGACATGATGGATTGCGTGATTCCCACCCGCGTAGCCCGTCACGGACTCCTTCTCACCTCAGAAGGCCGGATGAATATCAAGAACACCCGCTACCGCCAGGACCAGCTTCCTCCAGACCCAAAATGTAGCTGTAAAGTGTGCGCCCGATACACCCGCGCTTACCTCAGACATTTGTTCGTCTCAGGAGAACCCCTAGCCGGAGTGTTGAATACTGTTCACAATTTGGCCTTCTACCTTGACACCATGAAGTCTCTACGTCATGCTATACGACTTGGGGACCTCTCAGGACTTCTCACAGGGTATGTATCCATGACCTGAGCGCCCCTGGTGCAGGCGCCAAAAAAACCTCCGATTTACTCCAGCACAAGTGGGTCCAGTGCCGGGAGGCCCGGGCGGTATTATCAGTGGTCATAAAATGAGTCGCTCACCTGCGAGGGTGAGTGTGTGTGTCGGGCCGTGTGGTGGCCCAGTCATAAAATGATTCAAAACGAGATAAGCTTTTTGCTTCTTCAGGTGGGCGGCGGCAGTATGGGCGCCTTGCTCCTGCCTATGGTTTTTATTTTCGCCATTTTCTACCTGCTCTTGATCATGCCGCAGCAGAAAAAGCAAAAGAAGTGGCAGCAGATGATCAATGACCTGAAATCAGGCGACCGTGTTACCACCGGCGGCGGCCTGCGCGGCATTATCATCGCTGTTAAAGATGACGCCGTGCATCTGCGAGTGCCCCCTGACAATTTAAGGCTGGAAGTAGCCAAATCATCCGTTGTATCCGTGGCACGCGATGATGAACCCAAGAAATTAGAGAAGTGATGTTCCCATGCAGAAGAAACTACTAACCAAAACACTCATCATCGTCGGCGTCCTGTTGGTCTTCCTGTTCGGCATTTTTGGTATTCCCAAAAGCGTCGACGGGGACGGCCTCAAGAAGGCTGTTCTTTCCAACATTCATCTGGGACTGGATCTTAAAGGCGGTACCTACCTGATCCTGCAGGTGATGGTTAATGACGCGATTGGCGCTGAAACCGACCATACGATGGAAATGTTGAAAGAAGAGTTCACCAAAGCCAAGGTCCCGTTTACTGACATCAGCAAACCGGACCCGGATAATCATCCGGAACACATCGTCATCAAGGGTGTTCCAGTGGATTCGGGATCGCAGGTCCGCAGCATAGTCAATGACAAGCTGCGTGACTATGACCTGCTGGGCGGCGCTGAGAATTCCTGGTCGCTGACCATGAAGCCGACCGCCATCAATGATTTAAAGACGCGCACGGTTGAGCAGTCCATTGAAGCCATTCGCACCCGCGTCGACAGTCTGGGTGTGAGCGAGCCGGTGATCCAGCAGAACGGCATGGGCAACAATCAGATTCTGGTTCAACTGCCAGACGTGGACGATCCGGGCCGCGTAAAGGACATTATCCAGTCGACCGCCAGACTTGAGCTTCGCCAGGGGTTTGGCAATCCGACCAATCCGCAGAACCAATCTGGATATGCCAGCGAGCAGGAAGCTCTGGCCGCCTTTGGTGGCGCTCTTCCTCCGGGTACCGTGATGTTCCACGGTAATGGCGGTCCAAGTGACACCCAGGACCGGGTTTATGTGGTTGGTCGCATTCCAGTGGTTGGTGGAACAGACATTCGCGATGCTCGCCCCAGCACTGATTCAAACGGCCGTCCGGATGTTACGTTCAACCTGACTTCCGCCGCCGGGCAGAAATTTGGCGCGTTTACTTCGACGCACAACGAAACCGGCCCCGATCCAAATCATTACCTTGCTGTTGTGCTTGATAACAAGGTGCGTGAGTTCGCCAACATCAAGACTGAAATTCGCGACACAGGTGACATCGAGGGCGGTTTCACCGAACAGAGCGCAAAAGATCTTTCCATGCTGCTGCGTTCGGGCGCACTGCCGGCCAGCTTGCATTACCTGACGGAGAGGACGGTCGGGCCGTCACTTGGCGCTGATTCCGTCAAGTCCGGTGTTCGTGCCGCTGTGGCCGGCTTGATTGCCGTGCTGATCTTCATGCTGGTGTATTACCGCGGTGCTGGCATCAACGCGGACGTGGCTTTGATTTTCAACTTGATTATTCTGCTGGGCTTCATGGGCTACTCCAGTTCCGTGCTCACGCTTCCCGGCATCGCCGGCGTGATTCTTACGGTTGGTATGGGCGTGGATTCCAACGTCCTGATCTTTGAACGTATCCGTGAAGAGTTGCGCAACGGCAAAGCCGCAGCCGCGGCGGTAGACCAGGGTTTTGATCGCGCCTGGACCACCATTCTGGATACGCACGTGACCACCATTGTTTCGGCCATCATTCTGTTCTTTGTTGGTTCCGGTCCGGTGCGTGGTTTCGCTGTGACCCTGACCTTCGGTCTTTTGGCCAATTTGTTCACGGCCGTCTTTGTTTCAAGAGTTATTTTCGATGCCGTCCTGAGCCGCAAACAGCGCGGAGAAGCGCTGAGCATCTAGTCAAAGGTTGATAACGTGGAATTTTTTCGTAATACAAATATCGATTTCCTGGGCAAGAAGTGGTACTTCCTTGGCTTCTCGCTGATCTTCAGCGTTGCCGGCATCCTCTCCATGCTGTTCTGGCACGGCGTTCCGCTGGGCGTGGACTTTCGCGGCGGTACACTTGTGTACCTCAAGTTCGTTGACAAGCCGAATGACGCCAAGATCCGTGCCGCACTCGACAAGGCGGGCCTGCACAGCGCCCGTATTCAGACCTATGGTGATCCCAGCGCGAACGAAGTTGTCATCGCGCTCGATGAGAAGGACACCAGTGAAAAGGATCTCTCTCGCGGAAAGAACCAGATCATCGCCGCGCTGGAAGAGAATCCTCCTCAGGGCAAGCAGGATTTGAATAACAGTGACAGGATCGGCTTTGCCGCCGTGAGAGACGCCCTGGCCACGCGCGATCCGCTGCATGCTGAGCCCGCGGAATACGATCGTATTGCGCATACCGTGGTGGACACCATCAAGCAGCGCGGCGTTCTGCGCAGCGTAAACGATCTTAAAGGCGCTATCCCGGACCCTGCCCTGGACGCTCTCAACCAGGCTTTCTTTACCAGCGATTTCGGTGTCCGCGGTGCAGACATCGTGGGACCCCAGGTTGGCGATCAGCTTAAGACCCAGGCCAAGCTGGCCGTCGGTTTCTCGCTGTTGGGCATGCTGATCTATTTATGGTTCCGTTTTGAGTTGATTTACGGCATAGCAGCCGTGGTGGCCGTTTTTCACGATACCTTAATCACAGTAGGGGCTTTCTCCTTGACGAATAAGGAGATAAGTCTTACTGTTATCGCCGCGATTCTTACGCTGGTCGGATACTCCATGAATGACACCATCGTGGTATTTGACCGTATCCGTGAGAATGTAAAGCTGATGCGACGGGAGAACCTGGCTGAAATTGTTAATCGCAGTATTAACCAGACCCTGAGCCGGACCATCCTGACCTCCGGGCTCACCTTCCTGACGGTGCTCTCGTTGTATCTATTTGGTGGAGAAGTGCTTAGAGGCTTCTCCTTCGCTCTGGTGATCGGCATCATAATTGGTACATATTCGTCGATCGCTGTAGCGGCGCCGATGCTGGTGGCATACCAGGACTGGCGTTCCCAGCGGTCGGGAACCGTTCCCGTTCCAACAGCAGCAGGTAAAGGAAAAATTCGCGCAAAGGCTTAAGTTTTAGCTCCCATTTTGGGAGCAAAAAAGGTAGTCCCGGTGTCCAATGTTACTGAAGAGTCCCCCTAGGATTGGAGAGCAGGGATGTTTGAAGACAGCTTGATGGAATCCGGAGGAAAGATCCGGACCAACCAGAAAACCACAACCACGATTTCGTTCATCGTTGAACTGATTGTCATTGGCTTTATGATTTTGCTGCCGCTTTTGATCACGGAAGCGCTGCCGCTGCATCAGCTCAACTCATTCCTGGTTGCTCCGCCGCCACCACCACCACCGCCGCCACCACCGGCAGCCGTGGTAAAGCAGGTTCCGCGCACCACTGAGGTGGTAAACAATGAGCTGCGCACTCCCAGCAAGATCCCCAAAATCATCAAGATGATCAAGGAAGAAGACCAGCCTGCGCCATCGGCAGGAGTAGTTGGCGGCGTGGCTGGAGGCGTTCCGGGTGGACAGTTGGGTGGCGTGATTGGAAGCATCGTTGGCTCCAGCGCACCTCCGCCCAAGGTGGCAACGCCGCAAAAGCTGCGTGTTTCACAGGGCGTGGCTGAAGGCAATCTGGTTCACCGGGTCGAACCCCAATATCCCCAGATGGCGAAGGTTGCTCATATCCAGGGCGAAGTTCTTCTTGCCGCCACCATAAGTAAGAGTGGCGTCATCGAAAACCTCCATGCCATCAGCGGGCATCCTATTCTGGCGGCAGCTGCTATGGATGCCGTGAAGCAGTGGAAGTATAAGCCGTACCTGCTGAACGGTGAAGCGGTGGAAGTGGAGACGACGGTCAAGGTCTCATTCCATATGTAAGACCTGGTTGTTTCTGACTTTGCTCTGGGCCGGCACGGATGCCCGTCCCGGCCCGAATTCCAGAAAGCGCAATCCAATATCCAGCTTGCCGGTTGCTGGGCGATTTTTTTGTTCAGCGTGAAATTCCCGAGGGAATGTACTTGCCAAATGACCTAAGGGAAACATTTTAGAAAAGTTCTGAGGAGGATAACTTAACTCATGCTTGTCGCAAACTTTGCAACTCTTATTTTCGCCAAAGCGCACCTGGTTGCGTTCTGGTTGCTCCAGGCCGCGGATGAATCCGGTGGAATTTCCTGGGACCCCTGGTCGATGTTGAAGTCAATGGGCTGGATCGCCCGCATCGTCGTTGTCATCCTTTTCATCATGTCTGCCTGGTCCATTGGCGTCATGATCGACCGCTTTATTGCTTTCAGCGCTGCCCGCAAACAGTCACGCCAGTTCGCGCCGGCCGTTGCTGGAGCGCTTCGTGAAGGCAAGCTGGATGAAGCCATTCGCGTTGCCGAGCGCAACAAGAAGAGCCATCTGGCCAAGGTTGTCACCGCCGGCCTGCAGGAATTCAAGGCCCATGGGGAATCTAATGAAATCCCCGGAGAGCAGATTGAAGCCAGCAAGCGCGCCCTGGAACGGGCAGAAGCCATTGTGCACGCTGAATTGAAGCGTGGTCTGGGCGGCTTGGCGACCATCGGTTCAACGGCGCCATTCGTCGGACTGTTCGGAACGGTAATCGGAATTCTGGACGCTTTCCGCAAAATCTCTGAGCAGAAAGCTACTGGTTTGGGCGCGGTTGCCGGCGGTATTTCAGAAGCCCTGGTCACCACCGCTCTGGGACTGTTTGTCGCCATTCCCGCGGTTATGATGTTCAACTATTTCACCGGCAAAGTGGAAGCCTTTGACGTGGAGATGGACAACTCATCCAGCGAGCTGGTGGATTACTTCCTGAAGCGGTCCACAGTCCGTCGGTAAACCAGGAGCAGACCAATGGCAATCGTAGTTAGAAATGAAGGCGCCAAAGTCAATTCCAACATCAACGTAACACCCATGGTGGACGTGATGCTGGTGCTGCTCATCATCTTCATGGTGATCACGCCGATGCTGCAAAAAGGCGTGCCCGTTGACCTGGCCAAAACCGTCAACCCGATGCAAATGCCGGACGCGGACAAAGAAGACGCGCTCATCGTGGCTGTACAGCGCGATGGCAAAATCTTTTTTGATACACAGCAGGTTGGCCCGGAAGATCTGACCAATAAGGTAAAAGAACGGGTCCAGAATCGGGTGGATAAACGCGTGTACGTAAGAGCAGATGCGCGCGCCCGTTACAAAGCGGTGGTGGAAGTGGTTGATAACGTCCGCTCCGCGGGCGTGGATCAGCTCGGATTGCTGACTGAGCAGAAACACCAATAGTAGTACAGCGCCGGAATGCCGGCGTTGCTGACAAGCATGAGGGCTGGCGCTTGCGACTATACCGCAAGCGCCGGCGACTCCCAACCCGGCAGGAAATTAAGAGGGATACAGTTATGGCAATGTCGATGGGAAGCGGTGGAGGACAGACTGCAGACATCAACGTAACGCCGTTGATTGACGTGCTTCTGGTGCTCCTGATCATCTTCATGGTGATCACGCCCCTGACTCCAAAAGGCCTGGACGCGCTGGTTCCGCAGCCGCCACCGCCAAATACTCCGCCAACACCGAATGATCGTACGGTTGTGGTGCAGGTGATTCAGCCGCCGAATGGCGGCAAACCGACGTACAAGATCAATCAGGAAGACGTTACCCAGGACAAACTGGGCGAGCGGCTGACAGACATTTTCAAAACACGCGCCGAACGCGTGATGTTTGTAAAAGGCGATCCGGACGTTGAATTCCAGTATGTGGCGGGCGTGATTGACACAGCGCGCGGAACACAAGTGATTGATAAAGTTGGTTTAATAACGGCCAAGATTGAAGCCGGTCAGTAAAGATTGAGCCGGGAGCGTCGCTGGAGTGATGCTCCCGGGCAGATTCAGCCCTGATCAGAAAAAATAATTCATAACTCCGGCAAGGAGCCAGAAGAAATGAACCTATGCGCACGACTGGCGACGGTTACGGCCGTTGCGGGCGCGCTGTTGATGACAGCGGGCTGTACTAAACTAAGAGCGCGCGACCAACTGAACAAAGGCGTTCAGTCGTACAAAGCCGCAAACTATGAAGCTGCTATTGAACACTTCAAGAACGCCGTGAACCTTGATGGTGATTTGAAAGTCGCCAAACTCTATCTCGCCACGGCCTACGCTCAGCAGTATGTTCCAGGTGTGGATGCTCCGGACAACGTCCGCAATGCCACCCAGGCGATCGACCAGTATAAAGCTGTGATCGCCAATGACCCCAAGAGCATTAACAGCCTCAAGGGCATTGCCTTCCTCAATATGCAGATGAAGAATTTTGAGCAGGCGCGGGAATACTATAAGAAGGCGATTGAAGCCGACCCGAATGACCCTGAGGTCTACTACTCCGTGGGTGTGATCGATTGGTCACAAGCTTACAAAGATGCCGCCGACATCAAAGGCAAAGAAGGCCTGAAAGTGGACGATGAACTCAAAGGCAAAGGCAGCCAGAAGATCTGTGATGCGCTCAAAGCCAAAGATGGTGCAGCCGTGGATGAAGGCATGAAAATGCTGCAGACGGCCATCGACAAGCGGCAGGACTATGACGATGCCATGGCTTACATGAACCTGATCTATCGTCGTAAAGCGAATGACATGACTTGTGAAGACGCTCAAGCCCGCGCCGACTTCAAGAAGACCGCGGATGACTGGAGTGACAAGGCCATGGCCGCGCGCAAGAAAAAAGCTGACGAAGCCGCGAAAAAGACTGCCGGCGGAATTGTGCTGGACGCGCCGAATCAGCCGCAACAACAGCAGCCCGCTCCCAAGAAATAGAGTAGATCGTTTCTGACGAGCCCCTCAGGTTTGAGGGGCTTTTCTTTTTGCGAATTCAGTTAACGCGCGTTTGCTTTTGCTGAAGCTGATGTGACCTGGCGTCATGTGCCGCACCGTTACCATCAATTACAATCAATTTTCTCGGATTCTCTATGCTCAAGAAGGTTCTGGTCGCAAATCGTGGAGAGATTGCCGTTCGCGTGATGCGGGCTTGTCGCGAAATGGGCATTGCGTCCGTTGCGGTTTATTCAGAAGTTGACCGGGCCGCTCTGCATGTTACGCATGCCGATGAAGCCTACGACATCGGCGCTGCAGCCGCGCGCGAATCCTATTTGAGCATCGATAAAATCCTCGATGTCGCTCGCCGCAGCCACGCCGACGCGATCCATCCCGGCTATGGATTTCTATCAGAGAATGCGAAGTTTGCGCGAGCATGTGCCGAAGCCGGTATCAAATTCATTGGTCCACCCGCCTCTGCCATGGAACTGATGGGATCAAAGACACGGGCACGACAGGCCATGCAGGCGGCCGGCGTGCCTTTTGTGCCAGGATCATCCAGGGGACTTGCGCTGAACGAAGCTGAGGAACTGGCGGCGAAGATCGGCTTCCCAGTCATGATCAAAGCGGCCGCGGGTGGCGGCGGCAAAGGCATGAGGCTGGTGCAAACCGCAGCGGAACTCAAGGCCGGGTTCGAAACAGCCCAGAGCGAAGCACAACGCTCCTTCAACGATTCAGAAGTTTACCTGGAAAAATACATCCAGAATCCACGTCACATTGAGATTCAGGTACTTGCGGATGAACACGGTAACGTGGTGTTTCTGGGAGAGCGCGAATGCTCGGTCCAGCGCCGTCACCAAAAGGTAATTGAAGAAGCGCCTTCCGCGATTGTGGATGAAGACCTTCGCCAACGCATGGGGGCGGTTGCTGTGCAAGCCGCCAAATCCGCGGGTTACACCAACGCGGGCACAGTTGAATTTCTGGTGGATGCCGAGCGCAATTTCTATTTCCTGGAAATGAACACGCGGCTACAAGTGGAACATCCTGTGACTGAAATGGTCACCGGCCTGGATCTGGTGCATTTGCAATTACGCATTGCTTCGGGAGAAAAACTGCCGTTTCGACAGGAAGATATTACGCTGCGCGGACACGCGATTGAATGCCGCATCTACGCCGAAGATCCGGACAACAACTTCTTCCCTTCTCCCGGGGTGATCCAGCGCCTTATCCGCCCTTCCGGTCCGGGCGTGCGCGAAGACAGCGGAGTTTATGAAGGCTGGAAAGTGCCTCTTGACTACGATCCCATGTTGTCCAAGCTGATCGCCTTCGCACCGGACCGGGCCATGGCGATTGCCCGCATGGAGCGCGCTCTCAGTGAATATTTTGTGGGTGGCATCAAAACGAACCTGGGTTTGTTCCGGAGAATTCTGCAGCATCCGGATTTCATTGCCGCCAGAATTGACACAGGGTTCCTTGACCGGCTTTTGTCGGAATCTGCAATGGCCCGGGCGACTTTAGCAGCCGAATGTGATTCTGAAGAGAAGCAGCAGATTGCTGCCATCGCTGCCGCGCTTTTTACCTCAATGGAAACCGCAAAGCCCAGCAGAGGCCCTCTCGCCGAAGCGTCTGCCGTCACCGGCTGGAAGCAAGCCGCGCGCAAGGAAAGCGTAGGCGGGAAATGATTTACGAGGTCAGCGTTGGCGAAAAAGTCTTTCGCGTTGATCTTGTCCGCGAGGGCCAAGGTTGGATCTGCAAGCTGGACGGCCGCCCCGTCGCGATCAATGTAGCCCCGACACAAGAGGGCACTCTGTCCATCCTGCTCAACGGCAAGTCATACGAGACAAAGCAGGAAATTACAGCGGCAGAAAACAACATCGTGATTGGGAGCCAGCGGTTCTCAACCGTGGTAAGGGACCCAAGGTCACTGCGATCGCGCCGAACCACAGACGCAGGTGGCCAGGGACCAAGAAAGATTACGGCTCCAATGCCGGGTAAAGTCGTTCGCATCACGGCGATGGTGGGATCGGAAGTGGAGGCCGGCCAGGCAGTGATCGTCATCGAAGCCATGAAGATGCAGAATGAATTGAAGTCGCCCAGGAAGGGCATCCTAAAAAAGCTCAGCGTGGCTGAAGGCGCGGCAGTGGAGGCCGGCCAGGTTCTTGCTGAAGTTGAATAGTACTGAAGTTGAAACGAACGCATGCAACAAAAAGCCGGGGAGCAATGCTTCTCCCCGGCTATGCTTTTATTGTTGAAAAGCGTTCTGCTGAAAGGCGCTTACTTCTGAGCGGTGGTGGTTTTCATTACCTGTTCAGCGAAGTAGTTGTGTATCTCAGCCTTGTCACGCAGGATCTCATCGTAAGCAGCGCGCAACAGATTCGTGCGTTGTTGCAGAAGCTGGTTCCGGATCCACTGCTGGACCGCTGGGTCGTTCAGGTCCCGCTGGCCAGCTTGTTCTTTTCCAACGAGTTTCACAATCCTGAATCCAACCAGCTGTCGGTCGTTGGGGTTCGTGACTGAAATAATGGAGCTGTATTGGCCGGGCTTCAGCTTCAGGATAGCGTCACGTGTTAAAGGATCGGTGTTTTTCAAGGTTGATTCGGGGAGTGTCCCCAGGTCGCCACCATTGTGCGCTGAATTCGGATCCTCAGACCACTGGCTGGCGACGGCGCCAAAATCCTCACCGCTTTCCAACCGGTTGTAAATGGCCTGGATCTTCTGCCGTGCCTGGGCTTCTGTTTGTCCCTTGCTGCCAGTTTCAGCCGGCTGGCCAACGCCGATCTGTATGTGCGCTATATGATAACGGGGCTCAATCAGGTTGAACTCGGGCTTGTGCTCGTTGTAATAGGTCGTGATGTCCTTGTCGGAAATAGTGACCTTGGAGCCAATTTCCTTGTTCAGAAGCTTTTCGATCGTCATATTGCGGCGAATGTCCTGCTTCAAGTCCGCTTCTGTGATGTTCTGGCTCTTGAGCCTGTTGGCAAACTCTTCCTGAGTATCACCGGCTTTAAGCTGGCTCAGCTTGCTGTCAACCTCATCGTCTGTGGCCATCACACCCAGTTTTTCAGCCTGTTGGAGGTGAAGCTGGACGTCAACCAGATGGAGCAGAATCTGCAGCCGTAACGCCTCTTCCTCCGCAGCGGTTGGTTTCTGCGGCGACCCGGCGATCTGGCTGTTATAGCTCTTATCGACCTCGCTGCGCAGAATCTTGCTGCCGTTCACCTTGGCCATTACGTCCTGACCGGTAACTCCCTGGTTGCAGCCGCTACTAAAGAAGATTGCGGTCACCACGCACACAAGGCCCACGCAATAAAGGCCTTGATAGATATTGATGTGAGCGTGGCTACGTGTGCTCCGCTGAGCTTTGCGCGATTGAATCAACAAGACCCTCCTGGAGCCGATTTGCTAGGGTACGATAACCGACTTTGTTCAACTTAGCTACTTCTTTGCGTCTGATTGGGGGGCACGCTCTCCGGCTGCCACCAGGGCCCGATCAAGAACCTGCCGCATTTCCGCTTCCGGGATTGCGCCCGACATCCGCTCCCCGTTCACGAAAAGGGTTGGTGTGGAATCAACCGCCAGCTTGTCGCCTTCGGCCATGGAGGCACGAACGCCGGAATCGTCCTGCTTTTTCACGCAGGCATCCAGTTTAGACTGGTCCAGTTTGAATTTTGTCCCTTCCTCAAGAGTGGTGGCATCGAGCTTGGCGATTGCTTCCCCTGGGTTGCGTCCTGGGAAGGCCTGCTGGTTGCCGTGAACATAATCGGCAAACTCCCAGTATGCGTCATTGTTCTGCGCGGCTAGACAATTTCCGTCAATGGCTGCGTGCATTGCCCAGGGATGGATTTCAACTAACGGAAAGTCTTTGTAAATCACGCGGACTTTGTCTCCGTATGCCTTCAAGAGCCCGGGAAAGAGCGTGCTGTGCATGCGCGAGCAGAACGGGCATTCGAAATCATCAAAGTTGACGATGGTCACCTTGGCGTTCGGATTACCGCGCGAGGGGCGCCCTTTGATATCGATTTTCGACATCAAGTCCTCAGTCAAATCCATTTTCTCCATGTGGGCCAGAGTCTTGCGGTCTCTGGAGATCAGGAAGTCATGCGTGCTGGAATGTGTGCCGCCGGATAACGTCACGGTGACATTGTCAAACCCGTTTAGTTCAGAAGCCGTTGGAGTGCCAACCGCTACGTTCACTCCGGCAGGAACCTGATAGCGTGAGCGGACCTCCAGCTCAATGCGGTGAGCCAACTCCGGGGGTAACGGGGCAGGAGCTGGAGAGCTCTGGGCGCTGCACGCGATTACCATACACAGGGCAAACAGAAAAATGACATTCAATACACGGGTGAGACTAACCAAAGGGACCGCCTTCTAATATAAAAATACTGTGGAAATTATCTCACGTCCAGGAGATGGGGCGCCTACGAGTGGAGCTGAACCAGGGACTGAACGGCCGTTGAGGAGTTCATGGAGCCGGAGCGAAACCCCTCGGTGTCCACGGTGACAAAAGTGAACCCCAGCCCCTTGAAAATACGGGTAAATTCCTGAAACATCGCCGGAGTAAGGGCCTGTGCAAGCTCTTCACGCGAGATCTCCAGGCGCGCGATCTCGCCGTGATGACGCACCCGAAACTGCTTGAATCCTAATGCCCTAAGAGCATCCTCTCCTTGCTCTACGGCGGCCAACGCCTCCGCCGTTACCGGGCGTCCATACTCGAGCCGGGATGATAGGCAGGCGGAAGCGGGTTTGTCCCATACGCGCAGCCCAGCGCGCTGGGAAAGCTCGCGAATCTCGGCTTTAGTGAGACCAGAGTCGAGAAGCGGCGCAGCCACATGATGCTGCCTGGCCGCCCGCTGACCCGGCCGGAAGTCGCCCTGATCATCAACATTCACACCGTAAGCGATGGAGTCAAAGCCATTCTGCTGCGCGAACTGTTCCATTACCGTGAAAAGCTCGTCCTTGCAATGAAAGCATCGCTGGGTGTCATTGCGAAGATATTCCGGGCGGTCCATTTCAGAGGTTTTCACGATTTCGAGCGGAATATGCTGCTCCGCGGCAAAGAAAATGGCGTCCCGCAGATGAGTTCGAGCAAGGCTGGGCGAATCGGCGATTACCGCGAGCATGCGGTCGCCCAGGACCCGAAAAGCCGCGTAAGCAAGGTAAGCTGAATCAACTCCGCCGGAGTACGCTACCAGCGTCCGTCCCAGCCGGTTGAGCACGCGTTCAAGTTGCTGTTGCTTTTCTGCGGTCGTCATATTTACGAAAGATGCTTGCGAAAGCGCTACCGGCCGAAAAACAATCGTTCTTCCCGGCCATTCCTATTTTAGACGGTCACTTGTCTTATTTGCACCTGCGGTCTGATTCCTAGAACAGTCTGGTTTGGCGCTTGATATCGCCGAAAGAACCGATATTCGCCAGCGTAAAAGCAAAGCGGTACTGATTTTCATTATTGAGTCGCGCAATGGAGAACCGGCGTTGATATTCAAAACTGATCCCGCAGCAATCCCAGTTATAGGAAGTCTGCGATCCCGCGTATTGGAGCAGGCTGAACTCAGAATCCACGCCGGTGTTTACAGCGGCGCTCCAGCCCCGCTTGGTCAGATTGCCATATCCAACGACCGCGCGTGATTGATTAAAGACCGTCAGGACGCATTGCGGCCCGGTGACACTCAGGGGTGAAGAGCAGGTTGGCAACTGATTTCCAGCCGAGTCAGTCACCACCTCTGCCGGCGTCTGCATGAAGGCGTGGCTCGCCTCCACAAAGAAGTTGCCGAAATGCACCGAACTGAAGAACGTGCTGGCATTGATGCGGCCCTTCTTGGTGTCATAGTCAATCTGCCACTGCATGTCGCTGTTTTTTGAGGTCCTCAGGCGCAGCCTTGAGACGATGGGCGAAAATCTGCGCGGATCGGTGAGGAAAGCGACGCCGGTGAAGCTTACGGTGGTTGCTAATACGTTCTCGGCCCCGTTGATTACCGCGCCGCCAAAATTGGGATCAATGAAATACTTGGCCTTCACTTCCCACGTAATAAATTCGTCGGCGCCGGCAGGAGTGCAATCTGCTTTGGCGGTGGCAACAGCAGATGCCGGTTGCGTGCCGTTCGCGATGGCCTGCTGCCTTTCTGCGCATGCACTATGCGCATGCCTAGCGTAGAGCCGCTGGACCAGGCCAAACTCAACTTCGTTGGTGTTGCTCAGGATGTCACGAAAATCAAAGCGAATAATGTTACTGAATTTTTCCACGCCATTGGTATAGCGATAGACGATTCTTGGCTCTATGGTGTGCTTCCAATTACGCCCCATGAATTCGCCGTCAAACAGTTTGGTAAGCGCCGGCGGCCTTAATTCAAGACTTCCGCCAATGGCCCTCCGATTCAGTGCGTTTTGGACTGGCACTTGCACCGCAATGTTCTGCCCCGGAATTGTTTCTGGCGCCTGCTGCTGGGTATAGAACGTATCGTTCAACTGTGCGGAAGGACGGAAGAGCCATCCGCCAAAGTGAAGAGGCAGGCTCAATTCCGGAGAGGCTCCGAATCTGCCAACCAGACCCAGTGTGCTGAAATTCAACTCGGTCCTG
The DNA here is from genome assembly GCA_963770085.1 of Terriglobia bacterium. Taxonomy (GTDB): domain Bacteria; phylum Acidobacteriota; class Terriglobia; order Terriglobales; family Acidobacteriaceae; genus Angelobacter. The sequence continues at coordinate 2,002,357 of CAVYOH010000002.1, forward strand.
CGCAGGCCTTCCACTGCCACGTCATACGTGCCGTAAAGCGGCGTGCCGGGAATCTGCTCGCCTACGTTGTTGAATTCCACACCCGGAATATGCAGGATGGAGATGGCATCGTCATTGTCCGTGCTGCTCTGAAAATTCTGATAGCGTGACCCGAAGGCGTTCATGGAGAACCCCTGAATGCTTTTGCTGACAAAGGCGGTCGATTTGACTTCAGAGTTTACGGCCTGGGAAAAATTGTCAGTAAATGCCAGCCGGAATGCGAAGGAACTCAGATAATCGAGTGACGCAACACCGCGCACGTTATGGGCGAAGGTAGTTTCGGCGTTGAGTTTGATGTCTTCACCGCCCTGGTTGACCTTGGTGGGGACCGTTTGTCCTGGCGGAGCGCCTGTCTGCTGCACATTTTGCACAACGCCACGATCAAGCACCTGAAAATAATTGAAATTGATAAATGATTTTTGACTTGGCCGGGCCCGAAAGGCCTCATTCAAAGCCCATCCGCGCTTGGAAAGGTACTCAGCGCCCAGTGTGGCGTCAGCACTTCGGTTGATTGCCCAGTAAAACGAATCACCGATGAACTGGCCTTTCGCGGTTGAGGTGCCTGGGGTCGGTATCAGGAACCCGCTTTGCCGGCCCAGTCGTTCCACCGGCGTGGAAGCGAAAGGCAGGTAGATGACCGGGATGCCTTTGATGCGGAAAGTACTTTGATAAATTTTAGCGGACTGCCCAACGCGCAATATGATTGTCCTCGCATTGAAGGTCCATTTGGGTCGCGGCAGTTCGCACGATGTCACGGAGCCCTCATGGAGCACATATTCATCCGGTCCGGTCTGTTCCACCATTTTGCCGGCGAAGAGAATCGGGCTGGATGACGTAAGGGCCACGTTCTTGCCCTGATAGCGCGCACCCGTGCTTCCGGTTACATCGTAGAACTTGCCCGTATGGCTGCGCACATTGTAATTCGCATGTGACGCATTCATGCGCATGTCGCGAGCACCGCCGTCCAGAGAGGCGTTTCCGGTAGCAGTGACCTCGCCGGAATCAGCATCATAGGTGACCATGTCGCCCTGAAAGTCATAGTCTTCAAATTTGATCTCAACGTCGCCCGTAAGCGAGTAGAGATTGTTGTTCTTTTCGCACTGCCGGGCCGTGATCTCTACCGGCTGGCTCTCTGAAATGGAAATTTTTGGCGGCTGCTTTTGCGGCGGAGGAGTATTGGATGCTGCAGGCCCGGATTGATTCTGCCCGGGTTGTTTTTGCCCCGGTTGTTTTTGAACCACCGGCGGCGCGGTCAGCACCAAATGGCAATTACCGCTGTGCACCGCAGAACTCTGTTGATTTACTGCATCAGGCTGCGCCAGCGCCTGGCTGATCACTACAGGCGAGAACAGTAACAGGTGACAAAGCCCTAACGCTGTGATAACTAAAGTAAGTTGGGTTCGCATGCCCGTGAGCTAAACACCAGAATGGGCAAGGTTACACGCCCTGATTTGGAAATGCAAAACGGCAGGCTTCCCGGCGCTCTCTGGCTTCTCTAAAACGGCCCCATGAATTGCCCTCTCTGCGGGAATACGTATCCTTGCGTGCATAGCCGGAGGAGCCAGGAGACAACGGCCGGCTCCGAAACTATTCAGGAAAATGATGTATGGCGCGAACAAGTAGCTTCGCGCGTACTGCAACATCGGGCCAAAAGGAACGGCTCGGATCCGGATCCGAATATGGAGCTGCGCTTTCCAGTTCAGGAAGCTCCCGTGGATGAGCGAATCATGCGCGCGCGTCGATTTGTCGCCCAGGCGGCCACCAGGTCCCCGTTTGCTGACGACTCTCCGGAACGAAGCTTTTCATCTTCATCTTCGTCTTCATCCAGCGCGGCCGCATCCATCGACATTGCCGGCGAACTGGCTGTTACAAGCGAACCCTTCACCGTGGAAGAAGCGTCCAAGCTCATCCATTTCCCTCGATCAGGAGGAAGCCAACGCGGGGCTACTGGGCCGCTTGCCAGCGTTCATGATTACCACGCTGCCATGCTGGAACTTGAGGCCGAATCCACACCGGCTGACTTGCTCAGGATCACGGACGTTACAGAAGAAGCAGGCATACAGGACTCTGCTCCGGTAAGCCACCCGTCTGCTGCCTACATACCGGATGACGGTCCGCCTGTTGTCTATCGTAAGGAAAAAACTCCGCCCGCGGAGCAGTTGGAGCTGCCTAACTTTGACGATATTCAGTTGGAAGCCACGCACCAGGCTGTGTTGCCGGAGTTGGAACTGGGACCGCAGCCTGCGCCTCTGGGACAGCGAATGATGGCCGGTGCGGTTGACGCGGCCATCGTGCTGGGGGCGGCCGCTGTATTCAATGTGACATTCACGCAACTGGCGGAAGAAAACCTTCACTCTCGTATGGCGCTGCTGTGCGCCGTGGCGGTTTGCGGTGTGCTCTGGACGCTTTATCAGTACACTTTCCTGGTCCATGGCCTCGGCACCCCCGGAATGCATCTTGCTCATCTGGAACTTGCGAATTTTGATGGCAAGCCGGTCTCAGCGTTTGATCGCCGTTGTCGCGCCGTGGCCAGTGCGCTGTCAGGCTTTTCTCTGGGACTTGGATTCCTCTGGGCATTGGTGGATGAAGATCAGCTTGGCTGGCATGATCGCATGACCAAGACGCTGATCAGGAGCAGCGTGGTGCAGCCTGCGATGGCGAGGGAGAGTATGTGGTAGTGGCGGCAAAAGCCGCCAGCACTTAGTCAACTGCGGCTAATGCCGCCAGCACTTAGCCATTGTGGCGGCTAAGCCGCCAGCCATTAGCACTTAGCCTTTAGCCATTACGTCACGCGTCTATCCTTTTCGTTTTTTGAGTTGATAAAGATTTGCCCTTCGATTGCAATGGGGAATATCAATTCAATTACTAATTTGAGAACAAAGTAACTGCAAGAAATTTAACCACTAAGGGCCAAGTGCTAATGGCTAATGGCTATGTGCCATTTGCTGCCTACGCCGCCAACTCTTCGGGCCGTTTCTCTACTGCCTTCACAGCAGCATCCTCACCGGACAATAACGGCCATCCCTTACGAATCACGTACTCCAGCCACGCACCCGCGGCCTGGGAAGTGAGGACAGCCACCAATACCAGCGTGGTATAGAACGCCGCGCTGATGATGCCGGCTTCATAGGCAACGCTGGCCAGAACAATTCCGGGCCCGCCACGCGCGTTGGTCGCTACGGCGAGATTGACGACATCAAGTCGACGGAAGCCCGCCAGTCGTGCACCCAGAGAGACCGCTGCGAGCTTGAGAATGCAGGCGCCCGCCAGAAAGGCGAGGAGCATGGGGAGTGAAAACGCTTTACCGAAAATCAGGCTGTATCCCACCAATGCGAAATAGACAGGGATGAACAGTGCGAAGGAAAACCGGGAGATGGTTTCCATGGCCTCACCCAGCCGTTTGCGGGAGACAGCGAATCCGGCCAGAAATGCCGCAAAGACCAGATTGACGTCCATGAGTCCAGCGACTGCAACGTAAGAAAACACGATGAGCAGCGCGTAGGAAACCGGTGAGTTTCTTGCCAGCAGATTGAAACGCGAGGCGGAGACGAATTTCATCGCGCGCGGAACCAGAGTGAGCCCCAAGGCGAAGTAGAGCAGGGTAAGCCCGATATGGAGAGCGATCTTGCGTTGCGGCAAACCGGCTGAATCAGCCAGAGCTGTGGCTACTGCCAGGACTGCCCATAGCCCGATGTCTTCGAGAACAGCCACGCCAAGCACCAGCCGGGCAAAGCGCGTGTGCAGGATCTTAAGGTCAAAGAAGATGCGTGAGATGACGGGAATCGAGGTGACCGCGACGGCGATGCTCATCACCAGGACCAGAGAAGTGCGATTGCCCCTGATACCCATAAAGAAGCCGAGTGGTAAGAGTCCGGCCAGAGGCAACCATGGCAAAGAACGGCAGAACGGTACCCACAGCGGCGAGCCAGGCAATCTGCTTGCGTTCATGCCGCTGGAACAGAGCTTTGGTCTCAGCACCTGAGATGAACATCAACATGAGCAGGCCAAGCTGGTAGAGAAGATCGAGGGCGGCTTTCTTGGGCGCGACAGAAACATCGAGTTGTAGAAGATGTACGAACGCCGGTATGCGCCCCAGAACAAACGGTCCCAGTAAGATGCCGGCCAGGATTTCGCCAATCACACGCGGCTGGCGCATGCGGGTGAAGAGATATCCCAAAGAATGGGCAGCGACCAGCAGAACAGCCAAAAAGAAAATAAGAGGTCCAACAGCAGAAGATGGCATGGGTTTCCCGGCAGCAGCCAGACAAGCTTACGGGAATGTAAGTAATGGTACTGAGCTGCTGCCTTTTTTGAGATGTGAGCTGCCACCAGGACGTTGCTAGCGTGAAAAAGGCTAAGGCAGTTGTTATCTGCGGTTTTTGCTAACATTAATCGGATGGCTACTGACAAAGTCCGAGTGCGTTTTGCCCCGTCGCCCACCGGACAACTGCATATCGGCAACGTCCGCACGGCCCTGTTCAACTGGTTATTCGCCCGAAAAGAGGGCGGCACGTTCATCTTACGCATTGAAGATACTGACCTGGAACGCAGTGAGGCACGCTATGAGACACAGCTTCTGGAAGACCTGAAATGGCTGGGCCTTGACTGGGATGAAGGCCCGGATGTGGGTGGACCGTATCCGCCGTACCGGCAGTCAGACAAGATGGCGGTCTACCAGACTTACGCAGAACGCCTGATCAGGGAGCAGAAGGCCTATTACTGCTTCTGCACCGCCGAAGAGCTGGAGCGCGAGCGGCAGCAGGCGCTGGCTGAGCAGAAGCAGCCGAACTATTCAGGCAAGTGCAAGCGATTGGATCCCGTAGAGGTACAGCGCAAACTGGCGGCGGGGGAAAAGGGCGCCATCCGTCTGAGCATTCCGGAGCGGCCGATCCGCTTTCATGACATTGTCCGCGGCGACGTGGAGTTTTCCAACGAGGTGGTGAGTGATCCCATCATTGTGCGCTCGTCGGGCATGCCGGTTTACAACTACGTGGTGGTGATCGATGACGCTGACATGAAGATCACACACGTGGTTCGCGGCGACGATCACATTTCCAACACACCGAAACAGGTTGCAGTCTATGAGGCGCTGGGAATTCCGGTGCCGGAGTTTGCCCATCTATCGACCATTCTCGGTCCGGATCGGGAGAGGCTGTCAAAACGGCATGGCGCCACGTCAGTTTCAAGCTTTCGCGAAATGGGCTATTTGCCTGAGGCGCTGATGAATTACCTGGCGCTGCTGGGGTGGGCGCCGACAGGTGGCGATCGGGAGATTTTTCCGAAAGATGAGTTGATCAAGGAATTCTCTCTGGAACGGGCCACGCCTTCCCCTGCCGTATTTGATTTTGAGAAGTTGGCATGGCTTAACCGGCATTACATCAAGTCGGCTGCGCCGGAGCGGCTGCATGCCATGGGTCGCGGATTCTTCCAACGTGCCGGCTTGCTGCCGGCGAATAGCGATGCCAGCGTGAATGGCTGGGCGGACAGGCTGGTGGACTTGCTGGCTCCGTATGTCGACAAGCTGGACCAGCTTCCGGACAAGGCCGGGATGATTTTCAAGACGGACCCGGCCGCGGCACTGACGATTCCTGAGAATGCAGAGACTTTCGCCAATGAGAAGGCCGTTGCCGTGGTTAAAGCCTTCGCACAGCATATTGCGGCGGAAGCAACACTCACTCCGGAGCGATTCAAAACGGTGATGAACGAATTGAAGACTGAGGTCGGCGTAAAGGGCAAAGACCTTTTTCATCCCGTGCGCATTGCGTTGATTGGATCGCACTCGGGGCCGGACTTTGACAAGCTGATTCCACTGATTGAAGAAGGCAGCCGGTTGAAGCTTCCTGTGCACGTAAAGAGCGTGCAGGAGCGGGCTAAAGAATTTGTGGCGGCACTGGTTTAGCCGCGAACCAACGCGAATATGCGCCTCGAAAACGCAACATGAAATCACACGTCCGGTTCGACTTCACCTTCCCACACAACTACGAAGCCAGACTGCTGGACGGGCCGCCACCTATTCATCCGCTGGAAAAGCTATATCACTTTCCGGTTGAACTGGAGGAAGGCGACCGGGCAGGTACCTATGTCCGTATCGTTCCGTCAAAGGGGCCGGCGTGGTCAGGATTCTTTGCTTTGGGCTTTGCCTCTGATCAAGTGGTTAACGCAATTTGTGCCTGCCCTGATCCCGACTCAGTCTGCGTGGCGGCGGGCGGTTACGCGTATGTGGTTAATGTCGCCGATCCCACTCAGTGGTTGCAGGTAGAACAACGTCCGGTGGTGGATTTGCGGGTTATTTCAGCCGCAGGGCTGATTCTCTTCGCCGGATTTACCTCAATAACGGCGGCCGGGAAGATGGGAATCGCGTGGCAGACGGAACAACTATCCTGGGAAGGCTTGCGGATTACCAGCATTGAAGGCGACAAATTGCATGGCTTTGGCTGGGATGTAATGAGCGATAAGGAAGTGGCGTTCGAAGTGGCTTTAATGACTGGGAAGCATACCGGTGGGGCAAGGCCGCGATAGCAGATCCCGCTCCCGCTCAGGATTTCTCCTGGGTCACGCCCGAAACAGCAGATCTTTTGCGATGATCAGGATTTCGTTAACGACTCCCGCTCGTCTTGGGAACCACTCACGCCCGAAAAGCAGATCCTTCGCTATGCTAAGGATTTCGCCTCGTGGCTCAGACGCCGCAGGCCCGGCTCAGACAGCAGATCCTTCGCTGCGCTCAGGATTTCGTTAGCGGACTCCCGCTCGGCTTGCGCCTCACTCACGCCCGCTGGGCAACTCAAGCTATAATCCTATATGGCGACAAACGCGCAGCCCTCCTCGCAGAAGGAACAGAAGCTGCTAACGGCCAAGTTTCAGCAACTGCTGGCCAAGGTCGCCGAGAACCGTCCGAAAGACGATCCCGAAATCATCCGCAAAGCTTATGAGTTCTCCCTGAAGCATCATCAGGGACAGACGCGCGCGTCCGGCGAGCCTTATCTCGTTCATCCTCTCGAAGTGGCCGTGGTGCTGGCGGACATGAAGCTGGACTCTACTGCGATAGCTGCCGGCCTGCTGCATGACGCTATTGAAGACACAGAGGTCACGCACGAAGACGTTCGGCGTGAGTTTGGCGACCAGGTCGTCCACATTGTTGAGGGCGTCACCAAGATCGACAAGATTGATTTTGCCAGCCGCGAGGAACGCCAGGCGGAGAATGTCCGCAAGATGGTGCTGGCGATGGTGGATGACATACGCGTGGTGCTGATCAAGCTAGCGGATCGCCTGCATAACATGCGCACTTTGCAGCATCTACCGGAAGAACGACGCCAGAACGTAGCTAAGGAAACGTTGGAGATATACGCTCCGCTGGCCCATCGCCTGGGTATGGGCAAAGTCCGTGGCGAACTGGAAGACCTTTCGTTTCGCTATGTGGATCCCATCGGTTATCAACAGGTCCATGAAACAGTGGAGTCGCGACGCAAGACAGGCGAAGCGTTTTTGGCCAAGGTCATCAAAGTTCTGCAACAGAAGCTGCGGGAGAATGGCGTGGAAGCCCGCGTGGACAGCCGCATTAAGCGCCTTTACAGCATTCATCAGAAACTGCTGCGGCAACGCATCACCGTGGACCAGGTATATGACCTGCTCGCCGTCCGCATTATCACCAAGTCAATCAAGGATTGTTACACCGTTCTTGGATCCATCCATCAGATGTGGCGTCCAGTTCCGGGAAGAATCAAAGATTTCATCGCCATGCCGCGGCCGAATCTCTACCAGTCACTGCATACCACTGTGATCACGGAAGACGGCCACCAGTTTGAAGTGCAGATCCGTACGGAGGAGATGCACAAGATGGCGGAGGAAGGCATTGCGGCACACTGGAAATACAAAGACGGCAGTCCGGTGAGCGCCAAGGATGAGCAACGTCTCTCATGGCTGCGCCAAGTGGTGGAATGGCAGCAGGACGTAAAAGATCCCAGCGAGTTTCTGTCATCACTGAAAGTTGATCTTTATCCGGAAGAGGTTTATTGCTTCACGCCCATGGGCAAAGTGGTGATCCTGCCCCGCGATGCCAGCGCCATTGATTTTGCCTACTCCGTGCACACCGAAGTAGGACATACCTGCGTAGGCGCAAAAGTGAATGGGCGGATTGTTCCGCTTCGCAACAAGTTGCGCAACGGCGATGTAGTCGAGATCATGACGCAGCCGGGCCATAATCCCAGCCGTGACTGGCTCGGCTTTGCCAAGTCCACGCGCGCTCGCAACAAGATCCGGCATTGGCTGAACATACATCAGCGCGAACGGGCGATTGAGATCGGCAAAAAGCTGATCGAGAAACAGGCACGGAAATACCGCCTGGCCATGAAGGATTTCGAAGACAAAGAGCTGGAGAAGATTGCCAAAGAATACGGTCTGGGGAACGCGCAGGACCTGATGGCCGGCATTGGCTATGGCAAGTTTTCGGCGCGCCAGGTTCTGGCCAAGCTATCACCGGGACTGTCAGAAGAAACGGCAACAACGGAAGATGCGCCTAAGTCCAGCAGTACGATTGGCACGGTGATCCGGCGTGTTTTCGGGCAGAGCGCGGATAATGGCGCCATTGTAGTGCGCGGCTACAACGATCTGATGGTCTATCGCGCGCGCTGTTGCAATCCCATTCGCGGTGAAGCCATTGTCGGGTACGTCACCAGGGGCAAAGGCGTGGCGGTGCATGCGGCGGGATGTTCCAACGTGACCAATCTGATGTATGAAGCGGACCGCCGGATCGCCGTGGAGTGGTCCAAGCCGGCCATGATGAGCCGCGGCAATGGCAAGAATACGTATCCGGTAAAGTTGACGGTTTTCTGTGACGATCGCTCAGGCATGCTGAAACAGCTGACCGCAGTGATCAGTGACGATGATGCGAACATCCGCAACATTGAGGCCAAAACCGCGGACAGCCAGGCGACCATTGATATCGTGATCGATATCGAAGACGTCAAGCATCTGGAGCGGGTCATCAGCGGCATGCGTAAAATTCCCGGCATCCATGATGTGCAGAGGTTGAATAAGGTTTAGCTGCGGCCGTTAGCCATTGGTACTTGGTTCTTGGTATTTGGTCCGCTGCGAGCGAACTTTCAGCCCCGCTCGATTTCTATTGCCAGGCGAAATTGGAAGTAATTTCCGAAGGTGTTACCAAGAACCAACTACCAAGTACCAACTACCGCCTTCTCTTTTGATATCCTGCAACGTCCCACATTTCGTTTCCTGATTCCATGGAGGCTTTCAATGAGCTTTACTCGAGAAGCAGTTTCCACCAATAACGCACCTCAGGCAATTGGCCCATATTCGCAGGCAATCAAAGCCAACGGGATGCTCTTTACTTCAGGACAGGTTGCGCTGGACCCAACGACCAACAATCTGATCACCGGCGGAATCGTTGAGCAGACCGAGCAGGTGTTGAAGAATCTCACGGCCATTCTTCAAGCTGCGGGCAGCAGCTGGGAGAAAGTAGTCAAGACTACAGTTTTTCTTAAAGACATGGGACAGTTCGGACAAATGAACGAGGTATACGGAAAAGTATGCAAGGGAGCGCCACCGGCACGTTCCACGGTGGAAGTAGCTCGTCTGCCGAAGGACGTGGCGGTTGAAATTGACCTGATTGCACTGTTGTAGGTGGACACCCGAGGTTGGCTTTCTAAACCTTGACTAAGAAAGGTGATTAGCCAGTGTTGAAAAAACTTTGTGTTGTTGTCTCCGGTAGTCTGTTTTTAGCGATTTCTGCTTTTGGCCAAAGTAATGATGTAGCAGTAACGTTCGGGGCTACGTTTTCGCCATCCGTAAGCGGAACCCCTGTTTGTGAGGCCATCCCAGTTTGTCCCGCTGGGCCGGTAAATCATTCCGTAGAGCCGGGATTCACTTTCGTGGGTGCGTATTCGCACCGGCTCATCAATCTCAAAGCCGCGTCGCTGCATTTGGAACTACCGGTAATGTTTGCTCCATCGCGCACGGCAGATACGGCGCTGTTCAATCCTGACTTTTCATCGTTTTACTTCACGCCATCGCTCAAATTCAAGCTTGCTCCTGATTCCGGTATTTCGCCGTTTATCAGCACAGGTGGCGGATTCGCCCACTTCAAGGAAAGCTCTATCTCTGACAATCGCGGAGCCTTTCAGGTTGGTGGCGGAGTGGACTTTAAGACCCGGCTTCCTCTGTTGGGATTTCGGGTGGAGGTCCGCGACTTTTTGACCGGACGTCCGGGAACACCGTCGTTTATCGGCGTCACCAGTGACCACCTGAACAGCATTTTTGCGGGCGGCGGAGTCACGCTGCACTTCTGATCGATCTGCGACCGATTACCAAAAGCAAAGCCTCCTGCGCTCAGGAGGCTTAAAAAGCGAAACTTGGCGGAGGCGGAACTAGCCTGCTTTTACGATCTTGCCTGACTTAATGCAGCTGGTGCATACGCGCAGGCGCTTGTTGCCGGCTTTGGTGACCGCGCGTACGGGGCGCAGGTTCACATTCCAGCGGCGACGGCTCACGTTATGAGCGTGGCTGATCTTATTTCCAAATTGCGGACCTTTGCCGCATACTTCACAAACTTGTGCCATGACAGGTGACTCCAGGATTACTCGGAAGGAATAGTGCTTCAGAGCTTTTGTGGTTAAAGGCAAATTTTACAGGATGTTAGCCGGAATGGCAACCTTACAGTCCCACGCCGTGGTCCTGGATTGGCAACACGGCATCACCAGAAATAACCATTACCTCAAGGGCTCCGCAACGCTTCGCTGCTTCGCCCTCGGCTCAGGTTCGCGCAGTACGGCGCTCACCATTCGCCAACCTGCGGCGCGAAGAACCGCTTGCCATCATGGGGGATAAGCAGCATGGCGCAATTCTTTGGAATAAAAGAGTTTATCCACGCTCCGGTGAGCTGGGACCAGATGGCGCGCATCACCGCTCCATGGCTCACCAGAACCAATTCTTCGGCTGGATAACGGCTCCGTAAGGAGTCCAGTACCGGCAATACCCGCCGGCGGACGTCTTCATAGCTCTCGCCGCCGGGAGGCCGCCAAAGCCATTCTCGTTCGCGATCATACTGGGGATCGGCGGCAGTAAGCGCAGCATGTTCATGCCACGGGCGGCCCTTAAGCGAGCCCAGATCGCGTTCCTGAATGCCTTCGACTATCTCCAATGGGAGAGAAAGAGCGGCAGAAATGACGTCGGCGCTCTGGTGCGCGCGGGCAAACGTGCTGGAGATCACTCTCTGAGGATTGAAAAGCCGGGCAATCTGGGCCGCAGCATCGCGGGCTTGCTGTCGGCCAAGCTCGGTTAGCGGCACGTCGCCGTTGAGTGCAAAGCAGCTTTCGCGATTGGATTCACTTTCGCCGTGGCGAACCAGGATGAATGCGGGCATGCGTACTAATAGTTTAGCTGGCAGCTGTAGAGAGCGTCTCTGGCGTCGTCCGACGGGACCGCGAAGAGATTTTTTCCCGCAATTTCAAAAGTGGTCGCTCCACCAGAAAGTAGAGAATCCCCGCAGCCAGAAAGCTGGTGGCAAAGAAAATCGCCAGGTTGATCCAACTGGGGCCCGCGTTAAGAAACCTAAGGAGATACACAGAATCGAGGTGCCCGATTTCCTTGTGCGTGAGATACAGGCTGTATGCCAACGTGGCAGGCAGCGCGAAACCGCGAATACGCGATAAAACGCAACCCGGGCTGATGCTGGCCGCAACAATCAAGGCCAGACCGAGCGAAAGCAGAGGAAAGCCAAATATTGTGGCCGATGAAGAAAAGCGATCTCGGAAAAGCCATATGGCGGCTGAACAACAGGCAATCCCGCAAGCCAACATCGCATAGCCATACGTCATCAGCTTTTGCCACCACAGGGGACGAAATGTCTTGATCACGGCCAGGACCACGCCCATGAGAAGTCCATCGAGCCGCGTATATGTGGGGTAATAGATTCTCTCAATGTATAGCGTAATGAAATTTTCGCGATCGTCAGAAGCCAAGCCCGCTGCGAGTTGATGGCTGAAGACGTAGCCGCGCATGGCAATACCGAAGATCAGGATGCCAAGAATCACCGTAAGCGCTTTACCAAAACTGGGCTTTCTCATCAGCACCAGCACCAGAATCGGCAGGAGGAGATAAAAATGCTCTTCCACGCAGAGCGACCAGACGTGGGAAAAGGCCTGGTCATTGAAATAGTCAATACGAAAGTTTTCCGTGAAGGTCAGGAATTGCCATGTGGGAGAAAGGCTGCCCGCTTCCCGGAACATCGGAACCGTCAGGTAGAGGGCAAGAACTGTCAGGTAAGCAGGCAGGACGCGGAAAGCGCGACGCAAGTAGAAGTCTGGTAGTGACGGCTGGGCGCTGGAAAGGTAAGGTCGCAGCAACTGCGAGCCGATCAGGTAGCCGCTCAGCACAAAGAAGAGGTCAACGCCCATCCAGCCGGTGCGAGCGACGCCGTGCAAACCCGCGGGGATTTGGGAATTCCTGAAGTGAAAAAGCATGACCCAGAGGATGGCGATGGCTCGCATCAGGTCGAGGCCAGGGAGGCGCGGCGCGGAAGTGTCGTGAAATTTCAAGCGTGGAATGTGGAACTGGTTTGTTTATAGCACTTGTCTTATTTGCCGCAATCCGGTAAATGCACGAGCGGGTCTCAGGGCGAAGGATATGCGATACTGAAACTTATGGCCGTACCAACTCCAAAATCCGTAAAAGTGAACAAAACCAGCGGCACTGGCATCGACATAGTCTGGGAGGACGACCATAGTACCCATTACAGTTTTCAGTGGCTGCGCGACGCCTGTCCGTGCGCCACGTGCACGGAAGAACGCAACAGCCACAATCGAAAGGCAGGCGAACCGGTAAAGCAGGCGTCCTCGCTTCTTCCCATGTACAAGGAGCCGGTCCGGCCCAAAGAAGTGACTCCGGTAGGCCGGTATGCATTGAATATCAACTGGAATGATGGGCATTCCAGCGGAATTTATTCCTGGGACTACCTGCGGGAGTCCTGCGGATGTGAAGCCTGCCGCAAGATGGCCATGGAAGCCTCTCAACAATAATGAGCCCAGGGCAGTTACAAGCCTCAGCGAAAACGAACTAAACAAGCAGTGAACCTACTCGACCAGCTCAATCCTCGACAGCGCGAAGCGGCGGAAGCCGTTGAGGGACCAGTGTTGATTCTGGCCGGAGCCGGCAGCGGCAAGACCAGGGTGATCACCTTCCGGATTGCCCACTTGATTGAAAACCTGGGCGTGGCGCCGGATGCGATTCTGGCCGTGACATTCACCAATAAGGCGTCGGCTGAGATGGTGGAGCGCGTGGAACATCTTCTAGGCGGACGAATGTTGCGCAAGCCGCTGATTGCCACCTTCCATTCGTTTTGCGTGCGCGTCCTGCGCAAAGACATTGAGGCACTGAATATCGGCGGGGTGGGCTATAAGAAAGACTTTGCCATCTATGACGCCAATGACCAACAGGCCATGGTTAAGAGCGTAATGCGACGGCTGGGAATCGACGATAAGCAGCACAAGCCGTCCATGGTTCTGTCGCGGATTTCCTGGGCCAAGAACCACATGCTGGATCCGCAGGAGCTCTATCTGCAATCGGCTGATCCCATCACGGAGAAAGTCGCGCATGTATTTGAGGCCTATCGCAAGGAGCTGCGCAAGGCCAACGCTTTGGATTTTGATGATCTTCTGCTGGAGACAGTGCGGCTATTGAAGTCGTCCGCCGAGGTGCGCGAAAAATATCAGCGGCGCTTTGAGTATCTGCTGATCGATGAGTATCAAGACACCAACCGTCCGCAATATGAGCTGATCAAGTTGCTGGCCGGTGAGCGGCACAATTTGTGTGTGGTCGGCGACGAAGACCAATCAATTTACTCATGGCGCGGCGCTGACATACGCAACATCCTGGACTTTGAGAAAGACTTCGGCGAAGCCAAGGTGATCCGCCTGGAGCAGAACTATCGTTCAACCCAGTGCATTCTTGAGGCTGCGTCCGCGGTGGTAGCCAACAACGTCAAGCGCAAAGGCAAGATGCTGTGGACAGAGCGCCAGGGCGGAGCGCGAATTGGTTATTACGAAGCGCCGGATGCGGAGAACGAATCGCTTTTTGCAGCGGATTTTATTTCGAGTTACATCCGCAAGGCCGGCGAGAATGGCGAAGAAAATCCGCGCGTGGCAGTTCTCTACCGTCTCAACTCACAATCGCGCCTGATGGAAGAAGCCATGCGTCGCTACCAGTTGCCGTATCAGGTAGTGGGTGGTTTTTCTTTTTACGAGCGAGCCGAAATTAAAGACATGATCAGCTATCTGAAGCTGATCAATAATCCTCAGGACTCAATTGCTTTTCTGCGCGTAATCAACACACCTTCGCGGGGAATCGGCAAGGCCACCATCGAAACCCTGGAACGTCTCTCTCTTGAAACAGGCATTTCGCTGTGGGGCGCACTGGGTGAGGCGATTGAACGAGGCTTGCTGCCGGCCAGAGCCGGGTCTGCCCTTAAAAGCTTCAGGGAGCTGATTGAAGACGGGCGCTCGATGTTTCTGGGGACGTTTGCCAATCGGGTGACGGAGACGGCGAAAACTCAACTCGAATCCAAAGAGTCGCAGAGAAAACCAAAGCCGGAGCCAGAACCGGAAGCAGACGTGTCCTTCGATCCGGAAGAGCTGGGCAGCAATATCAGCTTTGATTTCGGAGCAGCCGATTTTGAGGCAGCCGATATCGCGGCGGCCAGTGAAGATATCGGCGATGATGCAGACCTTGCGTTCGCGCCTGACGAAGACGAAATTGGCGCCAATGACGATCTGGGACCATCTGCCGAAGTTCCAGTAGAAGCCGTGGAAGGTTTCCGCGCTCCCGGCGGCGCGGCGTCCATTCCGGAAGTGCTGAAGTTTCTCATCGACCGCACCGGCTATATCAAGCAACTGGAAGAAGAAGCCACGCCGGACGCCTTTGCGCGCATAGAGAACCTGCGCGAATTGGTGAACGCCGCCATGGACTCGCATGATCGCGGCGAATCTCTGGCGGAGTTTCTGGATCACGCCGCCCTGGTGAGTGACGTGGATACCTATGATCCGCGCGGCAAGATCACGTTGATGACGCTGCATTCCGCCAAGGGTCTGGAATTCAATCTGGTGTTCCTGATTGGCCTGGAAGAAGGTCTGTTTCCGCACTCGCGCGCTTTCAACGATCCGGATCAAATGGAGGAAGAGCGCCGCCTTTGCTATGTGGGTATGACCCGCGCCATGGACCAGTTGGTCGTCAGCCAGGCACGATTTCGGCGTCGTTATGGCACGGACATGCCGGATGCCAGTGTGCCCTCGCGATTTCTGGAAGAGATTCCAGCACATTTGCTGAATGATCTGGGTTCCCAGCGATCTTCTCGAAGCAGCAGTCAACGGACTACCGAATATGCTGACCAGCATTACAGCTATGAGGATGAAGACCAGAGCGCGCCTACGAACTATGCAGCGCCACCAAGGCAGCAGAAGCCGTCTTCGAACAGCACAAGCTATGCCGGGCCGAAATATAATTCCATCGATAACATTGCTGAGTTCTTTGCTTCTAGAGGAAAGCAGTTTAATCGGCCAAAAATCACTGCGGATGCGCCGGCTTCAAAATCCTCATTCCGTCCTGGCCAGCGGGTAAAACACCCCAAATTCGGCGAAGGTGTTGTCTATCAACGAGAAGGAGAGGGAGAAACGGCCAAGATTACGGTACAATTTCCTCGATTCGGATTGAAGAAGCTGGTGGAGAAGTATGCCCAGCTGGAGAGAGCTTAAGAAACAGAAATACGCGGATGAACACTGATCTCTGCGTATGCGGGTCAAGATTAACGACATTGGATTCAGGACTTTAATTAATTCAGGACAAGGTGAATGGCAAATACGAAAGCATTGAGCAAAGACGAACGCAAGAAATCAAAGCGCACCGCACGCAAAAAACAGGCGCCCAAGAAAAAACGCGACTACCCACGCGGCAGCAAGAAATCAAAAGTGAAGAAACTGGCGCGCGGCGCGTCCAAGCGCTAAGCCTGAGAGTGTGATGTGCAGAGACGCTGGCTGAACCGCGTCTCTGCCTTACCGCTATCCAGCTCTTGCACACATATAAAAGGTTGAAGGAGGAGCTTCTGGCCAGTCAACTGTTCGCCAAGAAGTCCATCGACAAACTCATCTCTGATTCTGAGAACCCGGAACACCGGCTCAAGAAAACGCTGGGACCGTGGTCACTCACAGCGCTGGGTATTGGCGCCATCATTGGCTCCGGCATCTTCGTGCTGACCGGGACAGCCGCAGCGGGCGAATTCTCTCAACCTTCTTTGCTGCATGCTCAGGTGCTGGATGTGTTTCAGAACCTGTTGCGGCACGGGAATCTCTCCGGTGTGTTGTTGCATGGCCGGCCGCCTGCTGGCCCGGCGATCGCGATCTCATTTCTTCTCGTCGCGGTCGCTTGCAGTTTTGCCGGGCTTTGCTATGCCGAGCTGGCATCCATGATCCCTATTGCGGGTAGCGCGTACACGTATTCGTATGCCACGCTGGGCGAATTGATTGCCTGGATTATCGGCTGGGACCTCATTCTGGAATATGCCGTCAGCAACGTAGCGGTTGCTGTCGGATTTGCCGGATACATGAAAGCCCAGATCGGACAATTCGGCTGGCACATCGCTGACAAATGGTCCTCACCGGTATGGGCCGGAAGCGGTTGGACGGGAGCATATTTTAACGTTCCCGCATTTCTTGTGGTGTTCGTCCTGACGGTGTTGCTGGTCTGGGGCATCCGCGAGTCAGCGGAAGCCAACAACATAATGGTGATCGTAAAAATCGGAGCCATCCTCACATTCCTCATCGTGGGCGGAATGCTGGTGAATCCGGTCAATCTGCACCCGTTCGCGCCTTCAGGCTTCGCTGGCGTGATTTCCGGTGGCGCCATCATCTTCTTCACCTATATTGGATTTGATTCCGTCTCTACGGCGGCGGAAGAAGCAAAGAATCCACAAAAAGACATCCCTTTCGGAATCATCGCGTCACTGGTTGTCTGCACCGTTCTATATATTGGTGTGGCCATCGTGCTGCTTGGGATGATGAAATACAGCACTTTTTCCGGCGACAACGCTGAAGCTTCCGCAGCTCCGGTCGCATATGCATTAGCAAAGCTGGGTGCCAACCGCTGGCTCCAGGCGATTATCGTAATCGGCGCACTCATGGGCATGATCTCGTCTCTGCTTGTCTTTCAATATGGACAGACGCGCATCTGGTTCGCGATGTCACGTGATGGATTGCTGCCCAAGCTGTTCTCTTCTATTTGCCGTTTTGACACTCCGCACTGGTCGACTTGGATTGCCGGTGCTGCTGTCGGCATTCCGGCTGGCTTGGTGGACATTGGTGAGGCGGCCGATCTGTCAAACATCGGAACGCTTTTTGCGTTCGTGCTAGTTTCACTGGGCGTGCTGTTTCTGCGCAGGTCGCAACCGGAGCGTACGCGCGGGTTCAAAGTTCCCCTGGTTCCGCTGTTCCCGATCATCTCCGTGGTGCTCTGTATTGCGCTCATGGCGGGGTTGCTGGTGATCACCTGGCTTCGGTTTTTCGGGTGGATGGCCATCGGATTGGTGATTTACTACTTCTATAGCCGCAAGCACAGCGAATTCGCTGCGCTCCCGGCCAGCCCCACTATTCCCAGGGGATGATCGCATTATGGATCGATCGTTCATCCAGTCGTTACCCAAAGCAGAGTTGCATCTGCATCTGGAAGGAAGCGTGGAGCCGGCTACTCTGGCTGAGCTGAGCCGCCGCTACAACACCCCGCTGCCAACGGAGAACAATCGCTATGACGTGAGCGGCAGCGGTGACGTGCTGACGGAAGACGATATCCGCGATCTGTACTCCTACAAAGATTTCAATGGCTTTCTGATGGCCTTTAAAGCCGTGACCGAGCGTCTGCGAACGCCGGAGGACTACGAACTCATTACTTACCGCCTGATGCAAAAGTTGCGCCAGCAGAATGTGGTGCATGCTGAGGTTTATGTCAGCGTGGGAGTAATCCGCTGGCGCGGGCAGGATTTTGGGCCCATCTTCGACGGTCTCGAGCGAGGACGCGAGCGCGGTCAGCGCGATTTTGGGGTCTCGCTACTCTGGATTTTCGATGCCGTGCGCCATTTCGGGCCCGAAGCCGCTGGTGAGGTCTTTAAGCTGGCTGCCGAGCGGCTTGACCGCAACGTAGTCGGCATTGGCATCGGCGGCGACGAGCGTCGCGGCCCCGCCGAGTGGTTTCGTGATCTCTACAAGAACGCCGCAGTCGATGGTTTGCATCTAACCGCTCACGCCGGCGAAACGGCTGGTCCGGAATCAGTTTGGGGGGCCCTGAACATGGGCGTGGAGCGGATTGGCCATGGGCTTTCCATCGCTGCTGACAATGAGTTGCTCGAAGTGCTGGCGCACAAGCAGATTTCAGTCGAGATTTGCCTCACCAGCAACCTGAGAACCGGCGCGATAAGCGAACTGAGTAAGCATCCGGTGCGAAGGTTTTTTGATGAAGGCCTGATGGTCACGCTCAACACGGATGACCCGGCCATGTTCCAGACAACACTGAATAAGGAATATGAGATTGCACAGCAGGAGTTCGGCTTCAGCGAGGATCATTTGCGAGAGCTGGCAAGGAATTCGTTTGAAGCGTCTTTTCTTCCAGTGGACAAAAAGGTCAAGTTTCTCCAGCAGATTGATGCCTTCGCCAGAAGTTAGGAAACATGCCTAAGCATATTGGGATTGTTGGTTGCAGCGCAGAGGGCGCGGCCCTTTGTTACCGCACGGTTTGTCTGGAAGCCGAGCCGCTGATGGGAAGGCACGAACATCCGCAAGTGACCATGCACACCATCGCACTGGCGGAGTACATGAAATACCTGCAAGGTCCTGGCCCGTATGACTGGAAACCCATTGCCGAACTGATGCTGCGATCTGCTGACACCTTGAAGCGTGCAGGCGCTGACTTCTTAATCTGTCCTGATAATACGATTCACCAGGCCATGCCGCATGTTCTGCCACGTTCGCCGCTGCCATGGCTGCACATTGCGGAAGAAGTTGGCAAAGAAGCTCGGGTTCGCGGCTATTCAACTCTGGGGCTTACCGGAACAAAGTATCTAGTCGAAAGCCAGGTATACCCGGAAAAGCTGAGCGCTCTTGGCATCGGCTATCAGCTTCCGACACAGCAGCAGCGGGTTCGTATCAACCAGATCATTTTTGACGAACTGGTCCGCGGGATTCAGAGTCTGGAGTCGCTCTTCTATGTCCAGCAGGTCATGGAGCAGATGAAGAACAACGGCTGTGACGCGGTGGTGCTTGGATGTACTGAGATACCTCTGCTGGTAAGCGACGAAGATTCTCCGCTACCGACATTGGACTCAACACGAACATTGGCGCGCGCGGCGTTGCGCGAAGCACTGGCGTGACCGATCTATCGACAAAAAAGCCGCTGGAAAGGCGCTAGTCAGCCATGGCTGATTCTTTTTCAGTGACTTGAATCGAGACCAGTTCCGGCTGTTTGGGGGCAGGGCGGAAGATTTCATGCGATGTGCCGGTCTGCGGATCGCGCCAGAAATCCACGATGGATGTCTGGTGCACGCAGGAGATGGTGCAGTTTGGTGCGCAGGATTTTTCCGTGAAGTACTCGCGGACGATATCTCTTACTTCGTAATCAGCCAGGGGAATGCCGGGAAATCCGCGTTGCTGTGAGCAGTAGTGGACCAGGCCGTCTTCGCAAATGTAAAGATAACGGGCGCCTGCACGGCATCTCCACTGGTTCGGCTTGCCTAACGCAATATTGTTCTGGAAAGAGTTGAAGCGGGCGTAGCTGTGCTTGCCCAGCTTCTTCATCTCAGCGAATACCGTCTGCGCTTCCTCACCCAGAGGACGCAACTGCCCGCTGCCGTCATGGATAATGCCGACGGTCGAAGTGAAGCCCAATTCTACCGCGCGTTTGCCGATAGTGACCGCATCCCACTGGTTTTTCACACCTGCGCCGATTACTGAATTAATGTTCACGTGGAAATCAGCGTGTTCGCGCAGCCATTGCAGCTTCTTATCCAGGACTTTCAGTGACTTCATGGAGACATCATCGGGCTTCACGTTGTCGATGGAGATCTGCAGGTGATCGAGCCCAGCGTCATTGAGTTGCTGAATGCGTTGCGGCGTCAGCAGGTAGCCGTTGGTAATCAGGCCGGCGATCGCGCCATTCTTGCGGATCCGGCGGATGATGTCGTCCAGTTGCGGATGCAGCAGGGTTTCACCACCGCTAATGGTGATGAGCGTCGCGCCAAGCTTGCCCAGCTTGTCTATGCGGCGGTACATCTCATCGAGAGGCACCGGCTTCGAGAAATCGTCGTATTCGTTACAGTAGGCGCAGGATAGATTGCAGCGCCGCATGGGAATGATGTGCACCTGGACAGGATGGTCCTTTGAGACCACGCCCTTGGCGATCATCATGATCTCTCGGAATGTGCGACTGGCGGCTTTGAGCTGCCGCCGTATCGTGGTGCGCAAGTCGGCCATGGGTTAAACCTCTATTAAACCATAGGGTTGCGCTCCACGAACCGTATTCACATTATTCCGGCATTTTTGCAGGCTCAGCGGCGGAAATTAAGCTTGAACCAATAGCTCAGACTAAGCTTGTCCAATCCTGATTTCCGCCTTTGGGGTTCTTGTGACACTCTGCGCCTATCCGGCGAAGGCGGCGAGTGCGACTCGCAGCAAATCACCAACCAGGAACCAAAGAGCCACTACGGTAACAGCCGTGCCGACCTTGATCTTTTTGTTGGCGATGGTCGCCATTCCCAGGCCGATCAAAAAAATGCACCAGATACTGATCAGATCAAAGGACGCCAGGAAGTGATAAAGGTAGCGAGAGTCGGTATTGGTGCCCAGAATGGCGCCAAGGTGCGTGGCAACCGGGTTTTCCATATCAAACCCTTCCGGCTCAACGCCGACGAACATGACAAGGATAGCCAACGCGCTGGTCACAAGTTTGGGTAACCAGCCATAGAAAAGCACCGCCAGCACGGTCTTGTATTTCACCTGCGCATCCAGGCCGAAATTGAATGTGGCGAGCAGAAGGGCCGCGAAAATAGCGGCGAAGACCAGCGTAAAGATCGGTCCGGTATACAGGCGGTTATGTGCGCTCTTGATCTGCTTTTCGATCACCGCCGGCTTCTGTTCGGCAGGAATTCTCTGCATGAAAGACGCGTGGTTGAAGGTGTAATTCACCACCGCATCCCATCCCACCTTCTTTTCCACCGTGAACATAAACGCAGTGGTTGCGATGATGCCTAAGAGAAAAGGCAGCCACCAGCTGGCACTGCGTCGCAGGTCCATGAACGTTTTGCGGGGCGCGATAAACGTGTCAACCACGCGCTCAAGTTCTGAAAGCGCTGGTTGTGATGACTCAACAGGCGTGCTTGGCATAGTTGACGAAGGTGTGCTCATAATCCATCCTACGAAACAAAGTTGGGAAAGTTTCTCTGTAAAATAATCTTTTAAGCCCTCAGGTTTAACCGTGCTTGCTGTCACTAAAATGCTGCCATCCCAGGGGCTTGAGTTTTTTCAGCGCTCCATTTTGCCCCAGAATCTGCATTTGCGGGCGAATATCTGAACTGCGCCGGATCGTGCCTATCTCCGTAACCCTCACCCCTTCAATTGCCTTGGGGACTTTGCTCTTCGCGCTTGCGGTAAAAAGCAGCTCGTAATCTTCTCCGCCGTGCAGCGCCAGTGTAAGGGAAGCCTGGCGCCCAATCGGAATCTGCTTTTCGTGGATCACGGCCGCTACCCGGCTTTCATCACAGATGTGGCTTAGATCCACCGACAGCCCATCACTCAGGTCGATCATGGCGGTGGCGATGCCCCTTCGGCTTAGCCATCGGCCGACTGCAATTCGCGGCTCTGGGTTGAAGTGGCGGCTCTGTTTGGCAGGCCGCACTCGCGTACCGGCAAACAGCAATTGCAATGTCGCGGCTGAGTCCCCCAACTCTCCGGTTACAAAGATCCGATCGCCCGGTTTCGCGCCGGACCGCAAGATTGCCTTCCCCTTGGGAGTTTGGCCAATGACCACGACATCCGCCGTAATCGCTGGCGCGCCGGAGGTATCGCCTCCGGCCAACTCGACACCAAAACGGCGAGCGAGTTCGATGAGACCTGTTGTGAAGCCTGTCACCCATTTTTGATCCAGATCTTCCGGAAGCCCGAGCGAAAGGAAACAGGCAATCGGTTCGCCGCCCATGGCGGCGATATCACTCAGCCCGCGAGCCAAACAACGATGTCCCACCGAATTCGCCGGGTGCCAGGCGCGCCGAAAATGAACCCCTTCGACGCACAGATCCGTGGTAACCAGGAACTCATGGCCTGGCCGCAAACGTAAGACGGCCGCGTCGTCGCCGATGCCCTTGATTACAGTGCTGTTACGGCTGGACGCGCCGATCCTGCGCATGCCTTCAATCAGTTTTCGTTCCGGGTTGGGCATCAGGTTACCAATATAGTCTCTAAGTCATTGAGCAGATAGGGTCTTTTATGGTGGGCAGCAGGACTCCCGCGACTGCAAAAGTCACTGGGCCATTCAATAGGACAGTGTACCGAAGCACTGATGCAAGGCTGCAGAATTCGGCCCTTTCGTCACAATTTGGCGGAGGAACCCTGATTGACACTCGGGAAGGGTATTGTTAAGGTTACCTAACTTCATAGTTCCTGATATAGCTGCCTTCCGAAGCACCTTCGGTAAAACAGAGCGGCAGACAATTCGTTAAGGCCGTCCGCAGACGGCTCATAGGAAGATTCACAATCCGTTCGGAGGATTTTTGCGGAAACGTTTTTACATTATGCTGGTGGCCCGGAATACTGAGGGCGAACTTCTAAAGATTCCGGTACCCATCCACTATGCCTACGTCTTCATCGCCGGCGCTGTCATCGGCATGTTGACGATTACCGGCATGGCTGGGTCATACACTCGCATGGCTCTGAAGGCCCAGCGTTATAACCAGCTGCGGACCGAAAAAGAAGCCCTTAAATCACAGTATTCTCAGTTGGAGCAGATTGCCCAGGAGAATGAGCTGCAGGCGCAGTCATTGAGCTCGCTGGCCGGAGAAGTTTCTTCACTCTACGGTTTGAAACCCGATCCGGCATTTCAGGATGACGATCCCGCTTCGGCTTCACTGCAACAGTTTTACGCTCTTCGCATGACCGCCATGAGTGGCGCGGCATCCGTGGGTATCGGCATGGGTGAATTGCGTGACGCCAGCACACGGGACTGGATACGTCTGGCAGCCGCCCCTACGCTATGGCCAGTTCAGGGACGTATTACCGGCTCCTTCGGTGAACGTATTGATCCATTCAGCGGAGAGGGAGCGTTTCACCGTGGTGTGGACATCTCCGGTGACGTGGGCACACGCATCATTGCTCCGGCAGATGGAATTGTTCGCTTCTCTGACCAGATGAATGGTTACGGCCGGACCGTAATGGTTGATCACGGAAACGGAATCAGCACACTCTACGGTCATATGTCCGGGTTTGCTGTAAGCCCGGGACAGCTTGTTCACCGAGGCGACACGCTCGGTTATGTCGGCCAGAGCGGACGCAGCACCGGCCCGCACCTTCATTATGAGGTCCGCATTTTCAACACGCCGGTTAACCCAAGTAAGTATCTGCGTTTCACCTTCACGCAACAGGTGGCGTCAGGATCTCTGTAATAGTTTTCTAGAATTTGATTTTTAAAAGAAGCACAGCGCGGCGGCTGTGCTTTTCCTTTTTCATGAGCTAAGCCTTATTTCTTTATTTTGCCGCGCGATGGCGAAGGTGTTGCATTAGGTGAAGGTGCGGGCGATGAACTCGCGGCCGCCTGCGATTGCGCTTCCGAGAAAATCTTCTTGAGTGCGCGTTGTGGCAGAGTGGCGGAGAAAACTGCGATATTGTCCTTTTGCTGCACGGTAATGCTGTCAATCGCGGCTTTCACATCCGGGTCCGCGCCCTTGGTTCCAAGGGAGCGCGATACGGTGCGGTACATTGAAACAAATGCGCCGGCTGAATCCACTACCTGCCTCGCTTCGTTTTCCGAGCTGGCAATTACGTCAGCCCGCACCAGAAGATCACCTTGATATCTCAGTGACGCTACGGTGACGGTGTTTTCCAGAAAATCAAAACGCCATCCACCGGGCGGCTGATTCGTGGCGGTTGACCCCACGCGGATGATCGCCCAGGCCAGTGAACCGAACGGGACTTTCTGATGGAAGTTCTGCAACAACGATGGGCCTGCCGGCAATTTGCTGTTCGAGTCAATAATCTGATGGATGACATCGGCTGAGACCATATTCGTTACAGCAATACGGTTCGTATTGAGAACCACCGCGCGTACCGTGTGGCCCTCGTGTGGAATGACGAAAATCTTGCGGCCGGAATAGTCCTCCTGTGATGACGAGATTTTGGCGAGATAGCTTGCGATTCTCTGCTGATCAAAGCGTCCGACGAAAATCTCAGACGACTCGGTGTCCTTTCGATCCGCGGTGTCGCGACGAGACATGGCTACTCTCGTACAGGTCATGTTCGAAGTCAATTCCTGTCTGGTTAACGAACTCTCGATAGTCGCCTTCAACCTCAATGGGCTTGCTGGCCTGCCAGAACAGATGAACCGGCTTTAAATTCGCGTAGAGGATAAACTCACCTTCGGGGAGCATTCTCACGGTTTCTGGAGTGGATGCGGTGCGGTAGAAAAAAAATAAACCGCAGACGGTCACTACAGCAATTAACAGGACTGTTATCAGCAGCTTGCGGTACTTTATCATCCAGGTTCAGTATAGTGCACAGGGTTGACACAAGTGTCCCTAAACTCGCGTAATCAGGCTGGAGTTGATACAATTTGTGGGCGTTATCATTTCGGGCACGTCCCGCTAAACCATTTAAGAAATCGACATACGAGTGTGGCTGTTGCACGCGGATTGCCGCTGTGCTAACTTATTTACTTGCCCCTATATGGGGAGAATTGTGCTGGCGTAGCTCAGCTGGTAGAGCATCTGATTTGTAATCAGAGGGTCGGGGGTTCAAGTCCCTTCGCCAGCTCCAGTTGTTAACAGGATTGCCGGAACGCGAAAAGCTGGCGCGCTTCCGGAGTTGAAGCAGGCACTGCGCACCCTAGGACTTTTTCTACCGGAAACATTCCACTGAGATACTTTCCGTTCTCCGTTTTTGGCGTCTGAAGCGGAAGTATGTTTGCGCGTCTCCTGATTTTGCTCTCGCCGTTAAAGAGCGGCAGCACTCCTGATCGGCCAGAATGATTCGCTGTTATGAAGCATTTACCCGTAAACGTCCAGTTGTAGAGCTGGCTGGCACACTGCGGGATTTCCGGCACTTTGCCTGTCGGATGAATGCACAGGTGGCCGAGTGGTTAATGGCAGCAGACTGTAAATCTGCCGCTCTCAGGAGCTACGGAGGTTCGAATCCTCCCCTGTGCACCATGATTTTTGAAAGGCTTTTGAGGGCTGGTGTAGCTCAGTTGCGGTGCCGCGAAGGCGGCGCCCGAAATAAAGAGCACTCCCTTGGTAAGCGTTAGGGCGGTAGTAAGAATAGTTTTTTGAAGCTGATGTAGCTCAGTTGGTAGAGCACTCCCTTGGTAAGGGAGAGGTCACCAGTTCAATCCTGGTCATCAGCTCCAGATTTTGAAGGCGGATGTAGCGGTTGGTAGAGAGCGTGTGGCAATGCAGGACGATAAGCGGCTTTTGATGTCCTTGGTGGCGTTTGCGGGGCTGGCTCTGTTGGCATGGCTCACCATGGATAATTCGCCGGTTGCTCTGGCAGGCGGGCATATCAGCTTTCGCGGTTTTACTTTGGTGGTTCTTGGATTTTTTGCGGCTCGGACGGTGTTGCATTGGAAGGCACAGAAAATCCGCAGCGAGGATGAGCCGGAAGGCAAAGTTTAAGCGGGAGTAACTCAGTGGTAGAGTCACAGCCTTCCAAGCTGTTGGTCGCGGGTTCGATTCCCGTCTCCCGCTCCAAGGTTTGAAGAGAGATTAGTAAGAGCAGGGTGAAATGGGTGAACGCGGAGTGAGCGCCGGATAGCGTGAACGAAGCGTGAGGGCGAAGCAAAGCGGAGCCCTTGAATTAATGGGTGAACGCGGAGTGAGCGCCGGATAGCGCGAGCGAAGCGTGAGGGCGAAGCAAAGCGGAGCCCTTGAATTAAAGCCCGCGGGTTCGATTCCCGTCTCCCGCTCCATAAAGGATTGACGCAATACGCATGGCATATCAGCAGGCTCAGATTGCAGTACAGAAAACCGAAGATTACGAAGCGCTGAAAGGCGCGATCGATCGCATATTCAGTTCCAGTGCGCTGGAGAAATTTTACAGCCGGCTGCAAAGCAAGAATGTGAGCGCTCGGGAATTCCAGCGCATCGCCGCTTCTGGAATCTTCGAGCAAGTCGATGTCACGCTGGCGCGTTCCGGCAAGACAGCTAAAGAGCTGTATGAATCGCTCACGGTTTCTGATCAGGCATTGATGCGCGAGTATTACCTGGAGTTGATCGAGAAGGTCGACGCCAAGCTCCGCCAGAAGTACAGCAAAGTTTATCGCTACAACTATTAAGTAGCGGCGGGCCACCCCGCAATTGAGATCGAGGAGAAGCAATGGCAAAGGAAAAATTTGACCGCAGCAAGCCGCACGTGAACGTAGGGACGATCGGGCACATCGACCACGGCAAGACCACGCTGACTGCGGCCATCACCAAGGTGTTGAGCAAGCACAACCCGAAGATCAAGTTCCGCTCGTTTGATTCCATTGATAACGCGCCGGAAGAGCGCGAGCGTGGTATCACCATCGCCACGGCGCACGTGGAATATGAGACGGGGAACCGGCACTACGCCCACGTGGATTGCCCGGGTCACGCTGACTACATCAAGAACATGATCACCGGGGCAGCGCAGATGGATGGTGGCATTCTGGTGGTTGCGGCCACGGATGGTCCGATGCCGCAGACGCGTGAGCACGTGCTGCTGGCCCGTCAGGTCGGCGTGCCCTGCATCGTGGTGGCGCTGAACAAGTGCGACGCGGTGGATGATCCTGAATTGCTCGACCTGGTTGAGCTGGAAGTTCGCGAGCTGCTCAAGAGCTACAAGTTCCCCGGCGACGATATCCCGGTGGTCCGCCTGTCGGCACTCGGCGCATTGAACGGCGAAGCCAAGTGGGAAGCCAAGATTGACGAGCTCATGGAAGCGGTGGACAAGTATGTTCCCCTTCCCGAGCGTGCCATCGACAAGCCGTTCCTGATGCCGATTGAAGATATCTTCTCCATCTCAGGCCGCGGCACGGTGGTCACCGGCCGTATCGAGCGTGGCAAGGTGAAGGTGGGCGAGGAAGTTGAGATCGTAGGCTTCCGCGAAACGCGCAAGACGGTAGTGACGGGCGTGGAAATGTTCAAGAAGCAGCTGGACGAAGGCCTGGCGGGCGACAACGCCGGTCTGCTGCTGCGCGGCACGGCGAAGGAAGACGTGGAGCGCGGGATGGTGCTGGCCAAGGGCGGATCGATTACGCCGCACACCAAGTTCAAGGCTGAAATCTACGTGCTGACAAAAGAAGAAGGTGGACGCCATACGCCATTCTTTAAGGGCTATCGTCCGCAGTTCTACTTCCGCACCACCGACGTAACGGGTGTGGCGGAGCTGCCGGCGGGCACGGAGATGGTGATGCCGGGCGACAACGTGTCGCTGGTAATCGAGCTGATTACACCGGTGGCCATGGAAAAGGGCCTGCGTTTTGCTATCCGTGAAGGCGGCAGAACGGTAGGCGCCGGAACCATCAGCGAAATTATTCAGTAACTGGGATTTGAAAATTTTTGAATTTCAAATTTGAAATTTCAATTCCGAACCAGAAAAAGGGCTTAGAACATGCGTGAAATAGTGACTTTACAGTGTGCTGATTGCAAAGAGCGTAATTATTCGACGACCAAGAACAAGAAGACGACAACCGGTCGTCTGGAAAAGCAGAAGTTCTGCAAGCGCTGCCGCAAGCACACGGGACATAAAGAAGTTAAGTAAGCAATTAGCAAATGGCAATTGGCAATTAGCCACATGAAAGATCGGACGACACAAGGCTAATTGCTAACGGCTCATTGCTAAGGGCTGACTTCGGAGGGGCGTAAGCTCAACGGCTAAACTGCCGGTCTCCAAAACCGGACTTGGGGGTTCGAATCCCTCCGCCCCTGCCACATTTTGCTGGTGGGATTTAAGGTAGGTAGGAAAAATGGCAAAGGCAACGACAATGACGCGGGAAGAGCAGAGTTTCGGTGGCAAGCTCATGCAGTTTCCCACGGTCACGAAAAATTTTCTCACAGACGTCCGCAATGAAATGCGGAAAGTCACGTTCCCGGCACGCAGGGAAGTCCAGGCCACTACGCTGGTTGTGATCATCACGGTTGTTCTGTTTGGGGCCTATTTCTTCGCCATCGATCAGACAATAGCCAGAGGCGTTAATTGGGTGCTGCACCACGGTAGGTAGCGTCGTCGGAAGCGTCGTTTAACAGGCATCCGGGAAAGTTGATTCCAGGTATGGAAGAGCAGAATACAGTCGGAGCGGCAAACTCACCCGATACGGGTCAGCCCGTCCCTGGCGAAGTGGTCAATCCGAATATGAAGTGGTACATCATCCACAGCTATTCGGGTTTTGAGCGCAAAGTAAAAGAGTCGCTCGAGTCGCGCATCATCGCGTTTGGCCTGACGGAAAAAATCGGCAAAGTGGTGATCCCGACTGAGCCGGTCACGGAAATCCGTAACGGCAAGAAGTACACCGTGGAGCGGATGTTTTATCCCGGGTATGTCCTGGTGCAGATGGATCTGACAGGCTTTCGCACGGGTGGGGAAGGTGACCATGTGTGGCATGTGGTGAAATCCACGCCGCGCGTCACCGGTTTCGTTGGCACGGCCAATGATCCCACGCCGCTCTCGGAAGAAGAAGTGAATCAGATCATCTACCGCGTGAGCGCGGCTAAGGACAAGCCGAAGATCAAGGTCAAGTTTGAGAAGAACGAGACCGTACGCATCACGGACGGGCCTTTCGCGAACTTTAATGGCCAGGTAGACGAGGTAAACGAAGATCGCGAAACCCTGAAAGTAATGGTCACGATTTTTGGACGCTCCACTCCTGTGGAGCTGGAGTTTGGACAAGTGGAAAAAGTGGCGTAGCGCGATTTTGTAATTAAGTAATTTCGTAAGTGGGTAATTTGTGATTGGTGATTTGCGATTTTGAATCATGGCTAATCGCAAATCACAATTCGCAACTCAGGAATTCAGGAAAAATAGATGGCACCGAAAAAAGTACAGACATCCGTAAAACTCCAGATTGAAGCCGGTAAAGCTACCCCGGCTCCTCCGGTGGGCCCCGCCCTCGGCCAGGCGCAGATCAACATCATGGAGTTCTGCAAACAGTTCAACGCGCGCACCCAGAGCAAAGAAATGGCGGGCTTGATCATCCCGGTGGTGATCACTGTTTACACTGATCGCTCATTCACCTTCATCACCAAGACGCCGCCGGCGTCAATCCTGCTGAAGCGTGCCGCTGGTGTGGCCAAGGGCGCAGGCGCTCCGAACAAGGACAAAGTGGGCAAGGTCACTGAGAAGCAAGTCCAGGAGATCGCAAAACAAAAGATGCCAGACTTGAATGCCGCTTCCTTGGAAGCTGCCATCAAGAGCATCAAAGGCACGGCGCGCAGCATGGGCATTGAAGTCGCCGGATAGCTGGCGTTGCTTTAAGAGGTTTTGGTTGTTAATCGCATGACCACGGCCCGGGTCACATTCCGGTGCGGTGGGAGATAAGGAAGCAATATGAGTCGTAAACCTGGAAAGAACGTCAGCAAGGCGCGCGCGGCAGTTGAGAACCGTATGTATCAACTGACGGACGCCGTGCCGTTGTTGCAGAAAGTCAAATTCGCAAAATTTGATGAGACTGTAGAAGTAACTCTCCGTTTGGGGGTCGATCCCAAGCACGCCGACCAAATGGTCCGCGGCACGGTAGTGCTGCCACACGGTCTGGGTAAATCGAAGAAAGTTCTGGTTGTCGCGTCAGGCGAAAAGCAGCGTGAAGCGGAAGCTGCAGGAGCCGACATTGTTGGTGGAGAAGAAATGGTCGAGAAGATCCAGAAGGAAAACTGGACAGACTTTGACGCCGTCATCGCCACGCCAGACATGATGAAGTCCGTCGGTAAGCTGGGTAAAGTTCTCGGTCCTCGCGGCCTGATGCCCAACCCTAAGACGGGCACAGTCACATTCGATATCGCCAACGCTGTCAAAGAGATCAAAGCCGGTAAAGTCGAATTTCGTACCGATAAGACTGCTCTGGTCCACGTGCCTGTAGGCAAGATTTCATTCACGCCGGACAAGCTGATTGAAAACGCCACCACCGTTATCTCCAGCGTGGTTCGCGCCAAGCCCGCAGCAGCCAAAGGCAAATACATTAAGGGAGCTTACATCTCCTCCACCATGGGACCGGGAATCTCGGTCGATACCTCCGCGGTTGAAGCTGCGGCCAAGGCGTAAAGGATCAGACGATGGCAGTCACTAAAGCAAAGAAAGCCGAACAGATTGAGAAGCTGAACAGTCAGCTGCAGAAAGCGAGCAGCATGATTGTAGGCAGCTTCTCCAAATTGACCGTCGCCAAGGACTACGAGCTGCGCAAAACTGTGCGCTCCGCCGGCGGCCGTTATCAAGTTGTAAAGAACACCCTGGCCAAACGCGCGTCAGAGGGTACCAAGGTTGCCGACGCTCTGAAAGGCCTCAAGGGAGTCAGCTCCATCGCCTACACGGACGGCGATCCGGTCGCTCTCGCCAAAGCACTCAGCAAGTACGTGGATGACAACCCGGAATTTTCGTTTAAATCGGGCATTCTGGAAGGGCGAGTCATCAACCTTCAGGAAATCAAGGCTCTGGCCACCATGCCTTCCAAGGAAGAGCTTTACTCAAAGCTGCTCTTCCTGATGAACGCTCCGGCACAGCGCCTGGTAACGGTGATGAGCGCGGTGGGCCGCGATCTGGCAATTGTGGTGAACCAGGGCGTGGAAAAGAAAAAGTTCAAGGACGATGGCGAGGCTGCCAGCAGCTAAGTCAGTCTTTCTGACCTGGAAGTGGATTGCGGTGCGGTCGCTTTTGGGAGAGTTTCTCGCTGTCAACCACTCACGTGGCGCTTGTCTGGGCGCATTGGAACACGATGAGGAAATGCGGCGAACCAGCACAAAAATCGAATTTATAAAACGTGGAGAAAAACGATGGCAGATTTACAGCAACTTGAAGAACAGATTGTTGGGCTTAGCCTGCTTGATGCAGCCCAGCTTGTGAAAAAGCTCGAAGAGCGTTTAGGCGTTTCAGCGGCAGCAGCAGCCCCGGTCATGATGGCGGGTGGCGGCGGAGCGGCAGCAGCCCCGGCAGAAGAAAAGACTGAGTTCACCGTGGTTCTGACTGGCGCCGGTGCCAACAAGATCAATGTAATCAAGGCAGTACGTGAAGTGACAAGCCTCGGCTTGAAGGAGGCCAAGGACCTGGTGGATGGCGCTCCCAAGAATGTGAAAGAGGGCGTTTCCAAGGAAGAAGCTGAGACCATCAAGAAGAAATTCACCGACGCTGGCGCCACAGTCGAGATCAAGTAGCTTTTGCGGGCTTCACGCCCGCAGGTGCTCAATCTGAAAACTGGAGCCTATCGGGCTAAGCAAGTATCCCGGGGGTTAAGGGTTTTCCGGCCAGTGGATTTGAATCTTAGGGAGGACTTCTGTTATCAAATAGATAACGGTAGTCCTCCTCAAATTCGGAATTTCATGATGCAGAGCAAAAAGCAGCCACCGGCATGGCAAAAGTCAGAGCCGGCGGACTATTTTGCCTTGCGCTATTGTGCTTTTTAACAGGTTTGCTAATTGCAGACCGAGAACGGTCTAGTCAGACGGGCGCGGACAAACACAATTCAGGATTCACATGTCGCACTAGCGGCGTCAACGGGAACTCTCGTCTTCCGCTGGCATCTTTGTCTTTGTCTCTGCCTCGCGAAAGTGCAGCTGATTGATGCTGCATAGATAGCAGGTTTTGTTCTGGAAAAGCAAGAAATTTTCCGACCATGGCCTACCGGGTTCGCCTGCGAGAGCGAACCAGAACTGAAACAGGTTTAGGAGTTATACATGCCGAACAAGAATGGCGCCTCCCGTTATCGTCTCGATTTCTCAAAAATTCCGGCAGCCCTCCAGATCCCGAACCTCATTGAGGTTCAGAAGCGTTCTTACGATCGCTTTCTGCAAATGGATAAACTGCCAAGTGAACGTGACGACAGCGGATTGCAGTCCGTCTTTCAATCCGTTTTTCCCATCACCGATTTTCGCAACGTCTCCGAACTGGCTTTCGTCGATTTCTCCATTGGCAACTGGGAGTGTAAATGCGGACACCTGAAAGGTCTGCATCACCTTCGTACCACATGCCGTAACTGTGGTAACACCGTTATTACCGATCCGTTTCACCCTGGCGACGTGCTTTGCGGCAAGTGCGGCACGTACAACGCAAACACCCCTGACTTCTGCAATAAGTGCGGGGACCCGGTTGGCTTGCAGCTGAAATATGATGTGGCTGAATGCGAAGAGCGTGGCATGACCTACTCTGCCCCGCTGAAGGTAACCATTCGCCTTACCATCTACGACAAGGACCCTGAGACCGGCAACAAGAGCATTCGCGACATTAAAGAGCAGGAAGTCTTCTTTGGCGACATTCCTCTTATGACCCAGAATGGTACCTTCATTATCAACGGTACCGAGCGCGTCATTGTCAGCCAGTTGCATCGTTCACCAGGCGTGTTCTTTGAAACCGCGAACAACCGCACGTATTTCCTGGGCAAGATCATCCCTTACCGCGGATCATGGGTGGAGTTCGAATACGACCAGAAGAACGTTTTGTACGTCCGCATCGATCGCAAACGTAAATTTCTGGGCACCATCTTCCTGCGCGCACTCGGCCTTCGTTCCGACGAAGACATCTTGCGCACCTTCTACACAGTTGACCGCGTCAGCCTGAAAGACAAGAAGCTGCGCTGGATGCTGGAAACAGGCATTGAGCGCCCCACGAACCTGCTGGGCCTCAAGCTGGCACACAGCATCAAGGACAAGAGCGGTCATGAGATCGCCCATTCCGGACGCAAGATTACTCCGGCGGTGCTGAAAGAAATCCAGAAAGCCAAGATCACTGAAATCGATATCGATACTACCGACCTGGAAGGCGCATTTACGGCCGCCGACGTAATCGACATCAATACCGGCGACATCCTTCTGGAAGCCAACAACGAAATTTCAGCCGACAAGCTGTCCAAAATCATGGACGCAGGCATTGAAGAGATTCATGTCTTCTTCCCCGATCGCGACGATGTGGGCAACGTCATCAGCGCTACGCTGCGTCGTGACTCGGTCAAGACTCCGCAGGAAGCACTGATCGAGATCTACCGCAAGCTTCGTCCCGGCGATCCGCCGACCCTGGACACAGCCACCGCGCTGTTCCATGGCATGTTCTTTGATGCGCGCAAATATGATTTCAGCCGCGTAGGCCGCTTGAAATTCAATATCAAGCTGTATGACAAGAACGAGGCCACCGATCTCGACAAGCGTACGCTGGATCCTGACGATTTCTATTCCACCATCCGCTACCTGCTCAAGCTGCGCAAGAGCATTGGCGCGGTGGACGACATCGATCATCTTGGCAACCGTCGCGTTCGCGCGGTAGGCGAATTGATGGAGAACCAGTTCCGCATCGGGTTGGTCCGTATGGAACGCGCCATCAAGGAAAAAATGTCCGTGTATCAGGAGATGTCCACGGCCATGCCGCATGATCTCGTCAACGCCAAGCCAGTGATGGCGGCGATCCGCGAGTTCTTCGGTTCGTCACAGCTCTCGCAGTTCATGGATCAAACCAACCCGCTCTCGGAGATCACGCACAAGCGCCGTCTCTCCGCACTGGGGCCGGGTGGTTTGTCACGTGAGCGCGCCGGATTCGAAGTCCGCGACGTTCACCCAACGCACTACGGCCGTATCTGTCCGATTGAAACGCCGGAAGGTCCGAACATCGGCCTGATCAGCTCATTGAGCTGCTACGCCCGCATTAACGATTATGGCTTCATTGAGTCGCCGTATCGCCGTGTGCGCGATGCCCGCATTGTGGACTTCATCACTGTCGTCAACGCCGGCGACAGCGATCACCGTGTCGGCGATCACATTGAGCAGAAAGACCTGGACAAGACCAACGCTGATTTGAAAGAACGGAAGAAGAAAGTCATTGAACACGAACCTTTCTCCTTCTACCTGTCAGCATGGGAAGAAGATCGTCACGTCATCGCTCAGGCCAACATCGAACTGGACGAAAAAGGCCGCATTGTTGCTGAACTGGTGAATGCTCGTAAAGCCGGCAACTTCGTGCTTGTACCGCGCGAAGAGGTCGACTACATCGACGTAAGCCCGAAACAGCTGGTCTCTGTGGCCGCCTCGCTGGTTCCGTTCCTTGAGCATGATGACGCGAATCGCGCGCTGATGGGCGCCAACATGCAACGCCAGTCGGTACCTTTGCTTCGCGCACAGGCTCCGTACGTTGGCACCGGCATGGAAGGAGTTACTGCCCGGGATTCCGGCGCCGTGGTTCTGGCCCGTCGTAACGGCATCATTGATTCGGTCGATTCCGAACGCATCATCGTGCGTGTGGAAGGTGAACACCATCCGACTCAGCTCTCACGCGAAGTCGGTAGTGACATCTACACGCTCACCAAGTTCAAGCGCTCCAACCAGAACACCTGCATCAACCAGAAGCCGGTGGTCAAAAAGGGCGACCGCGTTCTGAAAGGCCAGGTCATTGCTGACGGACCATGCACCGATAAGGGCGAACTGGCACTGGGCCGCAACGTGCTCGTGGCCTTCATGCCATGGCGCGGTTACAACTTTGAGGACGCAATCCTGGTTTCGGAAAAGATGGTGAAAGAGGACTACTACACCTCGGTCCACATCGAAGAATTCGAAATCGAAGCGCGTGACACCAAGCTGGGCCCTGAGGAAATTACCCGTGACATCCCCAACGTGAGCGAGTCTGCTCTGCGTGACCTGGATGAAAGCGGCGTGATTCGCATCGGCGCCACCATCAAGCAGGGTGACATTCTGGTCGGCAAGGTAACACCGAAAGGTGAAACCCAGCTCACGCCGGAAGAGAAACTTCTGCGCGCGATTTTCGGTGAAAAAGCCGGCGATGTGCGCGACGCATCACTCACCTGCCCTCCGGGTATCGAAGGCACGGTGGTTGACGTGAAGATCTTCTCACGCAAAGGACAGGAAAAAGACGAGCGCGCGAAAGCCATTGAGGCCCATCAGATTGAAAGGCTGGAGAAGAACCTGGCTGACGAAATCCGAATCCTCACGGACGAGCGGTTGAAGCGCCTGGAAGCCATCCTGGGCAACAAGGAAGTGCAGGCTGATCTGCATGATGAACGCACCAACAAGCGTTTGTTGACCAAAGGTGGAATTCTTGATCGCGAAACCATCGAACGCATCTCCACGCGCAACCTGAAGCGTATCAAGTACGCTGACAAGGACCCGCGCGTGAATGAACAGATCGACGAAATCGAAGAGATGACGTCGCGCCAGATTGATGTTTTGCGCAAGATCACCAACGAGAAAATCGGCAAGCTGCAGAAGGGCGACGAACTGCCTCCCGGCGTAATCAAGCTGGTGAAGGTTTACATCGCCATGAAGCGCAAACTGAGCGTGGGTGACAAGATGGCAGGCCGTCACGGCAACAAAGGCGTGATTGCCCGCATTCTCCCTGAGGAAGATATGCCGTATACGGCGGATGGCACACCGGTGGAGATCGTTTTAAATCCGCTCGGCGTACCCAGCCGTATGAACGTAGGTCAGATTCTTGAGACGCATCTGGGATGGGCCGGTTATCAACTGGGTGAACGTATTAACGAGTTTCTGAAAGAGAACTCCCGCGAAGAAGCTGTCCGGCGCGAGCTGAAGAGCATCTTCAAGGACACTCCGTTCCTCAGCAAGATTGCCAGCCTGGATGACGAAGAGCTGATGCACGCGGCGAAAACGTTGACCAAGGGTGTGTTCTTCGCGTCACCGGTCTTTGACGGCTCTCGCGAAGTTGAAATTAAATCCATGCTGCGTGAAGCCGGCTTGCCTGAATCGGGCAAGACCGATCTTTATGACGGCATGACGGGTGACAAGTTCGAGCAGCCGGTCACAGTCGGTTATATCTACATGCTCAAGCTGTCTCACCTGGTAGACGACAAGATCCACGCGCGCTCCATCGG
Source organism: Terriglobia bacterium (assembly GCA_963770085.1). Classification (GTDB taxonomy): domain Bacteria; phylum Acidobacteriota; class Terriglobia; order Terriglobales; family Acidobacteriaceae; genus Angelobacter. Next base: position 2,038,678 of record CAVYOH010000002.1, read on the forward strand.
ACCGTATTCGCTTATCACCCAGCAGCCGCTGGGAGGCAAAGCGCAGTTCGGCGGCCAGCGCTTCGGAGAAATGGAAGTCTGGGCGCTGGAAGCGTATGGCGCGGCTTACATTCTGCAGGAATTGCTGACCGCGAAGTCAGATGACGTGTTTGGCCGCACCAAGATCTATGAGGCCATCGTAAAGGGCGAGGCCGCCATTGAACCCGGCGTGCCAGAGTCTTTCAACGTCTTGATTCGCGAACTGCAATCACTCTGTCTTGACGTCGAGTTGATCAAGAGCATTGATGGCGGCCGGAAACAGGTCGCAGCGGCAGCCGACTAATCCTCGGCTGCGCTTCTCAACTCCAGGATGCCAACCGGCTTGGGGTTGAGATCTGAATGAAAGTTTATTGGACCGGTTGCCGCCGCGGTGGCGTAAAAACCGCAGGAGGACACCTTGTACCGTTCAAGTCCATTCGATTTGGGAAACGCGATCACTGACTTCGACTCGATTCGCATAAGCCTGGCTTCGCCCGATAAGATCCGAAGCTGGTCTCATGGCGAGGTGACAAAACCCGAGACCATCAATTACCGCACCTTCAAACCGGAACGTGACGGCTTGTTCTGCGCACGCATTTTTGGTCCTGTCACGGACTGGGAATGCTTGTGCGGCAAATACAAGCGCATGAAGCACCGCGGCGTGATCTGCGACAAATGCGGAGTTGAAGTCACGCTCAGCAAAGTTCGCCGTGAGCGCCTGGGCCACATTGAGCTGGCTTCGCCCTGCTCGCACGTATGGTTTTTCAAGGGCCTGCCATCCCGCATTGGTCACCTGCTGGACATTTCACTACGCGATCTGGAATCGGTGCTGTATTTCGAATCCTACGTAGTGGTTGAAATTGGCGATGCGCCGGTCAAAGAACGCGAAGTCATTAAAGAAGAACAGCGCTTTCGCGAACTAGACCAGCAATTCCGCGCCACGGGTTTCAAGGCGATGATGGGCGCAGAAGCCATTAAAGAACTTCTCAAGCGGGTTGAAGTCGACGAGCTTTCGGTTGACCTGCGCGAGAAGATGAAGCACGAGACGTCACTTCAGAAACGCCTGAAATATGCCAAGCGCCTGAAGGTGGTAGAGGCTTTCCGCAAGAGTGGCAATAAGCCACAATGGATGATCCTGGACGTGATCCCGGTGATTCCGCCGGAGCTGCGTCCATTGGTTCCACTGGATGGCGGACGCTTTGCCACGTCTGATCTAAATGATCTTTATCGCCGCGTAATTAACCGCAATAACCGTTTGAAAAAGTTGATGGACCTTCACGCTCCTGAAGTGATCGTGCGCAATGAAAAGCGCATGTTGCAGGAGTCTGTGGACGCTCTGTTCGATAACGGCCGCCGCGGTCGTGTACTGCGTGGCGCCAACAATCGCCCGCTCAAGTCACTCTCTGACACGCTGAAAGGCAAACAGGGACGCTTCCGCCAGAACCTGCTTGGAAAGCGCGTTGATTACTCGGGTCGTTCGGTCATCGTCGTTGGTCCGGAACTGAAGCTTCACCAGTGCGGATTGCCAAAGAAGATGGCCCTGGAGCTGTTCAAGCCATTCATTTATCACCGTCTCGAACAAACCGGTCACTGCACCACCATTAAACAGGCAAAAGAAATGGTGGAACAGCAGGAACCGATCGTCTGGGACATCCTGGAAGAGGTCATTAAAGACCATCCAGTGTTGCTGAACCGAGCTCCAACGCTTCATCGACTGGGCATTCAGGCGTTTGAACCGGTATTGGTGGAAGGCAAAGCCATCAAGATCCATCCGCTGGTCTGCACCGCGTTCAACGCTGACTTTGACGGCGATCAGATGGCGGTACACATTCCGCTGTCACCGGAAGCACAGGTTGAAGCCAGCGTGTTGATGCTTGCGTCACACAACATCCTGTCTCCGGCGTCAGGCCAGCCAATCACCGTTCCTACACAGGACATGGTGCTTGGTCTTTATTACCTGACCAAAGCCAAGCCGGGTGCGAAGGGCGAAGGCCGCGCCTTTGCCAACACGGACGAAGTCCTGCTGGCACTGGAAGCGGGCGAAGTGGAAACGCTGACCCCGATTCGTCTGCGCTACACGGGCGAGGTCATCGACCTTACCTCAGCGTATGACAATCAGGACATCATCCACACCGAGCCAGTCATGTTCCAGCGGCAGTTCATCAACACCACGGTGGGACGCTCCATTCTGAACGACCATCTGCCTGCGGAGATGCCGTACATCAACGGTCTCTTGAAGAAGAAGGGCATCGGCCAGGTTGTGAACTACACGTACCTGCGCTTCGGACTGGAAACTACAGTCAAGATGCTGGACGAAGTCAAAGAGATCGGCTTCCGCTACGCGACAAAGGCCGGCCTTTCCATCGGCATTGATGACATGGTCATCCCTGACGATAAAAAGGCGCTGGTCAGCGAAGCCGAGAAGCAGGTCATTAACGTTCAGCAGCAATATCTAGACGGCGCCATCACCAACGGTGAACGCTATAACAAAGTGGTTGAAATCTGGTCGAACGTGACGGAAAAGGTCGCCGACGAGATGTTCAACAACATGCAGGAGCTGGATAAGGTCGGAGCGATGAATCCGATTTACGTCATGGCGGACTCCGGTGCTCGCGGATCGAAACAACAGATTCGCCAGCTCTCCGGTATGCGCGGATTGATGGCCAAGCCTTCAGGCGAGATCATCGAAACGCCAATTACGGCCAACTTCCGTGAAGGTCTCACGGTGCTGGAGTACTTCGTATCAACGCACGGCGCCCGTAAGGGTCTGGCTGATACGGCACTCAAGACGGCTGACTCCGGTTACCTCACTCGCCGCCTGGTGGACGTTGCGCAAGACGTCATCATCAGTGAGCAGGATTGCGGAACCGTGGACGGGATCTACGTCGGCTCCATCGTGGAAGCCGGCGACATCATCGAGCCATTGCGCGACCGCATCGTGGGCCGCGTATCGCTCGAGAAGATCAAGGACTACGAAGGCAGCGTCATCGTCGACGTGAACCAGGAGATCACCGAAGAGTTGGCCAGTGCAATTCAGGCTGCCGGCATTGAGCGCGTGAAGATTCGCTCCGTGCTTACCTGCGAATCGAAACGTGGTGTTTGCATTGCCTGCTACGGCCGCAACCTGGCATCAGGCCGCACGGTGGAACTGGGCGAAGCGACGGGCGTTATCGCAGCACAGTCCATCGGCGAACCTGGGACGCAGCTTACGATGCGTACCTTCCACATCGGTGGTACGGCGTCACGAGTTTCCGAACAATCACGTTTGGAAGCCCGTAGCGCCGGCATTGTCCGCTTCATCAACCTGCAAACCGTGAAGGCCAAGAGCGGCGATCTGGTGGTCATGAACCGTGCCGGATCCATCGCTGTGGTTGACGAAAAGGGCCGTGAAAAAGAGCGCAACGCGGTGGTCTACGGCGCCAAGCTCAAAGTCACGGACGGACAGCAGGTCACGCAGGGACACATCATGGGTGAATGGGATCCTTACACGTTCGGTATCCTCACAGAAATCGGCGGTACGGTCCAGTTCAAAGACTTGCAGGAAGGCATCACGCTGCACGAAGAAGTGGACGAGGTCACCGGACTTTCACGCCACGTTGTGGGCGAATCGCCGGATGAAAAGCGCCAACCCGCCATCATGATCAAGAGCAAGGCAACACGGCGTTATCTGATGCCGTCACGTGCCCACCTCATGGTGCAGGATGGTGATGAAGTTCATCCTGGTGATGTGCTGGCCAAGATCCCGCGCGAAACAACTAAGACCAAGGACATCACGGGCGGTCTGCCGCGCGTAGTGGAATTGTTCGAAGCGCGTAAGCCGCGTGAAACCGCAATCATCTCGGAAATCGATGGTGTGGTGAAGATCGGCGAAGTCAGCAAGGGACAACGCAAGATCTATGTGGTGGCTGACAATGGAACAGAGAAGGAATACTCGGTGCCTAAGGGTGTACACATCAACGTGCAGGAAGGCGAGCGTATGCGCGCCGGAGAAGCCCTGATGGACGGCCCGCTGAACCCGCATGACATTCTTGCCGTTCTCGGTGAGAAGGAACTGCAGTCTTACCTGGTGAACGAAATTCAGGAAGTCTATCGTCTGCAGGGCGTGACCATCAGTGATAAGCACATTGAAGTCATCGTCCGCCAGATGATGCGCTGGGTGAAGGTAGAAGACGTGGGTGATACATCGTTCCTGCTGGAACAGCAGATTGATAAGTTCCGTTTCCGCGAAGAGAATGAGCGCGTGATTGCCAACGGTGGCCGCCCGGCAACGGGTCGTCCGCTGCTGCTGGGAATCACCAAGGCTTCGCTGTCAACGGAATCCTTCATCTCCGCGGCATCGTTCCAGGAGACCACCAGGGTGCTCACAGAAGCCTCGATTCAAGGCGCTGTGGACCATCTGCGGGGCCTCAAGGAGAATGTCATCGTGGGTCGCCTTATTCCGGCCGGAACGGGCATGGAGTTCTACCGCAACGTGCGGCTGGCTCCTGAACTCGAACAGGCTGCGGCCAAGGTGCAAGAGGAAGTCTCACAGGCATACGCGGAAGCAGAGCGTGCGCTTGAGCTTCTGCGCCAGGAAGGCGAAGCAGAAGAGATGGCTGCCGAGTAACCGTAGTTTACTAACTCATAAACTAAAGCGGGCTGGCGAAATCCAGCCCGTTTTCTTTTAGTATGTTAGCGAGTGAGTGAATGTACTGTCCAAAGTGTGGTGATAGCCTCAGAGAGGAAGGCGAAGTCTTTGTCTGCGAGAAGGGCAAGATGGAAAACCTCGCGTGTCGTAGCCGATGGACTGAGAGAATATGCGTCTTCGGAAGCCGTTCCAATCGAGGATGGTGATACGCAACTCGGCGGCATCTGGTTTTGCGCATGTTGCGGTGCACCTCTCAGAGAACAAAAAATCATGCTTCAGGTGCACTGGATGCGGCAGGGGCTTTGCAAAGAGCTAATCCATATGATTGATCGAGCTTCATCCACATCAATATAGGAAGCGTCGCCGCAGGGTCGTTTTTCATTGGACTTAGTCCACGACTTAGTCCATAATTTTTGCATGGAAGTTAACGTGCACGAAGCCAAGACCAATTTCTCCAAGCTGTTGCAGCGTGTCATTCTTGGAGATGAAATCATTATTGCCAGGGCCGGCGTGCCAATCGCCAAGCTGGTGCGTTACGTTGCGAAGAAGCCAAAGAGGGAGTTGGGCAAGTATCGCGGCCAGATTTGGGTGGCCGACGATTTTGATGGCCCCCTTCCCAATGACATCCTGGCAGGCTTCCTCGGTGAGGAACTCACCCCAGTAAAGCGCCCGCCGCGAGCCGACGCTGCAGGTCCAGCAAAGCGAAAGACGAAACGGTGAGATTTCTCCTTGATACATCTATCTTTCTCGCGACTTTTGACGGCTCTGAGCGCTTGAATAATCGAGCTCGAGAGATATTTTTAGGAGGAGAGGAGCTTCATTTGTCTGCGGCTAGTTCATGGGAGATTGTCGTCAAGTACGGACTGAGAAAGCTACAGTTGCCCAAGCCGCCAGCGGAGCTGATTCCTGAGCAACTCTCGAAAAATTCCATTCACTCGCTGCCCATTTCGCTTGCACACACGCTCGCAGGCGAGGGATTACCAAATCATCACAAAGACCCGTTCGACCGCATATTGATCGCTCAAGCCATCGAGGAAGAGATGACCTTGCTTACATCAGATTCTGAGATAACCAAATACCCGGTGGACATCGTATGGTGTGGCAAGTAGGTTTTGCCAGGCAGCATTTCAGGTAGCTTGCGCCTTCGCTTGGCTGCCGTTAACCTAGTCACCTCATGCACTTTACTCGATTACGACGCGCGTTCTGGCAGGCCTTTCAGCATGGCCAGTTTTCCATCGCCAAGGCGGCTGCGTACTCGTCGATACTGACTCTATTTCCTGCGTTCCTGATCGTCACATCGCTTCTTGAAGCGTCCAACGCCACGGAAGGTTTCGTGCGTCAGATTTCGAGTGCAGTTGGCTGGGCCCTCCCGCCGGGCCCAAATTCAATTGCTCTCACGTTCTTTCAGACGAAGCAGCATCATGCCACGCGCATTATCTACTCTGCTTCGCTGGTCACCATGCTGGCTGCATCGGGCGTGATGATCTCCTGGATGGAAGGTTTTCGCAAAGCTTATAACCTGCCCAACTCATGGGGATTCTGGCGCGAACGAATCGTTGCTTTCTATCTGGTTTTTCTTGCCTTGATCCCTCTGGGATTTGCCACGTTGCTGGTGGCATTCGGCAATGAAATCGAAGTTTGGGTGCAGGCGCAGACCATGCATCTGTTCAAGCCTTTGATCATTCTGGTGTGGGACGGCGTGCGCTGGGCGATTGCCATGCTGACCAGCATCGCCTTCATGAGCCTGGTTTACCACCATGGAATCCCCAAGACGCAATCCTGGAGACGCGTATTGCCGGGCGCCATACTGGCTACGGTGCTATGGTTTCCGGCGACCATGTTCTTTGGCTGGTATGTGACGCATTACGCCACCTACACGGTAGTCTATGGTTCCCTCAGTGCCGCCATCGCGCTCCTGGTATGGCTGTATATCGTTTCTGTTCTGGTGCTGCTGGGCGCGGAACTAAATGCCCAGGTCTATCCCAAGCTTGCCGAAACGGGCATGCGCGGCAGTGATCGCGATGGCTCTTCCGCCGAAAGCGAAAAAACCGAAAGCAAGGTATAAGTACAGAGATGAGTTCATTGAAAGGCCTTGACTGGGCCTCCACGCACGTTCCCCGTAAAGCAAAGATCGTATGCACGCTGGGGCCAGCCAGCAATTCTGAAGCAACCATGCGGGACCTGATGCGTCTTGGCATGGACGTGGCGCGGTTAAATTTCTCGCACGGAACCCATGAAGACCATGCACGCAATATTGATCGGCTACGCAGGGTAGCGGCCAGGGAAGGCCGCACCATATGCATCCTGCAGGACCTGCAAGGTCCCAAGATCCGCACCGGCCGGCTTAAATACCGCACACCCATCGCCTTGAAGAGCGGCGCGCGCCTCATCATCACGCCGAAAGATATTCCTGGCACGGCCAGTGTGATTTCTACGACGTTTAAGACGCTGGCGATTGAAGTTCACCCCGGCGCGCGCATCCTGCTGTCTGACGGCCTGATTGAGCTGAAAGTGACTGCGATCAAGGGCGACGACGTTGAGTGTGAGGTGATCAACGGAGGGATGCTTGGCGAGCACAAAGGCATCAATTTGCCCGGCGCCAAGGTAAGCGTTCCGTCGATGACGGAAAAGGACGAGAAAGACCTGGAGTTCGGCATCAAGCATGGTGTGGACATGGTAGCCGTCTCGTTTATCCGGACGTCAGAGGATGTGCGCGCGGTGAAGCGATTCATTCAGACAAGACGGTCCGATGCCTGGATCATCGCCAAGCTGGAAAAGCCGCAGGCGATTGAAGAGTTGAACCTGGAAGAAATTCTGGACGTAGCCGATGGAGTGATGGTTGCGCGCGGCGATCTGGGTGTGGAGATGCCGCCAGAGAAAGTGCCTGTCATACAAAAGCAGGTGATTCGTCGCGCCGCGGACTGGCGAAAGCCGGTTATCACGGCGACGCAAATGCTGGAATCGATGATCGAAAATCCGCGGCCAACGCGAGCGGAAGCTAGCGACGTGGCAAACGCGATTCTGGACGGAACAGACGCAGTGATGTTATCCGCTGAAACAGCCAGCGGCAAATATCCGCGCGAGGCTGTCGCGATAATGGCCAGGATTATCGCCGAGGCGGAAGCAAGCGCAGAGGTCTTTCCACGACGACGCCAGCACCGCCAGCTATCAATATCTGAAACCATTTGTGAATCAGCGGCCCACGCTGCGCAGGACCTGGAGATGAAGGCCATTGCCGTCTATACAGAAACAGGCAACACTGCACGGCTGATTTCCAAGTACCGCCCCAAGAGTTCCATCTATTCTTTTGCGGCCAACAACCATGTGTGTGCACGACTGAACCTCATGTGGGGCGTGAAACCCATCGCGTGCACCATGGGAATTACCAGTGAGGAAATGGTAAAGAATGCGGAAGGACTTCTGCTGAAGAGGCAGGCGGTCCAGCCGGGAGACGTCGTCGCGATCGTGGCTGGAACCCGTAGCGCCAGCGGATCAACGAACTTTCTGCGCTTGCACGTAGTGGAACATGAAGCGGCCACCAGCCAGACGAGCCAGGACCGTCGCAAGCAGCCGCGTTTACAACCTGTCAGTGGACGGAAACGAAAATAAGTCAGGTGCGAGAATAAACTCTAGTTAACCCAGCCGGAGCCGCCCTTGTCTTTCTTGTCCTTATCGGCCGGCGGTTTGAAATTGCCGTATTCGTCAAAATACTGCTTGGGATCTTTTTCATGCTTGCGCATGTAGACTTCAAACTTGCGTCCGGCGCGACGACGCTTCCAGCGATAGTAGTTGTCGCTTAAGCCGGCAATCTTATCCATCAAGGCTCCGGTGAGTGAAGCGCGCCGCCAAAAAAGCTTGTACCACACGTAACCGGTACCAATACCCAGAAGCTGAACCAGGTAAACGAAAGCGAATCCGCTCAGAATGAAGTAACCAGCCTCAATTGCGGCAATACCGAGGAGCACCCAGAGAACAGGAATTTGAAACGGGAGTGGGAACATCATGATGGATGTGCCACGGTTGAACAGATAAAAGACCATCAGCAGCGCGTTGGCAGCTACTCCGGCGCCCATAGCGGTTCCCGGTCCAATATGGGCAATCAGGGTAAGAAGGACCCCAACAGTTCCCGCCAGTGCGGAGGAAAAGAGATAGAGTTCCGTGAAACTTCTGGATCCGATCCTATCCTGTACAGCTGAACCGATGAAGTACACGCCAATCATCGAGAAAAGTACGTGGCGCGGATCGATGTGAACAAAAGGATATGTGAAGAGCTGCCAGAGCCTGCCATGAAGGACGCTCACCGGATCCAGCGCTGTGTAATGCAGCACAGCGGCAGCAAGTGGCTGTTGCAACGCCCACAACAGAATGATCGCCACCCATATCCCCAGCGTGCCAATGACGATATAGCGCAACGCGCCATAGAATCTTGGCAGTCCAAATTGAAAAGTCGTGTCTCTCCGCATTATCGGTTTTATCTTTCCGGTTCCGGTATCACTACCAGGCTCTTGTGTCCCTTTGCGTCAACTGAACGAAGACCGAAGATCACGTTGTCCTTGGATTCCGTCAGGTCGGCATTGGTAACGGAGACATGTGTCGTGTTCTCCGCTGGAAAATCCGGATCAGTTGTTTTCCGCCAGACTACTTCATAACCCGTAGCTCCCGGAGCAGCGTCCCACTCCAGTTTGGAATCATTTTCCAGACCCTTTGTCAGCAGCCTTGGTTTCACCGGCGGTGCGGGAGCGGAAGCCAGAGAAGCCAGGGTAGCGGCATTCAGCCTGGCGACATTCGCTACGTACTCAAAGTCAACAAACTTCGGCAGGTCTCCGTATTCGATGCCGTTCTCAGTTCTGGGGTTCTCGTGTTGATGGTGGAAATCTTCGCGATATTCGGTGAAGCGGACTGCGGCAAAGCCCTGGTTGTTGAACGCACTATGGTCCCCGCCACGCAAATAACGGTCTCGCCTGTAAATCAGCTTCGGTGAAAATTGCCCCAAACTTGTGTAGGTTTGTGAGACTTCCCAAATGTAGCGAGCCACCTGTCGCGATGGCGAGTCGTTTTCACCGCCTACGGCGCGTATGCGGTTCAGGTCTGCCTCCGTGGCCGCTGCCGGAATTCCTTCAGAGAATACGCGCACCCAATTGTGGTTCTGAAGCGTGTCGCCGGGCGTTCGGTTACCGCCCACAATGTCGTTATTCAGCACCCCTTCGAGCTGCCATCCCTGCTCTTTTGCCATTTTGGCGAAATGCGTACTTCCGTTCAGGCCTTGCTCTTCCCCGGCCACAGTCAGAAAAATAACGGTCGCAGGAAACTTGTGTTTGCTCATCACGCGAGCGCACTCCAGGGAAACCGCAGTTCCGCTGCCGTCATCATTTGCCCCCGGCGCGATGTGGGTTGAATCCGTTACATCGAGGCTGCGTGAATCGTAGTGGCCGGTAACAAGGAAAATGCGTTTTGCCTGTTCGGGATCCGTGCCCCGCAGGATTGCATAAACGTTCTGGATTTCAGTAGGCTCTTTGATTCGGTCTCTGGGCCCCTTGGATTGTTCCACAAAGGTGTCAGTCTTTACTTCCAGACATCCGCCACAAGCCTGGGAATAGCGTTCAAATTCTGACTTGATCCAGTTACGTGCAGCTACAATACCTGTACCGGAAGTTGCGGCGTCAGGATTGTTGACGGATAACGTGTTCCGTGTCCCGAACGAAACCAGCTTGTCAATTGTCTGCTGGATTTGCGTGGCTGATACATCATGAATGATGTGGACGATGGCGTCGTCTTTCACTGATTTTGCTGCACCGGGCTGCTTCTTAGCGGTCTTCCTGCCAAGAGCACTGGAGCTGGATGATGCAGGGTTAGAACTACTCTTGGGGCTGCTGCTCTGTGCGGTCGGTGCGGCCTGTTGGGCAACAGATGTGTGAGTAAGGAGCATCAGAGCCGCCGAAGCGGAAATCCAGCTCAGTTTGGCAATGTGGCGAAAGATCAAGGCTTATAACCCTCGTTGAGAGAACTTGACGACAACCCAGAGAGATTCTAAATATAATGACACGCCTGTTGCCAGCCAAGCAGGTTCCCTGGAAGGAGGAGAAATGGCGATTTGTCCAGAATGCGACACCGATCTGGATTTGGACGAAGAAGAACTGGAAGAGGGTGAAGTAGTATCGTGCCCGGAATGTGGTTCAGATTTTGAAGTGATTACAAAGAGCCCGTTGGAGTTGAACCCCGTTGACGAGTATGACGAGGATGACGATGAAGACGACGCGAAAGAGGATGAAGAAGACGGTGATTACTAAGCGGCTGGCGCATTTGCTCGCTGCCGTGCTAGGCTTGGCCTTTCTCTTTTCCCCGGTCGCTGCAGAAGACGATCATACAAAACCATATGGCCTTATTTTTGGCACCGCCTACGGCCCGGACGATCATCCGTTGTACGGCGTCCGGGTCACCATCCACCTGGCAGGCCATAAAAGTCCTCATTGGGAGCTAATGTCAGATCATCGTGGCGAATTCGCCCAGCGTGTTCCCCCTGGACCCAGCGATTATGAGATTTCGGGCGAAGCCGTAATCATTCCGGTCGTGGAAGGTAAGCCGCAAGCTCATAAAAAGAAGCAACTTAAAGGTTCAGCAAGGGTTCATCTTGATAAAGATGAGCGGCAGGATATAGGCTTGCATCTAAACTGAGTAGAAGCTCATTTATCAGGAGAAGAGGGGTGGTCTGGATGACGCGTAGAGCAGCTGTGTATGCCATCATGGCCATGCTGGCGAGCTTTCCAGCCCTGGCGCAAAACAATCAGGACATGCGTAGTGTCACTGGCAAAGTAATGAGCGCTCAAGACCAACCGCTGACCAAGGCGGTCGTCCACCTGAAGAATACGAAAACGCTGGTCATCAAGACTTACATAACCGAGCCCGATGGGACGTACCGCTTCAGTGCGTTATCACCCAATGTGGATTATGAGATCTACGCTGAGAAGGAAGGCCAGCACAGTGACACCAAGACCCTGAGCGCCTTCGATAACCGCAAACAACTCACCATCACACTCAAGATGCATTCAGAAAAATAAAGAATTCAGCGGGTGCTCTCAATGATACCTTGCGGTGGTGCGAGTTTGAGCAGTGTCGCCGGATTCAGGTACTCACCCTGCCAACGCACTGCAAAGTGCAGGTGAGGTGCGGTGGACCGTCCTGTCCCGCCGCTCAGCGCCAGAAGCTGTCCACGAGTGACTCTGTCGCCTTCCTTGACCTTGAATTCAGAAAGATGAAAGTAGAGCGTAATCAGCCCCTGGCCGTGGTCAACAGCCACGCAATTGCCTTCAAAGTAGAGAGGGCGTGCCAGGATGACCGTGCCAGCGTTGGACGCATGAACGGGTGTGCCTGTATTTACCCGGAAATCCAGGCCCTGGTGCTGATTCTTCTTTACGCCGTTGTACAGCCGTGACGAGCCGAACACGCCGGAAGTGGGAGCGTCCGCGGGGGCCTTAAAAGCGCCGCTCCACAGTGGCTCATTCGCAGTGGACGTAAACACGTCTTTCTTTACCTTCTGCTCTGCCTCAATCCGCGCCATGGTCTCCTTGGGTGGCTCAACGAATTCAGGAGCGACCTTAATGGTTGTTGAGGGATATTTAGCCGCCCGGACGGTCATTTCCTGCTGATGGTGCAGCTTGCCGCCTGCGCTGGAGGTGGCCTCCAGTTCCAAAGGGTAGCGCCCGGGCTTGGTTGCAAGAGCGACTCCCGCCAGGGCATACCAACAGCCGCAGGCCTTGCCCTGGCGAAAGACAATGGTGTGGCCTTGCCAGGTGGCCTGCAGCTGAGAAAGATTGTCGCGTGTTGTTACCTTGAGGAGAACGGGAGCGCCATTCACCAGTTGCGTAGGCTGGTAAGTCACGTCCCAGGATGGCCTTTCAGCCGCGATGCCGCCCACATCTGTGACGAAAACAAAAGCACAAAGGATTGTGAGCAGCGTTCGCGAAACCGAGCGACAGACGAGCATCAACTGATTCGCGTCCATTGATTCGCATCCATCGCGCTAGGCTTCGGACCAGCGGCGGAAAATCAGCGAACCGTTTGTACCGCCGAAGCCGAACGAATTCGACAGCGCGATTTCAAGGGATGCTTTACGCGCGGCGTTGGGAACATAATCCAGGTCACAATCTTCGCCGGGCGATTCAAGATTGATGGTCGGCGGCAAGACCTGGTCACGCAGGGCCAGAATGGTGATTCCAGCTTCAAGGCCGCCTGCGCCACCCAACAGGTGACCGGTCATCGACTTTGTGGAGCTCACCGCGAGCTTCGAGTTCTCGCCAAACGTTCTCTTGATGGCCTTAGTCTCCAACACATCCCCGAGCGGTGTTGAGGTTCCATGCGCGTTGACGTACTGGACGTCGCCAGGCTGCAGCTTGGCGTCCTTGATAGCGTTCATCATTACGCGATAGCCGCCTTCGCCATTCTCGGCCGGCTGGGTAATATGGAAGGCGTCCGCGCTCATGCCATAACCAATCACTTCCGAAAGAATGTTGGCTCCGCGATTGCGCGCGTGCTCCAATTCTTCCAGCACCAGGATTCCAGCGCCTTCGCCGATAACAAAACCGTCACGGTCCTTGTCCCACGGGCGGCTTGCTTTTTCCGGCTCGTCATTGCGAGTGGAAAGCGCGCGCATCGCGGCAAAGCCACCGACGCCCATAGGCGTGATTGCTGCTTCAGTTCCGCCGGCAATCATCACGTCGGCATCGCAGCGCTGGATGATCTTATAAGCGTCGCCAATGGCATGTGCGCTGGTGGTGCACGCTGTCGCAGTGGCTTCGTTCGGCCCTTTCGCCCCGTAACGGATGCTCACGTGGCCCGCCGCCAGGTTTACGATTGCCGCCGGGATGAAAAACGGTGAGATCTTGCGTGGCCCACCGGAAAGAAGCGCAGCGTGCTCGCGTTCGATCACGTCAAATCCGCCGACCCCGGACCCGATGTGAACGCCTACCCGGTGTTCATTTTCGGGCGTTACTTTCAACCCGCACATGGTCATCGCCTCATCCGCGGCGGCCATAGCCAGGTGGATGAAGCGACCCATCTTCTTCACTTCTTTTTTCTCAATGAAATTTAAGGGGTCAAAGCCCTTCACTTCGGCCGCGATCTGGCAGGCATAGTTGCCGGCATCAAAGTGAGTGATTTTCGTTACTCCGCTTTTGCCGGCAACAATGTTCTTCCAGACTTCGCTGCTGTTGTTACCAACGCCGCAGATCAGCCCCAAACCAGTTACAACAACCCGCCTCGCCAATCACTTGCCGCCTTTCGAATGCTTTTCAATGTATTCGGTGGCGTCCTTGACGGTACGGATTTTTTCCGCGTCTTCATCGGGAATTTCAATATCGAAGGCCTCTTCAAAAGCCATCACGAGTTCCACCGTGTCGAGAGAGTCTGCGCCGAGGTCATCTACGAAGGAGGCATTGGCTGTGACTTCGCCCTCATCCACTCCGAGCTGCTCAACAATGATTTGTTTTACCTTCTCCTCAACTGCTGCCATAGGATTGTGTCTCCTTCTTTCGCTCTGCTGAATTTGTACCTCGGGACCGCTTCATTGTTTTACTGATTTCGCGTTCTTTTGAATATAAGCAATTGCATCCTGCACAGTTACGATCTTCTCGGCATCATCATCGGGAATTTCAAGATTAAAGCCTTCCTCGAATGACATGATCAACTCCACCTGATCCAGAGAATCTGCTCCCAGATCGTCCACAAATGAAGCCTCTGGTACCACCTCGGAAGATTCCACGCCGAGTTGATCCATGATGATCTGAGTGACCCTCTCCTCTACCACGGGCATGGAGGCTCCTAACAGCGTCAAACCGCCTAGTGTAATCGCTGGAAAAATGTTGTGTAAAGGGCACCCCTAAGCGGTCCCCGGTGCCACAACCCACCGTTGCACAAACTCATACTGATGCCGACAGCGTGACCAATGAAACTAGTATTTCTACACGCTGGAGTCAGGTCTGTAAAATGCCGAAACCACCGCTAGAGTCCGGAGCTGATTACTGAAACACTGGAAACTGACCCCAAACCGAATAATGCGTTTTGTACTCTTCTATTGTAGCGGGAGCGGGCGTTTTCAACCCATTCCGGCCTCACGTACAATATCTTCTTGTCTGCCAGAACCAAGCTCTTCCTGAAGGTTACCGCCTGGATTGCCGCCCTCAAGACTCTGGGCGCATGGGGCGTTTTCATCCTGGCGACCATCGATAGCGTCGCCATTCCTATTCCTTTGGACGCGCTGGTAGCAGGATATGTCTACGCAAACCCTCATCTGGCATGGCTATATTGCATCGCGGGAGCGGTAGGGTCGTCTCTGGGCTGTCTGGTTCCCTATGGCCTGGGGCGCGCCGGTGGTGAGCTCTTCCTGCTGAAGCGCATTGACGAAGCGCGGCTTAAGAGTATTCGAGACCGCTTTGAAAAGCAGGAGTTTGTGGCGCTGATGGTGCCCGCCATGCTTCCGCCGCCAACTCCGTTTAAGCTCTTCGTTTTCTCCGCTGGTGTGTTTGAAATGCGGATACCAACGTTCCTGGTGGCGGTGGTATGCGGACGGCTCGTTCGTTTCGGTGTGCTTTCAGTGCTCACAATTATTTTCGGTCCCCAGATTGTGACCCAAACCAAGTTCCTGCTGCGGACCCATCCAGGACTTACCGCGCTCGGTGTTTGTGTGGCGATTGCTGCGATTTATCTGGTCGTTCGACTCATGCGAGCTCCCGTTTCCGCCGTCGCGGATGAACTCCAGCACAGCCATGACAAGATGAATGAGCCGAACACTAAAATGCCGCGAACCGATTCACCCCGAAAGTGAAGCAAATTCGCGGCACGGCTGTCAGAAAAAAAGTCGGCTAGCCAACCAACTGCTCAGCCGTTTTGCGCGCCTGAAATGGCATGTAGACGCAACTCTCTTCCTGGTTGAACATGTCCCCAGATAAGGACCACGCGCGGCTTCTGGATCCGCCGCACATCTCCTTGAACTCGCAGTTTCCGCACTTCCCTTTCAAGTTTTCAGGATTGCGCAAAGACTGAAAGATCGGCGAGTTGCGGTACAAGTCGAGCAAATTGTCGCGGCGTACGTTGCCCGCAGAAAGATGCAGCGCCTTGCTGGCCAGCACATCACCACTGTGCGTGATGTATATGGAAGCCATACCCTCGTTTACCGGAAGAACTCCGGGTATTCCGGTCTCATAAAACGGAGCAACGCCCGTTTGAATGGCCAGTGACCTGGAGTTTGTCCTCTGCTGCAGCACAAATCTGCGGTAGTGCTGTGCTTCAACAGTCTTCATCTTGAAGGGGACTTTCTGGGCCAGACTGTAGATGGTGTGAAATGCTTCCTCAAACTCTGCAGCGGAAGGAAGGTTGCTGAGCGAATCTTCCGGGCCGGGAACCGGGAAGGAGATGCTCCACATGGTGATTCTGTAATGCAGCAGCAGGGAGGCCATGGCGTTGAGTTCGCCAAGATTTCTGCGGCCGATTTCCGTGTGAATCTGGACCGGCAAACGGCACTCATTCGCCCATTTGATGGCCTTGATGGTGCGGGCGAATGATCCTGGAATGCCACTGAGCAAATCGTGCGAGCTGCTATCAGCTCCGTTCAGCGTAAACGCCAGACGCGAAAGCGATGCCGATTTCAAGGCAGCGAGCGTCTGTTGTGTTACGACCGAGGCGGGCGTCAAAAGCATTACGGGATGCAAATTGCAGGAAGCCGCATATTGCACCAGGCTAAAGATTCCGCTACGACTCAGAGGATTATCACCCGCAAAAACGAACACAGGTGGCTTAAGATCAGCAACGTCGCGAATTAGCTTCTCCGCTTCGTTGTCATTCAGTTCCAGCGTTGAACTGGCTGGCCGGAAGTTTTGGTCACGGCATCCGACCGAGGAAACACAAGTTTCCCAGATCGCAATGAGGGGCTGCGAATCCACATCAATAATTTTGTTCATATCCGTCGTCGTCCTGTCTAAACAGGAAGTTCTGCTATTGGGAACATCTTAGGAGCATCAGAAGATTGGCAGGGAGATTTAATCCGGAGGCAAGAGACCAGAAAAGAGTATTTTACAGGTAACTATTTCAAAATAAGCGACTTAGATTGGTGTTAGCTGCTCGTAAATTATCCCTGGGTAGGGAAAAACCCTTAGAAAAGATTAGGGATTTTAATAATCTTCGCGTCATTGGACGAGCCGTGACGGGTAATTTACGCGGTTATGTCACTATGCTGCGGCGTGCGAATCGAAGAAGCGGCCAACGCCCCGACTCCGAAGAATATTGCGGAGAAGAACAATTCCGAAGCGAGCCCGCGCTGAAAGAACGGGATTGCCGCAACATATGCGGCAACCAGGCCGGCTAGCGTTTTCGGGTAACCGATATATCCAGCGAGCCAGACTGCGAAATTGCTGATCAGGAAAAACGAGACGGAACTGGCCAATGCAGCGCCAGCAACGTACAGCGGCTTCACGCGGTTGCGAAGCAGCATACCAAAACCGCAGGCTCCGGCGTACCAGGCCCAGACAATCGTCTGGTCCCAGGTCAGCGGGTAGTGATAGATCTGGTAATTCAGGAAGAGATCCGAGCCGATCAAGAGAACAACTGGAACCCAGAAATATTTGCGCGGCATGCGTGAGCCGAAGAATAACAGCGAGGCGCCGACTGGCGTGAAACCATGGGTGGCAAAGGTTCCGGTACCGGCCACAATGCGAATCACAACCGCGAGAACAACGAACAAGCAAGCCAGCATGAAGCACCTCGAAGGAGTATTGTCACTGTTTTGTTGTGCCGGCGTCAATATTCGCGATGCGATACGTCAGTCATCTTTCGTCATAGGGCGGTGGCCCGAAGGCCATCTCATACACATGAAGTTGCGGATCCAGCAGCACATAGGCGCGCAGAGGCCGCGAACGGTTGGCGCCGGCGGGAAGATGGGTATCAACAAAGCGAAGGTCGGCAAAGGTCACCTGAAATCCTTCAGTTCCCGGCAGCTTCTGAGTTTCTACGAGCGGATACTGTGCCCAGTCCAGATACACCCGACCCAGACGAGACTTCTTTGCCGCCAGGCTGACGGCTGTTTCTTCCGGCTTGTAATGGAGTACGGAACGGTTCTCGGGATCGATCTCCCCGGCGTTTACGTTCACTGGAAACAGCTGGAAGAAGTTTCTGGTCTCCACCAAGCCATTCCATTCGAACGGATTGAATGCGGTGGGAAAAGCTGACATGCGCAAAGGCTCTTGATTTTGATAGGTAACGGACCCCATCAATTTGAGCGTGCGACGATGTTCTACGTCGCGGACCATGATCACCAGCATCAGGCAGACCAGCGCAGTGATGGCGGCGCCACGGCCGCGAAACTGCGGTTTTGCCGTGCCCACTTCTTCCGAGACAAGGCGCAAGAGTCCCGGCACCGTCAAGGCCAGGAAGAGCGCCACCAGCATGGTTGGATCAATGATGTAAACGATGTCCCAGGAATACCATTTTGGATTAAAAGGGGCGAACGGTCGTATGCCATAGTTGTTGGTGAAATCCTGGAACAGATGCACGATGCAACCGAAAATGGCGAAGAGATAAAGCAGCTTCCAGTTGGGTGGAGTGCGGGTACCGCGCCCCCGGGCTTTCATCAGCGCATACCAGCCTCGAACCAAACCGACAACCAGCGCAGCCAGTACCGGGGCTCCGATTAACGAGTGCGTAATGCCACGATGGTGGGCGAACCCAGTGACTGAACCGCGGAAATAAGCAAGGATATCGATATCAGGCGATTCGGTGGCCAGAGTCAGCGTGAGGGTAGCCAGCGCGGTCTTGCGGTTCAGGCCAGCGCGACCGAGACAAGCGCCGGTCAGGAAATGTGTAAGTGGATCCAAATGTGAGTCTCTCCTCAGACCGGACGATTCTACCCTGCACAAGCGAATGAGAGGCAGCTCAAGGAGAATAGCTGGATCGGAATGTTTGGTCCGCCTTGTCAACCGCAAGCATCTCTGCCATGCTCTTGAGACGGCGATGTTCTCTAATTCAAATACCAAATTTCCCACGCTTCTTCTCTGCTCCCGACAGGATTCCGGCTTTCTCCAGTCACAGGTAGCCCTCTTTGAGAGCTCAGGCTACCCGGTGATCACAGCCGTGACCTCCAGGGAAATAGAGTCAAAGGCCTGCGGAGATGGATTTGAGATTGCCGTGCTCAACCACACCCTGTCTTTTGCTGAACGGGCGGGATTTGCCAGCAAGATCAAAGGACACGACTGGAAGAAGGGAGTGCTGGTTCTACATGCCAGCGGCGCCAAAGGGAATCCCCATGCAGACGCGGCTGTTGATTCCAGAACGGGCGCTCCGGAAGTATTGAATGCCCTCAAGAAAGTGGAAGTACTGCGTTCCATGCGGATGCAACATGCTGATGAGGACCGGCGGCCGATTGTGGTGGTTGATCCTGACCGCAACTACATTTTCGCCAACGATCCGGCCTGCCGGCTTGTGGGCTTTGACCATGCGGAGTTTCTGCAGCTGCGGATCGATGAGATCGTGGTCGGCGGGTCGCAAGTGGTGCAACCGTTGTTCAATGAATTTGTCGCAGAAGGAATGCAGATGGGAACGATTAAGCTGCGACACCATTCCGGCGCGATCATCCTGGTTAAATATGAGGCGCAAGTCCGCCCTGACGGATACATGATGGCGCGGTGGGATCCGATCGAGGGTGCTGACGGCCCAGCGAACTCTACAGTTCCTCCTTCATCAATAGCCTAAAGCTTTTTTCCGCAATACTGATCTCCGCCGGGACCCGGCCCAGCAGCTCACCATCGGCTTGAGCGTGGATTTTTGGCGCGTCGAGCGCAGATTCATCTTCTTCCAGCGCGGTGCAGCGAAACCACCGTGAATTCACCACGTCGACTTTGGGTACCTTCCAGTTCAGCCCGGAAGCAACGCTGGCAAAGTAGTTGGCGAAATGCAGAACGTTGCCGGTGCGAAAAAGCAGCAGGCTGTAATGGTCGCTGACCAGCGAAGACCCCAGATTGACCAGGCGTAAAAGCCCGGGAAAATGACGGGCTCGGATGGCCATGGCCAGTGTTATTTTTTCCTGGTGCAGGCGTTCCTGCTCATCCTTCCATTCCACATGAAACATGGGAAACTGGCCTTGTGCGGCCATGCGCGCCATTTCCAGAAAATAAGCATTGCGGCCGAAGCGTTCTTTGGACTCAACGGCCGTGCGATACATCAGCTGTGCGTCTGAACCAACTCCGGCAGCGACGACAAAATAGCGTTGCTCTGTATGACCGTGATGCTGGGAGGTAAGGACGCCGGGATAGATCTCTCGTGGCTTGTAGTCGAGTAGCGTACGCGCGGCGGCAACAGGATCTGACGGAAGCCTCAGGTCAGTTGCCAGCAGGTTTCCGCTGCCGAGAGGGACCACGCCTATGGCTGGACGGTCAGAAGATTGCACGAGCATCACGCCGTTCAGAGCTTCGTTGAATGTGCCGTCGCCTCCGCAGGCAAGTACGGTATCAAAGCCTGCCGCGGCAGCGTCTTGAGTCTGCTGTACCGCGCTGCCCGCATGTGTGGTGGCCCTGGCATCCACCTCCATGCCCTGCCCGCGAAAAAGCGACGCAATATGGGCTATCTGTTGCGTGCGCCGTTCACGCTTCTGGCCTGACGCGGGATTGTAGAGCAGGCAAACTTTCTTCATCGGCAAACTGACAAATATAATCGTTGCATGGCCACAGCCGCCAAGAATAACGCCAAAGCAAAAGAAAAGATCGATGTGCGCAAGGATTCTTCGGGCAAAGGAGCCGGTCCGGCGGGCTCTGAGACGAAGATCGGAAAGCTGCGCGACGAGATCCGCCGTCATGAGCACCTCTATTACGTGCTGGATGCGCCTGAACTGAACGATGCCGATTTTGATCGCCTGATGCAGGAGCTAAAAGCCCTTGAGGCCGCTCATCCGGAGCTGATTACTCCTGATTCTCCCACGCAGCGTGTGGGCGGCAAGCCGCGCGAGGGCTTTCTGAAAGCGGCGCATTCCCGGCCCATGCTTTCTCTGGACAATGCCTATAACGAGGAAGAGCTGCGGGACTGGGACCGACGCGTTCGCGAATTGGCGGGATCAGACAAGATCGAGTATGTCTGCGAGTTCAAGATGGATGGCATGTCACTGGCGCTGACGTATCGCGACGGCAAGCTGCTTACGGGTGTGACGCGCGGCGATGGGTCGATTGGCGAAGACGTGACCAGCAATATTCGGACCATGCGCTCTGTGCCGCTCACGATCAGTTCCGCGACACTCAAAGAGGCCGGCATCCCAGCGAATTTTGAGGCTCGTGGCGAAGTCATTATGCCTCTAGCTGCCTTTAAGCGCATGAATGATGACCGGGCTGCGCAGGGACTCTCTACTTTTGCCAACCCACGCAACGCCGCTGCCGGGACCATTCGCGTGCTTGAGCCGAATATCGTTGCCCAGCGGCGGCTCGATTTCTACGCATACTTTCTGCTGGTGGAGGGCAAGTTCTTTCCCGACCAGCATGCTGATGCGCTCGACGCGCTGCATGCGGCTGGATTCAAGGTGAATTCACATCGGACTGTGGTCAGGACGATCGATGAGGTGCTGAAGTTCATCGCCAAGGGCGAAGAGTTGCGGGAAAAGCTGCCTTACGAAATTGACGGCATTGTGGTGAAGGTAAATTCACGGCGCACCCAGGATCGTCTGGGTTTTACCGGCAAGGCCCCGCGCTGGGCGATTGCGTATAAATATGCCGCTCGCAGCGGGGTCACGCAGGTGGAGGACATCAAGCCGCAGGTCGGCCGTACGGGCAAGTTGACGCCCGTCGCGTGGCTGAAGCCGGTGTTCATCGGCGGAACCACAGTGAGCCGGGCCACGCTGCACAACATGGATGAGATCGAGCGGCTGGGCGTGAAGATCGGCGATTCGGTGATGGTGGAGCGCGGCGGTGATGTGATCCCCAAAGTCGTGAAGGTGGTGGACGATAAGGAACACCCTCGCGGGAGGAAACAGTTCCACATGCCGGAGCGCTGTCCTGTCTGTAACAGCGAGATACGGCATCACGAGGATGAGGTGGATTACTGGTGCGTGAACATCAATTGTCCGGCGCGGCTGCAGGGCAGCATTCTGCACTTTGCCTCACGGTCTGTGATGAACATTGACGGCATGGGCGAATCGATTGTGAATCAGCTGCATGAAGCCGGGCTGGTGAAGAACATCGCCGACATTTACGCACTGAAGGATAAAAGACCGCAACTGCTGGCGCTGGAGCGAGTGGGTGAGAAGTCGATCGATAACCTGCTGACGGAGATAGAGAAATCCCGCAAGCTGCCGCTGGAACGCGTGATCCTGGGCCTGGGAATTGGGCAGGTAGGCACGCGCACAGCGGAATTGCTGGCGGAGCATTTCGGGTCGATGGATGCGTTGATGGATGCGTCGGCAGAGGAGTTGCAGGAAGTGCAGGATGTGGGCCCTAGCGTTTCTACCAGCATCAGGGAGTTTTTTGATGAACCGCGCAACCGTGAACTGGTGAAGCGATTGGAAGGCTACGGGCTGACTTTCAAGGGCGTGAAAAAAGTACGGGGCACTACCCTGGCGGGTAAGACATTTGTGATCACGGGAACGCTGGAGAAATATTCCCGCGACGAAGCCAAACGCATGATTGAGGACGCGGGCGGCAAGGTGTCAGGGTCGGTGAGCAAGAAGACCGATTATGTTGTCGCCGGAGATGATCCGGGATCGAAGCTGGACAAGGCGCGTGAGCTG
Source organism: Terriglobia bacterium (assembly GCA_963770085.1). Classification (GTDB taxonomy): domain Bacteria; phylum Acidobacteriota; class Terriglobia; order Terriglobales; family Acidobacteriaceae; genus Angelobacter. The sequence continues at coordinate 2,061,066 of CAVYOH010000002.1, forward strand.
GGGGTGAAGGTGGTAGGAGAGAAAGAGTTGGAGGATCTCTTGAAGGGCTAGTTTGTTTTTATCCCGAGCGGAGCGAGGGAACCCTATTGCCAAAGTTGCTGTATGGGCGAATACTCTTCGCGTTGACTGGGCGACTGTTCACATCACACACTCTCGCTTCGCTCAGGAAATAAGAGTCAGATGGTAGGGATCCCTCGCTTTGCTTCGGGATGTAACCCTGGATCCCTCGCTCCGCTCGGGATTTTAGAGCGAGGAACTCGGGATTTCAGAAGCTAACAAGAAAAAAGATGGCCCAACAAACACAAGCCTTCCGAGCCGCACGCAACTTTCTCCTTCAGCATCGTGATGACTACGCTGCTGCGTACGCCGGTTTCCAGTGGCCCAAGCTGGAGCGTTTTAACTGGGCGTTGGACTGGTTTGATGTGATTGCCGCGGGCACGCGTCGCGATCAGACCGCATTGTGGGTGGCCTACGAAGATGGACGCCAGACCAAGCTGACTTTTGCGGAGCTGTCGAGACGGTCGGCGCAGGTGGCCAATTATTTTCGTTCGCTGGGCGTGAAGCGCGGCGATCGCGTGCTATTGATGCTGGGAAATATTCCGCCACTTTGGGAGACGATGCTGGCGGTGATGAAGCTGGGCGGCGTGATCATTCCGGCCACTACGCTTTTAACTGCTGATGATCTCGCGGATCGCATAGCCCGTGGCCGCGTAAAACATATTGTCTGCGCAGCGGAGATGGCGCCGAAGCTGGCTGAGGCAACGAAGAGCTGTAACAGGATTTCGGTGGGAGGGGAGGAATCAATCGCCGGCTGGCATACGTTTGAGAAAGCGTACGAGTGTCCCACTGAGTTCGTGGCCGATGGAGAAACTCTGCCTGACGATCCGATGCAGCTGTACTTCACCTCAGGCACCACTTCGAAGCCGAAGCTGGTGATGCACAGCCACACCAGCTATCCAGTAGGTCATCTTTCAACCATGTACTGGATCGGGATCAGACCCGGCGATGTTCATTGCAATCTCTCATCGCCGGGTTGGGCAAAGCACGCGTGGAGCTGTTTCTTTGCGCCGTGGAATGGCGAAGCCACAGTGTTTGTCATCAATCAGGCGCGCTTCAATGCCCGGAATTTGCTCGACATTCTGACTGGCTGCGGCGTGAACACGTTCTGCGCCCCACCCACCGTCTGGCGCATGCTGGTGACGGAGAATTTAAGTTCGTGGAAGGTGAAATTGCGAGAACTGGCCAGTGCCGGGGAGCCGCTGAATCCGGAAGTGATTGAGCAGGTCCGCGCCGCGTGGAATTTGACGATTCGCGATGGTTACGGTCAGACTGAAACCACGGCGCAGGTTGGTAATCCGCCGGGACAGAAATTGAAAGTCGGCTCCATGGGCCGGCCGCTGCCGGGATATCACGTGAAGTTAGTCAATGTGGAAGGCAAAGAAGCCGAGGAAGGCGAGCTGTGTCTGCCGCTGGACCCACCGCCGATGGCGTTGATGCCGGGCTATCAGGGCGACGACGGCAAGCTGATTCCGATTGCGCCGCCTTTATATCGTACCGGCGACGTAGTGCAGCGCGATGCCGAAGGCTATCTCACGTTTGTTGGGCGTGCCGATGATGTGTTCAAAGCCTCTGACTATCGCATCAGCCCGTTTGAAGTAGAGAGCGCCCTGATCGAACATCCGGATGTGGTGGAGTGCGCAGTGGTGCCGTCGCCTGATCCGATTCGCATGGCCGTGGTGAAGGCGTTTGTTACCTTGCGTCTGGGAACAACACCCTCGCGCGAACTGGCGCTGTCAGTGTTCCAGCATAGCCGCAAGGTGCTGGCGCCCTATAAGCGTGTGCGGAGGCTGGAGTTTGTGGACCTGCCGAAGACAATTTCAGGAAAGATTCGCCGCGTGCAGCTTCGCAACGCAGAGGCAGAACGCAAGCCTGCGGACAAGCCGACGGCGGAATATCGGGAAGAGGATTTTCCGGAGCTTCAGTAAAAACTTACCGCTGATTGACGCAGTCGGAAAACAAAACCTAACCGCGGATGAACGCACATTAACGCGGATCAAAAATAGCTAACCCATACAGGTCAAAAAAGAACAAGAAAGCAGGCCGAAAATTCACCACAGATTTTCACTGATGGACGCTGATCCGAAAACAAACCTAAGAATCTGAGGGAACTTGGTGCCGAGTAACGGAGGTCACGAAGAGAGTAAGCAAAGGCAGACTGGAAAAGAAGGAGACACCCCTTTGAAAGTGATGTAAGACAGACCGCCTGAGCTCAATCCTGCCGCATCCTCCGTCTCTCTGCATTTCAATATTCTGAGAAGATCACGAATCAGAAGCAAACAAACGGCCCACAGCTTCAACCAGAATTGAAGAGTCCCAATCAGAGCCTTGGGCCGCTTGCCTCAGGTGTTCTATGATCACTTCAATAGACACCTCTAAAGGACTGCAAGTTCCCCTGCTTCACGCGATTCGAGGAAACGCAGCCGGAAAACAAAAGCTAAAAATAAAAAAGGCCACCTGAAGGCGGCCTTGCGAATCTTTGCTAACGAACGAAGTTAACGAACGACGATAACAGACTAAGCCACTTTCCTCTGGCTGCCACAGATTGGACATTCGGCCACGACGTCATCGCGACGTTCGCGTAGCCGGCTTTGGAAGCGATTCCAGCGCGGCCCATAGCTGGCATTGAGTGGCTCGTTCATGTCAGAGTGCTTTTCCGCTTCAGGTACTGCATCCCCGCGATAGACGCCAGGTCGATCCAGGCCTTCGCGATGAGCCATCACATCGCCTTCAAGCTCGCCAGGCCGGGGTGTGCTCCGGATGACCTCGTCTTTCGCCTCCCGGACCTTCTCATTAACGCGCTCTTTCACTGGTTGGCGCTCGCGGGACATACGGCTGTCATCGAAACGCGCGTCGGCGCCCTTTCCACGATCGCTGATATTGGTAGCAGCCCAATCTGCAAGGATTGCGTCTTTACGTCCTGCGATAGAGGGCTTCTTCGGCTCGAGAGTGGCAGAGCGGCTGTTGCCAATACCCAACGGGTCATCCTCACGGCCGAGCCGCTCGGGAGTGAAGTCCGTTATCTCGCGGACATTGCGCCCGGCGCGTTCACTTCCTGTCTGAGCTCGGGGAATCTCCTCTGGTGACGGCGTAACCATGCGGCCGGTTGAGGTGTTGTACATCAGCGCGCCGTCTTTCCACTGATTTTCATAGTGCTTTTCGTAGGCTGACCAGTTGCTTTCCGATTTCAGGGCATTCTCGTCATATTCAGGAAGCATCTGAATGCGTTCCTTGTCCAGCTCGGCATAGAACTTGTCATCATGATTTCCGTAAGGAAAAATGCGATTGGCCGGCACCAGAAAGCTCTTCTTGGTGAATAGTCCACCGGTTTCCACCACCACATATCTGATTTCGCCGCTGGAGTGGTCGAAAATCACATCATCGACCTTGCCGAGTTCCTCATCGTTTACTCCGTAGACCTCTGCGCCACGAAGATCGTCTGGATCCTGCTGCAATTTGGTTTCACGCAATGTGCCGTAGTGTGGCATAAGCCTCCTTATGGGATCGATTCCTATTTCCTAATTAAGATGCCTGGTTGAGAGAGGCGCGCAGCCAACTAAGGTTTTGTCGATTGCCATTCATGACAAAAAAGTTGAAGTAAAAATCGGGTTGCCTTCAAGCGATGAAAATCGACAATGCCAGAACCTCATTGCGAATCAGGTAGGGCGGGAAATCGTGGATGAAGATTCCACTCTGGACGGCGATCACACTTGGTACCCGGATAAAAACCCGAATAAGTCTCTGTTATCTGGCGAAAGCCTGTTGAATACGCGAGTAGGTGGTTTCCAGGTCTTCGGGCAGCAAACGGGTCTCGCCGATGACACTCATAAAATTGGCGTCGGCTACCCAGCGCGGGAGAACGTGCATGTGTATATGTCCGGCAACACCGGCTCCGGCGGCCTTTCCCAGATTCATGCCCAGATTCAGACCGTCTGGGTGGTAGAGTTCGCGCAGAATTCCCTCCAGCTTTTGGGTGAGTTCCATCATTTCCTGGGCTGCTTTTGACGAGAGTTTCTGGAGTTGGTCCAGGTGCTCGTAAGGGACAATCATTACGTGGCCGGAGGTGTAAGGGAAAGCATTGAGGATCACAAAGCAGGAGACGCCCCGATGGACGATCCAGGCGGCTTTGTCGTCGCCAGACTGGGCAGCGGCACAAAAAATGCACTGATTCGCCTTGTCAATCGACGAATCGTTAACCTTATCGGCGCCTGAGACATAGGCATAGCGCCAGGGTGTGAAAATAAAGTCCATATGAGGAATTTACCAGAACGGGAAGGGTTGATTTAGATGGGTTTTCAGGGGTTCCGGTGTTTGACAGTGGTTTAGCTGGTTGCTATAGTCGAAGGAGTCTTATGGCCCTTTCAGGACTGCCGTAAGATCCGGCCGCTGGTATTTCCGCCTTCGAGCAAAATTGGAAGGAGCACACCAGTGGGACCCTTTCGGGGTCCACCTTCAGCACGTCACACGATTCTCTTATTGAGTCCCAACGTGTTTTAGGCACCGGCAGGGTAGAGGAATGTCGGTCGAAGAAACAGTCCGCAAGGAATCAATACAGCCTGAAGCTGAGACCAGAAGTTCATCCGTCCCGTCAGAAGTCCTGCAAAAAAACTCAACTATGTCCGGAAACAATACCCAACTCGAATCCACTGAGCAGCCCACCGCGGGCATCGCTCACAAAGAAGAAACTCACATGGAAGATTTCGCAACCGCGCTTGAATCGTACACCCTTGAAACAGAGCCGGCGCCAAGTGAAGACAATGTCTTCAAAGGCACCGTTATTAAGATTACTGCCACGCATGTGGTTGTGGACATCGGCTTCAAGTCCGAGGGGCTGGTGCCCATCGCTGAAGTCACGGATGCCCATGGCAACATCAAGTTCCAGCCCGGCGACCCGATTGAGGTCATGGTGCAGCGGGGCGAGAACGAAGAAGGCTCAGTCCTTTTATCGCACGAGCGTGCCCAACGCGTGCGAGTGTGGGAGAACATCGAAAAGGCTTACCACACAAAGGAAGCCATCAAGGGAACGGTTGTAGAGCGGGTCAAAGGCGGAGTTTCAGTGGATATCGGCGTGAAAGCTTTCATGCCGGGATCGCAGGTGGATACCCACCCGGTTCGCAATCTGGATACCCTCAAAGGCCAGGAAATTGAAGTCCGCGTGATCAAGCTGAACAAGAAGCGCGGCAACATCGTGGTCTCCCGCAAGGCGATCATGGATGAAGAAGTTGCAGTCAAGCGGGAAAAGACGCTGGAGCACCTTCAGGAAGATTCGATCCTTACCGGTACGGTCAAGAACCTGACCGACTACGGCGCATTTGTGGACCTGGGCGGCATTGACGGCTTGCTCCACATTACTGACATGTCCTGGGGCCGCCTCACGCACCCGCGCGACCTGGTCCATGTTGGCGACCAGATACAGGTGAAGGTGCTGAAATTTGATCCGGAAAAACTCCGGGTTTCGCTGGGCTTTAAGCAGCTCACGCCTGATCCATGGCTGGACGCCGCGGAACGCTATCCGATCGGCGCGCGTGTTCGTGGCCGCGTTCTGAGCGTGACCGATTACGGTGCGTTCGTTGAGCTGGAACAGGGCATTGAAGGCCTGGTGCACGTGAGCGAAATGTCATGGTCCAAGCGCATGAAGCATCCATCCAAGATGCTGAATGTGGGCGAAGAGCTGGAGTGCGTGGTGTTGAACGTGAATTCCACGGAGCGCCGCATCTCGCTTGGATTGAAACAGCTTGAGTCAAACCCGTGGGAGCGCCTGCACGAGAAGTATCCCATCAACTCAACGGTTGAAGGCCGAGTGCGCAACCTGACTGACTTTGGTGCGTTTATCGAGATCGAAGACGGAATTGATGGCCTGGTACACGTGAGCAACCTGAGCTGGACCAAGCGTGTAAAACATCCTTCGGAAGTCCTGAAGAAGGGCGAGAAGGTGAAGGCAATTGTTCTTGGCATTGAGCCGGAGCAGCGCCGCCTTTCACTGGGCGTGAAGCAGCTTCAGCCGGACGCCTGGGAGACCTTCTTCCAGACACATCGTATTGGCGATGTGGTGCACGGCAAGGTTCTGCGGCTGGCCCAGTTTGGCGCCTTTGTTGAAATTGCAGAGGGCGTTGAGGGTCTTTGCCATAACTCCGAAGCCACAGATTCCACCGGCGCACCAGCAAAACTGGATGCCGGACAGGAACATGACTTCAAGATCATCAAAATGAACGCCGACGAGAAGAAAGTTGGACTGAGCTTGCGTGCAGTAGGCGAAGAAGCCAGCCGCGCGGACGTGGAAGCTTACAAGCATCCTGCGTCAAGTTCCAGCGCAACCACCACTCTGGGCGACATCATCAACTGGAAGCGCGCCGGGAACGACAACGACTAACGCCGATTCCAATCGAAATAAAATGGGCCGCCTCGGCATGGGCGGCCCAAATTTTTGCTCATCGGACCGTAGGCATAAAAAATGCGTGGCCTTAACGGCCACGCGGAAACAAGGCGATAAGGTGAACAGCTAGATCATGGAATCAGAGAGTGAGAGCACATCCTGATTCTTCTCGAGCAATTGCAGAGCCGACTTCGCTCTTTTCATGGCATTCTTCACGTGATCCAGTTGCAGAAGCTTGGTTTGGGATTCGAGATCAAAATCCTCGTCAATCGTGATGCCTTCCAGGCGCTCGAGTGTTGAATCCAATCCCTGGAGCTTTTCGTCGAGAATAAGCTCTGAGGAGTCCTTGGTGCGGCGCTGAGGCAGGTCAACGGTCACGGTCTGTTCGTGACGGTCTCTTACAATGCCGAGGACGACCTTGCCACCTTCGCGATGTTTGCGCATTACGCGCGAGAGGTCGGCACGATCAGAGAGCTTTTCATCGGCGACTCGGACAATCACGTCACCAGCTTTAACGCCTCCCTTTTCCGCAGGGCTGCCTTTTTCGACCGAACGGACCAGAACGCCTTCGCCATTCTTGACGCCGAAATAGTCGCCCAGTTGCTGGCCGAGATTTTCTGTCTGTATGCCCAGTGAGGTCGACAGGCTGCGCACCACGATGACATTAGGAACGTCCATGCGGTTGGCCATATCCATGTCTGGAAGAGGCGGAATGGATGGCAGGGGCGGGAATTCTACACGATTGCCGAGCAATACCTTGTCATGTTGCGCAAGCTGTACGCTGAGCTTCATGGGGCCGCCGTCACGGCTGATTCCAAGTGTTACGGTGCGTCCGGGCGGCGTTTCGCGGATCATGCGCCGCAATTGCTCTTCGCTTTCTACTGGAGAGCCATTGAAGTCTAGGATGACATCGTGTTCCTTGAGCCCGGCTTTGCCCGCGGGAGCGTCCTGGTCAACCATGGTTACTTCTACGCCGCGCTCTTCTTTCAATTTCAGCGCTGCCACACGGTCCTGCGTAATGTCACGGATATCAACGCCAAGGTAGGAACGGCCAGCAGGCGAAACCACATAGGCGCTGGGACTCTTAGACTGCGCCTCAGGCTGGGTTGCCGCGTCCGCATGAGAAAGGGGAAGTAATCCGCTCATGAAAATCGCGAATGTAAATAGTCGACGCACAAAAACCTCCCGCGAAGTCTAATTATTCTTTTGCCGTTTGAACTCGATATTGCCTGTCGCCGTGTGAACATGAAGCACGGGCCCGCCGCCGTTCAGACTGCCTTCTGCAAAGGCTTCACGCGGACCAATGTTGCCGGAGCGCGTGATCTTCAGCTCGGGAAAATCACTGCTGATGCCGTCACCGCGTGCCACTTCGACCGCAGCCTTAATGGTGACGCCAAGACCGTCTGGAACGTAGACGATGATGGAGCCGACCGAGGTTTCCAGGCGTGAATCAGAGAAAGACGCACCTTTGGCCAGGGTCGCGATAATTGGGCCGCTGCCAGTTTCCACGTGCATACCGCTGCGAATGGGCCCGATTTTGATGCCGCCGCCGCCGCTTTGAATCTGTGCCACTCCATCAATTTGATTCAGGTCAATGGTGCCACCGCCGGTGGCTGCCTTGATTGTGCCTTCGCACTTATTGACTTTGATCCAGCCCCCGCCTGTTTCCAGGTTCATCAATTTGGCCGAGCCAATATTCAAATTTCCTCCGCCAGAGCTGGCAATCAAACGTCCACCCACGGAACCGATATGAATGTTGCCGCCGCCGGTTGCAACATGAACGTCAGTATCTGTCTTGCCGATATCAATGGTTCCGCCACCGCTGGAAACGTTCACCAGCCCGCCAATCTGGTCCAGTTGAATATCACCGCCGCCCGTGCTGGCGTCAACTTTTCCAGAGATGTTCTTTGCGCTGACAACTCCGCCCCTGGTTTCAAGACTCAAGGCCGCAGTTTGCCGCGGCACCTGTACTTCAAAGTCGATGTATCCGCGATTGTAGCCTTCGCACTCAGCACGCAGCGTGGTGGTATCACCATTACCCATTGAGCTATAGCTCATATGAGCGAACTCGCGCCTTGCCGCAACTTCTGAAGACGCACGCACATGCTCGCGGATAGTGAAGACGATGGCATCCTGCTGCCGGCCCTCAACTTTAATAAAGCCTGCACTGGATTTAACTTTGACCGCCTTGCTTGCGGGCATGGAGCCAGTAATTTCCTGGATCCACTCCCCTCCAGAGCGGTACAGGCGTGAATTGGAGGTTGAACCGTTCGAAGTTGAACCGCTCGAGGTCGAACCGGATGTTTGCGCGACTGCGCTCAAGCCTGTGGCCAGCAGCAGAGTCGCGAGTTGTAGAGGTCTATTCATGGTTTGGTTATTCTCTTTAGTCCAGATGAGGTGTGCTGGCAAGATAGCGTTGCGATTGCGAACGTATAAATTGATTGGGATCGCGTTTGGCCAGAACTTCCAGCGCTTCGCGAATACTGGAATCGGCTTTTACCGGATCAAGCAGTCCAATAGCTTCTGAACGAACGCCTGAATTGTCGTCGTGAAGCAACGCTTCCAGGACGGCATCACGCACGTGAACATCATTGCGGACATAACCTTTGAGGCCGTCCAGGGCTTTGAGCCGCACACCGGGATTCTTGTCATAACGCAGGGCGGAAACCAGAGCATCGCGAACGTCATTGTCACCTGCGTGTGCTTTGAGCAGATCGATGGAATCAAGGCGCACATCAGAATCGCGATTGCTGTGCGTGGCCAGCAGCAGAAGCTGCTGAATGCGCGGATCGTCCGCTGAACCTACCAGAGTTTGTGGATGCAAAGTGTCGTACGTGATGGTGACGTTGTTGGAAGTGGGGTCAGTAAGGATTGACTCGATGGCGGCAACGCCTACATCTTTCGGCAGCTCCTGACCTTTTCCAACCACATTTTCAGGCGTTCTGGAGCCGGCAACTTTCCACGTGGTAATCGTGCCGCCGGCAAAGCCAATCATCAGAATGGCCGCGGTTAAAGCGGGCGCCAGCTTGATCTGGTTCATCCATCCGGCAAAGTCGAAGACAAACATGCCCCAACCGGAGCGGTTCTGTTGTGCGTGCTCCAGGGATTCCTGCAGTTGCATCCGGCTGGCCGTAAGAAGATTGGGGGAAATCTCCAATACCGGCATGGCGGACATATCCTGCTTCAGCGCGCTGAAGCTTTCCAACTCTTCGCGACACCCAGCGCAGTTGCGGACGTGGTTCTCCATCTCAAACCTGGCATCATCGGCCAGCTCGTCATAGATGTAGAGAGCCAGATTCTCTTTTGTCCAATCGCATTTCATAACCAAATCCCCCGAAAATTTCTTTACCGCAATCTTTACCGGCGCATGGGCGCCAGTGTACTCCGCAATTTCTGTGTGGCCCTGAACAAAGTGTTCTTGGCTGTTTCTTCCGTGGTGTTCAACATTTCGCCAATCGTGCGCAGGCGCAGGCCCTGATAATGCTTCAGTTCAAAGACCATGCGTTCGCGTGGCGTGAGCTTGGTGAGCGCCTGGGCAATCTTTGAACCCAGCTCGCGCCGCATGAGATCGCGTTCAGGATTGGCGCCGGCGCGGTCGTCAGACACACGGTCAAGAAGGTCAAGTTCCTGGCCGCTGGAATCCATGATGGTGGCAGGATCTTCTCTGCGCGTCTGGCGTTTACGCAGATGGTCCAGGCACAGGTTCGTTACGATGCGGTAAATCCAGGTATAGAACGAGCACTCAAAGCGGAAATTACCTATGTGCCGATAGGCCTTGAGAAAGGCTTCCTGATAGATATCACGGGCGTCCGGTTCAGAGCCAGTCAGATGCAGGGCCAGGCGCAACACAGCTTGATCGTATTGGCGCACCAGGCTTTCAAACGCAACACGGTCTCCACGCTGAGCGGCGCGAATCAGCTCACTGTCATTTGCTCGGCTTAGGGCTTGACTCACCATGTCTCCCGCTGAATGGGAGTAACGTTTTTCACCGCTCGCGCCAACCGCCGCTTTTAGAACTGCAGTCTCGGCCGGCATGGCTATGTCCCTCGAATCCTCTCTCCTTGCAATTACTTGGACGAGCCAAACGAGGATACGTAAGCTGAGAGTATCCCATTTTCGAACACTTGCGAAAGTGCATCATTTGGGGGCGATTTTGGGGTTTTGGCCCACTAGCCCACCCCCCACCCAATGCACACTGAGATGGCAAAAGCCCCGAGTTTCCCCAGGGCTTTCGCAGTTTAGTCGAATGAAAAGAGAAGCTTGCTTACGCTTCAGCTTCCTTCTGCACAGAAACCTTTACCTTGCTCACCACGTCGCGATGCAGGCGGATCGGCACTTCGAAATCGCCAACGCTCTTCAGTGGTTCAGCCAGCTGGATCTTGCGGCGATCAATGGTGAAGCCTTTCTGCTCCAGGGCGTCTGCGATGTCTGATGACGTGACCGAACCGAACAGGTGGTCCTTTTCACCGGCTTTGCGATGAAAACTGAGGTTCACGGCATCAAGCTGTTTTGAAAGCGCTTCTGAATCGGCTTTTTCCACGGCAGATTTGCGCACCGCAGAGGCCTTCATCTGATCAATGACGGCCTTGTTTGCCTGGGTGGCTTCAATCGCGAGCTTGTGCGGCAACAGGTAGTTGCGGCCATAGCCTTCCGCCACCTTCACCACGTCTCCACGATGGCCCAGATTCGCTACTTCTTCTTTAAGGATGACTTCCATGTCAATCTCCGATTCTTATTTTCGATCTTCATCCCGTGATGTATCCATTCAAATGATGTATCCATTCACGGGGTGGAGCAGGCCTTCAGGCCTGCGTTAAAGCTCGCACTCAGGTCCGCATCAAGTTGCTGCTTACCGGGCCGCAAATGGCAACAGGGCGATATTACGGGCCCGCTTGATGGCGGCAGTCAGGCGTCGCTGGTGAGGCGTGCAAACGCCCGTGAGACGGCGAGGAACGATCTTGCCGCGCTCAGCCACAAACTGGCCCAGCAGGCGTACGTCCTTGTAGTTGATGTCGTCAATCTTTTCCACGCAGAACTTACAGACTTTCTTGCGGCGGAAAAACTTGCGGCCGCCTTCGCGGGGGCCACCGGGCCCACGGTCTGGACGGTCCGGTCGATCGGGGCGTCCCGCGGGGCGCTGTGGTGGTGGTGTTGATGATACTTCCTGATTTTCGTCAGCCATAACTCTCCTTGAAGCAGGCGCACACATCGAAGGCGCGCCAGAATTTTTTTACGCGGTGACCGCGGAGCCTTCGTTCTCAGCCGTTGCCGGTTCCGCCGGCGGACGCTTGGTGCGCGATGCACGCAATTTGCGTACTTTGTCCAGACGCTGCTGTTCCTCGTCCGTGCGCACGGTGATGTACTTGATCACCTGCTCAGCCACGCGCATGCGGCGTTCCAATTCGTGGATCGCCTTGCCATCAGCCTGAAGGGTAAACAGAACGTACTGGCCATCCTGAAACTTCTTTACGTCATAAGCCAGCCGGCGCCGGCCCATTTTCTCTGTGTTCTGTACGGTCGCACCCGCGGTGGTGGCATGGCCCTGCAGAGTTGAAATCAGTTTGTCCATGTCCTCTTCCATCACGTCCGGACGCACAATGAACATCACTTCGTAAGCTCGTTGCATTTTTTCTCCTGTCGCCGCGCACTTTGCCGGCGAGCTGCTAGTGCCTTTCCTGGCCAGCAGCGTTTCTCAAAATCTTGACTAGCTTTCTTCTGCCGGTTCATCCGGCTTATTCTTGCGATTGAACCGGTTCATCGCTGTTGCGATTCCATCGCTCAAAATCACGTCCACAGCCTTGGCCGTCAGGTCCAGCGCTTCATCCACGGCCAGCAACTGCGATTTTCTGAATGGAGCCAATATGTACTTGGCTCCGCCCTTTCCCGGACTATCGGGCGCCACGCCGATCCTGATCCGGGCAATCTCTTCGGTCTGCATCGCATTGATGATCGATTGCATTCCGTTGTGTCCGGCGGATGACCCACGTGCGCGCACGCGAATCATCCCCAGGGGAAGGTCCAGCTCGTCATAAATCACGATCAGGTCCTTCGCCGGATCAATTTCATACTTCCTGGAGAGCTCCAGAACCGACATGCCACTCAGGTTCATGTAGGTTTCCGGCTTGGCCAGAAGGATTTCGTCATTTCCAATTCTGGCCCGGCCGGTTAGAGCTTTACAGTGGCGATTATCAACCTGTACTCCGCAGTTTTCGGCGATCCGATCTACCGCCAGAAAGCCGATATTGTGCGGCGTGAACTGATATTCGATACCGGGATTCCCCAGCCCGACGAGCAGTTTCACGCAGGTTACTTCTTCGCCGGCGGTTCAGCTTCTTCCGTCTCCTGCTTGCCCTTCTTGATGACTTCCGGCTCGGCAGGTCCAGCCGCGGCAGCTTCCGCCGTGGCGTCAACGGTCGGCGCAACTTCTTCCTTCACTGATGTCACGTGGGCAACAGCCTGGTTCTCATCGGTGATGAACTTCAGCGTTCCGCCGTGCGGCAGGTCGCTTACGCGCAACACCTGCCCGAATTCCAGTTGCGATACATCGGCATCAATGTGGCTGGGAATGTCACCCGGCAGACACTCGATTTCCACTTCACGCAGCACCTGGTCCATGATGCCGCCAGAGGTCTTTACGCCCGGCGCTTCACCTGTCAGATGGATGGGGACCTTCACGCGGATCTTCACGTCCATGGCGATCCGCTTCAGGTCAATATGCAGCAGCTGGCTCTTGATCGGCTCATACTGCCAGTCAACGATCATGGCTTTGCTGTCTTCATTGCCGACTTTGAGATCAAAAATCGTGTTGTGGCCGGTTTCCGAATGCAGGATTCGCGTGATCTGCTTGGGATCAACACTCACCGCAACCGCGTCTTTCTTGGCGCCATACACCACGGCGGGAATGCGGCCGCTCACACGCAGACGGCGGGCTTCATTCTTCCCACGCGACGCGTCCGGCCTTGTTTGTGCTTCAACTACTTCCTTTGAAATCATCTCTTTTTCCTTCTTCTCTGCTTCCGCGCCCTCGTTGCTGCGTTCTGGGCAAATCCCTTTTAAACGAACAACGAGCTGACGGAAGTCTCCTCGTGAATTGACTGGATCGTTCGGCCCAGCAGGCCTGCGATCGACAGAACTTTGATCTTCGGTTCGGCTTGAGCGGCTGCCGTCAGCGGAATCGTGTTGGTGACAACCACCTCTTCCAGCTTCGACTTGGAAATCCTCTCAATCGCCGGCCCCGACAACACCGGGTGTGACGCACAGGCAAATACCTTCGTTGCGCCTGCATTCACCAATGCTTCAGCGGTCTTCACCAGCGTGCCTGCCGTGTCGATGATGTCATCGATAATCAGACAGGTCCGGCCTTTCACGTCACCGATCACGTGCATTACTTCGGCAACGTTCATGTCCGTGCGCCGCTTATCGACGATGGCCAGGGCCGCGTCAATTTTCTTGGCAAAAAAACGCGCGCGTTCCACGCCGCCTGCGTCCGGTGATACCACGGTCAAATTCGGCAACTGCATCTTCTTGAAATGGTCCACCAGCACCGGCGACGCAAAAATATGGTCAACCGGAATATTGAAAAACCCGGCAATCTGCGGCGCATGTAAATCAACCACCAGGGCACGATGCGCTCCCGCCGTGGTGAGCAAATCAGCAATCACTTTGGAAGACACCGGAACACGCGGTTTATCTTTGCGGTCCTGGCGGGCATAACCGTAATACGGAATCACCGTGGTGATGCGCCGGGCTGAGGCGCGTTTAAGCGCGTCTACCAGCAACAACAGTTCCATCAGGTGTTCATCCACCGGGAAACATGTGGGCTGGACAACGAATACATCAGCGCCGCGCACGTTTTCCTGGATGTGTATGTAAGCTTCTCCGTCGGAGAAGCGGGTCACTGTAGCCTTGCCGCGCTGTAAATCCAGAAAACTGCAGATCTCGTCGGTCAATGCTTCATTGGCCGTGCCGCAGAAAATCTTGAACTTGTCGTCATTACGCGCCCGCTGGGGCTTGTGCTCGCTCTTCGGCTGAGTTGGTTGTTGCTTTTTCTCCGGTTTGTCAGTTGCTGTCGCTATGGTCGCCATGTTCATTCACCCGTTCGAAGCTGGTTTGCTACAACGGATCTACGTTTTAGGTCCTTGGCCGGAACGTTCTGGGGTTACAGATGTCCTTCCGGGGACCTGCGGGGTTTCCGATTACAGCTTGCCAATTACTACTTGCCAATTGCCAATTGCTAACTTCTGGCTGGGCGGCTAGGAGTCGAACCTAGACAAAGTGCTCCAAAGGCACTTGACCTACCATTAGTCGACCGCCCATCTTCACTTCTAGGGCTCCGTCGCAAGCGACTTCGCCCCCGGCTCAGGTTCGCGCTTTACGGCGCTCACCATTCGCCTCACCCACACCTACTAAACTCCGGATCACGCGCGATGTCGGCGATCACGTGCGATCTCGGCGATTCGGGGGTCTACCCCTCCCCGCTCATCCCAAGATCTAAAGGACTTACAGGATTCATCCCAAGGCATCGCACCCCAGGGGTTCATTTACCCGATTACCAAATTACCCAATTACTCAATCTTGGCTACCCCTCCCCGTTCATCCCAAGATCTAAAGGACTTACAGGATTCATCCCAAGGCATCGCACCCGAGGGGCCCAGATCACCAGATCATCCGATTACCAGATCACCCGATCCCGAGGGCCTGGTTTTCACCAAGTACCAAAAGCCAAATACCAAGTACCTTCTGGCAGCTAGCTCTTAAAAATCTCTTTCCAATATCGACTACGCGGTAGCGTTGTTGTGACTTTTGCAGGGATTTCATTCCCTAGCAGGGTCGCTGCAGCTTTTTCTGCTGTAGCTTGATCCGCAAAGAGCCCAAAAACAGTTGATCCTGAGCCTGAAAGCGACACGTACTTCGCTCCCGAACGCTCCAAGGCGCGCTTCACTTCACGTATTGCGGGATGTTTAGGGAAAACGACGGTTTCAAAGTCATTTTCTATCCCGGTACGGACAAGGTCGAGAAGCAGTGCCTCGGCCCGGTCCCAGCCATTTACTGAGACACCGGTTGGGGAAAAACTACTACCGCTCAGCCATTCATAAACCGACTGGCTGAACGTATTCATTTTATCGGAGGCAGGCTGCGCCGTCAATTTGGCGGGTGCTGGAAACTTCTTGTCCCATTCGGCAAATGCCGCCGGTGTCGACACACCTATGTCCGGCGTCGCCACCACACAGGGAAAGCATGGCAGGTCTTCCATGGCGTATACCTGCTCGCCCCGACCCGTTCCCAGCACGGTGCCGCCTACCAGAAACAGGGGTAGATCAGAGCCGACTTCGGAAGCGATACGCAGGCGCTCGTCCGGCGGAAGCTGTTTTTTCAGCACTTTCTCCAGACCGAATAAAGTGGCGATTGCATTCGATGACGCGGCGCCCATGCCACCCTGCACCGGCAGGTTTTTCTCGATGGTGATTCGCACTTTTCCGCGAGTTTTCAGCGATCGCAGCACCTTATCAGCTACGCGCCAGCAGGTATTGGTCTCGTCTGACGGGACGCGCGGATCTTTGCAATAGACTTCAATGCCGGCGCCTCGGCCCACGTCCACACGAACGATGTCCGCCAGATCAATGGTCTGGTAAACAGTGCGCAGTTCATGGAAGCCATCCGGGCGGTTGGCGCCGATACGTAACCCGATATTAATTTTTGCGAAAGACCGAACGGCAACCGACATGTCAGTAAGCCAATGATAAATGGAAACTTGCATCTACTAACGCTTTTGAGCCGGTTTTTTCCGCCTAAAACGAGCAGCTCAGGATTTATCTTTACATCAAAACATCAAACCACTTGACCATGAAGCACGGTTAACCAGGGCTTCAAGTCCGGGGGAAACTCTTAATTCCTTACGGAGATGGGACTGCCACGCAGCCCGCGCTCTTCCCGTGTGTCATTCCGAAGTGAGTCGGAGCGTATGCGGCGGCGAAAGAGGAACCCCGAGGATGTCTTACCGAACAATGCTGATGCAGGGAATTTCTGCGCGGATCTTTCTTTCCTGGCAATTAGCCTTACGATGATGCCTTGCGATGATGGCCAACTTACGCAAATCTTCAAGGTCTTTAACCGACCATCGCAAATGGCTGAGCAGAGTGCTTTCTATCCCCCACGGGGTGGAGCAGGCATTTATGCCTGCGATAACAGACCAACAGAAATCTGGCTTTAGCCGCTGAGGTAAAAAATTCCACAGCTTCGCTACGTCTCCAAACTCGCGATCTTACATATTCTCCAGGTGCCTATACACAAAGCGCCGTAGGCGCGACTGAAGTTAGCCCCGTACGTTTCCAAGGCGCGGCGATTTTCGAAGAAAAGCCGCGCTGAGGAATAAGTGCGGGGTAAGCTGCACAGGAAAACCTAACCTCACTGCCGTAGGCCGGAGCGTAGCGAAGCGGAGCGACATAAACTCGCCCTAATACCGGAACAAATACGAAACCTTCACAAATATCTGCCGCCCGTCGTTGATGAACGTATTGCGCGTGCGCAACAAACCATCGGGTGACTGTCCGGGTACACAGGTCAGACCGGCGCAAACACCCTGCAATGACGGGTCAACATTCTGCAGATTGCTGTTGTATCCCGCATAAATCGCCGTTCCCGGGTTGATCAGATAGGTGAACAGCACATCCCCGTTAAACCGTTTACTGTTTTGCAGAGTCGTAAGAAAAGGATTTGACAGCGTGGAATCGTACTCACCAATCAAGCGTAGAGAAAACTCTTTCGTGAACTGGTAATTCCACTTTGATCGCATGATGTGGTTATTGAAGATGTTGAGTCCGGTCTGCTTGTCCAGCAGCCGCGTCAGCAGATAAGTGTTATCGATCGTCAAGCTTTTGGTGGGGCGCACTCTCGCGTTCAATGTCACGCCCGTAAAGTTCGCCAGCACCGGCGGTCCGGTCCGGGGAACAAAGTTTGTGGCTGTTCCTATATCGATCTCGCCATTCAGGCCAACCGATTTGAAGTAGCTGGTATTGATCGCTGGACCCCAGACCACATGCGCGTAGTCGCGATTACCGGGTAGCGTGGAAAAGTCGATCGGCCGGAGCCTCTCGTGTTCCAATTGCCCGAATACCGCGATAAAAGTCTGCCTGGGCAATTCGACCTGATAGTTGGCATTGCCAAGGTAATTCAGCCGGGTGCCGTTGTGGTCCCATATGGAGTTTTCAGTGAATCGGGGGCCGTGCGAAACCAGTACTTTCCCTTCCGGATGTCGCGTGTAACCGAAGAACGTGTTGTATTGACGGATATCTGCCCGCGGCACAAACCCGGTCTCCGTGGTGAAACCCGGCGAGATGTCCTGATAGCTGGTGTTGAATTCAATCTTTCTGGAACTGTATTCACCAAACAACAGATACGCCGGGCCAGCAAGATGAGTACCGTTGTTCAGCTTGGTCTCGCTGGTTACAGCCTGCCCGCTGACCTGCCAGTTTTTGTTGAGCTTGAACTGGGCATCAAATCCGCCCACTCGGTTAAAGCCAACCTCGCACTCAGTGATCGTGCAGAAGCTATTGGGTGCGGTGTGGAGTTCCCGGTCCGTGTAAATAAATCCAATGCTGTTGTTCTTACCAATCTCACGATTCAGCCGGAACACGCCGTAATAGGCATCATTGCCTGACAGCGGGTCGGTATCAATCACGTTCTTTCCCGGCGCGCGATCGTTGGCCACAAAGCTTCCAATGGCCCAGCCGCCAACCTTGCCCGTTAGACGCGCACCATACAGCGGATCCACCACGCGTCGCGTGAATACCAGGTTCATGGGAGTGGCAAAGTAGCTGGAATTCTCCTGAAAGAATGGCCGCTTCTCGGGAAAGAAAACTTCAAAGCGCTGATTCACCGTGACCTGCGGATCGTCTGATTCAATCTGTCCAAAGTCTGGATTAATGGTGGAGTCAAAAACCAGGCTGTCTTTCAAGACTATTTTTGAATCCAGACCCGCTTTGGGTTCCAGATGCTTGCCGGTAAATCGATCTCCCGCAGGGTCCCGCTCATCCAGTGATCGGAAGGCCCCCAGCGACGTGTAAGGAATGAACTGCATGTTGCGTCCCGGCGATATCTGATCAAA
The DNA here is from genome assembly GCA_963770085.1 of Terriglobia bacterium. Taxonomy (GTDB): domain Bacteria; phylum Acidobacteriota; class Terriglobia; order Terriglobales; family Acidobacteriaceae; genus Angelobacter. Next base: position 2,079,599 of record CAVYOH010000002.1, read on the forward strand.
GCCGCCGATATCGCCTTCATGCACCAGCAGACCCTGCAAACGGGCAGAATTTTCGGGATAGTAGGCGCGCTCCGCTAAGCGGGGAATTACGCGGGCCAGCAAAATTCCGAACGTGTGGGTTGGGGAAGGCTTGAACCGCAGAGACTTGAAAGGAATTTCAAATCCCAGGATGTAACCCTGCGATGTAATCTTTGCAAACGTATGCCAGACCGTATCAAAAGACTGGTCGGGGCCATTGGTCTCTGAGTACAGTCCGTCTTGCTGAATACCATACGGGTTGGCGTAAAAGTAGTAGGCGTGACGATGATCGTGAAAAGTGTCAAGGAAAAAGCCGCACTGGTCGTCGTCATCAATCAATTCGCGGCGCAGCATGCGGGCACGCAGCAGCTTGGGATTGGAATCGAAAGCCAGGTATACGATGTAAAAACTCTTGTCCGTATATCCGAGATAAGCTTCCGTTCGCTGCGAGACGGGTGAGCCATCCTTCGGATCGCGCTGAATAAATTTGCTGACCTTCAGCATCCTGCGGGCGATCAGGCTCGCAGGTTCCATCCCTTCAAAATCAACCAGCTTCGGTCCCGCGTCCAGACGCGGCACATCGAGTGAGCTGAGTTCGTGAGCCAGTGACGGCGCGTGCACCGCTGCCTTTGCCGGTAGCTCCTGATAAGCATGGGCCTTCAGCCCCGACAAGACCACCAGAATTGCCAGGACCATTTTCGCCGCTGAGACGAATTCGGAGCCGAAGCCGAAGCCGCCATTACGCACGTCGAGTCTCCAGTCCACGGCGTGAGCGCAAAGAATGCGTGTTCCAACGCGAAATTGGGATTCGTGAACTCAGGTTTTTTAGACTCATGGCTGCTGAGAAGGTAAGTCTTGCAGAGTACCGCAAATTCATGGGTCTGAAAAGGAGGTAAAACCCTGTAATTTGAACAATCTATTGACTAGAAAAGACCCGGCTGCCGGCCATACTTAATCCCAAAGTGCTCATAGGCAAGCCTGGTTGCTACACGTCCTCGCGGGGTCCGATCAAGGAAGCCGATCTGAATAAGAAACGGTTCGTAAATCTCTTCCAGCGCTTCCGTTTCCTCCGCCAGCGCTGCGGCCAGTGTTCCCAATCCAACCGGGCCTCCGTTGTATTTCTGGATGATCGTCAACAGCAGCCGGCGGTCCACTTCATCAAAGCCATGCTTATCAACTTCCAGCATTTCCAGTGCTGCCTGGGCGGTGCTTTTGTCGATGCGGCCCTTGCTGCGCACCTGAGCAAAATCGCGGACCCGGCGCAACAAGCGGTTGGCGATACGCGGAGTGCCGCGTGCCCGGCCGGCCAGTTCCTCCGCGCCATCAGAGTCAATGGCTACGCCTAAGATCTCCGCCGACCGTTCAATCACAAACTTAAGCTCCTCTGTGCTGTAGAACTCCAGACGCAGCAGGATGCCAAAGCGTGAACGCAGCGGCGCTGAAAGCAGGCCTGCACGCGTTGTCGCAGCCACAAACGTGAACGGACTTACATCAATGGTGTGCGTTCGCGCGGACGGTCCCTGCCCAATGATGATGTCCAGTTTGTAATCTTCCAGAGCCGAATACAGCAGCTCTTCCAGCGCAGGTTGCAGTCGATGGACTTCATCAAAGAATAAAACCTGGCGGTCATGCAGGTTGGTCAAAATGGCCGTAAGGTCGCCCTTGATCTGAATGGCAGGGCCGGCGCTTTGTTGATACGCGACGCCCATCTCATTGGCGATAATCGTTGCCAACGTCGTCTTGCCCAGTCCCGGCGGGCCGTAAAGCAGCACATGGTCCAGGGCTTCGCCGCGCGACTTGGCGGCTTCTATCGCCACGGACAGGTTTTCTTTGACTTTATTTTGCCCAATGAACTCGCGCAGCAGCTTGGGGCGCAACTTAAGTTCAAAAGATTCGTCCTCTTCGGCTTGAACAGCCGATACCAGGCGCTCGCGGTTTAACGCTTTGTCTTCTGCAGACATCTGGGCGATGGTAAAGCGAAATCGAAAAAAAGCCAACCTAAACCAGCCGGGAACACCGTCATTCCGACAAAGTTATCGAAATCATTCGCGGAGCGTCTAACTCAGGGTCCTATGGAGTCTTCATGAAACGGGTCCTCATACTCGCAATCATTTTGCTGCCGGCAATCTCTGCTTTCTCTCTCGATCGTGCGCACTTCCTTGAACTGAATAAGAAGGGTCGCGAACTGCGCCAGAAGCAGGACTGGAAAGGCCTGCGTGAAGTGCTTGCTGGAAATTGGTAAAGAGCTGCCCAGTCCCACGCCCACGTACCTTCTGCGTATGGCGTCTGTTGAAACGCGGCTGGGTAACAACGCTCAGGCACTCGCATGGATGCAGCGTTATGTTGCCATGGGTCTGTCTTATGACATTTCCGCCGATGATGATCTCAAGCCTTTACTCTCTGATCCCGGCTGGAAAGCGGTGGCGGAAAAGATGAACGCTGTCAGCCAGCCGTTTGTTCACGGCCAGAAGGTCTGCGCTCTTCCCATTCCCGATCTCATGCCGGAAGACGTTGCATCGGACTCAACCGGCAGAATGCTCTATGTCACCAGCGTTCTTCATCACTCTGTGTACCGGGTGACTTTACCTGCGATGAATGAATCGCAATGCCGGCTGGACGAAGTATCCTTGCCTGCAACGGCGAAACGTTGGCCTACCCTGGCTGTCTCTTTTGACAACATGCGCAACCTGCTTTGGATCACATCCTCAGCCATGCCTGAATTTGCCAGCAATCCACCAGGAGACGATGGCAAGACGGCGTTGCTTGCCGTGGATCCTCGCAACGGCACGGTGCTGCACCGCTATGATCTCCCACCCGCAGCGCCCGGTGTTCTGGGCGATATGACGGTTACACCTCAGGGCAGCGTGTTTGTTTCCGACAGTCTTGGCGGCGGCGTGTATCGCGTGCAGGGTGATTCGCAGGGTAGTTTAAAGACAGCGCAGATGGAGAAAATTGCCGGCGGCTTCTTCTCTCCTCAGACGCCTGCTATGGCCGCCGATGGCAAACGCCTTTTCGTCTCCGAATATGCCATCGGAATCGCAATCATCGATCTGAACAATCACAACAAGATCAGCTATCTCACCATGCCGGACAACGTGGCGGCCACAGGACTTGACGGACTTCTTCGGGTTGGCGATGCATTGATCGGAGTGCAGAACGGGACAAGCCCGGCGCGCATTGTTCGCTACCGTTTAAATCACGAACAAACACGCGTGGAATCAGCGGAAGTTCTGGCCCAGGGCGAAGGGTTGGGCGAACCCACACATGCGATTGTGGTCAATGGCAAGATTTTTGTGGTCGCCAATGTCGGCTGGAATCGAATTGACGATCACGGAAACCTGAAGCCGAACGAAAAATTTACGGCGCCGTTTCTGCTGGCATTTCCGCAAAAGGAAAACTGAAGCAGCCGGTGTCTTCCTACTTCTTCGCCATGCTTAGTTGCTCATACTGCTTTATCTGGGTCTCCAACTCATTGGCATTCGGAGCGGTGGGTACCAATGCCAAAAAATCCTTCAATTGCTGGGCCGCGCCTGCATAATCTTCTTTGCGGGCCAGGACGCTGGCCAGAAGCAGTGAGACTTCAGGATGCTTGCGATCTGTGCCGGCCTTATACTTGCGCGCGCTCGCCTCAGCCAGATCAAATTTTCCAACGTTGTAGTTTGCGGCCGCGTTGAAAAAATAAGCAGAGGGGAAGGCATATGCGTTCAGGTTGATTACCTGTGCGCTGTAGTCCGCAACATCCTGCCATTTCTTTTCCTGGGCAGCGATCACGGAAAGCCCGTACAGCGGATTCACAAATTGCGGATCGGCCGCCAACGCTTTCTTATATTCCTCGTCGGCTTTCACCAACTGATCGTGCTGCTGATGGATGTCTCCCAGCAAAGACCATGCCGCGGCAAACTGGGGGTACTTCGCTGTGGCCTTGTCCAGTTCCTTCACTGCTTCATCAATTTTGTCCTCTGATAGTGCTTTGCGGCCTTTCTCGAATGCCGTCTTGGCATCTTTCGGGGCAGCCATGCTGGTAAGGCTGACCGTGCTTCCTTTGGCATCGCCCATGCGCTTCAGGATAATGGTGCCCAGTTCAGTCTGAAATGAGTCGCCGGTAGACCGCAGCATAACGACTGATGATTGAAAGCCGGCCAGCACGGCACGGAATTCACACCCGGTAAGGTTCACTGAGCTGCGACTACCGGTCTGCCCGGATGGCTTCTGCAACTGCCCGGTCGCGGCGCGCGGATCATTTTCGCTGGCGTCCTGAAAGCCGAAATTCGCGCCCAATTGAATCTGAAAATGTCCCTTGAAATCGGTATATCCCTCGCGTCTCACTGATCCGTTGCAAAGGCGTTCAATGGCAACTGGTTCGGGCAGGTTGGCGCCTCCATCCATCATCACCTTGCCGGCAATAAAAGTCGGCTGGGTTGAGACATCAGGTCCCGTAGTTGTTCTTGGCTGCGTGGATCCACGACTAGACGCGGAATTTCCTGAGGTACGCTGAGCGAACGACGTCGCGCATAATAGAAGAAGAACGGCTGTTAGCAGCATTAAGAAGAGCGTGCGAGCCCTGCGCGGAAATAGGATCATCATTGCTTCCTCCAACCAACCGCCTGGTTTCCCGTGCCGCCGATCCCACACGGATAGTCATAAATCTTAATCTCTTTCCAGCTACTTCGCTCGCCAAAATTTGTTGAATTTCAAATGTCCCTGGTTTCAGTTACCTGGATGTCCTCATCCGGCAAAGGGTTGGAATTGCCCCCACGGGGATAGGCACGAAACTGTATCACCCGAAATGCAAAAGCAAAGTATCCCAATGACGCCCAGCCAATAGAAGCCGATATCAGCCATATATCCTGAAAATCGCGCAGAGGGATGAAGGTAAACACAGCCAGCAACAGAGTGGATTCAACCGCAATAAAGGCGGCCACCAGACAATCCAGTAAACGCCATCGCGAGCCGCTGCGCAGCCTGCGCCAGGTGGTGAAATCATCCAGAAATCGTCCTGCAAAAAACCAGAAAATAATGCCGAGGACGGCGAATTCCACAATACTGAAAGCCTGCGCGCCGGCGGAGTTGTCACGCTTGGGGCCGAACAAAGCCAACTCAATGGGTAACGTCAGCGCGAACGCTGGAAGATTCACTGCCTGAGCAACTGTTAACGGACGTGCATGAGGATTGGCGCGAAGTGAAAACGTCCCGTTGCGGGGTGTCTGCGGAAAGGCGATGTAACGATAGGTGGAAACGGTAACAAAGAGAAGCGCCGCAAGCGGCAGAATACGGCGAAATTTTATTCCCGTTCGCCCGCTTTTCAGCCCCTGACCCACCTGTGCCCTCCGGCAATTGGCAAACGCCGCAAATGGGTCATTTTGGAAAAATGAACCAATAGCAGTATCAGCGTCTAGCGATTCGCTCGCGAATCGCGGGCCTTTAGGCAGACGTTCATCGCGCAGCGATGAAATATTTGAACTAAACTGCACCAGTACCCAAACGCCGTCCAGATCGCATCGGGAACTATGGGACTTTGTTTAAGGATCTTTGCGTGCTGTCCCTAATTCCGCGATTACTTCCTGGCCCAGAAGTTTGCTTCCGTCATAAAGTACCTCAATCAGGCGTGTCCGTATACCGCGGGCATTGGCCACCGCCGTTGGAAGGTCAGTACTGGGAAAGATGCCGATGATTTCCCATTTGCTTTCCCCGGTCTGGACCCACAATTCGTACTGCTTCCACTTGGCCATGATTTGGCAACACCCCGCTCACTACAACTTACTTCATATGGACTCGGCACAGGCGGGCAAAACGCCTGCCTGTACCCAGATCGCAAACACGGAAGTCCAGCAACCCTGCAATGTGACTGAATCCTCCGTGCGTCAGCGCTTTTCCATTTTGACTATCGCACCGTCCATGCCGTCCCAGCCCTGCTTTTCGCCGGCATTCTGCTCGTCCAGCCACTTCTTGAGCGGAGCAAAGTAATCCAGAATGGCGGTCGCATCCATCTGGCGCTGTCCGCTAATGGCTTCCAGTTCGTCCGGCCACGGCTTGGTCTTGCCCATGGTCAGCATCTTGTTCAGCTTCTCTCCCGCGGCCTTGTTCTGATAGATGGAGCAGCGGTGCAGCGGGCCTTTCTGTCCGGCAGTCTCACAGAGCGCGCGTTGAAACTGGAATTGCAGGATTCGTGCCAGGAAGTAGCGGGCGTACGGCGTATTGGACGCAATGTGATATTTCGCGCCCGGATCAAAATCAGCTTCGCTGCGCTCCACCGGCGGCGCCACTCCCTGATATTTGGCTTTTAGCTGCCACCACATTTTGTTGTACTGCTCAGGCGTGATCTCGCCGTTGAACACCTTCCATCGCCATTGGTCAATCAGGAGTCCAAACGGCAGAAAAGCGATCTTGTCCAGCGCCATCTTGAGCAGATAGCCGGTGTCCGCGCTCTCCGGAGGCACAGTATCAAGCAGCCCCACTTCCTTCAGATATTCCGGAGTCACAGAGAGCGCAATGGTGTCGCCTACCGCTTCATGAAAACCGTCATTTGCGCTGTCTTCGAACAAAACGTCCTGGTCTTTATACGCGCGCTGATAGAAGTTATGCCCCAGTTCATGATGGATGGTTACAAAGTCTTCGCCTTTGACTTCAATGCACATCTTCAGTCGAAGATCATCTCTCTGGTCGATGTCCCAGGCGCTGGCGTGGCATACCACATCGCGGTCCTGCGGCTTCAGGAACAGTGATCTTTCCCAGAAAGTTTCCGGCAGCGGCGCAAAGCCCAGCGACTTGAAGAAGTTCTCGCCGTAATGCACCATGCCAAGTTCGTTCACGTTGTGCTGCTTCAAAAGCTCGGTGACGTCATAACTTTTCTCTGATGTCTGCGGCGCCACGATTGGATAAATGTTTCCCCATTCCTGCGCCCACATATTGCCCAGCAGTTGGGCGGGTATCAGACCGTCAGGCCGTTCCGCTACCTTTCCATATTTCTTGATCAGCTGTCTGCGGACATATGTGTGGAGCGATACATACAGAGGTTCCACCTGTCGCCATAAACGTTCCATCTCAGCGCTGAACTGCTCCGGCGTCATGTCATAGTTCGCACGCCACATTGCGCCGGTATCTTTGAATCCCAGTTCTTTCGCGCCTGCGTTGGAAAGCTGCACGAAGCGGCTGTACTTCTGCCGCATGGGCACTGATATCTTGTGCCACCCAACCCATGCATCCAGCAGTTCGTCCGGATTGGTGCTGGTGGCCATGATGCGGCTGAGATCGTTCAGGCTCAGGCATTTTTGTTTGCCGTCAGCTCCGGGCTTGCAGTACTTTCCTTTGCCGTATGTGCCGTCCAGCCAGGTGGCGATCTCTGTCAGCTCTTTGCGATCTGCGTCATTGTTCGGTGCGGGCGCAGTGAGAGACAGCTTCAGCAGCACGAACTTTCGCCGCAAGGCAGGTGGCAACGTCATATTGTCAAAGCGGCGCGCATCCAGCGCCAGCTGTGTCACCACCGCGGTGAGCTTTTCCTGCGCCTGTGCAGACATGGCTTCCGTGTCATCAGTAATGAAGTTTTCCTGCACCCAGGTAGCGCGGCCGGCGCGTACGCCAAGGTCAAGCAGCTGGGCTTCCGCGTTCTTCATGAAAGCTTCCGCTTGAGCGACTGTGGGAGCGCCCTGGGCAGTCGATGCCTTTTTTGCCGGTGCGGTTTGGGCTGAGACAGCTGTTTGAGCTGAGAAAACGGAGAGTGCGATCAGAAGAATGATCAAAATTCGTGGAGATCTCATGGACAAGGCTGCTCCTTCAAGACGCGTGATGCAAACTGGCTAGCCTATCCTTTTGCGTTGCGCCGATCAACTCCCAATCACAGCCCCACGTTTGTGACCTCGCGCTGTGCAAGTGCGGACACTCGATATACCTAAACCTTTCGTCATCCCTGTGGCCAAACTTGGGAAAGTGCTACCGAATACCAGCGTGCTGGTGCCCACACTCAATCACAGCCACATCTATCGCGAGCGGAGCCTCGACCTTATCCTGAGAGCCTGTGACTTTATTGATGTTTGTATTGAAGAACGCTTTTTCCGTTTGTCATCCTGAGCGGAATCGGAGCGAATGCGACGATGAAGTCGAAGGATCTATGTATTTTCTTGTGCTGTCGATACGCACGCATGACTTTATTGACGTTATATTGAAGAACGCTTTTTCCGGCTGTTATTCCGAGCGCAGCGCCGCAGGCGCGAAATTATGTTAGCCCAGAGGTGAGCGCTGGGATTGCGCCTGCGCTGGCTGCCCCTATGCCCCCTGGGAACTGGCTTGAGACTTGTTCGGCTCCGTCCGCCAGACATAAAAGTACTTCTCGTCGGTAGCAGTCGCCACAACCATGTTTTTTTGCCGGGTAGCGCGGTTCAGGGCAGAGCGTACGTTTTCCATCTTTTCCCCGTCCAGGCTTTCAAGAGGAACCTGTACCGCCTTTTCCGAGGCGAGTTTCTCAAGATCATCCAGGATCATGGCCACAATCAAGTTGTGTTTGCCTTTCCTGCCGTGGGGAATCGTTGAGATCAAGGAGCTCGAAAAGTTTGACGGCACAACCGGCTTGCCATTCCCGTTGTGTCCGTTGCTTAAGATTTTGTGTCCGCTCTTTGGCGCGCCCTTGCTCATGGGGTGCCTCCTCGGCCCGTCGGGCCTACTAACGTAGGTTTAAATCAATCGTTAACCTTAATGAAGTCTAGGCCTTACGCATGCGAATAGCAACCAAATAGACTACCTGACGCAGAATTACCCTTGCCCTGCTTTGTTTTCATGCGATTAACGATGGAGACCCTAACCAAAAGTCCCCCGCAATAGACCCCAGAATGAGAATTCTCACGCACACAAAACGCGTTTCCCCGTATGTTTTCTGACCTGCTATGTTCGGTATAGGACATTAGGATTTTCACTGCATGTAGGCCGAACCAGAGTCACAGGCAACGGCACAGCTGAATTTTTCTATGTGCAGGAACAGAATTCTTCCGGAAGAAACAAGGGTATTAATATCAATATTCCACTTAAAAAAAAGCGCAACTTTGATGCTGCGGCATTTCTTGCCACCACCGGCGTGGGCAGAACTATTTTCCATCTTGGCAATAAAGAGCGTGCCTTCTCGCAAGGCGATGCTGCTGACTGTGTGTATTACATCCAGAGTGGCCGGATGAGGCTGAGCGTAATTGCCAGAACAGGAAAAGAAGCCACCATCGCCCTGCTGGGCCCGGGTCAGTTTTGCGGGGAGGAATGCATTGCCACATCTCACCCGGTGCGCGTGGCCACTGCCATCGCGATTATGTCCTGCGTTCTGCTCAAGATTAACCGAAAAGAGATGATGAGCACTTTGCGCCAGCAGCACGAACTTTCTGATATTTTCGTCTCCCATCTTCTGGCCCGTAATGCCCGCATTCAGGAAGACCTGGTGGATCAACTCTTCAATTCCAGTGAAAAGCGACTGGCGCGCATCCTTTTGCTGCTCGCCCAATTTGGCAAAGAAAAGGCGCCCGATAAGGTGATCCCTAAAATGAGTCAGGAAGTGCTGGCAGAAATGGTTGGGACAACCAGGGCGCGTGTCAATTACTTTATGAATCGTTTCCGCAAGCTCGGATTCATTGAGTACAACGGCGAGATTGAAGTTCATCCATCACTCTTAAGCGTAGTTCTTAGTGATTAGCTCTTAAGCGTGGTGCTACTCATTGACTTACCAGCCGCACCTGAGGATGCAGGTCGAGACTTGGCACTCAGGGGTTTTGCTCAGGAATTGGCGATAGTTGTTGCACTAGATCACAGAAATGCGGAAAGTAGCTCGAAGCCTTTGCTGCTATCGTCCTGGCCCATTTGCAAATGCAGCATGAACCATCGTCGCGGCGCCCGTTTCCGGCATAGGTGAAGCAATCGAGAGCGAAAAATCGATAATATACCTGACCGTATTGGGGCAGAACAGGCAGGGTGTTTCCTGGATTTTCTGCAGGTTATCGGTTATCACGCTCAAAGGGAAAGATCGAAGGCATTCAGTGCAGGTCAAAACTACATAAGGAACGCCTCGCGAATCGTTCCCGTTCCGAGGTATCCATACGGGTGCGGAGTCCTGCTGATGATCCACAGCCTGCGCCGAAGATGTCCGGATAAGGTCAGCCACCATTTGCAAGAGCGTTGCTGGGTTACCGCCCCCCTTGGGGTAGAAAGCATCGGCAATCACGCCACCCGGCACTGCGTCCCCAGACCCATAGGCGCCGCTCATGGCAATTACGCAGACATCGGGGAACCGCCGACGCACCACGGAGAGAAACTCAAAGCCTGACATGTACGGCATATTCAGGTCGGAGATAATGACCGCGGGAAGACTCTTTTTTAATTGCAGAAGAGCGTCAAAACCATCGGTTGCGCTAGTTACGGCGTAGCCAGAGGCCTTCAGCAGCATGACCACGGTCTCACGAACCGCGCCCTCATCATCAACTACCAGAATTTCATGTTTGCAAGGATCTAACATCAGAGCCTTCTTTCTTTATAGGGACGGGTGGATTTGAACCCATTCTTCCATTCAGCAGCTTGCCTTGTCTGTCCCAAATTAGACGCGTCCTTATGGACAGCCGAAATAGGCATCCGTCGGGGATGTTGCAGGAATGAACACCGACAGCGGGATGGGTGTCCATTTCTGCTACCGCTGTGTGCGAAAACGAACACTCAATTCATCTAAACTTTTCTCCGTCCCGGTGCGTATAACCCAGTAGCCACAAAGGTTAGTGCTGCGTGCTCCCTGTGGCCATGGGATTGCACTTCCTGACTTGGTCCCCTTTAAATCTGCGCTTCTGGAAGGTACAAGATGGAGACGCTGTTTCAAGACATTCGCTTTGGCGTTCGCATGCTGATCAAGAGCCCTACGGTTACGCTGGTTGCCGTGCTTACTTTGGCCTTGGGAATCGGAGCCAATACCGCCATCTTCAGTACCCTGAATGGTCTTTTATTGCGGCCGCTTCCTGTGGCGAATGCTGACCGTCTGGTGGTGATTGGCGGGCAATTGCGCGGTGTAGACGGTGGCAGCGGCCTTTCTTACCTCGAATACCGGGACCTGCAATCTCAAACAGAGGGTTTCTCAGAGCTGATTGCGTATAACCTGAATCTGGTTGGCCTTTCATTCAATAACAATCCTGATACTGCGGTTGTCAGCTTTGTGAGCCAGAATTATTTTTCGGGCCTCGGATTGAAGCCGGCAGCAGGACGATTACTTTACGGTCCTGAAGTTGAAAAGCGCGGCAATCAGCCGGAAGTTGTGCTGAGTTATGCCTATTGGAAAAAACGCTTCAACCTTGACCCTTCCATTATTGGCCAGCAAGTCAAAGTGAATGGCAGCTCTGCCACCGTCGTCGGCGTGGCGCCGGAAACATTCCACGGTCTGTATTCCATCCTGGACATGCAGGCCTTTCTGCCCATGAGTTCGCGCACTCTGTGGAGTGACAACGAAGACTTCTGGACCAAGCGTGATTCGCGGAACTTGAGAATCTACGGTGTGCTCAAGCCTGGCGTGAGTATCAAGCAGGCCCAGACTTCGCTGGACGTGGTGATGAAGCGCATGGCTCTGCAATACCCGGAGGAAAAGAATTTCAGTGCGCGGATCTATCCCGAACGCCTGGCGCGTCCAGAGGCCGATCCTTCCAATGGCATCGTTGTGGTCGGGGTGCTGTTCATGGTCCTGGCCGGGATGGTGCTTCTGCTGGCGTGTACCAACGTTGCCAATCTCATTCTTGTCCGCTCAACCGCCCGCGGACGCGAGATGGCTGTTCGCGCAGCGCTGGGTGCAGCCCGTATTCGCCTCGTCCGCCAGCTCATGACGGAAACTGTTTTGCTGGCCCTCGCCGGAGGGTTGTGTGGGATTGCGTTGGGCGCATGGGTGAGCCATTTCCTCAGTTCCATTCGCATCATCGCCCTGGGCAGTCCGCTGGTTTTTGATTTCAGTATGGACTGGCGTGTTTTCGCCTTCGGACTTGCCATCGCGCTGGTTACCGGGGTTCTGGTGGGAATGGCGCCGGCCATGCGCGCCTCGCGGATCAACCTCAGTACTGTTCTTCAGGAAGGCAGCCGTGGCGTGATCGCCGGCAGTGCCCGCTCACGCATGCGTAACGCTCTGGTGGTAGTTCAGGTAGCGGCATCACTCATGCTGCTGGTGGCAGCAGGATTGTTTGTACGCAGCGCGAAAAACGCAGAGCACACCTATCTGGGCTTCGATCCCTCGCATGTTCTCAACGCAACCGTTGACGTTAGGACCCTGGGTTTTGACAAGCCGAAGGCGCGGCACTTTTACCAGGACCTGGTTGAACGTGCACGAACACTTCCCGGCGTCCAATCCGCCGCCATGGCTGCCAATGTTCCCATGGGATATTCGAGCGATGTCAGCCCCGTCTACATTGAAGGACGTGTGGCTGCAACGAAGGAAGATGTGCCTGTCATCGGAAACAACGATGTGGACATACACTACTTTGAAACCATGCGCGTACCGCTTTTGCGCGGTCGGACATTTACCCCGCAGGACAATGACAAAGCGCCGCTGGTGGCGATTGTGAATGAAGTCATGGCCAGCAAATACTGGCCCAGCCAGGATCCTATTGGAAAGCGCTTCAGCATTCATGGCGTTGAGGGACCATTTATCAATGTGGTTGGTGTCAGTAAACAGGGTAAATATCAAAATCCTGGCGAAGATCCCGCTCCATTCTTTTACGTTCCCGTGGAACAGTACACGCCCTTGGTGGCAACGCTGCAACTGCGCTCTTCCGTGCCGCCGGAGAATCTGGGGCCGCAGGTGGAAGCGTTGATTCACCAGTTGGCGCCCGGTCTGCCTCTCTTCAGTATGGAAACCATGGAGCAGTCTCTTGAAGGCGCCAACGGCCTCTTCCTTTATCGCATGTCTACCCGCTTTTCCGGCGCGCTCGGTCTGGTCGGCCTGATGCTGGCCATGGTCGGCGTTTATGGAGTCATCTCCTACGCAGCCGCTCAGCGCACACATGAGATTGGCGTTCGCATGGCCCTGGGTGCAAGCCGGGGAGACATTCTCAAGATGATCCTGCGTCAGGGACTGTTCCTGATCGGCGGCGGCGTGATCGCAGGACTGCTGCTCACGTTCCTTGCCGGACGTGGTTTGAATAGTCTGTTGATCGGCGTAAGTGGTTCTGATCCCTTGACCCTGGCCGCCGCGTCATTGCTGCTGGCCGGCGTCGGATTTTTGGCGTCATTCATTCCGGCTCACAGGGCAATGAACGTGGAACCGTTGAGGGCGTTGAGGTTTGATTGAGCCGGAAATCTAGCCGCGAATCAACGTGAAAAAACGCCAGGAAAGGAAACTTTTACCCCGAAGGACACGACGGCCCACAAGGTTTTTTGACCGATGGCGCAAGACTGCGGGGCTTAGTTCGTCTTCGTGAGGGCGTAAGGTTCTTGCCCGTTGTTTCCGTTCGGTAAGATCGGGTACACCGAAAGGCCCCTTTGCCAAACACCTTTGTGATCCTTCGTGTCCTTTGTGGTTTGGGTTGTTTTATTCGTGTGTATTCGCGGCCCCATTCTGGAAAACTCTCTGGAAAACCCGTCCCTAACTCCGCGATTCTGCGTTGACGTTCCACAGACCTATCGCTGACAATCCTTGCACGCATGTTGTTTTATCTCGCTGGCTCCATTGAATATTCGCCCGACCTCGGCAAAGGTTGGCGTGCTGAAATCACGCCTCTTCTGCAATCCCTTGGGCATCAGGTATATGATCCCGCGCTCGACGAGATCAAAAATCTCACGGAGACGGAAGTCCGGGAATTTCGCCAATGGAAGTCGAGCGATCTCAATCGCTTTCAGCAGACCATCCGCAAAATCATTGCTTATGATCTCGATCTCATTGAGCATCGTTGCGATGCCCTGGTCTGCTATTGGGACCAATATGCCGGACGCGGCGCCGGCACGCAGGGCGAGCTGACCTTCGCGCACCGGATTGGTATGCCGGTGTACATGATTTGCGCCATGCCTGTGGAGGAGATCAGCGGATGGCTTCTGGGCTGTGCGACAGAAGTGTTTTCAAGCATGGAAGAATTCAACGAGTTTATGAACAGCAAGACGGTCGCATTGGGTGCGTCATTGTGACTTGGTATTGAACCAGAAGGGCGAGGCCGACCACGCGCCGAGCCCGCTGCAATTAAAGCGCCGGATACTGCAACCACGGGAACGTCCCTGAAAGCGGTTTGGAGCGAAGCGACAGTATATTAAGCTAGGAGCTTTTTTAATGAATGCTATGCGAGGAAGTCTGGGCTGGATCGAAGTCATCTGTGGTCCCATGTTCAGCGGCAAGAGTGAAGAACTGATCCGTCGCCTGCGCCGTGCAGAGATTGCCCGCCAGCGCGTGCAGATCTTTAAGCCCGCCATCGACGAGCGCTACTCCGCCGACCACATTGTTTCCCACAATGACATGCGCATACACTCCATCGGCGTGAGCAACGCCGCTGAAGTCCAGGCCAAACTCGACGTCCGCACCGAAGTGATTGGCATTGACGAAGCGCAGTTCCTGGGCGAAGCCATGATCGATTTCGTGGTCCGTCTGGCTGACATGGGCAAGCGCGTACTGATCGCCGGCCTGGATACCGATTATCTCGGACGTCCCTTCCATCCCATGCCGGAACTTCTCGCCGTGGCCGACGAGATCACCAAGACGCTCGCCATCTGCATGCAATGCGGCAATCCAGCCAAGCATACGCAAAGGCTGATCGCCAGCGATGATCTGATTGTGGTGGGTGCAACCGGAATGTATGAAGCGCGCTGCCGTCGCTGCTTTGAACCGAACCTGGCCGCTGATGAAATGCAGCGAAAGAAGAAGACGGAGCTGGTGACGGCAGTCGCTCGCTGAAACATCGCGAGCGGAGCGAGGGATTGGTTTATTCCCGAACGGAGTGAGGGATCCCTACCGGCTCGCGATCAACCCGGCTCAAACATGTTGTATCTGGAATTTGAGATCGTCTCCAATGCGTGTTCGCTCCGGGAATCATCGCTCTCGAAAAATGTCTCCCTCGACGGGGTGGAGCAGGCATTTATGCCTGCGGCCGAGTTTGCTCAAGAGTTGGCTTTAGCCACTGAGGTAACGAGACGCCATCGATAAATCACCCGGTCCCAAAACGCTTCCTCATTTTGTCATCCTGAGCGAAGTCGGAGCGCATGCGACGGCGTAGTCGAAGGATCTATGCATTTTTTTGTAGCTCCGCAATCAGCCTCGCGACCATAGGGATCCCTCACTCCGTTCGGGATTAAGAAAACACAACTACTCCTCCACCTCCACCAGCTCTCCGCGTTCAGCTTTATAGGTGGCGATGATCTTTTCCTGCTGTACGGCCGGAACAAAATCATAATGCGCCATATCCATGTGGAAGATGCCGCGGCCCTGCGTCATCGACGTCAGTTCCGGGCCGTAGGTCAACATCTCTGACATGGGAACTTCGGCTTTTACGATCGTCTTTCCGCCCTTGTTCTCCATGCCCTGAATGCGTCCCCGACGCGAATTCAGATCGCCCATAATGCTTCCGGCAAATTCATCCGGGATGGTGATCTGAACATTCATGATCGGTTCCAGTAGAGTCGGCTTGGCCTGCTCCATCGCTTTGCGGAAAGCAATACGCCCTGCGGTCTTGAAGGAAAGTTCGTTGGAATCCACGTCATGGTAGCTTCCGTCATAAAGCGTCACGCGGAAATCCACCACCGGGAATCCCGCCAGGAAGCCACGCGCTGCCGCCTCAACAATTCCTTTTTCTACCGCGGGGATGTAATTCTTCGGAATCGCGCCGCCAAAAATGTCATTCACAAATTCAAAATTCTTGCCGCGCTCCAATGGCTCCATCTTGATCTTGCAGTCGCCATATTGGCCGTGACCGCCGCTCTGCTTTTTGTGACGGCCCTGCACGTCGGCGCGTCCACGGATGGTTTCGCGATACGGGACCTTAGGAGCCTTCAACAGCACTTCCGTGTGATAACGCTTCTTCAACTTGGAGACGATCACTTCAATATGCTGCTGACCGGTTCCGGCGATCAGGAATTCCTTGGTCTGTGCATCGCGGAAGAAGCGCACCATGGGATCTTCTTCCATTAGTTTGTGCAGGCCATTGGAGAGCTTGTCTTCGTCGTTACGGCTCTTGGGTTCGATGGCAAAGGTGATGGCCGGCTCAGGCAGGACAACGCCGGCGAACTTGATCGGATTGGATTTGTCGCCCAGCGTATCTCCGGTAACGGTGTCTTTCAGCTTGGCTACCGCGCCAATATCGCCGGCATGAAGTTCGGGAACCGGGATCAGGTTCTTACCCTGAGGTATCGAAAGGTGAGCCAGTTTTTCTGACGTCCCGCGCACAAAGTTCTGCATGGTGGCATCGTTCTTCACCACGCCGGAAAATACCTTGAAGAAAGTGATGCGTCCGGCAAACGGATCATTAGCGGTTTTAAAAACGTAGAGTGACGCCGGTTCGGAGTCGCTGACGTGGCGTTCCGCGTGATGCCCATTCCCGTTTTCGCTCGGATCCGGCGCTTCGGACACCGTGGCATGCTCCGCCGCGGTCGGGAAGTAATCAACCACAAAGTCCATCAGGTGGTCGGTGCCAATGTTTCCCAAGCCAGAAGCAAACAGCACGGGAAAAATTCTGTCTTCCTTGATGGCATCATGCAGAGCCGGGATCAGGTCTTCTTCGGGGATGGTTCCCTTTTCAAAAAACTCCGCCATCAGCTCGTCTTTGCCTTCAGCAATCACCTCTACCAGTCTCTCGTGTGCTTCCTGGGCCTTCGCCTGCAATTCGGATGGAATTGGGCCTTCTTTGCCTTTGCCTGAACCACCTAATTCATAGGTGTAAGCCTTCATCGTCACCAGATCAACCACGCCCTTGAGACTCTTCTCGCTTCCAATGGGCAACTGGACCGGAACAACCAGGCGGCCAAAGGCGCTTACCAGGCTCTCCAGCGCAGTTTCATAGTTGGCGCGCTCGCGGTCCATGCGGCTGACCACGATCACCCTCGGCAGGTTGATCTCCTCAGCGTATTGCCAGACTTTTTCTGTCACCACCTCAACGCCGGAAACGCCGTCCACCACCACCAGCGCAGCTTCTGAAGCTGACATGGCGATTTTGGCTTCATGCGCAAACAGGGTGAAGCCGGGCGTGTCCAGCAAATTGATTTTGGTGTCATGCCATTCCAGCGGAGCAATGCCGGTGCTGACCGTCATCTGCCGCGCAATCTCTTCCTCATCGTGATCGGTGACGGTGGAACCATCATCAACGCGACCCAGCTTAGGCGTGGCTCCGCCAGTGAACAACATGGCAGAAACCAGGGATGTCTTTCCTGAATGGGAGTGGCCGATCACGACGAGATTGCGGATGTCTTTGCCTTCGTAAACCTTCAAAGTGCCTCCTAAATGGCAAGCCCAGGCCGGAATGTAGGCGAGTTGATCCGAAGAGTTTTTTCCACTATTCGGTTTTGCTTTTGATCAAGAGGGGTCGCGGACTCCAGGTGGACATGTTAAGAACCGGTGAAACACACAATTATCACGCTGGAATTCGGGTTTGAAAAGGGGCTCGAAGGCAAAATTAGGCAGGGACAAAGGATCCGGGAAGCTGGATTTGTGAGCTGCTGGTTTGCGACCTATTGCAGGGCTGAGCTGGATTCCCTGCCGAGCAGGTTGCGCTCTTTGATTTCTTCGTAACACCCGCCGCAAACCAGGGCAATTTCAATGATTTCTTCGGTGGCATCACACCAGCCGTTGTGCTCTATTCGAACCAGCTCACAGCCGTTGCACCACGCGTCCGGGAAGGGGTTTCCGTGGTCATCAAGATCGCAAAAAAAGCCGAGATATTTACCGAAAACCAGGTGCTTGCAGACGAATGCTTCATGGCTGACACCATGCGCGTCACAGCGGATCGTTGCCATTCGTCACCTCAAATAAGGAGCAGTCGCGGTACTTATCCAATGGCTCCCGAATGCCGGTAACTTGCACCGTAATGCAGGGTATTTTACCGCGTTTTACAAAGTGTCTTTGAATTAACTTTTCCCTTAACAAAAACCGAAATCCAGCATCTCCGGGAATTCCATCTGACCTGTACTGGTCAGATGGCCGTGAGGGGCCCTAGCCCACATGAGCGGTCTCCGGTTGCGGTTTGCTTGCCAAAAGCTGCCGCAGAACGTATTGCAGGATTCCGCCATTCTCGTAATAGAGAATTTCCTGCGGGGTATCGATTCTTACCTGCGCATCGAATTCCGTGATCGTACCGTCGGCGCATGTCGCTCGAACCCGGATCTGTTTGCCAGACGCGAACCGGCTCTTGAGCATCTCCGGGAGCCCCAGGATGTCGAAGACTTCGTCGCCCTTGAGTCCGACAGTCTCTGCATCTTCTTCCGACAGAAATTGCAGCGGAAGAATTCCCATGCCCACCAGGTTGGAACGGTGTATTCGCTCGTAACTTTCAGCGATCACGGCCCTTACACCCAGAAGCAACGGGCCTTTGGCTGCCCAGTCGCGTGACGAACCGGAGCCGTACTCCTTGCCCGCCAATATGATGAGAGGGACTCCGTCAGCAATATATTTCACCGACGCATCAAAGATGGGCATGACTTCCCCACTGGGAAAGTGCTTAGTAATCCCGCCCTCCGCTTCCGGCACAAGACGGTTGCGCAGGCGTATGTTGGCGAACGTTCCGCGTACCATCACTTCATGGTTTCCCCGGCGCGACCCGTAAGAGTTGAAGTCATCTGGCCCCACGCCACGTTCCTGGAGATATTTACCCGCAGGGCTGTTTGCCTTGATGGATCCCGCAGGCGAGATATGGTCCGTGGTTACGCTGTGCCCCAGCTTGGCCAGCACGCGGGCTCCGGTTATGTCCCTGACCGGCGCCGGTTTTGCGGGCATGCCGTCAAAGTACGGTGCGCGCTTGATGTAGGTTGATCTGGGGTCCCAGGTGTATGTGTTTCCCTTCGGGACGGATAGCTTCTTCCATTCGTCGTCACCCTCAAAGATGGTGGCGTAATTGTCTTTGAACATGCCGGAATCAATGCTGCTGGAAAGCGTATCCTGCACTTCTTTCTGCGTCGGCCAGATATCTTTCAGATACACAGGCTTACCATCTTTGCCATTGCCCAGCGGTTCGGTTGTAATGTCCACGTCCATACGTCCGGCCAGCGCATAGGCCACCACGAGCGGGGGAGACATCAGATAGTTCGCCCGAACTTCTGAGTTGATGCGTCCTTCAAAGTTACGATTCCCGGACAGCACCGAGACTGCCACCAGCTCTTTTTCATTGATTGCGTAGGAAACATCCTGCGGCAGCGGACCAGAATTGCCGATGCATGTGGTGCAGCCATAGCCGACCACGTGAAATCCCACTGACTCCAAAGCGGGAATAAGGCCGGCCTTGCGATAGTACTCTGTGACCACCCGCGATCCTGGAGCCAGTGAAGTCTTCACCCAGGGTTTGCGCGTCAGGCCTTTTTCCATGGCTTTCTTCGCCAGAAGGCCGGCAGCCATCATGACGGAAGGATTCGATGTATTTGTGCAACTGGTGATGGCGGCGATCACAATGGAGCCATCGTGCATTTGATCAAAAATATTTCCCGATACACGCTTGGTGGCGGCGGGAGCGGTTGGATCTTCCAGCGCTACAGCCGTTGTGCCACCTTCACCCTCGAAGCGCGAAACCTGCTTGGGAGCGGCTTTATCGCCATCTTTCTGTGCGCGCGGGCCAATCAGGGTTGGCAGCGCGTTCTCAAACGATTCTTTTGCCTTGGACAAAGGTGAACGGTCCTGCGGGCGCTTTGGTCCGGCCACGCTTGGTTCCACGGTGCTTAGATCAAGTTCAACCACCTGTGTGTACTGCGCGTCCGGCGTGTTGGTTGTTCTAAACAGGCCTTGTTCTTTGCAGTAGGCCTCAACCAGCGCTACCAGCTCAGGACTGCGACCGGTCATGCGCAGAAAATCCAGAGTGATGCTGTCCACCGGGAAGATGCCGCAGGTAGCGCCGTATTCTGGAGCCATGTTCGCGATAGTGGCACGATCTGCCAGCCCCAGTTGGTCCAGCCCGGCGCCAAAGAACTCTACAAATTTTCCCACCACGCCAAGCTTCCGCAGAATTTCCGTCACGGTCAGTACCAGATCCGTGGCGGTGGTGCCTTCCTTAAGCGCTCCGGTAAGTTTGAAGCCCACAACTTGCGGTAGCAACATGGAAACCGGCTGGCCCAGCATTGCGGCCTCGGCTTCAATGCCGCCTACACCCCAGCCCAGAACGCCCAGGCCATTAATCATGGTGGTGTGTGAGTCAGTTCCAACAACGGTGTCAGGATAGGCTTGAGTGACGCCGTTCTTTTCATTGGTGAAGACCACCCTTGCCAGGTATTCCAGGTTCACCTGGTGGACAATTCCCATATCCGGCGGCACGGCTTTAAAGTTGCGGAACGCCGATTGTCCCCAACGCAGAAAGGCGTAGCGTTCCTGATTGCGCTGAAACTCCAGCCTGGCGTTTATAGCGAAGGAGTTGCTGGCGGCAAATTCGTCCACTTGCACTGAGTGATCGATAACCAGCTCCGCGGGCTGAAGCGGATTGATCAGGTTGGCGTCACCGCCCATGGTCTTCATGGCGTCACGCATGGCAGCGAGATCAACTACCGCGGGCACTCCGGTAAAGTCCTGCATCAATACGCGGGCGGGTGTGAAAGCAATTTCTTTATCGGGAATAGCGGCAGGTTGCCATTGCGACAGGAACTTGATGTCATCGGCGGTGACGCTGCGGCCGTTCTCCGTCCGCAAAAGATTTTCCAGCAGAATTCTCATTGAATAAGGAAGCTGGGCCGGCTCACAACCATGGTTGGTCATGGCATCAATGCGGAAGATCTCATACTCCTTGGCGCCGACGCGCAATTTGGATTTGCTGTTGAATGAGTTCATGAGAATGCACCTGCTTCTTTAGATTCGCGGCCGCCCTGAGAAGATCCGTTAATCTCTGCCTGATTAAAATTCGCCGCCCAGGATTCTGAACAGCAGGAGAACATTCAGGCCAACGATCACCAGGGTCACTAGATAAGCCATCACGTTGGTCCGCGGCTCATTCGCCATATCGGCCATCACGGCTCGCGAGCGAGTCAGAATCACCAGCGGCACCAGAGCAAACGGAATGGCAAAACTCAGCGCAACTTGTGATAGTACCAAAATTTTGAGGGGATCAAGTTTGAGCGCAATCACCACCAGTGAAGGGATAATGGTGAGCAGCCGGCGCAGGAACACGCTGAACTTGATATCAAGGAAGCCCTCAATAATCACCTGTCCTGCCATGGTGCCAACGGTGGAAGATGATAGGCCGGAGAACAGCAGCGCCAGAGCGAACGCCACAGCCGAGACACTGGGCAGGATCGGCTTGAGCGTGAGGTGGGCTTCATCAAATGTGAAGTTGATGCCGCTTTTGTAGAAGACGGCAGCCGCCATCACGATCATGGCGGAGTTAATGAGCCAGGCTCCGTTCATGGCGGCAAGTACGTCCCACAATTCGTAACGCAGGTGCTTCACGGTGAAGTGAATTCGGTTGGCTGGGTCTTCCTGCTCATCTTCACGCACGCGATGTTGTACCAGCGCAGAGTGCAGATAGATCACGTGCGGCATCACGGTTGCACCCAGCATGCTTACGGCAACATAAATGCTCTGCGAATTGATTTTGGGAACCAGCACGCCGTGCATGACCGCTCCCCAGTCCGGATGCACGATGAACATCTCAAAGGCATAGCAGCCGGCAATGGCAAAAACAAAAACCATGATCAATTGTTCCAGGCGACGGAACCCGTAGAGTTCAACCGCCAGCATCAGGAACACGACTACCGCAGTGATGAGGGCAGCCAGAAAAAGCGGTATGCCGAAAAGCAGGTAAAAGCCCAGCGCGGCGCCCAGAAACTCCGCCAGGTCAGTGGCCAGTGCAGCCAGCTCAGCCGCTATCCACAGGCCAAAGTTGATCTTCGGAGAGAAATGCGCCCGGCAATTCTGGGGCAGGGTTTTGCCAGTGGCAATTCCCAGCTTGGCGGAAAGATACTGGATGAGAATTGCCATGGCGTTTGACCACAGCAGGACCCAGAGCAGGGTGTAGCCAAATTTCGCCCCGCCTTCAAAATTGCTGGCAAAGTTGCCGGGGTCAATGTAGGCAACGCTGGCGACAAATGCCGGTCCGAAATAGCGCCACATTTCGCCACGTTTTAACGTGGGAAGTAGTTTGCGGAAGAAGCTGGGCCGGCCTTGGACGGGCGTTGTGGGCGTCGACATGAAAGCCTTACAGTATAAGGTAAATCTCTGAGTTCGCAAAAACAGTGTTGCTCATCCCGAAAATCGTAATGCTTAACACAAATCAGCGTGAAACCAGATACTTATAAAAGCCGCGACCGGTTAAGACTGGCATCATGATCCGTTCCGCATGGCTGCTGCCATAAACACCAAATCTCAGTGAAGCGCCGGAGTCCGCTTTTTTTAGGATGCATGGTTTAAAACCGCTGTGTCCTGCTTACAGTGTCACTCATGCGTGAAACATTCCTCTTCCGAAAAAATAAAAGTCCACCAGCAGGTTAATACACAGGCTGATACCCGCGGCCATCAGCAGGCCAGTTGCGGCATCGCGCCTGTTTTTTCGGCGTAGATATCTCCATAGCGGAACCACATAGCTGATCTGTATCAGTCCCAATGCCAGTGACAAGGTGTACACGGCGGGCAGAAGCTTCTCGCTGCTGGAAAGCAGAACAAAGGCAATGCCAAGCTGCACAACATTCAGCAGCCAGCAGATGAGCATGCCAAGAAATCCGGAGATGAGTCTGGCGATCACGACAAGGCTGTCTTCGTTCGAGAACTTATTCAGGTCTTTCTGAATTGTAATGGCAAAAAAAAGCCCACCCAGGTCATACATGGGTGGGCTGGTTGTGAAATTCTTTCGTTATTGTTCCAGCTCAGACGTCAAAGTCGCTCCTCCCATTGACGAGAGAACCGCTGACATTTTGAGAGGCTTGCGGGTTTCTTTTGCGATCCACACCGTCGCTTTGTCCGATCCACCGTCGGCTGACGTGAGTTCCACTTTGAACGCGTCAAACGTACCGGCAGGCACCGTTACGCTTTCCGTGCCCACGACTTTCAGATCGATCAACTTTTCTTTTTGCTTCTGGGGATCAAAGTTGCGAAAGCTGGTGGCGTAACCCTCAGCCAGAGGCAGACAGCCGAGGGCCAAAGTAGAGCCCGCGCCATTGGAAAATATCGGACCGCCAAGATCGGCGGCGATTGGCTTGTCCTGGCCATTGGCGTTCATATTGCCCGTGGCTTTGTTGCCGGCGAAGTCAACGTTCATGTTCACCCCGCCTTGCTTTGCCGTGAACTTCTTCACAATGAGCGTACCTTTTTCCATGGACGAAGTACTCACGGCCTGTCCCATGGGAGTTTCCAGCGTTTCCGTAGCAATCCACGCGCCGCTATCTTCTGTAACCGCCGTGGAGGACGTGAGCGGAATTTGCTGCCCGCCCATTGAAATAGTTGATTTGTATTTGTAGGTGCCGGCTTTCAGGTCCATCGCCGGCTTGGGTACCCCGACGCTGCCGGGATCGGCCTTCTTGGCCAGCACTACAGTCTTGGGGTCAACCGTGAGTTCCGTCAGGCGGGCCACTGATTCGGGAGAACCGCCTTCTTGAAAGCGTCCGCCCAGATACTTGGCCAGGAATTTTTCTGAAGCCATGAACATGGCCATGTTGTTTACCGGACGGGCAAAGCCGTGGCCTTCATCGGGCGCAAGCAGATACTCGACCGGGAACCCGCGATCACGAAGCGCGATCACAATCTGTTCAGCTTCCCTCTTATTGACGCGAGGATCATTGGCGCCCTGAACCACCAGGAGCGGCGTCTTGATTTTGTCCGCCGAATACAAAGGAGAGCGCTCATTCAGCAGCGCTTTGCCTTCCGGCGTGGTGGGATTGCCCATGCGCATGTAGAACGTCTTGCGGATCGGCTCCCAGTATGGCGGAATGGATTCCAGTAGCGTAATCAGGTTGGAAGGACCAACAATGTCGACCGCCGCTGCGTAAACATCCGGCGTGAACGCAACTCCGGCGAGTGTGGCATAGCCTCCGTACGAGCCGCCCAGAATGCCAACTCGCTTGGGATCGGCAATGCCTGCTGCCACCAGATATTTCACTCCCCAGGTAATGTCATCCTGCATGGTGCGGCCCCATTGCAGGTTTCCCAGGTTCAGGAATTTCTTGCCATAACCGGTGGATCCGCGGAAATTGGGTTGAAGCACAGCGTAGCCGCGGTTGGCCAGGAACTGTGCGAAGGGATCATAGCCCCATTGATCGCGCGCCCACGGACCGCCGTGCGGCAGCATGATGAGAGGCAGGTTTTTTGCAGGGACTCCCTTGGGGAGCGTGAGATAGGCGGGAATTTCCAGACCGTCTGACGACTTGAACGTGACCGGCTTTTTCTCTGCCAGGGCCTCACGCGGCAATTTTTCCCAAACCCGGAACTGTTTGGTCAACTTCTTGGTCTTTCGGTCAAATAAATAGCTGACGCCGGGCTCAACATCGCTGTGGGCGACCACAATCCACTTCTGGTCGTCCAGCGTGCGCGAGCCGATGGCGACTTCCATGTTGGGCAGCTTGCTCTCAAGCCATTTGTAGTCCGCCTCATAGCCCTTGTCTTTGAAATAACGGCGGACCTTCGCGTCGTCATACGTGGTCATCACCAATTCGTCTGTGGCATCAGAGAAGACCGCGTTGCCGAAGTCGACTTTGTGGAGCGGGTCAGATTCAACCATCTGCGTCTTGCCGGTGGCAGGGTCCATCAAAGTCAAAGCCGAAAGATTTACGTCATCACCTTTATTGGTTTCGAAATAAACCAGCTTGCCGTCCTTCTGGAAGCGGGCAGGGCCGCAGGACTCAAAGACGGTGCAGGAATAAATCAGGGTGAACTTGTCCGCATCCACGCGCAGCGTTTCATTGTCACCGTTGTCGGCGGTGCGGGTGGCAAGGCGGAGATTGCCCTTGGTATCAAACACCCATGCCGAGAGCTTCTCTGTGTTCTGCCGCACCAGCGTCTTCTCGCCCGTAGAGATCTTGAGCTTGTAGAGATCGTGATATGCCTTATCGCGATCGTTCAGGCCGATGTACGCAACGTCAGGATCGTTCTTGGGCAGGCTGTAGATCTGTACTCGCACGCCTTTTACGCCGGTGAGATCGCGGGATGCGGGAGCGTCTGCTCCGGCGGCAGGCTTGGCCGCGGGATCAACTGCATACACGTTGTAGTTCTCGTCACCGTCTTTATCCTTTACGTACAGGATGTATTTGCTGTCGCGGGTCCAGAAATAGCCGGCCACCGGGCGTTTTGCCTCCGTCGTGAGCAGGCGGGCGGCTTCAAAAGGCTCATCCACGCCTTTGACATACACGTTGCGGGTGTCCTTCCACGGCTTCAGGAAGGAAAGATATTTTCCATCCGGAGAAATCTGCGCGCCCGCGATTTCAGGATTGCCGAAGAAAATTTCGCGGTCCACAAGGGGCGGCATGCCGGTGGTGGAGGATTTTACAGCTTTATCCTTTGCGGCTTTATTTTGAGCAATCATATTTTGAGGGGCCACGGCGGCGGCCATCAGCGCTAGACACAAAAACGCCTTGAAAACAGATTTCATATGGGTGGTCCTTTCCAGGGACAAAATTAGCGGACAATCAGGGGCTTGATCGCTACGATTGTGGCCGCACAGCACTATTGCTGTCTAGTTATAAAAATCGAATGATAAAAATGAAGGTTACCAGGTAATAAATAGCGTACTCGGGCCTTAATCATGCTTCGTCAGAGTAATCATTGATTGACCAGAGTTCAAGCTGGCACTAGACTACCCGGGATAGCTTCGTCCCCATCCTTAAGCTTGAATCGACCCAAGATTTTGTTCTTTTCGGAGGTTCCATCCATGCGTCTGCGCCATCTTAGCTTGCTTTTCGTGATCGTCTCCGTTCTGGCCTTAATGGGAGCGCAGGTTTCCCAGCAGATTTCCGTCAGCAGCCCGCCTAAAACCGAAGTCAAAGAAGTAAAAGACACCGTTCAGGGCATGGAAATTACCGATCCATACCGCTGGCTGGAAGACCAGAACAGTCCGGAAACGCGCGCCTGGATCGATCGCGAGAACGCCTACACTGACGCCACGCTGGCTAAGATTCCCGGTCGCGAGGAAATCGTCAACAAGCTGAGCGCCTTGCTCAAAACTGAGTTCATGAGCGCGCCGTTGATTCGCGGCGATCGCCAGTTCTTCTCCCGGCGGGCCGCGGACAAAGATCAGGCGTCCTTGTACGTGCGTCACGGGGCCGACGGCAAAGAGGATTTGCTCATTGACCCGCTCGCACTGAACCCTGAGCACACCACCACCGTGGTTCTTCTCTCAGTTTCCGAAGACGGCAAGCTCATGGCCTATGCGTTGCGCCAGGGCGGCGAAGATGAATTGAGCCCGCGCATTATGGACGTTGATACGCACAAGGACCTGGCAGATGCATTTCCCCGCGCACGCTACGCAGGCTTCAGCATGGTGCCGGATAAGTCGGGGATTTTTTATTCCAAGGTCACCCCGGAAGGCCCACGGGCTTACTTCCACAAGCTTGGCACCAATGCTGACCAGGATGCGGAGATTTTCGGCAAAGGTTATACCCCGGACAAATTCATCAACACGCAGGTATCAGAAGACAGTCACTACCTGCAGATCAGCGTGAGCTACGGTTCCGCAGCCATAAGAAGCGAGCTCTATTTCAAGGACCTGAAGGCCAACGGCCCGATTACCCCGGTTGAGAACACGCTGACTTCTGCCTTCGAAGGCGAGATTGCCGGCGACCAGATGTTCATTCGCACCAACTGGAACGCACCCAAATGGCGCATCATGGTGGCCGACCTGAAGAAACCTGGCCGTGAAAATTGGCGTGAGATTGTTCCCCAGAGCAGCGCAGTCATTGAAGGATTCGCGCTGGCCGATGGCAAGCTGATTGTCGAACAAACTGAAAATGTGGTGAACAAACTGCGCGTGCTGGATACAGATGGCAAGCAGTTGCGGGAAGTGACTCCGCCAACGCTGGGAAACATGTCCAACATGTTTGGCCGCTGGAAGCAGAAGGAAGGCTATTACATCTTCACGTCTTTCCACGTCCCTACCACAATTTATAAATACGACATCAGCACGGGCAAGCAGTCAGTGTATTTCCAGCCCAAGATTCCCATCCAGACCGATCAATATGAAGTGAAGCAGGTCTGGTATCCCTCGAAAGATGGCACCAAGATTCCCATGTTCCTGGCCTATGCCAAAGGCCTGAAGCTTGACGGCTCCAATCCCACGCTGCTGACTGGATATGGCGGCTTCAACATCAGTTCCACACCGGCATTCAGCGCCATGGCGGCAACGTGGATGGCCAAAGGCGGCGTCTGGGCTCTGGCCAATATGCGCGGCGGCGGCGAATTCGGCGAAGAATGGCATCATGCCGGCATGCTGGAAAAGAAGCAGAACGTGTTTGACGATTTCATCGCCGCGGCCGAATGGCTGATCCAGAACAAGTACACCAGCACACCCAAATTGGCCATCCGCGGTGGCAGCAACGGCGGATTGCTCATGGGCGCAATGCTCACCCAGCGTCCTGACCTGTTCGGCGCAGTCATCTGCAATTACCCGCTGCTGGACATGGTGCGCTATCACAAGTTTCTGGTGGCAAGTTACTGGGTGCCGGAATACGGCTCATCCGATGATCCGGAGCAGTTCAAATACATCTACGCCTATTCGCCTTATCATCACGTAAAAGCTGGGACTAAATATCCGGCAACGTTGTTTGTCAGCGGAGACTCGGATACACGCGTTGCCCCGCTGCATGCGCGCAAGATGACGGCACTGATGCAGGCATCAAACGGCTCTGACAAGCCAATCATGCTGCACTATGAAACCAAACTGGGCCACTCTGGCGGAACGCCTGTGGGAAAGCAAATCACCAACACCGCCGACGAGCTGATGTTCATGTTCTGGCAGTTGGGCGTGACAGCTCCGGCGCAGACCACGGCCAGCGCGCACTAACCAATAAGCAGCGCAGGCGAAGGCGTCTGCGTTCCACAACGCTAAAGGCCCGCCGCGCAGAGTGGCGGGCTTTTTTTGACCTCAATCCGGCAGATTTGGCCTCCGGTCGCACAATTCAGCTGCAATGATTTATTCTCAATGGTCACGATTCGTCTATGAAAGTACTGGTCATTGGTAGCGGAGGCAGGGAGCACGCGCTGGTGTGGAAGCTGCGCCAGTCGCCGCGCGTTTCCCAGATTTACTGTCTTCCCGGAAATGGCGGCATCTGCGATGAAGCCACCTGTTTGCCCGGTGACCCCAGACACATCGATAGTCTGTTGGCCGCTGCGCACCAGGTCCTGCCTGATCTCACCGTGATCGGCCCTGAGTTGCCGCTCTCGTTAGGCGTGGTGGATGAGTTCACCCGTCGCGGGCTGAAGGTATTTGGTCCCACGCAGGCTGGGGCCCAGCTTGAATCCAGCAAAAGCTTTGCCAAGGAATTCATGCAGCGGCACAACGTGCCCACGGCCCACTACGCCACCTGCACCAATGAAGAAGAAGCCCGCAGATCGCTCGGATTATTTTCCACGCCTGTGGTGGTAAAGGCTGATGGTCTGGCCGCGGGCAAGGGAGTGGTGATCGCCCAGACCAAGGAAGAAGCTGCGATTGCCGCCGCGGACATGTTCAGCGGAAAGCTGCTGGGTTCGCCGGTGCGCCGGGTGGTGCTGGAAGAATTTCTGGAAGGTGAAGAGCTTTCTTTTCTGGTGCTGAGTGATGGCGAGCGCGTGGCTCCGCTGGTGGCTGCGCAGGACCACAAACGTATTGGTGATGGAGACACCGGAGCCAACACAGGCGGCATGGGCGCTTACTCCACCGACTCGCTGGCCGATCCGGTGATGGTTGAGTGGTTGCTGAATCACATTGCGCGACCCGTGGTGGCTGGAATGGCGGCCGAAGGCACTCCATACAAAGGAATCCTCTATTGCGGCCTGATGATGACGCCGCGTGGCCCCATGGTGCTGGAGTTCAACTGCCGCTTTGGCGATCCCGAAACACAGGCCGTACTGATGCGGCTTGATAGTGACCTGCTCGAAGCTTTGGAAGCTTCCGTGGAAGGCCGCGTGAGTGATGGGATCTTCAAGTGGTCAAGCGACGCTTCCTGCTGCCTGGTGGCTGCCTCGGCTGGATATCCTGGAGCGTTCCTGAGTGGAAAGCAGATCACCGGCCTGGATCGCGTAGCCCAGATGCCGGACGTGAAAGTATTCCACGCCGGAACCAGCAAACGAGACGGTAACTATTACACCAGCGGCGGCAGAGTGCTGGGAATCACGGCGAGAGCGCCGCAATTGAAAGATGCGATCACTAAGGCCTACGCGGCGGCATCACAGATCAGCTTTGAAGACATCTACTATCGCAAGGACATCGGCGCGCGAGCGCTGAAATCCAAATAAATCAAAAAATGAATTGAGGTTAAGAGCGGATGGCAGAAAATCCACTTGTTTCCATTGTTATGGGTTCGGATTCGGACCTGGAGATCATGAATGAAACCGCCAAGGCGCTGGACGATTTCGGTATTGCCTATGAGATTGATGTCACTTCAGCGCATCGTTCTCCGGCCCGGACCTCAGAGTTTGCTCGTAACGCCGCGGGGCGCGGGATAAAGGTGATCATTGCAGGAGCTGGCGGAGCGGCCCATCTTGCCGGCGTGATTGCCGCTGAGACAACGCTGCCCGTCATCGGCGTGCCGATTCCATCCACCCCGCTGAACGGCATGGATTCCCTGTTAGCGATTGTGCAGATGCCGGCGGGAATTCCCGTTGCTACCACGGCGATCGGCAAAGCCGGCGCCACGAATGCCGGAATTCTTGCCGCACAGATCATTGGACTCAGCAACGCCACTGTTGCCGGCAAGCTGAAATCGCTGAAAGAGAAGCTGGTCAAGAGCGTGGAAGAGAAGTCACAAAAACTTCAAGCCATGAGAAAACGAGGCTAGCTTTGTCCAGGGCCAAAACGTTTTCCGCCATCGCGATTATTCCTGCGCGACTTGGTTCCACGCGGCTGCCGCGAAAAGTCCTGCGCGAGATTGCCGGCAAGGCGATGGTCCAGCGTGTTTACGAGGCGGCCAGAAACTGCTCGCTTCTGAAAGAAGTGATCATCGCCACGGACTCGGAAGAAGTCATGCAGATAGCGAGATCAAAAGGCTGGCGAGCGGAGATGACATCTCCCGCACATCGCAGCGGGACGGATCGCGTTTTTGAGGTGGCGCAACGAATCGAAGCCGACGTGTATGTCAACGTGCAGGGCGACGAGCCATTGGCGCGGCCTGAGCACCTTGAGGCGCTGCTTGGACCCATGAGCCGTCCGGAAGTGGAAGTTTCCACCATCATGACGCCATGCCCCATTCATGACATCAGCAATCCCAATGCGGTGAAAGTCGTGGTGGCGAAAAATGGCCGGGCGCTTTATTTTTCCCGCTCCACGATTCCGTTTGATCGCGATAAAACCGGCCACAGCGCTATTCCGTATTTCAAGCATCTGGGCTTTTATGCCTATCGCAGGCCGGCGCTGGAAAGATTTTGCAGTCTTCCGGAATCAAAGCTCGAAGCGTCCGAGCGGCTCGAGCAGTTGCGATTCCTGGACAATGGCATTGATATCTACGTTGCCGAGACGCCGCACAATACCGTGGGCGTGGACACGGAAGATGATCTGCAAAAAGTGGAAGCCATGCTGAAGGCAGGACGCTAAGGATTTGAAATTTCAAATTTCAAATTTCAAATTTAAAATGCTAGGCCAGGCTTGGCCGATGTTTTCTGGCCCACTCTTCCGCTGCCGCGATTCGCTTGGAAACCGGCGGGTGAGAGTGAAAGAGTAGTTCCACCACTCGCGATGGGTTGCTCTCACTCAGATTCTGCTTGTTCAGCTTCTCCATCGCGGAAACATAGGGCGCAATGGTAGGCACGGATTTCCAGCAATAAAGGTCGGCCTGGCGTTCCGTAAATCGAGAGTAAGCGTTGAGCGCAGGCATCAGAACCAGTGACAGGATGGTCGAAACCAGTACCAGTAGCGGTAGGTTGGCAAAGTCGGTGAGGTGCTCAAACATCTTCCGTTCGTCAATGGCGTAACGTAGGGCAGCATTCGCGGCCCAGAATCCCGCCAGGGTTACCACGGCTTCCACGGCAATGCTTTTGATGATGTGCCCGTGGACGTGGTGGCCGAGCTCATGCGCCAGCACGGCTTCAATCTCATCATTGCTGTAGTTCTGCAGCAGCGTGTCGGCCAAAATGATGCGCCGGGTATTGCCCAATCCAGTCAAAGCGGCATTGGCCTTCTTGCTCTTCTCGGAAAGCTTCCACTCGTAGACTCCGCGGACCCGTGTGCCGGCGCGTTCGCCCAACCGCACCAGGCGCGCTCTCAGTTCGTCATTTTGCAGCGGCGCGAATTTATAGAAGAGCGGAAAGAGCACAACCGGAGCGATCTGGGCAAAGAAGATAAACATCCCGATGAAGATGAGCCAGGCAAAGATCCACCAGTGTTCGGGCGAGGCCTGTATCAACGCGTAAATGATCTCGCAAAGCACCGTCGCCAGCACCAGACCCAGAAGCCAGCCTTTGGCTTCGTCTATCAGCCACGAGGAAAGCCGCTGGTTCGATAAGTTGTAGCGATGTTCCAGCCGGAAGCCATAAAAATCCAGTCCGAAGCCGAGAATCTTGCTGAAGATACTCAGAAATACGACGTAATAGAAAAGCTGCAGAACGTAATGTTCGCGGGAGAGCCGGATTGCGGCATCACGCAGCGAGCTTGACCAGCCGGTAACCAGCAGCAGCACCAGAAAGCCGATGCTCACGGCCATGTCACCGATCTCCAGCCACCGCTTGGTGCGGTTGTATGCGCGGGCTTCAGGAGTATCGGGGTGCGTGTTGGCTTCGGTTGCCAGGGTCATTGCTTCTCCGCGTTAAATTCCAGGACCACATATCTGGCCATAGTTGCACTGCTATTCCTCAGGATTTGCAAATGGCTCGCAGGTATCCATGCCAAACCGCCCGGGGCAAGTTTCAGGTTTTTAGTCTTTCCGTCCAGTTGCTGCTCGATCTCGAGATCGGAAACGGCAATGAACAGAGTGTTGGCGCCGGGAGTTTCAGTTTGGACTTGTGTAGAGGGCTCAAGGCGCCAAAGAGACATCCTCCACTGATCTGAGATCATTCTCCGATCAACAGACGGGCAGGCGGCCGGCTTTGGCGAACTCGTGGTTGACGAAGCCAGCGCGCCGATGCAACCCGTTAGCTCGCAATCCCCTTTGCACGTCTTCACATTCGTTGCCGCCTTCAACAGCTCAATGGTGATGTTGTGAAAAGGTTTGTCACTCTGGTTGATGGCCGCGTGAGCGAACTTGCCGGGTGTATAACGGATTTCACCATCCTTCAGCAGCAAAGCCGCAGGCTTTTCTCCGGGCCGCGCGCTGATTACGTCTGAATCGCCCAGCGTGACAAATACATAATCATTGTTGTGGCGATGGACCAGCGTAGTCGCCTTAGGCGCTACGGTAACGTCAAAGACGCGCACATAGGCGTTCTCCATGACGAGATGATGGCTGGGCTCAGAAGTAATTTCTACGGACTGCTGCTGGGTCAACGTGGCAATGGACACTAGCAGTAGCCCCGCGAGACGGGAGAAATGCATATATATGGAAGATTGTAGGGACTTTAAGGCTGGACTGACAAGCTTAAGATAGTCACCGTTCGTACAGCCTCCGGGGGCGTCCTGAAGTCATAGGCAGGACGCCCGAGGAGGCTTAAGAGCTTTTCTGGTTTAGTGATCGTGCTTGTGATCGTCAGGCTTGGCCGGATTGCCCATGGATTCCGATCCCTCGCCGGCGGGCCGTCCGCGGAATTCAAGGATCACAACGCGTGTTGTCTTCGATCCGGTGTTGGTGATGGTGTGCACTACGGGGTTGTTCCATGTAGGCTTGCCGGCATCAACATGAAGCGTGGTTTCCGGGCCGCCCTGAACGCTGACTTTGGCGTCACCATCGGTTACCGGTATCACCAGGAAGTTGGCAAGATGTGTATGTTGCGGATACACAGACCCCGCCGGCATCACCACATTCGTCACTGACCATTGGTCCGATCCCATGACCTTGGTTTCCGTCACGCACTGAGTTTTGTCGGCGGAAGAGCAGGGAATCGGAATCTCGCAGGCTTCCGTGCAGGCCTTTTGGTTGGTGGTGGGCTGCATCAACTCAATGGTCAGGTTGCGGAACGTGCCATCACCATTATCGGCAACGGAATGGACCAATCCAGCGGCAGCATAACCGACTTGTCCGTCTTTGAACTTCACCACAACGGGCTGTGCGGCGCCTTGCTTGTTGTTCAGAATTTCAGAGTCACCCAGGGCGACGGTAACGTAATCCTTACCGTGGCGGTGCATCAACGTGGACGCCTTGGGGGGCACCGTAACGGCAAAGACGCGGACAAACAGGTTTTCCATCACCAGGTGATGGCTGGGTTCAGACGTAATCTCAACCGGATCTTTCTGTTGGGCGCCGGCTGACAGGGAGACAAATAGTGTGGCTGCGAGTAAGGTGCGCATCATAGCGCACACATTGTAGCCGTGTCGCCGCTGAATGCAACCAAATTGCTTGCCTAGCCAACCATCTTCCAAAACAACACCACGATACCCGCGCACACCACGGCGCCGGCCGCTGCGCCGATCCAGAAATTCTGTCCCCAGGTGTTAGGCGTGCTCATGATGCGCTTGTCGTTGGAAATCATGAGAATAAATATCAGGATTGGAACGGTGAGAACGCCGGCGAGGACCTGCGACCAATACAGCACCGTAACCGGGTTGATGCGAATGAAATTCAGCGCCGCTGCAACGAACGTTGCACTGGAGATCAGCACGTAAAAGGGCTTGGCCTCCCAGGGATTTTCATGCAGGCCGCTGCGCCAGGCCATGGCTTCAGCCACGCTGTAGCACATCGAAGCGATCAGGACCGGCAAGGCCACCATGCCGGCGCCAATAATGCCCAGGGCGAAAAGAGTGGGCCCCAGTGACCCCACGGCCGGCGAAAGAGCCGCGCCTGCCATTCGCGTGGTCAACTCAGTACCTGCCGGAAGTCTAAGAACGGTTCCGGCGGCAACCATGATGGAAAAACAAAGCATGGTGCTGACCACCGTTCCTGCGCGGTGCTCACCGGTCCCGGGCACCAGTCCGCCGGCCAGCGCAGAATCACGATGCGAGCTGGTCTGCCAGACCAGGACGTAGGGTGTGAGTAACGCGCCAAAGATCGCCAGCAGCGTTTCGGGGTAGTACGATCCCCGGGGAACGTGCGGCAGCACGGAACTTAGGAAGACGTGGCGCCAATCAGGATGAGCAACGATCGCCGCAACTACGTAGATAAAAAGAGGCAGAGATAGCAAGACCAGCGCATTGGTGATCTTGCGATAGTCGCGGAAGATCAAAATCCACCAGACCAGAAATCCAATGGCGGCAATGAAAAACATACGCGGCAGCTGTGTGATGATGGAGAACGCGTCAGTCACGGCCATCAGATCCGCCACAATCATCGCCATGTTGATCAGTACGATCATGCCGGAGAAGGCGAGCGCAATGTTGCGTCCGTACTTGGCGCGAAGAAGGTCTACCAGTCCCTGGCGTGTTTCAAATCCAATGCGTGACGAGACGGCAAACACCGCTAGAAGAAAAGGGATACACAGCAGGACTGCCCACAACAATGAGTAGCCGAAAGCAGCGCCGGCAATGGTGGCGGTAAGAACCAGCGTGGGATCAACGTCTGCTGCGCCCGTGACCATGCCTGGAAGCACACGGGCCCAGCCGCTTATCGGTCTTGCACCCTGCCGGGGCGAATTGGGCCAGTCCAGTACTTTACTTGCCTGGTCGGCTGCCGTTTTATGGAATCTTGGGGAGTTCACGACGCAACGCCCTTTCGATTCTGCGCTCATGCCAGAGACGCAGCGGCCGTGAATAGT
This sequence comes from Terriglobia bacterium, assembly GCA_963770085.1. Taxonomy (GTDB): domain Bacteria; phylum Acidobacteriota; class Terriglobia; order Terriglobales; family Acidobacteriaceae; genus Angelobacter. The sequence goes on from CAVYOH010000002.1 coordinate 2,114,637, forward strand.
TGATGATGCCAAAGGCGCCAATGGCTGCTAACAGCAAAACGCTGCTGATGAAGAGAAACACTCGTGATGCACCCGTCTCTGCCACGCGCAGGAGGACGAGTGCGTTGCGGGGCGTCAACAACATGGCGCCGGCAAGCGCAAGCATGCCAATGCCGGAAAGCAAGCCGGTTACGTTCTTGGCCCATCGGCCTGTGGCGTGATAATCGGCAAACAGGCGGAATCCATACGAGATCAGTCCAGCGATCACTGCAAAATTGGCGATCGTGGATATCCAGTCCTTCAAGTCCATCTGGAAGTTATGACGCATCCAGAACACCGGGAGGTTGGTAGGATTAGGCGAAGAAACTGGCAGCTTAAGGATTAAGCTGCCGTTTGGCGTAGAAATCCGCAGGAAATCAAGTCAAAGCCTGGCCGGAAGGCTTCAACTAAAACAAGAGAAACTTTTTCTTTTTCTTCAGGCCGGACTTTCCCTGTTGCGCGTTGGGATCGCCCACTGCGGCAACCACTACAGGTTTGTTGCTCTGGTCGCTGCTGGCTCCTGTGTCGGCAAAGCCCGATTTTATGTCGATATAAGCCTGTTCGCGCAGCTTCGTGAGATAGGCGCGGGCAGCCGGTTCCAGCTTCTGCGAGTAGACGGCTTCCTTGATCTTGTCTTCCACTTCTTTCAGAGGAGGCACGCCGGCAGTCCTGTGTGAATTGACGCGAAAGATGATGAAGCCCTGCTTGGTGCGAATGGGCTCAGTGAATTGGCCGGCTTTCAGTGACATGGTCTTCTCTTCAAGCACCGGGGCCAGTTCGCCCTTCTTGAAAGATCCCAGCGGACCGCCCTGCGCTGCTGTTGGTCCCTTGGAAACCTGCTTTGCCACATCGGAGAATTTTGCCCCGTCCTTTAGCTGTTTCTCCACCTGCGTTGCCTTGGTTTCAGCCTCGGCTACTTTGATGGGATCGTCTACCAGCGGTGCAACCAGCTCAGGGGTCGCCGCCGGTTTTTGTCCGTCTTTGGAAGCTTCAGGTCTGGGCGGCGGGGGCGTCGCGGAATCAATCGGGATCATGATCTCGCTCAGGTTGATCTCCTCCGGCCCTTCCATCTCTTTCTGGTGCTGATTGTAGAATTCCTGGATTTCTTCATTGGTGATATGAAGCTTGCCGCCCACTTCCTGTCCAATCACCTGCTCTGTGACCACGCCGATCCTGATCTGCTCTTTGTAGTCTTCAAAGGAAATGCCCTGCTTTTTGGCCTCATCTTCCAGTTCCTGCATGGAAGACAACCCCATCTGCTGGCGCATCTGGTTCAAACGCTTCACCGTATCGGTTTCGCCGGTGATGCCCAGCTCTTTGCCTTTTTCCAGAAGCAACTGCCGGTCAATCAGGTCACGCAGCGTGTCTTTTTCGCTCTTGGCCCACTTGGCTTGCCAGTCGCTGGGAAACTGCTGTTTAAGGTCCTGAAGATTCGTGGTCTTGGCGCGGTCAAAGTCAGAGCGGGTAATGATCTGGTCATTCACGCGGGCAATGATTTCGTCCACGATATTGTCGGCGCGGACGGCCAGAGCAACAATGAAAAGAGCGGCAGAACTGATCAGAAACTTCTTCATAATGGCGGCTTTCATGATGGTTAATTTAACGAACGCTGAAAGTCAGGGCTTTATGCAAACATTTTAACAGGGATACGCCGTCAGTTGATCTGTTGATCTGGCGATCGGTAGATCGTGTAATCTAACCCGGTTCAGGCAGAATCCAGGGCAATCGGGCAATCTGTAAATCTGGGGATCTGTAGATCGGGTAACCTGACGACCGGGTCAGCCTGGATTCCTGGGCCATCGTGATCAAAGACTTTGCCCAAACAACCGTCAGATCACCAGATCAACCGATTACCCGATCGCCAGATTCTTTAGATCACCCGATCACCAGATCCTAGGGTTTCTTCTTGCCGAACATCCCACCCAGCGCCTTTTTCAAGTCCTTGGTCTGCGGCTGATCGCCGTTTTGCCCCTGATTACCCTGCATTGTACCCAGCAACGTATCTTTCAATCCCGACTTCAGTTCATTGCCAAACGCCGGCAGGAACTTGGGATTCGCGGTGGTCCCGGTGATGGTGAATGGCAGGCCGTGGCTCTGGACGCCAGAGGATATCTGCGTGAGGCTGCCCAGCGTGCTGGCTGCCGCGCCAGACACTTTGAGCAGCATTTTGAAGTCAAGCGCATTGTTACTGGCGATCACGCCATTGCCGGTGAGATTGCCCATGGAAGGCACGTCCAGAACAATGTTATCGGCCTTAATGCCTTCCGGTGCCACGCGCAGAGCTGAGCTTACGGTCTGAATCAGAGTGTCATTACTTGGCTTCACGCCGGCAAATTGCGCCAGGGATCCCAGCTTGGAACTCAGGTCAAACCCTTTGAGATGTGTGCCGGAGATATTGAGCGGGCCAACGATCACCAGACGATCCAGCGGCCCTTCCGCAGTCATGTCCATGTTGATGTTGCCGCCTTCCAGCGACGCGCCTTGAGGCAGTATCACGCCGAATGCCGGCAACAGGGTCTCCACGTCATTCACAGCCATGTTCTTGCCCTGGATCTTCAAGTTGGCCAGAATGTCCTTGCCCTTGGCGTCCATGGTTCCGGCGGCGGAAACCATGCTGCCGCCCGTATGAATCTGTGTGTTGATCGTGCCGGCCTGCGAATCCAGACCGTACTCCGTTTTGTAGTCGAGATCGAGCGGGGTCTTGGCCGGTTGGCCACCCTTCATCACGCGCAGGTTGCTGGCTTTGGCTTTGCCTTCGGAATCCAGCTTCTTGCCGTCCGATTTGAGCTTGCCATTAAAGTCGATGACGCCCGCCAGTCCGGAGGAAGGATCGATAAAGCCTGTGGTGGCCAGGTCCGTGTGCTCCATGGAAACGCTGGCGTCGAGCGGCGTTTTGGCTGCGTCTTCTGAGTTCACTGGACCGGCCTGACCGTCAAGCTTCAGGGCTCCGCCGCCGGGCGTTTTGGCGGTCAGGGTGAAGGGCATCGCGCTGGTCAAAGAGATGTTCTTGGCCGTGAGATTCACCTTGTCATAGACGCGTTCTTTGCCGGCCGTGGATCCGGCACTCTGGCCCACGCGGATCTTGCCGTCCACAATCTCAAATTTCTCCACCGAGACGTCCGGTGTGGACGTGTCCGACGAAGTCTGCTTGGGTTTGCTCGAAGATGCGCCCATGCTGGAGAAGTTCCACTTGCCGGCCGCATTCTTCAGCAGCACGATATCCGGCTGGTTTACTGAGATGGTGGTGACCTCAAGCCGCTTGGAGAAAATCAGCGGCATCAGGTGCAGGCCCACCTTGAGCGATCCCGCCTGTAGAAATGCGCCTTTGTTGAATGCCGGATCATCGCTGATGGTGATCTGCGTGGCGGAAGCGCCGCCGCTGAAAATAGATGCGTCCAGCTTACCGATATGGACGTCACGATTCAGGGCCGTGGAAAGGCTCTTTTCCAGCTTGGGCCGGAAGCTGTCCACGTTGATGAACAACGGAACCAGCAAGGCAGCCACGATTAATACACCGACAATACTTACAGCGATAATCAGCAGGCGTTTCATAAGGCAAAATGCTAACAGATAGCACGTAATAAAGATGCCATTGACTGGGTTGCCGGTTTGCTGCAGGATGGCCGCTGCATGCAAACAAATAAAGCTTTGCTGGTTGTAATCGTCAGTCTGGCATGTTCTGTTTTGGCGCAGATTCCCTCGAGATCCAGCCGGAGCGAGTTACACGTGAGCCCCGCCGAGGCGGAGAAGCGCCTGACCCAGAGAGTGGATCCGGTATTTTCGGAAGAGGTAAAAGCTACAGGTATTTCAGGGAACGTCTATGTCAACTACACGATCGATCAACATGGGAACGCTGTACACGTTGTTCCGCTTCCAATTCCATTGCTCTCGCCCGCCCGCAATCCGAAGCTGATTGCTGCAGTCCTGTCAGCCATCAAGCAATGGAAATTCGAGCCTTATGTTGTTGGCGGTCAGCCCATCGAAGTGGAAACGTACGCTGTCATTAACTTCGATTTCTCCCGGCATACTGAAACTCAAAACGGGACCGGAATTCGGTGGGAACGATACGATCGTCCAAGTGTGCGCCTTTCGATGGATGTCGCGGCCGCCTTGCTCATTCACAAAGTGGAACCAATCTATCCACCGGAAGCTCTAGAGAAAAAACTTGAGGGCGACGTCGTGCTGGCAGTGGGCATTGATCAAGACGGTTATACTCAGATCCAGTCCATGGTCAAAGGCGATCCTATCTTCGAAAAAGCTGCTAAGGATGCGGTAAGACAATGGCGGTATAAACCTTATACATTGAGGGGCGAACCGGTCCCGGCAGTAACCACGGTGAAGATCAGCTTCCATATGTGACCATCATCCAAATAGCTCGTCATCCCGAACCTCGTCAATGAGGCAGCGCTTTCTTCAGCTGCTGAATAGAGGTGAGGGACCTTGTGCTTAAAATATCGACAAATCTTCCCACATATGACGAAACTATTCGTAAGTCAAAGGAATTTAAAAAGCGTTCGCCCTTACGCCCCGTAGGTCTTCTTCAGATATCCGGTCACATCCGCTTCCAGTTCGGCGTAGCCCACATGGATGGTGCTGCGCAGCGCGGTTTCAACACTCTGGCCTTCACCAATCCGCTTCAGGATCCGGGCAATATCGCTCATTCCGTATGTCGTGCGCACGAACTCCACGGCTGCAACACTTTCCGCGTAGGCCACGGATGCTTCACCGGAACTCAGGCTTTCAAAGCTGCCTTCCAGAAGGTTGAGTGGAAGCTGATGCCCGGAGGAGTAGAGCAGCGCCAGTCGCGATCCGAAGGCGCGTGTGGTAGTGCCTTCTTCAACTTCGGCTATGCCTTCGTTGAGCCACTGTGGCGCGCGATTGTGCGCGATCTGGGAAACGAAGGAATGTGTCAGTTCGTGGCGAAGTACGCGGGCCAGTTCCGGTGTAACGCCTTTCATCCCGGAGATGGGTACGCGAATTTTCCCGTCATTCAGCGCGGCTGACCACGCCGGCGCCTGCGTCACATCAAAAAAAGCCTGGTCGGTATAAAGAGAAACGAAAATATTTTTCGGTGAGGCCCCCAGATCGTTTTGCAGGTCTCGATAGTCATCCTCCAGCAGGTCAAGAATCTGCTGGCGCAGCGCGTCGGGCGCCTGTGAACCTTCATAGCGCAAAGTAAAATGGCTGCTTTCCTGCTGGCGGAAGTCAGCTTCCGTCTTGGATTCGCGCTCCAGGCGGTCCAGTAACTGCTTGACCTGCGGCTCCGGCGCAAGCTGCAATGATTTCTTCAGCGCGACAATCGCTTCGCGGCTTTTATCGTTCTTGTAGAGAGCGTAACCATAAATGGAAAACGCGACGGCTGATTTTGAGTTGGAACGCGTCGCCTGCTCTGCCAGGCTAAGCCCTTCTGCATTGCGTCCCAGCCGAAGAAGAATCTGCGCATAGTTTTCCAGCAGCACCGGATGATTAGGCAGAAAACGCAACGCTTCCTGAAGGTGGTTGGCCGCTGCTGCATACTCGGCGTGGTTTTCTTCAAAACCTGCCGCGATGGCGAAGGCCCCGGCCGTTTGTGCGGCAACGCCTTCCTCCTCAATCGCCTTCAGCGCGGCCGTATCTACCTGGTTGTTGTGGATCACGCGCGCAATCAGGTCTTCACTCACGGCCATCTCTTCACGGACGGCAGGTGGCTCAGCCGTTTTGCTGGAAGCGGTGTCTAACGAACTGGATGCAGGCACGCCGCCGGCTTCAATGCGGACCACGATTGTTTTGGGAATGGTCAGCGTATTGTCGCCGATGGTGTATTCCACCCGGCCATTGCGCTCGGTCACCGAATCCACCACGATTCGGGCGCCGCTCTTCAAAACGATGGTGTCCGCCGAGGCGAAACTCGAAGCAGAAACGCAGAGGACGATCGCCCAGCAAAATGTGATAATCAGTCGCACGTATTTTCACGGTCATTATTGCATGTATAGAAGTCAGTGCTCGGCGTTCTCTGTGACGAAGGTGCTAGTGCTGGTAATGGCATTGGCCCCCATCAATCTCCTTGCTCAGCGCGCAGACCAGAGCGCGCTGCAGACTAAACCTCTGGAGGGGCCAGGCACGGCTCTCTATCGTGAAGTCCTTGCTCCCACCATCAGCCCTCAGGACGTGCATGGTATTCGTGAAGTCTCCATTCAGCGCGAAGACATACATCTATCCCTGAGTGACGGGACCATCGGTCTGACGCGGGCCGTTGACGGGCACGTGACCGGTGCGGTTTTTGAGGGCGTGGGCGAAATCCTGTTGATTGCGCCTGACCGCGCGGAGCGTACTTCATTGGCGCTCTTCACCGGTTCGGCGGTATTGGAGCAGCGTTTCACCACGGCCTACCTGCGCTTTGTGGATGACAAACTGGTGGACGAACTTCGTGCAGGTTTCAGACCCGTGGAGGGATCGCCTGAATTTCTTGCCCGATGGGAAGAGCCTCTCAAGAACCTTGCCCGGGGCGACGCGCTGGCAATCCTGCAATCGCTGACCAACACTGGCGAATCAGCTTCACAGTTTTTGCATGTACGAATGGGCGGTTCGGAGCTGGGAATATTTGACGTCTATTGGAACACAAATGCGCAGGAACAGATCGGTGTGTCGCAGGCCAAGGCAGACGAAAAAGAACTTTTCTACGATACGTGGACTTCCTTTCCCATGCGTTCAGCCCGCGAAAAGGACGCGGTGATCCTGCACCGCTTTGATCTGGATGATTACCAGATTCGCGTCGGAGTGGAACCGCCAAGTTATATGAGTGCTGAAGCGCAGGTCACTTTGCGTCCCCGCCGGACAGGGCAGCGCACGTTTGTGATCGAGCTATCGCGGAATCTTCAGCTCAGTGAAGTGAAAGCGGAGGGCCAGCCAGTGGAGTTCATACAGAACCAGGCCATTGGCGGAAGTGACCTGGCCCGTCGCGGTGATGATCTGGTCGGCCTTGTATTTCCCCAGGCGCTGGCTAAGGACCAACCGGTTAAGCTCACGTTCAAATATTCAGGGCCGGTCATGTTCAATGCCGGCGGCGATCTTCTTTATGTGGGCGCCCGCGGCACGTGGTATCCCAACGAGGGGCCCATGTTTTCAAATTTCGATTTGACCTTTGAGTTTCCGGAAGATTGGGCCCTGGTAGCCACTGGCAAACAGGTTGTCAGCAAAATGGTAGGCTACAAACACATCAGCCGTTTCATTACAGAGAAGCCGATTACCCGTGCCGGTTTCAATCTGGGAAAATTCGTAACCGCGGAGGCCAGGTCCAACGGCGTCACCATCCATGCTTATGCCGCAAAAAACGTGGAGGCGGGGCTGGCAGCACATGAGGCGCGTGCCGGAAGACATCCTGAGCCGGCTCGTGAAGTCCAGCAGATTGCATCGCGCGCCGCAGATACGGTGAAGTTTCTCTCCAGCCAACTGGATCCCTTTCCCTATTCCAACCTGGAGATCACGCAATTACCGGGTCTGGAAAGCCAGTCATGGCCGGGCCTTGTTTATCTTTCCAGCATGGCGTTTCTTGACGCGGACGAGCGACGCGCCGCAGGCGTGAAAGATCCCTATACAGAGTTTTTGCTGGATCACCTCATGCTTGCCCATGAAACCGGTCACCAGTGGTGGGGTGACGCCGTGGACTGGGTATCCTATCGTGATGAGTGGATCATTGAAGCGCTGGCCAACTATTGCGCCTTGCTGATGCTGGAAAAAGAAGATCCAAAATCCACCAGGATTGCTCTGAGCTATTACCGAAGCCAACTTCTCGAGGAGACCGGTCACGGTATTATCGGTGACGCCGGCCCGGTAACCCTTGGTCCCAGGCTCAGTTCTTCCAAGTTTCCGAATGCGTATCAGCGTGTGCTCTACGGACGCGGCACATGGTTGATTCACATGCTGCGAGAGATGCTGCGCCAGGCCAACGGCAGCAAGGGTGACACGGAGTTCTTCGCCGCTTTGAAAGGATTGTTGGCGCAGTCACCCAACCATAAGATCTCCACACGTGACCTGCAGGCAGCCTTTGAAAAAGTTATGCCGGCTTCTTTGACCTACGAAGGTAGAAAATCACTGGACTGGTTTTTCGATAGCTGGGTGAACGGCGCGTCCATTCCCCAATTCAATCTGGAAGACGTCAAGTTATCGCCCGCGGGCGAAAAGGTACGCGTGAACGGGACCATCCGGCAAAGCCATACCGGAAAAGATACTGTGACGGCAGTACCCATTTTTGCGGTCAATGCCAAAGGTGCCTCGCACTTTCTGGCCTTCGTGTTTGTGGACGACCCGGAAACGTCTTTCAAGCTTACCGCCCCCACAGGAACAACGAAGATTCTGATGGATCCGGAAGAGATGATTCTGCGGCGGTAACGAACCTTGGAACGCAGCCGCCCTCGGCTGCGCTGTTTGTTTTTATCCCGAGCCGAGCGAAGGGATACTACCATCCAGGAAAAGTTCATTTGCCGGAAGGATTTTTCGATCACGGGGTGGAGCAGGCATTTATGCCTGCGGCAAGGGACAAATAAATCATCGGCTTCAGCCGCTGAGGTAACCGATCTATGGCCCGCCCAGACATATATCCGCGTGGCAAACCCACAGTCTCTGCGAGGCTCGTGTGGCACAGCCGCCCTCGGCTGTGCGTATCATTTGAGCCCCTCGAGGCGGAACGGGCATTTTATACCTGCGGTTGGCGGCCAAAAACATCTTCGTTTCCGCATTGATTTCTGGTTCAATCTTCTGTCTCAAGAATGTTTAGCCCCGGAGGACCATTGCGCTCACACCTCGCTCTGCTCTTGCTTGCCTCTTCTTTCGCCTGTTCGCAAACTCCAGCCGCCAACACTCCGCAAAAGTTCTCGTTGAAAGCCACGCCTAAAACAGTTGCCTGGGGATATTACGACGCCGCGGCTGTACCTGTGCTGCACATACATTCCGGCGATACTGTTGAATTCGACACCTTGCTAACCAACAGTCCAACCGGACTGGAACGCGCCGGTCTGCCTGCGGACCAGGTGCAGCAGAGTCTTCGCGATATCTACAAGGAAGTGACCAACAAGGGACCCGGCGGGCACATCCTGACCGGGCCAGTTTTTGTCGAAGAGGCCGAACCCGGCGACACGCTCGAAGTTCGCATACAAAAAATTGACGTGGCCATTCCCTATGCCTACAACGCGTTCGGTCCAACGCGTGGTTTTCTGCCGGAAGACTTTCCCTATCGCAAGATGAAGATCATTCCGCTTGACCGTGACCGCATGATCGCCAAATTTGCCCCCGGGATTGAGATTCCTTTGCACCCGTTCTTCGGCAGCATGGGCGTGGCGCCGCCGGAGTCTTATGGCCGCATTGACAGCGCGCCTCCGGGAAATCACGCCGGCAACATGGACAATAAAGAGCTTGTGGTTGGCGCCACTGTATTTTTTCCTGTACATGCGCGCGGTGCGCTTTTTGAAGTGGGCGATGGTCACGTAGGACAAGGCAATGGTGAAGTTGATATTACCGCGCTGGAAACTTCACTGGTCGGCACTCTGCAGTTCATTGTGCATAAGGGGACAAACCAGAAGTATCCCCGGGCAGAGACGCCTACTCACTACATCAGCATGGGTTTTCATCAGGAGCTGTATGAAGCCACCAAAATGGCTGTCCGCGAAATGATTGACTTCCTGGTGGCGGAGAAGCATATGAGCCGCGACGATGCTTATATGCTGGTCAGCGTGGCAGGCGACGTGGATATCACAGAACTGGTGGACGGCAACAAGGGCGTTCATGTGATGCTGCCCAAATCTATTTTTATTAAATAGGCAAATAGTTTCTAACCACTAAATGCAAAGCACGGGTTGCTACACCAGTATCTAGTTAAGTAAGAGAGTGACTTAAGTAACGGTAGTTTTGTTCAGCATGGCAGCGAAGTTTGAGTAGACTGTGCGGTACGGTTTTGCTGCAGGTAAGGAGACGCGCGCCATGCTGATCCCGATTCGTCATGAAAATATGTCCGCCCGACGCTGGCCGGTCATTACCCTTGGGCTCATCGCCATCAACGTTGTCATCTTCCTGTTTACTCATTCCACCATGGAAGAACAGGGATCTCAGTTGGCCCAAAACAGGACCCATCTGATCATGCTGGCGGCAATGCATCCTGAACTGTCCATGCCTGCGGATGTTCAGGAAATGGTCGAATCGTTTCACGCTCACAACCTTCGCACATGGAACTTTCTGCGAGATGGCAATCGGCCCATTGAAGACGGCTGGGACGCCAAAATCAGGTTGCAGAATGAGGAAGCGCCTCTGCAACAGGAGATGGATTCTCTGGCTGCAGAGTTCAAGCAGCTTTCCGACGCCAGTCTGACCAACCGGTACGCATTTATCCCGGCACATCCGACCGCAATCGCTTACCTCACCGCAAATTTTCTGCATGGCGGGTGGATGCATCTCATCGGCAACATGTGGTTCTTGTGGCTGGCCGGCTTTGTTCTTGAGGATACATGGGGCCGGATCACCTACTCCATCATGTACATCATTGCCGGTGCTGCAGCGCTGCAGTTCTACCTGATGACGAATGCCGGCAGCTATGTAGCTACCGTCGGTGCATCGGGGGCGATCGCGGCGTTAATGGGTGCGTTCCTGGTGCGCTTCCCGAAAATGAAGATCCAGATGCGCTGGATATTCGGTATACGTTCACTGGCGCGAGGCGGCTACGGCTTTTCCGCGTCAGCCTACTGGCTCCTGCCCTTATGGCTGGGTACTGAAATCTTTTATGGAACGCTGTTCGGCTCCAGTACCGGCATCGCCCATTTTGCTCACGTCGGCGGCTTCCTCTTCGGCGCCCTGGCTGCATTGGCAATTCGTTATTCCGGGCTCGAAAGCAAAGCCAATGAAAAGATTGAAGCTAAAACCACATGGACGGTGGATCCCGAAATCACACAAGCAGGGGACCTGATGGATAAAGGCCAGATTGACGAGGCGCAGGCTGTGTTGCAGACGTTCTTTGCCGCGCATCCCGCTTCCCTGGACGCATGCAATCTTCTGCAGCAGATTTACTGGCGAAAGCAGGAAATGCCGGCCTATTTCGAAGCCACGATCTCATTATGCGCCCTGTACATCAAGGAGCGGCAGCCCGAGCTGGCCATGCAGCACTATGACGAGTTTCTCAACGCAGGTGGAACTGCGATTCCGGCGGCAACATGGCTTGATCTGGCCCGCGCCATGGAGAACGCACTGGCGCACGAGCGTGCCTTGCAGGAATACGAGACTCTGGCGAAGACGTGGCCCGCGGAACGGCAATCCGTGCAGGCTTTGATTGGCGCGGCCAGACTCTCTCTCAAACTCGGCCGGCCGCAGGATGCACAGAAATTTTACGAATCAGCTTCAGCCTCCAGCGTCCCGCACCTGGATTGGGAACAGACCATTGAAGCTGGTTTGCGCGAAGCCAAACGCGCTCTGGTGCCTGCCGCAGCCGCACATTAATTCAAGCTCTCCTCTATCACTCAAAGTACCTGACCTTACTCATTGAAACATTGGCCACTCCTTCTGGAGTGGCCGTTTTTTCTGAGATAATCCGCAACGGGGCTATCAGCCTCAGTGCCCAGGCGACAACCGTGACATTCACAACTGAAGGAGGGTTTGCGCGATGAAGCTTATAGTTCGGTGGCTGGTCAGTGCGGTGTCATTAATCATTGTGGATTATCTGGTTCCAGGATTCGTGGTGCACGGCTTCCTCGCTGCCCTGATTGCCGCCGTGGTCATCGGTCTGGTCAATGCGACCTTGGGTATGATCTTAAAAATCCTCACCCTGCCTCTCACATTCCTGACTCTCGGCCTGTTCCTGCTGGTGGTGAACGCGATCATGCTGAAGTTTGCCGCCACAATTTCGCCAGGATTTGAGGTGCAGACCTGGACCGCGGCATTCATCGGAGCACTTCTGCTAAGCCTGGTTTCAACGTTTCTGCACTGGCTGGTGGGAGACAATCGTCGAGAGAGCATGTCGCGATAGAGCCAAGGACCTCAAGTTAGTAGGGATCTCTCGCTCCGCTCGGGATTAAGAACACCACCGGCATGCCTCGCGAACTGCGATCGCAATGCTGTAACTACGGTGGACGCATTCATCTCCTGAAACAGGCGAACGCCTGCTATGCCGGAAGCTCCGGCCGCCACACATTGCTCTGCATTTTGCAATGTGACGCCGCCCAGAGCGAGCACCGGCATGGGTGGCACAGCGGCCTGCGATCTCTGGCACGCCTGCCGAAGCTGTTCCAGCCCACTTGGGTTTGAGTCGCCTGACTTTTCGAACACCGGTGCAAACACTGCGAAGTCCGCACCGTGGGATTCAGCCAGCGCGATTTTGCCTGCAGAATGGGCCGATACTCCGATCATGCACGTGTTCTGTTTCACGCGGCTCCAGACTGCGCGGGCTTCGCTGGCCGTGAGATCACCGGCCGGCAGGTGCACACCGTGAGCGCCGCAGGCGAGCGCGACGTCGATGCGGGAATTAACGAGGAGTCGCGTTGCTGTATTTACCGGCAGAGCGGCGACAGCTTTCGTGGCTAGTTTCTCCAACTCGCGCGAACCCAGGTCTTTTTCGCGCAGCTGAATAACATCCACTCCCGCCGCGGCGCACTCTTTTATCTTCGCCAGCAATTGCCGGATCTGGTCGTCCTCACTGCCGGAGAACTGCCGGCGATCCGTGATGTAACAGAGCAGAAAACGCCCGGATTTGATTGCTTCCGATGATGTTGTTCCCGGCGGTCCCGGTTTAGGCAGACACAAGGTTGGTTTCTTCCTTTTCGCCCGGCAATTTTAGCCTACAAAGCCGTTCGGACGGCAGCACAGGCAACTTCAAGTCGCGAACCTACCTCTTGTATGGATGTGCCCTTCAGCAGTGCTCAACTGGATGTCCCTCTTGGCTGGCAGATCGTCTCTCTTTTTCTCCTCGCAATTCCAATAGCCTCTATTGCCTGGACCGTAACCCATGAAGAGGTCTTTCGCGAGCCGCGGGATTATTGTGTCCGGCAGAGTGAGAATAGCGGCAGCCCAGTACGGCGCAAGTTTTTTTATCTGTTCACGTGCGAATACTGTTTCAGCCATTACGTGACCGTCTTCTTTCTCATTATCACCAGGTACAAGCTGCTTTACGCCGATTGGCGCGGGTACCTCATCTCCGGCTTCGCCCTGGTGTGGATAGCCAACCAGTATATGAGCCTGTTCGGGCGGCTCCGTCTGGATATCAAACGCGAGCGTGTCGAGATCAAGGAAGTTGAGCAGCAGGGGGCCGATCCCAGCCCGGATCGCAAGAAGATGCCGCGGGTTGTTTAGCTCATCATTCTGCTCAGGCGCTCCGAGTCATAAATTCCCTGTATGAGTCCCATAATGTTAATTAATTGTGCGTAAGGGAGCGTGACGCGTTACTCTATTGAAGTTCAAGTCCCCGTAAAGTTTCCTGTGAAGCCATTCCAAAACTTCTTCTGTGGAGAGCTATGTCAAGCGAACTGCGTAATTTTTTGACCCACTCGTACGATGAACTGGAAGACCTGAACCTGCACGCCAAAGAGCAGCGTCGCACGCGCGTGGCGCTCCACAAGATCCAGGAAGAACGGATCCGTTACCTGTCGGATGAGAAACGGATCAAGGCTGTGACCGTGCTTTTCAGTGACCTGGAAGGCCGGCTGCACATGCTGGACTATGACAAGAAATTCCTCATCAACAGCTGGGACAATCTCACGTTTGATGGTTCCTCCATCCGCGGGTTCACAGCGCAACGTGAAAGCGACCTTCGCCTGAACATGGATTGGAGCGCTTTTTACTGGGGCCCGGCTGATATCTTTGGCCCCGGCAAAGTTCTGGTATTCGGCGATGTGATCGATAAAGGCGGTGACCCTTACAGCGCCGACATCCGCGGAGTCCTCAAAAAATTCGCTGCCGACATGTACAAGAAGGAAGGGTACACGTTGAACGCGGCCAATGAAATTGAAGGGTTCCTGTTCAAGGGCGAAGACGCCGAACGCCATTACCATGAAAGCCACAAGTTTGATTACGTAAACACGGGCGGCTACTACCACTCACTCCCTGGCGATCCCCTGCGCACGTTCATTGACACCACGGCGGAAGTGCAGCGGTCGATGGGTTTCCAGAATGAAAAGGACCATCCGGAAGTTGCGCCGTCACAGTTTGAAATCAACTATGGTTACGGTGAAGTGGTGGCTGCGGCCGACCAGATCCAGCTTTACAAGCTGATTTGCCGCCAGGTGGCCACGCGCATGGGATTCACCGCTTCATTCCTGCCCAAGCCGGTGGTGGGTGTGAACGGCAATGGCATGCACACCAACGTTTCCATCAGCAAAGAAGGCAAGAACATCTTCTGGAACCCCAAAGGCGAAGAAAAGCTGGCCGACGTTGCATGGCAGTTTGTCGACCGTATCCTTACTAGCGCCAATGATATTTGCCTGCTGTTGAATGCCAGCGTGAACGCGTATCGCCGTCTCGACCCCCACTTTGAGGCCCCCAACCAGATCAAGGCTTCACCGGTTGATCGCGGGTCCATGATTCGTATCCCCATCGGCAACGAAAAGAGCTCGCGTGTGGAAGTGCGCTCCGTGGCCCCGGACGCCAATCCCTACATGGTGATGTACTCCATTTTCCGGACTGGATTGCAGGGCAACATCTCACGCATCAAGAACCTGCGCCAGGCGCAACGTTACCTGCCGGACAACATCTATACAGCCCTGGAAAACTTCCGTGCCTCAGACTGGACCACCAAGCTGTTTGGCGAAGATGTGAAGGGACGCTACGCTGACTTGAAACAGGCGTCGGCTGACCGCTGTCCGCGACTGCTGGGCACGTTCGTGAAAGCCCCGGAAGTCCAGTACCACCACGACGTTTATAACCAGTTCCTGTGGAACATGTTCTAGAGAGCTCTGCTCTCAAGCTGATTTGAAATTGCGGAGGCCATCCCGGTTTTAAGAATCGCCTCCGTTTTTCTTTTTGGTTTTATCCCGAGCGAAGCGAGAGATCCCTACGATCTGCCCACCCTTTCACGCGGACGTTCAAGAAGTGGGCTGGCAAAACAATGGCTGATATTACTTTGCGGCGGGAGCCGCTTTAGGCTTGGATTTTGTTTTGGCCTTGGCGGCGGGCGCCGCCGGGGCAGCCGGCGTAGCTTTCAATGTGGCTCGCAGAGCCCGGTTGCGCAGGCGTTTCTTGGCATTGGATCGGTTGCGCGTGTTTTCGCGTGCATTAAGCTTTGGCATGATGGGCTCCGTGGAGTGAAATGTAAATGACATCTCCCATCCTACGCTGTTGCGCCAAACTGCGCGGGCTAAGTCAGTGATTTGTTTATCTCTACTCTGATCGCAAGGCCTCCAGGGGATCCACTGTTGCCGCACGTCTGGAAGGCAGATAGCTCGCCAGCCACGCGGTTCCCGCCAATCCAATGGTCACCACGGCATAGGTTGTCACATCGACCGGGCTCACGCCAAACAACAGCGTGGAAAGCAGCCGCATGGCCGCGAATGAGGCGATCAATCCGATTCCCACGCCCACCGCGGTAAGCACCAGGCCATGCCGGACAAACATTCCAGTAAGCTCCTGGCGTTGCGCACCCAGAGCCATCCGAATTCCGATCTCGCGGGTACGTTGTGACACAGAGTAGGCGATCACGCCGTAAATGCCCACGGTTCCCAGAAGCATCGCCATGGCTCCGGCCACCGCGAGCATGAGGAGCGTGAAAGAGCTGCGCGCCATGGAATTGGTATAGTAATAACTCTCGGTGCGAACGTCAGCCAGTGGCAGGTTCGGGTCAACCGACCACACGGCCTGGCGCACGTCTTTCATCAGGCTTTCGTTGCCGGCCCGCGGCGTACGCAGCGCAAAGGCCACGCTCCGCATGATGCGCAGATCTTCGCCTTCAAATTTTTTCATCAACACAGGCCAATAAGCTGTTTTCGACGCTTCCACGTTCATGCCGTCATCGTGAACATCGCCCACCACGCCGATCACTTCGCGCCAATCGTCGGTGGTGCCCACGCGGACCCGCTTGCCCAGAGCATTGTTGGGAGTCTGCCAGAGTTCGCGCGCCAGATTCTCGGAAACCATCACCACCGGCACCTTGTTATAGACGTCCGTCCATGTGAAGTCGCGACCCGCAACCATGGGCGTGCCGATCGTGTGAAAGAATCCCGGCGTAACCCACTTGAAGCGTCGTATAGCAGCCAGCTCTCCGGGTCTGTACGTCTTGTCTTCCGCGAAGACAGGGTCAAAGCTGCCGTTGCCGTCAAGCGGCATGCTGGTTGAGATCGCTACGGACGAAACGCCTGGCACGGCCGCCAGCTTGTGCAGGATCTCATCGTAGGTGCGCAGCACCTTTTCATCGTCCGATACTTCGCTTTTCGGAATCGACACGGCGAAAGTCTGTATCTGTTCCGGATTGGTGAATCCCGGCTGGACTTTGGTGAGCGCCACGAAGGTGCGCGCCATCAGGCCGGAGCAGATCAGCAGCACCAGCGCCAGCGCCACCTGCACCACCACCAGCACGCTGCGTGCGCGATGCTGATCGCGACTCTGGCTCAGTGCGCGTCCTCCTTCCCGCAACCCGGTATTCAGCCGAGTGCCGGCGTACTTGAATATTGGGATGCAGCCGAATAGAAGGCTGGCGAGCAACGCCACCACCAGAGTGAACAGCAGCACGGGGAAATCAATTCCGATTTCATGGATGCGCGGCAGGCCCTTCGGCGCCATGGCGACGAGAACGCGCAATGCGCCCCAGGCAATGCCGAGCCCCAGAAGGCTGCCAAGAAGTCCCAGGGTGACGCTTTCAAACAGCAGGTCGGCGGCAATGCGGCTCCAGCGCGCGCCCAGCGCAGCCCGGACTGCCAGCTCCTGGCGGCGGCCTTCCACGCGTACCAGCACCAGATTGGCTACATTGGCGCACGCGATCAGCAGAACCAGCCCGATCGAACCCATCAACACCCACAGCACATTGCCCACGTCACCCACCACGCGATCTTTCAATGGCTGGATGTTCGGACCCAGGTGAGCATCTTCAAACATCTTCACACTGAATCCCGGCGGAGCGGCAAATGACTGACTGACGATCGGGATCATGCGCGCCACGTCCGCGCTCGCCTGCTTGATGGTCACGCCGGGTTTCAGGCGTGCCACGGCCCTGTAACTGAAGTTCCCCAGAAAAGTCTTGTTCCGCTCAAACTGGAAGGGAACAATCATCGCCGGATCGTTGGCATCGAGGAAGTGAAAGTCCTGCGGCATCACGCCGATAATCTGTGTCGCCTTTCCATCCAGCTTAACGGTCTGGCCAACAATGGATGCGTTCCCCCCGAACTTGCGCTGCCAGTAGCCATACATCAGCACGACGGTCTCGGGGCTGCCGTGGGTATCATCCTGCCGTGTAAATCCGCGGCCCAGCCTGGGAGCAACTCCCAGAATCGACAACATTCCATCCGTTGTCCGCACCACGTTCACCTGCTCCGGTTCCGCCACGCCGGTCACGCTGACAGAATCATTCGTCATCATACCGATGTCTTGAAAGCTATGGTTCTGCTCGCGGTAGATGAAATAGTTGGAAGGCGCGCTCGGCAGCTCCTTGATATTGATCCCCGGTGCGGCATGGGACACCGCCACCAGTTCGTCAGAATGGGAATAGGGCAACGGCTTAAGCAGAATTCCTTCCAGCACGCTGAACACAACTGTGTTGGCGCCCACGCCGGCGGCCAAAGTAATCAGAGTAACGGCAGTAAACATCGGCGCACGTCGCAGCCGCCGAAAGACCTGCCGTAGCTGGCTCTGTAAGTAGCCCATGGGTGGCACCTCAGCAAACAGATTTTGTTCAAACGCCAAGTGGCGTCCCGGCGGACGCACATATGACTCGGTTAGGCATGACTACGTTAGCGGAGGTGACAAAGTTGCATAAAAACATCAAAATGCGAGACCAATTTGCTGTGAATGGTCGCAGCAGGGGAGTATAACCGTATTGATTGACGTGAGAAGGAATCTCGATGTAGAGACCAGCATGCTGCGTCTGCTCGCCGACCGATGATGCGGAGCATCTTTAGATCAGGTTACGTCAGATAAGGTTACGTTCCTTCACTCTTAAGTATTGATTTACCAGTGATGTGGTCAGCTTTGCCGGATCAATCTCCAGTGCCAGCGCGCCACGGTTGCGCACACGGGTAATCAAGGTTTCTCGACGCGCCAGCAACTCCTGGGCTGCGGCAATGGAAAACATCTCTTCGGCGTTATCAGGAAACTTATCGGCCAGCTTCTGCAGGTCGGTTTGTGCAATCACTGTAAACAGAAGAAGGTGCTTGGCCATGATTCTGGACGCGCTTTCAATCACCTCCGGCGTCATGGATGTGTCCGCCAGATCGGTGACCCAGATGATCAGCGCCCGCTGCTTCTGCATTTGCATCAGGGTAGCCGCAGCCCGCAGGTGGTCGGCTTCAGCGGCTTCCTCATGCGCATAAGCCAGGTTGTCCATGATCAAACGCATATGCGAGAGTCCGCGACCCAGGCCCACACGCTTTTGCACGTTGCGTCCGTAAACCATCACGCCCACGCGATCGCCGGAGTACAGCGCAATCTGCGCCAGTGAGAGCGCTGCGTTCACAGCAAGATCAAGCTTGCTCAGTTCGCCCACGCGTTCACGCAACAGTCGGCCTGCGTCCATCACAATCCAGACTGCCTGGCTGCGCTCCACCTGATAGAGCTTGGTCACGTGCTTGCCGCGCCGCGCCGTGGCAGGCCAGCATATATTGCGAAACTCATCGCCTGCCTGGTATTCGCGCAGGCTTTCAAATTCACGGCCCACACCTCGCTGGCGAATGAGTCGCTTCTCCAGTTCAATTTGCCGCGCCCGCGAAAGATAAATGTTGTGCCGCTTAGCCTCCTCGAGATCGGGAAATACGCGGACCGTCTGTTCTATGTCAGCCCGGGCCCAGCGCTCAGCGAAATGCGCGATACTTTGATAACGAAGATATGCAGCTCCTAGCTTGACATCGCCGCGCTGCAGCGGACGCGCCGTGTAGCTTGCCGAGGCGCTGTCGCGCCGTCGCGCGTGGATAACGACGGTCGGCGGCTCATGACGTAATGCTTCCGGCACGTCGTCCAGCAAACGGCATTCAATGGACGTGCCACTCAGATTCTGCAGGCTGATGGTGACTTCAACGTTGTCGCTCAGTGCGGCAGCGCCGGCCCAGCTTCGTTCAACCACCAACTGGTGCGGGCGAGGCAAGCTGCTCAGGTCGATTGCCCAGGCAAGGAAGGCGAACGCATCCCACGCCAGCATCACCAGCAGAAAGTGCTTGTCCCAGAAAGCGGGCACCGCCCACAAAACGCCAACAGCAATCAAAAGAAAAAATCGCTGACCAAAGCCCACGCCGAACCGCCGGTTCTTCCGCGCTGCGGCAGTCACCGTTTTGGGCACGAGTTTGTTTTCGGCGGCCATCGGTACTATTTACTTCACTTTGCTACTTCGGGACTTCAACCGTTCCCAGAATTTCGGTCAGGACCTTGTCACTGTCCTGCCCTTCCAGTTCGGCTTCCGGCCGCATCATCACACGATGGCGCAACACCGGTAACGCGGCGTCTTTCACATCGTCGGGAATAAGATAGTCGCGCTCTTCCAGAGCAGCGGCGGCCTTGGCCACCATCATTAAACTGATGGCTGCGCGCGGGCTGGCCCCCATGGATAAAGATGGCCATTCACGCGTACGGCGGATGATCTCCACGATATAGCGGAACAACGCCGGTTCCACCTTGGTGTTGCGGACTTCAGCACGGGCCTGCGCCAGAATATCGATCGGGAGCGCCTTGATGTCAGCCGCACCCAGGTTGTGCGAATCAAATCCCTGATGGTGATGTTCAAGAATCGTTATCTCGTCATTCGCCGCCGGGTAGCCGACTTTGATCTTTAACAGAAAACGATCAAGCTGTGCTTCCGGAAGTGGATACGTTCCCTCAAATTCAATCGGGTTCTGGGTGGCGAAGACGGTGAAAAACTGCGTGAGCTTATGGGGCGTGCCATCAATGGTGATCTGGCGTTCTTCCATGGCTTCCAGCAGGGCCGCTTGTGTGCGCGGAGGCATGCGGTTGACCTCATCAGCGAGCAACATGTCAGTGAACAATGGTCCCCGATGTAACGAGAATGTGCTGGTGGCGAGATTCAGGACGTTGCTGCCGATAATATCGGCCGGCATGAGATCAGATGTGCACTGGACCCGGCGGAATTCCAACTCGAACAGGCGGGCAAAGGCCTTGATGACCAGGGTCTTGGCAATGCCCGGCACGCCTTCCAGAAGCGCGTGTCCTCCGCAAAGTATGGTGAGCAGGGTTTGATTGATCAATTCCTGCTGTCCCACAATGACTTTGGCCAGTTCAGTTCTTCCGTGGTGCAGCACCTGGGACACGCTTTGCATGAGCAATAGTCTCCTGTTGAACTAATTTCAATTGTTGCATGTGCACGTTGAGCTGCTGCACTAACTCCAAAATCCCTTTTTCGCCGGCATTTGGATTTGCCAGCGCCGTCTCAATTCTGTGCATCAAGTCGCCAAGGCTCTCATCGCCATAGCCCAGACGGCCTCGCAGTGAGCGTACAAGATCTTCGCTGGCAGTATCGGGCGGCAGGCCAAGGTGGCGGGTAGCAATCATACGGAAACGATTGTACGGAACTTCCAGCGCCACGCGTGTGGTCCTGGCCCGGCGATAAAGTCCGCCCAGCGTCTCCACAAATTCCAGCGGCGACAAGCGCGACTTCTGCGGCAACGGGTGGATCGGCAGATTGCGCCGCGAATACGTCAGGACCAGCGCCAGACCGAACAACAGGCATTGCAGCAGGCCATACTTGATGGGCGGTTCGCCCATATAGTCATCCAGCGAGTGGCGTTGGCTGTGAAAATATTCGTCCCAGAGTATGTGCGTATCTTTGCTGGCCGTAACGGAATTCAGAAACAGGGCAAGGTTCCCGGAAGCAGAAATGCCGGCGTTGGTGAGTGGCGTGGGATCAGCCCACCAGATGACCTGGCCCTTTCCAATTTTGTAAGAAACAACAATGGGCCGGTCGCCGTCCGCATAGTGGGCGAAATAGTGAATAGACTTGCTTTTCCAATAACCCCGGGGCGACATCTTGATCGCCCCACCTTGTGTCAGTCTGGTGGCAAGCTGCGGCTGGTATTCCTTCCATTCGGGAGAGGGAATGGCCTCCCTGGTAATTTCATTGCCAGGAAAGAAGCCTTGCGCGTATGCCCCCGTGATCAGAACGTGGCCGCCACGACGCACAAAAGCCTGAACCGCCGCCGACTCTTCTTTGTCTGGCAGGAGGTAGGGCTGAGCCAGAACCAGGGTAGTGTTGACCGCGTCCTCGGGTAGATTGAGTGGAGAATCTTCCCAGCGTTCCGCCTGATAGCCGGTCTCCTTCAATAGGAGATAGGCTGCGCGCGCGCCGGCGGATTGCGAGGAGTATGTGCTGGGAACCTCGGATTCCTCTTCATCATCCGACAGGAGCGACACCGCGACGATCAGAATGGTGATGGTAATTCCCGCCCAGATCAGAAGCCGCTTGTCGCTGCGGGCAATGTTCAGCGGCATCCCAATCGCTCCAGTTGGGCCAGAGTTTCCTGAAAGTCAGCTTCAGCGGCAGCGCGTTCGCCGTACCATATCACTTCAAATTTCCGCGTCAGGGCTGAAAGTGGAGGATGATTGGGACTGCGCGGTCCCAACAGTCGCAAGTATTCGCGTGGCGTTCTGGCACGATTCGGTTTCCACGCCCCGGCTGATTCCAGGGAAGAGATGCCGGCCCAGTAAGCCAGATGAATGGCATTACGCCAGTCCTGCATTTCCGCTGATTGCCGTGCTTCTGCCAGCCATGTGCGCCAGCTCTTTGCCGAGGGCGCAAAAGGCATGATCTCCCGCGGAGTGAGTTCATCTTCATTACGGCGCAGGCTTCTCACCGTCCAGATAAGCATGAGAACCACCGCAACGCCCACCAGGGTATAGATCACGCCTTGCAGCACATTGTTCGTGGCGCCGCCACTTATCCGCAGCTTGGAGAGCATGCGAGCCAGCCAGGCATAAATCTTTGCCAGGAAAGTATCAGCAACGCTGGGGCCTTTGACCTTGCGGAATTCGCGCCGGGAGAGGATCTCTCCAAGTTTTTGCTGTTCAGGCTTATGGCCGGTCTCGCTCAGGTTGGCTGCTGCCGACTGTAGTTCGCTAAGGTAGTCCTTGATATCCGACAGACGCTGCGGTTTTTTCGATGCCTCTGAGGAAGCAAAGCTGGCGAGGTCGTTCTTTAGATCGCGAAAATTTACCGTGACATTTCGTGGTCCAGTGTTCACGGTCAACTGGTCTGGAATCTCAGTTACCAGTTGCGAGGATTGCTCGGGATGGTCTTGCAGAAGGTCTGCCCTGGCAGCGATCTGGCCCAGCCGGTCACGATACTCAGCCAGCGAAAGCGCAGGCACGCCTTCACTTGCTAAGCATGGCAGCAGAGCCAGAGCGAGGAAAATTGCCAGGACAATTCTTCTTGATGTTTTCATCCAATCGAATCAGATGTTCCGGCCGCGGCGCTCATAGCCATCGGCGGCGGGGCGTGCCCAATCGCTTCCATCATCAATGTGAGATCAAAAGCTTCTTTGCGAACGCGCTGATCATAATAAACCAGAGATATAGCGATAATGGAAACAGGCCCGCTCAGCGTGCTCGCCAGAAAGCTGGCGAAGAGCTGCGCGATCTGGTACTGGATGGGTAGCGCGCCTTTGGTTGTGGCAACCCCAATGCCGACAAAAACGGGTATGGAAAATACCAGGCTCAGCACGAAGATGATGATGCCAAAAAGGAGGTAGACCAGGAAAACTCTTCCTTCAGTTCCGCGTGCGAGAGCAAAACTGCGTTTCAAGCTCTCCACCGGGCCCAGCTTTTCCAAAACGCAGGCGGGTATAGCCAGCGAGTACCTCAGAACAAATCTCATCAGAAAAACAATTTCAACCACCCAAACGGGAATGATGATAACCGCAGAGATGCCACCCATGGCCTTAGCCAGGGCGTTTGACAGAAGTGCAGTCGCCCCAACGGCACCCGCAATAACCACACCAATCACCAAACCCATACAGATTGAAGTACCTATGATCGCGGCAACGCGATCGCTCACAGACCGGTACGACTGAGAAATCGTGGTCGTTTTCCCCAGATGAGCATTGGACACAGCGTAGACAGATGCGCCGGTGGCCAGAGCATAACCGATCAGATAAACCACTACACCTACGATTACGCCTACTCCAATCGTGGCAATTCCGGCAACGGAGCCGGCGAGGTTGTTCGCGCCCTTGGGAATTGTCAGAGCGATGAGTTGCGCTACCAGCACAAACGCCGGCGGTAACATGCCGATTCCGGCGAAAAGCCAGAAGTTACGCCGGTACAGAAAAAAGGTCCTGTCCAGAACCTGGGAAGTGCTCATGGGCCGCAGAGTTTGATCCATATTGTCTCCTTGGGGGAAAACCGGGCGATAGTATCACAGAAGCTTAGTGCTTAATCCTAGTAGTTTTACCTTGGAGAACTACCATAGTTCACTGTGCGGCTTGTGCGGACGCGGCCTGCGTGGCTTCACCCGGCCTCATGGCTTCCATCATCACTTGCAGATCGAATGCTTCTTTGCGCACGCGCTCGTCGTAATAGACCAGCGCCATGGCGATGGCAGCAATGGGACCGGCTACCATGGCTCCAATGAACTGGCATGCATAGGTCCAGGCCAGCACTGCGGGAGTGAAATGTACGCCGGCGCGAAAAGAGAAGTTGCCCGACATGTAAATGGGGGCCTGGAGCAGGCTCTGGATGGCCACTGCGATTACAGCAGTTAGAAAATAGACGGCAAAGACCCGGCCCAGATTGCCCTTTGTCAGAAACTTGCTGCGGATGAGCGCGTATTTGATGGGAAGATTTTCAATCGCGCATGCCGGAACCGCCAGCGCGTACCGGCAGTAAGCAATCACAGCCCAAACCGCGGCCGCAATAAAACCAATAAAGACCACAAGAATAGTTAGACCCAGCCCCGCTACCGCGCCCGTATTTCCCGGTCCTCCACGCGTCAAGGTAATCATCAGTAGGGCTGCGGCTATCATCAGTGAGTAGCAAAGGATGAAAGGCCACATGGCTGCCCAGAAAACTCTGGCCACCAGCAACAACAACCTGCCCCAGATCGGTTTCACGCGCTCATATGATTCCTTGATCGTCGTGGTGCGGCCCAGATGCAACATTGAGACGGCCTGTATGGTGGCGCCTGTGGTGATGGCGTAACCAACCATGTAAATGATGAGGGAAATGATTCCACCTATCGCTGCAGGGCCAATGAATGCCCGCATGCCTGCCATGGGATCAGGGCCAGACGTGTCAGGCCTTACCGGTATACCGAAAGTGGCCACTTGCGCCAGGGACGCAAGGGTCGTCAGCATTGGCGTGATCAGAGCGATCCCCGCAAAAAGAACAAAGTTCTTGCGATAAAGAAAGAAAGTACGGTCCAGCACTTGTGAGGTGCTCATGGGACGAAGGGAAGTATCCATTGCGCTATCTCCGGGCGGGGGTAAACGAATCTTAGCACATCATTGTGTCGCCTCTGATAGCATTACCCGCTTGCTCATGAGGGGGCTTCCATGCCAAAGAAGTTTCAGATAGCCATAATTGCCTGTCTTTTCCCAGCTCTGCTTGGCGCTCAGACCAAAGCTAATGTACCGGCCCCGGTTATCAGGGTGGTCCGCTGCGGCGCTCTGTTTCAGCCTGAAAGCGGACAGATGCAGCGTAACGTTCTCATCACCATTGAAGGTGAGCGCATCAAGGACGTACGTGAAGGCGGTTCGCCCGCATCCGGAGTTCAGGTCATCGATCTTTCAGATCGCACATGTCTCCCCGGTCTCATCGATACGCACACACATGTGTTGCTTCAGGGCGATATCACGGCTGAGGACTATGACGTGCAGTTGCTCAAGCAATCGACAGCCTATCGAGCGATTCTGGGAACGCGTTCCGTGAAGCGGGCCCTGGAATACGGCTTCACCACCATTCGCGACCTTGAAACGGAAGGCGCCGGTTACGCCGATGCCGATCTCAAGAAGGCCATCAACAACGGCATTATCCCGGGTCCCCGTATGAAAGTGGCCACGCGCGCCATGGATGTGACGGGCGCTTATCCGCTGCAGGGCTATTCCTGGGAAATCCAGGTGCCGCACGGCGTCCAACTAGTGGATGGCCCCGATGATGCGCGCAAGGCGGTCCGTGAGCAAATCAGTTTTGGCGCCGATTGGATCAAAGTCTATTCCGACCGCAGTTATTTTGTTCGTCCTGATGGCATTCTCGATGACATACCAACCTTCACCCCCGAAGAGTTGCACGCGATTGTGGATGAAGCGCACCGGCAGAAGCACAAAGTGGCTTCCCACGCCATGGCGCTGAATGGCGTTCACAATTCGGTGGAAGCCGGAGTGGATTCCATTGAACATGGCAACTACATTGCCGATGCCGATCTGAAGACCATGGCACAAAAGGGAATTTTTTATGTGCCCACCATTTATGTTGGGGAATACGTGGCGGAAGGCCGTGCGGCGGCCGGGGCCAAAGTCTGGCTGGACATGATCAAGATCCACGGTGACACCATTCATCGGGCCCTCAATGCCGGCGTGAAGTTTGCTTTTGGCACTGATGTAGGCGGCTTTGACTGGGGTATAAATCCCGCAGTGGAATTTCCTTACATGGTGAAGTACGGCATGACTCCGGCGCAGGCGATTCGCGCAGCTACATCCAACGCAGCCGAGTTGCTGGGAATGCAGAATGATGTTGGCAGCATCAGCCAGGGCAAGTTTGCCGATATCGTGGCTGTGAAAGGCGATCCTCTCACCGACATCACTCTTTTGCAGAAACTTGATTTCGTCATGAAGGGCGGAGAGGTAGTCAAGACACCCGCCCGGTAATTCCACGGACAGGATAAGAACCAACCTGGCGGCGTCGGGAAGAATCTATTTTAAGGTATGTTGCTGTGGATTTTCTTGGTGCTTGGCTGGGCACTCGTCCTTGTGCTGGCGATCAGTGTTTTTAGACTGGCCGGATACGCTGAGCGAAAAATGCGGGCGCGCTCCCTGCGTGCGATTCGCGCACGACGTCGCGAAGACCAGATTGCCTGAATTCCCCAAATAGAAATTGGATTTTTCCTTCCCTACTATTCTTTTTGTCGCTGCGCTCCAGCCCGCTGCGGAAAATCGATTGTGGCTGCAATGCGGTTGCTCCTGCTGTAGCGGGCTCGACGCGCGTTGGACGGCGCGAGCCCTTGCTTCGCAAACTCACCTCTTGACTTCGGCTCCGACAGTGAAATTAGCCGGGAGCCGAAGACCTGGGGCTCAGACCTGGAAGCATTGCCAAAATCGTTCAGACTTATAGTTTTGTTTTAAAACCGCAGCACTATGCCACCGCCCACCAGAAGATTGTGTCGGACTTTGATGTTCACAGTATTCAGGTTGGGAATGCCAGTGTAGAAATCGCGGACTTCAAAGCGAAATGCCACCGGCAAGAGTGGTGGATGAAAATCTGCTCCCGCGCCCGCCTGCACCGCGCTGGTCGTGGTGCTGGATGTGGTCACAGTGGTTCCCGCCTGAGTGGTGGAACTGGGGTTAAAGTGAGCAAGGCCGCCGCCGGCTGAAATCCAGGGGCTGAACGGAGACTCGGGTAGAATCTTGAGCCGCAATGCCGGCGTGAAGAAGAAGGAACTATAGCTCTTTACCGCGGTCAGATTGGATGTAGTGAGATCAGTTGAAGGTGATGCTACAAATGGGAATTCCAAATGCAGCGAGACTGCGGGAATGTGGGCAAGTTGGGCTGCGTAGTTTGCCTCAATGGCAAATTTGGTAGCAAAGGTGGTTTCATTGGTGGTGCTGCCGACTTGCGGCGTGATTTTTGCGCCGGCAATGACCGCCAGTTCATTTTTCTGGGCAAAGCCGTTCAGACAGAAAACTGTTAGAAAGCTGACGACAAAGAGTGTTTTTCGCATGGCGAGGTGCACTTCCTCCTGGCCATCTTAGACACTTTAGCGGATTCTTAGTCGCATAAACTATTGACACCAAAGGACATGGTCCAGTCAGGGAACGGACTGAGTCTTCCGAAACGGCTCCAAAAAAGCCGAGCGAGTTTACTTGCTGGTAACGATCCACAGCGGCGAAAAAACCTGACCAAATGGGGAGTTGGTGACACTGCCCAGGGTTCCATCAGGATTGATCAGGAACGATGCCACACCGTTGGTGGCAGTATTGGAGACGAATAAAAACGTGCTGCCGGCATCGACCGTCAAGAAGCCGGGTGCCGTGGGCGCCAAGGTTCCCGAGGCCAGGGTTGTGAAGGGCGAGCCTGTAACCTGCGCGAGAACTCCGGCAGTCGACTTAAACGCTGAAACATCATTCGACCCTTTGTTCGATACGTAAACAAAAGATCCGGTGCCATCCACCGCTACGCCATTCGGTCCGGTTCCGGCTGCAAAAGGAGAGCCTGCCACCGGCGTCAGGGCACTGGTGCCTGGGGCGATAGACAGGCTGATCACGTTGGCATTGCCCAGGTCCGTCGCGTACATGAATTGACCTTTGGGATCCACGGCAATACTGGTGATGTTTGCATTTGCCGGGCCGGTAAATGAAGCTGGCGCGGCCACCAGTCCGCCACTTGCAGCAATGCCGAAAACGGCGATGGTACTGGGATTGCCAGACACCACATACACAAGTTCTGAAGCCGGGGACACCAGCATGTATTGAGAGTTCGCCGGAACGGGGAACGGTGATCCCGCAACTTGTGTAAGAAGGCCACGAGCATCAATCGAAAAGGCAGAAATGCTGCCGGCGGCCGGCGGGATCCCCTGATTCAAGACATAAAGAAAATGCCCGGAAGGATCCACCCCCACACTGATTGGCTGGACGCCCACCGATGTCGGTGGCAACGCCTCTCCAACCGGGGTGAGTACTCCCGTCGTGTGATTAACACCGTAGCCGGACACAGTGTTCGCGGTGATGTTGGCCACGTAAAGAAAATCTTTTGCAGGTGTAAAGGCAAGCGAGACTGGCCGAGGATTGGTGCTGAAACTCGATACCGGAAGCGCGTTTATCTCACCGTCAGCCTTTTCGGAAAAGCCTTGAATCGAGTTTGAACCCTGGCCAACCACATAGACCAAGCCGATCTGTACCGGCGCACTGGAAGAGCCGCAGCCCAGAAGAGCAATGGCCATGAGGACCGCAAAAAGCCGAAAAATCACCTTCATTCTTTGTCTCTGCCTCACTGAAAGTTTTGAGCGTATGCCACGCGCAGGAGCGCCCGCCCCCGGCGATGGTTTGCAAGCTTTGTTAATGTTCTTCAAGTCTAGCTGGTCAGCCCTTTTCTAGCCAGTGGGAGGGTTCCGCGAAAAAATGACCGCGGCTAGGCCTGATTCCCCAAGCGTGATTCCAAAGAACGGTTTGATCCAGCGATTCTTGCTGGTTACTTTCCTGTTTACGTCTAAGGACCTGCTCGGCCAATGAAAACTCCCATCTGGTTATTTTGACCAGGAGCAGCCCGGTTTTGGCCCGCCTGCACCGGAGGTGCTATTACCATTAACACCATTTTTCATTAACTCGTCATGAGGCGTTAACTTTTGCTTAATCGTAGATTGATATTTTCACAACATGAACCGGGGTAAGTTGGGAAAAGCCAGCCCGGCAGCGTGGGCTGGTATCGGTCGTAAGAATAACTTCGCGGGACCCATTGTCGCCATGTCGATGGTGCCCGCTTTCCTTCGCGATGTCTGGCAAAAAGGTTTCCAGTTCCCTCCGCGGCCGTCAGTGGGTCGACAACTTTTTTCCGCGCCTTACCGGGCGCAGCTTGCCGGCACCAGAGCGGAACTCAAGGCGGCCTTCCATCTTCGCTTTCGCGTTTTCAACCTGGAGCTTGGTGAAGGTCTGGAGACGTCTTATCGGACGGGTGAAGATAGTGACCAGTTTGACCACGTCTGCGACCACATCATTGTGAGTGATGAGCGCGACGGCCAGGTGATCGGCACGTATCGTCTGCAAACGGGAGCGTCCGCCGCGCGCCGGCTCGGTTATTACAGCGAACGCGAGTTTGATTTCGCTCCCTACCGTATTTTGCGCGATGAAATGGTGGAGCTCGGCCGCGCCTGCATACATCCGGACCATCGCAAGTATGAAGTGCTGATGCTGTTGTGGAAAGCCATTGTCCAGTATGCGGTGGACCACAAGGCGCGTTACATGATCGGGTGCAGCTCACTCACGTCACAGGAGACCGTGTATGGCTCGGCGGTGTATTGGCGTTTGCAGCCATCACTGGTTTCGGAACCGTTACGCACGCTCCCCACGCCGGAATGTTCGTTCACACTCCAAGAGTCAGACCTGGATGCGCGTCCGCCCAAGTTGCTGCGCACGTATCTTGCATTAGGTGCCAGGATCTGCGGGCCGCCGGCCTTCGATCGCGAATTCAAGACTATCGACTTTCTCACTTTGATGGACTTAAATAACCTTACACCGGCAATCCGAAGTCGATTGCTGGAATCGTGATCAGGGGTTAGCGCGGCGAAACGTTTCATCCAGGTTACATTCAGAGGTCTTACGTTCCTGTGCGCGGTTGCGGGATGCGGGGCTGAATTCTGCCTGCGCGCCGCGTTTACCCGTTTTGCCCGGGAACAACGTGCTGAACTTCTGGCAGTCTGGTCAGCCCGAGTTCTGAAGACTCTCAAGTTGAAGGTTACGTTCGAAGGCGATGCTCCGCCTCAGGGCTTGATCGTCTCCAACCATCTTAGCTACCTGGATATTCTGGTTTACAGTGCAATCACCCATTGTGTGTTCGTCTCCAAAGCTGAAGTGAAGCGGTGGCCGGTGGTAGGCTGGGTGGCTACGCTGAGCGGCGCCGTTTATGTGGACCGCACTCGCCGCACGGATACGCAGTCAGTTCAGCCGGAAATGAAGGTTGCGCTTTCGCATGGATTGCGTCTGGCCATGTTTCCTGAAGGCACCAGCACAGACGGATCACGGGTACTCCACTTTCATTCATCGTTGTTTCAACCGGCGATTGATTTGAACGCTCCCGTAACTGCAGCGGCGATTCGCTACACCGTTCCTGATGGCGATCCGGCCCCCGACGCGTGCTACTGGGGTGACATGAATCTGGTTACTCATCTCTTCAAACTGTTGCAAAAAGAAGCCATCCAGGCGACTGTGACATTTTCTGAGCAGCACTTCCGCTTTAACGACCGCAAGGAAGCAGCACGCTTCATGCGACAGGAAGTGGAACGCTTGTATTCCGCCGATGCCGTTACCAGCACCATCACGTAAGATGTGCTCATCCGTATGACGAACCAAGTAGCGCCGTTTGTTGACGACAACGTTCTCCCACACGTACGCGGCTTTTTGCACACGCCTGCGGATGCCAATGGAAACGCATTGGTCCTGGCGCATGGAGCGGGCGGAAACTGTGACGCCAAGCTTCTTGTCACTATGGCACAGGCGTTTGGCGAAGCGGGCTTTTCGGTATTGCGCATCAATCTGCCTTTTCGGCAGGAACGTCCTTTTGGTCCGCCATCTCCCGGAGGAGCCGCGCGTGATAGAGAAGGTTTAATGCGGGCCGTGGAATTAATAAAGAAGAGCGCGACGGGAAACCTATTTCTCGGCGGACATTCCTACGGCGGCCGCCAGGCGACCATGTTGGCGGCAGAGAACGCAGGGCTGGTTGACGGGCTGATCCTTTTCTCTTATCCGCTGCATCCGCCGCGCAAGCCGGAGCAGTTGCGCACAGCGCATTTTCCCCAACTCATGACTCCGTCTCTGTTTGTGCATGGTTCGCGAGATCCCTTTGGCTTGCTGGAAGAACTTACGCCCGCGCTGGAGTTAATCCCCGCAAGACATGAGCTGCTGCCGATGGAAGGTGGCGGGCATGATCTGATCGGCAAGAAGCCTTCACCGGATTTTCCTGCGCACGTGATGACTGCATTCCGGAAATTCTTCGCAATTTAAACTTGCAAAATAAAGGGGCCGATGTTCCGGCCCCGGCACCGGCGCGAACATAAGCCTTACTTCGCGAAAATTCCTGCCAGGTCGGCACGGCGTTGATGGGCCACAATGAACCATAGAATTGCTGTTACAAGTCCAGGCACAATGCCTTTGGGGTCCATTAAAGCGTGATAGAGCAAAATGTTCACAATCACCGGACCGAGAAGAATCAGTCCAAGAGGAACATAGCGCCCGATGAGCATCAACGCGCCACCTATGACCTGCAATGCGGACACCACAACAATGTAGTGTGAGTGGGCCAGAACGGCGGCGAAATGGCCGGCGTCGTTGTCCGGTAATGGGGGCATGGGAATGAAGTGCAGAAAGCCATTCGATCCAAAAAAAACGAAAATCAATCCCAGCAGAATACGGGCGATCGTCGCTGTTATTTTCATAAAGTCGCTCTCCTCAAGAAACGTGTTGTGAGTGAACACTGCTTCAAGAGCGGGACGGTCCCGCTCGCGGGAAAATACGACTGAATCTTACGCCATCAGGCTGGCCTGTCACACAAAATTGCGTGGCGCTTCAAAGACCTAGTGCTGCGGTTTTTCCACATCAAGCATCCAGTTGATGCCAAACTTGTCGGTCAACATGCCGAAACGTGCCGCCCAGAACGTTTCCTGAAGAGGCATAATGACTTTGCCTCCGGCGCCCAGTGCAGCAAAGAGCTTGTCGCTCTCCTGCGGCGTCTCACAGCCGATGGCAAGTGAAAAATTATTTCCCTGATGGAAGGGCATTCCCGGCATGGTGTCAGAGGCCATCAGGATGGTGGGGCCGCTCTTCAACCTGGCGTGCATCACGCGTTTTTCCGCACCGGGCGGCGTTTGCGCCTTCATGGGTGAATCCCCAAAGGTCATAACCGCCAATTCGCCTCCCAGACAGGTCTTGTAAAACTCCATCGCCTCGCGCGCATTTCCATCAAAAGTTAAATAGGAATTCAGCTCTTTCATGGTTGATCCTGCTTTCTTCTGTAATCAATCCGCTCTTAACTTTGTCACTGGAACAACAAAATCAAGCCAAGGTAAAGACGCACACCAAGGCTGAAGGGAAGCCTGTGATCTTTGGAAAAACTGAGGACCAGGGTTTTCTGAGTGAGATCAGAATTCAGACAAAGGAGTGCCGCTGATTCATGGCTGCGCTATTGCTTCAGGTCTAGAGTACTTTGAGGCGAATGAACTCATCCCGGATCAGGGAATAACATTCGCAGGCAGCTTCTTCCAATTTTTCGCGATCAAGGATTCTGACCTTGCCGCGTGAATATTCGATCAATCCGGCATTCTGGAGAACGCCGGCTGCCAGCGTGACCGTGGTCCGGGGCGCTCCCAGCATCTGTGCCAGAAACTCATGAGTTAGTTCGATGACGTCCGAATCGCAACGATCGCGACAGGTGAGCAACCAACGCGCCAGGCGCTCGTGTACATCATGACGTCGATTACATGCGGCGATCTGCGAGGTCTGCACCAGCTGCGCCTGAGAAAAGAGATATAGCTTACGCCGGAATTTTTCCGACCGGTCAAACTCCTGAGCGATAACCTCTGCTTTGATCCTGAAGCCGCTCCCTGCCAACTGGATGAAGCTATGAAATGGCTGCGTGCCCGCACCCATCACCCCAGGCATACCCACCATGCCTTCTCTGCCTAGTATGCCAACCTCCACCGTGGAGCCGTCACTTAAGTTGGTGACCATGGATGTGAGGCCGTCTTCCATGAAGTAGGCAAATTTGGATTTTTCGCCCGGCGCCAGCAGGGTTTTTCCCAGTTCAAAGGTTGTGCGGGAAAGACTGGGAATAATGCGCTCGCCATCCACCTTCGACAAAGAAGCCAGAATGCGATTAGAGAATTTGGTATTGGTGCTTACGCCTGCCATGGGAAAGCTCCTTTTGCTCCGGACCCGTTTTGGGACCACACCGGACGCGCAGGAGAGCCAAGCTGATGGTTTGCTGTTCAGCGGCCAAGCAGGCTTGCGTGTGAAGATGTCAATCTCCATCATACGCCTTAATCAAGCCTCGCACGCCACTTAAGTTTTGACCCTGGAAGATGGTGAGAAGTAACACTGAGAGCTAAGGGTGTATGGCTCTGTCGCACCAGAATTTGATTAAGTAAGTTTCGAATTGAAATTAAGTATATCGTCTTACGATTAATTCCCTTCTAAATATATCGGCCCACGATTAGTCTATGGTTTCGCGTAAAAACATGCGTTTCGTATTCAAAATCTTATAGTTTTCAGGAAATCACAATAGGAAAACCCATGAAAATCGGCAATTCTGGATGGAATTCGAAATGCAATGTTAATGGGAGATGAAAACTTTCACTTTTCGAATCGTATTTGCACTCGTCTTGACTGCTTTCGTGAGCTTGCCTCTGCTCACGATGGCCCAGGCGATCAGTGGCGATCTGCTTGGAGTTGTTACAGACACCAGCGGCGCCGTCATCAGCAATGTCCAGGTAGTTGCTACCAACATTGCAACCGGAGTCAAAACAACGACAAAATCCAACGCTAACGGCGAATATCGCTTTATCAATCTTCCTGTTGGGCATTATTCATTGGAAATGACCGGCACCAATCTGGCCGGCGGGTACAAAGATGTACAGGTCCAGCTGAATAAACAGGCCACGGCCAACATCACGGCGGCTGTCAGCGGAAAGCAGGAGGCCATTGAAGTTACGGCTGAATCGCTAACCATTGACACCACAACCCAGACTATCCAGAACACATTTGAAGCCAAGGAAGTCCAGGACCTGCCGACGGCGACCGTGGGACTGGGTGTTTTGAACCTGTCCTTGTTGAACGC
Organism: Terriglobia bacterium; assembly: GCA_963770085.1. Classification (GTDB taxonomy): domain Bacteria; phylum Acidobacteriota; class Terriglobia; order Terriglobales; family Acidobacteriaceae; genus Angelobacter. Next base: position 2,148,486 of record CAVYOH010000002.1, read on the forward strand.
CGGCGTAGCCACCAGCGGCGGAATCGGCGCCGGAACAGGCCCTTCCGTTTCAGGACAGCGTCCACGCAACAACAACTTCACCATTGAAGGTGTGGACAATAACAGCAAGTCAGTCACCGGTCCGGTGGTAACCATCCCCAATGACGCGGTGCAGAATTTCACTGTCCTGCAGAACCAGTTCTCACCTGAATTTGGTCACTCATCAGGCGGTCAGTTCAACCAGACTATTGTGAGCGGCACCAACGACTTGCACGGTCGCGTGTACGAGTACTTCCAGAACCGCAACCTCAACGCCATCGATACGAAAGACGCCCGCACCCAGACAACCGGCACCATCATCAATCCGGGTTTTGACAACAACCGGTTCGGCGGTCAAGTGGGCGGTCCCATCTGGAAGGAGAAGCTCTTCTTCTTCACCAACCAGGAATACAATCCGATCCACCAGACGCTGGGCAGCGCCTTTATTTGCTCACCCACGGCTGCTGGTTACGCTGCACTCGCGGCAGGCGCGGGAGTCAGCCAGGCCAATCTCGGTGCGTTGAAAGCCGCTCAAGGGACTGCTGCGGTTGCAGCGGATGGAAATGGCAATTGCCCAACCACGACCGGTGGGTCAATCAAAGCCCAACTCGGCGAGGTTGATTACACCCCGAAAGCCTTCAACAACACCTACACTACCGCCAACAGCCTGGACTTCAACCTGTCTGACAAAGACCAGATGCGCCTTCGCTACATCTATCAGAGAAATAACCTCACTGATATTGCAGCGAACGTCCCATCATTCTTCACCACCATCCCGAGCCGTAACCATGTGCTGACTTTCAGTGAGTACCACACGTTTACGCCCAGCCTGACCAATGAATTTCGCCTCGGGTTCAACCGCAATACGTCTGTTACAGCCGCAGGAAACTTTACGTTCCCCGGCACGGATTCTTATCCCAACCTGACCTTTGACGACACTGGAAACCAGCTTGGTCCTGATCCTAACGCACCGCAGTTTGGTGTTCAGAACGTCTATCAGGCAACGGAAAACATTGTCTGGGTAAAAGGAAAGCACAACTTAAAATTCGGACTTGAAGGCAGAAAGTACATCTCCCCGCAGGGTTTCACCCAGCGTGCACGCGGAGATTATGAGTACGCACACACCGAAGATTTTCTTCTCGATCTAAAGCCGACTACTTTCGGCCAGAGATCAACCGGAAACAACACCTACTACGGAGACCAGTCTGCCATTTACGTGTATGGCAATGACGAGTTCCGTATGACCAAGAACCTGACCCTCAATGTGGGACTGCGCTATGAATTCACTTCAGTGCCCTTCAGCGAACGGCTGCAAAGCCTGAACTCAGCAGCCAGCGTACCGGGCCTGATCAGTTTCCAGGCTCCGCAACCTCAGTACAACAACTTCGCTCCGCGTATTGGCTTCGCGTATTCGCCGGGTAATTCCGGTACGACCTCCATCCGCGGTGGTTTCGGGATGGCATACGACATTCTGTATGACAACCTGGGGCTGCTGGCAGTACCACCGCAATTCGGCGGAACCTGCGATGTTGCGAATGGAAGCAACGGCGCTTGCACTTTCTCGCAAACCGGTTTCCTCGCGAACGGCGGCCTGCCGGCGGGAACGGGTACCGGTCTGAAGACCTTCCCCACTCTTGCTGCTCAGCGATTGGCTACCGCCAACTTCCTGCCTTCGGTGCAGAAGATGCCGTACACCGAAACCTGGAACCTGGGAATCGAGCATGTCTTCGGCAAGAAGTACACGGCGGAAATCCGCTATGTTGGTACACGTGGAATCCATCTGCCGGTTCAGCAACAGCTGAACGTGCAGCCCAGGGTAACATCGTCACTGTTCCTGCCTACGTTCCTGACCAGGCCGGACCAAACAACACTTGATGGCCTGTCCACAACGCTGTCGCAGATCCAGGGTCAGTCACGCATTATCCAGGCCTACTCGGACGCTGGCTTTAAGAACAGTATCACCTCATTCCAGCCCTACGGCCAATCCATCTACCATGGCTTGCAGACCCAACTCACCCGCAGCTTCAGCAACAATCTGCAGATGCTGGTGGCGTACACCTGGAGCCATGCTTTCGACAACTCAACAGCTGACGTATTCTCCACGCTGCTGACTCCACGTCGTCCGCAGGACTCGCAGAACTTCGCGGCCGACTCCTCCACATCAGCGCTCGATCGCCGTCAGCGTTTGAGCTTTGAAACCATCTACAACGTCCCGTTCTTTAAGGGCTCTAACAACTGGATGGCCAAGAACCTGCTTGGCAACTGGGAGATCGCGCCGCAGTGGCAACTCCAATCTCCGGAGTTCTACACTCCGCAGAGCGGTGTTGATTCCAACCTGAATGGCGACGCCGCCCCGGACCGTACCATCTTCAATGCGAAAGGTGTCGCTGGCACTGGAAGCACCGTCACAGCTCTGACGAATACCGCCGGGCAAACGGTGGGCTATCTTGCGGACAATCCCAACGCTCAATACATCCAGGCTGGTTCGGGTGCATTGACAACCATTGGACGCAACACATTGGCCACACCCCGTACCAACAACTGGGACCTTACGCTGGTAAAGCGCTTTAACTTTACCGAGAACAAGTCGTTTGAATTCGCAGCCAATGGATTCAACGTTTTCAACCACTCCCAGTACATTCCGGGCAGTGTCAACACGGTGAACTCCATCGGCTACACCGCAATCACCAATTTTGTCCGGGTCAATGGAACGCACTTCAACGATCCCACAAAAACCTTCGCCAACAACGCTCGCGTTATGCAGCTTGTCGGCAAGTTCATCTTCTAAATCAGCAGCACTGTTTCAACCAACCAAAAGGGAGCCCCAATCGGGCTCCCTTTTTTCTTCCTCTCTGGGCGCTATTCCTAACGCGGTTGCAAAACTCTGCTCCAGCAGGTACACTTTTAGCAATCCTTCCTTCAGTTTTATCTTCTTCTCCTGCAACCACTTACAGCTCAAGCACGAAGTGTATTTGTTTTCTTAACCACTTAAGACTATAGTGGAGATAACTTTTCCGCTTCGGATAATTCATTTCAGATCGTTCGTTTCAAATCAAAGGGGACGGGGAAAGCCCTTTTAGCAGGAGACCATGGCGGCAACTCACTCGAGCATTACTGAACCTAAAGTCCCAAAAACCGATCATTCCTATTCCACCCACGTAAATCCCCAGTGGGTGCGCCTTCTCAATTTGTTGCAGATGAACGTGCGCTACACGCGGTGTGTTGGAGCTGAGCTCTTCACCCAAGACGGCACACGTATTCTGGATTTTCTGTCCGGTTATTGCGTGCACAATCTTGGTCACAACCATCCAGCGGTGATTGCTGCGTTGCATGAGGAACTGGATCGCTGCGGTCCAGCCATGCTCCAGAGCCACGTAGCCGAGCTGGCGGGTGAGCTGGCCACGGAGCTTACACGCCTGGCCGGCAATGGATTGACCAAGGCCTATTTTGGCAGTTCAGGCAGTGAAGGCATTGAGACGGTCATCAAGTTTTCCCGCGTGCACACCAAACGGCCAGGATTGCTGTATTGCCGGGGAGCATTTCACGGTCTTACCTGTGGCGCACTCTCATTGATGGCTGATTCGCAATGGGCGGAAGGATTTGGGCCGTTGCTGCCCGGAGCAGAGAGCGTACCCTTTGGCGACCTGAAAGAGCTCGAGCAAAAACTGAAGACCAGAAGCTTCGCAGCATTCATCGTGGAACCAGTGCAGGCGGAAGCCGGCATCTGTGTTCCCACGCGTGAATACCTCCAGCAGGCCGGAGCAATATGCAGCCGCTACGGGACTCTGTTCGTGCTGGATGAAGTCCAGACCGGAATGTATCGCACGGGAAAATTCCTCGCAGCGCAGCATTACGGACTGGCTCCGGACATGGTTGTGCTGGCCAAGGCGCTCAGTGGCGGACTGGTTCCCAGCGCAGCCGTGCTGATGACAGATGATATTCACGAATCTATCTATGACTCGCTGGGTCGTTCGATCATCCATACCTCTACTTACAGCGAAAACAATTTGTCTATGCGCGCGGGCCTGGCGACATTGCAGGCTTTGCAGGATGAGCGCCTGGGAGAGCGCGCGGAACGGCTGGGCGCTGAACTTCGTCAAAGGCTAACCGACGCGTTGTCGGGTTATGAGATGGTCGCCGAAGTTCGCGGGCTCGGCATGCTGAACGGAATCGTTTTCCGTCCGCCTGGCAAACTGCAGCTCAGGATACCGTTTGAGGCCTTCCGCAAAGTCCACGAAGGCATGTTCGGCCAGATGCTGGTGATGCGCCTGTTCCGCGAGAAACAAATCCTCACGCAGATATGCGGAAACAATCTGATGGTCCTGAAAGCTGCGCCACCGCTCATGGTGAGCGAACAGCAGTTGGAGGAATTCGTTGCTGCGGTGAAATCCGTGGTAGAGACCATTCATTCGTCCTCTTCTTTCTGGATGGATGCACTCTATCTTGCACAAAGGGCCATCAACGTTTAAGCGCGTGTCTACAAGTCACGAGAAATCTCAACCACAGGATTCCTATATGCAAATTGTCAGTGCGGGTACGGCGTTTCCCGGAAATTCTTACGACCAGCAGGTCATCACCGCCAGACTTCAGGAGCGCTGGAGCCAGCAACTTCTTCGCCCGGAAACTCTCAGCCGCCTGCATACGCGGTGTGGGGTAGCCAGGAGAAACCTCGTGCTTCCGCTGGATGCCTATGACAACGTGCGCAATTGGGGTCAGGCCAATGATCTCTGGATCGAAGCAGCTCAGTCGCTCGGCCGCGATGCCATCTGCCGTGCCATTACTCCTGCCGGGCTCATGCCCAGTGATATCGATGCATTATTTTTTGTCTCCGTAACCGGAGTCGCAAGCCCATCCATTGACGCGCGGCTGGTGAACCGCATGCGCCTCTCACCTCGCATCAAGCGTGTCCCGATGTTTGGACTGGGGTGCGTTGCCGGCGCCGCCGGACTGGCCCGGGCAGCGGATTACGTTCGCGCATTTCCTGACCAGGTAGCAGTGGTGCTGGCAGTTGAGTTGTGCTCGCTTACCTGGCAGCGGGACGATCTCTCCGTAGCCAACCTGATCTCAACGGGATTGTTTGGTGATGGCGCAGCGGCTGTGGTGGTCGCGGGCAGCAAAGCTGGTTTCAGCGGTCCTGAAATCCTGGCGACTCGCTCTGTCTTTTACCCGAATACGCAGGACGTGATGGGATGGAACATCTCAGAAGATGGCTTCCGCATTGTGCTCTCACCGGATGTACCCAATGTGATTCGTGAAAACCTTGGCGCCGACGTGGACTCGTTTCTGAAGGACCACGGCGTTCGCAGAGATGAAATTGCGAGCTGGATCATTCACACCGGAGGACCACGAGTGCTGGAAGCAGTGGCAGACGCGCTCGATTTGAAGGACGGCGCTCTGGACGCATCCTGGGATTCATTGCAAAAGGTGGGAAATCTTTCCTCAGCGTCAGTGTTGGTGGTGCTTGAAGAATTTCTTGCCCATCGCCGCGGCGAGCCCGGCACTTACAGCGTCCTGGCCGCAATGGGACCGGGCTTCTGCTCAGAACTCCTGCTGCTGCGCTGGTGATGTCCGCATGACACAGATGAGCAAACATTTCGATACCGATGTCTTCATTGTGGGTGGCGGCCCAGCAGGTCTGGCCGCTGCCATCGCGGCACGCCTGCAAGGTCTGCGATGCATGGTTGCAGATTGGGCCTCACCGCCCATTGATAAAGCTTGTGGCGAAGGCCTGATGCCTGACAGCCTTGATGTTCTTCATAGCCTGGGCATCAGCCTGGATGCCTATGAGACTGGTAACTTCCGGGGTATCAAGTTTGTTGGGCAGGAAGGCTCGGTGGCTGCTGACTTTCCGCATGGCCGCGGCCGAGGCATTCGACGCGTGCTGCTGCATCAGGCTTTGGTGGATCAGGCCGCAGCTTCAGGTGTGGAACTGTTGTGGAGGTCCAGGGTTTCACGCGTCGAAACCGAAAATGATGGTGTTCATCTTCAGGTGAACGGCTCGCCGGTAAGCTGCCGGTGGATTGTTGGAGCGGATGGGCAGAACTCCAAAGTCCGTCACTGGGCCGGACTGGATGAAGCGCACACGTCCATGCAGCGCATCGGATTGCGCCAGCACTTCCGCATTCAACCCTGGAGTGAGTTCGTGGAAATCTACTGGGGTGAGAACGGGCAGGCGTATGTTACGCCAGTCGGATGCGAAGAAGTATGCGTGGCGCTGATCTCGCGGGAGAAGTTCAGCTCGTTCGATAGCGGCCTGGCACAATTCCCGGAGCTGAGCGAGCACCTGGAGAGAGCGGCGAAGTCCACATCCGTGCGCGGCTCGCTCACCATTTCGCGACGCCTGAAGACTGTGGCCAGGGGAAACATCGCGCTCATTGGCGAAGCTTCAGGGTCGGTGGATGCGGTTACAGGAGAAGGCCTGGCCATGGCTTTCCGCCAGGCGTTGGCACTTGCCGCAGCCATGGAGAGCGGTGATCTTGCGGGCTATGAAAAGGCGCATGGAGAAATCGTCCGCCTGCCAGGATTTATGGCCCGTAGCATGTTGCTGCTGGACAGCAAACACTGGCTGCGCCGTCGGACTTTGCGCGCCTTTGCCCGCGAACCTCAACTCTTTGAGAAGCTCCTGGCCGTCCATGTAGGGGAAACGCGTCTGGCATCTCTTGGAGTGAGTGGCCTGGCCAATCTGGGATGGCATGTGTTGAAGGCGTAACCGCGGAAATGGAAATTTATAAAGAGGTACAAATGATAAGGATCATCACGGCTAGAACCATACTACGGACCCTGTGCGCTGCGTTGGTAGTGATGGTACTGGGCCTGGTCCCAGCGAGCGCAGAGCAGAAAACTTTTGAACTCGATCCGGCGCAGACCACGGTGTCATTCACTCTGGGCGACGTTCTGCACACCGTCCGCGGAACGTTCAAATTGAAACGAGGCACTATCCGTTTTGACGACGCAACCGGTCTGGCCAGCGGAGAACTTGTGGTGGACGCAACCAGCGGAGACAGCGGCAGCAAGGCCCGCGACGGCAAGATGCATAAGGAAATTCTGGAGAGCCAGAAATTCCCGGAGATCATCTTTACTCCGCAAAAGTTCAAGGGAACGCTGGCGGCGGGTAAGTCACACCTCGACGTGGACGGGCAATTCACGATTCATGGTGAAGCACATCCCATGACGCTGGCGATTGAAGCCGGCTTGGGCAGCGGTACAACCGCAGATACCTCTTTCGATGTGCCGTACGTGAAATGGGGAATGAAGAATCCCAGCACGTTTATCCTGCGAGTGAATGACAAGGTGCAGATCAGCATTCATGCCGTGGCGCGGGTGACGAATGGAAGCGCAGAGAAATCGAGAACTCAGTCGACCGCAAGCAGATAGTCATGCACAAAGTTTGTTTTGCAAAAAACTCCGGCGGCCCTGAGGCCGCCGAAGTTGTTTAAGGATGGAACAAATCACCTAGCGTAGCTGGACCACAGCGCTTTGTACGGTGCCGTCATCCAGAGGCAAGAGGAAGGCATAGCAGCCCGGAGCCAGCCCGGTAGTCTTCCAGTTGAAGGAGAAGGTGTCGCTATTCTCCTGCAAACCATGGCCGGTGAAGTTTGCGTCCACCGCAAGTCCGGCCTGACCCGCGACGCAGGAAGGATCCGGAGCGACCTGAATCTGGCCGACCGAAGATGGACTCACGATGAATACGCCTTGCGCGTCTTCGAGGCGCCACTTCACGCCGACCGTAGATCCCACGCGGAAGGTCCTTCCATCAGGCCCATCCGGTGACAGGTCGGTGAGAAATCCGGAGAAGATGTAATGCACATCAAAGGCGTCACTCACCTGCGCCGCGTGGTTGCCGGCAACGTCCACCGCACCCGCGCAGGTGGCGGTGAAGTGTCCGACGTGGTTGGCTGTTCCACCGGTGATTGCCAGCGTGGCGGGAGTAGCAACGCCGGAGGCTGAATCTGTGGTGGAGCAACTGGCTGCGGGAACCGCGCCCAGATTGTAGGTTGCGCCGTTACTGACTCCCAGCACTGATACGAAGGGAGCGGTTGTGTCCACCACAGTCACGATAAATGAACCGGTGGCGGTCTTGTGGCGGCTGTTGGTAGAAGAGCAATTGACGGTTGTCGCGCCGAAAGCGAACTGTGAACCAGAAGCCGGTGCGCAAACTGCGTCAGTCTGCGGATCGCGTGCGTCGGTGGCCGTCGCGGTGAAGGTTACGATTGCTCCTGCGGCGCTGGTTGCTTCCGCGGTGATGTTGGCCGGCAGGTGCAAGACCGGCGGAGTCGGCTCAGGCAGCGTGAAGTACGCCACCGGCATATCGTGATCAGAGATACGTTCCGGACGATTGGGATCATTGCGGAATACCTCGGGGAAATCCGCATCATTGCGCGCATAAGCAAAGCGCGTAAGGTTCGCCAAGCATGGTGGAGTTAACAATCACGTGATCCAGCACCTGATGGCTGCCGTTGAAATCATAGGAATACTGCTGATCATGTGGAAGCGTGGTGACCAGATCAGTGAAATCCGGGTCCACCAGGTCCGGGCTGGCAAGCACAACCTGATCGGCTGGCACAGGATGGCCAAGAATGGCGCCGATTACGTCAACGTAGCCATCACTGAACTCAAAGGAGTTGCAGTCACAGAGTTGGACCACGTTTTCTCCCGCTGCCTGATGGGATTGCAACAGATTCGCCACGAACTCAGCCTGTGCTTCACGCTTGGCCCGAACGCGCGGACCATCTACAGGGTCATCAATGCTTAACAATGACCGCAGATGGTTCACCACTACCGTGACAGGAAGTGAAGTGTCCGAACCAGGCTGTGAGGCGGTTGCAGTCAGGACCAACGGAGGACGGTCATTTAATAGCGCGCTGGTTCCGTCCGGCTGGATGAAGGTTGTATCTTTGCCAAGCTGCTGCACGCTCAACACGTTGATGGTGCTCTTGACCAGGAATCCAACGTCGATGCCACCGATGTCATTTCCTTCCACCAGGAAAGGCTGGTAGTTGGGATTGGGTTGACCGGCTGCGACAGCATCGCCATTCACCTTGTCGGCTACAGCCTGAAGCGTGGTCAGGTTCTCCATTTCTTCCACGCCGATGATGTCCGGCGTGTTCATCACAGTCCGTATGGCGAGTGACGCTTTGTTCAAACGGTTGGCGAACGCCGTGGGCGTCAGGGCAACGTCAGATACGGTTGGGTCATTTACCGTGTCAAAGAAACGCTCCATGTTGAAATTGGCAATGGTCAACTCGTTCGGGGCTTGCATCGGAACGGGTGTAGCGCTGACATTTCCTGTGGCTGTAGCGCCGGAATCGGGGTCGGTGAGGATGGTATAGAAGCGAGAGTTGAAATCAAGCGGCCCGGTGAGATTGGTAACGGTTGCGCCGGTAGTCACATCCAGCACTGTGGAACCGCTCTGGACCGCGGTATTCACGCGAATGATTTCAGGATTGGTGTCCCACCGCGTGACAGTGGCAGGCGATCCCGGCGGCAGCGGATCAGGCAATTGCACTCCGGGCTCACGGAACGGCTGAGGAATTCCCGCCAGCACCCCGAAAAAGATGCCGTTGGAAGTCGACGTGGCATTCGCCTCATTCAGATTGCCATCAGTAGGGCCAGACGCGGTCAGCACGTCAACGTGCACGCGCATGCCTTCATATTTTTCCAATTGACCAATTGGGCCGGCAGCGTTGATGTCAGCTGACGTAAGTATCACGGGAGCCGGCAGCGGGTTACCAGTGCTGATCAGCGCAATGGCAGGTCCGTCAATCTCCGTGGACGAAGGACTATTGGGATCGCTGCTGGGAATAAATTCGCCCACCGTGCCCGTGACTTGTACCAGATTGCCGACTGACGCAACCGCCGCAGGCCGGCTGGATGTGAATACGAACATGCCTTCTGACGTGTTGGGATCAGAGTCCACGGAGCTGTCAGGATTCTGGAAGAAGAATCCATTGGAGACCACAGCGGTCACAACTCCCGTAGTTGAGACCAGACGTCCAACCACCGGAGAGATGTCGCCGGGACCCTGAATGTCGTGAATCGAGAGATTCAGCGGAGCGGCCGTTACGGTGAGCGCGATGGAGGCCTTGCCGGTGCGTCCTTGTGCGTCCGTGATGACGATTGCCAATGTCTTGGCGCCGGGGGCGGCGTTGATGGCAACGATCGCGGAGAAGGAGAAGGTCCCGTTGTTAGCCGTTGCGTCGCCGTTGGTACCGTCGTCAAAGAATGGCTCAGTAGCTGATCCGCCAATGCTGCTCAGGTCGCCGGTAACAACGATGCCGGTGCTGACAGGCGATGTGCCAGGGTTCACCAGGACTGTGAGGAGCGAGGTGCCGCCCTCGGCAACAGACGACGGGTTGGCGACACCTACGCCGCTGGGATTGCTGGGACCGGCCACGGAGTTTCTAGGATTGGGCGGGCCTGTGGCGAAGTCGGCACTGTTGCTGTCTGTATCCTGTGTGCCGTTGCCCTTGCGCAGGGCCGCTGTGGTGTTGGTGAGCGTGGGAGCGGCGGCTGTGCCTTCAAAGCAGCTTGCACCGCTGGCGCCGGTTCCGTAACCGACAAAATCAATGACCGTGCCACCAAGAGGACATCCACCGGAAAGCGCAGTGGTGCTGCTGGAGAGCGCAACTTTGCCGGCCGTCGCGCTCATGGCAATGTTGCCGGTAGCGTTGGGTGTGGGCAGGGGCGTGGTGCCGCCTGCTCCCTGAGATTCCTGGACCAGGAAGTACTGTCCAGGTGCGAGCGATCCGGTCAACGCCGTTACCTGCCATGTGGTTCCAGCGGCGGATGCATACTGAACCGACCAGCCGGTTAAATCAACTGACGCAGCGCCTGCGTTGAATACTTCAATGAAGTCGTTTTTGAAGGTGGAACCGGCATTGCCGCCTCCGCCGTAAACCTGGCTGATAACGATCCCATTGCTGCTGGCGTGGACATCCGGCGCCTGTAGCCAGTAGAGAGAAAGGATGAATACGAAACAAGGTAGGAGAATGCGAGCGGATTTTTTAGCGTTCATGTCAGTGACGAAGTATCTACATGCGATACGCGCAGATCAAATGAAAAGACTGTGAAAGTGAGAACACGATTCCCATTTCAGCACTCGCGTGGAATCTCTTATGCACACAAGAAAGCGATTCTCATTGCGCGATGAAGACTGATTTGATTAAGACTGTTCATTTTGGGAGAGGTATTTCTTTAGCGGATCGCAGTTAGTGCGATTTTCAACCCGAACTAGTTCGGGATCTCCTCAACTTTTTCGATGTCATGAAACCTGATTAGGTAAGCAGGAAGTTCGTCATGCTTTTCGTAGTGCGACTCGTCAGACGTAGCAACCAAGTCGTAAATGACGTCCTCGTCTTCGTCGGAAACGGTGTGGATTCGTGCAAGCATCGATTCGCCATCGCAGCAAACGATTCTGACAACCTTATTAATGCTTCCTTTAAGCAAGTTCAAATCATTCTCAGTCAAGATGATCGCGAGACTCCTCTTCGACAACGCAACGGAACTGCGAAAGCTTTGCTCGAAAGCAAGACTATTCCCAACAGCCGTCTTTCGTCCAACGCCTGCAGAAGTGTGGGGCTAGCGGCTGGAAAGAACAAACTTGTTACCGTCTGGATCTTTGAATATCGCCGAGGTTCCCCAGCTTTCTTTTTTTGGATCGGCTTCAAACTCCACACCTTTGGACTTCATGATTTTCGCGGTGGCAACCACGTCATCACACCAGAAAGATAGCGGCTGAAATCCTCCAATGCGATCTTCCTGGCCTGGCGGCGTGAAAAGCACCAGCCCGGTCTCCGCGCCAGGAATCAATAGCTCAATCCACCGTTGCGACGCGCTGAATGGCTGGTCCGTGGCCACCTTGAATCCCAGGTTCTCAGTAAAGAATTTAAGAGATGCATCCTGATTACGAACCGGGATGCTGACAAATTTCAATCCGCGAATCATTTCCAAGATCCTCCTGCGTACAGACGGAGAATAAACGCCGCAAAAGAGGGATTGCAATCAGGTAGGCAATGCTATATTAACTGCCGGTATAGCCATGCTGCAGCTGGATTCCTACATTACGGATGTGCTCATGCGAGACCTGGTGGGGCATGATCGCCGGCCGGTGAGTTTTCTGGTTTATCTATGGTTAGCTGCTGAGCAGGGGCTGGCGGCGGAGCAGGAGTCGAGAAAAGGAGAAGTCCAGATCAGCTATCAGGAACTGGCGGAAAACATCGGCGTATCGAAGAGTTCCGCGCAACTGGCAGTCGGGTGGCTGGTGCGGCGGAAGCTGCTCGCTGTGCATAAAGAGAGTGCAACTGCCACGCCACGCTACGCAGTACTGAGTCCCTGGAAGGAGAAGGAAAGGATTCGCCGGCGCTAATCTTGCCACTGCTGCGCAAATCTTGGCCGCGCCAGGGCAGAGCTCGCCCGCCTCGGCAGATCAGGGCTCGCCGCGTACGACCATATTCCATGCCTGCAGAAGATTGGAAGGCACATACTTCTGATCTTTGTTGCGCTGCACCCAATCCTTGAGCTGCTGCGAATTCACGTAGTCATTGGGGGAAAGCTGGAGCTTCTTTACGATTTCTTCGAATGAGGTTGCGCCGGTATACGGACCCACGTTCATGTCCGGCTTGCCCCAGTTCGGATTACCACGTTTCTTTGCCATTCAATCTCTCAGATGCGCATACGTGAGATGACGTCGCGCCCCGTTTTCTGCAATCTGCCTACAGGCTTATTATTTTATCAGTCGCTGATGTTATCAGTCATGGATTTGAAGAAAGTCCAAATCGACCCTGTTTTATTATTCATGCATTTTCAATTCAAGCATACTCAGCGAGCCGAGGTTGTCACACCTCTTTGAATTGAAACACCATCGGTTGAAATGACATCGGCAAAAACAAAGTTGTCGCGCTCAACAATCTCGCCACTTGCGACGTTTAAAGGAAAGCCAAATACAGGCGATTCATATACGAACGTGTGGAACTCACCGTTCTCGCCGCAAGGGTCCGCTGCAGAGGGAAGATCGTTGAGAAATGACGAGTCGAAGTCACGGCCGGCAAATGAGCGGTCCAGCTTGGCGGGATCAACGCAGGTTATTTTTGCCCGCACGCCTGCTGCAATCATTTCCTGCGCGAGCTCTGCCGTAGGTAATCGCCACAAAGGAAACAGCGCCTGCAGTTTCGTTCCGGTGAGTTGTTGTTCCCGGTATACGCGAACGTCTTCAAGAAAAAGATCGCCAAAGGCAACCGTGTCGATTCCTTCTTCTTCAGCGCGTTGGAAGATGGGTTGAATCAACTTTTCATACTGCAGATTTGTGCACGGCCATGGCAACTCCACCGTCCACAGAGGCAGGCCCACTGCTTCAGCCTGGGCCTGAACAAGAGATCGCCTGACGGCATGCATGGCAACACGGTCAGCGGCGGAGTTAAAGGTGGTGAAGAGCGCTGTGACATGGACACCGGGACGTTGGCGCAGAACATGCAATGCCCAGGCACTGTCTTTTCCGCTACTCCACGATAGAAGAACGTTTTTCAAACCGAACCTACCTCGTGACCCTGCCATCACAGCGATTCTTACACAAGATCAGTAGCGGATTGACATAATCAGTGTCGTAGAAATATATTGCTACACGACATATGAAGAATCCCATGCTGGATCGTGAACTTAAAAGGGGCAGCGCTGAGCTGCTGATCCTTTCCCTGGTTGAAGCGCGTCCGCGTCATGGTTATGAGATGAGCAAGTTAATTGAGTCGCGCTCTGACGGCGCCGTGCGCTTTAACGTGGCTTCACTTTATCCGCTGCTGTACCGGCTGGAAAAGCGAGGCTGGATTGAAGGCCGCTGGGTGGATAAAGCCGAGCAGCGCCGCCGGCGATACTATCGGCTGACTGCCCAGGGCAAAAAAGTGCTGCTTGCCCAGCGTAGTGCATGGCAGACCTTTGTGTCCGCAATCAACCGCATTGCAGAAATAGAGAATGCCTGATTGTTACGGAGTTAGAAATGTCTGATTTCAGAGAAGAAGTGCGCAAGCGTCTGGCCCATCTGAATCTTGAGCCCACCCGCGAAGCCAGCATCGTGGAAGAAGTTGCGTTGCACATGGAAGACCGCCACCGGGATCTGGTCACCATGGGAAATACGGCAGAGGAAGCCGATCGGGTGGTCCTTGCTGAGCTGGATCAGGACAGCCGCCTCCCTCGCGGGCTGCGAGAGCTCGAGCGGCCTGTTCATATGGACACCGTCGCGCCCGGCGCTCCGAGCCTTGGGTCGTTTCCGGCAGATTTGTGGAAAGACGTGCGCTACAGCGTTCGAGCGTTGCGCTTGAACGCCGGCTTTTCCCTCATCGCGATTCTCTCCCTGGCGCTTGGAATCGGCGCGAACACGGCTATCTTTCAACTGCTGGATGCAGTCCGCTTGCGAACTCTGCCGGTAAAAAATCCAGGCGAACTGGCTGAGATACGCATTCCCAACCTGCTGGGCCGGACTGGACACATGGAAGATCATGGCGAGCTGAGCAATCCTTTATGGGAGCAGATCCGCGATCATCAGGATGCATTCTCGGGAGTTTTCGCATGGGGCACAGCAACTTTCAATCTAGCCAGCGGCGGTGAAGCGCGTCCCGCGCACGGCGTGTACGTAAGTGGAGACTTCTTCCGCACCCTTGGCGTGGAGCCGGTGATGGGCAGGGTCTTGACCCCGGCCGACGACGAGCACGGATGCGGCATTCCCGCCGCGGTCATCAGCTATGGGTTCTGGCAACGTGAGTACGGCGCTGCCAGGACTGCGGTAGGCAGCATGCTCAAGATCAGCAATCATCCAGTTGAAGTTGTCGGCGTGACCCCAGCCAGTTTTTTCGGGGTCGATGTAGGCCAATCCTTTGACGTGGCTGTTCCACTTTGCGCCGAGCCGTTGATTGAGGGCGAGAGGAGCGTATTCGCCCGCAGAGACGGCTGGTGGCTGGCCGCCATTGGACGGCTCAAACCTGGGTGGTCACTCGAAAAGGCCACGAGCCAGATGGAATCGTTTTCTCCCGGGATTTTTGAAGCCACTCTACCATCGAGACTTAATACAGACGCAGCGACTAAGTATCGGGCGGCGAGGTTGGGCGCTTTTTCCGCCGGATCAGGGCTCTCTGACTTGCGCGACGCATATGAAAATCCGCTTTGGCTTTTGCTGACCCTGGCCGGAACCGTGCTGCTGATTGCCTGCGCCAATCTTGCCAACCTGACACTGGCGCGAGCCAGCGCCAGAGAACGCGAAACTGCAGTACGTCTTGCCCTGGGCGCGTCGCGATTCAGATTGGTGCAGCAGGTACTTCTGGAAAATCTATTGCTGGCCATGACTGGGGCGATCGCGGGCGCGCTACTGGCACAGGTGCTCACGCGCGTGCTGATTTCATTTCTCGCAACGCACTCTGATCAAGCATTTCTGGATCTGACTTTCGACTGGCGAGTACTGGCTTTCACGACCTGCATGGCCGTGCTGACGTGTCTACTGTTTGGTCTGGCTCCCGCCTTGCGAGCGACTGCCACGTCGCCCGCCACTGCCATGAAGGCAGGAGGCCGAGGCGCTTCGGCGGACCGCAGTCACTTCGGCGCGCGCAGGATCCTGGTAGTCGCACAGGTCGCTCTGTCTCTTATGCTCGTGGTGGGCGCGTTTCTCTTCGTACGCACTTTTCAAAACCTGCTCTCACTTGACCCGGGGTTGAACCCAGGCGGAGTGCTCGCCGTGAATGTCGACATCGGTCCAGTGAAAGCAAGCCGCGAGGGCCGCACGGAGATCAAGCAGGATTTGCTTGCGCGCGTGCGAGCCATCCCCGGAGTTGAGTCGGCGGCTGAAGCCAGCATTGTTCCCCTGAGTGACAACTGGTGGAATGATATGGTCTACACACCTGCTTCCGGCCAGGAAATTCGTGCAGTTGCATTCTTCAACAGGGTCAGCCCTGGTTACTTCAAGACGGTGAAGACAGACCTGTTGCAGGGGCGCGACGTGGGTGATTCCGATTCAATGGGCTCTCCCGCCGTAGCCGTGGTGAATGAAACATTCGTGCGTAAGTTCCTGCCCGGCTTGAGTCCCATTGGCAAAACATTTCAAGTGGACGAGGGTGCAGGCAAACCGCAACCGGTTTACCAGATTGTGGGAGTCACCAGGGACGCGAAATACGGCAGCCTTCGCCAGCGTATTACGCCGGTGGCATATCTTGCAGCGGCCCAGGCCGAGGACCCTGATTTCCAGCCAGCGCTGCTGGTGCGGTCCAAAATCTCCATGGACGCGATGCGGTCCTCCCTGGACCGAGTTATACGCGGCATAAATCCGGCGATTACTTTTCGCTTCAGGATCCTGGAAACAGAAGTTCGCGACTCTCTGCTGCGGGAACGGCTGATGGCCTCGCTCTCAGGTTTCTTCGGTTTTCTTGCCGCGTTGCTGGCTACCATCGGCTTGTATGGCGTGATTTCTTACATGGTGGTTCGTCGTCGCAGTGAGATTGGCATTCGCATGGCCCTGGGGGCAAATCGAAAAAGTGTCCTGCGCCTCATCATGCGCGAAGCAGCCATGCTACTGGCAATAGGCCTGGGCGTGGGAACCATTCTGGCGCTGGCGGCCGCAAAAGCTGCCGGGACCCTGCTCTATGGCCTGAAACCGCGCGATCCCGAAACTTATGTGCTGTCCATTGTATTGCTTGCCGTTGTTTCACTGGCCGCGAGCGCGCTGCCTGCTTCCCGCGCCGCACGGTTGGATCCACTGGACGCGCTTCGGGACGAATGAGTGCGGATATGCCACGATAGAAGAACGTTAGAAGAATGTTTTCAACCCGCCAGGAGTCAGGCAGAATGAACTTTAGCCAGATTCCCCTCTGCGATCAGACTATTGCCGGGCAACGGGGGAATTACGCTAAATTCGGGTTGTAAAGGGAGAAAGACTGAGAATACCGTTCCGGTAGCAGGTGATATCGCTCGACTTTTTACCTGAATACTCCCACCATGTTTCTGGACTATTCCATAACTTACCCAAAGTCCCAGCCCAGTACCGGTATCGCCTTTCGTGCTGATAAATGGCTCGAAGAGTTTTTTCTTGATGTCAGGATCAATTCCAGATCCGGTATCGGCGATGGTTAAACGAACGCCGGGACGCGTGCCATTGCTATATTCTCGCGTATTGGTAATGCGGAGCCTCAGCGTACCGCCGGTCCTGGCCATGGCGTCCACGGCATTCCCTATCAGATTTATAATCAGCTGACGTAGTTCGCCTGCCATGGCAAAAATTGGCAGGCATTCCTGTTGGAAATCCCTCTCAATCACAATCTGAGCAGAGTTGATTCTTCCTTGATAGAGAACCAGAGCTGAATCCACGATTTCAGTGATCTGCACCGCGCATGGGTTACTCTGCTGGCGATGAAACTTCAGTGTACTGGTGACAATTTCTGATACTCGCGCTAACTCGCTCATCGCTATCACTGTGTATCTTTTTGATTGTTCCAGGCAGGAACACGTGTTGATCAGATAAAGCAAATTGACGACCGATTCAAGCGGATTATTGATTTCATGTGCAATGCTGGCGGCCAGGCGCCCGCTCACTGCCAGTTTTTCCGATTTACGCAACGCATCTTCTGCCTTGTGGCGCTCCGCTAAATGGTCTCTGATCTGGTATTGCCGACGACGGCTGCGCAGCGCAGCCTGGACGGTGCTGACTAACGTCTCAGGCCGTATCGGCCGTTCCAGTAGTACCAGATTGCCGAGAGGCTGGAGCAGGAGCAACTTCCTTTGGGTCTCACGGTCGACTTTCCCGGCGTTGGTAAGGACGATCAGCGGAAAATCAGACCAGGAAGGCTGATCAGCAATCTCTGCCGTCCACTTCGCAATGTTGGCCAGGCTGAGCACTTCGTCCGCCAGGATCACGGCGCCTGAGCCCTTACTCATCTCCGCCAGGGCCATTTCCGTTGTTTCGGAATTAACACATTGAATGCCCCTGCTGGCGAGCAGATTGCATATCATGATGCCGTCCCGTCCGGTAGGCGCAACCACCAGGACACGCAGGTCACGTTCGAGACTAGCTTCTGACAGGTTTAGCATGCGCTTTGGCCTTCCCGAGGCCGTTTAATTTGCCAAGATATTTAGGAACACCGGTTAAAACACCCTCAAATTCACCCAATACATCTCCTACCCGAATGGCGCCTTTTTTCATGACCAACTCACGGATGGTGGTTTCATGTTCTCCGCTGCGTTTTTTAATCACAGATAGCGCCTTCTTTATCTCTCCCGCGGATTCGAAATAACGAAACAGAACTACCGTATCCGCCAGATAACTGACGTCCACCGGCGTCTCAAAGTTCGTTCCCACGAAACCGTGCTGCGCAAGTGTCATGATTGTGGTGACACCTTTTTGAGCCAGATAGCCAAGCAATTCATGCAGTTGCATGGCAAGAAACTGTTCCCCGGGCATGGCATTGAGAAAACCGTTTAAGCTGTCGATAATGATGAGCTTGACCCCCTGGTCCTCTATCAATCCTCTGATCTCGTGTACAAATTGACCGGGCGAGAGTTCCGCGGCATCGACCTGGCGAAGGAGCAGTTTCCCGGACTCAACGTGCTTTTTCACGTCCAGCCCCAGCCCCTTTGCCCGGGTCACTAGCGTCGCCAGAGTTTCATCGAAGGCAAAAATCGCGGCGGAGTCACCTTGCTCGGCGGAAGCGACGGCGTAACGAACTGCGATGGTGGATTTTCCGCAGCCCGCGGGACCTAGCAGGAGAGTGTTGGTACCACTATCGAGTCCGCCACCCAACAAGTTATTCAGTTCTGGAATACCGCTGTCCAGTCGCGTCGGAGGCAGAGTCAAATGGTGCTCCGAGACAATCAAGCGAGGGTAGACTTCCAGGCCACCTCGCTTAATGGTGTAGTCATGGAAGCCCTCGCGGAACTGCGCACCGCGCAGCTTCCTTACTTCCAATCGGCGTCTCTTAATTCCGTACTCACGCTCCACGCTCTCCATCATGATCACGCCATGAGCAATGCTTTGCAGTTGCAGGTCATGACGTTCAGCGGTGCGATCATCCAGCAATAGCACTGTGCAGTTGCGTCCTGCAAAATATCGCTTCAGGCCCAGAATCTGGCGGCGATAACGCAGGGAATCACGCGCCAATAAGCGCAATTCAGACAACGAATCAAACACTACACGCACCGGCTGCAGTCTATCCACCTCCGCGAGGACGGCGGCGGTGCAGTCCGCAAGTTCCATATCAGAGGGATTAAAAACGGTATACTGCGCCTCGGGACGGATGTCATCTTCATTCTCATTCATCTCAAATACGTCAATGGATCCAAGCGACCAGCCGTGCGACTCCGCGATTTCCAGAATTTCGCTTTTCGACTCAGAAAGGGTGACGTAGAGACTCTTTTGTCCGATCTTGGCCCCCTCCAGCAGGAATTGGAGCGCGATGGTCGTCTTTCCTGTCCCAGGATCGCCTTCGATGAGATAAAGATGATTGGGGCAAAACCCACCACCCAGAATATCGTCCAGGCCGGCTATGCCTGTTGAAAGCAGCATCTTGTGCGGCTTCGTGCCATTTCCTGTTGCTATGGCTGCTGTGTCCTTTGTAGTGCGCGTATTCATCTTCAACTCCTATCGCGCACAGAACTGTGGATGCGTCCTGATCGATTCTGCCGCTCGTCTTTTCCTAAAGCGTGGTCTAATCGTGACTTTTGATGGTCATATTTTTGAGGTGAGGGATTGCCCTGGCTCTGGGCCGCTCAGATTTTTGCATCACTCTTCCTGCGTAGATATGCACTTTGAGTATGTTCTTTTGTCGACCAACTGGATGCTCACTTTTGCACACCAGATGAAATAAAACCACCGTGTACAGCCCGGCCAGCGTTATCCCGACGCCGAACGTTCGCCCTCTCTGAATCATGAAGTTTCGCAAGGCTCGACCAATAAGGAAATCTCAGGCCTGACGGCAATGGCCGGCTATCTGGCAAGCAAATTTCCTCGTCTTCAATACGGCGTCACGCGAGTACGGCTTACTTGATCTCCTGAACCCATTGTTTTCGCCAGGCCGGCGCTTCGAAAGGATCCGCGAAATACTGTGTTTCGTAGACGACCTTGCCGTTGCGGAACTCCATGATACTTACCGTGTATGCCGGCCGTCCCTGGTACGTGATTGTGTATTCCGTAATCCAGAGGTCCCCGCTTCCGAGCATCCGCTTGATCTCGAAGCCGGACGGTTTGCCGGGATGATGACTGCGCAAGGCCTGCAAATTGCTTCGCCCGAGGATGCGCTCGCCCGACTGCGGATAATCACAGATGGCATTGTCATCGTAAATATCGTGTTCCGCGTTTTGATCGCCGACTGCCGACGCGTGCCAGTGGTCGTTCAGCGCTGTACGGATTTGTTCCTCTTGCTTGGACTGCTCCAGTTGCGGTTTGGTGTTCATGTTCAACTACCTTTGCCGAAAAGGCGTATTAATGCCGAAAGCTCACAGTTGTTTCTTGAAGACATACTTCATCTGGGCGGCATCGAGGACGAGTTCACCATCGCGTACCAACATCTTCATAGAGCCGGCCCATGGCGGACTGATGAGCCGCAGGAGGCGATCTCCACCCGGTTGGATTTCCGCCGCGAGATCGCTTGACCATTCGTCAAAATCAACAGCGTATCCCCGGTCATTCCTCGTCACGCGGGCACCGCCCAATTCCGCGCTTCGATAGGTCCC
The DNA here is from genome assembly GCA_963770085.1 of Terriglobia bacterium. Lineage (GTDB taxonomy): Bacteria > Acidobacteriota > Terriglobia > Terriglobales > Acidobacteriaceae > Angelobacter. Next base: position 2,169,192 of record CAVYOH010000002.1, read on the forward strand.
GAGTATCTCCTCGATCCATGCGGTGGATTCGGCATCAGCCTTCACTCTTGTCCGCAGCCTGGTGAAGAAGTCTGCCTTCGCCTTCTGCGCTGTCTCGACAATATTTTCCGCACGCGGTTCGGCGCCGAATAGAAGCTCACGAGTTTTTTGCCGAATTCCTGCCAGGAATTCAATGGCCGCATAGGCGTTCGTAAGGACCACAGCCCCGAAACTGCTGTCCGGAAGAAAGTACATATCTGCACTGAAGCCCAGAGTATTACCACCGTGGTGAATCACCTGCAGCCCGGATTCGTTCGAGATGATGAGGCCGAGACCATAGGAATTCTTATCATCAATCTTGATCCCCGGGCGACGGCGTTCCAGAAGCGCGTCTTTCGAAATGAGGGGCACGCCGCTGGGCAAGCGGCCATCCGCCAGTTCCATGAGGACATAGCGTGCGACATCGGACGCGGTAGACCAGACGCCGCCAGCGGGCGCAACGCTGTATACCGACGTCTCCATTGAGATCGGGATGTTGTGCGCTCGGCCATCAAAGCCGATTGCGTGCGGGGCCGCGGTATCGCCACGCAAGGCGTCCTCCTGTCGCAAGAAGGTGTCGTTCATTTCCAGGGGACAGAACACCAGTTCGCTCATGACCTTGTTGAATGCATCTTCGAGAGGTCCTCCGGGGATGCAGGCGCGGGTAGCCGCGTAGCCGCCAGCTGCTACCAGCAGATTGGAATACTGGAAGGTCTCGCCGAAGCCGGTCGTGGGTCGCATGGTCTGCATCTCGGCTATGCGAGCCTCGGGCGTGATGCCCGAGTGGCGGAAGATAAATTCATAATCCTGCCGCGGCATGCCGGTGGAAGCCGAAACTGTGTGCCTTATCTGCAGGCGCTGTGTGATCTCGGGATCGCCAAGCTTGTAGCCCTTAAGCAGATCCACTACCGGCGTGGACCAGCTAAGCTTCTTCTGGTCAACCAGCCGCGCCATCAGGAAAGTGGTCAGGGCCTTGGTCGTTGACCCGATCATGAACCTGGTCTGCACCGTGACCGGCTCCGGGCGATCGAGGCTGCGGACGCCCAGCCCTTCTGCGTAAACGATTTGGCCGTCCTGCACGATGGCAATCGCCGCCCCAGGGACGTTGAGGCTTTTCATCGCTGACGACGCAAAGTCCTTTAATTGGCGGCTGTGCTCCACGCTCCAGCGTTGCGCATCATGCGTGGCGAGGGAAATCTCTATCAGCCCTTCAGGCTTCCAACTGGCGATGGCCTCGGCCATCTGCGCGTTCCTCCGGCTGACGGCGGCATTGGTTCCCTGGATCAAATTGACATAGGCGCGAGAGCCGAGCGTCCTGATGAGGGCCAACTGGAGCCTTGATTCATTGGCTGGGGTTGCGAACAAAACCTGATATATGGTTTCCCAGCCCTCAGCGGCCGCGGCCGGATACTCCTGCAACACTCTTGCATCAAAGTCCGGATCCAGCTTGCGCCAGGCGGCAAGAGCGGTCGCTTGCACCGTGCCCTCTGACTCCAGTTCGACGAAGGAAACGTGCAGGTCCCCTTCGAGGCAGGCCATGGTGGGTACCGGAGCATCATTGTCAAATGTCCAACCCTGTGGCAGCGAGAAACGATAGTTTTCGGTTTTGGGGGATGCGGTTGAGGGATTCTCCATGGATGTCTCTGCAATATCAGTTTAGATGGTTCCGAAATTGCGAACCAGCACAACCTCGGCGAAGCGGATGTTTCGCAGTTTGAGGGAACTAGTGAAGAGTGATGGCGGAGGGAGACACCACGTTCGCCCGATGCGATGAGCGCAATGGCGCCGTGCTCGCTGTATACCCGCCGAAACTTGGAAAACCCTTCACCGAAGGAACGGATCCGGTCATGATGATCGATCCGCCATCGTTGACTTTACGAGTCGTTTCGTATGGGATCGGCGTCGATTGGCTCAGGGCCTGGGCTTCGCGTCCTTCTCGGAGGCCCGCGCCAGTGCTTGCGTGTCGACATACTCGCGGACGCTCATCAATCTGCCATTTTTTAAGGTGATGTCGAAGACCCAATGGTCCACGAACGTCTTATTGGTAGCTTTGATTTTCCCGTTAGCGACGCCGACGACCAGAACGCGGTCTCCCTGCGCCACGAATTCGGGGGGTTTTGGATATGTCGTTTCAATCTCTTCGGACGCCTTCTGACGCACCTCCTCCACCCCGGCGCGCGCGCGGTGCGTTCCGGCCAGCGGCCAGTCCTCACCCGGAATGATCCACTCAATGTCTTCGGCGACCAGCGCCAGCAGAGCCTCCTTGTCGCCGCGGCCGATCGCGGCGAAGAAGTCCTTCACGATTTGGACGTTCTTTTCGATGCTCATTGAAATCTCCTTTTCCCGCGTAGCTCATAATGTTTCTCCGCCACGTGTTAGAACTAAAGTTCGAGAAGCGACCGCGCGGGGTCAGACCTGCGCCATGCCTCCATCGACGGCTAGATCCACGCCGGTGATGAAAGAACTTTCAGCGGAGGCGAGGAACGTGACGGCGGCTGCGATTTCCTCGGGCTTGCCCCTGCGGCCCATTGGTATCTGCGAGGCAAACTGGGCGGCCGCCTGCTCGGCCTGTTCAGCGGTAAGGCCCGTCGTCGTCTCTAAGGCGGGGGTCTCGATTGGTCCGGGGCTCATGGAATTCACGCGGATCTTGCGGTCTTTCAGCTCCAGAGTCCAAGCGCGCGCGAAGTTGCGCACGGAGGCCTTACTCGCGGCGTAGGCGCTAAATCCTGGCAGCCCCAACACGTTCGAAACCGAAGAGTTCAGGATAATAGAACCGCCGTCTTTGAAGAGGGGAAGGGCCTTCTGCACCGTAAAGAACAGCCCCTTCACGTTCACGTCGAAGGTCTGGTCAAAATGGGCCTCGGTAGCCACCGCGAGCGGAGCGATCGTGCCCGCGCCCGCGTTCGCAAAGAGTATGTCGATGTGACCATGTTTCTCTTTCACTGCGGCATAGAGGCGGTCCAGATCTTCCAGGCGCGACACGTCGCCCACGACCGTCGTAACGTTTCTCTCGATGAAGGCTGCTGCCTCCTTCAGCTCTTTCTCTCGTCGCCCAGTGATCACGACGTGGGCGCCTTCTTCCACGAAGCGCTTGGCGGTGGCCAAGCCAATCCCGCTGCTTCCGCCTGTGATTACCGCAATTTTTCCCGCTAACAGTTGTCCGTTGTTGTTGCGCAAATGTCTTCTCTCTTTCGTTTTTGCTATTTTTTTATGTTGAACTTACTCTCTTTGACCAGAGCCAACCTGGTCATCGGTTACTGCTCCTTCTTGAACAAATCCTGGAAGATGAGCTGACCCCAAATGCGGCCGCGTGCGTGCACCAGCGCGCCACCCTCGTTTAGCTTTCCCAGCTTGACGGGTGCGAACCCGAGTTGTTTGGCCAAATCCGCCACGGGACCGATCGCGTCCTCGTCGCTCGCGAGGAACACCACTCGATGACCGCCTTCGACTACGGGATCGGTAGCCAGGGTGGCCGCCACCAGGTGATTGAAGCCTTTCACGAGCTTGGCGCCCGGGAAAGACCTGGCAACGAAGGCGGAGGACAGCAGACCATCCAACTCTTCGGGGAGAACTCCAAATGCGTTGGTCACGTCGATTACTGTCTTGCCTTTCCAACTCAGTAGGGCTTTTGCAACCTCGCGATGTTCCCCGAATGGGACAGCCAACATGATTGTGTCGGCCTCGAGTGCGTCTCGCAGTGACTTGGCGATGACCCTGGGTCCAATCTCTCGAGCCTGCGGCGCCAATTCTTCTGGCGTCCGGCGACTCGCAACGGTCACGTCCATCTTTTTTCGGGCGAAGGCATGGGCGAGCGCCTGGCCTATTTTTCCGAATCCTACAATCGCGTAGCTCATCATGTTTCTCCAATCCGTGTTGATATTGATTTCCAGCCTTTCAGGGCGCAGTACAACAAGAACAGTGCTGTGGAGCGACTAGATGGCCGTCATGCCGCCGTCGACGAACAACTCCAGCCCGTTCACGAAGCTGGAATCGTCGGAAGCAAGAAACAGCGCGACCGTCGCTACTTCCTCAGGTTGGCCCATCTTTCCCCGCGGGATCAGCGATTCGAAATACTGCTTCGCTTCCATGGTGAGAACTGCTTCCTGCATGGGTGTGGCAATAGCACCGGGAACCAGCAGGTTCACCCGGATCTTTCTGTCCTTCAGTTCGTTGAGCCAAGTGCGCGCGAAGGAGCGCAAAGCCAACTTGCTTGCCGCATACACGCCGAAACCGGGGAAACCTTTTGCCGCAGCATTGGACCCGGTCATAAAGATGGATCCACCATCGTTGAACAGGGGCAACGCTTTCTGCACCGTGAAGAGGGTGCCGCGCACATTCAGGTCGAACGTCTTATCGAAGTGCTGCTCGGTGATCTCCCCCATCGGGAGGGGCTCGCCTACGCCGGCGCTCGCAAATAGGACGTCGATCTTGCCCTTTTCCCGCTTCACGATGTCGAACAGCCGGTCGAGGTCGTCGAGATTGGCCGCGTCACCCTGGACGCCGGTTGCATTCCGGCCGATTACCTTCACGGCCTCGTCGATCTGCTCCTGCTTCCGGCCCGTAATGAAAACGTGTGCACCCTCTTCCACGAAGAGCTTTGCGCTCGCCAGCGCCATGCCGCTCGACCCACCTGTGATGAGTGCAACCTTACCCTCAAGCTTTCCCATAGTTATTCCCTTCGGTAGCTCTGTAGCATGCGGTACAGTAGACTAGATTGCTTTGGCGGTGGACGAGAACTGCCCGGGAGTCCTAATTTTTTGTCTATTCGTCCAAAGGAGGAGGCTCAGTTGGACCCGATAACCGACATCTTTAGAACGATGCACGTAACCGCTTTCGGTCTGCACAGGCTCGAAGCCACAACCCCCTGGGGCGTAAAACAGGAAAACCAGACCGAAGAAAAAGTCACGCCTTCCGACAAAAAGATGTCACCCACAGATTTGGCGCACTTCGCCATGGTTTCTCGCGGCAACTGCTGGCTGAGTGTGGAAGGGATTAAGGAGCCGATACCCCTCACCGGTGGTGATTGCTTTTTAGTGGCTAAGGGGACTTCGATTGTTTTGCGCGACAGCCCGCGAACACGTCCGAGGTGGAGCTTCCGCGAGATCGGGGCCAGGGCCAACGGCAATGTCGCTCTTTGTGGTGGCGGTGGCGCACCGACGACAATCGTCTGTGGATCCTTGAGTTTCGATCGCGCCAGCCTGAAGCCGATCACTCAGTTATTGCCGAGCTTCATTTTGATGAAGGCCGATCAGGCACGCACGCTTGCTCTTCACACCACAGTGCAGGCGCTCGCGTCAGAGATGGAAGAACAGGCGCCGGGATCTGAAGTCATCGCGAGTCGGCTGGCCGAGGTTCTGTTTATCCAGGTACTCCGGGCGCATATCGCGTCGGGACCGGAACGCAACAAAGGATGGCTTCGTGCTGTGTTCGATCCTCAAATGGGCACTGCCCTGAGTGCCATTCACGACAGAGTGAATACACCCTGGACGGTCGAATCCCTGGCCGAAGCGGCGGGCATGTCTCGCTCCGCATTCGCAGCACGTTTTAAAGAACTACTCGGACAAACACCGCTGGAATACGTAACCGAGTGGCGGATGCAGAAGGCGATGCAGTTACTCGAACAGCGTGACAAGAAGCTCATCGATGTTGCTCGGTCGGTCGGCTACGAGTCCGACGCTGCATTTAGTAAGGCGTTCAAGCGAGTTGTCGGGGCCAACCCTGGTGAATACCTCAAACGTGGTATTTGAAACCCACGTTAAGGTGCGACGGTCGTCCACGTTAAGGCGGCTTCGAGGGCGTTGATCTTTATTTATAGTCGGGAAAGCCACTTGACATGCCGATGGTCGAATGTCTACCATGCGGCTGACGTTGAAGGTCGAATGTCTTCCATGAAAAAACACCAGCAACAACGCGCGGGCCTTCTTCAGGGCACGCTCGACATGCTGGTCCTGCGAACACTTATTCACGGGCCTGCTCACGGCCACCAGATCGGCAAGCACATTCAGCGAACCACGAACGATTTTCTGCAAATGCAGCACGGCTCTCTCTATCCGGCTCTACACCGACTGGAACGAAAAGGCTGGGTCGTTTCCAAATGGGAAATGGCACCTGATCGGAACCGGGAATTCAAATATTACCGGCTGACGGCCAAAGGCAAGAAGCAACTTCTCCTCGAGGAGTCGCAGTGGAAACAAATGGCGGAAGCTGTTGCACGAGTCATGTGGCCGGCGGCAGAGGAGAGTTGACATGAAATGGTGGTGGCAGCTCAAGAAAAGCGAGACTGACCTAGAGCGGGAGTTGCGGTCTGATCTGGAGTTAGAAGAAGAAGAGCAACGAGAAAGCGGCCTGCCTGCCGAGGAGGCAAGCCACGCCGCCCGATGCGCCTTCGGCAACATTGTCCTTATCCAAGAACAGACTCGGGAAGCATGGGGATGGGCGCCGTTCGAGCGTATGTCCCAGGATGTGCGATATGCAATCCGACACCTATCGAAGAACTGTGGCTTTACAGCAGTTTGCGTGATCACACTTGCACTGGCCATCGGCGGAAATGCAGCAATTTTCAGTCTGATCAATGCCGTCATGCTCCGCACGCTGCCAGTGAAAGACCCCGGGCGGTTGGTCCTATTGAAATGGAAGGCGAAAAGCATTCCAAAAACGAAGGCCTCCTCCAGCTATGCCAACTGTCCGCCGGGCAGCGGGCCAGCTCTGGAGGGCGGCGACATCCATTCCGATGTGCCTTTGGATTCTCAAGGGTGTTCGTTTTCCCTGCCATTTTTCGAACAGCTCCAGAGAGAACAAAAAGTTTTTTCCGATGTGGCGGCATTCGTGCCCGCGGACCTGACTGTGAACTCTGAAAGCCGGACTAGCCGAGTGCGGGGACTATTTGTTTCCGGCGACTTCTTTTCGACCCTGGGTGTAGGGCCGGCGGTAGGCCGTCTTTTCGATCAGCGAGAAGACTCTGAAGGCGCGGAGCCCGGCATTGTAGTCAGCTACCGTTTTTGGCAAAGCAATTTAAATGGCGACAGCGCAGTGCTTGGTAAAGAAATTCTGGTGGGCAAGACCAGGTTCACAGTAGTCGGAGTTACAGCGGCGGATTTCGCGCAACTTGATCCCGGCCTGACGTGCGATCTATGGATACCTCTTGCCTTCAAGGCCAAGGCGCCACCTTATACTCCCAAACAAACGGCAGCGAACGCCATTTGGATTGAACTGATCGGTCGTCTGAACCCCGGAACCAGCGCGGGTCAAGCCGCGTCCGCGCTCAGCGCTGAGTTTGCGGCCGGCACCACCAATGGGCCGGACGCCATCCTAAGACCCGCTGATGCGCCGCAAATCGAACTCGCAACCGCGTCACATGGTTTAGCAACGCTGCGCCGCAATTTTTCACGAGCACTCTTTGCACTGTTTGCCGCGGTTGCGCTATTGCTGCTGATTTCCTGCGTCAATATCGCCGGACTAACGTTGGCGCGGTCGGCTGCCCGAAAAAGAGAACTAGGCATGCGGGTCGCCCTGGGTGCAAGGCGCGGCAGAATCATTTCGCAACTACTTACGGAAAGCCTGCTTCTCGCATTTGCCGGCGGCGCCGCCGGAATGGCGTTCGGAGTTTTTGGGGCCCGTATCCTGGTATCGTTCTTCTCGCGAAACTGGTCGATGCCTCTCCAACTCGATGTTCACCCTGATGCTCGCTTGTTTGCCTTTACGCTGCTGGTTTCAGTCGCGGTTGGAGTTGCCTTCGGACTTATCCCGGCGTTTTCCAGTGGCCGGCCGGATCTGGTCTCCGTGCTCAAAGCAGAAAGTGGCAGCGCGATTGGCAGAGTGGGCCGGAGCGTGGCATTCGGCAGCGTGATTGTGATTACTCAGATCGCGCTTGCCATGCCGATTCTTGCGGCTGCTGGACTTGTCACCCGGACACTGGCCAATCTAAGAGCCGAGGACATTGGGTTTAAGCCACAGCATCTGCTGGTGTTCCGGATTGACCCGACCTACAGCAAAAAGAGTTCCGACACAGTCTACAGAGATCTTCAGCAACAGCTTCGAGCACTGCCGGGTGTTGTCTCAGTCAGTCGTTCCGGTGTCGCTCTCATCAGTAATGAAGGCATGGCTGCCCCAATTTTTTCACATGATCAGCCCGCGCTACAGGTGCGAGCGCATGGGCTGCCCATGTCGAGCGATTTCCTGACGACAATCGGCATTCCTCTTCGACATGGACGAATGTTTGGTGACGCAGATTCAGAACGGCCCCGCGGCAAGGACGTCCCTACCGAGGTGGTTGTGAATGAAACCCTGGTCCGGCAGCTTTTTGATTCCCGCGATCCGATTGGAAAATATTTCCACCTTGGAAACGCCGCTGGCCCTGCCTTTGAAATCATTGGCGTTGTCGGAGACGCAAAGTATGGGACTGTACGCGATAGCATATGGCCCACTGTTTACATGCCGATCGCCGATTGGAATGGCCCTATGTACTTCGAGGTCCGCACTGGGATGGAATCAGTCGCGGTCATGCCGGAGATCCAGTCGGCGGTCAGACGCTTTGACAACAATCTCCTGATTGTGGGCATGAAGACCGAGACTGAGCAGATTGATGAGGACCTCTATCAGGAACGGCTGATGTCTGTGTTGGCCGGTTTGTTTGCGGCGCTGGCAGTCATTGTCGCCTGTGTAGGACTCTACGGATTGCTTGCGTTTCAAGTTACGCGCCGCACCCATGAGATTGCAGTCCGGATGGCCCTGGGCGCGAAACGTGAGGATGTGCTGAGGCTCGTTCTTGGGCGAGGCGCAGGACTGGCGATGGCAGGTACATTGTTCGGATGCGCCGCAGCGCTGGGCATTACTCGCTCAGTTCAGAGCTTTTTATTCGGCGTGAAGCCTGCAGATCCGCTCACATTCACCGTTACGGCTATTCTGCTTGTTGGTGTCTCCTTAATCGGCAGCTACCTTCCCGCACGTCGTGCGGCCAGGGTCGATCCTATGGTGGCACTGCGGTACGAGTAGCCATTCCCGCTAAAAAGCCGGAAACGCGGCACTTCACGCGACGTCAGAGAACGATTCTCTGAGCTGCAGACTGATGGCGGAGCGCTATTCCTGTCTCAACACCAATCCTGGATCCACGCGGCTGGCACGCAGTGCGGGAAGGAAAGACGCGAGCAAAGCAATAGCAGCCAACAGTGCCGACACGCCAACATACGTGACGGGATCAAATGGCGATACGCTTACCAGAAAGCTGCCCACTAATTTTGCTATTGCGATGGCGGCGAAGATACCTGCGATCACTCCAGAGATAACAATCAACAGCGCCTGTCGAATAGTTGCGAAAATCACCTGAACGGGTTGAGCACCCAGGGCGATACGGATTGCGATTTCACGGCTGCGCTGGGCCGCGGAATATGAGGTGACGCCATAGACACCGATCACCGCCAGCATGAAGCCCAGCAGTCCGAGGGCTGAAGCTAGTCCCGCACCCAGCCGGAACAGCAGAAAGCCGTCGATGCCGTCCAGATTCTGGCTCATGGGCGCAACGTTATAGACAGGCACGGCAGAATCTATCTGCCGGATCAACTGGATTATCGGCTGGGTGATTCCCGCCGGTGCCCCAGATGCACGAACAATCAATGTCTGCTGTGAAACATAATTCTGTGCCAGCGGCATGAAGAAAAAAGGACCCGGCAACTCGAGCACGTTTTCCATCTGGGCATTCCTGACTACTCCGATGACGTTCATTACATGACCCGGATCATCTAGGCGCTTGAATTGTCGGCCAATGGGATCTTGTCCCGGCCAGAGGCGTTGTGCCATTACTTCATTGACGATGGCCACTCGCGGCGCGATCTCTGTGTCAGCATCAGAAAACTCCCGGCCGCGCAGGAGCTGAATCCGCAGCGTTTTCAGGAATTCAGGCGAGACACTGTCGTAATCGGCCTGGGGGCGATGGCCTTCGTCAAGCTTCTCACCATCCACCTCCAGTTCAGCCCCATTTGTTTCAGCGTCGAGAGGCGCGGCCAGCGCCAGGGCTGCGGTTTCCACACCAGGCAACGACTGAATGCGGTTTTCCAACTGCGCGTAAAACTCACGGCCACGGTTCTGGTCATAACCGGCTCCGTGGGGATCAAGGCTGAAGTCCATTACTTGCCGCGGATCGAAACCCAGATCACGGCGCTCAACATTACGCAGGCTACGTACAAAAAGTCCGGCAACAATCAGCAGCGTTAGAGACCCGGTCACCTGCGAGATAACGAGGAATGTGTGGAGACGCTGGCGCCGCGGACTGGCCTGACGTCCCCCTTCACGCAGCACCTCGATTGCGTTCACTCTTGAAGCTCGCCATGCCGGAGTCAGGCCTGCGGTAACCGCCACCGCGATCGCCATCAATAACGCGGAGGTGAAGACCCGCCAGTCCATGCTGAAGTCGAGCACGATGGGAAACTCTCCCAACAGGCGCATCGCGCCGAGCAAATGGGCGGCGGCTACTCCCATCGCCATTCCGGCAATCGATCCGAGACACACCATCAGGGCCGTCTCGGTCAGTGACTGGCGAATGAGGCGTGCCCGCGCCGCGCCCAAGGCCGAGCGGAGGGCCGTTTCCCTGGTCCGCGCTGCCGCTTGCACCAGCAAAAGATTCATTACATTGCCGGCAGCCAACAGCAAGACGATGCCGGCCAACGTGAGGAACAACGCCGAGACCAGCGGCATCGGATTCTCACCCGTGGAATTGGTAAAACCTATGCCCAGGGCAACAGCGCGGATGGCCAATCCCTTATGCGATGAAGGATATTCGGATGCCAGTCGGCGCGCGATCACAGCAAGCACTGAATTTGCTTTCTCACGGCTGATGCCATTCTGAAGCCTTCCAATCACGAGAAGCCGCTGATACTCGCGGTCGTCGAGTCGGCGCGCGTTCGTCCCGTGCCGCAGCCGGTCTGCGATTCCCAGAGGAAGAAACCCCTGGGTGTTGATCAGTCCAGCGGCGCCATGAAAGCCTTCTTCGGCAACGCCTATGATCGTAACTGCCTGCCCGTCAACAAAGGCGGTTTTACCGATAATCTCGGGGTCAGCGCCAAATTGAGTTTTCCAGAAGGAATAGCTAAGGACCAGCGCAGGCTGGTCGGCATTGATCCTGCCGTTCGCGGCGAAGAAGCTCCCTAACGCGGGATTAACTCCCATCAGGGAAAAAAAATTTGTGCTTACGTAGTCCACCCACATGGTCTGGGCGCGGCCCTCAAAACTAAGGCCTTCGCGTTGGAATTGCTGGATGCCCGCGACATCGGCGAAGGCGTCGCGCGATTGCTTCCTGATGTCAAGGAAATCCGGAACGGAAAAGCCGTTGTCCCACCCGCTTCCGAGACGAGCGACGAAGAACGTGAGCCGATCCGGCTGGTAGGCATGCATCGGGCGCAAAACAAGCGCGTTCACCATGCTGACAATCGCGGTGTTTGCGCCGATCCCTACCGCGAAAGTCAGGACGCAAGCAAGCGTGAGGCCCGGCCTTTGCCGCATCCTATGCGCGGTGTAGCGAACATCCTGCCAGAACGTTTGCAGCCAGAATCCCGCGCGCGCAGCAAGAACCTGCTCTTTCAATTGCTGAACGCCGCCCGCCTCAAGCCGTGCCTGGCGCAGAGCTTCAGCCCACCCCATACCTCCAGCTGCATTCCGCGCCGCCTGTTCTTCAATGTAGGAATCGAGCTCGGTGTCAAGCTCGCGCTCCCTGGGGCCGCGGCGCAAGAGATTGTGCAAAAAACTGGAAAGTCTCGAAAACCATTGCACGGGCCTTGGCCCTCCCTAAACGATCCCCAGCGCACGTTCGACAGCGACAACAATCTGCTTCCATCGCTGGGTCTCGCTGGCCAGTTGGTGACGTCCTGCTCTGGTGAGAGTGTAAAACCTGGCTCGGCGGCTGCCGGAGGTTTCACCCCACGAAGATTTAAGCCATCCGCGCTCTTCCATCCGATGTAGTGCCGGGAAAAGCGAACCGGGGCCGACCTTGAAAGTACCTCGGGTGACCTGTTCAATCCTGTCTGCAATCCCGACGCCATGCAACGGCGCAAGAGCCAGGACTTTCAAGATGAGCATGTCAAGCGTGCCTTGCAGGAGTTCAGTTTGTTTTTCTCGCATGTAATTCTTATGCTATCGACGTTCGATATTGATCCTCGATAGTAAAAAAGGTACGTTAGTAAATTGGAACGGTCAAGTGCGAACATGCGTTCGGTGCACGAATCGGCAAATGGAATTGGTCCCCGATGAACGCCTTTGTGTTCAGAGACACAGTCAAAATTGAACTTTCGAACTACCGTTAAGGTACAACGGTTTTCAAGTTGAGGCGGTCTCGCGCGTTGAGCCGCGGGCCGAAATCCCGAGTCGCAGTCGAGGGAACTGGTGAAGAAAGAATGGCGGAGGGAGAGGGATTCGAACCCCCGGTACCCGTTAAGGTACAACGGTTTTCAAGACCGTCTGTTTCAACCACTCACACATCCCTCCGCAGGAGGTGAGAACAATAGTTTACCAGCAATTCGCTTCAACAGGGGCTGAGGCAGGGATCGCCGAGAGCGGCGTCATCGGCCGGGATCGGAAAAATCTATTGCCGCAGATGAGCGCAGATAAACGCTGATCAAGGACGGAAAAAGCAGTTTGCTGGGCTTAGGCTGGACTCGCAGGTTGATTCGCAACCTGCCGGTGCGCGATTTTGATCGCGTAGAAAGCAATATAGACGTAGCAGAACACGGGCAACACGAAGGCGTGGTGAATGCCAACGCGATCGGCAATGAGACCTTGCAGTTCGGGAATGATGGCCCCGCCAACGATAGCCGCTACGAGCAGACCGGAGCCCTTGCCAGTCAGCGGCCCCAGGCCTTCAATGGCGAGCGTGAAGATTGTGGGGAACATAATGGAGTTGAATAGCCCCACCAGCAAGATGGTCCACATGGCGACGTGACCGAGCGTGAGCATGGACGCAGTGACCAGCAACGCCGCGGCGACTGCGTTAAAACCCAGGAGGCTGTGGGCTTTCATGCGCTGCAGCAAGGCCGAACCAAGGAAACGTCCGACCATGGCTCCGCCCCAGTAGTACTGCAGGTAGCCGGCAGCTTTGTCGAGCGGAAGATTGCCGATGTCGGGATGATTGAAGTAGTTGGTGATGAAGCTGCCAACGGCGACTTCAGCGCCTACATAAACGAAGATCGCCACTGCTCCAAGAACAAGTCGGCGATGACCCCAGATGCTTTCGTGGGCTCCCGTGTGCGCTTCACCATATTGAATGGCCGGCAGTTTGAATAACGCTACCACCGCGGCCAGGATCGCCAGCGCAATCGCCAGTCCGATATAGGGCGTTTTTACCGAGGAGGCTTGCTGCACGCGGTAAGCATGAAGCTGGGTAGCAGACATCTGATGCATGGCCGCAACGCTGAGCGGGACAGCGGCTGCTCCAAGAATGAGAAGGCTTCCGAATTTAGGGGCCAGCGTGGTGCCGAGCGAATTGAAGGCCTGCGTGAGATTGAGGCGGCTGGATGCGGTCTCCAGCGGGCCGAGGATGGCGACGTAAGGATTGGCCGAAGTTTGCAGCACTGTCATACCTGCGGCCAGAACAATCAATGCAGTCAGGAACAACGGGAATGATGGAATGGCCGCAGCGGGCACAAACAGCAGAGCGCCGGTGGCCATGGTTAACAAGCCGACTACCATGGAGCGCGCGTAGCCGATCCGCTCAACGATCGTGCCTGAAGGCATGGAGAAAATAAAGTAAGAAGAGAAGAATGCGAATTGAACCAGCAGGACCTCTGCATAGTTGAGGTCAAAAATATTCTTCAGGTGCGGGATCAGAATGTCATTGAGACAGGTTAGAAATCCCCACATGAAGAAGAGCGTGGATAAAAGGGCCATGGCGCGAGCGTCAGTGCGGCCCGGTTGCATGGCGGTCACTTGATCGTGTTTGGCTAAAGTTGTTATGGGAACGACCCTCACGGCGAGATGTGCGGGATAGTATAGAGGCAAATAGATTTTGCAACCATGAAAGAACTCACTCCAATCTTTCCGGTGAAAGTGGGAACAATGATTGAAACGATGACAAGGAAGTCGAAAGTGAAGAAAACGATTGCAGTACTGGGAATCATGATTGGCGTTAGCGCAATGGCGTCCGCGCAATCGCCCTGGGATGCGCTCAAGAACAAGATTAAGGGCATGCAGTCAGGGACCACGGTGAATCAGCTCAGCAATGACAAGGTGGTTGCCGGACTAAAACAAGCGCTGCAAATCAGTACCGGAAATGCCGTGGCGGCTACCGGACATGTGGACGGATTTTTCAAGAATGAAGCCATCAAGATTCTGCTGCCGGAAAAGCTACGCTCCGCGGGCAAGGCGCTGCGCATGGTCGGAATGGGCGGACAGGTGGACGCGCTGGAAGTGGGGATGAATCGCGCGGCGGAGCAGGCCACGCCGCAGGCGAAACAGATTTTTCTTCGCGCGGTGACGAACATGACATTCGCCGACGCGAAAGGAATTCTGACGGGCGGTGATACGGCGGCCACCGAATATTTCCGAAAACAGAGTTCGGGCGAACTCACCACGGCGTTTGCGCCCATTGTGCATCAGTCGATGGAGAACGTTGGCGTGGTGCGGCAGTATAACCAGATCATGAAGAACCCGATGGCGTCGGCGGTGGCCAATGACAAGAGTTTCAACCTGGATAATTACGTCGTCGGCAAGACCATGGACGGGCTGTTTTACATGCTGGGCGAGGAAGAAAAGAAGATCCGCAAAGATCCCGCGGCCCAGGTCACTTCATTGTTGAAGGAAGTGTTTGGCGCGGCTGCAAATTCCCGGCAGCCAGCAAAATAGTTTACAGGCGTGACACACAGGGCATAGCCAGCTTGGGAAACGGTGCCCCTGCAGATTATTTCCAAGAAAACAAGGAACCCTCTTCATTCTTGAACCGTATTCAATGGCAAGGCGAATCTCGCCTTGAAGGGAAGCTACGGTATGCGGACATTATTACAGGACATGCGATTCGGTCTCAGGATGTTGGCCAAGAGTCCAGGCTTTGCTGTGATGGCGATCTTGACTCTGGCGATTGGCATTGGCGCGAATACGGCGATCTTCACGGTGCTTAATTCGGTACTGCTGCGGCCGCTTCCATTTCATGATCCTGACCGGCTGGTGATCATCAGCGAGCGCGCACCGCAGTTTGACAGCATGTCTGTGGCATACCAGAACTTTCAAGACTGGAGAACGCAGAGTTCGTCCTTTGAAAAGATGGCGATATTCCGCCAGTCAGATTACACCCTGACGAGCGCCACCGGTTCTGAGCACACTACCGCACGCCAGGTTTCAGCGGGCTTTTTCGGATTACTGGGGACCAGGCTTGAGTTGGGCCGTGATTTTCAGCCTGAAGACGATCATGAAGGCGCGGGCCCGGTCGCGATCCTGAGTTATGGTCTTTGGCAGCGGCGTTTCGGCGGCACAGCAGATGTGCTGGGCAAGGTAGTTCGCCTGAACGAACAGAATTATACGGTCGTCGGGGTCGCGGCAAAAGATTTCTGGTTTTTCAGCAAATCAGATCTCTTTGTACCCATTGGCGCAACTGGCCAGATGTGGCTGACGAATCGACTGGAACGCCCGGGCTCACGGGTGATTGGGCGGATGAAGCCCGGAGTATCCGTTGCAAGCGCAAGAATGGAAGTTGATGGCATTGCCAGGCGGTTGGCGGTGGCATATCCGCAAGCCAATGCTGCACATGGCGCAGCCATGGAAGGAATGCTGGATCAAGTGGTGGCAGATTCGCGAACAACACTGGAATTGATCGCGATGGGAGTGGGCCTGCTGCTGATTATCGCTTGTGTAAACGTGGCCAACCTGCTGCTGAGCCGCGTGGTGCCTCGCCAGCGGGAGATCGCCATCCGCACTGCTCTTGGAGCTTCGCGAACACGAGTGGCTGCGCAGCTGTTAGCGGAAAGCGTGATGCTGGCGCTCATGGGCGGCGTTCTCGGTATTGGACTGGCCTGGGCTGGAACCAGGGGCTTACTGGCTGCGGTGCCAAACAGCCTGCCTCGCGCTGAATCCATTGGCGTGGATTGGCATGTGGCGTTGTTCCTCCTTTTGCTGTGCGTGGGAACGGGAATCCTGTTTGGCATGGCGCCAGTATGGCAGGTCCTTCGCGGGAACATGAATGAGACGTTGAAGGAATCCGCGCGTGGTTCCAGTGGCGGAAAGCATCTCTTGCAGAGCACGTTGGTGGTTGCAGAACTCGCAATCGCGGTGTTGTTGCTGGTGGGCGCGGGACTGACGGTTCGAACTTTGCAGAAGCTGGCAACGGTTGATCCGGGATTTCAATCGCGGAACGTTCTCACGTTTGATCTGCGCTTTTCAAAGGCGCGTTATGACCAGCCGCAAAAAATTCGGAACCTGTTTCATGAAGTTACCGCCCGGCTGGAAAATGTACCCGGCGTGGAATCCGCGGCAATCACACAGGACCTGATGATGCGGGATGACAGTGAAACCATGTTTTACGTGTCGGAGCGGCCAAAGCCGGACCCGAAGGATTACAACTGGGCCATGATGTACATCACCAGTCCTGACTATCTGAAAACAATGAAAGTACGGCAGCTTCGCGGCCGTTTTTATAACGACCATGACAACCTGAGTTCGCCCGGCGTGATTGTGGTGGATGAAGAACTGGCGCACAGTCTGTTCCCCAATGAGGAGGCGCTGGGTAAGCATCTCGTAATTCCTTTCCCTGGTTTCGATCACCCCCGGGAAATTATCGGCATTGTGCAGCACGTGAAGCATTGGGGATTGGCGGAGGATGCTACCGCTAAGGTCCGTTCTGAATTCTATATACCCTTCGATCAGGTTCCAGACAGCCTTTACAGCGTGGTTTCCGGAATCACATATGCCGTACGTTCAAATCTTGGCGAGCAGGCGATTACCACCGCGACGAAGCAGGAACTAAGCAAGCTGGACAGCGATATTCCTATTTACAACGTTTCTTCCATGGATGAAATCATCAGCGTCTCCATTGCACGACAGAGGTTTCTGAGCATGTTGCTGGTATTTTTTGGCGGTGCAGCACTGCTGCTGGGTGCGGTGGGAACCTATGGCGTGATTTCATACTCAGTCAGCCAGCGAACCAATGAAATGGGAATCCGGATGGCGCTTGGAGCACAGACAAGCAATATTCTGGGCCTGGTGCTGGGCCGCGGCGCCAAGCTCATCGCGATTGGGCTTGGCTGCGGGCTCGGAATAGCGTTGCTGGCGTCGCGTTTCATGGCCAGCTTCGTCTTCGGAGTGACAGCCACCGATCCTGTGACATTCGGCACCGTTGCTCTGCTGCTTCTACTGGTGGCAACCGCGGCTTGCTTTATTCCGGCGCGTCGCGCAACCAGGGTGGATCCAATGATTGCCTTGAGGCATGAGTGAGGGGCTGCCATTGCAGAAGAATAAAGAAGGAAAATACCCCCGCGAATTTCATGGCTCCCACGGCCACTCCGCCCGTGATTTTGCTTTGTTCGTTGTACTGGATATCAGCAAAACATACCGCTGACGTGGACACAAGAAGCGCAAGCGCGTGAAAAACTGGAAATCCGTCGTATCATCCCCACTCCCCCTTTTACTAATAGGTACCGATTTGTTTAACTGGTACTTATTTGTTGGGCGGGATTATAGAATGCCATTCCATTTCGTGCCCTGATTTAGCTGTTACTTAATCAGGTTACGGACGATATCTTATTTCGATGAATCGCTCTTAATGTTAGGATTCTTGCGGTTTGATGGCAAGATCACGCTCTACCGGAGGGGAGATTTTGGCGGGAAGGAACAAACAGGGAACACTCGCGCTCACTGCCGGAGTCGCCATCATCATGGCAGTTCTGCTAGCGAATTCCATCATCTCCTATTTGAATACCCAGCAACTGGTATCCAACAACGGATGGGTTCAACACACCTTTGAAGTCATCTCTGAGCTCGACCTTACTCTCTCCCAGCTGAAGGACGCAGAAACCGGTCAGCGCGGCTATTTGATTACGCATGATCCCGTCTATCTGGAGCCCTACCATATTGCTTCCGCAGGAGTGAGCGCGCACATTGACCGTTTGTCCGATCTCACCAGGGACAACGAGTATCAGCAGCGCCGCATACCTCAGCTTCGCCAACTGGTAACAGAGCGCCTCAACATTGCCAGAGAGAATGTTGAGCTTGAGCAGGCGGGCAGGCATGCCGAGGCAATAAGTTCTGTCATTAACAACGTTGGCAAGAGCAAGATGGACCAGGTGCGCGAACTGGTAGGCGACATGCGCCAAGCAGAAGAACGTCTCTTGCGCGAGCGCATCGCCAATTCGCAGCAGGGTCTGCGCCGTACCATCGTGACGTTTGTTGTGGCCACCTTCACCGCGCTTATCTTTGTTCTGGTCTATTACCTGGTGGCGCGAAGAGAGCTGTCACTCAGCTTGCAAGCAGCCCGCGCCATCAAAGAAAGAGAAGCATGGCTGCACACTACGCTGCGCAGCATCGGTGACGCAGTAATCGCCACGGACCGCAACGGCACCGTAAAATTCCTGAACGGCGTGGCGGAGAAGCTCACTGGCTTCAGCTCGCATGAAGCCGAAGGTATGCCGATCTCTGAAGTGTTTCCCATCTTCAATGAAGTCACCAAGAAGGTGGTTGAAAATCCCGTGGAAAAGGTACTGGCATCCGGCTTGATCGTGGGACTGGCCAACCATACCGTTTTGCGCAATCGAGACGGTCAAGAGACACCGATAGAAGACAGTGCAGCGCCAATCATGGATGACGACCGAAATATTTTCGGCGTGGTGCTGGTTTTCCGCGATGTCACGCAACAACGACTGGCCGAGGACAGCGCGCGGAAATCTGAAAAGCTGGCCGCCGCCGGGCGACTCGCAGCCACCATCGCGCATGAGATCAACAATCCTCTGGAGGCGATTACGAATCTCCTCTTCCTGGCGCGCACCGCGGAATCATTCGACGAAGCCAGGCAGTATTTGAGCTCCGCAGACCAGGAGCTTGCTCGCGTGGCCCACATTACGCGTCAGACGCTTGGCTTTGTTCGCGCCACCGCCGCCGCCTCTGAAACCAGGATATCTACGCTGCTGGAAGAAGTTTTGATGGTTTATAGCGGACGGATCCGGGCACGCCAGATCCATGTAGTGAAGGATTTTGCCGATGATGTTGCGATCACCGCATTTCGCGGTGACCTGGTGCAGGTTTTTTCCAACTTAGTTTCGAACGCGCTGGATGCCATGGGTTCCGGAGGCACTCTGGGTTTGAGTGCCAACGCCACGGACGGAGGTGTGATCTTTGAAATACAGGACAGCGGCACCGGAATTTCCGCCGCCAACCAAAAACGGATCTTTGACGCCTTTTTTACAACCAAGACAGACGTTGGCACCGGACTTGGACTTTGGGTGGTAAAAGACCTGCTTGAAAAATTCGGAGGGACCATTGAAGTAGAAAGCAGTACCGAGCCGCCGGACCAGGGCACTCGGTTTATTCTCTTCATTCCTTCTGTAGTGGCCGGCGATCCAGTGAAACCTCACTCTGAAACCGCAGTGAACTGAGCGTCGCTACGAGAGCTGTTTTTCAAAAATCAGGGTCTTCGGAAATGTGATTGATCTGTTTCCGCAATCTGTAGGTTGCGCTCTTTCCGCATTGAGCGCAGACAGGCAATTCCTGGTCACGCTGCAACCAGACATCGTGAGAACTACATTCCGAATGATTTGACGTGTAAATGCCAGAGACCGTTACTTTGTCCCCGCTCTCAAGTTGTTCAAGTTTTTCCATCGATATAACTTTGCTCCTGGGCATCAACGAACCTCCTCTGCTTAAAATCCTGAGGTGCATTGATATGGTTAAGGCAAGATAACGGCCACTGTAAGTCGTTGAAACCCGGAGGCAACCCCATAGAGGGCTGAAAAATTTCCTCGATTGAGCTCTGGAAAGAGCAAATCAGATGGTGCAAAAAAATATGGTGCAATCATGGTGCAGAAAAATAGCGACGCGCAGGGCAGCGCAATTCGGGTTTTTCGGCATCCAACCTCTGCGTTATTTTCCCGGGCAAATTGAATGATTTCCAAGTGCGCAAATCCGCGCTGCTCCCGATTGCTCATGCGAATGGATGGAGGCCGCTTTTTCGGATTCCCCACATCCGCCAAGAGAATCGAACACTTCTGGCTCTGCCTGAGCTGTGCTAAAAGCTTCACTCTGAAACTGAACGCCGGAACAGTTGAGCTGACAGCGCGAGATAACCGTAAGATTGCCTGAGCTGTACCGAATTCCACACAGCCGCGTAGAATCGAAGCATGTCCAAGCGTCCGCTGGTTGAAACCGCTCGCAACACGATGTTGTTTTCAGAGATCGTGACCATAGCGTTTGATTCCTTTCGCACGGCCAAGGCCCGCTTCCTGTTGACAGCTTTGGGCATGGTGATTGGAACAGCGTCGTTGATCATCGTTGTTACCATCGGGCTCACCGGCAAGCAGTATGTGATGAACCAGATCCAGGCCATCGGCGCCAATCTGATTTACGCCTACTATGAGGCCGGCAGCAACGGCGCGCAAAACGGCGGCAGTGATTTTCTTACTGTGGATGATATGCGCGCGGTTCAACAGGAGGTGCCCGGAATACAGGCGGCATCGCCAATGGCGGAGATCCACGATCGTATCGGCGTTGGCGGCGGTAAAGAACGCGACATTCTGGTGCTGGGCGTCTCGCCACAGTATTCCACCGTGCGCAACCTGGAAGTATTGGCGGGGCGATTTTTTGATGAGGAAGATTCCATGGCCCGGGCGCACGTTGCCGTGGTGACACAACAGTTTGCGCAGAGAGTGTATGGCGGCCAGGACGCCGCCAAGGACCAGCACATCAAGGTCAAGGGACTGCCATTTGTCATTATTGGCACGTTTCGCGAGCGAGTGGAGACGTTCGGACAGTCTGAAATTGCCGGCGACACAGTGTTGATTCCCTATAACGTGGCTCGGTACTTCACCGGGAATGATTCAGTCAAGCAACTTTTCTTTTCCGTTTCGGATGCGGGTGATGTGCCTCATGCCACGGACACCATCCAGCAGATTCTTCAATCCCGTCACAAACCGCAATCTGTTTATCGTGTGGAGAACCTCACACAATTGCTGCAGGTTGCGTCCAGGGCGGCCAATGGTTTGAGCATCATGCTTCTGGCCATTTCGTTATTGGTATTGATTGTGAGCGGCGTTGGCATCATGAACATCATGCTGGCGAACGTGCGTACGCGTATCCGGGAGATTGGCATAAGAAAAGCGATTGGCGCTACCAGCCGTGAGATCAAGCTGCAATTTCTTGCGGAAGCTGTGCTGATCTCGGTTTCCGGTGGAATGGTTGGAACCATTCTGGGGCTTGCCGTACCCTTCTCCGTCAGGTTCCTGACGGAGTACCGAATTCCCATTTCTGGTCTTTCGGCGATCATCGCGATTTTTGTGGCAATCCTGGTTGGAGTCATTTTCGGGACTGTGCCCGCCACACGCGCTGCTCAACTGGATCCGGTTGAGGCTTTGCATTACGAGTAAAAACAGAAACAGCCGGGCTGGTTGGCCCGGCTGCGTTTCCGTTGGTTACATCTTCCTGAAATGATGCGGTTACATCACTAAAGCAAGGCTTTCAAGTTCTTTATGCAGGCTTTCCACATCACAATGCGTACCGTCAATGCGGCCAGCCGCATCGAGCGCCGATTCCTGAGATACTCCGTATCCGCGCCCGGCTAAAAACATTTTCAATAATTCCGCGGTTTGAAATGAATCAAGACCCCCGGTCAGGAGTTCGTTCCGAAGTGCAGCCACTTCAGCAACTGAGAATTTTTCTCCCATGTCAGGTCACCTCCGACCCTTATACCCACTTGTCACATTAGACACGTAATCGGCACTCTTTGTTGCAGATAAATTTGACAAATCCCAAACCGTGGTAACGGAACCAAAGTAATTCAAGCCTGCTCAGTCACTTACGGCTGTCACTCTCTTTAACTCATTTCTACCCGGTTTATTCCGCCATTTTGCTCAGATGCACATCGAATTCATTTTTTGACAGTAGCGAAGTCAGCTCAAACGCGCGAAAGCGATCGCCAAAAAGCTCTCTCTGCCGATAAAGCCCCGGCTCGCTGTCCACGGTTTCATGCCGCGCTTCCCACCCGTTCAGAAAACTCTGGGCATCTTTGATGCTGGCTTCGGCGGACGTTCCGGAATACGTAAGCGTCTCCGCGGCATACGATTGCAGGAGCTTGGGCCAGTATTTGCTCAACAGAGCGTTGCTGGCGAAAATGTCTGCCCATACCACACGACCTCTGATGGCAACTACCACGCCAACAGCATTCTGGTTCCGCAATTGTTTGATCACGCTTTCAAAAGCCTTCTGCATGGGTTCAGTGATCGCCTGCATCTCTTGTTTGACTGCGCCGTTCTCAATCACCTTGGCGTAAGAGGAAGTGGCATCGAGTTCGCGCAAGGCAAACACCGTGGGTACAGGTGTTGCAGAAGGCATTGGACCACCGGCAGTCTGTCCCTGGTATGCATTGCCAGCGATGGCGGGCGAAGCGGCTGTTATTCTCGCAGACATGTTTGCTTTGGCACTACTCACCGCTTCCCACACTTTGCTCTGATCGGCATCAGCCATGGCTCTCTTACGTACGCTTGGCTGGGCCATCACGGATGCATGCGTGTCAAATTTCCCCGTGGAACCCACCCAGCGGCCGTGTTCCACGCAAAACACTGAGAGATCAACCGGATCACTTTCGGCGGGAACGATTCTATCTTTGCCCACAACGCGGTCCTGTTTGCCGCCGGTAACAACTTCTCCGGCCAGGAGAATCAGAGGGCGTTTGGAATTGTTGACCAGTACCAGTTGATTGACCTGGGCTGAGTCAGCGTACGGGTGCGCCGGCGGCAGACGGCGAATCATGCTGCCCAGGTTCCCGCGTTCCGTCACCTGGACTTCTCCGGAGCGAATACCCTCATCTAACGTAAGAAATTGCGCAGTGTCATGGGACGTTGCGGAAACCACCGGGAAAATGGTGAGATTGCCGTGTGAAATAGGCGCCAGCAGCTTATAGTCACCAGGCCCGGAGGAAGCCGAATACGGGCCGATGAGTGTTTTAGTTTGCGTAGTTGTGAAAGGTAAAAATGCGAGTGTTACTAAAGTTCCCCAAAACAGCAAGTTTTTCACGTGAAACCTCCAATTACGTGAGGCCCCCTACTTTTCAGAGAAGGAATGTAAAAAGCCAGCCTTCTTGCAGGTAAAATTGATACTATCCAAGCCATGAGTTCTGGGCCGAGTCCCGTGGAATCGATAGCACTGGCTATCCGCGATCTCTTCGATAAGAGCGGGGCGCATAAGTTCGGCCTGGAATATGACGAATTTGAAGCCGTCCTTCATCAGGTTTCCTGCAAGTACGTTCCTGCCGCCACTGACCAGCAGAAGATCCGTTTCTGGCGTGAACTCAAACTGGAAGAGCTGGTTCTTTCGCGCGGATGCGCCAATGGCCAGGAATACGCATGGGAAGTCTTTCTAACCCGGTATCGGGAAAAGCTGTATGACATTGCCCGCGGCGTAACCAAAGAGGACGCCAGCGCTCGGGAGCTTGCCGACTCGATTTACGGCGATTTGTACGGCACCTCAGAGCGCGATGGGCATCGCGTATCGCGGCTTAACTTTTACATGGGCAGGGGCTCGCTGGAAGGCTGGCTCAGGACGGTCATCCTACAGGAATTCGTAAATCGTTACAGAAAACAGAAAAAACTGGTCAGCCTGGATGAGCAGGAGGAGGAGGGTGTACAGTTCTCCGCAACCAATCCGGCTCCCGTCAGTCCGCTGGATAAGCGTTTGGGCGACGCTGTGGATGAGGCGTTAAGCCAATTGGCCCCGGATGACCGCCTGGTTCTGGCCTCGTATTACCTGGACGACCGCACTCTTACGGAGATAGGAAAGGTCCTTGGCGTGCATGAATCGACCATCAGCCGGCGGCTGGAGAAGCTACTGAAAGTGGTACGAAAGCAGGTTTTAGCAGGGCTGGTGGCGCGTGGTATGAACCGAAGCCAGGCGGAGGAAGCCCTGGAATCAGATGTTCGATATTTACAGGTGGACGTAACCAAAAAGCTGCAAGAAAATCGTCCTGCAGCGTTCCAACCAGATAAGGGTTCTCGTTAAGTTATGCCTGAATTGTCCAGCTTACTTCGCCAGAGACTGCGGACCGGGGAAAACGTCCGGTTGCAGCACCCTGATGCCGATACGCTTACGGCTTACATGGAGCAGCTTTTGCCCGCCGCCGAACGTAAGCTGGTGCTTCAGCACATCGCTGTATGCGGCGATTGCCGTGAATTAGTCTTCCTGGCAACGCCAGAAGATGCACTTGTTGCAGGGCCTGAAGCTGCAGAGACAGTGGCTCCCGTGGCCGCTGCGTCGCCTTTTCCGGCTCGTCGACGTTGGTTCCAGAGCCCTCGCTTTGGGTTGGCTGCCTCGCTCGCCGCCATGGCTGCAGCCTTGACTCTGGTGATTGAGCTTCCGCACAGGAATCAGCCACTTTCAACTCCGCCATCAGCAGCTGACCAGGTTAGTAATATGCAGGCTTCGAAAGCCCCAGCTACGAAGGAAGCCGCAAAGGAAGCCGCCGCTCCGAACAATGCAGCCCAGGCCGATAGCAATGCCATCGCCTCTTCGCAACCCGCGTCGAAGCCCAGCGCTCCGGTTAGCATTGCGAACGCAAATGCAGCTGGCGCAACGGCAGCACAACCGGTGGCTAGTCGGGCCAGCGTAACTTCTGAAAAATCCAGAGCAGTGGTTGCGAGCGCAGGAGCTGGGCACCAAGATGCCCGCCAATCGCAAAGCGCGGAAATCACAACCCATGTGGCCACAACCCAGGTGGCCACAAACCAGGCAGCCGCAGCGACAGGCGGTAAAGTCGGCGAACCCATTGAGGTAACGGCCGCTGCGCCCGTACTCCAGGCGAGTGTTTCCCGTCAGGATTATCTGAATGCGCAGCGTTTTCCCAAAGACGCAGCCGAACCGGTAACTGTGGCTCCAGCGCAAACCAATTTACCTTCGGCGCCGCCAGTTTCGATCAATGGGCTTGCTTCCGCCAGGCAGACCACTTTGCTTCCCGGTAACTGGCAGCAGACAAATAAGTATCTGGTGATTCCTGAACCACAGCAGCAAGCAGCGCAGGGCGTGTTTACCTTCACACCGAAACAGCCCGAACATCAGGGGATGCTGAGTAAGATTGTGGAAGTGGGGAAACGACCGGTGAAACGTGTGGAACCATCCATTCAAGCCGGGAACGCACTTAGATTTGCCATGTTCGACAAGGGTGTCGCCATCAACAAGGGTGAGGCGGTAGCCGCGAACAACGCAACAGAAGCTGCGGACTCTTCCAATCTTGCCGGTTCAGCTGGGTTTACCTCGCGCGGTGTTGGTTCTTCAAAAAGGCCATTTCTGGCGGCGGCATCGATTTACCATTGGAAGGTAGCGCAAGGCAAGCTACTCAAATCCGCTGATTCTGTGATCTGGCTCGAAGGCTACTCAGTGGCGGAGGGCGTTGAATTCTCCGCGGTCCATTCCATCAACTCGGAAATCTGGGCCGGCGGCAATCGCGGGCAGCTTGTTCACTCAACCGACGGCGGCACCACTTGGGAAAAGGTGGCGCTTGGTGATCCAGCGGCAGGCAACGTTGTCAGCATTGAAGGTACAGCCTTGAATGTTCATGTGGTGACTGCACCATCTCAGGGCTGGTCAAGCGCGGATGGCGGCAAGACCTGGACTAAACTCCCCTGATGAGCCCTCGTACACGCGTTATATAATCGCCTCCCAGTGATCATAAAAATTGCGTTGCTTCTCTGGTTTGGAGCGTTCTTTGTGTCGCTGGTCGCAAAAGGACCAAGCAGAAGCTGGATGGCGCGCCTTTTCGCTGCGGGCTTTGTCCTTATTCTGCTGGCTATGTTTCTGAAGATTATTGGAAGAGTGATTTAGGCTTTCGCCATCGCTTACGCTGATACCAGCGATCCAACTTTCTCACCCTGCACCACGCGCTTGATGTTTCCGTGCTTGCCCAGATTGAAAATCACAATAGGCAGATTATTTTCCTGGCAGAGAGAGATTGCGGTGGCGTCCATGACGCGCAGGCCTTTCTTGAGGACATCAAGATAAGTAATGGTTTCAAACTTGACAGCGTCGCTGACCAGCTTGGGGTCGGCGTCATAAATGCCGTCAACTTTCGTGGCTTTCATGATCACATCGGCTTTAATTTCCATGGCCCGAAGTGAAGCTGCGGTATCGGTGGAGAAATATGGGTTGCCGGTACCGCCACCGAAGATCACCACGCGGCCTTTTTCCATGTGACGTAGTGCGCGTCGACGAATGAATGGTTCAGCCACCTGGTTCATTTCCAGGGCTGACATTACGCGGGTAAAGACACCCTGTTTTTCCAGCGCATCCTGCAGGGCCAGAGCGTTGATTACGGTGGCCAGCATGCCCATATGATCAGCGGAAACGCGGTCCATATCGCGCGCTTGTTCAGCAACGCCGCGAAAGAAATTCCCGCCGCCTACCACCAGCGCAATTTCCACTCCTAGATCGTGGACGTCCTTGATTTCGCCGGCAATAGAGTGGATGGTTGACGTATCGACGCCAAAACCTTTGTCGCCGGCCAGAGCTTCTCCCGATATCTTGAGCAGGATCCGTTTGAATGCAAGCATCAGCGATCAGTATATAGCAGGGGAGCCAGCTATCAGCAGTCACGTGAGCAGTCAGCACTCAGCCTTCAGCCCCTCAACATGCTGGAAGGAGCCGTAAGAGTTGAAATCCTGCAACTCTGAGAATGTTGAGGGACTGAATGCTGACTACTGAGTGCTGATTGCTTCTTACTCACACCGCAGCGCAATCATGGGATCAACCTTGAGCGCACGGCGAGCCGGAAGCAGCGCAGCCAGGCCGCCCGTGATCCCGAGCAGGAGCAAAGCACCCAGATAGCTGAACGGATCAAAGTTGCTGATACCGTAGAGCTTGCTGCGCAACACCATTGACAAAGCCGCAGCCAGCAGGGAACCGAGCGCCACCGCGATGCCCAAAGGGCGAATCCAACCGGACAACAGGCTGCGAACAAGGTCTTTGGGGGTTGCGCCCAGGGCCACGCGAATACCGATTTCGCGCGTGCGCTGGACCACGTTGTAGGCCACAACGCCATACAGTCCAACCACAGCCAGCACCAGGGCCAGAGATCCCATGAAAGTCACAATCACCGCCATACGCTCCGTATCGCCCCGTTTCTCGCGGAAGGCTGTGGCAAGCGGCATCACATCCGGGCTGAGTACAGGATCGGTTGAGCGGACAAGGTCAGTGAATATACCCGTCAGCGGCAGCGGAGAAGAAGACGTCCTTACCACAAGCACGCCATTTACTAGATTGTTCTTGTGCAGCGGAACATACATCTCTGCGGCGTTCGTGTTGGACATCGCCAGCGTATGAGCATTCCGCGTGACTCCGATGATCCTCATCTTTTTTCCGGCATACGGGTGTTCCTGGGTAAGAGGATCCTTGCCCGGCCAGCTCTTCTGCGCAAACGATTCGCTCACAATGGCCACATCCTGATCATCCTCGTGGAAATCGCGCCCGGTAAGGAGTGGAATTGAAAGCGTGGCAAGATAGCCCGGCGTAACTTCGAAGTAATACGCTGTGAAATTAACAGCACCGTGCACAGGCCCAACCGTCATGTTATTGCCCAAAGGCTGGTGATTCACCACTGCAACGGCCTGCACTCCGGATACCTGTGAAAAACGCGTGCGCATGTCGTTGAGATAGGTCGCCGCTCGTTCCGGCGTGTATCCATGAGCGTCAAGGTGAGGGTTGATCGCAAGTGTATGGGTGTAGTCGAAGCCGGGATCGAAGGTCACGGCACGATGCAGAGCGCGAAGAAGTAATCCGGAGACGATCAACAGCACGCAGCTGGCTGCAAATTGCGAGGTCATGAAGATGGTTCGCACGCGAGTGGTCCGGTGTGATGGGCGGAGCGCCTGCCGCGCGGAAGGCAAGCCAAACATCACGCAGGCGAGTACGCCGACGGCGAAGGCAAAGGCAATCGTGCGCCAGTCCGGGCTCATGGGTAAGACGCCCGGTCCACCCAGCCAGATGATCAATGGACGGGAAATCAACCAGCTCAGCACCGATCCAGCCGCGCCGCCCAGCAGCGCGAGTAAGAAGCTCTCCGTCATGAGCTGGCGGAGAACGCGGCCACGCCCCGCGCCAAGAGACAGGCGGATAAATATTTCACGTTCGCGTGAGATCACGCGGCTGAGGACCAGATTGCCAAGATTCCCGCAGGCCGCAGCCAGTACAAGGAGGACAAGCGCGGCAAAAATGCCGAATAACGGAAGCATCTCAGAGTCAGATGGTCCCATGTGAACAGCATAGCCCCCCGGTTCGGCCGCAAGCCTTTCCCCTTTTAGCAAATCTTCCGGGTGCTGGCGCAATAGTTCTTCCGCCAACGGCTGTAATGAAGCTTCTGCGGCTTTGAAGCTGATTCCCGGTTTAACTCTGCCGAACATGTGCACGCCGGAGTTGGTGGCGTCAAAGCTGGTGAGCAGTTTGCTCTCATTCACGAAGTATGTGATTTTCTCGATGGGTAACCATACTTCGTTCAGTTCGCCATGCTCGGGATCCAGCCCGACGTAATCAAAAGGCAGAATGCCGATCACTGTTACCGGATGCTGGTTGACACGAACGGTCTTGCCGATGACTGAAGTATCACCGCCATATTGTCGCTGCCAGAAACGATAGCCGAGCACTGCGACTGGCGGTGCGTCGGGCAGCGCATCACTCTGTGGATTAAAGAGGCGGCCATAGGCAGCCGTGGTACCCAGCTCGCGAAAGTAATTTGCACTTACCAGGCCAGTCTCAATGTTCTGGCTGGTCTCCTGAGTGAAGGTCATGTTACTGCTGGTCTGTGCCAGTACCATGCTGAGCGTAGTGCTGTGCTCCGCATAAAACATGGCGACCGGATATGCCACTTCTGTGGACATGCCTTCTGGATAATGCGTAGTGAACCTTGCAATCGTCTGCGGATTGCGCACCGGCAGCGGCTTGAAGAACATGACGTCAACAATGTTGAACGCCGTTACGTTGACTCCTATACCCAGGGCCAACACTGCAATTGCAGTGAGCGACATGGCGGGCGCTTTGCGAAGCATCCGTAAACCAAAGCGAACGTCCTGAAAAGTACGGTCCAGCCATCCCCAGCCCCACGCGTTATGTGACTGTTCCTGAAGCAGCAGAGGATTGCCGAAGTTCTTGCGGTTGTCGCCCAGCATCTCCCGGTGGACATCAATATCATTGCGGAGCTCACGTTCAAGACGGCTCCGGTTGAGCAAATAGTAGATGCGACGAAAAAGCTCACCCATCGTTTATTACGCCTTCTTTGTTTTCGTGCCGTTGTTTACGAGCTATTCTGACCGCAAGGCGATCATTGGATTTACGCGGGTCACGCGGCGAGCCGGCAGGTAACTGGCTGCGAGTGCCACGGTGAGCAATACCACGGCGACGCCAACAAAGGTCAGCGGATCGGTGGCGGGGGTCTTGAACAGAAGACTGGTCAACAGGCGCGATGTCAGCAGCGCTCCAACCAACCCTATGCCCAGCCCGATAAAAATTACGCGCATGCTTTGCCTGACCACCATGGTGAGAACTTCACTTCGTTGCGCACCCAGGGCCAGGCGGATACCGATTTCACGCGTGCGCTGGCTTACCAGCAGGGCAGTCACGCCGCTCAACCCAGTGGCAGCAATGATCAAAGCCAGCGCCGCGAAAAGCGCCAGCAGAATACTGGTGATGCGCGTGCCGGCAAGGCTGTCACCACGCAACTCGTCCAAAGATTTAATGTCAGTCACGGGCTGGTCTTTGTCGATGGCGAAAACAGCTTTGCGTAACTGGCTGGCATAGTTCATGGGATCGCCGGCAGTTTTGATAAGGATGGTGTTTCCCATGGCGTACTGCGCTTCCGATACATAAGCTGTATCCACGGGGTCGCGATCGAGTCCGTATTGCTTCACATCACCAACCACGCCCACAATGGTGAACCACTTCTTGCCCTTGTCACCAGTGATTCTCTTGTTCAATGGATCTTCATTGGGAAAGTAATGCTGGGCCAGATTGCGGCTGATAATGACTACGTCCGGCGCGCCATCTTTATCTTCCACTGAAAATGCACGGCCTGCGTAGATCGGCACACCCAGCAGGCGGAACGTATCGGGTGTTGCGACCTCAACGATGGTCTTCAGCTTTGAGCGGTCGTCTGCGGCACGTCCCTCAACGTCAAATTCCTGCCGCTGCGCCATTCCCGGGGCAAGCGGTGCTCCGCTGTTGAATGCCACGGCCAGAATTCCTGGAGATCCTTCGAGATTCTGTTTCAGATGATCAAAGAAATTCAGGTTGGCCTGGTTGGTGGTGTACTTGGAAAAATTCAGAGGAATAGTGGCGGTGAGAACGTGATCACCGTTGTATCCTCCATCAACTTGCTGGAGTTTGATAAAACTGCGGATCATCAGACCGGCGCCAATCAACAAAACGAAACTGAGAGCCACCTGTCCAACCGCCAGAATATTTCGCAGACGGTTGCCGTTGTTCTTCGACGTAGCCGAATTGCTCCCGTCTTTGAGCGCGGTCACCAGGCTGATGCGTTGTGAAAAGGCAGGGGCTGCGCCAAAAACGATGCCCGTCAGCAACGAAAGGCCCAGTGTGAAGAGCAACACCGGCGTGCTGATACTCACTTCCGCGGCCCGCGTGGTGAAGCGCCCGGCAAAACTTATCAGCAGCGCCAGACATTGCGACGCAAGGAACAGACCGAGCAAACCACCACCCAGACTTAGCAGAGTGCTTTCCGTAAGCAGTTGACGAATCAGACGTCCGCGGCTTGCGCCGAGTGCGGCACGCACGGCAAGTTCCTGTTCGCGGCGCATCATGCGGGCCAGGGCAAGGTTGGCAACGTTCGCGCACGCGATCAACAGGACCAATCCCGCCGTTCCCAGCAGGATCAGCAGCGCCGGACGCACATCCTGCGTAAGACGAGCATGCAAGCTGCTCAAGGATATGGTTGATCCTTCCGGCGGATAGCTTTCCGGATATTCTTTCTGCAGGCGCGCCGTTATCAGCTTCAGATCTGCCGCGCCGGATTGCAGAGTTTCGCCGGGCTTAAGGCGGCCAAAGAGTGACACCATGCGATGGTCTCGTGTTTCTGCCATCATTGGAGAAGAGCGCGTAGGGCACGCCACCGTGGTCATGTATACATCAACTGCGCGGGGGTATTGCGGTACGGGCGGCAGCACGCCAATCACAGTATGGATCTTATCGTTCATACGGAAATGGCGCCCGACAATGGCCGGATCGCCGCCGTAGTGTTCTTTCCAGTAGGGATAGCTGAGAACCAGAACGGCGTCGGATTCTTTGGTCTCATCGGTGTCATTGAAGAGCCGCCCGAGATAAGGCTTGATTCCCAGCATGTCAAAAAAATGTGCCGAAACAACGCCGGTACGGACACGCGTCGGTTCGTTGCCATCCAGAAGAATGAACCCCATCGAGTGATACTCCTCCAACAGAGAGAAGGAGCGAGTCTGCTTGCGGTAGTCCTGGATGTCTTTTGCGGAGAAGCCCATACCGTCAGTGGTCTTGCCAATCGACTGCGTCACCACCATGAGTTGGCGGCCCTGCGCGTAAGGCAACGGCTTGATCAGAATCCCATAAACCATGCTGAATAACGCCGTGTTGGCTCCAATACCGAGTCCAAGTGCCAGAATCGCGACCAGCGTAAACCCCGGGTTATTCCTGAGCATGCGGAAGCCATACCGGACATCTTGCATGAAACGCTCAAGCCATCCCCAACCCCATGCCTCATGTGATTGTTCGCGCAATACGGTTGCATTGCCGAAGCTCATGCGCGCTTCGGAGCCCAGCATTTCGCGATGGACGGCCATATCGTTGGCCAGTTCCTGGTCAAGACGGCGACGATTCAACAAAAAATAGAAGCGGCGGAATAGCTGAAGCATGCTGTCCTCCTATGCCTTGGACAAAACGGCCTGTATCCCCTGAAGAGCCCGGTCAAAGTCCGTAATTTCTGACTGCAATTGCTTGCGGCCGGCGGCCGTGAGCTTATACAGCCGGACTTTACGATTGGTTTCAGAGACGCCCCACTCTGACTGCACCCATCCTCTGATCAGCATGCGCTGTAACGCTGGATAAAGTGAGCCTTCTTCTACCTGAAGCGTGTCATTGGAAAGAGTGTGTATGCGTTGGGCGATGGCATAGCCATGCATCGCTCCGGGCTGAAGTACCCGCAGAATGAGCATGCCAAGTGTTCCGGGGATCATTTCGTTTTTAGCCATAGGGTTCCAAGGCCTAGATTGTCTATACATAGGTAAGACGTGTCAACGAAAAAAGCGTGAGCAGGATATTTTGGGTCCGACTGAAGGCTATTCGGCAATGCTGGCCTGAGACGGTCTTCGCTTGTAGAATTCCGACAAGCCTCAAATCAATTTATGCCCAAAATTAGCTTCTTCAACATCCAGACAAAGACACTTTGCGCTTTTTGTTGTCTCGCATTGAGTGTCACCATCGTATGCGCTCAAGCACCCGCTACGGAAGCGAAACCGGGCGAGCAGGCTTCCTTCCCGGAAGAAAAGCATCTCCGCAACATTCGCCAGCTTACTTTCGGTGGACAGAACGCCGAGGCGTATTTCTCGACCGATGACAAATACCTGATCTTTCAACACCAGGGTGATGGCGTTCCCTGCGACCAGATCTACACCATTCCTGTGAATACGCAAGACGGCAAGCCCGCGACACCAAAGCTGGTGAGCACAGGCAAAGGTCGCACCACGTGCAGTTATTTCTTCCCTTCGGGCGACCGCATTCTGTTTTCTTCAACCCATGCGGCGAGCGCGGAATGTCCGCTAAAGCCGGATTACTCGAAAGGCTACGTCTGGCCAATTTACGACAGCTATGACATTTACACCGCTAAAGCCGACGGCAGCGACTTGAAGCAACTGACCAACACGCCGGGTTATGACGCCGAAGCCACAATCACCCGTGACGGCAAGAAGATTGCCTTCACATCCATGCGCAATGGCGATCTCGACATCTATGTAATGGATGCTGATGGCAGCCATGTGAAGCAGTTGACGCATGAACTCGGCTACGACGGCGGACCATTCTGGTCGTATGACGGAAAGAAGATCGTGTATCGCGCCGAGCATCCAAAGACAGCGGAAGAGATTGCAGCCTACAAAAAGTTATTATCGGAAGGCAAGATCAAGCCGGGCAATCTGGAAATCTGGGTAATGGATGCCGACGGCAATAACAAGCATCAGGTTACTCATAACGGCGCTGCCAACTTTGCCCCGTATTTCACGCCGAATGGAAAGCGCATTATCTTTGCCTCCAACCAGACTGATCCGAAAAGCGCCCGGGGATTTGATCTGTTTATCATCAACGTGGACGGCTCTAACCAGGAACGAGTCACCTATTACCCTGACTTCGATTCTTTTCCCATGTTCAGCTCAGACGGTAAAAAACTTGTGTGGGCGTCCAACCGCAATGGCAAGGAGCCGCATGAAACCAATATATTTATCGCGGATTGGGTAGACTAAAGCTGAATGGATATTTTTCTTACGCCAGTGGAAGCCCGCGTCCTGGGGGCGCTGATTGAAAAAGACATCACCACGCCGGATTACTATCCGATGTCCCTGAACGCTCTGGTGAATGCGTGCAACCAGAAGAACAATCGCGATCCGGTGATGACGCTGGATGAAAATACTGTTCGCGATGCGCTGTATTCTCTTCAGGAAAAGCGTCTGGCTGGTCCGGCCAGAGGCGCGGACAGCCGCGTGACCAAGTATGAACATCGCAGCCAGGAAGTCTTTAACTTCACTCGTGCTGAAAACGCCATTCTGGACGTGCTGCTGCTGCGCGGGCCGCAAACGCCCGGCGAACTTCGTGGACGTAGCGAGCGTCTCCATCGTTTTGAAGAACTCTCTGACGTCCAGGCGGTCCTGCAAAAGCTCATGCAACGTGAACCGCCATTTGTGAAGATGCTTGCTCGCCAGCCCGGAACCAAAGAAGCGCGCTACGCGCATCTGCTCTCCGGCGATGTTGCTGGTGTTGAAGGCAGCACGGAACCGTCTGCGGAGACACATCACACTAGTGGCGTCGACGCGGAACGTATCTCAGCGCTGGAAGCCGAAGTAGCGGATTTGCGCAGGGAAGTCGCCGAGTTGAAGCAGCAGGTGGAGAGTTTCAAGCGACAGTTCGAATGAATTTCTATCTTTGCGCGATTATCATCAGGCTCTGCAATGCCTGCGGCAATGATTGTCATCTGCGTTCCTCAGCAATGTTTGCCAAAAAAGAAAGGCGGCAATGAATTTCGCCGCCTCCCGTACAAGATGTTTATTGAATTGACTACTCTGCTTTTTCTTCCTGCTGCGGATTGCTGATGGCGATGGTCTCTCCCACGTCGCCGACTTTGAAGCGGGCGAAGCGGCGGACAGAAATATTCTCGCCCAGCTTGCCGACTTTGCTGGCGATCAGCTGATGAATGCTGATGCCCGGCTCTTTCACAAACGGCTGATCCAGCAGGCAGACTTCCTCGTAGAACTTTGACATCTTGCCTTCCACGATTTTTTCTACCACCGGTGCAGGCTTGCCGGTTGCGGCGGCCTGTGCGCGATAGATTTCCTTTTCCTTCTCAAATGCTTCCGGCGTCACATCTTCCTTGCGGACAAACTTCGGGTCCGCGGCGGCAATGTGCATGGCAATGTCTTTGATCAGGTCTTTGAAGTCATCGGTGCGGGCCACAAAATCGCTTTCGCAATTCACTTCCACCAGCACGCCAATCTTTCCGCCGGCGTGAATGTAGCTGGCAACGGAACCTTCTGTGGTCATGCGCGTGGCTTTCTTGGCTGCGGTTGCAATGCCGCGTTTGCGCAGCACAATCATGGCTTCTTCAAGGTCGCCCTTGGCTTCGGTCAGGGCTTTCTTGCAATCCATCATGGGAGCGCCGCTGCGCTCGCGTAATTCTTTTACCTGGGCGGCTGAGATGTTCGTTGTTTCAGTACTCATGAAAATTAATTTCCTTGTTTTGAAAGGGCCTTACAACATACGACCCGCGTGGTTGTTGCCCCGCGCGGGCCGAAGAAACGAAATTCGAATTCGAAATCGAAACTGACGGGCAGCTTTCCTGCGCGTCTGGAAAGCTAGTTGGCTTTTGCGGCCACGTCTGCCGGAACTTCCGCGGCAGGCTCGGCTGTCTCGGGTCCTTTACGGACTTTGCCACCCAGCACTTCTTCCATATTCAACTCTTCCTCTTCCATTAGGTCGGCAGAGTTGGGAGTGTGTGCAGCGGCTGATGCAGCCTGTCCTTGCGCCATGGCCGTGGCCATGTCGGCAGTTTCTTTGTCCGTGGCAGCCTGTGCGCCCTCAGCAATTGAGTCGGCAACTTTCGATGCAAACAGCCGGATGGCGCGCAACGCGTCATCGTTGCCGGGGATCACCCAGTCGACTTCCGTCGGATCGCAGTTGGTATCAACTACAGCGACCACAGGGATACCGAGCTTGCGGGCTTCCTTCACCGCAATGGCTTCCTTGTTGGAGTCGATCACGAAAATAATGTCCGGCAGGCCGCGCATATTTTTAATGCCGGCCAGGTTCGCCTGCAGATGTTTGCGCTCGCGCTCCAGCTTGATTACTTCTTTCTTGGGGAGCAGTTCATAGCGGCCATCTGTGGCCATTTCATCAAGATCTTTCAGCCGCTTCACTGATTTCTGGACAGTCACCCAGTTAGTGAGCAATCCACCCAGCCAGCGGTTGTTAACGTAGTACATGCCGCAGCGGCCAGCTTCTTCAGCAATGGCGTCCTGGGCCTGACGTTTGGTGCCGACAAAAAGGACAGTCTTGCCCTCAGCGGCCGAATCCTGCACAAACTTGCTCGCGTCCTTGAACATCTTGAGCGTCTTCTGCAGGTCGATGATGTAAATCCCGTTGCGCTCGCCGAAGATGTATTCCTTCATCTTGGGATTCCAGCGCTTGGTCTGGTGCCCGAAGTGAACGCCTGCTTCGAGCAACTCCTTCATGGTGATGTTAGCCAAAATACCTCCTTATTGAATTGCATCCTCCGCGTTAGTGGGTCGCTTGCGGCCCACTATCGGGTATCAGCGTCTAGCGGTTCGCTTGCGAATCGCGCGCCTTTAGGCAGACGTAACACCCTTGCCCGCTCGGGATTTATTCCCTGCTCCGCTCCCGGCATTGCGGGAGGGAAGATTTTGGTCCCGGTGATCAACGCTCCGTTCCGTCCTCGGGACCCCGGGACGGTGAAGCAAAATAGAAAATAGCGCAGGACGGGGACACCGTCCTGCTAAAGATCGTTTAGCGCTTGCTGAACTGGAAGCGTTTGCGGGCGCCCTTCTGGCCGTACTTCTTGCGCTCCTTGGAGCGGGCGTCGCGGGAGAGAAAGCCTTCAACTTTCAGCTTCTTACGCAATTCCACGTTGAACTCAAGCAGGGCGCGGGCAATGCCCATCTTTAAAGCCCCGGCCTGACCGTTGATACCGCCGCCGCAAACATTGGCCACAATGTCAAAGGTCGAGGATGTTTCACTCACAACCAGTGGCTGGCGAACTTCCACGCGCTGCGCACCGGTCAAAAAATACTGATCCAGCTCACGATCATTCACCGTGAACTTGCCGCTACCCGGGCGCAAAAATACGCGAGCAATGCTCGATTTGCGACGTCCGGTGCCGTAGTACTGAACTTGTTGAGCCATGTTCCTCTTCTTTAACTCCTGCCCCGGTTCTATGACTGCGGGACCTTAAACTTTTCGCCGATCAGGCGCTCCAGCGTTAACGGGCAGCCAGCGTCAGTGCTTCCGGCTTCTGTGCCTCGTGGGTGTGCTTGTCGCCTTTATAAACTTTCAGCTTCTTGCCCATCGCCTTGCCCAGTTTGTTCTTGGGCAGCATGCCCAGAATTGCTTCCTGGACAATCGACTCAGGCTTGCGCTCGAACTTGTGACGGAAACCTTCTTCGCGCAGTCCTCCGGGGAAGCCGGTGTAATGGCGATACATTTTCTGATCTGCCTTCATGCCGGTCACACGGACTTTTTCCGCGTTGATCACAATCACGTGGTCGCCGGTATCAATAAACGGCGTGTAGATAGCACTCTCTTTACCAGACAGAATTCTCGCCACTTGTGAGGCTAGTCGGCCCAACGTCAGCCCGGTGCCATCCACAACGTACCATTTGCGCGCAATTTCCTGCCCGCTTGGAAAACGGGTAACCATGCAAACTCCTGAGAATAAATCGCTTAGAAAGACCGCTCGATTAAAGCCGCTTACTACTTCCAGAATGGAAGACACAAGGAGGCCAACTGCAGAGCAGTGAAGATAAAAGGATACCCAATCGGCCCCGTCTATGTCAACGTCACGGACCCAATCCAGGCACCCAGATGATCTACAAACCTTAGTGCAAACTCAGCTTTGATTATACAACCGTCTGGCTATACCCGTCTCTGGTTGTGTCCGCCCTGCCGCCAGCTTCGATACTCGTGTGGAACAGCCGCCCTCGGCTGTTCTGATTTCTTTCGTGTTCCTTTGTGGTTAATGGGGGTTCGACTTTTTGCCTTTCAATTTCCCGATTACCAAATTACTCATTGACCAAATCCGACCGGGGGTACCCCCGTCTCCGATCCCAGTCATCCCAATTTGGCGTGGGTTTTAACCCATTTCTACACCAATCGCTTTGCTGTTCTCCGTGTCTCCGTGGTGGGTGTTCGGCTTTTGCCTTTCAATTTCCCGATTACCAAATTACTCATTTACCAAATCCTACCGGGGGTACCCCCCGTCTCCGATCCCAATCATCCCAATTTGGCGTGGGTTTCAACCCTCTTGCCTTTCCGATATCGGCGATTCCGCCATCCAAAACCGCCGTCATCCCGACGACCGTGAAGCGACCGCGCGAACTCTTCAGCGCGGGCGTAGGTCGGAGGGACCTTGTGCTTGCCTTTCCGATCACCAGATCAACAGATCCCCCGATCTCTCGGTAAATACATAACATGACGAGTGCGACAAACAAAGTGATCTTAAGTTTACGAACGAGGAGGCGCACCATACGAGAATGTGTCCTTTCCTTTGCTGACACAGGGCATTTTCCCCGTGCATTGAACCTCGCAATTTCCGCCGTGGATCCTGCTACACTGCTTCCACCCACCATGACACGCACTCTTCTCCTCCTGCTATTTGCCTGTTCATTACTGCCTTTTACATCCGTGCGCGCACAAAACTCGCAGACTGCTGCGGAAGACCTTGTTCCGTCTCTCAACTCGGCGTACCTGGGTAAGGCGGTGGTTTTGCGCCATCCCATCGCAGGTGGCTCAATCCACTTCAATAGCGACGGGAAATCCACGGAAACAAAAGAAGGCGTCTGGACCGTTGATGGCGGTCTGGAAATCCGCAAGATTGAGCTAACGCCGACTGCGTTGCGCCTGGGTTGCAACCGTGTTGTCTTTGGCTTTGACGAGCGCAAGAAAGCTCTGGTGCCACTACGGACCAAACAGAAGGAAAAGATTACGGTCAATGTTGAGATCGCGCTGACCTCTCCAATTGACTCTCTGCCGGCGGCAGATGAAATCCTCCATCGCATCTTCACGTTCACTGAAGCTGAGCTGCTGGAGACGGTTCCAGACTACTGGCAGGACTTTCTGCGCAAACAAATTTCCGGAGCCGTGCCGGCGCCCGCTCTGGTTATCCGCAAACGCGACCCGAGCCAAGACTCAAAAAATTATCAAGACGCCGTTAGGATCGGAAAGGACAAAGGCGTCACCCCACCGCAGGCGGTCTACACTCCCGAGCCTCATAAAGTGAATGACATGACCGGCATCGTGGTGCTCGAAGCCCTGATTGATGAAAACGGTAAGGTTCAGCAGCCCAAAATCATGCGTCCTGTCGGCTATGGTCTGGATGACGCAGCAATCTCCACCGTACTCACCTGGAGCTTCAAGCCGGCCACCCGCTATGGCAAGCCTGTCCCCGTGCACATGGCCCTCGAAGTTGCATTCAACTATTGACCAACCGCAAACTATTGACTCGCGACTCAGCCGCTTCCACCGTGTCTTCAGTGGGTGTTACTTTTCCAATTAATTTTTCCTGCCCATCCGCCGATTTGCTACTAAAATCTCTTAACCAACTATGAAACGTACCGTTTTCCTGACCCTGGCCGCCTGCCTCTAGGGGCGTCTAACGCGAGCGCACAAGACCTGCAAGCCCAGCTCAACGCCAATTACACCGGGAAAATACTGGTTCTACGCCATCCCAGCCTCATCGACTCCCAGAAATTCGACGCTGTCGGAAACCTGAAAACATCCGGTAATGAAGGCGCGTGGAGCATTTACGGCATCATGGAAATCAACTCCATTGAGCTCACTTCTTCAAAGATCCGCGTTCATGGCACCCGTGTAGTCCACGTATATGAAGCGGGGGAGCTCCGCCCATTCAGCACGAAGGCAGGCCCCAAACTCTCATTGGAACTTGCCCTGCCTGGCCCGATCAACAATTCGGAACAGGCAGACGCTGTACTGCACAAGGTGTTTGCAGTCAGTAGCGCTGACAAGCTTGCAACCGTATCCGAATATCTGCGCTGGTACTTAGCGGCTGAAAGCGCCCATGGCGGTCCCGGTACAAATTGGGATTCCGCAAACCCCGCCGCATCATCTGTCGAGACAACATCAGACCAGACGCAGACGTTTTTCATTGCCAAATGCCCAGAAGCCTGGAAAGACATAACTCGTCCGCAACCGATCTATACTCCTCCTCCCGCTAGCCGCTGGTTTGACGGAAACCCAGCCGGCAGTGGTGTCGTTGCACTGGAAGTGATTGTGGATCATGCGGGACGCCTTCAGTTACCGAAAATCATTCAATCGATTCGAGGTGTCGATTTGGACGCTCTCATGACGATCGGCATGTGGAGATTCAAGCCAGCCACCAAAGCTGGCAAGCCGATCACGAGTCAGATGGTGGTAGAAGTCGCCTATAGCCAGATAGCCGCACATTGATGCGCGCTGGCCTTGAATGTCTTGGTCAAGCATCCCTAGCTTCTACCGCCCGCCGCCGTCCTTAAGTTTTTCCTTATCCCCAGGAACTTGCTTGCCTCAGCCAACTACTCAGGCATAATACCCGCGAGGAAACTCAATGCCTTTTGAAAAGGACCTGGAGCGATGGGTTGACGCAAAGCTCATTGACCCTTTGACCGCAACCCGCATCCTGGAATTTGAAGGCCGTTCTGAAAAGAAGGGCCTCCGCTGGCCGGCGATTCTTGCCGTCGGTTTCGGAACACTCATGCTGTGCGCCGGCGTTCTTCTATTTGTCGCCGCGCACTGGGATGAGCTTTCACCGTCGCAACGCTTCACGCTCGTCGTGAGCATGGTTGCCGGGTTTCATATAGTGGCAAGCCTTCTTGGCGATAAAGTCCCTTCCGTCGGGGTAGCGCTTCACCTGGCCGGAACCGTCTCGCTGGGAGCAGGCATATATCTTGCCGGACAGATCTTCAATCTGGAAGAGCACTGGCCCGGGGGGATTATGCTCTGGGCGCTTGGCGCGGTTGTGGGCTGGTTGTTGCTGAAGCAGTGGCCGCAGGCGCTGCTGGCCGCGGTGCTCATACCGTGGTGGCTCGCCGGGGAATGGGACGTGGCCACCGAACGGTATGTCCATGGATGGAACATAGCCACCCAGGGCCTTCTCTTGCTGGCCATTATCTACCTGACCACCACGCACAAAGAATCGAATCGCCATCTGCGGTTGGCGCTCACCTGGGTTGGCGCCCTGGCATTGATTCCGTTGATCGCCATCGTGATTGAAACCGCGAGGCATTCTCGTTGGGGAATTCACCTGCCGGCTTTGCCTTCCGGAATGCGTCTGTTCGGATATGTCATCGCATTCCTCCCCGCGCTTGGCATTGTGGCCATGACGCGTAAGAAAAATGCGCTGCCGGTTTTTGCCGCCGCAATTTGGGTATTCGTCCTCAATGCGGTTAGTAGTGTCAGCATGGTTGAGTCCAACCCGTGGGTTTATTTATGGCTGGCCCTCGGCGCCTGTAGCTTCTGCTATTGGGGTATGCATGACAACCGCAAACTGTTCATCAATTACGGAACCGCCATCTTCGCCATCGATGTGATCGCATTCTATTTCTCCAATGTACTCGACAAGCTTGGCCGCTCCATGGGATTGATACTGCTCGGCGTAATCTTCCTGGCCGGAGGATGGGTACTCAACCGGCTGCGTACTGATTTGATCGCCCGCGCCGCTGCGGCAGGGAGCGTGCAATGAGGACACACACAATGAAAAACTGGCAAAAAGGTTTTGTCGTCGCCATCTTGCACGTACTGATCGTTCTGAGCCTGGGCGGAAAGCTGCTTTATGATCGCGCGCACCGGCCTCGCGTCTGGGTACGCACTCTACAGGTTGATCCCGATCTACCGATCCGTGGACGCTATCTCACGCTGAGCCTGGAAATTCTGGCTCCGGATTATTCCGCCAATGCGGCAGACGCCCCGCCCATCCCAATTCAGAAACAACCAATGCCCGAATATTTCTATAATGATGTTGAGCTTGCTGTAGTCAATGGCCGGCTTGTGGCGCATAAAACTGATCAACGGACAGATATGCGTGTGTGGAAGCAAACCCGCCAGGGCCGCGACCTGTTTGTGCTCTCCTCATCGTTGGCATTTTTTGTCCCCGAGCATGCGGAAACA
This sequence comes from Terriglobia bacterium, assembly GCA_963770085.1. Classification (GTDB taxonomy): domain Bacteria; phylum Acidobacteriota; class Terriglobia; order Terriglobales; family Acidobacteriaceae; genus Angelobacter. The sequence continues at coordinate 2,210,982 of CAVYOH010000002.1, forward strand.
CCTCATCTCAATCGCGGCGATGAACTCTGGGCTGAGGTCACAATCCCTCGCAAAGGACCGCCCCGTCCCATTCAACTCGCCGTCAAACGCGGTACACAATGGACACCACTGAATTACCGGTAAGAGGAGAGATTGAACGATACACCTGCTCTGACGCCAGCCCAATACCCCGAGCCCGCAGGGCGACACAGTCTAGCCCCGACCGTGAAGATCGTTTACCAATTCAGCGATGCGCAAAGCGCCGTAGGCGCGATGAAAAGTTAGCCCCGGGCGTAAGCCCGGGGGAAGCAGGGAATAAGTAATCGAGCGCCGTAGGTGCGGCACAAAATCAAGTGACACAGGGGAACGAGGTCGGAAAAGCAGTCGCTTGGATGCGGTGGATTTTTTAGATCGGGGGTCGGGAACTCAAAGATTAATGACCCATGGCGACAAAGTTCAATTCACGACGCCGCAAGCGCCGTAGGCGCGACCAGAAGTTAGCCCCGGGCGAGCCCGGGGAAAGCAGGGGGTAGAATCGAGCGCCGTAGGTGCGGCACAAAACCCTAACGTCCCTGGCTGGATAGAGGATGGTTCCCTCCGCGCTAAGTCTTATCATTTCTTGTCGTCTCCGTTCTCACTCTCATCTGAAATCACAACGACGATCTTTTGGTGATTATGGGCGTACATCAATTCGTCCACTTGGTCCGGCGTAATGCATCCGCTCATCGCCGCCGCCATCATTGCTCCTCCCAGCAGGAATGCCCTGAACAGGCGCATACCCACACTGCCCTTCTTTTTATCTCTTCTGGTGATCACAATACCTCTCGCGCAAGGAAGTCCATCGCCATTTGCCGGAAAAGCGTGCGGATTCGGCACTCGTCATCCGTGGCAAATGGACGGACTGCGTCCTTCGGTTCCGTCAATGTAGGGTTTTAGGACTGGAGCTTTATCAGTTGGAAGGAGGAGCGCGCGGACTAACGCTTGCAAACCATTCATACGCCGGGAGGCGGAATGTCTCAGTCGAGCGCTGAGTCGAAACAAGAACTACGGTCGCGCAGAAAACGAATAGGCCAACAAGACTCGCCCAGAGTAAGCTTGGCCCCCCATGTCCCGGCGAAATCGCCAGGGCCGCTGTCAGAATGAGGAAAATCAGGCTCAGCAGACAGACCACGGCTGTCAGGCCGCGAAGCGAAGCCATCCCATTCGTCAGACTACGTTTTGTGGATCTGGTAGCCACCATTTCGCTTCGCTGAGTCCACCACTAACTCCCAGGTTATTCAGCACACTGCCGCTGAACTCTAAAATCCAACCCTCGCGCCGATTACTGCTGATTTATCAAGCGGGCTAGCACAATCAATACCCAGATAATCCACCACCAGCGCCTCAGGCGGATTTTCCGCACCCATCGTTTCGCGGGCTCGCCAAACTGCAACCCTAATCTGCTGCGTCGCAGTCGCCACAACGTTTGCCGGTAATTCCAGCGCTGGTTATTTCTAAGATAGCGTTCCAGTTCCGGCAAATCGGCCATCAGGTATTTGCGCTTGGAGTCAAAATACTCACCCTGATTCAGTTGTCCGTCCAGATACTCTTTATTCCGCTTCCATGTTTCCAGAAAAGCCTGTTTGTCCCCCAGCAGGGCACAACTTTCGGCTTCCATATATGCCAGAAAGCGCGCGCAATGGTCGTGGGGTAATCCAGCAAGCGCATCACGGCACGCTGAGCGTACGTCGAGCAGTTGACGTTTGCTCGATCCATTGCTGGCAATTACATAGTTGGCTACAACCCACATGCTCACACCCACGCGTTGCCGCCAACCTGCCAGGAACTTACGTGCCTGACCTCTCCGATGAAGAGCCGTAAAGGCGCGAGCTACTTCTGACCAAGATTCAATATCGGCTTCAATCTCTCTCTTATGTTTTTTCCAATAGCGGATGACCAGCCGGGTATAGCCGAAATCAGAAAGTTGTGACAGCAATACTGCCCGGTGCGCCCCCGGCGAAGCAATAATCCCATCGGCATGGTTCAGCATTTTCAGCAGGGCTTTAGCGCCATCGCCTGGGAACAAAGCTCGCCACAGCGGTTGTGTGCCAAGTTTTTTCTCGTTAGTTTCCATGGCGTAAGCCGCAAGCAGAAAGACGGCACGCCGTGTTGGTCGCCATCCATGTGCGAACTGGTCACGCGCTTTGTCATACGCAATCGCGGCTAAGCCGGCTTTCCTCACCGCCTGCCAGCCATAGTCAACCGGCCAGTTGGATGGTTCGGTCTGCGCAAAGAGCAGCGATATCAAGGCCGCGATACCTTCATCACGTTTCCCTTGCTTCAGCAGCACTTCAACCCACCGCCCCAGAATGTATGGGTTGCCAGGATGAAAAGCACGGATATGCTCAAGCACATCTGCCGCTTCAGCATTCCGGTCAGATCCGACGAGTGAGTCGTAGCGGATCGCGTGAGACGATAAATCTTCAGGAAAATCGTGGAGCAGGCTCTTCCATTCTTCGTCAAGCGCATTTGGCGACAACTGCGCTTTCTCCAGGAGTTCCAACCGCCGGTACCGCAACTGTGTGTTGGTGCGGATTTCGGGCGGCACTGTTCGGAGCAGTTCACGAGCAGTACCCCATTCTTTGTCCTCCGTCAGCCACCCCATCAGCACCGTCCAGCCCCACCCAGACCACGGAGCATGTTGGACCACGGCAGTCATTTCCTTTACAGCATCTCTGGGCTGGCCCTTCTTGCGAAGGGTCCATGCCACACGCGCGCGGGCCGGTGAATCATCTCCCATCCGTGTTCCGGCCTTCAGCACCACCTCTTCCGCTTCTGCATACCGGCGCTGCTCCGTCAACAACATGGAGAGATAATCGGCCGCCTGAAACAGTCCTTGATTCAACGCCAGACTCCGGCGGAAGCACGCTTCAATTTCTCCCTGGGAGGCATAGCGTCTCTGATTGAATAACGTTCTGCCCAGAAGCAGCCACAAGTAGGCTCCTCTTGGATGTTGAATAACTCCTTCACGTGCGGTCTGCACGGCGCCTTCAACGTCTTCACACTGGAGAAGCAATAGAATCGCGCTCTCACGCCAACTTATGCTTTTAGGGAACTCCTGAGAAACATGGCGCAGGATTTGATTCGCTTCCTGGAACCTTCTTGCTTCCAGAAGAATTTCAACCTTGGCTCGCAAAAGATTTACATTTTGCGGGTCTCTGGCTGCAGAAATCTCAAGCTCGTGCAGCGCATCATCCGTTCGGCCGTGACCGTGATTGACCCAGGCAAGCTGGATCTGGACTGAGGAGTTGTCTGGATGTCTGCGGACAATTTCCACCAGCACCTGCTCCGCTTCAGAAAACCGTCTCAGTTTACGCAACGCATCGGCGTGCGAAATGCGTAGTCCAACCTGGAAAGGAAAGCGTTCCAGCTCAGGTAACAACATTGCCAAAGCGCGCTCATAATCAGTGCGTCCGTGACCGTGTTGCAGCAGAAGGTCAACGTGGGCTTCAACCACTTTAGGATCGTCAGGCCGTTCTTGCTTCCATGCCGTGACCATCTCTTCAGCCATGGTCACACCGAACCTGTTTTCCACCAGATTTGAAACGTCCCCCGCCACCGATGAACGGCCCTGTTCCCGCAACAGAGCGGACTCAATCCGTTTGCACACGGCCACCCTCTCTGCAGAGGACAATCGCGCCGAGCAATCCCAGGCGCGGTTATAGCTGTACAGATTGGTTGGATCCTGCTCCACACACAGGGTCCACAATTCAGCTGCTTCCGGCCACTCGCAGCGTGCTTCGGCCCATTCCGCATGCGCCCGTCGCGTGACACTCTCACCCGGGGAGGTTCGATCGCACTGAGCCAGAAAGTGCAGAATTCTCCGTTTCAATCTGCCCTGCAGTCTTACATCGGCCCGTTCAAACGCATAGATCGTGCTGAAAGCGAGTTCGCGCCAGGCCCAGCCGTCCTGAGCATTACGCTTCACTCGTCGAAGAAGGATTGAATATTTTTGCCGGGAAGTGTAACCATTGCGGTCCAGTTGCCCACAGTACAACTGTTCCATCTCATCATGGCCTGGATATTCCCTGAGCCACGCTCGTGCTCGCTGAATGACCGCGTCTGTGCCGTCACGCCGCGCCAGTACGTCGATGAGTTGATGGCGGGCCCGCATCCAGAGCGGCGATTCGTCGAGCCATGTCTCGCCATGTTCAATCGCCTTCGTCAATTCCCCGCGCATGCGATAGAAGGACAGTGCGGCTTCATTGAACAGCGTGGAGTTCTTGGTTCTTTCCAGGCGTGCCAGCAGCGCTTCGGCTTCTGACCAGCGACCCATTCTCGCAAAGAGCGCCACCAGTGGTGCCAGTAGTTCCGCTGCATTGCCATGGCGGTCAAGCGCATCTTTTGCCGATTTCAACGCACGCTCGGGATGTCCCCACACTTCCAGCGAATAGATCCAGGTAACCCACGTTGCCACTCCGTGCAGGGAAGATCCAAATTTTCGAACTCGCCTCTCCAGCCACGCCAGCCCATCGTGCTCTCTTCCCATCTGGCACAGCGCGTCACAATAGGCTTGTGCGTAATGTTCACTCCGGTCCTGCAGGTAGGCGCCGATGCGATATCCCAGCAGCGCGCCTTCCCTGTCCCGATCATTCCAGAGAAGGTCGCCAATTACATGCCATGCCGGACCGCACGAAACATATCTCCGAAGGAGTGAATGGAGCAGGGATGACCCCTGTCTCCTGGTTTCATTTGAGCTGCGGAGGAGGTCCGCATATTCCACCACGTAGGTGGATGGTGGGAATTGCCAGGCCTGTTGCGATTCAATTCCTGGCACCTGACCGCGCTCCACTACGTTCGCCAGAACATCACGCATCATGGCAGTATTTCCAAGCGAACGGCAGCAGGAAAGCAAACTGGAGCGGACCACCGCTGAAGCAGGAAATTCCTCCATGAGTTTCTGGAATTCGGAGAGAGCCGCGCCGGCATGGCCATCACGGTGCATCTCTTCCGCCCTCAACATGCGGGCCACTGGATGATGCGGGAGTTGCATTGTTAATTCGTCAACCACCGCGCGCGCAGACGCTGCTCCGTGCGTTGAAACAGCGCGTAGATACATCGCTTTCGCAGTCAGCGCTGCAACGTCGTCGACCGGCAACAACTGTTCGAGTAAAGGCGCTTTTTCGGGTGAGGTGGCCACCATGGCTCGCGGACCCAGTGGCGTTTCGTTCTTGCCCAGGGCTTCCAGCAGGTACTCCGTCGCTCGAAATCCTTGCGGATCATGGATCAGCAACGTGCCGGCGGCTTCATCCATTCCCACGGCGGCCACTGCATGTGCATTGCTGTCATTTTCCAGCGTCAGCACAAATGCGAATCCGTTCTTGATGAGCTTGACTGAAACCTCCGGATTCACCGCAAAGTACCTGACCACAAAGCCGTGATTTTCCAACCACTCACCGGCCGCCCATTCGGGCGTTCCACCAAAGGTTATGGCGGCTGCCATCGCGTCAACGTCCACCTGCAAACCCATAGCCTGCATGGCGGAGCCGATGCTGGTTGGAAGGCATTCATTGTGCTTTTGAATGGCGTGGCGAAAAGGCAAGCGTATACGTTCGCCCGAGGGATTCTTGCGCAGGTTTTGCAATACCTGGCGATGAAATGGAGAACGCGCCTCTTCCGCCCATCGCGCCATTCCCTCATGGTCGTCCATCATCTCGGCGATATCGAGCCAGGTGCGGGCGAACAACGCCTTCATCTCTCGATCAGCCAGAGGTGCCAGCCCTGCCATTTGTTTTGCGAACTCCGCCGCACGGAGAATAGTTTGTTTGCGCTCGTCACCGCTCAGGGTCTCCGCCTTGGCGCACAGATACCACGCCGCCAGAAGGGGCAGTTCATAAGATTCGCCGGTCTTCGCAGCTTCGGCAAGCCGTTCCGCTGCTTCCCCCACACGCCGCAGATTGAGCAAGCTGCTGGTCAGGCTGCGCGCCGCATAGGGAGTCCCGGGCCCAAATTCCCAGGCTCTCTCTGCTGCTTCAAGTGCTTCATCCCATCGGTCTTCCATCCCCAGCACATCGGATTCACAGCTCAGGACCCAACTGTCGCGTGCTCGCAATGCCTTTGCTTTCTCAATGCATTGGTGAGCGTGCTCAAAATCGCGGATTGTTGCCCAACGGACAGCTGAATATGCCAGCCAGCTTGATTGAGTTTCAACATCAGCCCCTGAAAGCTCCGGCTGTGCCTCAAGTGCGCGGAAATCGTCAAAGACCTGCTTTTCTCGGGAGAGGTGGACTGTGTAATAACGGACGAGGGGGTCCTCGGGGAAACGGGTCTTCGCTGTTCGGGCTAGCCGCCTCGAAAGACGGAATCCTCCCAGCCTTGCCGCCAATCGCAATGCCAGAACCATTTCTGCTGCCGAAAGGTCGTCAATTTTCGTCGAGTTATTCCAGTAGCCCGAGATGAGTGCATAAGCCTGCTGAAACAAATTGCCGTCGTACAGACTCTGAAGAGTCTCTAGTGAAGGAAATGTTCGACTGAAACCAACCTGGGAACCCTGACTCAATCCTGTTTACCTCGCTATCATTAGCCAGATACACGACTGCCTTGGAATTGCACTTGCTTTTAAGGGGGATGAAGCAGAGTGCCACAAAATAAGGTAATAGAGAAGAGCTTTATTACATCTTTGGAAATAACCTTACATGTAGAGATGACGCGGTTAGGCGAGCCAATCTTATGGTGTCCAACAATTTTCCCGCCCGTCCGCCGATTTGCTACTAAACTCTCCTAACCAACTATGAAACGTACCGTTTTTCTGAACATGGCCATCTGTCTTTTTCTAGCGGTGTCTAACGCGACCGGAGAAGATCTGCAAGACCAACTCAACACTGCTTACAAAAGCAAGGTCTACGTACTTCGCCACCCGATCACTAAAGAGTCTCAGCACTTTGACAGCGCCGGCCAGTTGCTTGATTCCGCTGCGGAAGGCCCGTGGACCATCTACGCGGCTTTGGAAATCAAGAGCGTGAAACTCTCCTCCAACCAGTTGCGCTTTACTGCGAACCGGCTCGTTTACTCCTACGATCAGGGGAAGAAAGATTTAATGCCCAAGAGAATCAAATGGGATGAGGCGAAGGTCAATCTTGACGTGGCTTTGTCCCACCCGGTCACCACCATTGACGAGGTCGATGGCATCCTCCACCGGATATTCGCTATTGGCGATAAGGAATTGATCGAAACAGTGCCTGACTACTGGCGCCCGTTTCTTGAAAAACAGACTTCAACAAAGCCTTCACCCGCGGCAGATGGCTTGGCGGAGCAAAAGAAAGACTCCCCTGAAGCAATCTATCGGGTCAAACCGCCGAGTGTGACCGCGCCCAAACCTGTTCATACGCCTGAGCCTGAATTTAGTAAGTTCGCCAGGGATTTTCGCATGCAAGGCATGGTGATCCTGAAGATGATCATTGATAAGACCGGAGCCGTGGTACGCCCTGAAATCGTGCGCCCAATCGGCTTCGGATTGGATGAACAGGCGGTTGCAGCTGTGCGTGGCTGGAAGTTTAAGCCCGCTATGCGCGATGGCCAACCTGTGTCTGTGGAGATGGCGATTGAAGTCTCTTTTAATTTCAGGTAGACGTGCTGTGGATGACCCGACGGACTTAAGTACTTCTCAATCCTGCCGATAAAGGTCCGGGCAGGTTAATCCCGCCTGTTTTTTGATTTGTGCCACCCTGATTCACCGGATTCGAATACCCGCTCCCCGAGCCCATGGTTCGTTATTGATTTCGACAGCTTTCCAAATCGTCCGTCCCCCCGTCTAACCCTCACGGGAGCTGCCGCATGCTGCTATACAAGACTCTTGTCCTATTGATCTCGACCCTTGCCCTACCTGCCTCCGCCGCCCAACCGCAGGCTCTTCCCTGTGACGCCGCTGAGTACCGCCAATTCGATTTCTGGGTCGGCGACTGGGATGTGCATGACCCCGCCGGCAACTTCGTTGGTACCAACAAAGTCACCCGCGAACAGGATGGCTGCCTCCTTATTGAACATTGGATAAGCGCCAAGGGCCATGAGACCGGCACCAGCTTCAATTACTACGATACCCGCGACAAGAAATGGCATCAGCTTTATATCGCTAACTCAGGCAATGCCGGTGCTTTTCCCGCCATGGCGGGCCAACTCAAGGACGGCAAGATGGTGCTCATCTCTGACGAGAAGGCAACGCCCGTGTTCCGCTGGACCTGGTATGTCACGTCGCCTGGACACGTTCGCCAGATGGCTGAAAGCTCCAGCGACAACCAGAAGACATGGAAAACCACCTGGGATTCCATTTACGTGGACAAGAACTCAAACGCGAAGTGATCGCGATTACTAACAGCGAATTACAAAGACTTTGGCCCGAGCACGCTCCAGCCCGTGTTTTTGTCATATCCCGAGCAAAGCGAGGGATCCCTACGATCTTGAGAAGCTGTTAACACATCGCAAGCCGCAGAATTCTTAATCGCGTGTGGAGCGCAGCCGCCCTCGGCTGCGGATCTCGCCGCAATTAGCGATGCTATAAGCGCCGTAGGCGCGGCCACAAGTTAGCCCGGGCGTAAGCCCGGGGGAAGCGTGGAATAGAATCGAGCGCCGTAGGTGCGGCACAAAACCAAGTCATCTCGCCTGGACACGTTCGCCAAATGGCTGAAACCTCCAATGATGGCCAGACGACGTGGAAGATCATCTGGGATTCCATCTATGTGGACAAGACGCATGCAGCGAAATAGCTGAAGGGGCGGCAGAGGAAATGTCGTGACGTTTTCCTGTACTTTCGCCTTTTACTTCCCGCCGCCTTAGGTTACTCTAGCAACCTTCCAATCCAGCCAGTGAGGGACGCATGCCAATTCAGGGCATCCAGGGTATGTCACCGCAGGAACTGACCTTTGAGTTGAACCGTGGCGGTAAGTTTGTTTCTTACCAGTATTGCTTCTCCGCGCTCGTAATCACCGTCAAGCGCGGCACCAATATCCAATTCATCCGTGCGGGTGAAAGTCGTGCACAAAAAGGGCTCGTCTGGACGCTGCTAACGCTTGTCGTGGGATGGTGGGGAATTCCCTGGGGTCCCATCTTTACGATCCAGACAGTTTGGAAGAATCTCAACGGCGGCACAGATCGCACGGCGGAAGTGGCCCATGCTCTCGGCCTGCAGGGCGTCGCCTGGGACACAGCGGTTTCCGGAGTCGCGGCCGGTCGAAGCTAGCGGCTTTATCTGGAAGCGTTGAAGGCCCTCTGAACATTGGGCTCCAGCCCTTGAGATTGCGTCTTCCCTCATGTACGGATTTATGTGTTGGGTTCAACTCAAGAGTTTCAGAAAGTAGGAAGTGGTCATGCCCCTCGCGAAAGCCAAGTCAAAAACCAAATCTGAGAAACCTGCCGCTACCCTTGACTCCGGCAAGGTCAAAAAATATGAAGAGCTCGTCGCCGCCCTGCCCGGCGTCGAGCGCAAAGGCGCAGACAATCCTTACACTTCGCTGAACGGCAACATGTTCACTCTGTTGCATCAGTCAACCAGACTGGCCATCCGTCTTCCCGAAGACGCGCGCGAAGAGTTTCTGAAGAAACACAAGACAACGCTCTTCACTGCCTATGGTGCTGTCATGAAGGAATATGTTGCTGTTCCGGACGAACTGATAAGCAACACTCGCGAAATGAAGAAATATCTTCAGCTCAGTTACGAATACGCCAAAACGCTGAAGTCCAAGCCCACGAATCCCAAAGCACCAAAATCAGCCGTCACAAAAAAGAAATAGACTCGTGGAGCGCAGCCGCCCTCGGCTGCGTGTTCTAGATGGAAGCTCTGGGCCGCAAAAAAGAAATGGACTTGTGGAGCGCAGCCGCCCTCGGCTGCGGCTTTTTCAATTTTCTTTCGATACGGAAGGGCGAGGCCGACTTGCGCGCCGAGCCCGCTGCACAGGAGCCTTCGCGAAGCAAAGGTGGAGGTTAACTGCCCAGCTGTTTTGGAGCGAAGCGACAAATCATTGAAGCCCAGCGGTAAGATTTTGACCTTTACCGCCCCTCGCTGCAAAAAGAAGGTAAGAGCTGAAGATCACCGCGATCGCCCCTGCCGTCACAAACTTCATCTGCCACGGAATCGCCGGAGAAGGTGAGAAGAAACCTTCAATGGTCCCGGCAACAATCAGGATAGGGACAACGCCCAAGACCAGCCTCATCGCCTCGCCACCGGCTTTTGCCAGCGAATCCCGCCGCGCCAGCAGCCCGGGAAACAACAATCCCTGGGCGATTCGCAGCCCAGCTCCGCCGGCAATAAAAATAGCGGGCAGTTCCAGCACGCCATGGGGTGCAACAAAGCTCCACAGCGGCAGGCTCATACCTCCGAACCAGCAGGCCACTCCTACCACGCCCATCATTACGCCGTTGAACACCATCATGTAAATGGTGCCCAGTCCCGCCGTGATGCCGAAGGCAAAGGCCGCGAATGACACGCTCATGTTGTTGGTCATGATGCCGCTGGCTGCCGCGGGCTTCACGCTCACCACTGAATCAGTCCACATCTTGTGTTGATCAATGGTTTCCATCATGTGTGGCCCCAGGAACTGGTGCATAAACTGAGGATGGGTTACCGAAATCAGCATCCCGGCCAGACCGCCAATGAGAAACAACAAACACGAGGCACTCACCAGGCCCAGATTGCGCCGGAATACCTGAGGATACGTTTCACGATAGAAGTGCAGGATACCTTTAGCACTCGATTTTTGCCCCGCATAGATGGTATTGTGGGCCCGGGAAAGCAAAAGATTCAGCGTACGGGCATACGACCTGCCGCTGGGATCCTCACGCAACGTGGACAGGTCAGCCGCAGCCTGGCGATAGAGCAATCCCAGTTCCTGGAGTTCCATCCTTGTAAGTGATCCCAGGCCCTGGTTTTGACTCTGGTCAAGCATGCGTTCCAGGCGGTTCCAGTGTGCGCGCCGCTTTTCCAGCCAGTGAGCAGAGATCATACGTGGACAAGCTTACCATCGACACACCTGAACAGGTACACCTTGAATTTGCTCTCGCCGGCGTCGGCAGCAGGTTCATGGCAACCTTGCTCGATTCCGTTATTCAGCTTCTCCTTTACCTCGCCATTTTTTTTGGCGCGGCTCTTGTCGCCTCGGGGCCCCTTGGCAAGCTGACGGAGAGATGGTCCATCGCCTTGGCCATCTTCGCCGGATTTGTCGTTTACTGGGGCTACTACGCGATCTTCGAATCGTTCTGGAAGGGCCAGACGCCGGGAAAGAAGTGGGCCGGCATTCGCGTCATCAAAGATTCAGGCCGGCCGATTACTCCCTTTGAAGCTGCGGCCCGCAACCTGGTACGGATCGTTGACTTCATGCCTTCGCTCTATGCCGTGGGGGTGGTGACCATGCTGTTGAACCAAAAGCATCGCCGCGTGGGTGACTACGTCGCCGGCACCCTGGTGGTGCACGAATCGTCCGATCGCGAATCGGCTTTGTTCTTCAATACGCCGGCTGGTTCTCAGTTCGCCATCCCACAGGCCTCACAACTCACGCTTCAGGAAGCCGAGCTGATTGAGACATTCCTCGCCCGCAGGCTGGATATTCCTGCGGAAATCCGCCAGCAGAGCGGGAAACGCATTGCGGACATGGTGAGCACGCGGCTGGGTATTACGCCGGATGTGCGTCCTTTGGATAATGAAAATTTTCTTGAGCTCCTGGTAAAGGAGTTCAGGAACAGAGCGGCTTATCGGTGATTCACAGCCTCTGGAGCACGGTTATGACTCGCATTGATCGGGATTTACCCTGTTCTTTCCGGCTTTGCCAGAACCCTTCGGAACCTATAAGGTAAATAACCGACATGCACTAATGGCTCCCCTTTGAGTCTTGGGTTTGCCTGTTTTTCTGTGGTACTTTAGGCCCTACTTGCTTAGAAGCTGGTTTTCCCCCGAACCCCGGCAGGTCGTCTCTTAAAGCGTTCAAAATTATGGCACTCGGTTTTGGTTTCAATAAAGCAAAGGTACTTGCCTCGGCGGAGAAGTTTGTCCAGCAGGGCAAGCTCCCCAATGCCATTACCGAATACGAAAAAATCATCAAGGAAGATCCCAAGGACCTCACCGTCCTGAACACCGTGGGCGATCTTTATGCTCGCGTGGGCCAGAACGACCAGGCCACAAAATATTTCAAGATGGTGGGCGATCAGTACGCCCAGACCGGCTTCACCGTAAAAGCCATCGCCATCTACAAGAAGCTCAGCAAGCTCAGCCCCAACAACACGGAAAACACCACCAAGCTGGCTGAACTCTACGGACAACAAGGGCTCTATAACGACGCCCGCACCCAGTACATGCAGATCGCCGATGCGCTGTTGCGCTCAGGCGATAACAATCAGGCCGCCCGCATCTTCCAACGCATTTTGGAAATGGACCCGGAGAACACCTCCACGCAATCCAAGCTGGCCGACCTGTTTATGAAGCTGGGCCGCCGCGATGAAGCTCGCAACATCTATTACACGGCGGCGGAATCTCTTTATGCTCGCGGTTCGTATGATTCTGCGGAAGAAGCGCTGAAAAAAGTCATCACGCTTGACCCCAACAACACCGGCGCTCTCCTGCTGCGTGGTCTGATTGCCGCCGATTCGGGTGACAGTTCCACGGCCATCCAGATGCTGGAGAGGGTTCCTGACCTCGACACACGGCCGGACGCCATGCGTGCCTTGCTCCGGGCCAGGTTACTGTCCGGCAACGTGAATGGCGCGGAAGATCTGGTACAGAAGCTGCTTTCTTCACATAATGACACCAATGGCATCAGTTCGCTGGCGGAGTGGTACATCAACAACAATCAGATTGCTGCGGCGCTCCGGCTCTACGAGAAAAATGCTGATCGCCTGTTTACTGCAGGCGGATCCACCGTTCAGAAGACTCTTTATCCTCTGATCGACCGCATCAAAGATAATCCTGAGGGCATCAACTCCATGGTCCGTCTCATGGAGCGCGCAGGCGACAACACTCACACCGCTGAACTGCTGGAAATGCAGGCGCACGCGCTGGCCGTCAAAGGCGAATACGCTGGTGCGCGCGATCTCTATCAGAAGATGGCGGCGCTTGAGCCGGAAAATGCCCTGCACGCCCAGAACTACAAACAGATGGTCGCCAAGCTGGGAGATGATTCCGCCACGCGCATTCTTACGCCGGAAGAAGCGGCGCAGGCGTTCATGGTGGAAGAACTTGACCAGGGCGCAACCGCGGTCCACCAGAAATACGATCCGACCACGGAAAATGCGATTGAGTCCGCACTGACCGATGCCGAGCTGTTTGTTTCCTACAACGTTCCATTGAAGGCGATTCCTCCTCTGGAAGCTGCATTGCCATTGGCCCCAAAGGATGTGGCTCTGAACCAGAGGCTGGCGTCTCTTTATGCCAAGGCTGATCGTTTTGCTGACGCGGCCCGCATTTGCCAGAATCTCAGTGACATTTATCGCGAACTAGGCCATGAAAAGGAAGCTGCCCGTTATCAGGAAGCGTCACGCAAATATGCCGTTCGCGGAGGCGTAGCACCACAACCCGCGGCGCCGGCCCGCCGCGTTGAAGCCGCTCCAGTTGCGTCGCCGGCCCCGGTTACGTCTTCATCAGCTTTTTCTGTTACTCCGGTGGTTGACCCGCTATTGGAAGTCGCACAGACAGATGAAGCCTCTATCCAGGAGTTCACCTTTGATACGCCAGATCAGCTTCTGGTGAACAATGAACATCACTTCACTGCTGTTCCTGAACCTCAGATCATTCGCGAGCACGTAGAGCGGGTTGACTACAATTTCCAGGTCGGCCCCGCAGAGTCGAAATTAAACGCCGAGCCGAAATCGCAGCAGGTCCCGGAAGAAGCCTCCCAGGAGGTTGACGTCTCCAGTGAATGGGAAGACATGCTCTCCGTCGAAGAAGTGGAGAACTCCTCCGCAGTCGCTTCTTCGCCGGCTCCAGCGCAGAGCATTCCCATGGAGATTGAAACCTTTGCGCGCCATTCCGAACCGGCTGTCGTTCTGCCGTCGGAGCATGAGGCGCGGGATCTTCAGGCTCAGATCGACGAAAAAATTCAGGAAGCCCGCTTCTACATCTCGCAGCAGTTGTGGGATTTGGCGAAGAAATCAGTCAACGAACTGGCTGAGCTTTCTCCCGACGCGCCTGAGATTAACGAACTGATGGCCTCGGTCAGCGGCGGACAATCCAGGCCCACGGCAAGTTCGCGCGCCTCAGAAGCGTTTGCTGCCTCCGCCTTTGAGCCGCCTCCGCTTGATTTTCTGCCGCCACCGTTCTCTGCGCCCGTTCCACAGGTAGCACAACCGGAAACCCATTCGGTGCAGGACTATCAGTTTGAAACTCAATCGCCTGCATCTTTCACCGCCGAAAAAACAGCTGCGAGCGCATCGGCTGATCCCGTATTCAAAGATCCACAATTTAAAGATCTTGATATTAAAGATCCGCTTCTTGATATCAAAGACCCGCTTCTAGATGTTGAAGAGATCGAAGCCGTCCAAGCCTTCGCTCCACCCACGCCAGTGATTCCTGCGCTCGCGAGTCAACCGTCGCAGCCGGTCCCGTCAGCAAGCGCCAATTCCACGGAAGACATCCTGGGTGACTTCCTGCTTGACCTGGAACAGAACGATCTTGCCGACTTTGCTCCGCAACCGAAAGCTGAGTCCACGCCAGCCAAAGCCGCGCTCCATGCTGAACCGATGTCGGCGTCAGCCGGCGTTCCGGATGCAGCGGCAAAGTCGCCGTTCGTGGCCGGTAACAATGTTCACAAGTTGCGTAGCAATGGTGGTGGTGCAGGCTATGAAGCATCTTCTGCACTGAACGATATTCTTGCTGATCTACAGGATGAGAATACGGACGCTGCCGAAGAGAAGGAAGATCCGGAGACCCATTACAACCTCGGCATCGCCTTCAAGGAAATGGGACTGTTGGATGAAGCCATTGGCGAGTTGCAGAAAGTCTGCCGCGCCATCGACCATGGCCACCCATTCTCCCAGCCCATTCAGGTTTACACCTGGCTGGCCCAGTGTCTTGTTGATAAAAATGCCCCGGAAGCTGCGGTGCGCTGGTACATGAAGGCCTTACAGCTTCCCGGACTGGATGACGGGAATCGATGCGCCATTTATTATGATCTAGGTGTGGCTTATGAGGCTTCCGGTGACAGGAAGTCTGCCCTGGCCAACTATATGGAAGTGTACGGCTCGAATATCGATTTCCGCGATGTAGCTACTCGCATCAAGGCGCTGAAGTCGTAAAATCTCTGGACGCATCTAATAAAACCAGCACCTTGAATTCAACCTCTACGAATCTCGAAAACACCGCCCCGGTGCCGCCATCCGCGCCGCCGCCTGCGAACGCGCACGAGGAAGACCTGCCTCCTGTCTGGTTGCAGCGCACCTTCACCTTTGTCTATGTCCTGTTCTGCATGACGCTCGGTATGGCCCTGGTGACCTTGCCCTGGACTTCCACGTGGTTTGAAGAAGGTGTAATCGCTCGCTGGCCCGCGGCGCAGGAAATCCTGCAAACCGGCTTTGTTCGTGGCTGCATCTCCGGCCTCGGCTTTATCGATATCTGGCTCGGCGTGCTGGAAGCGATCAATTATCACGACCGCCGCTAACGGCAACAGGCAATAAGAGAGTCAAATCCTGTATGGCAGACGGCAACAATCCCAAACGCAATTCGAATCTTCCTGATCCAGCGGACACCGCGGAAAAGTCTGCATCGGACCATCTTTCCGATTTCAAGCCTGCGGGCGAAAGCCATGAGCAGCCGCGTCTTGATCCGGCGCCGCTCGCTTACCTGAACCCCGAATATCTGAACAGCCCTGACGGACGCATTCTCCGCATCCTGGCTGAATACGCTGAACCTCTCTCCCGCTTTCGCCGCGAAAAAATTCAGGACACCGTGGTCTTCTTCGGTTCGGCCCGTTTCGCCAGTCTTTCAACCAGCCAAGACGCGCTCACCATTCTGGAAAAGCCCGGCTCCGCCCGTCCGGCGGGAAGCAAAGACCAGCCCGGCGGACTGGACGGTGACGCTCTGCAATCCGCTCTTAAGCGCGCCCATGCCGCGGTGGAGATGTCGCGCTTTTACGAAGATGCACGCCGGCTCGCCTCCATGCTTACGCAGTGGGCCAGCGCAATACCCGGCAAGCGACGCCGATTCGTCGTAACCTCCGGCGGCGGCCCGGGCATTATGGAAGCAGCCAACCGCGGGGCCTTTGAAGCCGGCGGCAAGACCATCGGACTCAACATCCGCCTGCCCTTTGAGCAGTATCCCAACCCGTACATCACGCCTGATCTCAATTTTGAGTTCCATTACTTCTTCATGCGTAAGTACTGGTTCGCCTATCTGGCCAAGGCGCTGGTGGTTTTCCCCGGCGGCTTCGGAACGCTCGATGAATTTTTTGAGATCCTTACCCTGGCGCAAACCCAGAAACTCGCCAAGAAGATCATCGTGATCGTCTACGGCAAGGAATACTGGAGCCGGGTGCTCAATCTCCAGGCACTGGCTGATTCAGGCGCCATTTCTCCCGAAGACACCAACCTTTTCCAATTCGCCGACACCCCGGAAGAGGCTTTCGAATGCCTCAAAGAAGGCCTGATCAAATACCATCTCCAGCCCCAGGCCAAACCTCCCGCTTCCGAACCTCCCTCAACCGACGAAGGCCCAGAGATCGCAAAGACGCTGCCTTAGCTTTTTCTTTATCCCGAGCGTAGCGGGGGATCCCTATTGTCACGAAGCACTGAGCCTTTAACCATTAGCACTTAGTGACGACGATCTCGACGTAGAGACGCAGCTTGCTGCGTCTCCAACAGCGCCAATGCAACGGAACTCTGTTCCCAAACTGGCTAGATTCGCCTTTTGTCATCCTGAGCGGAGTCGGAGCGTATGCGACGACGTAGTCGAAAGGCTCTATGCATTTTGCGTCCGTCTATCGCGAACTATGCTCGACAAAACCCAACAATTTTTCCTCCCTTGACATTCCCCAACTCTGCGCTAATATCACCTTCGAGTGCCGCTCTGCACTCATTTCCTTGAACCTATCTAAGCATTTGTGTGCCTTTATTCTGCTGGTATTGGCAGGCATGCGTGGTGCTGGTCCGTCCTCCATCCACGGCTTGCAGGCTTTTCCGCGCCTGACGTTGTGGGCATGGGAACGGCGAGAGGATCTGCGCTTTGTCAGTCCTGCAAATTACGCCATTGCCTATCTTGATCAAACCATTCTCCTCTGGCCCAACGTCACATCCGTACCGCGTAGCCAGCCGCTTTGGCTTCCTGTTGGAACCAGGCTAACCGCCGTGGTGCGAATTGAAGGTATCCCTTATTCGCAGGATGACGACACTGCATCCAGCATGGCTAAACTTGTTCTGATCTCTGCACGTAGGCCCGGCGTGTCTGCGCTGCAGATCGATTTCGACGCCAAGTACTCGCAACATTCCTTATACCGGGCCCTGCTGGAGCAAGTAAGAGCCGCATTGCCAAAAGACATGCCGTTGTCGATCACCGCTCTGGCTTCGTGGTGCGGCCGTGATAGCTGGCTGGCTGATCTCCCCATCGATGAAGCGGTGCCCATGTTTTTCCGCATGGGTAATGGCGCCCATCCCGCAGAGCCAGGCTGGGACTACCCGTTGTACGAACCAAAATGTATGACCAGCGCCGGCGTTTCCATGGATGAAGCCTGGCCGCACATCAATGGCTCACAACGAATTTACGTTTTCCACCCTCGCGCCTGGAACCCAGTCGCCCTGCGTAACCTGGAGCTTTTGATAAAGCCATGAAAACTTTTCGCAGATCGCTTGTGCCACTCGTGTTTCTGGTCGTCATGCTCTCCTCTTCCGGCGATTCCTGCGGGCCCTACTTTCCCAGCGCAATCTTCACCCGCTCGCGCGGCCCGGATGGGCCAATCTCCGCCTTCGACCGCGGAGAAATCGGCATTCCTCTAGCGGAATGGTGGCGACCTTATCTCATCGTCGTCTATCGTTACCTGCAAAACCGGCCACTCTCCAATGACGAAGCAAACTCCTTTGAGGATCAATGGGGAGTCGTACAAGACTATGGGACTGTCAATCGGTCGATCGACGATGCCGTCAAGCATTGGCTGACGGTTCGCAGCCACTATCGCAAGGGAGGCGATTCGCCCGCAGCCTTTAAGGACGAAGAAGAGAACCATTCGTCCTCATTAAATTGTCTCCCTGGGGCATTCAACACCGCTGCGGAAACTCTCACAGCGCGTGCGAAAACTTTCGGCCCCAACAGCCCGGAACTGCGTGAATGGCTTGACGGACAGGACGCCGTCTTCGCCAACTGCAAGCAGAGTGATAGGCCTCCGCAATCGTTGCCGCTATCAGCCAACGCCTTGCTGCGCTCTGATCGCGACTATCAGATTGCCGCCACGGACTTCTACCGCGGGCACTTCCAGGAAGCGGTCCTCAAATTTGACGCCATTGCCCAGAACGATTCTTCACCCTGGCACGGAATCGCTCCATATCTGTCCGTTCGGGCCCTGGTGCGCAAAAACGGAGGCTTGGAAATTCTCGGCGGATCGGGAGATCCAGCGATCTTTAAGGAGATTCAGCATCGCCTGGACGTAATTCTTCACGATCCTACTCGCACCAGGTTCCATCATGATGCGCGTATGATCCAGAACCTGATCGCCTTCAAGATGGAACCGGAACTTCAGAAGCATCGTTTGGCGGTTCGCGTTTCCATGGGCGGAATCGGAGAAGACTTTGGCCAGGAAGTTCGTGATTACACCCTGCTGTTGGACCAGGTTCTGGACGAAGAACCAGATTTTCCCGACGTCCAGAGATACACACCGGAATACGCCAAAAAGCTGGCTGAATTCCGTGCTGAACGCTTTAATGGCCTCAGTGACGAACGCGCCGATGACCTTGCCGACTGGCTGATCACCTTGCAAGCGGAGGCGCGTCCTGCTACAGAACACGCGGTCGCCCGCTGGCGCGCCACTCATTCCCGTGCATGGCTCTTCGTTGCTCTTACCCGGGGCGATCTCGGAAATGATTCTTCTGAACTCCTCAAAGCCGCAGCCCAGGTGCCTGCGACTTCACCCGTCTATGTCGCCATCAACTTTTATCGCAGCCGTATCCTGCGCAGCCGAGGCGATCTGGCCGGAGCGCGAAGCGTGATCGCAGAAATACTTTCGTCTAATCACAAGCTTCCGATCTCTGCTACCAACCTTCTTAAAGACGAACAACTGATGATGGCTGCTGATATCGAGACCTTTGCGTCGACTGCTTCGCGCGCCAGCCGGCCTCTTGTCCAATGAATTACGGACGAGCAGCCGTCCGGTTGCTATGTCGCCGAGTGCAGCCAGGTTCCTTTTACGGCCGGCCAAAGCCGGACGGAAAGGCAGCCAACTTCTGCAACAGTTCGATCCCGACGTGGCGTGGCTCCTGAACAATCGAATTCCGGTGGATGTGTTGTCTCACATTGCACTGTCCGGCAAATTACCGCAGCACCTGCAGACCAGGAATATCTTGATCGCCGCGTGGTCTCGCGCCGCGTTGTTGGACAACTTCGACAATCGCCCGAGGCCTGGCAGAAGAAGCCGGTAAAGCCCAGCCGCTGGCTAAGGCCGTATGTCGATCGAATACGCATCAGCCCAGGTCCGCCGAAGAACGGCGTTTTGCTGCGGCCTTTGCGATTTTACATTTCCCCGGCGTGCGCCCTTACGTGGACGGCGAGTACCCGCGAACGACGCCGTTCAACAAGATCGATGACTACCGTGAGAACTGGTGGTGCAGTGATGTTGGCAGCATCGTCGACTCAGCGAATGCCGAGAAAAATACTACTGAGTAGACACGGAACTGAACCAACGCAGCCGGCAAATGCTCCTGCCTTCGCCGCCGTTTCTTTCGCCAAAGCAGGCAAAGACGCACAATCTGAGCTCAAACAATTGCAACATCTTGGGCACGCAGCAGACTACCTTACGACAACTGTCTTGCAGTGGGTAAAAGCTCATCCCGAGGATCCGCGCGCTCCAGAGGCGCTCCACTTTGCTGTTCGGGCCACGCGCTACGGGTGCCATAACGCTGCCAAAAGCGACGGCAACCCAGCTAAGAACTATAGCCGCGAAGCCTTTCAACTGCTGCATAAGAAGTATGCGGCTTCGCAATGGGCCAAAGAGACGCCGTACTGGTTCTAATAAGGCGAAGCGGAAAGTGAATGCTGATGTTTGCGTAGCGGGTAAGCGTTTTGCTATCACGGTGACCGATTTCGAAGCAATGATTGCGTTTTACAGATTTATCTGTGGCGATCATTCACGATCTTCAGGGCTGCCCATGCACAAAGCGCCGTAGGCGCGAAAGAAGTTACCCCGTCCGTTACCGAGGCGCGTGGTTTTCGAAGAAAACCGCGCTGAGGTATAAGGGCGGGGTATGCTGGGACGGAAGTTTCTACCTTGCTGCCGCAGGCAGGAGCGCAGCGTTAGCGGAGCGACAGAGACTACCGAGTCACTGTTAGGTCTTGAGTTTTATCAGCGCAAATCAGTCAGATCAGTGAAATCAGCGGTAAGCTTTTCCCTGGGTTTCGCCCCTTCGACGGCAAATTACTCAGATCCGCGTCATCGGTGGTAAGCCTCCGCCAGCTTTTCCGCCATGACCTCCGCCGCTTCCGGCGCGAGTTCAAAATGCAGTAACGGCTCAATCAATTCCAACTCCATCAATGTCGGCTGGTCCTTCCGCATGACAATATCCACGCGGCAATACACCGCTTCCGGCGCGAATCGCTGAAGAATCTCCTGGGCCATAGCGACAGCGCTCTTTGCAGGTGAAGCTGCCTTGTGCATGCCGCCATGTTCTTCCTGTACGCGAAAATCTCCGGCCTTCGGAACTTTGTGCGCCGCATGTGTGAACTCCATGCCGGCAAGGATCAATGACCATTCACCATCACTCTGAATCTCAGGAATAAACTCCTGCACCATCATGGGCCGGTTCTTCAACAGAGCATTCAACCATTGATCGTCGAGCGGCGTCGGTTCATCAATTCTCCGCGTCTCATACGCCGACGCCGAGATCGCCGGCTTCACTACCGCCTGCCTGAACCCTCCGTGCCGCATTACGTTTGACAGATTCACATCAACGCGCCGGTCCAGAAAAATGGTTCTGGGAACGGTGAATCCCGCCGCCTCAATTTGCGAGAGATACCTCTTGTTCATATTCCAGCGGATCATTTCCGGTGGATTGATTACCGGCATCTTTGCGGCCACTCCATCAATCCATTGCATGAACCGTTCCGGCTGGAGATGGTAGTCCCACACCGACCGCACGATAAGCAAATCGCAGCTCACCGCCTCCGGCTCTGTTTCCGTCCAGACCACCGGCACAACCCTTATGCCCCGCTTTCCCAGCGCGGCAGCCAGGATCCGATCATCACCGGTGAGATCGCGGTATTGAGTGCACGTGGCAAAGCCAATCGCCTTTTTGGAAGCTGCGTGGATCATACTTTCGAATATAACAATTCCTTAGCGCTTCTCCGTGCCTCCGTGTCTCCGTGGTTGAAGAACATCTGCGTGTATCCGTGCCTCTGTGGTTGAACCATATCTACGTTTATCCGCGTTGATCTGCGACAAAAAGTTTTTGCCTTGATTCGCGTGCATTCGCGGCCAAACCCTTCTCTTCTTCGTGCCTCTGTGTCTCCGTGGTAGGTGTTCCCACCGCGCCTTTTATAATGAAACAAGCAGATGCTTCAGCTCTCCCAGGCCGGCAAACGTTTTGGCCCCAAGATCCTGTTTCAGGATCTCGATTGGCTCATTACGCCCAATGACAAAGTTGGACTCGTGGGCGGCAATGGCACGGGCAAATCTACGCTGCTGAAGGTCCTGGCATCCATTGAGGGCCTGGATTACGGATCAGCCAACCGCCAGCGCAACATTCGCTGCGGATACCTTCCGCAGGATGGCCTCTCGCTCGCCGGGCGTTCCGT
This sequence comes from Terriglobia bacterium, assembly GCA_963770085.1. Lineage (GTDB taxonomy): Bacteria > Acidobacteriota > Terriglobia > Terriglobales > Acidobacteriaceae > Angelobacter. The sequence continues at coordinate 2,232,895 of CAVYOH010000002.1, forward strand.
CTTCGCCGAATGTCTGTCCGTCTTTAGTGACGTTCATGACATGCAGCGTGAGATGGAAGACCTGGCTCGTCGCATGGGTGAAGTCGATCATGACAGCCCCGACTATCAGCAAATCGCCGCTCGTTTCCACCACCTTCAGGCTGAGATACATTCGCGCGACGGCTACAACATTGAATCGGAAGTCGGTGTTGTTCTAAACGGCCTGGGCTTCAGGAAAGAAGACTGGGACAGGCGAACAGAAGAATTTTCCGGCGGCTGGCAAATGCGCATCGCTCTGGCCAAGCTGCTTCTGGAAAAACCCAATCTGCTTCTTCTCGACGAGCCTACCAACCATCTTGACCTGGAAACGCGTAACTGGCTGGAACAATATCTCCACAATTATCCCAACGCCTACGTGCTCATATCGCACGATCGTTACTTTCTGGACGTTACCGTCAATAAGATCGCGGAAATCTGGAACAAGAAAGTCTGGTTCTACACCGGTAACTACGAGAAGTACCTGTCGCAAAAACAGCAGCGGCTGGAGACATTGGAAGCGGCGCATCGCAATCAGCAGGAAAAGGTCGAACAGCTGACTGCGTTCATCAATCGTTTTCGCTACACGGCAACCAAAGCCAAGCAGGTACAGAGCCGCATCAAAGAGCTGGAGAAAATGGAGAAGATCGAAATTCCTCCCGAGGAAAAGACGATTCACTTCTCCTTCCCGCAACCGCCCGCCAGCGGACGCGCCGTGGTGGAAGCCAAAGACATTGCCAAGAGCTACGGAGCCAAGCATGTTTTCTCCGAAGCCAGCTTTGTCATTGAGCGCGGCGATCGTATTGCTCTGGTCGGCGTAAATGGCGCGGGAAAATCAACGCTGATCAAGCTGTTGGCCGGGCATGAGCCCGCCACCGCAGGCGAACTCAAGCTGGGACACAACGTGGAAGTGGATTACTTTGCCCAGGACCAGTACAAGGCTCTCGATACCAGCGCGCGCCTTCTCGACGACTTGTTTGAAGCCGCGCCCCGTTCCACGCAGACCGAACTGCGCAGCCTGCTTGGCTGTTTTCTGTTTTCCGAAGACGATGTCTTCAAACAGATCGGCGTGCTCTCCGGTGGCGAACGCAATCGTTACGCCCTCGCCCGCATGCTTTTGCATCCTTCCAATTTCCTGCTGCTGGATGAGCCCACCAACCATCTCGATCTTCGCGCCAAAGATGTTTTGCTGGAATCGTTGCAGAAGTTTACCGGCACCGTGGTCTTCGTCTCGCATGACCGGTACTTTATTGACAAGCTGGCCACGCGCGTCTTTGAAATCGGCGAAGGCCGCGTTGAAGCCTTCCCTGGAAATTATGAAGATTATCTGCGCAGCAAAGAAAGTCCTGCCGCGGAGCCGGCGATCGCTGAAATTTCACGCAACGGTGCGCGTCCGGCCAACACCACCCAGAGGCCGGAACCCAGGCCTGTAGACGCGCCCGCTCCAGACGCCGACACGAAGCAAAAACGGATCAATCCCCTGAAGCTGAAACAGATGCAGGACCGCTGCCAGGACCTGGAAGAGGAGATTGCCCGGTTGGAAGCAGCCATCGCCCTGACTGAAACAGCGTTGCAGAACTTTATCAGCGCGGAAGAGACGCAGCGCCAGACGGTGGAACTGGAACGTTGCAAGTCAGAATTGGAACAACGTATGGCGGAATGGGAAGATCTGGCCCAGACGCTGGCTGCACAGTAAAGGATCCCGACGTAGAGACGTAACTTGTTACGTCTCGTGTTGCGATCTTTAAATAGTCTTCAGGGCTGGCCGCGCAGTAGGCCGGCGCCACAGTGCTGTTGGAGTCTTCAGGGTGGAGCAGGCATTTATGCCTGCGTTTAAGATCGAAAGCACCCCGGCTTCAGCCGCTGAGGTAAGTGGTCAATTCAAGCGTTGCCGCCAACATGCAATCTCCACGCATGAAAAAGTGTCGGCACATCGCGATGCCATGTTGGCAGAAGCAAAGTCATCACCAATCCCTGCACGTTGCAGCAGATTCCCCAGATAATCGTCAGGTCCATGAACCAATTGTTCACGCCAAAGCCAAGCAATGCAATCATTGAGCCAGCCATCATCAGACCCCAGATTTTTGACATGATGGAGTGATAGCTGGCGTGCCGTCCGTACTTCAACGCGGCAAATACATGCTGAATCACCTCTGCCGTAATCAGCGCTGAAATAATCAACCAGCGGTTCTGAAATGCCGCCGGATATCGCATTACCGATACCACGAACACGCAGAGATAGAACAATGTATCGGCGCGTGTGTCCCAGCGGCGAAGATTTTCCGTATCAATCTGCCAGCGCCGCGCCAGCACGCCGTCATAAATGTCAGACAGCATCGCCGCCGCAATCGCCATCGCAAAAATGATGTTGTTGTGAATGGCAAAGTTGAATCCCACCAGCCCCAGGCCAAGCGCGGCACGGAAGGAGACCAGGATTGCCGGAAGCCGGAGCTTCCAGTCACTGTGCACGCGCCTGGCCAGGAGGCGTGAGTGGACCAGCACCTGTGACATGGCCACCGCCATCGCTGATCTCCGGTTAGAGCTCAGGTATCGAAGCGCTAAGAACGTCACGGTGCTGGCCTTGATCACGCGAAACCTCCTGATGTTGCTGGGAGGATTCTCCGTAAATCACTCAAAGCCTGCAAGCGGCAAAGAGCGGCACGCGCGGTCTGACGGCGATTGCCGCTGCCTAAGCGAAAAGAAAATCGCCTTCGTGGTCCAAGGCGTCCAATCGCTATTGCACAGTGACTGGAATGCTTGAAGTGCCCATCTTATTTGTCGTGCGATCCAGCACCCCGACGCGAAGCGTGTACGCTCCGGGCTTCAAATCCAGTTCGCGGCTGCACGGCAGAAAATGCTGCTTCATCATCTGCTGGTAAGCGTCTTTCGGCAGATTGGCATTCAGAGTGTCATTGGTCATCCCGGCCGGCTTGTCTTTGTCTTTGCCGTAGGCCCAGACGGTACAAGTGAAAATTTGCCACGTTCTTGCCCGTCATCCTGATGCTGAAATGCCAGCGTGGTGGGATCAATGTGAAAGTTCACTACAACTTTCTTGCCCGTGTTGACTACCTGTGCCTGGAATTGCACGCCGGTTGCTGCCGGCGCATCCAGTTGCAAAGCGCGGCTAAAGTTCTCAGCAACCTCGCTGGACTCGTCTTTGCTGACCTTCTCCGGGTCAAGCGCGTAATAGCCCAGGCGATAGCGAAGCATCACTCCCGGACGGCTTGCCTTGATTTGTATCTGCCGAAACTGGCCGTCCCAGTTTTTATTGTCAGGATAATATTCCAGGCTGTAATAGGAAGATCCGTCTTCAATGCTGGCGCGCATGCTCCCCGCCAGGTCATTGGTACTGTGAAAGGCTCTTCCGCCGGTTGAGCTGGCAATTTCATTCGCTGTATGTCGAGATTCCAGGCGTGAATCCTTGCCTAGCGCTCCGGCATCCACCGTATAGACTGCCACCTGAGCTTTCATCAGAGCTTCCGAAACCTTCTTGATGAGTGCGGCGTAGTCCTTATAGTTCGTTGCGCCGGTTCCTAGTGAGCGTATACCGCCATTCGTCGGCATACCTGTTGCCGGGTTAGTTTGTCCGCCCGCCGCTCCTTTCACAAAACCGGTTCCAGGATGAGGGGCTGCTTGGCCGGCCATCTGAATGTCAGGGAACAGCGTGATTGGAAAACCCTCTGACAGCCAGATCAGGTTCTTGCGCCCGGGATAGCCGGAGAGGGTCTTGGCCAGGGCATTGAGTTGATTCAGCGTCTCCCCGATGTTGCGGTCATTGGTGTGAAAATCGCCGTGCGTGGTGAACGCAGATGCCACGGAGCCGGCCGTATCGGCGTTATTGAAACGTGCCGGGAACTTGAACTTCTCCACCGTATTTTTCAGTGATGCGCTGTCAGTGGTGAAGTCGCTTAACAGCACCAGCCGGTCTTCCATGGCGAATAAAGCTACCGGTTGGTCGAGTTTAGCGCTGCCCAGATACTTCACCAACTCGTCTTTAACATAGGTTATTTCCGAGAATTCACCGTTCAGTGTATCCAGCAGCATCACGTTCAAACTGCTCGATTGGAACGTGGGAGCATTGGTGATCACGTTAGACGGCAGCGTCGGGTGTTCAACACGTTTTGCGCCTGGCGCATGAAAACTGAAATTACTGATTTTTTGTGGCGCTCCGTTTTCCTGCAGTTTGAAGTCTTCCGCCTTCAAGTCGCTCTGCAATTGGCCATTGCCGTCCGTGGCGACCACGTCCACCACCACCAATCGCGTGTTGCTCCTCAGCACCTTGTCGCTTTGCATGACTTCCGGCTGTGAGCCGCGAGCCCTTCTGATTGTTCTGAGCGGCACTCGGTTTGAGCGTAAACGCGACACTCACGACTGAAAGGATGACCAGGCGGTTTGAGAACGGCATTTGTTTTCTCCTGAAGAACGAGTTTTCCCAGCCATGGCCATTACTGCGATTTGATCAACTCAGCCTCATGGTACGACCACTGGCGCGCTTGCAGTGCCCATCCGGTTGCTGCTTCGGTCCAATACTCCCAGCCTGAGTTCGTAGGTGCCCGGTTTCAACTCCAGTTCACGCTTACATGGGAGGAACTGTTGCTTCATCATCAATTGAAATTCCTCTCTCTTGAGATTGGCGGTGACCGTATCATTGTTCGACATAAAAGGTTTGTTCTTGTCTTTGCCGTAGGCCCAGACGGTACAGTTGATTCTTGCGAATTCGTGGCCGTCTTCCTTGTGTTCGAACGCGATGGTTTTGGGGTCAACGTGGAAGGTCACAACCACCTTGTTGGTTTTTGCGGTTGGCGGGGAAATCTGGGCCTGAAAAAGAATTGCCGTCGCGGAAGGCGAATCAGCCTGGAGCGCGCGGCTGAAATCTTCAGCCACCCGGTCAGACTCATCTTTGGCGATCTTCGCTGGGTCAACAGCGTAATAGCCTTCGCGATATCGCAGATTGATTCCTGGCCGGTCGACAGATACTTTGATCGCGCGGAATTGTCCGTCCCATTGCTTGTTGTCCGGATAATATTCCAGCGTGTAATAAATGGATCCGTCGTCCAGGCTGTTTTTCATGCCGAGGGCAATATCATTGCGATTGGTAAATACGCGTCCTCCGGTCATCTGGGCCATATCGTTCATCGTATTTTGAGCCGCCAGATGGCTGTCACGCCCTAAGCCTGCGGCGTCCACGGGATAGATCGCTACATGGGCGTTCATCAGCGAGTCTGACACTTTCTTCACCAGGGCGGCGTAACTCGTAAGATTTGCTCCAGTCATCATGTTGTCTTTGGCATTGGGCCCGTTGCCCGCGCTGCGCAAATCCTGGCCGCTCATGTTCGTCTGCGAAGCGATGTCAGGAAACAGAACCAGCGGGAAACCTTCTGACAGCCATAACAGGTTTTTCCGGCCGGGATACCCGACCAGCACTTTGGCCAGGGCATTGAGCTGGTTCAACGTGGTTTCAATATTGCGGTCGCTGGTGTGGAAGTTACCGTTGTTGGAGAAAGCAGACGCTCTGGATTCAATGCTTTCGCCGGCTTGAAATGCAGCCGGAGGTCTGTAGGCCGCAACGGCGGCATGCAGGGCTTTTCCGTCCGTGGTGAAGTCATGCAGGAGCTTCAGGTCATTGTGCAAAGCAAAAATGGCCAGAGGCTCGTGAATTTCAGAAGTCGCCAGAAATTTCAGTAATTGATCACGGGCATAAACATGTTCTGTTGCATCTCCGTTCGCCGAATCGAACAGAATGACATTCATGCTGCTCGCCGCGTAAACCGGCTCGTTGGTAACAATGCCAGGCGGAAGGGAAACGGTCCGTGGTGCAGCCTGAGCCGCAGGCTGGTGGAAGCTGAAATTCGCCACCCGTTGCGGCCTGCCGTTTTCAAGTACCTTGAAATCATCGGCGTTTAAATTTGTGATTGGCTTTCCATTGCTGTCCGTGGCCACCACGTCCGTTACCACCAGCCGGGTATTGGTACGCAACACGGTATCGGACTGCACCACCTCGTTCTTCTGGTCCTGGGCCTGGGCTGGCGAATTCGTGGCATTTGTAGCCGCCAATATCATCAAAGAGAGAAGTGCGGCCGTTCCGATCATGGGTCGTGAAGCTGGCTGTCATTGGGAACCTCAGTTCATTTGCAAACGGATCGCAAGATAATTCAAGGAACGTTTAAAGGCGTCGTCAGTGTACCAATCAGATTTGCTGTGCGATCAAGCACACCCAGTCTGAGAGTATATTGACCCGGCTTCAAATCCAGCGTTCGCTGGCATGGGAAGAAGCTCTTCATCATCTTCTCGTATTCGTCAGCGGGCAATCCTGCCGTAAGAGTGCCGCCTTCGGCCCGTATGGGATCGCCTTTTTTAGGGTACGCCCAGACCACGCAGTTCACTTCCGCATGCGCCAGCCCGTCACTACCTTGCTGAAAGTGAAGAGTTCTGGGATCAATGTGGAACACCACTGACAGCTTGTTCTGACTTTGCGGCGATGCGGGCAGAACGGCCGCCTGAAATGAAACCGCAGTCAGCGCCGGCGCATTGATGTCCAGTGCCTGGCTGAATTCAGAAGCCATGGTGTCCGCACCAAAAACCACCGCGGGATTGTTGGCGTAGTAGCCGTCCCGATATTGCAGCTTCACGCCCGGGCGGTTCACTTTGACCCGTATGCGACGGAACTTGTTGTTCCATGTCTTGCTGCTGGGGTAGTACTCAAGCGTGTAGTAGGTTGAGCCGTCATCCAGGCTGGTGCGTACGCCCGTATCAATGTCATTGCGATTAAAAAATGTCTTGCCGCCGGTCCGCTGCGCCATGCTTGACATTGCGGTTTGGGCAGAGAATTGATCATCTTTCGAAACCCCGGCCGCGCTGATGGGGTAGAGTGCAATTTGTGACGCCATCAGATCGTCGGCAATCTTCTCCACAATCGGAGAGAAATCCTCAGTCAACAAAACTTCGTCAGCCATGGTGGTATCGGGGTAAAGGCTGAGAGGGAAGCCTTCGGAAATCCATATCAGGTTCTTGCGTCCGGGATAACCCGCCAGAGTCTGGGCCAGGAAAATCATTCCGCGAAAAGCCGACCCGCGGCCCTGGGTGGTGTTGCGAAATGTTCCTCGCTGAGAAAAGGGCGATGCGGAGGCCTGCACGGTCGGCAGGTGGGATATCGCAATGCCCCTGTAATGCGTAATTGCATCACGCAGGGCCTCCGGATCAGTGGTGAAATCATGCAAAAGCCGCAGGTTGTTTTCCAGGGCATAAACCGCCGTCGGCTGTAGCTTGGGATTTGCCGCCAGATACTTCACCAGCATGTCCTGCGCATACGCATGATTGCTGAAGTCGGTGTTGATCGCGTCCAGAAGAATTACATTGAGTGAACTGCTGCCGGTATATTGCGGCGAGTTGGCGAAAACGTTTGCCGGCAGGGTCCTTGATAGTGTCTGTATAGTTCCAGGTTGGTGAAAGCTGAAGTCGATTACTTCTTGTGCATCGTTGTTTTCCGTCACGACAAAGTCTTCGCTCTTCAGGTCTTTTACGGGCATACCCTTATCATCAGTGGCAACAACGTCCACCACTACCAGCCGGGTAGTGGTGCGAAAGGTCTGCGGTGAAGACTGAGTCTGACGTTGCCCAGACTTCTCCTGGGCGGTCAGGGAACAGAGTGACGCGGAAACAATGAAAGCCATAGCAAACAAGCGCATGCATACAGGCTTCATAATCAGCTCCTGGAAGACTGCCACACTATATCAAAAGCAGCTCTGCTTTTCCTTGTCGAAATCCCTGTTCAATGGCTTGTCCCAGGAACTTACCGGGGTGAAGTCGAACGTTTGCCGTCCAGCAGCGCGGTGAACTGGGCCAGTGCGGCTGCGGTGGCGGCAGCGACTGGGTCGTTGTGATCAGCGCCCTCAATTGCAAAGAACTGTTTAGGCTCATTCGCTTTACGAAAGAGCTCTTTACTGTGCCAGAAGGAGATTACCGAATCCGCGGTGCCATGCATAATCAGCACCGGGCAATGAACGTGCCGGATTTCGCGAGCGTTTGGGAACCGGTCAAAGAAGAGCAGGGGTACTCTGGTCAGCACTCGAAACGCTGATACAAATGTGCTCTGCAGGATGAGTCCCGCTGCCGGCCGTCGAGCTGCCAGATGTACGGCTGGCCCACCCCCGACGGAGCGCCCATATATAAGGATGCGATCGGGCGGCGTGGCCAGGTTCACTGCCAGGTAGTCATAGGCTGCAAATTCATCTTCATAGAGAGCGCTCTCTGAAGGCTTGCCTTCGCTGGTTCCGTAGCCTTCGTAGTCAAAGGCAAACACGCTAAAGCCTTCTCTTCGCAGGTCCTGCAGCCACTCCCGGTCATCGCCCAGATCTTCCGCATTCCCATGGCTTACCAGCAAAGTGTACCGGGCAGCATTGTTTGGAAAATATACTGCTGAGATCTGCTTTCCAGTTGAGGTGGTGACTTTCAGGATGTCCGCGCCATCTCGATAGGAAGAGGGATGTGGCTGAAACATCAGCCGGTCAGAAAAAAAGTAGGCGTAAGCTGCCAGTGCCGTGTACAGGATAACGATGGTCACGATCATTTTTCTGAGGTACTCGGCCACTTTGGGGTTCATGTAATCCGTTGGTTAGCTTCGCCGGTAGTCCGGTTATCAGGGTGATCATATCCTAACCAGCAGGAGCATCTCTGTTTCCATTAGCGGATTCCAATGGGCCCGCGATTAAGCCTGGAAGCCTTGAAATTCACTTCACCCTCGGTGTTTTTGGTCGATGCCGCAAACGAAGCGGACGTTTACGGTCTTCCCTCCTTAATCCATTTGGCGCTAAATGGCACGGACCGGAGGTTTGGTGCAAGTAGAGCACCATCTCCGGACATTCTGCCGCCATCCAAGAACTTACAGCCTACTTACCTTTTAAGGTGGGCCGGTGTCGGGAAATCCTTGGCTTGTGCCTGAGGGAAATTATCAGATGAAGATCGCCGTTGTTGGATCTGGTTACGTAGGCCTTGTTGCTGGTGCATGCTTTGCCGAGTTGGGACACAGAGTTTTCCTCGTCGATAATGACCAGCGCAAGCTTGCCTCCCTCCAGCGCGGAGAATGTCCAATCCACGAGAAATTTCTTCCTGAACTCCTTCAACGCCATCGCGGCAAGAGGCTGCACTTCACCAGTGATCTGGCGGACGCCGTCCGGAGGAGTCAGATCATCTTTATAGCCGTAGGCACTCCTCCTAAGGAAGATGGAGACGTGGATCTCTCGTATGTGGAATCCGTGGCGGAAGACATTGCCGGCGCAATCGATACCTACAAGGTGATCGTGGAAAAAAGCACGGTTCCCGTTTACACCAATGCCTGGGTCCGCCGCATCATGCTCCTGAATGGTGCGCCGCCGGAACTGTTTGACGTGGCATCCAACCCCGAATTTCTACGCGAAGGCTCCGCTGTCGCCGATTTCCTCTACCCCGACCGCATCGTCATAGGGGCGGACACCACTCGTTGTGCTGACATGGTGGCTGAGGCTTATCGGCCACTCACGGATGGCTCGTACTACGAACAAACTGACATGATCCCCGGACCCGTGGTTCCCGGTTCATTGGATGGACAATTCAAGGCCTGCCTGATTGAGACCAGCACCAAGAGCGCGGAACTGATTAAGCATGCTTCCAACGCTTTTCTGGCCATGAAGATCTCTTTCGTCAACGCTGTTGCCTCCATGTGTGAAGCGGTGGGGGCTGATATTGAACAGGTGTGTGAAGGCATTGGCAGTGATTCGCGCATTGGGCGCCGGTTCCTCCTGCCGGGAGTAGGATACGGTGGCTCCTGCTTCCCCAAAGACTTGCTCGCTTTTCGCGCGGTCGCCCGTGAAAGCGGGCTGCACTTCGGTTTGCTGGATGAAGTCGCGCGCGTCAATGAAGAACAACGTCATCGGTTTCTGCGGAAGGTAAAGAAAGCGCTCTGGACGCTGAAGGGCAAGAAACTTGGCGTACTTGGGCTGGCTTTCAAAAACGGTACTGACGATATTCGCGAATCCCCCGCCATTGCCATCGTGAAGGGTCTTTTGAAGGAAGGCTGCAGTGTCACTGCTTATGATCCGGCTGCCATGAATCGGGCCAGGGAAGTATTCCCGGACGGCTCTGTGAAATTCGCAGCCGACTCTTATGAAGCCCTCTCAGGCGCCGACGCGTGTCTCATCCTGACGGAGTGGGAAGATTTCAGCGCTCTGGATCTGCGGCGGATCAAGGTACTGCTGCGCTATCCAATCGTGGTTGACGGGCGCAATCTGTTCAAGCCCGCGCTGATGCTGGCCGCGGGGCTGAACTATTACAGTGTTGGCCGTGCTGACGTAGTGGGTTCGCGCGCGGCGGTGGCTCCTTATCTAAAGCAGTCGATCGAACAAGACGAAGCTGAAGCGGCTTAAAATTCCGCGTGACCGCAGCGTTCCCATGAACTCGTAATCGGTCGGCAATTTTTCTTCTCTCTTTACGGACAGCTCTTTTCGGCCATGGTTTTCCACAATCCCTAAAAGGCCCTAGGGCTCAATACCCTGTTGAACTAAGTGCTCTCCTGATACATCCAGAGTAGATGCATCCCTATTCTCGTCCCTCGTTGAGATTAAGCAAGCTTAGTTCCTCGAAGGAGTTCGAGTCTTGAAAAATGCCATCCGCCTCTTGATTGTGACTTTCGGTCTGGCCAGCGCCGCTTTTGCCGGCGTCACCGTTAGCGCTCCCACCGTCGGTACCACGCAAGCATCGCCGGTCCACTTTGTTGCCGCGGCAACTTCAACTTCCCCCATTACAGGTATGCGGGTTTACGTGGACAACGTCAGTGTCTACTCGACAACTGCCGGAAAAATTGACGCGTCCATTGCCATGTCTGCCGCAAAGCACAACGTAGTGGTCCAGGCTTGGGACTCGAAGGGAGTAGTCACCAAACAGGCGTTGGCCTTGACCGTGACTGCCGCGAAGCCGGCGCCAACGCCGGTCCCAACACCCACTCCGGCTCCAACGCCTGCGTTGCCTGCTCCCCCCGCCACGGCTTTCACTTATACCGATATTGACCAGATGCCCGGATGGCTGAGCTGCACCACCTGCGCCGGAATTGGTGGGAACGGGCCAACGGCAACGTTCTCCATGGTTCAGAATCAGGCCTCTCCGTCCCTCGACTCCAAGTCAATAAAATTCAGCCTTGGCGGAACCACTCCTTATTCTGACGCTCTCTGGTGGAAGCAGTTGGGTGCAGTCAACACCGCAACCAATTTCAAATACGACCTGTACTTCTACCTGACGAATCCTGCTGCGGCTCAGTCCCTGGAATTTGATTCCAACCAGGGCATTGGCACCAAGAGGTTCATCTTTGGCACACAATGCAATGTCAGGAATGGCGGCCACTGGGACGTCTGGGGAAATGCGGACGGCAACTGGATAAACACCGGTATCGCTTGCGCTCCGCCCACCGCTTTTGTGTGGCACCATCTCACCTGGGAATTCAAGCGTACGGCCACCCAGGTGGTCTTCATCGGATTCACTCTGGACGGCGTCACTCATTATGTGAACCGGACCTACACGGCTAGGGCGTCAAGCGTAAACGAGCTCAACGTTGCGTTCCAGATGGATGGCGACTTCAGGCAGGATGCGTATTCAGTATGGGTGGACAAAGTTTCTCTCACCCGCTGGTAGTAGTGCGCTCCCGGGATAAGTTGGGTCCGGGATGAGTTCAAAATTTGTTCAAGTGGGGGCGATCTGAAAAAAGGGTCGCCCCTTTTTCATTTATACAGCTCGCCTTAATACCACTTTTTACGTAACCCCACTCTAATCCTGCTCCTCGGTTTTTTGTCTTCGTCGCGGGAAAACATTTGAGGCAGAGCTGGATTGTCATTAGCCTCTACAAACCGTGAGCAGGTTGCTCCAACCCACAACTTTTTTGAGAAGAGGAAGTAATGCAGTCTAGAAAGCTATTGTGCATTGTGGTTCTGACACTGGTTTCAGCTTCGGCCTTCGCTGGAGTAACCGTGACCTCACCAACGAATGGCGCCACTGTCGGATCGCCCGCTCAATTTGTTGGCAGCGCTTCCTCAACCTCTCCGATTACAGGAATTCGGATCTATGTGGACAATGTGAGCGTATTTGCCACCACGGCCGGAACCTTTAATACATCGTTAGCCATGAGTGCCGGAGCGCGCCACGTAGTAACACAGGCCTGGGACAGCACGGGCGCAGTCTTCACAACATCCATGATCGTGAACGTAAGTAGCTCTGCTACTCCCACGCCGACTCCAGCCCCAACCCCCACCCCAGTTCCGACTGCAACGCCAACTCCGGATCCGGGCCTTCCCGCTCCACCCGCAACGGCAACGGTATTGAGTGACATTGACCAGTTGACTGGCTGGCAAGCCTGCACCACATGTGCTGGCGCTGGTGGGAGCGGTCCGAGTGCCGCTTTTTCCCAGGTGCAGAATGTGGCTTCGCCCTCCATGGATGGAAAATCGTCACAATTCAACATCGGCGGCTCCGTCCCGTACTCAGACGCTCTCTGGTGGAAGCAGCTTGGCGCCATCAACACCGCCTCCAATTTCAAATATGACGTCTACTTCTACCTGACCAACCCAAACGCAGCTCAGGCCCTGGAATTTGACGTGAATCAATCCGTCGGTGCGCACAAATTCATCTTTGGTACGCAATGCAATATCAGAAATGGCGCGCACTGGGACGTATGGGGCGGTACTTCCTCAACCTGGCAAAATACCGGCATTGCCTGCACCGTCCCCTCGGCCTTCACCTGGCATCACCTGACCTGGGAATTTCAGCGGACCGCCACCACTACGATCTTTATTGGATTCACCCTGGATGGCGTAACGCACTACGTGAACCGCTCTTATCCCGCGATTGGCTCGGCTGTGAATGAACTTAACGTTGCATTCCAGATGGACGGCGACTACGCCATGCATGCCTACAGCACCTGGCTCGACAAGATTTCGCTTGCGGCCTGGTAGGCAAAAACCACTCAATGGGCTCGGCTAAAGGAGCCCGTTAACTTGAATCGAGTTTGAAAATCTCCAACAGGCGGCCCGCAAAGGTCGCCTGATTCATTCTTTGGGAGCGACGCGACAGAGAGTTTGAAAAAGAAAGGCTTAGCTTCCACCATCCGTAAAAGCTCGCGCCGTCCACGCGCGGCGAGCCCGCTGCGACAGGAGCACGCCGGAGCAACCAGATGAAAATTCTCAAGCGGTTTGCGCGAAGCGCCAAAATTAATGACCGCCGAGCCCGCGGCAATAGGCGCATCCGCGTTGCGGCCACAATCGATACTCTTCAGCGGTTTTGGAGCGAAGCGACAGGAATTGCGAAGCCAGGAATTAAGGATATTTCTTAATACGCAACTAGTTCGCCGGGCAACCTTTTTTCAGCTACTTTGGAAAAAGGGTTGAAGCTGAGTAGAAGGCTGATTAATCTCCACTTCGCGGTTGCATTAGTAAACTTTCACAATCATTCGGAGTAATAAATTAGGTCATGTTGCACATCCTTCCCCAACGCTGTTTGATTCCTGCAGCCGCATCCGCTTGTGTGCTCGTGTTTGCGTGCACATCAGCAAAGGAAGAAATTCAGACAACGTCCATGAATACCGCGGTCCTCACGGAAACGGTGCTCACGGATACTGCTCGTGGGGAAGAGGCATTAGAGGACAACATTTCAAGTTGGCAGACGAGGATTGAATCCGCGTCCAGCTGACTTCGGGAAGACCCGTAGCGAATGGTGGCGCTTCACGCGCTCGCCACAATCAACAAAAAGCTTCCGCTGCCGCATTGGCTACTCCCGGAGGGTTCCCCGCCTCCGGGAGGATTTTAGCGGCCTTCGGGGCTGTAATTCACGAGGAAGAACAACAACATTGATAGGTATAAATTGTGCATTTTGTCGAAAAGAATTTCCGGAGAACCAGCCAGTGGCTAAAACCGCCGAATGGTTCCATATCCCTAGTTCGTTGCCTGGGTTCTTCCCATTAGGTGGGCGGTGGAATAGCCCTAAAAGGCCGAAAAGGGTTGAGGCAGAGTAGATCGGTCGATAGAGTCCAGCCTGACCGGAAAAGAAACGGCAAATCCAAACCCCCTGATTGGAGAAGATAAGGAATGTTGAAGAAGGTAAAACAAATTCAGTTAGTGATTGCATTTTTGGCGATTGCCGTCGCAATGACCGCCTCAGCGTCAGCCCAGGTAACCAAGACTCAGATCCAGAGAATGAATCCATGGTCCAGCTGCACCACATGCGCTGGTGCGGGCGGTGCCGGTCCGACCTCCTCGATCTCCACCGCTCCTGGAGTTCCCAGCCCTTCCATGAGCGGCAACGCACGTGTCTTCCAGATCGCCTCCAGCCACGCCTTTTCTGATGCTCTCTGGTGGAAGCAGCTTGGTGCGGTGAACTCTGCCCACAATCTGGTTTACGACCTGTATTTCTATATCAAGAACCCGGCAGCAGCCCAGGCCCTGGAATTTGATTCCAATCAGGCCAACGGCAAAATGCGCTTCATCTTCGGCACACAGTGCGCCATCGCATCCGGACAGTGGGATGTTTGGGGCAACGCCGCGGGTAACTGGATCCACACTGGCATTCCATGCGCTCAGCCCGCCGCCTATAAATGGCATCACCTCACGTGGGAATTCAAACGCACTGAAACCACGTTGCAGTTTGTCGCCCTGACCTATGACGGTGTCAAGCACTACGTGAACCGTTCTTATCCCGGCCGCCCTTCCGGAACGAATGAACTAAATGTGGCCTTCCAGATGGATCAGCGCGCAAACCATGCGACTTACCAGACCTGGCTGGACAACGTGAGTCTGAAATATTGGTAAACCAGATTCATTGCCTTGTCCTGTGTCTGCGATCTTACTGGCGTTATATCGTCCTAAGCGTGCTCGCACAGACTCATTGGCGTAACCAGGACGGAACAAGACCAGACGTTCCTTGAGTCAATTCGGAATCGCAATACTGATATCCGAACCGTGCGTCATGTGTGTGATCTCCCCCAGCAAGTAATTGCCTGCCGGAAGTAAGTGAATCTTCCGGCAGGTTAGAGTCAACGAAACATTGATTCCGCTGTCCTGTGTCTGCTCGCTCAGAGTCGGCGCACATCGTCAATCAAACCCAGATCACGTCGGTTGTTCAAGGCTTGACAATCTTGAATGTGATTTGCCGGAAAGTCCGGATAGAACTACCTCTGCTCCCATATCCCTAATCCACCGCGTGGGTTCTTCCTACTAGATGGATTTGTTAATCGCCCTAAGAGAGCGAAAAGGGTTGAGGCAGAGTAGATCGCTCGATAGAGTCCAGCCTGCCCGAAGAAAAAATCGAGGCCAGGTTTTACAAAAAAAATCCAAACCCCCTGATTGGAGAAGAAATAAAAATGTTGAAGAGAGCAAAAATGAAGCGAGCCAGCAAGATTCAGTTAGTCATTGCCTTTTTGGCGATTGCCACCGCAATGAGCACCAGCGCATTTGCCCAGACCACCAAGACACAAATCCAGAGAATGAGTCCCTGGTCCCAATGCGACGCCTGTGCAGGCGCCGGTGGAGCCGGTCCGAGAGCTTCTTTGGGAAGTGCCGCAGGAGTCAAAAGCCCGTCCATGACCGGCAATGCGCGTGTCTTCCAGATCGCCTCCAACCATGCCTTCTCGGATGCGTTGTGGTGGAAGCAGCTCGGCGCCGTGAACAGTGCTCACAACATCGTCTATGACGTCTGGTTCTACATCAAGAATCCCGCCGCATCACAGGCGCTGGAATTTGATTCCAACCAGGCCAATGGCAAGCGGCGCTGGATCTTCGGTACCGAGTGCAGCCTTGGCGGCGGCGTGTGGAAGGTGTGGGGTAACGCGAACGGTAACTGGATCTCCACTGGGATTCCCTGCAAATCGCTGGCAGCCTACAAATGGCACCACCTGACCTGGGAGTTCAAGCGCAATGAAACACAGCTGTCCTTTGTCGCAATGACTCTTGATGGCGTGAAGCACTATGTCAATCGCACCTATACCGCCCGTGCATCCGGTATAAACGAATTGAACGTAGCTTTCCAGATGGACCAGCGCGCAAACCACCAGACCTACCAGACGTGGCTCGATAACGTCAGCCTGAAATACTGGTAACCAGCATCAATCCCCCATTGGCGTAACCAGACCCGGGCTGAAAAGCCCGGGTTTTTTCTGCTTAATTTTGTTATTCCCCTTTTCTTCGCCCATGATGTATAGTTATAATTCGTCCTGCGCCGGCGGGTCTGCGCAAGAACAAATGGAGAAATGAATGGCTGACGAGAAAGCAGAGAAGAACAAAGCGATTGACCTTGCGCTGGCACAGATCGAGAAGCAGTTCGGCAAGGGATCCATCATGCGGCTGGGCAGCAAAGAGGCAATTGTCCCCATTGCTGTGATTTCAACCGGTTCCATTTCCTTTGACGCGGCCCTGGGCGTGGGCGGCTTTCCCCGCGGCCGAGTGGTGGAGGTGTTTGGGCCGGAATCCAGTGGCAAGACGACCATTACCTTACAGGTTATCGCCGAAGCCCAGAAAGCCGGCGGCATGGCCGCTTTTGTGGACGCGGAACACGCCCTGGATCCCATCTATGCGCGAAAGCTCGGCGTGGATGTGGACAATCTGCTGGTGTCACAGCCCGATTTTGGCGAACAGGCCCTTGAGATCGCGGAAGCTCTGGTACGTTCGAACTCCATTGATGTTCTGGTAGTGGACTCCGTTGCGGCCCTGGTCCCGAAAGCAGAGCTGGAAGGTGAGATGGGCGATAGCCATATGGGCCTGCAGGCTCGCTTGATGTCCCAGGCATTGCGCAAGCTGACCGCAATCGTCTCCAAGTCCCGTACTTGCCTGATCTTCATCAATCAGATTCGCGAAAAGATAGGCGTCATGTTCGGAAACCCTGAGACAACCACGGGTGGCAGGGCGCTGAAATTCTACTCGTCTGTTCGTGTGGATATCCGACGTATCGGCGCCATCAAAGACGGCGATGTTGTGGTGGGTTCGCGCACCAAGGTCAAGATAGTCAAGAACAAGACGGCCGCGCCCTTCCGTGAAGCCGAATTCGACATCATGTATGGAGAAGGCATCTCCCGCGAAGGTGACATCCTTGATGTCGCGGTGGAGAAAGGTCTGGTGGAGAAATCAGGCGCGTGGTTCAGCTATAAGACAGAGCGCATTGGCCAGGGCCGCGAAAATGCCAAGCAGTTTATGAAAGATAACAAAGACATTGCGGCCAGGCTTGAGGCGGAGCTTCGCAAATCTCTGGGGTTGAAATTGTTGGTGCCTGAACCTCCCGCGCCTACGCCGGAGCAGAAGCAGGCGGTCGCCGCGGTTCACAGTGCCAAAGCACCTGCCGGCAAAAGATAAAGATAAAAACTGCAGCCTGAAAATGAAACGGGACGCTCCTCTATGAAGCGTCCCTTTTTTCATCTCATTTCCAGTTGACCTAGTGCATGGTTGCTGCGTGACATGTGCTTCCCACCGCAGGAGGCACAGGCACGCCCGTTGGCGGAGTGGCCCATGGCTTCCCGGTGAAATCAAAGAAATCAAGCAGGTTCGGTTGAGCGGCGTCGCGTTTGGTGAGTGCCGGTAGCCCGAACCGCTGTTCCAGGAAATGGATCACCGCAGTGTGGTCCATGGCGGTATGCCCGACGTAGTGACGGCGGGTAAATGGAGAAATAATCATATTGGGTACGCGGAATCCCAGTTGTGCAGCAAAGCCTTGCTGCGTGGCTGCATCGGCCGGATGCGTTCCTGGTTGGTTCGGCCGGATATCACAATGATTGGTGTAAACACCCGCAGTAGCTGGAGGGCAGGGCAGGAAGGTGTCTGGATTGACAGCGATGGGAGTGAGATCGCCCTCCACCGCAGCCAGCGCCGGCGCGGTCTTGTCATTCGTGTGTCCGGGTACAGGAGGCACGTGATCGTACGGCCCGCCGCCTTCGTCATAGGTGAAGAACAATACGGAATCGTTCCACGAAACACTGGCTGTAAGAGCGTTGACCAGGCTAGCCACTTGCTGCTGTCCCGTCAGGATGGAGTGGCCAACCCCGGGATGCTCATCGGTGACGCCGAAGTCAGCTTCGATGTAGGAGAAAGACGGCAAGGTGCCATTCGCGACATCAGTAAAATATTGGCTGATTGGCGCAATGTGAGTCGCATCCACTACGATCGCGCCAGAAGCGTTCCTGGAGATGTACTTACCACTGTAGCCAAAGTACTTGAACTCGGTGGACGGGCTGCCGTCCGCATCTTTGGAAGAATAGTAGATCTTCCAGGAGATGGCATGCTCATCCAGCAATTGGAAGATCGTTTTAGCGGTGAGTTGCGGGGCATGATCGTCACTGCCCGGATCGAAGGCATAGCCCTGCGTTGTGCCGCCTGTGATGGTGGCAAGTCGGTTCGGTATCGTCTTGCTGGAAACGGGCGAGAACCAGCGATCTGACAGCGCAAACTGTGAAGCCATGAAGTAGTAGTAATTCAGCTCCGGCGCCCCGTCTGTACTGGTGTCAGTGTAGAAGGCCATGGCACGTTCTCCCGCCATGTCAGTAAATGCTCCTGTGCTGGCGTTAAATTTCGCAAACCCCTCGGCGGTATGGACAAAACCGTCCAACAACATTTTTCGGGTGGTGGTGAAGTCGAAGCGGCTAATGTCTCCGTAGCTCTCGAACCACGACGAAGTCATGTCATCCAGACAGGAACTTGTCGTATGGAAGAGATTGAAAATTGTGCCCTCATCGTTCACGTTGGAAATCGTGGTGAGCTTGTCATCGATACCGTCAACGTCATAAACGTGCTGATCGTCGCCCACATTCCAGCCTCTGGCACGGCGATAGGGATTCAACATCCCGAAATAAGTGTCGAAGCTTCGGTTCTCCTGCAGCATAAAGATGACGTGGTTAACGGCGTTGATGTCGGAAGGAGTAGGTGCAGGCGTTGGCGTGGGAGTCGGCGTTGGAGTCGGTACAGGAGTCGGTGTGGGTGTCGCAGTCGGAGTAGGAGTAGGTGTTGGTGTTGGAGTCGGCGCTGGTGCGGACGCGGTGAAGGTTTCTGTGGTGGCGAAGTTAAATCCAGTAGAGTCCCAAGCGCGAATCACAATGGTATGTTTGCCGGCTGGGATTGAGAGCGCGGCGGTGAGGTGCGCACTCGTACTGCTTGCCTTATTCACAGAATCCACATACAACTTCATGCCGGTGACGGGATGGGTCGTATCCAGTGCGCCTGCGCTGAACTGCACCGGAGAAGCCACGGTCGCCCCACTTGCTGGAGCGCAGATCTTCACCGTCTGGTTCACCGTGGAATTACAGGTTTGCGACCAAGCCGCTGGTGCGCTCAACACAGGAACCAGAATGAAAGAAACTGCAAGCAGGAAACGTGTTTCCCTGCGAACTATCTGGTTTGCGAAATAAACCGCACAATTGGACGACAGCATGGACACACTTCTCCCCCTGCAAGAATTGATTGAAAAATAAATTGACGTTCTACCGAAAAAGGCACACTCGACGAGCAGAGCGGACTTCTGGGTTTCTCCTCAATTGGATTCATTCAAAGTTGTTGGGTTGTCTCTTTTCTCAACCGGCGTTTTCACGAAATGTGTCTCGGATTAAGTGGGTTACCTGGCGTTCATCCACCATTTACAATCTAAGAGAAGAAGAAACGGGGGATAGCACAGCGCATGACCAATGAAGCGCACGATTCAGTCGAGACAATGGCAAGCTCTTACGCGCAACGAGCCGTGGAACTTGGCCGTGAATTTGACGCTGCTCTCGATTTCAGTGAGAACTCGATCATGGAACTGGAAACCATTCTCGACCAGTGCGCTCATCACGTCCGCAGCGACCGGCCCAGTGACGATGACCTGACGGAGTTATGCAAGACCTGGGGATGTTACCTGGGAGAAGTGGTGCGCCGCCGGTTCGGTGGGGAGTGGAGCATTGAGACGTATCCCGGAAAACAGTTTGCTACGCTGACGCTCAACATCGCGGGCAACAAGATGTATCCTTCCATTAAGGTCCATCGGCGAATCTCACAGAGCGCTGAAGAAAATGTCTGGACGTTTTACAAGATGGTGAAACAGCGCCTGGAAACCCCGCCTCGCGTTCAATGAGCTTTACTTTTTGGCCCTGAGCCCAACAGTGAAGTGTGTGTCGCCGTAAATTCCATCCATTTGCACCGGCAGTTCCGCGCCGGCGCCTTTCTTCTTATAGAAAGGATCAAGAATTTTCAGGAAAACTGATTTAGCTCCAGTAGTCGCCTGTGACAGAGTGGCTTTCATTCGCATCTTTCCGTCGAACTTCACTCGCTGGTCGAGCAAGCTGTAGGTTCCTGCCATGTTGGCTGTCGCACCAGGTACGCTGAACGTGATTTGTGAGAACCGGGCGATTCCGTCTTTGAGCGTTACTTGACCATCCAGATCAGAAACCGCGTCATCCTCTTCGGCCAGAGGGCTGTGCTCACCCTGAGATTCAGCGCTCAGCTTGTCCACGCCTTGCTGGGTTTTAGGCGCAGTGAAGTGTGCCCGGTCAATATCAAACGTTCCCTCAAGTCGTACTCGTTCTTTGAAAGGTTTATCCCCGGGCGGTAAGGCAGCCTTAGCGGTGAATCCTATTGGACCGAGGATAGGCGAGCGGGGCGCCTTGGAAAACAGCAGAATCAGGTCCTGCACCTCACCTTTGCCGCGGATCACGTTCAAACTTACAGTCTTTTGAGTGCCTGCCACCCTGGCTGTGGCTGCCAATGTTGTCTTTCCAAAATCAGCCTGCAAAGCCGCAATATCCACGTCGCCATTCTTTAGATCAACCGATCCTGTAAAGCGCGTCTTGATATGGAAATGGTGACCGCTTTCGCGAACACCGAAATCAGGTGAGTCGGTAGATCCCTTCACGTTGAGCCGGGCCAGAGTGCCCACAAACTCGCCTTGAGAAGAAAGAATTCCATCCAGGCTCGCATAGTGCCCAAGATTTGCTGCACGCAAAACGTAAGATCCGCTGATAGGTGTGTTTCGAATGCTGTTGTGATCTTCCCGCCATGGCCCAACCCAGCCCTTGGTTTCAACCTCACCCGGAGGTTCTGGAATGTGAACGCTGGAACTGAATGGCACGGTCGTATCCGGTCCCACATTCAAAAAGCGTGCCGAGTGAATCCCGAACCGAAGCGGCCCGGGTTCATGAGTGGAAGAAGCCACGTCGAGAATTGCCTGTTCAATGCGGAGCTCGGCAATGATGACGGGATCCGTCTTTCCTGACCTCTGGGAAATGAGATTGATCCCATGATCCGGTATTACAATGTGCACGCCTTCGGCCACCACCGTGCTCAAATGATGCGGCTTGTGAAAAAGACCAAAGTAGCTGGCTTGCACAGTGAGTCGATTGATGCTCACAAATGGCTGGACGGATGTTCCTGGAGTCTGTTTCTGGTGAACGGTAACGCCCTCGGCAACGTATCCGGCGTAAGGGAAATAAGTCTGTCGAAAGCCCTTAATCTCCACCGTGGCGTTGAGAACGTTCTGCAAACGATCCACGCTGCCGGCTTTAGTAAAGGGCTTGCTTGCCATCCAGAGCGCGAGTATGGCGAAGGCGCACAGTACAACCCCTGCGGAAATCACAATGATTGTGGTTTTCTTGTGATTCCCGTTGATGGTTTGCACCGGTGTTTGCATTTTTGAAGAGTCACTCCCCGTGGCAAGCTGAGACAAGTGAGATGCGCGGGAGCCGGCAAAGGTCAGACGGTTGCTCACCAGAGTAGTGGCTGCTAAAATCGCGCGCATGACTGACTCAGAGAATCATCGAGTTAACTCAGCCATGTGGTGGGGCGCGTTCTTGCTGATTGCGGCGATCCTCAGCAATGCTTTGTACTTTATCAAAGTTCCCGGACAGCAGGCGTTCCCGTGGATCAATCTGCTGCTGGCCGCCTTGGCCGCCGCACTTTGTGTCACGTCTCTCAAACGCAGCATGAGCAACCCGGAATTCCGCAGAGGAAAAGCGGCCGGATGGACGTTAAGCATTCTGGCAGTCCTGCTTTTCGGGTTCTCGGTTCTATCGTTCACGGTTGCCCGCAGCCTCCCTTCCCCGGACAAGGCGCCGCAGGTGGGACAAAAGGCGCCAGATTTCACCCTGCGGGACACCAAAGGAGTTCCAGTTACCCTGGCTCAACTACTCTCCTCACCCATCCCAGGCTCAAACGAAAAGCCAAAAGCGCTGCTGCTGATTTTTTACCGTGGCTATTGGTGACCATTCTGCAACCTCGAGTTACGAGGTGTGGAAAAGCAATTAGGTGATTTCAAGACGGCAGGCGTAAGGCCGGTGGCGATCTCTGTGGACCAGCCGGAAATTTCCATGGATCTCAGCAAGAAGGCCGGTTATACATTTACTCTTCTCTCGGATGCGGATGCATCTGTCACCCGCCAGTATCAGTTGCTCCACAATGCTGGTGGCCCATCGAAAAGTGACATTTCACGCCCCGCGGAGTTTCTGGTTGATCAGAACGGTGTCATTCGCTGGACGAACTTCGCTGAAGACATTCGTGTGCGTGCCCGGGCGGATGAAATGCTGGCGGAAGCGAAGAAGATCAATTGACGGGAGGTCTATTTGTTCAGCGCAAGTTGAATCAGCTCTGCCAGGTGCAGCGTTGGCCTGCCGGTGGCTTGTTCGATCTGCTCACGACAGCTGAAACCGTCAGAGACAATCAGAGTCTCCGTTCCAGCTTTTCGGACCGCGGGTAGCAGAACGCGTTCGCCGATTTTTTGTGACAGAGCATATTTATCCTGCTCAAAACCAAATGGCCCGGCCATTCCGCAACAGCCGCTGTCCGGCGATTCAAGCTCCACTCCCATTCTCTTGAGCAGCGCTTCTTCGTCGTTCATTTTCATCAATGATTTGTGATGGCAGTGGCCGTGGAGCAGGACCCTTCGGACCAACTGTGGAGGTTCCCACTCAGGCGCATGCTTCTGCAGAAATTCGCTGAGCAAAACGGTCTGGCTTTGCAGGCGTTGCGCGCGCGCGTCATGGGGAAAAAGATTTCGCAGCTCGTCACGGAAAACTGAGGCACAGCTGGGCTCCAGGACAATCACCGGAAGCCCGGCATCAATCGCGCTGCCCAGCGCATGCATGATGCGCTCAAGATATTCTTTGGCGCGGTCCAGCATGCCAAAGTCATAGAGTGGGCGTCCGCAACAGAGATGCTGTTGCGGCACCAGAACGTCAAAGCCGGCCCGCAACAGGACTTCTGCCGCAGCCTGTGCGGTCTGAGGATGAAAGAAGTTGTTGAATGTGTCTGCCCACAGAACAACCTGACGCCGTTTTCCTGCCCCATCGGACGAGAGAGTGGCGTTCTCCAGCGAACCAATCTTATGCTTCCTGGCCCACTGCTTGAATGTCTGATTGGCAAAGCGAGGCAGCTTACGTTCGCGCGCCAGGCCCAGGCGCTTGCGCATGAAACTTCCCAGCAGCGGAGCTGTCGGGGCCCGGTTTGCCAGCCACGGAGTCAATGATCCCAGCCGCGCCCACCGGTCGATCATTCCAAATGCGTACGCGTGTAGCGGACGGCGTTTGTGCTCATAATAATGCGAGAGAAATTCCGCTTTGTAAGTAGCCAGATCAACGTTGGCTGGGCATTCAGTCTTACAAGCCTTGCATGACAGGCAGA
This sequence comes from Terriglobia bacterium, assembly GCA_963770085.1. Lineage (GTDB taxonomy): Bacteria > Acidobacteriota > Terriglobia > Terriglobales > Acidobacteriaceae > Angelobacter. The sequence continues at coordinate 2,256,534 of CAVYOH010000002.1, forward strand.
GATCAAGAGACTTCTTTACGTTTTCATCTTCCCATCCGCCATCAACGATCTCACCCTGCAGCATTTCGAATAACATGTGCGCGCGTCCGCGCGTACTGTGTTCTTCTTCCATGGTCCCCAGATAACTTGGACACATGGTGCCACCTTCCAGCTTGCGGCAGGCGCCTAAGCCAAGACAGCGCAATGTGGCTTTGGCCAATGAGCCGTCGTCCTCAGGAAACTGAAAGTGCGTCTTCGGTTGTGCAGGTTTGTAGTCCGCTCCAAGGCGCAGATTTTCCGTCGGCAAGTAAGCATTGACCACTTTGCCTGGATTCATCTTGTTGCCCGGGTCCCAGACAGACTTGAATTCACGGAATGCGTCCATCAACTCCGGGCCGTACATCTTGGGCAGCAGTGCGCCGCGAGATTGTCCGTCACCGTGTTCGCCAGAGAGCGAGCCGCCATAGCTGACTACCAGATCAGCGGCGCGATTGACGAACTGAGAGTAGTTGCGGATGCCGCTTTCGCTTTCCAGATCAAAACTCACGCGCATGTGTATGCAGCCGTGACCAAAATGACCGTAGAATGCGCCACGATAACCGTATTCGTCCATCAGCTTGCGGATGTCGCGCAGATAAGCGCCAAGTTTTTCCGGCGCGACGGCGGCGTCATCCCAACCTTCCCACTCCGCGGGAGCTCCGGGTGCAAAAGCAGCGGCGCGCGGACCAGCTTCACGAATCTGCCAGATATGTCTCGATTCCTCCGGCGTGTAAATGCGAGCACCCGGCGGCTTAGGAAGTTGCCGCATGCGGGCAACAAGCTGCTGTGCACGCTCGCGGCAGGCATCTGGATCGTCAGAGCCAAACTCCACCAGCAGAAATCCGTGCCCTTCGGGAAGAAGCTCCATGTGTGGCGCCTGCTTGCGGCGAAGCCCATCAATGATGCTGCCCTCAACGCCTTCAAGGCCAATGGGCTTCAACTCCAGTATTTCGGGGACATGGTCCGCGGCAATGAAAGCATCGTCAAAGCCGAGAGCCACCAGAGAGCGATGCGCAGGATTGTTGATCAGCCTGATCTTCGCCTCAAGAATGACAACGCATGTTCCTTCCGTGCCCACCAGGGCCCGGGCAACATTGAAGCCACGCTCTGGCAGAAGTTCATCCAGGTTATAGCCGGAGACGCGCCGCGGGATCAGCGGATAACCGCTGCGGATCCGCTCAACATTGCGATCGCGGATGGATTTTAACGTCCGGTATGTCTCTCCCCTGCGTCCGCCGCCGCCAATGATGGATTTCAGCTCAGCTTCGCTGGTGGCGCTCACTTTCATCTGTGTGCCGTCATAAAGAAGAATGGTGAGCTCCTCCACGTTGTCCACAGTTTTGCCGCCGAGCAGGGAATGCGTGCCGCAGGAATTGTTGCCAATCATTCCTCCAATGGTGCAGCGGCTATGCGTGGAAGGATCCGGAGCAAACATCAGGTTGTATTGCTTGATCTGCCTCTGGAGAGAATCAAGGACGATGCCCGGCTGTACCCGCGCAAACTTTTGTTCGGGATCCACCTCCAGGACCTGATTCATGTACTTGGTAAAGTCGAGCACCACAGCCACATTGCAGCACTGGCCCGCCAGGCTGGTGCCGGCGCCGCGCGAGAGTACCGGCGCTCCGAACGCTCGGCATACGGCGACTGCCGCGATCACATCATCGGCATCAAGAGGTATTACCAATCCGATGGGGAACTGCCGGTAGTTCGACCCATCGGTGGCATAGAGCGCGCGGCTGCCGCGATCAAAACGGACCTCGCCGCGTATTTTCTTCTTCAATTCAGCTTCCAGCTGCTCCGCTTGAGAAAACGTATCAACCGGCTTGGCGTGCGAACTGGGCGGTAATGGCGTTTGATCAGTCAAATTGCTCAGGCGACCATCTGCTGTACCGGCGTAGGATCAGGCAACTGGTTGGATGGTTTCATCCAGAAAGCCATGACGGCTCCGAACAACAGCAGGCCGATACTTCCGACGAACGGTAATTCCCAATTGTGCGTTTTATCAATGATCATTCCGCCGATGAGAGGTGAAAGGATGGCTGCAGCTGCAGAGCCTGTATTCATCAGGCCGCTGGCAGAACCGGAAAAGCGGGGCGCAATATCCATGGGAATGGCCCACATGGGTCCAATGGTGAACTCAGCAAAGAAGAATGCGGCGCTCAGGCAGATGGCGGCATAATTCACGTTGTGAACAAACATAATCGGGACCATGAAGACCAGGGAAGCAAGAAAGCCGATGACCACCAGATTGCGCCGTGCCTTGTCGGAGTCGCCGGTCTTCGCATAGATTCGGTCGCTGACAATGCCGCCGAGAGTATCGCCGATCACGCCGGCAAAGAAGACTCCGGCTGAGAAGAGCGCCGATTTCTTGAGGTCAAGCTTGTAGCTGTGCAGGAAGAAGGACGGGATCCATGCCAGATAAAGCCACAGCGTCCAGCCATAACAGAAGTAAACCAACGTGACGGGAAGCATGCGCTTGGTGAGCGCCATCCATGGAACGGGATCTTTGCGTCGCGCGGGGTTGTAGGCGGGCAGCTCGGCGAGTTCTTCCTGCGTGATGGATTTGTGTGTGGAGGGGTTGTTACGGAAATACCATCCCCAGACAATGGCCCATACAAGGCTCACCAGGCCCAGAATCCGGAAAGATCCGCGCCAGCTAGTGAGAGCAATCAGCCATGCCACCAGCGGCGGTGTAACGGCATTACCCAGCCGCGCTGCCGAATGAGTCACACCCTGAACAAAGCCGCGTCTGGAAGCAGGCGCCCAGTCTGACATGGCGCGTGTGGCGGTGGGGAAAGTTGCACCTTCGCCAAACCCTAGTAAAACGCGGGCGATCACGAGGGTGGTAAGAGTTCCTGCGAATCCTGTTGCCAATGTTGCGCCCGCCCAGATAACTGCTGACACCGTCAGCGCCATGCGAGCGCCGAACTTGTCACTGACCCATCCGCCGATGATTTGAAAAATCAGGTAAGGATAAGCGAAAGCAGAGAAGACAAAGCCAACTTGAGTGTTGCTGAGGTGAAGCTCTTTTGAAAATACGCTGGCCGCGGTGCTTACGTTAACGCGGTCAATGTAGGTGATGCCATACATCACACACATCAGGAACAGCACGAACGACGTTGCCGAGAAGATACTTCTGCGCTGCATAACGCCTCCAGGATTACGTGCTTGTTGAATTTTTATTTCGCCAACACAGGTTCTGACTTTTTTGCCGCCGCTACCAGGGATTCCATGGCCGCCGCAACTCCACCGTCTTTGTGCGGAATTCCGGTCAGCCGCAAGCCCATTTCCACACCGGTGAGTGTTCCCATCAGGGTAAGGTCATTGAAGTGTCCCAGATGGCCGATACGAAAAACTTTTCTGGCCAACTTGGACAATCCCGCGCCCAGAGACATATCAAAGTTCTGGAGAATTACTTCGCGTAAGTCGTCAGCGTCATGCCCTTCAGGCACAAAGATGGCGGTAAGCGAATTGGAATATTCCGCGGGCTCCTCGCATACAATTTCCAGTCCCCATGCGCTGGCCGCAGCGCGTGAAGCCTGCCCATGACGCGCGTGGCGGGCAAAGACATTGGCCAAACCTTCTTCATGCAGCATGGCAATGGCTTCTTTGAGCCCATATAAAAGGTTGGTCGCCGGCGTGTAGGGGAAGAATCCGTTCTGGTTGGGCTTGAGCATTTCCATCCAGTCCCAGTAATAACGAGGCATGGAGCAGCGCTGGTTGGCCGCCACGGCTTTTTCGGAAATGGCATTGAAGCTCAGCCCAGGAGGAAGCATCAATCCTTTTTGCGATCCGCCTACGGTTACATCCACGCCCCACTCTTCATGCCGGTAGTCCATGGATCCGAGCGAAGAGATTGTATCCACCATCAACAACGCCGGATGCCTGGTGCGATCCATCGCCTTACGAATTTCCGCGATGCGGCTGGTGACGCCGGTGGAAGTCTCATTATGGACAACCATCACGGCTTTAAAGCTGTGATGACGGTCATTGGTTAGCTGGCTTTCCACATCTGCGGCAGCCGCGCCTCTGCGCCAGTTGCCGGGAACGTATTGAACATTCAGTCCATGCTTTTCCGCAACCTGTTTCCAGAGCAATGAAAAGTGCCCGGTCTCAAACATCAGCACTCGATCGCCCGGGTTCAACGTGTTCACGATGGCAGCTTCCCAGGCGCCGGTACCTGATGCCGGAAAGATAACCACAGGGCCACGTGTCTGAAAAATCGTCCTAACGCCCTCAAGCACTTCCTTGCCCAGTTCGGCGAACTCGCGTCCGCGATGGTCCAGAACTGCACGATCCATCGCTCGCAGCACGCGATCCGGGACGTTGGTTGGACCAGGTATCTGAAGGAAGTGACGGCCAGTGTGCACCATGGGGTTAGCTCCAATCGCATGCGCGAAGACATCATTATTTAATATATTTTGAAAATCGGGGAAAATGTTTCGCGGGCTGCAAAGCTTTGTAAACCATGGCTGGTTTAAGGCGCAAAAATGCAAAAAAAGGCCCGGAATGCATAAATTCCAGGCACTTTCAATTTCCTGCACGTTGTTATTTAAGCCTTGTTAGTTAGGCTACTTTTTCTCCGGGCTGGGCTTGTCCATCACGCATATCGCGGACGTAGTCATGGGCCTTGAGCACGCTGTCTGCCTGGCGCTGGATGATAGTACGAAGATCATTCGGAACCTGCGAGGAAAGGGCCTTCTCGTAAGCCTTCTTGGCGCTGTCTTCTCCCTGCTCAACGCTGTTCAGAATCGACTGGTCGCCCAGGCCAACGGTCGCTTTTGTCTCAAACCAAACGCGATGGAGGACTGCCGGTACGCTGCCGGAAACCTCAGGTTTGTCGCCGAGCCGTTCTGCTTCCAGCCTGAGCTCCTGGCCAAAGCGAGCTCGCTCCAGGCTTTGTTCGCTGAAATATGCCTTCAATTGTGGGTCGTTAGCCACGCCTGCGGCGTGGGCGTAGCCGGTTTCTCCATCCTTGCAGGTCTGAATCAGATCTTTCACCAGATCGAGAGTGTCTTCTGCCATTTGGATCCTCCTTTGACGTCTCTGCAAAGTGAGAAAGATTTTTAAGACGATAAGATGCCCACCAGACGGACGAAAACGAGAGCTGAAGACAACGAAGTGAAGATCACAAAGTGAAGATCACGGGATGATCGAAGCCTGCGTTGTCTGGGCCGGAAGTATTCTGATGCAGGCGTGCCTCGTTGGACAGAACGCTCTTTGACGATTGAACTCCCCAGGTCTGAAAACTCAAGAAGCGTTGAAACGCAAGAAGAATTGAAAATGCAAACCTCCGGAACGAAATCCATCTTTCCCAGGTTGGGAAGGCGGCTGCAAGCGTGGACGAATTTGATTCGAGATAGTCGTCCGGGAAAATATTCCGGCATGAGCTTGCATTAGAAAACTCTTGTAATCTGCTGGATCGTTCTCGAACAGTGGATCCGCGCGCAAGAGCGAATGCCCACATCTTGCTCCGCTCTCACGGCCAAAAACAGGTGCTTTGTAATCCGTCTGTAAATTCTTTTTTCTTCGTGAAAGTTTTTGCCTTTTCCGGGATCAACCAGAACACAGGGAAAGAGAGCAGAAGAACGATTTCATTAAATTGAGTAAATAGACGATTCCATTAAATTGAGTTAATAAAGGAGCGCACGATGACACGTAGCGTCTTGGGCAGGGATTTTTTTCTTAAAAATGCGTCACCAGCGCGTGTTCGGGAGGCCGAGGAAGCACGCAACAACCGGGCGGAGATCGTGCGGGCGTATTCGCACGGGCAGGTCAGCCGACGAGACCTGGTAAAGCTTGGATTGATCACCGGAGCAGGCCTCCTGGCGCCGATCCACGGCTTAAGTCCGTTTGTAAAAAGCGCATATGCTGACGACAGCGGAATCCCCACGGGCGCTCCACCAAGCCCGTTGTTTGGCGCTCAGCCGTTTACGCAACCAATGGGCCGGCTGGATGTTCTACCCAGGCGTCCCGTCTCGACGCTGAGTCCTGCTCCATCGGCGCAGGCCAACACAACGTCCCAACCCGTGGATCCGTTTCTCGGTGGAGGGACTGGGCCTGTCGAAGGCCGCCCCCCGGGACCGATCTGGGCGCATCAGAGCTTCGCTACATTACCTCCGCAGGTCGCGGTTGAGGTTTCACAACTCGGCGCGACCACCAATAATGTCTACAATCCGGCGGTCGCAAACGCACAAAATTCCGGGATCGATCCAACGCAAACCGTTCATCCGCGGTTTCACCCTTTCCTGCCTGATCAGAATCCAAATGCGCTGTGGACGTTCAATGGCACAATTCCGCCGAAGCTGGTGATCGGGAGATACGGCGAGCCCATTCTATTCAGGCACCACAACAATCTCCCGGCTGACGTGACACAGAACGGCGGCTTTGGACGCCATACCCTGTCAACCCACGAACACAACGGACACCACGGTGCCGAAAACGATGGTTTTACCGGCGCTTACTTTTTCCCCAACCAGTTTTACGATTATCACTGGCCCATCGTGCTGGCCGGGCGAAACACCATCAATACCGGCGCCACGGACCCGCGTGCGGGCAGTCCCGATGGCAACGGGAAAATCCATAACGTCCCCGGGGACTGGCATGAAACCATGAGTACTCACTGGTTTCACGATCACATGTTCAGCTTTACGTCGCAGAACGTCTACAAAGGCATTGCCGCGATGTTCAACATCTACAGCTCCCTGGATCGCGGGAATGAGACCATCGCCGATGGCGTCAACTTTCAACTGCCCAGCGGTTCGGCCAATGACTTCGCCAATCTCGACTATGACATCAATCTAATGCTCGCTGACAAAGCCTGGGACAAAGACGGTCAATTGTTCTTTGACATCTTCAATTTTGATGGTTTTCTGGGCGACGTGATGACGGTCAACTTCTTCTTTAAGCCATTTTTCGAAGTGGAACGCCGCAAGTACCGGTTCCGCATTCTTAACGCCGCCGTCTCGCGCTTCTTCCAGATACAACTCAGTGACAACTCGCCCATGATCCAGATCGCCAATGACGGCAACCTGTTACCGAACCCGGTCCCGCAGACCAGACTCGATCAGCAGGGCATTGCCGAACGCTATGACATCGTTATCGATTTCTCGCGTTACGCCATTGGCACCAAGGTCTGGATGGTCAACGTTCTAGCCCATGAAAATGGCGCCATTCCCAGCGGCGCCGTTTCCCTGGCGCAGGCTCTGTCTGGCCAGAATGCCGATCCGTGTGTGGGGAAGTTCCTGGAATTTCGTGTTGTGCGTAATCCGGCCACGCCAGATGTAAGCCAGGTTCCGGCGGTCATGATTCCGAATCCAGATCTCAGCGCGGTCCCGGTGGCGGCAACGCGGACCTTTGTTTTTGGCGATGGCGGCAACCAGACTACGAACAATCCGATAACTTCGTTTCGCGGCAAATGGGGGATTGGCACCGACGGCGGTGACCAACTTAATGCGGATTTCGGACGCGTTTCAGCCGCGCCAAAGCTCGGCACACGCGAGACCTGGACGCTGGTCAACGATGGCGGCGAATGGGACCATCCCATCCACATCCATTTTGAAGAAGGGCAAATACTTGCCCGGAACGGAAGCGCCAGAAACGTTCCTGCGTGGGAAAAGGGCCGCAAGGATGTTTATCGTCTGCGTCCTTCCGGCAGTGTGACGCTGACCATGCAGTTCCGGGACTGGGGCGGCATGTTCATGGAGCATTGCCACAACACAGTCCATGAAGATAACGCCATGTTGCTGCGATGGGAATTGGACGATGGCGGCGCGCCCTTCCTGCGTCCTCTGCCAACTCCATTGCCAACACCGCAAGGCGTGACCTTTATTGCTCCTGATGAAATTCTGCCCACCGCCTTCACCGGCGGTAAGGGCGGAGGAAGCTAGGGAGTTTTGTCTCCGGCAGTCGCTAGCCGTCATGAACAACTTTAACGGCTGCCGGAACTTTTACTGAACCAAGCGCAGTTGCTGTTGTAAAGGCCCCTATGTTGTCTTGTTTCCGTTACTCCACCGTCAGGTTCAGAGCGCTGTCATTGGCGCTGGTCCTGCTTGTGTCCTCTGCCGCTCTGAAGGCGTTTGATAATTCCCGTTGGGGAGCGGGTTACTTTCCCAACGTGGAGTTGACCACGCAGGATGGACAGGTGGTCCACTTTTACAGCGATCTGCTTAAGAACAAGATCGTGGTGATCGATTTGATCTACACGCATTGTGTGGACGCCTGTCCTCTGGAAACCGCGCGACTGGCCCAGGTGCAGCAGATGCTCGGCGATCGAGTAGGCAAAGACATCTTCTTTTATTCCATCACCATTGATCCCAAACGAGACACGCCGCAGGTGCTGAAAGAGTACGCGGAGAAATATCACGCTGGTCCCGGATGGCTGTTTCTTACCGGCAAGAAAGACGACATAGATCTTCTCAGCAAAAAAATCGGCCTCTATTCTCCGCCCAATCCTCGGAACCGTGACGGCCACATCGCCGCTGTCTTAATCGGCAATGAGGCCACCGGTCAATGGATGCGAAACTCCGCCACTGACAATCCAAGATTTCTTGCCGTCATGATCGGTGACTGGCTGAACAGTTGGAAAAACTCCAGAGCCGCCAACCAGCCGAATTACGCGGACGCGGCCCCGCTCAACGTGAAGGACAAAGGCCAATATATTTTCGCCACGCATTGCGCAGCATGCCATTCCATTGGCTATGGGGACAGGATTGGGCCTGATCTGCTGGGCGTGACCAATGTGCGCGAGCGCGCATGGCTGGCGCACTTCATCACGGAACCCGACAAGGCCATCGCTGCTGGAGATCCCGTAGCGGTAGCGTTGTTCGAAAAATACAAACAGGTCCGCATGCCTAACCTGCGACTGGCCGATGAAGACGTGAACGCTCTCATCAACTTCCTGGGAACACAAACGGCTCGTGCCAATGCAGATGTAGCTGAACCACAGCTTGTCACTCGACCTTGAGTCGCAGAGTGTGAAGACCTCTAAGCTCCCGCTGCTCGCGCTCGACACTTAGTCGATGTCAGGCGGACGCGGATCCTTTCATGGGCTCTATGCAATCTGGTATTCGCCGTGTCCACGGAAATGCCAAGTTGCTGTGCCAACTCCGGCATTTCAAGCTGCAACCAGTGTCGCAGTAGAAATACCTGCCGGTATTTGGTTTCAAGCGCCGCCACCTCATTCAGAATCGCATATCTAAGTTCATTGAGTTCCGCCAGTTCCGCCGGTGATGAGTCGCGGGAATAGATCCGGCTGAATACATTCGGATCAGATGGGTCGCCTTCCATGGGAATCAAAATCGCGCCATCGCGGCGAAAACCGCGCAGCAACTTGAGCGCTTCATTCCGGGTGATCTGCATCAGCCAGGCTCTGAAGCTTCGACCCGGATGAAACTGGTGGCAATGCAACAGGACCTTGACCACCACTTCCTGCAGCACATCCTCTGTATCTTCCTTGTTGTGCAGGATGGAAAACGCGAATTTTCTCAGGACACCCGCATGCGGTTCCATTAGTTGCGGCAACGCCTCAGGGTGTCCACTGCGCAGATGGTGGACCAGATAAGCCTCTTCTCGCAGCAGGCCGGTCCTTGTCTTCGCGTCTTCGCGCCGCTCCCACACGGTTCGCACCACAATGCGTTCACCGACCAGGCAAAGTGTGATTGTGTCAGATAAGGAAAATGGTTTCGTGTGTTCTATCTGGAAGCCGCATAAACTGCTGTCCGTGAGCTGTGCGCAGATGTTCGCCGTTGTGTTTTGCAGGGTTACTGGAATGGGTTCGTGAAAATGCAGTCTTGTTTCTTGCCGTCGATCTTCATGCTTAAGATCCGGATAAGGAAAATCCGGTCCCGGAAAATCTAGGCTGGTGTCCGGAATCATACCAACCTCGCTTGCTTTTGGGGCGAATGCCGTCTGCTTTTCGCCTTGGAAATTTAAGCAAGCTTACTCAAGAATGACTTCAGCAACCAATTAAATTTAACCTTAGGCTGAACATATACTCAGGTGAGCAAGATATATCTCAAATGTCATTAGCTATAGCTTTGACGCTATAACTGTAATTAGGTGGTTACTGTGCTTTTTTACTCCGCTACCTTCAGTACCAGCTTGCCAAGGTTCTCGCCGCTGAATAGCTTGCACAGTGTTTCCGGAAACGTTTCCAGCCCCTCCACAATGTCTTCCTTTGACTTCAGTTTGCCCTGCGCCATCCACGTGGCCATATCGCGGATACCTTCTCCATAACGAGCTGCGTAATGAAACACCACAAAGCCTTCCATGCGCGCACCATTCACCAGGAGCGAAAGGTAGTTGGCCGGGCCTTTCACCCCACTCGTGCTGTTGTATTGGGAAATGGCTCCGCAGATCACCACACGCGCGCCGCGTGCCAGAAAGAGCAGCGCGGCATCAAGAATTTCGCCGCCAACATTGTCAAAGTAAACATTCACACCCTGAGGACAATGTTGATGCAATGCCTTCTTCACATCTTCTGCCTTGTAGTCAATGCAGGCATCAAAGCCCAGCTCCTTCATTACGTACGCGCATTTTTCCGGACCACCGGCAATGCCCACCACGCGGCATCCTTTGATCTTCGCAATCTGTCCCACCACCATGCCCACGGCGCCGGCCGCGCCGGAAACAACCACGGTATCTCCGGCCTTTGCCTGGCCTATGTCGAGCAGGCCAAAATATGCCGTCAGTCCTGGCATTCCCAGGGCACTGATAAACACCGGCAGCGGCACCGGTTTCCCACCGATTTCCGGGTTGACCTTGGTCAGTCCTTTACCGTCAGATGTTGCAAATTCTTGCACACCTAGCACGCCGGTTACATGGTCGCCTACGGCAAAGCCGGGGTTGCTGGACGCAATCACTCGGCCCACGCCGCCAGCGCGCATCACATCGCCAATCTTGACTGGTTCAATGTAAGAGCGGGCGTCGTTCATCCAGCCGCGCATCGCCGGATCCAGTGATAAGTACAAGATTTTAATCACCAATTGCCCGGGGGCTGGATCTGCCACCGGCTCTTCTGTGTATTTCCAATCGGTACGTTTTGGGAGACCCACAGGCCGTGCTGCCAGCCGGAACTGATGATTGATGAGGTTCATTTGCTCTCCGCTCGATGGAATCAAAAATGCTCGTCTGTAGTATATGCGACTCTCAGGATCGGTTTTTCCCTGCGCCGGCAGCCTGGCCGCGCACCGGTCCGATCCGCCGGAAAAGTTCCCGGCTGAGGTAGCGATAGAAGCGGATTTTGTGAACGTGCTTTCTGAAAGAGTAAGTGCAATGACTGCAGTCTCGATAGTTCCCGCAATAGCCATACCGGACGTGACCGTTCAGGTCACCCTCGGCGGACCCGAAGTGATACAGCAATGGTCTGACCAATGGGGGGGCCTTTGTAGCGAATGTCACGCTCCTCCTTTTTACAGGCCGGAATGGATTGCTACGTATCTTCAGGCGTTCGCTCCGAACAATCATCAGATTGCCATCTTCACTGCTCATTCCTCGGGCAAACTGGTCGCATTGCTGCCAATGATCCTCAAACGGACATGGTACGCCGGCGTGCCTGTCACCAAACTCTGCGGAGCAGCCAACGTGCACTCCGTTCGTTACGGAATGGTTCGCACCTCTTGTCCCGCCGGCGATGCAGCCGTTGCGGCGATCTGGAATCTCATCAAGCAGACCGGCGACTGGCACGTCGCTGAGCTGCCTGTGTTCGCCGAAGGTAGCTGTTGTGCGGACATACTGCAACTTGCTCAACAGGATGGGTACAGGACACTTAGGTTTCTTGTTCAGGATAGTCCCGTCCTTTATATGACCAGGGAAAAGGATGGCAAGCTCTCCTGGCTTGCTGGTACCAATCGTCATTTTCGTCATGAGCTGCGCCGCTTTGCGCGTCTGCTGGAAGAAACCGCGGGAGGACAGCCGAAGCTTCTGCGCTTTGATCATCCTGAGCCTGCGGTGATGAAGCAGTTCTATGAACTGGAAGCCGCGGGATGGAAAGGCCAGGAAGGCTCTGCCATCAATTGTGATCCAGCCACGCGGGCCTTTTACGATCTAATTGCCCAGCGGGCCACGCAAGGCGGATACTTCTCTCTGCATACGCTTGACGTCAACGGACACATGGCCGCAGGCGCCTTCAGCGTATTCACTGGCGATTCTTTTCATCCCATGAAGATTGCTCATAATGAAGCCTGGCGGCGCGGTGGTCCCGGACATCTCCTCTTCAACGGCATTCTGGAGCAATGTGCGGCTGCCAATATTCCTGAGTTCTTTTTTGGCGGCAGCAAAGATCGCTACAAAACTTCCTGGACAGAAAAATCCATTCCGCACTACAACGGCGTGATCTTTGCGCCCGGTATTCGCGGAGAGCTTGCCTTTCGCATGCGTACGCACGTGCTCTCGCGTCTGGGCCAGTGGCGGCGCGACTTCCGCGCATGGAAAGCGAGCAAAAAGCAAGCAAAGCCCGCGATATCCGCGGCTGCGAGCGCAGATTCAAAGAGTACTCACAAGATTGAGGGAGAAGTTCAATGAAGGTTAGTCTCATCTGTTGTCCGTTTAAAACTTCGTTTGGCAGTTACGCCAATGCTTTAAAGTCTGCCATTGAGCGCAAAACCGGCCAACAGGTCCAGTGGGTCGGCACCAACTGCGGCTGCGGTGATCCCGTGGAAGTCAATCGCGACTTTGAAGCCAAACAGTGCGACTACTTTGAATTCCCCATCCTCGTCGACTTTCGTTCCAACTCTGCCTGGAAGCGCAAACTGCGTGGTGCAGCGCGCGGCGTCATGGTTTCGCGCAAGGCCAAAAAATACGCCGAGCTGTCCAAAGACGCTGAGGTCGTTCACTTCCAGCAGATTCTGAACGCCTATGGATCGAAGGGCGTGTTTTCCTGGTTGAAACAAACGCAGAAACGAACGCCGAAACAAGCGTCGAAACAAGGAACGCAGAAACAGGCTTCCAACGCTCGTCGCGTTGTCACCGTCCATGAACTCGACGCTGACCAGACCGAATCTCCCGAAACCAATCTCACCTATAACCGCGCGGACGCCGTGATCGCGCACTGTGAAGAAATGCGCCTGCAACTCATCAAACTCGGCGTAGAGCCGGAGAGAGTACATGTTGTGCTGCACGGAACCGAACTTCCCGTACTCGATCCCAACCAGAAGCGCGACGGCATCGTTTTCTACGGCGGACACAAACTCATGTCCGGCAAAGGTATTGAATCGCTTTTCCAGGCAATGGCCATCATCCAGAAACAGCTTGGTGATGCCACGCCCAAACTCACCATTCACGGTCATTACGGACCGGTTACTCCCGAAGCCGGCAAGAAACTCGCAGAAGAGAATGGCATCTCCCATCTCATCGTCTGGGCCAACCAGATTTCTGACGATCAGATCATGCGGCTCTACGCGCAATCTGCCGTGTGTGCGCTGCCTTATACCGGTAGCTTCGCCGGACAGCCTGCGTCATTCGCCGCGGCCACCGGGCTACCGATTGTGTGTACCCGCAAAGCCGGATTGCCAGACCATCTCGGCGATACCGCCATCTACGTGGACGAAAATCCCGACGGCAAAACCGATCCGGCAAAATCCCAGCAACTCGCCGACCGCATTCTCGACTTGCTCAAGAGTGAAACCCTGCGTAAGCAATGCAGCGCCCGCTTGCGTGCCCGGGCAGAAAACCTTCTCGGATGGGACACCATCGCCGACCAGACCCTCAAGATCTACCAGGGAGCATCCGTCGGCCAGACCAAGGGAGCAAAAGCGGGTTAGTTTTTTTATCCGCGATCATCCGGGTTGATCCGTGGTGGCGCTTTTGCCTCTCAATCACGCGATGCGCGGAACAGCAGACCACCCGATTCTCGCCCTTTGTGTTCCTTCGTGTCCTTTGTGGTTAAACGGGTTTGCTTTCCTGATCCGTGTCTATCAGCGTTCATCAGCGGTAAGGTTTTCCCGATCTCGGCGATGCATGAAGTTCAGCGATACTCGTGTGGAACAGCCGCCCTCGGCTGTTCAGATTCCTGCTCGTTGGAGCGCAGGCGCCCTCGCCTGCGGCCTTGATTTCAGATCGCAGTTTGATCGAGTCTAAACTCACCCCTAAATGCAGTTTTCCTCATTAACTAGCAGCAAAGAGTTTTAATCAGCGTTCATCCGACTTCAATCAGTGACATCAGCGGTAAGGTTTTGCCCTCCGATCGCGGCGATTCAACGGTTGTTTCACTATGACGCAGATCGGTGCGGGAAACAAATGATCTTAAGTACTCGCGGGCGTTCGTGCTCCTATGGCGATAGTTACCGGGCAGATGAACGACCATTCATAGCCGCAAAGTGCACTACGAGATTCGGCATTAAATTCTGGGGCATTCAGTTGAAGGGATATTTGCTACTTTTCCGTTCCTACTCTTAGCAGTTCATGCGGAGTATGGCGATGCACAAAATAGGTATCAATGACTACTCTGGCGCGCCGAGCGAGCAGGTCACGGTAACAGCAACCGTTGCCGGCAGCGCGACGGTCAATTTTTTGTTGGACGGCCTGCCTCAGGGTAGCAACAGTCCTTTTAGTTTCAATCTTCCGTCTGCGGCAGGACAAAGTTCCCGACTTTCTGTCACGCTGGTTGGCGCTGTCGGAGACACATGCATAGTAAACATATCTGTTGTCGATGGCGGTTCAGATACTGATTTCCTCGCATGCCGGGCCACCAATCCGTTCCCGGTAGAGAATTACCATTTTTTGGCGCTCGCACCGCAACAACTCAAATTGGCGGCATCTCTGCGTTCCGGAAAGGGGCGTAAGTAATGTTTCGTTTGACTGCTTGTCTGCTGCTCCTCACCTCAGGTTTGTTAGCACAGCAAACAACCGATCTGCCGGCAAAAATCGCTGCCGATTTGGCCAGTGATGCGGAGGGCCTTGCGCGGGCTAGAAGCCATGATCTGCCAGAGTACTCAACCATCCTTCAACAATCACGCTTTGGCGGATATATAGCAACGCTGATGATGGGCGCTCAGGCGCAACAGCAGAACCAAGTGGATAGCAAGACATATCAAACAATACTCGCGATGATGGATCACAGCACCGATACCCAGGTCGGTTCAACGCCAGACACAAAGGGGACCACATCGTTGGCGATGAAAGGCGCCGTCCCCAAGATACTCGGGTTCGCTGTGCAACACGGCGCGATTACGCAGCAGGTCAATGGGAATACGGTAACGTTTCGCGCTACACCAGCTGGCGTAATCAAGGCGCTCGCCGGTGTCGATACGAAAACAATATTTGGAGTACCCACCGATATCAATGGGGATCCGCTCCCAACAACATGCGATTGGTGCAATAAGTTTTCGGCCGCCATCAGTTTTGACATAAGTCAGGGGGCAACTCCGGGAACCCTCACAGCGGCCAAGCAGCAGGTATCATCATGGTCAGTCAGGACGGAAATAGCCAACCGTCGGGATGCGACGCGCCGCGACTATATCAAGAATTTTCAGAGAATTACGGGAATTACAGATTACACAAAGCAGTTCAACGCTCTTTCGGATGCTCTGGATCAGTCACCTGATTTTGCGGCCTGGCGTGCAAGTTTGTTGAAGCAGGTACAGGAGCAAGTGGAGTCGCCGCTCCAGTCAGCGCTGGCGCTCGATAGTGCCAAAAGCTTCGCTGCCAAAATGGCCGCGTTGTCACAGGCGAGAGATAAGTTCGTGCAGATTGTTTCGGCTGGTTTGGTTGAGGGACAAAAACTTAGCTTGCCGCCCAATGTAGCAAAAGCGCTTAGAGAATATGCAAACGCAATTAAGCCCATCTTGCAACAAAGGAATGACATCATCGACTACGCGAATAAAGGGCTTCTTGTGACAGCTGATTGGACAGTCACCCGGGATCCCAGCGTTCCCGATCTATCCACGGTTACAGGAATTCTAGAGGACAGCTTTGGCCCGGGGCGTAAACATGATTTAACGGTCAACGTTGC
>CAVYOH010000002.1:2277500-4003794 GCA_963770085.1 Terriglobia bacterium
AGTACCTGAAGGAAAAGAAAGAAACCTCGATTGCGAAAGTAGTGGCGAGCGAAATCGCAACAGCCCAAACCCAATGGATTTCGGTCCAGTGGGGGTTGTAGGGCCGGCAACAGTAGAGTTACCAATCCAGTCATTAGTTGAAGCCCTCTGGGAAGGGGCGCCATAGAGCGTGATAGCCGCGTAAGCGAAAATGATCTGGACTCGAAGCCGGTACCTGAGTAAGGCGGAGCACGTGAAACTCTGTCTGAATCTACGGGGACCATCCCGTAAGGCTAAACACAAGCTTCTGACCGATAGTGAACCAGTACCGTGAGGGAAAGGTGAAAAGAACCCCGGCAAGGGGAGTGAAATAGTACCTGAAACCGTGTGCCTACAAGCAGTGGGAGGACTATGCCAGCAATGGAATGTCTGACCGCGTGCCTATTGCATAATGAGCCGGCTAGTTATTCTTGTCAGCAAGGTTAAGCGTAAGCGAGCCGTAGCGAAAGCGAGTCTTAATAGGGCGATTCAGTTGGCAGGAATAGACGCGAAGCGGGATGATCTACCCTTGGCCAGGTTGAAAGTGGGGTAACACCCACTGGAGGACCGAACCGGTGTTTGTTGAAAAAAGCTCGGATGAGCTGAGGGTAGGGGTGAAAGGCTAATCAAATTCCGTGATAGCTCGTTCTCTCCGAAATAGCTTTAGGGCTAGCCTCGGGTGATTTGCAGTGGTGGTAGAGATCTGATTGGACTAGGGGGCTTTCCAGCTTACTGAATCCAACCAAACTTCGAATGCCATGGACAACCAGCCCGGGAGTCAGACAGTGGGGGCTAAGCTTCATTGTCGAGAGGAAAACAGTCCAGACCGCCTGCTAAGGTCCCAAAATTTCAGCTAAGTGGGAAAGGAAGTCGGAACGCCCAGACAGCCAGGAGGTTGGCTTAGAAGCAGCCATCCTTTAAAGAAAGCGTAATAGCTCACTGGTCAAGCGGTCCGGTGCCGACAATTCAACGGGGCTAAAGCTGAGTACCGAAGCAGCGGATGCATGTCTTTGAGACGTGCGTGGTAGGAGAGCATTCTCAACACAGTAGTGAGATCGAAAGAACTCATCGTAGGTTGAGAAGAGACCCTGCCGGCATAAGTAGCGATAACGGAGGTGAGAACCCTCCGCACCGAAAGTCTAAGGTTTCCTGAGGAAGGTTAATCCGCTCAGGGTTAGTCGGTCCCTAAGGCGAGGCCGAGAGGCGTAGCCGATGGACATCCGGTTAATATTCCGGAACTCCCAGACATTCGTTATCACGATGGGGTGACGCAGAAGGATACACAGGCCATTCTATGACTATGGTGGTCAATGCGTGTAAGGCGGTTTTTCCTAGGTAAATCCGGAGAGACATTAACGCTGAGACGCAAAGCAGTAAGCCGTATGGCTGAAAGCTGTCGATTCCACGCTGCCAAGAAAAACCTCTAAGGAGAATGTAAGGGAACCGTACCCCAAACCGACACAGGTAGACGAGGGCATAATGCCCAAAGGTGCTCGAGAGAACACTCGTTCAGGAACTCGGCAAATTAGACCCGTAACTTCGGGAGAAGGGTCGCCACAATAGAGTTTAGAGCTCGAAGTGGCCGCAGTGAAACGCGTACGGCGACTGTTTAACAAAAACACAGGTCTCTGCAAAGTCTAAAACGACGTATAGGGGCTGACGCCTGCCCGGTGCTGGAAGGTTAAAGGGAGAGGTTAGCCGCAAGGCGAAGCTTTGAACTGAAGCCCCAGTGAACGGCGGCCGTAACTATAACGGTCCTAAGGTAGCGAAATTCCTTGTCGGGTAAGTTCCGACCTGCACGAATGGCGTAACGATCGTACGACTGTCTTAACGAGTGGCTCGGCGAATTTGTAGTACCGGTGAAGATGCCGGTTTCCCGCATCTAGACGGAAAGACCCCGTGCACCTTTACTATACCTTTACTATGAACTATGGCACTTGCTGCGCAGGATAGGTGGGAGGCTTTGATTTCAGGTTCTCGGACTTGGAGGAGCCAACGGTGAGATACCACCCTGCGAGTTCTGTGGTTCTAACCTATCCCCGTAATCCGGGGAAGGGACATAGTAAGGCGGGTAGTTTGACTGGGGCGGTCGCCTCCTAAATTGTAACGGAGGCGTGCGAAGCTACGCTCAGGCTGTTTGGAAATCAGCCGTCGAATGCAAAAGTATAAGCGTGGTTGACTGTGAGTCCGACAAGACGAGCAGGTACGAAAGTAGGCTTTAGTGATCCGGTGGTTCTGCATGGAAGGGCCATCGCTCAACGGATAAAAGGTACGCCGGGGATAACAGGCTGATCGGAGCCAAGAGTTCATATCGACGCTCCGGTTTGGCACCTCGATGTCGGTTCATCGCATCCTGGAGCTGTAGAAGGTTCCAAGGGTTAGGCTGTTCGCCTATTAAAGCGGTACGTGAACTGGGTTCAGAACGTCGCGAGACAGTTCGGTCCCTATCTGGTGTGGGCGTAGGAGATTTGAGAGGGCTTGTCCTTAGTACGAGAGGACCGGGATGAACGAACCTCTTGTGTTCCAGCTGTCGTGTCAACGGCACGGCTGGGTAGCGAAGTTCGGTTGTGATAAACGCTGAATGCATATAAGCGTGAAACACTCCTCAAGATTAGATCTCCCAACCCGTAAGGGAAATGAAGGGCACAGGAAGACCACCTGTTTGATAGGCTCGGAATGTAAGGTCAGTAATGACTTCAGTTTACGAGTACTAATCGCCCGTTCGGCTTGACCATAAAATTTACTCAGGGCATAAGCGCCTCGGCGCAAATGCTTTGATCGGTCGGCTCTGAATACACTGCTTCGGCAGGGCGTTCAAAGCCATTGGTCATGCGCCTTAAACGCGAAAAGCGCACCTCGGTGCGCCAACGCAGTGGAAACTCAATCTATTCAGTTGTGAGAGATCTTCTCTCTGAGGCATTTGTCCTCAAGATCTTTTAAAATCTTTGATCCTTCCAGCTGTGAAGGGTCCTTTGCGCGGGTAACACGGTAGAACCTGACTGATGCCGCGCATCGATAAAATCCAGCAAATTGGTATTTAGTTGTTGGTAATTGGTTGAGGCTCTAGGGCGTAAGTAAACTTTGCCCCTCTGAAATCAGAGCCAAAAACCAAATACCAAATACCCAAAGCCAATTGCCTGCGCGGAAGCGCAGCTAAGTTTGCGGTGATCTTACCGCGGGGGTTCCACCCGTTCCCATCCCGAACACGGAAGTTAAGCCCCGCTGGGCCGATTGTACTGTACGCGAAAGTGTGTGGGAGAGTAGGTCGTCGCCGCATTAAATAAAGGCTTCAATCAGAAATGATTGGAGCCTTTTCCTTTTTCCACCCAATCTCCAAAACCTTACCGCTGATGAACACGGATTGCACTGATCAACGCGAATCCGCGCCGGCACTGTGAAGCGCCCAAAAACAATTGTGGAGCGCAGCCGCTCTCGGCTGCGTCAATCATCCCAGGTACGACTATCGGTTTTTCAACGAGATCAGTTTCTTGCGCAGCAAACGCAAACCCTTGCCCTCGACCATCTCGTAGTCGTAAAAGCCACAGTCTGATTCGTCAGGACAACCATTGATCTTAAATAGCCGGCTGTTTGGGTGATACTGCAGTCGGTCCATCGTTTGATACGGATAATCTACTACCGAACGATTCTCGTAAACCTTCCCACTGACTGAGTCTACAATTGCGAACTGACTGCACGCTGTTCCGCATCCCCAGACCGGAACCGTGTAGTGGCCAGCAAATTCAACTTTGGATCGTGCGCCCTCACGGATCATCGTCCGATACAGCGTCTGTTTTTTAGTTGTGAGGATGGGCGCAACCGGCTTCCCATGAAACACTTCTTCAACTTGAAAATCCTGGAAGGCAGGACGTTTTCCGCTGAGTGCGGCCATTACGACCAAGGCAATAGCTAGCTTCGACATTCCGCCATCATAAAAGCCATCCCTTGGAGCCAACAACTCATGGACCGCAGCCGCCCTCGGCTGCGTCAACTCAACGCCCTTGCGCGCCCACTTGACGCACTCTCAAACTGCTATCCATAATTGCTCGCGATGAACAAATCGCTCCTCGCTGTCGCCTTTCTGTTCGCATCCGCGGGTTTGGCGTTTGGCTGCAAGTGCGCTCCTCCACCTCCCAAACTTAATTCGCGCCTGGCCTTGGCAGAGTGGTCATTGCAGGGAACGCAAGTGATCTTCGAAGGCACGGTGGAGCGCGTCGAGTTGAAGGGTTGGCCATTGAAGCCTTCGCCTGGAGCTACCGTCGCCGTCCATCCTGTTTTCCTGGTTACTTTCGCAAACGTGCGTCTTTATCGCGGCGCCGGGCGCCATGAGTTCATCGTGACAACCGGAATTGGTGGAGGCGATTGCGGTTACCACTTCACGCCTGGAAAGTCATACCTGGTTGCTGCCGGAACAGACGATTCGGGGGAATTGGAAACCGGAATCTGCAGCGGCACCGAGCCGTTCGAAGATGCGGCAACGAAATTGCGGCTCCTGCGTGGCGAACCTCCCACGCCCGATGATGTGATCGATCGCGCCAACGAATCAGGCAATCCCCAGACTGCGGAACCACTCGGCTATTCGAAGGTCTGCGGTAAGGTATCGTTTCCTCGCGGAGTGAAGCCCAAACCCGTCACCGTCAGGATCATGACCGATGACGATTTCGGCCTGCTGGGCGATGAGATAGAAACTGAAGATGGATCCTTTTGTTTTTCCGGCGTTGATCCGGGAAAGTATTTCATTGCGGCCATTGAGTCCGATCCGGCAAGTGCTCATTCACGTTTCGCCGGCTATTATCCTGGTGTGCTTCGCCGCTTTCAGGCTGCGCCGGTTGTCGTCAAGGCAGGGCACGGTGCGGTGCGCGCGGATTTTACCGTGGCTCGCCAGCCGCTCTATTCCGTGCGTGGCTACCTGCGTGGCCTGCCCCCATCTCTTGCCGAGTCCGTGCAAGTGATCCTGATGACCGACCGTCCTGATCAGCTCGATGCTCTGGAGCCGGTGAAGCTCGGTCCGCATGGCGTCTTTGAATTGAGCGGCGTTCCAGCCGGTCATTACAAAGCGTTCGCCGTCAGCCAGAACGGCGAAAATGACACCATGACCTTCTTGAGTTCCGTGGTCGAAATGGAAATTCAGGAAAATGTTGACGATCTCAAGCTGGAGTATTTCCCCGGAAAGTAGGTACGCAGATCTGTACCGTGGAAGCCGGCTGCCCTCGGCTGATGCTCTGTGGGACCTAAAAACACTCGTGGAGCGAACGAAATCGCAAAAGGCCCATCCATAAAACGAAAGGAGCCTCTTTTTGGCTGCGCTCTCTATGCACCAATTAAAAAGGCCGCAAGCGTGCGGCCCGAGATATTGATCTTGTTGCGTCTCATTGAGAACTCTCGCATGGAAAAATTTTGGACCGCAGGCATGAAAGACCAGCCTGAAGCATAGAGTTTCGCCAGGCAAAGAGGTTACAAATCAAGAATCAGAAAGAGGCTATTCTTTCTTCTTGGTTGCTGTTGCCGCTGCTGCCCCTTTCGTCCCTGTGCCGTCCATCACCGGCGACCAGTTGTTCCCGTCCTCTGACATCTCGAATTTGAACACATATGAGGTCGGCGACGTCTGGGTAACAATGAAGTGGCCTTTCATCGGCTTACCGCCCATGGGCGACTCGCTGGTCCATGTCCACACTTTTCCATCGAAAGTGCCGGTAGCATGGACATTTTCTCCCGCGCTGTTGAACTCGTCGTAGGTATAGACCTTCTTGTCCGTGTCATAGCCGTAAACGGCCAGACCGGTTTCCTTGCCCATGGGACTGGATCCCTGGCTGTGTGAAACCAGGAAGAAGCCGCCGGGCATCCATTCCATGCGTTCGGTTCCTGTGAATTTCCCGCCCGGCCCCATCGGTCCCGGTTTAATATCGCCTGCCAACTTCCAGGTGCCGGCAAAATAGGCAAGGTTTTTTTGTTCCGCTCCGGGCTTTGGCATTTGCGGCGGAGTCTGTGCAACTGCAACTAAAGTCGAAAACAACAAAACAGCTAATGTAACTCTGGGCGCCCATTTCATAACGTCTCTCCTTCTTTGTAATTTCACTTCTGGCGAAGTTAAAAGACTGGCACGCGCCGATGCTACTCCCGGATTGCTAAGGCAGTCAAACAACCCACGGGAACCATATTTGTTAATCTGTGGCTATGGGCATTGTTGCTTTCGCATTATTTGTGTTCGCGCCACTCCTCCAGCAGTCTGCCCCGGCGCAATCCCAACCAGTTGAAACCCATCCAGTGGAAACGCTTCACCGCGTCGTTGTCATGGACGGAGTGAATTATTCAGCGATCCTCACGCGCCCACAGGCTGAGGGGAAATACCCTGCTGTCTTCGTCATCGGTGGCCTGGGTTGTTACTCGCTCGATAATCTCAAGCCGGGCGACGCCTATTACGAATTGTTCAACGGTCTAAGCCAGCACGGTTTTGTTACCATGCGCGTGGACAAGAACGGCGAAGGCAAAAGCCAGGGGTCGCCCTGTGACTCACCGCAATCCGATCTTCATCTCGCCGTGCGCCGCTCCATCGCTGGACTCAACGCACTCGCTTCTTACGACTTCGTGGACCGCGGCAAAATCTTTATCTTCGCCCACTCCATTGGTCCGCTTGAGGGCGTTCTGGTGGCGCAGAAGTTTCCTGTGCGCGGGTTCATCGCTGCTGAAACCATTGGACGAAGCTGGGTGGAATACTCACTCGACAATGCCCGCCGTCAAATGCTCATGCTGGGCAAGCCCTATGATGATGCCGATCGCGTTGTCCGTGTGGTGGAACGCTGCCAGCATCGCTTTCTGATCGAAAAACAAACGCCAGACGCGATCGTGAAGGACTCGCCCGATTGCAAAGACGCCGTCAACACGTTTGGTGTCGCATACAGCTACCTGCAACAGATCGCCGACCTTGATCTGGCAGTGGAATGGAAAAAAGTCGATGTACCCGTGCTTGTCACTTACGGAACCTCAGATCCCACCACCACCGCGGAAGAAAGCCACTATCTCGTGCGCGTGATTAATAGTTTTCACCATCATTCAGGCCGTGCGGAATATATTGAGTTTGCCGACATGGGCCATGGCCTGGATCTTTCGCCCTCGCCACGCGCATGGCTTGAGGCTATCCGAAAGCACGAACACGGAAAATTTGATAATGAGTTTGAACAACGAGTAGAAGTCTGGATGCGCAACCTGCTGGCGAAAAAGAATCCGGCTTCGCAGTAACTGAGCGTTACACCTTTCGTCTCTCGGCGCGTTCCGTTATCATCGTTCGCGAATCATCAGACGCCCTTATGCGTAAACTCATCGTCTTTAACAACATTACTCTCGACGGCTACTTCACTGACCGCCACGGCGATATGAGCTGGGCGCACCAGCACGATCCTGAGTGGATTGAATTTATGCAGAGCAATGCCAGTGGCGGCGGAGAGCTCCTCTTCGGGCGCAAGACCTATGACCTGATGGCCGGCTACTGGCCAACGCCCATGGCCAGCAAGAATGATCCGGTGGTTGCCGGGCAGATGAACAAGCTTCCGAAAATTGTCTTCTCGCGGACCATGGATCAAGCGCAATGGCAGAACACGCGCGCCGTAAAAAGTGACATCGTGGCAGAAATGCGCAAAATGAAAGCTGCCGAGGGTCCGGGCATGGCGATCTTTGGCAGCGGCACTATCGTCGCACAATTCGCGCAGGAAAATCTGATCGATGAATACCAGATCGCCATTCACCCTATCATTCTCGGTGCAGGCCGGACCATGTTCGAGGGTTTGACGAAGAAGCTAGCACTCAAGCTGACTAAATCGAGAACATTCGCCAATGGCATTGTCTTCGCTAGCTATGAACCTGCTGCCTGAGACCTGCTACTTCCACTCACCCTGTATCTGGAAAGCAGCCCAATAATAAGGTGACGACCAGCGTTTTTGTTTCCACATATAAATCTGTGCTGCGCGGAGAGCGGCGGCCGGAGTCAGGTGGTCTTTTTCCATGGATCTGTAAAACTCAGCCATAAGCATGGACGTTGCCACGTCAGACACGCTCCACAAACTGGCAACAACGCGGGTAGCGCCGGCATACATGAATCCGCGTGTGAGCCCGATGAGCCCTTCGCCATTGATCTCCTTGCCCAGTCCGGTTTCGCAGGCGCTCAGTACAACCAGGTCAGCGGGAAGATCGAGGTTGTATATGTCCTGAAGCTGGAGAAAGCCGTCCTGCGACTGGCCTTTCTCGTTGACAAGGGAGAAGACAAGGCCGGAGAGTTCAGGATGCTCACTGTTGAGAAGTCCGTGCGTGGCAAAGTGGATGATGCGATAGTTGCGCAATTCAGGCCGCAGGGCAGCGGCGCGAGTAGCCTGGAAATCCAGTGCCTCGTTGATTTCGCCGGCGGGCGTGATGGCCCTGATGGCTTCCGCCTCCTGGCGCGAATACAAAAGGCGAGGCAAATTGAGTTGGCCATCACGGCTCAAGCCCAGATCGCCGGCGGAACGAGTGAGTAGATCAGCTTGGAGATCATCGCCGGCCACCGAAGTCACGGCCGGCAAAGGTCGAACACCATCAGGTGCCGGACCAGATGGTTGAGTCGGATGAGGAACACCATGCACTCGCGGATCATCTTTTTGAAAAACAGGGTCGGCAAGAACCGCCGCCAATCGCGGCGCGGGTTTGCGTCCAGCATGTTGCTGGCGCAACAAGGCCAGTACGGATGCCGAGGGCAGATTCACCACCTCGTGGTTTACCATCAACGGCACATGCGCGCCGGTATTCTTGCCTGGCGCCGGTTCGGGCAACATTGAAAACGGAATGTATTGCAGCGCTCCGTCCGCAACAATCACCAGTCGTTTGCCAGGTAGCAGCGAAGACACCGGTCCCAATACCATCTGGCTGAGTCGCGCAGCAGCTAACGGATAGGCTGCTTTCGCCTTTTTGAGTTCGGCAATGCGCTCTTCGCTGGTGGTGCCGGACAGGTGGCGGGCCAGCGTTTCATACAAAGGCCGGGCGACGTCTTCAATCTCAGATTTCTTCGGCAGAGCAAACGCCTGCAGCGAGCCTGCGGATATCGCCAGCAGGTAGCTGCCGTCTTCACCCAGTGAATATTCCAACAGCAAGGTGTTGGCATCGAGCAGTTTCTGCTGCACATCCGTAGCGCGCAAAGTCTTCGGCAGCGCCAGCGCAACATACTCCGGGCTGGACGCAAGAATCTGATTTTCTACGTCTCTTTGCTGATCGAGCAGGGAGCTGATTTCCCTTGCCAGCGCGTTGACTTGTTCTTCCGAATGTTGCTTCTCGCTCAGCAGTCGAATTCTGATATCAGACTTTGCAGTGATGTCCGCGCGCAAAGAGCGTTGCTTGTCCAGGAGTGCGGGTGATACGCCTCGGCGGATATCAACATGACCGGATGCCAGGGTTTCCAGGAGCGTTCTGGCGCGTGACCGTTCCAGGACCTCAAACGCCAGTTCGGGTTTGTTCTGACTGATCAGGAGTTCAGCATATGAGTGGTAGTAGCTGGCGTGGCGGGCGCGAAAATCAGACCGGACATCACTCCCGCCTCCCAGGCGAAACACCTGGCCTTCCAGCGCAACGAGCGCCTGGGCGTAAAGTGAAAGCGCATCTTCTGGCTGTTTCTTGCGCACCGCTATTTTCGCCAGCTCGCCCAGAGTGTCCGCCTGGTACATGGAGCCGGGGGCTACTTTTTCCCATATCGCCAGCGCCATGCGATATTTTTCTTCGGCGGCGGAGAAATCACCGCGATCACGCAGAATGTCTCCCCAGTCAGAATACATTTCAGCCAGAAGTGAGCCGCCGGCGGCCACCTTTTGTAGCATCTCCACGGCCCCGGCTTCCAGCGAGTTAGCTGCGTCCAAATCTCCCTTGGCTGCCATCAGGTGCGCCAGGGTGGCAGTTGCTTCGCCATGAAACTTGCTTCCCGGGGCGGTCTTCTCTCGGATGGCCAAAGCATGACGAAGGCAATCTTCCGCCTTCTTCAAATCTCCAGCCGCTTCGAACACACTCCCCAGAGTTGTGAGCGCACCGGCGGTATCTGCGCTTTCTCCGGATATTTCCTCATCAAGCTTGACCGCGCGGAGACAGTATTCTTCAGCCTTTCCCAGATCATGGCGAAACAGGGCGACATTGCAAAGGCCATGCAGGCTCGACGCAATTACTCGTCTGGCGGCTCCGTCATTCTGAACCGAGTCTTTTGCTTCACGGTAGTATGCCTCGGACTGGACCAGATCACCACGTTGTCTGGCGATCCCGCCAAGGTTCACCAGAGTGCTGGCTGCCGTGGTACCGGAAGGTCCCAGCGAACGGGAGATTGAAAGCGCGCGTTTGTAGTAAGCCTCAGATTTCGAAAGATCCCCATGCTCGAAGGCTACGATGCCCAGGCCAATAAAACTGGCGGAAAGATCCATGCTGGCAGGCGCCAATTTCTGCTCCAACGCCTGGGCCTTTTGCCAATAGGCTTCGGATTCGTCGAGATGGCTCTGGTACCGGGCCGTCGTCCCCAGGCCTTGAAAGATAACCGCCCGAAAAAGACTGTGCGCATCAGAATCGCCAAGAGCGGCCAATGCGTCTTTATATTTCTTCTCTGCGTTGGGCCAGTCACTGCGGGAAAAGTAGCACCCTGCCCATGATCGATTTATCTGGGCCAATGCCACGGGGCTAGCTTCATGGGAAGCATTCAACGCATCCAGTGAATTTTCATCGCATTCCTTCCACAGGCGTTTGTCACTGGCGGCCAGAGCGGCGTGTGAGTAAAACCAGGGACGAAGCCACCTTGGTTCAGAAGGACTGCTGTCTGCCAGCGATCGCCAGGCGCTCAGTGCGTCGGCCATTTTTCCCGCTTTGGCAAGGTCATCAGCGCGCTGATAACTGGCAAGCATTTCGCCGCTGAAATTCGGGCGCACCCTCACTCCCCATATTTCCGCGCCAAGGATCCACTGGTGAGCTTCTGCGCCACGCAAACCTGTTACGGCTACTTTCCCCAGAGGCCTCTGTTCGATTTCAATATTGGACATCTCGACAGGGGCATCGAAAACTCCGCTGGAGTCGTCGCGGCTCCAGCCAAGCAGAAGATCGCCTTCCCGTAGTTCCGCCTTGTCACCACTTAGGCCTTTGCTTACCCGCTCCACGACAAGACCTGGTTGTACCTGCGCTGGACTGATAGAAGGTTGGATTGAGCTTTGAGCGTTGCAGGCAAAACTCGTCGCCAGGGCGACCATGATTGCCAGGCATAAATTCCTCATGTCGGGGATTGTTCCTTGTATGGGGTTGTTGCACCATATCTTATATGTAAGTCTCGCCCCGCGTTCTCTCAAAATTGAGAGCCCAGGCTGACGTTGTTCCTGCACAATCCCCGCCTGTGCTCTCGCCAGCCCTCTCCGTGTCTCCGTGGTGAAAATTGAGATCCTTACTCATCCCTCAGAGTATTGATCGGATCCACGCGCGTTGCCCGATAAGCCGGCACCACCGTAGCCAGCAGCGCCACGCCAGTCAGCAGCAGCGAAACCGTCAAAAAGGTGATTGGGTCGTGAGTTGAAACGCCGAAGACAAGGCTAGCCAGCACGCGTCCCATCAGCAGCGCGCCGATAATTCCAACTCCCAATCCAATCATCGCCGGTTTCATTCCATCGGTTACGATCAGCCGCAACACATCCATGATCTGAGCGCCGAGTGCCATGCGAATGCCAATCTCGCGAAGGCGGCGGCGAACGGTATAAGCCAGCACGGAGTAGATTCCCAGCGTCGCTAAGATCAGCGCGATCACAGCGAATGTTTGCAGCATGAGCATGTTGAAGCGTTGCGGAGCCAGTGAATTGGACATGAACTCCTCCAGCGTCATCATGTGCATAATCGGCTGGCTGGCATCGCTCTCATGCACCACCTTGCTTACGGCAGCAGCCAAGTCGCCGGGCCGCGACGTGGTGCGCACAACAACGTCAAGCCCGATAGAATGCCAATCCTGCCCTGCGCCGGCGGAAATTTGCGTGAGCGGCATATAAATGATGGAGTTCGCGTCGGTCTGGGTCAGGCCATCCAGCTTCACGTCGGCAATCACCCCTACTACTTCGCGCATCTGTCCTGGCGAAAAAGTCAATGTCAGCCGTTTGCCCAGCGGGTTTTCGCCCGGCCAAAACCGCTTCGCCATGGCCTCGCTCACAATGATCACTCCTGGATGCCCAGCGGTATCGTTCTCGTTGAAGTCACGTCCGCGGGTGATGGGAATCTGCATCGACGGCATATAACCCGTACTCGCGATCCGGACATCTACTTCCGGCTGCTCTGACATGGGTACAGCCGGCCGGCCTTCAATCGCGATCGGCTGATGTGAGCCGCCGTCGAACGGTAGATCGTCAGTGACGCCGGCATGTGCAACGCCCGGCAGCGCCTCTATCCTGGTTAGCAATTGTTTCCAGAAACTGAACTCTTCTTCCGGAGTCTTGTATCGCGTGGGAGGAATGGGCAATGAAAAAGTAAGAACATTGTGCACAACAAATCCGGGATTCAAGCTGCGTAGGTGCGCCAGGCTTCTCATCATCAGGCCGGCGCCGGTCAGTAGCATGAGTGACAATGCTACTTCGGCTACCACCAAGATGGATCGTGTACGGCTTCCGCCTGAATCGGCCACGCGTCCAGCACTCTGCTTCAAAGTTTCATTCACGTTGGCTTTGCTGAGCCGCCATGCCGGCACAATACCAGCGATCAACCCTGTCATCACGGAAAGACCCAGGGTAAACAGAAGGACCTGCGCGTCCAGTGAAACATCAATGCCTTTGGGCAACTGATCGCCCAGCACTTTCAGGATAAATTGCACACCAGAGCGCGCCACCAGAAGTCCGGCAAGTCCGCCGGCCAAAGCCAGGATGACCGTCTCACACATCAGTTGCTGCAGTAATCGCAGGCGGCTCGCTCCCAGCGCCGTTCGGATCGCTACTTCTTTTCCGCGGGCCAGCGCGCGGGCCAGCAACAAGTTGGCCACATTCGCGCACGCAATCAGCAACACAAATCCAACTGCGCCCAGCAAGACCAGCAATGACGGCCTTACGTCGCTAACCCTATCCTCGTGCAGAGGAACCACGACCGCTCCCCAGTCTTTATCATCTTCCGGATATTGGCGCGCCAGCCGGTCAGAAATTGTGGTCATTTCCGCCTGGGCTTGCTTCAGCTCCACACCAGGTTTCAACCGCGCTACTACGATTGAATGATGTTCTCCGCGCACGGCCGCCTCTTTCGGAGTCCACGCCAGCGGAGTCCACAGCTGCCCGTAACTGGGGTAATCAATCTTCGGCCCCATGATGCCGACCACCGTATACGGCTCATTGTTTAACGTAATCGTGCGGTTCACAATCGAGCGATCGCTGCCAAACTTGCTCTGCCAGAAGCCATAGGTCAGGACCACCTCATGGTTCTTGCCAACGGCGTCCTCGCCGGGCAGAAACGTGCGTCCCAGGAGAGGTTCAACGCCGAGAACGGAAAAGAACGAGGAAGAGACGGCAGCCGCTTGCACATACTCAGGCTTGTCTCCGCCGGTCAGGTTCATGCTGGCTCCGCTGAAAATCGCCATGTCCGTGAATACGCTGTTTTGCTTCTTCCAGTCCAGATAATTGGCAGCGGATACGGAGAACCGCGTCATGCCAGGAAAACTCTTTGGTGGCGGAATATGCCAGACGTGCACCAGCCTTGCCGGATCGCCAAAGGGTAGAGGCCTGAGCAACACGGCGTTTACCACGCTGAAAATTGCCGTGTTGGCGCCAATGCCCAGCGCCAGAACCAACACCGCCACGGTGGTAAATCCCGGGCTCTTGCGCAACATGCGAAATCCGTATTTCAGATCCTGAATCATTCGCGTCATTTTTTTCACCGGCTCCTGCTTGTTTTTGACTTGCTCCCGGCTTGGGAGATTAAGGAAATCCATATAGAAGAGGCAGGTAGCGTGCCAAGGCCCGACGTTCGTATAGCATTGAAAACAAATGCTGTATTCGATCAACGATCCGCCAATACACGGGCTGGGTGTCCGCATTCGAACAGCACGCTTCGAATCCGAGCACTGACGATATGTGGGGCGCAGCCGCCCTCGGCTGCGATTGCCGATGGGCCTGGAGAATCGCCGGTAGCCTCTTTCAAGTATGTGGAGCGCAGCCGCCCTCGACTGCGATTGTCGCTGCGATTATCAGCGATGGGTCTGGAAAATCGCCGTTAGCCCTCTCAAGTATGTGGAGCGCAGCCGCCCTCGGCTGCGATTGTCGCTGCGATTATCAGCGATGGGTCTGGAAAATCGCCGTTAGCCCTCTCAAGTATGTGGAGCGCAGCCGCCCTCGGCTGCGATTGTCGTGCCGCAAGTCAGGCACCGGGGAAGCAAATCCATTTAATCCAGAAAATTGTCAGCGACACTCCTGCCTTCGATGATTACGCAATAGAGTCCATGCCAATTCCGTTGCCATCGCCATCCGGACTCTGCGTCCGGCGATTGCGCTTCAATGTAAGCAGCAGCGTCATTCGCGTCAATTGGCTGGCGACAATGCCGGCATCGTGGGGCGTTCCCCTTGGTGAATTTGCCGCCACAAGTGCAAGGTCCCAGATGCGCCTCCATATTTACTGGAATTTCAGCCTGTATGAATTCCACACCTTGCGGCCAGCGTTTGTCCCAGCCAGACAGCAGAGCTGTGGTCCCGCAAGTATTGCAATATGCATAAGAAGAATAATTGAAACCGTTGTGTATGAGTTTCAATTCAAAAATCAGGCCACAATGTTTACACGTTCCAACCATGCTGCTGATTGTAAATTGGCCATCCAATTTCCTCTTTCCTGGAGAACTTACTGGGCTGTTTGATTTCCAGCGGAGCTGTCCAATTGCGAACAGGCTTCGGCCAACTGTCGCGGAATGAGATACTAAGGTGTGAACATTCACTTCGACTGTGTGACGAAAAAGTATTCGCGCACCAAGGCTCTTGACAATGTCAGCATTGATTTCCAACCCGGCGAAGTTGTAGCGGTCGTTGGCGCGAATGGGGCTGGAAAGACAACCTTGCTGCGATGCCTTGCCACCGTGATTGCCCCAAATCTGGGCGAAATTCTTTTCGATCGCGAGACCCTTCGTCGTGATCGCCTGGATTTGCGAAGGAAGACGTTTTTCCTGCCTGATATCCCAGCCGCCTATTCCCACATGACGCCGCTCGCGCACATTGCCATGGTGCTGCGACTCTATGGAAAGGACCAGGGTGGGATGGAAACTCGCGCGGCCGAAGTTCTGAATGAACTTGATCTTCTACCTTTGATTAGCAGCCCTCTGTCCACCATGTCTCGTGGCCAGATTTATAAAACCGCTCTGGCGGCACTATTCCTGGTTGACCCCGAACTCTGGTTACTCGACGAGCCCATGGCTTCGGGAATCGATCCTTCCGGCATTATTTATCTGAAACAACAGTGTCGCAATGCGGCAAGCCGTGGCCGCACGGTTATTTATTCAACGCAACTCCTGGATATGGCAGAGAGATTCTCAGATCGCGTTTGCATCCTGCACCGCGGACGCGTCCAGTTTTTCAACTCGGTTGAGCAGATTCGCGCTCAGGCTGCCAGACCGGAAGGGTCACTGGAGGAGATTTTCAGTCAACTGCGTGAGGCTGGCCGATAGTGCTGTACTCGCGCCGGTTCGTCCGTAAACTTCGAGAGGCTGCGCTCAGTGCCTTACGTAAGAACAAAGACGCCTTTCGCGAATACAAGCGCCGGCGTCGCAGATTCAACTTTTCATTGCGGTCGGGCTTCGGTTACTTTTATGCCTTCCTTGTCGTAATCGGACTCTCGATCAGCGCCACGCATGAAGACCCTGCCTTTGCCCTTACAGCGGTAGCACTCTATTGCACAGGGACTGTGGGCTTGCGCTCGGGGAGCCTTTTCTCCCGTCTTCATTGGGGTGATGAGCTGCCGATTTTCTTTGGCCTGCCCATGCAGGACGATTGTTATTTCTCCGTGCAATGGAAGAAGTTCCTGGGTGGTTCCACGTGGGTCATCCTGCTGGTTGGAGTGCTGTACACGTTGTTTGCGCTCAGGATGTATCCTTTTTGGACAGCAGTGCTCTTTGCTTTTATTGGTGCTGTTTTGCAATGGCTGGTGGTGGTTTCCTTGGTCCTGCTGACGTTCAAGCTTCGCCACCCGATCATTCCTAAACTGTGCTTCGCTGTCTACGGCCTAATCATCGTGGCCGCGTTTGCGCCTGCAAAAGTTACAAGCGCTCTTTATCCCGTCACGCTTGCGCTACCCGCCGGTTGGATCAACTGGGCCTGGGCAGGATTTTTGCGCGGGTCGTACACCCAAGTGTTGGCGCTACTCCCTGTGCTAGCCCTGGCAGCTCTGGGAATTTCACGCTACAGGATTCTTCGCAGCTCGTTCAGCCCGGCATTCTTCCATGCGGAGGATCCTCCTTTTGGTGTGAATTTGCCGGGCGAGGATTCTCTGGACGAAGAGGAACGGTCGTACGCTCTACGAGAACTTGACGCACCATCAGGCAAGGACACCTTTCTGGAGAACACGTTAGAGGCTGCCGGCATACCAACGGTCACTTCTGTTGCTTTTGAGCCCCACGTCGATTGGTACCATGCAGGATTCATTGAACGCGTGGCCGGCACCTGGCTGAGTGAGAGAGAAAAGGTGACAGCTGAGTTCATGCTCGGCGGAACCCTTGGGCGCTGGACAGCAGACTGGAACAAGGCCCTTTACATCACTTGCGCAACTCTTGTGGTAGCTCGGCTAATCCCTGCAACTCCACTCTGGATTCTCGCTACTGCAGCAGTCACCGCCGCCAGCATGAGCGCGCCGCTTCTCGGTGGCAAATGGCCTGGATTTGATGCCAAGTTTGGTTTTACCAACAAGAGCCCGCTCATGGCTTTTTTCCCACTCAGTTACTGGCAGGTTTCCATGGCGGTCTTCAAGGTTAACCTGGTCAGGCTGGGCTTTTATTTTGTTCTTCTCACGCCTACGTTCCTGGTTCTCTCCGGCAACTGGATGGTGCCGGTCGGTTACGCATTTTCAATGCTTGTGCGGACGATGTTCTGGCTCACAGTGCTGCAGATTGGGGCTGTAATTATCAGGCATTCCCAAGGCACCAATGACAACAAGACGTTGTCCCTCGCTACGGTCTCTTACTTCGCGTTTGCCATCGTTGGGTTCGTCCTGGTCCTGTTGGCCAACGCAGCGAGTCTGGTTAAAGATCTTCCGTCCAGCGGCCCGCTGCTTCTCATCACTTTTTTCAGTTTTGTACTTGCATGGTGGTTGTACGGCATTCTTTACAATTACGGGCGCATTGATCTGTTGCGCCAACCACGTTCCTGACTGCACGCCTGCTAAAAAAATCAGGCCAGGCTTCCCTCCGCCTCGTGGCAGAGCCGGAAAGCCTGGCCTGCTTTAACACTTCAATGTTGCCTGCAACCCCGCCGCTCATTGCGGATCATTTCCGTTCACTGGCTGGGCCGGTACGCTGGCCGTCACCGCAGGAGTCGTTGTCTCGGACTTGATCTTCACCGTCGAGAGAATGCGCTCCAGCTTGTCCAACTGGTCCACATGGTCCACCGCTTTGGTGCTGTCCAGGGAATCTTCCACCGCGAGTGCAAATTCGTAGCAGACACCTGACTTGCTCTCCGTCTTATCTTCCAGGCGGGCGGCTTCAAAGTGATGATAGTAGCGGGCATCCGTTCGGTCGGTCACATTTTCCGCGCGGGTAAAGTCCATGCCGTTCATGCTGAGCTTGGAAGGCGCCAGCACGTCAGTGGAATTCGCGGGCAGGTCGCTTCCGGTGTCGGAAACTCCGGGTTCGGCAAACTTGCTGCAATCTTCCGCAGACAGGTTTTTGTTGATGCGTATGTCGAACAGTGAAGATGCCGCTGCGCCCGGCAGTTCAAGTGACGTTACATTCACGCCGCCTGGCTGGACAAAGTTCATCGGCAGCCGGCCTTCCATCGCGACATCATTCTTCGCCTTCTCACCCGTTACCAGCGTGAACTTGCGTGGATAGCGCAATGAAATTCCGTTCTTGTTGTCGGCAAAGACCACCGTCGAAGGTTTCTTCACGATCGGCTTCTTCTTCGCCACAGGCGCCGGAGTTGGACTGGCTTCCGGCGTCGGCTGAGAAATTGCCATGGTCGGCTGTGAGCTCTGGCTCTGAGACACCTGCGCGGTCTTGTTGTCTTTCTCTTTCGAAGAGCACCCGTCGAGGGCGATGGCGAATCCAATCGCCAGCACTCCGGACATTACGGTGGTCAGTGGCAGACCGATGATCATCGTGTTGCGAATCGATTTCACAATGCTGCGGTCGTTTGATTTGGTGGTTTCAGCCGTTTCTGTTCTGGCGTTGCTTTCTTTCAGCAGTTTCATTTTTCTCACCTCCGCTGCTCTTGGCAGCACACTGCCTAAGTGCAAAGGTGCGACCAAAGTGCGAGGTATTGATTCTGCGCGACTTACGCGATGATTGCGAAAGAAGGACCGTGGCGGGTAGAAGACATTGTGTCCGTGGTGACACGAATTTTGAAGGATTACTTGCCGCTCACTTTCTTCCAGACCATATCCTCATTATTTCGTCGGTCGATCATGGAATCCACTTTCCCGTCAGCGCCGTAATGAAACAGCCGGCGGCCTTCTACGCCTTTCACAAAGAAAACATCCGGAGCTTCCGGCAGCAATTGGTTTTTTGCACGGCCTGCGCGCTGAGCGTAAAGTTTGCCGCCTTCCGTGCTCACAACCGTCGTTCCTTCTCCAAGCTGATAGCGGCCCACGAAGTCCGGAAATTTCTTCGCGTCGTATTGTCCTTCCGCGGGGTCTTCGTAATAGCGCAACACCTGTGAGGCCACGATCTGCCACTGCCCGTTGCGAAGCATCCATGTGTCGGTCTGGTGATAGCGGGCAGTCATTTTCTGGCCAAAGACACTCTCGGTTTCATCCTGGTCATAGCTCAGGATGGCCACGTCGCTTTCAATATGGCTCTTTGGATTAACCACTTTGATGGTTCCTGAATATCCCTTGGGCAATGGCTGGATATCATTTACCAGCGCCGCCTTGTCCATGCTTCGGCCCTTCTCGTCAAAGAACATCGCATCGTCAGCATAATATTTTTTCCATGGTTCCTTGTTGCCCGGCGCCACGGCGTCCGCAAGTTCCTGGGTGCGGCGTACCAGCTCTTCCTGGGTAATCTTTTCGTCCGCCCTCGCGTGAATTCCTGTGGCGGTAAATAATGCTCCCGCAAATAACATGGTTCCAGCCAGCGTCGCAAAAAGCAGTCTCTTCACCGTGAGCCTCCGTGATTTTCTTTGCCCGAGCTTATCTTTTGTCTAGGGAATTGGACGAGTCTTTTTTAGAATCGGTAGCTATCGGCTTGCGGTTCAACCCTGCTTCACTAACTTAGAGACGCAACCCTGCATAAGTGGTGTAAACGCCTGAAACGACAATCATTCACACTGCATTGTGCCTTCTTTCATCTGTGGTTGCCGTAGGAATCAATAGTTGCCCCAACGCAACCTCCGAAGGGCACTCCGTAGTCGGCGCACTCTGACGTCTGAAAATCGGAGGGCTTCCACTTGAGAAGGCCTGAAGGGCCGTTATACCGCCATAAAATCATGTGCTTGTCTGGAAAAACCAGCCAGTAGGACTCGGCGTACGTCATCCCTGTGATGAGGAGTGCTATCTCGGATTGCTTAATTGTCACCTCTTGGACTAGATCATCCCTTCTCAACGCGTGCATGTCTTTGCAAAAGACCTTTAAGGCCTTGTCACCGAATGATGCGTTGTGCACGTATGAGATTCGCATCGGAACTTTGTTGTGTTCTCGGATGTAATCTGCCAACCAGGGAACAGACAGGAGAAGGTTCTCGTACTTGTTCGCCGAGCTTAGAAAAGCCTCCAGCCCTTGAACCTTGCCCTCCTTGTACTCAAGTACGAGTGCTTCGACAACGTTTGGCGGAAGGTCGGAACTCGTCAGAACCGCATGTAGATTGGTTTCGTGCGGCTGGTTCCCACTCCACTCGGTTCCATATTCCGGGTGATGGAACTCGTCGATTTCTGATTCCACAATAGAGTAATGCTGCCTCAGTGCAGCAAGTGCGCCTGCCGCCCTATTGCCCGCGTCAAGAAGATTTAGCTCAGGTTCGATGGCTTCATCGACAGCAGTTCTTAGGATCTCTAACAGCCGCTCTCCAGAAATTCGAGGACGGTTGACCGTCTTCTTCGGGAGCATCGCGGAAAGCGCTCGTGAAATGTTGGCGTTGAATGTGACATGTGTTGCGCCATTAAGTTCGATCTTCCACGGCAGCATGAAGGGCTGTTGCGAATGTGAGGACAATGAGGCATCGGAGCCATCTTCAAAAGTGAGACGAACCTGAACAGATGGGTAGTCGTCCGTGTGGAATCCAGACTTGTAAATGCGCGATAGGAGTGGGGAGATATAAGCGGGATCCTCAAATCTTTCGCGGTACAAAGCCTGTTGATTCCGGGCTCGAACTTCCGGGCCACCCTGATATTGCGATAGGGGCCCTTCATGATTCCTGATGAGCCATTCTTGAGTGATACCCAAATTGGAGAGATCAATTTCAGGAATGTCGGGTTCGCGAAGCGCGGTTAGGAAACTGCCCAGCAACTGAGGGTCAATGATTCTGTGATCAAGACGAAACTTCGATCCCTGTTTCACGATCGTCAGTTCCGAGGCGGCGGGTGCCCCCAGACCTCCCCAGCGGGAATTGATTTGAACCTGCCGCAGTCCGACACTTTGGCCGGCCGCCTGAACTGATGACAACAACTGGATAGCCGCGAGAATAGCGATCGGGAACACTTGAATGGCTCGACGATGGGTCAACAGGTCTCCCTCCGATAATGCTCTACAAAGCTACACCGCGAGCGCATAGCCTTGGAAGCCGCTTAATGCGATTGGGCACGCAAACAACTATGCGATCCAAGGCGGATGACGGTTGGTAAAATATAGCCATTACACTCTCAACCCGCTATGAGTGAAATCGCCAGATTTCGACAGCTATAATGCTCACAAAATGACGAACCCTGATAGGCGTGACGCCGCCGCTAAGAAGGTTGTGTCGGCAGCGAGGTCTATTGTTACTTACCAAATCGGCCTCCCCGTTGGATGTCAGCGCATGAGTCGTGCCCTGTTCTGGCTCAAACCCCATGAAATGAATCTGCCCACCATCTTTGACGATTATCTTGCGGAGACGGTCGGTTTGCCTATCGGCTCTGAGCGTTTGGAGTGGGATCGCGAGACTCTTCAGCAGAAAGATATGGCGCTCGAAAACATCAATCAGCGGTTTCGCGATCGTATCTTTGACACATGCTGGACGCTCATTAGCAGATTGGCGAGATGAGCGTCGAGAGTGATTATTGGCACAGAATCGCGTTAAGCATTGAGATTCAGTAGTCGTTCGAAGCTATGCCACCAGTTCTTCCGGCTCATCAGCCTCCGCCGGCGTTTCATGGAGAAGGGTATCGTGCAACTTCGTCTCATCCAGCTCTCCGCACCATTTGGCCACGACAATTGTAGCTACGCCGTTGCCGATGATGTTGGTGATGGCGCGCGCCTCTGACATGAATCGATCAATTCCCAGAATCAACGCCACGCCTGCTACCGGGACCGTGCCCACGGCGGAAAGAGTTGCAGCCAGAACAATAAAGCCGCTTCCCGTCACGCCGGCCGCGCCCTTTGACGTCAGCAGCAGAATTGCCAGCAACGTGATTCTGTGTGTCCAATCCAACTGCGTATTGGTCGCCTG
Source organism: Terriglobia bacterium (assembly GCA_963770085.1). GTDB lineage: Bacteria > Acidobacteriota > Terriglobia > Terriglobales > Acidobacteriaceae > Angelobacter. The sequence continues at coordinate 2,299,274 of CAVYOH010000002.1, forward strand.
TGCAATAAAGATCGCCGCCATAGTGAGATAGATGGAAGTTCCGTCCAGATTGAAGGAATAGCCCGCGGGGACAACCAGTCCGACGACGGATTTGTGCGCGCCAAGGATTTCCAGCTTAACCATCAGACGAGGCAGCGCCGCTTCGGAAGACGACGTGCCGAGCACGATAAACAGCTCTTCCTTGATGTACTTGAGGAATCGCCAGATGCTGAACCCATGAACTCGAGCCACAATTCCCAGCACGACGAAGACAAAGATCAGGCAAGTGGAATAGAAACAGATCATCAGCTTGCCGAGTTGCGCCAGCGAGCCGAGTCCATAGGCGCCGATAGTGAAAGCCATCGCGCCAAACGCGCCGATGGGGGCCACCCTCATGATGATGTTCACAATCCGAAAGAGAATGTGCGAAACCTGCTGAATCAACGCAAACACCGCCTTGCCCCGCTCACCCACGGCGTGTAACGCAAAACCAAAAAGCACGGCGAAGAACAGCACCTGAAGAATCTCGCCGCGCGCAAAGGCGCCAATCACTGAGTCCGGTATCACGTCCAGCAAGAATTCCGTGGTGGTGTGGAGCTTTCCCGGTGCGGTGTATTGGGCCACAGCCTTGGAGTCCAGCGTGGCCGGGTTCACGTTCATGCCTGTGCCAGGATGGACCAGCGTGACAATCGTCAATCCAATGATGAGCGCTAATGTGCTCAGAACTTCAAAGTACATTATTGCCAGTGCGCCGGTCTTGCCCACGGCCTTCATGGATTCCATGCCGGCAATGCCCAGCACCACGGTGCAGAAAATAATGGGCGCAATCATCATCTTGATCAGCTTGATGAATCCATCGCCCAGCGGTTTCATGGCGGCGCCGGCATGCGGGTAGAAATATCCCAGGGCAGCGCCAAACAAGATCGCAATCAGAACCTGAAAGTAGAGACTTTTATAGAACGGCTGACCACGCATATTTGCCTCCTGGAATTCACCGCCCCGCATCAAGGCAACACCGAAAGCTGTCAAAAAGATGTTTGATGCCTTCCTTGAGCGCGGCGGCGACCGCCGCCACATAGCCGACTTTGGAAAGAGATTGGACTGTCAAAATTGATAGCTGACGCAGGTTTATTTCATTACATAAGATTGAAGCAGAGGTCGCGGAAATAATGAAATACTACGCAAAACTCGCAGCCCTGTTTTTCCTGGCTCTCTCATTCTCAATCGCTCGAGCCGCAAGCGTTCAACCTTCAGCGCAGCCTACAGAAGCCTCGGGATTGCAGCAACAGGAGGCACCGCCCCATGTTGATGCGGAACCTAATCCTGCCGATAGACAGCTTGAGAGTACGATCATGACTGATCTCAAGCAGGACCCGCACATGGCCTATTCCGACGTCCAGGTCCACGTCACCGATGTGGAAGTACTTCTTGCGGGAACGGTAAAGAGCCAAACCGCAAAGGACCAGGCCGCTAAGATCGCCAGAGCGCACGCCGCCAAACGAAAGATAAACAACATGATCAAAGTAAATTCAAGCCATCCCCCAGGTGCGTGACTTTAAGGTTTTCGCAGCTGCGGCCATGTGAGCTGGCGGCGGATTCATTTAAGCTGTTGCATCATGGCAACACCGAAAGCTGTCAAAAAGACATTTGATGCCTTTCTTGAGCGCGGCGGCGACCGCCTGAATTGGACCATTGTCCGCGTGCCTCTGGATGTGGCGAAGATCTGGGGCGTTCGCGGCCAGCTCAAGGTCACCGGACAGATCAACGGATTCGATTTTCGCACCTCGCTTTTTCCCACCGGAAAGGGCGGCCACATCCTGATGGTGAACAAAAAGATGCAGGCGGGCGGCAAGGTACAACTGGCCATGAAGGCCCATTTTATCCTGCAGCCTGATCTTGAAGAACGAGAGGTCGCAGTCCCCAAAGAACTTATCCGCGTGTTGATGCAATCGAAACGGCTGAATAAGTTTTACGATTCATTCAATTACTCCATGCGCCAATACATGGCCAAGTGGGTTGGCGAAGGCAAGAAAACGGAAACCCGCCGGCGCCGTGCGGAGGAACTGGCAGAACGCCTGATGCTCACGCTGGAGGCCGAACACGAGCTGCCGCCGATTCTTCAGATCGAATTCAATCGCAGTCCAAAGGCGCGCGCGGGATGGGAAAAGATGCCGCGCGGGCATCGCCGCTCTCACCTGATGGGGATCTTTGCTTACAAGAATCCGGACTCGCGTGGACGTCGTGTGGCCAAAGCGGTGCAGGAGATGGTGGCATACGCGGAGAAAGGGAAAAATCACTCAGCCGATAATGAAGCTGACGCTGACGAATGACTCGCCATCGCTAATTGCTTACACCAACAACTGAACTAAGATCATGCTCCCAACCATTCAATGGCTGGTACATGCCCTATAGGCCCGAATCAAAACTGTTCTGATTTGTACATCGCAATGGGGTCCTGCTTCCAAAGTACACTTCCCATCCGGCACTCTCCCCATCCGCCGCGCTTCTCATCCAACAATCTCTTGTCCGCAAACCAAGGGCGCCTGAGTAGAAAACCTGACGTTTCCAGCGTGCTTCACCCGATGGTGCGTGACTGCCATCACGGATTTAATGGTGAGAACACAGAGAGAATATTCCATGAGAGAAGCTACCCTACGCCAGCCCACGCACAGCTTCTCTGACGTTCATCCGAGAAGGAAAGCTGGTAGTTCGGTGAAGAAAGTTTTCTCTGCCCTGGTAGTGTCCCAGGATTGTTTTCCGCTAGACCCCATCGCAAAAGTTTTTGACGAGCTTGGAGTGGCCCTGCATCTGGTCCACAGCGCCGCCGAAGTCGAGCGGCTGTTGCGCTCGAGCAGGTTCGATCTCATGATCTGCGACTATGACACACCCGGTATTTCTGACTTGTCCTTCCTTGGCAAGGAAACCAGGTGGCGTGGGATCTCAATCGTGATTTCCCGCGGGACTTCTGTTCGCCACTTAACTGGAAAAAAAGTTCATTTTACCCTCAACAAACCAGTTACCACAGACCTGCTTGCCCGGGGATTGAAAGCCGCATACAGCACCATGGCGCGCCAGCGTCTGACGGCCTATCGCCATACGGTTGCTCTCAGACCGTTTGCTGGAACGTTGCTGCATCGCGGCTCGCAATGGGCGCTCGGTCCGGCTTTGATTTCCGATATCAGCCAGACTGGCCTTTGTCTCAACGCGCCTGAGCCTCTCCCGCAGGAAGGGTTGATCAGCGTGAGCTTCCCGTTACCGGAAAGCAGCGAGCAGGTCCAGGTCCTTGGAACAGTTGTATGGTCCAACTCAAGCGGCAAATCGGGAATCAAGTTCAACCACATTTCCGCCAAACAGCAAAAGCTGCTGCAAGATCGTTTGACCGCCCGGCTGCCATGGAACAACGAACAATGAACAATGAACAACGAAGAACGCGTTGTTAATCCCCTGAGCTGTTAATCCCCTCATAAAACCCAATTCCGCCTCTTCTGGTCCTGTACCGGGTGTTACCCTTGTTGCCTGCACCCAGGAGATTAAAGTGGAAACCATGAATTCAGATCGCCACCTTCTGCGCCACACACTGGCTACAGTGTCTTACCGCGCTGGCAAATCCTTGCGCGAAGTCCCTGAGTCATTTGCAACATTCAGCAGCGGCGAAAAGGGCCGCACGCCCGGTCAGATCCTAGCCCACATGGGTGATCTCTTTGACTGGGCACTGTCTCTGGCCAACGGGGCGCAGGCCTGGCATGACTCCACCCCGCTTCCGTGGAATCAGGAAGTGGACCGCTTCTTTGCTTCCGTGAAAGCGTTCGACGATATTCTTGCCAGCGACGTTCCCCTGGCCGAATCGCCGGAAAAATTATTTCAGGGGCCGATTGCCGATGCCCTGAACCATACCGGACAGATCAACATGCTCCGCCGTATGGCCGGGTGTTCGGTGCGTGGTGAGAATTATCATCGTGCTGATATCGTCGCGGGCCGCGTAGGGTCAGACCAGGCAACGCCCAGGCGAGAATTCTGAGAGTCCGGCCCGCGGCGTCTTCTTTTCCTTAACCACCTGAGACACTCCTTCAGCGTCACACATTTTCGACGTCAATCACATCTCCATGCGCGAGATTTTGTTTACCATGAATCTTCACCACCCCTGTCAGAACAGTCAGTGTCACTGTCCAGACCTGCCCTGCCATACTCCTGTGAGTTGCTGGTTGCCGTTTATGTTATTAACAACTTGGTATCCAGAGTAGCTGATGTGAAGCCGTCGCAGGTCTGCAAGCTTTAAGTAAGGAGTCTCTAATGACTCGTCTGTTTTGCCTTCTCGGTGTCTTCTTTGCATTCTCAGTAACTTCTTTTTCTCAGTCCGGTCCGGACCAGGTGTTACAGTCGCCCTTTCAAGCAGGTGTCACTCACAGCCAGGGGCGCTACGGCTTCACGCAGGATAATTTCCTGGTGGAAGGCGCTCAGCGCATCAGGGACCTCGGATCAAATGCCATCTTTATTTACCTGGATCCACTTTTCCGAGTGCGCTATCCGGACAAGACCAATGCTCCATCCTGGCCCGCGGCCGATCCAACCACGCTCACAGAGTTAGCGCAGAGTGGGCCGGCCAAACAAGTGCTGGATATGCCATTCAAGACCTTTGTGATCACGGCCTACAGTTTTGCCAACAGTGACGACGTGCCTAATTTCGCTGTCAATCCGGACGCGGCCGTAGCGGAAGAGCAGGAGTTCTTTGACCTGACGGCATATCTCTATAAGACGTACGCCGGGACAGGGAAGACATTCATACTGAAGCATTGGGAAGGCGACTACACAGGCTTGCAGGGATTTGATACCACCAAAGACATCGCTCCGAACATGATCGATGCCATGAATATCTGGTTACGTGCCCGGCAGCAGGGGATTTCCCGTGCCCGCAATGCTTCCGGCAATCCCGCCGGTGTGGGAGTATTTCACGCGGTGGAAGCAGTTCGCGTGCTGGATTATTCGCGTTCCGGGTTCACGCGCGTGATTAACGCCATCATTCCAGTAGTTAAGCCGGACATGGTTACCTATTCGTCTTATGAGTCCTCGCTGGCCGGCACCGATGACGCCTCTACCAGGGCCGCGATGAATGAGGCACTGAACGTGATCAAGAGCCTGGCGCCAGACCCGCTGGGACTCGGCGACAGACGCATTGTCATTTCCGAGTACGGGCTTTTCGAGAATGAGCTTTCTCCGTCTGACACCGCTCCGCGGACCACCACCATTCTTCAGACTTCGCAGGCATCCGGCATCTTCGGCGCTTTTTTCTGGCAGGTCTTTGACAATGAATGCCATCAGAGCGATGGCGTGGTCTTTCCCGCAGACAGCAGCGTCGGCGATGCGATTCGTCCGCTTAACAGCCAATGCCGTGGTTTGTGGCTGGTCCGGCCTGACGGCACATTCAGTCCACTGCTTCCCCTTGTCTCGTCTTACTTTAATCCGTCCGCCAGCGGGATGACTCTCACTGGTCGCGTAACCAGCGCAGCCAGTGACGCAGGTATCGGAGGTGCTGCTGTTTCGTTTTTTGGCGGAAGAACAACCGCGGACAGCAACGGTAACTTCAGTCTGCCAAACGTTCCAGTGGGAGGCGCACAGCTTACCGCCAGTGCGCCCGGGTTTCAGAATTTCAGCGTTAGCGTGACGGTAACGTCAGGGCAGAATTCGCCTGTAAATTTTCCGCTGATTCCTTCCAACGCGGCGGGCAGCATCAGAGGCCGCGTCATCAGCGCCGTGAACGGCTTGGCAATGTCCGGCGTTAGCGTAAGCTTCAGCGCGGGTTCCACCACCACAGATTCCAGCGGAGCATTCACATTCGGCGCTGTGCCCGGCGGAACGTACAACGTGAATGTGCAGTCCCCAGGTTTTATTCCGGTGACTACCGCTATCACGGTTCAGCCGGCCATTGCTTCGGTCCTGAATGTGCGCCTGCCAACGGGTGCCAAGTTCACCGGACGTGTGACGAACTCCTCCGGTTCGCCCGTTGCAGGAGCCACGGTGAACGTGCACGGCGGGCTGGTGTCAACCAATGTCAGCGTGCTGACCAATGCCACCGGCAACTATGATTCGGGATGGTTGTCGATTGGCAGCTACCAGACCGTAGCCACCGCCACCGGCTTTGGAGTGACTACTGTGGCGGCAACCCTGGCGTCGGGCGCCATCGTTACGCAGAACCTGGTTCTCACGCCGCCGCAGCCTGACTTCGACCTCGCGGCCTGGCCCGGCGTGGTGTCGGCCGCAGCAGGAGCGCGCGTAGATTACACCACACACCTCACTACGCTCCGCGGGTTCAACAGTCCGGTTACTCTCAGTGTGACTGGACTACCGCCTAACACCACAGCCTCATTCAATCCCACAGTGGTAGGCTCGGGTTCCTCCGTCCTTATGGTAAGCACCACTTCGAGCACCCCGCCGAGCGTGAATGCGTACACTCTTACCATCACAGGAACTGGCGGCGGCCTGCAGCGCTCCACCAACGTGGCACTGACCATAAGTGGGCCCACCACAGGCGTTGCTTCCGGCCGGGTAACCCGCGCTTCTGACGGAACGGGAATTCCTGGAGCAACAGTTTCCACCAGCCTTACCAGCGTAATCGCTGATCAGAATGGTAACTACACCCTGATGAATCAGGCGCCGGGCAGCCTCTCATTGACGGCTTCGGCAACAGGTTTCAACAGCTTAACCAAGACGGTGACTATCACCGTCGGGCAGACAACGCCGGTAGACTTCAGCCTCACTTCAACGGCTCCCACCGGTTCAATTACCGGCAAAATCACCAGCGCCGTCAACGGCACTGCGCTTTCAGGAGCAACAGTGACCTTCAGTCGCGGCTCCACGACTTCTGACGCCAACGGAAACTATACGTTTGCGTCAGTACCGCCCGGCGCCTATACAATCACGGCCGTGACGGCGGGATTTGTTTCCGCGAGCGTAACTGCGACTGTTTCTTCATCTGCTGTTACAGCGAACATTCGCATTGCTACGGGGGGAAAGATTGCCGGCAAAGTGGTGAATCGCTCAGGAGTCGCCATTTCCGGTGCCACCGTACGGATCACCGGCGGGCTGGTGCCAACCACCGTGACCGTGCTCACCAGTTCCACCGGCGTTTACAACTCAAACTGGATCGCCATTGGCACTTACACAGTCCAGGTGAGCAAGCCTGGATTTACAACGCAGACCAAAACCACCAGCATGTCGAGTGGTGCAACTGCCACGGCGAACTTTACCTTGCAATAGGGCTGATGAAAATCCCGGCCCTGTTGCCTTGCTGATGGGGTGATCGAGGGAGACAAAACCGGTTATATTGATGCGGGCGCATAGGCGGGCCTGTCCAGCGCCTGTAACTTTGCCCGTGCTGGGGCGTATCCATGATGCGCTTCAGGCCGCTCACCGATCAATGACGGACTTCCACAGTCTTTATCAGCAACACGCGCCGCAGGTGCACCGCTTTGTGCTGTTCCTCTGCGGCGATTCCGCGCTGGCTGATGATATTACGTCGGATACTTTTGTCCGTGCATGGACCGCGCGCGGCAAGATCCGCGAAGCAACGGTAAAGTCCTATTTGTTCACCATTGCCCGTAATCTCTATCGCGATCATCTCCGCCGCAATAAACGCCTGACTGAGCTTGAGGACACAATTGCTGATTCCAGTCCGGGTTTAGAGGCGCGTACGGAGCACAAAGCCGAGCTGGCAGCGGTGATGGATGCTCTGCGCACGCTTTCTGAAGTAGACCGTGCCGCGCTGCTCATGCGCGTTCAGGAAGACATGCCGTACGAAGAAATTGCTCACACGCTTCAATTACCGGTGACCACCGTAAAGGTCAAAGTGCACCGCGCGCGCCTGAAACTGATGCAGGTGAGAGGCGCGTTCAAAGAGGTGAATCCATGAACATTGAACAAGACGTGATCATTGACTTGCTGCCGGCTTATTTTTCCGGCGAAGCCAGCGCAGCCACATGTGCCGTGGTAGAGGAATACTTCAAGGCGCATCCTGACTTTGAAAGGGCGGCCCGCGCCAACGGCTCAACCCTGGAATCGCTGACGCCTGCGCTCTCTCCGCGTCATGACCGGGAAGAAAAGGCTGCTCTGGAAAAGACGCGCCGGCTGGTGCAGACGCGTGCGTCATTTTTCTGGCTGGCCCTGCTCTACAGTTTTGTTCCGTTCATTTTCACCATTCGCGATCACAAAATTGTTTGGCTTACGTTTGAGCGTTCACGGATCATCGGCGTGCTTTTCATGGTTCTCGCGGTTTTCTTCTGGATCGGCTATTTCCTCATGCGACGCATGCGGGAGCCCATGAAGAAACGCAATGTATTTCTCTTTATCGCCGTTCTTTACACGGCCCTGCTGTTCCTGTTCAAAATTGAAGACCACCGCATTGTCTGGATCATGTTCAGCCCGTCTGTGATTCCCGGTTTCGTTTTCCTCGACGTGGCGCTGGCCATGTGGGTCGGTTACTTTGTCCTGCGTTATAAGGAGAAAAAACGCGACCTGTGATCCATCGACTCAGGGAGTCGTAGTGACTTCTCCGATGTTCGAGATGGTATCGCCTTTTTTCATCGAAGGCACGCCACAGATATACAGAACCACGCCTGCAACCGGCGCCTTCGCTTCCTGAATTACCTTGCCGAAATAGTCCGTCACGTAACCGACCTTCATTCCTGCTGAAACATAGGTCCCGCGCTCCACCGTGGGATAAAAGATCCCATCCTGCTCGCTGGCGATGGTATCAACCTTGCCAAGGAACACCGGATGTTCAACCAGGGTTGGAGTACCCGGCAGCATTTTCAGATATCGCATCACGCTCAGTGTGCCGTTGACCAGCGCGCCAACATCCTCCGGGCGGACTGTCCCTGAATAACCTGCTTCAACAGCAATGGCCGGCTTCCCGCGCGTGTTCGCCGTGTTATCCAGATAGCGTGATGCCGCCGGATCTTTCGGGCGGTCGCTCCATACGATGACATGGTCCAGGCCAAAGGCCATCACCATATCGTGCGTCGTCGCATCCTGCTTCGCATTGCCGGATTTTGGCCAGTAGGCATAGGGGCGCAGATTTTCGTCCAGGTCGCCGCCATGATAGTCGATGAGATAGTCGCTGCGTTCCACTACCTGTTTGGTGATCGCGTAAGAAACGCGGTCCGTCTGCGTGCCGTCCGCGTTTCCCGGGTAGAAGCGATTCATACTCTTGTTGTCCACTGGATTCACGTGCGGGACTTTTTGCAGGAAGGAAGGTATGTTCACCAGCGGTAGAACAATCACCGTGCCGGAAATCTGGGAGGCGTCGAGAGTCTGGATTACGCGTTCCAGCGCGATGATGGAAGCATATTCGGTGCCATGCGATCCCGAAACCAGAGCGAGCACCGGCCCCGGCTTGGTCCCTTGAAACACGGCAACGGGAATTGACGCGGCGGCGTCACCGTGAGCCGGCACCTCCAGAAAGCCGAGCGCCTTCTGTCCGGGAGCAGCCGTGGCGGTTCCTACGGTAAAGCTCTGTTGAGAGCATGCGAATGCGGTGAGCAGCAGGCAAATGGAGAGGAGAAGGGAATAGCGTTTCATAGCGTGAGAAGTATAGCGGAAGCGGGTTGCGGCGCGGCGTCTCTACTTAAAAACCATGACTTCGGTCAGAGCCCAAAACCCAACTACCAACTGCCAAAAACCAACTACCGTTTTACGATCCTGATCGGCACGCCATTCTTCGGACGCAACGTTACGGACGCATCCAGCTTCATCTTCGTTGGGTCCATAGCCAGATCCACGCGGAAGCGTTGCATGATCATCGCCAGCACCACCAGAATTTCTGTCATGGCAAAATTCAGGCCGATGCAGGTGCGCGGTCCCAAGCCAAAGGGCAGATACGCGCCACGCATGCGTCCGACCGTGCGTTCCGGAAGAAAGCGCTCAGGATCGAATCTGTCAGGCTCACTCCACCACTTGGGGTGACGATGTGTGACATAAGGGAAAATGAGAATTTCTGAGCCGGCCGGGACCTTGAATCCTCCAATGTCGTCATCGCCGATCGCAGTCCGCGAGAGCACCCACACTGGCGGATAAAGGCGCATGGTTTCCTCGGCCACGTTGCGCGTGTAACGCATACGCGAAAGATCTTCATAGGCCGGCGCGCTTCCATCGAGAAAGCTGATCTCGGCCGCCATGCGTTTCGCCACACCAGGATTGCTGCCGATGAGGAACAAAGCCCATGCCAGAACCAGAGTCGTCGTTTCGTGGCCGGCGGTCAGCAGGGTTGCCATTTCATCACGCAGCTGTTTGGCGGACATCGGCGCGCCATCTTCGTCGCGCGCATCCATCAGCATGCTGAGGAGATCGTTGACGTGCAAGGATGATTTCCTTCGCTCCGCAACCATTCGATCAAGAATTGCGTGGAAGTTCGCCAGCGAGCGTCGATGTTGCAGATTTCTTCGCGTAGGCAACTGTTGCGGCACACGCAGAATTGACCATGCCCGGTCCACCGTGTACTCGCGTCCCACATCAAGTGTGTCTTTGATCACGGCGATATCAGATTCCAGGTTGGTGCTGAAAAGCGCTTCACTCACAATGTTGAGTGTGAGCCTCATCAGGTGGGGAAGTACGTCAAAGGCTGCACCGCTCGCCGCCAGCATTTCCCATTGTTCCATCATGGTGGTCGCGTGCTTTTCCATGATGCGAATGAAGCCGGCGATCTGTGCACTGTGAAATGCGGGTTGCGTCATCTTGCGCTGGCGCTGCCAGAATGCGCCATCGCTGGTCAGCAAACCTTCCCCTAGAGAGAGCTTCAGGATGCGATAGTCCCGGCCTTTGCGATAGTTGGCCGCGTTGGTCTGCAACACTTGTTGAATATGGTCAGGATGACTGACTTGATGGGTGATCCACAGTCCGCGATAGCGGACGATGTCGCCGAACTTCAACGCATGTTTCAGGAAGCCTGCAAGAGGATCTTTGCGAAACTCCGGCGCGTTCGAAAAGAAAGACAACATCCCGGGACCGGGCGCGTTAGGAAGCTGGGAGTAGGAATCCACGGTCTTATTTTATGTCGCTACGCTCCAAACCGCTTCTAAAGCATTCCATGCGTTTACGTTCAAGAGCCTTGTTGCAGCGGGCTCGGCGCGTGTTCGGCCTCGCCCTTTCTTAACCTCAAGACTACTCGCTACGCTCCAAACCGCTTCTAGAGCATTCCATGCGTTTACGTTCAAGAGCCTTGTTGCAGCGGGCTCAGCGCGTGTTCGGCCTCGCCCTTACTTGACCCCAAAAGTAATCGCTGAGCTTTAACACGCGTTAAGTGCCAAAACGGAACGGGGAAATAGGGTATTTACATAAGGCCCTTGCTTATTCCAAATGCCATTTCTCTACAGGCAGGGCGAGGCCGAACACGCGCCGAGCCCGCTGCGACAGGAGCATCGGGATTTGAGGTAATCGGAAATCTTAGGCGGTTTGCGCGAAGCGCCAAAATTGAAGACAGGCCGAACACGCGCCGAGCCCGCTGCAACAAGGCTTTAGAGGGTAGCCACGTGGAAACGCTCTTGAAGCGGTTTGGAGCGCAGCGACATAATTACTGTCCGTTCGCGAACACTGGCTCGCCAGAAGCGGACACGCGATTCGGCAGAGAGATCCCACCGTTCCCGCTCGCGCCCGAAAATTCAATCACTTACAGGCACGGAACGTTTGGCAAGCCGGATGCGTATGTACAGATGTAGATCTGACCCCGGCATTAACTAGTGAAGCTTGGCTTCTAACCAACAGGTCAGACAGGAGTCTAAGATGTTTGATGGCACTAATAATCGGATCCTGGACAGCTTTTATTTTCGCATTGGCGCATTAGCCGTAGCTTTTTCTGCATGGCTCGGCGCCGGCTACGTTCTTCTGGCGTGGGCCCACTGACCCACAGAGTTGCAGAAGCCCAAATTCATGGTTCTGATTGTTCTTGATCTTTCTGGCTGCGTTCCAATCCGCGTCCACGGGTGAAGTTCAATCAGTCTGAAAGCCAATGTGGGCGTTGGTGCAAGTGTACTTGCCGAGGCAGCCACGCAGAGACTGGCCTCGCGTCTCCATCGTGACTTGCTCCGGCGCCCACATAGCTTCCAGAATGCCACCAGTCTTCAAACCACCAATCTTCAAGACCACCGGTCTTCAAAAATGATTTAATCTGACCATGCTTGGCCTATCGCTACATTCTTTTCAATAAACCATTCGGCGTGATCACGCAGTTTTCTGGCGCCGGGCCGACTCTGCGTGACTATATTCAGTTGAAAGATGTTTATCCCGTCGGCCGACTTGATCACGATAGTGAAGGCCTGCTGCTGCTCACCGATGACGGCGTTCTACAGCATCGGCTTACAACTCCCAAATTCGCTCATCCCCGCACGTATTGGGTGCAGGTGGAAGGCCAGCCTGACGAAAAGTCCCTCAGCCAACTAGCCGACGGCGTGCTGGTTCTGGGAATTCCCACGCGTCCCGCCAAAGTGAAGCTTTTGGAGGAAGAGCCCGCGTTGCCTGCGCGCAATCCGCCGATACGTTTTCGCAAGACTGTTCCAACCGCATGGATTGAGATCACGCTTACGGAAGGTCGCAATCGCCAGGTACGCCGTATGACCGCGGCGGTTGGCCATCCTACACTACGGCTGGTCAGGATTGCGATGGGCGATCTGCGGCTTGAGGGCTTGTTGCCCGGCGAGTGGCGCAATCTGAGCGACTCTGAAATTGCGGGCATGCGTCAACTCTGCGGACGTCAAAATGGACTTCAAGATGAACGGCAAAATGAAAGTCGCAGGCCTAAGCCTCCATCCGGGCGGCGTCGCAGAGGTCGTTAAACAGGGGCAAGTCTCTAGCGGGAATCAGTTGCCATTTCACTGTTGGCTGGTTCTGCCGCCACGCTGCGGCGGGCAGAAAGCAAGCTGTTGCTGGTGGAGGTATCGCCGGGAAGAACTTCACGCAACGCCCACTCAATGCGGCTCACGGATTCTGCGATCATCCTGATCTGCTTTTCCTGTTCCGTGTATGGCGAGTATGAGATGGTCTGCAATGCATTGCGGACGTGGTGATTCATTGCCGAGATGGTGTGGATTTTCTCCATGATCACCCGATAGCGACGCTGTTCATACACAAAGATCACCATGGCCGTGAGAACCCCGATGATCAAATCGTCAACGGATTCCACTGACAGCAATGCATGATTTCCAATCGCGACTTGCACGGCGCCGCCAATCAAGGCAATGACCACCCCAATTGTCAAACTGATGCCGATGCGGCGCTTAAGTGAAGGAAGTTTCGGGTTCCTGTACATTGCAGCGTATTATTCCACGTAACCTTGTGGAACGATAACTAATTTCCTCTTAGAAAATAGTTTGGAGATGAAATGAAATTATTAAAGACGCTTAACTTATTAAACGTTGCCGCCGCAGTCTGCATGGGTGTATTTGCTTTCATTTCGTCAGCCGCAACAGGGGCAAAGGTCCAGGAAACCGCTCCGCCGATTTATGAAGTGTACGCGGTCCGTTATGCCACGCTGGCCAACTTTCCCGTTGCGGCGCTGGTCAAGGGTGCCGAATCGGGACGAAAGCTGGATATCGCGATGACGGTGTGGGTCATCCGCGGGAACGGCCGGACTGTAGTGTTTGATTCGGGCTTCTATCACGACCACTTCCTCACGCAGTGGAGTCCGAAGGATTTTCTCAAAGCCTCCGATGCCATCTCTGAATCGGGTATCACGCCTGCGATCCACGCGGGTGATGTGACTGACGTTGTGATCTCGCACATGCATTGGGACCACGCCGATGGCATGGATCTTTTTCCGAATGCCCGAGTCTGGGTGCAACAAGACGAGTTCAACTATTACACCGGTGAAGCCTGGCAGCATCAGGATACTCATGGCGGAATTGACCCCGATGATGTGCTGACCGCGGTGAAGCTCAACCTGCAGGGTCGCGTCAGGCTGGTACATGGCGATGCGCAGGAAATTCTTCCGGGCATCACCTGTTATATCGGCGGCAAACACACCTACCAGTCGCAGTTTCTAGCCGTCAACACGCGGGCAGGCGAGGTGGTTTTGGCCAGTGACAATATGTACCTGTATGAGAATCTGGATAAGCATCTCCCCATTGCTCAGACGCTGGATGCAGCATCCAATCTGGCGGCGCAGGACCGGATGAAGCATCTGGCTGCTTCCAGCCGGCTCATCATCCCTGGCCATGATCCCGCGGTTTTTGAAAGGTTCCCCAGGGTGGGCGAAAGAGCGGTCCGAATCGACTAAAAGATTGCCAAAGCTCGCAGAATCAAGTCTGAGCCGAGAAACCGCTCCTAACCCCCTAATTTCTTAAGAATCCACTCAGAGTTGCCAACGCGAACCGGTGCTGCTCACATCCAAGCACTCGGAAATAACTATTCATGGGAAATCTTACTCACCGAAATTTACCTTCCAGCGCTTATGCGCTGCTGATTCTTTTACTTCTTGCGGGTTGCGCCCAGCGCGGCGCCAAAGCCAACTCAAGCTCCGTAACACCGGTTAATGTCCAATTGCCTGAAGACGGAACCACGCTGCTGGCGATATATCAGCCCTGGTTTGGCAACGCGGGCCACATCAATGTCGGCTATTCCAGCCATGATTCCAACGTTCTACGTGAGCAAATTGCCAGGGCGCGGGAGATGAACATCAGCGGATTTGTGGTGAACTGGTACGGCCCGGGCAAGGAATTTAATGACCGGAGTTATGACTTGATGCAGAAGGCTGCAGCCGCCGACGGAACCTTCAAAGTCGCCGCGCAATATGATGAGCCGCCCGGTTACTCCACCGACACAGTGCTGGTGGATCTCCAGTATCTTTATGATCGCTATATCAGTGCTGCCAGCGCAGGCCCATCACGGTCAGCTTATCTGCGATACAAAGGCCGTCCTGTGGTCTTTATCTTTCCCAAGGATGCGCTCACTGACTGGAATCGGGTTCGTGAAATGACGCAAGCCTGGCCTGATCCCCCACTGCTTATCTACAAAGACCAGAATGATAAATACGACAAGGCCTTTGATGGCTATTATCCCTGGGTCCATGCCGGCAAGGCAGGGTGGTCTCCTGATGGCAGCGGGTACGGCGAGGATTATCTGGAATATTTTTACAACAACATGACCAAGCACCATCCCGACAAGATCGTTGTGGGCGGCGTGTGGCCGGGATTCAATGACAGCAAGGCATCGTGGGGACGCGGCCGTCGCATGGACTACCGTTGCGGCCAGACGTTTGCCGATACGCTCAAGATTTTCCGCCATTATTACGGCACACAAAATCCCGCGCCGTTCCTGCTGGTGGAAACCTGGAATGATTATGAAGAAGGCACTGACGTGGAGCGCGGCTTCAGCCATTGCAGCGCCAGGGCAGCAGGGCTTCCGTAACTTCTGGTTCCGTTCTGAAATCCTGTTGATTGGAAGGGAAAACACGATGCGGGTACTGGTAACGGGGGGCGCGGGATTTATCGGCTCACATCTTTGCGATGCGCTGATTGCCGAAGGCCATCGTGTTGTTTGCGTCGATAACCTGCTTACCGGTAGCGTGCGGAACATTGAGCATCTGCGCAGCGAGCCGCGCTTTGAATTTGAAGAGATCGATATCACTCGTCCTTATGACGTAGGCCGGGTGAATTACATTTTTCAGTTTGCATCTCCTGCCAGTCCCGTTGATTACATGAAGCATGGCATTGAGACTTTGCAGGTCGGTTCCCTGGGTTCATTTAATTCTCTGGCGCTGGCAAGGAAATATCGCGCGAAATATCTGCTGGCGTCCACATCAGAATGTTATGGCGACCCGCAGCAGCATCCGCAAACGGAAGAGTACTGGGGCCACGTGAATCCCATTGGATTGCGCTCTGTGTATGACGAATCCAAGCGCTTTGCCGAAGCGACAACAGCCGCCTACCATCGCTATCACCATGTGGACACACGCATCCTGCGTATCTTCAACACCTATGGACCGCGCTTGCAGTTGAATGATGGGCGGGTCATCTCCAATTTTCTTAACCGGGCCTTGCGCGGCGAACCGCTTACCGTCTACGGCGATGGATCACAGACCCGCAGTTTTTGTTATGTGAGTGATCAGGTGGATGGCATTCTTCGCCTGGCCAGGTCTGATGTCCACGATCCCATCAACATCGGCAATCCTGATGAGTTCACAATTCTTGAGTGCGCGCGACGAGTATTGAAAATCACGCAATCCGGGAGCGTCATACGTTATTCAGCGTTGCCGCAGGATGATCCGAAACAGAGACGACCCGACATTACCAAAGCGAAAGCTTTGCTGAAATGGGAGCCGAGAATTGATCTTGAGAGTGGGCTGAACCTATCACTTCATTACTTCAGGCAGGCGATTTCAATGGAAGTTAAGCAAAAGCTTACCAGAGCTGCCTGACCTGGGAACGCTTAATTACAGGGTTACAAGTTACTCATTTTAAAGAGTTTCGGCGTTCGTAAGGTTTTTAACTGCTGGCTGATAAAATAGTAACTATCTAGTTCACATTGGCCCCAGATAGCGGTAGAATACCTTAAAGCTAAGGTGATTTTGAACGCATGGCTTGTCGCACGTTGACGCATGAGGCCATTCCGTCAAAACGCTTGAAATTACAGGACGTGTCAGTGACTGCCGTACCGCCGTTCAAGGAATCATCGCGTGAGTTGATTGTAGAAGTAGCCCGGGCCCTCGAGCCTTACTTCCCTGATATCACCAGTACGTGGCGAGAAAAACTGGCGGTTGAATTCGGTTTTGATGGCAAGACCCTGGCTGCACTTGAGCGGCTGACCTTAGCGGCCGGTTGCGTTTACTTTCTGCATCGCGATTTCCCCGGTTTCCAGGAAAACCTGCAATATTTCGGAACAAGGCTGTCAAAGCTTCAGGTTGATACTCGCGCAGTGGCGCGATGTCTTGAGCTCTACTCGCTCTCCTGTGATCCTTACCTGTCCGGTCTTTTCCCGGACCGCGAAGCCGAAGCCAAAGCCGCCCTAGAAATGCTCTCATCGGTGTCATTCGTTATCATCTCAGGCGCTTATTTTGATGCCAAGACTCTGGAATCAAACGCGCTGCTCTCTTTGCTGGATGCCGAACTGGCCGCAGATGACCTGACTGTGCTTCTTCAGAAAGTGCTGGAGATCACCACGCGGACATTTTCCGCTTCCGTTGGAGCTGTGCTTCTTCTGGCTCCTGAGGATAGTCACCTGAAGGTGGCTTGCTCGTCCGGCCTGGAACCCACATTGACGGAAGATTTCTGTATTCGTCAGGGAGAAGGATTCGCGGGCAAGATAGCCGCCACTGGCGACCCTGCCATGGTCCTGGACACCAGTAGCGAAGGCAGCGGTTTTACTCCCGCATTGCGCGCCAAGGCCCGCTCTCTCTGGGGAGTGCCGTTAAAGGCAGATGGGTTCAATATTGGCGTGGTCGTACTTGGTTTTCCCAAACCATACGAATGGCTGCCTACGGAAAGAGAACTCATGCGCGCGATCGCTGACCGCGCGGCCCTGGCCATTGAACGCGCCCAGATGACGGCCGCCCTTCGTGAACGCGAGCATCGCATTGCCGAGCTCTCCGCTCACCTGCTGCGCGCCCAGGAAGAAGAACGCAAACGCATCAGCCGTGAGCTTCATGACGAAACCGGCCAGGCCCTGATGGTGATTCGCCTCTACCTGGGCATGATGGAGCCGGGCGTAACCCAGCGCAATGTCCGCGCCAAGATCAAAGAGACCGTGGATGTGGTGGACCGGACCATTGAAGGTATCCGCCGCATTATTGGCAAGCTCTCTCCTCTGGTGCTACAAGAGCTTGGATTGGTTTCCGCCATTCGCAAAGAAGCCAAAGACATGGCCAAGACCTCCGGCGTGAAGACGCGGGTATTGATTTCTGAAGATGTAGGCCGCATGCCTCCGGGAACGGAGCAGGCGATCTACCGCGTGGTGCAGGAAGCTCTGCACAACGTGGCCAAACACGCACATGCCAGGAATGTGACCGTGGAAGTAATGCGTGAAGATAAAGTCGTGCACCTGAATATTGAAGATGATGGCGTCGGAATACAGGTGCGCGCGCGGGATTCGCGCGAACGGCAATCTTTTGGACTGGCTGGTATCAAGGAACGTATAGCAATGTTGGGCGGGGTTTCACGTGTGATCTCGTCCAAAGGTAAAGGAACGCGCATTGAAATAACTGTGCCCGCGGAAGAGAGCACAACTCTTGACCGCCCGCTGGCGCGTGCAGCGGCGCAACTTGGAGCACGACCGAATTAAGGACAATTAAGAGGATCTCCCCCATGCCGAAAATTAAATGCTTGCTCGTAGATGATCACACACTGTTTCGCCAGGGCGTCCGCCGCCTTTTGGAGAGCGAAAGCGATTTTGAGGTCGTGGGTGAATCGCCTGACGGCGGAGACGCCGTGGAGAAGGCCCGCGAACTGCGTCCGGATGTCGTGTTGATGGATATCGGCATGCCCGGATTGTCGTCCTTCGAATCTGCCCGGCAGATCAAGAAGAACCGCGTTGAAACCAAGATCCTGTTTCTCACCATGTATGAGGATGAGGATTACCTCGTCCAGTGCCTGGAAGTAGGCGCTTCCGGCTATGTGCTCAAAGACACGCCGGCGCCGCAACTCCTCAGCGCCGTACGCGACGTTTATAAAGGCGGCAAATATCTCAGCTCGCAGGTGCTCGGCAAGCTGGTGGAAGATTTTCGCTCACGGGTGCGTGATACACGGCTCCGCCCCCGTATCTCTACGCTCACACCGCGCGAACGCGAAATCCTGAAGCTGCTGGCAGAGGGAAATTCCGTGAAAGAAATCGCGGTCATTCTTGGGCTGAGCGTGAAAACCGTGGAAGCGCATAAATTCAACCTGATGCGCAAACTGGATATCCATAACAAGGCGCAACTTGTCACTTACGCCATTCAAAAGAAAATCATTAAAATTCCAGTCAACCAATAGTCTGTTAACCGTTAGCTCCTTCGTCGACAAAAGAGGCGCCCTTAAAGGCGCCTCTTTTGCTGGGATGTGTCTTTTATCTCGAGCGTAGCGAGAGATCTCTATCACTCCCAGACATTTTGTTTCGTTTTGAGTTTTATCTGCGAAAATCCGAGCGATCAGTGTCATCAGCGGTAAGGTTTGTCATTTTCCGTGGCTGTCTTTACTGCTTCGGCGATTCCACTTCCTTCGATTCCGGCAGGATCTTCACCGTCGTCACGAATTTCTTGAAATTGGAAAGCACATCCTCCTGCTCAATGTTTTCATTCTTGAACAGGGCAATTCTCGCGCCGCCCTCAATGTCCAGCCGCTTCATCACCCAAACCTCGTTGTTCACAAAGCTCTGCTGGAAAGCAAAGCGCGATCCGGGGTGGATCCGGAACAGGAACAGTCCGAATGAGATGGTGTCTATGGCCTCTGCTTCCACTTTCACCCAGTTGTAGTTCTTTTTTTCAATCCAGACCTTTCCTTTGATCTTCTTCAACATGTCAGCATGCGGCTGCGTAGGATGGAAATCCGCGCGCGGCGAGCCTTCAATCACCCAGGTGTCAACCCCTTCCACGGTTTCATCTCCCAGCAGCTTGAAGTCATAGGCATTCACAACGTCGCGCAGATAGAGCCGGCCTTCTTCGCGCTCTTTCTTTTCCTTCTCCAGACGCTTTGCCTGATCGGATGCGCTTTCATCGCGATACTTGGCCAGAAACTTATTCAGCTTCTCTTCTTCCTTCTTTTCTTCTTTTTCATCTAGAGGCTTGTCATTGACGGCAACCAGACGTTCGTATTGTTCGCCGTAATAGAAATTGATTTCGAAAGTCTTGATCTCGGTGGACTTGACTTCGCCATTCTTGCCGAGCTGTTTAATCACCTGGCGGTTCTGGCAGGTGTAATTGCGGATCTTCTCCCGGTTGCCGTGGTCGATCTCAACGGCCCGCCGCATGATCTCTTTGGGGTCAGTCGGGGCAGGAGCTTCAGCCTGCTGCGGATGAACAGCCTGGGTCGCGCCGGGTTTTTCCGGCTGAACGGGCGCAGGCGTGGCCTGTTGAGCGAATGAGGTTGATACCAGCGCGGAGAGGATTAAGAGCGAAACGATCTTCATTGCTTGCATAAGTCCTGTCATCAACATACACCGCCACGCAGGGAAAGTTGCGAGATAAAGGCTATTTAAGAATAGACGCAAGGAGGGATCTTTTCTTAATGGATCTTTGCAAGTTTCAGCATCCAATTGCATTCAGGCATTGAGCTCGACTGTCTCCGAGGTGTGCCCATGGTTTGTAAGTTGAGGCCTTTGGCTATCTTCCTTCTGATATCCGCTCTTGCGCCGATCACCGCATTTTCTCAGGACCGAAACTGCCCTGATGATGTTGTCATGCACCAACCGCAAGCCGCGGCAGAGAACCCAATCAAATTGAAATCCATAATCTTTACCGGTAACTCAGTCCTGCCGGTTACGGAACAGGAGCGGATATCTGCTGTCCTTTCTAAGGAAACATTTGAGACGCGAAAGGACGGTACCGAGGAATTGAAACCCCTGGTCGGCCGAGAGTGGCAGCGGCATGGCTATTTCAAGGTTGAGGTTGGTGAGCCCGAGATCATTCCTGACCCGAATGATCCATACACACTTATCGCTTCTGTCTGGATTGACGCGAAGAAGCAATATCGACTCGGAGACCTTCGGATTGTGAAGAATACTGTGTTCCCGACCCAAAAGCTGCGTGCTCTTTTATCCATGCAAAGTGACGACATCTTTGATACGTGGCAAGTCGGAAAAGCGATCGAGGAAATGAGGAAGCTCTATTGGGAGAACGGCTATATAAACATGGCTGTGGTGCCAACCACTCAGGTGGAGGAGGGCGGCGAAAGCATTGTTTTGACACTAGAGATGGACGAGGGTCCGCAGTTCCGTGTAGGCAAAGTTGAGGTGCTCGGCGCCGATGAAGCGAAGAGCCGCCGGTTCGTATCACTGTCCGGATTGATCACGGGAAGTATCTACGATCATTCGAGATTGCAGAAGGCGTTTGTTTCCGAATCGTATGGTTCTGAGGCGATGGAGGATTCCGTTACGCGAACTATCCATGATGCAGAAGGCACCGTGGATTTCAAGGTTGACCTAAGAACCTGTGTAGCGATATCGCAAAAATCGCCGAAAGGCGATCGCGATTGAAAATGTGCCGCCGCCTCCGGGGCTCGCATTCTTTTAAAGGCCTACCCAGCCTTAGGGCTTCGCTGTCGCTCGCCTCAGGCTGGGCTAACTTATGGTCGCGCCTACGGCGCTCGGTGCATCGGCCGTCCGAAGAGAACCGGTGATGCAGTCGCCCAGGATGGCGTTTGATACTTAACCTAGGATATGAAGAGAACCCTCCTTTGTGTTTCTTCGTGTCCTTTGTGGTTAGAGCTTTCTTGCACGCTTACACCCGGCTGTGACAAACTCGCAGAGCAGATGCCGACCGCCAGCAGCAATCCCAGCAGCCCCAGAGCCGGACACGAAAGCACGGGCCGGCACGCTTTTCTGGTTTCGGCAGGGATATTCCTGAGCCGCCTGTTCGGACTGGTCCGCGAAAGCGTATTCGCTTACTACTTCGGTCTTTCGCCGGCAGCGGATGCTTTTCGCGCTGCTATGCGCATCCCCAACATTCTGCAAAACCTGCTGGGCGAGACTGCGCTTTCGGCTTCGTTTATTCCCGTATACGCTAAACTTGTCGCCGAAAAAGACGACGAAGAAGCAGGCAGAGTGGCCGGCGCTGTGTTTTCGCTGCTGGCTCTGGTTACGGCAATTCTGGTACTGATCGGTGTTGCGGCAGCGCCGCTGCTGATTGACCTGATCGCGCCCGGCTTTCATGATGAACGTCGCGCGCTGACCATTCAACTGGTCCGCATATTTTTCCCTGGTATTGGCCTGATGGTTCTTTCGGCCTGGTGTCTGGGAATTCTCAACAGCCATCGCCGGTTCTTTTTGTCCTATGCATCTCCCGTCATCTGGAACATCGCTCAGATTGCCGCTCTGGTCTTCTTCGGACGCCGCGCTGATCTTCCCCGGCTTGCCATGTACACGGCCTGGGCTTCTGTGGTCGGGAGCGGATTGCAATTCCTGGTACAGCTTCCGGTTGTGCTCAGCCTGGTTCCGGCATTAAAGCTGCTCTTTACTTCCCTAAGCCAGAATGTTCGCACGGTCATTAGAAATTTTTCTCCGATCTTCATCAGCCGCGGCATTACGCAGATCAGCGCCTACGTGGACCAATGGCTGGCCAGCTTTCTGGGACAAGGCGCGGTGGCAGCATTATCGAACGCGCAAACTCTCTATCTGCTGCCGGTAAGTCTCTTTGGCCTGGCGATCTCGGCGGCTGAACTTCCGTCCATGTCCAGCGCGATCGGCAGCGACCAGGAAATCGCGGAGACCCTGCGAAAGAAAATTCAAGCCAGCACTAAACGAATCGCGTTTTTCGTCGTCCC
The DNA here is from genome assembly GCA_963770085.1 of Terriglobia bacterium. Classification (GTDB taxonomy): domain Bacteria; phylum Acidobacteriota; class Terriglobia; order Terriglobales; family Acidobacteriaceae; genus Angelobacter. Next base: position 2,321,677 of record CAVYOH010000002.1, read on the forward strand.
TTCAGCCGCGGCCTTTCTGGCTCTTGGAGATGTGGTTACGGGAGCCATCTACGAATCAGGTAAATTCACGCGCGGTGACACGAATTTTGTCTGGGGGATTCTGGCCGGTTCCGCGGTGGGACTGGTGGCGGCGACGGTCGGCCGGCTGTATTCATCGGCCTATTACGCACTGCGGGATACGCGTACTCCGCTTCGCTACGCTATCATCCGCGTGATTTTGACCACGGCATTGGGATACTTCAGCGCTCTGCACTTGCCAAAGCTGCTGGGAATCGATCCCGGGTGGGGCGTTGCCGGATTGACGGCTTCATACGGCATCTCTGCATGGATTGAATTTCTGATGCTACGCAAGGGGATGGCCGCACGCATTGGGGCGATTCCATCGCCAACCAGCTATTTTGCTCGACTCTGGTTTGCGGCGATTACCTCCGCTGGCCTGGGCTGGGCGATTCGATACGCCTTGCATCCACATCGACCGCGCGTGGCAGCGCTGGTCATTCTGATTCCGTACGGGGTTGCGTATCTCGCCATCACGGCCATGATGGGGATTGATCAGGCAAGTTCGCTGGTGCGGCGATTGCGTCGCGCGTAAAAACAAACTGCGGGAGCGTTACTCCATGCCGGCCATTTTGCGGTCCAGTTCCAGCTTTTCCTGCTTGAGACGCAGGAGGGCAGCTACGTCATTACGACGTTCAGCTTCCATGATGCCGCGTTTGATCTCGCCTTCGCGCTGCACGATATTTGCCCGATGGCGCAGCGCTTGCAGCGCGCCTTCCAGCAGATCCTGAGTGAGTGGTTCTTCTTCACGCATGATGATCCGGGCAAGCGTCTGGCGGTCCGCTTCTTCCAGCGGCAGTGACATGGGATCTTCCAGCCGTCCCGCATTTTCCAATAATGTTTGCAAAAGCCGTTCTGTGCTTAGGCCTACATGTATGTTTTCTGTTCCCAGAGCATGCAGGGCCGCCCGGCGCAGCTCTGCGTCGTCGGGGACATTGGAAGATACAGCGCGAACGATCACCTTCTCTGCCGGACTCACGTGGGTATCCGCAGACGCACGTGGCTTTGCGGCCCCGCGGCTGGTCGCGGCTGACTTAAACTCCTGTCGCAACACACCTGTATCAATGCCCAGCTTCTGGGCGATGTCATTGGAAAGGCTATCGCGAACAATACGGCTGGGAATGTGCTGAATGTACGGCAAGAGGAAGCTGACGGCTTTTTGTTTGCCTTCCGGCGTGCGCACGGCAAAGGTCTTCATGGCGCGCTCCACCAGATAGTCAAAGAAGCCGAGCGACCCGCCCAGTGCCTTTTCGTATCCTTTGGCGCCGTTGTTGCGGATGAACAGATCAGGATCGTATCCCGAATCCAATTGCAGCACCTTAATCTTGAAGTCTTCTTCCAGCAGCATGGCCAGCGACCGGTCAGTGGCGGCGGCGCCGGCGGTATCGGGATCAAAGTTAACTACGATCTGGTCCGTGAACCGTTTCAGCAGGCGCACCTGAGTTTCCGTGAAAGCCGTGCCGGAGCTGGCAATTACGTTGCGGAAGCCCGCGGCGTAAACGGAGATGCAATCCATCTGTCCTTCGACAATCACGGCGTAGCCAAGCTTGCGGATGGGCTCTTTGGCTTTATCCAGGTTGTAGAGCACGTGAGATTTGGAGTAGAGAGGCGTCTCCGGCGAATTCAGATACTTGGGCCCGGACTTGTCGTCCTGCGCCAGAGAGCGCGCGGTGAAGGCGATGATCTTGCCGTTCTCCTGTGCGATAGGGAACGTAATACGATTACGGAACTTGGAATATTGGTTCGCTTCCGCGCCTTCCTTCGACGAAAACAATCCGCTCGCTCGCAGCAGTTCGTCATTGAAATCGTTCTTCAGACGATCTTTGAGCAGAAAGCCAGAATCCGGCGCGAAACCGATACGGAACTCACGAATCGTCTCGTCACTCAAGCCGCGTCCGGAAAGATATTGCCGGGCATGAGCGCCTTCCGGGCGGCGAAGCTGGTCTTCAAAAAATGCGCAGGCACGATCATGGATTTCAATGAGCTGTCCGCGCTGGCGCGCCTCCTGCGCTTCCGCCGGAGAGCTGTATTCCATTTTGGGCAACTTGATGTCGAGCTTCTGGGCCACCAGGCGGATGGCCTCCGGGAAGGAGATTTTTTCCAGCTCCTGGACGAAGGTGAAGACGTCGCCCGATTTGCCGCAGCCGAAGCAATGGAAGTACTGGCGTGTGGCATGTACGCTGAAGGACGGAGTTTTCTCCTGATGGAAAGGGCAGAGTCCGGAGAAATTCTGGGCGCCAGACTTCTTCAGCTGTATGTAGCCGCCGATGACGCGGACAATGTCCGCCTGCTGCTTGACCGTATATGCCAGATCGCCCGGGTTTGCCATAGCCTTGGTGTGACTCTATTGTGCTGGAAATCGGGACAGAGTCAAAGGGGTGATGGGGCGAAAGATCCGAAGGTCCTTAATTGCGAACGATAATGCCGTGAATCGGACACAATGGCGCTGGATTTTCGAGCGAACGAAGATAGTCCGGGCTCGCATCTTCAAGGCTTATTGCGGATTCCACCCGTAACAGGGCATGACTTCAGTCATGCCGTCCCGTGCGAAAACGAACAATTCCTTGCTGCCGCAGGCGGTTGCACAGCGCAGCGAAGCAACGGTTTATAATGCCGCCCCTATGGCACGACCCTCCCGCAATTCAGAGTTTGACGCCGTGCGGAATCCTATTCGCACATTTTTCGTGAGCTCGCGAACGTTCAATGGAGGCTCCATTTTGCAAACCGAGCGGATGGCGAAACCTTTTCATTGATGTATTGAGGCATTACATGCGCGAGAGGAAATTCACAGTGCATGATTTTGTTGTCATGCCGGACCATATTCACGTATTGCTCAGCCTTGGAACAGACTTGAGCGTCGAAAAAGCAGTGCAGATGATTAAGGGAAATTTCTCTTTTCGAGCCAAGAAGGAACTCGAATACCCGCGGGAGGTGTGGCAGAAAGGCTTTTCTGAAGTTCAGGTAACCACGGAGGAAAGTTTCATTCGTCATCAATAGTACATCGATGAGAACCCCGTAAAAGCGGGACTGGTGTAAAACGCGGCCGAGTATCCGTACTGTTCCACATTCCTTAAGAAGCAGAAAGCCGCAGCGGCTAAAGCCGGTTCATAAGAGGCCAATCGGCATGACTGAAGTCATGCCCTGTTACGTGTGGTGTTCCCATAAATCTCCCAAGACGCAAAGAGAAAGGCATAAGGCATGGCGAATGCCTCAGCCACGCAGGGCGAATAACCTCAGCCATAGATGCGCGCTGGACGCGAAGAAGCATTGATCGGAAGAGATTCCGGGCTATTTGCCGGTGACGCGCATGTTGGTCCAGTCATAATCGAGCTTATGACCGCAATCCAGGCATACAACGTAATGGCGACTGGCCCGCGAAGGAGTGCTCCATTGCTCATTGACAACCCGCTTGGATGCCGGTTCAGAAGCTGCAAAAGGCTGGGAAGTTTTTTTGTGGGAGCAGCGGATCGAAAGCAATTGGAGGATTTTGTTTACCATGAGCACATCTGACCTGACTTCGTTGGAGAATCACAGGATGCTCCCCTTAGGAAGCATCCTGCCTGGTGGAGATAATGCAAGCGCTACTGAGTCAATCGGCCCCAGCGGCCAAAAATTTACGCAGTTGCGGTGGCTGTAAACTTGGAGGGCTCCACGGTGGAAGTCCCTTCAACCTTGGTGGAACCGTTCATTTCTTTCGGGTTCGGCTTGCGGATGTCGATGCTGCCCTTGAAGTAGGCGCCGTCTTCGATGCTGATGCGCTGGCAAACAACGTCGCCGGCCAAAGAGCCTTCATTGCGAATGTCAACCCGGTCGCTGGCGGTGAGGTTTCCCTTCACTTTGCCCAGGATCACGATTTCCTTGGCGTTCACGTTGGCCTGGACCTGTCCGTTGCGGCCAATGGTGACGCGGTTGCCGGGGAGGTTGATTGCGCCTTCAACACGGCCGTCGATGTACAGTGATTCAGACCCGGTGACCTCGCCCTTAATGACGAGCGACTTGCCGATGGTGGCCTGTTCCTGGCTGTTGACAATGGCGGTGCGGGGAGCGGCTACAGGAGTCGGCTCGGCGGTTTGGAGCGTGGGGTTGGTGCTCATAACTGGTTTCTCCGGTTCCGGGGTATTTTGTTTAGTTGGCGCGGTTGCTGGCTTCCACATTGCAATAACTTCCTTTCAGTAATCTTTGATCTTTGCAGCGCGCAGCCAGCTTTTGCTGTCTGCTCTTAAGTACTGATATCGGCATGCAAAAGATTGCCGTTAAGTTCCGCTCGCACGTTGGTAACCAAACTAGCAATCGGTCACGCTGTTCAGAAGTAAGCTGAATTTGCGCCGCTTCGGCGATGTCCGCGACATCAGAGGGAGGACGCGTACACTGCAAACACAAAGGTAATTATTCCAGCCACTATGGCGTTTCTATATCGGGGAAGGCCCTTAGTTAAAAAACTGAATAGCGTTAGGATAGGGTTAGGAGAATTAGTACCGGATAACTCATCCAATAGTGCAAGTTTGCAATGACTTGCTTAAAAAACATTAACCGCGTCCGGTCGCTGTGCCATTAAAGCATTTTGAACTTGCGGATGGCCGGCATGACTAAAATCAGACTAAGTGGCTTTTTGAGAGAAATCCCGTAAGCCAAAGAAAGTGTTTTTTGTTGACGATGATCAACGATAACGAAATCCTCCGCTACATCGGCAAGCAGTCCAAGCATACGGCCGGGTTCAAGCAACTGATTCATGACCTGGGGATTCGTGGCCGGGACCGCCGGACCGTGCAGGACACGCTGCGGCATATGGTCCGGCGCAAGAAACTGATTGCGATCGGCAAAGAGCGCTGGGGACTGCCCACCTCGGCGTCCAGCCAGAACCTGGTGGTTGGCACATTGCGTATGCATCGCGATGGTTATGGCTTTGTCACGCCGGAAGCGGAGTCATTGCCGGAACGGGCCCGCGGAAAGCTTTTGGGCGACATATTCATCCCACCGCCGGAAATAGGCAATGCCATGCATGGTGACCATGTGCTGGTGGAACTTGGGCGGATACGGCCCGATGGGAAGGGTGAAGGCACGATCCTGCGCGTGACCGAACGCGAGCAGGTCACCGTGGTCGGCACCTTTCACTATGGGGACCGCTACAACTACGTGACACCGATTGACGCCAAGGTGGCGACAGAGATCGTGATTCCGGCGGGCATGGAACGCCCGCGTCCCGAGGGCGAAGAAGAAGAGGAAGAAGACTATCACTCCACCATCTACCGTGATCACCGAGAGCCTTCGCCGAGGCGTCCGCGGGAACAGAGCCCGCATCGCGTACTGGGCAAGGAAGCCAATCGCGGCACCTGGGAAGACCTGGAAAATGTTGTCGTAGAAGTTGAGATCACACAATTCCCCCAGGCGAACCAGAGTCCGCGCGGGAAAGTGGTTGAGATTATCGGCTACGAAGATGATTTTGGCGTGGACGTGGAAATCATCATCCGCAAGCACCATATCCGCCACATGTTTCCCGCGGAAGTGCTGGAAGAAGCCCAGGCCATCAGCCCCGTTCTGCCGAACAAAGAGCTGGAACATCGCAATGACTACCGCGATCTGCCCATCGTGACCATTGATGGCGAAACGGCGCGGGATTTTGACGACGCCGTCCATGTCCGCAAGCTGAACGGCGGAGGTTATGAACTTCAGGTACACATCGCCGATGTGGCCCACTACGTGGAATACGGTTCCAGTATCGATGAAGAGGCGTTCAAACGAGGAACGTCAGTCTATTTTCCCGACCGGGCGGTGCCCATGCTGCCGCTGGAACTCTCCACCGATATTTGCAGCCTGCGTCCGGAAGTGGACCGGCTGGTGCTTTCCTGCGTGATGGAAATTGACCGCCACGGAGAGGTGCAGAGCTACGAACTGGCGGAAGGAGTGATTCGGTCCGTTCATCGCATGACCTACACGGACGTGAACGCCATTCTGGAAGATGACACCGTGTTGAAATCAAAGTACGTCGGCATGGTGGAGAATTTCCAGCTCATGTATGAGCTGGCGCAGCTTCTGAATCGCAAGCGGGTGAAGCGCGGGTCGATTGACTTTGACCTTCCGGAACCGGTGATTGAGTTTGACCAGACGGGGATGATGAAAGGCGTACGGGCATCGGAGCGGAACTGGGCGCACCGTTTGATAGAAGAATTCATGCTGGCGGCCAATGAGACGGTGGCAACGCATCTCTATACGCGCCATCTGGGCACGCTGTATCGCATCCATGAGAAGCCCGATCCCAAACGCATTTATGACTTTGAGACCATTGCCGCCAGCTTCGGCTATTCGCTGGGCGTGGGCGCTTTGCCCATCAAGCGCGTGCAGACAAAAACAGACAGGCGCTCACACTATGGCAGTGGACGCCGTCCTCCAACGGTTGAGCTTCCGGAAGAGGTGCACCTGACGCCGCGCATGTACCAGAAGCTGGTGCAGAAGATTGCCGGCAAGCCGGAAGAACGGGTGCTGTCTTTCCTGATGCTGCGGTCGCTGAAGCAGGCGCGTTATTCAGAGGTGAATGAAGGTCACTTCGCGCTGGCTGCGCCCTGCTATACGCACTTTACGTCGCCGATCCGTCGTTATCCTGATCTGATCGTCCATCGCATTCTGAAAGATGTGCTGCGTGGTGAAGGGCGTCCGGAGCATGGCACCATGCCGACGTATGGCGAACACGCGTCGCCATGGTCCAAGCGGGCGCCGGGGAAGCCAGGTAAAGACGAGCAATCCACGGCCGATGAAAGTGGTGGCCGGCTACACGGAAGAAAGACTGCATGAAGTAGCCGACTCCTCCAGCCAGGCCGAACGGGCAGCCGACGAAGCCGAACGCGAGCTCATGGAATGGAAAAAGCTCAAGTTCATGGAACAGCGCATCGGTGAAGCCTTTGATGGTCTCATCATCAGCGTCACCAAGTATGGCTTCTTTGTTGAGCTGACTGACTTGTTTGTGGAAGGCCTGGTGCCGATCACTACGCTGGAAGACGATCACTATACATTTCGTGAGAATACGCGGCAGATTGTGGGCGAGCGTACACGCAAGACGTTTTCCATCGGCGACCGTGTGCGGGTAATTGTTGATCGCATCGATCACATGCAGCGCAAGGTACAGTTTGCGTTGCTGGAGGAACGTCCGGGAAAGGTGAATAAGCCGGCGCCCGCGAAAGCAAAATCGAAAGACAAAGCTAAAGCCAAAGCCAAAATTAAAGACCAGAACCAAAAGCGTAAGAAGCGCAAGTAGTGCCGCCGCTTGAGTACAATGAAATCTGACACGAAGAAATAAGGAGACCTTTAGAAATGCCTCGTATGGTGAAATGCGCAAAGCTCGGACGCGAGCTGCCCGGCCTGGATGAACCGCCGTTTGATACGCCGCTGGGCCAGAAGATCTATGAGAGCGTCAGTGCCGAAGCATGGCGCATGTGGAGTGAGCACTCAAAGATGCTGCTGAATGAATACCGGCTCCAGCCCTGGAAGCCGGAGGCACAACAGTTCCTGGTGGAACAGATGGAACAATTCTTCTTCGGACAGGGTTCGGCGCTACCTAAGGAATTTGTCCCGCCCCCCAAATAATCAAGGACATGGCCGTGAGTGCCTCATAAAAATAACCTTATCTAACCATTTTCTATATTTTCCAGAAGTGCACCGTACCCTATAGAGGCATTGGCTGCGCTCCCGGAATTCCAATGGCATCCGCGCAATGGCGGTGGAGTTCCGAGGAGCCTTTTTGTTTCTTGGGGGAATTTTAGGGCAATTCGACCCCTGTTATAATCATGAAGACTTTTCGCTGCGCTAACCCCAATCTTCTAAACAGCAGCGGCTTCTTTATGTCGGGACGTGGCTCAGCCTGGTAGAGCACTCGCTTGGGGTGCGAGGGGTCGGCAGTTCAAATCTGCCCGTCCCGACCATTCATTTGCTTCGCGGAATTTCACCAAAACTCACGATATTGCATCTCGCGGGCCGACCCACGAAGCACCCCAAGTCCTATGCGACGAAGCGCAGCGGAGTCGCCGAATAAACGCCTTGCGAGGGGGCTCGTGCTCAGCACGAGCAATTCGGCAGTGGGAAATCTGCCCGTCCCGACCATTCATTTCTTCGCGGAATTTCAGCAAAACTCACGATATTGCATCTCGCGGGCCGACCCACGAAGCACCCCAAGTCCTATGCGACGAAGCGCAGCGGAGTCGCCGAATAAACGCCTTGCGAGGGGGCTCGTGCCCAGCACGAGCAATTCGGCAGTGGGAAATCTGCCCGTCCCGACCATTACTTTCCTCGCGGAATTTCACCAAAACTCACGATATTGCATCTCGCGGGCCGACCCACGAAGCACCCCAAGTCGTATGCGACGAAGCTTTGCGGAGTCGCCGAATAAACGCCTTGCGAGGGGGCTCGTGCACCAGCACGAGCAATTCGGCAGTGGTGAATTTTAGAGAGATTCCTCGGCTGCGCTCGGGATTTCGCCTGCAGGCTCCCGCTTCGCTCACGCCCGCAACCCGGCTCAATCTGCCCGTCCCGACCATTACTTTCCTCGCGGCAAAATCTCCATAAGACAAGGATGTTTCCGCTGAAACATCCCGAGAGCGCTAACTCCGTCAGGCTAACTTAGGAAATTCTCCGAACGCCCCGCCTAGGGTTTTACCAGCGGCACTTGCGAGGCCAGTTGCAGTTCAATCAACATGCTGAGGCGGCGGTCGATCTGAAAGAACATGGCTGTTTTCTTGTCCGGGATCACTTTCTCGAACTCAGGGACATATTTCAGACGAAGCTGAGTACTGTCCTGGTCCAGGGCAAGCCAGCGCTTGGTGAGGCTGTCAGCTTGTTCTTCGGTGCCTGAGTCATAGCTTTTCGCATACTCTTTGACAAGATCCAGGCGAACATCATTGATCTTGGTATTCTCTGCCATGTACCGATCATAAACAGGCCAAAACTTAGCCGCTTCAGTCTCCGTCAAAGGCAGGTTCGCGGCGACGATTTTCTTCCGATCAGAGCGCACGTCCTGGCGCATCAGTTGGATGTTGGCATCGTTAACCTGCTCTGCGGTGACGTCCTTGCCGCTTGCAGGCGATGGCGCGGTCTGTTGGGCGCCGAGCGCCGTGATCACGAGGAGCGCCGCTGTAGCTAGACAGAGTAGGAAAGTAATATTTTTTCTCAAGTTTGCACCCTCCGTTTCAGGAGTATGGCAGGGCAGGTCTGGACAGTGACACTGACTGTTCTGACAGGGGTGGACTGCGATGCGGTTGTGAAAAGACTGGCCTAAGTAAAGAACCGGCGACCTACAAGGATGTTCCCACTACAAATGCCCTCAACCCATGTCATGTTGAGCGAAGAGACGCGCGAGATATCGCGTCTCGGAGCCGAAACATCCGGAGGACCCAACTCCGCCACGCTGATTCAGGGAATTCTTCCAAGGCTCTTGCTTTTGTGAGGTTATTGCCACTACCGCGCTCTCGGGAGAATTCCCTGTGTCGGCATTTGTGACAACCAGATGCACCGAGCGTTTCGGCTGAAGCGGGATGTTTCGACTGCGTCGTTCGCATTCGCTCCGACTGCGCTCAACATGACAGAGTGTGGGCGCATTGCTAGGGGTGCGAGTTTGTCGCCGATTCGCCTAAGCTACCTCTTCCCCAAGACCTGCTTTTCCATGGCGAGCGCAACCGGTAGCGAGGAGGAAGTAATCTCCATCATTGAGGTTCCAGTAAGCCATACCACTGCGAATGGCCCAAGGCCACTGCCTCGTCGCGGAAAGCGAAGTACCCTGCGCTCTCCGAAAGACATCTGCCGCCAGTCGCTTTGCGCCAGGACTTCTATTGCTTGACTGACCTGGCGGTCCAGCTCCTGTCTGGACCGCTCTTCTGTCTTGAAGCTAAGTCGCGCAACTTTGACGCGGGTGCAATCCTGCGCAACCAAGACCTGCGTGGAATAGGAGCCGAAAGGCTCATCGTCGGCGCTGGTTCCGTCAGCCATGAAAAGAAGCTTGAATTTGACGTCCCCTTTATCGTCTGCAAGACTCTCGGCGCACAACGGAGACTTGTAGGCAAATGCGCGCGCCTTTTCGTCTGCGCTGCCTATTTCCCAAAGCTCAAGCTGGCCCGGGGCGCCGCCTTCCCGCAAGAGAAGCTTTCCATCCGCGCTTGGATGACCCGATGATGTTTCCCAGGTCGTCTTCAACTTGCCCGAATCAAGGTCCCACGCGCGAAGATGGTCTTTGTAGTCGGTAGCGAGAATTTGATGAGGACCGCCGATTGCCAGGCCGAATCGGAGCTCATCAAGCCCCGCATCTGCCGTGAAGGTTTTCAGCTTGTTGCCGCTGGCAATATCCCATACGGCGATCTCTCGCTTAAACGTTTGCACACGCTGTTTCGGTTGCGGAGGAAGCGCGGTGGCAGTGAGCGCAACAATCCATTGATCCTGATGCGCCAAGAGGACTGACTCAACCGTGGCGCCCTCGGCTAACCTGCGCATGCGCGGAGGGTCTTTCGCAGCCACGGGCCACAACTCAACTCCATCATGGCAGCCCAGGGCAAGAACGGCCCCGTCATGGGTCAGAGCCAGGGCATCTCGAGAAGGATGCGCAGGCATAGATGCGATGACAGCCTGGCTTTCAATCTCCCAAACCACGGCGCCTGCCTGGTAGCTTGCGGCGAGACGCCGGCCATCGCCGCTGAAAGTGATGTTGTCAATCCCATTCAGTTCAAGGCTGGTCAGCCGGGCAATCACATTTCCGGTGGAGATATCGAAGATCTGGATTCCGCTCCATAGCGCGACCGCGAGACGGGAGGAATCCGGGCTGAAGAGAATAGGGTGATCGAAAAGTTGGGATTCAATGCACTCCTTGAGTTGCGTGCGCTTGCCGCTGGCCACATCCCACCAGAAGAGAGTGCCGTCCTCGGCGATGGCCGCAATGCGAGTACCGTCAGGGCTTAATGCGTAACCGGCGAGGCTTGTCTGGTGTGAGCTATTCAGGCACACAGCTAAGCTGAGGCTCGAGAAAAAGATGATGCCGCCAAGAAGGCTCAGTGAACGCCGGAATGCTACATTCATAGCCAATCTTTGTGAACCGCCTTTCCAGAGAACGTCAACTGCACATGCTCTTGCAGTCCTAATCGAAGTAAGAAAGATAGCTTAGTACCTGGAGGCTCCTTTTCACAGGGGCATGAACTTTCCTGAGTTGCCGCCGGGCAACCGCCTGCAAGTTTCCGTAGTCTCTTAAGAAGCATCCCGGGGTCAAATCATTGGTCTGGCCGCGCGCATGAGCTCAGCACTCCGTGTGGCAATCCCAAGCAGCAGAGGGTGAATACTGTCAGGATGAAAACCTGGATTACAGCGCTGATTTTCCTGACCGCGACTTGCCTTGGGGGTCCACACAGGCAGGCCGAAGGGCAGCTCCGCTGGCCCGATCCTCCCAAGAAGTCGTCCATACGAGTGCGTCTGGTTGCCGTAACCTTAAGGTATCCGCGCTCTTCTTTCTTCTCCAGCCATGAGGTGTTCATTGCTGAAACGGAGATAGGGCATGAGGAGTGGAGTCTCATCAAGCTGGTCTTTACGTTCCTTCCGTATCAACCGCGGCTCTCCGAGGTAGGGTTTGATTACTCAGTGGTCCACGAGATCTCAGCCTCGCGAGACCCGGATTGCGACCAGACCATTGCGCAGTTAACGGCGCGTAACCCGCCCAGCCGGCGTGAGCCATTGGTCTTTTCCCGCAACGTACCCCGGGAGGACCTGGGGCGCAGACGCAATCCTCTGCCTTGCTACGAAACCAATGCGGACCAATACATAAAGTCCAGCTTTGAGCCCATCGCTCCGCCTCCGAAGCCGCCTCCACCTCCACCTGTGCTTAAGGTGCGCCCCAAAGAGAATTGACACGCTGGTGCCTAATGACTTGAAAAGCCTTTAGCCGCTGACGAACGCAGATTCACGCTGATCAAATAGTGAGTACCTGAGATCCTTTGAGTCGGAGACGCGAACCTAATGAGATGTCTTCACACGGCGAGGGACCTTATCGCGTCGACTGCTTCCTCGCTCAGAGACAGTTCTTGGCTGGCAAGGTCTTCTTTCATGTGCTCGGGGCTGGATGTTCCCGTGAGCGGCAGAATGCCGATGGCGCGCGCAAAAGCAAACACAAGTTGGGCTGGAGTTGCCCCGGCGGCAGACGCGATGTCGGCAACCATGGGATGGCCAACTACAACCTTGTTCGCCGTCAGCAATGAGAATCCCTGATAGATGATGTTGTGTTCACGGCAGAACTCCCGCACATCATTGTCCCAGCCCAGCCGCGCGTAACAGCGGTTTTGGACAAATGCAGGACTTTCACCATGAATGTCGATCATCTGCTGAAGATGGTGCAGGCCAACATTGCTCACGCCAAGCACCCGGGTTCGGCCGCGATCACGCTCTTTCACCATGGCCTCCCACGTTTCCTGATCGTCGACTGTCCATTCATATCCTGAGGATGGGCCGTGCAGCAGAAAACTATCGACGTAGTCAGTTCCAAGATGTTCGAACGAACTGGTCAATGATTGCTCCACCTGCCCGGAGAGGCTTGCGCCGGGATCATAGGGCAGGCGATGGTCCTGGCCATCCTGATAGGTGAATTTGGTTTGCAGAAAAAGATCGGCGCGGGTGACGATGCCATCGCGATACGCAGCAGCAAGCCCCTGGCCGACTCCGGCTTCAAAATAATGCTTACGCTGGTTGGCCGTGTCGATGGCCCGAAAACCGCACCGCAAAGCGAGTTCCGTGAGCGCCGGCGTGCGCTCTTCTTTCCAGGCAGTGCCATACATGAAGTCTGGGATGGATAGGTTGGGAACCGGCATTGCGGCCTATTCTCGCACAGTGATCAACCAAAGCAGTGAGGAGCGATTGCCATTCTCGTATGATCTATAGGCCTTTGCAGGACGGTTGAAATGAAAATAATTATCTTCGGCGCAACGGGGATGGTTGGGCAGGGTGTGCTGCGGGAATGCCTGCTGGATCCCGGCGTGGTCAGCGTGCTGGCCGTCGGACGCAGTGCCACGGGCCAGCAGCATCCCAAGCTGCAGGAGATGGTGCACAAAGATCTCCTGGATTTTTCCTTTGTTGAAGACAGGCTGTCTGGTTATGACGCCTGCTTTTTTTGCCTTGGCGTTTCAGCGGCGGGATTGAAAGAACAGCAATATCGCAGCGTTACATACGATCTGACCATTGCGGTCGCAAAAGTACTGGTAAGACTCAACCCGGCAATGACGTTCATCTACGTTTCCGGCGCCGGCACAGACAGCACCGAGCGCGGACGAATGATGTGGGCGCGGGTTAAAGGCGAAACCGAGAACGCGCTGCTGCAGATGCCGTTTCGCGCAGCCTGCATGTTTCGGCCTGGATACATTCAGCCATTGCACGGAATCAAAACGAAGACGCGATGGTATGCAGCATTTTATGCGGTGATGGCGCCGCTGTTTCCCTTGTGGAAAGTACTGCTGCCTAAATATGTAACCACCACGGAATGTATTGGTCGCGCCATGCTCAAAGTCGCCAGGCAGGGTGCGGCAAAGCGCATTCTGGAAAATCAGGACATCAACGCGATTTGTGCGTCACGATCGTGAGTTTGCAACTGATCTGAGTTCCTGAACTCTGCCGCCCGGCGGAATTTACCGGATTATCAGGTAAAGATGGGTAAACCCATGTGCCCTTTTGGCACCCAAAACTGAGGCGAAGGCCTGATTACCAATGTGCCACTCTGGTACCACAATGGCCTGTGTTTCCGATAAGATCGCATCAAAGTTAGAGTCTTACCCAATCTTCATCCAGACGTAGCGAAAAGTTCAAGTATGCACCAAGCCGTGGCTCCAAAGCGCCGTGACACAACCGGTATGCGTCCGCTACCGGTGATCGCGTATTTTGCTGACGACACCATTGCGTGCCGCTACTTTCTAAAGGTGCAGCGTTTTCGCAGGCTCACGTTTGAGGCGTTGGCAGGCGAGAGCCCTGAACTGGAACGCATTGTTCTGGTTTCCAGTGAAGACCTGGTGGAACAGCATTATCACTCGCTGCGTTTGCCCAACACGCGCGTACTGGCGCTGACCAACATGCGTTTCAAGGATCCACGCAATGATGGTGCCATCTACGCCTATCTTCCGCTGGACGTGCCGGAAACACTGCTGGATCGCATGGTGGATAATGCGCTTGATCACATTCATCTGGTGCACACACGCCATGAGGTGAATCAACGCCTGGCCGGCGCGAGCCATGAAATCCATGAGCTGAATCAGATTGGCGTGGCTCTGTCCTCGGAGCGGGATTCTGAGCGTTTGCTGGAGTTGATCCTTACCAAGTCGCGGGCATTCACCGCCAGTGACGCGGGTTCCATCTATCTGGTGGAGGACGCGGAAACCGCCGGACAGCAGGCTTCTCCACTGAACCCCGGAGTTGCTGAAAGCAGCGATCATGACAACGGGCAGGGCGCCCCGGCACGAGAAGACCATCCCAGACGTATGCGGTTCAAGCTGGCGCAAAATGACACGGTGCCAGTGCGGTTTCGCGAAGTGACCATGGATGTGGATGAACACTCCATTGCCGGCTACGTGGCCCAGACCGGTGAGATCGTCAACATTGAAGATGCATACCGCCTGTCGCCGGACAAGCCATACACCATCAACCGAAAATTTGACGAGGACTCCGGCTATCGCACGCGCTCCATTCTGGCTGTGCCTATTCGCAATCAGCAGGAAAAAATTCTGGGCGTATTGCAGCTCATCAACGCCAAACGCGACTTTGGGGCTCCTCTTTCAACCCAGGAAGACATTGATGAGCAGGTGATACCTTACACAGCGAGGCAGCAGGAAATAGTTTTATCGCTAGCAAGCCAGGCAGCGGTGGCCATGGAAAACACCAGGCTTTACGCGGACATTCAGAGATTGTTTGAAGGTTTTGTCAGCGCTTCCGTTACCGCGATTGAAACCCGCGATCCGGCGACTTCAGGACATTCGTTTCGCGTGGCCAATCTCACTCTGGCGCTGGCGGAGGCGGTGAACAACCTGAGCACGGGCCTTTATGCGCCAGTGAGCTTCTCGCGCGATCAGATGCGCGAAATCCGTTATGCCAGCCTGCTGCATGACTTTGGCAAAGTAGGTGTACGCGAAGAAGTGCTGGTGAAAGCCAAGAAGCTGTATCCGGCACAGATGGACCTCATTAAGCAACGTTTCGGCTTTGTGCGCCGCACGCTGGAAAGCGAAGTCTTACAGTCCAGGGTCAAGTACCTGCTTGAAAAAGGACGCGAAGAATACCTTGCTTCGCTGGACCAGTTTGATAAAGGACTGAAAGAAGACCTTCGCCATCTGGACGAATATCTTCAGGCAATCATCTGGGCCAACGAGCCCACGGTGCTTCCTGAGGGCGATTTCGGCCAGCTGCTGCAAATTGCCAACGTGACCTACACTGACGCTGAAGGACACAAGCAGCCGTTGCTCAACCAGGAAGAACTCAAGCTGCTTTCCATCCGCCAGGGATCACTGGATGATGACGAGCGCATGCAGATTGAGGCCCACGTGCTTCATACCGTCAGCTTCCTGCAGGCGATTCCCTGGACCAGCGAGCTGCGCAATATCCCGGAGATCGCCCGTGCGCACCATGAAAAGTTGAATGGCAAAGGTTATCCCTACAAGCTTTCAGCCCCGGAAATTCCGGTGCAAGCCCGCATGATGACCATCTCTGACATATTTGACGCGCTGGCTGCCGCTGATCGTCCATATAAAAAAGCCGTGTCGGTTGAGCGCGCGCTGGAAATACTTGATCTTTCGGTAACCGATGGCGAGTTGGATGCCGATCTGGTTGTCATCTTCAAAGACGCTCACATCTATCGCCGCTGGAAAGTAGAACCTCTCTCGTATTAAGTTCCCTGATTCCCACCAGACCGAATTGCAGCTAATATAAGTTCACCGGACATTTCATGAAAGAGTTCTACATTTCCGACTGCAACCTGCACGAAAACGAGGTAATTACCTCTTCCTTCGTAGTGGTATCCAAGCAAGCCAAGCCCAAAAAGAGCGGCGATCTATATCTGGCGCTGACGCTGGCGGACCGTACCGGACACATCGATGCCAAGATGTGGGACAACGTCCCTGACCACATCAACGTTTTTGAGCAGGACGACTTTGTCAAAGTCCGCGGACTCATCAATAAGTTCAACGGACGCTTTCAACTCACCGTGCATAAATTGCGGTCCATGGAAGAGGCAGAAGTTGAATTTGAAGACTATCTGCCGCGTACCACCAAAGACATCAACGCGCTGTGGCAGACCCTGGGCGGTTTCATTGATTCGTTTAAGGACGAGCACCTGAAGGCCCTGGTGAAAGCCTTTATGGCTGATCCGCAGATTGAGTTCGCTTACAAGAATGCGCCCGCGGCCAAGACACTGCATCATGCGTTCATCGGCGGACTGCTGGACCACGTGGTATCACTGTTCCAGCTTTGCGACCTGGCGTGCCGTAACTATCCGGAACAGATCAACCGCGACCTTCTGCTCACAGGCGCCTTCTTTCACGATATCGGCAAAGTGCACGAGCTGAGCTTCTCGCGCTCATTCACCTACACCACGCGCGGACAGCTCCTGGGGCACATGATCATCGAACTGGAAATGCTGCACCAGAAGCTTGCTCAACTGCCCGGGTTTCCTGATGAATACAAGATTTTGCTGGAGCACCTGATCATCAGCCATCACGGAAAATATGAATTTGGCAGCCCCAAGCTTCCCATGTTTCCAGAAGCGCTGATGCTGCATTACCTTGACGATCTTGATTCCAAGATGGAAAGCATGCGCACGCAGTTTCTGCGCGATCCTGATACGGACTGGACTCCCTATAACCATAGCCTGGAGCGTCCGCTGCTCAATTCGAAAAAATATCTGGAGAAAATTCAGGCTCCTTCGGCTCCGGCGCCGACAGTTGAAGACCCTAAGACCTCAGAACCTAAGGCTTCAGAACCTCAGACGTTAGATCGGGTGGAAAGCAACGGTAGCGCCAGTTCAGCGGCTGCAAGCTCCACGGCATCGCCGGACACCGCGAAACTACCGATCACAGGCACAAGCGACGTCTTAACCAAACCCTAAAGCATTCATTCCCCTACGGTTTATACCTGTTATTGACGATGGGTACACCGCCATCGGTGCATTGCTCCAGCAGTGCTGATCTGCTAGAACTTGGGGCAGCCATGCTTTTGGCGAAAGGGAAATTGTGAAATCTTTACGAGTTATTTGTCTGACGGGCCTGCTTGCTTTGTCGCTCGCCATTGGATGCGCGAAGTCGGATTCGCCCGCTGCCTCCACTGATAGTTCTGCCGCTGGCGGCAGCGCCGCAAACGCGAAAAACGATACCGAAGCTACTAAACCAGTGGCTGAGGTCATTACCATCCCAGCGGGGACCGTGGTGCATGTGCGTCTGAGTGAATCGCTCAGTTCGAAAGACAGCCTTGCCGGCCAGGGATTCTCCGCCAGCATTGCCGAGCCTGTAACGGTCGGCGGCAAGAGTGTAATCACCGCAGGCGCTGAAGCACACGGCCAGGTGGTTGATGCAAAGAGTATGGGCCATTTCAAAGGCGGGGCCCTGCTTGAGGTTCGCCTGGATTCCATCACCATCAAGGGCAGAGCCCATGCAGTGCAAACCGCGGCCGTGGAACGCGTTGCCCAGGGCAAAGGTAAACGGACGGCTGGCTTCATCGGCGGTGGCGCTGGAGCAGGCGCTCTGATCGGCGCACTGGCGGGAGGCGGCAAAGGAGCAGCGATTGGTGCGGTCGCAGGTGCAGGCGCCGGCACAGCAGGCGCAGCTTATACCGGAAATAAGGAAATCGTTTTGCCGGCAGAGAGCACGCTGACATTCAAGCTGACGCAGTCGGTTCAAGTTCACTAGATTGATTTTTAGTTCGACAAAGGGACGCATTGTGCGTCCCTTTTATTTTGCCGCTGATTTATTTGTATTTCACGTGGAACACAATATCTGCGTCGAAAGGCCGCGGTTTTCCATCGACCTTGTATTGTTTGAACTGCCAACTGGCCAGAGTCACCTTTGCGATCTCAAAAAAGCCCGCGTCTACCCCAAAAGTGTTTTCGATCCTGGTGATCCTGCCCAGTTCATTTACGTAGGCACGGACCTTGAATTCCGTTCCTCTTGCCTTGCCCGTGCTGGTCACCAGGGTATCGGATTTGTTTGAGGCCTGTTTTCTGGCTTCCGCGTCCGACAAAATGGGCACGGTGTTCTCACTGGTTGTGGTGAAGTTGAATGTGAGCAGCGTTTCCATCTGAACAGGAACACCGTCACGCAGCAGAGGTTTGAAACGCCACGCCTTGAGCGCATTTTCCACCTGTTCGGTGGCGAATTGGTTGTCAGAGTAAAGAGCGCGCGTCTCCCGGATTTGACCCTGTGAATCCACGAAGGCCACAAGGCTCACCATGCCACTAGTCTTCCCGTCGGCCACTGGCTTCCAGGCAATCTCAGCGGAATTCAGCAAGAGATTGAGAGCGTCATCCTTGCGCAGTCTGAGCGAATAAAACCGCTCACGTTCCGCGGTGGGATGGTCGATCACAAACATGGAGTCATCGACGTTGTGCAATTTGGAAAGCTCATTCACACTAGCCTCAATGCTCAAGGGGGGATTCAGAAAGACCCGGATCCTGCGGGCTACTTGTTCACCGTCAAAATCTGATGGTTCCATATAGTGGCTGGTGAAGTATGGAGACCGGAGCGAATTCAGAACTCTAAGGTGATTAAAGCAGACCGATGTGGAAACGCCATCTGGGTTCGGAGGTGGCCCACCCTCTTCGTTCCAACCCGTGCACGTCGTCGCCGCCGTCGTCTGAATTGCTCCGTTGATCGCAGCGTGGTCCGTAGCACGATTCAGGTTTGCGGTATTAATCGTTTTCTGAGCCGGGGTGAAATCATCCGGGACAACGTCGAAGATCGCCGTCACCGTGTTTCTAAGCCAGGATGGATAATAGCCACCTTCTGACTGTTGGAAGACGTCTTGTCCGTTCACCACTGTGGTCGTGGAAAAATCACGGCTGCGAACGGTGCGCCGCCATTTCTCGGGAGACACCCAGAATTCCTCGATGGTAGCTTCATAGGCAGGATTTTTGTGTTCCGGGTCTTTCACAACTGCCTTCAAATGGAATGGAGTGTGCCCGGATAAACCAAGACGCGAGTTTTTGAGCGCACTTGATAGAGCGTCAGATACGAGTTCCGGATGTTTATCCACCGTCCCCTGGAAAGAGGCGCAGAAAAGTAAAACTGCCTGAATTGATACCAACCACCTGCCCATGCATTCGTCTCCCTGACACCCAGCGCTCAAGAATGCTCGCAGCCGTTTCAGAGTAAATAGTCGCCGCGATACACCAGCTTGCCATCAATGACGCGCGCTTCCTTCATCAGAACATGCTCTTTCGGTGGCTTTTCGTCCAGGATGTGCAGAACTTTGTGTCCGCGACTTACCAGAAAATCCGAAACCAGCATGCGATGGCAGCGGAAGTATAACTGCTCAGCACACATGATGGTAGTGCGTTGTTTCTGCGCGCTCTCTACCAGGCGTTCGATTGCCGCGGCAAACTTCTCTGACAGCATGTAGTCTGCGTAATTCCGGAATGACTGGTTCCTCAGCGCTATATTCGGCGATTGATCGGCAGGCATCTGTTGGTTGCGGCGGCCACCCAGATCTTTTTCCCAGACGTAATCACTTCCAATTTCAGGCAGCCATAACTCAAGGTGTTCACGATTGAAATGCGGATGCCGTCGCGACATGGGGAAGGCGCGTATGTCTTCCAGCAGGCGAATGTCATGGGCCTGCAACACTCGCGAGAATTCAGCGAGATCGCGCGTGGAGTGGCCGATGGTGTAGATGGTGGTCAATGGTTGTTGGTGATTGGTACTTGGTAATTGCTGCTTTGCGTTTGCGGCTGGCGAGTTGGTTTCGACTCCGACATGTCGGGGATGAGAAACCGGTTCACGTCATCGCCGTTGGGCTCTGGCATTTACCAACCACCACATACCAAAAACCAAGTACCAACAACCAAGTACCAAAAACCAGCAACCTATTTCCCGCTTGCCTCCTCCAGCGCCTTCACCACTTCAATCTCTTCATCCTCAAAAACAGTGCGCAAATCAAGCAGCACACGCCCTTCATCCACGCGCGTCACAATCGGTGTTTCATGTCCGCGTAGTCGAGCGGCTAGTTCATCAGCGCTCAGTTTGTCTGCGGTGATGGCCAGTAGAAATGTCGGAAGCTTTGATGTTGGCGCTGAACCGCCACCCACCAGCGATTCTCCTTCGATGATTTCTGTGCGCAGGTGCTTCATGCCGGCAAGCTTCTGTTGCAGCGCTTCAGCCCGGATCTTGATTTGATTAGCGGACAACCTCATCATGTGCAGAAATGGGATCGCATCGTGGTTCTGGCGTATGTACTCCATCAGCGTCGCTTCCAGGACCGCATAAGTCAGCTTATCCACACGCAAGGCCCGGAACAGCGGATTCGAGCGTACCTTCCTGATCAGGTCTTCACGCCCGCTGAGTACGCCTGCCTGCGGACCACCCAGCATCTTGTCACCACTGTAAGTCACAATGTCCACACCCGCTCGCAGGCTCTCCGCCACGCCACTTTCATTGATGCCGAAGCTGCGTAGCGGCACCAGTGCGCCGCCACCCAGATCTTCCATGACGGGAATCTTATGTTTGCGGCCAAGCTCGCATAGCTCTTCCAGGGACGGCTGTTCCGTGAATCCAATAATGGCAAAGTTGGAGCGATGGACCCTCAGCAGAAGCCTGGTTTTCTCGTTGATGGCGCGCTCGTAGTCTTCGATGCGCGTGCGGTTCGTGGTCCCGACCTCTCGCAATATGGCGCTCGACTTGTTCATTACATCCGGCACGCGGAATGATCCGCCGATTTCCACCAACTCGCCGCGTGAAACAATTACTTCGCCGCCTTCAGCCAGCGAATTCAGAGCCAGCATCACCGCCGCGGCGCAATTATTGACCACCACGGTACGAATGCCGCTTACGCCGTCCTGGTTCAGCAATCGAGAAAACAGGCGCTCCACGTGGGTGTCACGTTTGCCGCGTTCACCCGCCAAGATATCGAATTCGAGATTTGAATAGCGCCCGGCGACTTCCACCACGCGCTTTAACGCCGATTCCGCCAGTGGCGCGCGACCAAGATTGGTATGCAGGATTACACCCGTAGCATTGATGACAGGCTTGAGCGAGAACTCCATCGCCTTGCGAAGCAATTGATCGATGGTTCCAGCCATGTTACCCATTGAGGTATTGACCTCGGGCTGGGAAGAGAGATGTCCCTCGTTGATGCGTTTGCGCAGCTGGGCCAGAAAAACCCGAACCGCATCAGTGACGGCCGGCAATCCTTCGCGCGCTATCAGCGGTGCAAGTTCCGCGCGCTGCAGCAATTCATCGACGGATGGAAGCACGCGGTAGAGGTCGGATTTGGTGGTGGTTTTCATTGTTTTCGTTTTTTCTAACATCCCGAGCAATGCGAGGGATTCAGTTTTAACATCCCAAACGGAGCGAGGGAACCCTACGATCTGCAATTCTATTCCTGAGCGAAGCGAGGAATGTAGCTCCCCAGATTCACGCGGCCGTAGCGATCCCTCGCTCTGCTCGGGATAAAAGCTTTTTACCCCACCTCCACCAGCCCATACCTTCTCTGCCAGTGTTGCTTCAGGTGCTGCTTGATTGTCTCGTAATCTTCCTGTGTCACTTCCGGATCAGCTTCTTCCACAATCTGCCGGGCTTCAACTTTGGCCAGCTCCAGCAATTTGCGGTCGCGCAAAATATTCGCCACACGCAGACCTGGCATTCCCGCCTGCTTGGTGCCAAAGAATTCTCCCGGTCCGCGCAACTCCAGATCCAGTTCGGCAATTTCGAAACCATCCTGCGTGCGCACCATTTCTTTCAGCCGGCGTTCTGCTTCCTGAGAGACCTTACCGCCCGTCATCAGAACGCAATAGGATTTTGCGGCGCCACGGCCGATGCGTCCACGCAACTGATGCAGCTGAGACAGGCCGAAACGTTCCGCGTGCTCCACCACCATTACTGTCGCATTGGGAACGTCCACGCCGACTTCAATCACTGTGGTGGAAACCAGCACCTCAATCTCGCCCTTCTTGAATTCCTGCATCACGCGTTCTTTTTCTTCGGCATCCAGGCGTCCGTGCAGCAGCCCTACATGCAGATGCGGCATGATCTTGGAGCGCAGCTCTTCATGCATATGGATGGCAGCCTTGAGTCCGCTTTTCGAAGTTGCCGCCGGTCCCTCCACAAACTCAATCTCCGGTTGATCATTCGGAACGCCTTCAATGACGGGATACACGACGTACGCCTGGCGTCCGGCCTTGACCTGCTTCTTCACAAAGTCCCAGACTTCGTCTGCGCGATCGTCTGAAACTTTGCGGGTGGTGATGGGCGTGCGTCCGGGCGGGAGCTCGTCCAGGATGCTGGTATCCAGGTCGCCATACAGAGTGAGCGCGAGCGTGCGCGGGATGGGCGTGGCGGTCATCACCAGCGTGTCCGGCTCGGCCGCGCCTTTCTTCATCAGCTTAAAACGCTGCATCACGCCAAAGCGGTGCTGCTCATCCACAATCACCAGTCCCAGATTGTTGAACTCAACATTTTCCTGGATCAGCGCATGCGTTCCGATCACAAGGTGCGCGTTTCCCTGTGCGATGTGGCGGCGCGCGCTGCGTTTGCGGTCATCGTCCTGCGATCCCGTCAGCAGCACCACGCGATAGCCTTTGTCTTCGAGTATGCGCCTGGCTGAAAGGTAATGCTGTGTAGCCAGAATTTCGGTGGGCGCCATGAACGCCACCTGGTACCCATTCTCCATGGCGATGACCGCCGCCTGCAGGGCCACAATCGTTTTGCCTGAGCCAACGTCGCCTTGCAGCAGCCGCCTCATGGGCGAAGGCTGCTGCATGTCCTCGGCAATCTCCTTCAGCACACGTTTCTGCGCCGCCGTGGGATGAAATGGCAGGATCTTCTTGATGGCTTCGCGGACCTTGTCATTCAGGTCAAAGGCGATTCCTGTCCGCTGCCGTAGCCGGCGCCGCTTCATCTCCAGTCCCACTTCCAGAAAGAACAGCTCTTCAAAAATCAGTCTTCGATGAGCAGGAGTCTTATGATCTGCCAGATCGGCAAACGCTTCACCCACAGGAGGGAAGTGGACTTTGTCGAAGGCCTCGCGCCGATCCATCAACTCCAGGCGGCGACATACGGCATGGGGAACGCCATCGGCCACATCGCGCCGCAGATTTTGCAGTGCGCCATAGATAATGCGGCGAAACCAGCGTGAGGTCAGCTTGGCGCCGGCAGCGGATTCGTAGATCGGGA
The DNA here is from genome assembly GCA_963770085.1 of Terriglobia bacterium. Lineage (GTDB taxonomy): Bacteria > Acidobacteriota > Terriglobia > Terriglobales > Acidobacteriaceae > Angelobacter. The sequence continues at coordinate 2,345,085 of CAVYOH010000002.1, forward strand.
CAATGCGGCCGACTTCCAGTGATTCCAGATCTTCAACCTCTCCGCCTTCCAACTCGGCCTGGCCGCTGTCCAGAATTTCAAACTGCGGCTGATTGATCTGCAGGCCGCGGCCCTTCCACGCCGATTCCACCTTGCCGTATAACGCCACCAGTTGTCCGGGCTTAAAGCGATCGCGCAGGTACTCGCCGCGAAACCATATGCACTTCAGCGTGGATGGTCCTTGTCCGGCAATCAGTTCGAAAATGGGAAAGCGCTTCGTGCGAAATAGCCCGGAGTTTCGCACCTCGGCGATGACCGCAGCCATCTCTCCCGGACGTAACTCACCAATGCTCCGCGGATTCAGACGGTCTTCATAGCGGAACGGCAGGTAGTAGAGCAGGTCTTCCACCGTGTGTATGTTCTTCTGCTCCAGCCACTCGGCAATCCGCGGGCCTACGCCCTTTACATATTTAACTTCTGTATTGAGATCCAGCACGTTGGTTGATGATAAATCCTCTCTCGATTAGTCGACCTTTTTTTGAAACATCTCACCACGGAGACACGGAAGCACGGAGAAAATCGTCTTGAGCCTTGTTAAGGGAAACGCTGTTCTTATTCCTTTCGGCGTCAAAGCGCCTTCCAGTCACCAAAAGGGGAGGCGGAATTGACTGGTCGACTGATTCCGGTAAGTTTTCGTGATCCGGGTATATCCGCGTTAAAGGAGCGCTAAGCCTTGATTTTCTCTGTGCCTCCGTGTCTCCGTGGTAGGTGTTTTTTCCCGGAGATTAAATCCAGGAACTCCACTATACTGAGCACAACGCACGAAAACTCCCCCCGTATTTCGTCGAATTGGCTGTGGATGAATCCGCGGCCCGAGGGACATACCATGCGATTTTTTAACTCTTTCACTCTAACTGCTCTCCTTCTCGCTTTTGCGCCATTGGCTTTCACGCAGACGGCGCCTTCCGGTCCATACACTGAAAGTTGCCAGAACATTGAGATGAAGGGAACCACCCTTCGGGCAAAATGCCAGTCAGCCGATGGAAAGTGGGCTCCCGTGGAACTGCGCAACGCTAAAAGCTGCGCTCAGGGCGTGATCAACCTCAACGGCGTGCTGAGCTGCCAGACCGGCATCATTCCGCCGGGTTCATACCTTGGCACCTGCACCGATTTCAACCTCCAGGGCAACACCCTTCTGGCCAGCTGCCGCAATGAAAAAGGAACTGACGTTGCCGCTGAGCTGCGCAATGCGAATCAGTGCACCGGCGATATTGCCAACAAGAATGGGTCGCTAAAGTGCGTTGCTCTGGAAAAATCGGCGGAGAAGAAAGACGAAAAGAAGGACGACAAAAAAGAGGACAAGAAACATCACATCTGGCCCTTTAAGCGTGGGGACAAAGCTGAGAAGTCCAGCTAGGGGCGGGAAGCTATCGTTGCGTCGGCTTCCTTGACCAGCAGCTGCACAATGGAGTCGATGGCAGCCAGCACTTTACCTGCGGGCAGATTGTGGTTGTTGCAGAAAATGGAGAAAGCAAATTTTTTCCCCTGCAGAGTCTGTCCATAGCCGGAAAGCGCATTCACATGGCTCAGGCTGCCTGTTTTGGCGTGGACCAGTCCACCAGCCGGCGTGTTGACGAAGCGTTCCGAAAGCGAGCCATCCACTCCGCTCACCGGTAGTGTGTTTTCGTAGGCTGGCCCCCAGGGCTGATGTGAGGCATAGGTCAAAAGCTGCACCGCGGCAGATGGCGTAACCAGGTCGCGCCGTGAAAGCCCAGAGCCATCCAGGGAAACAAATTCATCGCTCTTCACTCCAGCCTGGGCCAGAAACTTCTTCACCGCCGCGGCTCCGCCTTCAAACGATGCGCCTTCCCCGCTTAACTTTCCCACCAGCCGGAGCGCCATCTCAGCATGTAAATTCTGGCTGATTTTATTGATCACCTTTACGTCTTCGATGAGCGGAAGGGAAATGTGTTCAGCCAGGGCCTGAGGCGTGGGCGAAGGACCTGCCGCTGGTGTTTGAGAGCTGGTTGAAGCAGCGGTGGAAGCCGGCGCCTGGCGAATTCCATCAGGTGCAGGTGTCGCGCTATCGCCCGCTCCGTTCTGATTTATTACAGACGCATTGGGAAGGGCATTGGGCAGATCGAAGAACTGTGCCATATCGGCGTGCAAAGCGTGAGTACTGCCGCTCACCTGAATACCGCGGCGTTCCAGCATTATGCGAAAGAGTTGTGCCGTGTAGGCTGCCGGATCGTCCACCGCCAGCGCTTCCTTCATTCCCGGATCACCAGCAGGAATTCCGCCCCACAGCAGAACTGTATGCGAACCGGGTTCGCGATGGATGCCAACTTTCCGCGCGACGCCGGCGGCTGTGGTGACAATCCGGTTATCAAACTCGTAGTAGTCGCCATCGGTTTCAGACGAGACCAGGGCCTTATCACCGGCGTGTGCGCCCGGCAGTATATCGATAAGGGCAACGTCATCATTGAACGCCAGCGCTGAAACGGGGGCCGCATCAACCCATTGCAGATCGTCCTGTGCCCAGCCCTCGGCCAGCCGTTCCGGGGCGTAAAACGTATCGTCACCCAGCACATCGCCATTCACGGCTTTCAAGCCGCTGCGCGCCACCTGGTCCGCCATTTCCTCCAGGACCTGCGTGTGTGGCGGAATGCGCTCACTCTTGAGTTGGTAAGGCAACACGCGCCCCGAGATGTTGGGATCACCTCGACCCACAATTACCAGATCGCCCTGCAGCTTCCCGTTCGCGTCTATCTTGCCCGTGGTTTCCACCGTGGTGCGAAAGCGATAGTCCGGGCCTGCCGTTGCCAACACCGCCGCGGTGGTAAACAGCTTCATGTTGGAAGCAGGAACAAAAAGCTGGTCCTGGTTCAGGGAATAGATCGTTTTGCCTGTTGAGAGATCCACGGCATCAATTCCCCAATGCGCCTTGGCAAACTGCGGCTGGCTCAGGATGGCGTTGATCTTTTCCGCCAGATCGGACCTGTGCTCGGTGACCTTTGTCCTGGCTGCTTGATGTTTGTGTGACTGGGCCGGCATGCTGATCTGCAAGCAGGTAAGAAGAAGCAGTACGGCGAACGCACGTTTCGAATGCATGGGAATAGAGAGATTATACGGCTCCGTAGCGGGGCAAAGCACAAAATCAAACTCAGTCGTCTAAAATCCAAACCGATTAAAATCCAAACCGATTAAAATTCAAACCGATGTCTTCACGCTCAATATTTCAATGGCAGCTGCGCAGCCGCAGCCTCGAACTTGGTCGCCGCACCATGGTCATGGGCATCCTCAACGTCACACCCGATTCATTTTCTGATGGCGGCAAATTCCTCCGTCGCGACCAGGCTGCTGCTCACGCCCTGCAAATGCTTGACGAAGGCGCTGACATGATCGACGTCGGGGGTGAATCTACGCGTCCCGGCGTGAAAGTGGGCGAGCAGGGCATTTCAATCGGCGAAGAGATTGACCGTGTTGTGCCTGTGATGGAAGACATTTTGCGTGTACGTCCGGATGCTTTGATCTCGATTGACACGTATAAGGCCGAAGTTGCCAGTGTGGTGGTGAAAGCCGGCGCGGAGATCGTGAATGACGTGAGCGCCACGCGCTGGGACCCCGCGATGGCCTCGACGCTGGCTGCATTGCAGTGCGGCGTGATTCTGATGCATACCCGCGGACTTCCTGAAGTCTGGCGTACACAGGCGCCGTCGCCGGACATTGTTGCGGAAGTAAAACACGAGCTGGGAGAATTAGCGCAAGCAGCCATCACCGCGGGCATTCATCGCGACCGGCTCGTGCTTGACCCGGGTTTTGGCTTCGGCAAACGCTTTGACGAAAACATTCCTTTGCTGGCGCACTTTGCTGAATTCGGTGAACTCGGACTGCCGCTGCTTTCGGGAACGTCAAGAAAATCGTTTATCGGACGCACGCTTGCGCGCGACGGCAAAGACGCAATCGCAGAAGATCGCCTGAACGGCACGCTGGCGACTGTGGTGGTCTCTGTCATGCACGGCGCACATATCGTGCGCGTGCATGACGTGAAGCCGGCGGTGGAAGCGGCGAAGGTGGCGGATGCTGTTGCTATTTCTTTATCCCGAACGCAGTGAGGGATCCGTACAAGCTGCAAATTAGTTCCTGAGCGAAGCGAGTCAAGATATCCTTACTCGTGATCCCGATAAGTAGCGTGGCTATAGGGATCCCTCGGTTCGCTCGGGATTTTGAAAGAGACAAGCTCGGGAGTAAGAATGAGCTACGGCGTGAAATCCCGCAAGTTCCCCACAGCCTTCGCGTCCAAGCCCTGCAAGATTGCTACAAGCAAATTCACCATGTGGTCGAAATCGCCACGGTTCATGATTCCATTGTGCGAATGCGTATAACGCACCGGCACAACCATGTTGACTGTGGGCACACCGCCGTTGCTCTTCTGTATTTCTGCCGAATCGTCACCGTAGCCCTGAATGAGGTCTGCCTGCAGCGGAATGCTCTTGTCCTTCGCCACCTGCTTCACCATGGTCACAAATTTGCGGTTGGGCAGCGCGCTGGAGTCATAAAGAAAAATCGCCGGTCCGGCGCCAAGCAACTCCTGCGCTTCCTCGGGATGCACGCCGGGCGCGTCGCGTGTGACGCCGCCTTCAATGGCGATGCCGATTTCCGGCTTCACCAGGTCGGCTGCCGTATGAGCACCACGCAGGCCGATCTCTTCCTGAACGGTGGCCACCCAGTAAATCTGGTTCGGATGTGAAGTCTTGGCGAGCTTCTGCATGGCGGCAATCACAACGGCGCAGCCCACGCGATCATCCCATCCTTTGCCCAGATAATTCTGCGTGCCATTCATCACCGCGAACGGCGCATCGGGAACCACGGGATCGCCCGGCGAGATTCCCATGGCTGCCACTTCCGCGGCATTCTTCGCGCCCACATCCAGAAACACTGACTCGCGGGGAAAGACTTTCGTACGCTCCTCTTGCGGCACAATATGAATGTCGCGGATGCCGGTCACAGCTTTGACCGGCCCTTTTGATCCGATAATGGTCCAGCGCTGGTCCACCAGTGCCTGATCCAGCCAGCCGCCGAGCATCTGCATGGTGAGATAGCCGTCATTGCTGACGCGACGCACCACGCCGCCCAGCTCGTCCATGTGCGCGTCCACCATAATGCGCGGACCGCTGCTGCCTTGCACCGCGATCACCGAACCCAGGCCGTCATAACTGAGCTTGTCTGATAACGGCTTCATGCGATCCACCATAATCTTGCGTACTGGCTCTTCGAAACCGGAAGGGCCAGGAGCGTCGGCCAGTGCCTGCAAGAGCTGGACGGTGTCGTCGTTTGAATTGGCGTTTGATTGCGCGGGAGTGTGTGTTTGCGCGGATGCAACTGTAAAAGTGAAAGCGCAAACGGCGAGTAGGACTAAACAGAGGCAGCGATTCATAGGCGGGAATGGTACACAGGGATTATCTGAAGTGCAAACCAGCCGCCTGCGGTTCCCTGGGCAGTTCAGAGTGTCGTACTTTGCCGCTTGTAAGAGAAGCATTGCAACGATATACTGCGCCGATCTTCATCTCACAAAGGTAAGAACGATCCGTGATGAAAACTAGCTGGGGATTGAATAACATAGAGCGATACTACAGCAGAATAGTGCTAATAGTTCTCATGGGCTTGATGTCAGGCCTAGTTGGCTGTGGAGGGCAGGTCGGCTCGACTCCTCCTACCACTCAGGCCTCTCCAGCCATCAACGGCAACTTCGGCATCTCCGCTATATCGCAGACTACATTTGGCACTAATTCCTTCGGAGGAGGTCTGCAGACAGATGCTTCGGGGCACGTGACTGGCGTTTTGCACGTAACTGGAGCGTTGCTTCCCTGCTTCATCAATGCGATTGACCTGGCGTTCGCCGGATCGATCGACAGCAACGGACGTCTAAGCGGTACTATTACATCCAGTACTATGGCGGTCACCGTCAATGGTCAGCTTAGCCCTGATGGTAGCGTTCTTTCCAGTGGAACCTATAGCGGTAACGGAACAGGTTGTGCAGCAGGCGACCATGGCACGATCACAGGTTTTGCGGTGCAGCCTTTTACTGGAACATACAGCGGGACTTACACTTTTTCCGCCGGAACAACGATTAGCCTTACCATTCCGCTGGTTCAACAAACTACTCCGGACTCGCGCGGCTTGTTTGAATTCACGTCCTCTACTGTAACCGCAAGCGGTGGCAGTGCGTGTGGGATGGACACCGCTACTTTTGACGTGACCCGCAGCGTCGCGTTCGGTGGTGAAATCGGGATTAACCTGATAGGTTCAGATGGAGTGACACGCGCCACCCTGGTCGGAACTACCACCACAAATTCAACGATCGTCCTCCCTGGCGGGTTGGCGTTTGGCACCGGCCCCTGCAGCGGGCAAATTGGCTTGGGTACTTTGACCCGTCCATGAGGCTTGCCCGAAAACATCGCCATACGATGTAGTCCTTACGTGTCACTGAATCAGTTGCGCCGGAGTAATCTCTACACGCCTCCAGGATCATGCGAACGTGATCGCCATCTTTCCCGGCGATCTTCAAAACATCTTTTCCGAATCTACCAGTATTGTGACCGGGCCGGCGTTCACCAGTTCAACGTCCATCATGGCTTGAAATTGCCCGGTTTCACAGCGCAGTCCGGATGCCCGGACCTTGCCGACAAAATATTCATACAGGCGTTTGGCTTCGTCCGGTCGTGCCGCGGCATCGAATGACGGTCGCTTGCCCTTGCGGACGTCGCCATAGAGGGTGAACTGGCTGACGACCAGCACTTCACCCCTTGTGTCCATCACGGAGAGATTCATCTTCTCTTCTGCATCTTCAAAGATTCGCAAGCCAAGAATTTTCTGGGCCAGATAGTCAGCCGCGGCTTCCGTATCCTCTTTCGCAATTCCTAGCAGGATTAGTAGCCCGACGCCAATATGGCCGACAACTTTTCCTTCTACGGTCACTTTGCACCGGCTCACTCTCTGGATAACGGCTCGCATGATGGTTGATCATACGCGTGCCCGGTGACTTTAGGCTGCAACCTTTTGTCCAATCATGATTCGACATAACGCTGGAGTAAAAGAGTCCATGGTGCGACATTGTAGAGCGAACAAATTCACGTCTCGGTCGGGAAGGGCAGCATGCAGCGTTGGTTTAGTGAATATCTTTGGACAGGCCTGTCAGTCTGGATTGCGCTCTACATATGCGACTACACCCTTACGATCATCTGCGCACGCCTTTATCAGAAAGGCGCCAGAGAGAAAATCCGCTTTGAAGGCAGCTATGAAATCACTCCTTACTTTCAGCGAGACATTGACGCGCTCAGGAAGCTGAGCCTGCGTTTTATCGTGGCCCTGGCAGCTATTGCCTTGTTGCTATCTTCCATGTGGTTTCTCGGGCACGCCATTCAAATGCCTGAATTTTATTTCTTTGTGTTGGGAATGATGGTTCTGGTTCAACTGGCGGTGCAAAAGCGACACCTGCAGAATTTATTCCTGTTTCGCGCCATCCTTGCGGGTGACGCCATCCAGGGCAGCATCGCCTATCCAAGGCCCATGATGCTCAGGCTTTCGGCTATTGATTTTCTTTCATTTGCAGGCCTGTATGCCATCTTGTTTGCTTTTACGGGAAGCTGGTTTGTACTGGGCGGAAGCATCGGCTGTTTGTCGGTGGCCGCAAAGCACATAAAGCTGGCGAAGAGTTACGCGAAGACTGCGGCTGCCACCGCCTGCGCTTAATAAATCTAATCAGTAAATCAAATTGACGGCTGCCTGCCGTGCACTTAGAATCGCTCGTCCCACAAACACACCAAGGAGTCCCACCTATGGCGCGTCGCTCTCATATCTTTGGGGTGATGTTGCTTTCGATCTTTCTTCTGTTAAGCGCTTTGGCAATCGCGCAGCAGACGGAACAATCGCAGCAACCCTCACCTGCTTCCAAGAACCCGCAAAGTCCGGAAAAGGCCACCCCAGGTACCGAACAAAAATCCGCCCCGGCAGAGAACGCCACGCCGAACAGTAAACCGAATCCTGAAGCTCCTGCCATTCACAATGACGTTGTGATCAAGGGCGCCACCGTGCTCACGGTGACACATGGCCGCATTGAAAATGGCAGCGTGTATGTGCACAACGGCAAAATTGCCGCCGTCGGCAAGACCGTGAACGCTCCCGCCAGCGCCACCGTGATTGACGCCACCGGCAAGTGGGTGATGCCCGGCATCATCGACTCACACTCACATATCGCGCTGTCGGACGACGTGAATGAGCCCACCAGCCCCATCACGCCGCACATGATGATGAAGGATGCTTTTGACTACAACGACAAGGCGGTTTATCGCGCGCTGGCCGGCGGCGTAACCACGTCACTGCTGCTGCACGGCTCGGCCAACATGATCGGCGGCCAAGCCATCGTCATCAAACACAAATACGGACTGGGTAAGGAAGAGATGCTGTTCCCCGGCGCGCCGCAGTCCATCAAATTTGCCAGCGGCGAAAATCCCAAGCGCGTGTACGGCGGAAAGAACCAGCTTCCTTCCACACGCATGGGTAACTTTGAAGTGATGCGCGCAGCGTTCATTGAAGCGCGCGAATACATGCGCACATGGGACGACTATGACGCTAAAGTGAAGAAAGGCGACAAGGACGCAACGCCTCCCAAGCGCGACCTGAAGCTGGAAGCGCTGGCCGACATTCTGCGCGGCAAACTGCTGGTGCAGATCCATTGCTATCGCGCGGATGAGTTCCTCACTGAGATGGCGCTGGCCAAGGAATTCGGCTACAAGATTCGCGCCTTCCACCACGCCCTGGAAGCCTACAAGGTGGCTGACAAGATTGCCGCCAACGGAGTGGCCATCGCCACCTGGCCTGACTGGTGGGGCTTTAAGTATGAAGGATGGGACGGCATCCCGTGGAATGCCGCCATCTCTCTACATAAGGGTGTACGTGTTGCACTGAAGAGCGACTCGGAAGATGTGACCCGCCGCCTGAATTCAGAAGCCGGCAAGATCATGCATTACGGCAACATCAGCGAAGAAGACGCACTCAAGATGATCACATTGAATCCTGCATGGATCATTGGCGTGGATGACAAGGTGGGCTCGCTGGATGTAGGCAAGGACGCCGACATCACCATCTGGAATAATTATCCACTCGCATCCAATGCTTTAGTGGACAAGGTGCTCATTGATGGCGATGTGTACTTTGACCGTTCTCTTCCGGGGCTTGGCCTCACTCACTATAAGGAGGTCCAGTAATCATGTTGAAAAAACTCCTGCTCTCAATTTCTCTTGTGGCTGCTGCTTCTCTTGTGGCGGCACAGAAACCAGCATCCTCTGCATCCTCTGACGTGATTGCCATTCGCGGAGGCAAGCTTCTGACTGTATCGCACGGCGTGATTGAAAACGGCGTGATCGTGATGCAGAACGGAAAAATCACGGCCATTGGCGGCGCAGGCACGGCCATTCCGAAAACGGCCAAGGTGATCGACGCAACGGGAATGACGGTTTATCCCGGACTGATCGATTCGGAAACTCATCTTGGCCTGACCGAAATTTCGGCTGATCGCATGACCAATGACACGCTGGAAAACAGCGATGAGATCATGCCCCACATGCACGTCTATGACGCATTTCATGCCGAGACCGCGCTTATTCCTGTGGCCCGCATTAACGGCATCACCAATGCTATTGTGTCGCCGGCTGAAGGTGACACGTTGCCCGGGCAGGATTCTTTCATCCAGCTAGCCGGAAAATCGGCGGAAGAGATGATCCTGGTGCGCGACATTGCCCTGCCCATGAACTTTACCGGCGCACAACGCCGTAACCAGAGCTTTGAATCGGCCAAGTTCCCCTTTACGAGAATGGGAATGGCCACGCAGCTTCGCCAGACATTCATCGATGCCCAGGACTATGAGGCGAAGATGGCTGCCTACGAGAAGAAGAAATCCGCCGACGCAGACAAAGCCGGCGCTCCGCCCAAGCGCGATCTGAAACTGGAAGCGCTGCTTCCGTACCTTCGCGGCCAGAAGCCGGTTGTGCTGGCGGCAGAGGAAGCCAATGACGTGCAGACTGCCATGGGATTGGCGCGTGAGTTTCACCTGAAAGTGATTCTCAACCATTTGTCCCACGCCAGTTCTGTACTTGACAAGGTTGCAGCCAGTGGGTTCCCGGTGATTGTGGGACCAATCTACGAGCAGCCGAAAGAGTCTGAGCGTTACGATGCGGTTTTCCGCCTGCCTGCTGAAATGACGAAGCGCGGCATCAAGATCGCGTTTGCATCGTATGAGGCGCATAACTCTCGTAACCTGCCTTACGCGGCCGGTTACGCAACCGCTTTCGGGCTCTCACCCGAAGATGCGCTCAAGGCCATCACGCTCAATCCTGCGCAGATGTTTGGCGTGGATAAAGACCTGGGATCGCTCGACGTAGGCAAGACCGCAAACGTGGTTGTGGCCAACGGCGACCCGTTGGACGTGAAGACCGACGTGAAACACGTCTTCATTGACGGACAGGAAATTCCCCTGGTCAATAAACAGACAGAGTTGCGCGACCAGTACTGGAAGTAACAGGCAATTAGCCGCGAATTTCGCGAATCAAAACGAATCAGAGAAGAAAGCTTTTCTGGGTTGTTTGGTCGCGGGGTTCGCGGCTTTTTTTTGCGTACCTGCAGACTGTACCGTTCGCCGTGAGTGATCGTTAGTGCTTCACATCAGCAAAGAGGTTGCTAATTCGTTTTGATTCGCGAAATTCGCGGCCACGCTTTTTAGCCGCAGCTAAAATATCTTCATGGCGGAATTAGGCAAGCTGCTGCTGGTTGTGGGTGCCGTGATCATCTTGATCGGAGGAGTACTTTTGCTTGCCGGGCGATTCAATCTTCCGCTTGGACGGCTTCCTGGCGACATTACCTATCGCGGTAAGAACACCGTGGTCTACTTTCCTCTGGCTACGTCGATTATCGTCAGCATTGTGCTGTCGCTGATTCTCTGGCTGGTGAATCGCGGACGGCACTAAGTCCTCTGGTATCGCGAACATTTCCACCTGATAAACTTTCACCAGTGTCTTCTGATCCGCAGCTCGGGTTCACCTTTGAATTAGCGCCGGCGCGTCGCATATGGCGCGTGGGCGACCTGGTCAGCGCCGTGCGGACCACGGTGGAGCGCGGATACACTGACGTCTGGGTGGAAGGCGAGATTTCCAATTTCCGGCCCGCCGATTCCGGCCATCTTTATTTCACGCTAAAAGATGGCGATGCCCAGCTTCGAATCGTGATGTTTCGCAGCCAGGCACGGCTGCTGCGATTCAAACCCGAAAACGGATTGCAGATTGTGGCCCGTGGCCGGGTGACGATCTATGATGCGCGCGGCGAACTGCAGTTATCGGCGGAGTTTCTTGAGCCGGTGGGCGCTGGAGCATTGCAGTTGGCGTTCGAGCAGCTCAAGAACCGGCTGGCAGCGGAGGGGCTCTTTGACGCCGCCCGTAAAAAGCCGATTCCGCAGCTGCCACGGCGTATCGGCATCGTCACTTCTCCGCGTGGCGCCGCTCTGCAAGACATGCTGAATATTCTGGCCCGGCGGCACGAAAATGTCGGGATCCTGATTTACCCGGCGCAGGTGCAGGGAGAATACGCAGCCAGCGAGGTCTCTGCCGGAGTGAAATATTTCAACCGCGCGAAGGGTATGGGCGTCGATGTGATCATCATTGCCCGCGGTGGCGGCTCGGTGGAAGATCTGGCGTCGTTTAATGACGAAGGATTGGCCCGCGTGATCGCCGCGTCTGAGCTACCGGTAATCTCGGCCGTGGGCCACGAGACAGATTTTACGATTTGCGATTTCGTTTCTGATCTGCGCGCGCCAACCCCTTCGGCTGCGGCAGAGCTGGTGATCGATTCCAAGCACCAGCTCGCCGAGCATCTGGCTCATCTGCATCGCCGTCTTGATCGTGCAACGCGCTATCAGCTTCTGATGGCCAGGAATCGCTTGACAGAGCTGGCGCAGCACGGCGCCTTCGGCCGCATGCAGGACTTGCTGGGACGCCGTGGCCAGCGGCTGGATGAACTTGTTTTTCGGCTGGCATCCAATTTCAGTGATGAGCTGCGAACACATCATCGCCGGCTGGAAAACGCGGCTTCGCGGATTCGCCATTTTGATTTCCGCCGCTCTCTGACTCTTACGCGAACCCAACTTCATGCACATACTAATTCTTTGCTGCATACCATGCAGACGCGCCTGGCTCAGGACCGTTCGCGGATCACAGAACTCAGCGGCAAACTGGACGCCCTGTCACCGGTGAAAATTCTGGAACGCGGCTATGCGCTGGTGTTCGACGAAAAAGGGCAGTTGGTGAAAGATGCTTCGAAGTTGAAACCTGGCAGGCAGATCACGGCCAAGGTGGCGCGCGGAAGCTTTACGGCAGAAGTGAAGAACGCGCAGGACACTTAAAGGCCTTTTTAAGCGGTTTGGTCTGGCTGGGTAGCGAGACGCCGAGACTCTGCAATTAAGGGCTCTATCTCCGCTACTGGCAACCTGGTCTTCGGCTTAAAAATCATAATCCAGTCTCCAACGTTTTCAGCTTGCAAGTGATAACCTGACCAAAGTTTTGAAGACAAGTCAACGTGTCCCAACTTCAAACTAACAACGGTTTGAATATACCCGTGTTTTCCCCGATCGGCATGAAAGTCACAAACAGATGTTTCAATTCCATTCAACATCCCCACAACCACATTGCTCACTTTGTCGCCAGGGCGCCAGAATGAAGCGGAGCTAATGGGTAGGCTCTTGGGGAGAGCAGATCCCAAATACTCCAGGCCACGTTTCGTGAACCGCTCACCAATCTGCCTCGCTCTCGCTCGATCCGAAATCAGATGCTGAACTATCACAAAAATAATTCCCGCAATAAAGAGAGCTAACAAAACGAACTTACCTGCGACCACCGAACTCACGATTTCCTAATTCTCCTTCACCATAGGCACACACTCCGGATGACCCTCAATTGTGTGGTACCCCAATCCACCGACAAGAACCAACGACGGTACTTCCCCAATTTCTTCGTATCCTAGCAGAGTGGGGCGTCACGATTGTCCCCTTCTCTGCGTAATCTGCGCTCTCTGTGGTAAAAAGAGATGGGTGCTGATTGAGAAAATTATTTGGAACCGACGGAATTCGCGGCGTTGCCGGTGAGTATCCGCTGGACGAAAAGACTGTGTTTGCGGTTGGACGTGCTCTCGGTGACCATCTTCCTCCGGGCACTCGACGCGTTGTCATCGGGCAGGATACACGCGAATCGAGCGTCTGGATTGCGGACATTCTGGCTGCGGGATTGCGGCATTCCGGCGTAGAAGTGGCAAGCGCCGGCCTTATCCCCACACCCGGGATTGCGTACATCACTCACACGCAGAAGTTTTCCGCCGGCGTGGTTATTTCCGCCTCGCACAATCCCTGGCACGATAACGGCATCAAGGTTTTCGGCGGAGACGGATACAAGCTACCGGACGCCATCGGAACTGGAAATCGAGAACTGAGATCTTCGCACTGCTCAGTTCTAATGATGGCGCCACAGCCAAGGCAGGCGAAACTTCCTTGCCGGGTGATAAGAAATTGCACGATGCCTACGTGAAATGGCTGGCGCATCCCATTGCCGGTGCAGAAAAATTGAAAGCGATTGTGGATTGCGCCAACGGCGCCGCCAGCACGATTGCCCCCGAGGTCCTAAAGCAACTGCGGCCTGCGTGCGGAGTACACACATAGCAGTCCCAATGGCCGCAATATCAATGAAGGCTGCGGAGCGCTGCATCCCGAGATCATTGGAAAAGAAGTGGCCGCGAAAAAAGCCGATATCGGCATATGCTTTGATGGCGACGCCGACCGCGCGCTCTTTACTGACGCCGCCGGTAACGTGGTCAACGGTGATGCCGTGATGCTGCTGCTGGCGCGCGAAATGAAAGCGCATGATGAACTGGCGCAGGACACGGTGGTTGCTACCACCATGTCCAACATGGGACTGGAGATTGCCCTGCGCGCTTCGGGCATCAAAATGCTGCGCGCACCCGTGGGTGATAAGTACGTTTTAGAGATGATGCAGAAGACTGGAGCGGTCCTTGGCGGCGAACAATCCGGCCACATTATCTTTTCCCGGAAAGCTACAACCGGTGACGGACTCTTTACCGCCCTTCAGGTACTTGAGGTTGTGTGCCGCAGCGGCAAACCGCTGGCTGAGTTGGTGTCCGATCTGAAGGTATTCCCGCAGACCATCAAGAATGTACGCGTGAGAGAAAAGAAACCTCTGGAACAGATCCCGGAAGTGGTGCAGGCGATTCAAGCCGCCGAAAGTGAACTGAACGGCAATGGCCGAGTGAACGTTCGCTATTCAGGGACAGAAGCGCTGGCAAGGGTGATGGTGGAAGCGGCGTCAGAAGCCACGGTGCAGAGGCTGGCAAGCAGCATCGCGGTAGCCATTGAAAGAGCGTTGGGAACGGTGTCAGTTTAGCTACGGTTTCAACGTGCCGCCTCCATTCCACCCCTTGAACCTCCAAGCCATGTGTGAGATATTCCGGACAATTGAAATCCTCACTCAAAGTCTGGCTGAAGCGTTTAGCAATCGCCGCAGCAGTCGCAATTCTCCTGTGGCTACTGCTGCCGGTGGTGGCCGGTTTGGTTGGACTGGTTTTTGGTCTGTCAATATCGGTGATCGCGTTCATTGGCTGGGTAATTTTGCTCGGCGGCCTGCCTTTTCTAGTCTGGATTCTGGCCGAGTCTGTTTATAGAACGTTTCTCAAGGCTTACGTTCGTGCCTGGCATATCAGTCGAATCCGTGATGCCCGTTACATGAGGGAAGCTGCAGAGCGCAGCCCAACAGAAGATTAGTTTAGCGCGTAGGGATCCCTCGCCGCGCTCGGGATGTAAAACATCATTCCACATCCCGCCAGTTCAGTCCCACGCCGATCTCTACGTCCAGAGGAACTTTCAAAGGCCGCACGTTCTCCATCTTGTCTTTCACCAGCGCGCGCATTTCTTCCAGTTCGACTTCCGGCACTTCGAATAATAATTCGTCATGAACCTGGAGCAGCATGCGTGAAGCCAGTTTGCGTTTGCGCAGCTCCTGATCAATCTCGATCATCGCCAGTTTGATCAGATCGGCAGCGGTGCCTTGTAGAGGAGTGTTAACGGCAGTGCGCTCAGCGAAGCCGCGCATGTTGGCGTTCTTGCTGTTGATGTCTGGAATGGGGCGTACGCGTCCAAACATGGTTTTTACCTTTTGCTCACGCCGGGTTTCTTCCAATACCTGGTCAATGAACTTGCGCACGCCCTGATACTTTTCAAAGTATGCCTCAATAAACTTTTTGGCTTCGCGCTGCTCAATACCAAGCTGCGCAGCCAGACCGAAGGGTGAGATGCCGTAGACAATGCCGAAGTTCACGGCCTTGGCGCGGCGGCGATGTTCGGCATCAACCATCAACTCCGGTATCTCGAATACCTGGGAGGCGGTGAGCGTGTGGATGTCATCGCCCTTGCGGAAGGCTTCCACCAGCAATGGATCGTCCGAGAAATGGGCGAGCAGCCGCAGTTCGATCTGCGAGTAATCGGCAGAGAGCAGCACGTTGCCCGGTTCAGCAATGAAGGCGGCCCTGATCTCGCGTCCCATTTCTGTGCGTATGGGAATGTTTTGCAGATTAGGGTTAGTGGATGACAGTCTTCCCGTGGCGGTGCCGGTCTGGTTGAAGGTGGTGTGCAGGCGATTGCTGGCCGGGTTCAGCAGCAATGGCAGAGCGTCAACGTATGTGCTTTTTAGTTTGGAAAGCTGCCGATACTCCAGCACCAGCCGCGGCACTTCATGTTCCTCGGAAAGCTCTTCCAGAACGTCGACCGCGGTGGAAATCATTTTGCCTTTGCCGTATTTCACCGGCTTGGGCAGGTTCATCTTGTTGAACAGCACATCACCCAGCTGCTTGGGTGAATTGATGTTGAAGGTGTGACCGGCTTTCTCATGGATCTCACGGGCCTTGGTGTCACACCCTTTTTCCAGGTCGACGGAGAGAGTGGCCAGCATGCCCATGTCAATCTTCACGCCGGCATCCTCCATGCGTGCGAGCACGGGCACCAGCGGCAGGTCAATCTCGTCGTAGACCTTCATGAGTCCCGCATCTTCCACTTCTTTGCGCAGCGCTGCGGCGATGCGGCCGGTGACGTCGGCGGCTTCCGCCAGTGTTGGCGAGAGATTCAGATTGAAGCTGCGCAGCGCGATTTCCGCCAGTGAATGCCGCGGATATGTCGGATTCACCAGATAGGAAAACAACATGGGCTCATCGTGAACGCCGGCCAGAGTAACTCCATGCGGCTGCAATTCACGCAGAGCAGCTTTGTAATCGTGAATGGCCTTGGGAACCCTGGCATCTGCCAGAAGTTTTTTCAGCTCCGAAGAAAGTTCATTGCCATCGATAGAAGCGGTATACGCATTGCCTGTCTGATTGGATAATGCCAATTGCAGGGGCGAAGATCCGCCGGAGTTTGAAGATGGCTTATCTGGCTCAGACATACCCAACAACGAAGGCTGATGCGTAAATGGCAGGTCGCCTGACGCAGGCGCTACTTCCACAGCCTCAGCTTCTTCGTCAGTGATTTTTTCGGTGAGCACAAAATCGAAAGCCACGGCCAGCGGAGCCTTGCCGCCAAGTATCGCCTTCAGCTCTTTGGCCGACTTCAGTTCACGATAATCCGTCTCTTTCACTTCCAGCGCAGGAATCAGCTCTTTCAAAAGCGTGGTGAATTCAAGTTCGCTGAAGAGCTTGCGCAAGGCGTCGTTGTCCGGCTCACCGGCCACCATCTGGTCAAGATTCAGGTCGATCTGCACGTCCTGATCAATGGTGACCAGCTTCTTGCTCCACAGAATGGTGTCACGGTTGTTTTGCAGCGACTCGCGATAGGTTTTCTTTTCAACTTCGGCCGAATGGTCCAACGCGTTTTCCAGCGTGCCGAACCGTTTGATGATCTCAACCGATCCCTTGTCGCCGATACCGGGCGCACCGGGAATGTTGTCAACGGAGTCGCCGCGCAGGGCCATCACGTCAATCACCTGTTCCGGACGCACGCCGAGCAGCTCTTCCACCTTGTCGGCATTGCAGATCAGGTTGTCTTTGGGTGGGTTGAGGATGCAGACTTTGTCATTCACCAGTTGCATCATGTCCTTGTCACTGGAGACGACAAAGACTTCATAACCCTGTTCTGCGGCTTTGCGCGCAAGCGTGCCAATCACGTCATCGGCTTCAAATCCGGCCTGCTCAAGAATGGGAATGCGATAGGCATTCAACGCCTGGCGGATGAACGGTACCTGCTGCCGAAGATCAGCAGGCATCTCCGCTCGCTGCGCTTTGTAGCCGTGATACTCATGCTCAACGTAAGTCTGGGTCTTGGCGTCAAACTTCTTGACTGACGTTATGTTCTTGGCCTGTTCGTCGCGAAAGGTGGGCCCGGCAGGATCAAACACTGCGGCGAGGTATTCAGGATTGAAGTCTGCCCGCAGCTTGCGCAGCATATTCACGAAAACGTAAGTGGCTGCCGTGGGAATGCCGGTCTTGGTGGACATGGGTCGCTGCCGCGCCATGGCGTGGTAGGCGCGAAAGATGAAGGACATACTGTCCATCAGGTAAACGCGGCCCTTCTGTGCGGGTTTTGATTGTGTGGCCAAACCTTGATTCTAACAACCGGGTGATTCTAACAAGCGCGCGAATTTAGCAGTCGCAATTTTGACGAAGCCCGCTTTCAATAAGCAACGCCGAAACTTACGCCGATTCCAACTGGATCAGCACAATCTCCGGTCTTGTGGCCACCCGCATCGGCGGGCCCCAGGTTCCGGCGCCGTACGACGTGTACGTTTGCAGATTGCCCAGACGCTGCAGTCCATACACCACCTTGCCCCAGACTTTGTTGGCAATGAAGTTGTAGGGAAAGAACTGGCCGCCGTGGGTGTGTCCGGAGAGCTGGAGTGAAATGCCTTCCGCTTCGGCGATCGGCAACTGCACCGGCGCGTGCAGCAGCAGAATGCTGGCGCGATCGCGGTCAATCCCCGCGCGCTGCAGGATCTCGCGATAGTTGTCGGCGTGCACGGCGTCACGATAGTGGACGCCCACCAGTTGCAAGCCTTCCACTTCCATCTTTTCGTTGTCCAGCACGCGTACGCCGGCACGCTTCAGTGAAGGAAGATACTCGGCATGGCTGTAAAACTCTTCATGGTTTCCCTGGATGTAGTAAACGCCGTGAGGCGCGGAGTAGCCGGTCCAGGGCTGGGCCAGATGTTCAAAGTTGGCGGCCGTGCCGTCATAAACATCGCCGGCAAGAAAGACGATGTCAGGTTTCAGGGCCGTGAGTTTGGCGATGATCCGGCGGATAAATCGCCCATTGCGAACGTGTCCGAGATGAAGATCGCTGGCCAGAGCGGCTACACGTCCGCGCCACTGCGGCGGAAGATTCGGCAGTTTCACGGTGATGCGACGTACACGCAGCAGGGAAGCGTTCAACATCCCGTAGATTGCGGTGAGAGCGGCCATGGCAAAGAACAAGTTAGCAATGTGGGGGAGCCGCCAACCCAGGCCGGCCAGGGCAGAAATCCCAAACACCAGCCAGCACGCCAGAGATGCCCATAGCAGATAACTGGAAAGTCCCAGCCACACTGCGGCGGACGTATAGAAGAACCGCGTGATCGGATGGAACGAATACCATCCGCGCAGCGAAGCGACCACAAAGCTGATGGAGAGCAAGGCGAGAATAATTTTGGACGCAGTGGAAGAGGCAAACCCTCCCCAGAACGTGGACAGGGTCACGTAAATAAGCCAGTGGCCCAGAAACAAAATGGATTGAATAATGCTGATAACAACTATTAACCGGGTCCGCAATGGGTCCTCTATATATGAATGCTCAAACTAAATTTGTGTCTCTTTTGTGTCTCGAAAGAAAATCTATCAGGCAATGGAGCGCACCACGCCGCCATCCACTCGAACAGACGCTCCCGTGGTTGCCGAGGCCTGCTCAGACGCCAGGTACACCACCATGTTCGCAACCTCTTCATTGGTGGCAAATCGTTTGATGAGAGAACTGGGACGCATGGTGCGAAAGAAATCTTTTTCCAGCTCAGCGGCGGTCTTTCCGGTGGCCTTACCGGCCTGCTCAATGAACCTTTCCACCCCTTCAGACCGGGTTGGGCCGGGCAGAACAGAGTTCACGGTTACGCCGGTACCAGCCAGGGTTTCGGCCAGCCCGCGGGCCACGGCCAGTTGTGCCGTCTTGGTCATGCCATAGTGCACCATCTCGGCGGGAATCTGGAGACCGGATTCGCTGGAGATAAACAACACACGTCCCCAGCCTTTCTTTACCATGCCCGGCGCGTAATGCCGGGAAAGGCGAACACCGCTGAGTACGTTGACTTTAAAGAAACGCAGCCAGTCTTCGTCGGGGATATCGAAGAATTTCTTGGGCTCAAAGATGCCCAGATTGTTGACCAGAATGTCCGCTTCCGGTACCTGTTTGATCAGAGCTGCTGCGCCTTCGTCGGTGCCGAGGTCGGCAGCGACGCCCGTGAGCTTTGCATTGCCAACGGCGGCCTTGATGGTGGCGAGCGCGCTCTGGACGCGTTCTTCCGTCCGGCCATTCACTACAACGTGTGCGCCGGATTCGGCCAGACCCGTGGCGATAGCAAGTCCGATCCCTGCTGTTGAGCCGCTCACGATGGCGGTCTTCCCGGTCAAATCAATCTTCATGAATTGTCCTTCGTCTGTTTATCTTCTATGTGGGCCCTTGTTGAGATGATCCGTTTAAAGCCACTGATTCACCGATTCCCAGCTCAATGTGTTTTTGCATACGCGGCAATCTGGCTGAGCATTTTGTCCAGTTCGGCGCGTTCGAAAAGACGTCCATTCATGATGACGGCTGATATCTTGCGGATATTGTGAATGTCTTCCAGTGGATTGGCATTCAGCAAAACCAGGTCAGCGATTTTGCCCTGCGACACCGTGCCGCGATCTGCTTCTTCGCCCAGGAAGACGGCGGGATTAAGAGTTGCCGTGCGCAATGATTCAGCCGGCGTGAAGCCTGCTTCCACAAAATATTCCAGTTCAGTATGCACGCTGGATCCGGGCAGCACCGCGACGGCCGCAGCAGTGTCAGTTCCGGCCATGAACTGCACGCCAGCCTTGCGCATGGCATTCACCATCTCCAGCTCTTTCTGTACAAACTGCCGCCGCGCAGCCACGGGATCCGTATCCAGTTCGGCGATGATGCTTTTGGTAAACGTTGGCCAGCTCTTTTTCTGCCACGATTGCGGAGCGTATTTGATGTCAGGCCAGCTGCTGAAATCGGTCACATCCACCAGCCATTGTCCGCGCTCCCAGACCAGGGTCGGCACCTGCCATGTGTGATTGCGCGCGAACTGGGCGATCAAAGCTTTGCACCTTGTCTCATCGTAGGAATCAAGGAACTGCTTGGGAGTCTTCGGGCCTTTCAGGAAATCATCTTCGCGCGTGGAGCAGCCTTCAAAGACTCCCGTCAGGTGCTCAATGCTTTTCTGGCCGGCGTCAGAGGCCTCGGATGCGCGAATCACGTCCGGCACGTGTCCAACCAGAACAAGATTTTGTTTCTTCGCTTCCTGCACGACGGCGAAGTATTCATCGCGCAGGATGAACGATTGCACCTTGATGAAGTCCACGCCCCGAGCTTTAAGATCGTCAACCGCTTTGCGCGCCTGCTCCGGCGAAGTCAACTGCACAGAATCAGGAAAGCGCGGCTTGGGACCATCCAGCATTGGCCCGGCAATCACCATGCGTGGACCAATCAACGTGCCGGCAGCGATCTCCTTTCGCCAGGCGAGTAACGTATCCAGGTTGCCGCCCATATCACGCACGCCGGTCACGCCGTTGGCCACAAACAACGGCAGTGAGACTTCCTTGCTGCCGGGAATCCAGTCGCCAAACATCACGTGCACATGCATGTCCCACAGGCCGGGAATCAGATACTTGCCGCGACCGTCCAGAACGCGGGGCGCGGTGAGAGCACCGGTACTGTTCAGCTTCAGTACGGATGAGATGCGGCCGTTTTGGATCACCACCGTCATGCCGGGACGAACGGATCCTGCAGCAACATCGACGACATTGACGTTGGTGATGACCAGCATCGAATCGTCGGGCTTAATCTGGGCGCGAAGTCCCGCAGCGCATAACCAAACCAGCAGTAAAGCGCCGGCTACATTCTTCGTCATGAAAGCTCCTGTCAAGTCCGGCATAAGTATATGCGGCGCTACTCAATCGACATTATTCAATCAACATGCAGTCGCCATAGCTGAAGAAGCGATAGCGTTCGCGAACGGCATGCTCATAGGCACGCAGAATGTTTTCCCGTCCTGCAAAAGCCGAGACCAGCATCAACAAAGTGGACTTGGGCAGATGAAAGTTTGTCAGCAAAGCGTCCACTACACGAAACTGAAATCCGGGATAAATAAAGATGTCCGCTTCGCCTGAACCTGCCTGGATCCTTCCGCTTTGCAAGGCGGAAAATTCCAGCGTTCGAACTGACGTTGTGCCTACTGCCACCACGCGACGGCCCTGCGCTTTAGCCGAGTTGATCTTGCCCGCGACATCTTCGCTGATGCGGAAGACCTCACGGTGCAGCTTGTGATCTTCCACACGGTCCACGTGTATGGGCTGAAAAGTTCCCAGACCAACGTGCAGGGTGAGCTCCGCCACTTCAATTCCCCGGGCTTTCAGTCGAGCAAGAATTTCAGGCGTGAAATGCAGTCCGGCGGTTGGGGCGGCCACGCTGCCTCGGGCTTCCGGACGGGCATAGACAGTCTGATAGCGCTCACGGTCGTCGCTCTGGTCGTCGCGGGCGATGTAAGGCGGAAGCGGCACGTGACCAAGCTTCTCCAGTGTGGCAAAAAAATCCGGGACCGGAGAGAAGAGCAGTGTGCGCTCGCCAAACTCGCCGCGGGCAATGATCTTTGCTTCAAGCTCAGGCAAGGCTTCGAGCTCGGGCGAGGCTTCGGCTTCGAGTTCGGGCGAGGCTTCCATCGCGGGTGAGTGCTGTCCCTCGGCAGCGAAAGTGGATCTTCTCTCCCGACGCCCAGCTTGCGTCCGGGACGAACCAGCGCCTGCCATTTCCAGTCGCCGACCTGGCGGGTAAGAAGCACTTCCACCTGACCGTGTAGAAAATCGCGGGAAGCCGGGTTGCGCGGACTCACGGGCTGGGCGTGCAGGCCGGATCGACGTCCGAAGAGCCGGGCAGGGAAGACGCGGCTGTTGTTGACGACCAGAAGATCGTCGGGGCGGAGCAGGTCAGGCAGGGCCTTGAACTGAAGATCTTCGAGTGCCCCTGTCTGGCGCGAAAGATGCAGCATGCGCGAAGCGCTGCGGTCAGGCAGCGGCTCCTGGGCAATCAAGTCATCGTCCAGGGGGAAGTCGAAGTCAGAAACCAGCACAGCATTCATTATAAAGAGCATGGTTTGGAGAGTACGTTGTTGATGGCGCAGGAAACGTTCTTGCTGCAACGCGCCACGTCTCGAAATCACAAATCTTCAAGGGTCTTCATGACCACCAACGCACAAAGCGCCGAAGGCGGGGTAAGCTGAAGCAAATAACATAACCTTACTGCCGTAGGCCGGAGCGCAGCTGCCAGCGGACCGACATAAACCCGCCCCAGATTCGTGAGAGATTTCCAAGCCCCGGGTCAGCTTCATCCAAACAAAGCAAAAAGGCAGCCATGAAGGCTGCCCTTTTTGAAGACAAAATCTTCGGTTATTTACAGCAACTGCACGTTCTCTGCCTGCCAGCCTTTGGGGCCTTTGACGACACTGAATTGCACGGCCTGACCTTCCTTCAAGCTGCGGAAACCGTTAGCCTGAATCGCGGAGAAATGAACGAACACGTCCTCGCCGTTCTCTCTGGAGAGAAAGCCATAACCTTTTGCGTCATTGAACCACTTAACTGTTCCTTGTTCCATTGTGATGCACGCATTCCTTGTTCTGAATTTGCGCTTTTCTCAACTAGTGCAGGCAGGTTGCTGGGGTGCAGTACCGCTGTACAGCGCTTCGAAAAACCGCAGGCACATTATACCTAGGTGATCCAGAGTTGTCTGCTTAGAAATGGCGGGTTGCCGAACCGCCAAAATTGGGGGATGATAGCAGGGTGGGAAAGGCGTGCAAATGATTGTAGGCACAGGAGTTGACATCGCCGAGGTGCCCCGGATTGCCGCTGCCGTGGAACGCTTTGGTAACCGATTTCTGACCCGGGTATTCACCCCAAATGAGGTCAAATACTGTCTTTCCAAGGCCAATTCCTCGGAAAGGCTGGCTGCCCGGTTCGCTGCCAAAGAGGCGGGAATGAAGGCCATCGGCACCGGCCTGCACCTGGGCGTGACCTGGCAGGACGTGGAAGTGGTCCGCTATCCCGGAGGCCGCCCGGGAATCCGCTTTACCGGCAAAGCCGCCGAGTTCGCCGCCCAGCTTGGCTGCAAAAATGTGCACCTTTCGTTGACACATACCAAGGAGCAGGCCATGGCGTTTGTGGTGCTGGAGGGGTGAAGGATGAAGGCGCTCTGCAGATGGAAGTTGGGTTCTGGTTTTGTTTTGCACTTGATTTTTCAATTACCCGATTACCCGATTACTCAATTACCAAATCTGACTGGGGGGGTGAAGGATGAAGGCGCTCTGCAGATGGAAGTTGGGTTCTGGTTTTGTTTTGCATTTGATTTTTCAATTACCCGATTACCCGATTACTCAATTACCAAATCTGACTGGGGGTAACCCCCCGTCTCCGATCCCAGTCATCCCAATTTGGCGTGGGTTTCATCCCTTTCGCCTTCTCCGTGTCTCCATGGTAGGTTTTGGTCTTGCCTCTTCCGATCTCGGGCGATGTCGTGCGATCACGGCGATGCCGGCGATGTCCTACCCCACCCCGGGGTACCTCAACTAGGATTCCAAAGCATTTAGCCAGACGCATCCCAGTCCATCCCATCCGATCCCAACTGCGTTTCGCAAAGGCGAGCTCCAGTGCGGTTTGGCCAATTGCCATTTGCTAATTGCTGAATTGTCAAAGAACTTTCCCGACTCTGCCTGGGCAGCTCGGTTTTCAATTACTCAACTACCAAATTACTCATTTACCAAATCTTTTCAAGCAATCTTTAGTTTCCCGCTGTCGTGCAAATCGCGACAATCCAGAAGCTTTTGCTGCCCTTGTGCTTTATCTGCGCTTTTCTGCGTATATCTGCGGCAAATTATTTTTCGATCACCGTAAATCAGTGCGATCAGGGTTCATCAGCGGTAAGGTTCTTCCGTTCTCGGCGATGTCGGGCGATGACGGCGCTCTCAGCGATCCATTGCCACAGCGCCGGAGGCGCGAAATGAGTTAGCCCAGGCCGGGAGGCCTGGGTAGCGATGCGTTATGATGTTGAGCCCCGGAGGGGGCGACACGCATTGTCACACACATACTCACAGAACCACATTCATGTGGTGTTCAGCACCAAGGAGCGCCAGAGATTAATCCCACCTCGTATTCAGCCGAAGTTGTGGGCTTACATGGCCGGCATTGCGCGGAACCATAATTTTCTCGTTCTCTCAAATGGCGGTGTTGAAGATCACGTTCATCTCCTGATTCAATTACCCGCGACGCTCGCGCTGGCTAAAGGTGAGAAAAATTAATCGTCCGCCACTACGGAGGTGGTTGAAGATGGAAAACGCATCGAACGTGAGCCGGTCGCGTCGAAGGAAAAGCACAATCTTGATCGCAATACTCACTGCAACTTTGGTCTTTGCTTTGGTCGTGATTTGTGTCTTTGCTTCTTCGCCTCGCCGAAGTCTTGACCGTTTTCTCGCTCACGTCAACGAGGTCAGGCTTGGCAGCACCACAATGGATGACTGGAGAAAGGGAGTTCAGAAAGCAAATCTTTCTAATGTAACCTCCACGTGTGACCAAAAGACATGCGTCACTTCATGGCACGGTCAAAACACTATATGGCACAAGTTACATTTGGCTCCGCTAACTGTAGCCCAAGTGGATGTGACATTCGGAAACGGTATCGCGTCTGAAATAGACATTGCACTAGTCACGCAGGCTAAAAACGAAAGAGGTGAAATGTACGACGATACTGGTGTAATCGTTCGTCAGACCATGGACGGTCAAGAGAACTGCGAACCCGCATACAAGGTTCTCACTAGGCAGCGCTATCATGCGGGCGAGAAGTCATGGGCTACAGTTAAAATGGATTCGTGCGTGACTGCCAAATTGCGTGCAAACGCTTTCGCAATTAACACCGCGTGCCTCACTAAGATCGGTGCCTGCCAAACATTCAAGGAAATCCTTCCCCAGGTTTTTTGATCGCCGGATGCGGTTTCGGGCACTGTGGGAGCAGGCAGTTTGTGCAACTCGCCACGGGTCTCAGGCTGGACGAGCTCCGTGTCTCGCCCCGTAGTAAACTTTCCTTTCGCGACAAGCACGTCTGATCGCAAGCCCGATACCCCTGAGGAGCTCGAAGAATCCGTGTCCCAAGTCAGCTTTACCCCTGAAACCGAACCCATTGCGGCCCATATAGCTCCTCGCACCGTTGTTATCGCCGTGGCGCTGGTCAGCTTTGCCAGCCTGTTGCTGGAACTGGCGCTTACACGGCTGTTCAGCGTGGTGCTCTTTTATCACTTTGCCTTTTTTGCCATTTCCGTGGCGCTGCTGGGACTGGGATCGGGCGGCGTGTTTGCCCATGTCCGGCGGCAATGGCTGAACCGATTTGACCTGGGATCATTTGGGACGGTGGTCTGCGTTCTCAACGCCGTGAGCATTCCCGGAGTCTTGTGGGTGGTGCTGCATACGCCGGTGTCACTGGCGGTGACGGGAGCTAATTTCGGCAAGCTGACGATCATCTATATTGTCGCAGCCGTTCCGTTCTTCTTTACCGGGCTGCTCTTCTCGGTGCTCTTTGCCCGATCCAGCGGAGCCATCTCCATTCTTTACGGAGCCGACCTGGCCGGAGGCGCTTCCGCCTGTCTGCTGGTGGTTCCACTGTTGAACACCGTCGGCGCTCCCGATGTCCTTCTGTTCAGCGCCGTGCTCATGGCCGTAGCCGGCAGCTTCTGGGCAGGCAGTCGCAGCGTTGGCCACATGGCAAAGGCCGTGGCAGCCGTGGCGCTGCTCTTCCTGGTGTGGGCGCATCATGGCCGCAAGATGGACGTAATTTACGCCAAGGGCGTGCTGCGCGATTCGCGATGGATCGAGCTTTCCAAGTGGAACGCCATCTCCCGCATTGAGGTCAACAACCAGAACGGCAGTCGTTACGTCGTCATCGACGCCGACGCCACCACGGCCATCATGAATGTGGATCCCGCCAAGTGGGATCAGGACCAACCGACCAGCCCCACGCCAACAAATACCGGCATCCCTGAAAAGCACGGCGTTAACTGCGCAGCCGTGCAAGGCTGTTTTAATTGCGCAACCGGACAAGGTTGCTTTAACTGGAAGACGAGTCTTATGGCGGCCGCGCCGTCGGTGGCGAACGTGCTGCGTCCGCAAGGGACGTTTGCCATCATCGGGCCGGGTGGCGGCGTCGACGTGCTCAGAGCTGTGGCCAATGGCAGTCCCAGCGTGACCGGCATTGAGATCAACCCGATCATTGTGAATGACATCATGCGCGGCGCTTACGCTGATTACTCTTACCATCTTTATGATCGGCCGCAGGTCCACATACATATTCAGGACGGCCGCTCCTACGTGCGAAGTTCTAATGACAAGTATGACGTGGTGCAGATGACGCTGGTGGACACATGGGCTTCCACCGCGGCCGGCGCCTTCGCTCTGAGTGAAAATAATCTATACACGCTGGAAGCGTTCCGCGAATATTTTGATCATCTGAAGCCGGATGGCATGATCGCCATTACACGCTGGGAATTTCACCAGCCGCGCGAGGCATTGCGTGTGGTCTCACAGGCGATAGAAGCGTTGCATCAGCAGGGCATTGCCAATCCCGCCAATCATTTTGTTCTGGTGGCCGATGGAAGTCTTGACGAAGACGGACGCCCGGTGCTGGTGCTGGCCAAGAAATCGGCATTTACAGAAGCCGAGTATTCCGCGATTGCCAGCCATGTGAAGACCAATTCGAATTTAGTCTGGCTCAATCCGCCCGCACAATACGCTGGCATGCAGACGCTTCCGCCTGCCGCCGATGCTTTCCGCCGGCTGATTGCCTCCAACGACCCCACGGGCTTTGCCCGCGGCTATGCCTACAACGTTGCGCCGGTGACTGACAGCGCGCCGTTCTTCTTTTTCACCCTGAAGACCGGATACGTGCTCAAGAACATTGCCGCAGGCACCGGCAAAGGCATGGACTGGCGCATTAACCTGGGCGTGGTGGTTCTGGGCATGCTGCTGATCATCTCGATCATTGCCGTGCTGGCGTTTCTGATTCTTCCGCTGTTGCTGCATGGCCGCGAACTGGGTAGCCGTCGCGCACGATTGCCGGCATTGCTGTTCTTTATTGCCGTGGGCTTTGGTTACATTCTGGTGGAGATATCGCTTATTCAGCGATTCGTCTTGTTCCTTGGCCACCCCACGTACGCGCTCACCGTGGTGGTGTTCCTGATGCTGCTTTCCAGCGGCGCGGGAAGCGTGATTGCCCGGCGATGGATTACCACCACGCCCGCACTGCTGACCGTGCTGGCGCTGATCGCCGCCAAGATCACCATCAATCTTCTTTTATTGCCATGGATACTTTCACTTGCGGTCGGCTTTCCATTCGTGGTCAAGCTCGCAATCAGCGCAGCCTTTCTGGTGCCGCTCGGCTTCCTGATGGGAATGCCGTTTCCCACGGGGCTTAAGCTCGTCGAAACCGTGGAATGGGCCTGGGCGCTGAACGCCGCAGCCAGCGTGCTGGGATCGGTGATGGCGATGGTGATCGCCATTCACTTTGGGCTGACGGTGACTCTGGCATGTGCGGCGGTGGCGTATCTGCTGGCAGCGGCTTTTGCGCGGACATGGCGACGAGCGACACTGACTTAAATCTCACCACGGAGACACGGAGGCACGGAGAACAGCAAAAGAATTTGGCCGCGAACTCACGCGAATAAAAGCAAAACCTGTTGCCGCAGATTCACGCAGACAAACGCAGATCAGAAAAGACAATCAGACCGGTCTGCCTGAGTTCATTGTTTTTGGCTGTTCTCCGTGCCTCCGTGTTTCCGTGGTGAAGAATATCTGCGTTCATCAGCGTCAATCTGCGGCAAAAAGGTTTTTGATCTATTCGCGTAATTCGCGGCTAAATTCTTTGGCTGTTCTCCGTGGTGAGATGTTGGTTGCCGTGGCGCACGTGAGGTTATACCCTTAACTACACTCCATGCCATCATTCACTACATCGATCATTCGCTTCACTGTAGCGTTTTTTCTGTGCGCTGCAATTGCTGCATCAGGCCTCGCGCCGTCCACGCGCGACGAGGCCGCTGCAACAGGGGCTATTCAGAGTCACCACAAGCTTCAAACTCAAAGCGGGTTGGAGCGAAGCGACAAAAACATCGTCGCCCAGGACCAGGGCCCACCCGTGCTCCATCGTCCTGGGGAAAACCGCCCCGGGGAGAATCGGGAAGAGAAAAAAGAGACTCCTGCGAAGCCGGCTGAGAATCCGGCAAATGCACCCGTCACTTTCAAGGACCTGGCCAATCATTTCAATTACAACCCGCGTGCGCCGCTCAACTTCCAGCAACGCGACGTGGATAAACGCGGCAAGGTGCTCATCATTGAAATGGAGTACTCCGGCGCCGATGACGATCACGTTCCCGCATGGCTGGTTGTTCCGCAGGGCGACGGGCCGTTCCCTGGAATTGTCTGGGGACACTGGATGGCGGACAAGTCGCCCAAGCGCAATCGCGATGAGTTTCTGGAAGAAGCCATTGCGCTCGGCAATTCCGGTGTGATGTCCGTATTGATTGACACTCCCATGGTTCGCCCGAACTATGTAACCGAATCCCCGGAGAAGGAACCGCTGCGCTGGGCTCAGCAATACGGTGATACGGAGCGCCAATACGTGATCGATCTGCGCCGCGCAGTTGATCTATTGTTGAGCCGCCGCGGTATTGATAAGAACCGCATTGCCTATGTTGGTCACAGCTACAGCGCGCATGCGGGAGCCATTCTGGCCGGCGTGGAAAAGCGCATCAGCTCGTTTGTTCTCATGGCCGGGACGTATGGCGACGAGGAGTCTATTCGCAGTGCCACCAGCGGCGGCGAACTGAAATGGCGCCAGGCAGTGGGAGAAGAAGCTGTGAAGCAATATTTTGCCGACTACGCGTGGGACGATCCCGCAAACTTTCTCGGCCACACCGACGCGCAAAGCATCTTTCTTCAGTTCGCCACGAAAGATCCGACCACCAAAGCGCAGGCGCAGAAATATCTCGATCGCTTCAGCGCCAAAGACAAGAAGCTGGAGTTTTATGATTCGGAGCATGCCTTGAATAAAGCGGCGATGATGGATCGCGATCGCTGGCTGGAATCGCATTTGCACTTTAAGCATCTCGATGAGAAGGCGCTGGAAGCGATCCCGCAGTTAAAGTAAGTTCGTTTGAAGTAAGCGCGTTGAACATTCGTAGCAGCAGCCAGGGAAATTTTCAGGTGCACTGCATTTTTTTCAATCAGCAGACACATTGGAATTTGGAACGCAGCGGCGAATCAACATTTCGAAGTGAAGGTGGTTTGTTCTGGACAGCAAATAAACACAGGAAAAATGCGGGTATGAGGAAAGTCTAATCACATGTGAGCTGCGCAACACAATCTCGATGGGAGTAAGCTCAGTCAAACAACGCGCTTCCAGGAGAAGTTCACATGCGTTTCTCTCTGCTTGGATTCCTATTGATGACCAGTGTTGCGTGGGCCACAACGCCACCTCCCAACGCCACCGTGTTCCCCAAAATTGATCAAAGCACCAGCGGCTGGGATTCATGTACGGGCGCATGTGCCGGAGGCGTTACCGCAAATGCTTTCTGGATGGCGCAAAACCAAACCACTCCCTCCCTGGATGGCTCCAGCACACTGTTTCACGTTGACGGCAAAGCCTTCACGGATGTGCTCTTCTACAACAAGCTTGGCCCGCACGATTCA
Source organism: Terriglobia bacterium (assembly GCA_963770085.1). GTDB lineage: Bacteria > Acidobacteriota > Terriglobia > Terriglobales > Acidobacteriaceae > Angelobacter. The sequence goes on from CAVYOH010000002.1 coordinate 2,375,169, forward strand.
TTCACGCATTTTCAATCGGACTTCTGGGTGAACGTGGATTCTAATTCCACTATCATCGGGCAGGCGCTGGAATTCGATACTTTTCAATTCGTGAATGGCCGCGAGTACATGTTCGGCACTCAGTGTGATTATGCGGCCGGCGTGTGGGAGGTTTGGAACGCGCAAAGCCTCACCTGGCAGAAAACCCGCGTCGTCTGCCCAAAGTTCGTACCCAATGTGTGGTATCACATCACGTGGAATTTTCATCGCAACAACGGCGGGTTCTTCTTCTTCAACAAGAACCAGTTCTATGACAATTTCACCGTGGTGCAATTTGACGCTCACAACAATGTGGTCTCGAATAATACCTACGTCCTGAATCTCCAGTATCCTTCCGGGGCGTTGCCGGTCGGCTGGACTGACACCATGGGCATCCAGTTTCAAGTGGATCTGAATAGCCTGGCTGGCGTGAATGGAAATCCGTCGACCATTAACGAGTATGTGGACAAGGTGACAGTCACGGCCTGGTAGAGTTTTCCAGCCTGGCAAGGGACCTCGCCCAGGATTCACTCGCATGCGCTACCATTGAGCTGATGTCCCCTTCGCCGCTTCAGCATTCTTCGTCGCGGGTCCTGGAATTTGAACAGTTCCGTGACCTGCTCTCCGCTTATGTCAATTCTCCGCTGGGCAAGACGCGGGTGGCGCAGCTTGTGCCCTCATCCGACCGCGCCTGGATCAATCTTCAACAGCAGCTTGCGGCGGAGACGCGGCGTTTTCTTACCGCCGGCGGTCGCCTGGAATTTTCCGGCTTGTTCGATGCGCGCCAACTTCTGTCCAAGTCAAAGATCAACGGCGCGGTGCTGGAGCTGGAAGAAATCCGCGACATCCTGCTGGTCGCCGACAAGGCCGCCGAGTGGCGGGAAATGGCTTTGCATCCTCCAGACGCCGTGTTCAAGGAAAACGGCTGGCAGGGCATGCAGGCGCTGGCTTTGCAAATCCCTGACTTCTCCGAGATGCTGCGTTACTTTCGCAACAAAATTCTTCCGGACGGAACTTTGGATGATCGCGCCTCAAGTGAGCTGAGCCGCATACGCCGCGAAGTGGAGCGTCAGAAGCGAGCGATACAGGAATCATTGCGCGGATATCTGCGGAGGCTGTCCGAAGGCGGCGCTGTGCAGGATGAGCTGGTCACCATCCGCGGAGAACGCTTTGTGATTCCCGTGAAGGTGGAGCAGCGCCGGCGCGTGCAGGGCGTGGTCCACGGCAGCAGTTCCAGCGGCCAAACGGTTTATATCGAGCCGCTCGAAACCATTGAGCAGAACAATGATCTGGTGCGCCTGCTGGAAGAAGAGCTGGCGGAGATTCGTCGCATCTTGCAGGAGATGACTTCCAGGGTGGGCGATCAGGCGGATGGCATCGCCGCTGCCACGGAAGTGATGGGCGAAGTGGAGCTGCAGTTCGGCAAGGCGCGCTTTGGCATCGACTATGACTGCGTGCGTCCTGAGCTGACGGAAGATTTTCTGGAATTGCGCGGCGCGCGTCATCCACTGCTGGAGCGCAACATGCGTCCGAAAGGTGGCAAGGTCGTTCCTCTCGCCCTGGAGATGGATGCGCAGCACCGTCAGCTCATCATCAGCGGACCGAATACGGGCGGCAAGACGGTCGGCCTGAAGACGATTGGTCTGCTGGCGCTGATGGCGCAGGCAGGCGTGCCGGTTCCCGCCACCACCGCGCGATTGCCGGTGTTTGATGCGATCCTGGCCGATATCGGAGACTACCAGTCGATTGAGCAGAACCTGTCAACATTCTCCGCGCACGTAACCAACATCGATTTCATTTCACGCACAGCTACGGCGCATTCGCTGGTGATGCTGGACGAGCTGGGGTCAGCCACTGATCCGGAAGAAGGCGCGGCGCTGGCCGTGGCCATTGCTGAGCACTTCCAGCGCATTGGCGCGTTGACCATCATTTCCACACACCACACTTCACTCAAGGTATATGCCGCGAACTCCAGGGGCGTGCTCAACGCAGCCGTGGGCTTTGATGAAAAGACGCTGCGGCCCACCTATGAGTTGCAGGTAGGAGTGCCGGGAGCGTCGGCGGGCATCAACATCGCGCACCGGCTGGGATTGAATGACCAGATCACGAACGCGGCGCGTGCCAAGCTGGGAACACAGACGCAGGATGTGGCTACATTCCTCGACAAGCTGCACACCGAGTTACGCGAGCTTGAGCGTGAACGCCGGGCTGCGCAGGACCGCGAAGAGGCGCTGGGCAAAGAATTGAAACGCCTGGAGGCGGAAGGCGCACAGGAGCAGCGGACGAAGACGCGGGAGTTTGAACGCAAGCTCGATTCGCTGATCCGCGACTTTGAGTATCAGATCCGCGAGGCGGTGAACGCCGTGCAGGACCGCGCAGCCGCGCAGAAGCTGTCCAAGCAGGCGGAGCAGAAGATTGCCAAAATGCGGCGGGAGTTCAAGGAGCAGTTTGATGCGTCCGTGGTGGCGCATAAGACAGGTGCAGACAGAAATGATCCCAACGCGCGTCCGTATGAGGTGAAACACGTGTCCGAGGGCGACACAGTAAAGCTGAAGTCGCTGGGGCGGACGGCGGTGATCAAGCGCAAGATTGACGAGAATAATTTTGAAGTCGAGATGGGCGCCATGAAGATGAAGATCGCCCGGGACGACGTGGCGGAGGTCTTTCCCCGTAGCGGGACCAATCCAGTGGCTGCGGCGCGCGCCAAAGGCATCACGATTTCTCTCAAGGACGATGACGCGCACGCGCCCACCGAGATCAACGTGATCGGCCAGAACGTGGACCAGGCCACGCAGGAAGTGGAGAAGTTCCTCGACCGGGCGTTCCTCGCAGGCATGCCGCGGATACGGATTGTCCACGGCAGCGGCATGGGCATTCTGCGCAAAGCTCTTCGGCAGTATCTGCAGAAACATCCTCATGTCGCGACTGTGACGGAGCCCCCGCAGAATGAAGGCGGCGCGGGCGCGACAGTGGTGGAACTGAGAGAGTAGTCATGACTGCTATTACGGGGTGGAGCAGGCATTTATGCCTGCGGTAAACGATCGACAAGCTTCGGCTTCAGCCGCTGAGGTTAAAAAATCAGAAGAGTTTACGGAGTCGCATCCCATTGTCATTCTGAGCGGAGTGTGAGCGTATGCGAGCACGCAGCCGAAGAATCTATGTATTTGTCTTGGCCTTTGACGGATTTCAGAGCCACAAGCAACTATGAATAGCACGGAATAGGCAGAAAACCTGTTAGGAATCGGCCTGAGCGCCTGCTAGAATTTTCCTACTATGTCCTTTCCAGTCACGCGGCTGCGCCGTATGCGCCAGTCAGAGTCATTGCGCTCGCTGGTGCGTGAAACTCATCTTGAGCCCACCAACTTTATCTATCCGCTCTTTGTATGCCCGGGAGAAGGCGTCCGCAAGGAAATCAGCTCCATGCCCGGCGTCTTCAACATCTCGGTGGACGAGGCGGTCAAAGAAGCGCGTGAGGCGAAGCAACTGGGTATTGGCGGAATCATTCTTTTTGGCCTCCCGGAAAAGAAAGATGAGGTCGCGACCGGGGCTTGGGCGGACGATGGAATCGTTCAACGCGCCACGCGGGCCATCAAGCAGGAAGTGCCCGATCTGACTGTCGTTGGCGATGTCTGCCTGTGCGAATACATGTCGCATGGGCATTGTGGTGTCGTAAAAGAGAAGACGACGCAGGCAAAAGCAATGCGCGTGACGGTGGCCAAGTCGCGGGATCAGATGGCGGCCGCGGCAACCATGCTGGCCGAAGTTGCGGCCGCAACCGAATACGAAATCCTGAACGATCCCACGCTGGACATTCTGGCCAAGACCGCCGTCTCACAGGCGCGTGCTGGGATGGATATCATCGCCCCGTCAGACATGATGGACGGGCGCGTGGCTGCCATCCGCAAAGGTCTGGACGACGCCGGATTTATCAACACGCCCATCCTCTCTTATGCAGCGAAATTTGCATCGGGCTTCTACGGGCCGTTTCGCGAAGCCGCGGATTCCACGCCGCAGTTTGGCGATCGGCGTTCTTATCAGATGGACGGCGGCAACCTTCGCGAAGCCATGCGTGAGATTGAACTTGACCTTGAAGAAGGCGCGGACATGATCATGGTCAAGCCTGCGATGCCTTACCTGGATGTGATCCATGAAGCACGCCAGCGTTTTGATGTGCCGATCTCGGCCTATCAGGTGTCAGGCGAGTACTCCATGTTGCAGGCGGCGATCCAAAAGGGCTGGCTGGACGGCGACCGCGTGATGATGGAATCGCTTACATCCATCAAACGGGCAGGAGCAAGTTTGATCCTCACATATTTTGCGAAAGCTGCGGCCAAGCTGCTGGGTTAGGTTGTCTTTTATGGTTTTCTTTAAGTGGCTTGAAATGACGTTTGGGATTCTGGGCGGCGTGATCGCTCTGGTGGTTTTGTGGAAAGCCTTCAGGATTCCGGCAACGCTCCGAGAGCGGGTTATCTTCTCCGCGCCTCCAGGCAGTTTCTTAGGACTCTTCTGGGCAATCCTCACCGCCCACGCGGTCTGCGCGAGTGTTATTCATCAGGAGAGCGACGAGAGAATTCTTTATGGTACAACCTCATTGCTTTTAATCGCTGTCGCACTGGTAAAACACCTCGTGGCTGCGAAGGCACGCGCACGTGCCCCGATTGAATAGCCCAACATCGCGAAAGACAAAAGCCGCGAACGCCGCCCATCTGAGCACTCATTCGCGGCCTCTTCATTTCAGCCCTAAATCAATCCTGATTCAGAAAAATACTTCAGGCAGCGCGGCGGACTCCACCGCTTCCACTGCCACTGCTTTTGCCGCGTCCGGTAATGGCCCGGACAATCACGGTCAGCACCACGGCGCCAAGGATCGCGACAATAATCGTATAGATGGTTCCACCCTGGCCGGTTCCACCCATGGCGCGCATAATCCAGCCGCCAACCAAAGCTCCGGCAATACCCAGAAGGATGTCTGCAACGGCGCCGTAACCCGAGCCCTTCATGATCTTTCCTGTCGCCCAGCCGGCGATCAGGCCAACGATAATCCACCACAGTACAACCATATCTCACTCCTTTTATGTCTCCCGTCTGCGCCTCTGTTTGCGTCTGGTGTTTGCGTCTTAATGACGAGCACAGGCGTGAGCCATAGCTGATTAGAGTTAGGGCGGCCATGGGGCGTTTTGCGGACTAAGGCAAATGACGGGAGCTGCCGGCTGCGAATCGTTCTGCTCTCCAGCTCTATCTAATGTTTCTGAAGTGCGCAAATCCTTCAGCCGGCCAGGTTTTCGTAAGTGAGGCTATCTCACTTATAATCACCTGTTTGCCTTCTCATGATTTTCGTCTTCAGGAGACACTTTTGCCAGACACAATCTATGACGTTGCCATTATCGGGGGCGGCCCCGGCGGATATACAGCGGCCATCCGGGCCGGCCAGCTTGGATTGAAGACCTGCCTGATTGAGCGCGACCAGAAGCTTGGCGGTACATGCTTGCACGTCGGCTGCATCCCCACCAAGTCCTTGCTGTTTCATGCAGAGATCTATGATCACCTGAAACATGCCGAGAAGTACGGTATTGACGGCCTGGGTGCCGGCAAAGTGAACTGGAAAACCATACAGGACAGCAAGAACCAGGTTGTTAATAAGCACACCAAGGGCCTTGATTTTCTGATGAAGAAGAACAAGGTCACCGTAGTGCGCGGATACGGCACGCTCACCGGGCCGGCGAAGAACGGCATTCACACCGTGGATGTGGCCGATGGCAGCAACAAGTCACAAATCCAGGCGAAGAACCTGATACTAGCCACCGGATCGTATGCACGCATGCTCCCCGGCCTGCAGCCGGACGATCGCATTCTGACCAATATTGAAGTCCTGAGCCTTAATTCCATTCCCAAGTCGCTGGTCGTGATCGGATCCGGAGCTGTGGGCGTGGAGTTTGCGTCCGTCTACCGGTCTTTCGGAGCGGAAGTCACGGTCATTGAAATGTTGCCGCGACTGGTGCCAGTGGAAGATGAAGAAGTAAGCAAAGAGCTTCTACGTGCCTTCAAGAAGAAGGGCATCAACTGCTTCGTGAATACCAAGGTCGATAAAGTTGAGAAGACCAAAAACGGCGTGGCCGTAAGCTTCACGCCGAACGGGGAAGCACAGCAGAAGCTGGAAGCGGAGAAGGTGCTGATTGCCATCGGTCGCGGTCCAAATACTGAAAAGGTTGGTCTGGAAAAGCTTCCCAATATAAAGGTGGAACGCGGCTTTGTTCACACCAACAATTGGATGGAGACAGGCGAGAAGAACATTTATGCCATTGGCGACATTGTGGCTGGTTTCCCGCAGCTTGCGCACTCGGGCGCCATGGCCGGCATTGTTGCCGTCACGCGCATTGCCGGTAAGCCGGCCAAGGCAATGAACCGCAATATGATTCCGGGTTGCACATACTGTGAGCCGCAGATTGGCAGCGTGGGAATCACCGAAGCCAAAGCCAAGGAAGCCGGACTGAAGATAAAGGTCGGCAAGTTCCCGTTCACGGCCAATTCCAAAGCCAGCATCATTGATAACCATGAAGGTTTCGTGAAAGTCATCTCAGACGCAGAGTACGGCGAGATTATCGGCGTGCATATCATCGGGCCGCTGGCCACTGAGCTGATTGCTGAGTCCGTGGCAGTCATGGAACTGGAAGGAACGGTGGAGGACCTGATGTTCACCGTGCACGCGCACCCCACGGTGTCTGAGGCCATGCTGGACGCCTTCGGCGCGGTGGAAAGCAAAGCAATTAATTTCTGATAAAGCTCCATGGGGGCCGGGTTTGCCCGGCCTCCTCGACTTTACCCCCGCGATTCACTGCTTCTCCCCGGGAGAACAAGTCCCTTCGTCACGCAAGAAGCTGGATTTCCAATCGTTCAACCCTCATGTTCGCTAGGCTCTTCGCTTTTGTATGCCTTTGTTGCGGGGCAATTACCGCACAGACAATCGAGTTGGCGCAGCCCTCGCGAATCGTCATTGGAAGCAGCGATCAGGGCGGCTGGCACATCACGGAACTCAACTCAATTTCATCGTCGGAAAGCCGTCTCAGGCGCATCAGCGTTGATTTTGACTGCGACGCTCCTCACTTGTATGCGGCGGATGAAGAGGTCCTGAGCCAGGAATCTGTGCCGCATTTGGCGGTACAGGCCGATGTATGTGTTTCCGAAGCCAAACTGTCTGCTTTGGTTCTTTCCTTGAGAAGAAAAAAGCGCAAGGACAGCAACGATAGTGACGAAGATGATGACGGCACCATCGGGAGCAAGCGAATGGAGGTACATTGCGGAACAGACGTGGTGGTTCACAACCTGCTTAGGAGTAATTCCTTTCGGTTTTCTGTTCTAAAAAGCAAGGAGCCGCGGATTGCCGCCATCTGGGCTCTTGCCGACGAGTTGGAGAAGCGCACTTGGGCGATCAGAAAGACTGATAATCTGACTGAAACCGAACGTGAGCAGGTGGAAGTCTCAGACCGAGAGCATATGTTATCTGCAGCTGCTGAACTTCGTGCAGGTAAGTTTGATATCGTGCTGGAGGACGTTCTTGATCGGCAGCAGGAAGACGTCCGCAGAAAATTGTCTGACTTGATGCCGTCGCCAGAAGAGGCGATCAAGCCCGAGAATTATGGCGAGGTCCGTAATATAGATCATCTGGGGGTGTTGCGCTCAGTGCTTGTGTCTTATCCCCGGATGGCGCTTGTTGCACGTATCCAGGGTGACGTGAAAGCGGAGATCGCCATTGATCCGTCGTCGGGACGCGTGATTTCGACCAAAGTGATCTCCGGTCATCCTATTTTTGGTGAGGATACCATTCGTTCGCTCAATAAATTTCAGTTTGCGTATCCTTATTCTGGCGATAACCCGTTGGTTGTGACGGTTCATTTCGAGGTACGCTGCGCACCACTGATCGAAACAACAGTCAGCCGTGTCTCCAGGAAAGCTGCTAAGGAAAAGAAGAAGAGCAAACAATGATCTTCTTTTACTTCTTAACCCTCAAAGCAATCCTCAATCCTTAACCTCGAATCAAACTCAGTGCGAGGTGCCCCATGCCCATTGATCCAGTCTGCAAAATGAATGTGAAACTAGTCGACGCAGCAGCCAGCCACGACTATCACAGTGAAACCGTCTACTTCTGTTCCATCCAGTGCCAGAAAAAGTTCGAAAAAGATCCCGAGGGCTACATGCGGGACATGACGGACGAGGAGAAGATGGCCGGCTAGGTAGCGCGTGGTTGCCGGAAAGCACGCCAGGCGAATCGAGGAATACACCCAGCGAAGCGAAGAATATACCGCGTAGCGAAGAATATAATAGAAGCGTGCTTCGAGTCATCAACGTCGTCTATCTTGGTCGCGTGGATTATGCGACTGGTCTGGAACTGCAAGCGACCGTCGTCCATCTGGTGAAAGAAGGCCGCATTGGCCACACACTGCTTCTGCTTGAGCACCCGCCGGTCATCACGCTGGGCCGCAACGCGGGCATGCAGCACGTCGTTGCCTCGCGGGAGTTTCTCACCAGCCAGGGTGTTGAGCTGTTCGAAACTAATCGTGGCGGCGACGTAACGTTTCATGGCCCCGGACAGCTGGTGGGGTATCCCATTTTTGATTTGCGCGCTTTCACGCCGCGCATGGGGGCAGTTGATTTTGTCCGCCAGCTGGAAGAGGCGATCATACGCACATGCGGTGATCTCGGCGTACCCACACAACGTGTGCCTGGCCTTACCGGCGTCTGGACCCAGCAGGAAGACCATAAGGCGAAGATTGCCGCCATCGGCGTGCATATCTCGCGTGCGGTAACGTCGCACGGATTTGCGCTGAACGTCAGCACCAACCTGGATTACTTCAAAATGATTGTTCCCTGCGGAATTTCTGATAAGCCGGTCACGTCACTGGAGCGAGAGATGGAACAGACATTCGCAGGCCGAGGCAGGAAGTTGCCGTCGCTGGAAGAAGTGGCGGAACTGACATCCCGTAATTTCAGTCGTGTCTTTCAGGCGCAGACCCTTTGGCTTGATTCGCTCAACGACCTTCTGGCGACAGCGACTGGTCTTTCAAATGAGGAACCGGCGAATGAGGAGCCCGCGAATGCTGGGCCTGCTAATGAAGATACGCCAGCGCGCGCGCCGGAAGCCATTCGCCGCATTGCCGGCGAAGAGGATGTTTTCTCGGTTTGAAGCCGCTTGTTTTAATCCCGAGTGCAAACGAGGGATCCCTACGATCTGCGGCAATGTCCTGGCGGTCGACAATTTCGACGTAGATAGTGATCCCTCCTTCGCTCGGGATAAAAATCTATTTCAGCGTGGTTACGTTGGGTGGTTCTTCCGTTGCCGTAGTTGTGTACAGCGCGGGTGCAGATTCGATCGCGGCCGGCGTTAACGGGACAACATCACGGAAGACGATCTTCAATAACGGCGGAGCAATCATGGTGGTACCGGCAGTCATGAAGATCACCAACGCGTAGGCCTGCTCGGAGATCACGCTCATCTGCAGGCCTACCAGGGCGACGATCAATCCAACTTCCCCGCGCGGCACCATGCCAATGCCGACTTTCACTGCGTTGTTCCAGCCCGAACGCAGCACCGGCAATCCGCAGCCAACCAGTTTAGAGACCACCGCAAGGATGGTGATGATGATGGCTGAGATAATCAGGCGGCCATTGAATACGCCAATGTTCAGGCGTGATCCCATACTGAAGAAGAAAAATGGGGCCAGAAACTCATTGATGGCAGAGACGCGCGGGCGCAGGTTCCATCGCGGAGAGTATTCGGCGAATGCAAGTCCGGCGAAGAAGGCGCCGATAATCGCCGCCATACCGATTTTTACCGCGCCGTAAGAGAGACCAATGCAGATAGCCAGGGCGATCACCAGAGGCGCGTCATGGGTGGACATCCGTTCCAGCCCGGGTTCCATGCGGCGTACCAGTCGCGGAGCGTAGAACAGCATAATCACAGCGAAGCCAAGCCCTTCAAATGCGGTGATCAGCAACTGTGCCCAGGCCAGTCCGGTGGTTGATACCAGTCCCACGACAACGCCCAGCAGGATCATGCCGAGAATGTCATCAAAGACGGCAGCGCCGAGAATGATGCGCGCAGGTATGGTCTGCAGGACATTCATGTCGCCCAGGACGCGGGCGGTGATGCCCACGCTGGTTGCCACCATGGCTGCGGCCACAAAGGTGGCTTCATGCCCAGTATGGTGCCGCATCATCATATAGCCGAATCCAAGAGCGAAAGGAACGGCAATTCCAGCGAGTGCTACATAGAGCGAAGTTCTACCTACGCTCAGAAGGTCTTTCGGTTGGGTTTCCAGGCCAACCGTAAAAAGCAGGAAGATAGCGCCAATTTCAGCCACCGCGTAAATGGCGTCAGTGGGAACAACCAGAGCTGCACCATAGGGTCCCACCAGCACGCCGGCAAGTATCTCTCCCAGAACGGCGGGGAGATAGAGCCTTTCGAAGATCTCTCCAAACAGCTTGGCCCATACAAAGATGAAAAAAAGCTGGAAGAGAAATGGGTCTGCGCTGTGCATAGTGTTGAAATGGTTTCGGAAGTGGGCGGGGCCTGACCTGCAATCGATTAGACCTCAACAATCTTACTTGGATGCTTAGACCCCGTATAGGAGCAAATGGAACTAGAAGGAAAGCGGAACAGATTCAGAGTAGCTGGATTCAGAGTTGCTGGATTCAGAGTTGCTGATTGCCGATTCGGCACGAGCCGCTCTCCAGGTTTTCCAACCGCTGGCAACCTGATTTCAGAACCTTCATATCAGAGTACCGGGATATCAAAATACTGGGATATCAGAATAGCGGTGCAGCTCTCGAAATATCCCACAGCAACCCTGTGTTTTGTCATGCTATATCCGAGAGTGGAGGCGACTAAACCAGACATGATCAGCGGTGTACAGCGAAAATTGGAACAGGAAAGCCCTGTGAGTACCAGAGACAATCATGGCCACGCCGGTGGCTGGCTTGCCGCATTCAGGAATTTCCCGTCCGCTCCCGGGTCAGGTACTCTGGCTGGCGGCGTTTTGTGCGTTGTGGCGGCGGTTCTTGCCGTTGTTTTTGCCAATGGACATGCATGGCAAGTGGATGTTCCTTTGCTGTTTACCGTGGTTTTGCTGGTAGTGGCGTTGCTGTTTGGTACGCGCGCCGGAGTAATTGGGACTCTGTTGGCAGCTCTGGTATTTGCAACGCATCTGTTCATTCCGCTGGGCAGTATTCGCATTGCCAGTAATGTCGCGCGCAGCAATCTTGGCTGGATGCTGATGATCGGCATTGCCTTTTCCTTTCTCTTCGCCCCCCATAAATCCTCTCTGAAACGTGAGTGACCTGGACGCAACATGGCCTATCGCCATGGCATCTGAAACAACACTGAAGTGAATCGGGTTTGTACAGGGCCCCGAAGAGCCGCGAGGAGAGTTCATGGCGACTATGCAGCAGTCTGTCTCACTCAAGCCCCGCTCTGCAAGAGCGCCGTTTTATTTCAATTCAGCCGCCCACCTGATGAGAATCGGCGGTGAAAAAGCCGCTAACCTGCAGGAACTACTTGAGGCCATCAGGACTTGTTCTGATGCGTCGATTTTCCAGCACACGTTTCAAACCCTGGAAGAGCATCACTTTATTTTGGCGGGCTTCTCCAATGACTTTTCGCACTGGGCCTTTGCCGCCTGCAATGAGGTGGAACTGGCCGAGCGGCTGGCCGCCATTGATATTCGCGAATTCGTTTCCATCTCAGCTCTCCGTGAACGGTTTGTTCATGTGATTGAAAGTTATCTGCAGAAGAATCCACGCGCAGGCACACGCATTGCAATGGAACCTCTTTATTTAATGGCCGCCGATCTGGTGGTTGTGCCTACGCCATTTGTGGCGCGAAACCTGGAAGAGTTCGCCGGGTGTTTGCGAAAGGTAAGCATCCATAGCATTTATTACCACTTCATTGATGCGCGTTTGCGGCTCAAGTTGAATACCAACGATTTCTCTGTATGGCTGGAGCGTGACATGGATATGCAAGCAACAGCTCGACGCCTGAACAAGATCGACATTTATACGTCGAGTCTGGAGAGTGTCCGGCAGAGCATCCTCGCGACCATTGAGTCTGAGATCGCCCGGCAGTAGGCCAGTCATTGCGCGTAAACGAATCGGGTGACGGTTGCAACATCGACAGTTAATAGATCGAAAGTCGAAAGATCGAAAGTCAAGGAATGGGCCATGGTGGAAAAGAAGGTGCAAGGAGAGAAAAAGAGACAGACACAGGGAGAGGAATACCTCACCAGAGATGTGGCCGTGATGGATGAACAGGCCGCCGTTGAGCCAACAAAGCCCTCTGTGGAAGCCCCCGAAATTGCGCCCATCGAACCAAATGAAAACAAACCAGGTGAAAATAAGCCGTGGGAAAGACGTTTTCGCCAGACCGATCTGCCTCCGCATTTTGTTGAGCGTCGCAGGCGACCGGTCATTGGCGCCGTGCCTCCGTTGCCGCCGGCGCCGCCTCGCTTCGATGACTATGCCTCCATCATCGGGAAACCTGAGTTGGATGAAATCCGTTTCCTGGCCCGTCATCTTCAATCAAAAACCGTGAAGATGGTGAATTCCACCGCCCTGGGCGGTAGCGTGGCTGAACTTCTGAATCGTCTGGTGCCTCTGCTCAATGAACTTGGCGTTCAGGCGAAATGGGAAATCATCACGGGCGGCAATGACTTCTTTGAAGTCACCAAAGGATTTCACAATGCTTTGCAGGGCGGAGAGTATCCGATAACCAGGACGGTACAGGATATTTTCATGTCCTACACGGAACAGAATCGCCGGCGGATGACGTTTGATGAAGACCTGTTCGTCATTAGTGATCCGGAACCGGCTGGCCTGATTCGGTCCCGGGATAAAGAGCGCGGCAAGTGGATATGGCGATGCCACATGGATCTTTCAAACCCGAATCAGGAAGTGTGGAAGTTCCTGAAGCCGATGGTTGAGCAATATGATGCCGCCGTGTTTTCCGCGCCGTCGTTTGCCCAGCCGCTGAATATTCCTGAATATCTTTTCTATCCATCCCTTGATCCGCTGTCGGAGAAGAACAAAGATCTGGAAGAAAGCTATGTGGACAAGGTGTGTGATGATTTTGGCATTGACCGCTCACGTCCCATACTCAGCCAGATTTCCCGGTTTGATCGCATGAAAGACCCAGTGGGCGTGATTGAGTCCTACAAGCTGGCAAAGAAGTATGTGGATTGCCAATTGGTACTGGCCGGTGGCGGAGGAACGGACGACCCCGAAGGCGCCGTGGTCCTGCAGGAGGTCATGGATGCGGCCGGCGACGATCCTGATGTGATCATCCTGAATCTGCCGCCGTGGTCGGCGATCGAAATCAACGCACTCCAGCGGGCTTCCACGGTGATTATCCAGAAGTCGCTTAATGAAGGTTTTGGCCTGAATGTGACGGAAGGCTTGTGGAAGGAAAAACCCGTTGTGGCCAGCGCAGTTGGCGGGATTCCTACGCAGATTGTGCACAAACTAACAGGAGTGCTGGTGCATTCGGTGGAAGGCTGCGCCTATCAGATCAGGTATCTACTCACCCATCCGGAGTTCGCGCGCCAACTGGGTAAAAACGGACGCGAACACGTGAAGGAGAATTTTCTTATCACTGCAAATCTGAAGCGGTGGTTATTGCTCTTTCAGATCATGTTGGGCATGGCCAGGCCCAACAGAACCATTTAACCCGCCGGCACAGGATCTCCATCCAGAGTTTCTCCTTATTGCTCGCTGAATACGGAGCGGTATAATGTCCGATCACCAGACAGCTCAGTGAAGTCCCGCCTGAAACATTGAACAGATCAGGGTGAATGCCAGGAGGATGGCGAACAATGAGAATGGATGCGGCAAGCCGCTGGATGCGCTATGTGTGTGTCTGCGCTACTTTGATTGCGGGCGCTTTCGTGAGCGCGCAGGAACCACCGAAGGAAGCACCCAAAGAAGACTACGTAAAGACTCACTACACAAAATATGAATATCGCATTCCCATGCGCGATGGTAAGCGGCTGTTCACTTCAGTCTACGTGCCGAAGGATACCTCACAGCCTTATCCCATTTTGATTGATCGCACGCCGTACAGCGTGGGCCCCTACGGTGAAGACCAGTACAAGAAGCAGATTGGCCCATCCGACGAATTTGAAAAAGCCGGCTACATCATTGTTTACCAGGATGTGCGCGGGCGCTATATGTCTGAAGGCGAGTTCGTTGAAATGCATCCGCACATCGATGTTAAGAAGACTTCCAAAGACGTGGATGACAGCTCTGACATGTATGACACCATTGAATTCCTGCTGAAGCACGTTGCCAACAACAATGGCAAAGTCGGAATCTGGGGAATTTCGTATCCGGGCTTTTACACCTCGGCCAGCATCATTGATTCGCATCCCGCATTGAAGGCGGCTTCGCCGCAGGCGCCGATGACCGACCTCTTCTTCACCGACGATGGTTACCACGGCGGCGCATTCATGCTGGCGGCGAACTTTGGATTCTATTCGTCATTCAAGCCGATTGCCGAACCATCCACGCCAAGACCGAACATTCCATTCGATTTCGCCACGCCCGATGGCTACAGCTTCTATCTCCAGGCCACTCCAACGCGTGAGCTTGACCGGCGTTATTTGAAAGGCTCCAATCCTCTATTTAATGACCAGTTGCTCCACACCACGTACGACGATTACTGGAAGGCGCGCGACCTCTCGCACCACATGAAGAACGTAAAGTGTGCGGTGTTGACGGTGGGCGGCTGGTTTGACGCAGAAGATCTTTCCGGTCCGTTCAAGACCTTTCATGCCATCGATCAATACAATCCCGGCGCAACCAATTCGCTGGTGGTGGGACCGTGGGTGCACGGAGGCTGGGCGCGCGGCGATGGAGATCATCTGGGCGACGCTCAGTTTGATGCCAAGACCTCAGAATTCTTCCGCGCCAAAATCCAGTTTCCCTTCTTCGAATATCACTTAAAGGGAAAAGGCAGCGCCATGCCCAAGGCGTATGTCTTTGAAACCGGCACCAACGTGTGGCGCAAATATGATTCCTGGCCTCCTGCGCAGGCCGCGGCCAAAACCCTCTACCTGCATGCCGGTGGAAAATTGTCATTTGCAGCGCCAGGAGCGAATGAGGGTTCAGATGAGTATGTGAGCGATCCCGCGCATCCCGTGCCGTTCATCGACTATATGGCAACGGCGGTTCCGCAACGCTACATGACGGACGATCAGAGATTCGCGTCGCGTCGTCCGGACGTGTTGACATATCAGACCGAGCCGCTCGAGGAAGATGTCACGATCGCCGGGCCAGTTTCGCCCAAACTGAAGATTGCTTCCACCGGAACTGACTCCGATTTCGTGGTAAAGCTGATCGATGTTTACCCGAATGACTATCCTGACCATGAAGTTACGGACGCCAGCAAACGACTGCTGGGGCCACCGCCGGTCCGCATGGGCGGCTATGAGCAGCTTCTGCGTGGCGAGCCGATGCGGGCGAAATTCCGCAATAGCTGGGAAAAGCCACAGGCGCTGGATCCCGGCAAGACCACTGACCTGAATTTCACCATGCCGGATGTGAATCACACGTTCCGTCGCGGGCACCGCATCATGATCCAGATACAAAGCTCGTGGTTCCCGCTGGTGGATCGCAATCCGCAGACCTTTACTGAGATTCCGGACGCAAAGCCCGAGGACTTCAAGAAGGCCACCGAGCAGGTGTTCCATAACGGAGGTGCTGCGTCGGGAGTGGAAGTGATGGTTTTACAGTAAACAACCGCCCTACCGCGGATTCACGCGGATGGTCGCGGATAAAACCGAAAAGCTGATCAGGCGATCGTAGCAGTGCTCCTGCGTCGATCGCCTTTTTCTCTTTCTCCTCTTTCGCGGCTGACATTACGCGTTCTGCCGATTTCTGTTAGCTTGAAAGCAGGGATGATTTCTTTTTCAAATATCAATAAACAGTACGGCAGGCAGCTGGTTTTTGTGGATGCTTCCTTTCAGCTCAATCCAGGTGAAAAGGTGGGACTGGTAGGGCCCAATGGAGCCGGCAAGACCACGCTTTTTCGCATGGTGGTGGGCGAGGAAGCTCCCGATGAAGGTGAAGTCTCGGTACCCAGAAGACTTACCATCGGCTATTTCCGCCAGGACGTGGAAGAGATGGCCGGACGTTCCGTGATCGATGAGGCCATTGCCGGCAGCGGTCGCGTGGGTGATCTTCACCACGAACTGGAAGCGTTGCAGCATGAAATGTCGGATCCGGATAAGGCTGACGAAATGGATCGCGTGCTGGCCCGCTTTGGCGAAGTCCAGGAAGAGTATGAGCATCTTGGCGGATACGCTCTGGAAGCGCAGGCGCGAGAGGTGCTTCACGGGCTCGGCTTTAAAGATGACCAGATTGATGGCGACGTAGGCGCACTTTCCGGAGGATGGAAAATGCGTGTGGCGTTGGCCCGCGTTCTTCTTGGCCGCCCTGACGTTTTGCTGATGGATGAACCTACCAACCATCTTGATCTTGAATCAATCATCTGGTTGGAGCAGTTTCTCAGGTCATTTCAGGGCGCATTGCTGATGACATCCCATGATCGTGAGTTCATGAACCGGTTGGTCTCGAAGATCGCGGAAATTGATTCCGGTGAGATCGTGGTCTATTCCGGCAATTATGATTTTTACGAGCGTGAGCGCAACATTCGCGAAGCCAATCAGCAGGCAGCATTTGCGCGCCAGCAATCCATGCTGGCCAAAGAGCAGCGATTCATTGATCGCTTTCGTACGCACGCAGCCAAGGCCGCGCAGGTTCAAAGCCGCATCAAGGCCCTGGACAAGATTGAGAAGATCGAACTGCCCAAGAGACGCCAGATCGTAAAGTTTACGTTTCGTGTGCCGCCGCGTTCGGGCGAACAGGTGGCGGTGATTGAAGACCTGCACAAAAGCTATGGCCCGCGCGTGATCTATGAGGGTTTCAATCTCACCATCCGTCGCGGTGAACGCTGGGCCGTGATGGGCAGAAACGGCGCGGGCAAAAGCACGTTGCTGAAGATGATCGCCGGGGCCACGCAGCCTGACACGGGCAAGGTCAAGCTGGGTGCAAGCCTGGTGATGGGATATTTTGCCCAGCAGTCGCTGGACATACTTGATCCTGACCTCACCATCATTGATCAATTGCAGCGTGATTTTCCTCATGACAGTCTGGGCGCACTGCGCACACTGGCTGGCGCATTCCAGTTTTCCGGCGATGACATTGATAAGAAGATCCGCGCGCTTTCCGGGGGCGAGAAGTCACGGCTGGTGATGGCCCTGATGCTCTACAATCCTCCAAACTTCCTGGTGCTGGATGAGCCAACCAATCACCTTGATCTTGCCACCAAAGAAATGCTGGTGGACGCGTTGAAAGATTTTGAAGGCACCATGATTTTTGTTTCGCACGATCGCATGTTTTTGCGCGGGCTGGGATCGCGGGTGCTGGAGCTTGGTGGCGAGAGCGGCACGGACCGTAATCCGAATGTCTATCCCGGCTCTTATGTGGAATACGTGCAAAAGCTTGGGCATGAAGCGCCGGGAATCTATGTTTGAGAAGCGGTACTTGGTAATTGGTAGTTGGTAATTGAAAACCCAGAAGCGGTAATTGGTAATTGGCAATTGAGTAACTCCTAAATTGAGCGATTTTGCATTGGAACCTGAACAGGCTTCCACTGAAAAACAGCGCTTGGCCGCGCGGGGTTAACCAAATACCAATTACCAAATACCAATTACTGAATTACCCAATTACCCAATTACCCAATCGAATCCCCGCTTTCCTTCAGGAACATTTGAGGTCAAATATATCTATGAAACTGATTTTTAAAGGCTCTTTCCTCACAACAATTACTCTGCTGGTTCTGTTCGTTGCGGCCGGGTTCGCCCAGAAACCGACCCCTGAAAAAGGTTCCAAGTTAACCTCATCTGGGACCGGGGCGACTAACTCTGGTGCTTCCAGGGCGGATGTCCCCAGCGCAGCAACGCATGGCATCGCCCTGGCCAATATGGACCGCAAGATCGTCCCGGGCAATGATTTTTATGAATACGCCAATGGCGGCTGGATCGCACGCACGCAACTCCCGCCAGACCGCGCAGGCATGGGCGTGTTTACTTATCTGACTGAGCAAACCAGTAAGCGTACGGCCGCTCTGATTGAAGAATATGCCAAGTCATCTGCGCCGGCTGGTTCTAGTGACCGCCAGATTGCCGACCTTTTCAATTCCTTTATGAATGAAGCGGCCATTGAACAACAGGGTCTCAGCAAGGTGAAGCCGCGTCTGGACGCTATCGCCGCCATCAAGGACAAGAAAGAGCTGGCACATGCGTTGGGTGAAAGCCTGCGCGCGGACGTGGATGCACTGAACAATACCAACTTCCACACGTCAAACATTTTCGGACTGTGGACAGCGCCCGGCTTCAACGATTCCGACCATTACGCAGCCTACCTGCTGCAAGGCGGACTGGAACTGCCTGATCGCGAGTACTATCTGGCTGATAGTCCTCACATGCGCGATCTCCGCACGGAATATCAAAAGCACATTTCAGCGATGCTCAAGCTGGCAGGCTTCACAGACACGGACGCGCGCGCAGCCCGCATCGTGGAACTGGAACACTCGATTGCGGAAAAGCACATCAGCCTGTCAGACAATGACGATATCCATAAAGCCAACAACACCTGGAAGCAGGCAGACTTCACCGCCAAAGCTCCGGGTCTGGATTGGGCGGAGTTTTTCCAGGGCGCCGGGCTGGATAGGCAGCAGGAGTTTACTGTCTGGCAGCCAACCGCCTTCACGGGAGAATCCGCGCTGGTGGCGTCCGCTCCGCTGGAGACATGGAAAGACCTGCTGGCCTTCCATCTGGTGGAAGACTACGCGCCGTTTCTGCCCAAGGCATTTGCCGATGAGTCATTCAACTTTGTGGGCAAACAGCTCTATGGCGTAGCCCAACAACGGCCGCGATGGGAACGTGGCGTAGGCCTGGTGGATTTTCTTCTGGGTGACGCGGTGGGAAAAGTCTATGCCCAGCGATATTTCTCACCAGAGGCCAAAGCCCAGGCAGAGGCAATGGTCGCAAACATAGTTGCGGCGTTCCACAAACGGATTGACGCCCTCGATTGGATGGCCCCAGAGACCAAGGCGGAAGCGCATGCCAAACTGAAGACGCTCTATGTGGGCATTGGGTATCCGGAAAGCTGGCATGACTATTCCGGGCTGGAAGTGAAAGCAGACGATCTCTTCGGCAATATGTGGCGCGGTGGATTGTTTGATTATCATCGCCAGGTCAATCGCGTGGGCAAAGATGTTGATCGCAAGGAATGGTCCATGTCACCGCAGACGGTGAATGCCGTGAATCTGCCGCTGCAAAACGCCCTGAATTTCCCGGCTGCGATTCTGCAACCGCCGTTCTACGATCCCAAAGCTCCTGCGGCCTTTAACTATGGCGCCATTGGAGCAGTGATTGGCCATGAGATCAGCCATACCTTTGACAGTGAAGGATCCGCGTTTGACTCCAAGGGACGGGTGCGCAACTGGTGGACGGAAAGCGACATGAAACATTTTGAAGCCGCGACCACCAGGCTGGCGGCACAGTATGACACCTACAAGCCCTTCCCCGACCTTGCCCTAAATGGCAAGCAGACCCTGGCGGAAAACATTGCAGATGTGGCCGGCATTGCCGCCGCTTATGACGGATACAAGGCGTCTCTGTCAGGAAAAGCCGCACCTGCGCAGGACGGCTTCACCGGCGATCAGCAGTTCTTTATCGCTTTCGCGCAGGACTGGGGATCAAAGTTCCGTGAAGCTGCGCTTCGTCGCCAGGTAATGACTGATTCACATTCTCCAGGTCAATACCGTGCTGCGACCGTCCGCAACATCGATGCATGGTATGCGGCGTTCAAGGTAAAGCCGGGTGAGAAGCTGTATCTGGCGCCAGCGGACAGGGTGAAGATCTGGTAAGTAGGTTCTGGTAAGAATTAAGAATAAAGATCGGCGCGCGACGCTCTCAGAGGTCGGCGCCGATTTTTTGTGCCTAGTTGCCATCTGCAAAATGTCGTTTTTCATTGAACAGACTTCGCGGGCCAAACCGCCCGCGTTGACAGGGATATAACCCCGCCAATACAATAAAAAAGCTGCCGATCACCAGTCGCGCAGCCTTCTTTTTGTCCCTCTCGGGTGTCCCGGTCCCGATTTTCTCTGGCGGTGTAGCTCAGGTGGTTAGAGCGACGGTCTCATAATCCGTAGGTCGTAGGTTCGAGTCCTACCGCCGCCACCAAAGTTTGAAAATTCTCGTAATTCTTGCGCACCGTCGCTCGGGGTGAGGCTTTCTGTATCGCAACCCGACTGGTCTGTTCAACTACTTCATCGATGATGGCACCTATGGTGGCGTCGGGCCACCCGTCGCGAGTGCAACGGCTGCCTCCGCAACTTTACGTGCCAGAACCAAGCCAGTTAAGGTTGGATTCACCGACCCTACTGTTACGAAGAGCGACTGATCTGCGCAAAATGCATTCGTCACGTTGTGAAAGCGACCATTCGGATCGGTAACTGACGTTGACGAATTGGTTCCCATCCACAGAGTGCCTGCTTCATGATAAGTCGTACCTAAGCCATCGCGGTTTTGCGATGTGACTTGTAAGTTGGCGGGGTTGTTGCCGGCCAGCTGTGTGGCCAGTTGCAGGATTGCTGTATCCATCGCATTTGCGAGAGCGTTCTCTGGAGTTGTGGTCGCCAAATTCACAAATGCCCGCGGCATGCCGAATTCATCAACTTCGAACGGACTAAGGTTGATCCATCGACCGCTGGCATTGGGTATGCTCGTTGTCTGGTCTCCAAACTGCTGTGAGACTCCACGAAATCCAATCGAAATTGTGCTGGCAGTCTGGTTCGCAAGCATCGCATCAAGCTGGTCGATATCGGGAATCATGGCGAACAACAAAGAATCTGAATTTCCGAAGGGATCGGCGGATGCTGTAACCTGAATGTGGAATTTGCCTTGCGGTGTTGAACCTCGCACGAGAAGGGCACCGGTCTGGACCAAGTTTGGCAAGGTTCCGCCGGGATCGATCGCACTCCTCGGAATGCGGACGAAGATGTTAGACCGAACGTGCGCCATCAGATTTCGTCCTATCAGCTCCTGGGCTGGATTACCGGGACTCGTGGGAAATGAGACCAAAGCCAGGCGAGTCGATTCAATCGTTCCCATCGCGAGTATCACGGGGCAGTTGCTGCGAATCGCAAGTGACTGCCGAGTGCCATTCGCCACCACCTGAATGCTCGAAACAGCTCCGTTTGTTACGCCCAGTTGCGTAACGTGAGCATTGGGAACCACAAAAAATCGACGCGCAGAATCCGGCTGTCCTGCCGCGTCGCGCGCAGCCTCTATCAGTACATTCACGCTGCTGTATTTGTCGAAGCTGAATAGCCCTGAAGCAGGAGCCTGGCCTTGAACAGCGAGGGGTGGATCTTCGACTTGATCCAAATTCGACACGCTGCCGCCTGCGACAACAGTGGAGACACGCTGTTTGAGAAGATTAAACAGTGGGCCTTGGATAAAGTCGGTTTTTACGTCGACCCCGGTCTGCTTTTCCAGGACCGGGTATGTCTGGTTTAAATAACCAGCCACAGAGGGTGGCCAGAGACTTAGATCAGAGGCAAGCAAGCGAGGACACCAGCCACCCCAATAGAGGGACTTTCCTCCGATGCAATATGCTTGGCCAATACAGTCGACATTACTGCGCCACGGCATGCCCCAGACCACTTCTCTGGGAGTTCCCGGATCGTTAGCGGGATTCATGGCGCCCGGAACGTTGAGACCTACATTGGGAAGATTTTGGACGTGAGTAGGTACCACAAATGCACCTGCATCCAGGACCAGCACTTTAAGACCCTTAGATTCTCCCAAACGGAAGATTTTGTCAGCGCAGTATCCCCCGAACATACCAGCCCCTATGACCACAGCGTCGAATTGGCGGCTGTTATTTGCGGTGGCTTCGTCCCATGTATTGCAAACGAATCTGCTGAGAGCATCTAGACCCAAAGAAGTATGTTGTACGTCCGGCGGAGGAACAATCTGCTGGCCTGAATCAAGAAGGCGATTGAGAGGCATCGTATCACCTGACAGTGCACGGCTTAAATTTCACCCGCTTGGAGTATCGCCGCGACTTACAAGCATATAACGTTTTTGCTTGTCGGTTCCTGCATCTCAAAGGCAAGAGGAGTTCCTTATGAGCGAATTCAAGTCAGACCCGCAACATCCTGAAACAGGTCGCACAACCCTGCCCTCAGGCGGCGACAACTATACGTTCCGCTGTTCTGACGCGGGGTTCAAAGCCTGCAACTGGGCGACCCAGGCGTCGAGTCCGGAAGAGGTGCTGCGCAATGCCGAGCAGCATGGCCGCGACCAGCACAACCTTACCAACATTGACGACGCAACGCGTGACAAGGTGCGCAGCCAGATACGCCGCGCAGCCTGAGAGCAGAAGCCTTTCTTTCTCTTTCAATGATGGGCGGGCGATGACGCTCGCCTTTTCTTAGCCAGCTACGGTGCCGTCTTTTCTCACGCATTCACTTCATCAGCTACAATCAATGGTTTGAAATCGCGTGGAAATCTGCATGCAAGATTGGCATGCAAAATACAAAATAAAAGACAGGACCTATGCTGCGTTATCTGACTGCCGGCGAATCCCACGGTGAAACCCTTGTGGCCTTCATCTCAGGGCTTCCCGCCGGCCTGGATGTGGACCAGCAGTTTGTCAATCGCGAGCTGTGGCGTCGCCAGCAGGGATTTGGCCGCGGCGGCCGCATGAAGATCGAGAAGGACACCGCGCATTTTGTGTCCGGCGTGCGCCACGGCAAGACGATTGGGTCGCCCATCGCCATTCTGCTGGAGAATCGCGACTGGAAGAACTGGCAGGAGATTCTTCCGGTGGAAACCGGTGATCCGGAAAAGCATAAGCGCGTGGCATCGCCGCGGCCAGGTCACGCGGATCTGGCGGGAGCGCTGAAGTACAACTTTCCTGAAGCGCGATACGTGTTGGAAAGGGCGTCTGCCAGGGAATCAACGTCGCGCGTGGCGCTGGGTGCGCTGGCGAAATTGTTTCTGCGCGGAATAGGCATTGAAGTTCTGAGTCACGTGATTGCCGTCGGCAAAGCAACGCTGGCGAATGCCGAGGTGCCATGGCAGAAGCTCCAGGAACTTTACGCGAAGGAAGAAGTGCTGCTGAATTGCGCCGATCCGGAAACGGAGGCGCGCATGCGCGCTGAGGTTGACCTGGCGCTGCGCACGGGCGATTCCGTGGGCGGAGTTTTTGAAGTGGTGGCGCACGGCGTGCCTCCGGGCCTGGGCACGTTCGCGCAATGGGACGAACGCCTGGACGGTCTGCTGGCGCAAGCCGTGATGTCATTGCAGGCGGTCAAAGCCGTTGAGGTCGGGACAGGCGTTGAGTCGGCTCTGTCATTCGGCTCAGGCGTGCATGACGAAATTGGTTACAAGAAGGAACAAGGAAAGTTCACGGGCTTTACGCGGGCTTCCAACCATGCAGGCGGCATCGAAGGCGGCATATCCAACGGCGAAGACATTCTGGTGCGGGGATATTTGAAACCCATCTCCACGTTGCGGCGTCCGTTGGGTTCGGTGGATTTTGAAACGCGAGAGCCGGTGAAGGCCGCGTATGAGCGGTCCGATGTCTGTGTGGTGCCGGCGGCAGGCGTAGCGGCGGAAGCCATGGTTGCGTTAACGCTGGCACGCTGCGCGCTGGAGAAATTCGGCGGCGATTCCATGACTGAAACATTACGCAATTTTGAAGGTTATCAACAACAGCTGAAGAGGTTCTGACGAATTCAAATGGTATATCCCATTGTTCTGTATGGTGACCCGGTGTTGGAGACACCGGCAGCTACGGTCACCGAATTTGATGATGAGCTAAAGACCCTGATCGATGACATGTTCGAATCGATGTATGCCGCGCATGGCGTAGGCCTGGCCGCGCCGCAAATCGGAATCGGCAAACGGATCACCGTCATTGATGTAACGTTCAAGGAAGATCCTGAGCAGAAGCTGGTGCTAATCAACCCGGAGATCATTGCCACGGAAGGAAAGCAGCGCGGGCAGGAAGGCTGCCTGAGTCTGCCGGAGTTTCGTGAAGACGTAACCCGCGCCAACGTGGTCACCATTCGCGCGCAGGATCTTCAGGGCCGGTGGTACGAGAAGACCGGTGAAGGTCTTCTGGCGCGCGCCTTCCTGCATGAGATTGAACATCTCAGCGGAACGCTGTACATATCACACATCAGCCGCCTGAAGCGTGATCTGATGAAGCGCAAAATCAAAAAGCTGATGCGCATTGGCGAGTGGGTATGAAGCTGGTATTTTGTGGCACGCCGATGTTTGCCGTGCCATGTCTGGAGCGTTTGGTCACCGCAAGACATGAAGTAGTGCTGGTGGTCACGCAGCCGGACCGGCCTCAGGGCCGCGGCATGACGTTGACAGCGCCGCCGGTGAAACAAGCCGCGATGAAGCTGGGGCTTTCCGTCATTCAGCCGGAGAAGATCAAGGCGAACGAGGAATTTAAGGCACAACTCTCCGCGCTGAAACCTGACGCAATCATCGTGGTTGGATACGGCCGCATCATTCCGTCCTGGATGCTGGAACTTCCCCGGCTGGGCAACATCAATGTGCATGGATCTTTGTTGCCGAAGTATCGCGGAGCAGCGCCGATTCAGTGGGCCATCGCCAACGGTGAAAAAATCACCGGCGTAACCACCATGCGCATCGATGAAGGTCTGGATACCGGCGACATGTTGCTTCGTCGTGAGTTGGACGTTCTCCCGGAGGATACGGCTGTTACGCTCGCTCCGCGAATGGCATTGATCGGCGCGGAATTGCTGGTGGAAACACTGGACGGATTGGAAAAAGCAAGTATCCATCCCGTTCCGCAGGACGATAAACAGGCAACACTTGCGCCGATCCTGAAGAAAGAAGATGGGCTGATTGATTTCTCGCGCGCGGCACAAGACATTCATAATCGTCTGCGCGGATTTCAACCGTGGCCTGGAGCTTTCACGCAGTATCACGGCAAGACGTTAAAAATTGTGGCGGCGGAACCGGCCAGCGCCAATCTGGAAGTCGCTCCCGGAGAGATGTACCTGCATGATGGTGATCAGCTTCTGGTTGGCTGCGCCGGCGGCACATTGCTCGGTTTGCTTCAGCTTCAGCCGGAGGGCAAGAAGGCAATGGCGGCACGTGACTTTATCAGCGGCTATCGCCCCGTATCTGGCGAAAAGCTCGGTGAGAAGCTGGGATAGCTCATTATGTCTGCTGCTCCATCGCGCGCCGCGGCCTTCAAGATTTTGCTGCGCGTGGAACGGGAATCCTCTTACGCAGTTGAGCTTCTGCATTCGGACATGCTCGAAGGTCTTGAGCCTGACGACCGCAATCTGGCGACGGAAATCGTCATGGGCGTGTTGCGGTGGCGGTCAGTGCTTGACCAATACATTGCGCACTTCAGTTTTTCACCCCTGCCAAAACTTGATCTTGAGGTCCTCACCGCCCTGCGCATGGGTGCATACCAGATCAGGTTTCTGCGCGTGGCGCCGCATGCCGCCGTCAATGAGACGGTGGAGCTGGTGAAGCAGGCGCGCAAGGTTTCAGCTGCAGGACTTACCAACGCAGTGATGCGCAAGCTTCTGGCATTGCAGACGTCGGGAAAGCAGCTGGCATTGCCGCGTCCGCCGGAAATCTTTGCTCACCCGGAATGGATGACAGATCGCTGGAAAAAACAGTTCGGCGATGAGGTTGTGCGACTCATCTGCAAGTATGATCAGCAACCGCCCGAAACAAGCCTGCGGCTTTCGCAGCCTAGCGACGAAGATGAATTGCAGCATGCGGAAATTGAAGTTTCACCCGGCACGCTGGTGCGTCCGGCCCGGCGGCTGTTGAAAGGCGACGTCAGCCAGCTTGCTGCGTTTCGCGAAGGCCGCATTGCCATTCAAGACGAAGGCTCGCAGCTGGTGGCGGCGCTGGTCGGAGGAGGGCAGAAAATTCTTGATTGCTGCGCAGCTCCCGGTGGCAAGACTGGCGCCATGGCATCAAAACTTCCCACCGCAGAAATTGTCGCGGCTGAGTTGCATCCGCATCGGGCGCGTCTTCTGCGTGAAAGAGCACCCCAGGCCAACGTGCAAGTCATCACCGCCGACGCGCTGCAACTTCCATTTGGAGACGTCTTTGATCGCGTGCTGGCCGATGTGCCATGCTCCGGGACCGGCACTCTGGCGCGCAATCCGGAAATAAAATGGAAGCTGCGTCCAGAAGATCTGATCGACTTACAGCAACGGCAGTTGCAGATTCTCAAGGCGGTGATGAAACACGTGGCTCCCGGAGGTCGAGTGATCTATTCCACATGCTCGCTGGAAATGGAAGAGAATGAGGAAGTGGTGCGTGAGGCGCTCGGGAATACCAGTTCGTTCAAAGTGGTGCCGGTACGCGAAGAGCTGGATCGATTGGTAGCATCGGGCGAACTCGTCTGGCCAGATCTGGACCAACTGACGCAAGGTAATTATTTGCGGACCATCCCTGGTGTGCAGCCGTGTGATGGTTTCTTCGCGGTCGTACTCGAAAGAACGCGCTGACCCTACTTCTGGATTTCGAAATAGATCTTGCTGCCGCCGGCAATTTTCTGTCCAGCAACGGGCCATTGTTTCACCACAATGCCAGTGAGCGGGACCTCATCCTTCTTGCTGGCGATGGGCTGCTTTCTGGCTTCGGAGCCGTTGCCCAGCTCAAAGCCTGCCCTCTTTAGCATGTCAGCCGCCTCCTGTGCAGGCATGCCAACAAAGCTCGGCATCACGTATTGCTCTTCGTTCTCCGGAGCGGAAAGAACCAGCCCGATTCTGGGCGAAGATAAATCCTTGGCGTCCGCGGAGGGATTTTGTGCGACGACATTTCCAGGCTGAGCGTGAGGCAGATGAATCACTGCCATGTTTCCCACTTCAAGGCCATGACGGCGCAAATTGGTTTCCGCAGCATGTTCACTCTGGCCAACCAGATTGGGAACGGCGGCGTGTTGCGGGCCAAGGCTTTCTGCCAGTTGTATCTTCCATCCACGACGGACGCTGGCGTTCGCCGGAGGCAATTGGAAAACGATGCGTCCTTTCGGAACTTCATTGCTGTAATAGCGGCTGTCGACAAATGTGATCAGGCCCTCTGCATTCGCAGCGCGTTCGGCTTCCACCGGGGTCAGGTTGGCCAGCCTGGGGACCCGCACTTCGCGTCCGTGAATGGCAAATCGCATGGCAAACAGCGCTGCCGCCAGAAAAACCAGGAGAAGCACCAGTGCGATGGAGAGCCAGCGAAGAAAGCGGAGCACTCAGTGGGCCTCGGCGTCGCCAGAAGTTTTAGGCAAGGCGATTGCCGCCCGTTTCAGCGCTCCCGGTTTTTTATTACTGCCGGAAAAAAGGAAGGTTTCGCTTTTCAATGCGGGATCCGCAACAACGGTCTGCATGAAATCAATCCAGATCGGCAAGGCGGCGTGACCGCCTGTTTCGTTGTCACCCAGAGTGCGTTTCTCGTCGTAACCAATCCACACGCCACAGGTGGTGCTGGGTGAGAAGCCGATGAACCACGCGTCTGTGTAATCGTTGGTGGTCCCGGTTTTTCCGGCAACGGGATGGTTTAGTCTCTTTGCTGCTGCCGCGGTTCCATGCAGCACCACACCCTGCAACAAGCTGACCATGGATCGCGCCGTGTTCTGCGGGATCACGTCTTTCGCATCCGGGAAATCTTCCTCCAGAACGTGCCCTTCGTAGTCTGTCACCTTGCGGACCATGCGAGGCTCAGTGCGAATCCCGTCGTTAGGGAAAACAGTGAAGGCTGCAGTCTGCTCATACAGTGTGAGATCGGCCGCGCCCAGCGCGATTGGCAGAAACGGCGGCAGGGGTGACGTGATTCCGAAGCGCCGCGCATATTCGGTGACAGACGGCATGCCGACTTTTTGCGCCAGTTTCACAGCAGGCACGTTACGCGAATCGGCCAAAGCACGGCGTAGCGTGATGGTGCCTTCAAAGCGATGGTCGAAATTATGCGGGGAGTAGGGAGTGCCGCCGCTGTTGAACGTGGTAGGTTCATCCACAATGAGATCGTCCGGCGTGGCGCCCTGATCAATGGCCGCCGCATAAACGAAGGCCTTGAATGAAGACCCGACCTGACGTTGCGCCTGCGTAGCGCGATTGTATTTTGATTCATCAAAGTCGCGGCCGCCGACCATGGCCTTAATATCGCCCGTGGCGTTATCAATCGCAAGCAAGGCGCCCTGCAGTCCGGAATCCTGTTCCAGTGAAACGCGCGCTGTGCCGTCGGGATTCAGGGCCAGGATCTTCAAGTAGACCACGTCGCCCACCTTCAAGATGTTGCGCGGCAACTTGCGGTGCGTCCATGCCAGTTCAGCGGGGCCGATGTACGCACTGTAGTGCGAGAATTTCACCTTGGCGAACTGCAGGCCAAGATCAACCACCACGGCGTGAATGTAACTTCCAACAGCGATTGGCTGGAGCCAATCAAAGCTTTGAAATTTGTCCAGCCTTTCGCCGGATTCGACCACATTGTGCAGATGACCATTCCAGCCATGCCGATGTTCGTAGGCGGAAAGGCCGTCCAGCACGGATCTGGTGGCGGCTTTCTGGAGATCGAGATCGAGCGAGGTGTACACGCGCAGGCCGCCCTCATGCACCTGGTCAGAGCCAAATTTCTTCTCCAGATGGCGGCGGACCTCTTCGATAAAGTACGGCGCCGGTGACGTGTCCGGTTCAATGCGTAAACGCAATGGAGTGGATTTGGCGCGTGTGGCTTCTTCAGCCGTGATCTTTCCATCTTCCAGCAGATTATTGATCACCAGGTTGCGGCGCTTGAGCGCCCGCTCAGGATTGTTGAGCGGCGAGTACGAAACTGGGGCCTTCGGAAGACCGGCCAGCAGAGCAGCCTCTTCCAGCTTTAATTCCTTTGCCGGTTTATGGAAATAGTACTGCGCTCCGGCTTCAAAGCCATAAACTCCATGACCAAGAAAAATCTGGTTGCAATAGAGCGTGAAGATCTGTTCCTTGGTGAAGTGCCGTTCAATCTGCATGGCCAGCATGGCTTCCTGGATCTTGCGGCTGAAATGCCGCTCCGGACCCAGGAAGAGATTGCGTGAAAGCTGCATGGTGAGCGTGGAGGCTCCCTGCGCTCGCGTGTTGGAAGAGAGATCACGATACGTCGCGCCCATCACGCGCCAGAAATTGATCCCCCAGTGGCGCTCAAAATTCTTGTCTTCCGTGGAGATAATCGCGTCGCGCAGCACTTTGGGAATGTCGTCATATTGAGCGAGTATGCGGCGCTGCAAAGCGAATGATCCAATCACTCTGCCTTTGGCGTCATAGAGTTCCGTAATGGTGCTGGGACGATAGCGTTCGAGTTCGCTGATCTGGGGAAGGTCAGTGGAATAGACGATCAGGAGCCCAACCAGCGTGCCAGATAGCGCGGCGATCAGAATAAGCAGACCAAGCACCACTCGTCCGACGAGTGTCTTGCCCGCGAAGTGAAATGCGGGTAGGTCTGAATAAAGGAACTTCATGGCAGGGGAGTCCGACTAGGCCAGAATAGCACGCTTTTGGGGCCTGACCGGGACGTTGGCCTTAGGGGAGTGCACGGGAGTACAACGGCAGAATTCAGCCGCCCAACAAAAAACGCGCCCTATGCAGGCGCGCTTTTGTTTTCGAAATAGATTGCCTTAGCTTTTCTGGTTGGCCTTTGCCTTCAGAACATCCAGAGCGCGGCGCAACTGATCATCTTCTTTCTGCGGTGGCTTCTGCTGCTGTGGTTCGTCGGGGGTTGCGTTATCGTCATCGTCCACAATGGCAGCGCTTGCATCATCGCTGGAGGCGATCACCACATTGGGAGTGATGCCGGTATCCTGTATCACTTTCCCTTTCGGCGTGTAGTACTTCGCCACGGAGAGAATCAGTGCAGAGCCGTCCGGAACTTCCAGAACTTTTTGGACGGAGCCTTCACCAAAAGTCTTATCGCCCACAATCTCACCGCGTGAATTGTCCAGAAGGGCAGCGGCTACGATCTCGGCAGCGCCGGCCGTTCCGCGGTTCACCAGGACTGCTACGGGCAGGTCAGTAATCTTCTTCTGCGGATCGGCGTCATAGGTGACCTTGTCAACCTTCTGTCCCTGCAGATAGCCGATCATGCCTTTGGCCAGGAAGAGGTTGGCAACGGCCACGCCTTCTTCTTCGTCGCCTTCGGAGTTATTGCGCAAATCCAGCACCAGCTTTTTTGCGCCTTTGCTCTGGAGTGATTTGATTTTGGCCGCGATCTCCTGCGCCTTGCCTTTGCCCAGCGTCAACGCTTTGATGTAGCCCACGTTGTCCGCCATGGTCTGTTCCTGGACGGCCGGCGGATTCACAGCTTCGCGGACAATGGTGATCTTGGTCGGCTCAATCTTGCGGGCGCGAATGATCACGCACTCAACGCGCGATCCAACGTCCCCCGTCAGCCGCGTCTTCACGCTGGCCAGCGAAGTATCGTGCGTGCTCTGGCCTTCCACGGTTTCAATAATGTCGCCAGGAGTGATGCCGGCTTTGTCCGCGGGACCGCCCGGGATCACCGAAACCACGGCCGCATATCCAAAGCGCTTGGAAACGGTGGCGCCGATTCCTGCCTTGGCATCCTGCTTGGCTGCTTTGTATGCCTTGTATTCGGCGGGAGTCAGGTAGCTGGAATTCGCGTCCAGTGATTCCAACAGGCCATGCAATGCGCCATTGGTCACCAGGCCCATGTTGGGTTCTTCCACATATTCGGTGCGAATGCGGTGGAGCACTTCGCTATAAACCTGCATGTGAGTGTAGGCGCTGTCGCTGTTGCTATTGCTGCTGGCAGCGTGAACACCCAAACCACCGATGAGAGCGAAAACGATAACCAGCATGGAACTGGTAAGAAGAATGACTTGAATTTTTTTTGACATGAAACCTTTATTCCTTAAGACGCGCCCAACCCCAAAAAGTAAGACCAAAAAGGGCAGATGGTGGCCTATCTGATTATGCCACTCTTTGGTTGGATGCAGCTCAGCTTTCTGAAGAAGCGAACAAACCTAGGTCACTGGCCTTACCCGCGGGAGGCAATTTGCCGCTGTCTGGGATCAAGGATGCCTAGTATCTCTCGTAACCCCTGCCGGACCTGTTTCAGCTCTGGCAGGCGGGCCGGCTGAGGCACCGCGAAGGGCAAGGGGGCCTGCTTGCGCCTGGCTTCAGCCCTTAGCTGGGCACGTGCGCCGGCGATGGTAAAGCCCTCGTCATACAACAGCTTCTTAATTCTGACTACATTTTCCACGTCCGGACGGCGGTACATTCGCTGACCGGTGCCGCTTTTGGGTGGTTTGAGCTGGGGAAACTCGGTTTCCCAGAAGCGCAGAACATACGTGGGCAAGCCGCAAAGACGGCTTACTTCGCCAATGCGGAAATAAAGCTTATCGGGTATGTTGATTTCGCCCGACGAGGATTTCCGCGCGGATGTTTTTACAGATTTATGCATGCGGACCACGGACGAAGCGGCTGAGCGGATATTAAGTCCGATAACACTTTCACGTCAACAAAATAAACAGCTTAGCCGCTCGCCGGACTATCGGGGCAGAGGCGTTGGGCTGGGCTTGGTCTTGTCTTCCACCTTTTCCGCACCATGTTCGGTGTGGGTGGCGCCCTTGTTCACAGCTTTCTTGGTGCCCTTCTTGATCTTGTGTCCGGTTTTCTTCGCGGCCTTCTTGGTGGAGTGGGCTGCGTCCTTGGTGTCTTGTTTGACGCCGCCATCGTCCTGGGCCAGAACGGGTACAGCCAATGCGCAGCCAAGCAGTAATGCCAATATCGTTTTTGTTTTCATCTCGTCCTCTTTGGTTTGGTGATCTGCTCTTCTGATTCACGCCAGCGGTTGAGAGTTGCCATTCGCTTATTGCTACTTGTCTTGATGGACGGTGGCCGTTCGGGCAACTTTTGAAGCGCTTCTTTCACTCTCAGTAGAAAGAAGAAGTTAAGCGGGACGGAACGACTACCAGCGTTATCAGTCAAGGGAAAAATCGTCAAAGACGTTCTCCCAGCGGAAGTGTTTTGCAGCGGTCTGGCTGCGGCAGCCGCAGTACCCGTACATCGCTGTACCGCATATCAAGGAGGAAGAATTGAAAAAGATCGTTGCTGCATTTCTGCCGGCGCTTATGTTCTGGGCGATTGGCTGCTCTTCACATCATCAATCCACAACCGCGTCGGGTAAGACCGTGTATGGCGAACAGGCGCAGATCATTGAGCGCCTGCGCAACTCCGGCACTGACCTGAAGCAGTTGATGAACACACCTGACAATGCCATCCCACAGGAAGTGCTGGCGGATGCAAAATGCATTGCCGTTGTTCCTGACATGGTCAAGGGCGGATTCGTTTTTGGCGCCAACCACGGCCGCGGCGTAGCCAGCTGCCGTACCGGCAATGGCTGGAGCCAGCCGGCATTCTTCGCCATTACTGGCGGAACCTGGGGCGCACAGATTGGTCTGGAATCGGTTGACCTGGTCATGGTTTTCCTGGGAGACGCCGGAGCCAAGCAGCTGTTGAGCTCACAGTTCAAGCTGGGTGCGGAAGCCGGAGTGGCCGCCGGACCCCTTGGTCGCGAAGCCCAGGCCAGCACTGACTGGAAAATGAAGAGCAAGATCCTCGTTTATTCCCGTACCAAGGGCCTGTTTGCCGGCATTGACCTGAGCGGCGCCGCGGTGAAGCCAGACGAAGACTCCACCCGCGCCTATTACGGAGAGGCAGTTCCCGCCAACACGACCCTCACCGGACTGGGACCAAAGAATGAGAACTCCCGTCTTTTCCTCGCCGACGTGAGAGAAGCTTTCCACGAGTCGAACGTGCGCAAGGAAAAAGAATCGGGTTTTTAGATTTCAAACTTAGATCGATATAAAGGGCGCGCCTTGTGGGCGTGCCCTTTTTTTGTAAGCTTGCTTCCCTAAGCCGTTTATGGCATAGTCCCATAATCAACTTATGGGAGAGATGCCGGATGGCTGCGAGTAAAGACAAATCGGGAGACATGGTCCAGGGGACCCTGGACATGCTGGTGCTTCGCGCCTTGGTGGAAGGCGCTAAGCATGGCTATGCCGTCGCCGAATGGATCCACCAGACGTCGCAAGATGTGCTGCGCGTGGAAGAAGGAGCGCTGTATCCCTCGCTGCATCGGCTGGAACTCAAAGGCCTGCTGCGCTCAGAGTGGGGAACATCTGACAACAATCGCCGGGCCAAGTTCTATGCGCTGACCGCCACCGGGCGCAAGTATCTGGCTGCGGAACAGGCGCATTGGGGACGGATGACTGCGGCCATCAGTCGCGTGCTGCAATCGGCATAAGGAGGTATCGCATGCTGAATGAATTCTGGCTACGCCTGAAAGCGCTCCTGTTGCGCAAGAAATTCGATCTCGACCTGGAAGACGAAGTCTCTTTCCATCTCGCCATGCAGGAAAGCCGGAACAGCTCCTCTGGTCGAAATACAGAGCTCCTCGCCCATGAAGCATCTATACGCCAGTTCGGCAATGCCACGCGAACCCGTGAGAACCTCCGCGAAATGCGTTCCTTCATGTTTCTGGAAACGCTGTGGCAGGATGTTCGATTCGGCGCGCGCCTTCTCCGCAAGAACCCGTTGTTTGCACTGATAGCAATCGTGACCCTGGCCGTGGGGATCGGCATCAATACGGCAGTGTTCAGCCTGGTGCACGGCATACTTCTTGATCCATTGCCGTATGCGCATCCGGAAGAACTGGTGATGGTAGGGAAGAGCAGCCTCACTAGAGCGGTACTGGTCGGACTGCAGAAACGCCTTACGCAAACCGAAGTTGCAACGAATTCCCTCAACAAGATTTTTGTCTACAGTGGCAATGGTCAGGCGGTCCGGCTTGCAGGAAACGAGATTTCTTCCAACATGTTTCCCCTGTTGGGGGTCACGCCAAAGCTGGGCCGCATATTTGGTCCTGGCGACCAGACACCCGGGCAGGACCATCTGGTTATCCTGAGTTACTCGCTGTGGCAAACCAGATTTGGCGGCGACTCCAGGATCATTGGCCGCACCGTCATGCTCAATGACGTTGGCCATCAGGTCATCGGCATCATGCCTGCGGAGTTTTCGTTTCCCGCGACCACATCGCAACTATGGGTGCCGGCTGAGATCAATCTTTCCAATACAGACGCGATGTGGGAGCCGGGCTACAACATCATAGGAAGGCTCCGCCCCGGTGCAACCATCGCTTCGGCCCGGGCTGAATTCGAGAGCGTTTACCCCCAGATATGGAAGGCCTGTCCTTATCCATTGGGCGATTGGTTCGCCAAACAGATGGGTTTTCAATCTCTACGCGACTTCAGCGTTGCCGGCGCTCGAGCAACGCTGCTGGGTCTCCTGGGCGCGGTCGCGATGATCCTTCTGATTGCCTGCGTCAACGTTGCCGGTCTCCTGCTTTCACGTTCAGCTGCTCGCGAAAAAGAAATAGCCGTTCGTACCGCGCTTGGCGCCAGCCGAAGCAGGATCGCCACGCAGTTGCTGACGGAGAGCATTCTACTTGGAGTCGTTTCGGGGATTGTTGGCTGTGGATTGGCCTACGTCTCCTTGATCGCATTGAAGGCTGTATTGCCCGCGGACACGCCTCGTCTCGCCAACGCCACCATTGACACGTATGTGCTGCTCTTTTCTGCTGCCATCTCCGTCCTGTCCAGCGTGGTCTTCGGATTGTCGCCGGCATTGCAGACAGCCAGGCCTGACATTGAGCAGACGCTGCGGGCCAACACCCAATCTGCGGGCGTGAGCCGATCGCGTACGAAGCTTTCGTCGGCGCTGGTGGTGGCCGAAATCTGTATGGCCGTGGTTCTTACCAGCAGTGCCGGACTGCTGATCAAAAATCTCCGCACGCTCAGCCAGATGCATACCGGCTTTATCGAAGACCATATTCTCTTTGCTGACGTCACACCGACGGATGAATTCTGTAAACAGCACGATGCGTGCGTTTCGTTCTACCGCAGCTTACTAGACAGGGCTGAAGCTCTGCCCGGAGTTAAGAGCGCGGCCTATACCGCGGTGGTGCCGATGGAGTGGTTCTCTGCCGTGCCGCTGCTGGCGCAGGACAAGCCGGAAACCAAAACCACGCCGTACTATGCCTGGTATTTTCCTATCAGCCCCGGCTATTTCAAAACCATGGAAATTCCGCTGCTGACCGGCCGCGATTTCAACTCTTCCGACCGGCATGATACCGGCAAGGTGGCAATCATCAGCAAAAGCGCGGCGCAACTGCTATGGCCGGGTGAAGACCCACTAGGTAAGCACGTATCTTTTGCAGATGTGTCTGCGCCGGACTGGCCCGGGTGGGCCACTATTGTGGGAGTCGTGAATGACGTGCGCCATTACAAGATCAAGCCTGCGGGTTTTCGTGCTGGCGTCACCGGCGACATCTACTTTCCCTTCACGCAACAACCGCCGTCTCCGATGACGCTGGTGCTTCACGCCGCTGGTGATATAGGTGCACTGAGCAGTGCCTTACCGCGCACCGTTGCTTCGGTTGACAGCGCGGTTCCCATCAACCATTTCCGTTCGGTCCATGAAGTTATCACCCGGGAAGAAGCCGGTCCGCGTTCCAGCATGTGGCTGTTTTCGATCCTCGCCGGACTCGCGCTGTTTCTGGGAGCGCTGGGAATCTACAGCGTACTTTCCTGGTCGGTGGCACAGCGCACGCGCGAGATCGGTATTCGCATGGCCATGGGAGCAAGCAAACAGCAAGTCCTCGCCATGGTGCTGCAACAGGGAGGCTGGTTAATTTTCATGGGCGTTGTTTCAGGCATTGCCGGCACTCTGGCGTTGGCGCGCGTGATTGCCAGCCTTTTGCAAGGCGTGAGCGCAAGTGATCCGATGACCCTGGTTCTTGTGGGCGTGGTTGTAACGGTCTCCGCAATCGCGGCGACACTGATTCCATCATTCCGGGCGACCAGAGTGAATCCCATCGTATGTTTGAAGTATGAGTGAACCGAAACCAATCGCGATGCAACTCGGCGGAAAGAGGTATGGCATGCTGAATGAATTCTGGCTACGTCTGAAAGCGCTCCTGTTGCGCAAGAAATTCGATCGCGACCTGGAAGACGAGGTTTCGTTCCACCTGGCCATGCAGGAAGGCAAGCAGCGCGCTGCCGATCCAGCAGCCGCTAGCAACCTTGCGCATGAAGCCGCTCTTCAGCAATTCGGAAACCCCACGCTCGCGCGTGAAAATCTCCGCGAGATGCGCTCTTTCCTGCTGATTGAAACTCTCTTGCAAGATATACGCTTTGGCGCCCGCCTTCTGCGCAAGAATCCAGTCTTCGCTTTCATTGCCATCATCACTCTGGGTCTGGGTATCGGAGCCAATACAGCAATTTTTTCCCTGACGTATCAGGTGCTATTGCAATTCCTGCCGGTGCCGCATCCGCAGGAACTGGTGGTGCTGCGCTCTCCGGGACCAAAGTCCGGACGCACCGAAAGCGATGGTGATAATGCCTTTTCATTCTCGTATCCCATGTATAAGGACATACGCGATCGGGGTGGCAGAGTCTTCGCGGGGTTGTTGTGCAGACATGCGATTGCCATCAGCATTTCCGATTCGGGCAGGACGGAACGGGCAGCTGGTGAGCTGGTCTCCGGAAATTATTTCGAAACTTTAGGTGTGATTCCTGCTCTAGGCAGGGTCTTTGGCTCCGAAGACGAAACAGCGGTAAGCGCCAACCCCGTCGCTGTTCTTAGCTATGGCTTCTGGACACGCCGCTTCGGCAACGATACGGGAATCCTGAACAGACAGATCAACGTGAATGGCACACTCCTAACGGTGGTGGGTGTAGCACGCGCCGGTTTCAACGGCGTGCAAGTAGGAGAAACACCGGACATTTTTGTGCCGATCACCATGTCTGCGCAAATGGTTCCGAACTTTCCCGATCTGAATGATCACAAAATGCATTGGCTGGCGTTGATCGGACGGTTGCAACCAGGCATGTCAGCCGGCACGGCGGAAGCTGCGATACAAACGGTTTTCCATCCCATTCTGGAAGCCGAGGTCCCGCTGGAAGGCATTTCGCAAAAGGCGCAGCCACAGTTCCTGGCCCGCAAGCTGGAACTGAAACCGGGAGCTCAGGGCAGGCCCAACCTGCAGGACGATGCCGGCAAACCGCTCATCTTTTTGAATGCGATGGTGGGGCTGGTCCTGCTGATTGCATGCGCGAACCTGGCCAGCCTGCTCATAGCCAAAGGCGAGGCGCGCCAACGCGAAATAGCAGTTCGTATGTCACTGGGCGCAAGAAGAAGTCGTGTCCTGCGCCAGCTATTGACTGAGGGCGTTCTGCTGGCACTCGCTGGGGGTATATTGGGCATCGTAATTGCGGTGCCGCTGTTGCGTCTCATCGTTCATGGAATACCGGACAGTGTTGGAATCCAGGGCATGCACGCCGAACTGGATTACCACGTGCTGGCCTTTGCTATTCTGCTTTCACTGGCCACCACGTTGATTTTCGCTCTTATGCCTGCGCTGCGATTAGTGCGCGTTGATCCTCAGTTGCCGTTGAAAGAGCAGTCCGCATCCACCGGAGCTTCGGGCGCCTCGGCGCGGAAGTGGTTGATTGTCTCACAGGTAGTGTTGACGACCGTTTTGCTGGCAGGGGCCGGGCTTTTCAGCCAGAGTTTGCGCAATATCGAGCGCGTGGACCTGGGATTGGTGGCGGATCATGTCATTCAGTTTGCTGTTGCTCCCGAACTCAATCGCTATACTCCGGCGCAGACCGCGGATTTCTTCGAACGGCTGCGGAAGTCCATTTCGGCTCTACCCGGCGTACGGTCCGTGAGTGCGGCGGAGGTGAGATTACTGGCTGATTCTGAGGAGGGCGGCTCGCTTTCCGTAGAAGGTTACACGCCTCGGGGAGATGACGACGGGGAAGTCGGCAGGAACTGGGTAGGCCCCGATTATTTCGCTACCATGAAGATCCCGTTACTGGCGGGCCGGGAGTTTCGCGAATCTGACGCTGGCACCAGCCCGAAAGTGGCGATCATCAATGAGAAACTTGCCCGGCATTACTTCGAGGGCAGAAACCCGCTTGGCTGGCATCTTGTTCCGGCTGTGGGAAATGCCGCCAAGCCTGATATCGAAATTGTTGGCATAGTACGAGACAGCAAACACAATGATTCACGTGACCAGATCATTCCGTTCGTTTATATGCCTTACACGCAAAGGAAAACGCTGGGGCACGCAACCTTCTACGTCCGTACCAGCCAGGACCCGCTCCTGACGGCAAATCTGTTGCGCAAGAGCGTTGCGGCCATTGATCCCAACCTGCCCGTCTTCAATCTCATGACATTAACCGAACAGGTGAATGACACGAATTTCGGCGATCGTGTGATGGCCTTCCTATCCATGTGCATGGGTGGGCTCGCTGCACTGCTGGCGGCGTTAGGTCTGTATGGCGTGATGGCG
This sequence comes from Terriglobia bacterium, assembly GCA_963770085.1. Taxonomy (GTDB): domain Bacteria; phylum Acidobacteriota; class Terriglobia; order Terriglobales; family Acidobacteriaceae; genus Angelobacter. Next base: position 2,413,721 of record CAVYOH010000002.1, read on the forward strand.
TACATGGTGGCTCGACGCACGCGCGAGATTGGGATTCGAATGGCGCTGGGAGCCTCACGTGAATCGGTGGCATGGATGATCCTTCGCGAGGTCATGCGACTGACCGTCATCGGGCTGGTCGTTGGCCTGGTAGGGGCTTTGATCGCCGGCCATTTTGCCGAGTCACAGCTCTTTGGAGTCAAAGGGTACAGCCCGCTGATTCTGGGCGCCACGGCGTTGCTGCTCATCGCAGTAGCCGTGCTGGCGGGAAGTCTGCCTGCGCGCAGAGCCGCCCGGGTCCAGCCCATGATCGCGTTGCGCTACGAATAGCGCGTCGCAAAAAAGACTCGCTCGGATCACGGGAATTAACCACGGGAATAACTACCTTGTCTCTCAGTTACTCCATGAAGAGTACAAAGGTGTTGAACCCCGCGAGTAACTGTGTCCGATAGTTATGGCCTCAGACTCGAGAAAGCTGGGTTATCCTGAGGCCAGACAATGTCTTTACCCTTAAAAGAGCGCGGTGCGGCTGCCATGGCCGAACTGGAGCAATTGCGCCTGGGCTTTCGCGCACACATGGCCGAGAGAACAGGCCCGCGCGTTTCATCTTCCCGCGTAGGGGTGGTACTGTCAGGCGGCGGCGCTCGTGGCGCTTATGAAGCGGGCGCGCTCATGGCATTTCAAGACGCTGAGGTGCCGACCCATATTCTTACCGCGACTTCCATCGGAAGCATTAATGCCGCCTCTTACGCCGCGCACTCGGAGGGTTTTGTAGGCAAAGCCGATGTTCTGGTGCACTCTTGGATGGAACTCACACCGGCCACCCTGGGCATTGACTGGTCACGTTACATCTTTCTTTTAGCCGGATTGGTGGCAGCTTCAGCCGGGCTCGGCAACTTCATCTGGGAATGGATGAAGGAGCAGGGAATTTTCCTGCACGCCCACCATCCCAAATTCACCTGGCTGTCTCTGGGCGCTGCCGGTGTGGCCATTTTGTTCTTTGCCGACAAGCTTTCCTACATCGGCTACGTCATCCTTAATTTCACGCGAGGCACAAACTGGGAGCCGGACCGTCGCAAGGCATGGGTATCACTGGGCGCGAATGTGCTGGTGTGGGGATTTGTGGTGTTGTTTCTGATCTTCACCAACGTGCATCTGCCTATGGGCGGAAACCGTGTATTTGAATTGAGCATGCCGTTGCCTGCCGTGGTGGTGATTGCGGCGGGATTCGGCCTTTATCGATTGTTGCAGGAGCCGCTGAGCAAACTGAGCCATCGTTTCCTGCGTCTGCCTCTGCGTACGGGATTGTTTCCTAATTTCGATCGCATCAAGTTCTTGCGTGCCCGCATTCCGGAAGACCGCCTGCGCGCTTCCGATATCCGCGTGGTCATGACGGCCACCGACATACAGCATGGCACGGGGCGCTTCTTTTCCAACGTGCCGCTGGATGTACTGGTGAAGGACCCGGGCGTGCAAGAGGATTTTGTGCGCCGTGAAGTGGAACACCCGGCGGATCTGGTGCAGGCGGCGGTTGCGTCCTCTTCCTATACGTTTGCGTATGAGGCTGTCCCCATGGAAGGCCGGTTGTGGACGGATGGCGGCATCATGACCAACCAGCCCATTCTGCCGGCATTGCGGCTTGGCGCAGACGTTCTGTTCCTGGTGCTGATCGCGCCGCTGGATGGCGAAGACGACACAGGTGAAATCAAAACATTTCTGGATGTCGGCGTACATGCCGTGGACATTTTGATTTCCAAGAACTTCAAATCAGACATTGCGTTGCTCAACAACTTCAATCGGCTCTGCTCCGCCTATGCAGCCGATCTGGGAGTAAGACCAGAGCAGCTTGAACTGGAGATCGGCTCGCAGCATTATCGTTATGTAAAGGCTTTCAACATCGCGCCCAAGCATTCGCTGCCTGCTGCTGCTCTGGATTTTGACGGCGAGATCACCGGCCCGATTATCGTGCAAGGCTACAAGGACGCCATGGAAGTGATCGAGGATTTCCTGAAATATGAAGCGGCCCGTCCTGCACGCGAGTCGCGCCGGGTAGTGCGCCTGTCAGCAGAACGTATGGAAGGCAACTTCCACGTGGCTAATCGCCGCTGAGAATGTTGCCAAATCACAAAGCTTCCTATCAAGCCTTCTCGATCTAATAACTCTATGAGTTGCATGTATGTCACTCTGCCAGATAGCATGCGCAGATGAATCGACGGAAATTTCTTTCAACAGTGCCGCTGGCTCTGGCGGCCAAAGCATTTTCTTATTCAGGAGAGTTCGTGGACAAACCCTCGGTCAGCTCTTATTCCTCTTCTTCATCTTTCAGACAAAATCCAGATTCAACAACGCAGCAACCGGCCGGATCCAGCCACGATCTGGATTTCGCCAGCGCCTTGCAGGCAGCGGACGCCATTCGCCGCAAACAAGTGTCGTCAGTTGAACTCACGAAACGAATCTTCGCGCGGATTGATAAGTACAATCCACAGACTCAATGCGTTTGTTTATCAGTTGCGCGAAGACGCTCTGGCGCAGGCCCAGAAAGCGGATGATGCGCAGGCCCACGGAAAAAGCGTGGGCGTTTTTCACGGCGTCCCGATTACGGTCAAGGAAAGCTTTGGTGTAGCCGGTCATCCCGACACATGGGGCATTCCTGATTTTCGTGATGTGAAAACCCAAAGAAATTCTGAAGTGGTGGAACGATTGCTGGGCGATGCCGGCGCCGTTCTGGTAGGCGCAACGAACGTTCCCGTGGCCCTGGGAGACTGGCAGAGCTATAACCCGATCTACGGAACAACCAACAATCCCTGGGACTTGAAGCGAACACCGGGCGGCTCGTCCGGCGGGAGTGCTGCTGCGCTGGCGGCTGGGTTGGGGTATCTGAGTGTAGGCAGCGATATTGGCGGTTCGATTCGCGTACCTGCGCACTTCTGCGGAATTTTTGGCCACAAACCTACGTTGGATTTAGTCAGCATGGAAGGCCATCTGCCTGGAGGATCCAGAGGCGCGCCCAGCTTTTCAACGTTGCTTGCCGTTGCGGGCCCTTTGGCGCGAAGCGCAAGCGATCTGTTGGCGGCAATGAAAGTCCTTGGCGGGCCGACCGGGTGGGATGCGAAGGCCTGGAAGTGGACCATGCCGGAACCGCGAGCCCGCAGCCTGAAAGATTTCCGCGTCGGATATGTGATTGACGATCCAATCGCGCCGCCCACGGCAGAAATAAAAGAGCTTCTGCAGAAAACCATTGAACATCTGGAGCGCGCCGGCGCAAAACTCAAACCAGGCTGGCCACAGGATTACAAGCCGGCCGATCTTCTGGACAACTACAGATTTCATCTGGATGCGTTTATGTTCAGCACGGCCCCTCCGGCGGAACAGGAACGCATGCGGAAGAGCGCAGATCCGGAAACCAGCAAGAATTCAGGTGCCTTGAGTTCTTTTGCCGGCTGGCAGCAGCAGAACTTCAGGCGTCTCGGATTCCGCGCGCAGTGGCAGCGCTATTTCAATGAAGTGGATGTTTTCCTTTCTCCAGTAGGTTTCTCACCGGCGTTCCCGCACGATCACAGCGAACCGCTCAGCCAACGCGTGATTGCCACCTCAAGCGGTCCACGCAAATATACGGAGATGTTCAACTGGATTGCCGCAGCTACACTCACCGGCTGTCCGGCAACGGTCGCGCCGATCGGAAGAACACCAGAAGGGCTCCCGGTGGGAATCCAGATTATGGGGCCATTCTGGGAAGACGCTACGCCCATCGCTTTTGCTGATCTATTGGCGCAGGAGTTGGGTGGCTTTGTGGCGCCCAGGGGATACGAATAGTCAAAGCGGTTTCGGCTGCGTGCGTCGTGCCCGGCGGCGCACGCGGTAGCTGTCGAGTGACAGCACGGTACTCACCCACATGGCCGCGGCCAGATAACCGGCAATCACATCGCTTGGATAATGCATGCCCAGATAGATTCTTGAAAGGCCGATCGCCCCGATCAGCAAAGCGGCCAGCACTCCAACCGAGACACGAAGGCGCATCGACTTTACGCGATGGGCAATGAGCCCGGCCAGCACGGAGTAGAAACAGAATGATGCCAGGGCGTGTCCGCTGGGAAAACTGTAATTGGTGGGAGCCATGCCGAAGAAAACCTGCGGACGTACGCGATGAAAAGCCTGCTTGAGTGATGCGTCAAGAATGCCCGATCCAATCATGGTGATGGCCATCAAGGCGGCGGCCCTTCGCCAGCGTATCCATAGAAACACGATGAGGGAAACAATCACACCGACGATCAGGACGTTGTAACCGAAAAGAGAGATGATCGTCATGACCCGGGTCAGGCCCGGTGAAGCGAAGCCGTGGACCCATGTGCGGATTGCGGAATCGAAGCGGGCGACGTCATTCTCGCGCATCTCCTCGGCCAGCCACGCGAAGAGAAAAAGTGAGGCAACGGCAACTGCAAGGCTGATGAGTCCCAGGAAATCAGCGAGTGCTGGCGGCGATGGCGCTTTCTCTGCTGCGGGAAGCGGCTGGTGGTCCAGGGGAGTCGTCATCAGGAAGCCGATTGATCTTTCCCGCGGCGACGTGGCCGCGGCTTGCCCGCGAGTGTGCCAATCAACTGATCAAGTTTATTCATGAGTACGGAATTGCCATGCCGCTCATAGGCTGCCAGATTGTCCTGAAACACAGGCAGGTTGAACAGAAATGATTCCACTTTTTCCTTGCTCAGTTCCTCCCAGAAAGCGCCGTACCCTTCCTTATCGAGAAAATAGGCGTTGAATATCTGCTCGAACTGGTGCTGGACCGGCACAGCCAGATAGGGCTTGCCCAGGTACAGAGCCTCGCTCACCAGTGAAAATCCGGCGTTCGCTACGATCGCTTTGCATCCGGCAAGGTCGCGAAGGAAAGTCTGCATGTCAGGTTTTTTGAATAGCACGTTACCTTCCTGCCCCTCGCGGTTAAATCCGTACGCGACAAACTTGCTGCGAACTTGCTGGAGCAGTTGCGCAAGATCGCGGGAAGGTGAAGTCACGTAGACCAGCACGTGCTCTCCGGCGGCGGGCCTGGTGTCAAGAACTTCCTGGCGCAGAATGGGCGGCACCACAAAGGTGTTGTCCTTTTTTGCGTGCACAGGAAAGAACGACGTCACCAGATAGGCTTGCGCGTGCGGCGTCATCAATCGTGTAGCGATCTTGGCCGCAGCCGCATCGCGACGATGCTTGTGCGGCAAAACAACATCGGTATTGGTCAGGCAATGCTGGTTGTCGATGGAGATAACAGGCAGCTTTTTGCGGCGGCCGACGTGGCAGGACATTGGCTCGAAATCGGTGATGACCAGATCGATTTGCCATTCGCTGGTGAGCTTCATCAAACGAGCGAAGCTTCTGGCTGCTTTAGGCGCGGTGATCAGGTTTTTGGCCAGCGTGCGACGGTAGCGCACGCGGTTGTTCACGTAGGCAAAGTGGAAGCCGAAGATTTCCGTTACCGGGAAGTCTTTGCTCAGGTTCGCCAGCCCGCGATCAAAAGAGACGATGCGCACCGTGTGTCCGCTGCGTATCAGGTGTGAAATGACTTCTTTGGCGCGGGTGGAGTGGCCTGCGCCTTCGCCGTTGACACCGTAAAGAATGTTGGCCATGGGTTGTGCGCTACGTGCTGCCCGTTTTCATCGGAGTGCCCAATCCGCGCAATACAGTGGTGAAGTAGGAAGGATTTCTGGTGGCGAAGACCAGGCGCTGGCCCGCCGCGACGTAGCTTTCAGGAGCCACGGCTTCCATTTCCTGCCAGAAGAGGCGCTGCATGCGCTTGAAGTCCCAGACGTTGCGGGCCTGAAAGCGGTTAGCGGCGGCAGGTCCAAGCGTGAACCAGTCATGGCGAATAAACGTGTGGAGTTTCCGCTGCGGCACGGCGCCGGGAAACGTGTACCACTCATGAAAGACGTCATAGGGTACCTGATTAACATTTTCGACAGGCGGAATCAGCAGGGCTGATCCGGAGACCTGCCAGCTCGCCAGATTTTCGCCGGAAACGGACTTGAGTTTTTCCTGATCAAACGCCGTAACCGCCCATGACTTGCCTATGGCCACATCCGGGCAGACGCGCAACACGTCTTCCATCCCGTGTGAGACCGACTCCAACCACCTGTACTCGCCCTGGAACCCATGAAACATATTGTGACTACGTTACAACGTCTCGGATGGATGTGCCAAACGTTACGCGGTTTTGAATCCCACAACGGAGGGTTCAAATGGAATGTTCATGTCGGCTTCCCACACGCCTTCAAAGTCGACAAAGAAGGCCCGGACCTTTATGTCCGGCAATTCGGCTTTCAGGGCGTCAGCCGCCTTGTGCATTTCCTGGCGATGGTTCTCGGCTTCACGATCAGGATCGTTATCGAAGGCAGCCAGCCCGCCATAAGCGCCGCAATCAGAATGAACCATGAGGACCACTGTGTCGGTATCGTGCAAGCGCATCGAAGTTCGGATCTGGTCCAGAACAAACTGGCGGTCCTGGAGGTTATCTGGAGAAGCCAGCACCTTGGCGCCGCCCGCTACGCGGATGGGATCGGCATTCCTGATTCCCATTCGCTTGAGTAATTTGGTGAAAACCAGGCTGAAACGGTGGTCATAGCACCAGACAACGGCGGCGTCACTTTTGTATCGCTCTTTGGGGGACGAGAAGTGAAACACTTTGCGCATTGGGGCCCTCGAGATTTAAACAGCGACCTATATTATAGGAACGAACCAGATGTGTGAGGGTTACCTCGAAAAATTACAATTCACGTGAAAAATTCAAGTAACCGGGCGCCTACCTCTTTAGGACTCTCAGCTGGAAGCCAATGCCCATTGGCGGGATAATGCCAGACCTTCTGAGCGCCGAATCTCTCAGCAAACGCCGGAGAAATATATGGATCGCGATCGCCCCAGAGCACACACGTCGGTACTTTTCTGGTGACCTGCAACAGTTGGTCCTGCCAACCCTCGTAATTCTTGGGTTCGGTGGCGCGATAAAGTTGCAGCACCATCTTACGGACAGCCGGAGTAAAGAGATCATAGGTTTGGCGGAGATGTTCCCGGCTCAGTTGCGGCGAAGCCTGGTGCATGGAAAGATAAAAAGCCGGCCAGGTCAAAGTTGCCATACTGAGTTCGCCCAGCGGCCATGTGCGCCAGATCTTCCCCCAGATGTGCCATTTGTAGTCGGAGAAGAAGTTTGTGTTCATGATGGCCATGCGCCGCACCCGTTGCGGATGCTTCACCGCCCAGGCCATTCCGTATATTCCGCCAAAATCATGGAGCACGAGATTCAGTGGCCCTGAAATCTTCAACGCGGCAATCAGATCGTCAATAAACTGGGCCATCTCTTCCAGAGAGAACTTCATGTCCGCAGGAAGTTCAGACCTGCCAAAGCCGGGAAGGTCGGGCGCAAAGCATTGCAGTCGCGATTGAACTTCATGGATTACGCCGCTCCACAGCAACCCGGAATCAGGGTTCCCGTGAAGAAAGAGCGTAGGTTCACCGGAACCCTGGACATCAAAATAGGTGGAAGCGTTGTGGACGGTAACGTTCATCGTGCGGCGGCGTTTTCCTTTTGCGAATCGTTACTGAGTGACTGCCTGCGTGGCGATTCTTTGCGCAAGGATTCTTTAGATAACGATTCTTTAGGCAACGATTCTTTTCGCAATAAGGCGGCCTTGCGTTCCACACCCCAACGATAGCCCGCCAGCTTGCCATTTGATTGGATCACTCGATGGCATGGTACGACCAGCGCGACCGGATTTGAAGCGCACGCGTTGGCCACGGCGCGTACGGCTTTGGGATTACCAATGCTCTGGGCGATTTCCGTATAACTGCGCGTCTGCCCCAGTGGAATCTTACGCAGCGCATTCCATACTCTCTGTTGAAATGCGGTGCCTTGAATGTCAAGCGGGATGTCACCGTTGATACTCATTCCAGCCAGCAAAGATTTAACGTTCGCGACTGCCGGTTTCATCTCGCTATCGCTACGCTCAAGGGTGGCTGCGTGAAATTCATTTGTGAATTCTCGCAGCAATGCGCGTTCGCTCTCGCCAAACTTTACTGAGCACAATCCGCGCCCGGTGGATGCAATCAGCAGCTTGCCCATGTGTGAAGCAATGATGGTGTAGCTGATTTTCAAGCCCTGGCCGTTACGGCGGAATGCAGTCGGCGTCATGCCGAGCTGGTCTGATCCCGATTCATAGGCGCGACTGCTGGAGCCATACCCGGCTTCATAAATTGCGTCTGTGATCCGCGCTTCCTCGTGCAACGCCTTCTTGAATTTGCCCGACCGTTGCGCCTGCTGATACTGCCGTGGACTGATTCCCAGTCTCTTCTTAAACAGCCGCTGAAAGTGGAAAGGGCTCAGGCCCACGTGGCCGGCGATCTGGTCGAGACTCAGTGTGTCATCAAGATTCTGCTCGATAAAACGGCAGGCTGCTTCAATTTTGGCAAGCTGTGAGTTGCGTTCGGAAGGCTCACAACGCAGGCACGCGCGATAGCCAGCTTGTTGCGCCATAGAAGGATTGTCATAAAACTCCACCATCTCACGTCGCGGACGGCGGCTCGGGCAGGAAGGACGGCAGAAGATTCCCGTGGACTTCACGGCGTAGACGAATTCACCATCAGCCTGCTGATTGCGAGACTGAACGAGGGCCCAGCGATGTTCTTCAGAACGAAGCCCGGTATTGGTCGTAGTTTGCATATTGATCTCCACAGGACCCAAGTCTAGGCCGCGTGAAACGGACCGGCTATCCGCTGCTTGCTCTCAAACTTTTTTTCTCCGTTCAATGATAGTCGATTTTCGCAACCTACCCATTTGGCTGATGTGCCGGCAGCCAGTATCTCCGAGAATCAGCTCCAGTACTAAAGGAAATGGAGTTCAGCAAATGGCAGAACGAATATGGCAGACATTCAGCAACGAATTGGCGGAGACCGCAGCAGAAGCAGGCAAAGCCGTGGTAGCAGTGGTAGGCGGCAAGCGGCCGTCAAGCGGCGTGATTTTGAGGGATGACACCGTGATCACGGTAAATCACGGGCTGCGGCGCGATGAAGAAATTGCCGTGATCAGCGCTCCCGGGCAAAAAGTCATCGCAAAGGTCATCGGTCGAGATCCATCAACAGACCTGGCAGTCCTGAAGCTGGCAGCCGCGATTTCAGGCCCAGTGGCCAAGTGGGGAAGCACACAGAAAGTAACAGTAGGCGAGTTTGTGATGGCCGTGGGAAGAAGCTGGCGCGGCAATGTGGTGGCAAGTTCAGGCATTCTTTCCGGAATCATCGCGGAGCCATGGCGGACGTGGCGTGGTGGAGAGATAGACAAATTCATCCGTCCTGATCTGACGCTGTATCCAGGATTTTCGGGTGGGCCGCTGGTGTCAGCGAATGGCGAATTCCTTGGCATCAATACCGCAGGATTGCATCGCAGCGGCATTACAGTTCCGGCGGAATCAGTGGCGCGCGTTAGCAGTGAGCTGCTGGAGAAAGGACGCATTGAACGGCCGTATCTTGGCGTGGGAATGCAGGTTGTCCCGGTACAGGAATCCTTAAAGGTCAAACTGAATCTAAAGGCCAGCGAAGGTTTGCTGGTGGTGCATCTTGAGCCACAGGGTCCAGCAGAAAAAGCAGGCTTGCTGGTGGGCGACATGCTGATTGAACTCAACGGCGAGCTTGTATCGGATACCGAGGAAGTGCAAACCGCATTGCGTACCCTGAAAGTGGGATCAGAAGTGGACGCAGGAATCATTCGCGCAGGCGCATTGGAGAAAGTGAAGATCGCGTTGGAAGCTCGACCAGTTCGGTAGTAGCAGCTTTCTAAAGCGCGTTCTCTAGAAATGAAGAAGGGCGGCAGTGCGATCGATGACGTGACCCAACTCGGAATCATGGTGGTTGCACATTCGAATGTTCGCCGCTCCTCACTGGTTCGCTTGCTCCGTGAAGCCGGCACAGCCAAGGGATGGACCGTAGCAGAGGGCGCTTCACTCTCCGTGGAACGGTTTGGATCCAGTCGCGCCACTATTCTCATCGTTGATCTTGTCTCTCATCAGAACGCTGTCCACTTCCTGCAGATGTTGCGTGACCTCCCTGAAGGCTGCGGGGTGATTGCCATGGTTGATGATCCTGAAGCAGGCTGGGTGCGGAATGCATTGCACGGCGGCGTGAGTGCAATCATCGCGCGTGATGCTGACAGGGACCAGATTGAGCTTGCGGTGGAAGCCGCCGATGCAGGTTATGTGCTCCTGCATCCATCGTCGGCGCGAATGCTGGGCGATGCATTCATGTTGCCGTCTGACCGGCCTGGTCAGGTAGAACAACTCACGGCGCGAGAGAGGGAAGTGCTGGCTTTCATGAGCGACGGCCTGGCAAATAAGGAAATTGCCATCCGCCTCGGCATTTCAGAACACACCGTCAAGTTCCATACCAGTTCCATTCTGGGAAAACTAAATGTTGCAAGCCGTACGGAAGCAGTGAGTCAAGGCATTCGGCGCGGCCTTATCGCAATCTAACTTAGTACTTGGCCGGAAATCATTAGGATCTTTTCACTTTCGCGCGACCAATGATTAGTTCTAATCATCTTATCTGCTAATGCGTTATTAGTTTCCTCACATGTTATCTGGAAGGTTGCCTGTCGAAATGGGTCAGCCTTAGTACTGTCCCTACGAACTACGACCAATGACTCAAGAAAATCCCTGATGATGCGTGCTATGCTGGCTTGCTCATACTGTCTTTGGAATAGTTTTTTGAACGGAGATCTCAGATTTGCCTAACTCCCCCATGGCGCGTCTGCGTACTGCTGCATGGATCGTGACTCTGCTGCTTCCTGCCGCAGCCTGGTCACTGGCCAGCTTCAGTTCGCCGTTCTTCCACCCAGGTGTGGGAGTTTTCTTCATCGCAGCCGCGTTTCTCTCGGCAGCCATTGGCGGAATGCCCATGGCGATCGCCGGGATCGCACTGAATGCGACGGCCCTCAATCTATATTTCCAGTTCATGCAGCCTTCCACGCCGCGAAGCAACGCAGTTCTCTGGACGCTGTTGCTGTTCATGGTGTCACTCATTGTCGGCTATGCGCGTGAGAAATGGTCAGCCGCGGAGATGCTGGCCGGAAGACTCAGCTCTGATCTTGCGCGGCTTCGTGATGAACTGGAATCACAACGCACGGACCTGAAGCGTTTTCACGATCTGAGCGTACGACTCTCCAGCAGCCTGGAACTGCAGCGGTTACTTAACGATGTGCTTTCCAGCGTGGCTGGTTTGTTGAAAACAGAGCTGGCCATGATGCTGGTGTTGCCTGAGCGCAATAGCCGTCATCTGCGCGTTGAGGCGTTCACCGGCTTTACTGCTGACCAGATCAAGCTGTTTGGCGAACTCCCGTCATCGTTCTTCTCGCCGGCCCACAGAGTGTTGATTGAAGACATTGAGGCGCCCGGCACCTATTTTCCTTTTGTGGACGCGGCGGACCAGGTCGGGTTCAAGTCAGTTTTCAGCACGCCAATTGTCAATGTGCGCGGAGAAGCTCTGGGCGTGGTGGTGACATTCTTCCGCAAGCCGAATTCACCAAGTGAAAGGCAATCACGCCTGGTGGAACTCTATGCCAGACAGGCAGCGAACGCACTGGACAACGCCACGCTCTATCGCAATTCCCTGGATACTCTGGCGGCGGAACAACGACGGACAGCGGTGCTGCGATCGCTGGCTGAAGCTGCGGTGAAGATCAATTCCACACTCGCACTCGATTCGCTGCTGCAGGTGATTACCGATCAGGCACGCAACATCATTGGGGCGAAATACGCCTACACCACGCTGCTGGCGCGCGGCGCATGGAACCGGAGTATTACCTGCGCGTCCCTGGCGGAAGGCGAACCGGCATTTCCATTCCCGCAGGAGAGCTCAGAGATTTTTGCGCTGGCCTGCAATCTCAACACGCCGGTGCGGCTCAATCCCGGAAGCAAAGGCACCAATACGTGGCGGTCGGTGATCAAGACAATTGAGCCAACGCATTTTGGATGGCTGGCGGCGCCCCTGCTCACGCGTGATGGCCGCAACCTTGGCCTGATTCAGCTTACGCAAAAAGCGAACGGAGAATTTTCCGCCGATGATGAAGCCATTCTGGTGCAGTTGACCCATATGGCTTCCGTTGCCATCGATAACTGCCGGCTGTACCGCGACAGCCAGGAACAGATTGCCGAAAACAGAAGAACGCAGGACGCACTGGAGCGCAGCAAAGAGAGCATGGAGATGGCGCAACAGTATGTCGGAATCGGGATCTGGGAATGGGACCTGCAAACCGGAGAGCTGGTCTGGTCAGACGAACTGCGCCGGCTGCATGGATTGGAAAATGCAACGTTCGATGGGAAATATGAAACATGGATGGAAAGCATCCATTCGAGCGATCGTCCACAGGTGCACAATTCCATTACGGACGCCATGCGCCGCAACGGCGAATATGAAGTGCAATATCGGGTGATACTCCCGGACAAAACCGCGCACTGGCTGGAAGCGCGCGGCCGTACCGTGGTGATTGCGGAAACTCCTGTTCGCATGCTCGGCGTAACCATGGATGTAACCTCTCGCAGGCTGGCGGAAGAGGCTTTGCGCGGATCAGAGAAGCTGGCCGCCACCGGACGGCTGGCCGCGAGCATCGCGCATGAAATCAATAACCCTCTGGCTGCCGTGACCAACGCGCTTTACATTCTCCGCACCACGGAGCGCATGCCGGATAAATCTCTCGACTTTATCCGCACGGCGGAGATCGAGTTGGCGCGGGTGGTTCACATTACAAAGCAGACCCTCGGGTTCTATCGCGAACTTTCCGCACCGGTGAACGTTTACATACCTCAGTTGGTGGATGAGGCCCTGGCGGCGCAGGAGACCCGGATCGCTGCCCACGGCATTGTCTTGCATAAGGAATACGGTCCTGTGCAGGAGATTCCTGCGTATCCTGCTGAACTGCGGCAGGTATTTTCAAATCTGCTGATGAACGCCCTGGAGGCCGTAACCGACGCAGGCAAGGTTTCTGTTCGCATAAGACAGTCCCACAACGGTCATGGCCGCAAGGGAGTGAAGATCACCATCGCCGATAATGGCCTGGGCATCCCGGAAAGCCACATTCCGCGTATCTTTGAACCATTTTTCAGTACTAAGGAAACAAAAGGGACGGGGTTGGGTCTGTGGGTGAGCCAGGGAATTGTGCAAAAGCATGGTGGCAAAATACAAGTGCGCACCAGCCATGGAGTAACTCACCATGGAACATGCTTCATGATCTTTTTACCCTTTACAGTGGGAGAGGCCATGCCGGAAGAACCGTCTGCAATCCCGAATGCCAGCGACGGAATGCTCAACGAAGCGACAGCCGGGAACGACCTTTCGGCTGCATAAACTGGCTAGATTTCGGTCTCCGATTGTAACTAAGCCATTTATCTACAAGCTCTTGGGTCGCATAGCCGATCCGCCGTCCAGCGTATTGTTAGGCAATACCGTTGGGCGAACCATGCCAGAGCAGATCCTTCCTTTGGGCCATCCGTTGCGATCCTTTTGATATTGAAAATGCCTTGATTGGGGCGAGCTTTCAGGCTTTTTGCCGATTGTTACGTTTGTATGTATGAGATAAAAAGCTGAGATTGATTACAAAGTACTTAGGTTTCAGGTGTGTCACAGTCAGTAAGAAAAGCTTTGCAGCCTTTTTTGCAGGAATTTTAAAGAAAGATTGTTGGCTGAGAAGCTGGATTTCTAGGGTATTCTAGTACTCCACTAAGGTTACTTTTGGGCTATGCCTCAGGTAAGCAAACTCGATCGCTGGACCACTCGCCGCAACAGAGGTTTCTCTCTGGTGGAGCTGCTGGTAGTGGTGATGGTAATTCTGGTGATCGCCGCCATTGCGATCCCCAGTCTGGTGCATGCGCGCATGCACGCAAATGAAGCATCAGCCATCTCATCCATGCGCGCGGTACGCACGGCAGAGCTGATGTATCAGGACGCTTATCCCGACGAAGGCTTTGCTGACAGCATGATCAAATTGGGACCTAACGGGTCTGACTGCACGCGAGTAGGAAAGACAAATTCCTGCCTGTTGATGGATGAAGCACTGGCTTCCGGCTTGAAGTCCGGATACGTATTTGATCTTACCGGCGATGGCTCAAAACCCACGGCCGGCTACAGCCTGACGGCAACCCCGGAGTCCAGTGGAGTTTCCGGAAGATGCTCCTTCAGCAGTGATGCGTCTGGTCAGATCACCATGAGAGACGGTACCGGAAAAGCTGGGGGCGCCTTCGCAGTGAACGCCGGTGGTGGTGGCGGCGGTTGCGGCCAATAACCCTCTGCCATTTTTCCTGATCGCACCTGACTACTAAAAAATCTGTCCCACCACCTGCCGCACGAACCTTCTTTTCCCTTTCTGAGCTTTCACAACTATTGAGCCTTTACGACCACGGATGCACTGGTGTTTTCCCACTGCATAACCAGCGTCGCAGAATCTTCACCTTTCTTGTCGAAAGAAATGGTGAATTGCTCTACCGGCTGAGCTGGCTTGGAAGTCTGCATCGCCACCCGCGCAAGGTCCTGCTTCTCGTCATACTCAGTGCCCCATTGGCCGGTTTGCTTATTGATGATCAGCTTCCATCCGTTTTCAGATGGCAGGGAATACAGCGTGTATTTGCCGGCCGGGACTTTCGCATCGCCGATAGTTAAATCTATGGGCGTGGTAAAACTGGTGGCCTCATTCGCTCCGGTACGCCAGACCTGATTGAAAGGCACTATGCCGCCAACGATCTTTCTTCCTTTTGCGAATGGGCGGCTGTAGTCAATGGTGATGGTTTTTCCCTTGAGGGCAACTTCGGCCGTTGCCGGAGGGCTGGGACGCTTGCTCTTGTCCTGCTGTTGTGCGCCTCCGGCCACTACCAGACACAACAAGAATGCGACGATGGCGAGTGATTTGTTCTGCATGTTGTTCCTTTCCGATTCTCTTCCTGCTGCCTTGCTGATTGAGTCCGCTGAACATTATCTACCGCATGCATCGTTTCGCGCCATTGCGCTTCTTGGTGCTTGAACGACGCGCTTGAACGACGCGCTTAAACGACGTGCTTGAACGACGTGCTTAAACGATGGTGCCGATAAGACTCAATGCCGAAGCCTCAGCGCCACGTCCTTGCCTTGGCTGGTGGCTGAGACATTTGGCACCAAAGTACTAACCGCACCATGTACGAGTGCTTCTTTTCATAAGTCGTCCAACACCATAAAGTTAAGCAAAGCAAACCACCACAGTTTGAGGGAACTTGAAGTTCCCGGAAGTTGAGGATCCTGCCATGAGAAAGTTTCTGGCTTTTATTGCATTGGCTGGCCTGACCGCGATGAGCGCGGCAGCCCAGACTGCACCTGCTGCAACCGCCCCAGTTACTCGCACCACCAAAGCGGTGAACTATCGCCTGCGCGGTAATGACGTGAAGGTGGATTTCCACGGCACAGACCTGATGGGAAGCGCCACTGGCGAAGCCAGAGTCGCCGGCAAAAAGAGCAGCGTGGAAATTGACGCCAAGTTCGAGAACCTTGACGATCCCACCAAGTTCGGTCTGGAATATCTGAGCCTGGTGCTGTGGGCGATTTCGCCCGAAGGGCGCGCCGTGAATCTGGGCGAACTAGTCTTTGACCACAATAACGCCCACGTAAAAGCCATTACAGACATGCAGACGTTCGGCTTGATCGTTACGGCTGAGCCCTATTTCGCCGTCAACCAGCCGGGCAACATGGTTGTCCTGGAGAACGTGATCCCTGCGGGTTCACGGCAGGAAAACATTGAAGCCCGTTATGAGCTGCTGGGCCGCGGCACCTATTCCTCCACGAACACACATATTCAGGACGCCATCTTTGGTATCGACCGCAAAACACCGCGGGCAATGTTTGAAGCCCGCAACGCAGTGCGCATCGCGCATATTGCGGCTGCGGACAAATATGCAAACTCGATCATCGCCAAAGCCGACCTGCAGTTGCGCGCTGCCGAAGAAGCATACACGCGCAAGCGGGACAAGGGCACAATCGATAGTCTGGCGCGTGAAACCGTCAGCACCGCTGAAGAAGCGCGCGTGATGGCCGTGAAGCAGAAGGCCGAAGAAGACGCCCAGGCCAAAGCCGCAGCCGATAAGAAAGCCGCGGAAGAGCGCGAAGCGCTGGCGCGTGCCAATGCCGAAGCAGAAAGCAAACGTCGTGCGGAGGCAGAAAATGCCCGCCAGCAGGCCGAACTGGCCAAAGCGGAAGCCGTACGCATGAAGCAGGAAGCGGAAAAGGCCCGCCAGGACGCGGAAAGAGCCCGCGGCGAAGCAGAAGCCGCAAAAGCCCAGGCTGTGGCCCAGCAACAGCAGCTCGCGATTGAAGCCGACAAGGCGCACAAAGCAGCCGATGAAGCAGACCGTCTGCGCGCACAGGCAGAGCAGGAAAAACTTGATCTTCGCGCCCAGCTGCTGGCCCAACTCAACGCTGTGCTTTCAACCCGCGACACAGCTCGCGGATTGATCGCCAACATGTCAGACGTTCTGTTCAAAACCGGCTCCTTTGAGCTTCTGCCAGGAGCGCGTGAGCGTCTGGCGAAGGTTTCAGGAATCGTGCTGGCGCATCCTGGATTGCACCTGGAAGTGGAAGGCCATACAGACTCAGTAGGCGGCGACGATTACAACCAGCAGCTTTCTGAAAAGCGTGCTGGAGCCGTGCGCAGCTATCTTGTCCAGCAGGGAATTGCGGATAGCTCCATCGTTTCCCGCGGACTCGGAAAGACTGCTCCTGTCGCGAGCAATGACACCGCCGAAGGACGCCAGCAAAACCGTCGGGTGGAACTGGTACTCAGCGGCGAGGCGATCGGCACCAGCAAGTCAGCCACAATGCACACACCTGTACTCCCGCAATAAGTTCAGCCGAAGTTGCTTCCGGGGTACGCAGAAAGGGACCTTCAACCAGAGGGTCCCTTTTGTATTTTCATTGCAAGCGATTTTTAGAAACTTGAGAACGTGGCTAGAGAGCAGCGGGCGGAATGTCATCCTTCTGCAGAATCTTTTTCACCGAACTGAGCAGGTCCTCGCGGGAATCGCCGGTAACAAAGCAATCGCCATCAATATCCGGGCGAATTCGTCCCATTTGCAGGATGGGAGCAAGCGGGAAGAAATGTCTCACCGTCAGGCCGATGGCTTTTTTCATGCGCGGTTCAACCGCGTCGGCCACCAGAATGATATCGAAGGCCTGTGCGTGGCATGCCTGTTCAACGTCTTTCAGGCTGACAGCTGGGCTTACGTTGTAGCCGGCTCGCTCCAGCCAATCCAAACGCAGTCGTAGCGCTGCGTCAGTGGCTACTACCAACAGGAGGGAGGCTGCTGGAACTGGATCCATTTGAGGGTCGTTTCCTATCACCAAGGGAGTGTACTGATTCTAATCGCACATGGCCATTGGTACATATACTTAATTGTACTTGTTTTCCTTCAACCACTTACACCGCGACACCCCACTCAAATTATTAGAAAATCCAATAATAATGAATGCATTTTAATTTAACACGCCTGTCTTCTTATGAACATCTCCGGCCATGTCCCGGCCTCTTCGTCTTCATTTTTGCGCCTTCGCTCCCAAGTCTTCGCGTCCTGCCCGCGTGCCTGCAATGGACACGGCCTTGGTAATCACGCAAAACTTGCGGCTTCAGGTAAGCTGTTAAGTCACGGTAAGGACCAACTCCCCAATGGCCACTTCACCCACAGCCTCCGCCTACACGCAGAAGACGATTCTTCAGCACAAACCTTTCCGCACGCTCTGGCTGGCGCAGTTCGTCAGCATCTTTGGTGACTTCCTCGCCCTGTTCGGCGTTATCAGCCTGATCACGTTCAAACTGCATGGCACCGCGGTGCAGGTCACGGCCGTCACCATCGCATATGTGCTGCCGCTGGCCATCATCAGTCCCATTGCCGGCGTTTTCGTCGACCACTGGAACGTCAAGCGCGTCATGATCGCCAGTGACATCATTCGCGCCGTGCTCATTATTCTGCTGGTCTTTGTCACAGACGTTGGCCAGATCTGCGTGATCTTCGCCATTCTCAGCACCGTATCCAGCTTCTTTGCGCCGGCGCAGTCCGTCACCACGCGCACGGTGGTTCCCATGGACAGCCTGCTTGCCGCCAATACCATGATGATGCAGGCGTTCTACATCGTGCGGCTCTTCTCACCCTTTGCCGCCGGATCACTGATTTCCGCGCTGGGTGAAAAGGCCTGCTTTTATATCGATACCGGAAGCTTCCTGTTTTCCGCCTTTATGATCTCCAGCCTGGTTATCCTGCGACCGAAGCGCCAGGACAGTGAAAAAACTCTCAGCTCGCTGAGCCAGGATTTTCTGGAAGGCAATCGCTTCATCTTCACCCACTCCGGCCTGACGTTCGTTTTCGTCGCCATGGGTGTTGCCATGTTCGTGCTCAGTTCCTTCAGCCCGCTCATTTCCATCTATATCCGCGACTCTCTGCATGCCGGTCCCTTCACCTTCGGCCTCATCAGCGCCATGGTCGGCATCGGGCTCATGATCGGCGCACAACTCGTTCCCAGACTTACCCGGCTTTCGCGCGTCCAGGTAGTCCTCGGCGGCCTGCTCGGACTCGGGCTTTCCGCTGCCATGCTGGGCGCCATTCGCCTGACAGCCTTTGCCGCCACCAGCACATTCCTCATGGGCTTTGCCATTTCGTTCGTGATCATTCCGGCGCAGACCATGTCTCAGCAGGAAACTCCGCCACCGCTCATGGGACGCGTCAGCAGCACATTCATGTCGCTGATCTCACTCTCCCAGGTGCTCGGGCTGCTGCTCTCCGGATACCTCGCCAACATCATGGGCATACGGTCACTGTTCCTCACCAGCGGCGGAGGACTGATCCTGATCGCGGCAGCCGCGTACGTTGCCATGCGCGGCCGAACGATTCAAAGCAAATCAGCAGTGGCGTAGATCACCGCAAATCAGTGTGATCCGTGTTCATGCGGTAAGGTTTTTCCGATCTCGGCGATGTCGCGCGATCGCGGCGATCCCGGCGATTCTCTTCCCTCTGTCATTCCGAGCGCTGGCGGAGCGCACGCGACGGCGAGAGAGGAACCCCGAGAATGCTTGCGGGGCAATTGCAGCCTCAGGGAATTTTCTCGAGAATATTTCAGCGTCCCTTGCATCAAAAATAATTTCCAAGGAAGGACTTTGGGTCTGTGAAAGCAATCCTGATCGCGATGCTTACTGGATTTTTAGTTGCTTTGCTCAGTGGGTCTGCCTGGCTTTACGTTTTTGACACCATGAAGGGCCCGGCAGTATCCATTTTCAGCGTTGTGATTCCCTGGATTTGGCCGACCGCCTTCCTGATGTTTGATGCTGAACAAAATTGGCAAAGCTTGCCTTTGTTTTTGTTCTCGTCGGTTGCCAATGCGTTTGTTTACGGGGCGGCGATGTTTTGTATCGTTTCATTGAGGAAGATGCTTTCGCGATCCGAAGTTGAAACAAAATGATGGTACGATCGGTTCGTCACCATTTCACCCTCCGCAATTTTCAGGGAATGAAAAGAGCCGGGAAAGGTGAGCCATCCACGCGTTGGCGTTGGATGGCACTCCACAAATCTACTTGCCCACGTAAAACGCCGCCCAATGTCAATTCTCAAAGAGATGCACCCTTACCGGCAATTTAATTCATGGCGTGAATTTTGGGAGCTGAAGAGAATGCTATCCGAGGCCATCGATCGGGGTTATGTCGAAGTGGTTCCCGCAATCAAAAGACGGGAAGTTCCTGTCGATGAGACCTGGTACCGGGAGAAAGAGACGGGTGAAATTTATTCATTGATCACGCCCAACCCTCCCGCGCGTGGAGGTTGGGAATACGTTGACATTGAAGGCTTACGACCAAGCGGGCAAACTGCCCAATAGGCTGGGTACCCGGAAAAGAGGCGATCGGCCCGACTGTAGAGTTCAGGCAGCCCTCTTATTACTTCAAAGCAAGTTCAAAAACGGCAAGACTCACGACGGAAATAACGATGCAGATAGCCCACCAGCGCGACGCCTTAAAAAAAGCCACCAGGGAAGCAATAAGGCTGAACAGTAGCGCAAAACCCGCAAGCATGACATCTCCCTGGAAGCCTCGCCAGCCAAATGTGTTAAACAGAACAGACCAAAACAGAAGATTGCCGGCGACGCTGAACCAGCCGAGAATGTTTGCTGCCGTCTTCATTACGAAGAGAATACCTCTCTCTGGGATTTCAAATTGAGCTGATGTTCTCCATGGCTGGCAGCTCGCCAATTACCGTCTATCCCGCGGTCTGGTGAATCGTAACGCGTGTCGCAACGCAGAGCGAGCCATCCTCATGGCAATCCCCGCTCGGCGTAGTGGCGGAAATGCAACTTCGTCCATTTCCGGCAAAAACAATGAGCCCCGTCCGCTACTGAATTGGTAGATGGGATACGCCATCAGGCTGAGCAGGCCGGAAAGTTCATTGTGGTAAGGGCTACGCCACCCTTTGATAGGCACATCAGAGCCAATCACCGTGGTGTGCGCTCGCGGGTCGCCAAACCATTGCATGGCTGAACGCAGTAAATTTGAGTCGCGAGGGTCGCGCAATCCGGTATGAGATGCAGCTACAACGTCCACGGCCAGAGAGTCCGCGCCTGCATAGAAACGATGTGGATGCAACGGTCGCGGTGAAGCAAGCATGCCCAGAATACGATCAGGTGTCGATTCAAACGCATCAATCAATGCAAAGTCCGGTGGAAAGTCGCTCAACAGCATCATGATGGCCGTGTCGCGGTGCGCCTGTCGTTCAGGAAAAATAAATTCATCGCAGCGCGTTCCCACGCCTTCCATGTTTGCGGTGGCAAGGTAGGCCAGTTCCACGGGATGGCTTCTGAGCTTGCCAAAATTAATGCGAAAATCCGCTTCCTTCCAGCACAGGCTCACAGTGGTTTGCCCAAATCCGCGGCCAAAGCTATGTGTTACCTGATCATCTGTGAAGTCATTGACGTGGTAGAGCGGGGACTGAATGCCGAAGTACCGGGTAACGTCGGCGACGGAGCGATTGGCGAAAAACCTGTCATATAAATTGCGGCCATCGCCCACCGTGACGTTACTGAATCCGTGCTGGTGTAGAAATTCTGCAAGCTCTTCCACCAGTTCCGGATCGGTCAGCGGGGAACGATCTGCACGGTGATAACCCAGCATGAATGACGTCTTAACAATGATCTTTAGTTCAGCCGGCGCCTTCCCGGTTTCGCCAAGGCGACTCACCAGACGTTGCAGCAGATCAGTCTGCTCCAGAAATTCACGGAAGGCAGCGCGCTTGTTCGTTTCGGGATCATGCGGAGCTCGAGTGCCGTTGTCCGCTGACACCTGACGCACCCACACTTGCCCGCCTTGTCCCAGAACGTTCGTCTTCTTCCTGCGTTCAACCCGAGGCAGAAAGAACTCTCCCACATCGGCGATCTTCGCGGTAAGCGTAGCTTCGGATTCTCCCGGCCGCAAACGGTCCTGTTCGTCCAGCGCATCCGCTATGATCCCGAATATTTGCAGATGGTTCTCTTCGTCCTGCTGCACGCGGCGAAAATCGTCCTGAGACCGTGCCGGCAAATCCGGTTCATGCTGGGCCAGTTCGGCCATCCGTTTCCAGCACACAGCTGCCGTGCGTTCCGCGTCCACGTTGAACAGGCAGAAGTCACGGAAAGGTCCATAGCTCAAATATTTCTTTACGTCTTCC
Organism: Terriglobia bacterium; assembly: GCA_963770085.1. Classification (GTDB taxonomy): domain Bacteria; phylum Acidobacteriota; class Terriglobia; order Terriglobales; family Acidobacteriaceae; genus Angelobacter. The sequence continues at coordinate 2,435,401 of CAVYOH010000002.1, forward strand.
GGAACCTGCCCGGTCAGCGAGCCGGCTGTGGTCAGCATCTGGGCCAGACCGCGCGAGATAGGAGCCCGGCTCCAGGGAAGGTGCTGCATCACAGCGCTTGACCATCCGCCCACGGTGCCGACCATCTGCTTGGCAATTGCCCTGGCGCGCAGTCTGCGGCTGCCCAGCCGGAAGATGGCGCCGCGGATGTAAATCGTGTGCATCTCCTCGTCTTTCCATGCCCAGAGAAGAGCGTGTTGAATGATGCGTTGAATGTTTTCTGGAATCGGCATCCGCGCGAGCCGGGCCGCAATGCGATCTTCCTTATATGCGACCGATACAATCTCTTCACGTTCCAGCGCCAGCAGGCAGAGCCTGATCAGATGGTCCTTTGGGCGCCTTGCATATCTACGTTCCCAGGCATCAAGCTGAAGCTGGAACTCTTCGAGAACTGTACCCATAAGAAGATCTGCGTAGTGTGAAAGCTGGAATTAGGAAGCCCATGTTCTCATAACTACTTCGTGGTTAGGAGCGAAAAGAGCTGAGGGAAGTTGGGCTACCGCCAAGATATCATTGACCGCAAACGGACAAGGTCGAAAACCGTCGGCCTTCTCCGCCTTTCTGCCGCGCCGATCCGGCATTCACCGCATACGCCTTGAGCGTTCAGTCTCCACGGCTTTTTGGGCGTAATATTTCATCGCTCTGCGATCAACGGCTGCAAATTCCCTTTAAGCTTGAGCTTTTCCTTGTACAGGTATATCGTTGCCGGGATTCGCACCAGACTGGTTTGCCAGAACAAGGTTGCCAGAACGAGGTGCCCGGCCCCATCTCATCAAATTTCGAAGACCCGAGAGGCCCACAATGGCCACAAGCCCAGCTCCCAATGCAGCACTGGAACTAACCACTGAAAAAAACGGCGATGAAATAATCGTTCGTGGAACCGGTAGAATCACCGCTGCCACCACCGAACACTTCCAAACCACCATCCGTGGAATTATCCCTGGCTCCAAGCGTATTGTGCTGGATCTTACGGGAGTTGATTACATTGATAGCTCCGGCCTGGGTGCGCTGGTCAGCGTATATATGGCCGCGGGCAGGGCACAATGCGAACTGGAAGTGGCCAACCCGAAGCCGCGTGTGCGCGATTTGCTCAACATCACCAAGCTCTCGTCCATCTTTGAAAATCATGAGTTTGGCGGGCTCTGACCGAACCAGGATCACCTCGAATCAAAGATCGTCTTGAATCAAAGATCGCCTTGAATCAAGGACCGCCGGGACCGCCGTCATCGCGCGACATCGGCAGAGCTAATTGGGCCCGCACGTCAAAGCTCATAGCGCCTGACGCGATGGATGTCGGTCATGGGACCGAGATTGAATCAAGGATTTCTACGCCGCTGAAAAGGACGGGATGGCTAAGCCTCCCGCCCTTTGTCTTCCTTCGTGGTCGTTTTCCTCAGTGTCTTGTTGTTGGTCTAAATCGGCGTTTATCCGCGTAATCTGCGACAAACGGTTTAATCCTCCGATCACGGCGATATACCGATTACCAGATCATCCGATTACCGGATCACCAGATCATCCGATTCTTACCCTTTGTGTTCCTTCGTGTCCTTTGTGTTTTGTTGTTGGTCTTAATCAGCGGTTATCCGCGTACATCAGCGGTAAGGTTTTGTTTTCCCGCCAATTGCTATTTGCTATTTGCTATTTGCCAATTGCCATCTGCTCCTAGCGCACCGGAAGCACCCCGATGCTTTCGGCGCCGCTCACCAGAATCGGAGCTCCCGGCACCAGAACGTTGTTCTTAAAGGTAAAGACGCTGACTCCGGCGGAATTCAGCGCATACACGTGCCCAAAGTTGTCCCAGCGAACGTCGGTAAAGGTCGTCGCCGCCGCCGCTGTCGTTACCAGCGCCAGTTTGCCGGCACTGGAGAGCTTGTAAATTCGTATACCCTGGCCAACCGTCGCCATGAATACGCCGGTGGGATCAAATTGCATCGAGTTTACGGAGGTCCCCTCGAGCGCTGAGCCCGGCACAAGGCCCAGGGTTCCGTCAGCGTTGATGTGGTAGGTGATCAGGGATTGTGTTTTCTTTTCCACATCCGTGAAGTTCAGTACAAAGAAGTTCTGGGCTGAGGTAGCTTGTGTTTCCGGGCACAGGTCATCGCCGCTCGGGTTCGACGGGAATTCCGCATTCGGATTGATATTGATCAAAGTGCCGTTGCTCGCACGCATGAAGCCGTTGATTTGAAATCCCAGGAAGAAGCAGCCGGACTCATAAGCATGAAGGTCATTGTGCGAAAAGACCAGGCGGCCGCCGTAGTTTACGTTGATGTTGGAGTTCATCAGGAATTTCAACTTTCCACCGCTCACGGCTGCGTACTCCGCATAAGCGTTGTTGTCGGCGCCCTGAAAGTCGATCTCACCCAGGTAAAGGCTCTGGGCTGTGCGGTCAAGAGTCAGAGATTCCACTCCGGAACCGTTGGGCGTATCATTGTGTGCCGTGCCGTTGATCGCAGATGCCACGTGAAACGCTCCTGTGGCTGGTGTACGAAGGTAGGTTGCCACGTTCGTCCCGTCGGTAGCGTAGAGATGTCCAGAACTAACCTGAAGACTGAGGGAAGGGCCGGCGACCGGCGTTCCCGCCACGCGCTTTGCTGTGCCATTCGGCAAAACGCTAAATGCGAAGATTTTCTCCCCCGTGGCGCTTCCGACCGGGCCATTCCCGACATAAACGTAAGCGACGGGCGCTGTTGAAGTGACGGCGGTGCCGGTTGCGTTGCTTTGCCCAAAGCAACAAAGTGATGATGCGATCAGAATCAGGCTGACTAAGTAGGCTGCAGATTTCATGACACGTTCTCCGAACTAAGGATGCAGGGGATGCGTCTTAAGAATCCGTGCCTGTTAACTAAGTTGCCAACCTAAGCTGCTCTTTCAGCAGCGCTAAGGTGATTTTTCATCGCTGAGAAATAATCGATGGGATCGGTCCGAAATGAACGTTGGGAAATAATCGAGACGAAATATTTGCTGATAGAGGCATCATCCCGCAGCCCGGGTTTATCCAATGAGTGCCCCAGCCAACCCTCAATGGCAATTGCCAATTGAGGGTTGCCAATTGCGCTTCTTCCTACTTCACGCTGGCGCTTTGTGTGTTCGCTTTCGGATTTACCTGATACACAGCCTGATCGGCCGTCAGGACCATCAAAGACCCGTCGGCGGCAAAACTGGCTTCGCATATGCGCGATGGAAACGTGAAATGCGTCACGGGCTGCAATGTCGCGGTGTCGTATAAGTCGGCGACTCCATCCTCATTCTCAAGCAGTACTCTGTCGCCGGAGTTTGACGCCGTGATCACGTGGCCAATCAATTTTCCTTTTTGCTCGCCCGTTTTCATGGAATACACCTGCGTCCGCTTGGCTGAATCCCCAATGAACATCAAATCTCCCGCGGCATGCGCCGAATCCACCTCGAAGGAGAATTTCGTTGTTTCTATGACCAGCGATCCCAGCACCTTGCCGGTGGTTGTTTCAAAAGTCTGGATCACGTATTCGTCGCCCTTATCATCGCTGCTGTGCAGTTTCGACTTGAGTGTGGGATCGTCCTTGGCCGCGGCTCGTACGCCTCCCCAGGGAGAACGCAACACGGTGATGACCGGGCCATCGTAAAACAACTTCGGATGCCGCTCCTGAATGCTCTTCTCCCACAGCAGCTTGTTAGTGCGCACATCACGCACTTCCAGCACGGAATGCCGGTTCAAGTCATGCATAAGGTCGTTGAACGTCAGGTTGGTATGAATCTCCGTCTCGTCTTTTTCCGGACGCACCGTGATCAGCACATCGTCACGCTGGTAAGTAAAGTGGTCTTTGCGCGGGCTTTCCGCAATGTCGTAAAGTTTTTTGGTCCCTTTGGTTGCCGGATCAAATTGAAACACGCGCCCTGGATCAGGTTCATGTTTCGTAAATTGTGAGATGAACTGATCATCTTCGAACAATGCTCCTTCGAATCCCCGCATGAAGAACACGCGCTCACCGCTGTCCAGCTTCCACAGTGAACCGCGGGTATCTCCTGATACCGCCAGCCACTTTCCATTGGCTGAGAACCGCGCCGCCTTGGGCCGTGACAGCGGGCTGTCCGGCAATTGAATTTTTGCGATTAACTTTTTGTCGTCGGAATTCAGCAGGGCGATCTCTCCGCTGTTTTGTTCTCCGGCAAATGTCTTTCCATAGACCGCGAAGGCGGGACTCTTGGAGGCCAGCGCGATCTTTTGCGCGCTCAGATCCACCAGGCCCAGGGGATAGGCACCCGCCGGCCGCACCAGCAGGAAATTACCGCTTTGCGTGCTTGAAAGCCAGCCATCAGCCTCGAACTTGAAATCCCCGATCTTGTCGCCCGAAGGGAACCGGGCCCGGATCAGCTTTGCGCTGTTGCCGTTGAATTCCAATCCGGCAATCTCATCTGGTGATATGAAGGTGAAACTGCCGGCCATCAGGTCCCGCATCTTCATCGATATCTTGAGTTCTGATTCGGTATTAAAGTCATAGACCAGGGCCGCGTCGCGGTGTCCTACGGCCAGGTACCGCCCGTCCGGAGAGAATTTGAGATCGAAAAGCCGCAAGGGTTCGATCCCGTAAAGCGCAAAGACGTACCTGTTGTATTCCTTGTAGCTGAGACTATAGAAGTCTTTCTTGAGCAGCATTACTCTGTTTTTATCAACGTCCACTATCCTCAGGTTCAGTGACTGGTCCACGCAGCCCAGGTACTTTCCTGATGGGGACAGCGCGCTTTGAAAGCATTCCGGTATTGTGACCTGGTGCATTCCGGTTCGCGCCTTGGATGCAATATCCCATTTCTCAACCCGCAGCTCTTTGTCATAGAAGACCACGGACTGCGAATCGCTGCTGAAGTCGGCGCTGTGGGCGTCCAGTGCGTCGATGCGGAAGAGCGAAGCCAGCGGCTCCCGAGTCAGCACAAAAATGCTGCTGTCATCCTGGGCGAGAAGGTATTTTCCATCGGGGCTGAACTGCAAATGGCTGACGTCACCGCGCAATTGCGGTTGCAATGCCACCTTTCTCACCAGTCCGGGAATGTCCTGCTTGGCGGCAACACGGCGGGACTCCATGATGGTTTTCTGCCACTGCGTAAAGTGGGAGGCATCGGCCACAACCGGTGTCACACAGGCTTTCGCCACAGGCTCCGCCGTTTTCACCAGTTCGCGTAAACGCTTGGAACTGGAGGTGGTGGCTCCAAAGAAGTCACTCCAGAAGTTGCCCTTGTTGCCTTTGGTTTCCAGCAATCGGTCAGCAAATTCCACGTAATGCATGGGATCATAGCCGGCCCTGGTGGCCGCATAAACCGCCAGGCGATCGGCAATCAACTGCTCTTCTTGTTCCTGCCTTTGCGCGTGCCGTTCTTTGATCTTCGCGTTGTTGTCCTGAAACTGGTTCCACTTCTGGTAAACGTCCTGCTTGTCTCCAACCGAGGTTACGCCAAGTTGTTTGAGCCAGTTCGTAACACGGATGGCCACATGATGGTCGGCGACATGGCCTATTTCGTGGCCCAGCAGTGCGGCCAACTCATCCTCATTCTGGCAAAAAGAAATCATCCGGCGATGAATGTAGATATATCCGCCGGCTACGCCAAACGAGTTCAGTTCGGGCGAATCAATAATGCTGAAGTGAAATTTAATGCTCGTTGGCGGAAGTTGCGCCACCAGACGTTCGCCAAGTTTCTGCAGGTACCCGTCAGGATCTTCAATCACATTGAAGTCGCGCCGCAGGCTCTGGTCCATGATCTGCCCCAGCCACTGCTCCTGCTCTTCACTGAACATGTTTGGTTCCGCGCTGCTCCTGAGCGTGCCCGGAATTCGGCAACTATTATCCGGACCTGCAGGAGTTCGTGAGGACGTGGTCGGGTTTTGCGCACCCGCATTCAGCGTGACAAATATCAGAATCAAAACCGTCAAACAGGAAGAGCGAAAGGATTTCATAAACATACCTCGTGCCGATGGGAAGGGGGTGCCAGCGAGTCTACCAAAAGCAGAGTAGCTGCTCCATAAGAAGAATTACCAACAGGCCACCAAAAGGACAAGAAAGCATGGCATTCCTAGGGGGTTTACCGGGGAGCGAGCGGACGGTACGAGACTTTCGCCGAAATTGGATCGCCTCTACACTAGACGCCGTTGCGGTGCATCTCAGGGGCCTGCGGTTCGGGCCGCCGCGGAAAGGTGTTGCGTCCATGTCCAAGGGCCGGATGGAGGCTTTCAGCGACGGCGTATTCGCCGTCATCATTACGATCATGGTGCTGGAAATGAAGTCGCCGCACGGAACAGATCTGGCGGACTTGAAGCCCCTGGTCCCGGTCTTCTTCAGTTATGTCTTGAGTTTCATCTACGTGGGAATTTACTGGACCAATCACCACCACCTGCTCCAGGCGGTGCAACATGTTGCGGGCTCCGTGCTGTGGGCCAATTTGCATCTGTTGTTCTGGCTTTCATTGGTTCCGTTTGCCACCGCATGGTTGGGCGAGAACCCGCTTGCTCGATGGCCCGTCGAGTTATATGGTGCCTTGCTCCTGTTCGCTTCCATCGCTTACTTGATACTGACAAAAGTGCTGATCGCCCATCAGGGCGCAGGCTCAATGCTGGCGAAATCCATTGGACGCGATCGCAAAGGAAAGACGTCTTCAGTCATTTACGTGGTGGCGATTCCCCTGGGGTTTGTGCGGCCCCTGATCGCATGCGCCTGTTACGCCCTGGTCGCAATCGTGTGGCTCATCCCAGACCGGCGCATTGAGCGAGCGATCGGAAATACTCCCGGCGACCGATAACTATGTAGCATGAGAATGGACAAAGCCTATTCGGAGCCATTTTGAGTGAAACCGAAGAGGCCTCGCGCCGTCCACGCGCGACGAGGCCGATGCAACAGGAGCCAGAGGAGACGACCAGGAAAAATGATCTCAAGGCGGTGTGGAGTGAAGCGACAGCCTAAAAGAATCGTTTATCCGCGTGGTACAGCAGATAGCACGCCGCCAGAAACGTGCCTTCAAATAACACAAACGTCACCAGAAAATTGTTATGGATACGCATGAGAATGCGATTTTCCGGCCCCCAGTCGCTCGATGGAGCCCGAACGGAAATGGAGAGATACATGCGGCGGGAGACTGTCACGAAATAAAACAGAAGCAGGGCGTAAAATGCGATCCAGAAAAACGCCCAGACCAGCGGCCCCACGCGCTGAAAGAAGTCACTCATTCCATAACTTGTGCCGCTCAGACCGAAGTGAAGGAACGCAAGAAAGATCAGGTTGAAAAATATTCCCTCAGACGTGGCGAAGTACAGGTAAAGATCGGCGGCATTACGCGCGTACTTGCCCCGAGGATAATCCTTCTGCACGCCTCGCCGTATGCCTCCCGCTGCAAGCACCAGAGCGATGGTAAAAAAAAGCGGAGTGCCTGAGTTGGCAATGGCCACAGCATTTTGCGTGGCGCGCAATTCAGCTTCTTTGTCCTTCATTCGCTGTTTGAACTGCTCCACGGACTTCTGGCTGTCTTCCAGCGACGCGTATAGCTGCTGCAGGGCCTGCTCGCGGGTCAGTACCGTCTCAGACATATGCAGTTTGAAAGTTGGCTTTGGGGATCTGGTAATGCGGTCGATCTCTGCCTGTGTAGCGTCGATGATTCCCTGGTCGCGGCGAAGTTCCAGTTCAGTGTTGGCCTGGTTGTTCATTACCTGGTCGTGAACTGGACCGGCATCATGGGTGAGATACCAGTTAAACAATGACGTAAAAAGCGCCGCCACCAGCAGCCCCTGCGTGGCAAAGGCATAAGGCCAGCTCCATCCACTCAATCCAGCCGAGCCCACGTAAGGCAGGAGCGTGGGACTACTATCAATGACGCTCTTCTGCTTGATCAGCGGAATGCCCGGCTGCTGGTTCCATTGCGAGCGAAGCTGGTCCACGGGCGATGCGGAAAGCTCGTCCGGATCAGTGAAAATGGTGTCGTGATCAAAAGCTGCCCCGGCCATAGTGATGTCTTTATCATGGCTTTGCACGCCGTTCCAAACACCATAGGTACATGCATCTTTTTGTACTGTCGGGAGCAGCGGCTTCCTGGAGCAGAGCTGGTCTCGTCAAGGTGTTGTTTGCCAAACCTTAAAGTCCCAATCTATGTTGGAAGATATGATTGAATCCGTACCAATAAGCCTGTGTTCTGGAACCAGTCTATGAAAGGTCTAAGCCATGCCTAGCGATCCCGCGTCACTCATCGGAGGTGCGTTCGGGCACCCTGGCATTCCGCCTACATGGTCCATCAGCACTAAAGATGGTATTGGCACGGCCTACGCCGTTTCCAGCCGCGTGTGGTTCACCTTGGCAAAAGGCATTCTCACCGAGATTTATTTCCCTACCATTGATCGTCCTCAGATTCGCGATGCCCAGTTCCTCATCACGGACGGCGCCACTTTCTTTCACGAAGAAAGACGCGACCTTGACGGCAAGTTGGAGCGCCTTGATGAGCACGCTCTCGGGTATCGCATTACCAGTGTCGATCCCAAGGGTCGTTACACGCTGGTCAAGGAAGTGATTGCTGATCCCCATTCCGCCTGCGTTCTGGTCCAGGGCAGCTTCATGGCCGCTCCGGAGTGGAAGGACAAGCTGCGCATTTATTTCCTTCTGGCGCCCCATCTGGAAGTTGGCGGCTGGAACAACTCAGCCATCAAACTCCCCGTTGCCGGACGCAATGTGCTGCTGGCCTGGAAAGAACGCGTCTATATGGCCATCGATTGTGATCGCGGGTTCGCGCGCTCATCCTGCGGTTTTGTCGGCGCCAGTGATGGATGGCAGGACCTGCATGACAACTTCAAAATGGATTGGGAGTTTGATCGCGCTGAGAATGGGAACATCGCCGTGATGGGTGAAATCGATCTTTCCCAGAAAACTGATTTCGTGGTGGCGATTGCTTTTGGCGACAGCTCGCACGCCGCCACTGCCGTGCTGAACCAGTCGCTGTCCCAGAGCTTTGACTCGCACAAGAAAAGATTCGTTGATCAGTGGCAGCGCATCAGTGACACGCTCCACACGCTTGATCACATCGGCACAGATGGTGGGGCGCTGTATCAAACCAGCCGCACGCTGTTGCTGGCGCATGAAGACAAAACATTCGCCGGCGCATTGATTGCTTCAGCCAGCATCCCGTGGGGCGATGCCATGGGTGATGACGATCTCGGCGGATATCACCTGGTCTGGGTTCGTGACATGGTGAACAGCGCTACAGGAATGTTGGCTGCCGGTGACGTGTACACGCCTTTGCGCGCGCTGGTATATCTGGCTTGTTCGCAACAGCCGGATGGCGGCTTCCCGCAGAACTTCTGGATTGATGGTACTCCTTACTGGAAAGGCATCCAGTTGGATGAAGTTGCGTTTCCCATTCTGCTGGCGTGGAGGCTCTGGAAGGCAGATGGCCTGGACCGGTTTGATCCCTATCCCATGGTCCGGGCAGCGGCCAAATACATTGTTCACTATGGGCCCATTACACAGCAGGAGCGCTGGGAGGAATGCAGCGGATACTCTCCTTCAACTTTGGCGGCTGCCATCGCAGCATTGATATGCGCCGCGGAATTCGCCAACTCGCGGGGTGAAAAGCAGATTGCCGCTTTTTTTGAAGAGTATGCCGATTTCATGGAATCACACCTGGAGCGCTGGTGTGTGACCACTGAAGGCACGCTGGTTCCAGGCATTCCGCGTCATTACATACGCATTCTGCCCGTAGACGTGAATGATTATTCCCCGCTGGAAGATCCCAACAATGGCTCCATTATTCTGGCCAATCGCGCTCCGGGCGCGCCGTATTCATTTAAAGCCAAAGAAATTGTGGACGCGGGGTTTCTGGAACTGGTGCGATACGGCATTCGCCCGCCGGGAACGCCGTTGATGGAAGATTCTCTGCGCGTTATCGATGCCCTGTTAAAGGTAGACACGCCTTTCGGCACGGCCTGGCGGCGCTATAACAATGACGGTTACGGCCCCGGAGCTGACGGCAGGCCGTATCTGGGATATGGGATTGGCCGTGCGTGGCCTTTGCTCGCCGGCGAGCGGGCACACTATGAACTGGCGGCAGGCCGCGATGTCGCGCCCTTCATCACCGCCTTTGAAAAATTCGCCACCCAGGGCGGAATGTTGCCGGAACAGGTCTGGGATGTAGACGATATACCGTCTGCGTACATGTTTCGCGGACGTTCCGCGGGATCGGCTACTCCTTTGATGTGGGCGCATGCCGAATACATCAAGCTGCTGCGCTCGGTCAGCGATAGTCAGGTATTCGATTTCATCCCGATTGTTGCAGTTCGCTATCTCGCGGCGCTTGGGCGCAAGGACCTGGAAGTCTGGAAATTAACGCGGCGCGTGCGCACCATGAGGGCGGGTGACACACTGCGCATCCTGTGGAAGGGAAGCTTCCGCGTGCGCTGGTCAATCGGTAACGTGGATCAGCAGCGTGAAGCCTCGTCGGCCAATAGCGGCCTCGATATCGGCTATGTTGATATTCCCACCACGGCGGGAAGCAGTTCTACTTTGCATTTCACGTTTCTGAAAATAGACGCAGCCGTGCCCGACGATACTGTGTATGAAGTGAAGCTTATCGCATGACGCCGGCGTTATTCGCTCGCAACGGCAATCCAGGCAGGTGATACCGGCACTCCGAATGGTGAGCCCGGCGCTGCTGTGAGCACGCCATTGGCGCCGATGTTGAGGGCCGCAATGTCGTTGGTCACCGTATCACTGACAAAGAGCGTTGCTCCCGTAGCCACCAGGTATCCCGCACCTTTTCCGCCGGTAGCGAAGGGCGATCCGGCAACCGCGCCAAGCGCTCCTGTCGCTGCGCCAATCACGTAGGCGGAGACCGTGTTGTCATTGGTGTTGGAAGCAAAGAGCAGGGAGCCGTCGCCACTCACGGTAAGGTGCGTGGGATTGGCCCCGGCGGCAAAAGGTGATCCCGCAATTGGGGCCAGGGTTCCATTGCCGCCAATGGAAAAGCCCAGTACGGCGTTGTGGGCCGAGTCGGCTACATAAAGAAATTTTCCTGATGCATCCACTGTTACCCAGGTAGGAGTCGCGCCAGCGCCGCCAACGGCAAAAGGCGAGCCGGCCACGGCCGCAAGCGAGCCATCAGAGTTATTGACCGCAAAAACAGAAACTGTCCCCGTGGAAGGCGAGGCTGCAAACAGCAACGAGCCACCCGGAGTAATCGCCATCGAAGTTGGCGTCGTCAAAGTGCCGTAGGTGCTGATGGCCCCGGCGCCGTTTCCCGGCGGATTGGTAATCAGAGTAAGCGCGCCCAGAGATGGGTCCAGCAGGAACGCCGAAATATTGCCGGGTGACTGGTTTAAAACATAGACGTGCGGCGCGTTAGACGATATCAATATGGAAACGGGATTGCCGCCCGTATTAAAAAGATTGGGCGGTGTAAGCGGAGGCAGCGCGCTGTTGATGGGTGGAACCAGCAGGTTTCCATTGCCCGTATTCACGTTGAGCTGGGTAAGGTTCGCCCCCGCAAAGTTGGTGATGTAGACAAAGTCGCCGGGAGGGTGAATCACAATGGAAGAAGGTTGCGAGCCCACGGGAAAATTCGGGTTGCCAAGCGCAGTGATGCTTCCGTTTTCATGTATGGCAAAAGCAAACACTTCATTGGTGCCGGGACCGGCAGTGTATAGAAAGTCGTTATGGCCCTTGATGCAACCGGTCAATCCCACCAGCAGCGCCAGTGTCGACGCCAAAATCCTCGCCTTCATCGATTCTCCTCGTTCAAATTCCGCGGGTAAAAAGAGTGAAGACAGGATACATGAAACCACGAAGTTATATGAAATCGTGAAGTTATATGAAATCGCGAAGCAGCACACCGCCAGCTGCCGTCGGGCACACTACTCCTGTCTCGCCTTGTGTGTTGAACGCGAGAAACAGCAAAACTTGCACCATTCCGGGACTGTAAGCAAAGAATTGATTGATGCGAATTTAGCGGGTGCCGGAAGTGGTGAACTGCGTCCAGGCGGGAGTCGAAGCAAACATCCAGGAGATACATAGAGCGAAGCAGCAGAAAATAGCAACGTAGCGGCGTACATAAGCAATGGCCAGCATGGCCTGACACAGCAAAGATTGAATTGTGACCCTCATCATCAATACAGCGCTCCTGCCGGCGTTCCCTCTGTCAATCCTGCTCTCATTTACCTTTGATCGGGTAACCGTGTTCCAGCGGCAACTTGCCGTCAACGCGCACAACTTTTACGCGCTCAGTAATGGAATAGACATCAACTAGTCCAACCGCGCCGGGAATCGCGGCTACCGCCTTCAGCATATCGTCCTCGCTTGTCACCATGATCACAGCCTTGTTATGGCTGGCCAGCAGCGATTTGAATTCGGCAGGCTGCATGTGATAAAGCGAGTTGATCGCGGTCTGCATTTCCGGCGTGGAAGGATCGCGCATGACCAGGACAATATTTTTCCCGTCAGGCCATTTCGCGCGGTCGAACTTAAAAACTTTGAGCAGGTCAGCGCTGGAAAGACTGGCCACGCTGTTGTTCTTTTCCACGATCACGGCCAGGTTCTTGGCTTCACACGAAGCTCCAAGACACGCTGCCAGTGCCACGATCGCGAATAACCGCATTGCTTTCCCACTCATGATGTTCACAAAAGTACCAATCTGAGAGCGTAAAGACAAGTTACGGCGGTAATTACTCCTTTATTTACAGCCACTTGAGAGTGACTAAGGTAATTACTGAGGTAATTCTTACTTGGCCATGCCAAGAAGCTCTTTCTTGGTTTGTTCCACGCTTTTGTCCAGCCAATGCTGTTTATAGTTTTCCACCGTCATCAAGGTGCGGGGATACATGTGGTCCACGTAAATGGCGCCATGAAGATGGTCAATCTCATGCTGCAGGATGCGGGCATACCAACCGTTGGCGGTGATGGTCTTATGCTCGCCTTTTTCATTCAGGCACTCCACCTTCACGCGATGAGCACGCGGTACCAGCGCCATCAAACCATCCAGGCTCAGGCATCCCTCAAAGAACTCGATCTTCTCATGGTCCAGCAGAGTGATTTTGGGATTGATGATCACGTGAAACGCAACCACCTCTCGTTCGCGATCCGCAAGCTGGTCCTCTGTCCAGTCTTGTGTGTACTCTGAGCGATCTTCAATCACGGCCAGTTGCAGGTTGCGGCCAATCTGCGGTGCGGCCAGGCCCACACCCGGCGCGTCATGCATGGTCTCACGCATATTGGCGATCAGATCACGGATTTCCCGGCTGCGAATTTCATTGGGCCGCAGCGGACGCGCTTTCTGTCGAAGCACCGGTTCTCCGGCCTGGACAATGGGAAGGATCAAACCGCCTCCTGGTAAAGGCGTTCATTTTACCTGACAGAGCAGGGAGGGCAGTGTCAGCGAGGTAACAGAAAACGTCAGAAAGAAGCTACGATGATAGTGTGACTTCCCCGTTCACAATTCGTCTCGCCATTGCGGTTGACATTCCCGTGCTGCGCGAATTGATTGCTGCATCCGTCCGCGGCTTGCAGGCGCAGGACTACACGCCTGCGCAATTGGAATCTGCCTTGCGCACAGTTTATGGCATTGACAGCCAGTTGATCGCCGACGGGACCTATTTCGCCGTAGAAACAAAGACCGGCAATGGGCAATCGATTATTGTCGGCTGCGGCGGATGGAGCAAACGCAAGACTCTCTACGGTGGCGATGTCTGGATGGCAAGAGAAGACACGCTTCTCAATCCGGCAACGGATGCTGCGAAGATACGCGCTTTTTTCGTGCATCCATCGTGGGCGCGTCGCGGCATCGGCGGTCTGATTCTTGACGCCTGTGAATCCGCAGCCATGGCCGCCGGCTTTCGCCGGCTCGAAATGGGCGCAACGCTTACCGGCGTGCCGTTTTATCTTGCCAGAGGTTATGCGGCACTTGAAGACTTGCAAGTGCCGTTGGAAGCGGGTGAGACTCTGCCTATTGTGAGGATGGCGAAGGATGTTCCTTAAACTTGCTCTCGCCTGACCGGTCGCGTCTTCCACTTAAACCGCAGGGCCAGCAGCCGCAGACTGAATCCGCAGAGCGCGCCTACAATCGTTGAAATCTCCTGGCTGAAGTGCAGCGAATAGCAAACCAGGAACATGGCTGCGGCGAAAGCGGCGGCGACCGCGTTCAGCTCGCCGAGTTCAAAAATCTGCGGCGTGCGTCCGCTGAGCACATCACGGATGCAGCCTCCACCCACAGCGGTCACTCCGCCGAGCAGAAACGCCGGCAAACGCAGCAAGCCGGCTTCCAGAGCACGCGTGCACCCGGCAACGGCAAACAACCCGAGCGCGGCCGCATCAATCACCACGATCATCCGCTCCGTCTTGCGCCCGATCTTTGAAGCTCCAACGCCTGAAACCCCAACGCCCGAGGCCCCATTCGACGAAGTCCCAAGCTGTGAGGAAAAGATCAGACCAACTGCCGCACCCGCCAGGGCGGCCAGCAGATAGCGGACGTCAACAAAGGCAAGTGGCGGTCCTTTTTGCAGGATCAGGTCGCGCGTAATGCCTCCGCCCAGCGCGGACGCAAAAGCCAGTCCCATCACACCTACAAAATCATACTTGTAACGCGTCTCACGCACGGCGCTGAGTGCGCCGCCCAACGCGCCCACGAAGACGGCCAGAAAGTCGATGATCTCGAAAAGCCTGTCTATTTGCAGGTCCATCGCAATTCATTGTAGCGTTTGCGGGTTGCCGGAAAATCAAAAGTCACTTCCGCCATTGCCCTCGGGTACGCGGCCTCACTGGCAACTCAGGAATCGGCACCAATCCTTCGGTAATCTTCAAAGCAGCCAGTAACGATGGCATGATCCTGCCATGCCATTCTTTCCCCAATTCCAGAGCCGTAAGCGTTCGCCGCGTGTACGTGTGCCGAACGACGAAAAAGTCCGTTTTAATATCGAAGGCAGTCTGTTCTCCGCCGTGCTGCACAAGCTGTCCATGACAGGCGGTCTTGCGCAGGTGCCGGCCTCGGTGCGCGAAGGCAATATTGCTGAGGTCAAGCTGAATACAACGCTTGGTCCAGTCAGTGGATTGGTTGAATTTCTTCGTCCCCAGAAGGGCGCTCCGGGCTCGCAGCCGTTCCGTTTCATTGCCTTGGGTGACGGAGACTATAAACGGCTGCAATCGACCTTGCTGGTAATGCGCAAACTGGGCCTGGGCGATGACGCTAACTGAGCTTATGTCTGCCCAAGGCTGAGAAGCCGAAGCCATACAAAATTCACTGCAATTTTCACAAATCCAGAGCGCCAGGTCGCCCGCTTATGTATCCTGATCCAGGAGAGCGCGGCGGTTCTGGCCTTTGTTTTTCGCGGCGCTTGTCAGGGCTCAAAATAACAACACTTGAAATAGGGAACGTATGGATTGTGCAAAAGGAGATTCTTGCAAATGAAACAGCTCAGAACACTCGCGCTACTGGCAATCTGCGCCTTCGCAATTTCCGCTCTCGCCCAGCAAACCCCTCCCGCTGATTCGCATGCAGGCCAGGGACAAGGCCAGGGACAGGGTCAGGGTCAGGGAATGGGCCACAAGATGCCCAGTGTGGATGAGATGGTCCAGACCATGACAGAAAAACTCAGCCTCACGGCCGATCAGAAAACCAAGGTCACCAAAATCGCGGAAGGCGTGCACAAGAAGATGGAAACCGTCATGAATGACCCATCCATGTCCAGCGATGACCGCATGGCCAAAATGCGCGCCGCACATAATGACGCCATGGCACAGGTAAGGCCCATTCTGAATGACGACCAGAAAAAGAAGCTGGACGATTGGCAGAAAGAAATGCAAGACCATCAAGGCATGAAGAAGGGCGCCAAAGCTCCGCAGACAGACGATCGCGTGCAGAAATAATCGGGCGGCAACTCTCAACCTTCAACTTGCATTCGGCCTTCCATTTCCGGAAGGCCGCTTTGTTTTTACCGAAATGTTTTTACAAAAAATCGGTCCCGAGTTGCTTGATAAAAAAACAGTGTCTCTGGTTATTTCTCCGGCCCGGGCCTGCAAAAGAGCATCACACATTGGACTGGACATTAACGAGGAGCTAACATTCCCATGAAGTTTATAAACAAGATTCTGCTTACCGGCACTCTACTTGCAGCGGCTGGGGCATTTGCATTACAGACTCCAGGATCTTCGTCCGCCGGCCAGGCGAGTCAGGTTCCATCTTCCCCATCATCACCATCCGCGCAGTATCCGTCTTCGCAATCGCCATCTACCCAGACTCCGGGGACTCAGCCCGGAATGCCGGGTTCAACCGCACCGGGATCGACACAAGGATCAGCGCCGTCGGCACAGCCAGAGCAGGCGCCGCCGCCGCAGCCCGGCCGCCCGTCGATTGACGATCAGGTAAAGATGCTTTCTCAGGAACTCAGCCTCAATACTGACCAGCAGGCCAAATTGAAGAACATTCTGGAAGACCAGCACCAGCAGGCCATGACGTTCGTAAATGACGCCTCCATGTCGCGCGAAGACAAGATCCAGAAAATCCGTGTGCTGCGCGAAGCCACCATCACCAAGGCCCGCGGCATTATGAATGACGATCAGAAGAAGAAGCTCGATGCCATGTTGCAGCAACAGCAACAGGGAGCCCATCCAGGTGCGGCGCCCGGCAATCCTCCTTCTTCCAATCCACCAACTTCCAGCACCACACCGCCGAAAACTCTCTAATCGCAAACCGCTTTGCAAGCCCGCGGCATCCCCACAAGGGATGCCGTTTTGCTTGCCATGCTTCCTTCCGCGGTAAGGGCGAGGCCGGCTTGCGCGCCGAGCCCGCTGCAACAGGAGCCTTGTGGATGTCTGGAAGGGCCATGCTCACTCGCGGTTTGGAGCGAAGCGACATAAAACACGTACAATCCTTCCTTCAACCATGAAACCCCGCATGCAAAACAAATCTACGCTTCTGATCGCTATTGCTCTCATTTGGATTTCTGCCGTAAATCCGGCGGTCGCACAGAAACCAGAATGGTGCCAACAGCTTCCCCGTCCCGATTACAAGAAACTCATTCGTCTTTCCACGCCTGATCCGTGGTTTGAGGTTTATGCCGTCCGTCCCGGCGTGCTCGCCATTTATGAACCCATGCAAGCGGAAGAGGTTATCTCCTATCTGATTCTGGGGAAGACGCGCGCATTGTTATTCGATACCGGCATGGGCATCAGTGACATGAAAAAGCTGGTGCAAAATCTGACGACGTTGCCGGTCAGCGTATTGAACTCTCATACCCACAATGATCACGTTGGCGACAACTGGCAATTCGACGATATCTACGCCATGGATACGGACTTCACTCATACCAACGCGAAGGGGTCGAAGGATGATGCCCAGGAGGAGATCAAGCCAGACCAGCTTTGTGGCCCGCTGCCATCCGGCTTTGACGCCAACAGTTACGTCACCAGGCCATTCAATGTCACGCACTGGCTGCACGGAGGAGACACCATTGATCTGGGCGGCCGCGTGCTGAAGGTGATCGCCACCCCGGGGCACACGCCGGATTCGATTGCATTGTTGGACCAAAAGCGCGGGCTGCTCTTTACCGGTGATACCTATTATCCCGGGTTGATTTACCTTTACCGTCCGGAGACCAACCTGAATGCGTATGAGGCGTCGTTGAAGAAAATGATCGCGTTGGCTCAGCACCTGAAGCTGCTGCTGCCCGCCCACAATGTTCCAGTGGCTGAGCCCGGTGAGCTGCAACGCATGCTCATCGCCTTTCGTAAAGCTCGCAGTGGGCAGGTGAAGCCCACAGCCCACGGCAGGCAATTTGTTTACAAAGTTGGGGATTTTTCTTTCCTGATGGCAAAGTAGGGACGGGCCCTGCGCAATGTTTTGGAAATTCCTGCGGCAATCTTCTATGCTGATTCGTTCCCTGGAGAATATGCATGGCGTTGCCCAGATTTTTCCCGAAATCGTTGTGTGTCGCACTCTTTATTGCTTCTTTATTTCAGTCGCTTGCTTATGCCGCGGATACCCGGTTCAAGATCACTCTTGCTGCCGGACCACAACCGGTTACAGGTCGCGTTTTTATCGTCATTTCCAAAACGGACAATCCTGAGCCGCGCCTGCAGGCGGGGAACTGGAGATCGCACGCAGAGTTGATTGGCCGCGATATAGCCGAGCTCGGCCGCGGACAGTCTGTCACCATCGATTCGCTCGCTCTGGGTTTTCCGCTTAGGTCTGTGCGTGAACTTCCCGCGGGCGATTATTACGTTCAGGCGATGATGAACGTTTACACCCGCTTCTCTCGCTCAGACGGTCATGTAATCTGGGCGCACAACGACCAGTGGGAAGGCCAGCAGTTCAACAAGTCTCCCGGCAACTTATACAGCGAAGTGAAGCGCTTTCATCTTGATGCCGTGGGCGGATACGAAATCCAGCTCAACCTCAACAATATTGTTCCTGCCGCGCAGCTCCCCGCGGACACGCTTTACGTAAAGCACATCAAGATCCAGAGCAAACTGCTTACGGCCTTCTGGGGACAGCCGATCTACCTGGGCGCAACCGTGCTTCTGCCCGAAGGTTATGACCAGCATCCGGGCGCGCATTATCCGGTGATCTACCAGCAGGGGCACTTCGGTTTGAATCCGCCGCTGGGCTTCAGCACGGAAAGCTCACCGGCCGATGAACAACATCGTGAAGGCCGCATCTCAGGCTACTCGCTGTACAAGCGCTGGAGTTCGTCGAATTTTCCGCACATGATCGCCGTAACTTTTCAGCATCCCACGGTTTACTTTGACGATTCATACGCGGTCAACTCCGCCAACAACGGCCCTTATGGTGACGCCATCATGCAGGAGCTGATCCCTTACGTGGAATCGCACTTCCGCATCATTCAGCAGCCGTATGCACGCCTGCTCACCGGCGGCTCAACCGGCGGATGGGAATCGCTGGCGCTTCAGGTCTTTCATCCTGAATTCTTTGGCGGCACATGGACTTTCTATCCTGATCCCGTCGACTTCAATCGCTACATGATGGTGGATGCCTACAATGACGTGAACGCGTTCCTTGCTCCTGGCTATGATCCGCCGGTTCCTGAACGTCCCATGACCCGTTCCGTGGAAGGTCAGGTGGAAGTGACCATGCGTCAGATGAGCCAGCTTGAAGATGTACTCGGCAGCCACGGACGTTCCGCCCAGCAGTTTGAAGCCTGGGAAGCCGTGTACGGTCCTGTCGGTGTGGATGGATATCCCAGGCCGCTGTGGAACAAGCAGAGCGGACTCATCGATCCGCAGGTCGCGCTCTACATGCGTGATCATGGCTATGATCTGCGTTACTACCTGGAACAAAACTGGCCGAAGATCGGCCCACTACTGGTGGGCAAGATTCACGTTTACTGCGGTGACATGGACAATTTTTATCTCAACCTGGCCGTGTATCGCCTGGAAGATTTTCTTCGCGGCGTTCGCAATCCTGCTTACGGCGGATCGTTTGAGTATGGCCGCCCCATGAAAGGCCATGGCTGGAGTCCTCTGAACCAGGCAGAGCTGGTGCAGGTCATGTCAGACTACATCCGCCAGCATTCACCGGCAGGCGCGGATGGTTCGTGGAAGTATTGAGCGTCTTTTTGTGTTGGTTTTTAGCCCGAGTGAAACGAGGAATCCCTGCCGACTTCGATCTGTCTCAGGGGTGACATACACGTGTGGCACAGCCGCCCCCGGCTGTGCATATTTGCCGATGACGTGGAGGTCCGATCTACGGCTTGCTCAGCACATAGTGTCTGGACGGCGAGCCAATGTTCTGGGCGAGACTGTCCAGAATGCGATATTGGCGGTGGACATCCCAGAATTTTCCCGTGTACTTGAGCGCCAATGGGAAAGCCGCGCGTGTCAGCGTGCCCAGCAAAATCGATTCAATGTTGGACGCGCTTTTCGCAGACGCCGAGCCAATACTCTGGTCCAGCACCGTCTTGCAGAGAACGCCGCGATCTGCGGGAGGATCCTCGCCATCCCATTTTCCCGCGGCGCAGGAAAGAGCTAACTGGGTCGCCAGTCCTGCTTCCAGTTCCTTCGCCAGCTTGGGATCGGTTAATTTCAGGTTCCAGGATTTGGCAAATTCAATCGCGGCCTTGGCGTCGGCGTTCTCTTCCACCTTCCTGACCCACTCAATGCTGGCTGCCACTGCGGTGTTAAAGGCAAATTGCTGGTGCGCTGTGATCGCCGCGGCATCATTCTCTTTCGCCGGTACATTGCCGGAAATGTGGTACTTCGTTTCCGGCAACAGGGGCGCGCCCGGAGTTTCATATTCACGATAGATCAACCGTGAGTTGTCATGGTTCATGTGCGTATGCGTCGGGCCCACGCCGGCAACCGGTGGGTAGAGTCCGGTTTGCACCTGGAACGGCCATTTGGCCACATCCGGCGACTTGGCGCGAAACTCAAACCATGTAGGCGCGCGTGACCCGCCGCCGGGCAGCGGAACCAGTTTTGCTTCCGTGTTAGTGAAGTCGTGATGGATCCAGTCAGAGTGGCTGTAAAAATCCTGGACGGCATGCAGGGAAGCGCCCAGCGCGATCAGCACCAGAACTTTGCGGGTGCGTTCGTCAGCGTCAGTCTTTTTCAAGTAGCCGGCCAGAGTGCTCTGTGTGTTTTGCAGAAGTTGCTGAAAGATGTAATCGAACTTGGCGTTGCTATTGAGCTCATTGTTCAGATTGTCAAAATGAAGAAAGATGGACGAGGCGCGGCTTTCCTGGTTGTTGCTGTCGTACTGGCTCAGGGCCTGCAACCTTTTGTCAGGAAGATTTTGCGCCGCAAAATCAGAAATCGGACCGAAGAAGTCCGGTGAAAAATTACCCAGCTGCATGATCTTGCGGGAATCTTCACTGAAGCCGAACTCGTCACCCACTTTGCGTGCTGCTTCGGCATGCCAGTATGTGTCAAAGGCGGATGCATATGGGTGCATCAGCGTGAGCAAGGCGACTACTGCGATGACTCTGCGGAACTGCATAGAAGATATCTTTAGAAACTCGGGACACGCCCGTCAATAACAGTATGCTCTTTTCTGCGTGATCTTTCCTGCGATGGCTGTATATCAAGCCGCAATCATCAGGTTGCAGGCATTTAGAATACGAGCTGCTATGCCTCGAACTGCCGTCCTTCTAGCCGTGCTCATTGTTGTTTCAGCCGTCCCACTCATTCATAGCCAGTCGACGGCGCTGGAGATCGGCGCAGCGCTTCCACCATTACAAGGCCAGACATTGGATGACAAAGACGTCTCACTGCCGGATGTGGCCAAAGGCCGCGTGTGTCTTATCATTATGACTTTCAGCAAAGAGGCCGGTGAACGATCACGCCATTGGCAGGACCATTTTGCGAAGGATTTTACCGATGACAGCAAGGTAACCAGCTACTCCGTGGCCATGCTGAGTGACGCTCCGGGCTTTCTTCGAGGCATGATCCGGTCGGCCATGCGTCGCGGTACACCGCAATCGCTTCGAGCCCGCACCCTAACCGTGATCTCTGATTCAAAACCGTGGAAGCAGCGGCTTAACGTGAGCAATGACAAAGACGCTTATCTTCTCTTGCTCAACCAGCACGGCCAGATCGCGTGGATGCAACACGGGGATTTCGATCCCAAAATTTATGCAGACCTGAGCGCCTCAAGCGGACGCCTGTTGAAGTGACGAGACAAACAAAAATCCCATCGTTCCTCTCCTGACAGGAGACAGCAACGATGGGATTTTTCGATCACTATCGAACTGGCTGATCTTACAACTCGCCGATCTTACAAAATGTTGATTGAGATTCTCACACCCGGATGCACCGGGCTCAAGACGTAATAGTTATTGTCCACGTAGTCCACATACACCTGGTCTGTATAGTGCCAGCCTGGCGGCAATGGACGAGCAATCGCAAACCAGTAACCGTCATACTGAAAGCGCGGATGGCCGGCTACGATCACCGGACGTACAATCACAAACCTGTGTTCGTGTCCAAAATGTGCGCGGAAATGTTCTTCCGGAATACGGCGATGTCCTTCATGCTGTTCATAACGGACGTAGTGTGTGTCGCGCTCATGATGCCAATCGCGATCCTCATGTTTTTCATGTCCGTAGGCATGGCCTTTGCCATGATTTCCCGGTCCATCGCGATCGTCATCGCGATCATGCTTTTTTGAATCGCCATCATGGTCATGCTGCGCGACCGCCGGTACCGCCGCGCTCACTGCCAGCGCCAGCAGCGCCGCAAGTCCCACTCGAATCAGTCTCATACTTAAGTCTCCGTTACTGCTATTCAGATACTTACAACCCAGATTATGCTGGCGTTCTTCGCTCGCGTCTAAGGCACCATGGGACATGTACGGCGTACAGATTTCTCCCATGAAAGCCCTACACAGTTTGATTCTCCCTGTTCCCAACAAGTTAGAGTCTCGCTATCGCAAGCGGTTAAGGTTCCCTGTATGCTTGGGGTATCAGACCGTCCGGGGCCCGTTTCAGAATGCGTAGTCTGAGCTGGAGAAGGTCATCATGATTTTGAAACAGTATTATCTGGGCTGCCTTGCCCACGCCTCATATCTCCTGGGAGATGAAGAGAGTTCCACCGCGATCATTGTTGACCCTCAGCGTGACATTCAACAGTATCTGACGGACGCGGAAAAAGCCGGACTGCATATCCGCCACGTATTTCTCACCCATTTCCATGCCGACTTTGTTGCCGGCCATCTGGAATTGCGTGATCGTTGCGGTGCTACCATCCATCTGGGGGCTCGCGCCCAGGCGGAATACGCCTTCACCGCCATGAAGGACCGTGACATTCTCAGCTTTCCCGCAATGCGCCTTCAGGTTTTGGAGACTCCCGGCCACACAATTGAATCAATCTCAATCCTGGTATTCGATCTGGAAAAGCATCCCACAAAACCGTACGCGGTTCTCACCGGCGATACGCTATTCATCGGCGACGTTGGCCGCCCCGATCTGCGCGCTTCGCTCGGCTGGACCGCTGACGATCTGGGCGCGCATCTTTATGATTCGCTCTACAATCAGCTCATGCCGCTTCCCGGCGAAACGCTGGTGTATCCGGCGCACGGTTCCGGCTCGCTTTGCGGAAAAAATCTTTCCTCTGACACGGTTTCCACTCTGGATGCGCAGCGGCGAATGAATTACGCGTTGCAGCCCATGACCAAGCAGGAGTTCATCGCTCTGGTTACCGCAGACCAGCCAGATGCTCCGGCCTATTTCAACTATGACGCGATTCTCAACACCCGCGAGCGGACTTCGCTGGACAACAATCTGAAACAGGTGCTGCAACCACTTGAGCTGGATGAAGTGCTGGCCATGTCCAAAAACTTCGCGCAGATTCTTGACGTCCGCGAGCCAGCCGAATTCGCCATTGACCATCTCGCCGGCAGCATCAATATCGGACTAGGAGGCCAATACGCCACGTGGGCAGGGACGGTCCTGGACCAGTCAACGCCCATCGTGATCATCGCCGAGCCCGGTCGTGAGCAGGAAGCAGCGTTGCGCCTGGGCCGCATCGGATTTGATCATGTGAAGGGTTATCTGAAGGGCGGCATGGAAGCGCTTCTTCGCCGTCCTGATCTTGTGCGCCAGACCGAGCGCGTGAGTGCGCCCATGGTGGAAGAGGAACTGTCCGGCGACAGGCGGCCTTTGCTGGTAGACGTGAGAAGCCCGCGCGAGTGGGCCGCCAAGCACATTGACGGCAGCGTGAACGTGCCCCTTAACCATCTCAAGGAACGCATGGCGGAAATCCCGCGCGATCGCCGCATTGCCGTGCATTGTGCCGGCGGCTACCGCTCGTCCATCGCCGCAAGCATTCTGCATCAATCGGGAATCACCAATCTTATTGAGATGGCGGGCGGACTGGCCGCCTGGGAAGCAGCCAGGCTGCCGGTAATTACCACGCCTTAATTTTGTCGCTGCGCTCCAAACCGCCGAAGAGTTGCTACTCGAACCAACATCTTGAAGGCTCCTGATGCAGCGGGCTCGGCGCGCGTGGTCGGCGCGAGCCCTTGATTATCTCTTGGGTGTCGCTGCGCTCCAAACCGCCGAAGAGTTGCTACCCGAACCAACATCTTGAAGGCTCCCTTGCGGCGGGTTCGGCGCGCTAGTCGGCCTCGCCCGTGTCGTCCGGGTTTCCGCCGCTGCGCCCAAACCGCTGAAGGTTTGTCAATCATGGTGGCGATGTCGATGCGCCTGAGGCAGCGGGCTGACGGCGCGTGGTCGGCCGCAGCGGCTTTATTTTGTGTCGCTTCGCGACAAACCGCTTAAGTGCAATTCTTGTTGCTGCCTGTATGAAGGCTCCTGAGGCAGCGGGCTGACGGCGCGTGGTCGGCCGCAGCCCTGATCGAATTAAAGCGCCGTAAGCGGGTTCACAAAAACTGAATCTAACTCAGGTAATGCGGCTCTATAGGGTTGAGGATTTCAGGATGGAACCCAATCTGCAAACTACAGTGGCATTGCTGGCGCGCACGCCCTCCGCACTCGAAGCTCTTTTGCGCGACTTACCTGAAACATGGACGCAACGCAACGAAGGCGAGAATACCTGGAGCGCATTTGAGATCGTGGCCCATCTGATACAGGGGGAAAAATCAAACTGGATAACGCGGGCGAAGTGGCTCCTGAAATTCGGCGAGACACAGGCGTTTGAACCATTCGTCCGTCAGCCGGATAACATCAGTGGGAAGTCGCTGGCGCAGATCCTGGGCGAGTTTGCCTGGCTGCGATCAGAAAACCTTGATTCACTTCGTGCGTTGAATTTGAAACCTTCCGATCTTGAGAAACGTGGCCTCCATCCCGCCCTGGGAACGGTAAAACTGGGCGAACTTCTGGCGACATGGGCGGCCCACGACCTGACGCATCTGCACCAACTCACAAGAGTGATGGCCTGGCAGTGTCGCGAAACTGTAGGACCGTTCCGCAAATACCTGGGAGTACTGCGGTGCGACGGGCATAGCGAACCTTAGACGACTTGCGGTGGATCATGCAGACCAAAAGAACTGTAAAGATAAGTTAACCCTAAGCAAAGAGTCATTGACGGGCAATCCAGAGCACAACTTATCTCTGGGACTCAGGTTTGTATTAAGCAAGAACTAAGGGCAGCCAGCGTGGTAACGGTGCGAGATGCTGGTTTCCGATAATTACCAGGTGCCCGGTGTTCTGGAGGGGACTTTCCATGCGACATCTAAAATATCTCGCGTTACTGGCTTTGCTGATTCTGCCCGTGTCGTATACACAGGCGCAGGTTGCCATCGGCATTCAGATCGGCCCAAGTTACGGCATTTACAATGCGCCGCCGGTTTGCGCCTACGGTTTTTATCCAGCGTATCCTTTTGGCTGCGCTCCCTACGGTTACTACGGCCCCAACTGGTTTGTGAACGGCGTGTTTATCGGCGCGGGCCCCTGGAACAACTTCTACTTCACGCATCCGGGGTTCTACCGTCCGTTTTACTTCAACAGCCCCATCATCGTTCATAACGGGTTCCACAGCTTCCAGGGCGCTGGGTTTCGTGGTGATGGCTTCCATGGCGATGGCTTCCATCAGTTTAATGATCATGACGGCTACCGGAGCGAAGGGTTTCATAGCTTCCGCGGTGGGCCGCGTGGCGATGATGGCGGCGGACGCGGGTTCGACGGCGGACGCGGTTACGGTGGAGGCGGTGGCCGTGGCAATGATGGAGGCTATCGCAATGTTTCCCACAATGGCGGCGGATACCACGGTGGTGGCGGCGGCATGAGTGGCGGTGGTGGCTACCATGGCGGTGGCATGAGCGGCGGCGGTATGTCGGGTGGTGGCGGGCGTGGCACCGGGGAAGGTGGCGGTCATAACTCCTATGGCGGAGGCACGTCGCACGGTGGCGGTCATGGCTCCTATGGCGGCGGCATGTCGCACGGCGGCGGTCATGGCTCCTATGGCGGAGGCGGAGGAATGTCGGGTGGTGGCGGTCATGGCTCCAATGGCGGAGGCGGAGGAATGTCGGGCGGTGGCGGATCACGTGGCGGTGAATCCCACGGACATCACTAAACTCTAATCGAAAGTCGAAGAGGCCGGCGGCGAGAGCTGTCGGCCTTTTTGCCCAGTGCTGCAGGCCCCTTTTTCAAGGTGGAAGAACGGCCATTCATGGCCGTGAAAGTATGTCCTTAGAAGTCTGGCTTTAGCCATGGTGGAACCGAGTCGATCTCTACTCCGTCAAATGCAGAAGAGTAAGCGTAATCTGAGGGCGATTCCACCAGCCCTCTTTTTACCGGATTCTCACGTATATATTGCCGATGAGCAAGATAGTCTTGGATATCGCGAATGCGATGATTAGTGAAGCTTTCCTGCCAAATCAAAGAAGTGAATCCAAGCTCCCGCTTCGCTCTAAATGAAAAACCTCCTTTGATGTATTGCAATGCTTTTTCAAGTCTCGTGTCTGCCGCAGGAGTGAGAATCAGGTGAAAGTGATCGGGCATTGCGACAAATTCGTGTAGCAAGAATCGGCCTTTCTTGCGATTGTCAATGAGTACGTCGAGAAAGAGAATGGCCATCCTTGTTCTCTGAAGAGAGGACGGCGTAAGTTTGTAGCGGAAGTTACAAAAAACGTTCGAATTTCCTGCGGAGAATTTCTCAAACATTCACCAGCGCTAAAGCGCATTATTTTAGAACAGCCTTGCACGGCCATAAATGGCCGTTCTTCCACCAATCGCCCTTCGGCAATATAACCCATCTGAAATCTCTAATCCGCGGTAGCCCTTCCTATCAGTGTCATCAGTGAGAATCAGTGGTAAGACGCCTTGAAATCCGCGTTCATCCGCGCCAATCCGCGGTAAGTTTGTTAGCTCGCCGCCTTCTTCACCAGGTCCCACGCCTCCTCCACGTCCTGCCACACTGTCGCCAGATTGCCGATGGCCAGCCGGATCACCTGCCTGCCATTCAGCACCGTGCCTGAGATAAAGACGCGTCCAGACTCATTCACCCGGTCCATGATCTTTTTGTTTTCGTCGTCGCTCCCGCGATAGCGGAAACAAACAACAGAAAAGGGAACCGGCGCCACCACTTCAAAACGGGGATCGGCGGAGATAAGCCCGGCCAGCTTCTTTGCCCACTCAATATGTTCACGCAGCATTGCCTCGACGCGTTCGCGGCCAAAGTATCGCATCACGAACCATAGTTTCAGCGCGCGGAAGCGATGGCCCAGCGGAACACCATAGTCCATCAGGTTGTGTGCGCGCGGGTCGTCCTGCGTCTTGAGATATTCCGGCGTGAGAGAAAAGGCCCGCCGAAGAATATCCGGACGCCGCGTATAGAACGCGCTCAGGTCAATGGGCGTAAGCAGCCATTTATGCGCGTTATACACCAGTGAATGCGCGCGCTCGGCTCCGGCCAGAATTTCCTTGTGCTCGGGCAGCATGGCCACGCAGCCCGCATACGCACAATCAACATGCAGCCACATCCCATTCTTCTCGGCGATGTCGGCGATGGCCGGAACGGGATCAATACTGGTGCTGGAAGTAGTGCCGACTGTGGCGACCACGCAGAACGGTCGCTTACCTGCGGCTTTGTCAGCAGCCACCATTTCCGCCAGGGCATCGGCACGCATCCGGAATTCGCTGTCAGACGGGACCTTGCGCACGTTGTTTTGCCCGATGCCTACCGCGATCGCCCCCTTTTCAATCGACGAATGTGACTGGTCCGATGTGTACAACACCAGATCACCGTGGCTGCCCTCGGCGCGCGCTTCCGGCGCAACCATCTCCCGTGCACACACAATCGCATGCATGCTGCTGGTGGAAGCCGTGTCATAGACAATGCCAAACCATTCGTTCTTCCCCGCAACACCCAATCCCAGCCATTGCCGCAACCAGTCCAGCGCTTTCTGCTCCAGTTCAGCCACCGCGGGCGAGGTCTTCCAGTGCAGCCCGTTGGTGTTGAGCGCAGCCGCCAGCATCTCGCCCAGAATCGCCGGAGTTGACCCCGTGCACGCAAAGTAGGCAAAGAAGCGAGGATGGTTCCATTGCGTGACCGCCGGCATCACCAGCGAGTCAAAGTCGCGCATGATGGCCGCGAACGATTCGCCCTGCGCCGGGGCCGACGCGGGCAACGCGTCAAACAGCTCGCCCGGCCTGGTCTGCGCCAGCACCGGACGGTCGCCGAGTCCGGAAAGGTATTGTGCAATCCAGTCCACAGTTTCGTGTCCGGCGCGGCGAAAGTCTTCTATGTAGCTGGTCCATGCGGGATCGGTTACGTTTGCACCGGGCGGATTCTTTGGTTCGGTGATTTTGCTCATGAGATCTCTGGAAAAGACATGTACTACGGTATTAATTTTCTTAACTTTCTTGACTTGGAATCACAGCCAGACTACTATCCTCGCAGCATGCACGCTAGCCGATTTAGCTTCGCGTTTACGTACCGCTACTTCTTTACGGGTAGCGGCGAAGCGGATGGTGTGCTGATAACGCAATACTAGGTTACACATCATAGGTTACCGCAAGCCGCGACTCTCTCAAGGATCGCGGTTTTTGCATTTCAGGAGCTTTGCCATGGGCCAGAAAAACATGCCCCCGCACACATCGCCTTTGCCGGACGAGCGAAAAACCGGCGACCGTGAAGAGACGCTTGCGGGCGAAAAGACGCTGATCGAATGGCGTCAGGAAATTGATGGGCTCGATGCCGACTTGTTACGCATGCTGAACCAGCGCGCCGCCATCGCCTGTGAGATTGCGATGATCAAGGTTGCCTTCGGCCTGCCGGCCTATGATCCGGAACGCGAATCGCAGGTGCTGCAAAAGACTGCCGCACAGAACCCCGGCCCGCTCGACGAGCAAAGTGTGCTGGCCATTTTCAGCAGCATCATTCATGAAACGCGAAGGCTGGGAACGCAGAGAATGCGTGAGCAGAGCGGGATTTGATGTGTTGGTGTTTGGTATTTGGTTCTTGGTATTTGGTACTTGGTGCGACTGATGGGGATCTGCGCGAAAGTCCTCGGTTTTTTTTGATTCAGCAGTTCAGCAACGGTCTTTTTTAATTTGGCTTTACCAAATACCAAGTACCAAAAACCAAGTGCCGGATTGAATTAGCTAGCAGCTATTTTCCAAGGAGTTCTCAATGGTTATCAACATGGCGGCCGGTTATACCGAAGCGCAACTGCAACATGTGATTGACCGCGTTAAGGAGTGCGGATTTCAGCCGCACGTAACGCGGGGAACGGAGCGTGCCATTGTGGCCGCGGTCGGTTCCGGAGGATCGCGTAGCGCGCTTGAGGCATTGCAGGCTGCTCCCGGCGTGGAGACCGTGGTGCCCATTGCGCATCCGTTTAAGCTGGTCAGCCGCCAGACCAGAGGTGAACGCACGCGCGTTTGCGTGGGTGACGTCTGTATTGGCGGCGAGGAAGCTGTGGTCATTGCCGGGCCGTGTTCGGTGGAGTCGCATGAGCAGCTTTTCGCCACCGCCCATGCCGTGAAAGCAGCAGGCGCTTCCATGTTGCGCGGCGGCGCGTATAAGCCGCGCACGTCGCCTTATGATTTCCAGGGACTCGGGGTTGAGGCGCTCAAGCTGTTGCGTGAAGTGCGCCAGGAAACCGGGCTGCCGATTGTCACCGAAGTGATGAGCACCAATGATATTGACCTGATCAGCCAGTATGCTGATGTGCTTCAGGTGGGCGCGCGCAATATGCAGAACTATGATCTGCTGCGCCAGCTCGCCAAGACCACAACGCCTGTGCTGCTTAAGCGCGGCCCATCGGCCACGGTTAAGGAGTGGTTGCTGGCCGCGGAATATCTTCTGGCCGGCGGCAATCCCAACGTGATTCTCTGTGAGCGCGGCATCAAATCTTTCGAAAGCGAGATGACGCGCAACACGCTCGACCTCGCTGCCGTTGCGCTGGTCCGCGAGCTCTCGCATCTTCCTGTGGTCGCCGACCCTTCGCACGGCACCGGACGCCGCGATCTGATTGCGCCCGCCAGCCGTGCTGCACTCGCCATCGGCGCCGATGGTCTGATCATTGAAGTGCATCCCTGCCCGGAGCGCGCGATGTCTGATGGAGCGCAGTCACTGAACCTGGAAGAATTCGCAAAGCTGATGAAAGGATTGTCCGCGCCAATCAGAGCGGTGGCGATGCGGCCGATGTCTTCCGCGGCGAAATAGGAGCCGCTCTGAAGTACCGCCCGCTGGCAAAGCAGCGGTGAATCATAGATGATATTTCCACGTACCAATCGAGCGGAGTGGAATGAAGAAATCATCACGAGGCGGCGATCATAAGAAACGCAGGCCGGATTCTGGCGCCCGCCGTCCAAATGAACGACGTCCAAATGAACTACGTTCAGATGAACGCCGCCCAGATCAACGCCGCTCTGACCAGCGAAGTTCAGATCAAAGCCGTTCAGATCAGCGCCGCTCAAGCCAACGCAACGCGGGAAGACCTGCCTCCAGGCGGCAGCGCGATGGCGGCGGCCGCGGCAATCGATCTTCCCGCGAACTGCGCGTGATCTATGAAGATGAAGCCATCATCGCCGTTGATAAACCTGCCGGGCTGACCGCCGTTCCGGTGGAAGGCACCCACATGCCGTCCGCGTGGGAGGTGGTTGCGGAAGAGCTGAAGAAGATCGGCGAGCGAACCTATGTGGTGCACCGCATTGATCGCTTCACTTCCGGCGTAATGCTCTTTGCCAAAACCGTGCGTGATCGTGACGTGCTGGTAAAGCAGTTCCTGGCGCACACTCCACTGCGTGAATATCTGGCAGTGGTTCGCGGGCGGATTGATGCGAGTCAGGAGCCGGACCAGGAAGAGACACTGATCCACTATTTTCGTCGCGACGGGATGTTTCAAAAGCTCACCCACCCCGGCGACTATCAGGGTGCGCGTGCGGAACTGCGGTATGCCGTCGAACGTCCTCTGCGTTCCGCTTCACTGGTCCGGGTCACGCTGGTGACGGGCTTACAGAACCAGATACGCGTGCAGTTCGCCGCGCTGGGTCATCCCGTGATTGGCGACCGAAAATATTCTCCTGACGAGGCCACTGAGCGCCGCATTGATCGTGTGGCATTGCATGCTGTGCATCTTGGCTTTACCCATCCGCGTTCAGGCAAGCACGTTTTTGTTGATTCAGAGCCGCCGGCGGATTTCAATTCTCTGGTGAAGGTGCTGGCGCTGCCGTCGCGGAGATAAACTAACAGGTCGCTTTAGGAGGCCATTGCATGTCTGGAACTGAAAACAAAAAACTCATGCAGCGCATCTTCGGGGAACTTGCTCAGGGCAACTCCCGTCCGCTGGTGGAAAGCATGGCTGAAGATTTTCAGTGGACCGTGGGCCGGCAGCAGCAAGTGGTCAGGCACTTTCCGCGGACGTGATGCTGTGCTCAACCAGTTGCTGGCCCCGTTGCGCGCACAAATCGATGGCCGCATCAAGACGGTCCCATTGCGCTTCATCGCGGAAGATGACCACGTCGTAGTCGAGGCACGAGGCAACAACACCACCAAGACGGGCAATCCTTATAACAATAGCTATTGCTTCGTGGTCCGGCTGGCCGGCGGCAAGCTTGCCGAAATCACGGAATACATGGATACCGAGTTGGTGTCTTCGGTATTGAGTGATCCCGCCGCGTAAAACCGATCCTTCTTTTTGATTAGAACCCACTAACCAAAGAATCGTAGATACAACAAAAATGCTATCCGTATAAACCCGCAAGCAAGCAAAACTAATCCAATGATTCGGTGGCCTATTTGCTTTGATTCAGGTGTGCGAGGATCGCTGATTATGATCCAGACGCCTGCGCAAACCGAAGTAACGGCTGCAAGCCATTCGGTCGTCAGCGAACCTGACCAGAGCGCAGGAACCATGCACGCAAACCAAATCCCTGCGAAAAAGTACAATGCTTTTTTGCTCATAGATTGTTATTCACAAATTAAATTGATGAATAATGCCAACCAGTATTCCCGACTACCTTTGCCTAAAATTGAATCACCTTTCCTCTCTAACTGAATCGCCATTCAGTGTATCCTTGTATCGTTATCATCCTTATAAAATGACTTGGGGGCCGTCTGAATGAACACCTCTGCCGGTAGCTTTCCCGCGCCAATCACGGCAGCAAAGTCCGCGCCAGAAGCTGCGGCCATCCGCGTGCCCTGGACGGTTTGGGCCTGCGTCAGTGCTTCTATTCTGATCGCCATTGGTTTGTACTGGGACATTTCCTGGCATGAAACCATTGGCCGCGACAGCTTCTGGACTCCGGCGCATCTGCTGATCCAGCTTGGCGGTCTGCTCACGGCCCTGGTTTGCACGATGACGATCTTCAGCGCAACTTTTCAGCCCAACAGCCCGGCGCGCACAACATCCGTCAACGTCCTGGGTTTTCGCGGACCGCTGGGCGCATTCATCGCGGCCTGGGGCGGTCTGGCGATGGTGACATCCGCGCCGTTCGACAACTGGTGGCATGAAGCCTATGGTCTCGACGTAAAAATCCTCAGCCCGCCGCATATTCTGCTGGCCATCGGGATTGCAGGCATCGTCTGGGGCGGTTTATTGCTTACAATCGCGGAAATGAATCGCGCAGATGGCGCGCAGCGTTTGCGACTTCAGCGGCTCTCTCTGTTGCTGGGTGGCTTTGTCATTGTCCACTCGATGATTTTGCGGCTGGAGTACACCAACAAGGTCCTGCTTCACAGCAGCGTTTCGTATATCGCGCTGGGCGCCGGTCTATTGCTGGTGATGGAAGCTCCGGCGCGTGCTGCGCGGCATCGCTGGGCACGTACCATCATTGCGGGCATTTATTCGCTGTTCACCGTTGTCATGCTGTGGATTCTGCCGCTGTTTCCGGCGTCGCCCAAGCTGGGCCCGGTTTATCAGCCGATCGATCATATGGTGCCGCTGCCCTGGCCCATACTGATGGTGATTCCGGCCTTTGTGCTCGATCTGCTGTGGCCCGTTATTGAAAAGAAGGGGGTCTGGGAAAACGTCTCGCGCTGGCAACAGGCCCTCTTTGGCGGCGTCGCGTTCATGGCCGTTCTGGTGGCCGTGCAGTGGCCATTCGCAACATTTCTGATGTCGCCGGCAGCGCGTAACTGGTTTTTCCATCCCGCAAACTATCCTTACTTCACTCCGTCAACTGCCGCGACCGTCCGCTACGTATTTGTGAAGTTTGATGATGGCGCAGCCATGTTCTGGCGAGGGATGGGAATTGCCTGCGCTTTTTCTGTGGTCAGTCTGTGGTTGGGCATTGTTTTTGGCGACTGGCTCAAGAAGCTGCAACGATAAAAGATAAACGTGGAAGATATAAAAGATAGAAGGTAATAAAGTAACGATGCGCAAGCTACTGCCGCTGCTCTTCATCCTGCTCCTGCCGCTTTCCACGCCAGCGCACGTAAACAGTCCAGACGTTTATTTCGATGGCTTTGCCGGTCCTTATCATCTTCTGGTTACGGTGAAAGCACCGGCCGTTGTCCCGGGCATTGCGCAGATTGAGATTCGCAGCGCAGACAAAGATGTTGAACGCATTGAAGTGTTGCCGCTGAAGATGGTGGGTGTCGGCGCCAAACTCGCGCCTTCTGCGGACGCGGCGCAACGTTCCGCCACCGATCCGCAGTCTTTTCATGGCCAGCTCTGGATCATGGCGCGCGGATCATGGAAGGTCCAGATCACTGCGCAGGGCACGCGCGGAAAAGGTGAACTTGCGGTCCCGCTGCCTGCTGTTTCCACCAATACGGCGGGCATGCAGAGAGGTCTGGGCATCTTGCTCGCGTTGCTTGGGCTTACTCTGGTGATTGGCATTGTCAGCATTGTTGGAGCCGCGGGCCGGGAAGCCGGACTTGCTCCCGGAGAACAGCCGGCTCGTGATAACAAAAGACGCGGCTATACGCGAGCAGGAGTCGCAACCATTGTTGTGTTTGTCGCCCTGGTCATGGGGGCCAGAATGTGGCGAGCTGACGCAGCCACCAATTCCAAGCTGAACTATCGCGTG
The DNA here is from genome assembly GCA_963770085.1 of Terriglobia bacterium. Classification (GTDB taxonomy): domain Bacteria; phylum Acidobacteriota; class Terriglobia; order Terriglobales; family Acidobacteriaceae; genus Angelobacter. The sequence goes on from CAVYOH010000002.1 coordinate 2,469,308, forward strand.
CCGCATGTAAAAGCTGAATTGCAGTCAGGCATTGCTCTGCGCCTGGAACTGGACAATCCCAACTCGTCAGAGAAGAACAGGCTCAACTTTCTTGCGCCGGATGCCATTGTGATGGACGATCTTGTTCCGGACCACAACCACATCATGCATCTTTTTCTGGTCCGCATGCCGGACATGAAGAGCTTCTGGCATCTTCACCCGGACCAGACCGGCGACGCGCAGTTTACCCAGAAACTTCCTGCGCTGCCTGCCGGACACTATCGCGTCTATGCCGATATCGTTCACGCCAATGGATTTCCTGAAACGCAGATTAATGACATTGATCTTCCCGCAATCTCCGGAGGGACGCTGATCGGCGATGATTCCGGTTTTACAGATTCCGGGCTTGCAGATTCCAAAGCCAAGGACAACGCGGCACAACTCGCAGATGGTTACCGCATGGTCTGGCAGCAGGATGGCACTCCGTTACAAGCGCAGCAGGCAAAATGGTTCCGCTTCCGCGTTGAAGATAAAAATGGCAGCCCCGCTCAGGATCTGGAGAACTACATGGGCATGGCCGGTCATGCTGTGTTCATGAGCAATGACGGAAATATATTCGCTCACGTCCATCCCGCTGGTTCGGTCTCCATGGCGGCGGTGAACATCGCCGAAGGCATGCCCGCGGAGCACGACATGTCTTCGATGAGCATGAACAAGAAGGCAGATTCAAAGCCCATTTCCAGTGAAGTTTCATTTCCTTACGGCTTTCCCAAGCCCGGCGACTATCACATCTTTGTGCAGATCAAGCGTGCCGGACGCGTGGAGACTGCAGTGTTCACCGCACACGTACAATAAGCTGGTCACAACGCAGGATGAAGACGCGGAGTTTAGAATAAGGCTTGAATTTCCATGCCGCGAATTTTCCTTCTCGCCTGTCTTGCCGCATTGTCGTTCACGTCGCCTCTCGCGGCTCAGCCCGTTTCCGCCAAACACGCTCGCGCTGAACTTCTTTCGCAAACCTCCGCGGCGGCTTCTGGACAAAGTCTTACTCTGGGCGTTCACTTCATTCTGGAACAAGGCTGGCATATTTACTGGATCAACCCTGGTGACTCCGGCCAGCCGCCGGCATTCCAGTGGCAGCTTCCACCGGGATTCACGGCCGGCGAAATCGAATGGCCGCGTCCAAAGAAATTGCAGAGCTCGCCCACACTCGTCGACTACGGCTATAGCGACGATGTTTTGTTGATGGTTTCTGTCCATGTGCCTGCCGATAAGCTCAGCAAATTAGATTTTGGCGTTCAGGCGAAATGGCTGATCTGCCGCGAAGTCTGCATCCCTGACCATGCTGAACTCAAGCTCACTCTTCCCGAACGCCAGGTGGAATCAAACTCGCAAACTGCCGCGCTGTTTGCCCAGGCCAAAAAGCAAGTGCCCGGACCATGGCCTAAATCGTGGATCGCCACAGCTGTATCGCGTAAAGACGACTTCCTGCTTACGATCCAGCCAGGTAAGCCGGTCAGCAGAGCAGAGTTCTATCCGCTGGATAAAGGGCAAATTGAAAATTCGGCCATGCAGCGGGTAAAAGCCACGCCACATGGCTGCATAGTTACTCTCAAAAAATCCGATCTGCTGCTTAAGCCTATTTCTGTTCTTCGCGGCCTGCTGGTCTTGAAAGGCGATGGCGAAGACCAGGCTTTCCAGATCAATGCCGCCGTCCATACTCAAGTCGCATTAAAATAGTCTCCATAGTCTCCAAGGAAGGGAACTCCCATGAAATTGCGCAATTCAGCTCTTCGATTCATTGCCGTGCTCACGCTGATCACAACCGCGCTCGCAGTGAAGATTGGCAGCCCGGCGCCTGGATTCACCGCTGTTGACGTTGACGGTAAGCAGCAGAAGCTTGCCGACTTCAAAGGCAAATACGTGGTCCTGGAATGGCACAACCAGGGTTGCCCTTACACGCGTAAACATTATGAGAGCGGCAACATGCAGCGCCTGCAAAAAGAGTGGACGGCCAAAGGCGTAGTCTGGCTTACGGTGATCTCGTCCGCACCGGGCACTCAGGGATTTGTCACTCCTCAGCAGGAAAAGGAATATCTCACGCGCATGAAGGCCGCCCCAACTGACGTGTTGCTTGATTCTGCGGGAACGCTGGGCCGTCTCTATGACGCCAAGACAACGCCGCAGATGTTTGTGATCGATCCCGGTGGCACGCTCATCTATCAGGGTGCAATTGATGACAAGCCGTCTTCGAACCAGGCAGATGTTGCCGGCGCAAAGAATTACGTTGACGCTGCGCTCACCGCGTCTCTGGCGGGCAAGCCGGTGAATGACGCAGCCACTCCTCCGTATGGCTGCTCAGTGAAGTACGCAAAGTTTTGAACGCGCTGAATGCCTCTGCCTGAATATCTTGCAGACGTGCTTCAGTCGGAGACGGCAAAGTTTGACCGTTCCCAACTGGCAAAATCAGCACGCGAACTGACGGACCGCTACAAGTCGGCGTCCATCAGCTTTGCCGGCCCTGCCATCGCCGGCGACGCACACCGGGCGGCTTATCTCGCTGTTCGCTTTCCGGCTACGTTTGCGGTGAACGAACATGTCTTCCGCGAGCTTCGCCGGCTTGCCCCTGAAACTGCCATCACGTCTCTGCTCGATCTCGGCGCAGGGCCGGCAACTTCATTCCTGGCCGCGGCTGAGATCTTTCCCGAACTAAACAAGACCACGCTTCTTGAGCGTGATCAGCGATGGCTGGATCTGGGCAAGCGGCTGATATCCGCCAGTCCTCACCATGGCGCGCGAGAAACTGAGTGGCTGCGCACGGACCTTCGTTCCGGATTTCCCGCGCAGCCTCATGACCTGGTCATCATGTCCTATGCTCTGGGCGAACTTTCCGCCGCCGACAGTGAGCTCACTCTGCGCCAGGCGTGGAATTCCGCCAGCCAGTTTTTGGTGATCATTGAACCAGGCACTCCGCCGGGCTTCGCAGTGGTCAATCGCGCGCGATCTTTCCTCATCGACGCTGGCGCACATCTCCTGGCGCCATGTCCGCATTGCGGTGAATGTCCCATGGCGGCCTCCGGCGATTGGTGTCACTTTTCCCAGCGCCTGCAGCGGACGGCGGAACATCGCCAGCTCAAAGGCGGATCGCTGGGTTACGAAGATGAGAAATTCTCTTATTTAATCGCCAGCCGGACTGCTCTTAAACCCGCAAGCGCCAGAATCGTGCGTCATCCACGCAAGCACACCGGATTTCTGCACCTGAATTTATGCACACCAGGCGGATTACAGACCCGTACTGTCACAAAATCACAAAAAACTGCGTATAAACAGGCGCGGCATGCCGAATGGGGAGACGCCTGGGATATCGACTAGGTTAGAGTTTATAAATCCTGCGTGGCAGCCAGCCGCAGAATAAGTGTATTTATTTTTGTTATTTTTCCCCAAACCGCCTCCGGAAAAGTACACTACTCAACGTTCCTTTAAGCAGATGTTCTCCACCACCAAACGCGCGCCAGAAACCACTTCACCCGCAGAAGGTTCCCACGGGCCTGAATTCCTTGTGGTGTGCAGTGATCCATTTGTGTTCCGCGCTGTGGCTTGCGCCATTCGCAGAGTCAACGGACGCCTCAATTGCGCTCCTGCCGTAACTGCTGCTCGCGACTACCTGACCCGCCGCAAGGTTGACGGTATTGTCATTGACCTGAGCCTGGAAGGCGCCATGGAACTGGTGCAGAAAGTTCGGGCCTTCACCACCGGCAAGCCCATGGTGATCTTCGGCTATGCCTGGAACGATGACCAGACCCAGTCTGCGCTGCGGGCCGGCGTGAACTTTGTGCTGCGCCAGCCGCTCATCCCGGACAAGATCGCCAACATTTTTGCCTTGTCCACCACCATGATGACCTCTGAGAAGCGCCGCTACTCGCGCTACCCGCTCATGGTGCCGGTCAATCTTGAAGTGAATGGCGCGCATGCGGAGAGTACCATGTCAAACCTCAGTGAGGCCGGCATGGCTATCTGGTCCATCCAGAACTATCCTATGGGATCAGTGCTTCGCTTTTCCTTTGAGCTGCCTTTCGGTGAGCGCATTGAAGGCAAAGGCGAAGTCACATGGATCTCTCCCGATGGCCTTGCCGGCGTGCGCTTCAACATCCTGAGCGATAACGCGTACTCCAGCCTCTCCAACTGGATCGCCCTGCGCAATGCCAAACCATCTTCCGGCCGCCCGTTGATCTCCACCTATTCAGCGTGAAAGCAGCTTAATAGCTACCCTGCAATTGTCATTCCGAGCGTAGCGAGGAATCTGCTTTTTCTTGCGCCTTTCAATTTCCCGATTACCCGATTTCTCAATTACCAATCTCGGGAGGGGGAATCTGCTTTTTCTTGCGCTTTTCAAATTACCCGATTACCCGATTTCTCAATTACCAATCTCGGGAGGGGGAATCTGCTTTTTCCTCCGGTTTTCCGATCAGTGTTATCTGTGCAAATCAGTGGTAAACCGGGTTTTCAAATTACCCGATTACCCGATTACTCAATTACCAATCTCGGGAGGGGGAATCTGCTCAATGCTGGTCTTCACCTTCTTCCAGCCACCAAGCGCCGAACGCGCGGCACAGCCTGGCCCGGGCCGTGAGGCCCAGGGTAGAGGATTAATCCACAAGAGAGCCCCGTAGGTGGCGACACAACCCTGATGGCGAACGAGTTCGCCATGAGAGAAGACGAGTGGGTTCGCTGAAACAGTTGCGGCTTATCTTAAGGAGGTGACTTCTTGATTCAATCGACCACAAAAATTGCAATTTTGTTTGTTAAACCTTGCTCAGTATGATTACTGCTGATCCAATAACCTTTGAACACTTGACCCGCATAAGCAGTTTTTCACTCCTTAACCTGCTCTCCTGTGTATGGGTCATCCTGTCCATCGAATATGATTTTTTCACCATAGTTGTCATGAAACACAACCGCTCTAAGTCCCGCAAGACTCTCCAGCATATCTCCTAACCCAGCACCATTACCCTTTACGGTTTTATTCGTGCTGGAAAGTGCAAAAAGCGCAGCGGAATGAAGGAGAAAGTCCAGTCCTGGCCCCCTTTTCTCTGCGGCTTCCAGGTCGAGAATATTAACAATGCGAGGTTCGTCATATGTCGGATGGAGCAAAGCGCAATGTGTTCTTCCCCCGCACATGACGCTGTCTTTTTTGGCCCTGTACATCAGATAGGACAATTTCCTTAGACTTACGATAGGAGAATCGTGATCGGAAAATCCAAAGAGCATCTTGTGCAGTGGGTCTGTTACAGATGCACCACTTCCAACCGCAACATACCCATCATTTATTTCCACAAAGGAGTTTGGGGGTTCGCAAAAGTAAAGCCTCGCGCCATCATTTTTTAGACACGCACCTAGCACAAATTGAATGCCAGCCTTTTCGCCGGCAATTACGTGCCAACTGCTCATTTGCGTAGCAAATGCATGCTCCAATTCTTCGCCATCAGAAACGTCGTTATTGCGGAGGAATTTCTCTATTTTGTTTTCCAATGTTTTGGAGGCATTCGCATCATTTGTTGAAGCTACTATTGCAAATATGCCGCTCTTGCCTTTGAAGTGATTGAGTTTTGGAGCATATTTAACACTGCCGTCACTGAGGACTACTTTATTGTCGGAAGCTACTAATACTCCGCCGTGAAACTGGAGACCGATTGCAATTGTCATGTGCAGCTTAACCCTCTATTCTCAGCCCCGACTATCGTCTGCTATTCATGGCCCCAATTTCTTCCAGTTCGAGGAAGAAATTATGCTTCTTGCGCTTTGCAGAGCTCGCGGCAGCGCCTTTTCATCAATGGAGTCGGGATGATGTACTACAGCATTGCGTACGGCCCTGATATTTTGTAGCTCCTTCGCCTGTTGGTCTGACAACAATCCCTGTTTTTCAAGCACCGATATCGCCTCTCGGACCGAGACGATGCGTTGGGTGAGCCGTCGGGCGGTTTCCAACAGACCTGTCTCGAGCAAGCTCCATTCTTTGATAAATTCACCAATGTCGCCAGGTCGCAGTTCGTTGCGCAATTCTCCCTTTATCTCATTGCATAAATCAAGAATTTGATCGCCAGAAGGATAAAGGGCCGTTTCTGGAATCTGGTCGAAACCTGGTCCCCAGAATCTCTTGCCACTAGGGATTTCAAATTTAGCTATGAGTCGGTTACGAAAATCTAGCTCGGTCTTTGATTCAAAATCAATGGTTACGTCAGCCGTTCCAGCCATGTACCCTTCTTGGAAATACGGTCTTAATGCGGCCGGAGGGCAGATGCTGAGCAGACGGACATTGACAACGTCATGCTCCGAATGAATGGCGATTCGATTGGTTAAGTAGGGCAATCCGAGAACATAGACAAAGCATGTGGGTTCAGTACTTCTTAGCTGTGCAAAAGAACACGCAACTCGCAACGATTGCGTAAGGTCGAGCAATGGTGTGGAAAGGACTTCGTAATGTTGAAGTATACTCCATTGTATATAGCGTTTCTGCCTCAACTCACGATGGCCGGCGATTTTAGCCAATCGAAACCTTTCCGATAAGAGCCGCCCGGCCTGATCCAGCATGTCAAAGCGATGACGCAGCTCGCGTAAAGCCAAAGAGTCTTCTCTATAAATGCTGGGGTATAGAGTAGTGCCGCCAGCCTTGCTTTGGTAGTCCTTGTTTTGGCCCCGAAAAAACAATAACTCATCCCGGTTAAGATACGCGAGCGTGGCAACGTGTTCGACTAGCCCACGGAAGGTGGTAATCGGAAAGGCGGGACAACGCCAAATGTCGCCTTTTCCGCAAAGTGCTCTTAATTCGTCAGTGAGAGCTGGAGTGATTTCTCGCATCGTCCCCGTCGGCTAATGCCGCTGTTTTTTAAGCAAGGTAGTCAGTGACAAAATCCCGAACCTGCCGAAGCATCGCATCGACATCCGTCGCAGAAAATGTTGACCACTGGGCGTGGGCTGCTTTATTTCGGATGTCAGCCAGCCAAGTAATCCGCTTTTGTACCAAAGTGTTGTAAACACCCTGCTTTGCAAGTTCGGCGTTCATGCTGTCTAGCTTTGGCTTCGCTTGAAGCGGAATGCCGCTTTTATCACACACTTTTCTCAAACTATCTTCCAATACCCCGCCAGCCAACACTGCCGCCGGTTGGTAGTAGCCCTGATCGTAAAGGTACTGCGCTAACTCGAGAAAATCATCGAATATTTCAGCTCGCACCAGTGTCTTGAGTTCGTTGAGATATCCTTTGGAGTAGTCATTCCACGCGGCATTTAGGACAGCCATCCCCCGTGCCATATCAGAGTGATAGCCAGCATGCTTGAAGTTTTCCTGCAGATGCAGATAATACTCACTATTCCGCCCAAACAAACTGCCGAGAAATTGAGAAGTGCTGGTTTTCCATTGTTGGGACTGTTCTCCGTCGACTCTGTTGTCGCCGATCACGTTCGCAGGAGGCGGTCGCCTGGACGCTAAGACGCGTGTGCCAAACTCAAGGAGCTCTTTAAATCGAGATTCAATTTGGTCAGTCTTTTTCATTCTTTAATCCCGTGCGTCTCCATGAGAGACGCCTGACAAATTCACAACCGTTCAATTTCAGGCTTTAAGCGACTCACCGCAGCGGAATCCGGCGGCGGTTAAGCAAGTTTCCGCACACCGGTTTTCTGGCCCGCTGTTGCTCACTGTCACTGAGTCCTTGCTCATTCAAAACGACAAGACTGTAAAAATGCGATTCTGGTGGGCACGGTAGGATTCGAACCTACAATCAACAGATTACTACCAGAAACGCAAATCCCTTGTAAATCGGTGTGTTTCCCGCTTCCCACTTGGGCAGAAATAGGCAGATTTGGGCTCGGTTGTTACCAAGCTTTAACCAACATCCGAGAGCAAGCCGAGCTAGTTTTAAACGGCTATGTCAGCAGCGGCCCGTAAGAAGATTTAGTGGTTCCTCTCACTCGATCAGTCGTACACAGCTAAAATATTGCATGCCACAATTATCACAGTCTACCCTAGGGCTAGTACGGGGCGCCCTGGAAGCGCTGATACCGGACAGCCTAATCTCCGCGTATGATAAGCGTCAGTTTTGGGAGCAGAGGCTTTTTGATTTTGACTTTCCACCAGAGTTCATCAAAGCGGCAGCTTCCTACGGATTTAATTGGACAAGAATCATTCCAGATTTGTACTCAGCCGCCTTCCATCTTCAAAGAACCGGCCATTTCCCCCATCCAAAGTCTTCACAATTCTGTAACTCAGTACTGAGCGGGCTCGCGGTATTTGCCCTCTATAGCACAAAGAATTCGAAGCGCGGAGAAAGCCTTCAACAAGCTCTTGCAAGGGACGGGTTCGATACTACGGGCTCGGCGAACGATCAGAAGAAGGACATCCCCGAAGAATTAGAAGCGCTCCCCCGCAAAGAAACATTAACCTCAGACCTCACGGCCCGATTGGAAAAGCAGAACTCGCTTGTGTCTGTTCTCTTCATCGATCTTGACAACTTCAAAGCCGTCAACGACCAGTTAGGGCATGATGCGGGGGACAGGTGCTTGGTTAGCGTGGTCAAGGTAATGAGAGATTCAATTTCTGGCAAAGGAATGCTGTATAGATACGGCGGAGATGAATTCTGCGTTCTCCTGCCGAACTTTTCGACCTCAGAAGGCGCGGCAACCGCCGAAAGAATTAGGGCCGCAATTGATAGCGCGGATCCGGGTGATTCGGTGAAAGTGACTTCCAGCATTGGAGTGGCCTCGTCGGAGGCTGAACACCTTACTAAACCAGAAACGCTGCTCAAAGCTGCTGATGAGGCAATGTACCGGTCGAAACGTGCGACCAAGAACTGCGTCTCGATCTACTCGGTCTCCGATTCAACGCCGGAGACTTCCTCAAAGGCGAATAACTTGTTGGCCGCAAGTCAAGAAGGCTTCGATGTGCAAATTACCGCAGGGTACGATACGGGCCTTGTCGCTCTAATAACAAATCATGCCGACGAGGAATTTTTGATTCTCGGGGTATCAGTGGAATGGAACGGTACAGCTCTGGGGAAGATTCATTGCCCTCTCACGGGAACAGTGTGGCGTGCACCTGCAAAGCAGCGATTTGAGATACAGTGGCCGGGAGATGCTGGCATTGTCGGCCAGTTTGTTAAGTTAAAGGGGCAGTATCGTGGCTGGTTTCAAGAATTCATCGACTTCATTTTTCAATGCACAGTTCGAGGCAAGCCACTGGTATTCCGCAAGAGAGTCAAGGTGCAGGCGAATCCGGTGAACCGTCACCTCACACAACTGTGATTCCGTTTCACCGTTATCATTCAAGCGTGGCGCTACCTGACTCTGTATTTTCCGCGAAGTCCAGCCGATAGCGCGGGAGCTTGGGGACTGACGGATTGACGGGGACTGACGGGGACAGACGGGACGTTCCCTCATATTTTTTCATGCGTATGGCAGGTTTTGTCCGTGAAAGGTGGGAGATCAAATCCCATCCTGCCTCGATCATTCAACAATGCAAATGAGAGATGACCTCTAACCATGTCATCCCTCAGTTGAAGCCCACGCCTACGCGGCAACCAGTTCTTTAGACCATGCTTTGTGCAGCGATCCCACATACGGGAAATTCGTCAGCAGATCAGTGTGCGGCCCGACCTTATCTCCCTTAACCTTCCCATTGGTGAGGATAGGAATGAAGAAATCGACAACATCATCGGTGAGTGTGCGTCCGTTGGTGGGGAAGGCCGCCGCGCGCTTGGGATCATAAAGCAGGATGTCCGGCAGCAGTGTCGCCCATTTCCCGCCGCCTGTGCCGTCAATCGTACGGGCCCAAAAGCCAACCTTGCCCGGCCCCAACGCAGAGTTGGGCACTTCAATCACAATGCTGCAGATATCTTTATCGGCAAAGAAATCCTTGCCGGTGAATTGCAGGTTGTTAAGCGCGCCATCCACGTCAAAGAAAAACGGATCGCTGCGCCAGCCGGCAAAGAAGAGAATGTCGCCCGCCTGTGTTATAGCTGTCTCGCTATCCATTGAAACAGCCGCCCGCTCCATCGCGGCGCAACCGGACGGGTGCAGCTCCTTACGAAGCTGCACCCATGTTCATCGCTACAGCGAGATCTTGATTGCAATTCCCGCCTCGGGATGACTGCGGTCAAACAGATAATAACCGTTGTCGATGTAGCTCACGTAGACTTCATCTGTGTCATACCAGTCATTCGACCAGTATTGCGGCCATGGATCCACCAGGCTGAACCAATAACCTCTGTATTGAAAACGGGGAAAGCCGCCAACTACCAGGAAGGGTCGGCCGTAGATACGGAACCCATGCTCCGATCCAAAATATCCGCTATAGCGCGCATCAGGGATGCGGTAACCGTTGTAGCCTCCGCGTTGCTGCCAGGTGTGATGGTCAGACTCCCAGCGTTCTGAGCGATGTTGCTGCCACGCGGCCTGCTGGACACGCTGCTGCTCCGGCGTGCGTTGCCGCTGCTGATGGCTCGGCTGGCTCGCTACGTGGACCTGATGACTTTTCTGCTCTGGCCGTTTTCCTTGCTCAGCGCGTTGTGGTTCCGGCTGGCTTTGACTTGGTTTCGGCTGGCGTCCGGCTTGACCTTGCTGCCTGTTTCGGTCTGGCTGATTCTGTGGCTGGGCCTTCTGAGTTTGCCGTTCTGGCCGGGCTGGCTGTTGCTTTGCCGGCGAAGGCTGTTGTTTGCGGTCGCCCTGCCCCTGTTCCTGGCCATGCTGCTTTTCAGGCTGGGCTTGATCGTGCTTGTTCTCTCCCTGGCGATCTTGCTTTTCGTGCTCGCCTTGTTGGGAATAAGGTTGAGCATAGGCTGAAGCCGTGATTCCAAGAATCAACGACAAAACAGCTGTGCTGGTAATTCCAATTACTTTCATAAGTGTTACCTCAATTGCCGCGGGTTATGTAACTAGTTTGTGTAAAGTTCGGTCTAGCGTGGGCGACGTCCCTCAAAAAGGTCATAGCTAACCGCGTTTTGCAGTAAGCGGGACCGACAGACACTTCCGAACTGACGCCGGCAGGAGCGCAGCGCCTAAGAGAAGAGACACAAACCAGCGTTTACGCCTACTCACGAGCCAATCGAAAATGTTCTGTTGACAACTCCCAACGTACAGGAACTCTACCGGTGTGTCTGTAACGCCGGGTTGAGCCTCACCGAAACCGGCGCGGTCTGGCGACGTCTGAACTTTAAGGCAACCAGGCCCAGGAGCGCTGTTGCAAAGATCAGGAAGTACAGTCCGAAGATTGCGATGCGAGACATCATGTTCGGGACAAAAGGATTGAAGATCACGGCAATTCCACCCACCGCCACACCCCAAAGGTATCCCCCATAACGGGTAGCCTGAATCGCCGCCAGACAAGCCAGCACCCAAATCAGGCGGGCGACAATGGTTTCAATGTCGGTATTGAGGTGCCAGAAGGCAACTGCCGTACACAAAATCACCGCGGCAACCCAGGTTGTCATTCCTCGCAAAACGAGCTTCGCGCCGAGCTTTAGTGCTGCAAAGATATTGGATACCGTGTGTTCCCATGCGATAGACATATTGTTCTCCGCGCAGAGCCGATCTCCGCGAAAGCCAGCCGCCGGCGTGAAAAGACTCGGACGCCCAGGCGTGGCTCAGATGGCTAAGAAGAAGTGCTCCAGATGGACTGACTTAGTTCAGAGAACCTGAAAGGAGTAAAGGAAGGAATGACTACTCACCCTCGACCCTACTCTCATCGCGACAGTGTCAAACTCTGCCGACAAAAACAGGATGTCAAGCAGCCTCATGGCGCGGCTATAGGCAGGCGAGCTGCCGTTTTTTCCAGCTGCAACAGCCTCAACTCTTCCACGTTATGCAACGTCTTGTTTCTCTGGTCGGGCTTCTTGTGATTGAAAATCGAAACAGCCGGCGGTTCATAGAAAGCCAGTATGTTCTGCTGCAATGCAGGTGTGGTATCTGCAAACTTGTGGTCCGTCAGTTTGTTCAGCAGCGTCGCGTACGCCTCATCGGTTAATTTGTATTCACCAGCAATCGTCCGCTTACCGGTGTCAAAATCCCGGTTGTCCAGAACAAGTTTGCCTGCCCGCTGATCTTGAAGATAAATTCGGTATTGCTCCACACTGCTGTTGACGCTCTTCAGATACAGGGTTTCAGTCTCCGGACTCGGCATTTTGAAAGCGATCGCCTTGAACGGGCCGGCCTTGGGAATGAGCTTGAACATTACCGCCATGGTTCTGGCGCCGAACCCAGGTTGCTGATAACCCTTGCCCCACTCCTTCTCATACTCAGAGCGCTTCAAGTTGTAGAGGAACTTCTTTCTGGCAAGGGACCGATTTTCTTTGACCAGTTCGTCTTTCTTTGCCAATAGAGCCACTCGAGTCATTTCCGGAATGATGCTGCTGATGGAGTGGCGAAAAGTGCCAATGGACAAATCCACGCTGCCGAAAACATCTCCCAGCTTGATGCCGTATGTCTTGAGGAACGCACGCTCAAGAAGCGGCTTCGACACCTGAAAACCAATAAAGTCGTGGTAGGCATCTGACGTGTACCGGCCTTTGGCCACCTGTACCACATCAAAGCCGAACTCGGTACGAATGTGGGCTTTTGGATCTTGTTCGAAGGTGATGGCAGGCCCGTATTTCGCTTTGAGTTTGGGGAATTCCTGCGCTACGGCCGCATTGACCGTGGGATGGCCGACGATATCGGCGGTGTAATGTCCCAGAGCGCCCAGCGCAAACGCGTACTCGTTCACGTCAGTGGCTTCGTCCAGCAGCGCTTGCACAAAATCACCACTGCGAACGTAATGGACTAAATCACTAAAGAGCCGGTTCCCGAACGGATAATAGCCCAGGTCCTGGATCAGGCTTCCGCCATAGGCATAGCCGTGCGCAACCCGCAGATTCTCAGGCGATGTCGCCGGAATATTTCTCCAGCAACAACACCTTGATCTGATCTTCCCAGACCAGGTCAATGATCTCTTCATGGGTCAGAACGGAATTTGCCCTGCAAACGCCGCTCAAAGTGCAGATGAGTAACAGTGCTATCAGCGATCTTACAGCGCCTTGCATAAGCCAATTCCTCTGTGGAACCCGGGCCTGATCCATGGTCTACCATGACAATCTGAGCCGACGCGCTCAAATTGCAGTTTTGTAGTTGTGATGTGTGCGTTGCGGGGAGAAAACTTGAGGACCGTCTATGGGTTCCCAAGTGCCGCAACTGAAGAGGAAATCAAATACGTCTTACGCTGCTTTGTTCGGTTGTTCTTGTTTAGAGCACGTGCGCTCAAGCGGCACATTGAAGGGCAGCCGGCCCGGGCCTTTTAAAAATCATTGCTGTGGTTTCAGTGTTCGCGTCACTCGCCCGCGGGAGCATCGTCCGCAATTTCATGCGTGCCTTATGCAGTTGCGATTTGCTGTTCCCAATCGAGCAGCCCAGCATGGTCGCAATTTCATTGTGCTCATAGCCTTCGATATCATGCAACACGAAGATGGTCCTGTATCCTCGTGCAAGGTTCTGGATTGCGCGGTCTAGTCCGATGCGATCGACGGAACCATAGAGAACATCGTCTCTTCTTCCAATCTCTTTTTTGGGTCCGTTCTCGGCCTGCGATTCCAGCGTCTCTTCCAGTGAAACTTCGTTGAGGCCCTTCCTGCGCCATGACATCAATATGATGTTCACTGACAGGCGGTGCAGCCAGGTGGAAAATGAGGACTCGCCCCGGAATGTTCCAATCTTCCGGTAGAGCTGTATAAATGCTTCCTGCGTGAAATCTTCGGCCTCAGCGTAATTGCTCGTCATCCGCAGACACAAGGCAAAGACGCGTCGCTTGTGCTGATGATAAAGCGCTTCGAAACAATCCATATCGCCCGCAGTCGCGCGATCGATCACCTCGGCTTCAGTCATGCCGGCGAACAGGATTGCATTTTTAGCGGCCGCTCTTTTGATTTTCTCAGGAAACCGTACTGGTAGGACATTGTGGCGTTTCTGCAAAACCAGTGATTGGGGCAAGAGCCCTCTTTTCTTTTTGGTACGAATGTTTCGTGTAGCAGTGTGATGCAGCAGAGTAGCTGGATGTTGCTTCAACAGCCCACGCAATGCAATAAGCAGGCACTGAGCAAAACAGAACAGACGCGCAGCTCGCCACGTGCGATAGTGTTCACAGGCCGTAGATCCCGCTCGCTCCAAATGGCGCCCAGTTCTGCGTAATCATTCGACCTCGCACCATCATGTAAACGCCTTTTTAGGCAAGCGCTCCATCTGGCAAGGTTCGGGCCCATCGTGCTTACAACAGCAGCTTGGGAAATCACATCGAAGAACTCATTGACGCTGCGGAGATGCTTCTAGAAAATCTTTTCGTAGCCGTTATGATCCGCACGTCAGGGCTAGCAGTTCTCTTGGGCGAAAGAATTTTCCACAGATTGCGCGTGGTTGCAGCAATCGCCGGTGGGTTGGAATTACATTTTCGCCGCTACTCTTTTATTTAATGCAAGACTGACCAAAGTTCTTCACAAGACCGGAAAGTTCTCACTACACCACAGTCTGAGCAATTCGCCGGCGTCTCCCAAATCAAGTTCATTGTTTTCCAACAGCGTTCAAGGAGCAATTCGTATGAAGAAGGTACTGGTGTTTTTGTTGATGGGTTGTTTAGGAAGTTTTGCCTGGGCGGGCGAGCAGAAGAAAGATGTGACGGAGCGCCTGCAGATGGGCACTGACGTATTACGCCAGATGACCGCCGAGCCGGACAAGGGCATACCGGAAGAAGTTCTCGATAGCGCCAAGTGCATCGCAGTGGTCCCACACCTGGTTAAGGGCGGATTCATTCTCGGCGGCAAGCACGGACGCGGCATGGCGACTTGCCGCACTGCGGACGGCTGGAGCGCTCCGGCTTTTATTTCTGTCGGCGGGGGAAGTGCGGGTTTTCAGATTGGTCTTGAGGGCGTAGACCTGATCATGCTGATCATGAATGACAAGGGCATGCAGCAGTTGCTCTCCAGCAAATTCCAGATCAGCGGAGAAGGATCGGCAGCCGCGGGCCCGGTTGGCCGTCACGCTTCAGCCGGCACTGATTGGAAATTGAATACGGAGATGCTTACATACTCGCGATCCAAAGGGGTCTTCGCCGGCCTCACCCTGGAAGGCGCCGTTGTGCAGCAGGACAGCGATTCAACTGTTTCCGTCTATGGCCGCGATGTAACTTTTCAGTCCGTGCTTAAGGGAAATGTGCCAACTCCGGACATCGCCAGCGATTTCATGAAATCACTGGGAACGGCTGCCCACAAGGCCAAAGTAGAAGAAGCCGCCAGCGAAAAGAAGTAATCTCAAGAAGAAGTAGTTTTCAGACCGGACCCATCACTTCACTCAAGAAGGATGGGCCCGCTCTGCATCTGCCGTCCGCTTTGGACATACGCGTGCATCCGCAACTCACACGCCACGAATTACGTAAAAATCGAACAGGCTCATGACAATCCCGAAGTGACATCAGAATATTTAGTGGGCCCGGTAGGATTATTGAAACATATCTCTCAGGTCATTCCCCAGCTGGTTCCTCGCGTTAAGAGGCGGCAGGCCGAAGTTAGTTTGGATGAACCTCAGAATGGAAACATCATCCATCTGCACGTGCGATATGTAGTTTTTCTTGGCTGCGGGTGAGATCACCAGCATGGGAACTCGTGGCCCGTTGCCCTGGCCATCAACCTGCGGAGGAGGAACGTGGTCCCACCAGCCGCCACTCGAGTCCCAGATGACGATGATGGCCGAATTGGGCCACAGCGGCGAAGCCTGCACCCCAAGGATGAAATCGTTAAGCCATTTTATGCCGTTGCCGATTGGCCCGCTTCCCGGATGCATGCTGTGTGCGGGACCCGGTTGTATGAAAGCCACGGTAGGCGGTGTCGCCGAAGTGATGTCGGCAGCAAACCGTGAAAAATCACGCACGTTAGACGTGGCGTGACTGTCAGTAAAGAATTGAAACGGGTTTTCCTGCGGTACGTATTTCGCGCAGATGCCAAGGTCCTCCTGATACCAGGCCCACGTCAAGCCCTTCGTTGCAAGCTGGTCGCCAACGTGCTGAAATGCGTAGGCTGCTTGGGCTTTCGTTTTTGTATTGCAGGGAGGAAAAAAAGGACCAAACGAGTTTGGGTTATTGTTGTCATCGGCCGCCACAAGATAGAGCTGGTTTGACGGAGCGTCTCCCATGGCCGATGGGAAGAAGTTGTCAGCCAGCGCGAATTGCTGGGCCCAGTTCCACAGAACAGCCATGTCAGCATTTGAGTTGTCATAGTGGCCCATTGAGATGTCGCCGTTGAAAAAGGCGTATTTATCCATCTTTCCTGAGTTCCATACACGCAGGAAGTCTCCGTGCGAGTGGGGCAGGTCGGGCGTTGAGACTGCTGTTAAGAGTTGAGGAGTCACAGTGGCGCCTTTCGCATCCACCTGGCTGAAACCGGGTACTCCGGGGCCGATTCCATTTGCGCCTGAAAACGTACCGAACAGGTGATCAAAGGAGCGGTTTTGCATGATCACAACCAACACATTCTTGATCGGAACTTGGGTTGTGGTTGGTGTTGGCGTGGCAGTAGGAGACGAAGAAGCAGAAGAACTTACGCCGCCGCAACCAATGCTTAGGGCCAGAATGGGGAAACTGACAAAAACCAAAAGGGCTCGTCTCAAGGCTCTCAACCTCATGAACCTTTGAGAGAACCATGGGCTGCCCGGTTGGCTCAAGGATTAATGATTTTTTAACAATAGCTATTTACCTTAAGCCTCTTAATTAGTCCTTAGGACGCCTTGAGTCACTTTGGGCTTTTTTGATCCGCGATCATCCGCGATCATCCGCGGTAAGAAGTTCTTCAGATCAGTGCCGATCAGTTGGATTAGTGTGATCAGCGGTAAGGTTTTGCTTCTCCGATCTCGGCGATCAGCGATTCTCGTGTGGAACAGCCGCCCTCGGCTGTTCAGATTTCGGCGCGACCAACTCCTTCACGATATATGAATGTCTATTTTTGCGGCCATTTCCAGTCCGCAATCTCCGGCGGATCAATGCCGTGCTCGAAGGCATAGTTCCGGGACGCAATCTGCTCATTGCGGAATTTCTCCATGGCGTGCGCACCGATTCGCTGCAGTTTCGGCACACGCTTGATCACGTCCATCGCCAGACTGAAACGATCAATTTCATTCTCAATCGCCAGTTCGAAAGGTGTATTGATGTTTCCTTTCTCCTTGTATCCGCGGACGTGCAGGTTGTGATGGTTTGTTCGGCGGTATGCCAACCGATGGATGAGCCATGGGTATCCGTGAAAATTAAAAACAATCGGCTTATCGACCGTGAAGAGCCCATCAAAGTCCCGGTCCGACAAACCGTGAGGATGCTCCCTGTCCGACTGCAATTTGAATAGATCAACCACATTGATGTAGCGGATCTTGAGCTCAGGAAATGCCTTCCGCAACAGGACAATGGCAGCCAGCGTTTCCATCGTAGGTATGTCCCCGGCAGACGCCATCACCACATCCGGTTCGGTTCCCTGGTCATTGCACGCCGGTTCCCACATGCCGATTCCCTTGGTGCAGTGCGCAATGGCCGCGTCCATATTCATATATTGGAGATGCATCTGTTTGTCGCAGACGATCACGTTGACGTAGTTTTCGCTTCTTAGACAATGGTTCGCCACCGAAAGAAGGGAATTGACGTCGGGAGGAAGATAGATTCGGGTCACTGCGGCGCTCTTGTTGACCACTACATCCAGAAAACCGGGGTCCTGATGCGTAAATCCATTGTGGTCCTGCCGCCACACCGTGGAGGTGACCAGGATGTTCAGCGAGGCGATCTTTTCACGCCAGGAAAGATGATTGCAGATGGATAGCCACTTGGCGTGTTGATTGAACATCGAGTCGATCACATGGATAAACGCCTCATAGGATGAAATGAAGCCGTGGCGTCCCGAGAGCAGGTAACCTTCGAGCATCCCCTCCAGAGTATGCTCGCTCAGCATCTCCATCACTCGACCATCAGGCGCAAGTTCTCCGCCATCGGAGTCTTCCGGAAAGTAGTCTTCAATCCAGAACTTCTTGCTGACCTCATAGATGTCTTGCAGCTTGTTCGATGTGTTTTCGTCGGGACCGAACACGCGAAAGTTATTCATGTTTAACTTCATGACATCGCGGAGGAACGCGCCGAGCGGCCGCGTGTTTTCCGCTCGAACCGCTCCCGGTTCATCGATTTTCAACGCGTAATGTTTGAAGTCCGGAAGGCGCAGAGTCTTCTTCAGGCGTCCTCCGTTCGCGTGAGGGTTGGAGCCCATGCGCCGCTGGCCCGTCGGTGCCAGTTCTTTCAGTTCAGGGATCAGCTTGCCGCTTCGATCGAAGAGTTCTTCCGGCTTGTAAGAGCGCATCCAGCTCTCAAGTTGATGAAGGCGTTCCGGATTCTTTTTGACATCGGCCATCGGAACCTGATGCGCCCGCCAGAAGCCCTCCAGCCTGTGGCCATCAAGCTCTTTCGGTGCAGTCCAACCCTTCGGAGTCCGCAGCACAATCATCGGCCACCGGACCCGCTCGGCCGCGGCCGCGCCTGCCTTCCGGGCCTCCTTCTGATGCTTTCTGATTTCTGAAATGCAGTGTTCCGTTGTGGCCGCCATTGCCTGATGCATGCTCTCCGGATCAGAACCCTCAACAAAGTAGGGTGTCCACCCATAGCCCCAGAAGAGGTTTGCCAGTTCCTCATGACTAATGCGCGCGAGCAGCGTGGGATTATTAATTTTGTAGCCGTTGAGATGAAGGACCGGCAGCACCGCACCGTCTCTGGCAGGATTAAGAAATTTGTTGATGTGCCAGGAAGTTGCCAGGGGTCCGGTCTCCGCTTCGCCATCTCCCACCACTGCCGCGACTATCAGGTCCGGATTATCGTAGGCGGCGCCGCAGGCATGTGAGAGCACGTATCCCAGCTCGCCACCTTCATGGATGGAACCGGGCGTTTCCGGCGTGCAGTGACTCCCGATGCCTCCGGGAAAGGAAAACTGCCTGAAAAATCCCCGCATGCCCTCTTCGTCTTCACTCTTATCTGTATAGATTTCCGAATACGACCCTTCCAGATAAACAGGCGCCAGAACACCAGGAGCGCCATGGCCCGGTCCTGCCATGAAGATCATGTCCAGGTCATATTTTTTGATTAGCCGGTTTAAATGAATGTAAGTAAATGCCAAACCGGGACTTGCACCCCAATGTCCCAGAAGCCGATTCTTGATGTGCCTGGGCTGCAACGGTTCTTTCAGCAGAGGATTGTCCTGCAGGTAAATCATGCCCAGCATCAGATAGTTGCAGGCCCGCCAATAGGCATGGGTCTTACGCAACTCCTGGGCGTTGAGAGGCATTCCTGCAACGGTTGTTCTCGCTGGGCCATAGGCGCTAATGGAAAGTGTGTCGTGTTCGGCTGTTGCTACAGGTGTCATGTGACACTCCTTCGCCCAAGTCAAGGCACTTGAGTCTAAAATCGGTTCGGAGATTTCGTCGTCTGGCAGAACTGACAGATTGATCACGACAATCATTGATCCAGACAGTGATCCGGACGATCATTAATTCCGGGCGGTCATTAATTAAAGACGGTCATTGATCAAGATAAAAGGTAAAGATTCGATGAATAGTTTTAACTCCAGTTCAACACCCAAACGGGCAAGGAGCAAAATCGCCCACGAAATTGGGCAAGTTGTTATGCAGAGTTGTTGCGCAGAAGGGTTGGCAGCTCAAGTAGACGAGAACGAATGAGGGTTTGGTGGGCCCGGTAGGATTTGAACCTACAACTTGAGCCGTTTTCGCGGCGTCTGAGCCGCGAGGCGAAATCCTGAGCGCAAGCGAAGGACCCTATATGTTTTGGTGGGCCCGGTAGGATTTGAACCTACAACCAACAGATTATGAGTCTGCTGCTCTAACCGTTGAGCTACAGGCCCCCGACGTCAAGTTTCGCACACGGTCAGCAGCCTTGCCAATCCTCAGTTCGCCATCCGCGACTCATTCTACCTCTGTCATCTTGAGCGGAGTCGGAACGCATGCGACGACATAGTCGAAAGATCCCGAGAGTGCGGGCTCTGCCATGCCGATGGGAGGCATTCTCTCGAAATAGTTGGCGTTGCAGACTTGGTTGTAGAAAATTAGCAACCCGCAGTCACGGCCCGCGATCTTCCGTGCTTTCGATGTTGCAGAGGCTCAAAGCGCCGTAGGCGCGACAGAAGTTAGCCCAGCGTGTTCTCGAGTTCCGCAGCGCGGGACGAGAGATAAACGCTGGGTAAGCTGGCGGAAAGACCCGCTACCGCGCTGCCGTAGGCAGGAGCGCAGCGTTAGCGGAGCGACACAAAGAGAAGGTTTCGCTCCTGGGGAATGCCGCGTCTCTACGTCGAAATCATTGTTGAGGCGCAGAGAACCCTACCGCCCGGTACGCAAGCCGGCGTTGAATTTCTCGGCCGTCTTGTAGGCGTCAACCATGCCGTAGATCCAGAGAATCGGCGTGGTGAAAAAGCCAACTACAACCGCCATCAGCCCGCACGAGATTGCAAACGCCACGATGAGCAGGATGCCTTTGGAAATTTCACCGTTGTAGATCTGTCCCAGACCGGCCCAGAAAAACGAGAGCACCGCCGCCAACCCCGGACTCTTTTCGCTCACAATGATTACCTGCTGGGCTGGGTACTGCTGCGCTGGAGCAATACCGGTTCCCGCCGACGCAACCATGCTGGTGGATTGAACTGCCGGGTTCTTAGCTCCACAACCTGCGCAAAACTGCTGCCCGGCATCCATCTGTCGTCCGCATCCTGAGCAAAACATGGCGATCTCCTTGAATAGCAGGCTGGCAAAAACACAGCCCCGTCTCTCTTCTATATTTTACGAATTCCTGATTGAAAAGGTTCCAACGCCGAAAGCGGTTCCAATCCGAACAGTTAGCAAACCTAACACAATGATCTTTGGTCGTAAATATTGTTCCGCGGCTGAATGCTGATTGCTGAGCGCTGAATGCTATTTTCGCATCTCCTGCAAATCGATCCCCAGTTGCTGGCACTTTTTATAGAGATGGCTGCGTTCCAGCCCCAGGGCTTTGGCAGCGTTGGTGATGTGGTGGTTATGGCGCTTGATCTCATCGAGTATTACCTGTCGCTCAAATTGATCAACGCGTTCTGCCAGCGTACCTGACCCTGCATCGGTGATCACAGATCCTGGAGACGAGACCGTCTGTCCCGGCAGCGCGGCTTGCACCGTCGACGCGGTCACCGTGTCGCCTTCCACAAACAGAAGCAGCCGCTCCACCACGTTACGCAGTTCGCGGATGTTGCCCGGCCATGCCTGCTTTTGCAGCATCTCCATGGCTTCCGGCGAGAAGGAGATTTCTTTCCATCCGTTCTGCCGCGCGATCATCGCAGCGAAATGTTGCACCAGCGCTGGAATATCCTCCGGACGCTCACGCAACGGTGGCAGCGCGACGGGAAAAACATAGATGCGATGGAAAAGGTCCTGGCGGAATCCGCCCTGCTTCACCTGCTCTTCCAGATTACGATGCGTGGCCACCACCACGCGCACGCTCACCTTGATCGGTTTGTCCCCGCCGATGCGTTCCACTTCGCCCTGCTCCAGCACGCGCAGAAGTTTGGCCTGCATGGCCAGTGGCATGTCGCCAATCTCATCCAGAAATAATGTCCCGCCATGCGCCTGCTCAAATTTGCCGACGTGCCGCGAGGCCGCTCCGGTGAACGAACCTTTCTCATGACCAAAAAGTTCTGACTCAATCAGCTCCGCCGGCACCGCCGCGCAGTTCAACGTAACGTACGGGCCTTCACGGCGATTGCTCTTTTCGTGAATGGTATGTGCGATCAGCTCTTTGCCCGTGCCTGTCTCGCCCAGAATGCAGACACGGCTCTCACTGGCGGCCACGCGCTCTACCTGCGTCATGAGCCGGCGCATTTTCTCGCCGGTATAAACCAGTCCGCCACTGCCCAGTTGCTGGCGAAGTTGCTGGTTCTCGTGCTTGAGCCGCTCCAGCTGTAACGCATTCTGCAGCGTAAGCAGAAGCTTGTCCGTGGAGAGCGGCTTTTCCAGAAAATCCAGCGCGCCGAGCTTGGTAGCCCTGACCGCCATCTCAATATGCGCCTGGCCGGACATCATCACCACCGGCGTCGTAATTCCAGCCGCACGGATCTCTTCCAGCAGTTGCAAGCCGTCTTTGCCCGGCATCATCACGTCAGAAAAGATCAGGTCAAACTTTTCCTGCTTGATGATGTCGAGTGCGCGCATCGGATTGTCGCAGACCGTGGCCTCATGCCCGGCAAGACGGAACGCACGCGCCAGCGATGCCAGCGTGTTGGCGTCGTCGTCGATGATGAAGAGGTGAGCTTTCATGGAAAAACCGGTATTTGGTAATTGGTATTTGGTGGAAAGCTATAGCTCCTAGCGGCTAGCTCAAGGCCAAAGGTAATGTTGCGCGCTCTTGTTTTTACCAAATACCAATACCAACTACCAAATACCAAATACCAAATACCGATGCCACCAATTTAATTTCCGGCCGCTTCGCGGGAATTTTAAGAGGAGGAACTCCCATTACCCACATACAGCGGCAGCTCCACCCTGAACGTCGTTCCCAGGTTCTTCGTACTGTTCACGCTGATTCTTCCATGATGATCGCTCACCACTGACTGCGCGATCGCCAGTCCCAATCCCGTGCCATGCTGTTTACTTGTGTAATAGGGCGTGAAGATGCGGTCGCATTCTTCACGCGTAAGTCCGGTACCGGTGTCGGCGATTTCAAAAACTGCAAAACGATCATCCAGTGCGGTGCGGAAGGTGAGCTTTCCTCCGTTCGGCATGGCGTCAATCGCGTTGAGCACCAAATTCTCTATGACCCGGCGAATCAGCACCGGATCGGCGCTCACGGGCGGCAGTTTTTCCAATTCCAGGACCGGATCGATCTTTTTTGCGCCGTTGGTGAGCTGGCCCTGAAACAGCTGGACAACGCTGCGCACCAGCGAATCCAGGTCCGTGGCCTGAAGCTCGGGCGCGGGCATGCGGGAAAAATCGCTGAATCGGCCAATGATCGTTTTAAGGTTGGCGATCTCGGCCAGCAGAGTGGTTGTGCTCTCACGGAAGATTTCTTCAAATTCGCCGGGGGCGTTTTCTCTCGCGCGCAAAAGATTTTCCACCGTGATCTGCAAAGGGAAGAGCGGGTTTTTTAATTCGTGCGCCAGACGTCGCGCCAGTTCGCGCCACGCGGCAACCCGTTCGGTTTGCACCAGACGCTCGCGCTGGCCAATCAGTTCCTCGGTCATCTGGTTGAAGGCCTCAGCGAGCTTGCCGATCTCGTCTCTGGACTTGGTCTCCACGCGCACATCCCAGTTGCCGTGCCCAATCTCCGCTGCGGCTTTGGCCAGCTTCTTCACGGGACGGTTGATGCGTGAAGCGAACACCGCACTCACAATGATGCCAAGCAATACCGCCACACCGGCGATGGTGAGGCTGATATTGCGTATGTGATTCTCCAGCGTGAGTTCCTGCTCCAGTGAGTTGCCCACCAGCAGCACTGCCGGGACGCGGTCCGCATAACCAGGCAGGGGAATGGCCTGAATGAACTCTTCATGCTCCACGCCCCAGTCCACGGTGGAGGCTTGTTCGCGGCGCTCGTCCACCGCTTTCTGGATCAGCGGCATGACCTTATCGAGCCCAATGTTACTTGTGCCTGCGCCCATCAGTTCTCCGGGACCTTTTTCAGGAGCGCTGTAGATGGAGAAACGCAATCCCGGAGGCGGCGAGAGAGTCTGCAGCACTGCTACCAGCTTGCGTCCGCCGATCAGGTAATAATTTGCGCCATGCGTCTTGACCGGACGAATACACAGCATGGCCAGAGCTACTCCCTGCGGCGTTTCCACGTGACGCAGAAAGGCTGCGTCTGGAATTGATCCGCCTGCGTCCAGAAACCAGCGTTGTTTGTAGCCGAAGCGCGCCGGCCAGTGGGCCGATGAAACAATGGTGCCGTCAGGAGTAATCAGGTCAAGGAAATCAAGGTGCGCTGTGGATGCGTAACCCGCGGCTTCATTGATGAAATTGGCCAGATCTGCGCCGTTGGTAAGTTCAGACGCGGTACGGAGCATGGCGTCTGAATTGGCAATGCCTTCCACGCTGGAAAGAATTTCCACACCTTCATGATTGAACTCGCTGCGGAATTGGCCGACCAGGGTTTCTGTGCGCTCTTTCTCAATGCGACGGAACGCCTCATGCGCGCGTTCTTCAATCAGAAACGCGACCATGCCCACGCTGGCGGTGATACTCAGCGAGATCAGCAGAAGCAGCTTGGCATTCAGAGACAAGGTTTACCGTGGTCCTTCCATCCAGAGCTGGTCCAGTGACCAAGCTCCATTGGGTTGCTGCTGCCAGTTATGCGCGCTGTTGTTCAGCCATACTGCCTGAGAAAGATGTGCCACGGGGACCACGCGGAAATTCTGCAGCGTCTTGCGCTCAATTTCAAATAAATCTTCACTCCGGGAGGCATTGAGCGGCGAAGATGAAGGGTCGTTCAACAAAAGGGCGTCAAGAGTTGCAGATAATGCTACGGACGGTTCCAGCGATGGCAGCGGAATGCGCAGGAGAACGGCATCGGCATTGCCCGCGCCGCGCGCCGGCAGTCCAGTCACGTGCGATTCACCGTATGGCTGCACCGTGATGCCGGCTTCACGCGCGTCCACGGCAATGCGTTCGGCTACCAGCTTGGCCACCGGGTCAGCGAAGTCATAGGCCAGTGAGATCGGAGGAACAATCACCAGGCTGGCGGTTTCTGCGCGCAATTCTTTTGCCCGCTCCAGGTTCATGCCGCCGGGAAAAAGAAATTCGTAACCCGTGAGCCATTGCGGCAGCAGTCCATTAGCCGGCGTCGCCTTCTTTTGCAGGATGAAATTGCTGATAGTCGCGCGATTGATGGATTGTGAAAGCGCCTCGCGGATCCGCGGGTCCACCGGCTTTCTTCCCGGTCGAGTGTTGGGCGAATCAGGTTGAAGAAATAGGACGACGAGAAGATCGCTCGGCCGGGAGTAAGCGATGTTCTGGTTGTTCTGTTCCAGCGGACGCGCCTGGTCAACGCCTATCTCGGCCGCGGTATAAAACCCAAGCTGGCGATCCATCAACGGCTCACGCATGCTGAAAGCAAGGAGAATTTCAATGGTGTCAGGAAATGACCGGCCGCCCCAATAGTCTTCGTTGGCGGCAAGCGTCACCCTCTCTCCTGGGCGCCAGTCACTGATCTTGTACGGACCTGTGCCCACCATCGTGTTATCCGGATTGCGTTTGACCACGGCAAACTTTGGCAGCGCCAGCATTTCCGGCAGATGATAGACGGGCGCCGGTGTTTCGATAACGACGGTTTGCTTGTCCAGCGCAGAGATTTTCCAGCCGGTGTTGATTTTCCCCCAGCTTGCCACCACGTCCTGTGCCGTGACTGTGCTGCCATCATGAAATTCTGCCAGCCTCAGGTTGAATTGCCATGAGCGTCTGGCCTGGTCAGCTTTCCATGATGTTGCCAGCCGCGGCTGCGGCTGCCCCAGAGCGTCCATCTGCGTCAGCGTTTCAAAGATCAAAGCGGAGACGCGGTCGCGCGCCGCGGTGTGTTCCTCGTCGCCCTGGGGATCAAGCGTGTTCATGCGGTCGCGCAATAGAACACGCACCGTCCCGCCATAGCGCGGACGCGAGCTGGCGTGGCCGGCAACCATCCCGGCAACGACGATGATGAGGAAGCTACTGGCCGCAACTAACCGTAAGATTGAACGCTTCATACTTTCCTGTGGCGGGCGATTGCATGATTCCGTGCGCCAGCTCACTGTTTTTTCCTGATGTCCATAGCGCCTGCACCGCTCCTGATAACTCAATCGGAGAACTTACGGGCAGTGCTTCACGTCCGGCAATTTCCATGGCTTGTATGCTGTCTGGACGCACCGAATCAGTAGGCGCGCTTACCAGCAACTGCCAGCCTGATCCGCAGCCTGAGTGTACAGCCGCAATGTTGCTCCCCCATATATTGAAGAGGGCCGCCGGAGAAGAAAGATCATATTGATAGAGACGCGTGCGTCCGTCCGTGCCGGTGAAGAGCCATTGGCGGGTGTCGCCCGCCTGCCAGGTGGCGGCGGAAAAGAATGGCAGCACGGAGCCGCCGGCATTTTGTCCGGCAAGAATTCCGGTGAAGAAATTGCGCCGCGGACTGAAGAATGCCGAAAGCGTGCCTTGATCAACCTGCCAGGGATCGTCACTGGCGTGGCAGTCAAGCGATGGCGGTGATGTGCTGCCATTGCATCGCGTGCCGGGAAGAAAAGCTGTGACTTGCGAGCCGTTGATCAGGATGCGTCCGCGCAGATCGCGTGGCCATGCGCCCGCATGTGTGATGGAAAGCGTGTAGCGCGGCCGCCAGTTTCCATTTTCGTTGTTATAAATGGCGATCTGCGTTGGTTCCAGTACAGCCAGAGTCCGATCATCCTGGGCAAAGTCGAGCATCGGCCCATCCTGCCGCCAGATGAAGTTCTTGCGCACGGTCATCATGGGCGTGCGCGACGCCGGCGCGTGTTCCGGCCGCGGCACCTTTTTCATTACCAGTTTGCTGGTGGTGCCCTGCTGCACCCGAGCTACCCACACGTACTCACGCCAGCTTTCGGAAAAAGTTATTTCCGTCTGCGCCACAGCCCTTTCCGGGCTCACTACCTGCACGCCGGAATTGCGAAAGCTGGTGAAAATCGCGTTCTGCACAACTTCCTGCAAGTCCGTGGGCAGAATCGAAATATCCTGAAAGGAAACGCTCATGGTGCCGGGATTTCCGGCGGTTGAGAGAATGCGCTGCACAAATTCGAACACGGCCGGCAGCATGGGTGACTGGGTTTCCTGTTGCGCGTACGCGCGCATTGGCATGATTGCCACGAACAGGACAATCGTCATCATCCAGCAGCAGCGGAGCTGAAGAGCTTTGGACATTGGCTTGAAATGGAGCAACGGCTTCGTGTTGTGATTCAACTCAAAAATCCCTGGTTTGGCAATAAGGCAATGCGTGGAGGTACCCGCCGTTACATAAGTGAAGTTACACAAGTACAGGGCACACGCAGGTCCCTGCCACCATGGCTGCATCCGCCGGAACGAGCGCCCGACTCGGCGGAGTCTGGCGCCCGTTTGTGATTTCCGGCGGAATCCTGTTCATCGGATCTTCCCGCTTTTACGAAGCGAATCCTGAAACTGCTGGTTGATCTGAAACTGCTTTTCCTGTGATGGTTGATTGCCGTATGGTTGAAACTGCTGGGACTGAGTATCTGAAGCACTCTGGTCGTCTTCCTCCGCGTCCTGCGTTGCTTTCGCACCCGTGGTCGCGTCCGGAGTGATGCCGCCTTTCAGCACGTCATTGAAGAAGATCTTGGCGTCTGAGGGCACCATCATGATCTGCAGCTTGTCAGACAGTCTTTCCGCGATGATCTTGTTGATCAGCAGCGGATTCCCCTTCAGCAGCGCGGCTTCGCTCTTCATGCGTTGCGCGTCGGCATCCGCCACTTTGCGAATTCGTCCAGCCTCAGCATCGGCAAGATAGTTCCGCCGCTCCAGTTCCGCCTTGCTGTCAATGATCTTGGCTTGTGCCTGGGCTTCGGCGTTTTTCACCGTCGCCTCCTTGTGGGCTTCAGCCTCAAGGCGAGACTGCTCGATCTGTTTCTGCTTCAGCGGCAACGTATACTGCATGGCATCGGCTTCCGACTTGGCCTGAAGCACGCGCGCCTCGCCGGCGCCCTGGGCCTGTTTCACTTGCTGCACTCGCTGTGCTTCGGCTTCCAGTTCGGCGATCTTGACCTGCTTGGCTTTCATCTCAGTTTCCACGCCCAGGCCTTCGTTCTCCTGCTCCTTCATCAGCAGACCTTCCAGACCTTTGGCGTATTCCGGCGGAAGCTGCACGTCACGCAGCATGACTTCTTTCACGATAATGCCGTCCGCCTCCAGTTTCCTGGTGATCCGCGTGGCGGCATTCTGGCGAATCTCTTCGCGGCGCGTGGCAAACAGCTCGCGTACCGTGTAGTTCGGCGCCAGCTCGCGGAACACGCTGGATACCACCGGCGGAACAATCTCCTTCTCCACCGGCTGTGGCATGTTGGCGTGTATGTAATCGAGCCTGCGCGGATCAAGACGGTAGCGCACCGTGATAGAGAGCCCGATGCTCAGCCCTTCACGCGACTGCACCGTGAAAGCGTCCGGTTTCGTGCCTTCCCTGGGTTCGGAACCGTGTTCGTGGGCCGGTTGCAGACCATCTTTTCCCAGAGATGACGTGGTGAGCACCTGATCGCGTATGTCATACAAAACCACGGTATCAATCAAAGGGCGCACCAGATGTACGCCCGGATACAGAGTGCCGGGAAGCGTTCCCGCGGTCTGACTTGCTCTGACGCCGCCCATTCCGCTGGGCACCACCACAATGCCTCCAGCGATAATGAGCGGCAGCCAGGCCGCCAGGAACGCCCACTTGGCAGTAGTCCAGTTCAGTTGCGGTTTTTCCACGGCGGCTCCATTGGTTGATGGCGGTTCCGTAGCGGAAGCTCTATGGCGCAACTGGAGGTGATACTGGACAACCTTGTAAAGATTTCTCAGGGCCTGAACGGCGGCTGCCGTTAACAGACCCCAACCGGTAAGTAGCAGCAGGTACTTAAGCAACAGCATGGTAATTTCCTTCTCTCTTCTGGCCGCGCCTGGTGCAATGCGCGGCGAACCTTGTTTTCAAACTCGCGGTTGTTACTCGGCTGCCTCGGTCGTCTGACCGCTATTGGCAGCCACTTCTGTTTCCGTCCGCGGCGAAGCGGGTTTGTTGAATATCTGTGCGATCAACTCATCGCGTTCGCGACGGACCGTAACGGTGTCGCCAACTTGTACCCGGGTGTAGAGATCCTCCACGTCAGCCTGAGCCATGCGGAAGCAGCCATGCGATGCCGCCTTGCCGATGGAGCTGGGAACATTGGTGCCGTGAATGCCGTAGCCTTTCAGACTCAGACCGATCCAGCGCGTGCCCAGCGGATTGTCCTTGCCCGGCAGAATCTCTTTACCGCCATGGCGATAGGTTGGGTTTTTCGCGTGATTGATGACCGCGAACTCACCGTCCGGGCTGGGCGAAACGCGTGCGCCCACCGCGATGGGATAACTCTTCACCAGCTTGCCGTCTTCCACTAGAGCAAGACGGCGGTCGGGAATGCTGATCACGATCTGCCGCTTGTGACCGTCATTCGCAGAAGCCGGTATCTGTGCAGGAATTCTGGCTGCCTGCCGCTCAGCGGCAACTTCCGCATTTTGCGGACGTGGCGCGTTCGCCGGCGCATCTGCGACAGCAGGCACACTGGCCACTGATTTCGCGATTTGTGGTCTTGAGCTGGCTGGGGTTAACAAGGACGGCGTTAACGAGGATGGGGTGAATGGGGATGGCTTGAATGGGGAATTTTCAATCCGGCTGATTTCCCGTTGTTGTTTCCGGATGACCGCCTGGCGCGCTTCTGCTGCCATGTAAACTGCGCCCGTCATGATGAGAACTGCTACCGCTGAAGTCTTTACTGGGATCGTTGTGTGCCGCCGCATCGTCAATCTCCTCGTGTCTTGCGATTAGAGGAAAAGCAGTTGAGCAGCCACGAGCTAAGTATTGCAAATAAGAGGGTTAAGTATGTGTAACGGGTAGAAAAATCGTGGGCGTGAAGACACGCTGTGGGCCGGTTGACACAGAGGTGGAACTTGCAAATTCTCTGGGGTTCCTCCCGCGCTATAGAAGGGCGAGGCCGACTAGCGCGCCGAGCCCGTTGAACAGGAGCATGTCGCTGTAACAACGAATGGCGCACTCGATCGGTGTGGAGCGGAGCGACAGAATCGAAGATAAAAAAGCGGGCCATCGAGGTTGCCGCCCCAATAGCCGCGCAGCCAATGAGCAAATCAATTCGTTCTGTGTTGGTTAAGACACGGAGGGATGAGCGGCGGAACAGGATTTTTTCTTAGGGGAGTTCTTGATTGCGACTCTGTCTAATAGAGAAACCGCGTCTCTACGCGGGCACTTCCAGCATATATCCCGTAAAACCCTGTCATGTTGAGCGCAGTCGGAGCGCATGCGACGGCGCAGTCGAAACATCCCGAGGATGCCAGTCCTGAGTCCGCATTTTTGGTGATTGGCATTCTCGGGATGTTTCGACTCCGTCGTCGCATTTGCTCCGACTCCGCTCAACATGACAGAGGGTTAGGGTGTTCTTGATTGTGACTTGGTTGGTTGGGACGACACGACGTCCCCATTTTCAGCGCGTCTCCTTTCCTCTTATTCGGATTCTCCCGAAAGCGCCAATAAATAAAAAGGGTTTCGGGATGCCGCCCGAAACCCCAGGAGCGTGCCATAAATCGGAGCGGAAAAGGCGCGGCTAAACAGCCGATCCAATGACTGCCGGATCTACGGACCGCTAACTTGATTAGACACAGTCAATGGAGCACGTGAAACAGGAAAACGCACTCTGACTCTCTTTAGGTATTACCTGTCTGACTTTCTCTTATCAAAACGGTATGAATTTGAACCAAAAAGCTGGGCGCTGAGCTGCACCTTCGGGCACTTCAATTGCGGGATTAGACGTAAGGATTGCGTTTATGGTTGTTCAGGTGTTTGTCCCGCGACTGACGGAAATTACCCCATCAACGCCGATGATTGTTCCCGGACAGCTAATCTCAAGGTTGCGGATTTAGGGACGGGGACAACCTGCATTCTTCCTGGCTTATTTAGCGTGCTCGTAGTACTTCCCGATAAGGATGCCGATCTCCACCGCCGCGGCGGCGTTCAGGTCGACGAATTCAAAGCCCACCAGGTTCGGCTCGATAAAGCGCACGCGGGCCTTCACGTCAGCGCGGATGTCCTCACTCGAATCCACAATGGCAAGGCTGTGCACCTTGCTGTCTTTGTGATAAGCCTTGTCGGTTTCCATGGAGAAGCCTCCACGGGCCAGCTGGCGCACCATGCCGACTTTGCGGTCTTTCTCGCCCAGCACTTCCACCATCCCGTGCGAGGCGATGTCGATCCGCTCAAAGCGGCGTTTCTCTTCCACGTTTTCTCTTCCAGACATTTGCTTAATCATTGGATCTGCTCGCCAAAGGCACTGACCGGATCAATATCCACCGGAACATCCTTGATGTTGGCCAGAGTCGATTTTAACCCAGCCGGCATGGAATCATACTTCTTGAACCATTGCTCAGCGCGGTTCCGGTCCCCCGTGGCTTCAATTTCCAGCAGTTCTTTGGCTAGCGAGGCAATGGCCGTGGGCATCTTTTCAAAGTCGATCACATACTTGCCGGTCTTTGCGTCCTGCGTGATGGCGCCCTGTTCACTAAGGTAGTTGAACTCCATCATCTCCGCGCGGCCGTGCGCTTCGGCCACGCCAAAACGCACAGTACGGAAGATGCCGGCCACGTGCGAAGCGTATACTTCCGGCGCCGCTGATTTTGGAATCACGCCTTTATCCATGAGAAAATCCAGGCCGAACAGGCCGACCATATCTGCTTTGGCTTCTTCCAGGCCGGCATAGGTTGGCCCGATGGCGGCGCGAATGTCCACCTGTCCTGAGCTGGTGCGGGCGAAGGTGGGGCCAAGGCCATGGCAGATTTCGTGCATGAGCACGGCAGCCAGATAGCCATTCATGCTGGCCAGATTGGCCTGGTCTTCACGCATCAGCAATTTGCCGATCGGCAAGACCACGTAATTTACCCGGGCATCCATGAAATTCTTGAAGAAAATTTTCTTGGTGCCTTTTTCCTGATGGATGCGCGCGTCATTGGGCAGATTGTCTGCCACCGCCTGATATCCATGGCGCAGGTCTCCGGCGCGGAACGGCGTGTCCATTACTTCCATGGGCGTGCTGTGGCCTTTCATGGAAGGTTTGTCTTCCGGCGGCAGGGGTAGTGCTTCCTGAATTTCCGGCACATGCTCCATGAACATCGCCAGCTTCGCGCTCTCCTGATCATTGCGAATCATGACCGCCGCGCCGTATGACGCCTTCACGCCCAGCACGTCATCCAGATAGGTTTCATAGGGCGCAAAGATAATGTCGAACTTCGGATTCTCCAGGTCCAGCCAGGCCAGATCGCTCTTGTAGTAGTCGTCGGTCAGGAGCGCTTCGGCGCGCAGCCGCAGAAAGTTGGCGAAGGCCTTATCCGGGCTCAGCGCCGCCGCTTCTTTCAGGTTGGTGGCTGCCGCTGTAAGCCAGGGCTTGTACTCAATGTGATAGGGAACCGCGATCAGCTCTGCGCCCTGCCGTTTAATGACCGTGTACGGGTTATAAATCTGGTCTTTTTTCTGCGGATGCTTGGCGACGTACGCATCAATCTCAGCGCGAGTAATGCCGGCGGGATAAAGATTGCGTCCGGGAGAAAACGGATCGTTGCCGACGAAAGGCTTGTTCTCTTCCAGCAGATCATAACGGCTGCCGTTAATGGTCAGGAAGCGACGCAGCTTCTGGTTCTGTACCTGATTGCATCCGCTCATTTTCTTGAGCAGATCCAGGCCTTTGGGATCACTCTGGTGCCAGTAGATCAGTTCCAGCTGGCGCGACGCGTCCACCAGCTTGTAAACCATCTGCCGTTCCTGATCACTGAGTCCCACCACGCTGAACGGCATGGACACCAGTTTGAACTTGGCTACTTGCGCAGCCAGGTCTTCGTGGATCGGCTCATGGAGTTCGCACTGGTCTGCCTTCTTAGGCGCAGCGCCAGCCTTGCGACCGGCCTGGGCTGAAGCAACGCCGGAAATCGTGACAACAAGTAAAAAGATGGAAATGAATAAAGATAAAGAGCGTTCGAGTTTCATCGACCATGATTCTAGCAGCCTCAAGGATTCTGGCAGCACCCGGCGAAACTATGAGCCGCCTCACAAAATCGCTTTATGAAGGCACACCCTAGATATGACAGGTAAAGCTCCTTCCTGTAAGAATTGGGCTCTAGAGTGTGCATGAGACCTGACTTGTCATCATAAGCACCTGACCCGCGGCGGAGGTTGAAACTGGAATGAATCGGTCGGATGACCCGGTCCATCTGAAGCGACAGGGAAATTGAACGCAAAGATGTAACTCTTCTGAATCTTGAAAATCGCAGTCTTATACGGTCTTCAGGGCTGCCCATGCACAAAGCGCCGTAGGCGCGACTGAAAATAGCCCAGTGCGTTACCGAGTTCCGCAACGCGGGACGAGGTATAAGCGCTGGGTAAGCGGAGGACAGACCCAGTCCCGCGCTGCCGCAGGCAGGAGCGTAGCGCCAGCGGAGCGACAATAAAAAGTCAGCGGCCATTTATCATTATTGCCACCCATGCCCCTCACGTCTCAAACACTGCTGATTGATGCCGACGATACCCTGTGGGAGAACAACGTCTATTTTGAACAGGCGATTGCCGAGTTCATTGAGCGCCTCAACCACCAGCACCTGCCACCCCAGGAAGTGCGCCTATTTCTGAATCAGGTGGAGCGCGAAACTATCATGGAACGCGGCTACGGCTCGCATAGCTTTGCCCACTCGCTGGTGAAATGCTTTGAACGTCTGTCTGAGTCGCCGGTTACGCCCGCATTGCATGAATTCATCTGGGGCTTTGCCCATAAGGTTTCCACGTATCCCATCGAACTGATCAGCGGCGTACCGGAGACGCTTGCTTACCTGAACCAGCGGCAGCATCACGTGATCATGATGACCAAGGGAGACTTCACCGAGCAGAAGGCCAAGGTGGAACGGTCAGGGCTCAAGGAGTATTTCGCGGCGGTGGAGATCGTGGCGGAAAAGAACCCGCCAACGTATCGCGAAGTAGTCAGCAAGTACGAGCTTGCTCCGGAGTCCACGTGGATGATCGGCAACAGCCCACGGTCGGATGTGAATCCTGCTATGGCGGCGGGGATCAATGCAGTTTTCGTTCCCCATGACATGACCTGGATCCTGGAACATGAGACGGTGGATTCGCCGCCGGAAGGCGTGAAGCTGTTACGGGTGGAGAGATTTGGGGAGCTGAGGGAACATTTCTAGCGGGTGAAAGTTCTGATCAGGACATGGCAGCACGGATAATCGCCAACACGAACGCAACTATGATGGAGAAGATAATGGAGGCTTGGGTGATTGCATACGCAACGATTCCTTTTAACGCCGAGGCGGCTGTACTCTGTTGATAGAACCGCCGCAAGGCTACGATCAGATACGTTAAGTAGGCCGCAGTAACAACCACGATCAAAGCCATCGATTGCCAGGTCCCGGGCACCCTGACGGCATAGAGCGGCGAAGCCAGAACGGTAGCAAGATACGTGAAGGACAGAAAGTGAAGCGAGAACACCAGGTGCTCCACGAAATAACGGCCGCGGAAGAGTATCGCGAGCATCACGGCCATGCCCAGCACACTGGCCAACTGGGCCGCTGTGGTCACCTTGTGTACGGTGTCCTGCACGCGATCAATGATCACTTCTTTGGGAACGTGCTTCTTCGCCGCCAGCTTGGCCCATACAGCGTCAAGCTGACCCTTGGCGTCCGCCTTGCTCATTTGGTGTACGTCAAAGGGTGAGATCATAACGACGGAACCCGCCAACAGAAATAGAGCGCTGGCAATAAGAAACAGCGCCAGCGGTTTCATGTAGCGCGATCTGCGGCCGGCGACAAACTCCTGGGCCAGAAAACCGGGACGGGTAAACAGGTAACGGACCGTGGCAAAAACTTTGGAATCCAGGTGCGTAAACTCGTGCACCGCGTGCAGAAAGAAATGCCGGAGAGTCAGGTCGTGTTCGTGGACCTTCCTTTCTCCACATTGGTGGCAGTAATTGCCCTGCATAGGCGTGGTGCAATTGGCGCAGAGAGTACCCTGTTCCACGATTGGGCTGGATTGAGCGGTGGCTGCCATAGAAGTAAGCGAAAAGCGAGTTGTTGCAGCGGAGTATATCCGAACTAGTGTCATTTTGTGAGGCCAAAATTTGACTAGTTGCAGCCAGGTTGATGCAAGGCGTTCCCCCGGACTGCCGTGCTAACATTGCCAACCGTGCGGACGCATCCGCAACAGGAACGATTCGCCTATGGTCCTGAAAATTCTTATCACCGCCGCTATTCTCGTCATCGCGATCCTCATCTTTGCCGCCACCAGGCCCAACACATTCCGCGTCGAACGCACCGTTGCCATCCACGCGTCGCCGGAAAAGATTTTCGCGATGATCAATGATCTCCGCGCGTGGGAATCCTGGGCGCCTGATGACAGAAAAGATCCGACCATGAAGACCAGCTACAGCGGCCCTGCCAGCGGCATTGGAGCAGCTTCGGAATGGGACAGCAAAGGCCGCGGCGGCGTGGGACGTATGCAGATCCTTGAATCAGCGCCGTCAAGCAGAGTCGCGGTCATGGTGGATTTTGTGCGTCCGTTTGAAGCCCACAACCTGAACGTGTTCAAACTTGAGCCCTTCCCGGGTGGAACTCAGCCTCCGAACACCAATGTCACCTGGAGCATACAGGCTTCGAACCTCTACGCCATGAAACTGGTGGGAGTGTTCTTCAACATACCGCGGGAATTCGGCAAGCACATTGATACTGGGCTCAACAACATGAAGGCAATGGCAGAAAAGCAGGCGAATGCAGCCGTGCCGCCTGCCAGCCAGTAAAGAGCCGGTTGAAAAGCTACTGGGCCATTGACTGATACCAGGCGTCCAGCGTGCGTTTCATTTCCGCGGAGGCAACGGCGTCTGTGTAAACCATGTGACCGCTCTTGAAGTCGGCAAAGGTGATGTTCCTGCGATAGTCGGCGTTCAGACGCAGGTGCTGAAAGGTGTACGCACTGGCGTAAAACGGTGTTGCCAGGTCGTACATGCCTTCCATTACCAGCACTTTCAGGAACTTATTTTTCGCCATCGCGGATTGCAGGGCCGTCGCGGTCTGGGGATAACCGTGGATCCCGGTACTCCAATCCCACACATGATTGATACCTTCATAGTCCCAGACGATGTAAGGGATTTCTGATTTGTAATTCAAGTCATATTCAGCATAGTCATTCATGGCCGCGTTGAAGGCGGGGAACATGGCGGCCATGGCCGGATCGTAGAAAGGCTCGTTAGCGTTGGATTGCGGCGCCGGCGAGGCCACGCGTCCGTCCACGCGTCCAACTTCCAGTTTCTGCTCTTTGAGCAGGTTGTGCATGAAGACCGTTGGTTCAATGCGCAGATCGTTTTCTTCGATCAGCTCGGGTTTCAGTCCGGTGTAGGCCGCAAGTTGTGCGACGATCTGCTTTCGCCGTTCAGGCGTCAGCGCATTTCCCAATGCCAGTGCCTGAGCATAATCCGTGGCGCACCATTGCTCCACTTTCTTGATGGTTGCATCCAGGTCAGCGGTAAGGTCCGCTGAGAGCTTCTTATGATAGGCGGCAATCATGGTGTAAGAGGGAACAATCACCTGATGCGGCAAGTCATTCATATTGCCGGGCATAAGAGTCTGGAAGTCGATCCCCACCGAGAGCAGCGCAACTCCGCGTACCGGAATGTAATTGTCAGTCAGATGGTTGGCGAGTGCGGCTGCCCGCATAGTCCCGTAGCTTTCTCCAAAAAGAAACAACGGAGAACGCCAGCGTTGGTAACGGCTGAGGTAGATGCGAATGAAGCGGTAGAACGCATCGGTATCGCCGGCAATGTTGTAGAACTTTTTCGTCAGGTCCGGGCGAACGCGACTGTAACCGGTCCCGGGCGCGTCAATGAAGACAAGGTCTGTGCGGTCGAGCAGCGTATCCGGATTATCCACCGTCTGGTAAGGAGGCGCAGGGACGCCGCCATCTTTCTCCAGCTTGATCTTCTTCGGGCCGAACGCTCCCATGTGCAGCCATGCTGTGGACGTGCCCGGGCCACCATTGAACACGAACGTAAGCGGACGGATGTGCGCATCTTCACCATCCAGCGTGTACGCGGTGAAGAAGATTGCCGCCTCGGTGGGGCCATTCTCCGGCTTGAGCAAGATCCTTCCGGCTGTCGCCGTGTACTTCAGCGCTTTTCCGCCAACCGTGAGTTGATGGTGAGTGGCAACGGGTTGAGATTCTGCCAGAGGGTCTTCTGGCGAATGCGCCGGCTGCGCGGAAGAAACAGAGTCGGGCTTTGCCGACGATGGGGATTGAGCCTGTTGGCTAACAGCCAGGTTGACGGTTGCGACGAACAGGACGAGCAGGATGGTGACAATACGCATGGTTCAGTCCCTCTAATGGGTTCAGCCCCTTTTTATCGTTCAGTCCCTTTTTGTCGTGCAATGGTGAATAGTGAATGATTAATAGATGGAAGAATCTTTATAGCACTTGTTTGTCCTGTGAAACGCGTTTGCCAGCGTCGTCCAGCTCTAGCCAAAACACTGTCAAACTTTACAGGTGTTTACTATCCCGATACTCGTACTTTCGTAACCCGTATTTAAGCTGCTACTCTGGCCTTGCTCTGGAACTCGCGCCACACCTTCTTGGCCGACTCATTTATTACAAGCAGGCCTCCGATGCAGGCGTCCCAGATTCTGGCCGAACTGGGACCCGTCCTCACGGGCGAACGCGATCTGGCAAATACCGCCGGCGCCGCCCTGGATATCGTGATGGCAGCGGTCCGCGCCAGTTCCGGCGCGCTCTTTCGCTTTCAGGATAAGCCGCCCATGCTCAGTTCCATTGCAGCGGCGGGCTTTGTAGTATTCCCCCAGACAGCCGTCTTTCCACTCCAGCACAAGCACATACACGCCCTGGCCAGTGCTCCAGGGCCGCAGCTGATCAGCCGCGAACGCGCCGATACGTTTCTCAGCTCCACCGGAAATATATCCAGCGTGTGGTTTCGTGCCGTGGCTCCGTTGAAGATCCGAGGCAAATTGATTGGCGCGTTGCTGCTGGGTGAACGCGAAGGCGGAGCCGAATATACGCCTGAAGCGCTAAAGCAGATAGCCGATATTGCGCCGTTGATCGGCCTGGCAATTTATAACCATCAGCTGATTCAGTCACTCGAAGAACGTACTGCGGAGAACCTGAAGCTCATCGCTTCCGTGCATTCCTTCTGGGATGACGCGCTGAGCGCTTTTGCCGCCACCATTGATATGAAGTCCAAGGAGATGCAGGGGCACTCATTGCGTGTGGGGCGCTACGCTGCCGGGATCGCAGATGCGCTGGGCATGAACGTGAGCGAAGTCAGTGAGCTTCGCGCCGCAGGCTACCTGCACGATATCGGCAAGGTCACCGTGGACAAGCATATCTTCACCAAGCCGGGCGCGCTGGAGCCGTATGAGTTCCAGGAAATGGCTGACCATACGGTGCTTGGCCATCGTATTGTTTCCACGGTGCAGTTCCCGTGGCCCAATATTCCGGAAGTTGTTCGTTCGCACCATGAGAGGGCCGATGGTTCAGGCTATCCGGATAAGCTTCGTTCGAGCGAAGTATCAACAGCGGTGAAGATTGTGGGCGTGGCGGACACATTTGATGCCATGCTGAGTGAGCGTCCGTATCGCAAACGGATGTCACTGGGTGAAGCCGCCGCCCAACTGGCGTGGCTGGCTCCGGCCAAACTGGATGCTGACGTGGTCCATGCCCTGCTGGTGCAGTTGCGCCGCGACGCGGTGGCGCAGACCTCCATGCCGCGTCCCTGGGCATCAGCGCAGGAACGCGCCCGTAAGCCGTTTGTCGATGGAAACGTTGTGGGCAGCATTGCCCCCACGGACATTGATTCAATCGTCTCTGAGCTGAACCATCGCACCAATCGCGGGCGGATAACTCTTGCGTAATCTGGCGTTGCCCACAACTTTTGCTTAGGCTGGTGTTAGTAATTTAGGTCTGGTACCTAAGCGGAACCCTGAGCACCCGGAGTTTCTCATGCGATCCACGCGCCAAGCACTTGTAATTCTGGGCCTCGCTATTGCCATGCTTGCCGGCATGGTGGCTGCAAAAGACAAAAAACAAAAGCACGGTGACTCCACCCAGACGCCCTCTGCAGGGCAGATTCCTGAAGACAAACAGATTGTCCATGCTCTGAACCGCTTTACCTTTGGCGTGAAACCCGGTGACGTGGAACGCGTGCGCACCATGGGCCTGGACAAATGGTTTGACGAGCAACTCCATCCTGACAAGATCAATGACAGCGCTCTGGAAGCGCGGATCGCTCCGTTTCGCACGCTGAAGATGAGCACGCGGGAGATGGTGGAGAATTTTCCCGACAATCAGGTACTGAAAGCCGTGCAGAACGGCAAGATGTCCATGCCGCACGACTCGGCGAAAAAAGCCATCTATGAATCTCGCATGATCGCCATGGAAGATCGCAAGCAGAAGAAGGCGGATGCCGGATCGGATACAAATCTCTCTGCCGCGCCTGCGCCCCCGCCGGTAGCTGAGCCGGCAAAAACAACTTCTGCAAGCGCTGGCACAGATATGAGCATGAGCTCTGATTCGGATGCGTCGCCAGAGCAGAGCAAAGTCAGCCATAAGCAGGCCGAAGACGCGATGTATGCGGACCTGAATTCGGTAGCCAGGAGACAAACGAAAAGCGGCAGCAAGCCTGCGCCTGTTTCTTCTTCCACCGCAACCGATAATGAAATGGCATCGGCTACCTCACCTTCCTCAGTGCCAACGCCTTCGGCGAAAGCAGCGCAGCCGGCCATAAAGCCGGCAGACAAACTCGCCGCCGAAATCGCGGCTGATCCGCTTCTCCAGCTTGATCCGGAAGATCGCTACAAGAAGATCATGAAGATGTCGGCCGACGAACGTCTTGATCTGGTGCAGGGCTACAAAGGCCCCAAATCCATGAAGCTGGTGGAAGGCATGAAGCCGGAGCATCAGGAGACCATTCAGGCCATGATTAATCCGCAGCTTGTGGTTGACGGTGAGCTCGCCGAATCCAAGCTGCTGCGCGACATATACAGCGAACGCCAGCTGGATGAAGTGATGACCGACTTCTGGTACAACCACTTCAACGTCTTTATCGGCAAAGGGCCTGATCGCTACATGATCACCGCCTATGAGCGCGATGTGATACGCCCTCACGCTCTGGGCAAATTCAAGGACCTGCTGATCGCCACGGCGAAAAGCCCGGCGATGTTGTTCTATCTCGATAACTG
This sequence comes from Terriglobia bacterium, assembly GCA_963770085.1. GTDB lineage: Bacteria > Acidobacteriota > Terriglobia > Terriglobales > Acidobacteriaceae > Angelobacter. Next base: position 2,509,346 of record CAVYOH010000002.1, read on the forward strand.
GCAGAGCATCGGCCCGAATTCTGACATCGCGCTCTACGGCCCCGGTGGCCAACGTGTCCGGCGTGACCGTTATGGCCGTCGCTTTCCTGTCCGCCCGCGACCAGCCAAGAACCGCAGTGGCCTGAACGAAAACTACGCGCGTGAAGTCATGGAACTGCATACGCTGGGCGTGGATGGCGGTTACAACCAGAAAGATGTGACGGAACTGGCCAAGGTGCTTACCGGGTGGAGCATTGAGCAGCCCCAGCGTGGCGGCGATTTCAAGTTCAATGAACGCGCCCATGAGCCGGGCAATAAATATGTGCTAGGGCACAAGGTTGGCGATCATGGCGAAAGAGAAGGCGTTGAGATGCTGGAGATGCTGGCCCATCATCCGTCGACGGCAAAGTTTATCTCGCGCAAGCTGGCCATGCGCTTCGTCTCCGACAATCCGCCACAGAGCCTGATTGACAAGATGGCGGACACCTTTAAGAAGAAAGACGGCGACATACGCGAGGTACTCAAGACCATGTTCAATGCGCCGGAATTCTGGTCACAGGATGCGTATCGCGCCAAGGTGAAAACGCCGCTGGAGTTTGTGGCGTCGTCAGTGCGTGCGTCCAGTGTGGACATTCAGAACGCATTGCCGCTGGTGCAGTTCCTCAATCGTATGGGCATGCCGCTGTACGGAATGCAGCCGCCAACGGGCTACTCCATGAAAGCCGACGCATGGGTGAACTCATCGGCATTGCTGAACCGCATGAACTTTGCCTTAACACTGGGATCCGGCAAGCTGCCCGGAACCTCGCTTGATCAGCAGGCGCTGGTGCATGGGGCTTCCCACGGAACTTCCTATGGAAGCGTGCCACCCGATCCGGAAGCCGCGCTGGCGGTACTGGAAACTGACATTCTCGCCGGCGACGTTTCCGCTCAGACGCACCAGGTCCTGCTCAAACAGCTGAACGACCCGAAAGTCACGCAACGCAAGTTCGACGATCCCAATCGTCCGCCGAATTATGGCGCAATCGCCGGACTTATTATGGGATCACCGGAATTCCAGCGACGATGACGATTGCATTGAGCGGGGCTCGTGTGGTTTTTTGTGGCCTGATTTTGACTTGATTGGAGAAGCGAGAAGTAAGAAGTGAGATGGAACGTTCTGAGAGATCGTGTGAGATATGAATTGTCATCCTGAGCGGAGTCAGAGCAAATGCGACGACGCAGTCGAAGGATCTATGTATTTGGCGGCCTTCTCGCCGCCGTCGGCGACGGCAAAATAACATTAGGGCTCGGGCCGTCCACGCGACCGAGCCCGCTGCACCGGGAGCCTCTAGAACGTGACCACTAGCAGCGCTCTCAAGGCGGTTTGGAGCGTTGCGACAGGAGCAAAAGATGTCGATTACTCGAAGAGTCTTTCTAAAAAACGGCGCACTCGCGGTTGTTGGCACCAGCATTGTTCCCAGCTTTCTGATGCGCGCGGTGTACGCCGCTGACACCGCGGCTCCGGGAAAGAAACGTCTGGTCGTGCTCTTCCAGCGCGGCGCTGCCGACGGACTCAACATCGTGGTGCCGCACGGTGAGCAGGCTTACTACGCCATGCGTCCGAGCATCGCCATTCCACGTCCGCGTGCGGGAGTTGATAGTGCCATTGATCTTGACGGCTTTTTCGGTCTGCACCCTTCCATGACCGCTTTCAAGCCGCTATGGGACCAGAAGCATCTTGCCATTGTTCATGCGGCCGGATCGCCGGACAATACGCGCTCGCATTTTGATGCACAGGACTACATGGAATCCGGCACACCCGGCATGAAGTCGACGGAAGACGGCTGGTTGAATCGCGCGATCGCCGACCTGAAAGAGGCGCAACCTTCACCCTTCCGTGCTGTAGCCATGGGCGGCGCGGTTCCGCGCACCCTGGCCGGTCCCGTACCGGCGGTTGCCATGAGTGATATTCGCGCCTTTTCCGTAGGCGGTGGCCGCGGACGCGGAGCTGACAACGCCAGCAATACCTTTGAAGCCATGTATGCGCAGTCGGTCGATAGCGTTCTGCACGGCACCGGCAATGAAACATTCGAAGCAGTCAAAATGCTGCGTTCGGCTGATCCGGAGAAATATACGCCTGCGCCCGGCGCCAACTATCCGCGCGGACGATTCGGTGACAGTCTTCGTCAGGTTGCGCAACTGGTTAAAGCCAACCTCGGGGTGGAAGTGGCCTTCGCTGATATAGGCGGATGGGACCATCATGTGAACGAGGGCAGCGTGCAGGGGCAGATCGCCAACCTGACGCGCGAGTTCTCCCAATCCGTTGCGGCCTTCTGGACCGACCTGGGCGATCTTGGCGAAGACACGGTCATCGTCACCATGTCAGAGTTCGGGCGCACCGCCCGCGAAAACGGCAACCGCGGCACTGACCACGGCCATGCCAATGTAATGTTCGTGCTGGGCGGTCCGGTAAAAGGCGGCAGAGTTTACGGACAGTGGCCGGGCCTCGGCGCCAACCAGCTTTATGAAGGTCGTGATCTTGCGGTGACCACAGACTTCCGCCAGGTGCTGAGCGAAGCTGTGTCGCATCACCTGGGCAATGACAACCTCTCTCGCGTGTTCCCCGGGTTTGAGAAAACGACCAGCAGGGACTTCTTAAAGTACCTGGGGTAGCAGGAACAAAAAATTTCTGCCCGCGAATCGCCGCGAATAAAATCTCTTGCCGCAGATTCACGCAGAAAAATGCAGATTTCCGTTTTGGTTCCCTTTGCGCTGAATTCGCGAAGAGCTACGAGAATTACGCTCTTCCAATCCGCGTCTCTCCGCGTCTCTCCGCGTTAATCCGCGGTAAAAAGGTTTATTCGCGAAATTCGCGGCAAAATGGTTTTCTCCGTGTCTCCGTGCCTCCGTGGTGAGATAAGCGCTATTTCTGTTAGCCTTCTTCTGTGCTACTGCATATCACCAACGGCGACTCGGTGCTTTCCACGTTTCGTCAGGTGCGTTTTCCCGGACGATTCCTCGCGTGGCAAGACGTCCTGCATGATGGCCCAGTACCGCAGACAGTTGACCTGGCCTCGCTTTCTGACATTCGCGCGCGCTATTTGGCTGACTCTGGCTGGGGAACGTATGAAAAGAACCGCGCCGGTTTTGCCGAACGTGATCAGACCCTGGAAGATTTCCGCAAGTTTGAAGAAGTGGTCCTGTGGTTTGAGCATGACCTCTACGACCAGTTGCAGCTTATCCAGTTAATGGACTGGTTTGCGCGCCAGGAAATGGGCAAGGTCAGGCTCAGCGTTGTCCAGATCAATTCGCATGCGGGGATCAAAGATTTTCAGGGACTGGGGCAGCTTTCCGGATCGCAACTGGCCCGCCTATTTCCCTTACGACGCACCGTGCTGCCGGAGCAACTGGCCATCTCAACCGACGCATGGGCGGCCTTCCGCGATGCCTCACCGGAATCGCTGGTGGAATTTCTGCAAGTGAATCATCCCGAGATGCCATTCCTCCGTGACGCGCTCATTCGTCACTGTGAAGAATACCCATGGACCACGGACGGCCTCTCACGCACGCAACGGCAGATTCTTCAGGCCGTGCACTCCGGTCCGAAAACAAGAGAACAGATTTATCTGGTGACACGCAAACAGGAAGCTGTCGCGTGGGGTGACTTGTCCGTTTACCAGCGGCTTGATGCGCTGACGGAACCGCCGGAACCCTTGCTGCGGAAAAATGGCGCCCACTATGAAATCACCAACAGTGGGCAGGCAGTGCCGGAAGGCAAGAATGACTATGTGTCTCTGCATGGGATCGACACGTGGTTCGGCGGTGTGCACTTGTCGGGCGATCACGCTGATTGGCGATGGAATGAGGCGGAACAGAGATTACAGCCGAGGAAAGTGTGAAAAATATGGAAGATCGTAATCGCAGCCTGATGTGGCACGGAATGGTCCTGTTTTTACTGGGTCTCATTTCCGGGTTTGTGGAGCAGAGGTTCGTCAATCCCCGCATGGGACTGGCCGCTCACCTGGAAGGCGTGATGCTGGGGACTTTTCTGCTGGCCCTGGGCGCCGTATGGAGTTATGTGAAACTCCCGGCGCGAGGCAAAACAATCGCCTACTGGGTAGCGCTTTACGGTGCATACGCTAACTGGGCGACGACGGCACTGGCGGCGGCGCTGGGTACGTTCGCACTCTCTCCAATTACCGGCGCTGGACATCACGGCCAGCCGTGGCAGGAGAGTTTGGTTACCGCTCTGTTCATGTCAGTGGGGATCGCGACCCTGGCGATGACCGTGCTGGTTCTGTGGGGACTCCGTGGCGCGGCATCAGCGGGCGGGCAAAATAAAACCGCCAGCAGTGTTGCCGGCGGTCGTTAAAGCCAAAAAGGAAGCTTTGCTTACATGTGATGAAATGACTTGGCCACGTCATTGAAGATCACCACGGCGGCAAAGAGCAGCAGGAAGACGAACGCTGCCTGGTAAACGCGTTCCTTGATTTCCTGTTTGATGTCGCGGCGCATCACGCTTTCAATCAGCAACAGCAGGATCAAGCCGCCATCCAGAATCGGAATGGGGAACAGGTTGAAGATCGCCAGATTCAGGCTGATCATGGCCATGATGTAGAAGAGCGGAGCGGGACCGATCATGGCCGCTTCGCCGGAAATCTTCATGATCCCGATGGGTCCACTGACTGATTCCATGGGAATTTTCTTGCGCAGCATTCCTCCCACCAGCTTGAAAATCAGCAGGGAATTCTCTTTGCATTCCTTCAAGGACTGCGCCAGCGCCGCACCGAAAGGTAACTTTTCTGCCAGATCAGCCCGCAGGCCAACCCGGTACTTACCCTGCATTATCTTTGGAGTCAGAGTGAGCGCCACCTGTTTCCCGTCGCGCAGGACGGTAAGGTGTATGGGCTGATCTTTTGACGCTTGCAGCTGATCCAGCATCTGCGGGATGTCGTGGACAATTTTTCCGTCCACTGATTCAAGCACATCATTTACCCTTACGCCTGCGGCCAGAGCAGGACCATCTGGTTCCAGAGAACCCACCACCTGCGGATGCTCCACGCCGATGTCGCCAATCTTCTCTGGCCCTTTCGGGGTCGGGACCACTGACTTTTCCAGGATCGCGCCGCCACGCTGGATCTTGAGATCCAAAGGCTGATTCGGGCTGATGAATTCCAGATTGCGGAACTGCTGCCAGGTGGGATTCTCCACGTCAGCCACTTTGATGATGCGATCGCCCGTCAGCAAGCCTGCTTGTTCGGCAGGAGAGTTAGGCAGAACGCTCACCAGGTCCACGGGCACGCGAAGGTACGCTTCAAAGTCGTGGTGATACATGTAAAGGCCGGTAAGAAGACAGATGGCCAGCAGGATGTTCATGGCCGGGCCGGCAATCGCGATCAGGAATCGCTGCCAGCGCGGATGGCTCATGAACTCACCCGGATCGCCGGTGTGGTCTTCCATGGGGTTCTCGCCAGACATTTTTACGTAGCCGCCCACGGGCAGCAGGCTCAGGCGATAGTCGGTATCACCTCGGCGGAAGCCCCAGAGTCGCTTGCCAAAACCAAGGCTGAAAACCTCAACCCGGACGCCGCAGAGCTTGGCCACGGCGTAATGTCCAAATTCGTGAACAAACACCAGCACGCCAAGAACAAAGGCAACTGCGGCAATATAGATAATGGATATTTTGGTCATCTGCCCAAAACTGGGCATCGCCAATAGGGAAATAAAAGCGGGAGTACTGAATAAGTGCATAATTACGGATTTTCTTATTGTACCTGCAAACGGCCAGTCATGGGCTCAGCGCGCCAACTGATGTGAGAGCAGGTGGCGGGCCAAATCCCGGGCCTGAACGTCAATTGCAAGTACCTGTTCTATGGATTCGGGATGGCGGTCGGGCGTTTCATGCATCGTTCTCTCTATGATTTTGGGAATATCGGCAAAGGCGATCTCTGTATTAAGGAAGGCTGCCACGGCCACCTCGTCGGCGGCGTTCAGGGCGATGGTCTTGGCGCCGCCGGCCTCGGCCGCTTCATAGGCCAGCCTCAGACAGGGAAACTTGGCCAGATCAGGCGGGCAGAAGTCCAGTCTTTTCAGATCAAGCACGTTAAAACGAAGGTCGGATTCTATGCGTTCCGGATAGGTCAGCGCGTACAGGATTGGCAGCCGCATGTCCGTGACCGAGAGCTGCGCAAGGATGCTGCCGTCGTTGAACTCAACCATAGAATGAATGGTGGACTGCGGATGCACAATCACCTTAACCTGCTCCGCCGGCAGGTTAAACAGCCGGCACGCTTCAATTACTTCAAAGCCCTTGTTCATCAGAGTGGCTGAATCAATGGTGATGCGACGGCCCATTTTCCACGTCGGATGATTCAATGCCTGCTCCACCGTGATGCTTTCGAACTCTGATTTCGGCTTGTTGAGAAACGGTCCGCCGCTGGCCGTAAGCCATACGCGTTCCACTTCATTCATCCGGCCGCCGCGCATGCATTGATGGACGGCGTTGTGTTCGCTGTCGATGGGCAGCAGCGGTTTGCCCTGGCGACGTGCTTCTGCCGTGATCAACTCTCCGGCCGCGACCAGGCATTCCTTGTTCGCCAGGCCGATTTCTTTGCCGGCCTTCACCGCTTCGTACGTTGCTTTCAGTCCCTGTACGCCGACAATGGCGCTGACCACGAAATCAACTTCGCTGTGAGTCGCTACGCGGACGGTTCCGGCCTGTCCGTGAACCACTTCGATATCGCCGAGACCTTCAGCTTTGAACTGGCGAGCGGCTTTCTCGGCATCCTGTTCGGAAGCCAGGGAAAGTACTTTCGGCTTCCAGCGGCGCGCCTGCTCAAGAGCCGATTCGTAGTTCGATCCCGCAGCCATGGTGAGCAACTCAAAGCGATCCGGATTTTTTTCGATCACGTCAAGCGTGCTGCGACCGATGGAGCCGGTGGAACCGAGGATGGCAATACGTTTCATGGCTTGTGGTTAAGTGCGTTCAAGATCGAAGTACTAAAAAACCATAATACCGGGCACGCCAGCAGCATGGCATCAATCCGGTCAAGAATGCCGCCATGACCAGGTAGGAGTGTTCCTGAGTCTTTTACTCCAGCACCTCGCTTCAGCACGGATTCCACCAGATCTCCAAGCTGCGCGGCGATATTTACGCAGAGGCCAAAGAAAGCGGCGAGCAACCAGCTTGTACCGTAAATCGGCGTTCCGGCATAAAGAACGCTGCTGGAGGGAATAGCGTCAAGATGAACCAATGCTTTACTGATTTGCGGAAGATAATGAAAAAGAACAATGGAAACCAGAACGGCGCCCACACTTGAGGCGATCGTTCCTTCCCATGTCTTCTTGGGGCTAACAACGGGAGCGAACTTGTGTCTGCCGATTGATTTCCCAACGTAGTAAGCAAAAATGTCGCCCGACCAAACCGTCACCAGGAAGATAAAAATCAGAAGTCGTCCGTTTCGGAAATGCCCGGTCAATGAGACTTCGCCCAGCGTGTAACCGATGTAGAGAAATGCAAAATAAGAAATCGCTGCAGCGGGGAGTGCCTCTCTAAGTTCTTGAAATGCCAACCCTGCTGCAAAAAGCATGAGCGGAAGGACCCGGTAGCCTGTCAACGAAACCGTCCATCCCTCAAAAGAGTCGCCGAATCCATGTATTCCAAAAGCACTAATGCCATGCAGAGCGTGACCCAAAAAATAGAGCCCCATAGCCACTTCGATTGCGTAAACGTGTAGATATTTTTGGTTCTTGATAGCAATGCCGAAGTATTCGTGAGCCGCCAAAACGGCTATAAGCCCAAGGAAACTGCTGAAGAGCCAGTCAGGTGCTTTGAATAAGATGAGCAACACCACCGGCACAAGCGCAACCGCTGTCAGGACGCGTTTCATTCTTAGTGAGAGCTCACGGTGGTGGTTTCGTTCAAGCCGCCGTAGCGGCGCTCGCGTTTCTGGAATTCCTGAATGGCCTCCAGCAGATGCAGTCCGCGGAAGTCCGGCCAGAGAGTCTTGGTAACAAAAATTTCCGCATAGGCCGCCTGCCACAGCAGGAAATTGCTCAGGCGCATTTCGCCGCTGGTGCGGATCAGCAGGTCAAGCTCAGGAAGATTGCTGGTGTAGAGATGCTGGTTGATCACATCTTCATCGATTTTCATGTGCTCAAGGCCGCCGTTGTTCGCGGCTGCGTTCACAATGGCCTTGAAGGCGTCCACGATTTCCGATCGCGAACCGTAATTCAACGCCAGCGTCATCACCATACCGGTATTGCGCGCGGTCTGCTCCTTGGCCCAGGCCATGCGTTCCTGCACAATGTGCGGCAACAGATGGCTGCGACCGATAAATGAAAGACGCACGTTGTTGTCCTGCATCAGTTGCAAGTCGTCTTTCAAATAGCGATGCAGCAGCTTCATCAGGAAGCTGATCTCTGTGGGCGGACGGCGGAGAAAATTCTCGGCCGAAAATGCATACAGGGTGACTGCCGGCAGGCCGATGCGCGATGCTGTCTGGATCACGTCGCGGACTGACTCCACGCCTTTGCGGTGTCCCGCGATGCGGGGCAAGTGGCGGCGTTTGGCCCAGCGGCCATTGCCGTCCATGATGATCGCCACGTGTTTGGGGAACTGGCCGGGATCAAGCTGGCTGTACAGCTCAGCTTCCTTGCGGTCCAGTCCTGCGGGGATGGTTCGCAAAACTGCCTCTCAAATCCTTGGTTGCTACGTTGGGTTTATTAAGACGTTAGCATAGCAGCCCCTGAGCATTTGCAGTGCTCGCGGGTCGTAAGACCCTTGGGCACCCAGATGTTCGTCCGCCTGAACGGGGGTCTGCTAGAATAATGGTACTCCAAAGTAGCTGTTGCTTGCTAAGTTAACCCTCTGACAGCCGCTTGGTTGCGATCATTAGTGACAAGGAATTTACAACCTTACTACTTGCAGTTGCATGGTACGTGCACTCATAGTAAGGTGTCACTCTACGAAATTGCCTTCTAGAACACAATTCGAGCAGGGATCCTTCAGACGCTGGGTGTCGATCATCTGCGTCCTGCTGGTTTTCTGCCTTGGTGCGATTGAATCAACGCATTCGCACCCAGACGCTCAGCGCGCCGGTAACGGAACCCATTGTGCCATCTGTATTTCCGCGCATAACAGTGCAGCAGTTGTTGCGTTTCATCTGACCGGAATCGCGCTCACGGTGATCTCTATCACCGCGCCTCTTCGCATTTCAGGCACAGCCAGTGCCCCGGAAATCAGTCTCTTCAGCCGGCCTCCGCCACTCGCCTAACTTCCAGGCACAGCAATCAAAAATCAGCGCTCTACAACTCCGGTTTGGAGGGGAACGATGTTTCGAATGTCCCTCTTGTTTCTATTGTTATTTATGCTGCCTGCACCTTTTGTGGGGCAGACGACAATTCCGCTAAGTTCTTCTGACGCAATGCACAAAGACGGTGCAGCGCAGAATGACGGCAGCCTGAACGCCTTGCAAAGTGGCGCACCGAACGCTGCGCCAAACAACGGCCAGCTAAGTGGCACGCCGCAGAAAGATCGTCCAGCGGCCCCCCTCATTACCCTTGACCAGGCGATTCAGTTGGCGTTGACCAACAGCCCCAGCATCAAGGCGGCGCGTACGCAGATTCAGCAGAACCAGGCGCAGGAAATTACCGCGAACCTCAGACCGAACCCGACACTGAATGCCGATTCACAGTTCGTTCCCGTCTTCAGCGGGGATTTCTCCACCGACACGCTGAATAACCTGCAGCAATTCGATGTTGGCCTTGGATACCTGTTTGAACGGGGCCACAAACGCCAGAACCGGCTTCAGGCGGCAAAGGACACCACGGCGGTGACATCTGCCACGGTGGCTGACACTGAGCGCACGCTTACTTTCAACGTTGCCCAGCAGTTCATCAATGTTCTCCTGGCCAATTCCACCCTGCAGTTCGCTCTGGACGCCCTCAACAGCTTTCAGGAAACGGTCAAGATCAGTGATCAGCGCTACCGCGCCGGCGATATCAGCGAAGGCGACAACCTCAAAATCAAACTCCAATTGTTGCAGTTTCAGACAGATGTAAGTTCAGCGCGCGTGGCCAAGGTGCAGGCGTTGGGAAGCCTGCGGCAACTTGTGGGGTACACCTCTCTTCCGCACGACTATGACTGTGCCGGCGATCTGGAATATCTGCCGCTCACGGCCGCGCTTGCTGATCTTCAGGTGAAGGCGCTGGCGGAGCGGCCTGATCTCAAGGCGGCCAGGCTCGGCATTAAGGCCGCCAACAGTCAGATTTCTCTGGCCAATGCCAACGCCAAGGTTGACATCAACGGTTCGGCAAGTTTCTCCCACGTATCGGGGGCCAGTTCCACGTCACTTTTCTTCAGCATGCCACTACCAATTTTTGATCGCGGTCAGGGTGAAAAAGCGCGCACCAGATTTGCCCTGACGCAGGCGGAATTCACCGAACGAGCCGCCGAGGACACTGTTTTGACAGACGTTATCAATGCCTACGAAGCGGCCATTTCCAATCAGGACGTGGTGAAGCTTTACGTGTCCGGATACCTGAAGCAAGCCCAGGATTCCCGGGACATCAGTCAATACGCCTACAAGGGAGGCGCTGCCACATTGCTGGATTTTCTTGACGCCGAACGCAGCTACCGTTCCGTACAACTTGCTTATCGCCAGGCAGTGTCGGCTTACATGCTTAGCCTGGAGCAACTGCGACAGGCGACGGGAGTGAGGAACCTGCCATGAAGAGTCTTCTCCAATCACTTAATCGTCATCAAAAATGGCCCACCAGATATTTGTCGCTGGGGGCGGTGCTGCTGGCCATGGCGCTTAGTTTCATCCTGGCGGGTTGTTCCAGCGGCGATCCCAGCGCCAAGAGCTACGCCGATGGCGGCGCGGAACCCGGCAAGTCAGATAAGGCAGAGCTATTCACGCTTCCTGAGGAACAGTCTTCCCACGTACAGATTGTCACCATACAACCAACCAGTTGGCCACGCGTGCTGCGTCTCACCGGCACCGTCGCCTACAACAGTTTCCTCACCACACCGGTCATCAGCCAGGTCAGCGGACCAGTCAGCAGGATCATGGTGTCGCCGGGGCAGCAGGTGAAAAAGGGCGAGGCTATGTTGTATGTGAGCAGCCCGGATTATTCCCAGCTCCGCGCCAACTACCTGAAAGCTCGTGACGCGCATTCTCTGGCGCACAAGAATTATCTGCGCGCGCAGGACCTCTATGCGCACCATGCCATCGCGGAGCGCGACCTGCAGCAAGCCGAGTCCGCGGAGATACAGGCACAGGCGGACCAGCAGGCGTCTGAACAGTCGCTCAAAATTCTTGGCATTCCGCGGCCAGATACGCTGATAGAAAATCCAACCTCGCCGGAAGTCCCCGTGCTTGCGCCCATTGCCGGCGAAGCCGTTGAGCGGCTTTGCTCTCCGGGACAGGTGATCCAGGCAGGCCAGACGCAGTGCTTCACCATTTCCAACATGAGCACCGTGTGGGTGCTGGCCAACGTCTATGAGAACCAGCTTGCCTACGTGCACGTGGGCGATCCCGTGTCGATGAAGACGGATGCGTATCCCGACGTTTTTAGCGGGAAGATTTCTTTCATGGGCGCTGCCCTGGATCCCACATCACGAACGCTACAGGCGCGTATCGATACAAAAAACCCGTCTGGGCGGCTCAAGAAAGATATGTACGTCACCGCCACTGTGGTTGCCGGAAAGATCGACAATGCGCTGCTGGTTCCTGACGCGGCGGTTTTGCGCGATGCCGAGAACGAACCATTTGTTTACGTGACTGCCGGCCAGCGCCAGTTCAAGCGAAGACTGGTTAAGCTGGGCCAAAGCAGTGATGGCAAGACGCAGATTGTGAGCGGCGTACAGCCCGGCGAGCAAGTAGTCGGCGACGGCAGCCTGTTCTTGCAGTTTGCCAGTTCGCAATAAGAGGTGGTCTTGTCGCAGTGTGTGGTTTCGCTCGTCGAATCGAGGCGGACTCAGGGTGGAGCAGGCCTTTAGGCCTGCGGCAAAGATTCAGCGTGTTACAGGGGCTTTAGCCTCTGAGGGTAGAAGTTAAAACGACATACAGAAGCTGTTTGGAGCGAAGCGACATGCGCGGCCAGAGTCAGAGAGGCTGAACACGATGAACGGTGGGTTTTGCAGATGGCGTAGATCAGAAATGCATAGATCCTTCGACTGCGTCGTTCGCATTCGCTCCGACTCCGCTCAGGATGACAAGTTGCAAGCAGTTTGGAGCGAAGCGACAAAAATTGACCGCAGATGAAGTAAGGGCTAGGCCGATGACGCGCCGAGCCCGCTGATTCAGCAGCGCAAGGGTTTGAACAGGGAAAAAGATATGTAAGCGGTTTGGAGCGAAGCGACATTAGGAAAAGCAGCGACAAAAGCCAATGATCCATAGACTAGTACAGATTGCTCTCAAGCAGCGCTTCCTGGTGCTGATGCTGACCGTGTTTCTGATCGTGGCCGGCGTGATCTCCTTTATGCGCATGCCGGTGGACGCGTATCCTGACCTCGCTCCGCCCACGGTCGAACTCATCACGCAGTGGCCCGGACACGCCGCCGAAGAAGTTGAACGCCTGATTACGTTGCCGCTGGAAGTGGAAATGTCCGGCGCACCCCAGATGGTGGTGATGCGTTCTATTTCTCTCTACGGCCTTTCCGATATCCGTCTCACGTTTGAAGACGGTACTGATAATTATTTTTCGCGACAAGTAATTTTTCAGCGCATTGGTGACGCGCAGCTCCCTTCGGGTGTAGCGCCCAGCATGGCGCCGCTGTTCAGTCCCAGTGGATTGGTCTATCGCTATGTGCTCGAGAGTCCGGACCGGTCTCCGCAAGAGCTGAAGACGATTGAAGACTGGGTGATCGAGCGCGCTTACAAATCAGTTCCCGGTGTGGCCGACGATTCCGGCCTGGGCGGAACGGTGATGCAGTATCAAGTCCTGCTGGATCCGGCCAAGCTTTACGGATACCACCTGACAGTCCCCCAGGTACTCACGGCGCTGTCTGCCAACAACGCGAATGCTGGTGGCGGTTTCTATTCGCAGGGTGGGCAGTTCTATTATGTGCGCGGTCTGGGCCTGGTGCGCAACACGTCTGACATTGGCAACATTGTCGTCGCCAGCATCAAGGGGACTCCCATACGCATACGCGACGTGGGCGAGGTCGTCATCGGCAACGCACCGCGCCTGGGGTCGTTTGGTTTTCAGACGCGCACAGCGAACCAGAATGACGCTGTGGAAGGCGTGATTCTGATGCGCCGCGATGAGAAGACGCAGACCGTTCTTCAGGCCGTGGAGCAGAAAACGCAGGAGTTGAACAGCTCGCTGCTGCCGCCCGATGTTAAGATTCGTCCTTTTTATGACCGCAGCGCGCTCGTGGCGGTCACCACACGAACGGTGGAAGACAATCTTGTGCGCGGCATGATCCTGGTGCTGCTGGTGCTGGTCTTCTTTCTGGTCAGCTGGCGTGCGGCGATTATTGTGGCGCTTACCATCCCGTTGGGACTTCTTTTCGCTTTCGTCGTCCTGCACGCGCGCAACGTTTCCGCCAACCTGCTGTCGATTGGCGCCATTGATTTTGGCATCATCATTGACGGCACCGTGGTCATGGTGGAGAACATCTATCGTGAACTGGCGCTGCGGGAAGGCCAGCCGTACAACCTGAACGAAGTGATTCTGGCGGCGGCCAAGGATGTTGACCGCCCTATCTTTTATTCGGTCGCGGTGATCATTGCCGGTTATCTTCCCATTTACGCGCTGACCGGGCCATCAGGTCTATTGTTCCACCCCATGGCAGACACCATGTCATTTGCCCTGATCGGCGCGCTCATCCTTACGCTCACGCTGGTTCCGGTGCTGGCATCGTTCATGTTCAAGGGTGGCGTGAAAGAACCAAGGAACCGTGCCTTTGACTGGATCAAGAAGATTTACACACGGCAGCTTGACTGGTGTCTTGAAAATCGCCGGCTGACCCTGCTGATTGGCTTCTTGATCTTTCTCGGCGCCATGTCACTGGTCCCATTCATTGGTGGCGAATTCATGCCTCATCTTGACGAAGGCGCGCTGTGGTATCGCGCGACCATGCCGTACACCATCTCCTTTGAAGAGTCGAGCAAGATTGTCCCGCAGGTCCGCGACATCCTGATTTCCTACCCTCAGGTCACAGTCGTCGGCTCAGAACACGGGCGTCCCGATGACGGCACCGATCCCACGGGTTTCTTCAATGCCGAGTTTTATGTTGGCTTGAAGCCCTACGACGATCCTGCGTGGAAGGGAAAGTACGATACCAAAGACAAATTGATTGTCGCCATTGACAAGAGACTGGAAGCATTTCCTGGAATCATTTTTAACCACACGCAACCGGCGGAGGACGCTGTGGATGAAGCGCTCACGGGTCTGAAGAGCGCGTTGGCGGTAAAAATCTATGGGCCTGATCTTGAAGTGCTGGAAAAGAAAGCCGTTGAGATCAAGCAGACGCTGGAAGACGTAAAGGGCTTTACCGAGCTTACTGTGGTGCACGAACTGGGCCAGCCCAGCCTGAACATTGATGTTGATCGCGAGAAGATCGCGCGTTACGGAATCAATGTTGCGGATGTTGAGGCTGTGATCCAGGCCGCGGTCGGCGGCCAGGCTGCCACACAGGTAGTCCAGGGTGAAAAGCTCTTCGACCTGGTTGTGCGTATGCAACCGCAGTTCCGCAGCAGCGCTCAGGAGATTGGCAATTTACTGGTCGGCACGCCTGACGGGCAACAGATTCCCATCAGTCAGATGGCGACCATTCAACAGGGCAACGGCGCGTCGTTTATCTATCGCGAGAACAACTCGCGCTATATCGGCGTGCAGTACAGCATTGAACATCGTGACCTGCAACGTGCGGTGGAAGCAGGGCAAGCCGCGGTGAAGAAGCGTGTTCAGATTCCCGCCGGATATCGCGTGGCCTGGGGCGGCGAGTATGACCAGTTCCTGGCGGCCAAGCAGCAGCTCTTTATCATTGGTCCCCTCGCCGTGCTGCTGATCTTTTTTATCCTCTTCGCACTCTACGGGAATTTTAAGTTTCCCGTGGCGATTGCCCTCGACGTGATCATGACCGAGCCGGTCGGCGCGCTGATCGCGTTGAAACTCACGAACACGCCTTTCAGCGTATCTTCCGCTCTCGGATTGCTGGCATTGATGGGTGTGTCAGTGGAAACAGGCGTGATCCTGATCTCTTACATCAATAAACTGCGTTTGGAAGGAATGGACATAGGTACGGCCACGCGAGAAGCCGCGCTGCTGCGCTTGCGGCCCATCATGATGACCGCTCTGGTTGCGTGTCTGGGATTGTTGCCCGCCGCGCTCTCTACCGGCATTGGATCAGACACGCAGAAGCCGTTCGCCATTGTGATTGTGGCGGGGCTGGTATCCAGACTCTTCCTTGGATTTTTCATCAACCCGGTGCTCTATAAAACCCTTGCCCGTGAAGGAGATGTTTTGCAGGTGTGATCGAAACATATGTGATCGCTAAGACCCCCGGCGCGACTTTTAATCGCGCTCCGGCAGAAAAGTTTTGATATCGCTATGAAATACAAACAAGGCAACATTGCACGTTGGATCCCGCCCTGGCTGGTTATCGCCTGCCTGGTGCTTGTGCTGGGTTCAGCGGCGGCGCAGGCGTTGCATTTCCATGTCGATGGACTGGAAAAAGACGCCCGGCATTGTTCCGTATGCCCGCTGTTGCACGCAGCATCGCGTGTGGCAACCATATGCCACGCCCCCGTCACGTTCCGGCAGATTGGCTTCCTCAGCCTGGTGCTGGAGTCGGAGAGTAAAGCAGAACAGCATTCATCGCCATACGCATCGCGGCCTCCTCCAGCGGCCTAATCTCCTCCCGCAATCACCACAACTTAATAGTGCCACCCCACACCACTTACTCATGGAGGAGTGATGCCTTTTTCTATTCGTTTTAGAAATGCTCGTATTCTCGCGTCCGCGTTGTTCTTTGCGGTCGTTGCCCTCTCGCTTTCTGCCGTGGGCCAGAGCTCGGTCAGCTCCGGCACCATTCAAGGCACGGTTACTGACGCAACCAAAGCCGTTGTTCCCAACGTAAAAGTAGAGCTAACCAACCCGGTGAGCGGATTGTCCCGAACGGTGCAGACGGATGGGGCCGGACATTTTGTCGTCCCTAACGTTCCTTTTAACCCCTATCACCTTGTGGTCAGCGGTCCGGGCTTCGCCACCTACTCGCAGGATGTTGACGTGCGGTCGATCGTCCCAGTGAACCTGAACATTTCTTTGAGCGTGAAGGGATCTGAAGAAGTGGTGAACGTGGAAGCAGGAGGGGCTGATCTGATTGAGAGTTCTCCCACGTTTCATACCGATGTAGATCGCAATCTGTTCGACAAGCTTCCGCTGGAAAGTTCATCCTCTTCGGTGAGCTCGCTGGTGACCTTGGCTTCGCCGGGAATCGCAGCAGACTCTAACGGTCTTTTTCACGGCATGGGCGACCATGCCGAAAACTCATTTTCTGTGGATGGTCAGCCAATCACGGACCAGCAGAGCAAAGTGTTCTCCAACCAGATCCCGCTGGAGTCCATCGAGTCGATGGAAGTAATTGCGGGGGCACCCCCGGCTGAGTTCGGCGACAAAACCAGCGTTGTCATCAACGTTACTACGCGCTCCGGTCAGGGACAGACCACGCCGAAAGGAAGCATCACAACTTCTTACGGAAGTTTTGGGACCTCAGATGTTGCTTTCAACCTGGGATACGGCGGAGCCAATTGGGGAAACTTTATTTCCGTGAGCGGGCTGAATGGAGGACGATTTCTTGATCCTCCGGAATTTACGGTAATCCATGACAAGGGAAACCAGCAGAACATTTTTGATCGCGTTGATTTTCAGATGTCCAACGCCGATTCCATTCACCTTAATATGGGTTTTACACGCTCCTGGTTCCAGACCCCCAATTCCTTTGACAACCTCAACGCGGGAGTCACTGACCCGTCCGGAAACCTGGTGGGTCCAACCGACCAGCGCTCCCAGATCAAGACATTCAACATCGCGCCTTCATGGACGCGGCTGCTGAATCCGAACACGGTATTTACGCTGGGGGCGTTCGTCCGCAAAGATCAATACAACTACTATCCCAGCAACAATCCTTTTGCGGACCTTGGACCCATTCAGCAGGAAACCATAGCCCAGGACCGCAGCCTCACCAACATGGGCCTGCGCTCTGACATTTCCCACGCGAAGGGAATTCACAACGTCAAGGCCGGCGTCACGTATCAGCAGACGTTGTTGCGGGAAAATGACAGTCTCGGCATTGTTGATCCGGCGTTGAACGCTCCCTGTATCGACGCCAGCGGAAGTCCGGTTTCCGGATTTACTGATCCGTCACAGTGCGCGGGCGCAGGGCTGCAACCGAACACAGCCGCGAATCCGGCAGCGACCTGCACCCTTTCAACCGTTCCTTGGCTGTTTCGACCTCACTCGTCCTAATCCCGCGGCGGCTGACAACTGCGCTGGCGGCAGCAGCACGCAGTTCGGCTTTAACGGCCGCGCTGACGTGAAGGAACTGAGCCTCTATCTGCAAGACGCCATCAGCACCGGCAACTGGACATTCAACCTTGGCGTTCGCGGCGATATTTACAACGGCTTAACCACGCATCAGGAGATCGAGCCGCGACTTGGCATCGCCTACAACATCAAGCCGACCAACACAGTGTTGCGTGTTTCTTACGCGCGCGTACTGGAAACCCCGTTCAATGAAAACCTGGTGCTGTCAGCCACCGGCTGCAACTTCGCTGTGATTGCCGCGTTGGTGCCGTGCATACCCGCTCCGTTCAGTCCTGGATGGCGTAACGAATTCCACGCCGGATTGGAACAGGCCTGGGGGAAGCATTTTGTTTTCTCGGGCGAATACATCTGGAAATACACACATAACGCGTACGACTTCAGTGTGCTGGGAAGTACGCCGATTACGTTCCCCATTGAGTGGCACAATTCGAAAATTCCCGGATTCGCCGGCCGGGTGAGCGTGCCTGACTTCCATGGCTTCACCGCATTGATGGTCTTCTCCAGCGTAGCCGCGCGTTTCTTCCCACCGCAGATTGGCGGACTGGGCGTCACGGTCGGGCAGAGCGGTTTGCCGTTCCGTATCGATCACGATGAGAAATTCAACGAGACCACGCATCTGCAATACCAGCCGTGGAAGAAGGGCCCATGGTTGGGAATGAACTGGCGCTATGACAGCGGTTTAGTCGCAGGAGCCGTGCCCTTTGCGACTGATACCACGACTCCCGTAGATCTCACGGGCCTGACTGCCGATCAGCAGATACAGGCTGGGCTGTTCTGCGGCAGTGTGGTGCCAACACTTTCCGCTCCCCTGACAAGTTGTGCGCCTTCACAATACGGTTCTACACGGGTATCCATACCGGCGCCCGGAACTGAGAATGACGACCATAATCCTCCACGCATCGCATCAAGAAGTCTCTTTGACGTTGCCCTGGGGCATGACAATCTCTTTCGTGGTGATCGTTACCGCGTTGGCGCGCGCTTCACGGTGATTAATCTCACCAACAAAGTAGCGCTCTATAACTTCCTTTCCACCTTCAGCGGCACGCACTTTGTTACGCCGCGAAGCTACACCGCAGCCATGACATTTAATTTCTGAAAGGAGCAGCATGTGACATATTTTGAACAACCTTCGCATCCGCCTCCTTTGGAGTCGCGGCCGGATGCTTCTGATATTTACCCCAGCATGGCGGCTTTCCTTGCTTCCATGCTGGCGACCATGGTGATTTCAATCATTTTAATCGGCGCGATTGCCTTCCTTCCCGCCGGTATGAATTGATTCAGCGCGCCGGAGTTCCTGTAATCAGGGCCTCCGGCGCCTGATCTGTTTCTACGCAACTTATTTCCGCGAAGCTTCACAAACGACGATAAGAAGAGGCCAGCACGGCTATAATCCACAGCCATGCGTATGACATCCTGCTTTGCCGCCGTGATCCTGCTCCTCTGCTCCGCCGCCAATGCTCTTCAATCCGCCAACACCTCCTCTGCGGCCGATGCGGATACCGTCAAACTCGACGCCATCGCTCAGCGCGTGATCGCGCAGGAGCGCGTGGTGGGAGCGTCAGTTCTGGTAGCGCGCGGCGATCGCATCCTGTTGCACAAAGGATATGGCTTCGCCGATCTCGAACTGGAAACTCCCGCGAAAGATGAGACCGTCTATCACGTCGTTGGCCCCATGCTGCCCTTCACCGGGATCGCGGTGATGCAGCAGGTGGAGCGCGGCAAGCTGCAACTTGATGACGACATCTCCAAATTCATTCCGGAATTTCCGCTGCAAGGCCATCACGTCACCATCCGGCAGTTGCTGAACCACACTTCCGGCATCGTGGATTACCACTACCTGGGCGATCCCATTGAAGCCACCAGTCGCCAGCCAAAAGCGCTGGATGAAGTCATGGCTCTTTACGCGGGGAAGAACTGGGTCAATGAACCGGGCAAGAAGTGGGACTGGTCCATCTCCGGCTTCCAACTCCTGGTTACGATTGTGGAGCGCGTCACCGGCCAAAGCTTCCCTGATTATGTGCAGCAGAACATCTTCAAGCCCGCGGGAGTGAAATCCACCACGTATTGTGACGACTTCACGCTCACTCGCGGACTCGGCCATGCTTACCGCAAGTTCGGGACAAGTTATGTTGAGGCCCGCGAGAACGGAATGGCGTATAACTCTGATCTGCGTTTCTGCTCCACCGTGGGCGACCTGCTTCAGCTTTGGCGCGCAATCAAAGACAAGAACCTGGTCCGTCCGGAAACGTTCAAGCAGATGACCACGGCCGAGGGCGCAGCCCAACATATGTCCGCGCAGGACGCAAAAGCGCAATACGGGTTCGCCATGATCCTGAACCATGAAGACGACCAGCTTCAAAACGACCATCGGCGCATCGGCCAGCATGGATCACTCATGGGATATAGCGGCAGTCTGTATGACTTTCCTGACGACAACCTCACCATCGTTGTTTTGACCAACACGGAAGACCAGAACGCGTACGCCATTACCCGCGCCCTGGGACGCGCTATTCTTGGCCTGCCTGCACTGCCTGACCGCAAACCTGAAGTCGAACCCAGGCTGGCCGACAATTCTGTTCCCGCCGAAGAGCGCAAACAAGTGGCGGGAACGTATGTACTGAAGCTGGGTGAAGTCGGCGCTAATCTGCATGACTCATTCGCACAATTCCGCCGAACTTACAGGGTCTTTGACGAAAATGGGCGGCTGATGATCCAGCCGCTGGGCGAAGGACCGGAGCGTCTGCTGAAACAGGATGATGGCAGTTTTGCCATGCGGTCATCGGCCGCATCGCATATTTCGTTCGCAATGCAGAACGGCCACTCTGCCAGCATGAAGCTGGAATCTCCCGGATTTCCGCTGGTCGGAGAACGAGTGGGTGATGGTGATCCGTCAACGTTTCACGGCCAGGGGAAATAGGCACGTTTGGGTTACAAGTGCGGGCTACTTTGCTCAAACGCGGGCACGGAATTCGGCTAGAATTCAGCCATGCGTTATGCAGCCAGCCGGGAAGTGATGGAAGCTTTCTCGGCGCTGGTAAATTCCGGAGTCGACGATGAGCGGATTGATTTGCTCAGCGCAGCCCTGACTTTCGCGCGCATCGAATATCCTGATCTTGATCCCGGCGAATATGTCCGCCAGGTGGAAGATCTTGCCCGCCGCGTGTCTGCACGGATACAGGACGCGGAAGATCCCGCGGATTGCATCGCCGCACTCAACCACGTGCTTTTCCAGGAAGAGATGTTCCGCGGCAACAGTGTTGACTATTACAGCCCGCGCAATTCATTCATCAATGACGTGCTGGACCGCCGCCTGGGAATTCCCATCACCATGGCGTTGATCTACATGGAAGTAGGACGGCGCGCCGGCTTCCAGTTGTTCGGCGTAGGCATGCCCGGACATTTTCTGCTGAAACATTACGACCTGAACGGGCAGTCTATTCTGATTGACGCCTTTGAACGCGGCCTGATCCTGAGCGAAGAAGATTGCCGGCAAAAAGTGAAGGACATTTACTCCGGACAGGTCACGCTGCAACCGGAGTTTCTGCTCATTGTCACGCGCCGCCAGATGCTCACACGCATGCTGAATAACCTGCGCTCGATCTACCTGGCGCAACGCGACTTCCGCCGGGCCGTTCAGGTGGTGGATTTGATTCTGGTCATCTATCCACGATCGCCGGAAGAC
Organism: Terriglobia bacterium; assembly: GCA_963770085.1. Classification (GTDB taxonomy): domain Bacteria; phylum Acidobacteriota; class Terriglobia; order Terriglobales; family Acidobacteriaceae; genus Angelobacter. The sequence continues at coordinate 2,530,548 of CAVYOH010000002.1, forward strand.
GTGAAGCAACGTGCCGCGTTGCGTTACAACCTGCACGATTATCCGGGAGCAGTGGCCGATTTTGAAGAGTATGTGAAGATGGCTCCGGACGCCTCTGACGTGGATGAAGTCCGCCATACCGCACTGGGACTTCGTCGTTCCATGGCTATGATGAATTAGTTTTTCTGTCGCTTCGCTCCAACGCTATTTTGCTTTTCTCCTTTTGAAATAGCCCTCGATTGCCGTGCGCCATTCTTCGGCTGATTGTGCGTCCTTATTTCCCTGTTCGCGAATATGGTTATTCATCTCGGCGGAAAGCGCGGTTCGCTCATACCTGACATGTACGTGGGTCCCGGAATTTGGTGCAGGTGAAAAATGAATGTCAATCAGCACCGCGGTGACTTCTGGAATGAAGTACACATGCTGGATGTGGCCGTTCTCGGGTTCAAAGATGGTGGTGATCCACGTGCTTTCGTGGCTGCCCTTTTTCACCTGAAACACTGATCCTTGCCGGTCTTCCGCCGGTTGCGGATAGACGAACTGCGGGTCCCAGCCTTCCGCCCAGGCGCGTTCGCGATGAGCGCCAAAGAGAGGAGCCACCTGCCGCTGCGATTCCTTTACGTCGAATTCGAAAGCATTGCTCACGTGCAGCAGCGTGGGCCCAGGTCTTGATGTTGCCGATTGCGCGACCAGGCCGAGGCCTACGCCGCCTAGAATCACTAGTTCAGTCAGAATCATTTTCCACGCTCCTTTAACTTGTGGCTGTCGGAGGCCCTGAGCGTCAGTCCGTAGATTTTTCTGAATTGTTCGATCTCACGCAGGGACTCTGCCGAGAACGGCGTCTTGCCCTCAAAAACATGGAGAATAATGCCTTCCAGCAAGTCGCCCAGGCTCATGTCCTTCAATTCAGCCACTGCCTTCAGGACCTTGAGCATGCGTTTTTCCAGGCGCACGCCGGTTTGTACGCGTTCTACTTCAAGAGAATGTTTATCGTTTGTCATTGTCATTGGTACCAATGTACCAAGATAACAACCAGAATGGCAAGCAGGCTTGAGGAAAGCGCATCTACACTAAGAGAAAATTTCACCGCAAAATTAAAGACAGGCAAATGGGGTGACACATGAAATTTCATACCGATTATCTGACCTTCAACACCAAAGGCCATCGTGAGTACATACACATCACGCCGCAGGTAGAGAAGATTCTGCATGCCAGCGGTGTACGAAATGGCATGGTGCTGGTTTCAGCCATGCACATTACCGCCGGCGTTTACGTGAATGACAACGAAGAAGGGCTGATCAACGATATCGATCGCTGGCTGGAGCAACTGGCGCCCTTTCGTGAAGGATACCTTCACCATCGCACCGGAGAGGACAACGGCGATTCACACCTGAAGGCGATCCTGGTGCATCATCAGGTCATGCTGCCGGTAAGCGATGGAAAGCTGGTGCTGGGCACATGGCAAAGGGTGTTCTATGCGGAGTTTGACGGCCAGCGGCAGAAGCGCGTGGTAGTTGCGGTGATGGGAGAGTGATTGCGCAAGAGAGTGATTGGGCAAGAGAGTGATTGCGCAAGAGAACGATGCGCGAAGCGAAACTTGCCGCCCCGCGCGCAAGACTCTAGTTGCGCAAGACCTTAATTGTGCAAGACCCTAATTGATCGCGCCCTGCCGCGCTCCGGTTGCGAGAGGCCCGGCGGGAACGCGCAATGTGATCTCCGCCTGGTCTGCGGGCACTGTCATTTCACCGCCAAAGGAATCGACCATCTCCTGCAAATAGGGAAGAGTCTCATTGATAACACCTTTTGCAGGCAGCCCCGGGCGGTTTCCATTGGCTGTCCAGGTAAATGAAAGATCGCAACGGGCAGCGGAGAGCTCTGCGCTGATGGTGAGTTTTGTCGCCGCAGTGTTTTTTCCGGCAATCTTTCCGACAATCAGGATGCAGAGCTGGCGGAGAATCGGCGTACTGGTTACCTGGATCGCGGGGTCCCATTGACGGTCGAAAACAAGCAGGCCAGCGTTCTGCAGAGCGATGAAGTCATGAAAGACGTCATTCAGCAGGGAATCAACAGGAATCCACGGTCCCTTAGGCGGGGGCACTTCGCGGACCAGGGCAGAGATGCCTTTAGTCAGGCTAACAGCCCGATCCGCCTGCTGTTCGATGATATTGAGGTCTTTATCGTCTGGCGTCAGGTTGGCCCCGCGTACTGACAGCATCTCCAGGTAACAGCGCACGCTGGTAAGAGGCTGCGCCAGATCGTGAGCGAGAGAATGAATCAAGGCCCGCAACGGTGTTTGCTGGAGAGTGACGGCGTCAGTTGACAGGGTCTGGGAAGGATAGGGATTGCCGGCGAGGAAGCCCAGGTCTTCCGGCGCGTCAACAAGCTCAAGACCGACGCCCAAAGGAGCTTTGCCCAGCCGATAGCCGGATCCGCGAACGGTGTAGATCAGCTTCTCGTCCTCGGCTACGTCAATTTTGCGGCGTAGATAATTCACATAAACGTCCACCAGGTTGCTGTCAGTGTCGTTTTCCTGGCCCCAGCATTCTTTCAGCAATTCATGGCGGCTTACGGTATCGCCGCCACGGCGCATCAGCAGGTAGAGAAGGTCAAACTCGCGGGGGCTCAGCTTGATATCGCGGCTTCCGCGGTGGACCTTGCGTGATGCCGGATCAAGCTCCAGATTTTCAATGCGTAAAACACTCAGTGCCGGATCTGCCTTGCGGCGAAGCAGCGCGTTGGCGCGGGCGGCCAGTTCCTGAAAAGAAAATGGCTTGGTTATATAGTCATCTGCGCCAAGATTCAGTGACTGTATGCGGTCGGTTACGCGATCGCGAGCGCTCAGCACAATCACCGGCGTTTCCAGCCCTCGGGCGCGTAGGCGCTCCAAAAGTTGCAGACCATCTGTCTGGCCAAAGTTTAAGTCAAGAATAATGAGCTGATAATTCTGGCGGCGTAATTCTTCCAATACGCTGACTTCGTCTAATGCAGTATGGACTGCGTAGCCTTCTGATTCCAAAGATTTGGACAGAAAATTGGCCAGTTGAATGTCATCATCTGCCAGTAGGATTGCCATGGAGAGAGATCTTATAGCCGGGGTTGCCATGATGACCTGCCTAAGGTTCGTTCTTGTAGTGAAGTCTCAACGTGTTGCTGGTGTGACTAAGAATTGCTGCCGTCGACCAGATTCCCGGTAAATTCATATAAACAATACATTAATTTGAAGGTTCCAGATTCATTATTTTGTTTTAATTCCAAAAACATAAAAACGATTCCCAATAGTAGGCGTATGGCCCTAAGGTCATGGCCCATCCCAGTACGACTCCCTCTCTTTGGTACGATAGAGGTTTGGTTGAGGAGAGGCACTGCGCTTATGGCGGCAAAGATCTATAAGAATTTTATCGGCGGCGAATGGGTGGAGTCCCGCAGCGGACAGACCTATGAAAATCTAAACCCGGCGGACACCCGTGATGTGATCGGGGTATTTCAGCGCTCAGACAAGCGTGATGTGGATGATGCCGTTTCCGCGGCCAGGCTGGCGTTTGAACGCTGGCGTCTGGTGCCGGCCCCGCGCCGGGCTGAAATCATCTTCCGGGCCGCTGAGATCCTGACTGAGCGCAAGGAAGAATACGCCCGTTTGATGACGCGCGAAATGGGTAAAGTCCTGAAAGAGACGCGTGGCGACGTACAGGAAGCCATTGATACCGCCTACTACATGGCCGGCGAAGGACGGCGGCTCTTCGGGGCGACGGTACCCTCGGAATTGCCCAACAAATTCGCCATGGCGGTACGCATGCCAATCGGCGTTTGCGGCATGATTGCGCCGTGGAATTTCCCCATGGCGATCCCATCCTGGAAGCTTCTGCCCGCCCTGGTCTGCGGTAATACCTGCGTGATCAAGCCGGCGGAAGATACGCCGCTCTCCACCTTCAATCTGGTCAAGGCGCTTACTGATGCCGGACTGCCCAAAGGGGTGGTGAATATTGTTACCGGCTTCGGGCCGGATGCGGGTGCTCCCATTGTGGAACACCCGGACGTGCGGGCCATCTCTTTCACCGGATCAAGTGAAGTAGGGCGCATGGTGGGTGAAGTAGCCGCCCGCAGCTTCAAGCCATGTTCATTGGAGATGGGCGGCAAGAATGCCATTATCGTACTGGACGATGCCAATCTGGACCTGGCGCTGGAAGGCGTTTTGTGGGGTGCCTTCGGCACCACCGGACAGCGATGCACCGCCGCCAGCCGGGTGATCGTGCAAAAAGGCGTTTACCGGCAATTTGCCGATCGCCTGATCTATCGCGCACAAAGGCTGAAAGTGGGCAACGGCCTGGATGAGAGCGTTGAAGTTGGTCCACAGATCAATGAGCAACAGGTTGCCACCACGGAGAAGTATGTCCAGATCGGCAAGGCCGAAGGCGGTAAGCTGGAATCTGGCGGCAAGGCGCTCAATAAGCCGGAGCATTCCTACGGCTGGTTCTTTGAGCCGACCGTATTTACGGACGTGGATGCCCGCATGCGGATCGCCCAGGAAGAAATCTTCGGTCCGGTTTTGAGCGTGATTCCCTGCGAGAACTTTGACAACGCGATTGATATTGCCAACAGTGTGCAATATGGACTCTCGTCCGCCATCTACACACGAGATGTGAACCGGGCATTCCGGGCCATGCGCGACATTTACGCCGGCATTACCTATATCAATGCTCCAACCATTGGGGCCGAGGTGCACCTGCCCTTTGGCGGAACCAAAGCCACGGGCAATGGGCATCGTGAAGGCGGATTGGGCGCAATCGATTTTTACACGCAATGGAAGGCGATCTACATCGACTACTCCGATAAGTTGCAACGCGCCCAGATCGATTCTCCGGAATAGACCGGAGACCAAAGAAACTAAAGTGAGCGGCTCCGGTGCCCAGAACAATCCTGGCAGCCGGAGCGTGTTTTTGGGCAACTATTCAGAGATCCTGCGAATCAAATGCGCCAAGTGTATCCCTGGGGCAACTGACCGATTCTTTGCAGGCTGTTAATCGCTGGACCGAATATCCAATTCTGCATGCCGGAAACCGTCTTCCTACGATTTGATTCCCGCCGTATAGCCATCCTCATTATTGGTTGCGCAGTGTTCGTCTTGCTGGGATGGGAATTGAAGAGTCCGACCGTGATCCACCTCATGGCTCCCAATACAGCGGCTTGTTTTATTCTTGCCGCCATTTCACTGTATATGTACCAGCATACCCAGAGATGGGCCAGGATCCTGGCGGTTGTATCCGCGGCGGTAGTGCTGGTCTTCGCTGCGGCCACCCTGACGGAGTATCTGACCCGCCTGAATTTTGGGATCGATGGCTTGTTGTTTCATAGCCGGATGGATCTTTGGTTTGCTCCGGACCTGCCGCCGGGGAGATTCGCGAAAAACACCGCCATCAGTTTTGTTCTGGCAGGAACCGGACTGTTGTTTCTCCGCGCCCGTTTGCGTGTGCCGGTGATGCAATTTTTTGCCCTGGCTGTCTTCAGTGTCGCCTACCTGGGCCTGGTCGGCCATCTTTACGGCGTGCCTACTTTCTATTCCGGCTGGATGTCCAAGACCACCGCCATTTCATTTTTGGTCTTATCGTTGGGCATGTTGTTCGCCGATCCCAGTCGTGGCATTGCCGGAATCGTGTTGAGGCGATCAGGCGGGGGATACCTGGCGCGCCGTCTTCTCCTGTTGATCCTGCCAATGATTCCATTGCTGGGATTTGTCAGATTGCTGCTGGACCGCAGGGGGATTGCTTCTCCGGCCGTTATTACGGCACTGGTTGTGTCCATGAACGTAGCGATCCAGGTGGGAACGTTTCTGCTGGTTGCGGCCGCGTTGAATACGGCCGAAGAACGCCGTGAGAATGCAGAGATCGCACTCCGCCGCGGAGAAAAGCTGGCTGCCACGGGCCGCTTTGCCGCCACAGTGGCACATGAAATGAATAATCCGCTGGCGGCAGTGGTAAACCTGATCTACCTTGCGCAAAGCTCGCCGGAAGCCAGCACTCACGTGCGCGGACTGCTGGAAGCGGCGCAACAGGAATTAAAACGCGTGGCGCATATATCGCGCCAGACGCTCGCTTTCTATAAGGACAACGCAACAGCGGAGCATTTTGAAAGCGCCGAACTGCTGCAGGACATCGTGTTCATTATGCAGGCAAAGATACAGAACAAGAGCCTGGTCCTGGAAACACGTTGCGCGGAATGCTGGATAAACGCGGTGAAAGGCGAGGTGAGGCAGGTGGTCTCAAACCTGGTCAGCAATGCCATTGATGCTTCGCCGAATGGAGGGATCGTTCTGCTGCGCTGTAGTCCGTCTGGTGAGAACACCATCCGCGTTGAAGTTACGGATCACGGTCAAGGCATTTCGTCCGGCGACCTCAGGAAGCTCTATCAGCCGTTTTTCACCACCAAGGCCGACGTGGGCAATGGTCTGGGCCTCTGGGTGAGCAAGAACCTGGTGGAGAAGAATTCCGGCACCATTACCGTAACCACCAGCACCGATCTGGGGAACAGCGGCACCACCTTCGCGGTCACGTTCCCCGCTGGCACGCAAGCCATACCCCGGGCCGCGCAAATGGTCCCCTGATTCATTTGAGATGCCTTTTTGGCGCACGCATATAATGGATTCCAGTCTGGCAGGAACTGCCGGATGTAATCTGAGTATCTACCTGTGCCCATCGTTAAGCCCGAGCCAAAAAAATCGTTATCGGTAAGCCAGCGGCGTGCCGTGTTGATACCTCTGGCGCTCGGGATATTGCTCCTTTTCGGAGCGGTTTTTTCCCAGCAGGCATTCAATTTAAGGCAATTGCGTCCCGATTCCGCCCAGCAAACGCTGGTCCTGGTATCACTTTCAGCACTGGTGTTTCTGCTGCTGGTGGTGCTCACGTTCGTGCTGTTCCGCAACCTGGTGAAGCTTTACGCAGAACGAAGGCTGGGTGTACTGGGGTCTCGCTTTCGCACGCGCATGGTGATAGGCGCGCTGGTACTTTCCTTTGCGCCGGCCATTGTGATGTTCATGTTTTCTTATGGACTCATGAACCGTTCCATCGATAAATGGTTTTCCATGCCGGTGAATGAGTTGCAGAAAGATTCCGGGCAGATTGGCGTGCTGTTGACGAAATATGCGGCTGAAAATGCCCGCCAGGAAGCCGCGGAGATAGCCAACTCGCCTGAGACACAGCACGCCTTTCAGACCGCCAGCTACAATGGCGTGCTGCACGAATTTCACCGCCATCAGCCAACGCTGCAGGGCGGATTTGTGTTTGCCCTGTCTGACCATGACAGCGTAGCCAGCTTGAATTCGCCGCGTCCCTGGCCGGTTCTGCATTCCATTCTGCCCGATTTGGAGGACCTGGAAAAGAAGCCCGCAAAATGGACTTTTGGAGACACAGAATATCTGCTGGCCGCGGCTCCGGTGGGCAAATCAGGCAAGATCCTGGTGGGAATGCCGCTGCCGAAAGATTTCTCTCCCACGCTGGCGGAGATTACCCAGGACCAGCAGCAATATCAATTGCTGAGCCGCGAGTCCAAGCGCATTCGCGGACTCTACATGCTTTTGCTCACGCTGCTCACCGTGCTGGTGTTGTTTGTTGCGACCTGGTTTTCGCTCTTCGTGGCCAAGCTGGTGACGCGTCCCGTGGAGGCGCTGGCTGAGGCTACACGTGAGATATCGCAGGGGCATCTGGGACATCGCGTGGAAGTTTCGGCGGCCGATGAACTGGGCGAACTGGTTGCGTCATTCAACCGCATGGCAGCCGAACTCGAAACCAGCCGGAAAAAGATTGAGATAGCCACGCAAGCGCTCACCAACTCGAACACGGAACTGGAACAGCGGCGCCGCCACATTGAGACGATCCTGGAGAGTATTCCCACCGGCGTTCTTTCGCTGGGCCCTGACCGGCGCGTGACCCATACCAATGTCGCTTTTGGCCGCATGTTCTGCCCGCAGGGCGGATCAACTCTGCAGGGTTCCACCCTGGAACAGGTGTTCCCGGAGGAGATAGCCTCAGATCTGGACCACCTGCTGCGCCGCGCGGACAGAATGGCCATTACGGCAGCACAACTTGAAATTCCCGGGGACAAGCACAAGCTGAACGCCAGCGTGACCGTATCATCCGTCCAGCACGGGACGCAGCGGCTTGGCTACGTGATTGTGTTTGAAGACTTCAGCGAACTGCTGAAAGCACAGAAGGAAGCGGCATGGCGTGAGGTGGCGCGACGGGTGGCGCATGAAATCAAGAATCCGCTCACACCCATCGCTCTTTCCGCGGAACGGATACGCCGGCACCTGGAGCGGGGCAGCGCGCCTGACCAAAACTCGCTGTCGGTGATCAATAGCTGCGCCGCAACCATTTCAGAGGCGGTGCAAACGGTCCGCGGACTGGTGGATGAGTTCTCTACGCTGGCGCGATTCCCGGAAGCGCAACCGCGGCCGGCCGACGTGAATGAAATCGTAGAGACCACACTCGCCATGTTCAATGGGCGCCTGGAAGGAATTCAGGTAGAAAAACAACTGGAATCAAACCTGCCGCTGGCGATGGCTGATCCGGAAGCGATCAAGCGCGCACTTGCCAACCTGATTGACAATGCAGCGGAGGCGATGCAGCAAACTTTTGTTCGCGAAATCCATATTGCCACGTCATTGTTAGACAGTGGAGATGGCGTGGAGATCGTGATTGCTGACACCGGACACGGCATCAATCGCGAAATGAAAGAAAAGCTCTTCTTACCTTATTTCTCCACGAAGAAGCGCGGTACGGGTCTGGGCCTGGCGATTGTGCGGCGCATTATTGAAGACCATCACGGCTCGATCCGCGTGGAAGAGAACAAGCCGATTGGAGCAAAATTCATCGTCGAGCTGCCTCTGGCAAGCGAGATGGCAGAGGCGCAAAAGCAGAATGCATAACATCCTGGTGGTGGACGACGAAAAAGACATTCGAGAGTCGTTGCGCGGAATTCTTGAAGAAGAGGGTTACAAGGTAACAGTTGCTGAAAGCGGTGAAGCCTGCCTGGACCAGCTCAAGAATCGCAGTTCTGAAGTGGTGCTGCTGGATATATGGCTGCCCGGCATTGACGGTCTGGAAACCCTGGAACAGATCCGCCAGCTGCAGATGGAAGAGACGCCGGAGGTGGTGATGATCTCCGGACACGGCTCAATAGAAACAGCAGTCAGGGCCACCAAGCTGGGCGCATTTGACTTTCTGGAAAAGCCGCTCTCACTGGAGCGGACGCTGATTGTGCTGAAGAACGCGCTGGACGCGCACCGGCTGCGTCGCGAAAATACAGAGTTCAAACGGCACACGCAATCCAAGAGCGTGATTGTGGGAGACAGCGTTCCCATGAAAGCCCTGCGCCAGCAGATTTCCATCATGGCTCCCACCAATGGACGTGTGCTGATCTTTGGCGAATCCGGAACCGGCAAAGAGCTGGCTGCACATGCCATCCATGCACACAGCCTGCGCAAGGATAATCTTTTCGTGGAAGTAAACTGTGCGGCCATTCCGGAAGACTGGATTGAAAGCGAGTTGTTTGGGCATCGCCGTGGCGCAATGCCGGGCGCGACCGGCGATAAGGAAGGTAAGTTCGAACGCGCCAATGACGGCACGCTGTTCCTGGATGAAGTGGGCGATATGAGCCTGAAGACGCAGTCGAAGGTATTGCGCGCGCTGGATGAGCAGACCTTTACCCGTGTGGGCGACGATGAGCCGATTCGCGTGGATGTCCGCGTGATTGCCGCGACGAATAAAGACCTGGAAGAGGAAATCTCCAAGGGCAATTTCCGCGAAGATCTTTTTTACCGCTTGAACGTGATTCCGTTTTATGTGCCGCCGCTGCGCGAACGCAAAGAAGATATTCCCATGCTGGCGCGGCATTTCCTGAAGGAATTCTCCGCCGCCTACAGCCGGCGATCGAGAGAAATTACCGACGATGCGGTAGAAGTCCTGGTGCGATACTCGTGGCCGGGCAACGTGCGCGAGCTGCGCAACGTGATTGAACGCCTGGTCATTATGAATCCCACGGTGCCGAAGATTGAGCGTAAACACCTGCCGCCGCTGATGCATCGCGAAACCGGCAAGACCACCTCCGGATTCTCGACCTTGCATCAGGCGCGCGCCGCCTATGAGCGGGATTACATTCTGAAGAAACTGGATGAAAATCACGGGAACGTTACCCGCACGGCGGAAGTGTTGGGGCTGGAGAGAAGCCATCTTTATAGAAAGATGAAGACCCTGGGGATTGCGGTGAAGGAGTAATTTTTTGTTTTAATCCTGAGCGCAGCGAGGGATCCCTACTCATATCGAGACCGAGTCGTTCCCGAAAAATACATAGATCCTTCGACTGCTCCGTCGCATTCGCTCCGGCTCCGCTCAGGATGACAAGTTGTTGAAAGTTTTCTCTGCATCGCGTTCGCGCTCAACGCTTCTTCGGTCTTGCCAATTCTTCCGTCGGCTCGGCCTGGGCCAGGGATTCCAGCTGTCGACGCCAGTCGAGTTCGTCCACAAACGCCGCCGATTCACGCCAGTCTTTTTTTACTTTGACGAATAGTTCCAGAAAGACTTTCTTGCCCAGCAGCGCTTCAAGTTCAATGCGCGCTGACGTGCCGAATTCCTTCAGTTTCTGGCCGCCTTTGCCGATGAGTATGGCTTTTTGTCCGTCGCGTTCGCAGTAAATGGCGGCGGCGATGCGGGTGAGTTTGGGCAACTCCTCGAATCGTTCCACCACTACGGCTGTGGCGTAGGGAAGTTCTTTTCCGGTCTTCAGGAGGATCTTTTCGCGAATAATCTCGGCTGCGATGAAGCGTTCCGGCAGATCCGTGAGCTGGTCTGTGGGGAAATAGCGGGGACCTTCCGGCAGCGTGCGCATGATCTTATCGACCAGCGTATCGAGACCGTCCTGCTTGATTGCCGAAATGGGAATGATTTCCTTGAAGTCGTGCAGCTTGCTGTAGTGTTCAATCACAGGCAGCAGCTTGTCTTTTTGCAGCTTGTCAATCTTGTTGAGCAGAAGAAAAGCCGTGCCTCCGGACTTCTGCACCAGATCAATCACAAACTGGTCGGCGGGTCCAAAGCGGTCACTGGCGTCCACCAGCAGCAGAACAATATCGCGGCTTTCCAGCGCGGCGTGGATTTCCTGCATCATCTTGCGATTCAGGCGGCTGTCCGGCTTGTGAACACCGGGCGTATCGATGAACACAATCTGTCCGGCCGGGCGGCCCTTCCGGGCTTTCACGTTCACCATGCCCTGAATGCGAGTGCGCGTCGTCTGCGGCTTTTCCGTGACAATGGCAATCTTCTCGCCCACCAGCGCATTGAGCAGAGTACTTTTACCCGCGTTCGGGCGGCCGACAATGGAAACGAAGCCGGAACGAAATGCCATTTAAACGGTTACCTCTTTGGCGGGACCGCCGGGTTGCGCGCGGCAAACACGGACTCTCTCCACCTTTCTGTCAGTCGATTCCAGCACCTCAAAGCGGAGGCCGTCATCTTCTATCACTTCACCGGGGCGGGGAATGCGTTCCACCAGGGCGCTCAATAGTCCGCCAACGGTAGAGGTGTCTCGCTGTTCCAGACGCACGTTGAACAGATCTTCCAGCCGGCCCACGTCCACGTTGCCGCGCAGGATGTACGCGCCTTCACGTTCACGAATCACGTCAGTGTCTTCTTCGTGCTCATCGCGGATTTCGCCGACGATTTCTTCCACCAGATCTTCCATGGTGACAATACCGGCCACGGCGCCATATTCGTCAATCACCACCGCCAGATGATTATTTTCCTTCTGCATCTCGCGCAAAAGCTGCGAGGTCTTCTTGGTTTCAGGAACGAACATCACCGGGCGCATGAGCTTGCGGACCATGGTGGTAGCGGCTTCGCTGTCATTGGTCTGGATCAAGTCATGGGAGAGCAGCATGCCCTGTATGTTGTCGATGGTGGAGACATACACAGGCACGCGTGAGTGCGGACGGTCGCGCAGCATTCTGGTAAATTCTTCGATAGTGGCCTCGGCAGAGACGGCGAAGATGTCGGGTCGCGGCGTCATCACCTCGCGCACGGTCTTATCGCCGAATTCAACGACGGACTGGATCAACTGGCGGTCGCTCTCTTCCAGAATGCCTTCTTCACGTCCGGCTTCAATCAGCGCATCCACGGCTTCAGAAGGATGTTCGGGCTCTTCCGGTTCATGGGGTTCAGCCAGTGCGGCCACCGACAGGCCAAAACCCAACACAACGGTGAACGGGATCATGAGATAGACAAGCGTTTTCAGCAGAGGGATGAATCGCACCAGCCATGTGCCCCGGGTGCGCGTAAACATTACGTATGGCATCAGCCGGTTGCAGATGATGACGACAAGAACGATTCCCACCGCCGCCTGGATGACTTCAGGCACCGTGGAGTGCTGGTCAGAAAATATGAGATAGCCGATGAGCAGCGCGATGGTAGCGGTGCTGAACTGGACGAGGAGTGAGAAGGCCAGGGCCGCGCGGGCGCTGGCTGCAGTCAGCCGGGGCTCAACCAGATTTTCGAATGCCTCAATGTTTTCCTGAAAGTCGCGCGTAAGAAATTTGCCGGATTCGCCATACAGACGCTCAACATAAGACACAAAAGCCAGCAGACCGCATAGCAGAAGAATAGACCCGTAAATGGCGATGGAGACGATCACGCGCGTGCCCTTTTCGTCTTCTTGTTCGTTACCGCTGTGCCGCTTCGCCTATGATGGGAAGCAGGCAGGCCCGGCTGTTTCTTCTTTCCAGTTCGGCCCGAAGGTTTGGCCGCCAGAATATGCGTCCGCTGTATGAGCGATGCCGGCAGCTTAAGTTGGGTGCGCAACAGTGTTTCCTTCTTTTCCATGCTGCCGTTGTCGATTTCATGGTCATAGCCGGCCAGGTGAAGCATGCCGTGGAGAATGAGAACCTTCATCTCGCTGGCGGCAGGGTGCCCGAAGCGATCCGCGTTGCGGTGCGCGATGTCGGCGCAAATCGCAATGTCACCGCCCTCTTCGCGAGGAAAGGAAAGTACGTCCGTAGGCTTGTTCTTGCCGCGGAACCGCCGGTTCAGTTGCTGGATCTCTCGACTTCCAGTAATCAGGACTGCCACGTCGCCGGAGACGCCTGCCAGCTTTTGCGCGCGCGTGGCAAAGCGAGCCAATGATTGCTGGCTTACTCCACGCATGGATGTCTCGATGATGATCACGTTTCGCAAAAAGAATCGGGAGGGCTAGTTGGCCCTCCCGTTAGAATTCTACTAAATTTACTGCTGCAAGGGCGGTTCCTGCGGTTCAGGGCCTTCCTGTACAGCGCGTGGTATCTCCAATGTCATCTGCTGGTTACGTGAGCGCTCGTCATAGGCATGGATGATTCGCTGCACCAGATGGTGGCGCACCACGTCCTCTTCACCAAAGTAGTTGAAGGAGATTCCCTCAACGCCCTTGAGCACTTCATTGGCTTCCACCAGGCCGCTGCGGCGGGCGTTGGGCAGATCAATCTGCGTTATGTCACCGGTAATCACAGCCTTGGAGTTGAACCCCATGCGCGTGACGAACATCTTCATCTGTTCTGATGTAGTGTTTTGCGCTTCGTCCAGGATGATGAAAGAGTCATTGAGGGTGCGTCCGCGCATGAAGGCAATGGGCGCAATCTCAATCACGTTCTTCTCCAGCGCACGATCAACGCGCTCCTGCTCCATCAGGTCATAGAGAGCGTCATACAGCGGACGAAGATAAGGATCGACCTTTTCCTGCAGAGTTCCGGGCAGAAAGCCAAGACGTTCACCGGCTTCCACCGCTGGTCGCGCCAGGATAATACGGCTGCACTTCTTGTTGTTGAGCGCGGATACAGCCATGGCCACGGCAAGGTATGTCTTGCCAGTGCCGGCAGGGCCGATGCCGAAGACCATGTCGTATTTTTCAATGGCGTCAAGGTAGCGCCGCTGATTGATGCTCTTGGGCTGGACCTGCCGCTTGCCGAACTGGCGTTGTTTGCCGGCTTCAGCCAGGCCGCGAAGAGTGGTGCTGGCGTCGCCGGCGACCACACGCAGCATGGAATTCAGATCGTTGGGGCTGAAGTCCTGACCGGCGCGGTTGAGATGTTCAAAGTCGGTAAAGATCTGCTCTGCGCGTGCTACTTCGCGCGCCGAGCCTTCAATCTGCACTGATTCAGGTTTGAGATCAATGGTGACCTTCAGGCCATCTTCCATGATCTGAAGGTTTTCGTCACGTGTTCCGAAAAGCTTCTGGATGTTCGGGACGATTTCAATATTTTTCTTCATCTGGACGGGTCGATTCCTCCCATACGAAACGCAACACTGCCGCCTCTCTGACAGATTGGATGCATAGGAACTGTATTGTGTTTGGAGAGGCCCTTTGACTGGCCCGCGTGAGGCCGTGGAGGCAGTACCATTAATGCTGAGCGTACCCCTGTTATGGGTGCAAGTCAACAGATTCAACAGTGAAACTTGTGTAAAAGTGGGTTAAGGCCGATCTTTTTAATCTCGAGCGCAGCGAGAGATCCCTACCTCAGCGGCTAAAGCCGAAACTTCTTCCGTCCTGGAACGCAGGCATAAATGAATGCCTGCTCCACCCGGTGAAGGTGAGAGGCTAGAACTTCAGGGCCTGCTCCAGGTCTTCAATCAGATCGTCTGGATGTTCCAGGCCAATTGAGAGACGCAACAGGTTTTCCGGACTGCGGCTGTTCACTCCTTCCACACTCTTGCGGTGCTCGATAAAGCTATGCGTTCCTCCCAGACTGGTGGCGTGGGTGAAGATCTTTACCGCTCCGCAGACCTTGAATGCCTCAGCCTGACCGCCCTTGACCTGGATGGACAGCAGGCCGCCGAAGGCCGACATCTGTCTGGCTGCGATCTTGTGTCCGGGATGCGTGGGCAATCCGGGATAGTGAACGGCTTCGATCCTTGCGTGGCCGCTGAGGAACTCCGCCACTCGTTGCGCGTTTTCAGAGTGGGCACGCATGCGATAGGGAAAGGTCTGCATACCGCGCAGCGTCAACCAGGCTTCGAATGGAGACGGCACGGAACCGCCTTCGCGCTGGATGGTCTGGATTTTTTCAAACAGAGCGCCGGATTCGCGCCCGGTTTTCGTTTCCCCGGTTTTAGTTTTAAAGATGAGGGCTCCGCCCAGAACGTCACTGTGTCCGGAGAGGTACTTGGTGACCGAGTGCATGGTGATATCGGCGCCAAGTTGCAGAGGGCGCTGATTCATGGACGTGGCCACGGTGTTATCGCAGGCGACCAGAATCCTAGTCGTCTTTAAGTTGAACTTCTGGGCGATGGCAACAATCGCCGCAATATCTGAAACGCTGAGCAGCGGGTTGGAAGGCGTCTCTAGCCAGATGAGCCGCGTTTGCGGCGTGATGGCCTGCTCCAGCGCGCTCAGGTCCTGCATGTTGACCAGCGAGAAGGTGAGTCCCCAGTTGGTCATCAAGTTTTTGAGCAGAGTGAGCGTGCCGTAAAACACGTCCGAGCCGGCGATGACGTGGTCGCCCGGGGCAAGAGATTGCAGCACGGCAAGCGTTGCGGCGCTTCCAGAGGAGAACGCGAGAGCCGCGGCGCCGTCTTCCATGGTCGCCAAAGCTTGTTCCAGCGCGTCGCGATTGGGATTGCTGGGCCGCGCGTAAAGATGACCGCCGGGCAGGCTTCCATCAGCGGCTTTCTCAAAAGTAGTGGAGAGATGGATCGCCGGAGTAATGTCTCGAGTGCTCTCGTTCAGATGGCCGCTGTGGACAGCTTTGGTCTCAATTTTCATGACGAAACAGAGTAAATGAACTACGGAGGCTGGCGCGAGTTATTGCCGTACGGCGACGATATGAATGCCGCGATCATAAATATGGATCCGCTCGATTTTTCCCGCAGGCGTAGCCATAAATTCGATCATAAGCCCTTCGCCATAGAGAGCGTGATCTGACACAGGGATCAGTTCGAATTTTTTCTGAGCGTCAATTTGCAGACTGAGTTGATCGGCTACAAGGGTAATGGCGTACTTGCGGTTCGCCGTGGAGCTGAAATAGCTGCCGACGAGGGAATGAATTGTCGTATCCGGAAGAGCTACGCTCGCAATGGTTCGTTCGGCCGGCATCGGGTTTGTTGTGCTATCGGGGGCAGAGGCGGGCGAAGGCGAGATAGCGCCGTAAGAAACGTTTTGATAGCTCCGCAGTTTTTCGCGGATGCCGAAGTTAAAAAGGAACACAACCACGCCGAACGAGATGATCGTCAGCACTCCACCATAAAGAAGAGCGATTCTTCCCGGCCGGAAGGTTGCGAAAGTGTGAAAAGAAGGCGCTCCATTTTCCGATTGCAAGGTCATGGCGTTCCTCCGCTTTCAGACGCACCACATTTCAGACTCACTGGACGCACCCATTGTAGTCCGACACTGGAAGCGGCGGGCAGAGTTCCAGCCTATGTCCGGCAGCAGACATAAGTCTATGCTTGTTCGGATCCCCGCTATCTAAAGATTCAAGATGGGCTAAGAACCCCTGGTTCCAGTCTGTTACAGCGAAATTCCGGGAAAATCCAGAGAAGGTTGGGCGAAACCAACTAACTTACGCCGCATCTATATATTACGTGGCTTTGCTCCCCTGGAAACCGGACGGTTGTGAAAGGCAGGAACGGCTTCTGCGCGTTATGGCGTATAGACTCAATATGATAAGCTAAGTACCTTCGGGTTTTGCGCGCATTTTAGCCTACATCCCTTGCTTTCACGCTGTTAGAGGGAGGCGTCAGGCCCGTTTTTTGTCCGGAAATGATGTACGACTTGGCACCATTTAACAGTTGTAAGACTTGGCAACATTCAACAAAAGGAATCGTGGTTTGGCTCTAGACGACAAATTCGACGACATAAAAAAACTAATCGACGCAGGCAAAGAAAAGGGATATCTCACCTATGACCAGGTCAATGACCTCATACCCGGTGATGTCCACTCCCCAGATGATCTGGATGACCTGCTCACCACGATTGGCACCCAGGGCATCGATGTCCTGGATGGAGCAAAAGGACTGCCTTCAGAACAGAAGTTTGAAGATCTGGAAGAAGGCGAAGATGTAGAACTTGATTTAACCCCGGGCGCACTGGAAAAAACCAACGACCCGGTCCGCATGTACCTGCGCGAGATGGGCACCGTACCGCTGCTCACGCGCGAAGGCGAAGTTGAGATAGCCAAGCGAATTGAGCGCGGGCAGTTGCGCGTGCTCAAAGCTCTGTCGCGTTCTCCCGTCGTGATCAAAGAAATACTCGCCCTGGGCGAGGACCTCAAGAAGGGCATTCGTTCCATCAAGGAACTGGTCGCCTTTGATGAAGAGGAAATCACGGATGAGATCGTACAGGCGCGCTTGAAGGATTTCACCGGCAAGATTGACGAGATCGGCAAAAGCCATAAAAAGCAGATCCAGTTTCAAGAGAAGCTGGAACAGATCGTCCAGAAGAAAAAGCCCAAAGACTACCGCAAGTGCCGCTGGGCCCTGGGACGCGCGCAAGTGCAGGTTTCCACCGGCATCCGCAAGCTGAAGTTCACCAATCCGGAGCGCAAGCGACTGATTGAACGCGTGAACAAGTCTGTGGACGCCATGCGCCAGCTTGATCGCCAGATCAATAATCTGGAGAAAAAGATTGACGCCACGCGTGTGGAAGAAACACGCCGTGAGTATCGACGCATACAGCGCGCGCACCGCAACGATCAGGAAAAGCTGGAGCAGGATGCCGGCGTTACCTACCAGGAACTCAAGCGCACACAGCGTGAGATCATCCAGGGTGACGTTGATGCGGAAGCCGCCAAGCGTGAACTGATTGAAGCCAACCTGCGCCTGGTGGTGTCGATCGCCAAAAAGTACACCAACCGCGGCCTGCAGTTCCTTGACCTGATTCAGGAAGGGAACATCGGTCTGATGAAGGCGGTGGATAAGTTCGAGTATCGCCGTGGCTACAAATTCTCCACATATGCAACGTGGTGGATCCGCCAGGCCATTACCCGCGCCATTGCCGACCAGGCCCGGACCATCCGTATTCCGGTGCACATGATTGAGACCATCAACAAGCTGATCCGCACGTCGCGTCAGCTGGTGCAGGAGCTCGGTCGTGAACCGTCATCCGAAGAGATCGCCAAGAGAATGGATATTCCTGTGGCCAAGGTCCGCAAGGTCCTCAAGATCGCCCAGGAACCAATCTCACTGGAGACCCCGATTGGTGAAGAGGAAGATTCACATCTTGGAGATTTCATTGAAGACCGCAGCATGGTTTCACCGGCGGAAGCGGTCATCAACGTGAATCTCAAAGACCAGACCGCACAGGTGCTGCGCTCACTCACACCGCGTGAAGAAAAGGTCATCAAGATGCGTTTCGGCCTGGAAGATGGATCTGAGCATACGCTGGAAGAAGTCGGGCAGTCGTTCGCGGTTACCCGTGAACGTATCCGCCAGATTGAAGCCAAAGCGTTGCGCAAGCTGCGGCATCCATCAAGGTCAAGGAAGCTGAAGGCGTTTATGGATGGAATCAGGGAAGCATGATCATTTGGTAATTGAGTAATTTGGTAATTGGTATTTGGTAATTGGGTAATTGGAAAATCGGAAAAATTGAAAAGGCGTCGCCGGAGGGTGGCGCCTTTTTTGCTGCTGGGAGACTCATGCGCGGTTGGGAAAAAGATAATCTTCACCACGGAGGCACTGAGACACGGAGAAAACGTGCTCAAAGTTTGTCATTCTGAGCGACGTCGGAGCGCACGCGACGACGGAGTCGAAGAATCTATGCATTTGGTATTCTCGAAAACCCGGCGTAATTGAGATTCATCCGCGATCATCCGCGCTAAGGTTTTGCATTTCAATTACCCAATCACCAAATTACCCATTTACCAAAATTTAGGGGGGTGCCCCTACCCCCCGGTTTCACCCAATTACACCCAAGGTCACTCAAGGTTTTCGCCCAAATTTTTTAACCCGTGCACCCAAAATCACCCAAAGTTCACCCAGCCTCACCCAACGCTGGGGTGGAGCGCAGGCGCCCTCGCCTGCGTTGGCTTGGCCAACTGCTAAATTGCCATTTGCCATCTGCCGTGTTTCCAGCGGTATGGTTTTTGCTTTTCCGATCTCGGCGATTTCGCGATGAAGGCGATTTCCGGGGATACCCCCCTGCCCTCAACTAGGATTCTAAAGCACTTAGCTTGGGATATCCCAAGGGTCCCAAGCCTTTCCCTTGGCCATTTGCTAATTGCCATTTGCCATCTGCTAATTTGTCAAAGACCTTTTCACTCCAGCCCTGGGGCCTGACCCACTATGCCACAAGGGGGCGAATAAAACAAGAAGACTTAAGTTTACGTATGTTCAAGAATCGAAGACTGACGTCTTTTGAATTTCCTCCGCGATCATCCGTGCATATCCGAAACTAACGCGCTTTATCAGTGCAAATCAGTGTGGTCAGTGTGAATCAGCGGTAAGGTTTTGCCAATTGCTAATTGCCATTTGCTAATTGCCGCCCTCACGCCACCGAGCAAATCGCGAACAGTGCGAGATAAAGCGATCCCAGCACGCCGACCACAATCAACGCCTGTGTGGCAAGCGGACGATTGCGCAGGTATGCCATTTGCAGGTACAGCACATAGGTGCCCGGCATCGCGGTGTAGCCAAGCGCTTCCACCGCGGGCGTGCCGTGGTACAACCTGCGCAAAATAACGTAGATTGCCGAAAGCGTCAGCATGCCGGCGGCTGTCCAGATTCCGGCCACGAGGTGGTCGCGGTTTGATAGTTTAGGTCCGCCCGCCGCACATCTTCTCATCATCGCGTTCGTCGCATTCGTCATAGCGTCTTCTCCTTGCCCCTGGTAGGCCTGTTGTCTGTGTAAAGCCTGGTCCAAATCCTGTTTGCTCGGCTTTCCTTTGCTCAACCCTTGCTGGCGTAGTTCTTGTTTGCCAATCTCTTGCTGGCCCATCTCCTGTTTGCCCGGCTCTTCTTTCGCCGGCTTTCGTCCGTATCCTTGGGGATGAAGCCACGCGTCCACCGCGCCGCCCAGCACGTCAATGATCATGCCCGGTGACGCCCTCTGGTCGCCCAGCACCAGGGCAAACTCTTCGCCATAGCGCTGCTGCCACGCGGCCGGATAAAGCTTGATCAACCATCTCATACGCTTTGCGGCCACTTCATGCTGTGGCGAGCCTGCGCAGCCCGGTCCGAACCACCACTGACATGGCATCAAGCCTCGCCCGTAGCGCACGTTGGCCCAACGCAGTCAGGCGATAGGGATTGCGGCGATCCTCACTCTTGAGCGGCTCGATCAGCCCGCGTGATTCCAGTCGCGCCAGCGCTCCATAGAGCGTCCCCGGACCAAGCCGTACGTCGGCGACGGATTCAATGTCCTCAGACATGGAATAGCCATGTTTCGGTCCATCGGCCAGGCTGATCAGGATCAGCAGGGCGGGTTCTGAAAACCGCCCAAAATCGTCGAGAGCGTCATTTTGATTGGCTTTGCTCATGTTGTTATTACGTATTGCGTACTACGTATAACGATATAGTACGCGGGACGTAATAGCGTGTCAAGGGGAGCGGAGATTTGGTGATTGGGTAATTTGGTAATCGAGAAATTGTCATTCTGAGCGAAGTCGGAGCGCACGCGATGACGGAGTCGAAGAATCTATGGATTTCGTATCCTCGAGGAAAATCCGCGTCAACAAATGCTGGTCAAGACGCTGTCACCAGTCAGAATGCTGTCTCCAGAGTTAATGTCCTTAAACCCTGTCATCCTGACCGAAGCCGAGCGACGCGAAGTCGTGAGGCTGAGTGGAAGGACCCCGAGGATGCCAGTCGTCCCGAATGCCGCCCCAAGGGATTCTCTCGATACACTGGTTTGGTTTTGCTAGTAAGCGCGAATCCTACGGGAGCTGTTTGCCTTGACTACCGGTCTCAGTCTGATAGTGTCGACTCGCATCTCGAATCGTCGCCTGCAAGTCCACCTCATTTCGATCGCACCAATGCGCTAGATCGGCCAGCAAATCAGTCACAATCAGGAATGGTTCTTCCCGGTCGCCGATCGCCTTTGCGATAGCGCCTGTCCGCTGGCCAAAGGCTAGAATGGCGGCTTCAGCCCAGCTTGCCCTCTGGCCGTTGGTAGTGCCTTCTTGCATAGTTGCGTCGGGTGGGATAGCTATGTCCATTTGTCTGGACTCCTTTGTGTCAACAAAAATAGTACGCTCTTTGAACAAAAGTCAGACTAGAATCGTTCACCTGCCATGAACCTTAAAGAGATCGTCAAAATTATCCACTCCGGTAATTTAGAGAATTGGAAAAATCAAAACTTAAACGCTTTTGAGTCAATTTTTGGAGCGAAGACCGGACGCTACCCTGATATAGCCAAAAAGTTGGTAAAGCTCAGGGCTCCTGAAACCGAGATTCCATTTGCAGCTTATATCCACTCGAATACAACAAACGAGGGGGCATATGGCGGGTTTTCATTTGTGATTTTTCCCTCTGCTGGTACTCCAGCCCTTTTCGGGCTTGTAGTTGGCACGCAAGGTTTAGATCCGGACGAGGAGGTGCTTGGTAGGCCAGGTCATGCCCGTAAAGTGCAGGCGATTTGCGCTTGGCTCAATAAAGAGTTTGGAAAAGATGGCCAGATCGCATGGTCTAAACACGATCCAACCAGAATAGACATACCGGTACCAGAAAAGCTCCAGAAGGACTGGTCTGAATTCAAAGGGGCTTTCGGCAAATACGCAGGTGTGATGTACGCACTCTATAGACCCACAGCGAACGAAGATCACACATCTGAAGCGCTCACGGCTTTCCTTGACCTAATGTTTGAGGAGCGTGGATTCCTTCCTAACAAAGATGAAATGAAGGATCGCGATCGCATCCAGTCGGCGTGGTTCAATTACCTGATGCCGCAAGTCGAACGAAGTGAGGTTAGAGACCGTCTTCGCGAAAGTCGATATGTAGTAATCCAAGGCCCTCCCGGAACTGGGAAAACGAGAATGGCCCTCGAGTTGATAGAGCACGAGTACGGGGGTAACGGACGCACAATCCAACTTCATCCAAATGCAACGTATGAAACTTTTGTAGGGGGCTTAGCTCCCGCGCAAACTCAAGGGCCTGTTGGACTTACTTTTCGCCCAACACCTGGGTTTCTCATGCAGGCTGCTGAAGCTGCATTAAAAGTGAGCCCCAAACCTTATCTGCTGCATGTCGATGAAATAAATCGCGCCGATCTCAGTAAGGTTCTAGGAGAGTCCATTTATCTGCTCGAGGCGAAGGCAGACAAACAGAGACATGTCTCGCTTGCCTATGATTTCGGGGCACCATTTCACGATACATTCTCATTGCCACCCAATTTGCATTTGGTGGGAACAATGAATACGGCCGATCGAAGCATTGCCATTGTAGATGTCGCCGTGCGGCGCCGATTCGCATTTGTTCCGCTATGGCCGCAGATGAAAGTGGTTGAAGAAGGCGGATGTAAGTTAATGCAGGATGCATTTCGCGAAGTCATCTCGTTGTTTGTGGAGCATGCTCAGGATGACGCTTTCAACTTAGTCCCCGGTCATTCGTATTTTCTCGAAAAAGACGAAACTAAAGCTAAGGCCGCGCTAAACACGGGTCTGGCGCCTCTTCTTGAAGAGTATCTTGCCCAGGGCTATGTCGGAGGCTTTGCTGAACAAATTAGGAGCTACTTGCAATGGGTAAGAAGCCTGTAGCCAATCTGATCGGCGTCCGACCGCCGGAGAATGCGTCATTCATAACCTTGGACGATAACTCTTCGGCATCGGCGTCCGCAGTAGAAATATTTCGTCTCGCAAGATTAGATCGCCGCCAGCGGTTGCCAACCGCCGCTAGGTTGACTGATCGTCTAATCAAGAGAAACGCATCAATTCTCTCTTCGGCCTGCATTGAATGCATCCCAGAGTTCAGAAGCGACGATGTGTTGCTACGCATGAGAACGGGAAACATGGTCGGCGCCATCCCGCTCATCTCGCCCACAACCGGTAAGGTTGACTATGGAGTGATCGTCAAACCTCGATTTCCATGGGATGGCATCGGAGCGATGCTTAGCCAAATGGGTTGGCGCGTTGCGCCAACACCACTGAAACTCGAAACCTTTAAAGGTTCGGAAAGGAGCATTCCCACGTGGGTTCTGTCTTCGATGCTCCTCCTTCGCATCAGCAATCTGCTGAAGACAATTGGGCGCAAGTTCGAGTTGGTCACTCAGTATCTAACTGCGCCACGTGGTCAAGTTCGATGGGCCGAATACGCCTCCCGCTCTTTGCCAACTGGTCAGTTCCTTTCGGTTCCGTGCATGTTTCCTGACCTGCGCCAAGATCGACATCTACTTGGCACGATTCGTTATTGCCTGGAACGCATCATTGATGGGTTGCAGTCACAAGTGGAACATGGTGCGTTTGTCCGCAGATTGATCGATCTGGCTCAACTGCTTCTGCTAGTGGTGGTCGATGTGCCCATTTTTATCCCAAGACCCACTCAGATGGAAGCTTGGTTACAGAAGCCGCTAAAAAATGAAATGTATGTAGACGGCCTGCAGGCCTTGCTCTGGACAATCGAAAAGCGTGGGCTGGCAGGGGCAAGCAAGCTGGAGGGTATCCCATGGGTAATGGAAATGGAAAAGTTTTTCGAAGCGTGGATTGAAACGCTTTTCCATTCAATCGCCCGGACCACCGCGGGAACCTTGAAGGTTGGTCGGCTTCGCCAAACCACAAGGCCAATTGCTTGGGATCCACCCTACTTAGGTTCCCAGAAATCGCTCATCCCTGATATCTGGCTGCAATGGAATTCGACAACCCTGGTGATCGATGCTAAGTACAAACGGCATTTCGATGAATTGCAGAATCGAAGCTGGGGTTCAATCGAGGCGGAATGGAAAGAACAGCACCGCAACGACCTGCTTCAAGTGTTGGCATACGCAAATCTAGCCGAATCGCGAACGATCATTTCCTGCCTTGTCTATCCGTGCACGACGGGAACGTGGACATACCTCAAGGAATCGGGCAAGTTGTTTCACAAAGCAGAAATTGCCGTGGGAGAACGCAATCTTCATTTGTGGATGACAGCCGCTCCGATGAAAGCGGCGGTTGATGAGGTTGTTGCCCCGATCATCGAGCAATTAATGCCGGTGATAAGAGCCAGCGATTAAATAACGCTCTGCTTTGCTGCGCTTATGCCTGCGGCGCAAGGAACACTGTTTGGGCGATGGCTATCGGTGATCCAGTACCCTCAAAATCCTAGGACCGATTCTGGTTCCAATTTCGCTGAACAGTTCGGACAGGTGAACACCATGTCCGTGTTACCAAGAGACTCATCTTCTTCGTAGTCGCCGGTTTTGTCATCGAGCCGCTTGGTTCCCCAAATTTGGTAACTGACTGTATTGAGTTCAGTGTTGCAATCGGGGCAGGAAATGGGAGCTTTCTTCATGGGCAGAAAGTCTAACCTGGGTTTCGTTCGATCCGCGACAACAAAATCAATCCGCCGGCTAACCGTTTGCCGTCTCCGGCTTAGCGGTACTCATGGCCGGCTCACCAGCGGGAGACGGTCTAGGCCTCGAAGCAGAAATGCTTTTCGCCATTTCAGCGAGTCACGCGAAATTGCCATGACCAGCCGGGGTAAGCGTCGCAATAAGGTCGTAAACGCGATTTGAGCTTCGAGACGGCCGAGCGGAGCTCCCAGGCAATAGTGTGCTCCCTGGCCAAAGGCGAGATGTCGATTCGGACTACGGCCGATATCGAAAACATGCGGCTCAGGGAACTGGGCTGGGTCGCGGTTTGCCGCGCCTATACCAAGAAACACCAACTCACCTTTCGGTATCAGCGTTCCAGAGACAAGCAGATCTTCGCGTGCCCAGCGCTCAGTCGCCAGTTCCACTGGGCTGTAATATCGCAGCATCTCTTCAATAGCCGACTGGACCATGCCGGGGTTCGCCTGAAGTTTTGCAAGTTGCTGCGGATTTTCCAAGAGAGCGAGAGTCCCATTGCCAATCAGGTTGACTGTGGTCTCATGACCCGCAATCAGAAGCAGAAAGATCATGGCGACAAGCTCGTCTTCACTTAACTTGTCACCTGTCTCCTCGGCTGCAATCAGGGCGCTTAAAAGGTCCATGCCTGGTGTGGTACGTCGTTTCCGAATCTGCTGCTGAATGTATTTCAAAAATGCGAGCGCAGCGGGTAATGAAAAGAGCATCTCAGGGCCTGCGGTTGGGCTCAGAGCGACGACTTTGGCTGACCATCGGTGGAAGCGTTGGCGATCTTCCGCTGGAACCCCAATCATTTCCGCAATGATTGTGCTGGGCAAGGGCAAAGCATATTCGGCAATGAGATCGAACTGCTTGTTTCGCAGGGCCCTATCCATCAACTGGTCCGTAATTTCCTCAATCCGCTTTCTCAGCGCTTCGATCATCACTGGAGTGAATGCTTTCTGAACCAGCGCGCGAAGCCGGGTGTGATCCGGAGGGTCGGAATCGAGCATATTTTTCGCGAGCGGCCGAAGAACAGCAGGCACCCACGGCTGCTTAACACCGGGAAGAGACTGACGATCCTTGGTAAATCTCGGGTCCTTTAAGGCTGGCAATACATCGTCATAACGAGTGACCAACCAGGCAAACTTGTTGCGGCCAATACGGACGCGGCATACGGGCGCCGTCTGGCGGAGGCGATCATACGTAGGATAAGGGTCGTGCCTGAACTCCTTCGAGGTTAGATCAGCCGCAATCTGCATTCGTTGGGAAGCGTACAGGGGAAAGCAATGACCTGACAAGGCGGGTGAATGATGCTGGCTTACTTTGCCCCCTTAGCCGCCTTGCATGCTGCCTCATACTCCGCGTTGCTGCCTTCATGCAGCGTGACTGGCACAATCTCGCCCATGTAGGGACGCGAAGGAGACTTGGGCCCGTAGAGCGTGCCATCCGCGGCGAAGTTGCGGGCGATGGAGCCATGGTCGTCGAGGACTAGATCCGGGTTTACCCATTTGCCGCGCAGATCCAGACTGGGGCGCGTCTGGCCGTTGAACTGATTTTTTAAGCTGTAATTGTTCATGTAGAAGCTGGCGGTCTTGCCGTTGGTGTCGCGCTGGAGATCTTTTTGGAAGTCGCCGCCCAGACGCAAAGTGAATTTTTCGCCGCGCGGAGTGCACAGCCATGCGTTGCCGTTCACGTGTCTGGGGCCGGAATATCTGCTTATTTTGGGATAAAAGGAAACCTGAATCACGTAGTCGCCACCGGCGGTGTTGGAGTGCATCGTGCCCCAGCCCTGCCAGTAGGGGATCAGGTGGAGGCGTCCGCCCATGAAAAATCCCCAGGGCGTGATCAAGGCCGGAATGCCCAGGCCGACAATGAGCATGATCACAAGGAGAAGGACGAACTGCCCCAGGCAGCCGAGCTTTTTTCCAGCGACCTTTCTTCCGCCGGGGTTTCTCATCGGCATGTTTGGCTGGCCTTGCATGAAACTCGCCGGTACGAATTCTACCCTAATCGAACGACACACCCACCACGCAAGATCGTTTGATCGGATGATCTGTTGATCAGAAAGATAACACCCACCACGGAGGCACGGAGAAAGGCAAAGGCAAGACCATCCGAACGGGCCCAAAAAGGCCTTGTAAATTATTCTGCGGAAACGCAGATGAGTGCATCCAACTTCCTAAAGTAAAATAAAGCTCAGGATTTACGGGCCAACTAGAGGTACACCAGTCCAGAGTTGGCAAAGAGCGTGAACGAGCGGTTCGCAGTCAAGGGAATGCAGGTGAGGGAGCGGAGTTGAAGGAGAAAAGTAGCGTCTCCAATCCGTGGAAGGCCATGTTTGATCAGGCAGCGATCGGCATGTGCCAGACCGATTGCCATGGCAACTTTGTTGCCGTGAATGCCGCATTCTGCCGCATGCTGGGCCGCAGCGAAGAAGAGCTTTGCCGGCTCACCGTTGCTGAAATCACACATCCCGCTGACGTTGAGCGCACCCGAGAATCCTTGCAACGCGCCCTGGATAGCGGGCAGCAGCCGTTCTCTATGGAGAAGCGGTATCTGCGTCCGGATGGGTCCTTTCTATGGTCTTTCACTCAGGTGACGCTGATTCGCGATGAAGCGGGCAAGCCCTACCGGTTTTTCGTGGTGGCGCAGGACATTCACGATCAGAAGCAGGGGGAGGAAGCCATCCGCAAGGATGCTGAGACAGCGCTGAAACAGGCGGAAGCGGCTCTGCGGCAAAGTGAAGATCGCCGCACGCTGGCCATGGAAGCAGCCAACATTGGCGCATGGGTACGCGACTTCGAAAAAGAAAATGCCAGCTGGGACGATGGCATCAAGCGTCTGTTCGGCGTGCCGGCTTCTTTCCAGCGTGAAGGCGCTGATGTTACCGGCTTTCTGTCGCCGGCGGAGCGCGTGCGCATCGATCAGGTGATCGCACAATCGCGAGAGCGCGGCGTGGGCTTTGACATTGTGTTTCCCATCATACGGGCGGATGGAGAGCAGAGGATGCTGCGCGCAATTGGGCGTCCGCGCCCCAGTCCTAATGGCCTGTCCATGCAGATGCACGGCATCATGATGGACGTAACCGATGTCAGGCAGGCCGCGGAGTCATTGCGCGAAAGTGAAGAACGATATCGCGAAACCTTTGAACTGGCTGCCGTCGGCATGGCGCATGTGGACCTGCATGGCAAATTTCTTCGCGTGAATGACCGCTTGTGTGAGATTTCCGGCTATACCCGGAAAGAATTGTTGAATCTGGATTTTATCCAGCTCACTCATCCTGACGATCTGGCCATGGACCTGGAGCAACTGCGCGCATTGAACACGGGTAAGGTCCATCGTTATTCCCTGGAGAAGCGCTACTTCCACAAGAGTGGACGCGTGGTGTGGATCTATCTGACGGTTGCGGCGGCACGCAATGAGTTGGGAGAAACGCAACACTACATTTCCGCGATCGAAGATATTTCAGCGCGCAAGGAAAATGACGAACTGCTGCGCATAGGGCAGGAGCGTCTGGAAGCCGCGCTGGTTGCTTCCGGTACGGGGACGTTCCGCTGGGACATCAACACGAACGCGCTGGAATGGGACCAGAATCTGGATCGCCTGTTTGGGCTGGAGCCGGGCAAGACGGCGCGCAGTCTGGACCAGTTTATTGCCCTGGTGCATCCGGATGATCGTGCAGGTGTGATTCAACGTTGCCAGGCGTGCGCCGCTGAGGGTGCGGATTTTGAGATGGAGTTCCGTGTGGTATGGCGGGATGGAACCATTCGCTGGCTTTATGATCGCGGCAAGACTTTTCGCGATGCTGAGCGGCGTCCATCCTATATGACGGGAGCCTGCGTTGATATCACCAGTCGTAAGCGGGCGGAAGAACGTTTGCAAGCCAGCCAGGAACGCTGGATTCTGGCCCAGAGCGTGGCCAGCGCCGGCATCTATGACGTGGACATGATCACCGGCGTGCAAAACTGGTCAGAGGAAAATTATCGCTTGTTCGGTTTTGATCCCGCTGCGGGAGCGCCATCCACGGAGGAGTTTCTCCAGGTTGTCCATGAAGAGGACCGCCATCTGATCGTCGACGCCGGCAAAGCCATTCAACGCGGGGCCGATGACATTGATATTGAATTTCGCTTTGGTTCCGCGGAAGCGCAGCGCTGGGCCAGCACGCGTGCCAAGGTTTTTCGCGATTCCTCCGGCAAACCGCTGCGGGTCCTGGGCGTGAATTATGACATCACGCCGCGCAAGAGCGCGGAAGAGGCCTTGAAGCGCGCGGAAAAACTGGCCGCCGTGGGACGCATGGCAGCCAGCATTGCGCATGAGATCAATAATCCTCTGGAAGCCGTGACCAATCTCCTTTACCTCATGTCGTCTGATCCCGGGCTTTCCGATGAGACCAGAGTGTTTGTTCAGGAAGCGCAACATCAGCTTGAGCGCGTTGCCCATGTGGCCACGCAGACGCTGCGCTTCCATCGCCAGTCAACCAGTCCGGCGCTGACCCGCATTGGCGAGCTGGTGGATTCAGTGGTCACGCTTTATAAAGGGCGCGTTGCAGGCAGCAACATTGAGTTGCATCGGCGTGACCGCGGCCGATTGGAACTGATGTGCTTTGCCAATGATTTGCGTCAGGTGCTGGCGAATCTGATTGGCAACGCGATTGACGCTACGCGCGATGGAAAGATTGTGATTCGCACACGCCGGGCCACCGATTGGCGCAATGGACGTCACGGCGTGATGATCACTGTAGCGGACACGGGTGAAGGCATGTCAGAAGCCACGCGTCGCAAAATCTTTGAGCCGTTCTTCAGCACCAAAGGCAGCACGGGAACAGGGCTGGGTCTATGGGTAACTGTGGGCATTGTTGAAAAGCATCAGGGCCGGATCAAAGTCAGGAGTTCTCAATCGCCCGCGCATCAGGGGACAGTGTTTGCGGTTTTCTTGCCGTTCGTTGAACTGGAGGCGGTAGAGCCGCCGCGAGTTTTGCACCTGATGTGATCAGCGAAAGCTAGGGCTGATCTTTGGCTGCCTGTTCCATAGCGTCAGCATCGGCGGTACGTCCGAGCTTGCGCAGCACAGCCACATGGCCATCGAGGATCATGGATTTCGCGTCGGCCACATCCTGGTGGTGGCTTTTTGCGGCCGCCGCGTCTGCATCCTTTTCGTTTCGCTGCAGGTCGTTCTTCCAGAGAGTGAGTGCCTTTTCAGCGGCTGCGTATTCACTATCTGATTCTTGTAACTGACCGACCAATTCATAGGCTCGTGCCAGATCCATGTGTGAGATAAGCAAATCCCGGTTCAAAGTGGTATCACTGTTGAGTTTGGAGGACTCCTGAAAATCGGCCAGCGCTTCCGTCCCGCGATTCAGTTTGAACGCCGCGCGCCCCGCATAATGATAGGCTCGCTGCCGTACTCCGTCATAGAACTCGCCAGGAAGTTGGGTGGCCGTCTCCAGCGCCTTCTTGCAGATTGCGTCAGCCTCAGCGTACTTTTCTTCAGCCTCAAGCCCACTGCACTCTCTCTCCTGCTCAAAGTATTTCAGAGCCAGGTCACGCTCTGGGTCGGGCGGTGCGGTGAAATTCACCTCGACACTGGTGACTACCTGAACTGGATTTCCATTGAGCAGAAACGGCTGGTAGCGCCATTTGTGCACAGCATCCATCGCGGACTGCATCAGCATAGGATGACCGCTCAGAGCTTTGACTTTAGCTACATGTCCATCGCTGGCAATCGTTGCTTCCACCACGATAGTGCCCCCGATTTTTGCCGCTTTAGCGAGTGGAGGATAAACCGGTTCAGTTTTCGAGATTACATGTTCTGCCGCCGCGGCAGCAGGTACTTTGAGGTCAGAGACGCTGGTCGTCTGGGCCGCACTGGTTGCAACCCACACCAGCGCCGCCCCAACAAAGTACACGGCAAACGTTCTGTATTTCATGCGCTGGCATTATAGGCAGGAACTTACACTGAAAATCAACGTTTTTTCTGAACAAGCGTTCTAAATTCGATGAAGGCTCAGTTCATTTTTGCTTCCAGCTCTGACCACCGCGTAAACAGCTCATCCACTTTCTCTTGCGCGGCTTCAAGTTCCGCGTGTGCGGAGAGAAGACGAGCCGCGTCAGTGGCGATCGCCGGATCTTCAGCGGCGGCTTTCTTCTGTGCAAGAATTTCTTCCGCGTCGGCGATGCGTTGTTCGATGGTGGAGTACTCGCGGGATTCCATGTAGGAAAGTTTCTTTTTGGAAGTGGCAGGAGGAGGATCGGCGGAGCCTTGCTGCGTGCTCGAAGGTTTTCGAGCGACAGAATTTAGAGCCTGCGAGTCAGTCGCTGCTGCCATATCTTCCATCCACGCCTCCCACTGTGCGTAGTCAGCAAAAGCTTCGGCCTGGGCATCAGCATTGCCGGAGAGTCCCAGCACCATGGTGGAAACACGGTCGAGCATATAACGATCATGAGTGACCAGCACGATAGCGCCGTTGAATTCCGTCAGGCTCTCTTCCAGCAGTTCGAGGGTCGGAATGTCGAGATCATTGGTGGGTTCGTCCAGCAGCAGGACGTCAGCAGGTTGAAGCATCAATTGCGCGATCAGCACGCGTGCACGCTCGCCACCGGAAAGACGCCCCACAGGCTGATTCAGTTGTTCATTGGTGAAGAGAAATCGCTGCGCCCAGCTGGCAACGTGGGTAACTCGGTCCTGGAAAACGACACTGTCACTTTCCGGCGCAAGAGCGCGACGCAGAGTGATCTCAGGATCGAGAGGGCGATTCTGATCAAAGTAAACGATACGCACAAAATCCGCGCGGCGAATTTCGCCCGATGCCGGCGTAAGTTCTCCGCGAAGAAGACGAAGCAAAGTGGTTTTGCCGCTGCCGTTGGGGCCAACCAGTCCAACACGCTTGCCGGAGGTGATAAGAAAGTTGAGAGTGCGAAAAAGCGTGCGTTCGCCAAAGGAGTAACTGACGTCTTTGAGTTCGATCAGGCGCTTGGTCTTGCGGTCAGTGGAAGAGAAGTCG
Source organism: Terriglobia bacterium (assembly GCA_963770085.1). Lineage (GTDB taxonomy): Bacteria > Acidobacteriota > Terriglobia > Terriglobales > Acidobacteriaceae > Angelobacter. Next base: position 2,561,974 of record CAVYOH010000002.1, read on the forward strand.
ATGTCGGCTGTCGAGGTACGGGAGCGTGAAGTCATGTCGCCAAGTTCGGCGATCATGCGATTGGCATTGTCAATACGCGCTTTGGCTTTGCGCGTGCGTGCCTTGGCCCCGCGACGCAGCCATTCCACTTCACGTCGCACACGATTCTCCAGCGATTCCTGCTGGCGCGCCTGAGAATGCAGAAACTCTTCTTTGCGTTCAAGAAACGCGCTGTAATTTCCCGGAGCGCGCAAAAGGCCTTCAGGATAGGCGCGATTCAGCTCCACCATCTGAGTGGCCACGTTCTCCAGAAAGTAACGATCATGGCTCACCACCACGCAGGCAAAATTGGCTTCAGCCAACAAGTCTTCCAGCCATTCAATGCCTTCCAGGTCAAGATGGTTGGTGGGCTCATCCAGAAGCAGAACTTGCGGGTCCTGGACCAGCGCTTCAACAATCGCCAGACGTTTGCGCCATCCGCCGGAGAGAGCGGATGTTAGCTCCACAAAAGTGGCGTTGGCGCTGTTCGCATCATTGTTGAGGTTGCCGATGTTTGACTGGACGGATGGGCGTTCGGTAAATCCGGCGCGACCCAGCCATTCCACCAGACGTTTCTCGCGTTCATCGGCAGGAATGCCGGCTCGCTCCAGCGATTGCGTAATCACGGAACGAACTGTTGCTTCGGGAGGAAACTCTGACTGCTGTTCAACGTAGGCCATGCGAGTGCGTTTGCGCGTGGCCACAACGCCGCTGTCGGGTTCCATCTCGGCGGCCAGAATGCGCATGAGGGTGGACTTGCCTGAACCGTTTGGGCCGATCAGCCCAATGCGATCGCCTTCGGACACGGTAAAGCTGATGTCCTCAAACAAGGGCACAGCGCCAAAACGCTTGCTGATGCCCTGTGCATTGATGATTGGTGGCAAAGTGTCCCAGGTCCTTTATGCGTGGTGCACATCATGTGCGGTCTGGAATTAAGGATAGCAGGAAGCAACCAGGAGGAGGCCGGGCGACGTACGGCGCTTTTTAGCGCTGAAGGAAAGTCAACGAATTAAAGAAAAGATGGGATATGATCTATTTCCGTAAGCGAGCACATAACCAACTATGACCTTTAGCCTAACAATGCGAAAACTGTTGGACGTGCATTCGGCAGCGGAAACAGCGCTCAAAGCACGTTTCGAGGAGATTTTCCTTCGTCATCGTGGTGTGGCATTCGCGGGACGAAAGGACCACCATTTCAACGAACGCTGGACGCCCGATACTGCCGCCTCGGGTTATCAATTCAGCGGATATGAAATCAACAACGGCGATGTAGTACTGCATGGGCTGGAACAGAACGCAGGCTACATGTACCGTATTTCCATCTCTTTTCCGCTCGACCTTTTGGATGAGCTTTCCGCCATCGATGCGCATTTTGAGCAACAAAGCAAATACTTGCGCGATAGCAGAGAGTCTCCTTATGAATTAGGCGATGATTCCAAGGTGAGCGACGACCCCTGTTTGCTGTAGGAATGTTTGCTCTAGGAATGTTTGCTGTAGGAATATTTGCAAGCGGCCTTGCTGGATCCTTGCATGGGCATAAACAGCCAGGTGAGGAAATTTTCATCGTCCCTGTGTTTCAAGAACTCTAAGGTTATTTTTCTTCGCCTGCGAATCTGGTGGCCGGTTGCTTGGGCGTATACTTCGACTTGAGTGAAAATTCCTGGTCACAGATGGCCTCACCATCTGGGTGATTTCAGGAGCACCAGCGAAGGCTGGTCGAATAGCAGGCAGGGCCGCGGATCTTCATCCGTGGCCTTGTTGTTTCTGACGGGGATTTCGATCGAGTGAGAAAGCATGTTCAATTTCCCACCAGCTTCTTACTTTCTTCCCACAATCGCCGAGCGGAGTCTGCGTCGCGCGCTTCCTCCGTCGGTGTAGCTACCTTGCATTTGTTGAAGTAGAGGCCGTTGGCATTCACCACGTCAGCGTCCGATGATGACGCCAGATAGATGATGGTTTCCGCGCCCTGTTCCGGACTGAGCGCGAATAGCTTTGCCACGGCAAAGCCAATTCCCCAAACTCCTGTGATTCCGCTGCCGAACCTGGTGTTCACAAAACCTGGATGCAGACTGTTGGCTGTTACGCCGCTGCCGGCCCATCGCCGCGCCAGTTCGCCGGCATGAAGAATGTTGCATAGCTTGGTCCGTCCGTAGACGGGAAATCCCTGATAGCCGCGCGAAGATTGCAGATCAGAGAAATCGAGCTTTTGTCTGCGGTGCGCATCGGAAGCGGTATTGATCAATCGCGCAGGAGCTGCGGCGCGCAGGCGATCATACAGACGGTTGGCCAGCACAAAGTAACTCATATGATTGAGCGCGAAGGTCAGTTCCAGCCCGTCCTCGGTGACTTGCCTCTTACCAAACATGGCGCCGGCGTTGTTGATGAGCACGTCAATGCGGCGTTCGGCTGCGGCAATCTCGTCCGCCACGCGCTTCATCTCACTCAGGCGTGAGAGATCAGCATAGTGGATTCGGTGATTGCCCGGTCCAAGCTGCCGCAGTTTCGCCAACGTTGCTTCGCCACGTTTAGGATCGCGGGCCACCAGCACCAGGTTCGCGCCCATGGCAGACAGCTTCTCGGCGGTAATCTGCCCAATTCCTGAAGTGGCGCCGGTTATCACCACGGTCTTTCCCTGCATGTTTTCTCCCATTACTGGCTCCAACGTGAGTTTAGCAGCCACCGCTATGTTGCTCTATTTGCGTCTGCATGTCGTTGCATGACATTGGTCAGGAACCAATTCCATGTACTAGAATCCTCAACCGGACGCCTGGCCAAGCCCTCCTGTGCAGGCGGTCCAGCTTCAGGCGCGCAATTCGTCAACGCGGAGTTCAATGAAACACACGCAAGGAGAAACCATGCAATTTTCACACCTTGAAGTTTCACACCTTGAATTTTCAAACCATGAAGTTTCCAACAATGAAGTTTCACACCATGCACGGCGACTGCTGCAGATTGCCGGAGTCATCCTGGCATTGATCGCCGCCCTGGTTGTATCACCTCAATTGGCCGCGGAAGAAAATGGTAATCGCGGCGCGGCAGAACTGTTTGCCACACTGCCGAACGGAGCCAGCGGGCCGGAAGGTCTCACCGTTGGCCCTGACGGCAACATCTATGTGGCAACATTTGGTTTCAACCAGAACGGCTCTGTCACCGGTCTGGGGCAACTCTACGTTTTCAATCCGGAAGGTCATCTTCTGCGTCAGGTGGCCGTTGCCAATTCCAGCCCGCATCTGCTGGGAATCGCGTTTCCTTCGCATTCTGCCTTGCTGCTAGTCGCAGACTTCGGCGCCGGCAAAGTGCTGTCAGTCGATACAGTGAGTGGAGCATCTTCCGTGTTTATGACGGTGACGGGAAGCTCGGGACTGAATGGCATCACCTTTGATCATGCCGGCAATGTTTATGCGTCGGATTCAGCGCAGGGCATTATCTGGAAGACCGGTCCTTCCGGAGGAGCGGGCACTGTATGGGTGAGCGATCCATTGCTTACCACTACAGGTATTCCGCCTTTCGGCGCAAATGGCATTGAGTTCAATCATGATGAGAGCGCCATGTTCGCGGCCAACACTGGCAATGACACGGTGCTCCGTATTCCGGTCAATAATGGAACGCCGGGCGCGCCGGCTGTGTTTGTGAACAGCATCAATGGCGCTGACGGTATCGCCATCGATGCGCATGACAATCTCTGGGTCGCCGCCAATCAGTCGGATGAAATCGATGTTGTCGATCCCACCGGGAAATTGCTGGCTCGCCTTGGCGATTTTGAAGGTGTGGACCGCCATGGTCTGCCGCACGGCTTGTTGTTTCCCGCCAGTCCGGCATTCAGTCCTGATGGCGAATTCATGTATGTGACGAATCTGGCGTTGGATTTGCGTGTTTTCGGACTGCCTGAGGCCGTCGATTCGCAGTGGTGTGCGCAGGTTCGACACTTCACGGTCTCAAAGATCCGTACGCGGTTCCGTCCGCTGGGATCGAATGATGGCGATCGCTAACTAGAAGGTATTATCTCCGTATTTTTTAGCCGCGAATGAACGCGAATAGATGCAAATCAGAAAGATGATTTTGTGTTGATTCGCGTAAGTTCGCGGCCATTTTATTGTCGCAAAGCAGGACCCTTGAATCGCCAGCTCTTCACGGCTCGAGCAATAACTTTTGAACCAATTGGTCAATTGTTTCGCCTTCATCGAAGGTGATTGTGAACCCGCTGTACCGAAAGCGTCCATGTTTATCGATAACCGCGACGACTGGGAATGAATGGATGCCATAGTCCTGCAATGCTTTGTCAGGAGTAATGGCCATGGTTAAATGATGCGCATGCTTGTGTCTGAGTTTCTGCATCTCCGTTTCCACCGTTGCGGCGGAAGGCGCATCAGGCTGTAACGCGGCCTTGTAGGTTGTAACGTCTGCAACCAATACCTTGTCTTTGGCATAGCGCTTCTCGAAGTCCTGCAAGTGTTCGAGTTCGCTGATGCATGGCGCACAACGCAGAAAGAAAAACGAGATAACCTCGACGCGCCCTTCCTGGATTAGGTCTGATCCAAGGGAATGGCCAAACGCCTTGACCACGGGAATTGGAGGCGCAGGATTCATCTCCATTTGTGCCCAATACAGTTGATCCGCTGACCATGATCCCGTCTTGCTGCGGGCATCCCGGTCAAGGCTGATGATACTATCCAGCGCGCGGTGTGCCTCTTCCGGTTTTCCCGCAAGATAATAACGATGAACAAGATCAGCGCCGGCCATGATGGTCCATTCGGGCGAAATGCGCGAAGCGTCTGTCGCTGGCGTCTTTGTACGCTGTGAAAGAAGGTCATATCTTTCCTCGGACCATTTCAATGCGGTTGATTCGTCATGTTCGGCCTCATCTTCAATTGCCGCACGCATCGCCACTTCCTGCTCCGAGCCGATGGGATCTTCCTGGAGTACCGTTCGGTAGGTTGGCCACACTCGCGCCCAGTCATGCGTTTCCATCATTTGAAACACGGCGAGTAATAGATGTGCCTCAGCGCGATAGCGTGGAGCGCCAGTCACCTGATCGCTCTGCTCGCGAGGAGAAAGGTACTTCTCAATGGCTGGCCTTCCCCGGCGAAAATCTTCCTGACACAGCTTGGCCAGCCAGTAAAGTTCTTCCCCGTTGAATTGATCTACGGAAAAAAGAGAACACTGGGCGTTTGAACGCTTTCGCACTTCACCCATGGGCGCAAAACGTTCCTTTGGTTTTTTCCCGCTTTTGAGATCTGACTCCCAGTTCGCCATCGGTTCATTGGCATAGAACCACGCTTGGGAAGGTTTGGAAAACGCAGGCGGAGTTGAGTCTTGCGGAGCCAGCGAACCGAATGCTGCCAAAAACAGGGAAAGGATCATGTACGCCTCCTGCCCTGGCGTTCAGACAGCTCGAACCAGGCGACACGAAGGGAACGTGCTTGCTTCAACTTCTTGCGTTAAGAGAATGAAGGAATTTAGAACATCGCCCTCGCTTAGGCCGTCATGTTCATCACAATCTCATTCAGGTTTTCGCGCTCGGCGGCCCAGCGGCGTAGTGCGTTCACGTTGATGAGTTCGGGATTCTCAGCCAGAAAGTCCACCATCAGTCCGGGAGCCAGCAGTTCGAACGCACGCACCAGTTCACTGATGGGAATGCGGGAAGAGAACCCGTAGCGGGTAGCTGAAGCCTGCGCCGGCGTCATCCATTGTCGGATTTCGGCCAGCACTTCCGGTTGTTCAAGGTGTTGGCGGACGTAGCTCTGCAATTCGCTCATTAAGGTAATGAGGTCGTTATCTGCGGGTGTTCCTGACATCGGTCAGCTCCTTGGCTCAGCCGCAACAAAGCGCGACAAAGCCCTGGGGGGAATGGGCTGCTCAGATAGAATGCCCGATATGCCTTATAAATGAATTAGAACCGGATTAGGAATATTAATTGGTGGTAGGGCTACCTGAGCCCGGAAATTGATCCGCAAAGCTGGCCGGAAGGCGGGTTTTTTAGCTGCCATCCGGCTTTCCGTCATCGTCTGAAATCTTATTTACGGTAGCGTCAGCCTTGAACTGCCGTTCGAACGGCAGTTTGGACGGCGGCGAAGCTCCATTGTGCGTGCTCTGGGTATCGTTCGCCAACAGCTTCTTCAATGTTCCTATCACCAAATCAGCCCCGGCAACCACTGCATCAATGCCGGCAGGTACCCCATGATTGTGGTTTGGCTGTAGAAGAACAATCGGAAGCTGCGGTGCTACCATGCGGAAACTCTGGGCCACGGTCCAGCCGCCTTCGGTTACAAATTCAGAGTCCAGCACAATCGCGGTGACATGGTTCGCCGTACAAATGGCCACAGCCTCTTCGGGAGAGGAGGCGGCGATCGCCTCAAATTCTGCTTCGGAAATATGGGAAAGGATCACCCTCAGATGAGAGGTGGATCGGGAAAGACAAAGAATTCTAGGTTTCCGTCGACCTGACATGCCCGTTTACCTCCCGGGCCTTTGGTAGCTAAGAGAGCTTGAAGAGCCCCATGGCAGGTCAGGCGGACCGCAGCAAAAGCTGATTTAGTATAGCGCTAATGTCTGATGTCAGACAGAATAATTTTATCGGGAACTCAGGCGGCTACGCCTTCGGGGAGGTGGAACTCTCGAATCGACTCCTGCAGCATTTCATTCAAAACCTCGCTGATGCGGATCAGGTCGGGAATCACCGTGCTGATGTCCAGGTCCAGCAGATTCTGCTGCAGACGATTCGCGATGACGCGGTAAAACAACCGGCTCTCCTGCACGATCTGAGTTGCGGAGTAGCCTTGTTCCCGTCGCTTTCGCCCATGTATGGCGGCGTTTCGTACGCTCTCAAGCTCGGTGCCGCTATCAACTTTTTCCAGACGTGTGACCAGTTCTTTGAGCAGTACCGGCAGATGATCAATACGTTCTTTTCGCGACATGGGAATTTCCTGGAACTCGGGATCGGCCTGGACTGCCTGAAACCATAGATCCATGATTTCGCCTTCATTTTCGCGTAAAACAGCCGCAGATTTTTTAAACCCCGCCAGCTGAGGCGTGTCCCGTTGCAGTTTGCTTTTCAACGTTCGCACCAGCGTGGGTATATCAGCCGGCTTGGTCAGATAATCGTCCACCTGACGGCGAATGGCTTCCAGCGCGGAAGAGAAATCTGGATATCCGGTAAGGATAAAAGTCCGCGCCTTCGGCTGAATTCTTCGCATGGCGCTGACCACAGTAAAGCCGTCACCCGGCTCTCCGATATTGAGATCGGAAAGCAGAATATCGAAGCTCTGCCGGTTGATGATCGCAATGGCTTCCGCGACCGTAGCGGCCGTCGTCACGTCAAACCCTTCCTGCGTCAAGATGGCCGGCAATGTTATCCGAATTGAATCTTCGTCGTCCACGAAGAGCAGTTTAGGTTTGTCCATGCTTCTCCTTAAGCTGGTAACGCCAGTGGCGGGTTAGATGCCACCGGTTTGTTCCATGCCGCCTCGCCTGCTAAAGATATTGTTTTCAGCTACTTCAGCATAGATATCAAATTTGCAGACTGGGCCGGAGTTGACGATGAAGTGGCCCTGGAATCATGGATCATTTATCTTCGTGTATCTTCTTGCACACGCTTTCGTGTAGGCCGGAATTTTCCAATGTCAGACAGAAGTGCGGAAAAGAGAACGATGACGCCCCGTGACATCTGGCTACGCGTCGCAGCGGGAATGATTGGCGCAATGGTAGCGCTTCTCCCGCCGCAATATCATTCCGCGCAGCCCGACACATGGTTCAGCACCTATGAACACGTGTGTAAGGTCATGTGGATGCCGCCGTGGAGCCTGCTTTCGCTGCCAGCGCTCGGCGTATTTTTATATTGGACGCGTTTCCATCGAGGCAACTACGGCGTAGCATTCGGCGCAGGCGCTGCATTTGTAATGACTGTCAAAAACATGAGCTAGCAGCGCCCGCACCTACCTGAATTACTGCACCTTATGGTCGTGGTTGTTATGGCCTTCGGTCGGCAATCCCGCTTCTATCCAGCCCTGTTTGCCTTCTGAGTAATCACGGATGTTGGTGTATCCCATGGCCGCCAATTCACGGGCGGCGTTTTCTGAGGCGTTTCAAGTGAGTTTGGCGCAATAGACAATGATCTCCGCCGTTTTGTCCGGCAGGATCCTGGGCGCCAGTTGCGCAATCTGGTCCGGCGGCAGATTGATGGCCCCGGGAAGATGATCATGGTTGTAATACTGCGCGGGAAGCGTTTCCACGAGAAGAAACTTGTCTTTGCGTTCGATCTTCTCTTTCAGTTCATCACGGCCGATCGTGGCAATTTCCACGGGCTGGCTTTCTGGCATGGCAGCAAGGTCCTCCAAACCCTTCGATGCACGCAGCGGCGCGAAAGGCGCAATGAAAGCAGGGACTCCTGCCGGGAGGGATCAGTACCAAAGAGTAAACGGGCAGCCATTTTTTTCTACTCTTCATTTCATGTTTCCCGCTATTCTGCTTGCACGTGACCGACTTTCCCAATAAAAGCATTGTGAATAAAAGCCCGCTGCTGTTGCTGGCGCTGGGCGTTGCCATTCTTTGCGGTTCTGGCTGCCGGCGTCCGCCCGTGGATGATGGACGTGAGGCGTTGAATGTTCCCAGCGCGACTCCTTCGCCATCGCCTTCGCCCACTCCTGCACCGGAAGAGGCCGATATGAGCCTGTCGACTGCGGTGGTAAGAATTCTGAGCACGGCGCATCGCACCGGGTCAGTGGTCGAACGCGTCCAGTGCGGCGCACGCGGTACGCTGGTGCCAACACATCTGCTGCAGCCTCCGGTGAAACTGGATCCCATGGATGAGGCTTTTCAGGAAATCATCCAGCGCTATCCTGAAATCAAATGGAAGGAGGCCGCACAAAGTCACGTGAATGTCCGTGACACCGCCATCAAGGACAGCCTGCTCCAGGTACGCCTCAAGGAATTCTTTGTGATTGAAGATCGTGCGCCGCAAGCCGCTCTATCTGCGTTGTGGCAGGCGGAAGAAGTCGTCACGTATATGAAGCAGCATCATGTTCGTGCCGCCCGGCATGCGGATTTAGTCAGCGTGGACGGCAAGTCAGGTCCCAGGGTCCTGCATATGAAAAACGCCACGGTGCAGCAGATACTCGATCGCATGGTGGATTCCTACATGGGCGAGAACGGCAACGGACTGCACAATGTTTGGATCTATCGTGAGTGCCGGGTTGGCGGCGAAACTTTTGCTGAAGTCCGTGTGTTGTAAGACGCATCCGTTCCTGATTTCCTCAGCCCGGATAAAGTTTCTCATTCCCTTCGCGCCTGATTGCCGTTATTCTTCATCCAGATGGCAGTGCGCATGACAGTCCTGGCAAGTGGCAGCCGCGGCAATTGCACCGTGCTCTCCGGCAACAGCGGCAGTGTGCTGGTGGATGCGGGCATTTCCTGCCGTGAGACGCTCAAGCGTATGCGCCTGGCGGGTGAAGATCCGGAAAAATTGAAGGCCATCATCATCTCGCACGAGCACAATGATCATGTTGCCGGATTGCAGGTGCTGGCCCGCAAACTCCAGATTCCCGTCTACATCACCGAAGCCACCTACCAGAGCTGGCGCCGGTCCACAAAAGATCCGGAAGGAAAGCCCGCCAAACTGGAAAGACGAGAGCACTTTCAACCCGGCCGCAGTTTCATGATCGCCGACATCACGGTCATGCCGTTTACCATTCCGCATGATGCGGCGGATCCTTGCGGTTTTACCTTCAAAGCATCCGGCGTGAAAGTTGCGGTAGTCACTGACCTGGGTTACATGCCGGCCAATGTAAAAGAGAACCTTCGCGCGTGTGATGGATTGATGATCGAATCAAACCATGACCTGGAAATGCTGCGCAACGGACCCTATCCCTGGATGGTCAAGCAGCGGGTCATGAGCCGCGTTGGCCACCTTTCCAATACTGCGCTGGCTGACTTCTTTGAGAAGGAGTATGACGGCCAGGCAGGGTTCATCGTGCTGGCCCATCTTTCCGAACCGAATAATCATCCCGAAATCGCCCGCGAGACTGCCTATAAGGCCCTGGGCGGCAAAATGAGCCTTTTCCAGTCGGCCTCAGTCACACTTGCCCTGCAGGACAAGCCATTGCAACCTATTACTCTGGGGTGAGAACATAAGGCGGAGATCTTTACATTCCTTTATTCAGAGGATGCTTCTTTTAGACAACTTTCGATGAGTGCTTGTACAGATAAGGTGATCGGAGATATTTTGGCCGGGTGGCGTTTCGACATTTCTGGCATTGCGCCTGAGATGCGAGGCGACTATGAGCAACACCTTGGCGAATGCGACCATTGCCGTGGACGCCAGGTCCTTCATCGCACCATCGACATCGGCCTGATGGTGATTGCCACGGTTTCTGCCGTCATGTTTCTGGTCGCCTTCGGCGCCGTCCGTCACTACTCTCCGCGTCACGCTCAGGTTCTGGAACTGATCGCGCTGGCCGGGTGCCTGTTCTTTATTATTGTCTGGCTGATTGTGGCCGTTGCCACGCCCGCGCCTGTGGTTGTGGCCGACGTAGCCCGCATACACGCCCGCCGCATTCATGACCGGCTTCCCAGCAACATCCGTGAGAAGCTTCCAGAGGTCACGCAGGAATTCCTGAAAAAGGGCGACCACTAGCAATACCGTGTAGGGAATCACAACGCGCCCTTACAGAAAAATCCCAAATCTAAGTAACATTTCAGGGCTACAGTGCTCCAAGCGCCGGAGGCGCGACTGAAAATAGCCCGGCACGCAGCGAAGCAAGTGCCGGGAACAGAAACAAAACAGATCAGTCCCGAAGGGACGGCTGACTTTGAATCGCTCGACTCAATACACGTAGCAGGCTTGTTCGAACCGGCAAATTGCGCAAAGCATCAGCGCCGGAGGCGCGAGATTTGTTAGCCCAGACCGGGAGGTCTGGGTTTGATCGACAGAGACGATGAGCCCCGGGGGCGGCACAATCGTTGCCCCGTTACAGATAGCTTAAGAACGCAATGTCTTTCCGTCTTTGCTTCAAAGCGCCATACCAGCGACACGGGAAGTAAAGCAACACGATTGCAACTGCATAGACCACATAAAGCAATCCCAGGCTCCAGACATATCCTGCCGGTGCAGGAGGAATCATGACGGGGTGATTCAGGAAGAGCCACGGCGAGACAGAGCCGGTGCGGAAAAGTGAAACCGCCATCGCCAGAAGGTGAATCAGCGGTATATGCAATGCGTAATAAAAGAAGGGCACGCGGCCAAACACAGTAAGGGTTCGCGTGATCGGGCCGGTCGCGTTTTCCAGAAACCCAAGAGCAAGCAGCATGGGCCCCAGAGTCATGAGCAGGAAAAGCAGGGAAGCGGGATACTTGGTGGTGTTTAGAAATGATATCCACGCCGGCGTCTGAGGTCGCCTGGGCGGAGTGGCTGGAGCGGTTTGTTGCGGGGAATTCGCATTTGCCGAAGCCGGCGGCACCTGCTGCAAAGTCTGGGCCGCAGGTTTGGGGGCCGCCCACGGTCTCGGATCGCCGTAAAGATTAAACCCGCGCAAAAGCAGGAAGAGAAGAATGGCTGTGGATCCCAGGGCCAGGCATATTCTGCGACGGGATTGTGCGTCCATGATGATGACCCGTCCAAAAACATAACCCAGGGCCATGACTCCGACCCATGGCACAATCGAATAGAGAACAAACAGAGTGGGCCCGCGTTCGCCAATCCGTATGGGACCGCCAAAGTAGAAGACCTGCCAGAGCCATCCCCAATGGCTCTTTTCCATCATCGTGTATAACGACGGGGAAAAGCGATCAAGAATGTTGTGTCCAAAGACGATCAGGAAACCAAAAGCTACAAGGGCCCGCACAGGAAGGAAGACCAGTGCAGCCAGCAGCACCATGCACCAGCCAATCACCCAAATCACGCCGGCCAGCAGGTAGTGACTGAAATCGAAATTAAACGTCCAGGCCACGCGAAGCACAGTCAGTTCAAGAAGAATCAGCCACAACCCTCGTGTCACCAGAAAGCGGGCCAAAGCTGAGGCATTCGCCAGCTTGCGTCCATGCAGGAAGGCAGATGTGCCGGCGAGAAAGATGAATGCGGGCGCTACAAAATGTGTAATCCATCGGGTAAGGAAGATGCCCGCGGTTGGACCGCCGGCCGGCAGCCCGGAATAAACGCGAACATGATCAATCGCCATCAGGAGCATGACCGCTCCACGAACGATATCAATGGACCCCACGCGAGATATCGATGCCTGCATTCTGGTTTGCCCGGCGCTGGCGGATGCCGTCGCCGAAACATTGACAGTTGTTGTTTTCAACCTTGCGGCCCCCTTACGCGATTCTTTTACAGACGGAACCCCGGCCTACCGGTTAGCAGCCCGGCATGGAAGTTTAGCAAGGTCGGCGAAAAGGGGAGTGAAATTCAGGCGACAAGAGCCTTAGTGAAGAGTGACGGTAAAAGAGAGGCGGCAAAATTGCCCGGAGCCGGTGAATCTCGGATTTGACTGACCTTGTTAGTTAGACTTCCAGCGTGCCAATCAGGTCGGTGACTTTGCTGACGCGGTTTTCCGCGCACCAGCGTTGCAAGCCGTCTACAATTTTTTCCGTGGCGCAGGGGTCCCAGAAATTCGCGGTGCCTACTTGCACCGCCGCCGCGCCGGCAAGCATGAACTCCACCACATCTTCCGCTGTACTGATGCCGCCCATGCCAATCACGGGAATCTCCACCGTGTGCGCTGCTTCATACACCATGCGCAATGCGATCGGTTTGATCGCCGGGCCACTCAGCCCTGCAGTCATGTTTGAGATTCGCGGCTTGCGTGTCTTTGCGTCGATGGCCATGCCGAGAAACGTATTCACCAGGGAAAGGGCGTCCGCTCCTGCGTTCTCCGCGGCCTTGGCCATGGCGGGAATGCTGGTCACGTTCGGCGTCAGCTTAACGATCAGCGGCCTCCGCGAAGCTGATTTGCATGTGGCCACCAACTCTTCCAGCATGGTCCGATTGGTGCCGAAAACCATGCCGCCATCATGCGTGTTTGGACAAGACACATTGAGCTCATACGCCGCAATCCCTTCCGCCTGGTTCAGAATCTGGATTGTCTCAACATACTCTTCACGGGTATAGCCAAACACATTGGCGATAACCACCACGTTCTTCTTCTCTGCCAGCCTGGGCATCTTTTCTTCAATGAACGCGCGCGCGCCTATGTTCTGGAGTCCGATGGAATTCAACATCCCGGCCGCAGTTTCAAACAGCCGCGGCGGAGGATTGCCCACCATGGGTTCGCGTGAAAGACCTTTACTGACAAAGCCGCCCAGCTTTTCCAGCGTCACAATGTCCTCGAACTCAACGCCATAGCCAAACGTGCCGGCTGCGGCAATGATGGGATTCTTGAAATGGATGCCGGCAAAGCTCACGCGAAGGTCCGGCTTGGTGCGGGCGCCGGGCTCGCGATTGACTGGCGTTGTGGTTGTGGGGGTAGCCATTGGCATTAGTGTAAACGCTGGCAGGGAAGTTATTGAAATTACGGCAGGTCCAGGACCCGGACCAGAGTTTTTTCGCGAATCGATTTCAGGATCGCGGTCGTGTTCTCTAACGCATCACTCGATTTGCAGACCATGCGAGAGAAATTTTATCTCCTCCCTGCGCGCAAGAAGCTCGATTCCAGCCGTTCTGAATTTACTGACGGAACTCTGGTTCCCGTTGCGGTGTCTTTTTGTCTTACAGGAAGCCTCCGATGTTGAACCTGGTATCGAATTCGATTTTGAGTCTGGTAAAGAACCCGTGGTTGGTTGGTGCGGCTCTGCTATCACTCTGCATTCCGACTCCTGTTCGTGCGCTACAGGCCAACACTCCGCAAAGCGCTCTGGAAGAAATCGCTACGGCGGACAAGCCTGAAATCCTGGTTCGTCACTTGCCGGAACCGATCCAGAAAAGCATCGAAGCTCTCCCGAAGCCAAAGAAATTAGAAGTGCTTTCCCAGTTGATGCAGATGAAGGCAGAGCAGTTCGATAACTGCACGGTGCGTCGCGCCAGCGGCGATACCTGGGAGATCGTAGACCAGGATGGCAAGAGCCAGGGCACGGTAAAACTGGAGAATGCCTATATCTCCGGCCTCGACGCGCTCTTACCCATGCGCATCAACTCGGAGACAGTGATCGTCACCTTGCGTCTTGAGGGCAACGAGTGGCGCATCCAGGATTTTGGAAATTGGCAGAAGTCCGACATGGGAATTTCGAAGCTGCTGCATGAACCTACAGAGATTGAGAAGAACGAAGAAGCGGCGAGAAATGCGCTGAGCACAATTTCCGGCGCGCTCCAGACATATTCGAATTGGCACCCGGGCTATGGATTTCCATCGACCTTGCGACCGCTGCTCACCAAAGCCCAGGGTATGCCTTCCTTTGTCCGGCCGCTGCTGGATGAATCGTACTCTGCAGACCCGCTGGTGGTGAGTGGATATGAGTTTCACTACCTTCTGACTTTTCCCGGCGACGGGCAAGAGGATGCCGGACGATTTGAACTTCGTGCCAGTCCGGTTGAGTTTGGAAAAACCGGCGTGAAAAGTTTTTTGATGACATCCAGTGGAGTGTTGCACGTCACCAGCGAGAATCGTCCCGCGACCGGCGATGATTCTCGCGAAACGAACGATGACAAAGTCATTCTCGTGGATTGATCGGTTTGGCGATGGGAATCACTTCTTCACAGTGGACGTCGCCAGCTTTGATGTTGCCACCATATATTTGCCCTCGTCGCTGTTGAGCGGATCAAGGTCCAGCAGAGTCGCGGCCTTTTCGCCCTGGATAAGCACTCTCATTCTGAAGTAATAAACTTTTCCTGCTTCCGCATTCAGGTTCCCTAGAGCTACGTACCCGCTGCGACCGGAAAAAACCGATTGCCAGTTTACGCACAGATGCTGGTCACCCGGATCGACGGGGAAAGACAAGTGTGATGCTCCATTAATGGCGCCTACCCACGCTCCGTTCACGCCGACACGCGCAACAATCCCACAACCCCTGCACGCGAATCCATTTGGACCTTCGCCAATTACGTAAACTAGAGCTTTCCCTGTTGCCGGTTGTGCAACCGCATCCGCGTCGTCATTTGTTTTCATGTCAAACATCACGTTGTCCGGGCCACAGGCGGCCTTGGCCCGAGCAATAGCAGCATCGTTCTGGGCCAGTGCCGCCGAGGTGAGAACTACCAGCAGAATGATCGCTTTCATACTTCCTCCATCGAACTGCTGCCATGGCATCGGCGGCAGGTCATCAGTAAAGCAATTTTGTATTCCGGATCAGGGCAGTTGGCTATTTTGTTGAATCAAGTCTTGTTGAGATATGTGTCCCTTAGTCGGCGATCGGCACGGGCCTATGCAACCTCTGCTAAATCCCGAACTTCACGCCAAATTTACACCGCGTTAAATTTTGTTTTCTGGTATACCAACCGTTCCGGAGTCCGTTAATCTATGGGCGATGCCGAATCTATCCATTTGGAAACCCATTCTTGGAGTGGTACTTCAGACCCGGCATCCTTCCCGCTCCCTGACTCTGGTTCAGCACCTTGGGGGCATTGGTCTTGTACCTCTGGCCATTCTGGATAGCTCCATCATTCCTACCTTCGGCAGCCTTGATCTGTTGACTGCGTGGCTGGCTGCAGGCACGCCGCGGCTCTGGTGGTATTACGCGCTCATGAGCACAGCGGGCGCGGTGCTTGGAGCATGGCTCACCTATCGTCTGGGCAAGAAGATGGGGACTGACTGGATCGAAAAGAAGATTGGAGCCAAGCGCCTGAAGCAGGTGGGTGGCGCCATTGAGCACTGGCATTTTGGGGCGATTTTTGTTTCCACCATTGCGCCGCCGCCATTTCCCACGGCCTGGTTTTTGTTGGTGGCGGGCGCATTTGATTTCTCCCGCCAGCGTTTCATCAGCGGAGTTCTGCTGGGACGCTCCCTGCGTTATGGGTTGCTGACGTTAGTCGCAGCTCACTACGGTCGCCACTTCCTGCGTTACCTGCGCCATCCCCTGCATTACCTTCTAATCTCGATCATTGTCACCGCATCTCTGGCCGCGGCGGTTTATCTTTTTACCGGCAAGCGACGCGCCAGTCTTCAGCCTGCGCCTGCATCCCGCTGATACAGCGGCCATCTCTTTGGTTTTGATAAGCTAAATGCTTCTATGCTCGATCTAGCATTCGTCCGTGACAACCTGCCAAGAGTGGAAGAGATGCTGCGCCAGCGGGGGATGGATCCTGCCCAGGTTTTGGGCGGATTCCGAAAGATTGATGCGCAACGCCGCCTGCTCATCACCCAGTCTGAGACGCTGAAAGCACAGCGCAACAAAGCGTCAGAAGAAATCGCCAAACTGAAGAAATCCGGACAGGACGCATCGGCCCAGATGGCTGCGACCAAAGCCATGCGCGAAGAAGGCGAGTCTCTGGAGAAGCAGGCAACTGACATTGATCAGGAACTGCGCACGCTGCTGGCCGGCATCCCCAACATGCCGCATGAGTCTGTGCCGGTAGGCCATTCAGCCGATGACAATCAGGAAGTCCGCAAATGGGGCGAGCTCCCGAACTTCAGCTTCACGCCCAAACCGCATTGGGAACTGGGTGAACAACTCGGCATTCTGGACATGGAGCGCGCGGTCAAGCTGAGCGGCGCCCGTTTCGCTGTGTATTGGGACCTGGGTGCTCGTCTGGAGCGGGCCCTGGCCAATTTCATGC
Organism: Terriglobia bacterium; assembly: GCA_963770085.1. GTDB lineage: Bacteria > Acidobacteriota > Terriglobia > Terriglobales > Acidobacteriaceae > Angelobacter. The sequence continues at coordinate 2,578,685 of CAVYOH010000002.1, forward strand.
TGGATGTGCATACGGGCGAGCACGGTTATACCGAAGTGCTCACGCCATATATGGTGAACTCGGCGTCCATGTATGGCACCGGTCAGTTGCCCAAATTCGGGAGTGACTTGTTCAAGTGCGAGGGTCATGACCTATGGCTGATTCCCACGGCTGAAGTGCCGCTGACCAACCTCTATCGCGACGAAACCATTGACACCCCGCGACTGCCGCTCTCGGTCACAGGCTACACGCCGTGTTTCCGCAGTGAAGCCGGGTCTTATGGCAAAGACGTGCGCGGCATTATCCGCCAGCATCAGTTTCAAAAAGTTGAGCTGGTCAAGTTCACTCGTCCTGAAGATTCTTACGCGCAGCATGAGCAACTCACGCGCAACGCGGAAACCATTCTGCAAAAGCTGGGCCTGCCGTATCGCACCATGCTGCTGTGCACCGGGGACATGGGCGCCAACTCTTCCAAGACATACGATCTTGAAGTCTGGCTGCCCGGACAACAGCTTTATCGTGAGATTTCTTCCTGCTCGAATTTTGAGGCCTATCAGGCTCGTCGCGCCAACATTCGCTACCGCCCGGAGGGCAGCAAGAAGAGCGAGTATGTGCACACGCTGAACGGCAGCGGTCTGGCAGTCGGGCGCACGTGGCTGGCGATCCTGGAAAACTACCAGCAAGCGGACGGCAGCGTAATGGTCCCGGAAGCCCTGCGTCCTTATATGGGGACAGACAGGATCACAGCGAAGAAGTTCTGAGAGAGGCTGTTATGCGCAGAGCATATCTTGGGGTAGTGGTGGTTTTGCTGTTCATTTGCAGTCTGCGCGGTTCGCCGGAGACGCCACCAAAGCCGGATTTCGTTTTCACAGTCCAGTTAGAAAAGAAAGTTTTCAAGCCTGGAGAGCCGCTTACTGCTTTGGCATTTCTTACGAACCAGAGTGAGGTCGAGATCTATGTTCCTCCAGTGATGACAAGCTGCAGCGGCAGCCAGAGTCGCGTCGAATTCTCGATCACGCCCGAACCTCGGGTATTAAGCGGCCGCGGCTGCGGTGTGGGTTTCAGTCTTTCCTCATCACATCATGAGAAAGTTGACGCAAGGAGTATCTGGATCCCTGTAAAACGGGAACACATCTTTGGCGCAAAAGTCGACAGCCTGCATGACGCGCCTCGTGTACCGGGCACCTACAAATTAGTCGGAATTTACAGAGTGGAGAAAGCATCTGGCATCGATGCTGCCCTCGAACACGTGATTCAAGGTCAATACGAATCCAACCCCGTCACATTCCAGGTCCGTCGCTAGCTTGTATTAGGCTCAAAAATCTACCGCACTTTGCCGTTTGAACCCATCTTCACGGTTCGATAGACTATTGCCATGTCCCGCATCTGGAGCACGATCAAGAGTTATCTTTTTTGGACGTATGAGCGCGGAAGCTTTCACTATGACGTGATGGTCACGGTGATTCTGCTGTTCATCTTTGTGGCGCCCCGCTTCGTCGATTTCAAAGACCAACCGGCTGGGCAGCACTCGCATCCCAACGAAATTGTCGTAACCGTTGACGGAAACCAGGGTTATATCTACCAGGCAGATGCTGCTGCGGTAGATGCGCAGGACTCAGCCATGGTGAAGGCCAATTTTGCGCGCCTGCTTCAGCCCATGCTCGGCCAGGTCACCATTTCCCGGATTGAGCCCGTGCGAGACGCCGTGGGTCACATCGTGGCGTATCGGGCATGGATCAAGCATCCGGAATAAATGCTGAGCCGGCATAATTCGTAGTCACTCACGGAGGCAATTTCCGAATGATAAAAAGCCTGTTGGTTCTGGTGTGCTGCTTTGTCGCATTGAGCCTTTCAGCCCTTCAGGGTTCTACCCAGCCTCAAGCGGCGACAAAAGATCCGGAATGCGAAAAAGCCGCGGCTGATGCGAAAGGTTCCCAGTCTGCCACGCCCGCCAGCCCTGGCGATCTAAAGAATGTGCTCGCTCAATTGAATAATGCGGCCCAGACCTTCAAAGCGGCCAAGGCGAATTTCCAGTGGGACCAGTATGAATGTGTAGTACGTGACACCAGCGTGCAAAAAGGAGAGGTATATTTTCGCCGCACCAAGACCGGTATGGATGCCGCCGTGCGGGTGACGTCCCCAGACAACAAGCAGGTGGTTTTTACGGATGGCACCCTCAAGCTGTATCAGCCGCTAATAAAACAACTAACGGTTTATGACGCCAAGGCGAAGCGTACCGAAGTCGAGTCGCTGATGAACATTGGCTTTGGCAGCCATTCGGATGACATCCTGAATTCCTATGAAGTGAAAATGGAAGCCTGGGAAACGGTGGATGGCGTGAAAACAGCGCGGCTGAATCTGGTCCCGAAAAATGAAAAGCTCAAGGCGTCAATCACTAATATCATCCTGTGGGTTGATCCTCAGAGGGACATTTCGCTGAAGCAGATGTTTATGGAGGGGCAGAATTTTCGGTTCACCCATTACACCGATATCGAAATCAACGGCAAGATTTCCAACAATGTTTTTGAGCTGAAGACGCCGGCGGGTACAACGACCGTACGGCCTTAGAACTCTGGATTATGCCTTAGTCCTTTCGGTGTACGCATTTACAAGGAAAAGTTCGCGATTGACTCATTTCTCTGGTACCCTTCAACATTCGCTGGATTCGGCATCCAACCTGGTAGCAAGTATTGCGCGGTGAGGTTTAAGCAGTGGCTAAAGTATTTACGATGTCCGTTGTTCCCGATCCCAATCGCCGCAAGGCCCAGCCCCGGAATTTCGATCCGCGCTACATTGAAGGCCAGCGCCTGCTGGTTGAAGCCATGAAATATCTGGCGCAGCAGGATCCTGACAAAAACAAAGAGGCAGTATCTCTGCTGTCTGAACATTTTCGCACCCGTTTCAGAATGTCCGACCGCCCGGCGGACCCGAGTACTCCAAGTCCCGATCTCCGATAAGCCTAAGTTAAAGCTCACTAAGATTTATACGATTGGTCTCTTTCTCCGGAAATCCGGAGCAGCGGTTGACCTGCGCCTACCAAAGACGGAATGTTTGCGTTTGTGTTTACTCTGCAAGTGATTGATATTCCTCAGCGTTGAGACGGCTCAATCGCGGCACGAGACTTGCACTATACCTGCTCAACGTGCTCAGGGGATGTACTTGCGTATGCACACATTTTGAAAAAAATGGAGATGCAGATGCAATCAATTCGTAAATCTCATGGAGTAACTTTCCTTCTCGCAGTTTGCGTGGCGTTGATGTTGTGTGTTCCGTCCTTTGGACAGGTGCTTAAGGGGTCGATCTCCGGCACTGTAACTGATCCACAGGGTGCGGTGGTTTCTGGAGCACAAGTCAAAGCCACACAGATAGAAACTGCGGCAGTCCTTACCGCAACCAGTGATAACTCTGGTTCTTTTCACTTCAACTTGATTCCGGCAGGAACGTACAAGATTGAAGTTTCAGCGCAAGGTTTTAAGACCGCCGTCCAGAACGATGTTCTGGTGTCGGCAGGTCGTGACAGCGGCGTTGGCCTGATGAAACTGAGTGTTGGCGATGCCACCGCTACAGTGGAAGTCACCTCGGACGCTCCGCTCATTGAAACCACTCAGTCTCAGGTAACCAATACATTTTCCGGAGCCACGCTGAGCACATTTGCGGGAATCCAGGAAAACGAAGGTCTGGATAACCTGGCGTTGTTTGTTCCCGGCGTTGTCGCCACGCGCGACCAGGGCTTCTCCAACACGAACGGTGGTGGCGGATTCTCCGTCAACGGCCTGCGCGGCCGCAACAATGACCAGCAGATTGATGGTCAGAACAACAACGACAACAGCGTTGCCGGTCCTGGTCTTTTCGTTTCGGACACGGAATTCGTGCAACAGTATGTCTTGATCACGAACCAGTTCGGCCCGGAATATGGCCGCAACGCTGGTTCGGTGGTAAACATCATCACTAAATCCGGCACCAATGCCTGGCACGGCAGTATTTATGGTACGGAAAGCAATTCCATCCTGAACTCGATGACCAACTTCAACAAGCAGTTTGAGAATCTTTCGCACCCGCCGCGCCTTCAGGATGAATTCACAGGTTTCACCATTGGCGGCCCCATGGTGAAGAACAAGGCGTTCATGTTCTTCGGCTTCAATGATGAAATCGTCACCCAGCACATTAATTCCACTTCAGGCGGTCTTACACCGACACCGGCCGGCCTCAGCCAATTGGCTGGATGCTTCCCTGGCAGCCAGAACCTGACAACTTTTCAGAGAACCGGTCCCTTTGGAATTTCAGCGGGCAATCCAACGGTCAGCCCGGGCAGCAATACGCCCGTCGATGTGGGTACTACCTGCCCCGGCGTCGATTTCGGCACAGTGACGCGCTCACTCGCGGCTCCTGTGCATCAGTTCAACTTCGTGACCCGAGAGGACCTGCAACTGGGAAGCGACAATCTGACCGCTCGTTACATTTTCAATCGCGGAAACTTCTTCAACCTGGACTTGTGCACCGATTGCGCGGCCGCCGGATATCCCATCAGCGAACCAGCTCTGAGCCAGGACGTTCTCCTCGGCTGGACGCACAACATCAATTCGAAAATGGTCAATGAACTGCGCGGTAGCTTTGGCCGTTTGAACGTGCTGTTTGGTGGAAACACGATCGGCACCGTGCCCACGGGCGTAACAGACGCCCTGACGCGTATCACCTTTGCGCAGCCCAGCGGGTTGCTATCTGTGGGGCCGGCGACGAACTTCCCGCAGTTCCGCATCGTGAATACGTATCAGGCGCAGGACAACTTCAACTACGTTATGGGTAAGCACCAGTTCAAAGCTGGCGTGAACTATACGTATCAGATATCACCCAACGGATTCCTGCCCACCGTGAACGGCCAGTTCCAGTTCCTGGACTGGGCGAACTTCATGGCCAACACTCCCAGAACTGTAAGCCTTGCCGCCGGATCAGATTCTTTTGATCTGAAAGAGCATGACACGTTCCTGTACGCGGGTGATGATTGGAAGGTCAGTCAGAACCTGACCTTGAACCTGGGACTCACATGGTCCTATTACGGTCAGCCGGCCAACCTGTTCAACCAGGTGACCACTACCCGTGAATCCAATCCATCAACCGCTTTCTTCAACACGAGTCTGCCGCTGTCAGTTCGCACGTTCCCGACCTTCCCGAGTGTCAAGGACAGCTTCGGACCAAGCATCGGTTTCGCCTACTCTCCTCAGGGAGGAGGCATGTTTACCGGCCATGGCAAGACCGTAATTCGCGGTGGATATCGCCTGCTGTACGATCCGCCGTTCTACAACATCTATTCCAACATGGCCACCGCCGCTCCTGAAGTGTTCAACAACACTTTCAGCGCGGCCACCAGCCCACAGGCTGCCAACCTGCCGCTGCCTGCCGTCCCTACCGGCCCGAACGTTCGTGCCGAACTTTCGCCTCTGCTCTTGAAAGGCGTGTTCGATCCCAGAACGTTTAACCAGACATCGCTTACTCCGAATTTCGGACCCGACAGAGTGAATTCTTACAGCCTCGGTGTTGAGCGCGAGCTCAGCAAGAATTCAGCGATGGAGCTGCGGTATGTCGGAAATCACGCCACCAACCTGTTCCAGTCCATTAATGCCAATCCGTTCGTCGCAGATCTGGCACGGGATTTCCCGAGCCTGGTTCCGGCGGGCGTAACGCCTTGCACCACTCCAAACCTGGTGCTCGGTCCTGGCCAGACGGCAAACCCGGCCCTTGGTCGTGCGAATTGCAACGAAGGCGTTCTCCGCTTACGCTCCAACGGCGGCTTCTCCAACTACAACGGGTTCCAGGCGGAATACCGCGCCAACAACCTGTTCAAGCAACTGACCATCCGCACGGGTTACACCTTCAGCAAGAACCTGGACAACGTCAGCGAAATCTTCGGCACGGCTGGCGGCGGCAACACCGTTGCCTTTGCCCAGAATCCGTTCAATCAAACCGGCGAATATGGTTTCTCCGGCCTGGATATTCCGAACCAGTGGACCATCCTGGCTACAGAAGAACTCCCGTTCTATAAGGAACAGCATGGTGTGGTTGGTCATATCCTGGGTGGTTGGTCTCTTTCTGCCAACTATGTTTTCGCTTCGGGACAGCGCTATACACCGTCTCAGGTCATCTTTGGTCAACTCACGTCGAATGGCAATTATCAGGACAACGCATTTGCTAACGCATTTGCCGGAACTGATACTCTCCGGCCGTTCCTGGGCAGCAATGCAGCTCCCGTCAACACCGTCGGCATCTTCGCCGGTGATGGATGCGCTCTATTCGGCACCGCCCCGTCCGATGCGGTTTGCGCGCTGGCTCCAACCCAGCTTGTCAGCCTGAACGCGTTGAATAACGGAGCCGGAGTAGCCGGCGCTGCTATCACGCCAATTACCAGCAATCAAGTGCGGTTCATTGCTAATACAGGAGTTGCCCAGACTGTATTCGGAACTCCCTTCGGCAACGTATCACGCAACATCACCACGGATGCTATTACCAATATTGCGAATGCATCCCTGCTTAAACATTTCAAGTTAGGTGAGCATGCAACGTTCGACTTCCGTGCCACTGCCTTGAACGTTTTCAACCACATGAACTTCCAGAGCATCGATCCGTTCATCGAGGATGCCGGACTCTCTTCGGCGGGTACCGGATTCGGCGTTCCCAGCGTCACCAACTCGGTTCCCCCCGGGTTTGGTGCGGCCGCCACGCGACGCTTGATCGTTGGCGGAGTCGTGCGCTTCTAGAACGTCGCTTTAGAAAACACTTAGCCCGCCGGATAATTTCCGGCGGGTTTTTTTAGTTCCACGTGAGATTCCCGCACACCATGCCGGTAGCTTTTCATTAAGGAAAAATAATCTTACAAACGAAGTTTATGGTGAGAATTTTCTCACTCCCCGAATTCGGGATAAAAGATCTTCTTGCGATACAGAAAGCCAGACTCTGTGAATAGCTATAGGTCGTAAGTAGTTGATATATGAGTTGGTATGTCTCTGCTTTTCACGGCACCACAAATGCAATGTACCCGTCCAGTGTAGTTGGGGGTAGTACCTGCGTATGCACACATTTTGAAAAAAATGGAGATGCAAATGCAACCGATTCGTAAACTGCGCGTTGTAACATTCCTTGCCGCAGCTTGCATGGCGTTGATTTTGTGCGTTCCGTCCTTTGGACAGGTGCTTAAGGGGTCAATCTCAGGCACGGTAACTGATCCACAGGGTGCTGTAGTTTCCGGCGCACAGGTTAAAGCCACGCAGCAAGAAACTGCGACCGTTCTTACCTCAACCAGTGATAGCTCTGGTTCTTTCCACTTCAACTTGATCCCAGCAGGAACTTACAAGATTGAAGTATCTGCTCAAGGTTTCAAAACCGCCGTCCAGAACAATGTTCTGGTGTCGTCAGGTCGAGACAGCGGCGTTGGCCTGATGAAACTCAGCGTTGGCGATGCCAGCACAACCGTGGAAGTCACCTCGGACGCTCCACTCATTGAAACCACGCAGTCTCAGGTAACCAACACATTTTCCGGAGCCACGCTGAGCACATTTGCGGGAATCCAGGAAAATGAAGGTCTGGATAACCTGGCATTGTTTGTTCCCGGTGTAGTCGCGGCACGTGACAACGGATTTTCAAACACCAACGGCGGCAGTGGTTTCTCCGTCAACGGCCTGCGTGGCCGCAACAATGACCAGCAGATTGATGGTCAGAACAACAATGACAACAGCGTTGCCGGTCCTGGTCTTTTCGTTTCGGACACGGAATTCGTGCAACAGTATGTCTTGATCACGAACCAGTTTGGCCCGGAATATGGCCGTAACGCCGGTTCCGTGGTGAACGTGATTACCAAATCCGGCACCAATGCCTGGCACGGCAGTATTTATGGTACGGAAAGTAATTCCATCCTGAACTCGATGACCAACTTCAACAAACAGTTTGACAATCTCTCGCACCCGCCTCGCCTTCAGGATGAATTCACGGGTTTCACCATTGGCGGACCCATCGTGAAGAACAAGGCGTTCATGTTCAATGGCTTCAATGATGAAATTGTCACCCAGCACGTTACCTCGACATCCGGGGGACTTACACCGACCCCGGCCGGTCTAACCCAATTGGCTGGATGCTTCCCGGGAAGCCAGAACCTGACCACGTTCAGCAAGCTGGGGCCTTTTGGAATTTCTGCGGGGAATCCAACGGTTAGCCCGGGCAGCAATACGCCCGTCGATGTGGGTACTACCTGCCCCGGCGTTGACTTCGGCAGCGTAACCCGCACTCTTGCGGCCCCGGTGCACCAGTTCAACTTTGTGAGCCGCGAGGACCTGCAATTGGGAAGCGACAATCTCACCGCCCGTTACATCTTCAATCGCGGAAACTTTTTCAACCTGGACGAGTGCACCGATTGCGCAGCGGCGGGCTATCCCACCAGCGTACCGGCTTTGAGCCAGGCCGTTCTCCTCGGCTGGACGCATAACATCAACTCGAAAATGGTCAATGAACTGCGTGGCAGCTTTGGCCGTTTGAACGTGCTGTTTGGTGGAAACACGATCGGCACCATGCCTACGGGTGTTTCTGATGCAGTCACGCGTATCACCTTTGCGCAGCCCAGCGGCTTGCTGGCCATTGGTCCTGCCACCAATCTGCCGCAATTCCGCATCGTGAATACCTATCAAGCCCAGGACAACTTCAACTACGTGAAGGGCAATCACCAGTTCAAAGCTGGCGTGAACTATACGTATCAGATATCACCCAACGGATTCCTGCCCACCGTAAACGGTTCCTTCCAGTTCCTGGACTGGGCGAACTTCATGGCCAACACTCCCAGGACCGTAAGCCTTGCCGCCGGATCGGACTCTTTTGATCTGAAAGAGCATGATACGTTCCTGTACGCGGGCGATGATTGGAAGATCAGCAGAAACCTGACTTTGAATCTGGGACTCACCTGGTCCTATTACGGTCAGCCTGCCAACCTTTTCAATCAGGTGACTACTACCCGTGAATCCAACCCGGCAACTGCCTTCTTTAACACGAGTCTGCCGCTGTCGGTTCGCACGTTCCCGACCTTCCCGAGTGTCAAGACCAGTTTCGGGCCCAGCATCGGTTTCGCCTACTCTCCTCAGGGAGGAGGCATGTTTACCGGCCATGGCAAGACCGTAATTCGCGGTGGATATCGCCTGCTGTATGATCCGCCGTTCTACAACATCTATGCCAACATGGCCACCGCGGCTCCTGAAGTGTTCAACAACACTTTCAGCGCGGCCACCACTCCTCCGGCTGCCAACCTGCCGTTGCCTGCCGTCCCTACCGGCCCCAACGTTCGTGCCGAACTTTCGCCTCTGCTGTTGAAAGGCGTGTTCGATCCCAGAACCTTTAACCAGACTTCGCTTACTCCGAATTTCGGACCTGACAGAGTGAATTCTTACAGCCTCGGCATCGAGCGCGAAACCAGCAAGAATTCAGCGCTGGAGCTGCGGTATGTGGGAAATCACGCCACCAACCTGTTCCAGTCCATCAACGGTAACCCGTTCGTCGCAGATCTGGCACGGGACTTCCCGAACCTGGTGCCGGCGGGCATAACGCCTTGCACCACTCCGCAACTTGTTCTCGGACCTGGCCAGACGGCAAACCCGGCTACTGGTCGTGAAAATTGCAGCCAAGGTGTTGTCCGTCTCCGCTCCAACGGCGGCTTTTCCAACTACAACGGGTTCCAGGCGGAATTCCGCGCCAACAACCTGTGGAAGCAGTTGACCATCCGTACGGGCTACACTTACAGCAAGAACCTCGACAACGTCAGCGAAATTTTCAGCACCGGCGCGGGTGGTAACTCCATCGCCTTTGCTCAGAATCCTTTTGCCCAAACCGGTGAATATGGTTTCTCCGGCCTCGATATTCCAAATCAATGGACCATCCTGTTCAACGAAGAATTCCCGTTCTACAAGGAGCAGCATGGTGTGATTGGCCACATTGTGGGAGGTTGGCAAATTTCCGCCAACTATGTTTTCGCTTCCGGACAGCGCTACACGCCGTCTCAGGCAATCTTCGCTCAGTTGACTGCCAACGGGAACTACCAGGACAACGCGTTTAACAATGCATTCATCGGTGCGGACACGGCCAGGCCGTTCCTGGGCAGCAATTCCGCCCCCATCAACACCGTCGGCATCTTCGCCGGTGATGGATGCGCTCTGTTCGCCACCGCTGCATCCGACGCGGTTTGTGGCCTGGCTCCAACCCAGCTTGTAAGCCTGAACGCATTGAATAACGGAGCCGGAGTAGGCGGCGTTCCGATCACGCCGATCACCAGCAATCAGGTGCGCCTGATTGCCAACACCGGAGTTGCTGAGACCGTATTCGGAACTCCGTTTGGCAACGTATCTCGTAACATCAACACGGATGCCATCACCAACGTTGCGAACGCATCCCTTTTCAAACATTTCAAGTTAGGTGAGCATGTAACGTTCGATTTCCATGCCACTGCCCTGAACGTTTTCAACCACATGAACTTCCAGAGCATCGATCCGTTCATCGAAGACGCCGGACTGGTTTCAGCTGGTACCGGCTATGGAGTTCCCAGCGTCACTAACTCGGTCATTCCCGGGTTCGGTGCGGCAGCCACTCGACGCCTGATCGTTGGCGGAATCGTGCGCTTCTAGAAACGTCGCTCTAACCACTCGACCCGCCGGATCATTCCCGGCGGGTTTTTTAATTCCGCGTTAAAGTTCCTGCACGCTGTCCTGTAATTTTTTATTAAGAAACGTAACGTTCATAGGTGATATTTATATCCCGAAAATTTGCTAATTCCGAATTTTGGATAAAAGCTCTTGCCGCGATACAAAAAGTCAGACCTCTGTGAATAGCTGTAGATTGTAAGTTGTTAATAAATCAGAGATTTGCCTCTGCATTTATCGTGGCACGACAAATGCAGTGTACCTTCCCAAGCGTAATTGGGGGTAGTACTTGCGTATGCACACATTTTGAAAAAGATGGAGATGCAGATGCAATTGATTCGTCAGGGAGTATCTTTCCTTATCGCATTTTGCGTGGCGTTGATTTTGTGCGTTCCGTCCTTTGGACAGGTGCTGAAGGGTTCGATCTCAGGCACAGTAACTGATCCACAGGGTGCGGTAGTTTCTGGCGCACAGGTTAAGGCTACACAGATAGAAACTGCGACCGTTCTTACTTCAACCAGTGATAACTCTGGTTCTTTCCACTTCAACTTGATTCCAGCGGGAACTTACAAAATTGAAGTTTCAGCACAAGGTTTTAAAACCGCGGTCCAGAACAATGTTCTGGTATCGGCAGGTCGTGACAGCGGCGTTGGCCTGCTCAAGCTGAGCGTTGGCGAGACCAGCACAACCGTGGAAGTCACCTCAGAAGCTCCACTCATTGAAACCACACAGTCACAGGTCACCAACACATTCTCCGGAACGGCGCTGACCACTTTTGCCGGACTGCAGGAAAATGAAGGTCTGGATAACCTGGCATTGTTTGTTCCCGGCGTTGTCGCCACGCGTGACCAGGGCTTCTCTAACACCAACGGTGGTGGCGGATTCTCCGTGAATGGACTCCGCGGCCGCAACAACGATCAGGAAATCGACGGTCAGAATAACAACGATAACAGCGTTGCCGGCCCCGGCCTTTTCGTTTCCGACACGGAGTTCGTACAGCAATACGTCCTCATCACCAACCAGTTTGGCCCGGAATATGGCCGTAACGCTGGTTCGGTTGTGAACATCATCACCAAGTCGGGCACCAACGCCTGGCACGGCAGCATTTATGGTACGGAAAGCAATTCCATTCTGAACTCGATGACCAACGTCGAGAAGCAGTTTGATAATCTTTCACACCCGCCGCGCCTTCAGGATGAATTCACAGGTTTCACCGTTGGCGGTCCCATGGTGAAGAACAAATTGTTCATGTTCGGTGGATTCGACGATGAAATCGTCACCCAGCATGTCACCTCCACCTCAGGCGGTCTCACACCCACTCCGGCAGGCCTTTCCCAACTGGCTGGATGCTTCCCAGGCAGCCAGAACCTGACCACCTTCAGCAAGGTTGGTCCTTTTGGAATTTCCGCCGGTAATCCAACAGTTACACCGGGCAGCAACACGCCCGTCAATGTGGGCACCTGCGCCGGCGTTGACTTTGGCAGCGTCACGCGCTCACTGGCAGCTCCTTCGCACCAGTTCAACTTCGTCAATCGTGAAGATCTGCAACTGGGAAGTGACACGTTGACCGCACGCTACATCTTCAACCGCGGCAACTTCTTCAACCTGGATGAATGCGCTGATTGCGCGGCCGCAGGATATCCAACCAGCGTGCCCGCACTGGCTCAATCATTCCTGGTCGGCTGGACACACAACATCAACTCGAAAATGGTGAATGAACTTCGTGGCAGCTTTGGCCGTCTGAATGTTCTCTTCGGCGGAAACACGATTGGCACCATGCCGACCGATGTTAGCCAGGCGCTTGCCAACATAAGTTTCCGGGCTCAAGGCTTTCTGGCCATTGGCCCCGCTACCAACCTGCCGCAATTCCGCATTGTGAACACGTATCAGGTGCAGGACAACTTTAACTATGTACTCGGCAACCACCAACTCAAGGCCGGCGTGAACTACACTCACCAGGTATCGCCAAACGGCTTCCTGCCTGGTGTCAACGGCTCATTCAATTTTGCCGATTGGTCAACTTTCATCGCCAACACTCCCAGAACGGTTTCGATTGCTGACGGATCACCTTCCTTTGATCTGAAAGAAAACGACACCTTCCTTTATGCGGGCGACGACTGGAAGATCGGCAAGAACCTGACCTTGAACCTGGGGCTTACCTGGTCTTATTACGGTCAGCCGGCCAACCTGTTTAACCAGGTTACAACCGCACGTGAGTCAAACCCGGCAACTGCGCTCTTCAATACGAGTCTGCCGCTATCCGTTCGCACGTTCCCGACATTCCCCACGGTCAAGAACAGTTTCGGTCCAAGCATCGGCTTCGCCTACTCACCGCAGTGGGGCGGCATGTTGACCGGCAATGGCAAGACCGTCATTCGTGGTGGATATCGCCTGCTGTATGATCCGCCGTTCTACAACATCTACTCCAACATGGCCACGGCAGCGCCGGAAGTCTTCAACAACACTTTCAGCGCAGCCACCACACCCGCGGCTTCCACGCTGCCATTGCCGGTCAATCCGATCGGCCCCAATGTACGCGCGGAACTCACGCCCCAGTTGTTAACGGGAGTATTTGACCCCAGAACGTTTAACCAGACATCACTTTCACCGAACTTTGGCCCGGACAAGGTGCATTCCTATAGCTTGGGAATTGAGCGCGAGATCAGCAAGAACTCGGCTCTTGAACTCCGCTATATCGGCAACCATGCCACCGACCTGTTCCAGTCAGTCAACGCCAACCCCTTCGTCGCCGATCTGGCTCGGGACTTCCCGAACCTGGTACCGGCTGGCGTAACTCCCTGCACCACTCCGCAACTGGTGCTTGGTCCTGGACAGACTACAAATTCCGCTCTGGGTCGTGCGAACTGCGCAGAGGGCGTGATTCGTGATCGCACAAACGGCGGCTTCTCCAACTACAACGGGTTCCAGGCGGAATTCCGCGCCAACAACCTGTTCAAGCAGTTGACCATCCGCACGGGTTACACCTTCAGCAAGAACCTTGACAACGTGAGCGAAATCTTTGGCACCTTCGCCGGTGGTAACTCGATCGCGTTTGCGCAGAATCCCTTGAACCAGGGTGGCGAGTACAGCTTCTCTGGCCTTGATGTTCCGCACCAGTGGACCATCCTGTTTACTGAAGATCTGCCGTTCTTTAGGGAACAGCATGGTGTGATTGGCCATATCGTGGGCGGTTGGCAAATTTCCGCCAACTATATTCTCGCATCTGGACAGCGCTATAGCGCTTCTCAGCTCTTCAGTGCATCCGCAACCGCAAATGGAAATTACTATGACTCGGGATTCTTTAACGCCTTTAACAGCGGTGTTGAGACAGCCCGGCCGTTCCTGGGTAATTCCAGCGCACCAGCCAACGCCGTGGGAGTATTTGCAGGTGATGCCTGCAACCTGTTCTCTGACGTAGGCCAATGCGCACTTGCGCCGAACACTCTGATCAGCCTCAACGCTCTCAATGCAACTGGAAGCGCTGCAGCGGCTGTTCCGGTTAACAATAACCAGGTGCGGTTCATTACAAATGCCGGGGTAGCGCAAAGCATATTCGGTACTCCATTTGGTAATGCGCCACGCAACACCGAAACGGATGCCATCACCAATGTTGCGAATGCGTCCCTTTTCAAACATTTCAAGTTAGGTGAGCATGCATCGTTCGATTTCCATGCCACTGCCTTGAATGTTTTCAACCACATGAACTTCCAGAGCGTTGATCCCTTTATCGAGGACGCTGGGTTGAACCAGCCCGGTACTGGGTTTGCAACACCAAGCCTCACCAACTCAGTCTTCCCCGGATTTGGTGCGGCCGCCACACGCCGTGTGTTGGTTGGTGGAGTCGTGCGCTTCTAGAACGTCGCTTTAAAACATTCCACCCGCCGGGACCTCTCCGGCGGGTTTTTTATTGACGCCGACTTTTCAAATTTCCCTCAAACCATTCCATCCAAAGCCATCTTCCATTTGTGGGCAGGTCTACCAAAAAACATAACTACTCCCGGAGAAAGCTCCGGAATTACGGATAAAACTGTCCAGTGTCACTGCCCAGAGTACTGATTCTAAAGATTTGTTAAGGAGGAAGGTAGATTGCAGTGTAGGTGACCGCAGCACTGGGGGTTCTGCGTACCTGCCCGTGACTGCTTTTTCCCAAAAACAAAGTAACGATGGAGATGCTAAGGATGAATCGTAAACTGCGTTATGCATTACCTTTCGTCGCTGTTTGCCTGGTACTGGCTTTGTGCATCCCGTCCGTGGGTCAGGTCCTGAAGGGTTCGATCTCAGGTTCCGTAGTTGATCCGCAGGGCGCGGTTGTGTCCGGTGCTCAGGTAAAGGCGACCAATACTGCCACGGGGATTGCTGCAACCAGCACCTCAGACAGTTCCGGCCTGTTCCGGTTTAACTTGATACCGGCTGGCGAATATAAAGTTGAAGTGGCTGCGCAAGGCTTCAAGACCGCGGTTCGTACGGCTGTAGCGGTAACCGCCGGTGGCGATAGCTCTCTCGGTTCCTTGAAACTGACGGTGGGCGAAACCAGCACCACAGTTGAAGTTTCTGCCGACGCGCCCCTTATTGAAACCACACAGTCACAGGTCACCAACACCTTTTCCGGAACGGCGCTCACCACTTTCGCCGGTTTGCAGGAAAACGAAGGTCTTGACAATCTGGCCCTGTTTGTACCGGGCGTAGTCTCGGTACGCGACAACTCGTTCTCTAACACCAACGGCGGCGCCGGTTTCTCAGTAAACGGACTCCGCGGCCGCAACAATGACCAGCAGATTGACGGTCAGAACAACAACGATAACAGCGTTGCTGGCCCTGGCTTGTTCGTGTCAGACACAGAGTTCGTGCAGCAGTACGTACTGATCACCAACCAGTTCGGTCCGGAATACGGCCGCAACGCCGGTTCAGTGGTCAACATCATCACCAAGTCCGGCTCCAACGCCTGGCATGGCAGCATCTACGGCAGCGAGAACAACTCAGTATTGAACTCCATGAGCGTCTTTCAGAAGAACTATGATCAAGACGCTGCTGGCAATGCTTTGACTCGTCCCCCGCGCCTGAACGATGAATTCACCGGCTTCACCATCGGCGGACCTTGGGTGAAGAACAAAATGTTCTTCTTTGGCGGATTTGACGAAGAACTCATTTCCACCAAGAGCATTTTCTCAACCGGCGCAAGAACGCCCACGGCGGCCGGTCTGGCGCAGCTGAATGGCTGTTTCCCGACCAGCACGGCTTTGGCAGCATTTAACAACGTCGGACCTTTCGCCATCTCTGGTGGCAACCCATTCTCCACCAACGTAGCCCCCGTTACGGTTACCGGCTGCGGCGCAGTACCGTTCGGCGGCGTAACTCGCGTAATGCAGACGCCGTTCCATGGTTTCAACTTCACCAATCGCGTTGACTATCAGTTGGGCAGCGACAGCTTGATGGCCCGCTACATTTTCAATCGCGGAAATAATTTCAACGCCGACTTCGGCGACGCCGCCGCCGGCTATCCGGTGAGCGTCCCAGCTCTCAGCCAGGCCATCCTGGTTGGCTGGACCCACAACCTGTCTTCGAAGATGGTGAACGAAGCGCGCATTGGCTTCAACCGCCTCAACGTCGATTTCGGTGGCAACAGCCTGGGCACCGTTCCCACGGCCGGCAATGTTGGCGATGCGGTTGCACGCATCACCTTCTCGGCTACCGGCTTCCTGGCCGTCGGCCCGGCGACCAACCTCCCGCAGTCCCGCATCGTCAACACCTGGCAGGGACAGGACAACTGGAACTATGTTGCTGGTAAGCACACGTTCAAGGCTGGTGTGAACTACACCTTCCAGCGCTCTCCGAACGTTTTCCTGCCCACCATCAACGGAGCTTTCCGCTACGCCAGCTGGAGCACCTTTGCCACCAATACACCCAACCGTGTACAGATTGCCGCCGGCAATCCGAGCCTGGATTTCCGCGAGCATGACACGTTCCTGTACGCAGGCGATGACTGGAAGATCGGTAAGAACCTGACGTTGAACCTGGGTGTGACCTGGTCTTATTACGGCCAGCCAGCTAACCTGTTCAACGGCATCACGGTTCCCCGTGAATCCAACCCGGCCACGGCTCTGTGGGCATCAACAAGTACTGCGTTCACAACGGGCTCGGCAACCAGTCCGATCAACGGCCAGGCGATTCCGCTGGACGCCCGTACCTTCCCGGTCTTTCCGGCAACCAAGAACAGCATCGGTCCGAGCGTGGGCTTCGCCTATTCGCCGCACTGGGGCTTCCTGACCGGCGATAACAAGACCACCCTCCGCGGCGGCTATCGTTTGCTGTATGATCCGCCGTTCTACAACATTTACATCAACATGTCGTCTTCGGCTCCGGAAGTTTTCACCCAGTCGTTCACGGCAGCCCAGTCGGCAACCAAGCCCCTTCCAGTGGGAGCCCACGGTGGAGATGTTCGCTCCGCCTACGCATCCTTCCTGCAAAGTGGAGTGTTTGATCCGCGCCAGTTCAGTGATACCAGCATGACTCCGGACTTTGGTCCGGACAAGGTACACTCCTGGAGCTTCGGTATGGAGCGCGAACTGACCAAGAACTCTGCCCTCGAACTCCGTTATGTGGGCAACAAGGGTCAGAACCTGTTCCAGTCCGTCAACGGCAATCCTGACGTTGCTGGTCTGCAGGCAGTGGCTCCCAACTTGATCCCGGCTGGCGTAACTGCTTGCCCGGCCAGCCAGGCTGTTGTGGCCAACGCAATCGGCCGTGAGAATTGCAACCTGGGTATCACGCGTACGCGCAATAACAACGGATACTCTGATTACAATGGGTTCCAGGCTGAATTCCGTGCCAATAACCTGTTCAAACAGCTGACAGTCCGCAGCGCCTACACCTTCGCGAAGACCACTGACAACGTTTCAGAAATCTTCTCGACCGGCGCCGGCGCCAACACCACTACCTGGGCGCAGAACCCGTTCAACACCACCACCGGCGAGCATTCCTTCTCCGGTCTGGATATTCCACACCAGTGGACAATCCTGTTCACCGAAGAACTTCCGATGTTCAAAGAACAGCATGGACTCGTCGGCAAGGCGCTCGGCGGCTGGGCGTTCTCCGGAAACTACATCCTTGCTTCCGGACAGCGTTACACGCCGGTGCAGGCCTTCTCAGCCTTCAACTTCGCCAGCGGCAATCCCTATGACATTGGGTTCCTCGGCGCGTTCATCGGCTTTGACTCCGCCCGTCCATTCATGGGCAACATGAACGCTCCTGCTGACGCAGTCGGTGCTTTCGCCGCTGATGCCTGCAATGTGTTCGGTACGGGTTGCTCCCTTGCTGCAACGCAGTTGGTTAAGCTGGTGGATGGAACGCCGGTTACAAAGGATCAGGTTCGCTTTATCCTTAACTCGGCTACCTCGCAGTCAGTGTTCGGTACGCCCTTCGGCAATATGCCTCGCAACTTGCCCCAGGACGCCATCACCAACACTGCCAACTTCTCTGTGTTCAAGCGGTTCAAGTTCAATGAGCACACCTCATTCGAATTCCGCATGAGCATGTTGAACGCGCTCAATCACCCGAACTTCGCCAGCGTCGATCCGTTCCTGGAAGACGTAGGCGACAACAAACAGGGCGATGGTTTTGGTATTCCAAGCCTCACCAACTCCACATTCGCTGGATCCAACGGCGCAACCCGCCGCGTCAACTTCGGTGGAACCCTCCGGTTCTAACTTAGGTTGATTCAACAATCGGCCCGCTGGTTCGCCAGCGGGCCTTTTTCATTCCTGGCTCATTCCGGCCAACGGTTTATATGACTCAATCACATCCTCAAGCGCAAACGGGTTTTCAAGCTTAAACAGCGCGCGTAAAATAGCAGTATGAGCATCGACGGAAACACCTCCGCAGGCCCAGCGGAGGTCAAACTTCCCATTTATCTCGACAACCACGCCACCACGCCGCTCGATCCTCGCGTTCTGGACGCCATGCTGCCGTTTCTCTCCGCCAGGTTCGGCAACGCAGCCAGCAATACACATCCCTTTGGTTGGGAGGCCGGCGCAGCCGTGGTTGCGGCCCGGAAGCAGATTGCTGCGTTGATCAATTCTTCGCCGAATGAAATCGTTTTTACCTCCGGCGCCACGGAGAGTGACAACCTGGCCATCAAGGGCGCGGCGGAAACCCTTCGCGACCGCGGAAATCACATCATCACGGCCACCACGGAACATAAGGCGGTCCTGGATAGTTGTAAGCAGCCTGGAGAAGCATGGCTTCCGCATCACCCGACTACCGGTTTCACTCGACGGTCGCATCGATCTGGGACAACTTGCCGCCGCTCTCACCAAGGACACGATCCTGGTAAGCGTCATGGCGGCGAACAATGAGTCCGGTGTAATCCAGCCGCTGGAGGAAATTGGCAGACTGTGCCGTGAGCACGGGGTGCTGTTTCACTCAGACGCGGTGCAGGCGCTGGGCCGTGTGCCTTTGGACGTTGAGCGCTTGAATCTGGATCTTGCCTCGCTTACGGCGCATAAATGTTACGGTCCCAAAGGCTGTGGCGCCCTCTATGTGCGCCGGGGCGTGAAGATCAGCCCGCTCATTGACGGCGGCGGGCATGAACAGGGAATGCGTTCCGGGACGCTCAACGTTCCCGGAATCGTAGGCTTTGGCAAAGCCTGTGAAATCGCATTGCAGGATATGCCGGAAGAATGCTGTCGCATTGCCGGACTGCGGAACCGCCTTCGCGACCGCCTGCTGGCTGAGCTGACCGATGTAAGCATCAACGGCAGCACCGAACATCGCCTTCCTGGAAATCTGAACGTCTGCTTCCACAACGTGGATGCCGAAACGCTCATGACGGCAATCCGTGATGTGGCTGTCTCCAGCGGCTCTGCTTGTAATTCGGAGAAGGTCGACCCTTCGCACGTTCTCAAAGCCCTGGGATTGAGTGATGAGGATGCCGGCAGCTCGATTCGTTTCGGCATAGGCCGCTTTAATTCGCAGGCAGAAATCGATCATGTGGCCAACCTGGTGATTGAAGCCGTCAAGAAGCTGCGTGAGCTATCTATCGCCTGAGGTCATCGGGCATTGGGCATGGTTGAGCACAATGTGCTGACTACGCCCGTCGCGTCACATCAGCCGCCCGTCGTCTATCGATTCAACAGCTTTATTCGCCCGCCTCATTCAACTGCCGGTACTTCATCTGCAGTGCTTCATCAGACGGTATTCCTTTAACCAATGGACATGCACCATTGGCCGAAGCGTAACGGTAGCCCTGGCTTTTTACCGTGCTATCATCGCCCCAATCTTTCGATATAGGGCCCCAGAGTTAGCTCTGATGCAAACCATGCAGCAACTTGGGCGATATGAAATTCTCGCCGAGCTTGGCCGCGGCGCCATGGGCGCGGTTTTTCGTGCGCGTGACCCACGTATCGATCGCACGGTAGCCATCAAGACCATTGCTGTTCCCGGGGCAAGCGCAAAGAGCCTGGAAGAATACCGCGAGCGCTTCTTTCGCGAAGCCCAGGCCGCTGGACGTTTATCTCATCCCGGCATCGTTGCCGTCTTTGATGTAGGGGAAGACGAGGTAGGCGAAGATCCGCCAACGCACACTCCTTTTATCGTCATGGAGTATGCCGATGGCAGATCTTTGGATGAGTTTGTTGCCGCTGCTGGGCGACTTACCTTTGACCAGGCGCTGGACATCATTCAGCAGATCGCTGAGGCGTTGAATTATGCGCATGCATCGGGGATCGTACATCGCGACATCAAGCCTTCCAACATCATCGTCAACAGCGAAGGACGCACCAAGATTGCCGACTTCGGCATCGCTAAAATCACCCAGACGGAAGCCACGCTGCCCGGGCAGATCATGGGCACACCTGCCTATATGTCGCCTGAGCAGATCAATGGCAAGCATGTGGATGGTCGCTCTGATCTCTTCTCTCTCGGTGTGATCGCGTACTGGCTTCTGACCGGCGTAAAGCCTTTTGATGGCGAGACCGTGACTGCCATCTGCGTGCAAGTAGCCACGAAAGAGCCAAGGCCTGCCAGCCATGTGGATGAGACGCTTAGCGTTGACTCCGACTACGTATTGGCCCGGGCGCTGGCCAAAGAACCGGAGATGCGGTATCAGCGAGGAAAAGATTTTGCCGCAGACGTCCAGGACCTGCGCACGGGCAAACCAATTCGTTCGCGCAGTGGCGATGCCCCATCCGCTATGGGAAGCGTGGAAAAGACAGTTGCGCTCCCGCCAGCGGCGCTCCAATCGGTGGAGAGCGCGGCTAAAAAGATCAACGTCAATGCCAGGGTGAGGCGAAGCCGGTTGATCACTTTCGCGTGGGTCGCGCTTCTGCTTGTGACGGTTGCCGTGGCGGGGGTTTTCGCGCTCGGCGCTAATCGCGCATTGCCGGCCACTCTTCAGATTGTTGGGCAATATCCGTTTCGTACCGCCCAGATCTATATATGGGTGGACGGCGATCTCCGCTACCACGATGAAGTCCACGGAGCCCTGCACTCGCATGCAAAAATCTCACACACAACGGAGAGCGGCGGAGGCGCCATTGCTCTCACCCTGCCGGTGCGCGCAGGCCGTCATATGATCCGCGTCCAGGTAGACGCCGATGGCCAGACCTATGACCACGACACGGCCATTCCCGGACAATTCAATCCCTATACCCAGAAAACCTTGCAGATCAATTTCAGCAGCAGGAACCTTGACTTGAACTGGGAATGATTTGAACTGGGAATGATTTGAACTAGGAATGACTTGAACTGGGCATGAGTTCCGCCGGACCCTTGTGCGCGTGACTTTCCCGCGGCTCTCCCGGATTTCAGCAAGTCCTTTGCTACAATCAAGCGTCCATCAAGGCATGCCACTCAAGCTTTACAACACGCTCAGCAACAAGGTCGAAGAGTTCGGACCTGCTCAGGACAATACCGTCCGCATGTATGACTGCGGTCCCACCGTCTATGACTACGGGCATATCGGCAATTTCCGGACTTTCGTCGCCGTGGACATCCTGCGCCGTTTTCTGCTGCAAAGTGGTTACAAGCTCAATCAGGTGATGAATATTACGGACGTGGATGACAAGATCATCCGCAACGCCACGCGGGAAGGGAAGTCCGTGCAGGAATATACCCGCCCCTATGAAGAGGCGTTTCTTGAGGACATGAGCACCCTCAACATGGAGCGGCCGGAGAAGATTGTTCGGGCTACAGAACATATTGCGGAGATGGCGGAGTTCATCAAGAAGCTGGCTGGTAAGGGCATTGCTTACCGGACAGAAGATGGCTCTTATTATTTCAGCATCGCCAAGTTTCCCGAATACGGGAAGTTATCGAAGAAGGATTTCGGAGGCATGGAAGCCGGGGCCCGCGTTGACGTTGACGAATATGAGAAGGACAACGCCCGCGATTTCGCCTTGTGGAAAGCGCCTAAACCGGGCGAAGCCTTCTGGGAAAGCGTAATCGGGCCGGGTCGTCCGGGCTGGCACATTGAGTGCTCCGTGATGTCCATGAAATATCTGGGCGATAGTTTTGATCTTCATGCCGGCGGCGAAGACCTGACTTTTCCGCATCACGAAAATGAGATTGCGCAATCAGAGTCGCTTACGGGAAAGACGTTTTCCCGCTTCTGGATGCATGTCCGTTTTCTTCTGGTTGAAGGCAAGAAGATGTCCAAGAGTGAAGGCAACTTCTATACGTTGCGCGATCTGCTTCTCAAGGGCATCAAGCCCTCATCCATTCGATTTCTGCTTACATCCGTTCCCTATACCAAGCAGCTCAATTTCACCTTTGATGGGCTTACGCAGGGCGCCAAGTCAGTGGAGCGTTTGCGCGATTTCAAATCGCGTATTGAAAAGGCGCAGCTTGCGCCCGGCAGAAACGAGAAAATTCAAAAGCTTGCCGAAGACACCCGTGCTGAGATGACAGCCGGCATGGAAGACGATCTCAATACTGCGCGTGCGCTGGCAGCCATGTTCGATATGGTGCGGGAAGGCAATATCGCCGCGGATGCCGGCGAACTGAAACAGGAAGACAAAGCCCCGATGCTGGCCGCTCTGCAGCAATTTGATGAAATCTTTGCCGTGATCAAAGATGATGACCAGGAAAAGATCGCTCGCGCCACGGAATGGGCCAGGGCGCATGGCCTGCTGGAAGGCTCGCAGCTGCCGTCAAGCGTGATATCGGACAAAGAAGTGGACGATCTCATAGCCGAACGCAACCACGCCAAAAAGTCCCGCGATTTCACACGTGCCGACGCTATTCGCAAACAACTGACCGAGGCCGGAATCGTGGTGGAAGACACGAAAGAAGGGATTCGCTGGAAAAGAAAATAGCGAGATCTTCCTCTTTGAACCCAGCTCTCTTCGCGGTATATTAACAATCCCCCATCAACCAATATGCCCGAATGTCCCTGCTGCAATAAAGTCGTGGATACGGCTGAGCCATGTGACCTGTGCGCTGATTGTCAGAATGCGCTTAACGGCGCCACGCCGGAACCGCCGCGTGGTGCGAAAGAGTACGCCGCTCCATCACAGCGCTATCCAGTTACGAAGATTCTTATTCTCGTTAATTTCGCCGTTTTTGTATTGATGAGTGTTCTATCCCATTACCTCCTAAAATTGACCTTACTCGAGTGGGGGTTGATGGACTGGGGGCCTTTCACCCTGGGCGGCCAATGGTGGCGGTTACTTAGTTCAAACTTCATGCACAACGATCTCGGCCATCTTGTAGGTAACCTCCTGGGCCTGTGGATATTGGGAAAACGCGCGGAGCAAGGCCTGGGAAGGTGGACATTTCTCTTTGTTTTTCTGGTGTCTGGGTTCGTGAGCAGCCTGACTTCTGTTGCGGTTCATCCGGAAACCGGCTCAGTTGGCGCTTCCGGCGCCATTTTTGGCCTGGCTGGCTGTCTTATCAGTGCCTATGGGTTCAAAGGCTTGAAGCTTTCGCCAGAATCGCGGTGGAAATATGCGCTGCTCATAGTGTGGGCCGGCTACACTGTTATTCCCGATTCGAGGATCATAGTTGATGATGCTGGGCATGCAGGCGGGTTGCTGGCTGGACTCGTGCTCGGCGCGCTATTTTCGGCTGGTTTCACTGAGACTGCCAAGGCACGTCAGCGGGCTTTGGTTGGAGTGGTGGCGTTGATCCTTTGCGGCTACTTCGCTATTCGCCACGAGCATCACTATGTTGTTCCCCTGAAGTATGCGATCCGCTCATTAAAGATGGGAAAACCAGACGACGCGATTCTCTCAGCTAAAGAGTCTTTGCGTGAAAAGCCTGATAGCGAATTGGCGAATATCCTTTTAGCCAGCGCTTATTTCAAGAAAGAGGATTATGCGAATGCCGAGCCCCCTCTCCGGCATGTGCTGGCCTTAGACCCAAATGACGAAAGGGCTGCGGTGTTACTGGCATCATCGAAGTTTCTCACTGGATATTGTGAAGAAGCGCACGATCTTGCGAGTCGCGTGATCTTTCACAAGGGCAAACGACTTGATAGCCATGCACCAACAGACACGTTGAATATCGATGCGTTGAAGATTTCCGAGGCTCCCTGTGACTTGGTAGGCTCGGGTGACCGCGCTCTCTCTGAGGGCAAGATTGACTTTGCGATCAGTCTTTATCATCAGGCGTTAAGCTCTGATCCCGGAAACGCCCGGGCGCAAATCGGATTGGCGAAAGCCAACAGGGCCAGAGAAACGCACAACGAGACTGAAGTGAAGATGCATTAATGTCGTAGCGGGAAATTATAAAGTCAAGAGGCGGTAGATTTTCAATTTCCCGATTACCAAATTACTCAATTACCCAATCTCCCCTAGTCTCCCGCCACATTCGCAGCCGGCATCTCATCACTTACGCTCTCGTGCTGTTTCAGCTTTGACGTATTTACAAGCGCCACCGATCCGATGATGATCACCGTACCCACCAGCATATAAGGGTCAACTTTTTCATTCAGCAGCAGCCATCCCAGAAACACTGCGACGATTGGATTCACGTAAGCATAGGTCGCCACCTTGGGTGTGGGCACGTGTTCCAGCAGCCATATGTAGGCACTGTAGCCAATCCATGATCCGCAGATCACAAGATAGATGATCGATAAGATGGCGTTGCGCGTCCAGGTGCCCTGAACAAACTCTCCGGACGCGCCGGCGATCAGAGCATTGACCATTCCTGCAAGTGTCATCTGCCATGCGGCGGAGACAAAAACGTCCACGCTCAATTGAAAACGATGGGAAAAGACCGAGCCAAACGCCCAGGCCAGCGAACCCACGCTCAGGATCGCGCAGCCAATCAGCTCCAGATGACCAAGCTTTGTACCCGAGGTGATGCGCGGCCACATCAGGATCAGCAGTCCGGCCAGTCCGGTGGCCAGTCCGATCATGCCCTGGCGGGTCATGCGTCCGGCACGATAGACCCAGGCTTCAATGGCGACAACCCAGATGGGCACTATGGCAACCACCAGGGCAGCCAGCCCGCTGGGCACATACTTCTCGCCCCAGAGCA
This sequence comes from Terriglobia bacterium, assembly GCA_963770085.1. Taxonomy (GTDB): domain Bacteria; phylum Acidobacteriota; class Terriglobia; order Terriglobales; family Acidobacteriaceae; genus Angelobacter. Next base: position 2,603,797 of record CAVYOH010000002.1, read on the forward strand.
CGCCCATATTGCCGATGGCGAGCAGAAAAATTCCAATCACCAGCAGGCGAAGAAAGTCATGGCGAGAGAGCCGGATCTTTCGTCCAGAAAGGGCGCAAAGGGCCAGCATAATGGGTCCGGCAATGAGATAACGCGTGGCGCCAATCACAAATGGCGGAAGGTCACGGACCGCGACGCGCATGGCCAGATAGGTAGATCCCCAGAACAGATAAACCAGCGCGAATGACAACATCACGCGGAAGCGGTGACCTTCACGGTGGATGGCTGGGGAAGTCATAAAAGGAAAGTACAAATTAGACGCAAGGAATTGCCGCACGTTGCGAAAAATCAACTTAGCCGGCAAGCAGCATCCGAATGAACAATAGTAACGGCTAAGGCAGGTCTAAATCAGGATATAATGAAGACTCCGATGAAGAATGCGCGCACATCATGGTTTCTGCTGAGCACGCCAGAGCGCTCTCTGGCCTGCTGGGTGGATTTCCTTGTCTGCCCGCGCCGATACCTGGCTGTGCTGCCTACCCACGCGCGCGCCAATCTTTTCGCCGGAGATTAACCTCTCCATCTTTTTCCCTCGTTATACTTCAGCCGTGCCAGCCAGGGCTGAACGCATCCACGCGTCACCAACATCGAAAAAAGAGGGATGACAATGCCAGCTCAGACCATGACTTCCGCGGGTCCGAATATCCGCACCAAACTGCCCGGCCCCAATGCTCAGAAAATACTGAAGGGCGACGCGCAATATGTTTCTCCGTCTTACACGCGCTCCTACCCGCTGGTGGCCAAGAGAGGCCACGGGTCGATTATTGAAGACGTGGACGGTAATGAATTTCTGGATTTTTCCTCCGGAATCGCCGTTTGTTCCACCGGACACTGCCATCCTGAAGTAGTTGCCGCTATACAAAAGCAGGCCGCTGAACTGATCCACATGTCCGGCACGGATTTCTATTACGAGAACATGGTCACGCTGGGTGAGCGCCTGGCCAAAACCGCGCCCATGTCCGGCCCGGTGCGTGTTTATTACGGCAACTCCGGTACGGAAGCCATTGAAGCGGCCATGAAGCTGGCGCGTTATCACACCAAGCGCCAGGGAATTATCGCCTTTTACGGCGGGTTCCACGGACGCACTATGGGCGCGCTTTCGCTCACGGCGTCAAAGGTGCAGCAGCGCCGGCGCTTCTTTCCCGTTGTACCCGGCGTGGTGCATGCGCCGTTTCCGTATAGCTATCGCCGTCCGGAAGGCATGAATGAAGCGCAATTCATCAAGGAGTGCGTGGCGTTCATTGAAGAAAAAATCTTCAAGACCATCATGCCGCCGGAAGAATGCGCCGCCATTTTCATTGAGCCGATTCAGGGTGAAGGCGGATACGTGCCCGTGCCCACGGAATACATGCAGGAACTACGCCGCATCTGTGACAAGCACGGCATCCTGCTGGTGGCCGACGAAGTGCAGTCCGGCGCCGGACGCAGCGGCAAAATGTGGGCCATTGAGCACACCGGCGTGGAGCCAGATATCATCACCATGGCCAAAGGCATTGCTTCTGGCATGCCGCTGGGCGTCACCATGTCGCGTGCTGAAATCATGGACTGGGTCCCGGGTTCACATGCTTCCACCTTCGGCGGAAACCCGATCTGTATTGAAGCCGCACTGGCAACGCTGAATGTTCTTGAACGTGAAGCGATTGCGAACGCCGACAACGTTGGCAATCACATTCTTCGCCGGATCAGCAAGTGGACGGAGACGCACCCGATGGTTGGCGATGTTCGCGGACGTGGATTGATGATCGGCGTGGAGATTGTGAAAGACAAGAAGACGCGGGCCACGGCACATGATGAGCGTGATCGCATTGTGGATCTGGCCTTTGAGCGCGGAGCGTTGTATCTTGGCGCGGGTGAAAACTCCATCCGCATTGCTCCTCCGCTCATCCTGACTGCGGAACAGGCTGACATAGGCATCGACATTTTGGAAGAGTGTATCTCGATCGTCGAGAAAGAAAACAAGTAGAAATCTACTAATCATTGTTAGCAATGACCTTGGGGCCGCGTTAATTCGCGGCCCTTTGTTTTTGGTGAGCTTCGTCCCGAATGGCCGAAAAATCTGTAGGGCGGCCCATAAAACGTGCAATTTTAAAGGCTTTTTGGGTACCATAGGGCTCCCTCGCTGCGCGCCAATCGCTATACGCAGAATCAGCATGCGGGTCGCGCGGCGGGACAAGAGAAACATGCTCGCGGCTCGACTGACTCGCCTCACATTACGCGCCCTCGATTCCATGGCCAGGGTCCTGCCTGGGAAAAAGGAACCTGGTCACCTGCTCACTGGACGTCGCGGTGAAGAAGAAGCGTATTTCCATCTACGCCAGCTCGGCTATGTGATGGTAGCGCGCAACTACCGCAGTGCCAGGAGCCGCAGTGAACTTGATCTGGTAGCGTGGGACGATGCGACACTATGTTTTATTGAAGTGAAAACGCGGACCACGCGGGCCATTCAACCGGCTGAAGCAGCCGTTGGTCCCGATAAGCAAAAGGACCTGGCCGGCATTGCGAGTGAATTTCTTCGCAAGGTAAAGGGCAGTCCGCCATACCGTTTTGATATTGTGAGCGTCTATCTGGAAGCGGGTGCGGAGCCGGAGATTACGTTGTTCCGTGACGCATTCCATGGTTGACTATCCATCAAGGATCTCCATCAACGATTTTCTATCAACGATCTAAGGTATTCATTGATCCGGATTCAGGGGAGATTATGGTTCGCAAACGCGTTTGCGGCGGTTGTACACTAAAAGCGTGCCTGAGCTAAGAAAAGATCCCATCACCGGCCGCTGGGTCATCATCTCCACAGATCGTTCCAAACGCCCCAGTGATTTTTCGCGCGAACGTGCCGAAATTAAGTCCGGCAACTTCTGTCCCTTTTGCCCGGGCAATGAGAGCAAGACACCGCCGGAGATTCTGGCTTTCCGGCCTAACGGAAACAATCCCCGTGATGATGCCGGGTGGAACATACGTATTGTGCCTAACAAGTTTCCAGCGCTTGGTATTGAAGGCGACCTGGACCGCCAGGCTGACGGAATGTTTGACAAGATGAACGGCGTGGGCGCCCATGAAGTGGTCATCGAAACGCCGAACCACATGGAGACCCTGGCGACCATGCCAGTGAAGCGCGTTGAAGACGTGCTCTGGGCTTTCCGCGACCGCATTCTGGACCTGAAGCAGGACCGCCGCTTCAAGTACATCATGGTATTCAAGAACCATGGTGAAGCTGCCGGAGCTTCCCTTGACCATCCTCATTCGCAACTGATTGCGCTGCCGATTTTGCCCAAGCAGGTGGTGGAAGAGTTGGAGGGCGCCAAGCGATATTTCTCCAACAAAGAGCGCTGCATTTTCTGTGACATTCTGCGGCAGGAGACGGAGTCACGCGTGCGCATTGCGGCGGAGAACCAGGATTTTGTCACACTGTGTCCCTATGCTCCGCGCTATCCATTTGAAACCTGGATCCTTCCCCGGCGCCACGAATCCGCTTTTGAGAATTCCCCATCGAGCCTGTATGAAAATCTGGCGAAGATGCTGCAAACGGTGCTCAACAAGGCTGTCCGTGTACTTGACGATCCCGCCTACAACCTGGTCCTGCACACTTCGCCGATCCAGGAAAATACCAATGACTACTATCATTGGCATCTTGAAATCATTCCCAAGCTGACGAAGATTGCCGGGTTTGAATGGGGTACGGGTTTCTACATCAATCCCACGCCACCGGAAGAAGCAGCAAAGTTCCTGCGCGAAGCGGTAGTGGAGCAGGCGCAGCCGGCGAAAGTCTAAGCAGCAGTTTCAGGAAGCCAGCGCGTTAGCTGGCGGATCTCCGGACTTGCCCGGAGAGTGGCGAAGGTCAAACGCCAGCCGCACAACGTAATGCACGCCGGAAAGAATGGTCAACGCCACGGTCATGTAGATGCCCCAGTGTTTGCCGGCATGGATCCAGCGTATGGGCGTGGTTTCGGTCAGCAGCGCGAACGGCACGGTAATGATTTGCGCCAGCGTATTGGCTTTGCCCAGCAGACTGGGACGGAAAACCTTCATGGTTCCAGTGGCGTACAGCAGAGTACAAACCACCAGAATCATAATGTCGCGGCTGAAGACCAGGACGGTGACCGGCCAGCGAATCAAATGCGTCAGCGAGAGTATCAGGAACATGGTGCTGAGCAGCAGCTTGTCGGCAATCGGATCCAGATACTGGCCGAGCGTTGTTTTCTGCTCCATCAGGCGAGCCAACAAGCCATCCAGGCCATCTGTGATTCCAGCCACCACAAAGATCCCGAGCGCCCACAGATAGAAGTGCTGCTGCACCGCGATGATGATGAACGGAATAAAAATCAGCCGCAAGAGCGTCAGCAGGTTAGGCGCAGAACGCAGCTGGCCGATCATGAAAGAGGCTCCGCGAAGAACCTGAGCACATCGTGACCAGTCTTGGCCGCAAATTGCTGGGCGAGCGATGGAAAGTCGCCATTGCTTACATCCAGTTCAATGCGCTGTACACGGTGCATGGGAAAGAACACCACGCTGGCGGTGGCGGGCTCGCCGGTCTTCACCAGTTGCGTGAAATCGTCCAGCGATTGCAAGTCCAGACCACGGACGTTTACTCCCGCAGGGGTTAGGGAAATGAGCAGGCCCCAGAATTTCTCTCGCGGATTTTGTAGTGTGACCAGGACCAACCGACCGGGTTCCATGTATGTGCAGCGGCTCCGACATTGATTTTCAGCGTAAGTGCTTGAAAATGCAAGCTGTATGCAGGAGGCCAAAGCTGCCAGATCTTAGCCGCGCGGGCAAAGCGCATCAGGCAAAATACGCATACGAAATTGGTGGAGGTTGAGGGAGGCAGACATTCTGCTGCCTCCCAAGGCTGCCGTGATGGCGGAATCACGATTGTGGAATCAAAGGTCGTAAAAGATGAAAATCGTCAGTGTGAGCCCATCCGGTAAACCACTCCGAGTGAAATTCGGGGATGCCCCTGGCCCTGGCTGAAAAAAACGGTATGGAGATAATCAATCTGCAAACGGCCTGCCCAGTCAGGACGGAAATTGTAGTCGCCACCCGCGCCCATCACCCATGAGAATGCCGTATCGCTACTCTGGGTCACTCCCGTAGCCGAGATGTTGGCGTGACTCACACCAAACAAAAGATGCCCGAAAATGTTGAAAGGCCGGTCCTCTGAACGCCAGGTGTAGCGCGGTCCAAAATCAAAGCTATACATATTGGTGTTGACGTGGCCTGGCAAGCCAGGGACGATGATGGGAAGGCCGCCCAATCCGTGACTGCCGTAATGGCCACTGATGTCCCCTTCAAGGCCAACAATATTGCGGAGGAAGTTCACATTGCCGGAAAACATCCAGCCATTCAGACCGGTGTCAAAGTTACTGGAATGAGAGTAACCGAAGAAAGCGTCCACGGGCGGCTGCTCGTCTTGCTGTGCCTGCACTGCGGGCACAAGGCTAAAAAAAGTTAAGGCTGTGATGATGATCGCAGACAACAACTGAGTTCTCATGTACTCTCCTGAAACGGCTGACCCCTCCGATGAGTTCTTGACCAAATCTGCTTGACCCATATTTGATTGACACATATCTGATTGACCAAGATCAGCGGAATCCTGATGCTGCGAAATCAGCGTTTTGGCTTATCTCCGTTAGTCGCAGCGGGACTATGTACGGTTGCCCCAAAAATGTCGTCGCGTCATCTCGAATTGTGTTGGCATCGCCAACGCCAAGTGTGCCCGATTGGCCACGATTTCGCTGAAAATCATGTGGAAATGCCGGCGAAGTGTTAAAATCATTCTGCTCACCCTTGATTTAGGCGCGTAGCTCAGTTGGTTAGAGCGCTACCTTGACACGGTAGAGGTCAGGAGTTCGAGTCTCCTCGTGCCTACCATTTATCTTCTCAACATTTGACCGACCGTATCGCCCGGGAACACTCCTCGAGCATGTCAATTCTGACAGTGTCGAAAGGCGAGTTCACGCCTCAGAATCGTGGCGACCAAGTCCTGCCTGATGAAGAGGAGGGAATGCAATGAATCTTCGACAATTTCCTATCGCAGTTACTGGACTGGCGCTGTTGTGTATTGCGCTCGTCGCCGGTCAGAGTCATCAAGCCGGCCAGAGTCATCCGACCGAGCATGCATGGGATTACAGCGGCGGACCACTCGGGCCGAGCCACTGGGGCGATCTGAAACCTGAGTATGCTGTCTGCAAGACTGGGCACACGCAATCACCCATCGATATCGAAACTCCTCAGAAGGCAGACCTGCCGGCCATTGAGTTCAGCTACAAGCCCTCTCCATTGCGCATTATCGACAACGGCCACACCATCATGATCAATTACGCCCCGGGCAGCTTCATTCGAGTCAAGGGCAAGCAGTATGAACTGAAGCAATTTCATTTCCACAGGCCAAGCGAAGAGAAAATCAACGGCAAGTCATTCGAGATGGTGGCGCACCTGGTGCACGCAGATGCAGACGGAAATCTGGCGGTGGTGGCGGTCCTGCTCAGCCAGGGCAGCGATAACGGGCTGGTTCATAAGCTCTGGACCAATCTCCCCAAAGAGAAGGAAAAAGAAGAAGCTCCGGCACAGGTCCAGATTGATTTGAATCATCTGCTGCCTGCCGACCGTGGTTATTACACATTCCCTGGGTCGCTCACCACGCCCCCTTGCAGCGAAAACGTTACGTGGTTTGTTCTGAAACAAGCAGGCACGATCACGAGTGAAGAGATCGCGAAGTTTGCGAGCGTGTATCCCAACAACGCGCGGCCAGTTCAACCTCTCAACGGCCGAGCGGTGTTAGAGAGTAAGTGACGGTCACTCGCTGTGGAGGGCCCGCATGGGGTCAATGCTCGATGCACGGCGCGCGGGAATATATGTAGCCAGTACGGACACGGCGACAATCACGAAAAATACGGTGGCGTAAATCCACGGTCCACCTGTCTGCAAGTCATTCAAGATGGCGCGGAAGGCCGTAGGTAAAGGCAGGGCGGCGATGATCCCGATGGCTGACCCAAGGCCCGCCATTTTCAAACCATCACGCAGAATCATCCATTGCACTTCCCGGCCACTGGCGCCCAGAGCCATGCGGATGGCCAGTTCATGCGAACGCTGGCCGATGGAATAAGAGATGAGGCCGTATATTCCGATCGACGCCAGGAGCAGCGCCAGAACAGCAAAGGTGGCAAGCATCTGCACGAACAAAACATCCCCACCTTTTTGCTGCTCGATAATCGAAGACATGCTCATCACGCGAGCGAGAGGAAGCTCGGCATCGATCTGGGCCAGGGCTTTGCGCAGCGGTGAGGAAAGATTATCTGGATCGGAATTGGTCCGAATCATAAGCGAAAACGCCGAAAGCGGCCGCTGAAGAAAGGGCTCGTAGACGTTGGGGTCGTAGCGAGACATTTCAGAATAGGTCTTTACGTCGACAACCACTCCAACGATCCGTCTCCACGCGGCCGCAGAATTGTTTACATCATTATTTACATCAAGGCGTATCTGCGAGCCGAGCGGGTCCTCGCCATCCTTGAAATGGCGTCGAACAAACTCCTGATTGATGATGACTACAGGCGGCGCGCCGGCTTTATCCGCCTCCGTGAAGGGGCGACCCCGCAGCAGAGGAATGCCTGCGGTCTGGAAATAGCCGGGCGTGGCGAGATAGTGCACAGCCTGGGGACGCTGGCCGGATGGAAGTTCGGGTTGACCCTGTTTGAGAAAGCCCACGCCGTTGGCCCCGGTTGCGGGCAGATCAGAGACAACGGCCACGCCTTTTACGCCGGGAAGCTGCTGCACCGATCCAATCAGCTCCTTAACAAAGGCCGCCTGCTTTGTGGCATCGCCGTAGCGGGCTGAATCCAGGACAATGCTCGCAGTGAGCGCGTTTCCCGCCTGGAAGCCGAGATCCTGGTGCTCGATGGTAAAGACTCCGCGAAGCAAGAGGCCGGTTCCTATCAGGAGAAATATCGCGACAGTGATCTCAGCGGTGACCAGCACCGTACGCAGCCGGCTGCGCGAGCGACCAGCCGAGGCTGCGCGGCTTTCATCTTTCAGGCCCGAATTAACATCGGTCTTCGATGCCGCAATGGCGGGGGCCAGGCTACACAAAATGGCTGACAGCATTGAGACGCCCAGGGCAAAGAGTAAAACGTTCCAATCGAGACCCAGGTGGACGGCTGCCACAGCTTCATTGAAATTCATATTGGCCTGAAGAAAATGGATACCCCAGTAAGACAGCAATACTCCGAGACTGCCGCCGAGAAAGGCGATGATGAGCCCCTCAGTTAAGAGTTGGCGAACAATACGCAGGCGGCTGGCGCCAAGTGACATGCGGATGGCCAATTCTTTTCGTCGTGTAGCTGCACGCGCCAGTAAAAGTCCGGCCACGTTGGCGCAGGCGATCAGGAGAACAAAAGCTACCGCGGCCATCATCACGGCCAGGGCGCCACGAATACCGAAAAGGTGAATGAGGAAATCGGGCAGTGTGCGCGCGGTAACTCCCCAGCCTTTTTCCGTTTCAGGAAAGTCCTGTTCCGCACGGCGGCCCAGAGTGTTTACTTCTGCGCGGGCTTGCGCAAGAGTGACCGCGGGTTTCAACCGGGCGAACAGGAATAAGGAACGGTTCTTGCGCGCGGCGGCGCTTTGATTGGCGGCGTCGATAACCAGTGGAGCCCATAGTTGCGGGGTGAATCCAAGCAGGCGAAAGCTCGCGGGCATGACGCCGATAACCGTGTAATCTTCTCGGCTGAGGCGGATGGTTTTTCCCAAGATGGCGGGATCGGAACCAAACTCGCGGTCCCATAACGCATGGCTGAGGATGACCACGTGGTCTCGTCCGGGTTGGTCGTCTCCTTCTTTGAAGACGCGACCCAGTTGCGGATCCACACCCAGAACACTGAAGTATTCTGGGCTCACAGCGGCCGCAGGCTTTGCCGTTGTCTGACCTTGTCTGGTGAGATTGAATACGCGGTTCTCGTCATCGGCCGCCATGCCTTCAAAGAGATTGCTGGCCGATCGCCAGGCGAGAAAATTAGGCGCGGAAACAGGATATGCGTCGGGAACAAATCCGCGGGCCGGGCTGATGGAGGTGATCACCAGCACACGGGCAGGTTCACGTCCCGGCGGAAGCCTTAAGAGGAAACCGCTTACCATGCTGAAAATTGAGGCGTTTACGGCGATGCCCATGGCCAGCGTAACAACCGCGGCCAGGTTGAAGCCTGGGCTCTTCACGATTCCACGCGCCGCGTAACGCATGTCCTGGAAGAACGTATCCAGTGCCGGAAGCCCGCGGGCCTCACGATGCTGCTCTCTGGCCTGCTGCATACCGCCCACACTCACCAGGGCCTGGCGACGTGCTTCTTCCTCAGACATTCCCCGTTCACGATTTTCTTCCATGGCAAGTTCCAGATGGCTCGCAAGTTCCGCGTCCAGGTCCTGTTCCATGCGGGACTGCTGAAAAATGGAGAACAGACGGTGGAAAGACTGCCGCAACCAACTGGTCATGAGTTTTCACCCTCGCCTTGTATTCCCAGAACCCGCCCCATTACGCTGGAGAGCCTTTGCCAGTAAGCGGCGTCCTCAGCCAGGCGCTTACGCCCTTTTTTAGTGATGGAATAAAACTTGGCTTTGCGATTGTTGGAAGAAGTACCCCATTCCGCTGAGATCCAGCCGCTATGCTGAAGGCGAACGAGCGACGCATAGATGGTCCCCTGATTGAGAAGTACTTTATCTCCGCTGACCTGCTCAATTCTTCGCGCAATGCCGTAACCATGCAGAGATCCCATGGCAGACAGTGTCTGCAGGACCATCAGGTCTAAAGTTCCCTGCAGTAGATCAAGCTTGGAGTCAGCCAAAAGGGGTCTCCTGTGTTATTCACACAGGAGCATAGCATAAGTTCTGTGGTGACGCCACAGGAAGGATTGTCGGGCTAGAATGAGTTGGAGTTACGCGCCTGTTCCGTGAGTAGGCCTAGTTGGTCCACGCCTGCGGTGCGGATATTGTCCACGACATCGACGACATATTCGTATCGTGCTCTAGCGTCGGCTCTTACATACACGGTTTTGTTGTTGCGACCAGCCAAACGATCTTTCACCTGATCGACCAGAACTTTTTCGGTGATTAGTTCGTTGCCAAGAAAAACTCGTCCGTCGCGAAGAACAGCGACCACGACCGCGTCTTCTCGATCGGCGTCGGACATTGCGGACGGATTCCTGGTCTGGGCCAGTTTTACCGGCATCCCCGGCGTCAACATGGGGGTAATGACCATAAAAATGATCAGCAGCACCAGCATGACGTCCACCATGGGGGTAACGTTGATGACAGAATTGATTTTCGACGTTTTGTTGCGAGCGAGAGTTGCCATGGAGTCTCCCTGAGATTCCGAACCAGCACCAATTTGTGCTGCATACTTTGGACACCGGATTGAAATGATTTGATCCAGCCGCGTTTCCCGGTTTGGGAGCTCTCCATTACAAAGGCGACGCCGCTGAGGGCATTTGTAGGACAATAACCGAATGACTTTTGTACGCATGGACAAGTGGTTATGGGCAGCCAGATTCTTCAAGACGCGTTCCATGGCAGGAAAGGCGTGTGAGCTAGGCAGGGTTCAATCCAACGGCCAGCTTGCCAAGCCGGCGCGGGAGGTGAAGATTGGCGATATGGTGCGCGTGACGAACGAGGGTGGCGAGTTCCATGTGGAGGTGCTGCAACTGAGTGATGTGCGCGGCCCGGCTGCTGTGGCGCAGACGCTCTTTCGGGAGACTGAGGCCAGCCGCGAAGCGCGACTGAAAGCCGCTGCGGAACGCAAGGCCGCGATGCAGTTTGAACCCATGCCCACGGCGCGTCCGTCCAAGCGTGATCGCCGTAAGATCATTCAGTTTCGTGGCCGAGGGTGAAGGGCGACTGCCTATGAAACTCTGGGAAAGCGTTCGGCTGATCTGGCTTTGGCTTTGATGGCTTCCTCTTCGCGATTCTTTGGCGCGGCTGAGGTTTCAAGTGAGTGCAGCAGCCGTGAGCAGATGCCGGAGATGTCCCTGATGGCATCATCGAAGGCGGCTTCATTGGCCTTGGAAGGCTTGTTGAACCCGGTTATCTTTCTCACGAACTGAAGGGACGCCGCCCGGACTTCATCCTCGGTGACCGGCGGATCAAAATTGAAAAGCGGTTTTATATTTCTACACATTTGAGCAAATCCCGAAAGTTGGTCTCAATTTCCAGTTTTTAGGCGGCGGTCGCACGGGTGGCGGCTGCAGCATGGAATTTTTTAACGGCAAGGGTGATTAACACAACAAAGGCCACTAACAGCGCAAGCTGGGCAATCGCGAATGGCGGTTCTTTTCCCGCCGGCGCCAAAGCGTGCAGCGCGGGTATCTTTAGAAAACTCTGGACCACCAGCACAAAGCAGTTGAAATAAAGAGCGATGGAAGCGGTAATCACATATGCTTTTCGCCATCCGCCGGAAAGATGGAATACATAGAGCGCTGGAATTGCGATGGCCAGGACCAGCAGGGAAAGAATCCCCACAACATGAGAAGGCAGAAGGTGGGGTACGGGGAACAGAAACCCAGTCGCGCTGGTCAGTCCTGTGGTGATAAGAAAGATGGAGGTCATGGCGCCAAGCCGCTTCCCGTTCAACAGTCCGAACATAACCAGCAGCCCGGATCCGATCCCGATCAGGCTGAGGACCACGTGAATCAGAGTGAAAGTGGTTAGAGACATTCCCAGGACCATGTTCTTTCTCCTTTTTGCGAAGCCGACATTGCTGAAACAAAACGTTGTTGAAACAAAACTTAGCGAACACAATATGTAACAGAGAGATGGTACGCTCCCGGGGTAAAAGTTTCCAATTGATTGAGAGAGCAAAAAAAAATGGCGCGGAGGACCCGCGCCGTCTTAAATAGTCAAAACCCAAGCAATCAAAACCCAGGCAATCAAAACCTATTTCAAGCAATCAAAAAAACTACTTGGTCTGGAATTGTGCTACCGGGCTCTTGGCGTCTGTTCCCGTGCCCTCGCCGTGTCCGGAATCTACAACAAAGTAATAGGTTGTTTTAGCCTTGAGTCCCGTGATCTTCACCCGATGCATCTGATAAGACGCCTTATCCTTATCCACATAAGGTGATTGCGCCGTCTGGCCCAGATTGTTTGCATCCGTTCCGTAGTGGACCACGGATCCGCTGGCCGAGTTGGTTGTCCAGGCTACTTCGGCCCAGTTTGAACCCGTTCCTTCGACCTTTGGTCCGTTGGTGATTTTCACCGCCGCATCTTTAGCCTCTCCGGCTTCACCGCCGCCTGCGGCATGCGATCCTGCGGCTTTGGTAGTGAATTGTCCGATAGAGCTCTTGGCAGCGGTGCCTGTGCCTTCGCCCTGGGCGGAGTCAACAATGAAAAAGTAGTTGGTTCCTGGCTTCAGGTTCTTCAGGTGCACGCGATGGTTTTGCGCCACCGTCTTTTCATTGTCTGAGTAAGGCGATTCCGCCATCTGGCCCAAATTGTTTTGATCCGTGCCGTAGCGGACAACCGTGCTGCCGCCGGTGTTGGTGGTCCAGGCAATCACTGCCCAGGTGTCGCCAACTCCTTCAACTTTGGGTTGACCGATGATTCTTTCTGCTGCGGGTTTCTGGGCTGTTAACGGTAAGGCAAAAGCCAGCGCTAACAATAGAAATCCGATCCGCTTAGTGAGCATGTTTCTCCTCCAACGTTCAATTCGAGTGGCGCTTGATATGTAAAGATGCGTGAAGCAAAGTGCGTGATGGCCCAACGGGCAATCATGACGGGATTTCGGACAATGGATGAGACGGACTTCTCTGAAAGAGATGGCTACTGGCTGAAGGCCAGCGCTTGACATTTTATGTGTACAGTGTAAACATGGCTCCGGAACATTGTTCCGGATAGAAGCGATATGCCAGTTGCCACGAAACAGCGAAGGCTAGTCAAACGAACGAAAGTGAAGCAGGCCGCAATCAAGCAGACCAGCCACGCGCGGTCCAACGCTTCCTTGCGCGACCAGATACGCAATACGGCGCGCGAGTTGTTTGCTCGTGAAGGCTATGAAAGCGTCTCCATGCGCAGGATCGGCACCGAGGTTGGGTGTTCGGCCATGGCGATCTATCGCCATTATGAGAACAAAGAAGAGCTGCTGCTTTCCATTTGTGAAGAGACGTTCCAGCACATGATCCGCCTGCTGGATGAGACCCGTAAAGGGCCGGGAACACGCGTGGAGATCTTGCGGCGCTGTGTGCGCACCATCGTGGATTTTCATCTCAGCCATCCCAACCATTACAAAGTCACTTATATGACGGTGCTCCCTCCGGGCCCGGTGGCAGACCGTAAGGTCGCGATTGGACAGAAGGTGATGGACCGATTGCGCGCCGGCGTTCGCGAATGTGCAGAGGCCAAAGGGATTGCGATCGACGTGGAGATGACAGCGCAGATTATCCGCGTCGCCATGCATGGGCTGGCCAGCTCTCTGATTACGCAGGGGCAATGTTACCCGTGGAAGGACCCGGAGCGTATGAAGGTGGAGACGATTGATCTGGTAACCAAAGAATTCGAATAGGCAAAATTTTTTTGCGACGATGCGTACAGCGTACGCATCTTTTTAGCTGCACAGGTTTACAGCGTAAACGCCAGCCGAGGCACGCGGGCAAGGAGCGGGGAGACAGATGAGTTCGAACACCATTGCAGATCCGCTCAGCCTGAGCGCGAACGCCAAGCCGATACCCCTGGCGGTTAAACCTGCAATCAATCCCTGGCTCATTGCCATCACCGTAACGCTGGCTACATTTATGGAGTTGCTGGATACCAGCATCGCCAACGTCTCTCTGCCGCACATTGCCGGCGGCCTGGCCGTTAGCTATGACGAAAGCACCTGGGTGCTTACCAGTTATCTGGTGGCGAACGCGGTGGTGCTGCCTCTGAGCGCATGGTTAAGCCGGGTGTTCGGGCGCAAGAACTATTACATGGTATGCGTGGCCCTGTTTGTCATCAGCAGCTTTCTGTGCGGCATTGCTCCCAGCCTGGGGCTGCTTATCTTTTTTCGCATTCTGCAAGGTGTGGGCGGCGGCGGACTGGCGCCGGTAGAACAGGCAATTCTGGTGGATACCTTCCCCGGAGCAAAACGCGCCGCAGCCTTCGCCCTCTACAGCATGGCGATTGTCACTGCTCCCGCGATAGGCCCGCCGTTGGGTGGCTGGATTACAGACCATTTCTCCTGGCGCTGGGTGTTCTTCATCAACATACCGATCGGATTGGTCAGCTTGATTCTTACCAGCCGCCTGGTTTCAGATCCTCCGCAGTTTACGGAAGAAGTGAAGGCGGCCAGAAGCGGCGGTAAGCTGCGCATTGACTACATTGGCATCGCGCTAATCGCGATCGGGTTTGGCGCGCTGGAGATTGTGCTGGATAAAGGCCAGCGTGAAGACTGGCTGGAAAGCAACTTTATCCTCATCACGTTGTCCATTGCCGTGGCCGCCTTGATTGCGGCGGCGATTCATGAATGGCGCAACGATGATCCGGTGGTGGAGATCCAGCTCTTCAAAGAGCGCAACTTCGCCATTTCCAACATTCTTTATTTCACCTTCTTCTTCGTATTGTTCGGAAGCACTGTGTTGATTCCGCAGGTGCTGCAATCGCTTTACGGATATACAGCCACGGATGCCGGACTGGTGCTTGGTCCGGGCGCTTTTGTGATCGTGATGATGGCCCCGGTTGTGGTGCGACTGATTCCAAAGATCGGCGCGAAGAAGATGATTGTATTCGCATCGATCTTTATCAGTCTGGCGATGTGGCGATACGGATCATTGACGCTTGCGTCTGACTATCGTTCTTATGCGCTGGCCCGCGCGCTGCAAGGTGTGGGACTCGGCTTCTTCTTTGTGCCGGTAAGCGCGCTGGCCTACTCATACCTGCCGATCAACAAGAACAACAAGGCATCCAGCATCACCAATCTATTTCGCAATCTGGGCGGAAGTTTTGGCGTGGCGTTTGTGACCACCATGCTGGAACGGCGCACACAGTTTCACCACAGTGTTCTGGTACAGCATTTGACGCCGGAAAATCCGCTGTTCACGCAAAGGCTGGACAACATTACGCGATATCTGGCCAGCGCTGGCTCAAGCACAGCGGACGCGGCGGACAAGGCGCAGGCGATGATTGCCGGCCTGGCTAATCAGCAGGCGGCGTTTCTCGGTTCCATGGATTGCTTCCGCCTGCTGGGGTGGATCATGCTCGCCGGACTGATTCTGGGTCTGGCTACGAAACCATTCCGCAGCGGAGCGGCGCCGACGGAACACTAAGACGGCAGCGCAGCAAAAAGAGGGAACAAGACGTGAAGAGCATTCGCTTGAAGGTCATTATCGCGGTTGGAGTTTTCGTTGCGGCGCAATTCTGTGGAGCACAGCAGAACTCCACCTCATTCGAACTGGGGAGTATCACCACGCCGCGTACCATCAATCCCGCCGCCAACAGCACCACACCCAGTTCGCTGGCAGGGCAGCAGCAGAATCCCTTTCTGGGTTCCGTTCCTACCGGACGGGCAACGGACACGCCCATTGAGCTTTCACTCAATGACGCGATCCATCGCGGGCTGCAATATAACCTGGGTGTGATTGAAAACCAGGCTTCGTTGCGGCAATCGCAAGCGCTGCGTTTGCGCGCTCTTTCCACCATGATTCCAAGTGTCTCAGGGCTATTGCGGCAAAACCTTGATCAACTGAGCACGGTCGCCATTGGCATAAAACTTGCCGGAGTGCCGCGCTCGACCGGGCAGTTCAGCTATCAGGAAAGCTATCTCACCTTTTCCGACACAGGACTGAATCTGAATTCGCTCTATCAATACAAGGCCTCACGGCTGGACGCGGAAGCGCAACGGTTCTCTTTGGAAGATGCAGGCAACGTGGTTGCCCTGGCAGTGGGTACGGCGTACTTGCAGGTCCAGTCGAGTGAGGCGCGGGTGGCCACATCACAAGCTGAGCTTGACTCTGCCCGTGAACTGGAAGCCCAGGCCACGAACCGCGTGAATTCCGGGCTGGCGGCGGAGATTGAGGGTTTTCGTGCCACGGTCCAGCGCCAGACCAGTGAACAGCGATTGATTGTTGCGGCAGCGAACCTGGACAAAGACCGGCTCACGCTGGCACGCATCATCGGATTGCCCAGCGGGCAGCAATTCAACATCAGCAGCAAGGCAGGCTATCAATCGTGGAACGGCGGAGATCTGCAAGAGGCGCTCAAACAGGCGCGCGCCGAGCGAGCCGACATCAAGAGCGCGCAGGCAACGGCCGGCTCGTCACAACTCAGCAGGAAGGCGGCGCAACTGGAACGCGTGCCCGGAGTCAGCGTGAACGGATATTACGGAAGCCTCGGCACCACTCTGGCGCATTCGGATTCCACCTATCAACTGGCTGCAACTGTCTCTCTTCCCATCTTCACCGGAGGCAGAATTCGTTCCGAAATCCAGAATGCTTCCGCACAGGCGGACCGCAGACAATCAGAATATGCTGACATCGTGGGCCGGGTTGACTACGAAGTGCGCAACGCGTTTACAGATTTGCAGGCCGCGGACAGTGCGGTTAAGGTCGCGGAAAAGAACAGCCAGTTGTCGCAGAAGACGCTGGCGCAGGCGCGTGACCGCTTCCTGAACGGCGTTACCAACAACCTTGAAGTGATCGAGGCACAACAGGATGTTGCTGCCGCCAACGAAAATTACATTTCCAGCCTTTTCGCACACAATCTGGCCAAGCTGACGCTGCTGCGCGCGCTGGGTTCGGCGCAAAAAGACGTGAACAAATATCTAGGGGGAAACTAAAATGAGCACGCAACTGCAAAGGCCGCATCCGGAGATTCTGCCCGACGAGGAAACAGAACTTCCGCAGATTGAAATTGGACATCCGCAACTGGAACCAGTACCGGCAAAGCGCAGAGGAGTGCTGGCCGTGATCAAGGACAACCGTAAGGCACTCCTGATTGGCGCCGCTATCCTTGCACTGTTAGCGGGAGGCTTTGAGTGGTACATCTTTGCTGCCTATGAGACCACGGACGATGCCCAGGTTGACGGACATCTGCACCCCATCAGCGCGCGCATTAGCGGAACCATTCTGCATGTGAATCCCGATGTGGAAGACAGCCATTTTGTGCAGGCCGGCACGGTGCTGGCAGAGATTGATCCGGCGGATTACCAGGCGGAGCGCGAACGAGCGCTGGCCGATTACAACCGTCTGCAAGCCAGTTCGCTGGCGGCGGAAACAGACATCAGCGTAATCTCGTCCGGCAGCAACGGACGGCTTGATCTGGCCAATGCCGCGGTGAGCGAAGCGGACGATGCCGTAGCGTCAGAGAAGTCGACATTGGAAGCTGCGGATGCCAGGCTGGCGCAGGCACAATCCAACTACACGCGCGCGGAAGCCGATCGCCTGAGATATGCCAACCTTCTGGCGAAGCACGAAATATCGCAGTCAGAATATGATCGCGTGGCCACGGAAGCAGACACGGATAAATCAGCGGTGGCAGGGACCAAAGCCGAGGTCGCGGCAGCAAAGCAGCGAGTGTCCGCGGCACAGAACAGGCTGATTCAACGCAAAGCGGATGTGCTGGCGGCAGGTTCAGCTCCGCAGCAGATTGCGTCTTCGAAAGCCAAAGCGGCTGCGGCCGTGTCCGATGCCGTGCGCGCCAAGGCGCAGCTCACCACAGCGGACCTGAATCTTGGTTACACAAGGATCATCGCGCCTGTGAGCGGCATTATTGGCCGCAAGACAATCGAAGAAGGGCAGCGCGTGCAACCAGGGCAGCAATTGCTGACTATCATCCCGGTGGAGGGGCTTTGGATTACCGCCAACTTCAAAGAGACACAACTACGCAGCATGAAACCCGGCCAGCCGGTGACAATCCATGCTGACGCAACCGGGGAAGATTATCGCGGACACGTGGATGATCTACCCGGAGCCACAGGTTCGCGCTTCAGCCTGCTGCCTCCGGAAAATGCGACAGGAAATTATGTGAAGGTGGTCCAGCGGTCGCCGGTGAGAGTCGTGCTGGAGCAAGGTGAGAACAGCGATCATCGCTTGCGCCCCGGAATGTCCGTAGAGCCAGAAGTCAGGACGCGTTAAACAGGAACAAGTGAAATATGCCGGCGAAACTCTATCTGGAAGACCTGCACGTTGGACAGCGATTCACTTCCGACACGTTTGTTATTACCGAAGAACGGATCAAATCATTCGCAGAAGAATTCGATCCGCAACCGTTCCATCTTGACGAGGCTGCCGCGCAGAACACGGTGTTTCGCGGGCTGGCTGCCAGCGGCTGGCACACCGCGGCAGTCGCCATGAAGTTGCTGGTGACCGGAGGGTTGCCGCTGGGGAATGGCATCATCGGTTTCGGCGGCGATCTTTCATGGCCGAAGCCTACGCGTCCGGGCGATACGGTCCACGTGGAAAGCGAAGTTGTGGAGATCACACCGTCAAAGTCAAAGCCGAACCAGGCAGTGGTGCGCGTGCGCAGCACCACGTTGAACCAGAATGGTGACGTGGTCCATCAGTTCACGTCGAAGGTGCTGGTGTTTAAGAGGAATCCTGCCGCGGATTAACGGGGAAGACTTACCACTGATTCTCACTGATGACACTGATCAGAAAGAACAAAGGCAGGGCTTGCCGCGAATCGCGCGAATGAACACGAATCAACGAAACGAATATTCGCGTTCATTGAACCAGAATTCTGACATGTTTTATCAGTTTACGTCGAAGGTGTTGGTATTTTAGACGTCCCGGCCGCGTTTAGCGCGGTAAAGCAACCATCCATTAAAACCAATTACCAGGACTGCAACCACAGGCAACAAATGTGCCCATTGCGAATCAGCGAACGCAAGAAAAGCGGGCATGAATCGCGCCATGACCCAGAAAATCAAGACGAACAAGGCCGTGGCGACCACAACTCCCAGGAAAACAGAATAGGTTCCTGATGATTCCTTAGCCATGTGTTCAGTCTACTACTCATCCAGCATAAGGAGAAAATCACATCCCGATTCAGTCTCTTGAAACAGTTCGGATTGATTCGCGTTTATTCGCGGCTAACTCCAGCTCAGAATCCCGGCGGCCGCTCTCCTGCCACGTTGAAGTTTTTCTCCAGCGCAAGTCCTGCCTCCACGATGGTCCCTTCATCAAACAGGCGGCCAATGAGCGTGATGCCGTGCGGGACGCGGCGCGGCGGTGAAAACTTTGGAAGCGGATGGGCCGGATCGGGCGCCCAGTCACTGCGTGCCTCGGAAACCTCAACGAAGCCTGCACGGAACGTAAGTGAAGGATGTCCGGTGAAGTTAGTGATGGTGAGCATTTCATCGCGCAATGAGGGGACGAGCAACATATCCACCTGAGAAAACACTCGGGCCATCTCGATGGCCACTTTGCGTCGCAGACGGTCGCTCTGGACAAAATCGACTGCCGAAAGAAAACGGGACTGGCGGAAGAGATTTGGCCATGCATCCGGGACCTGCGCCTTGAGCTGATCGACCTGATGCGACAAGGTCAATTCCTCAAACGCGGCAGCGCCTTCCGCGAAGAGAATGACCTGGAGTGAATCGTAAGGCCAGTCAGGAATGGAAACTTCCACCGGCACCATGCCGACTTTCTTCACGGCATCGAGCGCGGCGCGGTCAACATCCGTGGCGGGCGCTTCTTTCATCCATGCCGGGAAGTAGCCGACGCGCAGACCTTTCACCGGTGCGCCGGCGTTGTAATCAAGCTTGCTGGGAACGCTGTTCACATCGCCCGGATCAGGGCCAGAGATAGCGTGCAGAACCAGCATTCCATCTTCAACACCGCGAGTCATCGGCCCCAGTTTGTCGAGTGACCAGCAGAGAGTCATGGCGCCGTTGCGGGGGACGCGGCCGTATGTGGGACGAAGTCCGGTGACGCCGCAACGCATGCTTGGGCTAACGATACTGCCGCCCGTCTCACTGCCGATGGAAAAGCCAACCAGGCCGGCAGAGGTCGCCGCGCCGGGGCCTGCGCTGGAGCCGGAAGCACCTTCTTCCAGCAGCCAGGGATTCACCGTCTGGCCACCGAACCATATATCGTTGAGCGCGAGGGCCCCAAGACTTAGCTTGGCGACCAGAACTGCGCCCGCGTCATTGAGGCGCCTGACCACGGCAGCGTCCGCGGTGGGAATGCGATTGCGAAATGGCTCCGCGCCGTAGGTTGTGGGAATACCCGCGGTGTCGAGCAGGTCTTTGCCTCCCCAGGGAATTCCGTGCAGCGGCCCGCGATATTTTCCCGCAGCAATTTCCTGATCAGCCTTCTGGGCCTGGGCCAGCGCGTGATCGCGGGTGAGAGTGATCACGCAATGCAGTTTGGGATCGAAACGCTGGAGCCGGTCGAGATAAATGTTGGTCAGCCGGACAGACGTTAACTGTCGCTTCTCCACCCAGCGCGCGAGATGCGTGAGCGGGGCGAAAGCAATATCTTCATCGCGATTGGGAAGCGGTCCCGGATCAAGCTTGCTCCAGACAAACTGATCACGCGCAGGCAGAGTTTTCTGGCCGGGCAGAATCGGGTTCCAAAGCGAATACGGAGAAACATTGGATTCAATGGCAACCTTCTTGGGGCCGGTGCGACGTTCATACAGCGGCGCCATGGAGCTACGCCAATTGCCTGCGGCCTGCTCGCGCTCAGCCGCGGTCATCTCGACTTGCACCAGCTTTTCAGCGTCGGCAAAAACGGCGGGAGAAACTTCCGGCCCCACAGAAGGTGCGGTGCCGAAAGCAGGTGGCGCGCCGGGAGGAGGTGCTTCAGGCTTCTGGTCCGCAGGCTTCTGGCTATCGGGTGTTTGTGCTGCAGCCCGGGCGGCGATGGTAGCGCCTAGAACGGTCAGGGATGCTTCGGTCAAAAACTGCCTGCGCGATTTCGACATGAATTCCTCCGCAGGGGATTATAGCCGTGCGGGTAGCTTTGCTGGCATGATTTGAGCTGCGTGTCCGTTTATACTGGGCCAGTGGAGGAAGAAGCATGCTGGGAAAGTTGGCGATCGCTCTTGTGGTGGTGGCGTTTCTACAAGAGCCTGTCTCAGCGAAACGGGTGCCGCCCAGACCTGTTACGCCAGTCGTTGCCGAAGGAATTAAATACTCGGCAGATGGTGATGGGATAGACGCTTACGTTGTTGCTACAGATACTGAAACGGAGAAAGAAATATGGAAGGTTCGGGTCTTCCACACCTACACGAAGCCCCAGACGGAACAAGATGTTCAATTTGTCTTCATTACACATCTAACGCTTGCAAATAAGGCTCTTCTCGTGCGGGATGAGAGGGCGCGCTGTTATGAGATCGGACTGGGGAAGCACAACGTGAAGAAGCTAGGAGACTGTGGCAAATGATCGCTTCCGGCAAAATGATTGGCTTTGTGCCTACAACCGACTCCAAACGAGCCCGCGATTTCTATGAAGGCAAGCTGGGTTTCGAGTTCGTGAGCGATGACCAGTTTGCATTGGTCATGCGCGCTGGTGACAACATGGTGCGCGTCGCCAAGGCAGGAAAGTTCTCGCCTGCTCCATACACGGTGTTGGGTTGGGAAGTGACGAAGATAGAAGACGAGGTGCGTGCGCTGGTCGCGCGCGGTGTTGTTTTCGAGAAGTATCCGTTCGTGGAAGATCAGGTGACGGGAATCTGGGTCGCCCCGGGCGGTGATAAGGTGGCGTGGTTCAAAGACCCTGACGGCAACGTGCTTTCACTCAGCGAGCACATGAAGAAGTAGAAAATCAGTAGTTGGCTTCGGCTTCGGGCGAATGACCTTGTTTGTAAATGAGCATGGTGCGCTCAAATGACATTACTTCCACGCCATCCTGGTTCACGCCTCGCGTATGAACGGTGACGATGCCCTGCGTGGGACGGCTTTTTGATTCGCGTTTGGAAAGCACGGTGGATTCGGCGTAAAGCGTGTCTCCGGCAAACACGGGCGCGGTGGCGCGGACTTTATCCCAGCCCAGATTGGCCACAACCTTGGCGCTTACGGTACGCACGCTCATGCCGGTCAGCAGGGCGAGCGTGAAGGTGCTATCCACCAGCATCTTTTTCCATTCGGTGCGGGCTGCAAATTCGGCATCAAAATGGACAGGCTGCACGTTCATGGTCAGAAGGGTCATCCATATATTGTCCGTGATGGTGATGGTGCGCCCGGGACGGTGTTCAAACACATCTCCAACCACAAAGTCTTCGAAGTACAAACCGGAAGTTTCCCGATAACGCTTTGGCCCAAGCTCACGAAACTGTGACGGCGTCTTGTCCATGGAGTCTCCTTAAATTCTGTCGCTTCGCTCCAACCCGCTGTAGAGTAATTCTCTTGGTGGCAACGCGAAGGCGCCTGTTGCAGCGGGCTCGCCGCGCGTGAACGGCGCGATCCCTTATACTGCAATTCCTGCGCGCGCCAGAATTGTGCGGGCACTACGGAGAAACGCTGCATCCACCATGCGTCCGTCAACCTGCCCCACACCCTGCTGGCTGGCGGCGAGCACGCGACGGGCGCGATCGATTTCCTCCGCGCCGGGAGTGAATGTAGCGTTGATCGCCGGCACATGTGAGGGATGGATCGCGCATTTGCCGTGAAAGCCCAGCTTCATCGCAGCAGTGGCCTCTTTCTGCAGGCCTTCCTGGTCAGTGATGTTGAAGTAAGGCGCGTCAAGTGTGGGAATTCCCGCATAGGCTCCGGCCATGACCAGACGGGACCGAGCAAAGAGAAGAGGTTCCCATTCCACGGCGGCGCCCAGGTCAGCAGCCATATCGGCGGCGCCGAAAAGAAATGCGTCAGGCCGGCGTTCACCGGATGCAATCTGATCAAGCGCCTGGATTCCGGCGATGGTTTCAATCAGTGCGATGACCCGCGTCTGCTTTTGCGCCAGCGTAAGCGCCTTAAGGATGCGGTGTATGGTTTGGGCCGATTCGCTCTTGGGCAGAACCAGGAAGTCTGCGGTGACGGAAGATGCCAGAAACAACTGCATGTCGCGGTCACCCAGATCGGAATCCGCGGGATTGATGCGGAGAGCGCAGGGAATATGATCGGTGGATTTTGCCGCCAGATAGTCAAGAGCATTACGTCGAGCTGTGTCCTTGTCCGCTGGGGCGACAGAGTCTTCCAGGTCGATGACCAGCGCGCCTGCGCCGGTTTCACCAGCGCGAGGAAAGAGATCAGGCTTGGTTCCGGGCGTGAACAGCCAGCTCTTGATCGACAGGACCGATATTTGTTTTACCGGATCGTGCATGGTTGGCAACTTAGAGATTCGCCACTTAAAAATGATGCGTTTTAGAACGGATAGCGTTCGCTGGAAATTACAGCTTCCGCAATGCGGCGGCGCAAGGCCACCGTACTGACAGCTTTGTACGCGGCCAGCCGGCGAACAACGTCAGTAAATTGCTCCGCGGCGGCTTCATCACAGCACGCGCCGATTACAGTACGGGCGGCGGATTCAATCCGAGTGATCGCGTCGCGCAAAAAGACGGAGCAGATATCGGCGGCCACGTCGCCTTTACCGCTGGTTGCCATCTTGCTGCTTTCCATCTTTTGACTACGCAGCCAGGTTGATTCCATGGCAAACACTTCCAGCAGGCAGTCTGAGATGTTCATTACTACTTCCTGCTGCTTTTCCAGTTCGGCACCGTGCTTCTGGTATGCGAGGCCAAGCGCGAGCAGGGCGATTTGCTTGGCATTCTGCACGAGTGAGTCGTCGTTGGCTGCGACCTTCGATGAGCCCGCTTTTTCGATGGCAGCTTTGGCTGCGTCCAGCAAAGTGCTCTGCCCCTTCGCAGCGCGTTTCAGCGGCATTCCCGTGATCACAAAGCGATTGATTTCGCTGGTGCCTTCAAACAGACGATTGATGCGCGCGTCGCGGTAGTAGCGTTCGACTGCGTAGTCTTTGTGGAAGCCATAGCCGCCGTGGATCTGCACACCTTCGTCGGCGACGTAGTCGAGCATTTCAGCGGCGAAGACTTTCACCATGGAACATTCGGCGGCGTACTCTTCCACGGCCTTGAGTTCGGCCTTAACGTGGTCGCTAACCTGCGCGTCGTGCGAGAGCTGGCTGTCAATGAGTCCGACCACGCGCCATACCATGGATTCGGTGGCAAAGATGCGGATGGCCATCTCCGCCAGCTTGTGCTGGATCGCGCCGAAATTCGCGATGGCCGAGCCAAACGCTTTGCGTTGTTTGGCGTATTTGGTGCTGATAGAGAGAATATTTTTAGCGGAGCCCATGACCGCGGGGCCCAGCTTGAGCCGTCCGAGGTTCAGGATATTGAAGGCGATCACATGGCCGCGGCCGACTTCACCCAGCACGTTTTCTACCGGCACATGCACGTTGTCGAGATAGATGGCGGTGGTTGAGCTTCCGGTGATGCCCATTTTGTGTTCTTCTGCGCCGCTGCTTACGCCGGGGAAGCTGCGTTCGACAAGAAAGGCGGTGAACTTTTCGCCGCCCACTTTGGCGAAGACTGTGAAGAGATCGGCCGAGCCTCCATTGGTGATCCACATCTTCTGCCCGTTCAGGACGTAGTGTTTACCGTCGGGCGTGAGATCCGCGCGCGTGCGGGCGGCCATGGCGTCTGATCCGGCAAGCGGCTCGGTGAGAGCATAGGCGGCCAGCATTTCGACCTTCACCAGTTTGGAAAGGTATTTTTCTTTCTGCTGTGGTGTGCCAAAGAAGAGGATGGGCAGCGTGCCGATGCCGGTGTGCGCGGAGTGCCAGCCTGCGTAAGATGCGTCACGGCCAATGTGTTCCGCCACCAGCATGGTGGAGGCCAGGTCCATTTCCATGCCGCCGAACTTTTCCGGAATGGAGATGCCTGTGATACCGAGTTCGGCCGATTTGCGCACGATGTCCAGAGCAACGCCGGGCTTTTTGTCGCGAATAGCCGGAAGGTTAGGTTCCACTTCCTTTGCCCAGAAGTCGTCGACGGTCTGGGCCACAGCGCGATGCTCGTCACTGAGGTCCTCGCGGGTGAAGACCTGGTCAGGAGCTGTGTCTTCAGTGAGGTAGGACATGCCTTTTTTTGTAGGGAGCGTTGTGGCTGTGGTCATTGATGGATTTCCTTTACCGCAGGGGCTAAAGCCCGAATCTTTAATGATCTTTTACCGCAGGCCTGAAGGCCTGCTCCACCCTGTTGACGCGGACAGAACTGATTCTCTAAAAAGGCCTGAAGGCCTGCTCCGCGCCTGTGTGCGCGACCAGTATGGATTTGTTCAATAACACCCAGCAAATCCGCGATCATCCGCGTTTATCCGCGGTAAGCTTTCAGCCCGCGCGTTCGAACAATCCGGCTGCGCCCTGGCCTCCGCCGACGCACATGGTGACCACGCCGTAGCGGGCTTTGCGTCGATCCATTTCATTGGCCATGGTGCCAACCATGCGTGATCCGGTCATGCCGAAAGGGTGTCCGATGGCAATGGAGCCGCCATTCACGTTCATCTTCTCCGGATCAATGCCCAGACGATCGCGACAATAAATGACCTGCACAGCAAAAGCCTCATTGAGTTCCCAGATGTCGATGTCATTCATCTTTACCCCGGTGCGTTGCAGGAGTTTGGGAACGGCAAAGACCGGGCCAATGCCCATTTCATCAGGATCGCAACCGGCAACCTGATATCCGCGGAAAATAAGCTGGTATGGAATACCGAGCTGGTCGGCACGCGCGCGCGACATGAGTAAAGTGGCAGAAGCGCCATCAGAAAGTTGTGAAGAGTTGCCGGCGGTGACTGAGCCCTTACCGCTGTCTTTATCAAAGTGCGGCTTCAGTGAAAGCAGACCTTCTAGCGTGGTGTCTGGACGATTGCATTCGTCCTTGTCGGCGCAGACCTCTTCCGTGCTGGTGATCTCGTTGGTCTTCTTGTCGAGAACCCCGCGTGTCACTTTCATGGGTGCGATTTCTTTGTTGAAGAAACCTTCCTGCTGGGCCCGCGCAGTGAGTTGCTGGCTGCGCAGGGAATATTCGTCCTGGGCTTCACGGCTGATGTTGTAGCGTTTGGCGACGACTTCGGCTGTGTCACCCATCACCATGTAGATTCCGGGAAGCGATTCTCTCAAGCGAGGGTTGGGGCTGCTGTCGCGGGTGGACATGCTGATGCTTTCCACGCCGCCGCCAATGGCAGCGTCCGCACCCTCATTCATGATCTGGTGCGCAGCCATGGCTATGGCCTGCAACCCGGAAGAGCAGAAGCGGTTGACTGTGGTTCCAGCCACCGACGTTGGCAAGCCCGCGAGCATGGCAGCCACCCGCGCCACGTTGTGACCCTGCGGACCGTGAGGCTGGCCACAGCCCAGAATCACGTCTTCGATTTCTTTTGCATCAAGCTGTGGGGTCTTACGCAAGACATCTTTGATACAGTGCGCGGCCAGTTCATCGGGACGCGTCATGTTGAATGAACCCCGGATCGACTTTGCTAACGCTGTACGGGAACTCGTAATCACCACAGCTTCTGTTGTCATGTCGCTCCGCTCCAAAACCGCTTTACGGCATGGATCTCACTGAATTTATCGTGCACCCGTTGCACGCGGTTCGGCACGCTAGTCGGCCTCACCGCGTAATTTCCTGTCGCTTCTTTCCCAAAACTAATGCATCTCAGGCAGTTACTAGTTCTTCCTTGTTGAAGTCGGCAAACTTCTTGCCTGACTCGGCCAGACGCTTCAGCAACGGGGCCGGCTCCCAGAGCTCGCCGTGCTGCCGGTGGAATTCCTGTATGCGCTCATAGACTTTCTTCAGGCCGACTGTGTCGGCGTAAAACATTGGACCGCCGCGGTGAGCAGGGAACCCATAGCCGGTCAGATAAATGATATCGATGTCCACGGGGCGCTGCGCGTAACCTTCTTCCAGAATACGCGCACCTTCATTCACCAGGGCATAGATGCAGCGGTCAACAATCTCATCTGCCGCAATCTGGCGTTGAGGAATATTTTTCTCCGCCGCCCACTGCTTCACCCACTGTTCGACCTGCGGATCAAGCGATGGGTTGCGGTTCTCATCGTACTTGTACCAGCCTGCTCCGGTCTTCTGACCGAACCGCCCGTTCTCACACAGACGATCTTCCGCCAGTGGCTGGCGAACCCCTGGTTTTTCCAGGTGCGCATATTCCTTGCGGATGCGCCAGCCCACGTCGAGTCCGGCAAGATCGCCGGTGGCAAGCGGGCCCATGGCCATGCCGTAGTCGTATAACGCTTTGTCCACTGCCTGAACACTTGCGCCTTCTTCCACCAGAAATTGCGCTTCGCGGCGGTAGGGACCAAACATGCGGTTGCCGACAAAGCCGCGGCAGTTGCCGACCAGCACGCCGACCTTGCCGATCTTTTTTGCCAACTGCATGCAGGTGGCGATGACTTCTTTGCTGGTCTTTTCGCCGCGAACGAGTTCGAGCAAACGCATGACGTTGGCTGGACTGAAGAAGTGCGTGCCAATGACCATCTCCGGCCGCGAAGTGGCCGAGGCGATTTCATCTACGTTCAGCGTGGAGGTGTTGCTGGCAAGGATGACGCCCGCGCCGGGCTTGCAGACCTTATCGAGCTGGGCAAAGATTTCCTTCTTCAAGGCCATGCCTTCGAAGACGGCTTCAATCACCATGTCGACTTCGCCGAACTTGTCATAACTTAGCGTGGGTGTGATGAGCTTGAGGCGTTCGTCGACAAACTGCTGGTTAAAGCGTCCACGCTTTACTGAGACAGCGTAATTTTTCTGAATATTGGCCATGCCACGATCGAGAGCGGGCTGGTCAGCTTCTTTGAGCAGAACAGGGAATCCGGCATTGGCGAAAACCATGGCAATGCCTCCGCCCATGGTTCCGGAGCCGACGATGGCAACGTTCTTCACCGGGATGATCGGCGTGTCTTTGGGAACGTCTGGAACTTTGGCGACTTCACGTTCGCCAAAGAAGACATGGATCATGGCTTTGGATTGATCAGAAAACAGGCATTCCACAAAAAGCCGCTGCTCTTCGGCGCAGCCTTGTTCGAAAGGCATCTTCGTAGCGGCTTCCACGGCGTTAATGGCAGCAACGGGCGCCATCAGCCCGCGCTGCTTCTTGCGGGCGTTGTCACGCGCGGCAGCAAATATGGCGGCGTTTTCTTCCGGCTTGCCCAGCTTTTCATTGCGCTCACGCGTTTTAGGCGCAGCCTTACCGGCAACTTCGCGCGCGAAAGCCACAGAGCCTTTGAGCAGGTCGCCTTCAATCATGCGATCGATGACGCCCAGCTTGGCGCCTTCTTCGGCTGGAACAGGTTTGCCGTCCACGCACATCTCGAGAGCCTTGGCCACGCCAGCCAGTCGCGGCAGGCGCTGCGTTCCAGCAGCGCCGGGAATGATGCCGAGTTTCACTTCCGGTTGACCGATCTGCGCCCCCGGCGAGGCCACGCGATAATGTCCGGCCATGGCTACTTCGAGTCCGCCACCGAACGCCGTGCCGTGGATCGCCATGACGACAGGTTTTTGCGAGTCTTCAATCTTGAGCAGGAGCGGCAGCAATCCGGAACCACGGCTCTTGCCGGACGTCATCTTGCCGAACTCCTTGATATCGGCGCCGGCAATGAAAGTTTTCCCGCCGCCGATCACGACAGCAGCTTTCACGGAGCTGTCCTGGTTGATCTGGTCGATGGCTTCGCCGATTCCTTCCGGCACTCCCGGACTCAACGCATTGACCGGCGGGTTATCAATGGTGATGATGGCAACGTCATTGTCTTTGCTGAGCTTGACCAGATTATTCATGGATTCAGTCCTGTTCTTGATTCAAATGTGTTGGCGCGGCCATTACAGTGTGAGCACCACGCGTCCGGCAATTTTTCCCTGGCGCATTTCGTCCAGTACTGCATTCGCATCTTCGAGCGGCCGGGTTGATGTGAGGCAGCGGACTTTGCCGGCTGCGGCCATTGCCAGCATTTCAGCTAAATCCTTGCGCGTGCCTACGGCAGAAGCCTGGATGCGCATTTCACGTGCGCTCATCATGATTGGTGGGAAACAGATGTCCGTGGCCGGAAGGCCGACGACCAGCAGAGTTCCGGTAGCGCGAACGCAGGAAAAAGCCGTGTCATAGGCTGCCTTGGCGCCCGACGTGACCAGCACAATGTGGGCGTTTCCTTTGCTGCGCATCTGCTTGACCACATTGTCAGTGGCTGCATTCAGAGTAGTGGATGCCCCCAGTGATTTCGCCAGCGCCAGCTTATCGTCAGTAAGGTCGATGGCGGTGACTTCCGCGCCCATCTCTTTGCCGATCTGAATACCAAGATGTCCCAGGCCTCCGACGCCGAAAATAGCCATACGCTGTCCGCGGGCAAGGTTGGCCTGCTTGAGTGCGCGATAAACCGTAACACCGGCGCAGAACAGCGGCGCTGCTTCCACGGCGCTGAGATTGTCAGGAATTCTGGTGGCGTGCGTGGCCGGAGCTTTGACAAACTCAGCGTAGCCACCGTCGACGGTAACACCGGTGATCTTCTGCCTGGTGCAAAGATTTTCAAAGCCTTCGCGGCAGAACTCGCATTCACCGCATGTCCAGAAAATCCAGGGAACGCCAACACGGTCGCCGATTTTGAGATCGCGCACATCGGAGCCGACTTCCGCCACGCGTCCGGCAATTTCATGTCCCAGGATGAGCGGCTTTTTGGTGATGCCGGCAAACTGTTTCCAGTCCCCTTCGGCCACGTGCAGGTCAGAGTGGCAGACTCCGCAGGCCTCCACCTTAATAAGGACGTCGCCGGCCTCAGGCGTGGGCCGAGCCACATCTTCGACGAGTAGAGGAGACTTGGGTTCGTGGAGGACGGCTGCTTTCATTGTCTTTGTTCTATGTTCTCTCGGGCATTCTGTGATCTTCAATCTGCGATCTATGGGCGACAGTTGTCCGCCGAGTGGGATTCCATGCTGAAAGTGGTGTGGCTTCCACGGGGCGGAGTAGCGTCAATAAACCGGCATCAATAAATCAACCAAGAATTCTACATCTTTGACCGGATTTTGCACCTTGACAGGGCATGCGGCAAGCGCAGATAGTTTCGGGTTGTCAGTGAGGCCATCTATGAACTTTGACTACAGCGTTCGCGTGAAAGAGCTTGAGCGCGATCTCCGCGCCTTCATGGACGAATACATTTATCCCAATGAAGCCCGTTTTTACCGGGAGATTGAAAACGACCGCTGGAAGCCGACGAAGATCATTGAAGAACTCAAGCCCAAGGCCAGGTCCGCCGGGCTGTGGAACCTCTTTCTACCTGAGAGCAAAGACGGCGCCGGGCTCACCAACCTTGAATATGCTCCCTTGTGCGAGATTATGGGACGCAGTGTGATGGCCGCCGAAGTATTCAATTGCTCCGCGCCCGACACGGGGAACATGGAAGTGCTGGCGCGCTATGGCACGGCGGAGCAGAAAGAACGCTGGCTGAAGCCGCTGCTGAAAGGCGAAATTCGCTCCTGTTTTGCCATGACCGAGCCTGCCGTGGCGTCGTCTGATGCGACTAACATTGAGGCGAGCATTCGCCGCGAAGGCGAAGAGTACGTGATCAACGGGCGGAAATGGTGGTCGTCGGGCGCGGGCGATCCGCGTTGCAAGATCGCGATCTTTATGGGCAAAACCAATCCCACCGCGCATCGCTATCAGCAGCAGTCCATGGTGCTGGTGCCGCTGGACACACCGGGGGTAAAGATTGAGCGCATGTTGAAAGTGTTTGGCTACGATCACGCGCCGCATGGCCATGGCGAGATCACGTTCACCAACGTTCGCGTTCCCGTGACGAACATGCTGCTGGGCGAGGGGCGTGGCTTTGAAATCGCGCAGGGGAGGCTTGGCCCGGGACGGATTCATCACTGTATGCGCTGCATCGGCGTGGCAGAGCGCGCGCTGGAGAGCATGCGCAAACGCGTGCAAGAGCGTGTTGCATTTGGCAAACCGCTGGCGGAACAGGGAACCATCCGCGCCGATATTGCCAATTCGCGAATGGAGATCGAACAGGCCAGGCTGCTTACGCTGAAGGCGGCTTACATGATGGATACGGTCGGGAACAAGGAAGCGAAGGCCGAGATCGCCATGATCAAGGTGATCGCGCCGAATATGACTTTGCGTGTTCTGGATCGCGCGATACAGGCGCACGGCGGCGCCGGTGTTTCCGATGACACGTTTCTTGCCGGCGCGTGGGCGAGTGTTCGTACATTGCGGCTGGCGGATGGTCCAGATGAAGTGCATACAGAAGCGGTGGCCAAGCTGGAGTTGGAAAAGGGAAAGCCGAAGGCAGAGCCGCGTCGCAGAGAGCCTTGGATGGAAACCGCGAAGGTACATTAGAGTAAAGAAATTAAGGGATAAGTACAGATAACCAGACGCGGCATGCCGCCGGCATGCCGCGTCTCTACGTCTGAATTTCCTCCCTCCGAGCACCATTCGTTACTCCGGTGTTCGTTAGCGTCTCAACTCGCGAATACGCGGGCTCAGCTGCGCGACAGGTCTAGGCATTTGTTGGCGGATGATTCAGTGATCATGAAATCGAATGGCATGATTGAATCAGGCGCCGTGCCGCGTGCATGTTTATGCAAATATAACCAGCTTATGCACGCACGATCTAAGTCTTATTACGCAGACGGCTTAACATTTCTTACAGAGAGCCGGTTACCTTGGAGGGGATTCAGAGTAGCAATAATGCGGTTCCGGCTGGCATACTAATAGTATGCATGCAAAACCGAAATTTGCTTTGGAGCCCGATCTCCAGGAGATCGCGGAGTGGATTGAAGCTTTTGATCAGGTCGTGGACCAGGATGGTACGGCGCAAGGCGCCCGCCTGTTAGAAGCCCTTTCCCGCAGAGCGCGTGAAGCCGGCGTTGATACGCCCGTGCAGTTCAATACGCCCTACGTCAACACTATCCCGGTTGGCGAAGAAGTGCCTTATCCCGGTGATCGCGCCATGGAGCGCCGCATCAAGAGTCTGGTCCGCTGGAACGCCATGGCGATGGTCCATCGCCAGAATAAGAAAGATCCTGGCATTGGCGGCCATATTTCCACCTTTGCGTCGCTGGCAACCCTCCTGGAAGTTGGATTCAACCACTTTTTCCATGCGAGCTACGGCGATGAGCCCGGCGACTTTGTCTATTTCCAGGGACACGCGTCACCGGGCGTTTACGCACGCGCGTTTCTGGAAGGCCGCATCACCATGGACCAGCTCAACAATTACCGCCATGAGCTGCGCGAGACACCCGGATTATCGTCTTATCCACATCCCTGGCTGATGCCAAGTTTCTGGGGCTTCCCCACGGTTTCCATGGGGCTTGGTCCGATCAGCGCGGTGTATCAGGCGCGCTTCATGCGGTATCTGGAAAATCGCGGGCTGCTGAAGAAGACGCAGCGCAAGGTGTGGGCTTTCATCGGCGATGGTGAAACGGATGAGCCCGAATCACTCGGCTCCATCACACTGGCTTCGCGGGAAAAACTCGATAACCTGATCTTTGTGGTGAACTGTAACCTGCAGCGTCTGGATGGCCCGGTGCGCGGCAACGGCAAGATCATCCAGGAACTGGAAGCGGCCTTCAAAGGCGCCGGCTGGAATGTAATCAAAGTGGTCTGGGGCTCCGGTTGGGATGCGTTGCTGGAACGCGATAAAAGCGGCATGCTGATGAAGCGCATGGAAGAGTGCGTTGACGGAGAGTATCAGGCCTTCAAAGCCAAAGACGGCGCATTTGTCCGCAGGGAGTTCTTCGGCAAGTATCCGGAGACGGCCAAACTGGTAGAGAACATGACCGACGATGAGATATGGCATCTTCAGCGCGGCGGCCTGGATCCACAAAAGGTATATAACGCTTACCATCGCGCGGTGCAGCATACCGGAGCGCCCACGATTATTCTGGCCAAGACCATCAAAGGCTACGGGCTTTCTTCCGCTCAAGCGCGTAATGCTACGCACCAGGAAAAGAAGATGACCGATGAGGCGATGGTGCTGTTCAGAAAGCGGTTTGATATTCCCATTCCAGACGCGGAAGCAAAAGATGCACTGAACTACCGCCCGCCGGCTGATAGTGCGGAAATCAAATACATGCAGGAACGCCGCGCCAAGCTTGGCGGCTACATGCCGGTACGCAATCCTGCACCGCCTAAGCTGGAAACGCCGCCGCTTGAATACTTTGCGGAAGCGCTGGCGGGATCGAAAGGCCGCGGCGTCAGCACTACGATGGGATACGTCAGCATGCTGCGTACGCTGCTCAAGCATCCCACCATCGGCAAACTGGTTGTGCCGATTGTGCCGGATGAAGCCCGCACATTCGGCATGGAATCCATCTTCCGCCAGGTTGGAATTTATGCCAGCCAGGGCCAGCTTTACAAACCGCATGATCAGGACATGCTCCTCTATTATCGCGAAGAGAAAGATGGGCAGATTCTGGAAGAAGGAATCACAGAAGCGGGATCAATGTGCTCCTTCACGGCCGCAGGTAGTGCGTATTCGAATTACCGCGTGCCCATGATTCCTTTCTATATCTATTACTCAATGTTCGGGTTCCAGCGCATTGGCGACCTGGTATGGGCGTTCGCTGACGCACGCGGCAAGGGCTTCCTGCTGGGCGGCACTGCCGGCAGAACAACGCTGGCCGGGGAAGGTCTGCAGCATCAGGATGGACACAGCCTGATACTCTCCAGCACGGTTCCGACATGCGCCAGCTATGATCCGGCCTATGTTTACGAAGTTGCCGTGATTGTGCAGGACGGACTCCGCCGTATGTACCAGGAAGGCGAAGACCGTTTCTACTACATCATGCTCTACAACGAAGACTACGCCATGCCGGAAATGCCCAAGGGCGTGGAAGAGGGAATTGTCCGCGGGATTTACAAGGTTAAGGCCAGCGAAGGAAAGAAGCCGGCTGCCATTCATCTGTTCGGCAGCGGGTCAATCCTCAATGAAGCGTTGAGGGCACAAACCATCCTGGCGGAGAAGTATGGCGTGCAGGCTGACGTGTGGAGCGTGACCAGCTACAACGAACTGCGGCGGGATGCACTGGCCGTGGAACGCTGGAACTGGATGCATCCGGCAGAAAAGGCCAGGACTGCGTACATTCACAAAGCCCTGGAAGGTGCGGATGGACCGATTGTGGCGGCTTCAGACTTCATGAAAGCCGTGCCCGACCAGCTTGCACCCTGGCTTGGCACTCGCATGGTGACGCTGGGAACCGACGGCTTTGGCCGGAGTGATAACCGCGAACATCTGCGGCGTCACTTTGAAGTGAATGCTGAATCCATTGCCGCTGCCGCGCTCTCAAGGCTGGCACGCGACGGCAAGTTCGACGTGAAGAAAGCCCAAAAAGCTTTCGGCGAGTTGAACGTTAACGTGGACAAGAAAGACCCGGCCCGGGCGTAAGCTCGGTAGACGAAAAAACAATTTCGGGCACCGTCATCAAGGCGGTGCCCATTTTGTTTAGCTCATTAAGCTTTCCACTGAAAGCATAAAAGATAACCATCGGGATCAGTGACGTAGAGCTGCTTCATTGCATAGGGGGCGACTTTGGGCGGGTTCGCCTTCACGCCAACTTTCTTGAGATGTTCATACATGCCATCTACGTCAGGCGCTGCGAAGTACAGGCAGACATCCTCATGGGCGGCGATGCGGGCAGGGTCCGGCTCGGCAGGGCGCTCTGGTTTTTCGTAGGCGGTGTTCAGCATGAGTTCGATGCCGTTCAGCCGCAGCAGCACCCAATCAAAGTCCGGCGCGGGTTTCTGGTCTGAGCCGGCAATCTGAAAGCCCAGCTTGTCGCAATAAAAGTTGATCGACGTGGGCATATCGAAGACGGAGAGCAACGGCGCCATTCCACGGACATCAATCATTTATTCCTCACTTCATTCATGTGCCTACCTTCAATGTGCCTCAGGCACGCGGGTTGAGGATGACATAGCGCAAGAAGCCGCTGTGCGGTGTGTATTTGTCATAGAGTCCGCGGGCGCGGTAATTGTTTTCTTTCGTGTGCCAGTAGAGGCGAGACCAGCCCTGCACTGACATCTCCGCCACCAGCCAATCAATCAGGAGTTTGCCCGCGCCGGCTCCGCGCATGGCCGGATCAACAAACAGGTCCTGCAGCAGGCATACGGGAGCCAGCGAAGACGTGCTGTCATGAATGACGTAGTTGGCCATGCCGACAATTTCGTGTTGCTCCGTTCCATCCGCAAGAATGTTTGCGGCGGCACTATTTTCGGCGGCTTTTTTTTCGGCAACAATTGCATAGATCGGCGCGGAGCGGTCCATGATTTTCTGCCAGGTTTGGGCGGCGATGGCAGCGGAGGGCTCTCGTTGGTAAAAGCGGTTATATCCGTCCCACAACTCACGCCAGCGTTGCTCATCGCGGGCCTCAATCCTGCGGACGCTGCAAGTCATTGCCTACTCGCTCCTGGTCCCCTGAGCGCTCTGCCCGCCATTGCGCCGGTCAGCCTGCCGTTATCGAATGTAAGTTGTCCGTTGACCAGCACGTACTTTACGCCTTCAGAAAGCTGAGCAGGATCGGCGTAGGTAGCTTTGTCGATGATGGTTGCCGGATCGAAGATGGTGATGTCGGCGAAGAATCCCTGACGGAGCAATCCGCGTTCAGCAATGTGGTCGCGTTGAGCGGGTAGGGAGGTAATTTTGCGGATGGCCTGTTCCAGCGGCATGAGTTTCAGGTCGCGCACGTAGTGGCCGAGAAAGCGCGGCATGCTGCCAAAGGTGCGGGGATGGCTGTGCGGTTCGTAGAGCGGACCATCGAGCGGCATTTCACCGGCGTCCAGGCCGATGCTGGTGAATGCCTGCTTGAGCCCGTACTGCAAGTCATTCTCGTTGGCGATGAAATAGAGCGCACTGGCCTGGCCTTTGTCGGCCAGGACGAGATCAAACAATGTGTCCAGCGGGTCCTTCTTTTGTTCCTGCGCGATTTGCGCGATGGTCTTGCCGGTGAGCGGCTTCAGGTCTTTATTCAGCACAGACGACAGCATGACTCCGGCGGCCCCGCCGCTGCCCAGATAAAGGTTCTCCCAGTCAGGGTGCTCTTCTGCCAATTCGCTCTTGATGCGCGCGCGGTTCGCGGGATCGCGCAGCCGTTCCAGCAGCTTGTCCATGCCGCCATCGGCCATCCAGGGCGGCAGGGCGGAAACCAGCGCGGTTCCACCGGCGACGTAAGGATACATGTCCGCGGTTACGTCCTGCCCGGCATCGCGTGCCGCCTGCAGTTTGGCGACGATCTGCGGCATGGTTCCCCAACGCGGCTGGCCCACAACTTTGAGATGAAATATTTCCACCGGCAAGCCGGCTTCACGACCGATGCGCAAGGCTTCATCGATGGCGGCAACTTCGCTCTTGCCTTCGCTGCGCATGTGGCTGGCGTAAATTCCGCCAAATTGAGCGGCTACCTTGGAGAGTTCAATCAGCTCTTCCGTTTTCGCATAATGTCCGGGCGGATAGATGAGCGCGGTGGATACGCCCATGGCGCCTTGCTGCATGGCCTGGGCCACCAGCGCTTTCATCTGCTCCATCTCGGATGGGGAAGGCGCACGATTGTCATCGCCCAACACGGCTTCACGCACCTGCGCCAGACCGACATACGTTCCCAGATTGATTGGCGTGCCCTGCCTTTCCAGCCGCGCAAAGTATCCGGCGAGATCAGTGAAATCAATCTTCAAGTGATAGAGGTCCAGGACCGGCGCCAGCGGCACGAGGGTTTTGGCGTTTTGTGGAGCAACTGATCCGCCTTCGCCCGTGATTTCACTGGTGATCCCCTGAGAGAGTTTGCTGATGGCGCGATTGTCAATCAGCAGCGACGTCTCCGATTGCCCAAGCATGTCAATAAAGCCGGGTGAGACGACCAGTCCACGAGCGTCTATGCTGTGCTTTGCCGCAGCGCCTTTCAGATTGCCGATGGCAGCAATGCGGTCGGCGCGAATGCCAATATCGCCCGCATACCAGGGATTGCCAGAGCCATCGATGATGTGGCCGTTCAGGATCACAACGTCAAAAGGCTGGCTTGCACTCGGGACCGGTTGGGAAGGCGCTTGTGGGGATGGCGTCTGCTGGGACGAGGCGAACGAGCAGAGACAGATCAGGCATGCAACGCTGAAAAAGGCGGACCGGAATAGTTGAAGCACGTAAGCTCCACAACGGTTGAATTTGGCCGAGCAGGTAAGCCTACGCGCTTTTTGCTCTCCGCGCTGCTGAATTTTCGCGTGGCCGTCATCGAAAAAACCAGGTCTTAACAGTGATCTCCACTGATGACACAGATAAAACCCTCTTGTCGCCAGATGAACGCGGATAAACGCAGATCAAAAAAGGTCACCGGGCAGCGCGCAGGCGGCGGGAGAACGTGATACTTGCGGTTTCGCGCCAAAGCCCGCAACGCAGTGCGCATCGCCCACATTGCCGGCCGCGGACCAATATGCAAACTCGATCATCACGGCTGGACCACAAGGAATTGTAAGTAAGAAAAGGCCCTCTCCGCAGAGAAGGCCAGTTCGAAATTAGAGTGGGTTATCTAGTATGGGAATTGCAGGTTGTTTACGATTTCGCGCTCCACGCGCTCGCTGAACGCATTGAATCCCGGCAGAGTGGTGAGAGTCTGATTGAGTTCCGGCCCCGCAGCCGCGGTGTTGCTTCCACCGGTTTGAAACAGTACGGTCTGCCGTAATCGACCTACAGTGGCATCATCAAAGCTGTGGCTGATAAAGACAGTGTGGTTGGGCCAGATCTCGATGAATACGGGGCCTTCATTGGTGTCGATTCTCTGTGCCCATAGTGCGCATTTGCGGTCGGCGGTGCAAGCCATGTGGTCCAGGTTCAATTCGGCGTTCACGCTTACGCGCTTAGCCAAAGACTTTTTGTAAACTTCTGCGAAGCGTTCGGCGGTGTCGGCGGATTTCCAACGCGAGACGTAGAGCAGGGCAATGTCCGCGGTAGTCAGGTCAGCCTCCTTCACCGATTTGCGCCTCACGGCCACATAGGATCCGCCTTTCCATCCTGGAGTAATGGTGAACATGTCATTCTCAGTGCCGAATTGCTGGCTCATTACGCGGACATCAAGTTGCCCCATGCTGCCGGTATCATACGATTCATATTTATCGCCGAGCACGGGAACCAGATCAGGGATGACCACGGCGGCGATCTTTTCGTTTTCCAGGTAAGCTTTGGGATCCAGCACCTGATGCGTATCCAGCGGCGGACGGGCAAACGCATCAGGGAAGGCGAGCTTTAAGCCGCCTTTGCCGAGCAACTCAACTTCAAACATCAATCCTTCGCGATAGGGAAAGATCGCGGAGTCCTTGAAAAGCAGCGGCGCATTCTTCACTACGAAAGATGTGTCATAGGTGCCGGTGAGCCGGTCACGAACATAATCCAGAGCGGCAGGAGTGTTAGCCAAGGTGACGCTATACGGTTTCAACAAGTAATCAAGGTAGACCACCATGGCCTGGCCTTCTACGACCGCCCGGCGGCCAATCATCTCCAACCCCTGGTCTGCATCCACGCGCATTGGCTCGACTTTATTCCTGTGTATCCCGCGGCTTTCCCACGCCATCAGGTCAAAGTTCTGGTCCTGCAAGGCATGCGTGAGTTCATGGGCCATGATTGGCCTTTGCTGGTCCAAGGCAATCCAGTTGACCAGATTCATGGTCTTGGTGCGGAAATCATAGAAGCCGGCGATGGATTCTCCGGCGCTATCCACCATGAATTTCTTCATGGTGAAATCCTTTGGTATGTAGCCAAATTTTTTCAGGACCAACTCCGAGCGCGTTAGACGCTGGGCTTCAGCACTGCCGGACAACGCCGCGGCATAATGCAGCTTTACGTCCTGCTGGGCAACAATCTGATGCTTGATGGGATTGTGCTTCGGCATGCCAGTGTCTGTACTGGCGAACTCAGTGATGGCATCCAGTTCAGAAAGCAGCTCTTTGCCTTCGTTGTCAGTTAGTCTTACTTCGGTCTGGCGGTGGGAGCGTTGCTCCTCCGCAATCTGTCCAAGGCTCTTTGCGGGCTGTTTGGTTTCAGGGCCAATGGGCACCGCTTTTTCACCGCGGTTTTCTCTGGCTACATCAGCCAGGGACTTTGCCGGTGCAGGCCGGGCGGGAGGCTGTTGGTCCTGAGCAAACATGAATGGCGAACCAGTCATCGTTGCGAGCGCGGCTATGGTCAACATTTGAACCAGTTGAGAACGTGCATGGCTCATGCTTTTAAGAGCTCCTTACCAGAAGTTCCGTACTATGCTCACCTGTCAAACTATAGTAAGCAATTAGCTTTGAGCTATGCACTTACTTAGGTCACAGGCACAAAGTAATAAGGCTTTGGGCTGAGTACAAGTGTTCGTTTAATCAGGCAATTAGCAACCGTGGTTCAACCTAGCGGAGGTTCATTCGTTTCGAACGCTTTCAGGCAAGCCGGTTTCTCCATACAGGTTTCAGGAGCATTTTGGCGGGCGAGATTTGCGCAACAGGCGGGTGTACAATTTTCGCAATCACCGGGGATCGCGAGAAATCTGCGTATAGGAGAAAACGGATGAATCGCTTCGTTCTTGTTTTGCCTGCTGTCTTATTGAGCGGAATGCTCTTTGCCCAGCCGCCACACGCGCCATCAGCGCACAATCCTCCACCGCCGCTTGCGCCACCAAAAGCGGATGGTCTGGTGGTGGGCTACGGTGATCTTCGCCATCCCGTCACCACCGCGAATCCAGAGGCACAGAAGTTTTTTGACCAGGGATTGCGCTACATTTACGCCTTCAACCATGACGAAGCGAAGCGCTCGTTTGAGCACGCTGCGCAACTCGACCCCAAACTTGCCATGGCATATTGGGGTATCGCCGAGTCAGTTGGTCCCAACTACAACGATCCCGCCGACCCGGACCGCTTCAAGCAGGCGCATGATGCCATACAGAAAGCGGTTGGGCTTTCTTCCGCAGCTACTCCCAACGAGCAGGGATATATCAACGCGCTGGCTTTGCGCTTTCCGGCGGACCCGAACGCAAACTTGCGCGAAGCCGCGGAGCAATCCCACGATGCCATGCGTGAGCTGGTGAAGCAGTTTCCTGATGATCTGGACGCTGCCACGCTTTTTGCCGAAGCCGGCATGAACCTGCATCCATGGGGACTGTGGCACGTGGATGGTTCGCCCGAACTGGGGACCGAAGAAATTGTAGCGACCCTGGAATCTGTGCTGCGGCGCGATCCCAATCACATGGGCGCGATCCACTACTACATACACTCCGTGGAAGCGTCTCCCAATCCGGAGAGGGCATTGGCTGCCGCGAATCGTCTGGCGGCACTGGCTCCGGCAGCCGGGCACCTGGTGCACATGGCCGCCCACGTTTACATTCGCACGGGCGACTTTGATGCGGGCGTAAAAATCAACCAGCGTGCCGCTGCCGCCGATCGGGCGTACATACAAGCGGGCGCGCCGCCGGGGATTTACCCGGTGATGTATTACAGCCACAATCTTCACTTTATCGCCATGTGTGCCAGCATGGAGGGCGACTACGCCGAGTCAAGCAAGGCGGCGCAGATGCTTGCCGCACACGTTGGCCCGCATGTAAAAGACATGCCGCCGCTGGAAGGCTTTATGACAATCCCGATAGCGGTGGAAGTTCGTTTTCAAAAGTGGGACAAGATCATGGTCATGAAGCCGCCGGATCCTTCCATGAAAGTGGTTGGCGTGTACTGGCATTTCGCGCGCGGCATGGCTGAGGCTGCTCAGGGAAAAACTGCTGATGCGGAAGCCGAACTCAAGATTGTCCACACCGCAGCCGAGCAGACACCGCCCGATGCAGTTTTTGCCATGCCGGTAAATAACAAAGCCAAGGACGTGTTGACGATTGCAGAGAACGTTCTTGGCGCGAAAATCGCGCTGGCAAAAAAGGACCCGAATGCATCCATGGCCATGCTGCGCAAAGCCATCGCCATCCAAGACAGCTTGAAATATGACGAACCACCGGACTGGTTCTTTCCCGTCCGCGAATCATTGGGCGCGGTGCTGCTCCTGAATGGCAACGCCGCGGATGCCGAAAAGGTCTTTCGTGAGGACCTGGACCGTAATCCTCGCAATCCGCGTTCGCTGTTCGGCTTGAGCGAATCGCTGAAGGCCCAGAAGCGCAACTACGATGCTCAGTTTGTGGACAAGCTATTCCAATCATCATGGAAGGCGACGGACATGCAATTGAAAGTAGCTGATCTCACGTAAGGGCACCGCAGGATCACTGGCGGCGCAGTCTGATCTGGCTGCGCCTTTCTTTTTGCTTTTGTCGTCGCCTAACCGCGCGGGCTTTACGCTGATTATTGTTCGCTTACGTTGGCTGACAATTCTTATCAGTCTCTCCCGAGGCATATCGCCCCACGATTGAAACTTTTTCCCTCAGACTCGATCTAATTGACCAAGGAGTTAATTCAATGAGGATACTGTCAAGGATCACTTCAATCGCGAGCGTCTTCCTGGCAGTGGTACTGTTTGCGCCGGGATTTGCTGCATCGGCTTTTGCAACAACAAGCGATGCACGCTCTGCACTGCCCGGAACTCTCAATTATGTGGAAGGTCAGGCCAACATCGGCTCGGATTCGCTGAATGCGAACTCGGTTGGATCGGCCACACTGGAAAACGGTCAGTCACTGGAGACGGGCAAAGGCAAAGCGGAAATCCTGCTCACGCCGGGTGTGTTCCTGCGCGTGGATGGCAACAGCGCAGTGCAGATGATTTCATCCAGCATTACCAACACGGAAGTCCGGCTGGACCAGGGCCGCGCAATGGTGGAGGTGGATGAGCTGCATGACCAGAACCATCTGCGTGTAAGCGAAAGCGGCGTGGAAACGCAGCTGATGAAGAAAGGTGTTTACGAATTTGACGCCGATAAACAACAGGTCGTGGTGTTTGACGGCAAAGCCGATGTTCAAGACGGCGATCGGACTGTTTCAGTCAAGGGCGGACATCTTGTTGATCTGGCCGGCAACGGCGAACTCAAGTCGCACGGGTTCAACAAAGATGATTACAAGCGGAGCGATCTCTATCAATGGAGCAGCCTGCGCTCGTCGTATCTGGCGGAAGCCAATGTGGATGCGGCCCGCGTTTATGTGGCGAACGGATATTACGGTCCTGGATGGATAGGTGCCGGTTGGTACTGGGAACCTGGCTTTGGTTACACCTATATCCCGGGCGACGGAATCCTTTACAGCCCGTTCGGATGGGGATTCTATTCACCGCTGGTGGTTTACCGCTCACCGCTGTTCTTTGGAGGATTTCACGGCGGGTTTTATGGACATCCGGTGATTGTAAACGGAGGGCACCCGGTATTCGCTCGCGGGCCGGTCGTCCGAAATGCGCCGGCATTCCGATCAGCCCCAGTTAATCGTGGCGGCTTTGCGCGCGGTGGCAACTTTGCGCATAGCGGCTTCGGTGGTGGAGTGCATATGGGTGGCGGCATTCACCGGTAAGACTTGTCTCTCTGCATGGGACGCTCCGAGGAGCGTCCCATTTTTTGCCCTGTCGGCGGCAGGGTTGTTGTGTGTCGCCGACTGCGGGGCTCATCATGATGATGGGGGTCAAGAACTCTTATTTACCTTCAGCGCTGATGGCACTCGAGATCACAGGTTTAAAAGGTGCCGCTGGCCGGAAGGTCTTGTGTCGCCCCCTACCGGGGCTCGATTTTATTTTGATGCTCACCCAGGCCTTACGGCCTAGGCTCAATAATTTCGCGCCTGCGGCGCTGCGTATTCGTTAATCGGCCCTCAGGGGCTAAAGCCCAATTCTATTTTCCTCTTACCGCAGGCCTGCTCCATCCCGTTGATGGCGATTTTGCCCTGATACTTATAGTGGATGCGATGATCGACAAATTACAAAATGCATAGATCCTTCGACTGCGCGCTCGCCTAAGCTCGCGCTTCGCTCAGGATGACAAAGGGGAAGTGTCTCGAGAGAATTCCCTGTTGCGGCATCGCTACCAGCAGCATCCTCGGGGTTCCTCTCTCTCCGTCGCAGGCGCTCCGGATCACTCGGAAATGACAGCCGGAAAAACTATGGTCGTCGAGAGCAATCAAAAATAGTTCCCTCGCTACGCTCGGATCAAAGACAGAATATCACTGGTCCTGGCGATCGTTGCGCGGCGGCGTTTCTACTTCGTCCCCGGTGTCGGTGACCATTACCTGGCCGTTGGGCGCGCGTTCCAGACCTGGCGAGTAGGGGCCAAGCAATTTGCGTCGCCACCACGCTCCGGTTTCGTGCTTCATGGTTAAGCCAGTGAACCAGTACTGCCAGAGCACGGTGCGCACGCGTTGTGGAGGTGCGGCGGGAAAGGGATTTGCGGCGAAGAGCTTCAACACGTCAGGACTGCCGCGCAGGAGACGCTCCTGTGTGTGCAGGACAAACATGTTCTGACGCCACTGCCCGAGTGAGGCGAACCACAGGTTCCAATCCATGCGCGGCTGGTACGGCGCATAGAGGCCCGGCGCCTTATAGATGTCCTGGGGCTTGTAGCGGAAAGGGTAGGCGGTCCATGTAGTGCCGTCATTGCTGCCCTGGAACTCAATCTCATAGCGTGCGTGCGTCATCACGGCAAAAAGACCGTAGCTATTGGCGATGCGGAAAGGCATGAGGGCGCGAACGGGCGCGTCCGGCAGAAAGTTGCCGATCTGTAACGTGTCGAGCAGGCCGGCCAGCGTCACGTAGAAGACCAGAGCGAGCGACCAGGCGGCAATCACGCGTTTACCGGGATGCAGCCATCGTTGCAAACCGCCGCGTAAATGGCGGTCTTCGTCAAGGTCGTCGTGGTCGGACTCGGTCGATTTGTCGGAAGGAGGAACGATGGGCAGCAACTTCCGCCGCCATCCGGCCGGCGTCATGCTGGCCAGCAACTTGTCGTCGAGCAAGAGAATTCCCAGCAGCAGCACCAGGTAATTCAGGAACGTGTAATTGGCCGTTAGGATGATGGTGATCTGAAATGGAGTGACGATGAGGAAGCACAGGATCTTCCAGCGGCGCGGCAGAAAGAGCATGAACACCAGCACAAGTTCGGCGCCCAAAGTTAAAAGTGTGGCGAACGCGTGAAACCAGTGAGGAAGATGCTGGATGTACCAGCCGATCCATGAGGGCAATGGGCCGTTCTGGTAATAGTCGTCCATGGCGGTGAGGTGACGCCATGAGTAATCTCCGCTGGCGATCTTGACTATGCCGGATTCGAAATAAA
Organism: Terriglobia bacterium; assembly: GCA_963770085.1. Lineage (GTDB taxonomy): Bacteria > Acidobacteriota > Terriglobia > Terriglobales > Acidobacteriaceae > Angelobacter. The sequence continues at coordinate 2,647,924 of CAVYOH010000002.1, forward strand.
TGCGGAACCATTCCCAGCGAAGCAGAAAGAGACTGGCACGCGTGGGCCGATGGTCTTCGGCAAGTCCGGGACGCAGTCCGGGCGGAGCAAAGAACAATGAGATGAAGCCTGCTTCCAGCAGCATGCCATCGGATTGATAGCCTGAGAAATCCTGGGCTGCAGCAACGAACGATAGATAACAGACCAGACATATCAGCAGCGACACGCGAGGCCAGAAGTTGAACACCACGGCCACCGAGGCCAGCAGTCCCAGCCAGCACACCAGCATCAGCGTGCCGTTTTCCTGTGAAAACCAGAACAGCGTGGGCGCGATCCAGAAATGTTCAAAGCCGGAGTTGTATTTCTCCAGTACCTCAAGATATTTGGTGGCTGGCAGAATGCCTTCAGGGCCGATCAGGCCCTTAATCTGAAACAAAAGAGGATAAAAGGCGGAGAAGTAAATGAGGCCGAGTCCGCGCAGAAAAATCCAGCGTGGCACCAGATGTCCGGCGTAGGTGTTGCTGGTGGCGGGTTCGGGCGCCAGCAGCCACCGCGCAGCTTTCCGCCAGGCGTCCATGCCGCAGATTATAACGAATTAGCAGATTCAGAACTGGTGGGTGCGTGGGCCGTATCATGCATCCTAATAACCATGCATCCTAATATCTGTGATAATTGGGACAGGCCGCATGCCATGAGGTTCCAAGCTGCAGGGCGGCCACTTGCGTGATGTGACCAGCATTGCTGGTGGCGCATCGGGTGAGTTCGAGAAATTGAAGCAGACAGATTTTGAAGATAGGAGTACGCGCAAAATGAGACGAGAACTACACAATGCAGGCGAACAGGTCAGGGCGAACGTTGCCGAAATCGCTGACAAGGCACGCGAGATCTCCGAGAAGGTGAAAGAGCAATGGGGCGACGCCTATCACGATCTGGAGAAAGGCGTGCACCGTGCGCAGGTGGCCGGAGAACGCAGCCTGGATGACGCTCGTAAGCGCATCAAGGGCCAACCGATTACGGCCGTTGCCACGGTGGGTATCGCCGCGTTTGCTGTGGGATTGTTCGCCGGCCTGGTACTGGGAAGAAAGAGCAGAGATTGAGACGATAGACAAAAGGCTATCGATCTAATATGAACCCAAAATGGGAACCTGGCGCGGTGAGGCCGGCTCGCGCGCCGAACCGCGAGTCAGAGTGCAGAAAACAAGTTTGCCACGATCCATGTTCTCCGGCGGTGTGGAGCAACGCGACAAGAAGATTAGTGATGGCCCAGCACTGGATGAGGCACGTAAACCGACTCCAGTTTTTCGATTTCCGCCGGGCCCAGTTTGATTGCCAGAGCCGCCACGGCATCTTCCAGATGGTGTGGTTTGGAGGCCCCGATGATCGGGGCGGTCACTCCGGGCTTGTGCAGCAACCATGACAGGGCGATCTGCGCAGGCGGCACATTCTTTTCTTTTGCGAGCTCCTGAACGCAATCCACCACGCGATCGTCAGCCTCACGGGTGTAGAGTTTGTGTGCGTAGTCATCCTGTTTAGATCGGTCCGTGCCTGCCTTGCGATTGCCGGCGAGTAGTCCACGCGCGAGCGGGCTCCAGGGCAGGAGTCCTATGCCTTCCTCCACGCAGAGCGGGACCATCTCACGCTCTTCTTCGCGATAGACCAGGTTGTAATGGTTCTGCATGGTGACGAAGCGGGCCCAGTGATTGCTGTCAGCGGTGTTCAACATCCGCGCAAACTGCCAGGCGAACATGGACGAAGCGCCGATGTAGAGCGCCTTGCCGGCCTTGATCACGTCATGCAGCGCTTCCAGAGTTTCTTCAATACGCGTGTCATAGTCAAAGCGGTGGATCTGATAGAGATCCACGTAGTCGGTGCCCAGCCGGCGCAAGCTGTCATCAATGGCGTGCATGATGTGCTTGCGGGAAAGCCCTTTCTGGTTGGGATCATCGCCCATGGGGAAGAAGACTTTAGTGGCGATCACCAGTTTGTCGCGCGATGGGCCAAAATCTTTCAGGGCGCGGCCGAGGACTTCTTCGCTTCGGCCCAGGGAATACATGTCAGCGGTATCAAAGAAGTTGAAGCCGAGTTCAAGTGCGCGTTGGATGAACGGGCGTCCCTGTTCTTCATCCAGGACCCACTCGCGCCATTTCTTTGAGCCATAGGTCATGCAGCCAAGACAAAGTCGTGAAACTCTTGTGCCGGTAGCGCCAAGATTTGTGTATTCCATCAAGGGGTCCTTTGGTCGTTCTGAAAGAGCACCAGTATTTTAGATATTTGCGGTGCAGGGCGCGAGGGGCGATGAATGTCGGGCCTGGGCTTCAATGGTTTCTGCTCAAAGACCAGTTCCATCGAGAGAATTCCCTGACTCTGCATTCGACGCTGCTTGCATTCCCGGGGTTCCTCTCTCGCCGTCATTCCGCTGTGCGGAACTCCGGCAACGCTCGGAATGACAGAACAAAAAAGTCGTCGTGTAGCGCGCAAAAGCTTGCGGATAGCGCACGGGGCCGTTATGCTGCAACGTCCCCAGCATTTCAGGAGGATCGTCTTTGGAGGATTATCAATGCGTCGCAATGTAACAGCCCTGGTTTTTGTCTTGTCCGTTGCGTTTATCTTTTCTGCGCAGCACGGTTTCGCACAACGGCAGCCCGAGCAGATCAAAGACTTCATCCGCGTGCAATCGCCGGTGATCGCTCTGGACCATGTGCGCCTGATTGATGGAACGGGCGCAGCGGCGAAGGCAGACCAGACGATTGTGATTTCAGGCGGAAAGATTACGGCGATCGGCAATGCCGGCGCTGTGCAGGTTCCCGCCGACGCCCAACGCATCGATTACACCGGGTACTCAGCTCTGCCAGGACTGGTGGGCATGCATGATCATCTGTTTTATCCGGCGGCCGGAGGACTGTATCACGACATGCCATTCAGCTTTCCGCGGCTCTATCTTGCGCTGGGCGTGACGACCATTCGAACCACGGGAAGCATTGAACCCTATTTTGATCTGGAGTTGAGGAAGGGAATCGACCAGGGCAAGCTGATTGGGCCCAAGATGAACGTGACAGGGCCGTACATTGAAGGTGAAGGGGCGTTCACGCGTCAGCTGCATGCATTACGCGATCCTGAAGATGCACGGCAGACCGTGGCTTACTGGATTTCCGAAGGCGTGGGATCATTCAAGGTTTACAACATGCTCACACGGGCTGAACTGAAAGCGACCGTGGAAGAGGCGCACAAACATAACATCAAGGTCACGGGCCATCTTTGTTCCATCGGCTTTCGCGAGGCTGCTGAGATCGGCATAGACAATCTGGAACACGGGCTTACCGTTGACACCGAGTTTTTTCCGGACAAGAAACCTGATGTCTGCCCTAATCCCACGCAGGCAGTGGCGGCCGCGGCCAAGCTTGAAGTAAGCAGCGAGCCGATTCAGACGACAATCAAGACACTGCTTCAGCATCACGTGGCCGTGACGTCGACTTTGCCGGTGTTTGAGCAGATGGTGGCGTCGCGTCCGGATGAGCCGCAGAAAGTTCTGGACATGTTGAGTGACGATGCGCGGAAAGCATATCTTGCCAATCGCAAACGCATTGCCGAGAACAAAGACAGCCCGTGGCCCATGATGTTCCAGCGCGAGATGGAATTTGAGCGCGCGTTTGTGAAAGCTGGAGGAACGCTGCTGGCTGGACTGGATCCGACCGGCATCGGCGGGGACATTGCCGGGTTTGGCGATCATCGCGAGCTGGAGCTGCTGGTAGAGGCCGGGTTCACGCCGCTGGAGGCGATCAAGATCTATACGCTCAATGGCGCTCAGTTTCTGGGCGAAGCCGACCACATTGGATCGCTGGCCGCTGGCAAGCAGGCGGACATCATGATTGTGAAAGGCGACCCGTCCACGAAGATCGAAGATATTGAGAATGTGGAAGTGGTGTTCAAAGACGGCGTGGGTTGGGACACGAAGAAGCTGGTGGAGTCAGCGAAGGGCCAGGTGGGGGCGAGATGAGGAGGTGGTCATGGGCCGCAGATGTGTATGGGCGAGCCTGACAATTGGATTAATTGCGATTTGCGGATGCAAAAGGCCTGAACAGGTTTCAACCAAACAGGCTGAGGCCGAAGCGACGCCATTCGTGAGCACCGATAAAACGAAATGGAAGACCGTGGAGGAGTTCTCGTACAAATGGAGCCCGGCCCAGCCTATTGCAAATTTCAAACTGGAATTGCCGGAAAACTACACCGACCCGGGCGACTTCATTCGTGTTCGAATTCAAGTGGAAGGCCAGCCAGAGTTTGTTGTTAAAAACGACGACGGATGGATGAAACTGATCCAACCGGAACGAAAGACCGGATCGACGCCAAGATCAAAAAGCGACGACCAGTTACTTTACGAGAAATTGAGTAGCGAGAACCTCGTGCGATCGGACTACGCGTTGGTATTGCAAAGTTCGCTCACGAACCAAGAACCTCCACTGGTTATCCTGCGAAGCTGGGGATACGCAAGTGATGCTGCGAGACTCCATGTGATCGGCTTTCAACCGTCAGGCAAGCCAATCCTACTGTTGAATACCGAGCTTAATTTGCTTGAGGTGAACGATCTGGACGGCGATGGAAATATCGAGATTGCAGGACGGCCCTGTTTGAGTCAGGGCTATGGTCCGGACCTTTTGACCTATGACCCGCTTCACGTTTACAAGATACCCCATCCGATGACTTCTCCGGCCAAACTCTCGCTCGAATTAACGAAGGCGTACAACTTGAAGCACTATTACGGGTGGGCCGGGCCGGACTGCAGCGAAGAGTTGGCGGTGGTTCTGCACCCTCCAGGTGGCGGCAAGCCAGTCATTATGCCGCAAGCGGAGGCGAGAAAGCTTATGGAGAAAGGCAAGATGTAGAACGAGCTTCTATTGGTGTGTCGCGCCTGCGGAGCTTTGTATATGGGCAGCCCTCAAGATTGTGAGGTTTGGAGACGTAACAAAGCTACGTCTCTACGTTGAGATTGTGTTGCGCTGCGAAGATTCGCACAGCCAGTGGCGGTTGTGCCCACAGGAGGAACGCTGTTGGCGTTCTCGAGAAAATTCCCTGAAGCTGCGTTGAACGTTGCTAACATCCTCGGGGTTCCTCTCTCGCCGTCGTTCCGCGCTGCGGAACTCCGACACCGCTCGGAATGACAGAGGGGTAAGGCGTCGCTCAAGACCGGCAGTCTTTGAGATTTAAAGGAGCGCACAGCCGAGGGCGGTAATGCCACACGAGCAATTTGAGGCAATGTTGGTCCAGACGCGGCATGCCGCGTCTCTACGTCAAAATGTTTTTTAGATGGTCGGATTGTGGAAGATTGCGGTGCTTGGAGACGTAGCAAAGCTACGTCTCTACGTTTGAGATTGTGTTCCGCCGCGAAGAGGGCCGCAGATTGTAGGGATCCCTCGTTTCACTCGGGATTAAAGAAAGAAGCGCAACGCTTATTTTTTATCTGCCGCTTTGGTATACACGCTGGCGGCGAAGCCGTCGGCTTCTTCGGTAAGGGCTTTTTTCCAGCCCATGCCAGGTTGGGGCAGTGGAGCGGAGCCTTGCAGGCGCGCATAGATTCTTACGTGAGGGTTTTGCGCCGGGACCTGCATACGCAGAATGCCATCCACAATGTCGGCTTTGCAGGTACGCGGCCCGTTGATCACGAACTTCTTACGCAGCTCAATCAATTGTGCGTACCACTTGCCTTTCAGATTGATGCCTTCACTCAACGGCCAGTGGAGTTTGGAGCGTTCAAAGGTCTGCGGGTCCTGGGGATCGGGAACGTCATGGGCCTCAAAGTTGAACGCCTTGAACTCATTGCGGCGACCTTCGCTGACGGCTTTCTGCAGACCGGGGTCACCATAGTCAGTGAAGAACAGGAACGGACTGCCTTCATCAAATTCCTGCCCCATGAAGATGAGAGGCGTTGCCGGCGAGAGAAGAAGCAGAGCGGCGATGAGCATGCGTCCGCCACGAGGAACGAATTTGGTGCAGCGGTCGCCAATGGCGCGGTTGCCAACCTGATCGTGGTTCTGTATGCAGATCACATGTGACGACATAGGCATGCTCTGGCTGCTGGCGCCGCGCGGCTTGCCGCCCCAGAACTGAAAAGGCTCGCCCTGAAATACAAAGCCCTGGGTCAGGGCGCGGACAATCTGTTCCGGCTGGCCAAAATCCTGGTAATAACCTTTGCGTTCTCCGGTAAAGAAGGCGTGGATGGCGTGATGAAAGTCATCACTCCAGACGGCGTCCAGGCCGTAACCGCCCTGTTCACGCGGAAGGACCAGGCGTGGATTGTTTTCGTCACTCTCGGCGATCACGCAAATTTCGCGGTTGAGCTCGTAGGAAAGCTCGGCCACTTCCTTGGTGATCTCGGCGAGGATATGTGGCGAGGAATCGTCTCTGACGGTCTGCACGGCGTCAAGCCGAAGGCCGTCGAGATGATATTCGTGGATCCAGTAACGCGCGTTCTCGGTCACGTAATGGCGAACGCCTTCGGCGCCGGGCTGATCGAAATTTACAGCCTCGCCCCATGGCGTTGTGTGCTGGTCAGTAAAGTACGGCGCAAACATGCGCAGGTAGTTACCTTCATTGCCCAGGTGGTTGTAAACCACGTCCAGAATCACGGCAAATCCAAGTTTGTGGGCCGCATCCACAAAGCGGCGAAGAGCTTCCGGGCCACCATAGCTGGCCTGAACGGCGAAAGGTGAAACGCCGTCATAGCCCCAGTTACGGGTCCCGGGAAACGCGGAGACCGGCATGAGTTCGATGACGGTGATGCCAAGCTGCTTCAGATAAGGAAGATGCGTGATGGCGGAATCCAGCGTGCCTTCCGATGAGAAGGTGCCGATGTGAAGCTCATAGATGATGTAGTCTTTCAGGCTCAGGCCGCGCCATTGATGGTCGGTCCAGGAGAACTTTTCCGGATCAACGATCTCGGTGGGGCCATGAACACCTTCGGGCAACAAGCGTGAGAACGGATCGGGGACCGGTTTCTGGCTGTCAGGAATGTAGAAGTACCGGTCGCCGGCCTGAGCTGAAGCGTGGGCGGCGAAGTAGCCGTCTTCCTGAGGCTGCATGGGCAGATCACGCGTGCCGCCGGCCGTGATCAGGCGCAGGGTCATGTTGGCAACAAGCGGGGCCCAGACGCGAAATTCGCAGCCGCGACGGTCCGGGTCCAGCGAGGCGCCCAAACCGGTTTTGCTCAGGACATCAGTGTTCACGTATCTTGAGAAGACCTGATCAGTCATTGAGGATGCTCACCATCGAAAAACAGCTACTCATTCTTGCTTCTGCATCACCGCGCCGGCAGGAGTTGCTGCGTGAAGCCGGTATTGCATTCGAAATCCATCCGGCCCACATACCCGAGCAACGCTTACCCGGCGAAGCGGCCGTTGATTATGCGAAAAGACTCTCGCGTGAAAAAGCGCTCGCTGTGTCACATCGGTTTGCCAATCGCTTTGTTCTGGGCGCTGACACCATTGTGGTGGTGGATGAAGATGTGCTGGAAAAGCCACTTGACCACCACGATGCTGCACGGATGTTACGCCTGCTTTCCGGACGCGCTCACAATGTAATCACCGGAGTCAGCCTGGTAACTCCCACTGGAACCATTGATACACGTACCCGCACCACGCAGGTGTTGTTTCGAACGCTGACGGAGCAGGAAATTCAGGCTTACGTGACCAGCAATGAGCCCATGGACAAAGCCGGAGCTTACGCTATACAGGGCGGGGCTGCTGGCTTTGCCGACCGCATGGACGGGGAATATTCCAATGTAGTGGGGTTACCCCTTCGGCTGGTAGCAGAGATGTTAAAAGCCAACCAATTTATCTGAAACCCGTTTATCTGAAACCCGTTAATTTGAAACCCGGGACGGCTGCTTATTTCTTGTCGACGGGGGCAGGAGGCTGCTGCTCGCCTTCCTTCATCGCGCCTTTGAAATTCTTAATCGCATCGCCAAGGCCTTTTCCAAGATCGCCCAGCTTGCTGGGACCAAAAAAGATCAAAGCAATTACGAGAAGAATAAGCAGTTCCGGAACGCCAAGTTTTCCACCGAACATGTTGAACTCCAATTTCGGAACCACCAGATGAAGGAGCGTTCCGCCTGTGTTTTAGGGGTGACTGTCGAAGCTGATTTTAGGCCACTTTTGATAAGAGAGTCAAAGAATCATTGAAAAGAACCCACTTACCGGCGTAACCGGTTAGTTTTTCTAACAAACCCTTATATCTCAAAGACTTCGGATCAAGGCAGCCAGAATCGCCGTACGCCGGGGCAGTTCCTCCAGAAGAATCGATTCATTCACGGCGTGGGCTCCTTCGCCCACGGCGCCCAGACCGTCCAGGGTGGGAATGCCCATGGCGGAAGTGAAGTTTCCGTCAGAACCGCCGCCGGTGGAAGCCTCGTCAAGGATCATGCCCATGGACTTGGCCTGCTCCTGCGCCAACCGAAACAAGCGAACGGTTCCTTCGGTGCGTTCCATGGGAGGACGGTTGAGACCTCCGGTGACCTCCAGGGTACAGTTCGGATCAACGGGCCGGAGTGCGGCGAACTTTTTCTCCAGCTCAGCGGCATCTGCCGCGCGGGCGATGCGGATATCGACTTCAGCCACGGCTTCCGCGGCGATGACGTTGGTGCGCGTGCCTCCGTGGACAACGCCCGGATTGACCGTGATGCCGCGAGCCACGTCAGTGAATTTGGCGATTTCCAGGATCTGGCGCGAGAGTTCGATCACCGCGCTGTGACCTTTTTCAAAGTCCACTCCGGCATGGGAGGCGCGGCCGCGCACGCGGATGCTGTAATCGCCCACGCCTTTGCGCGCGGTCTTAAGCTGGCCTTTCAGGGTTTGGGAAGGCTCCAGCACCAGCACGGCTTCGCAATCTCTGGCTGTGGATTCCACCACGGGGCGTCCGGTGGTGCTGCCCACTTCTTCGTCAGTGTCTAAAAGGATGGTGACAGGGCGGGAATGGTTGAGTCCGGCAGAGCGGAGGGCGCGCAGAGCGAACATCATCATGGTGATGCCGGCCTTCATGTCATAGACGCCGGGACCGAAGGCGCGTCCGCCGTCCACGCGAAACGGCATGGTGTTGAGCGTGCCGAGAGGCCAGACAGTATCGAAATGTCCGAGCAAGAGAACGGGCTTGGCCGCCTGATCCATCCGAACTGCTGGATCCGCCCGAACTGCCGGAGCCGGGGAATTCGACCTTGAGATGGTTGCCACAATCTGGCTGCGGAAAGAACTGCGTCTTGCCGCCGAGGCTTTCAAATTCGTGGGCCAGATATTCGCCCAGATGATCGACCGCCTGCTTGTTGTCACTGGGCGATTCAAGTTCCACCATGCGCTTGAGGACTTCCAGCATGTGAGCATGGTGTTCCTGGCAGAATTGAAGGAGCGTGGCGTTGTCGGCGGTAGTCGGCATAGGTGAAGTCAATCATAACGCCGAGGAATGACGTACCTCCAGAGCTGATGTACGATTACCAGCATGCTTCGTGCTCTGGTTATCTTCACCGGGTTAATGTTCGCCTCTGTGACGTCTGGACAGGAGAAACCTGCTTACCCTTCCATTGAATACCAAGTTGCGCATACGCACGAACTAAAGCCTCATCGCCGCACGTTTCCAACGAACGGAGTTGAGCGCCGGGCGAAGCAGATATCGCTCGCCTTGGTGGTTTCTCCTCAGGGTGATGTAGTGGATGCCAAACCCAGCGGCGACGGCGAGGCCATGAAGTTCTGGCCGAAGGTACGCGGAGAAGTTCAGCGGTGGAAATTCACCCCTTTCGAGAAAGATGGAAAGCCAATTACGGTCAGCGTGGAAGAGTATGTGGCTTTGACGCCACCTGAGCGGCTGCCGTCGATACATGTGGCTGCGCCGGTGATCCAGAAGAATTCCAAAATTGAAATCAGTTTGAGGAGAACAACGTGCTTCGGCGCTTGTCCTTCCTATCTTGTCACCGTCACCACCGAGGGAATCAAATTCGAGGGACAAAGCTACGTAGTCGCCAGGGGAAAACACACTGACATGGTGGATGTGGATGAAGTGCGCAAGCTTGCCCAGAAGTTTGTGGCGGCCGATTTTTATTCAATGGACGAGAGATATCGAGCGGGCGTGACAGACAATCCAACGTATGTGCTCTCAATCACGATTGATGGGCAAAAAAAAGAAGTCCTGGATTACGTTGGCTCCTGGGTGGGAATGCCTGCAGTCATCACGGATTTGGAAGAGGAGGTGGATACGCTTGCCGGATCAATGCGATGGGTTGATGGTCGAAATGGTCTTATTCAAGCATTACAAGCGGAAAAGTTTGAGTTTCACACTGTCGAAGCACAGGTCATGCTCAAAGTGGCGGCGAATCGAGGCAGAGCGGATACGGTGCAAGACCTTCTGGCGGCAGGCGTGCCCCTACTGCCGATTCCCGGTACCAACCCTCCTGATCTGCATTCTGAAGAAAACTATCTGTTAAGAGTGGGATGGCTCACCTGCGGTGCTCGCTATCCGGAAGTGCTCCAAGCACTCATGGAAGCAGGCGCCAGTCGCAATGATCAGCTGGATAAGGACCAGGCACTGGCCGCCGCGTCCGGCCGGGGGGAATTGAAGGGTCTGCGCACTCTGGTGGAATATGGCGCCAATGTAAATGCCCGCGACGAGCGCGGCGAAACGCCAATTTTCCACGCGGCGAATGAAGAGTCGATGCAGTTTTTCATTGATCATGGCGCTGACCTCACGATTCGCAACGACGAGGGTGAGACTGCGGAGGACGCGGCCGGCGTCCATGGACCTGCGGCGCGACAAGAGGCACTACGCAGAGCGATTCAAAGATTCAATGAGCACCAACAAGCCAAATAGCGGATACGGTTTCAGTCCCACGCCGCTTCCTTATGTCCACGCTGGGCGCTGCAGCCAAGTTACCCATTTTTTCAAACTTTACTCTTACAGAAATGCGGAACTCTGATCGCTCCCAATGAGCACTTTTCTTCATTTGTCGCTTCGCTGGCGCTGCGCTCCGGCCTACGGCAGTAAGGTGGTAGTCATTCGTTCAGCTTACCCAGCGTTTATCCGTCGTTCCGCGCTGCGGAACTCGGGAACACACTGGGCTAACTTCTGTCGCGCCTACGGCGCTTCGTATGTGGACAACCCTCGAGAATATTTAAGATCGCGAGTCTGGAGACGTAGCAAGCTACGTCTCTACGTTGACTATTGGTCTTAGAGGCAGAGTCATTTCCCACGTTCGGCGAAGATCATGGCCACAATCCGAATGGGCTATCAGAAACGTATTTCGGACGCGACCGCACTTCTTTGCGGACATGTATGGAAACGTATATCCCGCTGACTATCGCCACAAGGATTACAACGGGCATGAAGAGCGGTGAGAAGGTTTCCATCCAGGAGAGCAAATAAAACACAACTCCAACCGATCCGAAAAAAACTGCGAAGGACCCCACGATCGTGATCTGCCATTTGTATATACGTGCCATGGAAGAATCCGGCCCAGTGAATGATCCCCTAGGCGGTAACTTTTCCGGATGCAGTAGCAGCCATCGGCCCAAAAGCGCGAAGCCGGCAGAGAAGGGTATACCAATCAGAATCGCTGGGAACGGCATCAGCGCAAGTTTAGGACGATCTGACGCAATGTGGGAAATAAAAATACGAGCTGTTCCATGAAATAACTTTTTCTTGTCTTCATGATCCCGCTTTACTACTATCACTTCCCATGCAGGGTGACGATTTAACCAAAGAATATCAATCCAAGACGAACGAAGAGTTGCTGCGGCTGGCGAAAAAGCAGGACCGGTTGACCCCGGAGGCGAGCGCGTATCTGATGAACGAAATGGCAAGGCGTGGACTTCAGATAATGGAGGCACCGGTTTTCGCAGGCGCGTCTCCATCTTTGAGCGCTGGCTCTGGGTCTGCTGGCTCGGCTGCTGCTCCCGCGCTGGAACGTTCTCCTGGTGGTGATGCGGATTCGTCTTCACCTTCGTTTTCAACTTCATCTTCATCTTCGTCATTGCGCGTGGAAACAGCCAAAGCGCCATGGCGGCCAAAGGTCGCCGGCCGGATTAGTTTCTGGTTCGGACCGGTTGGAGGCGCAATGGTTGTGGCTACCAGCCTGCGCCGGATGGGACACGAGCAACGCGCAAAAAAAGTGATGCGTCTCGCCTACGGTGTGGCCTTGACAGAAGCAGTCATCCTGGCACTGGTTTCAGGTGGCGTAGTTCGATTGGTGGGCTTAGTTGGCGAGATTGGGTTTCTTTTGTTCTTCCCGCCCTTGATGGAAAAGGAATTTAAGGAGTGGCGAGCCGCTCACCCTGATGTGGAAGCGTCAGATGGCTTGAACGCAATCAGTGTGGGGTTGGCTGGAACAGTCATCTTCGGGACGATCTGTTTCGTTGTGGGCATGGCGTTGGCGATAGTTTTTCCACACAAATCCTGATGGACGATAAAAACAAGATTTGAAATGACGGCTTCCGGTTTCATGCGCTAGCATCATGGCATGCTGAAAAGCGGCCTTCGCTTACTCCTATCCATTGTTTCTGTAATCGCGATCGTGGCGTCCTCACCTGCTGAAGTCAAATCAGCGAAATTTCCTCTGGCGTCGTATGACAACACAGGCTGCCGTTTCAAAGCGCGCTCGCAGGATTGTCCCAATCAGGTAATGAAGGACATTCTGGCCAAAGGGAAGGATGCTGTTCCCATTCTCATTTCGCAGCTCACAGACTCCGAGCGAACGAGCAAGCCAATCGAGGACAAGTGGAGTTATACGGATTCAGGGGACGTTGCCTACATCGTGCTGGTAAGCCTATTCACCACTCGCGATGGAGACTTCACCCTGCCCGATGTGCCGACATGGAAGGCTGTGTTTAAAGGCTGCAACAATTCTGTGGAAGGCTGCTGGCGCGCCTACATTGCCAAGAATGGACGCGCGAGTGTGCAACAAGCATGGCTAAAGGGGTGGAACCAGCACAAGGACCAGATTCACTGGGATGCCAGGGAAAGATGTTTCCAAATGCCCAAACAGGAAAAAGAGAAAAAGTGATGGCGAAGCAAGGTCCGGGGAAGAGATTGCCAAAATCGCCGGAATTGCCAAAATCGGGTAATTGAAAATCAAAAGCAGCATCAGGAAACTTAAGATTTCTTGCTTCTTCCATTCCGCATCGGTCATAGTGAGATCGCCCTCAGGGGCCGAGGATTTGTTCTTTGAAAATTGATTTGGGGAATCGCAGCACTGCCTGTGGCAGGCTGCTTATGAAGTGGTTATCGTTCGAAATGTTCGAACGGGGTTTAGCCCAAATCATCCGTTGGGATGATCTGAACTAAGCCCTTTGGACCCTGGGATGGACGGCCGGGGGCCCCGCCGGATTGGGTAATTGAGTAATTTGGTAATCGGGTAATTGCAAAAACAAAACCTTATCGCGGATGAACGCGGAAAAGCGCGGATCGCTAGTTGAAGCCCAGGGGGGTGCCCCTGGCAGATTCTCAAGATAGTAAATCCTGGCTTACGCTGCTGGTCCAGACGGCAAAGTGAACGTCGCCAACATGGGCGAACTTATCAATTGCAAGGAACAGCAACGTAACGCCATTTAATCCCTTTCGCGATACAGAAAAGCCAAAAGAGACGGGCAGCCTTACTCTTTCAGTTTCAGCTTGCTCTTGTTCTCTTCCAGGAACTCACCCAATTCTTTGGCCTGGTCCAGCAGGCGGACCCACTGCTCGTAATAGAGGGTTACGGGGAAACGTCCAAGGCCGTAGACGCTTACGCCGCCCTTTTCACTGACTTTGAATTGCATGGTGCCGGTGCGCGTCTTCTTGGCTTCCAATTCAGCCAGTTTTGCTTTGAGCTCTTCGTATGTGGGTTCAGCCATGCAGTGCACCTCGGTTTATGAATATTCCAAGATTGTATAGGGAACCAGGAAACCTTAGCGCTGATTTCACTGATGGCATTGATTAGCACTGATCAAAACCTTTATTCGTGATGCATATGAGATTGGTCAGCACATCGCTTGGGATGTTTCGGCTAAGTCCTTTAGATCTTGGGATGACGGGGGGAGCCCCATCGCCGGGATCGCCGACATCGCGCGACGTCGCCGGGGATCGGGAAGGCCGAAGAAAAAGCAGATCCTTCGACTACGTCGTCGCATGCGCTCCGACTCCGCTCAGGATGACAAAGGTTGGCGGGCTTGGCTGAATTGGAATGAGCGATTGGTACAGGCGACTTGGGATCGCTTGGGATAGAACGGCTAAGTCATCTAGATCTTGGGATGACCGGGGAGGGGCTAGCGAGATTGAGTAATCGGGAAATTTGGTGATCGGGTAATTGAAAATCAAAAGCAGAAGCCAAACAACATGCAAAAACGGCAGCCAGGTTCTGCTGCCGTTTCTGCCGACGAAGCGGCGTTAACTTTTTTTGCCGCTATTCAACATTGACGTTCTGGACGGAGCGATACAGTTTTCCGGCGGTATCCCAGGCCTGAATCGTCAGGATCTGGGTACCTTTGTTGGCGTTGATCTGCTGGTCAAGGGATGGGCCGGACGAGATGGCCACCACATGGCCATTCAAGTAGGCCTTCATGGAGGTGATGGGCGCCGGATTGTTCTCGACGTTAAACGAAATCCGGAAGGGTGAGGTCACATCTTCGCCATCAAAAGGACCGTTGGAGTAGATCCCCGGCAGGCAGACATTGCCTTTGGGCGGGCAGCTACCATCGTAAAAGGCGGTAAAGGCGACTTTGCTGGAGTAAACGTGTCCCTGGGCATCCCACGCCACCGCGGTAAGAGTATGGTTGCCGGGTGTGGTGGGCGATCCCTCGCCCTCAATGGATTGTTGCCCGGGAGAAATTGAAATATCGAAATTCACCTTGTTGTCGACATAGGTGCGGACATGAGTGATGTTGGCAGCGCCTTTGAAGCCGAAAGTCATCAACAGGTTCTGGGAGACGAACTGGCCGGCTGCGGGATAGCAGATCCGCACACCCACGGTCGATGTGGGGCAGGAAGAGGGAGCATTACCGGTGACGGAGAAAGTCTCGCTGGCCTGGTAAGTGCGTCCAAAATTGTCATGGGCGGTGATCACCATGTGGTGAGTGCCGTTCACAAGCCCGCCGGAAAAGAGGTTAACCTGAGGCCCGGCGTTGGTGAAGATCTGATTGCCATCGACAGTCACGGTCATGGAAGTGATGCTGCCGGAAGACGGCTCGGCGGCGCTCTCAATGTGCGGCTCGCCGCTGATGACGGAGTTGGCGCTGGGTTGGCAAATATGTATGCCCGAAGTGGTGGGAGCGGCACATTGTGCTGCGGCCTGACTGGGCGTTATGGCGATGGCGATGGCGAAGAATACGGCGACGGAGAGAGAGACGATGGGTGACACGTACTGCGGTTTCATCTTTGGGTACAGCCCTTTGAGATTGCTTTTGATTTCGCTTGCTGACATTCATATGAGCAATTCGAAAGCCAAGTTGCTGCTCTCTGCAATGTCGTGAAAAAGATGAAAAGGAATGTAGAACAACGTCCACTATAGGAATGCGCATGCACATTGAGAGTAGAACTTCACACTAAGGCCCGCACCGATCACGCGCGGCACACGAATTTGCGCAGTTCGCCGTTGAGTTGTAACGCGCAGCGATGATGCACGGCAGCAGGTTGGGTTTTGCAGCGCAAATCTTCTATAATTCGCGGCGAGAGATGAGTGAAACCAACGTTAAGACCGTAGAACCAGCCGAAGCTGCTGCTCCTGAGACGGCCGCCACGGTGAGCGGCCCGCTTGATATTGGCCAGATTCAGGCCATTCTTCCGCACCGCTATCCGTTTTTATTGATTGATCGCGTGCTGGAGATACATCGGATGAAAAAGATCGTCGCGCTGAAGAACGTGACGATCAATGAGCCGTTCTTTCAGGGACATTTCCCATCATTTCCCATCATGCCCGGCGTGCTGATTGTGGAAGCCATGGCCCAGGCGGGCGGAACTCTGCTGCTGACGGAGATTGAAGACCGTCATGACAAGCTGATGGTGTTTACCGGCATCGAGAAAGCCCGTTTTCGCCGGCCAGTGGTTCCGGGCGACCAGGTCCGCATTGAGGTGGAAGTGCTGGCGTGGAGAAGGACGGCCGTCCGCATGGGCGGCAAAGCGTTTGTGAACGGCAAAGTGGTTTGTGAAGCCACCATCAGTTGCCAGCTTGTGGACCGCTCACGGGGCAAGAGCTCTTCCCAGGCCGCTGCGCCAGCCGAATGACACCGTCAAGAATGACACCACCAAGAATGATCCATCCCACTGCCATCATTGAACCGGGAGCCAAGGTCCCGGAATCGTGCACGGTTGGGCCCTATTGTCACATTGGCAGTGAGGTTGAACTGGGTGAAAACTGTGAGCTGATGTCTCATGTGGTGATTGCCGGAGTGACCAGGATAGGGTCGAACAACCGCTTCTTTTCTTTTGGCGCGATTGGCAGTGAGCCACAGGACATTACCTACAAAAGTGAAAAGACACGGCTGGAGATCGGCGACCATAACGTAATCCGGGAGTACGTAACGCTGAACCGGGGAACGGCAAAGGGCGGCGGGATCACACGCATAGGCAGCCATACGTTGATCATGGCCTATGCTCATGTGGGACATGATTCCGTCATTGGCGATCGCGTGATGCTGGTGAATGGTGCAACTCTGGCTGGTCACGTCACGGTGGAAGAATGGGCCGTGGTGGGAGCGTTATGCCCTGTGCATCAGTTCGTACGCATCGGCGCCCATGCGTATATCGGCGGTGGAACAGTTGTTACCAAGGACGTGATGCCTTTTGCCAAGTGCGTAACGCCGCGGCATACCAAGACTTACGGACTGAATGCGGTTGGTCTGGAACGACGGGGCTTCAGCAAAGAGCGGATCCGGAAGATCCACCACGCTTACAAGCTATTACTCAATTCCAAACTCAATACGACGCAGGCGCTGGAGAAACTGAAAGCAGAATCCGATGTGGGCGAAGATGTAAGTATGCTGATTAAGTTCATTGAAGGTGCTGAGCGAGGCGTGATTAAGTAGCAGCTCTGGCCCGAAGCTGGCTGCCAGCGCCTGGGACGATCAGGCTGCCTTTTTGTTTTTATCGGCGTTATCTGCTTTGCGATCAGAGTTGCTGTTATCACCGTTGCGGGGTAAATCGTCACCTTGACGGGGCAACTGCGCGTCGGTTGACCTGCGTGAGCCCAGAAGAGACACTGCGCGAACGGATTCATTGTCGGCCGGCGTTTCGTCATTTGGCTCAGAACTATTGATCAGCGTGTCGGCATACCGCAAGTAACGTTTGATTGTGCCCTGCTCTTCCGGTTTTAACGAAGGGTCCATCGCCGAGTCCGGCAGCTCTGGTTCACGCTCAGGTTCAAGAGGCTTGAATGAATATCCTTTAAAGGATGGGAAATAGGAATAGGGCCGTTTGGTCATATCAAATAGCAGAGTTTACCAAATAGTTATGATGCGGCTGTGGCGCAATAGATGCCCCTTGTTAAGGATTGTTTAGAATTATCGGAAAGAAAATGGGGCAAAAGGGCAAACTCGGGTTAATCGCCGGCAATGGCAGCTTTCCCTTGCTGCTGCTGGATGCGGCGCGCGCACAGGGCGCGGATGTAGTGGTGATTGCCATAAAAGAAGAAACCTCACCTTCGATTGAAGGGCGCGGTGCGGCTTCGGTTCATTGGATGTCACTGGGAGAGTTAAGCAAGCTGATTGATACCTTCAAGCGCGAAGGCGTAGATACCGCGATCATGGCCGGGCAGGTTAAGCACAAGCAGATATTCTCCAGCATACGTCCTGACTGGAAGCTGGCCAAGGTGCTCTTATCACTGGGAACAAGGAATACGGATTCCCTTATTGGCGCTGTGGCCAAGGTGCTGGAAGAAGAAGGCATACACCTGATCAGCTCAACGTCCTATCTGGAACCGCTCCTGGCCAGAGCTGGCGTGCTTACCCGTCGCGCACCTGGTGAAGTTGAAAGCAGAAATGTGGAATATGGCCGCAAAGTGGCCCGCCATCTGGCCCAGTATGACATTGGACAGACAGTGGTAATCGCCGAATCGGCCTGCGTGGCGGTGGAAGCGATGGAAGGCACCGACGCCACGATTCTTCGTGCCGGTGAGATCATGAGCAGCCTTGGTGGTTCCGGGACAGGCGATTCAGCGCTCAGCCGGGCGTTGACTGTGGTCAAAGTGGCCAAGCCGAATCAGGACATGCGCTTTGATGTTCCAGTGATCGGCGAGAGGACGCTGGAGACCATGAAACAGGCTGGCGCGACCTGTCTGGCCGTGGACGCGGGTAAATGTTTGTTCCTGGACGGCGATGGCATCATTCACGCTGCGGACGCGGCCGGGATCGCGATCGTGGGAGACTAACAAAAGAAGTTGGGCCGCGAATGAATGCGAAAAGAGCCACAGCAAAGCGGATCTGCTCAGGCTATCCAACCATCATCTAAAAGATCAAAACCTGCTAAAGATCAAAACCTGGGAACTGGATTGTTTTCAGGGAAGCCCTGTTAGTCACCGGCGCCCACCGAACTTAAGTGCCCATTGATTTCATTCGCGGCTAAGTGCTTGGCGGCTGGGTAGTAATTCTCAAAAAACGGGCAAAAAATTAGCTGTAACCTTTAAATGTGCACCGCACTCTATCCAACAGCAGGAGGGACCGCATTGGCTTCTGAGGCAGTTCTGGCAGGACAGGCACTGAGCGACGAAGAGATCGTCAAACGTGTGCTCGCCGGCGACGCTCCCATGTTCGAGATCCTGATCCGTCGTTATAACCAGCGGATCTACCGGATAACGCGCAGCATCCTTCGGGACGATGACGAAGCCGAGGACGTGATGCAGGATGCCTACTTCCGCGCCTATGAACATCTCAGCCAGTTCGAGGGGAGAGCCAGTTTCTCGACGTGGGTCACCAGGATTGCTCTCCATGAGGCGCTGGCGAGGAAGAAACGTCGCGGACGCTATGACGAACTGGATGCCATTGCCGAGGCAAAGGGAGATTCCACCATGATCTTGAAATCCGGGAAACCTGGTCCGGAGGAGAATTTGGCCCAGTCAGAATTGCGTGGACTGCTGGAGAACGCGATTGAGGGTCTGCCGGAAGCCTTCCGCACCGTTGTGGTCCTGCGCGAGATTGAGGAAATGAACGTGGCCGAAACCGCCGAGACCCTTGGTCTCAGCGAGTCGCTGGTAAAAACGCGACTGCATCGTGCCCACGCCATGTTACGCAGACACCTTCACACCCATGCACAAGGCCGTCTTACAGAGCTGTATGCATTCCATGCCGTGCGCTGTGATCGCATCGTCAAGGGTGTGTTCGAGCGAATCGAGCGTAAAGCGTCTGGCGCATCAGGAAGCGCCGAATAAGCGGAGTCTCACGGGCGGCCAACTGCAGTGAATAATTTTTGACATTAATTTCACAGGAGAAATCAAATGAACAAACTTGGATTAGGATTGGCAGCACTTTTAATTCTTTCAACCGCAGCGTTGGCTGCTCCGAAAGAGAGCACATTCAAAGGCGAGATCATGGACAGCGCATGCGCGAAAGCCGGATCGCATGACGGCATGATGAAACAGGCTGGCCTCAAGACCGCCAAAGATTGCACTGAAGCTTGCGTGAAGGGCGGCAACAAATATGTCCTTTACAGCAAATCCAGCAAGAAGGTTTATCAACTGGACGACCAGACCAAACCGCAGCAGTTTGCCGGACAAAATGTCACGGTAAAGGGAACGCTTGATGGTGATTCCATCCACGTAAGCAGCATTAAGTAAATTTTTACAGTAAAAGTTTTAACCAGGTCTCCTTAAGCTTACGTTCGGGCCAGCGGATTATCGTCTGGCCCTTTTTTTTGGCGACCGATTTTTTGAGAAAAATTTTCTTGAAGAAAGATGTTTTTTGGAGGAATCCTTCATGAAACGAGTGTTGATCATTGCCGGAGCTGTGGTTGTTTGCGGTCTGGTGATTGGCTGGGTTGCATTTTCAAGCTTCAGTCTAGCCGCGGTGTCAGAACCCGGCAGGGCAGAGACTTATATGGCGACAAAGGCCAAGCATATGCTCATCGCGCGTGCGGTTCGAGAAGGCGTTCCGCCACGCCCACTTGATCGCGCGGCAAGCGCGGCGCAGGGAGACAACACCTTCACCGTTCGTTGTTCGTTGTGCCATGGTGAAGACGGCCAGTCAAAGACCCCTCTTGGACAATGGATGTATCCGCGGGCGACGGACTTGACCTCGAGCGACGTGCAGGGGTATTCAGACCAGGAGTTGTTCTGGATCGTAAAGAACGGCATTCGCTTGAGTGGAATGCCGGCGTTCGGCAAGACGGAGACCGATGAAAAGATCTGGAATATGATCGACCACCTGCGCACCTTGCAGGTCGTTAAAAAGTAAATCGCAAAAAGTAAATCGCAAAAAGTAGATTACAAAAAATAGTGGACCAGCTACTCCTGGTTGATCTGCATGCTTTCATCAATGCTGAGTGATCTGGGCATGCCGGAGCTTTCTGGACCAGAGTAGGTAGCCAGAAAGCGGAAACTGGTATCGCTCACTTGAGATGAGTAGTTGTAAGGACCACGGCTTGAGCGAGACATGGTCAGATCGCCCTGAGAGCGAAGATCGTCCAGCGAAGCATAGCCGCCTTTCATGGCAGCATGGCTGCGTTCCGCCTGCGCCATGGCGAGCAGATCATTGCGAACGCCGGTGAGGTCAATCGCGGCAGTCGGATTATTAGTCCCTGCACTGGCCACGGCCTGGCCCTGGCGCATATAGAACCACATACCCACAACCAGAACGAACAATAAAGTTACAAATCCGAATCCGCGCCCCATAGTCAACTTCCTCCCAAGCGCTTGATTTTGTCGCCACGTTCTGACGCCCTATTGACGGCTGAGCCTCAGGCCCGAATGCAAATCATAGCCTTTGCGAAGGGCTACAGCCTCTGAGAAAATCAATACCTTGACTAACGAAAGTGCAATCCGCGTAGCAGTCGTTGGTGTGGGCTCTTTTGGCCGCAATCATGCTCGTGTGTATCACGAACTGGAAAAACAGCAGCAGGGTGTTCAACTTGCGGCGGTAGTAGACGCCAATGCCGCCCAGGCGCACGCAGTGGCAACGCAGTTTGGCTGCAAGGCCTTTACCCGAGTGGAGGACCTGTTCGGCCTGGTGGATGCCGTCTCCGTGGCTGTGCCTACCGTGCATCATCTGCGTGTTGCGTCCGCATTGATGGAAGCCGGCGTGGATGTATTGATTGAAAAACCTCTGGCATCAACGCTGGAAGAAGCTGACGCGCTGGCCGCCATCGCGAAAGCAAATCAACGCGTGGTCCAGGTCGGCCACCTGGAGCGTTTCAATCCGGCCGTGCAGGCAACTCTCCCCATCATTACTCGTCCCATGTTTTTTGAAGTCCACCGGCTCAGCATTTTCACCGCGCGCAGTCTGGACGTGGACGTTGTGCTGGATCTCATGATTCATGACATTGACGTGGTGCTTTCATTCGTGAAATCGACGGTTACAGAGATTCGCGCCGTGGGATTACCTGTGGTCTCGAACAAGGTCGATATCGCCAACGTGCGCCTGGAGTTCGAATCCGGCTGCGTGGCCAACCTCACGGCCAGCCGAATCAGCACGGAGAAAGTCCGCAAGCTGCGTTTTTTTCAGCCCCGAGAATATGTTTCAGTAGATTATGGACGGCAGGATGTCTTGCAGCTGCGTGTGGGCCAGGAAGAGAAGTTTTCCCTGGACCAGTTGCTGGGCATCGTGGGCGAACCGGCAGACGTGCCGATTCCCGGCGTCACCGTCAACAAGCCTCCCGTAAGGGCGGAAGAGCCATTGCATTCAGAGCTGAAGTCCTTTCTGGACGCTGTGCGCCGTCGCAGCACTCCTGTGGTTTCGCTTGACGATGGCCGCAAGGCCCTGGCAGTAGCTTTGGAAATTCTCTCGTCGATTGACCAGCATAGTCGCCGGGCTGGATTGCTGCCGGTTTAGTTGAGAACAGCTCTGTAATCAGGTCCATTGGTTGTAAGCTGCTTGTAAATATCTGTTAAGCAGTGTGGAATGGCCAACCGTAATTCAGTGATTTCCATTAGTTTCTTAGTATTTTGACGCTGCGCGGCACGCAAGGACATCTCACAAACATCGTTCTAATGAGAGAATAAAGACAAAGCTTCACCCACGCTGCGGCGGTGTTTTATCCCTCTGATGGAAGAAGAAAAAGTTCGAGAAAATAGCACTTCGCCTTCGCAACGAGACGGAGAGCTTCATCTGCTTCTGACAGACTTGTATGAGGATGACGTATCCTCATACCGTCGGCGGGAAGCCGCGTGGATCTCCGGCGCTGTGCATGCCGTCATCATCATTCTTCTCATCCTGGCGCCAAAGTGGATGGGGCAAACCGCGCACGTGATGCCGATGATTCAAAAACAGCAGACCACGTATCTGGAACTCCCACCCGATCAATTGAAGCTCAAAACGCCGCCGAAGACAGATCGAATATCAGACGCAAATCGCATTGCCCAGACGCGCACACCGGTTCCCAGCAAGGACGCGTTACGCAAGCTGCTTGACGCACGCGATCCTGGTAAGCCAAAAACGCCGCCATCAGCGCCGCCACAGCAGCAGGCTCAGGCAGCTCCGCAACAGCAGCCGGCGACGCAACAAGGCGCCGTCCAGCCGCCGGAGCAACCGCCAACGGAAACCGCAAAACTGGATGCGCCGGTTCCGCCGAAACCGAAAATCCCATTTCCTGTGAACTCACCGTCATCAACCGTGAGCAACGCGATCAACTCCGTTGCCAACTCACACGGCACCACTAGCGTTCCTCTGGGCGGCGGTAACTACGGTTCTGGCATTCGTCCCAAGGTAGATACCCGCGGCGATCTGGAAATCCTGAGTGACACCATGGGTGTTGACTTTGGCCCTTATATGCGACGTTTGCGCCAGGCTGTGCAGGAACATTGGGACCCACTAATTCCGCAATCGGCCATGCCGCCGGAAATGAAACGCGGCACCGTCATTATTGAATTCGCCATCTTGAAAGATGGAAAAGTTGCCGGGCTGCGGGTGATTACCCCATCAGGCGACACGGCACTGGATCGCGCTGCCTATGGCGCAATTACCTACGCGATTCCGCTGCCGCAACTGCCCGCCAATTTCAATGGTGACTACCTTCTGCTGCGCGCACACTTCCTCTACAACCCTGACAAGAACGATTTGGAATAACTGAAATTTATTACGCCTGCATCATCTTCACCAACGTGCGCTGTGCGAATGGCATGTAGATGAGGGCGGCGGTTGATCCCAGCGCCAAGCCGAGTCCAATGCGGTCAGCCAGCATAAACGGCGCCAGGGCCCACAACATATCCAGGACGAAAAGTGCAGGGAAGATTACGCGGAACTTGGCGCCGAGAAGATGGTAATCAAGCGCGGTGGCGGAAATGAGATATAGCCGGACCACCAATCCGATCAACGCTGTGACCAGATAAATGACAAAAGCGATCTGCCCAGCGTTGTGCCACGCCATTTCCGCCGATTCATGCAGCCGGTCAAGCCGGAATAGCGCCGAAACATAAAACGCAATGTACATCACCTGAGAGAGCACAAACAGGGTTCGCGACGTCTTGCGGCTGGCGCGCGGAAGTTCCGTTTGTTTCGCCTCCGCGTTGGCGGACGTAATTTGTGGCAGTGCTTCTGCCTCCGGGACGGATGCAGGCGTTGGCGGTGAGACCGACGGTGTGGTTGCTACAGAGGGTGCTGCACCAGCAAGCGTTACATCTTCCAGCTTTTCCACTTCGGCCAGAAAACGGTAGCCGCGCTTGGCGATCGTCTCTACATACTTTGGGCTGGCAGCGGAATCGCCCAGAGTTTCGCGGAGTTTGGCCACAGCGGTGTTAAGCCCATGATCAAAGTCCACAAACGTATCTTCCGGCCACAGGCGTTGCCGCAATTCTTCGCGGGTTACAACATCATTCGGGCGCTCCAGGAGTGCCACCAATATCTGAAAGGGCTGCATCTGCATCCTCAGCCGATGTCCGCGCTTGCGCAGTTCAGCCGCACGCAGGTCTGCCTCAAATTCTCCGAATTTATATTTCAATACGCCGGCCATGGATTTCGCTGCTTATCTTAATTCATCATCGCAATAACTTTGGCCGTCAGAGACAATTAGAATGTCTCCGTGGCAATGGATGCGCACCGGCAACAGACGCTTGGGCTTACGCTGATAGCGATTGTCATTTTACTTTTCGTTCTGGTCCGGCATTTCTGGGTGCGGCCTTGACGCTGCCAGCCTCTTCAACACGCGATCCCCTGCTGGTGGTGTTGCTGGGGCCCACCGCCAGCGGCAAGACATCTCTTTCGCTCTATCTGGCGCAACGCTTCCAGGGTGAGATCGTCAGTTGCGATTCCGTGGCCGTGTATCGTGAGTTTGAGCTCGGTACCGCCAAGCCATCTTTTGCCGATCGCCAGCGTGTCCCGCATCACCTCATCGATGTAGCCGCGCCCACGGAGCAGTTTACCGCTGGAGATTATTCCCGCCTGGCACGCGCCGCTATCGCCGACATACAAAGTCGAGGCCATTTGCCGATCATTGTCGGCGGAACCGGACTCTACCTGCGCGCGCTGCTGGAAGGGCTGTTCGCTGGTCCGGCCCGTTCAGAGGAATTACGCGAACGGCTCCGGGAAATCCTGGCCGCCCGCGGATCTGAATATCTCCACCGTATTCTGCGCAGGCTTGACCCGGACGCGGCGGCGGCCATTCACGCCAATGACGTTCCTAAAGTCATTCGGGCCGTTGAAGTCTGCCTGAGCGCCCGAACCTCCATGACGGAGATGTGGAAGAACGGACGTGATCCCTTGTGCGGGTTCAGGATATTGCGCATCGGCCTCAATCCTGATCGCGAGGCGCTTTATCAGCGAATCAACATACGAGCGCTGGCAATGTTCGAAGAAGGTCTGGTGGAGGAAACGCAGATGCTCAAAAGCCGCTACGGCGATTCATCGCGAGCTCTCACCTCGCTCGGATACAAACAGGCTGCGCAGCTGCTTTCCGGCGAGTTGTCCCGCGAACAAGCGATCACCGCAGCCCAGCAGGGACATCGCAATTACGCCAAGCGGCAGATGACATGGTTTCGCCGCGAGCCCGACGTGCATTGGATCAATGGCTTCGGCCACGCGCAGGGCGCACAAAAGCAAGCTGAGACGCTGGTGGCCGAATTGTTGATGTGTTCTTAGCTGGTGGAGCCCAGCCGCCCCCGGCTGCGTTTAAAGATCGAGCAACCGTCATGTTTTGGCATGACTTTCAACAACCTGCAACTCGTGACTAAACTATGTTGTGCAAAACTCTGAGCCGCTTCCGTTCGACCAGCGCATCGCATCCAACGGACACTTTGTGATGATGCTTGCCATCCAGTTCGCGCTGGTGCTCCTGGGGTTCTGGATGCAGTCTCGACCTGCCGATGCGCCTCTCGCCCCGGGAGCCTCGATTCAAGGCCAGAGCTCATCGGGGGCGCGTCACGTCTGGCCGCTTTATCTCTGCATCATCGCGCTTGAGTGGGGGTTGGTCGCCACGGTTCGCGGAGCGATGAATGATCGTGGCTTTCGGCTAGGCCAACTTGTGAACGGCACCAGTATGCCGAACTGGAAGACTCTTCTCATTGACGTTGCCATCTGCGTGCCTTTCTTTTTTGTTTGGCAATACGCGGCGCGCTACATATCCCAGATCCTTGGGCCGAACCAGGCTAAATCGGTAGTGGGCTTGCTTCCGCAGGGTCAGAGTGTGCTGGAGGCGGCCCTATGGATATTAGTTTCCATCTCCGCCGGCATTTGTGAAGAGATTGTCTTTCGCGGTTATTTCCAGCATCAGTTTGCCGCTTACACGGGAAGTCTCGCGGCGGGAGTTGTTCTCCAGGGGCTGGTCTTCGGAGTCGGACATTCCTATCAGGGCGTAAAGCAGGTCATCGTCATAAGCACTCTGGGCATTCTCTATGGATGTTTCGCCACCTGGCGTAAAAACCTGCGCGCCAACATGATTACCCATGCCTGGACAGACATCTGGAACGGCTGGTTGAGCCGCGTGATTGGGTAACCGCTTACGCTCCTCTTTCCACGGCGTTTACGCCTCGGACAGATTTGACGCCGGCGAGCGAGTTTGACGCTGATGATCGAGCTGCATTTTCCCTTTGTTATTCCAAGCGTTCTGGGTTTTGTCTTTTTGTTGCGATATCCAAATCCCAAATTGGCATCTTGCGCCTGGGCGCCCCGGCAGTGACTCTGATTGCTAATATGCATTTTTTGGTTGACATTGCAACACTCATACCTCAATATCTTGGGTGTAGACGAGCGTGCCCACTAGACGTAGGGTTGCTCAAGGCCCAAGGAAGCAAATCTGCAAGGAGGACGAATCGCACATGGCAACCAAGAAAAAGGCGAAGAAAAAAGCAAAGAAAAAGTAGTCATGTAGCGGAGCAAAGTCTCCGTTAATTTTTTTTCAAGGGAAAATAGTTAAAGCGGGGGTGTTCAGTCGAACACCCCTTTTTTATTGGCTGGGATATTTCTTGCCGGGACATTCGTACAATTTTCTTAACATTTTTTTCATGCCGGGAGTTCTTTCCCTTAGCTCTAACTCAAGGAACTAAGCACTTTTAACTGTTGTTCGCGCTTCCTGCGAACACGGCGGCGATGGCATTTGCTTTTATAATTGAATCAATACTCCTGCAACTCAATTTCAAGAGAGGTTCCGCTTTTGCATCATTCCTTCGCGTCTCCGCAGGATGCGTCCGCCGCTGGTCTTCCTACGAGCGGTCCTGCGGGCGATGAGGCTCATGAAATTCACGGCTCGCTACGCTCATTGCTGGACAACGCGCCTGATGCGGTTGCCCGGTTCGATCGTAAGCTGCGGCACGTTTATGTGAATCTGGCTACCGCCAAGGCGAACAATCGTCCGGTAGAGGATTTTCATCTGAAGACCATGCGTGATCTCGGGCACAGTGAGGAAATTTCCAGCCTCCTGGAGGAGCACCTGCGAGGCGTGTTCTCCAGTGGTAGGGAAGATACCTTTGACGTTGACTTCCCGGGCCCCCATGGACGGCGATATTTTCAATGCCGTATGGCTCCCGAGTTTTTCCATGGTGTGGTGGAAGGCGATGACGGCAAAGGCGATGTGGTGGAAACGGTCATAGTCTTCAGCCGCGATCTCACTGATTTAAAACGTGCCCAGGATGACCTGGTTGAATCAGAAAGGCTCAAGGCGGCCAGCCGGCTGGCCCATGAACTGGCCCATCAGTTGAATAATCCGCTACAGGCCTTACGAAATTCACTGTACCTTCTCCAGTCGGATTTTGAACCGGAACGCAACCATGAATACCTCAAACTGGCGGACGCCACGCTTTCTCGCATTGAGTCGCTGGCGCGAGCAATCCTTTTGCTGGAGGGGAATGCTCTGGTTCAACATTCCCGTTCTCGATCGCGATCCTGAAGAAAAGCTTTAGACAACATTGTTGTTCACCTGCATCTTTGCTTGTCGTTCAACCCAACTGTAAGCCCATCTACGGTTGTGCGAATCAGCCACGCATGCTTCAATAAATCTGGCCGGAAATGGAACGAATGACCAAGTTGCGCTTTCTTATTATTTCGCTTTTTGCAGTCCTGCTGATGGCTACCCCCAACGGCATCGCGCAGAGTCCTGCTCCGTCGGCTTCCACTGGGAGCGGCGCGGAAGCCATTATCCCGTTCCTCAACCAGACGATCGTCTGGTATCGCGACCTGACTCAGCAGCAACAATTGGCCACTGAGCCGAGTGACATCATGTTTTTCAATGACAATCGCCAGATCGCCGACCAGGTTGTGCGGCTGTCATTTGAGTACGCGCGTGCCCGTGCCCAGGCCCTGGCGGCCCAGTCAAACACGAGTTCGAATTCTGAAAATACTTCTCAGTATCAGACGCTGACCACTCTTGCGGCCAAAGCCGATCAGCAATATAAGGACACGCAAAAAGAAGTTGATGATTTCCGCCAGCAGCTCACTACCGCCACCGGCGCGAAACGCAAAAAGTTGCAGGCCACGCTGGACGAAACGCAAAGTGAGGTCGATCTTTTTCAGGCGCGGCGTGACACCTTGCGCAATATGGTGC
This sequence comes from Terriglobia bacterium, assembly GCA_963770085.1. Taxonomy (GTDB): domain Bacteria; phylum Acidobacteriota; class Terriglobia; order Terriglobales; family Acidobacteriaceae; genus Angelobacter. The sequence goes on from CAVYOH010000002.1 coordinate 2,676,007, forward strand.
AGTTTGCCACCGGAGCAACCGCCGGCGGCGTTGGTTCGGGCACCCTCATCGCGGAGATTGAAGAACTGGCGCGAACGGTACCTTCTGTCAGCGCAAACACCAAGGAAGCGGACAACGATAAGAACGTCTCTGCCAATAACAATGCCAACTCCATCGCAGTGGCGGCGCGTGAACGGAAGGAGGAGCCCAACGGCATTCTGGACATTATCGCCAACTTGTTCACGCTGCATCGCAAAATCAAATCACTGGATGACGATATCAACGTCACGGACAGTCTTTCGCAATCCAGCAAAGCCTTGCGCTCGCCGCTTACGGCGAAGATCCGCGAGCTGACGCAGCACGGTGATCAACTGGCGGCGCAGGCAGACACCGCTGATCCTGCTGCGCTGGCCCAGGAACGTAAGGACCTGGACGCGCTCACATCGCAGTACAAACAGCTTTCCGCCAGTATGTTGCCGCTCGGTAAGCAGAACATCCTGCTTGATCTTTATAAGCGCAGCACCACGAACTGGCGCAACGCGGTAAAAAGCCAATATGACACCGCGCTGAAAGGCCTGACGTTACGTCTGGGCGGGCTTGCGGTCATCCTTGCCGTGGTTCTGGGCGTGTCTGAGCTATGGCGGCGGGCCACATTCCGTTACATTACCGACCCCAGACGGCGCTACCAGTTTCTTCTACTCCGCCGGATCGTGCTGTGGATCGTGGTGGCAATCATTGTTGCGGTGGCTTTTGCCAGCGAGCTTGGAACCATCACCACGTTCGCCGGACTGATGACCGCAGGTATTGCCGTTGCGCTGCAAAACGTGATCCTGTCAGTCGCCGGGTACTTCTTCCTCATCGGCAAATACGGCGTTCGTGTAGGTGACCGCGTGCAAGTGGCGGGCGTGACCGGCGACGTGGTCGATATCGGGCTGGTGCGCCTTCATTTGATGGAAGTCACCGGCGAAGGCAGTCCGCGGCCCACCGGCCGCGTGGTTGTATTTTCGAATTCCGTGGTTTTCCAGGCGAATGCGGGATTGTTCAAACAGATTCCCGGTACCAGCTTTGTATGGCATGAGATCACGCTTACCCTCGGTCCTGAAGGGCACTACCATGAAGCCGAACAGCGCCTGCTTGAGGCTGTGAACAAAGTTTATGCCGAGTACCACGACAACATGGAGCAGCAACGGCGAGGCATGGAGCGGGCGCTCAATTCCGCCAGGATCAATGAGTTTAAGCCGGAAAGCCGCCTGCGGCTGACTGGAGGCGGCCTGGAGATTGTGATCCGCTATCCTGTGGAACTGAGCGGCGCTGCGGAGATTGATGATCGTATTACGCGCGAGTTGATTGAAGCCATCGATCGTGAGCCGCGCCTGCACTTGCTGGGCTCTACAGTGAAAGTGGAAGAAGCGCCTGCCCCGGCCATTAAACCGGCGTAACTTACCCGCGGGCCCAGAGCGCAACCGGGTGATAATAAATTCAAGTCTTGCAGCAAATCGAGTTGGATACGCGCGTCTAAGCGGGTTAGACTGCTAGCGCGTTGCTGGTTTTTGACTGCCAACGTTTTGAACGGGCAAGTTTGGGAGGAAAAGACTTGAAGACCGTATTCGTCATCGGCGCAGGGCCAGCAGGAATGTTCGCCGCCCAGAAAATTGCTCAGGGCGGGCACCAGACCGTTGTCTTTAATCGTGACATCAAGCCGGGCGGTCTGGCGGAATACGGCATCTATCCCACCAAAGACAAAATGAAGGTTGGCTTGCGCAAGCAGTTCAACAAGGTATTGGGCTTAAGCAATCTCCATTACTTCGGCCATGTGCCCGTAAGCCGGGATTCGGCCATTTCCGTCGCTGAGTTGCAGGCTATGAATCCAGCCGCGATTGTGTTTGCCGTGGGCGCGCAGGGTACCAAGAAGCTGGGCCTGCCGGGTGAGACAGCCGGAGGCGTCTATGCCGCAAAGGATTTTGTCTATCACTACAATCTGCTGCCGCCGTTTACTTCGCATAACTTTTCCACCGGCAAACGTGTGGCGATTGTTGGCATGGGCAACGTGATGGTGGACATTGCTCGCTGGCTTCTGCTGGATGCGCCCCTAAAGACCGCCGAAGAAGTTGTGGTGGTGGCGCGCCGCGGACCATTCGAGGCCAAGTTCGATCTGAAAGAATTTGACCACATTGAACACTTTCTTGATCGCAGCGCGTTTGACGATGAACTCCGCCGCATACAGCCAAAGCTGAGCGCCATCGGACAGGACATCAGCAAACTGGCCGACGAGACTTTTCCAGTCTTATCTAAACCGCCGCAGGATGTGACCGGGCCAAGGCTGCGTTTTCGCTTCCTATGTTCGCCTCAGGAGATCCATGCTGACGCCACCGGCCGGATCAATCGCTTGAGCGTGATTGAAAATATTCTGGCGGAGCGCGATGGATCCATCGCATGCAAAGCCACCGATCAACTGGCTGACCTGGATGTGGACACCATGATCTTCGCCATTGGCGATGTGGCTGATCCCGCCATCGGGCTGCCTTACACTCGCGACGCTTACGTTACCAACCCTGATCAGACCGACCCCAAGCGCGCGGCCTACGAACTCTACGATCCGCACGCGAACAAAGTCCTGGAAGGAATGTATGCCGTGGGCTGGGCGCGCAAAGCCAGTGACGGTCTGGTTGGCATCGCGCGCCATGACGGTGAAGTGGGAGCTGCCCACGTCCTGCAATATCTTGAAGGTGTGCCTGAAGGGAATTGCCCAGCCGCGCAACAGATTCTCGGCCAAATCGAAAGCAAAGGTCTGCGCGTAATTACCAAAGACGATCTGGAATGTCTGGCTCGAGCGGAAGAACGGATGGCCCAGCAGCGTGGCATTCCCTGGTTCAAGTTCGATAAGGACGAAGACATGCTGACGGCCATTGAAGCCGAGAAGGCAAAAGCGGTATCTGTCTAAAGGGATTTCCATATTTCGATCGAGGGCTTGTTTTATGATGAACGCCGATGCCCGACTGGAATCCTGATCTCTACCTCAAATTCTCTGATCAACGCGCGCGTCCCGCCGCTGACATGATCGCGCAAGTCAGGCTTGAAAATCCCAAACGGATCATCGATCTGGGGTGCGGAACCGGCAATAGCACGGAGCAGGTGCATGCCCGCTGGCCGAAGGCCGAAATCATCGGGCTCGATAGTTCGGCCAGTATGTTGAAACAGGCGGGAGAACGGCATCCAGATTGGCAATGGGTTGTCAGCGACATTGAAAGCTGGAAACCCGACACGACCTTTGATCTGATCTTCAGCAACGCTGTCCTGCACTGGCTGGGAAATCATGGAGAATTGTTCCCCAGACTGTTCCATCTGGTTGCCGCCGGCGGAGCCATGGCCGTGCAGATGCCCAACAACTTCCATTCCGGCGCGCATCAGGCGATGAAGAAACTGGCAGGCGATCCACGCTGGGCGGCCGTTCTCAGCAACGTCTCAGAAAAATATGGAGTTCAGCCAGTCGACTTCTACTACAACGCTTTACGCAAGCTGGCGGGGCATCTCGACATCTGGGAAACCGAGTACCTGCAAATCATGGATGGCCCCAGGGCCGTTCATGAGTGGATCCGGAGCACCGGCATGCGTGCCTATCTGGAGCGTCTCTCGAATGACGAGCAACGTGCAACGTTTGAACAGCTTTGCCTGGAAGAAATCGAAAAAGCATACCGTCCGAACGATCAGGGGAAAGTACTGTTTCCTTTCAAACGGATATTTATCATCGCATACCGTTAAAACCATTAACCACAAAGGGCACGAAGGAACACAAAGGTTTGTGCACTGGGCTTCTACCACAGAGGACACAGAGGAACACTGAGGAAGAGCAAACCCACTCTTACTCAACAAAGTAACTCTGCGTAGCAGGATCCCGGTGGAAGTAGGGATCCCTCGCATTGCTCGGGATTAAAAACAAACAGCACAGGTCAGAGCAACTACCCTTCGTGTTCCTTCGTGTCCTTTGTGGTTAAATCTTTTTGTGGACCGAGCTAACAGATTCACCCATATGCCGGTCCCGCAATCCCAGCAGGTATAAAAGCGCGTCCAGTCCCATACGAGAGATGGAGTGCTGCGCCTTTTCGCGGACCAGCGGCTTCGCATGGAACGCCACGCCGAGCCCGGCAATGCTTAACATGGGCAGGTCATTCGCCCCGTCGCCTACGGCGATGGTCTGCTGCATCGATATTCCTTCGCGCCGGGCGATCTCTTCCAGCAGTTGTGCCTTGCGGGCCCCATCCACAATTGCGCCCACTGGCAAACCAGTGACGGCTCCGTCTTTGATCTCCAGTTCATTGGCATGAATAAAATCAAAGCCAAGTTCCTTCTGCAGCTGGTGAGCAATAAAGGTAAAGCCGCCGGAGAGAATGGCTGTCTTGTAGCCCAGCAACTTCAGAGTCCGTAGCAGGCGGTGCGCGCCCGGCGTCACGGGAACGCTGTCGGCGACTTTTGCCAGAGCGCTTTCCGGCAGCCCGCGCAGCAAGCCGAGCCGTCGACGGAAGCTGGCTTGAAAATCCAGTTCGCCGCGCATGGCAGCAGCCGTGATCGCAGAGACCTTGTCACCCACTCCGGCAAGCCGGGCAAGCTCGTCGATCACTTCCATCTGGATCAGCGTGGAGTCCATGTCAAACGCGATGAGCCGGCGGTTCCCGCGAAAAATCGAGTCTTCCTGTACAGCGATGTCAAAATTCTGTTGATCGGCAAGTGCAAGGAGTTGGCGGCGGAGTGCGTCAGCGTCCACCTGGTCGCCGGACAGCGTAAAGTCGATACACATCCGCGGAGATCCCGTATCGATCGCCGCATGGCGTCCCGACAGGCGGTCCAGCAGATCAATGTTCATGCCCTGAGCAACGAAAATATCCGTGACGGCGGCAAGCTGCGCGGCTGAAACCTGTGCTGCCAGCACCGTGACCACAAAGCGGCGATTGTGCTGCCGGTCAACCCATGTGCGCTGCTCAGCCTCATTCACCACCACGGTTCGAGCCTCTACGCCGAGTTGGATGCCCTTGCGGCTCACAGCATTTTCCACCGCGCTCACATGCAAAGCATCAACACGCACCATGATGCCCAGAACCAGAGCATCATGAATTACCGCTTGCCCAATATCCAGGATAATGGCGCCTGCTTCGGCCAGCACGCCGGAAAAGGCGTGGGTGAGTCCGGGAGTATCACGACCCGAAATAGTGATCAGCAAAGTAGCAGACATTTACAATCAGCTTACCCCAGAAGGAGGGAATCGCATAAGCATGCTCCGTGTTCGCAGTGATCGCAGTGTTCGAAGATGGACCATCTTCCTGTTCTTGTTTCTGCTGTGCTTGTTGGTGATGGCCGCCTCATCGGCATTTGCGGGCGAAGTTCATAGAGTCAGGCCCGATCTGTATGCCTATATTTCCAGCAACGATTCCAGCGCCAACTCAACTTTTCTGGTCAGTGACGCCGGTGTCCTGGTAGTAGATACCGGGCTGAATGAAACGGAAGGAAGGAAACTGCTGGTGGAGATCCGCAAGGTCTCGGCTGCGCCCGTGCGCTGGATCGTGAACACGCACTATCATCCCGATCATCGCGGAGGAAACAGCGTATTTGGGGCTGAGGCCATCATCATCGACACACCGTTTACGCGAGACCATCTGTCGGACGGAAGAGATCAGGCGAAAAGCGTCTCGAATTCCGGCCTTAACATCACTCTCCAGACCAGCGTCACATTGTTCGTTGGTGAGCATCGCGTTGAGATCTATTATCCTGGGCCGGCACACACCATGGGCGATCTGATTGTTTATTTTCCTGATCAGAAGGCCGTCGCCACGGGAGATCTGTTCCTTACCAACTCCTGCCCGGCGATGGACCAGGGAGACATGGAGAGCTGGATTAAAGCATTGGACCACATTCTCACTTTGCCGGTAGAACACGTGGTGCCCGGACATTTTGAGCTGGCAACCAAGGTGGAGCTTGGGCGTTTCCGCGATTACCTGACCGAGTTGGGTAAACAGGTACGCGACATGCGAGCCAGGGGAATGTCATTGGAAGAAATCAAGAAAGGCATATCTCTGCCGCAATTCTCCGGGTTCCGGCAATATCCAAACTACGAAGCCACGTTCGCTGACAACGCGGAAGCGTATTACAACCAGCTCACATCGCGCTCCCGGTAGTAACCAGAGACCTGCGTTCTTGAATACAATTTTGAGGGCCTTTCGTTACCCAAAGATTTTTAGCTCAACTCGGCGCAAAAACTTACAATAGCTCTCGCGTGACAGAAACTTCCACCATAACGCCAAAGCCGCATACCGTGCCCAGGCTGCGCTCAGCGATGGGAATTACCATCGGGATCATTGCCGGCGCCATCGCTGCATGCGTGCTTACTCTCTTTGTTGTTCATATGGAGAATGCATCACCATCCAGGTTTTGGTCTTCTCTGTTTGGACAGGGAAGGTCCACCACCATCGCCAGCCAGGCGAGCGTAGTTGAACGCATACAGCGACTGCAGCGCATGGAAACCGTGGTCTTCAACATGGACAAAGTGGTCACGGGCGAAAAAGGGAGTCCATTTTTACCGGATTTCCTGGTCGGCGACCGAATGCTGATGATCGTGCACGGCCAGGTGGTGGCAGGAATTGATTTCACCCAGTTCCGTCCCGCAGATATTCAGATTACGGGCAAGGATGTTCATGTTAAAGCTCCGCCGGCTCGTGTTCTGCTAACGCGCATTGATAATGCCCGCACGCGTGTCTACTCACGCAGCACCGGGCTGTTGGTTGCCGTGGATCCAAACTTTGAGGGTCAGGTGCGTCAGCAGGCTGAAGGTGAGCTGCTGGAAGAAGCGGTGCGTGGCGGAATACTTGTGAGCGCCGCACAAAACGCTCGCAACACGCTGGTAAGCCTGCTGCTGGGGCTCGGATTTGAAAAAGTCACCGTGGATTAGCAGATTAGCCTACGCAGAGAACTCAGCCACGTCCGCCGCTCCCACGGCCTTAGGCCTTACCATTCCGTCGCGGATGCTAGAATAGAGACTAAGCCCTCTCCTCATGGATCGAAAACACATCAGAAATTTTGCCATCATTGCCCACATCGATCATGGCAAATCCACGCTCTCTGACCGGCTCCTGGAACTGACGGGAGCGCTTTCCATGCGGGAGATGCAGGCGCAGGTGCTCGACGCCATGGACCTGGAGCGGGAGCGCGGCATCACCATCAAGGCCCATGCCGTGCGCATGAAGTACATTGCGCAGGACGGCGAGGAGTATCAGCTCAATCTTATTGACACGCCAGGTCATGTGGATTTCAGCTACGAAGTTTCGCGATCACTGGCGTCTTGTGAAGGCGCACTGCTGGTGGTGGATGCCTCTCAGGGAGTCGAAGCACAGACCTTGGCCAATGCATATCTGGCCATCAACAACGGGCTTGATATTATTCCCGTCATTAATAAGGTTGATCTGCCCAGCGCAGATATTCCACGCGTGAAAGAGATGATTGAGCAGACGGTTGGCCTGGACACCTCAGGCGCGATGCTCGTCAGTGCCAAAAGTGGTCTGGGTGTTCCGGAGTTGCTGGAAGCCATCGTTAAGCGGCTGCCTCCGCCGAAAGGCGAGCCTGAAAATCCCTTGCAGGCGCTGATCTTCGATTCCTGGTTCGATCCCTATCGCGGCGTTATCGTCCTTACTCGACTCATGCAGGGCACCCTGCGCAAGGGTATGAAGGTGCGTCTCTGGTGGAACGGCAAGACCCTCGACGTGGAGACGCTTGGTGTGCTCACGCCGAAGCCGGTTGAAGTCGACCAGCTTGAGGCCGGCGAAGTCGGTTTCATCGTGGCCAATAACAAAAATGTGGCTGACACAAAGATCGGCGACACCATTACTGAGGATGCGCGTCCTGCCATTGAGCCCCTGCCCGGTTTTGAAGAACTCAAACCGATGGTATTTGCCGGCCTCTATACCGTAGACGCTCATGAACACACGGCACTGCGTGAAGCCCTGGAAAAACTGCGGCTCAATGACTCGTCATTCTTTTTTGAGCCGGAGAGTTCCGTGGCCCTCGGCTTCGGTTTCCGTTGCGGATTCCTCGGGCTGTTGCACATGGAAATCATCCAAGAGCGGCTGGAGCGGGAATTCGGTCTGGAACTGATCACTACGGCGCCAGGCGTCCGCTACAAAATTACCAAGACAGACGGAGAGGCCATTGACGTCGATAATCCTTCGCGGTGGCCGGGACAGAGTGAGATCGCCAAGATTGAAGAGCCCGTAATCACCGCGGTGATCCTGACCAATGAAGAATACGTCGGCGGGATATTGAAACTGGTGGAGGACAAGCGCGGCAAGCAGAAGAATTTTGAGTATGTAAGCTCTTCCCGCGTGATGCTTACTTACGAGCTGCCTCTGAATGAAATTGTGCTCGACTTCTATGACCGGCTCAAGACGGTTTCGCGCGGCTACGCTTCGCTCGATTACCATTTGGCCGGCTCGTGGGAGTCACCCATGGTCAAGCTGGATATTCTGGTTGCCGGAGAGCCGGTGGACGCGCTTTCCATCATCGTGCATCGCGACTTTGCCTATGACCGGGGACGCGCTCTGGTTTCCAAAATGAGGGAGTTGATTCCACGGCAGATGTTTGAAGTGGCCATTCAGGCCTCTATCGGCGCAAAAATTATCGCTCGCGAAACGGTCACTGCCATTCGTAAAAACGTGATCGCCAAGTGTTATGGCGGTGATATCTCCCGCAAACGCAAACTTCTGGAGAAGCAAAAAGAAGGCAAGAAGAGGATGAAACGCATCGGCAAAGTCGATATTCCCCAGGAAGCTTTTCTTGCCGTTCTTAAAGTTGGCGAGGGAAGCTGATGCAGCAAACCTGAAAATGGTGCACCGTTGAAATTGTGCAAATCCTTTCTTTTGAGCAGCTTTCTAGTGTCTTTCCGGCCTTGCACTATTTCCCTTATCTCTCGCCTCCCGCATCCTGCTGAAAACATGACACTTAAAACATGCCACGTACATTGGGCAGTCTAAGCGGAGAGCCCGATTCATCTAAGGATTCTCATAACAGAGACTCTCGAATTGCACAGTTTTTTCCACAGGTGATCCCGCGCGCCAAGGGCTGCGAACTCAGTTGTTTGCGGACCGGAAGTTGACGGTAATAAAAGTCTCAACCTCCACTGCTTCATCATTCAAGATGTAGGGCCTGTAGCGCCATTGACGCACAGCATCTAGAGCGGCCTGAGCAAGAATGGGATGTCCACTGGTCACGCTCAAACTCTGAATACTGCCATCCTTCGCAATGATTGCGTGCAACTTTACTGCACCAAAGGTGTGAGTGATGATCGCAGTCCTGGGATAGACCGGATCCACTCTGTGAACCAGAAGCGCTTCCGAAAGACTAGAGAAACGCAAACGCGTGGGTGGCTTGGGCGGACGCGCAATGGCGATGCAATCGTGTGCGCACATCAGGTCGCCAATCCCTGGTACAGAGGTGTCGCCAGTGATCCGAGCCAGCGGGTCGATTGTCGGATCGCCGATCGTTTGCGGACGTCCGAAAGGAAGGGCATTCGGGTTGTTGGAGATTCTGACGACAGGCGATGGTCCAGTGCTTACGCGGTTGCTTCCCGCGCTGTTGCTCGGCGTGTGATCAACCACTTCCACCGAATTCATAGGAGTAATGATGGGGACGTGCGCCGCCAATACGGGGATGACTCCCGTGGACATCAATGGCACAATCAGAAGGAAACTCACAGCGATTAGTTCCAGCACAAAGGCCAGCGTCATGGGCCAGCGTTTATCTTTACTCTTGCGTGCAGCGCTGGAAGACTCCAGCAGACTTTCCTGGAACATGGTTGCCACCTCCGGCAATGAAGCATTTGACACCGGGAGAGTGACGGCATGTTCCGCGAATGCGCTGGTTTAGCAAAAATAAAAAGGCCGTCCCTGAGGACGGCCATTGAGAAATCTGGAAACTATTACGGCTTTTTCGGTGTCGTGGTAGCGGCCGGCTTGGGCCCGGTGCTGGCGGGTTTTGGCGCCGTGGCGCCCGCTGGCTTTGCGGCTGGCGGTCCACCTGCCGGATACTCGGCGTTGTACGCGCTTACAAGTTCTTTGGTGATGACATTGCCCTGGTTCGCCCACAGAACGGTCTGAGTGCTGGATACGTCAAGCACGGCTGCATAGCCGTTCGCTTTCGCATATTTGTCCAGCACAGCCATCATCTTTTGCCCAATGCGATTCAGGACTTCACCTTCCGCCTGTTGCGCTTCGTTCTGGAAATCTTCGTAGTTGCGCTGGAAGCTCTTCTGCTTGATCTCAATCTGCTTGGCACGGGTGGCTTTTTCTTCTTCGCTGAGTTTGTCACTCTGCGCCTGGAACTGCTTCTTGAGGTTCTCCACATCGTCATTCATATTCTTCAGCTCGGCTTGTTTCGGGCTGAATTTCTGCTGGAGGGCCTCAGATTCCTTCTGGCCTTCATTGCTCGAGATGATGGCTTCGTTGATATTGACGACGGCGATCTTGGTAAGTGCCGGGGTGGCCGGAGCAGATGAGGCGGCGCCTGTCGGGGAAGCCGTTGAGGCTGTGGTCTGCGCGAAAGCTGCCGCAGAAATCATGGCGCCCAGTCCAAGGCTGAGCACGAGGTTACGAGTTGTTGACTTGCCAAACATGGGTGTTGTTACTCCTTGAATCTTTTCACAGCGATTTTTTTGAACTCGGGCTGCCGATCTCAAACATCTTACGCTGGATCGGTCTCAACAGACGGCTTCAGGTCTGGAATGCTGGATTGCAGATGAGTCGAATGCGTTTGATTATAGGTGCCAATTCCAGCAGCGTCAAACCGTGAAACTCCTTAAAAAGTCGTACTAATGGTGAAGCGGAAGGTCTTCTTCGGCTCCTCTAAACGGAAGTCCGGCGCCAGCGTGGCTATGGTTTGCTGGAAGGTGAAATCACCCGCCGAACCTGCCGGGAACATGGAACGAACAATCGGGCTGGGAGAGCGGACAAGCGTGTCCAGTCGCAGCGGATTGTAGGCGTAATAGATCTGGAACGGCTGCTGCACAATCGGCAACATCACCTGCAGAGACAAGCCGGTGGAAAGCCGAGGTACAAAGTTGGTCCCAGGCACCGGCTTCAGGTTCCCGTTGATGGGAATGGCTGAACCTCCAGTGCACTGGAAGCTGGCGCCGATTGCGGGACACCCAAATACCGTGCTGTTGAGCTGGGTCACCGCGTCAGGCGCAATCTTCAGCTGAGAGTCAAGGCTCACAAAGTTGAGGCCAAAATCAGCAAAAGGCGCAAGGACAACGGGCCCAACAATCTTGATGCGGTATTCCAGATTGCTGATCATGGATGTGTCGCCGCCAGGCAGCGTAATGTTGTTCACCGGAATGGGAATCTGCACATTGCCGCGACGCGGGTTGGTTGGGTCGAGCGGAACCGGGCTGCCGTCGGGGTTCGTCAACTGTACGTTCTGGACGGTATTCACGAAGACGTAGGGCGAAACGGTGCGCACGTCAAAGCCGCGGAGGTCAGCCTCGCCTCCCTGATAGAAGCGCTGATAGGGTGGGGCCTCAGTGCCGCCGAACCCGCCAATGAAGCTGCCCTGAATACGGAATCCGAGGGTGTTCTGATGATAGAGAGGCGTCCACTTTGTGTACGCAACCACCGGCCGGTAGAACTTCACATTTCCGCCCAGGCCCGCCACTTCAGTGGAGAGGAAGAAGCTCTTGCCCTTATGCGGACGCACCGGGCTATCGATGGTACTGAAGCCGAATGACGGCGTGACCGAACTGGTGATAATGCCGCGCAGAGCATTCGGTCCTGAGATGCTGCGGAAATTCAGCGTCTGGAACAGATTGCGTGACGCATCACTGAAAGTGTTGATGGTGGTGTTGTCGTATGAATACGTAAGCCCCACGCTCTTGAATGAGCGGCCCAGCGCATAGCGCAATGAGGTAGTGGCGCCGGTGCTGGACTGGTTGTAGTTCAGCAACTGGTTCAAAACGGACTGTGGCAGGTTGATTTGCTGTCCGGCGGCAATAGAAGCCTGCTGTGCCTGGTTGAAATCATAGCGCCGGCTGTAAACCGTGAATCCCAATTGCAATGGACGGTCAAGCACATAAGGCTCAGTAAAACCAAAGAGCAGTACGCGTGACAAGCTGCCCACGTTGGCCTGTACCTGCAACGTTTCACCCAGGCCAAGGAAGTTGTTGGTTTCGTAATTCAGGCCGATGAATGATCCTTCCAGGCCGCTCACGCCACCAGTGAGTCCAATGCTGTTCTTGCCCTTTTCTCTCACTTTAACGATCAGATCAACGGTACCGTTCTGTTCATCGAGCTTGCGTTCGGTATCGTCTTCCGGCTTGAGGGCTTCAAAGTAGTTGAGCTGGTTCAGGCGCAGCACGCTCACTTCCCAGGCCCGGCTGTTATAGATCTGGCCTTCCTGAATCAGCAGCTCTCTGCGGATCACGCGGTCGCGTGTGGTTGTATTGCCCTGAAATTCAATGCGGCGTACGAAGAAGGCCTTGCCTTCGTCGGTTTCAATGTTCAGCGTGACCGTGTGGTGCTCATCGTCGATTTCCGTGGTTGGGACGGCGGAGAAATTGATGAACCCGATTTCACCGTAAGCCTTGCGCAGGTTCTCAATGCCTTTGCCAACCAGGAACGTATCAAACGTATCACCGTCCTTGATAGGGAAGAGGTTGCGCAGCAACGCTGAATTCTGAATGGCCTTATTGTTCTTGAAAGTGATGGCCTTGAGCTTAAACTTTGCGCCCTCTTCCACCTGGATGGTGATGTCCATGACCTTGGCGGGGCGTTTCTCAATCAGCGGGATGTGGAAACCGCCGTTAATGGTGCGGAGAGTGGTCTTGGGGTCTTCCACCACGCCTTTGAAATAACCGGCGTGTTGCAATGCACGGCGGACGCCTTCGGTGTCATCTTCCAGCTTCGACGAGTCAAAAGTCCTGGCGAACAGGTTTTCCAGGAAAATGGAGTTGGGTATGCCAACCGGCTTCAGGCTATGCATGGACGCGCGCAACGTCCTGCTTTTTACATGCTTGTTGCCCACAAAAGTGATTTTCCCGACCTTGATCTTTGGACCTTCTTTTACGTTGAAGGTCACGCCGACGGAAGCGGGCGGAATCTGTTGAACCTGGACCTTCACGTCAGCAAACTGGCGGCCGTGCTCAGACAGCAATTGCTGCAATACCACTTTTGCCCGGATCACCTTGGTGGCGTCATACGCGCTGTCCACGGTCAAAGGCAGTTTGACCTTTTTATAACGTTCCAGCACATCGCTCTGCGAGACGGAACTGAGGCCCTTGTATTCAATGGTGCGGATGGTCTTCTTTTCGCTCACGTAAAACGTAATGTCCCAGCCCTTGGTGGTTTGCACGCGTTCAATGCGAACATCGTCAAAATAGCCTGTGTTCCACACGGAGCGCAGGTCGCGTTGCAGGGCGGCTTCGTCATAAACGTCACCCGGACGGGTGTAAATGCGGGCCTTGACGGTCTCTTTGGGGGTTTTGCGGTTTCCGCTGACTTCGATGTCCTGGATCAGTTGCCCAGTCTGCTGAGCAATGGAATGGGTTGGAACCAGCCAGAAAAGAAAAAGGCCGAGGACCAGCGCCAATGGTCCGATCCGCGGGGCGCAATTCTGTCTGGAATCCTGAAAGAACACCAAGATATGACTATCCTCAGAACAAGTTGGGAAAAGCTCAGATTATACGGGAGTTAGCGCACAAGTGCCACAAACCCCGGCTGCGTGGAACAATACTTTTACAAAGGTCCCATCGCTGTAAGTTTTCCAGAGACCGTGCTTGCATCCGGACGGTTCAATCCGTGCCTTTTGAACGTGAGGTCTCGGGAAACTTGCAAGATATTCGTAGGAAATCTTACGTTCGTTCGATTGTATCGGAGAAGCTGGCATAGCACGAAATATTCGGCTCCTGGGCGCATTCCTTAACCTAAGCTACGAATTTCTTGCCTGGCAATCAGGAAGTGGCTGCCGGTTCCACTTCCACCAGGCACGAATAGAATGTGGGACCGCCGCCTATGTCGGTGAGGGTTTCATTGGTCAGCACGTTAATGCTCTTGCCGTCCGGGGCCAGCCGCGCCCAGTTGAGCCTTGCCGCCACAACTCCTGGCTGAACACTGCCGTTTACATGCGCCCTCAAGCGGACTTCACCACGGCCATTGAAGACCCGTACCCAGGCGCCTTCGCGGATCCCGCGCGTCTCCGCGTCGCGCGTATGTATTTCAAGCAGATCGGGCTGCTCCATCTTCTGCACGGACTGGACATTGCAGAAACTGGAGTTCAGGAAATTATCGGCCTTGCGGGCCAACAGCTCCAGTGGATATGACTTTGCCTGCTGCGAGTGCCGAGACTCTTCCGGCGGAATGAAAGACGTGACTGGATCGAGCCCGAGCGCTTTCAACGATTCAGTGTAGAACTCAGCCTTGCCGCTGGGCGTGGTGAACCCGCCGTTCGCGAAGGGAAGAAACGGGCCATCGCCAAAGTTCAGCCGCGCATGCCCTTCTGCTTCCAGCCTTTCGCGCGTAATTCCTCGCAGCCAGCCTTGCGGATCAAGCTTGCCTTCGCGCGCGCTCAGCGCTTCGTCCATCATGTCATCTTCAGATTGGTTGAAGCATTCATCGGTGAAGCCCATGGTTTTGGCAAGCCTCTGAAAGAGCTGGTGATTGGATTTGCACTCGCCCAGGGGTTCAATCGCCTGATTGGAAACCTGTGCGTAGGTGTGGCCATAGGCTGCCAGCAGGTCCTTGTGTTCAAAGAACGTCGTGGCAGGCAGGACAATATCGGCGTAATTGACGGTGTCAGTAAAAAACTGTTCATGCACCACGGTGAAAAGGTCAGGGCGCAGGAAACCACGAACCACGTCGCCATGATTGGGGGCCACAACGGCCGGATTTGAGTTGTAAACGAATACGGCTTTTACCGGCGGATCGGCCAGCGTGTTCAGGACTTTGCCGAGCTCTGACATGTTGACCACGCGCGCGGGACGGCCCAGCGGGCTTTTATCCATCAACTCAGGTCGTTCCAGCCCTCGGCGATCCATCGGGAATGAAGCGCTGAGTGACAATTGCAGGCCGCCACCTTCTTCTTTCCACGCGCCAATCACACAGGGCAGCATGGCGATGGTGCGCACGGCCATGCCTCCATTCTGTGAACGCTGCACACCGTAGTTCACCCGAATGACCGCGGGATGCGTTGTGGCATATTCACGCGCCAGAGTGCGAATGTCGTCGGCGGAGATTCCTGTCCACTGCGCCACCTTTTCAGGCGGATATTCCTGGGCGCGCTGCTTGAGTTGGTCGAAGCCGAGAGTATGTTGGTTTACGTAATCGGCATCATAAAGATTTTCGTTGATGATCACGTGCAGCATGCCGAGCGCGAGCGCCACGTCGGTGCCGGGATTGATGGGCAGATACCAGTCCGCGACTTTCGCGGTGCGCGTCTTATATGGATCGATGACGACCAGCTTCGCGCCGTTGCGACGTGCCTCTTCAATAAATGGCCAGAGGTGAATGTTATTGCCATGGATATTCGCGCCCCAGGCAATGATGTACTTCGATTTTGCAAACTGCTCCGGCTCGGTGCCCAGACGGCGTCCATAGACAGTCACCAATGCGTCGCCGCCCGCCGAGGCGCAGATCGTACGGTTCAACTGCGATGCCCCCAGACGGTGAAAGAACCGGTGTGACATGCCGGCATAGGTCAGCAAGCCCATGTTTCCGGCGTAGGAGTACGGAAGAATCGCCTCGGAACCAAATTCAGATGAAATTTCTTCGAAACGTGTCTTGATCTCAGCAAGGGCTTCGTCCCAGGAGATGCGGATGAAGTCAGAAGCATCGCCTTTACCTTGCCCTTTAGGCGCAACCCGCCGCATGGGATACAACACGCGATCCGGCGCATACACGCGATCAAGATATTTCGTCACCTTCGCGCAAAGAAAACCGCGCGTCACCGGATGCGCGGGGTCGCCCTGTATGCGGGTGGCCCGTCCATCTTCAACTGTCACCAGCACTCCACAAGCGTCAGGACAATCATGCGGGCAGGCGGCATGGACGACCTTTTTCATGCACCCATTATAGTTGCAACAGTGCTCTCAAACTCTGTCATGTTGAGCGAAGAGACGCGCTTTACGCCGACTTATGCGCCACGAGCGTCGCCAACTCGTTAGCACGTGATTTCAAAGCCCGCAGATCCAACTTGCCGGTTCCCAGATAGGGAAGAGCTTCCACGTGGAAGAACTGGTCTTTGCGGGGCTTCCACAGTGCAGGCAAATCACAGCTCGCAATTTTGTCCAAAATCCCCGCGAGTTGTTCTTCCCCGATTGTGTGCAGCACCACCAGACGCTCGCCTTTCTTTTCATCCGGCACCGCGGACACCACAAATACCTGATCGGAGGTGTCGGCCAACTCGTGGAGCTTCTCCTCCACCTTGATGTGCGGGACCATTTCGCCGCCGATCTTGCTGAAGCGGCTGAGCCGGTCCGTGATAGTCAGGAATCCGTCTTCTGCCACGCTGGCGATGTCGCCGGTGGTGTACCAGCCGTCCTGCAAAACTTCGGCCGTCTTTTCCGGACGTCCGAGATATCCCTGCATCACGTTGGGGCCCTTTATCAGCAGCATGCCAGGAGTTGCCGTGGGCAAAGGCTCTCGCGTATCGGGGTCAACCACACGGACGCTGATGCCCGGTAAGGGATGGCCAATGGTTCCCGGCCGCCCTCCCACCTGACGTACGCCCGGTCCGCGGAAATCGAAGATGTTTACGGCAACAACGGGTGCGCATTCCGTACACCCATAGCCCTCAAGGGGACGTATTCCGAAATGATCCTCAAAGGCGTGGGCCACGCGTTCTGAAAGTTTTTCCGCTCCCACCAGCACGCAGCGCAGGCTGGCAAAATCTTCTTTCGAGCAACGCCGCATATAAGCCTGAAGGAATGTGGGCGTGGCGATGAGAAACGTGATTTTGTATTTGCGGACGAGGTCCCCGATGATCTGCGATTCCAGCGGGCTGGGATGAAACACCACGCCAACGCCATAGGTGGCCGCCAGCCACAAAGTCACGGTGTAGCCAAAGGCGTGGAAGAAGGGCAATATGCCCAGGATCCTGTCTTCACTGGTGAAGGAAAATACCTGCGTCATCTGGCGGATATTGGCCAGTATGTTGTTATGCGTAAGCATCACGCCCTTGGGATCGCCGGTGCTGCCGCTGGAAAAGATGATGGTTGCCAGATCGTCAGTGGTCTGCTTGCGTGCGCCAAGGAAACGCTTCATGAGCCGATAAGGCGTAGCGAACGCCAGAAGGAGTGCGACGATCTTTTCTGAACTGCGCGGCCCTGCCAATACGTCTTCCAGGAAAATGGTCCGGGCAGGGATTGCAATTTTGTTGATGGCCGCCAGCTTCTCGATAAATAACTTTGAAGTGATTACAGTTTCCAGCTTGCATTGTTCGGCACATGACGCCAGCACTTCACTACTGGCGGTGTAATTAAGATTTACAGCGACTTTGCCCAGCATGGCGGCCGAAAGATTTACGAGCGCTCCGCCGACGGATGGCGGAAGCAAGACGCCGACCATGTTCTGATCGCCCCATTGCAAACGCAACCGGCGCGTGACGAACATCAGCTTCAGCAACATACTGGCAAAGCTGACTTGCGGGAAACGAGCGTCTCCCATGGCAAAACGCCAGGGGTAGAGTCGAGCGGTTCGGATCAAAACACGGTCGAGTGTGCGCGAGGGTGTTCGGTCGGCTTCAAACGCGGCTGCGGCGAGCTCCTGCACGGCGCGCCTGACCTCAGCGGCTTTCGTGGATGAAGGCAGCCACTTGCCGAAGCTGACGGTCACCGGATAAGGCATGCGCCGCGGCATCTTCCAAAGGAAGCGTTCGCGTTCAAAGCTGAAGATGCTTCCCCACACGCCATGAAGATTAATGGGGACAATCGGCTGCGTCAGGCCTTTGCTGATTCGTTCCATGCCGCGGCCAAACGGAAGCATTTGTCCGGTGCGTGTAATCTGGCCTTCAGCAAATACGCATACCAGATCTCCCGCGCGGATTGCGTCGCTGGCCTCGTGCAGCGAATGAATGATGTCCCTGGGGCGCAGCTCCGGAGATATGGGAATCGCGCGCAACAGTTTGGCGAACGGCTTGATCAGCGGATTGTCGTAAACGTCCTTGAAAATCAGGAAGCGAATGGGACGACTGGCGGCCACGCTGATCAACACCACGTCAACAAACGAGAGGTGGTTGGAAACCAGCAGTGCTCCGCCTTTTTGCGGAATGTTTTCCTTGCCCAGGATCTTGATGCGATAGATCACATGAGCCAGAATCCACAGCAGAATGCGTAGTCCCCAGTTGGGCAAGCCGATAATCAGGCGTGACAGCATGGGCTGGCGAGGCATATTGCCTTCGTGGATAGTTCCGCTGGTGGACATGGTTATGGCTGGAAAGGGCCTTTAAGCCGGCGGCTATTCTGGCATTACTTCCGTTGCTTGTAAATGATGTTCTGCCGGCGCATCCGACGCTCCGGACTTTTAGCTTATTGAGGTTATGATTTGCGGCGACATGGCAGCGGTTGTTTCGCCAGGACATGAAAAAGCCTGGCCGCAGCCAGGCTTCCGCAAATCAGTCACTCTCAAGTTAGATGGTCATCAATTCTTTCTCTTTTGACGCGCACATTTCTTCCATCTTCTTGATTTCCACGTCAGTCAGCTTTTGCACTTCGTCGAGGGCTTTCTTCTCGTCGTCTTCGCTGATCTTTTTATCCTTCAACGTCTTCTTGATGGCGTCATTGCCGTCACGGCGAATGTTGCGGACGGCGGTGCGGTGGTCTTCCAGAATCTGTTTCAGGTGCTTCACCATGTCCCGGCGACGCTCTTCCGTCAGCGGTGGCACGGGAACGCGAATGAGTTTGCCGTCATTCTGCGGATTCAATCCCTGTCCCGCGGCACGAATGGCTTTTTCAATTTCTGCCATGATGCTGGGATCAAATGGCTGAACGGTGATCAACTGCGGCTCAGGAACGTGCACGTTGGCCACCTGATTGATCGGCATCTCAGACCCGTAATAGGGGACCCGGACCATGTCCAGCATGTGAACGGACGCACGGCCAGTTCGCGCAGCCGCCATATTGGTGCGGAAGTCTTCAACCGCCTTATCCATGCGGGTCTTCAACTGCGTGTAAACCTCTTTTAGCGCCGGAATGGTTGCAATGGTTGATACGGCCATAACATAAGCCTCAAATTTGAGATAACAAACGTTTGATTATACCGGAGCGGGCCGGGCAAGCCGCTAGTCGGCGACTCCGATCCTATGGCGTACGACTATTTTTCGCGTTTTGCGGCCACCGCTTCCGGTTCTCCACTACGTACCTGGCCATAGTTCAGCAGGCTCACAATGGCTACGCCTCCCACAATGTTGCCCAGCGTACACGGCAGCAGCCAGGTGAAGAAATGAGAAAGAGGAATGTGACCGGAGAGAATCGCGGCGAAAATTTCAGCGCTGCTGGCGATGCAATGAGAGAAATGGCCCGCGCCCACAATAAAAGTCAGGAGCCAGGTAACGGCAATTTGTCCAATGGTCCAGTGTGCTGCTGTCACCATCCAGGCCACCAAAGCGATCAGCCATCCGCCGATGATACCCTTGGCAAAAATCACGCCAAAGCTTCCTTCGGCCGCATGGACTCCAAGTCCGGCAAGTGCGTCAGCAAAGTTCTGCGGCAGTGCTCCGGTCTTCATCAACAGCCAGCCAACAAATACTGCGCCCACCACATTGGAGGTGAAGACGATGGCCCACAATCGCAGTGTGTTTAGCAAATGCTTGCGCTCGTCCAGTACCAGCACGACCGGGTAAAGAGTATTTTCAGTGAACAACTGAGCCCGCCCGATGATTACGACAATGAATCCCACGGGATAGAAAACGAAGGAAATGAACTCCGCAGCGGGTCCGTTCCCCAGATAGCTCAACGCCAACGCGACGCCCAGTCCGGTGAGTCCCATGCTGATACCACCGGCCAGTCCTGAGAACATAAGAGCAAACGTGGAACGTGAAAGTTCGTCACGGCCATTCTCAACAACCTCTTCAAAAATTTCCTGGGCGCTCCTGCGTGTGCTCTCTGGCATGTCAGCGGGTGAGATGCGCAGCCGGCCAGAGATGCTGGCCGCAAGGACATCCAACTGAGATTTCATGCATATTCAACGAAATCGTTTTGGAACAGAGACTCACGTATTTCAAAGAGTACCTTCGGCACGTGCAACTTAAATTGGCAGGACAGATTCTCTAAAGGGGGGACACTTAGATCATGGCGGAAATCTACACGGTCTTGTGGATAGGCAATGAGATGCTTTCACCTGTCATCGCAGCCGGCTTGTCCCGTGCCGGATGCCGTCAGTTTCAGGTCAGGGACATTTTGGAAGGCTTGCAGGTACTGCGTAGCGGAGAGATCGAGTTGATCGTCCTGGAAAGTCCTGCCTCGTGCGTGCAGGGTGAGTTGCTTGCAGTGCGGCTGAAGAATGTCGCGGCCCATATCCCAATCCTTCTTTTATGCGATCCGCTGGACAAGGGTACGCCCCAGGTGTTTTTCGTGAACCTGATCCTGGGGATGAACGCGAGTCCTGAACTCCTGCTCAAGGCGATACAGACGCTTTTGCCCAGCCATCCCGAGAAAAAAACCGGGACTTAGTTCTTACGGTCTCAATCGTGTGCTAATCCGATGTGCGGCACGGCGTGCTCTTCGGGCGGTTTGCGGGTAAACTGCCAGGCGCGCCATAAAATCCTAAGTGTGGCCAAGACGGGAATCGATAGAAAAACACCGATCACTCCAGCCACTTCACCCCCGGCAAAAACGCCAAAGAGCACCACGAGAGGATGGAGTTCCAGGGTCTGCCCCATGATCCTGGGAGAGCTGACATAGTCTTGAATCCCGCGCCAGATCAGCAGGAACAATACCAGCCACAGCATGTGCGTGTAGCCCGCCATGAACGCTACGGCAACAATGACCAGTCCGCCAACCACCGGCCCCGCCACGGGAATAAATTCAGCGGCTCCGGCCGCGGGCCCCAGAGCGATGGCGTATGGGACGCGCATGGCCGCCAGCACACCGGTCACCACCACAATCGCCAGGGCAGACAGGATCAGCTGGGAACGGATGAAGTGTCCCAGCATGGTATTCATCTCCTCGATAGTTGCCGCCATCACGACACGATTGCGCGGATCCTCCACCGACTCGACGATTTTTTCAGCGAACAGGCGACCATCTTTCAGGAAGAAAATCGCCAGGATTGGAACCAGAATGAGCCACCAGGTTTCCTGGAGGGATTTCGCGAAGCTCAGAACCAATCGCTGCCCCGTGGCTATCAATTCATTTTTATGAGCGTTCAGGTACGTGGTGAACTCATTGATCGTCTTCTCGTCCCAACCGTGCCGCAGGCCCAACTGTTTGGCCAGGTCGCCGGAGCTGATGTTTTCTACCAGCACAGGCGCTTGCCGCGTGAGCGTCTGGGCCTCGTCAATTACGGGTGGTCCAGCGACGACGAAAATCACAGCCAGTAATGCAATAAAGATCAGATAAACAGCCAGAATGGCGCTACCGCGCGATCCGCGGAATACTTTTTCCAGACGAGCGACCGGAGCTTCCAGCAGGTAAGCGAAAAAGATAGCGAACAGGAACGCGATAATCGCGCGCCAGGCGTAGAAAAGGAAAACAAGCACGATGGCAAAAATAAGCGCCGTGAACAACACCTTCGCGGTTTTCCTGTCGAAAAGCTTCAACTCATACCCCCGCTCAATATCAGCGCAAAATACGCCTGGTTTGTAACTGCAGTTACCGTACAGCGTGAAGATGACAAATGGCCTGCAAAGGGTGTAGCCGCTGTGAAAGATTGATTCTAATTGAACGATGCGAGCGCGCGGAAAAGAGGATACATGTCTATCTGCGGGAAACAATCAGAGGAGACTCGTTAAGGTTTAACCAATAATTGGTTATCAGGTTTACCACGCGCTCAACTTCTTCGGGCTTTGGTGATTTCAGGAGGTAGGAATTGGCCCCAGCGTCGTAGGCGGAATCCATGTACCTGTCGTCCGTTTCCGCAGTCAGCACCAACACCGGGATACGCCGCAAATGCTTCTGTTGGCGAAGCCAGCGCAACAACTCAAGACCCGACATCCCGGGGAGTTTCAGATCAAGAAGGATGAGGATCGGCGTTGGATTGGGGATACCACTCGACGAAACCTCTGTATCTCTGAGGTAGAAGAGTGCGGTATCACCGTTATCCAGATGGCGGATTGGGTTCTGAACGCCGGCCTTCTTGAATGCCCTGATCAAGAGCTCGGCATCGCTTGACTCATCCTCAATCAGAAGGATGGGCTTCGTTGAATCTTCCACAGAGTGCATTTTGAAAAGTGCGGATCGTTCGAAGCGGCCGCTGACTGAGGTTAACACTGAATCTCAGAATGGAATAGTGTCGGTGTAACTTCGTGGATTGTGTGTTCTTTGAGGCTGAGATAATAGTTTTCTGTATGCCTGAACTGCCTGAAGTTGAAACCATCGCCAACGGTCTGAATAAACGCGTAGCCGGAGATGCAATCGAATCCGTTTGGGTGGGCAGCAAACCTGAGCCGCTGAAATCATCAGCCTCTGAAATTGCCCGCGCCCTGGAAGGCTCGCACATTGAGCGAGTGCACAGAGTCGGAAAGCATATTGTGTTCAGCCTGACCGGGAAGGACAGCCAGCCGGGCGAGTTCATTGTTCATCTGGGGATGACGGGACGTATGCTGGTGGCCAGTCCAGACGCTGAACTGCCCCCTCACACTCACCTGACGGCCCATCTGCAATCCGGGAAAGAGTTGCGCTTTGTTGACCCGCGGCGCTTTGGCCGGCTTGAGGTTCGCGCAGCCAAATTTGCCGGACCGGGAACCGAGCCCACCAATATCAGCGCTGAAGCGTTTGCCGAATTATTTCATGGCAGCAAGGCGCCGATTAAAGCAGCCCTGCTCAACCAGAAATTTCTGCACGGCGTAGGGAACATCTATGCGGATGAGAGTCTGATTCGTGCCGGTGTGCGTCCACGTCGCCGGGCCAACACGCTGACGAGCGCAGAACTCAAGAAGTTGCATAGCGCGTTGCAGAAGGTCTTGCAGGAAGCCATCCGCGCCGGCGGCTCGTCTATTTCCGACTATGTTGATGCGGATGGCGAAAAAGGTTTTTTCCAGTTTCGGCATCGCGCGTACGGCCGCGAAGGCAAGCCTTGCCTTAAATGCAAAACTCCCATCAAAAAAATCGTGGTCGGTGGCCGCGGAACACATTATTGTCCCAAATGCCAAAAGTAATTCCTGCCATGGCTAATGCCGGACGCGTCTTTCATTTTCCGAATCCTCTCATATTGCGGATCCAGCGATCATAGTCTGTGGCCTTGTTGAGAAAGAATTTGCCCGCTTCAGGGTGGGGAAGAACCAGGAACCGTTCTTCGTCCATGGCTTTGATCACGTCTTCGGCAACCTGCTCTGGTTCGAGGGCGCCGGCCAGCAGAAATTCATTTCCTCCGCTGAGCAGCATGTTGGTCCGTACACCTTGAGGGCACAAAGCGGAGACGCGAACGCCGCGTTCGCCGTAATTGATGGCCAGCCACTCCGCAAAGCCAAGGGCAGCGTGCTTGGTGACCGAGTAAGGCGCAGAGCCAACATGTGTGAGCAGGCCGGCGGCAGAGATGGTCTGCAGCAGATAGCCTTCTTTGCGCGCCAGCATTTGCGGCAGCACTGCGCGTGCCGCGTAAACATGCGCCATCACGTTCACGTCCCAGCTTAACGCCCAGTCGGAGTCAGGAGCTTCGGGGCCGCGCCCAACGCCGACTCCGGCATTCGAGCAGAAGATATCAACCCGTCCGTACTTGCTGCTGACTGCTTGCACCAGATTCTTTACGTCGGGTTCTTTGGCGACGTTTGCCGGGATCGCTTCCGCCTGGGTACCCTGGGCGCTAATTTGGTGGGCAAGTTCCTCAGCGTGTTTGGTGTCGATATCAGAGATGATGACGGCCTTCGCGCCCTCTTTGGCGAACCTTAGACATAGTGCGCGACCAATGCCGTTGCCGCCGCCGGTAACAACTGCTACTCTCCCCGCGATTTTCATGCTGAAGAAGATAGTCTGGTAAACGTATTTCTCCAAATCGTTGCCCAGCTAAGGCCGCAAATGATTACCTTGACATCCGTCTCTCGCTGTCGGATAAAGCATCGTATTTTGTAGAAGGGATTTGCCGAACAAATGACTACGTTTGCCATTGGAGTTGACCTGGGTGGCACCAACCTGCGCATCGCCGCCGTGGACGAGAACGGCAAGATTATTGAAAAGATCACCACGGGAACAGAAGTTTCACGCGGGCGCGACACCGTGATCTTCGACATGTGCACGGCCGTCCAGGAACTAGCGACGAAGTTCCGCAGTGGCGAAGGTCATTTGGCCGGGATCGGGATTGGGGTTCCTGGCATCATCGAAATGCAGAGCGGCATGCTGCGTCAGTCGCCCAATCTGCCGGGATGGGAAGACTATCCGGTGCGCGAAGAAATTGAGCGCCGCCTCAGGACCAAAGTCATCCTGGAGAATGACGCTAATTCCGCAGCGTTGGGAGAGAAGTGGATGGGCGCGGCTTCCAACGTGGAAGACATGTGCATGATCACGCTGGGCACCGGCGTGGGCGGCGGGGTGGTTTTGAATGGAAAGGTCTGGCATGGAATGACCGGTATGGCCGGAGAAGCGGGCCACATTCAAGTGGACCCCAATGGTCCGGCGTGCGGCTGCGGCAGCCAAGGCTGCCTGGAACAGTACGCATCTGCAACTGCTGTGAAACGCATGGCGGTCCAGGCGGTGGCCAACGGCAGCGCACCGGAGCTTGGCCGCGCTATGAATGAAGAGCCTGAATTTAGCTCCAAGGTGGTTTACCAGATGGCGATTCAGGGCGATGAACCCGCCCGAAGGATTTTTCAGACCGTGGGCAAAGCGCTGGGAGTTGGACTTGCTGATCTGGTGAACGTGTTGAACCTGCCTATGTATGTTGTCGGTGGCGGAGTTTCAAGCGCATGGGAAGCCTTTGCGCCGGCCATGATGGAAGAGGTCCGCAAGAACTCGTTCGTCTACCGCGCTACTGCTCCTACGCAGAATGTTCCCGGAGTGGTGGGAAACAAGATCCATGATGACTCTCTGCCTTCACGCCGCACAACCATCATTACCCAGGCCCTTCTCGGCAGCGATGCTGGATTGATCGGCGCTGCTCGCTTGCCGATGATTGCAAATGGCACTGCGTTGCAGGAACAAAAGCTCAAGAGGGCCTAACTTCACACTACGAAGCAAAGTAAAAGCGCACGCGGTAAGGTGCGCTTTTACTTTTTACGATTGATTCAGCTCATGCGGCTCGGGCCAATCGCTCCAGCTCGATTCCATCGAGCGCCTGCCATAGCGCTTTGGCGATTGTCTCTGCGGTCTGCAGAGCAGGTCCGCGTTGATCAGGGTTGGCGCTGATTTCCTTTTCCAGTTGCTCACTCCAGACCAGCGAGTGATATACGTCTGCCGTCTGGTGGTGGTTGAAGTAGGCGCATGTACTCTCATCAGCGCCGTACATCTCCGTAAGTCCGCGGGCCTTTTCTCTGGCAATGCGAGGTACCTGGGATTCGTACGCATAAAACGCAGCCAGCGCTTCGGCTGCAGAACCTTCACGCACGATCCGCTGAAACGTGCTGACGAGATTTTCAACGTCCGGCAGCGGCGTGGTGGCCCCCACACTTGCGCGCTCCGCGCCCATACCTTCAGCAAAATCCAGCCACATCTCGGCGTGCGGACGCCCATCTGGAGAATCCGCACCTTCTTCTTCCGCACGATTGTTGGCGACGACCTGCGAAAGGGCCGGTGAATAGCTCTGTGAGCGGTTCTCAAACGTCTCCAGGTATTCGGGAAAGGCCGCTACCTGATGGAAATATTGTTGCGCATAGGCGCGAAGATCATCTTTGCTGAGCTGGCCTTTGGTCCAGGCCACGTAAAAGGGATGGCAGAGAAGATCGTGCCTGGCAATCCGCTGATCGAGTTCTTCGCGAAGGGTCATGACTGAAGTGGTTCCTTTCCAGATATGCAGACTATCAGGATACGCGAAGAGAACGAACGGGTTCAACTCAGCGGGTTAAAGGCCCATGTCCGTAGTGGCGATCGTGATCGTCACTATTCATATTTCAGGGCAATCGTAGGATTCACGCGTGTGGCGCGGCGGGCGGGAATCAATGTGGCCGCCACGGAGGTCGTGGCGACAATCAAAGAAACCAGCACAAGCGTCACAGGATCAATGGGCTGCACTCCGTGCAGCAGGCTGGACATGAAGCGTGAGAGTACCAGTGAGCCGCCCACACCAGTCAAGACGCCCATGGCGGTCAGCGCACAGCCATGTCGCAGAATCATTTTCACTACGTCCCAATTCATGGCTCCCACTGCCATGCGGATCCCAATCTCACGCCGTCTTTGTGCGACGGAGTAGGAAATCACGCTGTAAATACCGACTAACCCGAGCGACAACGCCAGAACTGCAAAAGCCGTTAAGAGCCACATGGTGGAACGCGGCTCGATCACGGAAAGCCTAATGATTTCATCCATGCTATGAATCTTGCTGATAGGCACGGTGGGATTGATGCTGGCCACAGCGGCCGGTAACTCACGGGCGACGATATTGGGGTCGCCAGCCGTGCGAATGATCAGGTCCATGTTCTGCGGAAAGCTCGTCAGTCCCTGGGTTGCTGGAAAGTAAACTCCGCCTCCGATCCGGGCAGCGTACGTATCAGGAGGAATATTGTAGGAGCGTACACTGGGCACGATGCCTACCACGGTGCGCCAATCATTCATCCATGAAAGTGATACGCGCTTGCCAATCGCGTCCTGCCCAGGCCAAAAGACATCAGCCAGTCTCTTTTCCAGCAAGACTACCTTGGCAGAGCCGGCCCGATCACCGCTGTCAAAATTTCTTCCTCTCAGGATGGGGATGCCCATGGTGGGAAGATAGTCCGGGTTTACCGTGAACTCCCAGATGGCATAGGGCTTTTGCGGGGTAGCGAAGGTACTGCCCTCCACCGCAAGCACTGTTCGCCCAACATCGTAAAGAGGAACACTGTCACTGATGGCGGCCATCTTCACGCCGGGTAGTCCGCGAAGATGCTGGAGAACTTCAGAATAAAAATCCTGGCAGCCATTGTTGGTCTGGCAGAAGGAGGATGACGGGGTTAGTTCAGCAGTCAGAAGATGGTCTGCCTGCAGTCCCGTTGGCGAACCCGTGAGCACCACAATACTCTTGATCATGAGCGCGGCGCCGCTCACCAGCACAACCGCAAGCGCCATTTCTGCGGCAACAAGCGCAGACGAAAAGCGCTGTTTCTGGCGATTGGGACCGGAAGCAAGACTGCCGGCTTTAAGAGATTGCTCCACATCCAGGCGTGATGCATGGAACGCGGGCACCAATCCAAAGAGCACTCCCGTAACCAGCGAGAGGAGAACTGAAAATCCCAATACATATTGATCAATGTGTACCTCGGCCAGTCGAAAGGTGTTGGCGGGTAGCGCTGCTTTCAGGGAACTCAATCCGGCGAACGCGAGCACAATGCCCGTAGCTCCGCCTATCAGCGCCAGCAGAGTGCTTTCGGTGAGCAACTGGCGGATTACCCGTCCACGACTTGCGCCGAGGGCGGTTCGAATCGCGATCTCCCTCTGCCGGGAGGACGACTTCGCTAATAGAAGGTTGGCAACATTTGAGCACGCTACCATCAGAATCAGTACCACGGCTGCCAGCAGGATCATAAGCGTGGAGCGCACACTTCTTGACGTATCCTCTCGCCACGATCCAACGTCAAACATTGGGGCGTAATCATTGCCCATCTGCCACGGAAAAGTTGCTACCACCTGCGGAACAATGGCTTTGAATTCCGCGCGCTCGACTTCCAGAGGAACGCCGGGTTTCAGTCGCCCGATCATCCAGTAACGGAAATCAGCCCACTGGCTCTGATTGTCAACGCGGCCTGGAATCCATAGCTGGACCACGGACGAGGGAAACGCAAATTCAGCAGGCATCACGCCAATGATCTCTCGCGGAATGTCATCCACGATGATCCATCTGCCCACAATGTTTTGATTGCCGCTGAAGCGGGACCGCCAGAGGCTGTAACTCAAAATTGCTAACCGGTCCTGCCCGGGCAGCTCGTCTCCCGGACGAAACGTCCGGCCAAGCAACGAATTCATGCCGATTAGAGAGAAGAAGTTTGATGTGGTTTGAGCGCCATTGATTCGGACGGCTGTCCCATCGCCGCTGAGATTGAATCCCGTTCCAGAACTGCACGCGGCCACGTCCATGTTTTTTAGGCGCTGCTGAAATGCAATGACGGCGCCCTGGGGCACCGGGCCAGTGTAGGCGGCATTCACAAGCTGGTCCGGCTCAGGATAGGGAAGAGGACGCAACAAAATTCCGTTGACCAGGCTGAAGATGGCTGTGTTCACCCCGATTCCAAGGGCCATAGTGATAATCACTACGGCGGTAAACCCGGGGTTCTTTATCATGGTACGGAACGCGAACCGCAAATCCTGAATGCCGTTCTCAATCAGATTAATCCGGCGCGCTTCGCGGCATTCTCCTTCAATCTGCGCCACGCCGCCCAGTTCGCGCAGCGCGGCAAAGTGAGCTTCTTCGGGGGACATTCCGCGGGAGATGTTTTCATCCGTCAGATTTTGCAGGTGGAAAAGGAGTTCCTCGGAGAGATCCTTTTCGGCTTTATTACGCTGAAAGATGGAACGCAGACGGAGTGGAATTTTTTGCAGCCAGCGCATAGAGGCTTCCTTTTATTTATGCGTTTTCGAGCACAAAGTTGATGGCCACTGAAAGCCGGTCCCAGCTTGCCTGCTGGGCTTTCAGATATTTTTCTCCGGCGCGAGTCAGCGAATAAAACTTAGCGCGTCGATTGTTTTCTGATTCGCCCCACTGAGATTTAATCCAGGCGTTTTGTTCCAGACGGTGCAGCGCGGGGTACAAAGCTCCCTGGTTGACCTGCAATACTTCTTTGGAAAGCTGTCTTATGCGCTGCGCAATGCCCCAGCCATGCATAGGTTCCAGCGCAATGATCTTTAGGATCAGTAAATCCAGTGTTCCCTGAATCAGGTCAGTGGGCTTGCCCATTCAGCACTCCTGTCAACGGTCGAGGGGGACTATAGCGCAATCTCTTGTCAATAATCAACAGGAGACGAATGGTTAGACCCCGTAACTGCCAGACGGTTAGCGGAATTTATTGCAGGAGCTGTCTTGCCACGGAGCAGTAAAGGTCCACGGCGTCATGAAGTTGTTTCTTCGAAATGAATTCGCGGTCAGTGTGGGCCACATGAATCGATCCCGGACCAAGCAGGACAGGCGTACCCCACGCGGAGAGCGCAGGGATATCAGTGGTGAAGGCGGCGACCATGGATTCGATTCCGGGAACGGTGCGCAGCTTCATAAAGGGAATTTCCAGTACGAAATCGGCCTGGGCGAGTCCAGCAACCGCAGCAGTGATCTGCGCTCGCACTGGCTCTGATGGACCAACCAGACGATAAAGAAGCTGAGCGCGGGCATGATCGGGAATGACATTGGGAGCGCGGCCGCCTTCAATCAGGCCGATGTTCATGGTGCAGGGGCCGACCTCAGGATTTTTCGGCAAATTGAGTTCGCCCAGACGCGTGAGCGCAACGACGAGCTTGTCGATGGCCGATTCACCCAGCTCCGGATAGGCCGAATGCGCCATCTTACCTTTGGCCGTGAGTTGCACGCGCAACGCGCCCTTGGACGCGACGGCGATCTTGTTCTCCGTTGGCTCGCCGTTAATGAGAAAGCGGCTGCCGGGCGGCGTCTGGTTGGCAATCTTTGCGCCCAGACTGTCACGCTCTTCGCCCACAACAAACAACATTCCCACCGCCATGCCTTCTTTGCGCAGGCGCTGGCAAGCCGCCATCTGCGCGGCGATGATCCCTTTGGCATCGCACGAGCCACGCCCGTAAATGTTGTCTTCGTCTTCGGACGACGGAATGAATGGCGGCACGGTATCCATGTGCGTGGAAAAAACGATCTCCGGCGGACGCCCGTCAATGGTGGCGATCACATTGAATCGCTCATGCTCCACCGGCATTTTGTGCGTGGTGTAGTCCAGCCGGCATAGCTCGTCATAGAGCTCCGCGCCCACGGCGCCCTCATTGCCGCTGATGGATTCAATGTCGATAAGCCTGCGCGTGAGTTTGACGGGATCCATGATGTGAGAAACAGAATAAATAAGAATTTGCGATTAGTCACAGTATCACCAGACGGGGCCGCCGGCTTGGCGGGCCCATTGTGATAAAAAATAATGTGCCTCAAGGACTTGGATCATTCTTTTTAAACGGCCCGGCAGGACGGCTGGAAGCGCTTCTGAACGCCGGCAGCCCCAATGCGACGTACGCCGCCCTGGTGTGCCATCCCCATCCTGTGTTTGGCGGAACTATTCACAACAAGGTTGTTTATCGGGCCATGAAGGCGCTGAATGACTTTGGCTTTCCCGTGCTGCGCTTCAATTTCCGCGGCGCCGGAATGAGTGAAGGTGAACATGATCATGGCCGCGGCGAGGTTGACGATGTCCGCACGGCGCTGGATTGGCTGGATAACGAATTTCATCTTCCGATCATCTTTTGCGGATTTTCCTTCGGGGCCGCCACGGGTTTGCGTGCTGCCTGGAATGACAGGCGCGTGGTTGGCTTGATTTCTCTTGGCACGCCTGTAAATGTTGAAGGCCGCGCCTATACCTATGAGTTCTTTCAGGGCTGTGCCAAACCGAAGCTCTTTATCAGCGGATCAGAAGACCAGTTCAGCACCCGGGAGGCGCTGACGCAAATGGTTGATTCACTTGAGGAGCCGAAAAAACTGGTGATGGTGGAAGGCGCCGATCATTTCTTTGAAGGGCAGCTCCCAGTGATGCAGGCAGCCATTCGCGATTGGGTAAGCGATCAATTTCATTTGCAGCCCCAAGCGGAAGCAGAATAAATGGCGGAAGCAGAATAAATGTCAGTGGCCCACTCCATGCGTTCCATTGCGCGCGACATCTTTCTTGATGCACTGGCTGAAGCCGGAATCGGCAAGGCCTTTGATCGCCATGTGCAGTGTGAGCGCGGCGTGTTGCGCGTCTGTGAAGACCTTTACGATCTGAAGACATATTCGCGTGTTCTGGCCGTCTCTTTCGGCAAGGCAGCTCATCGTATGGCGGAGATTCTGGCCCGTCAGGTGGGGCCAACGGTGCAGGGAATTGTTGTGGATCCCAACCAGCATCCCTACCAACTTCCCGGCTATCGCTATTTTCAGGGCGGCCATCCCCAGCCCAACGCGGAATCCGTGAAGGGTGCGGAGGCGGTGCTCAAGTCGCTCGGCACGTTAAATGAGCAATCACTGGCCATCTTCCTGGTGAGCGGAGGCGGCTCCGCTGCGTTGGAGAAGCCTGTGGATGAAGAGATTTCTCTCGCTGATTTAATCGCCACTTACAAAGCCCTGGTTCACTCGGGAGCGCCCATCGCGCAGATCAATGCGGTGCGCAAGCATCTATCCGCCATCAAGGGTGGCCGCATGGCGCAGGCGGCGCAAGGAGCGCAGCAGGTATCCATCATGGTGTCTGACGTGCCGGAGAATGCGCTCGACTCTCTATCATCCGGGCCGACCATGCCGGATACCTCCACGCTCGATGACTGTTACCGCATCGTGAACGAACATAAGCTGCTGCCGCAATTTCCCGCGTCGGTGCGTGAGCTGTTTGAGCGGCATGCACTGGAAGAAACGCCGAAGAAAGATGATGCGGCGTTTGCGCGTTCACGCTGGTGGAAAATTCTCTCGAACGAAACGGCGGAACGGGCTGCAGCTGCCGCTGCGGCACGGCAGGGATTTGCCGTGGAGATTGATCACTCATGTGATGACTGGGACTACGCTGCTGCCGCAGATCATCTGCTGGCGCGGATACGCAAGCTGAGCAGCGAGGTGTCCAGGGCATGCATTATCTCCGGCGGAGAAGTTACGGTTAAGGTCCCGAACAACGCGGGAGCGGGCGGGCGCAACCAGCACTTTGCTCTTTATTGTGCGCAGAAGATCGCCGGAGAAAACGTTGCCGTGCTCAGTGCGGGAACAGATGGAATTGATGGCAATAGTCCCGCAGCGGGTGCCGTGGCTGACGGAACAACCATGGAGCGTGCGCGCACGGCGAGCGTGGATGTTGATGCGCACTTTAACGGATTTAATTCATATCCGCTGTTTCAAAAACTTGGCGACGCGATTGATACCGGTCCAACGGGAAACAATGTGCGCGATGTGCGGATTTTAATGGCGTTCTAAGTTACTTCTTCGGAACCAGCTTCAGGTTATCGGTGGAAAGGATTTTCTTGACCTGATTGCGGGCATGGATGGCCCAGGGTCCAACCGTATCAAGCCGGGCATATGCCTGCCAATGTGACAAGGCTTTGCGCGGCTGGCGGGCTTTTTCATACCCCAGGGCCAGATTGTAATGAGCGTCAGCGTAGGTGGGCGCCAGTGATATGGCGGCTTCATAGGCGCGAATGGCTTCAGGAAGACGGCCGGTTTCGTCGAGTACGTTGCCGAGATCGAAATACGCCAGCGCGTAGCGCGGATCCACTTCCACGGCTTTGCGATAGTAGCGCTCCGCCAGAATATAATCGTGGCGATTGTAGTAAAGCGTTCCCAGGTTGATGAATGCGGCGGCGTGCGTGGGATCAAGGTCCACGCACTTTTTGTAGGAATCAATGGCTTCATCCTGGGTCGCGGGGTCTTCTTCCAGGCCAACTCCGCGAGTAAAGAAATCAGCGGCGGTTTCAGCAGCGCGCATGGCATGCACCTTGCCCATCCTGGGCTCTACGACTTCGCGATCGGTGAAGTCCATGACAAATTGGCCGGCCAAAGGCTCCACAGCCGCTCCACGATGGCGATAGATTACGCGAGAACGAGTGGTGAAAGTGCCGGCTTCAAGCAAAGGATTTTCCATGCCTGCCACTTGTTGCTGCATGGCACGGAGGGAATCGCGGATCATGGCAGGGCGCACACGTTTGGCGCGCAGATCACGCAATTTTTTAATCTGGAGAAGATCAAAAAAAGAATACAGCTCCTTCACGGGAAACAGGCCGCCCTTCTCCCAGCCAGCGAGCTGTCGCGCCGTGATGCGAAGAATCCTTAGAACGTCCTCTCGATGGTATCGTTCCACTTTAGCCTTGAAGTGCCTTGTGCCGTTTCAAACCAACCAAAATAAGAACTTTCCTAGACAAATCGCATTATGGCCGTTAACTGTAAGAAATGCAAGGCGTAACCTGATTTTCATGTGGAAAAACAGCCGCAAACAGGAGGCGAAAGGCGCAGAAGAACCATGGTTGTCACCTGTGCGGCGACCTACGCCGACAGGGCGCCTTCTTTTGTCAGCTCCCCTTGCGCTTCTACAGGTGCTCGTGCTAATCTCCTGTCGAAGTGAAAGGGTAAGGCATTGTCTATTCCGCGTCTTGATTTGCCGCAGGGAACACTCGACCTTCTGATCCTGAAGACGGTTGCCCTGGAACGGCAGCATGGATGGGCCATCTCGGAGCGCATTCAACTGATCTCCAGCAACGTTCTTCAGGTGCAGCAGGGATCACTGTATCCCGCCTTGCATCGCCTGGAACGGCGCGGCTGGATCAAAGCGCGCTGGGGTGTTTCTGAAAATAACCGTCGCGCCAAGTATTACGAACTTACCGTCACCGGACGCAAACAGCTTGAGGCGCAACAGGACGCATGGCGCACGCTGACGGCCGCCGTTGGACAGATTCTGGAGACCGCATAAAGGAGAACACGCCCATGATCTCTGATGTCTTCTATCGTTTGCGCGCGTTCTTCCGGCGCGAAGCTGTTGACGCCGAAATGGATGACGAGCTTCGCTTCCATTTTGAACATGAATTTGAGAAGCACATGCGCGCAGGCATGACGCGCGAAGAAGCCATCTACCAGACACGCATGGAGTTCGGCGGCGTGGAACAGGTCCGCGAGGAATGTCGCGAGTCGCGCGGTTTGAATCTGGTAGAAACCACCCTGCAAGACATACGCTATGGCTTGCGCGCCTTGCGCAAGTCTCCCGCCTTCGCGCTGGTTGCCATTGTGACGCTCTCTCTCGGGATCGGCATCAGCACATGGAGCTTCAATATCCTGCGCCAGTGGGTGATGCAGGCCACCACTTTTTCTGAAGCGGATCGTCTGATGATGGTGTGGGAGAAGAACACGCGGAAAGGCTGGATCATGCAAGCCTCTGCGCCGGACCTGCTGGACTGGCAGGAGCAAAACCACGAATTCGAAAATCTTTCCGGCTGGACCACGCGAGACTTCAATTTCACCGGAGATGAAAGACCGCAGCGCATTCTGGGTGCGCGCGTCAGCCCCAACTTCTTTCGCATGTTGAAAGTTTCTCCCGCTCTGGGCCGTGATTTTCGTTCTGAAGAAGACCACCCGGGCCTGGGACACGTGGCCATGATCAGCACAGGCATGTGGCATGACCGCTTCAATGGCGATGCGGGCGCACTTGGAAAAACCTTTGTCATGGACGGCGAACAGTACACGCTGGTCGGGGTGGTGCCGGAGAACTTCCATCTCACTCTGATGGGACGCGTCAACGTCTGGGTGCCGTTGGAATTCACGGACAAGGAACGTGCTGATCGATCTACCGGCTGGCTCACCGTCATCGGACGCCTCAAGCCCGGCGCCACGGAAGATGCTGCTCAGCAATCCTTGAGCGCGATTGCGACCCGGCTGGAAAAACAGTTTCCTGAATCCAACACGGATTCCGGAATCCACGTGAACAGCCTCAACCAGGAGATTGGCAAACATACGGGTGAGCAGGGACTCTATACCGGCTTTGTTGTCGGCATCTGTATCTTGCTGATCAGTTGTTCCAACATCGCCGGCATTTACCTGGCACGAGCTCTGTCACGCCGCAAAGAGATGACGATGCGCCTGGCGCTGGGCGCCCGTAAATTTCGTCTGGCACGGCAGCTACTGGCGGAAAATCTGATGCTTCTTCCGCTGGCTGTTGCCCTCGGGCTCGGTTTTGCTGCGTTCGGCGGCAAATGGACCACTGCCGCCATTCCCTTTGAAAATCGCGGTTATCTCCCAAACTACGGCGCTGTCTCCATGGACTATGCCGGATTTCTTTATGCCACAGGAATATCGCTGGTCAGTTTGCTTTTGTTTTCCATGGCGCCCATGCTGGAAAGCCGCAAACTGAACCTTACAGATGTATTGAAAGCAAGCCAGGGTTCGGCAAACCTTGAAGGCCGCCATCTGCGCAAAGGTTTGGTGGTCCTGGAAATAATCTTTGCCATGGTTGCGCTGGTGCCAGCCGGGCTGGTAACGAAGTCTTTGTCGAATATTTATCGGGAAGATCCTGGATTCCGGGCAGACGATGTCATGGCCGTGCGTACCAGCCTTCCCGCTCTTCGTTATAAAGAGACTGGTCAGACGCTTGAGTTTTACGATCAGGTGCTCAGCCATGTTCAGGCTTTGCCCCAGGTCCAGTCGGCTGCAGTGAGCCAGTTCATTCCTTTCGGGCATTCTTCCGGAGGTGCTGAGCTCACGCTGGAAGGTCGTCCTGTTCCCAAGCCCAGCGAAGTGCCGAATACGCAACTGAACGCAACGGGTCCGGAATATCTGTCCACGCTGGGACTACGCCTCACTCGCGGCCGGTACATTGCCGCGGAGGATGGACGCGATTCACTTCCCGTGATCGTGGTCAATCAGACTCTGGTGCGCCGTCTCTTTCCTCATGAAGATCCGCTTGGACACAGAGTTCGTCTCGGCCGAGAGGACAATACCTGGCGAACCATTGTCGGGGTAGTGAATGACATCAAGACCGACGATCTGGCGGAGCGCCCGCGGAACCAGAGTTATGTTCCATTTGTGCAGATGCCCAGCCGTTCCGCCGCCTTTGTTGTGCGTTCCACGGCCGCGCCATCCACGATCGCCGCTGAAATACGCCAAGCCGTTTGGGCCGTGGACAAAGGCCAGCCGGTGGCTGACATCGTTACCTTGCAGCAGCAAATCAGTGAACAAGAAGCGCCCTTCCGAATCTTCAGCCAGTCCATTGGCTTTTGTGCCGGACTTGCGTTGTTTCTGGCCGGCATCGGCATCTACGGCGTGATGGCGTTTCTGGTGGAGAGCCGGACGCGTGAAATCGGTATTCGCATGGCATGCGGGGCCCGGGCACGCACCATCCTGTGGCTGGTGCTGAAAGGAAACCTGAAGTTGGTGGCGACTGGAATCTGTTTGGGACTGCTGGCTTCATGGCAGCTTGCGCGTTTGCTCGCGAGCCTGCTCTACCGCGTGAGCACCAACGATCCGGCAACCTATCTTGTCGCGGTGCTGGTTCTGGCGGCCGCCATTCTGCTGGCAAGTCTGGTCCCATTGCGCCGCGCCATGGGCGTGGACCCTATGATCGTTCTGCGATATGAGTGAGCGCAGGTAACTTTGTCTAACGTTTCGGCTGGAACTTACTGGCAAGAACAATGGTGCCCTTGCTGGTTGTAAGCGTCGTGGTGACCTGGTCCGGTACCAGGAACGGCTCTTTTTCATCCTGAAGTGTGACGGATTGGAATGTGATTTCCGTGTGGTATTTGAGCAGGGAACAGTTTCCGAAAGGGGCCATCGTTAATTGTGCTGGAAGGCCGGCTGATTCGAATGTAAATTTCTTCAGCTTCGAGTCCGTGTCCAGATCAAACTGCATTTCACCACAAGGCTTTTGGGGCAAATAGGTTTCCTGCATTTCAATGAAGGCGAATACCGGACACGGCTTGCTCGGAATCAGCTTGATTCTTGGATCGTTCTGAGCGCCGGCATCATCTTCAAAAGTGTATTCGTTGTTTTCAGAATACATTTGTGTGCCGGGCATCATGGTGAAAAAGCTTCCGTTCATCGACGACTTAGCCATCTTGGCTCCGCGGAAGGCAGCCCACATGGAGATGTTGAAACGAGACGTTGCGTTTGCCGTTTGCGTATTCTTGCTATATCCGTGGAAAAGATACTCAGCCGTGAGCGTGTAGGGCTTGCGACTTTTGCCCGACTTGTCAGTCACGGTCATTGTGCTCAGCTGAATCATAGGAAGTTCAGCTGTGTCACGGAAGTAGACCTTCGATGCAGCGACCAGGCTTGCAAAGGCAGGGTTGCTGGACGGTTCCGTAGGCTTCTCGGGCGTGACCAGTGTCTGGGCGCTGGAGATAGTAGTCAACCAGACCAAGCAACCTAAGAACGCATTCCTGGGTATTCTCATCAAGCTATAACTCCTATCCAGCAACTTAGAACGCAAACTATAGCACCCTATTCTTGCGCCCATATTGTCAAATTTCGCAAAGTAGACTCGGTAGAAGCCGCAAGCGATACAACGGTAAAGATAAGTTGCCCTGTGGGGTGAAGGGACAAAGGTAATCGATAAGGACGAGGCCGATCACGCGCCGAGCCCCTGCAACAAGGCAGAAGGCAGCTACAAGGATAGAAGTTTTGAAGCGATGTGGAGCAGAGCAACAGAAATAATGGAGCCGACGAGCGGAATTGAACCGCTGACCTGTCGATTACGAATCGACTGCTCTACCAACTGAGCTACGTCGGCCGGGAAATTCCATTTTAAGAGACAACCAGCAGACAGTAAAGGCTCCATTGTTTTTGTCGCTTCGCTCCACACCGCTTACAGAGCATTTTTCTGATCACGGTCGCTAGCCTTGTTGCGGTGGGCTTGGCGCGTGGTCGGCCTCGCCCTTACTTTTGTCGCTGCGCTCCAAACCGCTTACAGAGCATTTTTCTGGTCACAGTCGCCAGCCTTGTTTTTGCCACGGCGCTTCCAACCTGCCCGACTTTTCAGCGACTAGTGCGATTTCGATCGGAACAGCTTGCCCACGTTCAATCCCAGGTTGAAAGAAAAACTGTTCAATGCAAACGTGACGCTGCGCGAATAGCCAAGTTCCAGGCTTACGATTCGCGTGGGCTCAAAGCCGAACCAGGCGTCAAAGCCGTGTTCTCTGGTCAAATCATTTCCGCTTGTGGAAGTGGCCGCAACCGGAGGCGGAGGCTGGGGCGGGGCCGCGTTGCCATGGCCGCCGTGATCATCACGCGGTGCCGCGCCATCAAAGCGGTTGAACACTTGTTGATTTCCAAAAGGAACAATCTGAAAGGCCGAGCTGCCGAAATAAACCGTGGGCGCGATCTCAAATTCGACGCCTTCTTCAAAGTGGCTCACCTTGCCCAATGAGATGAAGTTCCGCGTGATCAGATCGGAGTCGGGAACGGTATTGCCGACGCCGGCAGTGACGAATGGTTTGAGCCGGCCGAACTTATGCCGAAAGCGATTATTCCAGTCAACGGTTGGTTTGCCTGGACTGAAGCCTTTGCTTACGCTGCCGGTTGGAGCAGAGATAGTAAGAGTGGAAGTGTAATCAACGTAGCGGTTGAAGGCATACGCGTCCGCGCCAAAATAAAAATCCCCGGCGCCGGCGTCATGCAACCGGGTCTGGCCGGGCGTGTTGCTGGAGTCGCTGGCGAAGTACAGAGGCACTCCGGTAAAGACACCAAAGTAGCGATTGAAGTCATAACCGAGAGTTGAATCCAGCTTGAGCAGTGTGCCGGAGTGGTTGACCATACCGCGGAAATTCTCATAGGCATTAAAGCCCTTGATGTTGTCCGGCGCTTGATTAGCGTGAGGCGCAATACTCAGATCGGGGCCTGTGCCTGCAGGGTTCTGTCCAAAGAGGTACGCTGAAATGGCAAACGTAAGGATGATAAAAAATGCCTTCGCATGAAGTGATTTCATCTTTGTTCTCCTGCGCAAAACAAATTTGCGCTGTTCTCCTGCGCAAACGAATTTGCGCTACTCTCCACACAACGAATTTGCGCCACTCTCCACACACGGACACGCGCGCGGCGAGCCCTGAGATGATGCGGTCTTCCAGGGAAAGGCAGCGGAGTGACAGAGACACAAACGGTTCTGTGTCTCTGTCCTCACTAACCCGTCGATGTTGTTGGTTTTTTGCCTGCGTGGCGGCGGAACCGCGATACGCGTGGCCCAACGAAACGGACTTCAGCTATCGAAGCAGATCGTTGTCAAGCCCGGGACCGCGTACATGGTCGTTCTTGTCGCTCCCGGTCCCGATCATTTGCCTGAATTGCGGCCGCGCTGGCGATGGCGCTCGTTATCGCGTTCGCGTTCGACTTCCCGCTCCCGTTCGCGCTCGACTTCACGTTCCCGTTCGCGTTCGACTTCGCGATTGCGATCACGGTCCCGGTTTTGAGCCTGGTCCCGGCCTCTGTCTCTATCGTTATGTCCGGCGGAGTGGCCTCCGTCGCGGTGTTGGGCCCACATCGGAAGGCTTGCAAACGTGCTGGCTCCGACGGTAAGAATCAAGGCCCATGCAAATTGCCGTAATTTCCTCTGCATTGTTCGTGCTCCTTTAAAGCTTTGGATTTTCAGGCGATTTGGGCGATTTGTATGAAAGATGTGCTTAGAATTGCCACGGGTTGTGCTTGTGGCAAGTAAATCCAGATTTTCAGCGAGAAAAAAATCTGGCTAGGGTTGCCTCAAAAAATATTCTCTGCATATAGCAGAGGGTGGATAAGGGGCCTCGGGCAATTTCACCTAAGGCCCCTGGAGCAGCAGGGACTGAAATCGCCCGAATCATTCCCTGCACTCATTGGATATGACACTTCGCCCGCAACGGGCGGAACAGACAAAAATCGGATTCTTTTCAGCAACCCACAATTTATGCCCGCCTTTTCCGCTGTCCGAACCCTTCCTCATCCGTCTAAGGTTTCATCCGCTTCTCTTGCTTTCCCATAGGAGCAGGCGTATGGTGTTCTGGATTCCTATTGGATGGCCAGAGGAGAGGTTTTCATGGGTGACAAAAGCGGAGACAAGAGTGACGTCTGGCAGGGCACGCTGGCGCTCATGGTGCTGACGACGCTGGAAAGCATGGGGCCGCAGCACGGCTATGGCATTGCCCGCCGCATTGAGCAGACCAGTGGCGACCAATTGTCAGTCAACTACGGGACGCTGTATCCCGCGCTTCTCAAGCTGGAGCAGGATGGATACATCACGGCCGAGTGGGGCGCGTCAGAGAACAACCGTCGCGCTCGCTTTTATCGCCTTACGCGCACCGGGAGAAACCAATTGAAGCGCGAGACGAAGGAATGGGAGCAGGCGACTGCAATTCTTGCGCGGTTCCTGGCGCCCAAGGAGTCATGATGAGCACGATGCGTGGCTTGATCGCGAGAGTCTACGGCTTGTTCAGGCGTCCCCACTCTGAACGCGAGATGGAGCAGGAATTTCAATCTCATCTGCAAATGCAAGTGGAAGACAATCTTCGTTCCGGGATGTCCGCCGAAGAAGCACGCCGCGTAGCGTTACTCAAATCCGGCAATATTGCCACGGCGAGGGAAGCCCATCGCGATCAGCGCGGGCTCCCATTCATGGAAACATTGATTCAGGACGTGCGTTACGGCGCCCGACTCCTGCGCAAAAGCCCGGGGTTTACTTTTGTTGCGGTGCTTACGCTGGCACTCGGCATCGGGGCAAATACCGCGATCTTTTCGGTGGTTAACGCTGTGCTCCTGGCCAAGTTACCTGTGAAAGAGCCGAACCGTCTGGTGCAATTGTGGGAGACGGAGGTATCGCCCGGGAACTTTCCCTTCGCGGGTCCTGACTATCTTGACTGGAAAAACCAGAACCATACGCTGGAAAGCTCGGCGCTTTTTCGTTATCCATCGCCGGCCAACAGCAGTCACAACGGCCAATCGCAGTCAGTCCTGGTGCTCCCTGCGGAAGCTACATATTTTTCCACGCTGGGTGTGAATGCGCAGATGGGGCGGGCATTTTCCAGGGGTGACGATCAGCCTGCGAACCGCCACGTCGCGGTGCTCAGCTATGGTTATTGGCAGGAGTCATTTGCAGGGCGTGAAGACGTCCTGAACACAGAACTCAATCTGGATAACGAGAAATTCACGATTGTGGGCATAATGCCTTCATGGTTCCGCTTTCCTCCGCAGGTCCAGGTCTTTGTGCCGCTTGATATGAGCCTGAAGGGAGTAGGTCTCCGTGGAAACCACGGCTATCAGGCGATTGGCCGCCTGAAGCCCGGGGTCACCAAGGAAGCTGCGGAAGCGGACCTGAAAACCATAGCTGCCCAGTTGGAAAAGCAATTTCCAAAGTCAAACGATCACGTAAGCGCAGCCGTGATTCCTCTGCAGGAGCAAATTCTGGGTGATGCACGGGAGAGATTGCTGCTTTTGCTCTTCGCAGTGGCAGCGGTTTTGCTGCTGGCTTGCGCTAATGTTGCCAACCTTCTCTTAGCGAAAGCCTCGAGCAGACAAAAAGAAATGTCGCTTCGCACGGTGCTGGGAGCAACGCGCATACGTGTCGTGCGTCAGTTGCTGACGGAGAGCATGATGCTTTCGCTCGGTGGCGGCCTGATAGGACTCGCGGGCGGCTTCTGGCTGGTCAGGCTGATCGAGTCATCCAAACAACTCCCAATTCCCAGGTACAATCCGGTTCGCATTGACGCGCCTGTCCTGATGTTTACTTTTGGGCTGAGTGTTCTGGTGGGGATCGTTTTTGGACTGGCGCCGATTTTCCAGACTACGAAGCTGGACCTTGGGGAAGAGCTCAAGTCCACTTCGCAGACGTTGATGAACGCTTCCCGCTTCACCCGGATGTTGCGGGATGGCCTGGTGGTGCTGGAACTGAGCGTGTCCCTGGCATTGTTGATCGTGGCCGGGTTGTTGCTGCGTAGCTTTGCCCATTTACACCAGACAGACATCGGCGTTGATGCGCACAA
The DNA here is from genome assembly GCA_963770085.1 of Terriglobia bacterium. Classification (GTDB taxonomy): domain Bacteria; phylum Acidobacteriota; class Terriglobia; order Terriglobales; family Acidobacteriaceae; genus Angelobacter. The sequence continues at coordinate 2,717,858 of CAVYOH010000002.1, forward strand.
GGTCTCTACCGGATTCATTCTTTTGCCTGAATCCAAATACCCAACGCTGCAGGTGCGACGCCAGTTTTGTGACCGCCTTGCTGCCGATCTGGGAGCGATTCCCGGCGTTCAGTCCGTTGCTCTTTCAACTGAGCTGCCTCTTGAGGGCGGATGGAACGGCACCATTACGGTTCCTGGCGATACCAACCCCGCCCACGCCAATCAATTGGTTGAATACAATTTCGTTTCGCCGGACTATTTCCGGGTCATGGGCATTCCGCAAAGGCGAGGACGAGTTTTTGACGAACAAGAGATGGAGCGCAGCGCAGTTGTAACTCTAAAAATTGATGATCTGGTCAAGGCAAATCCAAATCTGGAAGTTGTGCCACCCGAACTGACTTTCAACGCCGTCATCAATGAATCAATGGCACGAATGTTCTGGCCAAGCCAGGACCCGGTGGGAAAAATATTTGTATATGGCGGAACAAACACAAGAGTCATCGCCGTCGTTGGCGACGTGAAGCAATTTGGCGTGCGTGCCAAGGCCATACCCCAGGCGTACTTTCCTCTTACGTTGAATGAAGATGTTCCCCGTTTCGGTGTTTACATTGTGGCAAGGACAGCCGGGCCTCCGCAAAACGCGGTCCCCGCAATCCGGGAAAAGTTACACGAAATTGATGACTCGCTGGCAGTCTATTCCCCTCGCAGCATGGATGAAGTCATTGCAGGAGACATACAGGATGCGACGCTGGAGATGTGGCTGTTCGGCAGCCTGGCTGCCATTGCTCTGATTCTTGCCGCAGTGGGTCTTTACAGCGTGCTGGCCTATCTGGTCTCACAGCGTACGCGTGAAATTGGCATTCGCATGGCCCTGGGTGCACAACAAGGCCACGTGTTGAATCTGGTAATGCGGCATGCCGCCGTGCTGATTTGTGTTGGCATGTTCGCCGGATTGGCCGCAGCGCTGGCGGCTGCACACTTCATGACTGACATGTTGTTCGGCGTAAAAGCACACGATCCGCTTACGTTCGGCGCTGTGGTGTCGCTACTGACCGTGGTGGCGCTGGCGGCCTGTCTGGTCCCTGTAAGGCGGGCAACGCGCGTGGATCCCATGGTTGCGCTGAGATACGAGTAGGCGATATCTCGTCAGGCTGGCGCGGATTACAATAGACGGATATCTGCAAGAGGGAGATCCGTAAAACATGGGCCTTTCCACCAGCCAGCGCGCCAAGCGCACCGTGCAATCTGAAATCCGGGTGATGTCCCTGGAGTGCGAAAAGATCAAAGGCATCAACCTTGCCCAGGGCGTGTGTGATACGCCGGTGCCGGAAGTTGTACGCGAAGGCGCGCGCCGCGCGATGGAACAGGGCATCAACAGTTATACGCGTGCGGAAGGCCTGACGCCGGTTCGCAAGGCCATCGCCGACAAGATGGCTCGCTTCAACGGAATCCGGTGCGATGCCGAGACTCAAGTGATTGTTCACTCCGGATCGACGGGCGCGTTTTACTCTTCGTGCCTGGCACTGCTCGATCCTGGCGATGAGTTCATCCTCTTCGAACCGTTTTACGGATATCACCTGAACACGATCATTGCTGCCGAGCTCAAACCGGTGTTTGTGACTTTGCGCGCCCCCGACTGGAGTTTTTCACCGGAAGACCTGGAACGCGTGGTCACGCCGCGCACACGGGCCATCATGATCAATACGCCGGGCAATCCTTCCGGCAAGATCTTTACCCGGCAGGAACTGGAGTGGATCGCCGCATTTGCGCAGAAGCATGATCTGTTCGTTTTTACTGACGAGATCTACGAGTACTTTGTTTACGACGGCAAGCACATCAGTCCGGCCACGCTGCCCGGCATGGCGGAACGCACCATCACCATCTCCGGCTATTCCAAGACGTTCAGCATTACCGGGTGGCGCGTTGGGTATACCGTATGCGATCCCAAGTGGACGCAGGCCATCGCTTATTTCCATGATCTTATCTATGTGTGTGCTCCAGCCCCGCTGCAGATGGGCGTGGCGGAAGGCATTTTCAACCTGCCCGAGAGCTTTTATCAGGAAATCTCAGCGGAGTACGTGCAGAAGCGTGACCAGCTCTGTGATGTGCTGAAAGAAATTGGCCTTACGCCTTCGGTCCCCAATGGCGCGTATTACGTTCTGGCCGATGCGCGTATTCTTCCCGGCAAAACCAGCAAAGAGAAGTCGATGGCCCTGTTGCGTGAAACAGGAGTGGCCACGGTGGCAGGCAGCGCTTTTTATCACGGCGGTGGCGGGCAGGATTTGATTCGTTTCTGTTTTGCCAAGACGGAAGCCGAGTTGAATGAAGCTTGCCGCAGGTTGAAGATCTTGCCGGAAAAGCTGGGAGTGAAGGCGGCGGCTGGAGCGGGAAAACCTTACCGCTGATGAACGCAGATAAACGCTGATTAGACCAAGTCGGCGCCTGAGCAATTATTCCCTACGGAAGTACTTAAGATCATTTGTTTCGCGAGCCCACATGAGGCATAGTGGGAGAATCGCCGAGATCGCCGTCATCGAGCGACATCGCCGTGATCGAAAACTTTACCGCTGATCACGCTGATCGGCACTGATCAGAACACCAGCAATTGGCAATTGGCCAGGGCAACAAATCATGCACAGCCGAGGGCGGCTGTGCCACACGAGCATCGCTTGGGATGAATCGTGTAAGTCCTTTAGATCTTGGGATGACCCGGGGGGTGGCATCGGGTGACCGGGAAATCTGGTGATCCGTTGATCGTAAAGGCAAGCACAAGGTCCCTCCGACCTACGCCCGCGCTGAAGAGTACACGTGGGCGCTTTACGGTCGTCGGGATGACGGCGGTTATGGATGGGTTTGGCGGAATCGCCGAGATCGGAAAGGCAAGAGCGTTGAAGTCTACGCCAAATTGGGATGATTGGGATCGGATGGGGTGAACGGCGGGGGGCTTCTGGCGATCTGGAAATCGATTGATCTGTTGATCGTAAAGGCAAGCACAAGGTCCCTCCGACCTACGCCCGCGCTGAAGAGTACACGCGGGCGCTTTACGGTCGTCGGGATGACGGCGGTTATGGATGGGTTGGCGGAATCGCCGAGATCGGAAAGGCAAGAGCGTTGAAGTCTACGCCAAATTGGGATGATTGGGATCGGATGGGGTGAATGGCGGGGGGGTACCCCCTATAGAGATTGGGTAATTGAGTAATTTGGTAATCGGGTAATTGGAAACCAGGTAATTGGAAACCGGGCAGCCTTACGGCCGATAGCACACTGAGAGGCCAAGTAACCTCATCCACTTTGCTTATAATCAGGACAAAATGAACTTCTTTGATTTGTTACGGGGAACCGGGCTGGAGCCGGTTGGCGGAAATCCACAGATTGCCGGTGTGGATTACGATTCGCGGCGTGTAAAGCCGGGATGGGCTTTTGTCGCCATGCGCGGTGAAGCCACGGACGGCAATCGCTACATTGATGTGGCGATCAGGAATGGCGCTGTGTCCGTGGTGACCGATGGTTCGAATGAATCGCCCCGCGAGGGCGTAGCCTGGGCCGTCGCTCCCCATGGTCGCAAGACACTCGCCGTGCTGGCAGCGAACTTTTACGTCCATCCGGCGGATAGATTAAAGATATGCGGCGTTACAGGAACCAACGGCAAAACCACCACGACGTACCTGATCGAATCTATCCTGAACTATTGCGGGCATAAGTCAGCGCTGGTTGGGACCATTGAGTATCACGTAGGGGGCAAGGTATTGCCCGCACCGCACACGACGCCGGAGTCGCTGGAACTGAATCAGATTTTCGCCGAAGCGCTGGCGGCGGGTGCAAGCGATGTTGCCATGGAAGTTTCGTCGCACGCGCTCGAACAAGGACGGGTCTGGGGCATTCCCTTTGAAGTGGCGGTTTTTTCCAATCTCACACGCGATCATCTCGATTACCACAAAGATATGGACAGCTATTTTGCGGCCAAGCGAATGCTTTTTGAAGGGACAGGCGCTCCAGCGCCCCGCACAGCGGTAATCAATGCCGATGACAATTACGGCACCGCCTTATTGAAGACCAGCCACGCTGCCAGCAAACAGGTAATCAGCTACGGAATTCGTCACGGTGATTTTCGCGCCACTGCCATTGACCTGCAACCAACGCAAACCAGCTTTGACTTTGCCACTCCCGCTGGAACGCAACGCATTACAGCAAGACTCATTGGACAGGTGAATGTGTATAACCTGCTGGCTGCTTCCGCCGCCTGCTGGGCGCGGGGATGTTCGCTGCCGCAAATCGCGGAAGCCCTCAGCCAGTTCAATCAGGTGCCGGGGAGATTTGAGCGGGTGGACTGCGGCCAGCCTTTTGCCGTAGTTGTAGATTACGCGCATACGGACGATGCGTTGCGGAACCTTACCTCCATCGCTCGCGATTTTGCTTCCCGCTCCGGATCGGGCGGACGCGTGATCACTGTGTTCGGCTGCGGCGGGGATCGCGATAAGACAAAGCGACCACTCATGGGCCAGGCAGCGGCGCAGGGCAGTGATTTCGTGGTACTCACCTCAGACAATCCACGGAGTGAAGATCCACTGAAAATCATGGATGATGTTCTGCCCGGTCTTAACGGCAATCGTGACCGGCACGTGCTGGAGCCAGAGCGGAAGGAAGCTATACGGCTGGCGTTGAAAAAAGCGCAGCCGGGCGATGTGGTGCTGATTGCCGGCAAAGGACATGAAAAGGTACAGATTACGCGCGAAGGTTCTTTCACCTTCGATGATGTTCAGGTGGCGCGGGAAACATTACAACGGATGGGATACGCAAAGCAGGAGGAAAGATCGCAATGAAGTTACCACTTTGGCGAATTGCTGAGTTTACCGGCGCGCAGGGCGCGGTGGACCAGGAACAGGTTGCCATGGGCTACTCCATTGATTCGCGGTCACTGCAGCCAGGTGACCTCTTTATCGCTTTGCAGGGCGACCGCTTTGACGGCCATGACTACGTGAACTCCGCTCTGGAAAAGGGAGCGGTTGCAGCCGTGATTGACGGAAAGAGAAAGCTGGACGCTGACGCTCATCGTTTGCTTCGCGTGGATGACACGCTAACCGCTTTGCAGTCACTAGGCGCGGCGGCACGTCGTCTATGGGGCAAACCGCTGCTTGCGGTTACGGGATCGGCGGGGAAAACTACCACCAAAGAGCTGCTGGCCCATCTGCTGAGTACCAAGTTTCGCGTAATGAAAAGCAGTGGCAACCTGAACAATCACATTGGCATGCCTTTGCAGCTGCTGAAGCTGGAAGCTGAGCATGACGTTGCCGTGGTTGAGATGGGCATGAACCACCTGGGTGAAATTCGCGCACTGGGCAAGCTGGCCCAGCATGATCTTGCAGTGGTCACGTGTGTTGCGCCGGTGCATCTGGAATTTTTCAGTTCGATTGCCGACATCGCGCGGGCAAAATACGAAATTGTGGAGACGCTACCCAGCAATGGGACGGCCGTACTGAATGCCGACGACGAATATGTGAGCCAGTTTGGGCGCAATTTCAAGGGCAAGGTAGTCACGTTCGGGATCAAGCGCGCGGCGGATGTTTCAGCGCAGAACATCCAATCGCTGGGAGTGGAGGGTTCCACCTTCGAGCTGGTGGCGGGAAGTGTGCGCGAGCAGGTAACTCTTCCGCTGGTGGGTGAGCATAACGTGATGAATGCGTTGGCGGCTTGCACCGCGGCCATTGAACGCGGAGTGCTGCCTTCGCATGCCGCAAAGGCGCTTGGGACGGTTCAGCCGACTGACAAGCGTGGCCAGATCACCGAGCTGCGCGGCGCTACCGTCATCAACGATTGCTATAACTCCAATCCTCGCGCGCTTGACGCCATGGTGGATGCGCTGGCGGGGATGAAGGCTGAGCGTCGTATCCTGATTGCGGGCGAGATGATGGAGCTGGGGCAAACGGCGGAAGCTTTACACCGCGATTCGGGCCGCCATGCCGCGGAAAAGAAGATCGACGTAGTCATTGGCGTTCGCGGCCTGGCCAGAGCTCTGGCGGAAGCGGCCTGCGGAGCCGGTGTTCAGTCACACTTTGTGGATACCCCGGAAGAAGCGGGCGAATGGCTGGCCCGTGAACTGCGCCCAGGTGACGCCGTCTTGCTGAAGGCTTCACGCAGCGTGAAGCTGGAACGAGCCCTGGAAATGGTTCACGAGAATTTAACCGGGAAACCGGCTTGAACCTGACACCCTGATCAACGGCCGGGGGTTATACGAAGGTTTCCTCTCAACGGCCTGCGGCATTTATTTTCACCAGACAATATATGATCAGCAAGCGGCTTTGCCCATAACGTAACGGAGGAATATTGCTTTACTGGCTTCTTTATCAAAAATTGTTCGCGTATTTCCCTCCGTTCCGCATATTCCGCTATGTAACGTTTCGCACTGCATTTGCCAGCCTTACAGCACTGTTTATGGGCCTGATCATTGGTCCGGCCATTATCCGGCAGTTGCGGGAATTTCAAATCGGCCAGTACATACGCGAGGAAGGCCCCAAAGCGCACCAGAAAAAAGCCGGAACGCCGACCATGGGCGGCGTGCTTATCACCATCGCCATTATCGTGCCCACGCTGCTGTGGGCCGATCTTTCCAACCCTTACATTTGGATGGCGGTGCTTTCCACGATTGCTTTCGGCGCGATTGGCTTCGCGGACGATTATTTGAAGATCGTTAACAAGCGGAATCTTGGGCTGACCGGACGCACCAAGCTGCTGCTGCAATTCCTGGTGGCATGCGCCGTGGGTATTGCGCTGGTCTTTCTGACGGCAGAACGGCAGTACTCCACCCACCTGATGGTTCCTTTCGTAAAGCAGTTCCGTCCTGATCTGGTGATTGAGAGCCTGCGACATTATCCCCACATATGGTTTATGGCGTTTACGCCGTTTGTGGCATTTGTGATGCTGGTGCTGGTGGGATCAAGTAACGCGGTCAACCTCACGGACGGCCTGGATGGGCTGGCGATCGGGTGTACGGTGATTGCTGCCGGCGCGCTTACGGTGCTTACTTACTTAAGCGGACATGCTGTGTTCTCAGAATATCTGGAACTGCAGAAGATGCCGCAGGTAGCGGAACTGACCATTTTCTGCGGAGCCATGGTGGGATCCAGTATTGGCTTTCTCTGGTACAACGCGCATCCGGCCGAGATCTTTATGGGCGACGTTGGTTCGCTGGCCCTGGGTGGCGCGATCGGCACGGTGGCCGTAATCATCAAGCAGGAGCTGTTGCTGCCCTTTATCGGCGGCGTGTTTGTGATTGAAGCGCTGTCAGTGATTCTGCAGGTGGGATCGTATAAGCTGCGTAAGAAACGTATCTTCAAGATGGCGCCGCTGCACCATCACTTTGAACTGGCGGGGTGGTCAGAATCGAAGATCATCATTCGCTTCTGGATTCTTGCCCTGATCTTTGCTCTTTTTGCACTTACCACACTCAAGTTGCGTTAAGCCGCGCCGATTCATGGCACAATGGTGCAGACATGGCTCAGTGGAACAGTGACAACAATCTGAAAGGGAAACGCGTTCTGGTGGTGGGCCTGGGACGTTCCGGCGCAGCCTCGGCTGTTTTTCTCCAGGAGCACGGCGCCAAAGTGACTGTTTCTGACGCGAAGAGTGAAGTGCAGCTGCAGGGTGAAGCGGCTGCGCTGCTGGATCGCGGAATATCGATTGAGACCGGCCATCATGGCGAACGTACGTTTCGCGATCAGGATTTGATTGTCGTGAGCCCCGGCGTTCCCTCTGACCAGCCGTCATTGCAACATGCCCGGACAATGGGGATTCCTGTCATTGGCGAAGTTGAGCTGGCATCGCGATTTCTACAGGGCAAGATGCTGGCGATTACTGGCTCCAACGGCAAGACTACGACCACGACTCTTGTGGGCGAGATCATGGCCAAGAGTGGGAAGAAGACGCTGGTAGGCGGCAACATCGGGACACCGGTGATTGCACTGGCGGGCAAGTCCTCACCTGACAGCTATTGCCGTGCTGGAGATATCCAGTTTTCAGCTGGAAACCATTGAACAGTTCTGCCCGTGGATTGCCGGAATCCTGAACATCACGCCGGACCATCTGGATCGCCATCACACATTTCAGGCTTACGTTGACGCCAAGGCGCGGATCTTCGAAAACCAGTCAGCCAATGATTTCGCAGTTCTCAATGCAGACGATCCGACTTCGGCGGCATTGCAATCGAAGATTAAAGCCAGGCTTTACTGGTTCAGCCGCAAGACCGCTGTCAAGAACGGGGCATTCCTAAAAGGCGACCAGATTATTTTTTGCGAAAACCTTCATGTCCAAGACAAAGAGCAGGTTGTGCTGGGCCGGTCTGACATTCAGCTCAAGGGCGAACACAATATCGAAAACGTTCTGGCCGCTGTGACCATGACCATGCTGGCCGGATGCACTGCTCAGCAGGTGCGGCAAGCGGTGAGCGAATTCCGCGCCGTGGAACATCGCCTGGAATTTGTGACGACCATTAACGGCGTCGGTTTCTACAACGATTCCAAGGCCACCAATGTTGATGCCACGGTGAAAGCGCTGGAGTCTTTTCCCGGAAATATTCACATCATTCTTGGGGGCAAAGACAAAGGCAGCGACTACACAGAGCTTGTTCCGCTGCTGCGCGCACGGACCAAAAGAGCTTATCTGATTGGCGCCGCCGCGGAAAAGATCAGCTCGCAGATACAAGGCGCCACCGAGATCACACATTCAGGAACGCTGGAACGCGCGGTGCGCCAGGCATTCGACTCAGCGAAACCCGGTGACGTTGTGGTTCTGGCGCCGGCATGCGCCAGCTTTGATCAGTTTGAAAATTATGAGCACCGCGGGCGCGTGTTTAAAGAGCAGGTGCTAGGACTTGCGCCGGTGACGCTGGGAGACAGACGTTAGTGGCCAAGCGGGTAGGAATCGATAAATGGCTTTTTGGCTCCACTTTGCTTCTGGTCGTGATCGGCGTGCTGATGGTTTTCAGTGCTTCCGCCGTAATGGCCCATGATCGTTTTGGGTCCGCGTATTACTTCCTCTTACGCCAGCTTGGCTGGGCCCTGGCCGGCTTAACGGCCATGACGATCATCATGAAGGTTGACTATCGCCGGTGGAAGAGTCCGGGCATAGTCTTTACTTTTCTGGGCCTGACCACGCTGATGCTGGTGGCGGTCTTCTTCCTTGATCGCTCGCATAATACGCATCGCTGGATCAGACTGGGCGCGGCATCGTTTCAGCCTTCGGAACTGGCCAAGCCTGCGCTGATTCTCTTTCTGGCGTTTTTTCTGGAGAGCCGGGTTAAAGCCATTGATGACTGGCGTCATACGCTTTTGCCGGCAATTGTCCCCGTGGCGCTGTTTGCCTTGCTCATCGTGAAGCAGCCTGATCTGGGGACCGCGGTCGTCTGCGTGGGTGTTACCGCGGCAATTTTCTATGTTGCGGGAATGCGGCTCAGGTATTTTGGATATGCGCTGATGCCGATCGTTCCGGCCATGTACTACCTTCTGTTTCACGTAGGCTGGCGTGCAAGGCGCATGGCCGTCTTTCTTGATCCCTGGTCTGACCCGCAGGGCGCCGGCTTTCACATTACGCAGTCATTGATTGCGGTTGGTACCGGCGGGCTCACCGGAATCGGCCTGATGGAAGGCAAGCAGAAGCTCTTCTATCTCCCCGAACCGCATACCGATTTTATTTATGCAGTCGCGTCAGAAGAGCTGGGGCTGATTGGCGCAGTCGCCATCGCACTCTTGTTTTCCGTCTTCGCCTGGCGAGGATTTCGTACAGCACTGCGCGCACACGATCCTTTCGCGCGTTTTCTGGCTACCGGCATAACGGCGATGATCGTAATGCAGGCGTTCTTCAATATGAGTGTTGTGCTGGCTCTGCTGCCGACCAAAGGTATTCCCCTGCCCTTTATCTCCTATGGCGGATCGTCATTGTTCGTGATGCTGGCCAGCGTAGGCGTTCTGTTGAACATTACGCAGCAGACGGAATAACGGGTTCGCAACAAACGCAAAGGCCGCAGCAGATCGCCGCGGCCTTTTTTGTTTGTTGATCTTGCTAGTTGATGACGAATGGTTAACTGACCTTGGCGGCCACCATCACCGGCTCCGTGCCTTCTTGCTTTGCCGGGAGCGGCATGAATTTGACCACAAGGATCAGAACGCCGGAGAGTAACGCCAGACCGGCGGTGGTGTAAAAATCAGCATTCCAGTTGCCGAATTTCTCAAACATCTTGGCTGCGATCCAGCCGCCGCCGATGGATGCCACACCTTTGGCGGTGTAGAGGAATCCGTAGTTTGATGTGGCGTGATTGGCGCCAAAGTAATCGCCAATGATTGCCGGGAACAGCGAAAACATGCTGCCCCAGGTGAAGTAAACGGCGATCATGGTCGCAATAAACCAGCCGCCGGATAGCTTGCCCAGGGTGAGAACGCTCACAATGCAGAGTGCCTGCAAGGTAAAAGGTATCACCATGGCCATTTCACGTCCGACGTGGTCGGAAAGCCATCCCCAGAAAATGCGGCCACCGCCGTTGGCAACACGACTGAGCGCCAGGGCGGTGACAATCGCGGCGGCGGGAATAGCCATGCCTTTGGCGACCGGTCCGGCTTGCGCGGTGATCATCAAGCCGCCGACCGATGTCATCACGAATGCAACGTAGAGAAGCCAGAATTGTGGAGTCATCATCATCTGGCCGCTATTGAATTGGACCGCGCTGCGCCGCAACTTGGGTGATACCGGCTTCTTGGCTGCGGGCGAAACGTTGAAGTCTGGTCCCGGATTCTGCAGCACCTGGGCAGCGATGAGAATTGCCAGGCCCTGGCCGATGCCGGTATAGACGAAGGCTGTCCGATAGTTGGCGACCCGGAGCATGTCAGCAATCATGGGAATGAACAATGCCGAGCCTGCGCCGAAGCCAGCGGTAATAAAGCCGGAGACGGTGCCACGCTTGTCCGGAAACCATTTGAGAGCCGTGGAAATGGAGCCGCTGTAGACGAACGCCGCGCCAAAGCCGGCGAGGGAGTAGCACACGCAAAGCTCGGTGAGAGTTCGCGCATAGCCCATTCCGGTCCAGCCCAGGCCGCATAAGACGCCGCCCATGGAAAGGAAAATACGCGGACCAAGGCGGTCAATCATCCAGCCTTCCACCGGCGTAATCCAGGTTTCCAGAAAGATGAAGAGAGTGAAGGCGAGCTGAATGCCATTGAGAGACCAATCTTTGTGAGCTGCTTGCAGGGGTTTAACAAAGAGCGTCCAGGCATACTGCAGGTTGGCGATCATGATCATGGCAATAATCGCGCAAACGAACTGAATCCACCGTTTGTACATGGTTGTTCCCTCGAAGAAAGCTAAGTTTTCTGCGTGGCCGCGCGGCGCTCGGCCAGCAGCTTGGCGCAGGCATACACCGTTCTTGTGTGCGGCATGGAAATCTCCAGCCGTTCACCGATCTCCAGCACCGCTCCGACGATTGCTTCCAATTCAAGCGGGCGTCCGGCTTCCAGGTCCTGAAGCATAGACGTCTTGTGTTCTCCAACTTTTTCCGCACCGGCCATGCGTTGTTCAATGCTGACCGGCAGTTCCATACCCAGTTTTGCTGCGACTGATTCCGTCTCCTGCATGATGTTGCGCACCAGTTCACGAGTGTGCTCGTTGCGCAAAATCTGGGCCAGCGTGCCGCCGGTAAGTGCGCTGATGGGATTGAAGGCAACATTGCCCAGAATCTTAACCCAGATTTCGCTCCGTAACCGCGCTGTAACCGGCGCTCGCAGCCCGGACGCTACAAGTGCCTGCGCAATGTCACGAATACGGTCAGAACGTGAGCCATCGGGCTCACCCAGGGAGATGCGATTTCCCTCGTCATGCTTGATGACGCCGGGTTCCACGATCTCCGTGGCGAAGTAAATTAACGAACCGATGACGCGTTTAGAGTCAATTACCGACGAAACAATGCCGTTGGGATCCACCTTCTCCAGACGCATGCCCGCCAGCGGGCCAGAGTCATTCTGGAAATACCACCACGGGATGCCATTTTGCGTGCTTACGCAAATGGTCTCCGGACCGATGGCAGCGGAAAGCTGCGGAGCCAGAGGAGGCAGCCCGTGGGCTTTCACGCACAGAAAGATGACGTCATACGGAGCGCCATCTTTCAGGTCAGAAATTACTCTGGGGTTCGAAATGAAATCGCCGTCGGCGGTGATCACGCGGACGCCATTTTTCTGCATTGCGGCAAGATGAGGACCGCGAGCGTGCAAAGTCACGTCATATCCGGCCCGTGACATCAGGGCGCCAATGTATCCGCCAACTGCTCCCGCACCTACAATGAGATATCTCAACTATTTGACCCCTGAAAGCGCCTCAGCCACAGCGCGCCTCTGGATTTTGCCAGTGGCCGTGCGGGGAATCTTCTCCACAATGCAAACCTTTTTTGGAACTTTGAAGTCCGCCAGGTACTTCTTGCAATGTTCGATCAAGCCGGATTCAGGATGCGGCTCCCTGAGTACCACGGCAACGGCAACCTCTTCGCCCCACGTGGGATGCGGCATGCCGAAAGCGACAGCTTCAGCCACGCAGGGGTGCGTCATCATAACTTCATCAATCTCCATCGGGGCGATTTTTTCACCACCGCGGACAATGAGTTCTTTAATGCGGGCAGTGAGGTGCAGATAACCTTCTGGGTCCAGGCGTCCCTGGTCACCGGTACGGAACCAGCCGTTGGTGAAGGACTTGGCGTTGGCCTCAGGATTATTCTCATACCCTTCGATCACGTTGGGACCCTGGATTACCACCTCCCCCAGTTCTCCCGCCGGCATCAGATTGCCCTCTTCATCCATGATGCCGATCTTTACTCCGGTTCCCGGACCAACTGATCCGCCCTTGTGTGCGCGCGGCGGAAGCGGATTGGAAGCCATCTGATGGGAGGCCTCCGTCATGCCGTAAGCTTCAAGAACTGGTACGCCGATCAGGTTCTCAATCTTTTCCATCAATGTTGGGGAGAGCGCAGAGCTGCAGGAGCGGACAAAGCGCAGGCTGTCCAAGCCTTCCGGTTTTTCATTGAGACGAGCCACGGAAAGCTGGTGAATCGTGGGGACACACGAGTACCACGTGGGTTTGAAGTCGCGCACGGTGCGCCAGAATGACATGGGGTTGAACTTCTCCGGCACGATAACCGTCCCTCCGCTGCGGAAAGTCGACAGAGTTGAGGCGACTAATCCATGCACGTGGAACAGCGGCATTACGCAAAGAGATCTATCTCGCGAAGTGAGACCGTACGTTTCAACGATATTGCCGGTGGAAATGGCGAGGTTGCGATGTTTCAGCGGGACACGCTTGGGGCGTCCGGTGCTGCCGCTGGTGTGAAGGACGAGTGCAATGTCATCGGGTGAAAGCGGTGAGACGGCGACCGGTTTGGGCCCGTTGACCATGCTTACCTCGCCCTTTTCATTGGTCGCCACAACATAAATGGGGACCTTCATATGTTCGGCGGCGCGGCGGGCGTCCTCAGCGCCTTCCGGCGGCACCAGCATCACCTTGGCGGCAGTGTCTTCAAGATAAAAGACGAACTCTTCGTATTTGTACGCCGGGTTCAGTGGAGCGGCGGTTCCGGCGATGGATGATGCAAGAAAAGTCACAATGGTTCCCAACCCGTTGGGCAGAACATTGGCGACGCGATCTCCGCGGCGAATGCCGGCCCCGGCCAGACTTTCCGCGAGCGAATGTACCTGTTTGCGAAGGGAACTGTAAGTAACCGATGTGCCTGTTTCGGGGATGATGACGGCGATAGCTGACTCAGGGGCTTGCTGTATTAATGACGGAAGGTCATGCATGAAGTCGGACTCTCCCAGGAATTCCGAACCTCTCGATCCGGATATATTTTTATGGCGCGCAAGTATATACCAGAGGGGCCTTGAGTTTAGATGCATCCTTTTAAATCTCTGAAGATTAGACTGAATCTTTGAAGATTCGGACGATCAGGAATGAATAACGGACTGACTGGCTGAAAAGCACCGAATGCTGTGGTCGAAAACCACCAGCAAGCGCGAGTTCCCGGTATATTCAGCGGAAGAAGTGATTCAAATCTCAGCATTTAGCGATCGGGAGAAACTGGCAACCCGCGTGCTCTTAAGACAGGGATTGGATGACTTACAGCAAGGAGCGCGCCAGATGGGCAAATCACGCAAGATGCTGGTGTCGGGAATTTTTTTAGCCACATCGCTTTTCATCGGGGCTGCTTCAGCCCAGACCAGCCAGCAACCATCGTCGGCGACCGGTTCCACGAATGGTTCGGTGGAACAGAAGACGCCGGACAAGTCTGCGCCAGATCAGAACAAGTCTTCGCAACGGGATGCGGGCACGCAGGATAGCAAGGGTGGTGCGTCTACGCAGGGTTCAACAAATTCCAAGGAATCTGACGCTCAATCCAAAGACGCCGCCCAATCCGGTGACAATGACGAAAAAGACGAGACCACTCCTCATCGGAGCCATGTCCATCTGGGTACGATAAGTATCAGCGCGGGATACGCGCACTTTCCGGCGGGTTTCTTTCCCTACTATGGCTATGGCCTCTATCCGTTCGGCGGTTTTGGTCCCTTTTATTCTCCCTTTGCCTATGGATTTTATAGTCCCTTTTACGGCCCTTACTATCCGGGCGTCTACGGCGGGAGTCTGGGTTACGGCGCGGACAAGGGTGAGGTAAAGCTGTCAACCCGCGCGAAAGGCGCGCAGGTGTATCTGGATGGCGCATACGCAGGTCCGGCGGACAAACTCAAGAACATGTGGCTGGATCCTGGAGCGTACAATCTGTCAGTCTCCGCGCCGGGGCAGCAAAAATTCGAACAGAGAATCTATGTGATCAGCGGGAAGACGCTGAAGATACGAGCGCAGCTCAGCGCGCAATAATCAGGACTGAAACGAAAGAGGAGAGTGAATGATAATGAAGAAGCTTCTGCCCCTGGTTTTTGTTTTCGCAGCCACACTGTTGGCCGATTCGCCTCGTGGGACAGTGCCGCGCGCCAGCGCAGAAAAGTACGCAGCGCACGCTGAGCAGAATGGAAGCAGCCTGGGGGCAAGATTGCTGAGCGCCAAAGAAGCTCGCAAGGAGTTTGCCACAGACGTTGACCAATGCTGCATGGTGGTGGAAGTAGCTGTGTATCCGCAGAAAGACGGCATGCTGGAGGTCTCGCTGACTGATTTTGCCCTTCGCATTACCGGCCAGGACATCGGCAGCAGGCCAACCAGCGCGGCGATTGTCGCGGGTAAATTGCAAAGACACGCCGAACCCAACTACGGCGGCAAGGATGTGACGATTTCACCCACCGTGGGCGTCGGATATGAGACAGGCGGGATCGATCCGGTTACCGGTCAGCGGCGCCCGGGAGGCGTGGTCACGTCCACAGGGGTTGGCGTGGGCGTGGGAGGTCCGCAGCCGCCGAAAGCGGGATCGACGGATGCTGATCGTCGCACCATGGAATTGGAATTGAAAGAAAAAGGACTTCCGGAAGGCAACACGGCTTCGTCGGTTGCCGGGTACATTTACTTTTCCGCTCCACAAAAGAAGAACGCCAAATATCAGCTGGAATATATGTTGAATGGAAGCAAAGTAGTTTTACCGTTGTAATCCTGAACTCCCAAATCGCAGCAAACTTCGGCGAGCGCTAACCGGCGCTCGCCTTTTTTGTTTCCAATTTAGTGCCGGTTGGCAGGGTTGGATATCAAGTGGTAATTGCGGGCGGCAAGGAAGACTTCCCATCCCGAAATCACGAATGGCGTGATTTTTTCCAGCTTGTGATGGTTCGTTTTATGAGCCAGATACATGCCACCAGTCATAAAGGCGAAACTGCCGGCGGTGTAAAAGGCGGCTCCGGTGCGCGTCTGTACAAATGGACGGGCGATCGGGTTCATTTCGTGAAAGCGTGGATAAGCCAGACCTCTCTGCGTGGAAAGCGCGTCTGCCGTCAGCGACCCGGCGAGTGCCGTGAATGCCAGAGAATTTGTGCGGTCGATAAAACGATGCGGCTGTTCGGGTTTCAACTTCAAGACGGCCACCGCAACCACTGGCTCGGCCGCCGCTGATTCTGAGACCAAAGGCTGAACTGGCTGCAGGTTTTTGCCGGAAGCGCTGGAGGCGATTACGCGCGTGCTGTTTTCAGCGTCACTGGTGAACATCACCTTTGCGTTGGCGCTTCTGGACAATGTGGAAAGCAGAACAAGTAAAGCAGCGGCAAATTTCATGCCTGTTCCCCCCAAACATGCCTCCCAAAATCAGGTCGCCCAAAATCAGAGCCTGCGGCATGCCTCTTACTGCGGCACGTTTTTATGTGTGCTTGCGATCAATTTTGTAAGCGGTGACGGATTGTTGCCGGGAAAGTCCGCTGGAGGAATAAGGTGTAACCTGATAGGACAGGGTTTAAGCCCTTAATCCCAGCGGAGTTTTGCCGTATTACCTAGGTCACTTTCAGTCGTTTTTCAGCATGCTCCGGCGCGCAATGAGTCGTTTACTTAGTTCTATTCATCCAACTGACGCATGGAAAAGCAGGGCCTTTCAAAAACAATGCCTTCTATCTTTCTGGCGCATGGATCGCCATTTCTGCTGGATGACCAGCTATGGATCGGAGAGTTGAAAGCGTGGGCAGACAAAATGCCGCGTCCGCGCGCGATCCTGATGATCTCAGCCCACTGGGAAGAGCGGCCTATCACGCTGGGTGCAACCACCACGGTACCGCTGGTGTATGACTTCTACGGGTTCCCGGAAAAGTACTATCAGGTGACCTACCCGGCGCCGGGCGCACCGGAGTTGGCGCAGCGAGTACGCGAACTCCTGGGCAAAGACAAAGTAGGAAGCGACCCTACACGCGGGCTCGATCATGGCGCGTACGTTCCGTTGCGCGCAATGTATCCGCAGGCAGAAGTGCCGGTGCTGCAGATGTCGATTCCGACGCAGAATCCGAAGACGTTGTTTGAGCTTGGCCGAGCGCTGGCCCCGCTGCGCGACGAGGGCGTGCTGATCATGGGCAGCGGATTTCTCATCCACAATCTGCGGCTGTTTTCGTTTCAACCCGTAGCGCCGCCAGAGTGGGCGAATGAATTCGACCACTGGGCAACCGATGTCTTTGCCAGGAAAGATGCGGACGCCTTGTTGGATTACCGGTCGAAAGCGCCGGCGGTGAACATTGCGTTGCCGACACACGAGCATTTCATTCCGTCGATTGTGGCCATGGGCACAGCAAGCGAAAGAGTTGAGCCGGTCACGTTCCCGATCACGGGCTTTGTGGGCGGCCCGCACACGAAGAGGTCGGTGCAGTTTGGGTGATGGCCGCGAATCGCTCAAATAAAGGGCGGGTGGTTGGAGCCAGGTTTAGGTGGCAAGCATTCCGGGAGACCGTAGGGATCCCTCGTTCCACTCGGGATTAAAAACCAAAAGCAAACTAATCTTCCAGCGTGGACAAGTCTCCCACGTCGCGGCCGAGTTCCTGCGCTTTCAGCAGACGGCGGATGATCTTCCCGCTACGCGTCTTCGGCAGCTTGTCGGGAAAGGCAACGGCCACCGGCACAGCGATGGATCCCAATGTATGGCGCACGTGGTCTTTGAGCTTGGCTTCCAACTCAGGCGACGCCACATGGCCCACACGCAGCGTGACGAACGCTTTGATGTTCTCACCTTTGATCTCGTCGGGGATGCCGATCACGGCAGCTTCGCCAACGGCGGGATGACTGACGAGTGCTCCCTCTACGTCCGCGGTGCCGATGCGATGGCCTGCAACGTTTAACACATCATCGGCGCGCCCGACGACAGTGAAGTAACCGTCTTCATCGCAAATGGCGACATCGCCGGTGGTGTATGCGTTGGGGATCTTGCCCCAGTCCTGGGCGTAGCGTGCGGGATCTCCGTATACGGTTCGGAACATGTGCGGGAAGGGACGTCGCAGAACCAGGAGTCCGCCTTTGTTGGGCGGCATTCGGTTACCGCGCGGGTCCACAACTTCAGCAATCACGCCCGGCAGGGCTTTGCCGGCTTTCGCTGGACGCTGCGGAAATGTGCACATGGTACCCAGGCACGGACCACCGGTTTCAGTTTGCCACCAGTTATCGGCAACAAAGCCTGTCTTGCCGTTGCCGCAGATCACTCGATATGCCCACTGCAATGCTTCTGGGTTCAGAGGCTCGCCGGCGCAGGTGAAGAGACGGATTTTGGAGAGGTTATATTTCTTCGGAAGCTCATCACCATGGCGCATGAACATACGGACTGCGGTAGGCGCGGTGAAGATCACGGAGACGCCGTACTTTTCGGCGACCTCCCAGGCGATGGCAGGATGTGGAAAATCAATGGCGCCTTCGCGGAAGACGGTGGTTGCGCCGGCCAGAAGCGGCGCGTAGACGATATAGGAATGACCGACCACCCAGCCGATGTCGGAGGTGCAGAAGAAGACGTCGTCGTCGCGAATGTCCCAGAAGCGGGTCATGTGATAGTAAGTGCCGACCATGTAACCGCCGTGCACGTGGACCACGCCTTTGGGTTTGCCGGTGGTGCCGCTTGTATAAAGGATATAGAGCGGATCTTCTGAGTCCATTACTTCCGCTGGACAATCGGCCTTCTGCGCTTTCACCAGATCATAAAAATCGACTTCGCGCGGACCGAGCTCAAGTGCAGGTGTCCCACGGCGATGGACCACGACTTTATCGACCAGTTCAAGTCCAACAATGGATTCTTCGACGATGGAGCGCAAGGGCACGCGCTTGCCGCGACGATACGTGAAGTCAGAGGTGAGGATGATGCGCGCCTGGGCATCTTCAATGCGGCTGCGCAGGGCCTGCACGCTGAAGCCGGCATAAACCACCGAATGAACGGCGCCGATGCGCGCGCATGCCAGCATGGAAATCACGCCTTCGAGCGAAAGCGGCATATAGATAATGACCCGATCGCCCTTTTTCACGCCCAATGATTTCAAACCATTGGCAGCGCGGCAGACGGAGTCAAGCAGTTGGCCATAGGTGATCTGCTGTTCAGACCCGTCCTCCAGGACCCAGGTATAGGCGAGTTTATTTTTGCGTCCGGACTTCACCTGACGGTCGAGTGCGTTATAGGCGATGTTGCACTTGCCGCCCTGAAACCACTCAAAGGTGGGATATTTCCATTCGAAGACTTTGTTCCATGGCTGGAACCATTCCAATTCACCGGCAACGTCAGCCCAAAATTTATCAGGGTCTTCCACGGAGCGCTTTACTTCTGCGTCAAAGTCTTTGACGCGCGCCTGCTCAGCCAGGAATGCTGGAGGATGCAGCTCAACTTCAGTACGAAGCAGCTGTTCAATTCCAGTGTCCGTCTTGAGGGGTGGAGTAGCCATGGAAAGCCTCCTGGGTGAATGGCGTCCAATATGGATTGGCGCTAACTGCGGAAGAACCCTGTGAGCGGGCATGATACCACTTCCGTCGCCTTGCATCTGGTGCGGCGGGTGTCATAGCGGCGGGCAACAGGGCAACAGCACAGCCCAGGATGAAGCATCAAAGCTGCAGGACCCAGACTATTGCCGACTCCGGTTCGCGCGGCGAAGTCGGAGATCACGGTAGCTGAATTCTGGCCCGTGTTCATGAGTTCTAAGGTAGTAGATCGCAACCTGCTTGTCGTTCGACGAAATCTCAGGAGCGAATAAATGAATACCTTTCCTGTCCTTCTGGGCGCGCTCTGCGTCTATGTGATCGCCTATCGTTATTACAGCGCATTCATCGCCGCCAAGGCCCTGGCCCTGGATGACCGCCGGACCACTCCGGCCCACAGTTTTGAAGATGGGCACAATTATGTGCCTTCACCGAAGTGGGTCTTATTCGGTCACCACTTTGCGGCGATTGCCGGCGCGGGGCCATTGGTTGGGCCGACGCTGGCGGCGCAGTTCGGCTTTGCTCCGGGATTTCTGTGGCTACTGATCGGCGCGGTGATTGCCGGATGCGTGCAGGATTTTACGGTCCTGGTGGCTTCCGTACGACATAAAGGACGATCGCTCGCCGATGTGGCAAGGACGGAGATAGGACCATTCGCGGGAATGGTGGCGATGATTGCCGTGCTGTTCATTCTGCTTGGTGACCTTGGCCGGACTCGGCATTGTGGTGGTGAATGCGCTCTCCCAGAGTCCGTGGGGCGTGTTCACCATCGGCATGACCATTCCAATCGCCCTCATTATGGGCGGGTGGATGTTCAAGAGTGGCAGCGGTATTAAGATTGTGGGGCCGAGTATTTTTGGTGTCGTGTTCCTGATTGCCAGCGTGATCGGCGGGAACTGGTTTGCACAGTCGGGCGCGGCGCACCTGCTTACGTTCAATGCTCACCAGATCACGATCCTGATGGCGATCTATGGATTCGTTGCTTCCGTGCTGCCGGTGTGGCTGCTGCTGGAGCCACGCGATTATCTATCCACCTATGTGAAGCTAGGCACCATTGCGGTGCTGATCCTGGGCGTGTTCATTGTTCATCCCAATATCCAGTTTCCTGCGGTGACGCAGTTTGTGCATGGCGGCGGGCCGATCATCAAAGGCAAGTTGTTTCCATTTCTTTTTGTGACCATCGCCTGCGGCGCGATATCCGGCTTCCATTCGCTGGTGTCTTCCGGCACCACGCCGAAGATGCTGGACAAGGAAACAGACGCACGGTTCATTGGTTATGGAGCGATGGTGGCCGAGTCACTGGTCGGCGTACTCGCGCTGATAGCTGCCTGCTCCATGTATCCGGGCGATTACTTTGCCATCAATGCCACTCCGGAGATTTTTTCCAAACTGGGTTTGCACACGGTAAACCTGGATATGTATTCGCGCGAGGTAGGTGAGAAGCTGGCCGGGCGCACGGGCGGAGCGGTATCACTGGCTGTGGGCATGGCGCAAATTTTCAAAGGACTGCCCGGCATGGCGAGGCTGATGGGCTATTGGTATCACTATGCCATCATGTTTGAGGCGCTGTTCATTCTCACCACCATTGATACTGGAACCCGCGTGGCCCGTTACGTCCTGCAGGAACTTACCGGCAAGGTTTATAAGCCGCTCGGCGATAACGCGTGGTTACCGGGCAATCTGGGAACAACCTTTGTCGTGGTACTGGCCTGGGGATATCTGATTTATACCGGCAGCATCTCTACGCTGTGGCCGTTGTTCGGAACGGGAAACCAATTGCTTGCCACGATTGCCCTGGCTGTGACCACCAGCTTCCTGATCAACATGGGAAAAGCAAAGTACGCGTGGATTACGGCTGCGCCTATGTGCTTTGTCGGCGTCACAACGCTTAGCGCCGGAGTGCTCTCGATCAAAAACATTTTCTGGCCTCTGACGCAGAAGCCCGGGACGGTGTTCACCGGATATCTTGATTCCATCCTGATGTCGATCTTTATTCTTGGAGTGGTGCTGGTTCTGTTTGACGCGGTGCGTCGCTGGATACAGGCCTATAAAGGAGCTCCGGCGCCGGTGGAGGCATTTGGCCCGCCGGTGACAGCAACGGGTGAGGTAAAGATGGGCTGCTGCTGATAAGCGATTCGTTTAAACGGGGCGGCTTGCCGGCCGCCCTGTCATTTTGGAAATACATTCTCGGCAATGCCCGGGTAAATCTCAAGCAGCTTTTCCTTCGTCGGCTGATGGACCATAGATCGCCGGAACCTTTTCTTCGTTCAGGCGTAGATAGACAGTCAGTTGTCCGCGATGATGCGCCATGTGGTTGAGCACGCCATCACGAATGGCGACGTAGCGTGGCTGTTCGCTCATTAACTTGCCGCCGGAAAGCATCTTCCATTTCGTGTTCAGGAGACGATCGTCGGTTGTCTTTTGCAGGACCTCGCGACCTTTCTTCAGGCTGGCCTCGAATTGGTTGAGCAGGTCGCGCCGTGTTTTCCATTGTGGCGGTTTGTGTTGAGAACCGCCAGGCGGATTGATGTCGAGTTCGTCCGTGTTGACGACCAAGTCAAGCCAAGCCGGGATAGTGGCTACGATGGTGGCCAGATATCCGAGTGGCATCGATTTCGGATGCGGCTTCCAGTCATTCTTGCCTTCGGGTACCTGTTCGAGAGTCTTTCGAATCCCAGCGGCTTCGCGGTCGAGTTCATCGAGCAGCAGCTCATTGATCTTCATTCTGGATGCTCCTCCTCACCAGTTTGATGCGCGGGGCGAGAAGGCGGCGAGCGAGGGGGAAGGGAGCTTGCAATCTTAGCGGTTGGCGAGAGTTGCAATATCTCCGAGGCCAAGAAGATTTCTGTCAGCAGTGACCAGAGTGAGGCCGAAGACTTTTGCGGTAGCAGCAATGAAGCGGTCTGCCGGATCAGCGTGCGGGAGTTGGAGTACTTCGCTCAAGCGGGCAATTTCCCAGGTGAACGGAGCTTCTCTAAAGAGAGCTGTTGATTCAGCTATCCACTCGGTGCTCGACTGCGCAATTGAAATCTTGCGTTTACGAATCAGAACCATCGCTTCCCATACACTTACGGGAGAGAGCCATAACTCATTTTCTTTCTGAGCGAGCTCACGTTGAACCATTTTTCCGAGCCGCTGTGGTTCCCGCATGCCCCATAACCAAATTTGCGTATCAAGGAGCAGTTTCAATCGCGAAGAACCTCCCACTCTTCGGGGTCCGTTGCGGGGGACATGATATCGCCCAGGATTTCCATGCGACCCTTCATGCAGCCTAGCCAGTTCCCACGTTCCTTGTCCGGAGAAGGGGGCACTACTTCAGCAACCGGTTTTCCGAAACGAGTTATGCGAATAGGCTTTTTGGATTTGCGAACCTGCTCAAGAATGGCGAGGCACTTGGCCTTAAATTCAGAAATGGATATCTCTTCCATAGTCAATCGACTATACCATAGTCAAAACAAATAGTCCATGTTTTGCTAGCATGGAATACCCCAGAAGAAGGTGAGACCGTTTAGGATAATGCGTCCCCCAATCCTCTCTTGCGGCGTGAAAATGCCAAGCCGTATTGCCAACCCGCTATCTTATGTTGCGACCGCTGCGGTCATCTTCGCCGTGCTATGGCTGGGAGTGCGCGGTGGGATTCTTGGAACCGGAGTGGTCAGCGTCACCCTTCAGATATTGGGATTGCTGATCGTAGTCTGGGCGCGCCTGACTTTTGGAATCCGCAGTTTCCATTTTGCCGCCAGTCCGACGCAAGGTGGATTGGTCACCAACGGGCCATATCGGTACGTCCGCAATCCGATTTATTCAGGCGCGCTGCTGGTCATATTGACAGGAGTGGCGGTGCACGCTTCGGCAGGCAACGTTGCTCTCGGTGCCGTCGCAGCCGGAGCATTGATTACGCGGCTACTGTGTGAAGAGCAGCTACTTGCCATCGTTTATCCTCAGTACCGGGACTATGCCAGGAAAACTAAACGGCTGATCCCATTTCTGATTTAGCGTTCACGGCATTAAGCCGTCTAACACTGTTCCCATCTACTCAGGCGACTAACGGACCCTTTCATTTAAACTGCTCATTCGATATGGACAGACTATGCGAGTACTGATTGCCGGCGGAGGCACAGGCGGGCACGTAATTCCGGCGCTGGCCATTGCCCGAGAGTTGAAGACACGCTATCAAGCGGAAGTCTTGTTTGTGGGAACAGCCCGTGGCATTGAGAACCGGCTGGTTCCGGCGGCGGGATTTGGGCTGATGAATATTAAGGTCGGCGCACTCAAGAATGTAAGCCTGATGACACGGCTGCGCACGCTGGTGGATCTGCCGATGGCAGTGATTCACGCTCGCAAGATCATCAGCGTTTTCGAGCCCGATGTGGTGGTGGGAGTGGGAGGCTATGCTTCTGGACCGGCGATGGCAGCGGCGATCCTGAGCAGGATTCCGACTCTGGCGTTTGAGCCGAATTATGTCCCGGGATTCGCGAATAAGATCGTGGGACATCGGGTATCGGCGGCGGCGGTTCATTTTGAGCAGACATTGCAATATTTCCGTAACGCAAAGGTTGTTGGCGTTCCGGTGAGGCAGGAGTTTTTCAAAGTGCCGGCTCCAGCGGGCGGCCGGCGGCCAACTTTGCTGGTGTTTGGAGGCAGCCAGGGAGCCCATGCCATTAATGTGGCGGTGACAGGCGCGGTTCCGGAAGTACTACGGCAAGTTCCTGAGTTGCACGTTATCCATCAGACAGGCGAGCGCGACTATAATGACGTGCGCGCCAGGTACGAAAAGGCGGGGATTGCAGCGGACGTTTCGGCCTTTATAGACGATATGCCGGCTGCATTCGCGCAGGCTGATCTGCTGGTGTGTCGATCAGGTGCAAGTACAGTAGCGGAAGCCGCGGCGGCAGGGAAGCCCGCTGTCTACATCCCATTGCCGACGGCCGCGGACGATCATCAGCGACGAAACGCGGAGGCAATTGTGGAAGGCGGGGCGGCTGTGTTAATCCCGCAGGCGGAGTTGACCCCTGAGAAGCTGGCACAGATTGTGGCGGAACTGATAGGGAATCATACCAAGCTGGGGCAGATGTCGGCGCGGGCAAAGAAGCTCTCGCACAATGATGCGGCAGGGCGAGTGGCCAGAATGGTAGGAGAATTGGCGGGCCGTAATTAGCCGCGAATAAGCCCGAATTAAGGATTGTGTGATCGGTTTTAGTGGGTGTGGATGCGGCTTAGGCCAAAGCGACAAAGATAATGTTCGCAAAAATACAGAGGATACATTTCGTAGGCATTGGCGGCATCGGCATGAGCGGTATTGCCGAAGTGCTGCTGACGCTTGGGTACAAGGTGTCTGGTTCTGATTTGCGGGCGTCGTCTGTCACGGAGCGTCTGGCGGAGTTGGGCGCCATCATCTTTATAGGTCACAAAGCCGAGAACATCACCGGCGCAGAGGTGGTGGTTACGAGTTCGGCGGTACAGAGCAACAATCCTGAAATCAGCTCGGCCCATGCCCATCACATTCCTGTGATTCCCAGGGCAGAGATGCTGGCTGAGTTGATGCGGTTGAAATACGGAATCGCGATCGCCGGAATGCATGGCAAGACCACGACCACCAGTATGGTAGCTGCCGTGCTGAATGCCGGCGGCCTGGATCCAACCGTGGTGGTCGGCGGGCGAGTGGATGCCATGGGGTCGAATGCACGGCTGGGCAAGTCACAATATATGGTGGCTGAAGCCGATGAGAGTGACCGCTCATTCCTGAAGCTGTCACCTATTCTGGCGGTGGTGACGAACATTGATCGCGAACACATGGATTGCTATCACGACATGGCTGACGTGGAACAGGCGTTTATCGATTTTGTCGATCGCGTACCTTTTTACGGGACAGTACTGCTGTGCAACGATGATGCGCGGCTGCGGTCTTTATTGCCGCGACTGGCCAGGCGGGCGCTTACTTATGGTGTGAGTGAGGGGTCCGATTTCCGTATCCTGCGCACCAAGACCCAGTGCAGCAGTACGCGACACTATGCGCACTTTGCCGTAGAGTATCGCGGAAAATCGCTGGGTGAGTTTCATTTGCAGGTGCCTGGGCACCACAACGTGCTGAATGCAACGGCCGCTGTGAGCGTGGGCGTGGGGCTGGACCTGGATCCGGAGCGCATTCGCGAAGGCCTGGAAAATTTTGGCGGCGTTGACCGCCGGTTTCAACTCAAGGGACGCGTGGGCGGCGTGAGCGTGATCGATGACTATGGGCACCATCCTACCGAGATTCGCGCGACCCTGGCTGCGGCCAGGGACTGCCGGTTTAACAAGGTGCATGTGGTGTTCCAGCCACATCGTTACACGCGAACCCGAGACCTGCTGGATGAATTTGCGGCCGCCTTTGATGATGCCGACAGCGTCTTTGTCCTGGACATCTATCCTGCCAGCGAGCAGCCGATTCCTGGCATTACGGGTGAGCGCGTAGCCGACGCATTGCGCGCTGCCGGGAAGGAAGCCCGTTACATGCCGTCGTTTGAAGATGCGGCAAGGGAAGCTGTGAGCGTGGCTGAGACCGGCGACATGATCCTGACGCTGGGGGCGGGAAGCATTTCGCATCTGGGGCCGCAGGTGCTGGAGTTATTAAAGGCCAAGGACAAGGCGAAGAAGATACGGGCATAAATTCTGTCGCTTCGCTCTAAACCGCTTTAGATTTTCGACCACCTCAAATCCTGAGGCTCCTGTTGCAGCGGGCTCGGCGCGAGTCGGCCTATCTTCAATTTTGGCGCTTTGCCCAAACCGCCTAGGATTTCTGATCACCTCAAATCCTGAGGCTCCTGTTGTAGCGGAGCTCGGCGCGCGAGTCGGCCTCGCCCTTCTATACTTCTTCCATCAACAGCGTCATCCCGACGTCCGTTAAGCGAAACGCGCGCTTTCTTCAGGGCGTGAGCAGGACGGAGGGACCTTGTGCTTAACTTAGACCTCTTAACAACCTCTTCCATTTGGATTCCTACTTGTGCTCCTGTTCGCATGGCGAACGACGTAAAAAGAGCGAACCCTATAAAAAATGGGTCATTACGTAAAATCTCCTAACAAAAACAGTAGGAAACAGGTATATTGAGTTTGGCGAAGACTCCGCAGGCCTAAGTTTCTTAATGGCGCGCGAGCTTATAGAAATACCTCAGAAGACTGACTACGATATCCCGCCGCGGGAGAGGACAGTACGTGGCGGCGAGAAATCGTCTTCAGGTTCATCTTCAAATTCAGGCGAAGAAAATTTCATTCGCGGCCCACGTGCGCGTTCGCGCAACAGCGATCCCGTCACCATTGAAATAGAGCAGGAGCTTGACGAAGACGCCCAATTTCTTCGTACAGAGAAGCGTGTTCCTGTCCGGCGGACCGCCATCCCCAGGAAGACCGCAAAACAATTCAAACTGGCCGCCATCGTGGTGTGCCTGTCCATGGTGCTTTTTGGTGTGGGCACGGCGGCGTACGGATACGGCATGCACTCATGGCGATTCCGCATTGAATCCAGTGACAGCATTGAAATTTCCGGAGTACACAACGCATCACGTGCACACGTGATGGAAGTGGCCGGAGCCGACATTGGCCGCAACATCTTCTTCATGCCTCTGGACGAACGAAAGCGGCAACTGGAGACGATTCCATGGGTGCAGTCGGCAACCGTAATGCGGCTGTGGCCGAATCGGATTGCTGTCGAGATACAGGAGCGCACACCGGTCGCATTCGCGCAGATTGGCTCGCGGATCAACCTCATCGACGCAAATGGAGTCGTGATGGGAATGCCGGCGAACCGCCAGACCAGGTACTCATTCCCTGTGATCCACGGAATCACCGAAACCGAGCCGCTGTCATCACGCATGGCGGCGATGAAGATTTACAACCGTCTTTCCAGCGACCTTGATTCCGGCAGCGAGACGGGTCCGCACTATATGCGGCAGTTGAGCGAAGTTGATCTCTCTGATCCGGAGGACGTCAAGGTCACAGCGAATGAAGGCGGCGGCACGCTGCTGATCCATCTGGGCGGCAACAGCTTCCTTGACCGTTACAAGCTGTACGTAAGCCACATTGGCGAATGGCGGCAGCAATTCCAGAATTTGCAGTCGGTGGACCTGCGCTATGAAGGGCAGATCATTGTTAATCCAGACAAGGTGAATCCAGATAAGCCGGTAGAACGCGAAGCAGCGCCGACGGAACACAAAGCGGAGAAGAAGCCCGTGGTTGAAGCGAAAAAAAATGACAAGAAATCGCGAAGGGTTCGGCACTAGGAAGATTTGTGAAGTAAGTTGGAAATAGAAAATCTTGAACGGACCAATTTCCATTTCTGAATTCAGGAGCCGGCAGTCAGAATGAAGGACAACAACAGTAACACGATCACAGTGCTCGACGTGGGCAGCGCCAAGACAGTAGCGCTGATCTGCCAGGCCACCGATTCCGGTCTGGAATATCGCGGCCATGGCGAGGTTGAGAGTCGAGGCTCACGCAAGGGCATCATCGTGGAACTGGAAAAAGCTGTGCAGAGCATTCAGAAAGCCGTGGAAGAAGCCGAGACAATTGCTGAATGCACGGTAGAGCACGCCGTTGTGTCAGTGGGCGGATCGCACATAAAGGGCGTGACCAGTCGTGGCGGCATCACGCTGGGAACGCGGCCTCGGGATGTGAATCGTGACGATATCCGCAGTGCCGTGGAGAAAGCCCGGTCCGTAATTCTGCCGGGCGATCGCGAAATCCTTCACCTCCTGCCGCAGGAATTCATACTGGACGAGCAAGCCGGCGTCCGCGATCCCGCAGGCATGATGGGTCGCAGGCTGGAAGTGAATCTGCACATGGTCACGGCTTCGTCCAGCGCCACGCAGAACGTGGTAACGGCTGCAAATCGCGCTGGGCTTCACGTTGACAACGTTGTCTACGAAGGCCTGATGGCGGCTGATTCCGTTTTGCGCGCCGACGAAAAAGAGCTCGGCGTCTGTCTGGCCGACATCGGCGCTGGTTCCACCGACATGATCGTCTACTGTGATGGCATGGTGTCTCACACTGGAGTGATTCCCATTGGCGGCGATCACTTCACCAACGATGTTGCGGTCGGACTGCGTACACCGCTGGTCTCGGCTGAGAACATCAAGAAAGTTTTTGGTCATACATCCAGCCACAAGGTCCCGGAGGGTGATGAGATTGAAGTTCCCGCCGTGGCTGACAGGCCTTCACGGCTGATGCCCAGACGCTTCCTGGCTGAAATTCTTGAGCCACGCGCCGACGAGCTTTGCGAAATGATGCGTGACCACCTCAAGCAGGCTGGAGTCCTGGAGATTTGCAGCGCAGGCCTGGTGCTGACCGGCGGCGCGGCGCGCATGAACGGATTCGCGGAAGCCTGTGAGCTGCTGCTGGAGCGGCCGGTGCGGATTGCCAGTCCCACCACGATTACCAGGATGCCGGAAGAAATGGAAGACCTGGAATATGCCACTGTCATTGGGTTGGCGATGTACGCGCATCGCACCACGGCAGCCAAAATGATCCAGGAAAATGGCTTCGGCGCCAAAGTGCGGTCAATGCTGGCCAGACTCGGTGCGTAGGGGCGTAAAGGTTTGAGTACGAGTAGTTGCAGGATTTGCGTAAGAGGTGATGGTCTTCGTTGCTCAGGTTGATGCAAAGATTTCAACCTGCGGAACCAGGACCCAGGCAGCAAGGTGACTCTTTCGGCGCGGCAGATGCCGGGCCCTTTTGAACACGTTGGCAACAAACAAGAGCTTGGGAGTAAACGCATGGATGAAAGAAAGAAGCAACCGGAAAGCGATATTCGTATCCATTTCAATGAAGATCCGCGCAACAACGCCAAGATCAAGGTCATTGGCGTGGGTGGCGGCGGCGGCAACGCCGTAAACCGAATGATCTGCGCCGGCATGGAAGGCGTTGAGTTCGTGGTGGCCAACACTGATCTGCAGGCGCTGCAGATGTCGCGTGCACCGGTCAAGATACAACTCGGCACCAAGCTGACCACGGGTCTTGGCGCTGGCGCCAATCCGGAAATTGGACGTCGAGGCGCCCTGGAAGACGCCGACAAAATCATTGAAGCTCTCGAAGGCGCGGACATGGTGTTTGTCACGGCAGGTCTTGGCGGCGGAACGGGCACTGGCGCTGCGCCCATCATCGCGTCGCTGGCCAGTGAAATGGGCGCGCTCACCGTTGCCGTGGTCACCAAGCCGTTTGCCTTTGAAGGCAAGCGCCGCATGAACCAGGCGGAGCGCGGATTGTCGGAACTGGTGGACAGCGTTGACACCATGATCGTGATCCCCAACGAGCGTTTGCTGGCCGTAGCCCAGAACGCCGGCTTCTTTGAATCATTTCGCGTGGCCGATGACATTTTGCGACAGGCGGTGCAGGGCATCTCAGACATCATTACCATTCCCGGCATCATCAATCGCGACTTTGCCGACGTGAAGACCATCATGCAGGGCATGGGCCATGCGGTGATGGGAACTGCCGTTGCCAAGGGTGAACGCCGTGCCATTGAGGCTGCGCAGGCTGCCATTTCGTCGCCGCTGCTGGAAGAGGGCGCTATTGACGGAGCTCGCGGCATCCTCATCAACATCACCGGCTCCAGCTCTCTGAAACTGGCGGAAGTCAATGAAGCTTCCACCATCATCCAAAGCGCAGCGCATGAAGACGCCAACATCATCTTCGGCGCCGTGCTGGATGAGAAGATGGAAGACTCCATCAAGATCACGGTGATCGCCACCGGTTTCAAGAGCGACTTCCAGCATCGCACCCAGCGCAGCATCACCAGCGCGCAGCAGGCCATTGCGTCGTCGCGAACGGCCAGTGTTTTCCAGGTACAAAATGAACCTCCCGCACAGCAAGTTGGAGTCCAGCAGGTTGTGTCCCAGCAGTTTTCAGGCAAATCAAACGGCGCCTCCAGCTACAACGGCATGCCTTCGCGAGTGATGGCAGTACCGGCGCGGGAGAACGCAACCATCGCCATGGTGACCGAATCCATCAAGGCCAGCGTTGAGCAGGATGACCTTGACGTTCCGGCGTTTATCCGTAAGCGCGGCGAAATCAACTAAATCAGCCGTTGCAGAGCTGATTTGAAAGGGCACAGCTTTAGCTGTGCCGCTAGGCGACCGCAAAATTGGGGCTTCAGCCCCTGAGGTTTTTCGGCAACCAGAGTTTCAGGATTTAATCCCGGAACTCTGGTTCGCAATCCAGTGTTTAAGCTGCTGTTACTTTGTTTTGTTACTTTGTTTTAAACATAAAGCAGGCCCTTGGCTGATCCGGAGCAAACTTGGACCAGAGCAGCCGCATCGTTAATAGAAGCAAAGGATTACTTACTCAGTATTCAGGTGAATTAAGGATTGCACCTGTGGAACGGGTTACCGTAGCATCAATTCATACCGCGGTCCGTTCCGCTGAAGATCAAATACTTCCGTTTCCGAGCTGCGCCACGGCTCGCATGCCGGAAATTGACCAGTGCGACCACAAATTCA
Source organism: Terriglobia bacterium (assembly GCA_963770085.1). Classification (GTDB taxonomy): domain Bacteria; phylum Acidobacteriota; class Terriglobia; order Terriglobales; family Acidobacteriaceae; genus Angelobacter. The sequence continues at coordinate 2,748,664 of CAVYOH010000002.1, forward strand.
CCCTCGGTAGTAGGTTTTTGAGTGACCCAGAAATGACCTCCCGGTTCAGAAGTTTATTCCTCATCGTCGCCACTTTGTTACTCGCCATCACGTCGTTCGCCGCTCCATCGACCTCCACCTCAAAAAGTAAGAAGAAAGAAGCCCGCATTGCGGAAAGCGCCCGCGCCCAAAGACACATGGCACGCCTGCGCCACAAGCGCGCTGTTGCTCATCGCGCTGCCGCTCACAGGAATACCAAAGCCGTTGCCAAAAGTGCGGTAGCCGGCAAGGCCACCACGCGGACAGCTTCGGTGCGTACAGCTTCTTTAACTACCAAATCTGCCCGCTCAGCGCGACTGCGTCGCCGTCGCAGCCATTACGTTGAACAGTTCTATACCAGCTCTTACGCCATTGACGCCTCTGACGGCGATGACGCCCGTGGTGAAGATGCCGTCGTTCGCCAGGCTGCCATTGACGCGCTGGGCAACATGAATGGCACCGTCGTCGCCATTGATCCCAGCAGCGGACGCATCCTGGCCATGGTCAACCAGAAGCTCGCGCTCTCTGAAGGTGCGCAGCCTTGTTCCACCATCAAAGTCTCCGTGGCCCTGGCCGCGTTGAGCGAAGGCGTGATCTCCAGCCAGACGGAAGTCTCAACCGGCAGCCGCTCGCAAATGACTCTCACGCAGGCGCTCGCTCACTCCAACAACGCCTACTTTGAAGAAGTCGGCCGCAAGCTCGGCTTCCCCAAAGTCAGCTACTACGCACATCAGTTCGGGCTCGGCGAACTCGCCGGCTATCACATCCCTGGCGAACACCTGGGTACTTACCCGACACAGGAAATTGATGCCAGCCTCGGCGGCGTTGGCAAGATGTGCTCCTTCGGAGAAGGCATCTCCATGACGCCCTTGCAACTGGGCGCGCTGGTTTCGGCCATCGCCAACGGCGGCACGCTCTATTACCTCCAGCATCCCACCACGCCGGAAGAAGCCGTAAACTTCCAGCCTAAGATCAAGCGCCAGCTTGAAATCGCTGACGTGATTCCTGAACTGTCTGACGGTATGACCGGCGCTGTACAGTACGGCACCGCTCGCCGCCTGCGTACCAACTTCAGTGAAGAGCAGATCCTGGGCAAGACCGGTACCTGCTCCAAAGATGGCACCCGCTTCGGCTGGTTCACCTCATACGCCAACACTCAGTACGGACACATTGTTACCGTCATCTTCCTCCGCGGTGGACGCCCAACCTACGGCCCCAAGGCTGCGGAAATTACCGGCAAGTTCTATCGCAATCTGTACGACCATAACTTCTTCGCCGAGCCGCCGGCCGCCGAGTCGTCCAATGGCTTGCAGAAGGCCGTGAGCGCACAGCAGTAATACAAGTCCAAGGTTCTCGATGGGGCATTCCGCAAGGGATGCCCCTTTTGATGTATCGTGCAAGTGCGCCTTCTTCATTCGTTCTTAACGCAACAGATCTAAAGACAACGATGAGTCCAGTTACACACTTTCTGGCCGGATGGCTTTTGGCTGCTCCCATGCGGCTCAGCGGGAGAGAAAAAGCCATGGTCGTAGCAGCCGCTGTTGTACCTGATGTTGACGGACTGGGAATCATCCCTGAGCTCTTGACCCGCAACTCGTCGCATCCTCTGCTCTGGTTTTCCCAATATCATCATTCACTGCACACACTCGCATTTGCTCTTGTAGTGACCTTGTTGTGCTGGCTCATGGCTGAGCAACGCTGGAAGACCGCCTTTCTGGTCCTGCTGAGCTTCCATCTCCATCTGTGGTGCGACGTTGTAGGATCGCGCGGGCCAGACGGAGATTCCTGGCCGATTCCTTACCTGAGCCCAATCTCAAATTCGCTACAGCTCACTTGGCGCGGCCAATGGCCCCTGAACGGCTGGCAAAACATGGCAATCACCTTGGTCATGCTTTCCGCCACATTCTGGATCGCCTACCGCTACGGCTCATCTCCGCTGGAGTTGGCATCGGATCGAGCCAACCACCGATTTGTCGATGTGCTACGTTCTCGATTTGGAAATTGGCAGTGGTAATTTTCCCGGTTCTAATCTGTGGAAATCAGTGTTCATACCTTGACTTCAAATTTCTCGATTACCATATTTCCCGATTAGCCAATCTCAATCGGGTGTCGCACCCTCCGGGGCTCCCTTCATATCGATGCCTACCCCGACCTCACGGTCGGGGCTAGGCTATGTCGCGCCTTCGGCGCTTTGGGTTAAGTTTGAAGGTGAGCGTCCCGTCTGAAAAGGAAGGGAGAAGGGAACGTCATGGAGTATCTGATCGGAGCTGTACTCGCAGCCGTGGTGTGCGCCTTCGCCATGTTGTCTGGATTTGATCGCGACCGCGTTTTCTATCCCACGCTGCTGATCGTGATTGCCACCTATTACATTCTGTTTGCCGCCATGGCGGGTTCCGCGTCGGCGCTGACCCTCGAGAGTCTCGCGGCGGGCGCCTTTCTCATCCTGGCGGTCGTGGGATTCAGGAAGAACCTCTGGCTTGTTGTCGCGGCCCTCGCCGGACACGGAATTTTCGATTTCTTCCATCACTCAGTGATCAGGAATCCCGGGGTCCCGCTGTGGTGGCCGGGGTTCTGCCTGTCCTTCGACGTACTTGCAGGCGGGGTCCTGGCCGTGCTCCTGACCAGGCGTCCCGGATTTGAGCGGACCGCCTGAAGCAGACGAGCAATCTCAGCCATTCTCTCCCCCTTGTCATTCCGAACGAAGTGAGGAATCTGCTTTTCGCTGAAGCTGGACCAAACGGGCGGATGGCCTACCAGCCCTTTTCAAATTTCCCGATTACCAAATTACCCAATTAGCAAATCTGCTCAAAATGACGTCGATCTCGGCGATTTTCTCCCCGTCTGTCATTCCGAGTGACGGCGGAGCGCACGCGACGGCGAGAGAGGAACCCCGAGCATGTTTGCAGCACAAATACGGTTTCAGGGAATTTTTTCGGGAATCTCTCTATTGGCGATTTCGCGACAGGCGGGTGACCCAATCTCCCGGTCTTTTCTTTCCCCATGAGGCAAAGTCGGGCACCCCGATCTCGAATAGTGAAGAGAAACCGGAGAATAGGTGGGCCACGCCGCCATTGATGAACCGTTAGCTGAGGTTGCCTTTAACTCTTCCTTTCAGTGGGCTGTCCATCTCAGACAGAATGGAAGTTGCAACCCAGTCTGCGGGTGCAAGCCCGGGGCAGGCCGCCCATCGCATGCTTGCCTCTGTCCCGAACCTGATGATTCCGATATGGTTGGTTTTATCCGCATCCCTGACCGGATTCCTCTGTGTGAACCCGAGCGATCGCCGCAGCAACTCGATATCAGCCGGTTTTCCAGTCAGGAACTGCCAGCCTCCTTGCACTCCATGCATTTCCGCATATTCCCGAAGCTTTTTCGGGGTATCTACCTCCGGGGACAACGTGATTGAGTACATGAAGATGTCATGGCCGATTCGGTCATGAAGCATCTTCTGTACCTTGACCAGATTCGTGGTTACGAGCGGGCAAGCCTTTTCGCAAGTCGCGAACATGAAGTTGAGGATTACTTTCTTGTCTTTAATCAGGTCGTCATAGAAGAGGACCCTCCTGCCCTCGTGGGTGATCACGGGAACGTTGGGGAAGTGCCGTCGGCGGATTAGCTCCCGAGCAGGAATGTTCTGCCATTGATGAGCATCGTGCGGTTTGTTGCTCTTTGAGCCAAGTGGACTTGAATATGCGATCACGAGACCGGCCGCGGCGCCCACCAGCAATGTTCTTCTTTTCATATCAGCCATGTTTTTTTTCTCCTTTCGTTATTTTGTCGTGGTGCGGCTAGGGTGAGGTCTTGTTGTCGCCAACGTCCTGCACCTGAAACAGCAGCATCATTGCGTGATCTTCATGGATCGTGTTGTGGCAATGCATAGGGTAGTCGCCGCGGAAATCGCGGAAGCGGAAGAAGAGCTCCGCCCGTTCGTCGAAGTTAAGCGTGAGGACGTCTTTCCGCGAGTGCTCTACCGCCGCATTTATTCGGCTGCCTCTGCGGAGTATCTGGAATTCCTCCAGGTGAATGTGGATCGGGTGCTGCCACTCGCCGCCGTCATTCTGCAGTATCCATCTCTCAATGCTGTTTCTTTGCACAGTGAAGCGAAGCTGGTTGCAGCTCATGAAGCGGTCATTGATGACCCAGCCGCCGTCAGACTGGTCAAAGTTGAATGTCCGTGTAATGCGCGGTTTCACTGTCGCATCGGTCAGGCTGGTGCTCGGCAGGGTGTAGAACTGCGGGGCCGTTGCCGGATCAACGCTGCCATCGGCTACCTGAGCGCCGATCCTGAACTCCACGCAATAGGTCCCGCGTCCCGCGCGCAGTATGTTGTTCGTGGGAGCGCGTCCATCGTTCTGCTGCAGGCGGTTTTCAAGTCGCACGATGGATGTACCGAACTGAGCCGCAATTTGTTTGAAGTCGATGATGATGTCGAATCGTTCCGCGACACCCATCCGGAAGCTGGTAACCTGCACGGGAGTGGGGAAAAGGTTTCCATCATTGGCGATGACCCAGAAGGGGATCACCTGGCTTAAATTGTTCGGGTTGGTAAGGAAGAGCTGGTAGAAGCGGGAAGGCCCACCATCAAGTATGCGGAAACGGTACCGCCGCTGGCTGACGTCCAAAAAGGGCTGGACTTTGCCGTTGGCCAGTTGAACGTCGCCCACAAGGCCATCGTTTTCGAAAGTGTCGAAGCAGATCAATCCAGTGCCCGGGTCGATCAGCTTGTCGGCAAGCAATATGGGAATGTCAAACGCGGGAAAGCTTGGCAGGTGAAAGCCGCTTCCTTCATCACCGGTATCAAAGTTGTTGAAGAAAAGATGGAAACCGGCCAGGCCCTTGTACACATTCTCAGCGGTATGGTCCACGCGGTGATCGTGATACCACAGCGTGCTCATGGATTCGTTGACGTCGCCATTGGGCGGGTTAGTGGAAGCGAAACCAGCTTGCTGCAAGGTGTCGTAGTAATCGAAGTATTGTCCGCGGAAGAAGTAGCGGCATGGGCCGCCATCGCTTTCTGTTCCTGAGTGGAAATTGTGGAGGTGAGTGGAGGTTTCAGGCACGCCGAAACCGCCATTCTGATTTTGCGGAGGCAATTCGTTGAATCTGCGAATTACGATCGGCTGCTGGTAGCGGGCTACAATCGTCGGGCCGGGTGCCACTGCCACATCACTCGGATCAGCGCCGCCCTGATTGAAACCCCAAATGGTCTGGGCGGGAATACTGGTGTCAGAGGAGATGCGGAAATTCGGGTTGGCGCGCATCCGCTCGACGAAGTAGTGCTGCACCGGATATTGAGTGAAAAATTGAAAGCTGTCCGTCCCGGGACGCAAGGTTCCGTTGAACTGGCCGCGGCCCTCGAATGGAAGCTGGTTGACGGGGTTGATCGCATTATTCGGGGATTCCTGCGGGGCCGGGGTCAGGCCGGGATCTGCCAGCGTGCGCTCCGGCAATACCGGCGGGATTGGTAGAGGATCAAGAAACGGGGTGATTCTGGGACTACAGCCAGGATTGCATGCTCCCGGTCCGCAGTGGTTGTCGTCAAAAGCCCAGGCGCTCAAACCGTTTTTTGGGATGAGGTATCCTGCGCCGGTCAAAAGACCCATTTTAAAGAGATCGCGCCGCTGCAATCCGGCTTTGATGATCTCCAGCCTGTTCTTGCGAGCATTTGCCACTTCTCGTGGATTTGCCATCTTGTCATCCTTTCCTGAATTCGTCCAAAGCGCAGAGTGAAGGCCTGCGCAGGCGAATTGCTTTGCCGCACACGTGCGGACAACGGCCAGGGGAAGCCGACAATTAACTAACGCAATGTTATGGACAGGGACCTTCTGGATTATGTGCTGGGGAACCACATCTCACGATACGGCGAGTCACCGACTGGTGAAGCAACCCTGTTTCAAGAGCGGGGCAGACAGGAGCGAACTTCTTCGTCGCACTAAAGACGGCTTCCCGATATATTGCAGGCGACAGGCGGGATCAGGTGACCTCAAGTCCGGGACATCTCTTCAGGACTGCGGAATTGACGCAGCTCTTTGATTCCCGTAAGGCGGCTCAGTCTTCGATAGTTGCTTAATGCGCAGGTCTTCGAGGTTCCGTCGGGCGGCCAATTTACTTCTCCTTTCTATCAGAGACTGATCCGGAAACTTTGCACATGATTTTCAGTTGTGCAGAGAGCGAGTCAATGAATAGAAAGCGGGCACTAACTAATGTGTCACAATTCTAGCGCTGTTTGAATGCCCGGGATTGAGATTTGAAATTATTTGCGGAAGGTTGGAATTCTTTAAGACTCATAGCGCATTGTTGCTTCGCTTTTGCTAAGCGGAATCTTAAAAAGGTGGGTCACACCTCAGATATTTTTTAAGAAACGAAAAAGGCTGAGGAAAGGTGGCCACCCGCTGAATCACAGTGGTCCACCTCCGCGCTCATCAGGAGTCGATTGCGCCAGCCTTTGCCGTTTTTTATCCCATCGCGATAATGATTGGGCGCCTCGTTCCTATGCGGTGCAAAGGGCGGGACTCCCACGCCCTCTGACCTGAGCAGACCTGCCGCACGAAAAAGGGGGCAGGCTTCTCATCTGCTCGATTTCTGCATTCGAACTGCTAATTGCTATTTGCCAACTGCTAATTGCTATTTGCCAATTGCCATTTGCTAATTGCCAATTGCTGCTGCCGCACCAACAGATACAAGGCGATCACATGCGTGATCATCAGCAGCGGCACGTAGATGATCGGGATAACGTACGCGGCGCCCAGTTGCCCCGCTATTGCCGGAAGCCCGACCTGGGTGGCGTGGTAATAGTCGAGGATCAGGTCGATCATGCCCACCAGATTGAAGGCAACCACGAACAGCCAGAAGAGCGGACGTATCCTTACGGAAAGGAGCGCGAGCATCGCAAGTACTCCAGTTGCCAGGTCCCAGTAGGCAGAGAACGTGGCGAAGCTGGCCGGCAGATTGGGGCCCACGACGCCTGGAAGGATAAAGACCAGGCCGAAGAAGCGGAAGCTGTGCAGAGTAGCGATGGCGCGCTGCGCTGCGACCATGTCCATCGCCTTGAGCCTGGGCATGAGGTACACGCTGAAGCACAGTAGCCACGCGACGTAACCTGAAACGAGATGTATTTGGAAGATGGTTTGCGGCGACATTTGACCCTCCTGTCATATTGATCGCTCGTCTTAGATGACGCGTGTCATCTCATTCGAGCGGCATCTTTTAATGAGATGATATATATCATCCCATTAGTCGCAAAAAAAATCAGAAACTTGAGAGCAGATGATCGCGGACACGCTTCAAAATTCCTTGCCTCATCGCCGCGTCTGGCATCGTACGTGCTATAGCGATGGCCCCGACCATGGACGAAATGATGGCAAGGAAGTTCGTTGCCTTCTCCTCTGCGCCTTTCCCTGGCATAAAGGGCAGAATCTCCTGTCGGAATTTCAGGATCGCAGCGGAGCTTCGCCGCTTCACAGCCGGCCGCGTCCGGGCAATGTCGGGCGCAAGAGCAGCGATGGGGCAGCCGTCATCCAGACGATCGCAACGTTCCAGAGAAAGATAACTCTTTACCATGGCTTTCCAGCCTTCGCCCGGTTTGGCATCCTTCGCAGCAGCGATGAGCCGGTCACTAAGCTCCTTCACGCTCACCTCAATCGCCTCGGCCGCCAGGTCGTCACGACTCCCAAAGTGCCTGTAGAAACCGCCGTGGGTAAGGCCAGAAGCCTTCATCAATGTGGTCACCGCTGATCCGTTCAGGCCTTTGGCGCGCAACTGACGGGAAGCGTTTTTGACAATTCTCTGGTGTGTTCTCGTTTTGTGCTCAGGACCATAACGCATCTGCGTTAGATTGCATGCATAATCCCATGGAAGTCAAGGGCGCCAGCGCCTGGTGCGGTATCTATCAGCGTTTCTCTGCGTGCATCAGCGGCAAGCTGCCTTTTCCCATCTCGGCCATGACGCGCGATGACGTCGATGTCGGCGATCCTCCTCTTCTTTGCTTTTGCTGCCAACTAGAGCAATTCCCCCGCAGGGAAAACCATTTGCTTTTCGTTTCTTATATTTAAAGTGGCCCTCGCCGCTAAAATATCGAAATATGCCGGGAGTCCAGTCAACCATCGGCACTCATCGCCAGGAGCAAGAACCATGGCCAAAATTCAAGTCACTGCTTTGCCGGAACCGAAAATAATGCGGCCGCCGGAACCGAAAAACGAGCTGCGTCAGTTTTTCAGCTATCTTTACTTCCTCCGTTTTAGCCTGGCGCTTTGGCTCGCCCTGCCCGGACTTCTCGGTCTCTATTTCGGTGTGCCTTCTTTGGCCCACGGCATCTTTGCCCTGGAACTCCCAATCCATTTTTTCTATGCCGGATTTTTTGTCACCCTCGCCGGGTGCGTGGCATTGCTTAACGCCCGTATTATCTGCGCGTATGGTGAGCAGCGATTTGGGGTTGAGCCGCCCAAAGCGCTTGCCGTCACCCAGGACATGCGCTGGAAGACCTTTGTGTTATCCCAGGTCCCCGGCTTGATCGTTCTGGCGGCCATCTCCGCCATCAGCGTCTATGAAGCCAGCTCGCTTCAAATCGTCCAGGATGGTCTGGTTTTGCTGGCCGGTATCGCCGCAGCTCTGGCGATCTGGATCCTGATCTCAACTTTTTACTATTGGACACATCGTCAACCGGACTCAGATCTCCTCAGCCACGGCGCCGATCCGGTGCATGTGGATCCATTTTCTCCCACAGCTTTTCTTGTTCCCGGCGTCGCCAGATTGTCTTTTCTGCTCAGACTGCACAAAACACAGTCACCGCCTTTCGCGCGGATGTTCGGCACGTTCTTTATGTTTAGTTCGTCCTGGGGCGGCAGCGGCTATCATGATGAAAACCTTCCGCCAGAAGTCGTCACCAGCGCTCCCTGGAAATGGCTCCTGAATCGCCTGCCTTTTGTCGACTGTGACAAATATTGCAAGACCGGAATTCTGCCGCTGCTTCCCGGTCACGCCCTCAGCATCGTGCTCGCATTCATTTGGCTGTTGATCTATGTCGGACTGTTGCCATTTACTGCTCCGGTGCCTTTGCCCAAAGCGGCCATGGGACTGGCAATTTTCTTTGCCGGGCTGGCTGGGCTTTGGATTGTGGCTTTCGCTCTCAGTCGCAACGGTGATTTAACCCAGCGAAAGCACATCGTTGTCAGCAGAATGGTGGAGTATGGCGTTCCTTTTCTGCTTCTGACATATTTGCCGGTGAGTTATGCCGCGGTCAACAATATCTGGCCTTTCGTCTATCGTGAAATTCCCGTGTTCCCGTCGATTGCGGCAATTCTGATGCTCTTGATCATCAGTTGCTGGATACTGAATGGTCTGGCCTTCTTCTTTGATCGTTTCCGCATGCCGGTCCTTACCACGGCCGCCGTTCTGTTGTTCGCATTTCACTTATCAGTCCATGGTGGAGGATTATTGCACCCCTGGCTGGATTCTTTTGCCGCAAAGCATTCCTCGGTAAGGCTGCCCATAAAATTAATTTCTTACCTGATCCCCAATCCCAAGGACCATTTCGTTGACTTTGCCTGCGCTCCGGAACTCTGCGCGGTGGCTCCGGCTCTGGCGGAACAAGTTGTATCGCCCCAGAACATCCTGGACGCGCGCTTGCGTGCCCATCCCTCTGCTGCCTCTGCTCCCTTGATTATTGTTACCGCTACCGGTGGAGGGATCCACGCGGCCGCATGGACCGCAGAGGTCCTGGCCGGTTTGGAGAATGCGTTTGCCGCACGGCAGCAGGATTTCCACGGCTCCGTACTCCTGATCAGTTCTGTTTCGGGAGGCAGTGTTGGCGCTGTGCCTTTTGTCAGAGGCTATTTCAATACCCAGACTTTCTCCCACATGCAGCAGAGTTCATGGATGGAACCGAAAGCGTCCTCGCAACGATGGTGGTCAAAAGAGCAGGTAGACCAGAATGCGGCGCCTGGCTTCATCTCCGCAGCCAGTCGATCCAGCCTGGAAGCCGTCAGTTGGGGAATCGTTTATCCAGACATGTTCCGTCTGCTCATCCCTTCGCGTAGTGTCCTGGGCATTGGTGATCTGGAACGATTCGACCGTGGCTGGGCCATGCAACAGCGTATGGCCAGGAACATGAACACCGTGGACTGCCCGGCAACCAGGGATGCGCTGCAGGACGTTGCGAAATTGCCCTCCAGTCAGGCACAGCCAAGAGCCAACCTGGCCCATCAGTGCCTCACGTTGCGCGAGCTTTCCTTGGCCGCGTTCAACGGCAAAGTGCCGGCAGTCACGTTCAATACAACAACTGCTGAGAATGGTGGCAGGTTCCTGCTTGCCAACTATCAGACGGCGCCGAGCCTGACTGGCAGTATTTACGGCGAACCACCTTTGCCGGCGGAATCTTTTCTGCACGCGTACAGTGCGAGCCCTTATGATCTTCACACCCGGAAGAATGAAGCCGTCTTATATCCTGACCTGGAAATACTCTCTGCCGCCCGGCTTTCCGCCACGTTCCCCTATGTATCGCCCATGCCGCGCGTTCCGCGCGTTCCGCAGCATCAATCCGTGGCTGAGGTCTTTGCCAAATCATTGCACTTTGCCGACGGCGGTTACTATGACAATGACGGCACCGCCAGCGCCATTGAGTTTCTCTACGAAGCATTCTGGAAAGAGCCGGTTACGCAACCTGTGCCCATTCTGTGGATTGAGATCCGGGATGACGATGGTTATCAGGAAGGCGTGAACCCAGATCAGTGCAGCTCGCAAATTACTTCGGGAACTTGTCCCTTGCAAAGCAATGCCGGCCCTGTTGACACCAAAGCACCAGCGGCGCCTTTATCTCAGACAACTGCACCCCTGGGCGCTTTCTGGAAGGCTGGACATTCCAGCGTGACCCTTCGCAACCACCGCGAAATGGCACTCCTCGCCAATGCCTTTTCCACGAAATTCACCATCAAGCACGCGGCCATTGCTTTTCACAAGGACAAGAATGATGTCCAGCCGCTTTCGTGGCATTTAACTGGTCGGGAAAAGAAAGACCTTCTGGAACAGATACGTTGTAGAGGGCCGGAACTGTTGAGTATTGCGGATTGGTTTTCCCATTCCTTTGCCACCGAGAGGCCCGAGCAGCCGAAGCCTGACCTGCCATGCAAAACTTCGGGAAATTAATCTGCGGATACGATTTCAAATTTAAAATTTAGAATTCTAAATTTGAACTCTCCCAATGCCCGAACTTCCTGACATCACCGTTTACATTGAGGCGCTCGACCAGCGCATTGTTGGACACGTGCTGGAGCGTGTGCAGATCGCCGGGCCATTTCTTCTCCGCACTGCCTCACCACCGATGGATGCCGTCCAGGACCACAAAGTCACCGGTCTGCGCAGAATCGGGAAGCGCATTGCCATCGGCTTTGACAACGACATCTGGCTGGTCTTCCATCTCATGATCGCTGGACGGCTGCATTGGAGTGACAAGCGTAAAACTCCTGATGGTCGGCGCACCCTCGCCGCGCTGGACTTTGACAACGGCACACTCACGCTGACTGAAGCCGGCGCAAGAAAGCGCGCATCTCTACACGTGATCGGGGGTGAAGAAGCCTTACAAAAGCTGGATCCTGGCGGGATTGACGTGATGGCTTCCACTCGCGATGAGTTCAGCGCCGCGCTCACCCGGGAAAACCACACATTGAAACGTTCGCTCACGGACCCGCATTTCTTCAGCGGGATCGGCAATGCTTACTCGGATGAGATTCTGCACCGTGCTCAGCTCTCGCCCATTGCCCTGACGCAGAAATTGAAGCCGGAAGAAATTATGCGTCTTTATGAAGCCACGCGGACATCTCTTGCAGAATGGGTGGATCGCCTGCGCGATGAGGCCAATGGAAAATTTCCAGAGAAAGTCACCGCGTTTCGTCCTGAGATGGCGGTGCATGGACGTTATGGTCAACCGTGTCCCCGCTGCGGGAACAAAGTCCAGAAGATCCAGTACGCGTCGAACGAGACGAACTACTGCGCCAAATGCCAGACCGGCGGCAAACTCCTGGCCGATCGCTCGCTGAGCCGTTTGTTGCGCGACGACTGGCCCCGAACGCTGGAAGAACTCGAGGAACGAAAAGCAAAAGCCTGAACCACGAATCGGGTGATCGGGTGATCGGATGATCTGTTGATCGGAATCTACTGCGATTTTCCTCGCTGTCAAAAAAAAGCGGATCAGGTTTCAATGGCAGGCTTGGTCAGCCAATCGCCGATGACCCGATCATTCGATTACGCGATCACTAGGTCATCGATCACCCGACTGTTCCGTTGTTTTCTTAACGCCGAGACAAGCTGTAGCGAATTACGATCACCAGATCATCCGATCACCCGATTCTTTGTCAATTACTCAATTACCAAATCAAAAGGGCGCCCCAAAGGACGCCCGTTCTTACCAATTACCAATAACCAAATACCAACTACCGTTCTACAAAAAATGTATCCCAAACTTGCTGCACGTCTTCTTGACCAGTTCAAAATCAGGTTTGCCCGCTGGAAGCTGGTTCAGTTCGCGAAACAATTTTTCCGTCCCCGCGGGTTGCAGCATAATGAGCGCACGCGCGCCTTTCTCGCCCACTTTGAAGGAATGCGGTATGCCTTTAGGTAGAAACACCGTGGTGCCGGCGGCGGCAGCAATCTTTTCTTTACTCACGGTGAATTCCATTTCACCTTCCAGGACATAGAAGATTTCGTCTTCCTGTGTGTGGAAGTGTTCCGGTATGGAAGTTCCGGGTTCGTTGTTTTGTTCAATCAGCGCAAACGCGCCGTTGGTATGAGAGCCATCCAGCTTGATGGTCTGCCGATCGCCGATCACGCTAAGCTGCTCTCCGGCGCCCGGAAGCACAAGAGTAGCCTGAGAGTGAAGAGTCTTCATCCCTGCTCCTTACATCTTCGGTTTTTACGATTTTTTGTTGTGCGGCAGAGAAGTACTGCGGAGCCCATGGTGCAGAACTACGAGAACCTGAACCACTGCCAGCCACTTGCCACCAACGTCCGCCGATGAGCGCCGGCTGTAGCGGACCAGTTTTTGTGGATCACTGGTTCCGTCTGCGCCATCTTCGTGAGTCAGGGGCTTTGTTTCCAGTTCACGCCCGGAAGCGTAAAGTCGCGTTCTGGCGACAACCGCGTTTTTCGCGGCAAGTCTTGCTGGGGCCTACGTACTTTTTGTTACGGAACAGTCTAGCAGGATTATTTCGATTTGCGCTCGTCGCTGGCAATCACGCCGTCACGGATATGGATCACCCGGTGCGCATGTTCGGCAATGTCATTTTCGTGTGTTACCAGGACAATCGTGTTGCCTCTCGCGTGCAGGGTCTCAAACAGGTTCATGATTTCATTTCCTGTCTGCGAATCCAGGTTTCCCGTGGGCTCATCAGCCAGAATAATGGAAGGATTGTTGACCAGCGCGCGCGCAATCGCCACACGTTGTCTTTGTCCGCCGGAAAGTTCGTTGGGCTTATGGTTCATGCGTTCGCCCAGGTCCACCGATTCCAGCGCCTGTTTGGCGCGCGCCAAACGCTCTTCTGACGGAGTTCCGCTGTAGATGAGCGGCAGTTCAACATTGTGCAGGGCCGTGGCGCGGGCCAGAAGATTAAATGTCTGGAAGACAAAGCCGATCTCTTTGTTGCGGATGCGTGCCAGTTCGTCATCGTCCAGTTCACTCACCAGATTGTTGTTCAGCCAATAGCGGCCTTTGGATGGAGTATCCAGGCAGCCAATCAGGTTCATCAGCGTTGACTTACCCGAGCCGGAGGGTCCCATGATGGCAACGTATTCGCCGCGACTGATGCGAAAATTGACTCCACGCAGCGCGTGCACTTCTTCGGTGCCCATCACGTACGTTTTCCACAGTTCTTCTGTGCCGATAATGCAATCCTCCGCCGACACAATACATGCGGGTTGCGTGACTTCAACGGTCTGGGATGCCATTCTTTTCTCCTGCTCCACTTTTTCCCCGCGAGCTGTAGCTTAGACGGTATTACCCGTCAGAGGTTACGAATCAGTTTTTACCGCCAGCGTGTTGTCCACCTTTACGCCGGAGCCGTTTTTCAGCGTTTTAAGTACTTTGAAGCTGCCGGTAATGATCTCTTCATTCTCTTTCAGGCCGCTCTTGATCTGGATTTCAGTGGTGCCGGTGAGTCCTGTTTCCACCTGGCGGAATTCAGCTCTCTTTCCCGGTGTGACAACAAAGACTCCCTGTATCTCCTGTGATTCTTTCTTTTGCATCGGGGCTGCCATGTCTTTCTTGCCCGGACCCTTCTTTGCCTGTGCTTCCAGATCGTTCTTATCGCGCATGATCAACGCCTGTATGGGAATCGACACTGTCGATTTTTCATACCCGGTGGTAATTTTCGCCGTGGCGGAAAGCCCAGGACGCAGGTTCTCCGGCGGCGCATCCAGCGTGATCACCACCTTGAAATCCTTGGCTTCCTGGCTTCCTGACGTGCTTTGCGAAGTGGAAACACCGGTGGAGCGGATGATAGCGTTGTCGCCAATCTCACTCACCTTGCCTTTGAACACCTGGCCGGGGATTGCGTCAATGGCCACGTCCGCGGACTGCCCCAGTTTCAGATTCACAATGTCGGTTTCATCCACGCGGACTTCCGCGGTGATCACCTTCATGTCAGCCACGGTCATCAGTGTACTGCCGGGAGAATTTTGAATGCCGACCACAACCGTCTCGCCTTCATGGACGGGAAGACTGGTCACGGTGCCGTCAAAGGGAGCAACGTAAACAGTTTTGCTCAAAAGGTCCTGCTGATGCGTCAACTGTGCGCGTGCGGAACGGATATGGCCTTGCGCGGAATCAAGCTGAGCTTTCGCCTGCGCAACACGTGCCTGGTCCTGTGCCTGTACGGCTTGTGCCACCTCGTACGCAGCCCTCTTGGTATCGTAATCGGCCTTTGAGATCAGGTTGTTCTTGTATAGATTTTCCGCGCGATCGTTATCCAGCTTGGCGCGCGAGAGGTCGGCCGTACTGCTCTTCAGCTGTGCCGACGCAGTATTAATGGCGGCGTCAGAGGCGATGGCGTCTGTCTGGCTGCTGGCCAAAGAAGCCTTCATGTTCTCCACGTCCGCTGCCGACTGCACGTTCTCAAGCTGTGCCAGGATCTGGCCGCGCTTCACCTTTTCGCCTTCTTTCACGTACAGCCGGGTGATGCGGCCAAACGCATTCGCGCCCACGTTGACAAAGGTTTTGGGCTTGATCTCACCGGATGCGGTAACAAGTGACGTAATGTCCTGCTTCGTCACCTTGCCGGTCTGCACCGTGACCACGTTCTTCTGGGTCTGATTTACAGTAAAGCCGACAATCGCACCCACAAGGATGATGATGCCGACAACAATCAATATCTTTTTTGCTTTCATGGTCCTTCCGTCCGCACCGCAGAGAGATTCTCAGTTGATATACGCCAGTGAGACGTGGAAAGTTCCTTGCGGAAAGCAGCCAATTTCACACTGATAGTTTTTGTGGTGGCGGGAGCCTGCAAACCATTATAGCCAGAGTGCCACTTCTCATCCAGACCTAAGCTGCCGGATCGGGTAAAAAACCTATTAAAATGTTCAGGTTATAAGCGCAAGATCGGGCACAATCGAGCGTTCCTGTCTTGCTTCATGGCCCATAAAGGCCTAAAATTTTAGGATAACTGTTTCCTCATAAGGAGGGTGCCGCCAATGATCCATGGCAAGCCCCAAATAGCCCGCTTCTTCATTGTCTTTTTACTTGTCATTTCCGGCAGTTTTCTTCTTCAGGCCCAGGATGGAACAGAGAATTCCAAGTCTGACGTAAAGGGAAAGAGTTCTGACAATCAGAACCAAGCCGCAGCAGACAAGAACGCGGACAAGAACAAGAGCGTCGTCGCGCCTGATGCGGAACAGTCAAACGGCCAGGATCCGCTGAATCGCCCCAAGCCGCAGACTCCCTCCGGCAAGCGCGAAAAATTGAGTTCGGCTTACAAGAAGTGGCTTGATGAAGATGTCCGCTGGATCATCACTTCAGAAGAAGAGAGCGCCTTCAAGAAGCTCACCAACGATTCAGAAAGAGAAACATTTATTGAAGGTTTCTGGCTGCGTCGCGATCCTACGCCTGACACGCAGGAGAATGAATACAAAGAAGAGCATTACCGCCGGATAGCCTATGCTAATGAGCATTTCGCTGCCGGTGTTCCGGGATGGAAAACGGATCGCGGCCGTATCTACATCATGTTTGGCCCGCCGGACAGCATTGACGCGCATCCCATGGGCGGTCCTTACCAGCGTTCCGCGGAAGAAGGCGGCGGCTCCACGGAAACTTTCCCGTTTGAAGTATGGCGCTATCGTTATCTGGAAGCCCTGGGCCAGCAGGAAGTGGAAATCGAATTTGTTGACGATTGCGGTTGCGGCGCCTATCAGATGACCATTGACCGCTCGAAAAAGGACGCTCTTCTCCACGTTCCCAACGCCGGTCTTACTACCATGGAAGAAATGGGACAGGCCAACAAGGCCGACCGTTTCCGTGGCGGACTTGAACAATTGGGCGCAGGCCCGTTCAACGGAAATAATCAGACCAAACAGTTTGACCGCATCGAGCAGTTTGCCAAACTGAACACGCCGCCTCCAGTCAAGTTCAAGGATTTGAGCGAAGTTGTCACCAGTAAGATCCGCTATAACCTTTTGCCGTTTGATGTGCGTGTGGATTTCGTGAAGCTGACCTCTGACACAGTTCTGGTCCCCATCACGCTCCAGGTCCCGCTGCGCGGGCTTACGTTCGCCAATAAAGATGGTGTACAGCGTGCCGTGGTCAATATTTTCGGCAAAATGAGCACACTCTCCGGCAAGACGGTCCAGGTCTTCGAAGATACGGTTCGTCGTGATATTCCTGCTGAACTGCTGGAAAAGGAACTGGGCACCGTGGCTCTGTGGTGGAAGGCCATCCCGATGCGCCCGGGGCTTTACCGCCTGGATGTTGTATTAAAGGACATCAACGGCGACAAGCTTGGCACCTACAGCAAGGGCTGGACGGTACCTGATCTGGGTGGCGATGACAAGCTGGCCAATTCCACCTTAATACTTGCGGATCAGGTAGATGCAGTGCCTGCGCGCGAGATCGGCACGGGTAACTTTGTCATCGGGCAGAGCCGTGTCCGGCCACGGGTACAGCCTTCTGACGGCAAACCGGCATCATTCAAGAAGGGCGAGAACGTTAATTTCTGGATGCAGGTGTATAACCTGGGTGTTGACGAAAAGACCAAAAGGCCGTCTGCTACCGTGGAATATCAAGTTATCAATACCGCCACAAAACAGTCCGTGCTAAACTTTACGGAATCAACGGCCCAGATGGGCAACATTGGCGAGCAGATGACATTGGAAAGAAAGTTGCCGCTGGCCAAGCTAGACCCAGGTGAGTATCAGGTAACGATCAAAGTCAGCGATCTGGTTTCCAAACAAACGATTTCGCCGACAGCAAAATTCGCGGTCCAGTAAATCCGGCGAATCCACTTCATTGAGGTGGTGGATATGACCCGTAAACTCGGATGTTTTCTGATAGTCCTTTTGGCGGCCTCGCCTGTCTTTGCGGCGCGCGTGGGCGAAATCTCGGGCTATATCAGAGATGGTTCGGGTGCACCGCAGCTGGGTGCCGTGGTCGATATCTACACCACCGCCACCACCGTCGGTTTCACCGTTTATACTGACGCGCAGGGTTTTTATTCAGCCACCAATCTTCCTCCCGGCAAGTATCAGGTCAAAGTCACCGCGGCTTCGTTTCTGCCGTCCCTGCGGGAAAACGTCAAGCTGAATTCGGGCGCCCACGTTCTGGTGAACCTTACCTTGAACACTCTTGCGGACGCCCTGAAACTCCTGCCTCCCAGCCGATCCAAGCAATCTGAGCCCGATGACTGGCATTGGACGCTGTCCTCTTCCGCCAATCGGCCCATACTTCGCGCTCTGGAGCCGGATAAAACTGACAAAGATGGCAAAGGCGGCATGGTGGTGGTTTCCCGGCCCACAGCGGAAGAAGCAAACAGTGATCGTCTGAAGGGCCGCGTGGCATTTATCGCCGGCTCCCAGGCAGATGGCTTCGGCAGCGCCGGCGACATGACCACCGCATTCGCGCTGGAAAAATCGCTCTTTAGCTCCGGTACGCTGATGCTCAACGGCAACATTGGTGCTTCCGCGGGCGATCCCAGCGGCGTTGTCCGCGCGGCTTACGCGCATGATTTCGGAGACAGCTCCAGGCCAACCGTCACCATCACCTATCGTCACTTTGCCATGCCCGGAACTGCGGTTGAGAATTCGCCCTACGCCGCCATGCAGGTCAGCACTTCTGACAAGATGACGGTTGCGGGTGTGGTCGATTTGCAATACGGCGCCGACCTTCAATCACTGGAATTCGCCAAGCGTATAACGGCCATCCGCCCGTATGGCTCCTTACAGGTTCATCTTTCACCTGATCTTATCGTTGCCTATCGCTACGCCACTTCCGAGCCCGATGGCCGGGCCGCGAAAGGCTTTGACAGCGCTCCCGCCGACTTGAGTGAGTCTGGTCCGCGGATGGCGCTGAGCAACGGTAATCCAAATGTAGAACGCGCCATGCATCAGGAACTGTCCGTCTCGCAGCGCATGGGTAAAACCAGTGTTCAATTTGCCGCTTATACGGATCATGTACACAATCTGGTGCTGACCGGCGCGGGTGATCCCACCAGCTATTCTGATGACGTTCTTCCCGATGTTTACTCAGGCACCTTCTCTTATGCTCTGAACGGCGCTCTCAACGCCACAGGAATGCGGCTGGTGATCGAGCGCAAAATTTCTGACGATCTCTCCGCGACTTTCGATTATTCCAATGGCGGCGCAGTGACCGGGGACGCTCTCACGACATGGCAGAATCTGGCCCAGGCCTTGAAACAAACCTGGCAACAATCCATGGCTACCAAGGTTTCAGGTTATGTGCCTGCTTCCGGCACACGCTGGATTGCCTCTTATAAATGGACCAGTGGAAACGCTATCTCGACCGTGGACGCCTTCAATGCTTCTCCCGGACAGATGGATCCTTACCTGAGCGTATTCATCCGCCAGCCACTTCCTGCCAGCTCATTCATACCCGGTAAAATGGACGCGCTACTTGATCTGCGCAACCTGTTGGCACAGGGCTATTTGCCTGTTGCAGGCCCGGACGGCCGCAACGTCTACATGGTCCAGTCCGCTCGCTCCATGCGCGGCGGTCTGGCATTCACTTTCTAGTTTTTATTCTTTCCTGGTTTTATTCCCGTTGCCACCTTTACCCCTTGTCATCTTGAGCGTAGCCGGAGCATATGCGACGGCGTAGTCGAAAGATCTATGCATTCGTTGAGCGGCTTTATGCTTTCCACCTCGCGATACAGCGTGGCATCGCGGCCCTCCGCTATGTAAATGTTCGGTGGAAGAGGATTTCGGCGTAGAGCCACAGCTACGGCCCCAGAAAGTCGATTTCGTAAAAAATCTTCAGGGTTGCCTATACACAAAGCGCCGTAGGCGGGAGCGAAGCGTTAGCGGAGCGACATAAAGAGAAAGTGTTCATTCCGAACGCCTCTTACTCATCGTCATCCCAGAATCTTCGCCACCAGTTCTTTTTGACTTTCGCCACTGGCTCGTCATCGAAAACCAGCTCATCGCGAGTGCCAAGTATTCCGCCTGCTCTGGTCAACGGCGGCATTCGTCTCACAAATGGCAGCGTGGTTTCAGGTTGTTGCCGCTGCGCCTGGGGCGCCGGTGTTTCGGTCTTCGCCTCTAAAGCTGCCGGTGGCTCCGGAGTCACTACTTTCCAGGCCGGTGATTCTGCCTGTGGCGTAGGCGCAGGTTTTTCTACGAGGACCGGCTTCGTCGCTACCTGGCGAAAAACCGCAATCGCCACCTCACCTGTTGAGCCTGTGGGTAATAGAGTAACCAGGTCTTGTTTGGCCCCCGATGCATAGTCCACGGCGCTGTGGGCGGCGTGTTCAAAAACCTGTTCACGGGGAAGCTGCTTGCGCAGTGCAGAAGCGGTGTTTCTGTCGAAGGTTAACCAGCGAGCCATGGGCACATCCGGGAAAATAAAATTCTGACTGGTGGCAGGAATTTAGATGCCTGGCCACGCTAAAACGTTTGACGGGCCTGAGCGGCTTGATTTACCCTCCGCTTTCCATTCAAGGAGCAAACGGATGCCCAAATTTTCCCCGGAGCGCCGCAATTTCGCGCTGGCTGCTGCTGCAGCCGCCACCGCGGCAGTTCTAAATCCGGCTGACACTCTGGCTGGTCTCTCCCACGCTGGTGCCCCCATTGAGCAGCAAACAAAGCCGGTTACGCCCCCTTCTCTCGATCAGCAGGCCCAGTCCGCGATGGAAAAGTTGTCCCCGGCCGGCAAGGCGGAAGTGGAAATGAAATTCGCCTCCATCATTCGCAAGTATGGCGACAAATTGAACGACGCCCAGAAAAAAGACATTCTCCGCCAGTTGGCCGAAGGCCAGGAAGGTCTGGAGAAAATGCGTGCCTTTGCTCTTGGCAACGGCGACCAGCCCGCTACCGTTTTCCAGCTCACTCAGATTGAAGGGAAAAAATAGATGCTGGGTGAAGACATTCTCTATCTGCCGATTTCTGAACTTTCCCGCCGCATACGCGCGCACCGGCTTTCGCCGGTAGAGCTCACAGAAAGCTATCTGGAACGCAGTCGCCAGATTGGGCCCAGGCTCAACGCATACATAACGCTCACGCCGGAGCTGGCGAAGCAGCAGGCAGCGGCGGCTGAAAAGGAAATCAGTGCGGGGAAATATCGCGGTGTTCTTCACGGTATACCGTACGCGGCAAAAGATCTTCTTGCGGTGAAAGGCTATCCCACCACGTGGGGAGCGCGGCCTTATGCGGACCAGCGTTTTGATACCGACGCCACCGTCATTCGCAAACTGGAGGCTGCTGGAGCCGTGCTGATAGGGAAGGCATCCATGATCGAATTGGCCGGAGGCATGGGCTACCGATTCGCATCGGCGTCCGCTCCGGGCGCCACAAAGAATCCATGGAACCTGGAACACTGGACCTGTGGATCATCGAGTGGAAGCGGTGCAATCATGGCTGCGGGCCTGGCCGCGTTTGCTCTGGGCACAGAGACGTGGGGATCCATCATCTGCCCATCAGGTTTCTGTGGTGTTTCCGGACTGCGTCCTACATTTGGACGCGTAAGCCGCGCAGGTGCGATGGCGCTCTCTTATTCCATGGATAAGATTGGGCCCATGTGCCGCACTGCCGAAGATTGTGACGCCGTACTGCGAGCGATTTCCGGCCACGATTCCCAGGACGCCGGATCTCTTCCCGAGATGAACGCGCGTTATACAGGGAATGCTGCCAATCCTCATCTGCGATTGGGATGGATTGCGAATCAGTGGAAGGAAGTTTCTCCGGACGTGAGCGCACCTGTCGCGGCTGCGCGCAAAGTCCTGGACAGTAATCCCGCCGTAACCGCGAAAGACGTATCACTCCCGGAAGGGCCCTGGGAAACTGCCGCAGGCACAATCGTGTCCGTGGAAGGTGCGGCTGCGTTTCGTGAGTTGATTCACTCGGGAAAAGTTGCTGAACTGAGTGATCCGGCGGGCAAAGTTGGCGGCTACATCAATGAAGAGATCAGTGCCACGGATTTCATCACCGCTCAGCGCATCCGCGGAATTCTGCAGAAGAAGATGGACGAACTGTTCACGCAGGTTGACGTGCTGGTCACCGCTTCACTGCCGGTGGTCGCCAGCCGGCTGGATGCCAATCTCGACAATGAACTCAGCTATCCTGATCCCATCGGAGGAATTGGCAATATCTGCGGACTGCCGGCCATCACTGTGCCTTGTGGTTTCGGAGCCCATGGCTTGCCCGTCGGTATCCAGTTCATCGGGCGTCCATTGGAAGACGCAAAAGTCATACAGGCGGCGCGGCTGTTCCAGTCTGCCACAGATTGGCACACTAAGCATCCAAAGCTATGAGCACACAAGTGTTACACCCTAGTGCCACGAAGCGGCGCGCTATGCAATACTTATGAAGAGCTCTCACGGGTAGGAGTGATTGCTGAACCCTGCTCGGTGCATATTCATCGCACTGCATTGGGACTGGCAAATCATTATTTTGTTTTCACTCACCCGAGACAGCGTTTCCATCTAAAGCATTGAACATGCCAGCTGACCAGTTTACCGGTAGGGCCTTCCATTCCGATTCATTGCGGGATTCCGTATTGCGCCATGTACGCTATACTCTGGCTCGTCCGGAGAGCGTGCTCGTACCACGTGAGCTGTTCAAGCCGATCTCACTCGCCATACGTGACAGCATGGTTGACCATCTGCTCGAAACCGAGCAGCGCTATCGTGATCAGGATTCCAAGCGTCTCTACTATCTCTCCATGGAATTTCTCATGGGACGCTGGCTCAGTGACAATCTCTGCAATCTGGGATTGACGGACGAATGCCGTGCCGTGGCCTCTGAACTGAACATCCACCTCGAACATGTTCTTGAAGTGGAGCCGGATGCCGGGCTTGGTAACGGTGGACTCGGTCGTCTGGCAGCATGTTTTCTGGAATCCCTGGCCACCATGAACATGCCCGGGTTCGGCTACGGCATTGATTACGAATATGGCATGTTCAAGCAGGAGATTGTCGGGGGACATCAGCGGGAAAAGCCCGATCTCTGGAAGTCCGAAGGTACGCCGTTTTACATTGATCGTCCGCATGAGTTTTGTGCCATTCCGCTGTACGGACGCGTGCAGGCATCGCGCGACTCACAGGGCAATCGCCGCCAGAGCTGGGTGGACGCAAAGATCGTAGTGGGCGTGCCGAATGACATGCCGGTAGCCGGTTATGGGGGCAAGACCGTTAATTACCTTCGGCTGTTCACGGCGCGCGCTTCAGAAGATTTCGATATCGAGATTTTCAACCGCGGTGATTACATTCGCGCGGTCGAGCAGAAGATCGCGTCGGAAAATATCTCACGCGTCCTGTATCCGTCTGATTCGGTCCGTTCCGGTAAAGAGCTGCGCCTGTTGCAGGAATATTTTCTGGTGGCGTGCTCCCTGCGTGACATCATGCGGCGTTATCGTTCGACCCACAATGGTTTTGACGAGTTTCCCGAAAAAGTTGCCGTGCAGATGAATGACACCCATCCCAGCCTCTGCGTGGCCGAGCTCATGCGCCTGCTGGTGGACGAATATCAAATGGATTGGGACCGCGCCTGGGAGATCACGGAAGCCACCCTCGGTTATACCAACCACACGCTTTTGCCGGAAGCTCTGGAGCGCTGGCCCGTTTCTTTGCTGGAGCACGTGCTGCCCCGGCACATGGAAATCATCTTCGGCATCAATCACCAGTTTCTGCGTGAGGTCACGCGCGTCTTCCCCGGTGATGTAGAGCGAATGAACCGCATGTCGATCATTGAAGAAGGTCCGGAGAAGCAGATACGTATGGCGCATTTGGCAATTGTGGGCAGCCACGCCATCAACGGTGTCTCCAAACTTCATTCAGAGCTGCTCAAGACTTCACTGGTCCCGGACTTCGCCAAACTATGGCCGGAGCGTTTCAGCAACAAAACCAACGGTGTGGCCCCGCGGCGCTGGATATTGAAAGCCAATCCCGGGCTGTCATCCCTTCTAACGAGGACCGTGGGAGAAGGCTGGATCACTGACCTGGAACAGATTCGCGGTATTGAGAAGTTCGCGAATGACGCAGCTTTTCAGAGCGAGTTTTTGGCGATAAAGCGTCGCTCGAAGGAACGCATGGCCCGTGAAATCCTGGATAGCACGGCTGTGCTTGTGGACCCCGGCTCTCTTTTTGACGTTCAGGTAAAGCGCATACACGAATACAAACGGCAGCTTCTCAACGTGATGCGCATTATTCATGAGTATCTGGCCATCGTCGAAGATGGCGTTGAGCCCAGGGTGCCGCGTACATATTTGTTCGCCGGCAAGGCCGCGCCTGGTTATTGGGCCGCCAAACAGATCATCAAGCTGATCAACAATGTCGCCAATGTCGTCAACTCTGACGAACGTGTTCGCAACATGATGAAGGTCGTGTTCGTTCCCGACTATCGCGTATCCCTGGCGGAACTCATCATGCCCGCGGCCGATCTGAGCCAGCAGATTTCCACCGCCGGCATGGAAGCTTCCGGCACCGGCAACATGAAGCTCTCCATGAATGGCGCGCTCACCCTTGGCACAATGGATGGCGCAAACATTGAAATTGCGGATGCGGTTGGGCTGGAAAATTTCTACACCTTTGGTCTCAGCCCTGAGGACGTGAAGTGGTATCAGGAACACGGGAACTACAATCCTCGCGAGCTTAGCTCCGCGGATGAAAGGTTGAGACGTGTGATGGAATCTCTGGCCACCGATCGCTTCTCATCCGGAGAGCCCGGTCTGTTCCGCTGGATTGTGGATGAAATCCTGGATCGCGGGGATCGCTACTTCCTCATGGCCGATCTTCCTTCGTATCTTGAAGCCAGCGGCCGGGCTGATGCCGACTATCAGAACGCCGGCGTCTGGGCCAGAAGGGCCATCCTGAACGTGGCCCGCGTCGGTACCTTCTCCAGCGATCGCACGATCGCTGAATATGCCCGCGACATCTGGCATATTCAACCTGCTATCGGCACCATGGCTGACCTTCCTTTCAGCAAGGAACAGGTGAGCACGGAAGTCTCGCGGTAATTTGTTTTTAATCCCGAGCGAAGCGAGGGATCGCTATTGTCTACCGGGTATTCGGGTCGAATAAAGTTTTTGCGGCGCGACGATACCCGTGTGGCACAGCCGCCCCCGGCTGTGCGATTGGTTTTTCCTCCCGAGCGGAGCGAGGGATCCCTACCATCTGCCTGACTGTCTGCGCGGAATACGATTTTGACGTAGAGACGCGGCATGCCGCGTCTCGCAAAACTCTTCCCTCATCTACCCCCCAAACCCATTCTTGCTCTTCCTGATGATCTCCGCATAAATGCCGGCGCTTGGCCGCGGACGCCTTTCCTGGGTCTTCGGATCCAGTTCGATCAACCCAAATCGCAGATGCCAGCCTTCATTCCATTCAAAGTTGTCCGTGAGGCTCCAGTGGAAGTAGCCGCGAAGGTCCGCGCCCTCGCGCAGCAGGGCTTTCATTTGCTCAACACCGGAATGAAGCAGCCACGGACGTATACGGTCACTGCGGTCCGGCACGCCATTCTCAAGAATGTAGATGGGTTTGCCGAACGACTGGAAATGCACCACCGCTTTGCTCAGCCCACGCGGATAGGCCTCGCCGTAAGGCAGCTCCACACCACGATCGCCCTGCGGTTTGTGCTTTGGCACCGATATCTTGAAGAACATCGTCTTCCAGCTCTTAAGGCTGAACCCCGCGCGTAGCCGGCTGTAGTAATTAATGCCAACGTAATCGCACGTGCCTTTCACCTCGGGCAGGGAATCGCCAAACTTGTTCAGCGGGAAAGGTGCGCGGCCGTCCAGAATACTGGCGGCGAAATTGTCATTGAAGCGGCGGGATATAAACTTGCTGAGCCATTTATCAATGGGCGATTTCTTTTTCTTTGGCTTGAACACCACGTAGTGCTGCGCCCATCCAACGTTCGCATTCGGCTGTAACTCATGGATCTTGCGATACGCCGCCGCGTGAGAAAGGCACAAGTTGCGCGTGGCAAACGCAAGCTTTAGAAACCTGCCTTTGCCTCCAGGCGGAAATTCGCCCAGAAAATATCCCAGCGAGACGTAGACGTTGGGTTCATTGAAGGTGCACCAGTCAGAACAAAGGTCGCCCAGCGCTTTCACCACCACAGCGGTGTAGCGTTCAAACAACGCAACTGACTGTTTCGCCACGAACCCGCCACGGTCTTCAAACCAGATGGGGTTGGTGAAGTGATGCAGCGTGACAAATGGACGCAGCCCGCGTTCCCGCAACGCCACCAGCATGGCGCGATAGCGCTCCAGTGCTGCCTGGTCAAATTCACCTTCGCGCGGCTCAATTCGGCTCCACTCCACGGACAGCCGCAGGGCATTCACGCCCAGGGATTTGGCCAGGTCAAAATCCTGTTCAGCGTTGTTCCACCAGTCGCAGGCAAGTCCAACCGCGTCACCGGACTTGATGCGTCCGCGCTTCTCCCACTCGGACCACTGGTTGTTGGTACCGCCTTCCATCTGGTGGGAAGACGTAGCTACCCCCCATAGAAAGTTGGCGGGAAAGTCGTGATGGCTATGCTGTCCGGTTTCCGTTTCCATCCTGAATGGATTCTAGACCTTCTGCCGCCAGTAACCCTGATCATGCAGGAAATATCCGTCGTTGAATGTATTCAGGGCAGTCTTGAGGAACAAACCAAGGATCTTGAAGTATCCCATGTTGCGGAAACGGCGATTGGTGGTGTGTATGCGGCCGCGCACGATCCCAAAACGATGGTTCGCCACTTTCTTGCTCAATAGATAGTCTTCCGCGTAGAGAGCGCTTTCATTGAAGCCGCCCAGCTTTTCAAACCGGGCGCGGTCAAACAGCATGAACATCCCTGTGCTGAACGGCATCACCACGGTCGATCCGTACTGCACAATGTTATTGCCGATGTAAAGCAGGTTGTCGCGCAGAGTGCCATTGCTGCACCAGATGTTCGTGGTAACACAGTGCAGCTTACGTCTTTCCATCAACTCCATGGTGCGTCGAAGCAGAGTCCGGTCTTTCAGTTCCATGTCTGCGTCAATGAACAGAACGTAAGGCGTATCCGCCATGCGCGCGCCGGCGTTTCTTCCCACGGAAGGCAGGCCGCCGGGTATGACCTGAATGTTGAGCTGGTCCGCGAATGACATGGCCAGTTCCGGCGTGCCATCCGTGGATCCTGCGTCAGCGACAAGTACTCTAGCCGCAGATAGGAGCGAGTAATCCTGACTGCATAGCGATTCCAGCAGAG
Source organism: Terriglobia bacterium (assembly GCA_963770085.1). Taxonomy (GTDB): domain Bacteria; phylum Acidobacteriota; class Terriglobia; order Terriglobales; family Acidobacteriaceae; genus Angelobacter. The sequence goes on from CAVYOH010000002.1 coordinate 2,775,556, forward strand.
TCGGAAGCAGACGCGACTCGTTCTTCGCCGGGATCACGATCGTCAATTTCTCCTGGGACATATTCATGGATCGATACCCCTTCCTGGTCGACCGTGATGTAAGTGCATCGCAGGTCAACCCACGCGCCGGAGTTGTAATAGTGCACTCCGTCCCGCTCGGTTGAGAGCGGGACATGCGTGTGTCCACAAAAAATGCGCTCAGCACCGGCTTGTTTTCCGTGACTGAGCGCGCCTTGTGCTACCTGCGCTGACAGGCGCAGCCATCTTGTGTTGAGACGGTCAAGGTAGCGGGCAAACTGCTTGTTTTTCGAATCAATTTTCTGCAGCCATAGAAAAACAAGCTGTCCAAAATGCGTAATGCGAAAGTTCCTGATAGCAAAACTGTCAAACTGATGACCGTGGATGGCCATGTGCTTTTTCCCGGCGTACATCCACTCATACTCCTGAAACACGCGTATGCCCACCAGGTGTGACATCACTTCGGTCAAGCCGTGGTCGTGGTTGCCTTCCACCCAGACCACTTCAATCTCATTTTTCGGATTGCTCAGTTTGCGGATGTAGCCGAGGAACTTCCAGTGCTCTTTGGTCAACCGGCTGAAATTCAGGTCGGCGAACATATCGCCCAGCAGAATCAGGCGGCGAAACTCAATCGACCGCAGAAAATCCAGCGCGTCGCCGGCCCGGCTCAGGTCTGATCCCATATGCAGGTCAGAGATAATGACCGTATCAACAAGCTTATCCTGCATGCACTACCTTTGTAGCAATGGGAGTTTTCAACCTGATGAAAGGCAAGTTAAATGACTGTGAATAGAATCAGTTGGTTACGACTAAGTGCTTACGTGCCAACGTGAGGTATCTGTGGAAATACCGGACAGAAATCGCCTGAAATGACTTAGCCGCCGTGTGGGTGATGCTTTTGTCATTCTGAGCGAAGTCGGAAGCGCCAGCGACGACGCAGTCGAAAAATCTATGCATTTTTTCAGCCCCGAAAAGCCCCGATCGGAATTCTCCACCTCAAGGCCTGTTCGCATAGCCCCGCAACAGGTACAGGACTCCACCCAACGCGGTAAGCACCGCGATGAAGTAGGCTGCAATCATCTGGCTTCCTGAATGCTGTTCGCCCGGACCAGAGGCGTAGGTTAAGCTTCCAGACTGGCCGGGTCCGGATCCATATGCGGGCTGCGCGGCCACCGGACGAGTCGCGGTCATGAAGAGCAGGTTCACCAGCATGCCGCCGGCGACGAAGTAAAACACCTTTTCGTCCACGGCGTATCCCAGGCCAATTGCCGTGGCCATTACCATCACTTTCTCAACACGATTCAGAGGCATGGCGGCGCCCGCTCCATCCAATACCCATATGGGAATCAGGTTCAAAGCGTTAAGCCATGCACCGGTTTTTGCCAGAGCGGCCCAGATCGGGTCATGAGTGTTGAAATAAATCAGGCCGCAGAGGGCGGATGAGAAGAACCCGGCGAGCGGCCCAGCCAGACTGATGGCGGCGCGCGTCTCCAGCGTTACGCCCATGCCCTGCCACTTTACATAGGCCCCGAGACCCGGCAGAAAGACAGGCATCTCTGCCGGAAGTCCTCGACGCTTCACTTCAATGTAGTGGCCCATCTCATGGATAAAGATAAGCAGAGCGAACCCGATACCAAACTTTGGTCCCCATAGCGACCAGTACAGGCCGATAAATGCGGCAAAGCTGAAAAGAAATTTGAATTTTAAAATCGCAAAGATAAAAGTCTTGAACTTGGCCAGAAGAACCGCAATTGGCGCGAGCGGTCCCAGCCGCTTGGCCCATTTGGTTTGCGCGTTGGGATCTTTGGGGCGATGCGCTTCGTAAACTGTTTTCTGGAGTTCGTCCACGTGCCCGCGAATCCACTCTGCCTGCTTGGAGTCCGCCGGCAATAGTGGCAGCACAGCCAGCCATTGCTGGCGCGCTTCCTCAAGTTCACCTCGCGCTTCGGTTGCGCGAGCCATGGAGGCTTGCCGTTCCATGGCGTCGCCATGAACCAGCGTGCGGCAGTGATCGCATACGGTGGCGCCGGGCGAAAGAGGTGCCGAGCAGTTTCTGCACGTTACTTGCAGGCCTGAAGTGGATGAGGACACAATGACCCTATTTTACGCTACTGCTACAAACAGAAAAGCTGAATCTGCATTTCAACTATGACCATAGTTCACTCTGAGGGTCAGCTTTGAGGCGACGATTCTGACGGCGGTTGCCCTTCATGTTCCTGCGCTGGATGAGACCCCCCTCCATGTTTCGCGAAGCTTCCATGCCGCTACTCCAACTCCGCATTGATCACATACTCTGCGGCTGACATGTCCCATGACACATGCAGCACATTTGGTTTGCAGCAGACCTGGCAGTCTTCCACATAATTCTGTTTCGAGCCCGCCGACGAATCCACCACCGTGACATTCCACTCACCGCAACCGGCACATTGAAATCCGCTTTCCACGGGAACATTATTTCAGACGTACCTTTTTTGATCGTCACCATCTTTGGACACGTGTGTACCCAGTGCCGCGATTCGATTCAAAGACTGCGCGATTCAAAGACTGCGCGATTTAAAGACTGTGTGATTTAAAGACTGTGTGATTTAAAGACTGTGTGATTCAAATAGTGCGCGATTCAATCTGGCGCGGCTGTGGGGTAAGCTGCTGGCGGGCGGGCCCTGTGTTACACTAAAAATCGACTTCGGGACATCCTTCCTGATCCTCTCGTACGGTCCGCACGATCAGTACACACCGAGGGCGCGTAGCTCAACTGGCAGAGCAACTGACTCTTAATCAGTAGGTTGAAGGTTCGATTCCTTCCGCGCTCACCATCTCTTGAAACCCAGCTCCGTTCTTGGCGGTCGGCATGCGATCGCGGTGCAGCTTAGTCTATTGGCCAGCGAGGTTTAAGAGGGCCTTCATCCTTACGAGAAGTTAATGGATGGTCTTCAGCATACGGTATCGGTCGAGAGTGACTTCGGTGCGGATAACAGCAACAGCCTCAGGATATCGGAGACGTGCAAATGCGACCCAGGCATCGCGGTAGATTTGCCAGATTTCTTCCACGCTGGAAAGATGGCCGGCTGTGACCACGCCCTGATCGATCGATTCCTTTGTCTGCGTTCGCAACTGCTGTAGCTTCTTCATGTATTCGCGATGCAGGGAGGCATCTGCCGTTGCTACTTGGTTGTCAGAAAGTGCGGGCCATTTCTTACGTTCGAAGTGAAATATCTCCGTGTGAAAACGCTCTTTAAGGATGCTCTGTGAGCCGACGGTTCGTATACCGCGGATGGTGCCGCCTTGGTCCACTTCCGACGCATGTGCCTCGATGTATGCGTTTTGGGCGGCAAGGAGTTTTTGGAAACCTGCCTGTTGCTCCGGGGTCATGGAGGATTTCAATGAGTTGTAATAATGATTTCTGCGTTCATCCTCAATTTCGGATGCGTAACCACTGCAGAAGTTCATCGTAAAGGTTGACACGGCATAGTCGCAGAATTCGAATGGTTCATGACCTTGAGGTGAACCCTTAAGTTTCGCGATCTCCGGCAGCGCTAGCGCTGCCATGCTTTCTTCGGACTCACAGGCGAAGCGCATGGCTAGCGGGATATCGCGCCTGACTCCCGCACCGTTGACATAAATGTCGGCGAGGATGAGCGAGCCGCCGACAATCCATGCAGCGGGTTCCTCCTGGTTTTGCCCAAGATCAGCTTTCTGCGCAAGCCGTTCCTTCCATGCGCATGCACGGGCTGCGGAGTAATCTACCGGGCGCCCGATGCCGCGATAGGAGCGGTAAGAAGCACAAGCCGGCGGTGTCCTGGGGACAGGATCCTTATCCGCTTCAGCGGGTAACGGAATGGATGCGTATGCGGCACAGGCCGCGAGAGGTTCGGTGGCTGTAGTCTGGCCGGCAGTGGCGGTAGCAAGAGCACAGTTTCCAGCAAGGATGGCCGTCGCGAGGCAAAAGTAGTGCGTAAAGAGATGGCGCGTGCGGGACATTTGTGGGAAAAGTATATGCCAACTGGCCTTGACGGCATTGTGGTCTGATTGGCCGGAAAAGCATGCGCATCATTGCCGCAGATACCGCGCTTTCTGCATATCCCGAATCGTGCTCAATCGCTATGAACGGAGCATGCTCGGCTCTCAATCTGTAGGTTGAAGGGTCGATTTCTTCCGAGTTCCCTATTTATTTTCAACTACTTACAGTCAAGTAGAAGAATTTCAATGAACACTGTTCAAACGAACAGTGCCCACCATGAGCGGAATCGTTTATTAATTCCAAGTATGTAGTTGTTAAGCGTTGCAGGTTTGATTTACCGCGGTTAAATCAGTCCCCGGAAACGCGGTCAGCCATGAGCTGTTCCGTGTGCTAAGGGAACACTAAATTGTCGGACGTCGGCATCCCGCTCTGAGAAACCAGCCTCCATATTGAGGATGTCTGACGATAACCGATTGTGAGGTTCAAATGAAACGTTTGGGTTTGATTGGCACCCTTCTCCTGATTCTTACTACGATTCTCATGGCCGCAGAGGGCGACACGGAAAAAGACCGCGTCAAGGAATCAGGCGACGTAATGAAAGAAATCGTAGGCCAGCCGGACAAGGGCATTCCGGGGAAGCTTCTGGATGGCAGCAAGTGTGTGATCGTTCTCCCTTCCGTGAAAAAAGGGGCCGTCGGGATTGGGGGCAGTTATGGCCGCGGGGTCATGACGTGCCGGAGCGGAGATGATCTTAAGGGGCCATGGAGTGCGCCGGTCATGATGGCGTCCAGTGCCGCCAGCATTGGCTTTCAGATAGGGGGCGAGGCCACGGATTTCGTCATTCTTGTGATGAATGACGCGGGAGCGCGTTCCATGTTGAAGAATAAAGTCAAACTTGGGGCCGATGCCAGCATCGCTGCGGGTCCCGTAGGCAGGACCAGCGAAGCTTCCACCAATGCCAGCATGAAAGCCCAAATGCTCTCCTACTCACGGTCGCGCGGAGTATTCGGCGGAGTTTCGTTATCGGGGGCAACCCTGCGACCCGACGGAGACGCCAATGACAACCTTTATGGCAAAAAGGTAACGCCAGAACAAATTGTCAAAGGACAGGGGATTGAAATGCCTGCGGTAGCCAAGCCGCTTATCGAGACTCTTACCACGGCTACTGCCAAGAAATAGAGTGTGTTTGCCCGCCTGCGCAAGTAGGATCACGCACCTGGAAAAACCGATCAAATAAAAAGCGCCGGATGAATCCGGCGCTTTTGTTTTTAAAAGAGTTGATGGTTATGGCAGAACGTAACGCAGGCTGACGAAGACCTGGCCAAGGTGAGCGTTCTCGGGTGCACCAGCGGCCACGAACCATGGGCTTGCACGCGATATAAGAAGCCTGCACGCTGCGACGCATTCTATAAACGTGTATCTTGTGCAATTTTGTTCCCTGCAGTATCCTCTCTTAACTCTCGTAAACCAAAATTGTTCTTTTTCGCTAACCGCAGCGATTACCGTGACGGCTGATTGCTTTGGGGCGTGGAGCGTTTATTGGTTGCTCGGCCTTCACCGAGGGTTACAAAAAGGGGGACTGTTGTGACGATACCGGGAATGACACATTTGCTTAAGGACATAAAAGCGATCGAGGAGTATGCCCGCGCCTGCCAGTCTGGGACAGACACACGAATGGCGATCCTCACACGTGAAGAGGCGGACGTTGTAGACTCGTTCCGCCGGTTTAAGGCTCAGCAGTCCGATTAATTTAATACGTTGCTGGTTCTATGAAGGACCTGAATGAAAAGAGGGCCAGGAATTTCTGGCCCTGCTTAGGTTGACGTTCGGGCTACTGCCCGTGATGTGCCATGGCTGCTGCGATCTTCTCCTTCACGGCATCCAGGTTGAACGATGCGCCCCTCTGCATGGGCGGATACTCGATGGCGGTCATCGCGAGCTTCCCAACTTCTTGTTGCACAAACACGAAGCGCCAGAACTCATACATGAACCAATCCATAAAGTTGTAACTTCCTCTATTCCCGTCCGCGCCAGGAAAGTTCATTTTCTCGAAGGGGTCTATACGCAGGTTGGTGATTTGCGGCACGTCTGGATGGTCTTTGGTGCCGAGCCAGCCTCCGGGCTGCATAATGAACTGGTATTTGTAATCGCCGAGTCTCACCGCGGCGAGGTTATTTTCCGTGAAGTAGAAGACTTCGTTGCGCGCCGATGGACCTTTACCGGTAATCAAGTCTAGCTGGTTATAACCATCAAGATGCACTTTGTAGGTCTGGTTGCCGATTTGTTTGCCTTTCAGGAGTTCCGCTTTCAGGTTAGGGTTTCCTGCCGCGGCCACGAACGTCGCGAACCAATCGAGCCCGGAGAAGATGCCGCTCTCGACCTTACCTGCGGGAACGTGTCCGGGCCAGCGAACCATGGCTGGGCACCGGAAACCGCCTTCATATCCCGTCCCTTTGCAGCCGTAGAAAGGCGTTGTTCCGCCATCCGGCCAGGTGAAGGTCTCGGTGCCGTTGTCAGTCGTGAACACGACGATCGTGTTATCGTCCGCCCCCAGGTCCTTCAGCTTCTGCATCACCGAGCCCACAATGTCATCGAGCTGCGCCATGCCGGCTTCGTGAATGGTCCAGCCATTCTTGTCGTTGCGCAACGCTTCGTATTTTGGCGAGAGGTGTGTGACCACGTGCATGCGCGTCGGATTGAGCCATACAAAAAATGGCTTGTTGGCGGCTTTCGCCTTGTCGATGAACTTGAACGAAAAGTCGAGAATTTCGTCGTCTACAGTCTCCATCCGCTTGGGATAGAGAGTGCCTGCATCCTCGATCTTCTGTTTCCCAACCTTGCCCCAGCGGGGCATATCGGTGGGGTCATCTTTATCACTGGCCCACGAATGAACCATGTTGCGCGGACCCACTTGATCCAATAACGCTTGCGGATAATTAGGGTGCGCCGGATCCTCCATCGCGTCCAGATGATACAGGTAACCGAAAAACTCGTCGAAGCCGTGAACGGTAGGCAGGAACTCGTTTTTATCGCCGAGGTGATTCTTGCCGAACTGTCCCGTCGCATAGCCCATGGATTTAAGTACCGTGGCAATGGTCGGTGCTTCGGCTGGCATGCCGAGAGGCGCTCCTGCCTGGCCGACTGTCGTCAGTCCAGTGCGGATCGGTAACTCGCCGGTGATAAACGCCGCACGACCTGCCGTGCAGCTCGCCTCGCCGTAGTAATCGGTGAATGTCATGCCTTCCGCGGCAAGCTTGTCGAGGTTCGGGGTGCGTCCGGTCATCATCCCGCGGTGGTAAGCGCCGATGTTCCAGATGCCGATGTCATCAGCCATGATGGCAACGATGTTCGGTTGCTTTGTAGCCATATCTGTTTCTCCTTAAACTTGGGTGACTGGTTTGAATGATTGAAGGGCTTGGATTCGTCTGAAGGTACGTGCAGCACAGGTCCGCTTAAATTAACTGGGACGTGGCCCAAAGAATGAACGGACTTAGCGTAGAAAGGGCCCGGTGTTCCGGGGAACTGGCAATAGTGACAGAATCAGGTTCGCAATGAAGTGCGATCGCGTTTTATCTGCTTGGATCGTGATGATGTAGTAAGTTCTTAAGACTGGCTGGCCTTCCCGCGGAAGATACAATTCCATTCGGCAAACACTTAATTGCAGGGAAAATAAAAAAGCGCCGGACGAATCCGGCGCTTCTGTTTTGACAACAGTGGATGGTTATGGCAGAACGTAACGCAGGCTGACGAAGACCTGGCCAAGGTGAGCGTTCTTTGGTTGGCCGGCCGGTACGAACCAGGGGCTGCGGGTGATGTATGAACCTTGCAGAATCGTCAGCACGGAACCGTACTGCGGGCTCTTCCAGAACGTCTGGATAAAGTCCAGGGTACCTTCTTGGAGCGACCTGTTCTGAACGGTAGGATTTGCCTGACCTGCGCCTCCGAAGCCGATGTTCGGCTTCACCGCGCCGGCAGCGCTGAGATCCGGGAACGCGTTACGACCGAAGTATGCGCCACCGTAATAAGCTCCGAGCTGGGACTTGGGACCCATCTGGATTTCTGTGCCCATAAGAAGATCACCGGCATGGACTGGTGACAGGTGAACGTCGCAACCACCGGTAGCGCCGGTGAGGCAGGTTCCGCCGGCCACTGCGGCAACAGGAACCACCACAACTTGCGGTCCCATACCGATAGCATAACGACCAACTCCAGGTCCCCACATTCCGCTGGCGAGGAACCGGACGCCCTTAACCACTTCAATGTTGGTGGCGCCGATGATTCCGCCTTCGATCTGGGAATGCTTCGTGATCACTGCTCCAGCTACTGAAGGCGTTACTGCAACCTGCGCGGTGGTCATGATTCCGCCGGCTTCCAGGTGGAAGTGGTGGCCGCTCCGGTCGGAGTCAAAAGCGAACTTGGTGATGATGTCCGGGGACAGGTTGGGAACGCCCGGAGTGGCGGCGTTATCAAGCTGAGTACCCAGCGGGCCGGCGAAAGTGGCCGGGAATGCCACTTCAGCTCCCTGACCCACAAACTGCTGCGGGTTCTGCGCTTCTACCGCCCAGACAAATTCATCATTGAAGTGGTAGGCTGCGCGGACCGCTGCGGCGCGGGTGTAGTTCAAGCCAACGTGGGTCTGTGCGTCTTCACCGATCGTCACGGCAAGATCAGCTGGCGCAGGTGAAACGCCAACGCGGTTAGGCGTTTGCAGGCCCCAGGTCTGACCGGCCAGCAGTTCAAACTTGCCATGCTTGATGTCTGCCCAATAAAGCCGGGCGCGCATCGTGTGCGGGTTCGACGTAACAAAGACGTTCGCCGCATCGTTACCGTTGAAATCCGCCTCAACGTACCCGGTAATGGCGCTGTCATGGTACTTTGTCGTAACTTTCAAATTGACGCGCGAATACTGGCCGGTAGAACGATACTCAGTCAGATGGCCTGCTCCGTTCGCGTTATTGCTGAAAGGAATCGCCCAGAAGTTGGTCGCGGCAACGTTACCCGTATTGGTGCTGCGGAAAACGTTCTCAAAATCAAGGAAGCCGCCAGGAGTAAATTCTGCTCCGCCAATCCGGATCGAAAGCGGTGACTCTTTCGGTTTGTCGGTATCGCTCTGGATGTTGGGGGTGTTGTTGACCGGAGCGTTGTTGGTAAGAGCAGCGTTTTCGACATGGGGCGTCGTTTTCGCATCCAGCGCTTTGGTCAACGATTCAATCTGCTTTTGCTGTTGAGCGATCTGCGCCTGCTGTGTGGCAATGGCCTCACGCATGGCTTTCAGATCGTCAGCAACTGTTGTACTGCTTGGCGGGTTCGCCTGCGCCAGCGCCATTCCGGACGCCAACACGAGGAAACAGAATCTGCCGATACTTTTCATTTTTGGATCTCCTCGCTCACTCATCACAATGGAATTCGCGACCCTTCCGGAATTTGTTCGGGTCCGGCTGCACCCAACACTAGCTTTGCTTTGGTGTCAGAAATGCGGCGACTATTTATACCATTGAGTTTCCCTCATGTGTTAATAAAAGTCTCCGAGTCACCGTTGTTTAACATGGGTGAAATATTGCGCCCGGACTTGAGCCATCGTACTGATTGAGTTGATCTTGCACCTCAGCTTGTAAAAAAAGTAACGCTCCTCTACGCCGCTGCTCGGCGCTTACTAACTTCTGTATATGCGGCCGCCGCTCCCTCCAATAAATGGAAGCAATTTGATGTATATGCGATTTCAGAGAGCGCAGTAAAACGATCTAAATCAAGGCTGAACGGCTGGTTTGGGGGGCTGTTCGAACGACTACGTCATTGAATGAGATTGACTAATAAAGCCGTGGTAAAGCGCTTGACCGCGCTAGTCTCGCGCAGTTCCAATGGGTGCCCACAACCGCCATAACTGACATTTTGAAGTCAAAATTGTTTCGTCGCTCGCTACATTCGCTGGATCGTGCCGGGCAAATGCCGTTTCTCTTTACCAAACTTTGCACCGGAAAAAATGATTTGTGCGCCCAGGTCTGCCAAGCTCCATCGGTACGGCATGAGTGGGGGACACGGCTGGCTGCCAAAAAAAGTGATTCAATTCGAGAACGCCAAATCTGGATCAAGCTCTGCTGGAAGCGCTTTCCGGTCGCACACCGATACGTCTTTTTTTTCACGGACGAATCAGTCTCGTGCTAAATCTGTTTCACAGCAAATCAACTCGTGCGCCAGACGCGGCCCGGACGCCCCTGAATCCAGGAACTCGTAATCCGCACGCCCGGTTTTTCGCGTACGAACGTCACTGCATAAAACGCTGTCTCAACATGAGTTAAACGCTGTTCTATGACATTTGTGTCGTGCAGGCACTCACCTTAACCCTTTCTCATGAATGGTTTAGCTGTGTTCCAATCTGGCACTGAACGAAGAATAAAGTACGGAGAAGTATTGTGCATAGAAGATTGCGTGCAATATGATTCACCGCTGTTGACGGCTCTAGTTCACGTTTCTTTACCAAACTGCTTGCTGACTTACCGGTTCCAGAATGGTTCAGTTTGGGTTTGCACGGCTGTGGTTTTGCACGCTTGAAAGAGTTTTGCGCGCTCGCACGATGAGCGTGCGTTTTCGTGAGGCTAGAGCGGTTGTCAACAGAACGGGCGCTATCCGCCATTTTGTCCGCACTCCGTTTTAAGGGCCCCGCAAGTCCGTCTTCACCAAGAAAATTTTCCGTTATACGCACAAGGAGCAAAAAGAATGTCCCGATTCTCCCGCGGTACAGCGTTGTTGCTGTTTCTCCTGCTGATGATTTCCTTTCCGGTAATTGCGCAGTCTAACCCAGGAGCCGGAAACTCGGCCCAGGCCGTGCCTGTTCTCCCCGTCCAAAACATTTTTCACGGTGTTCCGTGGCGCGACCCCAATTCAAATGCATCGAGCGCCCCAATCGGCTTAGCGGCGCCCGCAGGCGCGCACCTGACCTACCACAACGGGCCGATCATCTCAAACGTTCAGGTTGTGCAGGTTTTGTACGGCAGCGGCTCCTACAATGCACAGATAGCCGGAACACAAACACCGTCGATGGGAAATTTCTATAGCGACATTACCAGCAGCGGACTGATCACCCTGCTCCAGCAGTACAACACCAACATCTCCGGCGGCACCAACCAGGTCTTCGGCAATGGCACGTTCGGCGGACTGTTTCAAATTGTTCCCGCGGCCGGTAACAACGGCTCAACCATCACGGACGCACAAATCCAGTCCGAACTTCTGTCCCAGATCACGGCGGGCCACTTGCCCGCGCCAATCCTGGACGCTGTCGGGCAACCGAACACCCTTTACATGATCTTCTTCCCCCCGGGAAAGACCATCTCACAAGGCGGAAGCAACAGCTGCCAGGCCGGTGGTTTCTGCGCGTATCACGGCACAACATCGAATACGTTTAACACCAAGCACGTTCTTTATGGCGTGATGCCTGACATGCAGGCGGGCAGTGGTTGCTCCACTGGTTGCGGTGCATCCTCTGTGTTCGGCAACTACACATCCGTGACCAGCCATGAATTGACCGAGGCAATGACTGACGCCCAAGTCGGCATCGCCACCGTCATCGGGCCTCCTCTCGCCTGGTATGACTCAACTAACGGCGAAATCGGTGACATTTGCAACGCCCAGCAGGGTTCATACGTTGCCAACGGCACCACCTACACCATCCAGTTGGAATTCTCCAACTCCGCCAATAACTGCGTTCTGCCACCGGCGCAAGCCACGCCGAACTTCACTTTGTCGGCTTCGCCCTCCAGCGCGTCAGTGACCCGCGGATCCAGCGTCAACAGCACCATTACTGAAACGCCTTCCGGCGGCTTCACCGGCGCGGTCACCTTGTCCGCATCTGGATTGCCCGCTGGCGTGACTGCCGCGTTCGGCACGAACCCAACCACATCCACAAGCGTGGTAACGTTTACCGCCAGCTCAACGGCGACCACTGGCACGTCAACCGTAACCATCACGGGCACGTCCGGCACGCTGACTCACACCACCACGGTATCGCTCACAGTGAATGCTGTAGCCACGCCTGACTTCTCACTCTCGGCGTCACCTTCCAGCCTGACAGTGAAACAGGGAACCACTGGCACTAGCACGATCACTGAGACGCCATCAGGCGGCTTCACCGGCAGCGTTACCTTGTCGGCTTCCGGATTGCCTTCCGGCGTAACCGCTGCGTTTGGCACCAATCCGACCACTTCGACCAGCGTTGTGACCTTCACCGCCAGCAGCACGGCGACAGTAGGTACAGCAACGGTGACGATCACCGGGACATCCGGCACACTGACTCACACAACAACCGTGGCGCTGACCATCAGCTCGGCAGCGGCGACGCAACTCATCGTCAACCCAGGCTTTGAGAACGCCACCGCAGCTCCATGGACTCTGACAGCGGGTGTGCTCAATACCTCTGCCTCGGAACCGCCACACAGCGGGGCCAAGGATGCATGGCTGGATGGCTACGGAACCACGCACACGGATACCGCCGCCCAGACCATCACCATTCCTTCAACTGCAACCTCGGCGACGCTGACGTTCTGGCTGCATATTGATACGGCGGAAACCACAACCACCACCGCGTTTGACACCCTGAAGGTCCAGGTGCTGAACACGTCTGGAACGGTACTTTCAACTCTGGCTACGTTCTCGAATTTGAACAAGGCTGCCGGTTATCAGCAGCGCACGTTCGACGTGACTGCCTTCAAGGGCCAGACTATCCAGATCAAGTTCACGGGCACGGAAGACGTGAGCCTGCAAACCTCGTTTGTGATTGACGATGTGAACGTCAACGTTCAATAGCGACGATTCGAAAATGTAGTTTGAATGAAGAGCCGGGGTCGCCCACGCGGTCCCGGTTTTTCTTGCTGCACAGTCGCTTCAAAATCGGGATGAAAGATCAAGCGAAAGGCTTAAGTGGCCGTTTGCCCCAGGTTGCCATTGTCCCTTAGACCCTTTTGCTTGATTTCATAAGGCGCGTGCCAATTTGGTCTTCCGGCTGCGCCATTTTCAGCGAAAACTATTGTGAATAGAACAACTTATGAACTAAGATTTACGACCGCCGATAGTTTTGACGCACGCCCCACCCTTCCGATCGTCAATCCGCAAGGCACATAGCACCTAAGGAGACTTCGAATGTCGAGAACGCGTGGTCCCGCGTGGTTGTTGTCGTGTACATGCTTCATGCTGTTGACCCTGTCCGCAATGGCTCAGGTTCCCCAAACAAATATCAATGACAGTGAAACCCAACTGCCCAACCACATTTTGATTGTGCGTGGCAGCTTGCATAACGATGTCTCCCCCGCCGTGCGCGATCTGCCGAAGCTTGATCAGGCAGCAGCGGCGCATGTTCAACATGAAGCCGAGCCGGCGCGTCGCATTCCATTGCCTCCAGGCCTGAAGCCCGACAGCGAGCCCGATTCTGTCTGGCAAAGGACAACTACCCCCGGTGGAGTGAACGGTCTAAACACGGCAGTTACTCCTTTCGTGTCCACTACGCCTGGTTTAAGTTTTGATGGTATCGGTGTAGGTTTTCCCGGATTCACGGTGGGCAGTGCGCCTCCAGACACTAACGGCGCCGTGGGCGCCACTCAGTACGTACAGTGGGTTAACAGCTCGTTCGCTGTATTCAATAAATCCACCGGCGCAATCGTCTCAGGACCAACTGCCGGCAATTCGCTGTGGTCAGGTTTTGGCGGAGGCTGCCAGACCAACAATGACGGCGATCCGGTTGTTCTCTATGACAAGCTGGCCAACCGCTGGATATTCTCTCAGTTCTCAGTAAGCACCACGCCGTTCCTTCAGTGCGTTGCTGTCTCCACAACTTCAGACGCAACCGGAACCTACAATCGCTACTCCTTCTCCTACTCGGGCTTTGACGATTATCCGAAAATGGGCGTGTGGCCTGACGCGTACTATCAGACATTCAATATGTTCAACGCAGCCGGGACTGCATTTCTGGGTTCTGATATCTGCGCTTACAACCGCACCGCGATGCTAGCTGGTCAGCCTGCCACGCAGGTCTGCTTCCAGCAGGGGTCATCCATTGGTGGCGTATTGCCTGCCGATCTTGATGGCACCACGGCGCCGCCGGCTGGTTCACCGAATTATCTTGTCTTCTTCGGCACCAACAACCTCAACCTGTTTAAGTTCCACGTAGACTTCACCACGCCGGCCAACTCCACGCTGAGTGGTCCCACGGTGATTCCCGTGGCCGCTTTTACCGCGCTCTGTAATGGCGGTACCTGCGTACCTCAATCCGGCACCACGAATAAACTCGATTCGCTGGCTGACCGTCTGATGTTCCGGCTGGCTTATCGCAACCTGGGCACGAAAGAAGCTCTGGTCGTGAACCATTCGGTGACGGCCGGTAGCAGCGGCGGCGTTCGCTGGTACGAAATCGACAATCCAGGTGGCACGCCAACGCTCGCGCAGCAGAGTACTTTTGCGCCTGACACAAAATTCCGCTGGATGGGCAGCGTTGCCATGGACCACTCTGGCAACATGGCGATGGGATATAGCGTGTCAAGCAGTACGCAGAATCCGGCGATTGCAATCACCGGGCGTCTGGCAACTGATCCCACCAGCACCATGCAGGCGGAGACCAGCATCATTGCCGGCACCGGGTCACAGACTGGCACTTTGACTCGTTGGGGTGATTACAGCGCGATGTCTGTTGATCCCGTGGACGATTGCACCTTCTGGTACACAACCGAGTACCTGAAAACAAGCGGAACGTTTAACTGGAGCACGCACATTGCGAACTTTAAGTTCGCGAGTTGCGGCGGCGTAGCGACACCTGATTACTCGTTGGCAGCTTCACCTTCCAGCCTCACGATAACGCAAGGCACCAGCGGGAACAGCACTGTCACCCTAACGCCAGTGAATGGCTTCACGGGAAGTGTCGCGTTGTCAGCGTCTGGTCTGCCTGCGGGCGTCACGGCGGCGTTCGGCACCAATCCAACCACATCCACTAGCGTTGTGACGTTTACAGCCAGCTCAACGGCAACCACCGGCACGTCAACCGTAACCATCACGGGCACGTCCGGTACGTTGACCCACACCACCACAGTGGCTCTCACGGTAAACGCAGCAGCGACTCCGAACTTCTCACTTTCCGCTTCACCCACCAGCGTCACCGTCACGCAGGGTGGCAGCGGCAACAGCACGATTACTGAAACGCCTTCCGGCGGCTTCACCGGCGCGGTCACCTTGTCCGCATCTGGATTGCCCGCAGGCGTGACTGCCGCGTTCGGCACGAACCCAACCACATCCACAAGCGTGGTAACGTTTACCGCCAGCTCAACGGCGACCACTGGCACGTCAACCGTAACCATCACGGGAACGTCCGGCACGCTGACTCACACCACCACGGTATCGCTCACAGTGAATGCTGTAGCCACGCCTGACTTCTCACTTTCGGCTTCACCATCCAGCCTGACAGTGAAACAGGGCACCAGCGGCACCAGCACCATCACTGAGACGCCTTCTGGGGGCTTCACCGGCAGCGTTACCTTGTCGGCTTCCGGATTGCCTTCCGGCGTAACCGCTGCGTTTGGCACCAATCCGACCACTTCGACCAGCGTTGTGACCTTCACCGCCAGCAGCACGGCGACAGTAGGTACAGCAACGGTGACGATCACCGGGACATCCGGCACACTGACTCACACAACAACCGTGGCGCTGACCATCAGCTCGGCAGCGGCGACGCAACTCATCGTCAACCCAGGCTTTGAGAACGCCACCGCAGCTCCATGGACTCTGACAGCGGGTGTGCTCAATACCTCTGCCTCGGAACCGCCACACAGCGGGGCCAAGGATGCATGGCTGGATGGCTACGGAACCACGCACACGGATACCGCCGCCCAGACCATCACCATTCCTTCAACTGCAACCTCGGCGACGCTGACGTTCTGGCTGCATATTGATACGGCGGAAACCACAACCACCACCGCGTTTGACACCCTGAAGGTCCAGGTGCTGAACACGTCTGGAACGGTACTTTCAACTCTGGCTACGTTCTCGAATTTGAACAAGGCTGCCGGTTATCAGCAGCGCACGTTCGACGTGACTGCCTTCAAGGGCCAGACTATCCAGATCAAGTTCACAGGCACGGAAGACGTGAGCCTGCAAACCTCGTTCGTCATTGATGATGTGAACGTCAACGTTCAATAACGAAACGACTCGAAAATGTAGTTTGAAATGAAGAACCGGGGCCGCCCACGCGGTCCCGGTTTTTATGTGCCGGCTTTGATATGTTTGGGTTAGAGTCAGGCATCCGGCGAGTTTGCCGTCTGTTATGATCTCGCCGCTGTCTTTTCATAGATCTTCGGAAGAAGATCTTCGGAAGGCGATCATCTGAATTTTCATCATTGACCTGGGGGCATGATGCCGCGAGTGTTGAAGGGAATCATCTCTGCGTTTGTCACTTTGATTTCAGTCCCTGTTATGGTTTCCCAGGCGCCCAAAACCGGGCCTTCGGTGCACACCTTTTCGGGACGGAACGGGATTGCGTTGATTGCGATGGGGCAAAATGGGTTTGCCCTCGCCGCGGACGGTGCGCAGTACAACGCCGACGGCACAGTCAGTCAGACTCAAAAAATTCTTCAGGTTGGGAAAATGGGCGCGGTGATCTTTGCCGGCAAGTCCTCGCAACAGGACCCGGTAAGTCGCGCGGTAAGGGAAGAATTCAACCCGCTGAGAATCGCCACGCCGTGGCTGGAGAAACATCCAGACGCTTCCATCGATCAGGCGAGCGTCGAACTGGGAGCCATCCTTTTGGATGCGGCCAATAAGTATTTCTCCAAACGTGTGACTGCAAAAGACGCAAACAGGCCGGCGTTTGCAGCAATCTTTGTTGGGTACGTGAACGGGCAGCCATTCATGAAAGGGAACCGCTATTTCCTGCCGCCAGCATCCGGGAAAAACATGCGGGCTGAAATCATTAGCGCTTCGCCGAACCCGGGTGAAATATGGATGCTGGGATTAACCAGGGCTGCGCAGGAGCTGATGACTGGAAAATCTGCAGCCCTGAGCAAGCAAAAAGCTGAACCTGCAGTGGAGAAAGTGCGCAGCGCCAAACCAGGAGAAATATCCGCCCAGGATTATGCCAGTGCGTTCAACACTTTTCTGACGGCGGCCGAATCATCAGAAGGCAAGAAGGTGGATCCTGGTCCAGCGCTTGTCGGCGGACCCAATCGGGTAGCCATCATTACCAGCAAAGAGGGCTTCGCCCTGCAATAAGCGGCGGTGTAATCGGCCCCCGGCGGGTGGAGTTCGCCTCGACTGTGGGCTCACGGGAAGCAGTTCTACCAGATCCGCCTGATGCCGTAGCCGTCCAGTTTGTCATCGTTGCTGATAATGGCGATTGCTTCCGGATGGCGGCTTTCTTCGAGCGCCTGCGCCACCAGCATGCGGTCAAAAGGATCAGAGTTCTTGCCAATGGGAAGCAGGCCGGCGCGCAAAGCATGTTTCGGGGTGATGGGGATAAGCGTGAATCCCTGGTCCTGAATGTAGTCGGGAAGGTCGGCAATAAACCGTTCCGCGAGGGCTAGTTTGCCCTTCCTGAATTTGATGGCGATTTCCCAGACGCTGGCAGCACTGACAAGAATAGCTTCCTTCTGGACATGACTGCGGGCTGCTGCGGATAGCTTCGGATCATCGGTAGCCCACCACAGCAACCCATGAGTATCCAGGAGCAAACGCATTACAGGTTTTTCTCCCAATCCTCTAATTCCTCTATGGGGTCAAAAAACTCGGGCAACACGCGCATTTCAGGATATGTTCCCGGCCTGCGCTGGGCGGTGCGTTTGATCGGCACCAACTCAACTATGGGGTCTCCGTCGCGGGCAATCACAACGGAGTGCCCTTTTTCGGCCGCTTCAATGAGACGGGAGAGCGTGGTTTTCGCCTCGTGCACATTCACCGTAATTTTTTTGATACGCATAGCTATATGTTAGCTAATCAAAATTAAATTTACAACCGAAATGCCTTTGGTTCCTCGCAATGCGTGTTGACGATTTTGCTAGCCGGGTTGACCGGAGGCGGCCAATGGCTGCATCACCGCTTCCATCTCCACCGCAATACCGCTCAGCACGGCATTGCCTGAGAGCGGATCACGCATGTTTTCATCGACAATTGCATTAAGGTTGGCTCCGGGGTTTTTCGCGGCCACGCTCATTCGCGTATCTGAAAGATCATGTCCCCAGCCGTGCGGCAGGCTGATCACGCCCGGCATCATCTCATCGCTGAATTCCACTTCCACTTCAATGGAGCGACCATCGCGAAGTATGCGTGCCTTGTCTCCATTGCCGAGGTGAAGCTTTTGTGCGTCCGCAGGATGAATGAGTGCCCTGCAATGCGTGCTCTTGGCGAGCACTGGCAGGTTATGCATCCAGCTATTGTTGGTGTGAAGTTGGCGGCGGCCAATCATCACCAGCTCCGGCACCGGCTGTGAGAGATCTCTCGCCGGCCGCTTCAGGTCTTCCATCAGCATGGGCGGCGCAAGTTCGATCTTGCCAGAAGGCGTGCGCAGAACATCAGGAATGCGCGGCGTCAGCGGTCCAAGATCAACACCATCTTTCGCGGCCATTACTTTGTCCAGGTTTAACCCGCCGAACTTCAGGCCAAAGTTATCGCCGTAAGGTCCAGCGCGCAAACCCAGGTCGAGCAGCCGTTCCGGTCCTTTGCGATGCGCCACAGCCTTCATCACCATTCCGGTCATGGGGCCGGCGAAGCGGCGGACATCTTCATCCAGCAGCGAATCGTCAAGCGCTTTTAAGTCCGCTTTGGCGCCCTTGCCCTGCACAATGGCCACTAACCGCAGCAGGATTTCCCATTCTGTTGGCTGATCGCTGGGCGCTGAAAATATCGGAGCGCTGTAGCGCGCGTGATTGCGGTACGAAATCTGTGAGAAGGCCACGTCATAGTGCATTTCTTCCAGCGGCGAAAGGCCGGGCAGAATTACGTCGGCATGGCGGCTGGTTTCATTGACGTAAATGTCGAGTGACACCATGAAATCCAGTTGATCAAGCGCCGCTGACAATCGCGGGCCATTGGGCGATGAGAGAACATGATTGCTGGCCACGGAAATCAGCGCCTTAATCTGGCCAGTGCCCGGCGTGTCAATTTCTTCAGCCAGGCAGCTCATGGGAAATTCGCCCATGACTTCTGGTGCGCCGGAGACGCGGCTCTTGCGCCGGCCAGTCACCACTCCTTTACCCGATCCGCTCTTGCCCATGCTGTTTGACTGAAGCGCCGCGGCTTTGGGGAACATGGCTCCGCCCGGCTGGTCAAAATGGCCGGTGAGGATATTCAAAACATCAACCAACCAGCTACAAAGCGTTCCATATTCCTGCGTGCAGGTGCCGATGCGACCATAGATGGCCGCACGCTTGGCTGCCGCAAACTCGCGGGCCAGAGAGCGAATGGTTGCCGCATCAACTCCGCAGCGCGAAGCCACCGCTTCCGCTGAAAAATCCGCCACCGCCTCCTTCACCTGTTCAACTCCGTTCACATGCGCGGCGAGTCGGCCCAGGTTCACCAACTTTTCCTCAAACAACGTGTGCGCCAGTCCCAACAGAAAGAAAACGTCGGCTCCCGGCCGTATAAAAACGTGCTGGTCCGCGGCTTTGGCGGTTTCGCTGCGACGTGGATCAATGACAACAATTTTTCCACCGCGCGCGCGGAGTGCTTTCGCTTTATCGCGGTAATTGGGAACCGTCCACAGGCTTCCGTTGGAAACTATGGGATTGCCGCCCAGAATCATCAGAAAATCAGTTCGCTCGATGTCGGGGACCGGAAAGGACAGCCAGTCTCCGAACATCAGTCCGTTGGATAGCTGCTTGGGCATCTGATCAAGCGTGGAGGCGGAATAAACGTTATGTGTTCCCAGTGCGCGCCCAAGTCGCGGAACGTACAACAGCAGTCCTGTCTTATGCACCACCGGATTACCCAGGACCAGGGCCACAGAATCTTTTCCGTATTGAGTCATGATCGGCGGCAGGCGGCGTTCAATTTCGGCGAAGGCTTCGTCCCAGGTGGCTTCCACGAATTTTCCATCACGCTTGATCAGCGGCTTGCGCAGCCGGTCTGGGTCTTCATGAAGATCTTTGAGGGCCACGCCCTTGGGGCAGATGTAGCCTGCCGAGAAAACGTCACGATCATTGCCGCGAATGCGCGTGACCTTGCCCTCGGAAACAGTCAGTTCCAGGCCGCAACAGGCTTCACAAAAAGGGCAGATTCGCTGATGAGTAGTTTCGCCGGACAAAGGTGCCATGGCATTCACTCCCTGGTGTGCACAAAACTGGGCATGCGCAAGCAATTCGTTCGAAAAGACACCTTATTCTAACTTCTGCGCGCTTCACAGCGGAAAATCAGCGCTACGTGGGCTTTCCCGGCAGGTAGTAAAAGCGTACGACCAGAAGAATGGCAAGCGCGATCGAACCCATCAGCAGGTCAATGGTGGTGACGTCAGTGGCTACCAGTCGCCGCGCGATCACAAACATTACCACCTCCACGGCAGCGCTGGCCCGGTGAAAGAGCAGAAGCAGCGCCAGCTCGCCGGCAATCGCGGCCAGCAGAATGTCCTGCAGCACCTGATGAAGGACCTGATACTCGTCGCCGGAAGACCACAATTTAGGAAAACCGTGGATGACCATTACGATGGCGGCAATCGAGGCAGCTGCCATCAACAGAATTGCCAGCAGGGTGAGAAACAGGTGGATGTAATTGGCTACCTGCTTGTTGAGTATTCCCTCCAGGAAGGCAGGTGCCCCAAGGTTTTTCTCGTCGTCCGCGTTGTTTACTGGCATTCCTGGATTTTTCTCCCGCTCACTGACTCTTATGTGAGGTACTCGGATTGAGACAGGATGCCTGCGCACAGCAGTCCTTCCGTACAATGGTGCGGCGATGTTCACTTTTGCCGGATTTGTCACACTGACCATCTGGGCCTACATGCTGCTGGGGCATGGGAATTTCTGGCGCATCAACCGGTTGTTGCCGTGGCCGCTCCGCGGGGTGCTGGAGCCGATCTCCGTGGTTGCCGTGGTCCCTGCCCGCAATGAAGCGGACGTGTTGGCAGAATGTGTGACTTCGCTGCTCCTCCAAAGTATCCCGATCCGTGTGGTGCTGGTGGACGACAACAGCACGGACGGCACCGCTGAAGTTGCCAGGGTGGCCGCGCAAGCCGCAGGGGCGGAAGACAAACTCACTATCGTGGCGGGAGCGCCTTTGCCCCAGGGTTGGTCAGGAAAGCTGTGGGCCGTGCATCAGGGAGTGATGAAGGCGAATGAGTTCACGCCCGATTATCTGCTGCTCACCGATGCCGACATACGCCACTCGCGCGAAAATGTGGCAATGCTGGCTACGCTGGCGCAGGAAGGCCGATTCGATCTGGTCTCATTCATGGTCAGTCTGCATTGCCAGACATTCGCCGAAAAAGCCCTGGTCCCGGCCTTCGTGTTCTTCTTCTTTATGCTGTATCCGCCGGAATGGATTCGTGATGCTCGACGAAAGACAGCCGGTGCCGCTGGCGGATGCATGTTCATTGGTCGTGAAGCTCTGCAGAAGGCGGGCGGGGTTGAATCCATCCGCAATGAGATCATCGACGATTGCGCTCTGGCCAGGCGCGTCCGCCAAAGTGGAGGCAAAGTGTGGCTGGGAGTTGCGCCGGAGACGGAGAGCATCCGCCCTTATGGGACCTTTGCTGATATTGGCGCCATGATCTCGCGCAGCGCGTTCAATCAGCTTCATCATTCTGTGGCGCTGCTATTGGTCTGCGTGGCTGGTCTGGCTGTTACCTATCTTCTACCGCTTGCTTTATTGTTCAGCAGACATATGACACCTGCCTGTTGCGGCGCCCTGAGCCTGGCGTTGATGGCTACATGCTTCTGGCCTACGGTGAAGTTTTACCGCCTGAATCCGCTCTGGGCGTTGGCGCTTCCCGCGATTTCGCTCTTTTATATGGGTGCGACTCTGCATTCGGCAGTGATGTTCTGGACGGGAAAAGGCGGACGCTGGAAAGGCCGCGTGCAAGATCCCGGTGGCAGCAAAGCCTGAATGCCGTGTCGCAATCGAAATGAGCGGGTAGGTTCAGCGAATAAAAGACGACTAGTTCAGGAGAGCTGTGGCGGTCCGTTCCGGCTCCGCAGATTGGCTGGCGGATTCCGCTTCCGTTTCAATCCTGGTGATCTTGATTCCCACGGCCGCGAAAATCTTCTCTTTGGGAACCGCGCCGATTTGTGACGCCAGGGCGTGGACCTCAGCCAGCTTCTCCGGAGAAGTCTGTACCGCCGCGGGATCACGGTGTCGCATGGTCCAGATCCAGCTACAGAGGGAAATCACGTAAGCGAACTGGCCAAACCCGGATGCAATGTCCATGACGCGTTCGTTGGAGGGATAAATGATGATGATGAAGCGGACGGCCGATTGTACCGTCAGGTACAAGACGAAAGCGATTGCGATTTCAGCCACGCTTGATTGCCATGTAATACCCAAAGCGCGCGCCTGCACAATCAGGAGCCATAGCAGTGTGGCATCCGCGAGAAAAACAGTTCTTTCAACCGTCAGCGCCGGACCCCACGTGAGGTATACAGGGGTTGTTCCCACCCATACTGAAAGAGCTACCGCGGCTGAGATCCCAACCGCCGCCCAAAAACCGAACCGCGCCACCACGCCTCCAGGCAAAGCGTCAAACGGCTCCAGCATCTTCACCATAATCTCAAAAACAACAAGGATGAGAGTAATGGCTTCTACGATAGCCGAGCCGGCGTAGATAAGGCGGTATGTGCCTTCGCTGCCGTATAAGGCCGCAAAAATTCCTGCCACTGACCCGAGGGTCATGCAGAAAAGGTAGTAGCTGAACGCTTTCCAGTGCGCGAAATAGCCCCTCTTCAGCACCGTCCAGCAGGCAAGAAACTGCAATACGGTACTGAGAAACAACAGAGCGTAAACGCTGAGTGAATAATTGTTCATCAACTAGTCTTGCAGCTGCGGGCCGCCATCCAGTTTGGGTCTTGGCGGTGGCAACGCGGAGTTTTGCGTCGGCCCCTGCCCTTCAAGCAGAGATCCTATGAGAGATACTAGCGCGGAAATCATACCAAAATCCATATGGAGAACTCCCTTAGATCACCTTAGATGTTGCCGTCCAGGCGATTCGTGGTTTCGACGTTTTTAAGCCATTTGCCGGGATTTTCCTCAGGGGTGAACAAGGCCCGGCAGAGCCCAGAAACATCCGTCGCTATTATCGAGGGAGATACCTCCTTGGGCCATATCCCCTTAGGGCTGGATAGACACTGACCTTTGGTTTTTCCCATCCGTTGGAGCTGTAGGGCGCGGCAATTCGTAAATCATTGTTGGGCAATGAGAAGTTCAAAATGAGAGGCTGGATCCCTTAAGGGTTAAGCCTTAGTAGCCTGGATACTTATTTACCACTCTGGTTCGCACCCTAGGGTGGCGGCGAGGAGTGCCTGTGACGAAACTATGCCGCTCTGGCCGTCCCTGACTGTTTCCTCTTCCTGGCTGCGCTTTTCGCCTGGCGGGACAGCGCCGCGTGAGAAGCTGCGCTTCTGGGTTCGCTTTTCAAAGCCTTCAAGGTGGCGCGTGATCGTTTAGCGGATGCCTTGGTTGCGCCTGAACCTGACTGTGATGGCTTTCTTCCCTTGGCGAGATCGCGCTGGGCCGATTTGCGAGTGCTCTCTGAAGCTCTGCCTTTTTTGGGAGCATTCAAAGCCACACCGGCACGGCGGGCCTTCGATAGTCCGATGGCAATTGCTTGTTTGGTTGATTTGGCGCCGTGTTTGCCTTCACGTATGTGGTCCATCTCTTCCCGGACGAACTCTCCGGCTTGCGTGCTGGGTGATTTTCCTTCCGCCTTGTCTTTTCTGGCGCGATCGAGCGTGGCTTTCTCCGGCATCTCGCCCCTTTGTATGAGTGGGATGCAGTAGAAGCCGGGGCAGGATTGCTGTTTGCTTCAACAGCTCCGGATGGACACGCGGGTGATCGCGCAACTATGCTTTCGTCATGGCAATGGATTCAGTGCGTCTGATCACCTTTGATTGCTACGGCACTCTCATTGACTGGGAAACGGGCATGCTGAAAGCAATGCGTCCTCTGTTCGGCAACCATGACACTGCACACGACATAGAACTTCTGGCGCTTTATGGTGACGTGGAACTTGAGTTGGAGTCAGGTTCTTACATGCCGTACCGGCAGGTGCTTTCCAATACCGTCCAGGAAATGGGCAGCCGCCTTGACTTGAGAATCACGCAAGAGGATGGCGAGCGTTTTGCCAATTCCCTGATCACCTGGGAACCCTTCCCGGACACAGTTGCGTCCTTGCAACGGCTGGCTGGCAAATATCGTTTGGGCGTTATTTCCAACACCGATGATGATCTTTTTGCGGAGACAAAGAAGAAGCTGGTAGTGGACTTTGATCCCCTGGTTACGGCCCAGCAGGTAAAGAGCTACAAACCGTCACACAGAAATTTCGAAGAAATGCTCCGGCGGGCCGCTCTTCCCAAAGAGCAAGTTTTGCATGCGGCACAAAGCGTGTTTCATGACATTATCCCGGGGACTGCACTGGGACTGCGCACGGCCTGGGTAAACCGACCGTCAATTCGTCCGGGAGCTGGCGCCGCCAAAGCCGCTGTGAGTCAACCAACATTTGAAGTCCAGAGCATGGCCGCCCTGGCTGACCTGATGCTGGCATAACTTCCCAAAGGGATTCAGGCGGCAAGTTGAGGCGGAAATAATACCGGCTCCAGCAAAACCTGGCGCGTCTCTTCTGACGTGAGTCGTTCGTCGGCAGAGTAGAACTCTACCGTCCCGCGGCGGGACTGACGCATGGACAGGATACCGCCTTCGGGCGCGCCGGCGGTGCTGCTGCTGGTTGGCTTGTAATCGTAGCGCACTACTTGAGCGTCAAAATCGGCGCTGATCTCAAGTTCCAGGCCGGATTCTGAGTACAACACGCGATAAATATCGTTGCCGGAGCGGGAAAATTCCGCGCCGCTATGTTGCGCACTGAATTCCTGCACGTCAGCCTTTAACTCATCTCCCAGTTGGCTCCAGCGTTGCCGTGCTGCTTCCATGAAAGGAGAAACAGGGTTGCCGTTGTTTGATGCGTCCCGTCTGCGATAGCTCTCAATCCATCCCATGTTCCAGTCGGATGAAAGTTTCTGTTCAGCGGATGCTTGGATACGCTTGCGCACAGGTGGCTTCTAAATTCGAATTTATAAGTTCTAAATTACAAATTCTTCTTGTGCCTGAAGGCCCGCTTGCCGTCCGCATAACTTGCAACGATTTGCCCTGCGCCGCGAAGCTTGTATTTGTAGGTGAGCAGCCCTTCCAGTCCCACCGGCCCACGGGCATGCAGCTTGCTGTTGCTGATGCCGATCTCCGCGCCCAGACCGTAACGAAAGCCATCGGCGAAACGAGTGGATGCATTGTGAAAGACGCTGGCGGCGTCAACGGCATTCATAAACAGTTCGGCAGTGGCGATATTCTCAGTCACAATGCATTCGGTGTGGCGCGATCCGTAAGTGTCAATGTGGTCCATGGCTTCCTGCGCATTCTCCACAACCTTGACGGTAATTCTGAGATCGCCATATTCGGTCCGCCAGTCTTCTTCCGTAGCAGCTATCACTGGAAGTCCTTCACAAAGGGCGAGCGTTTTTTCGCACCCCCTCACTTCCACTCCGGCTTTGAGCAACGCCTGGACCAGCGCCGACAGATATGTGGCGGCGATGTTTTCATGGACCAGAACTTTTTCAACCGCGTTGCATGCCGCGGCGTACTGGATTTTTGCGTCAATGATCACGCTGGTCGCCAGCGACGTGGTTAGCCGCCGCGTCAACGTAAATATGGCAGATGCCGCTGCCGTGTCCAAGCACGGGAACACGGCTGTTGCGGAAAACAAAATTGACGAACTCGGTTGAGCCGCGCGGTACGATCAGATCGATTTCGCGGTCCATCTGCAATACCTGCATCACTTCTTCACGGTCTTCCAGGGCGCATATCGCGTCGGCGAGAGCGGGACTGTGTTTTGCCAGAACGTCGCACCAGATAGTGACCAGGACGCGGTTGCTGTTCCGGGCTTCGGCGCCGCCTTTGAGCACAAGGCCGTTACCGGTCTTGATGGCCAGCGAGCTCACTTGCGGGACCGCATCCGGCCGCGATTCAAAGACCACGGCGATCACGCCGAGCGGGCAGGGAACTTTTTCCAGAACCAGTTGATCGTCGAGCTCGGTGACGGCCAGCGAGTGGGCCAGCGGATCAGGCAACGCGGCCACGTCGCGAACGCGGGCTGCCATGTCTTTTATTCCAGCGGCAGAGGTTTTCAATCGCTTCGCCAGTGACGCAGAGGCCTTACCGGCCGAGATTTCACCATCGAGCGCGGCAACGTCCTGCTGGTTCGCTGCCAGGATTTCATCGGTACGCGTTTCAAGCTGTTCCGCGGCGGTAAGGAGGATCTGGTTGCGCTCTTCGGCTGAGAGTTGGGCCAGGTCACGCGCAGCGCGGCGCGTGAGCCGGACCTGATCTCGAAGCTGGCCCTCAGGAGCTGAAACGTCGACCTTATCTTTAAGTGGCATGTCTTTATGATGAAAGCTCGCGCCCCTCTTCGTTTTCGGCGGCTTCTTCTCCTGCTTCGCCAACTGCATCGTTCAGCAGAAGATTTTCGCGCCTGATCAGTACGCCTCGTACCGAGCCCGCAGTGGATGTAAGCATGCCGGCAAGTTGGTGCGCGTCCATTTCGGCAATGCCTTTGCCGATGGCGCGGTCTGCCTCATCATGAATGGCAATCACCTGTCCGGTGTTCCAGGGGCCGCGGAAAGAAGTTACGCCGGACGCCAGCAAGCTTGCGCGCCGGTTCTGCACGGCAGAGACTGCGTTGGCGTTAATGGTGACATTCCCGCGGACAGTCGTGGCAAAGGCCAGCCAGCGTTTTTTCCCGGCCATGCGGGAGCCGGGCAAAAAGAGCGTGCCAACAGGCTTGCCGCTGAAAATTTCTTCCAGAACTCCAGGCGTCTTTCCATTTGCGATGACGACCATGCCGCCCGAATGCATGGCAATCTCAGCGGCGTCGAGTTTGGCCGCCATGCCTCCGCGACCCACCGATGATTTGCCTTTTGCTGATCCACGGATTGCAGAGGAAAGCTCGGTAACCACAGGAACGATGTTGGTGGGAATGGAGCCCAGCGCGGCATCGCGCCATAAACCATCCACGTTGGATAGAAGAATGAGCGCGTCACCATCCAGCTTGCTCAGGACGAGTGCTGCCAGGCGGTCATTATCGCGAAACACCGGCGCCTGCTCCGTCCATATGTTCGTCACAGCGTCGTTTTCATTGACCACGGGAATGGCACCAAGCTTCAACAGTTTCTCAAATGTCTGGCGAAGAATTTTGTAACGATTCAGGTCCGTGAAATCGTCTTCGGTTACAAGCACTTGTGCAGGCGTCAGGCCATGAGGACGAAAGGCTTCCGCGTAGGCTTCCATGAGCTTGCATTGTCCCACGGCGGCACAGGCGCGGGTGATGCTGGCATCGCGCAGGCGGCTGCGATGCACGTTGAGCTGGGCCGCGCCCAGAGTGACCGCACCGGAGCTGACCAGAACAACCTGGCGGCCGTCACGCACCAGGGTGGCGATGCTTGCGGCCACGGCCGCCACCAGACGCTGATCGAATTCCTGCTCGGCATTGCAGACCACGGCCGTGCCAACTTTCACCACAACGCGTGTCGCGCTGGTCAACAAAGAGCGAGGATCAGGTAACGGTTTCGAATTAGAAGGTGTCATGGCTGCGTGGTCTGATTGAGACTGATTGTCGCCTGTCAGCAAAGCCAAGGCAAGGATGTAAGACCAAACTAAAAACCCCGCTGCGCGGCAGCGGGGAAACGTTTGCTATTGCCCTAAAGGATCACTCAACTCTATGGCCGTTGCAGGTTCCGCTCAACACACGGGAATGTGGAACAAAACCCCTGCCACGGTCAGGTTGATCATGACCATGTTTGCCTGACTATAGCGGAGAAAAGCGCCCGAATCAATGCGGGAATTGGGCACCAAAGAGGCGTTCAACAGGCCAATACGTCGCACCTGTCAAAGCAAAGAAACGTTAAGCATGAACTCCGAATCACGCACTCTTATGTAAGGAAGCGTACAAATCACAGACAAAAGTTAACTTCCGGGTGCTTCACTGTTTACGCGATCCGCGCTCAACCGGTGTTTGAGCCTTTAGAAGCCGCAGCAAGGTGAAGGAAGCGGCGTTCGGGGGCAAACAATGAAACTCTTCAAGAACAAATGGTTAGTCATGGCAGGGTTGCTGGTGGCAATCGTCGCGTTGACGGCTTTCAAGCTGGAAAGCAAAAAGGCGCCGCAGTACCTCACCGAGAAAGTCCAGCAGGGCGACATACAAAACGTAGTCCAGGCCACGGGCACCATCAACGCCGTTACCACGGTACAGGTGGGATCTCAGGTCTCTGGGACCATTCAGACGCTCTATGCCGACTTTAACTCACACGTGAAGAAGGACCAGGTAGTGGCGCGCATTGATCCGTCTTTATTTCAGGGCGCGCTGCTTCAGGCGAAAGCGGATCTGGCGGATGGGCAAGCCAACTTAATCGCTGCCAAGGCGAATTTAGAAAAAGCCAAGGCCGCTTCAGCGCAAGCCAAGCTGGATTTCGATCGCTATACCTCACTGGCGAACGATGGTGTTGTACCAACCCAGCAGCTCGATACTGCCAGGGCCGCTTATCAAAGTGACGACGCCGCGGTGGGCGCCGCCCAGGCACAGGTAACGCAGGCGGCCGCACAGGTGCAGCAGAAAGTAGCTGCTGTGACCGTGGCGCAAACCAATCTTGACCACACCATCATCCGCTCTCCTATTGATGGAACGGTGGTAGCGCGGAGCGTTGACGTGGGACAGACCGTGGCTGCTTCATTGCAGGCGCCAACGCTGTTCACCATCGCGCAGGACTTGACCAAGATGCAGGTCTACGTGAGCACAGATGAAAGCGACGTGGGCGCGATCCAGGCCGGCCAGGAAGTCAACTTTAACGTGGATGCTTTCCCCACGCAGAAATTCAAGGGAAAGGTTTCCGCCGTTCGTCTGAACGCGACGACCGTCCAGAACGTGGTTACCTACACGACCATCGTGGACTTTGATAATCCCGAACTGAAGTTGTTTCCGGGTATGACGGCTTACGTAAATATCCCGGTAGCTACGGCGAATGACGTCGTGAAGGTCTCAAACGGAGCGCTGCGTTACACGCCTGACCTCACGCCGGATGAGTTGGCGGCAGCGTATGCAAAGAACGGAATCACTGCAAGCGCCGGCAAGGGACGTAAGGCTGGGCAGCAGGCGCAAGGCCCTAATCCCGCAACTCTGGGTGTGGTCTGGAAGATGGGCGCAGATAAGCAGGTTGAACCGGTGCAGATCAAACTGGGCATCACCGATCACACCACCACGGAAGTTGCGCAGGTGCTGAAAGGCACTCTGAACGCCGGCGATCAGGTGATCACTGGCTTGAATGGGCCGCCGGCGAAAGCCGCGGCAACCACGGCAGCGCCAGGAATGGGCGGAGCACGTGGCGGAGCGGCTGGCGGAATGCGAGTGGGCCGGTAAATCGGCCACTCGCGCAGGCGAGCATTGCGAAGTCATCATTTAGCAGTCAAGAGTTCGCATTCAGAATTTAACGATCGGAGGAGTTATGGCAACGCTGGCACAGGTAGAACGAATAGAGAACCCGGTTGAGGAACTTCAGGTCCCGGTGATCGCCGCGGAAGGTGTGCACAAGTATTACGACCTGGGAGAAACCAGGGTCCACGCGCTGCGCGGTGTCGATCTGAAGATTCAGGCAGGCGAGTTCGTGGCGATCATGGGATCCAGCGGCAGCGGCAAGTCCACGTTCATGAACATGCTGGGCTGCCTGGATAAGCCCACCAGCGGAAAGTACATTCTGGAAGGCACGGATGTTTCCGGGCTGGATAAGAAAGCGCTGGCGGCCGTGAGGAACCAGAAGCTGGGTTTTGTGTTTCAGGGTTTCAATCTGCTATCCCGCACCACGGCGCTGGAGAACGTTGAGTTGCCGACGCTGTACGCCAAGATGGAGAAAAATTCCAGGACGGCGCGGGCGAAAGAGATGTTGGAGCTGGTTGGGCTGGGAGAAAGGCTGGACCACTTCCCATCTCAACTCTCCGGTGGACAGCAGCAGCGTGTGGCGATTGCGCGCGCCCTTGTGAACAAACCGGCAATCCTGCTGGCCGACGAGCCCACGGGAAACCTGGACAGCCGCACATCCGTAGAGATCATGCAGATCTTTCAGGAGCTGAATGACCAGGGACTGACCATTGTGCTGGTCACGCACGAACCGGACGTGGCGCAGTTTGCGCGCCGAATCGTGGTGTTTAAAGACGGCAAGATCAGGCATGACGATGCGGTGACGAAGCGTCCGCGAGCGGCTGATGTGCTGAGCAGTATGCCGGTGGTAGATGAAGGGTGACCTCAGCGGAAGAAGCCGTTGGCGAGAGTAACAATTCTGGCAATTGAAGTATTGGGGGCAATATGGATTTTCTGGCGATTTTAAAAATAGCGATACGAGCATTAACGCGTAACAAGATGCGTTCACTGTTGACCATGCTGGGCATCATCATCGGCGTGGGTGCGGTGATCGCCACAGTAGGACTTGGCCAGGGAGCGCAGCAGCAGGTGCAGGACCAGATCGCTTCCATGGGAACCAATCTCATCTATATCAGCTCAGGAAGCGTCAACAAGGGTGGAATCCGGCTGGGCGGGGGAGCCACCAAGACCCTGGTGAATGATGACATGAAGGCCATTCTGCAACAGGTGCCTTCTATCAGTATGGTTGCGCCGGGAGCAGGATCCAGCGCGCAGGTGGTCTTTGATAACACGAACTGGTCTACGCGCATTACCGGCACGGAGCCGCAATACTTTGATATTCGTAACTGGGCTTTCACCCAGGGCGGCAACTTTACCCAGGATGATGTCACGCGGGCGACGAACGTCGTTGTTCTCGGCGCCACGGTACAACAGAATTTGTTCGGGAGCAGTAATCCCGTGGGCCAAACGGTCCGCATTGGGACTCTGCCATTTCAGGTGGTTGGAGTGCTCACGGCAAAAGGGCAGTCCGGGTTGGGTCAAGACCAGGACGACGGCGTTTACGTGCCCATCAGCACGTTGCAAAAGAAAATCACGGGTCAGGACTGGCTGCAATACATCATGGCGTCTGCCACGTCCCAGCCGGCAAGTTACGCGGCGCAGAACCAGATCACGTCATTGTTGCGTGATCGTCACCGCATTCGCGCGGGGCAGGATGATGATTTCACCGTACGCAACCTGGCCGATGTGGCTCAGCTGGCTGACGAGTCTTCCAAGGTGATGACGCTATTGCTGGCGTCCATTGCCGGCGTTTCACTGATAGTGGGAGGCATCGGAATCATGAACATCATGCTGGTATCTGTCACGGAGCGCACGCGGGAGATCGGGATCAGAATCGCGATCGGCGCCACGGAGTCAGATGTCCTGCGCCAGTTTCTCAGCGAATCCGTGGTGTTGAGCGTAACCGGAGGCATTGTCGGGATTCTGTTCGGCGTGGCCGCCAGCATCACCATTACCAAGCTGCTGGGATGGAACATTCTTGTTTCAATGCCGGCCGTGATTGCGGCCGTGGTGTTCTCGATGGCAGTAGGAATTTTCTTCGGCTTCTATCCGGCGCGCAAAGCCGCCATGCTGGATCCTATAGAAGCTCTGCGTTTCGAGTGAGAGTTGCCCCCCTTACTCGATGAAATTGGCCCGGGACTATGCAAAGTCACCGGGCCAATTTTTTTCGGACGAACGAAGAAATCAAGCAGCGTTGATTTTCTGGGCGATTCCAGTCAGCAACACTTCCAGTTCACAAAGAAGACTTTCATCCAGGTCCAGGTTAGCGGCACGCAGCGCCTGGGCCGGGTTCTGTTGGAACAGAAAGGCGTTTTTAGGCGAACCTTGAAGCCAGGCATTCAGCCTGTCCTCGCATTTGTGCAGGGCCCTCAATAACGGATCGGCATGGTTCATTTGGGGGTGGCTCAATCCTTTAATTTTTTTCGAAATCTTCGAACTGGCCCAAACGGCTAAAGACAGGGTTGTCAAACTTAGACGCAAGTTTCTGGATCCGCGAAACGGTTTTTTAAAATTTTTCTCATATTTTTTCTGTCACCACCCAAACCTTTGATCACTCAAGGGCTTTCCCTCCTTGATCCAAAGGCCGAAAAATAAGAGCGGCGGCTTAAATATTTCAGAACAAGTACTTAAAGGCGCTTTTTCCACAGAACCTGTCTTTTTAGCAAGAGCATCTTTACAAAACCACATTGTGCTTATCCGACTATTGGTCTCGATGGGTGTTTCTACTGACAGCAGTTAAATTTCAAAACGACCCGACTCAGATTTCAATGTGGGTTTGGGCCAAACGGAGGATTTATGAAAAGTTTAAGAATGTTGCTGATCGGTGCGGCATTGATCACGGGCGGATCCGCGTTGGCCTCGGCCCAGCCAATCGAAAATCATAATTGGGCATACAGCAATCATGACCGAGACCGTGACAAGGACCGTGACCGAGATAGAGATCGCCGCGAGGTTCGCGATCGTGATGACCAGCGTAGATTTGACCGCGATGACTACCGCGGACGAGATCGCGATGATCGCCGGGTGTACGAGCAGCGACGCATGCACTGGGACGGGTACCGCTGGGTGTACTAAGCGCGACCTGATCTGAAGTGGCTGATTGTCTGACGGATGATCAGAACAGACGTTAACTCTCGAGAGCAAGAAGGCGGAGCACAATGTGTTCCGCCTTTTTTATTGCAGGAGCAATCGCCCCTACCACGCGACATCAGGAAAAGACAAGAACCTCACCGCTGATTAACACTGATCATGCTGATAGAAAGTTTCCCGGCTGATTGCCAATTGCTAATTGCTGTTCCTACCAAACAAAGGGCCCGGTTTTTAGCCGGGCCCCTGAGAGTTTTTCAAAAGGATATTCGATTGTAGAAGGATTAACGGTGGTCCATTTCGCCCACAACCACGATGTTGCCGTCGAGGTCGACGAAAATGGCCCGTGTGCTATCGATTACATAGACCCCCAGGTTCTGTGGTCCCAGACCTGTCGAAAAGGTCAAAGGGCCGCGTCCGTTGGCAGCAATGGAGTAGGTGCCAGCCAGACTCGTTCCGGTGCTGAGGCTGCCAAAGTTGTTGATGTCAACGATGCCGGTAAGGGCGCCGTTGCCGCCGGCGGTGAATTCAGAAATCGCGTCTAAAGATCCCGAGGTAGAGACGCCGGTGAAGCCCATGGCGTAATTGCCGGAGACGCTGGCAGTGCTCAGGGTTCCAGTCTGCAGGAATGCGACGCCGCTGGCAATCAAGCCGGTGTCAGTCTCCAGGATCTGAACTCCATTTGTCGTTGGGTAGAAAGCCAGGTTTACATTACCCAGGCCGGTTGGAAGAAGCGCAGTACCCCGGCCATTTGCGGCCAGCGCATATGTGCC
Source organism: Terriglobia bacterium (assembly GCA_963770085.1). GTDB lineage: Bacteria > Acidobacteriota > Terriglobia > Terriglobales > Acidobacteriaceae > Angelobacter. The sequence goes on from CAVYOH010000002.1 coordinate 2,809,058, forward strand.
ATTAAAGGTGAGACCTGTGTTGACGATGCCACCGTCATTCACGTCTTCAACGCCGTTGGAGATGGCGCCGGCGCCATTGGCTGTGAGTATTCCGCCGGCAGCGAAGGGATTGGAGAGGTCCGCACCCGACAGAGTGAAAGCAAAAGAACCGGCCAGAGTGACGTTGGAGAACACGCCAATCTGGCGGAAGGCATCGCCGGCAAGAACAGGTACTGTATCAATCTCCACCAGTTTAATGTGATTGACGTCGACCACATAGAAAGCGAAATTCAGAACACCGAAGGTAGTGTTCAGGCTGCCAGTGCCGCGGCCATTCGCCGCCACGGTAAGTGAACCGCCCGTGATCGGCGCGGCTTGAAGGATTCCGCCATCGTCAGAAGAGTCCTGTATGCCGCTGGTAACCGTGCCTGCGGTGTTGGTAACAATGAAGCCGACGGCTGCAAACGGATTGGTGGCGTTATCAATGCCGGAAAGATTGAAAGCAAACTGGCCGGCCAGCGCTGTATTGGAAAATGCGCCTGCGTTCTGTAAATCCATGGAACCGCTGCCATTGGCGGTCGTTTCAAAGCGGGTAATGAGCACGCGATTGGCGTTCACAATGCTGAACACCAGGTTGAAGGTGCCGGCAGAACTATTAAGAGTGGCTACACCGCGACCGTCTGAGTGGGTGGCGTATGTCCCTGTAAGTGCGATGTTCGTCAAAGGGGTAGGTGCGCGGTTGATATCCATGACGCCGCCCGTAATAACGCCTGCACCATTCGCAGAAAGACTGCCGGCGATGGCGAAGAAGCCGTTGGCGTCATTTCCAGAGAAAGAGAAGGCATAGGCGCCATTGAGATTGGCGTTGCTGAATCCGCCCGTGGGAGTTGGAGTGCTGTTCGCGCTGCCGCCGCATCCGGCCGCAAACAGAATGAACAAAGTGGCCAGAGCCAGAAAGCCAATACGTTTACATCCTTGCATAGTTTTAGTCACCTGACTGATAAAGGTTACCGCTTCAATTTGACTGACGTTGGTTGGACTGGCTGGTTTACCTGTCCGCCATCACTGCTCGCGTAAATTCCATTGTCGCCCGATTACGCTTGGGGAAACGAAAAACATTCACCTCTGAACCGGATAGTTACCTGTCCAAAGATTTAAGACCAAAGATTCCCCTGGCTTGTTTGTTGGTTTGCGCTGTCACCAGTGAACCCTAAATTTGGCAGCTTGACTTTAAAAAAATGGTAAGCAGGCCGTAAAGATTTGTAAAAGAAGGATTTATAAGAGAGACCACTTAGTTGGCAGAGGCACAGATTTAGCGGAACCAGATCGACCACACCGTGTCCACAGTGGCGTGAGTGACAGACGAAGCGAACAGGCGATTTCGTTCCCGCCACGCTCGTCCATAGAAGAAGCCGGCAATGGCGGCCAGAAGCACGTACTTCCAGTTGAAGAAAGCGGTCCGCTTATTGAAATGAGAAAGACCAAAAAGAATGGAAGCGACGATGAGAGCCAGGTTGCGGTTCATGCGACGCTCCAGAAGGTTCTGGACCAGTCCCCGAAAGTAGAGCTCTTCAGGCAGTGCAACAAAGAAGAAGGTAAAGATCCATGTGCCGGGAAATTCCAGCGGGTGCGCTTTGGCGCCGTGCCATTGCAGGAATCCCATAAGAAATCCAAGCGGCAATACGAAGGGTGAGTAATACAGAAATTCCCTGAGCCCGGTTTTCAGGTCAGAGATTTGAGGGACAAGGTCATAACCAATATGTTCAACCGGCTTGATGACCAGGTAACCATAGAGAGCCACGTTGGCCATCATCATCTTGGGGAAGCCGCCCAGACCGGCAGGCCAAAGCGGCCCGTGCGCTCCCAAAGGCCACGCCGTATTGAGAAGTCCCAGATCAATCAACAAGCCAACCAGCAACAGGACGAAAAGATCAGCCCAGTTTGCGGGCTTTGGCCAGAGATGCAGGGCAGCCGCCACGAGCACGCAGATAGCAATCAGCGTGGTTGCCAGTTGCCAGTTGAGAGTACCCCGTGGGATTGCCAGTACGAAATAGGGCAACGCGAGCAATGCCGCGCAAGCGATCCGCGAGCCCGGCTTTGCCAGAGTGATGCGCAGGAAGGAAGCCAGCCCGAAGCCAAAGAACCAATACGGGGCAAACAGAAGAGCGAAGCTCAGGAAGGTTGAGACGGGATATTCGGTAAGAGCCTGCACGTGGAAAAAACGAGCGATCAGCCAGAAAACCAGGAGCAGCGCGACGAAAGTAGTCGTCGCCAGGGCGAGTCGCTGCGTCGGGGGCTGATTTGCGGCAGGCATTCGGACCGAAGCCAGCATAGCATTTCATGGGGCCCTTTAAGGGCTCGCGTTGTCCACGCGCGGCGAGCCCGCTGTAACCGGAGCCCGTGGGCGCAACCAGGATGAACACCCTTCAGGGGTTTGAGCGAAACGACAAGGTTTGAAGCCCCTTTAAGGGCTCGCGCCGTCCACGCGCGTCGAGCCCGCCGCAACCGGTGCCAAGGGATTTGAGGTGATCGGAAATTTTAGGCGGTTTGGAGCGAAGCGACAGGGTTTAAAGACGTAGGTAGTTCACCCGAAGAAAACGCCGTTTCGATGGCAAAGGCTCGATGTCTAAGCTTCGATTGCAAAGCATAGAAAGCGCGCTTTTTATATAATGTTCCAGTCCCCATAATTCTCTGGAGAGCGTTCCCAAACATGATTCGTTTCCTGCAAAGCAACAACCGAGCCGCCAAGTACTTACTGGGGGGCTTCCTGCTCATCATCTGCGCCAGCATGGTCACCTACCTGATTCCGGGCTTCGGCTCAGCCGCAACTGAAAGCCGCAGTGGCGTGATTGCCTCGGTAGCGGGCGAAGAGATCCGCGCTGATGAGGTCAACCGTGTGGTGCAGAACCAGATGAAGCAGCAGCGGGTTTCGCCGGAGATGCAGGCGTTCTATGCGCAGTTCATCACCAAGCAGGTGGTGCAGCAGATGATCCAGCGTCTGGAAGTGAAATACGCTGCTAAGCAGATGGGACTCAAGGTCACGGACGAAGAATTGCGTGACGAAATGCAGAATGGCCAGCTCAAACAGTATCTTTTTCCGAATGGCCAGTGGATCGGGCAGGACAAGTACGAAGAGCTGTTGAAGGACAACGGCACTACCGTGGAGGAGTTCGAAAAATCCACACGGGAAGGGATGCTCACCCGCAAGTTCTTCACCGTTGTTAGTGCCAGTGCGGCTGTAGCGCCCTCCGAGATTGAGGACGCGTACAAGGACAAGAACGTGAAGGTTAAATTCGAATATGCTGTCCTGAACCTTGCCGATCTGGCCAAGACAATCAAGCCGGCAGACTCCGAACTGAATGCGTTCTTCACCGCCAACCAGGCGCGCTATGCGAATTCCATCCCAGAGAAGCGGCAGATCCGCTACTTCGAGTTGACGGATAAGAGCGCCGAGAACGTTACGGTGGATGCCAGCGAAATCCAGCGCTACTACAGCACGCATGCGGACCAGTACAAGGTGCCGGAGCGCGTCCGCGCCCGCCATATCCTGATCAGCATGCCGAAACCGGGTCCCGACGGCAAAGTGGATCCCAAAGCGGTGGATGAGGCCAAAGCCAAGGCGCAAGACATCATGAAGCAGGCCAAGGCCTCGGGGGCAAACTTTGCCGACCTGGCCAACAAGTATTCACAGGACCCCGGCAATAAGGATCCGAAAGGCGAAGGCCGCGGGGGTGAACTGGGATGGTTTAGCCACGGAGCCATGGTAGCGGAATTCGACAAAGCCGCGTTCGCTCTCTCACCCGGACAGGTGAGCGATGTTGTCCAGACCCCGTTCGGCTTCCACGTTATCCAGGTGGAAGAGAAGGAAGCAGCCAAGACCAAGCCGGTAAGTGAAGCAAGAGCTGAGATTGAGCCCATCGTGAAAGCGGAAAAGGTGAGCGCTCAGCTCAGCAAGAACGCCAATGACGCGCAGGACCTGGCTACCAAGCAGGGTCTTGATAAGGCTGCGGCCAAGGCTGGCGCGCAGATCGTGCAGAGTAACTCCATCGCGCGGACTGACGCATTGCCGGGCATTGGCCCTGCTCCTGAAGTCATGACGTCAATCTTCGGCAGCACGGAAAAATCCGGTCCGCAGGTAGCACGTTATCCGCAGGGCTTTGTTGTTTTTGAAGTGACCAAGGTGGATCCAGCGCGCACGCCATCCCTGGCAGAAATCAAGGACAAGGTCACTACTGACTTTAAGAATGACCGGGCAGGTGAGCTTTTCCGCCGCAAGGTAAAGGAACTGGCTGACCGCGCGCACACCGAGCATGATCTGGCCAAGGCAGCCGGGGAAGTTGGAGCCACGGTAAAGACCAGCGAGTTGGTGGATCGCCAGTCAGGAATACCGGATGTTGGCAACATGGCAGGGCCTCTTGGGGCCGCCTTCTCCCTGAAGAAGGGCGAGATCAGCGGTCCACTCAATCTCGGCCAAAAAGGCGTTGTGGTGCAGATACTGGACAGGGTAGAGCCTTCCACCTCAGACCCGGCGTTTGCCCGTGAGCGCGATGAGTTGCGTGACCAACTGGCGGAGAAAAAGCGTGAACAGGCATTACAGTTGTATCTTGGCGGTCTGGGAACCCGTTTGGAAAAAGAGGGGAAAGTGAAGATCAACCAGGCTGAGATGAACAACTTGTCCAAAGCCCGCGGTTAATCTGCATCAAAAGGAAGTATGCCGTTTGAGCGTTCCGCGGGAATTCTTCTTCATCCAACATCGTTGCCGTCCCAGGGCGGCATAGGAGACCTTGGCCCCGAGGCATATGCGTTCGCCGATTTTCTTTCCAACGCGCGTCTGGGGCTCTGGCAGGTATTACCGCTTTCACCTCCTGGCCTGGGGAACTCTCCATATTCGGCCATTTCCACTTTTGCCGGCAATCCGCTCTTAATCAGTCTGGAAAGGCTGGCCGACCGTGGCTGGATCGGCAAAGATAGCGTCAAAGGACTTGCTGGGCCCGGCGCTAAAGTGGACTTCGAAAAGGTCATCGCCACCAAGATGCCATTGCTGCGCGAAGCTGCGCAAAATTTTCTGGAAGGCCGCGCCGGGAACCTGAAGCGCTTTGAGAATTTCAAGAAAGAACAGGCTTGGTGGCTGGAAGATTTCGCCCTCTTTGACGTGATGCGCCAGCACAACGCGGGAGCCACATGGAGTTCATGGAAGCCAGGATTGGCCCATCGTGATCCGCAGGCCATGCATGACTTTGGCGTGGAGTTCCAGGCGGAGTTGGAACGCGAACGGGCCATACAGTTCGCTTTTTTCGAACAATGGCGTGCCTTGCGGCAATACTGTCGGCAGCGGGGCATCAAAATCGTGGGCGACGTAGCCATCTTCGTCAACTATGACAGCGCGGACGTCTGGCGCAATCGTCACATCTTTTACCTGGAAGAAGAAAATCTTGCCCCCACTGTGGTCGCAGGCGTTCCGCCCGATGCGTTTAGTTCAACCGGCCAGCGCTGGGGAAACCCGTTATATCGCTGGGACGAATGCAAGGCGCAGAACTATGACTGGTGGGTGCACCGCATCACCTGGGCGCTGCAGTGCTGTGACATTCTGCGGCTCGACCATTTCCGCGGATTCGAAAGTTACTGGGAGATCCCCGCTGCTGAACCAACCGCCGTCCACGGGCGCTGGGTGAAAGGCCCGGGGGATGATTTATTCCGGGTATTGAAGGAACGGCTCGGCGATCTCCCTTTTATCGCCGAAGATCTGGGCCTGATTACGCCCGAGGTTCATGCTTTCCGGGACCGCCTTGGAGTCCCGGGAATGAAGGTGCTGCAGTTCGGCTTTGGCGATCCCGGAGCGCATATTTATCTTCCCCATAAATGCGAAGCAAACTCCGTGATGTACACCGGCACGCACGATAATGACACCACTCCAGGCTGGTGGAAGAATGCCAGGCGCGAAGAGAAGCAGCATGCGGCCGAATATTTTGGGGAACCCGTGGATGGAATGCACTGGGCATTCATTCGCGGAGCATTTTCTTCCGTGTCAAAGCTCGCGCTTGTGCCTCTACAGGACGTGCTGGGCCTTGGCAGTGAAGCCCGCATGAATACACCATCGCATAGTAACGGCAACTGGGGATGGCGTTTAAGCCCAGGCATGTTGACCAGAGACCTGGCAGGCAAGTTGGCTGCTATCTCAACGGTGAGCGATCGTTTTCCCAAAATCTCAGCCGCCGATCAGCAAAGCCACCGGAAAATGCTGGAAGAGTTCGCTGCCTAGCAGTGTACGGTTAGGTGTCACCTTGATTTTGACGCCGGTGAACACGTTGTACATAAACTCCGGCGTGTTTGCCGGCAAATGCAGCTCAGTGTTCTCCCATAGATCACCCAACGGTGCGCGTAACTGTCCTTTGGCCATTGTGTAGCTGAGACGCGGTACGGCAATGATCGCCAACTGTTTTTCGCGTTCACGCGCAAACGCAACCACGTGATCGCGTTTTGGTCCCTGTGCCTCCAGCGGTGAGTATCTGCCGGCATGAAAGAGCTCGCGGTGGTCACGGCGCAACCGTAACGCTTGCGTCGTGGTCCAGAGCTTGATGCGTCCGTCCTGGTAATTCTGGAGCAGTTCAGCGCATAGCTCAGTCAGATTGTTTCCTTCCGCACGATGATCGAGTTCCGATAACAGACGTTCGCGCAGCTCATAATCAACCGGCCGGCGATTGTCTGGATCAACCAGGCTGAAGTCCCAGAGTTCTGTTCCACGATAAATGTCAGGATTGCCAGGGGCAGTAATCATCAACAAACGCTGCGACAGTGAGTTGATTGCGCCAAAGAAGTTGATGGGCGGCAGGAAAGCCAGCATCTGTTCTAAAAATGCGTTGGGTCTTCCCCGCGTACCAGGACTGAGGATCTTTTCCACGAACTGCTGCAAGGCTTCCACGTAGGCAGGGTCATCATTGATCCAGCTTAGGTTGGCCTTGGCCTCATGCACAGCCTTGGACATGTACTGCTTGATGCGTTCGGTGTAATCTTTCCGGCCGTCGTCATCGCCCATGCCGGCCTGCTCCTGCGTCGTACACATACAGAGGTCAAATGGGAACGTGCCGGCCAGAGTCTGGTAGAGCAGATATTCTTCATTGAGATCGGGCACATTGCGCCCATCCGGCAGCACCCGCTTGCGCGTGCGATTCGCCTTTCGCCACTTCATCACCTGACCAGACCAGACTTTTGGCAATTCAGAAATCACGTCGAGGCGCGCGCGCACGTCTTCACTTCGTTTTGTGTCATGCGTTGACGTGGCCAGCATGGAGAATGGCCAGCAATCAGCGCGCTTCTGGTTGGCATGGTGGAATTCTTCCACGGATACACCAAACTGCTTGGGCGAGCCGCCCACTTCATTCACGGCGATGAAGCGGTTGTACACGTAGCAGGCCGTATCTTCCAGTCCCTTGGCCATCACCGGCCCGGATAGCTGTTGGAACTTAAGCGTGAAATATAGTTTGCTGCGATATTGGCCTGATTCGTTGCCGTCGCTGTCACGGTTCTTGAGTAGCAGGATGTCGCGAAGAAAATCGAAACTAGCCGGAGCTTTGTCCGGATTGCGGCGTTTGGCGCGGGCGATGGCATCATTGATGTGGGCGCGATCACGGTCCGTCATCTCGCCGCGTTCATCCGTGTACGTGCGATACACCGGAAAGCAGGCAATGGTCTCACGGATCACGTCACGCAGGGCTTTCCGGGTGAAGTCGCGGGCATAGCGGTCGGTGGCGGAGATGGCGTCCAGCATATGGGCCAGAACGTTGACTTCGCTGGCCAGGGAAGCCCCCATGATGAGCTTTTTGCTGTTATAGATCAGCGTGTCAACGTTGAAGGAAGTGCCGGTAAAGCGGTTGTACAGATTGGTGAAAGCGCGCTCGTTGCGGCGATCGATAAATATCCCATTCACCAGCGTAGTGAAGTCATATCCGGAGGTCCCATCGATGGGCCATTCTGTGGGCAGATCTTCGCCAGGCTCCAGGATCTTTTCCACCACCGTGTAGAGTGGCGGACGATCTTTCATCCAGTCATGCTGTCCGAATACCTGCTGGACGTCGGCCTCAATTCCGTTTTCAGCTAACGGCGGTTTGGGAGTGGCGCCAATGCATTGGCTGGCGGCAAAAAGCATCTGCAGTCGAATCAGATATTGCCGCGGATTCAGCAGGCCGTCGCAATGATCGATGCGCACACCCTGGATCAAATCTTCTGCCAGTAGATGGCGCAGGAGCTGATGCGTGGCCGCGAAAACACGTGGATTCTCCATGCGCAGGCCAATCAGATCATTGATATCGAAAAAGCGGCGATAGTTAATTTCTTCGCCTGAAACGCGCCAATGTGACAGCCGGTAAACCTGCGCTTCCAGTAAACGATGGAGGCAGTCAAAGCTCCGGGGATTGCCTGGTTGTCCATTGCACTGATCAATGGCCCGCTCAATCAGGTTGCGCGTGGCGGTCGAATTCGTGATCATGTTTTCCAAAGCCGCCAGCATGGGCGGGATCGAGCGCCGTCGCTGCCGCACCAGTTCGCCATCGGTTGTGTTGTGCGGAGGCAGGTTACGCAGCCCGTTGAGCACGCTGCGCAACTCGGAATCATGTATTTCACCGCTTATCGGCTCAAAGATCAATGGGATCGTCTGCGCGTCAATGGGAAGAATTTTGTCGTAGTACGCAATGTTAAAGCCGTCCGTGTCCACCACCAGCTTGATGTGTCCCTGCTCCAGTTCGGCGCCGTACTGATCGCCCAGAATGGGAATCAGCAGCTTGTCACGCAACTCCGGCTTAAGCGGGTACCAGTCGAGATCAAAGAATTCAGCAAACTCTGAGGCGCGTCCGTTGGCCAGCACGTCTTTCCACCAGGGATTGGCGCCAAAGCCGATTCCCATATGGTTCGGAACAATGTCCAGCACCTGCCCCATACCGTAATTGCGCAGTTCATGTACCAGCTCCGTGAATTCCTCATAACTGCCGAGTTCGGGATTGAGCTGGTTGTGGTCAGTGATGTCATATCCGTGCTGGCTGCCCGTTCGTGCTTTCAAGATGGGCGAGGAATAAACGTGCGAAACTCCCAGAGCGTGTAAATAACCTGCCAGCCGCTTGGCGTGTACAAACGTGAAATCAGCGTTAAATTGCAGGCGGTACGTGGATAGCGGACGGACCTCGCGCTTTTGTGCCGCCAAGCGGTCCATACACTCGGAGATACCGCTGGTTTCGGGACTGATCACCGCTGGGTTTGATCGCATAAGGGAGCAAGAGGGAAGCCGCGCAAGGCAGGCATTTCCCCAGGAACTTAGATGCAAATTGGCGTGGGTGCGCCGGGAGCGAAACTGGCGGGGTGCCTTTACTAAAGTGCCAGGAAAGCTGAGAATAAAAGATTGGTACAAGGAGCAAGCAAAAGCATGGTTGTTACTGGTGAGTTGATTCGTATGATGAACTTTGTGGATGATATTGCCGCCACTCTTCGCCGCATACAGGCCGGCGTTTCCTCCATGAGTGTGGAGGAGAAAAAGCGCCTGGGAGATTACATGCGCAAAGCCGATCCGAATTATGTGTTGATTCTGGAAACCCTGGAAAAAAGCTAGGTGCATGGCGGAATTCCAGCCCATGGCTGAAGCTAAGACTGAAGATGTAAAGACAATTGCGGTGATCGGCGCCGGTATCATGGGCAGAGGCATTGCCCATGTGTCCGCCTTGGGCGGCTACCGCACCATACTTGAAGACATTCTTCCTGCCAGCCTGCGTCGCGCCGAAGGCGAGATTCGCAGCAATCTGGACAAAGCCATTGAACTCGGCAAGGTCTCCAGGACAGATGCTGATTCAGCTCTGGGCCGCCTGGAATATGCCTCCACGGTTGAAGATGCGGCGCGTGAAGCCGATCTGGTGATTGAAGCGGTGCCTGAAGAAATGGAGTCGAAGATCGAGATCTTCACCCTGCTCGACAAAATCTGCCGCCCCCATACCATTCTGGCTTCCAACACCTCATCTCTCAGTGTGACGGATATGGCTTCCGTCACTTATCGCCCGCGCAAAATCCTGGGCATGCACTTCTTTAATCCCGTTCATAAGATGAAGCTGCTGGAAGTTGTCCGCGCACTTGAGACGGACGATGAAACCATCGCCGCCGGAGTAGAGGTGGGCCGCCGCATGGGCAAAGAAGTGGTGGTAATCAAGGAAGCCCCTGGTTTCATCACCAGTCGTATCAATGCCATGATTGGCAATGAGGCGTTCCATATGCTGGAAGAGGGAATTGCCTCCGCGGCTGACATCGATAAGGCCCTGAAGCTTGGACTCAACCACCCCATGGGGCCATTTGAGATGGTCGATCTGGTTGGCCTGGATACGCGCCTGCACATTCTGGAATACCTGCACCAGACGCTGGGAGAAAAATTCCGGCCTGCTCCGCTGCTGGTTCAGTACGTGAAGGAAGGACGGCTTGGGCGCAAGACCGGCAAAGGAGTATTCGATTACTCTGAGCAACCAGGCCCAACCGCGAAGGCCTGACTTTTCACACGGCAGTCCTGCGAATCTTCTCTACAAAAAACTCAACGGTTCCCGAGGGTCAGTTCGGGAACCATTGTTTGTTGCGGGATTAAATTTAGGGGAGGGCCTTGAAAATTTTTGCTGCCGTGATTAGCTTTTCTGATCGCCGCCGGCGCCGGCTTCGTCCTTCACCGCGTCTTTAAACTGGCGAATACCATCACCCAGGCCTTTGCCCAGACCGGCCAGCTTCGAAGGGCCGAAGAACAAGAGAGCAATGATCAGAATAACCACCAGGTGCATGGGTTGCATGATGCCTTCAAACATGAAATTCCTCCGCTTTACGTCAACTCGACTGAGATTGTCCGGCCATTTGCCCATCACCGGACGCAAAATGAGTATCGCGTGATTTCCTTATGCAAAGATTAGAGCCGAATTAGAATTGCTAATACGTGCGTAATAAAAAAAGGCCCGGAGCGTCGCCAAGATACGACTCTCCAGGCCCTTTACAATCAGTTACTTAGCGCTGGCCGGAGCCTGCCGATCGCATAGGCATGGGCAGCCTGCCATCAGCCCCGCTGGTCAGGGCCAGGAACTCCTTGTCCTGAATCAATGAGGCGAAAACGGCGTCCACGCGGGCTTCCATCATCTCTTTTGTCCGGACAGCCTCGTAGCGCTCATAGGTAAAGAAGTGGCGTTTGAGCAGATCCAGCGCCTTCTGCTTTTGTCCAGCCTGGGCGTAAATCGCCGCCAGGTTGTAGGACGCCGGCAGCAGCATTTCATTCTCACGAGCAATCTTCAATGCTTCATCGGCGTGTCCGTTGCCGGCCATGAACGCGGCGGCAAAGATCAGGTTGTACGGCTCCTTGGGATCAAGCTTCAGGGCTTCCTGTGTGTACTGGCTGGCCTTGGCGCTATCACCTTCACTGTTCCAATAGACGGCCAGGTTGCGATACGCCAGCGCCAGCGGATATTCGTTGACGGAGGCTTCCATCAGCCCCAGGCCTTTCTTGAAATCACCTTCATGAATGGTCATTTTGCCCAGCCCGTGCAGTGCTACGGCGCGGGACATTGGGTCCGCGGGCATGGCCAGGATGGCTTCAAAAGTCTGCCGGGCCTGTGCCCAGTCACCAATGTGGTGGCGATAAAGCTCGCCCAGAAAACGTAACGGCGTGGGATCCGCCGGATCAATCTGGTGAGCGGCTTTGTAGAGACGCTCAGCGTCTGTGTACCGCGCTGCATCTTCAGCTTTCAGCCCGGCGCGCATCGTCTTTTCGATTTTCGCCGTTACCGCCGGATCAAAATTGGGTGCGTCCGGAACCTCCGCCACTTCCACGCCCAGCTTCTTCAATTCTTTTTGCGCATCTTTGGCGCGCTTGGGAAAGAGGCACTTTTGCTCGTACACCGAGCGATATTCAGCAACGGCGCCGTCTTTGTCGCCAGCCTTGGCCTTGCCTTTGGCGCTGTCCATTTTTTCCTTGAGCGAATCTTCCATCTTCTTCATCTGGCCATCGACCAGCTTTTCCAGATCGCCCACGCGCAGCTTGCCGTCTTTAGAATCAAGCTTGCCCACCATGGTGCCATCCGGCTGCACCATCACCACCGCCGGCACCTTGCCGTCCGGAACATACTTTTGACCGATGGGTGAACGCGCATCCACCAGCCCCATGCTCACGCACTGTTGCGAATACATCTGTAACGTACGTGATTCGCGCAGGCTGGACTTGTTCACTTCGTCCGGCCCGGTTGGAATCCAATAAACCGCCAGACCCTGCTTGATGGGGCCGTCTTCTGCCTTCACCAGCTTCCACGGAACCATGTAAACCTGCTGTGCTGAGCCGCCACCGGCCATTCCACCCATGCCGCCGCCACCGCCGCCTCCACAGGTGGCCCACACTTGTGAAGCCAGAAAAACCGTGATGAGGCCCAGGGAAAGAGAACGTTGGAGGATGGTTGGTTTCATGGGGAGATTATAGTCCTAGTTCTGGTAAGTCAAAACCCCAACCACACAAGTCAAAACCCTAACCACAAAGGACACGAAGGAACACGAAGATCTGGTCGAGCACCAGAAATTCTGTGCGTTTTGAAGGGAACCTCACTGCGTTATTTCGAGGACATGGCCACGGTCAGACACACATGAACGCAGAAATCCACCATGTAGCTCTGTCGTTCCTTTGTGTTCCTTCGTGTCCTTTGTGGTTAAAAAGGTTTTTCGTCTTTATTCGCGTGATTCGCGGCTAAGCTCCGGCTTTTTTCATCAGCTCACGCATCGCGTTTATCACCGCGTCCGGCTGTTCCAGTGAGCTGGAGTGTCCGCAGGCAGGGATTCGGACAAGACGCGCATTCGGAATGGCCTGGGCCATGCGCTCTGAAACGATGAGCGGCTGAGCTGTGTCATCGTCTCCGGCGATGATAAGCGTGGGACACTGAATTCTGGCCAGCTCGTCTTTCGAAAACTCCGGCCGGTTCATTACTCCCAGCAACGCCCTGGCGACATTCTTCGGTCGCGAGGCCAGCTTCGCCGTCCACTCTTTGAGCATTGCCTGTTGGGTTGGATCGCTGGAAGCCCGCGTTGATTTTCCAAACAACTCCTTTACCGCAATGGAAGTAAACGGTTGCGTACCCACAAGCTTTACCAGTTGCGCCAGAAAGTTGTAGCGCACGCGGCCTGACAGCGGTTCGCGTTGAGCGCCGGTATTCATCAGCGTGAGCGTTTTCACCAGTTCAGGACGCCGCGCCGCCAGCCGCATGCCGGCAAATCCACCCATCGACAGACCGGCAAAATGACAAGGCGAAGCTTTCAGGGCGACGATCAACGCAGCGGCGTCTTCGGCGATGGTGTCCATGTCGTAGCTTGACGCGGCTTCTGGAGAATTTCCTTGTCCGCGATGATCGTAAGAGATCACGCGATAGCCAGGAGCAAATGCAGCCTGCTGGGCTGCAAACATCGTGTGGTCCATCAAGAGCCCGTGGCTAAAGACGATCTTCTCTGGCCTGGAGCCGAACTCTTCGTAGAACAATTGCGTATTGTTAACGTTGATGATTGGCATTGGAGAAGGGATTAGCCTGGGTGACTATCCCTTATAGACCCATACCAGCACGGCAATCCCGACCACAATTCGATAAATGGCAAACGGTGTGAACCCGCGTTGCCGTACCCAGTTCATAAACCACGCCACTACGCCCAGGGCAACCACGAATGACACTACGAATCCGATGATCAGCACAATCCACTGCTGTGCATTGGCCGGCATGGTACCCAAAGGCGCGCCGTGTTTGGGGTGCAGGGTACGCAGCAGGTCATAACCAGTTGCGGCGACCATGGTTGGTATGGAAAGAAAGAAAGAAAACTCCAGTGCCGCTGTACGCGACATCCCGGCAAGCTGCCCGGCAGCGATCGTAGACATCGAACGCGACGTCCCCGGAAACACCGCCGACAAATTCTGGCACAGACCGATCCACACCGCTTGCGGCATGGACATCTCTTCCACTCGCTCCGTCTGGTGACGGCCAATGGTCCGCGTGGATCCGTAGAGTGAATCCACAATCCACATCACGATGCCACCGAGCAAAAGCGCCCAGCCCATGATGAGCAGGCTCTCCAGATGTTTGCCGATGATCTTGGTTAAAAGAAATGCGGGAATTGCCGTGCACAAAAATGCGATCATCACCAGCGTTAGCGGGTGATTCGCCGCCGTGCGGTCTCCACGCTCGCCGTGAGGAAAGTTGCCAATGAACTTGGCGATACGCGAACGAAAGTAAATTGGCAGGCAGAGGATGGCGCCCAGCTGGATCACGATGGAGTACATCTTCCAGTAGCCGTCGCCCAGGTCCAGTCCCAGAAGTTTTTCGCAGATGCGCAGGTGCGCCGTGGAGCTTACCGGAAGAAACTCCGTGAGTCCTTCAACAATGCCTAGAAACACAGATAGCAGATATTCGTTCAACTCTTCCCCCGGTTCAGTGTTTGTAAAAAATGAGTCTAGCGGCTGGATTTTTCGGCCGTGTACGTCGTGAGTCCCTGTTGCAGTACGTAGATCAATTGTGCAGCACGCGGCTTCCAGTCGCCATCGGGATATTTACCTGAGATTTCCTGGGCAATTTCAATAGCCTTGCGCTTTGCCTTTTCGGCTTTGTCCCCTTGATGCTGTTCCTTCAACATGTCGACCAGGGCCGCCTGCCGCCATGCCGCGTTGTACAGCGCTTCGGACGCTTTGGGTGATTGCGGATGTTCCTTAGCATAACGCTCGTACATCTCTGACTCTTTCTCCGGACACTTGGTCTCGCCCTTCCACTGCCCGCAGATTTTGTTGTCGAGAAGCGCATAGGCAGCCAGATCAGACCATTTGGTATGCGGATACTTCTTCTCTACTTCTTTCATCAGGTCTTCAGTAATCTCACTGCGAGCGTCCGGGCTCATCTCGCGTGCGGAAGGCCGCGCGAAAACTCCGGCCTTCTCCAGTTGCCAGCGCAGGTCAGCGGCGTGCCACAGCGCTTCCGCGGCCAGCGGCGAGGTCGGAAAGTACTCATAGAGCCGGTAATACATGCGCGCGGCATCTTCGCCTGCGTGCTTGCGTCCGTTGCGATCTTCTGACGCTCGTTCTGAATCCTGCGCTTCGCCGAAGATGATCTGGTCGCCATTGGGGGTCGAAGTAGTGATGACGTAGCGTCCGTCCACCCATCCGGTCACCTGTTTGGGATAGACCAGGCCTTCCTGAATGGTGACCATCACATGGGCCCACGGTTTACCTTCAATCGTGGAACGCTCCATCATGAAAGTATCAAGTCCCCGGGTGGCTGTACCTACGCGGGAAGCCCGCAAATCCGGTGAGACATAGATCGGCGACTCCTGCACCAGCGTGCCGTGCTCTTTGTCCGCCGCCAGGCAGGCCGCCGCGGTCATCATCAATATTCCCAAAACCATTTTCTTAAACACGGGTTTCTTAAACACGGGGATTAACTTTCCTGTTCTTACCATAATCGCCTCAACACTCTTCGTGTTCTTTTGCCGTCTACTGTTCGGTTTGTTCCTGCTCCAGCCCATACAAAGGAATATTCTGTTGCAGCTTGTACAGCAGGTCCACGCCCCGTGCCTTCCACTCA
Organism: Terriglobia bacterium; assembly: GCA_963770085.1. GTDB lineage: Bacteria > Acidobacteriota > Terriglobia > Terriglobales > Acidobacteriaceae > Angelobacter. The sequence goes on from CAVYOH010000002.1 coordinate 2,824,624, forward strand.
ACAGTATTTCCGCCGGCCAGCTCCTGGGCCAGTGCCAGAGCTTTCTTTTTGGCGGCTGCGCTGCGCTCTTTATCGGCTCGTACGCGGTAAATATCGGCCAGCAGCCCGGTTTGTTGCGCGGAGTGATACAAGGCCTCAAGCGCCTTGGCCGCCTCTGGATGCTGGCGCGCATAGTGTTCATAGACTCCGGCATTTTTCTCCGCGCAGGAAGCTTGTGCCGTGGGGTCTGTGCAAAGCTGGTTCTCAATCATCTCGTACGCAGCCAGGTCAGACCATTTCGAGTTAGGATACTTTGCCTGCACTTCCTTCATGCCCGATTCGTCAATGGGCGTACGTCCGCGCGCCCGGGCCAGTTGCCAATCGATATCAGCCGCACGCCACAGGGCTTCACCCGCAAGCGGTGTGCCGGGAAATGCGTCAGCGGTCCAGCGATAGAGTCTGGCCGCATCGTTGGCCGCACTGCGCCGGCCTGACCGCTTCTCCGCTTCATGTTCGGAATCCACCGCTTCACCGTAGGCAATCTCTTCGGCGTTCTGCATGGACGCTGTAATCACGGTCTTTCCTGCTACCCAACCCTCGCGCGCCGGCTGGCCTTGCGTTCCGGCCACAGTCACCTTCAACCATTGACTATCGGGCGGCCCTTGCTGCTCCAGTACATTCAGGTCGCTGCCGCGTGGAAGAGGCGTAATCTCAGATCCACCGTTAGGCTGGGTGATGAGCGATCCCTCCCGGATCAGCGTAGCGCGTTGTTTTTGCTGCGCGTTGACGCATGTGACCGTGGCGGCGGCAAGGAACATCAGCAGAGCGATGTATGACCATTTCATGGCAGTTTAGATAGTACCTTGAAGAACGTCAGTAAACAGCCTGGGCTCAACGTTTCCACCACTTACCACAGCGATTACCGGTCCTGACCCTTCCAGTTCATCCGTATGGAACATGGCGGCGGCCGTGGTCACGGCTCCGCTGGGCTCCGCCAGGATGCGCGCGGAAAACAATAACTGGCGCATCGCGCGCTTGATCTCGTCTTCCGTTACGGTGATAAAGCCGTCAACATACTTCTGTATGTGCTCAAAGTTGATGGGCCCCACGCTGACGGAGCGAAGGCCATCCGCCATCGTTTTGGAAGCCACGGCCCCGTCCACGCTTTGGATCGTGCCTGATTTAAAGCTTCTGGCTGCGTCGTCCACGAACTCCGGCTCCACGCCAATCACCTTCACGCGCGAGTTGATTTCTTTGATCGCCACGGCAATGCCGCTGATAATCCCGCCGCCGCCCACAGGCACCAGCACCACGTCAGGGAAGGGCATCTCATCCATGATTTCCAGGCCAATCGTTCCTTGTCCGGCAATGATCTTCTCGTCGTTATAGGGCGGAACCGGTACCAGGCCGTGTTCCTTTTCCAGTTCTTCGGCCTTCTGAATACGCTCCGCGCTGGCCGGACCAACCATCACGATCTCTGCGCCCAGATTGCGGGTGGCTTCCAGCTTCACCTGGGGTGCGTTGCTTGGCATCACGATGGTGGCTTTCACGCCCAATGCCCGTGCGGCAAACGCCACGCCCTGCGCATGATTCCCGCTGGAATGTGCCACCACGCCGCGTGCGCGTTCTTCCTGTGTTAGCGAAGAAATCTTGTTGTACGCGCCGCGCAGCTTGAATGAACCAATCGGCTGCAGGTTCTCCGGCTTCACAAAGAAGCGTCGCGGGATTGGCAATTCCGCCGCTACCAGCGGCGTCCGCACAGCAATGCCATGGAGCAGCGCGCGTGCCTGTTCAATGTCCTGGATTGTCACCATAGGGAATGCAAGTCTCACAGCTATGGTAAATGACTTTGGTGCGACGAAGCGTGCCGGTGCGGAAGAGTCTTGGTCGCAGCCCGTTAAAGAAGTGCGGTGTTTCCGCCTGGCTGGTTCCGACTACGGGTAGCAAACAATAAATTTCAAAAAATGTCTTGCGGCTCTCCTATAAAAGTAGTAGCGTAACAAACAAATGTAGTAGATGATTTTGAAAGCGAAGCAAGGGCAAGCGAAATGACAAACCCCAAACTGACCAAACTTGAGCTGCAGATCATGGACGCGCTCTGGACCCGCGGAAAGGCTTCCATTCGCGAAATACAGGAAGCTTTTCCAGAAGAGGGCCGTCCGGCCTACACCACCATCCAGACCATGGTTTATCGCCTGGAAGCGAAGAAGGCGGTGAAGCGCACGGGCAAAATCGGAAACTTTCACATTTTCGAAGCCGCTGTTTCCCGCAACTCCGCCCAGCGCAAGCTGATAGACGACCTGCTCGCTCTCTTCGGCGGACGAACGCAGCCTGTAATGGCCCACCTGATCGAATCAGGCAAACTCACGCTTGACGACGTGAAGGACGCTGAGAAGCTTCTCCGCAAGCTGGAGAAGAAGGAGAAATCCAAATGATCGTTCAATTCTTATCGGACCTTTGGAAGTCCGCAGCACCGGCCTTGGGAAATCACCTGTGGCAATCCACACTCTTTGCCGCCGTAGTGGGACTGCTGACATTGCTCCTGCGCAAGAACCACGCGAGTGCCCGTTACTGGTTGTGGATGGCCGCATCACTTAAGTTCTTGCTGCCTTTCTCCCTGCTTGTCACGATCGGAAGCTATCTCTCGCGGAGACATAGCACGGCAAGTTCATCTGGCGATTTTTATTTGGTCATTGATTCCGTCAGCCAGCCTTTCTCGCACGGAGCCGCATCCGTTGCCCCTCACACCAGCGTCATGGCGGGCCTCCTGCAAATGCTCCCGGCGATTCTTGCTGCCATGTGGCTTTGCGGATTTGTTGCCGTCCTCTTTACCTGGCTCGCACGTTGGCGGCAAATTTCATCAGCAATGCGCGTGGCTGTTCCCGTCCGGGAAGGGCGTGAACTGGAAACTTTGCGGAGGCTCGAACAGCTTAACGGTCTTCGCCGGCGCATCACTCTTCTGCTCTCGCGCAGCTCTCTCGAACCGGGGATCTTTGGCATTGCACGCCCAGTGCTCATCTGGCCAGAAGGAATTTCCAGTCGTCTCGAAGATGCGCACCTTGAAGCCGTCCTTGCTCATGAAGTCTGGCATGTCCGCCGTCATGACAATCTCGCCGCTGTCTTCCACATGTTCGTCGAAGCCATCTTCTGGTTTCACCCGCTGGTCTGGTGGCTTGGCGCCAGATTGATCGACGAGCGTGAACGTGCCTGCGACGAACGAGTCCTTCAACTAGGAAGTCATCCTCGCGTGTACGCCGAAAGCATTTTGAAGGTTTGTGAATTTTGTGTCGGCTCGCCACTGCCTTGCGTCTCAGGAGTCACCGGCGCCGATCTTAAGCAAAGGATAGGAAACATCATGAACGAACGTATCACCCGCAAACTTGATTTAACCCGCAAACTGCTCCTCACCACGGCAGCCGCAAGCGCTCTCTTCACTCCCCTCATTGTCGGACTGATGAAGCCTGCCCAGTCTCACGCACAAACACCTACGGAAAGCGCGGGAGTCCTAACCCCTACCCCTGGTTTCGAAAGTGTTTCCATCAAGCCCGGTGTCTCCATCGAGCCTGGAAATACCAAAACCGTTATTGCAACCCGATTGCTCTACCGCAACGAAGAGATAACCGCGACCAATTTGACCCTGCAGGATCTCATTGCAGCGGCCTATGGAGTGGAAAAGGAGCAGGTTTCCGGAGCAGCTGAGTGGAGCAAGTCAGAGCTGTTCAGTATTGAAGCGAAAATTGATGCGGCGACTTACGACGCGTTCCGAAAAGCCGGCCCAGGGCAGGGCAAGGGGGAAAGGCAGCGCGAGTTTCAGACGCTCTTAGCAGACTGCTTCCATTTAGTGGTCCATCGCGAAAGCCGCGCACTCCCGGGCTACTCGCTGGTTATCGCCACGAATGGTCCCAAGCTTCAACCAGCGAAACCCGGAGACACTTATGCCGATGGGCTCGGAGGTATCCCGGGGATCGATAAAGGGCCAGCTGGGCCCCATCGAATAATGATGGGGTATGGTGAACTGATTGGGCAAGCCCTGCCAATCTCAACTCTCGCTCAGAATCTATCCTTTCATTTTCACCAGCCTGTGGTGGACAATACAGGGCTTACCGGCGACTTTGATTTCAAAGTGCAATGGACGCCTGCCCGCGACGAATTCAAGGGTCACAAAATAGCGGAAGGTGCGCCTGTGCCAGACCCATCAGGGCCGTCGCTCACCGTAGCCATCGAGCAGCAACTCGGGCTTCGGTTAGATCCACAGACAGTGCCCCGAGAAATGGTTGTGATTGATCGCGCTGAGAAGCCGCAATTCAACTAAATCTCAGCCAGCAAAGCGGAGGCGTCCCCAGCGTCCTCCGCATTTTTGTGTTCTGAATCGATTTTGCCCAGGCATCGATTGGAATCAGCGGAGGCTGTTCGCAGCATCCAGTATCTTCGCCATGAAATCAACCAGAGCCCATTCGTCAGAGAACGCGACTTTCTTGTCCATATCGACATGCACGAGAGCCTGGCTGATCAGCACGGCGTGGAGATCGTCATGCGGAATATCCTGTGCCAGCCATAACGATTCTGAAGGTGGAATCACGTTGTCACCGGCTCCGTGGAGCAGGTACACCGGAACATGCATGCCAGACATCTTGCCGGCGGGAGAAACCGCGTTCATCTCCGCGCCATGGCGATCGACTTCCTGAAGCATTGCCTGTTCCAGACGCTCATGATGGTTCACCAGCAGGTCCATCTCTGTTTTGCCGAGTGGCGTTAATGCGTTCGGCGCGTTAGCCGCAGGTTGTTCCCATAAATGCTGGCGCAATATCTCGCGCGCAGGAGGAATGTCCGCCGGCGCGAAGAAATCTTCCAAATGCGAGTAGGCAAGTATCAGCACACCATATTCGTGTGCCTGAAAATGTTCCTGAATTCCATCTGGCCGTACCAGCAGATTGCTGGCAAAGAATTTCGACACCCGGCTCATGCTGTCGTGTGAGCCCACTGCCAGCACAAAGCCCATGTGGTCCGCGTATTCTGGTCGCGACGCGGCAATCAGCGCCAGACCGCCGGCGAAGCTTAATCCGATCACCCCAATGTGCCTGCCCGCGCGTTGCGAAAAATAAACCGCATCTGTGCCAATATCATCAACGGTTTCGGGCGACACGCGATATTCAGTCAGGTCTTTGAGTTCGGGCGCAATGATCTGAACGCCGGACATCGCCATGGCCCGGGAAAGATTGATCAATCGCGGATCATCGATCCCCAGATGATGGACGCCATGCAACAACAGAATCGAAGGAGGATTGGTTACATCTTTCGGCGTGAATGTCCTGTATTTCAATATCCCACGTGAAGTCTGTGCTGTTGCCAGCGCTTCTGCGATGGGATGGTTGGCAAAGCTTGCTGCAAGTCCATGCGCCTGCGGATCAGAGAAGCGGACCAGCATGGAAAGCGCGCGCAAATGGGAATCGGCCAGGCGATGCGCGCCCAGACCTGCACCAAGTAACAACGCGATCAGAATGAGAATTTTGGTTCGGCGCGAAGTTCGCGGAACAGCCAACTAGATCTCCAGAATCACCGGCATAATCAACGGCCGCCGTGCGGTCGTCTTTACGATAAACCTTTTCAGGTCAGCGCGAATTTTTTCTTTGATCACTCCGTAGTCGGCCTTTTCTTCCGCCGTGGAGTTATCCAGCGTGTTCGATACAATCCGTCGCGCTTCCTGCACAAATCCGTTCTCACTGCCGGCGGCAAAGCCTCGCATCACGATCTCAGGGATTGACTCCACCGTGCCGTTCAGTTTGTTGATTGCGATGATTGGCAATACAAAGCCGTCTTCGCTGAGATGGCGGCGGTCTTTGATGATCAGGTCTTCCACCACGTCACCGCGTGAGCCGGAGTCGATGCAGATGCGGCCTACCGGCACTTTATCAATCTTGCGTGCTCCCAACTCGTCAAACTCCATCACGTCGCCGCTCTCCATCAACATCACCTGTCCAACGGAGCCGCGCATGGACCGCGCCAGATCGGCATGAACGCGAAGCTGGCGATATTCTCCGTGCACCGGGATGAAGTATTTCGGCTTGACCAGGTTCATGATCAGCTTGAGCTCATCCTGGCTCGCATGTCCGCTCACGTGAACCGGCGGGTTGGAACCATCGTCATAGATCACGTCAGCTTCGCGACGGTAGAGATGGTCGATCATCCGGTAGATACCTTTTTCATTGCCGGGAATGATGCGTGAGGACAGCACTACCGTATCGCCACGTTCGATCTTGGCGTGCTTGTGATTGTCCACCGCGGCCCGCGACAGGGCTGACATTGGTTCGCCCTGCGTTCCGCTGATCAGCACGCACACTTGTTGCGGTGCGTAGTCTTTGATCTGCCCGGGATGGATGAGCGTACCTTCCGGGACCTCGAGATATCCCAGGTCCATGGCGATGTCCGCCGCTTCCGTGATAGACCGCCCGCACAGCGAAACTTTGCGCTTGTACTGGCGCGCCATGTCAAACACCAGCTTGATGCGGTGGATCGATGACGAAAAGCAGGAGACAAACAGCCGCCGGTCCGTGCGGGCAAAAATCTCGTCAAAGCGGGGATGTACGGCACGTTCGCTGGGCGTGTATCCGCGGCGTTCCGCATTGGTGGAATCCTGCAGTAATGCCAGCACGTCGCCATCTTTGCCGTATTCGGCGAAAGCATGCAGATCGAACAGCCGGTTGTCGGTTGGCGTGGGATCGACTTTGAAATCGCCTGTATGGATAATTACGCCGAGAGGAGTATGGATTCCAAGAGCCACGCAATCGACCAGACTATGCGTGACGCGAATGGGATTCACACTGAACGGGCCCATGGTGAAACGTTCACCGGCACGGATCTCTCGAAGATCGGCATTCTCGAGCAGGCCATGCTCGTCCAGTTTGTTTTCCACCAGCGCCAGAGTGAACTCGGTGCCGTATACCGGGACGTTGAGCTCATTCAGAATCCAGGGTAGCCCGCCAATATGGTCCTCGTGCCCGTGCGTGAGCACAATGCCGCGGACTTTTTCGCGGTTCTGGATCAGGTAAGTGATATCGGGGACAACAATATCGACGCCCAGCAGTTCTGACTCGGGGAACATGAGTCCAGCGTCGATGACGAGAATGTCTTCCCCCCAGCGCACGGCCATGCAGTTCATACCGAACTCGCCCAGACCGCCCAGAGGTACTAGATGTAATTTTCCAGCAGGCATGCAGTAATAATGATGCTATCAGAGAACAGAGCCGGTGGACTCACTTACGTCAGGAAGCGGGCGTCGCCGACTGTGCTGCCGCTGCTTCCATTTGCCCGGTCTTTTCCATCCGGTCGCGCACCCGGCGCTCTTGTTTGCCAAAGTGCACGCCAGCGAACCATCCCCAGAAGCCGTTCAGGGTGAAGAGCAGCCCCGTTGTACCGGAGTACCGTTCTGGAACTGAGACCGCCGTAATGGCCACAAGGATTCCTATTGCCGCAAATCCTGCGCTTTGGATCGCCTGGTTGCGCGTGGACAATGCCTCATATTCGTTCAACTCCAGCTCCGCGCGTTTCTGATAGGCGTATTGATAAAGGAGGGTGAAGATCAGGAACACGGCCATGGTTCCAAGGGCGTAAATCACCATCAGCACCGGAACCTGGTGTTGCGAGTTCATCATCCTGGCGAGTTGTTCCCTGGGCACGGTTCGTTCGCCGGAGAGTTCGCCAACCACCAGCGTGAACAGAAACTTGAGGGGATAAACATAAAAGAGAACGACAAAGAGCAGCGTGGAGTTCAGGAAGACGGTGTAACCGGTTTGCAGGCCGTAGCGGCGCGAAAAGATGTAATGCCGGTGCCAGACCTGAACCAGCGTGCCAAAACAGATCGCGAAGGCCACAAAGCCTTTCATGGCCACCATCAGCTCGTCAAATGTGCGGGGCACTTCCAGTGACACAACCAGCAGAGTCACGGCAAAGGCGAACACCGCGTCCGTGAAGCCTTCCAGCCGGGTGATTTCTCCGCCTCGCCAGCGAAAGTCCGGTTCCGGCGGAACAAGCTGCGTGCCTGTGCGGTGGTGAAACATGAGGAGGCTATTGTGCCATAGCCAGCAAGATAGCTTTAACGAAAAGAACTTTAGAAAAGCGCGTTAGAACAGGGCTTTAAAACAGTACATCGAAATCCAACCTGAAGCGGCGGCCATAGCTGCCGAAGAAATCCCCGAATTGGGGATCGGCAATGTTTGAGTGCACGGCGAGAGCGTTGAAATGATTGGTCAGGTTGAGTCCGCGAATGGTAAAGCGTCCGGTATATTTCGCGTTGATGGGGACGTCTTTCATCAGTTGCGTATCCAGGGAGAAATAGGCAGGGAATCGATTGCTGTTCGGAATGCCGGCAAAATTCTGATAAGCATCCAACTGCGAATAAGGGAAGCCTGTCCGGTATTCAACCATGGGAGCAATCTTCATTTTCCACTTGAGCGGCGCTTCTCCCCATACCAGGATGCGGTCGGGCGTGTCCGCGGCCAGGTTGGTGTAAAAGCGTTTGCGCACGATGGGAAAACTCACGTCGCCCAGGTAGGTGCTGAGCGCGTCCACGCTGCCCAGCGCGCGGCTGTGGACGTAAGAAACAAAAAGCTTGTTCTTGCGATCTTCGGCAATGCGGGCCGTGAACTGAAAGTCACGATACTGTGAGCTGCCGGAATCGCGCATCAGCAGCGCGTCCTGCCCGCCGGCAAGCTGTTTGGGCGCCACGGTAATCAAGCCATGGGAAGCGCGATAGCTGAATTTAAATTGCAGCAGCACCAGGCGGGAGGCGCGTTGTTCCAGTTCCAGCGCTGTAGCCACGCTGTAAGGAGCAAAGTTACCTGGCAGGGCCCTGCTTCCATCGCGGCTGACCAGCCATAAGCGGCTGCCGGAGATGTCAATCAGGTTCTGGAAAAGCCGCGGGCCATCGATCAAATTGCCGCTGCTGTCAAAGGTGGTGATCAGCTGCTGAGGGTAATGTTCAAAGGCGTAAACGTTGAGCGGAACATGATCAAAGAAAACCCCGCCCCCGCCGCGAATAATGGTGCTCTTGTTTTTGAATGGAGTAAAAGCAAAGCCGGTTCGCGGTGCGAAGCGGACCGTGTCAGTGATGTTCTGCCGGTCCATGCGGACGCCGGCGTCAAAGGCCAGCTTGGAATTTAGCGTCCAGTGGTCCTGCGCGAAGGAGGCAAACTCAAAATCTGATTTGCTGAAACTGTCACCACCAACAAACTGTATGCGTTTCAGCAGAACGCCGGTAGTGCTTTCGATGTTCACGTCGCGGGCTGTAAAGGTGCCGTGGTCTCCGGTGAAGGTTGCGCTGGTGCCAAACTGAAAAGTATGGGCGCCCACGAACTGGAGAGTCCGCGGTGAAAAGTTCTCGCCCCAAACCACGCGGCCGGACTGGCGATCATGGCTGCCAAAATAATTTCCCGTATTGCCAATCGGCGTCAGCACCATGGCGGCCGTACCTTGTGGCGCAACGTCCACTTCAAACGATTGACGCGCCAGCGTACTCTGCAGAATGCCGCCGCCCACGCTCAGGCGATCAGTAAACCCTATCGCCGTGGCCATCCCGTTTACGTTGGGCGTGACCTGTTGCGGGTTGAAGAAGTCAAGATTGGCGAATGTGGTGTCCTGCGGGTTGATTTGCAACGTTCCGGTGAGCGTGTGCTGCGGCGAAAATACGTAGTCAGCCTGGCTGAAGAAATTGCCAATCAGCGTGCGCGATTCGTTAAACGGGAACGGCAGTGTCAGTACCGGGTTCTTCTGCAGGAAGAGCTGCCCGGTCTGATGAAAATAAAGTTTCTGGTCAATCACCGGGCCTCCAAAACTCACGTTCGGAGTCGCGGAGCGCAGGCCCTGAAGATGGCCACTGCGAATGCGAAATTCCGGAAATGGATCGTTGAGGTCAAAGGTCCATTTTTCCCCGCCGCGGCGTGTATCGGCTGAGACCACACCGGCAGTAAAGTTTCCGTACTGCGCCTGAAAAGGAGTTGCGGCCACGCTCAGGGTTTCAACGCTGTCCACGGGAACCAGAAGACCGAATTGCCCCGTCGCCGGATCCGTAGAGTCAACCGAATTCACGATCAACGCGTTATGTTTTTCATCGCCACCGGCAATGGTTACGCCATCCGGCGTGCGCAGGGCGCCTGGAGTAAGAGCCAACGCGTCCGCAACGGTCGCCGGGCGGTTCGTCATCTCCTTCATGGCGTCATGACCGATCTTTTCCACCGTGGATGCGCTCGGCGAGTCGCCGGCCTGAACGGACACCGTTTCCCGGGCCTCGATCCTGGGGATCATCGTGATTTCGATCTCGGTGCTCAGGCTGTCCAGTGAAATCTTCTTACCCGCGATTGGTTCCAGGCCATCCTTGCTGACGTTGAGTTCCACATTCGCGACAATTGGAAAGTCGAGCGTGGCCGTGCCTTCTGCATTCGTGATGGACGAAGCCACCACCCCGGCAGATGTCTTTACGGTGATTTTAGCGCTGGCAACTGGCAGGTTCTGGCTGTCGTGGACTTTCACGGAAAGCGACTGGCGCGTGGCTTCTTGCCCGGCCGCAAAGCATGCGCATAACACGATGCCAGCCCACACAAACCCGTGTATGGGCCGCCAGCCTAGCGACCTGGAGAGGGCCAGTTTCAGAACCATGGGACGACCAGAGTACCGGGTATTGTAGCCCAGGTCGCTTTGCGTTTCTTAACAATCGCCAAATTAAAAGTGCGAACGATGGGGTGACTTAGCTTCTCGGCCTCAATCCGGCGAAAAAATAAGGCCGCACCTTGCAATGCGGCCTTGCACACCAACTCAGAGCCCGGCTGTGCTGGAAGGAGTGGATCCGTGCCCAGCCTTGCCCGGAGTTCCCACTAGGAGAAACATCCCTCTGTTGTTAGATCGCTGGGGCTTTTATTTCTTGCAAAACTTTTTGTCCCGAACCTTTTTTGCGGAAACAAGGAAGAACATTACAGGCGTAGTGCTGCTGTCCGGCGACAGACCAGCGATTCATAGATGGACGCATAACCATCAGCCATTCGGGCGCTGCTGAAATTCTGCAGTGCGTGGCTCCTACAGGCATCAGGGTCAATGTCTCCGATCTGTTGGACCGCCTTGACGGCCTCAGCGATATCACTCACCACGAACCCTGTCTTGCCGTGCTCCACCACTTCAGAGAGCGCGCCGCGATTCAAAGCGATCACCGGTGTGCCACAGGCTGCGGCCTCCATTGCCACCAGCGAACTTGTTTCATCCACCTGGGTGGTTATCAGCAGGGCTTCTGCACTCTTCATTAACCGGCATTTTCCCTCAAACGAAGGTGAATCGATCCAGCGGGAGCCGGGCATTGCTCGCAGAATCGGCAAGACTTCCCGCTCGAAATACTCGCGATGGTAAGAGAAGGGATAGACCTGTCCGGCTAGTTGGATGGCAGAGCCGGCAATTCTGGCGATCTCCAAGGCAAGGTGCGGAGCTTTTTCCGGGCAAATCCTGCCCAGCCACAAAAGGCCCCGTCTTTTATTCTCAAACCCAAAAGCCTCCACGTCGGGAGATTCCATGTCAGGTACTTCCATACCAGCTTCCGGCGTTAAAAATCTTTCCAGTGCAATTCCGTTCGGCGTCACTCCCAGCATTCCCGGAACGTCCTGGAATGTTTTTGCCTGTGAGTGAGACACGCAGTTGAAGCTCACGTTCTCAGGAATCTGCTTAAACAAATTGTCAGAATAGAAATGCCTGGGAAGATGAAGGGTCGCCAGCACCGGCGCGTCCAGTTCGCGCGCCCGAGTCCAGAAGCTGCCGGACTTATCATGGACCAGATCAAACGCGCGCCCTTCCCGACTGCGCTGATGAATGAAAGCAATTACTCGATCCTGATGCTCCCGGTTGCGCCGGTCAAAATCGTCTGGTTGAGTACAGGGCTCGCCACTCACAAAAAGCTCACCGTTTACCTGCGAACCCGCGGATGCCGCCACGGTTGTTTCGAAACGACGATTCGAAACCTCACGATTCGACATCTCTCGATTCGACATCTCACGTTCCAGCACCCAGAGCATCTGCTCGGCTCCGCCTGCGCTGGCTTCAGAAACCGTGAGCAAGGGATAGGAAACATACAGCACACGGATCGGAAAATCAGATTTCGGCTTCATGTTCTTACGCGGATGTTGATCCACAAGTATGTAGGTGCAGAAAGCGGCAGCTCGGGTTTGCTGCGGGCGTCAGTTTGCTTCGCCCATCAGTTTGCCTCGGCCATCATTTCCTGGTTGAGACGTCCCCTGCGCGGCCCCGCCTACTCAGGCTTTTGCGACTGATTTGGCGGCAAGTACATCGGCAAACGCCCCAGCTACTTCCTCGCCGCTCATCTTCCATTGCCAGACTTCATAATTCAATTTCCAGGGCGCAGGGCGACGGGTGAAGTCATATCCAGCCATGGGCCGGAACTGTTCCAACTCAGGACGGAAACCATCGAGCACCAGCTTTTGCGATACATAGGTATGGAACATCTCGATCTTTTTCGCCAGGGCCATGCCTTCATTCTGAGTGACGACTTCACGTCCGGTCGGGGTGATAAATCGCTGGGCCACGCCTTCTCCCTTATCATCGCGATAATAAAGAGGGGCTTCCCAGATCGGCAGACCCTGTGACTGCGCGCAGAGCGAAGCGATGAAACAGGCTGAGTCATGATCAGGATGGCCGCCTTCATAGGCAAGAGTCAGCAGCGCGTCCGGGCGCTCATCCTGCACCACCTTTTTAAGACCAGCCAAAGCTGCGGGAAGGTTACGGAACAACTCCTGGTCCACCAGATCTCCGGTTACAAAATCATTCAGAAAAACAGGACGTGCTCCTACAATGCTCAGGGCCTTGCCGGCCTCTTCGCGACGGACCCGGGCATAGGTTTCGCGCGATCCGTAGTCCTTCCAGAAATAGTCATCGCGAGGAGCGCCATCGGTGGCGAACACGACGACTGCGTCACGCATACGCTGCATGAGCGCGCCAAAGGCAATCACCTCGTCGTCGGGATGCGCAACCACAATCAGAGTCTTGTTCAGCAGAGGCTGTAAAGCGTCCATCGTTTTTAATCACCCATGTTTTGATTCAACAATGATTTAGCGCAAATCTTTTAGATGCAAAATCCACGCTTGGCCGCTGACGGCCGGGCAGTTATACTCCCCGTTCATAGCCACCATGAGCAGCCACAATGCATAGATTGCAGAGCAAGATTGAGAAATACTATTCGCAGAGCCCAATGCCTCCTAAGACGACAAAGCAGGCGCTTGCGGTCTTCAAGGAATTCCGGCAAGCACTGACCGCCGGTGAGATTCGGGCTGCGGAGAAGAAAGACGGACAGTGGACAGTGAATCCCTGGGTGAAGCAGGGCATCCTGCTCGGCTTCCGGTTGGGAGAACTGCAGGACATGAGCGGAGCGGGTGCACTCTCTTTTGTCGACAAGAGTACTTTCCCGCCTCGCCAGTTCAAGCTCCACGACCGGATACGGGTCGTCCCCGGCGGATCGTCCGTGCGTCAAGGTGCTTATCTTGCCGAAGGCGTGATCTGCATGCCGCCGATGTATGTGAACGTGGGCGCGTACGTGGACGAAGGCACACTCATTGATTCACACGCGCTGGTTGGTTCCTGCGCGCAAATCGGCAAGCGCGTGCATCTGAGCGCGGCCGCACAGATCGGCGGCGTCCTGGAGCCGGTGAATGCGTCACCAGTCATCATTGAAGATGACGTGCTGGTTGGCGGAAACTGCGGAGTCTATGAAGGAACACAGGTGCGCAGCGGCGCCGTGCTGGGTTCAGGCACGATCCTGACGCGCGGAACACCGGTCTATGATGTGGTCCACGGCCAGATCTATCGCTCCACGCCGGATACGCCTCTCATTATTCCTGAGAACGCGGTGGTGGTGCCTGGCTCGCGGGCCGTCAGCAAAGGTAAAGGCGCGGAGTGGGGATTATCACTCTACACGCCTGTGATCGTGAAGTATCGTGACGCCAAGACGGCGACATCCATTGAACTTGAGGACCTGTTGCGATGATTAAACCATCGTCTCAAAACAAATTTCTCTTTGCGTTTCTGGGATTGACTGCGATTGCGGCGATTCTGTGGTGCGTGGGGCATTACGCCGGCGCGGCTATTTCCCCTGCTCTCTCCATGGTCATTCGCTGGGCGGCGCTGATTGCTGTTTGCGGATACGCGTGGGCGCGACGATCACTGACCGCGTGGATCTTTGCCGGGATGTTAATTGGCGCAGAGATCGGCCATGACTGGCCCAGGCAGGCCGCAGATCTTCAAGTACTCAGCTCAATCTTTCTGCGTCTGATCAAGACGGTGGTCGCTCCGCTGATTTTTGGCACGCTGGTGGTAGGAATCGCCGGCCATTCCAATTTAAAGCAGGTTGGACGCATGGGCGTGAAGGCCCTGGTCTATTTTGAAGTGATTACCACCTTCGCGCTCTTCATTGGGCTGCTGGCGATCAACATTTCTCAGGCCGGCGCGGGCGTGGCGCCTCCGGCGAATGCCGCCACGGCACAGGTCAACGCGCCGCCGCAGAAAGCTTCCGACATTATTCTGCACAGTTTCCCTGAGAACATTGCCAAGGCCGTGGTGGAAGGCCAGGTGCTTCAGGTGGTGGTGTTCAGCATAATCTTTGGCATTGCACTGGCAATGCTGGGCGATGACAAGCGCCGCCCCATGTTGCTGTTCTGTGAAAGCCTTTCGGAAACCATGTTCAAGTTCACCAACATCGTGATGCTGTTTGCTCCCATCGGCGTGGCCGGAGCCATTGCTTATACCGTAGGCACCATGGGATTCGGCGTGATGGTAAACCTCATCAAATTGCTGGCTACGTTGTACGCGGCTCTGTTTGTGTTTTTGACCTGTGTGCTGCTGCCGGTTGCGGCGATCGCGCGCCTTCCGATTCGAGGCTTCATCAAAGCCATTGCCGAACCAGTCTCCATTGCGTTTGCCACGGCTAGTTCTGAAGCGGCGCTGCCGCGCGCCATGGAATCCATGGAAGCATTCGGCGTGCCGCGGCCCATTGTCGCCTTTGTCATGCCCACCGGCTATAGCTTCAACCTGGATGGCACCACGGTTTACCTGGCGCTGGCTTCAATGTTTGTAGCGCAGGCGGCCGGAATTCATATGAGCATTGGTCAACAACTGGTGATGGTCTTTACGCTCATGCTCACCAGCAAGGGCGTAGCCGGCGTTCCGCGCGCCAGTCTGGTGATTTTGCTGGGCACTGCAGAATCTTTTCATCTGCCTGCGTGGCCGATCCTGATCATCATGGGCATCGATCAGCTCATGGACATGGCTCGCACGGCTACGAACGTATTAGGCAACTGCCTGGCTACCGCGGTGGTGGCGCGATGGGAAGGCGAATTCGGAAAAGAGACGCCGTCGCAAGTGGTAATGGAGGCTTCGGCGCAGTAGGCGAAAATGTTTCCTCAGAATTTGCGCGGTTAAACTTAAGATCACTTGCTTCCTCTGCGGGCTTAAGTCATAGTGAGACAGCCCTCAGGGGTAGTGGGATGTTCTTTGAAAAATGATTTCCCTGTTCAGCTGTTCAATAGCCTGGGCTGTACAGGCTATTTATTAAGTAGTAAATCGTTCGAAATATCCGAACGGGATTTAGCCCAGACCATCCCTTGGGATGATTTGAGCTAAGTCCTTTAGACCTTGGGATGCCGGGGGAGGGGTAGGGCATGAAAGATTGGCGAAAGAGTAATCTTCGTCCATACACCAGTAGGTACCAGTTACATCTCTACTTCGAGATTCGACCACAAACATTTTCGGCTCGGTAGGGATCCCTCGTTTCACTCGGGATAAAAAACAAGACCAGGCAATAAAAAAAGGCCCGATCACTCGGGCCTTTTATTCACTCAACCGTCTTAACGGCGGTCGTGTTTATCGTCCTTGGACTCATTCCGCGCCGGAGGCGGAGCTTGTCTCTGGGCCGGTGCAGCTGCGTGTGATGGAACTTCGCGGTCCTGGCGTGGTCCTGCCGGCGCGCCGCGTCGTATGTTGTCCACCTGCTGAGGCTCCAGCGGGCGTCCCGGATGGTCCTGCATCGCCGGCTGCCGCTGTGAGAACGGCGGGTTCTGCGGCGGCGCCGGGTTCTTCGTCACCAACGGGCGACGTTCCTGCGGAGGCCCGTTGTCCGGCCGAGCGTTTCCATTCGCCACCATGGCGGGTTGTGGTTTGTAAGGCCCGTTTTGCGGAACGACAGCAGGTTGTGGTTTGTATGGCCCACCGGCATTGCCTCCGCGTCCGTCGCGGTTGTCGCCCGCTGGCGGCGGATTGTCACGACCAGGAAGGTTGCGTTGATCTCCAGGACGTCCGGCATCGCCGCGATTATCCTGATTCCCGCGATCATTGCCGCGATCCTGATTGCTGGCATTCTGGTTCGGCCTATCGTCACGTTGACGAGGTTCTCCTGAATTAACATCCGGTTGACG
The DNA here is from genome assembly GCA_963770085.1 of Terriglobia bacterium. Lineage (GTDB taxonomy): Bacteria > Acidobacteriota > Terriglobia > Terriglobales > Acidobacteriaceae > Angelobacter. The sequence continues at coordinate 2,841,048 of CAVYOH010000002.1, forward strand.
AACTGATCCACCGGGATTGCCCGCTTCACCTTGATGGCTGATTACGGGATTGCGATCCGGGCCCTGGCGGCCATCATTGCGCTCAGGCGGCGCGCCACGATCAACGCGCGGTTCTCCGGGACGACCAGCTTCCGGTCCTGCAGGGCGAGCGTTCACCACACGATTCTCAATGTGCGGACGCACGCGTTCTACCGGCGGATGCGCCTCTGGCAGTCCGGCATGGATGGCACGCTCATCGGGGTGGATCTCGGGATGATTGATGATCCGGGCGCGGCCCACCTCGTCAAGATTCACGCGTACCATCTCGCGTGCAACCGGGCGTGATCCGCGGAAGGTTTCCGTGTTACACGCCGTGGGCGCAATGCGCTGATAGGTGTAACGAATGTTTTCAACTCTGATATTCGTTACGTTCACATAACGAACATTGGTTACGTTTACCTGCCGCAGGTATACATCCGTGTGGTGATACCAGGGTAGATAAGGATCGCGTGGTCCCAGTGGGAACCAAACCTGAACGCCGGCGCTTGGGCCGCCTACAAAAGCGACCAGAGCCGGAGCGTAAATTGGCCGGACCGTCACAACCGGTCCCGGGACCCAACCCCAGCGTGATCCAATCAAAGCCCAACGGCCATAGTGAAATGGAGCAAAGCCCCACGGCTCTTCTGCCACCCACGTCCAGCCCCACGGCTCAACCCAGACCCAGCGTCCGTAACGATAAGGCGCCCAGCCTGCCTGGACTTGTGACGGATACCATACGCGTCCATATTCAGGAGCGTTGTCCCATCGTCCGTATTGATCAAGATCAGCGTAGCCGGGTGTGTACTCGCTCACGTACTGGCGAGAATTGGAATTTACGAATCGACCATCACGGCTTGCGCTCCATTGATCAAAGTCATCACGGCCGGGAAGTGAGATCCAGTCCATTCGGACCTGATCGGTTCCTTCCAGCTTGACCGCCTGTCCCGCATGCAGCGTCTGGTTAATGCCTGATCCGCTGATCTCCAGGTCGCCTTCGGTCACTGCCACCACGGTGGTATTGCCGTCGGGGTAGGTTTCCACGCGATAGCTGCCTGCGCGCAACAAAGTCAGCGCCGCGCTGGGCGTATCAATTTCAACCGAGTTTCCGGGATAAATATCGTAGGCGCGCACGCGCAATGTTCCCTGGGCCAGACCAAGCTGCAGGAGTTGATCACTGAGTGTGGTGGTGCTCAAGTCAGAATTGGGGGCCATGCGTATGGCGATGTTGCCGGTTTCCAGTTCAGCGCGGCCATCATTGTCCGTGTAGAGCCTGTCGCCGGTGGTCATGGGATAATTCGCGGAAGCCTGGCTCCACTGTTCCTCACCCGAAGGCTCGAATGAGACTTTGCCCGTGAGGTAACTCAGTCGCGCCACGCGGCTTGGCGGGTCACCCGCCTGGTTATTGGATGGATTACCCAATTGATTGCTGGGCGGATATCCTGCCTGATCATTGGATGGCGGGTATCCCGACTGCGCGAATGCAGCCAGGGAGAAAACCAGCCCGGCTATCGCCAGTGTAATCACAGACAACTGCGTTGTACCCCTTCGCCTCACGATTCACTCCTTTGTTCGTTGCGCAGCAATAGTATCGCGGCAGCACACGAACCTGACTATTGGTTAAAACACTTTGGTATGTGGTTAGTTTCGGGAGCGGGGTTAAGGTTGGTCAACCAACTTCTCACTTCTTTACGCACTACGGTGCAACGCACTTCCGCGACAAACACTTAATTTTTCGCAGGCTGGCGGGATGTTTCAATTTCTTCCCCAAGCTGTTTCACCATTTCGTTGACGGTTCTCACGTGTTCTCCCAGCGGGGCATATTCCAGGTATTTGTTCAAAGACTCGAGCGTTCCGGCAGGCGCCACATATTTCCCGTGCTCCAAATGACCTTTGCCGAACAAGATTGCGCCTTTGATGTAATACGCTTCTGCCATCTTGGGATCGTAAGAAATGGCCAGGTCACAGGCAGCCACCGCTTCCTGTCCGCGCTTGAGGTTGTAGTAGATGGTGCAGATATTGAAATAGGGCATGGCAGGATACGCGCCGGTGGTTGCACTCTGTAAAAATGCGCCGATCGCGCCGTCATAATCTTTCAGTTGAAGCAGGAGATTTCCTTCGGCGTTCAGCATCTGGCCCAGGCCGCCCTTGATGGGAATGGAATCCGGCTTCTCCGCCAGGCTCTTCTGGGCCACGGCAATGCCTCTTCCGTAAGCGTCCAAAGCTTCTTTTGATTTGCCTGCGGCAGAGAAAATTCCGCCCAGCATTTGATAGGGCCCCCACTGCGTTGGATCATCGTCAATGGCCTGGTTGCACTTTTCGACCGCGTCGTCACTCTTGCCGAGGTTGTTAAGTGCGCTGCATGCGCGATACCGGGCCATGAATGGGCGAGGATAAACGGCGGCTGCTTTGTTGTACAGCGTGACCGCGTCATCAATCTTTTCCATTCTGAGGTAACAGTCAGCCTCAGCCAGCAGCAGGTCACCAATGGTTGTAAGCGCGTGATCAGTGTCTGATGGATTGGAGAGAATTTTTTGCGCCACCTCCGCACCCTTGGCAAAGGTTTGCGCCGCTTCCTCATTCAAGCCGGCCTTGTTCGCCTGAAGAGTTCCCAGGTTCTGGTAAAACTCCCAGCGATACGGATCAATGGCAATCAATTGCTTCAACTGGCTCATGGAATTCGCCCAGTCTTCTGCGGCCAGAGATGAGTGATATTGGTAGACCAGGCGGTTGATCTTGACGGCGCGAGCGTTCTCCTGCTGGATCAGCTCAACTTGGGCTTTGTTTTTTTTGCCTGCCGCCAGATTGCTTATGGCGCCTGGTTCAAGCGGCCCACTGGCCGCGGTTGAGAGATCTACGTTCAGGATGTTCTGTGAACCCGGGTCGGCGGGGTGGCCGATGTTTTTCTTTCCGGAGTAAACGTGAAAGCCGTCCGGGCCGGTAATCTTTATCTGGTAAATGCCATAAGCTACGCCGTTCAGCACGAAAACGCCTTTTTTGTCAGTCTTGATGCGATAACTGCGGCCGGTCCCCTCCTGCTTTTCGGGAGTCTCCGTCCTCATGCCAGCTTCGGACTGGTATTTTCGATTGTAGATGCCGATATTCTGATAAGTGATTAGGGCGCCCGCCAGCGGCTTGCCTTCAAGGTCCAGAATGCGTCCCGAAACAGTTGCCTCGTAGATGTTTTGTACCGGCAACACCAGGCCGAGAAGAACAATCCAGCAGATATGCATGTGCGCTCCTCAAGGTGTGGGGAACCTAGTTAAGAGACACCGCGGCCGCGGACCAGGTTCCAGTTTTTCCAGCTCGAGGTTGAGAGTTGGAAACAATTCTAAAGGTCAGACACAGCGGCGGTGACCGGTTCCAGCAAGCCGACTTCTGACGCGATCTGCTGGAGTTTGTTGCGAGTCTCGCGTTTCATGGGGAGCATGGGCAAACGATAGATTTCTTCGATTCTTCCCATCATCGCCAGCACGGCTTTCACCGGCATGGGGTTTGATTCAATGAAATTGGCCTGCATCAACGGCAGGAATTTGCGGTGGATGCGGCGCGCTTTATTCCAGTCATTATCGAGCGCTGCCTGCGTCAGCTCAGACATCTCGCGGGGGATTTCATTGGAAGCAACAGAGATGATGCCAACACCGCCAAGAGAAACCACCGGCAAGGTGACGGCGTCATCACCGGAGAAGACAAGAAAGTTTTCCGGCACATGATTGAATACTTCAGCAATCTGGCTGATGTTTCCGCTGGCTTCCTTCACTGCGATGATGTTGCGAATTTTGGCCAATCGTCCCAGGGTTGCCGGTTCAATATTTGCGGCTGTGCGCCCAGGCACGTTGTAGAGGACCAGCGGCTTTTCCACTGCTTCTGCAATGGCTTTGAAGTGCTGGTACTGGCCTTCCTGCGTTGGCTTGTTGTAATAAGGCGATGCCGTGAGAATGGCGTCCACGCCTTTGCGCTTGCTCAACTCACGCGCTTTTTCCACGGCCTCAGCGGTGTAGTTGGATGTGGCCCCGGCCACAATCGGTACTTTGCCGGCCGCCACTTCAATGGTGATATCGATCACGCGCAGCCATTCTTCCTTGCTCAGAGCCGGTGTCTCGCCGGTGGTGCCGCAGGGGACGAGAAAATGGATTCTTGATTCAACCTGCCATTCGACGAGCCGTCCGAGTGCTTCCTGATCAATGGTCTGGTCGTGCTTGAAGGGTGTGATGAGGGCTGTGCCGCAACCGTGGAGTTTCATAGTGCCTTTTAGGATAACGGCTTTCGGCGCGGAAGTCAGCAGTTTCGTTTATGGCGATGGAGTTGGAGCAAGGCGAAAATTGTCTTGCGATGAAGGTGTGTAAGAGTCAGGGCTCTGGCTTGTCCTCTTTCACTGCCTTTTCCAACTCCTCGATGGTCGTTTTGACCTGCGGTGCAAGGCTACCTTGCGGCGCCAGTTTCAGGTAAGTGCGAAATTCATTCAGAGCGGTTTGCGCATCGCCGGCTTGAAGAGCAATGTTGCCCAGCAGCGCGTGCGGACCGGCGTAGTCCGGATTGAGGTCAATGGATCGGCGCACATGCGGCTCTGCTGCTTCCAATTTGCCCATCGCGGCCAAAGAGCGCGCGAGTTCGTAGTGTGATTCCGCCGAATCTTCACGGATCTCCAGACTCTGCTCAAGCGCCCTTCGTGCCGCAGCGTAGTTGGCCTGCTCATTCAGCGCGGATCCCAGCCCTAGATAGCCGCGCGCATTTCCGGGTTCAACTTTTACCGTCTCTTCGAATGCCCATTGTGCCTCACTCCAGTTACCGGTCTGCATTTCTGCGAGTCCGAGCAACAAGTAAGCCGGTCCGTACCAGGGGTCCAGCTTCACTGCCTTCTTTAACAGTTCAATGCTGCCTGTTACGTCGTTCTTGCGAAAGAGCAATTCCTGGGCCTGCTGCATGTCCTCTTGCGCCTGTGGATTCTTTGACGGCCGGGTGGGCGAAAGAGGTGTTATAGCGGGAGTTGCTGAAGGGTGGGCGGTTACCGGATTCTTCTCTGGCCTCAGCATGCTGAGTGTCAGATCAGCTTCCCCGACGGTTTCACTGGTGAGGTCAATTACCTTCACGTCTCCGTTGTAGCCGGAATACACAGCACTTACGGCGTAGGCTTCCTTGCCTTGGTTATCGCCGAGGAGTTCCAGATGGGGAAAGGTGAATCTGCCGGCCGCGTCGGTTTCCGTATGAGCAACTTCCTGGCCTGCGCTTTTATCTTCCGGATTGAAAGCAATCTGCAATGCCACCTTGACGCCCTTGGGTGCTGGTACGCCTGCAAGTTTGACTGTTCCGGAAATGTGGCGTTCCACGGGAAGAGGCGTTGGCGAGGGAGTTTGCGCCCCCGCGGTCCCAGCAGTCAGGGAAGCGGCGATCACGCAGGTGATCCAATATCTTCGTAATAACATTTCAGGAAAATTCATTTGGACGATGAAGAACGCTGCTCCTCCAAAAACTTGCAGCGCATGTCAGCCGGTCATTCCTTGATGAGTTCGCGTCCCTTGGATTCCAACTCAGTGGCTCGATCAGCTTTACCCTCGCTGCGATAATACCCGGCCAATGCCATGTAGAGTGGGCCGCTCTTGCTGCGCTGATTGATGGCGCCTTCCAGCAATGTGATGGCGCGGCTCACGCTGCCCGTTTTAGCCATGCTCTCCGCGCCCTGCAGGATCGCCTGTTCGTCTGTCTCTGGCGTGACCGGAGAGCGGCTGAACAACTCCGCCACGCTGGCATAGTCCTGTTTTGCGAAATAAAGTTCGGCCAGCCGTGATCGAGCAATCTCATTCGTGGGATCGCGTATTACCGCTGTTTTAAACCATGCAAGTGCTGAATCTTTGTCGCCTTGCGCCAGGTACGCAAGCGCACGGTCAAACTGCGGGACGCCTTTGCTTACCTCCTGGGCAAGGTCCGGGTCTGTAATGTCGAAGGACGGCGCCGTATCGCCCTGGTTAAAGACTCGGAAATTCAAGGAAGAGTAGACCTTCTGCGTGCTGTCCGGATCATTCAACGAAACCAGCAACCGATAGTTGCCGCCTGCAGCTTCCATGGGGAGCGCAATTTTCTTTCCCGTAAGCAGGGAACCGAATGAGTCCAATTGCGACTTGGCGACTTCCTCATGCAGGTTGCGGGCATCACCACTGGCGCCCACGCGTCCGTACGCATAATCGACTGTCAGGTTTTTCGCGGCAAAAGATTTTGGATCAGCCGGCGGCGCCCAGATCTGATAAAAGACGTTCAGGTTCTGTCCTGGAGAATACGTAAGCCCGTCTCCGGCTGTCGGCGTGAACCTGACTCCGCCAATGGTAAACGGCAGGTAATCCTTGCCCGGCCCTACCTGTTCCGCTGACGAAAAAGGCACGACTTCTGATAGACGGACACCATTCGTTACAGGAGCCGGGATGACGACAGTGCGCTCAGCTTTATAAGCCGTCTTCGTCACTTTATTTGTCAGCAGGAAATTGACTTTGTACTTTCCCGGAGCCAGGGCCAGCCATCCTTCGTAGCCGAACAGGCTTTTCTTAATGCGCTCAACATCGCCGGCCTCGAGATACTGCGAGATGTCTTTGTCCTGTTTGAAGACCAGCTTGTTGTCCGGCCCGTAAACCCGGGCGGAAAGTTCCACATTGTAGAAGAATTTGTTGTCGGCTTCAGCGATGGAAAAATCAGACGGCCTGTGCAGCCGCAGCAGGTAATGCAGATTGAAGTTGCCGGTTCCGTCGCGCAGCGTGGCCGTTACCACATCAAGATAATCTTCGCCCAGCACAATGCGATGGGTCACGCTTTCGGTGGCGCGTTTCAGGTTCAGCTCGTCTTTTGTCAGGGGATGATTGGCCAGGCCTTTAATAGTGCCGATCATCACATCCGAGGTGAGGCTGGTGGTTGCATTCTGCATATCTACCGGCTCATCCGGCAACAGAGAAAGGGTGGTGCGCGCTACTTCACGTCCCAGCGCGCGGTCAATCGTCTGTAGTGCATGTTTGTTGTCATTCACCGTCATCACGGACGTGGCCAGCTTGCTTGGTCCATCCATATACGGGCTGTAGAAATGCATGCTGCCATTATTGTCTTTATCGAAAAACAAGACGTTGAAGTAGGGAGGCAAGGCGGGATTTGTGTTCTGGTAAAACCAGATCTCCATCGGTCGCACTTCCTGACGCCCGTAATACTTCGAACGCTGTTTTGGTTCACCCAGGGTCACGTAAGTCTGCCCCATGTCCGTATGTACGCCGCCGAGATACTGCTTGGCATATTCGATGCGCTGGTAGATATCGTCCTTGTAGGTATTTGTCGGAGCGCCGGGAGTGGGATTTCTCAGCTCCCAGAAATGCTCGATAAATTTGTCGCGCGTCTCGTCATTGGGGAGCGCAAGAAACGCGTCGCGTTCCTCATTTGTAATGATGAAGTTAACCTCGTCCTGAACCCAGTGCCGGTAGTGCGGTGGCAGGTCTTTAATGGAAGGTTTTGCGGCCACCATTCCAGAAGCTGCAATCAGAACAAAAAGGGTACAAAGGCATTGCTTTAGAAAAACACGCATATATAAATGTGAGGAACTCTTACTAGTTTAACGCTGCTCAAGCGCTTTTTGGATTTTGCTTATCATCTGCTTCACCGCCTCCGCGTGTTCGCCCTCGGGATCAAGGCGCAGGTATTCCTGGAATTCTGACAGCGCGGAATTGGCGTCGCGGTGGCGAAGATAGATATTTCCCATCAGCACATGCGACGGAGCAAAATCCTTGCTGATGGCTATGGCTTTATGAACGTGCGGCTCAGCTTCCTGCCACTTGCCCTGCGCCCATAAGCTGCGTCCGAGCTCATAATGAGCCTCCGCCGAGTTCGCATTCAATTCCAGGCTTCGCAGCAGCGGCTTTTGCGCACCGGTGAAGTCTTGCTCCTGGTTCATGGCTGCTCCAATCCCCAGGTAGGCTGCTGCATTGGTGGGTTCGAGTTTGGCAGCTTTTTCAAAGGCTGATTTGGCATCCCCCCATTCCTGCAATTGCATATGGGCGGTGCCAAGAAGAAGATATCCGGGACCGTATTGCGGATCAAGCTCCAATACCTTCTTGAAGTTCTTAATACTGGTCCTGGGGTCGCGTTTTTGAATCAGCAACTCTTCGCCCTTAGCCAGTTCCTCCTGGGCCCTACCGGAGGATGGCTGTTTTGCAGAGATCATGCTGCCCGGACCGCCCCCTGGCACGTTAGGCGAATCTCTGCTGGTATCGCGTTTGAGGTCGATGTTGACCATGCCGAACGGCGACGCCGTGAGGTCTACAACCTGAGTGGCAGAACGGTATCCGGGGTAACGAATCGTGACAACGTAGACTTTACCCTCGGGATGCTCCTGGCCGCCGTCAATGTTATCGAAGTTAAACTTGCCGCGTGAGTCGGTCATGGTGTTACCCAACTCCCCGCTGCCGCTCACAAAGGAAGCGTCTCTGCCTCTCGCTCTATCCAGAAGAACTAGCACTCCCTGAGGCGCGGTCTGTCCTTCAACTCGGATCTGACCGCTGATGTGTTTTCCGCCGAATGCCCCGATCGATTGGGCGTGGCTGGAAGAGGCGAGCAAAGCCAGAATGACTGCGAAAAGCAAGCCGCGTGGCATCGTGAAAAGCCTCGACATAAATTCTACTCGCAAAAAGCGTGGGGGAGGATTCGCCATCCTCCCCCACGGTGTGTTTTCAGGAGCCGACTTCTAGAATTCCCACCGTACGGAGAAGCGTGCACGGAAAGGATCCTGGAACCCACCGAAGATGTTCGCGGTTGGATTTCCAGGTTTCAGGAAGTCGGGGTTAGAGAATGCCGCTCCGACACTGATGTCGCGGGTCTGGTCAACCTGCAAAACCGGCTTGGAGTTGCTCACGTTGAACAGATCAATGGCAAAGCGCATGGTTTGACGTTCACCAATTTTCACCGGATAGTCGCCGTGGAGATCGACCTGTCCGGTGGTTGGCGTCCTGCCGTCAACACCACGGCCACCAATCGGCACTTCGCCGGCATTCTGGTAGACCGGGTGATCGGCCAGAGTGCTGATCGGAATACCACCCTGGACGCGGATGCCCGTGCCCATGGTCAGGTTCTTCAATCTGCTCTTGGGGAACGTGTAGCTGAAGAAGCCGTTCACAACGTGGCGGCGATCTGTGTTCAGCGGTCCCACTGCAAACTGGTCTCCCAGTTCATTCAAGATTCCAGTGGTGAAATCAAACAGAGAGCTGATGCTGGGATCGGTCTGGCCGTTATCGTTGCGGAACGCGCCTTCGTAGTTTCCACGCAGGCGGGCGACGCGATAATTGGCGCGCATCAGCCAGCCGTTGCTGAAGCCTTTGTTGACTTCAAACTCAACTGCCTGATAGTTGCGAACAGGATTGGCGAAGCCGTCTGGAATCCCATCCGGTCCTACGTCTCCTCCGAATGAGGAGAAGTCGGGGGTTGAAGCGAGGTGATTCGGATCCAGGTCAAAGCAAATACCCTGGTTGCTAACCTGGTTTCCGTTCGCGTCTGATAGTGGGCCCACAGCCGCGTTAATCACATTACCACCTGGGTCCGTAAACAACTGACAAGGGGATGGTCCCGTGAACAGATGCGGGGAAGTGTTGTGGAAAAGGTCCGTGCTTGCGCTCGGGTTGCCGATGGAGAATTGCTGCGTTAGGCCGATGTTGGCGCCTTCGGGTGACATTCCAGACATGTCTTCCACCACGCGGCGGAGGCGGCGGTCAACATAACGTGCGCTCACAATCACGCCGTGGCCCATGTCATGCTCGAAGCCCGCGATCCATTCGTCTTCATATTGCATCTTGGTTCCCGGTGAGAAAGCTTCACCGGCGCCCGATTGGGAAACGATCGGGTTCTTGGCGATGCCACCCGGAGCGTTGTTCAGCAAGTGCGCCGAGTCTGTAGCAACAGTTATGGTTCCGTCACCATTAACGATCGGAGCGAAGAAGAGATTGGAAAGATCGGTCTCAGAGCTGAGCGAACGGATGGCCGCATCGAGAGGCATCTGGTAGTTGTAGCGACCGAAGTTTGCGTAAATCTTGGTCTTGCGATCGCCTTTCGGATCAACGACAAGGCCCAGTCGTGGCGCCCAGTTATCAGTGAACGTGTAGTTAGCCGCGGTTCCGCGCATTGTGTATTGTTCCCAGCGCAGCCCCATGCTTACCGTTACGAATTTGTTGATCTGCCAGCTATCATTTGCGTAGCCAGCATAGTACAGGCCCGAGGTGGGCGTGAGATTGCCGCCTGTCTGCCCGCGGCTCTGGTCAAGAGCAACCGGTACGCCATTAAAATTGGGGCAAATTGAACAGCCGGGTTCGGCGAGCAGATTGAAGCTTGCGTCTGTGAGTGCTCCAGCATTAGTGGGGCATGACGGTCCGGGACAGAGGCCGTAGGCCACTGCGCCGCCTGCCAGGTTTGTGGCGGGAGGTGCAAAGCCTGGACCGCTGCGGCGGCGATCATTGTTGTAGTTCAGGAACTGGTTGTTGAAGCCAAGTGACAGCGTGTGCTGTCCGGCGAAATTCACGACTTTGGAAGTATCGAGCGTGTACGCAAAGTCATCAGCGTTGTGGTTTTCCTTGAATCCGAATCCCTGTAGCTGGTTCGGGGCTCCGCCGCTGAGGTCGGTCACGGAATAATCATCGAACAAGGGCGTTTCCGTGAAACGGTTGTTGTTCCAGGTAAAGTTCGCGTTTACCAGCCACGTTGGGGAGACAGTTCCGTTGTACCGTACCACCCAGTTCCGTGTGCCGTAATCCCACTTGCTGAAGCCACCATTGGTTTCTGCGGTGAGAACAAGATTTTCAGGGCCTTCGTTGTTGCGAGACGGGTCACCAAACACAGAAGACTCGATCGTATTCTTGTCGTTCAGCTTGTAAGTCAGTTTTCCTGCATAACTGTTGACGAAAGTGCGATTTACAAATGGCTTGCCGCCGCTCAGAGCAAACAGGCCGACAGGACTCTGTGAGACGGTATCCGTAAATTGCGGAGGCGTCGCATACACGTAATTCCACGTTGGGTTGTAGGCGCCGAAGAAGAACAGCTTCTCGCGGAATTTAGGGACATAGCCTCCCAATTCGCCGCTGATGTCATAGTTCGCCGGATTGTCTACTCGGCCCGATTGATTGATGCGGAAATCATCGGTCTGCAAGCGAGTGGCTGCGGCGCCGCGAGGTGCTGCATAACCGGCCACTGCTCCGTGATAAGCGTTACCACCTGATTTGGTCACGATCTGCACCACGCCGCCGGTCGCCTGACCGTACTGGGGTTCAAATCCGCCTGTCTTTACCTGTACTTCCTTGATGAAGGATAGGTTGATACCAGAACCGATCGAGCCCTGGTTGCGGGTAAACACGCCGAGTCCGCCGAACGCCGCATCGGTGATATTCACGCCATCGGCGATGTAGAGGTTCTCAAGACCGGAGCCGCCGGAAATGGATGGATTGGAGCGGCCTGCACCGCCGCTATCGGCTACGCCAGGTGCTACGTAGAAAAGACCTGACACGTTGCGGGGTGTTGGCACCTTTGAATAAAAAGTATCACTCAAATCGGAGCCCGAAGCCGTTGAGGCCGTATCGATGGTGACAGCTTCGGCACTTACTTCCACCGTTTCGGTCGCAGCGCCGGGAGCAAGTTGCATCTTCAGACTTGACGTGCGTCCGATGGCAACTTCCACGCTTTTTACGTCAGTGGCTTTGAACCCCTCTTTTTCTACCTTAACCGCGTAGACTCCCGGAACCAGACGAGAGAAGTTGAAATTGCCTTCATTGTCACTGGTCATAGTTGTATTGCCGGTGGGACCGGTCAATGTCACTTTGGCCCCAGGTACAACAGCGCCGGTGGAGTCAACAACTACACCACCCAGGTTTCCTTTTACAGCGGACTCCTGAGCAAATGCGCCGACACCTAGGGACAGGAAAAGAGCAGAAATCATTACGCCTAGCAGAATCCTCTTACCCATTGGTTGCTCCTTGATCGATTTCGCTTAATGCTTCTTTACTATCTTGAGGGCCTGTTATTTCTTACAGTCTCGCGCACCACAATGCACACCTCATGCCAACTCAGGTTTACGCGTAAGCCATGCATAATGAATAGCCCTTCATGCATGAAGATAATCCGTATTTTTGGTTTATTCTGAAATCCATAGGAGGGCTGCAGAATATGGGAAGCAGCATCAATATTGGATTGGCCTTGAGCACGAGCAGCATACATGGCCGGATGGACGAGTAGCTCGGAGACCCCAAGACCGAATAGTCCTGTCTAGAGTCGTTTAGTCCATAGTCCACTAGGACTAGCCGGCACAATTTCCTATTTTGATTTCACCTCTAGTTGAAGTACCGGCCGGATCCCGGTTGCGGCCGCCGCCTGGCGCGAGCAGAAAAATTACCAGCTTGTAATTTGCACTCGTAAATTCAATATGTTACCTTCCGCTCAGAACTTGCATTCTGAAGCGGAGTTGGACCCGGAGGGGAAACGATGGGCATTGGCATTGTGATACTGGTGCTGGCGGGGCTCGCGGTACTGATACTTGCCGGGATGTACAACAGTCTGGTGCAGCTCCGCGTGCGGGCGGATTCAGCATGGTCAGATATCGACATTCAGCTCAAGCGTCGCCATGATCTGATCCCGAACCTAGTCGAGACGGTCAAAGGTTACGCTGCCCATGAAAAGGGAACTTTCGAAAACATTGCCAAGTTTCGTTCCCAGGCCATGCAGGCTTCCACGCCCGCTGACAAGGCCCAGGCTGAGACTCAACTTTCCGGCGCATTGAAAAGTCTGTTTGCCGTGGCGGAAAACTATCCTGAACTGAAGGCCTCCGAACAATTCACAAGCCTGCAGGGTTCCCTCAACTCGGTGGAAGACAATATTCAGAATGCGCGCCGTTACTACAACGCTGTCGTCCGTGATTACAACACGCGCGTGCAATCGTTTCCCACCAACATTCTGGCCGGCATGTTTGGTTTCAGCACGAGGCAATTCTTTGAAATGGAATCGCCGGCTGACCGCGAAAATGTCCAGGTAAAGTTCTAGTCGCCGTCCACGGGCATGAAGAGATATCCCAGCGCGCGCCTGATTCGATTCCTGATTTCCCTGACAGCGCTTTTTCTGCTGACGGCGTCAACCGCCATGGCGCGCAGCATAACCGTCACGCGATGGGTGGATACGATCCATGTGGACGATGATGGTTCCGCGCGTGTATCCGAGCAAATCACGTACACTTTCTCCGGCTCGTATCACGGAATCTACCGTGATATCCCGATAGAGTATCCAGGTCCGAAGGGCACCGGGACCAACTACTCATTGTTCGTGAAAGTGGACCGCATCACAGATGCGCAGGGAACTCCGCTTAAATTCGAAAGAAAGATGACCAACGGGTATCTGAGGCTCAAGGTGACTGTGCCCGGGGCGGCTGACTCTGACAAGGTGGTCAACATTGAATACACCGTTTCGAACGCGGTGAAGTTCTTTGAAGATCATGATGAATTCTACTGGAATGTTACCGGTAACGATTCTCCGCTCCCAATCCTGTATGCCGCCGCTGATGCATTCTTTCCCGCAGGCACTGCTGGTTCGCTGCGAGCCCAGGCGTTCAGCGGCGTGTTCGGTTCCAAAGAGGCGGCCAAAGCGTCTGTGCAAGGCGCAGTCGCCAGCTCTGAAACGAATGGCCCTTTGCCCATGCACGGCGGACTGACGCTTGATGTCTATATTCCAAAAGGCATCCTGCATGAACCTGGCGCTCTGACGAAATTGATATGGTTCGTTCGCAGCAATCCAATCATGGCTCTTCCAGCGTGGGCTTTTGCCGTGATGTTCACGTTGTGGTGGCTGAAGGGTCGCGACCCTGATCCCGGCATGTCCGTGGCTCCCATGTATGAGCCGCCGGCGAATATGCGTCCGGCGGAAGTGGGCACACTGATTGATGACGCCGTCAATCCGCGAGACATCACTGCCATCATGGTTGATCTGGCGGTCCGTGGCTATTTGAAGATCACAGAAGTCCAGCACAAAGGCCTATTGTTCTCAAGCAAGGACTATCAACTGGATCTGGTGAAAGACCGCGAGGCATGGAGCGACGCTTCCAACTACGAACGCGCCATGCTGGATCAGATCTTTGCCGGCGGAAAAACCACGCTATTGTCCGATCTCAAGAACCACTTTTACACGGTACTGCCGACGATCAAGGGCGAAGTCATGGGCGCTCTCAAATCACAGGGTATGTATTCGGTTGATCCCGAGTCCGCCGCCGGACTCTGGGTCATTGGCGGCCTTTTGATCATTGTTCCTTTTGCGTTTCTGCAATGGACGGGGTTTACCGATTTCACGGACTCGCCCGCTCCCGGTGTGATTTGCGGCGTAATTGCCCTTTTGATCCTGATTCTCTTCGGCCGACAGCTTACGGCTACCAGCCTCAAGGGCGCAAGGACGCGCGTGCAGATTCTTGGCTTCCAGGAGTTCATGAATCGCGTGGATGCAGACCGGCTCAAGCGGATGCCGCCGGACACGTTTGAGAAGTTTCTACCCTATGCCATGGCCCTGGGCGTGGAACATCGCTGGGCCAAGGCTTTTGAGGGGATCATCCAGAATCCGCCAACCTGGTACTCCGGCGACTGGAGCACGTTCAACACGTTTTACTTCGTCAACAGCCTGGGCAGCATGTCCCAACAGGCCACAAGCACCTTTGTCTCTGCGCCTCGCGCCAGTTCCAGTTCCTCTGGTTTTGGCGGTGGTGGCAGTTCCAGCGGAGGCGGCTTCTCTGGCGGCGGCTTTGGCGGTGGCGGCACTGGCGGCTGGTAGCCATCCAGCAGCGGTTTACCCACTTCCGGACTTGCGCTACAAACGCGGCGTCCACTTTCCTCATCCAACTTAGAGACAAAGACTAAGGGGTGTAGGTATGACCGTGCCAGGGGGGCGCCGCTAATGTCGGAACCAAAGTACAGCAGTTCAGATATCCCACGTTTTGACACTTATCCATCAAACTCACCGCAGGCGAACTCACCACAGGCGGGTTCGCAAGAGAGTACCGCAAGGGACTATTTTCGACAGTCGGATCCAACCCGGGGCTTACTGGAACCGGCACGGCAATCTGATCTCGAGACGAGGGCCGTGCGGCTGGGCGCTGCATTGGGGCATATCGTCCTGCTGCTGCGTAAACAAAGGGACGCAGCCGGCCAGAAGCTCAGCCTGATCACGGAGGACGCGACCGCAACTCTCAATCAAACCACTGACTCATTAAAAGTGCGGGCCGAAGAAGCCGGCCAAGTGGCCAGCACCAAGGCGCAAGAGGCATGGACTGAGGTTGAACGCCGGGCCGAGTATTTCCGCATTCGTGCGATCCACAATTTGAAGCTGGCCCAGGTCCGTGCTCAGAGAATTCAGCGCGACAATCCTGAACAGGTTGCAATGGGCGCTGGTGCAGTGGGTCTGGCGCTCGGGATTGGTTTGAGAATCTGGAGGGCGAAACGTGCATAACGAAAAACCAATTGCCGCAGTCCTGGCTGAGACCAGGGAAGAGCTTAAGAATTTCGTCCAGACTCGCGTTGCGATCTTGAAGGCAGAGCTTTCCGGCAAAATTAAGAGCTGGAAGGCAGTGATTCCCGTGGCGGTTGTCGCCGTCGTGTTGCTGCTGACCGCGTGGTTCGCGATTACCTTCACGTTGGTAGCTTTGCTGGCGGCATTGCTTCAGCCGAGTCCATTTGCGTGGGTCGTTGGCGGCGCCATTGTCTCTCTCTCTTACCTGGCGATCGGGGCTATTCTTGGCATCTCCGCTGCGAACCGTATCAAGGCTGTGAAAATGGTTCCCACACGCACGCTTGAGGTATTGAAACAGGACCAGATATGGATCCAGAAAGAGACAAAAGCCGCATGAATTCGGGATTGCCGGTAGAAACACTTGAAAAACGGGCGGCTGAACAGCGCCAGCAGCTTCACCATTCCGTGGCTGAACTTAAAGACAGTGTTCGCGAGCGTTTGGACGTAAAACGCAACGTGCGCGACCACCTCTGGGGAATTTCCGGAGGTGTGGCCCTTGTGGGCCTGGTCCTGGGCTATGCCGCAGCGGGTATCTTCACCACAGATTAGCGTTTGTTCGTGGCGTCTCCTGAATGGGGCATCCGGCGAAAGTCGGATGCCCTTTTTCTTGGGCCTGAGCCCGTAGGTGGGTACTTTAAAGGCCACCACCTAAGTAGATGAATCCGCTGTTATGCCCAACAATTTCATGATATAAACCAGAATCGTTCTTCTCCACCAAACTAAAAGGCCCGTATTTGCGGGCGTCGGGTGTTTTTTCGAGGAGGCACTTTGTCATCAGAAGCTAGAACGGGAAAACGCTTCCCGCTGGAACTGCCCATCAAGATCCATGGCAAGCGCGGGGATGATAGCGCTACCACGGCCAATATGAGTGCAGCCGGCGTATATATCATGGCCGATCTCGATCTCAAGATCGGATCGTCCATTGAATTTGATATCACCCTCCCCGCAAAAGTGCTGGGAACGCCGACGGATGTTGAGGTCCGCTGCTCGGGTCGAGTGGTCCGTAAAGATGGAACTGCCGTTGCCGCTGCAGCCAATTCGTCCAAGCGCAAGAAAACCAAGAGCGGAGTCGCCTGCGTGATCGACCAGTACAAGTTCATTCGTAAAACTAAAGGGACCAAATAGATGCAGAAGATCATTTTGGCTGACAATCAGGCAATCTTCCGCACCGGGGCCGCCAAAGTCCTTGCCGTAGAGGACGATCTGCGCATTGTTGCCCAGGCTGAAAATTCAGAAAAAATGCTGATGGCACTGGAAAAATTCCATGCCACGGTGATGATCTTTGGCGCGGACATGCACAGTAGTCTGCAGGAAGTGGTGGACGCAGCCAGAAAGTACAAAACCCGGCTGGTGATCATTGCGGACACAGGCCAGGATTCGCGGCACTATCTCACCAACGGCATCAGTGGCGTCATCTATCGCAACGTCAGCGGTGAGTCGCTTACTCAGTGCGTCCGCAAAGTAAGCAAAGGCGAGACCTGGGTGCAGGACACGCAGGAAAGCAAGGAAACCGCGGAGAATGATCTGGTGGGCGCCCGTGTCCGTGATCGCCTCACGGCCAAGGAATTAAAGATTGTTGCCTTGATTGTTCAGGGCTACAAGAACAAGGAAATCGCCACCCAGCTTGGCACCACGGAACAGGTCATTAAAAATTACCTGCGCAACGTGTATGACAAGATTGGCGTTTCTGACCGGCTGGAACTGGCGCTGTTCACCATCCACCATCGCATTCTGGCGGAGGCAGCAGCCACATCAGTAGCGGCCGCAAGCCAGCGCTAGATCGGTTGAGGCCAAACCCAGAAAGCTTTTAGCTTTTATCTTTTATCTGGTATCTGGGAGCAGCTGTCTTTTATCTGGGAGCAGCGCGTTCACTGCTCTTGAGCAGCTCATTCACAATGGTGACCAGCTCTTCTGGATTGACCGGCTTCTCCAGATAAAGGTCCGCTAGCGGCTCGGCTGCCTGAAACGCTTCGGCTACATATCCTGAGACCACCACCACAGGCATGGTTGTATTGTTCTTGGCCGCTTGAACCACAGCGCGACCATTCGCATCGCCCAGTCTCCAGTCAGTCACAACTGCGTCGTAGGTGTTGTTCTGCAGCTTCTCCATTGCATCACGCGCGGATGTTGACGCGGTTACAGTGTGGCCTGCAGCTTCAAGAATGGCGCACTTCAGAGTGACCACGTGGGGTTCATCGTCGACGCACAGGATCCTGGCCATATTGAGGTCCTTTATCCAGCGGCGCCCACGGACTCGCGCCTTAGGGATGCAGCTTAGACGCCGCTTATCAAACATCCTATTCTGAGGCACCCGCAATAGTAAGTCAAATAAGGACTTTTGGAACCTCCAGGGGCCTTAGTACGTCCCAAAATCCAGGGAATTCAACACCTTACCTTCCCTAGGTTTTGGCTTTCGGGTTAATGAAATGTAATAAGAGGCTGACCACACGGGCCAGCCTCTATCGTTACCTACTCTTGATTTCCAAATTCGCTTTTAAAAGCGCCAGACTAAAAACGCCAGACCAGGCCTACAGATGGTTGGGCCGTGTGTGTAAACGCATCTGATGCAAGGCCCGGAATCTGGAAGTCGGGAATCTTGTAGAGCAGCCCGCGGTACTCAGCACGGAAGGCCACATTATGAGACAGATCGAAATCAACGCCGCCTCCATACACAAAAGCGGCTTTCGTCTGGTTGTTGCCGGTATTGTTGCCTACGCCGACGAATGCATTGTCCGCGCTGTTGGTGGGACGAAAAAACAATCCCCCGATTCCGGCCAGCCCATAAGGACGCACCCGGCTGCTGGTCGGCGCGGTGATCACAGCCTCACCCGATAACTGTTGCACGTTGGCCTGAATAGCGGTGAACCCAAAGAAGGGGTCGAAGTATTTTTGCGTGTTGCGGGTGTAACCATAGTCGCCCTGTATGGCAAACCAGGGATTGAGGTGGTAGCGATAGCCCAGCAAAAGGCCGCCGCTCTTTGTGGCTTGATGCGGAATATCAAGATTGTCAGAATTTTTGGTGATGTTGCCTGTGCCCTGAATGCTGATTTCTGAACGCTGGTCCTGTGCGAGAGCAGTGCCCACGCTAAATCCAAAGACAGAAAAAATAAACACGAATGCACGTAAGAAATACTTCTTACTCATATAACGCTAATCCCCTTTTGATTTGAGCTACTCAGTAAGACGCAAGTGCGAAGGTCAAAGTCGCGGATCTGGAGAGGAATTGACCATTCTTAACGTTGAGTAAAAAGATTGTCAGAAGATAGGCGTTGCATGCCTCAACGTGCAATTGTTTTTGCCGTGAAACAAAAACAGGCCGAAGCTTATCGCTCCGGCCCGTTTCCAGATGACTTATGATTTACCGCGATGGCTCAGCCTGCGTGGTCATGTTGTTGTTAATGGGACCCGCCTCGCCAACTTTCTCGGCGACTGATTTGGCCTGCGTGAACAGAAGCAGATAATCCGGGCCGCCTGCTTTTGAATCCGTGCCTGACATGTTGAAGCCGCCAAACGGATGCGCCCCGACCATTGCTCCGGTGCATTTGCGATTGAAATAGAGGTTGCCGACAAAAAACTCATTGCGCGCGCGTTCCAGTTTTTCCCGCGATGTGCTGTACACCGCGCCGGTCAACCCAAATTCAGTATTGTTTGCAATCTGGAGAGCTTCGTCAAAATTCCGTGACTTGATGACCGCCAGTACCGGGCCAAAAATTTCTTCCTGGGAAATACGGGCATTCGGAGCAACGTCAGCAATAACGGTAGGTTGGATGAAGTATCCATCGCCGGCTTCCTTCGCCGGTCCGCCGCCGTTAATCACGCGTCCTTCTTTTTTACCGATTTCAATGTACTGAAGGATGCTCTTGTACGCCTTGTCGCTTACTACAGGGCCCATGGGCGGGTTGGTGGCCGGATCGCCAACCGTGATCTTGGCTACGCGATCACGCAGGCGCTCAATGAAGACGTCATAAATCTTCTCGTCGATAATGGCGCGCGAGCAGGCTGAGCATTTCTGTCCGGAAAAACCAAACGCAGCCTGGGCCACGCCTTCCACCGCTGCATCCAGATTCGCATCAGAATCCACAATGATGGAGTCCTTGCCGCCCATTTCCAGCACGGTGCGCTTAATCCACTTCTGGCCTGCACGAGGAGTTGCCGCACGCAGGTTAATGTCCAGACCAACTTCCTTGGATCCGGTGAAAGCGATGAACCTGACCAGCGGATGCTCCACCAGCCCAGCGCCAAAGCTGGAACCGGAACCGGGACAGAAATTCACCACACCGTCTGGCACGCCCACTTCCTGCAGAACTTCAAAAAACTTTGCCGCGATCGCCGGTGAATCGTGTGAAGGCTTCAGGACAACGGTGTTTCCGGTCACGATGGCAGCCATGGTCATGCCGGCCATGATGGCGCACGGGAAATTCCATGGCGGAATCACCGCGCCAACGCCGAGAGGAATGTAGCTGAACGTGTCATGCTCGCCCGGAAGTTGCACGGGCGCTTGTGACTTGGCCAGTCGTAGCGCTTCCCGGGCATAAAATTCCGCGAAGTCGATGGTCTCCGCGATGTCAGCATCGGCTTCTGCCCAGTTCTTGCCAACCTCGTAAACCATCCACGCGGCAAATTCAAATTTCCGCTCGCGCAGAATGCCGGCCGCAGCATGGATCATGGATGCGCGTTGCTCCACCGTGGTACGTTTCCAGCTCTCGAAAGCAGTGGTTGCGGCCTGGACCGCTGCGTCCACATGTTCCTTGCCTGCGCTTTGAAATACGCCGATGACCTCTGACGGTTTTGCCGGATTAGTCGACGTGATCTTTTCCTTGGTCTTGATCAGTTTCTCGCCGATGACCATGTCATACTCCTGGCCGAGTTCGGCGCGTACTTTGCGTAGTGCTTCCTGCATGCGGCGCGCGGTTTCCGAATTGCTGAAATCGGTGAGCGGTTCATTTCGGAACTTGTCGCGTGGAACCTGCAAGGTGGGCCGGGAAATTTCAAGGGTCGCAGACATAATTTTCCTTTTGCGCTCAAGAGATGAGCAGATGGTGTTAGTGAACCATATATTCTAACGCGTCCGCGGGAAGTTGTGCTGGTACCCTGGCAGCGCAGGGACTGAACGGGTCTGCTAGAATGCCGCCATAAAGAGGGTTCGAATGTCTGACTTGAGCACAACAATTGCCCTGGATTTTGATCAATATTTCCATAATAAGTCCTTCAGGATCTATGAATTGGTATCACCGCTGTCAGACGATCAAATATGGGCTCGACCTTTTCCATACGGCAACAGCATCGGTCACCTCCTGCTCCATCTCATCGGCAATCTGAATTTCTACATTGGGCGGCAGATTGCGAGCACCGGCTATGAGCGGGACCGTCCGCTGGAGTTCACCGACGAGAGCCGCCGTGGAAAGGACAAACTCCTCTTCGGTTTCATGGAAACCATGAAAATGGTGAAGCAATGTCTGTATCAGCAATCTACAAGCGAATGGACTGCGTCTTACGCAGCCAAGGGCATGGAAAGGGCGATGGACAGGTTTTCCGCATTTCTGAACTGCGCCGGCCACCTGGATCTCCATACCGGCCAGATCATTTACCTGTGCAAGGAACTGGAACGTCAGGCCGCGTCAGCATCTGGGACGTCGTAACATATGCCCTCGCGATAGAATTGTGAGTAAGACTCGAAAAGCCCCGGGCTGTGAGGAGATTCTTTGGTTTCGAAAAGGCTTTCCACCGCACTGATCGCGTTGTTTCTTACGTTCTTTGGCTGGAGCAACTTGCCTCAAGTTAAAGTCCATGCGCAGACGACAGCCGGCTATTCCACTATCTCTATCCACGTACATAAGTCCGGATTGTTTTCGGCCATTGGACACAACCATGAGATTAGCGCGCCTGTGGCCAAGGCGGAGATTGACGCCAAGGCCATGTCGGCGACTATTCTGGTCCACGCAGCCGATTTAAAAGTGGTGGACACCGACCTTTCTGACAAGGACCGGGCCAGCGTTCAGCAGACGATGCTGGGGCCAAAAGTGCTCAACGCGGAAAAGTTTCCTGATATTCGCTTTGCATCGTCGAAGATTGAGCAGACCTCGCCGCAGCACTTTCGCGTAACCGGCAGCCTTGAACTTCACGGCGCAAAAAAAGAAATCACGTTTGAAATGACGGGTGGCCCGCAGGAATATAAAGGCAACGCTAAACTCAAGCAGACAGATTTTGGCATTGAGCCGGTGTCCGCAGGTGGCGGGACGGTGAAGGTGAAAGACGAGATTGAGCTGGAGATGGACATATACGCCGGAGAGCCGCACCCCGGCAACCGCTAGATTGTCTAAATTACTCAATTCTTGTAACCAAAAGATGACTCGAGCATCAGATTGACATGAACAAAGCTCACATCCTCGCATTGGTTGTGATCGCCGCGATCTTTACGACTGCCGCGGCCCTGCTGCCGAAGCCGGCCGTGCCGACCCCCGCAAGGAAGGCCGTGGTGGTGGAGCTCTTCACGTCCGAAGGGTGCTCAAGCTGTCCACCTGCGGACAAGCTTCTGATCAACTTCCGCGAACAACATCGCGATGATGGAGTGGAAATTATTCCGCTTGGTTTCCATGTGGACTACTGGAACCGGCTGGGATGGCGAGACCGTTTTTCGTCCGCGGCTTACAGCCAGCGGCAGGAAGATTATGCCGATCGCATGAAACTGGAAGGGCCGTACACGCCGCAGATGGTGGTGGATGGCGACACGCAATTCGTCGGCAACAACGCGGACCGTGCCCAGGATGCCATTGCCCATGCGGCTGGTCGCAGTCCGGGAGCAGAGGTGGCGGTCACGCGGTCAGCCGGCGATAAGCTGCACGTGAAGATAATTTCCGCATCCAGAAATGCTTCTGATGTTCTGTTGGCAATCACCGAAGACAATCTCTCCAGCAGCGTGAAGAGAGGCGAAAATGGCGGACGTGTCTTGCGGCATGCAGCGGTGGTGCGGGATTTTCGCAAGGTTGGACAACTCAGCGATGGCAGCTTCGAATCTGATGTGGCATTCACCGCGGAGAGAGACTGGAAGCGCGTGGATTTACGCGCAGTGATTTTCGTTCAGGAAAAGGCCTCAGGAAAAATACTGGGCGCAGCGGCAACGTCAGTGGCCGGGGCCAACTGAACGGGCCACCTGGTCAATCTTGGCCATCTCCTGCGCGAACAATGGATTTGCGGGAAATTGATCATGGAGGCTGGCAAAGATTTTTCGGGCCGCAATCTTGTCGTTGTGCCGCAGATCATCAAACGCCAGCAGGATCCTGGCGAAGGGCGCAAGAAAGTGCCCCTTATCGGCTGCTAGTTTAAGCTCCCTCAAACCCTCGGCCTGATCGCCTTTGATACCGCCAATGCGCAGCACCCAGCGTACGGGTGCCGCTTTACCGCCGATCACATATTTGCCCATGCCGGTAGCCACGTAGGCGTCGTAATAGTCGGGCCAGCGTGCCAGCAACCGGTCTGCATAGCCGTTGGCAGTTTTGATATACCCGAGGGCTGCCATATTTTTCTTGCTGATGAGTGCCGCGTCGTCGGCGCGAAGACCATGCGTCAACGCGAGGGCAAAAAGCGCCGCGGAATCATCCTTGTTCTGCGATAACCGTTGCTGCGCAAGCTTGTCCGCTCCGGCGACAGCGGTTTCAAATTGCTGCTTCGATTGCGGGTCCCACTTATAGGCCGCGCGCGCGTCGAAGTTTTCATCGGATGAGAACATTTCACTGCGCAATATGTGGAGACGGTCAAACTCGCGGAAGAGCGCCGCGCATGCCTGGGCCACCCACGGCATCGGATCGTCTTTGGCAATGCTTTTGGCTTGTTCCGCCTTCTGGAAAGCCACATCAAACTTCAGGTTGTACATCGATGTGTAGGCCTGGTCCAAAAGCGCGCGGGATTGTGGAACACCCACGCTCTGTCCACGCATCGGCGAAGCAAGCAGAGTTGCTGCCAGCGTTGCCACCACAACGAATTTCGCTGACAAGGATTTCCTCATACGTAGGTATTCTGGGCCGCTCCGGCGCGTTGTTGTTAAACAGTAGGATGCAGATTAACTCAAAGATGCCAGGCAGAGTACCGGACGGGGATCATAGCTTTGTAAAGTTTTGTGAGAACTGCGCTTTGTAAAGCTTCAGAGAGCTACGCCATCAAAACAACTTCAACATGAATATGACGATTCTTGAAGTCTTGTCGCTTCGCTCCAATCCGCAGGTGTGCAATTCTTCTGGTAGCAGAGTGAAGGCACCTGTTACGTCGGTCTCGCAGCGCGGGGCGAGCCATTAAGGCCTTCGGCGGCCTGGTTCCGAGCGGCAGGCCGGGATCCGTCAACCCTGAATCTCCGGGAATAAACTCCGCCCCTTTCAGTTATGTCCATTGCAGGACGGCTTGCACCAAAAAAGCAAAAGGAGATTGCAATGGCGACCCACAAAAAAGACGAAATCGAACACGACCATAATCATGACGGCATTGATCGCCGCGGGTTTCTCAAGTGTATGGCCTGGGCGGGGACGGGCGCATTCTGTGTCATGAAGGGCGGAGTGCTGCAATCGTACAGCCTGAGTCGTTTGGCGGAAATCGATGAAGGCACAACCAAGGGCACCTTCAGTTTTGTCCAGATCAGCGATAGTCACATGGGTTTTGACAAGGCCGCAAATCCCGATGTGGTGGGCACACTCAAAGCTGCCATCGCCAAGGTCAACGCACTTCCGGGGTCGCCGGATTTTATGCTGCACACCGGCGACATTACTCACCTATCGAAACCTGCCGAATTCGATACCACCGAGCAGTTATTGAAAGAGGCCAAGCCGAAGGACATATTTTACGTTCCCGGCGAGCATGATCTGCTGGACGAAGGCCAGCAATTCAAAGAGCGCTTCGGCAAACTTTCCAAGGGCGGCCAGGGCTGGTACAGCCTGGATCACAAGGGCGTGCACTTTGTGGGACTGAATAACGTAATGAACCTGAAGGCCGGCGGACTCGGTAATCTGGGCAATGAGCAACTGGAGTGGATGGAAAAAGATGTAAAGCATCTTTCAAAAAGCACACCTATCGTTGTCTTCGCCCACATCCCGCTGTGGTCAGTGTATCCGGAATGGGGTTGGGGCACGGATGACAGCGCGCAGGCGCTTGGACATCTCAAGAAGTTCGGTTCCGTAACGGTGCTCAACGGACACATTCATCAGACCATGCAGAAGGTGGAAGGCAACGTTACATTTCACACTGCGGCGTCGACGGCATTTCCGCAACCGAAGCCGGGAGAAGCACCATCACCGGGGCCAATGAAAGTACCTGCGGAACAGTTGCGCGCCCTGCTCGGCCTGACGGACGTGAATTATGTCCACGGTAAACACGCGCTTGCTGTTGTTGATTCGAACCTGGGTTAGCTGTAGCAAGCGAAGATCAGCTTTGAAAATAAGAAAAGTAGGGAATTTTATGACGAACAAAAATCTGTTTAGCGTAACGCTGGTTGTAATTTTGTCAGGGATGCTGATGGTCGGGGTAGCCGTCCATGCAGCCGGCGCGGCTGACGGTCAGACAACCTCGGTGAAGATCGATAACTTCACCTTTAACCCGGCTACTATCACCATCAAGGCAGGTTCCACGGTGCACTGGACAAACGGTGATGATATTCCGCATACCGTAGCCAGCACGGATAAGCTGTTCAAGTCCAAGACGCTGGATACGAATGATAACTTTGAATACAAGTTTGACAAGCCGGGTACGTATGATTACTTCTGCTCGCTGCATCCGAAGATGACTGGAAAAGTTATCGTGCAATAGCAGTGAGAATGTGGAATCATTTGGACTGAGCTTTGTAACCGGCAGGCACTCCACAGGAATTACCCTGCGGAATGGCGGCCGTGACACCGGCAACGTTGGGCATTCCAACGGTAAGTTGAGGAAATGTGAGCGGCATTCCCAGGCAAGAGTTCGAAAAGCTGGCGCTTCCGCTATTGGATCCGCTCTACAATTTCGCCCGCTGGATGTCTGGCGATGCGGATGAAGCGCGCGATCTGGTGCAGGAGACGTTTGCCAAGGCGCTGAAAAACGTGAACAGCTTTCGCGAAGGCACCAATTTCCGCGCCTGGATGTTTCGCATCTTGCGGAACACTTTCCTGACCAGCCGTACCGGGCTGGAACGCCGCAATACGGAGCAGGAAAGCGAACAGGGATTCGAAGACTCGGTGGTGACTCAGGAGACTCCGGAACTGGTGCTCATCCGTCGCGCGGACACCGAGCTGGTGCAGCAGGGAATCGCGAGCCTGCAGCACGGCTTTCAGGAGGTGCTGATCCTGGCCGATCTGGAAGAGATGAAATACCAGGACATAGCGCTGGTGCTGGATATCCCGATTGGGACGGTGATGTCCCGCCTGGCCAGGGCACGCAAACAGCTCAAGCTGTTTCTGATCGAAGCGTTGCAAGGTAAACCGGGCGACAGGAAGTTGGTAACAAAATCATGAATTGCGATTGGCGGGAAAAAGTCGCGTCTTATGTGGACGATGAGTTGGACGCTGCGGCGCAGCAGGACGCCGCGAAGCATCTGGCTGGTTGTTCAGAATGTACCGCGGCGGTGGCGGAGCACTTGGCGCTGAAGAAAGCTGTGCGCGTGGCCGCCAACAAGTTCGCGGCGCCGCCAGAGCTGCATGCTTCCATCTATCGTGAACTGCATCCGCATGCGCGCGTGAGCCCGTGGTGGAAGTGGGGAATGTCCGCGGTAAGTGTGGTGCTGGTGGCTGCACTGGGCGCGGCTTTGTGGTCTAACCGAGCGGCGAAAGACCCGAAAGATCCGATGGTCGCCGAATTGATTGATCAACACGTGATTGCGCTTTCCAGTTCCAATCCGGTCGACGTCGCCAGCGGAATCGGCCATACAGTAAAGCCGTGGTTTCAGGGCAAGCTGCCTTTCACTTTCAATCCGCCGGAGGTTGCGGGCACGCAGTTTACGTTGATTGGCGGCAAAGTGGCATATGCGCAACAGTCGCCTGGGGCGGAGCTGTTTTATCAGGTAGGCCAGCACAAAGTGTCGATTTTTATCTTCCAGGCTGCTGACACTAGGGAAAGGCCGCCGGTGAAGACCCGCAGCCTCTCCTTTAATTCAACATCATGGCAGCAGGGCGGGCTTCGCTTCTATATGCTGACGGATTCTAACGACGAGGCCGACCCGCTGGTGGGAAAATTCATCGCAGCCAACAAGAACTAACCTTTTGGCCTGCGATTTATTGCTTTCCGGTTGGCTTCACGTCCGTTTGCGCGGGCAACACCGAACTCACCTTGGACACGTAGCGGCCGGCGAGTTTCCAGGCATCGCCCTCTTTTTTCCAAAGGTCCACAACGAAGAACTCTCCGTTATCAGCGGCGTTCTTGAGAGTGGATTGCTGGAGACGATCGAATTTCACGACCACCGCATTTCCCAGATCTGATACGGAAACCTGGCGCACGCCGAATTTCTTTAGCGTGAAGTCAGCGGCCATGATCGAGTCGATCCATTCTTCACTCGATAGACGATTGGCATCCGGCATCTCAATGCCAAACTCGTCAGCCAGCATTGCCTGCAATCCGGCCTTGTCTTTTTTCTGGACCGCGGTGAGAAGCTGAGTTTCAAGATTCGTAAATGTAAGTACCTGCCGGGTTCCGGTCGTGATTCTGGGATTCAACTTTGACTTCACCGGTTCCTGGGCCAGCACAAGCCCGGGCAAGATCAGGACAGAAAAGACACGGGCAAGCAGACGAACTTGCATTTTGAACAACCTCCTCAGGGCGATTCGATTCTATCGAAAACGAAAAACCCGCCCGCCGAAGCGGACGGGCAAGGTCAAACGGCCGACTCTTACCACGGCCTTCAAGTTGAATTTACAGATGCTGGACGCACTTGCCGCCGGCAGCATTTTCCCATTGCTGCTGGACCATCCAGTCATTGCCGCCAAAGGTCTGATTGAATTTTGCAGCAGCGGCCTTTCCGGCAGCCGAGCAAACGCTGGTTGAGGTGCAAGTGGATGTGGTGCCGAAGTTGAAGTTGCACTTATCGGAATCTTCCTGGCCGCTGGCGTCAAACCAGGCATTCAAGTCAGGATCAGTGATGGCCTCAAACTGTTCGTGCGAGAGAACGTTGATCAAGCCATCCGCGCCGCCCACACCAGTTGACGGGCTGTTCGGGCCAGTGGTCTGAATTTCGCAGCCGCTGGGGCAACGATCAGGATTGCCGACAAACGCGTACTTGATGTCGGAGCCGCCAATGGTCGCATGCGTATGGAATCCGCAATACTGCGTGCAGAAGCCGGACGTTTCATTGATGTTGGAAGACGTTAAGACAACGTAAACACCATTTGCATCCTTGGGCAGAGCGCCGCTGGTGATCGCGTTGCTGACAGTTGTCTTGAGGCGGGCATCCGTCAGGTTGGTTGTGGTGTTTACAAATGTATGGCCGCCAAAGCTCACATTACCGCTCACGTTGCCGGTGGTGTCACCGTAAGTGGTGGCCACATGCTCAATCGCGCTTCCACCAAGGCTGCTGATGAAATGTTCAATCAAGCTGACCGAAGCCGCTGTATTGGAACCTGTACCAGCCCAGTTACCGTACCAGATGACATACAACTTGACCGGATTGCCTTTCAGAACCGGACCGCCGTGATAGTTGATGCCATTGCCAGTGACCACAGTCTCGCCGATGGGTCCGACGAGCGCGGGCAATGTCTGATTCGGATTGCCTTTGTGGGAGTGGGTGACGTCATCCGGCACCTGATCGCCATTAGCTTGTCCGGAACGGACGGCCTGGGCCGCCAGGAAATTCACGGCAAGAATTACAAAGAGGAACGCCAATGCAAAACGGACTTTTCCAAGGGGAGCTGTCATTCTTTAACCTCGAGTTGAATTGTGTGCAACTTCTGTCTGGGATTTGAAGAAACAGAGGAAGCCGAATAAGGATGATGGTTCATGCAAGAGACTTGTCTTGTAATCTCATTTCTATGGTTTTGTCTTGTCTTGCTGTGCCGTCAACCCTCGCCCTTATACCTGAAAGCGCGTGAGGCATTTTGATGTTGAGGGAGTTTACTACGAACGCGAAGGTGGAAATCGAAAAAAATCATTCCCAAATTGGCACACGCACGGCGCAAATTTTTTGGCGAGTGAGACAACTCTCATGTAGTCCTCGCCAGCCTTTGAAATCCCTCAAGGAAATACTTTTCGTAAAAACATCTCTGCGGAAAAGCGAAAAACTTTCCGCTCCAACGATGGATAGACAGCGCTTGGATTGCTGTCCGGAAATCCGCAATTGAAATTCAGGGATGCTGGTTCCTTTTGCGTTCTTGCTTAAGTAAAAGCGAGAAACAATCGAAAAATGAATAGGTGTCACCCGCACGCTTGAAGATTCGAGCAAACTGTGGGGGACATTTTTGGCGACCTGGCACGATCAGGTGTTACGGAAAGATGGGCAGGCGGCGCGCCGATCAAGGTACTGGGTCCCTGAACACTGGAAATTCAGGTTTCAGCTTAGATTATGAACTACTCCTGCGGCTTTGGGCGATTTTTATGGCCTAAGTCCGGCTGGAATGATTTAATGTATGCTTCAATTCGGAAAATTAAGTTTTTCCCTGATTTGACAGCAGAAAAATCAGGTAAAGGGATTTGAAATTCTGTCTTACAATGACCCCCTAAAATGGACTCTAATCTCAAAAACGACAAGCTTTTAGACCAAATCGGTTGGAAGTTGTTAAACGAACTCCAGATCAATGGACGGCTTTCCTATGCTGAGCTTGGCCGCCGGGTTGGTCTGACGACACCTGCGGTTGTGGAGCGCGTGAAGCGCATGGAAGAGGCGGGGATTATCGTTGGCTACCATGCCGATATTGATCCCATGCGGGTTGGCATGCCGATCACCGCTTTCATACGTATGTCTGTGGTGGGAGACGTGTTCAGCCGTATTACCTCGGCTGTGAAAACGTTTCCCGAAGTGGTGGAATGCCATCGCGGCACCGGCGCCGACTCATTCATTATGAAGGTGCATGTGCGTTCGGTGGAGCATCTGGAATCTTTGATCGACCGGTTGACACCGTTTGGAACCACTTCCACGTCGATTGTGCTTTCGTCGCCGGTGGAACGACGCGAGATCCAGAAGCAGGACGAAATTGAAATTGCTCCGCCACCGCAAGCTCAATCAGCGCAGGCGGCCCCAAAGAAGTAGCGGACACCTTTCGCCGTCAGCGACTCTGACGGCTCAAGACCCACGGCTATTTTGCCCGATCGTATTGTGGCGGCCATTGCACGTCATGTCCCAGGGCTTTGGCTGCTTTCAGTGGCCAGTAGGGATCGCGGAGAAACTGGCGGGCAAGAAAAACCACATCCGCCTGCGATGAACGGATGATTTGATCGGCCTGCGCCGGATCCACGATCATCCCTACCGCTCCTGTGGGAACACCGGCTTCACGACGAACCCTTTCCGAAAACTCCACCTGATAACCGGGACCGACAGGAATTTTGGCGCGCGCAATGTTGCCGCCGGAAGAGCAATCAAACAGATCAACGCCCTGGCCTTTGAGAACTCGCGCCAGGGCAATTGAATCTTCGGGCGTCCATCCGCCTTCGGTCCAGTCGGTGGCGGAGATTCTCATGAACACGGGATACTTTTCCGGCCAGACATTCCTCACAGCATCCACCAGTTCCGCGGCAAAACGAATGCGGTTTTCAAAGGAGCCGCCATACTCATCTTTGCGCACGTTGCTGAGAGGTGACAGAAATTCGTGGAGAAGATATCCGTGAGCTGCGTGCAACTCAATCACTTTTGCGCCGGCCGCTTCGGCGCGCCTGGCTGCTTCAGCGAACGCAGCGATGATTCTCTTGATTTCCGGCTTGCTGAGTTCTTTTGGCGTCTGATAAGTGTCAGCAAACGGAATTGCAGAAGGAGCGAGAATTGGCGTCCAGCCACCTTGGTCGGGCGGCAACGGTTTGCCGCCTTTGAAAGGAGCGCTGGTGCTGGATTTGCGACCCGCATGGGCCAGTTGCATTCCCGGTACGGAACCTTGCTGGGTAATAAAGGAAAAGGTACGGCGTAGCGGCTCAATGTGAGCGTCACTCCATATACCAAGATCGTCTGGGCTGATGCGGCCTTCTGCAGTTACCGCCGAAGCCTCTGTCAAAACTGCGGCGGCACGGCCCACCGCACGCGAGCTGAGATGGACAAAGTGCCAATCGTTGGCCATGCCGTCCAGGCATGAATACTGGCACATGGGCGAGACAAAAATTCGATTGGGAAACTCAACTTCGCGTAACCGCAGGGGTTCAAAGAGATTAGCCATAGTGTTAGCCTGCGATTGTAAATGGGAACAAAGCGTGACGCTTCCGGCACACTTTATATGGCCGCCGGCCAGAAAAGGACGAGGAAGAGCCCGTCTAGGTGTTTTTCGACATTGAATTTTTGAAGTAAATTCGTCAAATTGGAGCAGTATGCCTGACAGTCAGCCACGAAAGCCAAAAGTCCACGAAGACGACTGGGAAACCGGCGCCCGCCAGGGATATGAGGATCGCGGTGCTCATCGAGTGCAACGCAAAAGCCGGCCCGAGCCCGGATCACCGCTACTTCGCACCCTTGGCGGAATCTGCATTGTCGGTGGCCTGTGCTGGGCCGCCTATCTTTACACCCAGAGCACCGACTTCGTTGCGGCTTTACAGGCGAACCATGGTCCGGTGGCCCTTCTTGGCCTGGGCGTGGCGGCATCATTGCTGGGCAAATTCATCCGCGGGTAAAATTGTCGCAGACATCAAGGTCATGAAACTGTACACATCAACGCCTGCTTGACTAGCGATCGAGGTAATATCCGTCGCGTGCCTGCACCACCAGGTCTTTGGCTTTTGTTTTGACAACAATCTTGTGGTAGCCGGCAGCCAGATCGGCACGATCGGGTGAATAGCCCAGGCTGTATTGGCTGCGTAGCTCTTCTTCAATCTGGCTATAGATTTTCTCGATCGGCAGCTTTTTTGAAACCTCAAACATCCTGCCACCGGTTTCTTTGGAAATTCTCTCCAGAACTTTTTTGCCGTCGGGGCGGTTCTGTCCGCCACCGTGCCTTCCCAAACCACCGAAGCCACCAAAGCCCCCGCCGTAGGCTGATTCGTCAGAGAAAAGAATGGAGTAAACAATGGTGTCCGCGCGTTGCGAAGCCTCTACCGCTCTTTCCAGCGGGAATTTGCTGCCGGTATCTACGCCGTCGGAAAGAATGATAACGGCCTTGCGACCCGGCTGCTTGGTCATCAACTCGTCAGAACCAAGAAACACGGCGTCATAGAGAAGAGTGCCGGGCATTCGAGGACCCCTACTGCCGCCACCGCCGCCGCGTCCTCCTCCGCCACCGCCGCCACCGCCGGGATAGCCTCCGCCACGATGTCCGCCGCCAGGATATCCACCTCCGCCCGGATAACCACCGGGGTAACCTCCGCCACCGGGATACCCGCCACCTCCAGTAGTTCCGCCACCGCCGCCATTTCCGCCACCATTTCCGCCACCACCACCATTGCCTCCTCCACTGCTTGCGCTTTGATCTTCCATGGATGGTGTATGAAGGGATTGCAGGGCCGAGGAAAGCTTGTCGCGGGATGAGGTCAGGTCCTGCAGTAATTCCACTTCGCGATCAAAGTGGATGATGAAGGCTTTGTCTTTGTCTTCGCGGAGGATGCGACTGAGAAATGTATAGCTGGCCTGGCGCTCATCATCCAGCACACGACGCTGGCTCAAGCTCGTATCCACCAGCAAGCCCAGGGTGAGAGGGAGGTCAGTTTCACGGGAAAAATAACCGATGTTCTGCGCGTGGCCATCTTCTTCCAATATGAAGTCATCTTTGGCAAGGTCGCGTTTGATCTCGCCGTGCTTGTCGCGCACGGTTACCGGCACGTTCACCACTTTTACTTTGACTGAGTATGTGCCGCCGTTCTGCTGGCCATGGAAATGAGCTGCGAGAAGAAAGAAATAGATCAAAAAAGCTGTGAATAAAAAGTACTTGCGGAGGTGAAAACGCGTCATGAGGTCTCATTTCCGTTCTTACCGGCCTGAAGTCTTAAGACCATCTAACCACGGGAGAGATGGCGCTCCCATCATGGTGATGTAAGAAACAGGTAAATAGATTGTAAGCGTCACGGGATTATTTGGCTCGTATCGGGATCAGCTTCGTCTGCAACCGCTGTAACAGGTGCTTTCACTCTGCTGCTGCCAGAAGAATTGCACACCTGCGGATTGGAGCGAGGCTTAGAGCGACGCGACAATACTTCAAGAATCGTCATCCCCGGGATGACGTTCACATCCCCACTCCGTGACAACCGCCTGAACAGGTTACTCATCTAGAAGAATCAGTTCACGACGATGACTCGATGCAAGTTCAAAGTCGCAGACGTACTGGCATTCATCTTATTGAGCGCGTGCGCGGCCCTTGGACAACGTGCGCATGCCGGCGCTGATCTCGCTGCCTCAGGGCGTGCACAGGGAAGCCTGACGGTGACAATGACAGTCATATCCTCTGTTGGATTAGTGACTGGACCCGACGGTCAGCAAAGAGTCGTGGTGGCCAACGCGATGGCTGCTTCAGACAATGTATCCAGTTTGAAATATGTCCGTTTGACGGATATTAATGCTTCAGACGGTTCGGCATCTCAGGCCACCGGGAATGTTTCGCGAAAGACGCCACGTCTATTTCTGTCGCTTCGCTCCAAACCGCTTTAAGATTATTTTACGTGGGTGTTTCTGGTGTGCCTTGGTGCAGCGGGCTCGGCGTATTGACGGCCTCGCCCTGATTCAGTTGCGAAAGTCAGCGGCATCGCCTAACCTCAGCGGTTAAAGTCCCTCCCTCAATCAGCTTTACCGCAGACCAAAAAGAATGCCTGCTCCACCCGGTGATCGGAAAGGACTCTGGTTTTCGGCGAATCAGTGGGCGTTGCCGGCGTAGCGCGATCTTGCCTCAAAAAGTTTTTCCAACTGATCATCATCCAGAGATCGCGCGCAGCCAAGCTGGCGGGCTGCGAGGACGATCTTGGCGAAGTGTTCCACGGCTTCCATTCGCAGATAGGCCTTACGCAGGTCGTGGCCATAGGTGACCACGCCGTGGTTCGCCATGAGAATGGCATTATGCTCCGGGATAAAAGGGCGCAATGAATCGCTGAGTTCGACCGTGCCGGTAGTCGCGTAGGGCGCCAGGGGAACTTCACCCAAAGTGACCACAACCTCAGAGCAAAGAGGCTCGTCCAACGCCAATCCAGCAGAAGCAAATGCAGTGGCCGTGCAGGGGTGCGCGTGTACTACAGCGCTGACATCCGGACGCATGGAGTATATGGTCAGGTGCATGTCGATTTCGCTGGTGGGAGCGCAGCATCCGCTGACGCGTTTGCCATCCATGTCCACAATGACCATATCCTCTGGCCGCATCATGCCTTTGCTCACTCCTGTAGGAGTCACCATCACGCGATCATGATGCAGACGCACGGAGAGATTTCCGTCAGTGGCGGCCACAAATCCCTGCGTGTGCAGCATGCGCCCGAAATCAACCAGATCGAGACGGACCTGGTCGTCCGGTGCCGGCGGGCGTCCCGTGAACGGTAATTTGACAAATGGCAGCAGTGCTGCCCCTTCGAGGATCTTTTTGATGAAACTCATGGCGGACACACCTTCCCGTCGAATGGTCTTTCAGGTTCCTGTTCACCTCAGGCGCGAAGCCCCGTGTGCCGGTCATAGCACCGGAATCCATCTCGCGAAGCTCTTTTGCACAGAGCCCGTGGCGCGAAAACTTCGCCTTAGCAGAGCCTGACGCAGAGCTTCTCGAGAACATCGGAAGCGGAAAGCGAACCCGAATCCAAAGTGCGGGATAGTATTGAAAGAAGTAATAAGCAAAAAGCCAGCAGAGCGTACGTTATCAGCGCTAATGTTGCAATAGGTGACTTAGTGGAAAATGCCGCCCCCAATTCCGGGATTGGCATGATTAGCACATAAAGGATGCCGTAGATCACCAGAAGCCAGATCGCGCGCTTAACGCAGACAGCCACGCGACACATAGTATCCGATTTTTTCCGCGGCACACAATAATTTAAAGAGCACAGCACAATTCCGGTGTGGCTCAACAAACTCTTAAAGCCCTGCGACTGCCGATGAATGGAGGATTGGCGTCACTCTGCAATCCCGAAGGAAAAGATTTGCAAAGAACGGCAGAGCTATTCGTGCCGCAACGCGATCATGGGGTCGACCTTGGTAGCGCGTCGCGCCGGAATATAAGAAGCTCCCAATGCAACTGCGACCATGAGCAACGCGGCGCTGACCAAAGTGACGGGATCGCTGGGTTTGATCCCGTACAGTTGACTGCCAAGAAATCGCATAAGCGCCAGAGCTCCGAATAGGCCGGCAACAGCGCCGAAAATCGCAAGCTTCAGGCCCTGCTTCAAGACCAACTGCAAGACGTTTTCCGGCCTGGCACCCAGCGCAATCCGGATTCCCATTTCATGTGTGCGCTGGCTAACCGAATAGGCGATCACACCGTAGATGCCGATCAAAGTCAGAATGAGACCCACGCCGGCAAAAGCCGTGAGCAGCCAGGTGTGAAATTTCGGCTCTGAGACTGTGGCCGAAACGACTTCTTTCATTGTTTTCACGTCTGTGAGCGGGAGGTTCTTATCCACGGACCACACGCCGCTTTCCATCAGTGATGTAAGAGTTGGGCTGTCTCCCTGGCTGCGCGCGACCACGTAAAGCGATCGCTGCGGGTCTTGGAGTAATGACAAATAAATTTCCGCGCGGGCCTGCTGGGATGGGCGAATGTCACGGGTGTCGGCGACAATTCCCACAATCTCGTATTCACCCTCGGGGCTGGGCCAGATCTTGAAAATCCGTCCGATCGGATCTTTCCCGGCGAAGAAGCGTCGAGCCAGGGCTTGATTGATAATAATGGTCCTTGGAGCCCCTTTGACATCACGGTCAGAGAAGAACCTTCCTGACCGCAGGCCGATGCCCATAGTTTCGAAAAACCCCGGAGTGATCTCTCGGACCTGGATCGTGGTGGTTTTCTCCGCCAGACCGAGCGTGCCGGGATCAAAAGACATCAGAGAAGTTTCTTCCATCAGGCTGGCGTTGCTGATGCCCACACCACTCAGTCCAGGCTGGGCCCGAAAGGCTGTGAGCAGCCTGGAGACGAAGATTCTTTGCGCGCCCTCATCCGCGTAATTCGCTGGATCAAGACGCAACTTGGCAGTGAGCAGATGGTCTGTTCGAAACCCTGGATCCACCTGAAGCTGGCGAACAATGCTTTGGGCCATAAGCGCCGCGCCGGTAAGCAGTACAAGGGCCAACGCGACCTCAGTCACAGCAAGAACATTGCGAAGCGAGAACGGTCCTTTGTCCGCAGGCGATTTGGAATTTTCCCGGATGACAAGATTCAGGTCTGAACGTGAAACATGCATGGCTGGTACCAGGCCGCAAACTATTCCGGTGACGCACGCGATAGCGAATGCGATAACCAGCATGACCGGCGAAACGCCAACTTCATCCAGCCGGGCGAAATTATTCGGGGCAAACGAGCGGAAAGCACTCACCCCGGCAACGGCCACGGCAAGTCCGCAGAAGCCTCCTGCGAATGACAGAATCACGCTTTCAATCAGAAGTTGCCGGAGTATGCGAAGCCGGCTGGCGCCCAGCGCCGCGCGGACTGCAATCTCACGCTGCCTCTGAATACTCCGCGAGAGTATGAGGTTGCTTACATTGGCGCAGGCGATCAGCAGAAGGAAACTCACGGCCGCCAGCAGCATCAGCAAGAGTCGCCGTGAATCGTTGGCAACGGCGTCTGCCCGCATCTCCTTCAAAGAAAAGTTCAGCCCTTCAGCTTCTTTTGGATTGTCATGCGCAATCTGCGCGGCAATACCATTTAGCTCTTCCTGTGCATGGTCCGGTGAGACGCCGGGACGCAGGCGAGCGAACGAATTGTAGAGCCAGTTTTGGCGTTTACTTCGCGCCTCTGCCGCCAGGACAAGCGGCTTCCATATTTCGGCACCATGAAAGTTAAAGCCGGAGGGCCAAACGCCGGCAATAATGTACGGCTTCTGGTCAAGCGATAGGGTCTTCCCCACGATGGCACGATCGCCAGCAAATCGACTTTGCCAGATTCCATAGCTCAGCCAAACCACTCTTCCGCTTTTTTCCTGCTCATCTTCACCGTTCATTTCACGGCCGAGCACGGGATGCGTGGAGAATACAGAAAAGAAATCGGCGGTTACGGATGCAGATTTCAGCTTTTGTGGAGGGCCATCACCAGTCAGCGCCACTTGTCCACCCTGAAAGGCGGCGATGGTATCGAAGGAATGGGCCCGCGCGCGGATGTCATCCAGATTGGGAATTGACTGGCCCATCTGAAATTCCGGAAACAATGGTGTGACTGTGTAGATATTGACGAGCCGTGTTGAATCTTTATAGGGAAGAGGGCGCAGAAGAACGGCATTGACCACACTGAAAATCGCCGTGGTGGCGCCGATACCCATCGCCAGGGTAACAAGCGCAATAACGGTAAACCCGGGAGCGTTTCGCAACCCGCGGACGCCGTAGCGGATGTCCTGGACAATGCTTTCCAGAGAAGGAAAGCTCCAACTCTGGCGGCTCGCTTCCTTCAGTTGAGTCAAGCTGCCTAACTGGCGGTACGCGGCGAAATGCGCTTCTTCCAACGGCATACCCTGGGCCGCATTATTCAACGTTTTCAATTCGGCATGGAGACGGATCTCTTCGGCAAGATCACGCTCAAGTTGTGAGCGGTGAAGGAAGAACTGCAGTTTGCGCCAGATTATCCCTGCTCGCGAATCTCCAATCCACGACATAAGCCTTCCTTGTGCTATGCGGTCTGCATCACCCGGGCGATTGCTTCAATCATGCGGCTGAAATTTTCTGATTCCACACCCAGTTGTTTCCTGCCGGCCAGCGTTAGTGTGTAAAAGCGGGCGCGCCGATTGTTGTCTGAAGTTCCCCATTCGCCCTTGACCCATCCTTTAAGAAGCAGGCGTTGCAGGGCCGGATAAAGGGAACCTTCTTCCACCTGCAAGACGTCATCGGATATCGATTGAATGAATTGGGCGATCCCGTAACCATGCATTGCGCCCCGCTTAAGGGTCTGCAGGATCAGCATCTCCAGCGTGCCGGGCATTAGCTCATTCTTACCGGCGTTGCGTACCATAGGTTTCCTTCATAGATGGTCTATGGGAGATTAGACGGCAAACTGATGTGAACGTCAACCGGTGAAAAGATCTGTTTTGGAATGAAAAAGGAAGATGCCGGTTCAGCATCTCCCTTTCCTTGCACACAAATCGATCGCCGGTTATTGCGGATTCGGGGTTGGGGTTGGCATTGGCTGTGCGCCAGCAGGTGGCTGCGTGACCGGTTGCGATTGCGGCACGCTTGTGCCGGCGGGAGTTGAAGGCACTCCATTGCCAGGGGCGGTACCTGCCGGAGTTGTCGTTGTGGTGGAAGACGTTCCATTGGATGAGGTTGATGGAGTTGCCGTGGCTGGAGTGCTTACACTGCCACCAGCTGAGCCAGAGACCGGCGTGGCCGGCGCTTGCGACGTTGCCGGTGACTGGTTGTTTGCTGGCTGCGCTGGGGTGGTTTGACCAGTCGCACCGACGCTGCCGGTGCTGCTCACGGCGGGAGTTCCATTTGGTCCAGACACGCCATTGCTGTCAGGCGTAATGTTTCTGCCAATCGCCGTACCACTTACCACCACCTCAACGCGACGATTCATCTGCCGTCCGGCAGCCGTGGTGTTTGTGGCCACGGGATTCTGTTGACCGAACCCTTTGATGGTCACGTTGCTGGAGGTCACTCCCTGCGAAACCAGGAAGTTCTGCACGGTCGCAGCGCGCTTTTCAGAAAGCGCCTGGTTGTATCCCGGAGATCCCGTGTTGTCAGTGAATCCGTCAATTTCCAGTCGCAGGTCAGGATAAGCCAGGATGATACCCGCTACCTTGGCCAATCTCAGTTGCGCGCCGGGACGAAGCGTGGCTTTGTTCAGGTCAAACAAAACGTCTGACATATTCACGATGAGGCCGCGAGCAGTGTCCCGGGTTTGCAGGACCTGGTTCAATTGCGCCAGAAGCCGCTGACGCTGTTGCTCAGCCTGCTGTACTGCCTGCTGGCGTGCCTGGTCCGCCTGTTGAGCCTGCAACCTTGCCTGCTCAGCCTGAGCAGAAAGAGCCTGCTGTTGTTGTTGTGACGCCTGAAGCTGTTGCTGTGCGGCAGCCCGGTCCTGCGCTGCCTGCTGTGCGGCTTGTTCTGCTTCCAATCTGGCTTGTTCCGCGGCCTGGCGTTCCTGGTCAGCTAGAGCGCGCTGCTCAGCCGCATGCTTTGCATCCTCCTGAGCAGCTGCTGCGCGAGCCGACTGCTGCTCCGCTTCAGTCTGCGCCGCTTGTATGCGATCCAACGATCTCTGCTTTTCTGCCGCCGCAACTTCTTCCTGCTTCTTCTGGATGCTCAGAAGACGCGCATCCTCCGCGGACTGTGTGGCAGCCCGCGCTACCGCACCGATCGGCGTGATCCCCTGCTTGCGACGATAGTAATCCTGACCCTGGGCTAGAAACGCCTTGGCTTTGCCCAGCGTATCCACTGCATATTGATCAGCCCCGGCAGCAGTGGCAATTGCGATCGCGTTTTCCGCTTCCAGTAACTGCAGGGGAACCTTTTTGTCCGCCGTAGTCGCCGGCAACTGATCTGGCGTGAGGTGTTGTGCGTACTGGCCTTTCTCAATCAAGTCAAACTTTGCCGTAATGGGATGGACGCCGCCGGCAGTATCATCGCGGACGATGTTTTCCGCCACCACCAGATTGCCGGGACGTGAAACCGCAAAATAAGGCTCTGCTGTAACGATCAAGCCGAATACCTGAAGTCCGGAGGTTACCTGGACGCGTGAGTTGCCGTCATCATTCGGAATCATCTCGCCCAGGTTGGTGGCGCGGCCTTCCGGCGTAATTGCCCACAGAACGTAGGTGAGGTATTCGGGCCCGAAGGCGCGCGGCGATTGCAGCCCGTGAACATTGGCGTCGATCGCGAGCCGGCCCGTGTGTCCCGTGACTTTGGCATTGCCATTGATGCCTGGCGATAGAGTAGTACCTTTAAAATCGACTTGCGTTGTGCCGCCACGATCGCGGTAGTCCACCGCTTCGGTGCTGCGTTCCACAACTGTCACACGGTAGGTCGGTATCTGGCCGGAATTATTGTTCTGTCCGGCTGCATTTGAGTTTTGACTGTCCGAGTCCTGCGTGGATGTATTTTGGGTTGGTGTTTGGGTTGAAGGTGAACTCTGGTCAGTCGAGCTGGAGTTTGTCTGTGAGCTGGTTTGGCCAGAGCTATGGCTGTCCGAGGTTGGGGCGGACGAGGGTTGATTGGGCGTATTGTCCGGCGAGTTCTGTGAGGAGCTTGAACTCTGGTCGGCTGTGGTTGGGGTACTCTGGAGTGCGTTCAGTGAAAGACAAATCACCACGGACAGAAACAGTGACGAGAAAAGTCTGATTTTCATGGGATAGCCCCGCTTGACGGTCGATAGGTACTTGAAGGGTTAGATGATGATTTGAGCGTCAAACGATGCCGCGCGATGAAACGTGAGAGCGGGAACAGGAAGCCTCATCCACTAAGCAGGGCTGCTTCAGCAAGACGCGACAAGGCGTGGTAAGTCTTCTTAAGCTACTTATACTTAGATCTATTGTGTTGTTCCGCTGAACTACCGGACTTTAAATATCAGATCGGCGTCAAAGCGGTCTGGCTTGCCGTCCTTAAGATAGGGATTGAATTCCCATTGTTTGAGGGCTTTCACCGCAGCGTCATAAAGAGCAGGCTTTACCTTCTTGACGTTCACCACGGCCAGCGTCCTGCCTTCTTCATCCACACGGACCCTCACGATGAAAGTGCTTCCCGGTGTTGCCGCCGACGGTGCGACCTTGGGCTCGACCATGTGTTTCGCCAATTTTCGAGCTTCCGCGTTGTTCAGCAACGGGATTGGCAGGCCCTGCTGGCTGGTGAATGCGAATGCGAACACCGCTTCCATTTGCATAGGTACGCCGTTCACGTAAGGTTTGAACTGCCAGTGCTTGAGCTGGCTTTGCAAAGCAGAGATGATTTCCGGATTGTCAGAAGAGAGCGGCCAGATTTCGCGCACATGGCCGCCGCGGTCCACCGATATATACACGCTCGCGGTGCCAGTGGTCTTGCCTTCGCGAACCGCGGGCCAGTTCGGGCCGGTGGTGTCGACGGCAATCGATCTCGCGGTCGACTCAACGACCTGAGTATTGCGGATCTGGTGGTCGGGCGCGGTTGGGGTGTCGATGACGAAGAGAGTTTCGTCCGGAGTTTTCAAAGGCGCAAGTTCTGTGATAGTGGCTACCAGTGTCAGCCCGGGTTGAAGGTCCTCCGCCGTGCGATACGGAACCTGCTTATTGCCGAATGCTTTGAAGTTTTCAAAATGGGCCTTGTATCCGGGAGTGCTCACGATTTGAAGAAGGGCCCGGCGGTCCTGAAAGCAAAAAGCGAATGCGGAACTGATGGGTACTGCAGGATTATTTCCAGGGCTGGAAAAATTCACGCATGACGTGGATTTGTCTTCCTCCGGCAATTCCAACTGGGCTGAAAGCTGTTTCAGCTGCGCCAGCATTGGCAAGGGATCAAAGACGGCGGTGACCAGATTGTGCAGCCAGAAAGGATAGTAATCAGCGCTGTCGTTTTCAAAGGTCTTCCCATTGTTCACGATGAGCGTTTGTGAAAAGTCGGACGAATGGATAGTCCTGCGCCATTTGGTGGGCGATTCCCAGTATTCTTCCAACTCTGCCTTGTATTCAGGGTGGGTACCGTTCAGGTCTGAAATGGTGGCCTTGAGATGAAATGGCGAACTGCCAGGCAGGGTCAGTTGTGATTGCTGCATCGCCCTTTCCGCAGCCTCACCCAGCGACACACTTTTGGTGGCTTGAGTTTTAGCCGCTTGACCCTTTTGCTGCGCGTGGCCCTGAGCAGCTGCCATGGGTGTACACGTAAATGCGAGGGCCAACAAAGTGATTGTCGCGGTGCGCCGAAGCGCAAGTAGAGAATTATTTTTCTTCTGGGCCGAGGTCTGCAAGAGCAATCTTCTCCGAGTACACAGCAATTCTTCCCGAATCATCGTGGAATCCAACTGGCATGGCAAGTGGGAAGTCAGGTTACCAGGGTTCCGTTTGTCCTCTGTAGTTCAGGAAGCTTCCATTCTGTTCCGGCGTCAGTCCGTCCATTACATGCAGAATTCCGTTTACAGATTCTTTTGCGGTGATGGAAGCTCCACGCCCGCCCATGTCGGTCTGCACCCATCCGGGATTGATAACGACGGAGATAATTCCTGAACTGCGCAATTGTGCCGCGAGTCCGCGCATATACATATTGAGCGCGGCTTTGCTGACACTGTAATGCATGGGAGCACCGGCAGTGTTCGCAATCGAAGCCAGGCCGGATGTCAGACTGATGATTCTTGCATCGGGTAATGCTTGCAGAAGGGGCAAGAGGCCCTGAGTCAGGATCATGGGTCCAACTGCATTAGTGCGGAGTGTTTCCACACCGCCCTGCATGGTGAGTTTACCCAGCCGGTCAGAGCCCGCTGTGGTCCCCGGCCGCCCAATGTAAATGCCGGCATTATTGATTAAAAGGCCAAGAGAGCCGACGAGCTTGCCAATTTCCTCGACAGCGCGCTGGATGGATTCTTCATCGCTGAGGTCCAGCCGGACGATCTTAAGAACGCCTGCGTTGTTGCGCGTCAGTTCCTGCAAGTCCTGCGCGGCTTCAGGATTGCGGGCCGTTGCAATCAGACACTGCGCGAGGGGCAATAGCTGCTTTACAAATTCCAGACCCAGCCCGCGTCCGGCGCCGGTTACCACAATGTTCATTCCATGACTTTGCACGCGTCCTCTTTTGTTGTTCGCGATTGTTGTAAAACGTTCAGGCCTTATACCGGTTCAGGATTTCCAGAGCCTGGGCCAGACCGCTATCGGGAAGGCTGTCCACGATCTTGTGGAGTTGGTTGCGCAAAAAGGAGCGCGCTTCGCGGGCGCTGAACGTCTGGTTATAGATGGGTGAGTCTGGTTGCTGAAGCTGTCCACCGTCATG
Organism: Terriglobia bacterium; assembly: GCA_963770085.1. Lineage (GTDB taxonomy): Bacteria > Acidobacteriota > Terriglobia > Terriglobales > Acidobacteriaceae > Angelobacter. The sequence continues at coordinate 2,883,700 of CAVYOH010000002.1, forward strand.
CAATGATCCGGTGTCTACCGGCGCGAAGCCGATCTCTTCAATCAGGTCTGCCACAACCTGCTTGGCCTGCACATCGTCGCCGGCCAGATAGATGGCGTGGCGTTCCTGTACAGGAAGTTCTTTACGGCCGCGCGTTGCCAGATGTTCGTAGTAGATGGTGTTGAACGCTTTCACCAGCCTGGCTTCCGGAATACGCTTGAGAACGATTTCACTGGACGTGGTGCCGTTCAGATCAAAAAAGCCGCCCGCGGGGTCATAAGGATTCATCGCGTCGATTACGATCTTCCCCCGCAGCCGCTCCGGCGAAGGAAGCGCGTTTTCCATGTGCCAGGGGATGGCGAGAAGGATTATTTCGGCAAAGCTTCCTGTTTCATCCACTGACATGGCTGTGGCCTTTGGTCCCAAATCATGGACCAACGGTCGTAATGATTCTGGACCGCGCGAGTTACTGATGGCGACATGATGGCCGGCAGTAACGAAGAGCCGGGCAGCCGTGGCGCCAATTTTTCCTGCGCCGATGATTCCGATTTTCATTTGCTTTTTCTCGCTCTAACCGCTCTCTTTAAATATACCTAGGAAGAAATGCCGCCATCCACGGTGAGACCTGCCCTTGCACCTGTGCTGTAACGTTAAGATTGATTAATCCAGCGATTCACGTTAAGCTATTCTTATTTAGATAAGAATCGATGAGTGTGGTTTTATCTCCGTCAGATCAATCGCTTAGGTGGCTTTACAGTTCTTTATTTTATGGTTGGCAAACTTGAAATCCCGCGTATAATTCGGCCAAAGAATTCAGAACTCCTGGAATCCCGTGAGGGTGGCAAGCCGACCAAATCAGCCGTGGAAGCGTGCCACCGCTTTGAGTCCTCCGGGCCGAATAGACTCTCACAGTCGTCTGCCCAGAAAAGCTGAACATTTATGTGCGGAATTCTCGGGTACTCTCATGTATCAAAACGGCTGCCTTTTGGCGTCCTGGATAGAGGACTGGAAGCGCTGACCCACCGTGGTCCTGACCATCAGGGACAGTACAGCACGGAAGCGCTTTCGCTGGGCGCCACACGTCTGCGCATTCTGGACATGGCCGGCGGCGATCAGCCTTTGCTCAGCCCGGATCGTGACGTTGCCGTCGCCTTCAATGGTGAAATTTTCAATCATCATGAGATCCGTTGCGAGCTGGAACAGTTCGGCTACACCTTTGCCACTACCTGTGATACAGAAGTTGTGCTCACCGCGTTTCTGCACTGGGGGACGGAGTGCTTTGCGCGCCTGCGAGGGATGTTTGGCCTCGCCATCTGGATTGAGTCAGAACGCCGCCTTATTCTTGCCCGCGATCAAATGGGCATCAAGCCTCTTTATTATTGTGTTCATCAGGATGAAATCTTTTTTGCGTCCGAACTGAAGTGTATCTTTGCGCATCCGGAAGTACCCCGGCGCATCAGTCTGGATGGACTCAACTGTTATCTCCGTCTCAACTACGTTCCCGCTCCTTATACGCTGGTGGAAGGAATTCGCAAACTGCTTCCCGGCCACATGCTGGAATGGAAGGGCGGCCGTTTTACGGAGCGTTCTTATCTTCAGGCTGAATCGACAGCTGCAGCGCCGCGCTCCATTGAGGAAGCGACTGAGCAACTCGACGATCTGCTCACCAAGTCAGTGAAGGAACAGCTTGTCTCCGACGTGCCGGTGGGCATCTGGCTTAGCGGCGGCCTGGACTCCTCTACCATTCTTCACTACGCGTCCAAAATCAGTCCTGATCCGGTTCGCACCTTCTCCATCACGTTTCACGGACGTACGTTCGACGAAAGCGAACCGATCAACCAGATTCGCCGCCATTATGGCAGCGTGCACGAAGAATTCAATCTTGGCGAAGACGCCGATCTGGAAGGCGCCATCCGGCAGATGTCATATTTCTCTGACGAGCCCAGCGCCGATGCCGGGGCGCTACCTGCATGGTTCCTGGCAGAAATGACCGCTCGCAAAGTTACGGTTGTGCTGAGTGGTGAAGGCTCCGACGAACTTTTTGCCGGCTATCTTACTTATCAGGCCGACCGTTACGCGGCCATGGCGCGGAAGGTCCCGCCGGCGATGCGGCGCATGGCCCTCAAAGCGGCGAATTTGCTTCCGGTATCCGACGACAAGATCAGCTTTGAGTACAAGCTTAAACGGTTTCTTCAGGGATCATTGCTATCGCCCGAACAGGCGCACATTTTCTGGAATGGAACGTTTTCCGAAGCGGAGAAACGCGAATTCTTCCGCTACGCGGACTCCACCGCGCTTGACGGAATATTGCGCGGCATGGGGAACAAGCCTGGGCTCAATCAGTTCCTCAATTTTGATTTGCGCTATTACCTGGCTGACGACATTCTTTATAAAGTCGATCGCATGAGCATGGCGCATTCACTGGAAGCACGTCCGCCCTTTCTTGATCCGCGGATCGTGGATTTTGCCGCTCGCCTGCCGGAAAATTTCAAGCTGCATGGATCAAAATCAAAATTCGTGCTGCGCGAACTCATGAAGGGCAAACTGCCGGCGGAGATCATGCGGCGTCCGAAGATTGGTTTTGACATTCCTGTGCATGATTGGCTTCGCGGCGTGCTTAGCCCGCTTCTGCTGGACACCATTTCTGAAGATAACGTCCGGGCCAGCGGATTGTTTCACTGGGCCGGCGTAGAAAAAATTCTGACCGACCACTTGGAGAGACGTGCGAACCTGGGGTATCACTTATGGGGATTAATGATTCTGTTGTTATGGATGAAAGAGTGGAAGATCGCACCGCCGCTCCCAGCGGAAAAGCTGAACTCGGAAGCACCAGTGTTCGCATTCGATCAGGTTGGATCGTTGTAGCCGCCGCCTCGCTCGTTTTTCTTCTCAACATATTAAGCCCGCCGCGTCTGATGGATGATGTAGACGCGGTGCAGGCACAGATTGCCCGGAACATGCTTGAGTCCGGCGACTGGGTCACCGCGCGGCTGGATGGCGTGGCGTATCTGGAAAAGAGCCCGCTTGTTTACTGGGCAATGGCCGTTTCCTATCGCGTCTTTGGGGTGCATGACTGGGCCGCGCGTCTTCCTCTTGCCCTCTGCGTGATCCTGCTGTGCTGGGTCACATACCGGTTTAGTCGCTGGGCATTTTCTGATTCCGCCGGGTTATATGCCGGCGTTGCGCTTGCCACCAGCATCGGCCTTTATCTATTCACGCGCATCCTGATTCCCGACGCAATGGTCACTCTCACGATCACGGGCGCAATCTGGGCATGGCTCCGATTACTTGAAAAAGACGAACCGCATCCCCGCCGCTGGGCTCTGATCATGGGACTGTGTTTTGGCCTTGGGCTGCTGCTCAAGGGTCTGATCGCCATTGTGTTTCCGATTCTTGCCGGAGTCGTGTTCATGGTGGTTACGCGACAGGCGTTCTCACTGGCTGCGTGGCGCAAGCTGAATGTCGGGCTGGTGATTGCGGTGGCGGTTGTGATCGCCGCACCCTGGCATGTTCTGGCGACTCTGCGGAATCCGCCTTACTTTGCCTTCTCCATGCACAGCGGTCCCGGCGAGTATCGCGGGTTTTTCTGGTTTTATTTTTTCAACGAACATCTTCTACGCTTTTTGAACCTGCGCTATCCGCGAGACTACAACACGGTCCCACGCGCCCTGTTCTGGCTCTTCAATCTGGTCTGGCTGTTTCCGTGGTCTGCCTATCTTCCGGCTGCGGTGAAACTGCCATATCGCTCTGACTCACGCGCCGCCCGTGCACGCCTGATGGCTTTATGCTGGATCGGTTCTGTGCTGGTGTTCTTTACTTTCTCCACCACGCAGGAGTACTACTCAATGCCGATCTATCCGGCACTGGCGTTGCTGATCGGCTCGGCATTGGATTCCGAATCACGCTGGATACAGGCAGGGAAGTGGATCGTCTTCGCAATCGCGGCCACGCTCAGCCTTGTGCTCGCGGGCATTCTGTTCTGGGTGCGAAACATTCCAGCACCGGGCGATATCTCCCAGGCAGTCAGCCAGCATCCGGAACTTTATACATTGTCCTTGGGACACATGGGCGACCTTACCTTGCAATCATTCGCTTATTTAAAGCTGCCGCTCCTGGTGGCCGTGATTGCCTTTGGCATAATTGCCGGGTTGCTGGCGGCGTTTCGCAATCAGCAGCGCCGCGCGGTGCTGGCCATTGCGGCTGGGATGGTTATTTTCTTTCAGGCGTCGCGCATCGCTCTGGTGCGCTTTGATCCTTATCTTGGATCGCATGCGCTGGCGATCGCCCTGCAACAATCGCCTCCCGGACAACTGATTGAGGCCGACGCTTACTACGCATTCTCATCGGTATTTTTTTACACGGACCGTACCGCTTTGTTGCTCAATGGACGCATGAACAATCTGGAGTACGGATCGTATGCTCCCAAAGCGCCTCAGGTATTTATCGATGATGCGCGGTTTGCGCAATTGTGGAGCAAGCCGGATCGCTACTATCTGCTGACGTACGGGGCCGACATGCAGCGCATGGAGCAGCTGGTGGGCCGAGCGAATCTGGTTGTGGTGAAGGAAAACGGCGGGAACTTTCTTTTGACCAACCACTCTTTAAAAAGAGACAGTCATCAACAGTCGAGCAAGAACGAAAACACATTATGACTAACGCCGATCCTTCATCGCGCAGTGGCCTCTATTTGACTTCGATTGTCTGCGCATTCCTGCCGTATCCGGTCTTCTTTTTGGTTCTCATCTTTCACTGGTGGCCCCCGCTGCTTTTGAATCCGGTGTTCATAGTCGCTTATATCTGGCTCGGAACCACATTGTTGTGTGTTCGAAAAGAAGGAGCCCGTAGCGCTACACTGTTCGCTTTGTTTCCAATCGCATTCGCGTTACCGTTCATCCTGATAGGGTTTGCGGTCTGGGGGAGATCCGGAGTCCATTAACGACAAGAGAGTCACGCCGCTGAACTGAAATAGCTCGAATGACGCCTTAAACTATCTCAAACCGCCTGGCCCGCGGAGTAACCTGACGACCACGCCCACTGGAAATTGAATCCGCCCAGATGTCCGGTGACGTCCACTACTTCGCCGATGAAGAACAGTCCCGGAACTTTTTTGCTTTCCATCGTCCTGGCTGAAAGTTCGTTGGTGTCAACGCCGCCCGCGGTGACTTCGGCTTTGGCGTAGCCTTCGGTTCCGTCGGGCTTCACCGGCCAGCGGTGTATACGCTGCTCGAACTCCTCTAACGCATGGTTGGTCCAGCGTTGCGGCGCATTCTTCTCCACCCACCGGTCGGCAAAACGCTGTGGCAACATGGCGCGCATGGCATCTTTCGCGGCGTGCAGGTCACGGCCGGCGCTGCTCTCCAACAGCTCATACATCACAGATTGTTCCGGCGAGAGATCCAGGTGAACCACGTCGCCACCATGCCAATAAGAAGAAATCTGCAGGATCGCGGGACCACTCAGCCCACGGTGTGTAATCAGCATCTTTTCGCGAAAGCTCTGCCTTCCGATGGACGCCACCACATCCGCCGATAGTCCGGAGAGATCGCTGTAGGCATCGCGATCATCCACACCGAATGTCAGCGGCACCAGAGCAGGGCGCGTCTCCACGATCTTTAGACCAAATTGCCGGGCCAGGTCGTATCCGAAACCGGTTGCGCCCATCTTCGGGATGGAGAGTCCGCCGGTGGCGACCACCAGGGCCGAAGCGTGGAAGCTTTCTTTTTTTGTGCGAACCGCAAAGCCGTCGCCGGTTTCAACCGACTCAACGTTGATGCCGGTGAAGATCTCAACCCCCACCGTCCGGCATTCTGCTTCCAGCAGGTTCACAATTTCCATCGCCGAGTGATCACAGAAGAGCTGGCCCAGGTTTTTTTCGTGATAACGAATGTTGTGTTTGCGTACCAGATCAATGAAGGCGGCAGGCGTGTACCGTGCCAGCGCAGACTTGGCAAAATGCGGATTGGCGGAAATGAAGTTTTCCGGACGGCAATGCAGGTTGGTGAAATTGCAGCGTCCACCGCCGGAGATCAGTATCTTCTTGCCGATACGCTCAGCCCGTTCCAGCACAGCCACGCGGCGTCCGCGACGGCCTGCCTCAATGGCACACATGAGTCCAGCGGCGCCCGCGCCCAGGATAATGACGTCGTACTGCTGTTGGGAAGGATTGTGCAAACACCAGATTATCCCAGCTTTGCCGGGATTGTGCGTGATCGGCGTGGCGATAAACCATGTATTTAAACTGCATCAATCGTCGATCAATGTACAATCAGGCCATCACGGCAGGTGCAATGTATGGGTTTATGGGGCGTACTACTCGAAGTGCTGAAAACCGCGGCCACGCACGCGGCGCCGCACATGGCCAAAGGCGCGGTGGATATCGCGCGTGAGCGCATGGGCGCCAATACTCCTCCGCCGCAGGGCCCCAATCCGATTGAAGAGCTGAACGAAGTCCTTACGTCGTTTGACAAGCGGATCGCAGTGGCCAACCAGCGGGCCGTGGAAGCGGAAGCCCAGATCGTGACGCTGCAGGAAGATCTGGCCAGAAAAGCGGAGAGCGCGCGGATATGGGTGATCGCGCTGCTGAGCTGGAACGCCGTGGTGACGCTGGTGATGATCTATCTCTTGTTTCGTCACCACTAAAAGCAGATATTGCCGCTGATGAGCGCAATCTCGACCGCAAGCTCAGCATAGCTTGAGACTTGCGGTCACCTCGCCGCCCTGTGGAGAGAGAAATTGGAATCCGGTGCGGCGAAAAAGGTCCATCATGCTGAAATTGTCTGCCAGCACAACTGCTTCCAACTCCCCAAAACCCTGCTGGCGGGCAATATCAATGATGCGCTCCAATAAATAAGTTCCCAGCCCGTGGCCCTGATGCTGGTCGGCCACCACAAAGGCCACTTCCGCGCGATTGCTGTCCCCTATTTTCAACAGCCGGGCAACGGCTGCCAGCCGTTGTTGACCGGCGCTATCTGGGTACGTGGCGACCAGAGCCATTTCATTGTGGTAGTCAATCAGGCAGCGATTCAAAAGCCGCTCATGAGCGACCCGCACATCAAGCCGCAGAGGAGCAAAGTAGCGCCGGTAGACGGTCTCGTCAGAAAGATGGCGGTGGAATTCCACCATGAGCGGTTCGTCCTCTGGGCGGATCGGACGCACAGTGAACCGTGTTCCATCACTGGCCTGAAATTCCGAAGCGTACCTACCGGGATACGGTTCTTGCGGAGCGCCAACGGATTTCCCAAGGTTCGCGGATCTGGGTTGATCATTGGGTATCATGTGCGTCACCCACAACAGTCGGCTGCCCTACTTCCATTTGGTGCGGGCAAGAGCGATTGTTAGTACATTTCAACTCGCGGCGTTTAGCCTTGGTTGTTTTGGGAACGTAAGCACAACTTGGGTCAGCGCCAAAAGCATCGCCGGTCAGCGCATAAGCGCGCGCTCTGGAACCGCCGCAGATTCCATGGAACTCGCAGTCGCCACACTTGCCGTGCAAGTTATCAGTGTTACGAAGCTTGAGAAAGAGCTCAGAATTGCGATAGATGTCCGCGACGCTGACGTTACGTGCATTGCCGGCTGACAACGGAAGAAAGCCGCTCGGCTGCACCTCGCCCGTGTGGGATATGAACATGAATCCTTTGCCTTCATTCACCGGCAGGATGCCAGGGACTCCTTGATCGGGCGAACCATCCGGGATCTTAAGCCGGCGCTGTTGCAGCATATAGCGCCGGTAATGCTGGGCTTCAGTGGTCTTCACCTTGAAAGGCACGTCCTGCGCAAGCCGGTAAATCCTTGCAAACGCGCTCTCAAACTCCTGGGGCGAGGGTAGGTCGGCAACTTCTGCGCGGCCGGTAGGAACCATAAAGAACAGGCTCCACATTACGATGCGGAAGTTTCTGATGACGGAAAGAATGTTCTCCAGCTCGGCAATATTGCGCCGTGAAACCGTAGTGTTGATCTGGACCGGAAGGCCGATGGCGTTCGCCCAATACAATGCGTCCAGCGTTCGGTCAAATGAGCCAGTCACGCCGCGAATAGAATCATGGAGCGCCGGAGTCGGACCATCCAGACTGAGCGCCAGACGGCGAAGTCCCGCCTGTTTGAGGCTGAGGAGCGAATCCTGGTTTAGCAGCGGGGTAGCGCTGGGCGTCATTGCGGGATGCAAGCCTTTGCGGGCGGCATATTGCACCAGTTCATAGATGTCAGGGCGTTTGAGCGGATCTCCTCCAGTAAAAATAAAAATTGGAGGATCGAGATCGGCGATGTCATCAATAAGTTTCTTTCCTTCGACTGTGGTGAGCTCGAGGGGATTGCGCTCGGGCTGGGCAGAGGCGCGGCAGTGGAAGCATGCCAGGTCACAAGCCCGGGTCACCTCCCAGATCACGACCAACGGGGTTTGGTTTAGATCAAAGTTGTTTTTCATGCCACTAAGATATGTCGTATCGGCGCCATGGCGCTGTGACCCTGATCACACACGAAGAGTGTCAGGTCTGGGTAGGGAAGTTCAGCGGAGCGGGCCGGGGTTGTCCGTCAGCGCCATCCGCGGGATTGCCGGCCATGTTCACCACGGTCAATAGGTAGAGGGCTATTCCAATCACCTGGAGTAGCCCCCCAACGATCACAAATGCAATGAAAGAAAGAGGATGGTTCCACAACAGGCTGACTGCCTGGACCACCAGGCCGAGAATGATGAACGCCCCGGCAGAGCGCAGTCTGGCATGGATGGGTTTGGCTTGATTTTGCATCATTGTACCGGTCTCCAGTACTTCACGTGGTCCAGGTCTTTCACATTGTGGATGGTGTCATGGCATCCGGACGACATGCAGGAAAGCTTATTGCTCTTGATGTCGGCCATGGTTTGCTGATCAGCCGTATGCAAAGCGCCCTGCTCAAAGCTGCGCGAGCCTTCATGGCAGTGGAGACACTCGCGATTGTTGTAAGGATGGTAGAGCTGGACAGGCTGCTGTGGTTTGGTGACATACTGCGCGTAGATATGGTGCAGGCCTTTCAATTTGGAGCTGAAAGTGCCGAAGATGGTGTAATCGGTGTGGCAGGTATAGCAGGCTTGTTCGCGCGGCACACGCCCGTTCTGGAAATGCGCGGCCGGAATATAGGACGAGTCATCTACGTAGAGGCTCTTCCCATACGGGCCCATGATATGGCAGGTCAGGCAGAAAGACGTTTGCTTTGAACGTTCCATATGGTTCTCCATCCCCATCAGGCCGGCAAACACCGGAAGTATGAAGAAGGCCAGAAACGCCAGCACCTTGCCGCCGCGCGCCACGGTCAAGGCCGGGCGCGCAACGACCAATGCGGCCAGGATGATGGCGATCACCATAACAGCGAGTATCAGAAACGTGGGCATGTGCCCTCCGGGCTTATGAACCGAACTGCCGCTTCTACTTCAGGCTGCGAATGTATGTGACTAACTGCTTGATCTGGTCATCGGTTAATTTTTTGTCATAGGCCGGCATTTTGCCTTTGCCCTTTTTGGTCGCATCAAAAAGATCCGCGTCGGTTAGCTTCTGCACTTCTGGCGAGCTAAAGTCTTTCACGCCTATTTTCTGGCCGGACGGGCTGCCTTTGCCATCGGCGCCGTGGCAAACCTGGCACTTCGATTTGTAGAGAGCCGCGGCGTCATCAGCCAGGGCCGGTCGCGCAGCCATGAAGAGTCCCAAAAGAATCAATCCACTTAAGAGTTTTTTCATGTGTTCCTCCAATGTTGCTTTCTTAGATTTACATCGAGTAGCGCAATGACAGCGTGAAACTGTTTCCCCGGAAGTCGCGCGGCAGCGTTGGTCCAGGATCAGATTTTTCGTTGTAGTCGTAATAGTTCCAGCCGCCTTTGAAGGCCAGGTTCTTTTCGATCTGGAACACAATCGACCCCGTGGGCAAGTGATAGTTATATGAAAGCGGACCCGTAGGCGCGATCGGATTAAGAATCAGTGTGCTGCCGTTGCTGCTGGTGACGGTGTAGCCCACCGCGGCGGTCAGCCGATTGTTTGGCTTGAGATAGATTGAGCCAGACCCAACGTTGGTCTTTTCACTGTACAAGGAGACTCCGGACAGAAATGGCGTCCCGCAGCTCAATGAATTTGGCGGAACCGGAGTGGAGACAAAGCATATGTTGGTCTGGGAGAAGAGATCGTTGTAATCATAAGAAAGGTCCAGGCCCCACCTTGCGTCTGCGGGCGCCAGAACGCTGTTGATTGCGTAACTGCGGTTGTGCTGCTTGTTGCCGATATCGCTGGTGTTATTGCTGTTCTCCCGGATGTTGACCGCGCCTCCCAGGTTCCACCATTCCCTTGGCTTGTAAAGGACCTTGCCTTTGTACCATTGCAGATGGCGCGGGCTGATGCGGGTGAAAACGTTGTCAGCGTAGTAGAGCTCGGTATCAAAGCTGAACCGGAGCCTGGGGCTGGGTCGCGCGGCGAAGCCAAACAGCGCCGACTGGGCATTGATGCGAACAAAATCGCCTCCACTGTCCGGAACAAGAACAGTGCACGTGCCATTGGCCGCCAGGGGCAGTCCGGCGCACGCACCGCGGTTCGCTAATGCCGCGGTTGGGCCGGGAAAGAAGGTCTGGATTTGCAGGTCGGAATCATTGTCAGTAATTTCGCGGCGTTCGAACCGGTATCCCACGTACCCGCTCAGGTGCGGCGTGAACTGGTACTGGGCCTCAAACGTGTTGATCGCGATGAACTGCTTGAGAAATTGGTTCAACATATCCACCACCACGTCGGCCCCGGAACTTGCGTTGTGCTGCGGGCAGGTGGCTGCGGTGAAGGGCGCCGGACAAGTGCCGGGAGTGAACGGATTGGCTGGCGCCAACAGCGTGGCGCCGAACAGGCTGTTGGTGGTGTAGTTCCAGCCCGTGGGGATGCGGAAATTATCAAACCGGAAAGTATCGATCAGGTTAAGCCGGTCAGTCACTCGAAACGTAATGCCAAAATCGGCGTTGTTCGTGATGCGCTGCGCCTTGGAGGACCCAAGCATGCTGGTCACTCTCTGACGGCTTCGGCTAATGAGTCCGTTGAATGCTTCGTTGAAGGCCGGATTGTTCGCTGTTGAACCTGTATAGCCGAATCGCCCGGACATATCTATGTGCTTGAAATAGTTGCTCTGAAAACTTATCTGCTCGGTGGGGTAGCTGTTGCGAAGGTTACCTGTGCGCGAATAGCTAAAGACGCCGTTGCAGGTGGGATTCGCCAAGCCCCCGGCCAGCAGAGGCGTTGCGCAAGGCTGCCCTGCCACGGTGTTGAAAGGTAAGCCGAGATTCACCGGAATGCCTCCGGCAAGAGTAAAAGGCGTGCCTGCCAGACCGGCGGTGGTGTCGCCTTTGAAGTGCGTAAAAAACTGGTCGTAATTGATTGCCGTTTTTGGGATAAAGCGGAACGACACGCCAAAACTATAAGTGTCTGTGGTATTCAGCGTTGGCTGGATGAGCTGCGGCTCGGTCCCCAGATGCACCGTAGAAAAAGTCGTCCCTTCGTTTACCACCCGTGACCAGCCGACTTTGAACCTGATCTGGCCGACAGGAAAAAGTTCAAGGTTGGCATCACTCATTCTGCGTGTGAGCAGAAACTCATGCGGAGAATTCAGCACCGGGATATTCGGGTTGGAAGTCGGCGGGTTGAGAGGATTCGCAAACAGATCGTAGTCAAAGATATTTTGATCACGCCGGAAGCTGGAGGAAAACGTGTAAGCAGCGCCTTTGGAGAACCGGAGACGGCTCACATCCAAAGGGTCGCCACCGTATCCGAAGTTGCTGAAGCTGAAATCATCAAACAGTTTTCCCGTATGGTTGGGCGAGCGCATGTCGAGCGTGTACTCCAACAGCCTGGGACCGGAACCAAGATTTACATACGTGTCCCACATGGCCTGGCTGCCGCTGAAGTTAGAGATGCGTCCGCCAAATTCAGCGGACTGTTTTACTTCGAAGCCGCCATACGTCTGCCCTTCGTTCTGTTCGGTATCCACTGCAGGCGGAAGATCAACGGTCTTGCGGCCGGAGTCCACTGCGATGCTGACTGAGGTGGGACTCCCGCCAGCGTCAGTGCTGTCCTTCTTTTTGTCGTCAGTCTTCTTGTCGTCAGTCTTTTTGTCGTCAGTCGCCTGACCATACATCGCCATAGACATAGATAAGAATGTTGCAACCGCCAGGGCAAGGACCAGCTTGAGCACTCTGCGAAATTCCTTCTGATGCTTCATCACCGTTACCCCTTTCCTTACGGCTTAAAGAAGAAATGGTCTGAGTTCGACCCATGAATCGATGTATGGCACAAGGTGCAGGCCTGATATTTCTGGGCCTGATTATGGAATGACGGAATGGCCGGCGCCGCTGAATCCACCGTGAAAGTGTGGCATTCCAGACAAAGCAGATTGACCTGGCTGCGACGCAAAAGCCGCGGGTTCGACGAACCATGTGGCGCGTGGCAGGCCACGCAGCCTTCGGTTTTGACCGGCGCGTGCTCGAAGGCAAAAGGCCCGGCTTTGTCAGTGTGGCAATTGAAACAGAGCTGATCTTGCGCGTTGGTGGATCGCAACTGATGCGTAAGGAACCCGCCGTGAGGGTTGTGGCAATTGCTGCAGGTCAGAAATCCTTCATTCACTTTGTGGTGAAATGGCTTGGAGAAATCAGGTTTGACATCAAGGTGGCAGGAGTAGCAAAGCTGCGGCTCCTGCACCTTCAAAAGCCGGGCCTGCACTTTTGGTGCGTGAATGGAATGGCAATCAACGCACCCAACATTGTTCTTGATGTGCTCAGAGCGCAGAAAGTTCGCGTGCTCCTGGCCAAACTCATGGCAGCCCAGGCAGCGCTTTGACGATTCCTCGCGGCTCAAGGCTCCCAGGCGAATGATCTTGTCGGGATCCGCCGACTCAGCATGCGCTTTTCCCGGCCCATGGCAGGCTTCGCAACCTTGCCATTCCGGTCCCTGATGTTTGGCTAGAGTGGTTTTCCAGTGCGGGCCCCTGTCGTAGCCTTTGGCGACATCTTCATGGCAGGTCTTGCAGGTGTCCGCGCCTACATATTGTGAAGGATCAACCGCCTGATGAACGTCTGCGACCGCGTTGTTCTGCTTCTTCTTTCCGCTATCGCTCTGGCCGGCTTTTGCTTTTGCGCTGGAGCCATTGTCATTGCCTTGTGGGCTGCCGGCTGCGGCCGCGCCCAGCGTTACCAGCCCCAAACCAATGAACAGCACGAAGAGAAACTTGGTGATTATTCTTCCTGCCATGAGCGAGCCTCTTAATTTTTGGCGTTTAGAAACACGTCGACTATAAGTAAAGTTCCCTGGGGAGGCTGTGATTTAGATCACAGGTGAGAAGAGAGGGGCCGAGCCCTGCAGGGCTGCCGAATTGCTAAGGTATTGGGCTGACCCTTCCACCCTGCGGTTGTCAGAGTACCTGCGGTTGCGCCAAAATAGTGTGCAAAATAGGACATTGCTGCCAAATTGAAACAAAGTTTTGCGAGACGACGGCCGGCTCAAACTGGTTTTGGCACTTTGAAATGGAGAGCCGGTGCCATGCGGCGGGGATGATTACGCAGAATGTGGTCTGCGATTTGCAAGTCAGCGCTGAGCACTTTGGCCACGGCAAAGTAGATTTCAGGGTGGTTCTTCAGCATGTCCTGGAACACGTCCCGCGGCAAAACGGTGATGTTACACGGCTCAATGCAGGTCACGTCGATTTCCGGGAGCCCTCCAGAGATGGCCGCGCGCATGCCGAACACTTTGCCTTGTTGTCCCGTGGTCGTGGAGACTGCACGTTTGGGACTTGGAACGGAGACCCTGACAGTTCCGGAATTGAGGATAATCAGATAATCCGGGAGAATGTTGTGGTCAATCAGAATCGCCCCTGCCGGCACGGTCATCAACTGCTCATGCTGCGCCAGTTCATGACGCAAGTCCGCCCGCAACGTGGCATACAATTCATTAGTATTTCCGGCTTCCAGAAGCATCGTTGTACGCATGACCGAGGTTATAGACGATTCCAGGCCGGCCTGATGTGATCGCTATCACCGACGGTTGTGATTATGTGGTGACTATGCCTTCAACAGCACCTTTATCAAGGATTGTCCAGATCACACCTTTGATCCGCAACCATCCCTTCTTTCGAAAGTCGCTCAGAACACGCGAGACGGTCTCGCGCGATGTGCCGACAAACTGCGCGATCTCCTCCTGTGTGAGCGTCACGCGAAAGGCAATTTCATTGGGTTTTCTGCCGGCTGCGGGCGGCAACGGTTGTTCAGCCCACTTCAAGATAAGCTTGGCGATCTTCTCCGGCACAGAATTCGAGAGGCCGATGGAGCGGATCTCGGCGTAAGCGCACTGGCAGTTATGCGTTAATTGGTTGGCGACCTTCAGCCCCACATCCGGGTGGTCTTTCAGGAAATGCACGAAATCTGTCTGCGAAATGAAGTTGGCCTGGCTGGGTTCAAGCGTTTCCACAGTCGCCTCATAGGGTGAGCTGGAGATTACCGCTGTCAATCCCAAAACCTCGCCTGGTTCGGCGATCCGCAGGATGATGCTCTTGCCTTCTGCGGATGTGGTTGTCAACTTGGCGCGTCCAGTGCAAAGCACGTAGATTCCCCGGGCCGGCTGGCCTTCCAGGCATAGCATCGCTCCCCTGGGATAGATGGCGGTCGCTTTGATGTCCTGCAGCCTGGCCAGGGCTGGTTCAGGCAGGTCGCAAAACAGGCGCTGCTCACGAAACATGCACTTTGAGCAGTCTTCAATGATGCGGAAGTTATAGGGCATTGCCATGTTGAACTCCTTTTAATAAGGGCCCGAATACAAGGCTAGAACGCGCCCGTCACATGGCGATGTGATAGCCATCACAGATGAAGTGTACAGCAAATCAATAGGGCCAATTTGATCAAAATATCCATCACGACCCGTGTTTTGGCGCTCGCGCGCCAAACGTCTGCCTAAAGGCCCGCGTCCCGGCGCGCCTGGATCCTAGACGCTGATACGAGCAACGGGGCAGTTTTCAAACTGACCCGTGACACCGATCACAGCTTTCCCGCCACTAATCAAGCAATATTACCTCCAGGAACCGAACGGCCCGTGATCTCGAAATCGGGCGATCGTCGTTCAGGGCCTACAGGAATAGATGGATTTCCCGCACCCGGAGTCTGAACTCAGTCCAGATCCCGGTTTTGAGCCTGCATATTTCGCGGGACAGAAGCAGCGGCTTTCACAGCGCTGCTTCTTTTTTTGGATCGAGCTGATTTTCTTGATCGCGCTTAACTCCAGTGATGCAGGTCACAGAAATTGCGCGGGCGTTGATCCATACTGGCCGCAGAGTTGAATGAGAGTGCGACAGTGAGAAAAGAAACTGAAAATCGGCTGCTCTTCCGGGTGCTACGAGACGAGGCTGCATTCTTCGATGCTGAAGGATATGGAAAAGCGTTTCGCAGCCAATGGCGGCCCACCTTGCTGTTGCGGGATTCACCAGCGTGCATCAACTATCGCGATAGCGGCCAGCAGAATTCATGTCGCGATTGCCCGCTGTTCTCCATGGTTCCGGCAGAACAGCAGGCGAGTCTGATCCCGTGCCATCACATTCAACTCAACCCGCAAGGTGAGACCATTGCGGACTTATATACCCAAGGCACCCAGGAACTATTGGACCAGCGTTATCGGAATTGGCTCAACGAAAAACTCAAAGGTTGAACGAACTTAAAGAACTAACGACTTCATAAAGAGGAGGATTTTATGCAGGCCCTGGAAACAGTCAACAAGATTTCATTCAAGAACATTCTCTTCCTGACGGACTTCAGCGAAGCTTCAAACGCCGCCGTGGCCTATGCGACCGGCATGGCGCAACACTACAACGCACAACTCTACGCCGGTCACAGCTGCGATCCCGTCATTCTTACGGAGACGGCGGGAATCAATATTCTGCAGGAAGTGGAAGAAAACAGTCGCGCAAGGCTGGAGACGCTGGCAAGAGAGACCGGCACAAAGACCGTTCCTCTCTTCGCACTCGGCTCAGTTGCGAGTGCCGTCCCCTTCTGGATCAGCGAACATGGGATCGATCTGATAATCATGGGGACAAACGGGCGGCGCGGGCTGCAGCATTTCCTGCTGGGCTCGACCGCGGAAGCCATCGTCCGCAGCGCTACCTGCCCGGTTCTGACGGTTGGTCCGCACGTGACAACCAGGCCTTATCAAGACTTCAGCGTGGAGAGCATTCTGTTCCCCACTGACCTGGGCGCGCACGCCGAATTTGGCGCACAGTACGCTCTGTCAGTAGCGCGGGAAAATTGCGCCGGCATCACCTTTATGCACGTGGTCACACAGGATGAGGCGTTCCAGAGTGATCGGAGCGCACTGGTGGCGACGTCTTATCAGAAGCTCGAGAACATTGTGCCCCCTGATACCAAAGAGTGGACCAAGTCTGACTTTATCGTCGAAGTCGGAGATCCGGTGAAAGAGGTGCTCGGTTATGCGGAAACTGAGCGGCCAGACTTGATCGTTCTGGGTCTGCCGGCGGGAAAGAACTTCAACGGCAGTTTCCACTCCAGCGTTACTTACAAAATCATTGCCGGTGCGCCGTGCCCGGTACTCACGGTCCGTGATGTAACGGCCAATAACTGACATGCCGATGTTCCTGGCGCTGCCATCGGGGGAAAGCAGCGCCGGGGCTGGAGCTCTGCTGCTCCGGGAACAATGAAAGCAGCGATTGCGGGCGCTGCTTTCTTGCTTTTCCCATCGCGCGAAAAACCGCTTGCGCCGGGCGATCTCGAGGCGATGTAAGTTAACTATCTGGTTATCTAGCCACCTTGGGGGGTACCCTCCCCCCATTTATCCCAGTCATCCCAAGATCTAAAAGACTTAGCTGAAATCATCCCAAGGGGTGCGGCCCGCGTCACGCGCGGAACATTTTGCTTCCTTGGCTAACCCTGATCAGCGTTAACCTGCGTCCATCGGCAGCGAAAGGCATCGATTGGTTCCAGTTGATGTCAATCTCTTCCGGTCGACGCATTTTGGTCTATCCACCATCCGCGGCTCGGAATGATTTACTACTTAGTGATTTACTACTTAATGAACAGCCCGCCCACACCCTGGCCATTCATCGCCGCAGATAGTTTTGCGCAAGTAATTTTACGCAAGTAATTTTTCGCAAATAAGTTTTCGCAAATAGTTTTCAAAGACCGTTTCACTTCACCCCTGGGGGCTCTGTTTCACTATGCACCACGTTGAGCCGCGAAGCAATGAATCTTAAGTACTCTCCCGCATGCTCCATGGAGTCTTGGCGTCAATCGCTTTGTGCTCTTCGTAGTGAAGGCTGCTGAGTTCACTCCTGGCACTTTTCGGTAAAGGTTTAGCCCGCGTTAGAATGTCTTTTCATGCCGTTGCCAGACATCCATCGAATATGTGTCGTGCTTGTTTCTACTCGCAATCCTTTGAACATTGGCGCGGCGGCGCGTGCCATGAGCAATTTCGGCATTCGCAATCTGCGTCTCGTCAAGCCCTATGAACCTGGGTTTCGTGAAGCGCGATCAGCCGTGGGGGCCGCTGCCACCCTGGAGGAAGCGCGCATCTTCTCCACCCTGGCTGAGGCGGTTGCCGACTGTGCTCTGGTGATCGGCACCACCGGCGGGCGCGACCGCAATCTCGATAGCCCACTGCTCCGTCTTCAAGATGCTGCTCCTCTCGTCGAACAGGAGAGCAAGCGCGGCATGGTCGCCATCGTCTTCGGTTCGGAGAAGCGCGGACTTTCCAATGACGATCTCAGCTACTGCCACTGGACCATGCACATTCCCACGGCAGAAGATCATGTATCGATGAACCTCGGCCAGGCAGTGGCCGTGTCGTTGTATGAAATCACCCGTGCACCCGCCTTGGCGATGGCAGCGCACTCACCGGCCTCGCCTCCGTCATCCACTCCGCCGGATTCAGATCCTCTGCCGGAAGGTACTTCAACATTGGTTTACCATCCGGGTAAGCAGTCAGCGCAGGGATCTGGGCCGGAGAATTCAACCATCGCCGGTTCATCGCCTGCGACATCACCGCGCGCGAGCACCCCGCTTGCAACCTCCGATGAATCCGAACGCCTGTCCGCGTCACTCTTGCAGGCGCTGAGCGTCAGCGGCTACATCAAGCCGGGCGCCGACTCTGCCGTGGAAGACCGGGTGCGTCGTCTCGTACGACGCCTCAGGCTAACGAGCGAGGATGCTGACATCATGCAGGGAATGCTGAAACAGATTCTCTGGAAACTGCGAAGTTGAAAACTTTACCGTGAGACTTAGTGCGCTGTTGACGAACAAGCACCGTTACGAACGGCAGAGCGTAGCAAAAGTAACAGAAGATAACTGCGTAAATCAGCTATATCCAAAACGTTTGGGTTTCCGCGGCTTTCTCGACGGTCAATCCATCGGGATAGATTTCTACCCGAAACCCACCAGACTTCTGTAGGTCTGTCGAACCACTGCCGTTCCAGCCATCGGCTTCCCATTGCTAACTCTCGCCGGTTTTGAAGTTGAGGCGTTTTCGCGGCGTTTGAGCCGCGAGCCGAAATCCTGAGCGAGCCTAGCGAGTCGAAGGAACGAACAATTTTGGCGGAAGCGTGTGAGAGTCGAACTCACCAGAGCCAGCAAAGCTAACTCTCGCCGGTTTTGAAGTTGAGGCGTTTTCGCGGCGTTTGAGCCGCGAGCCGAAATCCTGAGCGAGCCTAGCGAGTCGAAGGAACGAACAATTTTGGCGGAAGCGTGTGAGAGTCGAACTCACCAGAGCCAGCAAAGCTAACTCTCGCCGGTTTTGAAGTTGAGGCGTTTTCGCGGCGTTTGAGCCGCGAGCCGAAATCCTGAGCGAGCCTAGCGAGTCGAAGGAACGAACAATTTTGGCGGAAGCGTGTGAGAGTCGAACTCACCAGAGCCAGCGAAGCTAACTCTCGCCGGTTTTGAAGTTGAGGCGTTTTCGCGGCGTTTGAGCCGCGAGCCGAAATCCTGAGCGAGCCTAGCGAGTCGAAGGAACGAACAATTTTGGCGGAAGCGTGTGAGAGTCGAACTCACCAGAGCCAGCAAAGCTAACTCTCGCCGGTTTTGAAGACCGGAAGGGTCACCGGACCCCATGCGCTTCCATTTAAGTGTTGATGTTTTCAGTTTACACGAAGCATTTTCAGGCGATTTCAACTACCCAATTACCAACTTACCCATTTACTCAATCCACAACGATCCTCATGATGTCGTGTTTCACTGAAACACTTCGTCCGGGAAACGCCGACTCGATATGCTGCTTCACCTGCTCCACCGTCGGCGCGCCGTCCTTGCCGCTGAGGCCGCGAGCGTCATCCATAAGAATAATGTGGGTTTGAATGGAATGTTCCAGGATGGAATCCAGTTCCACAGTGAGTCGCTGTTTGTCACCCTGGAGTCCGGCCCAGCCGTAATAGCCGGCATCCAGCCAGAACAGGGCCGGCGTTTTGAGCGTGGCAAGAATTTCAGGAATTTTCTTCTGGCTGTCGCCTTCGATGATATGGATATGCGGCCACCGACCAAATTTTTGTGTGGCACGCAGGGCAAGCGCATGATCGTACTCAATGGAGTAGATTTCGTCGAACCGTTGCCGCATTGCGGCGACCATCTCACCGTAATACGTTCCGGTTTCCACCAGAACACGAAGGTGGTAACGGTCGGCATACTCCTGCACGGCACGCTGTTTTACCAGATGTGGTGCGCGCAGCGGTTCACCGCGCAGCTTCCAGTACCAGTAATCGGGATAATGTCCCGCGGCTTTGTACAGTCCGTAGAACGGAGTGCGGCGCAGGAATTTTCGGAAAGCCTTCAAAGATCGCCCTTTGGTTTGCCTATTGGTTTGCTTATTAAGATGCGCTGTTACACTGAAATGCAGATTGCAGAATAAGGTTGGAGGATGACCGTGTCAAACCCGAGGCGCCGTTTGCCGTTTGTTCAGATGGATGTATTCACCTCTGTGGCGTTGGAAGGGAACCAGCTTGCCGTGTTTCCCGACGCTCGCGGCCTGAGCGACATCGAGATGCAGGCGATTGCGCGTGAGACCAATCTTTCAGAGACAACGTTCATCTTCCCCCGCGACATTGCCACGGAACAGGAACGTGGTACGCGCGTTCGCATCTTCACCACCACGGAAGAGCTGCCGTTTGCGGGACATCCCACGCTGGGTACGGCCATGGTGCTGCGCGGCGATAGCAATCGCGATGAAGTGGCGCTGGAATTGAACGTGGGCAGGATTCCCGTTCGTTTTTCCACACGCGACGGCCTGCCTTTTGGCGTGATGACGCAACGCAATCCTGAATTCGGCCAGGTGCATGCGCGTGAGGACGTTGCGCGCGCGGCGGGAATCTCCATCGATCAGATTGCCGATGACGTTCCGATTCAGACAGTGAGCACCGGAAATGCTTTTGCCATCGTGAAGCTGAAGTCCTTGGGTGCTTTGCAGAATTTAAAGGCATCGTGGTCTTCTCTGGAACCTTATTTAAAGAAGACGGACGCGAAATTCCTTTACTTTGTCTCTACCGAGACACTGAATCCTGAAGCAACACTTCAAGCGCGCATGATTTTCTACAACGGAGAAGATCCGGCCACCGGATCAGCCGCTGGTCCCTGCATAGCGTGGGCGGTGAAGAATAATGTAATTTCCTCCGGCAAGCAAGCCTTAATTGAGCAGGGCGTGGAAATGAAACGGCGCAGCCGGATTTATGTGAGCGCTGAGCGCCATGATGACAAGATCGTTAACGTGCGCGTTGGCGGACATGCAGTGGAAGTGGTGCGTGGAGAACTTTCATTCTGAAAATTGCGGTGACGAATCGTCAGATTCTGCGCGCATTTTTTATTCCACAGACAATCAACAGAGATTCACACAGATTTTTTTTCTATTGGCGTCCAGGGTACTTTACAGCGGACACACTCGCGCCTATGATCGTTTCACTTCATTGCAAAAGCGAATCAATTTCAGCGCCAGCAAATAGAAAAAATCATTTCCATCCGCTGCCTTGCTCTGGCCGGCTGCTGGAAAACGAAAATCGGTGATAGATGCGACCCAAGAAGACAATCCTCTGTGTTGACGATAATGAACAGGCGCTCTCCATTCGCAAGGTAATGCTTGAAACCCGTGGCTACCGCGTACTTGCCTGTACCAGCGGCCATTCCGCACTCGAACTCTTCTACCAGGGTGGAGTTGATCTGGTCCTGAGTGACCTGCTGATGCCGGGCCTTGATGGCGCCAATCTCATCAGCAAAGTGAAAGACATGTCTCCGGAAACTCCGGCCATTCTCTTTTCCGGAAAAATCAAGATGTATGACAAAGACCTGCGTGCCGACCTCTTCCTGCCCAAGGGAATGTATGCTCCCATTGAACTGCTGGAACGCATCCGGATCCTCCTGATCAAGAAACGTGGGCCCAAACGGGCTGGAAGCAGCACCATGCCTATGCAGCGGTTTCCTATCGCGGGATAACAACCGCGGCCCACGGATATGACTCCAACTAGTCAGCACAGGCGCAGTGTCGCGCTTTGCCGCACATTGTCTGGAGTGGCTGAGTGGCGCCGTCTGTTAATATCAATTATTCCGTGGCCCACATTATCCAGGTTGAAAACGTCTCCAAGGTCTACCGCATCGGCAAAGTCGATGTGCTTGCGCTCGATGGTGTGAGCTTTGCCGTTGCAGCCGGCGAGTTTGTAAGCATAGTCGGTCCATCAGGCAGCGGTAAGTCAACGCTGTTCTACATTCTGGGCGGACTCACCACGCCCACGCGCGGACGCCTCATCATTGATGGTGCAGACTTCTCTCAGCTCACGGATGCGCAGCGAACAGAGAAGCGCAAGAAGATGATCGGCTTCGTGTTCCAGAAGTTCAATCTTCTGCCTACTCTCACGGCTCGCGGCAACATTGAAATCGCCCGTGAGATATCAGGCCGCAATGGCGAAGACGGAGAGTTCTTCCGTACGGTTACGGACATGCTGGGCGTCGGCGGCAGGCTGGATCATCGGCCTTCGGAAATGTCCGGTGGTGAGCAGCAGCGTGTTGCGCTTGCACGCGCCATCATCAATCGTCCGTCCATTATTCTGGCGGATGAGCCCACCGGCAATCTTGACTCGAAAAATTCTGATGTGGTTTTGAATATGTTGCGTGAGGCCAACCAGAAGTTCGGCCAGACCGTGCTGATGATCACGCACAATCCGCAGGCCGCAGCCATCGGTGACCGCATCATTCATATGCGCGATGGCCACATTGTTTCCGCGGAAGAAGATCCGCAGTGGTCGCGACACTAGCGCGTTCAGCATTCCATAACAAAAAAAGGAGGGCCCATCATTCGAGCCCCCATTTTTGTTGGTGTTATTTGCTGGATCAGCCTGCGTTCGCAAGCACAACGTCATAGATCTTCATTTGGGCGCTGTCTTTCATCATGTCGCAGTGGACCTTTACTTTCTTGCCCATCTTTCCCGTGGCGATGTCCGGGTTTGCGACCTTCGTGGCTTTGCCTTCGTCGTCAATAAACGTGGCTTCGCCGCTTTTTTCCGTACAGCTCAAGTCGCAGCTCGCTTTGGCGGCATCCTGCTTCACGCACTTTGAGTCGCACAGCATGCCGGTCATTTCGGTGCCTTTCATGGCAGCACCCTGGTCCATTCCGCCCTTGCCCGCATCCTGAGCGGACAGCAACAGTGTTGAGCCCAATACGATCGTTAACAGTCCCAGTATTCGTTTCATTTTCTATCTCCTGTAAGTTGGGCCGTCCAACGGCCTGTCTCGATACGATTCACCATCTCAGACGCCGCAGTACAGCGGGTTGGGACGGGACCGCCATGTCCCTCAGGATGACCAGCGAGAGGTTGGAAGTTGTCTCTAATAATTCCGTACTTAGATTCCGAGTTCCGGCTTTCCGGAAGTTTGCGTTCAGCGGGACAGCTGCAGCCCCGCTCATTGCACCTTCACACAAGCGCGGAGGACCAGTGCGTGAACGGAAAACGATGCTGCTCGCCGCAGAACGAGCACAGCTAAATTGCTGATAGACGTGCGCCGAACGCCAGTTTATGCTTCGTTGGCAGGATGCCTGTCTCAAACAACGGAGGATTCATGAAACGCTTTTTTCTGGGCCTTGTTGTTCTCTGGTCCGCTGCGGCTCTGGCACAGCAGACAAAATCGCCGGCCTCTGACGTTTTGCGCACCATGCTCTCAGGCCGCGAGAAAAGCATTGTCGGCGCGTTTGAAGAAATGCCGGCTGATAAGTACGGCTACAAGCCTACGCCTGATCAGATGACCTTTGGCCATCTGGCTGCCCACATCATATCCAGCAATTATTCCTTCTGCGCCAACGTGGGCGACGTTTCCAGCCCCAAGGTGGATGAAGTGAAGGACACAGACGGCAAAGACAAGCTGGTGGCCGCCATGAAAGCGTCATTTGCATTTTGCGGCACGGCGCTGGCAAAAGCTGATGATTCGAAGATGAATGACAACATCACGTGGTTTGATGGCAAGCCTCGGACACGGGCGTGGGCCTTCCTGGGTTTGGCCAGCAGCTGGGCAGACCACTACGGAGCAGCCGCCATGTATCTCCGTCTGAACGGGTTGCTCCCGCCCACCGCGAAGAAGGAAGACAAGAAGGAAGATAAAAAGGAAGACAAAAAGGACGACAAGAAATAGCGTTGCGAGAATAAGCCCGAAAATCGCGCAGTCCAAATAATGGCAACCTCCATCCACAACACGATCACCAGCCCGGGAACAACCCTTGCGGACGATACGCCTTCGGTCAGCAGGCGGCTTGAGTCGTTGGACGTCTTCCGCGGGCTGACGATCGCCGGAATGATCCTGGTGAATAATCCCGGGTCAGACAATTCCTATTGGCCGCTCGATCACGCTGACGAGTTGATGAGCGCGCACCCATCGGGCTGGTACTCAGGGAAGTGGTGGGTTGCGGCGAACGGATGGACGCCAACCGACCTGATTTTCCCTTTCTTCCTTTTTATCGTCGGGACATCCATGGTGATGTCGTTTGCCGCTCGCCATGCCCGGGGCGACTCCCGGCTGACGCTGATGAAGCACGCCATACGCCGGAGCGCACTGATCCTGCTCATCGGTTATGCCATCCGCATTCTTCCTTACGTCAACTTCTCCCACATGCGCTACCCGGGCGTCCTGCAGCGGATAGCAGTCGTATATTTGTGCGCGTCGGCGATTACGCTCTGGACTTCGCAGCGCGGGCGCGTCATCTGGATTGCCGGGCTCCTCGCCGGATATTACGCCATCACGCGATTCGTTTCAGTTCCGGGATGCGATCACTCTGCATGGCTTACGCAGATCACAACCCAGCATTGCACGCTGGCCGGATATATCGATCGCAAGCTGATGCTCGGCCATCTCTATCGCCGCGACTTTGATCCTGAAGGACTCTTGAGTACCATTCCCGCGATCGCAACTACATTGCTGGGGACGCTGGCGGGAGAATTTCTAAGCGGCGCCGCCAGCCTCGGGCATAAGGCGCGCGGCCTTGTCATTGCCGGAGTAGCCGGCGTGGCCGCCGGCTACGCGTGGCATCCGTGGTTCCCCATCAACAAACCATTGTGGACGAGCTCATACGTTCTCTTTACCGCCGGGGCCGCGTGTCTAACGTTGGCTCTCTGCTGGTGGCTTATTGATATGCGTGGCTGGCGCGGCTGGGGAAAGCCTTTTTTATGGCTGGGTTCGAACGCGATCCTTGTCTATGCGGTTTCCACCTTCGCGTCAAAACTGGGATCCATCATTAAATTCGCCGACAAATTCGCCGACGGAGCGCAGGCCATCACCGTACAAACCTGGGTTTATTTCCACTGGTTCGCGCCACTGGCGGACGAGAAAAACGCGTCGCTGCTGTTCGCTCTCAGCTACACAGCCTTGTGGACATTGCTGGCGTGGGGTTTGTATCGAAGAAGATATTTGTGAAGGTTTAGTCATGGGCTCTGCCGCGACGGTGTACTGCAATCTCTGCGAGCGGTTTCCTACCTGCTCAACGCTCCAACACCTGCCGGACTTTTCACCGCAGCCGTCTGCTTCACTGTCTCACCCGGCTTCGATCCAACCAGCTTCATATATTCAGTCAGCGTGACGAAGCGATAACCTCGCGCTTTCAGGTCGCTGATCAGCCGCGGCATGGCTGCCGCAGTTGTCGAGAGTTCATGGAAGGCGAGAATATGCGTGTATGTGCCTTTCTTTTCTCGCTGTTCCAGTTGCTTCAACACTCCGTCCACCAGAGACGGCTTGGGGCATCCCACCGCTTTGCCGGCGCACAGATAATCGAGCGAATTCACATCGCGCATCGCCATAGGATTTTCTGATGAGATCGTCAGCACCCGGTAGCCCTGCTTTTCCATGTCTCGCCGGGCATCGCTGGTGATGATCCAGTCCGGAGGACGCACATAAAGAGGTTGCGTGCCGGTGACTGCCTTGATCGCCGCTGCTCCGCGGTCCACGTCATGCATCACCCACTGTTCGCCGTTCTTCTTCTCCGCAGTGCGCAATTCCAGATGGCTGTAAGTGTGGTCTTCCAGTTCATGGCCGCGACGGATCAGTTGTCCTGCCGCGTCCAGGCAGGAAATGCCGATATTTTCCTCATGTTTGGGCTCACCCCAGGTCTTGGGACTTAGTCGCCAGCCCACAACAAAGAAGGTCGCCTTAACGCCATTCTGGTCGAGTATATCCACCAGCCCGGGAGCGCGATGGTCTCCCTTGCTGCCGAACAGGACATACGGGCGCGGACCATCATCAAAAGTGAGCGCGATGAGCTTGTCACCGTGCGCAGCATCTGTGCCGGCAGCCGTGACCTTACCCACCTTGGTCGGCAGGGCCTCTTTTGCCACGGCGATAGCGGCAACACCTTGGCCGCCGGCCGCAGGGGAGCCGTTTGGATCGACCCCGGCAGAAAATGAGTGGATACCGCCACACGCGCAGAGCGCACCGAGACCGGCAAGTAATAAGGATAGCCTGATAGGACGCATCACAACCTCAACCTATTCATCGGTTCAAGCCGAAAAAGGTTCAACGCCAACAGGTTTCCTGGGATGGGAACAACAAGAAGTGACAGTGGCGAATCGTTATCAGGTTTTTATCACGGCAGAGTTGCTGGATGTTACTCCCTGAAGGTCAGTGACGAAGGTAATCAGCCCAGCATCTGAACCTACCGGCCGACCCTCGGGGACTATCGAACCAACACGGATGCCTGATTGCGCAGCTTGGCTGTGATTTCATGAAGTTGCGGCGGTCGGATGCCGAACCATATCATTCATGGAAGGAGAAACCCGCCATGGCAAAGATGAAAGCTGTACAAGTTCCCAAGCCCGGAGCCGACTTTGAAATCGTCGAACGTGAAATCCCGGAGCCCGGTGCGGGGCATGTAAGGATCCGCGTTCAAGCCTGTGGAATCTGCCACAGTGACGTACTCACCAAAGACGGGCTCTTCCCCGGGATTTCCTACCCGCGTGTTCCCGGCCATGAGATTGCCGGCGTAATTGACGCATTGGGAGCCGGCGTGACTGGCTGGAATAAAGGACAGAGGGTCGGCGTTGGATGGCATGGCGGGCAGGATGGAACTTGTCTGGCGTGCCGAAGAGGGGATTTTGTCAATTGTGCCAACGTCAAGATTTGCGGAGTCAGCTATGACGGGGGCTATCAGGAATTTATGGTGGCGCCGGTGGAGGCACTGGCGCACATGCCGGATTCTCTCAGTGACGCCGAGGCAGCGCCGCTGATGTGCGCTGGATTAACCACCTTCAATGCTCTTCGTCATGGCGGTGCTCTGCCCAGTGATCTTGTCGCTATTCAGGGAATCGGCGGGCTGGGTCATCTGGGAATCCAGTTTGCCAGGAAATCCGGTTACCGCGTGGCCGCGATTGGGCGTGGCAGTGATGCGGAATTAGCCAAGAAACTTGGTGCGGATATCTATATCGACAGTTCCAAACTGGATCCGGCGGCTGAACTTCAGAAACTCGGCGGCGCCAGTGTGATTCTCGCCACTGCTCCCAGCGGAAAATCAATGTCAGCACTGATTGGCGGACTGGGGCCAAACGGCACTCTCGTTGTGATTGGGGCTTCTCCCGATCCCATTGAAGTGTCGGCATTTCAGTTGATCATTGGTAAAAGGCGAATCCATGGCTGGGCGGCCGGGATTCCTACCGATTCCGAGGACACGTTACGCTTTGCCGAAATGACCGGCGTGCGGCCCATGATTGAAAAGTATCCGCTGATAAAGGCAGCCGAAGGTTACGCTCGCATGATGAGTGGGAAGGCAGAGTTCCGCGTTGTCTTGACCATGTAATTTTCTTGCACCGCTGCTGAGCCCTCGCTCATCCTTGATCTGGACGCGGGCTTTTACATCTTTTTACAACCATTTACTCTGGTTTGACATACCTGCGCTTTCGTTCCGCTAATGTCAGAGTCAACTTGACTGCGCGGAGGGCATGAATGAAAAAACCGATCTGGAATGTCCGGTCCAGGCTATTGCTGACGCTGGGACTGGTTGTGCTTCCGGCCGCCGCGCTGATTTTCTTCGGGTTCCAGCATTTGGAGTCGATTGAAAGAAGCCACAGTGTCGAAGCGGCTATTCAGGGAGACTTTCAGAAAACTCTCACCATCTTTGACAAGCGTTTGTCAGAGCGCGCTTATGAACATGATGGACAGCGTTCGTCCCGGTTTTCCATCTCCCACAGATATGCAGGTGAATCAGCGCCTGGATGAAATTCTGGTCAGCCATCCGTGGGCTCTCTACGCGTTTCTTTTTGACAAAGAGCACGGAACCGTAGTTCGTATCCAGCCGTCAAGGCACTCAAGCACGGCTTGCATGGCAGGCGCAGTAAGCCTGCACGCGATGGTCCAGGGCTGGTTCGAATTGGAAGGCGACATGCTCATCGCCAAAATGGACAGACTGCAGCACAGTGGTGAGGAACCGTACCTGGCCTCCGCAGAACAAGTCACGAAGGGTGATAAACAGATATATCGGAGCCTGATGTTTTTTCCCGTGGCTGCGGGCTCAGAACCGCCAAAAGCGATTGGCGGGATCATGTTCGACCCGGATTTCCTGGAACAATTTCTTCCCGAATCTTTGAATGCCCTGCTGGCAGAGAACGGATCTGAAACCAGGAACGATCCGCACCCGCAGCCGGCCATCATGCTGCATTTTTTCAGGGACCACACGCCTCTCGCTGCTTCCAGTGGCTGGGATGGCGGAGAGGCGGAGGTCGAGCACAAGATGGAAGGCGCTTTCCCCGACCTTGTGATGGCGATCCGATATCCGGGAACAACCATCCATGCAATCAACCAACGCTTTCTGCGCTCCAGCTATTTCATCCTGGGCACGTTGTCTCTGCTCCTTATCATTGGCCTCTTCTTTACCTACCGCAGCGTCACTCAAGCCATGGAGCTTGCCAAACTCAAATCGGACATCGTCTCCAATGTTTCGCATGAGTTGAGAACGCCCCTCGCTTTGATCCGGCTCTATGCTGAGACGCTGGAACTCGGTCGCATTCCGGATGAGGAGAGAAAGCTGGAGTACTACCGGATTGTGCGCAAAGAGAGTGAGCGACTTACCGCACTCATCAATAATATCCTCGACTTTTCAAGGATTGAGGCTGGAAGGAAAGAATACGATTTCCGCGAGACGGATCTGCCGTCGCTTGTCCGCGAGACTCTTGATTCCTATCACTATCAAATCCAGCAAACCGGTTTCCGCTATGAGGAAAACATCACCAGTGATTTGCCCCTCGTGAACGTTGATCGGGAGGCCATCGCTCGCTCGTTGCTGAATCTGGTAAATAACTCCCTGAAGTATTCATCGGAAGAAAAGTATCTGGCAGTAAACCTCTATCGCGAAAATGGTTCCGTGAAACTGGATGTGATCGATCATGGCATAGGAATTCCGAGGACAGAACAGAACAAGATTTTCGACAAGTTTTATCGCGTCTGCGACCCCATGTGCCATGACAACAAAGGTAGCGGCCTTGGCCTGGCGCTGGTCCACCACATAGTGAACGCCCATGGCGGAATGGTCACGGTGGAAAGCAGCCCGGGAAAAGGAAGTAAATTCACAATCACATTGCCCTTGAATCAACAGCCGGCGACGGCAGGGACCTCGTCCCTTCCCGCCAACCCGAGGAGACACGAGGTGGGAGCATGACCAGGATTTTAATCGTGGAAGATGAGCCCAACATGGTGGCCGGGCTGCGCGACAATTTTGAATTCGAAGGTTACGAGGTACTCACTGCCTATGACGGCGAGGACGGGCTCAGGCGGGCGCTGACCGAATCTCCCGACTTGCTGGTGCTCGACGTGATGATGCCCAAAATGAGCGGCCTGGAGGTTTGCAAGCAGCTTAAAGCCAAGCGTCCATCGATCCCTATCATCATGCTGACTGCGCGGGGACAGGAAGTGGACAAGGTGGTGGGCCTTGAACTGGGGGCAGATGACTACGTGACCAAACCGTTCTCCATTCGTGAGCTGCTTGCCCGAGTGAAAGCCGTACTGCGCCGCGGGCGTACTCTGCCTAAAGATCACGATCGGTATCTGTTCGGCGATGCCGAAGTAGATCTGCATACCTGTCGCGTTACCCGCCAGGGCAAGGAATTGGAGTTTTCATCGACCGAGTTCGAATTGTTGAAGTACTTCGTCAACCATTCTGGTGAGGTGCTCAGCCGTGATCGTTTGCTGGAGGAGGTCTGGGGATATGACAGCTCTCCAACCACCCGTACCGTGGATGCCCATCTGGTCCGACTCCGGCACAAGTTGGAGCCAAACCCTGAGCAGCCGCGTTATTTCTTAACCGTACATGGAACCGGATACCGCTTTGTCGGATGAGTTGGAGCAAGGCATGAGCAGCAGTAATGTTCGTCGCGCGATCGAAAACGAGGTCGCGTGGTCCTGGAAAGATTGGATGGGGATCACTTCCGAGCAGCCGGCACAGGCGGTCCCCGCCTCTGCAAGCGCGGAACCCACTCCTGGTTTGCAGTCCCCTGGTTTGCAGCCCCCTGGTTTTCAGCCTCCTGGTTTTCAGCCTGAAGAAGCTCTCGCGCTGTACAGAGAGGTGTTTGAAGCGCTCCAGGTACCCAGACGGCTAAGCGGAGCCCGGCGTCTGCGCCGCGGGCCGTTTGAAATCGCCAGCGAGATCTTTCCTGCCCAGTTCTTCTCGGGTGACTTTGTCAGCGTGTTCGATTCGGGTGACAAAACGTTTCTCGCCGTGGGAGACATAGCTGGTAAAGGCCTTACCGCCGCGATGTGGTCAACACATATTCTGGGGCTGATACGCACCTATTCAGCATCGCTTGCGGAGCCGCATCTTGTTCTGCATGCGATGAACAGCGATTTGTATTCTCTGGGTTCGGTCCCTTTTACAACCATGGTACTTGCCACTCTCGATTGGCGGCGCGGAGAACTTACCTATTCAAATGCCGGCCATTGCGCGCCCATTCTTCATCGACCTGATGGGAGTGTGCAGCAGCTCTCCGAGGGAGGTCCCGTGCTTGGCGCTGTTTATGACAGCGAGTTTGCACCCGCACAAGTTTCCTTCGAGCCCGGTGATTTGTTGGTGGCCTACTCTGATGGCCTGACAGAATGCGCGAATGCAGAGGGTGAAGAATTTGGCGTTGAGCGCCTGGCGCGCCACGTCAGAAGTGCTGCAAGTCTTGGCGCAAGTCAGTCATTGTTTTCGATCGTAGGCGCAGTGCAGGATTTTGCCGCGGGAACACCCCGCCATGACGATCTAACACTGATGGTGGTTGGAAGCCACTGAAGTTCATGGCAGGCTTTGATGCAGTAATCGTTAGTTTCTGTTCAACCGCCTTACACCCATCTGCGAAACGCGAAAGCACACATCGCAATGAGCCCGGCCGAAACAGCGAGCCGCTTGGCATGGGTTGCAGTCCAAAATTCAGGACTGGACGACTCTGCAACGTCGTCAAATGCTCCATGCGCCCCGTGATCTCCGGGCACTGGTTCCCAGAGATTATCAGGCCGAGCGGGATCTTCTGGACTATCCTGCTGTTGCGCCTCATAACCCATGCTGGCCAGGTATTTGTCTCCGAATGAGGGAGCCAGTTTATTGCCGACAATGGCTTTCACTGTTGACCACCCGGCGTAGTACTCGCGTTGCTCCGGGTGATGTGCCGCGTAATAGATGGCGCGGGCGGCAACCTCCGGCTGAAAGATCGGGGGGACAGGCCGTGCCTTGTGCGGCAGTCTGCTCTTTACCCAGCCGAACTGCGGCGTATTGAGCGCCGGCATCTGGACCATCACCGTGTGAACGTTGCTTTTGTCGTGCAGAAGCTCGGTGCGCAACGAAGCAAAGAATCCCAGCACCGCGTGCTTAGCCGCGCAATAAGCGGACTGTAATGGAATGCTGCGATACGCCAGCGCGGAGCCAACATGTACGATCGTGCCGCGATCACGCGGAAGCATATGCTTCAAGGCCGCCAGTGTTCCGTAAACATACCCCAGATAAGTAACTTCGGTGACCCGTTTGAACTCTTCGGGAGGCATTTCCCTGATGGGTGAAAACACCGAAGCCATTGCATTATTAACCCAGATATCAATTGGCCCGAGTTGGTCTTCCACCTGTTGCGCCGCGGCGGTTACCTGCACCGGATCCGCTACATCCGCACATAGCACTAAGGCTTTGCCGCCTAGCTCTTCTACCTCACGTCGCGCGCCTTCCAGCCCATCGCGTCCCCGCGCGATAAGGCCGATCCACGCACCCCGCTTTGCAAATTCCCGAACCGCAGCACGCCCCACGCCAGCCGAGGCCCCAGTAATGACAACTACTTCGTGCTTCGCCACTCTATCCCTCCCTGCCGTTTTCCAACAATTGCCTTAAAGGGTTGGATGCCGTTCCCAGGAAAATGTTTGTTAATATCGTAAAGCGATATTTATCTCGCCAAGGTGGCGATCCTGCGGCCTGCGCCTTACATCGAATCATTGTGGCCCGCTCCTGGCCTTCAGCAACACTGCTCGACGCTCGACATTGGCTCGACGTTTGAAGTACTCCATGCGTAAACCTGAAACAATCCCCGTCGAAGCGATTCATCTTTCCAGCTATGCAGTGCCCACTGATTCACCGGAATCTGATGGCACTCTGGAATGGAACAAGACCACCCTCGTTCTGGTCGAGGCCCGAGGCGGAAACAGTTGCGGATTAGGCTATACCTATGCTGATAACGCAACCGCAACGCTGATTCGTGACACTCTGGCGGAGCTGGTGACGCACGCTGACGCAATGTCGCCGCCGGCTGCCTATGCTTCCATGTGGCGTGGCATTCGCAACCTTGGCCGGCCCGGAATCTGCTCCATGGCTATCTCGGCTGTCGATTGCGCACTGTGGGACCTTAAAGCGCGTCTCCTCAACCTTCCTCTGGTAACGCTGCTCGGCCAGGTGCGTGATGGAGCGCCTGTTTACGGAAGCGGAGGCTTTACTTCGTATTCTGACCGGCAACTGGCTGACCAGCTCTCCGGTTGGGTCAAGCAGGGCATTCCCAGGGTAAAGATGAAAATCGGACGAGATGCAGCTCTGGATGTGGAACGAGTACGGATTGCCCGCGAGGCCATCGGACCGGATGCAGAGCTGTTCGTTGACGCGAATGGCGCGTACGACCGCAAGCGGGCGCTGGCCCAGGCTGAAAGATTTTCCCTCTTCGATGTTCCCTGGTTTGAAGAACCTGTCTCTTCCGATGATCTTGAGGGTCTTCGCCTGCTGCGTGATCGCGCTCCCGCCGGTATGGAGATCGCCGCGGGTGAATACGGCTATGACCTTTTTTACTTTCAAAGAATGCTTGCGGCTGGTGCTGTGGATGTCCAGCAGGCGGACATCACACGTTGCGGCGGAGTCACCGGGTTTCTCCAGGTGGCTTCGTTGTGCCAGGCTCATAATATTCCTCTTTCCGCACACACAGCTCCCGCGTTGCATGCGCACGTAGCCTGCGCGGTCACCCCATTCAGAAACCTGGAGTACTTCCATGATCACGTACGCATCGAACGCATATTGTTTGATGGTCTACCGCAACTTATAAACGGTGAACTTCAGCCCGACTTGTCGCGGCCTGGCCTCGGGTTGGAGCTTAAGCACGCCGACGCAGAGAAACTTGCCGCCTGAGGAGGGCAGATGTCAGCCAGCAAAGTACCGTTTGTCAATCTGGACGATCTCAAAAAATCCATTGCAGAACGTCCGCCTGACTGGCGATCCCCAAAGGTTGACGTGGCAGGTCTTGAAAATGCCCTTCGCAACAATATCGCTGGGGAGGTCCGCTTCGATGCCGGTACCAAGGCGATGTACGCGGTGGATGCCGGCAACTACCGGCAGGTGCCGATCGGTGTGGTGATTCCACGATCGAAAGATGACGTGATACAGACTGTCGCCGCCTGTCGAGAATTCGGCGCCCCACTGCTGTCACGTGCAGGCGGTACAAGTATTCCCGGACAGACGTGCAATACCGCGGTTGTAATGGACTGGTCCAAGTACATGAACGGAGTGCTGGAAATCAATACCGCAGAACGTTGGGCGCGTGTGCTTCCCGGGACCATTTGCGACGAACTGCGCAACCAGGCAATGGAGAAAAGCCGCCGCCTTCTAACCTGGGGGCCAGATCCGGCCACGCACACCCACTGTTGTTTCGGCGGAATGATTGGCAACAATTCTTGCGGTGCACACGCGCAAATGTCGGGCCGGTGTGACCAGAATGTTGAGGAACTCGAGGTCCTGCTTTATGACGGCACACGCATGACCGTGGGCTGGATGGATGAAACGGAGTTAGACCGCAGCATTTTTCAAGGTGGCCGCGCCGGCGAGATCCTCCGCTATCTCAAATCGTTGCGATCTCATTACGCCGGCCTGGTACGCGAAAAATATCCAAGGATCCCGCGTCGCATTTCCGGCTACAACCTTGATCAGTTATTACCCGGCAAGGATGGTCGCTTCAACGTTGCGCGTTCTCTGGTGGGTAGCGAAGGCACTCTGGTCACGATCCTGGAAGCCAAAGTCCGCCTCATCGACGCCAAAGCTGAGCGCGTAATCCTGATGCTCGGGTATCCCGATGTCTATGAAGCAGCGGACCATGTGATGGACATCGATCCGTTCCAACCGACTGCGCTCGAAGGCATTGATCATTACCTCTACGAAAACATTCAGAAAAAAGGTGGTCCCAATTCCCGCTATCTGAAGATGCTGCCCGATGGCAAAGGCTGGCTGATGGCGGAATTCGGAGCCGACAAGCGACAGGATGCGCTTGATCTTGCCAGGCAGGTAATGGAGTTTCTGAAGAAAAAGCCCAATCCCCCATCCATGAAGCTGTTCACCGATACCGCTGATATGGAACATATTTGGCGGGTGCGTGAATCCGGTCTGGGATCAACAGCTTTTGTTCCCGGTGAGCCGGACACGTGGGAAGGCTGGGAAGATTCCGCCGTCGCTCCTGAAAACCTGGGTAGTTATCTGCGTGACCTGCGCGCCCTGTACAACAAATACGCTTACAACTCTGTACTCTATGGCCACTTTGGCCAGGGTTGCGTCCATTGCCGCGTCAGTTTCGATCTGGTAAGCGCGCCAGGGATCCGGAAGTGGCGCTCCTTCATGGAGGAAGCCACCGATCTTTGCGTTCAGCACGGGGGCAGTCTGAGTGGAGAGCATGGTGATGGTCAGGCACGCGCCGAGTTTCTTTACAAGATGTTCGGCAAAGAACTGATCGAAGCATTCCGGGAGTTCAAATCAATCTGGGACCCGGATTGGAAGATGAACCCGGGAAAAATAGTCGATCCGTACCGCATCGATGAGAACCTGCGCCTGGGCGCGGATTATCAGCCGTGGGAGCCAGAGACGCATTTCAAGTATCCCGACGATAAAGGCAGCTTCGCGCACGCAGCCTTGCGCTGCGTTGGCGTTGGCAAGTGCCGGCGCAAAGACGCGACCACGCCGGATGATGACACCATGTGTCCGAGTTTCATGGTTACTCATGAAGAGCGGCATACCACCCGTGGACGCGCTCACCACTTATGGGAAATGCTCAACGGCAATGTCATTGCCGGCGGCTGGCGCGATGAGAACGTGAAGGAATCGCTGGACCTCTGCCTTGCTTGCAAAGGCTGTAAGGGTGATTGTCCTGTCAATGTAGACATCGCAACATATAAGGCGGAATTTCTTTCTCATTACTGGGACGGCAGATTGCGACCACGCCATGCCTATGCGTTTGGCCTTGTTGATCAGTGGGCGCGGGTGGCTTCTCTGTGGCCCGGCATGGTCAATCTTGTTACGCAAACTCCGGGTTTGAGTCACGTAGCCAAACTGGCAGCCGGCATGCCGCTCAAGCGCAGCATTCCTGAGTTTGCTCCGCAGACCTTTCGCAAGTGGTTCGCCAAAAGGAAACAAACGGCGCACGTTGCTGATCGGGGAAAGGTGATCCTCTGGCCGGACACATTCAATAATTATTTTTTCCCTGAGACCGCTCAGGCCGCAACTGAAGTCCTGGAAAATGCCGGGTTTCAGGTTGAGGTGCCACGCCAGCATCTTTGCTGCGGACGGCCTCTTTACGACTATGGGATGTTGGACCGGGCCAAGCTTTACTTGCACAAGATTATGGAAGTGCTCCGCCCGCAGATCGAAGCCGGTGTGCCGATGGTGGTGTTGGAACCGAGCTGCGCCTCCGTTTTCCGCGACGAGCTGCGCAATCTCTTTCCTGACGATCCGTTGGCGAAAAAGCTACGCGAGCAGACCCTGCTGTTGAGTGAGTTTCTGGAACACGAGTTTCCGGAACACGACTTTCCGGAACAAAGAGCCGGCCACATTGACCTGCCGAAAATCGATCGTAAAGCCCTGGTGCAAGGCCACTGTCATCACAAGTCACTGCTCAAATTCGAAGCCGAAAATTCTGTCATGCAGAAGCTTGGGCTCGATTGCGAAGTCCTTGCCTCCGGATGCTGCGGAATGGCCGGATCATTTGGATTTGAGAGTGACAAATATGATGTCTCGCTTGCAATTGGCGAGCGCAAGCTGTTGCCGGCGGTGCGCCGTGCGCCCCTATCGACCGTGATCGTGGCTGACGGTTTCAGTTGCCGCGAACAGATTGCTCAGGCAACAGGTCGCCATGCATTGCATCTCGCAGAAGTCATCCAAATGGGCTCGCGCGAGCATGGCCCGGCGCCTGAGATATATCCGGAGAGTCTGCTGGTGACGCGTCGCATGGGTGCCAGACGTAAAGCCAGACTGCGCGCAGCGACCGTGCTGGCTGTCATTGCGGCGGGCGGTGCGCTTGCGTGGAGTCTGCTGAGAAATCGTTGAGAGGAGGAGTTAGAGTTATGGACCAAGCCAAAGCCAAAGCCATTGGTGTTAGAGAATGGGTCATTGCCGAGGGGTATATTCCCTCAGAGAGCCATGGCCCCAAGCCGCAGATGTTGAGCCATGAAACTGTTTGCCTGCTGAATGCATCCGGCGAAGACGCGCACGTAGAAATTACCATCTACTATTCTGACCGCGACCCCGTTGGTCCATACAAAATCAACGTGCCGGCGCGCAGGACACGGCATGTTCGCTTCAACGACCTCGCGGATCCTGAGCCCATCCCCCGGGACAAGGATTTCTCAAGCGTGATTCGCTCCAATGTTCCCATTGTGGCCCAGCACACCAGGCTCGACTCGCGACAGGCAGAGAACGCATTGTTGAGCACCGTGGCTTATCCAAGTGCGGCTTGATTTTTACCGCAGAGCTCATCGGTCATCTTTTGCCGTTTTCGAGGGCCCGCGCAGAAACAGCTGGCCGTTCTGTGGCATCTCAAAGATTAGACGTGGATAAAGATTAGGCATGGAAAAGATTAGACATGGAGAAGAGAGGATTCGGTTATGGCCAAAACTGCGGCGGATGTATTGATCGAGGGACTGATTGACTGGGGCGTTGACACCATCTTTGGCCTGCCGGGCGACGGCATTAACGGGATTATGGAGTCATTGCGGACACACCAGGAGCAGGTCCGCTTTATTCAGGTCCGCCATGAAGAGGCTGCCGCTTTCATGGCGTGCGCATATGCCAAGTACACGGGCAAATTGGGTGTGTGCCTTGCCACTTCCGGTCCAGGTGGCGTTCATCTTCTGAACGGCCTTTACGATGCCAAGCTTGACGGTCAACCTGTCCTTGCCATCACCGGGCTGCCTTTTCATGACCTGATCGATACGTTTACCCAGCAAGATGTCGCGTTGGACCGGCTCTTCATGGACGTGGCGGCCTACAACACTCGAGTAATGGGGCCAACCCATGTTGAAAACGTAACCGAGCTTGCCTGCCGGACTGCAATCACCTACCGGAAAGTAGCGCACATCTCTTTCCCTACCGACATTCAAGACATGAAGGCAGAACGCAAGATGGCTTCCAAAAGGAATATCGCCGGACACGTGTCCACGGTCCCCGCCGATAGTGGCCATCTTCCGAGTGAAACCGATCTGCGTCGCTCGGCTGCCATTCTGAACGAAGGGAAAAAGATCGCGATTCTGGCAGGTCAGGGAGCGTTGCACGCCGGCGAAGCACTCGAACAAGTCGCTGAAATTTTGGGCGCGCCCATCGTAAAAGCGCTGCTGGGCAAGGCCGCCGTGCCCGATGACAGCCCCTTTACAACCGGAGGCATTGGCCTGCTGGGAACCAAGCCGTCACAGGAGGCGCTGGAAAACTGCGACACCTTGCTGATCGTTGGCTCGTCCTTCCCTTACATTGAGTTCATGCCCAAGCCGGGCAAGGCCAGGGCCGTGCAGATTGATCGTGATCCCATTCGAATTGGCTTGCGTTATGACGTTGAAGTGGGACTGGTCGGCGATAGCCGGCGGACCCTGGAAGCGCTGCTTCCGTTGCTCAACAAGAAAGAAGATCGCAGCTTCCTGGAGAAAGCGCAGAAGGGAATGAAGGATTGGCGCGAGCTGATGCAGAAGCGCTCAACCAATATGGAAATGCCGATGAAGCCGCAGGTCGTTGCGCATGAATTGGGGAGCAGGCTGCGAAACGATGCGATTGTCAGTTCAGACAGCGGCACCATCACCACCTGGTGGGCCCGTCACATTTCCGCCAAAAGAGGTCAGAGTTATTCCTGTTCAGGGACTCTGGCCACCATGGCCTGCGGGCTTCCTTATTCGATTGCCGCACAGTTGGCGCATCCGGACAGGCAGTGTGTGGCCTTCGTAGGAGACGGCGGTTTCAGCATGCTGATGGCGGAACTGGCTACTGCGGTCAAGTACAAACTTCCGGTGATCGTTGTTGTGATCAAGAACAACACGCTGGGCCAGATCAAGTGGGAGCAGATGGTGTTTCTGGGCAATCCGGAATACGGTGTGGATCTACAGTCAATTGATTTTGTGAAATTTGCCGAGGCTTGCGGCGCCGTTGGTATTCGTATTGAAGACCCCAAAGAATGTGGCGCTGCTCTGGAGAAAGCTCTGAACGCCCATTGGGCTGGCCCGGTGCTGATCGAAGCCGTGGTTGATCCCTTCGAAGCTCCAATGCCAGCCAAAGTTACGCTGGAGCAGGCCGCCAAGTTTGCCGAATCGCTGGTTCGTGGCGAGCCCAACCGGAGCAAGATTGCTGCAACTCAGATCGCCGATCGTGTTCGGGAACTCGTGTGAGAGTGTCATCGACTCACCGAAGCAAGCGAACCAATGATTACCTTAAAAGTGAAATTAAACCACTGGGGAGAGTATCGGCAGACAAACGGCAGCCAGATTTTCATCTGTCACCGTAAGTTCTTGAAATTGTTGGAGGCGCGGGTCGGAATCGAACCGACGCATAAAGGTTTTGCAGACCTCTCCCTTACCACTTGGGTACCGCGCCCTGATTTCAAGCCCTTGTATCTTTGGCCGTTTTCAAGCTTTGGCCCATTACAGCATAAACCCCCGCCAGATTGCGAGGGGCGATAAGAGGAAACTTGATGGAGCGGGAGACGGGAGTTGAACCCGCGACTTCGACCTTGGCAAGGTCGCACTCTACCACTGAGTTACTCCCGCTTCAGAAGCAACTTTGTGATTATATCGCGATGAAAATGCAGGGTCAAACTGAGTTTATGGAATGACCTGAATGTCGTCGTACCCAAGCTCAACGGTAGCCAGTCCGGCTGCAGCATCTTCATTCAGATGTCCGCTGCCGGTCACTTGAATGGGCCAGGCATTGCTTAACTGGTAATGGGCGATCGTTTTATTATCGGCCCCATTGACCGTGATGACTACCCTGCGGTGTGCGGCGCCAATGTTTCCATCCGCCGCCTGGCGTCTCCATTTTTCAAAAAGTCTTATAGATTCAACATCACCACCAGAAAGTCTTACGCTGCCGAATCGACGGTGAACTGGCCCGGACCATTCCTGGTTCTGGAGCCCGGATGCCATCCCGGAAAGTGAGTGGAAAATTCCCAGCATCTTGCCATTGGTTTCAACAGTAAAGCTGTTCCCGGTGATCCAGGCTGAGGATTTGCTCCCGGGAACCTCGGGTTTGGTCTGTGTGCGTAGCGCTACTGGCGCCCATAGGAATGCAACTACCGCGATGAGACGCGTGGCTGAAATTCTGTGAATTCGCATGATTCCTTTTCTGCCCGGTGTGGCACCACAGAACGATGGCAAGCCAGAGTATGAACGAGTACCATCTTCCCAT
Source organism: Terriglobia bacterium (assembly GCA_963770085.1). GTDB lineage: Bacteria > Acidobacteriota > Terriglobia > Terriglobales > Acidobacteriaceae > Angelobacter. The sequence continues at coordinate 2,923,263 of CAVYOH010000002.1, forward strand.
GCAAACTCGTGAAGCTGTAATCGTTGACGCTGTTCGCACGCCGCTCGGCCGGCGGGACGGCATGTTGAAAAGCTGGCATCCCGTTGACTTGCTGGCCCATACCTTGCGCGGTCTCGTCGATCGTAACCGGCTCGATCCAGCGCTGATCGATGACGTGATCTGCGGCTGTGTGATGCAGGTGGGAGAGCAGGGTGTCAACGTCGGTCGTAACGCGGTTCTTGCCGCGGGATTTCCAGAGTCAGTGCCCGCCACCACCGTGGACCGGCAATGCGGTTCGAGCCAGCAGGCTGTCCACTTCGCCGCGCAGGGAGTGATCGCCGGCAGCTATGATGCCGCCATCGCCTGCGGAGTCGAGAGCATGACGCGCGTCCCCATGGGCGCGTCCGTGGTGTCTGGACCGGGAAGACCGTTTGGGCCGGCGGTCATGAAGCGTTACAACAATTCGCATTTCAATCAGGGCATCAGCGCTGAGATGATGGCGGAGCGGTGGAACCTTGGTCGGGCCGATCTGGACGCTTATAGTCTCGAAAGCCATAAGCGGGCCGCGCGCGCCAGCGATGAGGGGCGATTTCATTCCCAGATTCTTCCTATTGAAATCGCGACCGAGAGCGGCGTGAGGGAAGCTGTTCGCGATGAGGGCATTCGTTCGGACGCAACGCTGGACAAAATGAGTACATTGAAAACGGTGTTCAAGCCGGATGGAGTCATTACCGCCGCCAACTCTTCTCAAATCACTGACGGAGCAGCAGCTATATTAATCATGGAACGCGGTAAAGCCGAAAGCCTTGGTGTTAAACCAATGGCGAGACTGGCTGCTTTCTCCGTCGCAGGAGATGATCCAGTGCTGATGCTTTCAGCTCCTATCCCGGCAACGCGTTTGGTCCTTGAACGTGCCAGGCTGAAGCTTGACCAGATCGACCTGATTGAGATCAATGAAGCATTTGCCAGCGTGGTACTGGCGTGGCAAAAGGAAACCAAAGCTGATCTTAACTGCGTGAACGTGAATGGCGGAGCTATCGCCATTGGCCATCCTCTGGGCGCAAGCGGCGCGCGGCTAACCACAACGCTGGTTCATGAGTTAGCGCGCACCGGGGTTCGCTATGGATTGCAAACCATGTGCGAAGGCGGCGGTATGGCAAACGCGATGATTATTGAGCGCTTGTGATGAGTGACGTGCATCACTGGACTCAGCTCTGCTGTGTTGTTAGTATCCGGCTAAATGCTTTCAGGCCCAGCAAATCAGGAAAAGTCAGAGTACGGTTCATTGCTGGCGCGGGTTAAAGACGGAGATCTCTCGATTGATTTTCAGAGGCTGCGCTTTTCTTACATGGAATCTCCGGAACGCCGCGCTGCTCGGGACTTATCTCACGAGCGTGCGGAGATGGTTCGTGCGGTCGGCGACAAAGACTTTGAACTCGCCCTTAAGTTTTCTGAAGTTATCCTCGGGGCAGCCTTCATTGATATTGACGGCCATCTTGCCGCGTGTGTCGCAAATGAGGAGTTACAGCAGAACTGGTGGTCTGACTATCACAAGAACGTCTTCGGACGTCTGCTCGATTCCATCCTGAACCGCGGCGATGGACAGAGCATGGCAACTGCTTACCAGGTGATCTCAGTTCAGGAAGAATATGCAGTTTTACGCGTGCTTGGAGTAACTCCAGTAAGACAGAGCCTTCACCGCTCTGAAGGGCATTCCTATGACGTCTATGCCGTAAGAGACGTTCGTTCCGGCGAGGGTATGCAGGTCTTCTTTAATGTTGATATCCCCATGGCGAACTATTCGGGTTAACACCCTGGTAGACCGCCGCCACCGGATCTGTAACTGTCTTCGATTGGCGATATTCTCCGGTCTGGGTTGCCGCCGTTGACCATAGAATAGGATCATACGTCTAACAACCTAAGACGTTTTTTCCATGTGGACCTTTGTGACCCGAGATCCCGCCGAATCGCCCTTTGCTTTATGCCAGGAAGCGGGCAATGGTCGTTGGGCCCGGGCTTTTTCGTTCTCAAGCGGCATTCATTTAGTCATCCTTTTGGCCATCGCGTGGCCGGCTAAGCCCATCTTTGTGAAGCCGAACCTGCTGGCTAAAGGCGCTGGTGGGACGGCAACTCTCAATGTCACACCGCTCTATGTGCCTGTGGATCTGCAGGCGCAGGCGGAAGTGCAAAAATCGCGGGTGTCTCTTCCAACGGTGCGAGCTCAGAAAAAGCGGGATCAAAAAAATACAATCAGCCATAAGCGCCACAATGTCCTGGAAGCCGACAAAGCGAAAGACCAGATAGAAATCGGTTCAAAACAAGGTTCAGCCTTGGATGGTCCCGCTTTTGGTGACGAGGTAAAGCCTGCGCTTCCCATGGATTTCCAGGAGCCTACAATTCGCCGGTCAGAGCTGCCCGTGGGACTTCAGGGCGATGTCGTCGTTGAGATCACCATTGATGAGCAAGGCAAGGTTGTTCAGGAGCGCCTGCTTCAGGGATTGGGACACGGCATTGACGAGAAGGTAATCGCTGCCGTTCATGACTGGCACTTCCGTCCGGCGACTCGCAACGGCGTTGCCATCCCTTCCAAGCATGACGTTCATTTTCACTTCCCGAGCTAAAACCTCAACAGAGTATTTTTGTAAACGTTCTGAAATGAGACATCTATGTGTCTTGTTCCAGTAAGCCTGATGTCGGCTTGCGCTGCACAGGCATCCAAATCTTTCTTGAGCGGAGGTGACGTCAATGGATGTTCCAACCGGTCTCGTGATCTTAGGTGTAATCGTGCTCGTCTGGCAGTCGTTCCTGCTGATCATGGCGTTTTTTGAACCGTCGCTGCAGTATTCGATCGACCGTTTTGAAGCGCCGGCGCTTGATTCAGATCAGTTTCTTCAGACTCTGGAAGCTCTCACGGACGCGCAGATCAATCACCGCAGTTCCATTTCCGTTCTCACTAATGGAGAACAATTCTATGAAGCAGAGCTGGAAGCTATCCGCCAGGCGCGCCAGAGCATCAACCTTGAAGCGTACATTTTTCAGCCTGGTGAGGTGGCCAGGCGCTTCGTGGCCGCTCTGTCTGAACGGGCGCGCACAGGGCTAAGAGTAAACTTGACGCTGGATGCCGTAGGCAGTTTCGCCACACGAAAGAGCTATTGCAAGGATTTGATCGACGCCGGAGGGCATCTCCAGTTCTACCACCCACTCAGTTGGAAGAGCGTGGCCCGGATCAATAACAGGACCCACCGCGAGCTGCTGATTGTAGATGGTAAAGTCGGTTTTATTGGCGGCGCCGGAATAGCGGATCACTGGTTGTTGAGCAAGAAACAACACCCGCGATGGCGGGATACTGTGGTTAAGGTGGAAGGCGACGTAGTATGCAATCTCCAGGCAACATTTGCCGAAAATTGGCTGGAATCGTGTGGCGAAGTAATTTTCGGTGAAGAGTACTTTCCTTTCTGCAAGACACAAGGTACGAGCAAGGCAATGGTGGTAAACAGTGCTCCTTCCGCCGGTGGTTCCACTCGCGCCCGGATTCTGTTTCAAGCCCTGGTGGCTGGTGCGCGAAGTTCCGTCTATATCAATAGCCCGTACTTTTTGCCGGACCCGAGTATGGTGGATGAGCTGATCCGGGCGAGGCAAAGAAATGTCGACGTGCGGATCATTGTTCCAGGGAAAAAGAGCGACCATGCACTTACTCGCAGTTCAAGCCGCAGGCTGTTTGGGAAGTTGCTTGAGGCTGGAGCAAAGGTATACGAATACCAGCCAAGTATGATTCACGTAAAGCTTCTGATTGTTGATGGCCTTTGGTCAGTGGTGGGGTCCACCAACTTTGATAATCGTTCATTTGGGTTGAACGATGAAGTAAATCTTGCTGTGCTTGACCAGGGAACGGCCGAAAGGCTACGACTGGATTTTGCCACGGATACCGCCAATAGCTGTGAGCTTACACTCGCCAAGTGGCGGAAACGGCCCATTCTGGAGAAGCTGACTGAGAGAGTGGGTTCGGTGCTGGAACGCCAACAATAAGCAAGAGCCGAAACGCATCTGCGCCATAGGTCAAAGCTCTGTTCGATATAGACAGGCAATATGCTTCATGGGGCCAGGTTCCCCCCGCGACAGACAGAAGGTTCCAACTTTAGAGCTATAGCAACAACAGGCACCTTTTTAGGAGCAATGCTTCTCCATCCAGGGCTGCAGATGAAAGTAGTTTAAATGCCCCAGCTGTCGCCTAGTTCGCAAAGAAATGCATGATTTCTCCAATATTTCTGCTAATCATGAATAAGTAAATGGGGCCGATCATAGATACCGATGAAAGATCTCAAGCTGAAAGATATCAAGCTGAAAAACATCGAGCCGAAATGCCAGTGTTACTTGTAAAGACGAAGTAAAAAACATTCTCGTGAAAACGTAGCTTTGCGCTGAATTATATAAGCCGGGCAGCAGTCTGAACTTAACGCCGGATGCTGCAAGTGAGTCGCTATCCCGATGAAGGTCTCAGAGACAACCTCATACCTTCAAACTATAGGATTGCTATGGAGCTTTCGCTAATAAAACTTGCGGCCTACCTTGTTCGCTGGTAGCATGCATTTCGGAAGGAGCTCTATGGATACGCAACAAATTATTTCGGAGTTGGAAGCTGAACGGGATCGCCTGGAACAGGCTATTTCTGCCTTACGCGGATCTCTTTCAGGCCGCGGAGCAGGAGCCGCGGCAGGTCCGGGAAGGCGCGGGCGCCGTCATTTAAGCGCCGCCGCTAAAAGGCGCATATCGGAAATGATGAAAAAGCGCTGGGCGGAACGTAAAAAAGCAATGAAAGCTGCGTAAGAGGTAATTGCAGGACAAGGTATAAAGGGGGCCGCTGACAAGCGGCCCTCTTTATTGGTCCTTACATTCGTCTCCAGGCTTTCTATGCCGGGTTCAGCTCCCAATCCTGGTGGTGGCTGGCTCTTTCCGCCTTTCGACCCTCATTTCTCTATAGCTCAATACAAGAGTGCCCGCATTTTCCATTCTTATGCAGAGCTGCAGGCAAACACCAGAATCAAAGACCCATGCTCTATAATTCGTTGTCGAAAATTAAAAGCAGTCCGGGGTTGCCGATGCTTCGTTCCATCCTGCTCCTCTTGCTTGCACTGACCACTATGTCGATTGATGCCTTTCCGCAAGACCGCTCCTACGGTCGCTCCATGGTCATCACTGATCGCGGCATTGTCGCTACCAGCCACTATCTTGCATCGCAGGCGGGAGCACAAATACTTGCGCGCGGCGGTTCTGCAATGGACGCGGCCATCGCTGCCAATGCGGTCCTGGGAGTGACCGAGCCCATGATGAACGGGATCGGCGGAGATCTGTTCCTCATCTACTGGGATTCAAAGTCCGGCAAACTGTACGGTCTGAACGCAAGTGGATGGGCGCCCCAGAAACTCACGCCGGCGTATCTCAATCGCGAAGGCTTTCACGCGATGCCCCATGATGGCATCCACAGTGTGACCGTTCCGGGAACCGTGGACGGCTGGAGCCAAGCCCATCAGCGCTTCGGCAAACTGGCATGGAAAGACCTTTTCGCTCCCGCCATCTACTACGCTGACCATGGTTATGCCGTCCCCGAGATCGTCCATGAGTACTGGGCAGAGTCGCTTGAAAAGCTGCAAAAGACCCCAGAGGCTACTCGCGTCTTTCTTCCCGCAGGGAAAGTACCGGAACTCGGCGCGACCTTCAGGAATCCCGACCTGGCTAAAACGCTCCGGCTCGTGGCCCAGCAGGGACGCGACGTCTTCTACAAAGGTGAGATCGCGCAAGCCATCGTCAACACCTCCTCGGCAATGGGTGGAACCATGCGCTTGGAGGATCTGGCTGAATTTTCTTCAGAGTGGGTTGAGCCCATCTCATCGAGCTATCGTGGCTGGACTATCTATGAGCTTCCTCCCAACGGACAGGGAATGGCAGCTCTGGAGATGCTCAACATCATGAGCACCTTCACTCCCGACCCGAATGGGCCTGCGAGTCCCGCGGAACTTCACAAGCGCATGGAAGCCATGAAGCTCGCCTACGCCGATCTGTACCGCTACAACGCAGATCCAAAGTTCGCGAAGGTCCCGGTGACGGGGCTGCTCTCCGAAGAACACGCCAGGCAGCGCGCCGGCTTAATCGATCCCGATAAGGCCAACTGCAATCCCGGGGCGGGCGCGGTTGCCGGCAGTGACACCACGTATCTTTCCGTTGTCGACAAAGAAGGCAACATCGTGTCACTCATTCAGAGCAACTACTCAGCGTTCGGGTCTGGCGTGGTGGTGAAAGGTGCGGGCTTTGCTCTGCAGAATCGTGGCGGGCTGTTTACTCTTGAGGCCGGACATCCGAACGTCCTGGCCCCACGCAAGCGTCCGTTCCATACCATTATTCCTGCGTTCATGGAGCGTGGAGATATCCATATTGGTTTCGGCATCATGGGAGGAGAGAATCAACCACTGGCTCACGCACAATTTGTTTCTAACTTCGTTGACTACAATATGAACATCCAGGGAGCGCTGGAAGCCCCAAGATTTACCGTGACCTCCGGCGCCGTCACCTGTGATCTCTTCATCGAATCGCGCATCAAGCCCGATGTCATCAATGCTCTCCGTGCTAAAGGTCACAATCTCATCGTTCGCCAGGAATATTCGGCGAAGATGGGTCGTGGCCAGGCCGTCCTGCATAATTCCAAAACCAAAACCAACTACGCAGCCTCTGATCCGCGTGCTGATGGCGTTGCCGAACCAGAACCAATCTTGAATTGGTAATTGTGTAATTTGGTAATTGAGTAATTTGAAAACCTTGGTGTAGTGGTGCCGGCTGACCCGCACGTAAATTCCTGCCCTCAATTACCAAATTACTAAATTACTCATTTACCAAATCCACTAAACGTGTTCTTCCACCGATGAAATCATCGGCAACAGCAACACTGGCTCGCGCATAAACTCAAACGCATTGATCGTCTTCACGGCTCGTTCCACAATGGCTTCCAGGGTGGCCTCAAGGGTCATCACGAATGAAAGTCTGTCCTTGGGCATGTGCGGCTCTTGTATGACGGAATCAATATTGATGCCCTCCCGCGCAATCGCCTCTGCTGCTCGCAGCAGCAATCCCGGACCATCTTTTACGGTCAGGCGCAGAAACCAGCTCATGGGCTGCGACCGTGACGACAGTTTGAGCGGCTCCGCACTATAGAAGCCGGTAAGATTACTTGCGGCCGAATGTCCGCGAGCAAACTGCTGTGCGATGTGCAGCACATCTGACAGTACAGCTGTCCCCGTCGCATTACCACCGGCGCCGCGTCCATATAACATCTGCGTTCCCACTTTTGCGCCCGCAATGAAGATGGCGTTGTTGGCGCCGTCCACTTTTGCCAGCATGGAATCTCTCGGTTCCAGCCATGGCTGCACTGCAATATGAATTCCATTGGCAGTTCGCTCGGCCGACGCCACCAGCCGAATGGTTGAATTCAACCTGTGCGCGTAATGGAAATCTGTGGCAGTAATGTTGCGAATTCCACTCACCGGGATTTCCGCGGGATTGATGGTATGGCCAAAAGCGATCCGCGCCAGAATTGCAATCTTGTCGCGCGCATCCAGCCCATCAATATCGAGACCGGGATCAGCTTCCGCGTAGCCGGCGTCCTGCGCCTGTTTCAGCGCATCCGCAAATTCAATGCCGTGGTGCTCCATCTGGGTGAGAATGTAATTGCAGGTGCCATTCACAATTCCGTACACGGATTGCACGCGGTCCGCTGCCAGCGCCTCAGAAATTGCATGGATCACCGGCACGCCTCCGGCAACGCTGGCCTCAATGCCGATGGGCAGGTTTTTCTCGCGTGCCAGAGCAAACAGCTCTTCGCCACGCAGTGCGATCAACGCCTTGTTGGCCGTGACCACTGCCTTTCCGTTTTCCAGGCTTGCGCGAACAACATCATGGGCCGTTGTGGTCCCGCCGATGGCTTCAATCACAATGTCGACATCGTGGGCCGTGACCACCTCTCGCCAGTCGGCGACCACCAGAATACCGTTCACCCCGGACTCGGAAGCGCCTGGGGACCTGCGGCAGATTCGCGTCACCACAATTGAGACGCCGCCCATGCGTTGCTTGATCTCTTCGGCGTGGCTGGTAAGTATCTCTGCCGATGCCCGGCCTACCGTGCCATAGCCAACAATGCCCACGCGCACAACATCTCTCGGGGCTGCATATTTTTCTGCGTTTTCCATCGTTGCGTCAGTTTTCGGCATGAATTCGCTCCAGGGCCTCAATCACCGCGGCTGCATCCGCCGGCATAGGGCCGATCACACGTTTAATCTGCGCCTGCAACATGTAATCGACATCTTTCAGCATGTGTCCGGTCAAGACCAGTACCACGCTTTCATTTGGTTTTACAAAGCCGGAGCGTACCAGTTTTTTCAGTCCTGCCAGCGTCGCGGCTGAAGCTGGCTCGCAGCCAATGCCTTCGCTGCCCAGGTCCGCCTTTGCCTGCGCAATTTCTTTTTCCGTAACGTCTTCACAGGCGCCGCCGGTATTCTTCAAAATGGCCACAGCCTTTCTCCACGACGCCGGATTGCCAATTCGTATCGCGGTCGCACGAGTCTCCGCGTTGACCCGGACCAGTTCTTTCCCGCCGTTCTCACGCATCGTTCTTACCAGCGGATTTGCGCCCGCTGCCTGGATGATGGAAATCTTCGGTAAATTACGAATCAACCCAAGTTCACGCAGTTCCTGGAAGCCTTTGCCCAGCGCCGATCCATTGGCCAGGTTGCCACCCGGAACTATCACGTGATCGGGAACCGTCCAGTCCATTTGCTCCATAATTTCGAACGCGACAGTCTTCTGGCCTTCAAGCCGATAGGGGTTGAGCGAATTCAAAAGATAAGCAGGGAAGCGATGGACAACGTCATGCAGTACCTTGAGACAGCCGTCAAAATCCGTGTGCAGTTGCATCACGTGCGCGCCGTATTCAATGGCCTGCGCCAGCTTGCCGGAGGCAACTTGCCCCGCCGGCAATAACACAATGCTCTTCATCTGCGCGCGAGCTGCGTACGCGGCCACCGCGGCTGATGTGTTTCCCGTGGAGGCACAGCACACAAACGAATAACCCTCCGCCTTCGCCATACTGATGGCTACGGAAATTCCCGTGTCCTTGAATGATCCTGTGGGATTCATGCCCTGATGTTTCGCCCGCAAGTCAGGCAATCTCAGCTCTTGAGCTGCGCGCGTAAGCCTGACCAGCGGTGTATTTCCTTCGCACATCGTGATCATGTCCTTGCCGTCCACGGCGGGCAGCAGTTCACGGAAGCGCCATACGCCGCTGATATCTTCCGGCAACGTTCCCGTTCTGCGTTCTTTCCATATTTCGCGCAAGCGAAGCCCAAATTCACGCGGCGCACCCGCAAGATGGGGATAAACAACTTCCAGCAGTTCATGGCATTGCGTGCAGCGGAACATTCGATCGGCCGTGTTCTGCACCATGCCGCATTGCACGCATTTCAAAAAATGTCCTGCGCTGGTGACATTTGGTTTAACGGGATTTGCCGGCATTGTTTTCATCCTTGTCACCGCGCTCCCGATGCCGCCGGCGTGGTAGGACGCAGGCACAGTGGAATGTTCTCAACTGCTTTGGCAAAGAATTCGTCGTGTATTGAGCGCACTACTTCAGCCGCGCCGCCGGCCGCGACCGCAAAGCATATGCTCAGCTCGCTGGCGCCCTGGGCCACGGCAATCACGCTGACTTCGCGACGCGCAACCGCTGAAAAGACGCGGCCCAGAATGCCGCAGGTTCCCTTCATCGATTCGCCCAGCACCGCGATCACCGCGATCTGGTTGTTGACTTCCACGGGCAACAGTACGCCCTGGGCAAGTTCAATGCGGAAGACGTTGTTGATGAGTTTGATCACGCGCTCGCCATCTTCCTGCCGTAATACCAGCCCGAGCGCATGTTCCGGCGAAGATTGCGTCGCAAAAAGCACTTCAATCTGCTCCTGTCCCAGGCGCAAAAACAAACGTCCCCACAGTTCCACGGGATGAACGTCGCGCCGCGTGACCAGCGAAATCAGAGTCGCGTTCTTTACCGCCGTGACCGATTTCACCGGAGAATTCAGCGGAGTGGCTTCCCGGGTAATTTTGGTTCCCGGAACGCCGGGATTAAAAGAGTTCTTGATCCATACCGGGCAGCCTGCATCCATTGCCGGATAGGCGGCACGGGGATGAATCACCTTGGCGCCGTAGTAAGCCAGTTCAATTGCTTCGGCAAAACTGATCTCCGGTAACAACGTCGCATCCGGACAGATGCGCGGATCAGCCGTGAGCACTCCGTCTACATCAGTCCATATCCAGATCTCATCTGCACCCATGGCCGCGCCAATAATGGTGGCGGAATAATCAGATCCGCCGCGACCGAGCGTGGTGGTGCGGCCTTCATCCGTAGCGCCACTGTATCCGCCCACGACGGGAACGGCGCCGGCATCGAGCACAGGCGTTAACGCTGCATGGCAATTCATTTTCGTAGCATCCATGTCCGGTGACGCATTGCCGAAGTTCGCGTCCGTGGTGATCACCTTTTCCGGAACCACGTATTCGCTCCTGCAAGCGTTGTTTGCCAGGTAGTGCGCCAGTGCCCAGGAAGTAATGCGCTCGCCCAGCGCGACCAGTGAATCCATGGTCTGGGGAGAAATATCGGTCCGCAACGCCAGCAGCGCCTGTGACGATTTGCTTAACTGCGCGCAAATCTGCTCCACAAACTCCAGGGCTGCGCCTGCGTCCGCGCCGCTGAAAAGTTCCAGCATCAACTCACGATGAGCATGGGAAAATTTCTTCAAGCTGGCGTCAGTACTGGTGGCGTCGCCATGGCGAGCGGCGTCAATGGTCTTGAAGATCAGGTCCGTGATCCCGGACATCGCGGAGACCACCACCACAATGCGATCACGGCTTGCCGCGTCGCTCACGATCTCCGCGCACTGGCGTATGCGTCCCGCATTGCCTACGGACGTTCCGCCAAACTTCATCACAATGGTTTTCTTGCTGCTCATTACAAACTCCGGTTCTTTTTTACTTCTGTCCGGCCATGCCTTTCAGTTGAACTGGCTCCCGCGATACCCATGCTCCCTGATTGTCCGCCGATGTTGATCGCGCCTCCGTTCGAACGCCTTCGAGCGCAAAGATTTCCTGTAATGCTCCTGCGATCTCCTCTTCATTGCGCGTGACAAATGCAATCACGGAGGATCCCGATCCGCTGATCGCGGTGCCCAGCAATCCATCATGGCGATACTTCAGGCAGCGTTCGATGCCGGGTACCAGCTTCTCGCGAAACGGCTGGTGCAATTTGTCGTCGAAGAGTTCAGGGAAGAGATCAAAATTTCCAGAGAAACAGGTGGCAGCCAAGAGGACAGTGCGTTGCAGGGTATGAAGTACGTCCGCGCGTTCATATTTCTGGGGCAGTACCTGTCGGGCTTCGTGCGTCGGGACCGTAATGTCCGGAGTTACTACCACAAGCCGTATGCTTTCCGGAAAATCCGTGCGCACCGTGACAACGCGATCCACGTTGTTACATAGACCAAAGACCATGCCGCCGTGATAGGCCGCCGCGGCATTGTCAATGTGACCTTCAATCTTTTCCGCCCAGCGCAGGATTTCTTCCGCGCTCACGTCCTGCCCGGAGTAGCGCGCTCCCAAAAGCAGACCAGCGATCACGGCTGCCGCGCTGCTGCCAAGCCCCACGCTGATGGGGATGTCACTCTCCACGAAGATGTGTCCGGATGGCGCCGGCGCGTCAAGCTCGGCGGACGCAAAGCGCAAAGCATGCAGGATCAGATTGGAGTCATCGGTCGGGAAGCGGTCCGGCGTCTGTCCTTGATAACTGACGGTCAGGTCGGTATCCGTGCCGGGCGCGAACAGCGCTTTCAGGTACAGCTTCATCGCCAGGCCGCCGCAATCAAAAGCGCAGCCCAGGTTAGCCGACGTCGCCGGGACCACTACCCGCCAACCGTATCCATCACCCGAATTGTGCTTATCTGGCATCGTGCCCGTGATCCTTGTGTACCATTTTCGCTTCCTCACCCTTCCTTGACGTCATCCCGACGACCGTAAAGCGACCGCGCGCCTTCATCAGCGCGGGCATAGGTCGGAGGGACCTTGCGCTTGCCTTTCCGATTACCCAGAGATCAATGTCATGAGCGGTTAGGTTTGCATTTCCGCTGAGCCTACCCTACCTAGCTCATCCCAAGATCTAAAGGACTTGCACGATTCATCCCAAGCCATGCTCGTGTGGCACAGCCGCCCTCGGCTGTGGCCTTTCCTTGACCTTGCGCTTGCCTTTCCGATTACCCAGAGATCAATGTCATGAGCGGTTAGGTTTTGCATCTTCAAATTACTCAATTACCAAATTACTCATTTACCAACACAACCAATGGGAGGGACCCTCCTCCCCATACCTCAACTAGGAATCTAAAGCACTTACAAGATTCATCCCAAGGGATCCAGCACCCAGAAAAGCGAAAAACCCACTCGCTTCTGGCGAGTGGGTCGGTAACCCTTATGATTGCTATGCTTCTATTTCACCGTCTCGCCAGAATTTTGCATGGATGTTGCTGTACCTGTGCCTGTGCACATGTCCGTTGTCACCATGGTCGAATTCTGGTTGCGGCTCATCAAGCTGAACTATATCCCGGCTTATACGTAGAGTCAAGAAAACGTTGGTAGTGGGTCCGTTTGAAAAACTGGCCCACTAGCAGTATCAGCGTCTAGCGATTCGCTCGCGAATCGCGTGCCTTTAGGCAGACGTTCATCGCGCAGCGATGAAATATTTGCACCAAACTGCACCAGCACCTACGTTAGTAATGCCAGTCCAGCATCTACCCCAATAGGAACCAAGTCATGCGCACCGCTTCCCAATTGAATATTCATTCCTAACGTGAATTTAAGACTTCGGGCGCGTCTAAAGCTTGACACGGCATTCTTCAAAGTTTAAGTTAAAAGCCTGATGAACCCTATTTGCCAGAACGTGTGTATGTGTTGCTGTCTAAGCACACCCGTGTCTCTGGCTAACGGAGCTTCTACCTAAAACGTAATCATTTTAAGTTTAGGAAAGGCCCATCGCCAGATAAAGCGATGGGCCTTTTGCTTTTGCAAGTGAACGGGAAAGAGGACCAAACGTGAGCACCCAAGTAGAGCCACTCAAGGAAGGCCGAAACGCCACTAAAAGAAACCAGGGCACAGAAAGCCGAACGTCTCAAACGGGCGAAGAATCCCTGGGAGTGTCTTGAGGAGATCCGGGAGTTCGCTCGCCAGGGGCTTACTTCCGTCCCTGAAGCATGGATCAAAACTTACTTCCGCTGGTGGGGCGTCTATACACAGGGCGACGGCGCGGGCGTTCTGGGCGGGGCCAACGGTGAGGGGAAAGCCTTGCCCTACTTCATGCTGCGTATCCGTCTGTCGAACGGGTTTCTCAATTCGCGCCAGCTCCATGCCATCGCAACTCTCTCGGAGAAATACGCGCGCGGATCAGCGGACATAACCGTGCGCCAGAACATACAGCTGCATTGGATCGCCGTTGAAGATCTTGCTGACGTTCTGCAAACGCTTTTCGACGTAGGGCTCACCTCTATGGCTACGTGCGGCGACGTTCCGCGCAATGTGACTGGCTGCCCGCTCGCCGGACTGGATGCTCATGAGGTCATTGACGCTTCGCCTCTGGTTTTTCAGGCGACGGAACTGCTTGTCGGCAACCCGGAGTTTTACAATCTGCCGCGCAAATACAAGATCAGCATCAGCGGCTGCCGCGACTGGTGCTGCTATCCGGAAATTAACGATCTTTCTTTCACCCCCGCCGTGCGCGATATCCAGGGTCACAGGGAAGTTGGTTTCTCTATCCGCGTTGGCGGCGGGCTGTCAACGGATCCGCATCTCGCGGTGCGTTTGAACGCCTTTGTGAAGTGGGACCAGGTCATGGCTGTCACCAAAGCAGTCAGTGAGGTTTTCCGCGATGCTGACGGGTTGCGTGACAATCGCGAACGTGCGCGTCTGAAATTCCTCTTCCTTCAACATGGCTGGACCGCCGACCGCTTCCTGGCGGAAGTGGAGCAGCGCCTTGGCTTCAAGCTGGATCCTGCGGCGCCCGAACAAGTTCCGTCAGATATCTACCGCGACCATACGGGTGTACAGCCGCAGAAACAGGATGGGCTTTACTATATCGGCGCGGCGGTTCTTCGCGGACGAATTTCGCCGGAGCAGATGCACGCTGCTGCCGCGCTTGCAGAAACGTTCGCTAGCGGAGAGTTGAGGGCCACGAACACGCAGAATCTGGTCATCGTGAACGTTCCCCGCAATAACATCCAGACCGTGGTTGATGGGCTGAACAAAATCGGCTTGACCGTGGATGCGTCGACCTTCTGGCGGGGCGCCGTGGCCTGCACCGGAACTGAATTCTGCAAGCTTGCCATCACAGAAACCAAAGCATTCACGCGTTGGCTGGTGGAGCAACTGGAAGATCGGCTGCCTCAGTTTGACCAGCATCTGAAAATCAACGTGACAGGCTGTCCAAACAGTTGCGGGCAGCACCGTATTGCCGATATTGGCCTGGAAGGCAAAAAACTCAAAGTCGATGGCCGCATGCAGGATGCGTATTACTTCTGCCTTGGCGGCGCGGTCGGTGAACATGCAGCGTTCGGGCGTCCGACCGGATATCGTTGCGCGGCGGACGAAGTTCCTGCCGCAGCCGAGCGTCTGCTGCGATCGTACCTTGACCTGCGCGAGAGCGCTGCGGAGAACCTGCGCCAGTTCTTTGCTCGTCATTCGGATGAAGAGCTGCGTGGCTTTCTTGCGGGTCAACCAGTCGCGGCCGTGCCGCGCGATCTGGCGCCGGGTCGCGTGCCGCATGGCATCGAGGGCTGATAACCATGACTCTCTATCCAGTATTCCTAAAACTCGAGCAAAAGAGAGTCCTGATCGTCGGCGGTGGAACCATTGCCGAACAGAAGCTCGAAGGAGTTCTTCGTTCCGCCAAGGACGTCACAGTGATCGCTCCACAGCTCAATCAGCGTATTGCGGCATGGACGGGCGAAGGACGCATTCACCACATCGCAAAGAAATACGAGGCGGGGATGGCCGAGGGATATTTCCTGGTGATCGCAGCCACTGATTCGGCGGAAGTGAATCACCAGGTTTATGAGGAAGGGAAGCGCGCCGGAGCGTTGTGCAACGCCGTTGACGATCCACCTTATTGTGATTTCTATGCTTCCGCGCTTGTCAGCCGCGGCGATTTCCAGATCGCCGTCTCAACCGCCGGACACAGCCCTGCGCTTGCCCAGCGCGTGCGCAAGAAGCTGGAAGTAGAGTACGGGCCGGAGTACGAAAGCTGGATTACCTGGCTTGGACGCATGCGCACAGCTTTACGCAGTGTGCTGCCGCGCACTGAACGTCGCAAGGAACTGCTTCATCTTCTGGCGCAGTTGCGTCCAGCTGGAAGCGAGCATCATCCAATCTCAACAGGAGACCAACATGGACCATTCGCAACGGATAGAACTTGAAACCAAACTGAGACAGACCTTGAAAGACCACCAGCATGAAGGCCTGCACATGGTCGGCGGCGCGGATCAACTGATCGGACGCCTTCTTGACACAGTGGAGCAGTGGCTGCAAAGCGATCGCAAGTTCATACGCAAGAGCGCCTAAGCCAATTCACCATGCCGGGCAAGGTCTACATTGTCGGAGCAGGACCAGGATCGGCTGATCTGCTGACCATGCGAGCCGTGGCGCTTCTACGCGCCGCGGACACTGTGCTGCATGACGATCTTGTCACGCCGGAAATACTGGCGCTGGTGGCTTCGTCGGCAAAAAAAATCAGTGTGGGCAAACGTTATGGCGACCATCACCATACACAAGAGCAAATCAACGCTTTGATGGTCTGGCATGCCAATACTGGCAGCACAATAGTGCGGCTGAAGTCGGGCGACCCATCGATTTTTGGCCGTCTGGGTGAAGAGATTGACGCGCTTCGCCGCGCGAAGATCGAATTTGAGATCGTTCCCGGCGTGACCGCCGCTTCCGCAGCGGCTTCATCGGCCGAGATCACTTTAACCGACCGCCGGGCCGCCTCTGCGCTGGTGATTATCACGGCACACAACTGCCGCGGTGAAAACCTGCGCACTGCCGGGCTCGATCCGCAAAAGTCCACATTCGCCGTCTATATGCCGGGGCCTGACTACGGCCGCACTGCTCGCGATCTGATCAGCTCCGGTGTGGCGCCCAATACGCCCTGCGTTCTAGTTTCGCAGGCCGGACGCAGCACTGAACAAAAATGCTTTATGGCTCTCTCTGATCTTCCTTTTGCCGTGGGAGTGCAGTCGCCCGCCCTGCTGATCGTCGGCGAAGTTGCGCGGGCCGATGAACTGAGTATTCGTTCAAGAGTTTCAATCCCAGATCGCTTGATCCCCTCTGTTATTCCGAACGCTGACGGAGCGAACGCGACGGCAAGAGAGGAACCCCGGGAATGCGCGTCGTAACCGTGCAGCACAGGGAATTCCCTCGAGACCGTCTCCTTTTGTCATCCTGAGCGAAGTCGGAGCGCATGCGACGACGTAGTCGAAGGATCTATGCATTCGCTGTGAAAACCCGCGGTGAGGCCGGCTTGCGCGCCGAACCGCATGTAACAGGAGCACTGCGATGTCCATCACGACGATGCTTCACCGCGGTTTGGAGGGAAGCGACAAAATGAAGGAATCACCCACCCGCAATCGACGGCACCAGCGTGACCTCATCACCGTCGGCGAACTTGTAGTCTTTGTCCAGGAAGCGGATATCTTCATCATTCACATAAATGTTGAGAAACCGCCGCACCTTTCCCTGCTCATCCCGCAAATGAGGTTTCAATTCTGGAAAGCGGGCGCCAAGCGCATCCAGCAGTTCGTTCAAGTCTTGAGCGCTGCATGAGTAGTTGTCCAGGCCTTCCGTATGGCGGCGAAATGCCGAAGGAATCGAAATTTTCACACTCATCGTGCTCCTCCCGCTGCCACCACACCATGCAGCTCACGCTCCAGGAATTCCTCAAACGCCGCCAGCTTTGGCGCAATCGGCTCCGTGGCTTCGAACCTGCCTTCCAGCGCGTCCGTTGTCTTCAGCCCGTTGCCCGTGATGCAGAGCACGGTTGTTTCCTCCGGAGAAATCCGCCCTTGCGCGAACAGCTTTTGGGCGCAAGCAACAGTTACGCCTCCGGCTGTTTCCGTGAAGATGCCTTCGCTCTCGGCCAGCAGCGTGATGCCGTCCACGATCTCAGGATCGCTGGCGTCTTCTGACCAGCCACCGCTGCCGGTAATCATTTTGGCGGCGTAGAATCCGTCAGCCGGATTGCCGATGGCGAGCGACCGCGCTATCGTCTTCGGCTTCTGCGGCTCAATCTCATTGCGTCCGGCTTTTACCGCCGCGCTGATGGGGCTGCAGCCGGTGGCCTGTGCGCCAAAAAATTTCACATGCTTGCTTTCGACCAGGCCGAGCTCGATCAACTCGCGGAACGCCTTGCTGATTTTGCCGATCAACGATCCGCCGGCCATCGGCACAACCACATTGTCAGGCAGCCGCCAGCCCAGCTGCTCGGCGATCTCGTAGCCCACGGTCTTCGAGCCTTCGGCATAGTAAGGACGCAGGTTCACGTTCACGAATCCCCAGCGATGCTTATCGGCAATCTGCGAGCACAACCGGTTCACGTGATCATAATTGCCATCAATGCGGACAATGGTTGCGCCATACACCTGCGTGCCGAGAATCTTTGCCGGTTCCAGATCAGAAGGGATGAACACGCAAGCCTTGAAGCCGCCGCGCGCCGCCTGCGCCGCCACCGAGTTGGCCAGATTGCCGGTGGAAGAGCAACTGACTACCTCAAAGCCGAACTCGCGGGCTTGCGTGAGAGCCACGGCCACCACGCGATCTTTAAAGCTCAGAGTAGGGAAGCAAACCGAATCATTCTTCAGATAAAGAGATTTTGTGCGGAAGGTCTCACCCAGCGTGGGCGCTTTGACCAGCGGGGTGAAACCCACGGGCAATGACAATGACGCGTCATATTGTTCCGGCAGGGGAAGCAATTCCTTGTAGCGCCAAAGATCTGTAGCACGGCCCGCGATTTTGTCGCGGCTGATCTCGTGCTTGATGGCGGCCAGATCATAAGCGACCTCCAGCGGGGCAAAACAATTCTGGCAGAATGAGATTGGCTGGTTACCCCAGCTAGTCTGGCATTCACGGCATCGCAATTGATAACGTACGCTTGTGCTCATTAAAGTGTTCTCTCTTTTCAAGCTGCCGCAGCGTTTTGAGTGCCTGGATGATCGCAAAAGCACAAAACCCACTGCCTGAGGCAGCGGGTTCAAGGATTGCGTTTCTAAATCTTTGATGAACCTGTCCGCCTCAGTGTATGAACACACACATAGCCATGGTGTGACAGCACATGGCCATGTTGGCGGAAGGCTTAAACATCGATATTAATGATAGCGGGGCAGGGGATTTCGAGCAAGTGGATACTGCGGTACTTGGTAATTGGTACTTGGTAATTGGTACTTGGTAATTGGTAGTTGGAGCGCAGCCGCCCTCGGCTGATGGTGAAACCAGATAACGGGGCGGAATAGATAAAACTCGTGGAGCGCAGCCGCCCTCGGCTGCGTCCGTCTTTTTATCCCGAGCGAAGCGAGGGAACCCTGCGTGCATCTGTGTTTTTTATCCCGTGCGAAGCGAGGGAACCCTGCGATCGCTCAAATGCTTGTATCAAAGACAGCCTTCGCCCAGTTGCTCTTGCTCTCACGGGGAGGCGCAGCCGAGGGCGGCTGCGCTCCAAAACCCAACCACCAACTACCAATAACCAACTACCGCTCTATCGTCATCAACTCTTTCGCCCGCAGCGTAGTCTCGATGACTGCTTTGATCAACGTTACGCGCAGGCCGCCTTTCTCCAGTTCGATGAGGCCTTCAATCGTGCATCCCGCCGGTGTGGTGACGGCGTCTTTCAGCAGCGCCGGATGATGACCTGTCTCGAGTGCAAGCTTGGCTGCGCCGAACATAGTCTGGGCTGCCAGGGTGGTGGCAAGATCGCGCGGTAGTCCCACTTTCACGCCGGCTTCCGCAAGCGATTCCAGAATCACAAAAGCAAATGCCGGGCCGCTGCCGGAGAGAGCAGTGATGGCGTCCATGTGTTTCTCGTCGACAATCACTGCGCGGCCTACGCTCTCAAATAAACTCTTGGCCGTTTCCAGATGTTCTTTGCGCGCGGAAGGTCCTGCGCAGAGCGCGGTCATCGCCGCACCGACCATTGCCGGAGTGTTGGGCATCGCACGCACTACGTGGACATTCTTTGCTACCTTCTGCTGGATAAATCCAGTCGTGGTGGAAGCGGCAATGGAAATGAGCAGCGTCTCCGGCCCCAATATAGGCGAAATTTCTTCCAGCAGTTGTCCCAGTGCCTGCGGCTTTACGCCCAGAATAATGATGGGCGTTCCCGTAACGGCTGACTTGTTATCCGTGGTGACGGTGACGCCACTCAGTTCGCGCGCCAGTTCGCGGCGATGTTCGTCATGCTGCACCGTGGCCACCACTTCATCTTTGGTGATTAGGCCGTGCTCCAGAAAACCCTGGAGAAGGATGGTGCCCATTTTCCCGCAGCCCAGGATGGCAATCTTTTTATTGCCTTTGCCCTGTGCAGACTTCTTGGTTTGAACTTCCGTTACGGAAGCAGTCATCGTCGCTGGTTCCTTTCAGCGCTATTTACCTGTCAATCGTTTCACTATCTCCGCGGCCGCAACGTCCGCCCGTGCGGCAATCTGTTGCGGCGTCTGGTCCTGTATGGGATGTTCCACATACACCGCTTCAAATCCCGGACGCCCGAGCGCACCCGCCTGTATTCGCGCCGGAGAAATAAATTCCGTGGTCGCAACCGCAACCGCGGGTATGCCAAGATTTTCCAGCTTCACCGTATCGTGCATACTGCACGTTGTGCAGGACCCTCAATCGGCCAGGCCCTCGATAACCGCATCCATGGCGCGAAGCTGCTGTATCAGCGTGGTGGGCGCATTTTTTGTGTAAGTCGGTTTGGTCAGCCGGATCACATCAGAAGCTTCATAACGCGTGCGCAGAAGCTGCTCCAGGCGATCAAGAAAAAACCTCCCGCCGGGCTTGCTGATGTCAAGCAATCCAATCTTTTTCCCTTTGAGCGTTGCCAGGCGTGCCGGAGCTGTGCCTGCTTGCACGGTACCTTCATTGCCGGGATGAATCAGTGTTACTGCCATCATTTAACCTCATTACTTTTTTGCTTCTGGGATAGGATACGTCACCATCTGGCTGCCGGTTGGACCTGTCACCCAGCTTCCCAACACGGCGGAAAACTTTCCCGCCGTTCCACCCGCCACCACAATGCTGATTGCTTCGGGATGACGAAATTTCTGGTAACAGCGTTCGTCCTGAATCATGATCTCGCGATAATTGGGCTTCAACTGCGTGCCCTCACCATTGTCGTTTTCCGCGTAGTAGCGCACGGGAACCCCGGTATTTTCGAAAAGAAAATCGCGCACCTGCTGCTTGTGGGTGAAGTTATCACGATACAACGTTTTGGCATGCTCGGGACACAGCACAACAATGGCTTCATGGTTCATGCAGTTGCGATAGCTCCACACCGTGGCCAGGACCTGGCAGATGGCGCGCAGCAACGTTTCTCCCTTTTGGGCGGTATGCTCACTCACGCCGCGTGGCGGCTCGGCGGCAAATAGAGTCAGCGCGCTTTGGTCGCGACTGAAGCCGCGGTCCACGTGGAATGGTTCCCAGGGATTGTCTTCTTCGTTTTCGGCGATACAAAAGGAAAACTTTCCAGGATTACCCAGCGCTGACATGTCAATGCCATCGGGCCTTGCGCCGCCAATGTTCAGCAACATCAGCTGCAGCGCGCGTCCCAGCGTACTGTTTGCCCGGGCCACGTTGCTGAATACGTTTTGCCTGCTCCAGAACCCCAACTCTTTCCGTACCGGGCCATTGATTACGATCAGTGGCGCCGCGAAGTGCGTGGTCGCCTGAACACCATGGGTGTTGAAGTTTTCATCGCAAATTGCGCGCACCAGGGGAATAAGTACGCGCATCATCTCTGGAGGGCAGCCGGCCATCACGGCATTCGCGGCAATTTTTTCTACAGTTGCCTCTCCATAGACCGGCGGTATGCGGCCTACAACGCTTTGCTGAGTGAGATCGCAGGCCTGTAACATGGCTTCCACCCGCTCCACCGTGGGAGGCACTACCGGCAGGGCATCGCCAAAGTTTTCCCGGCAGTATTCCAGCGCATCCTCATTATCTTTAAGAATGATGCGAGACGCAGGCTCAGCAATCCGACGTAACAAGGTCGGTTCGGCTTCGCCGGCGCTGGCCGCGTCCGTTACCGGTTCCAGATGTCGTGACCCGCAGCCCGGTTTCCATGCAGGCGCACCGTCATTTTCTGGAGCAATCGCCGGCCGATCCACAGTTTTGGCCAAAGCGTTGAGTCCCTCTTTGTCGAAACCAACCAGCGTTTGCAGCACATGGCCGCTTTCATCCAACAAATACATGGTCGGCACCGATTGCGGATCGTAAGCCTTCGTGAACTTCCAGCCGGAATCAACGGCAACGCGATAGCTGATTCCCATGTCTTTGACAAACTGTTGCGTGCGAGTGTCATCATCCTGGGAAAGGCCGATCACCTGCACCGCGTCGCTGCCGAGCGCATTTAGATATGGAAGGGCGAGCTGGCAGGTTGGACAATCTGTTTCAAAGAAAACCAGGAGAGCTTTCTTACCCGGGCGATAGCCAGGAAGAGAGAGCAAATCGGGAACCTGATTCAGAGTCCGCGACACCATAGGTTACAAAGATAGACGTGAATTCAAGTCAATTACAAGCCACTTGGAATGCGCGGGCCAAACCCAGCATGTTGTTGTTCATAGCTTGCTATATCCGCCTCATGCTTTAGGGTCACGCCAATCTCATCCAAACCCTCCAGCAGGCAGGTGCGACGGAAAGGATCGGCGATGAAGATGCTGCTGAAACCGTCCCGGCCCTTAAGGCTGCAGCTGCGAAGATCAACCGATAGCTCGTAGCGTCCAGCATTGCGCACACGCGCTTTCAGGTCATCGATCACGGCGGCGGCGAGCGTGATGGTCAGAACGCCATTCTTCACGCAATTGTTGGCAAAGATATCGGCGAAGGCCGGGGCAATCACCGCGCGAAATCCGTAGTCGCGGAGGGCCCACACGGCATGTTCACGCGATGATCCACAGCCGAAGTTCTTGCCGGCCAGCAGAATGCTGGCGCCCGCGTACTCCGGCGCATTCAATGCGAATGCAGGATCGGGCTTCCCCTCGGCATTGAATCGCCAGTCAAAGAAAAGACATTCCTGGTATCCGGTGCGCTCTGTCCGCTTGAGAAATTGCTTGGGAATGATCTGGTCAGTGTCCACGTTTTCGCGGTCCAGCAACGCGATGGTTCCGTGATGTGTGGTGAATTGCTGCATCAAAGCTAGTCCTTGTATTGCCAGTGGCGGATATCGACGAAGTGTCCGGTTACGGCCGCGGCCGCGGCCATGGCCGGGCTGACCAGATGTGTGCGGCTGCCCGCACCCTGGCGCCCTTCAAAGTTGCGATTGCTGGTGGAGGCGCAACGGTCGCCGCTTTTCAGCCGGTCAGAATTCATGCCCAGACACATGGAACATCCGGCTTCACGCCATTCGAAACCGGCATCCAGAAAAATCTTGTGCAGGCCTTCTTTTTCTGCGGCGTGCTTGACCTGCTGTGATCCAGGCACAACCATGGCCTGTACGCTTTTGGAAACCTTATAGCCTCTCACCACACCGGCGGCGGCGCGCATGTCCTCGATACGCGCATTCGTGCAAGAGCCGATAAACACGTGGTCAACCGCAATGTCTTCAATCTTTGTACGGGGTTTCAATCCCATGTAGGTAAGGGCGCGTTCCATGCCGCCGCGTTCGGAAGAGTCCGCTGCGCTGGCCGGATCGGGAACTTCTCCGGTAACAGGAGCGGCCATTCCGGGATTGGTGCCCCAGGTCACGAACGGCGCAAGTTGTGTAGCGTCGATCTCGATCGTGCGGTCGAACTTTGCTCCCGGATCACTGGGCAGCGTTTTCCAATAGGCAACCGCATCGTCCCAGGCTTTTCCCTGTGGAGCAAAGCGTCTGCCGTGCAGATAGTCAAATGTTGTCCGGTCGGGGGCAATCATTCCCGCGCGCGCGCCGCCTTCAATGCTCATATTGCAGATCGTCATGCGCGCTTCCATCGATAGTGCTCGAATCGCCTCGCCGGCATACTCAATCACGTGAGCTGTGGCGCCGTCGATTCCGATTTTCGAAATCAATCCCAGCACCATGTCTTTGGATGTGACGCCGGCGGGAATGCGGCCGCTGAAGTTGACCAGCATACTCTTGGGCTTTTTCTGCACCAGGCATTGTGTGGCCATTACGTGCTCAACTTCTGATGTGCCGATGCCGAAGGCCAGAGCGCCGAAAGCGCCGTGGGTGCTGGTGTGGCTGTCGCCACAGACCACGGTCATACCTGGCTGCGTCAGTCCAAGCTCCGGGCCAATCACGTGGACAATGCCTTGCTCGGGAGCGTCCAGATCGTAGAGTGTTACCCCGAACTCGCGGCAATTGTGACGCAAGGCTTCCACCTGGTTGCGGGCCAATGCATCATCAATCAACAGCCGATTCACGGTAGTGGTGGGAATGTTGTGGTCCAGCGTGGCAATGGTCTTGTCCGGACGGCGCAGCTTTCGTCCAGCCAGTCGCAGCCCTTCAAAGGCCTGCGGTGACGTGACTTCATGCACCAGGTGCAGGTCTATATAAAGGATGGCGGAGTCCTCAGCGCCATCGTACACACGGTGTGAGTCCCAGAGCTTGTCGAAGAGTGTTCTTACCGCCATGGTTGCGCCTTAAACTGCGTGGTAGGCGAAGCGCCGGTCAAGCCGCGCGACAAATGCTTTCTCGATCAGGCTGCCCATCTCGCGGGTGCCAACGATTTTGCCGCGGCCTTCGCGTGCCAGATCGGCCGTTCTGTAACCTTCATCCAGGACCTGGCGTATGGCTGCGTCAAGATCGTCCGCTTCATTTTCCATACGCGCGGAATGGCGCAACAGCATTGCCGCCGTCGAAATGGCGCCAATCGGGTTGGCAATGCCTTTGCCGGCGATGTCCGGTGCCGAACCGTGGACGGGCTCATAAAGATCAACCTGTCCTCCGATGGTCGCCGAAGCCAGCATGCCTAGTGATCCGGTCAAGACGGCGGCTTCGTCGGTGAGAATGTCGCCAAAGAGGTTTTCCGTGACCACCACGTCGAAGCGCGAAGGCGTCATCATCAGGTGCATGGCACAGGCGTCAACCAGAAGATGATCAAGCTGGACGTCTGGATAATCCCTGGAAACTTCAGTCACCACCTTGCGCCAAAGCTGTGATGTTTCCAGAACGTTGGCTTTGTCCACAGACGTGACTTTCTTGCGGCGAATCTGTGCCTGCTCAAACGCCACGCGGGCTACACGTTCAATTTCCTCCACCGAGTAGCGCATGGTGTTGCTGGCTGAATTTCTGTCCTCTGCGTAGCCGCGAGGTGTGCCAAAGTAGAGACCGCCCAGCAACTCACGAATAAACAAAATATCAACGCCCGGCAGAACGGAATCTTTTAACGGCGAGCAGTCGTAGATGGGAGCGAATGACGACGCGGGGCGCAAATTGGCAAAGCCGCCCAGTCCGCTGCGGAGTTTCAGCAATCCGCCTTCAGGACGCTTGGCCGGCACCAGATGGTCATAGTCGGGAGATCCCACAGCGCCAAGAAAAACAGCGTCACTTTTAAGGCAGGCTTCCAGTGTGCTGTCCGGCAGTGGGGAGCCGGTCGTGCGAATGGCGGTGGCGCCGATCGGCTTCTCTTCAAAACGAAAATCTATTTTATGAAAGTTACCAACCGCTTCCAGGACGCGTACCGCTTCGCGACAAACCTCCGGACCTATGCCGTCACCTGGTAGAACCGTGATCTTGAAATACATGATGAGTCCCTTGTCCCAATATTCGAATGAACCTAATTTGCGGCTGCGGCGCCGGCGTTCTGGCGAGCGGGCAACAGTGAGAGCAAATCCTGATCGTATATCTTATTTTTGTTTTTGAGCAGTGTCATGAATCGAACATAAACGCCATCCAGCTCCGCGCGAGAAACTTCATGACCCAGTTCGGCAAGGCGTTTTCCCAGAGCATGTCGCCCGGAGTGCTTGCCCAGTACAAGATCGTTTCCGGGCACACCCACGGATTCAGGCGTCATGATCTCATAGCATAACGGGTTACTGATCACGCCGTGCTGGTGGATGCCTGCTTCATGAGCAAAAGCGTTGCGTCCAACAATCGCTTTGTTCGGTTGCGGGCCGAAGCCGATCACCTCAGTCAGCATGCGACTGCTGGCATAAATCTCCTGAGTGTTAATTCCGCATTCGTAGGGAAGTTGTGCCTGCCGGACGCTCAGCGCCATGGCAATTTCTTCCAGGGAAGCATTCCCCGCGCGTTCACCGATCCCATTGATCGTGCACTCCACCTGGCGAGCTCCTGCCTGGATGGCAGCAAGTGTGTTGGCGACGGCCAGACCAAGGTCATTGTGACAATGCACTGACAGGGTAACTTTCTTGATTCCTTCCACCCGATTCTGGATGGTGCGCACCAGCGCCGCGAATTCGTCGGGAATGGCGTAGCCTACGGTGTCTGGGATGTTGATGGTAGTAGCGCCGGCCTGGACCGCAACCTGTACGAACCCGCAAAGAAAATCGATGTCTGACCGTGTAGCGTCTTCGGGAGAAAACTCCACGTCATCACACAGCGTGCGCGCATAGGAAACGGATTTGTAAACCTGCTCCAGTGCCTGTGAGCGCGTGATCTTCAGTTTGCATTGCAGGTGCAGATCAGAGCTGGCCAGGAATACATGGATGCGGGGACGCGCTGCGCCTTCCAATGCAGCCCAGGCCCGCCGAATATCAGGCGCAGCTGCGCGCGCCAGGCCGGCGATTACTGGCCGGCGAATCTCGCGTGAAACCGCCCTCACAGCTTCAAAATCGTCGTGGGAAGCAATGGGGAATCCCGCTTCAATCACATCGGCGCCCAGGCGCTCCAGTTGGCAGGCAAGGCGCAGCTTATCGCGTATGCCCATGCTGCATCCGGGCGCCTGCTCTCCATCGCGTAGGGTTGTGTCAAAGAACGTAATCCGTGAGCGTTCCATTGCCAGCCTCCTCGTTGTGATCAACGTTCTATGCTCAGGGTCTCCGATCCAATTAGTCAAATTTATAATTGTTTTACTTTACATAAGCTTCTCTTATGCTATAAACAATCGGTCAAAATCTCATAAGCAGGGCAAATCGCATTGGACTTCTTCCAGCTGGAAACTTTTCTCGCCGTGGCGCAGTCCGGCAGCTTTTCCAAAGCCGCCAAGGTGGTGCATCGCACACAGCCTGCAGTAAGCCAAGTGGTGCGCAAGCTGGAAGAAGAAGTGGGTGAAGCTCTGTTTGACCGGTCCGCACGCGACGGCATGCTGACCGACGCAGGCAAAGTCCTGGAAGAGTACGCGCACAAAATGCTGAACCTGAGGCGTGAGGCGCGCACTTCCATGCAGGAACTGCGACAGGTGCAGCGCGGCACGCTGGTGATCGCGGCGAATGAATTTACAGCGTTGTATTTGCTGCGTGTACTGGAAGAGTTCAGGCGCTTTTCGCCCATGATCAAGATTGAAGTCCGGCGCTCGCTGGCCAGTTCCATTGCCGCCCAGGTCGCCGATCATAGCGTGGAACTGGGCATTCTCTCTTTTCGCCCCGAGGATGCACACTTCCAGTCCATTGTGGTTTTCCGCGATGAGCTGGTCTTTGTTACGCCTCCGCGTCATCCGCTGGCGAAAGCCAGGAACGTCAGCATCCGCCAGCTTGGAGCTGAGTCATTTGTTGCCCACAATGTGGTCTCCCCATATCGCATGAAAGTGCTGGAAGCGTTCAAGAAATACAAGACGCCTCTTCGTCTTGACGTTGAGATGCCCACGCTTGAAACGATCAAACGCTTTGTGGCCGCCGGAAATGGTGTGGCCTTGTTGCCCAGAATTTCCGTGGAAGCTGAACTTGCGCGCGGCGAGCTGATCTCCATTCCGGTGCGTGAATTAAAACTGGAACGCAAGCTGCGCATTATTTATCGCAAGAATGGCCAGGTCTCACATGCAGCCAGCGCCTTTTTAAAGATAGCGGAATCGGTGGCCGCCATGCGCAAGGGGCAATATCTTTTTGAGCGCGAAAGATAGAACGATAAGAAGAGAAAAAGGTCAGTCGTTTAGCGCCCGATGTTCAGAGCTTTGACCATAAAGACTAAAAGTCCGGCTATTTGCTGGTTCTTAACGCAGTAGCCTGAATGATAGTTTTCTTATGCTGCGTGCTCCTGCGGCAGATTCCTGTCCGAATCAGATGTCAAAGGCGTCATGGCGCAATCAATCGCTTAACCCTTTCAGCGCAAATCTAAATTCCTGTCTCTAGCTGGCCATCGTACTCCGCTGAATCGCATCTAACCCTTGACATGTTCAAACGCCAGCAGGCCTGCGCACTTCTTAAACAGGGAAATAGTCCCAGCGAAATTGCCGGCATCATGAAGGTCCGTACGTCTGATGTGTTGTATGACCTGTGGAGCAAGATCGGTGAAGGCGAGCTGCGCCGCTCTGATATCGCGTTTTCCCTGAAAAGGGATACTCGCAAGGCCATTGAAGAGGTGGTTGCCCAGGACAAAACCTCATCGCCTGCGCGGATCGCGCGTGAACTGGAAAAGCGCGGCATTAAGTGTGACCGTTTTGATATCCGCGTGTATCTCGATTTTCGCCGCGCTCCTGTTGTGCTTGGCGACATGTATGAGATCGTGCGCGGCATTGAAGTACGGCTTCATCGTTTCACCAAAGCCGTATTTATCCGTGAATTTGGTGAGGAAGACTGGTGGCGAAGCGGAGTTCCAGACAACATTCGCGCGGAATGTGCGGCCTTGCGCGAAAAAGATCCTGATCCGGCGCCCGAGCCTTACAACTACACACACCTTATTGCGCTACGCGAAATTCTCGATCGTAAGTGGGCGCTCGTAAGCCAGTATCTCCCGGCTGGCTTGGCGCAGAACAAGAAGGAATTGCTGGAGAAACTGCTGCAGCTCAATCGGATCCGCAACAACGTAATGCATCCGGTCCGCGGAGGCCAGCTGGCAGAAGATGAATTTGAATTCGTGTTCAACCTTGACGCTGATCTGGGACCGCTTGGCTTGCCCGAAGCACACGCGGCAGAGAAGCAAGACAAACCACCAACAGTTCCTGGCGAAGAACAACCATCGGCTGAGACCAAAACTCCCGTGGCTGGGGAACTCGTCAGCAAGCTTTCACCACTTGATCCTGTACTGCCAGCTCAGGAATTTGCCACGACAGAGCAAGAAGCCAACGGCGAAGATTTCATCCCGAGTGTCAGGATTGCTTAAATCGGAAAAATGCATGCGCAAAGAGCGCATGTGGCTTCACCCATGCTCATTTGCAGGACCCCATGAATGCACAAGAAATTATCCATGCCTGGGGCAGGATCCTTACCGGAAGGCGCCCCTCGCTATCCATTGAAATAACCCGGGAATGCCCGCTGCGTTGTCCCGGATGCTACGCGTACGAGCCCGGCCATCCTGGAGAAGGATTGTCCTTGCGCCAGCTTTCTGACTACAAGCATGACGAACTTGTGGCCAAAGTGCTGGAAGTGGTGGATGAATACCGTCCGTTGCATCTCTCCCTTGTTGGCGGCGATCCGCTGGTTCGTTATCGCGAACTGGACGCGCTGCTTCCACAGCTTTCCGAACGTGGTATTCACGTCCAGGTGGTAACCAGTGCGTTCCGCCAGATTCCGGCAAAGTGGGCTGCGATCCCTCGCGTTTACCTCGTGGTTTCGATTGACGGTCTTCAACAGGAGCACGACTTGCGCCGCCGGCCTGCCACGTATGATCGCATCCTCCAGAATATCGCCGGTCACCGTGTCACAGTACATTGCACCATCACTGCGCAGATGATGCAGCCCGGTTATCTTCAGGATTTTCTGGATTTCTGGACGCCACGAAATGAGATCAAGAAAGTATGGTTCAGTATGTTCACTCCGCAGAAAGGTGCGGAGGCGCTGGAGATACTTTCCCTCGACGAACGCAAACGTGCGGTAGAAGAATTGTTGCGGCTGCAATTGCTGTATCCCAAGCTTGATATGACGTCCGGTGCGATCCGCGAGTTTCTGCACCCGCCATCTTCGCCGGAAAAGTGCATCTTCGCGCAAACCACGGAAATCATCTCGGCTGATCTTAAAACCAGGGTCTCGCCATGCCAGTTCGGTGGTGATCCTGATTGCTCGCAATGCGGCTGTATCGCCTCCATGGGTATGGCAGCCCTGGGCCACTACAAACTTGGCAGAGTAATTCCGGTAGGCGCTCTATTTAACGCCTCTCATACCGTTGGCGAAGCCATACGCAAACTCCGGGGAGAATCAACCGGCTCGCAAACTGGAAGCCCGCAACCACCGGACTCTACGGTTTCAACCGGATGGCCGGATCCAGAGTCAGAACACGCTGCGTGATTGACTAGCCGCGAATTGCGCGAATCGGAAAAACCACTTCTCTCGAATTCGCGGTGAGGCCGACTCGCGCGCCGAACCGCGTGCCATGGGAGCATAGACTAACCTAACCACGAAACAAACTCTCAAGCGGTTTGGAGTGGAATAAGACTATTGGTCTTGAACCCGCGGTGAGGCCGACTCGCGCGCCGAACCGCGTGCCGTAGGAGCATAGACCGAGCTAGCCACGAAACAAACTCTCAAGCGGTTTGGAGCGAAGCGACTAATACTTGGGCACTTTGGGGTCTACGCGGTCAGCCCAGGCCAGAATGCCTCCGGCCAGATTGCTGGCTTTGGTGAAACCTGCCTGACGCAAAAATCCTACCGCCCGCGCGCTGCGTGCGCCGGATCGGCAATGAACAATCATCTCTTTGCTGGGATCGAGTTCGCTCACGCGTTTAGGTAAATCATTCAGCGGAATCAGATGGCCGTTCAGATTGCAAATCTGATATTCGTGCGGCTCACGGACGTCCAGAATAAAGATGTCTTCTTTGGCGTCCAGTTTCCGCTTTAATTCTTCCACGCTGATTTCCGGTACTCCGCTCTGGTTCACTGGTGTCTCCTGTCCGCGTATTCCGCAGAACTCTTCGTAGTCGATCAGTTTAGTCACGGTAGGATGCGTTCCGCAAACCACGCAATCAGGATTCTTGCGCAGCTTCAATTCACGGAACTTCATGCCCAGCGCATCCACCAGCAGAAGACGGCCCACCAGCGGATTGCCCGTACCCAGGATCAGTTTAATTGTCTCTGTGGCCTGGATCAGTCCGACCAGTCCGGGGAGAATTCCGAGCACGCCGCCTTCCGCACAGGATGGAACCAGGCCCGGCGGTGGCGGTTCCGGATACAGGCAGCGGTAACACGGACCATCTTTGGCCCCGAACACGCTGGCCTGGCCTTCGAAACGGAAAATTGATCCATAGACATTCGGTTTGCCGGTGAAAACGCACGCGTCGTTGACCAGAAAACGTGTGGGGAAATTGTCAGTGCCATCCACAATGATGTCGAAGTCGGCAAAGATCTGGAGCGCGTTGTCACTGGTCAGCCTGGTGGGAAAGGTCTTCACGTTGACGTAAGGATTAATTTCAGCCAGCTTCTGACGCGCTGATTCCAGCTTCGGCTTGCCCACATCGCCGGTGAAGTGGATGATCTGGCGTTGCAGGTTGGTGAAATCGACCACATCAAAGTCGACCAGACCCAGCGTGCCCACACCGGCAGCAGCCAGGTATAGCGCCAGAGGTGAGCCCAGCCCTCCGGTTCCGATGCATAAAACGCGAGCGGCCTTGAGCTTTAGCTGCCCGTCCATGCCCACTTCCGGCATGATCAAGTGTCGCGAATAACGCAGGACTTCATCATTATTTAATGTGGGCAGCTCTGGCGCGATGGTGATGGCCATGAAAGGTTCCTTTCGTCAGTGATATCGATTTTATTTCAGTGCTTGCCGGCACGCGGCAGAAGGGAGGCCGCGCTAGCGGCTGATGGCGCACATTCGATGTTGGCGACAAGGTTCGGAAAACATACCTGATTATAGACTTTGCCTGCGCGAATCTACAAAAGCCGTCTACAAAAGCTGGTCCTACAAAAGTTCGTTCTATAACGATGCAAATCTCAGATCTTTTTTGTACGTGGTGATCTCGATCTCTTCCTGAGCAAAATGCTTGCGGTCTTCTGTCCCCATCAGGATGAACGAAGTAGTTGCCTCGGCATGGCCCTGCTGAACGCTGGTGATCACGTACGAGCAGTCAAACCAGTGCGCCTCGGCAAGGTCGGTGGACGAATAGCGCGCCGGATGGTCAGGATGTGAATGATAAAAGCCAATGATCTTTTCGCTTCGGCTGCGCGCCAGCTTATGCGCCGCCACCACCTGTTCCGGGTGAATACTGTAACGGTCCTTGGGCGAATCCTTACGTGCGTTGTCGCACGTGATGGTCAGAGTGACCTGGCGATTTTCTCCCGAATCAACACCGAGAATGATGCCACAGCATTCGTTTGGATAGCTGCGTTCGGCTTCCCAACGAATTAGATCGTAATCCGCCTTGCTGATTTGCAGCATAGGGGCCTCTCCAGGGAAGTGGCTCGATTTTGTTCCGGCAGTCCAGAAGCTCTGCTCGTCGACGAAGGGCCACATCTTATTCGATCACGCCGCGGATTGCATCAACTTTGCAACAATTATTTCCCACAATCAAATTGCACCGTAGATGGGGCAATCACCTCGTAAATTGCTGTATCTGAACATGCTTATGGCTCAGATAGGAATTTTCGGGGGTAGGAAAAAGATTTACGTTCGTTCTTGTTGACATCCGACAAGACGGCCGTCTAATGTCTTGTCGACATTCGAGAGGAAGCAATGGGCAACCAGATTGAGTTGTTGCAGGGCACATTGGACTTGATGATTTTAAAAACGCTCGCCCTGGGGCCGATGCATGGCTGGGGAATTTCGCAGCGCATTCAACAAGTGTCAGAAGAAGTGTTACAGGTGGGCCAGGGCTCACTCTATCCGGCGCTTGCGCGGCTGGAACAGCGAGGGTGGATCGCCTCTGAGTGGAGCACTTCTGAGAACAACCGGCGGGCCAAATTCTACTCATTGACCAGACTGGGTATTCGGCAACTGGAAAAAGAAATGGGCGAATGGGAACGTCTGTCGGCGGCCATCGCGCTGGTTTTAGCACAAGGATGACGTGGCACAAGATCACGTGGCACACAAGGATAAGTCTGACAAGGGAGCTTGAGAATGTCCTGGAAAAATCTTCTGGCAATGTTTAAACGCGGCAGCCAAACGGAACGTGAGCTTGATGACGAAATGCGCTTTCACCTGGAGCGGCAGATCGAACAGCATGTTGCCGCGGGCTTGTCGCCCGAGGAAGCACGCCGGCAGGCTCTCATCGAATTCGGGGGCGTACAGCAGACCAGGGAAAATGTCCGCGAAACCGGAAGTGTTCGTCTTTTTGACATCGTAGCCCAGGACACTCGCTATGCGCTGCGGCTGCTGAGGAAGACGCCGGTGTTCACTTCGATCGCGGTACTCACTCTGGCGCTGGGTATTGGCATGAACACCGCCATTTTCAGTCTCATTGATGGCGTATTGTTTCGCACGTTGCCGGCGCACAAGGCGGAAGAACTGGTGCTGGTGAAGTGGCACGCGCACAAGCGGCCGCAACTCATGAGCCAGCGCGGTTACGGCTATTGCGCAAGTAACTTTCAAGGAACGGATTACAGAAGCTGCTCACTCTCGCTGCCATGGTTCAAAGAAGTGGCTTCACAAAGGAACTTGTTCTCTGACGTAGCTGCCATGGCTGGCGGCGGCAGGATCAACCTGAGCGGAAATGGTCCGGCCACCATCTTGAATGGCGCGCAGCTGGTGTCAGGCAGTTTTTTCCAGACCATTGGCATTCCGGCGTCGATGGGAAGGACACTTTTGCCGGCGGATGACGACGTGAGCGCGCCCGCGGTGATGGTAATCAGCCACGGCTATTGGAAAAGCGCATTCGGCGGCACGACTGACA
Organism: Terriglobia bacterium; assembly: GCA_963770085.1. Classification (GTDB taxonomy): domain Bacteria; phylum Acidobacteriota; class Terriglobia; order Terriglobales; family Acidobacteriaceae; genus Angelobacter. The sequence goes on from CAVYOH010000002.1 coordinate 2,956,406, forward strand.
CCGTTGGAAAGACGGTGCGCCTGAACGGTGTTCCATTCACCATTGTCGGAGTGATGGCGCAGGATTTCACCGGCATCACAGCTGGTGACCAGGTTGATGTCTGGCTTCCTTTGTCATCTGAGGCACGTCTGGATCCGGGTTGGACCGCCAAGGACGACAGTTATCAATTCTGGAAAGTTGCTATCCTTGCCCGCCTGCATCCGGGAGTGCAACGCGAACAGGCAGCAACGGTTTTGACCGGCATGTTTCGCAATCACACATTCAATGCGCCCAAACCTCTTTTTCAGGCAGCGGATGATCCCGGAATCGACGTGCCATCCGCCCAGGACGCACTGTATTACCCACGAGCTCAGGTCATGAATCCGCTTTATGTTGCCATGGCTGCCGTTGGATTAGTGCTGTTGATTGCATGCGCAAACATTGGCGGATTGCTGCTCACACGCTCTGCCGCGCGGTCAAGGGAGATTGCGGTCCGACTAACGCTCGGCGCAAAGCGCGGACGAATAGTCACTCAGTTGCTGATTGAAAGTCTGCTTCTGTCGCTGGCAGGCGGAGCACTTGGCCTCCTGATAGGGCGCTGGGGATCGCGCGTGATTCTACTCATGGTGAAAACCGAACCATCTGAGCCCTTGCCTTTCCATGCCGCTTTTGACTGGCGTGTCCTGGCGTTCACTTTCGCGGTTGCGCTGCTTGCGGCCATTTTATTCGGGCTCGCTCCAGCCCTGCGCAGTCTGCGTGTGGACCTGACTCCCGCGCTCAAGTCGGGAAGCGCCGCGTCCGCGGGCGATTTAAAACAAGGCCGCTGGTTCAGTCTTGGAAGCGTGCTGGTAGTGGCACAGGTCACGCTGGCGATCGTGGCTTTAATGGGCGCTGGATTGCTCCTGCGAACGCTGACCAACTTAAAGAGCGTGGAACTTGGATTTGATCCCAACAACGTGCTGCTGTTTGGAGTGGATCCCAGCCTTGCTGGATACAAACCCGGGCAAATCCATTCACTCAACCAGGAATTGCAGGAGAAGTTCGCCGCGCTTCCGTCCGTGAAGTCGGTCAGCTATTCCTGGGAGCCGCTGCTGGCCGGCAGTCTATGGGACACAGATTTTCATCCTCCGGGAACGCCCGATGATCACGTTGCCGACACTGACTATATGCCCGTGGGGCCCGGATTCTTCGAGGCGATGCGCATTCCGCTGAAAACCGGCCGCGATTTCAATGCTGCTGATTACGCAATTACGACCGCGCGCGATTCCAGACCAAGGGACGCTAACCCCGATCCCAGCGCGCCACCGATTCCGATTATCGTGAATGAGACGTTTGTCAGACAATTTCTCGCTAAAACCAACCCGATTGACCAGCACATGGAAGAGGGAATGCCGCAAGACAAGACCGTGCCGCGTGGTTCCGGATGGCGGATCATCGGCGTGGCCGGCGATACAAAGTATGACGGGCTGCGGGCGGATGTGCGGCCCGTGATGTATGCGCCTTTGTCCGGGGGCGGATCTTTTACTATCCGTACCGCAGGCGACCCGCGACAACTGGTCCCAGCCATTCGTGATCTGATCACACGACGCGACAGCAACCTGGCGATGTACCGGGTGACCACGCAGATGGAGCAGATGAACGGACAGATGCACGTGGAACGTCTGCTGGCGCAGCTGAGCGCTTTCTTCGGCGCACTGGCGTTGATTCTAGCCTGCGGCGGAATTTACGGACTCCTTTCCTACGAGGTCACGCGGCGTACGCGTGAAATTGGCATTCGTATGGCCATCGGCGCTCAACGTCTGGACGTGATTCGGATGGTCGTGCGTCAAGGAATCGTGCTTGCAGTGGTCGGCGTAGTCGTGGGCGCAGCGGCGGCCTTCGGCGCCACGCGAATCATGAACACCATGCTGTACCACGTAAAGGCCATGGATCCCATGACGCTGGCCGCGGTGTCAGCGCTGCTCTTGCTGGTGAGCCTGGTGGCATGCTTCCTGCCGGCACGCCGTGCTACCCGAGTGGATCCGCTGATTGCATTGCGTTACGAATAATTGAGAGGGCGTCAATGTTCGGCCTGAAATTTCTGCGAAGCTTGCTGTTCCGAAAAAAAGACGAAGCAGATCTTCGCGACGAATTCTCGTTCCACATTGAATCTGAAGTCCGGAAGAACAAAACCTTGGGAATGACGGAAGAACAAGCGCGTCGTCGAGCATTGATCGAGTTTGGAGGACTGCAACAGACCCGCGAAGCTGTTCATCAGGTCCGCTGGTGGCATGGCATCGAGACTGTTTTTCAGGATCTTCGTCACGGCATCCGCCTTCTGCGCAAATCGCCCACTTTCACGCTGGTGGCGGTTCTTACCATTGCGCTGGGTGTTGGAGCCAACACCGCCATCTTCAGCACGTTTCTTGAGGTCTTGTATCCAACCTGGGGTCTGGCGAAAGCAAGCCAACTTGTTGACATCCGCGAAGCCACTGCCACCAGCAGAGGTTTCATGGTTTCGGCTGGCAATTTTGAAGATTACCGCCGCCGCCAGCAGACATTTCAAAACCTCTCTTTATGGATGGATCAAAGCCTCAACCTCACCGGACGCGAGCGGCCTGATCGCCTCATCGGTGGCTTTGTCTCCGATAATTTCTTTACCATGCTCGGCATCTCCCCGGCATTGGGGCGTACTTTTCTTCCCGGGGAAGACCGTGCCGGAGCGCCGTATGTGGCGGTGCTGGGTTACACCGCGTGGAAGAATCGCTTCAGAGGCGATGTAAACATTCTTGGGCAGCAGATCGTGCTCAACAATGAACCTTATACGGTTGTTGGCGTGATTCCAGAAAACCTGGAAAAGTTTGTGCCTGTGGATGTCTACATCACTGCGCAGCACCATCCGGCTTACACCATGGATCGCCAGGCCAAGACCATGGGTTTAATGGGGCGACTCAAAGATGGTGTTTCCCGCCAAAGCGCTATCGCTGATCTGGACGCCATCGCCGGCACTCTCGCCCGCGACTATCCGCAGAGCAATAAAGGAATACATATTGAGATTGATACGCTGCGGGAAATGATGAGGGGTGACATGCGCGCGCCATTGTCAATGCTGGTTGGCGCCGTCGCCATCGTGATGCTCATCATGTGCGCGAATCTGGCGAATCTTCTGCTGGCCAGGGGGATGGCTCGTCAAAGGGAAATTGCATTGCGCTCTGCCTTGGGCGCTGCCCGTCTGCGGCTGGTCAGGCAGTTCTTCTGTGAATCTCTGCTCATCTCAATGACCGGCGGGGCGCTGGGTGTACTGGTTGCCGTCCAGTTCCTGGGATTGATCAGAAAGATCAGTCCCGTTGAAATGGATATAGATGTTTCCGGACTGCTTGATTACCGAGCCCTCTCATTTGCGATTGCCATCTCAGTGGGTGCGGGAATTCTTTTCGGTATCGTGCCGGCATTCCGATTTTCAAAACCTGATGCCGGATCAGTCCTGCATTCTGGAACCCGTGAGACCGGCTCACGCGGAAACTCCTGGTTGCGCTCAACTTTTGTTGTTGTTCAAACCGCTTTGGCGGTTGTGCTGCTTGTAAGTTCTGGCCTGCTGTTAAAGAGCCTTTCAGCCCTCACGCGCTCGGCATCAGGATTTAACACCAGTCATCTGCTGACCATGGAATATCGCGTGCCCCGCAACAAATATGCCACGCCGGAGAGCCAGGCCGCATTCCATCGCCAGATTCAGGACAAAATTCAAAACGTGCCCGGCGTAATTTCCACCGCGTATGTGCAGTCTCTGCCATTTAGTGGCAATTTTTCAGATATTTCATTTAAGCTGCCCGGAATTCACGACTCGAAAGATTCTGATTTCACCGCTTTGAGCAATCTGGTAAGTCCCAGCTACTTTGCCACGGCACAAATTCCTTTACTTCGTGGGCGAGTTTTCTCCAATGCTGATGATTCTCACTCCGGCCCAGTCGTGATCGTGAACAACATGTTTGTTCGCGCATTGCTGCAAGGGCAAGAGCCGTTGGGAAGGGAAATCCTGTTTACGGACACCACGCAGGTCACTGACGGGCGTAGCCCTAATCTTACAAGAGCTGTAATCGTGGGCGTCGTCGGGGACGCAAGGCAATTGTCCCGCAACGAAACTCTGCGCCCTCAAATTTATTTCCCTTACTCGCAGGTGCCCGGTATTTTCGGCACTCTCATGGTCCGCACCGCAATCGATCCCATGCAAATGAGTGACTCTGTCCGGGCAGCCGTTTGGAGCGTGGACAAAGACCAGCCGGTATGGAGGGTCAGGACCGTCGATTCTCTACTGGAAAGCAACGCGGCGCCCGCGCGCTTTTTGGTCACATTGATTTCGGCCTTCGGAGCGCTTGCCCTTCTGCTGAGCGCGCTCGGTACCTATGGCCTGATCAATCACAATGTTCAGCAGCGGGTCCGCGAACTCGGTATCCGTATGGCTCTGGGAGCACAGCCTGCGGCGGTCTGGAAAATGGTGTTGTGGGAAGGTCTTCGCCTCGGAATGGTTGGCGGCGTTGCTGGTCTGATTGCTTCAGCCGGAGCCATCAGAATGTTTCAGAGCTTATTGTTTGGCGTCAGCCCCTTTGACCGCTTGTCGTTCGTGACAGCATTTGCAGCTACGATTCTGGTTGCTGGCGTGGCCACCTACATTCCTGCGAGACGGGCAACGCGTGTTGATCCACTGATTGCGTTGCGTTATGAATAGGCCTTGATCAGAGTGAATCAGCGCTATCCGTGAAATCAGCGGTAAGGTTGGCTCCGATCACTCTCGATCTAACGATTTGCCCTCTTCTGCCCTCCGATGTGACAATAGTTCATGTTCGTGGCTGTGATCTGGCGCTGATTCTTTTTGCGTCTTTCGCAAACCGGCGAGCATCGTATTAACAAGTACAACTGTGGGCTTCAACAACCCCGTAAGTTGGGCGCGTAACGCGCAGTGAACTTACTGGAGCCCTGTAGATGCTTTCAACATCCCCGTTCCCATTGAGGAACTGAAGGCGGAATTTAAATGGCGACTTTAGTGGCTCCCGTGGCTGAGCAGGCTGGTATTTGCTCGCTGGAAAATTATCTAACTCTCCCTGACAACACCATGAACGCGCGCATAGCGGCAGCAAGGCGCGAACTGGGCGACCGTGTGGTTGTTCTGGGTCATCATTATCAACGCGATGAAGTCATACGCTTTGCCGACTTTCGCGGTGACTCCTACAAACTGGCGCAGGAAGCGGCGCGCACCAGGGCTGAGTACATCATCTTCTGCGGCGTGCATTTCATGGCCGAGAGCGCTGACATTCTTGCCCAAAGCGGTCAGCAGGTCATTCTTCCAGACCTCAATGCCGGCTGCTCCATGGCTGATATGGCCGAGATCGGCCAGGTGGAAGCCTGCTGGAAACAACTGGTGAAACTCGGCATCACCGATGAGTTCGGTCAAGGCATCACTCCGCTCACCTACATGAATTCCACCGCGGCAATCAAGGCTTTTTGCGGCGAACGCGGCGGCCTGGTGTGTACCTCATCCAACGCCCCGTCGGCCTTTAAGTGGGCATTTGAGCGCAATGAAAAAATTCTCTTTCTCCCCGACCAGCATCTGGGGCGCAACACAGCCTTTGCCATGGGCATTGCGCTGAACGAATGCGTGGTCTGGGACCCGTTCATGCTCATGGGCGGCTTGACCGTGGAAAAACTTCGCAAGGCGAAAATCATCTTGTGGAAGGGGCATTGCTCGGTCCACCAGCGATTTCTGCCGGAGCACGTGGATGTGATTCGTCAGCGACATCCGGGCATACAGGTGATCGTTCACCCGGAATGCCGCTGGGAGGTCTGCCAGAAAGCCGATGGCGTTGGTTCCACCGAGCGACTGATCAAGCTAATAGAAGATGCTCCGGAAGGCACCAAGTTCGCCGTGGGGACGGAGATCCATCTGGTCAATCGCATGGGGAAAGAGTTCGCCAAAGACAACAAACTCGTGGTCAGTCTGGATGATTCCGGCTGCCTCTGCACCACCATGTTTCGCATTTCACCGCAGCATCTATGCTGGGCGCTGGAAAACCTGGTGGAAGGCAACGTGGTGAATCGGATCCAGGTAGATGAAGACGTAAAGCACTGGTCCAAGGTGGCGTTGGATCGGATGCTGGAGATTCAGTAGCTTTTTGCTTTATCCCGAGCGGAGCTTTTTCTTTGTACCGAGCAAGGCGAGGGATCCCTATTGCCACGAGGATCACAAGGGGACGTGCATTAAAAATGTAGGGATTCCTCACTGCGTTCGGGATTTAAAGCTGTTTCTTTATCCCGAGCAGAAAGGATCCCTGCAGTCTTTGACTACTTTCGCGGATGATTCCGGCCTAGCATTCTGGAAGATTGTAGGGATCCCTCACTTTGTTCTGGATGTAAGGCAAACTATGCTCTAATAGATACTGCCACTATGAGTAAGATCAAAACCTTCACCTATGAAGAAGCGCATACCCTGCTCCCGGTCCTGCAGTCGCTTCTGAAACGCTGCATGGACGGCAAGGTCCTAATCGAGCAAATTGAAGTTGAATTTCAGAACCTGAAGCACCGCATCTTCCTGAGCGGCGGTCTCATGGTTAACGTGGAACATGCGGCCCGTCGCCGCGCCGAGCGTGACAAGGCGCTGCAGGAGATTAAAGACACGCTGGCTGAGATCAATTCCATCGGCGTACAGGTGAAGGACCTCGACATGGGTCTGCTGGATTTTCCCTTCAAGCTGGATGACGACATTGTGCTGCTTTGCTGGAAATATGGCGAAGCTTCCATCGATTACTGGCACGGCATGGAAGAAGGCTTCCAGGGCCGCAAGCCGGTCGATGAGCGCATTCGCCGCTCGCGGAAGAAATCAAGCTAGAAGTTTATGGAAAAAAATAATGGGCTCGCGTTAAGAAGTGACTTGGTTGAGCGTCATTGAATCAGGAGGACCTGCAATGTCACCAACGCCTGAGCCCGAAACAACCCAGTCAGACGACGCGGGAACAATCATCCGCGATAACGTCGCAGGAATAATCTTTGATAGCGTCATTGAAGACCCGGAGATGGGATTACTTCTGGGTAGTATTACGCTGGTTGTCGTTCTGGTCTGGACCGTGGTCAAGAGTATCTTTGAACTCTTCGGTGGACCGTCCCAGAGCCTTTTCGGCTGAGCCGCGCGTCTACGGTTTCTTCCCTTTCTTCCATGCCGGCTTGAAATCCGCATTCGCCAGCCACTTCACCGGCACGATCATTGACTTGATTGCCAGCTCCATATGGTTGAAATCGATGTGGACCACATCGTCGCTTGGTTGATGATAATCCTTATGTAATCCAAAGCTGGAAACCGTGTGGGCCACGATTCCTTTCTTTGCCAGAGCGTAATTGTCTGATCGCTGGAAGAACTGTTCTTTCGGATGCGGATCAGCCACCAGCTTGGCTCCATGTCTGGCCAGTTCCGGGCCAAGATTGCTGCGCTCGAAGCCGGTGAGCCAGAGTTCGTCGGGCTTCACCGCTGGGTCCGTCCGGCCAATCATTTCAAACTCAAGGTTGGCGACAATGTTTTTCAAAGGCACAGGAGGATTCTCCAGAAAAAACTGGTCGCCCTGTCCTCCGGTTTCTTCGCTGCCAAAGAATGCAATCAACACCGTGCGCCTCGGCGCTTTACCCCGGGCCAGTGCCGCAGCCAGTTGCAGCGCCGCCACACAGCCAGACGCATCATCGTCCGCGCCGTTATAGATGCTGTCTCCATCCACGGGCTTGCGCACGCCAAGGTGGTCCATGTGCGCGGTAAGAAGTATCACTTCATCTTTTAATTGGGGGTCACTTCCGCGCAGAATGCCAATCACGTTGCGGGTATTCCACGGGGTCTTCGTGCCGGCACGGCTCTCCACCTCCGTGACCACGTTCTGAATGTATTTGCCATGGTCGCCGGCGGGTTCAATGCCAATCTGTCGGAGCTGTGAGGCCAGATAAGTAGCAGCCACCAGTTCGTCATGTGTTCCACTTCCGCGTCCGTTCATGGCATCGCTGGCCAGAAAGCCCATCTCGCCCAGGATGCTGTTGCCCATGGCATCCGGCTTCTCCTGGGCCGGGGAGAGCAGAGTCAAGGAAAGACAAAGAGCAGCAACGGACAGTATTCGGGAAATAAAGCGCAAGGATCCTCCGGGTGATAAATCTTACGGGTGTTAAGTCTTAAGCGGTCTGACTGTTGTGTGTGTGATCATCATAACAAGGCCACGTTTTCCATTCACAGACGACAAGGGCGAGGCCGACTAGCGCGCCGAGCCCGCAGCAACAGGAGCACGTTGCGGTGACCACGACACATGCACTCCTGCGGTTTGTCGCGTAGCGGCAAGAAATTAACGTCGCGAGGCCGACTAGCGCGCCGAGCCCGCAGCAACAGGAGCACGTTGCGGTGACCACGACACATGCACTCCTGCGGTTTGTCGCGTAGCGGCAAGAAATTAACGTCGCGAGGCCGACTAGCGCTCCGAGCCCGCGGCACCAGGAGCCCGTTGAAGTTCACCACCCGATTAACCTTCAGCGGTTTGGAGCGCAGCGACAAAAACTAAGCTATATTGGTCTTTCAACCAAATGTCCATGTCAAAGCATTTCCGGCCACCAATGAGCCGAGCCAGCATTACCTTGACCGGGCTCGCGCTCGTGCTTGTGTGCCTCTGCGGCTTCTCCGGTTGTGGCAGCAACACCACGTCCGGCAGCAATGAATATGAGTACGTCGCGGTGCCAGAAGCTTCACTTCGGGACCGGGTGGCCACCATCTACAACAAGACTGGCCTGGTACACAATGGCGAGCGCCTGCAAGTGCTTGAACACATGCAGAACAAACGGTTTGTGCGTGTGCGTTCTCCGCGAGGAGAAGAAGGCTGGATACAGGAAAGATACCTGGCGGACCAGGACACGTATGACCAGTTCCAACGTCTGGCGGAACAATTCAAGAATGCTCCGGCGCAGGCGACGGCGGCCGTGGAAGAGCAGGCCAAGGTACATATATCTCCGGGGAGAAAAACCGGTTATCTCTATTTGCTGGCGGAAAAACAGAAGGTCGATCTGCTTCAGCGCCAGACGGTAAAACGCAACGCTCCGGCGCCCACTCCAACTCCTATTCCCGGGAAAGACGCCAAAGACGACAAATCGAAAGATAAAGATAAGGATAAAGACAAAGACGATTCCGACGACGATGACAGTGACAAGTCTGACCAGCCTGTGATTCTGGAAGACTGGTGGCTGGTGCGTGATCAGCAGAAACGCGTTGGCTGGGTCTATGGGCGCACCATCTATGTCGATGTTCCCGACGAAATCGCGCAATACTCTGAAGGGCAGCGGATCGTGGCGGCGTTCCCGCTGGGTACAGTGCAGGATGAGGGCAAGCCGGTAAACGAGTATGCCGTCCTTTTTACGGAAGCGAAAGATGGCATGCCTTTCGATTTCAACCAGATCAGGGTCTTTACCTGGAATACGCGCAAGCATCGTTATGAGACTGCCTACCGCGAGCACGATATCGCCGGGGTGCTACCGGTGACCCAGGGACAGCAGGATTTCGGAAAAGAGGGAACTCTGAAGACTTTCACCCTGCGACTCAAGGATAGCGACGGCAATATTCATGAGCAGTTATATAAATTCAATCCTCCAATCGTAAGAAAATATTATGCCCCGGGGGAAACGCCCATTCCCAGGACGAAACACAAGCGTCCGGATGCAACCCAGCATAAAGCCCATCACTAACCACTTTAGGCTGGCATCCAGCCAGTGATCCCTTGCCTCCAAGTAGGCATGGCAGAGAAAGTTAAAAAGCTGAGCCTGGAGCGGGACTACAAGAAGTTCCTTTATTTCATTGATGGTCATGGAAACGTGAGCCGTAAGCCCAAGTCGGGCGAAGGTGAAACTGAGGTTCTGGTGCCCGGTGCGGTTGAACGCGACAACCAGTTCCTATATTTCATTGATAAAGAAGGCGATGTCGCCCGTTCGCCACGCGCCTCCTCACGCAAGGGAAAGCAGGCGGCCTAGCCCCCGCTCCTTGCATGAGTGTCCAGCCGGTCAACCTGATGGTCTTTCGCGAAGGCCGCCGGGAGATTTCCGCCTGCCAACTGCAAGCCCATCTTGCCAATCGATTGCGCCGGTCAGGCGCACAGATTTCTCAGGAAGAAAAGATTTCCCAGGAAGAAATTCTGGGCCTGCTCATTCTGGCTGGTGAGCTGGAATGCGGCGTGGCTGACGCTCTGGCCAGTGATTCTGCAGCGACCCAGTCGAGAGATTTTGGCTCAGAGTTGATCCGGCTGGAATCTATCACCGATGCCGTTGCCGGAACTCTCGCCGGGGCAGAGCTGAACGTCGCCGGCCTGACGGAAACCCTGGAAGCGATTCAGGTGCCCGATCGAATCAGCGTGTCTGCTCCTGAAGGTTTTGCCTACTACGCGCTTCATCCACTCGCATACGCAGATGCTGCCATTGATTTAATTCAGAATAGCCATGGAATTCAAAATAGCCATGCCATTGCCGTGGTAGGGATAAGGAGCATCGGAACCACCTTGAGCGCCGTTGTAATGGCAGCTGCCGGCAAGCAAGGCAAGAAGGCTGACCGGATCACCGTGCGTCCGCATGGGCATCCTTATAACCGCGAGCTGCGGCTTTCTAACGCGGAGTTGGAATTCATTGATGGCCACATTACAGTCGGCTCGCACTTCATCATCGTGGATGAAGGTCCCGGGCTGAGCGGATCATCGTTTCTTGCCGTGGCAGAAGCTTTGGTAAGAGCTGGCGCAGCACGCGAAGACATCACTCTACTTTGCGGCCATCGCCCGGATTTTGATTCGCTGCGGGCCGAAAATGCTTCTCATCGCGCGCGTCAGTTTCGCTGGCTAGCCGTGGATACAGAAACGCATCGGCTCGAAGCATCCGGCCCGTTCATCGGTGGAGGTGAATGGCGCAGGCTTCTCCTGGAACACGAATCCGCATGGCCTGCCGTATGGACCAGCTTTGAGCGGCTCAAATATCGGTCGGCGGATATTGCCGGCGATGCTCGCTTTTACAAATTCCTTGGCTTCGGCCATTACGGAGAAGCAGTGTTCGCTAGGGAGCGCCAGGCTGCTGCTGCCGGGTTTGGATCAGAACCGCGGGCAGAACAGCACGGCTTTGTTTCATATCCATGGCTCCAGGCCCGTCCAATGTCGAAGGCTGATCTGAATGAAGAGCTCCTGAGCAGACTGGCCGACTATTGCGCCTTTCGCGCTTCAAAATTTCCTGCCGCGATAAAGGAAATCGGCTCGCTTCAGCAGATGGCGGATCATAATTTGCGCGAACTCGGCTTCCTCCAGCCAGAATTTTCCGTCCCCATATCACTGGAGCTAAAGCGCCCGGTGATCGCCGACGGACGGATGCAGCCACACGAATGGCTTCTCACTGATGACGACCTAATGCTGAAGACCGATTCCGGCAGCCACGGCGACGATCACTTTTTCCCCGGGCCAACTGACATTGCCTGGGACCTGGCCGGAGCCATGGTGGAATGGGAGATGACCGCGGAACAATCGACGACGCTGCTCGACCTATATCGGCAAAAGAGCGGCGATGATGCTGCTTCCCGCATTCAACATTTCGTGATCGCCTATTCGGTCTTCCGTTGCTCCTACTGCCAGATGGCAGCCAACGCATTAGGCGAAGGCGAAGAAAGCCGCCGTCTTCGTATGGCAGCAGAAAAATATAGGCTCATGATCCACGTTCCACTCTCTTCTAATCCCGAGCATAATCCCGAGCAGAGCGAGGGAACCCTACCTGCACCATTGCTTCCGATGCTTCAAGAACGTTAAGGTGCAGGCGATGGACTGGTTTGTGGAGCGCAGCCGCCCCCGGCTGCGGGTGTTTCCGTGGCAGGTTCTTGAAGTCCTAAAAACACTGTTAACCTTCCCCAGTCCGCATTCGTTGTAGGGCTGGAGGAACTCGTTAATGGATCCGATGGTACAAGGGCAGCTTAAAGAGTGGTTTCTGATGTTGGGGGCAGTTGGCGGCCTGGGCTGGGGCATCTACCTCATCGCCATGTCCATTCGACGTATGCAGCAGAATGCCATGCAACGTCATGTGCTTGACAAGTTTTCGTCCGCCCAGGATTTTTCTCAATTCGTGCAGTCACCGGCAGGCCAAAAATACCTCACCAGTCTGAGTGAAGCAGTTACCAATCCTCGAAACGCCATCCTGACCTCCATTAAGACCGGTTGTGTAGTGATGTTCGGCGGCGTGGGCTTTCTTGTCGGCGGTGCGGGAGCTGACAGTGTCACGTTCCGCATTGGGTGGGTATTATTCCTGGTGGGAGTTGGATTCCTGATTTCGGCGGGCATTTCGTATTTCCTGGCAAAGAAGGTGGGATGGAAGGAACAGGACTAATCCGGGCACTGAGTGTGTGGGGATTGCGACAACTCGACATGACAGAAGTGCCCATCTCGAGCGCCGAACATGAGCAGGCGGCTCAGGCTGCGTTCGAGGCATTCTATCTGCAGACCTCCCGTACGCTGCATGGCTATCTGTGCCGTATCAGTCGTGATCCCGCGTCGGCAGATGAGGTCCTGCAGGAAGCGTACATCCGCATGATCAACGCTCCCGCGATGGATGACAGCCAGCGCAAAGCTTATCTCTACACCACGGCGACCAACATTTTGCGCGACCGCTGGCGTAGGCAGAAGCGCGAACAGGAATGGGCGGAGCAAGCGCGCGCAACGGAAAGCGTGCATCAGGAATTTAACCTGCCCATTGACATGTCAGCCGTCTTCGACCAGTTGACTCCGCAGGAGCGCGCCGTGCTCTGGCTGGCGCATGTAGAGGGATTGAGTCACCGTGAGATCGGTGCGATTCTCAACGTGAAAGAAAAGAGCGTGAAAGTGGTTGTTTTCCGGGCACGCGAAAAAGCCAAGCAGCTGCTGAAAAAAGCAGGGTTTCGAGGTCCTCATGAATGACGCCCCCATGAATGATGTCCCGCTGAATGACAAAGACCTTCAGCTCAACTCCATGATTCACCAAATGGCCACGCAGCATCAGCCGCAACTACCCAGCCCGGGCGTGATCTGGTGGCGGGCCCGGATTCAGAAAAAATTTGCGGAAAAAGAACGCATCGAACGGCCGCTGGTCATTATGCGAATGCTGGCCGGAACTGTTGGTCTGATGGTGGTGGTCTGGCTGTTCTCGAATTACGGCGTTCAGTCTGCCGGTGGCACAGGATTTTCAGGCGGACTCTTTGCCTTGTGTTTCCTGGCTTTCGCTGTTCTCGTCGTCTACCTGCTAACCAGTCTGCGCGAATCCAGATCGTGAAAATAGTGTGGAGCGCAGCCGCCCCCGGCTGCGGGTGTTTGCTTTCTGGTTTTCAATGTTGTTGATCCGCGTTCATCAGCGGTAAGGTTTGCTTTTGCCCGCGTTACGAGAAGAATTCCGCGATTGAATCCACCACGTGGCGCTGCTCAAACTCTTCCAGCTCTGGGAAGATAGGTAAAGCGAGAACATCGAGTGCAGCCTGCTCGGCCTCCGGCAGGTCTCCCGGTCCGTAGCCAAGATAGGAAAAGCATTTCTGCAAATGGAGTGGCACCGGGTAGTAAACCTCGCTGCCCACGCCACGATCTTTCAGGAAATCGCGCAGGTGGTCCCGTTTTTGCACGCGAATTACATACTGATGATAGATGTGATGGGCTTGCGGCAACGTCTTGAGCAGCGTGACGGGCGGTTGGGCATTGGCTCCAACTTTCGTCAGGCCTGAAGCCATGAACATCTTGTCGTAGGCTGCGGCCCGCCGGCGACGCGCGTCATTCCATTCGCCCAGGTGCGGCATCTTCACCCGCAGAACTGTCGCTTGTATGGAATCAAGCCGGCTGTTGGCGCCGATTTCATCGTGGTAATAGCGCTGCGTGGCTCCATGATTTCGCAATGACCGCGCATGTTCCGCCATTTTCGCATCGCTGGTGGTGAGGGCGCCCGCATCGCCAAATGCGCTTAGATTTTTTGTGGGATAGAAGCTGAAGGCTGCCGTTGCTCCCAGCGCTCCTGCCGGGCGTCCATTCCACGTAGCGCCCGCTGCCTGCGCAGCGTCTTCCACCACCGCCAGTTTGAATTCGGCGGCAATCCGGTTCAGCGCATCCATATCCGCGCACTGACCATAAAGATGGACGGGCATGATGGCATGCCGTTGCGGCGACCCATCACGCAACCCCTGTTCGATTTTCGCAGGATCAAGGTTGAGAGTCTCAGGATCGATGTCCGCAAAAACCGGGCGAGCGCCGGCGCGCAGGATGGAACTGGCAGTGGCAAAAAAACTAAAGGGCGTGGTGATCACCGCGTCGCCTGGCTTGACCCCGGCGGCCACCAGACCAAGCCACAGGGCGTCCGTTCCCGACGCGCAGCCTACGGCTTCCGTACTGCCGCAAAGAGTGGCAAATTCACGTTCAAATGAGGTAACTTCGTCACCCAGAATGTACTTTTGGGAATCGCATACACGGGCCACCGCGGCCAGGAATTGTTCCCGCAGTCCGGCATACTGGCGCGAGAGATCCAGCATGGGAACTTGAACCACCGTTTTGGTGTTTGAGGTTTTCACCTTGTTTCCATAAAAATTTTAGCATTGTGAACAGAAATTCCCTCGGCTTTTGCCCCACAGGCGGTTAAAAAGTTACAATGGCCCAAGCTGGTGGACGAGGGAAACGCTGTTTCCAAGTTCAAGCATGTAAGTCTTATTAGGAGAGAGATCGGCAGATGGAAAACAAGCCGGCACAGAACATTCAGGACTCCTTTCTGAATACCGCGCGCAAAGACAAGACGCAAGTCACGATATACCTGTTAAGCGGTGTCAAGCTCACTGGGCGTATCCGGTCTTTTGATAAATATTCAGTGGTCCTGGAAACCAATAATCAGGAACAGCTTATCTTCAAACATGCCATCTCAACGGTGGTCATGTCCAAAGGCAGCACCCACCACAGTGAAGCCCGTGGCGGGCACCATGTGGGATCTGAGGTTGAAAGCGCTTCGGCCAAAGTGGAGGGCTAGTCCATTCCCCGTCAACGTCCGCGCGGTCCACGCAAACCGGCTGAGATCATCACCGGTGGTGACCGACCTGAGCGGGCGTTTCTCGTAGCCGTTGAATTTCGCCATCGTTCCAAGAACGATCGCGACCTTTCTGTGCCGCCTGGGGCCGTTATCGCCCGTGCTGCAAGCCGCAAGGAGGCTTCCGAGCATGGTGGCGAGGACGGCGCTGACTCGCGTGTGGGCATGGAGGAATCGCTTGCCGAATTCCGCGAACTGGCCGCCTCGGCCGGCGCGGAAATTGTGGGCGAGTTCGTACAGCGCCGTGACCGTCCTGACCCAGCCACCTTGCTTGGCATCGGCAAGCTCCAGGAGATAGCGGGAGCTGTTGCCTCCTCACAAGCCGATCTGGTGCTCATTGATCATGAGCTTTCGCCTTCCCAGCAGCGCAATATCGAAAAGGAAGTGGATGCGCGGGTGATTGACCGCACCCAGCTCATCCTGGACATATTCGCGCGCCACGCTCGCAGCCGTGAAGGCCAGCTGCAGGTGGAGCTGGCCCAGCTTGAATATATGCTGCCCCGGCTTGCCGGACGTGGTATTGAAATGTCCCAGCTCGGTGGCGGCATCGGCACACGCGGACCCGGTGAAACCCAGCTTGAGACCGATCGCCGGAAAATCTTCCGTCGCATTCGCCACATCAAGCAGCAAGTGGAAGAAGTAAGGCGGGTGCGCTCGCAGCAACGCCAGCGGCGCGAATCGGTTCCACTGCCGACGGTTGCGCTGGTCGGCTACACCAACGCCGGCAAGTCAACGCTGTTCAATGCGCTCACTGATGCCGGAGTTCTTTCTTCGTCCAAAATGTTTGCCACACTGGATCCGACCATCCGTTCCATTGTTCTGCCCAGCAAGCGAAAGATTTTGATGTCTGACACGGTCGGTTTTATACGCAATCTTCCCACCACGCTGGTCACAGCCTTTCGAGCAACGCTGGAAGAAGTGCAGCGCGCGGTGTTGTTGCTTCACGTCTCTGACGTAACCAGTCCTCTGGCGCAGGAGCAACAAGCTCAGGTGGAGCAGGTGTTGAAAGAGCTTGAAGTCAAAGACGCGCCGCAGATACGCGTGATGAACAAGGTGGACCTGCTGCCGGAGTCGCAACGCAAGTCACTGGTCAGCGACGATGCCACTGTTTACGTTTCCGCCGTGAAGGGAATTGCGCTGGATCGTCTGCTTGAGGCCATCGACGCCCGCCAGGATGTCGACGCATTGCGGCGCTTACGCATACGTGTTCCGCAGAGTGAGGGCAAACTCCTGGCCCAGATAGAAGCGCGCGGACACGTGGTAAAGCGGGCCTTCAAGGACAGTGCTGTGGATATGGAAGTGGAGGCGCCGGAATCGCTGGCGCGGGTGCTGGATGAATATGTGGTCAAGCCACGCGCGCGACGGTAACCGAAAAAAAACCTACCGCGGATTCACGCGGATAGTCGCGGATCAAACCAAAAATCTCACCACTGATTTACAGAGATGACACTGATGAAAGCAAAAAGCAATGCCCGTCGGATTCCCTTTTGAAACAGGCGTGTATCGTGATCAGCGTTATTTTTTTCTCCGTGCCTCTGTGTCTCGGTGGTAGGTGTTGGTTTTAAAGAAAAATCAAAATGGGCCTGAAACCAAGAAGCGGTGACAGTTTCCTTGGCTACAAGCCCATTCGATCCTGAATCGGATCGGAGGTGATGTATCTATTTTAGGCTTCCTTGAACCGCTGTCAAGGTTTTCTCTGTGTTTTTTCCATCAATTTCCGCACTGCTCAGCAGCACCCATTGCACGCAATTTTTCTAACGGCATACTTAGATTGCGTGACCGTGAATACCGCTACTTGGCGCCCCATAGAAAACGCAGTCCCACAATGACCAGCAGGACTCCAAATCCGCGGCGGAGGAGAACTTCTGAGAGCTGCTGGGCCCACATTCCGCCGAAATAGCCGCCCACCAGAAACCCTCCGGCAATCCAGGCTGCGGCGGCAAGATCGGCGTTCCCGGCTTTGTAGTATTCCCAGAAAGCCAGTGCCCCAATAGGGGCCAATAATGCACCCAGGGAAGTGCCCTGCGCCCGGTGCTGGTCCATATGAAAGAGATAGACAAGAGCGGGGACAATAAGAATTCCACCGCCGATTCCGACAAATCCCGAAAAAACTCCAACCAGGATTCCAAGCAGCAAGTAGGCAATGTTCATTGATTTTCCACCTTAGAAAACTTTCACTCGCAAGTGATTATGGTTCGGATGGAAGAACGTGTTTGACGTTTTTCGTCCGCTGATTTTCAAAACGTGCGTGAGACTTGGCTTTGTTTCGTAACCCTATCGATGTGTATCGATTTCCGCGCGTCAGATACGGTACAGCGCGTTGACACTGATGTAAACTGAATGTTAAGTTATTGGGTTTGCTGGTCGTCCCCGATCCGCCCTCTCATTTACGAACAAAAGACTTATTAAAAGATGCAAGAGACACTCAGACAAATAGGCGAATTACTGTTCAACTCCATCCCCACCATTGTCTGTTTGCTGGTGCTTTGGACAGCGTACACCTTCATGGTTCACAAGCCTCTTCGTCAGGTACTGGCCAAACGCCATGCGCTGACTGAAGGCGCGGTGGAACAGGCGCGTAAGGAGATTGCCAACGCGGAAGTCCGCACGGCTGAATATGAACAGAAACTCCGGGAAGCGCGTGTTCAGATTTTCAAGACACAGGAAAGCTATAGCAAGCGTGTGACGGAGGAGCGCGCCAAGGCGCTGGCTGAAGCACGCAAGCAGGCTGACCAGTTGATCAAGAGCGCCCGCCAGACGGTGCAGCAGGAAGTGGAAGCTGCCAAGGCCGGTCTGGAAAAACAGGCAGACACGCTTGCCGACCAGGTCATCCAAACAGTGTTAAGACCAACTGCCGGGGCAGGGAGACAATAAGCGTGATTAGCCGCACAAAATATCTTCTGGCCATCGCGCTCCTGGCGCTGGTTTCTGTCTCAGTCCACCCGCAGCGGGCAATGGCTGTACAGGATGTTCCGCATCAGCGTGAGGGATCTGGCGCTGCCCAGCCCGAAGCACAAGAGCGATACGACGACGCTACAAAAAAAGAAGAACCCAAGAGTCACGCTGACGAAATTCGCAACGCGCCTTCCGTGCGCACGCTCGCCAAATGGACCGGCCTCAGTAATGATCAGGCTTACTGGCTGAGCATTTTCCTGAATTTCGCGATTCTCGCCGTCCTGCTTGGCCTGCTGCTCAAGAAAGTCCTGCCTGTCACCTTCAAGAATCGTAATGATTCGATTCAGAAGCGTATGGAAGATGCCCGCAAAACCAGCGAGGAAGCGCGCGAGCGTTTGAAACAGGTGGAATCCCGTCTGTCGCGACTGGACGTTGAGATCACTGAGATGCGCCGCGAAGCGGAAGAAAACGCGCGTACGGAAGAAAAGCGCTCTCTGGCCGAAGGGGAAGCGGAGCGCCGTCGCATTGTGACGTCTGCCGAGCAGGAGATTGCATCCGTGGCCGGCCACGCTCGCCGTGAGTTGAAGGCCTATGCGGCAGCATTAGCGGTCAATCTGGCCAGCAAGAAGATCAAGGTGGACAAGGATGCTGACCAGTCACTGGTGCGTGACTTCACTATTGAGCTGGGAAAGGACGGAAACTAAATGGCCGCAGTTGCTGGACGTTATGCCCGCGCCTTTGCTGAGGTCATTACGGCGAAGAAACTTGATGGTGATCAGACTGCCGGAGAACTCGATGACATGGCTGCCATGATCAGCGGGAACCACGAGCTGCGCAACATTTTTCAGAATCCTGCGGTAGAGCATAAGCAAAAGCTCGCCTTGCTGGATGCCGTGATCAAAGCGGCCGGAGGCTCCAGGCTGCTGCGGAACTTCCTGGCAGTCCTGATTGACCACAACCACATCGGCCAGATGAAAGAAATTGCGGGGATGTTCCGTCGTGAACTGGACGACCGCATGGGCATCGCAGAGGCGCAGGTAAGTTCCGCCCGCGAACTCACCGCCGCGGAGAAGAAAGATCTGGAAAAGCAACTGGTTGCCGTTACCGGCAAGAGGGTCCGCGCAACTTACGGCCAGGATGCCGGTCTGCTGGGCGGCGCCGTTGTTCGCGTGGGCAGCACCATTTATGACGGCTCAGTACGTGGCCAACTGGAAAAAATCAAGCAACAGATTGCTTCGGCGTAAAAAATATTCCACTCCCGTGAGTCCTGCCGGCGTGATGATGATGAAAAGGTTATATGGCACAAATTAAAGCAGACGAGATCACTAAACTAATTCGCGAGCAGATACAGAACTACGAAACCAAAGTGACCGTGGATGAGGTTGGCACCATCATTTCACTGGGCGACGGTATCGCCCGCGTTCACGGCCTGGACAAAGTCATGGCCGGCGAACTGCTCGACTTCGGTCACGGTGTGGCGGGCCTCGCCATGAACCTGGAAGAAGACCAGGTCGGCGCCGTGCTGCTGGGCGAATACACTGAAGTCAGCGAAGGCGATGAAGTAAAGCGCACCGGGAAGATCATGTCCGTTCCGGCCGGCGACGCCATGATTGGCCGCGTAGTGAATGCTCTGGGACAGCCCATTGATGACAAGGGCCCCATCGCGGCGAGCACACATATCCCGGTTGAGCGTATTGCTCCCGGCGTGATTGCCCGCCAGCCTGTTCGTGAGCCGATGGCAACGGGCATCAAGGCAATCGACTCCATGATTCCCATCGGCCGTGGCCAGCGCGAACTGATCATTGGCGATCGCCAGACCGGCAAGACCGCCGTCGCGCTCGATACCATCATCAACAACAAGGGCAATGACCTGGTTTGTATCTACTGTGCCATCGGACAGAAGCGCTCATCGATTGCCCAGGTAGTGCAGAAGCTTCAGGACTTCGGCGCCATGGATTACACCATCGTGGTAGCAGCTTCGGCCTCTGAGCCCGCTCCCATGTTGTACGTGGCTCCTTACGCAGCCTGCGCCATCGGCGAATACTTCCGCGATAACGGCAAACACGCGCTGGTGATCTATGACGATCTTTCCAAGCACGCTGCCTCGTACCGCGAAATCTCGTTGCTTCTGCGGCGTCCACCGGGACGCGAAGCCTATCCTGGAGACGTGTTCTATCTTCACTCCCGACTGCTGGAGCGCGCAGCCAGAATGTCAGACAAACTCGGCGGCGGATCACTCACGGCCCTGCCCGTGATTGAAACCCAGGCCAATGACGTATCGGCATACATTCCCACCAACGTCATCTCGATTACGGACGGCCAGATATTCCTGGAAACAGATTTGTTCAACTCCGGTATTCGTCCGGCGGTAAACGTGGGCATCTCCGTAAGTCGCGTGGGTGGTTCGGCCCAGATCAAGGCCATGCGACAGGTTGCCGGTTCACTGAAGCTCGATCTGGCGCAGTATCGCGAACTGGCCGCCTTCGCGCAGTTCGGCTCTGATCTCGACAAAGCTACGCAAGCCCAGCTCAATCGTGGCGCCCGCCTGGTGGAGATCCTGAAGCAGGACCAGTATCAGCCGCTTCCTTTCAGCAAGCAGATTGTCATCATCTGGGCCGGCATCAATGGCCATCTGGATGACCTGCCGGTTGAGAAGCTCCGCGAATTTGAAGCCCAGTTGCTCAAGTACATTGAAACCTCCAATCCCGGGTTGTTGCAGAGCATCATGGAAAAGAAAACCATCGATGACGCCATCAAGGCCGATCTGGGCAAGACAGTGAAGGAATTTAAGCAGACTTTTGTTGCCAGCCAGCAACCGGCCGGAGCGGCAAAAGCCTAAGGCGCCAATGGCAAACCTACTCGACATACGGCGACGCATACGCAGCGTGAAGAACACGCGGCAGATCACCAAGGCCATGCAGATGGTCTCGGCAGCCAAGCTGCGCCGCGCCCAGGAACGCGCTCTGGCGGCACGGCCTTTCGCGCAGATGCTGACCAATGTACTCAAATCGCTGGTGACGCGTGCTGAGATTTATGATCCTGTCACCGGTGAAGCCCGGCATCCGCTGCTGGTGCGCCGTCCGGAAAAGACTGCTCTCCTGATCGTGGTGTCCGGCGAAAAAGGTCTGGCTGGGGCATTCAACGCCAACAGCCTGAAGGCCGCCACAAAGTTCATTGCTTCCAAAGAAGGCAAGAACATTGACATCATTTCCATCAGCCGCAAGTCGCGTGACTACTTCCGCCGCCGCTACGTTGTCGCGGAAGGTGAAGCGCGCAAGGCTCCCATCCAGATTGTCGACGAGTATGTGGGCGTGATTAACCGGACACCGTTCGCGACCGCGCGCGACATCGCGGAAAAAGTAGTCAAACTGTATTCCGACGGGGCCGTCGATTCAGTCCACATCGTCTACAACGAATTCAAATCAGTGATCGCGCAGCGCCTTGTGATCGATGAAATCCTGCCCATCGGCAAGATCGGCGAAGAGAAACACGAAGTGGCGGAAGCGATCAGCGAGGAAGAACGCAAGCGCCGCATTGATGCCGCACTGCACGCGGGCGCTGGACTCAAAGGCGCGGACACCTCTGAGATCGACAGGAAAGCGGCCGAGTTTGCCACGTCACAAGTCGATTACATCTATGAGCAGCCGCCGGAGGAATTGTTCAGGAGCCTGCTGCCACGTTACATCTCCGTGCAGCTTTTCCGCGCCATGCTGGAATCAGAGGCAGCCGAACATGCTGCCCGCATGACTGCGATGGATTCGGCAACCAACAATGCCTCCGACATGATTGACGCATTAACGCTGGCGATGAACCGCGTGCGCCAGGCGAAGATCACCAAAGAAATTATTGAAATCGTCAGCGGTGCGGCCGCCGCAGGGTAACGGCCCGCCAGCGAAAAGGATTTATGGCACAAAACACTGGAGAAGTTATACAGATCGCGGGTCCCGCGGTTGACGTGCAGTTTTCGGAAACCAAGCTGCCGCCTATCTATCAGGCGCTCAACGTGGTGAGTGATGGATTCAAAGTCCCCGATCCGATCAGCGTGATTCTTGAAGTACAGCAGCATCTGGGCGAAGGCCGGGTGCGTTGCATCGCCATGCAGGCTACAGACGGTATGGTGCGTGGCATGAAGGTCATCGATTTGGGCGGACCGATTTCGGTCCCCGTGGGCAAGGGCACACTGGGCCGCGTGATGAACGTGGTCGGCGAACCCGTGGACGACCTCGGCCCGGTGGCCGGCAAGAAGCGCATGCCAATTCACCGCCTGGCGCCTACCTTTGAAGAGCAATCGACCAACGCTGAGATGTTTGAAACCGGCGTAAAAGTCATCGACCTGATCCAGCCGTTCCTGAAGGGCGGAAAGATTGGTCTTTTTGGCGGCGCCGGTGTAGGCAAGACGGTTGTGATTCAGGAACTGATTAACAACGTGGCCAAGCAGCACGGCGGCTACTCCGTATTCGCCGGCGTTGGCGAACGCACCCGCGAAGGCAACGATCTCTGGCTGGAAATGACTGAGTCAGGCGTAATCAAGCCGGGCATTCCGGAAGAGTCCAAGGCCGCACTGATTTACGGGCAGATGACCGAGCCCCCAGGGGCCCGCCTGCGCGTGGCGCTGACCGGCCTCACCGTGGCCGAATATTTCCGCGATGAAGAAGGCGCGGACACGCTGCTGTTCATCGATAACATTTTCCGTTTCACCCAGGCAGGTTCAGAAGTCTCAGCGCTGCTGGGCCGCATGCCCTCCGCCGTGGGATACCAGCCCAACCTCGCCACTGAAATGGGCGAACTTCAGGAGCGCATTACCTCCACCAAGAAAGGCTCCATCACGTCCGTGCAGGCCATCTACGTGCCCGCTGACGATTTAACCGATCCCGCTCCGGCAACCACCTTCGCTCACCTGGACGCCACCACGGTGCTTTCGCGTCCGCTGACCGAAATCGGAATCTATCCCGCCGTGGATCCGCTGGCTTCCACCTCGCGCATTCTTGATCCACATATCGTGGGCAAGGAGCACTATGACGTGGCCCAGGGCGTGAAACGTATTCTGCAACGCTACAAGGACCTTCAGGACATCATCGCCATTCTGGGTATCGAAGAACTCAGTGAAGATGACAGGCTTACCGTGGCTCGCGCCCGCAAGGTGCAGAAGTTCCTTTCCCAGCCCTTCTTCGTTGCCCACCAGTTCACCGGACTGGAAGGCCGCTATATGAAGGTCGCGGACACTGTGCGCAGCTTCAGAGAGATCATCCAGGGCAAGCATGACGATGTTCCGGAGCAGGCCTTCTACATGAAGGGCTCCATTGAAGAAGTGCTGCAGGCCGCAGAAAAACTGAGGGCCGGAGCCGCAGCGTAAACCAACATGGCAGACACGATTCAACTCGAAATCGTCACACCAGAACGCGTTGTGGTGAAAGACACGGCGGAGGAGATTCAGATTCCCGGAAAAGGCAGTTATCTGGGAATCCTGCCGGGCCACGCGCCGCTGATCACAGAACTTGCCGTGGGTGAAATCACCTATCGCCATGGCGGTGAGACCAAGCGAATCGCCGTAGCCTGGGGCTTTGCCGAGGTCCTGCCGGACAAGGTCACCGTCCTGGCCCAGGCTGCCGAGCATGCCGAGGAGATTGACGTCAGTCGGGCGCAATCAGCCAAACAGCGTGCGGAAGAAGAGCTGAAAAAGGCGGGTCCGAACGGAGATGAAGACGCTCAGGCGGCTCTGCTTCGCGCCAACACGCGGATCGAAGTGGCGGCCAAAAAATAACAGCTGCTACCAGCAAATCGCTCACAAAAAAAGACCTGCTTCGGCGGGTCTTTTTCGCGTGTTGCGATACCCGTGGAGCGCAGCCGCCCTCGGCTGCGTTTTCTGCCTACATCAGCTTCTTCGGCAACAAATAGGTGAACCCCGCGAAGAATTCCCATCGCGTGCTGGAACTGGTAAGCCCGCGATTAAATCCAGCATCAAAGATCAGGTTTGGTTTCAGGTTGTAATTCGGCGCCAGCAATAACCCGGCGGCATTCCCTTGGAGCAGCGGTTGCGTAAAATGCCACAATTCGCCGGTGAATCCCAGTTTGCCTTTGACCGGATGAGAAATGGACAAGGTCTGCCCGAACTGTGCGCGACGTACGGCATTATCAACCTGCTCGTTGAAGAGGTAATTGGTGTCCACGTGAAACTTGCCCAGATCGGTACTGATGAGCAGGAGCGCCGAATTCTGGCTGGAGCCGATATCCAGGTCGGTGGCCGTGCCGTTGTACACGGTATGAAAATAGCTGGCGGAGATGGTCGGCTTGCGGCCTTCCCCCGGCAACAGGACTGTCTGAAAACCAAGCTCTACGCCACCCGGAGCAGGGGAGCGATGGTCGCCCACGTCCGATGACGTAAATGGTTCCGAGGACACCAGAAACTGCAGCCGTTTAACCGGTGCGAATTTGATGACCTCATTAATTCCGGTGCGATTGGCAAATTCACCGGAATGTTCAGCAACTAAAACGCCGGTTTCAAACTGCAAATAACCGACTGGCGTAAGCGTGGCAGGTGTTGAGATGGTCGGGCGGCCGGGATTTGCCGTGGGAGCTTCGTCGGCCTGGGCGGTGGCGTCCTTTTGCGCACCAGAGTCTTTCTGCGCCACGGCAAGACATGACAGGCAGACCAATTGGGCCAGCAGGCAGCAAACGCCCATCAGGCAAGCCCGGGACATCGCCGTCCTGCGGCGGGTTGCTGAGGAAATGAACTGGTTGGACACCTTGGCAGTTATAACTGAGATTTGGATTTTCTATTCCGCAAAATTCCGGAAATCCTGTGCCCTCAAGTCAGGCAGCTTCATCCTGCTGGCGGCCCAGCACCATGCGCCGGAGCGTCAGCGCATTTTGCACAGCGTACCCGGCCTGATCATTATCGAAGTAGACATAGATTGCTTTGAGCTTTTGTGCCTGTTGTTCAATCCAGCGCGCCCATTGCCGCAGCCTCACGTCACCATAGCTGCCCTGGTATTTTCCTTCCGCCGAGCCGTGCAGCCGGATATAAGCGAAGTCAGCCGTGATGTCCAGTGGAGAGTGATAACCGCCCAGTTCGTAAATGCAAAACGCTGCGTTGAACTTTCTCAGAATGCGATTGACATCCGGTACCATCCAGCTGGTCTCGCGAAATTCAAACGCGTAGCGGTGAGATCGCGGCAGGATTTCCAGCAGTTCCTGCAAGCGCGAGGCGTTCACCCTCCACCTGGGAGGAAGCTGGAACAGCACCGGACCAAGTTTTCTGCCAAGAATCTCCGCCTTTGGCAGCAGGTTGTCGATGGCGTGTTCCGGGTCCTTCAGCTTTTTATTGTGCGTAATAAAACGGCTGGCTTTCACGGCGAAAACGAAATTGCGCGGCGCAGCCTCACGCCAGGATTGCATGGCTGCCGATGTGGGGAGCTTATAAAATGTGTTATTCAACTCCAGCGTGTCAAAGTGCTGGAGATAATATTCCAGCATTCTGGTAGCCGGCGTCTTCGGCGGATAGAAGGGCCCCACCCAGTGTTTGTAATGGTAGCCGGAGGTGCCGATGCGAATGTCACAGGTCATGTCGGTATGGGCGAATCTCCGTGGTTCTGATGCCCGGACTTCACGGCGTGTTTCCGGCCTGAATTGTCTGCTCACATTTGTCGGCGTAGTGCGTCTTTTTAAGGCATCATTGTGTCCGGCATAATTTTCCACAAAAATCCTGAGGTGAATATCTTCATGCGTAAAGCTTTTATGCTCGCAATGGCGGCAATTGTCCTTGGCGGCGCGGTCTGGGCTGGGTCTGGCCCCAAGGGAGGCGCTGAGCCCGTCTCGCCCGCACAAGATGGCACAATGCCCGCACTGGCGGCCATTGCCGGGCAGGGTATGCTCTCCACCGAATCCTACAGCGACCTTCAGGAACTTTCTGACGACATTGGCGGGCGCGTTACCGGCTCTCCTGAGGCGGCCAAAGCCGTGGAGTGGGGAATGGCCAAGATGCGCGCTATCGGACTGGACAACGTGCATGCGGAAAAGTGGCAGATCTCGCGCGGTTGGACCCGTATCTCCGCCAACGCGGAGCTGCTTGCGCCGATCCATCGCAAGCTAAGCATCGACGCCATGGGCTGGGTTGGTTCCACACAGGCCGGCGGCGTTGACGCCGATGTGGTCCCAGTCAACACTAATAAGCTTGATGACGAGATAAGAGATAACTCCGCCAAGTGGGCCGGCAAGGTGCTGCTCATTGTTCGCAAAGGGCCTCCACCGACTGGCCCCGCTGCTATGGCCGGATTCTTCAAGTTCGGCGACTTTCTAAAAAAGGCCTATGCGGCCCATGCCGTAGCTGTGGTCGGCGGTCAGGGAGGACGCCCCGCGGAGGGCATGCACCTGACCCATACCGGCGCGATGGGCTTTGACACCTACTATGACATTCCGATCGTCAGCATGATCGCTGAAGATCAACAGCAGTTGGAGCGGTTTGTCGATCAGGGCAAGACTGTGCGGCTCAAGATCGACGTGCAGAACAAAGTAAGCAGCGGCCCGGTGGATTCCGCCAACGTGGTCGGCGAAATTCGCGGCACAGAACATCCCGAGCAGGTGATCGTGGTGGGCGGGCACCTTGATTCCTGGGACCTTGCCTCCGGTACCACCGATGACGGTTGCGGAGTTGCGACAACTTTGGGCGCAGCCAAAGCGATTAAGCTGAGCGGATTCAAGCCCAAGCGCACTATCCGATTTGTTCTCTTTACGGGTGAGGAACAAGGTCTGTTGGGTTCCATTGCCTATACCAAAATGCACAAAGACGAGATGCAGAACCATGTGGCTGCCCTGGTGCTTGATAACGGTCAGGGACCGGTGGTGAAGCTCAACATGGGCGGGCGCGATGATTTGATTCCGGCGATGAAGATGTTCACTGAGTCCATCAAAGCTTTTGGCGAGGTGGGCGTGGATGATGGTGTGGTGTTCGGCACCGATGCCGGACCATTCGTGCTGGCTGGCTTGCCGGGAATCAATATGGACCAGGATTCGCCCGAATATAAATACACACATCACTCAGCTGTGGATACTTTCGACAAGGTAAAGCCTGACCTGTTGATTCGTGATGCTACCGTCATGGCATTGACTGCATTCTGGATGGCCGATCGTCCGGAACGGCTGGCGAGCCCATGGCCTGCCGAAAAAAGCGCCAGGATGCTCACGGAAAAGCACAATGACGTTTTCCTGAAGGCACTGGGCCTGTGGCCGTTTGGCGATCTTGGCAAAGACGCGGGCAGCAAACCGGCGGGTGGTTCCGGAACAAACTAACTATCGTAGGTTACGCACTCCCGGTAGCGAATGCGAACCGGGAGTGCGGGCCTGTTCACAGGTTATCCACGTCCACCATTTATACTCAGGCGTTGCGATAACTACGCCATGCCTGAGTTCCTTACCAATTTACTGCGCAGTCTTCGCGGAGCACGCGGAGAAGATATGCAGTTGCTTTGCCGGCAACTGCTTTCGCAGCGCGGCGAAGCTTCTCAAACCGTTCTGGCCCAGCGCATCATTGAGCGTTATAAGGCCTTGACTGAGGCAGAACGGCTGGCATTCTTTCAGATGCTGGCTAAGGAATTTGGCCCGGATCTGGCAGCCATCAGGGAGGCGCTCAGCCTGGGCCAGGGCGCCGCCACGGCGGAAAGAATTTCTGCTCTGGCCACCGCGGCTGAACCGCCGCGCCAGGAGCTTTTTCGTCGTATCAATACCGGTGTCAATGGCACGGAGACTCTGGTTGCCATGCGCAGTGATCTATTACGTGATCTGCGGTCACATCCTGAACTTGCTGCCGTTGATTCCGATCTGAAGCATCTCTTTCGCTCCTGGTTCAATCGGGGCTTTCTCCGCCTGGATCGAATCGGATGGCACACCTCGGCTTTCACTCTGGAAAAACTGATTCATTATGAATCCGTGCATGAGATCAATGGCTGGCCGGACTTGCGTCGGCGGCTGGAGGCCGACCGGCGTTGTTTTGCTTTCTTTCAGCCGGCACTGCCGGGAGATCCCGTCATCTTTGTAGAAGTAGCGCTCACACAGGGGCTGGCGCGTGACATTGCTCCCCTGCTTGATATCAATGCTCCCGTGCTTCCGCCGGCGAAGGCCGATACGGCAATCTTCTATTCCATCAACAATTGCCTGGATGGCCTGCGTGGAATTCCGTTTGGCAATTTCCTGATCAAACAGGTGGTGGATGAACTGCACGCAGAACTGCCGAACATCCGCAATTACAGCACGCTGTCTCCTGTGCCATTGCTGGCGCGCGCGCTGAATTTGAGTGAGCCGGGCGACGAGACTGGTTTTACCCGCGAACGCCTGTCAAGGTTGTTGCAGGATTTTGCCGTTGATCTCACCCGCGTTGCCAGGAAGCCTGATTCAGTGGACGCGCTGCTTCACCTGCTGAAAGATCCAGCCGCGTATCGTGATGTTCTGGGCGCGCCTTTGCAGCGATTGACTCTGGCCTACTTTACTCAGCTTCGCTCGGGTGACCGGATCTACGATCCCGTGGCCGCATTCCATCTATCCAACGGCGCCCGTCTGGAGTCGATTGATCCATTCGCCAATCTTCGGCCCTACGGCCTGCGCGACTCTTTTGGTGTGATGGCCAACTATCGCTATATCCCGGATGATCTGGAAGAGAACCACGAACAATTTGTGCGCACCGGCACTCCCCGGCTGGCTCCGGGCCTGATGCAGGAGCAGCGTAAGATCGCCGGCTTGTGGAGCGGTCGTGCGGAGAAAAAGCCTGGTGGCAAGCCCGTGCCGGCGCGCGAGTAGCGAACCATTGGACGACCACCTTGAATCAAAATCCTTTTGCGGCCCGCCAAGTTGCGATATCTTAGGGAAAATCATGCCTACGGTCTTCACACAGAGTTGGTTCACAGACGTTTTCTTCGCTGTGTTTAGTCTCGCACTGAGTTTGTTTAGTGCGTTTGAGGTATCGCGTCGAGGGTGGTTCCGTGTTCGTCCGGTACTCAGCACGTACACATGGTTCTTTGCAATAGTCAGCTTCCTGCTGCTGGTTGTTTATCTATTGCAAATCCCGGAGACAATCCGATACACGGCCTGCATGGCTTATTCTGCAATTTACTATCCGATCTTTACCCTCATTTGTTTCTTTGAAATCGCTGTTCTTTATGAATTCCTATTCCGCATGGCGGGAACCAGCAAGACGATTCAAAGAACGGCAGTTGTCGGATTTATTATCACAATCAGCCTAACGATCATCGCCGCTCTTTGGATGATGAATCAATCGCGTTCCAAAACACTGTTGGATGCCGCTAGATTCCTGATTCCCACGACATCGCTGGCGCTTGTGGCTTCCGGAGTATTTGTTTTTGCCATCAAGAAAGCCCGTTCGCTATTTCTCGAAACCAGGCTTTCAATATTTTTAGCCGCCCTTGCACTCTACAGCCTCGTCGATTTGCTGAGCTCTTTTGTGCTACGCCGAAGTCAACAAATCAGCTTGGTTGTTGGTGATGCTATCTGGATCACTGTTGCAATTTTGTTGTACCGAGCCCTAAAGAGTGGCCCGCCGTTTCACCAGCCTCATTAAAAAAAAGCTGTTCATTGGTATGTCCTGAATTTCGTACTCAAGATCGGCACGGCTTCAATATACTGGTAGCGCATGAGCTTCGAACAATCCTTCAATCGGCTGTGGCATTCTATCGCCGCGAAATTTCGCGAGCGTCGACGGAAGCGTTTTCTCGCTTTGTTCCCGCCTGATCGGGCTTCATCCATTGTTGATCTCGGCGGGCTGGTGAGCCATTGGGATGGCGAGCCGCGTGACATTACTGTCCTGAATCTGATGCCACAAGAATCAAGCCACTGCAAAGTCCTGGTTGGCGATGGCAGACACACAGGTTTGCCCGATAAGAGTTTCGAACTGGCCTATTCCAATTCTGCAATTGAACACGTGGGAAGATGGGAAGATCAGGTAGCATTTGCCCAGGAGTTGCAGAGGGTGGGGAAGACAGTCTATTGCCAGACTCCCAATCGCTGGTTTCCGCTTGAAGTCCACTACCTGACTTTCTTCTGGCATTGGTATCCGAAGCTTCTTCGCAATTACTTCGTCGTTCGTTATTTGACGGGCTGGGGCTGGCTGGTGCGGCCAGACAAGCGCCGGGTACAAGAGTATGCGGACTCGGTCAATCTGGTCACTTATAAACAGATGCAGGAGCTATTCCCTGGCTGCACCATTGAGCGCGAAAGATTCCTGGGGTTGACCAAGTCTCTCATCGCTGTCAGCGATCCTCGCCCAACTTCAGCACGTGTGCAGGTCCAGGATGATCGAGCCGGGGCGCCGGCCCAGCAATCTTGAACTAAGTCTTCGATATCTCGCCAGTGAAGCGCGATTGAAGGTCCGCTGCGTGAGCGCCGCTCTCACGAAGTTTGCGCAGGCTCAGGGCGTCATGTCGCTTGGCCAGGCGGACGTTGTTTTCGTCACGCAGCAGCGGACAATGGAAATAGTTCGGCACGGAATAACCCAGAGCGTCGATTAGGAGAAGCTGCCGTGCTGTGCTGCGCAACAGATCTGCTCCGCGCACCACCTCATTGATCTTCATCGCTTCATCGTCCACCACCACTGCAAGTTGATAGGCGGGAAAGTCGTCGCGTCGCCAGACGAGAAAATCTGAAAAATCCTGCCCCGCCATAAACTGCTGGCTTCCGAAATAAATGTCGGTGAACTTGATGAGACTGTAATCGGGGATTTTGAATCGCCAGCTCACGCCCGCAGGCGAAGACCATCCCTTGGCTTCTGTAATTTTGTCGCGACACGTACCGGGGTAATGAAGTTCGTCGTCTTCTCTTTGCTCTGCTGGTGTTCGCTCTGATGGAGGTGAGCTGGCCTCACCATCTTCGTGCGGAGCGGAGAGAGCACGTTCAAGATCTTTGCGGGAGCATGTGCAGGGATAGATGAAGCCGCCATCGCGTAATTTGCGCCAGGCTTCCAGATAAAAATCCCGGCGTTGATTTTGGGAATACGGACCGAACTCACCACCCACATCAGGACCTTCATCCCAGGAAAGTCCAAGCCAGCGCAAATCCTCATACATGGCGGCGACAAATTCCGGCTTGCAGCGCTGAAAGTCGAGGTCCTCAGTGCGGAAGACCAGCTTGCCCCTGGCGGCACGCGCACGCTGGAATGCTGTCCAGAAAGTTCGGGCATGCCCCAGGTGAAGGTATCCGGTTGGCGAAGGCGCAAGCCGGCCGCGGTATTGGCTCAGCATTCCGCTACCACCCTGCAACTCGCATCGAGAACCACAGGTCTATTTGGGTCGCACAGCCACAATGTCCGGCACCGCGTTGGTGCCATTCAAATTCAATTGAATCTGGAAATCATCCGTAGCATTTGCCAGATTGATGTGATGTACAGTGTTGGTTCCCGCAACGCCTACCCACAGAGAATTGCCGTCCAAAGTCATGTCTCCAGACACGGCTTCCGTTCCCCCAGCGGCCAGCGGGATGGTGCCCGGTCCGGCTCCAGGAATGGCCACGAGGACTCGTGGCTGACCGGCTGCCAGTTCCACGATGTGGGCAGCGCCAGAGGCTACGATCAATCTGCGCGGATTCAAAGTGCCCAGGCCGAAGTTGGTGGCCTGGTTGGAAAAGCTGATCGGCGAAGGACATTGCCCCCCGGTGTCATCCGGGATATTGGCGGTTATGATGTCCAAACCGGAGGCATTGGCCGCCACGATTTGATTTGCATTTTTGACTCCTCCCAGGAGCAACGGCGGCAATGATGTTGGGGCATTTGGAGCAACCGCGTTATTGCACGTGCTGATCACGTTCAGTCCGCCTGGGTTTGCCAGAAAGGTGTAGGGACCGGAAGCGAGCGGAGCTACGTCAGTGAATGCGCCTGCCAGAGTCAGCGTTTTCTCTGTCTGAAATGGGGAATAGACATATACATTCCCATTGTTCGCGGCAATGTAGGCACGGAAACCATCATAGTCAAAGGCCGCAGCCACTGCTCCCGGGAGAATGAATGTTTGCAGTTGGCCGGCCGCCTGATCGAAAACCCAGAGCCGTTGCGAGGGCACGGAGGAGTTAAAAATCACGTTGGAAACGATCACCTTATTTCCATCGGGAGAGACGGCCAGGATTTTTCCAATCGGGTCTGAAGCCAGCAGGGTAATGGTGTTGGCGATGGCATCCAGCGAGATCAGGCCAGAGGTGGTCGTAACAAAAGCTTTGGTTCCAATCGGCACGAAACCAATCGAGATCGGCGCACCAGGAAGGATGATGGGTGTGCCTGCGGCTGGTGGCGTCTTGCTGGTATCAATAGGTACCAGCGCCGGCGATGTTCCCAAAGCCGGAATTGCCGAGGTTGCCGCATAAACTGTGGTGGCCGGGCTGGTTCCAGTCACCGTAACGCTGAAAAGATCGCTGTAAACCGGCTGATCTACTCCATTTCCGCAACCGGGAGGCGAGCATACAGCCAGGATTCCGGCGCCACCCGGCGAGACTGCAGTTAATGTCGCGCTGCCCGTGGGACCTGCAACCGTCGCCACGGCGGGGTTGTTGGAGATCATGGTAACTGGCGCACCCAGGACCGCTACGCCATTGCTGTCGATCATGTCGGCCTGAATCGTCTGGGTGGCCGGGGCCGATGGGTCCGTACCCCCGACCGACAGGGTTTGCGACTGTGCCAGAGAGTTGGTGACGTGCAGGATGATTCGGGCAGGAAGGCACGTGCTGAAGTTTGTGGTGACCGCGCCTGAAGTGACATTGCCTACCGACGCGATCACGTGCGCCGCACCCGGGCCGCGGGCGGTCGCAAGTCCGTTTGAGTCTACCGTCACAACCGTGCCATCACTGCTAAGCCATGCGAAATCCCCAACCTGGCTGGTGATATCCGTGGTGCCGTGTAACGCGGTGGCGGCGAACTGGAATGTCTGCAAATTCGAAAAGCAAGTCCCAGGCGTCGGCTGTTGCGTCAGCGTGATGGATGTTACGGACGGATGTACTGAGATGGTGATAGGCGAACTGGTGACTCCGCCGGCCGTGGCCGTGATCGTGGCGATGCCACTTACTTCACTTCCAGCCGCGTTGACCCCATTGCATACAACAAAGATAGAATCCCAAACGCCGGCACAAACCTGCCCTGATGGAGAAACGGTGGCCAGGTTAGGATTGGAGGTATTGTAGGTAAACGTGCTGCTGATGGCGGCGCCGGTGGAATTGCGGGCGGAAACGCCGGTTGCCGAGACCTGCCCGGCCACCAGGGAAATGCTTCCGGGTGACAACGTCACCTGCACCACTGTCGTTTTACTGGCTGAACTGCCACCACCGCAGCCGGCCATGGCTGCTGCCAAAAGAAAAATGATCGCGGTTCTAGTCACACACAACTGCATACACCCTCGGGAACGAATAGGTTGGGGAAGACAATCACTCAGTGTAGTTACTCGCTTTCAATTCTTCAAGACTCACGGCATTTCCATTGCCCACCGGGTATTTCTGGCGCCGGCGTCAACGCCTGGGCGGCAGACACACTGCTCCCCGCGATGAGAGAACGTGATTTGAGGGAATTTTTGCGGAGAAATGTGGCCAGCACCTGCGAATCAGGTGACTAACCAGGGCCGGGATAGCCCGCTCGGTTGACGTGTTACGTTCTCAGTTGTTATATTAAACAGGTTCTGCGAGTTCAATTTGGCTTGCTGTGTTGTGAGCTGTAACGCGTTTTTGCCCAGGGATTTTATCCAGTAACAGGGCATACCTCGCTGAAGAAGGTCCGCGCTTTCCTTCCCCCGTGAAGGGTATGCGGACCCTAGGACAACGAAACGGAGCACCTCCAGTTTGGCTCGGTGCCACCGTCGTTTCCGACCACCGATAGGTAACTTTAGAATCCTTCCGCGGTCAGAGCGGAATCATGGCTGTTGTGCTGACAGCCAGCCCGGAAGCGGGTCTATTAGCAGGCCTTGGGCAGGCGTGTGGATTGCCGCGGCCGGGCTCAATTGAGTTTTTTTACCAGTAAAGGTCATAAAGGTAGCTATGCCGACATTTAATCAGCTGGTTCGCAAAGGCCGGAATGCGCCGAATTACAAGACGGCCAGTCCTGCATTGCAGTCTTGTCCGCAAAGGCGCGGCGTTTGCACCCGCGTCTACACGCAGACTCCCAAGAAGCCGAACTCGGCGCTGCGTAAAGTGGCCCGTGTGCGACTCACGAACGGGATTGAGGTAACCACCTACATTCCCGGCGTGGGACACAACCTGCAGGAGCACTCGATTGTGCTGATCCGCGGAGGCCGCGTAAAAGACCTTCCCGGTGTGCGCTATCACGTGGTGCGCGGAACGCTGGATGCCACGGGCGTCGCCAACCGCAAGCAGGGACGTTCCAAGTACGGTGCCAAGAGGCCGAAGTAAATTCAGATTTTCGAGCGAGACAATCGCTCAAGGATTAAAGACGACTATATGCCAAGAAAAGGACACATCCCCAAGCGGGAACCCATCTCGGATCCGATTTATAGCTCCTCGCTGGTGACCAAGTTCGTCAACGCCATGATGTATGGCGGCAAGAAATCGACTGCGCAGGGCATCTTCTATAAGTCGATGGAGAACCTCCAGGCCAAAGGCGGAGATGAGGCCTTGAAGCTGTTCAAGAAGGCCGTGGAAAACGCCAAGCCGTTGCTGGAAGTAAAGACCCGCCGCGTAGGCGGAGCCAACTACCAGGTGCCGGTGGAAGTGAACCCGGACCGGCGTACCTCGCTGGCGATCCGCTGGATCGTGAGTTATGCCCGCGGACGCGGCGAAAAAGGCATGGTGGACAAGCTGACCAATGAGCTTCTGGACGCTGCCAATGGTCGCGGAGCCGCGATCAAGAAAAAGGAAGACGTACATCGCATGGCGGAAGCCAATAAGGCCTTCGCGCATTATCGGTGGTAAGAAATTTTTAAATTTGAATTTTGAATTTCAAAATTCAAGGACTTCAGGATCATAAAGTGCCCAGACAGGTTCCATTAGAACGTTGTAGAAACATCGGCATCATGGCCCACATTGATGCCGGCAAGACCACTACGACTGAACGCATACTTTTTTATACCGGCATCACCCACCGCATCGGTGAAGTGCATGAAGGCACTGCCACCATGGATTGGATGGAGCAGGAGCAGGAGCGCGGCATCACGATAACATCCGCTGCCACTACCTGTTTCTGGCGCGACATTCGCATCAACATCATTGATACCCCGGGCCACGTGGACTTTACCGCTGAAGTGGAACGCTCCTTGCGCGTCCTGGACGGCGCCTGCGCGGTGTTTGATGCTGTGCACGGTGTTGAGCCGCAGTCAGAGACCGTGTGGCGGCAGGCTGATAAATACGGCGTTCCCCGCATCTGCTTCATCAACAAGATGGACAAGATGGGCGCGGACTTTGAGCATGCGGTCGATACCATCCGCAAGCGGCTCAATGCCCGTCCCGTTGCCATCCAGATTCCCATTGGCCAGGAAGCTGCCTTCAAGGGCGTGATTGACCTGGTTGACATGCGCGCGATCTACTGGCGCGATGAAACCATGGGCGCCAAGTATGAAGTGGAAGACATTCCCGCTGATCTGAAGAAGAAAGCGGAAGCCTTCCATGCCCAGCTGGTGGAAAGCGTTGCCGAGCATGATGACGACCTGCTGCACAAGTTCCTTGAGGGCGAGACCATTACCGCTCCCGAACTGAAGAAATCCCTGCGCAAGAGCGTCATTGGCCTGAAGCTGTTCCCGGTACTGTGTGGAACGGCGTTTAAGAACAAGGGCGTGCAGACTCTGCTCGATGCCGTGGTCGATTATCTGCCTTCGCCGCTGGATATTGCGAACACCGAAGGCGTTGATCCTGACCATCGCGACAAGGTTGTGGTCCGCAAGCCGGCCGATGATGAGCCGTTTTCCGGACTCGCGTTCAAGATCATGGCTGATCCTTTTGTCGGCCAGCTGACCTTTGTGCGCGTTTATTCGGGTCACCTCAAGACCGGTGACAGCGTGTTGAACGTGACCAAGAGCAGGAGCGAGCGCATTGGCCGTCTCTTGAAGATGCACGCCAACAAGCGCGAAGAAATCAGTGAGATCTATGCCGGCGATATCTGCGCCTGCGTGGGTCTGAAGAACATTACGACGGGCGATACCATCTGCTCGGAAAAGGCGCCGATTCTGCTGGAGTCGATTACCTTTGCCGCGCCGGTTATCTCCGTGGCAGTGGAACCCAAGACCAAGAGCGACCAGGAAAAGATGGGCGTGGCCCTGAACCGGCTGGCCCAGGAAGATCCTACGTTTAAGGTTGCCACCGATCCTGATTCCGGCCAGACCATCATCAGCGGTATGGGTGAGTTGCACCTTGAGATCATCATTGACCGCATGATGCGTGAGTACAAGGTGGAAGCCAACGTTGGTAAGCCTCAGGTGGCTTATCGCGAGACCATCCGCAGGCACGCCGAAGCGGAAGGCAAGTACATCCGCCAGACCGGTGGTTCAGGTCACTATGGCCACGTGAAGCTGATGATCGATCCCAACGAGATGGGCAAGGGATTCGAATTCATCAACGAAATCAAGAGCGGTTCGGTTCCTCGCGAATTCTTCAAGCCGATCGAGCAGGGTATCAAGCAGGCCATGGAAGGCGGCGTTCTGGCCGGCTATGAAATGGTTGATATCAAGGTCACGCTGTATGACGGCAGCTACCACGAAGTCGATTCGGACGAAATGGCATTCAAGATCGCCGCGTCCATGGGCTTCAAGGAAGCCGCCCGCAAGGCGTCTCCGGTATTGCTGGAGCCGATCATGTCAGTGGAAGTGGTGGTCCCGGAAGAATTCATGGGAACCATCATCGGCGACCTGAACTCGCGTCGCGGACGCATTGAAGGCGTGGAGCATCGCGCCGGTTCGCAGGTAATCAAGTCACTGGTGCCGCTGGCTGAGATGTTCGGCTATGCAACCAACATGCGTTCCAATACCCAGGGCCGTGCGACGTTCTCCATGCACTTTGCGCATTACGATGAAGCGCCGCGCTCGGTGACGGAAGAAATTGTCGCCAAAGTTCAGGGTAAGTGAGAATCGCGTTCGACGCGGTTCGTGATCGTACGCGAATTTGTTGTAACTGAAGGAAAAGAGCAGGAGTTCCTTCAGGTGTTCAGTCCGGGAGGAAGCTGGCCGGCGTTGCTGGAAAGCAGCGAAGGTTATCTGGGAAGCGAAAGCTTCCTGTGGTCAGAGGCAGAACGGCGATACCGTGTGTTTGATCGCTGGTCGTCACACCAGGCTTTTGAAAGTTTTCGCCGGCAAAGGCAGCAGGAGTATGAAGGCTTCATGCGGCTGGTGATGGCGGACGGCTTGATCGAACATGAAATAGTTTTGGGGTCGTTTTACGAGAAAGATTCGGGCGACCCTGGTTTTGAAGATGGTACGGGCCTGGTGCCGGCATGATCGCGGAATATGTGATCGTCTGGGAATTCCGGGTAAGGCTGGAAAAGGTTGATGAGTTTTTACAGAAGTATGGCCCCGAAGGGAATTGGGCGCGGTTTTTTCGCGGTTCAAAAGGTTATATCCGAACGGAGCTGGTAAGAGATGTTTCTGATCATCTTCGCTTTCTTACGCTGGATGTCTGGAAGACAGAGGAAGAGTTCTCAGAGTTTCGCGAGCGAAACCTGGCCGAATACAAGCGGCTGGACGGGGAATTCGAAGGTTTAACCGAACGGGAGACGCGCCTGGGCGCGTTCTGGTTCAGCAAAGGCTAGAGGAGCTTTCATGGCAAAGGAAAAATTTGACCGCAGCAAGCCGCACGTGAATGTTGGGACGATCGGGCACATCGACCACGGCAAGACCACGCTGACGGCGGCCATCACCAAGGTGTTGAGCAAGCACAACCCGAAGATCAAGTTCCGCTCGTTTGATTCCATTGATAACGCGCCGGAAGAGCGCGAGCGTGGAATCACCATCGCCACGGCGCACGTGGAATATGAGACGGGGAACCGGCACTACGCCCACGTGGATTGCCCGGGTCACGCTGACTACATCAAGAACATGATCACCGGAGCAGCGCAGATGGATGGTGGCATTCTGGTGGTAGCTGCCACGGATGGTCCGATGCCGCAGACGCGTGAACACGTGCTGCTGGCCCGCCAGGTCGGCGTGCCCTGCATCGTGGTGGCGCTGAACAAGTGCGACGCGGTGGATGATCCTGAATTGCTCGACCTGGTTGAGCTGGAAGTTCGCGAGCTGCTCAAGAGCTACAAGTTCCCCGGCGACGATATCCCGGTGGTCCGCCTGTCGGCACTCGGTGCATTGAACGGCGAAGCCAAGTGGGAAGCCAAGATTGACGAGCTCATGGAAGCGGTGGACAAATATGTTCCCCTTCCCGAGCGTGCCATTGACAAGCCGTTCCTGATGCCGATTGAAGATATCTTCTCCATCTCGGGCCGCGGCACGGTGGTTACCGGCCGTATCGAGCGTGGCAAGGTGAAGGTGGGCGAGGAAGTGGAGATCGTCGGCTTCCGTGAGACACGCAAGACGGTAGTGACGGGCGTGGAAATGTTCAAGAAGCAGCTGGACGAAGGCATGGCGGGCGACAACGCCGGTCTGCTGCTGCGCGGCACGGCGAAGGAAGACGTGGAGCGCGGGATGGTGCTGGCCAAGGGCGGATCGATTACGCCGCACACCAAGTTCAAGGCTGAAATCTACGTGCTGACAAAAGAAGAAGGTGGACGCCATACGCCATTCTTTAAGGGCTATCGTCCGCAGTTCTACTTCCGCACCACCGACGTTACGGGTGTGGCTGAGCTGCCGGCGGGCACGGAGATGGTGATGCCGGGCGACAACGTGTCGCTGGTGATCGAGCTGATTACACCGGTGGCCATGGAAAAGGGCCTGCGTTTTGCTATCCGTGAAGGCGGCAGAACGGTGGGAGCCGGAACCATCAGCGAAATTATTCAGTAACTGGGATTGGGTAGTTGAGTGATTTGGTAATTGGGTAATTTGAACCCGGTGACCATTTACTCAATTACCAAATTACAAAATTACCAAATGACAGAAGCGGCAGTGACCTTAGATCTTTTCAACACTGGCCTGACCGCAGAGATCTTTGAGGGATAAATAGTGATTGGCAAAGAAAGAATTCGCATACGGCTGAAGGCGTACGACTATCGCATCCTGGATCAATCGACCGGTGAGATTGTCGACACGGCAAAGCGTACCGGAGCGCAGATTGCGGGACCGATTCCACTGCCTACGGTGAAAAACAAATATTGCGTGCTGCGCTCCCCTCACGTGGACAAGAAGTCACGCGAGGCATTCGAGATCCGCACCCATAAACGCCTGATCGACATCCTGGAACCGACACAGAACACGGTGGACGCGCTGATGAAGCTCGACCTGCCGGCCGGCGTGGACGTTGAGATCAAGGCGTTCGGGAAAGAACATAAATAGCGGTAGTCGGTAATTGGTAGTTGGTAATTGGTTTAAACCAAATACCAAAAACCAAGTACCGGTGCCCCAACCTACAGTTCCGGTGATCGCGAAAATCGCTGATCCACCAGGAATGATGAGGAGAAGAGAAAAATGGTCAACGGAATTTTAGGAAAGAAGATCGGCATGACGCAGATCTTCGACGATAAAGGCGAAGTTCATCCGGTCACGGTGCTGCAGGCTGGTCCGTGCGTGATCACGCAGATCAAACGCGCTACCAAAGACGGATACGAGTCTGCCCAGATCGGCCTCGTCGAGTTTGTGAAGGGCAAGAACGTTTCCAAGGCGATGCAGGGACATTTCGGCAAGCACAACCTGCCGCCGGTAAAGTTCATGCGTGAAGTCGCACTGGAAGGCACGCCGGAAGCGGCCGCCAAGGCGGCAGAGCAGGCGGAAGCTGGCGA
Organism: Terriglobia bacterium; assembly: GCA_963770085.1. Taxonomy (GTDB): domain Bacteria; phylum Acidobacteriota; class Terriglobia; order Terriglobales; family Acidobacteriaceae; genus Angelobacter. The sequence continues at coordinate 2,996,187 of CAVYOH010000002.1, forward strand.
CGGCAACGCCAACGGAAACGGCGCAGCCAAAGTTGGCGACAAGGTTCTGGTCGACATCTTCAATAATGAAGGTTATGTCGACGTGGTGGGCGTGAGCAAGGGACGCGGATTTGCGGGCGTGGTAAAACGCCACAAATTCGGCGGCGGCCCTGGCGCGCACGGTCATATGTTCCAGGTGCAGGGTTCGATTGGTGCGTCGTCATTCCCGTCACGCGTTTTTCCGGGAATGCGCATGTCAGGCCACATGGGCGTGGACCAGGTCACGGTCCGCAATCTGAAGATCCGCGGTATTGATACCGACGACAATCTCCTGCTGGTGGAAGGCGCGGTACCGGGACATCGCAATGGTTATGTGGTGATCCTGAAAGCGAAAAAACCGCCGCGCGAGCGCCGTGGATTCGCCGGATCAAGCACGCTGGATCCGTTGAAGGCCGCAAAGAAAGCTGCAGCCGGCAAAAAGAAATAGGGTGAGCACGGAGCGAGCGCCGTAACGCGTGAGCAAAGTGCGAGGGCGAAGCAGCGAAGCGTTGCGGAGCCCTTGAAACAGAAGATTTAGCACGGAGCGAGCGCCGTAACGCGTGAGCAAAGTGCGAGGGCGAAGCAGCGAAGCGTTGCGGAGCCCTTGAAACAGAAGATTAAGCACGGAGCGAGCGCCGAAATGCGCGAGTGGAGTGCGAGGGCGAAGCAGCGAAGCGTTGCGGAGCCCTAAAGGGAAAAGCAAATGGCAAAGATTGATGTAGTAGACCTGAAGGGCAAAAAAGTCGGCACCTTTGATTTGGCGGATGAGGTCTTCGGCGGTATTAATGAAGACCTGCTCTGGGAAGCGGTGAAGCATTATCGCGCCGCCCAGCGTGCGGGTACGCATGCCACCAAGAACAAGAAGCTGGTGTCCGGTGCGGGCAAAAAGCTGTGGAAGCAGAAGGGTACCGGTCGCGCCCGTGTGGGTTCCATCCGTTCCCCTCTGTGGCGCCACGGTGGTACGGTCCACGGACCGCAACCTCGCTCGTATGACTACCAGTTCCCGCGCAAAAAATTGCTGGGTGCGTTGCGCTCGGCGCTGGCCGCGAAGCTGGCAGACGGCAAGCTCACCGTGGTCGAAGACTTCGATCTGGGAGAAGTCAAGACTGGCGCTTTCCGCAAGGCCCTGACCACCATCGGCGTAACCGGCAAGACCGCGTTGCTGGTGGATGGAGCCAAGGCCAACAAGAACCTGGTTCTCAGCTCACGCAACCTGGCTGGAGTTGAGTTGCTGGCAGGCAATGAAGTCCATCCTTATCACCTGCTGCGCTACGAAGCGGCTGTGTTTTCACGGCCGGCGCTGGAGCGTTTGCAGGACACGCTGAAGGCCTCTGCGCCGCGGCGCAAAGCGGAGGTCGCGTAATGAAATCGGCATATCAGATCATTCGCAAGCCGGTCATCACGGAAAAAGGACTCGGCGTAAAGGAAACCCAGGGCACGCTGGTGTTTGAAGTCGCAGCGAAAGCGACCAAGACGGAAGTCAAGGAAGCGGTGCAGAAGGTTTTCAAGGTGAAAGTTGATTCAGTGCGCACGGCCAACTTTCTGGGCAAGGAACGCCGCAGAGGTAAGTTCTCCGGCTTTCGTCCCGACTGGAAAAAGGCCTACGTGAAACTCAAAGAAGGCGAAAAGATGCCGGAGTACGCTCAAAATTTGTAACCAGCTACTAGCCGCTAGCTACTAGCGACTAGCTTAAGCAGGGCCGAAAGGCAAAACCGGACGGTAAGAGTCCGCGACAGCCCGCGAATCACGAGGCGGTGCAGAAGAAAAAGCTACAAGCCAGTGGCTAGTAGCTAGAGGCTTAGTTCCATGGGTATAAAAACATACAGACCGATAACGCCGTCACTGCGGTTCAAGACCACACTGACGAACGATGAATTGACGACCGACAAGCCGCACAAGCCGCTGACCAAGATCAAGCTGCGCACGGGCGGCCGTCGCAACTCGGGCGATACCACCATGTGGCATCGCGGTGGCGGTCACAAACGCAAGCTGCGCATTATTGACTTCAAGCGCGATAAGTCAGGCGTGCCGGCGACAGTCGTATCGATTGAATACGATCCCAACCGCTCCGCCCGCATCGCACTGCTGGCCTACGCTGATGGCGAAAAGCGCTACATCATTCAGCCTGTCGGATTGCAGGTTGGCCAGAAGATTGTCAGCGGTCCGGAAGCCGACATCCTTATCGGCAACGCACTTCCTCTGAAGAACATTCCCGCCGGTACTACCGTCCACAACATTGAATTGAAGCCGGGCAAAGGCGCGCAGATGGTGCGCTCTGCCGGCGGCGCCGCGCAACTGGTGGCCAAAGAAGGCGAGTACGCCCTGGTGAAATTGCCTTCCGGCGAAACCCGCAAAGTGCTGGTTGACTGCATGGCGACCGTGGGCCAGATCGGCAACGTGGAGCATGAAAACATTTCCATCGGCAAAGCCGGACGCAATATCTGGCTGGGCAAGAAGCCGGTGAATCGCGGCGTGGCCATGAACCCGGTGGACCATCCACACGGCGGTGGTGAAGGCAAGACTTCCGGCGGACGTCACCCGGTGACTCCGTGGGGCCAGCCGACACGCGGATACAAAACGCGCAATAACAAGCGCACAGACAAGTTCATTGTGAGCAGGAGACAGAAATAATGGCACGGTCATTAAAGAAGGGACCGTTTATTGACGGCCACTTGCTGAAGCGGATCGACGACATGAACGCGAAGAATGACAAGAAGGTCATTCGTACATGGTCGCGGCGTTCAACGATCTCGCCGGAGATGGTGGGACACACCCTCGCGGTGCATAACGGCAAAAAATTTATCCCGGTTTACGTGACGGAAAACATGGTCGGGCACAAGCTGGGCGAGTTCTCCTTTACACGGCAGTTCAAAGGACACTCGGTGAAGGCGGCCACGGAAAGCGCTGCCAAGCCCGCGCCGGCACCGGCGAGATAACCAATAAGGCGAAGGTTGAACCTCATGGAATTTAAAGCAAAAGCGCAGTTTCAGCGGGTCTCGCCCCAGAAGGCGCGGCTGGTGCTGGACCTGATTAAAGGCAAGCGCGTGGAAGACGCGTTGACCACGCTGCAATTCACCAAGAAGCGGATTGCTCCGGTGATTTTTCAACTGCTGCGTTCGGCGGTGGAGAACGCGAACTATCTGAGCGGCGAAAAGGGCCTGGATGTGGATGTTGACCGGCTGTTCGTGAAGTCGGCCATCGCCAATGACGGTCCCCGCATGAAGCGTATCCGCCCGGCCCCGATGGGCCGCGCGTATCGCTACCAGCGGCGCATCGCCCATCTGGAAGTGGTGCTGGCGGAAAAAGGCGGCCAGAACGGCGCCGGACTTGCCACCGTGGTCGGCGAAGAAGATTCTGCTGCTCCCAAAAAAGCCCCGGCCAAGAAGAAGGTCAAGGCTGCGGGAGCGAAAAAGAAATCGGCCGGCAAAAAAGTAGCGGCCAAGAAATAGAAGTAAAGCCGTAACTCAAGTTTTGGGCGCCCAAGTAGGCGTCCTGTGAAGAGGTAATAATGGGACAGAAAGTCCATCCATACGGATTTCGCCTGGGCTACACCAAGCCGTGGCGGTCGCGCTGGTTTGTGGAGCGGGATTACAACAAGCTTCTTCTGGAAGACGTAAAACTGAAGGAAGAGCTGCGGGACAAGCTGAAGTCCGCGGGCGTGAGCTCGGTGGAGATTGAGCGTCCCGGCAACAAGCTGCGCATCATTATCCGCACGGCGCGTCCGGGCATCATCATCGGGCGCAAAGGCGCGGAAATTGACAAGCTGAAACTGGAACTCCAGAAGCGCACCTCGCGTGATGTCTTTATCGACATCCAGGAAGTGCACAAGCCGGAGCTGGATTCACAACTGGTGTCAGAATCGATCGCCCTGCAGCTGGAAAAGCGCGTGGGATTCCGCCGCGCCATGCGTAAGGCCGTTGATTCGGCCCTGCGTTTCGGCTGCAAAGGCATCAAGGTACGCGTTTCGGGGCGTTTGAACGGCAATGAAATCGCGCGCTCGGAGTGGTATCTGCAGGGCCGTTTGCCGCTGCACACACTGCGTGCCGATATTGAATACGGCTTTTCGGAAGCCAACACCACGTACGGCATCATCGGCGTGAAGGTGTGGGTCTACAAAGGCGACATCCTTCCGCAGAAGAAAAGACAGCCGGAAAAGGTCGGAGCGGGAGCATTTTAGAAAGCGGCCATTGGTAATTGGTTGTTGGTAGTTGGCTCGAATATGAAAGATAGCAGCGGGCCGGTTTAGCCAGGAACCAAATACCAAGAACCAAAAACCGAATTGAAGGGCTGCAAACCGTAACAAGGATTCGAACTTATGTTGATGCCAAAGAAAGTTAAGTACCGCAAGCAGCAGCGCGGTCGCATGCGGGGCAAGGCGTGGCGCGGAGGCGAACTGTCCTTCGGCGATTTCGGGTTGAAGGTAATGGAACCGGGCTGGGTCACCGATCGTCAGATTGAAGCCAGCCGTGTTGCCATGACGCGTTTTGTAAAGCGCGGCGGCAAGATATGGATCCGTCTTTTCCCGGACAAGCCTGTGACCAAGAAGCCTGCTGAAACCCGTATGGGTAAGGGCAAGGGCGCGCCGGACCACTGGGTCGCGGTAGTCCGTCCGGGCAAGATTCTGTTTGAGATGGAAGGCGTAAGCCGGGTGGATGCCGCGGAAGCAATGCGGCTGGCTTCGCACAAACTTGGGCTGCGCACGAAATTTGTAGCGCGTCATGACGCACACTAGAGAAAAGCGAGCACGAGGGCAGCGCTGTATGGCCCTTCGAGAAATCACATGGACGTAGAGAAACTTAGAAATCTGACTGACGCCGAATTGCTGCACCAGCAGCGCGAACTGAATGATCAGCTCTTCCGCCTGAAGTTCCAGATGAAGATGGGACAGACGGAAAGCCTGAACAAGGTGCGCGGACTGCGCAAAGACGTGGCCCGGATCAAGACCATCCAGCGCGAAAAAGTGCTGGGCCTGGATAACCACGCCAAGCCGGTAGCGGCGGATGCGTCGTCATCCACGGCAACGGCCGCCAAAGCCAAGCCGGCCAAGAAGAAGGCAGCAGCCCCGAAACCGGCAGCGAAGACAGCCAAGCCCGCGGCCAAGAAGACCAGCAGCGCCAAGGCAAAAGCGAGGAAGAAGTAAATGGCAGAAACAACCAACAACACGCAGACGCAGGGACGCCGCGCCACCAAGATCGGTGAAGTGGTCTCCACCAAGATGGCCAAGACCATTGTGGTGCAGGTGAGCATGAAGAAGGCGCATCCGCTGTACCGCCGCGTGGTCGCCAAGGCAAAGAAGTTTTACGCGCACGATGAAGAAAACACCGCACACGTGGGCGACTTCGTGGAAATCGAAGAGACCCGGCCCATGTCACGGCTGAAGCGCTGGAAGCTGAAGAACATTGTCCGGCGCGCCAAGCTAGTGGCGGGTGAAGAAAAGGCTACCGTCGATTCAAAAACCGCTTAAGGAAAGTGATCGTGGACACCGATTCGAGGCACTTTAGCGGCGCGCTTCGGCGGCCACACGGGCCGAATCGCTAGCAAGTTGGCACAAAAAGAAGAAGCGCTGAATCGAAAAAGAAGAGATTGAAGAGGGAGAAGCAACCATGGCAGTCATGATGAGAAGCATTCTGGACGTGGCCGATAACAGCGGCGCACGCCGCCTTCAGATGATCCTGCCGCTGAGCGGGCACACCGGTCTGAACGCCAGCCTGGGTGACGTGATCACGGCGGCAGTGAAGGAAGCAGCGCCGGATGGCACGGCCAAGAAGGGCAGCGTGGTGAAATGCGTGATCGTGCGCCAGCGGAAAGAACATCGCCGGCGTGACGGCACATACATCCGCTTCGATCAGAATGCCGCCGTGCTGATCAATGATGCCGGTGAGCCGGTCGGAACGCGCGTCTTCGGTCCTGTAGCACGCGAACTGCGCGAGAAGAAATTTTTGAAGATCGTTTCGCTGGCGCCGGAAGTTCTTTAACTACAACCAGCGGGCAGAACAAAAGATTTTGATGCAGTCAGTAAGTTGAGACTGCGGGATAGCAGAAGGGTAACAATGCACACAAAAGTTGATATCAAGCGCAATGATCAGGTGAAGGTGATCAGCGGGCAGGACGCAGGCAAGCAGGGGCGTGTTCTGCGGGTATTTCCCGGCGACGCCAAGATCCTGGTTGAGCACGTGAAGATGGTGAAAAAGAACGTGCGTCCGGACCAGCGTAAGAACGTGAAAGGTGGAATCGCCGAGCAGGAATCGCGCATTGCCATCTCCAACGTGATGGTGGTTTGCCCAAGCTGCGGGCCGTCGCGCGTAGGACACAAGATGGAAGGCAACAAGCGTGTCCGCGTTTGCCGCCGTTGTGATGCGACGCTGGACAAATAAAAATTGAACACCCTACGAACCGGTAAACACTCCGAAACCGTGGGAGAAGGTAGAAACAGAAGATCATGGCAACATCGAAATCAAAATCGACGGCAAGGCTGAGAGAGCGGTTCACCAAAGAGATTGCTCCTGCGTTGTCCAAAGAACTGGGCCTGACCAATCCGATGGCGGTGCCGCGCGTCCACAAAGTTGTGGTGAACATGGGCGTGGGCGAAGCAACACAAAATACCAAGATGCTGGACCCGCTGGTCCGCGACCTGGGCGAGATTTGTGGGCAGAAGCCGGTTGTAACCAAGGCCAAGAAATCGATTGCGGCTTTCAAGGTGCGCGAAGGCATGTCGATCGGCGCGATGGTCACCCTGCGTGGCGACCATATGTATGAATTTCTCGATCGCCTGATCAATATCGCTCTGCCGCGTGTGCGTGACTTCCGCGGCGTATCGACGAAATCGTTTGACGGACGTGGTAATTACACGCTCGGTTTGCGCGACCAGTTGATCTTCCCGGAAATTGATTACGCCAAGGTGGACAAGCTCAAGGGTATGAACGTAACCATTGTGACCACGGCGCGGGATGACAATCAGGCGCGGGCGTTGCTCAAAGCCATGGGAATGCCGTTTCGGCAGTGAAGAAGCTCTTAGCCTTTAGCACTTAGCCATTAGTTTGAGTGCGGAAGGCTGGAGCGACCATGATGAAATGAAAAAAATTTTTAAGGTGAAACGAAGCAAAAAGCAACTAACGATCTGGCTAAAGGCTAATTGCTAATTGCTAAGTGCAATTAAAGGAAACGATGGCAACTACAGCGAAAATCGCCAAGACGAACAAGAAGCCCAAGTTCTCTACCCAGCACCGGAACCGCTGCTCGATCTGCGGACGTCCGCGCGCTTTCCTGCGGAAATTCGGCCTGTGCCGTTTGTGCTTCCGCGGCCTGGCGCTCAAGGGTGAGATCCCCGGGGTCATGAAGTCGTCCTGGTAAGAAAAGAAGCTCTTAGCCTTTAGCACTGAGCCATTAGCTTTGTCTCGTGCTGGCGATGGTGTTTGCAGAGAGAGAGGCTAAGTGCTAATGGCTAAAAGCTAATGGCTGGTTTTGTAGTACGTCACGGCAGGTTCCCCTGGCAGAGCCGGGGCTAACGGGTGACGATAAGAGGAGATGAACGAAGATGAGTTTGACCGATCCGGTCGCAGATTTGCTGACACGCATTCGCAATGCAATCCATGCACGGCACCAGAAACTCGATGTCCCTGCTTCCAAACTGAAGCTGGAGATCGCGCGCATTCTGAAAGAAGAAGGTTACGTCGCGAACTTCAAGGCAACGGAAGAAGAAGGCAGAAAGGTCCTGCGGATCTATCTGAAGTACAGCACAGACAGCGCTGCCGCCATCTCCAACCTGCAACGCATTTCCCGGCCCGGCTGCCGGGTGTACGTGGGACGCAATGAGATTCCACGCGTGCTGGGTGGACTGGGCATCAACATCCTGACCACTCCCAAGGGAGTGATGACAGGACGGCAGGCGCGCAAACAGGGCGTCGGCGGAGAAATTCTCTGCGAAGTTTGGTAAGCACGGCTTAGCCGTTAGCCTTTAGCACTCAGCCATTAGCTAGTGCGTTAGGCGCAAGCGACTTCAACAGAGGTTTGAGGCTAAGGGCTAATGGCCAATGGCTAAGATCAGCGTGGAATCCGGCCGCAGGGCCTGGAAGACTCGCTTCAAGAGAAGGGTTTAGAACAATGTCTCGTATCGGAAAGAAACCGATTCCGCTCCCCACGGGAGTGAAGTACGAAGTGAAGGGCAACACGGTCACGGTAAACGGACCCAAGGGCCAGGTGCGGACGCACATGCCTGCGGGCGTGAAGCTTGAGCAGAAGGACGGAACCCTGCATGTTGTTCGTGAGAGCGACAAGTATGCAGCGGTGCATGGCCTGGTGCGTGCTCTGGTCGGCAACGCGGTTGAGGGAGTGACCAAGGGCTGGACCAAGGACCTGGAAATCGTCGGCATCGGATACCGCGCGGAATTGAAAGGTAAAGACATGGTGGTCTTTACCCTCGGCTTCTCGCACCCGATCGAATATCCGCTGCCCAGCGGGATCTCAGTGGCTATCGATGCCAAGCAGACCAAGCTCACGGTGAACGGCATTGATCGCCAGAAAGTGGGACAGGTGGCTGCTGAAATTCATTCACTGCGTCCGCCCGATCCGTACAAGCAGAAGGGCATCCGTTATGTAGGCGAGCGCCTGAAGAAGAAGGTCGGCAAGACCGGCGCCAAATAAGATTGAGTAATCGGGAAATCGGGTAATTGAAAAGACAAAACCGATCGAACGACGAAGCAATGCGAGAGAAACTTTTTTGATCGTGTAGCAGAGAGCTATACGAAGCAAAGGTAAAAGAAGAAATGATCCCAAATACGTCAAAAGACCAAACACGGCGCCGGATCCATCAGCGTCTGCGCAACCGGCTGGAAGGCTCGCAGGAGCGACCGCGGTTGAATGTGTACCGTTCACTGAACCACATCTACGCGCAGGTGATCGATGATGGCAGCGGAGCGACGCTGGTTTCAGCCAGCACCGTTCAGGGCCGCAAAAAGGGCGAGAAGCGCACCGGCGGCAACGTGGCCAGTGCCAAGGAAGTGGGCAAGACGATTGCCCAGCGCGCGCAGGAAAAAGGCATCAAGAAGGTGGTTTTTGACCGCGGCGGATATCTGTATCACGGACGAATCAAGGCGTTGGCCGATGCGGCGCGCGAAGCAGGTCTGGAGTTCTAAATGGCGACAGCAACGAAAAAGAAACTTGATGCCGGCAGCTTCAACCTGAAAGACCAGGTAGTTGCCATTAACCGCGTGACCAAGGTGGTCAAGGGCGGCAAGAACATGTCATTCGCGGCCCTGGTTGTGGTCGGCGATCCCAGTGCAGGCGTGGTCGGCTACGGATCCGGTAAAGCCAAGGAAGTTCCGCAAGCCATACGCAAAGGCATTGAGTCCGCCAAGAAGAACCTGATCAAGGTGAATCTTACACAGACCACGATTCCGCACGCGGTCCTGGGACGGTTTGGTTCCGGTATCGTGCTGCTCAAGCCGGCCCCGGAAGGAACCGGAGTGATTGCCGGCGGCGCGGTGCGCGCGGTAATGACTTCAGCGGGTGTACAGAACGTGCTGACCAAATCGATCGGCACCGCCAACCCGCATAACGTGATCAAGGCGACGTTTAATGCCCTGAGCAGATTGCGCGACCGGCAGGAAGTCGCGAATATGCGTGGCAAAGCCATGCAGGAGCTGTAAGCCAATGACGGCAGCAAAGAAGACAATCAAAATTCAGTACGTGCGCTCGAAGATCTGCACGCCGATAAAGCACAAGCTCGTGGTCAAGGGCCTGGGCTTTACTCGGCTGAACCAGGTCGTAGTGCGTGAAGATACGCCTTCCGTGCGGGGAATGATCGCCAAGATTCCTCATCTGGTGCAGGTGGTCGAGTAGTTTCAGTTCGGGCGATTTACCAGGCCCATAGACAGGGAAACCGAGTAGCCTCGCGAAAGAAGCAAGACGAGCGAAGGATGCGAACAAGGAAATCAAAGTGCCAACCAATCTTTCAAACTTAAGGCCCCCCAAGGGAGCCACCGCGAACCGTAAGCGTGTGGGCCGCGGTATGGGTAGCGGCATGGGCAAAACTTCAACTCGCGGCCACAAGGGCCAGCGTTCGCGTTCAGGTTCGCGCATGATGCGCGGCTTTGAAGGCGGCCAGATGCCGTTGCATCGCCGGGTCCCCAAGCGCGGGTTCACCAACATATTCCGCACGGAATATCGCGTGATCAACCTGGACCGCATTGCGGAGCTGGGTGAGAAGAACGTGACGCAGGAATTCCTGGTGAAGAGCGGGATGGTGCAGAAAAACGATTTGATCAAGGTGCTGGGTGATGGTGAATTGAAAGCTGCCTTCACGGTACATGCGCACAAGTTCTCCAAGTCCGCCCAGGAAAAAATCACCAAGGCCGGAGGCAAAGCGGAGTTACTCGCCGGATTTGTAGCCGCTGAAGTGAAGAAGCCCGAACCGAAATCCAAGAAGAAGTGACCTAATGTTTGAGAAACTGGCAAATATCTTTCGCGTACCGGACCTGCGCAAGCGTGTGCTTTTCACGCTGGCCATGCTCGCGGTGTACCGCTTTGGTTCGTTCATTCCCACGCCCGGCATCAATACAGACCGGCTGCAAAAGGCGTTTGAACAGCAGAGCGGCGGATTGCTGGGATTTTATGATCTGTTCAGCGGCGGAAACCTTCGCCGTTTGACGATCTTTGCCCTGGGCATCATGCCCTACATCACCGCGTCCATTATTCTGCAATTGCTCACCGTGGTCTGGGAACCGCTGGCGCGCATGCAGAAAGAGGGCGAGCTGGGCCGGCGAAAGATCACTCAGTGGACACGCTACCTGACGCTGATTCTTTCCTTCCTGCAGAGTCTTGGCATCGCATTCACCTTGCAGAGCCAGGACTTCGTACTGAACCCGGGATATTCATTCATCCTGCTCACCATCATTACGCTGACCACCGGCAGTATCTTCATTATGTGGCTGGGTGAACAGATTACCGAGCGCGGCATCGGCAACGGTATGTCATTGTTGATCTTCGCCGGCATTGTGGTCGGACTTCCACGCGCGGTGCAGAACCTTTACACCCTGGCCCGGCAGCAGGCCTGGGGAAGCTTCACCATTCCAGCCATGGCATTGCTGATTGTGATCATGGTACTGGTGGTGGCGTTCATTGTGTTCATGGAGCGCTCAGAGCGACGCATCCCCGTGCAGTACGCCAAGAGGGTCGTAGGGCGCCGCATCATGGGCGGTCAGGCTACACACCTGCCATTGCGTGTGAATTCCGGCGGCGTAATGCCGGTGATCTTTGCATCATCCCTGCTCAGTATTCCGCAGATGTTGACCTACTCGGCAGCATTCAAATCAGGTGGAACGATTCACCGGTATTTTGGGCCGCTGATGGACCAGTTGAAGTGGGGCGAGCCGCTTTATACCGTGCTGTACTCTGCCGGTATCATTTTCTTCGCCTATTTTTACGTATCCATCGTGTTCAATCCGTCTGACGTTGCGGACAACATGCGCAAGCATGGTGGATTTATTCCCGGTATCCGTCCCGGACACCGCACACGCGATTACATCAACGAAGTGTTGACACGCGTGACGCTGGTAGGCGGCCTGTACCTGATCCTGATTTCACTGATTCCAGAGTGGATGATCATGGGTATCCACCTCAATCACCTGCCGTGGTGGCTGGGACAGCGTATCTTTGAAAATTTCCCGAACTGGTTCCTGAACGGTCTGGGAGTGAACTTTTACTTTGGCGGTACCTCGCTGCTGATCGTTGTCGGCGTGGCCATGGACACCGTGAACCAGATTGAGTCCCAGCTGGTGATGCGTCACTACGAAGGATTTACCTCCAAAGGTGGACGCATTAAGGGACGGAAGCTCTGGACCTAGCGATGGCGGGTGGCGCAGGATCGAACACGCCCCGCGAGCTCGCCGTACCTGGTCCCATTATTCTGCTGGGAGCGCCCGGGGCCGGCAAAGGCACCCAGGCCATGACGATCGCAGCCCGATATGGCATCCCGCAGATTTCAACGGGAGACATACTGCGCATCAACGTGGCGCGCGGTACCGAGCTGGGGAAGAAAGCCGACCCGATTATGAAGCAGGGCGGCCTGGTTTCGGACGATCTGATGCTGCCGATGGTGCAGGAACGCCTGAAGCAGCCGGATTGCCATCGCGGATACATCCTGGACGGCTTCCCAAGGACGGTTGTCCAGGCGGAATGGCTGGATAAGTTTCTGGAAACAGTGACTTTTGGGGGCCACCGGATGGGGCCGGTTGTGATCAGCATTGAGGTCAGTTATAATCAATTACTGCAACGGCTTACGGGCCGCCGGTCATGTCCGGTCGATGGCAAGATCTACAATGTTTACTTCCAGCCGCCGCAAAATGACGAGCAGTGTGATATTTGCGGCTCTAAGTTAGTCCAGCGAAAAGACGACAAGGAAGAAGTCATTTCCGAGCGCCTGAATAGTTATGAGCGCATGACTTTGCCGTTGGTTGAGTATTACGGCAGGCAGGGTCGTTTACGCAGATTGAATGGCGACCGTCCGGTGGAAGAGGTAACGGCGGCAACACTGGCCAAAGTTGAAGCGGCTGCAGCATAACAATGATTAATTGCAAGTCTCAAGCTGAAGTAGAAAAGATGCGGCGCAGCGGGCAGATTGTCCGGCAGGTGCTGCAGGAAGTCAAAGCCATGGTTGCTCCGGGTGTGTCCACCATGGACCTGGAACGAGCGGCTGAAGACAAGATAAAAGAGTTGGGCGCCAAGCCGGCATTCAAGGGTTACTACGATTATCCCTGCGTGCTGTGCACGTCAGTGAATAACGAGATCATTCACGGGATCCCGTCCGCAAAACGGGTCCTCAAGGAAGGCGATATCGTTTCCATTGATTGCGGCGTGGTTCTGGATGGCTATTACGGTGACTCAGCCATTACGGTGCCGGTAGGCGGAAAAGTTTCAGACGAGTTGAAGAAGCTGCTGGAAGTCACGGAAATGTCGCTGAAGAAAGCCATTGAGGAAGTCCGGCTGGGTAAGACGGTAGGTGACGTGGGCGCGGCAGTGCAGGAATACGTGGAAGCCAACGGCTTCAGCGTGGTGCGTGACTTTGTAGGCCATGGAATAGGAACGCGGTTGCACGAAGATCCGCAGGTCCCGAATTACGGAACACGTGGCCATGGCACCAGATTGCGTGAAGGCATGGTGCTGGCGATTGAGCCGATGGTGAATATCGGCAAGCCAGGCGCCCGGGTGCTGGAAGATAAATGGACCGCGGTGACCGAAGATGGCAGCTATAGCGCCCACTTCGAACATTGTGTGGCGGTCACGAAAAACGGACCGCTCGTTCTGACCGAGTAGCCGAAAGGCTGACGTCAGGCAAAATTTTTCTGGAAGCCAGCAAGTCAGATGGCAAAACCTGGCTTCAAGGAGCTGCTTGAGTAAAGAAGACGCGATTGAGGTAATGGCAACGGTGATTGAGCCGCTGCCCAATGCCATGTTCCGGGTGGAACTGGAGAACAAGCATCAGGTATTGGCACACGTCTCCGGCAGAATGCGCAAGAATTTTATCCGCATCCTTCCCGGCGATAAGGTCGCGGTGGAACTTTCACCGTATGACCTGACGCGAGGACGGATCGTTTATCGGTACAAGTAAACAAGATTTTGTAATTGAGTAATTTGGTAATCGGGTAATTGAAGTACCGGTTGGCCAAGAAGGTTGAAAAGAGAAAATCATGAAGGTTAGGGCTTCGGTTAAGAAGATTTGCGATAAGTGCAAAGTCGTGCATCGTAAAGGCGTGGTGCGCGTGATTTGCGAGAATTCGAAACATAAACAAAGACAGGGATAGTCAGGAATTTAGGATTTCAGCTTTGAAATTTTAGATTTCAGGAACCGCGATCGGGATGAAGGCCTTTGCCGGACTGTAAACCGATCAGAGCAACATCAAGGAGAAAAAATGGCACGTATTTCAGGCGTCGATCTTCCCCGCAACAAGCATGTGAACATCGCGCTGACCTACATCTACGGCATCGGTAACTCTCGCTCCCGGAATATCCTGGGCGAAGCAAAAGTTGAGCCGACGAAAAAAGTTCAGGACTTGAATGAAGACGAAGTCAACCGCATACGCCAGGTGATTGAAGCCCAGGGCGACGTGGAAGGTGATCTGCGCAAAGACATCTCCATGCACATCAAGCGGCTGATTGAAATCGGCTCCTATCGTGGTTATCGCCACCGTCGCAACCTGCCGGTTCGCGGCCAGCGTACCCATACCAACGCCCGTACCCGCAAGGGCCCGCGCAAAGGCACGGTCGCTAACAAGAAGAAAGCCGCGGCGAAGACGTAAAACAGCACTTGGCAATTAGCCATTGGCACTTAGCCTTGTGTGGAAGATTTGAACTGGCCGGGCGGATTTCCGGTCTAACTAGAAAAGCAGAGATCAATTTATGGCGAAACCAGCAGCAGCCGGCGGAAGCGCCGCCGGTACAAAAGGCAAGAAGAAAGTCTTCAAAAAGAAGGAACGCAAGAACGTGCCGCATGGCGTGTGCTATATCCAGGCGTCCTTCAACAACACCATTGTCACCATCACGGATGGTGAAGGCCGCACGCTGTCATGGAAGAGCGCTGGTTCGCTCGGCTTTCGCGGATCGCGTAAGGGTACGCCGTTTGCGGCACAGCAGGCTGCTCAGAACGCCGCCAACCAGGCACGCGATCATGGCATGCGCTCGATTGAAGTGCGTGTGAACGGCCCGGGATCAGGACGTGAGTCGGCAATTCGCGCACTCGCGGCAGCCGGACTCGATGTACGCCAGATCAAGGACGTTACGCCGATTCCGCACAACGGATGCCGGCCGCCAAAACGTAGACGAGTCTGACGAAATTTCAAATTTGAAATTTTAAATTTCAAATTTTCTAACGGACCGGGAAGAAGGGTTACACCACCCGTAAACCGGTCGACACTCGAAGAGGAGATTCAATGGCACGTTATAAAGGTGCAGTCTGCCGGCTCTGCCGGCGCGAAGGCATGAAGTTATTCCTGAAGGGCGCAAAGTGCTTCACAGACAAGTGCCCGGTGGAAAAGCGCAATTTTGCTCCCGGCCAGCATGGCAAAGATCGCAAAGCCAAAGTTGTAGGCTACGGTCTGCAGTTGCGTGAAAAGCAGAAAACCAAGCGTATTTACTTCACGCTGGAAAATCAGTTCCGCAATTATTTTGAAAAAGCCGCGCGTAAGCCCGGCGTCACAGGCGAATTGCTCCTGCAACAACTGGAGCGCCGTCTGGACAACGTGATTTACCGCCTGGGCTTCGCGACATCACGCCGCCAGGCCCGCCAGCTGGTCCGCCATGGCCATATCGATGTCAATGGCCGCCGCGTGGACATTCCATCTTTCTCAGTCAATACCGGGGATGAGATCGTGGTCCGCGACAAAGCGAAAAAGTTTACCACCGTGGAAGGCGCACGCGACTTCTCCAGCCATCAGCCGGTTGTCGGCTGGCTGGAAGTTGACCGCGACGCGCTGAAAGGCCGCGTTCTTGCATTGCCGAAGCGCGAAGATATCGCAACGCCGGTGAACGAACAGCTCATCGTCGAACTGTATTCAAAATAAGCTTTGGGCCGCTAGCTACTAGCTGCTAGCGGTCAAGAACCGGGCGTACGCGCCCGTTTCAGGAAGCAGCAAGGTGAAGAGCACTAAGTTCTTCACGTTTTAGCTAGAGGCTGGAAGCTAGTAGCTAGCCGCTAGAAACAATTGACCGCACCAGATCAGCTCTTGCGCAAGAGACCGCGCGAGGCCAAACGGAGCGGAATTGAAAGGAAAAGAAACACATGGCACTTTGGAGAGGGTTTCAAAAACCCAAGCGTCTTGCGACCGACACCGAGACATTAACCGACAAATACGGGCGTTTTTATGCCCAGCCGTTTGAACGCGGTTTTGGCACTACCATTGGCAATGCGCTGCGGCGCGTGCTGTTGTCATCGATTGAAGGCGCGGCCGTTACGGCAGTGAAAATTGAAGGTGTGTTGCACGAGTTCCAGTCAATCCCCGGCGTGGTGGAAGATGCAACCGACATCATCCTGAACATCAAGCAGGTACCGTTCAAGCTGAGCGGCGATGGTCCGAAAGCAATCTACCTGAAGACTGACCAGCCCGGCGTGATTACATCCGGCATGATTGAAGCCGATGGCGACGTGGAAGTGCTGGACAAGAATGTATACATCGCGACTGTGTCCGAAGGCGGCAAGCTGGACATGGAAATGCGGTTGAAGCGCGGCCGCGGTTATGTGGCTGCCGACAAAAACTTTGATGACGACCTGGGACTGGGATTCATTCCGATCGATTCAGTCCACTCCCCGGTCCGCAAGGTCAATTACACGGTGGAAGCAGCGCGTCTGGGACAGATCACGGACTACGACAAGCTGGACATCGAAATCTGGACCAACGGATCCATTGCTCCAGCGGATGCGCTGGGCCTGGCGGCGAAGCTGCTCAAAGATCACATGACCATCTTCATCAACTTCGAAGAGGAGTTGGAGACCGAGTCGCGTGGCGAAGAGAAGCCGCAGATCAAGAATGAAAACCTGAACCGCTCAGTGGAAGAACTGGAGCTTTCCGTTCGCAGCTATAACTGCCTGAAGAACGCGAATATCCAGACCATCGGCGAGCTGGTGCAGAAGACTGAAGCTGAAATGCTGAAGACGAAGAATTTCGGCCGCAAGTCATTGAACGAAATCAAGGAAATCCTGGCATCGATGGGGCTCTCGCTCGGCATGAAGATTGACGAGCAGGGCAACGCCGTCCCCGGACCGACCAGTTCGCTGCCATCTCCGATGGCGGGTATGCTGAGCGGTAACGGAGACGATCAGGAGTTCTAGTCATTTGGTAATTGGGAAAATTGGTAATTGGGTGATTTGAAAACCCAATTACCTCTCCCGATCACCGACCAAGAGAACTTTGCTTAGAATTTTTATTTAAGAAACATATTTACGAAATCAAGGATTTGAATCATGCGGCATCGCGGATCAGTCAAGAAAATTGGACGTAACACCAGCCACCGGCGGGCATTGCTGCGCAACCTGGTGACCTCGCTCATTATGGAAGAGCGTATTGAAACCACGCCGACCAAGGCCAAGGCCATGCGTCCGCACGTGGAAAAGATGATCACACTGGGCAAGCGCGGCGACGTTGCAGCGCGACGCCTGGCGCTCAGCTATATGATGACGCGCGAATCCGTGGAGCGGCTGTTTGATACCGTGGCGCCGCGATTTGGCGATCGTAACGGCGGCTATCTGCGCATTATTCACACTGGCTGGCGCAAGGGCGATGGCGGCGATAAATGCTTTATCGAACTGCTGGGCAGCGAAAAGGTGATTGAAGCCAAACGCGCCAAGCGGGCCGAAGTCCGTACCAAGCGGCAGGAAGAAGTCCGCAAACAGATGGAAAAGGAGCAGGCAGAGGTTGCTGAACAGGGCGGAGAAGAAGATAACAAGAAGTAGCCTGCCGCAAACATCAAGTGATATATATATTACCGCGCCCCTCAGTGGGCGCGGTTTTTTGTGCGATTAAAAGATCAGCGATCCACGTCTTCGGCGCCGCAGGGCAGCAATTGTTCCGGAACGTAGAGCTTGGGATGCATGCTCAAAATTGCCGTGGTACTGCGTAACTGGATTTTCCACTTTTCCAGGTGGTTTGAGCCTTCCGGCAATTTCAAACCCAACATATAACCTTTCCAGGGAAAGCGGAAGACATGTGTTTCAAAGCTGGTGTATGCTCCGCCAGTCTTGTAACTGAGATTTTCCAGCAGCTTCTTTTCGCGTTCATGGCTGGTCCAGAGAAAATTTCGTGCAACCCGGCTCATCGGCTGGCGAATCATCACCGAGAGCCGCGTTCCGCTGGAAATGAATTGCTTTTCGATCTCATCGATTGAGGTTTTGCTCAAGTCATCGAACGGATCGGCAACAAGGACCACAGTGTCGCCGGCCTGGTGGTGTCTAAAAAGCTTCAAAGCCTGGTGCAGAGAATCCATCAACGCTACACGTTTTCCCAGAGAAGAGGCTTCTTCCACCACAGCATTGATCGCAGTAGTGCGTTCCTGGGGATCGCTAAAAAAGCCTTTCGTAAAGACCGCACGATCAGAATAAATGCCGAAAGCAATGGGTTTGCCTTCCGGAGCTTCGCGGGCGAAACGCGTAATCATCTCAACCGTCTCGCTCAGTTTTTCACTTTGAAGGGCGCCGTCCATCTCCACCAGAATCAGCAGCCGATTATTGAACGGACGCGTGGCACTGATGACTTCCACCGGCTTTGATCCAATGCTTACCTGGAAGTCGCCAGTTTTCAGCGTGTCTAACTCTTCGCCCGTGGTGTGGTCAAGCGCAGCGACAACCACAAATGTGGTGCACTCCTGGCAGGTAGCCCAGGTAGAAAACAAAAGGATGGACAGCCAAAGCAAATTGCGCATGGCGCACCTCGCGGGGGCAACAGCATAGCCCAAACCAATAGTACATAGTAATGAAAATTCAGCGCTGAAGGATTAATTTCTTGACGTCAGCATGCGCAAAGCCAGAGTAGATACCGGGGAATTCGCTCAAACGCCGGCACAGATAAAATAATAGCGCATAGACACGCGTCTCAGCGTGCATCTTAGAAAGTTCTGAGACTTGAAGGAGAGTAGACAATTCATGCCTGACTACATCCGGCTTCCCATTGGCAAACGCTGTCCGGAGCGTGTGAATGTTGTGATTGAAATTCCTCGCGATTCCGTCAACAAGTATGAGTATGACAAGGAGTTGCACGTCTTCCGGCTGGACCGCACGCTATTTTCTCCAGTTCACTATCCCGGAGACTACGGATTTATTCCCTGTACGCTCGGGCTCGACGGTGATCCGCTGGACGTGCTGGTGGCGGTGGGAGCGCCAAGCTTTCCCGGATGCCTGATGGAAGTACGTCCCATCGGGGTACTCAGTATGCTTGACCAGGGACAAGGCGACGAGAAGATTATTGCCGTCGTGGATAACGATCCGCTTTATCGCAACATACATGACATTGACCAGGTCTATGAACATACCCTTCGCGGCATTGAGCATTTCTTCTCTGTATATAAAGCGCTGGAAAACAAGAAGACAGAAATGGCCGGATGGGGCAATGCGGAAGCGGCCCGGAAAATCATCAGAGAGGGCATAGCGAGGTTTAAGTAAGGAGTGTGGCATTCAGCACTCAGCCGTCAGCATTCAGTCTTTTGACATCGCGGATGATTTGAAAATCGATAAGCCAAAATTCTATCTGGCTTTGGAGGCATCAATACTGCTTACGGGCTAAATGCTGAGTGCTGTCTGCTAATTTCTATTTGCTGCATGCTATTCGCCACCAGCTTCTGCTTTTCCAGAATGTTCACCAAACGATCAACCCAGGCCTGATCGATATCGATGAGATATTCGGCGGAAACGAGATCGGCTATCTCGGCGGTGCTGCGGTGGCCGTCCATGAAATTGATGGCTTCAAAGCTGATGAGGCCGAAGTTTGGTTTGGTGGCGAGACCTTCTGAGTCGCTGGCGAAGCGCGCTTCCTGCTCGGCTAGCCACTTGGCGTCGTCGGGGCTGGCGTTTTCGAAGGCGGAGGCGTCGAGGGGAAGAAGCGTGAGGCGGTGTGGAGTTGGACCACGCGGAGTGAATTTCTTCTGCTGAGGAGTGCACTCTGGCGGATTGTTATCGTAATGACGTTCGATGAACCGTTGAAAATAGGCAGAGGTGTGTTCTACCCGACTTTTTGCGGCTGCTGAACCCGAGTCGTCATTCGCAGCACGGCGAGCCATTTCGGCGACGATAAGCGCGTTGCTTCTCTCGGCAACTGGATCCAAATGCTTGTCAGAGCCATCGAGTGAAGCGATGAAGCTAGCGCGGTACGCCGCTGCACTCGCCATCACCCCCACTCTTCTAAATTCACTTGCATCCGTCTTGTCGATTTTGTCTTCGCTGGTGTGGTGCGTCCAGTCGGGATCGTGGCCGAACATGGTAGCTGGAATGTCCGAGGCCGAGGAATACATCGTGGTCGCTGCCTTGTGCGTAGGGAATCGCTTCAGGCAGCCAGTAGTTACGTGTGCCCGTTTGAGCGTAGAGATTGGCCTCGCGCGTTTGCGCCATCACGTCAGTTAGCAGGCCATCAAGCAATGACGACACTGAATCTGGTGACTTGGTGAAGTAGAAACGCGAGTTGGTCTTGACGGTGTCTTCGCCGACCATATCCATGTTGATGTTGGCGACGATGCATGGCTTGCCTGAAGAAAATGCATCTGCTGGCTGCCTGCGCGGATCGTCCCACGGCGAATCGCAGCGTCGGGCTTCGGGATGATTACTGACGTAGGCCAGCGTGCCGAAATATTCCGGCACCCACATGAAATGAATCGTGATTTTCGGCGGTGCGATCTTCTTCTCCGCGATCAGCTTCTGCAACGTGCGGGCGGCTTCCATCATGGCGCCGGAGCCGGAAGCATTGTCATTGGCGCTCCACTTGGGATGGTCAAGGTGGCCGCTGATCAGCACTTCGCGTTCAGGATGTTCCGTGCCGCGGATGTAGGCGTGGACCAGGATCAGCTTGCCGGGAGCGAGAGTGGCGTCAACTTTGCTGTGGACGCGCACCGCGCCCTGCTTCATCAGGCCCTTCAGCATGTCGTACTGATTGCGTGAGATCTGAAAGCCGCTGCTGGTTTTGTCGATCTCTTCGGCGCGCGGCCAGATACCGTTGTAACGAATCATGTCAGGATGGTCAGGGCGATCGCCGGCCGCAGGATAGATCACCACGCCTAAGGCGCCGTGCTTGAGTACCGCTTCACGCACAACATTGGCGGCGTAGCCGGAAGCCAACGCGACTTTGCCATGCACGTCGATCGATTTGTAATCGGCGTCACTGGTTCCGCTGCCCACTTCTACCAGATCGCCGGTCCATTCTCCGCCTTTGGAATAAGTGGAGACGCACATGGGCACGTCAGCATAGCGGCAAAGCATGATAGGCGTAAAGTTCTTTGCCCCACTGACTCCTTCAACCCAGAGTTCGCCGCCGCGCATGTCCCAGCCCATGGGAGAGATGTATGTGCCGTAGCGAATCTTGCCATCGGAAGGGAACTGCTCGATGCCGGCTTCCAGCCCGGCTGCTTTGAGTCGCGGTAAGACGATCTGCTCAGCCACGGCTGACATCATCGGGCTTCCCTGTATGCGGTGGTATTCCACAATGCGCCGGGTATTTTCCTGCGCTGCCTCGCCGGAGTACTCAGTGGCGATGGCATCAAATGTTTTTTGTGGAACCAGGTGTTGCGCAGGCGCGCTGGCCGCAGCCAGCAGACACAGCGGTGCAAACAGCAGCTTCGGCATCTTCATGGCCTTGAGAGTACAGGAAGAGCCGTGGGCCAGACTAGCTGGTTTTAGAATTCAGGCAAAACTCAGCTGCGAGCCGAACGATCCAGATGGACACGCATGGTCATCTGCTGTGCCGGGTTGGAAAGTTCCGGCTGGCGTGGCTTTGGCTGTACAAGCTTTGGCTGTGGCTGTGCGGGCTGTGGCTGTTCGGGCTGCGGTTGCGAAGCATGAGCGGAATTGGATCCGGCAAACAGCAACAATGCGAGTGATGCAATGAACCAGAGGAATGCGACCATGGCCACATATTTGTTCAGTCGCGCGAGTTTTGGGTTTTGGGTATTTAATTCAGTCAATTTCATGTCTTAAATAAATAGATGCGATTCTTTACCTATCCGTTACGGTCAAATCGTCAACCAGCGAACCATTGGCATTTGCAGGCAACTTTTTGAAAAAAAGTGTAACCACACACTCTGCCGTGGCGAAGTTAGCTGGGTGGTTTGGCTTCTTTGGGTTGCTGGGCCGGCGAGCTGCCCGTATCCATGATCACTTTCCACTTGCCTGCTTCTTTACGCCAGATGGTGAGATACATTCCGCGAGTGGTTTTGCTGCCGCGCCTGGCTTCGTAATCACCGTAGGTATATCCCATTGTACCGTCATTAGAGGCTTCTGCGTTCGTGGGCGTCCAGCTGAGATTGAAATTTTTGTCGGCAAAGAGAGGCTCATAATATGCGCGCAGGCTCTCGGTGCCGGTGATGGTCTTGCCGTCCTGAAGAATGGCGGCGTCAGCGGCAAAATATTCCATCCAGCCATCCAGGCGACGTTCGGCAGTGGCCTTGGCAAAGGCCAGATCGGCGTCACGCAGCTGCTTCTCGAATGAATCCTGCTGAGAGGTCTTGGCTCGCGGCGATGGCGCCGGAGCTTGAGCGAAAATAGAAGTTAGAGCCAAAGCACAGGCGAATGAGACTAGAAGGCTAGGCATGTTGTTTTTCCTGGAGTGATGCGTTGATGAAAGGACCAGTTATGAGTGTACGAGTTTTCCTTGTTCTCCACACAAATCCACAGCGTTGCACGAATCTAGGGCGTTGACCCCACGGTATTCGCAACATAGATTTAAATTCACGTTAAAGTTTTGATGCAATGCCTGCTGCGCCCGGGCATTTTGCATTCGATTACGCGGTTTGCGGCTCACATCTGCGGCAGACTGTACCTTCAGCCACTCAAGAAGATCGGTTCAGGGACATGCTTGCGCAAGGCTCCCGGACAAGAGCCCATTACTTCCAACGTAACCCTGTGGAAACGGGAACAAAATCCGGAGAACTCACACCTGAGTAGCGGTTAAAACTCGCAGTTACAGTGAGTTATGGCGGAAGCGCGAGAAGTGGAAATCTAGTACAATATATAGTGTTTAAGTCTTGACAGGCCCCATATACAGGCGTAACTTGTCTCTCACCCGCAGTATTCGAGTAACGGATGTCTCGGGGAAGTAGAAGAAAAAACGAGGCAAAACGATTCGCAGCAGTAACGTTTTAAAGCCCGGCGGCAGAGGTGACGCCGGGGGCAATTAATCGCGGTGATCTTCGCGGAAACACAATCACACATCCGCCGGCTGGCCTCGGCGGAACAACCAAACTGGGAGTTGTGCTATGGAAATGAGCTGGTCGCGGTGGTTTCGATGCGAATCCAGTTTCGAGCTGCTTCTGGTACCGAAGCAGCCGGGCGTGTTTGCCGTTGCGGAAGAGGTAGTTGAACCTGCCGGTCCTGGATCCCAACGTATGCTGGCTGTGTTTGCCGTGGACGAAACGGAAGATCTAGGGCGCGCTTTGAGCCGCATGTTTGCCACGGGCAGCCAATGGCACCAGAAGTTGCATGAATCTGTGTGCTATGTGCGCTATGCGGTGACGGCGGAGGCAGAAAAGCGCCATGCCGCAGCCAACGCTCTGCGTCACTGGCTGGATTCCAAGCGTGAAGTTGCAGGCCAGGTTTTTGGGACAGTTCCGGCAGTGAGCGAACCGCAGGTTGCGGCCGCGCAAATCGCCAGAGCGGCAGCCGTCTCAGATCATGCGGACGTTGATCAGTCAGATGACGACGAAGAAGACGGCATAGTGAAGACAACGGCTGAGCGCGCGGTGGATCGCGTGGCAAAAGGCGCTGGTTATGTCGGCGTATTCAAGGCCGAGGGCAAATAGATTCGGGACGCAGATTTTCGTAACGAAGATCAGTGATTCCCATGTACGACTGAAATTGGCAAGGTAAGGAGCGGCTGACGCCCAGACGCCAGCGCGGTAAGCACAAAGATCTTTTGACAATCCTGTTATTCCGGGCACCCTTTTGGGGGTCCCAGCAAACTGAGGAATCTGCTTTTTATCTGAGCACATTAGATGAAAAGCAGATTCCTTTCTGCGCTCGGCTTTGAGCCGGCGGAATGACGAACGAATAACGTATAGGCACGGTGGAAGCCCGGGCCTGCAAGCTCCCGGCGACGGGGGCAAGAGCATGGAGAAGGAACTGATGGCGGATTCAGGGGTAAAGGCAGCTATGAACGACACATCCAGCACGTCCAACGCACAACAACCCGAAGCACTGCAGACTGGCGGCAAGACCGCAACGGGACTGAAGTTCTCGCGCTACTTCACGCGCACCGGCGTTTCGCCGTACAGCGAAATTGAATGGGAGCTGCGCACCGCCAGCATTACCGATGCCAAGGGCAACAGCATCTTTGAACAGAAGGATGTGGAATCGCCCAAAGACTGGTCCATGACTGCCATCAACATTGTGGCCAGTAAATATCTGCACGGCGCCATTGGAACTCCCGGACGCGAGAGCGGCGTGCGCGTACTGATTGAGCGCGTGGCGGAAAGCATCCGCGACTGGGGTTGGCAGCAGGGATACTTCTCCACCCTTGAAGACCGGGACACGTTCCATGACGAGCTTGCCCACATTCTTCTGCAGCAGAAAGCCAGCTTCAATTCTCCGGTATGGTTCAACGTTGGCTGTGATCGCCTGGAACCACAGTCTGACGCGCAAAACTGGCACTGGCTCGCCGACAAAGGAACCGTTGAGTTTTCGACAACGGGATATCGCAATCCGCAGTGCTCCGCGTGCTTCATCAACTCGGTGAAAGATTCGCTCGACTCCATCCTCACGCTGGCCAAGACAGAAGGCATGTTGTTCAAGTGGGGCAGTGGCACCGGCACCAACCTTTCTCCTCTGCGTGGCAGCATGGAAGTGCTTTCCGGCGGCGGATCAGCTTCTGGCCCGTTGAGCTTTATGCGCGGCTTTGACGCTTTTGCCGGCGTGATTAAGTCGGGCGGAAAGACGCGTCGCGCAGCCAAGATGGTGATCCTCAATGTCGATCACCCGGACATCGTTGACTTCGTTGAGTGCAAAGCCAAGGAAGAAGCCAAGGCGTGGGCGCTGGTGGAAGCCGGCTATGACGGTTCTGGTCCCGACTCCGAGGCCTATAGCTCCATCTTCTTTCAGAACGCCAACAACTCCGTGCGCGTGACCGATGAATTTATGAACTCCGTGGAGCGCGACGAAACATTCTTTACGCGTTCCGTAAAAGACGGCCATCCAGTGCAGAGCCACAACGCTCGCGAACTGCTGCGCAGGATTTCAGAAGCCACATGGCAGTGCGGCGACCCGGGCATGCAGTATGACACCACCATCAACAAGTGGCATACGTCAAAGAACACGGCGCGCATCAACGCCAGCAATCCATGCAGCGAATACATGTTCCTGGACGATTCGGCGTGCAATCTTTCGTCGCTCAACCTGATGAAGTTCATGAAGGGCAACGGTGAGTTCGACGTGCCTGCGTATCGCCACGCCGTGGACATCATGATCACGGCGCAGGAAATTCTGGTAGACAACGCCGGCTATCCCACGGAGATGATCGCGCGCAACTCGCATGATTATCGTCCGCTGGGACTCGGCTACGCCAACCTGGGCGCGCTGCTCATGGCCAGCGGCCTGCCTTACGATTCACCTGCGGGCCGCGATTACGCTGCCTGCGTTACCGCCATCATGTGCGGAGAAGCGTATCTTCAGTCAGCGCGCATTGCTGAGCAGTGCCCCGGACTGGCTCCGGCATCGGCCAAGGTTTCCCCGCAGGACATTACTGGCGGCGCGTGCCCTGGCTGGTACGTGAATCAGGAGCCGTTCCTGAATGTGATCCGCATGCACCGCGCGTCCGTTAATAAGATCAGCAGGGAAAGTGTTCCCAACCATCTTTTTGAAGGCAGCAAGCAGTGCTGGGATGAAGCGCTGGCCCTGGGCGAAAAAGTTGGCTATCGCAACGCGCAGGTCACCGTGCTGGCTCCGACCGGGACCATCGGCTTCATGATGGACTGTGACACCACCGGCATTGAACCTGATCTGGCGCTCATCAAGTACAAAAAACTTGTGGGCGGAGGCATGATCAAGATCGTCAACAACACCGTGCCGCTGGCGCTGTGGAAGCTGGGCTACTCCGGCGACCAGGTCAACTCCATCGTCAGCTACATTGATTCCACCGGAACCATTGAAGGCGCGCCCGGTGTGAAAGACGAGCACCTGCCGGTATTTGATTGCAGCTTCAAGCCGCAGAAAGGCACGCGCAGCATTCATTACATGGGCCACGTGCAGATGATGGCGGCGGCGCAGCCGTTCATCTCCGGCGCAATCTCCAAGACGGTGAACCTGCCGGAGAACGCCAGCGTGGAAGACATCATGGACGCCTACATCCAGTCATGGAAGATGGGAATCAAGGCGGTGGCCATCTATCGTGACGGATCCAAGAAAGCGCAGCCGCTGATGGCCGCGTCAAAGAAGGAAGAAGCGGCGCGTCGCGGGACCAAGGGTGAAAAGACGGCCGTAGCAGTGGCGGCTCCCATGTCAAAAGAAGAATCGGCCTTTGCGCGACTCACTCCGGAACAGCAGGCCTTTGCGCTGGAGATACTGCGCATTACCGGCACACAGAATATGGCGGGAGCGCAGATCAAAGAACTTCAGGGCGCGGTGATTGATTCGCTGAAGCGGCTGATGAACCCGAGCCGTGAAGCGCAGGAATCGGCGCCTCCGAAGGCGCTGCGTCACCGGCTGCCGGGAGAGCGTGCGTCCATCACGCATAAGTTCGCTATCGCCGGACACGAAGGCTACATCACCGTGGGACTCTATAAGGATGGCACGCCGGGTGAACTGTTCATCCGCATGGCCAAGGAAGGGTCCACCGTTTCCGGATTGATGGATTCCTTTGCCACGGCGGTTTCACTGGCGCTGCAACATGGCGTCCCGCTGAAACTGCTGTGTGACAAATTCCAGCACACGCGCTTTGAGCCCTCGGGCTTCACCGGCAACCAGGAAATTCCGATCGCCAAGTCAGTGATGGATTACATCTTCCGCTGGCTGGAAATCCGCTTCGTCTCGGGACAGCAGTTCCCGTTGTTCAAAGACATGATTCAGCCATTGGCTCCTGCTCAGCAGTTGGCGATTGGCCAGGGTGGAGTGGAGAATGTGCCGCAGGCGCCCTCGCCTGCGTACGACAATCGTGGGTTGGAGAATAGAGGAGCGCAGGCGCCCTCGCCTGCGTACGAAGGCCATTCGGGTATGGGACATACCTCGGCTCCATCGGGAGGGATTGCGCCGGAACCCCAAATACCAACTACCAATTACCAAATACCGCCTCTCGCCGATCGCGGAATCTACCATGCCTCTGACGCCATGAAAGACCTGGTCGACATGGGCGACGCACCCTCCTGCCACGTCTGCGGGGCAATCATGACCAGAAACGGTAGTTGTTATAGATGTATGTCCTGTGGCTCAACAAGCGGCTGTTCTTAAGCCGCAAGAGCCGCAGCACCGATTGTCATCCTGAGTGCGGGCGCCTGCTGTTGGCGCCCAAACCGAAGGAGCCAGATCGGCGCGAAGCGCCTTCCCTTGAGTTGCGGAAGCACGAGCGGGTGCAGCTAGGCAGACGAGTAAGAATAAGAGGTACCTAAAGCCCACCGAAAGGTGGGCTTCATTTTTTGCTCTTTTCTGTGTCTCCGCGCCGCTGTGCCGGGTGTTCGGATTGCCTTTCAGAATTACCCGATTACCCGATTACTCAATTACCCGATCTCGAGTGGGGGTACCCCCCTCGTTCACCCCATCCGATCCCAGTCATCCCAATTTGGCGTGGGTTTGAAGCATTTAGAGCCTTCAGCATTTCTCTGATCCGCGACCGTCCGCGTTAATCCGAGGTAAGCAGCTTTCAGATCAGTGGTCATCAGTCCAATCAGTGTCATCAGCGGTAAGCATTTGCTCCGCCGATGTCGGCGATGACGTGCGATCACGGCGATCCAGGGGGTACCCCCCTCGTTCACCCCATCCGATCCCAGTCATCCCAATTTGGCGTGGGTTTCAGCATTTCTCTGATCCGCGACCGTCCGCGTTAATCCGAGGTAAGCAGCTTTCAGATCAGTGGTCATGAGTCCAATCAGTGTCATCAGCGGTAAGCATTTGCTCCGCCGATGTCGGCGATGACGTGCGATCACGGCGATCCAGGGGGTACCCCCCTCGTTCACCCCATCCGATCCCAATCATCCCAATTTGGCGTGGGTTTCAGCATTTAAGCCTTCAGCGATTTCGTCTTTCTCCGTGTCTCTGCGTCTCCGTGGTAGGTTTCCGGTTTTCCCTTTGTGCTCCTTTGTGTCCTTTGTGGTTAGAAAAGCCTTTGCTCTTCCGATGTCGTGCGATGACGTCGATCTCGGCGATCCCACCCCCTCCCCGTCCATCCCAAGATCTAAAGGATTTACGCGAAGGTATCCCAATCGAGGGCTCGGCCGTACTCCGTTCCAAGGGGGCCGAGCCATTGCTCTTTAGCTAACGGCGCTAGTAGCTAGTGACGTTTTTCAATTGTCAAAGACCATGCGCACTTCGGCGCTATACGTTCTTAGCATGATTTTGAATGAGAGTCGAATGATCTTAAGTACTCTTCAGCGGCCGGAAGAGACGTTACTCTAACTCTCTCGATACCGCAGGGCCGGAGGCCCGAAATGAGTTAGCCCAGGTCGTTCCGAGGCGCGCTTTTCGGAGAAAAGCCGCGCTGAAGGATAAGGCCTGGGTATACGGCGAAGGACACATTTCCTTGCTGCCGCAGAGCCTGCCCTGAGCGACTGAGCAACGTGAAGGAGTCGAACGGGCCCGGAGCGTAGCGCCAGCGGAGCGACAATAATGAAAGACCGGTTTCCTGATTGCTGACTGCTGATTCACAAGACCATCCCCATTACAAAACTTCTTATCAAAATACCTCGCTTCGAGATACAATTTCCCCACTATCCCCAAGAACAATCTGGAGACTAAAATGGAACTACTCAAGAAGCTGCTCGCTTTGGTTTTGTGTATATCAACGCTGTGCCTGCCCCTGCTGGCTTATGGCCAGGGAAACAGCTTTGATAAGGTGCGCTATAACGGCGGCAGCGTCGCCACCACCGTCAAACCGGATGATTGGGGAAACAAACTTGTCGTCAACTCAGACGCGATAAGCCTGAAACTAAAAGACGGCCAGAACGTCGCTATCGATCCCAAACAGGTCACCTCCATCAGCTACGGACAGGAAGCTCACCGTCGCGTCGGCACAGCAATCGGTCTGGCTGTCATTTCCCTTGGCATTGGCGCCCTCAGCGCTTTGCACAAGACCAAGCTTCACTACATCGGCATCAACTACAACGATAAAGACGGCAAAAAGCAGGGAATGCTGATCCAGGGCGACAAAACCAATTTCCGCGCCATCATCGTTGCCCTCACAGGAGTAACCGGCCTGCCAATATCGGTTGGCGATAAAGATCGTAACGAAATCCCTGCCGGCGTCACTACTCAAGTTACCAAGAGTCCAGACGAACCAAAAGATGACCAAGCCGCCGCCAAAACCGCCGCTAAAACCGAAGAACCGTCTGCCAAAGACACGACGGTGACGCCCGCCGAAGCAGAAGCAGAATCAATGATTGCCCTGGTTTCGACTCCGGTTGGAGCAGACGTAAATGTTGATAACGCGTTCGTCGGCAATGCACCGGCAACCCTCAAGCTGAAGCCCGGTAAACACACCATCAAAGTTGTAATGGCCGGATACAAGGATTGGTCGCGAGAGATAACCGTCATGCAGGGTTCGCAGGTGAATTTGACGGCGACTTTGGAGAAGGTGAATTAAGCTCGCGAGCTTATCACCTGACACGTACGAGAGGAGCGCATGAACCAACACCTAAATCGGTGTTAGGCTCTAACGCAATCGGTTTTTGAGGAGCTACGAATGGCAGAAGTAACGTTAAAGTTAAGTATCGGAAATTTTATGGCTGAAGTTACTGGCCCCCAAACATATGCCGACAAAAAGCTCGAAGAGTTGGTAGGCAGGTATTTGACTTCATCGATCAAGCCGATCTCGAGCGATTCCACCACGCTTAAATCGGTCGAGCCGACCGGCAAGAGGATGTCGGTTGCCGAATTTCTAAAGAAAAAAGTCAACGCCAAAAATCAGACTGATCGGGCGATTGCGCTAGGCTATTACATTGAGAAATTCGAGTCTCAACCCAACTTCACGACTTCCGAGATTCTGCAACTTGGACGGACGGCGAAATATCAATTTACAAACGTGAGCGACAGCGTAGGACGTTTGGTGGGGCGCGGCTTCATGATGAGTGCCGGTGAAAAGGAATCGCAGCGAGCCTACGCTCTAACCGCTAGTGGCGAAGAATATATCGAATCCATGATGTCGAACAGCTAAGAAAGTGCTTGAAGCCCTCCGCAGCTTACGACTTGAACTCGACTCGATTGTCGAGGTATTGCGTAGTAATTCAGGTGTTCTTATCGCGTCTGCCAGCGTACGAGCACGAGTCGAGCAATTCTTTTTGTCGTGGACGAGTCTCCGATCGCAAATGGTCGCGGCCCATATGCCCGAGCCGATAATAGGACATTCAGACAGCCTATTTTCGAATCTCGTTCACCTTGCCGGACGGAGATCCCGCAAACGGGATTATCTCAGAGTCCTAACCGCAATACGCAAAATCCTGACCACTCAATTCCTGCCTGAGATTGCTAAGATAGACGCGCAACCGTCAAGACCTTCGGTCCAACCTGTGGATAGGCGCATGCTGCCGGAGATATCAGGTTTGCCGAATGAATTAGTACCTAAATCGCTATATGGATGGATTCCGGAGATGCACAAATTTCTCCTGGAAAATAACTACGACCATAACGTATTCATCATGGTGGCATACCGGCCTCGACTCGCGAACCTCATTCGAACTGTCGCGAATGGATTGACAGAGCTGGGATTGAATCCTATCGTCGCGAGAGATCATCAACTCACCGACGATTTGTACAATCCAATCGCATGTCTTCTGTGTTGCCGCTATGGCGTTGCGATCTTTGACAGAGCTGAAGCGGGCCAAGTTCACAACTCTAACATTGTTTATGAATTGGCAATGATGCAGACGCTTAAGAGACCTTGTGTAATTTTGAAACACAGCTCAGTCAAGAGCATGCCTTCCGATTTTCTCCACAAATTATATGAGAGCTACGAAGAACCTGCGAACGCAATGAAGCGCATTACTGACTGGTGGCGCCGTAGGGAAAATCTTGAGGGTCGAAAGTAATTGTGACTTGAGGATACCCGGTTCCCTCCCTTTCTGCCCCTGCTAGGCTAACGGTTGCCCCAGCTTTTCTGTCAACCACGAGCGCTGCTACTTCTTGATCCCCTCCCAAATTGCTGCAATATTCTCACAAGCGGCATCGATTTCTCTTTTTAGATGTTTGCGGATCTTGGAACATCGATGAGGCTCTTCGGCCTTGGTATTGATGTACAAGACGTTTTTCGGCGTGATGCCAAGCTCAGCCTTAACCGAAGCCTCATACATCAATTGCAGCATGATCGCTATTTGGTCGTCCGTGGCGCCGGCCTGGGTGAAATCAAGTTTGATGAGCATTTTCTGACCGCCTTCATCAATCAAGAGATCTGGAAAGACCGAAATGGTTACATCAGAGTGAACGTATTTCATTTTCGGGACCGGCAAAACCTCACGGCGCTGCCCAGCGAAATACTTGAGGTACCTTTCAATCGCCCTTATGTTGTTGTCAATTCGCGAGCGCGTCTGAGGGGTCGCGTCTACGGCCTTCTTGCGCAATTTGTCGACAGATCTGACCAGCGTGGACGGATCGTTCCCGCTCTCGTGAAATTCGCGAATGGCATTGATTGCGTCCCTATACTGGATGATAATTACTTGCGCTTCGCGGGGAAATTTGTTGTTTTTCAGAATCGTTCGCTTCTTCTGCTCGCCTGCGGTCATGAACTGCGCAAGGCTCTTCATGGAAAGCTTAGCTGCCATTGAAAGTTCCCCTAACTTGAGTCTGAGTACATAAGACAGTGATTGCGTGCGGTTAAACGTTACAGAGTCTTGAGCAAAATTGTCACAGCGCATTGAAATTAACGCACGCGTTTGGGGCGAGTGATACTGGCCCAAATCCCGATCCAAGTGATCGCGATTAAGAGAAAGCTGGATGTCCCCACAATCGTGCCTCCCCAGAAAAGCGAGAATTCCGCGTTGCTGAGAGCCGGCGTCGGGAGAAGGATCCGAAGCCGCTCCACCTCAGCGCCGATTTTGTTGAACGTGGCGGCCAGCCAAATTCCATAAACGACGATTGATAGGAAGAATATGAGAACAATGGCAAAAAACCACGAACGATAACGTAAACCTTCCAATTCCGTGTGCTTCAACCAAGTACCCCCTAAAATCGAACCGCAGAAAACGACCGAAGACACCCACCAGGTCATCCCTGTCGTCCCCATTAAATTTAGCGTGGCCATGTGGGTATCTATGGCCTTCTGGATGATCTCCTGCGTACACTTAGGATCCGCCGTCACACAGTTCTCCTTGTACAACGCTGATTTCTCAGGGAACGTAAATTACGGTGCTTTCCCTTTTCGGCGTCGTCTCGGGACTACCTCGTTCTTGGCTTTGGTGCTGATCTGCCTTTCGATCCCTGACGACTCAAACGAGTGAAACCCAGCAATAGCGATTGGCAAGTGGGTTTCAGGTGTGAAATTTAGAGCAAAAAGGGTTTTGTTCGGCGTTTCCGTTTATACATTAGCCGTCCACAATAAAGCACTGGCGACGGCGATCTCAGGGAGAGGAAAGCCGTGAAAACAAAAACACTTTGGGCTCTCTTAATCGCGATCGCGTTCGTCGGTGGGGCAGCCCGGCTTTGTTTCGCTGCAAGCAAAGACAAGGTCGCTAAATCGGCCTCGAATGATGCCACCGCACCGGGTCTCGGGGACGAAGTACCCCGAACCGAGTTTGGCCGCAGGCAGGTGCTTGCCGACATCGATGAGCAAATTAAGCAAGACGATGCGGGTATCCGAACTTGGAGTAGCATCAATTTGTCCTGGAAGCGCACTAAGGAAAACTTTTCCGCCGCGGAGGATGTGCCTGATTTTGACACAAGCTTCAAGCTGCTGGAGCAGATGCAAGGTAAAGCAAAAACCCGAGAGATTTACGCAACTATCGCGAAGATAGTGAACCCGTTTGCCCAACTAACTTCTCCCTTATCTAGTGTCGCGCAGCAATCTGGTCGCAGCGTCGATACAGAGGCGCTTACCTTTGCCGAGAAGTATCGCCGCGAAGCCGAGAATATAGACAAAGAACTTTTTAGTGGAGGCTTCAAAAAGTGGAGACGCTTTGATGACTTCGACTTCATCGATATCGTGAGTAGCAAATCGGCCGAGCTAGCGCCGATCTCGAAGCAGGAAATTTCTGAACTTAAGGCTGTCTTCAACAAGACGAAATATCTGGATGTACGAAAAAGAGTCGGGGACTTCCTCGACGGCGGTTTTACTGAGTCTGCGTCGACATTGAAGTCCAAGCAGGACGAGTTTGCGAGGCTGCGAGCTCGAAAAACCGCAATATTGGTCGAGCTAGACAAGCCCAACACCGAAATTAATGATCTCGCTATTCGGTTAGGGTTGCCCCTCTTCTGTGTCACTGTCGTTTTGTTAATCTGTTTTCCAATCTTTATACAGACAAGATCACGGATTGAGGGATTAGCGGCTCAGTTACAGTCGATCTTCGGTTCTGGCATCCTCGTAGAAATCAATACGGTCCTTTTGCTGACGATGACAATTCTTATTCTGGGTCTGGCGGACAAACTTCCAGGAGAGGTCCTGGGGACGCTCATTGGCGGTATTTCTGGATATGTGCTCAACCGTTTCCGGGGCAGACAAGGGCAGACCGCCCCTGAACCGGAAAGCCGCCCGAGCGAAGGAAACGGTTCCATAGGGAGACTATCGCCTGCCATCGGCGATTGACGTCTGCCACAAATGTCTTGACTGTCGTCAGGTTTCTTTTGTTGGAAGGAATTTCATCCTGCGCCTTTTCCATCGCTGACGAGATAATCGGTGGCAAAGCCGGCAAATAGCAATTGGCAAATGGAAATGGCAAACATGGAGTGTCGGGGACATTCCCCGACTCTTAGCAAAACCAAATCTAACCCCAACTACCCAAAATCAAAACAACCACACGATTTCATTCCACCGGTGTTTGATTTAGCTTTTGCCAATTGCCATCTGCCAATGACTAGTGTTGCGGGGCTGCCAGTTTCTCCAGATCAGACTCGAGTTTGTTGACGGCGACGTCAAAGTTGTGGTCTCTGGTTGGTTGCCGGATCGCCAGTTCGGCCCATGAATCCATTTTCCAGAGAACGAAATGGTTTTTGGCCTCATAGATTGTCAGCAGCAGCCGGGCTGGAGCGCCCACCGCGACCTTGGTTGAGATTTCGAGCACCAGGTCGGCCTCCTGTGGTGTGGCCACCAGTTCGAAACGTCCAGATTTTTGCACTGCTCCGTAGAGCTGGTTGAATGCACGATACGGTTCTGCTGTATACAGTTCGACAGTTGATGAGCTCTCCCGGCCGCCGTTGGCGATGAACACCTTCTTCGCTGCCACAATCTGCGGCGGCACCGGCGCCGCAAAGATCTGCTGTGCCTGCGATGAAACCATCGCCGCCAATTGAAAGACCAACATAAGGAATGCAATCTTCACTATCCGCATGGTTCCTCCCACATGATTCCTGGAACTGGATCGATAGACCCTATCATGCATCGTTTGTTGCTGAAAGTTATGTATAGAAAAGTGAAGAATGAAGAGTAATGATTGATACGGGGACAAAAGCAATTGGCAGTTGGCAATTAGCAAAACCAGAACTAAACCCAGAGCTCAAAATCAAACACAGCAACCCAAATCAAACCAAGACACGATTTCGTTCCATCGCTCTTTGATTTAAGTTTTGCTAATTGCTAATTGCCAATTGCTAATTGCCAATTGCTCTTTTAGTCAATCGACAAGCTGTTTAACGGCGCCGGAGTTTGAGTGTCATCTGAGACGGTGGGTTTCTTCCGTCCCAAAGCCAGGAAGGCGGCTGCGACTATGGCTAAAGTCGCGGTTAAACCAATCTCGCGCCAGGGATAGAGATCAATGATGGATTCTCCGCCTGCGAAAGCGCGTCCCGTGGCTGCTTCATAATGCACTGTCATCGTGGAGTCTAAAGGATGATGGACCAGCCACTGAATCGCGTTTGCACGCGACCTGGTGTGAGGACTCGCCACCTTGACCACGCATTGCGCGGGTTGCGCGTTGATAACCGTCGTTTCGCCTGGGCAGCGGTCAGGCGGCAGAGAGAGAGTTACGTCAAACTCCGCCCAGTAAACCCAGTACCGATGTTGCCGGCTACTTGCCGGCTGAACTTCTCTAGAATTTTCACGCCGGCTTACGACAATGCCGGACGCTGCCGGCCACCGGTGTTCCATTACATAGTCTTCAAAAGGAACCGGGATCCATTGGATGGTCGAAAGCAACGCGATCACAAGGGCAAAATATCCGGCGAAGCGGCGTGCCGCAGCCGGCGATGAGAGAGAAGTGGACATTGGCAGAAGTATTATCCATCGGAACTTGGCTGGACCCGATGTTGATTTCAGGAAATCAGGCACGAAAGTACGTAAGCAATCCGTAATTAAGGGAATCTTATTCCGTACATTAATAGTCTCTGCACCGCTGTTATCATATGCAGCGAAGTTTTCACTCGAAGGGAGAAAAGCATTGCGTAAAGGACTGGGTCGAACCTTATTAGTTGGTCTTGTTGTTTCGCTTACGTCAATCAGTTTGCCGGCATTCACATGGATCAATCACACTGGGATAAATCACGCGTGGATCAATCATGCGGACGGCGCGGCCGCGTTCAGCATCGCAATGGCTGTTCCATCGGCTGGCGATGCCAAAGATATCGACGCATGCAAACTGGTCACCCAGGCGGAAGTGGAACAGGTGATGGGCGAGAAAATGAAGAACCCGGATTCAGGACCGGCTTCCACGGCTGGAGGATCCATCTGCATGTTTGGGTCGCCTGATTCCATGTCGGCAAAAAACGTGACCATTCGAGTGGAGTCTCCGCGGTACGACTGGAACAAGATCAAGGAAGACAAGAGAATTGAAGGCGAGAGGATGCAACCGAAGAAGGGACACATACGTCCGGTAGCGGGACTGGGAAAGGAAGCCTACTTTGCCCGGCACGTGTTGCATGTTCTTACCGACAAAGGAATTCTCACCATCAGCGTATTCAAGACTCCCGCGGACGCAGTGGCAGGAGAAGAAACTGAAACCAAGGCTGAAGCCGCCGAGAAAGCACTAGCGATGAAGGCAGTGCCAAGGATGTGATCGAGACAGCCTGAACTGCTCTGTCGCTAACTTACAGCCAGCGGCGGACGCGGGCCTGATAATCGCTGTACTGGCTGCCGAACTTTGAAGTCAGTGCACGTTCTTCAGGGATGATCTGAAATCGCGTTGTGAACAGTACGAAAACGAGCGGTCCGGCAAGGGCCGCGGGAGAAGCCAGAAATACTGTCCAGGCCAGAAGCAAACAGGTGAGCCCAACATACATAGGGTTGCGGGTACGGCTGTAAATACCGTTTGTGACCATGGATGAAGCTTCTTCGATCTTGACCGGATTGATAGTCGTGCGGGCGCGGCGAAAAGCGATCATGCCCATGGCGGCAACACATGCGCCGAAGCCCACAAATGCGCCGGCAACTGCGGGGCGAACACCATGGTCGAGGGCGATTGCAGGAGTGATCCGCGCAAGCGCCCACATTGCGGCTGCGACAATCGCGGCGGCGATGGGAGGAGGAATTTTGTGTTCCAGAGTTCTCATGAAATTGAGCTTATCATCTGGGAGCTTGTCGTCTGGGAGGTTATCGTCGGGAGCTGGGAGACTCAGCGAACTACCAGATCGTTATAGTCAGGATGCTTTTCGATATAAGCCGCGACCACAGGACAGATCACGTCGACTTTGATGTGGTTCTCCCGGGCCCAGTCGAGCGCTGATTTGGCCAACTCGGATGCCAGACCCATGCCGCGCGATTCTGGAGGAACTTCTGTGTGGACCAGTTGAAGTATGTTGTCCGCCAGATTGTATTCCAGGTAAGCAGTCTTGCCTTCGCGGTCCAGTTCAAATCGGCCATTCACCACCTTTTGCGGCGATTGAGGATGTTTCTGGAAGAGCTGCTTGCCGAACATTACGTGAAACTCCTATGATGCGAGGGTCGCAGTGAATAGCGTGTCGCCCGCTCCGTATTTTACCTTTTTGTGAACATCTGGAGAGAAATGAACAACCACTTCTATCGAGTAGAAAACTTAATACGCCAGCAACAGGCAAGTGGCCGCCCATATCTTGAGTTTCTTCGCCTGCCCGCCATGAGCGCCGGAGTTTATTTTTTACCCAAAGGTTCCAGGGACGGGCAATCGCCGCACCAGGAAGATGAAATGTATTACGTGGTGAGCGGCAAAGCCAGAATGATGATTGGTACGGAGCAAGCGGAGATCTCGGCGGGGTCGGTGATTTTTGTGGAAGCCAAAGCTGAGCATCGCTTCTATGACATTCAGGAAGACTTGCTGGTGCTGGTGTTTTTTGCGCCCGCGGAGCAGATGTAACTTTATATACAGGGAGAGCTGACTTCATGCCGGATATGAATAACCCGCTTCAGAAGAAGTGGACTGAGGTTGATAGCTATATTTCCAGTCTCTTTGTGCCCGCTGATCCAGCGTTGGATGGAGCGCTGGAGGCGAGTGACGCTGCTGGTCTTCCGCCCATCAGTGTGTCAGCGAATCAGGGCAAGCTCCTGATGTTGTTTGCCAAGATGCTGAACGCGAGAAACATTCTTGAGATTGGCACGCTGGGTGCTTACAGCACCATCTGGCTGGCGCGCGGACTGGCCGAAGGCGGCCGCCTGATCACACTGGAATATGAACCCAAACACGCTGAAGTGGCGCAAGCAAATCTGGTGCGTGCCAGACTGGCTGATCGCGTGGAGATACGCGTTGGGCGCGCGGGCGATTCTTTGCCAAAGTTGATGGAAGAGCGCAAAGGGCCATTCGATCTGATCTTCATCGACGCCGACAAGGAAGGTTACGTTGAGTATCTGCAATGGTCGTTAAAGTTATCGCGAAAAGGTACGGTGATCATCGCGGACAACGTGGTCAGGAATGGAGCCGTGGCTGATCCCGCCAGCACAGACGCAATGGTCCGCGGGATACAGCGGTTTAATCTGGCGCTGGCGGCGGAAAAACGCGTTTCTGCCACCGAGATACAAACGGTGGGAAGCAAAGGCTACGATGGGCTGGCGATTGCCACGGTGATAGCAGATATGTAAAAGGCAGCTTGCAATATATATAAGTTGCAAGCAAATCACCATAAAAAGAAACCTTGCCACCTAATGCCATGCTAGTAGTTCAACTATCGGTATGAGCATAGTTTGTAAGTAGGACCTGATAGTGAACGTGGCCGAAGCGCGGTCGCGATCGCAAGCGCGGACAGACCCAGAAGAAATTCCGGGATTATCGAGCCTTTGAGATAGATGAGGACGGTCCCACGTTTCATATTGTGACCAGTCGATGCGATTGTTAGAAGGGCTGTAATGTTGCGAAGGTGGAACATCATTAAACATCCTGCTTCATGATTTAGGATAGAGCCCATGATCGGAATTCCTCAAGCGGACGAAGCAGCGCCTTATTATTTTCGTTACATCGATCTGGTGAGTGATGGCAATGTGCTAGGAGTGCTGCGCTCTCAAATGGAAGAGGCCCTTTCGCTCTTCTCCGGTATCAGCGAAGAGAAATCTCTGCATCGTTACCAGCCAGACAAGTGGAGTCTTCGCCAGTTACTGGGACACATGAATGATGCGGAGCGAGTTTTCGGCTATCGCGCTCTTTCTTTCGCTCGTGGCGATGGCGGGCCATTGCCGGGATTCGATCAGGATCCCTGGGTTTCTGCCGCCAACGCCGATACATACACGTGGGCCAGCCACGTGGAAGATTTTCAGGCAGTCCGCCTGGCTACTCTAACCATGCTGCGAAACCTTCCAGCGGCAGCGTGGATGAAGCGCGGTGTGGCAAGTGACAATTCCATCACCGTGCGAGCGCTGGCCTTCATCATGGCGGGACATGTTACGCATCATTTAAATGTGATGCGCGAGAAATACCTTTAAGATCTCGTATTTTTGTCGCTCCGCTCCAACTGCTTGAGATGGCTCGACGTGGTTGTGTTGGATATGCTCCTGTTGCAGCGGGCTCAGCGCGTGCTCGGCTTCGCCCTTGTCGATTGCTGCGACATTGGCCAACTGCTTTAGCTTACGCCCGATTTACTTATTACTCGCAACTCCGGCAACCGGTGAAGTACAGAAAGCACAACGCCGGGCAGCAATAGGAATTTCACTCATGCATTCCGGACACTTCTTATTGGTCGGATCAGCGGGTACGGTGTTGCGCGCCGCGCGGGCCTTCCATGAGTTCATAGGAGCGACCATGAAGAAGTAGACTGCGCCCGCAACCAGCAGAAAGCTGATCAACGCGTTCAAAAAAATTCCATAAGAGATAACAGCCCCGTTGATGTTGAGGTTGAGGGCGGAGAAATCGGGCTTTCCGACGATTGCAGCGATGAGAGGCGTAAGGATGTTAGTGACGAACGAAGTCACCACGGCGCCAAAAGCCGCGCCAATCACAACAGCAACGGCAAGATCGATCACGTTGCCGCGCAAGATGAATTCCCGGAATCCCTTGATCATAATTGTGTACCCTCCAGTTCCTATTGCGCGCCATCATACTAGAATTCTGTAGTCGATGCCGCCAATTTGCCATCACAACATGATGCAAATTGGGATGCAGAGAACCGGCTTCCAGGACATGTGTCAGGCGATGCAATAGTAGTCGAAGTAGTCTAAGGTGAGCTGGGAACCAAAGCCATTGCCACAGTGTCAAATCTCTCCAGCGCGCGAATACAAACATTGGCTCTGCGGGCAGCTCAGGGAGAGATTCCATGTCCATGACTTATGGTTCGGGCAACGGGCAAACGGCGGAAATGAACGTGACCCCGCTGATTGATGTTCTTCTTGTCCTGATCATCATCTTTATGGTGGTGATGCCGCATCACTCCCAGGGTGAACCGGCAGATATCCCTCAGCCGGCTTCCACAGAGTTGCGTGTGCCGCGGCCTGAGAACAACATCATGGTGCAACTGCTGGATCGTGGCGAAGGTGAGCGGCCCACACTGCAGATCAACGCGTCGGAAGTGTCATGGGAAGATCTGGCGCCGCGAATGAAAGACATTCTTCTTCCTCGGGCGCAGAGAGTGGTGTTCCTGAAGAGCGATCCTGAGGTGGAGTTTGAATACGTTGCGCAAGCTGTCAATCTGACGCGTGCTGCGGGCGCCGAGCGTGTAGGGCTGATGCCCGGCAGCAAATAACTCAGGCAATGACCTTAGGCGATTGCGTCCGCAGTGTTTGGTCCAAAACGAGCCTTGCAAGCATCTAATTACAAAGCCGACGCGGGAGGCTGGATTTACCCATCGGCCTATCGCCGAACGGCAAATGCCTCAATTTGGGGTACTTAGCGCGATTTAGCCGGTTTGTCTTTTGCTCCAAAGGAGCGTATCATAAGAAGTTGTTGTGGGCTGGTTTCGGCTCTAGGCTTTGCACTTGCCGTGAGTGGGTTGGTAATTCCCCAATTCGATGGCGAACGTACCAGTGGGCGATAGGCCCACTTTATTTTTGGGCCTAACAATTTAGAACGATTGAGCCAAACACTAAAGCAGCAGAACTGATTGATGGCAGCAGACCTTGACGCAATTCGGACCATCGCCACACGCGTGGCCACAAGCCACGGCGTAGAGCTGGTGGAAGCAGAACTACGTGGCGGCGGCAAGGCACGGACATTGCGTGTCACCATTGACAAGCCGGAAGGGGTAACGCATGAGGATTGCGCGAACGTGAGCCGCGATCTGGGCACGGTGCTGGATGTTGAAGACGCCATCGCAAGTGCCTATCTTCTGGAAGTATCGTCGCCGGGGCTGGATCGGAAGCTGCTGCAGGCGAAAGATTATGAGCGTTTTGTAGGCAGCCGGGTGAAGTTGATGACACGTCAACCGGTGAATGGAAACCGGCATTTTGAAGGCCGGCTGGAAAGCTTTAGCGAAGGCAGGATCACGCTGGAGACGATTGTAAGCAAGAAGAAGCCGAAGCCGGGCCACCCGGTGCCTCAGGGCGAAAAGGTGGAGATTGCGCTGGAGAACGTTGAGAAGGCCAATCTGGTCCCGGAAATTTAGCACGCATTTCATAAGGAACTCATATGGCAAGTGATATCTATAACGTCATTGATGCGTTAAGCCGTGAGAAGGGGATTGATCCGCAGATTGTAGTGAGTGCGGTGGAAGACGCCATTGTTGCGGCTACGCGCAAAAAGGACAAGAGCCAGGAGAACCTGCGCGGAGAGCTGGACAAGGAAACCGGCATGATCCGCGTGTATGCAGTGAAAGAGATCATGCCGTCGGAAGACGACATTGAGGACCCGCAGCTGGAAATTTCGCTGGAAGAAGCCAAAGCGCTGGATCCCAATGCCGAAGTCGGCGGGGAAGTACGCTTTCTGAAATCGACTGAAGGACTGGGACGCATCTCTGCCCAGATCGCCAAGCAGATCATCTTCCAGAAGGTCCGCGAAGCTGAGCGCGACACGGTTTACAACGAGTACATCGGACGCGTGGGTGAAGTCATCAATGCCACGGTCAAGCGCATTGAAGGTCCGGATGTGATCTTTGATATCGGCAAAGCGGAAGCCAAGATGTCAAAGAAAGAACAGTCGCGGCTGGAATCGTTCTCCATGGGCGAGCGCGTTCGCGTGGTGCTGACCCGCGTGGACAAAAATGCCAAAGGTCCGGCCGTGGTGGTTTCCCGCGCAGCGCCGGAACTGGTGCAGAACCTGTTCCAGACCGAAGTGCCTGAAATTTACGACGGTACGGTGCAGATTCGGGCCATCGCGCGCGAAGCCGGTGAAAGAACCAAGATTGCCGTGATGTCGCGTGACAAGGACGTGGACGCCGTAGGCGCGTGCGTCGGAATGAAGGGAATGCGCGTGCAGTCCATCATTCGCGAACTCCGCGGCGAGAAGATTGACATCATTGAATACCACGAGGATGCAGTGACCTTCGCTGAGAAGGCGCTGCAGCCGGCCAAAGTCAGCCGCGTTACCGTGGTTGATGCTTCCGGTAAGCACCTGGAAGTGGTCGTGGATGACAGCCAGCTCTCATTGGCCATCGGCAAGAAGGGCCAGAACGTCCGGCTGGCGGCCAAGCTGCTGGGCTGGAAGATTGATATTAAGAGTGAAGAAGAGAAGCGGCAGGAAGTGGAACAGCAGATGACCACCCTGACCAGTGGTGGCAATACACCTCTGGACCGTGTTCCTGACCTGGGTGAGGCCTTAATCACCAAAATGCATGAAGCTGGAATTACCACGGTTGAGGCCCTGGCAGACATGACTCCAGAGCAGCTGGAAGAATTACCGGGAGTTGGGCCTAAAACGGTGGAAAAAATAAGTATTGCGGTCAATAATTATTTCTTAACCCTGGATGGCCAACCCACCGCTGAAGTTCCTTCCGATACGGAAGCGGCTTCAGATAGTGAGATAGCTACTGGCGAGGTAACTGCCGCGGCCGAAGCTGAGCCTGCGGTTGAAGCCGGCGAAACAGAAACCGTTGAAGCGGAAGCCGCCGCGGCTGAAGAGACTGGAGACGAGCCGGTTTCGGAAGAGAACGCTGCGGGAACAGAAAAAGAGGCACCGGAACATTCCGGTGAAAAAGATTCGTGATGAGTAAGACGCGCACAGCAATGTGCGTGAATGCTAAAGCCGTGAGGTCGATATGATCGCGTAGCGGAAATACCTGGAGGAAACACAGAACGAATGAAAATTCGAATAAATGATTTAGCCAGAGAGCTTGAAGTGAAGAGTAAAGCCATTCTGGATGTATTGTTGGAAGTTGGCGTTACGGAAAAGAAAACCCATTCAAGCTCTGTTGAAGAAGATGAAGCGGAGAAGGTAAGGAAGTATTTCTCTGCCCGGTCGGGCTCTGCCTCCAGAGAAAAAGCGACGCAATCTGATATTAAACCGAAGATCGATCTCTCCAAGATTTCCAAGCCTGGTGATGTTATGAAACTGCTCCGCCAGCGTGAGCAGGAACATCAACAGCCTCCGGCAAGAGAAAAACCTGTAACGGCACCGCCGGCGGCTCCGCCCAGACAAGCGGAGAAACCCGCGGCAGCACCGCCCGCAGCGGAAAGGCCTGCGGTGACCAGGCCCGCAGCGCCTGTATCCGAGCGCCCTGTGGTGATGCCTGCGCCAAGAAAGGCTCCGCCGATTGTGGCGATGCCTCCGACGGCCGAGACGCCCAGGGCAGCGCAGCCTCCCGCTGTGGTTGTGGTTCCACCTCCAGCACAATCTCAGCCTCCGGCTGTGGTGGTAACACCGCCACCGGCAAAAGCTGTAGTTACGCCACCGGCCGCCAGCGCATCACCTGCGGGTGCACCGCCGACCAAAGCCGAGGCAACACCGCCAGCAGCAGGCGCCGAGCCCGCAGCTCCAGTTACGCCACCAAAGTCTCAACAGCCAATTGTGCAGCAGCGCCGCATGATTACGCCGCAGACGGGGCCGCGTCCGGTTTATGCCGCGCCGCCGCCGCGTCCGCCAGTTGTGGCGCCGCCTCAGCCTCCGCCACAACAGCGCACTCCTTATCAGGGACAAGGTGCGCCTGGTGGCCGTCCAATGGGTGGGCCAGGTGGACG
Organism: Terriglobia bacterium; assembly: GCA_963770085.1. Lineage (GTDB taxonomy): Bacteria > Acidobacteriota > Terriglobia > Terriglobales > Acidobacteriaceae > Angelobacter. The sequence continues at coordinate 3,039,647 of CAVYOH010000002.1, forward strand.
CCCGGGACAAGGCCCGGTTCGTGGTCAGCCGATTTTCCAGCGCCCAAGACCGTCAGGTCCAGGCGGTGGTGGCGCGCCGGGAAGCCGTCCGCCATTCAATCGTCCGGGAATGGACAACCGCAGAGGTCCGCATCCCACCAGCTCTGGCCGGCCGGGATTCCCGCCACGTCCAGGAATGGGTGCGGGACCGGGTGGGCCGCCTCCGGGCATGCCGACCAAACCGGCAGGACGCCCAGGGCCGCAATCACGCCGTCCAGGACAGCGTTATCAGCATGGACCTAAAGAAGGTCCGATGAAGGGCTTTACTCCGCCACCACGCATGGGGCTTTCCAACGAACCCCTGCCGATTACGCGGATGATCACCATTGGCGAAGGCACCAGTGTGAAAGACCTGGCGGAAAAGCTGGGCGTTCGCGCCAAGGACCTGATCGCACGCCTGCTCATGCGCGGCGTGATGGCCACGGTGAATCAGAGTCTGGATTACGAACTGGCCAAGGATCTGGCGCGGCATTTTGGCGCTGAATCGGAAGCCATCAGCTTTGAAGATCAGGCAGCCAAAGAGATGGCCACGCTGTCCGGTGGCGTGGAAGTTTCCGCGGCCGCCGCGGTTACGCGTCCTCCGGTTGTCACCATCATGGGTCACGTTGACCACGGTAAGACTTCATTGCTGGACGCCATACGTGAAACCGATGTCGCTGGTGGCGAAGCCGGTGGTATCACGCAGCACATTGGCGCTTACAAAGTGCGTATCACCAAGGAAGACTCGCCGGCGTTTGGCCGTCAGATCGTATTCCTTGATACCCCGGGTCACGAAGCGTTTACACGCATGCGTGCACGCGGAGCCAAGGTCACCGACATTGTTGTTCTGGTAGTTGCAGCGGATGACGGCGTAATGCCGCAGACGCTGGAAGCCATGGACCACGCCAAGGCCGCCAAGGTGCCGATCATTGTTGCTGTAAACAAGATAGATAAAGACGGGGCCCAGCCTGATCGCGTGAAGAAGCAACTGGCCGATCGCGGCCTGATGCCGGAAGACTGGGGCGGCACCACGGTGTTCGTTGACGTCTCGGCCAAGAAGCACACCAATCTCAACCTGCTGATGGAAATGATCTGCCTGGTTGCTGATCTGGGTGACCTTAAGGCAAATCCGGAGCGTCCGGGCAGCGGCACGGTCATTGAAGGCAAGATTGATCGTGGTCGCGGTTCTGTGGCTACGGTACTGGTACAGAACGGAACGTTGCGCATCGGTGACAGCTTCATTGTCGGCAACACATTCGGCAAAGTTCGCGCCATGTTTGACGATCGCGGACAACTGGTGGAGGCGGCGCCGCCGTCAACACCGGTGGAAGTGCTGGGTCTAGATGGTCTTCCCGAAGCCGGCGACCAGTTGATGGTTGCCGATCGTGAGAAAGCACGCCAACTGGCGGAGTATCGCGAACAAAAGTTCCGCGAAGCCACGCTGGCCAAGAGTTCCAAGCTGTCTTTGGAAGGTCTGGCAGAGCAGATCAAGACGGCCGGTATGAAAGAGCTGCCGCTCATCCTGAAAGCGGATGTGGGCGGATCAGCCGAAGTGCTGTCTGACACGCTGTTGAGGCTTTCCAACGAGAAAGTGAAGATCAAGGTCCTGCGCAGCGGCGTAGGCGCCATTACCGAAAATGACGTGTTGCTGGCTTCAGCTTCCAACGCGGTCATCATCGGGTTCAATGTGCGTCCGGAACGCAAGGCGCAGGAACTGGCGGAGCAGGAGAAAGTGGATATCCGCCTGCACTCGATCATTTACGAACTCCAGGATGAGATCAAGAAAGCCATGACCGGCCTGCTTGAACCCATCATCAAGGAAACCTATCAGGGCCGCGCCGAAGTGCGTGACACCTTCCGCGTGCCCAAGGTCGGCACTGTGGCAGGCTGTGCCGTACTCGACGGCACCATCAAGCGTGATTCGGAAGTCCGGCTCATGCGCGATGGCGTCCAGGTTTACAAAGGCAAGATCGGTTCGCTCAAACGGTTCAAGGATGATGCCAGCGAAGTGCGTAACGGCATGGAGTGCGGTATCAACATCCAGAACTATAACGACGTGAAGAAAGGCGACCTGATTGAAGCCTTTGTTACGGAAAAGATCGCGGCGGAAATGGGAGTCGCGTAAACAAATTGAGTAATTGAGTAAGTTGGCAATTGGGTAATTGAAAAGGATGCGGCTTCGGTCGCGTCCTTTGTTTTTGCGCCTTGCTGCAGACGCAAACGGCGATTTCGTCTTGGTCTTTCCGTCTGCGCCGCCAGCCCGCTGCGCCAAGAGCCATCTGAGCTGTCGCTGGATATACATTCTTAAGCGGTTTCGGAGCGAAGCGACAAAAAGATCCGTTTGCTAAACTCTCGCCATGGATCTTTCGAAAATTCCTCCCGGATTGATCGGCCAGGTTGCGGGCATGGTGGCCGATTACATCAGCAGCAGCCGAAAAAAATACGCCGCGAATGCGGTGCCTCTCACGGCTGAACAGCGGGCTGCCATGCAGCCGTTTTTTCCGGCGGAAATCCTCGACCAGACACGGCTGCTGGTACTCAAAGGGCAGCGCATTGAGGATCCGGGTTTTTACACCATGGCACGCATGATGGGTTTCAAAGACCTGCCCAGCTTTGCCGACGTGGCGGCCGTGACGTTTGTGGACGTGATTGTGTCGCATGAAGAATTTACGGACGCGTTGCTCTTTCATGAGCTCGTGCACGTGGTGCAATATGCACAACTGGGCGTGAAAGAATTTGGCGCTCGTTACGTGAGCGGATTTGTAACCGGTGGCGGGTATGACGGAATTCCGCTGGAGAAGAATGCATACGAACTGGAACAGCGATTCAGTGCTGGTCCGGCCCAGCCATTCGCCGTCGCGGACGAAGTAAAGCAATGGCTTGAGGTCGGGAAGTGAAGCCGGCTTGATTCTTGTTCGCATTGCTCCACTAAGGGCGCGGCCGACTTGCGCGCCGAGCCCGATGCAACAGGAGCATGGTAACCGTGACCACCAAACCCACTCTCCAGCGGTGTGAAGCGAAGCGACAAGAAGACAAGGAGGGGTCTAGGTCTTCCGTAATCAATACGCGACACGTTGTTTTCCACCTCAACAGTAGCCGTGATGCGATGAAACTGCATCTCAGAATTCAGAGTACCCGCTTTAAGCGGGCTTCCCCAGTTTCCTGAGTCAAGGTTTCCCGAATCAAGTATTTCAGTTTCCTAAATCCATGAGAGCAAAGGAATTGTTACCACGATGAAAAAGGATTGGACAATCGCAATGGTCGCGGTTTTAGCGGTTTGCTTGATGACCCTTTCGGCTGCGGCCCAGACCGCCGCTGGCGGTTCCGCCGCGGGTAGCGCATCGGTTACGCCAGGACAAGCCAGTGCCGGCGCCAGCACCAGCCAAAGCGTGCAGACGCCCAAGGGGTCAGAAAATGCGGATGCTTCGGCAAATGCAACGGCCAAGAAGGGCAGCGACGCAAACTCGAGTGGCGGTTCCCCAGTCGCCAATTCTTCCGCCCTGAATAGCGGAACCGCACTGCAGGCCGAGCTGGCCAAATCTCTGGATTGCAAGAAGGCAAAGCCCGGCGATGAGGTCTCTGCCAAGCTGACTCAGGATGTAAAGCAAGATGGCAAAGTGGTTTTGCACAAGGGATCCAAGTTGGTCGGGCACGTGACTGAGGCCCAGGCAAAGACCAAAGACAACGCAGAGTCGAAACTGGGAATTGTTTTCGACAAAGCTGTATTGAAGGGCGGCCAGGAAATTGCATTCAACGGAACGGTGCAGGCTTTAGCTCCTCCCGTGCGGGGTTCACTTTCCGCAGCCAGCGCCGATGCGGGAAATCTGGACGCAGGGCCGGGCATGACACGTGGCAGCATGACAGGTAGCGCGGGCGGCAGACCCTTGGCTGGCGTGACATCCACTGTGGGCAACGCCACGGGCACTGTGGGTAATGCCGCAGGTTCAGTGGCGGGTTCCACAACTGGCGCTGTGGGCGGAGTGGCAAACAATACTGCAGGCACGGCCGTAAACGGAGCAGTCAACACCACCAGCCATGGCGTGGTCGGCATGCAGGGCCTGTCGTTGAATTCTGTTTCAACTGGCAGCGCGCAGGGATCCGTGATCAGCTCTGCTACTCAGAACGTAAAGCTGGATGCGGGCACGCAAATGGTGTTGCAAGTGATGGCGGCGAAGTAAGAACGAGTCAATTTTGTTTTTTCGGGCGGCCAGGTAAGTTTATCTGGCCGCTTTTCCGTGCCTGCATTCGGTCTGGCGCAATGGAAAAAATGCATAGATCCTTCGACTGCGTCGTCGAGTGCTCTCCGACTCCGCTCAGGATGACAAACGGAAAAAGCGTTCTTCGATACGAACATCAATAAAGTCACAGGCTCCCAGGATGACAAAGCAAAGAAAATTGTTGAGGTGGAAACAATGTAAAACTTGTCATCCTGAGCGAGCGCGAGCGAATGCGAGCTCGAGTCGAAGGATCTATGTATTTCGAAGTAATAATAATAAAGAAGCAATAATAAAAGAGGACGTCTTACTTCGCCGCCACGGACGAAGCAGGCGCTTCGCCGCGATCTACTTTCGATGCCGCAACCTTGATTCCGCTCAGCCCATTGATGTAGCTGGAGACGCCCTTATACAGGGAGTCGGCAATGCGCTGGCGATACTCATTGGTGCGGAGTTTCTTTTCGTCGCCGGGATTGCTGACAAAGGAAATTTCAGCCAGGATCGATGGCATGTTTGCGCCGATCAGAACGATGAACGGCGCTTTCTTCACGCCACGATTGCGGATGCCGGGATTCTTTGAGTTCAATCCAACGTAAAGCGATTTCTGCACGTCCGCGGCGAACTCACGCGATTCTTCAATCTTTTCCTTCAGCGCAATCTTCTTCACCAGGTCCTGAAGCTCGTGAATTGATTTTTCTGACACGGCGTTTTCGCGCGCCGCGGTTTCCAGCGCATCGCGCGATGAAGTGAAGTTCAGGTAATAAGTTTCCACGCCGCGCGCTGTCTGGTCACTGCTGGAATTGGCGTGAATCGAAATGAAGAGGTCTGCCTGTTCTTTGTTGGCAACGGCGGTGCGTGTTTCCAGCGGGATGAAAGTGTCATCGTCGCGGGTGTAAACCACCTCCGCGCCCAGACGGTCTTCCAGTTCCTTGCCGAGTTTCAGGGCCACATCAAGCACCAGATCTTTTTCCGCCAGACCGTTGGGGCCAATGGTGCCGGTATCGTGACCGCCATGGCCTGCATCCACCACGATCTTGCCGATCTTCAGGCCCAGCGCGCGAATCAAAGAACGTTCGCCGTTTGCCGTGGGCGCAGCAGTGTGTGTGGTGGTGGCAGCAGCGGGCGCTTTGCCGGTGGCCGTCTCAGTGACGACTTTGTTCTTCTTGTTGCGGCTGGACTGTTGCGGCGCCACCGCCTGATACGTGGGGCCGCTGGTGATTTTGGTGGTTGGCGTGGCTGATGACGAATCCGGTTGATCCAGCGTATCATCCACCACAATCTTCGGAGCATCGGCCTTGGCCAGATCGGTATTGGTTGCCGGCTTAGGCTTGGTGGATGTTGCGGGTGAAGTCTGCGCGTTCGCTGCAGGGGACGCCTGCGATTTGCCGCCAGGAGCGTTCTTCAGTGGACCGGCCTTGGCTGCTTCAGCGCGCTGCAATGCTGACGCGGCGTTGTCACTCGCTTTTGTGCCAGCGGAATTCGGCCGTATGTTGGTAACGGTTACGTCATTCTCAGCCGCGGATGAATTATTGGTTGTGTTATTGGCGGAATTGCTGGGATTCCGGTTTGGGCCGCCCTGCATCGCGTCCTGCACTGCGCTCTTCGAATCCGGCTGATGGATCGCGGCGCTCGATGGCTGGTTGCCGGCGGGCTTTGCAGTGTCAGGAATTAAATTGTCGGTGTTGTTTGAATTGGCGTTGTTTGAATTGACGGTGTTGTTTGAATTGGCGGAAGCGATCTGCCGCGCCGGCATCTTGCCGTGGATGTCAATAATCAGGCGATAGGGGTTCGGCAGCAGGAAAGCTGAGTACTCCGCCACGTCGTCCACATCGAGCACCACGCGGGCCATGTTGGCGTTGTATTGGGAAACGCGAATCTTGTGAAGAAAGCCGGCTTCCACGTCAAAGGTCTTGCCGACCAGATCAGATGCCAGTTTCACGCCGTAAAGATCGAAGAAGATACGGTCAGGACGAGGCACACGGCCCGCCTGGTATTTCACTTCCTGCTCCAGATCAATCGCCACGCGGACGTAGTCTGGCGTTGACCAGGAACGAATGCTCGTCAGCCGAGGCATGCGATTCAGTGGCGGCAATCCGGGCTTAGGGATGGAAACGTCTTGCGCGGGTTGTGATTGCGCTTGCGGAGAAGGCGCAGCGGCCTCATCTTCACTGACCGGACTTGCATCGTCATCGCCGTTCGCTGCATTGTCATCTGCCTTCGGCTTGTTGTGCCTGGCCTCAGCTTTGGCCTGAGTCTTCTTTGTGCTGGTGGCGGCCGGCCTGGGGCCCGCAATCACGTCAGCCCACGCTACTTTCGGCTCAGAAGCAAGCCGTGCATGCTGTGCTTTGCTGCCTTTCTTTTTGAAGGGGCTCGGGGCGTCACCTGCATTTTCTATTTCGGCAATCGCCTGCATGGCTTTGGGCGCAAGCTGGCTGTGCGGATAATGCTTCAGGTAATCCTGAAAAGTAGTCTTTGCCTGTTCCGGGTCCTTCAGATCATCGCGGTAAATTTCGCCGATGGTAAACAACGCTTCCACACGATGCTTGCTGCCGGGATATTCGCGGCGCAGGAAGGCAAGTTGTCCAATGGCATCTTTGTAGCTTTTAGGATCGTTGAAGACGCGGCCCTGGTCGTCAAGCAGTTCAGCCACAGCCAGAACAGCCGCGTCCGCTTTGGCCAGCGAAGGCGCCGTGTAATAAACCTTGCGGTAGAGATCGATGACCTTGGTGTAATCGCGGCGTTCGCGGTCGGCTTCAGGAGTGCCCAGCAGATCATCACGCAGGCGGTTGGCATTTTCCAGCATCACGCTGGCGGCCTGTTTCTTCTGCTTGACGGTGCGCGCGTGCGCAAACGGGCTCAGGGCAAACGCCAATGCCAGCGCCAGCGCCATCCGCTTCGCGATCCGTGTCCCCATTTTCATTTGTGACTGCTGCAAAGCACCTTACTTATTAAACCCGATTCCGCGTTACTCGTTGTTGGTAAAAACGCGGTGCCCATCATCGTCGCGCGACTCTTTTACCTTCTGCTTGACTCCACTGGCGAGGTAAATGTCAGTGATCTTTCTCACGTAGTCACGCGTTTCCCGATAGGGCGGTATGCCTCTGTTTCTGTTTACGGCGCCACTGCCGGCGTTATAAGCCGCCAGTGAAAGCTCCAGGTTCCCATTGTAATTCTCCAGAAGGCTCTTCAAATGGCGCACACCGGCATCCACGTTCTGGTGCGGATCAAATGCATTTCCCACACTCAGTGATTTCGCGGTGGAAGGCATGAGCTGCATCAGCCCAACGGCTCCCTTGCGCGATACTGCGTGAGGATTGAAATTTGATTCCACCTTCACCACGGCGCGGACCAGGTTAGGGTCCACTCCATGTCGATTCGCCGCTTCTTCAATGGCCTTATCTACTGACTCAGAAGATGAAACCGTCGGCACTCCCGCTGTAGGGTCAATCGGCTGCGACCCGATCTTTGTGGCTCCAGTCGCAGTCTGTCCGGTTTGCCCTTTCAGCCTTACTGGGAAAGCAAGCGTGTTCACTTCCTGCGCAGCCTGGCGGGCCGCTTTCAGAGTAGATGAGGAAACAGATGGCACAGGTTTCCAACGATGGTCCTTACTGCTCCAATAGACCAGACCGTTGTAACGCGATGAATCTTCAGGGGTTGAAGTAATGGCAGGCTTGGCCTGCGGCTGAGACGAGGCGTCAGCGGCTTCAGAGAAGACCATGTGGCCGTTAACGTCTTGCTGGGCCACCACTTTCTGGGCGCTCATTTGCTGATTTGTCACCATCGCCGTGGCGCTGACCAGGATGGCAAACAGGTGCTTTTTCATCGCGTTACGCTACTTGATACCAGCTTTTTGCGGCCAACGCTAGCTTCCTGAAGGGCCAACACCTTCTGCTACATCCTGATACTAGAACGGCCAGAGTGTACGGATTATATGCGGGTTGCAACCGGAGTACAATCGGGCAAAACTGGATGAATCTAGGGCGTGAACAGGTGTTAATGACGGGTAAAAACCTAAGATAGCGTCTCTTGCTTTTGAAATCTCGAGCGGAGCGAGAGATCCCTATGGTCTTCGAGGCACCTTGGGGGGAAAATCAAGCCACGCCATCGGAGATCGTGGAACGCAGCCGCCCTCGGCTGCGGGTTTCTGCGCTTAACATCTCGAGCGAAGCGAGAGATCCCTGCGGTCTTGAGTCAAGTTGAAGGATAAGCAATGGCGGGCAACGGGAATTCAGTATCAATCCTGACGCCTCCGTTTTCGCCTCCACCGCATCAAGGCGCACACGACGAGGAATAAGAGGATGAACGGTGAAAGCCAGAAAAAGATGGCAGCAACCACCGTGTCCCAGCCTCCGTGTAGGAGCACAATGAACATTTGGTGATTGTAACGAACCAGCCCGTGATTAACCTGACAACCAGTGAAATGGACCATTCCCTCTGTCGATTCCATTCGCTGCCAATTTCATTCCACCACAATCTATGTTCAAAGGTTCACAAAGCGCCGAAGGCGCGACTGAGAATAGCCCGGCACGCAGCGAAGCAAGTGCCGGGTAACGGTATAGAGAAGCCAAGTCCCGCCAGGGACGCCTGACAGGATGACCGTCCGCTCACAGAGCGCGGTTCCCGCAGAAAAGTGGGGTTGAGGGGTAAGCACGGGGTGAACAAATGTTGCTTACCTTGCCGCCGCATGTCGGAGCGCATCGACATGAAAATGCGCGTGACAGCAATTCGAGCCACCAGGGTTCCCTCGCTCCGCTCGGAATAACCAAAACCTCAGGAGCATCCGAACCGTCACCACAACCCACGCCCCTCAGGCGGATTGGAGAGCAACCGACAGGGTAAAATAACCTCACATGCCTACTGGCTCAGAAATTCGCGAAACCTTCCTGCGCTTCTTTGAAAGCAAAGGGCATAAGCGCGTCCACTCATCGTCTCTGGTTCCGGCGAATGACCCGACTCTTCTGTTCATCAACGCCGGCATGAACCAGTTCAAGGACGTCTTTCTCGGCAATGAAACGCGAGACTATGTCCGGGCCACCACAGCGCAGAAAGTGGTCCGCGCCGGCGGCAAGCACAATGACCTTGAGAATGTGGGATTCACCAAGCGCCACCATACGTTCTTTGAGATGCTGGGCAATTTCAGTTTTGGCGATTACTTCAAGCGCGAAGCCATCGCCTACGCATGGGATCTGGTGACGTCGCCGGAGTGGTATGGCGTGCCGAAAGAGCGGCTGTATTGCACCGTCTTCAAGGGCGAGCAGGGCATCCCTCGCGACGACGACGCGGAGAAATACTGGCTGGAAACAGGCGTACCCAAAGATCGTGTTTTTGAAATGGGCATGAAAGATAATTTCTGGTCCATGGGTGACACCGGCCCCTGCGGCCCGTGCAGCGAAATTTACTATGACATGGGCCCCGCAGCGTCTGACGACGGACATGCTGACTGCAAGTTTCCCTGCGAATGCGGCCGTTACGTGGAGATATGGAACCTGGTCTTCATGCAGTTTGATCGCGATTCAGGAGGCACATTCAACCCGCTGCCTCAGCCTTCCGTCGATACCGGTATGGGGCTGGAACGTGTTGCGGCTGTGCTGCAAGGCAAGCTGTCAAACTACGAGACTGATCTTTTCACTCCGCTGATTCAGGCGGCGGCCAAGCTGGTGGGCGTTGATCTGGGACGCGAACTGGCGGCCGAGCGTGGATCGAAGTCAGCAGCATCACTGCGCGTGATTGCTGACCATGCTCGCGCCACTACTTTTTTGATCGCCGATGGCGTGGTTCCGGCCAATGAAGGCCGCGGCTATGTGCTACGGAAGATTTTGCGTCGCGGCATACGTCACGGACGTCTGCTGGGTGCGGAAAAACCCTTCATGTATCAGATGGTCTATGCGGTGCGCGACCTGATGAAGGTTGCGTATCCGGAACTGGAAGAGCATGCGGACCGCGTGTCGAAAGTGGTGCACGAAGAAGAACGCCGGTTCGCCCACACTCTGGACGCAGGTCTCTCTCGGCTCGAGGCTGACTTGCAGGCTGTGCGCAAAGAGATGGCGGATGCGCAGCGCATGGTGGCGGCCCAGGATCCACATACTGACTCCGGCGTTGGCCGCGCGACCATGGCGCAATACCGGTTCCAGGCGGAGCGAGGCATGCGCTATCGCGGCGACCACGCGTTCAAGCTGTATGACACGTTTGGCCTGCCCTTTGATTTCATTATGGATGCCTGCCGTGACGCGGGTATCGCGCTCGACGTTGAAGGTTTTGAGCGCGCGATGGAATCGCAGCGCGAACGCGCGCGTGCGTCATGGAAAGGTGGCGCCAAGGCCACCGCTTCGCCCATCTATCGCGACCTGAGCAAGACCACGTTTGAAGGCTATCGGCAGACGGAATCCAAAGGTTGCGAAGTCCTCGCGCTGGTGAAAGACGGTGTTGGCGTAAAAGCTCTCAACCCTGGTGATGAAGGCGAAGCCGTTCTCGATCACACGCCTTTTTACGCTGACTCCGGCGGACAGGTGGGTGACATCGGCGTCTTCTACAACGCGGAACACAATCTGGTTCTTGCTGACGTGAACGGATGCTACATGCCGGTGCAGGGTGTTCGCGCGCACAAGTTGAAAGTCCGGCAGCCCATCCATGTTGGCATGAAGGTAGATGCGGTCGTGCACGCAGAGGTGCGTGACTCAACGCGGCGCAATCATACAGCCACACATCTGCTGCATGCCGGGCTGCGTGAAGTTCTGGGGAAGCACGTGAAGCAGGCGGGATCACTGGTTGATCCCGGACATCTGCGCTTTGACTTCTCACACTTCACCGGCGTGGCCGATGAAGAACTCCAGGACATTGAAGACCTGGTCAACAAAGAAGTGCTGCGCAATCTCAAGGTTGAGACCGTTGAAGATGTGCCGATTGATGTGGCCATCAACGAGTACAAAGCCATGGCGCTGTTCGGCGAGAAATACGGCGAGAAGGTGCGCGTGATTAAAATTGGCGACTTCTCTACCGAACTTTGCGGCGGCACACACACCAGCGCTACCGGTGAGATTGGCCTGATCAAGATCATGAGTGAAGGTTCGGTATCTTCCGGCGTGCGCCGTGTTGAAGCCGTGACGGGCGAAGGATCATTGCTCCACTTCCGCAATGATCACGCTTTGGAAAGCATAGTCTCCACACTGGTTCCGCGTGCTCAGCAGAGTGGGTCGTCGGCGGAAGCATTACGCTCAGAGCTGGAAAAGAAAGACAGCGAGATCAAAAAGCTGCAGAAAGAGCTGGAGCAGCTGCGGATGAAGTCGGCCGCGTCCAGTGTGGCGTCAGTGGATGACAAAGTAAGAGACATTCATGGAGTGAAGGTTTTAACGCACCGCGTGGATAACCTTGATCGCGGACAGATGCGCACGCTGGTGGACAACATGCGCAATAAGCTGGGCTCGGGTGTGGTCGTGCTGGGATCTGCGCAAAGCGGAGATGGGAAAGTCGCGCTGATCGTGGGCGTGACGCCTGATCTCACGGGAAAAGTTCCGGCAGGGAAAGTGATTAAGCCAGTGGCCGAAAAAGTTGGCGGCTCAGGCGGCGGACGCCCTGACATGGCCGAAGCGGGCGGCAAAGATCCGGGTCAGCTTGATGCAGCGCTCAATGAAGCGTACGCGGCGGTGGAAGCGCTGGTGAGGTAAGTTTTTTGGGTTTACTCCCGAAGCGGAGCGAAGGGATCCCTACAGTCACACGCGGCCCACAGAACAACGTCTTATGTTTGTGCCGCCCCCTACGGGGCTCGTCATCGTAAACGATGCTTTCCCAGCGCTCACGCGCTAGACTACATAATTCCGCGCCTTTGGCGCTTTGTGCACGGGCGGCCATGTAGAGCGCGGGAGATCGTGAAAAACTATTTCCAATGAAATAGTCACCCACCTATTTGATCCGCCAATTTCATCAACGTGAAGCGGTTTTCGTGGAGCAAAACAACTCTAAGGGCGAGGCCGAACACGCGCCGAGCCCGCTGCAACAGGAGCCTCGACGCTCGCCGCAGGTCAGATAAACTCAAAGCGGTTTGGAGCGCAGCGACAAAATTGAAGACAAAAATTCCGGGCGGGCCATTAAGGCTCGCCCGGTTTCCTCTGGAGGGAAGAAATAAAAAGCAGGAGAGAAGAAGACTTACTGACTGGGCTGCGCTTGCTGTTGTGACTTCTGTTGCATGCGTTCCTGATGGCGTTGCTCACGCTGTTGCATGAGTTGCTGCGCTTTCTGGCGCTGTTCAGGAGTGAGCACGGCATAGATCTGCGATTTCATGCGTTGTTTTTCCACGATCAGGTCATTCATGATCTGGGTTTGTTTTTGGGCGAAGGCACGTGCCTGGGCTTCGTTAAAGTCGCCGTTGGTCGCGGCGTTCTGGGCTTGTTCGTTCTGGCGAAGCTGTTGCGTCAGCGGCTTCATCTTGGCCCGTTCACCCTGCATAATGGTCTTGATCTGACCCTGTTGAGCGTCAGTAAGATTCAGCTGTTTCGTCATGTGTTTCAGCATCCCACCACGGTGGTGGCTGAAACCTGCCCCGGAACTCTGGGCATAGACCGTACCTGCCAGACCGGCTGCCACGGCCAGAATGATTGCCACTGGTACAAGGAATAATTTCCTGTTCATTGGAACTCCTTTACAATCGAGCGGCAGCCGAACCCAGGTGTAAACGGGTTTTTGGTCTGCCATTAGTATTAACCCTGCTGCGCGGGGTTGAAGGTTATGAGTTGTAAATGGGCTCTGGCGCCCTTCACATTTCTTAACTGCTTTGATTCTAAGCTTGGATATAAGGTGAAAGTTATGGTCTCAGTGCTGCTGATTGATGATGATGCCGAGTTAAGCAAGCTTCTGGAAGAATATCTACAGAGTGAGCAGCTTGAGCTGGATGCCGCGCATGATGGTCCAGGTGGACTGGAAAAAGCGCTTAACAACCAATACGCCGTGGTGATTCTGGACGTGATGCTTCCGGGCATGAGCGGACTGGACGTATTGAAGCAGCTACGCCAGAAAAGCAGCGTGCCGGTCTTGATGCTGACGGCGCGCGGCAGTGAGCTTGATCGCATCCTTGGCCTTGAACTGGGCGCGGATGACTATCTGCCCAAACCTTTCAATCCGCGCGAACTGGTTGCGCGCTTGCGTGCAATCCTGCGGCGCACCGCATCTGGCGGCGTTGCCGCCACCGGGCAGCCGGTCCATCTGGCGGACGTGGAATTGCATCCTGAATCGCGCAGCGTAACCTGTGCCGGCAAGAGCGTTACCCTCACCGGAGCTGAATTTGACCTGCTGTACACGTTTCTGCGAAGTCCAGGAAAGATCATCAGCCGTGAAGATCTCACGCAGGCTGCTCTGGCGCGTCCCATGTCCCCCATGGACCGCAGTATTGACGTGCATGTAAGCAATCTGCGGCGCAAGCTGGGCTCCTATGATGGCGATCAGGAACGCATCAAGGCGATCCGCGGCAGCGGTTACGTATATCTCTTACCGGGAGAACAGCAGTGAAACTTCCGCGTCTGCTCATTTTTCGCAGTTTGTTTTTTAAGATTTTCATGTGGTTCTGGCTGGCCGCGGCCATGATGTTTGGCGCCTGGAACCTGATGTTCTGGATGTCACTCTCACAGCTCCCTTTGCCGGAACAGCGGCGCGGCGCGTTTGGCGAGTCACTGAACCTTTACGCTGAATCGGCGGTGCAGGTGTATGACCGCGAAGGCCCGCAGGCGTTCGCGCAATACGCTGCCAGGTCGCAAAAAGAGGCAGGAACAGAGTTGTTCCTGTTTGACGGCGCTGCCAAGCCGATCACACCCTCAACAAGTGCCGCTACCGAGCTTGCCAATGAGGTCCGCGATCAGCAGAAACATGTTGCTCATATCGTGTTGGGAAGGTTGAGCTGGGGCAGATCAGTGGACGCGATCAGCGGCCGCAATTACATCTTTGTCACGCGCCTTCGCCAGCCGGTGCTGCCAAGGCCAGATGCGTTTTCTCCCGCGCGCCTGGTGGTGAGCATCCTTATCGCCGGCATGGTCTGTTATTTCCTGGCACTATACCTGACCAGTCCGGTCAAGAAGCTGCAATCCACGGTGAAAGCGTTTGCGGAAGGCAATCTGGAAGCACGCGTTTCACCGCAGCTGGGCAATCGCGCTGATGAACTCGCCAACCTGGGCCGTGAGTTTGACCACATGGCCGAGCGTATTGAAGGCCTCATCTCGTCGCAAAAACGTTTGCTGGCAGATATCTCACATGAACTGCGCTCGCCACTGGCGCGCCTTACGGTCGCATTGGAACTGGCTCGCAAGTCGGCTGACGGCAGGGCGATATCGGCGCTCAATCGCATTGAGCAGGAAACTGAGCGCGTGAACCAGTTGGTGGGGCAGCTCCTGACTTTGACCAAGCTGGAAAGCGGTTCAGAACGCGTTCCGCCGGAAGTGGTGGTGCTGGAAGAAATCGTCCATCAGGTGGTGGATGATGCGGCCTATGAAGCCAAGCCGTTGCATCGCTCAGTCACTTCAACGGCGCTTGAACATTGCCGCGTACGCGGATCAGTGGAGCTCTTGCGCAGTGCGATCGAAAACGTGATTCGTAATGCCGTCCGCTATACCGCAGAGGGTACAAGTGTGGAAGTGGCGCTACGCTGGCGGATGGACACCGCCGTTCTCACGGTCCGCGACCATGGTCCGGGCGTTCCCGTGGCGGAATTGGAGCACATATTCCAGCCCTTCTATCGCGTGAGTGAGGCGCGTGAGCGTGCCAGCGGCGGCGTGGGACTTGGTCTCTCCATTGCCGACCGGACAGTGAAGCTGCACGGCGGCGCCATCCGCGCGGAGAACTTGAAAGACGGCCTGATCATCACGATTGAATTGCCCTTGGCGCCCAGCGCTGCACCGCTGCAACCACATCCGGAAAAGACGACCGTGTGAAGGCATTTCAAAATTTGAGATTTAAAATTTTAAATTTCAAATCGTCAGGCAGCTTTTTCCCCCACATCCTTGGCTTCCGGATGGCCACGGCGCGCTGCGGCGTTTTCAATCTCTGAATTGATTTCGCCGCCCACCAGAATCGCCATTCCGGTAATGTACAACCACAGCAGTAACACAATCACAGCGCCCATTGAGCCGTACGTTTTGCCGTAGCTATTGAAGTAGTGCAGATAGAGACGGAAGGCGACGGACGCGGCAATCCAGAGGATGACTCCGATCAGGCTTCCGGGTGTAATCCACGCCCATTCCTGTTTAGCGTCCGGGGCCCAGTAATACATCAAGGCGAACGAAAACATAACGAAGAACAGTGCCAGCGGCCACTGTGCCCATTTCCAGAGCAGGATCGTAATGTTGCTCAGGCCGACATAGTTGCCTGTAAACTGGGCAATCGCTCCTCCGTACAGGACAATCACAAGGGCCAGAATCGTCAATCCTGAAATGGCTGCCGTTAGCGCCATGGAAAGCGCCACCCGTTTCCACATGGGACGGTTTTCTTTCACGTGATAACAGCGATTGAGTGCGTCCATGATGGAGCGCATGCCTCCCGAACCTGACCACAAAGCCAGCGCCAGACCAATGGTCACCTTGAATCCGCTGCTGCGCGTGGCGATCTCATGCAGCGTCCGCATAAGGACAGTGAACGCGTCGGGCGGCATGAACTCTTTCAGGTAGCCGATCAGGCTGTGGCGTAGGTCGTGACTCTTGGCAAAAATGCCAAGACACGTCACCAGGAAGAAAAGCATGGGGATGAGTGCGGACATGAAGTAGTAAGAAAGCGCTGCGGAGCGCGTGGGCACTTCATCTTCGTCGAATTCTTCATATACGCGCTTGCCGAGTTGGAAGGGAGTCAGTCCGCCGAGCCTCCACGGGGAAGTTCTCTCTTTGGTCGCCTCGACCTTGGCCGGGCCGGCCTGCGCCACCCGCTCTTTCGGCGTTTCAGGTCTGACTTGCCTGGGCTCAGGAATCACCTTGCGCAACGGCATCACTCTCTCCAACGCTTTTCATCGGCAACGATTGGTCTCGGAACCATCGTTGTCCGGAATCAATCACTGCGATGGTTGGATGAGAAAGGGCGGGAAAGGGAAACTGCTGGCCAGAGCTGCTGGATCAGGTCGGTGCCCGGCACCCTGGGGGCGCGAAGCGATTGGAATTCGGAACCAGAAAGCAATTACCCGGAGCTGGCTGTGAGGTCAGGACCAGCTGCAAAAATCGCCTTCTGTGGTATCCGTCTTCTTATTCGTTTCGCACCCACACGAGTGTGAGAGAAAAAGAATGAATACTAATAAGACGTGTCATCCCATCGATAGATAGCAGCGAGTTTCATTAAATCTCGATTAATGGTCTTTCAGATTGGTGAAATAGTATGGAACCTTTTTTCGTGCCCGCCGTATTACTAACCAAAGGAACCTGCAACCGTCAAAACATGGCAGAAGCAAGTTACCTTAAAAGATTTTATTTACAGAAATCGGGAGAGATTTTATGGACGCGAAATGGAATAACGTAATCGACAGGGCATCAGTTCGTATTGGCATGGTGGTGCTGGTTTTCAGCGCATGGCTGGCGATCAGCTATAGCCTGATGAAATAACGTTAGTTGTGTCGCTTATCGCCAACGGGCTCAGGCGCGCAAGCCGGCCTCGCCCTCAACAAACATTTATTGTGTCGCATCGAGAAACAATGATTTCAGAACTAAAAAAGGACTGCGGCCGTCCACGCGCCGTCAGTCCGCTGCTGCAAGCGCCTTCAAGATTACCGTTGGTAGATAGTGTTCAGCGGTGCTGGAGCGAAGCGACAGAATAGGAAGCCCCGTAGCGGGACGCAACATACTCATCCAGAATCTGAATGAACTCGGCGACTATACGATCGCCCTTCAGCGTGGTCATCAGGCGCCCGTCAACAAACACCGGCGCCTTGGGCTCTTCAAATGTTCCAGGCAATGAAATCCCGATGTTGGCGTGCTTTGATTCACCGGGGCCGTTGACCACGCAACCCATCACGGCGAGCTTCAGCTCTTCCACACCCTGATATTTTTCTTTCCACACCGGCATGCTCTCACGCAGGTAGGTCTGGATTTGCTCGGCCATTTCCTGGAAGAACGTGCTGGTGGTCCGTCCGCAACCGGGACACGCGGTTACCTGCGGAGTGAAGCTGCGAATTTGCAGCGACTGAAGAATCTGCTGGGCCACCAGGACTTCTTCCGTGCGGGCCCCGTTCGGTGCCGGCGTGAGCGATACGCGAATCGTATCGCCAATGCCTTCCTGCAGCAGTACGGCCAGTCCGGCAGTGCTGCTGACAATTCCCTTGGCGCCCATACCGGCTTCCGTCAGTCCGAGGTGCAGCGGGTAATCGCAACGTGAGGCCAGGTTGCGGTAGACGTCAACCAAATCCTGGACTCCACTCACCTTCGCGCTCAGCAGAATATGGTCATGCGGCAGGCCTGCTTCTTCGGCGATCTCGGCTGACCGCAGCGCGCTTACTACCATCGCTTCCATGGTCACGTCACGCGCATCTTTGGGCTCGGCGGACTTGGAATTTTCATCCATCATGCGCGTCAGCAACTGCTGGTCCAGCGACCCCCAGTTCACGCCGATGCGTACCGGCTTCTGGTTCTTTACCGCCACTTCCACCATGGCGCGAAAGTTGTTGTCATCCTTGCGGCCAACGCTCACGTTGCCGGGATTGATGCGGTACTTGGCCAGTGCCTGGGCACACTCAGGATATTTCGTCAGCAGCAGATGGCCGTTGTAATGAAAGTCTCCGATGATCGGGACATGAATGTTCTGCTTGGCCAGGCCTTCCACAATCGCGGGCAGCGCCTTGGCGGCAGCGTCATTGTTCACCGTGACGCGGACCAGTTCTGACCCGGCACGGGCCAGCTGCGCCACCTGCTGTATGGTTCCCGGTACGTCCGCCGTGTCCGTGTTGGTCATGGACTGCACCACCACGGGCACGTCTCCGCCTACGCGGACATTGCCGATTTTTGCTGTAACACTTTTCCTGCGCTGTATGAGTGCCATTGTCTCTAGTTTAACCGATTTAGAGCTGGATGTGGCCTCCACAGGCGGTCACCAGGGGACTAGGACGATGGTTGCCAGCAGGAAAGCCACGATCAGAAAGAGAATACACAACAATCCCGCTTTCCCCTTAAGAGGACTAGAATCTTCATAAGATCTAATGGTGTCTAAACACAAGGGTGTTTTTATCAAATATGAATAAACGTTTGTTGATGTTGGCGCTGATCGCGTCTTGTCTGGTATCCGTCCGGATAGTCGATGCGCAAACCCCGTCATCTCAAAAATCGCCTGCCGCCGCTGCGCTTGCCGGAGACTCTGCCAAAGGATCGTCCAAGGGCCAAAATAACAAGGGCCAGAATAATAAAGATCAATCAGCCGGTCTGCTGCCCTTCGCGTTTAACGGCTGGCAGCAGGAAAAGCCGTCTCTGAAAACGGGTACAGACGCCGCTGCGGTTGACGCAACCGATGCTCCAGTGTTGAAAGAGTATGGCTTTGCCGGTTATGAGAACGCTGCTTACACGCGTAACGGCCGCCAGATGCAGATCAAAGCCGCTCGTTTTAATGACGCCAGCGGCGCTTACGGCGCCTTCACCTATTATCTCCAGCCACAGATGCAATCGGAGAAGATTGGCGACGATGGCGCCTCCAATAACAAGCGCATCCTGTTCTATCGCGGCAACATACTAGTTGATGCCACTCTGGACCAGGTTACGGCCATGTCCGCAGCCGACCTGAGGGCCCTGGCGGATTTGCTGCCTCGTCCCCGGGGCAACACGTCTGCCTTGCCGACTTTGCCGCTGAACGTCCCCACGCCGTCATTAGTCAAGCACAGCGCACGCTACATTGTGGGCCCGGTGGCCCTTGAGAGACAGGGCGTCCCAATTCCGGCTGCACTGGTAAATTTCAGTGTGAGCCCGGAGGTTGAATTCGCCAATTACCGCAGCTCCAATGGAAGCGCCAACCTTACGCTGATCGCTTATCCAACGCCGCAAATCGCTGGCGAGAGGTTAAAAGCGTTTCAGTCCGCCGGGCTGGCAGGTGGGCCGTTCTATTTCAAACGTACGGGGCCGCTGGTGGCGGCGGTGAATGGCAACATCCCTGAGAGTGAAGCGCAGTCGCTGCTGGCCTCAGTGAACTATGACGCTGATGTCACGTGGAACCAGCCCACCAAACCGAACCCGCGTGACAATATCGGCAGCATTCTGATGGCAATTTTCACCCTGATTGGAATGATGCTGCTTGTCGCCCTGATTCTTGGATTTGCTTTTGGCGGGGTTCGCATTATAGCCAAAAAATTCTTCCCGGACAGGTTTTTTGACAAGCCTGAGGACGTCGAGATCATCCAACTGGACCTTAAGTGAGCCGTAAATGCCTGAGAAGCAGGCGGTTATGGCTTGCCCCAGAGCAGTAAAGATTGCCTCGAAAATCCCAAAGTGACATTTTTTGTCACCGCTGAGTACTTGTTGATTGTTTAGTTAAGTTATTGAAAAGAAAGGTGTTTATTCTGGAGAAATTCCTTGACACTGCCTTTCAGTGGCCCATAAGATTTTTACAGAAAGTTCTGATGGTTTTTTGAACCTCCGTTGGAACTATTCTCCCTTGAAAGAAAAGGCCGTCCCGTTGCCGGGCGGCCTTTTTGTTTGCACTGAAATGTCAATTTTTGTCACCTCGAAGGAAAAAATTCGATCACAGTGCTGAAAATTTCACCCCTTATTTTCTTTTTTTCGCCTCAGCATCCATGTCGTAGGCCTTTTTGAGCCAACGTTTCACTTCCTCATCAAGATCATCCAGAGAGGTGATCTCGAAACGATGTGTAATGCGGTCTCTCTTTTCCCATCCGCCGGTATCAATCAATCTCCTGGGTGTTTTTGTGTTCTGAAGCGCCAGCCCCAGCTCGATGCGCATTCTTGTTGTCGGCTTGATTTGCGCAAAGACATGGTTGCGGTAAAAGGGCACAATGGTCTGGCCCGGGCAGACCCTTACATCGTCGCCAAGGCTTTTCCCGAGCTGAAGCAGCGCGCTGAAGATGGGACGTAGTCCTTCCTTCGCTCCAGAGAACATTTTCTGGACATATTCCTCGGCATTCCGCAGGTAGGTTTCAGGATCACCATCTTCGCCTTTGCCGAATGAACGTTCAGCGATCCAGTTTGCGTAATTGGTGCCCAGGTTGTGCTTGTCTTTCAGCCACATGCGGCGGGCTTTTTCGTCTGCAGGTCCTTCTTTTTTGACCAGCTTCACCCATTCTTCCACGCTGCGCCCGGTTTTCTGCTTCATTCCTGCAATTACGCTCTGCACCATCGCAAGACTGGGATGGACGTCAAACAAATAAGGAGAAGGCATCTTTCGCGGAGACTTGGGCGTGACCATTTGCTGATCAGTTTAACTCCGGACGGGCGGATGCATAAACCCACAGGCTGGCCTACGGTGCATCGCCGAAAATATCGTACTGCGAAATATTTTTAAAAAGATGTAACGAGTGTACCGTTGCTCACTCTATCCGCTGGAGAGCTTCTTCCGGCTAGCCCTCCATCATCCCCTGAATCAGGAGGAAGACCACCGTGCGGAACATGAGATTCCCTCTGGTAGTAGCAGTGGCAGTCCTTACGTTAGCAACTCTGTATTCCGAACAAAAGACTTCATCGACCTTCTTCGCCCAATGACGCAGCAATCCAGCAAAACGCCGACCGTTTACTGGAACAGGGCCGTGAAGTTTTCCGTTTTGACACTTTTGGCGATCAGGATTTCTGGGGCGGAGCCCTGGGACTTCATCAGGCCATCGAAGGCGCGAAAAATGGCGGCGTCGGCCCGGGCGTTTCACCAGCCACTGCTCTGGCAGTCGGCTTGAAAGTAGACGTAGATGCGCTCCCGGCTACGCTGATCCAGGCATTAAAGAATGGACAGGTCAATCTCAACGACCCAGGCACCACTCTTGCCTTGCTGAAACTGAATTCGGTCATCGGCATTACGGGGTTTTTCAAGCCTGATGGCACGCTGCAATCGGTAGGCATTCAATGCGCGCTTTGCCACACCAACGTCGATAACAGTCTTGCTCCCGGCATTGGACATCGCCTGGATGGCTGGGCAAACCGTGATCTCAATGTCGGAGCGATCGTTGCGCTGTCGCCCAGCGTTCAGCCGTTCGCGGACCTGCTGGGCACCGACCAGGCGACAGTGCGCACGGTGCTGAACAGCTGGGGCCCCGGCAAATTCGACGCGGAACTCGCCATGGACGGCAAAGCGTTTCGTCCTGATGGCAAGAGCGGTTCTGTGCTCATTCCGCCGGCCTTCGGCCTGGCTGGCGTGAACATGCATACATGGACTGGCTGGGGATCTGTGACGCACTGGAATGCCTTTGTAGCCAATCTGGAAATGCATGGAAAGGGCACGTTCTACGATCCCAGATTGAAAGATGCTGCGCAGTTCCCGGTGGCGGCCAAAGCCGGTTTTGACAACGTGCGCAACTCTGAAGACCTCATCACTGACAAGCTGGCAGCTCTGCACGTTTACCAATTGGCCATCCCGGCTCCAGCGCCGCCCAAAGGCAGCTTTGACGCCGCAGCAGCAAAGCGGGGCAAGGCCGTCTTTACCGGCAAAGCCCAGTGCAGTACCTGCCACGTTGGTTCACTCACCACCGAACCGGGCTGGAACATGCACACACCCGCGGAAGTCTGCGTGGATGATTTCCAGGCCAATCGCGCTCCGGACAAACGCTATCGCACGGCGCCGCTCAATGGTCTGTGGACACATACCACTGGCGGCTTCTATCACGATGGACGTTTTGCCACGCTCACGGACGTGATCAATCACTACGACAGCTGCTTTAGTCTGGGATTGACCGCGCCTGAAAAGAGCGACCTCTCCCAATACCTGTTGTCTCTACCGGAAGGCAATCGCGAACAGGATCATGATCGCGATTGACGATGGTACTTTCATAAAAGGGCGGTCCGCGCGGGCCGCCCGCTTTTTTTGTCTACGGTTTTCATGAAAATAACTTGATTCGTCATCCCGAATCCCCGTCAACGAGGCAGCGTCTTCAGCTGCCGAACCGGGGTCCCCAGCGCGCGCTTCGTGCGTTGGGGTGGAAGTAGGGGTGAGGGATCTGATCTTGTGCTTCGCTGGCAATCACTAAGAGAATTCGCGTTGATTCGCGGCCCAAAGTCCTTGCTCTTCTCCGTGCCTCCGTGGTGAGATGACCCATCTTTAGCGGATAATAGGCCGATGCCGGAGCGTTTCCACTTCACGGGGCTCCCTGAACTGTTCGCCAAAGCGAATGAAGAGAAGTCTGGCGATCAGCTTGCCGGCATCGCCGCGTCATCAGAACGTGAGCGCGTTGCCGCCAAGTATGCGCTGGCCGACGTGACGCTGGAACACATCGTAAGCAATCCTCTGATCGATCCCGATCAGGACGATGTAAGCCGGCTGATTCTGGATTCTCACGATCAGCAGGGCTTCGCCCAGATCAAGAGCCAGACTGTGGGCAAGTTTCGTGAGTTCATTCTGGATGACCAGACGACTGAAGCAGAGTTGAAGCGTCTGCACTGGGCTATCACGCCGGAAATTGCCGCAGCCACCGCCAAGCTCATGAGCAACAAAGATCTGGTGCTGGCTGCGAGCAAGATCAGGGTTGAATCGCATTGCCGAAATACCATGGGCCAGCGTGGCGTTCTGGGCATTCGCCTGCAGCCGAACCATCCGTCGGACGATATTGCGGGAATCCTGCTGGCAGCCTTTGATGGCCTCATGTATGGCTGCGGTGACGCCGTCATCGGCGTTAACCCGGCTACGGACTCCGTGGAGACAGTTTCAGCCATCCTGCACGCATTACAACGCCTGATCGACGCGTACAAGATTCCCACGCAGGCCTGCTGCCTGTCACACATCACCACCCAGCTGTCTGCAATGGATAAGGACGCGCCAGTCGATTTATTGTTTCAATCAGTGGCGGGCACGCAGAAAGCCAACGAAAGTTTCGGCATATCACTGGCGATGCTGCGCGAAGGACAAGAGCGGGTGCGGGAACACCATAGAAATCGGGGGATCGGTAGATCCG
Source organism: Terriglobia bacterium (assembly GCA_963770085.1). GTDB lineage: Bacteria > Acidobacteriota > Terriglobia > Terriglobales > Acidobacteriaceae > Angelobacter. The sequence goes on from CAVYOH010000002.1 coordinate 3,062,909, forward strand.
GTGATCTGGTGATCGGCAACAGCACTCAGCACTCAGCCGTCAGCATTCAGCCCGTCAAGGGAGTGGATAACGATCGCACCCAAACAGAAAATCCCCCTGGCAGTTCTCCGTGTCTCCGTGCCTCCGTGGAGGATGTTGCAGCCAATTGCTCTCACAACGTCATGTACTTCGAGACCGGCCAGGGCAGCGCCCTCTCGGCCGACGCGCACCACGGCATCGATCAGCTCACCCTGGAAGCGCGCGCCTACGGTGTGGCGCGAGTGTTTGCACCGTTCCTGGTAAATACCGTCGTTGGCTTCATCGGGCCGGAATATCTCTATGACGAGCGCCAGATCATCCGCGCCGGACTGGAAGACCATTTCATGGGCAAGCTGCTTGGCCTGCCGATGGGTTGCGATGTCTGCTACACCAACCACGCTGCCGCCGACCAGAACTCCGCCGACAACCTACTGATGCTCCTGGCTGCGGCCGGTTGTAACTACTTCATGGGTGTCCCCTGCGCTGACGACGTGATGCTCAACTACCAGTCCACCAGCTTTCATGATGCCCTGGCGGTACGAAAGCTATTTAATCTGAAACCCGCTCCGGAATTTCTGGCTTGGCTGCAGGAGATGGAAATCTTTCAGCGGGAACGAACCAGCCCTGGCGGGTGAAGGAACGCGGAAGCAGTTGGTACAGCGTTTGAAAGCTCTCGTGGTTGAATAACTTATAGAACCAGCCAGGACTAGTCTGGGGCCTTTGTGCAAAACAGATAAGCCGGGCCGTACTTCTCAACATCATAACGCCCGCGCTTGGCATAGAAATCCTGCCAGACCTCGGGCGTCACTTCGCAAATCTCACCGCAACCTTGTCTTTGGTTAAGACATGCAAGATTCATGTTCCAGGCGCGTTTCCGTTCAGTAGCATGTGCAGTTGGAGTTAGTGATGCTTCAAGCTCAAATCCATCATCATGGCCGCCTGCTGCCATGTCATTACGCTGTATGGAATATGAATCCGATATGCGCGCTTGAACTGCACGATTCTCAGGAAGGGAGGTCTGCTCTTCGGTAGAAACTCCGCGCAACAACCCGCTGGATGTCTTGTATATGATCGTCAGCCGGTATTCCTGGACCTTACCTTGCTGAATGTACATAAATGCGGTAGCGCTCCAGTCCTTAACGCCGATGTGGCCCAGAATTGGGTGTTGGATCAGGAGTTTTCGCATTGGCGCGTCATTTAATTGGATCATATATGCGCACCGTTCAAAGTACCTGTCAGCACAGTCTCGCGTACCGTAATGATTGTCGTAGGGTACAGTTCCGAACTTATTAGCGATGGCCCTGGCCGCCTTGAAGTCGGAGACGCCTGCACTCAGTTGTTGCAACGCCGCTGCCAGGTCTTTCACGCGGGAAGTTTGGACTGTGTTGTAATGGCGAATGTACACCGCACGTATTGCCGTACCTATACATGCAATGATGACGAGACCGGCGGTTATGGCGATGAGTTTTCGCATTGATTGAATCGGGAACGCGTGATCAGAATACATGAACGACCTACGGTCGCGAGGGCGAAAAAAGAAACATGACTGACGACCTCATCCAGCGAATCCGCCAACGCACTCCCGCACGCGTGCTGGTTGACCGTGCCGGCGCCGGATATCGGACATCGACTCAGCTTGAACTTCGCCATGCCCACGCCTCCGCCCGTGACGCGGTTAGAACTGAATTCGATTTTGTTCACGATCTCGGCCGGGGCGTTATCGAGAAATACAAAATCTTCGAAGTCTCAACCCTGGCCACGTCCAAAGACGAATATCTTCTTCGTCCCGACCTTGGCCGCAAGTTTTCGAATGACACCGCCGCACAGATCCAGCAAGAATGCCCTGCATCGCCCGATCTGCAAATCGTGATTGGCGACGGTCTCTCCGTTACCGCTGTTGCATCTCAGGTCCCGGCTTTGCTGCCGTTGATCGCGAAGCTGGCAAGCGAACGCGGATGGACCCTGGGACGTCCCTTCGCCGTCCGCTACTGTCGCGTCGGGATCATGAACCAGGTCGGGGAACTGCTGAATCCGAAGGTGGTTCTGCTTTTGATCGGCGAACGTCCGGGCTTGGCGACGGCTGAAAGCCTGTCAGCCTATATGGCATTTCAGCCGCGCAGGGGAAATAATGACGCGCATCGAAACCTGATTTCCAATATCCATGCGCGCGGAGTCGTAACTGAAGCTGCGGCAATGCGAATCGTCAATCTTGCGCAAACGATGTTGACCAAGCAACTCAGCGGCGTGCAGGTGAAGGAATCGCTCAAATCTCCTGGATGGTTGAGGCAAAATGACGACAAAGAAAAAGGTCTCAAACAAAAAAACCGATTCAAGTAAGAAAACGCTGGTTAAAAAAGCCAGGAAGAAAGCCACAAACGCCACCAGCGCGAAATCTTCCGGCAAGAATAAAGACTTTACCGCTGTCTTCGCCGCTCTGCGCAAGATACTCACGCCGTACGAGGGGCGTCTGGCGCCACGCCAGCGAGATCCCGGATATTTCTATATGGAAAGTCTTGAACCCACCTATAAAGAACCGTCCCATGTTTTTTGCCGGTGTTAAGGCGGAAAAGAATTACATCACCTACCACCTTTTACCGGTGTACACCAACCCGGAACTCAACCAGCAAATATCTCCCGCACTCAAAAAGCGCATGCAGGGCAAAGCTTGCTTCAACTTTGCCGCGATTGATCCGCCGCTTTTCAAGGAATTAGGGGCCCTTACCAAATCCGGGTATAAAGTTTTTAAGGATCGCGGCTGGCTTTAGGGCAATCCAATAGCGGGATATTTATGGAAGCCACCTCAATCAAAGAATTTCTCGACTACTACGAAAAAGTCAGGCAGCGCACACTCAAGGTGATCGCCTGCATTCCATCTGAAAAGTTCGACTGGACATACCACGAAGGCAAATTCAGCTTTGCCGATATCATCCGCCACCTGGCCATGATCGAACGCATACATGTACGCGGAAAACGCCCAGTTCAAGCCCAGCAGTTATCCCGGCCACGGCAAAGAGCTGGCGGATGGCCCGGAGAATGTCCTGGCCTTCTTCAATCAGAAACACTCTGAATCAATGGAGATATTCGGTCGTCTCACGGATGAAGACATGAAGAAGAAATGCGTCACGCCGGGAGGCACGTCCATCACATTATGGAAATGGTTGCGCGCCATGGTGGAGCATGAGATCCATCATCGCGCCCAGATCTATACCTACCTGGGAATGATCGATGTAAAGACTCCGCCGATATATGGACTCACGTCGGAAGAAGTGCGGGAGCGAAGCCGGCAAATAACCGGATGAATAACTCACGAATTATCTGTTAAGCTTCCGCTTGCCATGGCCGGGTGGATTTTAGACATTATCGTGGAGTATCTGGTCCGTGTGGTGATGCGCATCATGCAACTCCTTCGCAGCCATTTCTGGCCGACCGTGCCGGCGAAGGTCACCAACTCGTTTTACGTTAAAGCCGGTTTTGGTTGTGACCTGGTGGAAATTCACTACAAGTATCGTGCCGATGGCCAGAGCTACACCGGCACATACAAGAAGCCATGGTTCGGCTCCTGGGGCGATGAGTATGCCGCTCGCATTCCCCGGGGCACAGAATTGATCGTTCGTACTAAACCCGGCGAGCCGTCTGTTTCGATCATGGAAAAGGAAAGTCCTGTGAGCGTCGAAGCGGCAAACGTTCAATCAGACTGATTTCACTGCTTTGATTATCTGCTAAGCTTCCACCTGCATGCTTGGCTCGTATTTAAACATCCTCCTGGACTATCTCTTCCGCGTGGTAATGCGACAGGTGCAACTACGCCGCAGCAGTTCCTGGCCGCGCGTGACGGCAACCGTTAATTTTTCGTCCTTGTCCGATGATTCTTTCAGTTGCACCATTGCTGAGCTGTCCTACATATATAAAGTGGATGGAGAATTCTATGCCGGAACATTCACCAGGCCTTTTCTCAGACGTTCGTCAGGTGAAAACTATATTGCCCATTTCCCGAGAGAGGCCAATTTGCTCATCAGCGTGAAACCAGGTGAACCTTCTGTCTCGATTGCGGATGAGCGGGAATCGGCCAGCGTCGAACCGGTCAAGATTCAATCAGCTTGATTTTGAAATCCGCTCTGATCCGCGTTAATCCGCGGTAAGCTTCTAGAAGATGCCCGTAGCGTTCCTCACTTTAGAAATCCGTATTGAAGCCGCGCATTCGCTCAAAGACAAGCGACAGGTGGTGCGCAGCATGAAAGACCGTCTGCGCAACAGCTTCAACATCTCTGTGGCGGAAATCGAAGTCACTGATTTGTGGCAGCGCGCCACCATCGGCGTGGTTAGCATCTCCAGTTCGCGCGACTATCTGGAGGGGCTCATGCGCAACGTTGAACACGCCGCCGTGAAAATCGCCAACAACCATGGCGCCGAAGTGATCGATGCTTTTATGGACTACCTGGAAAGCGGCGACACGCCCAGTGAAGGCGACCATGACAGGGAAGGCGAGCAAGGATGAAGCTAAAGCCGAAACCAAAGCTAAAACCAAAGCTCAAATCGTTTTGCAAATCCTCATATTCCGCGCGTAGAGAGATCCCGCCTTGCAGATGATCCTACTATCGCAGCCATAGGCACATACTTGGAATAGCCGGACGGCAGGCTGACAGGGATCGTGGCGCAAACTGCACCAATTTACCCTGTCAGGTTCCTATTTCCTGAAGGGTTAAGTCTCTGCTAACCTTATAGGTTTGCCAGATAAGCAGAAAACGTATGCCTGAGCACCGCGGACGTGACCACCATCGCCAGCGCATTGGTGAGACCCTGAAGGAAGAGATTGGGACCATGCTGGAAGGCGAGCTTGCCGACCCCAGGATTGCTCTGTGCACCGTTACCGAATTGCTAATGGCGCCGGACGGCAAAAGCGCGCGGGTGTTCATACAGGTCGCGGGCGATGATGATGAAGCCGATGAAACCATCAAGCGCATCAACGTTGCCAAGGGATACATCAAGCGCGTAGTGCAGGAAAGAATGGGCGTGCGCCACGTACCGGAGCTTACTTTTCTGCTGGACCGTTCCCAGGAGTACGGTTCGCGTATTGATGAGTTGTTGGGCAGGATCAAAAAACGTAAGAAATAGGTGATCATGGACCAGCTCTCCCGGATATTGGAGGAGATAGAAAAGCGCAACAGCTTTGTTGTGACTTCGCATGCGCGCCCGGACGGCGATGCGATTGGTTCCACGCTGGCGCTTGCGCAGGTGCTGCGGGCCATGGGCAAGCACGCTCATGTGGTTCTGGCAGATAACGTTCCCGTCATCTATAAGCCTCTACCGCATGCCGATGAGATCGTTCACTCCACTGACATTCATGCCAACAACCTAAACGGGCACTTTGACGCTGCTATCATCCTGGAATGTGACAGCATACAGCGTACGCGTCTGGAGGGTCTGGAGCAGCTCTTCCTCATTAACATCGATCACCATGTCAGTTCCAAGACGTTTGCTCATCTGAACTGGATTGATCCGAAGGCCAGCGCGGTTGCGGAGATGGTTTTTCGTCTGGCCCTGGCCGCAAAGGTAAAGATCACTCCGGAAATGGCAACGTGTCTTTATACCGCGGTGCTCACTGACACTGGTTCATTCTGTTATTCACCCACCAGCTCGCACACATTTGATCTGGCCAAGTGTCTGGTGCAGTACGGTGCGGATCCGGCCCACATCGCGCAGAACGTTTATTTCGCCAATCCAATTTCCAAGATGCGCCTGCTGGGTGCGGCCCTGAGCGGACTCCAACATGAAGGCGCCATCACATGGATGGCCGTCACGCGGCAGGATATGGAGAAGAGCGGTGCGCTGGAAGAAGATTGTGAAGGCCTGGTGAATTACGCGCTCGGCATCGCAGGCGTGGAGGTGGCAGTTTTCTTTCGCGAGCTTGCCACCGAGAGGGTCCGGGTGAGCATACGCAGCAAGGGGGCGGTAAACGTCGCCGACATCGCTGAGAAGTTCGGCGGTGGCGGCCATGAATGTGCCGCCGGATTCACAGTACAGGGCCCGATCCCGGCAGCAGCGGAAACGGTTCTTCATGAGCTGCGTCCGCGCATGCGTTCCTCAAAGTAATTAAAAATGAAAGCACCTTCGCCAACGGCCGGGAACTCCATCGCATGAATCCTGATCTCAAGAGCGTGAGAACCAAACTGTTGCTGGTCCAACTCGCGCTGGTGCTGGGTGTCAGCGGTTTCCTTTTCTTTTTTGGACTGGGATCATTTGGCCTGGTCGGCGCCGATGAGCCGCGTTACGCGCAGATTGGCCGTGAGATGCTGGCCCGCCATGATTGGATTGTTCCCACACTCAATGGCACACCATGGCTGGAGAAACCCGTCCTGCTGTATTGGCAGGAGATGGCGTCGTACAAATTTTTCGGAGTACAGGACTGGGCAGCGCGGGTTCCTTCGGCCAGGTTCGCCTTACTGATGGTCCTGGCGGTGTTTTTTTTCATGCGCAGATTTCGTCCCGGCAGTGAGCTGGATGCCGCGCTGATCACTGCATCCTCTGCCGGAATGATCGGCTTTGCTCGCGGTGCGTCCACTGACATGCAGCTTTCAGCCCCCTTCTGTGTGGCCATGCTGGCCTGGTGGACATGGCATGAGACCGGCAAGAAGCTCTGGCTGTCAGCGTTTTACGTGCTGCTGGGCGTTGGCGCTCTGGCCAAGGGCCCAATTTCACCGGCAATGGCAGTGCTGATTGTTGCCGCGTATGCGGCCATGCGTCGCGACGTTAAGATTTTTGTGCGTACTCTGTGGCTGCCCGGCTTTGCTCTGTTCTTCGCCGTCGTGCTGCCCTGGTACATCTCCATCCAGAGCAAGGTCCCCGCGTTTCTGCGTGTCTTCTTTCTTGAGCACAATCTGGAACGCTTTGGCACCAACCTTTATCAGCACTCGCAGCCATTCTGGTATTACATTCCCGTTTTCATTCTTGCCACGGTGCCGTGGGTGGTGTTTACCATTCCTGCGCTCTATGAGACGGCGCGTGCCTTCTGGCGCAATTTTGGAAAAGATCCTGAAGATCTGGCCGCCACCCCGGAGCGTGACTGGCTGTCTCTGTTTCTTACTTTGTGGACGCTGATCCCCATCCTGTTCTTCAGCTTTTCACGCTCCAAGTTGCCCGGCTATATCCTGCCGGCAATTCCCGCAGCCACCATGTTGACGGCGGCCTATCTGCACCGCACGCAAAACATAAAGATTGATCGCGTCAAGATAATGCTGCATTCGCTGGTCTGCGGCGGCCTGGTTGCCGGAGCGCTGATGGCGCCATGGATCATCACAAAGCAGCCTATGCCGGACGGCAGCCGCACCTTCACCATCATCTTCGCCGGCGTGACCGCAGTCTTTGTTCTGCTGCTGGTTCGCCGCAACGGTCTCAAGATTCTGCACTTCACCACGCTGGTGCCGCTGGTACTGGCGCTTACGTTTCTGCTGAAGCCATCGGCATCGGCCATCGACAGCGCAACCTCAGCTCGCACCGTGAACGCACAGTTGTTACAACTTGGGATCACGTCAGATCCAATTGCCGTTTTGAACGTGCGACGAGACGTGGAATACGGCCTGAATTTTTACCGCAATCAACCCATTTCCCGTTATGAACGCGATGGCATCCCGTCCCAGGGGCACGTCGTTATCGCCAGGCAGGGAAGTGAGGCTGCGGTGCAGGCCCTGGTGGGCGATAGAAAGGTTGATCGGATCGGCGCATTCACGTTTCAGCATCTGGAATTTTTCCGCGTTTCCGCCCAATAATAAGCCTTACTGCTTTGGTTCAGGGGCCAATGTGGCGTTGCGGAAAATCGCCTACGAAGCTAGACTTTTAACTCGTCGCCGTTTCGCTTCCGGGCCGGCAGGAATTTATCATGGGCCTTCATACTCCAATTGAAACGCACGGGTCTCATCATTTTTCTGGCGTGGAAATCCTCGACCTGAGACACTTCAACTCGCACCACCTGCGGCCCCTGCTGGAGCAGGAAACCCGTCTCTGGAACGAGCTGATGTCGTGGGACTATAAGCCTTCGGCGGAGATGATCCTGCGCTACGTGGATTCGAAAATCCTGCCTGGTTACGCTGCCGTGGAAAATGATCGCCTGGGAGGCTATGCCTTTTTCGTGTACGAAGGCAGCAAGGGCGTCATCGGCGATCTCTATGCCGATAATACGATTCAACTGGAAAACGATACCGTGGAGAGGCGTCTGGCTGTCCATGTGATTGACACGTTGCAGCGATCTCCGGGCGTGCACCGCATTGAAGCCCAGCTCCTGCCGCATGAATCAGGGGCGCTGGCCGAACCATTCCTGTCGGAAGGATTCCGGCAATATCCAAGATTGTTTATGGTGTTGCCCGTGCGTACCAGTCCCCGTCCGCAGATAACGCAATTGCCGGACTTTGAATTTCGCCGCTGGATTGAGGCAGACTTTCAGCCTGCCGCGGCCGTGATCACCACGTCCTATCGCAATCACATCGATTCCGAGATCAATGACCAATACCGCAGTCTGAACGGATCGTTGCGTTTTCTGAACAATATTGTGCGATTTCCCGGCTGCGGTGTATTTGACGCCCATTCATCTTTCATTGCTGTGCACAAGCCAACCCGCTCCATTGCCGGGCTGCTGCTGTGTTCGCGCGTCCGGGAAGACGTAGGACATATCACCCAGGTTTGCGTCCTGCCGGAATATCGCGGTAAACGAATCGGCGAATCGCTGATCGGGCTCTGCACACAGGAACTGCGTACGCGCAACTTCTCCGACCTCAGCCTTACGGTCACGGAAGCCAACTTCGGCGCCGTGGACCTGTATCATCGCATCGGCTTCCACACCAAGCGTAAGTTCGATGCTTTTGTTTGGGAAGGCTAAGAGGATTCGGAATTTAAAATTTGAAACTTAAAATTTGAAATTCGAAATTCCCCTTACTTTCCAATGATGTCGCTGATCTGGTTGATGTTCTTCCGGGCGTCGGCGGCGAACGGGCCTTTGGGCTTCAACTCCAGATATTTCTGATAGTGCATTCTTGCCGGCTCCAGTTGCTGCATGCCCTGAAGGCTTTGTGCGAGATGAAAATGGGTGTCCGCATTGTCAGGATCCAGGCGCAGCGCTTCTTCAAAATCCAGCTTGGCGGCCGCATAGTTGTTGCTGGCCAGCAACCGCTGGCCTTCTTCTGTCTTTGCCGTAGCCTGGGTGGCCGCTGATGTCCCCAGATTGTTCTTGCCGATCCGCGGCTCCAGACGCGCTACGCCTTCCTGCGAATCTTTCGCCATGGGCCCTTCCGGCAGCAAAGCAAGATACTCTTTGTAATTCTGGTACGACTGCAACAGCAGGTCCAGCTTTTCCTGCGTCACGGCCAGGCCGAAGGTGGCTTCTGCGTCTTTGGGCTTGTAGAGCAGCGCGTCATGAAAACGGTCCAGCGCCGCGCGAAAATTCTTCTGTTTCAAGTACCAGTTACCTACTTCCACGTCTTTCGCGGCACGATGTGGGTCAAACGGGTAGGCTGCCGCCGCGATGGGTACAGGCGAACTGGAATCGGGGCCCGCATTGAGATCTATTTGCGAATCCTTACTGGAGCTTTCGCCAACGGGCTCCGCATCCAGCATGCCCGGCGGCGGATCATTGGGGCGGTGCGCGATGTCATCGGGCGTCTCGGTTTTAGGGGATTGCGCGGCCGGTGTTGGCGTGGTCGGTGAATCCGGGTTCGGTGTGGCCGATGGCCTTGCCGGGTGCTTTTCCTTTTCTTCCTTGCGAGGCTGAATATGTGGCTGCTCGTCCTGGTTGTCCTGCGCCGCAGCCATGGACATGAGGCACACCAACAGAAAAAGAGTGCAGAATAAAAAACGAACGGGGTTCATAACGGATATTTTAGGTCTAAAAGTTGAAGGCCGCCAGAAATCTGGCGGCCTTTAACCTGCGCAAGTCCCGGGGGAGGAGACTACCGGCTCGGATTAGGAGCGGCACTCTGCGCAGACGCTGGTGTTTCCTGGCCGGTAGTGTTCGTCATCAAACGAACGTCAACGCGGCGGTTCTGGGCGCGACCTTCAGAGGTCTTATTGTCGGCCACTGATTTGTCTTTTCCCAGTCCCAGAATGTAAATCTTGTGGGCGGGAACGCTCTTGCCGGAGAGATACTGCACCACGGCGTCAGCGCGGCGCTCACTCAGCTTGTAGTTGTACTTCGCGGAGCCAACGGCATCGGTGTCACCCTCAACCACCACAAGGTAACCCTTGGTGTTGGGGATTTCAGCTACCAGTTGGTCGAGAGCAGTCTTGGCCTTGGTTGTGAGATCGGCCTTGTTGAAAGCAAAGTGGACGCTGGTTTCCAGCACCGGGCGATAGTTATCAAGATTCGCCACCTGGGTCTGGAGGGCGTCAACACGGGTATTGGCCTGGGCAGCCAGCGTGGCAGCCTGGTCAGCGCGTCCGCGGGCGGCCACTGCTTTCTGGTCAGCGTCGGCGGCCTTGCCGTTTACGCCCTGAATGCCGGCAGTGGCGCGGGAGTCAACATCGCGGATGTCACGACTGTTCTTCGCCGTCTGTTCATCCAGCGTGTTGGTTTTGTCGATGATGGGTTGCGTCTGCTGACGCACATAGTTTTTACTCGAACAACCAGCGCTGAACATTACACTTGCACCAGCCAGCAGAACCAAGAGACTAGATTTAACTTTCATGGGAAGACGCTCCTTCAAAACCGTTCGGCGCATGGGACCGCCAAAAAGGCTTTACCGTTCTAAGGTAAAGCAACTGGGATGCCAACGCCCAAAACGCCGCGGGGAATATCTAAGTTGATGATATATAAAGGTTTGTTTCTGAAGCAACCCCGTTCCAACGAGCAGCTTTGGCCAGCAACCGTGGAATTTTTACTCACGGGTTTACCTGTTAACATATTAGTAAATCCAGAGTAGAAGCCCAGACGGCTACCCGCCTCTGCCATCCCGTGTTGAAATAGATTCAGATGGACCTCCTCGAGAAAATCCGGACCATTCCCATGCAGCCCGGCGTGTACCTGTACAAGAACGCCGAAGGCGAGGTCATTTATGTGGGCAAGGCCAAGAACCTGCGGTCGCGGGTCCGGTCGTATTTCCAGGAAGGTGTGGGCGAGGCCAACGCCAAGACCGGCTCTCTGCTGCGCGAAGCCGTGGACGTCGATTACATCGTCGTCGCCAACAACAAAGAAGCGCTGGCCCTGGAAAACAACCTTATCAAGCAGAAGAAGCCGCGCTTCAACATCCTTCTGCGCGATGACAAAACCTATCCCTACATCAAGTTGACTCTGGGGGAACGCTATCCACGCGTCTACGTGACCCGCCGTCTAAGGAAAGACGGCAGCGAATATTACGGGCCCTACTTTCCCGGGAACCTTGCGTATCGGATCGTGGACCTGATCCATCGTCATTTTCTGGTGCCATCATGCAAGGTGGATCTCACGCGCTATCATCCGCGTCCGTGTCTTCAGTTTTATATCAAGCGCTGTCTGGGGCCATGCGTGCAGGATCTGACTACGCCCGCCGCGTATCAGGAAGCTGTGCGGGACGTGAAGCTGCTGCTGGAAGGCCGGCAGACGGACCTGGCGCGCGGTTTGCGTGCACGCATGGATGAAGCTGCGCATTCAGAAGAGTACGAACGGGCGGCGCGATATCGCGATTTGATTTCAACCGTGGAGCAGTTGCAGGAAAAACAGCGCATGGCCGCGGTTGAAGGCGACGATCAGGACGTCTTTGGCTACCACTTTGAAAACCAGATGCTCGCCGTGAATGTCTTCCATCTGCGCGGCGGAAAAATTCTGGATCGGCGCGAATTCTTCTGGGAAGATCTCCCGGAGCAGGAACCCGGCCTGAGTTTCAATACCGGCGAATTCTTCTCCGCGCTGCTGAAACAGGTCTATATCGACCAGCAGTACGTGCCCAAGGATATTCTTGTGCCCGTGGATTTTGAAGATCGTCAGGAGCTGGAAGAATTGCTCTCCGAAAAGCGCGGCAGCAAAGTCGAGATCATTATTCCCCAGCGCGGAGAAAAGAGATCACTCATTGATCTGGCAGCGCAGAACGCGCGGCAATTATTTGATCAGCGCTTCCGCGTGATGAAACCCGCGGCCAAGGCCGTCCAGGAAGCCTTGCAGGACGCCATGGGCATGCCGGATTTGCCTAAACGTATCGAATGCTTTGATATCTCGCACATTCAAGGAGCGGAAACCGTGGCTTCCATGGTCGTATGGGAAGACGGCAAGATGAACAAGTCAGAGTATCGCAAGTTCATCGTCAAGACCGTGACCGGCGTGGATGATTTTGCCTCCATGCGCGAGGTCATCACGCGCCGTTACAAACGCCTGCGTGACGAAAATAAAACGATGCCTAGTCTGGTGCTGGTCGATGGTGGCCTGGGCCAACTTCACTCGGCTGCGCAGGCACTTGAGGAACTTGGCATTACCAATCAGCCGCTGGCTTCCATCGCCAAGAAAGAAGAAATTATTTACGTTTACGGACAGGAAGACGAGCCGGTGGTCCTGGAGCGCCACTCACCCGTATTACACCTGGTACAGATGGTGCGCGATGAATCGCACCGTTTTGCCGTGACGTTCCATCGCAAGCGCCGTCAGATGCGCGACCGTGCTTCAGAACTTCTGGAAATTCCCGGCATCGGCGAACGCACGCGCCAACGATTGTTGCAACACTTTGGCAGCGTCCGCGCGGTGCAAACGGCAGATGCCACCGCCTTGAGCTCCATCCTGAACAAGGCCCAGACAGAAGCCGTGATGCGTCACTTCCATCCTGAATTAAATGCTCAGCAGGAACCCCAGGCCGGGTAACCCGCCTTTCGCGATCCAGGCAGACAACCAGAGACAAGCATCCCGCATCAGATGTTCGCTTGGGACGCGCCTACGTCCGGTTGGGTTCGACCGGTGCGCACACGTTCTTTAGGATACATTCTTAAAAGTGACGCCATTGAGTCTGCTTAACCAAACCCATTCCTCGTTCGAAGATGACGTTCAGCTTCGAAGCGAGATTTTCGCCGGCGGAGGCGAGACCGGGGCCCTGATGCGGGCCACCGAATGGTCGCGCACGTCGCTTGGCCCGGTACAAGCCTGGCCGCAAAGCCTTCGTACCGTCATACGCATTTTGCTAACCTCACGTTTCGCCATGTGGATGGGCTGGGGACCAGATCTCACCTTCCTATACAACGATGCCTATGCCCATATGAGCCTGGGAAAAAAACATCCCTGGGCCATGGGCAAGCCTTCTCACGAAGTATGGGCCGAAATCTGGCAGGACATTGGACCCAGAATTCAAAAAGTGCTGCGCGATGGTGAAGCCACCTGGGACGAAGCGTTGCTCCTGTTCCTGGAGCGCAGCGGCTATCTCGAGGAAACCTATCACACCTTTTCCTACAGTCCGCTTACGGATGACACAGGGACTATTAACGGCCATCTCTGCGTAGTGTCGGAGGACACCGAGCGCGTCATCAACGAGCGCCGTCTCAGTTGTCTTAGTTCGCTTTCCGGTGCAATCGGTTCCACCATTACTGAAACGCAAGTTCTCGCCAATATCTCGCGGAGCCTGGAATCGAACTTAAAGGACCTCCCCTTCACACTCACGTACCTTTTTGAACAGGGCGCTTCACGCGCGCGGCTGGCCTGTGCGACGGGTATTGAGCCTGGATGCTCTGCGGCGCCCATGACGGTTGAGCTTGGCAGCGAATCCATCTGGCCATTTCCACAAGTGCTGAAGAGTCCTGATATCTCCATCCTTACCGAATTGAGTGGCAGCGCCCTGGATCTGCCGAGAGGAATATGGGATCGAACGCCGACCCAGGCAGTAGCGATCCATATTGCTCCTGCAGGACAGCAGGGTTTGGCCGGCGTTCTGATTGCAGGCCTGAACCCTTTCCGCCAGTTCGACGAAAGCTACAAGAATTTCCTTGCGCTTGTAGCTGGAGGTATTTCAGCCGGCATCGCCAATGCGCGCGCCTATGAGCAGGAAAAGAAACGCGCGGAAGCGCTGGCGGAAGTCGATCGCGCCAAAACGATATTCTTCAGCAACGTCAGCCATGAGTTTCGCACTCCGCTCACCTTGATGCTGGGACCGACAGAAGATGCGTTGGCCACGCCGCAACAGAGCCTGCATGGTAAAGCCCTGGAAACGGTCCATCGCAATGAGGTCAGGCTGCTTAAGCTGGTCAACACGCTGCTGGATTTCTCTCGACTTGAAGCCGGACGCATCAATGCTAGTTTTCGTGCTACGGACCTCTCTTCCTATACCGCAGAACTGGCCAGTGTCTTCCGTTCCGCCGTGGAGCGCGCCCAGTTGTCGTACGTGGTAGACGCGCAGCCACTCCCTCAACCGGTTTATCTCGATCGGGAAATGTGGGAGAAGATAGTTCTCAACCTCCTCTCGAACGCGCTCAAGTCGACCTTTGAAGGCGCCATCGTAGTGAACGTGAGTGATGCCGGCGATCACGCCCAGATAACGGTTCGGGACACCGGAACCGGCATTCCCCAGGAAGAGATACCCAACCTGTTCGAACGCTTTCGCCGCATTGAAAATGCGCGACGTCGCACCCATGAAGGCAGCGGCATCGGCCTTGCGCTGGCCAATGAACTGGTCAGGATGCACGGCGGTGAAATCACAGTTCAGAGCACCGTCAACAAAGGGTCGGCGTTCACTATCTCCATCCCATACGGCGCGGCCCATCTTCCAGCCGGACGCGTAAAGAATGACGGCACCGTGCATTCAGGCAGCAGCGGCAGAACGGCGTATGTACAGGAAGCGTTGAGTTGGCTGCCTGGCAACCGGGCTGGCGCATTTGAGGATTTCGGGGCCGAACTGGAACCGGCAATAACTCCGGCCACCGAAGGCGGCCGCGTGCTGCTGGTGGATGACAACATTGACATGCTGGATTATGTGCGCCAGCTGCTGAGTGGCCGCTTTCAGGTAACCACGGCGACCAACGGCCGCGTAGCGCTGGAGCGGGCGCTCAAGGATGTTCCGGAACTTGTCCTGAGTGACGTGATGATGCCGGAGATGGATGGTTTTCAACTGCTGCATGAGCTGCGGAGGAATCCAGCCACGCAGTCCGTACCAGTGATTTTGCTTTCGGCCCGTGCCGGGGAAGAATCGCGCGTGGAAGGCATGGAGGCAGGCGCGGATGATTATTTGATCAAGCCATTTACCGCACGTGAGCTGGTGGCTCGTGTGGATGCGCACCTCAAGATCTCACGGTTTCGCCGTGAGGCACTGGAAAAGGAACTCAAGCTGCGCCAGGAACTGGATGAAGCCCGCCGCATGGCAGCAGAGGCCGTGGAAAACATCAGTGACGGATTTTTCATGTATGACCGCGACTGGCGATTAACGTACGCGAATCCGGCAGCGGAACGAGTAGGTGTAGTCAGCGCCGGCCATGACGGATTGGTTGGTACTACTCTATGGCAGGCCTTCCCTGAACTTCGCGGGACCGATCTGGAAACTCAGCTTCGCCGCTGTATGGAGGCGCGCGTTCCAGTGGAATTTGAGATATTTCACGGACAACGATATTTTGCCACGCGGGTCCATCCTTCTCCCGACGGCGGAATTGTCTCCTATGTCGCGGACATAACCGCGCGTCGCCGCGCAGAGATTGCCTTGCGGCTGAAGCAGGAGCACATGCAACTGGCGCAGCGCGCCGCCGGCATTGCCAGCTGGGAACTGGATGTGGAAGCCGAAGAGCTGACCATCTCACAGGAATTTGCCGAGATCATCGGGCTGCCCGCTTATGTCTCGCGTTTGCGCTACGATGACTTCCTGAACGCGCTGTTTGTTTCTTCCGATCGCAATGCAGCTCAGTCAGCCATGCAGCAAGCCCTGCGAGGTAAGAAAGAATTTTCCGTTGAGTTGCGCCTGCGCCGGCCTGACGGTTCCGTTCGACTGGTGTCCAGCCGCGGCAAGGGTTTTTACAATCAAGGCAGGCCGCTGGTTCTGGGCGTTCTGGTAGATCTCACACCGGAAAGTGGCGAAGTTCCAACGCCGCGTGTTGCTCGAAAGAAAAAAGCCACTAAAAAGACGTTGCGCAGGGCTTAACGTTTCAGCCCGTCGGCGCGATTGTCTCCCACGCTGCACTTCGCATTTCTAGACATCATGCTGAAGCTTGTCTAAAATGCCTCCACACGATTATCCAAAGTCAGAGCGGGGGACGCCATAGGGAGCAGCATTGTGTCTTTGTCACGCAGCGGTCCGCCTGACCCACGCTGGTTGACGTTCCGTAGTTTCCCCCGTCTTTCTTTTCGCGGATATATCTTTTTCGCAACATCTTTCTACGTACTCGCCAGGAACTTTCCTGGTCCTTATCGCGTACATAAGACGACAAATTGGCTGAAATAGACAAGAGGCATGAGCATGGAACTGAAGATCAGTAATCTTTCCAAGACCTACAAAAACGGCGTGAAGGCGCTGGACAATATCTCGCTTACGATTCCGCGAGGCATGTATGGCCTGCTGGGGCCTAACGGTGCAGGTAAATCCACGCTTATGCGAACGCTGGCGACTCTTCAGGAGCCGGATAGCGGCAGCGTATTCCTGGGTGAGATTGATGTTCTCCGGCAGAAAGATGAGGTCCGCCGCCGCCTGGGATATCTGCCGCAGGAGTTTGGTGTCTATCCGCGGATTTCCGCGCAGGACATGCTCAGCCACCTGGCCCTGTTGAAGGGTATTACCAATGCCCGCGAGCGAAAAGAAGCAGTGAGCACCATGTTGCAGCGCTGCAATCTCTATGATGTCCGGAAAAAGGCGTTGACGGGATTCTCCGGCGGCATGCGGCAACGCTTTGGGATAGCCCAGGCGCTCATCGGCAATCCTCAACTTCTGATCGTGGATGAGCCTACTGCCGGCCTGGATCCGGGCGAGCGTAATCGTTTTTACAACCTGCTGGCTGAAGTCGGCGAACAGGTGATCGTGATTCTCTCCACCCACATTGTGGAAGACGTAATGGACCTTTGCACCAACATGGCCATTGTTCACATGGGGAAAGTGCTTTACCAGGGCGAACCGCAAGCCGCAATTGCCGAACTCAAAGGCAGGATCTGGCAGCGTTCCATCGACAAGTCTGAGTTGGCGAAATATGAAGAGACATTCAAAGTTGTTTCCAACAAGCTGGTTGGCGGCCGGCCGTCACTTCATGTTTTTGGCGAGCAGATTCCCGCCGATGGGTTCATTGCCAGCCAGCCTGACCTGGAAGACGTGTTCTTTACGAAGATCCGGGACTGGAACTAGGGAGAGATCATGTTCCTGCACATTGCTCTGTTCGAAATTCGCTTCTGGCTCCGCTCCTGGATGGTCTGGATCTTCCTGTTCATCATTGGACTGCTGATCTTTGGAGCTGTGAGCACCGACCACGTCCAGGTTGGAGGAAGCCTCTCCAACACCCTGCACAACGCGCCGTTTGTGATTGAGAATTACTACTCGTTCATCGGGCTGCTCACCCTGCTCATGTCCACGGCGTTTGTAAATTCAGCCGCTATCAGAGACTTCAGCAACAACACGTACCAGATCATCTTCTCAACGCCGATCCGGCGGATTGATTTTTTGCTGGGCCGCTTTATTGGCGCGACTTTGATCTCAGTGATTCCGATGCTTGGCGTTTCGGTGGGCATTCTTCTGGCCAAGTACATGCCTTGGGTTGATCCTGAGCGATGGGGGAGAGTTGACTGGACTGCGCACCTGCGCGGGATTGCGGTGTTCGCCTTGCCCAATGCGTTTTTTGTGGCGGCGGTCCTGTTTGCCATTGCCGTGCTGGCGCGCAACGAAATCGTTTCTTTCGTAGCCGCGCTGGTCCTGCTCACGGGTTACGGCGTGGCCGGCGCGTTGACGCAGGACATTCAGCGTGAACAATATGCTGCCCTGCTGGATCCTTTTGGGCAGCGCGCCTTCACCCTGATCACAAAATACTGGACGGTGGCGGAGAAAAACAATGTTTCGGTGGGTTTTGACGGCCTCTTGTTGTGGAACCGGCTGATATGGATTGGGGTTGGCTGTCTCATTTTCGCGGCTGCGTATTCTCGTTTCAGTTTTGCCGAGAGGCGCAGCAAGGCCAGGCCCATTGAGATAGATGCTGAGGAGGCGATCGTCCCGGCGCCTGTGACTCTGGTTCGCCCGCACTTGCACGATTCAACCTGGGCCAAGTTTGCTGGTTCGTTCAAAATCCATTTTCTGGGAATGGTGCGCAGCACATTCTTTGTCGTGATTGCGATTGCTTCACTATTGAACTGCATTCCCAGCGTCGCCCTGAACGCCACCGAAGGGTACGGGAACTCGACTTTGCCCGTTACTTACTGGGTGATTGATCTCATTCGCGGCACTCTCTATCTGTTCGTGATCATTGTGATTACGTACTACGCCGGCGTTCTGGTCTGGAAAGACCGTGATGAGCGCATGGATGAGATTGTGGACTCCACTCCAACGCCGGAGTGGATTTCATTTGGATCCCGCCTGCTCACTTTGATTCTGATGGTGATGCTGATGCAAACGGCGGCACTTTTGGGTGGGCTTGGGGTGCAGGCGTGGCATGGATACCACCGATATCAGCTGGGCCTTTACCTTAACGAGCTACTGGTCCGGGATGCTTCTGCGTTCCTGTGCTTTGGCGTACTCGCGTTTTTCATTCACGCTCTTTCACCCAACAAATACGTCGGCTATTTCTTCTATGTGGTATTTATCGCCGCCAACACTTTCATATGGCAGCCATTGAATGTGGCTACATACCTGGTGCAGTTTGCCGGAACGCCCACCGTTGTCCATTCTGATATGTTCGGCGACGCGCCTTATCGATCTTCCTGGGACTGGTTCACGCTTTACTGGCTTCTGTTTACTGCGGTGCTTGCCATCCTGACGGTCATGTTCTGGCCACGGGGCAAGCAGGACCGCTGGAAGGGACGTCGCCGCAACGCAGCCCTGCGCTTTCACGGCGGCTGGAGGTCCGCCACTGTACTTTGCCTGTTCCTGTTCGCCGCCACCGGAGGATGGATCTGGTACAACACGGCGGTGGAAAACCGCATGGTTGGTCCCAAGACACGGTTGCGACGCCAGGCTGACTACGAGAAAGCGTACAAGCAGTTTGAGAAGATGCCGCAGCCTCGAGTTCGCAGCGTAAAGTTTGCGATCGACGTCTACCCTGAAGCACGCAATATCGTGATGCGGGGTGAGCAAGTCATTCAAAACCCGACTGGGCAGCCGCAGACCGAAATCCATTTCACCATTGATCCCAACTATCTGACTGACATTGAGATTCCCGGCGCGTCCATCAGCAAAGACGACCAGAAACTTTATTACCGGATTTATAAGTTCGACTCGCCCATGCAGCCGGGTGAAAGCCGGACGATGAAATTTACCGTCAAGAGCAAGAACCACGGCTTTGAGAATGATTTGAGCACGGTTGAGCTGGTACAGAACGGAACATTTTTCAATAACACCATTGGCCCCGTCATCGGCTACCAATCGGGACGGCAGCTCACGGATCCAAATGATCGTAAGAAATACGGGCTGAAAGAGATTGACGTCATGCCAGTCCTTGAGCGCAACTGCACCGAGGATTGCATGGACACATACCTGGGCGGACATTCGGACTGGGTGGACGTGCAGACGGTCATCAGCACTTCATCGGATCAACTGGCAATTGCGCCTGGTTCATTGCTGCGGGAGTGGCAGGAGAACGGCCGGCGTTATTTCGAATACAAGCTTGATCATCAATCCCTGAACTTCTATTCCTTCATGTCCGCACGTTATGAAGTGGCGCGGGAAGAGTGGAACGGAATCAAGCTTGAGGTCTATTACGACAAACAGAATCCGTGGAACGTTCCGCGGATGATGAATTCGATGAAGAAATCGCTGGACTACTACACCAGGAATTTTGGTCCCTATTACCACAAGGAAGCCCGCATTATTGAGTTTCCCCGCGTGGCGCGCTTTGCCCAGGCCTTTCCGGGAACCATGCCGTATTCTGAGGCCATCGGCTTTATCGCCAACATCAATAAGCCTGACGACATTGACATGGTTTTTTACGTGGTTGGACACGAAATGGGACACCAGTGGTGGGCGCATCAGGTGGTGGGCGCGAACATGGAAGGCGCCACGCTGCTTTCCGAAACCATGGCGCAGTATTCGGCCCTGATGGTGATGGAAAAGGAATATGGCCGCGACACCATGCGGAAATTCCTGAAGTATGAAATGGACAACTATCTGCGGTCACGCGGCGCGGAGCGGTTGAAAGAGCGTCCGCTGCTGACGGTGGAGGCGAACCAGGGATACATTCACTATCGCAAGGGCAGTGTGGTGCTTTACTACCTGAAAGAGATGATCGGTGAAGAGGCAGTCAACCGCGCGCTGCGGAAGATCATACGGCAGTACGCCTATGCGCAGCCGCCGTATCCGACCTCGCACGCGCTGGTGGATGCCTTCACGGAACAGACGCCGCCTGACCTGCAATATCTGATCAAAGACCTGTTTGAAGACATCACAATCTTTTCCAATCGCACGCTGGATGCTTCTGCGCAGAAGCGTACTGACGGCAAGTATGACGTGACCATCAAGGTGGAAACGCGTAAATACAAGGCGGACGCCAAGGGCAACGAAACTGAAGTGCCAGTGAATGACTATATCGATATCGGAGCATTCGCTAAACCGGCCAAAGACAAGAAATACGGCGACACGCTGTACCGTGAGCGCGTGCATATCACACAAAAGGAATCGCAATTTACTTTTGTGACCGCCACGGTACCGGAGAAAGCCGGCGTTGATCCCTTTGCGTTGCTCATTGACCGCGTTCCAGACGACAACACAAAGAACGTGACCCTGCTGAGCGGGACGAGTAACCCTAACCAAAGGGTAGCGGTGCGGTAGGCGAGCGTAGGCCGAACGCGATAACAATCTTTAGTCCGGCGGATAGGTTCAACTTCAGCATCCAATGGCAGTTCCAGGTTGATGTGTTTATCGAATTGATTTTTGGCTTGCAGGATGTTAAAAAGCGCATCATGCCCAAGCCAGTCTTTGCCTTCATTTTCCTTGTTTTGTTGTCTTTTTCCGCCTTTGCGCAGGACGCTCATAGCCCAGCTGACAGCTCTCAGGAAGCGGCTTTGATACGTCAACATCATACGCGCGTGCGTTATGAGAATGATGGAACCGGATCCACGGAAGAGACTGCCGAAATCCTGATCCAAAGCCAGGCCGGCGTAGAGCGTTATGGCCAACTACGGTTTGGCTATAGCTCAGCCACGGAAAAGCTGGAAGTAAACTACGTCCGCGTGCGCAAGCCAGGCGGGCAAGTGGTGGAGACACCGGCTGCCAATGCCCAGGATTTTGCTCCCGAGGGCCTCCAGTCTGCTCCCATGTACACAGACTTTCGCGAGCGGCACATTACGGTGGCCGCCCTTCGGCCGGGTGACACTCTGGAGTATCGCACTACCACGGTGGTGACAATGCCTCTGGCCGCAGGCGAATTCTGGTACGAGCACAGGTTTCCGAAATATGAAGCTGTTGCCCAGGCGCGTCTTGATATAGATGTCCCCAAATCGCGAGAACTGAAACTGAAGAGTCCCAAGCGTAAATACACCACCGCAGAATCTGGTGATCGCCGGATATATACCTGGGTGGTTGAAAACATCACGCCGGACCGGAAGGAAAAGGAAATTTCCGACGACACTCCTGATGACAGCGACGACGAGTCCCCTGACATCCAGTTGACGACGTTTAAAGACTGGCAGCAGGTTGCGCACTGGTACGCCGGTTTGCAGGGCGAGCGCGTGGTGGTGAATGACGCCATCCAGAAGAAGGCCGCTGAATTGACCAATGGAGCGGTAACCCAAAAGGAAAAGGCGGAGCGACTCTATGATTATGTTGCCCGCAATATACGCTATGTGAGCCTGTCATTTGGCGTGGGACGTTACCAGCCCCATGCCGCGCCGGATGTAATGCAGGGTCTTTATGGCGACTGCAAAGACAAGCACACTCTGTTGTCTGCCTTACTGCGTGCCTCAGGAATCCAGAGCTATCCGGTTCTGATTGATTCGAGCCGGAAGCTCGATGAAGAGATACCTTCCCCGGCGCAATTTGACCACGTGATTACCATCGCATCCATTGATAAGAACTGGGTCTGGCTGGACGCAACCTCTGAGGTGGCTCCCTACGCTCTGCTTCTATATCCATTGCGTGACAAGCAGGCCGTAGTGGCCGCCAATGATGCCAATGGCGGTCTGCGGCGCACGCCGGCAGCCGTGCCCGGCAAGAACAACATGTCATTTTCAATCGACGGAAAGGTCTCTGACGCCGGGGCGTTGAATGCAACCGTGAATATCTCAGCTTCTGGCGACAGCGCGGTGCTGATGCGCATGGCATTCCGCAGCACCTCGCAGGCGGACTGGAAAAAGCTGGCCCAGTATTTCGCACTCGCAGAAGGACTCAGGGGCCAGGTATCTGATGTTGATGTAAAAGAGCTGGAAAATACGGCCAAGCCATTCGTTCTTTCGTACAAGTACCAGGATGACGCATATTTCTCTGTCCCAAGCATGGGAGCCACGTTCTTTCCGCTTTCGCCGTTGCAATTGCCTCGCCTGAGAAAGCCGCGGCCAACCGAGCCGCTTGACCTGGGTCCCATGGTTGAGCTGCATGACAAGGCGCATCTCCAGTTTGCGGCGAACTTTGCGCTCCGGTTGCCGCCGGAAGTAAGACTGAACCGGGACTACGCGGATTATTCGTTGAGTTATAAGTTCACCAATGGCGTGCTGGATGCGGAACGGAATGTGGTTATTAAAGCCAGCAAGTTGCCTG
The DNA here is from genome assembly GCA_963770085.1 of Terriglobia bacterium. Taxonomy (GTDB): domain Bacteria; phylum Acidobacteriota; class Terriglobia; order Terriglobales; family Acidobacteriaceae; genus Angelobacter. The sequence continues at coordinate 3,085,705 of CAVYOH010000002.1, forward strand.
CGTCGCGGCGGTCAGATGTTCAATCGCTGCGCAGCGTGGCCATGAGTTATGCAGAGCAGAGCATCAGTGCTGATGTTCGCGCCATGGCAAAAAGCGCGGTAAACAAAGCGGACGTCACGTCCAACGGCACAGAAACTGCCCAGGAACTGCGAAAAGCCGGGACGAAAGCGCTGCAACAGAGAGACTTCAGGACGGCCGCGGACATGTTCAAACGCGTGGTAGAGAAGGAACCCAAGAGCAGCGATGGCTGGGACCTTCTTGGACGTTCCTATGCAGGATTGGCCAATCATGAAGATGCCATCGGCGCATATCGCAAGCAAGTTGAGGCGAATCCATTCAATGATCGCGCTTATCGTGATCTGGGCGCGGAGCTGCAACGCCAGGGCAAATATGAGGAGGCACTGGATGCCTATGGAAAACAACTGGCCAATGTTCCGGTGGATCGTGCGGCGCGAAAATATCACGGGTTGCTGCTGGCTCGCCTGAGCCGCAAGGAAGCCCTGGCTGAACTGGAAGCGGCAAATGCTGCGTCACCAGATGATCCGGAGATAGAACTGGCGCTGGCCCCGTTGTTTTCAGCCAGCGGTCACCAGGAGAAAGCCGGCGCGCTGGTGAAAAGCGTGATCGGAGTGCCTAGCGTGACATCGGGAGCCGATCTTTTTGCTGTGGCGCTAAGTGATGACATCAACGCCGATGAAACGCTGAGTGATGCCAAGAATATTGTCGACACCATTGACGGACTGTTTGACTCAGCCGCGTTTGAAAATGATTCGCCGGAGGCAGCTTCCACCATGTATTTTCTGGCCCTTGAGTGGGCGAGGATAGGCTGGGCCACGTGCCTGAAAGGCGAGCGTCTGGAAGGCCTGCGCTACATGGATGCGGCATGGCATCTGAGTCAATCTGCTACGCTGGCCAACCGCCTGGGAAAGGTCTATCAGAAAGCCGGAGACACTGCCCACGCCCGGCATTTCTTCCTGCTTGCTGCAGCGGCCGGCGCGCCCGACGTTGATTCAGCGGCCGGAGTGAAGAAGGCCGGCGCTCCGGGTGAAGCGGCTCAGGCGCAAACCGAGCTTCTTGATTTGCGTACAGCTAAACTTCCGAGGCTCACCATGAAGAAGGGCCAGGCTGAGTTTGTGCTGGTATTCAGCGGATCAAGCCGTCCGGAGCGGGTAGAGTTTGCGGAAGGTGATCCGGATTTACAACCCGCCGAGCAAGCGTTGATGGACGCAACCTATAAGATCGAGTTCCCCGACTACTCGTCTCTCAAGATTGTTCGCCGCGGAGTGCTCACTTGCTCCGCCGGCGGCTGCACGGTTGTGCTCAATCCTGTTCAGAACGTTGCCTTGGGATTGACGCCGTCACCGGCCGGGCAAAAGTAGTGAGGGACAGCATTTGCAGCAGATAAATGGGGGCATTCGCAGATCAGACAAAATGTTGCAGGGCGCCGCTTGAAAGATCGTAATCAGGAAGAGACAGAGAGCTTCCAGCTGCAAGAAAAAGTGGAGGCCGCCTTGCGGGTGCGGCCTCCACAACTTACGTCAGGTTGCGACTTGCCAAACTAATCGCAGCTAGCTCCAATGTTCGCACAGAACTTTGGTACCGCTGCACCACCATTTTTGCCTGTCGCCGGCAGAGTGATGGTTTGCTCCAGAGCCATGCCATCCACCATGTCCACTCCGTTAGGAATGGTGAGCGAGGGGTGGTCGAATGGCGCACTCTGGGACCTTACACGTTCATCGGTTAATGATTTGAGGAAAGCCACAACAGCCTGTTTGTCATCCGGGCTGAATCCGGCTCTCTTCAAGTTAGGATCAACGTCTGCGGAGGGGAAGTCTCCACCGCGGCTATAGAAATCGACCACCTGGCTGAGCGTCGCCTGTCCACCGTTAACGAAATAGGGACCGGTCAGTTCAATGTTGCGAAGGCCAGGAGTCTTCACGGCTCCGTTGACAGCAACAGGGGCGTTGAGGGGAACAAGGGTTCCCGTCGCCAGACCCTGTGAAGCCAAGGCGGCTACCGAGAGGGAAGCAAGTCCGGAAGGATCGCCGGCCCCGACTCCCATGTCATCCAGTGTCGGACGTACGCCAATATTGTGGAAGCCAACATCATGCCAGGTTCCGCTAAGGAGCTGTTCAACCACGCCGCGTGACTGAACGTTGGACACGGCAGCGTCAGTAAATTCAGCGCCGTTGTGGCAATTGCTGCAACCACCCTTACCGGTGAAACGGTCAAGACCGCGCTGTTCCAGAGCGGTGAGGGCGGTGCTGTTGCCCTCCGCGAACTGGTCAAAACGCGAGCTGTCAGAAACCAGCGTGGCCTCATATGCCTGGATTGCAACGCCCCAGAACATGGAGAAGTTGTATTCCATCATTGAGTACTCGTCAGTGTTCTGTGCCGTGCCGGTGTGGAGGAAGGTACCGCTGGCGTCAACAATGGCGTCAGAGTTCCACCACTTGGGCTGGAAAGCGGCCTGAATCATGCTGACATAGTCAGTGTTCAGTCCGTTTGCCGGAGCATTGCTCATGGAGCCAAGCACGCTGTCATCGCCGGCCACAAGCTGTTTTGCGAGTGGTGAAAGCGAAAGCATCTTTTTGCCCATCTTCACAAAGGAACGTCCGGCGGCGGACATTTCAGTGTTGCTGCCCGGAGGCCCAACGGCCTGCGAAGCGAGCGCCGAGTTGGAAAGACGCAGTTGAACGTGGCTGAAGCCGTTGACGCTGCCGTCTGCCTGGAGAATGAAGGCATTCGGATCACCGGCGCCGAAGGGATTCACACCGTTGAAGGTGCCCTGTGCACGGCCATCCCAGAAATTGCGATAGTTGAATACCGCGTTGACTACGGAAGGCGCGTTGCGCGGTGTGCTGCGACGGACGTTAACCCAGTTACCGGAACCGTCCTGCATGCGGAAGACGTCGTCAGGTACAGGTGTCTGGCTTTCAGCCGCCTGGCCCATCACCACGTCCACAAAGGTGGTGTTGTACACACCCTGTGATCCAACAATGTTGTTGTTGTCAGAAATCACAGCGGAACCGGAGTTATTGATGTCACTCAGCTTGTGCAGCGGGTAATCCGATGCGGTGAGGTAATGATTCGCTGAGAGAGGAGAAGTGTACGTATTGGAATCAGCCGCGGAATTGCCGTTGATGTCTACACGGCGCTGTCCGGGATTGATCTGATTGCCAAAACGGCTGTCAGATCCGGAAGTGAAATGGCAGGTGGCGCAGGCGGTAACACCGTCGCTGCCGAACTGCATTTCCCAGAAGAACGCTTTACCCAGAGCGATGGTTGCCGCCTGGTTAGCGATGAGATTGTTGAGCTCAGCCTGTGATGGGCCGGGCACGCTGACGGTTTTTAGCGAATTCAGCTTTCGTTCGCCGCCGCCAACGCCACCGTTTCCACCTTTGCCGTTGCCGCCTTTACCGCTGCCGCCTCTGCCGCCGCCACCACCATCATCGCCTCCGCCACCGGTGCTGATAATGCCAGGCGTCGGTGCGGGCGTTGGTGTAGCCGTCGGCGCCGGTGTGGGCGTCGGAGTTGAGCTGGAACTTGGGTTGGGTGTTGGTGTGGGTGTTGCTGAAGGTGCCGGAGTCGGAGTCGGAGTCGGAATACTCTGGCTGCTACCGCCGCTGCCTGAAGGGGTCCCGGGGTTTGCGTTCAGGTTAGAGTTGGAATTTGCTTTAACCCCGCCGCCGCAGCCGGCCATTACCAGTAAACTGCCGATCACGGTTGTCAGGGCCAATTGATGTAATGCTTTCTGGTACCGCATTTCTTGCACTCCTTACATGCTCCACAATTCGGTCAACTGGCCCCAGCGCAGGCAAGACACACATATAGCGTCTGCAATCTTGTGCACACTGCGGTTGCCATGAATCGGAGGCAGCGGCTGCCGGAAACAGCGGCCCTGACCTGGTTTGCCTTACTCATGGCTGACAGTTGACCCAACCTGCGCCGGCATTACCGACACTACGAGAGTCTTTTAGTTTTTGTGGTTGCTGGAGAGAACGCCGTTAAGGCTTTTAAAGCGACCTTACCAGAGGATTTCCCGATAGCAAGCCACCCGTCAATTCGCAGGTAGTTTGCGTTGAGTACATTTGGAGAGTCATTAAAGTCACATTAAACTTCTTAATCCCTATATTTCATCAGGGTATTCGTTGCACACAAATCCGGGTATACACCTAAAACGGCAGTTAAGTCATTGTTGCTTCGGGTCTTAGATGATTGTCCTCGCCCCGGACTCCTGGCTTCACGCGAGCTTATGGGACAGTTCTTTCTCCTATTAAGCGCCGGCATTTTCGGAACGAGAGTAACCACACTTCAAAGCTTCTTTTTAATTTCCCGCGGGAAAGCCACCCTGTAAACGTTTAAATAGTTTAATGAGCAACTTTAATGGGCTTCTAATCAGATTCTAGGATGGATGGCGCATTCTCGTATCGGAGAACAAGACTGCTTAGTTAGTAAATGCCGGCGCGGTAGAAAATGACCAGACGTCGCCCCCAACGTTTGCACTTCCGGGAATGGAGGGACAAGGGCAATGAAACAAGAGAAAGACGCAACAGCAATCAAGGTTCGCATCTGCGGTGCTCTTTGTATCGCAATGCTTTACGTATTTGCCAATAGCTCCTACGTACAGGGTCCGGCGTTGCCTGAGAATCGGGCCGCAGCCGTGGTGCAGATCTCGTCTCGGTAGGAGACGCAACACAAGTTTCCAGGTGCCGCCGGAAATTACCATCCGTTTCCGGTGGGTTAATGAGGATGGAGTGCAGCCAAAACAGGTAACACTAAGGGTCCAACCAGACCCTGAGGGTCTAACAGACCTGACATCAGCACAGCCGAACCTGACTGTGCTGATTTTTTTTCGATGAGTCATTTAGGGCCGATGTTATGCGCCCGTTCTAGAAGCCGCGTCTGACCAGGCCGGGAACATCCAGAACGGGCGACTCTCTTTTCTGCGTCAGTTTCTCAACATACTTGGCCAGAACATCCACTTCCAGGTTCACCGGCGATCCCGCACGCAGGTCCCGCAGGTTGGTCTGCTCATAGGTATGAGGGATGATGGCGATCTCCACGTGATGGCCCTCAATCGCCGCCACCGTCAGGCTGATTCCTTCCACCGTGATCGAGCCCTGTGCAACCACGTATTTAGCGAGCTCGAGCGGCACATCAATCACCATTCGCCAGTCATCATGACCTTTGATTTTTGTAAGACTTGCAAGTTTTCCTGTGCCATCCACATGACCCTGGACAATATGACCACCCAGTCGGTCCTGCGGACGCGCGGGCAATTCCAGATTAACCAGTGATTTCTTCTTCAAGCCGCTCAGCGAAGTCCGTTTCAGCGTCTCATCGGCCAGATCAGCCGAAAAGTTCCTGCGTCCGATCGCCACCGCGGTAAGGCACACGCCGCTCACGGCAACGCTGTCACCCGGTTTCAATTCTTTGGGAATGGCTTTGGCGGATACGGTAATGCGCGTGAGCACATCACCGTTGCGCGCTTTCATGCGGCGCAGATCAGTGATTTCGCCTGTTTCCTGGACTAATCCGGTAAACATCAGACTTTCTCCTCAGTGATTAAGGCAATCTGCGCTTTCGGGCCATTGCCTGCAGACGAGACCGCATAGGGATCGCGCAGATAACCCTCCACGGCAAAGTCTTCTCCAAAGCGATGCAGAGAAATGTCTTTCACCAGCGCGGCGTCGCTCATCTTGCTGAATCCCGTGCCGGCGGCAAAGGGCACTGAGCCCGTGCCTGCCAGAATCTTGGGCGCGTAATAAAGATAGATCTTGTCGGCCATGCCGGAAGCCAGCGCTGTCCAGTTCAGCAGCGCCCCACCTTCAATCAGCAGGCTGGTAATCTCAAGTTCTCCCAGCCGCAGCGCGATCTTGTTGAGGTCGGGGCGGCCGTCGCTGGAGCCCAGTGCAACCTGTTCAACGCGCACACCGCACTCTTCCAATGCGCGGCGTTTCTTCTCTTCGGCAAAGGAACACAAGACCAGCACATCGTCTTTCGCCGTCTTTACCAGCCGGGAATGCAGCGGCATACGCAGCCGCGAATCCACCACCACGCGCAGCAGCGGCCGCCGGCGCTTACGTCCTGTACGGTCGGTGAGCAGGGGGTCGTCTGCCAGCACTGTGCCAACGCCGACCATGATCGCGTCAGCCTCATGGCGCAGCTCCTGAACATGTGCGCGCGCTTCTTCACTGGTGATCCAGCCGCCGGTGGTTCCTCCGGCGCTCGGCGTAGCGGATGCCGGCGTCTCGCCGGGTGGTGGTGCAATCTTGCCGTCCAGCGTCATGCCGGACTTGATCGTCACCAGCGGCTTCTTCGCCGTGATGTAGCGGGCAAACGCTTCGTTGAGCTTACGGGCTTCGGATTCCAGCAATCCGACTTCGACCTGCACGCCAGCGGCTCTAAGTTTGTCAAAGCCATGTCCGGCGACCCGAGGATTTGGGTCCATCATGGCAGCCACAACGCGCTTGATCCCGGCGGCGATGACCGCATCCGCGCACGGCCCGGTGCGGCCCTGATGGCTGCATGGTTCTAGATTCAGGTAGAGAGTTGCGCCGCGAGTATCTTCGCCAGCCTGTGCCGCCTGTGCCGTCTGTTCAATGGCCAGAACCTCGGCGTGCTTCACGCCTTCATAGGTATGAAAGCCGGTTCCCGTCACTTTGCCCGCAGGCGTGACAATCACAGCTCCAACAAGTGGATTGGGAGAAGCCAGGGCAGTGCCTTGCCGCGCGAGATCAAGTGCCTGTCGCATGTACTGCTCGTCTTGTGCGCTGAAGTTCATGCTCCGGAAAAAAGCGAATTGACAAAATTTTCCGGGCTGAAGGGAAGCAGGTCGCCAATCTTTTCTCCCACCCCAACGTAACGCACTGGAAGGGCGAGCTCCCGTGATATGGCAATCACCACGCCGCCCTTGGCCGTACCGTCGAGTTTGGTGAGCACAATGCCGGTCACGCCCGCGGACTCAGTAAACAACCGTGCTTGTTGCAATCCGTTCTGGCCGGTCGTGGCGTCCATGACCAGAAGAACTTCGTGCGGCGCGCCTGGAACAACGCGGTGCGCCGTTCGCTTCATCTTTTCCAGCTCTGCCATCAGTCCGGTCTTGGTATGCAGGCGGCCGGCCGTATCGACAATCACCGCATCGGTGCGGCGGTTCTTTGCCGCGGTAAGCGCGTCAAAAAGTACGGCTGACGGGTCACCACCTGGTTTGGTCTTGATGACCTCCACGCCGGTGCGCGATCCCCAGATTTCAAGCTGCTCAATGGCCGCAGCGCGAAAGGTATCCGCCGCACACATCAGCACGGTCTTGCCTTCTGCACGCATGGCGTGCGCCAGCTTGCCGATGGTTGTGGTCTTTCCCGTACCGTTGACCCCCACCACCATTATGATTTCCGGCTCGCCTTTGAACGGCTTGCCTCCGCGCGGCGGCGTGGATTTCAGGATGTCGAGTATCTGTTCCTTGATCACTTCCTTGAGCTGGGTTCCATCCTTGATCTGCTTGCGATCGGCTTTTTCACGCAGCTTGCCCAGGATTTGTTCGGTGGTATCTGTCCCGATGTCCGCGCTAATGAGAATGGCTTCCAGGTCGTCCAGGGTGTTGCGATCAATTTCCTTGGTGAAGGCCATTACTTCGTCAATGCGGTCGCTCAGGTTCTCCCGCGTGCGCGTAACGGCCTGCTTCATCTTTTCGAGGAAGGTAGGTTCAGGCGTGCCAAAAAGTGTTTGAATCATGAATGATAGCTGTCCAAAGCAGAAGCATCTGCCGGACTCTTGATTATAGCGGGTAAGGCGAAGTCTCTTCTGATCCGGTAAGGGCGAAACGGGCGAAACGCCAAACTGCATAGCCACAAGTTCCAGCTATTGCACACAGGATCAAAACAATAAGAATCGAGATCGAGGTAGGGACATTGTAAGAAGAATGGCGCTCCTCTGACATGAGCCACGTGGCACTACGGATCATCTCTGCCGTCAAGAGAAGGATTCCAACGGAAACGCCGCCACTCACAGCGCGAGAAAAGGCTTCACCGAATCTTGATCTTAGCAGCGCGAAGATTTTAGGGCGGTAGGGATGAAATAAAAGCCGGAGCAGAAGCAAAGGAACAATGGTCGCGAGCAGAATTTTGATGAGATCCATCTAAGGACCAGAGAAGCCTAAACCGGCTCTGCCGTCGTGATCACACTGGCAGCAGCGGCCTGGTCTCCGCTAACGGTGGCAGCGCGATGGATACGCAGCTTTCCGCTCTCGAAGACCCGGGTCATCGCCGAGACAACAATCGGATCAAACTTGGTGGCGGCCAGTGAGTTGATGATGCGGATCACGTATTCGGGATCCATCGCTGCCTGATAGGGACGGTTGGTGGTCATGGCGTCAAAGGTATCGGCCACCATGATGATGCGCGGCATCAGCGGAATCTGGTCGCCCTTGAGTCCATGCGGATAACCGCGTCCATCCAGCGATTCATGATGCAGCTCAATTCCCGGCAGCATCTCACGCAGCATTTCCACCGGGCGCAAAATCGCGGCGCCCTTGGTGGTATGCGTCTTCATGATCTCGAATTCTTCCGGCGTCAGCGCTCCTGGTTTTTTCAGGATGCGGTCTTCAATGCCGATCTTGCCCACGTCGTGAAGCTGGGCGGAGACGCGGATCTTTTCCACTTCCTCCGGCTTCAGTCCCATCTCCGTGGCGATCAGGACGGAGTAGCGCGTCACGCGGTCCGAATGGCCTCGCGTATATGGGTCTTTTTCGTCGACCGCGCCGGCCATCATCTGGATGGAGCGCATGAACAGCGTCTTGTTCTCTTCGGCGGCGTTCCTGAGATCGTCAACGTATCTCTCAAGCTCGTCCGTCATGGTATTGAACGTTTCGGCCAGCTCGCCGAATTCCGTCCGGCTGTTCAGTTGAACGCGCTGAGTAAAGTCGCCGCCGGCAATCGACCGGCTGGATTCGGTAAGAATGTTGAGAGGCGTTGTCAGCCGGCGGGCAGCCCATATTCCCAGGAGAATGCTGAATGCAATCGCGATCAGCGCGAATCGCACCGCATCATGCTGCATATCCAGAATGTCAAAGTAAGCGTCGGCCTGCGTGGTCTGCGACATTACGCCCCAGCCCAGTCCGGAGACGGCATAGAACGTCCCCAGCATGGGAACTTTGTTCTTGCCTACCTGCAGCTTGTATTCCTTAGTCACGCCAAAGCGGTTATTTACACCCTGTTCCACGAAAATCTTCACCAGGTCATTGGAGGTCAGGTCCTGGCCGGTGGCATATTGAGGAACTGGCGACGCAATCACACGCCCAGAGTCGTCCACCACGAAGGTTTCCAGGCCCGGATCACGATCACTGGTTTCCTTGAGTTTCTGGGTCAAAAAATTCAGGTCAACAATCAGTTCAAGAGCGCCCAGGTAGTTATTGTTTGCGTCCAGAATGGGCTTGGCCATCACCATTACGGTTCTGGTCTGTTTGCCTGACCCAATGGCAATGGCGCCGCCGTTATATTCGCGCAGCTCACGCGCAGCCCCTACACCGCGGTTCAGTTCCTTGACCAGAAACGCATCGGGATCAATGGTTCCGGCAAAGGTGCCAAGGCCTTCGGCATTGACCAGGCGGACGTAAGGAACAATGGAGTCAGGAGCTCCAATACTGTTCTGCAGCAGACCAACCACGCCGGGTGATGCCACGCGCTGCCCACTCAGGTTACCGCCCGCCGTGACGAGCACTGAATAGGACAGATCAGAGAGCTTGCCCCGGATGTCCCTGGCGCGCTGGCCGATGGCCTGGGCCAGCGTGGTGGTGACCGTATTCTGCAGCATCATTTCATTGCGATGCAGGCGGTCCCGGTTGGTCTCCACCACTTTGGTGGCGTAGAAATAAAGCGGTACCACCCCGACGGCGATCAACACCGCGAGAATTGCATAGATAATCGGAACTCGGGTAGGTAAGGGTAGCTTCATAGGGCCAGGGTATATATGTGAGATTGTAAGCTGAAATGGGCCAATTCTTACCGTAAAAACGTGGCCACCAGGGCCATGGACTATAGTTATGTCGCTTTGCTCCAAACCGCGGGAAAGTCGCTGTGCTGATTACTGGGGCGTGCTCCTGTGGCAGCGGGCTCGACGCGCGTGGTCGGCGCGAGCCCTTTTATTTCGTGGTCAAATAGTTCCTGTCGCTTGCGCTCCAAACCGCTGGAGAGCAACTTATCCGCATGGCCCTTGAACGCTCCCGATGCGACGGGCTCGGCGCGTGGTCGGCCTAGCCCTTTGTTTTTGGTCGCTGCGCGACAAACCGCTTGAATGTGTCGATCCCCATTGTTCGGTTAGGCTCTTGTTGCAACGGGCTCAGCGCGCGAGTCGTCTTCGCCCTTCCTCTTTGGTCGCTGCGCGACAAACCGCTTGAATCTCTGTATCCCCATTGTTTGGTTACGCTCCTGCAACAGCGGGCTGACGGCACGTAGGCGGCCGCAGCCCTTGTTCTGGTTTGTTGCTATGGCACCGATCTCGTTGCATCCGTACTGAGGCTGCCACCTCTCCGACTTCGTATACGTTTCAGCTACTCCCGGCATCCAACTTGTAGAACGAAATAATTGCCGCTATGGCGAATCGGCGGTGTGATTCGCGCCCAGAAGAGAAGTGTGAAGCAAGCTGAAGCGTATAGGACGTCGGGGACGGGCAGCAAAGGCATTCAGGCGGTTCGGTGCGAAGGGGTCACCATTCGTCCGGAAGGGCGAAGCCGACTCGCGCGCTGAGCCCGTTGCAACAGGAGCCTAACCGAACAATGTGGATCGAGAAATTCAAGCGGTGTGTCGCGTAGCGACCAAGAGGTAAGATGACGAGAATCATCACCATTGAACGGGAGTACGGGTCTGGAGCAGCGCAGATTGCCCACAAGCTGGCCGATAAGCTTGGCTGGAAGCTGTGGGACCAGCACCTGACCAGCCAGATCGCGCGTGCGGCCAACTGTCAACTTTCTGCCATAGAGCAGCGTGAGGAACGTCGTGATCCGCTCTACTACCGGCTGCTGCGGTCATTTGCGCGCGGCAGCTATGAAGGCAGCATGAAGGTTGACCCCGTGATGATGGATCCTCTGAGTGCACTGGACTCAGATACCATCGTGCGCATTACACGACGCGTGGTGGAAAAAGCTGCTGCCGAGGGCAACTGCGTGATTGTGGGCAGAGGCTCACAACATTTCCTGCAGGACAGGCAGGACACGTTGCGCTTCTTCCTTTATGCGCCCAGTCAGGACAAAATTCGCCGGCTGGTTGCGCAGGGCACGCGCCAGGCAGAGGCCGAAGATCTAGTGGAGCGCGTTGACCGCGAACGGGCCGCGTTCATCAAGACATATTTCCATGTGGAGTGGCCGAACCGTCCCGTCTATCACGCCATGCTGAATACAGCGACCGGTGACGATATGGTGGTCAGCGCAATGATGAGCTTCCTGCAGGCCCGTCCCGCGAACCAGGCGGCCTAGCCCTTAAAAGCGGTCTTCCGCTTTTCCCGGACGCGCCATTAGTTCGCGAATCGCGTCCTGTGCCGACTTTCCATCATGCAGGATGGCGTACATCTGCTCCGTGATCGGCATTTCAACACCGCATTTACGCGCCAGTCCGATTGCCGCGTTGGTTGTCAGGACGCCTTCAGCAACTGACCCATGCATGCCTGCGATGATGTTATTGAGCTTCTGGCCCTCACCCAGCGCGATACCAACGCTGCGATTGCGCGATAAACCTCCGGTGCATGTCAGCACCAGATCTCCCATGCCTGCCAGCCCCGCCATGGTTTGCGCCCTGGCGCCGCAAGCAACGGCGAGACGAGTCATCTCAACCAGTCCACGCGTGATGAGCGCGGCGACAGAGTTATGTCCCGTGCCCGATCCGGCACAAACGCCCGCGGCGATCGCAATCACATTCTTCAAAGCGCCGCCCAGTTCCACCCCAACCAGATCGTCACTCACGTAGATCCGGAAACGCGGATCGCTGAATTCCTTCTGCATCCTCGCCGCCAACTCCGTGTCACCGGAAGCGACGGTTACAGCCGTAGGCTTGCCTTCCGCAACTTCAAGCGCGAAGGAAGGTCCGCTCAGTGCCGCGATCCTGGGCGTGAAGTGGCAGTACCGCGACACCACCTCCTGGATCACCTCTGTTATGCGCAGGTAGGTTTCATTCTCAATGCCTTTGGTGGCGCTGACAAAAAGCATCTCCGGACGCAGCCACTGGGCCATATGCTCAAAACTGCGGCGACAATGATGTGACGGCATCACGCTGACTACAATCTCAGCGCCTTCCAGAGCTTCGCGAAAATCGCCGGTCGCCGTCACCGATGCAGGCAAAGGACATCCCGGCAGGAAAAGATCATTGATTCTGGATTTGCTGATGGAGGCGACAACTTCTTTTTCCAGCGCCCAGAGCCGCACGTCATGATCGCCACGCCGGCCGGCTACCATGGCCAGCGCCGTTCCCCAGGCTCCGCCGCCGATGACAGCGATCCGGCTCATGATGGTTCTCCGTCAACCGTGGAGTTCTTGCTGCCGAAGCGGCTTTCAGTGCCGGCTAGCAGACGGCCTATATTTGCGTGATGCTTGACGACTATGATCACGCTCACCAGGATGACGGGTTCCAGCGTCATCCGGTCTGGATCGTTTATGAAATGTGCGGCGATAGGGAAGGCGATGGCGGCGAGAATTGAACCGAGCGAAACCAACCGCGTTGTGACAACGACAAGAATGAAAATCGCCAGTGACACCATCAGGGCTTTGGGGAATAAGAGAATGAACACTCCCAGCGCCGTGGCCACACCCTTGCCGCCTTTGAACTTCAGCCAGACGGGAAATACATGGCCGAGAACAGCCGCCAGAGAGGCAATCGCCATGTAACGCAGCGGGTGCACGCCGCGACTGGATGCCAGCCACCAGGCAAGGGCCACAGCGAGTAAACCTTTGAGTGCGTCCAGAGCCAGCGTGGCAATGCCGAGACCTTTTGCTCCCGAGCGTGCAACATTGGTGGCGCCAATGTTGCCACTGCCAGTCAGACGAATGTCTTCGCCGCGAAGAAACTTTACCAGCAGAAACCCGAAAGGAATCGAGCCGAGAAGGTAGCCTTCGACCATGACGGTGATGAGTAAGAGGTGAGTCATTGGTTAGTTAGGTTCGTTGTTATTCGTCATTTGATGTCACATTTTGCGTTTCATTCACTGCCGCGCGAAAAATGCAAGTAGGACTTCTTGCGAAAATGCATAGATCCTTCGACTTCGCGTCTCCCCTTCGGTCGCCGCTCCGCTCAGGATGACAAGAGTCCGGCGGTTTTTCTTGCCCCATTGTTCCTCACTAGATCCAGCCCAAACCGTTCCAGTTTGTTGTATGTCGAGCCTCCGCGCCCAAGCTGGCTGCGATAGAGAAAGAATTCATGCGCCGTCATTGTACCGAACGTCTCAGCTTCACTGGTCAACAGGCCGGTCAAAGCTTTCAGGTTTTCATCAGGGCCACCCTTGGATCCGGCGCGCGCCAGCGTGAGGTGCGGGGAATAAGCCTTGTCTTCGCGGGCGACGCCAACATTCTCCATCGCCGCTGATACAGATTCGGCCAGCTTCGGCAAGCCATCACCAGCATGGATCCCAATCCAGAACACCCGCGGCGACTTTGGTGAAGGGAAGAATCCCACATTCTCAAACTTCACATCGAAGGGCGACGCTTTGATTCCAGCCAAGGCCTGCGTGATCTCAGGAAGTTTGGCGTCCGGGACTTCGCCGATAAACTTGAGCGTAACGTGCAAACCTTCCACGCGCGCCCAGCGAGCGCCGGGGCACAGCGGACGTATCCGCTCAGCGAAGGCGGAGATGCGCGCTCGCACTTCCTGCGGAATGTCCAGTGCAACGAACAGGCGCATGGCTACATCAGCCTGCGCCGGACAAGATCAAGGGCTTGTTGCGTGGCCCAGTGGCGTATGCGATCACGATCGCCGGGGAACTTGCGCTCCACCACTTCAGTCTTGCTCTCATCGGAAAGACCAACATAGACCAGACCAACGGGCTTCTGCTCCGTGCCCCCGCCAGGCCCGGCGATGCCGGTGATGCTGAGACCAAACGTCGCCCGGCAGCCTTTGCGAATGCCATCTGCCATGGCCGCCGCCACTTGCTCACTCACGGCGCCATGTTCGGCAATCAGGATGGGAGGCACATCCACCAGAAGAGTTTTCAAACTGTTGTCATAGGAAACCACTCCACCCAGAAAGTATCGCGAACTGCCCGGCACGGAAGTGATGCGTTCCGCCAGCATGCCTCCGGTGCAGGATTCCGCTACCGCCAGCGTGACGTCACGCATGCCCAGAAAATATCCCACAATCTGTTCCAGGCTTTCACCATGGGTGGAGAAGATAGCTTCATCGAACTCATCTTCCAGCGCCGCGGCCAGGGAATCAACTTTCTTCTGCGCAATTTCCGGGGCTTCGCCATGCGCCCGCAGGTGAAGCTGCACCTCACCCGGCGTGCCGGCCAAAATCGTGGTTTCCACATCTGAACGCTTGGAGTAGATGGCGGCTGCGCGTTTGTCCGCCGCGGATTCGCCGATCATGGCAATCTTCAGCACGCGGTTGGCAATGTTCATCACCGGCGCCACACGCCGCAGGCGATGCATACACTCATCCTGAAACATGGCCATTAATTCATGGGGTGGGCCGGGAAGAAGAATGATGAACTTGAGGCTGCCCGAACGATCAACGCGCAAAAACTGGCCGGGCGCGCTGCCACGCTTGTTGTAAAGCACTTCAGCGCCTTCGATGACATCGGCCTGGCGTTCGTTGTTCTCTGACATGGTCCAGCCACGCGCGGCGAAGCGCTCACGCAATTCCTGAACGATCTGTTGATCGCGGACCAGATTACGTCCCACGGCTTCTGCCGCACATTCACGCGTCAGATCATCTTCTGTGGGGCCAAGGCCGCCCATGAAGATCACAATGTCCGCGCGGTTGAGTGCGGTGCGGGCTGTGCTGGTGATGTCACTGCGCCGATCACCCACCACGGTCTTGAAAGTCACTTCAATCCCCAACTCATTGAGCTTTCCGGTGAGATAGAGGGAGTTAGTGTCCTGGCGGAAGGGTGTTAACAGCTCAGAACCAATGGCGATGATCTCAGCGTTCACACAAGCATTCTAGATGAGAGATAGCGGCTGCACGTTCCATGTGAGATGAAAAACCGAATCCGTGGTGGCGAGCACCGCGCCCCCGGTACGGGTAAACGCCAGGCCAACCAGTTTGTGTCCAGCCACCACCAGTGACGCTTTTTTGTCCGGGGTAATGCGCACAATGCCGCGCTTGCCGGCGAGCGAAGCTGCCACGTAAAGATTGCCCTGAGCATCAAAGGCAATCCCCTGCGGACGACCCAGGCCGCGGTAAAAAACATCCACGGTGCCGTGGGAATCCACCACATGAACTGCGTCAAAGCTGGACGTGGTGGGACCGGAGACATAAAGCAGGCCATCCGGAGCGAACGCCAGATGGTACGCAGCCACACTCGGTTCCAGGGTGGCGTAAACAAAAATCTGCCGGTCAGGAGCAATGCGCCAGATGGTGCCGCTGCGGTCGCCGACATAGAGGCTACCTTCGCGATCAAAAGCAATCCCCGTGGCCACGCCCATTCCTTCGGCGTAGGTTGTCATGTTGCCGTTCGGCGCCACAGTATAGACCGTACCGTCATAACGGGAAGAAACGTAGAGCTGGCCTTCGCGATCAAAAGCCATGCCCGTGGCATTCATCAGATCAGAGACAAATGGCTTAACGGTGTCATTGGTATCAATCTTATAAATGGATACCGGGACTTTCTGTCCGCGTCCGCCGGAGAACGTCACATAGATATTTCCCTGAGGATCAATGGCGGGATTGGCGACGGGATGCAGGTTCTCCGCCAGGGGCTGAGCAATCTTCAGGTCGCGCGGGTTACTGACGTTGCCATTGTTGAGGACGGTCACGTCACCCGACTGCGCGCCTTGCGGTACGCGGGCGATGGCAAAATCCTCCGCGCTAAAGACAAGCGAGCCTGAGACTCCGCTGAACTGGATATCCGGACGGCCCATTTGCGGCGGCTTCAGGGATTTGCCGATGATGCGGACTTCGCCGCCCGGCAAGGCGGCCGAGGGCTCAATGGCATCAATCACCGGCTTGCCTTCGGCGTTTTTCTTGCCCAACAGTGTGTCAGAAATTCCCATGAATATGATTCCCTACAAAATGAATCCAGAGCTGCAAGATGAGCAGCGAATAGAGTCCTGCTCCCACATCATCCATCATAATGCCTGTTCCCTCGGGCAGGTTTTCCAGCCGGCGCAGAGGAAACGGTTTCAGGATGTCAAAGACACGAAAAAGTATAAGACCTGCAATCAGGTAATTCCAACTTAACGGCACGCCGATAAGCGCGATCATCTGCCCAGCGACTTCATCAATCACCACAAATCCGGGATCTTCGCGTCCGCTCTCACGCGCAACCACGGTGGACGGCGGAATCCCCAGCAGCGTAATCAGCACGGCAGATAACACCGCAACAGGCATGAGCCAGTTCGCTGAAATTAGATGCGCGGCGCTCCACCAGAGAAGCACGGTTGCCGCCGAAGCATAGGTTCCCGGCCCGGGTTTCATGTAGCCGATGCAAAAGAAAGTGGCAATCAGCCAGGATAGACGCGACTTTTTGACAGCGGCGGCCGGTTCCATTCAACTTGAGGATACGTGATCTAACCGAAGGACGCACTGATTATCGTCGCCGAGCTTTTGCGGGGAGGCGCGTTTACCGCTCGCGCGATGAGATATCGTCGTCATCGGGGTCGAACTGTTTGCGCGATTGCGCTTCCGCAATGCTTTCCAGTTCTTCCGGGTCGTTGATCTTGCTGGAGATCACGTAGCCGCCACTGGCCCACTTGCCCAGGTCAATTACGCGGCAGCGATCGCTACAGAAAGGGGAATCCGGGTCGCCGGCCAGCACCAGAGTGCGGCACGTTGGACAACGCAACGAACTCGCTTTTTTCTTCTTGGCCATACTCCGATTAGATGAAGAAATATCAGTCAATGATTCTTGCCACCAGATCATACTCGTGGGCTTCAGTGATCTCACAACGGTAGAACGCCCCGGGAACCAATTCTTCATGGTCGCCAAAGTCATTGATAAACAGTTTGCCGTCGATCTCCGGGGCGTGCAGCTCAGTGCGACCCTCCCAGAGAAGCTCGGTTTCTTCTGAAGGCCCCATCGCCAGGACATCAAGCTGGCGGCCAACGAGCTTGCGCTTGTTTTTCTTGCTGATCTGTTTCTGGATCTGCATCAGCTTGCGGCGACGCGCTTCAATCGTCCGGGTCGGGACCTTGGCGTCAAGGTGGAAGGCCTGTGAGCCTTCTTCGTCGGAATAGCTGAACACGCCCAGCCAGTCAAACTGGGCGGCCTTCACGAATTCACATAGTTCGTTGAAGTCTTCCTCGCTTTCGCCGGGGAAGCCGACGATGAATGAAGTGCGCAGCGTGAGATTCGGAATTGTCTGGCGCATTTTCTCTATCGACTTGAGAAAGATCCCGGCTCCAGCGCCGCGCTTCATGCGTTTCAGCAGGGAAGACGAAGCGTGCTGCAACGGCACATCAATGTACGAGCAGATCTTTTCGTGTCTGGCGATGGTCTCCAGCAGCTTGCCCGTAATCTTGTTGGGGTAGGCATAAAGGAAACGCACCCAGCGAAGATCGGGAACCTGGGCCAGACGTTCCAGCAGGAGAGCGAGCCCGTCTTTCAAGCCAAGATCTTCACCGTAACAAGTGGTGTCCTGGCCGATCAGGGTAATCTCGCGCACTCCGCTGTTGGCCAGCCGCTCGGCTTCGGCGATTACGGATTCAAAGTGCCGCGAGCGGAACTTACCGCGAAGCTGCGGGATGATGCAGAAGCCGCAAGGGTGATCACAGCCTTCAGCGATCTTGATATAGGCGGACGCTTTCGGCGTCGCCAGCACGCGCGGCGTGTTCTCGTCATAGAGATAATTGGGCAGGTCGGCGATGGCGCCGTCCCACTCCGCGCGGGAGAAGCGTCCACTTTGCTCGCGAGCCAGACCTTCAGCGCGCGCGCCAACGCCTGATTTAAGCGACTGGCTGGCCGAAGTGGAATTGAGAATCTTGAAGGGCGAATCGTTTTCGGTGGCATGGCCGCCCAGGTCGATTCCCGCGGCAGCCAGAATATGGTCCAACTCTCCGGTGCCGACAACGGCGTCAACTTCAGGAATGTTCTTCTGGATCTCGTCGCGATAGCGTTCCACCAGGCAGCCGGCCACCACCAGCTTTTTGGCTTTGCCGGTGATCTTGTGCTGCGCCATCTCCAGAATAGTGTTTACGGACTCCTGCTTGGCGGAATCGATGAACGAACAGGTATTCACCACAATCACATCCGCGTCTTCGGCGTTGACGGTGATGCGCGCGCCGCCGGATTGCAGCATACCCATCATGACCTCACTATCGACGAGGTTCTTGGGGCATCCCAGACTGACAAAACCGACCTTGAGAGGAGCTTTCGCTTCGGTTTTAAGGGGGCTGGTGATCTCCTGTGGAGGCGCAACTGTGGGGTTTTCAACTGGCATTCTGTCTCTCTATTTTACCATCTGGCGGGTTTACCACTCGGGCATGAGTCTCCCTTGTCGACTGAGAGCGGATAAGCAGGTGAGGCAGATGGTTCTCTGGAGTTACTTAGGTACTCTTGGAGCCGAGCGCCTTTTGACGCTAAATAAGAGCAACTTCCGGAAGAATGCCTTATTTGTGAGAAAAGAACGGTTTATGTTCAGTGCTAGTTTGCGGGCCAGAAAGTTCGAGTGGGCGTTTCTATTCGGTATCCTCTTAATGTCTGCCATCGCCATGCGCGGCCAGGACATGGGGGCAAACCCTGTCACGAGCCAGGGCGATGCGCCGACAGAGGACTACACGCTCAAGGCCGTGCCGGTTCTCACCGGCTCGGGCGCGTATTTTACCCGAGTCAGCGCAGGCCAGGCACAGTTCGCACCTTCATTGAGCCCGCTTCTGCTGCTTCCCATTGGCGACAACTTCCTGATTGAAGCCAAGGGATCCCTGGCTGATACCTACAATAAAAATGTCCAGGGCGATTACGCGGGCACAGTCACCTACGGCATGACTTACGCTCAAGCTGATTACATTACCAAGTACGTCACGCTGACGGCTGGGCGATTTACGACGCCGTTTGGAATCTATGGAGAAAGGCTCGCACCCAACTGGATAAAGTCATTGCAGGGCACACCACTGATTGTTCCCGTGACCAGTGGGGCCAGCCTGGGCGGGATGTTGCGCGGCGGAATTCCTGCCGGGACGGAAAAGGTTAACTTCAACTACGCTTTTTATTTCTCCAGCAACAACACCAATCACATCCTGGCCACAGACCGCTCCACCGGCGGGCGCGTCGGATTTTTTCTGCCGGGACCAAGATTGGAATTTGGAGCATCCTTCCAGCAGGTGTTGCAGGCTGACCGGCCGCATTCCGCCGGCGTCCATTTTGTGTGGCAGCCCAATGCGGCGCCGTTGACCCTGCGCTCAGAATATGTCCGGCAATCCGGGACCAAGGGCAGCGGATACTGGATTGAATCCGCATACTTGCTCAAGCAGATTCCCATGTTGAAGAGGGTTGAGGTAGTGGGCCGCGATCAACAGTTTTTCGCCGCTGGAAACCTCACTGCCGCGACCATCAAGAAGCTTGGCGCGCTGGGGCTGGACACCAAGGAAGCCGATTTTGGACTGAACTACTACTTCCGCACAGACGTACGCGCTTCGGCCAGTTATGGCCGGCAATTCGCTCTGGGCAGGAACGCGAATCTCTGGATCATCGGCATGACCTACCGTTTTGTCTCGCCTCTTTGGCCCGGCGGGGGTGCAATGTGAAGACCAATGTGAAACGCAATGTGAAGCGGGGATCCCTGGTTTACGTGGCATTGATGACGATGACGATGTTTCTGGCTTTGTCGGCGGCTGCCAGGACGGAAGACGCTAAAAAAGATGCCGCCTCACCAGCCGCATCCGCGAGCCACAATGCGCAGGATGATACGGCGCGTCTTGAAGGTGAGAGGCGGTTTCATTCTAACTGCGGTCGCTGCCATCAGGCGCCGCCCAAGTTCCCGCCGCGCATGATGTCCACCATCGTGCGCCACATGCGGGTGCGCGCAAACATTACAGACGAAGACCGGCGCTTAATACTGCGCTACATGACACAATAATCATGAAAAATCCCAGGCAGTCGGTAATTCCATTTTCAAAGCGGGCGGTTGCGTGCGTAGTGACCGCATGGTTTCTGGCAGCATCCTTTCCAGCCTTCGCGCAACCTCGTGTGATCGAAGTGCTGGCGGACAAAGACAGCCACTTCAAGGTTGCCGGCCATAGCAAGGCGGAAATCACGATCAAGGCCGGCGAACAAGTTGTGCTCCGTATTGATGCGCGCAAGGGAAAGACATGGAACCGGGATGGCGTGGTGCATGGATTTACCATGCTACGCATGAAAGACCGGGCCAGAGTTCCCGGCTGGGACTTTGAATTGACGGCCGGCATGCATGAGTATTCGCTGACCGCACCGCCGGAGCCGGGTGAGTACGAAGTGCTATGCACCGTGATCTGCAGCGGTGACCATGAAGGAATGCGGATAAAAGTTCTTGTTGTCTAACGGTGACATGTTCATCTATTGTGGACGATAAGTCCGCAGCGCTCGGCGCGTGAGAGGAAATTGTTTGATGAAGAATCCCCTGAAATACAAAGCAATCATCGCACTACCAGTGATTTTGCTGGCTCTGGCCTCCTATTCATATTCGGCTGGGAAAGACAAAGACGGGACGATTACGGTGAGCGGCGCCATCTCAGACAGCCAGTGCGCGTTCAATGTCCACTCTGACAGCCGGTCACACGAGTGGATGGAGAAAAAAGTAGAGGGCGCCGGCGATGACAAGAGTTGCACTCTTCGCTGCGTCAAGGAAATGGGCGGAAAGTATGTGCTGGTGACGAAGAAAGACGTCTTCCGGCTTAACAACCAGACTCTGCCCGAGAAATTTGCCGGAACCAAAGTAAAAGTTACTGGTACCCTGGACGCCAAGACCAACACGCTGGATGTCATCAAGATTGAGGAAGATAAGTAAGTTGGAAGCAAGCGAGGACGGTCCACCGTCCTTGCGTAAGGTTTGAAGCTACTTCTGCCTGGCCGAATCGGCGTCTGGCAGCCCACTTCGTCGAGTCAGGCGCACGCCAATTCTGCACAGTCATGTGCAGCCCGTCTCATTATCGATATTCGGTTACAATCCATGCGTCGTCAGAACTAAGCTGTTCGATAGTCACAGGAGAGCGAATCCGATTCCTGACAGGAGAACATCCATGCATTCCAAACTGAATTCGGTCGTGAAAGTTGGTCTGGTCACCGCGCTGTTGTTGATGGTCCTGCCGGTGGCGTTTGCCAAGAGCAAAGAAGCCGCAACCAAAGTGAGCCTCAAAGACGCACAGGGCAAAGATGTAGGCACAGCCACACTTACTCCCGCCGCGAAGGGCGTCAACATCAAGCTGGACTTAAAGAACCTTCCGCCCGGCGAACACGCAATTCACGTCCATCAGACGCCCAAGTGTGATGGCCCCGATTTCAAGTCTGCCGGTGGGCACCTGAATCCGGACAACAAGAAGCACGGATTGCAAAATCCTGATGGGCCGCACGCCGGTGACATGCCCGACTTCAACGTGGACGCAAACGGCAAAGCCAAAACCAACGTGGTGGCCCCGGGCGTGACCATGGGTGATGGAGCTAATTCCGTCTTCACTGGAAGCGGAACCGCGCTGGTGATCCATGCCAAGGCTGACGACCAGAAGAGCGATCCCGCGACGGCTGGTGATCGCATTGCGTGTGGCGTGATCGCGAAGCAGTAAAGGACAACCGGATGGCGGCCCGCTCTTTCCCCGTTTTATCTCAGTTTTTTCCGTGCTGGATGACGATTAAGTGCGGGTTCGCCACATCCAAAGGTGTGCCATCGCTAGTAAATTTCACCTCTACGATGTACTTCTTGCCAGCTTCTCCCGCGAAACCTCCGAGAAATTTGTAGATATGTTTATCCTCAAATTTACAAGAACATCTATTAGGGGTTGAGCCCTTATCAACGATGTGCTCGCCATCAAAAACTGTCCAGTCCGCCCGAAGCAGTGGATCATTGCTGCCACAATCCTTTGATTGGAGCACCCCCGAACCGACTCCCATCATGCACATCATTTGACGGAACGGAAGCGGCTTCTCTACCTGAATCATAATGTCATACCATAGCTGGACAGTAGAGAACTCAGGCGTTCTGATAGTTCCGGCCGCAAGCGAAACCGGCATATCCACATCGGAATGTCTATACGGATGTTCCTTGTGACCTGCAGCACAAAGACCAGGGATGAGGAATAACGCACTGGTTGCTAGGCTTGTAGCTCTAAGCCACTTGTACGTGGATATCCATTTCATACACATCTCCGCTTAGTTTGCTGTCTACACGAAAGATTGAAAAAACGCGCCTCATGTGAGCCATGGGATCACGACGATCTCTTAGTGACGGTTGATTTGCGATGGCTGTCGCCCAGGCTTACTTCTTCCCGATAATCTCTTCAAACAGCTCCGGCAGTTTTTCTGCGTCATCCACTGACTCATCAAAGCGGGCGCGTTCATAATGTTCGGTAAACGCGACCACCTCTTTGCGTACCGCCGGATTGTCGATTGATTCGGCGAACTCCACCGGTGTCTGAGCGGGTTCTTTATGGAAGCCGCGATGAGAAAGTTTCTTCAATAATCGGAGATACCAGAAACTGGCCACGCTACGCGGAGCCCGTTGCGGATCACGCGCCATGCGGGACCGCTGCCATGCGCGCCATGCCCTGGGAGTGAATGGCAGGAATAGAAGAAGTCCCAGCACAACGCAGGCGCGGCCATTTGCGCAGATGAAAGTTTCTCCAGACGTTCCTGCCAACGTAGAGTGGTTTGCACCAGCTTCTGGTAGGTATTCCACATCCATCCCCGGAATGAAGTTTGCGCCTTGCCGGTGCTGGTATTCAATTGCGCGCTGAGCCTCATCTGGTGGCTGAAGTCGTAATTGATCACCCACTCGCGCCACATTTCGCTGGCGGCGTCCAGGTACAGGGCCATGCGCGACCAGGTATCTTCCGCTGCTGTGGCTCCTCCGCCGGGAGTGGGATCAAAGGAAACCCAACCGTACTCAGGAAAGTAGGCTTCCACCCAGGAATGCGCATCTTTCTGGCGGATGATGTAGTTTCCGGTGAGATGGTTATATTCACCGCCGCGGAAACCGTTGACCACACGGGCGGGAATTCCGAGTGTGCGCAGCATCACCGTCATGGATGAAGCAAAGTACTCGCAATGGCCCTTCTTGCGTTCAAACAGGAAATAAGCGAGCGGATCAGGCACGCGATTGCCCGGCAAAGCCAGGGTGTAGCCGAATTTCGTCTTTAGATAGGTCTCTATGGCTTTGGCGCGCTTATAGTTGGAGCCGGAGTTAGCCGTGATTTCGTTCGCAAGTTCCGGGATGCGCCGGTCGACTCTGCCATTGGGCAATTGCAGATACATAAGCGCCAGCCCTGGAGGATAGGCGGTGGAAGTGGAATCCTGGACAAAGGGCTGCGGGTCGCGGGTGTCTGCATCCGCTGTGTATTGGACAATATTCTGGCTGGGCTCGTCTTCTCCATCGCCGTAAAAGGTACTGTGTACGTTGAAGACGGACCCGTCCGGGGCAACCACTATGGAGCGATAGGGCCCGTTGATCCGCACTGCCACTGGGGCAAGGAAAAAAACGTCCAGTCCCAGCGGCTCCATCATCACGCGGTAACCCAGCGTGGAGATGTGCTGGGCGCGCGCGTTCTGAGGACGCGTTGCACTACCCAGCCGGGTCAGGTCCACGGGGCCATTGAGCAATCCGTGGCTCATTCGGACCTGTACCGGGTTGCGCCATACCTGACCGTCAAAGTTGGCGAGAGATAAACCTCGCCAGCGTGGATCGGGCGGCAGCTTTCCATAAAGCAACTTGATGTGCATCACCACAGCGTTCGATTGCTGTATTTCTCCAATGCCGCCTAATTGGACTTCCTGGCTGAAGCCGGTGGAGATGCTGCTGCGTGAGGCAAAGCCCTGCATGAACTGTCCGCGATTGATGCGGGGCAGAATAATAAAAATGAGGGCGGCGCCGCCGAGAGTGAGCAGGCCCAGCAGTCCGGCTACACCGGCCAGGGAGCGCTGGAACGTTCCTTCCTGCTGGCGGGGAATTCCCGCGGCGAGGGCGTCGCGCTCTGAACGACGCATCTCCATGCTCACAAAGGTGCCGATCGCCACCAGAATGAAGAGCGAAAAATTCAACAGAAACAACGAATCAATGGTCAATACAGCCGCTGCCAGCAGCATGAGAAATGAGAGCACGGCCAGATAAACCAGATCACGATCGCGCCGGACAGAAAACACCTTCATCACCAGGCTGAACAGCACCATGTGGACGGTTGCGCCGATGAATGAGCGCGAGACGTAAAAATAATCCAGGGCGTAGAAAACGAAATAAACGATGGTGACGTATGTGGTCCAGCGTTCAGAGATGATGAACGACTTTCGCATGAGCATGAGGTATCCGCGGACCAGGAGGGCCGGGATCACTACGATCAGGGAAGGCGCGTCCAGACTGTTGGTACCCATGAGGGCCATGAAGCCCGTAACCAGTAACAGATAGAGAGACCATTGAAAAAATCGCTCCGCGCTGCCTGTAGGTACAACACTGTCTTTTGCCAGAACCACTGCTGAAGGCATCCTTGTATTGTCCTCGAATTGGCGCCGGTCTCAAAGCAGAAAGAGCTCTGGAAGCCTCACACCATGTGGCGAAAGTGTTAGAATCTTTGGGCCGGGTCCCGCGCGACGCAATCCCGCCAACCCCGCCAGGTCCGGAAGGAAGCAACGGTAACGGGCTAGTGCGTGTGCAGCGGGGTGCCCGGTTAGTCCTTCCTGTTCGCTTCGCGAAACCCCGCCTGAAAGAGTCGATCCCCTTAAGTTTTTTATGCTCCTGTTGCAGCGGGCTGACGGCTCGGGTGCACCTCTTTTTTGGTCGCTGCGCGACAAACCGCTTGAAATTCTCGATTCACAGAGTTCGGGTAGGCTCCTGAAACTGCGGGCTCGGCGCGTGGCCGGCCGCAGCGGCTTTCTCTTAGGTCGCTACGCGACAAACCGCTTTCGATCTTCGCCCCCTTGAAATTCTGAGGCTCCTGTTGCAGCGGGCTGACGGCGCGGGGACGGCCGCAGCCCTTTTATACTTCTTCCATCAACCGACCGTCATCCCGACGTCCGTTAAGCGAGACGCGCGCTTTCTTCAGCGCGTGAGCAGGACGGAGGGACCTTGTGCTTAGGCATTCTCCTAAACCGCCTAACGGCCTCTTCCACTTGGATTCCTATCTGTGCCTGTTGCAGCGGGCTCGGCGCGTGGTCGGCCTCGCCCTTGATGTCTTAAGTCTCTATGCCCGGGGTCTTCGTTAGTGAGGACGCATTTTCTTCTCGCCCGATCAAGGGAAGAGAGCTTTCGGTCATGCGTCATTCCGATGCGGCCGATATTCGAATCTTACGCAGCTCCTTCACCGTTTCTTGTTGAGACTGCTTGTCTGCTGAAAATCCCATTTGATCAGTGGCGATTGACCAAAGGTGTGCTCCGAGCTCGTCATCGGACGCGCCTTGGGACAGTAGCCGAAAGATACCATCCACATAGTTGTCATACTCGTCCTGCGCGTTCGGCTCGTTCTGAATACC
This sequence comes from Terriglobia bacterium, assembly GCA_963770085.1. Classification (GTDB taxonomy): domain Bacteria; phylum Acidobacteriota; class Terriglobia; order Terriglobales; family Acidobacteriaceae; genus Angelobacter. Next base: position 3,111,481 of record CAVYOH010000002.1, read on the forward strand.
AATCGGATCCCACGTTTGCAAGAGCACGCTTCTAATCTCATCTTGCATGCGCCTGAAATGGTTCTTGCCCATCAATTGACCCACACTCTCTGGTCACTCCAACAGAAAACCGCTTACAATACTTTATCTTTTGTTTCTCTGGAGAAATTGAATTGCCCAACCTAGTGCGAGCCAAAATCTCTGCTCTTGGAACCTACGTGCCGCCCCGCCTTCTGACCAATGCCGACCTGGAAAAGATGGTTGAGACCAACAATGAATGGATCATGGAGCGTACCGGCATCAAGCAGAGACACATCGTTGATAAAGGCGTTGCCACGTCGCATATGGCCACGGAAGCGTCGAACAGAGCTCTGGCGGAACGGGGAATCAAGGGCTCTGACATTGAGGCAATTTTTCTTGGCACCGTAACTCCTGACATGTCTTTTCCGGCCACGGCCTGTCTGGTCCAGGACAACATCGGCGCCAAAGATGCATGGGGTTATGACATCTCGGCTGCGTGCTCGGGTTTTGTCTATGCGTTGCAGACCGGGGTGAAATTTGTGGAGTCCGGCGCGCATAAGCGCGTGCTGGTGATTGGCGCGGACACCATGTCTTCCATCATTGACTACACGGATCGCGCCACATGCGTGATCTTTGGCGATGGCGCCGGCGCGGTCATTGTGGAACCTGCCACAGACGACAACTATTGCATCGACTTCACTCATGAAGTGGACGGTTCTGGCGGATGTTATCTCAACATGCCCGGCGGCGGAAGTCTGCATCCGACCACGCACGAAACGGTCGATAAGAAAATGCATTATGTCCACCAGGATGGCGCTCAGGTATTTAAATATGCCGTACGCAAAATGGCGGAAGCCTCAGAGCGTCTGCTGGAACGCAACGGGTTCAAAGGTGATGATGTAAAACTTTTTGTTCCGCATCAGGCGAACCGCCGCATCATCATGTCGGCCGCCGAACGGCTGGGGTTGAAAGAGGACCGCATCATTATCAATATCGGCGAGTTCGGCAATACCACGGCAGGGACCATTCCCCTGGCGCTGGAATCGGCGCGCCAACAGGGAAGACTGAAGAAGGGCGACCTGATATTGATTGCGTCAGTCGGCGCGGGATTCACCGTGGGTGCTACGTTGCTGCGGTGGGCGTTCTAAGAAGCAATTTGCAGATGGCAATTGGCAATTATTCAAATGCGCAGGACTATGTTCTGAAATCCCGAGCGGAGCGAGGGATGCCTACTGCGGAGAGAACCGCTTACTAAATAGCGATGTTCGACAATGCACAAGACAGCTCTTTTCATTCCTGGAGAGCTCAACATAAATGGGCATGATGACAAAATTTCTGGTCGACGGAACTGGCTGGCTGGGCGCGGCCATATTGTTGCTTGCCTATGCTTTGATTTCATTCAAGAAGATGCGGCCTGATTCCGGCGCCTACCAGTTCATGAACGCGGCGGGCAGCGCATTACTGATTGTGAATACTCTGTACTATCGCGCGTTTCCTTCGGCTTTCGTGAACCTTGTATGGATCTTCATCGCCATCGCTGCTTACTTCCGTGTGCGATCACAGTCCCCGCAGGGCCTTGGTTGATTTCCGTTTGTTCTGGAGTTGCATCTTGCTGATCGATCTGAGCCATACCGTTGAACATGGCCTCATTACTTATAAAGGCCTACCTGCACCGATCATCTGCGATTATCTCAGCCGCGAAGCTTCCCGTAAGCTCTATTCTCCGGGCACCGAATTTCAGATCGGCAAGATTGAGATGGTGGCGAATACCGGGACGTATCTCGATTCTCCATTCCATCGTTATGCTGACGGCAAAGACCTTTCCGAGCTTCGCCTTGAGCAACTGGCAAGTCTTCCGGCAATCAAGATTGTGGCACGCGATGTTCCCCGCATTGACGCGGCGCTTATCGCAAAATCGCTGCCAACGAAACCGTCGGACATGGCGGGCAAGGCCGTGCTGGTGGAAACCGGATGGTCGCGCCACTGGAAGACCGACCAGTATTACGAAGGGCACCCATTCCTGACCGAAGACGCGGCGCAATTGTTGCGTGATGCGGGAGTGGTGCTGGTTGGCATCGACTCACACAATATCGACAGCACGGGTGATGGCAGCCGGCCTGTTCACTCCACCCTTTTGCGGGAAAACATATTGATCGTGGAACATATGGCAGACCTTCATCGTCTTCCCCAAAATGCCTTCAAGTTTTCAGCACTGCCGGTGAAGGTGAAAAACTTTGGAACATTTCCTGTAAGGGCGTTCGCGGAGGTTTAGCTTTATGCCATTTGCACTCGTCCGTGTTTTCGCACCGCGTTTTCGTACCGATGGGGGACCAATCTATAATGGTTGGTTTGGCATTTGCTTCTTTGCTTCGTTGTTTCCTTGAGACATACCGGGAACAGGCGAATGCCTACGCGATCATCATTTCTGAAAGGCAGCACCGTTTATGGCCACAGGGACCAGCAACTTCCGCCAGGAAAGAGATTCCATCGGCATCAAGGAAATCCCCGCTGACGTTTATTACGGCGTACAGACCGCGCGTGCCATTGAGAACTATCCCATCTCCGGCATGCGCGCCAATCCCACGCTGATCCGCGCGTTCGGCATGGTGAAGTATGCGGCCGCTGAAGCCAACAAAGAGCTGGCGCTGGTTGACGCTCAGCGCGCTGACGCCATCATGAAGGCCGCGCGGGAAGTGATGGACGGCAAGTGGAACCAGGCATTCGTTGTGGATGTGTTTCAGGCGGGAGCAGGCGTGAGCTTTCACATGAATTCCAATGAGGTCATCGCCAACCGTGCCACGGAGATCATGGGCGGCAAGCTGGGGGAATACTCAGTCCATCCCAATGACCATGTGAATTACGGGCAGTCCACGAACGACGTTTTCCCAACCGGCATGCGCCTGGCCACACTGCTGGAACTGGAAAAGCTGTATCCGGTGATTGACGCGCTGGGCGCGGCGTTTGACGCCAAGGGCAAGGAATTTCACGATGTGATGAAGTCTGGGCGCACGCACATGCAGGACGCGGTGCCGATCCGCCTGGGGCAGGAATTTGCCGCTTATGCGGTGGCGATGCGCAAAGCTGTGGCCGACATTCGCCATGCCGGCGATTCTCTGCGCGAACTCGGGCTCGGTGGCTCCGCAGTGGGAACGGGCATCAACACACATCCTGACTATCGCGCCAAGGCCGTGGCCAATCTGGCGAAAATCTCCGGACAGAAACTTACGCCGGCCGAAGACATGCGTTGGGCGATGCAATCGAACGCCTGCATGGCGCAGGTCTCTTCCGCGCTGCGCAACCTCGCGCTGGAAATCATCCGCATCTCCAACGATCTTCGTCTGATCTCGTCCGGCCCCAACACTGGCTTTGCTGAAATCAATCTTCCCGGGCTTCAGCCAGGCTCGTCCATCATGCCGGGAAAAATCAATCCCGTGATGCCCGAACTTGCAGCCATGGTTTCATTTCAAGTGGTAGGCAATGATGCGGCGGTTGCTCTGGCGGTGCAAGCCGGACAGCTGGAACTTAACGTCATGATGCCGACCATGTCTTACAACGTGCTGCAATCGATTTCCATCCTGACCAACATGCTGCATGTTTTCACTGAAAAATGTGTCAAGGGCCTTACCGCCAATGAGAAGCGCAATCAGTTCTACGCCCAGAGTACGGTTTCACTGGCCACGGCGCTGAATCCTTACATTGGATATCAGAAGGCCGCGGAGATTGTGAAGGAGTCCGTGGCTACAGGCCGCTCCATCATTGATATCGCTCGCGATAAGAAGCTATTGAGTGAAAAAGAGATTGAAGAGATCCTCGATCCAGTGAGCATGACCGAGCCGCAATATCCTAAGGAAGCGGCGAAGAATCGAGAGGATATCAAGAAGAAGAAAGAATAGATCAGCGAAGATGGTCCAGAGCGTTGGCGAATTCCATGCTTCGATGCAGTTCATTACCCAGTTGTTGAAGCCGGTAAAAGAAGGAATACAGGCGCAGCAGTTCTTCTGTGTTGTAAGAGCGAGGCACGCCACTCTGGCGTAAGGCTTCGAATTCCTGCTCCAGATTTTGCAGCGCGCTCACCAGTTCCGGCGAAGTCGATCTCGACGAGTCTCGCAGGTCCGCTTCAATCAACTCGAATGAAGCGGCAACGGCTGCGTATAAGCGTTGGAAAGGCTGCTCGAGCTTTTTGTAGAGCGAATCCTGCGACATGTTGCGCGCTGAATAGTCGATCCCGGAGATATGGTCGCTAATGCGATCGGAAGATTCCAGCAGGAGACTCAACACCGGATCGTGACGCCCGGGCTCGCGTTCAAAATCGGCAAGCAATTCATGATTGGTCCGCGAATGCAGGTGCGTCTGCCTTTTCAGCCGATCCACGGCACCAATATCGTCATCTCGTGTCCTTGACACTACCGCGATCCAGAATTGGTGCAGATCATGGAATGTGCCAGCGAGAGATTTTCGCAGATCGAGCGTCGCGCGCGAAGGCCATACCACACTGACCAGCAACGCCACCACGATTCCCAGGGCCACATCGATGAAGCGGTTCAGTCCGGCGCGCCACGGGGACCCCTCGCCAATCAGCATCACAATAGCGGCGGTGACGCCTGCCAGACGCTGGCTGGTCTGCAACCTGGCGCTGGAACAGAGGAGCATGGTCGCCGTAACGGCCACCAGCAGTCCCAGCGAATTTCCGCCAACGGCCGCAACCATCAGGGCGCCCACAATTGCGCCGATGGCCGTGCCCACCAAGCGTTGTAGTGCCGAGGTGATGGAGCGGCCGAGGTTCGATTGCATGACGATGATCGCGGAAATCGGCGCCCAATATCCATGGGGAAGATGAAAGGCCTTGTATGCAAGAAGAGACAGAGCCGCGGCCACGCCGGTCTTCAGCGGTTGCTTCAGAGAGCGCGCCAGGCCAAGGACGATGATGCGTCTGGCGGTTTTCTCTTTCACGGTAACTGCGTTCCCGGGCGGCGGCTCTGGCATGCCCACCATTATTGCTTATCCGACCGGCGAAGCAATTCGGCGTACCAGTATTTCATCGCGGCGCGATGATCGTCTGCCTAAAGGCCCGCGGTTCGCGAGCGAATCGCTAGACGCTGATACTGCTAGTGGGCCAGTCTTTCAAACTGGCCCACTACCGGAACCGGCTTTCATACCGGCTGAGCGCTACCAGCACGATAGAATGAAGTTTCCTTATGCCTCATGACCGCACATCCTTTGACGTTCTTGTGATTGGCGCCGGTCCAACCGGCATGGCATCTGCCATTGAGGCGCAGCGCGCCGGCTTTGTGACTGCCCTGGTGGAGAAGGGATGCCTGGTGAACTCGCTCTTTCACTATCCAGCCAACATGACTTTCTTCACCACGCCTGAACTGCTGGAGATCGGCGATTTGCCATTCAACAGCGCCAACCAGAAGCCTACTCGGCAGGAGTCTTTGGAGTATTACCGCAATGTGGCGCAGCATTACCACCTGGACGTTCGGCAGTATCAGCAGGTGATCAAAGTTACGGGGAGCGATGGCGCGTTCCGCGTTGCCGTACGCAATCGCGACAACCAGGAGATGGAATATGCGACGCGCAAGATCGTGGTCGCCACGGGATATTACGATCTGCCCAACTACATGCGTATTCCTGGGGAAGATCTGCCCAAGGTGATGCACTATTACAAGGAGCCGCACCCGTATTTTGATATGGACGTGCTCATCATCGGCGCGAAAAATTCAGCGGCCATCGCGGCGCTGGAGCTGTGGCGGCGCGGATCACGCGTGACCATGGTGCATCGTGGTCCGGCCATCCATAACAACGTGAAATACTGGATCAAGCCGGATATTGAAAATCGGATCAAGAACAAGGAAGTGACGGCGTACTTCAATTCCACTGTCTGCGAAATCATGCCGGATGCCGTGCGCGTGAGAACGCCCGAAGGCGACCATGTGCTGAAGAACGATTTTGTGTTCGCTCTCACCGGCTACCATCCTGACTATGATTTTTTGCGGGCCGTCGGCATCCAGTTGACTGATCCGGAGATGCGTCCGGTGTGCGATCCCAGGACGTTTGAGAGCAACGTACCAGGAATTTACGTGGCTGGCGTGATTGTGTCTGGCGCGCGGACCAGTGAAATTTTTATTGAGAACGGACGCTTTCACGGCAAGAAGATTGCTGAAGACCTGGCGGCGAAGATGAAGCCAGGCGTTCACTCTGGGCCGGCAGCCGCAGAGAGACCTGTTGTCACTCGCACAGGATGGGTGAATGAAGAGTGATTTTGAATTTCGAATTTAAAATTTCGAATTTCACAATGCTCTTGTTCATTGCCCTATATATCTTCCTCTAAATACTCCATGGCGGCGTGCAGGTTGTTCTCTTCCAGGAAAACATTGGCTACGCGCACGCGGCCTTCGCTCTCGGCTTTCTGGGCAATCGATTCCGCTGCCGGCAGGTCCACGCGCATATCTTCATGCATGAGCGGCACCAGTCCGGCCGGGTCCACACGCGCCACGAACGTACCGCCGGCATTTTGTTCAAACATGACCTGATAGGTTACAGGTTGACCATCCAGCTTCATTACATCGAGAGTACCTTGAGGCATATGAATTCCTCCGCTACCATTTGGACGCACAAAGTTTAATTCTGTGTGTCTGGCGGTGCAACCTTTCATGCTGAAAATCCGCCCTTTTTCAACTGGATGGAATTGAATAGGGAGCCCACCCAGAGCAGCAGAGCGGCATCGTACTGGTCAGAATAAACCGTGCTGGAGCTATGGTTCCCAATTTGTTCGGCATCTCGGGTACGGTTCGGGGAAAGCAAAACATCGTCACGGGAGAAAGCAACTACATGAAACGTTATGCAATTTTAGCCACTCTGGCCCTTTGTTTCGCAATGATTGTGCCCAGAGCCTCAGCCCAGGATGACAAAAACCACGGCAATATCGGAGTGTTTTTCGACTACACCCGCCTCTCATCCACCACCAATCTCAACATGTTCGGCGTGGGTGGACGTATTGGTTTCAACGTTGCCAAGCATATTGTTCTGGAAGGTGAAATGGCCTACGACTTTGAGAAAAATTTCACCACGAGCATCACTTCCAGCGGCATTACCAATGTTTCGCGCTCCAACCTGCGCCTGCTGCATGGCCTTTTTGGCCCCAAGATTCAGAGCACAGGTCCGGTGCGCATTTTTGGAACAGTCAAAGGCGGCTTTGTGAACTTTGGCGTTGGCGGACCGGTTACGATCGGAACCATCAACAACCAGTTCAACAATATTGTGGATGGTGACACGGATGCAGCGGTCTATCCGGCCGGTGGCATCGAATTTAATATCGGCTGGCTGGGGATTCGCGCAGAAGCGGGCGACGAAATTATCTTTTTCCCAGATAAGGCCCGTAACAATTTCCGCGGCACCATTGGACCGCAAATCCGTTTCTAGCTCTTGCGGATTTGACGATTTTTAAACCACGGTTCACCGGGCCCGGATTTCGGTTTAGGTCAATTATGGACTCGGACTAGTATCGATGTTGAAGCAAAGCAGCCCATGCATTTCGGGCTGCTTTCCTTTTACCGTGGATGAGGTGACAACGTGGAAATTATTTACCCGGGAAAGCCGGCCGCTCTTTTCAATATTGCGTGTGGTTACACGCTGATCCTGATCACCATCTGGAGCACCCGCTCCCTGCAGAGAGAACTTTTCTGGATTGACGTAGCCTTCTTCCTTTCTGTGGGTGTGCTGGCGCTTTATCACAGTCCCATCATGGGAAACACGGCGATGGGAAACACGGCGATGGGTGGCACGACGTTGGGTCACGCCAACGCCATCGCCATCCGTGGCCAGCAAGGTTTTGACGCGCGAAGTCTGCCGGCGGAAACTGCCAGCCCGCAGGGCTCCAACGCGTTGGTTCGCTTTTTCCGACAGCGATTTCGGAGGCCCGACTTCGATCTTCCGCCGCTTCAGTTTTCCATCGTGGTGATCAGCCTGGGAATCATTACGGCGGCTACGGTGTTGCTGGTCTCGGCGCACCTTGGCACACTGCACAAGCTGTTTGGCAGACCAAACTCCATCCGCCACGGAGGAACATATCTGATGTGGGCGGTGGTGCAACAGTGGATCCAGCAGTCCTTTTTCTTCGAGCGCATGGAGCGCGTGATTGAGCGTGGCGTGCTGGCCAGCTTTACCACGGCAGCTTTGTTCGGACTGGCTCATTTGCCCAATCCTGTTCTGGCTCCGCTTACTTTTCTTGGCGGATGGCTGCTGAGTGAGCTCTATCGCCGATACCGCGCGGTGGTCCCACTTGGGATTGCTCACGGCCTTGTGGGACTCGCCGTGGCTCTGGCTGTGCCTGACAGTCTGAACCACCATATGCGTGTTGGTCTTGGCTATTTGCGCTACATAAGCTGAACCGGGGAATGCGCCGAGCGGCTTGCCCAAAAGTGCGGATTGATCAGGGAAAAACGATACTCTCATGCGTGTTGGAGCGAGGCGACATTTAATGACGAAAACCAAGGGCGAGGCCGGGCACGCGCTGAGCCCGCCGCTCCAGGAGCATAGAAGAATCCGGGGGAAACAGAAAATCTCAAGCGGTTTGTCGCGCAGCGACAAGAATTGAAGACAGTGGTGTATTTTCCCCGCTTCTGCCGCGGCATCGCCGAACTCTTTCTGCATGTGTTAGATTAATTGTGTGTGGGCGCGTAGCTCAGTTGGTAGAGCAACGCCCTTTTAAGGCGTGGGTCGCTGGTTCGAATCCAGCCGCGCTCACCATCGTCGGTTACTGTCGCTGCGCGACACAACCGCTTACGTGCAATTAACGTGGAAGCACTCTGGAGGCTCCTGTTGCAGCGGGCTCGGCGCGTGTCCGGCCTCGCCCTTGATTTCCCAGAATGTGGTCGCTGCGCTCCAACCCGCCTGGGAGCATCTTTTTAACGGAAATAAATTTGCACTTGCGGCAGCGGGAATCTGGATTCTTCGACGCTGCTTAAGCTCATCAACCAAAGTGACGCAGAAAACGCTGCAAAAGAGTTTGAGCGTTGGGACCAGGCTCGTGGGAAGGTCGTCGCGGGATTGCTTCGTCGTCAGGCTGAAGAGCAGGAATTCCTGAGCGCCTAGCGAGAATTCTCTTTCGTTCTCTCTCGAAAGCTGAGATCAGTTCTTCCTCATTCAGTATCCAATCATAGACTATGGATGAGGAGAAATCGTTGATCTCCAACTCACTCGCGCCGTACGTCCTCAGCGCGATTACAGCGTCATCGCTCATCATGCTTTCATTTCCTCCAGATCCTTCAACGCGTTTATGCCACGCAAGGGGAACTACGTGGGCATAATTCTACCGCGCCGGAAGAAACTCGTCTCGCCGAGCGAATTGAATCCTACCTCGACCGGGCTGCTGTCAAAGCTGTGATTTAAAGCCAGAAAGACGGCTTGCGCGTCCTTCCACGTATTATGACGTTCGGCAAAGTCCTTTGAAACCTTGGAAGCTCGTGTTCCTTTTACCCTTTTAAGGCGTGGGTCGCTGGTTCGAATCCAGCCGCGCTCACCATTCATTGATTGTCGCTTTGCGATATACCGCTGGAGATTTTCCTTTCCTGCGGGTTCTTCAAGTTCCTGGGACAGCGGCTGGCTGCGCGTGGACTGCCGCAGCCCTTACCGTTCCTTTTATTGTCGCTACGCTCCAACCGGCCTGAGATTTTCGGTTCCCTCGGGTTCTTCCATGCTCCTGGGGCAGCGGGCTCAGCGCGTGCTCGGGCTTCGCCCTTGGTTTCCCTTGTCTATCGCTCGCGATAAATCGCTTGTGATTTCCAAATCCCCTGAATACTTTTTGCTCCTCTGGCAGGCGCCAGCGAATGTCGCGTTGTTCATCACGCAGCGCTGTGATTTTTGCGCGCCCAGCCAAGATCCAGGAGCGCGCGTATGCGATGCGCGAGGTCAGGAAATTCAAACGGTTTTTCCAGAATATCCAGAGAACTGTCAATGCCGGTGCCCTCCGCAAATCCGGAAATAAATATGGCCTGGATCGCCGGCCTGCCCTGGCGAATCGTTTCCACAACCGCATCGCCGCGTACGCCCGGCATCATCACGTCAGTCACCACCAGGTCGATGGTCCCGCGATATTCTTTGGCGAGCGCAATCGCATCCGTGCCGTTGGCAGCTTCCAGCACGCGATAGCCCAGTCCTTCCAGGAAGGCGCGAGTCATGGCGCGGATACCGGCTTCATCTTCGGCCAGCAGGATGGTCTCATTCCCGTGCGGAGCCGGCCGCTTTTCCGGAGCCGGTTTCTTTGCCCCCGGAGCGACAGTGGTCTGCCGCAGGTACACGCGGAAGCTGGTGCCCTGATCAGGGCCGCTGCTGATCTTGATCTGTCCTTCCGCGCGTTGCACGATTCCATACACTGTGGCCAGTCCAAGCCCTGTGCCTTTTCCCGGCTCCTTGGTAGTGAAGAATGGTTCGAAGATGTGCGATTGAACGTCCGGCGTCATTCCGTGGCCCGTATCCGTCACCTGAAACACGGCATAATTGGACACCGATGTTTCACCGGCTGCGCCTGGTACGGCCAGCGCTTCATTGCTGGTGGTGATGGAGAGCGTTCCGCCATCCGGCATTGCATCCTGGGCATTCACCGCCAGGTTCATGATGGCGAGCTCAACCTGATTCACGTCTAGAAAAATATACAGAGGATCGGACGACAGCGAGATCTCAAGGTGGATGGAATCAAACAGAAGACGCCGGAGCAGCGTTTCCATGTTCAGGACAATTTCATTGAGATCGGTCACAGTGGGAGCGGTCTGGTCCTTGCGGCTGAAGGTAAGCAGCTGCCGGGTCAGCGCTGCGCCGCGCTTTGTGGTAGCCATCAGCTGTTCAACAATGTTCCTTTGATCGGCGGCAGACAGAGCCCTCTCGTTCGCGAGCTGGCCAAGATATCCCGACATCAGCATCAGCAGATTATTGAAATCATGGGCCACGCCGCCGGCCAGCCGGCCCACGGCTTCCATTTTTTGCGATTGACGCAGTTCCTGTTCCAGGTTCCGCGACTGAGTCACGTCGCGAAAACTCCACACGCGCCCCACCACGCGTTCCCCAATGCGCTGCGGCTTTGAGTAACGTTCAAAGATGCGTCCGTCTCTCATGTGGAGAACGTCAAAGCTGGTGGATTCAGGATTGGAATAGAGCTCTTTCACTCTGGTCAGAAATTCCGCGCTGTTTTGCAGTTGCGGCAAGGCATTGCGCAGAAGATCTTCATCCCGGATTCCCATAGCGGGCGAGCAATCCATGCCCCACATCTCCAGAAACCTTCCATTGCAACTGCTGATCTTGCCCTCAGTGGAAACCACCAGGATGCCATCCGCAGTAGCGTCCAACGTGGCGTTCAGCAGGGAGATGGCCAGTTGCAGGTCCTTTTCCGTTTGCAGGCGGATCTGGTTCTCAATCCGCAAATCCGCATTTCGTTTTGCCAGTTCCGTGGTGCGGGCTTCCACGCGCTCCGTCACATCCATATTGGCTGAGCGGATGGCCTCCTGCACTTCCTCGCGATAGCGAACGTCGCGCGCGGTAAAGATTACCCCCTGAATCTCAGGATCGTTCAACTGATTGTTGGCGATAATCTCAAACGGCACCCACGCTCCGGTTGCATCGCGCAGGCGCAACACTGAGGGAACGTTTTCTCCCTGGCGCTGAAGGGTCCCGGAATATTCAATGGTGGCGCGGGGTATATCTTCCGGATGGACGAATTCAAACACGTTGCGGCCCAGCATATCCGCGGCGCTGTACCCAAGCTCCAGTTCCATGCGAGGGTTTACGAAGCGCAGAATGCCTTCAGCATCAATCAGGGCAACAATATCGGAGATATTGTGGATGAGAGTGCGAAACCATTTTTCCCGGAGCTCCATCTGTGCCACCCTGGAAATTCCCAAACGCACGACTGGCCTTACGCTCTAGAACCTGACTGATCTCTCTCCGGAGAACCCCTTCTGGCATGGATTCCCGCCGCTGCGTTCAGGTTGCTGTAAAAAGACGCAACGGAGATCACAATTCCTGTCGCTCCGCTCCAACCCGCTCTGGAGCGCGGCCCGTCCCGGGATGAAAAAATCAAAACCATACCGCGGATCAACGCGAGTTTCGCCTTTGGCCATTCCGAGCGCTGGCGGAGCGTACGCGACGGCCCCCGGCGCGCTTCGTGCGTTGGGAATAGGGGTGAGGGACGCGCCAGGAGCGGAAACATTTGGCCGCCGATTGACGCAGAAAAACGCAGATAAAGCACAACGGTGTAACCGGGAGATTGGAGCGCCAAGGTTTTTTCCCTATTTTCCATCGCGCTTAGGATGGCTCTTCACCGATTTCTCAATGGATTTCCAGCGTTGTCGAGCGTCGCGGGCCGCGCGCGGATCAGATTTCCGTTCCAGGTACTCAGCTTCCTTCTGCATCTTGCGGAAGTTGTCCAGCCGTCCGGGATCGAGGCTGCCGTCCCGCACGGCGCAACCCGGTTCCGTGTTATGTGTGCAATCGCGGAAGCGGCATTGCGCGACCAGTTGCTGTATGTCATCAAAGCTGTTTTCCACCTGCACCGGTTCGGCCCATAGTTGTATTTCGCGCAGCCCCGGCAGGTCCATCAGCAGCCAGCCTCCAGGCATGATGAACAGTTCACGCGCGGTGGTGGTGTGCTGGCCCCGGCTGTCATCTTTGCGGACCACGTTGGTGGTCTGGCGCTGCGTCCCCAGCAGCGCGTTGACGATGGTTGATTTGCCCACGCCGGATGACCCGATCAGCGCTGCGGTTTCTCCGCGAGCCAGCAATGTTGGCAGAGTTTCCAGACCTTTTCCGGCTTTGGCGGCCAGCAGCAGCACGGGATTGCCCGGCGAGGCCAGTTGCATTTCACGCACAATGCTTTCAACGTCGTGGCCGAAGTCTTGGGCTTTGTCGGATTTGTTGATCAGGATCACCGGTCGCGCTCCACTTTCGCGGGCCAGCACCAGATAGCGTTCCAGGCGACGCGGATTGTAGTCGTGGTCCAGCGCGGTCACAATAAATAGCACATCAATGTTGGCGGCCAGAATCTGTTCACGCATTTCCTTGCCGGGACGCTTGCGCGAAACTCTGCTACGGCGTTCCAGGACCCGCTCAATCACCGGCGCATCTTTACGCAACACCACCCAGTCTCCGACTGCGGGCCAATCGCCCAGGGCGGATGACTCGCCGGAGGCATCGACCGACGATTCACGAAAGCGTCCGCTCACGCGCGCTTCCACGTCGCCGGTCTCCGTCCAGATAAGAAAATGTTCGCGATTGGAGGAAGCAATCCGTCCGGTCCGTCCAGCACTGCCTTCCGGCAATTGGGTCGCGAAAAAACTATTCCATCCGAAATCTGTGAGCGACAATGCCATCAGGAAAACCTTACCACTGATGAACATGGATGGGAAAAAGGATGGGAAAAAGAGGAAAGGGAAAAAAGGGGACAGCCTGAACTGAGCGATTTTTCTGTACAATTCTCCGGGCATGCCACGACGGAATCAATGCCCATCGCCGGAGGTAGCTGGCCATATAACCTAACGAAACTAAAAATGGCCGGACTCGACTTTCATCGAATCCGGCCGGGTGGAGTAAGGAGCTCTTCTTTACTGCACGGCTACCGTCGTTGTTGTCCGGAAGGCAGAGAAACGATATCCAAGCTCTGGGTGTCTATTTCGGCCGCGACGGCTTCCACAGGTTAAACCGGAGTGGCACTCCCACGGTGAACTGCAAGTTGGGTACATCGCGGGTAAGGCCAACTCCAAGGCTAAGGTCAATAAGTTTTCCTGGCAGATAGATATAGGATCCGCCGAACCGCAGTGTTCCTCCCACCAGGTTCGAACCGGGAAGACGCAATCCATTGACGCTGGTGCCACGAGTGAACGATTGGTCCCAGCTCATGGTCAGGGAAGTATCCGGGTTGACTGCGAGCGCCGCGCCCAACTGAAAACCGGAAGTATCGCCCGGCTCAAAGTGAGCCAGAATCTGCTTGCCCGCGTTATTTGGATCATTAATCAACTTGCCGGCCGGAACATTGTAAGCATAGCTGAGGCTTCCGAAGAGAATCATGGGATCGCTGGATTTCACGGCGGTGATGCGGCCCTGAATGTCGTAGAACCCTGTGCCGAGAGCAATCTCATTGTTGCCCAGGGCAAATGGGTCTTTACCGGTTCTGGTTTTGAAGCTCACGTTGGCCAGCAGGTCGGGAATGGAACCATGTTCTTTGGCTACCTGGCGGCTGAGACTCACTTGCACGTCGCCCAGTCCGTTGGCGTGCTGTGAGCTCTCTTTATTGTCAGCCGTTACCGTGCGCACCTGTTCGTAACCGTAGGGTGTCCGAACATCCATTTGAAGATTCCAGGGAAGTCCGAGCCTGGTCGTCACATTGGACAAGGCTACTTGTCTGCGAACGCGGTCGGAGACGATGTTGCCGACGACCAGGATAGGCAGGATGCTGAAACCTTCGATACTGATCGCATCGGAGGAAGCATCGAAATAGGACGCACTCGTCTCCACTTCCAGAGTGCCTGAAGGCAGAAGCAGCCCGCCTCGCTGGATCAGAGCGCTGTCCAGGGCCGCGCGTGCTTTGCGGTCTTCCTCGTTGTAACCCTGTTCGTCAGGTTTGGGGATTGCGCCCGTGTTGCTGGGAGAAGCGTTGTTGGGCAAGGGTGCTGTTAGGCAGAGTGGCGTTCACGGAATGAGCGGACCCGGCGGCGGCTGGAGGAAAGATGTCGTTTTTCTTTTCCAGTAAGGAAACCCTCTCCAGCAGATTCCGGATAATGGCGTCGCGCTCGCGCAGCGCCTGCTGCAATTGCTGGAACTTCACGTCGGTGCGATCGGTAGCGTTCGCCTCAGGTACCAGAGGCGCCTGTGCAGCCAGAGACAACGCACAAAGAAAGCAGCCGGATGCAATCAATCTTCTCCACCACATTTTCTCTCTCCTCTCAATCGTTTTCCTTGACTAAGGATTGCTAAGGGGCGTGTTGGGCGCGGTTTGTTGCAAGGTGCGAAGCACCGTTCTGCCTTCCGGTCGAACGACTCTGGAGAGCGCGGCCCGCCACTGTTCGCTTCGCTGAAACATTGCCGGGTCCGGGGGTAGAACGATGAAGGCGATTCCCTGTTTCCAGATTTCCTGGAATTTTTGCGACTTGATGGTCATGTTCCCGAATGCGGGATCGGCCAGCACCACGCGGTCACCAAATACTCCGCGCACGACCACGAAATGATCGACGCCTTTGCTGCGAATGGGAACAATAGCTGGAATCTTCAGATCGGCCAGTTCTTCCAGCGACATTTCACTGAAGCCCTGGGCGCGATAACCTCGTGCCTGGACGAAGTGTTTCAAATCAAGTAGCGAAAAACCTTTCCGGGCCTGCACCTTGACCGGATCAGTACGGCGCAGGAGCCAGGTCACGACCGCAGTTTCCGGGGTGTTGTCTCTGAAGTCGTAGGTGAGCAGGGTACTGATGGCAGCAGCGCCGCATGTCATGTCCCACTTCTGGCGCACCACCTGGTCGTCGCGTATCTCTTTCAGCGTGCGCACTGTCTTGGTCGCCCTGGTGCCTGCCTCGTTGAACGCCACCTGGGCGGATAACGGTGTGAACAACAGAGCGACCGCGACAGTTTGGATGAAAGGGCGCATAGACTTAGTGGGTTCCGTTACCCTGGTTGCTGTTACCGTTACTGTTACCTTGGTTAATGATCACGTTCGTGGGGTTGAACAACACCACCAGGTTCGTGAGGACGTTGACGCTTGAATTGGCGGCAAGGATCGTAATGAGCGACTGCGCGCCGCTCAATGCGTTGCCACTGACGTTGATGCCGCCGACGGTCGAGGATTCGGCAGTCATGGTGCCAAACGCCTCAACCATGCCTTTCGAAGTCGAGACCTTGCCCAGAAAACTGATGGTCGTCGGATTTACCAGGCCAACCTGGAAAGTGCCGTTTCCAGCAGTCAGGGTGAACCCTCCGGCCGTGACCTGGTCCAGGGCTGCATCATCAAGCGGTTTGGATTTGGCCTGCGCTATTCCTGCTGAGATCAGCAGAACAACTGCCAGGCGGACGATTGTCAGATTGCGCCGCATAGAGGAACCTCCATTCGTCTCTCATTTGTGCGAAAGCGAGGCTTTCGCCGGAATTTGTACGAAAGAGCGGCTTTGCCGCATTTTGCCGCTCTTCCTTTCCCGGTTATCAGTGGGCGCTCTGGACAATGATGTTCACCTGAGTCAGGCTGACATCGTTCAAATTGGTGGAGGCAGCCACGTTGACGCCGTTTGCTACCAGGCTGCCGACAGCGTTGACGATATTGAGGGCAGTGGCATTCGATTCAGCCGAGCCGGCAAGAGTAACGGTCTCTGCGATTGTGTCAGTGGCCGTGGAACCATCCAGAGCGATGGCATTACCGATCGCTGCATCTGCTTCGGCTGCATTCGCCGTTTGAGTCATGGACAGAACTGCGCCACGTGGACCGAGACCAGCGGGCACACCCGTCTGCGAGATTGCGTTCGCTTGTGCCACGCTGGCATCGTGTAGCGTGTCACCGTTCCATGTATTCACGCCGTCGGCAACCGTGCTGTCGGCCGCGTTCACGATGTTGAGGGAAGTGGCTCCGCTGAGCGCGCTACCGTCGAGGGCCACTGTGAAGGTCCGGCTGCTGGAGGCAGTGGATCCGCCGTCACCGATTGCTGAACCGGCGCTGATCTGGTCCATCTGTTTGTCAGCCAGCGGCTTGCTCTTGCCATAGGCCATGGCTGAAATGCCAATAAGTAGAGTGCAGACGAAGATACTCGAAAGCTTTTTCATTTTAGTACTCCTTAGATTTGTGTACCTTGGGACCTTAGACTTGGGTATGTTGAACCTGGGGATATTTGTTAAGACCATGTGACAAGGGGTCATGGTCTCAACGTGGCTCCAAGAAAAACCAGAGCTGCTCACTTCTACGCGAGAAGAGAAGTCATCGGAAACTGTAAGAACTGACAGTTTTAGTTCTACGTAGATGGGACAACCCGGCCGGTTTCGAGCACATCGCGAAAATTTCGACAGCGAAACAAAAAAGGCCGGACTCGATTTTCATCGAATCCGGCATCAAGAAGCGAAGAGAAGCTCTTCTTTACTGTATGGTCACCGTGGTTGTTGCCGTATGCAAGATCTGAAACGTTCCTGTGCTGACGTCTTCAACCACAATGGTGTGCTTGCCTGGAGCCAGCGTGTATGTCTGGTTGATGGTGGAAGTATGAGCGGCCGACTGGCCCAGCTTTACTCCGGTGGTTGCGTCCCACACCTGCAGGTTATAGACGGTGGCAGCCGATTCACGCGCGGTGGCGTTGATGGTCAACAGTCTTCCGTTGACCTGGCTGGCTGCCGGCGTTGTGATGGTGACTCCGTCTGCCAACACGGATACCGACACTGACGATGTGTGCAGAGTGGTGAATGTCCCCACACTGATATCTTCCACCACCAGTTGATGCGGGCCCGGCGTCAGCGAGTATGTCTGGTTGATGGACGACGTTCCGGGCGCTGACTGGCCCAGCTTGGCGCCAGTGGTCGCGTCCCATACCTGAAGCTGGTAAACGCCGGCTGCCGACTCTGTTGCCGTCGCCACCACAGGAATCCGCATACCGGCCACAGTGTTCGGCTGGGGAGAAGAGATGCGGACACCATCGGCGACGACTGTGATCGTGACGCTCGACTGGTGTATGGGAAGAAAGTTGCCGGTGGCAATATCGTCAACGACCAGCTTGTGGGCTCCCGGTGCAAGCGCCACAGTTGCCGAAAACGTCCTGCTCCCTGGAGTTGACTCCCCGAGTTTGCGGCCCGTGGTGGTGTCCCATACTTGTAGCTGGAAGATCTGTGTGCTCGGTTCGGTTGCGCTTGCGCTGATCTGCACGTTCGTCCCGGTGACGGCATTGGCAGCCGGAGAAGTGATGGTAACGGACCCTGTTGTGGATGCGGCGAAGAAGTCACTCATGGGCGCGGCGGTTGCGGCAGCGCCAATGTTCGTGGGAAGAGCGAGCGCCTCCAGGATGGTTCTGAAAGTGTTCTCGTGTTTGTATAGCTTGTTGGAGACGCTGTTGGGAATCACGTTGGGTCCCACCACGGCTGTGTAAACAGGGCCTTTAGCGTCGGCATCGCCGTTATCGAAGGTAATGATGAGCATGCCGTCACCGCCGGCTTTGAAATAGGGTTTGGCCAGCACCGCGGGCAGTGTCGCTTTCAGGAAGTTATCGGCTGCCAAAGGACTGCTATCGTGCGCATCGTGGAGTCCGTCAGGAGCAATGATGGTGAACTGCGGCAAGGCATCATTGGCCAGATCAATGGCAAATTGGGAAAAGTCCACAATGCGTGATTGTGAGCCCGCGGTGTTGCTGAGGATATCGCTGTACCAGGTGGCTGCATTGTGACGGCGATAATAATGTGTGGCCTTGGCGTTGTCCGCGGTAGTCACGGTGCCGCCCGCAGCGGCGTACGACTGTGCGTAAACCTTCCATGAAATGCCGTGGTTGTTCATCTCGCGGAAAATGTTGTCGTCCGTAATGGGCGAGAGGCAGCCGGATCCGCCGCAGCCAAAATCATGCGTCCCGGTGGGCAACACGCAATTTGCCTGGGATTCACAACTGCCGGATGAAACCCAGAGGTAGTCCATCAATGATCCGGTGGTATCGGAAACAAAATTCGTGGTGTGCCCGTAAGCATTGCCCGTGCTCACCAGCCATGGCATGTTCGTGAGTGTGGTGTTGTAGCTGGTGTTTTCATCCATCAGGAGGATTACGTGGGATGAGTGTGGTACCTGGGCCTGGGCGCTTCCGGGAAGAGCGAGAAACAGGCCGCAGAAAACGATGAGCGAGGCGGTGAGATACGCAGTTCGAGCAGTCATGTAAGTCTTTCCTTATGTTTGGTCTAACCCAGCTCTGCTCAGCACTCGAAAAGGGCACACGTCCGCGTAAGCTCGAAGAACAGACTCGTGGCGTCTATCGGCCGCTTTGATGCTTCGTCAGTGTTAGGGTTCGACGGGTACTGTAACCCAGGAAAGGATTAAGATCACATTAAGACTAGCCTTATCAGTGATAAAAGGGGCGTGCTTAGGGTGGGTCCCTTACGCAGTCATTTAAACCCGCAGAATCCAGCTCTTTTGACACAGGTCGATGTGCGAAGCTGATGCGCAAAGTTGATGCCCAAAGCAGACTATTTCATTCGAGCTATTCAGTACGAAGACAAATCATGGGGTCGGTCTGTGATGCTCGCCGTGCGGGAACGCTGATCGCCAGGAACGTTACCAGAATCAGCAAGAGGGCGATCACTGCATAAGTAAACGGGTCCGCGGCATTCACTCCGAACAGCAAGCTGCGCATAAAGCGCGTTCCGCCTAAAGCTATGACTGTTCCAATGCCAACGCCCATGCATGAGACCACCATTCCTCTGCGCAGGATCAGTCGAATGATCCCGGAGCGAGTGGATCCCAGCGCCATTCTGATGCCGATCTCCCTGGTGCCTTGCGCGACCAGGTAGGAAATTACGCCGTAGGTTCCCACGGTTGCCAGGGCCAGAGCGAAGAAGGCGAAGAATGAAATCATCGTCATGGAGAAGCGGCGCTGGGCCAGTGAGTCCGCCAGGCGTTGCTGCATGGTAAGCACGTTATAGAGAGGCAGGTCGCGATCCATCTGGTGGATGGCGCCGGCTGCAGCGGAGCTCAGAGCTGCTGGGTCTGATTGACTGCGTATGACCAGGTTCATGGCTCGCACAGGATATTGCTTCTGCGGGACGTAATAGGCGATGCGCGAATCCGAATCCAATGCGTACTGTTTTACGCGGCCAACAATGCCCACCACGGTGATCCATGGCGATTTGTCATTGCTGCCGCCAAAACGAAATCGTTTTCCCATCGCCTCATTTTCGTGCGGATTTTTCCCTGGCCACATCTGTTGCGCCATGTATTCATCCACTATGGCGACATGAGGTGTATCCATCGTGTCCGCGTCATTGAACATCCTTCCACTCTGCAATGGAATTTGCATGGCCTGGAAATAGTCGCCTCCCGTGATGCGGATATCGGCGTTGATGAAGCTTTCTCCAGCGGCGGGACCGCGACCTTCAACCGTGATTGGCCCCCAGGCAAACATCTGGCTCAGCGGCAGATGTGAAACGCCGCCAACGGCGCTGACTCCCGGCAGATGTTCCAGTCGGTCCCAAAGCTGGGAATACGCCTGGATTACGTTTTCACTTTTTTGATAGTTGCGCCCGCTCATCGTCAGTTCCAGGCTGAGCACGCCGTTCGCGTTAAATCCCGGAGAGACTTTTTGCAGTCGCATAAAACTTCTTATCAGGAGTCCCGCGCAAATCAGCACGATGACGGACAATGCCAGCTCTGACATCACCAGCAGTTTGCGCAAATTGTTGCCGCGTCCCCACACTGCGTTTGCGCCGGAAGCGCCACGCGATGCATCCTGCAAATTGGATTGCACGTCACGGCGGCAAACCTTGAATGCTGGAACCAATCCAAACACAATGCCAGCGAGCACAGAGATCGCCACGGTGAACAGAAGGACCTGGCTGTTGATTTCAATATCGTGAAGGCGGGGAATCTGTTTGCCTCCCAGCACGCGCACCAGTTGCAGACTGGCTGCTGCAAAAGCGATCCCCAGTACTCCGCCGATCAGGGCAAGCAAAACACTTTCGGTGAGCAGTTGTTGCAATAGTCGTTTGCCGCTGGCTCCCAGTGCGGCTCGGATCGCTATCTCCTTCTGCCGTGCCAGCGCCCGAGAGAGCAGGAGATTGGCCACGTTCACACAGGCAATCAGCAATACCAGTCCCACTGCGCCGGAGAGAATGTGCAACGGCAGGCGCACGTCTCCCACTACTTGCTCCAGAAGAGGAACCACGCCGAACGTCAGGCCACCGTTGGGAGGATACGAATCAGGGAAGTCATGCCGAAGCCTGGCGGTGAGGGTGTCCATCTCTGCCTGTGCTTGCTGTGCGCTCACGCCCGGTCTGAGCCTGGCCACAATGTTGTAGTCTTCATGCCCGCGCGCTGAAGGAGCAGATGCGTTCAGCGGAAGAGGAAGCAATATCTCGGCGTCTTCGGCTCCGTCCAGTGTTGGCATCACCTCGCGTGGCAGGGAGAAACTGCGTGCCAGCACGCCCGCAATCTGGAATGATTTTCCGTTTAGCGTGAGTGGACCGTCCCACCACGCCTGGATCGCCGCCATAACGTCTCTGCCATGTTCCGTATCCCAGGATGGCGATACCTGCGCCTCCAGGCACATCATCTTCAGCTTTGAGTAATCTTCCCGCTGCCGCGCGGGCGCCCAGCATAGTCAATAAGTTTGACGATATGTGAATGGCGCCAATTCTCTCCGGTTCGCCCTCGCCTGTCAGGTTCTCTACGCCGCCAATTGCGATGGCTACATCTTCAAAGCTCTTGCTGCCATTCTTGATGTCAAAATATTGAGCGGTTGAAAACCAGTCCTGCGTGATGTTCAGCCCGGGCGAACGGTTCCAGAGAATTACCAGCCTATCTGAATCCTTATAAGGAAGGGGACGGAAAAGCAGCGCACTGGTAACGCTGAAGATCGTGGTATTGGCTCCGATGCCGATCATCAACGACAGCACCGCGGCGAGCGTAAAACCAGGACTTCTGGAAAGTCCCCTGATCGTAAAAGCCAGGTCTTTCAGCAATGAATTCATCTGGAACCCCGATATTGGCGTGCGCAACCGTTCAATGTCAGTTTCAGCGACAATAGACTCTGCCTGAAGCCATGTGTCAACGCAAACTGTTCAAAACTACCCGGCATCTTATTACAATCCATGAGCCGAAGAGGCCCTGAGGAGAACAACCATCCGTGAAAGCCATCCAGATCTCGAAATTTGGCGAACCCGGTGATGTGGTCAAACTGGTTGACGTGCTGCCTGCGCCGCTGAATTTGGGTGAAGTGCGGGTAAGGATAGAAGCAGCCGGCATCAATCCCAGCGATATCGGCAATATTCGCGGGCTTTTTCCTGATACCAGGCTGCCGCGCGTGGTGGGCCGCGACTTCGCCGGCCAGATCGTTGAAGGACCTCCGCAATCCATTGGGCAGCAAGTCTGGGGTTCCGGCGGCGATATCGGATTTACCCGTGACGGCACGCATGCCGAGTTCATCACGGTCCCCGCAGGCGCGGCTACGTTGCGTCCGGCGAATCTTTCTCCTGAACAGGCGGCGGTTGTTGGCGTACCGTTTTCGACAGCGTATGTGTGTCTGGAAAATGCGCGGCTTGTTCCAGGCGAGTGGGTATTGATTTCCGGCGCGGCCGGCGCGGTAGGCTCCGCCGCCCTTGAATTGGCTAAAGCCCTGGGCGGGCGGACCATTGCACTCGTACGTGACAAAACGCAAACTCCCATGCTGGACCATTCCAGGGTCGATGCCGTTGCCACCTCTGAGCCTGACAACATTGCCGAGGTGGTCAAAGCAGCCACCGACGGACGCGGCGTTAACATCGCGCTCAACGGTGTGGGCGCTTCTGTTTTTCAACCCATGCTGCATTCACTTGCCGAACGCGGACGCATGGCCGTTTACAGCGTGACTTTTGGCGGCCGCGAAGTGAAGGTTGATCTCTTTCCGCTTTACCGCAAGCGTCAGGAAATTATTGGCATCAATAGCATTCCCATTGACTCAGTCAGCGCGGCCGCCATTCTTGCCCGGCTTGTTCCATTATTTGAGAGTGGCAAACTCACTCCACCGCGCGTGGCCGAACGCTATCCACTCCATGAGGCCGTAACGGCGTATGAGCGCGTGCGGGCTGCCCAGGGCAAAGTGGCATTCGTTATGACGAAAGATGCCCTGAGAAAATAGAGTCGAAAAAAGAAACAGGCTGAGCAGCTTCCCAAGGGTTCCCCTGAATACCTTGAGCAGCTGTCAGCCTGTTTGCGTGCAGGCAGTGCAAGCTTCTTGTTGTGCTGGACAAGAAAGCGCACGCTCATCCGATGGTTTCGCGCTTCGCGCCGCCGCGTTATAGACACACTCACGCCAATCGCGACAGTGACGTCTCGCCGCGATAGTGGAGTTTTATTTGCGGAGAAGCGTTAAATTTGTGGACTACCCGGCAGGTGATCAACCTGCGAAGCAGGCGCGCATCGTTGATATCAAAATAGCATTGAATGAAGCGCAAAAAACGTTTTTACCGCTGATCGAATCGATATATTTTCACTTAGTCTCTGGATTATGGCCAGAATCTCCGCCGACTTCGAACAATCGTCCACATGTACACGCGCTTACGTTGCAGACGAACTGATCGTCCGCAAATCGTGAAACAACTTTAATGAATGACAACGTTCAATGGGCCAGACCAGCAACCGGCGAAGGCTGGAGCTGACCCGCTGGACCTGTTCCATGTACTTGGTGAGTTCAGTGAGACCACTGTAGCGAAGACACACTCTCATGGGAAATTGAAAATGCTGATTGCGCCTATTTGCAATTCTGATCTTTAACGGCCTCTGGTGCTGACCATGATCGCCTGGGGAAAGCTGTAAATGATCTGGCCGTTTTCACGGCGTGTGTTCAGATCAAGCGCGTTGTCGGCCAGAGAAGCCTCAAACATCTGGCGGACCCGGTCTGCGTCGCCGTGTTCAGGGAACGATCGTGAGAGCAGGTCTTCCATCTCGCTTTCCACGCGGTAATAACTCACCACCGGTTCCGGCAACCCGGCTTGGGCAAAGAGGGCTTTGAACTCGGACTCAGTGAGCGCCCGTGCATGAGACGGATCGCGCAGCAGTTCTTCGGCATTAAGCGCCGCCGCCCGTTCAGGTGTGGGGACCATATCGGCCACCACCACGCGGCCTCCGGGCTTGCAGACTCGCCTCATTTCCTTCAATACGGCCAGTGGTTCGGGCAGGTGATGGAAGACGTAACGAGAACTCACAATGGAAAAATGTGCGTCGGGATAGGGAAGGGCATTCACGTCGCCTTGTTGCCATGAGACGTTGGCCAGGCTCTGTTCCAGTTGCGCCTGGCGCGCCTGATCCAGCATGGCAGGCGTCAGGTCAATGCCGGCGGCTTGCCGGACAACATGCGCGAAAGCGCACGCCAGCAGTCCGGGACCGCACGCTACATCCAGGGAGGTATCATCCGGGCCGGCCTGTGCCTGAGCAACAATATGCTCTAGCGCTGCATGGTTGCGAATCGCCTGCGATTGCGCAAAAGGCTCAGCCTGGCGCGTGAATTGGTCAAGAATGCGGCTGTTGTGGGCATCCATCGGCATCTATGGTATCCCAAAACCAACGTCTGGTTTGGATCGGGTGATCGGGTGATCTGGTGATCGGGAAATCGGTGGATCCGCTGATCGGACGTCTATGACCGGATGAGGCCGTCTGAGCCTACCGATTACCCGAAAACTGGATTAATCAGCGTTATCCGCGTAATCAGCGGTAAGGGTTTGATCTTCCGATCACGGCGATGTCGGCGATCCAATCAGCATCCTTCACATCCTCCGCCCATCCAATTAGAATAGGAGCAGCCATGAGCGATCACATAGTTCACCCAGACGTTGAACGGGAATTGCTGACCAATCGGTACGAGAACACCACCGGCAACACGGCGGCGGACAGCGCGCGTCACATGCGCGAAGTGCTGTTTGGCAACGATCAGCCACAGGGCGTGGTGCTCACATCACTGGATAATGTGATCAACTGGATGCGCAAAAGCTCCATTTGGCCGATGACATTCGGTCTGGCCTGCTGCGCCATTGAGATGATGGCCATGGGCGCCGCCCGTTTCGATATCGCGCGTTTCGGCGCCGAGGTATTCCGCCCCTCGCCCCGCCAGTCCGATCTGATGATCATCGCCGGGCGCGTGTCTCAGAAGATGGCGCCGGTCATTCGCCAGCTCTGGGAACAGATGCCTGAACCCAAATGGGTGATCTCCATGGGCGCCTGCGCCACCTCCGGCGGCGTCTTCAATAATTACGCGCTGATCCAGGGTGTGAATCAGGTAATCCCCGTCGATATCTATGTCCCCGGCTGCCCGCCGCGCCCAGAGCAGTTGATTTATGCCATCACGCTGCTCCAGGAAAAGATCCAGAAAGAGCGCGGATCCTTCAAACGGGCCCTGAACATAACCTAGCCCTTAGCCATTAGCACTTAGTCGCCTTTCGAAAAAGAAAACGTACCGGCTCCAGCCTAACGGCTAAGTGCCAAGTGCCAATAGCTGGTTTTGCCATTTACCAATTGCCAATTGCTTCTTTTCATAATGGTGCAGGGTACGCACCGTAACCCCGGCTTTTTCAGCAAATTCACTCACTTTAAACATCGGATTCCGTCTCCCGGTATCATGATCATGGGGCCTCACGTAGGGTAAGGCTCAAGCACAAAAGTTTACCTTTCGGAGGCCATGCCCTCGGGCAGCAGAACTGCCTTAATCCGCATCCGAGTATGGGAAGCAGGTTCCATTGAATGAGTAATTCGAAGGTCTTCAATTTAAAGACAGTCATGATTGT
This sequence comes from Terriglobia bacterium, assembly GCA_963770085.1. Classification (GTDB taxonomy): domain Bacteria; phylum Acidobacteriota; class Terriglobia; order Terriglobales; family Acidobacteriaceae; genus Angelobacter. Next base: position 3,136,927 of record CAVYOH010000002.1, read on the forward strand.
TGCCGTGGTGCTATGTGCCGCTGCCGTGTCTCCGGCCAAACTGCGTCAAGTTGGAATGGTAGACCTGCCAGGACAGCCGGGTTTCAATGAAGTTGCCATGGCCAACGGCGAGGTCGTGATCAGCCGCCCTGCCACCAACACCATTGAGATCTTCAGCCCGGTAAAGCGCCGCGTAATCGCGCGCATTTCCCAGGTAGACGGCCCCCGCGGTATTGCCGTCGATGACGCAGCTTCGCGCGTCTATGTAGCCCTGTCAGGCAGCAGCAGCATCGCCGTGATCAACAGCCACAATTGGATGGTGGAGAAGTTGGTGCAGGTGCAGAGCCGTCCGGAAAAGCTGTTGTGGGTCCCGGAAACCAAGACTCTTTATGCCGCCAGTACGTTCAACCGCACCATCAGCACCATCGACCCGATCGGAGGCAGCGAGAGCCACGTTACCGAGTTGAATGCGCTCCCCGAGGATATGGTCTTTGATGCCGCCCGGAGTGAATTGTTCGTCAGTCTTCAGGATGTCAGCGAAGTCGCCGTCATTGATCGCACCAATAAGATCGTCCAGCGGTTCCATGTGACCGCCTCCGAGCCAACGGGACTCGCCCTCGACAGCGTCCGCAATCGCCTCTATGTCGCGGTGCGATATGCCGTCGTGGTGCTGAACCTTGACAATGGCGCAGAGGTGTTGCGGATCCCCGCTCCGGGTGGAACCGATGCCCTGATTCTTGATCCCAGCGGCTCGCTGCTCTATGCCGCCGGCGGCGATGGCTCAGTTCTTGCCATCGACCTCAACCGCAACGTGGTGGATCATGAAATGTCCACAGACGTAAGAGGATTCAGCCTCGCCTTTGATGCAGCGCACAAAATGCTCTTCATGCCCGGCGCACGCGAAGGCCGCTCCAAGATGGTGATCCTCAGCCCCAGCCCTATTGCTGAGCAGGTCCGGACACAAACGGCTCAGAACCCTCCCAAGGGCGACCAGACTGCCATGAAGAAGTAAGTTGTCTCACTGCCGCAATGCCTGCGGCTATACCTTGCTATAATCCTCCGCCAGCTACTCCCTTCCACTCCTTAAAGGCGGATTTATGCAAAAATCAGTGGTTGTCCTTTTCTTTCTCATGAGCACATTCCTGCAAGCAGCCGATGACAAGCCCGCAGCCACCTCAGCAGCCGCGCCGCCGATTGCCAAAAAGGTCCACACGGAAAACCACATCAACGGTGGCACGCTGGTGGACGATTACCACTGGCTGAAGGAGAAATCCAACCCCGAAGTGGCGCAGTACCTGGAAGCGGAAAATGCCTACTCCGACTCCGTCATGAAGCCGACATCAGCTCTCCAGCAGAAGCTCTATGACGAGATGATCAGCCACATCAAGGAAACCGACGTCAACGTGCCTTATAAACAGGGTGAGTACTTCTATTACTCGCGATGGGAAAAGGGAAAGCAGTATCCGATTCTTGCCCGCAAGAAGGGCAGCACGGAAGCGGCGGAAGAAATCACCATCGATGTAAATGAACTGGCTAAGGGCCAGACCTTCATGGCGCTGGGCGCGGGTGACGTAAGTCCAGACGGCAATCTGCTGGCCTATTCCACTGACAATACCGGCTTCCGCCAGTACAAGCTCTACGTACGCGATCTGCGCACCGGCAAAGATTCAGCGGTGATCGCCGAAAAAGTCGGCTCCGTTGCCTGGGCCGCCGACAATCAGACCATCTTCTATACCGTGGAAGAAGACAAGACCAAGCGGCAATATCGCTTGTATCGCCACAGCCTGGCCACAGGGCAAAGACGATCTTGTCTATGAAGAGCCGGATGAGCGCTTCAACGTCGGCGTAGGCAAAACGCGCAGCAACAAGTTTCTGATGCTGGAAGTCGGCAGCCACACCACGTCAGAAGTGCGTTATCTTGATTCATCCACACCAACAGCGGAGTGGAAGCTGATTGCGCCCCGCAAGCAGGACATCGAATATTACGCCGATCATCGCGGCGACCAGTTCTTCATTCGCACCAATGACAAGGGCCGCAACTATCGACTGGTGACGGCGCCTGTGAATGATCCATCCGTGGCGAACTGGAAAGAGATCGTGCCCGTGCGGCCGGATGTGATGCTCAACGGCATCGACGTTTTTGAAGACTTTTACGTTCTGGAAGAGCGCCAGAATGCTTTGCCGGAACTTACCATCGTGAATCTGGCCAGCGGAGAAAAGAAGCGCATCGCGTTCCCTGAGCCGGTGTACATGGCGAACCCGCAGACCAACCGCGAATTCAAGACCAAGGCGTATCGCTATAGCTATCAGTCACTGGTCACGCCGGCATCGGTCTTTGATTATGACGTGGAGAAGCACACCTCAACGTTGCTGAAACAGACCGAGGTGCCGGGCGGTTATGACGCGACTAAATACGCGTCTGAGCGCGTCTGGGCCACAGCCAAAGATGGCGTGAAAATTCCCATCTCTGTCGTCTATCGCAAGGACATGAAGAAGGCGGACGGTTCCAACCCGCTTTATGTCTACAGCTATGGATCTTACGGAATCAATGTCCCGGTAACGTTTCGGCGCCACGCGCCTGTCACTGCTGGATCGCGGCGTGGTGATGGCCTACGCGCACATTCGCGGCGGCGGAGACATGGGCAAGCCCTGGCATGATGCCGGTCGCATGATGAACAAGATGAACACCTTCACTGACTTCATCGCCGCCACGGAGCATCTCGTCGCCAACAAGTACGGCTCACGTGACAGGATTGCCATTGAAGGCGGATCAGCCGGCGGACTCTTGATGGGCGCAGTCACCAACATGCGGCCTGACCTGTTCAAAGTTGTGGTCTCGCACGTTCCGTTCGTTGACGTGATGAACACCATGCTTGACGCTTCGCTTCCGTTGACTGTCGGCGAATACGAAGAATGGGGCAATCCCAATGAGAAGCCCGCGTTCGATTACATGTTGAAGTATTCGCCTTATGACAACCTGAAAAAGGCGGCGTATCCGGCGATCCTGGTAAAGACCTCATTCAATGACAGTCAAGTAATGTATTGGGAGCCGGCCAAATACACCGCCAAACTGCGCACCTTGAAAAATGACAAGCATGTGCTGCTGCTCAAGACCAACATGGGCGCAGGCCACGGCGGAGCCTCAGGTCGTTATGATCGTTTCCATGAAGTCGCTTTTGACTATGCGTTCATCCTGACGCAGCTGGGAATTGAAGGTGCTGAGAGCAGTGGCAGCACGGTGGCGACGGGGAAATAGGTTTTTAGCCATTAGCCATTAGCCATTAGCCATTAGCCATTAGCCATTAGCCATTAGCCATTAGCCATTAGCCATGTTGGAAATAACGTGTCGGGTTGTCCGACCCTTAAGCGGTGTCCAGTCTTGAGCGCCGTAGGCGCGGAATGAGTTAGCCCAGGCCGGAAGGCCTGGGTAAGTTGGAGTAGAAATGAGAGCCCCGTAGGGGCGGCACATTTTTTTACAATCACAAATCAACAATCGCGAATTGCTAATTGGCATTGACTGCTCGCAAATCACAAATCACAAATCACAAATTGCCATTTGCCAATTGCTGCCCTCACGCCGCCGGTTTTTTCTTGTCGCCCATCTTACGCAGCTGTTTCAAAATGCTGGCCTTGTCCTTGTTGTGCTTTTCCTCATTCACTGCCGCCGGCTGCCCCGTCTCTTTCTTGCGATCTCTTGTTCCCTCGCCGTAAGCCTGGAGCGGTGTGGTTCCTGGATCCTGTGCCTCGGTTTCTCCAGTCTCAGGGTCAGTGATGTATAGCAGGTCAGCCAGATCGCTGGCATGTTCTTCTTCGTTGGCCAGAATCTGTTCCACCACGCGTCGCGTTGTGGGATCTTTCTCTCCAAAATGGCGAATCATGTCGCGATAGACGTCAATGACGATTCGCTCGGCGATCAGGTCTTCTTTGATCATGTCGGCCAGCGTCTCGCCTTCCACATACTGCGTGACTGACCGTTCCAGCAGGTTCTTCGGATTAAAATCCGGCTTGCCGCCCAGTTGCTGAATGCGTTCCGCCAGCAGGTCGGCATGCCCGCGTTCTTCGTCGGCATGTTCCTTGAATTCGTCCGATACCGCCTTGGCGTGTACGCCCGTGGCCATAAAATAATGGTGCGTGTAGCGCAATACGCACACAATTTCTGTTGCCAGCGCTTCGTTGAGAATCTCTACCGTCTTGTGAGCGTCGCCTTTGTAGCTTGCCGTTACGGCGCCTTCTTCCATTTTTTCCAGCGCACGCTGGCGCAGGTGTTCAACGTCCTTCACGAAGTTGGGCATGATATTTCCTCTGTGGTAAGAATGAATGCAGCAACTAAGGTTGGATTGCCGGCAATGCGGCCGAGATGCCTTATTTAAACGCGACTGCTTAGCTCTGCTCTAAAACAGGAGTCTGCGCGCAGCGACAAAAAACTACCCGGCCGCAGTTGGTTGGCTTGCGACCGGGTAGTTGTAACGATGGAGTTAGTTAAACCTTATCGAACGCGGCGGGCAATCATCTGCCATGCCGTGCCGTCCCAGAACAGAAGCCCGCGGACCCGAGCCGCACCGGCGTTAGCCAGCGTGATGCGGAGATCCGTTGCTGCCGACTTGGTCACGTGTACCACTGTCTGTCCGGAGATGATTCTCAGGTGCGAATCAGCCGCCAGGTTGAGATCGAAGCTGTTTGCCGTCAGGTTGGCTACGGTTCCGGATACACCTTGCTGCTGCAGCTTGATCCTGTCCGGATTGATGCTGCCGCTTGCCGGCGGTACGGCTACGTCGCTTTCAATTTCCACGCGCTGGCCCTGATGGATGGTGGTTGGTCCGAAGGAGAGCGAGTTGGGAACGTTGCCGCCGAAGCCGTTGCCGCCGTCCACCCTGAATTTGCTGGCGTTAAGCCCAGCAATGTTCACGCTGAAACTGGCGCCGACTTTCGTGTCATCCATGCCGCTGCCGATTCCGTCATCTGCGCTGATGGTCAGCGTGGTTCCGGAGATCGCAGTGATCAGGCCTTCAAGTTCCGAACCCGTGTTGGATTCCAGACCTTCCACTTCCTTCGCGAACAGGCTGCCATCAGCCTTGGTGAAGCCTTCCACTTTCACGATCTGGTTGGCCAGACTCGCGGCGGTTACGCCATCACTGAACTGCGTGGTGGAGTCAAAGTTGAAGGTCAGCGACGACTTGGTCTGTCCAACGGAAAGAACAAAGCTGTTAGACGTGGCTGAGGTCACCGTGCCGCGTATGTCTTCAATCTCGCCATCATCATCCTGCTGGTTGGCTTGTGCGCCGGGTGCTTTGGCAGTGATGGTGAATGAAGTTGGGCCAAACGCAATGCCGTTGACCACGCCGCCGGCCAGTGTCACCGAGTTGGCCAGATTCACGTCAATGCTGATGACCATGGGAGAAGCGCCGATCGTGATCGCGGGGCTCAATGGCACCGTAATCTGCGAGCTGGCCGGACCATTGATGTGAACGGGTGTGCCGGTGCTGCTCAGGAAAGTCAGCTCAGCATTGGTGAGTGTAAGATTGGCGGCGGTAAAGCTACCCTGGGGAAGATTGCCCAGAGCAAACGGTTCAAATTTTCCAGAAGCGTGGCTGAGTTCCAGACGATTGTTCGCGCCAACCGGAATGCTGACCGCTGCTCCGCCACCGCTAGGCGTAAGAGTGAGAGCTGACACGGTGACTTCAAAAGAAATCACGCTGTCGGCCGGTGCATCGCCAAAGCGAACTTGGGCGTTAGCACTGCTGGCTGTTCCCGGTGTCGGGTTCGAGACCACGGACGATCCGCCGCCGCCGCATCCCGCGGCAAATACCAGCGCTGTTACTACCATGACCGCAACCATGGCCTTGCCGGCCGACTGGGCAAACGTTTTCCAGGTGTTCGAGTTCATTTCAAATCTCCTTTAGGTGGACTTCGTTTTTATTTGAGCGACCCTGAGTCCTGCGGGTCTTTGGAGTAACTGATAACCGTCGGCTGACCTAAAGGGCCCTGATGAGGGGGATCAGAAATCCCAAACTCTTCCGTCGAGTGCGTCAGCTTTCCTGTCTGCTTATTAAGTGCAGGTTTCGAGTTACTCTGATTGGTAAGACACGAAGAATCCCCGGGCGGAACAACTTTCTAAGACTCAGGATCGGCAGCGATCAGCGTTCATGGCCGCAAAATTCGTCAAGTTTGAAGAAATGGGTGGTTTCCCCGATTGAAGCCGCGCGCAAGCGGAATCGCTGAATTTGACTGTCCCGGGCAACGGCTTGCATAATAGATACTGTCCGAACGAACGTTCGGTAAGGCATCATGTCCCTGGTCCCGCTCGATACCCGATCTGCCATTGCCTCGGCCGGTGTGCGTAAGAGCCGTGGTCGTCGCGCCAATGCCAAGCCCTCTGACAGCCGTTACGAGAGCCAGATGGAGAGGCTGTTGGAGCATGCGGCCCGCATCTTCTGTGATAAAGGATATGAAGGCGCCTCCATGCGCGACCTGTCGCGCGCCTGCGGTATGTCACTGGCCGGCCTCTATCATTATTTCTCTTCCAAGGAAGAGCTGCTTTACCTCATTCAGAAACATGCCTTTCGCACCATCATTGATCAGGTCAGAGAACGGCTCACGGCATCCGAGGATCCGGAACAGCGCGTCCGCATCTTTATAGAGAGCCATCTTGAGTATTTTCTAGCCAACAAAGAAGCCATGAAGGTGCTCACGCATGAAGATGAAACCCTGAAAAATGGGCGTGGCGCGGAAATCCGTGCCATCAAGCGTGAGTACTACCGCATCTGTTTCGATCTGCTGGAGGATCTGAAACGTGCGCAAGGTTTAGAATTCTCGGGGCGACTGGCCGTGCTCAGTCTGTTCGGCATGATCAACTGGATTTATACCTGGCACAATCCCCGGTCGGATGCGGGAGCCAAGGCTCTCGCCCGCGAGATGGGTGACATTTTTCTGCACGGAGTGGTGCAGCGCAGTACCAAAACAAAAGTTTCGAAAGCGCGGCCATGATTTTTAAACAACGCAGGCCGCAGGCAAGAACACGAGATTCAAAACAATTAAAAGATCTGGAAATTAAAGGAGCTACGAACCATGGCGACAACCACTGCACCTGAAACCAAGACCCTGGTGAATTATCGCGTTGAAGATGGCATCGCAATCATTGAACTGTGCGATCCGCCGGCCAATACCTACACCTACGAAATGAACCGACAATTGGATGAATGCATCCTCAAGGCGCGCATGGACAACAACGTCTATGTTCTGCTCCTCACCGGCGCGGGCGACAAGTTCTTCTCCGCTGGAGCCAACATCAAGATGCTCTCCACCGTTGATCCTACCTTTAAGTATTATTTCTGCCTGCATGCCAATGAAATGCTGCTTCGCCTGGAGCACACACCCAAGCTGGTCATCGCTGCCATCAACGGTCACTGCGTGGGCGGCGGACTGGAAATCGCCATGGCCGCAGACCTGCGCATTGCCCGTCGCGACGCGGGAAAGATAGGCCTGCCGGAAATCAACCTCGGCGTTCTGCCCGGCACCGGCGGTACACAGCGTCTGAGCCGCATGGTCGGCAAGAGCAAAGCCATTGAACTCATGGTCACCGGCAACACCTTCACCTTTGAAGAAGCCAAGGAGTACGGCATCATCAATGACATTTACGAACGTGACAACTTCATGGAAAACGTAATGGAGTATGCGCGCCAGTTCACACCGCCGAACAAAGCCGCCAAGGCCGTAGGCAACATCAAGCGCTCAGTCCAGAGCGGATGGGAAGTCCCGATGGAATCGGCATTGGCCATTGAGCGCGAATTGCAACAGCGTCTCTTCGCCAGCGAAGACGCCAAGGAAGGCTTGGCCGCTTATGTGGATAAGCGCCCGGCGACATTTACGGCGAAGTAGTTAAGTGGATGCGGGTGCATATGTAGTGCACCCGCGTCTGAATGACTTCAAATGTAGCGGAGAGAAATGAGTCCAGAAGCAAAGGACAAGTTGTTCACCGTGCTTGCGTGGATCATGGGAATCGCCATTGGTGCGTTTATTGTGGTTCCCTGGTATATCGAAAAGGACGCTTATTGGGCGATACGTGCGAGGTATCCTCAGCTACCGTTGGTCCTGGGCGTAACTTTCTTCGTGATGGTTGTCTCACTTTTATGGTTAGAGTGGAGCGCTAAAAAGCAAAGGTCGCGAAGGCTTGACGAAACAAATCCTTTGCACAATTCGGAAACTGAATAGCTAGAGGCTAAAAATGATCGCAGCAACAAAAGCAAAAGTCGCTCCCGGAAAACTGCTCATCAATGGCCAATGGAGTGATGGTTCGGGCAAGCCGTTTGACACCATCAACCCAGCCACCGGAGAAGTACTCACGCAGGTCGCCGACGCGAGTGCCCATGACGTTGATCAGGCCGTCATCGCCGCGCGCAAGGCCTTCGATGACACAGCCGGCCCGTGGCGCAAGATGTCGGCCAGTGATCGTGGAAAGATCCTGTGGAAGATTGCCGACCTGCTGGAAAAGAACATCGAAGAACTGGCCGAACTGGAAACACTCGACAATGGCAAGCCGATCTTCGAATCGCGTTACGTCGATATGCCCATGGTCGCCGACGTGTTCCGTTACTTCGCCGGATGGGCAACCAAGATCCACGGCGAAACCGTGAACACCTTCAGCAACGCATTCACATATACGCTGCGCGAACCGGTTGGCGTTGTCGGGGCCATTGTCGCCTGGAATTTCCCATTGCTTCTGGCCAGCTGGAAACTCGGCCCGGCGCTGGCTTGCGGCAACACCGTTGTTCTAAAGCCTGCAGAAGATACGTCGCTCACGGCTCTGCGTTTTGGTGAACTGTGTCTCGAAGGCGGTCTGCCGCCAGGTGTTCTCAATATCGTTACTGGTGGTCCAGCCACCGGACAGGCCCTGGTGAAACATCCGGGCATCGACAAGGTTGCTTTCACCGGGTCCACATCCGTTGGCAAAGAGATCATGCGTGCTTCCGCCGATACGCTGAAGCGTGTCACGCTGGAACTGGGCGGCAAATCGCCCAACATTGTCTTCTCTGACTCCTCCATGGACGCCGCCATCAAAGGCGCCGTCAACGGAATCTTTTACGGTAAAGGCGAAGTCTGCTGCGCGGGCTCGCGCTTGTTCGTTGAAAAGAAAGTTGAAGACGAGTTCGTCACCAAACTGGTTGAGTACTGCAAGAAAATCAAGCTCGGTGATCCGATGGATCCCAAGACGCGCCTCGGCGCCATCGTCAGCCAGAAACAGATGGACACCGTGCTTGGCTACATCGAAGCCGGCAAAAAAGAAGGCGCTACGCTGCTGTCGGGCGGCAAGCGCGCCAGCGTGAATGGCGACCACGGCTTCTACATCGAACCCACTGTCTTCGGCGGCGTCAAGAACGACATGAAGATCGCGCAGGAAGAGATCTTCGGGCCCGTGCTGGCTACGCTCACCTTTGAAGACATGGACGAAGTGGCCGAACTGGCGAATAAAAACGTATACGGTCTGGCCGCCGCGGTCTGGACCAATGACTTGAAGAAAGCGCATCAGCTTTCGCGTCGCCTGAAAGCCGGAACGGTATGGATCAACACCTATGGGCTGATGGACGCAGCGCTTCCTTTTGGCGGATTCAAACAGTCCGGCTTTGGTCGCGAACTGGGAATGCATGCCATTGAGCACTACACCGAGTTGAAAACGGTGTGGATGAATTTGTAAAGGGTTTGAAATCCTGAGCGTAGCGAGGGATCCCTATCGCCAGATCAATGTTGGCGAAGACCGGTGTGGCAGCGTTCGAAGAATCTCGCATGTTGTCAGTTGCTGCAACCGAACGATAATCCAGCGCCGTGGGCGCGAAACAAGTTGGCCCAGCGCGTAAGCGCTGGGTAGAGATCAAGACACAATCCAGCCCCGGAGGGGCGGCACAGAATACGGAGCTGCAATGCCTGGAAAAATCCACAAGATCGGCACGTTTAGTGACTGGATCGGCATCTTCAACGAATGGCGACAGGAAGTCGGCGTTGATCATGACCAGATCAAGAATTTTAAATTCGACACTCTGTATGGCGCCATCGAGACAGACGAGATTACCTTCGGTTATTACAAAGGCCGCAACAAGTGGGAGAACCTGCGCCAGATTCCCACACAGAACATGCGTGACGCGCTGCTGAACCTCATCGTCTATCAGGGCGATACCGAGTTTGCCAGCGTGGAACAGCAGCGCTATCTTTTTGAGAGCGCGCCCAGTGACTATGATCGCTCCTGCCTCACGCGCGTGATGATTGAAGAAATGCGGCACGGCTGGCAAATGTGCGCGCTGCTGATTGATTTCTTTGGCGAAACCGGAAAGATTGAAGCCAAGAAAATGCTCGATCGCCGCGCCTATGAAAACAAGCGCCTGCTGGGCAGCTTCAATGAAGAGTGCGATAACTGGCTGGATTTCTTCGCCTTCACTGACTTCGTGGACCGTGACGGCAAGTTCCAGCTCCAGATGCTCAAGTACTCCGCCTTCGCCCCGCTGGGCCGCTCCATGAGTTACATGCTCAAGGAAGAAGCCTTCCACATGGGAACCGGCAATACCGGTCTGGCACGCATCGCGGAAGCGGGCATCGTTCCTTCCTGGCTGATGCAGAAATATCTGAACAAATGGATTTCAAGCTCCTATGACCTTTTCGGTACAGACAGCTCTTCCTCCGCGCAATGGGCTTATACCTGGGGACTCAAAGGCCGCTATGACGAGCCGGCAAATCCGCATGCTGCCAACATGGAAGATCTGAACGATTACAATCGCCATCTTTATCGTGACGAGTGCGTGACCCTGGTCAAGCGCATCAGCGCCGCGCAAAAAGGCAATGGCACACCGCTTTATTGTCCGGACATCAAGTTCAACCGCAACATCGGCAAATGGAAACATCAGATGTTCCATCCCCAGACCGGCCAGCCGCTGGAAGAAAAGGAATATCGCGAGCAGCTTGATTCCTGGATGCCGAATGCCGCCGACAAGAAATTGCTCATGGACATCATCGGCTCAGAGAAGAAGTGGATTGCACCGCGCGTGGGCGGCAGGGACCCGCTGGTCACCATTGGTGAAGTGAGAAAGAATGCGATCAACGCGGTGCAATAACCGCGGCGCGATAACCCAAAGGTAGCTTGAAAAGCGCCAGGCTTGAAAAACGTCAGGCTTAAAAAACGATCAGGGCTGCTTTTTTGGCAGCCCTGATTTTATTGAAGTAAACATGAACGCCTGCGAGTGGAACCGCTTGGCTTACTTTGGACTCTCATCCTGGTAGGTGCGGTTCGCAGGAGCACCCTTTGGAACCGTCTTAAACGTATTCATCGCGCCCACGGGTTGTCCTCCACTGGCGGTCATCTGATAGTAGTAAATGGTATTGGGTTGCAGGTTGTTGAGTTTTACCCGGTGGTTGGTGCCGCGCGAATTCTCCACCGCGTCCGCGGTCTGGGTCATGCTATTCGCCGCCGTACCAAATTTGGCCTGCATATCGACGGGGTTCTTTGTGGTCCACGCTATGACCGCGTCGTGATCGCTGACATATTCGACCGCGGGTCCGCGAGTGACGCCCGCAGTTTGGGCTTGTGCGGCAGCCTGAGCTGGGGTTAAGGCCGGAGCCTGGGCCGGAGCCGTGGCCGGAGTCTGAGCTGCTGCAAGGCAAATCGAGAGCAGCAGAACTGCTGCCAGAGTGAAGAGTTTCATACGAGTCTCCCATGACAAGAAATACTAGTTGCTACTAGTTGCTAATTGTGCGAAGCACGAAAAGCGATCAAAGGTTGTCTCACGTCGGAATTCGTGAATCAGTTGGTGTGGAGCAGAGTCTCACCATTTCCATTTCGTCGCCGATCCTTCAGCCAGAGTAGTTGCTATCATGATGGCCAGAGGAGCGCTGAAATTCCAGCAGCTATGAATTACACGTCGCTATGAACTACACATTGAATGAACTGATGGTGGCAGCAGCAGCTCGCGAAATCAAAGATGGCGAAGTCGTCTTCGTGGGCATGCGGCTGCCTTTGATTGCCTTTGTGGTCGCCAAAAAGACGCATGCTCCCAATGCCGTTGGCTTGTTTGAAAATGGCGTGATCCGTACAACCCCATCGCCAGAACTGATCTACACCATGGCCGACCCGCCTAATATCAAAGGCGCAACCCAATGTCTGGACATGGCCGGCCTGATGGGCATGCTGCAATCCGGACGCGTGAATCTCGGTTTCCTCGGCGCCGCTGAGGTGGATAAGTATGGCAATCTCAACTCCACGCAGGTGCAGGGTAAGAACGGCCTGGTCCGTCTGCCGGGATCGGGCGGCGCGTGCGACATCGCATCTCTGGCCCACCGTTTCGTCTCTCTTCTGGAACACTCGCGCCATCGCCTGCCGGAGAAAGTCAGCTATATCACCAGTCCCGGGAACGGTGAAGGCGGCAACTGGCGCAAGCGCGTAGGCCTGCCGCGGGGCGGACCATCGGCGGTCATCACCAGTAAATGTGTTCTGCGCTTTGCTGCAGACACAGGCGAAGCATATCTCTCTACGGTCCATCCCGGCGTAACAGTGGAAGATGTACAGGCGAACACTGGATGGAAGCTGAACGTCGCCGCCGATGTGAAGCCCACGCCGGAACCTACCGCTGCCGAACTCAAGGCCATTCGCGAATATGATACGAAGGGTTTCTGGACAAGTTAGGCTTGGGGTTTGCTGCTGCTTTTATTTTTATCCCGAACGAAGTGAGGGAACCCTATTTCCAGAATGCCCTTGGCCTTTAGCCCTTAGCCATTAGCAATACCAGTTCCACTTAAACATCATCGCGGCCATAGGGATCCCTCGCTCTGCTCGGGACAAAAGCATTTGGTGCCTCCGTGATAGATTTGGTAGGTTTGGTTCTGCAAGGAGCTCCCCATGAACAAACGAGTCATCGGCCTGGGCGGCATCTTCTTCAAGGCCCAGGACCCAGCAAAGATGTACGAGTGGTATAAGAAGCATCTCGGCATCGAGAGCAATCCCCATGTAGGCGCCAAGTTTCCCTGGCGACGCTCGGACAATCCTGACGACGAGAGGGTCACTGTCTGGTCCATCTTTCCACATCACACCAAATACTTTGATCCCAGCTCCGCGCAATTCATGATCAACTATCAGGTCGAAGATATTGATGCCGTGCTGGATGCCTTGCGCGCTGAGGGCGTGACAATTGATCCCAAGCGTCAGGACGCTGAGTATGGACGTTTCGCCTGGATCATTGACCCGGAAGGCAACAAGATCGAGTTGTGGGAGCCGCCGAAACCGAAGAAGTAAGCTTGTTCCCAGACTTGTTAGTGCCCAATGGCTTTATCCCGAGCTGGTTCTTTATCCCGAGCAAAGCGAGGGACCCCTATAGCCGCGATGATTTTAAGCGGAGAGGGCTTTGTCAATAGCTAAGTGCTGAAGGCTAAGTGCTTGTAAGGGAGTAGGGATCTCTCGCTCCGCTCGAGATTTCAGAAAGAGCTAATGGCTAAGTGCTTGTAAGCGAAATGACCACATCTCCCCGCATCCTCGTCTGCCATGAAGCCGCACTCGCCCGCATCACGCTCTCGCATCCGCCATTGAACGTAATTGACTTTCAAATGATGGACGAGCTTCGTGACGCTCTCACGAAGGCCGAACAGCAGCCGCAGATTTCCACCATTCTCCTGGAAGGGAACGCAAGAGCATTCTCAGCCGGAGTCGACGTGGCAGTACACACCCCAGAACTGATCAAAACCATGTTTGAGAAGTTTCACGGACTGATCATGCAGATGGTGAAGCTATCCAAAATAACCATCGCTGAAGTTCAAGGCGCGTGCCTGGGCGGCGGCGCGGAACTCGCCATGGTGTGCGATATGTGCTTCACCACGCTCGACGCAAAATGGGGCTTCCCGGAAATCACGCTCGGCTGCTATCCGCCGGTCGCATGTACGGCATTGGCTGCCGTGGTCGGCGCGAAGCGTGCCGCTGACCTGATCTTTACCGGACGCGCGTTCTCAGGCAGGGAAGCCGCCGACTGGGGACTTGCCACCGAAGCTCACGCCGGCGACGATCTTCAGCAGGCCATCCAGGGCCGGCTCGATCATTTATATAGGCTCAGCCCGGCCGCGCTCGCCCACGCCAAGAAAGCTTTCTATGCCTGGGATTCCATTCATCTGGATAAGGGTCTGGCCCGCGCGGAAAAGATTTATGTCGAAGAATTGATGAAAACAGTGGACGCGAAAGAAGGCGTCCAGGCGTGGATGGAGAAGCGAAAGCCGGTGTGGAAGGGGCGGTAGCTTGCTTTGTTTTCAAATGGTTTTCAAATCCCGAAGCGCAGCGAGGAAACCCTACCGATCCAGGAATCCGCATCAGAACAAGAAATCTAAAAAGGGACTCTCTAGATAGGTACTCAGGGACACACAACTCATGCCGTTCTCCTCTCAACGCGAAGCCAAACATTTTCTGGCCGATAAGATCATTGCCGAAGCTGATCGACTAGGCTCGCCCCTGTCCGATATGGAAAAGCGCATGTTGTTTTTCAGCGAGCAGGAGCCAGATACAGTTACGGGATTTCCGATAGGGGCGGTTGAAGACATCGGCGAGGAATATGAAATAAAAATCACCAGATTGCTGAAATCCGCTTATGCACGAGAGAAGGACATTCCTGGAGAAGGACAGAACTACAAAGACGTATACGCCAAGCTGGCCGAAGGTGACCACTACATTTCCGTGATGGCCCAGCCTGTGCTTGGAGGAGTTCGCCTGTCTGGGGGTGAAATGAGCCTTCGTAATGTCGTCGTTGCCGTGGCGATAGCTCTGAGCGTGATGATAGTTGCTGCGATTGTCTGGGTCTGGCTGCAAGCACCATGAGCCGCCGGTGTCGTCGCGCGCTTATGGCAATCCCTGTAGCAGCACTCGCACCACATTCTCTCCCATGATTTTTCTGATCTCCTGCTCGGAGAATCCTTCCTGAAGCAGTGCATCCGTTACCAGCACCCAGCCGCTGGAATCGAACGGCGCAGTCACGGCGCCGTCGAAGTCCGAGCCGAGCGCCACATGATCGACGCCAACGACAGACACCGCATGACGTATTGCCCTGGCAGTGGCCTTCGCATCGGTGCCGCACGTCGCCGTGTCCCACAAGCCAATTCCGATCACTCCGCCGGTCTTCGCCACAGCCTGCAACTCCTGGTCAGACAGATTACGCGGATTGTCACACGTGGCTTTCACGCCGGTATGTGACACCAGAAGCGGACGCGACGCCATTGCCGTGACATCACGCAGCGTTGCCGGCGACGCGTGCGCCAGATCAATGATGATACTTTTTGCTTCCAGCGCACGAACCCACTGGCGGCCTAGGTCAGTGAGTCCGCCTTTGTTGATACCCGCCGCGGCGCCGCCTATCGCCGTGTCTGTAAAGTGAGTTGGCGCCATCATGCGTATGCCGGAGTTGAAGAGGTCATTCAGGTTTTCCAGCTTGCCTTCCAGAGGCTGCGAGCCTTCAGTTCCAAGAAATCCTGCGACCTGCCCGGGCGTCCGCGTAGAGAGATAATTCTGCAAATCGGCACGCGACTGGATGATCACCAGCTTGCCGTCTGATTTTTCCGCGAAGTGATGCAGCCGGGATGCTTCATACATCGCGCGCGCCTTCGGGCTGTTCCATGTTCCGGGCGGCCACAGCTCGGCGATCGCGAGAAGCGTGATCTGGTCAGTCTTGTCAGAGTTCTTGTAAATGTTCAACCCGCGCGGGCTGGTGGAGACCAGCGTGAAGGCTTGTATGGCGACATTGCCTTCGGCGAGCCGCGGGATATCGACATGTCCGCGATGGCCGCGTTCCAGCAGGTTGCGGCCCCAGAGCAGGCTGTCCGCGTGAAGGTCAGCTACTATCATGCGTTTGTGCAGCCCTTCCGCCTCCGCTGATGCCTGATAGGGTGGTGGCTTCAACACTTTGTTCATCCGGTTCTCGACGATGGCGGGCACAATGAAGTGTGCCACTGCCACAATGAACAAGAGTATGAGCAGCACCAGACGCAGTCGTTTCATGGCAGGGAAGCTTATCACGTTGATGGCTGTCTCTCTTAAATCTGCCCAGTACAACCAACCGCGCCTGATCTTCTATACTGTGTGCCAGTATGTCCAAAGTTCTTACCATGAAGCAGGCGATCGCAGAGCTGGTTCCTGATGGAAGCAGTGTCGCCCTGGGACTCCAGATGGAACAGATGATTCCATTTGCCGCCGGGACATGAGATCATCCGGCAGAAGAAGCGTGACCTGCGGCTGATCGGTCCCATCTCTGACATTCTGTTTGACCAGCTCATTGGCGCGGGTTGTGTGAAGGACGTTGTGGCGGCGTGGGTGGGCAACGTGATGATGGGGTCGGCTTATAACTTCCGTCATGCCACAGAAGTTGAGAATCCGGGAACACCCGGGAGAAAAGCTCCGCGTCTTTAATATGACGAATTACTCCGTCGCGCTGGCCCTGCAGGCAGGAGCCATGGGCGTGCCTTTCCTGCCCACGCGCACGGCCATGGGATCAGACATCCCGAAGAACAATCATTTCTTCTATCAGATCATCTCTCCTTTTGAGCCGAAAGAGACGCTGCTGGCGGTGCGGGCCGTGATGCCCGATGTGACCATTGCCCACGTGCAGCGCGCGGACAAGCATGGCAACGCGCATTGCTGGGGCAACTTTGGCCTGCTGATTGAAGCCGTGCGCGCAGCCAAGAAGGTGATTATTTGCGCGGAAGAGATTGTGGATGAATCAGTCATCGCCAGCGACCCCAACCGCACCGTGATCCCCGGCTTTCTGGTGTCGGCGGTTGTGCGAGTGCAAATATGGCGCGCATCCTTCGCCGGTGCAGGGCTATTACAAGCGCGACGATGCGTTTCTTTCAGCAATATCACGCCGAGACCAAGACGCAGGCAGACTTCAACGCCTGGGCGGAGACGTGGATTGAGAATGTAAAGGATCGCGACGGCTATGCAGACCAGTTGGGCCGTTCACGTCTGGCAGAGCTGGGAGTGAAAAATCACGCGTACGCGGCGCAGACAGATTATGGGTATTAGCTTCTGGCTACTGGCTGCTGGCTTGAAACCAATGGAATCAGAAGCGCATGGACGAGATTTGGAGCCAAAGTTGGATCGGCGACGGCAGAACATTTATCCTGTACGCAGCAATCGAGATATAGGGATTCCTCGCTCCGCTCGGGATTTAATTAGCAGCAAAAAGCTAGCGCAGAAGCTAGCCGCTAGAAGCTATTCATGAAAAAAGAGCTCATCGAACTCCGCGTGAACGGACGCCGTCATGAACTGGCGGTGGAACCCAGCGAACTGCTGCTGGACGTGCTGCGTCGTGACCTGCAGCTGACCGGCTCCAAGCGCGGATGTGATGACTCATCTTGCGGCGCATGCACCGTCCTGGTGGATGGTGTTCCCACGCTGGCGTGCACCATGCTTGCATTCAGCGCCTCTGCCAATGGTCCGGTCACTCCCGATATTACGACGGTGGAAGGCATTGCCGATCACGGCGCGCTGGCGGCCATACAGAAAGCTTATGGCGACTGGGGCGGCGCACAGTGCGGTTTCTGCACGCCAGGTTTTATGATCACGGTGAAGGCGCTCCTGGATCGCAATCCTGAGCCGACGGAAGATGACATCCGCCATGCGCTCAGCGGGAATTTGTGTCGCTGCACTGGCTATACGCAGATGTATCAGGCGATCAAGGCGGCGATCGCGGCGGAGCAGGGAAGATGAGCTTTTGGTTTTAATCCCGAGCGGAGAGAGGGATCCATATAGCCGCGATGATTTTAACGGGAACGGGTTTTACTAAAGGCTAAGTGCTTCTATCCGAGTAGGGATCTCTCGCTCTGCTCGAGATTTCAGAAACACAGTGAGATGTTAAAAGCTATGACCGACTTCTCCATCATCGGGAAACGCGTTGCCCTGGTTGACTCGGCGGGCAAGACCACGGGTCAGGGCAAGTACACTGACGATCTCTCGCTGCCCGGCATGCTCTATGGCAAGATCCTGCATTCACCGTTGCCGCATGCCAACATAAAGAAGATAGACAGCTTTCGCGCGGAAGAACTGGAAGGCGTGACCTGCGTGGTCACCGGCCCGGACGCGCCGAATAAATATGGCATTCTGCCCGTCGGCCATGATGAGACGGCGCTTGCGGTAGAGAAAGTGCGTTACGTGGGCGATAACGTTGCCTGCGTGGTGGCGACCTCAGAAGCGATTGCTGAACGTGCCGTTGAATTAATCGACGTGGAGTATGAGCCTCTTCCGGCGTGGTTTGATCCTGAAGACTCCATGAAGGCGGAGAGCAACTGGATCCATCCGCAGCGCCCGCATAATATCGAAAAAGATTATCACCACGTCTTTGGCGATCCCGATCGTGGCTTCGCCGAAGCGGACGTCGTGGTTGATCATCGCTACATTGCCAGCGAAGTCACGCACGCGGCCATGGAGCCGCATTCCACGCTCGCGTCATTTGAAATCGATTCGGCAACCGGTCAGCCCGGTCGTCTAACCGTATGGTCATCCACGCAGGTGCCGTATTACCTGCAACACAAGCTGTCGATTGTGCTGGAAATGCCCATGTCGCAGATACGGGTGATCAAACCTCTGGTCGGCGGCGGCTTTGGCGGCAAGAGTGAAGTGATCCCCATTGAGATCATCGCGGCGGTGGCGGCGCGCAAAGCCCAGGCGCCGGTGAAGATTACTTACACGCGGGAAGAAGTTTTCTGGGCGCATCGCGGGCGTCCCCGCACCATCATTGATATGAAGGTCGGAGCCAGGAAAGATGGCCGGTTAACTTCCGTGGCCGCGCGCGTGGTTCAGGATGGCGGCGCGTACTGCTCTTACGGTGTTGTGACCATCCTTTATTCAGGTGCGCTGCTGGGCGCTCTGTATGACATCCCCAACATCCGTTATGACGGTTTCCGCGTGCTCACCAACAAGCCGGCTTGCGGAGCCATGCGGGGACATGGAACGGTCAACGTGCGTTTTGCGTTTGAATCATCGCTCGATGAAATCGCTGCGAAGATTGGTTTGGACACCGCGGAGATTCGCCGTCGCAACCTGCTCAAGGCGCCGTGTGTCACGGTAAACAATCTGCGCGTGCAGAGTTATGGCCTGCCGGAATGCATTGAGAAGGTGGTTGAGCGTTCTGACTGGAAGCGGCGTAAAGGCCATCTTGCGGTGAAGCGCGGTCTGGGAATCGCCTGCAGCCATTATGTGAGCGGCGCGGCCAACAGCATTATCCGTTCTGACATGCCGCATTCTACGGTGAATATCAAGATCGATCGCGATGGCGGCGTGGTGGTTTACACCGGTGCGTCCGACATCGGGCAGGGCTCGGACACCATGGTCGCCCAGATTGTGGCAGAAGTTCTCGGCATCAACCTGACGCGAATCAAGATTGTCTCGGCTGATACGGACCTCACGCCCATCGACATCGGCTCCTATTCCAGCCGTGTCACGTTCATGAATGGCAACGCCAGTATGCGCGCCGCGCAGGATGTAAAGAACAAGATCATCGCCGCGGCGGCCAAGAAACTAGACTGCGCAGCGCATGACGTGATGATGCGCAATGATCGTGTGTGGAAACGCGGAGGCATCGGCGCCACCCACGGATCCCTGAAGAAGCCCAGTGCGGAAGCCTCCCAGGCCAGCGTGCAGGAAGTGAGTGGACGGGTTGACGGACAGACGTTGCGCGGATCGTTGCAGCAGAAGCGGCAGGATGAAGGAGCCAAAGACCAGATGAGCTTTGAAGAAGCTGTGGTCTCGGCCATCGACTTTACCGGCGCGCTGAGTGGAACCGGATCCTACGCTCCACCCAAAGATGCGCGCGGTGGAGCATTCAAAGGAGCCGGCGTGGGACCATCGCCTGCTTATTCTTACTCAGCCCAGGTCGCTGAGGTCACCGTCGACACCGAAACAGGCGAAGTGACGGTCCACAAAATCTGGGCAGCCCATGATTGTGGCCGCGCGCTGAATCCTGTCTCTGTCGAAGGCCAGATCATCGGCTCGGTATGGATGGGACTTGGCCAGGCGTTGCAGGAAGAGATGGTGTGGAAAGACGGCCTGCTGATGAATCCCAGGCATGCTGGAATATAAATCGCCTTCAGCCACTGAGTCGCCGGAGATTGAAGCCATCATTGTCGAGTCAGTGGATCCGGAAGGACCTTTTGGAGCCAAGGAGGCGAGCGAAGGCTCGCTGGCCGCAACCATCCCCGCGATCGCCAATGCCATTTATGATGCGGTCGGTATCCGGCTGCGTGAAGCGCCGTTTTCACCGGAGCGTGTGCTGGCAGCGTTGCGGCAGAAGAATCACGATGCGAGAGCGCTGGAGATCACGCGCGGCGCTGACCCATCTGCACCCAAAACGTTCCGCGAGCATGGCGGATCACTGTGGTACAAAGGCAAAGGTCCGGACCGGCACGAGGAGGATGCTTCACGCAGGCATGTGACGGTGGAAGAATAATGAGGGATTTGGTAATTACGTAATTTGGTAATTGGGTAATTGAAAATCGGTCACCAACACCAAATCAGACAATTGCCCAACTACCCGATTCCAGAATCTGTCTCAGGGAGGAATTTTGTAAATGAGTAATTTAGTAATTGGGTAAATTGATGCTGCTGTCCCAACACCCAATTACACAATTACCAAATTACCCAATTACAAAATCTGTCTCATGCCCCTTCCCACATTCACGCTTTTACGTCCGCGCACCATCGAAGAAGCCGTGGCTTACATGCTGGAATACAGCACGCATGTTCAGATTCTGGCCGGCGGCACCGATCTGCTTCCCTCGATGAAGCAGAAGCTCTTCACGCCTGAATATGTCATGGACATCCGCGGCATCGAGGAATTGCATGGTATCCAGGTGCGTCAGGGCATCGGTGTGGAGATCGGCGCTCTCACACCGCTCTCTGCCATTGAAGACTCTGAATATCTGCGCCGTAACTATCGGGTCCTGCATGAGGCAGTCAAGACCGTGGCCTCGCCTATCCTTCGCAACATGGGCACGCTGGGCGGGAATATCTGCCTGGACACACGCTGTGTCTGGTACAACCAGTCGTTACAGTGGCGGCGCTCCTGCGGATTCTGCATCAAGAAAGACGGCGATCTGTGCCACGTGGCTCCGGGCGGACAAAAATGCTGGGCCACGTTCTCAGGCGACACGCCGCCGGCGCTGCTCTGTCTGGGTGCGGAACTGGAGATCGTGGGACCAGTGGGTGTGCGTCGTATGGCGATTAAGGATTTCTACACCAACGTCGGCGACGCGCGCATGCGTCTTGAACCGCATGAGATGGTCACGCGTGTATTTTTGCCACAGACCTCAGCGGGATGGAAGGGGAGCTATCAGAAACTGCGCCTGCGCGGATCTATCGACTATCCCCTGGCCGGAGTGGCTGTGGCGCTGAAACAAAATGGCGGCCCCATTGAGGCGGCACGCATGGCAATCACAGCAGTCAATCCGGCGCCGCTGCTGGTGCCCGGCGCTGAACATGCCGTAATCGGCAAACGGATGGACGAGCATCTGGCGAATGTGATGGGCGAACTGGCAGCTAAAGTCGCCAAGCCGCTGACTACGTCGGCCATGACGCCGGAATATCGCCGCGAGATTGTCAGGGTGTTTGCCAGGAGAGCGGTGATGGCAGCAAGCAGCGGTAGTTAGTTGTTGGTATTTGGTATTTGGTACTTGGTACTTCGTATTGGGTTATGCAGCGTTGGATTTCATTTGCCAATTACCCAAATACCCAATACCAATTACCAATTACCTCTAAATTTGTTACAGATTGCTATTGATTCGTTGGTCACGGCTGGGAATTTGTGATCGAACCATGAAAATCACTGACTGCCACATCCACATTCAACCCGCTGAGATGTTCAAGACCTCTGCCCTTGAGGTGATGAAGAAGTCCCGTGGTCACTATGACGACATTCTGGAATACTGCCGGTCACCCAAAGCTCTGCTCAAGTACATGGACTCCATTGGGCTGGAGCGTGCCGTGCTCATTAATTATGTCGCGCCGGACACAATGGGTTTCACACATGAAGTCAATGCGTGGGTGACCAACTACTGTAAGGAAAATCCCAGGCGGCTCATCCCGTGCGGGAGCGTGCATCCCAGGCACAGCTTGAACGTGCAAAAAGACATGGACGAGATTGTGCGGCTGGGTGTCAGGCTGATCAAGATCCATCCACCGCATCAGTTGATCTATGCCAATGAATATCTGAATGGCTTGAAGGAACTGGAAACCATCTATCGGGCGGCAGAAGCCAATGAGATTCCCGTCATGGTGCACACCGGCACGTCCATCTTTCCGGCTGCACGGAATAAGTATGGAGATCCCATTCACCTGGATGACGTGGCCATGGATTTTCCCCGGTTGAAGATCCTGATGGCCCACGGCGGCCGGCCCATCTGGATGTCAACGGCGTTTTTCCTTCTGCGACGTCATCGCAACATGTATCTGGATATCAGCGGCATTCCGCCCAGGATACTGCTGAATTACTTTCCTCGACTGGAAGAGATCGCCACCAAAACCTTATTTGGGACCGACTGGCCAAGTCCTGGCATTCCCGATATCAAAAAAAATATGGACCAGTTTCAGGCACTCGATATCGCGGCGGAGATGAAGCAGCAGATATTGAGCAGCACAGCGCTGGGAATTTGGCCGGCTTGAATCTGGCAGGCTTCAAAAGATCAGGAACAAAGATCAAAGATAAACGACACAAAATAAAAGAGACGCAGCCTTCAGCACTGCGTCCCCATCAGGAATGAAGTTTACGCGCTCGTCAGACAGCGGCGCGCCGACCGGTGACGAGGTGCCATACCAGCGAAATGACGGCGAGCACCAGCAGAATATGAATCAAACCCGTGGTGACGTGGAACGCCGTGAAACCAAGTATCCACATCAGGAACAGTACCAAGGCAATAACTAGAAGCATTTCAACCCCCAAATCAGAATCAGTCTTACTTACTCTCACCTACTACGATTCTTAAGTTTTGACGACTGTTGCTTTATGGGAGAAGTTAAAAATATTTGCAGGGGGCAACTTTCACAACGTGGCGCACTACGGCACATCTGGTTGCCGATTCGAACCAGCAACGCATGTAGCTCGTTGTAGTGCTGCGCCAATTCAGAACGTGACATGCGGCTCATGCGTGACGGCGGATGTCGGGGGTCAGGGGCGCTCGATCCAGCAACTTTGGATTGTCCATTTCCAGGGTCTCTGCCCGTGGTTTCACCGCCTGTAGTTTCTCTGCCTGAAGCCGCCATCACCATCGACTCCGGCTTCGCGGAGCTTACGGCCAGTTCCATCATGGCGCGAATTTCTTCATACTTTGTGGCCTGGGTGATCAGGCCGTGGCGTTCCAATATGCGTCGCGTGTAGGCATCCACCACAAACACGGGATGATTGCCCGCATAAAGAAGGATGGAGTCTGCGGTCTCTGGACCAATGCCGTTCAAAGCGAGCAACTCGTCTCGAAGTTGCGCGGTAGGCTGCGCAAACATGCGATCGAGCGAGCCGGCATATTTGCGATCCAGGTATTCCACAAAGATCTTGAGCTTGATGGCCTTCTGGCGGAAATATCCCGACGGCCGTATCAGTTCCTGCAGGCGTGCCAGCGGTATTTCACGGATTGCTTTTGGGCTGAGTGCGCGCGCCTTGCGCAGATTCATCATGGCCTTCTCCACGTTCAGCCAGTTGGTATTCTGCGTGAGATAAGCGCCAACAATCACCTCAAAGCGGGACTGCGCGGGCCACCAGTTCTGCGGACCCCAGCGGCGCAGCATGGCAAGGTAGTAGTCAACGATGGTGGCAGATCGGCTGGCGGGTGTGAGGTTCTCAGCAGATTTATTTCCACCGGATACGGCGGAACTGGTCAGATTGGGTCGTCTGGGGATGGCTTTAAGGCCTCTGCAGCCATCATAAGTGAGTCAGGCCGTTCGGTGCATCACCGGCGTTTAGTTGGCGTGTTCATGATACTGGGCCTGCATGTCACAGGATTCGCGGCAGGGCCGGCAGTAATACTGGCCATCTTCGCAAAGGCGAACGTCAAACTGTCCACGGCACAGCCAGCAATATTTGGTGCAGGAGCAGCGGCGTTCCACCTGCTCGCAAATGCTGCATATGTAGTCCTTGGGCATAGCCGGGAGATTATCCCGATTTGGGCCTGCCAGGCAACACGCAAACGTACACGCACCTCAGGCGCGCTAGTTGCCCCCAGGCGCGTCAAAGCCTGCGACGGCCAGCCTGCATTGACCCTGCATTGACCCTGCAAAACGCGGATGTTAACCTTGAAGGTTCCCCACGCCTCGGTGGAGGATTCTGTCCCAGTCAACCAGAATTCGGAAAGGGAAGTAGCTTTGTCTTCAATTGCTGAAAGCCAGACACTCAGGAAAACGTCGCTCAACGCCATGCACCGGCAGCTGGGGGCGAAAATGGTTGATTTTGGCGGGTGGGACATGCCGGTTGAGTACCCTTCGAGCGGCGGAATCATGAAGGAACACCTGGCGGTAAGGACCGGCGTCGGCATCTTTGACGTCTCCCACATGGGTGACATCCTGATCCGCGGCCCTGAGGCACTCAAGGCCACACAGTGGATCAGCATGAATGATGCTTCCAAACTTCAGGAGAACCAGGCGCATTATTCGGCCCTGCTGTATCCGGAAGGCACGTTCGTGGATGACGTGATCGTCCACAAGCTCGGTCAGAATGATTACCTGCTGGTGATCAACGCGGGAACGCGAGAGAAAGACCATAGCTGGGTGCGCAAGAACGTAAACAAATTCCACTGCCATGCTGATGATGTGGGCGACTACTACACTCAAATCGCCATCCAGGGTCCCAAAGCGGAAGCTACTCTGCAAAAGCTGACGAATGTGGATCTTTCGCAGATCAAGAATTACTGGTTCAGACACGGAACGGTCTGCGGGCTGCCGAACACGATGGTCGCTCGCACCGGCTACACGGCCGAAGACGGCTTTGAGATTTATGTTCCTTCTGACGTTGCTACCAGCGAACGCGTCTGGAATGAAGTGACCGAAGCAGGCAAAGAGTTCGGCATTGTCCCCTGTGGTCTGGGGGCGCGCAACACACTCCGGCTGGAAGGCCGAATGGCGCTCTACGGCCATGAGATATCAGACAAGATCAACGTCTGGGAAGCAGGCCTTGATCGCTTCTGCAAGATGGATAAAGGTGACTTTGTCGGGCGAGCTGCGCTGGAAAAAGCGAAAGCCGCCGGGCTTACCCGCACTCTGGTCGGCCTGGAAGCTGTAGATCGCGGCATTCCCCGTGACGACTACAAGGTCCATGATGAGAGTGGCGGGGAAATCGGCTATGTCACCAGCGGATCTTATGCGCCATACCTGAAAAAGAATATTGCCCTGGCGTATGTGCCGCCGGCGAAATCAGAGCTGGGGCAGGAGCTTTACGTTGATATTCGCGGCCAGAAAGTGAAATGCAAAGTAGTGCCCACTCCGTTTTATAAACGCGCAAAGAAGGCGTAAGCCACTTCACTCGAAAAGGACTGAGGACCAGATAGAATGGCATATCCGAAAGACTACAAGTACACCAAAGAACACGAATGGATCCATGTGAATGGCAACACCGCCACGGTCGGCATTACTGATCATGCGCAGGAATCGCTGGGTGACATCGTGTTTGTGGAACTGCCCAAGGTGGGCGCCCAGCTTCAAGTGGGCAAGAGCTTTGGCACCGTGGAATCGGTAAAGGCCGTTTCTGAACTGTATGCGCCGGCGTCCGGCAAAGTCATTGAGATCAACCAGGCGCTGAACCAGACTCCAGAAGATGTAAATAAGGATGCGCATAAAGCCTGGATGATCAAACTGGAACTATCAAATCCCAGTGAGACGAACGGATTGCTTTCCGTGGACGACTACGAAAAATACGTCGCGGAAGAGAAATAGAGCGGTCAGGCAAGAAGGCGTGCGAAGTCCAATCAGGCAGATGCACCCAGGGTTCCGAAACAATTTCTGTACTTCTATCATTCGGGGCTGATACCCAAGATCGGCAACTGCATTACTTATCCGGCTTATCGCATAAACGTTGAGCAGGCAAAACAGCAAGCAACAGCCCGGAGGGGCAACACTCAAATCCATGCGCTATCTTCCCAAGTCTCCCGCTGACCGCCAGCATATGCTGCGTGAGATCGGCTGCAAGTCCATTGATGACCTGTTTGCACCCATACCGGCGGAGTACCGCCTGAACCGTGACTTGAAAGTGCCGCGGCAGATGGCCGAGTCTGAGGTGATTGATTACTTCCGCGAGCGCGCGGAAACCAACGCCGCCGGCTACGCGGTGTTTCTCGGCGCGGGCGCTTACCATCACTACCGGCCGGTGGTGATTGATTCGCTGATCTCGCGCGGAGAGTTCTTTACCGCATACACGCCATACCAGCCGGAAATCGCCCAGGGGACCCTGCAGGCGATCTTTGAATTCCAGACCATGATCTGTGAGTTGACCGGTATGGAAGTGGCCAATGCTTCCATGTATGACGCGTCCACCGGTTGCGCTGAAGCCCTGATGATGGCGGTGCGGATCACGGGACGCAATCACGCGCTGGTGGCGCGCAGCGTGCACCCCGAATACCGCGAAGTGATTGCCACCTACACGCAACATCAGGGACTGCCGATCAGCGAGTTTGGTTATCTGGAAAATGGCCGCGTCGATATGGCTGATCTGGAAAAGAAAATCACGGACGATACCGCATGTGTGCTGATCCAATCGCCAAACTTCTTTGGCACCATTGAAGATGTTGCGGCCATCGCCGACCTGGCGCATAAGAAAGGCGCGCTTCTTGCCGTCGCGATTTCGGAAGCATTGGCTCTGGGAATCGTGAAGCCGCCAGTCGAGGCTGACATCGTCGCCATGGAGTCACAATCCTTCGGCGTACCGCTCGGCTTTGGCGGACCCTACGCCGGAGTGCTGGCCACCAAAGAAAAGTTTGTCCGCCAGATTCCTGGAAGGCTGGTGGGCGAAACGCGTGACAAGAACGGCAAGCGGGGCTTCGTGCTCACGCTCTCCACTCGTGAGCAGCATATTCGCCGCGAGAAGGCCACATCGAACATCTGCACCAACCAGGCGCTGATCGCCACCATGGCCACCATTTATATGACCATCTACGGTCGTGAAGGCCTGAAGGAACTGGCCATCCAGAACCTGTCCAAGGCCAGCTACGCTGCCGCTGAGTTCGCCAAAAAAGGTAAAGTCCTGTTTCAAGGTGCGCCGCGCTTCAATGAGTTCGTTGTCCAGACCGCGGACGATCCGCTCAAGATCAATGATCGCCTGCTGGAAAAGAAGACCATCGGCGGGTTCCCGCTGAAAAAGTTTTATCCCGAACTGGGCAATGCGGCGCTGTGGTGCTGCACCGAACTGAATACCAGGGAACAAATAGACGTGGCGGTAAAGGCGGTGGGCCAGTGAGCGATAAAGACATCAAGAAAGCGACACGTCATACCAACCAGAATGAAGGGCTGATCTTTGAGCGCTCATCGCCGGGGAAAAAGGGCTACAGACTGGCTCCGCTGGATGTGCCGGAAGTGGATCCCACGAAAGTGCTGGGAGATTGCGCGCGGCCGGACCTGGGCCTGATGCCTGAAGTCAGCGAGATGGAAATCATCCGCCACTTTACCCGCATCTCCACCTGGAACTACGCCATTGATCTGGGCATGTATCCGCTGGGATCGTGCACCATGAAATACAACGCGCGTGTGAATGAAGTGGTGGCGCGACTGGGCGGCCTGGCGGAAGCGCATCCTTATCAGCCGGAGAAAATATCTCAAGGAGCGCTGCGCGTGATGAAGACGCTGTCGGATTGCCTGCTGGACATCACCGGTATGGATGCAATCACGCTTCAGCCCGCGGCCGGCGCTCACGGTGAGATGACCGGCATCATGCTGATGCATGCGTATCTTCATTCCAAGGGCAATCCACGCAAGAAAATCCTGATCCCGGATTCTGCCCACGGCACCAACCCGGCCACGGCGGCCATCTGCGGATATGCGGTGGAGAACCTGAAATCGAACTCCAACGGCATGGTCGATATCGGCGCGCTGGAAGCGCAGATGAATGAAGACATTGCCGGACTGATGTTGACCAATCCCAACACGCTGGGAATTTTTGAGCAGGAGATCCATAAGATCGCCGATATCCTGCACAAAAAAGGCGGGCTGCTTTACATGGACGGCGCCAACATGAACGCCCTGGTCGGCAAGACGCGTCCGGGTGATTTCGGTGTGGACGTGATGCACCTGAATTTGCACAAGACTTTCTCCACACCACACGGCGGCGGCGGGCCTGGCTCGGGGCCGGTGGCGTGCAAGAAAATTCTTGAACCGTTCCTGCCCAAGCCTTTGATCGTGGAAAAGAAAGACGGCATGCTGGGCTTTGACTATGACCGTCCTCAGTCTGTCGGCCGCGTGCGCATGTATTACGGAAACTTCGGCATGCATGTGCGCGCGCTGGCGTACATCCTGGCGAATGGCTATGACGGCCTGCGCCAGACCACGGAAGATGCGGTGCTCAACGCCAACTACATTCGTAAAAAACTGGAAGGCGCATACGAGCTGCCGTACAAGAGCGCGTCCATGCATGAGGCTGTTTTCAGTGACAAGCTGCAGGCGCAAAAAGGCGTGAAGACCGGCGATATTGCCAAGCGGCTGATCGATTACGGCTTCCATCCTTATACAGTTTCGTTTCCGCTGGTGGTTCCCGGTGCGCTGATGATTGAGCCGACGGAAAGCGAATCGCTGGAAGAGATGGACCTTTTCATCGACGCGATGCAGTCCATCGCCCGTGAAGCGCAGGAAGATCCGGAACTGGTCAAAAATGCTCCGCATTCGACGCGAATTTCACGGCTCGATGAAACCGGCGCGGCGCGCAAGCCGATCCTGCGCTGGCGTCCCGGCAAAGCCCAGGTGGCTGGGGAGTAATTGCGGCGAACCAGGCTTTCGTTAACAGCAATGGGCCGTTAATACTAATGGCTTACGTAAACTCGTGCTCAACGTAAGTGCTGGTACGCATTTCTAGGTGCTTTGACCGAGCGGGACGCGGATTTCACTGTAAAGGAACATTTATTTACACCCGCGTTACCTTCAGACCCCAACGTAACATTTGCGGTGTCTGAAGGTTCAGGTAAACTCATCCTTATCATGTCATCACCCAAGCTCTTGTTCGTGTGGCTTGTTATAGCCGCTTTTTGTCTACCCGCGTTTTCCCAGCAAAGCAGTTCCGGTCAGGCCGGCGACCCAGTCTTGATGAAGATTCTTCAACAGGAACTGGACCGCGCCATGACTTCACTTTCCAAGACCGATCCGGCGCCTTACTTCATCAGCTATGCGGCGGGTGATGATGTTTCCTCAGTGATCGCCGGCAGCAACGGCGCACTGCTGGCCAACATCAATCGGCATGATCGCAACGTGGACATCTCCGTCCGCGTGGGCAGCCGCGATCTGGACAACACGCACGGCGAAAACCGCATGGCCTCAGTGATCACAGCGCCGTTGCCGGTGGAAGACAAGCCGGACGCGATCGCGCGCGTGCTGTGGATCAACACGGACAAGATGTATAAGCACGCTGCCCAGAGCTATCTGGAAGTGAAGACCAATACCAAAGTCCGGGCGGATGAAGATGACAACTCGGCCGACTTCACCACGGAGAAAGCGCAGTCCTATACTGGGCCCGCAGTCGCTCAACCCAAGTACGATCAAAAAGAGTGGGAAGAACGTGTAAGAAGACTTTCGGCCATCTTTGCCAAGTATCCCGACATTGAGACCTCCACAGTGATGCTGGTGGTGCAGACCGGCACGCGGTATTTCGTTTCCAGTGAAGGAACAAAAATCGTAGATTCCCGGCCGCTGATTCGCGTGCTGGCCTTGGGCAACACGCGCGCCAGTGACGGTATGGACCTGGCCCGCTCAGAGACATTTGACGCTTCCACGTTTGATAAGCTGGCCCCCGAACAGGAGATGGCCGCCAAGATTGAGAAGATTGCCCAGGACCTGCAGAAGTTGAAAAAAGCGCCAATCGTAGAGCCGTTCGATGGCCCTGCGATGCTTTCCGGTCGCGCTGCGGCCGTTTTCTTCCATGAAGTGGTGGGACATCGGTTGGAAGGCCAACGCCAGCGTGGCGACGATGAAGGGCAGACATTTACCAAGATGATCGGCCAGCGTGTGCTGCCTCCGTTTTTGAGCGTGGAAGACGATCCGACATTGCCCGCCATCAGCGGCGTGGAACTCAGCGGAACATACGCCTATGACGAAGAAGGTGAGAAAGGCCAGCGGGTTGAGCTGATTTCCAACGGAGTGCTCAAACAGTTCCTGATGTCGCGCATGCCGGTGAAGGGATTTGAACATTCCAACGGACACGGTCGCGCACAGGATGGCGCGATGCCTGTGGGACGTCAAGGCAATCTGATTGTCCGCTCCAACAAGACCACGCCGGACGCGCAAATGCGGCAGGCGCTGATCAACGAAATCAAGAAACAGAAAAAGCCATTTGGGCTTTACTTTGAAGATATCGCCGGCGGCTTCACCCTGACCACGCGCAACATGCCGCAGGCATTTCAGGTAATGCCATTGATGGTCTGGAAGGTCTATCCGGACGGACGTCCCGACGAACTGGTGCGCGGTGTGAACATTATTGGCACTCCACAAACGGTGCTGACCAGGATCATGCTGACGGGCCAGAAGATTGATGTGTTCAACGGCGAGTGCGGCGCGGAGTCCGGTTCAGTGCCGGTATCGGCAGCGGCGCCGGCCATGATTTTCTCTGAACTTGAAGTTCAGAAAGTTGCACAAGGACATGAGCGGCCTCCCGTGCTGCCTCCGCCAGGGCATGACACCACGGATGTAGCCAGCAAGACCACCGCGCAAAAGGAGTCCCGCTAATGCGTAAGCCGATTCTCACTTTACTTCTGTTCGTATGTGCATTCTCCCTTTGCTCTTTTGCGTTCGCTCTGCCCGATGAAGACACACCTGCACCCAAGATTGCCACGGACGATCATGGCGATCCCGTGTTGAAGGCGATGCTGGCGGAATTAAAGCGCTCACAAGAGAAGCTTCAACTGGGCCAGATGCAGCGTCCTTATTACATTGACTATCAGGTCACAGAACTTCAGGACCATGTAGTTGATGCCACACTGGGTGCACTGCGGACCGACAATGTAAACGCCGGCCGCCTGGTGCGCGTCGTCGTCCGCATCGGCGATTACAAACAAGACAGCTATTTCGGCCAGGGCATGGGGACAGTGGACGTGATGCCAACTGACAACGACGAACTCGCCCTTCGTCATCAACTCTGGCTGGCCACGGACAAAGCTTACAAAGCCGCATTAAGCGGACTTACAGAAAAACAGGCTGCGCTCAAGAATGTGGAAGTGGAAAATGATGTACAAGACTTCTCCCATGAGAAGCCGGCCGTCTCAGTGCACGATCTGGCCAGGCTGGATACGAATCTGGATGCGTGGAAAGCAAATCTGCGCTCCACCTCTGACTTGTTCCGGCGTGATCCGGCGCTGGAATCATCCAGCGCATTCCTTAACTTCCGCGTGCTCAACCGCTATTTCGTGAACACTGAGGGTACGGTCACTCGCAACGGCAAGGCAGTCTATTCCTATATCTTCAGCGGTAGCGCGCAGGCAGATGATGCCATGCGGCTGGAACGCAGCCATGGTTATGTAGTTACGAGCGCCGATGAATTGCCCAAGCCGGAAGAGATCCAGAAAGACGCGGAAAAGCTGATCAGCACCTTCAACGCGTTGAAGAAAGCGCCGCTGGTGGAGGATGATTATCGCGGTCCTGTCCTGATGTCCGGCGACGCGTCAACCGCTGTCTTTGAAAGACTGGTGGTGCCGAATATTCTGGGTACGCGGCCTGACCTTGGCAGCTCAGCCCGCACTCGCGGCGAGTTCAACTCCTATTACAAGAACCGTGTGCTGCCCGAATTCTTTACCGTGGAAGATGATCCGCTGGCGAAGAAAGTTGATGGAACGTCGCTGGCCGGCAGCTATGACGTGGACGATGAAGGCGTCGCCGCGCAAAAGGTCACGGTGGTGGAAAAGGGCGTGCTGTCAAACTATCTGCTGGCACGCGAACCGATTCGTGATTTCCCGCATTCCAACGGTCATGGACGCACTGCGCTCGCGGGAGCGCCGCGTCCGCAAATATCCAACTTGATCTTTAAAGCTGCCAATCCTCTCACCTTCGATGAGCTGAAGCATAAGCTGATGCAGATGTGCAAAGATCAGGGGCGTCCTTACGGATATTACGTGGAAACCACCGGCCCGCAACTGGCGCCGCGTTTGCTATGGCGCGTTTACGTGAGTGACGGACACATGGAACTGGTGCGCGGAGCAATCTTTAACCAGCTGGATACGCGCGCACTGCGCAATGATATTGTTGCCGCGGGCAATGATAACTATGTCTATAACCGCAGTGAGCCGCTTCCCAGCGCGATCGTAGCGCCGTCGGTTTTGTTTGGCGAACTCGATATTCAACGCGGTAACCGTCAGCGTGAAAAATTGCCGACCTATCCCGCACCGACGTTGAGCTCGTCAGCGACGAACTAAGAGAGTTAAACACATGGGGCACGAAGGGCCAGCAGGGAACTTCGTGCTTTTTTGTGTATAGTCCTTGCGCGGGTGCGAATATTCTTTGTGTGCGAAGTTTTCGCGAATGGAAATGAGAGACAAAATCCCAGCACGAAAGCTTGCAGCCTTGTTGGCGCTTGCCATGGCCATCCCCATCTCTGCTCCCGGGCAGACTCCTCAGACACTTTCCGAACAAACGAAGTTCTCCAGGACTTCCCGAATCGAACACCCTGTGCCCGTGCCACCTGACGTTCTCAAGCTGCTGTTGACTACCAGAGAAGGCAAAGAGGGCCTGGCCCGTGCGTCAGACCTGCAGAAGCAAAATCCCGGCCAGATGTTTCGCGCTGCTGAGGTCCATCTCCATGGCGCTGACGAAGCTGACCTGGTGATCGAAGGAATCACGCCCATGGCGAATGGCGATCATGACTGGTTCTGGATTGTGAGACCGGCGGGAAAAAGACCCAGACTAGTCCTGTTCGCCGGTGGAAATTCATTGGAAGTGCAGGACAGCCGAACGAACTTGTATCGTGACATCTCAAGTGTCTGGATTTATCCCAAAGAAACCCTGGTCACCTTCTATAGATTCGACGGCAAAAAATACGTCTTCAAGAAAGTACTGAACCGGCCTTCTGGAAAGTAACGAACAGGGCTCTTGGAAAGTAACGCCCCGCAAGAATCCCTGATCGCGCCTCGGAGCAGCCTGTACGTTTCGTACTGGTGCGGTTTCGTGATATTTCATCGCTGCGCGATGAACGTCTGCCTAAAGGCCCGCGATTCGTGAGCGAATCGCTAGACGCGATACTGGTAATGGACCAGTTTTTCAAACTGATCCATTACCGCCTGTTTCAACTCTCGCTGCTGACAAGGAAACCATTTACTATTAATGGTTCTTTAGTCTTGAGTGCCCAAGTCGCACTGCCAAGCCATGGGTCGCATCCACGTTCTTTCTGAACACGTCGCCAATAAAATCGCCGCCGGAGAGGTGGTGGAGCGGCCTGCGTCCGTATTGAAAGAGCTGCTGGAAAACTCTCTGGATGCCGGAGCCACACGCATCCGCGTGCAGGTGGAAGGCGGCGGCAAGAAGCTTATTCAGGTTACCGACGATGGCTGCGGCATGGTCCGTGACGACGCGTTGCTGGCCTTCGAACGCCATGCGACGTCGAAAATCAAGGACGCGGAAGACCTTCTGAACATCAACACTCTGGGGTTTCGCGGCGAGGCCTTACCGTCCATTGGCTCTGTAGCGCGCGTGCTGCTGGAAACGCGTGCGGCAGATGAAGAGAGCGGCACACTGCTGGATATCGCCGGCGGTAAGATCCTGCGTCTGGAAGAAGCAGGGCTGCCTCTGGGGACGTCAATCGCCGTCCGCGATTTGTTTTTCAATACTCCCGCGCGAAAGAAGTTCCTGAAAGCCGAATCAACCGAACTTGGCCACATCGCTTCATTGGTCACGCATTATGCGCTGGCGCATCCGGAGAAACATTTTGAGTTGCACTCCGCGACCAATGCCATGCTGATTGCCGCGCCGGTGCAATCTCATGCTGACCGCATC
Source organism: Terriglobia bacterium (assembly GCA_963770085.1). Taxonomy (GTDB): domain Bacteria; phylum Acidobacteriota; class Terriglobia; order Terriglobales; family Acidobacteriaceae; genus Angelobacter. The sequence goes on from CAVYOH010000002.1 coordinate 3,171,041, forward strand.
TATCAGGTGTTTGGCCGTGAGACGCTGGACCAGCTTGTTCCGGTTACAGCCGGAATGAAACTTGAACGTGTGGGCATTCCAGAACCTCCGCCATGGCGTCGCGATGAAGATTACGAACCGCCTGTTCCGGGAGATATCCGCGTACATGGATTTGTGTCCAAGCCGGAACTGCAGAAGCTCAATCGCAATTCCATCTTCATCTTCGTGAATAACCGCTTGATTCGTGATCGACTGGTCCAGCATGCGTTGCTGGAGGCATATCGCAACATTCTTCCGCCCACGGTTTTTCCAGTGGTCCTGCTGTTTATCGAGCTGCCAAATGCTGAGGTGGATGCGAACGTGCATCCTTCGAAGACAGAAGTTCGTTTCCGCCAGCAATCGCTTGTCCATGACTTTGTACGTGATTCAGTGCGGGCCGCGCTGTTGAAGCTGCGTCCTGTACCGCAGTTCACGCGTGAGATCAACGCGCAGCCGCACGCGTCGGCTGGACTCTCGCCGGGCGCATCGGCGCTCCAGCAGGATGCAGACCAGGCGGCCGTCGATAATGGAGCCGCGGCGGGTTTCAGTTTGCAGCCACCACCGCTGCCGCTGGTAAGCGATCGTCTGCAGTTTGCCGGCGAGGCCATCGCGCTGAACGCGAACGCTGCACGCAGCGGCTTCGGCGCAATTTCTGCGCCAACGTTTTCCAACGGGAAGCACGATACCTGCGGCAACCAGCTCAATGAAGACGCGTTGGCAGTGGAAGAAGATTTTGCGTTGGCCAGCCTGCGTCCGCTGGGACAGGTGAGGGAGTCATTCATTCTTGCCGTGAATGCAGATGGACTCTGGATCATTGACCAGCACGTAGCGCATGAGCGTGTGTTGTTCGAACGCATCCTGCGCGAACGCAGTGAAGCTACGGTGGAAGGCCAGCGCCTGCTGATGCCGCTGATTGTGGAACTCACGCCAGGGCAGCAGGCAGTGTTTGCAGAAATATCCGAGGAGCTGAAACGCAACGGCTTTGAAGTGGAGTTGTTTGGCACACGCACGGTCGCGGTGAAGACCTCGCCGGCGGGCGTGCAATCGGCAGACGTGGAAGCCATGTTGATTGAGCTGCTGGACCAATTCCAACAGGAAGAGCAGTTGCTCAATCTGGAAAAAGTGCGTGCCAGGATCGCGGCCAGCATCGCCTGTCACGCTGCCATTAAGATTAATATGCCGCTGGACCAGCAGAAAATGGAATGGCTCCTGAAGGAGCTGAGTAAAACAGAATGTCCTATGACGTGTCCGCACGGCCGGCCCGTGGTCTTGCGGTATTCTGTTAAGGACATACAGAAGGCGTTTAAACGAATCTGATGACTGAACAGGACTTGCAACAACAGCGGTCGCACAAATGGCGGTTGGACGGCGACCGCGTACAAACTCTGGAGCAGGCCCGCGCATTTATTGACGATGTCGGCTTTTGTCTCATGTATCCCGATCGCTCGCTGCCGCTGGTCCCCACGTTCATGGGCGCGTTCAGCGGATCGAGTGAGCATCTGCCTGACACCAGGCATGCTTTCGCCGATCCTCGATCGCAACAGGCAACCGACCTCATGGTGCGTCTGCTGCGTGAGAAGACCGCGTTTGAGATGAGCATTTCGCCGTCGACTGACGTGATCATCTCCGCGGCGATCTTTCCATTTTTTTACGCTCTGGTGGGCGATCGCAATCCCAAAGCGCCGCCCAAGCTGCGCACGCAAGGCGCAAGAATATCTCCATTGACCATCAATGTGTTTGACGCGCTGCAGAAACACGGGCCTCTTTCCAAAGAGAAACTGAGACAGCTGGTTGGGCATGAGCCCAGCAACGCCGCCCTGGATCGCGCGCTGGGCGAGCTTTGGACCATCCTGAAGATCACCCGAGTCGACTACCGTGAAGACGACGGAGCAATCTGGGATGTCTTTTTCCGCTGGGCCCCTGACGTGGTGAAAGAGGGCGCAGGAATTTCCGCGCCTGAAGCGCTCTCTGCGCTCATCAGCAAATATCTGCAGACGGCGATTGCCGCCGGACAGGACGAGATCGAGCTGTTGTTTTCTCATCTTGCCTCAAGAGCGAAAATCCGCGACGCCGTCAACGCATTGCTGGCTGCGCGTGAACTCACCGTGATCGCCATTGGAGCGCGAACCATGGTGCACCTCACCCCTGAGCCGGAGCAGCGGAGACGCGTCAATGGGTGATGGGCGTGATGGCGAACCTGTGGCCTCCGTTCGCCGCATCGTGATTGCCATTGATGGGCCTGCAGGTTCCGGCAAGAGCACGCTGGCTGCCTTGCTCGCCCGCAAGTTTCACTACACCAACATTGAAACCGGAGCCATGTATCGTGCTCTTGCATACAAGGCAATGCAGCTTGGGATTTCTCTTGACCAGGGCTCCGCTCTGGCGGCGCTGGCAAAAGATTCGCACATTGAACTGGTTCCGCGTCCTGAAGGCAATCGCGTGGTGCTCGATGGTCATGATGTTACGGAAAAGCTTCGCAGCCAGGACGTGACAGAGGCTGCTTCGCGCGTCTCCGTTCATCCGCCTGTGCGTGAGTGGATGGTCGAACGACAGCGCGAGATTGGCGCTGCCGGTGGAATCGTGATGGAAGGCCGCGATATTGGCACCAAGGTTTTTCCTGACGCGGAGGTCAAGATTTTTCTCGATGCCGATCCCGCCGTAAGAGGTTCGCGGCGTTTTCAGCAGAATCCTGCCGCGGCGGAAAAAGAAGCTTCGGTGCTGGCTGAACTTCGTGCCCGCGATGAACGTGATCGCACACGGGCCAACTCGCCTTTAGTTGCAGCCGATGACGCGGTGCATATTGATTCCACCAACCTCACGCTTGACCAGGTCACAGCGCGCGCCATTGAAATTGTTGAAGACCGTCTGGCCGCTCTCCATCGCGAAGTCGATAGCTAATAAAATCGCCAGCTTCTTGCGCGAAATCAACAGCCAGGAAAATCGCTTACTTCTTGCTCACTCGAATGGTTGCGTGGTCTGTACGCAGCCGCACCTGCGGGCCGCCTTTTCCCACCGTTGCTGTTGCTGTGGCGTGGTTGTTGTTGTCTGACTGCGTTCCGAATTCCGAACTCACTTCTCCACCCACGCTTTCCGCGTTCAGTTGAAACGACGCGTCGGCCGGAATCGTGAGTTCAATATCGCCGTGCACGTTGTTCACGTCCATGGGCCCAACCGGAAGTTTGGAATTGATCTCCACCGTGGCATTGCGATCGCCAATGTGCACTTCGCCGGTCACTTCATCCAAATGGACGCCTTTGCTGCGCGTATCCAGCCGGAACGGGCCCACGATTTGCGACGCGCGCATCTCGTCCGGCTCCATGGTGAACTCGCCATCCAGTCGCGCGAACTGCAGGTCTGTGCGTGACGTGTTGAAGCGGACCGGCTTGGCAATGCGTTCCAGCTTCATTGAACCGAAATACGTCCCGGTCATGCTCAACGTTCCTGTCAGGTCGCTCACGTTGGTGTCATTCACCGTGCCGTCAATGGTCACATTGCCGCCCACTTTGTTGGCGGTAACGTTGCCATGCCCGCACGTGGATGGAAGCGTCGCCTTTCAGTGTGTCCAGTTCGATATCTCCATGCTCGGTGGTGACGTCCACGTTGCCGTCACGGTCAGAAACGTTGATGGTGCCGCGATGCGTAAACAGGTTGACCGCTGCTGCGCGCGGTACTTCCAGGTCAAGGTCGAACTTTCCGCGATCGAATCCGGCGCCACTCAAATCCAGCACCATCAAAGATCCCTGTTGCTGGAACTTTGCCTTGGACGCATCGTTCATCTTGTCGGCTTCGCCCTTGGACTCGCTACGCACGGTTTTCTGGACAATCACGTGCACCTGGCCGTCAGTGCTCGGCGTGATCTTGATGTCGCCGCGGCCGCCCAGTATTTTGAGCTGCGAACCATCCTTGTAGGCTTCAGCAAAGTTGTCAGTAAACTCGTACTTGCTGCCCATCATGCCATCAAAGAAGTTGCTCACGTCAGGATCTGAATCAACATCGATCGAGTCCCGCACATCGCCCCAATGAACACCGGCAACGCGTGTGGCTGTGCTTCCAAAAGCCACAAAGAAAATCACCAGCACAATCGCACCCGCTCCCATTCTCGGCGTGGGACGTCCCGTGCGTCTGGCGATCAGGTATTCCGCCAGCGCTAATATGCCCCAAAGAATCAGCAGGACAGGCCAATAGTGCGCGAACCACGGCCAGAACCCTCGCAAGGAGATGTATCCCATGCTGCGCAGCAGGAACAACACTCCAATGGCGATGAGAAAGATGGGGCCAAACAAGGAGCGTGGACGGCTGTACCGGCCATACGGGTTTGGGGCAAGCGGCGTGGTTGTGCTCATGAGTTCACCTGCGAATCATTGTGCGTAGATGTTGAGGTATCTGTGCCCGTAACAGCTTGGGCAGGCATCGGGCCCGCTGACGTATTACCTGGTTGCGAGTAACCCGGTTGCGTGTAACCGGGCTGTGCCACGGGCGTAGTCATTGTTCCGTAAGGTTGAACATGGCCCTCCGAAGAGGCGGATGCGCCAAGAAAAGAGAACAAACCCGCCACCAGGACGATGATCGGCCAGGACTGATGGAACCAGAAAACGCCATTCTGGTGGAGCAAGGACAAGACGCCAACCGTAACGATCAAGGCAGGGAACAAAAGCCGTGACGACCTGCATCGCGAACAGGAGCACGCCGGATTTTTCACGTATGGATCCACGTTGTCCTCCTTACCTTCGTTGCATGGAACGTCTGTATGCCAGCCATATGCCAATGCCAATCACAAACAGAGGAGCAGTGTGATCCATGCGGAGCCAGCCTGAAGTACCAAGCAGCATGATTACACCCAGCCCAATCAGCACCACCGCGCCCGTTGGAGTGCTCTCCGTGGGGGGCGGGGGCGCCACCACTTGCACCGGATAAACCGGCGTACCCGGCGGTACTGCCGCCGACCCCGGCGCTGCCGTGACTCCGGGTGCTGATACGCCTGCTCTCGGCTGGCTTTCATTCAGGCCAAAGATGCGATCGATGCCTAGCGGATCAGGCAAGGGAAGTCCCAGTTGCGCAGCCTGCGCAGTCTTGTAGGCTTCAAACGCCATGTAGCCGATCCAGAATGCAATCAGGATTCCGAAGGGACCAAAATGGTCAGCCGCAATGATCAACAAGACGAAGATGCCCACGTGGACAAAAGCCTTCATGAACTGGCCGTTGTACATGGCGCCCACTCCCGGGATAAAGCCCAGGAGCAAGGCAAGGCCCGGACTGGGAGCACCGTGGACAGCAACCGGAACGGCGGCCATAGGCTGCCCAGGCGCAGGAGCATTGCCTTGCAGACGTGCCGCGATGCATGGTTCGCAATAGATTGCGCCCAACACGTCGCGTTTGCAGTTTTCGCACAGCGCTTTCCCGCAAGTTCGGCAGAACGCTGCTGCCTGGGTATCAGTGTGTACGGCGCAATTCATATCTGGGCTCCTTCGTCGCTGTTTAGAAATTTCGCAAACGGATTGGCATAGGCTTTCCCTGGCATCAGGTTTCTTGCCTGCTGCGGGCTTCTGTCATCCATCTCGCGGCTGTAGTTTTCGTGCTCTTGCGGACGTCCGCTGGTGTCCGGCGGATTGTTCCGGTTCTGCTTATCCGGCTTGGGACTGGGGTTGTTATTGTTATTGTCCTGCGCCGGGGCGGTAATGGTTTTCAACTGGCGGACCTTGGCTTCCACTTCCAGCACCAGCCGCATATTGTCGTAATAACGCTGTACCTTGGCTTCCACCTGCGTGTACTGCAGCACCGCGCTGCGCTTGAGCGCCGAGGGATGCCAGTCCACATGCTTCATGTCGGTTACACGTACGCCCAGCAGGTTCAACGTGAGGCTGATGGAGAAAAACGCCATGCAGAAGCTGGTGGCAAAACGCGCGTGCAGCATTCCGGCCAGTGGCGAAGGAAGCTTAACCCGCAGCCGCTCCATCCAGCCCACGCCGGCAGGCGTTGGCCTGGGCGCCACTTCACCTTTGGCTTCCGCCATGGTGGTGCGTGCCAGAATGTTATGCAGAAGGTTTGCCGGCGGTTCCAGCTCAGGGATTGCATTGAGCAAGAGCATGCCTTCGCTCACTTCCATGAACATGGGACCGCAACTCTCGCATGAGTCCTTGTGCGCGGTGAACTGCGCCTGGGTCTCTGCTGAAAGGCTGCCGTCCAGAGCCTCAGCCAGCAAAGCTTCAAACTGGCTGCACTCCATTCCGTGTTGGCGAGCCTTATTCATAAACTGCCTTATTCATATCCTGCCTGCTTCTTATTACGAGAAAGTAATCTCGCAAGTTCCATTCTTCCGCGGTTAATGCGGGATTTTACAGTGCCTTCCGGCACCTTCAGGACCTCGGCAATCTCTTTGTAATCCATATCTTGCAGGTCCCTCAGAATGACCGCTTCGCGTAAATCAGGCGAAATCCTGGCCAGGGCCGCCCGGACCATTTTTTGGGTCTCCTGGCTGGCCAGCCGATCGTCGGGTGAGGGCCCGCGATCGGGGATTTTATCGCTTAAAGGCGGAAAATCCTCGTCCGATCCCGAAACCGAGCCTGCGTCCATGGATTCCGTCATCCGGGCCTGTTTGTTGCGCCGGAAGTGGTCCACCAGCATGTTCCGGGTCAGGGTGGTCAGCCAGGTGCTAAACGCCCCTTTTTCAACGTTATAGCTGCCCATGGTGCGGTAAACCCGGATAAATACTTCCTGCGTCAGGTCCTCAGCGTCGTCGGGAGAGTTGGTAAACCGGTAGCACAGGTTGTAGATCCGCTTGTTGAACAGGCGTACGATCCCCTCCCAGGCGGCGGCATCACCGGCCAGGCATCGGTGGACAAGTACCCCTGTCTGCTGGTCCTCCAAGCTGCTGTCTCTCCAGAATTTAATACGTTGATCGCCTACCATTAGTTCAAAGGAGGGCTTGAAGCGTCAATGGCTATCGCACCACTGATTCACACTGATAACACTGATCTGAGATCAAAAAAGGGGAAAACCTGCTATCTCTCTTTGATCTTTGATCCTGGGTAAGAATTCGCCTTATCTGCATTCATCCGTGCTTATCAGTGTCATCAGCGGTGAGGTCTTGGGTTTTGCTTTTCAATTACCCGATTAGCCGATTTCCCGATTACCCGATTTCTTCTGATCCGCGCATTTCCGCGTGAATCCGCTGTAGTTTTTTGGGGTTATCAGTGTCCTCAGTGGAAATCAGTGGTGAAATTTGAGGGGGTTACCGGGGTAAGGGATCAGTCCAATTGCACTCTCCGGGCGGTGCATGATATCTTGAAAATCAGTAAGTCCAGCGGTTTTCCGCTCACTCCTCAGTAGCTCAATGGCAGAGCATCCGGCTGTTAACCGGAGGGTTGTAGGTTCGAGTCCTACCTGAGGAGCCATTCTTTTCTGAGACTTACGGCTCCCCTCGGGACCTTCTGCGGATTACTCTGGTGATTTTTCAAAGGACCCTGGCCAGCAAGCCCAAGGCGAGAGGCTCGAGCTTGATCGCTGCCTTGTTTCATGAAAACGGAGGACACTGGCTATCGTTTGCCCTGATGATAACCCGTGGAGCCGTTTCGTATGTTCTGGTTCCGCATCGTCCCGCACCGTTGATTGGGCGGTTATGACTGAGCGGAGGGGGTTCTATCAGCTACTACGTTTGTAATAACGCGATTCCTGTTTTTTTAGCGTCGCCGTCTTGAAAATAGACCTGCTCGCCCCCACGCATCAAACTCAATATCTATCAGTTCCCTGAAAAGACCTACCTCGGCTTCCTTCAGCGCTTTGACCAGGTCATCCTTGGCTTCATGGGGAGCGGCTTTTGATTCTTTTTCGAACCATTCAGTGACGACATTCTCGAACTCTTCCATGAGAGCCTCAATGCGTTGAGCGTGTTCCGCACCAAAAGGCTCAATTCTGTACTGAAGATCACGTGAGACCTGAAAATGTTTTTTCTTAAAAGCAGCGATCTTTTTCCTCGCTTCCGCACCTACGCCCGATTTTTTAGCAGTTCGGTGTTCGGCAGCGAGTTTTGCTGCGGCGCACAAAATACCTTCAGCTTCGTCAAAAAAAATTGAAATCACATCGATCATGGGATCGACAACTAACTTGTGGTACCAACCTGCTTGCCTCTCCGCAATCTTCTGGTTCGCGTTGATTCGAAACGTATAGAAGGTGAGAAATCCGAGGAATATTATTTGGAGGGCAGAAACAACAGGCGTTATCCAATCAAACGGCTGTTCTAAGAAAAGAATTTTCGGAGGCTCTTGAAGGAGCAAAAGGAGAGCAGTAAGTAGTATAGGCATCTGCGTGCAGACCTATTCGCTGCCTCCTATGCCGTTTTTTTTTCCGGAAAGATGCTTGCTTCCTTCAACGCCTTCTCAATACCACGTTCGATCGTTGGACGATGAATCTCTTCGTCGCAAACAAAATGGTACTTTGCTCGGAACGCTTCCTCGCCTAAAGCTCGGACGCTGTCACCAAACAGGCCCAGGAAAAACGATGTGTTCATCGAGAAAACTTCGTCGGGGATGATAATTGTTACCACGCCTGGCGACCGATCCATCCTAGAAACCTGAAACCTCTTACGCGTGGCCAGCCCGCTGTCACGCCCCGAAAGCAGTCCCGAGTCGGGTGGCGTTCGTGCTTCATTTAAATCCATTGTCACAGGATCGGGCATCATTTCTTCACCTGGGTGGCCAAGTATTCCTCTTCAAGAGTCAACTCAATACTAACAATAGTCCCCGGAAAATACGATGGCAAACGAAAAACGTATTTGCGATCAGGGGCCTTTTGTAAATCATTTTCATCATTAAATGCAATCACTTGCAATGTCTCTCCGTTCCGCTGGATCGGGCCAAGATGATATGTACCGTCGAATAAAATATAGGCATTACCAGAAATTATGGTCATTCTGCCATGCGCATCGCCCGATAGCTTTCGAAAAAATTCGATCACCTCAATGCTGCCGTTACCTCTGTCCTGACTTCCAGGAAGCCCCGCGTAACGACTTACTCTCTCCTGCAATGCGTAAAGAGTCCATAGGGTTCCTTCGTCCCATTCTTTGCCGAAGAGCTTGCGCTGCCGATGAAGGTCGGATAGTTGCTTCAGATCGCTTTGCAGTTGTGGCGAGACACTGTCCCCGGCAAGAGATTCGTGAATTGTCGTTCCATAATTCATGATGACGATATGGCATCTCCCGAATTTTTTTGCCTCCCCATGTTGCCCCCGGTGCCAATGCCCTATGGTGTACCACTTGCCCCCGCCATGTTCTTCAGCGTTCCCGATCACCTCAGTCAACAAGTTGCCGAGGTATTGTTTGCCTTTCTTGTTCAATGTGTAGCCCAAGGAAAGCAGGCAATTATCGAAATAATTTGTGAGATAACCACCGGCTTCGTTGCGTTTGTGCCCACGCTCATTCTTGTTAGATGTTCCTGACTTAAGCTCTGCGCGATGTATAAGTTTTTCGATGGCTGGATCGAGTCTGGCCTCAGGCAGACCGAGATGGTGAGGAATGCCACTGGCTTTCAGCATGACATTTACGATGTCCGATTTTGTGGAGAAACATCCGCTAAACGCAAGGGAGTTCCCTACGCGCCTTCTTTTTCTCGCCCGCATAAGCGCAATGTCCATTACGAGTGACGCAGCCAAGTCTAAGTTTTCGCAATCTCCATGAGTAATATCTATGTGTTTGATTGAGTTGTTGTTCGCAGATGCTGTGATCTCATCCAGAATACGCATAGTCTCTACCGGCGAATCGAAAAATGAAAATGTCTTAGGGATTCGTATTTCACGAACCTGGTCGATGCTTAGCGTAGTAGTCTGAAGTTTGTCTGATGTATCCCGATAGGTGATTTTATAAAGCCGGCTGGCACGTCTCCTCCGCAGGTGTTCTCTAAGAGCGCGAAGTTCACGTTTGCTGGCTCTAATTACCTGCGGACGGAGGTATGTTTTTCTTCTACTCACGAGGTTGTATGCAAGAAGCGGAGTAGCTCAATTATAACGTTTTGCAGTCCGCTTGAGGTTTTCACTTTGCGGACCTTTGCTTGATTGTGGCCTAATTCGAGTCGGGTGCCTGCTCCGGCAGGACTGGAAGTCAAGCCAGTGGAGACTTGATTCGTGTTACGGAGAAGTCCGTGCTGCGTAGCATTGAGCTACCTAGCATCCCCAAGAAAGATCAGTTATTCGGTCATAATGCCTCAGACCCGCATTCTGGGAGAGTAATAATCCAAGAAGAAAATTGGACTGATTACCCGTTGTATGGTCGAAATACTCCGTGTACGTTGAGAGTCTGCGGGCATATCCCTGCTAATCCAGGACTCAACCGATTCCATCCCCGTGTTTCGAACGCGTGGGGTGTTCTATGGCGTCAGTCGATCCTGCCCTGTGAACCCGGGAGTGTGATGGCTTATCCCCTTTTCGCTTGTGGCTACCGCGCTTTCAATTCACCTAGTGCTTGTTTTTAGACCTGGAAAATCGAAAAAGGCGTTTATCTGCCGTGCAAGCCAGGTCCGAAAAGGTCCGATATTTGAGCCCACTTCGTTTTTACGATTCCCCATCAGTCATACGTGATCGCGCCGAGCAAATTGTTCGATTTGACTAACAGGAATCAGCACTCTTCTGCCAATTCGGCGCACAACAAGTTGCTTCCGGCCAATTTGATTTTCAATCGTGCGCAAGGAGACTGACAGCATGTGAGCCGCTTCGCGTTTCGTCAACAATAGTTTTCTGATCGAAGGCGTCTGGGCGGACTCCTTCGATGTAGGGCCCGTCGGTCCCTGGTTCAGCAGGAGCGTTACTGACAACTCGTGCACAATCATGGGGACAACCTCGGTCTCAAACCAATGGCGAAGTTGCGCGTACGGGTCGTCCGCCAGGCCCACCGCCGGGATGCGATCAGGATTTGTATTCATAAATTCCTTATTGTGGCGTTAGCTCGTCTGAAACCGGACAGGTGTCAACCAGAGGGTGTTAGGTGCGAAGATCGGCGCGACACCATTGATTTCATTGGCGTACAACGCCTTCGCATCGTGCATCCTCCACGACTCTGGTGATTTTTCAAAGGACCCTTTTCCGGCTCGGGACCAGCCTCTGTGTCGCGTCCAGCCTGAGTCGAGCTGGGTGAGGATGCAAGTTGCGCTAGAGGGGCAGCTCCATTCAAGAGGGCTACCGCGCTGAGATAGGCTGTGTTGCCTATATGACCGTACCGCTTCGACATACGAATCGCCGTCGCAGGGCTCCACCCCATGATCGAGGCAACAACAGGGTAGGGAACTCCACCTTCGAGCATCCGGGTGCAGCCGGTATGCCGGAGATCGTGGAAACGGCATGTCACCTTGGCGCGTTCCTTTGCCTTCTCCCAGGCTTCCTTCCAATCGCCGATAGGCTTGGTCGGATCGGTGTGATAGGCCTTCGGCACAAAGTCATCGCCAGCGGCGCCGTACTTCTCGTAGGCAAATACGAAATGTTCGGGCACACGTCCAGGAAAGCATGCGGCCCAGGAACTGAGCGCGGCGTGGGCGCGACCGTTCAGAGGGATTACGCGTCCGGCGCCATGTTCAGTTTTGCTCTTGCCGACCGTCAGCAGGCGTTTCTCTAAATCAATCTGTTTCCACTGGAGGAGCCTGATTTCAGAATGCCGCATACCCGTACTCAACGCGACCACGACGATGGTCTGAAGTGAACGTGAACGGCTGCGTGAGCAGGCCTGCAGTAGGTCCTGTTCCTCGGTGGTCGTCAACGCACGGCCCACATCATCCCGCGTAGCTAGCATGCGTACATCTGGCTGGAGATCGGCCCAGGCCTTGTTGCGGCGCAGGATCGCCCGCAAGGTCCCTATCTCCAGGTTAACGGTTTTCGGCGAGGCGCCGCTTTCCAATCGTGTTTGTTGATATGCGCCGATATCACGGGGATCGATGTCACACACGAGTAGCTTGCCGAACGTGGGCAAGAGGTGTGACAGGTTCGTCGTCTCGATGAGGTGGCTCCGCGGCGCAAGTGTCAGCTTCTTTAGCTCGAGCCACTCTTTGGCAGCAATTGAGAAGCAGCCGTGGCGGCGTCCGACGTTTGAGACCGTTGTAGCTCTCTTCGAGCTTTCGCCGTCTAGCTCGCTCAGCATTCTGGGCGACTTGTTTGGAACTTGTTTTTGTGGATTCGCGGACGCGTTGGCCGTTGAATTTGAAGTCGTACCACCAGACCTTTGATCCAGGGTACTGAAACAATGACATGCGTGTGCTCCTTTTCGAGTAACACGCATTAGGAGAAAAGTGGCCTGACCTAGGCCAAGGGATATCTTGGAGTTGTTTTTCGGACTTGATCCGCACATTGAGCTTTCGCTCGGGCACCGTGGCTCTCCACAGCTCGGTTGCCAGGCTCAGATATACTCTGGACCACTCCTAATGCTGTTGAAATGATATCTGGTGAGAGCGCCCGATGGCAACAAAATTAGAGAAGTTGAAGGCATTTCGAAAGGCATTAGAGGCGGATGGGGCAGGGGTGCAGCCTAAAGAGGGTGGTCGCGGCGGGCTGCGACATGAGCCTCTCCTTCTGGGGCGTTATTACTGTGACGGAGGCAGACGTAGGAGCCGTCTACGACTGGCCCGACTGGCTCACGGTCGACAAATTGGACAGGGTTGTCGCACTCGTAAGGAAGCTGCAGGCCGAGGTACGAATGCTTAATAAGACTGCAGTGGGCTTCTCCGGCAGCCTATTTCGATTCAGATTCCCGATGCACTACTCCAAGCTCGTTGGAGGCTTGCCTCTAAGACTTACGCTTGCGGAAATTCGTGTTTGAACATCTCAGGGACGATGTTGCTGAGTTCAACCCAATAAAGAGTCGTCAGCTCCGGGCTCAGAGGCACGCTGCTGTAAGCATGCTGGTCTACGCGTCAACAAAACAATATCGCGATGAAGACGTGTCGGAGCTTATTGAAGCATCGTATCGAGTTGAGGGCCTGCGCGTGACGGTTGGCGCTGATTCTCTAAAAAAGTTTCGCACCAGGCACCCACTCAGCGCGCTTACTGCTCTTCTCCCATTCCTTGATGCGAAGTCTGCCAGAGAGCTTGAAACCAAAATCGCTGCGCTGAGAGCCAGGACTGACAAAGTTTGAAATATCGGTCGTTAGTCCCTTCAATCCCATAGCTTCATGACGAATCATGGCGATGCTTACTAAATGGAGGCATCCGTGAGTGATTCAAAGAAAAGCTTTTACACCGTCGTCGAGTTAGCCGAAGCAATCGGCATGTCTCAGGTTACGATCCGTAACTGGCTTGCTGAGCGCCGCTTGAGCTATGTCAAATTTGGAAAGAACGTCAGGATTCCTACTTCTGAGCTTGATCGTCTGATTGCTGAGGGCACGATCCCCGCGAGGAGGGCGAGATGAGCCGAGGTCCTGTTTGCCAGAACGACCCGTATCCACGCTACGCGCCTGGTGAATATCTGGCGAGAGTTGTAGAGGCCAAGATTTATCGCCATCCTGGCTTACGTGCGCACAAGTGCGATTTGCGTCTCCAGCTGATGAACGGCGGGGATTTCGGTTACGTGCATGCCTTCTTGCACCTTGGTAGGAACGCTGAGCCAAAAGCCGGAAGGAACTCCAAATTTTATCGTGCTTTTGTTATGGCGAGCGGTCAGGTGCCGCGCAAAGGACACCGACTTTCTCCGAGGGCCTTCGTGGGTAAGGTGTTCCGGGTTCGGGTTGCCGATGTAACGAAGAAATCTGATGGTGCTTCACATGATCCGCTGCTGGTCTATTCGATCGTCACTGAGCTGATGGAGTGTGTTCAGCAGTGACACCACAAGACCATGAAACCAAAAAAGCACCCAACCAAGTACGGCATCTGTAACTCGAAGGGTACAAATGGCTTATCAAGACTGAGTTGCAGGATTCCGCCCTTTGCCTGGGTGGAGGGTTTCACAAATGAAAAAACCCAAGGCGGGGCAGACTGATTTTCTGTCCCGCAAAGGCATCTGCTGACGACCGGAGTACAAGATGAAAAGTCTCGTTCGCTATTGCACGATTTGTGAGAGAAAGATCGATCGCACCGCGTGATGCGAGCATCGGCGTACTGCAGTGACGAATGCCGTCGCCTGGCGAAGAAGGAGATGCGGCAGCGTCTGAGCGGAGAAGTCCTGTCGACTATGCGGGCGCTCCTCCTCTGAAGAAGAAACCACAGAACGAACGTGCCCCTCATGTGACGAACGCGAAAACTGTGGCGATGGAGGAGTCCGATATCTGGACTCCTGAATTGGAAAGGGGCGCCGCGGCGAATCTGTGTTAACGCGACGCCCAATACTGCTTGTCGACCGAGACGATACTTAGGGCTCCAGATGCGTTGAAACTCAAGTCGTAGGTGTAATCGCCGACACGATATTGATAAATGGCCTTTTCATGAGGTGCGTCACGATCGGAACAGCACGGCGGTGGTCCCAGACACGATCTATGCTGTTCTCGTCATGCCCCAGCTCAGGGAGAGTGGGAGCGTGCCCTTAAATTCGGGTCAAAACGCAAGATGGTGAGAACATCATTTTGAAAGATGAGTGTGATGCCTGACGCGTGGAACTCTTCTCTGTTCCGAGGCAGGCAAGTCGTAGCTGCCTATCCTCCGCGTTGGCAGAACTTCCGTTGAGGAATCAGGCAGCGCCCCCTCCACCGATTAGTCGCAAGAGTCCTCGAATATCCCGTTCGTTTATTCGGCTCCCGAGTAGTCCTCGCCAAATCGCTCACTTGGAGCTGTGTTGTGTCGGCACCGCATCTGCGCCCTGCAAACGTGTTCCACGGAATTGGGAAAATCCACTTGTCATCTCTATGTCGGTTCAGAAGCTCGGTCACTACTTCAATGGGGATTGCCAGGTTGAGATTTTGGCCTTCCTTGAAAGATGCTGTCGCTATACCAACGAGGTCACCAAACTTATCGAAAACTCCACCGCCGCTGCTACCAGGTGAAATCGGGGCTGAAATCTGCAACCAGTCCGCTCCATCCAGAGAGCGGCGAGCGCTGAGGATGCCCGTTGTAACGCTATGGTCCAACCCTTCGGGATTGCCAATTACAGTGACTAGGGCTCCAGGTTCTAGCCGACTACTCTTTCCAATATGAGCCGATTTCAGATCGGCAGGACTAAGGCTCAAGATCGCCACATCGCGTTCCTTGTCAGCTACCACCAGCCAGGATACTGGAGCTTCAGCTGCTTGCCCTGCAATTCGCACATACGCTGAGCAGGCACCGTCCAGCACGTGGTAGTTCGTGACGATGAGGCCCGTTGATTTAATGATCACGCCGCTCGCGACAGCAAGGGCCGCATGTCTACGCGTCTCGGTCCTAATCACAACCACTGCGCTGTTGTTGCCCTTCGCTATCTCTTCAGGAGTCAGCGCACTGCGTCGCTGAGCGACGCCCGTGAGCTGCGCCATACAGCAAAGCACAAGGTGCGCGCCGATTTTCAAGCCGCTTTGTCTCTTGTTGTCCAAGCTAATCTGCTCGTGGTTAATTTGCTCGTAACACTCTACAAAGCAGAGCGTGGTAGATCAAGAAACATTCTTCCGAGCCCTGGGTCAGCGGGTGCGCCAGCTCCGTAAGAAGCAGGGTTTAAGTCAGGAAGACATGATCTCGTACGGATTTTCGGCGAGGCACTGGCAGCAGATTGAAGCGGGGCGCCCAATAACTATGATCACCTTGCTGAGAATTTGTGACAAATTTGGAACGCCGTTGGCACGGCTTCTAAGAGGCCTTGATTCCGGAATTTATTCACCTGAGGCAGAACCCCAGCTGGACCTACGCCGACGATCTCACCTCAAACCCAAATCCCGCCAAAAAGCCTAATTCGGTGAGCCAGCGCCGTAGCCTACTTAAAGACCCGGTTCGGCGTTCCTGGCGGGTGTGCGCCAGGCGCACAAGGCGCTACAGGACAGGAGGGAGCCAAACCTTAACGCGTTCTTTGTTATAGTTAGCAGTACACCCTCCAAGGATACGATTGGCCTTATGACTGCGTTTCTAGATCGCAAGCCCGAATCTTGTGCAAGGTTAGACGAATGCTCATAGACCAGTTGAAACCCAACATCATTGTGCGCGGCCCGATCTTCCCCGAACCAGTTCAGGTCATCGTCGCGATCCCGATGGGCAGCTCGGTCAAGCTCGTCGGCAAGGGACTGAACACCAATCAAGTTCATGAAATGATTCTGAACACCGAGCAACTTGCCCAACTGAATCCTCCCCCGAAAAAGAACCCTTCGACGGCGATCCGTTGCGTTTTCGACTCGGTGTCGAGGCTTATCGGCTCGGACTCGCTTATGAGTACGACCCCTATTTCTCCTTGTCGATAGCTCGCGTTGATCCGCTTCCTCACCAGCTTGAGGCCGTCTACGACTATTTTCTCACGATGCCGCGCATTCGATTTCTGCTTGCAGACGATCCCGGTGCAGGCAAGACGATCATGGCGGGGTCTGCTTGCTCAAAGAATTGAAGATTCGTGGACTGGTCAAGCGCACGCTGATCATCACCCCGGCCAGTTTGTCATTCCAGTGGCAGCGAGAAATGAAGGAAAAATTCCGCGAGCAGTTCGAGATCATTCGTGCGACGTGCTCCGCGCCAACTACGGAATGAACCCATGGCAGGAACGCAATCAGGTCGTCACTTCGATCTCTTGGGTCTCGCGGATTGAGGACGCCAAGGAAAGCCTTCTCCGCAGTCGATGGGATTTGATCATCGTGGATGAAGCGCACAAGATGGCGGCGTACAGCGCGGACAAAAAGACTCTCGCTTACCGACTCGGCGAGTCCCTGTCGTCGATGACCGACCACTTTCTGCTGATGACGGCGACGCCGCATAAGGGCGATCCTGAGAATTTCTGCCTCTTTCTCGAACTTCTGGATAGGGATGTCTACGGCAACGTGAAGAGCCTTGAAGAGGCGATGCGCCGAAACTATGCACCGTTTTATTTGCGCCGCACGAAAGAGGCTCTCGTTTCGTTTCCAGACCCGGAGACGGGGAGGTAAAGAAACTCTTCACCGACCGCGTTCGTGCAAACGGCGTCCTTCGATCTCGACGGTGAGGAATACGACTTCTACGACGCCCTGACTCGCTACGTTGAAGATCAGTCGATCAAAGCCGCGCAGGAAGATTCGCCGCGCAGCCGTGCTCTGACGTTCACGATGGCGATGCTGCAGCGGCGATTTGCTTCCAGCGTCTACGCCGTACATCGCAGCCTTGAGCGTATGCGCGACAAACGTAAGAAGATTCTGGAAGACCCCCGCGAATATCTTCGGAAGCAGATGGAGATTCCGGAGGACTTGGATGAACTGCCCGAAGAGGAGCGCGAAGAATATATCGAAGAGATCGAGAACGCCGCGATCAGCTTCGATCCGACCATGCTAAAAGAGGACATTCTCCAAATCGGCAGGCTGATTGACCAAGCCCGCGCACTCGAACAGCGTGAGGTTGAATCGAAGCTCGCCAAGCTTAAAAAGGTGCTCGGCTGAGCAGGAAATCTTCTCCAATCCGAACATGAAGTTGCTCATTTTCACGGAGCACAAGGACACGCTCGACTACCTCGCCGGAGACGGGCAAGGACGGACGTCCTCTGGGCAAATTGCGCGAATGGGGACTGAAGGTAACTCAAATTCACGGCGGAATGAAGATCGGTGACCGGGATACGCCGGGCACGCGAATCTACGCGGAGCGAGAGTTCAGAGAAGAGGCACAGATTCTGGTTGCCACGGAGGCCGCAGGTGAAGGGATCAACCTTCAGTTCTGCTGGTTGATGATCAATTACGACATCCCGTGGAACCCCGTCCGGCTGGAGCAGCGCATGGGGCGCATTCACCGTTACGGGCAGGAACACAACTGCCTGATTTTCAATTTCGTTGCTCTCAACACCCGAGAGGGCCGGGTGCTGCAAAAGCTGTACGAACGGCTGAGTGAAATTCGGAGAGAACTGGGCACCGACCATGTCTTTGATGTTATCGGTGAAGTGTTTCCCGTCAACTTACTCGAAAAGCTCTTTCGCGAGATGTATGCAAGAGAACTGACTTGCCCAACATCGAAGCGCGGATCGTTCGTGACGTCGATGCCGACCGATTTCGCAAGATCACGCAATTCGACGCTGGAGGGTCTGGCGAAACGGGAGTTGAACCTCGGTGCGATTGTAGGCAAGTCGGCAGAGGCCCGGGAACGGCGTCTCATTCCCGAAGTCATCGAGGATTTCTTTACGGCGGCAGCACCGATTGCAGGTGTCAATCCCGAGTCCTGTAGCAGAAGGATAGTCACGTTTACCGGATTGGTCGGATTCCTCGCACCTCCATCCCATTGGCGAGCGACTCGAAGGCAGATTCGGAAAATTGGGACGTGAGTACCAGAAAGTCGTGTTCGACAAAACAACTCCTGCCCCAAGATGCGACTCTAGAATGGGTCACGCCCGGACATCCTTTATTTGAGACCGTCAGAGAGGATGTTTGCGAGCGAGTGAGCGATGATTTGCGCAGGGGACGGTCTTTTACGACATGCACACGACAGTTGCCGTACCGACTGGACGTTTTCGCCGCTTCCATAAAGGACGGCAGGGCCAACTGCCTGCATCGGCGTCTGTTCGTGGTCGATGCACAGGCGGACGGCAGCCTCACGATAAAGCAGCCGACGATTGTGCTGGACGTATCTCCAGCTCCGAAAGGGACGCCAGTTCCCGACGACAGCAATCTCCCGGATCGTGCCACTGTTGAGCGCACGCTTATTGATAATGCGTTGAAGCCGTTCCTCGATGAAGTCGCTGCGCAACGTGCGAAAGAAGTGGATACGATTTCCCGTCACATGGAGATTTCCCTCGGTGAGTTGATCCATCGGCAAAATCTGCAGTTGGCGGAACTCGTCGGGCGGCAGCAGTCGGGTGTCACCGTGCCGGGCTTGGACGGCAACATTGCTCTTTGGCGGAATCCCACCTCGACGAATTGAACAACCGACTTGAGAACCGTCGTGCAGAGTTGAGAAACGAGAAGCAATGCACCATTGGAGACATTCAGCATCTTGGTCGTGCTTGGGTATTGCCCCATCCCGAGCGCAACACACCCGGTTTCGCGTTCATGGTACGTGATGAAGAAATCGAGCGAATCGCAATCGAAGAAGCAAAGAAATACGAGACCGACCGAGGCTGGGAAGTCGAGAGCGTCGAGTCCGAAAATCGAGGATTCGATTTGATCTCGCGTAAGCCTCATCCCCACGATCCGAAGACATTCACCGATGTTCGATTTATTGAGGTAAAAGGCAGAGTCTCCGTGGGGGAGATCGCCCTCAGCGCCAACGAGTACAAGACCGCAGAGCGACTGAAGCGGGACTACTGGTTATACGCAGTCTTTAATTGCGGCTCGAACCCAGAGCTTGCATGCCGTCCGAGACCCCGCAAGGCTCGGCTGGCAACCTATAGTTAAAATCGAGCACTACCAGACGAGTCCCGCAAACATCTTCGCGGGAGAGTCGCGATGAATTCGACTCTTCCGAAGCGGCTGATTGAAGTTGATCTGCCAATCAAGCGCATTTCTGAGCATGCCCGTCGCGAAAAAGAGCATCCGACACGGACATATTTCGACCTTGCTATATCTGGTGGGCGACGTCGTCCTCTCGCCGCCTGTCGTGCTGTCCTGTGCGCAGCACTCTGGCTCGACCCAGCCGATCCGCATTGTCCAGAGACATTTCAGTAAGGTTGCCCGCAATGAAATGACGAGATGGGCAACGGAGAACCTAAGGCTGCTCAGTCAAGACAGTGTAGATAGATTCATACGTTTTCAGAAGAATCCCGAAAAGCTAGACGACAATCAGAACTTCGATCCGCTCTTCTCGATTTCATCGCCGACTTCGCTAATTGGGACAATCCAACGTTCCTGAGTATCTCAACACCAGCCGTGCGCTCACTCAATGCCGCCACGAAGCTCTGGGCGGAGCCGTTAACACCAGACCCCTCGTAGTTGACCCATTTGCTGGGGGCGGTTCCATCCCACTCGAAGCACTTCGCGGTGGGCGCGGATGCCTTCGCGAGTGACTTAAACCCTATACCTGTTCTGCTCAACAAAGTCATTCTTGAATATATCCCCAAATACGGGCAGCACCTCGCCGATGAAGTCCGGAAATGGCGGAGATGGATCAAGAAGAGCCGAGAAGGAACTTGGCCAATTCTTCCCGACGACTCGACGGTGCGTCGCCCATTGCCTACCTTTGGGCGCGTACAATTCAATGCGAAGGGCCCGGCTGTGGCGCAGAAGTGCCGCTTATTCGTTCGCCTTTGGCGACAAGCGACGGCAAATTTCTGAGCTCTACAGTTTGCACGAGCGAGACGTCGTCGTAAGTACAAGATATTGCTGGTACAATCGACAGTCTGGATACAGAATCGAAACCCAAGGGGACTTCGGCTCGGAACGATGAGGCAAGGGGGTGTCACCTGCCCATTGTGGGTACACGACACCGGTAGACGTCGGTTCGCACACAACTTCGGATCGAAAGGCGGAGGGGCCGACACGATGCACACCTATTCTGTGTAATAACGATCGAACCAAAGAGCGTGGCCGGTCTATCGTATCGCGACAGAACGCTGAGTCTGAGGCGCGCTGCATGGCGTACGGCTTGAGAACTTGAAAGCAAAAACTGCAGTTGAGGCTTGTCGGTTATCCCGACGAGCCTCTTCCCTACAGCGGAGTATTTTCAACGTCACTTTACGGCATGCACCACGTGGGGAGACTTATTCACTGCTCGGCAGGCTCTGGCATTGGCTCTTCGCGACTCGATACGTGGCAAGTGGGAAACCGTTGCGTTCACGCTCACGATCCGGAGTTCGCGACTGCCATTCAGCGTGTCTTGGATTGGCCGTTGATCGGTTGGCCGATCTGACCACGTCATTGTGCAGGTGGTACCCAAGCTGAGAGCAGTCGGATTGCGCACACGTTCGGACGGCAGGCCTTACCGATGGTGTGGGACTTTGCCGAGGTGAATCCATTGACGGAGACTCAGGCGAGCTGGCGAGGAGCCATGGAATGGATTGCGAGTGTAATTGCAGCGAATACTCGTGCTTCAACGAGAACCGGGACCGCGGAAGCGGCATCGCGACCAAGCACCCTTGCCGATGATCAGCGCGAATGCTTCGTGACTGATCCTCCATACTACGATGCCGTTCCATACGCAGACCTTGTCGGATTTCTTTTACGTCTGGTTGAGCGAACGTTCTGCTTCACACCTTCTCCGACTTTTCTACAGGGCAGCTGACTCCAAAGGAAGACGAGTGTCGTTAATCTCTGAGTCGGATCCTCGCGTAACGCACAAAGATCGAGTGCGTTTGAGCAGCAATGACAGAAGGCTATGACTGAAGCGCAGGCGAATATTAGCACCCACGACGGGATTGGCGTCGTCGTCTTTGCGCACAAGACTACGCTGGCTGGGAGGCGCAGCTTCAGTGCCATGATCGCAGCGGGATGGACGATCACTGCATCTTGGCCAATCGACACGGAACATGGAGCGCGATGCGTGCGAATGAACTCGGCTGCACTTGCTTCTTCGATTCACTTGTCTGTCGCCCACGCGACGAGTCTGGACAGCGTCACGAATGAACGAGCTTGGCGATTGGCGCGACGTGTTACAGGAATTGCCTCGCCGCATCCACGAATGGATGCCCCGCCTTGCCGAAGAAGGTGTCGTGGGTGCGGACGCGATTTTTGCCTGTCTCGGCCCAGCACTAGAGATCTTCTCTCGTTATTACCGCGTGGAAAAGGCGAGCGGTGAGACTGTTAGCCTCCGGGAATACTTGGAGCAGGTGTGGGCTGCGGTTGCAAAAGAAGCTCTCGCAATGGTTTTCAAAGGGGCTGATGCGAGCGGTTTTGAAGAAGACGCACGACTGACGGCGATGTGGCTTTGGACTCTTTCGGCTGGTGCAAAGACGGCGATGAGACTCGAGGATGACGAAGAGCCGACGAAGAAGAAGAATCAGAGGCAATCAGCTAGCGCCCCAAAGGCTATGTCCTTGAATACGACGCAGCGAGAAAGATCGCCCAAGGGTTGGGTGCTCATCTTGACTCGTTAACGTCGCTTGGTCGAAGTCAAAGGGTGAAGTCGCGAGATTGCTGCCGGTCGCTGAGCGCACTCGAAGGCTGTTCGGTAAAGATGAATCGGATACCTCCAGCGACAACGCGAAAGAAGAAAAAAGCCCAACTTCAGCTCGGTTTCGTCGCAGAACTGGAGCAAGCGGAAGAAGCCGGAAGCTGGGGCAGCAAGGGTGCTCCGACGTCTAGGCGTCAACAGTTCTCGACCGAGTACACCAATCCATGATCCTTTTTGCTGCTGGTAGAGGCGAGGCTCTTCGTCGTTTCTTGGTGGATGAGGGTGTTGGCAGAGACGAACGATTCTGGCGTCTGGCACAAGTCCTCTCCTTCTTATATCCGAAGACGAGCGATGAGAAGAGGTGGATTGATGGCGTACTGGCTCGGAAGAAGGGGCTTGGTTTCTGATGCCTGAAAACCTCGCGCCGCTCTGGTACGGAAAATTCATGGAAACGGTGCAGCGCCATGAATCTTCCGCAGCCTTGAGAGAGGCATCGATTCGGGGACAGCTAGGGAAATGGACAACGGCGTTGACTGGAGTTGTTTGTTCAACATGTGAGGCGATGGGCTGGAAGGCGGCAGCAAAAGGAAATCGCTCCCACTCTTTTGCCTGTTGCAGGGGAAGAGTATTTAGCCCTCGATGTTGTCGCATTCGAACCTGCGGGAGATCGCCGCTGGCGTTTTCCCGTGGCTGTTATAGAACTAGAGAATAGCCGGACTGATGACAGGGTCGCATACTCACTCTGGAAGGTTTTGTGTACTCGCGCTGACCTTCGCATTGTTTTTTGCTACCGCAGAGATTCGGCTGAAGGCACCACGCTCGTTCGGCACCTATCTGAGCAGGTGACCACCGCGATGGGCATACGAGAGAGAACGCAGATCGGTGGAGAGACCATGCTGATCGTCGGATCGAGAAATGAATCCGCTACTTTCCCTTACGGCTTTTTCAAGGAGTGGCAGTTCGATAAGAATTTGGGGCGCTTCGGTCGCGCCTGACCCGGAGAAATTCATATATGGCACTCAAACCTTGGTACAAGGTCGTTACTCCACGCGAAGACCTCAGGGATGGTCGTCCGCTCGATGCATCCGAATTCGCGGTTCATCTCGACCACGTTCGTGATAATCGGGCACCTGCCGACTATCAGGAACCAGCACGGTTCTTTGACCGCACCTTCCTCACCAAGAATCTGATCGAACTCGCGGCGACCGCAGTTACGGCGGCTCTCCGGCATCAAAGTTGAGACCTCTGCTGTCTTCAATCTCACCACGCAGTTTGGCGGTGGCAAGACTCACGCCCTGACCCTGCTGTACCACTTGGCGAAGGGCGGCCCGAAGGCTTCGAGTTGGAAAGGCGTGCCGAGCATCCTTGAAGCTGCTGGCGTCAAGTCGTGCACCTGCGGCTGTATGCGGTCTTCGTCGGGACGGAATTTGATTCCCTCACTGGTCGCGGCGGCAAAGACGGCACGCCGCTGCGAAAGACACCGTGGGGCGAAATCGCGTTCCAGCTCGGTGGCAAGGAGGCATTCGCGTAGTGGCGAAGCACGACCAAGAGCTGACCGCACCCTCTAGCGAAGTGATCCGAGCGTTCCTGCCCAAAGACAAACCCGTCCTGATCCTTATGGACGAGTTGCTGAATTACATGGGACGGAATCGCAAGTCGGGGCTGACAGACCAGTTGTATTCCTTTGTCCAAAATCTTTCAGAAGAGGCTCGCGCCCAGGATCGCGTCGTTCTCGCTGTGTCGTTGCCGTCGATGCTCGACGAGATGACGCCGGAAGATGAAGGTGATTTTGACCGTTTTCAGAAACTCTTAGATCGATTGGGCAAGGCAATGATCATGTCGGCTGAAACTGAAACTTCGGAAATCATCCGTCGTCGCCTATTCGAGTGGGGTGGTACTTCCCGAAGAGGGAAAGAAGACGGCGCAGGAGTACGGCGATTTCGTTCTCGACAACCGCACGCAATTCCCAAATTGGTTTCCGGCAGACAACGCAAAGGAGCAGTTTGCTGCGAGCTACCCGTTCCATCCGACACTGCTTTCCGTGTTTGAGCGCAAGTGGCAACCATTGCCGCGATTCCAGCAGACTCGCGGCATTCTGCGGCTGCTGGCGCTCTGGGTGTCTCATGCGTATCAGGCTGGGTTCAAAGGAGCGCACAAAGACGCACTAATCGTAATGGGCACTGCGCCTCTTGATGATCCGATGTTTCGATCCGCCGCCTTCGAGCAATTGGGTGGTGCAAAGCTTGAAGGCGCTGTCACGACAGACATCTGTGGCAAGAAGGACTCTCACGCTGTGCGTCTGGATAAAGAGGCGGTTGACACGATCAAGAAGGCCCGCCTGCACCAAAAGGTCGCGACATCGATCTTCTTCGAGTCGAACGGTGGACAATCCAAGACCGAAGCCACCCTACCCGAGATAAGGCTGGCCGTCGCGGAGCCCGACATTGACATTGGGAATATCGAGACTGTTTTCGAGACCCTTTCCACGACCTGCTACTTCTTATCTTCGGAGAAGAGTCGCTACCGTTTTAGCCTATCCCCGAACCTGAATAAACTTCTTGCGGATCGTCGGGCCAGCGTCCAGCCGAAGAAGATCGAGGAGAGATTGCGGGCGGAGGTTCAGAAGGTGTTTGCAGGCGGCACCGGTGTGGAGAGGGTGTATTTTCCCGAAAAGAGTGGACAGATTCCAGATCGCCCAGTGCTTTCGTTGGTGGTGATGTCGCCAGAGCAGTCGATGTCGGATAAGGCGACCCGCGAGTTTATCGAAGGCGCCACGAAGGAAAGCGGTACTTCGGGGAGAACGTACAAAAGCGGATTGGTGTGGGCTGTTCCCGATTCGCCAGATGCCCTGCGAGATGAGGCTCGCAAGGTGCTCGCTTGGGAGGATATTGCGGACGAAGCGGACGATCTCCGTTTGGATGAAGCACAAAAGAGACAGCTTGCCGAGAACGTCAAGAAAGCACAGCGGGATGCTAGAGAGATTGTCTGGCGCACGTACAAGAACCTGATGCTGCTTGGTAAGGACAACAGCTGGAAGACGGTCGATCTAGGCTTGGTGCATTCGAGTGCGGCTAAATCCATCGTGGAGTTGATGTTGAATCGCCTTCGTCAGGACGGTGACATTGAGGAGGCCGTCAGCCCCAATTTCCTCGCGAGGAATTGGCCTCCAGCATTCAAAGAATGGAGCACCAAGTCCGTTCGTGATGCATTCTTTGCCTCTCCGCAATTTCCTCGGTTACTTAATTCCGAAAGCCTGAAGGACACGATCGCTCGAGGCGTCGAGAACGGAATGCTCGCGTACGTCAGGAAAGAAGCCTGATGGTAGCTATGCTCCATTTCACTGGAAATCGTCGCTGACAGCGTTTGACGTCGAATTGTCCGAGGACATGTACATCATCCAACGTGAGACTGCTGAAGCTTTTGCCTCAGGCAAATATGTTCCCAGTTCGCCCGGGCCCGCGGAGCCAGTCCAAGGGACGGCGACCGGAACATCACAGAGTTTGCCTATAACGAGCGGCGCTGGAAAGGGCGCGGTCCCAGCCGGTGTCAGCAGAGTGAGTTGGAATGGGGACGTCCCCCCGCAGAAATGGATGAACTTCTACACGAAAGTTCTTTCGAAATTTGCCGCACAGAGTGGGCTCAAAATCGGCTTGAACATCGAGATTGCCCCTGAAGGAGGAGTTTCCAACCAGAAGGTGGATGAGATCAAGGTCGCTTTGCGTGAGTTGGGACTTCAAGACGATGTGACGCTCGAATAGCCTGATCCATTGTCCAATTCGAGCCCTCATTGACATGAGAGTTGAGGAGCGGGCGCGACATGGAGTACTCTGTTTCAAACAAAGAAAGAATGTAGAGTACAACAAACATTATCGATGCGCCTCTATTCTGGCACGACCCAATCCCTAATCGAAGACACGACGCACAACCGAATCTCTACCAAGCTAAAGGATGCCTTCTTCGCTGAGTTTCGCTACCGACCGTCGGTTGGCGAAGTTAATTCATGGAACCACTCGCTCCGAGCTGTGTCTCAGGTTTTTCAGCTGGCGTTGCTCACGAATCACGGAGTTCTGTTGGAACTTCAACTACCACTTACCTCCAAGCGGCTCGATTGCCTTGTTACAGGGTATGATCAGCAAAACGCTCCCAACGCGGTTGTCATCGAACTCAAACAGTGGGAAGGTTGTACAGGAGCATCTGGGAAAAATGAGGTTGCTACCTTCGTTGGAGGTGGGGTCCGCGACGTGCTTCATCCCGCGGTGCAGGTTGGTCAATATATGACTTATCTCGCCGATTGCCACACTGCCTTTCAGGGTGAAAACCGCATTGAGATACATGCTTGTTCCTATCTGCACAATTACAACTCAATCCAGAATGATCCCCTCTTCTCACCACAATTCACTGAACAAATCGTCCGGTGTCCGGTCTTCACCGCCGATGACGTACCAAAGTTAAGCTCTTTTCTCGACCAGAATATTCATTTCGGAGATGCCGGGGCGGTTGCTGCCAAAGTTGAGGAAAGCAAATACCACGCCAGCAAGAAGCTGCTCGACCATGTTGCCAATCTGATCAAGGGAAAACCGGAATATGTGTTGTTGGATGAACAGTTGGTCGTATACGACAAAGTTATGCAGGCCGCAGAAGAAGGTGTTGGCGGGAAAAGGAAAGTTGCGATTATCGTTCGGGGTGGTCCTGGTACCGGAAAATCAGTCGTAGCTATGAATTTGCTCGGTGATCTCTCGGCGCAGGGTGTCAATGCCCACTACGTGACAGGCTCTCGGGCATTCACAACGACAATCCGAGAAATCGTAGCCAACTTCGATAAGGTTTATGAACGTACTTGATGTTGCGTCGGAACACAAGCTGTTCCACATCTCCGGGCAACGGCACGATGTGCTGGCGGGTTTCATTGCCTGATAGGGGAAGCTGCCAACTGAGAGCCGGGCATTCGCTTAGTAGTTAGGCAGGTCCTAAAAGGTCCGAGTTTTGGGCAAAGAACATCATTGCGCGGAGGACTTGGGATGTTGTCCTACTCTGGTGATTTTTCAAAGGACCTTAGATGTATTTTGCCATGTTTTACGATAGGTTGGTACCCATAGCGATTTGTGTGTCATAGGCGCGTAAATACTGGGCGAAACGCATTTTTATTGGTTTTCTGAAAAGCGAGGTGCTGCAACTGTTAACCGGAGGGTTGTAGGTTCGAGTCCTACCTGAGGAGCCATTCTTTTCGAGGGCTTACAAATCCTTCAAAATTGAACTTCATCGCGATAAGGCGAGCACCGTCATGTCGTTTTTCGGCGTCCCCGGTGTAGCAAATTGCTGCACATGTTCAAGTATGGTGGAGCAGATTTTCGACGCAGCTTCTTCGCCGGAGCGCAAGAGATGCTCCTTTACCTGGCTTAACCCGAACTCCTGTGATTTGCGTTTGGCTTCAACCAATCCGCGAGACGCCACCAGGAAAGTAGCGCCGGGGCTCACGGCAAACGTAGGTGCATCCGCGGTGAAATGCGAAAACAATCCCAGCGGCAAGCTGGTGGCAGGCAGTTCGGTGATTCCTTGTCCATGGCGGAGGAGTCCCGGCGTATGGCCGGCATTGAAATAACAGACTGTTCCCCGGCCTTCGTTATAACAGCCTGCGAATGCCGGACATGAACAGGCGCGTCCGGCAGCCTTTAATATGCTGGCGTTCAACCGCAGGCAGAGATCTGCCATGGCTTCAGCCTCATTGGTGTCTTCCGTGGGCAAGAGTTCCGGTGCGGAGCGGCGAAAAATATTCTGCGCTGCCGCCACAATTCCCTGATTTTGCCGGGACGGGCCGGCAACGTCCAGCAGCACGAACACGACGCGTGTGGGGCTGATGCGGACGAAGTCGCAAAAATCGCCAAACATACGCGGAGCACAATAAACAGCGGCCAATTGACCGTCATGCAGCTCTGGAACCGGAGCGTGCTCCGGGCTGCAATGTTGTGCCGACGTGGGCGTTTTTCTAAATAACCTTTTCATGGCCGGTGGGCGGCAAGGTAACACAGATTCGTTGAAATCGACAGTGTGCACCCGAATTCACAGGGCTTTCATTCACAGACCTTCATTCTCAGATGTTCCAGAGCATTTGCGTTATGCGCTCAGAGCGTGCGCCGATGCAACAATGCCGATTACTCGCGGGCAGAAGAAGGTCCCAGTCCTGTCACCTTCATGGGGCTTGCAAGCGAACGTTACAGGTCCGCAATTCTGGAGTTGGCGTCACCGTGCATCCATGCCTGTGCAGGATCTTCATCCGGCAACGGCCGAATCTCCGGGTTCTGCATGATCACACGCGCACAAGTGTTCCATCGCAGAATGGCGTCATCGTTTCCATGGGGAGCAAAGGTCATGGCTCGCTCATAATGGCGCATGGCTTCCCGCAGCATGTGATATGCGGACGCGCCGCCTTCGGTGACGCCGTGGTGAATACGCACGCTCGCCAAACGCTCCCAGATGATACCCGCGTAGTAGGCTTGCTCGTAGTCGCCTTTGAGCTGGGCAAGGGCTTGCTGAGCTCCTTTCGCCGGAACATTGGAATGGAATTGATCTGTCCGGGAGAGAAGAAGGGAGATGAGCGCCTGCTGATGGTCAGGTTCGATGGCCAGGATATCAAGGCAAATACTTTCAGCCAGTTCGGGTTCATTCAACAACCGGTAGCGCTCCACTTTCGCCAGCGCTTCGGGAATACTCTCAGCGGAAATGGTTTTCAACTGGAACTGCATAATATCTCCTAGCTCTTCGACGTGCTGAACACTCGAAACAATCTGGTTAGCGGATCAAAGAAACGGTCCACCACGCGTTCTTTGAGCGGGATAATCGCATTGTCAGTAATAGTGATGTTCTCCGGGCACACCTTGGTGCAACACTTGGTGATATTGCACAAGCCAATACCGAAGTCCTTCCTGAGCTGCTCAACGCGGTCCTCCACGTCCAAAGGATGCATTTCCAGAGCGGCCGCATAAACCAGGAATCGCGGGCCGATGAATTGCTCATGCATCTGATGGTCGCGTAATACGTGGCAGACGTCCTGGCAGAGATAGCATTCAATGCACTTGCGAAACTCCTGCACGCGCTCGACATCTTCCTGGGCGATGCGCCAGGTCCCGTCAGGAGCGTCGGGACGGCGCGGTTTGAATTTCGGGATGCGCCGTTTCACTTCATAGTTCCACGATACGTCCGTGACCAGGTCCTTTACGTGCGGGAAAGCCTTCATGGGTTCGATGGTTACCGGTTGATCCAGCGCGAGAGTGCTCAGGCGGGTCATGCACATCAATTTCGGCATTCCATTGATTTCCGCCGAGCACGAGCCGCACTTGCCCGCCTTGCAGTTCCAGCGCACCGCAAGATCGCCCGCCTGTTCCGCTTGTATGTTGTGGACCGCGTCCAGGACCACCATGCCGGCCTCGGCTTCCGTTGTATAGTCCTGGAACTTTCCCTGGCCTTTCTCTCCGCGCCAGATGCGAAACGTTGCCATCGCCATCACTTCATCTCCTCGATGATCTGCTGCAGTTCCTGGGTCATAGGCGCCACGGGCTCGCGGGCAAACTGCATGGCTCCGTCGGCGCCCTTTCGCACCACGATGTTAAACGTGCCGTACTTCTCATCCTTGGCCGGAAAATCATCACGGAAATGAGCGCCGCGGCTTTCTTTACGATCCAGTGCTGACTGGGTAATCATTTCTGACACGGTCAAAAGATTTTGCAGGTCGAGCGCGGTGTGCCATCCGGAGTTGTATTGCCGGTTCCCGTCCACACTGACCCGCGCAGATGCGGCGGTCAGCTCCCGAATGCGCTCCTGTGCCTGCAACATCTCCTGCTCCTGGCGCACAATGCCCACCAGGTCCTGCATCACGTCCTGTAAGGTATGTTGCACGGCGTAGGGATTTTCAGAACCGTTATGCTCGAAGGGGCGCAATGCCGATTTCTCCGCTGATTCCAGTTCGCCAGGTTTCACTGCCCCGAGCGAGTTTTCTTTGGCGAAGGTGGCTGCGTATTGCCCGGCACGCTGGCCGAAAACCAGAAGATCAGAGAGTGAATTTCCACCCAGCCGGTTGGCGCCGTGCAAACCAGCCGCGCATTCCCCGGCCGCAAACAGTCCAGGGACATTGGACATTTGCGAATCGGCGTCAACCCGCACGCCTCCCATCATGTAGTGGGTTGTCGGACCCACTTCCATCGGCTCCTGCGTGATATCGATGTCGGCAAGCTGCTTGAACTGGTGATACATGCTCGGCAACTTCTTCTTGATATGCTCCGCCGCATTCGGGATCCTTTCCTTGATCCAGGCGATATCCAGGAATGCGCCGCCATGCGGGCTGCCTCGTCCTTCTTTCACTTCCCGCCGTATGCAGCGGGCCACGTGGTCGCGGGTGAGCAGTTCAGGCGGACGTCTGGCGTCCTTGTCGCCTTGCGTGTATCGCCAGCCTTCTTCCTCAGAACTGGCCGTCTGATTTACATAGAGCGGAGGAATGTCCTTGAACATGAACCTCTCGCCTTTGCTGTTGCGCAGCACTCCTCCCTCACCGCGCACTCCTTCTGTAACCAGAATGCCGCGCACACTGGGTGGCCAGATCATGCCCGTGGGATGGAACTGCACAAATTCCATATCCATCAACGTGGCGCCGGCATGGTAGGCAAGCGCGAGCCCGTCGCCTGTATATTCCCAGCTATTGCTGGTGATTTTGTAAGCTCTTCCAATTCCTCCGGTAGCCAGCACCACA
Source organism: Terriglobia bacterium (assembly GCA_963770085.1). Lineage (GTDB taxonomy): Bacteria > Acidobacteriota > Terriglobia > Terriglobales > Acidobacteriaceae > Angelobacter. The sequence continues at coordinate 3,201,849 of CAVYOH010000002.1, forward strand.
GATTTGGCGCGGAACAGGTGAAACCTGCCGCGCTCGCGATCGTATCCAAAAGCCCCGGCGATGCGATCACCGTCTTTCAGCAGCGTGGTGACGGTGTGTTCCATGAAAACATCCAGGCCCAGATGGATTCCATGATCTTGAAGTGTCCGGATCATCTCGAGGCCGGTGCGGTCGCCAACGTGAGCCAGTCGGGGATAGCGGTGTCCGCCGAAATTCCTTTGCAGGATGCGGCCGTCACTGGTGCGATCGAAAAGCGCGCCCCAGGCTTCCAATTCGAGGACGCGCGCGGCAGCTTCTTTCGCGTGCAATTCAGCCATCCGCCAGTTGTTGAGGTACTGGCCGCCGCGCATGGTATCGGAAAAGTGAACTCGCCAGCTATCCCGATCGTCCACATTTCCCATAGACGCCGCAATGCCGCCTTCCGCCATGACGGTGTGGGCTTTGCCAAGCAGAGACTTGGAAATCACGGCGACTTTTACACCGGCAGCCGAGGCCTCAACCGCCGCGCGCAGGCCGGCTCCGCCTGCCCCGATAATCAAAACATCATGCTCATGAGTGATGTACTCTGCCACTAGAAGATTCTCCAATCAGTCCAGATACCCATCGAACACATGCGCACGTACAGGTCGCTAAACCCCACGGTAAAAAGGCTGCACCAGGCAAACAGCATGTGGCTCCGATTCAGGCAACTCACGCAGTCATAGGCTCGCTTGCGGGCAGGAGCGCCAGCCAGGCGGTCGCGAAAGCCGCCCACCAGATGGCGAAAGGAGTGGCATCCGAAGGTATAGCAGGATAGCAGCGTGACGTTCGTCAGCAAAACCAGAGTGCCCACGCCCATGCCAAAGTGGCCGTCAAACCAGAACGCCTGCCACACATCGTGCGCCAGCAAAATGAGAAATATCAGGGCGAGATAGAGAAAATACCGGTGAACATTTTGCAGGATCAAAGGAAATGTTCGCTCACCCAGGTATTTCTTCCGTGGCTCGCCTACAGCGCACGAAGGCGGGTCAGCCCAAAAAGCTTTGTAATAGGCGCCGCGATAGTAATAGCAGGTAAATCGAAAGCCGCCCGGCGCCCACAGAATGAGCATGGCCGCCGTAACCCAGGCCGGCATCCACCTTGGCATTTCACCAAACCAGCCGTATTGGCCGAACAGTTCCGGTGAATAAAACGGGGAGAGATACGGCCCAAAGCGGTAGTGCTGGCCCTGGAACGCGGCCCAGGTGGAGTAAAGAATGAATGCCGAAAAACCGAGAAAAACAACAAGCGGTTGTATCCACCAGTTATCGGCTCGCTGCGTCTGTCCAAAACCCGAGCTCGATAGTGGGACGTCAATCTGAGACATCCAGCCTCCTGGCTGATGCGATTTGAATACGGGCGCTAGCCATCATACAGGGAAATTCATTGTGACTGTAAGTGCTTCAAGCCGCACGGGGCAGGCGCATGTCAGGCGTTAGAATTCAGTGCCGGATTTGGATCCTGCGGTAACTGACCGAGTCTCAGGCCGACATGAACTCTGAATCAGCTACTTTGGGTTAGAATCACGCAAAGTTACTCTTTGAGTCGTGGCCGAGGGCATGTTTACAGAGTTTCAGCAGCAGTACGAAAAGTTGAACGACGATGAGCTGTTGCGGGTGGCTTCCGACCGGTCATCTCTCACCGACGAGGCGAAAGCTGCGCTCGATGCTGAAATGCGCGGCCGCAACCTGACGGCCGCTGACATAAAGACCCTTACAAGATTTGTGAAGAAGAGCGAATGGCGTGAAGCTAGAACAAGACGCAATCTGGTCGGCACCCGGGTTCCCCGGAGGTCTGGTGTCGAGGTTCTTGTTGGGCTCTTTTCGATGGCGGTTTCAATCTCGCTCATCTTATATGGATATTTCGCACTCCCCGCCCGGTACCGGTTTCCCGACGACTGGCAAGAGGCCGCCGGATACGCCATGTTCAACTTCGTGTTACTGGCTGTGTGGTTCTTTCGCGATTGGGGCCGAAAGTCAGGTTTTTGGATTTCCTTGCTGATCTCCTCCACGGCCCAGGCGTTCATTGTCCATGCCTGGATCGTTCGTGTCGGCATCGACATGTTTTGGAAATATCGCGGGTATGGGAAGGCGGCGGTCTTGCTCGGTCTCATACTGTTTTTCGTTGTTTACGGCGGTGGGACGCTTCTGCGTTGGAAGTTTTATGGCGAACAGAACTAAACGTGGACTCAGTTATTTGTTGATAAATCGGCTTGCTACAAGCCACCCAGTTCCATCACACTGGCGGATCAGAAAGAGAAAAGTCGCTCACCGGAAATTGTGGCCACTTTTGCAATCCGGGTACACCCGGAACAACGAGTAAGGAGCCCGCGAATGGAACCGGCGAAACACATCATCCAAAGATTCGTTGAGGAATTGTGGAATGCTCGCAGACTCAGCGTTGCCGACGAGATCTTTGCCGAGGATTGCGTGACCCATCAGCTTCGCTCCGGCGTCTTAACTGAACCTGCCCGTCGTGGGCCTCAGGAAATGAAGGAACACATATCGGGTTGGCTCATGAGCTTTCCCGACTTGCGCTTCAATATCGAGGAGATGATCGCCGAGCGGGACCGCGTTGTGAGCCAGTTGGTGCTGGAAGGCACGCATCAGGGGACATGGATGGGAATTGCGCCGACGGGCAAAAGATTACAAATCCGCATGTTCACAATACATCGCATCGCAAACAACAAGATTGCAGAGGACTGGGTATTGGTGGAATCGCTCGGCCTCTTTCAACAGCTAGGCATGCTCCCTGCTACGGAAGAATTGGTTCGCAGCTTTGCTGAGCATGCCGATACCTGACGCGATCAGGCGTGCCCTCGTAAGGGAAGAAAAACCCGGGAGATTAGGCGGGTCACCCGCCTCTCTCCGGCATGACTTCGATTTGTTTCCCTCTAGGTGCGTAGCCCATGATGGCTTTTGGGTAGTGGGTCAGTTTTGCCCACTACCGCTGGCCTCTCGGCAAACAAGAGACTAGACTTTAGCGTGCGACTTCGGCTTGCTCGCTACACGTGAGCTCGCAGGATTCGATTACGTCAAGAAGACCAACTGTGGAAAGGATAAATGTATGCAAAACAATAACGACAATCGCGTACTTGGCCGCAGAAAAGCCCGTCAGCTCAGCCCCGAGGAAATACAGAAGATGCTGGGGAAAGGGAACCAAATAACCCTTCACATGACCAGCATTATTTCCCCTGACGAATAATAATTAGAGCGGTCCACTCATCTGGAATGGTGGTGGACCGCTGTTCCAACTCTGGTCCTGACCTGACAACTCCTTGAAGTCCACAGTGCGGCGCCCGCCGCCCGCCGGTTCTAAGCTCGCTGGAGGAAGAAAAAATGAAAATCATCATTCTTGCGCACACCACCGACAGCCACGCGGCACCGATCAAGTGGGCGTTAGAGCGGGCTGGATATCAGGTAGTCTGCTGGCCTGGCGTTTCCTGGACCGAGGAGCAGCAGGTCTCCATGATGCTCGGCGACGAACCCAGGATAGCTCTTGGGCCCGATGTGGTAGAACCCGGAGACGTGATCTGGATCCGCAGGCTTGAGCAACCGGTTGGCAATCCGAAGGTCGCCGAGGCTGACAAAAAATTTGCCGAAGTGGAATACGGCTCCTTTCATCACTGTATTGCTTACGGTCTGGAAACTCTGCCGGTCTGGGTGATCAACAGGTTTTCAGCTTCGAGCTTCATCAAAAACAAATGGGTCCAGTTGCAGTTTGCCCGGAGTTGCGGGCTGAGGGTCCCCAGGGCGCTCATGTCAAATTCTCCCACGGGCGTAAAGGATTTCTTCGACCACAACCGGAGCCGGACCATCTGTAAATCGTTCACGCCACATTTATGGCAACCGCAAAGCGTGGGTGGCGTCGCGGTTACGGAAACCTTTGAGCTGACTCGCGATGAGTTGCCGGCTGATGAAATTCTCACCTATGCTCCCGGCATCTACCAGGACATGGTCGTCAAGCAGTTTGACGTTCGAACCGTCCTCATGGGAGAGAGGGTTTATTCGTGCGCCTTGCATGATGCGCTGGGAGCGCTCGACTGGCGCCAGGATGCAGGAATGGGAAAGATCGAGGTGGAAATCGTTCCTACCCCACCTGATGTCGAACGTGGAATCGTGGCCTTTGCCAAAAAAGCCGGCATCTGCTTCGGTTCGATTGATTTTGCCGTCGACATGCATGGAAACTGGTGGTTCCTCGAGATCAACGAGCGAGGACAATTCCTGTGGCTGGACCAGTTCAATCCTAAAGTGAAAATACAGGAGAAGTTTTGCGCTTTTATCACTGCTCCGCAGGGTTCCACTCAGCCCCTGGAAGAACGCGAAGGATTGTTCCCCTCATTTGAGGAATACATGAAGATCTACGAAGAGCAGCAGGCTAGACAGGAAGCTCCGGACATCGCAGCGGCAGTGGCCATCTCGCCGTACATGTCGCAGGAACCGTGAAAGGCCAAGTAAACCGCACTATTCGACGCTGCATCAGGACCTGCTTGCTTCAATGCACAAATAAAACAACCGCGCTTTCTGGCTCTCGCAAGTTGCAAGTTTGCAGCGCACGACGTTTTGCCAATTCCCAACGCAAAGATGCCATTGGACTGCGCATTCGCCTGACCATTGTCCCCAGAACATTGATGAAGATGAAGATGAAGGGGTGTGCGCGGCCAGCCTCCGTGCGGTTAAGCACTACGAGCCGGAGTTGCTGAACAGGGACTTCTTGTTTACATGCCATGATGACGGGCCTCTGAAACTAGTTTCTTGTTCCGTTTCTGTCCGGTTTTGGGGTCTACAGCGGCGTGCTTTGAAAGGCTTTCAGCGCCTGCTGCACCCCGTTGATGAGCACCCAATTTCGCGGCAGGCAGGGCGCCGTTGCCCTGGGACTGTTGCTTCGGCGCAAATTGCGAAGGATGTGTCACCGTGGCGATGGCCTTATGTGCAGGCGCCTTGTGGATGACCGGCGATTGCTGTGGAGGGTCGTCAAAATGGTCAGGATTGATTTCAGCCTGCGCCATCGCGCAGACTGCGCTGAAGAACATCAAGCCCATGACCGCCAGTACTGGTCTAATTGCTTTGCACACGTTCATAGATCCCTTTCCCTTAGAGAGCACTCTGAAATCGGGCCGGGGCCGGCGGTCGCTGAGGCAACAGCAATCGCCGGCCATGGCCGTTGAGTTGACCGGAGTTTGCAAAAAGCGGGTAAGAGTTCTTCCTCTTACCCGCCCCAGCTGTGCATCGGTCTTCTCCTTACCCGACTGGACCGCAGGCTACCCGGAACCCTCTTACAAACTTCTTAAAAATGCCGCCAGATCGTTCTTCTGCTGTTCCGTAAAATTCAGGCTGAAGCGTTGCTGGTAGAAGTCGATAACATCTCCCAGGGTGGCTGCCGAACCATTGTGAAAATATGGCGCGCGTGCCGCCAGCCCGCGCAGGATGGGCCCTTTCGTTTTGCCGATATCGGCGCACTTCCCGGTGATCAGGGCTCGCCCGGGGTCTGTGGTCTGAATCGTCGAGTCATGGTTGATTGGGGTATTGGCGCCCGCGGCACAGTGGATCGTGTAAACGGGTAAGCCGCTTATATCAAGCGCAGGAACTGGCGGAAATTCCGTCACTCCGATGTTGATCGCCAATGGAACGGAGTGATTGCCGACGTTCGGCGTGTTGTGGCACGTGGTGCAACTTCCGATAAACGAAGGCGGCACGCCAGGAAGATCGTTCAGGCCGCTTACGCCGGAAATCGGGATCGGGAAGGTATTGAACAACGCTTCGCCGCGAGCAACCGCTGCGCGCGCCGCATTGCGTCCTTCATCCGATTTTTCACCGCTCAGACCTGCCCATCGGGAGAACATCGTCATGGCAACCGGATTGAAATCCACTCCCGGGGGAGTTCCACCCAGCGGATCATTGATTCCCACAAAGAAAACCTGAGTCGCCAGAGCGTCCGGTCCGCCTGCTGCGCCGTGAGCATTCAATTCACCAGCGGCATCATCCACGGTCTGCGCGGTAAAGATCGAAAGCTCAAACTTTAAGATTTCCGCGACCTGCTGGCTGGTGGGAACCTGGGCCGCCTGCGCATGGCCGAGCGTTGCCTGGACTGCCTGGTCGCTCAGGTTGAAATTGAGCGTTTGTCCTTTGAACGATTCACGCCCGTCCCACATGACTGTGGTTAGAAACGGCAGATTCGTGGCGGGCAGGGGACGGCGGAACAGGGCGAGCCCTGACGGCGTTGTCTCGGCGCAGTTGTGTGGATCGTCGATGCCTGTCACTGCGAATTCCGCACCCGCGGGCACGCCGATGGAAATGCGGATCAGGCCCTTGGTCAGCAGCATGCTGTAGGAATTGCGCCGCGCGTTCAGCGTGGTAACGTCGGCGCTGGGACAGTTGGCGCCGTCGTTGGTGCGGAAAATGGGGTCCAGGCCGTTCGAGGCATCGAAGCGCGCCCGAATGTGCTCCGGCGTGACCGTCCACGCATCGCTTGCCTGATGGCAACTTGCACAGCTCCGGCCGTTCGTCCCCAGGCTCTGGAAGAAGGCGTTGTCGACTTTCGCTTCGCCAGTGGTGCTGAAGGTGCGTACCCGGCCTGTGGGATCAGAGAACGCATCAAGATTGTGGAGATGATTGTCAGCCGCGAGCGTCGCCGCAAGCATTGCCGCGCCGAGCAGACGAAGGCCCTTCCTGTATTTCAACCTGCCGGCGACTTCCAGAACGCGATTGTAGAGTCGATTCATTGCTCTTTCTCCTGGAGAGGGATCATGCGTGGTTTACCCGGGGAAAATTTGTAGACTTTTGTGTTAATCAGGATTGCTACTTTGCGGTTAAGTAGTGGGAGGCGTCAATGATTCGGCGTTCAACCCTTGCCCATTTAAGAATCATCGCGCAAATTGCTGAAGGCACGACACTTAACGCTCTGAATCATTTGGCGGATCTATGCTAAACTTGCGCCACCCCCCACACTACGGCAACAAGGAAGTCAAATGGTGGCCACGGTCGACTCCAGCCTGATATATGAATTTGGGGTATTCACAGTTGAACTCCCTGGTGGTGACCTTCGCAAGCACGGCACGCGAATAAAAGTCCAAGAGCGGCCGCTTCAGCTGTTGGTAGCCTTATTGGAAAGGCCGGGTGAAATCGTCAGCCGCGACGAATTGCGCCAGCGGCTATGGCCGGATGGCACCTTCGTAGATTTTGACCATAACATCAGCAGCGCCATCAATAAACTTCGTACCGTCCTTAACGACTCCGCCAGCCATCCCCACTTTATTGAAACAGTTGGCCGGCGGGGCTACCGCTTTCTGGCGGACGTAAGGCGGAGGTCTTCTGAGCCGGCCCCTTCTGAACTGCCGGAGCAGAAAAAACCAGAAATACCGGTTGTTGTCGAAAAAATCCGTTTCCCGTTTCCACGCGCATTAAAGATTGTTGCCGCCACAGCGCTGCTCCTGTCCATGGTAGCGGCCGGGTACTTTGCATGGCGGCGCAACACCGGGAGAGAAGCTGTAACGTCCCAACGAGTGATGCTGGCAGTTCTTCCCTTCGAGAACCTCACGGGAGATTCCGGGCAGGAGTATTTCAGTGACGGATTGACGGAAGAGATGATCGCCGGACTGGGCCGGCTTAACCCTGAGCATCTCGGAGTGATCGCCCGCACCTCGGTGATGATCTACAAACATAGTCCAAAGGGATTAGACCAGATCGGGCGCGAACTGGGAGTGCAGTATGTAATCGAGGGCAGCGTACGGCGCGATTCCAACAATGTACGGATCACCGCTCAGCTGATCCAGGTCAAAGACCAGACTCGCCTGTGGTCGCGGGAGTATGATCGAGAGTTGAAAAACCTGCTGGTGGTTCAGGGCGAGATAGCCCAGGAGCTTGCCGACGAGATCAAGCTGACGATCGGCGATGAGCCCAGGTCAATCGCCGCCAATCATCATGAGGCGACTGCCGCGACCTCATATGAGGTCTACGATCTTTATCTGAAGGGCCGCTACTTCTGGAACAAAAGGACGCCGTCCGCCTTTCGACAGGCGGCAGAGTACTTTCAGCAGGCTATTGATAAGGACCCCAACTACGCTCCTGCGCATGCCGGCCTGGCGGATACTTACGGCCTGATGAGCACGTGGCTCCTTCTTCCTCACGCTGAGTACATGCCCAAAGCCCGGGAAGCGGCGCTGAAAGCCGTGGCGCTGGATGAGACTCTTGCGGAAGCGCACGTATCGCTGGCCCTGATCGCAGAGAACTACGATTACGACTGGGAGACGGCGGAGAAGGAATTCCGGCGCGCCATCCAGCTTAATCCTGAATACGCGACGGCACACCAATGGTATGCCGAGTACCTTTCCTGGCAGGGCCGGTTCGATGAGGCCTTTGCGGAAAGCGAGCGGGCGCGGCAGCTGGACCCGATGTCACTGATTATCGCCAACGATCTGGGCTCTATCTTTTATTACTCCCGGCAGTACGACCGCACCATCCAGCAGTGCCAGGCCGTGCTCAAGATGGATCCGGGAGCAAGTGACAACTTTGGCAGCACGCGCAGTTTCATCATTCTCTCCTACGTGCAGGAAGGCAAATTCCGGGAAGCGATGGATGAACAGGAGCGCGAGTTCGGACCCAGCCAGCACCCGTGGCTCTGGGCTATGAGAGCCTACATCTATGGCCGCTGGGGGAAGAAACAAGAGTTTCAGCGCGCGTTAAAAGAATTCCAGCGGCGCGCACCGCAACTGTCAGAGCCAACACCAGCGGAATTGTTCGCTTATCTCGGCGGCCCCGATAAGAATGAGATCCTCGGCATTCTGGAGAAGGCTTACAAGGAGCGATCTCCTGCGCTGACGAACCTGAAGGTAGATCCAAAATACGACAGTTTGCGTTCTGAGCCGCGCTTTCAGGAGTTGCTGCGGCGCATGCGGCTGGCGCAGTAGTCGCTCCCAACGCTCAAGCGCTTTCTTTGTGTTTCAAAGTGCCTCTGCTCGATAGTGTGGAAACCACGCAAACCTCGCGGCATCGGCGGTTATTTTATCCGACCCTTGCTGCGCGAAGGAATGGGGCACCCCTTGCCCTCGTAAAGGGAAAGAAAAAACCAGGAGATTAGGTGGGCCACCCGCCGGGAATTGTCTGTGTACGAAAATCGCTCAGTTCAGGCTGTCCCCTTTTCTTCCTTTTCTTCCAAAAAATAACAGAATCGGGCTGGCTCAACCACTGGCTCGATTTGTCGGTGTTATCTGGTAGGGTTATAGGTTCGAGTCCAACCTGGGCAGCCTTTCTTTGTATGCATGACAGCGGATTCCCGCAAAATTGCGACGCCTTAAGAAAGAACCATGCGTCGCAACCGTCTAGCGCAGAGAAATCCATTTTGACCCTCGAACGAGTAAAATCGATCGCTCTAAGGCCGCCACCATGCCTGAACAACCTCTTCTGGTCGAATTAAGTGGAGAGCGACTGGCGCTCTATCAAGCTCTTTTGCGCCGTAGCGAGAGGATTGCACGAATGTATCTGGGAGCGCACTATGTGCTTAGGGACAGCGCAAACCCCGAGCGGTTTGTACTTTCGGCACACAACGTGCGCGAACTTATGGAAAAGGTACCGGAGATCGTCGCGATTAGCACCCCCGCTCATTCTGAACGTCTGGGCGTAAAGGTAGGGGAATTAGAGCAAGCCTATCAACGAGTCGAATCAAAGAGTATTCTCAAATCGCCCAAGTGGGAAGGTCAAGTGGACGGTGTGCTTCGGGAATTCATGCATAAGGTCAAAGCCTTTTTTGACTGGAAAAAGGAACATATGCGGACACGGCGGCAGGAAATCGCAAGTACAATGCGTGCGCTGGATGGCCCAGGTCGCGGGATTCCCGTTGACATCGAAAAGCTCGTGGTTGGGGAGTGGCTTGAGGTCAAGAATTATTTCACGAACCTTTCCCATCACCAGACGCCTGATCCCAGCCCCGCCGAGTTCAACACGCGCCTCACGTCTTTGGAACGCGTTTTACTGCGTAAGCTCAATCCATCGACGTTTGCAGATTTTGACGCGTTAGACGCGATTATCGAAGCAGGAGACGCTGAACGTGGTAAGCCCTGAACTGGTTGCAAAGGCATTGGTGGCGATTGGCTTGAGTCCGGCGAATCGCGAATACTTCTTCGCTAATCTTCGCTCGCCGGATTGGCTTGAGCCGCTCAGGGCAGCTGGTAGATTCAAATCCCCAGTTCACGCAGTGCGCGAAGACCGCGGGATCTCCTTTGTGCCATGGCCAGAGTCTGGCTATCTCATTCGAATGGCTAGTGAAAAGCCGGAGCTTGTACGCGACATCATTTTGGAGTCTGATGAGACTGACAATGAACGCGTTCATCAAGACTTCGTGGAGGCTGCAGCCAGAATGACACCATCTGCGGCTGCGGCAATTGCAAAATTTGAGGCTGCTTGGATTCGCAAGCAGGCTTACCTTTACCTCCTTTATCCTGAGAAGGTTGGAGAACTAATAAGCCATCTCGCCAAGAACGAACAAATTGAGGCAGCAATTAATATTAGCCGAGAACTGCTAATGATTGTTCCCCCGCCCGCGGCATCGACCGAAGAAAATGATGAGGTATTCAGCCCGCGATTTGAGCCGATGGGGAAATGTCGACAATGGGAATACCAACAGGTGCTCTCAACGAACATGCCAGACTTGGTCAGGGCCGCGCCTGAACGGACGCTGCGATTGCTTGGGGATCTTTTAGAGGCGGCCCTGCGTATTCGTTCGCACGGACAGAAGGACCGGACGGAAGATTATTCTTGGATCTGGATGCCTGACGTCGAATCGAACAGATTTGATGATTTCATGGAAGGTCTCGTTGCAGCTGTCCGCACTGCGGCTATTTGGGCGAGCAACTCTAATGAAGTGGGTCACCGAGCGGAGGACCTCTTGTGGTCGCGTAAATGGAGAATCTTTCGTCGTCTCGCTGCTCACGTGGTTCGCAACTCGCCGACAGTCCCGATCGAAAAGGTTGAGGGACTGCTGACTCAGTCGGTTGAGTTTGAGGACTTTCCTGGAAGATCCCCCGAATTCGACAAGCTTCTTGCCGAGAGGTTTGCCGAGCTAAGCGACAGTGCGAGAGCCAAAATTCTCGGATTTATAGAGATGGGACCGGACCTTAGCGGCTTCAAAATGAGGAAGGAATCGGAAGGTAAACCAGCAACTGAGGAAGAAATGGCTGAGCTTGCAGGTTATTGGCGGCTGAAGTGGCTGCATAAAATCCGTACGAGTCTGGATCAGTCCTGGAGTGACAGATATTCCGCATTGGTTACGCAATTCGGAATTCCTCAGGAAGAAGAGAGTTCGGGTGTTATGCATAGTTGGGTCGGGCCCACTAGTCCGAAATCGTCCGAAGAACTGCTGCAGATGTCTGGAGACGAGGTGATTGCTTTTCTCAACACATGGCATACGACAGGCGAGTGGAATGCTCCTTCGGCAGAAGGCCTTGGACGTTCATTGTCCGCAATGGTCACGTCGGACCCTCAGAAATTAGCTGTAATCGCTGACCTGCTCAATGGTCTTGAGCCAACTTATGTTCGTTCTGCAATTGACGGTTTTGCGGCTGCCCTAAAAAGCGGGCGATCGTTTGACTATGCGCCTGTTATTGCATTGTCCGAGTGGGCCATTCAGCAGGGAAATGAAACAAAGCCGTTACACAGTTCAATGGATAATGATCCTGACTGGAACTGGACACGCAAGTCTATTGGGTGGTTTCTAAATGAGGCTCTGAAGGCGGACGGTACCACCTCACTGCCCGTCTCGCAACGTGCGGTTGTTTGGGCGATGCTCGAATCTCTTGCTCAAGACCCTGTTCCCGCCGAGCAGGAAAAACCTTATAGCAGAGGAATGTTTGTTGGTGGCGCTTCGCTAAATGTTACGAGGGGAGTCGCCCTTGATGGAATGCTTCAATATGCGCGCTGGCTGTTCAAGCAGGGTGCCATTGATTCAGACGAGCGAAAGCTCGATTCCATTCCGGAACTGAAGCGTGCGCTAGAGCACTACATTACAGATGATAGGTCAGTGGCAACAAGTGAAGTCTTGGGCAGGGGCTTCCCCACCCTATCTTGGTTGGACAAAGCATGGGCATCCACTCTTGCCGCGGCCATCTTCGGACAAAAGGATCCAGCGCTGGGCGACATCGCTTTTGTGAACTATCTTATCTTCTGCCCACCTTATGACGATTTATTGCCCGTTCTGATGCCATACTACCGGAGGGCAGTTGATCTAATAGGAAAGGACGATCGAGATGATGTGGATGAGGTTGACCGTCATCTTGTCCAACACTTAGTCTCACTTTACTGGCGTGGAAAGGTCTCAATTCATACGGAAGACTTTCTCATCAAAGATTTCTTTGAAAAAGCACCCGCGAAACTTCGATCTTATGCAATCGAATTTATTGGCCGTAGCTTACATGGAGCCGAGCCCGTCAAATCGGAAGTTCTCAAGCGATTGACTGAATTGTGGGAATGGCGGTGGGCGATCCTGAAGCAGCATCGTTGCGATGGTGAGCCGGTGCCATTTGGGATCTGGTTCGCATCAGGCCAGTTTGATTTGGACTGGTCCTTCGATAACTTAATTTCGACCCTCCGTCTTTGCCATAAGGCTGAACTTGATTTTTGGGTTGTTGAGCATCTCGCGGAGGTCTCGCGAGATCACCCTGCTGCCGCCGTTGAGGCGCTCGGAATGATGGTAGAGGGGGATCAACAGGGGTGGGCGATGTATGGATGGCGGGATCACCCGCGCGCAGTGCTGGCAACAGCTCTGGATTCGGAAGATCGATCTGCTCAAGAAGAAGCGCAAAGGGTGATTCACTTGCTGGGATCGCGTGGTTGGTATGGTTATCGGGATTTGTTGCGTGGAGTTCGCTAAAGGCCGGGTACCCCAGGGTCTCAGATGCTCTTCGTTCGCCGGAACGCACAAGAGGGTTTCGCCGGGTGCCCCATCCTTTTGCGACGAAGGCGTTTTTTCTTCGGAACAAAAGGGTGGGAATAGTTAGCCGCCGATCTTCACACGTTCCCTTCTTCCAAAAATAAAGACGGTTCGGATTAAACCTCTGGGCACGAGCTGATTTTATCTCCCACTTCTTCCAAATCGCTCCCGGACGTTCGTGTACTTCCGGGTTACTCCTGTTACATATGGCAGCCCACAAATCTCCCGTCTCATCAGACAATGGCAGCAGCACTTGTTCTTGTATGAGAGTGACGCTCAAAATCGCAATCCTGCAAATTTGCCTTGCGGCCGCTTTGACGGCCCAGACGGCGAATGCACGTCCGCGTGAAGATACCAGGCCGCAGTTACTCTCCCGTAATCAGGGACAGGCTGTTGCAGACTTTGCTTTGCGTGAAGGCCTCGGTGTCCGTCCTAAACCTGACTGCTCTCACCTGGTGCACATGCTGTATACCCGCGCTGGGCTTATCTATCCCTACGAAGGCTCCCGTGTTTTGCTGCGCGGCGTCCCGGCTTTTGCGCGTGTGAAAACGCCTCAGGCGGGCGACCTGGCTGTGTGGCGCGGCCATGTAGGCATTGTGCTTTCGCCCAGGGACAAAACGTTCGTAAGCTCAGTGCGCTCCGGCATCATCACCGAATCATGGACCAATGATTACTGGTCGGCGCGCGGCCGGCCACGCTTTTTCCGCTACATCGTTGGCCCGCAGGCTGACCTGGCATTGCTGGAAGAGGTGACCACGCGACGCGAACCTGCAGTCGCAACTGCTTCCGTGGGGCGTACGCCCCAAGCTGAGATGGGCCGCACGCCCCAAGCTGAGATGGGACGCACGGCGCAAGCTGAGATGGGACGCACGGCGCAAGCTGAGATGGAAGCCACGCCGCAAGCTGAAGAGCCCGGCGCGGTTACAGATCCGGCAGGTTCAATCACCTCATCCGCGGAGGCGGACGACAGCCAGAAGCAGCCTTCCATCATCGGTGTGATCCGCCGTCGCTCCAAGCCAGACAAGGCGGACATCACGGCCGCGTTTCGCCAGGGTGGCCTTGATCTGGCCCGCGCATTGACCAATGTCAATGGCAGCGTGCTCGAACTGGAGCGTCCCCTCTCGATCATAGAGCGCATGGAAGTGAAGCAGGTCAAAATCCGCCATGACCACGGCGTCCTCCGGCTTAAGCTGGTTGAAACTCTGGCGCTCGACCTGGGCAAGGTTCGTCCCAACATCACGACTGAGCGTGAACTTGCGGTCGATCACCGCGATGGCGTCTGGGTAATCTCTGATCCGCACGAGCGGCTCTACATACCCCGGGAAAAGGCGGTTGACGCACTCGAAAACCAGCTCCATCTCATTGTGGAGAATGGCTCGCCTAAGTCCAACGGCTCGTCGAAGTCCGAAGAGCGCGCCATCGTCAAGGCATTAAATCTTCTCTATGATCGCGAGGCCGCCATCTCAAATGTCACGGCCGAGCCGCAGCGCTAAGCGTCAATTCCCTGCATTAAAGCTGAAGAAACTGGGGACAGGCTAAAGTTCTCCAGGTAATCCCTGACGGCAACCATGAACTGGTCAGCGTCTGCGCCATCGATAATGCGATGGTCGTAGCCCAGCACCAGTCGGATGATATGCCGGACAGCGATGGAATCGTTTCCGTCCTTGTCAGTGATGACCGTGGGTTCCTTGAAGATTCCGCCCATGCCCAGGATGGCCACTTGCGGTTGCAGAATGATAGGCGTGCCGAACTGCGGACCGTGAATGCCCGGGTTGGTGATGGCCCTATCCTGCATATCGGGTACAATCGGTCGGCTGTTGCGTGCAGGAGGATATCGTGAGCATTCGCTCGTACTTCAGAATTGCACTCGGCGCAGTGGGATTGATTACTACTTGCTTCGCAACCATGAACCAAAGCCCGGCAAACGGTCCGGAACAAGTCTGGAAAGAATACGTCTACAAAGCCGAAGGATTTGCAGTTACGGCGCCAAAGCAGCCTCGAGAACGGGACTGGGAATACGGCAGGGTCTTGGAGTTCGGCCTGGATCCTGGCCTGGATCTCCAGCTTGAAGTCTCGATACCGAACCGGAACTGCGCTGAGTTCGAATATTGGGTAACAAACCATGGCTCTTCACGGATGCGCAAGCTGATGATGGTGGCCGGTCATACGGCTTTAGAACAGTGGGGTCAGCCCCGAAATGGTCCGAGACGGGTGTTCACCAGGGCGGTGTGCATTAGCTCAACAATGTATATCTTTGCTGGGAGTTGCAAGACCGATGCGCCAGGAACGGAGATTGATGAACCTTGGCCGGAGACTATTACAAAAATAATGGATTCCTTCCGTGTGGTTGAGAGAGAAAGTCCTGGCGGTTCATCCAAGCTGGAGTAGAGCTGCATAACATTTCGGCGGCGGAAAAAAGTGGGGACGACAGGACATTCACCACTTTCCAATAATCAAATTTCCCCTGCGAAGCCCAAAGTCTTTCATGAAGGCTCAATAAAAACGGCAGACTCTTCGCGTGCCGCCTCTGTCTAAGGCTGCCTTTACGTATCCGATATCGTCGTTGCAGTTCTCCAGGTAATCCCTGACGGCAACTGCGGCTTTCGAAACTGCGCTCACCGGCCTTTCTCGAGGAATGGTACACGGTAAAGTAGAACAAAAGACCATCTTGGTTAAAAAACAAAACCGTGCTATTTAGAATGTGCGCCCGCGTGCGCAGGATCTTTGACAACTAAAACAGCACTTAGCAATTAGCACTTGGCCATTAGCCAAACCAAGGCTCGAACCCGGCTTGCGAATGGGTGCGTTAGGGATCCGGTTGGGATGGACTGGGATGTTCTGAGTTAAGCCCTTTTGAATCCTAGTTGAGGCATGGGGGGAGGGGATCGCCGAGATCGGAAGATCAAAACCTTGCCGCTGATGAACCCGGATGGTGCTGATTTGCGCTGATCTGCGCTGATCTCAAAATTTACCGCGGATTTTGCGGATGTGCGCGGATCAGAAATTGGGATCAAACCCACGCCAAATTGGGATGATTGGGATCAGTGACGGGGGGTACCCCCGGTCGGATTTGGTAATTGAGTAATTTGGTAATCGGGAAATTGGAAAGCACAAACCCGTTAACCACAAAGGACACGAAGGAGCACAAAGGTCGGCCACCCGCCGTCTTATTTGGCGCGACGGTTATCTGGCTCGACGTCTTATCTGGCGGACCCTGGCTTGCGCGCGACTAGCCGGCTTCGCATGGGCGACTGCATACATTTCCTGTGCGATCTTGATTTCCAACCCGTCCTGATACAGGTCGAAATGGGTGCGCCCTTCCACGTAGGTAAACTGCGCGCGAATCCCCAGCTCTTTCAGTGTCTGATCGAGGAGCCGTGCCGGCTCGTCCAGGTGAAACGTATCGGCAGTTCCCACAGTGAGATGGATATGGTCTTGCAACTTTGGACGGAGCGTGAGGACGTGGCTGCGAATCACCTGGGCAATGTCGTATTTTTCCCAGGCATCGGCGACCGCAGTATGAATCTCACCGGTATCACGATCGAAGAGTTGCTGCGGCCTGCCGTCTGCGCCTCGCGGGCTGAACACCCATTCGAAGGAGGCAATCTGGCCGCCATAGTCCCCCAGCACGCGCTCTTGCTTTGCGAACTGGTCAAGGGATTCCACGTCCTTGCCGTCGATTCGCACCAGCATCCGCCGAGAGCCGTCGGGCTTGCGATACATGTTCAGCGCCGGTCTTGCGCGCAGATCCGGCCCGGTGAAGTTGCGGAAATCCGATGGATCAGGCGACGTAGGCCACGTCCCGCCGAACACATCCGGATAAGTGACGCCCAGCCACAGCGCCGCCCAGCCACCCGAGGAATGCCCGGTGACGAAGCGCCCTTGCGGCCCCTTCATCATCCGGTAATGCGCTTCCAAATACGGAATGAGATCTTTGGTCAGCGCCGTGCCCCAGGGGCCGTTATTAACCGAGTCGGCAAACTCATGTGTACCGGTGGCACAGCTCTCATCCAGGAGGACGTAAAGCATCGGTGGAATCTTACGGTCATTCAGCAGCCTGGAGTATTGCGGGGCCATGCGAGTTTCAATCCCTTGTTCATCGCCGCCAAAACCGTGCGTCCAATACACCGTGGGATACCGGACTCTGGTTGTGGCGTAATCCGGCGGCAGAACCACCACGCCGCGCATATGGATCGGCCGTCCCCAAAAAGCGGAGAGCGCCGGACTGACGAAGTCGAACCGTTCAGCATTCGGCGGAAGCTGTGTAGGCGCCGGCGCAGCGACGCGCTCGGTGAGAGTAAGCTCAAGTCCCGGATTTTTTGCGGGATCGAACCCTTTGATGAGCACGACTTTCGAATAAATGTCGCCAGGCGAGGTGAAATGGTAGGCGGCGTTGTGGTCCACATCGAGCAGCGCCATCGCGTAGTAATCACCCGCGGGCACGGTGGAGAGGGGCGCCGGAAATGCCAGCGTATCGCCGTTTACGTCTACACTGCTGCCCGGCTCCAGGTTCTGCAACTCCTGCGCCGCAATCCAGACATCGTCCCCGTTCGGATCAAGAAAGTCGCCTTTTGGCGGCTTGGAACTGAGCAGCACGATCATCCGGCCGGAAATGCTGTGGTCGGCGATTTCATGCGCCAGGGTGATGCGGACCATCAGCGGGTGATGGACGGGAGCGGTCTGCGCGCCGAGAAGGGTGAGCGACATCACGACCAGAGCGGCACGCCGGAAATTTTGCCTGAACATGGCGTCCATTGTACAAAAGCGTGGCAGACTCATCTGAAAGATCGCCGAGATCGGAAAAGGCATACCGCTGATTCACCACTGATTTGCACTGATGACACTGATCCGAAAGACCTTTTTGATGGCCGAAAAGGGCAAGACCGATGGCGGCGGTTGCTCAACTTTGCCGTGCGAGGAAAGTAAACTTAAGATCATTTGGTTTGCGGGCAGAACCGTGCTATCTAGAAAACAAGCAATTGGCAATTGGCAATTAGCAAGGCAGGAAGAATCGCCAACATCGCCGTGAGTGGTTCGGCGATGGATCTCGATCCGCACAGATAATGCCGTTAAATGCCAGAGCTTGGGATGACTGGGATGGATGGCGGGGGGAGGGGTGGCGCGCAGAGCGCGCCGATCGCCGACATCTCCGTGATCGCCGAGATCGGAAGATCAAGAGCTTACCGCCTGATTCACCACTGATTTGCACTGATTTCACACTGATCCGAAAAAACAATTGAGAGAAAGCGCATTTACAACCTTGTTACCCGTAGCTTCCGCAAGTTTTACCCGACTGGATGTATCCTTATGTCACAGTACTAGGGAAAAACTAAGCATGACATTTGCCATGATCCGCCGCTTTTCGCGGCTTACATTTTTGCGCCTGCCGTCGTGCCTTGCGTTGTCGTGCTTTACGTTCTCGCGCGTAACCATGGCCGCACTGGCGATCGTTCTTACGCTGAGCCCGTGGTCCCTATGGGCGCAGCGCGGTGGTGGACGAGGCGGGCACGGTAACCCTGCTGGGGCTGCAAAAGGCGTACCTGCTGAGGACAATGACTTAAAGGATTTCAATCGCGCGGTGGCATTACAGGCTACCCCGCAACAGGTGGATCTCTTTCGACAACTGGCGAAGGATACGACGGCAGCTGCTGCCAAGGCGGAGAATCTGGCGCAGCATCCCGAGAAAATAAAGGAAGACGCCAGCATTTTGGCATATGTGGTTGAGGTTGCCCGCGACGGCAGTCATGATTTCCTTGCCGAACTCTCACACGCGCAGAAATCTGGATTGAAGGTATGGAGGAAGAACGTTGAAAAAGCCGATGCTTACGTTGGTAAGAGCTGGAAGGCGCTGAGCAAAGATCTGGAACAGAAGTCCGCAGCTGACAAACGGATAGCAGCCGACAATGAAAGCTTGCAGAAAGCCCTGGCGAAGTCATTAATCGAGCAGTGGAACCTGGCGGAAAAAATGGGCATTCCGCCGCAGCGCTCAGAACCTGATGACCATTCTGGCGCGAACGGAGTGACCGATCTACGGTCGAGATCCGACAAAAAGATTGGTAATTGAGTGCCTGCAGTCAGCACTCAGCGCTCAGCAATCAGCTAAGACAACAGCAAAAGCGGTTAACCACAAAGGACACGAAGGAACACAAAGGAAAAAACCTGACACCTGCCACGGAGGCACAGAGACGCGGAGGACAAAGCCGGACCAGTTGAAATCCGAACAGCCAAGGGCGAGTAGAATTGTTTCGATGAGGTGGCCTATGAAAGCGATGCAGGTAAACAAGGCAGACCAGGGACCACGTCTGGTTCTTGTGGAGTTACAGAAACCGGAACCTGGCTTAGGCGAGATATTGGTTGATGTTCATGCCGCTGGTGTCACTACCACTGAATTGAGCTGGTATCCCACGACGCATACGAAATCAGGAACAGCGCGCCCGGGCGCGGTGCCCGGGCATGAATTTTCGGGAGTTATCACGGCGATCGGAAAAGATGTCCAGGGCTTCGAAGCTGGCGACTTCAAGGTTGGCGACGAGGTCTATGGCATGAACGACTGGTACGCTGATGGGGCCACTGCGGAGTTCTGTATTACGGTGCCCCGGAATATTGCGCGCAAGCCCGCGACCCTGAGCCACGAAGCTGCCGCCTCAGTACCGATCGGCGCGTTGACTTCATGGCAGGGACTCATCGATCGCGCGAAGTTAGCGCAAGGCGAGCGCGTATTAATCCACGGGGGCGCGGGCGCAGTTGGCGCCTACGCTGTCCAATTGGCGCATATGCGCGGTGCACGCGTGATCACTACCGTTTCAACTCAGGATATTGATTTCGTCAAGCAGCTGGGAGCGGACGAGGCGATTGACTATAAAGCCTCCCGGTTTGAAAAAGAGGTTCGGGACGTGGATGTCGTTTTCGATACCGTCGGCGGTGACACGCTCGATCGGTCATGGGGTGTCCTCAAGCCAGGCGGACGCATGATCACCATTGCTGCGGACGGCGAAGGCACAACCGACCAGCGAATAAAAGCCGCTTACTTCATCGTGGAGCCGAATCAAAAGCAGTTGGTTGAAATCGCCAGGCAGCTTGACGCTGGATCTCTTAGAGCGTTCGTCAAAACCACGCTTCCTCTGAATGAGGCTTGGGCCGCGTACAGTGGAGCAGTCACGGACAAACGCGGACACGGGAAGATCGTCATCTCCGTTGCCGCCTGAGCCAAGCCCGTTCTGCACTAGTGCGAGAAAGAATCAAACGTTCGGCAGGAGCGTTGGTTCTTTGTTTTCTTTCATGTGGATCAAGACGATCGGACACGTCATCTAAGCAGGAGCAGCTAAGGAGAATCAACGTGAACAATCTCGACTCCATGTTAAGGCGTAACAAGGATTTTTCAGCTCAGCAGTCTGCAGCGGGCACACTCATGCCCTCGCTTCCACAAGCGCTGCCAAATGTAAAGGCAATCGTCATAGGTTGTGCCGACATGCGTGTGGATCCGGCTCATGTACTTGGAATTAAACCTGGCGAGGCCGTGGTGATACGTAACATCGGCGGTCGAATCACCCCAACCTTGTTGGAACAGTTGGGATTACTCGGGCGAATCGGAGAAGTTACGGGAGAGATTACTGGAGGCGGCGGTGAGTTTCACCTCATCGTACTTCAGCACACCGACTGCGGCATCACTCGCCTGGTGAATGACCCCGCCATGTTAGCGCACTATTTTCAAATACAGGAAGGGGAGCTCAAGAAAAAATCAGTCACCGATCCCCGCGCGGCGGTTGCCCTCGACGTTGCTTGGCTCCGGGCGATTCCGTCGTTGCCTGCCGAGTGGCTGATATCAGGCCTGGTCTACGACGTGGCGACCGGACTTGTTGAGATCGTAGTGCCGCCAGCACGGAATCGCGTCGCCGCATAAACATCGGGGCCACCAAGCTTCCCACCGAGAATGCAAAGATCGTCGACTTCGCCGTGATCGCACGACATCGCCGAGATGGGAAGACCAAAAGCTTACCGCTGACTTCACGGATAAAACTGATTCACACTGATCAAGTACTTAAGCTGGAAGGACTAGAATAGCGAACCACTGGGGGCAGCATGCTGGTAGATCGTCGCAAGTTCCTTCATTTCGCCACAGCGAATCTAGTCGCGACCACTATTCATCCGCTCAAGACCGGGCAAAACAAAGAACAATCGCCGCCAAAAAGCTCGACGGAATTTGCCTTTCAACAGGTTGACGTATTCTCGTCCAAACCGTTGCTTGGCAATCCCCTGGCAGTAGTGATTGGCGCCGACGCACTCAGCGATGAGCAAATGGCGGCCTTTGCCAGCTGGACGAATCTCAGCGAAACTACCTTTCTTTTAAAACCGAAGTCGCCGAATGCTGATTATCGTGTTCGAATTTTTACCCGACAGCGGGAGGTGCCTTTTGCCGGTCACCCAACTCTGGGAAGCTGTCACGTTTGGTTGGCTGCGGGCGGCGTAGCCAAAGGCAGGGAGATTGTGCAGGAATGTGGGCTGGGTCTCATTCACATCCGCCGTGAGACTGAGCGTCTTTCGTTTGTGGCGCCTAAACTGGTCCGCGGCGGGCCGGTTGAGCCAGAGATTCTGGCACGGGTAATCAAGGGCTTGGACCTGGCGCCGGACTCAATCATGGCGTCAAATTGGGTTGACAACGGCTCAGGCTGGTTGGCGATCATGCTGCGCTCGCGAGAGGGAGTTCTGGCGCTGCGTCCGAACTACTCGATCTTAGCCGGGCTGAAGGTCGGGGTCTTTGCTGCATTTAATCCCCTGAAGGATGGGAACGCCGCTCAATTCGAGGTACGCGCTTTTAGTGTGGAGGATGTTGGACATGAAGACCCGGTTACGGGAAGTCTAAATGCCGGCCTTGCACAATGGCTGATTGCAAGCCGGATCGCGCCCACAGAATATGTCGTGAGCCAGGGTACGGTCTTGAAACGTATGGGTCGTGTTTATGTCGAACAGAATGGATCCCAGATATGGGTGGGCGGCGTGGTTCGAACATGTGTCGCGGGTAAGCTGATGCTTTGAAAGTAGTTTCTGAATCGCCGAGAACGCACTTCATCTCCGCAATCGAAAAGGGCGGACGCGCCGTGCTGGCATCGCACGAACCGCGCCCTTTGAAGATGAGACCCGCCTCGCTATTGTCTTGCCATGGCGAGGTTCAGACGTTCATCCTTACTGATGAAGTGGTTCTGATCATCCTTGCCAAGGTCAATTTGCACCCAGTGCACCTTGCCGGAAAAGACGCTGTTGTGGGTACTGTAATCGGGAGCGACGGGTGTGCCTTCGTCGCGGCCAACATTCGCAGTCTCATCAGCCGAGAACACCATGGGGACTGTGCGGTTGACTCGGCCCTCGCCGACCTTCTTGCCGTCGTAATAAAGACTGACGTTGCCACCCTTTGCCAGGCCGCCGCCGTCGTAGGCGAATTCCATGCGTACCTGATGCTTGCCAAGTGGGATCGGCTTTTCTGACTCGGTTGTGTCTATTCCAAGACCGAAGAAGTTGTAGGCGAATTTCAATCGTCCATGTTTAGTGTAGAGACTTTGACCACCGAATGCGCCGCCCTGGGCAAAGATGACACCTTCGGCCCCTGTTGGAGGCACCGTCACTTCGGCGGTGATGGAAAACGACTTGTTCTTCATGGTCAAGACGCTGTTCTCACTCAACCTTCCCATTCCGGCGAACAGCAGTTGCGAGTTGCCCTTAACAAGTTGCGGCCGTCCAGCCATGTCAGGATCGAGGCGCTCGACGCGTCGGTCGTCCAGGGGCAAGACGTTGTACTTCAAGGCTTCAATGAGCCACAGACGCTGGAGTTCGTGCAACTTCTCCGGCATTTCCTTGGCCAGGTCGTGCGCCTGCGTCCAATCCTTGCTGCCGTCGTAGAGTTCCCAGACGTCATCATCGAAAGCGGGCAGATTAGCGTAGGCCACCCACGGAGTGGAGTGCCGGGTCACGGCGCTCCAGCCTTGATGGTAGATTCCGCGATTGCAAAACATTTCGAAATACTGGAGATCGTGGCGCTCTGGAGCCTTGGCGTCGTCGAACGAATACGCCAAGCTGACGCCTTCGATCGGAGCTTGCTGCGCGCTGTTGACGATCGCGGGTTCCGGGATGCCACTCACCTCCAACACGGTTGGCGCAATATCAATCACGTGACCGAACTGCGAACGGACCTCGCCTTTGGCCTTAATTCCTTTTGGCCAATGCACAATGGTCCCGTTGCGCGTGCCGCCCCAGTGCGACGCCACTTGCTTGGTCCATTGATACGGTGTGTCCATGGCATGCGCCCAGCCCACCGCGTAATGGTTGTAAGCCTCCGGGCCGCCGAACTTATCGAGGTGAGCCGCCAGGAACTCAGGGGTCTCCACACCAAGGATGCCATTCAGCATGAGCAGTTCGTTAAATGTGCCATTCGGAGTTCCTTCGGCGGAAGCTCCATTG
Organism: Terriglobia bacterium; assembly: GCA_963770085.1. Classification (GTDB taxonomy): domain Bacteria; phylum Acidobacteriota; class Terriglobia; order Terriglobales; family Acidobacteriaceae; genus Angelobacter. Next base: position 3,225,234 of record CAVYOH010000002.1, read on the forward strand.
TCACCGATGATCACAAAGATCAATGTGTCGTTGAAAATACCGAGATCCGTGAGAGCGTCGAATATCCGTCCGATGTGATGATCGGTATGCTCGAGGAATCCGGCGTAGACCTCCATCTGGCGAGCGAGTATCGGCTTCATTTTCGGATCCACGTCATCCCACGCCTGAATTTCCTTCGGACGTTTGGTCAAACTCGCTTCCTTAGGTATCACACCCAGCTTCTTCTGTCGGGCCAGAATCTCCTCGCGCAGTTTGTCCCATCCTTGATCGAACTTGCCCTTGTATTTGTCCGGCCACTCTTTGGGCACGTGGAGCGGAGCGTGACAAGCGCCTGGTGCGAAATACATGAAAAAGGGCTTGTCACCGATCAGGGCCTTCTGTTGCCGGACCCAGGAGATCGCCTTGTCCGTCATGTCTTCGGTGAAGTGGTATCCCTCAGTTTTTGGAGTTTCAATCGGCGTGGTGCCTTCGTAAATCGCCGGGTCCCACTGGTTCGTTTCACCTCCAATAAACCCGTAGAAATACTCAAAGCCGCCGCCTCCTGTCGGCCACTGATCGAACGGACCCATAGGGCTGGTCTGCCATGCCGGGACTTCATGACACTTCCCGAACTGTGCGGTCGAGTAGCCATTCAGTTTGAGTGTCATAGGAAGAGGTGCTTTGTTTTTCGGCAGAATGGAACTATAGCCCGGCGCAGAGGTGGCGATTTCGGTTATGCCGCCCATGGCAACGGAATGATGATTGCGACCGGTAAGGAGCGCCTGCCGGGTTGGCGAGCAGAGTGCTGTGGTGTGGAAACGATTGTACTTAAGACCGCCGGATGCCAGCCTCTCAAAATTGGGCGTTTGACACGGCCCGCCGAACGCGCTGGATGCGCCAAAGCCAACATCGTCCAGCAGGATGACGAGCACGTTCGGTGCGCCTTCCGGGGGACGAAGCGGTTGGATAGGAGGAAACTTTGTGTTGGGGTCCTTCGCATCGTACGTGATCAAACCCACGCGCGGCCGATCGGGAATGGGCAGAATGGCACGAGAATACGAGTCAGAGTTAGCCCCGCTTTTCCGGTCAGGCATAGACACACTCCTTTATCACAGGGTCTGTCTACATCCGGAACGTTGTTACTCGCACCCGAACCATTTCTCTCCGGACGAGTGACTATTGACCAAGTGGCCAGTTGATTTTGCATGCGAGACTCGCAGCTTGCCACTGTCAGGAATAGCAGTCCCAGTGCGCAAATATTTGGGCCGACTGGGATTGGATGAAGATTAACGGCAGGGGCCAAAGTGATCGGTGTGGAGCGGAGCGACAGCTATAACGACACAACTCGCTCTCCGGCGACGACACGGTTGCGTCCTTGTTTCTTGGCTTGAAACAACTTTTCGTCAGCCGACGCGAACAATTGCGCGGGAGTTTCTCCATCTTCCGGATAGCTGGCCAGTCCGGCGCTTATCGTTGCGCGAATCTTTTCTGAGCGTTTGGTTGTCACAATCAGCATGTTTGCCACTGCTTCCCGCAAGGATTCCAGTTTTCGCGTTGCCGCATCAATGCCGGTTTCCGGCAGGACAATCACGAACTCATCTCCTCCGTAGCGGGCCGCCGTGTCACTGGCACGGAATGATTCACGTAATGTCGCGCCGATTCGTCGTAAGACGATGTCCCCAGACAAGTGGCCATAGGAATCGTTCACTGACTTGAGATGGTCCAGGTCAACCACAGCGATGGTCAACGGTTTGCCATATCTGCTGGCGCGGCTGAGTTCAATGGCAAACCGGTCATCTGCGTAACCGCGGTTGAATAGTCCCGTGAGCGGATCGGTGGTGGCCAATTGCAGCAGTCTGCGGCTGCGGGACACCACGAACAGGCTAAGCGCAGACGCGGTGAACAGGATGATCAACCGCGAGATTTGCGCAGACCAGCTGAAAAAACCATAAGGGTAGGGCGAGTAGATTGGATTGTTAAGGTCCCAGTGGCTGGCAGCAAAAAATACAATCGCCAGATACTCGCCAATCGCCAGCAAGCCGGCGGTAAAGCAGACTCTGCGGTCGTAGCGCAGGCTGGTGCTTCCCAGGGCCAGAAAGTATCCCTCGAAAATGACCTTGCTGTTGACGGCGGTATGCGGCTCTTTCAGAAAAAGAAACATCGCCAGCGCGCCGCTGATCAGGGTAACGTCAAATCCGCTGCTGGCAAAGCTCAGCCATGAAGGATTGTATTCGCGCGAGATCAGCAGATACACGATGAGGGAAAGAAAAAATACTCCGGAGGTAAGGACGATGCCGACCAGGCTCTCCTTCCAATCCATGGCGAAAAACAAAGCGTTGATCACAGGGATGAGCAGGAGAACGGTTGCCAGGCCCAACCGGATTTTTGCCACCAGTAGTTCGCCTGCTACTCCGGCCTCGGCCAGTACCGGATCCGGGCGGGACCACAGGCGTCCGGAGAACTTTCTGAAAGTGATCTTCATATCGGGCTACAAATCGCCGCCGGCTATTCCTACAAAGACCTACGGCATCCCCGGGTAGAAATCCTGAAAATGCCCACTGGGCTTTGTGGCAGTACGTACGAGAGTACACGAAATAAGAACCGTCAGATAGATAGAAGAGCCGTTACTAACGTTTTGCCTTGTGTGGCCCAGCAACCTTCAAACCGTAGTTCTTCAAATCGTCCAGGCCCTCCTCTTGAATTGCGAAAAGCCTGTCAGTTTTGACACTTATACAGAGGGAGGCCTCGGTTTTACCATCACGGGTTTGCGGTTAGAAGTCATTTCTCAATGAAGCTGTGCTCACCGGATGCTCGCGTGACTTGCTTCTCCATGAAAGGGAGACTTGGAATATGGAAGAAATCATCCTTCGCATCATAAAGATCACTCTCCCTCTCTCCGTTATCGCGAACATGTTCGGCCTGGGTCTGAAAGTCTACTGGAGTGAGGTTGCGGCTTTTAAACACCGGCATTTGCTGATTTTGCGGTCTATCGCGACGGTTGTGCTGCTGGTTCCATTGGCCGCGCTTGGCATCATTTTGTTGCTGAAGCCCGTCCCAGCCGTCGCAGTCGGACTGGCGATCCTCCTGGCCTCGCCGGCAGCGCCGATGCAACTCGTAAGGGTTGTCAGCAAGGGAGGAAGTCTCCCATACATGGTCACCCTTCATCTGTGCCTCGCGTTGCTCGCACTGCTTACCGTGCCCGCCACCTTGTACCTGTTCTCATTGGTGTTGGGCTTTCAGATTGAGGCCGGAGTGCTCGCGGTGGCTAAAGTGGTTGGAATGACAGTCCTTGTGCCGGTTGGCATTGGCACTTTGTTACGCTCGTTCTCCCCTCGAATTGCTGAAGCGATCGGACCGGCTGTGTCCAAGGTTGCAAAAATCGTACTTCTTATTTCCGGTTTTTGCGTCCTGGCGATGACCTATCGTGACCTGGGCAGGATGGAGCTGCGGTCGTATTTCTCCATGGCTGCAGTCGTGGTAGTGTCTCTGGGCATCGGTCACTTGCTCGGCCCGCGCGACCCGAAAGAACGAACTACGCTCGCTATGGAGTGCGCCTCCCGCGGCCTCGGATTAGCTCTCACCATTGCGATGTTGCATTTCAGTCTCCACCAGATCATGCCCGTGGTGGTGCCATATTTCATCGTTTTCACAGTTGTTAGTGCGATTTATCTGCGGGTCCGCCAACGAAGCTTACTTCATCACCGCACTCCGCACATTCCTTCTGCTCCCCATGCTCCGCATGCTTGAAAGGCATAAAATCGCCGTCATCGCCGGGATCGCGCGCCATCGCCGACATCGAGAAGATGGAGAGTTGCCGCGAATGTGAGCGATCAATAACCGTCTCTCCAAAAACAATGACGCCGACGTCCCTTAATGCAACGTCGGCGCCAATTCATACTTCGTTTCACGAAGCCCTGGCTTTTACACGAAGCCTGGGTTCTTCAAGTCACTTCGTGCCCTGTGTGGTTGGAAGGTTTTGTCTTTCTCATCCCGGCGATGCCGCGCGATCGCGGCGACGTCGGCGATTCAGAATCGCTATTTATCGTTTCCGTGTCCGTTTCCGTCTCCACGATTATCTCTGTCGTTATCAAAGCGGAACATATCGAAGAGATCGCCAATGGCCGGGCTATTCACCGGGACATACGGGTTGTCGTCTTCCACCCTGGGATTTTTCAGGTTGTCGCGGCTCCGGCTGGTCAACGGGTTCAGATGCCAGTTCCGTTCAATGAACTTCAGTATTGAGACGTGGTCGGAATATGTGTGGTTGATATGACCGCCCGTGGTGAACGGCGAAACAATGATCATCGGAATGCGTGGGCCATCGCCAAAGAAATCGATGGGCTGGATGTAGCCCGAATCATAATATCCGCCGCCTTCGTCCATGGTGATAATGAACGCGGTTTCCGCCATCAGTGACGGGTTTGCCTGCAGGCTATCCAGCATTTTCTTAGCCATGGCTTCAAGCAGATCGAGCTTGGAGGATGCCGGATGGCCGTCCAGCAAGCCATCGGGCTTCACGAAAGAAACCGCGGGCAGTGTGCTGTTACTGACAGCGGCAAAGAAGTCAGTGGTGTCCTTGATGTGGGCGGCGCGCTGCGCGGAGTCGCCCATGATCGCCGTGGCGTAGGATTCGAAGTTGCAGATGTTGCAATAGGCCGCGCCGATCTGCACCGTCGGGTCAGGGCTGCTGGGATTATGTTGCAAAGCAACGGCCGCGTTGTAAGCTCCGCCGTAGTAAGCCCAGGAAATTCCCTTTTCGTTGAGCGATTCACCAATGGTACGTACGTTAGTTGGAGGAACGGAGCCGCCGCCGGCGATCCCAGGTGTGTCGATAGTGCCGTCCGGCAGGAAGCCCGGACTGTCATTGTTCACCATGTAGAAGTGCCCCGGCAGGCATTTGGAACTCGGATGGTAGGGAAGCGATGCCAGATAGTCCGTGATTGGCTTGATTCCAGGTTGTGTAGTGTCGCCGCACTCGGTGAAGTTGCCGTCGAAGTTCAAGTCAACCGTATAGACATCATCAGTGCCCGGCAGTGGATTGGGATTGGCGATATGGGATGGCGGCACGGTGGGATTGCCTTTGCCATCCGACCAGAAAATTGCATCGCCGGTGCCGAGCATCACATGGTTCGCGCCCGTTCCGCCCATCACGGACTGATGGAAGTTGTCGCTCATGGAGTATTGATCAGCCAGGCTCTTGAGGAAAGGCGCGTCGCCAAGCTGCATGTTATAGAACGCCATGGAGTTGCCGCCGCCGTTATCGTCAATGGCTCCTTTGCTCGCGGGATCCGGCTGATTGGTGTAATTCGTAATCACGAACGGATAAAGGTCGCTCAAACAACCAGACGGGTTGCGTCGAGTAGCATTCTTGATATCGCAATCAGATTGCTGCCACATCTCGAAGAGCCTATGTGTCGTGTCTCCGGTGAAAGAGTCATAGGGAAGGGCTGCTCCGCGAAGAGGAAACGGCCCGTTGGGCAACGCGTTGAAGTTGTTCACACGCGAATCGAAGTCGGGAAGAACAAAAGTCTGAGGAAACTGGGACGCTGCTCCGGTGCTCAGCAGGCCCAGATCGGCCGGCTCGAGCGATGGTTCAATCGCTTCCAGTAAGGGCAGCGGCAAACCTGGGGGGATCACCGTTTTGGTGGGAGCAAAGTTCAGCGTTGGTTCCGGCAAGATCTGGTATGGCGCTTTTTCATTATTGTTCAGGCTGATAAAAAAGCTGGTCCTGAACGGTACCACCGCCTGGGATTGCGCCGCTAGATTGAAATGAGGTCCGGGCGTTCCATCGGCATTGATAATGCCTTTCGACAACAGGTTGGAAACAGAATCCCTGCTGCGCGGAACATAGGTCGCAAAGACGTGATCAAAAGTGCGGTTCTCACCAATAAGAACGATAACGTGCTTGATGGGCGTTTCAGTATTTTGGCGGTCGTTATCGTCACGGCCTCTGCCTTCCGCAGACGCAGGAGGGGCGATTGAAATGAACGCGAAGAGAGAAAGAACAAGCGCTGCAACCGCTCGCCGCTTTCTTGAAATGGACGTGGATACCATATATTGCCTCCGGGATTGTTGGAAAAAACAGTTTCCAGAACGGCACAAGGGTACGTGTCATGTATTGAAGGCTTGTGATAGCAGTGTTAATGCGTGATGAAATCGCAGGGACTGTTTTGGCGGCGTCGCAACCGTTAAGTTGTGTAAAAGGGAACTAGTAACGGCTACACGTGGGCTAAGAAAAGAAGGTCATGAAAAATAGGTCATGAAACTTCTCTTTGCGCGGCTTCCATTTTTTCGGAAGTGACAGGTTTGGAATCAGCGAGCGGTTTCGCATCTGTTTCTTTCGAGACGTTTTTCCGTTTCCGGTAACTCCACTCGAAATAAGTAGCAACAAGCCCGATCGCTATTGTTGTCCACCACATGGATATTGCGATGCACTTTCGAAATCCACAGGCTGTATGGCGACACTATGTACTTTTATATACCTCATATCGGCTTCAGGTCGTCCCCCGCGGCTTTTGTAAAGCTGTGTTCACGGAATTTTAACCAGTACTCAACCTGCCTCCATAACCTGGCTGCTATGGTTTCGCCGGGCCTTGGAGGGCCAAATTTCGTGAAGAAGATCCTCGCATTTCTTGGGATTGCGGTACTTGCATTGTCGCCAGCAACGCACGGAGTATCTGCAGCAACACTGGGCTCGGACGATGATAATTCCGGCCGCCCCCAACATTTCGAATTTAAGCCTGGCACTCTTGTCTTGAGCCGCAGTGTTTACACCGGCAACGCATCCTCTGTTACCGTCGGGCAAACGCTGCCTCCCGGATGCGTTACTCGCACCGTCACTGTTCCTACGCTGGCTGGCGGCACCATCGCCATCAAAGTGAAATGCGCAACCGCCGTTGCCGACGGAACCTATCCCACGGTCTTTAATAATGATGGGCCTGATGGCAGCTTCGGCATTACGTCACCCATCTTTCTCGACAATCTGAAAACGACTGGCGAGCAGCTTGGGACCCTGGCTGTGCCCACTGACGCCATTGTCACCAGCTTCAGCTCAAAGTCTGAGTTGGCTCTGAATCGCTCCACGGATGGAAAATCGATTACTTTCATGGCGTATCACGGCGGTCCTGGCTTTGTGACCGGCCCCAATCAGCTGGATGTTTCCAACTCCAACACGCCCGGCGTGATCGATCCCACCAATCCTGTCGCCTCGCAGTATTTCCGGTCGGTCGCTGAGGTTGACGCCAACGGGCATATTCAAGTCACTGACGGTAACGCCTATAGCGGTAACAATGGCCGTGCTGCATTCAAATCGAACGGTCTGTTTTTCTTGACCGGCAATGACAATAACGGTGGCCTTTCGTCCCCCCAGCTTCTCGCCACGCAGATTGGGCAGAATCTGATCAACTCCACCGGAGCAGAGTTTCTTGTCCCCGGACAGGCAGCTCCCATTCCGCCCGGCATCAACAAGATTGGCGATTTCGAAATCACTCAGGCAGGCTACGCCGCCTTGGACAAGGCAGGCAAGGATAACAACTTCCGTGGCCTCACCATTTTCAATAACACCATGTTCGTAACCAAGGGAAGCGGCGGCAACGGTATCAACACCGTTTATCAGGTCGGGAACACCGGCGTTCTGCCCTCGGGAAACACTGCACAACTCGCGGCTTTGCCCATTACCATTCTGCCCGGGTTCCCAACCTCACTGGCCAGTGGCGTCGATCAAAAAGGGAATCCTGCGCCGATTGCATTCCCATTTGGCATCTGGTTCGCCGATGCAAATACCCTTTATGTGTGCGACGAAGGTGATGGCACGCTGGTTACTCCCGCAGTCAACGGCAACGTTGCGGATGCTGCCAGCCAGGCCACTGCCGGCGTACAGAAGTGGATATTCAGCAATGGCGGGTGGCATATGGCCTACGTTCTCCAGAATGGTCTGGATATCGGCATTCCATACAGCGTCGCCAATTATCCTGCTGCGCTCAATCCTGCAACTGGCGGCTGCCGCAACATCACGGGCAGAGTTCGCGGTGACGGCACCGCTGAGATCTATGCCGTCACATCAACCATCAGCGCCAACGGAGATCAGGGAGCCGATCCTAACAAGCTGGTAAAAGTCACTGACTTGCTCAGGTCAACCACCTTGCCCATCGGAAATCACGATGGCGATCCTCTTGGCCAGTTCGTCACGATTCGCACGGCCCAGGCGGGAGAGGTGCTGCGAGGGATTGCCTTCGCCCCTCAAGACAAGAACGACGACAACGACAACTAGTCCTTTTTCACGATTGAGAGAAGAAAGATGAAGAGATGGAGAGGTGGACAACAGCGTTCACCTCTTCGCAGTTTTACAGCCACGGCCTTCAGGAAGCCGCGCTATTTTGCGCCGAACAGGCCCTTCATTTTGGTAAAGACCTGGTCCAGCTTGCTCATGTTCACCAGTTTTTCCACGCGTGGGCTGAGATTGGCGATTTCCAGGTCAACCGAACGTCTTTGTGCGGCGGTCCAGACGGAAAGCAGCGCTCCCAGTCCGGTACTGTCAACAAAGCTCACCTGAGACAGGTCCAGTATGATGCGGCGGGTAACATCAACGCCTTTACCGCGCGAGGTAGGAATCACGCGGTCGCGAATTTCACTTTGGAAGAACTCGGCTGATTCCGCGGTGATCTTGCCTTTGCAATGGACCGTGGTTACTTCAGCGGTTTCTTCCAGTTCAAACGTAAGTCCGGGTGCACGGAACGCATTGGTTCCCATAAGTCAGTCTCCTTGCAAACCGACCTCGAATTGGGGCCCGGGTTCTGAGGCAGTGTGCAGAATGTTCCGTATTCTATACCGGCATGAAGCGCCTTTCGCGCCGGTCATGATTTATTTTTGCGTTGGTTCAAGGCGGGAATCTGCATTCCTCACCCATCACTTTGCTTTTTGCTCTGCAATCCATTTATCGGTGCGCGCGTCCAGCAGATCAAGAGGAAGCGTTCCCCCATCCAGCATCTCGTCGTGGAATTTGCGGATATCAAACTTCGGGCCCAGGGCTTTTTGTGCGCGGTCGCGAAGTTCGCGGAACTTGAGCTGGCCGAGCTTGTAACTCAACGCCTGCGCAGGCCATGCAATGTAGCGGTCTGTCTCGGATTGGATCGTGGGCTCATCCACAGCGCCTGACTTGCGGAAAAATTCCACCACCTGGTCGCGTGTCCATCCCTTTGAATGGATTCCCGTATCCACAACCAGACGCACTGCGCGAAACAGCTCTGAGGACAAGCGGCCGTAATCAGAAACCGGGTCCTGGTAAAAACCAACCTCTTTGCCCAGTTGCTCCGCATAAAGCGCCCAGCCTTCCACATAAGCATTAAAGCCCAGACTATGAAGCCGGAACTTGGGCAATCCGGTGAGTTGTTGCTGCACCGATAGCTGCATGTGGTGTCCGGGAACGCCTTCGTGATAAGCGATTGCCTCGTCATCAATCAGTGATCGCTCCTCAAACTTGGACGTGGCAACCACAACGCGTCCGGGACGTTTGCCGTCCGGTGTGCCGGTAACATAATGCGTCGCCGCAGCCGATTGAAACGCGGGAATAGCTTCCACCGTGACCGGCGATTTTGGCAGCAGCGTAAATAGATCAGGGAGTTTCGGGTCCATCTGCGCGATGTAGCGGCGGAAATCATCCAGGATCTGTTCCGATGATTTCGGAATGTATTTAGGATTGGTCTTGAGTGACGCTCGGAAGGCGGCAAGGTCCGTGAATCCTTCCTTCTTTGCGATGACCGTCATCTCCGCCTGTATACGATCAATCTCGCGAAGACCAAGCTGATGAATCTCATCTGCGGTCATGCGCGTGGTGGTTCGCGCGTAAATGTCATTCTGATAACGCTTTTCTCCATCCGGCAGAGAAGTAATCGCAAGCGTGGTACGGCCCTGCGGTGCATAATCCTTGGCGATGAAAGAGGCGAAAGATTTGTAGGCTGGAATCACATCGCGATTGATGGTGTCATTAATCTGCTGGGTCAGGCGCTTTTGATCTTCGGCGGAAATGTCCGCCGGATACTTCTTGGTGGGCAGCAGAAATGGGTCAGAATCAATAATGCCCTGGCACTGCGTTGGAATTTTCTCCAGCAGGAACCGTACCGGCATCAGTTTGTCTTTCATGCCGGCGCGAAGGACTTCCGTGGTCTGGTTAAGGACGCGTGGAACCTGGTGCAGCCGCGCAATGTAGTCCTCGTAGTGCTTGACTGAGTCAAGTGGGACCGAAAGCGGCAGGTCGGCAAGCCCCGTGTGAACGCCGTTCTGCTGGCTGATCGGCATTTCATATTCTTTGAGATCAAAGTCCGCAATGCGCTGCTGGAGCACGCGAGCCATCAGGTCATGGGACAACTGGTCCTGACCGGAAAAGCCGGTTGTCGGAATGGCCTGAAGCCGTTTGAGGAACTCTTCATCCGTCTGATGGCGCTTTGCGATGGCCGCGAGCGAGTAGTCAGCCAGCTGATCGTTATACCGGTAATCGCCAAAGGCAGTGGCACGCTCAGGAAAATTCCGGAGGTCTGACTGATACTGCTCTTCCAGAAGAGCGTTCTGCGCGGCCAGACGATCACTCACCGGAGCCGGGTTTTGGGCGAAAACGGAAACAGCAGCTGCGACAAACAAAATCACGATTGGAAAATAGCGCATAGAGGTATGTAAGCCTACCAAAACACACCAGCTTTGTGCGATGACTATCCTCGAACTCCCAATTCTTTTGGCGGCGCACCTTGGCGTGTTTTGAATGAACAATGGCGCGTTCTGCATTATCGCGGACGAATAGCCTTGATCTAGACTATTCCAGTGAAGACCAAGGGGCTAAGCTAGTTTTATAACCTGCTTCACAAGCAAGGAGAGATCATGCAAAAGCGCAATCTTGGAAAAAGCAATCTGGAAGTTTCAGCCATCGGGCTGGGTTGTATGGGCATGAGTTTTGGCTTTGGTCCAGCCATGGACAAGCAGGAAGGAATCAAACTGATTCGCGCGGCAGTGGAACGCGGCGTCACATTTTTTGATACCGCGGAAGTGTACGGGCCGTTCACCAATGAAGAGCTGGTGGGCGAAGCGCTTGCGCCTGTGCGCAGCCAGGTGAAAATTGCCACGAAGTTCGGATTCAAAATTGATCCTGAAACGGGAAAAAGTTTAGGACCAGACAGCCGCCCGGAACACATCAAGGAAGTGGCCGAAGCTTCGCTGAAGCGGCTCAAGACTGATGTCATCGATCTGTTTTATCAACATCGCGTTGATCCCAACGTGCCCATTGAAGACGTGGCCGGAGCGGTGAAGGACCTGATCCAGCAAGGCAAGGTGAAGCATTTTGGTCTTTCTGAGGCAGGCGTGAAAGTTATTCGTCGCGCACATGCGGTGCAGCCGGTCACGGCGCTCCAGAGCGAATATTCAATCTGGTGGCGAGAGCCTGAAGACGAAATTTTGCCTGTGCTCGAGGAGCTCGGCATTGGCTTTGTTCCATTCAGCCCACTGGGCAAAGGTTTTCTTACCGGCAAGATCAACGAGCAAACCACGTTCCATGCCACTGATTTCCGGAACATCGTTCCGCGTTTCACGGCAGAGAACCGCAAGAACAATCAGGCTGTGGTCGATTTGGTTACTAAATTCGCGGAACAGAAGAAGACCACACCCGCACAGATCGCGTTGGCATGGATTCTTGCCCAGAAATCCTGGATGGTTCCCATCCCCGGCACAACCAAGCTGCACCGGCTGGAAGAAAACAACGGAGCCGTAAACGTTCAGCTTTCACCAGACGACCTCCGCCAGATCGATAACGCCTCGGCAAAGATCAAGGTGGAAGGTGAGCGTTATCCGGAGAATCTCCAGAAACTGGTCAATCGCTGATGTCGTTTTTGTGTTGAACAAGTGGGGTGAGCTATGTCGAACGCGCCAGACCTGCTGGAGGTGGTGCTGGACTCGTGGGACCGAAACAACCGGATACTGATCAACCTGCTTCACGCCATTCCAAAAGCTGGACTTGAGGCCAGGGCGATGGAAGGCAGCCCCTCCGTCGCCGAACTTTTCGGTCATATCCATTATGTACGTCTGGTCTTTGTTTCAGAGGACGTCCCCGAGTTCGCAAGTGAACTGCCCGGCGAAGAATGGGCGGCCGAGCCTGATCCAGGTCGAATGGCCCAGCTTCTGCAAAACAGCGCCACAGCCGTGCGGGATGCGGTCAAAAGCAGAGTGGAAGCAGGTGGTGACATGAATCTTCATTACGATCATCCAATCCTTCTTCTCCAACACATGATCTGGCATGAGGGCTACCATCAGGGACAGATGAAGCTCGCCCTCAAGTTGGCGGGCCACGCGATGACTAATAAGGAAGCCGGGCCGATCACCTGGCGCATCTGGATGGACAAGAAGAGCAAGGCATCTGAAACACGATAGCCAGATTGAAAACCCTGTATTGAACAATTCAACGTCGAGGAAATACATGTATGGAAATTAAGAGAGCAGGTTCGCAACCTTCCGGCAAAGGACCAGCCGACTGGTTCACCGGCACCGTGCGGATCGATCCGCTTTTTCAAGCGCCCGATCCGGCGTTTGTTCAAGGCGCCAGCGTAACTTTCGAGCCCGGTGCTCGCACTGCGTGGCATACGCATCCGCTCGGCCAGACTCTCATCGTTACGGCTGGCTGCGGATGGGCGCAGCGTGAAGGCGGGCCTGTCGAAGAGATCCGCCCCGGCGACGTGGTCTGGTTCTCTCCGGGAGAGAAGCACTGGCACGGCGCCACTCCGGCTACGGCCATGACGCACATCGCCATTCAGGAAAAGAAGGACGGTAAGGTTGTCGACTGGATGGAGAAGGTCAACGACCAGCAATACCACAGGTAAATCGAAGGAGAAATATGCCGCACGTTATCGTCAAACTCATCACTGGAAAATCAGAAGAGCAGAAGGTCCGCCTGGCCGAAGAGATCGTGAAAGATGTGATGAATGTCTTAAACCTGGGAGAAGAGTCTGTTTCGGTGTCTTTCGAAGAAGTGAAACGCGAAGATTGGGCTGAAAAGGTCTATCGGCCTGATATCGTAAATGGCGCTGAGAAGCTTTACAAAAAGCCCGGATACACCATGTGACGAACATCATGAATTGAGGTGACTGGATGACAGCACTCACCGGCTGGCAGAACTTCTACGTGATTGTCGGGTCTTCTGCCGGCGCTTTGATCGGCTTGCAGTTTATTCTTATAACTCTGCTCATTTACATTCCCGTCGGAGAAGGTGGAGCACAGGCCGGCCAGGCCTTTGCTACTCCCACAATCATTCACTTCGGAGCGGTACTGCTCCTGGCCGGAATCATAACCGCGCCATGGCAGGGAATTGGACTCGCTGCAACCCTATGGGGACTGCTGGGAATCGGTGGTCTGGTGTACACCGCAATCGTCGCCCGCCGCGTCCGACGCCAACCTGCGTATCAGCCCGAGTTCGAGGATTGGTTGTTTCACGTCCTGCTGCCGTTCCTCGCTTATGGCATGCTTGCTTCGTTCGCGTTCGTCGCTCATTCACATGTGCGTGGAGCGATGTTCGGTGTTGCCGGTGCCGCGATGCTTCTGCTCCTGACCGGTATCCACAATTCGTGGGACGCTGCTACGTATCAGGTTTTTGTGATCAAACCGAAAAACCAGCAAGCCCATCCAGGTAGGGAATAAGGCAACCGAGGAAAATAATCTTCAAATCGCACGGCAATGAAGGAGTTGTTTTCGCATCAGGCAAACAGCGACAGCATTCTCCTGAACATGAAGTCGACTCTGGCAACTGCAGGCCGTTTGAACTCGGAGCGGCCGAAGTTGATCAATTCGACGCTGCAGCTCCTTTGCTGCCCTTTCGTCCAGACCGCCAGCAACGCTCCCAGCCCTGCATTGTCAATGTGGGTAACGTTTGAGAGATCAATTACGATACGGTTGATAGCCGCAATGCCTTTGCCCCGCGACACCGGAATGGCGTGGTCGTGCACCTCGCGCTCAAACATATACGCGGACTCGGCAGTGATCTTTCCGTTGCAGCAAATGGTGATTTCTTCCGGTTTTTCGTGCAGATCAATCTTGAGTGTGGTGAAGCAATATGCGGGAGTCGCCATTTTTCTACCCTCCAAACTTACGTACACGGTTTGAATTGCAACCGCCATGCCAACTGTTGAGGAGGTGAGCTATCTTGAGCCATTATTGAAAAGAAAGGAGTTTAGCGGGTTCTATATTCTGCGATCCCAAGAGTGCGGGGGGATCGGCGCAAAGACAATCGTCTAGGGATAGAAGACTATCGTCTCCACCCGCGGAGCAGCACGGACGTGGAAGGAGAGTTACTCGGAATGATGGTGCTTATGACGGGATGTCGGTGGAAGAGTGTCCCGCAGGAGTTAGTGAGGGACATCAAAACCAGGCTAGTCGGCTGCCTCTTCGTCGTGTTCGTCCGGCGGCGCGGCCTGCTTCATCCTGAAAGCCTTGGTCAACCGATGCAGATAAGTTACGTGGACGCCTAGCCGCCGCGCAGCCTCAGTATAGTTTCCACCGGTGAGTTCCAGGGCCTGCGTTACGATCTTTTGTTTGGCCGCGCTCAGCGCTGCTTGATAGGTGAGGGCCCCGGGTGCTGCCGGTGCACTTTCCCATATAGTCTCGGGAAGGTCGTTTGCCTGTATTTCCGCGTCCGATCCAAGCACAACGGCCCTTTCGATCGCATTCTCCAGTTCGCGCACATTGCCAGGCCAGTCGTACTGCTGAATCAGTTCCCGGGCCTCGGGACTAATGCCCAGGACGCGTCGTTCGCAGCGCTGGCTGGATCGCGCGAGAAAGAAATTCGCCAGCAGCGGAATATCTTCGCGGCGTTCGCGGAGCGGCGGCATGCGCAACGCAACCACGTTGAGGCGATGCAATAAGTCTTCCCGGAATAAGCCCGCAGCAACCGCCGCGCGCAAGTCCTTGTTGGTAGCTGCAATCAACCGCACGTTGACTTTGATGGGCCGCGTGCTTCCCAGGCGGCTGAACTCACGTTCCTGCAACACGCGCAGCATTTTCGCCTGCACGGTCAACGGCAACTCCGCCACTTCGTCCAGGAATACCGTACCGCCATCGGCAGCTTCCAGCAGGCCCTTTTTCAATCCTACTGCGCCGGTAAATGCTCCTTTTTCGTGCCCGAACAACTCGCTTTCCAGAAGGTTGTCGCCCAGGGTGGCGCAGTTGACCGCCACAAAAGTTTTCTCGGCGCGGCGGCTGTTTCTATGGATCGCCCGCGCCGCCACTTCTTTTCCTGTGCCACTCTCGCCCAGCAGAAGCACAGTAGTCTCCGCGGGCGCGACTCTGGCGATGCTGTCATAGATCTTCTTCATGGCCGCGGATTCACCAATCATGGGCCGGTCCTGGTCAAGGGCCGCTTGCAGCATGGCAGCCTGGGCCCGGACGCGCTGGAAATCGAAGGCGTTGGCTAGGGAAAGGCCCACCACGGCGGCCACTCCGGTCATGGTTTCCAAATGGGTTTCATCGAACACCTTTACCGGATTCCGTGTCGCCAGATAGAGCACTCCCAGTCCGCGATCATGCGCCATGAGCGGCACGCACAGGATTGATCTGTTGCCGCCGGCCATTACGCTCGCAACATTTTTGAGTGACGCTTCCGCGCCTGTGTCGCGGGCCAGGACGGCAACATGTTCATGGAGTACCCGGCGTACCACGGTCCGGCTGACCTGCACTTCGGATGTCACTCGTGCTGAGCGGTGCTGTCCGGCCACAGAAGTGGCAGGAGCATCGAGTTCTTCAAACAGCAGCACGGCCGCAGACTCGGCAGGCGTCAGTTGGAACGCTGCATCCAGCAGGGCCTGCTCCAGTTCTTCCGGTGTGCGCAGGTTTGCTGCCTTGCGATTGATTTCCAGAATCGCCTGAAAGTGATTTGCCTGTTGTGTGGATTGAATGTTTGACAGTAGACGCTGCGGATTGCGGGAAAGGGGTTCGGCTTGATGCACAGTGGCAAATTCGACCATCTCGGCACTGTGAGATTCCGTTACCTCGGCGCGTGGAGGGTCCGTCGGCTGGTCCGTCGCAAACATGAACAGACATTCTGAAACAGTGATCTTATCCCCGTGCTGCAGGACGCATTCTGTGACCGGCCTGCCGTTGACCAGGGTGCCGTTACGGCTTCCTAAATCACGAATCAGGTATTGCTCGCCCTCGCGCCGGATCATGCAGTGCCGGCGGGATGCGGAACGGCTGTTGATGCAAATCGTGGCGCCGGCGTCGCGGCCGATCACCGCGTCCTCCTCCCCAATCAGGAACTCGGCAGTTGGCACTTCTCCCGCAACGGCGATAAGTCTTGCAGCCATGTTTCGCGAGGTAGTTTATCACTCTCTCCCCCGCACCCAGTGAAGACGATCGTCTCGGCTTCCATAGACAATCGTCTCTGGTCGTCGGGCCATCAATCGTCATGTTTTTCGGCCCGAAAACCTAAGTCATGTGTTTTCAATGTAGTGTTTCCCGGAACAGCCCCGCTGCCGATTGGCCCTGCGGATGCATTAAGTGAGGTGTGCCCGAGTTCGAAGCAAGAGAACCGAGAGGCCATAAAGGAGATTTGCAATGAACTTCACACTCAAGACCGCAGCCCAGTCCCTTTTGATATTGGCCGCCAGCATGACGGTAGTAGCGCAGAGCGAAATCAATCCTGACCATTTTCCTGATGGGCCTTCCCAGGAAGCCTACACTCCGCAGCCCCAGGTGAAGACGCTGCAAAGCCGCTTGGATGATTGTCAAAGACAGTTGCGCGCGAAGATGGACCAGGAAGAGCAGGCCCGTCAGGACGCGATCTCAGCCGCCGCGATGGGCGAAGGCGCTGGACCTTACATTGACTTTTATCAGCAGCAAGTCGTGGAGACCGAAGCATTGCAAGCCGCTCTAGCACCGCAAATGGATCAGGCGCGCAAGCTCATGGCCGGAATGAATTCTCAGGATTCGCGGCCCCGCCTTCCCTAAGGACGACGCACAGGGCCATTCGGTTTTCCTGCTCACTTTTCCTTGCTCACTTACGGATGAGCCACTCGGGCTGGCGCGTTTTCCATGCGTGCCGGCCCATTTTTTTCAACCATGGAACAATTCAACGATTGAAGACGGCCAATACGAAAAATTGTGCGACGCTGCCCACATCTTTAGTAAACGATCCCACCGCCGTTATCCATTCACTAAGAAAGAAAAGAGCGCGAAGGAAAATTCCTGCGCGCTCTTTGTTTGCTGTTTAGTGTCCAGTCAAGCTCCCGCTTGTTTAGGCGGGCTCAAGGCATACTCTGGTCCTGCACGGTGGTGGCGGCGGCGGGTCTGGTGGCGGTGGTGGTGGCGGCGGACTTTGAACAATCAGCGACGTATTCGCGGTCGCCGTGAGGCCGGCTCCAGACGCGGTCAATGTCAGAGGATAGGTTCCCGGCGCAAATCCTGCGGGAATGGTGAGCGTCACACTGCCAGGTCCTCCTCCAAAGAATGTTCCCGGGACCTGGAAGTAGCTGATTCCGGCAGGAACACCGGTCACATTGACTGAGACTGCGCCAAAGAAGTTGTTGTTAGTGACGTTGAAGTTAAAGA
This sequence comes from Terriglobia bacterium, assembly GCA_963770085.1. GTDB lineage: Bacteria > Acidobacteriota > Terriglobia > Terriglobales > Acidobacteriaceae > Angelobacter. Next base: position 3,242,778 of record CAVYOH010000002.1, read on the forward strand.
CCACAGTCTGGCCGGCCAATGTACTCTTTGGCGGGTCCACTGTCAGGGCGAGACTGGCAATCACGACCGTGACTGTGATTTGTACGGAATGCACCAGGCCACCGCTGGTACCTGTGACGGTGACGGGATAAGTGCCTGCGGGCGTGCTACCGGTTACCTGGAACTGAAGGCTTGAAGTACCGGAACCGGCGATCACAGTGGGAGCAAAGCTGGCACTCAATCCGATGCCTGCTGGAACCGCCGCACTCAGTGCTATGTTACCGGCAAAGAGTCCAGACGGCGTCACAGACACCGTGAACGGAGTTTGGAAGGCGACAGCAATCGTCTGGTTCCCCGGCGAGACCGACAGTGCAAAGTCCGGTATGACCAGACTGACGGTTGCCGTGGAGCAGCGCGATGGATCCACAACGCTGCAGCCCTTCACGGTGACGGTTTGCGCCGAAGTGAGAACCGAGGGCGCCGCGTAGAGGCCGGTCGGGCTGATGGATCCAACCGCCGGGCTGATTGACCATGTTGTGCCCTGATTGTTGTTGGGAACATTCGTGACCGACGAAGTGAATTGTTGTGTTTGTCCGGCGAGAAGAGAAATAGCCGCCGGGCTGATTGCGACTGTGACAGGTACAAGGTTGATCGAGAAGGCAGCGCATCTCCCTCCGAAGGTTGAGCATGCCTGACCGGTAACGGTGGATGCCGTCGCTACCGATGCCGGAGCAGTGTAGAGGCAGGTTGAAGCATTCATCGTGCCCACCGCAGGAGAAATTGAACAGGAGAAGGTCTGTGGAACAGTGCACGTTTGCCCGCCAAACGTCTGGCATGCCAGAGTGCCTATGAACTGCTGAGAACCGGATATAAGCACCGTGGCTGCGCCGGGAGTTACAGCCGCAGTTAGATTAACTGCTCGTGCCCTGAAAGCCTGCGTAGCCGGAACCGCTGGCGGCGGCAAAGTTGACGTCACTTTCAGCGTGGTATTGTCGGTTAACGGGACTGGAGGCGCAGTGACGGTGGCGCTGATTGTCGTGCTGCCCGTAGCCGGATCCGGAGTGCTGGTTGAGTTAACCACAGCGGTTATGTTCGGATCGGCAAAAGCAACAGTGGGCGACGCGTTAAATCCCGTTCCCGTGATCGTGATGATTGTTATTTCGCCCGAATTGACGATGATAGGTGGGCTGCTGATAGTGGTTGCCGGCGCCGCCTGCAGAATGTATGTGTCGCAGATTTCATCACTGAAGCCATCAAGGCTGAATGGGATGGGTTTTCCTCCCACGCAGGCAATCACAGCGATTCTTTCAAACTTAAAGATTACTGGATTGATAGGGAAGGTATACACGCCATTTTGATCGATCGTGCCATCTCCCTGGGTGTTTAGTGCCGGATTAAACTGTATCGGCTTCCATCTGGGCACGCGATCTTCGCTCAAAATTGGCCCGTTAACGCTGGCCGAGAAGTCGAGCGTAGCGCTGGGCGTTGCCAGAAACACCGTTCCAGTGGGTGTAATCACAAACGGAGTTGTAGTAATGGGATCGTTGACCTTGATTGTGGTTACAGGGATGTGCACAAGCAGCGTTGCTGATCGTGACGTGTCGAGAGTACTCGTAGCCTTGATCGTGATGTCCAGGGGAAGTGTAACCTGGGCCAGGGGTGGAGCGGTGAAGTGCCCGGTTTGAGCGTCAAGAGTCGAGCCGAAAGAGTCGCCTACGAAGGACCATGTAACGGCCTGGCTGACCGGTACGATGGGAGGGCCGACGAATACCCTCGCCGTGTAGGTAAACTCTTGTGATGGAAACAATTCCACCGGTCCCTTGATGGACACATCAAGAGCATCGAGAAGGATAGCGACTGGCGCGCAAATGGCGCCGTGCGTGGCACGGTTTAAATCGCAGGCATGCAATACATCTGCCTGGTCTCCTGCCAGGCTGGCGGGCGCATGGTAAACGATACTTGTCCCACGGAATGGTGTTGGTGGAACAGTGGTTCCCACGCCCTGAAAGGTCCAATCTACGGTCCTGTCTGCGGTAAACGTGACAGAGTCCCCAGGCACGGCGACAGAGCCCGGCGGGGTGACGAATGGCACGCTAAAGAGGGTCTCGGCAGAATTTCCAATCAAAAAATTGCTGCCGTTCGTAATGGTTGGCCCGCTGAAACCTTCCAGCCCTCCTCTGGGTTGAATGAACCCAATGTCGATGACGTTGGGAGCAAATGGCGGTCCGATCACAGGTATCGCGTAGTTTAATGGGTCCCAGAAACAAGGATTGATGAATACACTTCCCACTGTGCAGCCACCGGCTAATTCTGCAAGAACCAAGCCGTGAATTGCGGTTGTTTGGTACTTTGCACCGAGCTGTGAGGGAAGATCAGTGTTACTGGCAGGGGTGCAGACTGCCGTTGGATTGGCAAAGCAATTCCAGCTTTGTATAACTACACCGTTCTGTACCAGCTGACAAAACGCGTCTGCAAACGGGTAGTCCAGTTGAGTAAAAGGATCTTGTATTTCACTGCCACACGCAGGAAGAAGGGTCTCGCTTTCAATGTTGGTATGGGAAAAGACCAGCACCTGAGCGTGTGCCGGCTTTGGGATCATGAGCACAAGCGCGAACAGAAGGGCAAGGTAGATCAAACGCTGCTTCATTGCTCCTCCTTCTTGACGTTCGGCGCTGGGGATGCCGGTTTTGGCAGCGTAATCACCTGCGGTTTGAATGCTGCGTGAACGTAGCTATCCAGCTTCTGGAATGACGACTCTCCCAGGACTTCGTGGATCTTATCGATGTGAGCGTTGATGATCGCCTTGCGCTCATCGCCCATTGCCAGAAGTTCCGGTGGGGGCGGCACGGTGCGGTCGCCTCCCGTTTGTGAGCGAAAGTTACTGATCGCGGTCTGGATTTTCGTGTCTTCGTCTTTCACCGCCTGGTTGCACTGGAAGGCCAGTTCCTTCACCATCGCGCCTTCGGCTTCTGAAAGGCTTGCGGCTCTCTGTTCATGTGTGCGCCACAATGCGGCGTTTTGGGGTTTTCCATTGTGCTCGTCGCGGGCAGCCGCGTCCTCAAGCAGCGCCATGTTGAGGAAGAAGAAACGATAGATGGCATACGCCGGCACATCAGCTTGCACGCTTGATCCATCGGCGGCAACGGCCGTCGCCTCTATAAAGGTGTGATCTCCATGAATGGTTGAGTGCGCTCGGGTCGGTGGACCAAGCGTGGCACCAGCTGCTGCGTTTCCGGAGTTGTTTGATTGGCTACTGGGCGAAGTTGCGGAACTATCGCCGGGACTTATCTGTCTCGGTCCCAATGTGCTTTGGTCTTCGCTCGCGGCTGGGCCGGGATGTGAATTCCTAACTTGAGCATTCGTGATGGAGAAACACACAAAAACTATCGATAGTGCGGTTGATAATGAACTGAGTCTTCGCATATTGCGCCGTACCTTTCTTGCATTAAAAAATGCTGCCGACGTAACGTGGAAACATCGCTTTGAGTCAGCGGTGTAAATCCGGCAGCACTGTAAATGGAATTCAGGCGGGCTTGCGTGGCAGTTTCAGAGAAGATACAGACAAAACGAGGTTACCATGGTCGTAGCTTGGGTAAATTCAACCTATGCCAGATGAGTAGAAAGTATCGAATGGCTAACTGGAGGAACTACTCTTCCCGTACGAACTATTCAGAGCAATACTATGCTCTGCTGACGAATTCGCGTGTTTCCGTTGACACTTTCACCTTTTCGCCTTCTTTAATGAAAAGGGGAACGCGGATTTCAATGCCGGTTTCCAGCGTGGCGGGCTTGGTCACGTTGCCGCCGGAGGAGTCGCCACGCACGCCGGGTTCGGTTTGTTTCACCACCAGGTCCACATGCGGAGGCAGTTGCAGGCCGATGGGATTGCCGTTGTATTTGTGCACCTGGATGATCAGACCTTCCGCCAGAAAATCCTGGGCATCGCCGATCATTTCCTGCGACAGCGTGAGAGTTTCAAAGCTCTCCTGGTCCATGAAGTAGAAACCGTCGGCGTCGCTATACAAAAAAGACGCGGGCACCATTTCCAAATCAGGTTCCTTAAACTTGTCGCTGGCCTTAAAGGTCTTATCAAAGACGGCGCGAGTGAGCAGGTTGCGCATCTTCAGGCGAACCAGCGTCTGGCCGCCCCGCGCGGTTGGTGTGTTGATCTCAACGTCAAGGCAGTGGTACGGCGTGCCGTCTAACTCAAAAAACATCTTGCGCTTGATATTAATGGCATCAATCAGTGCGGCCATGAGCTCCTTGGAAATCTCTGCCGGAACGTAAGACACAAATCCCGGCGTGTGAATGTCGATCACGATACGCTCATAGAATATCAGCTGAGAATATCCGTTTGCACTTGCCAGGCCGTTCGCTACCGGAGAGGCGGACTCTTGGGTGCGCCGGCATTCGGGCGAATGTTTGCCGGTGTTGTACGCGGCTTAAAATATTGATCGTTGAAATCAGTCTTGATGCCACCGGTAATGGCCTGCATGGCTGCCTGAATCTCACGTTGTTGTATGTCCTGCGCGATTTCGCTTCTTACGCGCTCAAGCGGCAAAGTCACGCGGCTGCGGACTTTATAGATGGTGAGTGAGGATGGATCAGGCTCGACTGCGCTGACTTCGCCTGACTTCAATGCGAAGAGTTCCTGTTCCAGTGTCGCCGGCAGACTGCCTCTCCGCTTGCTTCCCAGGTCGGTAGTCAAAGGAGGCGTGAGTCCCAGAGTGCGATACGTTTCGGCCTGTACTTTGCCGGGATCTTCACCGGCGGTGAGCCGGAGGCGTGCCTGGGTCGCCAGCGACTGGGCTTTCTGCCGGAAGTCGGCCTGCGCCTCTTTGGTCAGCTTTGGGTTCGACAATGGAATCGCCACCCGGTCCAGTTCCATCTCGTCAAACCTGGCCAGGTTCTGCTTATAGTAGCTTTCGATCTGATCATTGGTTGGATTGCTGTTTTTCTGCTGCAATTGACGGCGATACGCATCTGCGAGAGTGCGCACCCGGATGATCCTCATCAATGTTTCAAACTGCGGGTCTTTATCCAGGCCGGCTTTCTCAGCGGCGTCTGCAACCAGCATCGCCTGCACATAACTTTCAGCAAAAGCCTTGATGGCCAATGGATTATTCAGCATTTGCGGATTAAAGCTCATGGAGGCCAGCATTTCCGAAAACTGCTGCTTGCTGATTTTCGTGGAGCATGCCGGTACTTCCTTATTGCTTGCACCGGCGGGGCAGAATCCGTTGATGGTAATCACGGCGGCATCCGGAGCGAGTTGATCGCCAGTGGCAGGGACTTTCGTCTGCGTCGCCTGCGCATCGGGCGTCGCCGCCTTCGCGTCACTGCGTCGCTCAGCTGGTTGATTTGTTTGCGACGGCTGTGACCTGGCGGGCAGAGATGAAAGAGCGCAGCCCAAAAGGAGCATTGTTGCCAGGCGTAACGTGTGGCCTGATCGGAAGTGTAATGATCGGAAGTTTAATGACCTGAAGTTTAATGACCGGAACTTATAGGGAAGCATCCTGAGTCCTTCTCCTTCTAGAGTTGGTATGACATTGTTTCCTATCTTCGAGCCTTATTGCTATTGGCTTGGCAGTTACCGCCGAGGCTCGGGCGCGCGGGGAACTGTGAAAGAACCAAAAAAAGAATTGCCGGGGCTTGCCCTGGGGCAAAACTAATAAAGGCAATGCGATTAAAGACCAGACACAAAAAGGACCGGGCTTTTCACAGCCCGGCCGCCTAGAAGGCTAAAAGAAGGCTAAACATTTAGGAGATATTTTTCCGATGGACCGCCTCCTTTCCGAGCAACGGCTCGCCTTGGATTGCTGAAGTACGCCGCCGCAGCCTTAAGTGCCGCGGCGGCGCATTTCAATTCGAAGTAATTTTCACCGTGGCAGTGTTCGGCAGAGTATCGGTCCCGCCAGGGCCAAATGTCACGGTCCCTGTCGAAGTAAATACGGTGCCTCTTACAGTTCCTGCCGGATTCGTCACGTTGACCGTGACGATCAGGGTTTGCGGCGGCTTGTTGCCATTCTTGGTTGATCCGCCCAACGATGCCGTTGTCACCTGGATGCTGCCCCCACCGGTACCCACTGGCGCCGATGCGCAGGGAACCGCGGGTCCAACCGTCGGAGTGAACGTGCAGACGAATACGCCGTTGTTATTTTCCGCAACGGTGATCGAGTTCAGCTGCATGTTGGCCACGCCCGTGGAAGGAACGTTTGTCTGGAAAACAATGTTCTGGGCTGCGGTGAACTGGGTGTCGCTGATGGTCCAGACAATGTTTCCTGCCTGGCCCACGTTTGGATTAGGCACTTGAGCGTTACCAGTGACGGAGATAGCCGCCGTTACCACAACCACGGGAGGCGGTGGCGGAGAGGTGATCACGCTGGATGATGTGCTCAGGGTTACGAGCGCATTGTCCAGGGCAGTGATGGCTGCGGAATTCGTGATTCCCGCGCCCTGAATCTGTACAAGCACATTGACCTGCGCCGTTGCGCCGGCAGCCAGTGTACCCAGGTTGCAGGTAACAACGGTTACGCCGATACCTCCTGCGCCGCATGAGCCTTGCGTTGGCTGCGCCAGAACAAGGAACGCGCCATCGGTGGTGGTGAGTGTGTCCACAACCTTCAACGCTGTAACCGGAAGCACGCCGTTGTTGGTTACCGTGATGGGATAGGTAACACGGATCGGAGTGGTTGACAGGGTGGTCGGGCCGCCCATGCTGGAAGTGAGAGCAGCAATCACCGCCGGGATGACTGCGTTCGATGGCGTGGATTCAAGTCCGCTACCGCCGGCATTGGTGGCATGGACGCTGAAGGTGTAGCTGGAGCCGTTGGTCAAACCGTTGACCACTGCGCTGGTTGCAGGCGCGGCAACTACGGAAGTAATTGCTGTGCGCGTGTTGGCCAGGATCGCGGTCACGGTGTAGCTGGTAATAGGTCCCCCACCTGCGCTGGTCGGCGGAACCCAGGTAACAAAAGCTGCTTTGTCACCGGCAGTGGCTGCCGTCTGCAGTGGAATTCCCGGAGGATCGATACCCGGCAGAATGATGCTATTGCTCAACGGCGAAAATCCGCTCTCGCCCTGGCCGTTGATGGCCGACACTTGAAATGTGTAAGTGGGAACAATCCCAAGAGGACCGATGGTTGTAGTGGTTGACGCGAAACCGCCAACTGGCGCGGTCACAATGGTATCTGACAGAAACACCGCATTCGCAAATGTGCGAACACGATAGCTTGTTACCGGCTGCACTGATTGTGCTGCGCTCCAGCTCACGGCGACGTTGGTGCCGGTTGCTTTGGCACGTGCAACTGTCGGCGCGCCCGGAATAGCGGTCGCTGCGGGTGTGGGGCAGTTGTTCACGGCAAGAACGTTGGTGGAGAAGGGCGCCGGAACAACCGGCGGATTTCCCTGGCAAGTCTGCCACCAGCGGCCTAACCCAAGTCCCGGTGCGGAGCCGACCGCTGGAACAATGGTGATTCCGTTGTTGCTGGGATCATCACCGGTGTAAACCACCAGGTTCGCGGGATCAGAATAGTCAACGATTGATTCTCCCATCGCGCCCAGGGGAAATGGATTCGGCGGTGGGAATGACGCAGGCAAATATGCCGCGACATCACCAGGACTGATAAATGCCGGATCGATAATCTGTGCGCCCTGCGCGTCGGCTACCCAGAAAACGGCAGCTGGCGTGAGGGGTGGAACAACCACCGTGGCGCTCAATCCGAAATACAGATTGTTGCCATTCAGTTGCGGATAGTACTGGTCGCTGCCCGTGGTGTTGGCTGCGCCCACCGCTGCCAGTTCGTTCACAGCGATGCATGACGGAGTCATGCCGGGAGTAAAGGCCTGGCAGGTGGTGTCCGCGTTGGTGATCACAAACGGGCTGGTTCCATCAATGGACCACAGATCGTGTCCGATCCATGCCAGATCGCCGGTGGTTTTCCCGTCGGGAGAAACAGCTACTGTCTGGAGAAAATCTGAGCACTGGCCAAAGCCAGTGGAAGTTGCCGTTGCGGGATTGTTAATGCGGAAGATCGATCCACCTTTAGACAGCGTAGCGTAGAGATTTCCATCCGGTCCAAGCGCAACCGAAGCTGGCGGGAAAAGGGTTGGAAACTGGCATCCTGTCTGGCCGCCCTGGAATCTGGCGCCCGTGGGATTGCCGGCCATCGCAAAAAGACTGGTTAGATCGATGTTGCCTTGTCCACTGTCGGCGGTGGGATCATACTTCAGGCGAAAGATACCTTGCGATCTGCGTACATCAGCCAGGTAAAGAAACTTTGTGACTGAATCATAAGCGACCGGGCCGGCGGCCACTGACTGTCCATTCAACTTGAAGGGGCAGGTGTTGGGATTAATCACCTTGATGCCTGGTGTATCCAGATCTGGATCCAGCCGGCATAAGCCAAGATTGTTATCGCCAGTCCATAAGTGACGAACTGGTTTGCCGCCTGGGCCAAGTGCCGTGCCGGAAAGAACGATACCGCCGCGCGGAATGGTGAAGCTGCTGACAACCTGTGGAACCGCAGCGTTGGGAGTGCCCGCGGACAGAACAGTGGTGGTGGCCTGGCTGTTTGCCGCGACGGAAGAAAACAACACAACGGCCAGCAGGCACAGGCAGAGTGCCGCAAAGGGCGCTGGTCGAGAGTTCGCAGTCTTTGTGGGAGAAGTCATTTTTTTTTGCGTCCTGTCCGGAGCATCAGCTCCTGGATCTGGTTAACCTGCACCCGCGTGGCTGGCGGATTTGCACCACCAGCCACGCAGGAGACAAGCTTGGAGTTATTGGGCCTGCACCACAAACACATGACCCTGGCCCGCGATTGGCGCCAATGTCGTGCTGTTGAGTGTTGGTGTGAGTGGGAGCAGGCTGGGATCATCGCCAATGGCCATGGTTCCGTCGCCGGCAAACCCAAGTGCTGTTACCACGCCGATGGGTGCGTTCAGTGTGAGCAGAGCGCTGAACTGGCCGTCAGCCGTCCAGAGCGTGTCCTTGGTGCAGAGGAAACTCCACTGATCCACTTCAGACGCGCCGCCCAGATAGAGTGACGGCGTAGTCGGAGTGAAAGTCCGCGTAACTGTGCTGCACGGAACCTGACCAGTGGGTCCAAGGGCAAGCGCCGCCGGCGTGTCGATGTCCGTCGGCGGTTGTGATCCACGGGCTGGCGTTACGAACTGCGGGATGCCAGAGAAAAACACCGCGCGTCCGCGTGATAGATCCGGCGCTGCATTCAGAATTACGGTGGGCTGACCGCTGCCAACCTGGAACAAGCTGTCTTTATCAGGCAGTCCGTTTTCCATCAGGTAGAGATCAGTGCCGTTGAACACCATGCTTCTCACGCCGAGACCGAGCAGCGACGCAGCAACGTTCTGCGGAGCGCTTGGCGCGGTTGCGGCAGCAACGATCTTGGTGATCTGCGCGCCGGTTGTGGGACCAATGTAGAGGTCCGTCAGTTTGGTAAGGGGATTCACCTGCACGGCGACTGCTCCAGCCACCAGGCCGCGGCCCTGACTTAGAATTCCGTTTTGCGTCAGTGTCTGCGTCGTGGGATTGAATACGAGTCGGGCGATCCCGTTGAACGTGTTGTTGATGTCAGGCACATAGACAAAGCCTGCGGCATCCGCTGCCGGCTGTCCGGGAATGAAACCGGGCGTCGGCTTAAAGCAGTTGGTCAGCGCAGCCGCGCCGAGTGCAAGGGGATCGATGCGGCAGAGACCCTTCACTTCATCGGCAACCCAGAAGTGCGTTCCCAGGAACACAAACCCTCTGGGGTGCGTGACTCCGGTTGCGCGCAGGATGCCGGTTGTGGCTGCCGTAGCCTGGTGTGCATTCGGAGTGAGCGGTGTTCCTGTTCCCACTGGGCTGTTCACTGTGCAAGTTGCTGTTGGATGTCCCGGAGTTGGGCAGATTTCTGCCGTGACCGGCGGCACATTCGGCAGCAGCCAGAGTTTACCGGTACGCGATGTGAATGCCGGCACGCCGGGCGCGGGGGCTTCAATCAGAATGTCATCCGTGAGCATGATGTCGCCACCAAGATCGCCAGGAAAGTTGGCATTGGCGGGATGTATGTTGACTCCGCGGGGGAGTGAATAGGTCGTGAGCTTACCGTTCAACAGACCATTCTGTGACCAAACCAGCATCAGTGATGGATCGGCGTGAAGACCTGTGAGCGTCGCATCCAGGCGAACAAGGAAGGCGCCGGCGGAAAAATAAATGTACTTAACGCCGTCCGAAGCCATGCCCATGGGGAACTGGATGTTCTGGTACTGCAACTGGCCGGTGCAGGTGAGTGTGACGTGGGTGCACGCAGTGATGTTCTGAATACGCTCTGCGAAACCTGCCTGCACGCCCCAGAAATCATTGCCGATGAATGCCATGCTTACCAGTCGTTTGCCGTTGCTGGAAGAAGCGACAACGCTGGCTTTTTGGATGGTGGGTGATGGCGGCCGCGGATCACGAGGATTGGTCACGCGAACAATGTTGCCGTCGCCCTGGTTTACCACGTAAAGCAGACCATCGGGACCGATCTTGGCGGATTCGGCGCGAAGCTTAGGCCCCGCGGCGCCGATAAACGTGGTTCCCGAGACCGCGCCCAGAACGTTTTCTTCCGAGGCGATCAGACTGTGTCCGGGATTGTTGGGATCTGGTCCAAAGGTGAAGCGGTTCACGCCGGTGCCGGCAGCATCGGCCACAAAAACGTACGGGCTGTTGGGCCGGTCATCAAACGGTTCCGAGGTACCGTTCAGAGAGCAGGTGGCAATATTTAAGACACCGTTGTCGATGCGGCAGAAGCCTTGAGCGCCATCACCAACCCAGTAGTCTGCCGGACCGCCAGGGATCAACTGCACCCGGACGGCGCCGCGGGGACGAAACATGCTTGCCGGGGCGATGTTGATACTTGGCGATGCGAAGGCGCTTGCGGTCGTCAGGATCGTCAGCGCCATCACCAGCAAGTGCATCCAGCCGCGGTTGTGGTTCCGCATAGGTTTGAAGTTCATGGTCGAGTTCCTCTCTTCTTTTCTTGTTCTCTTGCCATCCTGCTGCTTGGCGCTACAGGCTGGTGCAGTTTGAAACTTTGTGAAGCAGGCTGCCGGACTTTTAGAGTCCGGCAGCCCCTGTTGTTGCTAGCGTGTGACGGTTACACCCGAGGTTGCTATTCCTCCGGCGCTTGATCTGATCGTGGTCAGGTCAGGCGGCGGAACGTTGGTGAAGCGGATGGTGAAGACACCCGGTGCGAACGGAATCACCGGTCCCATGGTTCCCACATACGGTGATCCCGTAGCTGGGTTGATGGTTGGGCTTTCTCCGTTCGGGCCGGCCAGGGTGACAGTCAGCGTCACACCAGGCGTGAAGTCACTGGCATTGATCACAAGACGGGCAATCTTCTTGAGATAACGCACGTGAGCGATGGTGATCAGATCCACAGTCGGGTTCACCGTTACGGGCACAGTCAATGTCGCACTTGGCGGCACACCGGCAACTGAGCTGGTCGCAACCACGGTGAAGTTCAGCACTAGCGGCGGCGTAAGAGCAGGCACGCTGGGTGCGGTGAAGGTAAGCGTTGGTCCGGTTGCTGTTCCAGTGCCGGTTTCAATGAACGTGACACCAGCCGGAGCAGTCCAGGTGTAGGTGATGGTTCCACCATTCGGATCAACGCCAACGGCGTTCAACGTGATGATGGAGATTCCGTCACCGATAGCCGGGTTCGGGTTAGCGCTAGCGGACACTCCCGGAGCCGAGTTAGGCGGCGTGAGTGCGATCGGAACGGCAACGCTGGCCGTGGATGGAGTGTTGATTCCCGCTGTGCCAACCGTGAGCTGGAACGTCAGGCTCAGTGGGGCGGCAACAACCGGTGCCACAAAGTTGGCAGTGGCGCCAGTGGGGTTATTGATAGTGACGATCGGATCACCGGCGTTTACCACCTGGGTCCACGCGAATGGACCAGCAAGCGGGAAGCTGCCCTGTGAATTTAACGATACCAGCGTTCCGGCAATGATCGGAGTAACTGGCGCTTTGTAAGTCGCCACAGCGTGTGCAGCCGTCGGGTCATTCGGCACGCAAGCCTGGGCTGGCGGTGCGGCGACCATATCCGGCCACGGGCTGAGCTGGCCAATGATCTGATTCGGTTGAGGCTGCGGAACTTCCGCGCGCTTCAAGCCGAGCTGAATCAGTTGGCTGTCATAGACGGATCCAGGGAATGGCCAGCCGCCGGTGCCGCTGACCAGGAATGGCAGGTCCTGGAAGTTGTACGCCGGAGGCAGATTGCCCGGTACCAGATCTTCAGGGAAGATGAACTCAGGTACAGGCAACTGGTAATAGCCATACACCAGGCCGTTGTTCTGAACGGATACAAGTCCACCGCTTACCTGTGCGGCAACGTTCTGTACCGGCGGCAGGAAAGTTCCACCGTTCGGACGGAAGCGCCAGCGGCCCTTCTTTCCGATCAGTGGCAAGCCTTGCTCAACCGGGAAGTTTGAAACCCATGTCGGCAGACGGAACGTGAGTGAACCGCAGGCATCGATATCGATGGCGGAAATGTCAACGTTGCGCAGCGGGTCTGTAGAGAAGCCTTCCACCCTGGTGCGACGTGCAGCTTCCTGCGGGAAACGCCGGATCAGGACTGCCGCCGGTGCCTTGCAGAAGAACTTCAACCAGGATGTAAGCCGGATCCACGTTCGGGAACGTGTAAACGCCCAGGTTCGTCACGATTTCCGTGGCGGAAACGAATGGCTGGAACGTTGTCGGATCCAGGAACTGCGTGCCGATGATGGTGACAAAATCGCCAACTTCAAAGGGCACTTCCGTGTACGGATCTTGCGGGAACGGGTTGTCGACCGTCGGCGCATCCCCGGGTACGTTCATGGTGTAAATGTTGATCAGGTTGCCGGATTGATCGCGTGGCCGGTTGATTTCCGGACATTGCGGATCATCGAGTCCCGTGGTGCCCGGCAAATACGGATCAGCGGTACCCGGCGCGCCCGGGCCGGCAGGATACGTGCCTGGCGCCGTGCGTGGAATACACATGGGATAGCCCGTGATGGCACGGATGGTGGTATTGCCTTGGTCCGAAGTGAAGCGGGGGTCGGGCGTTTGTCCCACTGTGTAACGGCCTTTGTTGAAAAGATTGCCGTTCATGTCAGTTAACTGGATCGCCGGGTCGTTGATCTGCACCCGCATTCCATTGATCGTCACGCTACCGTCGGCATAGTTCACCTTCTCGATGAAGCCCTGCATTCCGTTCACCGACTGCTGTGAAATCTGGATGATGCCGGACATGTACGTGCCGTTCACAATCTGGCCTTGTACATGCGCTTCATGGGTGAAGATGGGCCGCACGGTATCCGATAGAGCGAGCCCGGACTCGCCAGCTACCGGACCAGTAAAGCTGCATACTCCCGGAGCCGAACACATAACAGCGCCCGGATTGTTTTCAAAAATTTCTTCCCACGTCAGGAACGTGTTCGGGAAGGTGACAACCGTGTTCGCGGGAACGCGGATAATGTCGTTGTTGATCTGCAGCCATCCACCGGAAGACTTGCAGCCGTCTGGTGTTGGCGGCGCCGGCGGAAAGACAGGCGCGACCAGCGCACCCGGCGTGAGATCCAGTGCCGGGGCGGCCGGCGCGGGATCGCACATCTTGTCCACGGACGCATACTGAATGAATCCGAGATCGTCGAAGCCGGGCGCCACAGTTTGCGCGGCTGGTAATGTTGCCGGCGTGGGGGGAACCGTAGGTTTGGCAAGCTGAGCTTCCATTCCTACAGCCAGGCCGAGAATCAGCAGCAGACCTGTGACTGCGCTCCGGAATAATCCTTTGGCTTGTTGATTGAACCTCATGTTAGTGAAACTCCTTCCGTCAATCTGCTACTGCTGGCTTTGAATTTGTTTGCTCTCGACTGATTTGAAAATGTCCGCGCGTTCACTAGTTGGGCCTGGCTGTCTTAATACCCAGCAGGTTGTCCAGGAACGTTGGCAAGGGCTTGCCGCCATTTGCTCCTACCGCGGGGATCTCCATGAGCTGGTCTTTGGCCTGCCCTGGATGTCCCGCGTCCTTCGCCACCGGATACCCGTCGGGTCCCTGCGGATGACCGTTGGGCGTGAGCAGCTGGGGATGATCAAACGGCGCTGACTGTTGGACCGTTCGCGGATCGGTCAGACCGTTGCGCAGGAAATCGACAAGGTCCTGCTTTTCCTGAAGCGTCAATCCCAGACCGAGCGGTTCGACATCGGGATCCATGATGGCGAGTTCGGAAACAATGTTGAAATCTGCTCCGCGGTTATAGAACTCCACCACTTGTTCGAGCGTCAGTTGGCTGCCGTTGTGGAAGTAAGGCGCTGTCAGGGCGACGTTGCGGAGCTGTGGAGTCTTGAGGAATCCTGTGCGCGCAATGTCATCACGACAGCTGAGAGGAGCTTGGGTGATTCCGTCGCCGGGGCGGCCTGCGATCATGGTTGAAACCGAAGCATCGGCGCATACCCGTTGCCTCATCTCTTCGCCCAGTGAAAGCGGCAAACCGGCCACCGGATCAGTTCCTGCCAGGCCTGCGTCTTCTGCGCCCGGACGAACGCCGATGTGGTAGAAGCCGGTGTCATAGACGCGGACACTGAGATCTGCCATCACCATGCGCTCAAGCGGAACCGGAGCAACCGTGTCGACCGCGGCGTTGGAAAGTTCGGGACCGCCGTGGCACACAATGCAGCGGCCTTTGGTTTCAAAGACCAGAAGTCCGCGCAACTGTCCTTGCGTCATGGCGGTTGGTCCCACGGAATAGCTGATTCTGACCGGTACGGTGGAAACCGGCGGATCTTCAAAGTTGAGCACCACAATGCCGCTGGCGTAATCAATGGTTCCGTCCAGGCCGGTGCCGGTAAAGCGACCGTGTCCATCGTCAAAGGCGAACGTGTCCTGATCGCTCATGTCAAAGTTCGGATTCAGTCCGACCACGGAAATCGTGAAAGGCGAGAGTCCTGGCTTCAACTGAATCGTGTAGGTATTAGCATCGTTGTCGCCAACGAGTGTGTAGGTCTGCTGCTGCTCAAGAAATTTATCCAGCGGCGTCTGGTCTGCCACCAGAGTGCTTTCGTACATCTGGATGGCTACTCCCCAGAAAAGAGAGAAGTTGTATTCCATCTGGCTGTAGTCAGTGGTGCCTGCCGGGCAGGTGTCACCGTTCGCCGGATCAATGGTCGCCGTGGTGGTGCCATCGCCCGCCACGCAGGCATGCTGCTTGAACTGCCACCACTCCGGAAGAAATGCTTTCTGAATCAGAGCGGCATAGGTTGTATTCAGGCCTTTTTGCGGTGCGTTGGAAAACGCGCCCAGGATGCTGTCGGTTGCGTCAACGTCCTGTTTGCCGAGCGGCACCCGCATCAGCAATTTCTTTCCTACCTGGCGCAAGTCGCGACCATCAGCAGACATTTCCGTGCTGCTGAGAATCGGACCCAGCGCCTGTGAGCACAATGCCGAGTTCTGCATGGCCACCATTGCCGGTCCCAGCTTGTTATCCAGGCTATCTCCTACCAGAAGATGAGATTGCTTGTCGCGAGAACCAAATGGGTTGCCGCCATTGCATACGTTTTGTGCACGGCCGTCCCAGAAGTTGCGATAGTTGAAAACTGCGTCCACCACGCTTGGCGTGTTGCGGCCAGTAGTCTTGCGTGTGTTGATCACCTTGGTCGCATCTGATGGATCGGGGTATGAAAAAACCGGATCAGGGGTGGAGCTATCCATTTCCAGACTGGTGAACTGGCCGGCTCCTGTCCCAACAACCGTTGTTACGGTGTGCGGCACTTTCGGGCCTCTATTGAGGTTTGGGACTCTGGAGTTTGGATCTCTGACACCGTTACCATCGCGAACGATGCCGGCATCACCACCGCCGCCCCGGTCGTGATCATCGTTCGTGACGACCGCGATTCCGCCCTTGCCGTCCGAAGGTCCGACCAGGACTTGTCCGATCTTGGTGGAAAAAACGCCCTGCGATCCAGAAACGTCATTCACGTCGGAGATCACACTGCTGTGGCTGTCGTTGACATTGGAAAGCTTGTGGAAAGGAAAATCACCATCGTGGAAGCCGCCGAAACCAGCGTCCGCAGTGCCTGGGTTGTAGTGGTGATTGGGGCCAATTTTGCCGTCAAAGGACGTACCAACCTGAAAACTGTTGTCGCCACCAGCCTGCCCGGGATTCACTTCGTTATTGGGGCGGCTGTCGGCGCCGGCGTTGAAGTGGCAACTGGCGCAAGCCTGGACATCGTCGCTGCCCGCCTGCATGTCCCAGAACAATGCTTTGCCCAACTGGACTGCCGCAGCTTTGTCCGCAACGATTCCTTCAAGACCGAATACCGGAGGGATTGGAACGCTGGACAGGGAAGCCAGAGGCCGAAGAGGAATTACAACAGCTCCTGTAGACGAGCCACCCTGGGCTTTAACGTGGCCGTAATATCCCAGGGCCACCATGACTACAGCTACGCATGCACACAAACGTACAAATACTGCCATCCCGGAAGACCGTCTCATTGTTCTCTCCTAAAGTCGCGGTTCCTACCAATTGCATCGCCGGTGACTCGACCCATCTGACTCCGGCTTGAGCAAAAAAACTTGTTATTGGGACATCGGCTCAAAATGCCGCGGTACCGTGCATCAACCGTCTTAAGAATCTGCACCGATACCGCAGTGAAAAAAGGTTCTTGCCGTCGAGCTTTCTGTCCCGGAAGCCCCAGCCAAAACTCAGCTGCTGGATTGTTCTTCAGCCCCGTCCACGTCTGATTCCGTGGCTGACGCGCACAAGGCTGAAGAGTTGGTGCTTCCCTATGTGTGCAGAATGAGGCACATTTGAAAAAGTTGAAATCCGGATGGTTGGGTATTCTTCGTGGGGGGAAACCCTGATCGTAAGAAGTTCAGATTGGATTAGAAATTTTAAGAAGGAAGGAAACGCTGTTGCAGATTGTTGCGTGATGCTGAGAGTGAGAAGAGTGATTGCGCCCGCTAAATCAGCGCGTTACGACTGTATGATGCCCGTGCGAATCGCGTAGCGGACCAGGCCGGCAACATCGTGAATATCTAGTTTGTCCATGATGTTGGAGCGATGAGACTCCGCAGTCTTGGCGCTGATGCCGAGAATGGAAGCGAGTTCCTTGGTAGTTTTACCTTCAGCCACAAGTTGCAGCACCTGGCGTTCGCGATCGCTGAGGAAGCGGTCCTGCGCCTCGTTTTTGTTGAGGAAGGCCTGCACAATCGTCCGCGAAATGCTCTGGGTAAGGAACATCTCGCCCTTGCTCACGGCTCGAATCGCCTGGACCAGCTCATTGGATGCCCGGGTTTTCAGAACATAGCCGGTAACCCCCGCCCGAAGACTCTCCAGCACAAGATGGTCCTCGGTGTGCATGGTAAGGAGAATTACTTTGATCTTCGAATTGGTCTTGATAATTTCGCGCGCCGCATCAATTCCGTTGAGGAGCGGCATGGCAAGATCGAGCACCGCGATGTCAGGCTTGTTTCTCTCACAAAGCACAATGGCTTCGCGGCCGTCAGAGGCTTCTCCGCTGAAGAGAAATCCTTCGCGCTCCAGCAGTACTCGCAAGCCTTCCCGGACCACGGCGTGGTCATCCGCAAGCAAAATCTTCAAAGCCATCGTTAAGCTGGATTAAACCACATTTCCTCAGAGACTTACAGTGCTCAGATAGGTGAACAAAAGGCCTGCAACTCATGTGTCTGGTAGGCCGGATGAGAAGGACGTACTCTAACAATGGCAAAAGGCGTGTATTAGAGCGTCCTAAAAATATAAGCGTATTGGAAAAATTAAAGACTTTAATGTCGTTTTAATCATTTCGCGTGTGGTGAGAGACCATTCTTAGTAAACAGAAATGACTTTCGGGCAGTTGAAGTTAAACCGCTTCCCAGCCTACGAATGAAAAAGGTCCGCCAACAGCGCCAGTAAAGCGCTCGTTGAAAGAGACCTGGGGTCGATTCCGCGCAACATTCTTAATCCTGAGGTTCACGGACCTTCAGGGTGGGGGCAGGCATGAAGGGACAAAAGGGCACGAAATGGGCCGGCTCAAAGTGGCCGGCAATCAGTGTGCTCATACTAAGCCTGGCTGTTACCGCGATCGCCTGGCGCCTGGTCACTCAACAAGATCGAATCCACATCGAAAAAGCTACCGTATTGGCCATGTCCGCAGTTCACGTGGATCTTTCCGCTGACATGGATGCACTCATTCAAGACGAAACTAATCTCTCTAAAATCTGGCAATTTGAGGATCCATCCCATAGCAAATGGGACATGCTGGCGGCGATCTATATCGAACGTCACAGTGGTTGTCAGGCTCTGGCGTGGCTTACGCCGGACTACCAGCAGCGCTGGGTCACCGGCCCGAAGGGCCAGATGGCAGCAATGAAGACGGCCATCGTGAGGCCGCTGCTGCAGCGCGCATTCCATGACAGGCAGGCCAGCATCTCAAAAACCTTTTTAGGATCAAAAGGCGAACGGCAGTGGTTGATCGCAGTTCCTGTTTTCCGCGACGGTTCATTGCATGGATTTGCCCTTGGAGTCTTCAACGTTGATCAATCTCTGGAAGAAATGCTCAGTGACATCAAAGGGCTGCATTTCTCCGTTGCTGTTGAGGAAGATGGAGGGGGCATTTTCCTGATGAATGGAAGCAATGATCAGCACCGCCCTCTAAGCCAGAGCGCGGCGCTTGAGCTTCCAGGCGCCACCTGGCACTTGCGTGTATGGTCTTCTCCGGAAGCGATGACTGAAATGCAGTCCAATCTGCCTCGCTACACTTTGATCAGCGGCTTTCTGTTCAGCTTGCTGATCGCATGGCTCACATATACCTTCTTCCGGTTGCGCAGCGAGATGAATGAAAGGCGCATCGCGGAGGAAGCAGTGCGCGCCTCGCAGGCGCGTTTCGCGGGCATTCTGGAAATATCTCCCGCAGCTGTTATTTCCACCGATCAGGCCCAACGCGTCACCTTGTTTAACCACACGGCTGAGAAGATGTTCGGCTACACCGTGGATGAAGTTCTGGGCCAGCCGCTTAATCTTCTTATTCCTGATGAGTTTCGTGAAGTGCATTGCCATAACCCGAAGAGCTCAGTTGATCTGGCGGAAAACAGCTGCATCCTGGCTGAACACTGGCTGGTTTTTGGACGTCGCAAAGACGGTTCTGAGTTTCCCATGGGCACCGCATCTTCTAAACTCGAACTCGGCGGGGAAGAAACGTTCACCATTCTTTGTACTGACGTGACTCGACAGGTACATGCAGAAGAAGCGTTGCTTGCCGCACACAATCAACTCGAAAGGCGCGTGCTGGAGAGGACCGAGGAGCTTCGCGGCGCCAATGCCGCGTTGGAGCTGGAAATAGAAGAGCGCAAAACTGCTCAGGAAGAAGTGATGCAGCTTTCCACCAAGCTCATGCGTGTGGAAGACGAGGAACGCCGCCGCCTGGCACGTGAGTTGCATGATGGCGCTGCACAGAATTTGGTGCCGATGGCGTTAAACCTCCATCGGATTCGCCAGGCGCTTGACGGTAATGAAGAAGAGATCGCCCGGGTGGATGAATCTTTGCGGTTCGTTGACCAATGCACCACGGAATTGCGCACGATTTCCTACCTCCTTCACCCACCCATGCTCGAAGAGCTTGGCTTGGGCCGCGCTTTGCGGGGATATGTTGAAGGATTCACGAGGCGCAGCGGTATTGACGCCGTTCTCAAGGCCCCACAGGAGCTAAGCGGATTGGACTTCGAAGTTGAATTGACTGTGTTCCGTATTGTCCAGGAAGCCTTGTCAAACGTGCTGAAGCATTCAGGGAGCCGCACCGCCCTGGTGATGGTGGCCCGTGATACAAACGAGCTGACGGTAGAAATTGCTGATAAGGGCAAGGGAATTTCCCCGGGGCGCGATCCTCAAGGTGTCGGCCTGGGCGGCATGCTGGAACGTGTCAGAATTCTCCAGGGCAAATTGACCATTCGCAGCAACCAGGATGGAACAATCATCAGCGCCCGGCTGCCATTGCACCTCCACAAGGTGCCGCCTGCGAATGCGGAATCCAAAGGACTGATCGCGAAAATGGTGGGCTGACGTTCCGCAATCCCGCATCAATCCTTCCAGCCTTATCGTTTTTCAAGAAGAAGATTTTTAAGGAAAAAATTTCTCTGGTCCTGCGGAAATCCAACCAGTTTCAGGAAAGAGTCTTAGCATTTCTCCGCAAAGACCCTTAGCATGGTGGCTGGTTCGTCAGCGCCGCAGTTTCAATGGGTTACGTATCATCTGAGATCGCCATGAAATTGCCCGGGCCGGGGCCAAAATGGTATCGTTTTTGAGTTGTCTTTTTGATCTCTAGAAGTGAATCGATCTGCCCTTCCGCGTCATCTGTAGTACTCGTATCGCCTCTATATATAAGGATGGTTGACTTTGAGTAAGCCGGCAGTTTTTCTTACGCTGTTAAGCCTTGTAGTTCCAGTGATTTCGGCTTGTAATAACAAGACGCAGGCCAGCGGACCCGCTCCCCACCCGATGCCGGTTAAGACCAGCACCGTGAACCTGTCAAACGTCCCACGCTCGGATGAATATGTGGCCACAGTTAAGTCACGTCGTGTCGCCACCATCCAGCCGCAGGTGGATGGCACGTTAACCCGGATATTGGTGAAATCTGGCGATCACGTTAAGGCCGGCCAGGTCTTGATGACGATTGACCCGTTGAAACAGCAGGCAACGGTGGACCAGCAGCAGAGTACAGAAGCACAGAAGAAAGCCCTGCTTGATTACACCCAGCGTGAAGCAGAAAGACAGCGTGCGCTCTTCCAGTCTGGCGTGACCAGCAAGCACGATTTTGAGTCAGCTGAGCAGGCTTACGAAAATGCCAAAGCTGACTGGGAAGCTTCCAAGGCGGCGCGCGTTACCCAACAGCGCCAGTTGGATTATTACCACCTTACGGCCCCGTTCGCTGGTGTTGTAGAAGATATTCCTGTCCGCGTTGGAGATTACGTTTCCCCCACCACCTTGTTGACCACCGTGGATGAGAATGCCGAACTGGAAGCTTACGTTTACATTCCCACGGAAAAAGCCGGCGACATCAAGATGGGGCTTCCCATCCAGATCGTGAATAGCGCCGGTGAGTTGCTGGAGAGTACCAAGATCAATTTCATCTCCCGGCAGGTGGACAATGCATTGCAGGGAATTCTTGTAAAGGCGCCGATCAAGAGCTCGCTGGATAGATTTCGCAATGCCCAGTTAGTGAAGGCGCGCGTTGTCTGGAGCACCGCTCCTGCTCCAACCGTTCCGGTGCTGGCAGTAAGCCGCATCGGCGGTCAATCATTTGTTTATGTTGTAACCCAGGGTGAGCAAGGCACTGTGGCCAAACAGCGAGCAGTTACGCTTGGCGATACCATCGGCAATAACTACGCCGTGCTGGGCGGTCTCCAGCAAGGCGATAAGGTAATCATCTCCGGCATACAATTTCTGGTTGACGGCGTTCCCGTCCAGCCCATCTCTTAACCTGCTGGATTGAAGCAGATCGAGCCGCCATTGTGGCGATTAGAAGAGGAAGTGCAGGTTGGTTGATTTTTTCATCAAGCGTCCGATATTTGCTACCGTTTGTGCGTTGTTAATCATTCTTGCCGGTGCAGTCAGCATTCCGGGTCTGCCGATTTCGCTTTATCCCACGCTGGCGCCGCCACAGGTCACCGTTAGCAGCAATTACGTGGGCGCCAATGCGCAAGTGGTGGAGTCCGCTGTGACGATTCCATTGGAGCAGCAGATCAATGGTGTGGCGGGCATGCACTACATCTCCTCCACCAGTTCGAATGACGGCACCAGCAGCATCAACGTAACTTTCCGCACCGGGTATGACCTGAACATTGCCGCGGTAGACGTACAGAACCGCGTGGCTACTGCTCAGGGCCGTTTGCCGCAGGAAATTAAAAACACCGGCGTGACCATTACCAAGGCGAATCCAAATTTCGTCTTTGCCGCTGGTTTCTTTTCTCCCGATAACAGTCTTTCCAACCAGTACATCTCCAACTATCTGGATGTGTATGTAAAGGACGCGCTGAAGCGCATTCCTGGCGTGGGCGACGTCATCATCTTCGGCGAACGCAAATATGCCATGCGCATATGGCTGGATCCGGCCAAGCTGGCGGCACGCCAGCTGACCGCAGCCGACGTGGTCTCCGCACTTCAGGAACAGAACGTTGAAATTCCCGCCGGGCAGCTGGGTCGTCCTCCATCCGACCAGAAACAAAATTTTCAAATCACCTTACGCGTGGTCGGCAGACTGACAGACCCGAAGGAATTTGAAGGCATTATCCTGAAGAACACCGCTAACGGCATTGTCCAACTCAAGGACGTAGGCAGGGCGGAGATCGGCGCTGAGAGCTACGATGCCAACCTGCTTTACAGCGGTCACCCGGCAGTCGGTATCGGTGTGCAGCAGCTATCCAATGCCAACGCGCTGGATGTGGACAAGGCCGCTAAAGCCGCGTTGAATGAGCTATCCAAATCATTCCCGCCTGGCATGAAATATGTGGTCGCGTTTGACACCACTACGGTCGTCGGCGATTCCGTAAGAGAAGTTGTGACCACGCTGGAAGAAGCCATCGTGATCGTTATTCTGGTCATCTTCCTCTTCCTGCTTGACTGGCGCGCCACCATCATTCCGGCAGTGACGATTCCTGTGTCGCTGATCGGCACATTTGCGTTCATCAACATGTTTGGTTTTTCCATCAACTCGCTGACGCTATTCGGAATTACGCTGGCCACAGGGTTGGTGGTGGATGACGCGATTGTGGTCATTGAAAACGCACAGCGTCATATTAATAACGATGGCTCTGATCCTCACCGGGCAACTTCAGTTGCCATGGCGGAAGTATCGAGCGCTGTCATCGCGACGTCACTGGTTCTGATATCGGTATTCGTGCCAGTGTCATTTTTCCCCGGCACCACGGGAATTCTTTATCGTCAATTCTCTTTGACTATCGCTTTTTCCATCGCAATATCCTTATTCAACGCGCTTACGCTTTCTCCTGCATTGGCGGCGCTCTTGCTCCGGGAAGAGAAACATAAATATTCAGTCCTGGATTGGACGCATATTGACTGGCTCTCACGCGGTTACGCCAAAGCCGCCCGCGGAATCGATACGGCAATTCATGCCATGGGAAATGCCTACGGACGGGCCATTACTCAAGCGCTTAGGATCCGTTACGTGATGATCGTTCTTTTCATCCTGGCGCTGGTGGCTACCGGGTTCATGTATCGACGTGTTCCCACTGGTTTCGTACCGCAGGAAGACCAGAACTATTTCATCGTGGTGGTACAGGCGCCGCAGGGGGCTTCTTTGGCCTACACCACTGATATCGCGAAACAGGCGGAGCAGATTTTGCGCGCTGATCCTGACGTTTTCGGCACCTTCGCCGTTCCCGGATTCTCTTTGAGTGGTGGAAGCTCTTCGAATGCCGGCCTTGTATTTGCCCCACTCAAACCAATTGACGAACGCAAGGGCAAAGGACACGCTTCCAGTGACATTGTAGCCCGCGTAGGACCAAAGCTCTTTGGCATTCCTGGAGCTATTGTGGTTCCCTTTGAGCCGCCTGCCATCAATGGAATTGGCAGCTTTGGCGGATTTCAATTTATTCTTCAGGACCAGGGTCGCAACACTCTGGCTGACCTGGATACAGTGGCCCACAAGATTGTGGCCGAAAGCCGTCAGGGAAAAGACCTTACGGGCTTGTTCACCAGCTTTACCGCGAATGATCCGCAAAAGCTGGTGCAAATTGACCGGCAAAAGGCGAAGGCCATTGGTGTGCCGATCAGCCAGATTACGTCGGCGCTCGGCGTCTATATGGGTTCTCAATATGTAAATGACTTCGATTTCAACAATCGGTCCTATCGCGTTTACGTCCAGGCGGACCAGCCATTCCGCATGAATGCGCAGAACCTGCGTGAATACTATGTGCGCTCTGCCAATAATGACTTGGTTCCTCTGGGGAATATTGTCTCGCTGGTGGATACATCAGGTCCTCAGGTGATCAACCATTTCAACCTCTTCAGGTCGGCAGAGATCGACGGTGCAGCGGCGCCCGGTCACAGCTCATCCGAAGGCCTGAAGGACATGGAAAGTCTCGCCAAAAAGTACATGCTGCAAGGCATGTCATTCCAATGGACAGGTCTGGCGCTGGAGCAAGTTGAATCGGAGGGCAAGGCAATCCTTATTTTTGCCCTCGGAATCCTCGTCGTTTATCTCACCCTCTCCGCTCAATATGAGAGCTTTGCCCTGCCATTCATCATCCTGCTGGCAGTTCCAACTGCCGTGCTGGGAGCGTTGCTGTTCATCTACATGCGTGGGCTGGTGAATGACGTCTACGTACAAATTGGTCTTGTCATGCTGATTGGACTTTCGGCCAAGAACTCAATTC
The DNA here is from genome assembly GCA_963770085.1 of Terriglobia bacterium. Classification (GTDB taxonomy): domain Bacteria; phylum Acidobacteriota; class Terriglobia; order Terriglobales; family Acidobacteriaceae; genus Angelobacter. Next base: position 3,267,161 of record CAVYOH010000002.1, read on the forward strand.
TGATTGTGGAGTTTGCCGAGCAGTTGATTGAACAGGGCCGCTCCATCGCACAAGCTGCCATTGAAGGGGCAGAGTTGCGCTTGCGGCCAATCCTGATGACTTCGTTTGCCTTTATCCTTGGCGTCCTTCCGCTTTACTTCGCCAGCGGCGCAGGCAAACTCGGCCGCCACTCGGTGGGAACGGCGATTGTGGGCGGCATGTTGTTCTCCACCGTGCTGAACCTCTTTTTCATCCCTGTACTCTACGTAGTGGTGAAAACGCTGCTCGCCAAGGTAAAGCCGGCACAACACATGGAAGAAACCAATGAGGTTGTAAGGATCGCCTAACGAAGTCAGAGCAAATGTACGACGATGGCCGGAGAATCCCTCCGGCCATTGTTGCGTGACATTGCTATCCCATGAGGGGCAACTCCCGCCAGCGTTTCCGGTTGGCGATTGTTGCGGTTTTTGCTGCCATTGACCGGACATGCAGGGCCGTCCCTGTGGGATAATAAATGCTTCGTCCCATGCCCAATCCCAGTGTGCCTACGCCTCCTTCACCCGGCGACAACGCCGCCGATAGCAACGAATCGTTTAACGATATCCTCTCGCAATTCGAGAAGAGCCATCAGCACAAAGCCGACGATGGCAGCCGCCGTATGGAAGGCACAGTGGTGAGCATCACTGTTGATTCCGTGCTTCTGGATATCGGCTACAAAACGGAAGGAATTCTTCCTCTGACTGATTTCCAGGCTGCGGGAGAGACGGTGAAGGTGGGAGACAAGCTCCCGGTGTCAGTCAAAGGCCGCGATCCCGAGGGCTATTACACGTTGTCCCGGTTCAAAGTTGCCCGGCCAAAGGACTGGTCCTCGCTGGAGCGGGCTTTTGCTGACAAAGAATCGATCATCGGCACTGTGACGGGCGTGATCAAAGGCGGCCTGAGCGTTGACGTTGGTGTTCGCGCATTTATGCCAGCATCGCGCAGCGGAGCACGTGAAGCCGGCGATCTGGAAAAACTCGTCGGCCAGGAAGTTCGCGTTCGCGTCATCAAACTGGACGTGACGGAAGAAGATGTTGTGGTGGATAGACGCGTAGTCGCGGAAGAAGAAGCTCTTGGAGTGAAAGAGCGCAGGTATTCTGAAGTCCGGGCTGGTGATATTGTTCATGGCACCGTACGAAGCCTCACCGACTACGGGGCATTTGTCGATCTTGGCGGTGTGGACGCTCTGCTGCACATCGGCGACATTGCCTGGGCGCGCATTAACAAGGCGGCTGATGTGTTGACCGCCGGACAGCAGGTTGAAGTAAAAGTCCTGCGCGTCGATCCCGACAAGCAGCGAATCTCCGTCGGCATGAAGCAACTTCAGCCAGACCCGTGGGACAGCGCTACAGAAAAATACAAAACGGGTGAACGTGTCCGCGGCACGGTGTCACGCATCATGGATTTTGGCGCTTTCGTTGAGCTGGAGCCGGGACTGGAAGGACTGATTCATATCTCGGAAATGTCATGGGCCAAAAAAGTGCGTAAGCCCAGTGACGCGGTGAAACCTGGCGAGACTGTGGAAGTGGTAGTACTGGGCGTGAACGTCGGCGAAAAGCGCATCTCGCTGGGATTGAAACAAGCTTTGGGTGATCCCTGGAGTGACGTACAGCAGAAATTCCCGGTGGGATCGGTGGCAGAAGGCCCGGTCACCAGCCTGATGAAGTTTGGCGCATTCGTGCAACTGGCTGAAGGTGTGGAAGGAATGATCCACGTGGGCGATATCAGCGCTGAGAAGCGCATCAATCATCCTTCCGATGAACTCCGTGTCGGCCAAGTGGTGAAGGCGCAGGTCCTTGAAGTCGATACGGCAAAACGCCGTGTACGCCTGGGCATGAAACAGATGGTTCCCAGCAGTCTGGATGAATACATTGCGGAACACAAACAAGGCGATGTAGTCACTGGGCGCATGGTGGACGTCTCCGGCGAATGGGCAAGGGTTGAGCTCGGCGAGGGCGTGCAGGGCAGTTGTAAGATTGCCGCCGCTTCTCCCGCACAGGAAGAAAAGCCGCAAGCCGGCAGCGGGAAGGCCGATCTTTCTTCGCTTAGCTCCATGCTGCAATCGCGATGGAAGACCGGGGACACCGCCGCCAGCAAAAAGCCGAATGCTTTCCAGTCCGGACAGATTCGCAGCTTCCGCATCTCGCGCCTGGATCCAGCCTCCAAGAAAATTGAGCTGGAGCTGGCCTAGATGTTTCTGACTTAGAAAACGTCATGGTCCCATTTTTCTCTATTGTTGCCATTGGCTTCTTTCTCGGCATGCGCCATGCCACGGATCCCGATCATGTGATCGCCGTGACCACCATCGTGACCCGGCAGCGCAAGCTTGGCCGCGCCGCCATGACGGGCGCCTTCTGGGGCATAGGGCACACTCTCACTATCTTTGTGGTGGGCAGTGCCATCATTCTCTTTGGCGTCGTGATTCCGCCGCGCATCGGCTTGAGTATGGAACTCTCTGTCGGGCTGATGCTGGTGATACTGGGGCTGATGAACCTGACAGCTTTCTGGCGGACCACCAAAGCCATCGCTGCCGAAAGCCAGCATTCATCGCACCATCCTTCTGCAAGCCCAGAGCTCGTGCATGTTCACCCGCACACGCATGGCGACTACATTCACACTCATCCCCATGGGCATTTGCCGGAAGCGCACTCACATCGCAGTGATCGCACGCCGCTGGCCCTGCTGGACCGCATGTTCGGACGCATCGGCCTTTATCAGCAATTGCGGCCGTTGATTATTGGCATTGTTCACGGATTGGCCGGCTCCGCAGCGGTCGCGCTGCTGGTGCTCACGACCATTCGCGATCCGCGCTGGGCCGTGGCTTATCTTCTCGTGTTCGGCATCGGCACCGTGGCGGGGATGATGCTGATCACCATGAGCATCGCCTCGGCATTTAATTTTTTTGGGTCAAGGAGCAAGAGCTTCCCGCGCGTGCTGGGATTGGCGTCAGGTTTTATCAGCCTGGCGTTTGGTATTTTTCTGGTCTATCAGATTGGTTTTGGCAACGGGTTGTTCACCGGACATCCGCAATGGACGCCGCGTTAGCTGGCGCCGGAACCTATTCCTTCACTAATGGCCTCGTCCGGATGCCGCTTCAGGTAGGCCCGTACAAACTTACAAGTTGGAATCACCGAGAGCTGATGCTGCTTCGCATAACCTAGCGCGAACCGCACCAGTTTTTCACCGATGCCCCGACCGCGATGGCTCGGCGGCACTTCTGTATGCATTAAGTCAATCTGCCCGGGCCGTTCGCGATACGTCAGCAATCCCAGTTCCGTGCCCAGTTGGATTTCGAACTGACGTTTCTGGGGATTCTTCACCACTTCAGGTTCCATCTGCATTCCCGCGCCGCCTGAATTCACTACTGAAACGTGTTACATGCCGCCACAGTACCTTGCGACATGCCTCGTTTGAACCAGTCCATGCGTTGAGCTGAGCTGCCATGGGTGAATGTTTCCGGGCTCACACGTCCTCGGGTCATGTTCTGTATGTGATCGTCTCCCACGGCCGAGGCTGCACCCAGCGCGCTCTCCACGTCGCCGGATTCCAGCAGCTTTCTTTCTTCGGTGGAGTGCGCCCACACTCCGGCCAGGCAGTCGGCTTGCAACTCGAGCTTCACTGACAGGGCATTGGCTGATCCGGGATTCTGTTCTTCCAAGGCGTGAACCTTACCTTCGATGCCCAGCAGCTTTTGTACATGGTGTCCCATTTCATGCGCCAGCACGTAAGCCTGGGCGAACTGTCCGGGAGCCCCGAAGCGCTGTTTCAACTCGTCATAGAAGGCAAGATCGATGTAAACCTTTTCATCCACCGGGCAATAGAATGGCCCCGTGGCCGCCTGCGCACGGCCGCAACCTGAGAACGTGGCGTTGCGGAACAGGACCAGCTTGGCATGGCGATAGGGAACGCCCTGTGCGGGCAGAATTTCCTGCCAGGTCTTTTGCGTGTCATTCAATACAAAGGTCACGAACTGGACTTCAGGCTGTTCCTGTGCGTCGCGATTGGGATCAGGCCGCGACACCACGGTTCCGGTGCTGCTGCCACCGCTGCCCAATAGAGCAAAGAAATTGCGGTGAAAGACCAGGCTCAGGACAAGAAGGATGAGCATGCCGCCCAGGCCGATGTGAATACCGCCGAATCCGCCGCCACCAAAGCCTCCGCCGCTGCTGTCATCGCGGCGATCTTCCACATCACTGCTGTCCCCACCAGGCGTCCAACGCATTGCAATCCCCCAGACCTCTTGGATGCTGATAATCCAGAAGATTGTAAGTCACGGGATGAATTCTTTCCCAGATCGAACTCAGCTTCCGGCATGGCCTTTGGCCACAGCAGCGATTTCGGGTTGCGTGTCTTTGTGTAGTTTCCGCGCCCGAGCCGATCCGCGACTACGCTCTTTCTTTACCGTGGAAACGTAAGGTGCGAAATCCACCTGCATGGTATGGCGGGGAGCGTTCCCGTAGCGCTTGCGCATGGCATCGCGATCCTTGCTGATGGCTTGCTGCATTTCCGCAACCGCAGGCAGGGCATAGTCACCGATCAGACAGTCGGCTATCCATTCACTCTGCAATTCAGCCAGCGGCATGATCGCGCCCAGTGGCTGCAACAGGCCGATGAAAAAAAGATCACTGAACTGTGAATGAAACACACGGCAGAAGAGTGGCAGATCGTTGTTCGGAGCGGAGATCAGGTCTGGACGGAAAAACGGGAAATCAACCTTGTATCCAGTGCAATAAACAATGGTGTCAACCGGCTCGCGGGAATCGTCGGCGAAAATGACTTCGTTGCCGCAAAGCTGTTGGATGTTCGGTTTGACCTTGATATCGCCGTGAGAGAGCCGCGTGAGCAGATCGGCGCTGACCGTCGGATGGGCGTGCAGAAGTGCGTGGTCCGGCCTGGGCAGGCCATATTGGGTCACGTCACCCTGTTGCAGGCGAAGCACGAATGTCAGGATTGCGCGCTGAAGCTTGAAAGGAAACCACGTTGGCACAATGGATTGATCCAGTGGCCGCCCCAGAATGAATTTGGGGATCACATGAAATCCACGCCGCACGGAAAGCATGCTGGAGCGGGCCACGCGCGAAAGTTCAACCGCGATATCGACAGCGGAATTTCCAAATCCCACCACCAGCACATTCTTGCCGGCAAAGTCATCCGGCGTGCGATAGTCGTGGGCATGCATGATCTGGCCGGTGAATTCTCCCGGGAACGGCGGATCAGGCCAGCGCCGTGACCAGTGATGGCCGTTCGCCACGATCAGAGCGCGATAGAGCTCACGCCGTCCATCATCGGTGGTAAGTTCCCATCCGCCGCCGGCAGCGGGCTCCGCGCTTTTAACTTTGGTGCAAAAACGAATATGCGGCTTGATGCCGAAATGCTCCGCGTACTGATCAAAATATTCGGCAATCTGCGCGTGATGGGGAAAGTCAGGATAGTGCGCCGGCATGGGAAAGTCTGAATACTGCATCTTCGGACGCGACGTATTGATATGCAGTGAGCGGTAGGCACTGGACATGCCGTTGGAATTTCCATACACCCAGTTCCCGCCAACACGATCGCCGGCCTCGAAGCAGTCGAACGGAACTCCATGCTGTTTGAGCACTTTGCAGGCGGCGATGCCTGAAGATCCCGCGCCGATAATAGCGACTTTATTTGTATTGGCCATGTTCTGGCGCTAGCTTAGCATTTTTTCGCCCTGGCTAAGTACCACTCGCTTTCGAAGCAGCGGTTCACATAACTCTGTTCCAGAGTACCTGTGCAGGTGTCTTAGAGACTGAAGCTAATTATTGACATGCCACACTGCAGCACAATTCGGATCGGGCAAACCACCGCAAAGAGACCGCTCGAAAGCGTGGTAGAGCGCACGTCGCGCGTTCAGCGGGAGTTTGCCAGGTACGAAGACAGACTGCAGGAGTGGGCTGCACGGTGCACAGTCAATGCCATCTGGTATTTGAGTGACCCGTTTGGCGCCATGCGCAGTGCCAACCTCGGCATGGACGAAGCACTCATCTGCGAACTCGAGACTCTGCATGCGGAATATAACCGGCAGAGAAGAATCCCGTCGCAGACCAGGCGTTCGGCATAGCCTTCAATAAACTATTCGCCGCCCAGGCTCTTGATAAAGAGATAGTAGAAATCCACGCCGTCATAGAATTCTTTCACCCCGATGCGCTCATCGCGGCCGTGTGCGCGTACGTCATCAATATCCTCGAAGACCCCGGGGACGCCATACGTGGGAATGCCGGCAAGGCGCAGAAATTTTCCGTCACTGGCGCCCGTGTCCATGATCGGAACCACTGGTATGCCGCTGTAAAGCTTGCTGCTAAGAGATTCCAACTGACGCATGATGGCAGGGTTGATGGCTGAAGGTGGCGCGGCGCCCGACTCATTCGCCACCACAACGGTGACCTGTTGATCGGCCACAACTTTCTTGAGCGTCGCTTGTACATTCGCAATGGAATCCGTGGGCAGCATGCGGCAATTCACGTTGGCGCGGGCTGTTTGCGGCAAAGCGTTCGGCGCATGGCCTCCCTGGAGCAACGTGGCCACGCAGGTAGTGCGGAGAAGAGCGTTGTAGTAGGCCGACTGAGAGAGGCGAGTTACAGCCGCTGGGTCTGAAGTAGGTTGGGCCACTGCGGTAAAGTCCGCGGCCACCCTGGCATCTTGAAGTCGCGCAGTCTGCGCGAAGAAGCTGCGTGTTGTCTCATTGAGCTGTGCCGGAAAATCAAATTGCGACAGGCGCTGCAAGGCCGCCGCCAGCCGGTAAATGGCGTTGTCCTTTACCGGACGCGAGCTATGTCCGCCGGAACTCTTTGCCTCCAGCGTAAAGTCCACGTAGTTCTTCTCGCTGGTTTCCACTCCCAGCAAAAGCCGTTTGCCTTTTTGCATTTCAAAGTCGCCGGCATCAGTGTTGATGGAGTATTCGGCATCAATCCAGTCGCGGTGTTGTTTTATCAGCCACTGCACGCCATTGGATTCGCCGCTTTCCTCGTCCGCCGTCAGCGCAAGAATAAAATCGCGGGAAGGCTTCCAGCCTTCTTTTTTGAGACGAATCAGGTTGGCGATCAGTTCCGTGTCGCCCTGTTTAATGTCGCTGGTGCCGCGGCCATAAAAGAAGCCGTCAATCTCATTGAACTTGAATGGATCCAGATTATTGGACCAATCCTGTTTCAGGGCCTGCACCACGTCCAGGTGGCCCAGGAAGAGAATCGGCTTTGCGTTTCCGCCGCGTCCGCGGAATCGTACCACCAGATTGTGCTTGTTGGGTTGAGGGCCTGCCACGTGAATATCATCATCGCTGAACCCGGCAGCGCGGAAGCGTGCAGCCATGGCGTCAGCCGCCGTGGTAACGTTGCCTGCGGGTGAGTCCGTGGTGTTGATCTCGATCAATTCCTTGAAGATGTCACGCGCCATTTGCTGGTTAGGAGTAAGTGTGCTTTGCTGGGCATGGGCAGTGACGGATTGCGATTGGATAAAACATACCGCCACAATAGCGAGCAATAGCCGGGTGAGCGTCCTCTTCATCATCAGGAACCTGATCATTAACAACCTCATGAATACGGTTTGGGAAGTGAATCAGCAATTATACGGGCTCAGTCCATCCCGGCTGTGCCGCCAGCATCTTACTTTTTTCAGACGATCCAGAATGTACGGGGGAGCATGAAAAACAACGTGGCCAGACTGAAGGGTAAGTTTTCCAAGCGGCATGGACTGTCACTAATGGTGGCCGGAATCCTCGCAGCGTTGGTCATTCTCTATTACGTCAGTGATGAGCAGGGACACTGGGGATCATTCTTTGGCAATGCCATTGCCGATTGGTCCGGTGTCTTGCTCATGGTGCTGGCCACCAAACATCTCTACGAAAAGCACTCAGCGGAAAGCAAACGTGATGACAGGCCGAAAGACGCGAACAAGGTCCTGGAGTTTATGCGCGAGCATTCTCTCAGCATCTTCCTCATCATCACCGGTGCAGGATGGGTTGTGCTGTTTGCTCACTCCAGCCCTCAAAGCAAATGGGGACAGGTGGTGGGCAACATCGTTTCTGAATGGACGCAGGTCCTGGGCCTGGTCTTGATGACCAAAAAGTTGATCGAAGCAGGTTCCGAGGAGAGCAACAAGAAAGGCGGGTAACCCGAGGCTGATTACCTGACCTGAAAACTTTCCAGCATCTTCTGAAAGGTAGGACGAAGCTGGTTAAATTCCTGCTCTGGCGCCACAAAAACCAGATAGACCAGTTCGCCTTTGGGACCGGGAAGCGTCACCAGCCAGTCTTTTTCAGGAACTGGTTGCCCGTTCTGCTGAATGGGAGAAGTGCCCGTTAGATACGTGGACCGGCCTTGCTGACCGTTTACCTGAATCCCTGTAGGCGACGAGTAAACTTTCATTCCTGCATTGTCTTTTTGCAGCTGTTGCACCAGTTGCTCTGTTGCCTGATTCAGCTGGCTGGCATCAGCGTTGGCGGAAGAAATGATGGTACCGTAAGCGATGCCGTTTTGAGCGACCGCTTGTGCTGGCGCGATGGTGATAGAGCTCTGATCGCCGCCGGCCTTCCAGTTATCAGGGTATGAAATGCTATATCCTGACTGTTGAAGCTGTGTGAATCTGTCGCTGGGCTGGACCTCTTTGTATGAAATGTTCGTCAAAGCGCCCGGCGATTGCGCTTCGCCAGGGCTGCTGCTGTTCTGTCCTTTGGGCGCGTTTGGTGCCGAGGCAGGCGCAAGGGCGCCATTTTTCTGATTCTGCTGTGCCCAGATCTTTTGTTTGGCTCCAGCATCAATTTCCTGCGCCGTGTAGGTCTTCTGCGACGATGCGTATTGTTTCACGCTGGCAAAGGAACTTGTGTTTCCGGCGTACTCCTTGGGAGGCCATGGCGCGATCTCACTTTGAATGGACGCCTGTCGGTTCCCCGGATTAGGGTGATCGCTCAACAACTGCGGTCCACCTTTCCCATATTTCTGTTCCAGCTTGGTGAAAAAGTCAGCCATCGCCTTGGGGTTATAACCAGCTTTGTACATGATGATGGCGCCCACGGAGTCAGCCTGCGCTTCATCCTTGCGCGAATACTTCATCAGCATGGTGCCGGCGCCAAACTGGATTCCCACCTTTGCCAGGTTTCCGGCAGCACTTCCGCCCAGGACTGCGCCGGCCAGTCCGGCAAATATTTGCGCGGCGGCGGCCTTGGGCGCCTGCTTGGCTGAATGCTGCATATAGACGTGGGACATTTCATGGGCCAGCACGCCTGCGAGTTCGGCCTCATTGTCCGCTGCCTGTATGGTGCCAAGGTTCACAAAAATCGGACCTCCAGGCAATGCGAAGGCATTAATATCCGCGGCCGGCACCACGTGAAACTGGTAAGGCCATGAGTGGTCCGATGGGATCACGGTTTGCAGCTTCTTCCCGAGCTCCTGGACATACCGCGTGGCTGGGCTGGAATCCGGCAGCACCGGCATTTGCTGATAGACCTCACCAGCGGCTTGAAGTCCAAGCTGCTCCTGCTGCTGGCGGTTCATGCCCGGCTGCCCAGGGTCAGGTAGGACAGGGTTTGAGCTCTGGGCCAGGCTTTCAAACGGGACGGCCATCAACAGGGTGAGAACAAGGGCCAGTGATCGGACACCAAGGTTACGCGCTCTCATAATGATCCTTAAAAGTTATTAAGTCAGGTATGCAGGGGCCAACTGCTTTGCTGCTATAAGATGCAACCCCAAATTGTAGAAGATGTCTTGCGGCACCGTTAGCAAATTGGGAAATGGCGGAGGCCTTAGCACAAGCACTTAGCCATTAGCACTTAGCCAAAACCAAGAACCAAAAACCAAGAACTAGAAACCATCTGATTGCGCAAGTCTCCCGTTCGGGATAGCATCGGGTCGCATGAGTAAGATAAGTCCACTGCTTAGCGAAGTGCTGGATCAACTCGAAGGATATTACGGGGCCATGGAGCCGTCATGGCCCACCGAGCCGTACGAGTTTATCGTCTGGTGGCATTGCGGTTATCCAGCCAGCGACGCGGCGTGTGAACGCGGCTGGAAAACACTGACCTCCATCACCGGAATAGAGCCTGAAAAACTTCTGGCAATACCCATGCCAAAACTGGCGGCTGCGCTCAAACCCGGTGGCATGGTGCCGGAGCTGCGCGCCCTTCGGCTCAAAGAAATTGCGGCTCGCGTAAAGGATGAATTCGGAGGAGATCTGCGGGGTGCGCTGAGCGGTCCGATTTCCGACGCGCGCAAAGTTTTAAAGAAATTTCCCAACATTGCCGATCCCGGCGCGGATCGCATTATTCTGTTTGCCGGAATCGATGCCGTGGCTGCCGTACCGTCAAACTGTCCACACGTGCCGGTGAGGATTCTGCATGGGCAGGAGCGCGAGAACTATGGCGTGACTTACCGTGAGGCGCAGCAGGCGATTGAATCGCAGATACCGAAGAAAGCTGACAGCAGGATGCGCGCGTTTCTATTGCTGAAGCAACATGGGCAGACGCTTTGTAAGCGAACCAATCCTAAATGTGAGAAATGCCCATTGAAGTCGAGCTGTGCTTATTACGCGGGAAAGCGTCGAGGGCACTCGGCTTCCGCCTGAGAACAGAAGTGTGGTGACGCAGAAGTCTAGCGACATAGCGGGGCCGTTTACCGCGGCCAAGCGCGAAGAAGCGCGCTATGCCACAGCGTTGGTCGAAGCGCTGACAAGCCGTGATTCCACCGGCGACCAGAAACCGTCCCATACGCGACTGCGTTCCGTGGCAACCATCAGAAGCAAGGTGCCTTCGTCTTCGTCGACTTCAGGGATGCGGAAGGCCACAGGAAATGCGACCTGGCGAAGAAGCCCGCTGGGACCATAATGGATCACGGTCACGAAATCCATGCCGTTGATCACGCGGTAGCATGCGTCTTCAGTTGCGAGAGGTTTCAATACGTCTTTGAGTGCGCTTACGCTTACCAAATAGCTCTGTTCCATGATGGACTCCTCCGGAATTAGGACTCCAAAACCGTTCAAACCGCGATTCAGGAGGTAATTCCAAGCTTCCTCACCGTAAACGCGGAGCCTCTTGTAGCTAAGTGTGTTTTACAAGCGCCGGATTACAGTTTCATTGGAGAATTATTAAATCGGCTAATCCGGAGGTAACCTAAGCAGACGATAAGTAGCTGATTTTGCAGCGCTTAGTGGCCGCCATGCGGGCACTTGCGTAAGCCCGGAGCGCGGAGGCCAGGCAAAGATCATCACTTCAGAAATTGCGTGGTTTCGCGCAGAAAGAGGTCCAACTGATCATGGTGCAGCCAGTGTCCGGCGTTGGGTACTTTTACCAGACGGCAATTGGGGATGGCCTTAACGCGGACGTCGTTCTCAGGTACCGGGGCAAAGCTTTCCAGTCCCCAGAATAAAAGAGTGGGCGACTTGATCTGCCCGTAAAGCTCCGCAGCGTCGTTCAAATGATGGCCCAGCGGCGCAATGGCGCGCGCATAGTTGTCAAATTTCCAGACCAGGGAGCCGTCGGCGTCCCAGTTGGTCCCGTGGAGCGTAAGGTGGCGGGCAACTTCGTCGGAAAGCTGGGGATTGGCCTCTTTCATTCTTGCCATGGCTGCATCCAGGTTGGGATAGGTATGTTGCTTGCGCTTCTCCAGATCACGGACGTTCTCAATCCATCTGCGGAGACGCTCACTGGCCGGCGCCTGTACGCGATGCTGGGGCGGGAACCCGATGCCCTCAATAGAAACCGCCTTCTGCACGCGGTCAGGATATACGCCGGAATAGTGCAGAACGATAATGCCGCCCAGCGAATGGCCAATCAGCCGGATGGGAAATTCGCCGATGATATCCAGCAATGCAGAGAGATCAAGCACATGCTCGGCTACGCTATACATGGCGCCGGGCGCCCACGCGCTGTTGCCGTGTCCGCGCAGATCCAGCGCGAAAACGTGGTAGTCCTTACAAAGAGTTTGCGCAACCCAGTCCCAGTTGCGGGCATGGTCCAAGCCGCCATGGACCAGCACCAGCTTCGGTTTACCCTCGTGTCCGTAATCCCAGAACTGCAACTTCAGGCGGTCTGAATAAAAAAAGTGGGAGATGGGTTCCATATGTTCCAAGCATTGTAAATGTCAGGATGTATTCGGCATAACTTTCCCGACAGTGCAGCCTTTGCCTGTTTTCTTGACACTGTGCATCGCGCGACTTTAGACTCCAGCGGCATCGTCGTCGGATTGTTTATCTGACCAATGCCGCACGTCCTCCGGGGGGCTTGCCGGAACCAACCTGTTCTTCTGTATACAGTCATGCAAGTTGAGATAAGAGGAGGACGCTACAATGGTACGAATCACAATCAAGGCCTTGATCGTTGTGATGTTCACGTTCTGTGCCTTGGGAACGGAGTCACAGATGCTTCCTAATCCTTACGGTCTGCCCATCAGCGTGGAGAGTGCAAAGAAAGTTGCCGCCACCGCGCTGGCTGAGGCCGTGAAAAATAAATGGACCATGGCGGTTGCCGTGGTTGACCCCAACGGCGATCTTGTCTACTACGAAAAGATGGACAACACACAACTGGGTAGCGCCAAAGTATCTATCAACAAGGCACGCTCCGCGGCGCTGTATAAACGGCCAACCAAAGCCCTGCAGGATGCATTGGCAGGCGGCGGAGCCGGGTTACGCGTGCTGGCTCTTGAAGGCGCAGTGCCGGTTGAAGGCGGCGTTCCTCTGGTTGCCGATGGCAAGATCATTGGCGCAGTCGGCGTCTCCGGCGATACCAGTGACCATGACGGTGTTTGCGCAACCGCTGGAGCCGCGATTATTAAATAAGCCAAGAAATTGCTGAACATCACCGAACACTGTGACTTCTCTCGCAAGCCTGCCTTTTCACATCCAGAAGGCAGGCTTCTTCTTTGCCTGAAAACGTAAAAGATCAGAGCCCCTTTGCAAAAGAATGTATTTCACCTGCGCCACAAGTTTTCTTCGTTCTTTTCACCATGGCAGATTTTGTAAGCCTATGGGATCATGTCCGCAATCTGTAAGTAGTTTTGAGACGACGGACATATGAAAATCTGGAAACTTCCGGTACTCGCCCTGGCGATGTGTGCCTTGCCTTGCTTTGTGCAAACGATCCCTGCGCAAACAACGCCTGCGCAACAGCCATTCAGTCAACAAAGCAATCCTCCCGCCACCGTGGTTCAACTTTCCGTGCCTGATGTTGAACTGGTGAATCAATCCGGCGAACGAGTGCGCTTTAATTCTGATGTGATCAAGGGCCGCGTTGCGGTCATTACCAGCTTCCTTACTAATTGCTCTTCCTTCTGCCCGATCACCCAGGAAAAGCTCGCTCAGCTGGCCAAAGTTCTGGGCAAAAAAATGGGCCGCGACGTGGTTTTCATTTCCGTGAGCGTCGATCCAGAAAATGACACGCCGGCGCAAATGAAAGCCTGGGGTGAAAAATTCCATGTTGGAAAAGGATGGAGCCTGGTGAGCGGGCGTAAGCAGGATATGGAAATACTACTGAAGTCGCTTGGACTCTATGTAGCCATTCCGCAACGGCACCAGTCAGCCTTAATCATCGGGAACCAGAAATCCGGATGGAGCCGGGTCAGCTCATGGTCCACGGCGGAAAAACTAGCGCGGATCGTGGATGAGCATGCATCCTCAAATGCGCGGCCCGCTTCGCTGAGTTCAGAACAACGTACCCCAGCAGGAAAATCCTAATCTTCCTGAAACACCCAGCGGAACTCAAGCGCGCAGAAGTGGCCATTTACCCCGGAGCAATCGCCCACGATCCCTTCGGTGCGCTCCAAAGTAAAAACGGTGCCCGCCGGCAAAGTTAGATCGATGCGTTTATTGAAAGACTTCTCCCCAGCCAGTTCGGGGGCGTGCTTATCATATTCCAGCTCGTACTCACGATGTAAGCCGAGAGGATGAGTCGCGCTTGCGGGTATGTCGATGCGCAGACGATTCCCCACCTCCATTGCTTCGGTAAGCGTCCCATTCCACCCATATACACTGGTTACGTGGATTGACTGAGGAAGCGTGTAGGTGTAAGAGAGACCGTGCTGTGTAGGCGTATTTGAATCGGCAACAAAGATGTTGCAGGGGCCAAGGTTGAGCGCCAGGAATCCATCACTTACAGATTGTTTCCAGTTGGGCGAGCAATCCGGGTTCGATTGCGGCGCGGACTGCACGACTGGCGGCCCAGCGTGTACGGTGGTGGCAGGAGCGTTGCCGCAACCCTCCAGAAGGAGAGCTCCCAGGCAAAGGCTTATAAAACCAATACGCAACATTATCATTTGGACCCGGTGAAAATATTAATTCAGAGTTCCTGATTGTCAATGGGACTGCGGCCCTACTGCCCGTGCGAAAAAACGTATCTTAAGGACATGCCCGTTGATTGGTGCTGCTTTGCGACGCCGGGCCGCCTTGCCTGCCGCGTTAGAAGTCACCTGGAGTGTCACCGTAAAGAACCGTAAATCAATTTTAGGGTTCCACTCAACACGTGCGCTGACTAAAGTTTGCTCCCGTGCAAACAGAAGCTACTCAGGGCAGCTACTAGCAACCTGAGCTGCTGCTTTTTCATCTCACGCCATGTTCCCAGAAGTGTGAGAGTCCATGTCTAGATCCCAAGTTCTGTCCGCCCTGTTCTTATTCCTCGTTAGTGTTGCATTGTTGGCTTTTACCGGCTGTGCCGGTGTCGGTGGCGGGACTCCCGGCCCCAGCCCCACGCCGACGCCCACGCAAACAGGTGGGCCGGCCACAATCAGTATCAGCGCCCAACCGGCAACCATCGCGCAGGGTCAGACAACCACGATTTCATGGAGCAGCACCAACGCCAGCTCGGTGACCATCACGCCCTCGCTTCTGTCGGAAGATCAGACCGCTCTCGCTGTTTCCGGTTCCGTAACCATCGTTCCCAGCGCGGCCACCACGTATACCGCGGTTGCGACAGGCGCTGATGGCAAGACGGCGACCGCTGCTGCGAACGTGAGCATTTTGAGTGTCACGCTTACGGCAACGCCGGCGAAAGTTGCCGCCGGCCAAAACGCGGTCCTCAGTTGGACCAGCACCAACGCGACTTCGCTAAGTATTGATCAGGGCGTTGGCGCCGTAACCGGCGCTACCGGTAACGCGACTGTCTCGCCTACCACGCCCACAACCTACACCATCACCGCCACGAACGGCACTGCCACCGCCACTGCCACGGCCACCGTTGCCACGGCGCTTGGAGTCACGCTCAAAGCCACTCCTGCCAACATTGCGTCCGGCGCGCAAAGCACCTTGAGCTGGACTTCTACCAATGCGGCCACGCTCAGCATCGATAATGGCATTGGAACCGTGGCTGCCGCCGGGACCCAGGCAGTTTCACCAACGGCGAACACCACCTATACCATCACGGCCACGGATGCGGCCGGCAACGCCACCACCGCAGCCACAACGGTCAGCGTCTCCAGTGGTGGCGGGAATCTTCAGACCCTGAAACACATCATCGTGATGGTGCAGGAGAATCGCAGCTTCGATAACTACTTCAGCAAACTGGGTGAATACGCAACCGGCCGCCTGGGCGTCCCTTACCAGATCAACGCCGGTTACGATCCCAATGTTATTCTCCCGCTGTTTGGCGGTGGAACCGGCCATCTCTTCCATGAACCGACCGTGCGCACTGAAAATCTGTCGCCAAGCTGGGATGAAAGCCATTTCGATATCGACAAGCAGGCCGACGGCACCTTCAAGATGGATCGCTTCGCTCTGACAAGCCACTCCGTGGCCCAGAATTTTGATAATTCCGGACTGCGTGCGCTCGGCTACTACGATCAGACCGATCTGCCCTATTACTACGAATTGGCCACCCAGTTTGCCGTCAGCGATTCGTTCCATTCCGCGATCCTGGCCAACACAGTGCCAAATCGTCAGTATCTATTCTGTGCCACGTCGCAAGGCCGTATATTCCCCTCTGACGCCGGGCATCCTCAATGGACATGCCCAACCATCTTCAGCAGCCTGCAAAATGCTGGAGTAAATTGGAAACTTTACTATTCCAGTGGTACTCTCCTGCCGCAGTTTACGGACTGGAACAATCCGGCCATCAGTTCCCGGACCGAGTCCATCAAGAACCTGTTCGCGTTGCTGGCCAGTCCCACGGCTGACCAGGATCTGCCGCAGTTTATCTTCATCGAAAATGGGGATGATCCAAACCCCCCGGCCGGCACTCAGCCCCAGGATTTTGACGAGCATCCGGACGCTAACATCCAGCAGGGCGCCGCATACGTAAAGTCGATCATCGACGCGTTGATGGCCAGTTCCGCATGGAACGATTCTGCGTTTATCCTGACCTATGACGAAGGCGGCGGGCTCTACGATCACGTGCCGCCCTTCACCGTACCGGCCCCGGATAACGATCCTCCGCAGTTGGGACCGAACAATTTGCCCGGAGATTTCACGCAGAGTGGGTTCCGCGTGCCCCTGATCGTGATATCGCCGTGGGTCAAGCCGCACTTTGTTTCGCATGTGAACCGCGAAACCACCTCGCTGCTCAAGCTGATTGAGACTCGATTCAATCTGCCGCCGCTCACTGCACGCGACGCTGCCGCTGATGACATGACCGAGTTCTTTGACTTCATCAATCCGCCAACCTGGCTTACGCCGCCACCCTTGCCGGCGCAGCCTACCAACGGAGTGGATAACCAAAGCAAAGAGGCGCCTCCGCAGTAACCCGATCCAGTAACGCCTCTCATGCTCACATTCTGCTGCGGCAGAATGATTGAGCGGAACAGAATGCTGGTGTAGAGACGTAGCAAGCTTGCTACGTCTCCATCGGCCTTCCGCGCTTGTCATACGGCGCTGACCAGCGAGTACTGCTTTTCTGCGTTTATTAGCGTTAATCTGCGCCAAGAGGTTTGTGGATCAGCGTTCATCAGCGGTGAGGTTTTTCCGAATATGGCGATGACGTAAGGTTACGGCGATGTTACTTTCAGTAGAGCAAACATCATGTCGCTCACCTCTTACTTCCTCGCTGCTGTGGCAACTCTCGGCGCCATGGCTGCTATTCAGAAAATCTGCGCCCTGATTGACGCTCGCAAGTTTCCCCCGCCCGGACGCTTCATCACCATCCCCAACGGCAGGATCCATGTAAAGCAGATGGGCGAAGGCACACCGGCTATCGTTCTTGAAGCCGGCATTGCTGCTTCCACCTTGAACTGGAGTCTGCTTCAGCCTGAACTCGCCCAGCACGGCGCCACTTATAGCTATGATCGTGCCGGCTTTGGATGGAGCGTCGCAAACGGCGGTGGCTGCTCGCTGGCGGACATCGTCAACAATCTGCATGCCGCCATCGTCGCGCTCGATATTCCCCGACCGTATATCCTGCTCGGTCATTCCTTTGCCGGACTGATTCTGCGCGAATACTCGCTTCGCTTTCCCGATGAAATCGCCGGCATCGTGCTCATCGACCCGCTTACGCCTGAAGAGTGGCTTACCCCTACTCTCGCCCAACGCTGGATTCTTCGCCGTGGCATATGGTTCTCTCGTGCCGGCGGAGTGCTGGCCACCTTTGGCGTCGTCCGTGCCTGCTTGTGGCTGCTGCAACGTGGTAATCGCGCAACTCCGCGCGGAGTGCTGAATATGTTCGGCAGCAAAGCCACTGAGACGGTCGTGCGCATCTTTCGCGAGCTCACCAAACTCCCGCCCGATGTCATCCGAGTGATCCGTGCGCGCTGGAGCACGCCACGCTTTTTCTGGACCATGGCGGATTACATCCAGTCTTTGCCCCGATGTTCTTCTGAAATGATCGATCGAAATATCCCCGCTCATGTTCCTGTCACCGTACTCTCCGGCGCGCACCAGTCCCAGGACCGCCTGCGTGAGCATGCGGCGATTGCAGCTCATTCACTCAACGGCAAACACATCATTGCCAATAAAGGCGCGCACTGGATTCATCTTGACCAGCCCGAACTCGTAGTCGAAGCTGTGGTGGAAATGGCAGCGTTGATCCGAACGTAGGCCGCTCAAGTTCCGTCTCTCGATTTACAATGCTTAGCGGAGCTATCCCCTGCATGAAAAAAGTGGTCGAGCGTGAACGTAACAAGGGCTATTACCGTGTATTGCATGTACCTCTCTGGATATGGGTTTTCTGGATTCTTCCCGGCCATCTTACGGCTGCCCTGTATGCTCACGGGCCTGACCGCAGGCATTGGATATGGCTTGGCATCGTCACGCTGATTTGCGCATGGCGCGGCTATGTGGCTCGACTCCCCGGTTGCGAGATGCGTCCTTACATCACGCATTATGGCGAAGAGAAGCCTAATCTGTGGTATCGCGTGATCTGCTACACCTCTGCGTGGATCGATCTTCTGGTGCCGTTCACCATCAATTTGATTGGGCTGGTCATCAACGTGGTCGCGGGAAAATATCAGATCGATACGTTGTACAGCAGCCTGTATTACATTCTTGCCGGCGCCATTGTTCTGGCGACTGTCTTTGACGTCACTCCGCGCGCGCGGCGCTCCACCCGTGGTGAAGGCGAAGAAAAAGGCTGGTTCTATATCGCCGTTTGGACCGTGGTTCCCACGCAGCTTGCGGGATGGGCCATGTGGCGCTTGGGCCGCTTTATGAATTTGTCGCCCGCGCATCTCAGCCAGCTTCGTCTGGTTGCTTTCGTCGCATCCGCCGCCGCCTTTTTCAGTCTTGGACTGTTCGCCAAATTCCCGCGCACCCAGCGATACATCGTTCCCAAAGGCACAATCTCTGACGTGGAAGTCTCCGCTGGAGCCTGAGCTTAATTCGGTCCGTGCACACAAATCGCAAGAGCCCTGCATGCTGCGATGCAGGCAGGGCTTTTTGCCTTTCCGCCATGAGTCCCATCCGGTGGAATTAGTGTTGGTGGTTCTTGTCATCCGATCCAAAGAACAGAAAGAAATTGGTCGGAACGTCTCCGCTTGCCTGGCCCAGTGATTGTGCGCGGCGAAGTTTATCCAGAGAAGTAATGCCGTGTTTGCCGTCAGAGGTCGGCCACTGGCTGGGATCGGTAATCAGCACTGACACCACCTGCCACCAGATTGGCCCAGTATGTAACTGCTGATCAATGATGTGACTGTGGTTGATGGTCGGTGTAACCACAGGTGTGCCTTTGGGAACGGCTCCCAGTTCGGCGAGTAGCGGGCCCAGATCAATCATGCTAGTGTGCATGGTGCAGGTTCCAGGAGCGCCGGTCTGGGCGGTGGTTGGCGGGCCGGGCTCAGGGCATTGTACTGCCACGCCGGGGTGATTTTTAAACGCGTCTGGCACAAAGCCAAACAATTGCTTGAGTGCCGCGCCCAGTTCAGGCGTGAATGCAGGCTCACTGGGATTGGTTTCAAAGAATGGCGCAATTACGTACAGCTTTTCTACTTCCTTGATTGGATCGCCGGTGGGTCCAATCCCAGGCTGCTCGCCAATAAGGCAACGCGGACGTTGAAATTCAGCCGGATCCACGGCTGCCACTTTGCCGTTACTATCCAGGTCATCAAATGGCTGATGGATACAGGAAAAATTCTGCCCGTAAGTAAACACGAGCAGTTTGTCTTTGCCAAACCCTTCGGTCTGGTTCACGTTGATTGTCTGCGCATGTGCAGCGGAAATGAATGCAAGAGCTAAGACCGTAATTACGGCCGCCCAGCGGGGGAACTTACGCAACATTGGAATACCTCCTCGCTGGTATTACGGAAGTGAGTAAATTTCAGATGTGCGGCGACGAAGTTTTTATTTGTACAATAGGCTTGGGTGCTCTCCATAGGGACTGCTCTGATATTAAGGTGCGAGGAAGGTTTCAATGTAGAGACGGGCATGCCGTCGGCATGCCGCGTCTGAAAACCTTACAATCCTATGCAGTTTTCAGAGCTGGCCGATTCACAAAGCGCCGAAGGCGCGTAGTCATGTAGCCCAGACGGCACGCCTGGGACAGCCTCATTGCCGATGATCGCTACTCATCCTTCAGACTAAACGCCACGATCGTATCGCCCTTGTGCCCGCGCATCTGCCGCAACAACTTTTCTTCCAGATGCTCCGGATCGGGAACCATCTCGCAGGACGCAATCTCCGCGTCGCTGGCGCCGTGATAACAAAGCTCGCAAACAGCCAGACCTCCCTCTTCACCCGAGCGTACCGGGGGACCAAAGGTGCGGCATGTCATAGGTCGCCAGGCATAAAGATCGCAGGTGCCGGATTCAGGATCCAGAACGGGGCACACTTCGTTATCTGCAAATTCAGCGAAGGCTGCTTCAGAATCAACATCATCGAAGAGCAGGCCCGTAATGGGGTCGCCAGGGAAATCGGGGGTTAGCCGCGCAATGGATTCGCGCGTACGCTGCCGGACCCGTTCGGCCCGCGCCGGATCAGCAGTAGACAGCTCCTGCAATCCATTTTGCAAACGGGCAGCATCCAGCGGCGTGATCGAAAACGGTCCAACACAACACTGCGTGCATCCTGGACGGCACACCAGCCATGGCCCGCTTTTGCGCGCTGCTTCCGCCAGAGCGGCGTCCACAATCTGCACCAGTTTGTTGTCGTCACGGGGGAGTTGCGCCACCATCTCACCTTAGCGCACCGGAAAGGGAATAGCAAAGGCAGGCGTTAGCAAAAGAAAGACGGAAGCATGTGCCTCCGTCTTCATGGATCTGGAAATTATTGAAAGTTAGTCCTTCTTCTCAGCCTTCTGTTCTTCTCCCGTCTGTTTGCCCTTGCTCATCATCTTGAGACTGTCGACTGTCAGGGAGTGATTCGTTTCATCGAGTTTAGCTTTGACATTTACGTGGTGGCCGTCATGGCCTTTCACCGCGTCAGGGTTGGAAATCTCCCAGCTTTGTTTGTCTTTGTCATTGACGAAGGTGGTTTTGCCGCCATCGTTCTTCACCCAGCCGGTAAGGCTCATGTCTTTGCCCTTGGATGCGGCTTTGGCTTCACTCTTTTCCGCTTTGGCGACTTTCTTGTCGGTTTTGGCAGCGTTGTTGTCTGTCTGGGCTGCATCGCTCGTCTGCGCAAACGCACTGATCGAGCACATTACCAGAAATGCAAATGCAATCGTGAGTAGTCGTTTCATCTTCTATCTATCTCCATTGACGAAAAAGTGTAGACAGGTGGACGCACTTACTGTGATGCACAAAGTTGTTGTGATGAATTCGAGCTGAGATGCAACTGTAAACCTTTACAGCTTCGCCTTAATCGTATTAAGGCTGCTGCTTAGGCCTTCATCTTCATTCTTGCGCCATACTTCTGCTGGAACTTCTTCATCTTGGGTGAGATCACGAATTGGCAGTAAGGCTGTGATGAGTTGTTCGCGTAGTATTCCTGATGATATTTTTCGGCGACGAAGAAGTCTTTCGCTGGTTCCACGGCCGTTACAACCGGAGATGAATAAGCCCGCGAACTATTCAAATTCTCAATGGCCTGCTCGGCCTGCTGTTTTTGTTCGTCGCTGGTATAGAAGATCACCGAACGATATTGCGTGCCTGTGTCATTGCCCTGGCGATTAAGCGTGGTGGGATCGTGAACGGTGAAAAAGACATCCAGCAGATCATTGAAGCTGATCTGTTGCGGGTCAAACGTCACGCGCACTACTTCCACGTGGCCGGTGTCGCCGCCGCAAACCTGCTGGTAGGTAGGGTTGGGATTTTTGCCGCCCATGTAGCCGGACTCCACTGACTCAACGCCCTCAAGCTGGTCAAAAACCGCTTCAATACACCAGAAACATCCGCCGCCAAAAACAGCCGTTTGTGTGTTGGACATATCCGTTAGATGCTCCAGTCGGTTGGAAGTTCCACAGTTTACACCAGGCACGCCGCGGGCGGATCGAATCGCCTTCCTGAATCCCGCCCGGTTATCCCGGCGGCCCGGCAAGCTTGTCTACACGCGGGCTCTGGCCGCCCAGCCATTCCGGATGGTGCGCCGTGGAATCAAAGTGGGCTGACGTCTTAAATAGTTCGAACTCGCCTTTTGCCGCCAGCTTTTCTGTTTTCGCCAGAAGCGTAGCCGTCTCCTCGCTGCTCATCGGCTTGAAGTTTCGAGCTACATCGAAGGCCTGCTGCAGTACCTGCTGGCTGTCGATCCCCGTGATCACCACTGACGTCGGCAAACTGAGCGCGTAACGCAGACACTCCGTGGCTTGCACTGCTCCGCTTTTCAGGATGATCTTGTCGCCCATAGACTTCATGCCCAGCACGCCGATCTGTTGCTCCACCAGTTTGGGAAGAACCATTTTGCCGAAGCTGCGGAAGTGCGCGTCCATTACGTTCAGCGGCATCTGAACGGTGTCGAAATGGAAGTTGTTTCGCGCCGCCACCTCGAGCATATAGAGGTGTATGTGCGGATCTTTGTGTCCGGTGAATCCAATATAACGGACCTTGCCGGCTTTCTTCGCCTCCAGTGTGGCTTCCATAGCGCCGTCTTCCGCGAAGATCCTGTCAGGATCGTCGAAGCGAATGATCTCGTGATGCTGAATCAGGTCCACGTGGTCGGTTTGCAGTCTCTTCAACGACTCGTCAATCTGTTTGGCGGCTTCCTGTTTGGTGCGCCCGTCCAGCTTGGTCATGAGAAATACTTTTTGACGATATCCGTCTTGCAGCGCTTTGCCCATGCGAACTTCGCTGTTGCCCTGGTTGTAGTCCCAGGAATTATCCATGAATGTGATTCCACCATCGATTGCCTCCCTGACGAGACGCACACTCTCCTCATCCGAAAGTTTGGGCTGCCCAATATGGAATCCACCCATGCCAATCGCAGAAACTTTCTCTCCCGTTTTGCCAAGCGTGCGATAAATCATACCGCCCCCTGTTTGTTGGTCAGGTCCCGGTTGTGATGAATGTTGCGATGAAGCTTGCACACTATTCTTCTGAGCGCTCATTCGTCCGCCTATTGATGCTGCTATTCCGGTGATTAGCGCGGCCCGGACGAATTCTCTTCGATCCATTGACTGAATCCTCTGGTTACACAAACGTGGGGGCTTTAAAAAATCTAGGCCGCTTTGATGTCTTCCGTGTAGCTGATGTACTTCTCTGGCCGGGCAATGGGCACGCTTGCCGGCCACGGTTCCTCTACGCCCATCAATGCCACGGCAGCTCCCAGTAGAGCCATGTTCTTGCTGAAGTTGACCATGTCATTCATGCGCTGATTTGGATCTTGTGAGTTCCAGAAATCGTGAATCACCGGAGAAACGCCTGCCAGGAACGTCACAATGGCTGCTGCACCCAGCGCAGGCCTGATCCCCAGAACTATGCTGGCGCCGCCGGCGATCATCAACGCACCGGTTCCCGCCACCGCCGCCTCTGCCGCAGGGACGTTTTTGCTCTGCGCATATTGGGCCAGGAACTTACGTTGCTTCAAGTGGTTAATGCCGTTGTAGATGAAGAATCCGCCGAATGCCAGGCGGCCAAGCAGGAATGGAATTTTCACGAGCTTCCTCCGAGAAGTAGATCTGAGAATGACCCGAACATTTGTTAAGAATGAGATTCCCCTTCCCGAGAGATGGTGGTCTGTCGTTAGTCACGGTATGGGTCTTGAGGATGTATGAGTGAAGCGGGCCTGCTCTCGAATGATTCAGCACTAGTGCTCCGCAGGATTAGACGTTCACGTTCAAAGCGTAAGATCTACAATGCCGGTGAGAGTTCGCGAGATCTAAAAAATCGAAGAAGAGGTAAATGGATGAGGCGTCAGGCAGGCAAGGCTGTTTTCCTGGTTGTGCTGTGTGCGAGTTTGATGACCGCTGTATTTCCCCGGCATCGCAAGCCCTCGGCCACCCAAACCGAGGGAAGCTTTGATTACTATTTGCTGTCACTCTCATGGGCGCCCAACTACTGTGCTGAACATCCGGGTGACAATTCATCGGAATGCAGGGCAGGGAATCACAAAGGGTTTGTCCTTCACGGATTGTGGCCGCAATCGAATGAAGGCCAGCCGCCCATGAGTTGCACACCGGCCAGTCCCGTCGCCAGCGACACCGTTCGTCACATGCTGGAATACTATCCCAGCCGCGGATTGATCCAGCACGAATGGGAAAAGCATGGCACATGCAGCGGGCTCTCAGCCCAGGACTACTTTGCGAAAGCTGAACAAGCGTTTAAATCCGTGCAGCCGCCTGACCAGCTTAAGAACCTATCCGGTGATAAATCTTTCGCGCCAAAAGATGTAGACCAGGCTTTTGCCGCGAGTAACCACGCGCCCGCCGACGCATTCCGCATCTCCTGCCATGCTCAGGAACTGGTTGGCGTTGAAGTCTGCATGAGCAAAGACCTGAAAATACAATCGTGTGCGAAAGATCGTTCGGGAATGTCCGGCAAATTCGGTGTTGATGCATTCACTCAAATAGAGGAGACCGCTGCGTCTTACACCCAGTCAACCGCCCTCTCCACGGCTTTCTTCCATAGCCGATACCTTTCATCGCGGATTGAAGCATCCATGGTCGGCGTCCAGGTTCGCTCCGCCGTCCAGGCAGCTCTCACGTCCTCAAGATCGCGGAGCCAACCCACCGCCAATCCGGCTGCGTAGGCCGCGCCCAACGCCGTGGTTTCATTCACCCTGGGCCGCAGGATTTTACGATCCAGTATGTCCGACTGAAACTGCATCAGAAGCTCATTGACCACCATGCCTCCATCTACGCGCAGGTTGGTCATGGAAATGCCGCCATCCTTTTCCATGGCTTCAACCACGTCTCGAGTCTGGAACGCGGTGGCTTCCAGCACGGCGCGGGCAATGTGGCCCTTGTTGGCATACTGCGTGAGCCCGGCAATGATTCCGCGCGCATTACGATTCCAGTACGGCGCGTACAGTCCGGAAAATGCCGGAACAAAATAGACCCCGCCATTGTCATTGACTGACGCGGCAAGTTTTTCAATCTCAGCGCTATTGGCAAAGAAGCCAAGATTGTCGCGCAACCACTGCACCAGCGCGCCCGCGATGGCAATGCTTCCTTCCAGCGCATAAATGGCTTTCGCGCCGCCGAATTTGTAGGCGACCGTCGTGATCAGTCCGTGCCTGGACGGAACCGCCTTCTCGCCGGTATTCAGCAGCAGAAAGCAGCCGGTGCCATACGTATTTTTCGCCTCGCCCATGGCCAGGCACGTCTGGCCCACTAGAGCGGCTTGCTGGTCACCAAGAATTCCGGCAAGAGGAACGCCTTTCAGTGCTCCATCCTTGATCTCGCCATACACCTCGCTGCTGGACGCAATGTGCGGCAGAATCCCCCGGGGAATGTCGAACGCTGATAGCAGCTCCGGTTCCCACTCAAGCGTCTGCAGGTTCATGAGCTGTGTGCGCGAAGAGTTGGTAACGTCAGTGACGTGTACTCCGCCGCTTTTTCCGCCTGTCAGGCGCCAAGCCAGAAATGCATCAATGTTGCCGAATAAAATATCACCGGCTTGCGCTTTGGATCGGAGCCCGGGAACGTTCTCCAGTAACCATGAAACTTTCAGGCTGCTGAAGTAGGTCGAAAGCGGCAGGCCGGTCCGCTTGCGAAAGAACTCTGATCCAATCTCTTTCTCCAGCCTGGCCACTTGAGCTTCAACACGCGTATCCTGCCAGACGATCGCGTTTGCCACGGGCTCGCCTGTCTTTCCGTCCCAGAGAACGGTTGTTTCGCGCTGATTGCTGATGCCGACGGCGGCCAGGTCCTGTGCGCGCAAGCCGGATTGCCGCATCGCGTCATCTATTACTTCCTGAGTGCGTTGCCATATTTCTGCTGGATCGTGCTCCACCCAGCCCGGCTGCGGATAGATCTGGCGATGTTCACGTTGCGCGGACGCCATGATCTGTCCGGCGCGATCAAAGATAATGAAGCGCGTGCTGGTAGTGCCCTGGTCGATGGCGCCAATGAATTCACGCATGGATCGTCCCTGTACCGCGCTTCATTCTAAACTCATTGGCATCCGGCGGATTTCCTGATAATTTTTCAGCTGCACTTTCTCAACACAATTTAGAGCCTCACCAAACGTCATACGTATGCAGGAGGATTGTCTCTATGGCCAACGATGCGTCGTCGCAGAATTTCTCAAATCACATCCGGTTTGATCCGCCTTTTCACTTTTTTATTCTTCCCGTGGCCGTGGCCAACGTGATCATTGCGATTGTTCACACCTTCAAAGTTCCCACGTGGGCGAGTGGCTGGTGGATCGTGACTGCGATCGCGGCTTTTGTGGTTGCAGGCAAGAGCCGCGGTTATGCGCTCAAGGTACAGGACCGCATCATTCGCCTGGAAGAGCGGATAAGGCTGGGAAGTGTCTTGCAGGAGCCCCTTGCGTTCGCGCATCGGCGAACTCTCTGACACGCAGTTGATCGGACTGCGCTTCGCCAGTGACACTGAATTGCCTGCGCTGGTGCAGCGCGCGCTCGCGGAAAACCTGAGCCGCAAAGATATCAAGAAGTCCGTGACCAACTGGCGCGCTGATAGTGCGCACGCGTCTAAAGGTCTTGTTCCTCGGCAGTAACGGCATGCATGCGGATCCAGCCGCTCTCCTGTACAATCTGCTACCTGTTGCTGCTGAGGAGCCTTGATGCATCGTAGATTTATCCGTTTTTCTGCTCTGTGCTGTTTTTGTCCTGTCCGCCGCACCTGGCGCGTCTTCTGTCCACGAACGATGACGATGTTCTGCTTCGGCTTTACCGCTGCCAGTTCGCGGAGCCGAGCGTGACTGGGAGAACAAGTTCAAAGACCTCCCTGATCCGGCCATCATGCGTGACAACATGCAGCGTTTGAGCGCGCATCCTCATCACGTCGGCTCGCCTTATGACAAGCAGAACGCCGAGTGGATATTGGCGCAGTTCAAGAGCTGGGGTCTGGACGCCCAGATTGAAACCTTCGACGTGCTTTTTCCCACGCCGAAAGAGCGCGTGCTGGAGCTGGTGGCGCCGACAAAGTTTACGCGCCAAGTTGCAGGAGCCGCCGGTGGCCGGCGATC
This sequence comes from Terriglobia bacterium, assembly GCA_963770085.1. Taxonomy (GTDB): domain Bacteria; phylum Acidobacteriota; class Terriglobia; order Terriglobales; family Acidobacteriaceae; genus Angelobacter. The sequence goes on from CAVYOH010000002.1 coordinate 3,294,052, forward strand.
CCACATCGAATCAGCAGAGCGAGCAGCTTCCCACCTACAACGCTTATTCCATTGATGGCGATGTCACCGCTCCTCTCGTCTATGTGAACTATGGACTGCCCAAAGATTACGAAGAGCTGGACCGACTTGGGATTTCCGTGAAGGGCGCGATTGTGATTGCGCGTTATGGAAATTCATGGCGCGGAATAAAACCAAAGGTCGCCGCGGAACATGGCGCAGTCGGCTGCATCATCTATTCCGACCCCAAAGATGATGGCTACTCACAGGACGACGTTTTTCCCGCTGGTCCCATGCGCAATGAAAATGGCGTGCAGCGCGGCAGCGTTCTGGATATGCCCACCTATCCCGGTGATCCGCTCACTCCCGGCGTGGGCGCCAAGGGCGACGTAAAGCGCCTGGCAATCAAAGACGCACCCACCATCACCAAAATCCCAGTGTTGCCGATTTCGTATGGAGATGCCAGACCGCTTTTGTCGGCGCTCGCAGGGCCCATGGCGCCAGAAAGTTTTCGTGGCGGCCTGCCGATCCCGTATCACCTTGGTCCCGGCCCGGCGAAGGTCCATCTCAAACTGGCTTTCAATTGGGACATCAAGCCGGTGTATGACATTGTCTTCAAAATTCCCGGCTCAGAATCGCCCGACCAGTGGATTGTTCGCGGCAATCACCATGATGGCTGGGTAAACGGCGCGGAAGATCCCATCTCCGGCCAGGTCGCTCTTCTGGAAGAAGCGCGTGCACTCAGCGTTCTTCTCAAGCAGGGATGGAAGCCCAAACGCACCATCATCTATTGCGCATGGGACGGTGAGGAGCCCATGCTGCTCGGTTCCACTGAATGGGCGGAATACCATGCCGAGGACCTGCAAAAGCACGCGGCCATCTACATCAATACGGATGGTAACGGTCGAGGCTATCTTGGCGTTGAGGGCTCGCACTCCCTGGAGAAATTCGTCAACGGCGTGGCCCGCGATATCAATGATCCGGAAAAGAACATCTCAGTGTGGAAGCGGGGACAGGCTGCGCGATTGGTAAATGGCAGCGCCGAAGAAAAGAAAGATGCCCGGTCGCGTGCCGATCTGCGCATTGGCCCACTCGGCTCAGGCAGTGACTTTACCGCTTTCATTGACCATCTCGGCATCGCGTCTCTCAATGTTGCCTATGGCGGTGAAGACGATGGCGGCATTTACCACTCCATCTATGACGATTTTTACTGGTACACACATTTCTCTGACAAGGATTTCATCTATGGTCGCGCGCTTTCACAAACCGTAGGCACCATGGTCATGCGCTTTGCTGACGCTGACGTGCTTCCGTATGACTTCTCGGATTTTGCCGACACCATCCATCGCTATACAGACGAATTGAAGACGCTGCTGAAGAATAAACAGGAAGAAATCCGCAATCGCAATCAGGATCTGGACGATGGCATGTACACGGCAATCTCCGATCCGCGACGGCCAACGTTTGCTCCGAAGAAGGAAGATGTTCCGCCTTTTATCAACTTTGCCCCGCTGGATAACGCGCAGATTGCGCTTGATCACAGCGCGGAGCGGTACATGAAAGCCGCAAAAGCATTCAGCAAAACTGACGCCACACTACAAGGATTGCAATCTCTCAATAACAACCTGATGCTGGCCGAACGCAAGCTAATAAATCCTGACGGGCTACCGCGTCGTCCGTGGTACCGGCACCTGATTTACGCTCCGGGTTTCTATACCGGTTATGGCTCCAAGACTTTACCCGGCGTACGTGAGGGGATTGAAGAGAAACATTACGCGGAAGCGGAGAAAGAAATTGAACGCGTAAGCAAAGCTCTCACTGATTACGCGGCGGCTGTAGATCAGGCTGCCGGGGCTCTGGAGCAGATGGAAAAAAAGTAATCCGGGTTGGCTATGAGACGCGCAAAGATCTCATCTCTAGCCATGCGCCGAGGCCTCGCGCCGTCCACGCGCGACGAGGCCGCTGTAACGGGCGCTGGTCAAGGTAAACACGCACGATGCACTCAAAGCGGTTTGGAGCGAAGCGCCAGTTGAAGGAGGGCCTTAGGCGACAACTCCGCGCGGACGAACGTTCTTGCGGATGAATTCCACAATCGTGTCCATCGGCGTACCGGGATTGAAGATGCCTGTTACGCCGGATTTTTTCATGAGCTCGAAATCCTGTTCGGGAATGATGCCCCCGATCAGCAGAAGCACGTCATCCATCTTGTTGCTCTTTAACAGATCATTCACGCGGGGAACAATCGCGTTATGCGCCCCAGACAGGATGGAAAGGCCAATCACGTCCACGTCTTCCTGCAAGGCGGAATTCACGATCATCTCAGGCGTCTGGCGCAGGCCGGTGTAAATCACTTCCATACCGGCATCGCGCAGCGCTCGGGCAATCACTTTGGCGCCACGGTCATGGCCATCAAGGCCGGGCTTGGCCACCAAAACACGGATTTTACGGTCGCTAGTCATTGCAGGTCGAACCAGAGATTCTAACATTTTCTGTGGATAAGACGGCAGTAACCGCTCAACCTCGTGAAAACCACCGGTATGAGGGATAATTTCTTTCCATGGCGAGATTGAGCATTGGGCCTCGGTTGATTATTGTTTGTGGGCTCCCCGGTTCGGGTAAGACCACGCTTGCCAAGGCGATTGAAAGCGCTGTCGAGGCAATCCGTTATTGTCCGGATGAGTGGATGGAGGCACTCTCCATCGACTTGTATGACGAAGAGAATCGCGCACGAATCGAAGCGCTACAGTGGCAGCTTGCTCAGGACCTCCTCACGCTGGGGCTTACGGTGATCATCGAATGGGGCACGTGGGCACGGAGTGAGCGGGATGCCTTGAGACTAAAGACGCGGGCGCTTGGCGCTGCGGTTGAGTTGCGCTATGTCACTGCGCCTCTGGATGTACTCTTCGAGCGGCTGCAATCCCGAGGCCGGGAGAATCCGCCTATAGAACAGGGCGAATTACGCCGATGGTCCGAAATATTCCAGGAGCCCACGCCGGAGGAGATGGCGCTTTTTGACAAGCCTCTGGTCGCAGACCCGATGTCCGGCTGAAACTGATTTCACGTTTTCGCCGCGTGTGCCTTCTTCGCTTTGCCCGCCTTCGCAGTTGTCTTTTTCGCCGCCGCTTTCTTTGCGGCTATTACGTCTTTTAATTCCAGGCTGCGCCACAGATACCACGATGCCACGCTGCAGTACGGATGCCAGTTCTTTGCGATCTTTTCAATGTCCTTAGCCAGCGGCATTTTGCGCTTCTTGTAAAGTTGCTTGATTGCCATGCGTACGCCGAGATCACCGACCGGCAAGACATTGGGACGTCTCAAGGCAAACATCAGGAACATGTGCGCGGTCCACTCGCCAATTCCTTTAATGTCTGTGAGCGCGATGATGACTTCTTCGTCGCTCATGTCCGGCAGTTTTGCAAAATCCACCTTGCCGCTGATGGCGTGCTCGGCCAGGTCGCGTATGTAGCCGATCTTCTGCTTGGATAAGCCCGCCTGCCGCATCTCCGCCACGCTAAGTTGCTGTATGCTCTGCGGGCTCAGTACGCCGCCTGCCGCCGTTTGAAAACGTCCCAGGATGGTGGAGGCAGCCTTGGTGCTTAGTTGTTGATAGACAATAGCGCGGGCCAGAGCTTCAAACGTGGGCTCACGGTAGGTCATGTTGCACGGCCCAACCCGTTCAATAATGGATGCCAGCAGAACGTCCGCGCTTTTAAGATGGTCAAGAGCTTTTTTCATGGGTTTGAATTCTAAAGATGCTGGTTTTAATGAAGCCGATTCTAAATTAGCTTCGAGCGCCAGCGCACGCGCTCATGACGGCGATTTCAAATTCGGCCGCTCGCTTGGCCGTTTCTGGCGGGAAGGTAGACGCCACTACGGGACCTGGCGCACCTTGCGCGAACTCACTTCCAGCTTCTGGCGGGCGATGATTGAGCTAACGCCTTCCCATCGCCAGGCGCGATACGGCGATCTTGATTACGACCTGGAGCACTCCGTAAATACCACGCGCGCCAACGTCAGCTTCAAGACCCAGTGGATAGCCACGCTGGCCGGCAGCCCGTACTATGCCAGCGATCCATGGCTGTTCTCCGAGATCATGCAGGCGCTGGTTTCTGCGCCGTTAACGGCCCGCTTGGAAGAATTTACATTCATTGATCTGGGATCAGGCAAGGGAAGAGCGTTGTTGATGGCGGCTGAGCATCCCTTTCGCATGATCATCGGTGTGGAACTGATTCCGGAACTGCATCAGGCTTGCCTGGCGAACATTGAGGCTGCCGGACAAGCGCGTCCAGAAGCACCGCCCATCGAAGCCCTATGCATGGACGCCCGGGATTTCAAGTTTCCTCTGGAACCGCTGGTGGTCTATCTGTTCAATCCGTTTCCAGAGCCGGTTTTTGCTGCGGTACTTTCGAACATTCGACAGTCGGTTCTGGACAATCCGCGTCCGGTTTATGTCGCGTATCGCTATATTGAGCACGAGCAATTGCTTGCGGATTCAGATTGGCTATCGAAAGTTGCCGGGACGGAACACTGGGCGATCTATCACAGTAGTTGATCAAATCCTACCCAGCCGCAGCGACAGAAAGAAGGGCGAGGCCGGACACGCGCCGAGCCCGCTATTACGGGGGCCAATCCGCAGTGGCCAGGGGAAAAGCTCCCAAGCGGTTTGGAGCGAAGCGACAGAAATACTAGGTGATGCTCACCTCGGTATAAATTCCGTAAACCTCTTTCAAGGCTTCGCAGATCTCGCCCACGGTGGCGTAAGCACGCACACAGTCGATGATGTAGGGCATGGTGTTGGCCTGGCTGATGTTGCCATCATTCGTCACCACGGGTTCCTGAGCTGCGGCACGTTTCAGCGCGTCCAGAAGTCGTGTGACTTTTGCGTTGTCACGGCGTGAGCGCAGGGCTTTCAGCTTCGCCGTCTGACGTTCACCCACGGTCTCATCAATGTAAAGAGTCTCCATCTGTTTTTCATCAATGGTGAACTCGTTGGAACCGACGATCACTTTCTCTCTGGCTTCCACGGCGCGCTGGTACTGGTAGGAAGCTTCCGCAATTTCCTTCTGCGGGAAGCCGATCTCGATTGCCTTAACCATGCCACCCATGGCGTCCAGCTTGTCGAAGTAATCGAAGGCGCCTTTTTCCATGTCCAGCGTCATCTTTTCCACGAAATACGAGCCACCCAGCGGATCGACCGTTTGAGGCACGCCTGATTCGTACGCGATGATTTGCTGCGTGCGCAGCGCGATGCGAGCGGCCTGTTCGGTTGGAAGCGCCAGCGCTTCGTCGAAAGAATCTGTGTGCAGGGATTGCGTGCCGCCCAGGACGGCTGCCAGAGCCTGTATGGCCACGCGGGCAATGTTGTTCATGGGCTGCTGAGCTGTGAGTGATACGCCGGCAGTCTGCGTATGGAAGCGCATGAGCGACGCGCGCTGTTGCTTGGCGCCAAATCGCTCGGTCATCAGGCGATACCAGATCTTGCGTGACGCCCGGAATTTGGCAATCTCTTCAAAGAAATCGTTATGGGAGTTGAAGAAGAAACTCAGCCGGGGACCGAAATCGTCTACGTCGAGACCTCTGCGGCGCGCCCATTCCACGTACTCCACGCCGTCATAGATGGTGAACGCCAGTTCCTGTAGCGCTGTGGACCCGGCTTCGCGGATGTGGTATCCGCTGATGGAAATGGTATTGAACCTAGGTGTGAATTTCGATCCGAACTCGAAGGTGTCAATCACCAGCCGCATGGAAGGCGCTGGCGGATAAATGTATTCCTTCTGTGCGATATATTCCTTCAGAATGTCATTTTGCAGCGTGCCGGAAATCTTCTTCCAGTCCGCGCCCTGTTTCTCCGCGACCACCAGATACATCGCCCACAACACAGACGCCGGAGAGTTGATGGTCATGGAAACCGTGGTCTTCTCCAGATCAATTCCGTTGAAGAGAATCTCCATGTCCTCAAGCGAGTCAATGGCTACGCCGCACTTGCCCACTTCGCCTTCACTGGCTGCGTGATCAGAGTCATACCCCATCAGCGTTGGCAGATCGAAAGCTACGGATAGTCCGCCGCCGCCCTGGGCCAGCAGGTACTTGTAGCGTTCATTGGTTTCTTCCGGGGAAGCAAAGCCGGAGAACTGGCGCATGGTCCAGAGCCGGCCGCGGTAACCGCTGGCATGTATGCCGCGCGTGAACGGCGCCTGGCCCGGATAGTTCAGATATTTTTCGTAATTCCAGTCTTCCGGCAGATCGGCCTGGGTGTAAAGCCTGCGGATGGGAACACCGCTGATGGTGGTGAATTGCGCCTGGCCATTCTCATCCAGGTTTACCCCTGAAGTGGCGCCAATGGGCTTTTCCGGACCCTTTTCCAAAGCCGGGGCCAGTGTGGACTCAGCCCATTGCTTCTCGCTGGGCGAGGGGTGGCGGCCTTCAAAAACGTCTGCAATGGGTGTTTCCGCAACGTCACTTTCGAGCTTGGTTTTCCTTTGGTCTGCCATAAAGATTCGCTATTCCCCATTACCATGATAAATGATCGAGCAATCTTGTTTGGATGCCGGCCGTCCACCTCTAACACATGCGAGGGTAGCCTACTGGGCGGCTCTTCTGGACGACGAGGATAAAACCAGCATGCTTTCATCACCGGACTCTACCTGAGTGAAATAAGTCTGCAACGCGGTATATCCCTCAGGTTCAACCAGCGGCGTTTTAACGGTCAATGACCGGCTTGTGATGATTTGATGATCAACTGTTTTGCTGCTCTTCTTGTACGTCCCAAAGAGCGTGTCTGCCTCCTCCAGCCCGGGCAGGCTCTCAACCGTATATCCATCTGGAACGCTGATTACAGTCAGGTCCACTTCGGAATAAGCGTAGCGAAAATAGACTGGATATTTGCGCGACTGGCGTTCGAAGGTCTCTTTGTTCTTGACGGGAAACAAAGTGGAGGGCAACAAGAAGCGATCGCCGGCTCGCGTGGCGTAACCGGGGATGTCAACTTCAAGATCCGCGATCACCGGGCCGCCGGTCTGCTGCCATCCTTGTGAGCTTTTTAGCGTGGCGGAACTTTGCGGCGGCAGCCAGCTTTTTACGTCATACTCCACAATCTGTTTTCGTCCAGCCTCGTCCGTGCCAAGAGCCAGGAGCTGTCTCTCCAGCGCATCCGAGCCCTGGTACGTTATCGTGATGTGCCCGTGCAGTGAGCCTTCGCTATCCAGGGTGGCGCGGGTCGATCGTAGAGTCACCGCTCTGTCCGGTCCCGTGGTAGGCATGCTGATGAAGTTCCAGTCGTTTTTGCCCACCTTCAATGCGGACGTGCCCGTGTTGATCCACCGGATGGAGCCGAACGGACAAAACCGGGTAGCCGGTTCCAGCAGCAGGTTTTTTCCATTCACAGTCACCCCGGCAATGGGGGAGTTGTATTGCTGAGACTTTAAGTACTGGGTCACAAAAAACCGGTGCTCCCGGCCGGCCACAATGATCATGGATGCATCGAACCCGGCCGATCGAGCCAGCGCTACAAAGAGAGCGGTGATGTCCCAGTCTCCCCCATGCCCGTGCTTTAACACGTCAACCACGGAGTTATTTTCTTTCAAGTGCTCTTTCTTCACTTCTTGCTTCGTGCGCTCGCGTTCCCATTGCAGGTTGCGTATTTCCTGGGCTCGCGCATATAACCTGCGTATCTTCTCGTCTGCGTCGGTCGCTGCACCAATCGCCTCTGCCGCCGCCGCATGAACTTCACGGTAGTCGCCTATGAAATTGTTAAGGTTAAGAGACCAGCGGCGCGCCTCGTCATACCAGAAGCTCCGCCAGCCGCCCTTCGTATTCCAGAAAAAGCGTACAGCGGCCTTGTAGTTTTCGGCAGGCGGCATCTGCTCTTCGGGTTGAAATGGCGCAACGTTATCCAGCTCGAGCTCGTAGGTGTCATTGTTTGTCAGCGGTTTTGCCTGGCTTCCGCTGATCACGAATGACATGCGGAAAGGTCCTGTATGTTTGAAAAGAAAATGCTCTTTCACGGTAAAAAGATCGTGTTCCAGTTCCCAGCGGTCGCTTTGGATCCCGGAACTTTGCAGTCGGTACTTGTATTCAATGATGCTGCCCGCGGCCACGTTGGGAAGAGCAAAGGTAAGCGCCAGCATTTTGAAGTTTCGCCCTTTGGCGACCACCTTTTCAAAAGGCGCCGAGGTGAGGATGGAAATGCTTCCATCCGGCTGAATGGTTCTGGCCTCTAGATCCTGGACCTTGGTCCACGGCGTAAGCGGGATCTCTACGTCTGCCTGCGATTTGCCGCCGTTCGTCAGGATTTTGATGCGATTGTATAGAAACTCGCTTTGATCATAGTCGCTGACGTAGGTGATGTAGTCAGCGTGATAGAGCAGCACCGCTGCCGCGACGGCGTTCCCGGGGACTTCCTTGAATTGAAAGTCCTGTTGGGTCAGTGGAATCCAATCGTAGCTTTGCCCAACGCACAACAGGGGTGCCCACAGGAGCCAGGCAAGCAGCAAATGGCGATAATTCTTCATAGCGCGTGCGGTTCTCTCAGGATTGAAAATCAATTCGCGTTTTGTGCGTCAGCCGCGGGTCGATCGCAGCACGCTTTGTAATTGGTCACCGCTGTTCACCAACCGCAGGGGCGGCGCCTCTAGTTTTTCTTTTTCAATACCGCCATGTTCTTTTCGTCAGTGATGATCTGGGAAAACAAATGGCGCAGATCGTCATACTTTTCCACGGGGACTGAAGTGGCGTGCATCTTGTACTCGCGGCTGTATTTCAAAACGTTGCCGGCCTGTTCGGTTTTGCTCTGATATTGCGCGAAGGAAAATTCGCCCTTGGCTGAGTTTGGAAGTTCGTCAACGCCGTAGCCTTCAGGCAGGTTGATTTCCACCGAGTCACTGCGCAGAAACGGTGCGGCAAAGTCGTACGCATAGTGGCGTGGTTTTGTGCCGTCAAACGCGCCGGCCATCTCACCAATTACCCGCGGACGCACCAGCAGAAGCGGGCCGGCGTTCTTGGCGTAGTGGTTAGCGGTGAAGGTAAAGCGCACAACCAGGTCCTTGGTGATGTCGTCAGCGTTTTCTATGTTGAACGCGTCCACCTGGAAGTTGTTCTGGTTCTTGCCCAGAAAATGCTGGATGTTCTTGTTGCGATCATGCTGGCTTTCCGTTTCCAGATACTCGCGGTTCAGCATGGCCGGGTAGCCGGAGAACGTTTCTTCAATCTCGCCTTGGAGGCTTCCGTCAGGCAAAAGATTCAGCTTGGCATTACGGCGAATCCGGTTTAGATCCGGTGTGCTGACAGGCAAGTGTGTGAGTTCGCCGCCGTCGTCAGTCACCAGCAGCGCGAAGCTGTCCTGCTCGTAGTAGGGCAACTGGCCGATCGGCACCCATTCGTTGGTGGGATCAAAAATTAACAGGTGGCCCAGCTTGGGATGTTCCACCATGGCTGCCAGGCCCTTGGGATAGCTGCCATCTGGAAGTTGAATCGCCAGGATCACATGGTTGAAGCCTGAATTCGGTGGGGTCTTCTCGGTATAGATGCCGCGAGTCGCATGGATCGGCATGTAGAAAGACTTAACTCCGATTTGTGCCAGCATGGAGCTCAAGACCGTAGCTTTGTCTTTGCAGTCTCCGTAGCGATGAGCAAAGACGTCTGCGGCCGAATGAGGGCGGTAGCCGCCAATGCCGATCTCGATGGCCACGTAACGAACGTCGCGCTGCGCAAACCGCGATAAAGCCGAGACTCGCTCCCAGAGGGGCATTGTGGAGGGTGCCAACTGCTGTGTCTTGGCCGTAAGAGCCGGACTCGCGTCACGGACTCCGGTGGTCAACTGCGAGTACCAGATGCCAAGATCTTTCCATGAATGGTATGTCTGGTTACGGACCGTGGCCGAAAAGAAAGTAACAATCATGTGCCCGGCGAGAGCGCGGTACGGAGGCTCGTTGTGTTCCTCCTCGATTCGGGGAACGTCAGTCACCTCCCATACATACGTACCTGCCTGCTCCATTGGTTTTTGCTCGGAGTGATTGATCCAGTCGGCGCGGTATTCCCATGAGGCCGGTAAACGCAACGTGTAACGGCTTCTTTCAACCGGAATCGTTTCCTGGAAAAACCAGAAGTCCTGGAAAAGATAGGGCCGGCGCTTGTGCTCGTACTCAAATGCCACTACTGTGCCCACGTCCGCGCCGGGAAGCACAACGATTTTCTCCTTTGTGTCTGAGAACACTTCAAAGGTCGTTGCGCTACGCTCAAAATTGTCTTTGTCCTTGGATTCGTATTCCTGTCCTTTGGCGGTGATGCTCCAGCCGCGCAGGTAGTTCAGTTTGGTTTCTTGATCAAAGAACACAGGAAAATCCGCGTAGTGCTTCCCTTCGGGACGCAAGATACGGAACGCGATACGCTGATGTTCGATGATCTCGCCGTTGTCCCTGACGGTGGTTTCCTGTTCATCCAGCAGGACCACTGCATTGGCATCATCCGCGTATTTCTTCACCGGTTGCTGGGCGAGAGATCGCACCCAGTCTGGAACACCGGCGTTGGCGGCTGCAGGAAACAGGTTCAAAAGGAAAAGAAAAAGCCCTGTGCTAATTACCTTTTTGACCACTGGTGTTGCCTCCCTGCAGTACTGCCTGCTGTTCGTCTCCGGTTTGTACTTTATTGAAAAAGGCTTTTAGTTCGGCATAGCGCTCCACGGGAAAAAACAATCCATTCAGAACCAACTGGCGCTGGGTAAAGACCTGTTTGCCGTCAAACTGGCTCACGCTCTGATAGCTGGCGTAAGGCAGGTTCACGCTCTGTTGTTGAGGGGCAGTTTCCAGGGTGAATCCAGCCGGAACTTTTAAATGGACTTCGTCAGACTCGCAAAATGCGTAGGGAAAATACACAGGAAACTTTCGACTAGCCGGCTTAAAGGCGTCCATTTGTTTTGTCTGGAAAAGGCTGACGGGGGTAAGCAGGCGCTTTCCTGCCAGCGAGCCATAGGATGGAATTTCCACGGTGAAAGTCACTTCAAGTGCCTGGTCAGTGCCTTCCCAGTTTTTGGATTCCTTGACCTTCACAATCGCGCTCCTGGGCAGCCGCTCACTCAGGTCGTCTTCCAGCTTCTTGTTTCTGCCTGCCTCGTCGGTTTCCAGGGCCTCGAGCCGCCTTTCCAGCGCTTCTATTCCCCAATAGTTAACGGTGATCTGTCCTTTAAGCGTACCGTCAGCGTCAATCGCGGCGTCAGCATTTCTTTCCGTAACCGCTTTTCCCTGGTCGGATGGCGGAAGCATCACGAGACTGGCGCCTTTCTTGTCGAGCCGCAATCCTTCTGTGGCAGTTCTGATCCAGCGCATCAACCCAAATGGACAGAAACGCGTGCCGGGGTCAAGGTAGATATCGTTGCCATTCAGTTTGACCACGGCAACTTCCGTATCCAGTTGCGATGCAGTCAATTCGTTTTTATTGAACAGTTTGTTGCCCCGGCTGGAAGCATCAACCGGTATGGCGTCAAAACCGGCAGCCCGCGCCAAAGCCACAAAGAACTTGGTTACATCGTCGCGATCACCGTAGCCGTGAGAGAGAACATCCTGTGCGGTCTGATTTTCCCGCAGACCCTCTTTCTGCATCTCTTCCCGATTGCGCTCACGTTCGTAGGTCAGGTTTCTGATCTGTTGGGCGCGCGCGTATAGTTTTCGCAGCTGCTTTTCCGGGTTAGTCTCGCCGGCCACAGCCTGGCTTGCCGCATCTCTGATCTCACGCGAGTTTCCAATGTAATTCTCAGCCGCAATACTCCTTTTTGCGCCGAGATCCACCCAGAAGTGGTCGCCATTGCCCATTTCCTTGCCACCATAGCGGAAGTTGACCTGATAAATGAACTGATCGCCTGGCGGCATGAAAGGTTCGGCTTCAAAAGCAGGAATGTTTTCCGCCTCAAGATCCCATCCTTCACCTTTGCGTTGCGGCTTCATCCCCGGCGGTAGCCTGTAGGTAGCTGAGATGCCTGAACCCACGGTATTTACGAATGCTCCGGTGTAGGCCCGGAACTTGAAAGTTTCCTTGAGCGCATACAGATCTCCCTGCACATGCCAGACGGGATCAAAGAGCTGGTTGGGCGGAAAATCAAGCTTATATCTGTACTCAATAATGCTTCCTACGGTGACGTCAGGCAGGGTGAACGCGCTTCCCATTACCTTATAGCCCCGGCCCTTGATCAGAGTTGATGCGAAAGCTTTGTCGTCCATCTCGATGACCTTGCCATCCGGGTGGATAGTGTGAGCTTTGAGATGGACCAGCTTGGTGCCAGAAGGTAGCTCAACCTTGACATCCGCAAAGTCCTTGCCCTTGTCAGTGAGGATCTTGATACGGCGATAAATAAACTCTGCTTCGTTGTCGGCTGTCGCATGGTCAACAAATTGCGAATAGTAAAGTTGAACCGCTGGCGCTGACGGGTTTCCCGGTACTGCACTTAGCTGTTGCTCCTGCGGAGATATCGGGACCCATTTCTCTTCCTGGGCAATGGCCAGGACCGAAAGCGTCATCAATAAAGTGAATAGAACGGGGCGCAGAAATCTCATAGGAACCAACCTTAAGCGTGATAGTTGTCAGAGTTAAGCAGGGGGGAGTGCGCGCCTAATATATCCCAAAAAATGTGGAATGAACAGAGTTGCTGCTGGAAATGCAAGCAAACTAAGGTAGATACCTTGATGGGGGCATGATTGATGGGGGCATGATTGATGGAGGCATGATAGCCATTGAAGCGTGGCGATTGACGAATGTTGGAACAAAAAAAACCGGCCGAATGATCAGCCGGGTTAGTAACAAGAGTAGTTGGGAGCCGCTGCCTACTTGGGTGGCTGCTGCGCCGGAGGTGGCTGCGGTGGCGCGGTCAGCTCCTGGATAGCAGTTTTGTTCTGCACAGTTCCCGGGATCGTCGGCAGAGTCTTAACGCTACCAGTAACCGCTTCGTCGATCTTGATGTTGTTACGGTCCAATGTCTGGGCCGTGTCCTTATCAAGCAGAACACGGGACTTGGCATAGTTGGTCATGGCGGAAACCAGGTTTGATTCCGCCTGGGCCAGATCACGTTCATCCTGAAGGACAGCAAGGTAAGTTGACGCGCCCAGGTTGTATTTCTTCTGCTCGGCATCCAGTGTTTGTGCCGATAACTCGCGAGCCTGTTGCGCTGCCGTTACGCGGGCACGGTTTTGTTCCACCGTAAACGCATCATTGCGGACGTTGATCGCGATCAGGTTTTCCTGCTGCTTAACGTTCAACTGGGACTGCCGGTATTCAAGCTGGGAGCGAATCTGTGTGGCTTGAGCTGACCTGTTCCCGAGCGGAATCTGGATGTTGATGGCAACACCTTTGTCTGGTGCGGAGGAGTTAAACAGATTGGTGAAGGCATCGCCGAAGCCGGTTGAGGCGAGGCCAGCTGGCAGACCCGAGTTCAACGGATTCGGAGGTCCCGCGAGACTGGCCGCGCCATAGAACCCCAGCAGGTCTACGGTTGGCAGCAAGCCGTTGTTTGCGCCCTGGATGTTAATCTGGCTGTTGAGCAGGTTAATCTTCAACTGACGATAATCAGGCCGGTTATCCATGGCTATCTTGATCAACTCCTCGACAGGAGGCAGGTTTTCCTGGGTGGGAACCTGCACGGTATCTGTAGGGATCACTTCCGCTGTCAGCAAGGGCGAGCCGTTGGGAAGGCTGCGGGTGAGCGCATTCTTTATCGTCAACTGCTCTAATTGCAGGTTGGTCCGGGAGATGATCAGATCCTGTTCCGCACTTGCCACCGTGCTCTGGGCGCGCACCACGTCCAGCGGCGCCAGGGTTCCGATCTGTACCTGTTTCTGATTGTCTGACAATGTCTTCTGTGCCAGACCAAGCGATCTCTCCTTCACCTTCATATCTTCATAGGCGTTGACCAGGTCCCAGTAAATTCCTTCAATCTGGCTGACGGTTGAGATCACCTGCTGGCGAAAGCCTTCTTCCGTAATCTTTTTGCTGTTCTTGGCCTGGCGAATAAGGCGCGTATTCAGCGTTGGACCGAATCCCTGCAACAGGTGTTGACGAATCGACGCGCGAAAACTCGCATTGAGTGTTGGGTTGACATTGCTGATGGGGTTATTGCTGGACTGGCGATTGTTGTTATAGGAGATCGTGAGAGCTGTACCGGGTGAAAAGCCTTGAAAATAAGAGAGGTTGCCTGTAGTGGTGTTCTGCGCAGCCACAGCCTGTCCGCCGGTAAGAACGGTTACTGATTGTGGAAAGCTGGCATGCTCAATCTGAAACGTTGCGCTCAGGACCGGATCAAAACTATCAGGCAGGGGACCCGCACCGCTGGTGGATCCCACGATGCCTCCCTGGCCTGTGCCTGCGCCGCCGGCGCCGGCCGTGGTGCCGCCAGCTCCCGCTCCAGTTACGCCTGAGCCGATGCCGCCAGCTCCGGCACCAGGCGTGTTTGAAACCACGCCCGAATTGACGCCAAGGGGGGTACCGCCAGCCTTGGTGCGGAGGATGTCAGTATCGGCGATGGGCAGGTTGTAACGCGCGATAGCAATATCAAGGTTGTCCGCCAGCGCGATGGCAACGGCATCATTCATTGAAAGCATCAGTTTGCCGTTCTGGATGAGCTCCTCGATTTTGGGCGCATTGGTGAATGCGGGCGCTGGTACGCTCCGCGGCCCATAACGAGCGAACGGGTTGGGAAGCAGCTTCACCGGGCGGGAATAGTCAACGCCGGTCGGCTGGGGCAGGTTGTAATTCGTTTGATGGGCGCCCGTGGGCTCCCCGGCAGTCTTTTGCGTGTTCGGGGTTGAGCCGCCGCCCTGCTCCGCCGACGGCTGAATCGATAATGACGTGTTTGTCTGCTGCGCTGCCGCGGTCAATGTAAAAAGGCAGACGAGTGCTACCAGCTTCTTGGCGAAGCCACTACGGATAAAAGCCACGGACATTCTTATTCTCCCAACAAGCAATTGTGATTCGAGTAATGTATAGAGACTGGAAATCCTATTTTCCGTCACCCTGAAATACGTACAAGCCCCCACTGAAGTTCCAGATGATGAATCAGTTCGTTCGTGGCGGAAACCCGTTAGTATATCGGCTCAGGAACATCAGCGCGCGTTAAAAAGTGTTTTTCCAAACTCCATGGCACGTAATTTGAAAATCATCTTGGTGTATGACGGCCTGGATTTTGCAGGATGGCAGGTCCAACCCGGCCTTGCGACCATTCAAGGCACTTTACTGTCCGCAATCGAACACTTGACCGGCGAAAAGACGCTGCCACAGGGTTCAGGTCGCACTGACGCCGGCGTGCATGCGCTGGCCCAGGTCGCCACCGTCAGCCTTGAGTCGCCGATTCCGCCGGACAATCTGCGCAAAGCCTTGAATGGCGTGCTGCCGAAAAGCATTCGTGTCCTTTCCGTGGAGGAGGTATCGCCCGACTTTCACGCGCGCAAAGCGGCCAGGGCGAAAACCTACCGTTATCGAATCTATCGCGACGAAATCTGCCCGCCCTTTCTTGCTCGTTACGTGTACCACCATCCCTATCCGCTGAATGAAGGTTACATGATCGAGGCTGCCGCGCTGGTGGTTGGCAGGCATGATTTCACTTCATTTGCCGCGGTTGATCCCGAGCGTAGAGATGCTCTTGCAGGTACAAACGATTCGGAATTCGATGGTGAAACCCCTGAGCCTGCGAATATACGCACGATATTTTCATCGCAATGGAGCCGCCAGGGGCCGGAACTGATTTATGAAGTCAGGGGCAGCGGCTTCCTCCACCACATGGTGCGGAACCTTGTCGGGACGTTCCTGATGGCAGGCAAGCGCGGGCCAGTTGCCGTGGACATAGAGAAAATTCTGGCAGCGCGTGACCGCTCCGCCGCCGGCGCTACTGCCCCGGCGCATGGATTATTTCTGGTAAGCGTAGAATATTGAGCGACTATGAATCCTGTTTGCCTGCGACAGCCTGTCTCCAATGTCGGACATCGCAGTCGAAACCGGCGGCGCAAAAGGTGACTGGGCGTGACGACAGATGGCCGCAGTCCCCAATGCTGGGGCAGTCATCGAGCCTTTGCCGTGAACGAATGGTTCCAGTTTCAAAACGACAACTTCCCATTTGCTCGCTTGGCCAATAGAAGGTTAAGAAAACCCTCCACCTATCTACTTCCACACTTAAGCCCGCTGACACAGGCCGCGAGATTGTTCCTTATGTCTCATGCAAAAAATTCTCAGCGACTTGGTTGACTACCAGTCCAACGTATGTTACAAGTTGTAACGTTACAATGGATAACGCAAAAACATCTCACGGAAAGCATTCCAAACGGCTGGGCGAAGTTGAGCAGTCAGTAATGGATTACTTTTGGGCGAAAGGCCCATGCTCGTCTGAGGAGTGCCGCGAAGCGCTTGCCGCCACGCGTCCCATGAAGGAATCCACCATCCGCACGGTTTTGCGCCGGCTTGAACATAAAGGGTATATCCAGCATTCCGTCCATGGACGCACCTTCATCTACCGAGCGGCTGAGCCCAGGCACAGCGTGGTCGCGCGATCAGTGAGGGCTATCATCGATAGGTTTTGCGGCGGCTCAGCCGAAGAGTTTGTCATCGGTATTGTCGACAACAAAGTTATCGATCGCAAACAGTTTGAGCGTATCGCGCGGAAGATTGCCCGGCAGAAGGAAGGAGAGTCATGATGGTTGTTCCTCTTTTACACCAGCCGACAGATTTGCTCGCCCTTCTTGGCGAATCCGCGCTGCGCTCCCTCGCGGTTGCCGGTATTGCGGCCATTGCGATTGCGCTGCACTTGCCCAGGCGCGCGGAGGTCCGTCTCCAGGTCTGGAACGGCGTCTTATTCATCGCGCTCACGATGCCTCTGCTGGGAATCGTCCTGCCGAAAATGAACATCAGAATCCCCCAGCCTGCATCACTGCATGCTCGTATCGGTAGTCGATCTGCGCAACCCGTCGACTCAGAGGCGACACAGTTTGCATCGGTTTTGTCCAGGGTCAAAAACGAGAGTGCTTTCGCTGAAAGTGATACCGCCCATCTCACTAAGCAACGGAGAGTCAGTCCACCTGATGTCTCGACGTCAGCGTTGAAGTTCTACTCCGGGGCGGCTGCTGGTTTGGCAACTGCAAGACGCGTGCCGAGCGAACAAATGTCTGCGTGGCGTTCCCGCACCAGGTGGAGCTACGCAGCTCTCGCACTATATTTCCTGGGGCTCGCCATTTTGTGGCTGCGTCTTTTACTTGGCTTTGCCGCCAGCAGGCGACTCGCGCGTACCGCTGACGAGATTTCTCGAAGATATTTCCCCCGCAAAGGCGAAGTTGAAGACGTTGATACGACTGCTGCATTGGATTTTCTCGCCCAGCAAGCGAAGCTTGCAGGTCTGAAAAAGGTGCCGCGCATCAGAGAGTCGTCAGTCCTCCTCGTACCCGCGACGGTTGGCATTCGAAAGCCTCTCATCCTCCTTCCTGCGGGTTGGCGCGAATGGAACCGGGACAAATTCAAGGCCGTTCTGTCCCACGAAATTTCTCATGTTGCCCGCCGCGATGCCTTCATTCAGCTTCTTTCAAGGCTGCATTGCACTGTCTTCTGGTTTAGCCCGCTGCCCTGGTGGTTGCACCACCAGATCACCGAACTGGCGGAACAGGCCAGTGACGAAGCCGCGCTTGCGGGCGGAGCGGACCGCAAACTGTATGCTGAAACTCTCCTCGGGTTCTTTGAACAGCTTCAATCTGTTCGTGGACGGGTAAGATGGCATGCGGTGTCAATGGCCAGTCAAAGCAGTTCGGGGCCGGCTGAGCGACGAGTGGACAGGATCCTGGCATGGAAAGCATCTGCTTCATTGAAGAAATCGCTCATCGTGGTTTCCCTGGCATGCGCAACTCCAGTCATTCTGCTTGCTGCGTCTTTGCGGCCTTCCTTCAATGCCGAAGCATCATCGCCAGAGGAGAAGAGGGTCTCCGCGGTTGCAACTGCAAGCGAATCCCGGACGAAAGATCCATTCCCCATGACCTATGCGTTCTCGGCCAATGCTGAAAAGGCGGCGCAGGAGAAGGATGAGCAATCAGGGGAACACTCGAAGACAGTCACCATCCATGGCCGCTCTTTTGGTGGCGATTCCAGCCCTCGCTATGTCTACATTCAAGCTAATTCCAACGAAGTGACCATGTCCGGAGATGAGGAGGACGTGCAGCATGCCCGCAGGCTGCGCGGAAAAATCAACAGCGATTTCATCTGGTTCCAACGCGATGAAAAATCCTATGTCATCACTGATCCTCAATTCCTTGCTCGCGTAAAAGCGCTCTTTGAACCCCAGGACGAACTTTCCAGGCAGCAGGATGCACTTGGGCGGCAACAAGACGAGCTTGGCCGGCAACAGGATAGTCTCGGTCTGCAGCAGGATGAACTGGGTAAAAGAATGGATGAAGTCTCCGTGAAAGTGCCGGATATATCGCCGGACCTGGAGCGGATTCACGTTCGCCTGAAGCAATTGCAGGCCAGCGGTGCAACACAGAGCGAATTGGGAAGCGTTCAGTCCCAAATTGGAGAACTTCAGTCCCGCCTTGGCCGTTTACAGTCTCAAGCTGGCCAGCAGCAATCAGTGGTTGGAGACCAGCAAAGCGAACTTGGGCGGAAGCAGAGTGATCTTGGCCGTAAACAAAGTGAACTGGGAAGACAACAGGCGGCGCTGGGGCAGCAGCAGTCGGAGCTCGCCCGCAAAGCATCCCGCGAACTGCGCAACATGTTTGATGACGCAATCTCCAAAGGGACGGCCAAGCCCGAATAACACGCCCCCGTCTGAGGCGTGGCCTTGAAGCTTACGGAGCGATTATGCATTTTAAGAACTTATCTTTGTCGAGTGTCAACTTGTTTGCAATACCTGCGGCCCTTTTTCTTTTTTCGATTTCGTCTCTTCTTACTGCCTACGCTCAGGCGCCGTCCAAATTTGCAAATGAAACCTTTACTGTGATCTCTCGCAGTGATCGCGGCCACGTGCATATACATGTCCGGGGAGAAGGAGATCATTGCTGGGCGAGCACCTCGAACGACCACACGGTTGCCATCAGCATGGGTGACAGCATGTGCAGCTCCTCTCCCCAGGACGTACCAGACGGCGTAGTGATGTTTGCCCGGATCATGCCGTCGAAGATTTCATTCCGTATGAAGGGGCGGGCCTATTCCATCAGCGACCCGAACACGGTGAAGACTGCGCGCGGCCTCTTTGATCCTCTGGTGAAAATCGAAGCGCAGCAATCTGATCTCGGTGAGAAACAGCGTGCGCTTGGCGAACAGCAGAGTGGACTTGGAGCCAAACAGAGCCAGGTACGAGTCGACGTTCCGGATATGAGCACCGACTTCCAGAGAGTCGAAGCCGAAGCACGTCGCCTGAGCTCTCGCGGAGCTACCCAGTCGGAACTTGGTGACCTGCAATCTGAGCTGGGAGATCTGCAGAGCCGCATCGGGGACTTGCAATCCAAAGCGGGCGACGTGCAGTCGAAACTCGGCAACCAACAATCTGAACTGGGCGATCGTCAGTCGAGGCTTGGAGACCAGCAGTCCGCACTGGGAGAACAAGCCGACAAGCTTTCCGTGGGCATCGCTGACAAGCTGAATTCCATGCTGGCGCAGGCGGTCAGCTCGGGCTCTGCAAAACCAGAGTAAAGGTGATCACCAGAGTGATGTGGGAACCTTTTCCGCCTTGGCGCACCGCCCGGTCCGGGAGAGTGGACCTGGAGAAAATTCTAGCTACCCGTTCGGCGGCCTCCACCCTGCCCCGGCGCATGGATTATTTCTGGTAAGCGTAGAATATTGAGCGTCTATGAATCCTGTCTCCACTGCAGCGGTGCCGCGTTCAACGAATGAGATTGCCGTGACCAATCCGGCTACGCAACAGACGATTGGCGCGGTCCCGGTCGCGACTGCACAAGAGATTGGCCAGGCCGTGGCGCGTGCGCATACCGCACAGCAGCGCTGGGCGGCCACGCCCATTTCAGAACGGGTGGCGATCTTAAAACGCTTTCAAAAGCTCCTGTGCGAACAACAGGATGTAGTAGCCGAAGTCATCACCCGCGAAGCCGGCAAACCCGTGGCCGAAGCGCTTTCCACAGAGGTGCTGGTAGTCCTGGACGGAATCAAATTTCTCGTCGATCATGCTCCGGAATTTCTGCTTCCAGAGCGGGTGCCGCATGCCAATCCCATCATGAAGCTCAAACAGGGAGTTCTTCTACGCGAGCCATACGGCGTGATCGGCATCATCAGCCCGTGGAACTATCCGTTCAGTCTGCCTTCGGTGCAGACGCTCACGGCCTTGATCATGGGCAACGCCGTGGTGCTGAAGCCTTCAGAGTTCACGCCGTTTTCTTCATTGGAATTGCAACGTCTGCTTCGCCAGGCGGGACTCGATGCGGATTTGTTACAGGTGGTTACGGGCGAAGGCGCGGCTGGCGGCGCGTTGCTTGAGTCGAACATTGACAAGCTGATCTTTACCGGAAGCGTGGCAACCGGCAAGAAGGTGGCTGTGTCTGCCGCGGACAAACTGCTGCCAGTAGTGCTGGAACTCGGCGGCAAAGATCCCATGATTGTGCTGGAGGACGCTGACGTGGACGTTGCTTCCAGTGCGGCGGTCTGGGGCGCCTTCATGAATTCCGGGCAGACCTGCCTGTCAGTGGAACGTTGCTACGTGCATCATTCAATCTGTGAACAGTTCCTGCAGGCGTGCGTAACCAAAACGGCGAAGTTGAAGCAGGGGGATGGCAGTGATCCGGCGACGGATATCGGCCCCATGATTCACGAACGCCAACTTCGTACTGTGCAGAACCACGTGGATGATGCTATTGCGCAGGGTGCGCGGTTGCTGGCGGGCGGCAAAGCTGTCTCGCAACTTGGTCCATGTTTCTTTTCGCCGACGATCCTTGCGGATGTGACTCACTCCATGAACGTGATGCGTGAAGAGACGTTTGGCCCGGTGCTTCCAGTCTGCAGTTTTCGCGATGAAGATCAGGCCGTAGCCATGGCGAATGATTCCGAGTTTGGCCTGGCTGCCAGCGTGTGGACCAGGAACCGGTCGCGTGGCGAAAGAATCGCCAGTCGCATCAAGGCAGGTACGGTGATGGTGAATGACGTGATCGCCTGTTTCGGTATCAGCGAAGCGCCACACGGAGGAATTAAGGCAAGTGGCATCGGCCGCACCCACGGAAACTTTGGTCTGGAAGAAATGGTCTGGCCAAAGTATGTGGATTCTGATCGCCTGCCGCGAATGAAAAAACTCTGGTGGTACGGTTATGGCCCAGGCTTCCGCCGGCAGATGAGTGGGTTTATTAATCTTCTTTTCGCGGGGCGCTTAACGAAAAAGGTGTCAGGAGCCCTGAAAAGCACGCAATCGTTCCTAAAACGTAAGCCGCTCTAAAGTAAAATGTACGGAAAGACGCTTTGGAGTTTAAAAAGTGGCGCTCAAACATTCTCACCTTATCTACGACTGGAATTCCGTTTCAGGCGGGCAGTTTCAACCGGACCATGCCGTACTGCTGAATGACGAATCTCTGCGTGATGGCCTTCAGTCGCCCTCGGTAAAAGATCCGGCCATTGAAGACAAGATTCGAATCCTTCATCTGATGGAGCAACTGGGCATCAATATGCTCGACATCGGACTGCCAGGCGCCGGACCGCGCGCCGTGGCGGATGTGGAACGGCTGGCGCGTGAGATCGCCAACAGCCGCATGAAGATCAAGCCCAACTGTGCCGCGCGCACCCATGAGAATGATATTCGTCCCATTGCGGAAATTTCGCAGCGTGCCGGCATTGCCATTGAAGCCGCGTGCTTTCTGGGATCGAGCCCCATTCGCCGTTACACCGAAAACTGGACTGACGACTTTCTTCTCACCACCACGGAGAAGGCCGTAAAGTATGCGCGCTCACTGGGCCTGGAAGTTATGTACGTCACAGAGGACACATCGCGCTGCGACCCTGAAACCGTGAAGCGCCTCTACTCGACGGCCATTAACTGCGGCGCGACAGCGATCGTTGTATGTGATACGGTCGGCCATTCCACGCCGGCCGGCGTTCATGCTCTGATTCGCTTTGTGATCGACGAGGTCATTAATCCCTCAGGTGAGAAAATCCGCCTGGACTGGCATGGTCATTCTGATCGCGGACTGGGTGTGGCAAATTCGCTGGCTGCCCTGGCTGCAGGCGCCGATTGTGTTCATGCCACTGCGCTCGGCATCGGGGAACGGGTCGGCAACACGCAGATGGACCAGATGCTGGTTAATTTGAAGTTGATGGGCGTGCCGCCCTGGGACCTGCAGGACCTGACCAGTTTGAAGGAATACTGTTCCGTTGTGGCTGATGCCACAAACGTTCCCATTCCACGGAACTATCCAGTGCTGGGCGAAGATGCCTTTCGTACAGCGACAGGAGTACATGCCGCGGCCGTGATAAAGGCATTCAAAAAAGGCGATCGGGAACTAGCCAACTCTGTTTATTCGGGTGTACCCTCTCACTACTTCGGGCTGGAACAGATCATTGAAATTGGCCCGATGAGCGGAAAATCGAATGTGATCTTCTGGCTGGAGCGGAAAGGAATCGTTCCCAGTGATGAGTTGGTTGATCGCATCTTCCAATCAGCCAAAGCCTCAGACCGGTGCCTGACGGAAGAAGAGATCCTTGCATTCTGCAGTGATGCTTCGGCAAAAGTGTAGGTAGGATTCAGGCAAGTGTTAAGGTTCTCGCCAGATGGCGACTGGCACTTTCGCAACTATCATGCAATCTGCGGGTTTCATTTTAGTAATCGGGGGATCTGTTAAACACGATATCCCTTTAAATACTGTGATATTCCTCAAATAGGAGACTGCGATGAAGAAGCTATTTACAGTTGTATGCACCATGTTGCTGGGCGCGAGCCTTGCCTTTGCCCAGGCCAGCCAGGGCGGAGACACCACCAAGACAACCACAACAGCCCCCACAACCACCAAGCACAAGCACTCGCACGGAAAGAAAGCCACCAAAAAGGCGACCAAGAAGAGCACTGCTCCCAGCACCACAACTGCAACCCCTAAATAAGACCTGGTATAACTTTTTTCCGAAGCGGCCTGACTTGGCCGCTTTGTTTTTTAGGACTGCCTTTGCTGGCTGGGCAAGATGAGCAGGGCCGGTCAGGTATAGTATTGACTCCAACCATGTCCAGCCGTTCTGCCGAAAATTCTGCCACCCTTCCACAAAAAGAGGTAGCTCGACTTGCGGAAATGCGAGCTGTTCATTCGGCGTTTCTCTACCTTCACAACCAGGAATTGGAGTTTCGGCGCTGGCAGCGCGAAGTCACGGAAATCCCTGCGCCTCCCTTTGGTGAAGCGGCGCGCAGCCAATGGCTGGCGGAAAGATTTAGCGCGCTGGGACTTGAGCAGGTCAGCGTGGACGAACTGGGCAACGTTTTTGGCTATCTGCGGCCTCCGTCAGCTCTCCCGGTCCTGGGGATGAGCGCGCATCTGGACACAGTTTTCCCCATGGGCACGCGGTTGGAAACGCGTGAAGAAGGGAACCGCCTGTTTGGGCCGGGAATCAGTGACAACGCCGCCGGTGTGGTGGCGATATTGGCTTTGGCCTCGGCGCTTAAGCGCTCTGACCTGCGCTTGTTATCCAACGTGGTATTCATTGGCAACGTAGGTGAAGAGGGCGAGGGCAACCTGCGCGGCATGCGCCACCTTTTTGCTTCGTCGCCATGGAAAGAGACTCTGAAATCGCTGCTGGTCATTGATGGCGCGGGAACGGACACATACGTCACGCAGGCTTTGGGCAGCCGGCGATTCGAAGTGACTTTTCGTGGTCCCGGCGGACATTCCTGGAGCGACTTCGGGATTCCCAATCCAATTCTGCTGCTGGCGCGTGCTCTGGCGCGCTTCAGCGAAGGAGAAGTTCCGCAAAGCCCGCGCACCACGTACAACGTAGGCGTAATTCAGGGTGGCACCTCAGTGAATTCAATTCCCGAATCAGCTACCGCGCGTGTGGACCTGCGCTCCGCTTCCAAAGAGGAATTACAGCGACTTGAAACCAGGTTGCGCGAGTGTATCCATGAAGCGTGGAGCGAGGTGGCACTGGCTTACCGGGCTGGCGAAGCCAAAGTGCGATTTACCATTGAAACCATCGGTGACAGGCCTGCGGCTGAATTGCCGGAGGGCTCGCGCATGATAAAAGTGATTCGTGCCGTGGATGCTCATCTCCGCATCAAGTCGATTCCCCGGCTTGCGTCCACGGACGCCAACGTGCCGCTGGCGCTGGGAAGGGAAGCAACGACCATTGGTTGCGGGGGCGATGGCGGCGGCGCGCACACGCTGCGGGAATGGTTTGACTGTACCAATCGCGATCTGGGCCTGAAAAGAATCCTGCTTACACTGCTGGCACTGACCGGAGTTGAGGAATGAGATTTTTCGTTGTTCTTGTGCTGTTCACTCTTGTGCTGTTAACAGGAATTTCAATGACAAGCATTGCCGAAGCACAACAGCCATCCACCGCCGACGTGATTTTTATCAACGGTGATATCTATACGGGCGCAACGCCAGGGCAGCCGCGAGTTCAGGCCATTGCCGTTACGGGTGGCAAAATCGTGGCAGCAGGGTCCACCGCGGATGTTCAGAAGCTCAAAAGCACGAAGACTCAAGTGGTCGATCTCGGAGGCCATTTTGCCATGCCCGGCTTCAATGACGCGCATGTTCATCTGGGGTCCGGCGGCTTTGAAAAGCTGAACGTTGACCTTGTCGGTGCGAGATCTTTGGCAGACATGAAAGACCGCATTGCTGCACGAGTGAAGACAGCAGCGCCAGGTGAGTGGATCACAGGCCGCGGCTGGGACCATACACTGTGGGCCGCGCAGGAGACGCCTACGCGGGCCGACCTTGATGCCGTCACCGGCGATCATCCGGCAATCTTCAATCGTGTGGACGGGCACATTGCCATCGCCAATAGCGCAGCGCTGAAAGCCGCCGGCATCACTTCCAATTCCGCAGATCCGCACGGCGGAAAGATTGATAAGGACGAAAAAGGCGAACCCACGGGCATTCTGCGTGAAACTGCCATGGGATTAGTGGGTGAAAAGATTCCGGCGCCCACGATGGCGCTGCGCAGAAAGGCCGCTGAGCTGGCTCTGCTGGACGCCGCTCAACACGGCATCACATCTGCCCAGGACAACTCTGACTGGGAAGATTTCCTCACCTATGAGCAATTGGAAAAAGAAGGCAAGCTGACCCTGCGAATCGCTGAATGGCTGCCCTTTGATGCGCCACTTGAAAAGCTGACTGCTGCCCGCGACCACCATCCTGCCGGCGATCCCATGCTGCATACCACAATGCTCAAGGGCTTTATGGATGGCTCTCTTGGCTCGCGCACCGCGGCCATGCTGGCTCCATTTGATGATGATCCTAAGAATGCCGGCATTCCTCGCTATGAACAGGACAAGCTTAATCAACTGGCGGTGGAGCGGGCGAAAGCCGGATTCCAGATGGGTTTTCATGCCATCGGCGATCGCGGAGCACGCATGGCGCTCGACGCTTTTGCTCTGGCTGAGCAGCAAAGCGGCAAGCGCGATTTTCGCTTTCGCATTGAGCACGCACAGGTCGTGGCGCCGGAAGATTACAAAAAGTTCAAAGATCTGGGCGTGATCGCTTCCATGCAGCCGAACCATCTGCTGACGGACATGAACTGGGCCGTGTCACACATCGGCGCGGAGCGGGCGCGCCATTCTTATGCGTGGAAAGAGTTTCTGGATGATGGAGTGGTTCTGGCTTTTGGGACTGATTACCCTGTGGAACCAATCACTCCTTTCCGCGGTATCTACTGCGCCGTCACGCGCAAAAATGAAGCGGGCACCAAAGAATATTTCCCGGAACAGAAAATCGATATCCATCAGGCGATCGCTGCTTATACCACGGGCGCTGCCTACGCCGAATTTGCCGAAAATTCTAAAGGCGTGCTGAAGCCCGGTATGGTGGCCGATATGGTGGTCCTGGATCGAGACATAACCAAAGTAGCACCTCAGGAAATTCTCAAGACCAAAGTATTGCGCACGGTGGTGGGCGGCAAAACGGTATATCAGGCGAAGTAGTGTTGATGACGGCTGTGTAAAAACATCGTCATCCGTGACGGTCGTTAAGGCTAGTCTGACAGTTCGGACCTCTGGATGGCGAGGTTCTTGCGCTTGCGTGAGTCATTCAGCAGCCACGCCATATAAACCACAATCATGAGATTTGTCCCGAAGATCCCCCACTTCAAAACAGTGGCGTGTCGCAGCAGCTCAAAGATTTCGTATGGCATGTACAGTGCGCCGGAAAGAAGGGCGAACCATTCAGCCCATTCCTTTTCCAGCCACAGGCCCACCGCCTCCGTGAATCGGACCGAGGTATAGACAACGATCACACTGATGAACATCCACAGGTTCTTGTCCGTGATGCGCCCGGCGGCCCGCAGAATGCGCTGGGCGAAATGGCGATCCAGGCCGATGTGCAGGGCCTCCAGCATGCGCTCCGCCACGCGGACCATATCTTTGTGCAACAGGGTAAGCACCCAAATGGCGATGGCCAGCGCCGCCAGGCCCTTCAGGGCCTCAAAAATGGCGATCCCGCGTAGTCCGAAATTGCGGACAAAAAAGCCTTTAGGATGAGAACTCATCGAAGTGACATCAACAAAGGTAAGATGCAGTTGCCAAGGGATTGTAAAGCAAGAGGTACTAAGGCGCTATTGCAGAACTCTGCTTAGCCGAATAATTCCCGAATTTTCGTTTCGCGATAGTGAAAAATCTCTTCCACATCTGATTTCACCATTAGGGTGTGAACAATTTTCCCCAGCGGCCCGAATGGAAGGTCATAAAGGACCTCATCGATAATCCTGGTGTTATTGCCTTCGGCGATAAACGTATGCGTGTGGCGCCAGAGTTTGTAAGGGCCGCGAGTCTGCAAATCGACAAACCTCATGGGCGGATTCCATTCCTGAATTTCACTGGTCCAGCGCAAAGGCAATCCGCGTACACGCAGCTTGTAGTTGATCAACGTCCCTTTCCGCACCGGCTCAGGATGGATGCTTTCGATTTTGAAGTTCAGCCATTCCGGCGTAAGCGTCTCAAGATTTTGCGCGTGCGCGAAAAATTCAAAAACCTCTTTGAGCGGACGGGGAACAAGCTGCTCATGCAGGAGCCTGTACGGCCGATTTTCCATTTATCCCCGCGCTGACTTGAACAATGCAAACACGGCTCCCTGTGGGTCGGCAACCACAGCCATGGTTCCCACGTTTGGAATATCCGTTGACGGCATCATGACCCTGGCGTTCGCGGCTGAAGCCTGCTTAACGGTTACTGAGACATCTGCCACTTGAAAATACAACATCCAGTGTGGCGGAGTATTTGCTCCAGACATCTCTGCCGGCGGCATGCCGCCGATGAAATGTTCACCGTTCTTAATATGGAGGTATCCAGACGGATCGTTTTCGCCCTTGGTCACCTGCCATCCAAAAACGTCAGAGTAAAACTTTGCCGCGCGCGCAGGATCTGATGTGTTCAGGTCAGCCCAGCAGAGCGTGCCATCGCCTTTGACGCCGATGCCGACGTGCTGTTTCGCCTGCCAGATGGAGAAGACGGCTCCGGTCGGATCCTGCAGTACTGCCATGCGGCCAAGTTCCATTACGTCCATTGCCGGCATCACGACCTTGCCGCCGGCTTTGGTAATCCTGGCGGCCGTAGCGTCAGCATCTTGCACGGCAATGAAAAGCATCCAGTGTGGCGGAACTCCCTGGTCACGCTGGTCCTTGCGCAAAGTGTAGCCACCGCCAGTATCGCGCCCGTTCAACTGGAAGACCGAATAAGTTTCGCCAGGTCCCATGGGGAACTCATTCACATTCCAGCCGAACAGTTTTGCATAGAAAGCTTTTGCGCCTTGCTGGTCGTTGGTACCAAGTTCAATCCAGCAGAAAGAGCCCGGAGTGTGCGATTCGACATTCGCCATGCCATCGAGTATACGCCCGGCCGGGGTTTCTGATGGCTGAGGCGTCGGATGTCTGAGCGTATTGATGTACACTGCACATCGCCAATGATTAAAGCCAAAGCCGCATTGATTTTGATTCTCACGATTTCCGCTGGACAGGCAGCCGTAGGGCAATGCTGTCCTGACAAACCCAAAGCAGAGAAGCAGGAAATTCTGTGGCGCAAGCTGCAGGACAACATTGCCAAGGTCGACACCAACCTGGATGGAGTATTGGCCGTGGCCATTAAAGACCTGACTTCCGGCAAGGAATTTCTATTGCACGGCGACGAGATCATGCCACAGGCCAGCTCTATCAAGATTGCAGTTCTGGCCGATCTTTTTTTTCAGGCGCAGCACGGCAAGATCAAGCTGACGGATGACTATGTGGTGCGCAAAGAAGACCTGGTGTCAGGCAGTGACATCATGCTGGGAATGACGCCGGGAGTTACACGACTGACGTTGCGCGAGTTGGCCACCATCATGGTCGCGGTGAGTGATAACAGCGCCACCAACGTTCTCATCAGCCGGCTGGGCATGGATGACGTCAACGCCATGCTGGTCAATATGGGGCTGAAGAGCACTCGCCTGCGGCGAAACATGATGGACCTGAACGCCGCCGCGGAAGGGCGCGAAAACGTTTCCACTCCACGGGAAATGATGACGCTTCTGGAAACCGTCTACAGCGGCAAGCTGCTGAATCAGGAGATGACTGCTGACTTCATCAAAATCCTGAGCACTCACAAAGAGAGTTCCATGCTGCAAGGGATGCCGGACGATGCGGTCGTCGCGAACAAGCCCGGTGAACTGGAGGCCGTGCGCAATGATTCAGGGATCATCTTTATCAAAGGCCGTCCCTATATTCTTTGCGTGATGACCACGTACCTGAAAGACGAAAAAGACGGATCGGCCGCCATTCGAAAAATTGCTGAGCTTACCTATAGCTACTTTGACCGGGTCTCTCGCGCGTCGGAATACGGACGCGTGGTTTCGCCGAAGTAGGCGTTGGATTTAAAATCGTAAGCATGGTCCGAAGAATGAAGTGGCTGGTCGCGATCGCGTTCATGTTATGCGGATTGGCGTCAGCGGCGTCTGCCCAGTGGAAGCCCGCGCCGCTTGAGCGGCCGGCGACCATCAACCCCAAACTCTATCGTGAAGGCGCGAACGCGCTCAAAGAAATTCAGGAAGCCAGAGCAGCAGCGCTAAAGCAGAATAAGCGCGTCCTGCTGGTCTTTGGGGCGAACTGGTGCATTGACTGCCACATACTGGATCGGGCTTTCCACCAGCCCCGTGTGGAACCCCTGCTGCAGGGAAATTATGTGGTGGTCCATATTGACGTGGGGCAATATGACAGGAATCTGGCTCTGGCCAAAAAGTACCATATTGATCTTGGCAAGGGCGTGCCTTCAGTCGCTGTGATCGATGCGAAAAACACCTTCGTGACCTCCAGCACCGAGTTTGAGAAAGCACATCTGTTGACCGAACAGGATGTGATCGACTTCCTGGATCAATGGAAGCCAAAAAGGTCTTAGGTCTACTCCTCAGCTTGCGCCGGTCGCCAGCACTTTTTCCACTTCACTGACAAAAGCGTGAGGCCCTTCCTGCTTGGGTATCACTTTATCCGGACACTCATGCTTAAAGGGAAGCAGGTTGTCTTCCACCTGAAGCATTACTTTCACGTGCGGGTGCGTTGTCCGCAATTCTTCGCAGAACTCCAGTCCGGGCACGGCGTAGTGGCCAACATCCACAATCACCAGTTTGTAAGATTGTGCCGTCAGAAGGCGGCGCGCATCACTGAGACTGAGCGCTCCATGGACGGTGTAACCTCGCATGCGGAGCATGAGCAGGCGCAGGTTCTGTACGGTGGCGGAGCCGTTCACGAGAAGGATGCTGGGCTTGTAATGCACCGGGCACATGAGGAAACCTCAAATCTTCTGGAAGATTCCTCAGAGTAACTGGCTGGACCTGTAACGTCTATTACCCGTTCTCTGTAACCCTGTTTCTCTGTAACGACGTTTCTCTGTAACCCAGTGCCCTCTTGCGTAGAAAATCGTTTATTTGAGCCGGCCGTCAAACCATTCGATCACGCGTTCAATTACGTCGCGCTGGTGTTTGGGATCGGCGAAACTGTGTCCTTCGTGCTCATAGACCACGAGCTCGGTGGGAACGTTGAGTGTCTTCAGGGCATGCCAGAATTCGTACGATTGCGGCGTTGGACATTCGCCGTCACTGTCACCAACCACGACAAGTGTCGGCGTCTTTGTTTTCTTGATGAACGTAATGGGTGAGCTGCGCGCGTAAACCTGAGGATCGTCATAGACTGACGCGCCGAAAAACGGGATCATCCACTGGTCGATCTGGTTCTGGCCATAGTAGCTTTGAAAGTTCGCCAGGCCGGCCCCGGCCACGGCGGTGGCAAAGCGGTCCGTCTGCGTGACGGCCCACATGGTCATGTAACCGCCATAGCTCCACCCGGTGATACCCAGCCGGTGTTCATCGACCGGCGCTTGTTTGAGCACCTGGTCCACGCCCGTCATAATGTCGCGAAAGTCTCCGTAGCCAAAATCTTTTACGTTGGCACGGGTGAAGGCCTCACCCTGGCCGAAACTTCCGCGAGGGTTGGGGAAGAAAACGAAATATCCTGCAGCGGAGAGCGCTACGGAGAAGCTGTGCGGGCCCGGCCACGATGAACGGAGCATGGCGCCAGGTCCGCCATGCACAGAAACAACCATGGGGTAATGCTTGCTGGGATCAAAATTCTGCGGATAGAGCAGCCAGCCTTGAAGGTTGAAACCATCATTGGACCAATGCAGGCTTTTTGCTTCTCCCCAAATGGGCTTGAGATCGCGATTCGCTGAGGTAATTTGTTTCCACTGTCCAATTGGCCCAGCCCAGACTTCTGGCGGCTGGCTGAGTGACTGGCGGACAACTGCGGACATTTTTCCGTCTTTTGCGACCGAGTCTGAGCCGTTGGCAGATAACTGTTCCGGGCCGTGCCATAGGGTTTCAATCTTCCCACCGGCAACATCCGTGGTGGCGACACCGCTTTCTCCGTCCACATCTTCACCAAAGAGGATTGTTTGCGGACCGGTCCACCTGAGCCAACTGGCCGACGCTTTCATTTCCGGCGTGATGTTGCGTGCTTCGCCGCCCTCGGCCGGTACAACGTAAACGTCACCGCCAACAGAAGGTTCATCACTCATCAGTCCAGAGATAAACGCGACAGATTTACCATCCGGCGACCATGCGGGGTTGGCAACCTGGAGCGTCGGTTTGTAAATCGATTTCATGTCGCCGCCGCTTGCGCTCACTGTGTATATCTCCGCGATATACCAGTTGTTGTCACCGTTGCCATGTGCGGCCGTGGTGACAAAGCGCGTGCTGTCAGGTGACCAGTCAAATTCGTACACATACATGTCCGGCGGAGAAATCTGATTCAGTTTGCCACCTGCTGCATCGACCACCGCAAGCCGTTGTTCCGTCACCGCATCTTTGATCACACCGGTCTGCGCGGCTTCAGCCACCAGCGGGCCGGCGGCGCGGTTGGCATTTTCTGTAAAGAGAACGCCCAGGCGCTTTCCATCCGGCGACCATGCCGGTGCGCCAAGCAATCCTTTCACGTTCGTCAACTTGTGAGCGGGAACCGCTCCCAGGGTCGTGACATAGAGTTGTGATTGCCCGAGCTTGGCTGCGTCGGATAGGAAGGCAAGACGCTGGCCGTCAGGTGACCACGCGGGAGAGTCTTCTGAATGTTGTCCAGTCACCATGCCGACTGTGATGCGACGAGGCTTGTCGCCGGGAGTGGTGGAAGAAGCGAACAAGGATGATTTTCCCGCGGTGGTTTCCACCCACGCCACGCGTTTCCCGTCCGGAGAGATTGCAACCTGGCCGAAACCGTGTGCAGAGAAGAGCGTATGCATTAACGCTTCATGCGACGGCTTCCTGGCGGAGGTGGAGTCCTGCGCGGCATGCGCTTGCGCGGCAGCAAACGATGGTAGGACTGTGAGGAGAAGAAAGGTGGAGATGAGCTTCGCGCGTTCGGACAAGCGTTTGAACATGGGCCTCCTCAAAATCGAGCATGTGGAAAGGCCACTATACAGAGGGCATTGCGCCGGAGCAACCAATGGCGGCTTCTTGTGATATTCTCTCGGTTTCATGCGTACAAAATTACTTATATCTGCATTCTTACTTCTGGCTTCGTTTGTTGCGGCTGGATCAGCGCAACAGCCGGCCAAGCCGCCTGCGAAAGCCCCCACCAAAGCCGCACCGACAGCGACTGCCACGCCCCGACTGGGAGTGACTGACGAGCAACGCGAAGCGGCAACCGTTGAAGCAACCATGAACTGGGACAAGTCGTCGTCCGCAGGCGTGAAGGCGACAACCACGCTGCTCAAGAAAGCGGAAGTGCAGGGACACCAGGTTTTCGAATATCGGTTGAAAGTGAGCGGCGCGCCGCATAATCAGATCTATAAACTCATGGTCTGGCCGGTAACCATGGCCGTTCCGGCCGTCATGATGGATGGCCTGGTGATTGCACAAGATGGCACGGTCGGCTGTCCGGCGGATTCCACCAACACCTGCGCCCAGCGTTTTAAGGGCGCGGAGCTCAAGCTTACCTACGCTGCGGCGAAGGGCGAGATTTACCGGCAGGCCCTGGTTTCACAGGACCAGAAGGCCAGAGCTTTCTTTTCCATCATGCCCGATCCAATCATCGCGAGCGATAAAGCCTGCAGCCTGGAGGCAATCCGGTTGAGTCCCAACTTTGAATTGGTTGCGGTCCGCGGGAAAGGCTTTGCGCCGGGAGCTGACGTGATTTTTAAAACCCAGTCTTTTCAGGACGTACACACTGCCGCCGTGCTGCCGGACAAGAACGGACAGTTTCATGCGCAACTAACGCCGTTTGTGAAAGGCCGGACCTCCGGCACGATCGAGGTAAGCGCAACCAGCAAGGGTTGTGCTCCGCATCTCTCTTTCGATTGGGGCAAGCAACCCTAGCGGCCACGGCGTTTTGATCAAAGCGGATTCAGGTTTCGATTTTCCCGCGCGATCACATATACTGGATGGTCTAAGCACTCAAGCCTCATGAGTAAACTAGATGAGATCCTTGCCGCAACCCGCGAACGGGTGGAACGTTCCCGCGCCGTAGCAGATATGCGCGTGCTGGAGCGGATGGCTGCATCGCACGAGCCACGCGGGTTTCGCAAACGCCTTCAGGCCATGGCCCAGCTTGGGCCGGCTGTGATCGCAGAGCTGAAAAAGGCGTCGCCTTCCAGAGGCTTGATACGCGGAACATTTCCTGTGGGATTGCTGGCCAACCAACTGGCCCGGAACGGCGCATCCGCCCTCTCCGTACTTACGGACGAACAATTCTTTCAGGGATCGCTGACCAACTTGCTGGAAGCTTCCGCGGCAACTGAACTTCCATGCCTGCGCAAAGATTTCATCGTGGATGAATTTCAGATACTCGAATCAAGGGCCCACAACGCTGATGCGATCCTGCTGATCCTGGCGGCGCTGGATGATGCGGCTTTCCGGAACCTGCTGGACCGTGCCGAAGCCATGGACCTGGACGTGTTATGTGAAGTACATAATATGGAGGAGTTGAAGCGCGCGCTGGAAGGCGGCGCAGATGTGATCGGCGTGAACAGCCGTGACCTCAAGACCTTCCATGTCAGCCTGGACACTCTGATCGAGATGGCTGAGAGCATTCCTAATCATGTTTTGCGCATCGCCGAAAGCGGCATCGATAAGGGTTCTGACATCCGCGAACTGCACGCGGCCGGCTACCATGCGTTTCTGATTGGTGAAGCGCTCATGCGCGCTGAAGACCCAGGGCAACAACTCCAGCAGTTGCTGCATGATGCCGGCTGGTATTCACCCTCAGCGTCTTCTTCCCCCCATTGGCGTGGCACAGTCCAGTAAGCCGCGAACATCTTTTTTTCTGACAAACTTTTATGCGCACCTGGATCAAGTTTTGCGGTACCACGTCTCTCGCTGATGCCATGGCATCGATTGCGGCGGGAGCGGATGCGCTTGGCTTTATCTTTGCTCCCAGCAAGCGCCAGGTGACGGTAGCTCAGGTCAGCGCGATTACGAAACAACTGCCGGCCGAAATAGAGAAAATTGGCGTCTTCATGGATGAGCCGGTAGAAAATATATTGTCCATGGTGGAAGCCGCGGGACTCACCGGCGTACAGTTGCATGGTCAGGAGCGGAGCGGCGATGCGGCCCGGCTCAGGGAGAAACGTGGTGGTAATAAAACTTTTCGCGTGATCAGGACAGTTTTGGTCAAAGACAATTTCCGCCATGAACTCGAAAGTGTGATGAATGAAGTACGTCCGCCGGATTGTGTATTGCTTGATTCCGGGGCTGGAAGCGGCAGGACTTTTGCCTGGTCTTCCGCAAAAGACGTTGCGAATGAGTTCGCCGGCAGCGTCACGGCGCAGATCATCGTGGCGGGCGGCCTCACACCGGAAAATGTTGGCGAGGCAATCAGAACACTATCGCCCTGGGGCGTGGACGTTGTTTCTGGCGTTGAGTTGCAGGCGGGGAAAAAAGATCCGCAAAAGCTGAAAGCGTTTGTGGACTCGGTACGAAAAGCGGAGAACAAAAATGGGTAGCGCGGCACTGACAACCAAAGCACAACCCGGGCGCTTCGGCGTGTATGGCGGCAGATATGTTCCGGAAACTCTGATGGCGGCGCTGGAGGAACTGGAAGCGCAATACGCCAAAGCGCGCAAGGACAAGAAGTTTCAGGCGGAGTTTGCACGACTGTTGAAAGAATATGCGGGACGGCCAACTTCGTTGTTCTTTGCCCAGAGACTGACCAAAGAGCTGGGCGGCGCCAAAATCTATCTAAAGCGGGAAGACCTGCTGCATACCGGCGCGCACAAGATCAACAACTGCATTGGCCAGGGGTTGCTGGCGCAGCGCATGCACAAGAACAGGATTATCGCCGAGACAGGCGCGGGGCAGCACGGCGTGGCCACGGCCACGGTCTGCGCGCTGCTTGGTTTTGAGTGCGTGGTGTATATGGGCGTGGAAGACATGCGCCGCCAGGAGCCCAACGTGTTTCGTATGCGGCTGCTGGGTGCGGACGTACGCGGCGTGGAATCCGGCTCAAAGACATTGAAAGATGCCATCAATGAAGCCATGCGCGACTGGGTCACCAATGTTCGCACCACGCATTACATGCTGGGCAGCGTGCTGGGCGCTCATCCGTATCCCACCATGGTGCGCGATTTCCATTCCGTCATTGGCCGCGAAGCGCGCGCGCAGATTCTCAAGCTGGAAGGCAAGCTGCCCACACAGATTATTGCCTGCGTGGGAGGCGGATCGAATGCGATTGGAATCTTCCATGAGTTTATCAAGGACAAAAAGGTGAAGCTGGTGGGCGTGGAAGCCGGTGGACGGGGCGACAAACTCGGCGATCATGCCGCGCGATTCCGTGGTGGCGCTGCCGGCGTGCTGCAAGGAACGTTTTCTTACGTGCTGCAGGATGCGGCAGGGCAGATTGCTGCCACACATTCGGTGTCGGCGGGCCTGGATTATCCTTCGATTGGGCCGGAACACGCCGCGCTGGCCGATTCCGGTCGCGCAGAGTATGTGGCGGCTTCTGATTCGGAAGCGCTCGAAGCCTGCGTGAGGCTGGCGAGGACAGAAGGTATTATTCCGGCGCTGGAGTCTTCCCACGCCGTGGCGGAATGCATCAAGCGCGCGCCGAAGATGAAGAAGTCAGATGTGCTGATAGTGAACATCTCCGGCCGTGGCGATAAGGACATCGGGATTCTGCGGGAAAATCTTCAGATTGGTTAGATAGGCAAAATAGCTTGATCGAGAAATGAAGACGGAGAAAGTAATGACTCAGAGTAAGAGAAAATCGACCAGCCGTATTCATTTCGCCCGTAAACCTGGACTGGTGGCTTATGTCACGTGCGGCGATCCGGACCTGGCTACGACCAAAGCAATTGTATTGGCGGCGATCCGCGCCGGCGCCGATGTAATTGAACTCGGCGTTCCGTTCAGTGATCCCGTGGCCGATGGGCCGGTCATCCAGCGGGCGAGTGAGCGGGCGTTGCAGCATGGGACATCGCTGATGGACGTTCTGCATATGGCTGCCGAGATTCGCAAGCAAAGTGAAGCGGGGATGATCATCTTTTCTTATCTCAACCCGGTGCTTCGCCTGGGGACCAGGCGCTTTGCGGAAGAGTGTGTGCGCGCAGGCGTGGATGGAGCGCTCATCACTGACCTGACCATTGAAGAGGCGGACGAATATCGTGAAGTAATGGCGGAGCATACGCTGGATACTATTTTTCTGGCAGCGCCAACCAGCCCAGGCGCGCGCCTGAAGAAGATTGCCCAGGCGTGCAGTGGATTCGTTTATGCAGTTTCGCGCACGGGTGTTACCGGACAACAGAAGCAGCTTGCGGGTGATGCCGGCGATCTGGTGAAACGGATACGCAAGTACACGAAGCTGCCGATCGCCGTGGGCTTTGGGATATCGAGCGCGGAGCATTTTCAGCAAGTAGGCAAAGTCGCCGACGCAGCCGTGGTCGGCAGTGCTATTGTGCAGGCAGTGGAACAGAACCAGGGGCGTGAAGCAGAGGCTGTTGCGGAACTGATTGCGGCTCTGCGCACTAAGGTCGCGACAGGCGCGTCAAACTCTGGTAACTAACATAGTTAAGCGAACTGTCATGTATATTAATAAGGTAAGGTGTACGCGGTAAATACTTTGCGGTTTGAAAGAGCCTTGCCCATGGATATAGTTGACTGGCGACAAAAGATTGATGACCTAGACCGCCGTATGGTTGATCTACTGAATCAGAGGGCCCACGCCGCCCGCGAAATCGGGAAGCTCAAGCGCAATACGAGCATGCCGATTTACGAGCCTCATCGCGAAAAGATGATTTTTGAAAATGTGCGTAAGGCCAACCATGGTCCGCTACCGGATCAGGACATTCACCACGTCTATGAACGAGTGATTGAAGTGATGCGCAACATTCAGAAGCATGAGATCGTGGCGGCAGAAGAACAAAGTCACAAGAATTCCGTCTGATTACCTTGTCGCTGCGCTCCAAAGCGCTGGAGAGCGAATTCCCTGATCCGGGGTAATATACTCGTTTCTCAAGAATGCATTTCAAGCAGATCACCATCATCGGAACGGGCCTGATCGGCGGCTCATTTGCTCTGGCCGTCAAAGCGGCCGGCGTAGGCTGCAAGATCGTCGGTTGCGACAAGCCTCAT
Organism: Terriglobia bacterium; assembly: GCA_963770085.1. Taxonomy (GTDB): domain Bacteria; phylum Acidobacteriota; class Terriglobia; order Terriglobales; family Acidobacteriaceae; genus Angelobacter. The sequence continues at coordinate 3,331,254 of CAVYOH010000002.1, forward strand.
GTTCTGGACCGGGCACGCGCCATGCGCGCCATTGACCAGGGCACGGAAGATCCGGTGGAAGCCATCCAGGGCAGTGATCTGATTGTGCTGGCTACTCCCGTGGGCGCCATCATTGATCTCATCGAGAGGATCGGGCCGCTTTCATCACCCAATGCGCTTATCACTGACGTAGGAAGCACCAAGAAAGAAATTCTCGATCGCGCACGCTCAGTTTTTGGGGTTGAATCCATTGTGCGTTTTCTCGGCGGCCATCCCATGGCGGGAAAAGAACATGGCGGCATTGAGAATGCCGACTCCAGACTGTTTCTCAATGCCACGTGGCTTCTGGTGAAACAGCCGGGACAGGACGCGGAGCACGGCAGGATCAAGTTCTTTCGAGAACTGCTGGATAAAATTGGCGCCAGGCAGATCAGCATGGAAGCGGAAAAGCATGACCATCTTTGTGCGTGGATAAGCCACGTTCCCCAGATGATTTCCACCGCCCTGGCTGCCACACTGGTGGAAGAATTTGCGGACAGCCCTGACCTGCATGCCATCGGCGGCCGGGCCTTGCGTGAGATGACGCGCATATCGTCGAGCCCATATTCCATGTGGCGCGATATTGCCTACACTAACGAAAAGAACATCGGGAAGGCACTGCACCAACTGGAACAGAGGATCGCGCATATCCGCGAAAACCTGAGAACACCGGAGTTGCGCGACGAGTTTGAGCGGGCGAATAAGTTCGAACTCGGTAATAAAGAGGTTGCGTCCACCGTGCTGGTGGTTCCGGGATGGCAGAATTCCGGGCCGCGACACTGGCAGACGCTATGGGAACAGCAGAACCCAATCTTCCTGCGGGTACAACAAATAGACTGGGACGCCCCGCGCCGGGATTGGTGGCTGGAAAAAATCACTGACGAAGTGAAGCAGGCACCGGGGCCGATTGTGTTCGCCGCCCATAGCCTGGGCTGTATCGCCATTGCACATTGGGTTGAAGCGCAGCCGCAACTGGCACAAAAAGTGAAAGGCGCGCTTCTGGTGGCGCCGGCGGACGTGGACCGTAAAGACACTCCGCAGCCGCTGAAGAACTTCGGTCCGGTATCGAAAAAAGCTCTGCCATTTCCCTCCACGGTGGTTGCCAGCCGAAATGATCCTTATCTCGCCATGGACAGGGCGAAGGAGATCGCGCGCATGTGGGGCAGCCGGTTGGTGGATATCGGCATGGCAGGACACGTGAATGGCGATTCCGGTTTAGGCGACTGGCCGGAAGGGAAGCGACTGTTGCGATTGCTGGCGGAAGGCGAGTGAGCGGAACCCACTTTTGATTCGGAAGATCGGGTGATCGATCGCGGTGCTGCACGATTAAACCTTTCACCCGGTATCACGTCCAAGACACGATGAAGATGAAGAACCTTCTGAAGGCATGCCTCGGCAGTCTTCTCTTGCTCGCGGCTCTTGTGGGCCAGACACAGAAGCCCGATCGCAAAGTCTATGGACCCGTCCTCAGCTCTACTCATGACCCGGCAGCCCAGATCCAGCTGCCAAAGACCGTGAAGTATGCCGGAGCGGACAGGTGGACTCTTTACGGCGTGGCTGATTGCGAACTGCATGCCTTCGCTGAACCCGATAGCCATAACAACGTTAAGGCGCTGTACTGGGTGCAGTTCGAGGGATACATTCCGTCCAGGCCGGAACTGCATTACGATTACGATTCCGCGCGGCACATCACTATCGGCGGAATGGATTTTTTTGTGGATACATGGGTCCGTTCGGACCAGGAAAAGATCAGGGACGGCTCAGACAGGGAGCATGTTGAGGCTCTTATCAGGGCAAAGAGATTCAAGATGCCGGCGGGAATGGCCTATGTCCGACTGGTGCACCTGCTGGATGCGCAAAAACGTAAAGAGCTGATGATCATTTATGGCGAAGACGTTGCGCCAACCGGCTTCACGGCGAATGACTTGCGCGAGGGCGGTAAAGCGCACGACCGGTGGGCTGGTGTTGAAAACGGCTTGATAGAGAATGCCAAAAAGAAAATCAATATCACGCCTTGAGTTGGCCCTTCACTTTTAACCGCAAGGCATTGGTGGCTTAGAGTGTGGCACGGTTCTCGGTCGCCGGACGAAAGAATATGGTTTGTCCGACCGCCAATCGACCGATGCGAGTGACCGCGCCGTAGATTCCAGCGTTATTCTGGTTGGCATGAACCACCGCTTTCAGCACTTCGGGTGCAGGGCGTGCTGAATCGGGATCAAGGTTCACCATTGAGCAGCGAACGTCACGCAACGTGACGGTGATGGCCGGGGCATTGTCTCCCTCTCCAAATGAGAGCACACCGCCTAACCACGCATCTTCCTGGAAGGCGCCGGATCGCCTTGAACGAACGACGATATTCGGACGAAATCGCCGCATGTCCAGGCTGCGCCCTGCGAGTCGTCCAATCTCGCGTATGGTCTCGGAGGCGATCACGGAGATCATGGCTTCATCGAAGATGCCATGATCGATTTGCATCATTTGCACGGGAGCCCCGTAGCGGCGTCCGACGTCTGTTGCCAGGTCGTCTCCAAAGACCGGCATCGCTTCGCCAGTCGGGGTGCGAATATGCGTGGGAAGGCCGCCCTGCCCACCGTCTTCACGTGGCTGCGGGGCAAATAGGAGCAGGTCCGGAAGCTTGCTTGCTGATAACCATGGGAAACCGCTGCGGTCGTCCATCCGCCGGAATGCCAGACGTCTGTCACCATCCAGACCATGCCAGCCCAGGTTGGCAGCGTCGAGTCGTTCGCCGGCCATAGACTTTACGGGATACCGGAAGATCGCTTCCACATGTCCGATTTCTATGAGCACACTGAATGATACGGCAAAGCGGCCGGCAGGTTGCGGGATTCCGCTGCGTCTCCACGGCGCAGGCGTTCGGGTGAAATTGCCGCATGTGCCATTTGCAGCCCTACTCCACGCTCTATAGAATCTTGTGTTTATGAATAAAGTCGTTGCCAATGCAGACGAGGCGGTCCGCGATGTGCAGGACGGCGCCACCATCATGGTCGGAGGGTTCGGCCTGTGCGGGATTCCGGAAGAGCTGATTGAAGCGCTGGTCCGCAAGGGCGTCCGGAACCTGACCACTGTCTCCAACAATGCCGGGGTGGATACCTTCGGCCTGGGAAAGCTTTTGCATGCCGGGCAAATCAGAAAGCACATTGGCTCATACGTGGGCGAAAACAAAGTTTTTGAGCAGATGGTGCTGACCGGCAAGGTGGAGCTTGAACTCAATCCACAGGGAACACTGGCAGAGCGGATTCGCGCCGGCGGAGCGGGCATTCCAGCGTTTTTCACTCCCACGGGCGCGGGAACCCTTGTGGCGCAAGGCAAAGAGACGCGCGAATTTGATGGCCGTCTTTATGTAATGGAAAAGGCGCTCAAGGCGGACTTTGCTCTGGTGAAGGCATGGAAGGCCGATCGCTGGGGCAACCTGATGTTCCGCAAGACCGCCCGGAATTTCAATCCGGTGATGGCGACGGCGGCAACAGTTACCATCGCTGAAGTTGAGGAGATCGTGGAAACCGGAGCTCTGAATCCGGATGGAATCCATGTTCCCAGCGTGTACGTGAAGCGAGTTGTTCTTGCGACTGGCGGCGAGAAAAGAATTGAAAAGCGCACTGTGCGCAAACGGGCATAAGTGGAGTAGAGGGTATGTCAGGCAGCAGTGAAGTTCGGGAACAACCGACGAAGGATTTAAAACGCCACATAAACAATGGCGTTGTAGTGGCCATACACGTCGGCGCTGAACGCATGGAGCCGATGATGCCGGTGCCCGCAGTAAAAGCGATCAGCGGAGTTGGGCTGGAAGGCGATCGTTACGCGCGTGAAGCAGGAACGTTTTCCCAGAAGCTGCCCAACAATCAGGTTACATTGATTGAACAAGAGGCCCTGGACGCCGCAGCCCGCGACTACAAACTGGACTTGAGCGCAGCCGAGTCACGACGCAATGTTCTCACCATGGGCATCGCCTTGAACCATCTGGTGGGGCGAGAGTTTCGCATTGGCGAAGTTCGCTTGCGCGGGCTAAAACTCTGCGAGCCCTGCGGTCATCTGAAGAAACTGACAGGCAAAGAAGTGATTCGAGCATTGAAGCATCGCGGCGGCTTACGGGCAGAGATACTGCAAAGCGGCCCGATCTGCGTGGGCGATGAGATCAGGGAAGAAAACTAACTATGGCCACAACCCCAGTCAACAAGCAAGCAAAACAGAAAGACGTGGAGAAGCGGGAACGGATCGTCAAGCGTATTGCGCGCGATCTGCGCGACGGCTTCTACGTGAACCTGGGAATCGGCATGCCCACACTGGTGGCCAACTACGTTCCTGACGGTGTGGAAGTGGTGCTGCAAAGCGAAAATGGAATGCTGGGTGTTGGGCCTTTTCCTTTTGAAGGGGAAGAGGATGCTGACCTGATCAATGCCGGCAAGGAAACCGTGACGGAAATTCCCGGCACCGCATATTTCTCCAGCGCAGATTCCTTTGCTATGATCCGTGGCGGGCACATTGACTTTAGCGTACTGGGCGCAATGGAAGTGGATGAAGAAGGCAATCTGGCCAACTGGATGATTCCCGGCAAGATGGTGAAAGGCATGGGCGGAGCCATGGACCTGGTGGCTGGAGCGCGGAGGACCGTGATCGCCATGGAGCACACCACCAGAGAGGGCGCGCCAAAGATCCTGACCAGATGCACGCTGCCGCTCACAGGCTTGAAAGTTGTGAATACAATTGTGACGGAGATGGCGTACATCAGCGTGACTCCGCAGGGGTTGGTGCTGGAAGAGATTGCCGAGGGACTGACGGCGGAAGATGTACAGAAGGCAACGGAAGCAAAACTGATTGTGAGTCCGAATCTGAAACCCATGCTTTGCTAGCGCCGTCTTTTGTCAGGGAACATGCTTCGCCATTGAAAAGAAGATCCGGGCAGGAGGAACCATGCAAGCTGATCGAGTGGAAGTAATCTGGGATGGGACAAAATCCAAATGGGCTGTCCGCATACAAGCAGGTGAAGAGGTGATTCGCCGTTACTGCGATCTGCCGAAAAATGCCGACGATGCCGCGTTGCGCCAATCAGCCCTGAAGACCCTCACGGACGAAGGCTATGAAGCCAACGGCGCGGGCATTACCGTACAGCGGATGGCGTCATAGGCTGGATAGCCTTCGGCTTGGCGCATCAGGCTGTGGTGGTAGCGACACCGGCCAGGTCCTTCAATGATTCGGCAAACGGTGCTTTGGCGATCCCTCGTTCAGTGATGATGGCTGTAACGTACTTACTGGGCGTTACGTCAAATGCGGGATTCTCCACCATTACTCCGGTTGGCGCAACCTGTTTTCCCGCGTGGTGAGTAACTTCCAGAGACGACCGCTGCTCAATGGGAATGTGCTCGCCGTCTGGAGTATTCAGGTCAACGGTTGAAAACGGCGCAGCCACATAGAACGGAATGTCGTGTTCCTTCGCCAGCACCGCAACAGAGTATGTGCCGATCTTGTTGGCGACGTCGCCGTTGGCGGCAATGCGGTCTGCGCCTACGATCACTGCCTGAATCCTGCCCTGACGCATCATCGCGCCGGCCATATTGTCGGCGATCACCGTGGTGGGAATGCCGTCTTTCATCAACTCCCAGGCTGTGAGCCGTGATCCCTGAAGAAAAGGACGGGTTTCGTCCGCAAAAACATGGATCTGTTTGCCTGCGGTGACAGCCGCGCGAATCACACCAAGAGCAGTGCCGTAACCGCAGGTTGCCAGCGCACCGGCATTGCAATGGGTGAGCACACTGCCAGAACTCGGCATCAATACAGCGCCGTGTTTCCCCATGGCTTCATTGGAGGCAATGTCTTCCACCAGCATTAACTGCGCTTCCGCGACCAGCGCGGCTTTTATCTGCGCTATGGATTGACCGGAAAGAGAATCAAACTTTGCTTTCATGCGGCGAATGCCCCAGAACAGATTCACCGCAGTGGGACGGGTTTCAGCGATCAGCTTTGCCACACGATCAAAATGCTGGCGAAAGCCCGCCAGGTCCGTTGCCGTGCTTTGCTGCATTCCCAGAGCGACGCCCATGGCCGCCGCGACGCCGATCGCCGGTGCGCCACGCACCGTCATATTGCGGATGGCTTCGGCTACTTCTTCATAGCTCTTGCAAACTTCGTAAACTTCTTCGGTGGGAAGGCGTCTCTGGTCAATGAAGCGAACACCTTCATTGGTCCATTCAATGGTTTTGATCATTATTTAGATTTTATATGAAGTTGATTGTCCGCCAGCCCTACGGCTGGTGCGCTTCGCAGCGCAGCCGCGGAGAATTAGTTACCGCGGGGCGTCCGCAGACTTCGCATGTTCCCGCATAAGCAAATGTCTAGGGATTATTTTTCCAGTTTACGTGCGCGGCTTTGACCTCGCTTGATTTGAAGACAGAAATAAAAGGAACCGAACCGGCTGCCTTCTCGACATCAGGACGTCCTTTGGCTTCTTCGCGTTCCACCAGACAGGCCACGCCGACGATGTTGAATCCGAACTCGCGAGCTGATTCGATGGCCTGGATGGTTGAGCTGCCGGTGGTGCACACGTCGTCCACGATCACGACGCTGGCACCTTTCTGTTGAAAGCCTTCCACTTTGCGGCCCATGCCGTGCGCTTTTTCTGACTTGCGGACCAGGAAGCCATGAATCGGTGAACCTGCCTGCGAGCTGATCACGGAAACCGCGACGACGATGGGATCGGCTCCCATAGTCAATCCGCCAACGGCATCGGCTTTCCATCCCTGCGTGCGTATCAGGTTATAGAAGACGTGACCTGTCAGCTCAGCGCCTTTTGCGTGAAGAGTGGTGGTCCGGCAGTCAATGTAGTAATCGCTCTTGATGCCGGAGGAAAGAGTGAAATCGCCAAGGCGGAAAGAGTTCTGGGCAAGGAGGTGCAGAAGTTGGTCGCGGGAAGTGTCGTTCATAGCGATCTATACGGCCTTCTCCAGGTGGCGGAATCCATCAGTGAAAAAGAACAGCATGCCGAACAATACGCCGTTGTAGCCCATATGGACCAGAACGCACGTGGCGACGGAGTCAGTACGTGCGCGCACTAACGTGAGTATCACACCCACGCTGAACAGCACCAGCAGCGGCACCCACGCATGCGCCAACTGGCCTTCATGCAGAAGCGAGAAAGCTCCGGCGGTCACGATGACGGAGGCCGCGCCTCCAGTCCAGCGAGCGAGCGCCGGATATAGAAAGCCGCGAAAGAAGAGTTCTTCCACCACCGGAGCAACGAAGACTCCGAAAGCAGCCAGCATGTAGGCGGAAGCCGCGTCACGGAAGTACTGGTCGATTGGCAGCGTCTTGGGAACCCATCGGCCCAGAAATGAGGAAGCTATCTGAGCTCCCAATCCCAAAAGCGCGCCGCCGGCCAGGGCGCCCGCCCAGCGAGAACTCGATGGAAAATTCCAGTGGATGGCTTCGGAAAGAGTCTTGTTGTGTCTGAGCGCGACAATAAAAGCCATGAATCCGACAATGATCAGATATGCAACCAGCTGCGCCGGCAGCACAAATGCCACGTTCTGTAAGAGCAATTTCGGATCCGAAATCCTCCGGCCCGGAAGGCCGCTATAAATCAACAAGGCGACAATGGTGCTCAAAAAGAATGCCACTGCCGCCACGCACACAATCAGCGCTACGTCGATTATGTCCACTTCCTGAGGCGCAGCAGGTGCCGCCATCTCTAAGGGGAGTTGAGGAATGGTGTGGTTCTGCGGAATTGGGTCCTGATAGTCCAAGGTGATGCCGGGGCGAACTTTTATAAATCTACACTATTGTGGGAATTCGTCCAGAAGAGCCATTCGTTGGAGAAGGTCAAAGGGGTAGCGAGAAACGTTGGAAGCCAAAGTTCGCTACCCCTTTATTTGTGCCCAGGTATAAGGAGAAGGTTGGGAGAACTTTAAGGGACAATTCGCATTGTCCAACATTTGAGTTAAAGTTTTCTGAATTTAGAACGTCTGGATTATGCGACTTTGTTTTCAGTCACTTGCGCGAATGACGCATGTAATCAGCCAGCGCTTGCCCGGTGTATGACTTCTTGATTTTCGAAACGTGGTCGGGAGTTCCCTGAGCCACAAGACGTCCGCCATCCTCGCCGCCTTCCGGACCAAGATCGATCAGCCAATCAGCATTTCTGATTACATCCATGTTGTGCTCGATGATGATCACGGAATTGCCCAGATCGGTAAGGCGATGAATCACTTCCAGCAACTTGCTTACATCTTCAAAGTGCAGGCCAGTCGTTGGCTCATCGAGCAAGTAAAGTGTGCGTCCGGTTTGCCGCTTGGAGAGCTCTTTTGCCAGCTTCATGCGTTGCGCTTCGCCGCCCGAGAGAGTCACTGCAGACTGGCCGATCTTGATGTAACCCAGACCTACGTCTTCCAGCGTCTGCAACCGCTGGCGGATCTGCGGAATGTCTTCCAGAATCGGCAAAGCGTCAGAGACAGACATCTCCAGCAAGTCTGCAATCGAACGGTCTTTGAATTTCACGGCCAGAGTTTCGCGATTGTAGCGTTTGCCGCCGCAGACCTCGCACAACACGTACACGTCCGGCATAAAGTTCATTTCAATGCGGCGTTCACCTTCACCCTGGCAATGTTCGCAACGGCCGCCGGAGACATTGAAGGAAAACCGCCCGGCTTTGTATCCGCGTTCGCGTGACTCCGGCAGCATGGCGTAAAGATCGCGGATATGTGTGAATACACCCGTATAGGTTGCGGGATTCGAACGCGGCGTTCTTCCAATGGGCGATTGGTCAATGCGTATCACTTTATCAATGTGCTCAGTGCCGCTGATTGACTTGTGCGCGCCTGGATCTTCTCGCGAGCGGTACAGTTTCTGGGCCAGCGCTTTGTACAGAATGTCATTCACCAGCGTTGACTTACCTGATCCGGAAACGCCGGTAACAACGTTTAAAACGCCGAGCGGGAAAGTGATATCCAGGCCACGAAGGTTGTTCTCACGCGCTCCCAGGATGGTGATGGCCTTACCATTCGTGGGACGAGGTTCGAAGCGCGTGCTGATGCTGCGTTTTCCGGCGATGTATTGACCGGTGAGTGAGCCTGGCTCATGGGTAATCTGTTCTGGTGTGCCGGAAGCTACCACTTCGCCGCCATGCAGGCCTGCACCCGGCCCAAGATCAATGACGTAGTCGGCGCGGCGAATGGTTTCTTCGTCATGTTCCACTACGAGCACGGTATTGCCCAGGTCGCGCAATGCTTCCAGCGCTTGCAGCAAACGGTTGTTGTCGCGATGATGCAGCCCGATGGAGGGTTCGTCGAGCACGTAGAGAACCCCGCGCAGCCGTGATCCGATTTGTGTTGCCAGCCGGATGCGCTGGCCCTCGCCGCCGGACAGCGTTGCCGCTGAGCGGCTCAGTGAGATGTATCCCAGGCCAACCGCATTCAGGAACTGGAGGCGTTCGCGAATCTCATGCAGCACTCTGCCGGCGACGGCTTTTTCGCGCTCGTTCAACTGAATTTTGGCCGCAGCTTCCACCGCGCGCCCCACGGAAAGACCGGTGAATTCGGCGATGGAAAGCCCATTCACCCTCACGCCCAGGCTTTCCGGACGCAGCCGCATGCCATGGCAGGCAGGGCACGTGGTGGCAGACATGTATCCCAGCAGCCATTCGCGATAGCCTTCTGACGTGGATTCTTCCATGTTCTGTTTGAGGAAGCCAATCACGCCGCGAAAGCCCAGCCGCGGCGCTTCGCGTTCTTCCGGACCGTATAGCAGCAGGTTCTGCGTCTTCGCCGGAAGCTTTTCAAAGGGAGTGGATAGGTCGATCTTGAAAGCTGTGGCTACGATGTCCAGCATGCGCTGAAGATAGGTTGATCCTGATCCCGGACCAAGTGCTCCATCCAGCAACGGCTTTGACCAGTCCACCACCAGCTTGGCCGGATCAAAATCATATTTGCTGCCCAGTCCGTTGCACTCCTTGCATGCGCCGTAAACACTGTTAAACGAAAACGAACGCGGCTCCAGGGACGGAATATTGATACCGCAATCCGGACACGCCATACGCGAAGAATAAAGGTGCTCTTCGCCGCCTATCACCGCAACCTGCACCAATCCATTGGCCAGCTTCATCGCCGTGGCGACGGATTGCTCCAGACGTTTTTCAATTCCCGGCTTCACCAGCAGACGGTCAATCACCACTTCAATGGTGTGGTTTTTGCGCTTGTCCAGTTGAATGTCATCCAGCTCTTCGTCCAGGTTGCGCAGTTCGCCATCAATGCGTGCGCGTACGTAGCCGTGTTGCGCCAGCTTAGCCAGTTCCTGTTTGAACTCGCCTTTGCGTCCGCGCACCAGCGGAGCCATCACCATCACGCGATCTTCCGGCTTCAATGACATCACCTGATGTACGATCTGCTCGGCCGACTGGCGGCTGATCGGCTTGCCGCACTGCGGACAATGCGGCACACCCACTGACGAATAAAGCAGGCGCAAATAATCGTAGATTTCAGTAATTGTTCCTACAGTCGAACGCGGGCTGCGCGATGTAGTCTTTTGTTCAATGGAGATTGCCGGACTGAGTCCGTCAATGGAATCAACGTCAGGCCGCTCCATCTGGTCGAGAAACTGGCGCGCGTAGGCTGACAGGGTTTCAACATAACGGCGTTGCCCTTCGGCGTAAATGGTGTCGAAGGCCAGTGAGGATTTTCCCGAGCCGCTCAAACCGGTGATGACCGTGAGAGTGTTGCGGGGTATCTCGACCGAAATATTTTTTAAGTTGTGCTGGCGGGCGCCGCGCACAGTGATGCTGCTAATTGCCATTAAGACCGGTACCTTGGACTGAGCAAAGCCTCACTCCCAGGCAGAATTATTGGGGAAACGCACAGTAAGGTCCGCGAGGGAGTATGCACAGCTCTACTCCGTATCTTATGGCCGGCGAATGTCACAGGTCAATTCCTGAGAGGGATGTAAGGTCTTAACCCTGTGACATCAGTTACTTGCGGACAAAATGACGAAGGGGGCATGATGGCGTATCGGCGGTCCAGCAACATCAGTAATGAATACATTTGCAGCTAGATAGCCGACAATCACAATACCGGCGAAACCAACCGGTAAATTGGAACTGACATCTTAATTAGAGTACCGAACACACGATGCGAACCCTATTGGCTTCTTCTACCGTCCTGATCACTATAGTTTGCTCTCTCGTATTCGGCATCGCTTGCGGCTACGCAGTCATTAGTTCCATTCTTAGGGCTTTCTCGTACCAGTCAGGGAAATCCCAGGCCGGTTCGGCTACCGCTGTGATCGCGGTTACTACCACCCACTAAATTTTTTGTCGCTTCGCTCCACACGACTTGAGAGCCTCGGCCATTGCTACGTCCGACGTGCTCCTGTTGCAGCGGGCTCGGCGCGGGTCGGCCTCGCCCTTTAATTTCGAAACAAATCCTGTTGTCGCTTCGCTCCACACCGCTTGAGAGCATCGGCCATGGCTACGTCGACGTGCTCTTGATGCAGCGGGCTCGGTGCGTGGCCGGCCTCGCCCTTTAATTTCGAAACAAATCCTGTTGTCGCTGCGCTCCACACCGCTTGAGAGCATCGGCCATGGCTACATCGACGTGCTCTTGATGCAGCGGGCTCGGTGCGTGGCCGGCCTCGCCCTTTAATTTCGAAACAAATCCTGTTGTCGCTACGCTCCACACCGCTTGGGGAGAGAATCCTGTGATCTGCAAGCTCTCCGGGATTCGCAAACAAATTCCGCGTCAGGCGCGGCCGAAACAACGGGCGAGGCCGACTAGCGTGCCGAGCCCGAGGCAACAGGTGCCCCGTACAGGTGTGGTGATAGATGATTGCGAGCGGTTTGCGCGCAGCGCAAGAATTTCGAAGCGTTCCAATTACCCAATTGCCAACTTACTCAATTACCAAATCCACTACATTCTTGGCGGTATTTTGCGTGGCGCTGAGTTCGGGTCGGGCGTCTGCCCTTGTTGCTTTTGCTGCATTTCTTTCAGTTCCTGCAGCAACTGCTCCGGAGTCTTGGGCTGGGCATTCTGATCTGCGGGTGTCGGCTGCGGCTGGGCCTGGGTGCCTTCGGGTTGCTGTTGGACTGGCGGCTGCGCAGCCGTATCCTGCGGCTGCTGTTCATCTGCAGCGCTCTCGTCCTGACCTTCTTCGTCGCCTTCCTGTTGCGCGTTAGCAGCGGGCGTTTGCTGCCCGTTGGCGACCGCGGGAGCGCCTGGCCGGCTGCGTCGCGATAAGAGCACCTTCTGCACAATGGTTGGGCTGTCAGGCCGGCCCATCACTACATAATCCAAGGAAGACCCGCTCAATATGCTGGCGAGGACTTCACCTTCCGAAGCCGGACCGATGGAAATGGCCACGCGGTCCTGGCCGGCGAGCTCAGCGCCTTCAAACTCGATTCCGGTTTTGTTGCGAATCGCAGTCAACAGACTCGATAGTGTTGAGTTTACGGCGTTGACGGTAAGAAGACCGTTCCTGAAGGTGACCTGCGGCGGAACCGGAGGCATATCCGAGGGCTTGATGGCCTGCATCGGCGTGGGACTTGGAACCGGCGTCGGCACCGGGACAGGCGTGGGCGTTGGCTTGGCTGCTGAACGCGTTCCCCTGGTGGTTGTCGAAGACATCTTCTTCTGGTTCGTTTGGGCGGGCGCCTGCGGCGTGCCAGCAGCGATGCCGGTCCGCATCTGTGGTTGCGGCGGCGGTGTGGACTGCCCCCAGGCAGCTGCGCACACAGAGATCAGCAAGACGGGAACCAGTGATGAAAAAAGCTTCATGAAATGGCCGAATTCTATTCTTAAGGATTTCTTTTGAATTTTACTCTTCTCAACACTTGAACGGGGCTGCAATCAAGACTTGCTCTGGAATTCAATAGTACCTGAAGCTATTCGTGCCTTTTGGGTGACGCACTCAGGCAGACTGATTATCAGCCTTGCATTTTGTACCACTTACAGGCCATCTCCACAACCGGGCCAATACATCTGGACTTTGCCGGATAGCATCATAGAGACGTGATGAGAGTAGCCCATCTTCATAGTGAACGGCTGTCTTTCTATAATGTATTAGCAGAGAAGAATCCAGGAACATCCAATGCTCAAAAGTTTAACCCTTAAGCTTCTGTTAGTCGCGACGTTGGCAGCCGGAGTTACCGTTCCGGTCTGGGCGCAAAGCTGCCAGACGCGGGAAGAGATTGCCCCCGATGTGCGTTCCGCGGTTGAGGCTGCCGCGCAGAAAGCGTTTGATGAAGCCAGTCGCGGCGATGCCGCGGCGCTCCGCACGGACGCTATTCCGTCATTGCAGTCCAACTTCGGCGACATTGCCGGAGCAGTCAAAGACAATCAGGCGGCGCTAGCCGGCGCCAAGCCGGAGATTCGCACCTCTTTTCTTCTGGATACAGGTCCAACTCCCAGCGCCGATGGCCAGTTCTATTGCGGAGTATTCGGTGCACGCGGCATGGGCGCGAACGGAGCAGAGTTTGATATCCCGAACCTGCCGGTGGGAAAGTATGGCATCGCCATCCAGGACATCGTCGGCAGCAAAGGCCCATATGTTCTCACCACCATCTTTCAGGACATGAGTGGATGGAAGGTGGCCGGCTTCCGCGTGCATTCGGTCGCCGCGGTGGGACACGATGGTTTCTGGTATCTGGAACGCGCCCGCGAATACAAGACCAAGGGGCAGGCGCACAATGCCTGGTTCTATTATCTGACGTCATGGAATCTGATTGCTCCGGTGCCGTTCATGAATACCGTGATGCTGTCCAAGGTCACGCAGGAATCAAATTCAGTCCAGCCCAAGGACGTACCTGTTAATGGCACTCCCGTGTCATTCAGTGCCAACGGCAAGACCTACAACATCACTGAGATTAGTCCGCTGTATACCGGGAACACTTTTGACCTCAGCATTAAGTATTCGGTGCCAAGCACAGCAGACTTCAATGGGACGCAGGCAGATGCGCGCGGCCTGGCCACTGCAGTAGTGGCGCAATATCCCGAATTGAAAGACGCTTTCACCAATGTGTGGGCTCACGCGGTTGATCCGAACGGCGCTGAAGCCGTGGGACTGATCAATTTGAAACAGAAGCCGTAATAACGTTGCTGCGCTTGTATTCCGATTGTCAGCGCGAGCGAGGCGGCGACCGCAAGGAAGACGCGTAGTTGAACGGTCAATGTATTTTGGAAATCAGTGTTGTGTGATAAACAAATTCATAGATCCTTCGACTCCGTCGTCGCATGCGCTCCGACTGCGCTCAGGATGACAAGGCTTAAAGAGCAAAATCGCCCGACAGCTTTCGTAGTGGGCACATGCCGCGGCAATTAAGCTTGACCGTGCATATTTTTTTGTAAGCACCTCAATCTCTTTCTTTTTGCAAACGCCCCAACTTCTTTGTCTGATTTACAATCATCGGTCTGCCATGAATAAGCCTCTGGTTCTGATTATCCTGGACGGTTGGGGCTATGCTCCGCCCTCGCCCGCCAACGCCATCTCACTTGCCCGCAAGCCGACGTACGATCGTCTGCTCAAAGAATTTCCCAACACGCTCATACGCACCAGCGGGCTCGCCGTCGGCCTGCCCGACGGCCAAATGGGGAACAGTGAAGTCGGCCACCTCAACATCGGCGCCGGTCGCGTGGTGTACATGGACATCACCAAGATCGATCTCATGATCGAAAAAGGTGACATCTATTCGAATCCGGTCTTGAGCGATGCAATGAAAAACGCCCGCAGCGGCGGACGCCAACTCCATCTATGCGGATTGCTTTCGGATGGCGGCGTTCATTCACACCAGAACCATCTCTATGCGCTGCTGCGTATGGCGAAGCAGAGCGGTGTTGACCGCACATACGTCCACGCCTTCATGGACGGGCGGGACACACTGCCCACCAACGGCGCTGTTTATATGGACCAGCTCCAGCAGAAGATGCGCGAGTTGGGCGTGGGCAAAGTTGCCAGCGTAAGCGGACGTTATTACGCCATGGACCGCGACAAGAAATGGGACCGCGAGCTCAAGGCTTTTGACGCGATGGTGGCCGGCAAGGCTGAAGGTGGCGAGTTTGTTGATCCGGTGCAGGGAATCAAAGGCTCATACAATCGCGACGTCACCGACGAGTTCATCATTCCGTTTACCTGCGTCAACAATCAGGGACAGCCGAACGCCGTGATCCGCGATGATGATTCGGTGATCAACTTTAATTTCCGCGCTGACCGTGCCCGCCAGATCACACGTTGCCTGGCCCGCGAAAGCGGATTAACCGCCGACGGAGGCCGCGACCTTCCCGATGCCGAAGCGCTGGACGCAACCATTCCGCGCCCCCGCGTCCCCAAAAATCTGAAGTACATCTGCATGACGCAATATGACAAGCAGTTCACCCTGCCGTATGTTGTGCAGCCAGATTCGATCAAGAACATTCTGGCCAACGTGATGGCAGACCATCAGTTGCGTAATCTGCGCGTCGCCGAGACGGAGAAGTATGCCCACGTTACCTACTTCTTCAATGGCGGGATAGAAAAGCCGTTCCCGGGAGAAGATCGCGTGCTGGTCCCGTCACAGAAAGTTGCCACCTACGATTTGAAGCCGGAAATGTCTGCCGCCGGAATCGCGGAAGCCGTGGTCAAAGCGGCCAGCGACTCGGCCTTCAACGTGGTGATCGTGAACTTTGCCAACGCTGACATGGTGGGCCACTCCGGCAAAATTCCGCCTACGGTGACCGGCGTTGAGACCGTGGATGCCTGCCTGGGCGAGATTTATGCAGCGTTGAAGCGGGTGGGCGGCTCCATGCTCATCACCGCCGACCATGGCAATGCCGAGATGATGATTGACCCTGCCACCGGCGGCCCACACACAGCGCATACAACAAATCCAGTTCCGTTCATCGTAGTGGATGAAGACGCGAAGAAATTCTCGCTGCGTCCGGATGGATCTTTGCAGGATATTTCGCCCACGGTGCTGGGCATGCTCGGCTTCAGCCAACCTGCCGAGATGACAGGCAAGGATTTGCGGGTGAAAAAAGTTTCCTAAGAGATTGGCGCTGATTTTTGGCGAGTCTCATTCTCTGCGCTCACGTTCTCGGGATGAAGATCCTCAAAGATCGTAGGGATCCCTCGCTTTGCTCGGGATGTGAAAACAAGATTGTAGGGATCCCTCGCGGCGCTCGGGATTTGAAAAAATGAAGATCATAATCGTCCATCATCATCGTTTCGAACTGTGGCATGCGCCGGCATGGCTGCGCGACCGGCTGCAATCGGCATATCCCGATTTTCAATTCCTCCAGCTCGAAGACTACGATCGGGTTCCCCAGGAGATTGCGGATACTGACGTCTTTATTGGCTGGTCACTCCGGCCGGAACAGTTTGTTGCGGCTAAAAAGCTGCGCTGGATACACTCGCCGGCGGCGGCCGTGCATCAGCTGATGTATCCCGAACTCATGGCCAGCGATGTGGTTGTTACCAATTCCAGCAATGTTCACGGTCCGGTGGTGGCGGAACATGCGATCACCATCCTTCTTGCGCTGGCCAAGCGACTCCCTCAGGCGATGCAATACCAGAGAGAAAGGAAGTGGGCGCAGGCGTTGCTGTGGAATGAAAGTCCGCGGCCTCGCGAGCTTTCCGGCGCCCACGTGGTTGTGGTGGGCGTGGGAGGGATTGGAAGCGCCTTCATCCCGCATGCGAAACACTTTGGCATGCACGTGATCGCGGTGCGGGAAGACGTGAAAAAGGGAAGAGGAGAAGCCGACGAGGTAGTCTCTCTATCAGAACTCGACCAGGTCCTGCCTCGCGCCGACTACGTACTGCTGTGTACGCCCGTGACTCCGGCGACGACGGGCATGATCAATGAATCCCGGCTGAATAAGATGAAGCCGGATGCTTATCTCATCAATGTTGGTCGCGGGCCATTAGTTGACGAAATTGCCCTGTGCACCGCTCTGGGAACCGGACGCATTGCGGGCGCCGCGTTGGACGTTTTCGTGGAGGAACCATTGCCTGCGGATTCGCCTCTTTGGTCGCTCAAGGACCTGTTGATCACCCCGCACACGGCTGCCGTCACTGAACGTTTATGGGACCGGCACTATGAGCTGATCGTGGAAAACCTTGGTCGTCTCATGGCGGGTAGTCCGCTGCTTAATCGCGTTGATACGCGACGAGGATATTGAATTCCGCCACACTATGAATGTGCATGCCGTCCAGCCGTAGCCAGGCATGACATACAATTTGTCTATGGCCCTGGTACTGCACATCAACGGTGAACAAAAGGAATTTCCTGAAGGTCTGACTCTGGCGGCGCTCGTCGCTCAGCTTGGTATGAAGCCTGACCGGGTGGCGGTGGAACTGAATCAATCCATCGTTCAGAGAGGCCAATGGGAACATACCGCGCTTCATACTGGTGACAAACTGGAGATTGTTCATTTTGTAGGCGGCGGCCTTTGATCCTCCGGTTGCCAGTTACAGCACATTCCGCCTTACTGCAGCTACCGCCGTTCCTCAGATAAAAATCCCCTCTTAATCCCTTGGCGTGCGTCAACTTTAGGTTGACTTTCATGGTTCTCTCCATAAAATAACTCAAACATTTCCTGGATGAAATGTTTAAAACATTTCTTGAGAGAAATGAACAAACAACTCACATCCGCGGAAGTAGTCAGGATCACCGGCATTACGCCACGGCAGCTGCAGTGGTGGGATGAGAGAGGGATTGTGGTCCCGGAGCGCCAGGGAAGAAGAAGGCTGTATTCCGGGGACGATGTCACGGAAATCGCCGTGCTGTGCGCGTTACGAAAGAAGGGGTTTCCCCTGCAACGCGTGCGCCGCATTATGAAATTCCTGCAAAAAGAATTCGGCGGGCGGCTGGCGCAGGCGGTTACAGCCGGTTCTGAATATCACCTTCTGACCGATGGGAAACGCATCTATGTTGAGAATTCGCACAGCCAGGTGATCGATATTCTGAAGAATTCCCGGCAGCCGTTGTTCGGCGTATGCCTGAGTGATGCCGTGCGTGACGTGCGCGCGGAACTCTTCAACCGCCGCCCTGCAGAAAAGCAGGGCCTGCGGCGCAGTGTGAAACGCAAGACTTCGTAAGTTGATAGCAGGAAGGGCAAGCAGGAACGGGAAGAGAATTCGACGGGAGGTAGAACATGGTGGCGCAATTAAGTATCGTGACGGAATGGATTCCCGAACAGATGGAGCCAGGCGCAATCTTTGTTCTGGAAAATGCGGGCGAGGTTGGCGATAACGACGATCCTTACTGGGCCGTGCTATCGTGTCCGGAATGCGGCACGCTGGGCCTGATTACTCGCAAGCAGATGCGCGGACTGGTTCCGGTGATTTGCGGATCCAACGTCTGTTCCGCCCAATTCATGATTCACGATGAAAAGGTGATGCCCAAGCGTCCAAATTAAAAGCGGGCGAATTAGCCCGCGACGAACTTAACCGGCGAGGGACTTTGCGGTTGGCACCGGCACTTGTTCCACAATGCTGATCCCGAACCCTTCCAGGCCGGCAACACGCTTGGGATGATTTGTAAGCAGACGTATGGTGCGGATATTCAGATCGCTCAGGATCTGCGCTCCCACGCCGATATCACGCTGCGTCTTTCTCTGGTGCGCCGGCGCGGTGACTTTTTTTGGCTCACGATGAAATGTAAGGCGGCTGCCTTCCTCCACACTGAAGCCTTTTGACCCCTGATGCAGATAAACCAGCGCTCCCACTCCCTCACGGGCAATCATTTCCAGGGAGCGGTCAAGCACCGTCTGGCAGTCGCATAGTGATCCACCAAATACATCGCCGGCAAGGCAGTGTGAATGCATGCGCACCAGCACGGGACCCTGCGTCATCTCAACGTCGCCACGCACCAGGGCCACATGGGATTCGCCGTCCAGTTCGCTGGCGAAGGCGATCATCCTGAACTCACCGTGGCGTGTGGGAAGAATGGCCTCACCAACGCGGGTGACGTAGCGTTCGTTTTCCATGCGGTAGCGAATGATCTCGGCTACGGTGAGCATCTTTAACTGGTGCAGCTTGCAGAACTCGATCAGGTCAGGCACACGAGCCATGGTGCCATCTTCATTCATGATCTCGCAGATCACGCCGGCAGGAACCAGCCCCGCCATGCGAGCGAGATCGACGGACGCCTCTGTCTGCCCGGCACGAACCAAGACTCCGCCTTTGCGTGCGCATAGGGGAAAGACGTGTCCGGGCCGTACCAGATCAGAAGCCCGGCTGGTGGGATCAATGGCAACCTGGATGGTGCGTGCCCGGTCGAAGGCGGAGATTCCGGTGGTCACGCCATCGCGGGCTTCAATGCTTTCGTAAAAAGCAGTTCCGTAAGGCGAGGTGTTCTCGCGCGTCATGGGACCGATGCGCAGGTGGTCCAGCCGTTCCGGCGTCATCGCCAGGCAGATCAGGCCGCGGCCGAACCTGGCCATGAAGTTGATCGCCTCCGGGGTGATCTTTTCCGCTGCCAGGGTGAGGTCGCCTTCGTTTTCCCGGTCTTCGTCATCCACGACGACGATCATCCTGCCGGCGCGGATCTCTTCAATGGCCGTGGGTACGTCTACAAAATGAGAGTCTGTGGGCATGTTTCCCGCCTGCTGAAATTCTAGCAGAGCACATGTCTTCATTGGCTTGAGACGCGAAACGGGCTTACAATCAGCCTTATGGCTAAGTCTTCCCAGGAATTGTTTGAGATCACATGTCCGTGCTGCTCTGCCACGCTCAAGGTGGATCCGGAGACCCGGTCGGTTATCTCCCACGTTGCCGCCGTCAAGCCCAAGACCTTCGCTGATTTTGAAACTGCCGCTAAAGCGATGCGCGAGCAGGAAGGCCGCAAGGAATCCATCTTCCGCCAGGCCGTTGATGCGGAGAAAAATAAGGCAGATGTGCTGGACAAGAAATTCAAGGAAGCCATGAAGAAAGCCAAAGAGTCGCCCGATGAAGGCCGCCCGATCCGCGACTTTGATCTCGACTAACTGCCTTGGCTACCCGAATTTTATTGCTAGGTCATCGCGGTGCCCGGCTTTATGCCCCTGAGAACACGCTGCCTGCGTTTGATCTTGCCTTGGAGCACGGAGCTGACGGCTTCGAATTTGATGTACGCCTGACCCGCGATCGCCATACCATCATCTGCCATGATCCCAAGCTGAACCGGCTCACCGTGGGCCGTCAGACTCTGCGGCGGCTGCGCGAAAGCTGCAAAAAAGAAGACGAATGCGCGCCATCGCTGGATGACGTGCTGGACCGCTACAAAGATTCATTCCTCAACATTGAAGTCAAGGTCCGCGGCATTGAACTGATTGTGACGCAGGCAGTGAAACGCGTGCGGCCGCGGAACTATTTCATTTCATCGTTTCTGCCAGGCGTGGTGCGCAAACTTCATCGGGTGGATGGCGATCTTGTGCTTGGCGCGCTTGCGCAAACCCGCTGGCAACTCCATCGCTGGCCCAGGCTGCCGGTTGAATATGTGGTCCCGCATTATCGACTGTTAACTGAGCGGCTGGTGGAAAAGATCCACGCGGCGGGGAAGAAAGTTGTTACCTGGACCGTGAATGATCCCCGGAAGATGTTGAGGGCAGCGAAGATGGGCGTGGATGGAATTATTTCAGACGATACAAAGTTGCTGGTGAAGACGCTTGTGTCTTAAACAAAAAACCCTCCTGCCGGAGCAGGAGGGAGTGATCAGCATTGAGCGAAAGGCTATACTGCCTTTTCGAGATTGAACTGCTCGTTCTCCGTCGAACCTTCCAGGGCCACCGTGGACGACTCGCCATTGGCAATCGTCTGGGCGACTTCATCGAAGTACCCGGTGCCCACAAAGCGCTGGTGGCGGACTGCGGTGTAGCCATGGTTTTCAGTGCTTTCAAATTCTTTTTCCTGCAGACGTGAATAGGCGGCCATACCGTCCTTGGCGTAGTGCCGCGCCAGTTCAAACATGCTGAAGTTCAAGGCATGGAAGCCTGCCAGCGTGACGAACTGGAATTTGTAGCCCATTGCTGCCAGCTCTTTCTGGAACCGCGCAATGGTCACGTCATCCAGCTTGCGCTTCCAGTGGAATGATGGCGAGCAGTTGTAGGCCAGCAATTTGCCGGGGAACTTGTCATGAATCGCTTCGGCAAATTTGCGTGCCTGGTCGATGTCCGGTTCGGACGTTTCGCACCAGATCAGGTCGGCGTAAGGAGCATAGATCAGGCCGCGATTGATGGCCGCGTCAATGCCGCCTTTGTATCCCAGAAAACCTTCGGGAGTGCGATCGCCGGTAAGAAACTCGACGTCGCGGATATCGCTGTCAGAGGTCAAGAGCTTGGCGCTGTCCGCGTCCGTACGGGCGATAAGCACGGTAGGGACGCCAAGAATATCGGAGGCCAGGCGCGCCGCGACCAGCTTCTGCACAAACTCATGCGCCGGGACCAGGACCTTGCCGCCCATGTGGCCGCACTTCTTGGCCGAGGCCAACTGGTCCTCAAAGTGGACGCCCGCCGCTCCCGCCTCAATCATGGATTTCATCAATTCGAAGGCGTTCAGTGATCCGCCAAATCCGGCTTCCGCGTCGGCCACGATGGGCGCGAACCAGTAGGTGCCGTTTTTGCCTTCGGCGTGATTGATCTGGTCAGAACGCAGGAACGCGTTGTTGATTTCCTTCACCACGTTGGGCACGCTGTTGCAGGGATATAGACTCTGGTCGGGATACATCTGTCCGGCCAGGTTGGCGTCACCCGCCACCTGCCAGCCGCTGAGGTAAATCGCCTTCAGTCCGGCCAGGACCTGCTGCACAGCCTGATTGCCGGTCAAGGCACCCAGGGCCGCGACATAATCTTCTTCGTGCAGAAGCTTCCACAGGCGCTCAGCGCCCAGGCGGGCCAGTGAATGTTCAATATGTATGCTGCCGCGCAGCCTGATTACATCTTTGGCTGAATAAGGACGGGTGATGCCGTTCCATCTTTCTTCATTTGCCCAGAGGGTTTCGAGCTGCTTTTCGTTGAGCTGATGCTGATTGACTTGAACCACGATTGTTCTCCTGCTGATCAGGTCCAGCGAGAAAGTAAGTTTCTCTGCCAGCCGAGACGATTAGATGCCACATGGCATGGCGGGAGCAAATGAGGTAGTCCGAATCGGACGAGTGAATCGAATCGGATGTTGTTGATCGAAGGGGATTTGTTGGAGCAACAGCCATAACTGTGACTCAACTGTGTCTTTAAGACCGGTTCAGGCTACTCCAAAAACGAGGGTTGAGGATTCTTTGGGGCAATGGTGAAGAGACTCCACTATCGATAAGATCGGGGGATGCGGGCTTGCCGCTAGAAACTTTGAACATCGGAGGCAATACACCTCTGTGATTCTCTGATCGTAGACGCAGTTAAATTTATAGAACTTCGGCGGGTCTTGCGGCATCTGGTTTTAGATGAAGAAATCGTCGAGCCAGGATGTTGAATAGATCGCACTCTCGTTCGATTAGGCCGCAGTGTCTTCGTCTTCATCGACCACTGGAATTTCACCTATGGAATACGTAATGTGGCTGAACAAATCACTGGCGGCATGAATCAGTTCAAAAAAAACGGCATCCCCACATTTTTGGCATTTTGGGAATCGCTGGCCTTGGACTATGAGGACTTCATGTGGCAAACGGTGGGCAGAATGCACGACTCTATATATGCCCGTCACCGGGATAACTGTCCCCGTTTCATATAATTCTGCAATCGGCCCCCTAACCGATCGCGAATGTATCAGCTGGAGACGAGGCTTCTGATTCCCCATGTATAGGTGTGATGCGAGGAAACCTCTTCCGTCATCAATGGAAGCGGTTTTATTACAGACCTGCTGGTTTCACCCTTTTCGTCATCAGAGCACTAACCTTGACGAGCAAAGCCGTGGGCGATTCAAGGCCTTGCACGAAGCTGTCCACCTGAGCGGCGGTAGTTTCACACCCCCCCAGCTGGCAGCCCGGGATGTGAGGCTTTGACCTTCGCCGCAAGGAGCAATCTGCTAGGTTCGGGCACGGAGTGACAGATAAGAACGAGGTCGAAGGTAATGGAACTATCCAGAAATCTGATTGCCTCTTGATCAGTGATTGCTTCGCACACATCGTAGCCAGCTCGACTTAAAATGAGCGTTCGTGTTTTTTGCAGCCCTTCGTAGCGAGCAATACTCAAAATTGAATAGCCGACGGCCATTTGTGTTCACATCTCCCCTTTTGAACGCCGCACCGCTCAGGGGAAGCATTCAACAGGAGGAGGCACTTCAGAATAGTGGTGTCTGTGCTGAAAATTGTAAGACAGGATTCGGATGTTTGTGACGGTTTATTTTGTACTGGCGTCCTAATTCTTTGCGTTTATAAGCAAACTGAATAGGAACAAATTTCGTCGCTACGTCTGGCACCGAACAGACATGGCATTCCCAATGTGGTTAGGCTTGTCATTGGTATCGCGCTGACAATCAGTTCAGTGCCCCGAGCAGGGTGAAAAAATGCAGCCAACTCCTCCTCGATTTTGGCATGCTCGCATTCCACGCAACGGCCCTTTAATAGAGTCTTATTGTCTGGAGTGCAACCGCTTCATCGCAGCAAGCCGCTCTGAGCCTAGTCTTACCTTATCCGAAATGGCCCATCGCGCTACGTGTAAAGTGCGGGCCGATTCTGGCAACGGGAAGGGAAGGGCTGAGCGGAAGCATCGGGACACAGCCTGATTCAAAGGAGGCAACGTGAGTGTGTTTCGTGTTTTGTCGCTTGGATACGATCCAACTTTAATGCCCATCCGCACAATGCTCATGAAGCAGGCAGGCTATCACGTGGCAGAGGCTTATTCCTGCCCGCAAGCCCTGGCCCAAATCGCCGGCGATTCGATTGACCTTGTCGTGATATGTCATTCAGTTCCAACAGATGAGCAAGAGACATTAATTGCCGAGGTTAAATCAATCCGGCCCGACCTACAGGTTCTTTGTCTGACTTTGACAACAACCTACGCTTCTGACATTGGTTGCAAAGCTGTTCACAGCACGGCTCCTGAATTTCTCGAAGACATCAGCAAAGCATTACCTCGTCACGGACTGGCATAACCAGCATAAAGCTATTTTATTGCAATCCCCCGGCGATCCTTCCTCTTCCACCGTGGGGCATTCCCGGCTTCTGCGGTACCGTCATGTACTCTCATGTACAATCCCGGGTAACCAAAACTAAAGAGAAACAAGTAAAAATGGAGAAGAAATGGATACAGCCGAGATTGTCGCCCAACTCGAAGAGCAGCTAGAAAACATCAAGAAAGCGATCACAGCCTTGCAAGGCGGCGCACGCCGCTATGGGAAGGCCGCAACGAAGGCGGGACCGCGGAATGGCCGCAGACGCCACATGTCAGCCGCCGCTCGCAAGAAGATTTCTGATGCCGCCAAAGCCCGCTGGGCAAGATGGAAGAAAGCGAAAGCGTAAAAGTGGTTAGGGGAATTCGCCGAGATAGCCTGAGGGGCCTAGATTGTGATACGAATCAAGCGCAAGGTCCCTCAGGGCTGCTGGCGAGCTGAAGAAAGCGCTCGCCGCGCTTACGCCCTTCGGGATGACGAGACTTACGAGTTGTTGGCATAATCTGGCTTGTTCCGCTGCACCTCCAGCGACTATCATCCAGCCGTGGCCACCGTTTCCAACAGTCGCCGAGCTTCCAATCGAGCCGCAGGAACGCCAGGCGGCAAACGGGCTGCCGCCACTGCGGCCGTGTCAGAGATTGACGGGCTGCTGCGCGCGTTGCGTGAGCATCTTGTAGCCCGGCAGATAACACAGGGTATCGCCCTGCTGGATGGCCATGCTGCCACGCTGGCTTCGCTGGATCCATTGCAGGAGCATGCCGCGGCACTGGTTTGCGCGGTGGCGCAATGGATTGACGTGGGATACAGCGGCGCTGAGTTGCTGGAACAACTTCTGGCGCGCTTCTCCCGCGAACACCGCAACCGGCTTCCCGTGGCAGACTATCTCCAACTTCGCACCGCGGAAGGTTTGCTGGCACACCTGCATGACCATCCTGATGACGCTCTGCGTCAGTTTGATCTGGTTCTCCTGTTGCAGGAAGAAATTCCAGACAAGGAAGTGGTGGCGATTGTCCATTTCTGGAATGCGCGTTGTCATCGCAAGAAGGGCGAATATGACGAAGCGCTTAAGCGTGCCGGAGTGGGCCGTGAGCTGGCGCAGGTGCTGGGATTTCCCAGGATGGCTTCTGTGATGCGCGTGCTGGAGAGCTGGCTGTTCTTTCAAAAGGGCCAGTTCCGGGAAGCCACGCGCATTCTTGATCGCGCTGAAACGGATCTCTCGTCTACCGACGATGACATCACGCTGGGCAACATCTATTCCGCGCATGGACGCATGATTCGCCGCCAGGGCCAGTACAACCAGGCGTTGAAGTATTTCTCGCGTGCCGTGGAACATTTCAGGAAACGCAATCCGCAGCACCGCAATCTGGCACGGTCGCTGGCGAATATCGCTTACGTGCAGAGGCTGATCTCCGCGCAGATCGTGGAACAGATGGATTCCGAGGCGGAGAGCCAGCGCAAGAACAAGTCGGCCAAACCCGCCGTGTCACGCGGACGGCAGCAGACACGCCGGGAACAGTATGAGGAGCTGCGAGCCAGCGCCTTCGCCAACCTGGAGCAGGCGGAAAAAATCTATACGCACCATCATCATCATCATGGCATCGGGAACGTTCTGGAAAACCGTGGCCTACTCTATCTCGATAGTGGCGAGCTGGACAAGGCAGCCGGTGAAGGAGCGCGGGCTTACGAGGTGGGAAAGGAAGAGAATGATTCTATTGTGATGGCCCGGGCCCGCCTGCTGCAATGTAAAGTTGAACACGCGCAACTGGATGAGGAAATTGAAGGCAGCACGCATACATGGGAGCACGCGCAGGCGGCGCGTGATTACGCCCGCGACGCCGTGGAATCAGCCACGCACACGCAGAACCAGCGTTTGCTGGCGCGTGCTTATATATGGAGAGGCCTGACCGCCGCGCATCCCGCCATTCAAGACCTGGAAGACGCACGCCAATGTCTTGATCGGGCAGCGACGTTCATGAAATCGGCGGAAGATGAAGACGTATTCCGTGAGCTGAACCTTCTGAAACAAAAAGTAATGGCGCGGGGCAGCATTGATCCGAAATTGCGGGCATGGTCACAGGGCGTGACCGACGGCAAGACTTTTCAGGCCCTGACGGAGGAATTTGCCGAAGTGGTGATAGCCCGCGTGTGGGAGAGAGAAGGGAAGAAGATCACGCGCGTGGCCAAGGTGCTGAAGGTGTCGCCGAAAAAGATCAGGAGAGTCCTGGCCAAGTCAGGGAAAAAATAAATCCATGCTCACCCTCTCTGATGATCAGGTCCGCAAGCTTGGCCGGCCTGATGAAGTGATCGCCGCAATCCGCGCGGCGTTCACGCGAGACTATGCTTCCACATTGCAGATGCCGGTGCGGACAGCGCTCAGTCTGGGCGAAGGCGGCGTGCTTCTTCTTATGCCGGCTGTGGACAGCGCAATCGGCGCTGCCGGCGTGAAGACTGTTACGGTGACAAAAGCGAGCGGCGTGAGCGCCAACTATGAATTGATTGATCCCAAGAGCGGCCTGTCACTCGCGTGCATGCAGGCGAATTACCTGACGGACGTACGAACCGCAGCAACGTCAGCTTTGGCTACCGACCTTCTGGCTCGTGATGACGCGCATACCCTGGGAATATTTGGCAGCGGGCGGCAGGCGGAAGCTCATTTTGAGGTTGTTTCCCGCGTGCGAAAGTTTCAGCGCTACCTGGTTTGCGGTTCGGGACGCGCTGACCTTGTCCCGTTTGTGGCTGCGATGCGTGAGCGGACGGGAATCCAGATTGAAGCGGTGGACGCGCGTACCTGCGCAGCGGAATCCGATGTGATCTGCACCTGCACCACCTCCACGGTTCCGGTGTTCGTGGGCGAACGGCTGCGTCCGGGAGCACACATCAATGCCGTGGGAGCATTTCAATCGACCGCACGCGAGGTTGACGACTACACCGTGGCCCATGCGCGCGTGGTGGTGGATACATATGGCGGCGCCCTGGCCGAAGCCGGAGACCTTCTGATCCCACTGCGCAACAAAACGATCAGCAAATCGCATATTGGCGCCGATCTGCACGAGATTGCGAGCGGCAAAAAGCCAGGCAGACGGACGCGTGAAGACGTCACGTTATTCAAGAGTCTGGGCTGCGCACTGGAAGACCTGGTGACGGCGCAGTTGATTTATCATCGTGCCATTAGTCGCGAAACCACCAGTCGCGAGACCACGACATGACAACGTATGACTTTGCAGTAATAGGCGCAGGCGTGTTCGGAGCATGGACGGCGCGTCAGCTGCGGCGCAGCGGCGCCAGCGTAATTCTTCTTGATGCGTATGGCCCGGCGAACAGTCGCGCAAGTTCCGGTGGAGAAACGCGTGTGATCCGAATGGGATATGGGCCGGACGATTTGTACACGCGCTGGGCGATACAGTCATTGCCGGAATGGCGACAGCTTGAGTCTGAAACGGACGTGCAGATGTTTCATCAGAGCGGCGTGCTGTGGCTCAGCGAAGACTCCGATGCTTACACGTTGAAGATGCTGGACGTTCTCAAGCAGCAGGGTGTGGCTTGCGAACGGCTGGGCCAGGATGAAATTCGAAACCGGTATCCTGAACTTCGTTTCGAACAGGTGTCATGGGGAGTTCTGGAGCAGGAAAGCGGGCTGCTCATGGCTCGCAGGTCTGTGCAGACGCTGGTGGAACAACTGAAGCGAGAAGGCACTGATTACCGGCATGCCACGGTGGGGCCAGTTCAGCTGAACCAGAAACTGGATGAGCTGAAGACCGCGGAAGGCTACAAAATTTTGGCAGGCACATTTATTTTCGCCTGTGGCCCTTGGCTGCCTAAACTTTTTCCTGATCTGTTGACTGGCCGCATCTTTCCCAGCCGCCAGGAAATCTTCTTTCTTGGTCCGCCGCCAGGCAGCAACAGCTTTGCGCCGCCGCGCATGCCGGTATGGCTCTATCATCAGCATCCTTATATTCCGTATGCGCTGCCTGATATTGAAGGCCGCGGATTCAAGCTAGCCTTTGATCTGCATGGTGACGCGATTGATCCGGATCTTGACCAGCGTGTGATTTCGGAGGCTTCCGTTCTGCGTCTGCGTTCATTCGTCGCCAAGCATATTCCTTCGCTAGTGCATGCGCCGATTGTTGAAACGCGTGTGTGTCAATACGAGAACACTTGGAACGGCGACTTTCTGATCGATCGTCATCCCCAGGCGGAAAATGTGTGGATTGTTGGCGGAGGATCAGGGCACGGGTTTAAACATGGACCGGCAGTCGGCGACTATGTGGTAAGTCAGGTGATCGGGAAAGCAAAGGCGGAGCCGAGATTTTCGTTGGAGTCCAAACAAAGGCAGCAGCAACGGGCGGTATATTAGCGCGCTTGGACCAGCGCGGCTCAGACCTTAGAGCAATATTGTTCACCTTTTCTCTGCGCAAAGGAACATACTGGCAGGTAGTGCTCTTCCGGTTCGAGCCAGAAGAGTTCAATAAGGTGTAATAATGCTATATACGACTTTCAAGCTCGTAATCTTTGGTTGGATTTTGCAACTGGTCATTCAATACAGGCTGGCTGCTGTTCCCGTCATGATCTCGCTGCTCGCTATTGGGGCTTCGGTTGTGCTCTTACAACATGTGTCATTCACGCGGACGAAAACTCCAGTCCGCTTTTTCGGCAAAGGTTAGATAAACCTCGGCGGTTCGAATGTCCGATTCAAGGAAGAAGGCGACATGTCTGCAGCGAAAGTGCTTGAGAACGTGGCAAAGATTTCTGCGCGAGCGTCAATGCCGCGTACCTGGGCCGGCACAGTAGTAAAACCGACAGAACGCGCAACCCACTATCTTCATCTCTCCGCTGTGTCATGCGAAAAATGTAAAGGCCCGGTGCTCTCGGGTTGGATCGGCCGGCGTGCCGATGATATTACCAGTGAGAGCGAGGTCAGTCAGGTTCCGGGAATTTGCCTGTCATGCGGCGTGCGGCCTGAAGTGGAGACCAATCGCACCTCTGCCGCGGTCACTCATCTTCGCCCATTCCAATGGGAGTGGATCGGTGAGCAGATCATGCCAGCAAAGGAACCCGAGATCGACGCGCTGTCGGCGGAACTGGCGCAGGATGCTGATACGGAAAGTAATTCTTCAGCACGCGAAAAGGCGGCCCTGTGAGTAAAGAGTATCCAATCAATAGAAAAGTGCAGAACGCTGAAGACCAGGAGCGGATGTCCCGGATATTGAAGCGCCGGGCGGAAGACGCCAAGCCTGCGGAAAAGACAAACAAACACTCAGATAGAGAGCCGCCTCCAGACAATGACGAGCCATCTAAAAATGCCGATGGCAAGGCGAGAGCAGCCGGCTCATTGGAGTAGCTTCGCCTTCATTGCATGAAACCCAGCATGAATCCCGCATGAACCCCAGCATAAATCCCAGCATAATTGCCACTTGGCGTGGAATGTAAGAAACAAAACAGCCTAACGCAGAAATGCCCGAAGCGCTGTGCGCTCCGGGCAATATCCTTTGAGATCTGTGGTCTTACAGAACTTTTACGTTTTCCGCCTGCCAGCCCTTGGGGCCTTTGGTGACGGTAAATTCCACGGCCTGGCCTTCCGGCAAGCTACGGAATCCGCTGGACTGGATCGCGGAGAAATGTACGAAGACATCTCCGTCGCCGCTGTTGCGGGTGATGAATCCAAAACCTTTTGCGTCGTTAAACCACTTCACAATTCCTTGTTCCATTGTTGATATGTTCCTTTGTTCTTTTTAATGTTCCTGCTGAGGAGATTAACTTTGTGTTTGTGAGGGGGTTGTCGCTTGAAGGCTGGACCGGCTCGCTAACCGTTGGTGAATCACTTAACTGGAGATTCAAGTATAGCATCGATTGAGCCAGAGTAGTTGGTTTATGTTGGATTCTTTCGGATCAAAGCCTTAGTTCTAAGACATACGTTTAATTTGCCCATCTTTGTGTTTAAGTGTGTTTAAGCGTGAAAAATAGCGTAGTCTGGGATTATGTCTGAACAAAAGTTGATGTCTGAAGCAGCTGTGCGTCCGAAGACCGTGGTGAAGGGGCCGATCCGTTGTCACAAATGCCAGATGCTTTGCCGTACCGCCGAAGAGTATTTAAGCCATGCCTGCAATCCCAAGCAGAGGCATTCCTAGCCCAGCGTAAGCTCATCCGGCTGTGACCTGCACGATTCTCAGTGGCCAGCAGCAGGGCGCGGTTCCGTGTTGCCCACTAGATTTGCGATTGTCTGTAATAGAATCCGCAGGCCGCCTTGGCCTTTGACGTAGAATGCGTCTGCAATCCCATCACCAATCATCGCGTCGCCAGTCTGAGAGGCGCCGCTCATGGCAATGAGGGAAATCTGCGGGAAGCTTTTGCGCACGACTGGAAGTAAGTCAAACCCTGACATCTCCGGCATATTCAGATCCGATAACACGATGGCAGGAACTCTGCGTTTCAACTGCGAGAGAGCGTCAGAGCCATTGATGGCCATGCTGACGTCATAGCCAGCCGCATGCAGCAACAGGCCCAGGGTCTTTCGAACGCCATCGTCATCATCCACAATCAGAATTTCGTGTTTCGATTCTCTTGGCATAAGTCCTCCGTTAGAGAGGTTGGACTTCCCTGACCATACGTTATTCGTGCCTGTATTGTGCTACTTGGGAAGGCAAAGTGTCTGAGCAAAAAGAGACACTCCGTTCGGAGACCGGAAAAGAGAGTCGAGAAAGTCCAGGATGCGGAGCGGTTCTAATCGTGAAGGATCACATTGAGCAGGGAGCTATGTACGCTTAAATGACCGTTGTATTCAATGAATCCCAGTTTGCGGAAGCGATTCATGAAGAAGCTTACGCGAGAGCGGGTTGTGCCGATCATCTCCGCAAGAGTTTCCTGGCTGATCCTGGGGATTAACGTTTCCGGCGTTCCATTTTGACCGAACTGCGCCATCAGCAGCAGTGCGCGGGCAAGGCGCTTTTCACTGGAATTGAAGAGCTGGTCCACCAGGTCTTCCTGAATGCGGGCGTTGCGGGCGAGCATGAAAGCGACGAATATCTCTGAGAACGCCTGCTCTTCGCGAAGCACGCGTATCATTTCGTTACGTTCAATCTTAAGAACAGTGGCGGGAGTCAGCGCAGTTGCTGTGACTTTGCGTTGCAGTCGGATTGCGGCAATACATTCTTCGCCCAGAAAGTCACCGGCGCCAAGCAGCGCGATGGTGGCTTCCTTACCCCGCTTGGAGATCACGGCCAGCTTTACTTTGCCTTTTTGCACGTAGAACACGGCGTTGGAGTCATCGCCCTGAGAGAAAATCTTCTCACCCTGTTCCAGATTAACAAGCGTTTTTCCCAGACCCTTTTTGGCAAGAAACACTTCGGGCTTAAAAGCGAGCCTCTTATTGATCGTTTTGACAGATATTGCCACTACCTTGATTCTACGCGCAAAAGCAAAACGGACATGGTCAATATTGAACATCTCCGTCTTTTACCAGACATTATGGCTAATACCAGACATAAGCATTGCCAGGACCTTATGTCTGAAATCGCACATAAGGGGTTTTTTATTTGCTGAAGCGTCTATCAGCGAAAAGAAGCGCTGAATCTTTCCTGCTGGCGCATCTGCTGCACGACCTTCTCCAGTGCCTCAGAAACCGTGACGCCCTCCGCCATTTTGTAGAGCGGTTCGCCATTGGTTGCGATCGCCTGCGCGGAATAGATCTGCTTGTTTTCACGCGATGAAGAGGAAATAGCAATAGTAAAAAGAAGCGTTGTGCTCATCGTTTGTCCTTAACGTCTTTTTCGGAGCGATCCGAACCATGATTATTCGACTGCATATCATGGCAGACAAGCTGTTTTTCGCGTGAGCTATTGTGCTCAGTCTTAACCTGATTTTAAACACCGGTTACGGTGGTCCGAACGATTCTGCCGGCCACGTTCATGCTTTTCGATCTGCGCGAGTGGGTAGTGCATTCGGGCGGCAGGATCCGGCCCTGCGCGTCGCTACAAACAAAAGGCTGCAACCTTGGTTCGAACCAGAACGTTATTTGAAGCCGGTGCATCTTATTTTCAGGCGACATGCGCCAGTACTTAACGAAATGCTGCCGATAAACAGAGCCCATGCCTTTTAAAGTCCAGGTTGGCCCGACAGAAATCGCTATTCATCAGGGGCACAGCGTTTTAGTGACTGAGCCGGACGGCCAGATTGAATGGCCCAGCGAAAAGGGATTTTATTTCTTTGATACACGGGTTATCAGCGCCTGGGCGATTCGCGCGAACGGCGAAAAATGGGAGCTGCTGAACGGCGGCGCCGTGAGTTACTTCGGAGCCCGAATCTTCCTTACCAATACGGCGATTCCCACTGAGGACGGGAATATTCCGCCTCGTGTGCTGGGGCTTACCATCAGCCGGTCCGTTGGCGGCGGCATGCATGAAGATCTGGAGATCGCGTATTACGGACAGAAGAAAGTGAAGTTTCAGCTGGAAGTTGCCCCTCGCTGTGACTTTGCCGATATCTTTGAAGTCAAGTCGGGAAAGATTGTGCGTCGCGGCCGTATCACCACGGAGTGGTCGGCAAGGCGGCAAGAGCTGCGCACCGAATATCGCAACGCGGATTTCAGTCGCACGGTAACCCTGGCTCCCCACGGTTCACCCAGGAAAGCGGTTTACGCGAACGGCCGGCTGACTTTTGAAGTGGAACTTGGCCCGGGCGAAATCTGGCACACGTGCATGCTGTACACGTTGGAAGATGGCGACAAGAAATTCCCTGCGCCGCAGGATTGCGCCGGCCAGAACCATAAATCTCACCAGGCCGAGCCGTTGGCGGAGTGGCTGCAGAATGTTCTGAAGATCCGGACCAGCAACGAAGAGTTTTATCGTATGTATCGGCAGGCGCTGGAAGATATCGCTGCACTGCGGCTGCCGATCGCCGGCACGAACCACATGAGTTTTATTCCGGCAGCGGGTCTGCCATGGTTTATTGCGCCGTTTGGCCGTGACAGCCTGATTGTCAGTCTGCAGAACATGCTCATTTACCCCGATTTTTGCAGCGGGGTTCTGGAAGTGCTGGGTGGGTTGCAGGCACAAGAAGATGACCCGTATCGCGACGCGGAGCCGGGAAAAATCCCGCATGAACGACGATACGGCGAGTTGGCGCACTTCAAACTGATTCCACATACACCGTATTACGGCACCGCTGACGCCACGCCGTTATATTTGATTACTCTTCATGCTGCTTGGCGAGCCATCGGCGATAAGGAACTGTTGAAGCGGCATCTGAAAACAGCTGAGGGGTGTCTGGAATGGATCGACAAGTACGGTGATCGCGACGGTGACGGATTCCAGGAATATGAGACGCGTTCGCCGGTCGGCTACGAGAACATGGGCTGGAAGGATTCCGAAGATGCCATTGTCTATCCTGACGGGTCGCTGGTAAAAGGCCCGAAAGCACTCTGCGAATTACAGGCATATGTTTTCGACGCGTGGCTACGCATGGCAGAAGTGTTTGACGCGCTGGACCTGCCCGATCGGGCAGAAACTTTGCGCGCCAAAGCGGGTGTGCTGTTCAAGCGATTCAATGAAGCTTTCTGGGATGAAGATCTTGGCTTTTACGCCTTTGCGCTGGATGGCGATAAGAAGAAGGTGTTAACCGTTGCTTCCAACGCCGGACATTGTCTT
The DNA here is from genome assembly GCA_963770085.1 of Terriglobia bacterium. GTDB lineage: Bacteria > Acidobacteriota > Terriglobia > Terriglobales > Acidobacteriaceae > Angelobacter. Next base: position 3,364,952 of record CAVYOH010000002.1, read on the forward strand.
GCGTGCGGCATTGTGCCGCGAGATCGGGCAAAAAGAGTGGTCGACCGGCTTATGGCCCCGGACATGTGGAGCGGCGCTGGCATTCGCACGCTGTCCACTCTCAACCCGGCATACAATCCGTATAACTACCAGACGGGATCGGTGTGGCCGCATGATAATTCGATTATCGCCATCGGTTTCAAGCGTTATGGTTTCGAGGCGGAAGTTGCGCGCATTGCCCACGACATCAGCAAAGCCGCCAGCCGTTTCCTGGCGAACCAGTTGCCTGAACTCTACACGGTGTTAACGCCGGATGGGATGCCGTTTCCGGTGCAATACATTGGGGCCAACGTGCCGCAAGCATGGGCAGCGGGATCTGCCTTTTTGCTTATGCAGGCCATGCTTGGCTTTGTGCCGGACGCTCCGCGTAACAAACTCTATATCGACCCAGTGCTGCCCGAGTGGCTGCCGGATCTAACGGTAATCGACATGCGCATTGGAAAGCATAAGCTCGACATTCGTTTCTGGCGTGAAGGCGGGCGCACGGAGTTCGAAGTGCTGAAAGGCGATGCCGGGATTGTGGAACGGCGACCGATGTCGAATCACGTGGCCAGGTTTGAGAGTGAGTACGAGCGGGTGTAGGTGGGTCGCAAAAAATTGGGGCACCCGGACGGGCACCCCAACGTATTTGATTTTTGACGCCCGATTATTGACCGTAAACCAGGACGTGAAAGGTGCCAGGAAGCGCAACTCTTTGAGCTCGAGGCCGGTCCGCGGTTGGTTTAGAAGGCGGGCCGAAATCCGCGGTGTCGACGAAGAGGTTGTGCGTTTTCGCATCCAGACCCATGGTCTTGGCGCCGTATTCGGTTTTCACAGTTTCCACCGGACTGAATTTGTCGGGCGAGTCTTCATGAAAAACGTGAATCATGCCCTCGCGGGTCGAAACGAAAATCCGGCCCGTTTCCGGATCATAGACGGCAGCATCAGCCCCGGCTGAGATGGGCGCCGATTGAATCACGTGTCCATTTGTTGCGTCAATCATCACCAGCATCTGAGGCTCGCGGCCGGCGCTGAACAATCTCTGGTGTTCGCGGTCAAGAGCCAGGGCGGTAGGGCCACCGGCAGGAGCCACAGGCCAACGGGATAACACTTTGAGAGTCGTGGAGTCTATGGCGACGACTTCATTCTTGTCTTCCAGATTTACGTATACCTTCCCCTTGCCGTCCGCGACAGCGAATTCAGGCGCGCCACCGAGCGCAATTGTTCCCGCCGCCGTACCATTTTTTGCGTCAATCACGGTGGCGGTGTTCGGGTCACCATTCATCACAAAGATACGTTTTGATGCAGGATCATAGACGATGGAATCGGCATCTTTATCGGCCTTGGCTTCGCCAGTGGGCTTCATCGACTTCAAATCAAAGATGATCACTTTGCCTGCGCCGCCGTCGGTGACAAAGCCGCGTCCGAATTCAGGCGCCAAAGCGACGCCATGAGACTGCTTCAAGCCGGAGATACTGCCAACAGCGGAGCCGGTATCTGCGTCGATAATTTTTATTTCCGTGCCGTGAGAGAGATAGACGCGTCGAGCGGATGATTCGACGGTTATGTAATCAAAATATTCCCGGGTACTGTCCGGCGCTGCGCCAAACTTATATGTGTTCACCAGGTGGTAAGTTTTCTGGTCGGCTGGAAGGGCAACGCCCACCAGCATCACTGCGATGAACAGTGCAATGCCGCATGACCAAAGCTTCTTTCGACGATCGCTTCTATGTATCTCGTTCAACATTTCAGCTCCTTTTGAAAATGTGATGGCCCTATGGTTGGAATTATCAGGCGATGAAGGCCGTGTTCGATGATGAGCGCTTAGGGTTGTCACCTGGCGATGGAACATAATTCCGTCCGAAAGATGGAAACAGCAGGCCCTTAAACCAGGTTTCATCCACTCGGTTCAACCTGTATTCTTCGGGGTGTTCGCGAAGAAACCTGATCATACTAGACTCAGTGATCCGGTCCTGATGCAGCTTGAGCCAGCCTGACTTGATCCATTTCCTCACGCTCCGCGCACCAACTCCCAGAAGGGACTCCAGATCCTCGCGACTGTAGCCATCGCTGATACGCCGGCTGATATTTTGCTTGGCGCATCGTGCCTTAATAGAACCGTACGATCGTCCCAGTTTGCGGGCGATCGCGGAACTGCTGAAGGTCCCGGCCAGATTTTCCAGGGACTGAATTTCGCCGGGCGTCCAGGGACGAGATTGCGCGCTGAGCCCAAGATGTGCCGCCCTGGCCAGCAAGACGACTCTGGTAAATCCTGTGCGCTTTTGAAGCCCAGTCAGGTTCTCTGTTAAAGCAGCCTTGTTCTGTGCTTCCTGATAGCAGAGGCGCAGTTGCTGATCGAACTCGGGCGTCCAAAAGAACCGTTTGTTGGGACTGGGTCGTGTTTTAACACGACAGCCATGGCAGAGCTGGTCTGCAGGAGAGCCATTGAGCTCATTGCAGGAACTACAAAGAACCGGGTTGTTGGGAATTCCGCGCAATGGATCACATCCGTCTCATGCCAGGATGGGCCAATAGCTTAAGAGACTCACCTGAAAATATCCTGAAAATTAATTCCTATTTCGGCAGTACTTCCGGCGCCGCTGTGGAAAAAGATGCAAAGGAAATGGTGAAAATTGATCCCTTTCCGTCCGTGCTTTCTGCCTGAATGTCGCCATGGTGAGCGTTCGCGATTGCTTTGGCAATGGCCAGACCAAGACCAACTCCTTCGCTGCGGCGGGTCCGGGCTGCGTCGGCACGGTAGAAGCGTTCAAAAATGTGAGGGAGCGCGTCGGGCGGAATTCCAATGCCGGAGTCGCGGACTTCAAAAACTGCCACGTGGTTACGCGCATCAAAGAATGCGCGTACCTCTCCGCCAATCGGGGTATATTTCACAGCGTTATCAAAGAGCGCGAAGAACATGCGCAAGAGGGCTTCCGGGTCCCCGTCCAGATAAATGTCGTTCCTGCCAATCTCCAGCGAAAACGAAATCCGGCGTTCGGCAGCCAGATGTTGTGCTTTGACATAGGCCGCCTCTGCAAGGCCGGCAAGGTTGGCGGATCGCGTCACCAATCGAGGGGATGAGTCTGTCCTGGTCAGGGTCAACAAATCGTCAATCAATAGACCGGTGTGTTCGGCCTCATTCAGGATGTGGCGAAGGGATTGCCGGTATTCCTCAAGGTCTCTCTGGTGACGCAAAGCGAGCTCCGCGGTGGTGCGAATGATGGCCACCGGAGTTCGCAGCTCATGCGATGCGTCGGCCGTAAATTGCGTGATCCGCTTGAACGTGCTTTCGATGCGGTGAAGCATCTCATTCAAGGTTTCAGCCAGCAATCGCATCTCGTCGGCAGCCGCCGGGACCTCAACGCGCATGGAAAGTTCTTCAGCACTGATCAACCTTGCGCTTGCAATGATTTGCCTCACCGGATTGAGGGCCCGTCCGCTCAGCCAGTAACCGCCCACCAGAGCTAACGCGATGGCGAACGGAGTTGAAATCAAGAGGAGCCATTTCAAATGGTACAAAAACAAATCGAACTTGCTCACGTCCGTTGCTATCTGAGCGTAATAAGTCTTTCCGTTGAGAAATGTTCCTCCAGAAATCACGCGGAGCGAGCCCATTGTCTGGAATTCGGATTTGGATTGACCGTTTGCAGCTGTTGCAGAATCAGGCGGAGCAATGCCGTATTTCTGGATCGAGAGCGATTGAAAAATCCAATTGTGAGAGTCGTCACTTATTTGCAGGAGTTCACCGCCTGGCTGGCTGGCGGAATATTCCTGAAATTCATCCTGCAAATCCTTACCATGTTCAATGGGAACCTGTTGCGCGATGAAAACGTTGGCCGCCCTGAGTCTATCCTGTAAATCGCCGTCCACAATGGTGGCAATGCTTTTCTGAACGCCGGCGAAAATGACGAGTCCTAAAATTGCCAGGCTCGAACAAAGCACCACCAGGTACCACATACTCAGACGAAGACGAATGGGCAGAGCCATCACGGTTTCCCAATCCTGTAGCCGAATCCGCGGACGGTCTGGATCAGTTTCACGTCATGCCCGTCATCGACTTTTCGACGCAGGAGCTTAATGAAAGCTTCCAGCGTGTTGTTTTCCGTGGTGCCGTCATAACCCCACACACCCTGAATAATGGTGTCGCGGGAAAGTACATGACCGGAATTCCGCATCAGGAGTTCCAGAAGGGAATATTCTTTCCGGGTCAAGGCGATCGACTTGTTATCGCGAATAACTTCATGTGTGCTGGTGTCAAGGCTGAGATTTTCCACTTGCAAGCGTACCTGCTGAACCAGCGGGCCGCGCCGGACCAGCGCCAGAAGCCTGGCCAGAAGTTCAGCGAACGAGAATGGTTTCTTGAGATAGTCGTCTGCGCCTGACGACAAGCCGTCTACGATGTCGGCCACGCTATTGCGCGCCGTGAGCATCAAAATCGGAGTCTTGCGTCCAGCGCTGCGCATGCGACGAGTGAGTTCAAAGCCGTCAAATCCGGGCAGCATCAAATCCAATACCACCACATCAAACGGCACGGAGATGGCGAGAGACAAACCGTCGACAGCTGTGTTCGCGACGAGCACGGAGTGCCCCTCTTCACGTAGACCCGATTCAAGCAGAGCCGCCATTCTTTGCTCGTCTTCGACTATTAAAATCCGCACTGCACTCCCCGATGAAAGAAATATACCGTCTTTTACGCGACGATGGAGAGTTGTTTGCAGGCCATGTTTGCAGAAGTTATTTGCGCATATTTTTCAGGAGATTTTCAGGATGCTGGTTTAACCTAACGGGTCTCTCGCCACCGGTGTAATGGTTGGTGACGATAAAAGCAGGGAACCAAGCATGAGCAAAGCATGGAAGCTGGCCGAAGGCGAGACTGTTGCGGACTGTGTGGTTCCCGGTGATGATCTCTGGCGTTTGCCGGTCTGTATCGAGTGCGGCAAGGTCGCATATCGCGTGATTGTGATTGCTCAGACCCGCGGCGGGGAGCGACATGTGCCGGTCTGTGGCGGACACTTTACCAGCGCCTGCCTGCAAGTTCCTGAATTGAACAAGTTCAACCGGGGCGGAAAAATTGGTTGAAAGTGAGGTTGCAGCCCGGATGGCGGGCCACCCGGCTGCACCTTTGGCCCCCCAAAGTTTCACGGCTTTTTTCTAAGAATATGCAGTTGTATTTGCTCCCAGAAAAAGCCTTCAGCATTCTTTGGGTATCCGCAATTCCAAAAATCGTAATCACTCTCGTTTTTCTTGTTGGGATGCCTGATTTCCATAGCAGTAAGAAGACCTCGAAACTCCTCGTCATCTTCACGAACAAGTTCATCACATCCGATATCATGGATGGTGTCCCGGATATAAAGGAATATAGTGTAGTCATCTATTGACCATCTCTGTGTGCGATTGGCGTCGCCAATGTCCTTCACAAAATCTTTCCAGCTAGTAACCAATTCTTTATGACCTGCATCTATAACCCGACGCGGCCAACCTTGTTCTGCTAAGATATTGTTTAATCTCTTCCTCAGTCATGTTTCACCATTCCGTCTTTGCACGGTAGCCCATCTTTCCACAGCTCTTTTTCGTTCTCAAGAATAGCCGAAGGTGCTCCACCCTTTTGCGACGAAGGCCGTATATCTTCGGAACAAAAAGCGTGTGAGAAATTGCCCGCCGATCTGCGCGCGTCCGTTGTCTCCAGGGACGCTGAAACATTCTCGAGAAAATTCCCTGAGACTGCATTTATGTCGCAAACATTCTCGGGGTTCCTGACTCGCCGTCGCATGCGCTCCGGCAACGCTCGGAATGACAGAGGGGGAGAGAATCGCCGAGAGCACTGTGAATCGCGCGAGATCGATGAATACGCACCGCCGAGGGCGGCTGTGCCACACGAGCCTCGCAGAGGCAGTGGGCATGCCACACTGATTGAACAGATTTCCACGGAATAATTTCGCACAAATCCGGTTAAGACTTCAGAACGGAGGATGCGAATTGAATCCCTTTGACATTAAATCACTGCTACTGGCAAAACATGCCCAGCATGTAGTCCTGGTCCATTTTCCTATTGCTCTCTTCATTGTCGGGGTTGGGTTTGACATTATGGCGCAATGGAAGAAGCAGAGTAGTTTGCTGGCGGCCAATTATTACAACCTGCTGGTTGCCGCGGTTTCGACCATCCCAGTTATGGTTACTGGAATCATTGCATGGCGCTGGCAGCTTGAGGGCGCCAGCTTACGTGGGAGTCTGTTACTTCATCTGATCCTGGGTACATCTTCCAGCCTGCTGATCTGGATGGTGTGGTGGATCCACTACCAGTCGCGCCGCAAACCTGATCGCGATCTGCCGATGTATCGCTTTCTGGTCGAATTCATTGGCGTGCTCGTGGTTGCTCTCACGGGACACCTGGGCGGATTCGTGAGTGGTGTGAATGGTTAGCGGGGCTTGTCACGCATTGCGACGCTCTGAGCGGGGGGGCAGCCTTCGAGAATATGTAAGATCGCGAGTTTGGAGACGTAGCATGCTGACAGCATCCTGCGTCTCTACGTTGAGATCTTTACTTCCCTCATCGTACTTGCTTTGTCGCCAACGGTCTTACCCGCGTAACAAGTTCCTTCAGAAACTGATCTGACTTCATGAACACGGCAAAGTGTCCGCCGCCACCGATGAGAACGAAGGCCTTCTGCGGCGCCTTCATGGCTTCCTCGTACTGTTGAGCAAGCACAGTCGACGCGGTAAAGTCCTCTTCGCCCTGAAAGATAAACATTGGGATGGAGAATTCAAGGCCGAGCTCCTTTGGTCCCTTGGATTTAAGCTGCGGGACAAGATGGTCAGCGCTCAACATCTCGCCATCACCGGAGTCGTTAATGTCCTGCACTCCATTGCCGGGCGCTACCAGTGCGAGGCCCAGTGTCCCGGCCAGGAACTGGTCAGCGCCTTCGAAAGTATTCGCCCACCTCCACTGGACACGGTAGCCTTCGCCTGATTGGTAAGGTGGCGGCCCGACGCGCTTCAATTCATCCAGGGCCTGCTGATTGCCAACAGTCTGCGCCTTTTTGAGAAGGGCATCATAGGTGAATTCATAGTTGCGAACCTCATCGGCAATCTGGCCGGTGCCCACGTAGGCAAAGAAGAGGTCTGGCCGTGCCCGCGCCATGCCGATCCCGAGGCGTGACCCAAAAGAATGGCCAACGATGATGATCTTTTCCTTACTTAGGTGTTTGCGCAGGTATTCAGAGAGCTCAATGCCATCCTGCACCATCCTCTCCACTGTGATGGTGGGAGCGATGGAAGGGCCGTTTTTTCGCAGCGTTCTTCCGGCGCCTCGCTGGTCCCATTGCACCACGGTGAACTGTTTCTGCCAGGGAGCGAAGATGGCAAAAGACCAGGGATTGGTGACGTCACCCGGGCCGCCATGCAGAAACAGCAGCACAGGGTTATCACGGTCCCACCCGCGAATGGTAACCCACTGTTCAATACCTCCGATGGTGACGTACTGCCCTTCGTCGATTCCCCTGGGAGACGTGATGGCGTACTGCCGGGTGTTGCGAGCGCGAATCGATGAAACCAGCTCGTCGAACTTGCGATAGTCCGCGTCTGTAGCGTGAGATTGTGACGGGGCCTGTGTGGCTCCGGATATCGGACACGACAAGATCAGAGCGTAAAGGATTATTGAGAGTTGGTTGCGTCCGCGATTCCCGATTCGCATCTAGAGAGTCCTCGAAAGATAAATACGTCCAACCGGGAAAAAAGTTGCGGGATTTTAAGCCGGGCTGAACACGTGCCGAGCCCGCTGCAACAGCCGCTCGTTGCCGTAACCAGGACAAGAGCTTTTGAGCGGTTTGGAGCGTAGCGACAAGTACTAAGCTCTGGCTTTCTCGATCATCTCTTCCCAGGTGCCCTTACACTTCAGAATGAGTTCTACTGCTTCACGGATTGCGCCCCGGCCGGCGATAGCTCTTGTGGTGTAGTGCGCGGCTTTCTTTACTTCGGGAACGGCATCTCCCACGGCGATGGCAAGACCTACGCGTTGCATTAACGGAATATCGGGAAGATCGTCTCCCACGTACGCCACAGCGCTGTCTGAGACGCCGGCTTTGCGGAGAATTTCCTCGTAGGCCGGCATTTTGAGAGGTTGTTTCATATAGATAAATTCCATCTTCATCTCATGGGCGCGGCGCGCCAAAGCGGCACTCTCGCGGCCCGTAATGCAGCCCGTTCGCAGCCCTGCCGTAACGGCCAGAGTGAGGCCCTGGCCATCATGTGCGTCAAAAGTCTTGATTTCGAGGGCGGAGCCATCCGGTTGCGAGAGCAGAGTGACGCTACCGTTGGTCATGGTGCCATCCACATCCATTAACAGGACTTTAATCTGAGCTGCACGTTTTTTGAGGGATGGTGAAATTTTAGCGAAACGAGTCAAGACGGCCTCCGTCTATCTTTATGCCGTCTATGTTTATATCAATGCGGCCCTGTTTCCTGCTGCTGGCCGGCTTTTCGTTCTGCCGGGGTTGATCCGGGCGGTGGCGCTGCGTTCGGAGTGACCGTGTGGATTGAATTGCCCGCCGTGATGCCGATGAGCAACAACACGGCGAGCTGACCGACCGGGAAACGTGTGTTACATGTCGCGATCTTCGTCATTTCCGGAATCGTCTGAATTGGCTTCGTCACTGTTGTGCATTGACGCCACGGCAATTCCGGACACTCCATTTTCCAGTTCATATTGGAAAGCCAGGCGAAGATGGTCATTGAAAGCGAAGCGTCCTACGCTGAGGACGGTGACTCTGGAACCAAACAGTGTATCTCCTGATTGAAGAATGGCGACCGGCGAAGCGCCGCCTGTCAGTTCAACGAAAATGCTCTGAGTGCCGTCTTGCCCTAAGGACGAAAATGCAATGGCTCCCGACTTGTTGAGTGAAGGATGCTCCACTTCAGCAAAGGAAGCATTCGGATCGCCGCGCGCAGTTACGCCCTTTGCATTTGCGGAAAACACCTCCACTCCTGCACCACCCCCGGCAAGAACACTCGTAAAGGCCGCAACAGTGTGTGCGTTATTGATCACGGGATCGCCGAACCCGAAGAAATTCTGATTGATGCTATCTACGATATCGATCACGCTTACGGATGCGGTTGCCATGGTTCCATTTTCATTCCCGTCATGGCTGGACGCTTTACGGGCGACAAAGACGCCTTCTTGCCGGCCCTTCAAGATTCCGCGGAACACGATTTCACCATCAGAGTTGATTGCTACCGCCCCAAAGTCGATGAAGTTGGAATTCAAAGTATCAAGCACAGTAGTCAGAGGTCCGCCGTTTCCCGCGATGATGACGGACGATCGCGAGCCGATTCTGGATGCCTGAACGGCGACTGTTCCAGCATCATTGATTGACGGTTCGCCAAGTGTCTGGCCGGCGAGCCCCTGGTCTTTCGAATTCACGATCGTCTTTTCCAATGACCCGTCACTGGTGAAAATTCCCGCGGCACGCCCTCCAGTGGTGAGGAGAGCTCGAAAGCCTACGATGCCGGGGCTGTTGATCACCACGTCATCAGTGAAAAATGAAAAACGGGCGTCAGTGGTTGAAGCAATGGTTTTAAGGTTACGACGTTCCCATTTGAAGACTTCCTGGTTAACACCGTTTTGTGTAGCGACGAATGAGACCGCGCCACGATTGTTAATTGCCGGAAACTGCGAGAAGTCTGAGAGGCCCTGGGTGCTGTCCGCGACATTTTCAAACGTGACACGGGTCTGCGCGGAAGCGACGTTGAACATTGTAAGCACGAATATCGCTACCAGAGTTGCGAATGTCACGCGCGCGCTACGAGGAATTCGTTGTTTTCGCGTTTCTGCTTTAGCGGAAACGCAATCTGAAAATCTATTGAGTAGTTTCAATGTCTCTCCATCCTTATTTTTGTTTGGGATACTTGCATGGGCCCTAACGAAATTCGAACTTTCTTGCTTTGAAGCCCTTGTGGCTCTGCCGGAAGAAGTAGTAATCGGCTGTGTAGGGCACCAGAACTTGTTTCCCCACATCGGCCGCGACAGAGCAACCGGCGCAGGCTGCGGCGCCCCCTTTGGTATTGAGGCGTTGAATAAAAGTCGTCCGGGCAATAAATTTTCCGCCAGCTGGGCCATTTTCTGATCCGATGGAATGCAACAGCAGACAATCAATTGCACCGGCATTCGGACAGCTTGCATCGGAGCCTGCAGAAATTGATTGCAGCGTCTGTCCCCAGACTTTGCTGCCATCGGCTGCGCTTTGCCAGGTTGCGCTGCCGAAGGGTAACGGCTTCGGGGCAGATTCATTCGGCGTTGTTGCCGGGCTCAGGAAGTGCATGAGGATCGGAAGTTTATGTCCGGGGTCATCGGCAAAAAGAGAGGCCTCCGGCCGGCTGCCGTTGGTTGTCCATGACGCACCTGTAGGTGAAGGAAGACAGACATATCCCTGCGTTCCCACAGCATGCGCCGCCAGGAACGGTCGATTTCCCACTGGCGGCGTGATAATGGCAGGAGTATTCGGTGCAGCGAAGTTCTGCGCTGACGCGCGTGGCAGGGCGATAAACGCACATGCCAAAAGCACCAGGGCCGCGGCCAACAGGATACAGATCCGGACGCTTTTTTCTGGATGCTGATCAAAGTTGTAACTCATTTCTTCTCCGATTCAGTGCGAGGTGAGAGCTGTTTTTCTCTCACCTCGCGGCTTTGGTGTGATCAACTAACCGTTTTGCCAGTCGCAGTCTTACTACAGTTTCGGAATACCGGCAGCAAACCAAACTCCGCCGACATTCCGGATCAGCAGAACCGGAGTGTCGCAGGGAACGGGCGCAGCCGGAGAAAGGACGTCGTCGATCCTGAAGTCGCCATCTGCTTCAAGAGCTACACCGGCTAAATTAGTGTTGTGGGCTGTGGCCGTGGCAGCGGGTCCGCAGAACAGAGTTGCGTGAACGCTCTGTCCGGCGTTGGTTCCGATTCCATTGCCGGATGCCAGGAGCAGGCCGCGACCTGTGATCCTGATATGCCCGTCAGAGCCGATTGTGGCGTCAAGGTCCGCAATCCGCCAGGGCGCGCCGGGAGAAACTCCCCGCACAATGTTCAGGTTGACGGCGCCGTTAGCGGCGACACCGGTAACAGGAATGACACCGATTCCACCCTTGAACTTCAGGGCTGGTTGCAGGAAAGAACTGGAATTGGTTTGTGCAGAGGCGATACCGCAAACGGCCAGAGCGACCATTGCGACCATCAATCCACGAACCAGGCTCTGGTGCGTTCTGCCTACGGAAAACATCTTTGTGTAATTACTATGCAATTGTTTACTCCTTACTCTTAGGCTTACGGGGTTCCGACCCTCCGGGGTTATCTGCAAACGCTTGCGGCGGCACAAGAGCTTCCGCTAGAATCTTGCTGAAAACTCCGCAGACTGCCGGCCCCAAATTCAACGTATGCTGTACCGCTCAAAATCGTCCTTAGCGGCCTGTTAAGAATTCCAAGGTAATTTCCAAGGAAGTTCCAAAGACAGTCATGTCCCCGGAAGTAAAGGCTTTGTACGAGTTCGGGAATTTCCGTTGTGATCCCCAGGAACATCAGCTCCTGTGCGGCGACACATCGGTTTCACTGTCGCCCAAAGCGTTTGAGATCCTTCTCGTGTTACTTCGAAGCCAGGGTCGTCTGCTAACCAAGGACGAACTCATGCAGCAGGTGTGGCCTGACAGCTTTGTGGAGGAAGCCAATCTCACAGTCAACATCTCTGCTCTCCGCCGGGCCCTGGGAGAGACTCCAGCCGGGCAGCAATATATTGAGACGATACCTAAACGGGGATACCGTTTTGTGGTGCCGGTGACTGAGACTCAGAACGGCCCCATACCTGGACCAGCCGTGGAGACCTTACTCCCATCGCCAGCAGAAAATGCGATTGAAGCACGGGTTGCGCAGACTCCGCGGTCCCGATTCCGAAAATGGTTTGTGGTGGGGCTGGTAGTTATCGCGGTCCTGATTGCAGCCGTAATGATCCTGGGCCGTCATGCCCGCTTGACGGACAAAGACGTAGTGGTGCTCGCCGATTTCAATAACTCCACCGGGGATCCTGTTTTTGATGATGCGTTACGGCAGGGACTGTCGTCGCAACTTGAGCAGTCGCCATTTCTGCATCTGCTGTCTGATGAGCGAATCGCGCAAACGCTTTCGCTGATGGCACACAAGGATTCCCACCTGACACACGAAGTGGCTCGCGAGGTTTGCCAGCGCACTGCAAGTGTTGCGGTTCTGAATGGCGCCATCGCACAGGTTGGCACGCAGTACCTTCTCACACTCAAGGCCATCAACTGCGCGAATGGTGAATCGCTGGGAAGCGCGCAGGAGCAGGCTGCTGACAAAGACCATGTTCTGGATGCATTGGGAAAGGTGGCCTCGAACATTCGCAAGCAATTGGGCGAATCACTGACGTCAGTGGAGAAGTATGACGAGCCGGAGCCAAATGTGACGACGGCATCGCTTGAGGCTCTCAAAGCCTACAGCCTGGGATATCAGGCCGAAGTGTTAAAGAGCGATTATGGCGCTTCCATCCCGCTCTTTCAGCGAGCCGTGGACCTGGACCCGAATTTCGCCATGGCCTATGCCCGAATGGGAACCAGCTACTCCGATGTGAATGAGATAACCCGGGGAGCCGAGAGTGTACGTAAAGCGTATGAATTGCGTAAGAGAGTCAGTGAAAGGGAGGAATTCTATATTTCCGAGCACTACGAAATCCTGGTCACGGGAAATCTGGATGCTGCCCGCAAAGTGGATGAGTTGTCTTCGCAGACTTACCCTCGTGACACTCCTTACACCAATCTGGGCCTGATCTACAGTGAGCTGGGCGAATATGACAAAGCCCTCCAGGCGTTTAAAGATGCTCTGAAGTTCAGCGCGGGAACCGGCAACCGATACGCCAATCTCACCAGCGGATATGTGCAGCTCAACCGTCTGGCTGAAGCGAAAGAGGTGGCGCGAGAGGCCGAGATTAACCACATTGACTATCCAGAGATTCACCTCAACATGTATTGGGTGGCTTTTCTTGAGCACGACCCTGAGGCCATGGAACGTGAAGCCAAAGGGATGTTGGGCAGGCCAGGGCATGAAGATCAGATGCTCAATTACGAAGCGGATACTGCGCTGTATAGCGGCCAACTTGCCAAGTCGCGTCTATTGACGAAGCGGGCTATGGATGCTGCCCAGCAGGTGGATGAAAAAGAGGCGCCCGCGCTCTACCAGGCGAATGGTGCACTACGCGAGGCGCTTGTGGGCAATGCCGATTTAGCGAAGCAGCAGGCCCACGCGGCGCTCGCGATCTCAAACAGCAGAGATGCGGAATCGCTGTCGGCAATTGCAATGGCGCTGGCCGGCGACTCGTCATCGGCGTTGCGACTGGCAGATGATCTGGGGAAGCGCTTCCCCCAGGACACGATTGTGCAGAGCACTTATTTGCCGGCGATCCATGCGGCAGACTTGCTGCTGCGCAACGACTATGGCAAGGCCATTGATGTTCTGGCCCCGGTCGCTCCGCGTGAACTTGGCGGCAATATTGAAAACGTGAATTTTGTCCTATACCTGATTTACCTGCGCGGCAACTCATACATTGCATCCCGGCAAGGCGCCGCCGCAGTCGCTGAGTTTCAGAAAATCATCGATCACCCGGGTGTGGCCCGAAGTGAACCCATCGGCGCTCTGGCCCATTTGCAAATTGGCCGTGCGTTCGCCCTGTCAGGAGATATGGCCAGGGCGAAGGCGGCTTATCAGGAGTTCCTTGCGCTCTGGAAAGATGCCGATCCCGATATCCCGATCTTCAAACAGGCCACGGCAGAATTCTCCAAACTGCAATAAGCAGCGTTTGTTCCTTACGATTTGAACCAACCAAAAGTGCTATGCTTGGGAAGGCTGGTTGTGACGTTATGAAAGGGAAGTACGGACAACTGGAGCAAGACAGAATACTTCTTCCCCGGGGGCCTGTCCCCCGCAGTCGCAACCTTCTGTTGTCAATCGCCGCGCACGTCGCCGGACTCGCCCTGATCTTTGCCTATCTGCACATAGTGACGGTCCACATTCTGCCTGTGAAAATTGAGGCCGTACAGATTGCTCCAGCGCCGGCGCACGTTTCTTTCAATCCAGCCACGCCAAAGTCCGCGCAGCCACACCCCAGCCGGCTGCATTTGAACAGAGTGGTGAGACAGGAGCATGCCATTCAACCTGCACCTGATCCCGCGTCTGAGGGAACCGCCATGCAGGCCCTGCGCCAACGGGCGAAGGAATATACAGCAGGGCTCATGACCAACTTTAAGTTTCGCCAGGTGTACGGATTCTCCCCAGGACCCGAGTATCAACTGGCGTTTCAGACAGCGGGCGCCCTGCCTGTTATTTTGGCGTCTGAAGTTCCGCCGCGTTTTGAACAATACTTGATCGTGGACATCATCGTGGACGTGGATGGTCGGGTGGCGGACGCGCGTATCGAATCCGGATCGGTAGATCCAAATATTGAACACAAACTGCTCTCGGCGATTCGCGAATTCAAATACCGCCCGGCAACTCGTGACGGATCTCCCATACCATGCCAACTTGGAATCGTCGTACACATTCCGAGCTGACGTGAAATGCCCGGAAAACTTACTTTGCCCATGAGACGGGACCTATTTCTTGTTCCCGCATTCAGATTTGCAAATGTTGAGTTCCTCGATACAGGCTTGACGCTGGCCCGAACTGTGGGCATCCGCCATGCAGGAACTTTGGGCGGTTTCGCAGGCTGACGTGCAGCTGGAAAAACTCTTGTTCTCCACGAAGGCAGTGCATGATTTGCTGGTAGCTGTGAATACCTTCACTTTCCCGTTGAAGTCACAGTCACCGCTAAACGCAATTGTGTAAGCGCCCATGCTGGTCGGCGGGTGTGCGGTAATCTTCAGGTTGAACGTACCGGGCGCCACGGTGGACTTCAAGGAATCTCCCGAGGTATCGGAAATTTTGACTACGCCATTGATTAACAGATTGAAGCGGCCCGGGTCTCCGGGCGGCCATAGCCGCAGGGTCGCGGTCAACTGCGTGGGCAAAAAAATGGAATCATCGAAAATCTGAATTTGGCCGCCGGTCGCGGGCAGGCCGGGAGGTGCGGTGGCGGAAGCCCATGCGCTCACCACATGGCTGCCACCGCATCCGATACCGTTGTAATCACCGTATTTCGGGGCGCCGGTGACAAGCGCCTGGCAGAATTCTCCCGGAACCGAACAGACGGGAGCGTTGAGGTTGCAAGGAGTCTTGCTTCCCGTCTGGAGGGGACTTGCGCAACGGCCAGCTTTAGGGATTACCGAACAGCTTGTCCAATCATCGGAGTTGTCGAAGCCTCTCGGCCAGGGGCTGGCGCATTCGGGATCGGGATTCCTGGAAAGATTGTGTGGGGTTCCCGCCGTGAGCGTGCCTTGCTGCAAGAATGCGCTGCTTCGAAAAAAGTTGGTGAGGTCATTATGCGCTGACGTAGCCGCAGCTCGGTCGTAGTACGAGACGAAGGCGGTGCCCCCCATCGAACACATCCAGGGGAAAAAGCGGTGGCCTGCCTGGTGGGAGCTTACAGTAATTCCATCGCTCCAGGTCCGGCCGCCATTGGAAGAATCCGCCACCACGATATCATCGTTGCTGCCGGAAGCGTTCTGCACATAGCTCACATAGAGATGACTGGGGTCGGTATCATCCACCGCGAGTGTCGGGCTTTGGATGGACATGACATCACACCGATCCAGGCCAGGATAAGGACAACTGGGCGTATCAGTGGAAAGCACGGTGACGGGAAAATTGTTGACCGGCGTCAATCCGCTGCGGCAGGAGGTGAACTTGGATACGACCACATCGTCTCCGTCCATTTGCGTTACGTAGACAAATCCGTCCGGTCCCACCGTGACTCTGGGATGATCGCCCGACCCGGCCGAGATTCTCCCGCTCCATGAAGCCCCGCTGTTGGTGGAACACGAGATTGCAGATGCAGTGCTGCCGGTCGCGAGTTGAATGCAATTGGGCGCCCCGCCGGTAAAGTGTCTCCATACTACATAGATCTGATCGCCATTCGGCGCTGCATTCATGCGGTCCGCTGCAATGTGTTCCTGGTCCGTGGAGCACAAATTATTGGAAGTGAGCCTGCAGAAAGCAGGGTTGCCAGCCATTTTCCAGCTCGTCCCGCCATTGTGTGAGGACATGACGGTTACCGAGCAGCCATTGAGCGTCGCGACCGGAGGCTTTCCATTCGGCAATCCAAGATAGGAGACATAAATCTTGCCGCTAGCTCCAACCGTGGCGGAGGGATCGCCTTGGTCGCCAAAGGGGAGGAATCCAGAGAGGGGCAGGAAAATGGGAAATGTCGCCCCAGCATCCGAAGAGACAGCAACACCATTGTTGCTGGCAACCACCACATTTTGCCCGCTGCTGGAGACAGCAATTTCCAGTTCTCCCAGACCACTGTTGACGGCTGCAGCATCGCGTTCGGATTTTTCGTTCTCTTGCGCCAGCGGCTCAGTCTGGGGTGTCTGGGAAGGGGCAGGAGCTTTGCGGCGAGGCGGCAGCCTGATTTCTCTCCTCTGTAGCTGAATCACTTCATGCTCCGTATCCGACGGCTTGAGCGCAGCTGGAGCCGCGAGTTGACGGACGGCAGCATCCGCATCATCTGCCAGGCCGGGGTCGGCCCCGGGAAATACCGTCGTATCGATTCGCACCAACGTACTCCCCACGGCGACCGCGGTAGTCGTCCATAGCGCCGGGCGATCATCCTTGCCCTCTTGCCCTTCCTCTTCTCGGTGCGGCAGGGGAGCGGAGTAACGGCGTTGCATTGCCGGCCAGCCGGCGATCTGAAGATAGGTGACCTTGGCCGATTTCACGTTGTTCGCAATCGCCGCGAGACGTTCCACCGCCTCAGCGTGGGTGCTGCGCCGTTCATAAGTAATAAAGGTGCGCGCCAGGGGAGGCATTCCAGGTTGGGCCGCCGGAACCAGGAGTTCATGCGCATTCGTGAAGTTTGCCCCGGAATCCACCCAGCGCGAAGAGTACATCAATGAGATGTCGTCGATGATAGCAATCCGCCCGCGTGAACCTTGCGTACTCTCTTTGTGATCTTCTTGTGCCGCAACCCCCGGCAGACACGGCCCGAGACAAAGGAGGGTCCACAATAAGGCGTGCATGTTCCTATTTGCTCTCGTTTGCTTTCTCATCCAAGACTCCTTTTCTTCCACATGGATAAGTTCGTGCAGTCTGTACTGAACCACCTTCACCTATACTTCTTTAAGATAGTGTCTGTAGATGTGTTCTATTGCAACAGAATTCCGATCAGAATGTGCCGGAGGAATCAATGGCTATCTTTTTATCTCTGTTGCAGCTGAGACGTTTAAGGGCGCACTAGCGTCTGAGGATGGCACACGAAGCTACTCGTAGCGAAGACCTTCAATGGGATCGAGTTGCGCGGCCTTGTGCGCGGGATAGTAGCCAAAGAAAATGCCAACGCCTGCTGAGAAGACACCCGCCATCACCATCACCTGCGTTGAGAGCTGCATTTCCCAGTGCAAAGTATTTTGCAGGACAAATGATCCCAGAATGCCTGCGAGCACGCCAAGCAAACCGCCAATCAGGCTCATGACAACAGCTTCACTGAGAAACTGGAGTTGAATGTCCTTCTCCGTGGCTCCAATCGCCAAACGGATACCGATTTCTCGCGTGCGCTCAGTAACTGAAATCAGCATGATGTTCATGATTCCAATGCCGCCCACCAGCAGAGACAATGACGCGGCGCTGGCCAGCAACAGCGTGAACACTCTGGCTGCGGCCAACTGCGCCCGAATGAGTTCCTCCGGTGTGCGAATATTGAAATCATCGTCTTCACTGGCGCGAAGATGGTGTCTTTCACGCATCACGCCAATGATCCGCTTTGTGGCTTCGGGAATATCTTCTCTGGATGCGGCGGAAAAGAAGATGTCATCAAGCCAGTCCGCGCCGGTGACTCGTTTTTGCGCAGTGGTCAACGGCATCACGACAAAGTCATCCTGGTCCTGGCCTGTGGCTGAAAATCCTCTTCCCTGAAGCACTCCAATGACCTTGAATGGCACCGATTGGATATTGATCGTTTTGCCAATTGGGTCTTCATCTTCAAAAAGGTTCGAAGCCACGGTTGCGCCGAGCACACACAATGGCGCGTTGCGCTCCACATCGTCCCGAGTGAATGGGCCGCCCAGGCGAAAGTCCCATTTCCGAATTTCAAAAAACTCCGGACTCACGCCGCGGTATTGAGTGCCCCAGTTCAAGTTTCCGTAGACTGCCTGGACGCGGCCATCAACGTTCGGAGAAGCGCTCTTGACTCCGGGAACCTGATCCAGGACGGCTTGAACATCGCCAAGCACCAAAGTCCTGCTGCCGCGGCTGCCGACGCGTACTCCGTTGCGTGCGCGACTCCCGGCTTCAACCCAGATAAGGTTATCGCCAACCTTGCTGAGCTGGTCTTCAACCCGGCTGGACCCAGCATTGCCGACAGCAACCACGCAGATAAAAGATCCAACGCCCATGATGATTCCCAGCATGGTCAGAAGGCTGCGCACACGGTTGCGCACCAGGGCCTGAAGGGCTTCTCGAATTATGGTGCTTAAAGACATGAATGATGATTGCCGGTTGCCGTTACTCACTCGTAGCGCAGCGCCTCAATGGGATCAAGGCGCGCGGCTTTCTGTGCCGGGTAATAGCCGAAAAAAACTCCAATCGCCGTGGCGATCGCTGTGGCTCCGGCAATCGCTGTGCCGGAAACCAGGATCGGCCAGCCTGCGGTCGCCGCGATCAGGAGTGAGGCCGCTATACCAACTGCAATTCCCACCGCGCCGCCAATCAAGCTCATGACCACAGCTTCTATCAGAAACTGCTGTTGAACATCGCCTTCGGTTGCTCCAATGGCCATGCGCACGCCAATCTCACGCGTACGTTCAGTCACTGAGACCAGCATGATGTTCATAATTCCGATTCCACCCACCAGCAGCGACACACCAGCGATCGAGGCAAGCAGGCCGGTCATCACTTTGCTGGCTTCTGACGCCAGGTCTGCCATGTCGGCGAGATTGCGGACGGTGAAATCATCCGGTTCGCCCGCCCGTATACGGTGCCGATCGCGCAGCAGAGATACCATCTGTTGCTGGGCGGCATAGCTGCCGGAACGGCTCCGGGCAGACACCATGACAAAGCGCAGCCAGGGCTGTCCGGTAATCTTCTTTTGCAGCGTGGTCAGCGGCACAATGACCGTGTCATCCTGATCTTCGCTCATGGCCGGCGATTGGCCTTTTGCAACCAGCACTCCAACAACTTTGAAAGGAAGATTTCCGATGCGAATCGTTTTGCCGACTGGATCAGTGGTGGCAAAAAGGTTCTTTCGCACAGTGTCGCCAATCACGGCAACGTTGGCGGCAGTGGTCACGTCGTCCTGGATAAAACTGGCGCCGCTTTGAAAGTCCCACGTCCGGATGTCAAAGTATTCCGGCGTGCTGCCGGTAATGCGCGTGCCCCAGTTGTCATTCTCGTATACCACCTGCGCAGAGGTCTGCGTGCCGGGAGCGGCGGCTGCCACCGCCGGACATTCCTTCACGATTGCGGTAACGTCTTCACGGACAAGTGTTTTTGTAGCGCCCCAGCCCAGCCGCAGGCCTCCCAGATTCCTGGAGCCTGAGCTGACAAAAAGCATGTTGGAACCCAGATTTGCGATCTGCCGTTGCACCGTTTGATCCGCGCCCTGGCCAATTCCGACCATCGCGATCACCGCTCCCACCCCAATGATGATGCCCAGCATGGTGAGGATTGAGCGCATCTTATTTCGCGCCAGCGCGCGAAGAGCAATTCGCAATGTGGAAAGTAAGTCCATCTAATCTTCAAGTACCGGCATGGTCTTCAATACTTCGGCGGCGTGGACTCGCCTGGTGATGGCATCATCCCGGCGGATTTTTCCATCACGAAAGACGATGTTCCGTTTAGTGAACTGAGCAATATCGTGTTCGTGCGTAACCAGAATAATGGTGAGGCCTTTTTCGTTCAGCGACTGGAAGATTTCCATCACTTCGACAGACGTGCGGCTGTCGAGGTTGCCGGTAGGCTCGTCTGCCAGCAGAATCGAAGGACGATTAACCAGGGCCCGAGCTATCGCCACACGCTGTTGCTGGCCTCCGGAAAGCTGGGAAGGAAAGTGATCAATGCGGTCGCCCAGCCCTACCATCCTCAATGCGTCGATCGCGCGCTGATGCCTCTCCGCTTTGTCGATCCGCGCGTACAACGTTGGAAGTTCGGTATTCTCCAATGCGGTTGTTCGTGCCAGCAGATTGAATCCCTGAAAAACAAATCCGATCTTGCGATTACGTATCCCGGCCAGCTGTCTCTTATCGAGGCTGGAAACATCTGTGCCTTCCAGGAGATATCTTCCTGAGCCTGGCTTGTCCAGACATCCCAGGATGTTCATGAAGGTAGACTTTCCGCTGCCGCTGGCTCCCATGATGGCAACGAATTCTCCGCGCTTGATCTCGAGACTCACGCCCCGCAACGCATGCACCTGGGTTTCGCCCAACTGGTAGACCTTGTGGATGTCCTCCACCCGGATGATCACTTCGTCCTGTTTGCGCTCAGTGCTTTGCAGGGCGGAGCCTGGCAACGAGTTGGTTTCCTGAATGTTCATGGCGTTACCGGCCTCGCGGAACTCCCGGACCACCTGGTCTGGGAGCGGAGGCTGATCCCTTGCCTTGCGCGACGCCGGTGATCAGGTCATCGCCTGCCTTAAGCTCACCGTTTAATTCCTGGATCATCTCGGTAAAGGTATGGTCGGTGATTCCCGTCTTAATTCGCACGGGTGCAAGTGAGTTGTCGGCAAGAGTCTTCCATACGATCTGGGTATCGTATTTCGGTCCGCTAGTCCTGGCAGGAGCAGTGGTGGACGTTGCAGCAGCAGTCTGTGAGTGCTGCGCAGTCGCTTCGGGAATACCAAACTTCTGGAAGAGGGCGCGGGTATCGTCTGCTGACAAATCAGGCTTGTATCGCAATGCGCCGTTCGGAACCTTGACCACATTCGTCGCCGTTGCCACTGGGATACTCACATACGCAGTCATTCCGGGAAAAAGCTTCAGCTCAGGATTGTTGAAGTCGATGATGGTGTCATAGGTGACCACATTCTGGACCACGGTGGAATTCATCCTGACTTGTGAGACGGTGCCGTCAAATGTTTCCCGCGGATAAGCGTCTACTTTGAACGTGACTTTCTGTCCGGGACGGATCTGGCCGACGTCTGATTCATCGGTCTTGGCATAGACCTGCATCTTGGTCAGGTCCTGGGCAATCGTAAAAAGCGTAGGCGCCTGCAATGAAGCCGCCACTGTCTGGCCAACGTCGACGCTGCGAGCCACCACGGTGCCGTCAATGGGAGCGTGGATCGTGGTGTAATCCAGGTTGGTTTGTGCTACCTGCACAGCGGCTTCTTTTTGCTGAACCTGTGCCCTTGCCTGGTGCTCCTGCGCCAGCGCTGCAGAAACCTGGGCGGACGCGCTCTCTGCATTCGCTTTTGCCATATCGAGGGCCTGCTCGCTGACTACGCCTTGTTTGCTGAGTCCGGCATTGCGCTCGTAATCCGCTTTGGTCTGGGCATCCGTAGCCCTCGCCTTCGCAGTGTTGGCAATGGCAACTGCCAGATTTGCCCTGGCATTTTCCAGATCAGCGTCTGCCTGGGAGAGTGCACCCTTAAACAGCGGCGGATCAATTTCGGCAATCAACTGGCCTTTGTGCACGCGTGAGTTGAAATCCACGTAAAGTTTTGAGATGGTGCCTGATACCTGGGAACCTACCTGCACCGTGATCACCGCATTGATGGTGCCAGTGGCTTCCACGACCTGTTTGATCTCGCCGGTTTCCACTTTGGCGGTGTAGTACTGGATGGGGCCTTTGCTTTTCAACTGAAACGCGGCGAACGTCACCACGCCTGCCACGACGAACAATATGAGTGCAATTTTTCCCTTGTTTAGTTTCAATTTTCCATCACTGTAAATATGAGATTGTTTGAATGTCTAAATCATACCAATGGAAGGCAAATCCACGCAGGCGATGAACAGCCTATTCGAATCGGGGAAACTCCTACCGCTGATGAACGCTGATCGGACCGATCTACAGTGATCGGCAAAACCCTTAGCCGCGGATTGATGCAGAAAAGCGCAGATAAGGCATAAAGCTGGACAGAAATATCGCCGGTGCGCTGTGATTGTGAATCAGAACTTAAGATCAATTGCATTTTTGTGAAGATAGGCGATTATGGGAAGTAGCAATTAGCAATTGCAAATGGCAATTGGCAATCGCCGAAGTCGCCGTCTTCGCGGGCACTGGGAGAGTCAAAGCTTTTACCACAAAGGGAAAGGATCGGGTGATCTGACGGTCGGAGCATCGGGTGATCGGAAGCTAATCGCGACACCACGACGGGAGACACTGAGAAAGGCAAAAGCGATGAAACCTACGCCAAATTGGGATGAGTGGGATCGGTGACGGGGGGCCCCGGTCGGATTGGGTAATCGGGTAATCGGGAAATTGAAAGGCAAAACCGGTAAACACAAAAGGACACGAACGAATCAGCAATTGGCAAATGGCAATTAGCAAAATCCAAGAAAAATCGAACTTCCTGAAACACCACAGCGATCACGGAGACAGTGATACACGGAGAAAGGCAAAAGCGATGAAGTCCACGCCAAATTGGGAAGAGTGGGATCGGTGACGGGGGTACCCCCGTCGGATTGGGCAACACGCATTTCCCTGAATTCAATCAGGGTTTGCCGGGTGCGTGGCGTTCCTATAGGGTGTATACTTGGTTACCTTTTCATGTGCTCCTCTGTGTGCCGGGACATGACTCAATGAGTGCTGACGACTCGCGAAAGATTTCCGATGCTCCAACCATCGGAGTAGGCAATAGTGTGTCTGGTCCTGCGGCCGCGCGGGCACCAGCGAGGTCTGCACCCGTTCTGCAGATCGGCCAATTGATTGCGGGCCGCTTCGAGATACGGGAAATGCTGGGCGAAGGTGGCATGGGGGCCGTCTACAAGGCCTATGATCGCGATATCAATCTCGTGATCGCGCTCAAATGCATTCGACCGGAACTGAGCAGCAATCCGGAGGCGGTGCAGAGATTTACCCAGGAACTCCTACTGGCCCGCAAGATCGCCCACCGCAACGTAATCCGCATTCATGACGTAAGGGACTCTGGCGGCCTCAAATTCATCACCATGGAGTACATTGAAGGCCGCGACCTGGGCAGCCTGATGGAAGAACGGGGAAAGCTCCCGCCTGCCGAGGCCATATCCATTATTCGTCAGGCCTGTGCAGGACTGGCTGCGGCCCATGCGGAAGGCGTGGTCCACCGCGATCTCAAGCCGAACAACATCATGATTGAAGCGAATGGCCGCGTGGTGGTGATGGACTTTGGTCTTGCGCGCTCCCAGAGCCAGACGCTCATGACCCAGACAGGCGCGGTCATGGGAACGCTCCTCTATATGTCTCCGGAGCAGGCCAAGGGAGAAAAAACCGATGGCCGTTCTGACATCTTCACCATGGGAATCATCCTGTATGAACTTCTTACAGGAGGGAATCCGTACGCTTCAGACAACGCGATTACCAGCTTGCTCAAGCGCACGCAGGAAGCCGCTACTCCGGTTTCCAGCATTGAAACCACGGTTACGCCCACTCTAAACAGGATCGTCTGCAAGTGCCTGGAGCGTGATATCACCAAACGCTACCAGTCAGTGGATGATCTGTTGGCGGACCTGGAGAGTGCTCAGCAGGGCAAGTCTCCTTCTCGCCTGCCTTCCAGCCTGACCAATGGCCGCGTGGGCAAGTTGTACTGGTTGATTGGCGCATTCCTGCTGGTTGCGCTGCTGTTGACGGGGGCCATGGTCCGCTGGTCCATGCAGAGACCAACTTCAAATAGCGTGGCGCATGCGGCCGTGAAGATTCTGCTCGCCGACTTTCAAAACCAGACGTCCGACAGTGTTTTTGACGGGACACTGGAATCCAGTTTCGGCCTGGCCATGGAAGGAGCGCCGTTTATCAGCGCCTACAACCGCGCCCAGGCGCACAAGATCATGAAGCAGATCAACCCTCAAGCCACGCTGCTGGATGATACCAACGCCAGCCTGGTGGCTGTGCGTGAGGGGGTGAATGTCGTCATCGGCGGCGTGGTTACAAGGCAAGGCGATCTCTACACCATCGAGTGCGCTGCGATCGATCCGGTTGCTTCGAAGTCTCTCCATACTGAAACAAAGGCCGGCGTATCGAAGTCAGGCGTATTGCAAGCCGTGGCCGACCTGGCAGGAAAGATGCGACAGTTTTTGGGCGATACAACGCCCGCCTCCGTGAAGCGGCAGCAGCAGGAGACGGTAACGGCAAGTTCCATCGAAGCAGTGCATGAATACGCAGTGGCGCAGGAATTCCAGTTGGCCGGGAAGTGGGACGAGGCGAAAGCCCACTATTCACGCGCCATCGAGCTCGATGCGAATATGGGTCGCGCGTACGCCGGGATGGCAGCCGTGAGCGCCAACCTGGGTCGGAAACCCGACGCAGAAAAGTACTACCAGGCTGCCATGGCGCATATCGATCGCATGACCGACCGTGAGAAATACCGTACGCGGGGCGGCTACTACCTCATGACGCGCCAGCCGGAGAAGGCGATTGAAGAATACGATGCGCTGGTCAAGCAGTATCCTGCGGATGCCGTCGGG
Source organism: Terriglobia bacterium (assembly GCA_963770085.1). Taxonomy (GTDB): domain Bacteria; phylum Acidobacteriota; class Terriglobia; order Terriglobales; family Acidobacteriaceae; genus Angelobacter. The sequence continues at coordinate 3,389,696 of CAVYOH010000002.1, forward strand.
GCTTCTAATCTCGCGCTGGCCTATTTTTACACTCGCGACATGACCAAGGCGATGCAGGCCGGCAAGGACGCCGCCGATCTCTCACCCAAAGCGCTGGTGCAGCGCAACAACTATGCACTGTATGCCATCTATGCGGGTGATTACGCGGCCGGAGCCCAGGCTGCGGGGGAGGTCCTGCAACAGAATTCAACTTATCCTGATGCTTTGGGTGCGCTCGCCATGGCGCAAGCCGGGCAAGGGGATTTGAGCCGCGCGGCAAGCACTTACGGAATACTTCAGGCTCTTGGGGCCCGGGGAGCATCGATGGCGGCTATCGGTCTGGCTGACCTGGCTTTCTATCAAGGGCGTGAGAATGAAGGGATAGAGTTGCTGGAAAAGGGCATTCCCGCCGATATCGCGGCGAAAGATCAAAGCAGCGCAGCCACCAAGTCAATTGCTCTGGGACAAGCGCATCTGGATAAGGGCCATAAAGCCCAGGCCCTGGCGGCAGCGGACCAGGCCGTTAAATTCAGTCCCGATCCCAGCATAGCGATGGCCGCAGGCGAACTCTACATTGCGGCGGGCGAGACAGCGAAGGCCGGCAAGCTGCAAACCCAGCTTTCATCGCGCATTGAGCCGGAGCCGCAGATGTATGGGGCCCTGCTTGAAGGCGGTCTCGCGCTAAAAAAGAACCAGATCAAAGAAGCAATTGATGCTTTCCAGAAAGCGCAAAAAATTTCGAACACGTGGCTTGGACATTTCTACCTCGGCAAGGCTTACCTGCAGAACGGTTCTTTCACTGAAGCTGATTCCGAGTTCGAAGCTTGTCTCAAACGCCGGGGTGAAGCCAGCGCGGTGTTCCTTGATGACGTGCCGACTTTCCGCCTGATGCCGCCGGTCTACTACTACCTGGGCCGCGCGCAGGAAGGATTAAAGAGTCCGGCTGCCGCTGAAAGCTACCGGACCTTTTTGAAATCGCAACCGGACGGAACAAGCGAACTGGTTGCCGATGCCAAGCGGCGGCTGCAAGCGCAGTAATTCTCCTGACCAGATATTGTGGGACCGCACAAATGCTCTGCGCGGCCCATTCCATTCCGAGCTACTTGCTTACATTGAAGGCGTTTGAGAGCGCGGTGCCCGCACCCGCAAGGTTTGTATTCGCCTGCAATTTGTATCCGATGCCTGGCTTGGTCACCCGAACGTCAAAGCTCGCGATGCCGTCATAACCAGTAGTCGCTGTGTTGTAGAGTAGAGTGGCGCCGCCCGGATTCACGGCCAGGCTGAGCGTGACCTTGACTCCGGCAACGCCTTTGCCTGACCCGTCAGTGACTTTTACCTTCACATCCGGCTCAATGTCCTTATTCACATAGACGTTGGACGGTTGCACGTAGAAGCTGACGCTGAAAGCATTGGCGACGGTGATGCTGAACGTCTTGCTGGCGGTTTGCTGTGGATTGGCCGCATCCACCACCTTCACCGTGAATGAGAACGTCCCGGGTGCAGAAGGTGTGCCCGTGATTGCCCCGCCGCCGGTCAAGCTCAAGCCAGAAGGCAATGGCGATGAACCAGCCGCCAATGACCACACCAGCGGCGCGATTCCGCCCGTGGCAGCAAGCTGCTGGTTGTAAGCGGCTCCGGTTTGTCCAGATGGCAAAGTGATAGTGGTAATCGTAAGCGGTGCGGCGATTCGAATCGTGAGTGTCTGCGTCTTTGTCTGCTGCGGCGTGCCGGTATCCTGCACCTGCACCACGAAGCTCGCGGTTCCTGCCGGCCCCGTTGGCGTTCCGCTGATTGTGCCTGTCGGGCTGAGTGTGAGACCTGCAGGCACAGCGCCGGAAGATACACTCCAGGTAAAGTTCGAATTACCGCCGGAGGCGCTGAGCTTCTGGCTGTAGGCGAAGCCAATCACGCCATCGTTCAGCACGTTCGTGTTGAGCACCAAGGGAACCGCAATGGTGATGGTGAGCGCGCGCAACGCCACGGCAGGCGTCGGTGCAGACGAGTCGGTCAACGACAAAGTAAAGCTGAACGTTCCAGCCGCAGTTGGTGTTCCGGAAATAATGCCGGTCAGGGGATCCAGAACCAGGCCGGGCGGAAGGCTTCCGCTAAACAAAGCCCATGTTGCCGGCGCGCTGCCACCGAAAAAGTTCAAGATCGTGTTGTATCCCACACCCACCACGCCGGCGTTCAAAGTGGCGGTTGTAGTGGTGATGACCAGGGTCGCAGGTGGCGTAACGGCGCCGGTATTGGCGGCGTGTGACACCACAACCGGGGTCAGGTTGTTCACGATGTCCTGCAAGGCTGCAGCGGTTGTTACGTTGGCGCGCAAAGTGACCAGAGCCGTTTCACCGGGCCGCAGATTGATGGTGGCGTTCTTGGTGCTGGAGTTGGGAATTTCCGGATCGCCCACGGTGGCTGCATTTTCAACTACCGGATCAGGAACGCTCACCTGGGTGGTGATCTGGCTTAACGATGCGAGCTGGCAATTTTGCGAGGTCGGCGTGAGGTAACTCTTGCTGAGTATGAGTTGCAACGTGGTTCCCGCCGGTTGCGTGCCGAAGAGCTTGACTGCGTATGACCCCGTGGTATTGCCATTGTTCACGATGGTGTAGGTTGCATCCGTGGTGGTCTGGTCCGCCAGCGCGGGGTTCAGAATGGCAGGGTTGAGGATCGCGGGATTCAGAATCGCGGGATTCAAAATGGCCGGGTTCAATGCGGCCGAAACTGCGGGATTGAGAATGGCAGGGTTAAGAATTGCCGGATTCAAAATGGCCGGATTGAGGATGGCCGGATTCAAAATCGCAGGGTTGAGGATCGCTGGATTCAGGATCGCGGGGTTATAGACCTCAGCGTTGAGAATCGCAGGGTTGAGAATTGCCGGATTATCCGGGTCAATGATCTGCGGCGCCGTGGGATCGGGGTTCAGCGTGACGCTGGACTGTAAGCCGCCGGCAACCAGTGTTCCTCCCGGCGCTGTGACTTCCTGCACGTTCACCGTGACGCTTGCTGTAGGATTCGCCGATTGAACAAAGATGGGCCGCGAGACGCCGGCGCCTCCGGAAATCGTGACGTCTTCCGTCGTGGCGAATGGAGCGAACTGCGTCAATGACGCCGAGCCCGCTGGATCCAGCGTCCCATTCGCGAGTAATGGCTGATTGGCAATGGTTATGCGGAAACTTTTCTCCAGCGCCGTGGTGTTCAGCACCGTCACGGCAAACATGCGTTCCAGCAGGGTTTGCGTGTTGGGTATGAAGCCCAGCGACTTGGAATTTCCTGGCGAAGCTACGTAAACGCCCGGCGCAACGCGCGCTGTGTAGACGTTCTGGTTGCGCATGCCGCTGTGGTTGTCATCAGTGCATGTGGGAACAGTCTGCGTGGGATCGAATACGCTGGTGTGCGGGCCTGCGGGGTTGGATGTGGAGAATGGCGGCGTGTAGCTGGTCCAGTTGCCGTCGCTCGGGGGACGCACGTCGCGATTATCAGTCCATACAGCGTGGAAGACCGGGCTACTACTGGCCGACGTGTTGAAATTCCATTTGCCGTTGCTGAACACAAAGGATGGAGCGCCGGCAACGTCAATGTAATCGCCGATAAAGGGCTGTGTACCTTGCACAAACAGCGGCAGGTTGGGTGTGTTGAGCTGAAGCTGCTCCACCTGGTTGGGCGAATCAAACGGATTGATACCAAACTGGTAGCGCGAAATACGGAATGACGTAAAGCTGGGCACCGTCAAACTACCTGCGGGAAGCGGCGAAGCCTGTGAGCCTTCCATGTCAATGGTGTGTCTGCGTATGGTCAGCGTGTTTGTGGCTGTGAGCGGGCCATCGCTGACGAAGGTGTTGAACACTGCAGCCGGGTTGAATGCCGGGTTCGTAGGATCAAGTTCGCCCATAAGCTGCCGGCTTTCCAGATAGCTTTTCTGGTCCGCCGACGGAGTAAGAATTCCCAGCGTGTGGTCCAGGCGCAGGTCGTAATAAGCCAGCATCAGCTTGCCGGCATTAAATGTGAGCGAGGGCATCAGCTGGTGGCCGCGCGATGGGTTTGACAGGTTCGGAAACGGAGATCCCAGGTCGTCCGGCACCAGGCCCAGATCTACCGCCGTGGCCGCCGCGGGCCAGGTCACACCATCGCCAGAGACTGACATGACAATGCGCGCATCACCATTCGCCTGGCGTTGAGACCAGGCAACGTACACGCGGCCGCTATCGTCCACAGCCATGGTTGGGTAGGTATTGCTGCGGAATGATCCGCCAAACGGCGCCGCCGCGCTGAGGCCCTGATCTATGGGACAGCCCTGGTTTGTGGGCGTGGCGAGGCATGACGAGGGGAACGTCATTACGTCTTTGGAAGCGGTGAATGTCTGGCCGCCGTCCGTCGACTTGGCGATTACTATTCCGCCGCTATGGGTGGCGTCGGCAAAGCGGCGCCAGGCCACGTAGACGGTTGCATTCGGATTGCCGGCGCTGGATGGGTCTACTGCGATGACCGAAGCCTGGTTGCTCACAACGTCACTGGCGAGCTTTACCGGCAGTCCGAAGGTCTTGCCGCAATCGGTAGAGCGGACAAAAAGGATTTTGGATCCGGTACGCTGATGCTCGTCATCATCGTCCTGGTCGCTTCCGTGATCATCGTGATGGCCTGTGCTTGTGGTGGCCGCTGGAACATCAAACGCCGAATAACTCACGAACACGATGCCGGCAGGGACAATTTCTGTGCCCGGGCTTCCATCCGGATTGGTGAAATTGATGGTGCAGCTTGCCGTCCCGCGCGGGACATCAACGGCCAGCCATGGTTTATCGAGAAAGATGGTTGCGCTGCCATTGCCCACAATCGATTGGCCCAGAAAACGAATGGAATCTGCGGGGACAATGTTGGTGATGGCGCCCTGCTGGCGCGTGGCATCGCCGTTCTCGCGATTGTCATTGTCAATGAAGCGGGCCACAAACACTGAGCTGGGCGCATTGGCTCCACGATTGAAAGCGATTCCGCTGAAATAAAAGAGGCCGTTCGTGCCCGCGCGTACAGCCGGATCAGCGCCCGCCTGCAATCCGCGCAGAGGCGAGGCCAACCCATCTGCGGAGCTGTCCAGAGGATAGCCGGGGAGAAGGGTGCTTTGCCAGGTTTGGCCGCCGTCAAATGATTTGAAGACCCCTAGCCACGCGTCGCCACGTTCTTCAATGCCCAGCAGTCCCGGGAGATCTACCGTCCGGTAATCGTTGGCGCCGGCCAGCAGATGCAGTGGATTGCGGGTTGAAACTGCAACTGAGGGTTCGTTCTGGCGCTGCAGAAACGGGTCGCCCGTGGTCCAATCAGTCCCGGAAACCATGTTTACATTTGCGCCGGAGGCGGGGTTCTGTGCTGGTGCAACGGAGACTAAACAGCAGTATAGAGCTGCAAAAACCAGCAGCTGAGGGAGAACTCTGGCCTTAAACATGACATACCTTCTCTGTAAAAAGAGCTTCAACCAGTAACTGGCTTTACCTGGATGTCGAGAGAATCACCTGGGGTCGCGGGAAGGGGGTGTTACCAGCACCGGAATACATCAAGGAGGATCTCTACCCGTCTTAAACAGCAACTTACAAGTGAAACGAGTATCCGATGAGGTGCAAAGAGTGTCAATACTGAAAATGAAGGTTGGGTCGCTGTACGACGGGTTTTTACATCGTTGAATGCGATCTGTTCGCTTTCAGACAATTTCTGACGATTCGTTCACCACTGATTTGGTATGCAAGAAATTGCAAGGCGATTGGTCCGGCGATGGGCCAAAGCCGGCGATGAATCTAAGAAAATGCAAAGTTTTGCATTGTGTCTCATCATCTCCTGCCGCAAACCTGGGTTTACTTTCCCAGTTGCGCGAGGGCGTTCCGCATTGGAGCGCTCGAGATCTGAATCAGCCCTTCGAAAGGCTTATACAGTTCCAGGACCATCAGGATGGCTCCGGCAACGGAAAGCGCGCATAGAAATAACGTAAAGATCACGGTCGCGTTGCGTGGCGCGTGAAGGCCGTAACTGGCGAAAATAATGGTAAACCAGAAAACGACTGACATCAGAAAAGTGACGGGTATGGGAAAGCTCTCTTGTTCGAACATCAGCCAGCGTGTTTTTCCAATATCCAGCGCCACGCCCAATGCTGTGCTTTTGATGGAGCGTTGAGTATCATTCTGGGGAGCAAGCTGCTGAATCTCGTCATACAAAACCTCAGCGCCTCCGAGGTTCGGTGTCAGTGAAGAGCCCCTGGTATGTTCCTGCGGCCACACTTGATCGATGGTGGCGGCAACTTTACTGCGCAGCATTTCGCGGGTTGGCTTTGCCTCCGGACCGTAGTGAGCCAGAAGACGGTCCAGCAAAACAAGTTTGGTGGATACCTGGGTTATTTCATCTTTCTGAGCGAAGTACGAGCTTGCCGCCGAAGCCACAAGCAGGCCGAGGACCAGGGCAGCCATGGTAGAGATCATTCCCATCCCCAGATTCACGGTGCTTCTAGACTCGGCATTCAGATGATGTTCGGGAAGAATCGTCCGAAGAAAGATGCCCAGCAGAGCTCCTCCAAAAAAGCACGCGAATACGGTTATGCCAACTGCGATGGAATTCATGATTCGCCAGACGGTTGCCCGTCACGAATAAACCTATGACCTTGAAGGCAGACAACACAATTGGCAAAACTACTAGGCGCTCAAACGAAAATCTGCGGCAAGGTGAACGAATGTTGGCTCCAAACATCCGTTTATCAGCAAAAGTCGTGGGAATGAATGGTCGCCGGGACGGAACCAATACTCCTTGACTCCGAAATGGACGGTGTCGCAGAATGCCGCTTCTTTTTCCACCCGATTGGACATAAGATCGTACCCCGGATCCATAAGCTCCAAGTACCCCAAACTAATGCTGTGCCAGAGGTAGTATGCGTTTGATGTACCTTGTAGTTTCGGTTATTTTGTTCGTGTCGTTGTCCGGCTGCGGAGGTAGCTCCACCCCGAGCCCCAGCCCTACATCTCCACAATTCGGCATTGCTTCAGGAAACTGGGACATAATCTTACTTTCCCTGCCCGCGCAGGGGCCGGCGCTGGACTTGAGCGGTGGCGGCAATCTGGTGCAGAACGGAACGAACATCTCTGGGATTATTCATCTCAGCGGATCGCCATGTTTTGATCCGATAGCCGATGATCTCGTGGTGAGCGGGTCGGCCACAGGTAGCGGCAACACGTTTGATGGCGTGATCACACTGAAGACCGCGCCTGTCCGCGGGCAGACGATTACCATCACCTCTGGCAGCCTGCCGCCACCGTCCCCGGGTATCAATAGCGCCTTTCTCGGAGGTTTCACTTTGGAAGGCGGAAGCTGTGCGCCTGCTACGCAGGGAACGATGTCCGGCAGCATGGTCCCTCCTGCTACGGGAACATGGAAGGGAGCATTCACTCCGAGCCTGGTCGGAGCTCCCCCTCTCGGCGTAACAGCCAACCTGAGCCAGACCGGCCCTGACCTGCACGGTTTTTTTCAGATCACAGGAAGTTTTTCTTTTACCGGCTCAACGTGCTTTACGTCGGGCACCATCACGAGCAACAGTGTGATGGGAATGAACACGAGCATGACGATCACCGCCAACGACGGCAGCCAGGTGTCTTTCTCGCCGCAGTTGCCTTCGCCCGCGACCGGGCCTTCGCTGGAAGGACTTTACGTGATACAGACCGGCGCGTGCAGTCTGGATAGCGGGGATGGATTGCTGAATAAGCAATAGCCTTGGGAATCTACCCGGTACGCTCTCCGATTCCGACGTAAGCCCGTTTGGACTGATGGCGATTTTGCGTTATTCGATTGCTCCCGAAGCACTGGCCGTATACTCCATCCGCATGGATCGATCCAAAAAATAAAGATCGCCTGCAACAACACATGGAACAGGGATTTACGTATTGAGAAAACAGGATGATGAAAATGCGCATATTGCTAATCTTCGTGCGGTGTTTTTATTTCTTTGCGGTTGCGACTATGGTTTTCGTGGAAGGTGGTGCAACAAGCGTGAATCGGCAAACTTCAAACAGTGTATCAGTCGCCCACGAAGACATTCCGCTCACCGTTGCTATTAGAATGGGAAGCCGTAAATTCAAGCTTGGTGAGACGCTCAAATTTGATGTTGTGCTCACGAACAAAACATCGGAAAGCATTTATGTGGATCGCCGTATGTATTGTTGCGGGATCGGAAGCGGACTTGAGTTAAGGATTCTGGATAGCAACGGCAACCGTGTTCCGTTACGGATGGCGATCGAGCAGTTAGCTCCTCCGCCTCAAGAAGGGGATTTGTCCATCCTTGTTCGTTTGGATGAAGGATATCTGTACGGGACACAGTTGGAGTTGCCATTGAAAGATAATTTGCCTAAGCCCGGCAGATATTCTCTGCGAGTTATCTACAAAAGTGTGTTGCATCGAGAATTTCTCAGTGCGCAACTCAGGAATCTGGCCATAATTTCAGATCAGACGCCGGCAATTCCCTCTGAGCCACTATGGTTCGAAATAACGAAGTGACGTTGTGGACGAAGGTCTGTAAATTGCGGTGGTTATGAGGAAGATTGTCGTCGCCAGCTATTCACTTGGTGGCAGACGATCTCATTTCACATGAAGACGCGACGAGATGATGCGCCGTATACCGGGAATTCGTCAACAGTTGTGTATTTGCAACCAATTTTTTGTCAGGAACGCCCGTCGTTTGCTCTGCGTGATTTTGATATTTAATTCGACCATCGCAATAACCGTCCAGTGCTAGGCGTGAGCTACCGATACCATTCACTTCAACCCGAGAAAACTGCGTGTCCAACTGGTTACGGCCAGGCAGAATCGCCATTCACGACCGGACAAAAAACCGCTCGTACCCGATCTTATATTCATCGTGAGAAATCCAGTCCTTGACTGTCATCCAAACTTCGTCGATCAGGCTAGGGATCACGACGAGTGCAAGCAGCGGGGGAATGTCATCCTCGTGCAACTTGTTCCCATAGAAATCCAATAGCACGGCCTTCCGGGCATCTGCGTGGCCGGAAAGCTTCTTTGCGGTTGATTCGAGCTGTTTCTGCATCTCCGCTGCCGTTCCTGCCAGATATTGAGACAAAACTTCACCCTGCTGAAAATTCTTTTGGAACCAATTGGAACCAAATTCAGTTTTTCATCTCTGTAAGTTGCTGAAAATATGGTGGGGCGGGTGGCCCACCCAATCTCCTGGTTTTTTCCCTGTAAGAGCCAACGGGTGCCCCATTGTTTTGCGGAGAGCTCGCTTTTGTTTTTTGAGCTACTGAGCAAACGGTGGGATTCCAGAACAGCATCCAATCTCGCTGCTTTAATCACCAACACTTTTAATTTCAACAAGAGGCAGGTGGTCTGTAGATATAAGGCGGATCGCCAGCAGTGAGTAATCGGGCAGACGGGAAATCGAAAAGCAAAACCGGTTAACCACAACGGACACGAAGAAGCACAAAGGGATCGCCGATATCGCCGTGATCGCGCGCCATCGCCGGCAGCGGAAAGGCATACCGCTGATTCACTACTGATTTGTACTGATGACGCTGATCCAAAGGACCGTTTTGATGGGCAGGAAAGGGCAAGAACGATGGCTGTGGTTGCTCAACTTTTCTGTGCGAGGAAAGTAAACTTAAGATCATTTGGTTTGCAGGCAAAACCGTGCTATCTAGAAGATGCGCCCAGGTGCGCAGGGTCTCTGACAATCGAAAAACAGCCCTTAGCCATTAGCACTTGGCCATTAGCTACCCCGCGTCGGAAGCCCCTAGCATCTTCGGGTGAGGCTGGATTGGGATTCTACTACCCGACACGTATGAATAATGCCATTTAATGCCAGTGCTTCGGATGACTGGGATGGATGACGGGGGCTGGCCAGCAGGATTTGGTAATTGAGTAATTTGGTAATCGGGAAATTGGAAAACCTATCGGCCGCAGATTAACGCGGATACACGCGGACCAGAACCAAGGGATGGCTTGGGATGATTCGCCGTAGGTGCTTTGGAATCCTAATTGACGTATAGGGGGTACACTCCCAGGATTTGGTAATTGAGTAATTTGGTAATCGGGAAATTGGAAAACCTATCTGCCGCAGATCAACGCGGATACACGCGGATCAGAAACCAAGGGATGGCTTGGGATGATTCGCCGTAGGTGCTTTGGAATCCTAATTGACGTATGGGGGGTACCCTCCCGAGGATTTGGTAATTGAGTAATTTGGTAGTCGGGAAATTGGAAAACCTGCCGCAGATCAACGCAGGTAAACGCTGATCAAAGAAGGCAGCAGTCAGCGCTCAGCATTCGGCACTCAGTAAGCGCAGATCAGCCACAGCCGAGGGCGGCTGTGCCACACGAGCATCGCTTGGGATGAATCGTGTAAGTCGTTTAGATCTTGGGATGACCGGGAGGGGTAACCTCATCGGAGAAGGGCTCAGCCTCGTTCACCCCGGAGCGCAGCGAAAATTTAGCTCACGAAATGAATGAGTGGTGGCCAGGGACGGAATCGAACCGCCGACGCCAGCCTTTTCAGGGCTGCGCTCTACCGACTGAGCTACCTGGCCAGGATTGTTTGCAGCCGCACGCGAAATACGGTGGGACCTGGAAGGAAATTCTTTCGTGCGAAACTCATGAATTATAACAAGCCACACGATTTAGCTCAAACCTGCCCACGGCAGAAAAAAGCCTTCGTCCTGCATCACACACAATGCTTCTAAGTAATTGTTAGTATGTAAGGCGGCAAAAAGAGGAGGGCTGTGTTCGAGTTTCATGTGTCCCGGTCCGCGCGTGACCGATACAAATTCGACGATTCACTGTTTTCCCTGACCGGCAATGTTGTGTTTGCCGACCTCAATGCCAGCCGTGAGTTTGCTCATCGCATCAATATTGCCCGCGACGCGGACCGCCATCCGGAACGAGCCGTTAGTCCGGCGGCCCTGAATGCCATGGCGCTGATTGATGAGGCGTTGCATGTGCTGATTGCCCAGTATCGCCAGCGCGATCCGGAATGTATGCGGGATGCCTTGAGTTTTCTTTCTGCCCGGTTGGGCGAAGAGGGCATGGAAAAGACCCTGCTGGCTTTTGCCGACCGTTTCCCGACTGTGGCGGTCTATCGCGGCAAGCAGAGTGCAGCCGAATGGCTGACGCAAACCACGGAAGGCGTTTCCAATCGCGCGATTGCGCTTGAGGAAATGCTTCTGCTCTGGCTCGCGAACATTAACCCTGCGTTTCAGCCCTTCAAGGAACTCTTTGACGACTCATCCCTCGCTCGCGATACCAGTTATGCGCACGTCACCACGGCGTTGCCGGAATACTTTGGCGGACGCCCCAGGTTTGGTGCTCGCAATCAGACCCTGATTGATGTGCTGCGCGAGCCGGCGCTCAAGAGTCCTGATTCACTGGAAGGCCAACTGGCTTTTATTCGTGAGGAGTGGAGTCCGCTGCTGGGTGATCTTTTTCGCAAGATGCTGACCGCCATGGCAGTGCTCAAGGAAGAAGAGATGGCAGTGTGGATGCGCTTCCATCCGCCCGACCAACAGAAGCGCGCCGACGGCGTCATGCAGGCCTGGGGCGACTCAAGTAAAGCCGCCATTCCTTCGTTCAGTCGTACGGAAAGCGAGCATGAACAGTTCAGTCCTGACCAGGAATGGATGCCGCGGACTGTCATGATGGCTAAAAGCATCTATGTCTGGCTGGACCAGCTGGCAAAGACGTATCGGCGGCCCGTACACAGGCTGGACCAGGTACCAGATGAAGAGCTGGATCTGCTTGCCCGCCGAGGCTTCAACGGATTGTGGCTGATCGGCCTGTGGGAGCGCAGTAAAGCTTCGCAGCGCATCAAGCAGATGTGCGGCAACCCTGAAGCGGCTGCTTCAGCCTATTCACTTTATGACTACATCATTGCTCACGAGCTTGGCGGCGAGTCCGCTTACAATGATCTTCGGGCGCGCGCATGGCAACGGGGAATCCGTCTGGCCAGTGACATGGTGCCGAATCATATGGGCATTGACTCTCGCTGGGTGATTGAACATCCGGACTGGTTTCTTTCCCTGCCGCACAGCCCCTATCCGGTTTATACGTTTAATGGTCCGGATGTTTCCAGTGACGATCGCGTCGAAATCAAAATTGAAGATCATTACTATGACCGGTCAGATGCCGCGGTTGTTTTTCGCCGACGTGATCTACACTCAGGCGAAGCTCGCTTTGTCTATCACGGCAATGATGGCACCAGCTTCCCCTGGAATGACACGGCACAACTCAACTATCTGAAGGCAGAGGTGCGGGAAGGCGTTATCCAGACGATCCTTCATGTGGCGCGCATGTTTCCCATCATCCGCTTTGATGCTGCCATGACGCTGGCAAAGAAACATTACCAGCGGCTCTGGTTTCCTGAGCCCGGCACCGGTGGAGGCATTCCATCTCGCGCCGAGCACGGACTGACAAAAGCTGAGTTTGATGCGGCCATGCCGGTTGAGTTCTGGCGTGAAGTGGTCGATCGGGTGGCGGCGGAAGCGCCGAATACGCTCTTGCTGGCGGAAGCCTTCTGGCTGATGGAAGGTTACTTTGTCCGCACGCTGGGTATGCATCGGGTGTACAACAGCGCTTTCATGAACATGATGCGCGATGAAGAGAATGCGAATTATCGCAGCGTGATCAAGAACACTCTCAGCTTCGATCCTGACGTACTCAAGCGGTATGTCAACTTCATGAACAATCCCGACGAGCGCACCGCGGTTGACCAGTTTGGCAAAGGCGATAAATATTTTGGCGTGTGTACGCTCATGGCGACCCTTCCCGGACTGCCCATGTTTGGCCACGGGCAGATTGAAGGATATACCGAACGCTATGGCATGGAGTACCGGCGTGCTTATCACGATGAACAGCCCGATAGCTGGCTGGTGGCGCGGCATGAGCGCCAGATTTCTCCGCTGCTCCATCGCCGTTATCTGTTCGCGGAAGTGAAAGATTTCCTGCTCTATGATTTATTCACCGATCAGGGTTCGGTGAGTGAAGATGTTTTCGCCTATTCAAACCGCAGTGGCGAACAGCGGGCGCTGGTGGTTTTCAACAATCGTTTTGCATCCACACGCGGATGGATTCGCCTGTCATGCGCTTATGCGGAGAAACTTCCTGACGGGTCGAAGCATATCCGCCAGCGCTCTTTAGGCGAGGCGTTCACCTTCGCGCGCGACCGTTCCATGTACGCCGCCTGCCATGATGCGGCCAGCGGCCTGGAATTTTTGCATCGTGCATCGGATGTGGCTGAACGTGGCTTAAGGCTGGAACTGCATGCGTATCAGTGTCATGTGTTTGTGGAGTGGCGTGATCTGCATGAAGACGCGGCCCATCCCTGGGGCCAGCTTTGCAATGCTCTTGCCGGGCAAGGTGTACCAAGTCTCGACGACGCACTACGGGAGATGCGCCTGCGCCCAATGCACGAAGCCTTAAAAGTTTTCGTCAACATTGAGGTTGCCGAGTCATTAGCTAAGTGGTCGCAACGGCCTGAAAGTCACGCCCGGTCGCTTGCGCTGGATGAAATCTTCTCCATGCTTAGTTCTCGAATGGAAGATTTGCTCAGGGAAGAAGCGCAGTATATCTCCAGCGGCGCCGGCGAATCTGCCGGGTTCGCTGCACCGCAGGATTGGCGCCTGAAGACAGAGGGTGTGATCAAGAAACTTACGCAGAGAATTGAAGCCGCGCTGAGCCTGCGGACGGTAAGCAAACAGGCAGGTGTAACGTGGTCGCCTGAAGCCGACTTTGTTCTTCCAGTCCATGCGGCGGACCATCCAAACGCTCGTGCCGTGTGGACCACTATTCTCGCCTGGTGCGCGGTGGATGCGATGGCGGAAGCCTATGACACCGCTTCTTCCGAGCGTGAAGATCCAAGATGGGGCAAGACTGCTGTCCGTCTTTTTGATGGTTTGCGACTGCGCGAAGCCCTGGCGGAAGTCTTTGCTGCTTCCGGTCTAAAAGGTGAGGAAAGCTGGCGTTCAGCCGCACGCTTGCGCGGATGCTATGTGGCCGCGGTGAGTGCATGGCAAACGTTGAACTGGCTGCGCGATCCCGATATCGCTTGGGCCATCGGCGTCCATGAGCATGAGGAAACCAGCTACATTGTGAAGGAGCATTTTGAGCGCCTCCTCTGGTTCACTTCTTTGCCGGCGCTGCTCAGTCATGCATTGGATGATGTGACGGGTGCGGAGGACATTGTGAAACTTCAGCAGCATCTGGAGCGGCACCTTGCGGACGTGGCAGCGGCTGGATACAAAGCCGATATCCTGGAAGACCTGGCAGCGGCGGCGGAGTCACCGAAATCGAAAACTTCAAGAGATGGTGACACCGAGCTAAAAATGGAAGAAACAGTCAATCCTCGAAATCGGAAGTAGTCACTCCGCGCTGGCGCTCGATCTATTGGGCTTCGAGACTGGCCATTGCTTTGGGCGATAGGTTGCCGCCGCAGATCACAATGACAACCGTCTTCCCGGCATAGCGCTGGATGTCACTGGCAAATGCGGCTACAGCAACACCTGCGGCGCCTTCAATCGTCCAGCCCCTGTCGTTGCGAACCAGGCGCATTGCCGCCATGATTTCTTCCTCGCTCACCAGCACAGAACGATCGATTACATTGCGCACAACATCGAGCGTGATCGAGCCCGGTTCAAGACCTCCGGCCGTGCTCTCAGAAATCGTTGGGCCTTCCTGCACGTCCATGATTTTGCCGGCCTTGATGGATTCGTATAGCACCGGTGAATTGGCGGGCCAACATCCCACGATCTCAGTTTCCGGCGAGGCGTACTTCATGTAAGAGCCGATTCCGCTGATCAGGCCGCCGCCGCCCACCGTCACAAAAATGGCGTCAAATTTAGGAACTTGCCGGACGCATTCAAACGCCACGGTTCCTTGTCCGGCGATTACTTCGGCATCATTGTAGGGTGAGATAAAGACCTTGCCGGAGTTTTTAGCCACGGAACGTGCAGCCAGTTCGGCTTCGAGCGGGTCAGTCCCATGGCGATGGATGATGGCGCCCAGGTCCTGCATGCGACTAACTTTGGTTTGCGCGACATACTCAGAGACATAAACTTCCACCGGAATGCCTGCATGTCGCGCGGCTACGGCAACGGCGATGCCGTGATTTCCGTTGGAGGCGGCAATCACGCCTCGCTGACTTGTTTGTTGATCAAGTGACTTGATTTTGTTGGAAGCGCCACGCAGTTTGAATGAGCCAGTCTGTTGCAGGTTCTCCATTTTGAACAGGACTTTGCCGGATGCACCGGGAAAGAGCGTGGTTACATCCTCAACGGGTGTCTCTGTCACCAGATCGCGAATCCGCCGGTGCGCCGCATCGACGCTCGGGCCCCACTGCGCCAGAGAAAAGGAAGAACCGGACTGTTTGATCACGCACTTATTGTGACACGCTGACAGCAGGCCCGTCGATTCGGCTCATTCGTCAGAAATGCAGGGCAGGCTACGGCTCAAACGCCTGCTTGGCCGTAAGGTCAACGTGGATGGCCTGAAGACTGGCGGCATCCCAACCGCCGCCCAGCGCCTTCACCAGAGACACCGAGGTGACAAGTTGCTGGCCGAGAATTTGCGTGGCGAGACGCTGATTGTCCAACAGAGTCTGCTCCGCCGTGACGACGTCAAGATAGGTGACCAGACCGCCGACGTAACGATCATTGGCGATCTTGAGCGCTCTTTGCGCTGCGTCCACGGCGAGCTGTTGCGATTCCGCGGCTTGCGACAGAACGCCCAGGCCGGAGATACCATCTTCCACTTCCTGAAATGCGTTGAGCACGTTCTGCCGGTAGCCTGCGACCGAAGCGCCATAAGCGGACTGCGCAAAATCCACCTGCGCTTTTCTGCGTCCGCCACTCAAAACAATTTCGGCCACGTTGGCGCCGAGCGCCCAGAAAACGCTGGGTGCGCCTATCAGATTGCTGAGACTACTGCTCTCAAGACCCGCACTGGCAGATAATCCAATGCTGGGGAAATAAGCGCTTTTGGCCACGCCGATTTGTGCATTCTGAGCCGCCATTTGCCGTTCGGATTGGGCAACGTCAGGACGACGTTCCAGCACATCAGAAGGGACGCCCAGCGGAATCGCCGGCAGCTTAACGTCCAGCGGCCTGGGTGGAATGGTGAAAGACGAGGCTGGAACACCTACCAATGCCGCGATCGCATGTTCGAATTGCGCACGCTGGCGACGCAATAGGCGCGCCTGCGTCACGGTGGAATTCAACTGAGTTTCCTGCTGGGCCACGTCCAGACCGGAGGCTACGCCGCCATCGTGGCGATTCTGTACTAATTTCAGCGCCTTGCCCTGATAGTCCACAGCGGAATCCACCACAGCGATTTCTGCGTCGAGTTCACGCAGGCTGAAGTAGTCGACCGCGAGATCAGACGTGACTACCAGTCGAACATTTTCGAGGGCTGCGGCCGACGATTGATACGCCGCATTCGATGATTCCACGTTGCGGCGCTGCCCGCCAAACACGTCAGCTTCCCAGCTTACGTTGAAAGGGATGGTGAAGGTGTTCTGGGTGATCCCGCTGGTCAGCGGGATGCCGGTAGATGTGGGCTGATTGGCGGAGGTGCGGGCGCGCTGAGAGATTAAGTTTGCGCTTATCTGCGGCAACAAACCGGATTGCGTGATTCGTGCTGAAGCTCGCGCCTGTTCCAGTTGATTCCGTGCTACTTCAATGGTCTGGTTGGCCTTGATGGCATTGTCTTCGTACTGAGTCAATTCGGCATCGGCAAAGATCGTCCACCAATTGCCTTTTGGAATCGCGTCCTGCGGACTGGCCGTGCGCCAGGGAGCCTGCTCTTTCCAGGCGTTGGCAACGGGTGCGGCAGGCCGATGATAGTTGGGCCCAACTTTACATCCAGCTGATAACAAGAAGAGCAGGACAAGAGAAAATCCGGAAAGCTTCTTGATCACGGGCGCTCCGGTCCTGCGGTGCGAATCTTCACGGCCTGCCCTTCCTGGAGAGAGTCAGCGGGGTTTACTACCATCTGATCGTTCGCTTCCAGACCGGTCAGGATCTCAATCTTGGTGCCGAAGTCGCGGCCGATCGTGATGGCCTTGAGGTGAATCTTGTTATCTGCACCCACAACGGCGATGCGTGGGCCTTCAGCACGGAACAGCAAAGCATTGACCGGGACGGACATGCGCACGGTTTGTACCGGGACTGCAAAGTGTACCTGCGCGTAAGACCCGGGCATCAGATGATCGTCAGGGTTGGGGACGTCAACCTCAGTCAGCAATGTGCGCGTGGCGGGGTCGATGACGTCAGCCGTGCGGACCACCTTGCCGGCAAATTTCTTCCCAGGATATTCAGCCAGTTCAATGTACGCGGCCATGCCTCGCTTAATAGAAGGAGCACTTGACTGCGGAACGCTTACGTAAACGCGCAGAGGATCGACCTGCGCGATGTCAAAGAGTTCGCGTCCCTGTCCGGCGCTTCCAGCGTTGATGAGCGCGCCAGTGTCGACGTTGCGCTTGGTCAATATGCCGGAGAACGGTGCGTAAATGTGTTTAAAGGACTCAGTCTGTTCCAGCCGCTTGACGTTAGCGTCCGCGGCGGCAAGATTCGCGCGCGCCTGGGTATAGGCACTGGTTTGCTGGTCAGATTCCTGTTGCGACACCGAATCCGTTTTGCGCAAATTGACCCAGCGCTCGGCTGAACTTTTTGCGAGCTCCAATTGCGCCTGTATCTGCTCGCGTGAAGCCTTTGCCTGTGAAAGTTCCTGGTCCACTTCCGGCGTGTCTATTTCCGCCAGCAGTTCGCCCTTGGTGATGCGGCTGCCGATGTCTTTGTTCCAGCGCAGCAGGTAGCCGTTGGTGCGCGAGTAGATCGCTGATTCCACATAGGCCTGCAATTGTGCAGGCAGGGTCAGCTCTTCACTGGCAGGTTCGGCGGCGGGCTTGAGCACGCTCACGGTCGGCACGGCCAGCCGTTCGGTTTCCTTGGCCAGTGCTTTCTTTTCAGAGAGTCTGCGCACTACAGCCAGTGCCCCGCCGAAAAGAAGGATGATGAGTACCAGAACAATCAGCTTAGAACCGGCTGATTTTCCTGATGGAGGCGCTCCGGCCACTGGTTTTACCGGCGATCCTTCAACCGGCTGTTTCTGCGTAAGCTGGGTCATATTCCTCGGATATCCTCTAACTGCCAAACAACAATTTCAAGGGCTAAAGCCACAACAATGAATCGCCCTGCGGCACAGGTGAACTCGTGCCTTAATTACCTGTCCTCGACGCCCGACGTTCTCAGGCGTGCTGCTCAACCTCAAGCACTTCCGGCAAAACCGGCCGGGTGTGACGGTGCATGATGCTGAAAATCACCGGCACAAAAAACAATGTAGCCACGGTGGCAAACAATAATCCACCAATCACGGCCCGGCCCAGCGGGGCATTCTGCTCGCCGCCTTCACCGAATCCCAACGCCATCGGCACCATGCCGATCATCATTGCCATGGCGGTCATAATGACCGGGCGCATGCGTGTGTAACCAGCTTCCATTGCGGCTTCCACTGAGTTCATGCCTTCGGCCATCTTTTCGCGGGCAAAAGAAATCACCAGAATACTGTTCGCCGTGGCTACGCCCATGCACATCACGGAGCCGGTCAGCGACGGCACATTCAACGTGGTGTGCGTAAGCAGCAGCATCCAGGCAATTCCCGCCAGCGCTCCGGGCAGCGCGGTAATGATAATGAAAGGATCAAGCCATGATTGGAAGTTGACCACAATCAGCAGATAGACCAGCACGATCGACATGACCAGACCGACACCAAGTCCCACGAAAGAGCTGGTCATGGTCTCCACCTGTCCGCGCATCACGATCTCAGTGCCGCGGGGCAGATGTTTCTGGGCTTCGGCGATGATCTTACGTGTATCGCGCGCTACTCCGCCGAGATCACGGTCCTGAATGCTGGCGTAAACGTCCATCACGGGTTGGATGTCATAGTGCGACACTACAGCCGGGGTGACTGCCGGTGTAACCGTGGCCAGATTCGCCAATACCTGCGGCGCCGGCGCCCCGGGCGCATTCACGGGCGTATTCATCAGGGCCTGAAGTGAATCAACGCGATACTCAGGCGTTTGTACCGCCACGTTATACGTGACGCCGTTTTCCTTGTTCAACCAGAATGTAGGCGCCGTCTGGAAGCTGCCGCTCAGTGAGACCAGAAGGTTCTGGGCAACGTCGCGTTGCTGCAATCCAACCTGCTGTGCCCGTGTTCGATCCACATTCAACTGAATGGCCGGGCTGTTCATCAACTGCTGCACGTGGACGTCAACTGCTCCGGGCACATGCCGTAACTGGTTCGCCAGTGATTGTGCGATCTGATAATTCTGCACCTGGCTCTTGCCGATAACCTGAATGTCAATGGGTGAGGGCAACCCGAAGTTTAGGATCTGGCTGACGATATCGGCCGGCTGGAAAAAGAATTCCACGCTGGGAAACATCGCCGGGAGTTCCTCGCGCAGTTCCTTTACGTATTCAGCGGTTGGACGATGCTTGTCCTGGTTGAGAGATACCAGAATCTCCGCGTCCGATGTTCCAATGCTGCCTGCAGTGCTGTAAGTGTTGTTGATGGAACTGTAAGGCAGACCAATATTGTCGAGTATGGTGACCAATTCCTGCTGCGGTATCTTGCCGCGGATCACATTCTCAATCTCATCACACATGCGGGCCGTTTCTTCAATGCGGAGACCGGCACGTCCACGCACGTGCATGCGGAAAGTGCCCGCGTCCACTGATGGAAAGAAATCCTGGCCGAGGAAGAAGACAATTCCGAGCGACAGAATGCAAAACGCAAGAAAACAGCTGATGAACAGCCGGCGATGTTCTATAGCGGAATGGAGGGAGCGATAGTACGAATCACGCAGGCGCTCAAACATCCGTTCAAAAGCGATCTGCACTCGCTTGAACGGAGCAGAGAACCCTGTGCCGACGGTGAACTTGTCCTCGTGCTCATGGTTTTTCAACAGATACATGACCAGAGTCGGCACCAGCGTGCGGGAAAGCAGGTAAGACGCGAGCATGGCGAAGACAACGGCTTCCGCCAGCGGTACGAAAAGAAACTTTGCCACGCCGGTGAGGAAGAACATGGGCACAAACACGATGCAGATACAGATAGTGGAAACGAATGCGGGGACCGCGATCTGCGATGCGCCGTCGAGAATGGCCTGCTTGAGTTCCTTGCCCATGGCCAGATTGCGATCGATATTTTCGATTTCGACCGTGGCGTCATCCACCAGGATTCCGACGGCCAGCGCCAGACCTCCCAGGGTCATGATGTTCATGGTCTGACCCAGAGCACCGAGCGTGATGACTGAGCACAGGATCGAGAGAGGAATGGAGATGGCGATGATCAGCGTGCTGCGCCAATTGCCCAGAAACAACAGGATCATGGCTGCGGTGAGGCAGGCAGCGGTCAAGGCTTCCTTGACTACGCCCTCAATGGACGCGCGTACGAATAGAGACTGATCGAAGAGGGGCTTCAGAACGAGATCATCGGGCAGAGATGCGGCGGCCTTTTTCAGTACTGCCTTCATGTTGGCGACGATATCCAGGGTTGAAGCGCCGCCGTTGCGCATGACAGTGATCAGCGTGCCGCGAATGCCATTCTGTCGAACGATATTGGTCTGCGGTGAGAATCCATCCCGTACATGTGCGATATCACGCACGTAAGTCGTGGCGCCATTCTGCGTCTTGATGGGAAGATTGTTGATCTCGGCAATGCTGTCTGGGCTGCCGTTCATTTCCACTTCGTATTGCAGTGAACCAATCTTGGCCGTTCCCGAAGGCAGAATGAGGTTCTGCGCGTTGATGGCATTGACCACATCGACTGGCGTGAGCCCCTTGGCCTGCATTGCCGCCGTATCAATGTCCACGGCAACCACGCGTTGCTTGCCACCATATGGATAGGGAATTGCCGCACCCGGCACAGTGATCATGCGCGGGCGTACGAAGTTCACGGAAAGATCATTGAGCGCCTGCTCCGGTAATGTCTTGCTGCTGATGCCCACCTGCATGATCGGCACGCTGGAAGCGGAATAAACAATGATCAGCGGCGGTGTTGTGCCCGGGGGCAGCTGGCGCACGGAAGTCTGCGATATTGCAGTGACCTGGGAAAGCGCTGTTTGCAGATTCGCGCCGGGCTGGAAGAACACCTTGGTGATGGCGCGCCCATCCATGGACTGGGTTTCAATATGCTCAATGTCATTGACCAGCGTTGTCAGTCCACGTTCGGTGTTGCTGACAATGCGGTCATTCATCTCCTGTGGCGATAGTCCGGTGTACTGCCAGATGATACTGATGACGGGGATATTGATTTCAGGCAGGATGTCGACAGGCGTACGCAGAATGACGATAGGACTGAGAATCAGAATCAGAAGCGCCATTACAACGAACGTATAAGGCCGCCGTAGTGCCAGTCGTACTATCCACATCTTGTCGAGTTCCTCTGGATAAATTTAGCGTTGCCGTCTAGCAAGTTACGCTCTCAGCCCAATGGAATTTCCGGAAACGTTTGCTCTCAGGGCGAAAGCGGAAATAGCCGAAACATCTCTCACGTCCGGCTTAACGCAGTGAGAAAGTGCTAAGCATATTGACTCTGAAAAACGGAAAAGGGATTCAGCCGGCAAGCATTATTCTACCAGCGGATTTGCTGATTGCTTACGGTGTTAACTCTGCGCAACATTTCTTTACGTGGATTAATGTTATGCAGTTCGACGTCAAAGCTGCTGCTGATTACGTCTGGCCATAGACAGGAATATTGGCGCCATGAATCAGGACCGCATCAGGACCGCACAAGAAGAGAATCACCTTGGCAATATCTTCTGGCTTGGGCCATTTGGAGAAATCTGAACCAGGCATGGCTTTGCGATTTGCTTCCGTGTCAATGATGCTGGGGAGAATCGAGTTCACGCGCACGCCCGTTCCTTTTAAGTCCTGCGCCAGTGAGTCAATCAGAGCGAGCGCAGCAGCTTTCGAAGCGGAGTATGCTGAGCCGCCTGCTGCATGGTCCAGAGCAGCCTTGGATGCGATATTGACGATCGACCCACTTTTCTGCCGGAGCATGGCAGCCGCAGCGGCCCTGGCAACTGCGTAAGTTGCGTTCAAGTTCAAATCGATCATCAGGTGATATGTCTTGCTGTCGGTCTCCCAGAGCGGCTTTCCTCCAGCATAACCACCAATCGCATTCACCACGAAATCAAGATGGCCGTGCCGGGCGGTGATGCCGTCAACCAGCGCCTGCGTGGCGGTCTCGTCGGTGGCATTGAGTGGGAGCAGTTCCAGACGTTGATTGGCCCCGACCGCCGCACGCATGGCAGCCGCTTCGTCTTCTTTTATATAGGTGGCGATCACGGAGGCTCCCTCATGCAGGAAGGCCAGAGTTACGGCGCGTCCCAGTCCGCCTGTTCCACCAGTGACCAGAGCGACTTTATTGGAGAATGATAACGACATGGGAACTCCTTGCTTGGATTGTGCAACGAGTAATTTAAATGGAAAGAGAGAGGTCTGTCTTGTCGGCGGGGAATTTGGTACTGGTGCAGTTTAGAGCAAATATTTCATTGCTGCGCAATGAACGTCTGCCTAAAGGCCCGCGATTCGCCAGCGAATCGCTAGACGCTGATACTGCTAGTGGGCCAGTTTTTCAAACTGACCCGCCACCGGAATTTGACTTGAATTCAGGCACCGCAGGACATCGTTGCAAAGGCTTTAGCCTCTGCGCGTATCAAGGTTTGGTTTTGGGCACCATTGATATCTGTGCCAAGGCTTTAGCCTCTGTAGGTATCAGGGCGCGACTTCAGTCGCGCCGCTCGGTAATTTATGTTTGGGCTTTAGCCCCCGTTGGCTTTTTTGCGCTTTAAATAGGCCGAAGAATAAGGAAATTTCCCCGGCGAATCCACCAACCGCGCTTTCACGGGATTCTGTTCGATGTATTCACGATGGCGTAGAAAGCTTTGCCGATCCTTGATGCGAACTTCGGAAAAGCCGGGCTGCCAAATTTCAGCTGTGAATTTGAGCTCTTTGCTGGCGCGGTAAGAAAATCCGCCTTTGATCAATTAGGCTGCCCTTTCGACGGATATGGTGGTGTCGAGGCTGAATTGCACATGTAAATGGTCCGGCATGACGACGAAATCGTGGACGACAAATTTTCCAGCTAAAGCGTGAGTCCGCAAGACATTGATCAATAGAGTCGCCATGCGCTCCGATTGGAGCAGCATTTGTCCTTGAAATGTCTTTGCGCTGATAAAGAACGTGCGCGAGATTGCCCGAATGGCGGTTGCTTGAGAGTTCCTCGAAGGAATTGCCATGGAGACCCGAGGAGCCAATTTGTAAGAAATATCGCGCGACATCGCGTCATCGCCGTCATCGCACGACAGTTAGATGCTTCCTCGTTTTGCAATAACGCAATTACCAAATTTCCCGATTACCCGATCACAATTCCATACCATACCAATCAAGTCTTCTATCTGATAAAATAATACCTGATTAGTATTGATTCCGGATTGAAGGCCTTCATGAGGGATTTTCCGCCGGAATCGCGAGGAACGAGATGTTTCGACTCAACAAGCTTACCGATTACGGAATTGTGTTGATGGCGCATGTGGCGCGAGGTGCGGAGGACATGCCGCATACCGCGCGGAGCCTCGCCAAGGCCACGAAGCTTCCGTTGCCCACGGTGGGGAAGTTGATGCGGCAGCTGTCTGAGCATGGACTTCTCACCTCACACCGCGGTGTGAATGGCGGCTACAACCTGGCGCGCAGCGCCAACAATATCTCTGTCGCTGACATTATTCTGGCCCTCGAAGGCCCCATTGGTTTTACCGAATGCAGCGTGATTGCAGGTTTGTGTGAGATGGAGCGCTCATGCTCCATCAAGATCAATTCGCAAATCATTGGCGAGGCCCTGCGTGACGCTTTGCAGCGGGTAACGCTGTCAGAACTGAACCATGAGATGCCGCAGCATGAGCGGCACAAGAAAAACCAAATCATTTCTATTGAACCAGCCATGGCTGAAGGAGTGCGATGAGCACAGTAGACCAGATACAGGACCTGACAAAACAGGAATATAAGTGGGGCTTTGTCACTTCGATTGATGAAGACCGTTTGCCTAATGGCCTGAACGAGGACATCGTTCGCGCCATCTCGCTGAAAAAAGGCGAGCCTGAATTCATGACGGAATGGCGGCTCAAGGCCTATCGTTACTGGGCGGGTCTGGAACAGAAACAAGCTGAGCCCAAATGGGCGAACATCAAGTATCCGCCTATCGACTATCAGGGGCTTTCCTACTATTCCGCTCCGAAGCAGAAGAAAGAATTGAAGAGCCTGGATGAGGTTGACCCGGAAATTCTCAGCACGTACGCCAAGTTGGGCATTCCTCTGCACGAGCAGAAGTTGCTGGCCGGAGTTGCGGTGGACGCGGTGTTTGACAGTGTCTCCGTGGCGACCACATTCAAGGCCAAGCTGGCTGAAGCGGGCGTGATTTTCTGCTCGTTTTCTGAGGCGGTGAAGAACCATCCTGAACTGGTAAAGAAATATCTGGGATCAGTGGTCCCTTACACTGACAACTTTTTCGGCGCGCTGAACTCCGCCGTTTTCAGTGACGGATCGTTTGTGTATGTGCCCAAGGGCGTTCGCTGCCCCATGGAACTCTCCACCTACTTCCGCATCAATGCCCAGAACACGGGACAGTTTGAGCGCACATTGATTATCGCCGACGAAGGCGCTTACGTGAGCTATCTGGAAGGATGCACCGCTCCGGTCCGCGATGAGAACCAACTGCACGCGGCTGTGGTGGAATTGATTGCCCATGACAATGCGACCATCAAGTACTCCACGGTGCAGAACTGGTATCCCGGCGACAAAGAAGGCAAGGGCGGCATTTATAACTTTGTGACCAAGCGCGGCAAGTGCGCCGGCAAGAATTCAAAGATCTCATGGACCCAGGTAGAGACCGGTTCAGCGATCACGTGGAAATATCCGAGCTGCATTCTCCAGGGCGAGAATTCAGTCGGCGAATTTTATTCGGTGGCGCTGACCAATAACTACCAGCAGGCTGATACGGGCACCAAGATGATCCATATCGGTAAGAACACCAAAAGCACCATCGTGTCAAAAGGCATCTCCGCCGGTCACGGACAGAACACCTACCGTGGCATGGTGAAGATCCTGAAGGGCGCAACCGGCGCCCGCAACTACACGCAGTGCGATTCGCTGCTGGTGGGCGACAAGTGCGGAGCGCACACCTTCCCGTACATCGAAGTGAAGAATGCGACTGCGCGCATGGAACATGAAGCTTCAACTTCGAAGATCGGTGAAGACCAGATTTTTTATCTGCAACAGCGCGGCATTCCAAAAGAAGAAGCGGTTTCCATGATCATCAATGGGTTCTGCAAAACGGTGTTTCGTGAACTGCCCATGGAATTCGCCGTGGAAGCACAAAAATTGCTGAGTATCAGCCTTGAGGGGAGTGTTGGATAAACGATGAGTCTGTTAGAGATCAAAAATCTGCATGCCAGCGTGAATGGCAACGAAATCTTAAAGGGAATCAACCTCAACGTAAACGCCGGCGAGGTCCACTCCATCATGGGGCCCAACGGTTCCGGTAAGAGCACACTGGCGGGAGTGCTGGCGCGGCGTGAAAGCTACGAAATTACCCAGGGACAGATTCTGTTCAATGGCAAAGACCTGCTGGAGATGAAGCCGGAAGAGGCTGCGTGTGAAGGCCTGTTTCTGGCCTTCCAGTATCCGGTGGAGATTCCTGGCATCAGCAATGCTTACTTTTTGCGCACCGCGCTCAATGCCATCCGCAAGTATCGCGGAGAGGAAGAACTGGACGCGATGGATTTTCTGCCGATGCTGCGCGAAAGGATGCGCCTGCTGGAAATGGACGAAAAGTTCCTGAATCGCCCGGTCAATGAAGGTTTCTCCGGCGGCGAGAAGAAGCGCAATGAGATTGTGCAGATGGCCATGCTGGAACCAAAGCTCGCCGTACTGGATGAAACCGATTCCGGTCTCGACATTGACGCTCTGAAAGTGGTTGCCAAGGGCGTGAATGCAATGCGCGGCAAAGACCGCGCCATGGTCCTGGTGACGCATTATCAACGCCTGCTGAATTACATTGTTCCGGATTTTGTCCACGTACTGGTGAATGGCAAGATCGTGAAATCAGGCGGGCCTGAACTGGCGCTGGAGCTGGAAGACAAGGGTTACAGCTGGACGGAAAACGAGCCAGTGGGCGCCAGACGGTAATCAAGGGGAAATCATGAGCGAAACAATTACAGCTACACAAGCCCCTGACCGCTATCTGGAGACATTTGAGCATTTCAGTCGCGGGGCAGCCACCCAGCTGGGCTGGCTGAAATCTTTGCGTCAGGAAGGCTTTGCCCGTTTTTCTGAAACCGGCTTCCCCACAACGCACGATGAAGACTGGCGCTTCACCAACATTTCGCCAATATCGCAAACACCGTTTGAGATTGCTGCACGCACGCGAATCAAACCAAGTGAGCTGGAGCAGTTTGGTCTTGCGGGATTTGAATGTCTGCTGGTTTTTGTGAATGGCCGCTATGCGGCCGAACTCTCACGCATCCCAAGCCTGGGCGCGGGCGTGAAGGTGTCGAGCCTATCAGGGCAGATCAACACGGACTCTGCAGCAGTGGAGAAACACCTTGGGCAGTATCTGAATATCCAGCGCGACTCATTCGCCGCATTGAACACGGCTTTCATTGAAGATGGTGTTTACGTTCATGTTGCAAAAAACACTGTTGTCCGGACGCCGATCTACGTTCTGTACGTCTCAGCGCCGGGCACTGTGGCGACCATGGACCATCCCAGAAACCTCATCGTTATTGAAGAGAGCGCGCAGGCGACCGTAGTGGAAGATTACGTTTCACTGGGCGAAGGGACTGCTTTCTCCAACACCGTGACTGAGTTGGTGGCGGAGCCCAACTCCGTGGTATCGCACTACATGCTGGTGCGCGAAGCGGTTAATACTTATAACGTCTCCACGCTGAGGATTCAGCAGGGACGCAGCAGCAACGTTTCCACACACTCATTACTTCTGAGCGGTTCGATCCTGCGGAACAACGTGCATCCTGTTTTAGCGGGTGAAGGGGCGGAGTGCCTGATCAACGGGCTGTTCATGGTGAACAGCGGCCAGACCATGGACAATTACATGCTGGTGGAGCACGCGGCTCCGCACTGCGCCAGCCGCCAGTTTTACAACGGCGTTTTGAATGGACAGGGCCACGGAGTTTTCCATGGACGCATCATCGTCCATAAAGATGCGCAGAAGACTGACGCCAAGCAGACCAACCGCAACCTGCTGCTTTCGGATGACGCGCAGATTGACACCAAGCCGCAGCTGGAAATCTATGCTGACGATGTGAAGTGCACGCACGGAGCCACCATTGGCCAGGTGGAAGAAAATGCCCTGTTCTATCTGCGTTCGCGCGGATTGGACGAGGCTTCCGCCAAACACCTGCTGTTGCTGGCTTTCGCCAATGAGTGTCTGGACCGCATGAATTCGGCACAGATGCGCAAATACGTTGAAGCATTAGTGATGTCATGGCTTCCTGACGCAGCGCGTTACGTTGGAGCAAAGCCTGGCGAAGTGGAAAGAAGTCTGGAGGAAGTTGGATGAGCACGCTAGCCAAAACGCCGGCAGAAATTCACGCGAGCGAGTCGCGTTACGATGTGGAAAAGATACGCCGGGATTTTCCTGTACTGGACCAGAAAGTCCACGGAAAGCAGCTGGTATATCTGGACAACGCCGCCACGTCACAGAAGCCGCTGGCGGTGATTGAGGCCATTGAGAATTATTACCGCCGGGACAATTCCAATATTCATCGCGGTGTGCACACCCTGTCAGAGCGGGCGACGGAAGCCTACGAAAAGACGCGGCACGCGGCGAAGAAGTTCATTAATGCCGCGGATGTGAAGGAAATCATCTTTGTCCGCGGCACCACGGACGCAATCAATCTTGTTGCCCAGACCTACGGACGCAAGAACGTGGGCGCTGGAGATGAAGTCCTGATCTCCGCCATGGAGCACCACTCCAACATTGTGCCGTGGCAGATGCTGTGTGAAGAGAAAGGCGCAAAACTGCGGGTTGCGCCAATCAATGATCGCGGCGAACTGATGATGGACGATTTTGAAAAGCTTCTTGGTCCCAGGACGAAGTTTGTGTCCGTGGGGCATCTGTCCAATGCGCTGGGTACGATTAACCCGGTCAAGCAGATAGCACGTATGGCGCACGCACGCAATATTCCCGTTCTCCTGGACGGCGCACAGGCCATTCCCCGCATGAAAGTAGATGTACAGGATCTGGATTGCGATTTCTACGCTACTTCAGGCCATAAGATGTATGGCCCGACGGGCATTGGATTTCTTTACGGCAAAGCCAGTCTGCTGGAAGCCATGCCGCCATATCAGGGCGGCGGCGATATGATCGCGTCAGTTACGTTCGACAAAACGATCTATAACCGGCTGCCTTATAAGTTTGAGGCAGGCACACCGAACATTGCCGACACGATCGGACTCGGCGCTGCCATTGAGTATCTCAATGAGCTTGGTCTGGACGAGATAGAAGCGCACGAAGCGGACCTGCTCACGTACGCCACGCAGGAAGTGGAGAAGATTTCGGGTGTCAGCATTGTTGGCACGGCGCGCGCGAAAGCTGGCGTGCTTTCCTTCGTGATGCAGGATATTCATCCGCACGATATCGGAACGATCCTTGATAGTGAAGGCGTTGCGGTGCGCACCGGCCATCATTGCGCGCAACCAGTGATGCAACGTTACGGCATCCCCGCAACTGCTCGCGCGTCCTTTGGGCTTTACAACACGCGCGCAGAAGTGGATGCGCTGGTGAAGGGCATACGCAAAGTGCAAGAGGTGCTGGGTTAATGTCGGATTTGCGAGAGCTGCGCGACCTCTACCAGGAAGTGATTCTGGAGCACAGCAAAAAGCCGCGCAACTTCGGTGAGCTGGCGTCAGCCAATCATAAAGCGGAAGGCTTCAATCCGTTATGTGGCGACCACTACACCGTATTCGTGAACGTGAAAGACGGCGCCATTGATGAAATCGGTTTTACCGGCGCAGGCTGCGCGATTTCCAAAGCGTCCGCCTCAATGATGACGCAGACGCTGAAAGGGAAATCCATTGCGGAAGCTGACGCGATTTTCACCAACTTCCATGACCTGGTGACAGGCCATGAATCGGACGTGAATGCGCTGGGGAAGCTTGGAGTGTTCGGCGGTGTCTCTGAATATCCGTTGCGAGTGAAGTGCGCGACTCTGGCATGGCACGCCATGCGGGCGGCGTTGCGTGGCGATCAAGAGGCAATTTCCACTGAGTAAGCCAGGCGAGATACGCAAGAGTTGGGGGGATTTTTGAAAACCGGTGAGAACGTTGTCGTTAGCCGCGATCTGCTTGGTATGCAGATCCCGAGCGGTATTGCTCACCCGATCGCCGCGGGCACTAACGTGCGTCTCACGCAGGCGCTGGGCGGCAGCTACACCGTGATGACCGATCAGGGCTACATGCTGCGTATCGACCCCAAAGATGCCGACGCGATCGGTATAACTCCTGAAGAAGCAACCGCCGCGGAGCCGCAACAGTTTGATGAGAAGCTTGTCTGGGACCAGCTCCGGACCATTTACGATCCTGAGATTCCGGTGAATGTGGTGGATCTCGGCTTAATTTACGGATGTGAGATTCAGCCGGTTCCGGAAGGGCACAACATCGATATCAAGATGACAATGACGGCGCCAGGCTGCGGAATGGCCGACGTGCTTAAAGCAGACGTGCAGCGGCGTCTTTCCGCGTTACCCACCGTATCCGCAGTCAATGTAGAAGTTGTATTTGAGCCACAGTGGAATCCCAGCAGAATGTCAGAAGGCGCGCGGCTTCAGCTGGGTTTGGACGTGGACAGCACACCCTTCCAGATGTACTAAAACAGCTGGATTCCAGCGCTATATCTTCTTCCTTCGTGCTTGTAGGCCGTTGCGAAAATATAGAAAATTCTAAGTTTGTTAAGAATTTCGACGCGCTATCTCGAGGAATTGAGCCCGGTTTTTATTAGAAATTTTGATAAAGCGGTGCTGTTCCGGCCAACTGTTACTTAATTTGTTCCCAGCAAACTGATTGAAAACTCATGACTTAGAGGCTTTTACCGCTTGCGGCAACGGGAGACCTTATATTTTATTTTGGTGAAATTTGCCCGCGGTGTATATTTCAAACTGACTCAGGAGAGTAAGACCTTGCTGCACAAGCTCCGAAAAACCGTTCTGCTGCTCATGATGGCGATCACAGTTTTATCGCCCTTCATGCAGCTCGATAGCTGGGACAACTTCCCAACATCAACGGACGATCTGGAACTCCAGATTATTTTCGGATTGTGCATTATTGGAATGTTCCTGGTGTTTGTCGGCGTGGTAAAAATCCTGCCGCAAATACTTCAATTCCTGCTCCTGATACCGGCCAAAGCAATCCACTGGGTCGACCTGATCACAGTGAAGCCTTTGAACGCCGGTGTAGTCTTTTCTCCACCTCTCAGAATCTGATTTCTATTCCCATGCCCGAAGTGTGTCTGTTTTGGGATTTCCAACTCATGGAATTTCGCCAGAACGAAAATGGGTTCCATTTTGCCGAAGATTTCAACTCGGCATCAGGGCCCGATTCAACACAACGCATGAAGGAATGGACCCATGAAATCCGCAGAGTTGACTCAGGACGCCATCAGTGGCGTGCTGATCAGTGAGTTACCTGAAGCCAAGAAACCGTTTGAAGAAGATTATGCTCCCTGGTGTGCCCGGTGCAAAACTCCCGTAGGCGCCAGCGAGGACGAACGGCTCGTCCAGGGCTGCCTTGACGGCGATCAACAAGCCTGGGAATCGTTGATCGATAAATACAAGCGCCTCATCTATTCGATCCCGTTCAAGTATGGCGCGAGCCCGGAAGATGCAGCGGACGTTTTTCAAGCCGTCTGCATCGAAGTTTTCAATAGCCTGCCACAGCTGAAGAATGCTGAGTCGCTCAGGTCATGGCTGATCACGGTGGCGATTCGCCAGTCTTATCGCTGGAAAAAGAAGCAAGCCAATCATGTGGAACTGGATGCGATGGAGCCGGAGGCGGCGGAAGAGATTGCCGCGGTTCCTGCCACTCTTTACCAGGTGGAACAGGAGCAGATAGTCAGAGACGCGGTAGAACAGATGCCGCCGCGTTGCGCCGACCTGGTACGCATGCTGTTCTTTGAGCAGCCGCCGCTTCCGTACGCTGAAGTGGCGCGACGTTTAGGTTTGGCAACTGGATCCATAGGGTTCATTCGCGGCCGGTGCCTTTTGCGGCTGCGCAAGGCCCTGGTGGAATCAGGTTTTAACGGCCCTGCGTTAGCAGCAGTTGGACCGGAAACAGCAAACAGATATCTCTGAAAAGAGAGAAAAACTGATGCGCCGGTTCTTGCGGGCCCGACGCATCAGTTATTTTTTTTGACTGACGAAAACAAGCGCGAATCGCGTTTAGAAGTTGATATTGCTGAAGCTGATATCGCTAATGTCTGCTGGAAACGCGCCTTGCATGCGCGTCAGCATGGAGTCAAAGATCGCGGCGATACCTTTCGATAGGATCCAGAGTCTGAACCTGCTGGGCTTCCGAAGGAATACAAATCCAGATTTAACAGGCAGTTTTGTAGTCGCGCCGCATATCTGTTGCGATTCGAGCGTTCGTTCCCTGCGGAATCATCATTATGCACAAAAGATCGTCGGGATCAGGCCAGGGAACAGCATTGGCGGCGTTCTTGCGATAAATGTCCAGTGCAACGCGAAGCTGAAGAACGTCGCTTTCTGATAACGAAAAGCGCAAATATTCCAGGTCCTGCTCAATTCCGGCAGCTGCGTCAAGCCATTTTTGATGGTCGTCCATGGTTATCTCCTGCAAGTGAACTATTTACATAACCAGTACGGCAATATTTACCCGGAACAAATTTTTCTGCCTGCGACTGATTCTCGCTTATCAATAATCAATGTCCGCATTTTGTTGTATATAACGGACCACTATCGATCTTGATGTTCTATGTATAAGAGTAAAAAATGACTCGCAAAATATAGCCGTGCACGAGAGTTACCATTCAGATAAATTGTTTTCGATGTCTGGATACCGCAAGACTTGTTGGCTGATGGTTTTTCCAGCCTGAACACGCTGAAAGGGTTCTTTAGTGGACTGAAATGATTACGGGCGCGCGAAGTCAATGTAACCGCGCTGCGCATCAGTGCTCACCAGCTTCACCCGCAATTTGTCGCCCACGTCAACGCCCTGTCCGTGAAGCAACAGGCCTTCCACGTGCGGTTGCAGCACACGCACAAAAGTTCCATGATCGTTCGCGCCAGTCACAATGGCATCAAACTGCTGCCCGATCCTGCTGGCCATGGTCACCGCTGCAATACGTTTAGTCATGGACCGTTCAACCTTGCGCGCGGCATTTTCTTTTTCCGTGCAGTTGCGGGCAATGCCGGCCAGATCATCTTCTGAATAGGGGCTTTTGCTTTTTGCCAGAAGCCCCTTCACCAGGCGTTGCGTCACAATGTCGGCAAATCGCCGGTTGGGCGCTGTTGAATGGGTATAATTCTGCACCGCCAATCCAAAATGTCCGGGCGAAGGTTCACCGGGACGTTCCATCACATATTCGCCAGGACCCATCAACTTGATCACCGCCAGTGAGAGATCGGCAAAATGGTCGGGGTCGGCTGCCTTCCTTAACTGTAGAAAATCGTTCAACGCTTTTGAGTCCGGTTGCGCCGGAAGTTTGGCGCCTTGCTGCCCGGCCAACTCGACGATGCGGTCCCAGCGCTCCGGCGTTTTTACCACGCGACGGATGGAGGCGATCTTGTTGTTTTCCAGCGTAAGCGCCACCACGCCATTGGCGGCGATCATGAAATCTTCAATCAGGTCAGTCGCGCGATTTTTCTGCTGCCGGGCCAGGTCGACCACCTGCTGGTTCAGGAGCACGGGCTTTACTTCAACGGTTTCAATGTTGAGTGCGCCATGGCGATATCGCTCCGCCTTCAGGTTCTGGGCAACGTCATTCTGCAACTTGAGTTGTGCCTGAAGCTCAGCGGACTGAGCGACCTTGGGCGGAGCGGCTGCGCGGTTTTCCAGCCATGCGCCCACAGCGTCATAGGCAAGCTGGGCTTTGTTGCGCACCAGCGCTCGATACAGACTGGGTGCGCTCACGCAGCCATGAACATCGACTACGAATTCAATCACGATGCTGAGCGCGTCATTGTTCTCCAGCAGGGAAGTGATGCCGGTGGAAAGTTTTTCCGGCAGCATGGGAAAATTCCGAATGCCGGTGTAAACCGTGGTGGTCTCAATGGCCGCATGCTGATCAATGGGGGATCCCAGGGGAACAAATGCGTCTACGTCGGCAATGCCAATCAGAACTTTGGTTGAGCCGTCCGGAAGCTTCTCCGCTACTTCAATCTGATCGAGATCGCGCGAGGTATCGTTGTCGATCGACGACCACAACAGGTTGCGAAGGTCTTGTATGTCACCGGTCGCGGAACTCGGTTGCTTGCTGATCTGCGCGAGCTGCTGCTCAACGCTGGGCGAGAACTCGGGCTGGAACCCGTATTGGATCATGACTTGGCGGGCCACCGCCTGCAAGTCAATGTGGGACATAGTTGAGTTGGGCATAAAGTTTGATCAGGACGGAAAAGACTATCACGAGCTGGAGGTATCCTGTTCGCGTTTCGCAATCGGGGAAAATTGTTGGTACGTTTACGGAGCCCCGGCGCTTGTTTGAAGCACCGTTTTCTCTCGAATCAGGATAGGCATTCGCGGAAATGAGAACGTGCCGCCGGCATCGTCAATCACGTTGATTTGCGTGGTGTACAAGCCTGGTTTGAGCTGGCTTAAGGCAACGTCAAACTGGAATACGGCTGCTTTGCGTTCGGGGGCGTTGAGCTGGCGTGCCTCAATCATGGGCGTTTCGTACGTTTTTATCTTGCCATTGAAAAAGACGATGTTGGTCAGCAGGTGGACCGGATTCTTGGTCCCTGCTTTGTCCTTGTTCTCGACAGGCGCTTTGTCTTTGGCTGGTTCGTAAATCTCGTAAAAGAAATAAAGATGCTGGTCCGGTGTAAAGACGTGGGCGATGTTCGGGACCAGCTCCATCCCTTCCCTGGTCATCGGGTTCTGCGTCTTTTTTGTCGACGGCTGCCGTTGGCTTGCCAGCACCACTGAACTCATTTTGAGCGGGGCTTTGCGGATGTCCGGGACTGAGAATTCTGTTTCAAACGAACCCAGCCTTCCGCTCTGGTTTTCACGCACTACAAACTTGAAGCGGAATTTGCCCGGCGCCAAAACAAAGCCCGTGCTGTACTGCACGTTTTTCCGACGGACCTGCTGGGAAGCATCGAGTGACAGCTTGACGGTTTCGCGCATGCTGCCCACAGAACGATTCAACTGGTCAATCACCTCGCCGATGAAGTCGAGGGAAGCTTTGTCTTTATCGCCGCCTTGCGTGAAAGGAATTTGCGATCCCGGCACCACCAGTGATACCGGCACGTAAAACTTCCGGTCATCCAGCCGGAAATAAGATGCAGCCATGTAAAGCGCAACGTCGGTATTGGGCAGCTCTGAAGCCAGCTCTTCTTCCATTTGCTGGTTCTTGTCTTCGGCGTTGAAGTGCTGAAAGTCCTTCGGCGCGTAATAGCCCTTGCGGAAATCCAGGTTCAGCCCGGGACGGTTAACCTTGACCTGAATACGCCGATACCTGCCGTCTTTGACTGGGTTGTTGCTCTTGTAGCCGAGCACGTAATAGACGGAGGTATCGCGCAGCACCCGGTCAAAGACCTGGCCAAGATCGTTGCTGTCAAGAAATGCCTTGCCGCCTGTGTCGGAAGAAAGTGTAGTGAGCGTTTCCTGGCTGGCGAAGTTGGCATCAAGCTGGTTCTGCACCGCGGCGCCGGAATACATGGCGGTCCCGCGCAGGCTGGCGGTGGCGGCTGAACCGCCCGGCGGCATTGCTTCCAGCCCGCGAGCGTCCAGAGTGTAAATAGCAACGTTGGCTTTCACCGCGGTGTTCACGGCAGCCCGGAGCGCGGCTTCATTTTCAATGCCGGTCTGGGTCATGCCGCTGGAGAAATAAATCACTGACTTCTTCTGGTTGAATTTGGCCAGCACCTGGCAGATCGATTGAATGGCCTGTAGCTTCCGGTCGGTATTGAACTGGTTGTATTCTGTTTCGTCGGGCGTGTAGGCGTCACCAGTTTCAGCGATCCCATCGGCATCGCCTGTTGGGCCCGCATCCATGCCCTGGCCTTCCGAGTGGGTAAAGCGCTTCAACACGCGCAGAAGCCGTGCACGATCGGCGGTAAAATCCTGGTCCAGACGCAGCGATGACGCCATTGAGATTATGGATATCATGTCCGCCGCGGTCATCTTCTTATCGATGTAATTGCGGGCAGAGTCCACGGCGCGCTGAGTTTCGTCGGGACTCATGGAGCTGAGATCGAAAAACAAAACGATGACGCGCTTGTTACTGAGCGCGTCTTCAGCGTCCTTGCGGGAAATCATTGGACTCGAAGGCTTAGCGGCCTGGGCCGGAGAAGTTTCCGCGGACGATTGCTGGTTTGGTCCTGAAGCCGGTCCTGCACCGGCTACCAGCGGCGTAGTATCCAGATTCTCAAAATCGAAGCTGGAGATTTTTTGCGGCTTGCCTTCTTCCAGTAAAGTGAAATCTTCAGCTTTCAATCCCGTCACCGGTTTGCCCCGCTTGTCCCTGACTACCACATTCACCAGAACCAGTTCGCTCTCTACGCGAAGGCGATAAAGATCCTGCGATCCGCGTGTGATTGCGGCCGATTGCGGGGACGAAGATTGTGTAGACGAAGCCTGGGCCGGAGCCCGAGTCGCCGCCGTCTGGGCGGACTGCGATATCACGGGCGATGTAACCAGAATCGCCGGAACCAGCAGCAGCGCAGTCAGTGATTGCAAAAGCGAATTGGGCGAAAGGTGTTTCATGGCAGCGCTCAGAACCTGTACCTGGCTATAAGTTGGGCTTTGCGCATGGCGCCGGCGGCCACAACCTGTCCAAATGTCGGCGAGCCCAGCGTGGTGTCAATCGAGGTAAAGTGCGCAATGTTGAATACGTTGGAGGCGGTCATGCGTATTTCCAGACCCTGCATTTCCTTCAACTGGATGGTCTTGGAAATGGACATGCTCACGTCGACGGATCCGGGGCCAATAATAATGTTGCGCCCGGCGTCGCCGAAGACTCCTCCCGGTGTGGCGAATGCCGAAGTGTTGAACCACTGCTGAATGGTTGGATGATTCACTTGAATCGATTGCCCGGGGACAACGTCAGGCCGCAGTGTGCCAAGGGTTCCGCGCGTCAGGTCAGACGTGCTGCCGAAGATGCGCGGCGAAAACGGAAGTCCTGAAGCAATCGTGGCGTTTCCGCTGAAGACAATGGCGTTGAATATTTTTTCCGCCATGCCGTCACTGTTGAGCCATTTTTTATCCTTGCCCAACGGAAGCTGATAAACGTAGTCAGCGGTGAAGCGCTGGCGCTGGTCAAAGCTTGAGAGCCCGCGTTCCGCTGCAATGTCGAGATCGTTCTGCGCAACCACAGTTGAGCCGCCACCGATGGAAGAAGCGTTATCGATGGACTTGGCATAAACGTAGTTGCCGCCGAGCGAGAATCCATGCCGCATGCGTTTGCGCACGCGCAGCGTGAACGCATGGAGTATGGACGAGCCCTCCGATGATTCGAATAGAAAAGGCTGCACACAGGAAACAGCCGCAGGTGTATTCGGCAGACATGGAGCAAAGCGGGGTCCGCCGGTTTCGAGCTGGTCAGGTGCCCGCACAATATCCAGATGCGTGCCTTTGGATCCGGTGTAGCCCAGATTGACCACAACGCTGCTCTGCACTTCCTGCTGTATGTTCAGGTTCCACGATTGCACGTAGGCCAGGCGGTAATTGGGATCGACGGCGTATGTGTTGGTGATGTGGCTGGGATCAGCCGCGAAAACCGGAAATCCATTTTGCAGCGTGAGTGACGTGGTGTTGGGCGCGGCATTAGTCGCCGCGATGGCAAAAGGAGGCTGAAAGCCAAGCTGCGTCGCCATTCCGGCATATTGTCCAAGGTTGTAGTTAACGCCGTAGCCTGCGCGAACTACGGTCTTGGAAAGCGGTTTCCATGCCACGCCAATTCGCGGAGCGAAGTTGTTGCGGTCAGGATTCACAAGACTGTCAGGAAATTTCTTGCCTGTAATGGGGCCGATCTGTCCGGGAAGTACGAGCGCAACAGCGCTGAAATCCGGAGCAACATCCAGGTTGGCCAGTTGGTTGTTGCTTTCGATCTGCGGATTTACAAATTCATAGCGCAAGCCCAGATTAAGCGTAAGGTTCTTGCCCGCGCGCCAATTGTCTTGCGCAAAAAGGTCAAAGGAATTCGCGCGGAAATGATATTCGGCTGCGCCAAACTGAATCGATGTCTGTTGCGCGAAGCCAAGCAGAAAGTCCGCGAAAGGAGCACATGCTGAGACTGCCGAGCGTCCGCAGGGCACGGCGCTTGTGGCCGCGCCGGTGAAGGTAAAGCTGCCGCGCGCGTTGGTTGAATTCCGCACGTCGGTCATCTGCCGACGGAAGTCGGCTCCCCACGTCCAGCTGTGCTTACCGTGCGTGAGGCCAACGGAATCAGAGAATGCCAGGTTCTGTCCGGTGCGGAACTGCGGGGACATATCCTGCAGGCTGGTGAATTGCGGAGCGAAGCTCAGTATAGGCAAACCAAAGTCTGAGGGAAGCTGCGATGTTCCCGTGATCCCAAGCTGAGCTTCAATGTTGTTAACGTCTGTAAATGTGTTCACGCCCCGGCTTCCGCTGCGGTTGTAATTAAAGCGCGCAGAGTTCAACAGCATGCCTTTCACTGCGGAATGGCCAAAGTTCACGTTGTAGTTGTGAATGTCCTGCTGCCCGCCCAGCCCGGGAAACGGATTGAGTATGGTGTTGCGGGCGTTGTTATACGAAAATCCGCCGTTGATGCTCTGTGACCAGTGCGCCGCTTCCTTTTTCTTGTCGTTACTTTGCCGTTGCTGCGCGCGTTGTTGCGCACGCGCACCCAGCATTCCCAGCATGCCGTTGTCCGCGCCAAAACTGTGGTTAAAGCGGACAAACGCCGTGTCCGTGTTGCTGGGATTGGCGGAGACGAAATGAAAATTCCGGCTTGTGCCGGGAAGGTTGGGTTGCGGGATAAATGAAAGCAGCTGCGCGGCCGCGGGATTGATGCTGGTGAGCTGGTTGTTCAGGATCGGCGCGTGCGTTGTGGGATCGATAAGCTGGGTCGGGTTCAGTCCACTCAGCAAACTCGAGAAATCTCCCGAGCGCTCGGCCAGCGTGGGCACAGTGGAGAACTGGTCGTAAGCGTTGGTGCTGCGGCTGCCGGAATAGTTCGCGAATAAAAATGTCTTGGTGCCGCCCTTGTAAATGTGCGGAATATTCAGCGGCCCGCCGATGGTCGCGCCAAAACGATTCTGGTTGTAGTTGGCTTTGGCGGTTGGCACTCCATTGAGAGAGTACGGCGCTGCATCCAGGACTGATCCACCATAGTTATAAAAGAGGGAACCATGTGGCTGGTTGGCGTTGAATCCCCGGCCGCCGCGACCGCCACGTCCTCCGCCGCCCAACATAATCATCATGGGCCCGCCGCCACCTCCGCCGAATCCGCCTCCCCCAAAACCACCCCCGCCGAACCCGCCTCCGCTGAAGATCTGAATGCCGCCCGCGCCGCCCATTCCGCCACCCTGCTGATCGCGCATCTCGGCGATGCGGTCCTGTATGTCGCCGGGATCAAGTACGTTTTGTTCAGCGCGCCCCTGGGCCCCGGAAATCGCAACCGATTCATTGCCTCCATCGGCCGCCAGCCCGGCATTCGGCAATCCTGCGCCAGCCAGGGAAGCTACGTCCGTTGCGGCAGGGCCGGAAAATGCTGCATCACCGCCTCCGGAGAGTTGCAACTGCTGCATACCAGGGCGTCCTCCGGCAGCGGCCAGCGCCTGGGCACGCTGCTGCAAATCCGGCTGCCCGGCGTCGAGCTGCGGATCGGGTTGAACGCGCGATAGCAGGACCAGGGTGAGGTCGGCTTTGCCCTGGCGGTTCTCATCATTGATCAAAACTTCCTGCGTGACGGGAGCGAAAGCCGAAAATTCCGCTTTCACCACGTATCGGCCTTTGCCGGTCACTTCGATCTTGAAGCTGCCATCAACGTCAGTTGAGGTAACGTATTTCTTCCCGGTCAAAGTATTGGCGGCGGTAATGCTGACTCCAGGTAAAGGTGTGGCTCCTGACTTGGCGACGCCGGAGATTTCCCCGTAGCTGGCGGGCTTCGCGGGCACGGGCAAAGCCGCCACCGGTGTTGGCGAGGGAGCGGTTGTTTGCGTCACTGATGCGGACGACTGCGTCACTGATGCGGATGATTGCGTCGCTGGTGCGGAGGACTGCGTCACTTGCCCGGAAGAATTGTCTTGCGCTGTCCCTGCCTGTTGACGCGAGGCAGCAAGCACCGTGTTGACGCTCAGGAGGAGGCCAATCGATATGACGCACAACTTCCGACGAAGGCGCATGCGACGCATGGTGATGATCTTTCCTGGTGACGATCTTTCTTTAGTGCTGTGCTTAGTGCTGAGGAGGCGTGTCTTTAGGTTTTGCTTCCCCTGATGGTGCATCGCCTGCGGCGGCCGCTCCGCGCTGAAACTGCCGCTGCGGGGGGCCAACGTTGAGCGTCTTTGGCACAAAGACGTTGTTCTTCATTTCGCCGCGGCCCATCACGAAATCGCCCACTTTGATCTCCGGCAGCGTGATGCTCTCGCGAGACTTGCGGAATGAAGTGTTTTCGTCCACTTCAATGTCCTGTGTTTGTCCATCTGTCCGGGCGATAGTCAATTTGGTCTCATTGATTGCCTTCACGGTCCCCAGGATGTACTTCTTGCCCATGTCGGCTGGGTCAAACTGCCCGCCCTGGCCAAAAGCCATCCGTCCACCACCTTGCCCCGAACTCATACGGGCAATCATTTCCGGAGAAACCACGCCCACCATGGTGGACTGGATGGTATCGCCTTCGCGCTTGCCAACCGCAAACACGGTGTCTCCAGGTTTGATCTCACTCAGCTTGATGGGTTCACGCTGCTTATTGATGCGCGTGCTATCGCTCACCTTGATGGTGACCGGCGCCTTCGCCTCCACCATGGCTTCATTGCCACCCATTGGCGTGACGGTCACCGAATCCTTTCCCACCGCAGTCACCTTACCGATGATCCGGTCGCCGGGAAAAGGGCGGCCCTGACCAGCTTGGCCCTGACCAGTTTGTTCAGCCGTCTGTGCCGCCAGCCCGATTGGAAGCAATATCAAGAACAAAACCCACTGCATGCGTTTCATGAAAAGTCCTCTGAAGAATAACGGTTGGTTGAAAATGGCTTGGCCGAATATACAGCGAATTAAAGCAAAAGGTAATCAGGAATTGCTCTGATCAGTGAGTATAGGAGACAACAGTGAGAGCTCCTGTAAAGAAGCCCCCACAACTTGTAAAAACCCTGTAAGAACTGGCAAAAAGCCTACCGCTGATGAACGCTGATAACACTGATCGAACTTGATCAATAAACTCGAGCAGTCCCGCCTTTCTCCGTGTCTCCGCGTCTCCGTGCTGGTGTTGCGCTTAAGATCACTGCGAATCAGTGTCATCCGTGAAATCAGCGGTAAGGTTTCCTCCGCGCAAGACTTATTCTCCCGGGCGAGTTACAATTCTCAGTTTCGTAGCAGGCTGTTGATCCAAGCCGCTAACCGGAGGCACTTGTGGACGATCTTCCTGATAAGCACTCTGGCAAGAACAACGCTAACGCCAAATCGAACCCGTCTGATACTTCTTCATCGCCATCAAAACCAGGAGTTTCGCGCCGCGACTTTCTGAAAATCTCCGGGGTTTCAGCGGCCGTACCGCTCGTCAGCCATGCCAGTTCTTTGGCACTTATGGATGAGGTTGCTGAGCACGGTCCCGGCAAGGTTTCCGTGACCCTCACTGTCAATGGAAACCAGCTTAGGGCGCAGTTGGAGCCGCGAGTCACACTGCTCGATGCGCTGCGCGATCAGTTTGACCTGACTGGAGCCAAACGGGTCTGCGATCGCGGGACCTGCGGCGCTTGCACTATCCATCTCGACGGCAAAGCCGTGTATTCGTGCTCGGTTCTAGCCATTGATGCCCAGGGCAGCAGGATAACGACCATTGAAGGGCTGGGCGCGCCGGGTAAACTTGATCCCATTCAGCAGGCCTTCGTCGAAAACGACGCGCAGCAATGCGGATTCTGTACGCCAGGCTTCGTCATGGCGACCAAAGCATTTCTTACCCAACATCCGCATGCCACGGCCGACGAAATCAAAACAGGTCTGGGTGGAAACTTCTGCCGCTGCGGAACTTACGCCGGCATTAAAGCGGCAGTGTTGCAGGTAGCCAAAAACGGAAAAGGAGCGTAAGTCATGGCCGACGAAACAAAATACACATGGCCCGAGGCCGCGCAGCGCTCCCTGATTGGCAAGAGCGTCACCCGCGTGGATGGTCCGGATAAAGTATCCGGACGCGCCAAATACACTTACGACCTGCATCGTCCCGGAATGTTGTATGGAAAGGTGGTGCGCAGCGAATACGCGCACGCAAAGATCACAGCCATTGATATTTCCGCAGCGGAAAAAATGCCAGGCGTGGCCGCGGTCCACATAGTGCAAGGCCCGGGATCAGAGATTCACTGGGCGGGTGACGATCTGGTTGTGGTCGCTGCAGTGGATGAAAACGCCGCCGCCGATGCGGCACGCGCAGTGAAGATCACGTATGAACCACTGCCGCACTTTGTGGATGATCAGAAACAGCCGGTTGGCGTGAAAGAAGACACCGGACCGTTGAGCCAGAGCGATCTGATGGGCATGTTCATCAATCAGACGCCGGAAGCTCAGGTGGTGGAGAAGATTAAAAGCCAGTCAGTCAGTTTCAAGGTCGATCAGGGAATGATTGACCAGATGCGGCAGAACCACATCAGTGAAAATGTTATCTCCGCATTGCAGGCTGCGCCGGTAAAGGAAGCCGGTGACAGTCCTCAAGCCAATTATAAAAAGGAACGAGACCATACTGCTGGAGATGTTGATGCGGCGTTTAAGGAAGCGGAAGTGGTTTCCGAGGGCGTGTACGGCTGTCCGGTCATCACGCACTGCTGCATGGAAAGCCACGGCTCCATCGCCGAGTGGCCCAGTGAAGATCAGCTTTTTGTCCATCTTTCCACACAGAATGTTTCCGGCGTGTCCACCGAGTTCGCACAGGCGCTGAACATTCCCGCCAGCAACGTCCGCATACACCAGGACCACGTGGGTGGAGGCTTTGGCAGCAAATTCGGCGCGGACCGCTGGGGCATATACACCGCGCAGGTCTCGAAGAAAGCCGGCGGCAAACCGGTTCGAGTGATGCTGGAACGCGCTCCGGAACTGGAACTCGCCGGTGCGCGGCCGTCCGCGTATGCGCATGTAAAAGTTGGCGCGAAGAAAGACGGCACGCTGCTGGCCTGGGAATCTGAATCGTGGGGAACGGGCGGTCCGGGTGGCGGTGGAGCGCCACCAATGCCATATGTTGTGAAAATTCCAAATCAACATGGGTCACATGTTGCGGTGCTGACCAATATCGGTCCGGCGCGCGCATGGCGTGCTCCCAATCATCCGCAGGGCTGCCTGATTACCATGGGCGCACTGGATGACATGGCGGCCAAGCTGAACATGGATCCCGTGGATCTGCTGATCAAAAACATTGCGTTGACAGCGCCGCCTGAAGATAAAACCGGCCGCGCGAATACTTATCGCGATGAGTTGATGATTGCGTCCGACCTGATGGGTTGGAAGAAGAACTGGCATCCGCGCGGGCAAGGTGATTCCGGCGTGGTGAAACGCGGTCTGGGCGTGGCCATTCACACCTGGGGCGGTCGCGGTCACAAGAGCGCCTGCGCTGTCACCATCCGTCCGGATGGCTCAGTTGAATTGAAGATGGGCACGCAAGACCTTGGCACCGGAACGCGCACGGCCATCATGATGATCGCCGGCGATACCCTGGGATTGCCGCTGGAGCATATCAATCTCAAGATTGGCGACACGCAATATCCGCCTTCGGGCGGGTCCGGCGGCAGCACCACCATTGGCGGCATAAGCTCTTCTACACGTCGCGCGACCGTGGATGCACGCGAAGCGTTCTTCGCCAGGATTGCACCGGCATTGCAGGCAAAACCCGAAGAGCTGGAAGCCGTGAATGGAACCATTCGCGTGAAAGGCACATCACGCAGCATGTCATGGAAAGACGCATGCATGCGGCTGGGTACGCAGCCGATCGATGTAACGGTTGCTAACCACGTTGGCGGCGGCCAGACCGAAGAGCTGATCTCCAGCGGAGTGGGCGGCGCTGTGATGGCAGATGTCTCCGTGGACACAGAAACAGGAATCGTAAAGATGAACAAGATGGTCGCCGTGCAGGATTGCGGACTGATCATCAGCATGAAGACGGCTGAAAGCCAGGTCTACGGCGCTCTCATCATGAGCATTGCTACAGCGCTCTATGAAGAAAAGGTGATGGACCCAACCACCGGACGCATGCTCAACGCCGGCATGGATTTCTACCGATTGGCCGGCATCGGCGATGTGGGTGAACTGGTTGTGCACATGATGACTGGCAAAGGCTATGACGAACGCGGACCGATCGGCTTGGGCGAACCACCCACCGTCGGCCCCATGGCTGCGATTGCCAACGCCGTCACCAACGCGATCGGCGTGCGTGTCCCGTTTCTGCCGATCACGCCTGACCGAGTAGTGGCCGCTCTCAACACTCCGCAGCACGCAGGCGTAGTAAGCAATGGAGGTCTCTATGCGAGCGTTTAGTTATGCATCGCCCACCAAGAAAGAAGAAGTGGCCGAACTGCTCGGTAAGAACTGGGGTGAGGTGGAGATCCTGGCCGGCGGGACTGACCTTCTGGCCTTGATGAAAGATGACATCACCACGCC
Source organism: Terriglobia bacterium (assembly GCA_963770085.1). Lineage (GTDB taxonomy): Bacteria > Acidobacteriota > Terriglobia > Terriglobales > Acidobacteriaceae > Angelobacter. The sequence goes on from CAVYOH010000002.1 coordinate 3,433,753, forward strand.
GCATCGTCTGGTGAACATCAAAGGCATTCAGGATTTCCATGGAGTTACTCCCGGCAAAGATGTTGTTCGCATCGGCGCTCTTACCACTCTCGCGGAAATAGCAGCCGATGGTGGAATCCGGAAATCACACCCGGTGCTTGCCATGGCAGCAGGTGAAGCTGCCAGCCCGCAGATCAGAAATATGGCTACGCTCGGCGGCAATCTCTGCCAGCGCCCGCGCTGCTGGTACTTCCGCAGCGGCTTTGGTTTGCTGGGACAGAAAGATGGCAAGTCGCTGGTGATGGCCGGCGACAATCGCTACCACGCCATTCTGGGTAACGATGGTCCGGCTTATTTCGTCAGCCCGTCAACCATTGCTCCGGTGCTGATTGCCTATAAAGCCCAGGTCCAGCTTTTTGATGGCCGCGGTTTTCGCGAAGTGCCCGCAGAACAATTCTTCATCACCCCCAAAACCGAGCAGGAGCGGGAACATAATTTGCGGCCCAATGAGGTTGTGAGCGCGGTCATGGTTCCTGCTGCGAATGGCGTTCGCGCCGCTCATTATGAAGTCCGCCAGAAAGAGGCTTTTGACTGGCCTTATGCCACAGCCGCTGTCGTCCTGCAAATGAACGGCAGTACCGTGCAAAGCGCGCGGATTGTCATGGGCCATGTGGCGCCCGTGCCCTGGGTTTCCATCGAAGCATCTCAGGCGCTTGCCGGCAAGGCTGTTACTCCGGCAACGGCTGACCAGGCTGCGCAGGCTGCCGTGTCGAAAGCAAAGAGTCTCGGCCGCAATGAACAAAAAATCCATCTTGCCCGTGTCGCTGTGAAGCGGGCCATCCTTGCCGCTGCGGGTTCCACGGAGCATACAGGCGTTACCAGCAACGGATTCCACGGAGGCGTCGCATGAGCAACGTATCAGATCGCTTCAATACCAATCGTCCCGGACTGTGCTCAGCTCTGCACTGGAAAAGCCAATACATATGGTCCGACCCTGATCCGTCCGTCCCGCGCTCGAATGACGGATTGTTCTGGTGCGCCATGACGCAAACCTGCATCGGTCCCGACGGCAAACTCGCCGAGCCAGGCAATTGCTGCTCGGGTAATCGCGGATGCCATTGCGGAGCAAGCAAGTAACATTTGTCTTGCTCTCTTTGTGAATGCCTTCGCCCTCTGTCATCTCGAGCGCAGCCGGAGCGAATGCGACGGCGCAGTCGAGAGATCCCGAGGATGCGAGTTGTAACCATGCTGATACAGGGAATTCTCTCGAGACCCTGGTTCAATTTTTCCCATGGTGGATATCGTTTGGGTAACTCCAGCACTGACAGCTGAAGTTATTTGAGAAGTCCTCGGCGAGGTAGAATAAACCAAGGAGTTTTGCCATGCGCACCTTTGCATTTGCCTTGCTCATCACCATCGGCGGCATTTCTGCCTTCGCGCAACCACCTGCTTCTCTCATCAAAGGCCAGTACATTGAAACCCGCAGTGCTGATGTCTACACCGGGCAATGTTTTGCCAACGGTGAGATGAATCTCGCCGGCGACGAAGCCATCATGGCGTGGCACGTGACTGACGGCAAGTGGGACGGTGCTGACCTCAGCGGTCTGACTGTTGGCGCGGCGGTGAAGGCGCAGGCGACTCTGGGCGATCCCTATGCCAACGCTTACCCGGCAAAGGCAGTATTGTTCGTGGAGAAATCCGCCACGCCACAACAGCGTCAGGCACTGATCAACTTCGCTCAGGAGATGGGCGGGGAACTGTTACGCCACGTGGTGAAAGTTATGGACGTTCCCGTGAGCATGGAAATCCTGCAGCAACACAGCGGCAGAGCGCGCCTGCAGGCCGGAGATTTTGTTACCGTTGAAACCCGCGGCATCGGCCCTAAAGATCATCTCTGCGGCAATGAAGCCACGTTCTATCCTCCGCTCACGGAGACCACGCACGCCATGCCTGCCGTGGCCATGACGGACGAATATCGCGGCACCGATCTTAAAGTTTCATGGACCCTGCATGATAAACGCAGCGCATTCGTCGGCACATTCGAGCGCGATCAACGCAAAGAGGCTTCTGGTTTGTAGTTAACAGGGAAAGCTTAATTGGGATAAACCGGGTCCTCGAACTCCTGTCCATTAAGCTCATAGATCAGAACAGTTCCCAACGGAGCCTGCAGCCGGACAAGTTCATTCCGCAACACGGCAATGCCTTTTTCGACGTTATAAAGCTCTGCGTCAACGCCGGAGAAAGCCACGCCATCACCTTCCTCATTTTCCATGGAACCGCCGCCCGTGATCGCCCCCAGGCTGTCTTTGGCAAGGGCCGCATCCAGCGGGTCAGCGTAATGCGCCATGCGATCTTCCGGCTCAAGATCGATCGGAAGCCGGATGTAGAGGAATAGAGGATTGTCGCGATTGACTTGCTCTACCGAGGTCTTTGAATCCGGGTCCCAGCCCAGAACTTCCTTGATTTCCTTGAAAAAGCTCATCCCCCTCCTCCTATGAGCTACTCAGTGTTGCGACCGCTGCAACAACTCCGCCAGATGATTGCCCCAGATTGCCGGCCAGGAATGCGTGCCATGTCCGCGGGTTTCATCGGTGATCGGCAGCAGCACGTATTTTCCGTTCTTCACCTTCTGTATATCTTTGTCGATGATCTTAAGTTCCGGCGGATTGATCTGGTCATCGGCTGAGTTAACTGCGGTCAGCGGACAGATGATTGTTCCCAGTTGCGGCTCAGGGTTGTAATTCCGTGAGGCGTCAAAGTAGTACAGCATGTCGTTGGCGTCAGTCGTTTTCACATGCGACGCAACAAACTTTTCCAGAAAATCGTCTGCCTGTTGCCGCGTTGGTTCGTCCTTCTGCATGCGCAATGGAGCGCTTCCCATGATCAACAGCACTTCCTGTGCGGGAGCCAGGCCCATCGGCTGCTGCTTGTATTCGCCATTGTTCCAGTCGGGCGACTTGCGGATGTCATCCATGATCATCGTTCGCATCATGCGATTGCGTCCGGCAATCTCAACCGGCTGGCTGGCCAGCGGCATCGCCGCGTCCATGAAATCGGGATGTTGTTCCGCCCACAGCCACGAATGCATTCCGCCCATGGATGTCCCCATCACCAGCCGCAAATGGTTCACGCCCAGACCTTGCGTCAGCAGGCGATATTGCAACTCGATCATGTCGTCATATTCGTAACGGGGAAAATGCATGTGCAGGCCGTCACTCGGCTTGCTGGAACCGCCATGGCCGATATTGTCCGGCAGGATAATGAAATACTTGCTTGCGTCCAGAATTTGTCCCGGACCGAACACCACGCCGCCGAAATTAGGCGTAAGAAACTGTTTCCCCGATCCGCCCGTCCCATGCAGAATTAAAACCGCATTCAGAACTTTGCCGCTTGCGTCTTTTTGCGGAGCGCCCAGCGTGTAGTAATGCAGTTTCACTTCCGGCAGCTTTTCCCCCGATTTGAATTGGAAGTCCTTGACCGTGAAATCACCGGGAGTTGGGGAAGGGTAGCTCTGCGCCTGTGCGCAAAGACCTGATACTACAAAGCAAATCACTAACGTCGCTCGAAACACCTTCATTGCCTGCTCTCCTCAAAGTTGTGGACGAACAGCCTAAATCATTTGCGAAAGTCTTACCACTGGGGAAACACAAACCCTTTAACCACAAAGGAGCAGCACTTTTTACCACAGAGGACACAGGGGAACACGGAGGAAAACAAAAAAACGATTCTTACCACTGATGAACACTGATGACACAGATCAGAGAATACCACCGCGGATACTGTGCGAATGTTGAAAGAGCAGAAAAGGAGGTCAAGCATCGAAAAAGGCTCGCTCGCTTTTCCTCCGTGTTCCTCTGTGCCCTCTGTGGTAAAGACCAGTGATCCGCGTTCATCCGCGTTTATCTGCGGTAAGCAGTTTTCCTTTGTGTTCCTTCGTGTCCTTTGTGGTTAAGAGGCTTTAGAAGCTAAAGCCACTTCGTCATCAGCTTGCGCGGTTCCACGTTGAATCCCAGGCGAGAGTAGAGTGACTCTGCCTCGGGGTTGGCCTCGCCCACCTCAAGGCGTAACGCGCTCAATCCTTCTTCTCTGCATATCTGTGCTGCCATTGCTTCTGCTCTTCGCCCCAGTCCCAGACGCTGCCATCTCTCGCGAACGTAGAGTTCATCCAGCAACCCGAAGCGTCCGTGAAATTCCAGGCTGAAACAAAACGTGAGCACGAAATATCCTGCCAGAGTCTCACCGCTGTAGATCAGTGTGATCCGTGCCAGCGAATTGTCTCGCAGCACTGCTTCCACGGTATCCCTCGCCACGGCCTCATCGAACTTCATCTGCTGGTCGGAATAAAACTCGCGCATCAGTGTAAGCAGGTCACTGATACCATTCGTTGTAAGCAAACGAAACGTTGGTTCAATCAAGGGCGTGTCCTTTTCATTCGCAAGAGAGCTTGCCCATGGGCAAACCTCTCCGGCTATAATGCCAACCACCATTGCAACACATTCCCGGGCGCATCGTTAATACCTGCGCCACGGTTCAGGAGATCACATGCTTGATCGCAGGGCTTTCCTTGCTGTTTGTTCGCGGGTAGGCGTTTCCGCCACACTGCTTCCCGGTGTTCTTTGGGCCATGGCGGATGAAAAAGGCAAGGTCACCCGTGACATGATTGATAGCGCCGCCACCATCGCGGATGTGCGCATTCCCGACGAATATAAAGACATGATGCTGGAGTCGCTTAACGACTTCTCCAAGAGCTTTGACGCCATTGCGGCCATGCACATCAAAAATGAAGTTGCCCCGGCCGTCATCTTCGATCCCGTTCTGCCGGGCATGAAATTTGAAACGCAACAGCGCCCCATGAAGATCTCAGCAGCGCCGGCAGTTGGCAGCGCAGTCCCAAAGAACCTGGAAGACGTTGCGTTTTACTCGGTGCGACAGCTAAGTGAGCTTGTGCGCACCAGGAAAGTTTCGTCATCGGCGCTGACGGAAATGTATCTGGAGCGGCTCAAGCGTTACGATCCCAGCCTGCATTTCGTCATCACGCTCACGGAAGATCGTGCCAAAGCACAGGCCAAGGAAGCTGACCGTGAGATTGCCGCAGGGAAGTATCGCGGCCCGTTGCATGGATTGCCGTGGGGCGCCAAGGATCTTCTTGCCGTAAAGGGTTATCGCACCACGTGGGGTGCGGGCGGATTTGAAGACCAGAAGTTCGATGACGACGCCACAGTGGTAAAGCGCCTGGACGAAGCCGGCGCCGTGCTGGTAGCCAAACTCACGCTCGGCGCGTTGGCCCTCGGCGATAAATGGTTTGGCGGCATGACGCGCAATCCATGGTTCCCGCAGCAGGGATCCAGCGGGTCGTCCGCCGGTTCAGCTTCTGCCACAGCATCGGGCTGCGTTGCATTTGCCGTTGGATCAGAAACCCTTGGCTCCATTTCATCGCCGTCAACGCGATGCGGCGTCACCGGTCTGCGTCCCACTTTCGGCTTTGTTCCGCGCACCGGCGCCATGGCTCTTTCCTGGACCATGGATAAGCTTGGACCCATCTGCCGCGCGGTGGAAGATTGCGCCCTGGTGCTCAACTCAATTCACGGCCCTGACGGTCACGATCGCACCGTTAAGAACGCGGCCTTCAACTGGGACGCCAATCTTGACTGGCGCAAACTGCGTATCGGATATCTGGCCAAAGACTTTGAGCTTCAGCAGCCACAACCTGAGCAGCAGCCGAAAGAAGAAAAAGATCTCACGGAAGCGGAGAAGAAGAAACGCGCCGATGACGCACAACAGGCGGCTGCCTTCCGCGCTCGGCGCGAGTATGACCATAAATACGATCAGGCCGCGCTCGATAAATTCAAGAGCATGGGCGTAAATCTGATTCCGCTGGAATTGCCCAAGCTTCCGTATCAGGCCATGATTTCCATGCTGGAAGCGGAAGCGGCGGCGGCCTTCGACGATCTCACTCGTACCGGCCGCGACAAGCTGCTGACCAGCCAGAGCAAAGATGATTGGCCAAATTCATTCCGCACGGCACGTTTCATTCCCGCCGTGGAATACATACAAGCCAGCCGCGCTCGCACAGTAGCCATGGAGCAGGTTGCCAAAGTATTTGAGCAGGTGGATGTAATCGTTGCGCCAACCAACAGCACACAACTCCTCGTGACGAATCTGACGGGACACCCGGCGGTCGTCCTGCCCAACGGATTCCGTGGTGATGATGCGCCTAAGCCCCGTGTGCGCGACAACGGTGATATTGATGCGGGCGGCCCAGGTACGCCCGTCAGCCTCACCTTCCTTGGGAACCTCTATGGTGAAGCGAAGATGCTGGCGGTAGCAAGAGCCTATCAGGACGCGACTGACTTCCATCGGAAGCATCCCAAACTTGAAGCGTAAAGAATACTCGGGTAAAAAGTTTCGGGCCGACGATCGTTAAAACGTCGGCCCGATTGCTTGAAGGTTAATCGAACGCAAAGTTACAAATCGTTGTCGTCGTCCTCATCTTCCTGCTTTGCATCTCCGCCAGCAGTCGCCGCGTCGCCCGACTTTGACAGCACAATCGCCGGAACGTCCAGCTTCTTCACCGCATCGTTGTAGGCAGGAACATCCGTGGCAACAATTTGCTTCCATTTCGCCATCTGTTCATCCACCTGCTTGCTCAGCATTTCATACACATCAAAAGATGCCTGCGTTGGAGCTGAATCAGAACTTTCAACAACTCCGCCCAGCGCTACCAGGTAGTTGTTCAGCCGGATCGGGTAGTTGAGAACGTCCTGGCTGCTCTTGGCCTTGGTTTGTATGAGTACTTCCTCCACTTCAGTCATCTTTTTGTCGAGTTGCTTGCCCGCGTCGGCTACGGCCTTCGCCTGCGATTGGCCTTCCAGCCGTTTATTCAGCGCCGTGATCTGCGCCCTGATGTCACGAATCTGGTTTACCGTATCGTGAGTCTGGGTAACGCGCTCGCGGATCTTTATCAGCAGATCAAACTGCTTCTGCAAATCCTGCTGCGTTACTTTCAGCCGTGGGTCAGGTTCAATTTCCAGCGGCGCTGTATAGCTCTTGCCCTGAACGGTCAGCCGGACCTGATACTTGCCCGGTAACGCCTCCGGACCGTCCGTGCTTCCTGCCCACAATGGCGAACGCGGAACTTTGCTGGCGCCTTCGTAATGCAGGTCCCAAACAAAGCGATTGAGCCCAGCCTCGGCAGGCAGGCCTTGTTCACGAGGTCGGCCAAAACCTTCGTCATCTCCGCCGTCATCCCCGGCTTGGCGCTTCGCCGGATATTTGCGCACTAATTGGCCTTTGCCATCCAGAATCTCCAGCGTGATGGGCGGATTCTTTGCCGCCTCAGCATTCTCGCCCGCCGGCACAGGCGCATTGGCAGGTTGTGATTGTCCCGGCTCTTTGCCCGCTGCGGATTTTTCCGCCAGTGCGGGCTTTTCCTGGGCGGCAGGAGACGAAGCATTCGCTGTCGCAGGCTTTTTGTCCGCCGGTTTCAGAGACGTTTTAAGCGAGTAATAGATCACTGCGCCCTGGGGAGGATTTTGTCCGGCAAACTGTCCACCAAAAAAGCCACCGCCAAACTGCGTGTGGTTCGCCACCGCAGGAGCATAAAGATGTACATCGGCATTGGCGATTTCCGCCTGGTATTGCCGCAAGGGGGAGAGATCGTCCAGGATCCAGAAGCTGCGGCCATGCGTGGCCACTACCAGATCATTGTCATGCACGATCAGGTCCCAGATCGGCGCGGGTGGAAGATTACTCTTGAGCGCCTGCCAGTTGGCGCCGTCATCAAACGAAATGTAGACGCCTTTCTCGGTGCCGGCGTACAGAACCCCTTGGCGATGATCTTCGCGCACGGCATGAACGTAGTCATCTGCCGGAATTCCATTCGTGATGCTGGTCCAGGTCTTGCCGAAATCCTTGGTCTTGAAAGCATAGGGAGCAAAATCATCCATCTTGTGCCGCTCCACCGCCACGTAGGCTGTGCCTGCGTCGAACGGGGACGCTTCAATCATGCTCACTGTGCCCCATTCCGGCATTGCCTTGGGCGTAACATTCTGCCAGTTCTTTCCGGCATCTGTCGTGATGTGGATCAACCCATCATCGGACCCTGTCCAGATCAGGTCTTTTTGTTTGGGCGATTCGGTGACGGCAAAGATGGTGTCGTAAACTTCAATGCCCGTGTTGTCTTTTGTGATCGGTCCGCCAGCGGCCACCTGCTTGGTCTTGTCATTGCGTGTCAGGTCCGGACTGATGATTTCCCAGTGCATCCCTTCATCCGTCGTCTTAAACAAGACCTGGGACGCGAAATACAGCGTCTTGGGATCGTGCATGGAGAATGCAATCGGCTCGGTCCATTGAAAGCGATATTTCTGGTCGATGGCCGCCGCGCCAATCGGATTAATGGGCCAAGGCGTTACGTTTTTCTCCTGTCCCGTGCGGTGGTCATAGCGTGTGATGTCGCCACCGTAAGAACCTGCGTACACAATTTCCGGATCATTGGGATCAGGCGCGATATAACCGCTTTCGCCGCCGCCTACCGCGTGCCATTCTCCGCGATCAATTCCACCTTGCGCAGCCGTTGCAATGCCTACCGAAGAGTTGTCCTGCTGAGAGCCGTAAATCCAGTAAGGGAAACGATTGTCGGCAACCACATGATAGAACTGCGCTGTGGGCTGGTTCGCCTGATTCGTCCAGCTGGCCCCGCCGTTTGTGCTTACGTTGGCCCCTCCATCGTTGGATTCAATCATCCGATTCGGATCATTCGGGTCAATCCACAATCCGTGATTGTCACCATGGGGCACGCGAATCGGCTTGAAACCCTTGCCACCGTCGTTGGAGCGGTACATTCCCGTGTTCAGGATGTAAACGCCGTCCACCGACTGTGGATCGGCAAAAACATGCGTGTAGTAAAACGCGCGCTGGCGATATTGGCGGTCACTGTTGACCAGTGTCCATGAATCGCCGCCATCATCGGAACGGAACAACCCGCCTTTATCGGCTTCAATCAGGGCCCATACACGGTTGCCACTGTACGCCGCGGCAACGCCAATGCGGCCCATGGTTCCATCCGGCAATCCATGGCCGGTCAACTGCTTCCACGTGTTGCCGCCATCCGTGCTGCGATACAACCCGCTGCCCGGGCCGCCGCTATCCATGCCCCAAGGTGAACGGCGTGTCTGCCACAGTCCGGCGTAGATTGTGTTTGCGTTCCCGGGATCGAATGAGAGATCGATGCCGCCGGTGTTTTCGTCTTTGAAGAGAACTTTGTTCCATGTCTTGCCGCCATCTGTTGTGCGGAAGATGCCGCGCTCGGGGTTGGGACCGAACGGATGCCCCAGGGCCGCGACGTAAGCAATGTCAGGATTCCTGGGATGAACAATGATGCGGCCCACTGCATGCGTTTCTTTCAGGCCGACAAAATTCCACGTCTTGCCCGCATCCGTTGACTTGAAAACTCCGTTGCCGGAGACAATGTTGCCTCGAATGCAAGCCTCGCCCGTGGCCGCATAGATCACGTTGGGATCGGACGGAGCAACCGCGATCGCGCCGATGGAAGGCGACATGTCTTTGACTTTGTCCGTTACCGGACGCCAGGTGAGACCGCCGTCAGTGGTTTTCCAAACGCCTCCGGCCACGGCGCCGAAATAATAGGTGCGCGCGTCACCGATCACTCCGCTTACGGCCAACACGCGTCCGCCGCGATACGGCCCAACCAGTCGCCACGTCAGCCCATGCCACGGGCCTTTGTTTTCTTCCGCGCTGTCATCTTTCGTTGTTGGTGAAGCTTCCTCTTTGGGTGCCGCGGCTTCCGCTTTTGCAGGTTGCGACTTCGCCTGCTTGCCTTTGGTTTTGTTTTCCTGGTCCTGCGCTGCCAGGGCTGAACTTCCAAATAATGAAGCTGCGATGACTGCAAGCATGAACATGGCCAGCACATGCCGCTGGATGCAGACGATGGGCGCTCGAAACATTGGATCCTCCGGAAATGGTCGTGCGTTTGGGAAATCGCACAAAGACGACCCGCAATAGTAAATATCCACGGCAATTTTGGAAATGCTAAACCGTGATGGCGGCGATCGGGTGATCGGATGATTTGGTGATCGGAGGATCGGTTGATCTTGTGATCTGACGATCGAACCCTCTGTCATCTGTCATTTTAAGTTTGACGCAAGAGTTTGGCTTATCTCAAATCCTGACGCTACTTCCGATCATCAGATCACCCGATCACCGGATCTCCTGATCACCCGATTCCTAAGTTTCGTTTTGGAACTCCAACGCCTCAATTTGAGACGACGTTATTCCCCCCGACCTTCAACAGGTCATCGTCTATCTGCTGCGAATGAATGACTTGAATCCCATTCGTGCTTCGTGTCTTTACTTCCTCAGGTTCTTCCATTCACCTAAGCTGAATATTTGTTTGACTCTCAATCCCGAGATGCTGTATTTTCTCTCCGCTCCTGCTGGGCGTTTCTAAGACGTTCCCGTTACGCTCTCCCGGGCATGCACCTTGTTTCAAACCCTTCCCGTCCACTTTTGGCAGACAGTTCTCAATCGTCTGCAGTGCGGCAGAGTTCTCACAAAAACCTAAATCCATGGATCCAGAACTTAGGAGGAACTCGCAATGACGAGGAAATTCCCATTTTCGTTGCTTACCATCGCTACGCTGCTTCTGCTTGGAAGCGCGTTCGCACAAACTGATCCCGGAGTCCGCGGAGGCGCGGCCGCTGCCGGTGGTCCTCTGGCTTCTGTTGCGGCCAACAACCCGGCTGGCAGTCTCACGTTCTTCAACACAGCGCTGGATACATTCAGAGAAGTTGATTCAGTTTCAGGCACCATTGAAGCCGGAGCCGGCCTTGGCCCCCGCTTCAATTCCAGAAGCTGCGCCTTCTGCCATGCGCAACCTGCAACCGGCGGCAGCAGCCCATCCGTGAATCCCCAGATAACAGACGCATCCGCCGATGGCGCCAGGAACACCATCCCATCGTTCATCACGTCGAGTGGGCCGGTCCGCGAAGTACGGTTTCCATTCTTCTTTGACCAGTTTGGTAATCCCGACACCACGCATCCCAACGGTGGCGTGGAAGATCTCTTCACCATCACTGGGCGCACGGATGCGGGCGCATGCAACCTGACGCAACCCAGCTTTGCGCAAGCCCAGGCGACCGGTAACATTATCTTCCGCATTCCCACGCCGACCTTTGGCACGGGATTGATGGAAAACATTGATGAGACCACGCTGCTCAACAACGCTGCCGCCAATTCGGGATCGTTCGGGACCAGTGGTTCATTTAATCGCAACGGTAATGACGGCACCATCACTCGCTTCGGCTGGAAAGCACAGAACAAATCTCTGCTGATCTTTGCCGGTGAGGCTTACAACGTTGAGCAGGGTGTGACCAATGAAGTGTTCCAGCAGGAACGTCCGCTGCCTGGCGAAGGCCAGACAACCGGCTTGCCCGCCAACTGCAAGATCAATGGAACGCCGGAAGACACCACGCACTTCAACGCTGCCAATACAGGCACGTCGAGCGATGCGGTGCAGTTTGCCATATTCATGCGCTTGCTGGCTCCGCCAACTCCATCCACCACGGTACCTGGCGGCGCAGCTTCCATCTCTGCCGGCAAATCACTGTTCTCGTCGATTGGCTGTGCGGCTTGCCATACACCGTCGCTGGTCACGGCTGCGTCCGGCATCACGCCTGGTCTCGGCGGGGTGACGGCGAACCTCTACAGCGATTTGGAAATCCATCACATGGGCAACGGCCTCAATGACAACGTTGGTCAGGGCGGCGCCGGTGGCGATCAATTCCGTTCAGCTCCGCTGTGGGGACTCGGGCAGAGGATCTTCTTCCTGCACGATGGCCGCACCAGCAACCTGATCACGGCCATCAGCCAGCACTCCAGCAGTGGCTCAGAAGCCAACGGTGTGATTGCGAACTTCAATTCACTCACGGCGACGCAGAAGCAGAATCTTCTGAACTTCCTGCGCTCACTGTAAAGGCAAGCACGTAAACAACCGGAGAAGGGCGGGACTCGAAAGTGTCTCGCCCGGCTCTGTCGTCCGCGTGAAGTTGGGCCGTGTTGTTTGTTTTGAACTCTCGCAGGCGAACTCTGGATGTAAATATGTTTCTAAAATTCCGATCAGCGTTTGTGAAATTCCCATCAGCTTTTCTTTTATTGCTGTCGCTGGCGGGCAGCGCCGCCGGACTTCCAGTCGATACGATTTCCGGCCGGGTGGTGAACTATACCAGGGCAAAGGCTTCCGCCGGGGATGACGTAATACTGCTTCGGCTCGGTGAAGGCATGCAGGAGGTCCAGCGTACGCGAAGCGACGCGCAGGGAAAGTTTTCGTTTCCAGCGAACACTTCCGATGCCGGGTACATTGTTCGCGTACTGCATCAGGGCGTGAACTATGACCAGAAGCTGGGTGGTACTTCCTCGCCGATTGAAATCGCAGTCTATGACGCGGTGCCAAAGATTGCCGGTCTGGCCGGCAGCATGGGCATCGCTCAGGTGGAGTCAGATGGCGCCAATCTCAAAGTGACGGAGATGTACGCCATCAGCAACGTCTCCAATCCTCCTGTCACCCAGGCCAGTCGCCGCAATTTTCAAATGTCATTGCCGGTCACGGCGGCTTTGGAAGCGTTCCAAGTGAAGCGCGCCGGCGGCGTGTGGGTGAACGCAACGCCTTCACCTCTTGGGTCGAAGGGGCGCTACGAGGTGGATTTCCCGCTCCGGCCCGGCGACACGCTTTTCAAGTTTGTCTATCACCTTCCATACCAGACCGGAACTGCATTAAAAGTGCAGCTTGCGTATCCAGTGAAGACGTTTGGTGTGGTGCATCCGCCATCCATCGTTTTCAAATCTTCCCGGTCGAAGGCGTTTGCCAGTCCAGGTGTGATCAAGGGGCTGCAACTCGAACAACTAGTTGCAACAGACATGATTCGCGACGTTCCCGCCTTCGAGCTATCGGGCGTTGGCACAGCGCCCTCGCCTGCACAACTGGCACAGACAACAGCGCCTGCGGTCAGAACAGAACCACCACCCACGGCGGCAACGGCTGAGGCAACCGCAGCGTCACCAGCCGGTGAAAAGCTGGGAAGAGAATTGTGGGCCGTGGTCGTGGCACTGGCAGTGCTCCTCGCTGTGGGCGCTGCGTTTGTTGTACGCAACAGCCGAAAAAGAAGAAGAGGCCGTTTCGCTGCGTTATCTGGCCAAGATCTTCGAGTTGAAAACCTTCGAAATGAAGATCTTCGAGATGAAGAAATTCCAGATGACGTTTCAGCCGTGGATGCGATTCGAGACGAACTTTCTCAGCTGGAAACCGAAAAGCTCTTCGGCGAGATATCGCCCGAACAGTACGACACGACGAAGGAAGCACTGAATCTGAGTCTTCAACGTGCGACGGGGCGACATACCGCTGCCACGATCCACAAGTAACAGGACCTGACTCTTGACCACACACGGGGGTGGAGCAGGCATTTATGCCTGCGTTAAACGATCGACAAACTTCGGCTTCAGCCGCTGAGGCAAAAAAAATCAGAAGGGTTTTGCGAAGTCGTATCCATTTGTCATCCTGAGCGAAGTCGGAGCATCTATGCATTCGATCATTTTTTTAAAATTATGGGGGCTCCATGAAATCTAATTTTATTTTTACGGTCGTCCTAATTGCGATTTCTCTATCGGCCGTTGCGCAGGATATTCCTGCGGATAACACGCCTGCGCAGGGCGGCGATTTCTCCAGTAATCCGAATGCGACAAAGGTCCCGCAAGGCGTGATTTTGGTCAAAGGCGCGGAGCCCAGCGCCAGCGATGCCGGCACACCTGTTCCGGAAGGCGGCACAGTCACGGAAAAAGCATTTCTCAATCCTTATTTCGGCATGGCTTACCAACTGCCGCCTGGCTGGACACAAAAGTATCTCGGGCCGCCACCGTCTAACAGCGGGTATTACGTGCTCACGCAGATCGAACCGGGCAAAAGCTTTAAGGGCGATGCTCCTGGAACGATTCTGATCAGCGCGCAGGACATGTTCTTCACCCTGACTCCCGCCGGAAATGCCGTGGAGCTGATTAATTTCCGCAGAAGCAGGTTGAGTGAAGACTACAAATTGGAGCGTCCGCCCAGCGAAGTAAAGATTGCTAATCGCTCATTCATTCGCATGGATTACATGTCACCTGTGGCGGAGCTCCACTGGTACACGCTGGCCACGCAGATCCGCTGTCACTCGGTCGAATTTCTGCTGACCAGCCGCGATCCCGCATTGCTGGAGCGCCTGGTACAAGGCATGGACCAGATGATTCTACCCGAGCAGACCGGCCCCGCGACAGGTCGAGGCGGCGATGTGCCTGTCTGCGTGAAGGACTATGCCACCGGCGACAATGTAACCCATCGAGTCAATCCTGTTTTTAGTGAAAATAAGTTCAACCCAGTCCCGGTTCGCCTGGTGATCGACAAGAACGGCCGCGTGAAGCATGTTCATGTGATCAGCGCATTTCCGGACCAGAGCAGGATCATTACCGACGCGCTGCTGCAATGGGAATTCAGGCCTTATCGCCTGAACGGACAACTGGTTGAGGTGGAAACAGGAATTATTTTCGGAGCGGCGCCATCGCCACAACGCAAAGCATCCACGCATTCGCCGACGGTGGCAGACTGATTCACTGTTCAGGCCCTTGCTTGACCCTGACTCATTGATTCGGCTATAACTCTCGCTACCCGGTGCTCGCATTTACGCGATACTCGGGCGCGCGGTGCAAGTCCGCGACATACAATTCAATTCCCAGCACGATGCTCGGGAAAGCGGTGTGAATCCGCTACTGCCCCGCAACTGTAAGCGACTGCAATAAAGGCCCGGCAATGCCACTGCCGCAAGGTGGGAAGGCGCTGAAGCCAAGGTCGTAAGTCAGGAGACCGGTCTTGCTGGTTGTTGCCTCTTTCTAGGGGAAGGAGTCTCACCATGAAGTCCGTCCATGGCGCCTGCTTCGCGCTGGCCGTCTGCCTGTCTCTTCTTTCTACATCCTTCGCAGCCGATCGCTCCACACTTCACGGAACCATCAAGGACCCGTTGGGCGCTGTGGTGCGCAACGCTCATATCTCGCTCACACAGAGCGGTAAAACTCTGGCCACCACAAGTACTGACGGAAATGGTGTGTACGGTTTCACCTCAGTGCCCACTGGACGCTACGTGGTCCGTGCTGAAGCCGCTGGTTTCTCCGCGCAACAGAGTGACACCATCTATATCAACGGCCCGGCCACGCTTGATCTGAGTTTGAAACTGGGAGTTGTTTCGCAGGAAATAGTGGTCACGGCCACGGGCACCCGGTTGCCGGAATCGCAGGTTGGCGCTTCCATTACGGTGCTCACACGCAATCAGTTTGAAGATCGGTTGGACGCGCTGGAACCTCTTGAGCAGGTTCCGGGCGCCCAGGTAGTGCAATCGGGACAGCGAGGCGCGGCAACATCATTGTTTTTGCGCGGCGGCAACAGTAACGCTAACAAGATCATGCTCGATGGCATAGCCCTCAATGACATTGGTGGCGTAGTCAACTTTGGCACGCTGGCGACGACCGGAATTGAGCAGGTAGAAGTCCTGCGCGGGCCGAACAGCGTTCTCTACGGGCCGGACGCAATGGCCGGAGTCGTGAGTCTCACCAGTCGTCACGGCACCACGTTGGCGCCGCAACTTGATTACAGTTTTGACGCAGGTAATTTTGCTTCCCGTCACCATGATGTTTCTCTTTCCGGTGTTTTCAAACGGCTGGACTATCTGGGCGAATTTTCGCGCTTTGACACCAACAACAGCCTGCCCAACAGCAGCTTCCATAACGGTTCCTACGTCGCGAACTTCGGCCTGGCCATCAACTCTACAACCGAACTCCGCTTCACCGGCCGATACACCACAACGGCGCTTGGCCAGCCAAATGCCCTGGATTTATTCGGCATTCCTGACGACGCCTTTGAACGCGATCAGGACGCATACGCCAGTGGGACCCTGCAAAACCAGACCACAGAAAAGTGGCACAACCTCTTGCGCTACGGGGCCACCAGGCTTCGTCTGCAAGACGATAATCCATCGCCCTCTGGGATAACTTTCGACAACGGTTTTGGGCAAGGGCTGAACTTCCTCGGCAACCCTGTGGTGATTAAAGGTGCGAATGGTTTCAGCGTCACCGGACCAGCCATTCTCGATTTCGGTGGAACTTATCCGGCGCTTACCAGCAGTTCTTCCAAGCGAGACTCGGTTTACCTGCAATCCGACTATGCGCTGAACCGGCACATCACCGGGCTGCTGGCGTTTCGCTTTGAGCAGGAGCGCGGATTCACTCTGGCCTTCGGCAGCAAGACGCCCGCAGATCGAAACAATTTCAGCTATATCGGTGAAGTTCACGGAAACGTTGGACGTCTCTATGCCACGGCGGGCGGCAGTGTGGAACGCAATACAATCTTTGGCACGGCGGCTGTTCCCCGGGCATCGCTGGCGTATTACCTGGTTCGTCCGCGATCAGATGGGTGGTTAAGCGGCACAAAGCTGAAGGCAAATTACGGGCAGGGCATCAAAGAGCCTTCCATCTTTGAATCCACTTCATCTTTGTTTGATTTGCTGGCCCAGGGCGGACAGTCACAGTTGATTTCGCAATTTGGGATCGCGCCGATTGCTGCCGAACGTTCTCGCAGCTACGATCTCGGCTTTGAACAACTCGCAGTGCGAGGCAAGGTGAAGCTTTCTGCCACGTTCTTCCATAATCAGTTCACCAATCAGATTGAGTTTGTGCCGAACACGGCATTGCCGTCACTGGGCGTTCCGGCGTCGGTGGCCGCGCAGGCAGGCTTCGGCGCAACCATTAACTCCGGCGACGTTCGCGCGCTTGGCGCCGAAACGGAAATCGAAGCCCATCTGGGCCGCGGACTCACGGTACGGGCGTCTTACACCTATCTCGACGCAGTTGTGCAGCGGTCCTTCACCAATGACGCTTTCTTCTGCTCGCCGCCCGCACCACTGTCATTCTGCGGCAATCCGTTGTTTCCTAATGTGCCCATTGGCGCATTCGCTCCGCTGGTTGGAGAACGTCCGTTCCGCCGTGCTCCCCATACGGGGAATTTTTCCGTCGACTACGTACGGCAGAAGCTTGACCTTTCTCTCAACGGATATCTGGTCAGCCGTCGTGATGACAGCACGTTTCTGAGCGATCCGTTTTTTGGCAATACTCTGCTTCTGCCCAACAGAAATCTTGCTGCCGGATATCAGAAGATTGATCTCGCCGGCAGCTACCGGTTTACCCCTCACCTTAAGTTCTTTGCTGTCATCGAGAACCTGGCCAGCCAGCATTACGATCCGGTCTTTGGATTTCCGGCGCAGCCGTTCGGCGTGCGTGCTGGTTTCAAAATCACTCTTGGTGGCGAAAGCTGGAAATGATCGGAAACCAGGGGCCTTTGGATCGCCACCAGTGACCAAAGGCCATCTCCCTTAGGCCTCATGTCTCTTCCGCTGTTAGGACATATTATTGCCGTGGCCTTAACACTCCCCAAATGGAACTTGTCCCTGACACAAGGGCGATGGCAACGTACTCGCCCACATCAACGCCGATCCTGGACGTGTTGCGTCCAACCCCGACGCCTGCCCTGGGAAAACTCACCACAGGCGAATACTTTTTTGCAAGCAGCGTCATTATTCTTGCCGTGATCAGCCTTTCGGAAATCAGGCTGGTCCTGGGCTATGAAAAGCTTTCGGCGCCAGGACTCGCAATCTCGTTAGCACTGCTGACATTAGGATCTCTTCTGCTGGCCGCTCTGGTTCACGAACTTGGTCATGTGGCTGGAACACTGTGGGCCAAATTCCGCATCGTTCAGGTGCACATCGGCGGCGATTGGGAAGATTCCTGCCCAACAGATTCAAGGCTTCATGCTTGTGGAGTGGTTCACCTTGGCGCCATGACGCTTGCGCCACGCCACCCGGAGAACCTCCGGAACAGATTGGTAACCCTGGTTCTGAGCGGCCCCGCGGCGAATTTGATCTTCGCGTGTCTCATCGTGGCCTGTCCTTATTGGTCAGAAAAAGGAATGTTTGTGGCCTTCCAGGTCTACGTTGTCGCCACCTTCAGTGCGCTCTATGGTTTGGCCGCTCTCATGCCTGATATTGATCGCAAGGGAAACTACTCAGACGGCGCTCGCGTGCTCATGCTGTTAAAGAATGACGAACTGGCAGCGCGCTGGCTGGCCGTTCTGCAACTTGAGATGCAGCTCGGGCAGGGAACTCATCCTCGAGACTGGGACAAAGCTGCACTAGTTCGCGCGACCGTCAGCAATGATGATTCGCGTGATGCGGTAACCGGCAACTGGCTGGCTTATCTCTGGGCGTTCGAGTCTCAGGACATTACGTCTGCCACTCGCTATCTGGAAGACGCGCTGGCAGCGCCGCCTTCCTGCTCCAGGTGGTTGCGAAACCGCCTCTTTGTGGAAGCTGCCGTTTTTCAGGCGTGGTTCCGTGACAACGCATTGAAAGCGCGTTCATGGTCCGCGATGATCGAGAATCAAAAGCTCCTGCCGTCGCAGCAGCAGCGCTTGAACATTGTTCTGCTCTGGGCGGAGGGTAAACCCTTTGACGCATGGGAGCAGATGGCGGAATACATGCATCTGCTGGATGGAATTGCAGACGGGAATGCGCGGGAACTGGCCCGGAAGAGCGCTCTTGAATGGAAACACCAGATGGAATCGCGCATGTTGACCCGCGCCTGGCGCACCATGTACGCCATGTCTCAGCAAGTAGAAGAGTCGTCGCTGGTCAACGCTGTTACTAACTGAGCAATTCATCTTAATCAACTCTCCAAATCGGCATGTTAGTATCGCTTTGTGTCACCCGCCGCAAAACCTAAACGCCAGCGTAAGCCAAAAGTGCGGCTGCATGATGGGGCAAGAAATCTTGTCATCATCACTGGCATGTCGGGATCAGGGAAGGCTTCAGTTCTAAAAGCCTTTGAAGACCTGGGCTATTACTGCGTCGATAATCTGCCCATCGGGCTGATTCCTCGCTTCGCGGATCTGGCCAAGCAATCATCTGAAATCGAAAAAGCGGCGCTGGTAGCGGACATTCGCGAAGGCGAGCAGCTCAAACGGCTACCGGCGATCATTCGCGGGCTCAAGAAACAGGTAAGCACCACCGTGCTGTTTCTGGAGGCCTCAGACGATGTTCTGCTGCGTCGCTTCAGTGAAACCCGCCGTCCTCACCCGCTCGGCAAGGATTCCACTGTCAAATCGGCTTTGAGCGAAGAACGCCAGCGCCTGCAGCCGATTCGCGACATGGCGGACTTTGTGGTGGACAGTTCCCGGTTCAATGTTCACGAGCTGCGCGCGCACATCACCGCCAAATTCACCGCAGGCAGCACGGAAAAAGACATCCTGATCTCGATTGTGAGCTTTGGGTATAAGGCAGGTGTCCCCAGTGATGTGGATCTGGTGTTCGACGTCCGTTTTCTGCCCAATCCGCATTTTGTGCCGGAATTCAGGCCGTTTACCGGACGCCATCCGCAGGTCGCTAAGTACATACGATCGTTCCCGCAGACGCAGGAATTCATCAATCGCATCTCTGATCTCCTGATTTATCTGATCCCGCACTATATACGTGAAGGCAAGAGCTATTTGACCATCGCGTTCGGCTGTACGGGCGGCCAGCACCGCTCCGTGATGATTAGCGAGGACGTGAAGAAGCTTCTGGCCAAAGCGGGATACCGGGTGAAGGTAGTCCATCGAGATTCGCCCAAATAGATCATCCAAAGCCGGTTATCCACAAGCCGGTAAGGCCCTCCGGTTGATCACGGCCGCTTGAACTAAGCAGGTTAACCAACCGCTTACCTCAGTGATATCCCTTCTGCCCCTTTGAACTCTGCTCCTTTAGAATAAGAGGGATGCTCTCATTTGCGACTGGAGAATTATGCGGCAACTAAGACGGTTGTTCGCCTTTCTCCGTCCATATTCACTTCAGTTCTTCGCCTCCGTTGGCCTCATGGCCGTTGTCGGCGCCATGGACGCTTTCCGCATCCTGCTGATCGGTCCGGTGTTTGATGAAGTTCTGAAGCCCGCCACTCCTACCACGCATTTAACGCTGATCCCCAAAATGCCGGTCATGCAGCGTGCGGTCGACCTGCAACAATTTGTGCCAAGGTACTTCCACAATGCGTGGGTTGTGGTGGCCGTTGCCCTGATCGCCACAACCGTGATCAAAGGCGTCTGCGATTATCTGGGTACATATCTGGTGAATTATGCCGGCTTCGGCGTGATCACTGATATGCGCAACAAACTGTATAACGCCATCCTGCACCGGTCGGCGGGGTTCTTTTCCCGGCACACCACGGGCACCGTGGTTTCCACCGTGATCAATGATGTGGAAAAAGTACAGTTTGCTCTCTCCACGGTGATGGCGGAATTTCTCCAGCAGTTCTTCACCCTGATTTTTACTGTGGTGGCGGTGGTGGCGCTGGGAGGCAAGCTGGCGTGGGTGCTGGTGGTTTTCATTCCTTTCATCATCGCTTCGTCACGCAAGATCGGTCGCCGCGTGCGCCAGACAACTCGCAGCGGCCAGGACAAGCTGGCTGACATTCAGAACATTCTGCATGAGACGGTCACGGGCAATCGTATTGTGAAAGCCTTCGGTATGGAAAAATGGGAAAGCACCCGTTTCTTTGCCGCCGCCAGAAAGCTCTTCCGGGCGAATTTGCGGTCAGTGGCCGCGCAGGCCATCAGTTCGCCGCTCATGGACATCATCGGCGCGGTCGCCATCGCTCTTCTTCTCTGGGTGGGCCGCAACCAGATCAAGGGCGGCGCATTTACCAATGGAACGTTTCTGGCTTTTATTGTGGCCGTGTTCAAGCTCTATGATCCGGTACGCAAGTTTGCGTCATTCAACAACAGCTTTCAGCAGGCGCTGGGCGCGTCAGAGGAAATGTTCCGTTTTATGGACGAGCATGATGAGATTCCCGAGAAGCCGGGTGCGGCCGAACTTCCAGCATTTCGCGAACGCGTGCGCTTTGAGAATGTGAGCTTTTCATACTCCGGAGATAACGGTACCGAGCCGGAAATTCTACGTGGTATCGATCTGGAAACTCGCGCGGGAGAGATCATCGCCATTGTGGGTTCCAGCGGGGCAGGGAAAAGCACCTTGGTCCATCTCATACCGCGATTTTTTGACGTGACGTCCGGAGCCATCAAGATTGACGGCCATGATATCCGCGACGTAACCATTTCTTCCCTGCGGGCGCAGATTGGAATCGTGACGCAGGAAACCATCCTGTTCAACGATTCCGTGCGTAACAATATTGCTTATGGCCAGCCTCATGTAACCCAGGAAGCGGTCATCGAGGCGGCCAGAGCGGCCCTGGCGCATGACTTCATCCAGCGCCTGCCTGAGGGCTATGACACCATGATTGGAGAGCGCGGATTGCGTCTTTCCGGTGGCGAGCGACAACGCATTGCCATTGCCCGCGCCATCCTGAAAAATGCGCCCATCTTGATCCTGGACGAAGCCACCTCAGCCCTGGACACGGAGTCTGAGTCGCTGGTTCAGACCGCACTGCATAATCTGATGTCAGGGAGGACCGCATTTGTGATTGCCCATCGGCTCACCACGGTCCGCCACGCAGACAGGATTGTAGTCCTGGAAAATGGCCGCATCGCCGACTCTGGCACCCACGAAGATCTTCTTACTCGACTGGGCACGTATCGCAAGCTGTATGAACTGCAGTTTGTGGAAATAGAGTCCAATTGAGGCATTTAGTGCTCACTCTGTCCGATGTTAAATGCGGCTTTTGTGCCCGGCTCGGGTAAAATCACTCATTCATGTCTATCCGATCCATGACCGGGTTTGCGCAGGTGAAATCCAATGCCGGGGAAAGCATTGGCTTTTCCCTCTCCCTCAAATCAGTAAACCATCGCTTCCTTGACCCTCAACTGAGACTTCCGCCGGAGATGGATGAGCTGGAGATGAAGCTTCGTCGCGTGCTCAAAGAGCGGCTCGCCCGTGGACACGTGGAAGTTACGCTGAGTGTGGAGCGCCGGGCGGGCGAGGGTTTCGGCTTTAATCGCGAACTCGTGGGCGGGTACGTGGCTGCCTTTCGCAAAGCCGCGGCAGAGTTTGGGGCGCCCGGTGAACCGGATTTGAACGCCGTCTTTCGCATGCCGGGCGCGCTTGGCGAAGTGGCCACTGTTGATGGCGACTTTCAAATTGCCGTTCTGGCAGCCATGGACCAGGCCATTGCCAAGCTCAACCTGATGCGCGAGCATGAAGGTGAGGGAATGGAAAAGGAGATGCGCCGCCGTCTCCAGAACCTTGAGCAGGCTGCTGAAGAGGTCTCACGCCTGCGCTCTGCCGTCACCAGGGCGGTGATGGAAAAGGTCCAGGCAAGAATGCAGGAGTTGCTGGAGAACGTGGACCAGGACCGCATACTCCAGGAAGCCGCCATTCTGGCTGAGCGCAGCGATATTGAAGAAGAGCTGGTCCGGCTGCAAACTCACATTGAACACTTCCGCAAGCTCCTGGACCATGGTGGTGAGGTGGGCAAGAAACTCGATTTCCTGTTGCAGGAACTCAATCGCGAAGCCAATACTCTGCTGTCCAAAACCAGCGGCGTCACCGGCGAAGGCTTGCGCATCACTGAGCTGGGCTTGCTGATGAAGTCTGAAATTGAAAAGTGCCGCGAACAGGTGCAGAACCTGGAATGAGTGGAATCCTATTCATCATTTCTGCGCCGTCGGGATCGGGAAAATCGACCCTGGTCAACGGGTTGCGTACCTATGTTTCCAACCTGGAGTTTTCCGTTTCCTACACCACGCGTCCTCCCCGCGGTAGTGAGCAGGACGGCCATGAGTATCACTTTGTTTCCCGTGAAGAATTTGAAGGCATGATCATGCGTGACCAGTTCCTGGAGCATGCGGAGGTATTTGGCAACTACTACGGGACTGCCAAGACCGTGCTGCAGGACGCGGAACAGCGCGGCAATGACGTGCTGCTGGATATTGACGTGCAGGGTGAGCGCCAGGTAAAAGCCAAAATGCCGGATGCAGTGAGCGTCTTTGTTCTGCCCCCCAGCCGCAAGGAACTGGAATCGCGTTTACGGAAACGGAGCATCAGCGAAAACGTTTCCCCTGATGTCATCCGCCGTCGCCTGGACACCGCCCGCCGGGAGATTGTGAACTATCCAAATTACGACTATATTCTTGTCAACGATCATCTGGAGCAATCACTGGACCGCCTGGTCGGTATTGTGATGGGTGAGAGAGCGCGGCGTTCAGGGAAACCTCCATCGGCAGAAGAAGAACGTTACTTAGAGAAAGCCGATAAATGCCTTAAGAGCAAGATGGAAGGCCAAATTAAGGGTATTCTGGCTTCTTTCGATGAGTCTCATACGACCGCGAGTTAAGAGAGGAAATGGTCATGAAGCTGAAAGATGGATTTGACAGCAATTACCGTTATGTCCTGGTGGCGGCCCGGCGCGCCCGGCAACTCTCCGGCGGTGCCCCCTCGCTGGTGAACACTACTTCGAGAAAAGTCTGCAAGATTGCCCAGGAAGAAATTGATGCCGGCAAAGTGCAGTTCATTAAGTCAGAAGAGCCAACCGCCGGCGATTCTGTCTCGGCCAAGCCAGCCGACAAGTAAGAACCCTGTATCTGGCGGCCTCTCTCCAGTATTTTCCAAGCCACGGGATACGTGTGCCCGTTTCCTTTTGCTGAGACGTAGCCCGCCAGTCACTGTCTGGCGTGCGGCAACCAGCATACAATAAGCATATGAAGGTTGGATTGGGAGTAACGGGAGGCATTGCTGCCTACAAGGCGGCTGAACTGGTGCGCCTGTTGCAGGACCGCGGATTGCGCGTGCAGGTGATCATGACGCGCGCGGCCCAGGAATTTGTCCGTCCCCTCACCTTTGCCGCACTCAGCGGAGAAAAGGTTATTACCGACCTTTTCGGCGCTGGCGCTGGAGAGCCAAACATCGATTCGGCTGTGGAACACATTGCCGTTGCTCAGGCGATCGATGCACTGGTCGTTGCCCCGGCCACGGCGGACGTGATCGCAAAATTCGCTCACGGCGAAGCCAATGATTTCCTCACCACTCTTTTTCTTGCGACGACCGCGCCCGTCGTCGTGGCTCCTGCTATGAACGTGAATATGTGGGACCATCCGGCAACCAGGGCCAACGTTGAAACGCTCAAGAAGCGCGGTGTCACGGTGGTTGATCCCGACAGCGGTTATCTTGCATGCGGAATGGTTGGCGCGGGACGCCTGGCAGCCAATGACAAGATTGTTGACGCGGCCCTGCGCGCGCTGAACGCCGTTCCCGATCTGGCGGGCGAGACCGTGTTGATCACCGCCGGAGGCACGCGGGAACCCATTGATCCAGTCCGGTTTATCGGCAACCGTTCCAGCGGCAGAATGGGATATGCGCTGGCGGAAGCTGCATTGCGTCGTGGTGCAAAAGTGATTCTAGTCAGCGGGCCGACTGCGGTGAAGCCACCTGCAAACGCAACCTTCATTCGAGTTCAAACCGCTGCGGAAATGCGCACAGCGGTGATGTCATCTCTTGCGCAGGCGACGGTCGTCATCAAGGCAGCCGCGGTTTCAGATTTTACCGTGCGCCAGGCTGCACCTGAGAAGATTAAACGCAAGGGGCCGATTACTCTGGAACTTGAGCCCACGGTGGACATACTTGCCGAGATCGCGGCACAGAAGAATGGACGCATTGTGGTTGGGTTTGCCGCTGAGACCGAACACGTGCTGGAAAACGCGCAGAAGAAACTGCAGGCCAAGGGCCTGGACGCCATTGTTTTGAATGACGTTTCGCAGCCTGGCATTGGTTTTGATTCTGAGCGCAACGCCGTCACCATCCTTACGCATGGCGGATCTGAAACCGTTCCCGAGACCAGTAAGTGGGAAGTTGCACACCGCGTGCTGGATGCCGTGGTCAAGATCCAGACTCAAAAGAGAAATCCCACCACGAGCAGCAGAGAAAAGGAAAAACTCTAAACACATCTCCTTTGTGTTCCTTCGTGCCCTTTGTGGTTGGCCTTTTTGATCCATCAGTGTCATCTGTGCAAATCAGTAGTGAGAATTCAATTACACTAAGTCCCATGCCCAGGCAGCTTGATCCGGCAATGAAAAAGGCACTCTCCGCTCGTGTGAATTATTACCGCGAAATGGGCATCTACGACTTTTATCGCCGTCCGGTGGAAGAAGTCTCTGAGATTGCAGTGGAAATATTACCAACCGAAGTTCACCAAGCTGTTCCGGAAAATAATTCTCCTATGCCCAAGGCCAGGTCTTGTTCTCAACCACCCGCTGCTGCGCTGCCCATTGCTACTCTTCCTGCCATTCACGACAAGCCGGCCGCGCTGGCGGCGATCCGAGAATACATTGGCGACTGTACTCGTTGCCGTCTGCACACCGGACGCACCAAGCTGGTTTTCGGTGTAGGGAATCCGGATGCAGACATCATGTTTGTAGGTGAAGGGCCAGGCGCCGATGAAGATGCTCAAGGCGAACCTTTTGTCGGACGTGCCGGACAACTGCTGAACAACATGATCACTGCCATGGGAATCAGGCGTGAGGATGTTTACATCGCCAACATAGTCAAGTGCCGGCCGCCAGGAAATCGTGCACCGGAAAAGGACGAAGCCGATACGTGCTCCCCGTTTCTTGTGCAGCAGATCGACGTGGTCAAGCCGAAGGTGATCGTTGCCCTGGGCGCCACCGCGGCCAAGAACCTGTTGCTGATGAATGACAGTATGGGCGCGCTGCGCGGACGCTGGTTTGACTTCCGTGGAACCAGGCTGGTTGTTACCTACCATCCTGCCTACCTGCTGCGTGATCCGCGACAGAAGAAAGAAACATGGAAAGATCTTCAGATGGTCATGAAATTCCTGGGACTGAAAGCGCCGGCAAAACCGGCTGAACCTTAGAGTTGTCGCTTCGCTCCAAACCGCTTGATACCGCGGAGTGTGGCTGAGTCGATGAGGCTCCTGTTGCAGCGGGCTCGGCGCGCGAGTCGGCCTCGCCCTTGTGATACTGCTGCTGAAACCTGCGTCTCTGCGCTCTTCCCGTACAATTAGTTTTCACATTCACATGCCCGAATTCTGCGATGTAGCCCTGCCCGTGCCGCTGGACATGGTTTTTACCTACCGTGTTGGCGAAAGCCTTCCTTTTGTAGGCGGACGCGTGCTGGTTCCATTTCGTAATGAGCGACTGTCCGGCGTCGTGACGGCCGTGCATGACCGCGCACCATCCATGAAGGCCAAGACGGTGCTTCAGGTTCTGGATGCCGAGCCTGTCATGGATGAGCCTCTGCTGAAATTAGCAGCATGGATCGGCCAGTACTATCTCGCGCCCATCGGTGAGGTAATCCGCACCATGCTCCCCCTGGCGGCGGAGATCAAGAGAGTCAAGGTCTATCGCATCACTGAGACTGGGCACGAAGCGCTGCACGCCTCGGCCGAGATCGGATCGTCGCGACGCTCAAAGCAGGACGTCGATGCGCAGATGCAGGAGTATGAGGTGCTCGACTATCTGGCGATGTCGGACACGGTGACCGAATCGACCTTGCGGTCGGCCACCGGCGCCAGCCGCGAGATGCTGGCGAATATGGTGCGCAAGAAGTGGGTTACTCGCGAAGATGCGTCCGGTGTACGCGATGCCAGCCGCACCGTGCAGATTGCGGTCTTGAAAGAGCCGGACGGAAGGCTCAACGCCAACCAGCAGAAGATCATTGCTTTCCTGCAGCAGAGTGGCGGCCGCGCTCCGGTAATTGCGATCCGCGACCTTGAGGTTCCACGCACCACGTTGCAGACGCTGGTCAAGCGCCAGATAGTGGAGATGGTGGAAGAAGCCGCGGGATTCAATGTGAGTTCCATGAAGAAGCGCGGCCCTTCGCACCTGGATTTTATCTTCAACGCGGAACAGAAAGCTGCATTGACGGCGATTCAAAGCGCGTCTGAGGCGCGGACCTTTTCGGTTTCACTTCTGCATGGCGTGACTGGCTCGGGCAAGACCGCAGTTTACCTGGCGGCGATGCAGTCGGTTCTGGAGTCGGGACGCTCGGCAATTTTGCTGGTGCCGGAGATTGGTCTTACGCCTGCTGCCGCGGCCAACCTGCATCAGGTGTTCGGGGATGAAGTGGCCATCCTGCATTCAGCTCTATCGAAGGACGAACGCGCGGAGCAATGGCACCGCATTCAGCGGGGAGAAGCACGGATTGTTGTAGGAACGCGTTCCGCCGTCTTTGCTCCGGTGCCGGACCTTGCGTTGATTGTTGTAGACGAAGAACACGATTCTTCCTACAAGCAGGAAGAGACGCCACGCTATCACGGCCGTGACGTCGCGGTAATGCGCGGCAAGATCTCCAACGCTGCGGTGGTCCTGGCGTCAGCCACGCCATCCATCGAGTCGTATCACAACACGGAGAGCAAAAAATATCGCTTGCTGGAACTTACGGAGCGCGTGGAGAAGCGCCCGTTGCCCGAAGTGGAAGTCGTGGACATGAAATTCGATTTCGCCCAGACGGGAGAAGACCGGCTGTTTTCACGCCAGCTGATTGAAGAAGTCACCGAACGATTGAATCGCGGGGAGCAGGCGTTAATTCTTCTCAACCGGCGCGGATACTCGTCGGTGGTGCTGTGCCGCAGCTGCGGTGTGACCATGGAATGCAGGAATTGCAGCATTGCGCTCACGTTTCACAAAGCCGGCTGGCGCATGGAATGCCATTATTGCGGATACAAAGAGCAGGTGCCGAAGGTCTGCACGTCTTGCGGTAGTGAGTTCATCAACTTTCTCGGCGCTGGATCGGAAAAGGTGGAAGAGCGTCTGCATGAAGCGTTTCCCATGGCTCGCATCGGCCGCTTGGATCGCGATACCGTACGGACGCGTCATGATTTTGAACGTGTTCTCAATCAGTTTCATGCCGGTGAGATCAATCTTCTGGTTGGCACGCAGATGATCGCCAAGGGGCATGACGTTCATGGCGTGACGATGGTGGGCGTGGTCGGAGCAGACTATGCTCTGGGATTCCCCGACTTCCGCGCCGCGGAGCGAACTTTTCAATTGCTGACGCAGGTAGCGGGTCGAGCAGGTCGTGGTGAGACTCCGGGCAAAGTAGTGCTGCAGACATTCCATCCAGATCATTACGCCATTCAGTTTGCCCAGAAGCATGACTATGCCAGCTTCTATGAAAAAGAAGTGCGCTTCCGCCGCTGGATGCACTATCCGCCGTTCAACGCACTGGCTAACGTCCTGGTACGGAGTGACAAGCTGGAGCAGGCGCTGAAATGGACAGGACAACTCGGCCGCTGGTTTGAGACCACACGCAATGAAGGCCTGCGCGTTCTTGGCCCGTCTGTAGCGCCGATCATGCGCCTCAAACGAGACTACCGCTATCACTTCATCGTCAAGGCGGCCAGCCGGGAAAAGTTAAACGCAGCCTTGCGACGCATGCTGGTCTTTGCCGAAGAGCAGAAAATCACGCGGACCCAGCTGATTGTGGATGTTGACGCGCTCTCACTGCTTTAATCGTTTTACTGCGAAGGACAGGGCGTCGGCGTTGGCGCGGGAGTCTGATTGTTATTGGATTTACCCATACGATCTTCGCGAAACTGTCGCAACACGTTTTGCAGGCTCTGTGCGTCTTTGGGACTCTGCACAGGGAATGGCTCTGCCACAAACGTCACGGCCAGCATGGCCAGGGCAGCTATCCCCAGGACCCATCGCTTTTTTCCCGGCTCGGGGTAATGAGGCACGTCAGGATGGTGCTCGCCCGTCATGCGCAGGATCACTGCCCACAGCAGCCAGCCGATCCAGAGCTTCCAACTCATGACCATCAGTGCGGCAATGCAGACGAATGATACCGGTCGATGCAAACGCGGCCGCAGAGCGAAGACAATGTGTCCACCATCGAGTTGTCCGCCAGGGATAAGGTTCAGAGCGGTCGCGAACATACCGAACCATGCTGCAATCGCTGTGGGTGGAAGGTAGAGATTGGAAAGCGGAAGTTGTGCCGCAACAGCATTGCCGGAGGCAGCCAGAATCCAATGAGCAATCTTGAAAACCAAGGGAAGCCCCAGCATCAGCCCGTCGTTGGCTGCGTCGCAGCTGAGGGGCTTGGCTGTCATCAGGGAAAAGAATAATACCGGCACAGCCACAACGAATCCGGCAATCGGCCCGGCAATCCCAATGTCGAATAAATCAGCGCGAGTGCGGATCGGAGAGCGTATGCGGATAAAAGCGCCCATGGTTCCAACCAGAGTCGGCGCTGGAATAAAGAATGGCAGAGTCGCGTAAACGCCGCGTCGCACGCAATAGATGTAATGGCCGAACTCATGGGCGGTGAGAATTCCCAGCAGGCAGGCCGAGAAAGGAATGCCCATCCAGAGTCGGTGCCAATCTTCCATTACCCATGTCCAGGGCCAGAAGCCGTCGTCACCTCCAAAGGCGCCCATGTTGTGGTCAAAGTTATATTGCAGTTTGGCGCCCACGCACAGAGTGGTAAGCACAGTGGCAAGGAATAGAAGTATGTGGACCCAATAGCGGCGTTTCGGAGGATGTATCACTACAACCCTGAGTTCTTGCCGT
The DNA here is from genome assembly GCA_963770085.1 of Terriglobia bacterium. Taxonomy (GTDB): domain Bacteria; phylum Acidobacteriota; class Terriglobia; order Terriglobales; family Acidobacteriaceae; genus Angelobacter. Next base: position 3,463,319 of record CAVYOH010000002.1, read on the forward strand.
TCGGGGTCATAGACCTGAAATTCCAAAGGGGGAGGAGGATTCTTGTCCGGCATGGAGCTTACGTCAGCGCAGGCTTGAAACGCCTTAATCGATGGACTGCAACTCCTTACCAGGCTTGAACCGCACAGCTTTACCAGGCGGGATATTCACTTCCGCACCGGTGCGGGGATTGCGCCCGATTCCCGTCTTGCGCGGCCGGACATTAAACACGCCGAAGCCGCGGAGTTCAATCCGCTCACCCTGGCCTAAAGCTTTTTTCATGCTTTCAAAGACAGTTTCCACGGCCAGCTCTGCTTTGGTCTTGGTAATACCTGTCTTATTGACCACTTCGTTGATGATATCCAGCTTTATCACTTGGGTCAGCTCTCCTCAATTGATGGAAAGGGACGTAACTTGCAGATAGTATTGGACTTTCCCGTTGGTTGTCAATGATCATTCTGGCAGTTAAGATGACTTCTTCGCATTGAACCCCAAAAGATACCTGAAAAGCTGAGGACCCCTGACCCCATGGCGATAAAAAGTGACCGCTGGATCCGCAAAATGGCCTTGGAACACGACATGATCAACCCCTTTAACGACCGCCAGATGCGCGAAGGCGTAATCTCTTACGGCGTATCGTCTTACGGGTACGATCTCCGCGTGGCCGACGAATTTAAGATCTTTACCAACGTTAATTCCGCCATCGTGGATCCCAAAAACTTTGACGCACGGTCATTTATTGACGTAAAAGGCGCTTCCATCCTGGTACCACCTAATTCCTTCGCTCTGGCCCGGTCCGTGGAGTACTTCAAGATTCCCCGTGATGTTCTGACCATCTGCGTCGGCAAGTCCACCTACGCCCGCTGCGGCATCATCGTTAACGTCACTCCTTTTGAGCCCGAGTGGGAAGGCTTTGTAACATTAGAAATCTCTAATACGACTCCCTTGCCGGCCAAGATCTATGCCAATGAGGGTCTCTGCCAGATCCTCTTCTTCCAGGGCGACGAGCCCTGCGAAACCAGCTACAAAGACAAAGCCGGTAAGTACCAGAAGCAGCAGGGAATCGTGCTACCCAAGTTGTAGGCGAGTAGGCGAGAAGATAGACCACCGTCATCCCTACGACCGTAAAGCGACCGCGCGCATTCTTCAGCGCGGGCGTAGGTCGGAGGATCTTGTGCTTGCCTTTCCCATGTGGGCGATGCGGCGCGCTGTCGGCGATCCTCCGGTTTTCAATCACCCGATCACCGGATCATCCGGTTACAGATTTTTTCCTTTGTGATGTTTTCCTGATCATCGCAAATCAGTCCGATCAGTGTTAATCAGCGGTAAGGTCTTCAGCTCTCGGCGATGACGCGCGGCCTCGGCGATTCTGCTCACCAGATCACGCGATTCTTATATTTAGCGCTTATCCGGCGATTGTGAGATATTCGTTCGTTTTCAACGGCACGCGAGCGCGAATCGTAGTGCCTGCTCCAGGCCGCGATTTCACTGAAAACTCTCCATGCACCAATTGCAGCCTTTCGCGCATGCTGATCAAGCCAAGACCGTGGCGGGTGAAAGCTTCGTGTTCTTCAAAGCCATTTCCAGAGTCCACCACTGTGAGTTCGATCGACTCTCCTGTCCCCCGCAGATTCACCGTAAAGCTCCGGACACCGCTGTGCTTCACGGCGTTTTGCAGCCCTTCCTGTAAAACCCGGAACAAGCACAGCGAGACTTCCTTGGAGAGATTCTCTGGTATACCTGCATGTTCGAACACAATCTCAACCTTGGTTGTCTCGGAGAGCTCTCTGCAGAAGCTCCCGGCTGTGGTGGCCAGGCCAAGGTATTCGAGTTTCGAAGAATGTAAGCGGTGGGATAGTCCATGCACTTCCCGGGCAATTTCTGTCACATGCGACCGGATTTGCCGAACTCGCTCAGCAACTTCATTGCTGGAATCATTTTGACTCCATTGAGCCAGTTCGACCCCTAACAGCGCAAGGCGCTGGCTGATGTCATCGTGAAGCTCTCTGCCAATCCAGGCGCGCTCCGCTTCATGCGCCTCAATCAACCTGCGTCCAATGGTGGCCAGACCCTCTTCGGCGAGCTTCCTGTCCGTGATGTCTATGCAAGAGCCGATGTAGCCGGCGAAAGTACCATCCGGGTTAAATCTCGGTACGCCATCATCGAGGATCCAGCGGTACTCTCCATCTTTTCGCCGCAACCGGTACTCCATTTCAAACGCCTCTCGTCGCTTGAATGCTTCAGCGTAGGTTCCGAGACAGCGGTTCGAATCGTCCGGATAAACTCCTTCAGCCCAGCCATCGCCAAGTTCTACGCCCAGCGGACGGCCGGTGAAGTCCAGCCATGTCTTGTTGAAGTAGCTGCATTTTCCGTCAGTACCTGCCGTCCAGATCATCACAGGCGCGTTATTTGCCACCAGGCGGAAACGCTCCTCGCTCTCGCGCAGCCGGATTTCCGCGCGTTTTGCCCTCGCCCTTTGCCAGACCAGCCCGAAAATGAGCAGCGTTTCGGCCAGCATGAGAAAAACACCGCCAACGATGTACCACTTGTAAGACTCCCACACCGTTGACTGCCGGTTGATGACGATACTGCCTGGGGGAAGGGCGCTCTCTTTGAGCCCCCAGCGCTTGAGGGCCCGCCAATCAAACATGTAGGTGTTGACACCCTGTACCCTGGGGATCGCCGGAGCCTTTTCCCCTTTGAGAATCCTCAGCGCCATGCCTCCTGCCACTTTCCCTTGCTCGCTGAAGCTGGAGAGATAGCCGCCCACCTCTCCGTGATTCAGGTGAACGTCGAACAAGCTGAAGACCGGGGCATTCGATGCGCCGACAATGAGAGGGCCTGATTCATTTGATTTGAAGGCGGTTCCTGCTCCATCCTGGCCTATTGAGGTGAGAAGGATAATAGTATTGTTTGGCAGGCGGCGCAGGCGCTCGAGCAGATCAGGCATAGCCAAATCTGTTAGGTACGAAATCTCAACGCGACCTTCATATGAGATCAGCTCCTTCTTCACTTCCGCCAGCACTTCCCGGTCAATGGGGGCGATGCCCCCTACTACGACAACGTTCCTGGTGCCGGGCAGGAGCCGCAAGGCTATTCCCACACTCTCGGCCGGCGCCATATCATTTTCAACACCTGCAAAGTCGGAATCTAATATGGGAAGCGCAGTCGCACCTAAAGTCGGCAGGCAGAACACAATGGGAACGCCAGGAAAAGCTCTCTGGTGTACCTCTTGCATGAATTTGAGCGGAGAAGGCCCGATTGTGATAATCACATTTAACTTAATATTCTGGTACTTGCGAATGTAGGAATCACGGAACCCCTGCTGGACGGCCGGATCGGGGAACAACGAGGTATCCATGTACTCAGAATAAAGTTCAAGATGATAGGGTGAATCCTTCAACCCAGCCAGGATACCCTGATTGATGACGCTGATTCCCGGATAGGTAGCATTTGCTTCGTTCAGGATCAGGATCCTGCGCACTTCTTGTGTGGATGCCGCTGCGGGTGCCGCTGCAGTTGGGTAGGACAGGACAATGGCGGCAAGGGTTGCAAGGGTTATCCAGACGTGACATCGCCGTCCTCTTCCTGGGTTTGGCTGCCCGGACGGGGGCTGCCCACGGAGTTGGAGCGACGCGACAGTTCGAAAGCCCCCAGTCAACCGCACGCTGACCTCCACTTGCGGGCAAACTACTCCCTGCTACTTAGACTGCGATTATAAATCCTATACGGCACTTGCCATAAATAAGTAAACCTCGCAGCCGTTCAGACTGTGCTTTCCCGCGGGATCAACGCTTCATCAGCGGTAAGGTTCCTGATCTCGCGATTCGCCGATGCCACAGCTTGCTGCTGAGGTTGTCTGGATTTTTCCAGCTTTGATTAATTTTTTTTCACCCCAATCGTTTGACATTAAAGTGATCTGAAATGCACAATTTCAGCGTGCTCAAAGTTTCTCCTCTCCGGGTCGAGCACATTCTGTTTTTCATCTTCGTCTAAATCGCCCAGACGGTAACAGAAGCGCCACTTCATTACGGACTTTCCGGTTTTGCGCACAACTTCGTCTAGAAAACTTTGCGCCGATGCTCGCTTGATCGACGGCAGGTCCATCCGCGCTAACACTGGAGAAAGCAAAAAATGAAGAATCCCATGAAGGTGCAGGTGCAGTTCATTCTTGCGGCGTTGTTCGTGGCATTGACCATTGCGGGTTGCGGCGGCGGTAGCCGTGGCAACTCCTCAGCTCTTGATGCGGCCAATAAAGGTACGTCTGGCGGTTCGGGCGGCAGCGGAAGCGGCAACTCGGCATCCGGAACGCGGCTGCTGGCCAGGGCGCAGATCGGCAATGGAGTGAATGAGATTACGCTCAATGGCGACTTCCGCAATGAATCCGGACGCCAGCGTTTGAAGGGCGATGTGGAAGATCCAGCGCTGGCCAAGGGTACGTCTGTATCGTTCTGTCTGGTGACAACAGCCGGCACCACGCCACTGGCAGTGGGCGTGATCGGCCAGGGCGATGAAAACGAGCTGGAAGATGTTGACGAAACAGAGTTCGGCCTGGATTCTCAAAAAGGACAAACAATTCCTGCCGTGGCAGTGGGCGATAAGCTGGAAGTCCACCAGGGCGCGGCCGGCGAAGGTGCGCCGGATTGCAGCTCAGCCCTGATCATCTCGGCAACATTCCAGCCCGATCCCAACAACAACAACGCCAACAACAACAATAACAACAACAACAATAACAACAATAATAATAATCAAGACATCCGCCTGATCGCGCAGGCCCACATGGAAAACGGCGCTGAAGCCACAGAACTCACGTTGAATGGCGACTTCCGCAATGAGTCCAACCGGCAGCGACTCAAGGGATCTTTTGAAGATGGCAGCCTTGCCGTGGGAACGCAGATTTCTTTCTGCCTGGTACACGCCGGTGCCAGCACTGCGGCAGGCGTCGGCAAGCTGGCCCTGAATGACAATCCGGCGGAAGTGCAACCTGAAGCCGAATTTTCGCTGGACTCGCAGAAAGGACAAACCGTGCCGACCGTGGTGGCGGGCGATTCGCTCGAAGCCCGGCAAGGCGCTAACGCAGATGGAACGGCTAATTGCGGCGCAACGCTGCTGCTCTCGGCCACCTTCCAGCCGAAAAACTAAGATGGAATGAACTAATGATGTAACGAAGAGCCCGGCCGTCTAATAGCGGCTGGGCTTTTCGATTGCCCGATCATCTCATCATGCGATCACTCGATCACCAGATTTTTACCTTCTAGACCTGGTACATCTGGATCAGGTTACCGCAGGTATCGAAAAAAATCGCCAGCTTCACCGGGCCTTGCTGCTTCGGGTCCATGGAGAACTTAACGCCGTTTTTCTTCAGCCGATTTGCTTCGCCTTCGATATCGTCAACCTCAAACGCGGCCAGAGGAATTCCTTGCTTAAACATGGCTTCTTGAAAGGCTTTTGCCGCGGGGTTCACATTCGGTTCAAGCACCAGTTCCACGTCCGGATGACCATCCGGCGAAACTACCGTCAGCCACCGGAATTCCCCCACCGGAATGTCTTTGGACTTCTTGAAGCCCAGAATGTCAGTGTAGAACGCGAGAGCAGTTGCCTGATTTTCAACCATGATGCTGCTGAGTTTGATTTTCATGCTCAGAACGTATCAGCCTCGTCCACAGGCTGTCTTCTCGAAAATTGCTCTTTCTCGGAAATTCCTGTCATGAGCGAAAGGCAACCGGGAACCAGGCTGGCTGGAAGCTGCGGTTCCGGCTCCGATGCAGGCCGGTACCGCCGCTGAAATTCCGAAGGCGACATTCCCGCGCGACGGGAAAAAAGAGCGCTGAAGCTGCCCAGGCTGGAGAAGCCGACCGCCATGCAAATCTCGGTGATCGATAAATCGGTCAGGATCAGCAGATGCTTGGCTTTCTCAATCTGCGCCCGCGAGCAATACTGGTGCGGTGTTTCACCAAAGATGGCCTTGAACAATCGAATGAAATGAAAATGCGTGAGACCGGAATCCCGAGCCACCGCGCTGACGGGAAGGGGTTCGTCTTCCCAGTCTCGCAATAAATCCCGCGCACGGCAGAGTCGTACCAGAAGTTCGGGGTGAATCACCATCGGTCAACGATTATATATCGGGTGCGGTACAAACATTGTTAGCAGCGAGGGTGTGTGACCCGGCTTTCAATCACCAGATCGCAAGATCACCCAATCACCCGATTCTTTCCTTTGTGTTCCTTCGTGTCCTTTGTGGTTAGAAAGGGTTGTGCTTCCCGATCCTCCTACGCAAACGGCTCCATTTTGCCGACGATGATCGGCAGATATTCCGAAACCGTGGGATGAATGTGCATCGCACGCTGGATGACCGTGTACGGCGCCTTCGCATACATCGCGTCCAGCAGAACGTGAATCACTTCATCGCCGCCGACTCCAAGAATCGCAGCACCCAGAATTTGTTTCGTCTCTGCATCGGCGCAGATTTTGATGAAACCTTGTGTCTCGCCTTTTTCGTAGGCCCGGCTCACTCGTCTCATCGGATATTTCGCAGCGAGTGCAGGGCGTCCGGATTTCCGTATTTCAGCTTCCGTCATGCCGCATCGCCCAAGCGGCGGATCGATATAGAGCGCGTAAGCCTGGATTCGGTCGAAAACCCGGCGATGGTCAGCGTTAAAGAGATTATCCGCAACAATCTCGTAGTCGTTATAGGAAGTATGCGTAAAGGCGCCGCGGCCGTTACAGTCGCCCAGCGCCCAGATGCCGGGCACGTTAGTTTGGAGCTGATCGTCCACGATGACATAGCCGCGTTTGTCGGTTGTGACCCCGGCCCGCTCAAGGCCCAGGTCGCTTGTGTTGGGGACACGCCCCACCGCCAGAAGCACGTGCGTGCCTGCCGTCGCTTTCGGTTCGTCGTTGCATTCCATGCTGACCGCAACCCCGCCATCGCGTTTCGCCAGCGAGATACATTTCGCATTCAGCCGGATGTGTATGCCCTCAGCCTCCAGGATTTCGCGCACCGCCTGGGAGACATCTTCGTCCTCACGTCCAATCAGGCGCGGTCCCATTTCCACAATCGTTACTTCGCTCCCGAAGCGTCGATAGATCTGGGCGAACTCCAGGCCAACATAACTTCCGCCGACGATGATGAAATGCTGGGGCAGGAAATCAATGTCCATCATCGATGAGTTGGTAAGAAATGGGACATCATGAATCCCCGGCATGTCGGGAATAGAGGCGCGACCGCCAACATTGATATAGATCTTGTCGGCTTGCAGAACTTCATCGTTGACCATGACAGTATTCGGCGACTGAAAGCGGGCGTGGCCCTGTATGACCGTACAATTTTTCGTTCCTCGGAGCGTTTCCTCCACGCCCTTGTTTGATCTCCCGGAGATTTCATCTTTGCGGGCTTTCACCCGCTTCATATCGACGCGCACATCCCCAGTGGCGAAACCATATTCCGCTCCCCGGCGGGCAACATGGACCGCATAGGCGCTTGCCACCAGCGTCTTTGTCGGAATGCATCCGGTATTCACGCAGGTGCCGCCAAATTTATTGCGTTCGATGATAGCCACGGTTTTTCCGGCCGCCGCAAAGCGGGCCGCAAGCGACGGGCCTGCCTGTCCCGTACCGATAATGATTGCGTCGAAGTGCTTCATCGTCTTGCTCAGCGCGGCGCCCGTGGCGAATTCTCGCGCCCCGAGATTATTTGTCGATTATGTGTCCATTCGCTCCACCCATTGATCGCGCGATGCGGGCGCCACGAATGGATCCGCAAAGTACTGGGTTTCCCGGGCAACCTTGCCGTCCCTGAACTCCATGATGCTCACGGTGTACGACGGTTTGCCATCATATGTCAGGATAAATTCGGTGATCCAAAGATCGCCGCTGCCAATCATTCGGCGGACAGAAAACCGCTTTTGGCTCGGCTGGCTGGCGCGTTGGTTCTGTATGTTGCTTCGACCGCGGGTTCGCTCGCCTGACTGCGGGTATTCCAGTACCGCGTCCTCGTGATAGATGAGGTGCTCCGTTTCAAAATCGCTGGCATCGGACGCCGCCCAATGCTGATCCAGCGCCGCACGAATATCTTGATCTCGCACTCCAGAATACTACTCCTACTTTTGTTGATCGTTCATCCTGCCCTTCAATTTGACGAGAAGCAGAATGGGGCGTGTCATCGTGGGTTAGAATTCAAATGTAAGTCCCGCCGTGGGCGCGATGGGCAGACCCTTGGCAGTGAGCGCGGTGGCGCGCCCAGTCATCGGATCAAAGCTCGGCGCCAATAGCCTTGGATTATTGTGATTGGTCAGATTGAGTCCTTCCGCATAGAGTGTCATCTTCCACTGGCTGAAGACCCAGGCTTTGTCAACGCGAACATCCAGGCGTTCAAAGTGTCCGATGCTGTCATGAGCAGGGCCGGCGGACAGAAAAGTGTTGCCGGCAATCACAAAGTTCTCAATATTGAACGGGAAACCAGAGCCGTAAAGGAACTTGGCGCTGAGGTTGACTGTTGACGTAAGACGATACATGCCGAAGGCATTCAAGGTGTGGCGCTGGTCCACGAGGGTGGGAGTAACCAAGATAGCGCCCGCGGGGTTAAAAGGGTTTGCTCCGGGCAACGGCAGTTGCATGCGCGAATAAGCCAGCGTGTAGCCAGCCCAGCCGGAAAGGCGGTTGGCGCTGCGCCGCTGCAGCATGACCTGCATGCCTCGCGAATAATTTGGCACCACCGTGTTGGTAAACCTCGAATCGGTTTCAATGGGACTGCAACCGCTCTGGCTCAGCACGCGGGTTCCCTCCAGGGTGCCGTTCTGGCGATCAAAGCCTTCCACGCGAACGCGCACGGTTTCACCCAGTCGCTGCTCCACAGCCATAGAATAATGATCAGACCGGGACAGAACATCTGCAATCCGTGTTTGCGGTGGAATGTCCGCAGGCAGAGGAACGACACAATTCGCGCCCAGTAAACTCAGTTCTGGCAGTTGAGCAAAGCGGGCGTATCCAAATTGGACCTGGGTATGCGACGCGGCCTGCCATGCAGCCGATACTTGTGTGGAGACTGGTTGAAAATCGACGTGAGAAACCTGGTCCCAGCGGACGCCGGCCATCAATCGCAGGCGATTGCTGAAGAAACTTGACGCCTGCTGCGCGTACCCGCTTTGTCGCAACGCGGTGAGGTCAGATTGTCCAAACAATGAGATTTCGCCATTGAAGAAATCCTGTCCATAGCCGGCATCACGCAGGCGACGCAGTGTGTAGCCTGCTTCCATCACGTGGTCACGACGCCAGTTCCAGACGGCGCGGGTTCCACCTACCCATTCACCGTAATAATCGGTAGTAAGGATTTGTCCGGATGGATTGCGCGTGTCAAAGCGCTGCCGGATGTACGCTCCCTGTGTATCCAGCAGAAGTTGAGGGGTAACGGTGTAGCGCCAGCCCACACGTCCCACGTCGAAATCATTCCCGCCGGAAATGAGTGAGTCGGCGTTCGCATCCGGGATAGTTTGATCCAAATCAGTATGCGCAGTCAGAAGATAAAGGCTAATCGCGTGAGAGCGCGACAGGTCATAGTTCAACTTCACGTCAGCATCCTGAAAGCCGACGTTTACGTCCGGGTCGCCGCCACGATGCTGGTAATACGCGTTCAAGTAACTCTTGCGCGCCGACGCAAGCCACGAACCCTTGCCCCCGGTACCCAGACCACCTTCTCCCAGTACTTCACTGAGGGTGAGTCCGGTAGACACGCTGAAATGAGGGCGGGTACGGCTGCCTTCACGCGTGGTAAGAGAGAGCGCTGCGCCGTTATCTTCACCAAAGCGCACTGGGTAGGCCACGGGCAGCAATGTCAGGTCAGCAATGGTGTTACCGCTGAACACGCTGAGAGACGCTCCATCACGAAAGCCGGGAATAGTGTTGAAAGGCTGAGGGACCACCACGTTGTCCAGGTAAACACCCACGTTGGAGAACGGTGCACCCCAGACGGAAAACTGTCCGAAAAAGTCATTATTGTCAGAGGCGGAGACGCCGGGCAGAGACTCAACGCTGCGAAAAGGATCATTCGCAGCCACGGTGCCCGCTTCCTTCAACTCACGCGCGTTGAGATTCATCTGGCTGGGAGCGGCTGTATCTTCCTGCTGAAAGATATCGCCCTTTACTTCCACTGACTCGGTGCGGCGCAGGTTGTCAGGAACCAGGGTGATGGAAAAATCCTTGTCATCGTTTTCGGCGACGATTTCAAAGCTGGTATTTACCAGTCGATAGCCAACAGCCACGACCTGAAGCGTGTACCTGCCAGGCGAGAGCTGCGGCAAAACAAAGACGCCGTTGTCGCCAGTAACAACTGAGGTCTTTTGCTCCAGCACTGAAATGCGCACCTGGCGAAGAGGTTCGCCGCGTGGCGTGCTGACAACCGTACCTTTGATCTGCGCCGCGTGCGCGGCGCTAATAAAAACCAGAAATACTACTGCCAGGCAGACTTTCAACGTGATACCTCAACAGTAAGTTTTGCGTGTGTCGCGATGCCAGAACGTAAAGCTGCTGGATTTCTTGCACTGTTTGTACGTGGTATTCAGCGTGGCAAATTCGGACAGCTAAAGTTCTCTGCCCTTAGGCGGATTCTATGGTTGATGGTAAGAATTCGCTGAGAATGCTTTGCTGGGGCGGGTGACCCAACTAATCTCCCGGGTTTTCTTCCTCCTATGAGGCAAAGAGTAGGGTACCCCGATCTCAAAGACCTACCTTTGAAGATTGCAATGTAACTTTACGCCATTCTTATGACAGTGCCGCAAGCAGCTTGTCGATGTCGCCCATATCGTTGAACACAGATGGAGACACGCGAAGGAAGTCCTCTGCCACTCTTACATTCACATTCGCCTTTTGCAGCCGCTCCACTACTTTAGTCCGGTCTTTCATGGTGAAGCTGATAATGGCGGAAGTGGATTCGGGCGGTGTCAACAGACCGTACCCGAGCCGTGGCATTTCCTCGCGCAGCTTTTTTAAGAGCGGTTGGCGATGCGCCTGAATCTTTTCAATGCCGATCTTTCGCAGGTAGGGCAACGTCTCCATCAATATGTGCTGTGCTCCTGATCCTGATGTCCCGGTTTCGAAAGTAGCATCCTGGTTGAGCGTCCAGCTATAGGGCGTGGAGGCGGGAGCGTCTCCAGGAAGGAAATGCGCCTGCATGGTTGCGGCCTGATAGTAGCCATATTGCGTCCGTTTCAGGACGCGATCGAGCAGTTCCTCTTTGACATAAAGAAAGCCGAGACCAAAATCGCCCATGAGCCACTTGAACGTGGAACACGCGGCAAAGTCGAGCCCGCTTGCGCGAACGTCGATCGGAGTATTGCCGGCAGCCTGTACGATATCGGCATAAACATAGGCGCCATGTGCGTGGGCCAGATCGCACACGGCTTTGAGATCGTGCTGGAATCCGTTGGCCATGGCAACAAGCGAGATCTCCACGAGCTTTGTCTTCCGGTCAATCACGCGTTCGAGGTCTTTGATATCTATCCGGAAATCGCGCGGCATCACAATACGGACGTCGAGCCCGGAACGGCGCTTGTGTTCGCCCAGGTTGAGAAGAGCGCCCTCGAAATGGAGCGCGTCCGTGACCACATTGGAATCGGTGCCCACAATCCCCAGCCCGTTCATCAGAAGCCCGTTCACCACAAGGTTTTCGCCGGTGCTGGTGTTTGGGACATAGCTGATCTCGGATGGCTTGGCATTGATTAAAGCCGCGAATTGAGCTTTGACATCCCGGTCGTAGTGCGTGTCGAGGACCGGGCCGGACCGCGATTCGGCGTACTTGCGCAGCGCTTCCCGGCCCACGGTCGGCAATGGATGCACGTAGGCACAGTTGATATACGTCTCGCCTTCAGGGATGGCAAAGTCTGCTTTGCGTGGCAGCAAGAGGTCAGCCGCCAACGACGATGCCAACGCCGACGCCGCAGTCGCAGGCGCCGTCTGCGCACCCGGAACGCCAGGGAGAACGGCGGCAGTACCGAGCGCCGCCATGCCAGAAACAAATTCGCGCCGATTCATAGGTTTTCGAAGCACCTCAGGCTGAACATTGTCTCCGTAAAGCGCGAATAGTCAAGTGCCCAGCATTCGGAACATCGCAATAATCTCCATTGATGTACTATTGCGCATTGCCAAATCACCTGACTAGTCTCAATCTACAACACACCATCAATGTGAAAGCCGGAGGACCATAAACCGTGAACATAACTGCGGCGTACAGATCACGCTTTGGGTTGGGTAGCGAACCATCGAACCGGAGAATGTTGCAGAGAGTCCTCACGTTGGCGGACATGGAAGCGGTCAGTGGAAAACGCAACTCGCGGATTGCTCAAGCTTACTTATCGGGAGCGGCCGGTGATGAGATTACGCTGCGGGCCAATCGGGAGCACTGGGCACGAATTCAGTTAAACCCTGACATCCTTATTGACGTTTCGAATGTCGATCTCACGACGACGATTCTCGGCCAAACCCTTGATGTTCCGATTCTTCTTGCACCAATCGCTATCAACCGGCTATGGCACAAGAGTGGCGAGATGGGCGTGGTAGCGGGAGCAAATCAGGGCAAAGTAACTGTGGTGACCAGCACGTATGCCACCGAGTCGGTGGAAGATGTATGTAAGGCCGCAACTCAGCCGGTATGGTTTCAGCTCTACACCCGCCCCGACCGGGAATTCAATCAGAACCTCATTCAACGGGCTGAAGCCGCGGGTTGCAAGGCTATTGTGGTCACCGTTGACACACCGGTGGTCGGCATTCGCAACCGCGAAGAGCGGGCGTATTTTCGGTTACCCCCAACCTTCAACCTGCCTAACCTCAACATTGGTCCTGAGATCCACCGGCGCTCACCGCATTATGCTTTCAGCTTGCTGCCCAATTCAAAGCTTACCTGGAGAGAAATAGAATGGCTGTGTACGGTCGCCAAAACTCCCGTGTGGCTGAAGGGTGTTATCAATCCGAAAGATGCCCTGCGGGCCGTGGACGCCGGCGCATCCGGAATTATTGTCTCTAACCACGGCTCACGCAACCTGGATACGCTACCCGCCACTGCTGAAGCCCTTCCTCGGATTGTCGACAAATTGGCAGGCAGGCTGCCTTTGATGGTCGACGGAGGAATTCGGAGAGGTACTGACATACTCAAGGCGTTGGCGATGGGCGCGCAGGCGGTCTTGATTGGCCGTCCGTATATGCACGGCCTGTCTGCCGCCGGAGCAGACGGGGTTGCACATGTCATTCAGATCCTTCGCCAGGAATTCAAATCAGCAATGTGCCTGACCGGCAGAACGACAATCGCACAACTTGACCAGTCTGTTTTGTGGGACCGGTAAAAAAGACCGGCGTAAAGGTGGCCCACCTGCCTGTTATCGTTTGTTGAAGGTGATAGTCAAATGTGTAGCAGTATTCTTCATCCCGCCACGCTCGCGCTGACCAAATCTTTCTTCTTCGTCGCACGCTGCCATTCCACCAAAGCAACCACTGACATCGCCAGCATGACCAGATAAAGCCCAGTCGTCAGATAGAGATGCTTGTAGATATAAAGTCCAATCACCAGAACGTCGCCGACGATCCAGAACCACCAGTTCTCCACCAGCTTGCGTGACATCATGAACTGCGCAGTCAGAAACAGTGACGTGGTCAGCCCGTCGGCAAAGGGAACTGTGCTGGGGGTGAAGCTGCGCAAAAGCCAATACAGGACAGCCGTTGAAACCGCAGCAATGCCGCAGTAGCCGAGCAGGCCTTTTGAAGAGGTGCGGGCCACGTTGAGTTCTGAATGATTCTTACCGCCGTGCAGCCAGTTCCACCATCCGTAAAGCCCAATGGAGAGATAGACAAATTGCAGCCCCATGTCGGCGAAAAGGCCTGACTTGAAGAAGACGAAAACGTAAAAGATATTATTGGCGATGCCGATGGGCCAGTTCCATATGTTCTGCCGGATGAGCAGCCAGACACAGAGAATGCCCGTAAGCGATCCCAGAAGTTCGGTCCAGTTAGCGGTCACGTAACTGAGGACTGCACTCCAGAGATGATCGGACATTCGGAATCAGGGCTTGCTGGTTTCCTCGCCGGCTTTGTAGATGTAGCGAATGGCTGGCTTGTAAATAAGGAGGTTGGAGCCGCTGGGGCGGTTTACCTTGATGCAGGACTTGTCATACCACTCGATGATGCCCTGGACCTGTTCGCCGTCCTTGAGCACCAGCACCACGGGGATTTTGCCCTGGATCTGCTTCTGGTAATAGTAGTTTTCTGCGTGCGTCTGTTCTGAAGGACTGTTGCGACGTGGGCCGTTGGATGGCATTCGATCGGTCCGCTCCAGGCGCTCACGCCGCTCTGACACCGGTTCCGTGCGCGGTGCTGGTGAGCTCAGCGACGGACGAATCAGTTTCCGGCTGACAAATTCTTCGCTGGACGTGTCCTGTGCCTGCCGGGCCGCCGTTGCATCCATGGAGTCTTTCATTGGTTTATTTACTCCGTCTCCCATTACACCGAGATCTGTCCGGACAGGAAACCCAAAGAGCAGATAAAGCGGGCTGGTCCGGGAACTAAGTGCGGGTCGTTGGTAGTTAACCTATCACAGCGGGTGGGGAGATTCAATTGACTGGAAGGACAATGCACATCCGCAAAATCAATTGTTTAAGATTTGTAAGTTTGATGATCGCTTATCAACTTAGTGCCGGATTTCGACCCGCCAAAGCCTCTTTTTCGAAACGTTGCGCCAGGAATCAGCGCTCTAAAGAAAGTGCAAACGCGTCCAGTGAAAGCGAGCGCAGCACATTGCGGCGCATGCCGCTCTGCACCTGGCCCAACTGCTGGGTGGCACGGCTGATCCATTGAAAATCGATATTCGCCGCCAATGAATTCAGTTCTGAGGCAATATCAGTGTTGCTGACCAGCTCAGGTGCGCTTGAGACGATTGCCATCAGGTCCTTGAGCAAGCCATAGACAGCCGCCAGCAGCTGGTCTGTTTTTTCTTTGCCTTCACCGCCGGCGCGATAGACCTCAGTGGTGCGAAACAAATCAGAATGTTCAGCCGAGCGGATAGCGGCCGTTAGCAAAATAAGTGCATCTTTGCGCGACGCCATGTATTCGGCCAGATCAATGGATCGGGCGCGGCCCAGCGCTCCGGCGCTTAAACGCGCAGCCAACTGCCGCTGGCGAGCGTTCCATTCCGGACGTTCTTTCGCCAGATAGGCTTCCACTTCCTGAAGCGGTAAGGGACTCAGCGTGAAGCTGACGCATCGCGACCGGATGGTGGGAAGCAGTTCGCCGGCGTTCCGTGCCAGCAGAAAGATGGTCGCGAAGTCTGGCGGCTCCTCCAGGACCTTGAGCAGGGCATTGGCCGCTTCTTTCATGAAAGCCGCGTCCGTAAAGATGAAAACGCGCCGCTTGGCCTCGGTTGGCCGGTAGCGAATGGTTTCATTTACGTGCCGCACCTGGTCGATCTTCACCATCATCTGCGGAGGGTCCGGCGGGATGATCAGCACATCCGGGTGCGGCTGGACCAGTATCCGGGTTTCGCGCTTATCGGTCTCGCGCAGGCCTTCTCGGGCTTCCACGGCCTCGGCAAAGCGAGCGTCCAGATCCAGGGCTTCGCCAATCCTGCGGCAGTTTTCACAGACTCCGCAGAAGTCCGGTAACCCGTCTGTTTGCTTTGGGTTAAGGCAGGTCATGGCCCGTGCCATCATCAGCGCCAGGGTGTATTTGCCGGCGCCTTGAGATCCCGCCAGAATCACGGCGTGGGGAAAGCGATCGCGTGCCAGCATTTCGCGCAGCTGCCGCACCACGTCCGGATTGCCGTGAAATTCAGAAAAACCCATGGCCTAGATTGTATCGATGGAAGACCACCTTGGCACGCGGGCCGATGCAAAACGGTTATGTTATGCGGGTGTTCGCCGTGTCCAGGAAGAAAGCACTTGATAGAAGCTGCCAAAATTAATGTTTTTAACTGCTTCTTAAGGAAATGAGCAAGGAAAGAGGGTCAATATAGCACCAATCCGGTCCCCCAGGGCCTTAGCGGAGTGTCACCACCGTGCTCGATCTACTGAAAATGACTGTTTTTGCCTTCGTGCGTTGCTGGCATTGGAAGAAAGGCCCGCTTATTACGTTGCGAGCCAATCAGCCGCGTAAAGGTGTTCCGGGCATTACGGGAACATATTTCGTATGCCTTACATGTGGCAAAGAGTATGCATATGACCTGGAAAAAGGTCGGGTCATTGATCCCACGCCCAGCCAGATCAAGCTGCTGGTAAACAAGGCAACGGAATTGTCAGCCGGAAAGTAGTGAAATCAGTTGCAGGGGAGGAACACAAAATGGCGACTCTAATCAAGAAAGTGTTCCGCTGCCGGCACGACCTCGGGACCACGGCGCTCACCTACGGGAATGGCCAGCGTCCGCCCGCTGCGTTTTATACAGAGCACAAAATCATTTGCCTGGATTGCGGCAAAGAGCTTCCGTTCGGCTGGCATGAAGTGGATATCATCAGCCACGAAGTTCCACGATACGAAGCCATGGCCGTGTTTGCTTCCAGCGTGGCTGAGTCCTAAACAGTCATCTAAACTGACTTTCATGACCGGGCGCCTATTGCTTGCGGCATTCTTCGTTGTTGCCGGCTTCTTGCATTTTCTTTTTCCCCAACCCTACATACGAATGGTCCCGCCGCTCCTGCCCTGGCCCATGGACATTGTCTGTGTCAGCGGTGTAGCTGAGATTCTGGGTGGGCTTGGCTTGCTGTACTCGCGGTCGCGACGTTTCGCAGCCTGGGGACTGGTGTTGTTACTGATCACTGTTTTCCCTGCGAACATCTATATGGCGGTTGCCCACGTTCACTATGCAGGATTGCTGGGCCAAAGCTGGGCGCAATGGCTGCGGTTGCCATTGCAATTGCCGCTTATCTACTGGGCATGGCGCTATACGCGCGATTGAAAATTGTCTGTGCCGGGTATCGGAGCTATCCGTTGGCGCGTTCTTTGATGGGCGCGGTTGATTTCTGCGTCCACGCTTTGCGGATCGCATCAGCCAGCGCATCGCCTTCCTTGGGCGCATTGCTGGGACGCAGTTCCGGTTTCGCATCCGGGAAGTGAAGAACTCTCACGGACTGGGTACGATTCTCACGTCTGGGCTGTCTAGCCATAGTTTCCTTTACAGCGATGATTGATTTTCTTGTGTTACTGGAAGGTTTGCCAATGGATCATCAGGCCGTTTTGCCTAAATCAGATTTTTCGCTTTCGTTCCGTGTTGGTTCCGGCACATCCATCGCGCGAGCGGAATCGATGGGGATAAGCCGGGGCGTGTTGGACACCGGCCTGGCGCCGGCGTTCATTTCCAGCGTTGCCTTGATGGTGAACTTCTGGTTGCGAAGTTCCTGCGCACGAGCCTTGATTTGATCACGTGTGACTTTCATTTTTTACAACCCTTCGTAGATTACAGTTCCGAAGCGGACGTTCTTGCGCTGTACAGGTTAGACGCATCAGATCGAAAAAGGATGCATTGAGAGCTGTAGATAAACTAATGAGCGCGTTGCACTTAAAATTCTCGACCGGGGAATGAGAGCTGGCGATGCGCGTCCCTGAAGATTCGTTTTCCTTGCACTTTGGAGGATGAAAAGCGAGCAGGGCGGTTTTTGACTATCGCTATGGAGTCTTATAACTGCGGTGAATACGGTTGCTGGAAAAGATATCTGAAAGACCACACCAAACTGCAAGCGCAAGAAGATAAAACGTGCCGGCAATTACTCTCATATGGGTTCAGACCCTTTGCGTAATACTCTTAGTTAGTTGCTGAAAGATCATGTGTTGGTTGCCGGAATCCGCCTCTTTACATTGGCGAAGAATGGAATCAGGAACAAAATCAGCTCTGCTTTCGTATCAGAGAACGCATGTCCATGTCAGTGACAATGAAGCGTATCCGGCGAATCGTGTTTTCTCTTCTCGCACTCTATCTGGCAATGGCCGCGATCGGGGGCGTCATCGTGGCGGAAGCCAGCTTGCATCTGCGCCGATTGCCCCTTCGACACCAGCAGGAGTTTGCCGCAATAGTCCGCGATAGATATCAGGCAGAGTTGCAGGATGTGAGCGTTACGGCTGCCGATTCCGTCGTGCTCAAAGGCTGGTATATACATCCGGCTAACTACAATGGCAATTCAGTGATTGTCCTGCATGGTATTACTGATAACCGTGAAGGCGTGGCTGGATACGGGAAGATGTTTCTCGACCACGGATATGCCGTTTTGCTGCCTGATGCGCGCGATCACGGTGAAAGTGGCGGAGACATGGCGACTTACGGCATCAGGGAAGCCGATGACATTCACAGTTGGGTTTCCTGGATGTATGACCATGATCCTCCGGCATGCGTCTATGGTTTTGGCGAGTCATATGGCGCTGCCCTGACATTACAGTCACTGGCCACCGAGCCACGATACTGCGCCGTTGCGGTTGAGAGCTCGTTTTCCAGCGCGCGAGAAATGAGCTACGAACGCGTGTCGGGGCCCGTGCACGCTGGCCCGTGGTTTGGACATACGATCGGATGGCCGGTCCTGGAATCGGCTGTGATCTATTCGAAGCTTCGTTACCATGTCGACCTGTTGCAGCCAAATCCGCTTGCAGCCGTGCGGTTGTCGCGGGTACCGGTACTGCTAATTCACGGCGAGAGAGATATAAACATCAGTCCGCGGCACGGATTCATTCTTGCCAACGCGGCGCCGGACCGTGTGCAATTGTGGATTGTGCCCAACGCCGGCCACACCATGGCTTGGGCGGCCGATCATCAGGGATTTGAGCGGCGCGTGCTGGGATGGTTTGAACAGCACCAGCAGAAATCCACGCGCAACTAGCCTGGCGGCTGTACCTTCAACTCTTCAAGTTCTTCAGCAACCGTTCTTCCACCACGGCGGCGATCTTCGCTTTGACCACGGCCATGGAATCGCGGGCATCCACTTCGATGACGCGTTCAGGTTCGCGTCGGGCGATAGCGAGAAATCCATCCAGTACGCGTTGATGAAATGCCCGGTTCTCTTTTTCGAAACGGTTTTCGTCGTCCGGCGCATTCTTTGATTGCTCACGATTTCGTTTTCGCGCACGGCTGAGATTGTGGTCGAGATCGGAAGTCATCAGCAGCGTCAGGTCCGGTTTGAGGTCATGACACAAGACTTTGTGCAAAGCCAGCACGGATTCGGTCCCCAACTGACGGCCACAACCCTGATAGGCTTCGCTGGAATCGGTAAAGCGGTCGCACAGCACCCATTGGCCGCGCAGCAGTGCCGGCAGGATCTGCTCATCAATATGCTGAGCACGATCGGCGAACATGAGAGCAAGCTCAGCCAGCGGTGAAAGCCTGGCCGTGCGCGAACTTAACAGGACGCTGCGCAGGTTCTGTCCCAGGGCTGTCCCGCCCGGTTCGCGTGTGGCAATCACATCCAGGCCGCGTTCACGCAGCCATCCAGCCAGGTTTTCCAGCTGGGTTGACTTGCCTACGCCATCCAGACCTTCAAAAGTGATAAATTTTCCGCGTTGCCGGGGCACGCTAGAGATTTAACCACAAGACACGCCCGCTGACACGGGAGCTGCGTGCCGGCCGTCGCTTACTTCAGGTTTTTTCCGAAAAACTCAAGTGCAAGTCCCGTCGTTTTCGCATGAACCGCATCGCGATCAATCCCTGGTGGATCGGTGCACAGCACAGGCCGGGCTTTCTTGCCGGCATCGCCGCAGGTAAAGAGAAACACATAATGAGTTGCGTCGGGAAGCAGCGTAAGTTTCGCGTGGGGAATCTCCTTGGCGAAGAACTCGGCGCTGCTGGCAATGGGAACGTTAGCATCCGCCGTCCCGGCAACTATGGCTACTGGGATGGATATCTTTTTCAAGCTTTCCGGCCGGAACGCCGGCCCCAGAGCAGGAGCCATGGCAAAGACGGCGCGGACACGTGGATCGCGGTAAGAATCGCTGGCATGCGCCAGAGAACTTTGCATTTCCGGATCAGTCTTGGCGGTCTCAGCGGCCTTGGAGAACTTTTCGGTCAAACCGGGGAATTCCGGCGGATCTTTACAGATACCGTCGGCGCGAGGAGATTTGCAGAAATCGCGAAACAAAGACGGATCGGTGATGCCGCCGGCGATTTCCACCATCGTGTAGCCGCCCAGTGAAAAGCCAGCCGCGCCGATACGTTTCGGATCGATGCGGTTGCCAAAATTGGAATCGGCGAGCATGTTGTTGATGAGCACGCTCAAATCGTGCGCTCGTTCCCACCACAGAACAAATCCCTGCGTTGTGTAAGCCTCCATCCCGGTGTTGCCGGGATGGTTGACGGCGGCGGCAATATAGCCGTGCGCCGCAAGTTCAGTTCCCAGCCATGCCAGCGTGCTGGCCGTGCCGCCCGTACCGTGAGAAAGCACAACCAGAGGAAAGCGTTGCGAGCCTGCCGGCAGTGACGCATCGAGGGCGGCCTTGCCCGTGAAAGCAAACGGAGCATCAGACGATCCGATAAATTGCGGCAGCTCTTTAGCGCCCGCTTCCGCCGGATACCACACCGTCACCAGCAGAGCCCGCGTTGCGGCGCCACGCCAGTTGTAAGGCTCTGGAGGATGAAGCGTCTGTTGGCTTACCCCGACGGGGAACCGGGTTTCCTTTTGAGCATTGACAGGTGACGTGATGAAAGACAGCACAAACATCGTCAGAAAGCTGAAAGCTGTTCCGGTGGTCAACCTTTTCCTCACGATTTTCCTCTCGCAGATACAGGCCTTTGTCTTACCATACGCGATAGCGCCACCGATGGTTAAAAAAACGACGGTTCAAAAAAACGTTGGTTCAAAAAGACGTTGCTTCAAAAAGACTCTGATGGCAGGAGGGTACACCAATGAGACTCGGTGATGACATTGACGATCATTGTTCAAGCTGCAAGCGGACCACTGATCACTCGATTGTGTCCCTGGTCGGCGAAGAAGTATTAAGGACACGTTGCCGCACCTGTAACAGCGAACATAAATATCGCGGCAACAAGAGCCGAAAGAAAGAGATGACGGCCAAAGACGCCTTTG
The DNA here is from genome assembly GCA_963770085.1 of Terriglobia bacterium. Classification (GTDB taxonomy): domain Bacteria; phylum Acidobacteriota; class Terriglobia; order Terriglobales; family Acidobacteriaceae; genus Angelobacter. The sequence goes on from CAVYOH010000002.1 coordinate 3,484,321, forward strand.
ACACGTTGCTGGCGAGCGTGACCGGTGCCACGCAGGACGAACCGGCGAAAAAGTCCAAAGCCAGGAAGAAGTAAACGCTTTCCTTCTCACTTGCGCTGTGCAGCGGCAGTCTTTAAGCTGGTTTCGCTTTTCCTGAGCACAATCCTGGAGCACAGCCCTGAACATGAGCCTTCTTGCGAAATCGCGCGTCACCATTGTTTGCCTCTTACTTTCATCACTTGCCACCCAGACGGGCATCGCCCAGAAGAAGAAAGCCGACGCGCCGGCACCTGCGGCGCCTTCGCAGCCCATCAAGCTGGTTGTGGATGCGACGCATGCCGGAGAGAAAATTCTCCATGCGCAGGAGCAGATCGCGGTAAAACCCGGACCTGTCACGGTGGTTTTTCCCAAGTGGATTCCGGGTGAGCATGGCCCTACAGGGCCGGTTGTCGATCTGACCGGGCTTGTTTTTTTTGCCGGCGCGCAACAGCTCACGTGGCGTCGCGATCTTGTGGACATGTATGCGTTCCATCTCACGGTTCCGGAAGGCGCAACCATTCTGCAAGTTACGCTTGATTTGGTGATGCCCGCGCCACCGGAAGGATTTTCATCGGGCGCATCTTCCACCACGCAGCTTGTCATGTTGAGCTGGAACCAGGTGCTGCTGTATCCCGAAAGTACCAAGAGTGATGACGTGCAGGTGCAGGCTGCGGTGAAACTGCCCTCGGGATGGCACTATGGAACGGCCCTGCCGGTAGCGGGTGAAAGTGATGGATTGACGAGCTTCAAGACGGTATCACTGACCACCCTCATCGATTCGCCGGTCCTGGCCAGTGCGCATTTCCGCCGCATTCCTCTTTCGCCGCAAGGGCCGATCCAGCACTATCTCGACATGGCATCAGACAGTGATGCCGCCTTGCAGGTGCCGCCCGAGTCCGTGGAAGGCTATAAGCGTCTGGTCAATGAAACCGGAGCGCTCTTCGGTGCGCGCCATTACAACGAATATCACTTCCTGCTCACGCTGAGCGACCATACGGCGCACTTCGGGCTGGAGCATCATCAGTCAAGCGATGATCGAGTGGCCGAGCGCACCATGATCGAAGATGCGCCACGCATGCTCGAGGGGGCATTGTTGCCACATGAGATGACCCACTCATGGAATGGAAAATATCGCCGTCCGGCCGGACTGGCCACACCGAATTATCAGGAGCCAATGAAGGGCGATCTGCTCTGGGTTTATGAAGGGCTCACCGAGTACATCGGGTACATACTGGCGGCGCGCTCAGGCCTTTGGACGAAACAGGAGTTCATGGACGAATCCGCGGAAACGGCAGCCATGTTGGACCACACCCTGGGGCGGACCTGGCGTCCGTTGCAGGACACGGCGGATGCGGCGCAGATCCTCTATGGCGCGGCACAGGAATTCGAAAGCTGGCGGCGCGGTGTTGACTACTATCCGGAAGGTTTCATGATCTGGCTGGAAGCCGATACGGTGATTCGTCAGCAGACTAATGGCGCAAAGTCTCTGAACGACTTCTGCCGTCTATTTCACGGAGGCACGAACACGCCCCCGGAAGTTGTTCCTTACACATTCAACGATGTGGTCACTGCCTTAAAGCAGATCGCTCCTTACGACTGGGCCAAATTCTTGCGTGACCGTCTGGATTCTAACGGACCGGGCGCGCCCATGGGCGGCATCACCAATGGCGGCTGGAAGCTGGTGTATGACGATCAGCCAAGCGAGTACACCAAAGCCATGGAGAAAGAACGCAACTTTGTGGATGCTCGCTTTTCCATTGGTCTGGCGCTTGACGACAAAGGCCGGATCCAGGACGTGATAGCCGGCAGCCCGGCATTGAAGGCGCGCATATCGCCGGGATCCGTGTTAGCTGCGGTCAACGGACGCAAATACAATCCGGACATTCTGCGTGAGGCGCTCAGGGCGGGGAAGCAGTCCGGTTCGAACATCGAACTCATGACCCTGAACGGCGACTTCTACAAAACCTTCAGCGTGCCCTACCACGATGGCGAAAAATACGCTCATTTGGTGCGCGATGAATCCAGGCCTGACATGTTGGGCGAGATCATTAAGCCGTTGGCGAAGTAGCGGTAGTTGGTAAAAAAGCGGTATTTGGCTCTTGGACTTGGTAATTGGTAAAGACCGGTATTTGGCTTTTGGTACTTGGTAGTTGGCAAAACCAGACGAGCCAACCCACAGTCACCAATAACCAAGTACCAACAGCCAAGTACCGTCTTCAGACTCCTGCAAACAAATCCGTCTCAATCTCCATTTTGCGTGGAGTGGCCGCGGCGATCAGGTGGAACTGTTCACTCTTGCCCCGTTTGTGGATTGTCTCTTCAAAAAAAGGAAACAGCGGCGCCTGCGAGGTGTGGCACTTGAAGGCCGCGATTTTGGTCTCAATTTCCTCCTCAGTGAGGTTGAGTACCAGGTTTGCGGGCGGCAAAGCCACGGGTTGGCGGTCTGGCATGGTGAAGCCGGCAGTCGCGTAATAAAGCTTTTGCGTCTGATGAGGGGAAAGGCCGTTCTTTAACTGGTCGACAAAGCGGTTGCTGCGGCTGGCCCAGTTGACCGCGAGCGTACCAAAGACCGACGCCATGGAATGGTCAGGATGGGCCGTGATGGCGCCCTCTGGTCCCATCATCATCGCCACGTCCGGACGAATTTCTCGCACCCGTCGCGTCAGGTCCGCAACCACGGCAAAAAGGTTCTGCTGGTCTAGCTTTCCGTCAGGATAGTCGAGCACCGTACCCTCTCTAATCTTCAACATTTTGCAGGCGGCAGCAAATTCCTGCCGACGCATGGCGGAAAGCTCCTCGTCAGACCTGGCGCCACCGCGATGAGTGGCTGCTTGACCGGGCGTGAGACATATCACGTAGGTTTCCACGCCTTGATTGGCATAGTGCAGGAGGGAGCCGCCGAATCCACCGGCTTCATCGTCAGGGTGCGCGGTAATGCAAAGCAGTCGAGGCATCTTCTTGTCAGGTTCACCTTTCTCAACTAATGGCATCCACTAAAGTACGATGCCGCAGCTGCCCACGCAAACCCTTCCTCTGACCAAGCAAGGCAGCCGCCAGGACACACCATGAATGCTGCCGGCTCAATATGCTTCAAGATTTGCAAATGGTTGCCGCTGTTTGTGATTGCAGTGGCGGCGATTGCGACCGCACAGAAAGATATTCAAACGCTCCGTGCAGCCACTCCGGCGGGCACAGAAGTTGTTTTATTGAAGCCGTCCGGAGCAGTGGTGACGGTTCTGGGATTGGCGGAATGTCCCGAGATTGCCGGGGCCCAGCAGGTGGACCAGGGATTACAGGCCAGGGTGGTGAGCGCGGACGGCGAACCGCTAAAACGCTTTCCCCGCCACTTCAGCTTTCGCGTGACGGCTTCCTTGCGTAAAACTTTGCTGGAAGAACCAGGCAGCGCTCTTCAGACGAACGATGAACCATCCCAGATCCTGGTAAAACTTAAGTTCAGACTGAAGGCCTATGACGGACTGCAGATGCGGGTGATTGAACCGGACTCCAGTTCCATGATCGGCGTTCCGGCAGATATTCCCTATGACGAACGAATTTATCGCGTGACTTTTGATCTTCCCAACAATGAGCCGGTGACTGAGCGCTTTGTTCTGGAAGTGATATCACCCCAGGGAGATCGGCTGGCCCGGCTGCATTTCTCGTTGCTCTAAGCGGGCCGCGCCCTGATGTTTTGGGTGACTATTTTTGGGCTACCTATTTGACGACGACTGGAACCGAGGTGACTGCAGCCGCAGCAGTGACCGGTGGCTTCGCGGGTACGGAGGGCATCCAGCTTCGAATCTGCGGTAGCGCCGCACGGGCAGCGATTTCTCCAGCTTTCATCAATTCGGGCGCGCGCACAAAGTCGTCATAGCCGAATTCGCCAATCTCAGGTTCAAGCACCAGGTCGGAGGCGGCGCGCCAGGGCCCGCACATCCTGTCCTGGGCAATGGAAAAACACTGGCCAATCACATCAAACACATGGCGTGGTCCGCGCGGTTTCACCCAATGCGCGGCCAGATGAACGGAGATCACGCGTTCGGCGCCCATCTCGCGTAAAGGCATGGCCGGCACGGCGTGAGCCAGAAGGCCGTCCACCAGAACACGATCGCCGATCTGTACAGGCTGGAACATTCCAGGATAGGCGCAACTGGCGCGGACCGGGTCAATGAGATCGCCGCTGGTGAAAACAGCAGCCTCACCGGTAATGATGTCAGTCGCAGCGACGGCAAGCGGAATGCGGAGCTCTTCAAAGGTTTTCACACGCAGCATCTTGCGGAGAAAGATTGCCATCTTGTCATTGCTGAATAGGCCGAAGCGCGAGAATGACCAGCGCGAGAAATCCTTGAAGCGAACCAGCGCGGCGATCTCTCCCAGTTCTCTGGCCGAAATGCCACTGGCGTAGGCAGCGGCGATCACCGAGCCAACGCTGGTACCTGCGATCAGGTCTACGGGAATTTCTTCTTCTTCCAGGACCTTGAGAATGCCCACGTGGGCCAGGCCGCGGGCAAAGCCTCCGCCCAGGGCCAGACCAATTCGCGGCATCTGCGGTTGTGGAGCGGAGGGTTCGGTTCCCGTCTGTCGTTTAAGCTCGCGGCCAAAGGCCTGGACCGTGCGGACGATCTGATTCAGCGGATTCTTCACCGTGACTCCTGACCTGCTACCATAAAAAATGGCAGCTGCGGCCTGCATCCTGAGATGCTGCACCACAATGTAAGATGCGGGCAAGTAAATTAAACGATGCAGAGCAGCTTTAGTTCCTCTATATATTTCGCTCAAACCATGGTTCCATCCAGTAACGTTGGTAACCCCGTTCAATTCACTGCCTTATGGTTGGGTGCGTTGCCCTGGCCAGCCATGCGCCGGGAAGCGACAACGGCAATGCGGAGGTGGCAGACGCATGTTGCGTGAGTTCTCAGCCGGAGCGCTTGTGTTGCGCCATATGGAAAACCGTTGGTGGGCGGCGGTGATTGAGCCTGGCCGCGATGGCGAACCCGACGACCGCAAAAACACCATCGCCCTGCCTAAAGGGAACATTGATCCCGGCGAACAGCCGCAGGAGGCTGCCATTCGCGAAGTGATGGAAGAAACCGGACTTAAGGTTGAGCCGGTGACCAAAATCGCGGATATCAAATACGTCTATTCGCGGAAATGGTCAGACAACGCCAAGATCTTCAAGATCGTGAGCTTTTTCCTCATGAAGTATCAGTCGGGCCGCATCGGTGACATCAAGCCAGACATGCAGCATGAAGTCCGGCGGGCGTGGTGGATTCCTTTGGAAGAAGCCGCCGCGAGCCTCAGCTACAGCGGGGAAAAGCAGGTAGCTCAGAAGGCGCTGGACTACGTGAAGAAGAACTTGGAAGAGCTGTAAACACCGAACACGGAAGTAATTAGACGGCCTAAAGCGTCACTTACTTCTCATATCCCTCATGCCTCAACCCTTGGCATACGAACCCTACCTTTGTCATTCCGAAGCGAAGCGAGGAATCTGCTTTTCTCCTTGGCAAATCGGGAGCGCCAGCTTCCTGCCATACCCTCACCCTTTGTCATTCCGAAGCGGACGAGGAATCTGCTTTTGCCGTCCCGGGCACGGAAGTAACTGGCACCCCCCACTCCGTCTTGACTGAATGAACGTTCATTCATTATTATCTTCCCGGCGCCTTACGTGTGTCTGGAGGCGTTCTATAAGACTCGAACCGCTGTGCCCGGAGCGTTTATTGCCATTGCCCACGAGCATCCCCGGACTGCTTCCTGAAAGCTGTTATCATTCTTTACGTTTTCAGCCAGTTAATCATCATCTCTCCTTGCCATACCAAATTCAGGGGTTGCTCTCATGAGTCATTCCGCAGTTTCTGATCCAATCCAGGCCAATTCGATTAAAACCTCAGCAAATGGAGCAGCCGGCAAAGGTCCGCACCAGAGGATCAACAAGGTTGCGGTCCTGGGCGCAGGTACCATGGGCGCGCGCATTGCTGCCCACTTTGCTAACGCCGGCATCCCGTGCGTTCTGCTGGATATTGTTCCGCCTGACGCCGCGCAGAGCACGGACAAAGCTGGCCGCAACAAGATAGTCAACGCGGGATTTGAAGCGGCGATCAAGTCGAAGCCGGCCGCGTTCTTCGAAAAGGGTCTGGACCGTCTGGTAAAGACAGCCAATTTCGATGACGACATGAAGTTGCTGTCCGACGCGGACTGGATCATTGAAGCCGTTGCCGAAAATCTGGAGATCAAGCGATCTCTGCTGAAAAAGGTTGAGGCCGTCCGCAAAGCAGGAAGCATTGTCACCACTAACACCAGCGGACTGCCGGTGGCCAGCATCGCCGAGGGCTTCACTGACGATTTCCGCAGGCATTGGTTCGGCACGCATTTCTTCAATCCGCCACGCTATATGCGACTGTTGGAAATTATCCCCACGCCGGAAGCCGATCCGGCTGCCATCGCCGCAGTTTCACACTTCGGTGATGTCCGAATGGGAAAGGGAATTGTTACCGCCAAAGACACGCCCAACTTTATCGGCAATCGGATTGGCACCTATGCCGGCTTGAACGTCTTCCGCGTGATGCAGGAGATGGACTTCACCATTGAAGAAGTTGACGCGTTGACCTCAAGCGGTGGCTGGACCAAGAACCCTACGTTCCGCACCATCGATCTGGTTGGGCTGGACGTGCTTGGCAGCGTGGTAAAGAACTTCAGCAAGAACGTACAGGACGAGCGGTCAGACCTGAAGCTGCCCGGCTTCTTCGACAAGATGATCGAGCGCAAGCTGTTGGGCGATAAGACAAAGGGCGGCTTTTATAAAAAGGTGAAGGGCCCGCAGGGTGAAGAGCGCCAGGTTATTGACTGGAAGACGCTGGAGTATCGTCCGGCGCAGAAGCCCAAATTTGCGACATTGGAGATGGCTAAGCCCATTGAGGATCTGGGCGAAAAGCTGCGCACGATTCTTGCCGGCAATCCCAAAGATAAAGCCGTGCAGTTTATCTGGACCACCATCTCAGAGATGTGGACCTACTCCGCCAACCGGATCCCTGAAATTGCCGACAGCGTGGTCGAGATCGATGCCGCCATGCGCATGGGATTTAACTGGGAGATCGGGCCATTCGAAGTATGGGATCTGGCCGGAGTGGAAGCCACCGTCGCAAAAATGAAGTCTGAAGGCAAGCCAGTTGCGCCCAACGTTGAAAAGCTGCTGGCTGCCGGCGGAAAGAGCTGGTACATCGACGATCCCAAAGCGCCCTCAGGCCGTGCCTACTTTGATCTGCGTACCGGGAAATATCAGCCGGTGCAGGTGGCTGAAGGCGTGTGGTCGGTATCAGTCGCCAAAAAGTCGAATGGCGTAGTGAAGAAGAACGCAGGTGCGTCACTGATCGATCTGGGTGACGGCGTGGGCTGCATTGAGTTCCATTCGAAAATGAATGCCCTGGGCGGCGACATTGTTTCCATGGTCACGCAATCGCTCAAGACCGGCGGCATCGGCGACCAGTTTGAGGCGTTTGTGATCAGCGGCGACTCGGCGAATTTTTCCGTCGGCGCAAATCTGATGATGTTGATGCTGGCCGTGCAGGAAGAGGAGTGGGACGAAGTTGATCTGGCCATCAAGCAATTCCAGGGCATGACGCAGGCCATTAAATTCTGCTCGCGTCCGGTGGTCACCGCCGCTTATGGCATGTGCCTGGGTGGGGGCTGCGAGATCAACCTTCATTCAGCCGCGCGCCAGCCGCACTCAGAACTCTATATGGGACTGGTGGAAGTGGGCGTCGGCCTGCTGCCGGGTGGCGGCGGCTGCAAAGAGATGCTGCTGCGTGCGATCGATAATGCCAGGGCGATCCGTCCCGACGGTCGTGGTGAGTCGGTAGAGATGATGGAAGGCATGAAGCGCATCTTTGAGACCATTGCCACCGCTAAGGTCTCAACCTCTGCTTATGAGGCGCGCACGCTGGGCTTCCTCTCCCCGGGCGACACCATCAGCATGAATCGTGAGCGCATCCTGAGTGACGCCAAAGAGAAGGCGCTGGAACTTGCCAAGTCCGGCTACATTGCGCCGGTGCCAAGAATGGACATCCCCGCGCCGGGTGAGAACGTGCTCGCGACTTTAAAGCTCGGCATACATCTAATGAAGCAAGCCGAATACATCAGCGACCATGATGTGAAAGTCGCAACCAAGGTGGCGGAAGTGATCTGCGGCGGAAATGTCTCGCCGGGAACGCCGGTGAGCGAGCAGTACATCCTGGATCTGGAGCGCGAAGGATTTAAATCTCTCTGCGGCGAGAAAAAGACGCAGGAGAGGATCCAGTTCACGTTGAAGACAGGGAAGCCGTTGCGGAATTAAAAGCAAATCCACCACGGAGACACGGAGAAAAGCAAAAGAAATAAGGGTGCGTTTCGAAGGGCCGTATCGGTTGGATTGGTTCTAGCGCCGCAGGCGCGAAATTATGTAGCCCAACGCGTAAGCGCTGGGTAAGCGGGCATAAGAATCGAGCTCCGCAAGGGGCGATACAGGTCCAGTCGACCTTGGGCACCGCTGATCGAATCATCGACGATCGCAAGCATTTGAAGATCGGAAACTTCACGCGATCGTGGTGATTCAAACGATCACAAACCAGCGCCGGAGGCGCGGTGAGAAGTAGCCCAGCGCGTAAGCGCTGGGTGGGCGTAAAGAACAATTTGAGCCCCGTTAGGGGGCGACACAAGCTAGCCGCTAGAGGCTAGGAGCAAATTATGAGCAAAGAAGTAGTCATCGTAAGTTCAGTTCGTACGGCGGTTGGCAAGTCAGGCAAAGGATCGCTGCGTGTGACGCGGCCGGACGACATGGCGGCCACGGCGATCAAAGGCGCGCTGGAGCGCGTACCGCAGATTGATCCCAAAGAGATTGAAGACGTCATCATCGGCTGTGCGACTCCGGAAGCTGAGCAAGGCATGAACGTTGCTCGCATCGCGTCACTGCGTGCAGGGTTGCCGGTGGAAGTTTCCGCCATGACCATCAATCGCTTCTGCTCATCAGGGTTGCAGGCTATTTCACTGGCCGCAGATTCCATCATGGCCGGGCGCGCCGAGATTGCTATCGGCGGCGGTGTTGAATCCATGTCAATGATTCCCATGGGCGGCCACAAGGTTTCGGCCAATCCGTGGCTGGTTGGCAATTATCCAGACGCCTATCTTTCCATGGGGCTGACCGCCGAACGTCTGGCCAAACGGTTTGGCATCACGCGCGAGCAGGCTGATGAGTTTTCATTGAACAGCCATAAGAAAGCCCTGGCAGCGATTCAGACCGGTAAATTCGAAGATGAGATCGTTCCGGTTCCTGTGAGTTTTACCACTCCCAACGGATCGAAGCCAAAGCGGATGGACATCACCTTCAAAGTCGATGAAGGTCCCCGTGCCGACACCACGCTGGAAGCTCTGGCCTCTTTGCGGCCGGCTTTCCATGCCAAAGGAACGGTGACGGCGGGAAACTCGTCACAAACATCGGATGGTGCGGCGGCAAGTGTGCTGATGTCAGCTGACAAAGCGAAGCAGCTCGGCATCAAACCTTTGGCTCGTTTTGTGGCTTTTGCCACAGCAGGTTACAAGCCGGAAGAGATGGGCCTGGGACCAGTGTATGCGATTCCAAAAGTATTGAAGATGGCGGGCTTGAAACTGGAAGACATTTCAGTGTTCGAGTTGAACGAAGCATTTGCCGCGCAGGCGCTGTCAGTCATCAAGGAAGCCGGGCTGGATATCAGCAAGATCAACCCGAACGGCGGCGCAGTAGCCCTCGGGCATCCGCTGGGCTGCACCGGAGCCAAGCTGACGGCGACCATTATCCGCGAACTGAAGCGGACGAACGGGAAATACGGCATTGTGACCATGTGCATTGGCGGTGGTATGGGCGCGGCAGGGATTATTGAGAACGTGGCTTGAAACCCTTTTAACCACAAAGGACACGAAGGAACACAAAGGAAAAGAGAAACCAACGAATGTCTGGTCAGGGTGTCGCGAAGGCCGTTTCCGCGCATGAAGTAAGTCACCAAGATCATCAGATGCGCATTGAAGGTCCATTCAGCCCTCGGGCCTGGATTGCTGCAAAGCGCTTATGAGGCTTGTCTCGCGCATGAATTAAGGCAAGCGGGTTTCAAAGTGGAAACCCAAGTGGCGTTACCGATTGTTTACGACAGCGTAACGCTGGAGCTCGGTTATCGGATAGATATGCTGGTGAATGATCTGGTGATCGTTGAATTGAAATCAGTTGAGGAAATTTCGCGCGTCCATGTTGCTCAAGTGATTTCGTATTTGAAGTTAAGCAAGAAGAAGCTCGGTCTCATTATCAATTTCAATGTTTTGCACCTCAAGGACGGAATTAAACGATTGGTGGAAGGGACAGGGTGGAAATGATTTCCTTTGTGTTCCTTCGTGTCCTTTCTGGTTAAGCGGTTTTTAGTTTCCTCTGTGGTTAAAGGAGAAGATTTCATGGCAACAGCAACAGTCCCAAACAAAACCAGGCTCGCTGGCGGCAGCTTTTTGATTGAAGAGCACACCACCGCGCAGGTGTTCACCCTGGAAGACCTGAGCGAAGAGCACCAGCAGATTGCGCAGACAACGCAGGAGTTTGCCAGGAATGAAGTCCTGCCCAACGTGGAGAAGATTGAGCACAAGGAGTTTGCTGTTACACGCGCGTTGATCCGCAAAGCCTGCGAGATCGGCATTGGCAACGTGGACATTCCGGAAGCCTACGGTGGATCTGACATGGACAAGATCGCGTCGGCCATTATTGCAGAGCATCTTTCCGTGAATGGCAGTTTCAGCGTGGCCTTTGGCGGACACGTCGGCATCGGCACGTTGCCCATTGTTTATTTCGGCACTCCGGACCAGAAGAAAAAATATCTGCCCAAGCTGGCGTCGGGCGAGTGGGTGGCCGCTTACGCTTTATCGGAATCGACTTCGGCTTCTGATGCCATGAATCCTCGCACCAAGGCCGTGCTTTCTCCTGACGGCAAAGAGTGGATCCTGAACGGTGAAAAGATGTGGATCACCAATGGCGGCTTTGCTGATGTTTACATCATCTTTGCCAAGGTCGATGGCGAAAAGTTCTCGGCGTTTATCGTGGAGCGCAGTTCGCCCGGGTTCCAATCCGGCGCGGAAGAAAAGAAGATGGGCATACGTGGATCATCCACCACGCCCATCATTCTGAATGACTGCCGCATTCCCAAAGAAAATCTTCTGGGCGAAATCGGCAAAGGTGCGGTAATCGCGTTCAACACGCTGAACATTGGACGTTACAAGCTGGGCGCCGGCGTCGTTGGCGGTTCGCGCAATGCTCTGAACAACTCCATTGCCTACTCCAAACAGCGCAAGGCCTTTGGCAAGAACCTGGCTGAGTTCGGACTGATTAAGGAAAAGCTCGCCAACATGGCGTCGTTCATCTACACGGGCGAATCGATGTCCTACCGCACAGTTGGCATGATTGATGCCGCTATGTCAGAGATCGATAAGAACGCTCCGGACGTTTACAAGCAGACCGCGAAGGGAATTGAGGAGTACGCGGTGGAATGCTCAATCCTGAAAGTCTACGGATCGGAGATGCTTGATTACGTAGTGGACGAAACGGTGCAGGTCTATGGCGGATACGGATTCGTGGAAGAGTATCCGGCCGAGCGGGCGTATCGCGATTCGCGTGTGAATCGGATCTTTGAAGGCACCAACGAAATCAATCGGATGATCATTACCGGATGGCTGTTGAAGCGAGCCATGAGCGGTCAACTCGCGCTCATGCCGGCCATCAAGAAACTGATGGACGAAATCATGAGCGGAAGCAGCCCCGATGCTCCGGAAGGTCATCTGTCAGCGGAACGGCAGATGGTAGCGAACGCCAAGAAAGCCACGTTGATGCTGGCCGGCTCGGCGGCGCAGAAATACATGACTGCCATTGCCGATCAGCAAGAGATTCTGGGCACGATTGCCGACATGGTGATTGAAACCTTTGCCATGGATTCAGTTGTGCTGCGCACGCAGAAGCTCATTGAGCGCAATGGTGAAGCCAGGTCTCAGCATGCAATCGCTATGACGCAGGTGGCTCTTGTCCGCTCGATGGACAAGATTGAGTCAGCGGGAAAGAAGGTGCTGGCGGCCATTGCTGAAGGCGACATGATGCGCACACAACTCGTTATTCTCCGCAGGCTATTCAAGTATGAACCGTTCAACACCATCGCCTTAACGCAGCAGATTGCCAGCCGGGTGCTGGATGCGGGCAAGTACGTGATCGCGTAAACAGATCGTAAGAGAATCAATGACCCTGCTTGCGCAAGTGAGCAGGGTTTTTCTTCTTTGCGATTAAGGTTTGCGATTGAAGTGAGCAATTAACGTCGGCTCAATTCGCGAATCATCGCCGACCGCTCAGGCCATTTCCTGATCAGAGCATCAGCTTCTCCCGAATCATAATCTTCATAGGCAAAGCCGGGTGACATGGTGGTTCCAAGCAGTGCGTATCGTCCGCCCGGTTTCAGTCGCGATCCCTGCCAGACGCCTCCTAAAACCACATGCTGCAACTTCATGCCGTGCACAATGTCCTGGCCGAGTGTAATGATGTCACTGGTTCCGTCGAGATGAAGCTGAAGCGTTTCGACGGGGTCGCCGAGATAGAAGTGAAACATCTCATCACCCGGCAGTCGATGCATCTCAGAGAAGCTTTCCGGAGTCAGCAAATAATAGATCGCAGTGTGCAGAGAGCGCTGGCCGTTCTCTGTGGTGACTTCCGTGGCACAGCGGTAGGTTTCCGCGAAGAAACCGCCTTCTTTGGGATGGGGTTCAAGGTGAAGAAGAGTTTTAACCTGGTCGAGACTCAGCATGAAGGTATTTTATGTTGTGGCACCGCGACGGATGGGGCGAAACACCATTCATTACCATTCCAAACGAGTGAGGGCTATGCTTCATCGTTCACGAAAAAACCCTTTCCTTGTCATTCCGAACGGAGTGAGGAATCTGCTTTATGATTATTCTCATGAAAAATGAATGTTCACGGATGGCTGACCAGCTTCGTCGCGCGTTTGAAGGCAATGCATGGCATGGGCCCGCTATGAAGGAAATCCTGGATGGGATAACCGCGCCGCAGGCCGTTGCTCACCCCATTGCGTCGGCCCATTCTATCTGGGAATTGCTGCTGCACATCGAAGCCTGGGAGCATGTGGCGATCGGCGCAATCAGCGGGACTGCCATGCCCAAACCTATGCCCGATGAGCAAAACTTTCCCAAAGTGAATGCGGCGGATGAGTCCGCATTCGCGTCGGCGAAGAAGAGCGTATTCGCCACTAATGAAAAGTTGGCCTCAGCAATCGAGAAATTCGACCCAGCACGTCTGGAAGATACAGTTCCCGGACGATCGTATGATTTCTACCATCTGTTCCATGGCATGACGCAACACTCCCTCTATCATGCGGGGCAGATCGCTCTATTGAAGAAGGCGACACAGGCAAAAGCTTAGGCGGTTGTGTCGCGGACCGTGCTACGGTACATTGCTTGTAATATGTGCCCAGTGAATTTATCCAAAGATCTCAGCGAAATCGAGGTTGAGTCCACGGTTCGTGCCTTCTGGCAATCTTTTGCGGCGAAAAAGTCAGACCTATGGCAGAGCTATTATGCGGACATAGCCTTGGTGTTTGGGACCGCCAGTAAACGGGCTGAGCCGGCTCGGCTAATCGTGTTGCGCCGCCAGCGGGAATACATGGCAAGCAGCACAAAGATGCAGGTTGACGTCAGCAACATTGACGTGGAAATGCTGGGGCCGAACTGCGCTGTGGCCGGTTACATCCTGAAAATGCATGCCGAGCAGGTATCCAAGATGTCTGCATCGGGCAATCGGGAGTTGGAAGAACATCTGGAAAATGCCCGTGTGACTCATGTCTTCATGCGATATGAGGATGGCAGCATCAGGATTGTGCACGAGCACGTATCGTCACCGTCAGATACTTAATGCGCACAATTTGTTGATTCCTTCTCCACCCACTCGCAGCCGAAGGCGGTTATGCCACCAATAATCGTGAGGTGAACGTGCGGAGGCTCCCAACTCGGCGGTGCTTTCCAGCGTCTTACAGTCATTGCCGTTGTGAACAGCAATGATTCTGCCGTTATGATTCACGAAAAGACAACCGGACCAGTCACAGCCGCGGAAGTTGAAGATGCGGTGAGAAGATACTGGAGCGTTGCGTCATCCAAGCTGACGTCGGAGCTACAACGTTTCTATCTGGACACAGCTTCTATTTTTGCCACCATGTCAAAGCGCCTTGAGCCTGCCCGGCTGGTGACAGCGCGGAGGAACCGCGAATACATGGATAGCGCCACCAGAATGAGCTATGAACTGGGCGCCATCAATGTTGATTTGCTGACCCGGGACAGCGCGGTTGCGGCTTATAGTGCGCGCTGGCGGGCTGACGAGATTTCCAAACCGTCCGCGGAAGGCGGAAAGACTTCCAGGGAAAATTTCACCCATCTTCGTGTGACGCACGTTTTTCAACGCCAGTATGATGGCTCCCTGAAAATCATTCATGAACATCTATCGGTGGCGTCACATTGATACAGCCAAACGGCATCAACTGGTTTTGACGATGATCTCCGACGTCGTCTCCTGGGCAGGTGCGCCGCCGGTCATTTGCTGCGCGACAATCAATTCACGAGCGGTGGAACGCAAGCGCGGCCAGCGCACGCCAAAGAAGATACCACCGATGACGGAGATGATTCCGCCGATCGCAACTGTCCATGGCGCGCCGATGTTGTGAGCAATACTTCCAGCGGACAAGGCCCCAAACGGCGCCATCCCCATAAACATCATGGAATAGACGGCCATCACTCGTCCGCGGAGCTGGTCAGGGACCATGCTTTGAATGAGCGTATTGGAGGATGCCATCTGGATCATGACGAAGAATCCGACAGGTATCAGGAGAAGAGAAGAGAGCCATAGTGTCCGCGAAAAGGAAAAGAGAACCAAAGCCACACCAAAGCTGGAGCAGGCAACGGCAATCCAGCGGCCCAGACCCTTGATGGTCTTGCGCATGGCCAGCGTGACAGCGCCACACAAGGCTCCAACTCCGGAACAGCCCATTAGAATTCCCAGGGCTTTGGGGCCTCCGTGGAGTAATTTGTCGGCAAATACCGGCATCAGCACGGCGTAAGGCATGGCAGTAAAGCTGACCAGCCCCAGCAGCAGCATGAGCGCGCGGATGGGCCCGGTGCTTCCCACAAATTTGAAACCTTCGATCACGTTCTGCAGTGGTGAGCCCTCGATTTCAGCGCGGGGACGATCAATCGTCATGATCAGCAGGCAGACAATCACGGCGATGAAACTGATGCCGTTGGCGAAAAAGCACCAGCCTTCACCAATGGCGGCAACCACGATTCCCGCCGCTGCCGGTCCAATCACGCGAGCTCCATTGAACATGGAAGAGTTCAACGCGATGGCATTGATCAGGTCCTGGCGTGACACCATGTCTACGACAAAAGCCTGGCGGGCGGGAATGTCAAAGGCGCTCACAATTCCACCGGCGGTCGCCAGCAGCATGATTTGCCATACCGTGACTACATGCGTGAGCGTGAGCCCCGCCAACGCCAGCGCAATAACCATCTGGCAGGACTGGGTAATCACCAGAATGTTGCGTCGGTTGTAGCGATCGGCGATGGTGCCGCCCAATGGCGCCAGCAGGAACACAGGAATCTGGCTGGCGAAAGCCACCGTCCCAAGAAGCAGAGCTGATCCGGTAAGACGGTAAACCAGCCAGGACTCCGCTACCTGGTCCATCCACGTGCCGATTAAGGAAATGAGCTGGCCGATAAAGAAGAGCTGATAATTCCGGTGACGCAGGGCACGGAGGGATTCCGGCCATTTAAATGTACGAGGTGGTTCCTGAGCTGCTTCGCTTTCCATTGACATGAGGTTGGATGCAATCACAAGGCCGCTGAACAGCCTCTCTGCTCACCTTAACACAAGCAGCCTACATCGAAATTCTCCCATGACTCTGAAGTTGGATGAGCACGGAATGGCGTAGTGTGGAAAGTACATGCTTTATCCGCTGTAGAAGCGGGCATCCCAAGGGAGTTATATCTGTGCGTACGAAAATAAATTGCTTTGCTGCAGGAACGTTGCTGGTAATGTCAATGATCGTGGGCGCCAGCGCCCAGACGCAAACTGATTTTGCCCGCGTCCAGGACGCGCCCTTTACTTCACCCATCAAGCCCCACTACGAGCGCGTGGCTCCGCTCTCCATCCATGCGCAACCTGACTTTCTCAGCCATCCTGGGCTTTCCATGGGAGCGGTAGCAGGCGCGCAGGTGTTTCCGCATGGACTCGCCAATGTAATTTCGGTTCCGAACTTTCAAGGTTCATTTTTTGCTCGCGGGAAAACGTGGCCATTCACCATGATCGGCCATGATCCTGCGCTGGGCGGAACTACCAGAGCTCCGGCCCGCATCGTTACCGTAACGCTGAAACTGCAAAATGCTGACCTGGTCACCACCACCACCGTTTCAGTATTACCTTTTGTCGGGCCCACTCTCAGGTCGCCTAACTTCCAGGATGCAAACTATACCAGTGGCGCTGGAATCCAGTTTACGGATGCCGTGCAGCGCGCCGAATTCTTTCACTACATGAAACCTTCATGGCATACGGAACTTTCTCCTAACGGCGTGGTGGATCACATTACGCTCGCAGTGCCGCGTTTTGTTACCGTGACCCTGAACGGCGTCAAGACCCAGGTCAGGACATACTTCACCAGCACCAGCAGCAACGGCAAGCCCGTTGTATTTTTGCTGGACTCATTTTTCAATCAGCAGATCTTTAACGTAGTAGTAGACGAAATTAATGCCAACCGTTTCCGGACCGATGCAATGAACATTGCGCTGTTCCCGAATACTTTTCTTTTCTCGCTGGATAGTTCAGGCGGTCCGGGAGCATGCTGCACGCTTGGCTTTCATACTTTCTTCACGGATGGGGCCACCCCGAAGGAATCCCGCTGGGTTTTTGCTTTCGCCAGTTGGATTTCTCCTGGTGTCTTTGGATCCGGCTTCAACGACATTACAGCTTTGAGCCATGAGATCACGGAGGCTTTCAACGATCCGTTCGTCGATAATGCGGTTCCGGCTTGGCAATTTCCCAACTCACCCGGCACCTGCCAGGACGATCTGGAAACAGGCGATCCAGTGGAAGTGCTGAACAATGCGGTGGTGAGTGTCAAAACTGGAGGCCAGATATTCCATCCGCAGACGGAAGCCCTTTTCCAATGGTTCACCCAGAAAGCGACTTCGGATGCGCTGGGCGGCGCCTTCAGCTATCCAAATACCAAGGCCCTGCCACATTCGGCGACTCCATTCGGACCATTAACGTGTCCTTAGATTTAGTAAGAATGACCAGGAAACAGCTAGTGTCGCTAATAAATTGAAGAATAAAAATAAAGAAGATAGGAACAAAAGGGCCCCGATGGGCCCTTTTTAACTATCTACATAGTTTGCAATCTGGCGTAGTACTAAATGATCCCCTTAGAGTGTGAGTAAAGCCTTCTGATTTCATTTACAAACTTCTGGACTAAGCACAAGGTGTATTCCGCAGATTGCTACTGTCGATAGTAGTAGTACATTGTTTATTTTTTCATCCGAAAAAAACGAGCTCGCAATTGCACTCTGGCCAGAGCAGGAGTATTGTTCTCTGGCTGAGGTTTTACTCTGACCAGCATCGCGGGATTCCCCTCTGGTTTCCCCAGGAGATACTAATGAAGACCTCTCATGTTCTTGCTGTTTCCTTGCTGTTCCTTGCTCTCTCTTCTCTTCTGTCCTTTGCCCAGGTAGCTCCAGATGGAACCATTACAGTTCCAATACAACCAACCGTCGTGGATGATTCGGCCTTGCAGGGCGCGCAGCTGCAGTTTGACGTTCCCAATGCCAATAAAATGTCGGCCGATTCCAAAAATGCCGCCAAGCAGGGAAGAGTTGTTTCAGTCCCTAATTTCAGCAGTTCATTTACGTTCAACGGAACAGTATTTCCGTTCACCATGGTAGGAAGAGCCCCCGAAAAGGGTGGTACGACTCAGGTAAAAACGCAGATCATTCCCATCTCACTGTTCTTTGATGGATTTGTCGACGCGAATGGAAACAACATTGTCATTGACGTCGCGCCTCTTCTTCCCACAATCCTGAATTCTCCGAACTTCCAGAATGCCGGTTACGAAACCGGATTTACTCAGTTTGCAGATGCAGTCCAGAGAGCGGAATTTTTCAGCACAGAGGGCAATGACTGGCACACTCTGCTGAAAGACCCAAAGATGCTGACTCCCGTGCAGATTGAAGTTCCCGCAAACACAAGAATCGGGCAGCTTTTCCAGACCCGCGCCACGCAGGAGCTGTTTGCGGTTATTGACACCGGCTTCTTTGTCTCGCAGCTCAACACCATTATCCAGCTGGAAAATCTGGATGTAGAGGCGCTGCCTATCGCACTTACCAATCGCGTCTTTCTTGGCACCAATGCCAACATTAACGCGTGCTGCATTGTAGGTTTTCACACCGCATTTGACGCAGGCGTAAAAGGCAACAAGCAGTTCGTGCAGACGTTTGCATGGGCAAGTTGGGCCGGAACCGGCATCTTCGGCGGCACCTTCCAGGACGTAGTCGCCATGAGCCATGAGATATCTGAGTGGGTGGACGATCCATTCATCAACAATGCCACTCCAAGCTGGCTGTTCCCGAACTCCAACACCAATTGCCAGAGCAATCTGGAAACTGGAGATCCAGTTGAGGTGTTCGCCAATGCCGGCTTCCCGGTCTCCATCAATGGCTTCACCTATCACCCGCAGACGGAAGCGCTGCTGCAGTGGTTCTCACGCAAGAGCCCATCGGACGCCATCGACGGAGCTTATAGCTTCCCCGATGAAACCATTCTGCCGACACCATCGCGGCAGTGCCCAAGCCGTCCTTAAGACCCCTCATCGGGCATCGAGCATTCATTCAAAATACTTCGCCGGAGCATGCACTCCGGCGTTTTTATTGTCTGAAAGTAATTTGCATCTTTTCCACCCTGCCTGTTAATCTAATTAACCGAACGGTTAATTCTTCAAAAACCGGCTGCTGTACCCGCAGGTAACGTCAAGCTGAAAACAAAGCCTTTCCCATGAACGGGGAAAAGCTTGGATCCATGAATGCAAGCATCTAAACACCATGAATTGGACGAGAAAGTCGTGATCACAAAAACACCGGCAGCTGCTGGGTTATGGTTCTTCACTATCTGTCTCATAGCGTTATCTGCTGTTCCGGCAAGGGCTCAGGGCCCGGGACAGAACCCATACTCTGCTCCCAGTACGGACCAGAACAGCTCGGCGGCGCCGCAAACTACCTTCCAGACGCCTCCTTTGGGTGCCTTCAGCGGCAGCGCGAGGCTTGACAAAGTTACACCGGACGTCCTGAAGATCACGATTCTTGACGCCATCGATCGGGGAATACGTCACAATCTGGGACTGCTGATTTCGCAGGAACAGACGGCGTCTGCGCGGGCGCAATACCGGCGTAACCTAAGCGAATTGCTGCCTAATATTTCAGGCCGCGCCACCGATTCAGTCCAGCAGATCAACCTGGCCGCATTTGGTATCCCGCTACCCGCAGGTTTGACGTCGCCTGTAGTAGGCCCCTTCAATGTGCTGGATGCGCGGGCTGCTCTATCGCAAACCGTTTTGGATTTCAATGCACTAAACCGGCTGCGCCAGTCGGCGGAAAATGAAAAGGCCGCCAGGTTCACCATGGCCGATGCGCGTGAGCTGGTGGTGCTGGTGGTAGGAAACCAGTATTTGCAGACGCAGGCAGCATCGTCGCGACTGCAAACTTCGAAGACGCAGTTGCAAACCGCGCAGACAATTTTCAAGCAAACGCAGGACCAGAAGAATGCCGGTGTGGCGGCGGGAATTGACGTACTGCGCGCGCAAGTCCAGATGCAGACACAGCAGCAGCGCGTTCTCTCCGCAGAGAACCAACTTGAGCAGCAGAAAATGGCCATGGCCAGGATCATTGGCTTGCCGGTGGCGCAAAAATTTCAGCTGTCGGACCAGGTCCCGTATAGCTCCTCGCCGCCGATTGATGTGGAAAGCGGTTTGAAGCAGGCGTATGCGCAGCGTCCGGAATTTCTGGCGGCGCAAGCCCGCAATCAAGCGCTGGAACTTGCCGTGAAAGCCGCCAAGGGCGAATTGCTGCCCACCCTGCAGATCAACGGTGACTACGGCGTTCTGGGCAATCATTTCAGCAGTCTGGAAAATACTTATACGTTTGCAGCCGGCCTACGCATTCCAATCTTTCAGGGCGGGCGCGCTCATGCTGACGTGGCCCAGGCTGAATCCGATCTTCGCCAGAGCAGGTTGCAACTGGAAGACCTGCGCAATCGAATTGAAGTGGATGTCCGTTCCGCGTTGCTGGATGTGAATACGTCCGCGGAGCAGGTGAGCGTTGCGCAGTCATCCATTGGCCTGGCGGCGGAACAACTCAAGCAATCGCAAGACAGATTTGCTGCCGGTGTTGCCGGAACGCTGGACGTGGTGCAGTCGCAGGAAGCCGTGGCCACTGCGAATGAATCTTACATACAGGCTCTATATCTAAATAACGTTGCGAAATTAACTCTGGCGCGCGCCCTGGGCGTGGCTGAAGAACGGACCAGAGCTTTCCTGGGAGGAAAATGAGGTGGCTGAACAGATGAAGACCTACGAAGAAGAAGAGGATGTAAAACAGCCTCGTCGCGTGGATCAAAATGATGGCGGCCCCGAAGACCGGAGCATGGCAACGGAAAGAGCGCCGGAGAATAAAGTTAGTTTCTTCCGGAAGCATCCCGGCGCAAAGTGGGTGATCCTGCTGGTTGTACTGCTACTGATTGCCGTGGTTGCGTTCCTGTGGCACTACTATTCGGTGCGCGAATCAACCGATGACGCGCAGGTTGACGGCCATATTAATCCCATCAGCGCACGTATCACCGGGACCGCGGTCCGCGTACTGCACGATGAAAATGAAACTGTGCAGGCGGGAACGTTGCTGGTGGAACTTGATCCCAAGGATTACCAGGTTGCGGTTGAACGGGCCAAGGCCGATCTGGCCAATGCGGAAGCCGGATCCACCGCGGCGCAGGTTGGCATTCCACTCACTACCACCACCAGTTCCAGCCAGTTGGTAGCGGCTGACGCAGGAGTTCGCTCGGCTGATCGCGATGTACAAATGGCGCAGGCGCGCGTACAGGAAGCCCAGGCCAATTACACCAAGGCTGCTGCCGATCTGAAGCGCATGGAAACCCTGGTACAGAAGGATGAAATTTCACGCCAGCAATACGACGCATCCGTGGCCACGGCGGCTTCCGCCAGAGCGACGTTAGACGCAGCCAACGCGGGCGTGGCCAGCGCGGAAAGCCGCGTTGCGCAATCTCGCGCGCAAGCGGATGCAGCCCATACCGTCCCTGACCAGATCAGAGTCACCCGGGCCCGCGCCGGGGCCGCTGTTGCTGATGTGCAGAAATACAAGGCTGCTCTGGAGCAGGCGGAACTCAATCTGCAATACACCAGAATCTACGCACCGGTCTCTGGTGTGCTCAGTAAACGCAACGTGGAACCCGGACAGGTAGTGCAGGCAGGACAGCCTCTGTTCTCCATCGTCAACCAGGATGACATCTGGGTGACTGCCAACTTTAAGGAGACGCAACTGCGGGCGATGCGTCCGGGACAGCGCGTGGAAGTGGATGTTGACGCTTACGGGAAAAAGTTTAACGGCACCGTGGAGTCCATGCCCGGAGCTACCGGCGCGCGCTTCAGCTTGCTGCCCCCGGAAAACGCTACTGGCAACTACGTAAAAGTAGTGCAGAGATTGCCAGTACGCATTCGCATCAATCCCGGTCAGGACCCGAATCACCTGCTGCGGCCTGGCATGTCCGTTGTGCCGGTGGTCTTCGTAAAGTAAAGGTCTATCACGCGGAAACATGGCGACGCAGACATTCAATCCGACAGCGGGCCGCCGGCTGGAAATAAATCCATGGCTGATTGCCGTCTCCGTGATGCTGGGCACGTTCATGGAGGTGCTGGACACCACCGTGGTGAACGTTTCGCTCCAGCACATTGCCGGCGATCTTTCTGCCAGCACAGACGAAGCTACCTGGGTTCTCACTTCGTATCTGGTGTCCAATGCCATTGTGCTGCCGCTGACCGGATGGCTCTCCAACCAGTTTGGGCGGCGCAACATTCTCCTCATGTCCGTTGGCGGGTTCACGCTGTTTTCATTTCTCTGCGGAATCGCTCCCAACCTGCCCATGCTGATCCTATTTCGCGTTCTTCAGGGCGCTACCGGTGGCGGCCTGCAGCCGCTTTCGCAGGCCATCATGATGGAGGCGTTTCCTCCAGAAAAACGCGGCAAAGCTATGGCATTCTGGGCGCTGGGTATTGTTGTGGCGCCGATGATTGGCCCGGTGCTCGGCGGCTGGATCACTGACAGCTATAGCTGGCGCTGGCTTTTCTACATCAATATTCCGGTTGGCGCAGCTGCCGTACTGATGGCGCTCGCGTTCATTCATGATCCGCCGTACATCAAGCGCGGCGAAGGCGGAATCGATTACTGGGGCATCGGACTTTTGGCGATCGGCATCGGCTCTTTGCAGGTCCTGCTGGATAAAGGCCAGGAAGACGACTGGTTTGGTTCGCACTTCATCATCTGGCTCTTCGTCGCCTGCGTTCTGGGACTGGGAATTTTCATTTTCCGCGAACTGACAACCGCCCATCCCGTGGTCCATCTCAAGGTGTTCAAGAATCGAACGTACAGCACCGGAGTGTTTCTGATGACCGTGCTGGGATTTGTGCTTTATGGCAGCACCGTGCTGCTGCCCCTGTGGCTGCAAACCTTGATGGGCTATCCGGCATTGCAGGCGGGCTTTGCCATGCTCCCACGCGGACTGGGATCATTTCTCTTTATGCCGGTCGTCGGCATTCTCATGGGGAAGATTGAACCGCGTAAATTGCTGGGGACTGGATTAGTAATAGCCGCCTACAGCATCTATGCGCTCTCACGCCTCAACATGAACGCCGGATACTGGGACATCTTCTGGCCGCAGCTTCTCCAGGGCGCGTCCATGGGATTGCTGTTTGTCCCGCTCACCACTATTACCAATGACCCCATTCCCAAAGAGGAGATGGGCAATGCCACCAGCCTGTTCAACCTCATGCGCAACATCGGCGCCAGTGTTGGCATTGCCAGCGTGACCACGCTCACCTCACGCCATATGCAGCAGCACGTGAACGATCTGGGACGCAACGTGACGCAATACAGTCAAGTCACCCGTGACATGATGCAAAACATGATGCATGGTTTTATGGCCCAGGGAATGGACCAGCTCACGGCACAGAAACAAGCTTATGCAGCCATCAACGGCATGGTCATGCAACAGGCGTCCATGCTCGCATATGCCGATGTGTTCTTTATCCTGGCCATCATGTTTCTTGCCTGTATTCCTCTGATCTTCCTGATGAAGAAGCCCAAAAAGGGTGGCGCCCCGGGCATGGGAGCGCATTAACCCATTTGGTAAATGAGTAAGTTGGTAATTGGGTAATTTCTCTTCTTTATCCCGGGCATAGCGCGGGATCCGTACAATCTCAAATAATGTTCGGCGAAACGATTCGACATTCGCTTTCCCGGTCCCGGCGACACTCGTGTGGCACAGCCGCCCTCGGCTGTGCGAGTTTTTCCCTTTTCTTTTTCCCAAGCGACGCGAGGGATCCCTGCAATCTCCAGCAATGTTCGGCGAACCGCCGCAGCAGCATGCCCGCATGCCGGCCGAAAAACACCATCATTATATACATTGACACGTATATGTCCAATGGAGTATATAAAAGAAATGGAATCTGTTTTCGAGATCATTGCCGAGCCGAACCGCCGTGCGATATTGGGCCTTCTGGTGGCGTCACAACAGTCGGTGGGCGAGATCGAGCGCCAGCTCGGTATGCCGCAGCCGGCCGTGTCAAAGCACCTGCGCGTGCTGCGTGACGCTGGTTTCGTGGAATCTTCGGTGGACGCACAGCGCCGTCTCTATCGGCTGAAGCCGGAACCATTTCATCAGGTCGATGCGTGGCTGGCTCCGTTCCGCCGGTTCTGGTCCGCTCACCTGGATGCTCTCGAACGCCACCTCGACCGCATGGATGAAGACAAGAATAAAGATAAAAATAAAGATGAACCAACACCGCCAAAAAGGAAAACAACGAGAAAGACGAAGCGGCGCAGACCGCGAACGTGAGAAAGGAAAAACGAAATGAAAATTAAATTGACCAGCGTTTACGTGGATGACCAGGACAAGGCCCTGCGCTTCTATACGGAGATACTGGGCTTTGCCAAGAAGAACGATTTCAGTAACGGCCCATATCGCTGGCTGACCGTGGTTTCGTCCGATGAGCCGGGCGGCACTGAGCTACAGCTGGCATTGAACAACAACCCTGCAGCCAAAGCGTATCAGCAGGCGATATTTCAACAAGGCCAGCCCGCGGTCATGTTCTTCACTGACGACGTGAAGGCCGACTACGAGCGGATCAAAGCCGGCGGCGTAGTGTTCACGATGCCACCCACTGACGTGACCGGTTCGACTATTGCCATGCTGAATGACACCTGCGGCAATCTGGTTCAGCTCACCCAGTTGGCACACTATTCACGCTGAGGAAATGCTGAGGAAATAAAGATGAGTGATCGCGAGCAGTACACACCGGGTCCCGCCGCTGGTGCCCACATACAAAAGGACCGGGGACAAGACAATGTAGAGACATGGACGCTCGTTCTGGTGAGAGAGCTGCGCCACTCACCGAAAAAAGTCTGGCAGGCGCTGACTGATCCGGCGCATCTGCGTGAGTGGGCTCCCTTTGATGCTGATGGGAGTCTGGGTACGGCTGGCAGCACGGTGAAGCTCTCGACAGTCGGCAGGCCCACGCCGAATGTTTCCGAAACAACAGTCACGCGGGCCGACGCTCCTCATGTTCTTGAGTACAACTGGGGCGGCAATGATATCCGCTGGGAACTTGAATCCCTCGGTGACGGCACGCGCCTGACGCTCTGGCACAACATTGATCGCCGCTTCATCGCCATGGGTGCTGCCGGCTGGCACATCTGTTTCGATGTCATGGACCACCTTCTCAGCGGAACGCTCATCGGCCGCATTGTTGCTGGCGACGCGATGAAGTTTGGTTGGCAGCGGCTGCACGCTGAGTACGCCAAGCAGTTCGGTATTCAATCCCAGTAGTAAGAACACCGCATATTGCCAGGGAACCTGGGTGTTGAAAACCTGCTCTTGGAGACGACCATGAATAGTTCAATGCAACGCACAATTTTTCGCTCGATTCACATCATCTTAAGCATTCCGATACTAGGATACATTTATAGTCCGTTTGAAAAACTTCCAGGCTACGCCGGGCCAACTCGGTATGTTTTCCTTCCGTTAATGATCCTAACGGGATTGTGGATGTGGAAGGGCCATCTCGTGCGACGACTTTTTTCGAGAAGTGCGGCCTAGCAAATGAGTCGTTGCCAACCTTAGAGATAGTCAGAGCCTCGGTCGAGGTAATAAAAAATAACCACAGCAGCTGGAGCGGTCGCATCTGTGGAAATCGAGTCAAAAAAAAATCATAGAAGCAGTGCAGGCCGGGAAACGCTTTCCTCGACTCTTACATCTCCGCTATTGAACCAAACCAACTCTCAGCGATCGTGTGCGGCAAATGCCATCGCAGGCGTCGGCACCATTTTCAACCGCAAGAATTAACAACTTACCTCTCAATGGCGGCGCGAAGTGCGCCGGTCGAAAATGAAGGAGACAATGATGAAAATCGTAGTGATCGGCGGTACTGGACTCATTGGATCAAGGCTCGTCCGCAAGCTTCGTGATCACCGGCATGAAGCGGTAGCAGCATCACCCAACGCAGGGGTCAACACTATTACGGGCGAGGGACTGGCCGAAGCGTTGAAAGGTGCATCGGTGGTGGTTGACGTATCGAATTCTCCCTCGTGGGATGACGCAGCGGTACTGAAGTTCTTCGAAACATCAACTCGTAACCTCCTCAGCGCTGAAACGTCCGCAGGCGTAAGACATCACGTTGCGTTATCAGTCGTGGGGACACAGCGGCTGTCCGAAAGTGGTTACTTCCGCGCAAAGATCGCGCAGGAGAAATTAATCCAGGAATCCTCTATCCCTTACTCCATCGTGCAGGCCACGCAGTTCTTCGAGTTCCTCAAGGGCCTTGCCGACATTTCCTCTGACGGCGACAAGGTGCGTTTGCCACATGTGTTTTTCCAGCCGATGGCTGCCGATGATGTCGCGAGTGCCATGGTCAGGATTGCAGTAGGTCAGCCGGTAAACGGCATCGTCGAAATTGCAGGGCCCGAACAGTTTCGCGTTGATGATCTGGTTCGGCAGCGCCTGGCTGCACTGAAGGATTCACGCCAGGTCATCGCTGATCCCAAAGCGCTTTATTCCGGAGCGAGACTCAGCGAGAAGACACTGGTTCCGGGCAAAGACGCGCGACTCGGCGAAACCCGTTTCGAAACCTGGCTGGCTCAGTCCGCACAAATTCCAAGTGCTGCATAGACAGCGCACTGGTGCCGTAGTGGCGGCCAATCGCACAAATCCAATCGAGGCCGCGTCTGGCCGGACCGGCCTCGCATTGAAATTACCTCGGTCAAGTGAAAGGTTAGTTTATGACGTTCACAAAAATGATTTTGGCACTCGTATGTCTCATGGCCGGCACGCTGGCAGGACAGGAAGCCAAGGTAACGCAGCTCATGTCGAAAGACCTGACGAACCTTCCCGGCAAAGAAGGCATGATGATCATCGTGGAATATCCGCCGGGGAGTTCGGACCCCATCCATCGCCACAACGCACACGCGTTTGTTTATCTGCTGGAAGGCTCGATTGTGATGCAGGTGAGAGGCGGAAAGGAAGTGACGCTGACGCCTGGCCAGACCTTCTACGAAGGCCCGGATGATGTTCACGTGGTTGGGCGGAACGCAAGCAAAACGGAGCCGGCGAAATTCGTCGTATTTTTTGTGAAGGACAAAGGCGCTCCGGTGCTGGTGCCCGCGAAGTGACTGTTTGACGGCGGTGTCGCTCGAAGACGGCGATCTCGGCGATCCGATTGCTTTGTGCTTCTGCGTGTCCTTTGTGGTTAGTCTTGCATTCCATTTGCTGATCTTGCGGATTACGCTGAGCGCAGTAAAATTAGCTGCGAGAATTGGAGTGGCCCATGAAAACGCTCGGGGTTAGATCTGCCTCTGAATTGATCGACGCAAAGATCAACGAACTTGGAGACTGGCGCGGGAAGATGCTGGCGAAACTGCGCGAACTCATATACCAGGCAGATCCTGAGATTGTGGAAGAGTGGAAGTGGGCCAAGGCGACATCGCCGGGAACCCCCGTTTTCTCCCACGGCGGCATCGTCTGCACTGGAGAAACGTACAAGAACGCCGTCAAGATGACATTTGCCAGGGGAGCCGCACTGAAGGACCCTTCAGGTCTATTCAACTCGAGCCTCGACGGAAATGTCAGGCGCGCCATTGATATTCACGAAGGCGACAAGATCAACGAGGCGGCGTTAAAGGATCTCATCCGCGCTGCCGTTGCGCTCAACCTCAAGAGCAAAAGTAAGACCAAGCCGAAGTCCAGCACCAAGTCCAAAACGAAGACCAAGACGAAGCCCCGGCCATCGACCAGCAAGCGATCCAGCTAGCGTTGGAATTTGGCTGGCATAACTGACAGCTGCTAAGCAGCCACGCATAAGGCTTAATGGAGTCCAAAGATAATCGTTTCAAAACATAATCGTTTCAAAGAAACACGTTCTCCGGTTGAGGGCTGTCCAAGTACGCGATCTTGCGACAGTCCTCGCTTTTTCAAGAGTGAGCCTTCGCGTCCGGAGCAGGAACATTGAATCAGGGCAACTGACACTACTACCAGTATTGCTTCCATTGGCTTCCGCCTTAGGATCAAGTGTGCCTGATGTTCACGCCGCAACCGGCCAAACCATCTCACGCTACTATCTTCTGGAGGAACTCGGAAGCGGTGGCATGGGTGTGGTCTATAAGGCCCGGGACAATGAGCTCGGTCGTTTTGTCGCCCTGAAATTCCTTCCTGAAAGCGCAGCTCGGGATCCGCAGGCGCTAGAGCGTTTTCACCGCGAAGCACGCGGCGCGTCCACGCTTAATCACCCCAACATCTGCACTATCTACGAAATCGGGAACCACGAAGGCTGTGCGTTTATCGCCATGGAATATCTCGATGGCGTAACGCTAAAGCAAGTGATATCCACAGGAGCCCTGGATAGCCGGCGTATTGTCACAATCGCCATCGAGGTCGCCGATGCGCTCGATGCTGCCCACAGCGAAAACATTGTTCACCGTGACGTCAAACCCGCCAACATCTTTATCACGGCACGCGGGCACGCAAAGATCCTCGACTTCGGGCTGGCTAAAACCATAGTTTCGGCCATTCCCGCGAAGAAGATCGCGGAGCCGCTGACACAAGGTCTGTCCTATATCCCCGAAGAACATCTCACCAGTCCGGGGACAACTCTGGGAACCCTCGCTTATATGTCTCCAGAGCAAGTCAGGGCAGAGGAGCTGGACGGCCGAACGGATTTGTTTTCCTTCGGTACCGTTCTCTATGAGATGACAACGGGGAAGCTGCCCTTCCATGGGACCAGCTCGGGCCTGGTCATGGAAGCGATTCTCAACCGTGATCCTGTGGCTCCTATTCGAATTAATCCCGATGTTCCGCAGGCCCTGCAAGAAGTGATCCACAGGGCCCTGGAGAAGGACGCCAACCTGCGTTATCAACATGCAGCCGACATGAGAGCAGACCTCCAACGAGTGCAACGCGATACCGAGTCCGGCTGGAATAGCGCAGATGAAGAAATAGAATCAGACGTGCTGCCCACCACTAGTCACCTATCGTCTATTAGCAAATCAGCGTCCGGCAAATCGGGTGCCGCCAAATCGACGTCCGGCAAATCTTCCACGGGCTCGTCGAAAACTCATACCTCTTCGAAACACACTTCTTCAACACACACCTCTGGGACACATGCGTCGGGTGCCCGGAGGCAGCGAGTCTCCAAGGTCATTGATTCACTCGCCGTGCTGCCTTTTGAAAATGCCGGTGGTGACCCTGAGCACGAATATCTCAGTGACGGCATCGCCGGGAGTCTCATCAATATTCTGGCAGGCGTACCGAAATTGCGGGTGATGGCGCAGAGTACGGTGCTTCGCTATAAAGGCAAGGGAATTGATCCGCTTGCGATTGGTCGCGAACTGAATGTGCGTGCCGTTCTGACAGGAAGAATGATGCAAAGTGGCGGCTCTTTACGCATTGGTGCGGAGTTGGTCGATGTGGCGACAGGCTGTCAACTTTGGGGCAGACAATATGATCGCAAGCCTGGCGACATCTTTGCGGTGCAAGACGAAATATCCAACGAGATATCGGAGAAACTGCGGCCCCAGTTTACCGGTGCTGAAAGGAAGCGGCTGACCAGACACCACACAGAGAATGCCGAAGCCTACCGGGATTACCTGAAGGGCCGTCATCACTGGAACCGGTGGACTGAAGAGGGGTTCTACAAAGCCATTGAGTACTTCCGCCAGGCCATTGAGCAGGACCCTGGTTACGCCCTTGCCTATGCCGGGCTGGCTGATTCCTACGTGCTTCTTGGGTGGAATAGCTATCTCACGCCAAAGGAAGCATTCCCGCAAGCGAAGGTGGCCGCAATGACTGCCATACGACTCGATCCCAACCTCCCCGAAAGCCATACATCGTTGGCCGCCGTGCTGTGGCTGCACGATTGGAAATGGAGCGAAGGGGAAACAGAATTTATCCGCAGCCTCGAACTCGCCCCAGCCTATCCCACGGCAAATCACTGGTACGCCGAATATATGATGACAATGGGCCGGCACGATGAAGCGATCGCCAGGATCAGGAATGGTCAGGACCTGGATCCTTTGTCGCTCATCATCAACGTCGCAGTCGGATGGAGCCTGTACAATGCGCGCCGGTATGATGAAGCCGTCGAACAACTTCAGCGCGCTGCTGAATTGGATCCAAACTATCCTGTCACGCACTGGATTCTCGGTCTTTTGTACAGGAAAACTGGCCGGCATGAGCTGGCGATCAGCGAGGGATTGAAAGCCGTCGAGCTCTCCAGGGGCAGTCCGTTAATGTCTGCGGCACTGGCGCACACGTACGGGGAAGCCGGCAGAACTCAGGAAGCTCAGCAGATCCTGGGTGAGCTGACAATATTGGCGAAGCAGAAATATGTTGCGCCGTACTTCTTCGCTGGAATCCATATTGGACTGGGAGAAAACGACCGCGCCATTGATTATCTGGAGAAATCATACGAAGAGCATTCTCACTGGCTCATCTATCTTCATTTGGACCCGAGTATGGATGGTTTGCAGAGCAATGCACTTCTCCAGCATCTCTTGAAGCGCGTCGGGCTTTCCGCATTGCCGAACGCTGCCTAAGATCCGGCCCTCCGCCCTATTCTGCTTTCGCATTCGCAAGATGTTAGTCTCGATACTTCCATCTCGTGCCGGAGTGTCCGTTTTGAGGTTGGGAAAGGGGTTCGGTGAAAGTCGCAACCTTCAACATCAACAATATCAACAAGCGCCTTGACAACCTCCTGGCTTGGCTTAGCAAAGCTGAACCGGACGTTGTCAGCCTGCAGGAACTCAAGGCGGAACAGGGAGCATTTCCCGCGACGGCCCTGCGCGCCCACGGCTATGAAGCAGTTTGGCAAGGAGAGCGTTCATGGAATGGAGTGGCGATTCTGGCACGCAACCACACTCCTGTGCTGACTCGCGCAAGCCTGCCCGGCAATGCTGACGATCACCAGGCCCGCTACATTGAAGCGGCCGTGAACGGAATGCTGATCACCTCTCTCTATCTGCCCAACGGGAACCCCCAACCGGGTCCTAAATTCAACTACAAGCTGGCGTGGTTTGAGCGGCTGCTTACCCATGCCGCCGAACTCATGTCGACAGGGGTACCTGTCGTGCTGGCAGGTGACTACAACGTTGTGCCGGCAGAACAGGATATATATCCCACTCGATCGCTGGATAACAACGCGTTGATCCAACCTGAAAGCCGGAAATTGTTTGCGCGCCTGCTGGCGCAGGGTTGGACTGACGCGTTGCGAAAGCTGCAGCCCGATGGGCCACTCTGGACTTTCTGGGATTACAAACGTGAGCGATGGCCGAATGACAAAGGCATGCGGCTTGATCACCTGCTGCTCTCGCCGGACATAGCGAACCGGCTGGTGGACGGGGGTGTCGACCGATGGGGCCGCGGCGAACCAAACGCCAGTGACCACGCTCCAGCATGGATCATGCTCGATCGATAGCCGGTTGGCTTTCGCTGGGTCGCTTCTTGTGGAAAGGTCGACTGGACGGGGTTCCTAATTGTCCCAGGAACTCTTCTTCGACCCTGAACGGGACGCGAGATCGCGCCCCGTAGAGCTGGTATTATCGGGAGTTATTGATGCGGATGATCATGGTCATGGTCATCATCTCTGTGTTTTGAATTCTGCCATGGTTCGCCATGGTCTCCGTGTCTGAATCCAGCCTCGTAGGCTTGGCGGTCTTCATCGTTCTTCCATTTGTGGTTCTTTTGCTTGTGTTTCCCGCCGTCTTTCCAGCCCTGCTGGTAATACTTGTTGCTGACATAACGGCGATCATCGCTATTCTGCATGTTGTTGTGGTCGCGATCATGATCGCGGTCCATGTTCTGGTCGCGATGCTGGTCCTGTTGTACCTGTTGATCGCGATGGTCATTATCTTGTGCAACAGCGGGAACTGCCGCAGCGCAGCCCAGCGCTACGAGCAACGCTAACGCTCCTGACGTAATCTTCATCCATCCTCCATTTGAGAGTCCACCTTGATCTTCTCGGGGTGACTGAACAGGTTAAGAGTCCAACGGCCGGGGGTTGGTTGCCAGCAGCGCTATCAAACCGCGCGCAGCTCCGTTGATTCAGAAATTTGCGTGCTGGCGAGGGAAAGCTACACGTTCAGCGTTCATATTGATGTACTCGTGGTGTTCGCAGCTATTTGCGAAGCCACGACAGCAAGGAGGCTGTTTATGTCGGAGACAAAACATCAACTAGTGGATCAAATGGAGAACCTTCGGCGGATCGGTTCAAGGCCCGGAGTGATTCAGATTGTACCCACCCGATCAGCGGTGAGACCAGTTCACCTGCATGAGGACGACGCGAATGACCTGGTGACTCGTCCGCTTGCCTCACCCACAGGCCCGGGAGGCGCAGCCGGATTCTCCAACAAACACCACAGTCAGATCGCTGTTCCTGAAGTGCACAACATTTATATGGGCACTTTCTGGGGCGACAGAAACTTTGTAGAACTGTTCAGCAAAGACATTGTTCAGCGCGGTTATCTGCAACCGCTGAAGGATCTCAACTACGGGACGGGACCAGGGAAATACATGGGCGCCATCGACGGGCCGTCTCTTTCACCAGGCACCGCCTTCCATGACAAAGCTGCGCGCACGGACTTGGGGAAAATGATCGACGCGGGGACCTTGAAACCGAACAATAATAGCTTGTACGTGTTGATTCTTCCTGACAAGGTAACTTCGATCATGGATGGCGATGGATCGAGTTCGTGCAAAGACTATTGCGGTTATCATGACGCCTTTACCCACAAGGGAATGGAGATCGCTTACGCGGTCCTTCCTTCCAGCAAATGCAAAGGATGCGGCGGCCACATCGAGGATTTCACCGCCGTCTATGGTCACGAACTTGCCGAATCGGCGACTGACAAGGTGCCAGGACAGGGTTGGGTTGCCAACGACGGTTCGGAGAATGCAGATCTGGAAGCGTGGATTTTTCTGAAGTGGGGACCATACACCGTCCAGGGCTATTACACAAATGAGCGTGGCAACACAGTCGGGCCATATTAACTGCTGCAAAGTTCAACCACACTATCAGGTTTCAGCGCGAGAGGGCTGGATGGCCAGCCTTCTTCGCCTGCTCAAAGCAACCTGGATTTCCAAACGCTCCAAGCCCCGCCTCAAGTCCTGCGATTGACTCTATATCGCAATGCGGAATCGTATTGCGAATCAAAATATACGATTCAATGGCAAAAGCATCGCAGGAAGTAGCGTGCAGCGTTCACGTCTCAGCCTGTTAATCATTCGTTAATCCATATCGCTTAAGTTCCATTTTGGAACTCACAAAATGTTTTCATGCATTTTTCA
Organism: Terriglobia bacterium; assembly: GCA_963770085.1. Classification (GTDB taxonomy): domain Bacteria; phylum Acidobacteriota; class Terriglobia; order Terriglobales; family Acidobacteriaceae; genus Angelobacter. The sequence continues at coordinate 3,517,562 of CAVYOH010000002.1, forward strand.
ACTCGGATTTCGTCCCGGCTCCCGTAGATTAACTAGCGTGTGTAGTTGGTCACAATCCAAAACAGGCCGGAGAAAACCGCATGAGAACGTCCCGCCGAATCTGGTTGCTGTTGGTTGTAACTCTCCTGACTATTCCGTCTTCACTGTTGGCGCAGTGCGGAGTGGAGCGTTGGTCAGTGAAAACCGGAACTGATGCTGATGTAAGCAAAGTCAACCTCAACGCCCCCACCAACACAACCATCACCGCTATGCGGGCATTTACCGCGCCTAGTCCTATCCCGCCTAACAACCGCATCACCGGCCCTGAGACAACTCTCTGGGTGATCAACGCCACTCTTACACAGTACAAGCTGGAATCAGACTCTGACTATCACCTGGTAATTCAGGATGCCGCAGGCAATACGATGATCACGGAGATTCCTTCGCCAACCTGCGTAGGCGCGGGAAGCCCATTCATTTCGGGCATTACAAATGCCCGATCGGAGTTCAACGCCAGGTTCACTCCCACAACCAGCTTTCAGACGGCAAACATCCCGGTGAAAGTTACCGGCGTTGGGATGTTTGACTTCCTGCACGGGCAGACCGGTGTGGCGCCCAACGGGATCGAATTACACGCGGTACTCGATATCATCTTTAATCCCGGCACCGGGGCTGATTTCTCAGTGACCGCGGCGCCCACGAGTCTTTCCGTGACTCAGGGAAGCACAGCTTCAACCACAATCTCTACCTCGGGTTCGAATGGATTCAATTCCGCGGTAAGCCTTTCTGTTTCCGGATTGCCCGCAGGCGTGACCGCCAGTTTTACTCCGGCTTCCATCGCGGCTCCCGGCACCGGCAACTCCACGTTGAAATTCACTGCCAGCAGTACTGCAACTACCGGGACGTTTAATGCCACGGTCACGGCCACAGGAGGCGGCCTTACACATACTGCAACGATCGCGGTCACTGTGAGTGCGGCAGCGTCGCCGAACTTCACCCTGACTGCATCGCCAGCCAGCCTTTCAGTGGTACAGGGAACCTCAGGCAGCTCATCAATCTCAACCACAGTAAGTGGTGGATTCAACTCGGCAGTTTCACTATCGGCGTCAGGTTTGCCGGCGGGCGTTACAGCCAGCTTTGCTCCGGCGTCTATTGCCGCTCCGGGCGGTGGCACCTCAACTCTCACGCTCACTGCAAGCGCCACTGCGACCACCGGATCTTCAACCGTTACCATAACGGCAACCGGAGGCACAGTGACTCACACTGCTACGATTGCATTGACCGTGAGTGCGGCAGCGTCGCCGAACTTCACGGTGAGTGCATCGCCGGCCAGCCTCTCACTGGTTCAGGGCACGTCCGGCAGCTCTTCAATCTCAACCACGGTAAGTGGTGGCTTCAACTCGGCAATTTCATTTTCAGCATCAGGTTTGCCCGCAGGCGTGACAGCCAGCTTTGCTCCGGCGTCTATTGCCGCTCCGGGCAGTGGCACGTCAACTCTCACGCTCACAGCGAGTGCCACTGCGACCACGGGATCTTCAACCGTTACCATCACGGCAACCGGAGGCACAGTGACTCATACTGCCACGATTGCACTGACAATCACGGCCTCAGGCGGAGGAGGCACGACGACACAAATCCTGGGCAATCCAGGCTTTGAAAACGGATCTACGTCTCCCGCTCCCTGGGTAACCAGCTCGGGCGTTATCAGCAACTCCGCCAGCGAACCACCACATGGCGGAACATGGGATGCATGGCTCGACGGCTTTGGATCTGCCCACACTGACACCGTGATGCAACAGGTCTCGATCGCAGCGAACGCAACGGCGGCTACGCTGACTTTCTGGCTGCATGTGGATACGGCGGAAACCACTACCACCACCGCATTCGACACTTTGACCTTGCAGGTGCGCAGCAGCGCCGGAACGGTGCTCTCCACGCTGGCGACGTTCTCCAACCTGAACCACGCTACCGGGTATCAACAGAAAACGTTTGACCTGACTTCGTTCAAAGGTCAAACCATCCAGATCAATTTCATCGGCACGGAGGATTCCACCCTGCAAACATCTTTTGTGCTCGATGACTTCGCCCTCAATGTCACCACGTCGTCGACCACGACAACTGAATTGATCGGCAACCCCGGTTTTGAAAATGGCGTGGCGACTCCGGCTCCATGGGTGCTTACGTCCACACACACTCCGCTGAGCATCATCAATAACTCGGCGAGCGAGCCACCGCACACCGGCACCTTTGACGCCTGGATGCTTGGCTGGGGCACCACGACCACTGACACCGTCATGCAACAGGTGGTGATACCGGCGAATGCAACCGCAGCGACGTTCAGTTTCTGGCTGCATGTGGATACCGCTGAAACATCAACCACAACAGCCTTTGACACCTTGCAGGTACAGATTCGCAACTCGTCCGGGACCGTGCTCCAGACCCTGGCGACTTTCTCCAACCTGGACCACATCACCGGATATCAACAACACACGTTCAATCTTGCTTCTTTCGTCGGACAAACGATTCAGGTCATGTTCGTTGGGCAGGAAGACGCCTCATTGAAGACTTCCTTTGTACTCGACGACATTTCACTGAAAGTGACTCAATAGGAGAAACCATGAAGAGATTAATATCTGTCACTTTGTTGTTTTGCGTTGCCGGTGGCCTTTTGTTGGCGCAGCAGGCAGCCAATCTGGATCGTCCCGCGGAACCGAATTTTGTCTTTGACGACGACGGCGGCAAGGCCCAGATTGTTCCTGCCGATTTTTCCTCGGCGGGGCCGAAGTCTTTCCACGGCGGGCCGGTCTTGCCGGCCGCCCGGCAGGTGAGCATTTTCCTGGGTTCCGGCTGGGGCGATCAGCAGTTTCGCGGACGCGAGACTGCTCTGGTTGACATCGCTGCCGGCATGCCGACCGCGCATCGGGCGGAACTGCAGAAACACAACGTCAGAACGTTGCGCGCCGCGCCGCCCCAGGAAGATTTCAGCGATTTGAGCCAGAAGTCAATCAACGATCTGGATATCCAACGAAAACTCTCTGATTTATTCCAGAGCAAAACAATACCTGCACCAAGCGCAAGCACGGTTTACGTAATCTTCCTTGCGCCGGGGACTACTTCGACTCTGGGCGGGCATAAAGCGGGTGTCGAGTATGCGGCGTATCACAACTTCGTGAACCTGGAAGCGGGTGAAATTCACTATGTTGTGGTGCCGTTCCATGACGATGCCGAACGCCACGCAGCGGCGGCAGCGCGAGCATTTACGGAGACCGCATTGAATCCCAATGGGCGGGGCTGGTTTTAGGTAAGGGCTTACAACAACCTTAGGCTCGGCATTGCAGCATTTCAACAGCGATGCCGTGTCAGGTCATTCACGCTCATCGTCTTCTTCTTTTCGTGAACCTGGATGCTCTTTGATCCATTGTTCTGCGGCCGAGCGCGCTGACTTTCTTTGCGTCACTGACAAAGAAGGCGAGAGTTTTGCTGCTTCTGCTTTGCTTTCCAGGGAGCCGAATCGAGCGCCCGTGGTGAACCATTGATAGGCGCTCATGCGGTTTGCGCCGCACTTTGTCGCCGCGTACAGTTTGCCCAGCTCATACATTGCTTGTGTCTCGCCGCTGGCCGCCGCTTCTGTGTACCAGTGGATTGCCTTTACACAATCACCATTGCCCGCGTAGCTGCGGGCGAGTTGAAGTTGCGCTTCCGGGTGTTCCTGCGCGGCCGCCTTCGCATACCATTGCCGCGCTTCCGATGGATCTTTTTTTACACCGGATCCGTCCGCCAGGGCATGGGCAAGATGTGCCTGCGCTTCTGGATGTCCCTGCGCTGCGGCTTTGCGGTTCCAGGCCGCCGCTTGCGCGGGATCAGCGGTTACGCCAAAGCCTCGTTCATACATCAGGGCCAGATCGCGCTGTGCTCGCGGATCGCCCTGCTCAGCCGCCTTTTGTTCCCAGACCAGAGCTTTGGCATAGTCCACGTCGACCCCATGGCCATAAAGGTAAATGCGTCCCAGCTCATATTCCGCCGGAGTATAGCCCTGGTTTGCTGCCCGTTCCAGCCAGCTCATGTTTTCTCTTCGACTGGGCTGCACGTTGCGGCCAAGGTCATAGCAGGAAGCCAGCGCAGTTTGCGCCGAAGGATCATTGGCGTCGGCTTTTTGTTGCAATTGGGCGAAGTCGACGGCGTTGTTTGGGCAAACATCGCCAGACTGCCCGAAGGCCACGGTCGCAAAACCAATAACGAAGATGAGAATGAGGTGTATTTTCGGCATCGGCAGGGAGTATAGTTCGTCGCCGGAAGAAGAGGAACAGGTCTTTGCGTTAAAATTTCCTTGTTTTTGTCGCTGCGCTCCACACCGCCTTGAGTACATTTCTCCTGGTTGCCCCATCAGGCTCCTGTGGCAGCGGGCTCGACGCGCGTGGACGGCGCGAGCCCTCCTTTTCGTTGTCGCTGCGCTCCAAACCGCCTTGAGTACATTTCTCCTGGTGGCTCTATCAGGCTCCTGTGGCAGCGGGCTCGACGCGCGTGGACGGCGCGAGCCCTCCTTTTCGTTGTTGCTGTGCTCCAAGCCGCCTTGACACCCGAGTGTTCTCCCTTGTCTGCGCTCCAAACCGCCTTGAGCACAGCCAGAACATATTCAAGAGGATCGCAATCGTGCAAACCACGATCAATGACATCCGAAGGTAAGACGACGTGGCAACGCTGAGACTTACTCCCGTTCCAAGAGCGATATAAGCAGCCATGCACGCAGGACACTTGGGCAGGAGCACCAGAATCACCGCAGGCAATGACCATCGGGTAAAAACAAGCGAGGGCCGCGCGCGCGGCGAGGGATCAGACATTCGTTCCGTCGTCTCACGCGCGGGCATAGCGTTACTGGAGTTCGATTTACAACAGGTGATCATCACTTACTCTCATGGTCACAGCATGACGCCGCGGAGCTTTTGGTTTGTGGAGATGATGTTGTAACCGACTCTTGAGGGTAGCGATCATGATGGCGAACCCAGGCCATGGGGAACGTAAGAGCATCTTCGTCGCGACCTTTCGGCGCCATGTCCAGGAAGTTGTAAACGCCCAGCAGGATGTCCAGGCCGCGGCCGTAGGCGGAGTAAGTATGAAAGATGTTGCCTTCACCATCTCTGTAAAACACGCTCAGACCAGGCGCTTCGTCGCTGGGAAAGTTCTGCATCTGGTAGTTGTAGTACATGTCTTGCCGGGCCATTTCCTGCTGAGTGAAGGAAACGTTATAGTCGCGGTTGAAGCCGTTCTCAAATGAGGAAACCCATTTAAAGTTCCATCCCATCCTCTTTTGAAAGGCTTCGATCTGGCTGATTCTCGCCCGTGATACCACGGCAAGGCGCACACCACGCGCGGCAAGGTGAGCGAGGCTGCCTTCCAGATGATCGGCCAGCATGGAACAGCTGGGGCAGCCTTCTTCCCATCCCGGACCAAACATGAAGTGATAGATGATGAGCTGGCTCTTCCCGCCAAACAGATCAGAAAGAGTCTCATTCCCCTGGGGGCCGGCAAAGACGTAATTCTGCTCCACCTTGACCCAGGGAAGTTCACGACGCAAGCTGCTGATCTGGTCACGTTGCCGGGTAAATTCTTTTTCCTTTTGCAGCAGCTCTTTTCGAGCGGCTACCCATTGTTGTTCGCTTACAACTGCGTGATTTATGGTTTCTGCGGGACTCATTGGTTGCGAGATTAAAGTTTGCGGTGTCAAAGTTTGCGGCATAAAACGTACTCCTTATGATTTGGTTAATCGATTATGTGTAGCGCGGGCCACCGGCAATAAGCTTTGTCGAGCGGGCCGGAAACGATTTACTTTTCATTTGTCCTTCCGTTTACGGGGAGGACCTGGTTTGGATTCCACGTCTGGCTCATTCTGCTCTGCCAGGTTTTTGATCCCGAGTAACTGGCCGGCCCACAACTCCTGGAAGGGACTGACCCAGCGCTCATAAATCTGGCGAATCGGAAACACGTTCAACGAATTCCATCTTTGTCTTCCTTCTTCGCGCGTGTTGACCAACTCAGCGTCGCGCAGCAGGTCAATATGCTTCATCACTCCGAACCGCGTGAGATGAGGAAACTTGTCCACGATCTCCGTTGTGGTGCGCGGCTTATCCCTGAGAAAATCAAGGATGGCGCGCCGCGTTGGATCAGCGAGCGCCTTCCAAACCGGATCAAGTTTGTCTTTACTCCGCGGCCCTGAAGGCGATTTCGTCACAGATTACTCAGCCGCTTTCTTCATCGCGGCCAGCATATGGTTCCAGCCGTTGCCCACGCCTTTGCGATGCTCGGGATCAATCATGCCAATCGCCCGATGACGAAGGGTGACGCGGCTTCCCGTGCCGGTCTTTTCCACTTTGACTTCCACATGGTTCTGCGCCGGATATGACATGAACATGGGGCCGCTCAGTTCGAGGAGACTCGGAGGTTTGATCACCTGCACGAAGCCCCAAAGATGGCCAATGCCGTTTCCTCGGTCGCGGAACCAGCGTCCACCCGGCTTTGGTTCAATCTGTAATTGCAGTGATTCTCCGGCAAGGTTGGTGTTGTCCTTGCCCAACTGGTTCAACATCACGGTAAACACTTTTTCCGGGGCCGCGTTGATCTCAATGTGTTGCTCCACGTCCAGGGTCAAATCTTCAACCTTCATTTAAGTGCTCCTTTATCGTTATGTGAGTAAATAGTAACGTAACTAAAAAGTCACGTCAAGCTCCGCGGAACATTTTTTTGAGTGGTGCCGGTTTTGGCGGGATTAACGTCTGCGGCTTTGGGGGATGCGTGTGTTTTACGCCGCCACAGGACTCGTAGGTTCAGAGACTGGGGCCTTGTCCTTGGCGGGCCATGTTCCTGCGAAGCACGCAAGAATATAAATAAAGCCGACAATGGCGAAGCCGGCGGCCAGACTGCGGGTGTGGGCCACGGTGCCAACGATAAAAGAGGAGAAGAGTTGGAGAAAAGTGCCGGCAAAATAAAAAGTATTCTGCACGCGACCCATGAAATGTTTGGGCACGGACTCCATCAATCCTGTGGTGATGGCTACACCACCCAGTGCGCGACAGCATCCCATGATGAAGTACACGCACACGGCGGTCACCAGGCCGACGGTTACGGTCACTTTAGCGAGTGGGAGCCTGTGGCGAAGGTGATCGCCGATGAATGGCAGAGCCACCAGGCACGCTCCCATCAGGCCCATGGTAATGCCGACCGCTTTCCTGTAGCCGATGTTTCGCAGAAGGGCAGGGGTGAGGAAAGCACAAAGGCAAGCGCCGGTGGCCCAGCCAAAGTTAAGCCATCCGTAACCGACTGCGCCCGCATGAAGAATGCGGTCACTCAAAGGCGCGGTAATAATGCCTTGCGTGAGCATACCGCCAATGAACAGTGCCCAGGTCACGCCCAGTAATACAGTCCGCGGGCGGAAGCGGAGAAATGAAATGCCCTCGCGCAGTTCATGAAAGAACTGGCGGTATGGACTGGCATGGATGGCGGGCGTGTGAGGTTTGACCACGTGTCTTCCCCGGCGAACGAAGAGATAGCATGTAAACGAGAGGACGTAGGTCAGGAAATCAATCAGCAGCACTCCGCCGAGGCCGATCTGGTTGTACACAAATCCCACGAGCGCGCCCGCAATGAGCCAGCCTCCCTGGAATCCGGCAAGGATAAAGCTGTTGGAACTGGCCAACTCAGATTCCGGCGTCAGCTCCTGGATGAGCGCGTTCATGGTGGGCCAGAACATCCAGAATCCGGCCGCAACCAGAATCGACATCAAATAAACTTCCCAGAGTTTTGCCATGCCGCGCAAGGCGAGCACTGCAACGATCAGCACCACCAGGCCGCGGGCCGCGTCCAGCACCATGACCAGGCGCCTGCGATCTTCGCGATCGATAATCACGCCGGTGAAGGGAAGCATGAGCAGAGCGGGAATCGTCTGCAACATGAGCATGGTGCCCAGTGCCATTTCAGAGTGCGTGGCTTGCAGGATGTACCAGGTAACGCCGGCCGCGTTCAGTCCGCTGCCTATCATGGAAATCATGTTGGCAGTGAAGATCAGTCGCAAAGCGCGATGCTGCAGGATGTTACGCATGTTCTATTCACTTTAGCACTAGTCCCGTGTGGAAATTGTGACTTGCCCTGATGCGTTATGCAGTCCATAATCACTGCCCGTGCTTTCGCCTGGCGCCAAAACGATCTCAAAGTTTGCTCTACTGCTGAGCACGCTTTGCATGGCCGCGCCTGTCGCGTCAGTAAAACCGTTTCCCGCTTATCATGACGGCGAAAAGATTGTTTTCTCACCCGAGCACACGGGCACAAACCGATTGGCAAGTTTTGGTCCATGGAACCTGGGCGAACGGCTGAGTGAAGGCAAGCCGCTGGATAATCGCCTGAATCTTTACGTGGTGGTTCCTGGCGGCCAGTATCATTCCGCAGCGAAACCTGAATACGATCACAACCGCATCGTGAACAAGTACACTGTGGACGGCGCAGTGCGTGAGTGGGATATCTTCTATTGTTTCGTGATCGATCCGGCACTGAGCAGGGACATTCGCAGTGAAAATGATCTGCTGATGGCGGCGCACCAGACGTTCACACCGGCCGAAGTGTTTCGCATCAATGACGCGCCCTCGAAGTCCATGCTGGCGGAAAAGCTTGGCATCACATCAATCGCGGAATTGCGCCGCTATCGCCGCAAAGGCGGCGGGTTGCCGCGCGTACTGATCGTGCCGGCGCGGCTTGCGGTACGTGCCACAGCCGAGCAGTCCGATGTGATCATCACCCACTTTTCCCAGTAATCGCGAACGGCTCTCCATTTATACTGGGAAAGAATTATCCACCGAGGAAATAAACTGCTCCCCTTCATTCATATTGGCAGATTCGACTTGCCGACGTTCGGCCTGTTCATGTGCTTCGCATTCATCGCCGCCTATCTGGCGTTGGCCGCGGAGATCCGGCGCCGCCGCTTGGCGATTGATCCCTACAACGTAGTGGCTTTTGTGGCCATTGCCGGCATTCTGGGAGCAAAGATCTGGCACATCATTGATACTCCGGAAGACCGTCTTACGTCCGCGACCATCGCAAACATCTGGGGTCTCATCGCGTGGTTCCGTTCCGGCTTTGCCTGGTTCGGTGGCTTCGTGGCCGGGATTGCAACTCTGCTGTATCTGGGAAAGCACTACAAACTGAATCCGATTCGCATGCTCGATATCGCCAGCCCGGCTGCTGCGATTGGTTATGCGGTTGGACGAATCGGCTGCCTGGTATCAGGCGACGGCGATTACGGCAAACCAACGTCATGGTCATGGCCATGGGGAATGGCGTTTCCCAACGGACAGGTTCCCACCACCACCAAATGTGTGGAGGCGGGCTGGCCGGCAAACTGCAATGTTTATCCCACGCCAATCTATGAGTTTCTTGCCGGTACTTTAATCTTCTGGTATCTCTGGCGTCGGGCACGGAAACCGTTGCCGGCAGGACAGTTGACGGGTGAGTTCCTGATGTTAAGCGGAGCAGAGCGCTTCCTGGTGGAGTTCATCCGCATCAATCCGCATGTGATCCTTGGCATGAGCAACGCGCAATTCACCGCGCTGGTTTCGATGTTTGCCGGAGCAATTCTGATGTTGATCGCAAGCAGAAAAACCGAAGCAACGGCGGCCGCCTGAATCACGCGAGGGCCTCAGCTATTTCCGGGATGCATCGTTTGGTGAAAGTTCGTTCTTTGATAGGTCGTTTGTTGATAACTCCCAGGCCTTGGCATATTTCCAGCTCACATACATGGCATGGTTCATCAACACCAGCAGGCCGACTTTCCCATCGCGAAAGCCTCCGCGGAAGAAATAACTGTAGATAAATCGGACCAGTGGGCGCAGCACGATGTTGACAAAACTGAACCCGACTTTGCCTTTGGCCACCACCATCTCCGCACCAAGGGAAGAGTAACGGTTCTGGTGTTCCAGAAAATCTTCAAGGTTTTTGTATGCGTGGTGATAGAGATCGCCTTGCAGATGGCCTTTCTCTCCCGTCATCTTCATGTCTTCATGTACGGGCCGCAATTCGAATTGCGTTGAGCCGCGTTTTACCAGACGCAGTTTGGGGTCGGGATAATATCCGCATCGCCTGAGCCACGTGCCAAAGTAAATATTCCGCCGGTTGATCATGTAGCCGTTGAATTCGGGCGTCTTGCCTGAACGCAAAAGTGAGAGGATGCTTTTTGCCAGCTCAGGACTCACTTCTTCATCCGCGTCCAGAGAAAGGATCCATTCACTGGTGACCTTGGCCAGCGAGGAGTTTTTCTGCACCGCGAACCCCTTCCATGGCTCCACGAATACCCTGGCGCCGCGGGACTGAGCAAGGGACACAGTGGCGTCAGTGCTGCCGGAGTCCACGATAATTATTTCGTCGGCAATCTCCTTCACGCTCTCCAGCGTGCGGGCAATGTTGGTTTCTTCGTTGAACGTGATAATGCAGACGGAGAGTGTCATGGCCCGAAGCATAACAGGGCTGGGTCATTTCGTAAAAAGCCAGGGAGCAAGGCTATCTAGCGGGACTTGGTGAGATCGTTGGAGAGGACGTTTGCCTTGAGCGCGAGATTTCTGGCCCGGGCCGGGTCGTTGTCTTTCAGTGCCTGCCGGCTTTGCGCAACGAAATTCCTGATTTGAGAAACCGCGGACTCTTCATCAGACGAGAGGTGGCGTTTTCCAAGACTATTGAGATTCGTCTCAGTGCTTTGCAGCAATTGTTCAGCAGAGTTTCGGTCTCTTACGGCGTCGTTGGCGGAAATTGTGGGCGCTATGAGCCCGGGAGGTGTGGCTTCCGGAGTGGCCTTCGCTTCCGTCGTGGTATCAGTTTTTTTCGTGTTTCCCTGCGTTGCTGTGTCACTGGACTTCACGGAAGGAGATGGTTTGTTGATGTGGTGCTTTTTCTTCGGTGGCGTGGACTGCGCCTCAGCTACAGCGGGTGTTGGTTCCGGCGTTGGCTCCGGTGTGGACGGCACGGAACTTTGCTGCGCTTCCGGGGTAGGCGTAGGGGTAGGCGCTCCCGCGATCGGGCGTTCCCTGGGTACCACCAGGACAGGCTTTTTCTGGCTGCATCCACAAAAAACCAGCAGGATGGAGGCCAGGGAAAGCAGTACCGTTTTTAGACGAAGCGGCGTCATGCTTTGCTGACTGAATCTTCTGATTGTACGCGACTCGGTTCTCCCTTGGCAGGTTCAGCCAAAGGGAAACGCAAGTAAAAAGTTGTACCATGCCCGGCAACGGACGTAAATTCCAGCGACCCGTGATGCAATTGCACCACCCGATATGCCATGGCAAGGCCAATGCCGCTGCCACCTTTCTTGGTGGTGAAATACAGGTTAAAAACTTTATCGCGAATGTCAGTGGGGATTCCCGGCCCCTGGTCGCGGATGGTCAGTAGAACGGTGTCTGTTTCTCGTCTCAGGGACAGAAGAAGTTCGCCGCCTTCCGGCATGGCCTGCACGCCATTAATGACGATATTGAGGACGGCCTGTTTCACCAGGTCGGCATCCACGCGGGCGGTCATTAATTCCGTTCCCGCCTGACGCTCGATTGTCACTCGATGTTGTTCCGCGGCGGGATTGGCCAGCATGATTACTTCATCGACCAGTTTGCCAAGATCGATCTCATTCAGCCGAAGTTCTACGGGGCGCGTAAAGTCAACCAGGGTCTGTACCACGCGGTCAAGGCGCTGAATTTCACTGCTGATTACATCAATATGGCGCTTGGTGTCCGGATCAATTTCCTTGAGCTTCTGGCGCATCACTTCCAGATGGACAACGATGGCGTTGATGGGATTTTTAACTTCATGGGCTACGCCGGATGTGAGCCGCCCAATGGCTGCCAGTCGCCGCGACAACTCAATTTCATCTTCGATTCGGTGGACCGACTCAGAATCCCGCAAGGTCAGCAGGGCGCCAATGCGGTCCCCACGCTCTTCAATAAAGTCCATCGATATTTGGACCTGGCGTCCGTGCTCTCCTTCAATTTCTTCCCCAATGACTGGTGTGCGCGATTGAAATGCCTCCAGAATTGAGCGGCCAAGCTGGGTCTTGCTGGAAAAGATTTCTTCCGGGCGACAGCCAAGCATATCTCCCCGCGGCTTGCCAATGAACCGCTCAGCGGAGGCGCTGACCAGCACCGCGCGATAATCGCTGGTGAAAAGCATGACGCCGTCCTGCAGGTTGGCCATCATCTGGTCCAGGTTCTCTTTCAGCGCAGAGAACACTTCTTTTACATCGCGGACCTGACGCCCTAAACGCTCGATCTTATGCGAGACAACACCGTATTCGTCGGATCTCCCCGATTCAGTTTCCGCCGGCACGGCGTGGCCCGATGCCAAAGCGTCCAGTCGTTTGCTGATTTGCGTAAGCGGTCGTAGCGCGACTGTGGAGACCAGGGCGGAAATGATCAACGAGAGCAGGATCGCAGTCAAAGAAACTGCGATGGCCCGGTCGATGGAAGGCTTAATCTGATTGTGAAGAAGAGTGGTGGAAACCCCAAGACGGACTTCGCCGAACGCTACCCCATCCAGCCGTTGCAAGCCAATACGTTGTTCATAGATCCGCCGAGGCTCATAGAAGATGATTCTGAGCTTATCGCGAATCCGTGCATGCACCAGATCGTTCAGATCTTCACGGCGGGGAAGTATCTTGCCCAGCATGGCTGGGTTGGAATGGGAAAGGACCCTGCCGGATGGATCTGTGATGAGGACGTCCATAAATGCATCCTGACCGCTGGTCCATGATTCCAGGAGCGAATTTACTGCCGAATCGGTTTCCAACAGATCAATCAAGACGGCGTTGACCTGCTTGGGATCACTCAGGTCGATCCTGGCATCGCGCAAATCTACCTGCAGAGACGTCCGCGCGACAGCTACTACTTGCAGGGCAGTAGACTTGGATTCGTTGTCCAGATCGTCAATTCGCTGATTGATGACTTCGTAGAGATAGAGCGCCGACAAAGAAGTCACGATGACTACCACCATAAGGGTGATGGCGATGACCAGCTTGGTCTTTAGGCGCAGTGAAGGCATCCTGGTAGCTTAGCTCGCGGCTTCGTTGGCAAGCCCGGAGCCGGCGCCATACTCCTTAAGCTTATTGTGCAACGTTTTCAGGCTGATTCCCAGAATTTCCGCTGCCCGGGTCTTGTTATTATTGGTGGCCGCAAGGGTCTTTAGAATGAGGGCTTTTTCGGCATCGCCCACGGTTGTTCCCACCTGTAAACGGATTCCTTCACCATCAGAAGATGCGGTCTTCATTCCGGTGCTGCCAAAATTAGGCGGCAGATGTCGCTGGTCAATGACCTTGCCGTCGCAAACAATCACCGCACGTTCCAGAGTGTTTCTGACTTCGCGTATATTGCCGGGCCAGTTGTGGCTGTGGAACAGGTTCAACACGCCCTCGGTAACGCCGGCCACGTCACGTCCGTGCTTGTTATTCATGTCAGTGAGCAAGGCTTCCACCAGCTGAGGAAGATCGTCTTTGTGATCGCGCAGCGGAGGCATGTGGATGTTGAATACGTTCAGACGGTAATAAAGATCGCCGCGCAACTCCCCTTTGGCAACGGCATCTTCCGGGACCTTGTTGGTTGCCGCCAGAACACGCACGTCAACGGGTGTTTCCACCTTGCTTCCCAGCCGTCGCAACTTTCGGTCTTCAAGCACGCGCAGCAATTTCGCTTGCGTGGCGGCAGGCATTTCGCCAATTTCATCCAGCAGAAGCGTCCCTTCTTCAGCCAGTTCAAAGCAGCCCGCCCGGCGTTCCAGCGCCCCGGTGAAAGCGCCTTTCTCGTGGCCAAAAATTTCGCTCTCAATCAACGTTTCAGGGATCGCGGAACAGTTGATGGCTACAAATGGTTTGTTCTTGCGCGGACTCATGTCATGAATCGCGCGCGCCACCATTTCCTTACCCGTGCCGCTTTCACCTGTGATCAGGACTGACGCTGTGCTGGGAGCCACCATTTCAATCAGGTGGAAGATCTCCTGCATGGCTTTGGAGGAGCCCACCATCTGGCCGAAAAGCCCGGTGTCACGCAGTTTGCGGCGCGTGGCTTCCAGTTCCAGAGAAGTGCCGCGCTGTCTGGCGGCATTTTGAAGAATTTGTTTGAGCCGCGCCGGATCCACCGGCTTCTGGATAAAGTCATAGGCGCCGGCTTTCATTGCGTCTACTGCCACATCGATGCTTCCCTGGGCAGTGAGCAGAACCACCGCGACAGGCTGTGGCTGATCGGACAGCCGTTGCAGCAACTCCATGCCGTCCATCCGAGGCATTTTGAAATCGGTCACAACAATGCCCGGAAACCATGTAGCCACTTTTTCCAGGCCTTCCAGCCCGTCTTTGGCCGTTTCCGTGCGATATCCCCAGGCCGAAATAAGCTCGGCCAGCCCGGAACGCTCGTTCTCTTCGTCCTCCACTATGAGGACCTTTTCCTGTGTGGTCAACGTCTATCCCCTTGCTGAGAGATTACACCAGTTGGTCAATTTGCCGCTGAACTGCCCAAGTTTAGATGTACTCGGACTGTGAAAGGGCTTCTCTGGATAATCGTGCATTGGCGGTTTAAATTTCCGCAAGGATGGTGCACAATAAGACCATGTAGCCGGCGGATTCGGGGTACTTCTTTTTTGAAGGAGCGGGATATGAATCGCTACTCGGTTCTTTTTTCTGTCACGACTTTCGCAGCCAGTCTTGCTATGGGCGCGAAACTCCCGGCCACGCAGGTTTCCTCTACTGAACAGACCGCCAACCAACCAGCCAGCCAGCCGGCACCAGCTGTAAAAGCCGTTCCGTCGCCGGAGGAGCCCTCCGGAATTGTAAAAGGCACAACTTTGGTTGCTGAGTTTTCGCATGGTCTCAACTCAAAGAAGCTGAAAGCCGGCGACAAGGTCAAGGCCGTCCTCACGCAGGCTTTGGTGGCGAAAGGGCAGATCGTTGCGCCCAGTGACTCCAAGCTCGTTGGACATATCACGGAAGTTAAAGCCAGTAACCAGGCTGACCCGGAGTCGCATTTGGGTGTTGTTTTCGACAAAGTAATCCTGAAACACCATCACGAATTCCCAATCCAGGCTGAAGTGCAGGCCCTGCTTGCCCCGGTGGTCAGACGTTCGCGGGTGGATGAACCAGATCAGATGATGCCCCCCGTGGTGGTGGCGCAAGGGAATCCGAACAGCAACGGACGCGCTGGTTCTGGAGCGCACTCCTCGAGTTCAGGATCAGGCGGCAGCTCTTCTGTCGCGGCACTCAATTCCATGGGCGCCACACCGACCGTACAAAGTACGCCGGGTAGCAGCCCTGGAAGTCATGTGACCCCGATTGATCTCTCCAAGGTCGAGTCCAAGAAACTCAATGCCAGCAATGGCATGCGGGGCGTTTATGGCATTAAGAACATCACGCTCGGCTCGCCATCCCTTCATCCCACGCTGATTGTTTCGAAAACATCGAACGTGAACCTGGAAAACGGGACGCAGATCATTCTTGTTGTCTTTGATAACGCTGCAGGCATTTCAGCGAACGCAAAAATGCCTTAAAACCCGACGGATTGCTTGCTTATCGACTCTGATTCTCTTGCAAAGGAATTGCTTGGCCTTCAGTAACTTGTTGCTGCAGAATCAGCATGTCAACCTTAAAGCGCATGCCGCGGTTCAGCCAATTCATCAGTCTCCAACTCTTAGTTCTGCTAGCGGTTTGCCTGTATGCCGCGTACGCTCCTGCACAGGCGTGGCAACCTCTGGGCCCAGACGGTGGTACTGTCCGCAGCCTTACCATTGATCCTGCCAACCCTGACCGGATTTTCCTTGGCACCAGTGCCGGCCGGTTGTATCTGTCCTCTGATAATGGTGTGAGCTGGACGCGCTTTGCTCATCTTGGCAGCGCGGCTGAGATGGTCCTTGATCATGTGGTGATTGATCCCGCGCATCCCCGCAATATCCTGGTGGCGGCATGGAATGCACAATCGCCTGATCGCGATGGCGAGATCTTTCGCAGCAAAGACGCCGGACGCACCTGGGACCTGATCGCTGACATGCACGGCAAATCAGTCCGCGCTCTCGGCATGGCCGCTTCCGATCCAAAAATCCTGGTCGCAGGCGCGCTGGATGGAATTTACCGCACACGCGACGGAGGTGATAACTGGGAGCGGATTTCACCCGAGCATCATGCGGAAATCAAGAACGTTGAATCCATTGCCATTGATCCGCAAAATCCTGACGTAATCTACGCTGGAACATGGCATCTTCCCTGGAAGACGGAAGATGGCGGCAAGACATGGCACAGCATCAAGAAGGGCGTAATTGACGATTCCGACGTTTTTTCCATCGTGATCGACGCCATCAATCCCGCGAACGTTTTTATCAGCGCCTGCTCGGGCATTTACGGCAGCCAGAACGCGGGAGAACTCTTTCGCAAAATGCAAGGCATCCCTTATTCGGCAAGGCGCACGCGGATGTTGAAAATGGACCCTGTGGATCACAATGTGGTTTATGCCGGCACCACTGAAGGATTGTGGAAATCTAGCGATGCCGGTGCGACATGGAAGCGGACTACCGGCGCAAACGTGATTATCAATGATGTATTGATCGATCCACGCCGGCCCACGCGTGTCTTACTCGCCACCGACCGCAGCGGCGTGCTGGCCAGCGATGATGGCGGTGCTACATTTGTCTCTTCAAATCGTGGATTCACCCATCGTCAGGTGGCCACGTTGCTGGTTGATGGGAAATCGCCGGGCGATATTTATGCCGGACTCCTGAACGATAAGGAATTTGGCGGCGTTTATAAGTCAGCGGATGCCGGGCAAAACTGGAAGCAAATGAGTGATGGGCTGGAGGGCCGCGACGTCTTTGCCCTGCGCAGATTGCCTGACAACTCGCTGCTGGCAGGGACTGATCGCGGCATCTTCACATTGCAGGCGAGTGAATCCCGCTGGAATCCCGCGAACACGTTGGTTGAGGAGAAATCTTCGCCCGATCCAGCCAGGAAAGACGCAGTGATTACCAGGACAGTCACCAGCGAACTGACGGCGCGCATTAACTCTCTGGATGTGGCGGACCACACCTGGTTCGCAGCAACCTCGATAGGACTGTTGATCAGCAACGATGCCGGAAAGAGCTGGCACAAACAGGACCTTCCCGGGCTGCATTACGTCAGCAGCCTTGCGGTTGCTGATCGCATGGTGGTAGCGGCCAATCGGAATGTGGTGGCGGTTTCTGTCAACGCGGGCGAAAGCTGGCTCACGCCTAAGCCACTGGAACCAGATTTCATCATCAACTCCGTCTCAGTCGATAGTAAGGGGAATATCTGGCTGGCTGCCCGCGAAGGAATCTTCCGGAGCAGTGATGTGGGCGACAGTTGGAAGCGCATTACGTCCTTGCGGCTGTCCAATGTGATGAGCGTTCTGTTGGATGAACAAGACCAGCGCATTCTTGCCACCGGTGCAGCGTCTATGAATGTGTTTGAGAGCACGGACAACGGTCGCAACTGGTCGCCCATCAACGCGGGATGGATGGTCAGAAATGTGCGGCAGATCGGAGGCCGTCTTGTTGCCATCACTCCTTTTGACGGCATTGTGATCCAGCCTGAGACGTCGCGCAGCACCCAGGCCTCCGCTGGAAGCGGAACCCAGTAGCCCCAGATCCCTCATCTCCCAGCTGTAAAAAATACACAAGATACGCGCCGCGTACTTCTCTAAAGTCTTGAAATTCCGCATAGTTGCCAATGGCATGGATCGTGCTACTCAGGAAGGCGGCAGTGTTCCCCCCACTTTGCCGGGAGTAGTTATGCAAAGGAACAAGTCTCTATTGTTTTACTTTGTCCTCGCGCTCATCATCACAGGGCTTGCAGGATGCCATGGAGTTGACGCCACGCCAGCCGCCGAAACCGCAGATACTTCAGCGCCGCAAAGGATTCCTTTTACTGAGCCGAAGCCGCTGGTGCTACCGGCGAACACCGCTGTGTATGTTCGGCTGCAGGAGCCGTTGTCCAGCTCAACCGCACAATCAGGACAGGTGTTTACCGCAGTCCTGGACGAACCGCTGGTTGTGGACGGAAAGACGATCGCTCCCAAGGGTGCGGCTGTGATGGGAAAAGTGGTTGCTGCCCGCGATTCAGGTCGTCTGCACAATTCCGGATATCTTCGCATTACCCTGGTGTCAATTAACGTCAACGGCAAGAGCATGGCGCTTAGAACCAACAGTATGTTTGTCAGCGGAGGAGACTACAAGAAGCGCGACCTGGCGTTCATTGGTGGTGGCGCGGGCGGCGGAGCGCTCATTGGTGCACTCGCGGGTGGTGGCAAGGGCGCAGCCATTGGATCTTTGATTGGCGCCGCGGGTGGAACCGGCGCTGCCTACGCAACCGGCAAAAAGGAAGTTGGCTTCAGCGCGGAAAGACGCCTGGGTTTCAAACTTACCCAGCCTCTGAGCATCAGCTGACTGAGTAGAGAATTTCTAGTGGGTGAGGTGAAAAGACCTGCATGAGGATGCAGGTCTTTTTCTTATCCGGCACAACTGGGGCACGAAGGCTTCTGCGTTGGGGGCTAACGTCTTAGTTGAGAGACTTCGAGCTGCCAGAAGAGGAAAGTCCACAAATCAAGTGCGTCCTCCATGAGTTTTCCAATCGGCTTGCCCGCCCCGTGACCGGCGTTTACATCCACGCGGAGCAGGATCGGCCTGCTCGCGTCATTGGCGGCATTGGCTTGCAGCAAAGCGGCCATCTTCTTGGCGTGCATGGGATCGACACGGGTGTCGCCGTCCGCGGTCATGAAGAAAGTGGCGGGATATTCAAGGCCAGGTTTTACGTGATGATAAGGTGAGTAGGAGTAGATGTACCGGAACTGTTCTGGATTGTCCGCAGAGCCGTACTCTGGTATCCACAACTTGGCGATCTGAAAATTGTGATACCGCACCATGTCCAGCAAAGGAACCTGGCAAATGGCGGCGCGAAAAAGCTCAGGTCGCTGCGTAATGGCCGCTCCCACCAGCAGTCCTCCGTTGCTGCCACCCTGGATCGCCAGATGATCACGATCGGTATATCGCTCAGAGATCAGAAACTCCGCGGCCGCGGCGAAGTCGTCGAAAACGTTTTGTTTATTTTCCAGCATGCCGGCGCGATGCCATGCCTCGCCAAATTCGTTACCGCCTCGCAGTTGAACGTCTGCGTAGATACCTCCGTTTTCCAGTAGCAATAGCATGGCATTGCGGTTGAACACGGGCGTGCGACCCACATTGAAGCCGCCGTATCCGGAGAGCAGCGCTGGCGTGTTTCCGGCGCGGTTGAAACCTTGCCTGCTGACGATGAACATGGGAACGCGCGTGCCGTCCTTCGAAGCGAACCAGACCTGTTCAACCTGAAAATCGTCGGGGTTGATAGGAGACTCCACATTAGCCCAGGGTGTGACGGTACCATTCAGGCTGATGCGGTAAACGGCAGGAGGGACGGCGAATGACGTGAAGCCTAAGAAGGCTTCGTCGCCGTTCCATTTTCCACCGATGGCAAAGATGCTACCCAGAGTTGGCAGCGTCACATCGGCAAGATGGCTGCCGTTGGGATCTGCGATCTTCAGTTCAGAAACTGCATTCCTGCTATAACGCAGGAACAGCCGCCGTCCAATGATCCGCGTTTCCTCAATGACGCCCGCGCTCTCAGGAACAATTGTTTTCCAGTTTTCCCGTTGCGGATGGCTGCATGGAGCTTTTAGCACGTGAAAGCGCGTCGCGCCGTCATTCGTCGTGATGTAGAGATGTCCGTCGAAGATTTCGGCGGCATGAAGAAAATCTCGCCCCTCTGTTAAACACACGAAATCAACTTCCGGGTTAGAGAGGTCTTTTAGATAAAGCGAACTTTTCGCCCAACCTTCCTCAACCTTGATCAGCAGCCACCGGCCATCTTCGGAAAGATCAACGCCTGGCCAGTGTTCCGGATCGAGTTTGATCTTTTCTGTCGGGAATATCTGGGGATCGCCTGCGGCCTGGTCCTTTTCATCTTCATCTTCATCTTCATCCAGTGAATGAAAGAATACGCGCCGGTGATAGACCTCCTGTCCGGGAGGCACGTCACCCGGGCGTGGATACCTGGTGTAGTAAAAACCAGATTCGTCAGGAAGCCACGCCAGTGAGGCTGCCCGTGTGCGCTCAATCTTCAGGGGTAGAAGTCTGGCGGACTCAGTCTCAATCACCTGCAGCGTGCTCAATTCAGTTCCGCTGGGAGATGTGCCATAAGCCACATACCTTCCGCTGGTCGAGGGATAGAACCAGTCAAGCGCAATGGTTCCATCCTGGGCAAGCGCGTTTACGTCAATCAACACGCGGTCCTCAAGATGACTCAGTCCCCGCGAACGAACGTAAATCACTGGTTGATTCTGGTGGCCGTCACGGCGAACGTAAAAGTAGTTATCGCCGGCAACGTAGGGAGGCTCCACTCGTCCGATGGTCAGCAGATTTTCAATACGATCGCGAAGGGCCCGCCGATCGACTCCAGGGGCCGCGGCAAGTACACGGCGCGTGTATGCATTCTGTTGTTCGACGAATTCCTGCGTCTTTGGAGAAGAAGCATCTTCCAGCCAGCGATAAGGATCAGCCACGCGCTGTCCGTGAAGGGCATCAACCACAGAATCTATTTTTGCCAAAGGTGGCTTCATGAACCTAGAACTTCCTCCATGAAAAAAAGACGCACAGCTTGTCTGCGTGTGCGTCCTTAATCTTAGATCTTTGGATCTTAGATCTATAGATCGTAGATCAACGAGTCAGAGAGTCATTCAGACGTAAAGTAGTCGGCCGGTACCGGAGTTTCAAACAACGAATAATCACGCGTGACCACCGTGATGCCGGATTCGGTCACCACGTAGTTTTTCGCGTCTTCTTCGGGATCGAATCCGATGATGGTGCCTTCCGGAATCTGGACATCACGGTCAATGATGGCATTGCGAATACGACAATGCCGGCCGATGTTCACATGAGAGAAGATAATGCTGGCGTCGACTTCCGTGTAAGAATTCACGCGGACATCAGGTGACAGCACGCTCTTCCTGACGATACCTCCGGAGAGGATGCAACCGGGACACACGATGGAATCTACGGCGGTTCCAGTACGCCCGGGTTCGCCGAATACAAACTTGGCCGGCGGATATTGGCGCTGGTGAGTACGAATTGGCCAGTCCTTGTCATACAGATTGAAGACAGGAGAAACCGATACCAGGTCCATGTTGGCTTCATAGTAGGCTTCCAGCGTGCCCACGTCGCGCCAGTAAAGGGCTTCCTTCTTGTTCTCGTCGATGAAGTTGTAGGAGTAAATTTTGTAATTCTGGTTAAGAATCTTGGGCAGGATGTCCTTGCCAAAGTCGTGAGATGAATTTGGATCTTCGGCGTCTTTCAGCAGCACGGGTAAAAGGACTTCCGTGTTGAAGACATATACGCCCATGGAACCATCCACCATCTCCGGGTTGTAGGGAGAACGGAGCCTGGTCTGTTTGGGCTTTTCCTCAAATCCGGAGATGTGCCCGTCTCTGTCCACTTCCACAACGCCAAAGCGCGGAGTTTCACTGGGATCAATCAGAATCGTGGCCAGGGTAACGTCAGCCTGCGCGGCGATGTGCTGATCCAGCATACGCTGGTAATTCATCTTGTAAATGTGGTCGCCGGAAAGAATAAGAACGTACTTTGGCTGCTCAGAGCCGATCGAATAAATGTTCTGGTACACAGCGTCAGCCGTGCCGAGGTACCAGTTGTCACTCACGCGCTTCATGGGGGGAAGAATCTCAATGAACTCACCCAGTTCAGTGGCGACGATTGCTCCCCAGCCTTCGCGGATGTGCCGGTTGAGTGACAGAGCTTTGTACTGGGTGAGAATGTAAACGCGCCGCAAATCGGAGTTGATGCAATTGGAAAGAGTGATGTCGATGATGCGGTAGTTTCCGCCGAACGAAACCGCGGGTTTGGCACGATCGCGCGTCAGCGGGTACAGGCGTTCGCCGGCACCGCCAGCCAGCAGTACTCCAAGAGTGTCTTTCATGATAGGCCTTGGGTGAACCTTGTCTCAGAAACAAGGCTAACGGACGAAATAAATGCTAACAGAAAATGGGGAATGCGATTTTTTTGAACCGGCCGCAATGGTGTTTGCTTTGCCTCTGCGGGGCTGTTTCGTCAGAGTTTTCTAACTATTAAGCCGCTTCTTCCACACTAATGCGCAGAGATTTCAAGAAACGTACATCATGAGCGGTGATAGAGAACTGCGGATCAGAGTTCCTGCGTTTGCCAACCAGTTCCGGACCGGCCTTCGCGATCTCATCTTCCCGGCTGTTAAAGCCAATGGTGGCCTCAAGGACCAGGAAGATGTCGAAGCCCTCGTCCTTGATTTTTGAAATTACCACCGCTATTTGTTCGGATTCAGAAAGCGATCCATTAATGGCGTCGCCGAGGTCTTTGACCAGCTTCTTTAGCCTGTTATTCACTGAAATGCGCCTCAAAGAATAAGATGCAGGTTACGGCGGTTACTGTTCACACAGTTTGATGCAAAATTCTGACATTTTTCGGGCTACAATAAACGCAATGTCCCAAGTTTCCACTGTCCTGAAAAACGTCCAGAAAAAGGACAAGCTCTGGAGCGCAATTCTCCTCAGCACCAAAACGGTCGCAATCTCTTTCGGGCGAACGTTTTACGCGCTTTGGCTTCAAGTTACGGGTCTCTTTTTCATCCTTTTCACTCTCCTGGCTGCCAAAATGCTGTGGAAACAGTACGTGACCAACCACTTTGCTGACCGGGTCCGCTTCTGGGAAGCAGCTGTGTTTCTGTCCATTTCCCTCTGGTTTACACTTGTGTCATTCAGAAAAGCCAGTCGTACTCTGAAGAAGTAGCCTCTCCGGTCCATGGCTGATGACGTAAAAATCGCGTCTCAAGAACTCCAGACCACAGCTGTTTCCACCCATCCTCTATATACACCGGCTGATCTTGAGGGCTGGGAATATGATCGCGACGTCAGCTTCCCGGGTGAGTTTCCCTATACGCGAGGCGTGCAGCCCACCATGTATCGGGGAAGACTCTGGACCATGCGCCAATACGCCGGCATGGGCGACGCCGAGGACTCCAACCGGCGTTATAAATACCTTCTGAACCACGGGACCACCGGGCTCTCCGTCGCCTTTGACTTGCCTACGCAGATCGGCATGGACTCAGATCATTCCATGGCCATCGGTGAGGTGGGAAAAGTAGGCGTCGCCATCGACTCTGTAGAAGACATGCAGCGGCTTTTTGACGGGATCAACCTGGAAAAAGTTTCCACGTCCATGACCATCAACGCCACGGCTTCCATTCTTCTGGCCCTGTACGTTGCCGTGGCGAAGCGCAATGGAGCAGATATCCGGAAGCTCAGCGGGACGGTGCAGAATGATGTGCTCAAAGAGTACATCGCGCGGGGAACTTACATTTATCCGCCCAAGCAGGCCATGCGCATCATTACTGACATGTTTGCCTACGCGAATGAGAACCTGCCGGAATGGAATCCGATCTCCATCTCCGGGTACCACATGCGCGAAGCGGGCAGCACGGCGGTGCAGGAGATCGCTTTTACACTAGCCAACGGGATAGCGTATGTGGAGGCAGCCCAGGCTGCGGGACAAAGTGTGGACAAGTTTGCGCCGCGGCTTTCCTTCTTCTTCAACGCGCATAACGACTTCCTGGAGGAAGTGGCCAAGTTCAGGGCTGCCCGGCGTATGTGGGCCCGCATTATGAAAGAGCGATTTGGAGCGAAGAATCCCCGGGCCCTCATGCTACGGTTCCATACCCAAACGGCAGGTTCCACGCTCACGGCACAGCAGCCGGAGAACAACATTGTTCGGACGGCGTTGCAGGCCATGGCGGCCGTTTTGGGCGGAACTCAATCTCTCCATACCAATTCTTTCGATGAAGCCCTGGGATTGCCAACGGAAGAGGCGGCGCGCATCGCATTGCGGACGCAACAGATTGTTGGCTTTGAAACGGGCGTGGCCAACACCATTGATCCTCTGGCCGGCTCTTACTTCATTGAATCTCTTACGAATGATCTGGAGCGGCACGCAAACCAATATCTGGCAAAGATTGACGCTCTGGGCGGGACGCTGAAAGCCATTGAGCTGGGGTTTATCCAGCAGGAAATCCAGAACGCCGCCTACGAGTTTCAGCAAAGCGTCGATCGGCTGGAGCAGGTGGTGGTGGGTGTAAACCGTTTTCAAACTGAGGGCGATGCGTCCGTGCCCGTGCAACGAATTGACGAACAACTTGAGCGTAAACAAGTAGAGCGCCTGCGCGCGATGCGAGAGCGCCGTGACAAAGGCGCTGCGCAATTGGCAATTCAGGCGGTGAAAGAAGCTGCCCAGTCCGGTTCGAACCTGATGCCTCACATCATTCATGCTGTCGAAAGCCTATGCACGGTTGGGGAGATTTCCGACGCCATGCGTACGATCTTCGGCGAATACCAGGAAACCATCGTTATTTGACGCTTTCTGCTAAGGCGTTCCACGTATAGAAGCGGTCAGTTTTGCACGCGCATTCTACTCACTCCGGCATTTCACTTACCGCTTATACCGCCAAAAATTGTCACCCTTAAGTGCATGAACCTTAGAGGACAAACGCCGATTGACAATTTGTGTCACCGGGCAAATAATCGCGATACTCTCGTTTGTCATGACGACAACGGCTGCCCCCTCCAGCCATTTTCTAGTGAATGCAATATTTGAGTTAAATCTTTTTCAGGATCAGCGGGAATTCTATGTCACAACGGCTCGGCGATCTTCTGGTCAGAGAGAAGATCATTTCGTCAGAGCAGCTGGATAAAGCCCTTAAGGCCCAGCGGGAGCACGGCCCCAACGCTCGACTGGGATCGACGTTAGTCTCGCTCGGTTTCGTGAGCGACGAAGAAGTCACAAATTTTCTTTCCCGCCAGTATGGCGTACCAGCCATTAATCTTCAGTATTTTGAGATCGATGCCTCCGTCGTGAAGCTGATTCCGGTGGAAACCGCCAAGCGTTACCAGATTCTTCCGTTGAGCAGAGTGGGCGCTTCACTCACCATCGCCATGGTTGATCCGACCAACGTCTTCGCCATGGACGATATCAAGTTCATGACCGGCTTCAACATCGAGCCGGTGGTCGCTTCCGAGTCGGCGATTATGGAAGCGATCGACAAGGCCTACGGCGCATCTGCCAGCGAGGAGAATGTTGACGACCTGTTGGCGTCCATGGGCGATGAAGCTGACGTTGAACTTCAGTCTGAGCAGGACGAACTGGACCTGGCTGAACTGGAGAAGTCGGCCGACGAAGCGCCCATCGTCAAGCTGGTCAATATCATCCTGACGGACGCAGTGAAAAAGGGCGCCAGTGACATTCATATTGAGCCGTATGAGAAAGAGTATCGAGTCCGCTTCCGCATAGACGGCGTGCTGCAGGCCATCATGTCTCCGCCCATGAAGTTGAAAGACGCCATCACTTCGCGCATCAAGATCATGGCCAAGCTGGACATCAGCGAAAAGCGCCTGCCGCAGGACGGACGCATCATGCTGAAGATGCAGATTGGCGGGAAGAAGAAGCAACTCGATTTCCGCGTGAACTCGCTGCCAACGCTATGGGGCGAAAAAATTGTTCTGCGTCTGCTCGATAAAGAAAACCTGCGTCTGGACATGACCAAGCTTGGCTTTGAACAGGAGTCGCTGGAAAAATTTCAGCACGCCGTACTGAAGCCATATGGAATGGTGCTGGTCACCGGGCCTACCGGCTCAGGCAAAACGAATACGCTCTATTCTTCGGTTTCGCTGCTGAACAAGCCCGATACCAACATCATGACAGCCGAAGATCCGGTGGAGTTCCAGTTGCACGGCGTGAACCAGGTGCAGATGAAGGAATCCATCGGCTTGAACTTTGCCGCGGCACTGCGAGCCTTTCTTCGCCAGGACCCCAACGTAATTCTGGTGGGCGAGATCCGCGACTTTGAAACGGCTGAAATTGCCATCAAAGCCGCGCTCACCGGTCACATGGTTCTTTCCACGCTGCACACCAACGGCGCGCCCGAAACCATCAGTCGTCTGATGAACATGGGCATTGAGCCGTTCCTTGTAGCCACCGCCGTTCATCTCATTTGCGCGCAACGCCTGGTGCGACGCATCTGCTCCGAGTGCAGGGAAGAAGTTCCGCTGCCGCCGCAAGCCAAGATCGAAGCGGGCTATACGCCGGAAGAATCGAAGACAGTCAAGATTTTCAAAGGCCGCGGCTGCACCAATTGCAACGGCACAGGTTACAAAGGCCGCGCCGGCCTGTACGAAGTAATGGAAGTGGATGACGAGATCCGCGAGCTTATTCTGATCGGCGCATCCGCGGTTGAGTTGAAGAAGAAAGCCATTGAGCACGGAATGATCACGCTGCGTCGCAGCGGATTAATCAAGGTCAAAGACGGCGTGACCACCCTGGAAGAAGTGGCGCGCGAAACCATTCACTAGTCGCTCACCGGCCGCGCAAGTTTTCAGGAAGTGAGAGCTTTTAGGGGACAGAGGACGCAATCATGAACGTTACGCTCAGCGATTTACTGAAAAAGATGTTGGACATGCAGGGCAGCGATCTGCACATCACCACAAACTCGCCGCCGCAAGTCCGCGTGCACGGTCATTTGCAGCCGCTGGATATGCCGCCGCTAACCCCTTCAGAGACGAAGCAGCTGGCTTACAGTGTTCTTACGGACGCGCAGAAACACCGTTTTGAAGAAAATCTGGAACTGGATTTTTCGTTCGGCTTAAAAGGCCTGGCCCGTTTCCGCGGCAACTGCTTCAATCAGCGCGGAGCCGTTGGGGCTGTTTACCGCGTGATTCCGTTTGAGATCAAGAGCTTTCAGCAGTTAAATCTGCCGCCGGTCATTGCCAAGTTGTGTGAAAAGCCGCGCGGGCTGGTGCTGGTAACGGGGCCCACGGGCTCAGGAAAATCCACCACGCTTGCAGCCATGCTGGATAAAGTCAACATGGAGCGGCACGATCACATCATCACCATTGAAGATCCCATCGAGTTTGTGCACCAGAACAAAAGCTGCCTGGTGAATCAGCGCGAAGTCCACTCGGATACCAAATCATTCAGTGACGCATTGCGTGCCGCACTGCGTGAAGATCCAGACGTTGTGCTGATCGGCGAAATGCGCGACCTTGAAACCATTGAATCGGCGTTGCGCATCGCTGAGACAGGCCACTTGACCTTCGGGACACTGCACACAAACTCCGCGGCTTCCACCATCAACCGTATCATTGACGTTTTTCCGTCCCACCAGCAATCGCAGATTCGGGCACAGCTGTCCCTGGTGCTGGAAGGTATTTGCTGCCAGACCCTGCTGCCGAAAGTGGGCGGAGCCGGACGAGTCATGGCCATGGAGATCATGGTGCCGAATGCAGCCGTCCGTAACCTGATTCGCGAAGACAAGATTCACCAGATTTATTCGGCCATGCAGTCTGGCCAGGACCGCTTTGGTATGCAGACCTTCAACCAGGCGCTGGCGACACTTTATTTCCACAAGCAAATTACGCTGGAGACAGCGTTGCAGCGGTCTTCCATGCCAGACGAATTGCAGGACATGATCAACCGCGGCGTGATCGCAACCAAGATCGCAGCGGCGAATGCAGCGGCGCCAGTACGGCGTTAAACACTCAGAACCCTTTTTGCTGGTAGGCAACAAGTTCGAGAGGAGTCATCGGTATGCCGGTATTTACGTTCACAGGTACAGATTCACAAGGCAAGCGGATCACTGGTGAAAGGCTGGCGGATAACAAGGCCGCCGTCACTATGCTTCTGCGACGCGAGCGGATCACTCCAGGCGCCATTAAGGAGAAGGGCAAGGAATTTGCCCTGCCAAAAATTGGTCAGGCCAAAGTTGCCACCAAAGAAGTTGCCGTTTTTTTCCGGCAATTTTCCGTCATGATCGACGCCGGTCTGCCTCTGGTGCAGTGTCTTGAAATTCTTGCCGCCAACCAGGAAAACCAGTATTTCCAGAAGTGCCTGACGGGAGTAAGGCAGACAGTGGAAGGCGGTTCAACGCTTTCCAATGCCATGCGCCAATATCCCAAGCTGTTTGATGATTTGACCACCAATATGATTGAGGCCGGCGAGGCGGGCGGTATTCTGGATACCATTCTGCAGCGTTTGGCCATGTATGTGGAAAAGTCGGTCAAGCTGCGGTCTGCCATCAAGTCAGCGTTGATCTACCCGGTTTCCGTCATCAGCATGGCTGTGCTGGTGGTTGGCGCGCTGCTGAAATTCGTGGTGCCGATCTTCGCCAACATGTTCAGCAGCATGCAGGTTGACTTGCCATTGCCGACGAAAATTGTGATTGGGCTGAGCAACTTTGTGGGCCGGTTCTGGTGGCTTGTGCTGCTGTTTCTTGTCGCTCTGGTTTTCGCTGTCAGAGAGATACGCAAGAACCCCAAGGGCCGGTTTATGTTTGACAAGATGTTGCTGAACCTGCCCGTTCTGGGGCTGGTATTACGTAAGATTGCTGTGGCCCGCTTTACTCGCACGCTAGGCACTCTTATCACCTCCGGCGTCCCTATCCTCGAAGGCCTGGCCATCACTGCAAGGACTTCGGGTAATGCCGTTCTAGAAGATGCGCTGATGAAAGTGCGCAAGGCGGTGGAAGAAGGCCGGACCATTGTGGACCCATTGAAGGAATGCGGAGTTTTCCCGAACATGGTGACGCAGATGATCGGCGTGGGCGAAGCTACGGGCGCAATGGACGCGATGCTGCAAAAGATCGCTGACTTCTACGAAGATGAAGTGGATGCTGCGACCAAGGACATGCTGACCTTACTGGAGCCGATCATGATCGGATTCCTGGGCGTGGCTGTCGGCGGAATCGTTATTTCGCTCTACATGCCGTTGTTCTCAATGATCGCCAAGCTGTCTTAAGCAGGGCGTGTGAACCTTTACGAAAACAGGCGGAGATGAGCGATACAAAGTTCAATGAGCGGGCCTGGCTGGCGTGGCTGGTCAAGGTCCGCATCATCATTATTACGTTCCTGCTGGTCGTTGAGCTGCTCATCGTTTACCTGACGCCAACGAATGTACCCGTTCGCCTGTTCATTGGGATCATCTGGTCTGGTACACGGTTTCTGTTTTCTTTATTGTTCTGCATTCACTGTCACAGGAATACCGGGTCCAGGCGATTACGCAGATTTTTGCCGACCTGATCTTTGTTACGGCGGTTGTTTACGTCACCGGCGGAATAGACACTTTTTACAACTGTCTTTACCCTCTGGTGATTATCGTGGCCAGCGTGTTGCTGCCGCGGTACTGGGCCTATCTAACGGCAGCCGTTTCATTTATTTCTTTTGGATCGTTGCTGGAGCTGAATTTTTTTGGCAAGCTTCCCACCTACCAGCTCACTCCGCGCGGTGATTCCAAGTCTTTGCTGGCAGTCATCCTCATCAATTTCTTCGCCTACATGGCCGTGGCCCATCTGGCCAGCGCACTGGCGACAAAACTTCGCCAGGCCGGCCTGGAGTTGCAGGACAAGAGCGGCGAGCTGCTCAGCCTTCAGGCATTGCATGAGAACGTGGTCCATTCCATTCGTAGCGGGCTGATTACCACGGACATGGAAGGGCGCGTGACTCTGATGAACGCTCCGGGGCAAAAGCTTCTGGAACGCACCCCGTCCGCGGTGTACGGCCGTTATGTTTCTGAGCTGTTTCTTGACCGCTTGCCTCACGTGGAAGCGAAGTCCGGGCAGGGGGAAGTACGCGGATTAACGCCCGCAGGCAAGGAAAAGACTTTCGGCATCAATGTTACGGCTTTGATTGTCCCTGAGCACGGGACCATTGGTTACGTTTACACGTTCGAAGACCGGACAGAACTTCGCCGGCTCGAAAGGGAGATTCGCATGCGCGACCGGCTTGCGGCAGTAGGCCGGTTAGCAGCCGGCATCGCGCACGAGATTCGCAATCCACTGGCCTCCATTTCCGGGTCCATCAAGGTGCTATCCAGCATCTCGCCGTTCAATGAGGAACAGCGCACATTGGTCGAGATCATCACGCGAGAGTCAACGCGCCTGAATTCCATCATCTCGGATTTTCTGGTTTACTCCCGGGAAAAGAGCTACAAGCTTTCCCGCATGAACCTGATTCCTCTGCTGGAAGATGCCCTGGTGCTTCTGCAGAACCGGCTCGCGTCTCCTGAGTTGAAGGTGGTCCGCGAATACGGCGAGAGCGAAGCTTTTGCGGCAATTGACGGCGACCGGATGAAACAGGTCATCTGGAACCTTCTGGAAAATGCCGTACGCGCCATGGAAGGCAAGGGAACCATCACCGTTTCGGTAAAGGCCATGGGCGATTTCTGGCGGGTTGGGATCCGGGACACCGGTCCCGGGATTCCACGCAGCATGATGGAAAAGATTTTCGAGCCGTTTCAATCACAATTTGAAGGCGGTACCGGCCTGGGGCTTGCGATTGTTTACCAGATTGCCCAGGCCCACGGCGCCAAAGTTTATGCCCATTCCAGTCCCGGCACCGGCGCGGAGTTTGTGCTGGAGCTGCTGAACGCAAAAGCTGCAGAAGAGGCGCCTGCACCGGATTTGGCGAACGCGGAGGTGTCACATGGCTAGCATTCTTGTCTGTGATGATCAGCGTTCCATCTGCGAGATGCTCGATATCTCGCTGCGAAAAGACGGCCATCGCGTGGAGACGGTCAATGGCGGCGATGCGGCGATGAAGAAGCTGAGCTCCGCCAATTACGAAGTACTGATCAGCGACATCAAAATGCCGCAGACCGATGGCATTGAGGTCCTGCGGTTTGCCCGGCAAAGCTCGCCGGAAACATCAGTGATTCTGATTACGGCGGTGGAGGACTACGAAGCCGCGGTACAGGCGGTCAAGGGCGGCGCGTTCGACTACATCCATAAAGGGCCGGGATTACTCGATGAGCTCAAGATTGCTGTTGCTCGCGCGCTGGAGACACTAAGCCTGCAGCGGGAGAACTTTGCTCTGAAACGGGATGCGGCAACGCGTAATTCGCTCGAGAACATGATTGGCAAGAGCACCGCGATCGAGAGATTGAAATCCACCATCCGCACCGTTGCTCCCACTGGCAGTACCGTATTGATTTATGGCGAGAGTGGAACAGGAAAAGAACTGGTAGCGCGGGCGGTGCACGCCTGCTCACCGCGCGCCAATGAGCCGTTTGTCTCCATCAATTGCGGAGCATTTCCGGAATCGCTGCTGGAGAGTGAGCTGTTCGGCTACGTGAAAGGCGCCTTCACCGGGGCCAGCCAGAATAAGCGCGGCCTTTTTGAGGTGGCCAGCGGTGGAACAATCTTCCTGGACGAAATCAGCGAGATGAGCATCGGAATGCAGGTGAAGCTGCTGCGTGTCCTTCAGGAACGTACGTTGCGTCCTGTTGGGGGTGTACAGGAAGTTGCTTTTGATGTGCGCGTGATCGCGGCCACCAACAAGGACCTGCGCGGCATGGTAACGGCCAACACTTTCCGCGAAGATCTTTTCTACCGCGTGAGCGTGATTCCAATCAACGTGCCTCCGTTAAGAGAGCGGCGTGACGATATCGAATTACTGGCCACGCATTTCCTGAAGAAGTACGCCAATGCCGCCCAAAAGAGTATTTTGCGGATCAGCGCAGATTCCAAGGCCATGCTTCGCTTATTTGACTGGCCGGGCAATGTGCGACAACTGGAAAATACCATTGAACGGGCCGTGGCGCTTGAGACGGGCGAAGAGCTGCAAGTGCAAATGGATTCCGATTCACCCCGGGCGCGCGCGGCGGCAGCTTCGGCGAATGGAAATCACAACGTTCCATTCGATGGCATGGATTTTGATAAATACGTCGCCGACATCGAACGGTCATTGGTGGAACAGGCGCTGAATCAGGCGGGAGGCGTGCAAACGCGCGCTGCGGAGCTATTGAAAGTGTCGTATCGTTCTTTCCGGCACCTGGTGAAGAAATACTCAATCTCATCCAGTGATTAGCGTGAAGGCAGTGATTAGGGTCAGGCAGTGATTAGCGTCAGGGATTTTTTGGCCTGGGCCGGGCGTAATTCTCCATTTCGGACGTCCAGTGAAGAAATCTTCCCAGCTGCCTGCGCTCGCGAATGAGAAATCCCCAAAACTCCCAGAACCCGATCTTGTCCATCTTGAGGCCGGAGTAGGTTTCCATGCGCCAGCGCAAGTAAGGGCTTCGCCACGGAGCTAAGTGGTGGCCGCGAGTGGAATTCCAGAAGAAGATAAGAAGCTGGCGCATCAGAATCCAGTATAGCTGTGATGCCGCCTGCTTTTGCCGGCGGACTTAACTGAGTACAAGCGAAACCTCACTGCCTTTGTCCGCTCCGGCAAGCCGGGACGCCGGTGCCTTGTTCGACGAGATTTCAAGGAACCCTGTGCTGCCAATAATGGCAAATAGCTCTCCCTGGGCCCCGGCAGAGTAGGTGGTGTTCAGTTTGGTAATTTCCGCTTTGCCCACTGTCAGCTTAAAGCCGGTGGAGGATCCATTGAAGATCTGGGGCACGTCTTTTGCCGTGATGTTGGTGATCAGATTTCCGAATTTGTCCGTCTTAAGGACAATTGCTTTCCATGTATTGTCCCCGGCTGCCTTGGGTCTTGGGGCGGCAAAGCGGGAGAAATCGGTAATCTCTTCCCCAAATTTGGCTGGATCAACACCTTTACTAAGATAGGCAGCGACGGGCGCGAAAATGTCGCGGCCGTGGAAGGTGTTGCTGACAGGGTGATGAAAATAGTGTTCGCTGGTGATGTGCCTTACGGCGACCCGTTCTTCCCGTTCGAAAACCAGTGATAGCACGCCATTGTCCGGCGCCACGAACGTGTATTGGCCCACCGTGGCCACAATAGGACGACGCGGTCCTCCCACTCCCGGGTCAACCACCACAACGTGGATGGTGCCATTGGGAAAACAATCGTAGGCCTGAGAAATGGCGATGGCACCGTCAAGTATGTCAAAAGACTGGACGGAATTGGTGATGTCGATGATTCGAGCCGCTGGGTAGATGGTGTGTATTATTCCCTTCATGGCACCGACGTAGTGTTCGGTTAAGCCGAAGTCGGTGGTAAAGGTGATAATTCTCTGCGGTGGCAAATTATTGGCTCCCAAGGTTGCTTGGCTGCGAAGCGCGAAGGTATCGCGTGCCCTGTCTTAAGTCAAGCTCGCGATGGTGAACTGGAAATCCGCCGCTTGAACAATGGTGCAGAGCAGCCGATGTCCTTTCGCCGACTGTACTTTCTGTTCCGAATACAGAACAT
Source organism: Terriglobia bacterium (assembly GCA_963770085.1). Classification (GTDB taxonomy): domain Bacteria; phylum Acidobacteriota; class Terriglobia; order Terriglobales; family Acidobacteriaceae; genus Angelobacter. The sequence continues at coordinate 3,550,795 of CAVYOH010000002.1, forward strand.
TTTCTCATCACGCGTGCCGCCTGCCAACCTTTGGTTTAAGTTGTTCGGCAGTCGCGTTGCCGCTACTGCGTCAGTCTTTGAGATTTAAGCTGGAAGCGACCAACCGGTGATTAGTGCCGGGATCAACGTTGAGAAACAAGGGTGGGAAAGATTGCGGGCGGAATGAACATGGGGTGTGGAGCAAATTTGCCCTGAGCAAGCGAGTTTACTCCTCCAATGGTATCCGGTTTCACCAGGCTACTGATGGCAAACCATCAATCTCACGGCAGTCAACTTCTGTTTTAAAAGGTCGATTTTTTCTGCACAGAATTCATGGCCAAGGTCCTTCGTAGTGCAGCGCCAATCCAGAAGATCTCACTTGAGAGCGAAACTATCGGGAAGGGAAAAGCTGGTCGCTGACAGGCGATCGCCAATTCCACGGCTGTAGAGTTCGCTCCTAACCTTCGCCTTGCAAAACGTGTGAGGTGAGGCGCACAGCACAGACCAGAAAATCGATTGCATCCGGGGCAGAGAGCGGGTGTTTATGGCAAGTGCAGAACAGGCGTTGCGGGATGGCAGGATGCCACAGGAGCTATCACTCCTCATTGTGGATGATGACCGCAATTCAAGGGAACAATGCAGGTCGGTGGCTGAAAACTCCGGCTTTTCCGTCTTCATGACGGACAATGTAGCGGGAGTTCTTGGCCATCTGGCGATTCGAAAAACAGACCTGGTGCTGCTTGAGGCCCGTTTGGCCGGACGTGAAGGGCATTCACTCCTTCGCAGCATCAAGCAAGCGTACCCCGATACCGAACTGATCATGACGAGTTCACAGGCAACCGTGGAATCGGTGCTGGCGGCAATGAAGAGCGGCGCCACAGATTATCTGCGAAAACCATTTCACGGGGAAGAGTTGCGCATGGTTCTGGAAAAATTAGCTACCCAGTTGCGTAGCCTGGCAGAGGAGCAAACCGTCAGGGAACAACTGAAGAGCGCCCCTGGATATATGGCGATGGTGGGGCAGTCAGAGGAAATGCAGAAGATCCTGCGCATTATCCCCCGTGTTGCTTCGAGCAAACACCCGGTATTGATTGTGGGTGAAAATGGCACTGGTAAGCATCTGCTGGCGCGCGCGATTCATGATGGCGGCATTTTTCGCCAGCGGCCTTTTGTTACCGTGGATTGTGCGGCTTCAACTCCAGCGGTGCTGGAGGCCGAGCTCTTCGGTTACGTCAAGGGCGCTTTTAACGCCAGCAGTAAAGCGAAGGACGGGCTGATTCAATCGGCCAACGGCGGCACCTTGTTTCTCCACGACGTGAGTGAATTGACGCTTGAGCTGCAATCCAAATTGCTGCACACGCTTCAGGACCGCGAGATAAAGCCGATGGGAAGCAATAAGTCGATTGCGCTGGATGTACGCGTGATTGCTTCTACATCCCGCGACATGGAAGCCGCGATCCAGCAGGGAACGTTTCGGCGCGACCTGTTTTTTCGCCTCAATGTAGTCAATTTTCGACTTCCTCCCCTGCGCGAGCGCAGAGAGGACATTCCTCTTCTGGTTGACATTATTCTCAAACGGGTCTGTGGCGACAAAGGGCTGTCTTACAGACTTAGTCCGGAGGCGATGAAAACACTCATGACCTATGAGTGGCCGCAGAACGTTCGCGAATTAGAACATTGCCTGCAACGGGCGGCGGCAACGGCAAGCAGCCCGATCCTGACGGTGGATGATTTTCCGCTCCAGGTGCGAACTGCTCACCTGTGGGTGCGCACAACCAATAAAGTGATAGGCAATGGAATTGTCCCATTGGCGGAAATCGAAAAACAGGCAATCATCAGCACCCTGGAGCAGTTGAATGGCGACAAGCAGATGGCCGCCAGACTCCTGGGCATCGGCAAAACCACCCTCTACCGAAAGCTGCGAGAATACGGAAAAACTGAAAATTGGCCTTCAAGTCCGGTTCTGCGCAGTAAATCCGCCTAAACCCCCTGCTATGAACTCCATGCAGCTTCTCCGGACAACCCGTTCCTGAGAAGCTGCTTCTCATCCTGATAGAAGCTGGCTGATAAAAGCTGGCTCGTGCTTCGCTTTCTTATCACCCGGGGGTGGATGTATGCTTTGGACCATTTTTGCAATCCTGGTAATACTGTGGCTACTGGGCTGGGGTTTTCACGTTGCCGGCAGCCTGATTCACCTTCTTCTGGTGGTGGCCCTTGTGGTAGCTGTCATTAATCTTGTGTCCGGACGAAGAGCGTTATAGTTCTGGTCGCGGCCAATCCACCGCAGATTGACTGTTGCCAACGTGCACCAGATGTGAACGGGCGTAAGCTGCGCTCAGGCATCCTACTTTCCTGCCAGCGATTCTAAAAGGGTTATCCAAGAATCGGATTCCAGGAAACTCCATAAGAGAGCGTTACACTTCGATGGCTATCAATGTAAGCAACGTCGCGACCTGCGATGCTCCCGACAAATTAGAACAATCCAAGAATCTGGCCAGCCGCATTACCGAACTGGGCGAATGGTTTCATAATATCGACCTGATGGGCACGCCCACGGCCCCCGGACATTTTCTGGGAGATTTCCCGCGCATCAAGTGGAAGCATGTTGCACCCACCCTGCCTGAGGACTTGTCAGGAGCCACAGTGCTGGACATCGGCTGCAATGCCGGTTTTTACTCAGTGGAACTGAAGCGCCGGGGGGCAAGCCGGGTCCTGGGCGTGGACGTTGACGATCGCTATCTGACGCAGGCACGTTTCGTTGCTTCTGTTCTGGGACTGGAAATCGAATTCGAAAAACGGTCAGTTTATGAAGTTGACCAGATTGCCGGACAGTTTGATTATGTGCTCTTCATGGGGGTCTTCTATCATCTGCGCTATCCGCTTCTGGCACTGGACAAGGTAATCAAGAAGGTCAAGGGACATCTGGTTTTTCAGACCATGATCCGCGGTTCGCTGATCAGTCCGCAGTTGCAGGACGATTACCATTTCTGGAACAAGGAAGTCTTCAACGACCGCGATTTTCCGGGGATGTATTTCATTGAGAAATCCTACGCAGGTGATCCCACGAACTGGTGGATACCGAACCACGGCGGAATGGAAGGAATGTTGCGAAGCTCTGGTCTGGAGATTGAAGCGCATCCGGAAGTGGAGACCTGGATATGCCGTCCGAAGGCCGTAACAAAAGATGGAAAATATCTACTCGATCATGAACTCGCCGGCACGCTCTAGGTCCGCACGGCTCTCTGCGAAGGTGCTCAATGGTTGAAGCAGTCATGCTGTGGAATGAACCCAATAACCTGTCTCACTGGGACTTCAAAGTAGACCCGGACTGGAAGATGTTCGCGGAGACAATCATCGCCGCCAGCAAAGCCATCCGCAGTGAGAATCCCGCGCTTCCGATCGTGCTGGGCGGAATTTCTCCCATCGATCCCAATTTTATTGAGCTCATGGGATCTCATGGAGTGCTCGACGCCGTGGATGTGGTTTCCGTGCATGGGTTCCCGCTGGACTGGAACCACTGGCAGATCAACGAGTGGCCAAGAAAAATTGAAGAGATCCGATCGGTGACAAAAAAGCCGGTGTGGGTTTCCGAAGCCGGCGTTTCTTCTTTCGGAGCTGAAGAGGTGCAGACGTTTGGAATCCAGCGCACGGCTGAATTGCTGCTGCCGATCGTCGACCGGGTGCATTGGTACAGCCTGCTCGATTTACCGGCTACCTGGAGCGCTACCACTCGCCATAAGGAAGCAGAAGGAAGCGCCTATTATCGCCATTACTACATGGGATTGTTGCGCGAAGACGGTTCCCCTAAAAAAGCAGCCGGCCATTTTCCGGATGGCCTCGGGATCTGCCAGTGGTTTCACTACCGCGACCACCGGCTTGACCTGGCAGTTGATTGGCTGAAGAGACTTGGTGTGAAATATCTTCGCACCGGAGTAAGCTGGGCTGACTGGTACCGGGAAAACGCCGAGGAATGGTTTGATCAGCAGATGAAAGCCCTGGAGCCATTTACTACGACCCTGACTCTCTGCTTTACGCCGGAGCATATGGGAGTTCTTCCGCATTACACCAGCCCGCCGAAGCGGGCACAGGATTTCGCGGATTTCGCGCTATGGGCGGTTCGCAGGTATGCTCCCTCTGACGCGATCCAGGCAAAAAACCATTCCCGCCTGATTGGAGCGAGACTTTAATGGCCAAAAATATTCTGGTGACGGGCGGAGCAGGTTTTGTGGGATCGCATCTGGTGGATGCCTTGCTCGCGGCCGGCCACCAGGTACGCATTTTTGACAATTTGTCACCCCAGGTCCACGGAGACAGCATGCCCGATTATCTTTCCCGGGATGTTGAGGTGGTACGGGGTGATATGCAGGACGCGGCAGCGGTTCGCGCAGCCCTTGAGGGGACGGAAGTTGTGTTCCATCTGGCGGCCGCCGTTGGCGTGGGGCAGTCCATGTATGAGATATCGCGTTACATGGGCGCCAATACGCAGGGAACGGCCATCTTGCTGCAGGAGATTCTCAATCGCAAAGCGAAGGTGGAAAAGCTGGTGCTGGCCTCTTCCATGTCAATCTACGGAGAAGGCAAGTATCTGTGTGCTCAGTGCGGTGAGAGGGCCCCTGAACTTCGCGAAAATGACCAGTTGAAGTCCAAACAGTGGGAGATGGTATGTCCCGCATGTCATGAGACGCTCACGCCGATTCCAACCGACGAATCCAAGCCTTTGCAATGCAGTTCGATCTACGCGCTCTCAAAAAAAGACCAGGAGGAGATGACTCTCCTGTACGGACGTACGTACGGCTTACCCGTAGTGGCGCTGCGGTACTTCAATATTTACGGAACACGGCAGGCTCTTTCCAACCCCTACACAGGCGTGGCAGCAATCTTTGCTTCGCGATTGATGAACGGCAAGTCGCCGCTGGTTTTTGAAGATGGCAGGCAGATGCGCGATTTTGTGAGTGTGGAAGACGTGGTTCAGGCCAACATGCTTGCCATGGAGAAATCAAGCGCGGACGGCCGGGCCCTAAACATCGGGTCAGGCGAGCCCATTTCGATTCGCGAAGTTGCAGAAGCCCTCTCCGACGCGTTGCACACGAAGGTTGCTGCGGAGTTCACGCAAAAGTACCGCGCCGGCGATATCCGGCATTGCTTTGCCGACATTTCCGCAGCGCGCCAGTACCTGGGATACGAGCCACGTATACGTTTTGCGGACGGAGTGAAAGAGCTTGTGGGATGGCTGAAATCACAACAGCCTACTGATCGCGCTGAAGAAGCGGCAGCCCAGCTGAGCAATTACGGTTTAACCGCGTAAGGAGATGTACGTTGTTGGATAAGAAAGTTGAGCTGGTGAAAGATCGCAAACGACAGAGAGATGAAAAGGACCGGTCCGTGCTTATTTTTGGCGGAGCGGGCTTCATCGGCTCGAATCTTGCGCATCACCTTCTTACGCGGACATCGGCGCAGGTACATGTCTTTGACAGTCTGGTACGGCGGGGCGTTCAGCACAATCTGGATTGGTTAAAAGAAGTTGCGGGAAGCTCGAACCGCCTGCGCGTAACCATTGGTGATGTACGCGACAGGGCCCTGGTTGAAAGCGCAGTGGATGGCGCCACTGAAATCTACCATTTCGCGGCCCAGGTGGCTGTCACCACTTCCGTCATTGATCCGCGGCTGGATTTCGAAGTGAATCTGGGCGGAACGTTCAATATCCTGGATGCAGCGCGACGGGCGGGCAACAAGCCATTCATCCTGTTTACGTCCACCAATAAAGTTTATGGCGACCTGGGTTTAGGCGAGCCAATGCGCCAGGCTGGGCGTTATGTTTACCCTGGACACAAAGGTGTATCGGAGTCGCAACCCCTGGATTTCCACTCGCCCTACGGATGTTCCAAGGGCGCGGCAGACCAATACGTGCGTGACTTTGGCAGGATCTACAACATTCCAACCGTGGTACTTCGCATGTCCTGTATTGCCGGCCCAAGACAGTTTGGTACGGAAGACCAGGGATGGGTGGCGCATTTTCTTTATTCGGCGCTGCAACAAAAGCCAATTGTGATCTATGGCGACGGGCGACAGGTGCGCGACGTGCTTTGTGTTCACGACCTTATCCGAGCGATTGACTTGTTGTGGGCATCTCAGGCAAGCACAGCGGGCCAGATCTATAACATTGGCGGCGGCATGCAGAACACCACGTCACTACGGGAACTGGTTACCCATATCGAAAAGATAACCGGACAGGAGCTCGAAATCACCTCGGCGGAGTCACGTCCCGGAGATCAGCTTGTCTACATCACCGACTTCACGCAATTGCGGCTTGCGACAGGGTGGAATCCTGAAATCAACATTCGCGAAACATTGCAAATGCTGAACGCTTTCTGGCAACAGAACCAAGACGTGCTGACGGGAATGGCCGCGCCGCTTGCGCAACTCGAGAAAATTACGGCAGAACCATCCGGGAGCGTCGCTTGAAATTTGCTTTGGTCAATCCGAACTGGAATTTCAAGGGCTCCACTTACTTTGGCTGTCCTGACGCGCACGTGCCGCTGGAACTGCTGTTTGCCCACGATCAGGTGCTGGCGTCCGGGCATGAGGCGCTGGTGGTGGATGCGCAGACAGAGAACCTGTCACTTGAGGAATCAAAGCACAGAGTCGATGCATTCGGGCCGGATTTCCTGGTCATCCCAACGGCCCCCTCCTATTTATTCTGGCGATGTCCTCCACCTGAGCTGCGCGTACCCATGGAATGGTTTCAAGGATTGAATGGCCGCGCCATTAAGGTGGCGATTGGGCCTCACCCGTCTGCTACGCCGGCGGCCAGTTTGCGTAAGCTTGGCTGTGATGTGGTGTTGCGCGGGGAACCGGACCAGACGATACCGCAACTCGCGGACCAGCCGTGGAGTAACGTTGTTGGATGCTGTTACAGAGAGGATGCAGGTATTCACGTTTCGCCGAGCTTTGGCGTGACAGATATGACGGCCCTGGGACCTCTCAATTTCCGGAATTATGCGGTTGAGAGGCATAGCCATCGCCATCACGTGTTTACCCAGGACCATGGCCTTGGGGCAGAGCTGGAATTCGCACGCGGATGCCCGTGGTCGTGCACATTCTGTAATAAAACATTATTTCGCAATAAGTTCAGGGAACGCACCGTAGAAGCCGTATTAAAGGAAGTCGACACTCTCATCGAGAGGGGAGTGCAGTATATCTACTTTATCGACGAGATCTTCGGCGTGGGCAAGAACGTGCGGAGGCTGCTGGAGGGAATCGCACAGCGGCCAGTAAAGATAGGGTTTCAGACCCGGATCGACCTTTGGGATGAAGAAAGCCTGGACTTGCTTGGCCGGGCCCACTGTATCTCCATGGAATGCGGTATTGAGTCGATTACCGAGGCAGGCCGGGAAGAACTTAACAAGAATTGCCGGATTAAGACTGACCGGATCAGTGAATTACTGATTTATGCCCGCGGCCGGGTTCCCTGGGTGCAGGCCAATCTGATTTTGACTGAGAAGGATGATCGCAAGCAGATTCAGAACTGGCAGGCGCATCTAAGATCGAGGGGCGTTTGGGTGAGCGAGCCAGTACCCATGTTTCCGTTTCCGGGAAGTCCGTTGTATCAGCAAACTTTTGGGGCTCTACCCGACGATGTGGCGTGGGAACGAGCACACGATTTCTATACCAGAACGTTTGCACAAAAAGGATACAGCGATATCCAGGAGCAGAAACCAGTCCCGCTAAAGGAACTGGAAAATGCATATCTTGATCACCGCTGATACGCTCGGCGGTGTCTGGACATATACACAGGAACTGGTCAAAGGCCTGGCCAGGTCCGGCGTTAAGATAACGCTGGTCAGCTTCGGCGATATTCCTACCGACGGGCAAGCGCGTTGGATGGAAGGAGTCCGCGGGCTGGATTACCGCCCTACGGCTTTTAAAGTGGAGTGGATGCAGAACTGTGAAGAGGACATGGAGTCTTCTTCCGCCTACCTGCTGGAAATTGTCCGCGAAGTCCAGCCTGACCTTCTTCATTTCAGCCAGTATTACTACGGCGCGCTGGCGTGTGACGTGCCACGCGTGGTGGTGGCCCACAGTGATGTTCTGAGCTGGTGGTCGTCTGTGCACCAGACTCTTCCGGCAGAATCAGCGTGGCTGCGCTGGTACCGTGAGTCAGTGACCAGAGGATTGGCTGAAGCGAACTGCGTAGTTGCGCCTTCCCGGTGGATGCTTGAGCAAATCAACAGGTTCTATCTGAAGCCGGCCCGAGGCGAAGTGGTCTACAACGGTCGCACGCCATCGTTGTTCAATCCAGGCGCGCAGAAAAACGGCGAGACAATTTCGGTAGGACGATTGTGGGACAGCGGCAAGAATGCAGGTTTATTACTGCGTGAACCCATGCCGGGAACAGTACGCATTGTGGGAGCTGAGCGCCATCCTGAGACAAATACGGATGCTTTCGTAATGGAAGAGATTCCCGGGAACATTCATCTGGAGCCGCAACAGAACGATCGCGGGTTGGCAGAGATGCTGGCTGTGTCTTCGATCTACGCCGCCACTTCCCAGTATGAACCTTTCGGGCTGGCTCCTCTGGAGGCTGCGCTTTCCCATTGTGCCATCGTGGCCAGTGACATTCCCACCTTCCGCGAGTTGTGGGGTGATGCGGCGGTCTACTTCCGCAACAATGATGCGACGCATCTTGGCCAGACGCTGGAAGCCCTGAACGAAGAAGTGGCAACGCGCGAAGTGATGGCTGATAAGGCATACCAGCATGCCTGTCGGAATTACAACGCCACCCGAATGGTGAGCGCGTACATGGACCTGTATCATTCCCTGGTTCCTGAGCGCATTGGAGCACGATGAACCGGCAACTCAACATCGCGCTCTTTTCCCACTCGCTGGTCTCCGACTGGAACCATGGCAACGCGCACTTCCTGCGTGGACTCATGCGCGAACTGGTGCGCCTGGGACACAGCGTTCGATGCTACGAGGAACTGGGCAGCTGGTCACTGAGCAATCTGGTGCGCGAGGAAGGCGAAAAGGCCATTTTCTCCATCGACGGTTTCCGCCACGCCTATCCTGAACTGGACATCCGCTTTTATCAATCGTCCGAAGCAGCGTTTCCGCAGTTTCTGGAAGAGGAGTTAAAGGGTGCGGATATCGTTCTGATTCACGAATGGAATGAACCTTTTGTGGTTAACAGCGTGCTTGGCGTGAAAAAGAAATGCGGTTTCAAAGCCTTGCTTCATGACACTCACCATCGGGCATATACGCGGGCCGCAGAAATCCTGAAATTTGATCTCCATCTTTTTGACGGCGTTCTGGCATTTGGCGAGGCCATCCGGCGCATCTATGCAGATGGTTTTGGCGTTCCCAGAAGCTGGACGCTCCATGAAGCAGCAGACGTGGAATACTTCAAGCCGCTGGACCACCCACAAGAGATCGATATCGTATGGATTGGCAATTGGGGCGACGAGGAACGCACGCAGGAACTGAACGAGTTCCTGGTTGAGCCGGCTGCAGCCATGCCGGACAGGAAGACAGTGGTGCATGGCGTGCGATATCCGGAGGCTGCCATTGCCAGACTGTCCGCGGCCGGCATTGAGTATCGAGGTTATCTTCCCAACCTGCTTTCGCCCGCCGTGTATGCCGGTTCAAGCGTTACGCTTCATGTCCCTCGGCGCCAGTATGCGAATGGCTTGAGCGGCATTCCCACCATCCGTGTATTTGAGGCGCTGGCATGCGGTGTGCCTCTGGTGTGTGCTCCATGGATCGATGAAGAAAAGCTGTTTCAGCCAGGGCAGGACTTTTTATTGGTAAACAATGGACAGGAAATGAAAGATACTTTGAGCGCTCTCTTGCGCGACGCCAGCGCAAGGCAGCAACTTTCTGAACAAGGCGTGAAGACAATCCGGGAGCGCCATACGTGTGCGCACAGGGCCCAGCAGTTGATATCCATTTGCGAGGAAATTGCATGAAGATTTTCGTGTTCGGTTCCAGCATCACATCCTGCTACTGGAACGGCGCCGCCACCTATTATCGCGGAATTTACCGCCAGATCAGCCGCCTTGGACATCAGGTCACGTTCGCCGAACCGGATGTTTATGGCCGCCAGCAAAAGACCGACCAGGGAGATTTTTCTTACGTTCGCTCCATTGTCTATAAGACCGAGGAAGAGCTTCATGCGCTGCTCAGATCATCCTGTGACAGTGACCTGGTGATCAAGCATAGTGGCGTGGGCGCATTTGATGAACTGCTGGAAGAGCGAGTGCTCGATTGCCGTACGGGTATGACACGCGTTGCTTTCTGGGACGTGGACGCCCCTGCCACCCTGGCGCGGGTGGAGAGCAATCATGAAGATCCATTCTGGCGGCACATCCCGGAATACGACTTCATCTTTACGTATGGTGGCGGGCCTGCCGTGGTAGACCATTACCACCGTCTGGGCGCTGCCCAATGCATACCGATCTATAACGCGCTGGATCCTGACATCCATCACCCGGTGAAGCCGGACAAGGAATTTGCATGCGATTTGCTGTTCATCGGCAATCGCCTGCCCGACCGTGAACGGCGTGTGGAGGAATTTTTCTTCCGCGCCGCCGAACTTTCTCCCAACTGTAAATTCATTCTGGGCGGCGAAGGCTGGGGCAGCAAGAAGATGCCGAAGAATGTTCGCTGGATCGGGCATGTGGGAACACATGATCACAATCGACTGAACAGCTCGGCACGCATCGTGTTGAATATCAACCGCGATTCCATGGCCGGCGTAGGATTTTCTCCGCCCACCCGTGTTTTTGAGGCCGCGGGAGCCGCAGCCTGCCTCATTACCGACGAATGGGAGGGCATTGACAAATTCTTCGCTCCCGGAAAAGAGATTCTGGTGGCGGCAAACGCCGAGGATGTTGTGCGTCACTTGAATCAAACTTCGGAGGAGCAGGCCTACGATATTGGAGTGAACATGCGTGAGCACGCGATCCGGGAACATACCTATCAGTTGCGCGCAGAGGAACTTGTCGATGCACTGACGGATTGGCGTGCTGTGGCGGCCTGATCGGCGGAGTAGCACATGAAAATCACGATCTTCGGATTGTCGATTACCTCATCATGGGGCAATGGGCACGCCACTACATTCAGAGCACTATGCAGCGCGTTACACGCACGCGGCCATAGCATTGTGTTCTTCGAAAAGGACGTGGAGTGGTACCAGAACAACCGCGACCTTCCGGAACCACTTTTTTGTTCCATGCGATTCTATGACGACTGGAAAACGGCTCTCCCGGTGGTCCGCAGAGAGCTGCACGATTCTGACGTGGCAATGGTGGGATCGTATTTTCCTGATGGGATCGCAGCGCTGGATGAGGTGCTTGATTCCGGCGTTCCTGTAAAAACGTTTTACGATATCGACACGCCCATCACAATCAGATCGCTCAGGCAGGATGCCGCGACAGATTATTTGCTGCCCCGGCATTTTCCCGAGCTGGATATCTATTTCAGCTTTACCGGCGGGCCGCTCTTAAGAGAGATTGAAAATAATTTCGGGGCCCCATTGGCCCTGCCGCTTTATTGTTCCGTAGATCCAAAGCGCCACCAGCCGCTTTCACCAAGTGCCGACTTCGCCTGCGAACTGAGTTATATGGGCACCTATGCTTCAGATCGACAGCCGAAGTTGGATGATCTGCTGATTGGACCCGCGGCCGCGCTGCCCGATTGCAGGTTTATTGTGGCAGGACCGCAGTATCCCGACGGGCTTCAGTGGCCGGGGAATGTACAGAGGATCACTCATCTAAACCCGGTACATCATGCGCTGTTTTATTCTTCGTCGCGAATGACACTGAATGTGACACGGCGTGAAATGGTGATGGCTGGTTTTTCGCCTTCGGTAAGACTCTTTGAGGCAGCGGCCTGCGGCGCTGCCATCATCTCCGATAACTGGCCCGGACTGGACACTTTCTTCACTTCCGGTGAAGAAATTCTTCTCCCTGCGGATGGCCGCGATGTGGCGCGTTACATTCTCAATTACTCTGAGCGCGAATTGAAAGCAATTGGACACGCAGCGCGCGAACGGGTGCTTGCCGAGCACACCAACGAGGCAAGGGCTGTGGAACTTGAACAGGCCGTCCAGCTTGTGACAAGCAGCGCACACAGCGAAAAGCAAAAAGCTTAGCAACGAAAACTAGTGAAATTGAACTTCTAATAGCCGAGGGCTAAGCGTACTAAGCGCATTTGAACTCCTCCGTGGAGAAAACGCGGGGCCGGGTGCGCGCATCTTTAAAGAGGTACCTTAGACACCCAATCCATGAGAATAGCGGTTACGAGGATCCGTTGATGAAGCCCACACTATGAGAATAGCGATTGTAGCGCCTCCGTTTATCTCAGTTCCTCCCAAGAAATATGGAGGTACTGAGCTATTTATCGCAGAGCTGGCTAGTGGCCTGGCCAAAAAGGGCGTAGACATTACGCTGTACACGAACGGAGAATCCACACTTCCAGTCCCGATGAAGTGGCTCTATGAAGAGGATGAGTGGCCGATCGCAGGGGAAACGGAGGCGACTTTCAAATCTCTGAATCACTCTTCATGGGCGGTAGAGGATGCGATCCGAGATGGTGCGGACATCATTCATCTGAACAATGCTCCCGGCCTATGCCTGTCTCGCTTCACGGATATTCCTTTTGTCTACACGGTACATCACGCGTATGAGAAGACGCTGGACAACTACTACGCAAGTTTCCCGCAGGTGACTTTCGCCGCAATCAGCGATTTTCAGGGCAAGATGCTGAGTGCGTCCAAGATCAAGACGATTCATCACGGAATTGATCTTTCAAACTACCAATATCGGGAAAAGAAAGAACCGTACCTGTGTTTTCTTGGAAGGATCGCACCACAGAAGGGAACACATTTAGCAATCCAGATTGCAGAGGAAGCGGGTATTCCCCTGAAAATTGCGGGAGAGATCCAGCCTGTCTACCGTTCTTATTACGAGCAACAGATCAAACCACGTGTTGATGGGAAGTTCATTGAGTACATAGGCGAAGTGGGGCTTGCGGAGAAAAATGTGCTGCTGGGGAATTCCATGGCTTTGCTGTTTCCAATCGAGTGGGACGAACCATTCGGATTAGTTCTGATTGAATCCATGGCGTGCGGGACGCCGGTACTAGCGCTGCCCGGTGGATCAGTGAAAGAGATTGTCAAAGAAGGGCAGGGCGGCAGAGTGCGCAACACGGCCGAAGAACTGGCTGTGTGTGCAAAGAACCTGGATATTGCTCCGGCCACGGTTCGAGGCTATGTGGAGGAATTCTTCTCCGCCCAACGCATGGTTGATGATTACATCGAACTGTTCTCCACCATCTTCAGAGACGGCGCAATTGCGGATAGTGTCAGCCAGGTGGCATAAGCAACAATTATCACCCGAGCGCAGGCCAGAGTAAGGATAGATAAAAGATGAGCGCAAAGGTAGTCATTCCCCAGAATGAACTAATCGAAATCCCGTCACCATACCCGGAGCCCCGGGTCGCGTATCAAAATGCGGAGCCACGCAACACCAACAACCTGACGTTGATCGATGGAAAGACGTTTCTATCCACAACCATGGCCGGCGATATCATGCCGCCAGGCGCGCCCGACTCGGGATTCTTTCACGACGATACACGCTTCCTGAGCCGTCTGGAACTGCGCGTGGGCGGATACCGGACGATTGTGCTCTCTTCCAGCACGGAGCAGACGTTTGTCTCACAAATTGAATTGACGACAGGCCAGAGCACTCTCCGGGACAGCTACGAAATTCCTGAGAACACTGTGCACATCCGTCGGGAACAACTGCTCAGCTCAGAGACGTTGTATGATTACCTGACATTCGAGAATTTCAACTTCCACGAACTTGAGCTCAACATTGAGCTGGCATATGAAGCCGATTTCATGGACGTTTTTCAGGTGCGGGGTGTTGCGAGAGGGGAGCCCGGGCACTACTATCTACCGATCGTAAGTCATGACTCATTCATATTTCACTATCTGGGACGGGACAATGTTGCGCGAGACACGGTCATTCATCTCTCGCCGAAACCTGATTCGGTAAACGGTACTACCGGGCGCTGGCGCCTGCGCTTGCCGCCGTTTAAACGCTTCCAGTTACAGACCACGATTGTGCCGCAAGTTGAAGGCAAGCGTTCCCGCGCACAACGGCCGGATTTTGGGCAGCAGCTTCGCCAGCGCAGAGATGCCTTTGCGGAGTGGGAATCACGCTCTACGCATTTTAGTTCCAGCAATCGCATCTTTGATCAGTTGATGGGCACTGCGAAGGGTGATTTTCATGCCTTGCAGATTCCCGAAGGCAAAGAGCACGTAATTGCCGCGGGGATTCCATGGTTTGCAACCATGTTCGGACGCGATTCACTGATTGCGGCGTATCAGTCGCTCTTTCTCAATCCACAGCTTGCGGTGGAAACTTTGCGGGTCCTGGCCAGGTACCAGGGAAAAGAGAAAAATGACTGGCGCGACGAAGAGCCGGGAAAGATCCTGCATGAGTACCGCGAAGGCGAAATGACCCGTGCGGGCGAGATGCCCTTTGGACCTTATTATGGATCGGTTGACGCCACGCCCCTCTGGTTGATTCTGCTGAGCGAAACATTTAACTGGACTGCCGATGAGCAGTTGGTCAAGGACATGCTCCCGCACGCGCACCGCGCTCTGGAATGGATCGACAAGCACGGCGATCTGGATGGCGACGGATTCGTTGAATATCAAAGGCGCTCCCCGCGAGGCCTGGCTAATCAAGGATGGAAGGATTCCTGGGACGCCATTCTGCATAGTGATGGAGAGCAGGCAAAGACGCCTATCGCTCTTTGTGAGGTCCAGGGATATGTATACGAAGCCAAGTATCGAATGGCTTCGTTATTGCGCAACTTTGGCGACATCCGTACGGCTGAACGGCTAAAGCGCGAAGCCACGGAAATGGCAAAGCGCTTCGAGAAGGCTTACTGGATGCCGTCGCGAGGGTTTTATGCTCTGGCGCTGGATGGCAACAAGAAACAATGTCAGGTCATCTCGTCAAACCCTGGACATTTACTCTTCACGCGGATGATTTCCCAGGACAGGGCCAGGGCCGTTACAGAACAGTTCATGAAGCCTTCCATGTTTACCGGTTGGGGCTGGCGCACCATGTCACAGGAAGAGCGCGTGTTTAATCCGCTGAGCTACCACCGCGGATCCGTCTGGCCGCATGATAATGCAATGACGGCGCATGGGATGGCACTGTATGAATTTCGTGCGCCGGCGAACAAGCTATTCACCGCGCTGTTTCAAGCCGCAACCAATTTCCGTGACTACCGCCTGCCGGAACTGTTTTGCGGCATAGAACGCAGGGAATTTGATGATCCTGTGCAGTATCCGGTCTCGTGCTCGCCGCAGGCATGGGCATCGGGAGCAGCTTTTCTCATGCTGATGTCTGTGCTGGGTATCCGTCCGAGCGCACACAGGAGAGAACTGAATATCGTGAATCCGACGTTGCCGGAGTTTCTCGACTCACTCAAAGTGCGTAACATGCGCGTGGGTGACACCAGAGTCGGGCTGGATTTTGAGCGTCGCGGCGAACGCACATTCTGCAATATCGTGGACATTGTAGGTGGCAAGCTCCTCGTGAATGTGGCTTTTAAACAAAGTAAGTAGGTTACGACTGCTTGCGTCCAGTCGCGGCACCATATAGATTTATTTCGACGTTGAACTTCTCATTGGACCAACCCTGGAGGAACGAGCATGGCAATTAATATCCTGGCCAAGAAAAACGGCCCATATCTGGTAACAGGCGATTTAGGCGAACTGAAGATCACGGACGCTGACGGAAATGCCTTTGATATCGCGGGAAAGACAGCCGTAGCCCTGTGCCGCTGTGGCGGATCCACGAATAAGCCATTCTGTGATGGCCAACATTCCAAGATTGGCTTTCAGGCGGCTGAGGCCGCGGTTAAAACACAGGGATAGCCATCCAGTCTCTTCAGGAGAGTTCGGCGGGGCATGCGCGCAGTGCGAATGAGCTGATTGCGACATGAACCGCCGGGCGTATACGGCGCACAACATCAATCTGGAAGAGAATCCAATAACGCGAACATTGTAAGTACTTGAGTGCATCGCGGCTGATTTTCCGCGACAGGAAAAGTCGCACGCCGATCCCCAACGCGCAACACACGTTCCGGCGATCATGATCCGCTTGGGGATGGAGAGTGTTTTCTCACTCATTTTTCTCACTTCATAAAGACCTTTTTCGCATACTACACACCTGAACGTTTTGACAGTTGCAACGGCGACAAACGCTGATAGCGTTACCGCGTAGAGGTGTAGAAGATGCGCCCAGATAAGAAGCTTGTCAAACAGACCTCTCTACCTTTCCCACCTGCACCGTCGGCGAGCATCGCTGGACGTACGATGCAAGATTCGGTGTACAAGCAGCGCGTTGAACCGCGCCGGCTTCCGCCAGATTCACCGAACATCCTGATCGTACTGATCGACGATGCGGGTCCCGGCTTGCCTTCTACCTTCGGCGGCGAAGTCCAAACTCCAACAATGGACCGCATGGTCACCGAGGGCATCGCGTACAACCGCTTCCACACCACGGCGATGTGTTCGCCCACACGGGCATCCCTATTAACTGGCCGCAATCATCACCGTGTTGGCAACGGGCAGATCTCAGAGATGGCGAATGACTGGGACGGATACTCAGGCCTCATCCCGAGGAGCAGTGCGCTCGCAGCAGAAGTATTGAAAGACTACGGCTACAGTACTGCGGCATGGGGAAAGTGGCACAACACCCCTGCACCGGAAACGACCGCCGCCGGTCCTTTTGAGAACTGGCCGACTGGGCTGGGTTTCGAATATTTCTACGGGTTCCTGGGAGGCGAAGCCTCGCAGTATGAGCCAAACCTTGTGCGGAACACGACCGTCGTCCAGCAGTCAAAGGGCCCTGAGCAGGGATACCACCTCAGTGAAGACCTGGCAGACGACAGCATCCGTTGGTTGCGCGAGCACAAGGCCCTCGTCCCAGACAAGCCGTTCTTCATGTATTGGGCGAGCGGTGCGATCCACGGTCCACACCAGGTTTGGAAAGAGTGGGCCAATAAATATAAGGGCAAGTTCGACGACGGTTGGGACGCCTATCGTGAGCGGGTGTTCAAGCGCGCCAAGCAGAAGAACTGGATCCCCGAAAATGCTCAGCTCACACCGCGGCACGAAACAATGCCATCATGGGACAGCATTTCCGAGGACGAGAAACCCTTTCAACGCCGCTTAATGGAAGTGGGTGCCGGATTTGCAGAACATGTGGATGTCCAGGTCGGCCGAATCGTTGACGAGATCGACCTTCTCGGTTATGGCGAAAACACCCTCATCTTCTACATTTGGGGGGACAACGGGTCCTCGGCAGAGGGACAGGATGGCAGCATCAGCGAACTAATCGCGCAAAACAATATTCCCACCACAGTTAAGCAACACATCGCGGCTCTGAATGAACTCGGCGGTCTTGATGCGCTCGGTTCCCCCAAGACCGATAACATGTATCACGCGGGATGGGGCTGGGCCGGCAGCACTCCTTACAAAGGGACCAAACTTCTAGCGTCTTATTTTGGCGGGACGCGTAACCCCCTGGCGGTTCGATGGCCGGCAAAGATCAAGCCCGATTCCACGCCACGTGCACAATTCCATCACTGCAACGATATCGTTCCGACCATCTACGAAGTTCTTGGCATCACACCGCCACTTGAAGTGAACGGTATTCCGCAAGACCCGATCGATGGGACAAGTTTGGCTTATAGCTTCAACGACGCCACGGCAAAAGGCCAACTGCTCACTCAATACTTCGAGGTCATGGGAAGTCGCGCAATTTATCACAATGGGTGGATGGCATCCGCTTTCGGGCCGCGTGTGCCATGGGTAAAGGGGGTGCCTCCAGGCATTCAGAATTGGACGCCAGACCAGGATGTCTGGGAACTCTACAATCTTGACGAGGACTGGAGCCAGGCGAATGACCTTGCCGTGCAAATGCCGGAGAAGCTGGCCCAGTTGAAGGATACCTTCCTCATAGAGGCTACCCGGAACAAAGCGCTGCCCATCGGTGGAGGTCTTTGGATACCCGTACTGCATCCTGAAATGCGCGTTGCTCCGCCTTATTCGGAGTGGACATTTTCCGGCGACACCGTTCGCCTGCCCGAGTTCTGCGCGCCAGCCCTGGGTAACAAACCCAATGTTGTGACGATTGAAGCCGAGATCCCACCCAACTCTAACGGCGTACTCTACAAACTGGGGGCAAACTCCGGAGGCCTGACTTGCTTCGTGGAAGACGGCGTGCTTTGCTATGAGTACAACCTGTTTCTCATTCAGCGCACAAAGATCCGCGCTCAGCAGAAGCTCCCCGTCGGGAAGGTAAAGATTGAGATTGAGACAGGATACGAAGTGCCGCGGCCAGGTGGGTCGCTGAATGTCACCATGAAGGTTAATGGTCAAGTGGTCGCGAATGGCCTGGTGCCCGTATCCGCCCCGCTGTTGTTCACCGCCAACGACTGTCTTGACATCGGCATTGCCCTCGGTTCGCCGGTGTCACTGGATTACCGCGATAAAGCTCCATTCAAGTTCAATGGGACAATCGAGAAGGTGCACGTGAAGTATAAGAGCATCGAGAAGGCACGAGTGAGCGATACAGAAAGAAAGTCAAAAATTGCAGCTTGAAACACCACGCAAGTCTCAGGGATAACGAGCTGTACTGCGGTGGCGAGCATTCCAAGATCGGCTTTAGGCGGCTGAAGGTGCCGTCAAAACACAGCGATAGCCATCCTGTCTTTTTCAGAAGAAGAGAGGGACCTGCTCAGGTTCCTCTTTTTATTTGCGCGGAAATCCTCAACTCCTAGGAAACTCAGCCACGGTTACCAAAGACCCGCGACGAAGCGCACTTCGAAAGAGACCCATAATGCAGGTACGCTAAGCAGCACTGACCCTACACTTGCTTTGGGGAAGTTCCATGAATTTTCAAGGACACTCCGTCCAGGTCTCCACGCTGGTAAACCTGATTCCAGTGCTGGCAACCGTAGTAACCACTATTTTGAGCATCATCCTGGCACGAGCGAATCTTCGTTACGCTCATGCGGCAGACCGGACGGTGGAACTGGCGCACGAACAGTTTGAGCGCGAGTGGGCGCCAGAGTTGCATATCCGCATGGAGCGCGCCGGCGCCACCGATGCCAAGATCATTGTGACTAATCTTGCCAAAACGTCAGTGCTTTTGCAGATCGTTCAGTTTCGGAACATCGCCGGGCCGTTGCCGCTGGAGAAGCAGCAGTTGAATGATCCGTTGATCGGCGGAACAGCGTGGACCAGCCATCTGGGTGAGCGGATATTAAACATGACAGGCAAGGAGTTCGCCGGGCCGATTGCAGCGTCTGTAAGCTTCTACGCGGCAGGCCGGCTCTTTCGCACCGATTGGTTTCGCTTCAAAGTTGAAGTGCGCGGCGGGCAATTTCAAAAGATTGAACCGGTTACCTTGCCGGCGCGTCGAGTGCGCGTGCTGGAGCCACATAAGGTGCGTCGTTTCCGGAAGCCCCTGGTGACCGATGTGGCGCAGGAGCTGGTGGGCGCGACCAAAAGGGAAGAGTAGGTCAAAAGCAGATTCCTCACTGCGTTCGGAATGACAAGTTTGAGGGGTTTAGTGAATGGTTTTCATCTTGCGCGACATGTAATCCATCAGCAGATACTGGCCGAGGTTTTGAGGCGTGGTGAAGTAGGCCTTGCCCCGGCACATTTCAGTTACTTTCTGCACGAACTGCACCAGCCCATAATCTGAAGCCAGCATGAATGTGTTAATCATGATGCCGGCGCGTTTGCAGCGCGAAACTTCTTCCAATGTCTGGCTTACGACCAGCGGATCAAGCCCAAAAGCATTCTTGTAAATGCGACCGTCTTCCAGGGTGAGGGCGGAAGGCTTACCGTCAGTGATCATGATGATCTGTTTCATGTCCTTTTTCTGGCGCTGCAGGATGCGTTGCGAGAGCCGCAGTCCTTCACGAGTATTGGTGTAATAGGGGCCGACCTTTACACGCGCCAGCTGAGAGACAGGCATTTCTTCCGCGGAATCATGAAAGAGAACAAGAGAAAGCGAATCACCGGGAAACTGCGTTCGAATGAGATGACCCAGCGCCATTGCCACTTTCTTGGCCGGGGTAAAGCGGTCCTCGCCATAAAGGATCATGCTGTGCGAACAATCCAGCATCACAACCGTGGCGCAGGATGATTGGTATTCGCACTGGTGAACGTGAAGATCAGAGTATTCGATGTTCAGCGGCAGGTGCAGGCCTTCACGCTGGATGGCGGATGAGAGCGTCTCCGTGATATCGAGATTGATGGTGTCACCAAACTCGTATTTTCTGGAAGCGCCGCTGGTTTCGATGCCGGTAGCCAGATCGCGCGTGTCATGGCGGCCAAAACTGGAGCGTCCCAGCGAGCCGAGCAGATCGCGCAAGGTCTTGAAGCCGAGAAAATCGAGGCTCTTGTCTGTGATTTCAAACTTCACTTCACTCTGATTTTCGCCGGTCTGGCCGGGAGCGCTGGACGGACGCGACGGATCCTGCGGCTCGTCCACGGAGATGTAATCTTCCTGCTGCATGCGATCGATGAGCTTTTCGATCAACTCCTCCATGCTGCCGTCCATCTGCATTTGTTCCAGACGCTCACGCATCTCCTGATCGAGAAAATCACCGGACTCCAGCGCCTGTTGAATCGCCTGACGAAGCGCTTCCAAGGAGTGCTCATCCATCTGCTGGAAGTAGGAGTACTGGCTCTCAAAGCCGGATTCCAGCATGTAGTCAGAGAGCGCGCTGAGCAGGTCCTCCATGCTCATTTCGTCGGCCAGGTCGCCCACGTATTTTGAGAATTTGGTGTATTTCATAAGAACAGCTGTTAGCTAGTAGCTGCTGGCTCCTAGCTTGTTAATGCTATGGAAAACAAAATGCCCAGATCCTTCGACTGCGTCGTCGCATTCGCTCCGACTGCGCTCAGGATGACAAAATCCGTTTACCTGTACCGAGCCAACAATCTCGACTCAATAGTCATCCCTCGCTTCGCTCGGGACCTAAACCCAGAAACCCACACCCGAGCCCAGAATCTCGACTCAATAGGGATCCCTCACTTCGTTCGGGATTACAGAAAAAACGAGCACCACCCTCAGTTATACGGACGACGACCACGGAACTTGTCGCGCGGCTCTTCCTCTTCGCGTTCGTAAGTTCGTTCAGAGCGCTTCGGCTGCTTGTCTGCCTGGAACACTCTTTCTTCGGATCGGCCAATGCGGCGATGCGCGTGCAGCCCTTCCAAAACGAATTCCGCGGCGGAGACCAGCACTTCAGGCTTTTCTTTTGCCTTGATGCCAACGGGAGCTAGTTTTTCCGTGAGTCCCTGAATATTTTTGATGCCGTCCAGGACTTCCTGCGCTCCGGCGATATCGGACAATTTGATTTCGCCGCCGAGCTCAAACCATTGAACGACCTGCTGCATGTTCAGGTCTTTGAAATAAACGTCATAGGTTTTGGCTACGGCGACGCGGATCAGTTCGCGAGCCACAGTGTCAGCGCCCTTCATTTCGCCTTCGTATTCCAGCTCCAGCTTTCCCGTAATGGAGGGGAGCGCGGCATAGATATCGCCGATGCGGGGAACGATTGAGTGTTCAGCGTTGCGCAAAGCACGACGCTCGGCGTTGGAGATCACGTTTTCCATGACCGAGATGGGAAGGCGCTGGCTGACGCCGGACCGTTTGTCGATCTTCTTGTCTTCGCGGGCGAGGAAGGCCACACGCTCAATTACTTCGCGCACGTACTTGGGAATGTGCAGCTCAAGCCCATCACGCAGCGCCCAGGCTTCCTGTTCAGTGATGCTGATACCTTCTTCCAGTGAACTGGGATAGTGCGTACGAATTTCTGAGCCGATGCGGTCTTTTAACGGCGTAACAATCTTGCCGCGGGCCGTGTAGTCTTCCGGATTGGCACTGAAGACCAGTGCTACGTCAAGGTTGAGGCGGATGGGATAGCCCTTAATCTGGACGTCACCTTCCTGCATGATATTGAAAAGACCGACCTGAATTTTGCCGGCGAGGTCAGGCAATTCATTGATGGCGAAGATACCGCGGTTGGCACGCGGAAGCAGCCCGTAATGAACGGTGAATTCGCTGCCCAGTTCATGACCACCGCGAGCCGCTTTGATGGGGTCGATGTCGCCAATCAGATCGGCGATGGTGACGTCCGGCGTGGCCAGCTTCTCCACGTAGCGGTCCTCGGGCGTGAGCCACGCAATGGGAGTGCTGTCACCTTTTTCGGCCACCAGCATCCGGCAAGGCTTGCAGACGGGATCGTAAGGATTATCGTGGATCTCGCATCCGGCAACGAACGGCGTCTGGGGATCGAGAAGAGTGGTAAGCGCGCGAAGGATACGGCTCTTGGCCTGCCCACGAAGTCCCAGAAGAATGAAATTATGACGTGATAGCACAGCGTTAATAAGCTGAGGAACTACGGTGTCTTCATAACCGATAATTCCGGGGAAGATGGTTTCACCCGAGCGAATACGGGCAATCAGGTTGTCCCTGAGTTCGTCTTTGGTCCTGCGTGCCCGGAGTCTCTGTTCGGAAAAAGTACTTTTCCTGAGCTCGCCCAAGGTAGTGGGAAGATTCATGAAGGGGCCTCTGGCGTTAGATTATACGCCTCGATTAAATCGTACCGTTTTTGATGTGCGACGAAGGACCGGCGATTCATCTTCTGCCATGGGACTCCCGCGCCCTAGTGCACGTGACCGTTGGTGCCGGCCTTTTCGCGGGCGCGCATGTTTTTTTCCAGTTTCGGGATAGTGGCGCGATAGTATTCCACAAGAGTCTCAATTCTCTCGGCTTCCGATTTCATTTCGAGGATAGTCTGCTTGAAATCGAGATCGACGGGCAATTCCCGGGCGAGTTCAAACGAGATGGGCCGGTTATCACGATCGACCTCAGCGCTCTGGCCCAGGACTTCCAGGAACTGTTCGTGCAGTTCAATGGCTGTCTCATTTTCAGCTTCGGTGGGCTGGGCAGGCTCATCATCGTCAAACCATGTGACTTCCGCCTGAAGAAAGGGGCGATCATGATTGAGTTCCACAATGGCAAAGCGCTGTTTGCCGCGCGTGTCAATGTCCATCCGCCCATCTTCATATTGTTTGGAGATAGTGACGACCACCGCGGTGCATCCCACTTCAGCCACTGCGTTTTCCCGCGCGCGGACCAGGCCGAAGGGTTTTTTCTGTGCCATGCACTCGGTAACCATTTCGCGATAACGGGGTTCGAAAATATGGAGAGGTAACGGAGCTCCGGGGAAGAGCACCAGTTCGAGCGGAAATATGGGCAGCAGGCTCACTTAATTATTCTATCGCATACGTCTGCGAGAAACCCTTCGCGGCGCGAGGCGCGCTGTGCAGGTGAAGCCGGTGATTCGCTCACGAAATCCTGTTTATGCCATCTAACGCTCCGGAGGATTCATCTGAATGAAATTTTCTCCTTTTGTAACACTAATGGCGGGCTTGTTCATTCTTTGTGTGGCGTGTGAATCTCGCGCTCAAAGCAAGCCGCCCGGATCTCCCGAACAGATCAGGAATGACCTGGTAAGAATTGAGCAGGAGATTGGACAGGCGAACCTGGATTGCGACTACAAGTACTTTGATCGGATTGAAGGCGAAGACTTCCTGTTCACCGATGCCAATGGCGTCCTGACTGACAAGAAACAAGACATGGCCGGCGAAAAGGATTGCCGGAAACATGAAGGCAAGTATGAAGTCAACGAACCGCTGGTGCGCATTTACGGAAACACCGCGGTCGTAACCGGGCAGGTAACAACGACGGCAAACAACAAAGAGGGAAAGACCGTGGTCCGTCGAAGCCGGTTTACTGATGTATTTGTCTGGCGGCATGAACGCTGGGAACTGGTGGCGGGACATTCGTCGCGTATTCCGGAACCGAAAGCGTGATACACAAAATCTTGACTTAGGCTCGCCAACAAACTAAAAGTTCACCCATGAAAATTGCAGGCAAAGTAGCGTTGATTACGGGCGCGTCCATGGGTATTGGGGAGGCGATAGCGCAGTTGTTTTTGCGCGAAGGCGCCAAGGTTGTGTTGTGTGCACGAGATTTGCCTCGGACTGAGGCGGCGGTACAGCGCATTGGCGGCACAGCAGAGAATGCGCTGGCCCTGAGCTGCGACGTGAGCCAGGGTGAGCAGGTGCGCGCCACTGTCCGGGCGGCGATGCAGAAGTTTGGCCGCATTGACATTCTGGTGAACAATGCCGGATTCGGATTGAATGATTCTGTGGAGAAGCTGGACATGGGCAAGCTGCGCGCACTGTTCGACACCAATTACTTCGGCGTGATGGAGTGCATGCAGGCGGTGATCCCTATCATGCGGCAACAGGGCGGCGGCGACATTGTGAACATCTCATCAGTCTCCGGACATATCTGCGTGCCGTACATGTCGGGATATGGCGCCACCAAGCACGCGCTGAATGCATTGGGGAAAGCTGCGCGCATGGAACTGCAACGCTATAACATCAACGTGCTCACGGTGTGTCCGGGATATATCGCGACTGACTTTGCAAAGAATATGGTGCAGGGAAGCAATGCGCAGCGCGTAGGCAGCTCAGTTAAATATGGCGTGGGTCCTGACGTGGTGGCAAAAGACACGCTGGATGGGCTGTTGAAGCGCAAGAGACAGGTGGTGACGCCGTGGTATTACTGGCTGTTCATCAAGCTGCATGAGAATGCGCCGGCATTGGTTGAGAGAACGATCAAGCGCGGAATGAAGCCGACGTCAGAGGTGATTGCGGAAGCAGCGGAAAACCGGTAGTTGGTAATTGGTATTTGGCGAAATCTCTTTTTATGTCGCTCCGCTGCGCTGCGCTCCTGCCTCCGGCAGGAAGGAAGCGTCTGGCTTCGTCCTTACCCAGGCCTTATTCCTCAGTGCGGCTTTCTTCGAAAAGCGTCGCACTTCGGAAACGACCTGGGCTACATAATGCCGGGCCTGCGGCCCTTCGCCATGGCATAACCAAAATGGATCGATGGTGAGGTAACATCTTTTCATTTGCTTGCACGCCGGCAAGCGCGCTACGGTACATGGGATCGCAAAACAGATGCCGAAGGATAGAGCGATTGTGGAGATAGGGATCCCTCGCTGCGCTCGGGATAAAGACCACATCACACTCGGGATGTGACGTAACTAAGCGATTTCTTCCAGCATTCCTGACATTTCCGATAAAGCATGTTTGTTGCCGGTGCGTTTCGCGGCCTCAACGCCGTTTTCCAACATTTTTTTAGCCTCGGGACGGCGGCCGATGCGTTCCAGCGTCTGTGCAGCCATGAAGTAGCCGTTGGTGTAGTCAGGATGCAGCTTGAGCAGGTTGTTGAACTCGGCAAGGGCTTTGTCCGTCTGTCCGGCTTTGGAATACTCCATGGCCAGACCGTAGCGTGCAAAAGCGTCATTGGGGTTGTGTTCCAGAAAATCTGCAAGCATCTCCATACGGCTTGGTTCGGTCATGGCATAAAAATTGTACACAATCCACAGGCAAGGGGACTAAGATGGGGCTGTTATGGCATGCCCCTATTTCTATCCCGTAGAAAGATCGTTTGCCATTGGTTGGGCGTTCCCGGCGAGGTTACCCCTTGGCGCCGGTTATTGCGGCACCTGCCGCGCCGGTGGGATGGAAGTAACGCCCACCGAAACCGAACAGCGCGATTACTGCAACCTTGGTTATGCCAAGGATTGTGCGCGGATGCCGGAAGATCGTTGCGCGGATTGCGTGCGGTTTGCGTTGAGCAAGGACGACGGCACCAAGATTGCCATTCAGTATGTTTATGAACGCTCACACGAACCGGTGCGACACGGCGTGGTTGAGTATGACTGTGTGGCCCACTCATGGATCGTCTCTTTGGATGATGATGTGGTGGTGCAGCGGCAGGCAGCATGTTATCTGGCTGCTTATCTGGAAAGAAGACCGCGGACGAAAGGGATTGGCTGACGTTACTTCGCACCAGTTGAACAGGCATTTTCCCCAGTGCCGCGCCTACGGCGCTCCGAAATTCCTCTCTGCATTCCCAGACCTTCCGGTCTGGGCTAACTCATTTCGAGCCTACGGCTCTGCGTTATCGCGATCTTGAGTGCATCGAGACTTCCGAAAGCATTCTTTGGCTGCTGCCTGGCGTTCAGGACACCGTTCATTGGCGCCTCAACCAGCCCAAAATGGTCAACTGCTCAGGATAAAGTCGGAGCCGCACAGGCGATAGAATAATTCCATGAATACTGACGGGAATTTGAAGCCGCGATTTGTGCGTGAATCACAATCGCAGACGGCGGAAGTAGTCCTGCCCAATGACACCAATCAGCTTGGCAACCTGCTGGGCGGGACGATTGATGCACTTGATCGATATTGCCGGAGCCATGGCCGCACACCGCCATGCGTTGAGTCACATGGTGACGGCATCCATGGACCATATTGATTTCCTGCTGCCGGTGCATATTGGTGAGTTGCTGATTTTGAAATCGTCGGTCAATCGCGTGTTCAATACGTCGCTTGAGATTGGTGTGAAATGCTGGACGGAGAATTACCTTGCAGGGACCACGCGGCACGTCGCGTCAGCCTATCTGACGTTTGTGGCTGTGGATGAGGATGGCAATCGACGGTCGGCGCCACCAGTGATTCCAGAGACAGCTGAAGAAAAACGCCGCTATGAAGATGCCGGCCGGCGGCGAGAGTTGAGGAACCAGGAGATTGAGAGACGGAAATTGGTGGCGAAGGGCAGATAGGATCGGGAATAGTGCAGCCCTTTGCGGTCATCCGAGTAGACACGCCCATAATCCGCTTCCCGTATAATCAAAGTTTACTCTCCATCCGAAAGGGTTCTCATTGGCACACGGACACACGCACGGAGCTCCGCAGCCGGGTCCATTCCCGCTGCCAGGAGTAAAAAACATTGTTGCTGTCGGATCAGGCAAGGGCGGGGTGGGAAAGACCACAGTTGCCGTGAATCTGGCGGTAGCGCTGGCCAAGATGGGGCATCGCACGGGGTTGCTGGATGCTGACGTCTATGGTCCTAACGTGCCGATGATGATGAACGCCAATATGCAGCCACGCGTGCTGGGCGAGAACCGCATAGAACCATTGGTGAACTTTGGCGTGAAAGTGATATCGGTCGGCCTGCTGAATCCGGGGGACAAGCCTCTGGTGTGGCGTGGTCCCATGCTGCATTCCATCATCCGGCAATTCCTGCAGCAGGTGGAGTGGGGCGAACTGGATTATCTGGTGGTCGATCTTCCTCCGGGTACCGGTGATGTGGTGATTTCTCTCTTTCAGACCGTCCCACTGACTGGCGCCGTGGTGGTGTCAACGCCTTCGGATGTGTCCCTGCAGGATGGACGCAAGGCCATTGAGATGTTTCGTACGGCCCGGGTGGACATACTGGGGCTGGTGGAAAACATGAGCCACTTCCTATGCCCGCATTGCCACCAGGAGATCGATATCTTCTCCAAGGGCGGCGTGGCCAAGACGGCTGTTCAGTTCGGCGTGCCATTCCTGGGATCGATTGAACTGGATCCTGATATCCGCAAGGGCGGCGACAGCGGCAAACCCGTGGCGCTGGATGGAGAAGAGTCGCCCCATGCCAAGTCACTGTATGAGTTCGCGAAGAATGTGGTCACGCGTGTGGAAGAGGTCAAGAAGACCAGCGCGCCGGGTGATGTGATTCAGGTGCAGTAAGAGCAGCGACCAGCTACTAGCCTCTAGCTGCTGGCTGGTAGCCATGGCTCTTTGAGATTTCCGCCACTGCGAAAAAGCCTTTAGCCGTTGGCCTCGACCTTTAGCACTTAGCCTTTAGCACTTAGCCTTCGAGCCGAATGCGGAAAGGCCGCCCCTTCGTCTTGTTTACTGCAAGTATTTCTAAATATTGCCGCCATATTTGGCTTTAGTCAGAACATGACCCCTCGTATCGGCAACAGCCAGTTCGTGGGTGTAAAGGTGTGGCATAATCAGCTTATCCTCTTTCCCGAGTGGAGTAGGTTTTTTCCGGAGTGCTCGTGGAGAAGCGGGGCAGCTGAATGCGAAGTCGCAAAAGCCCGCTGGAGTATTACCGCACGCTAGGCCTTCAGCCGGGCGCGTCCAAGAAAGAACTGCGCACGGCATATCTGCGTCTGGTGAAGGAATGCCATCCCGACCGATTTGCGCTGAACCCGGAGGCACAGTCTCTGGCCCAGGAAAAGCTTAAGGCGGTCAACGAAGCGTATTCTTTTCTACGCCATTACCAACCCGACGGCGTTTACGAAGTCTGGACCTATCCACAAGGCTCGACAGCGCAATGGCGTGAATATCGGCGTAGAACCAGCTACGAACCTCCCATCACTGATCCGTATGAAGGGGACTATCAGTACCGACCCGTTGGCCAATCGCGCAAATGGGTCAAATTTGCATGGGCGCTCCTGGTTCTGATCGCACTAAACGGGTTGAGATACGCCATCTATCCAACAACCTCTGGGATTGCAGGACAGAAGAGCGCCGCGGAGCCAGCTTCACGAACCGTTCCAACGACGAACACAAAACAACCCAATGCCATGCAGGTTGTGTTTCTGGGAGAAGAGAGCCGAGGAGACTGGGCATCCGCGAGGCGGCTGGTTCCATACTTCTTCCAGGGATCAACCAAGGCAGACGTTTATCGGGTGCAGGGAATACCTAACTGGTCGAACGAGAAGGAATGGCACTACGGCGATTCAGCGGTTTACTTCGCGGGCGATGGTGTGCAGCGCTGGAAGAGCGGCCCCGGAACTCCCTTGAAAGTCCTGCAATTGGGGCATGCGGATTCGGGACTCGCGGGTGGTGGAAAGGTCCTAATGTTAGGCGCCACGCCGGCAGACGTCCTTTCGATTCAGGGCGCGCCGGACTCGGTTTCAGAAAGCTATTGGGAGGGCGCCAATGGACAGGTTACAAAGACCTCAGTTTGGCATTATGGTGCCTCAAAAATCGAGTTTTCTGAGGGTAAAATCATCGGATGGGACATCGGAACCGGCTCGGCGCTAAAGGTAAAGGACTAATGAGCTGGATGACTACGGGCAGAACCGGTTACCACCCCATTTAGCACTCTCACACGCCAAGTGCTATCTTGACAACAACCCACTAATATTTCTACAATGTAAGCAGCCGTGTTGTCTCCAATCACCATCTAAGCTGATGGAAACAAACGGCTTGCTGTATTTTTATGGCCAACTCAGGACATATCGGTCCGCGGGAACGAGAGATTCTCACTGCTATTATCGAGACCTACATCGCCAGCGGAGAGCCGGTAGGATCGCGGACGCTTTCGCGCCAGAATAAGGATGGATTGAGCCCGGCAACCATCCGAAATGTAATGGCTGATCTGGTGGATGCGGGCTTTCTGGAGCAGCCGCACACCTCCGCCGGTCGCGTACCGACCGCACAGGCCTACCGGTACTACGTGGACCAGATCTCCGGGAAGGCGCTGATCTCGCCTGCCGACCAAAACTTAATTTCTGCGACCCTTCAGGACACGGTGGACATCCAACAGTTTTTGGAGAGGACATCGCATGTGTTGTCACTGGTTTCCAGCGGAGTGGGCGTAGCGATTGCGAAGACCGGACAACAGAACGCGCTGGAACATGTGCATTTTTCGCGCCAGGGGCCGAACAAAGTCCTGGCCGTGGTGGTGACCAAGTCCGGCGTAGTGCATGATCGCATGATGAAGCTGGACCGGGACCTGAACCAGATTGAACTGGACACCGCAGCCAACTACATCAACGTTAACTTCCGCGGGTGGACAGTTGACAAACTGAAGGCGGAGATCGCCAAACGAATTGAGCATGAGCGCAGCGAGTATGACCAGCTCATGCAGAATTTGAAAGAGCTGTACAAGAGCGGCGCGCTGGCCGCAGGCGAACCTTCCCGCAACATCTTTGTGGAAGGCGTGGCCAATCTTGTAGCCAAACAGGAAGATCGCCAGCAGTTGCGCGAGATGTTGAAAACGCTGGAAGAAAAAGAACGGGTGGCGGAGCTGCTCTCAGCCTATCTGGACACGCAGCAGGAAGCCGTGCGTGTGGTGATAGGGCTGGAAGAGACGGTTCCGGAGATGAGAAATTTTGTGCTGATCGGCGCGCCCGCTCGCGTCGGCGATGAGATGCTGGGATCCCTGGCCGTGATTGGACCCACCAGGATGGATTACCAGCACACCATTACGGCGGTTTCCTATATCGCGCAGCTTTTTGACAAGCTGTTGAATGGAAACGCGTGAAGAAAATCCCCATTAGAAGACCAGGTGCAGTTGACATGAGTAAGTCCAACGGACAAGTAGAAATCAATCTTGAGGAGCAGCAGAAACACGATCCGGAACACGAGCTTCCGGCAGCCGGTGCGGGTGAAATCGTGAACGATAAACCAGCGTCGAATGTCGCGGAGATCAGCCAGGCTTCGGGCAAGCAGGCAAGCTCCGATCTGGAGAAAGCACTGGCAGAGCGCGACAATCTGCTGGACCGGCTGGCACGTTTGCAGGCTGAGTTTGATAACTACCGCAAGCGCGCTGCCAGAGAGAATGAAGACTTTCGCGCGTATGCCGTTTCCGATGCAGCCCGGGCTTTGCTGCCGGTGATCGATAGCTTTGGTCTGGCCTTGAAGAACGCAAACGCCAAGCCCGAAGACCTGCGCACAGGTGTGGAACTGATCCACAAGCAACTGGGCGACGTGCTGCAGAAGTTGAATGTACAGCGGGTGGCGGCCCAGGGCGAGCCTTTTGATCCGCGCGTGCATGAAGCCATTGAGATGGTGGCAAGCGACGAAGTCCCGGATAACCACGTGCTGGAAGAGTTGCAGGCCGGGTATCGAATCAAGGACCGGTTGCTGCGACCCGCGATGGTGCGGGTGGCGAAAAGAAGCAATTAGGGCATCGGGTGATCTGGTAATCGGGTGATCTGGTGATCGGAAAAGCAAAACCTCCAACCATGCCTTGGGATGAATCGTGTAAGTCCTTTAGATCTTGGGATGAATGGGGAGGGGTAGGGCGCAAATCGCCGACATCGCCGTGATCGCACGACATCTGGTGATCGGAAAAGCAACACCTTACCGCTGATCTCAGGGATAAGCACTGATTCACGCTGATCAAGTGGGACCCCTTGGGATGAATCGTGTAAGTCCTTTAGATCTTGGGATGAGTGGGGAGGGGCGACCCCATTTGGTAATTGAGTAATTTGGTAATCGGGTGATAGGAAGACAAATCTTACCGCTGATTACATGGATAAGCACTGATTTACGCTGATCAAGTGGGACCCCTTGGGATGAGTCGCGTAAGTCCTTTAGATCCTGGGATGAGTGGGGAGGGGTAGGCTTTGCGGATCGCCGACATCGGAAAGAAAGTAGCTGGCCGCCCTTTTTGAAACCGAGCAATTTGACGCCGTTAAGAGCAAGATGACGTTTCTGAACTTATATTGAATGTGACAGAGGAAGATTTGGCGACACAGGCAAAACGAGATTACTACGAAATACTGAGCGTGACCCGCACGGCGACTGAGCAGGAGATCAAGAGCTCATACCGCAAGCTGGCCATGCAATACCATCCTGACCGCAATCCCGGTGATCACGCTGCGGAAGAAAAGTTCAAAGAGTGCACGGAAGCTTACGCCGTGTTGATGGACGCGGAAAAACGCCAGCGCTATGACCAGTTTGGACATGCCGGTGTAGGAAACGGCAACGGCTTCGGCGGATTTGATCCCAGCAACTTCCAGGATTTTGGCGATGTCTTTGGCGACATCTTCAGTGACTTTTTTGGGGTGAACGTTAGTGGAGGACGCGGCCGAGGCCGCCAGCAGCGTGGTGGCGATGCGCGCGCTGATCTTCACCTTACGTTTGAAGAAGCGGCTTTCGGCAAGAAGGCGCAGGTAAAAGTCCGTCGCTATGAGACGTGTGAGCACTGCAAAGGCACGGGTTCTTCCAGCAACAAAGGCCCTTCCGCCTGCTCTACATGCGGCGGTCGCGGACAGGTGCGCTACCAGCAAGGCTTCTTTTCCGTGGCCCGTACATGCCCGACATGCCAGGGACTGGGCCGGGTGATTACCGATCCATGCGGCAAGTGCAAAGGCGAGACGCGTGTGATGCGCGAGCATGCCATCGACATCACGGTACCCGCGGGCGTGGAAGACGGCACCAGGATCCGCTATCAGGAACAGGGAGATTCCGGGCCGTATGGAAGCGCGTCGGGCGATCTGTATATCGTTCTGCATGTGAAGGAGCATTCTTTTTTTGAGCGCGAAGGCAAAGATCTGTATTGCTCTGTGCCAATTTCGTTTTCACAGGCGGCACTGGGAACGGAAATCGTCATCCCAACGCTGGATGGCGAGCACAAGCTGAAGATTCCCGAGGGAACGCAGACAGGGACAACTTTGCGCGTGAAGGGCAAGGGAGTGCCGGCGCTGCAACAATCGGGCAAGGGCGATCTGTTCGTCCAAATCAGAGTGCAGACCCCATCCAAACTCAACAAGAAACAGCGTGAACTTCTGGAAGAGCTGGGTAACGCTTCTGTGATGGAGAACAAGCCGGAACCACGAAGCCTGTTTGAAAAGGTAAAAGAAATTTTTGGGTAGATACTACATCTGGTTCATCATCGTTGTAGCAGGGCTGGCCGGCGCGATCCGGCTGGCTCTTCCCATGCGATTCGCAGAATTGCAACTTGTGTCACTCAAAAAATCCACGCCAACCCGGATGCGCTGGCGCGCGTTGCTGTTTGTGGTGGGCGGATTAATCTTCGGATCGCTTTATTTCAGCCCGTGGGGCCATCAGTCATGGATCGTGATTGGTACCGTGTTTTCTCTTTTGAGCGCCGCTGAAGCTTTCTTTCAAGCCCAGTTTCCAACCATGGATGCGCTGGTGTTCCAAAGCCGGCTGCTGGGAATTCTGTATCTTGGCCTGGCGGCTGCCGCCTATGTGATGCTTGGCCGTATATGACACGGCGCAGATGGATTGCTGACAAGGTGGAAGGGGATCGCGCCTTCCTTGTGGACAATAACGCCAATCATTTGTTTCGGGTGTTGCGCGCGCAGGCAGGCCAGCAGTATGACGTGGTAGCGGATGGTGTAGCGCGTCTTGGCACGATTACGTTTGCGTCGCCGGACAAGGTGGAGTTTCACCTGGGCGAAGAGATTGCCGGTGAGGCCCTGCCGGAAATAGGCGTGTATCTTTCCATCTTCAAGTTTGACCACATGGAGTGGGCGATTGAGAAGCTCACCGAACTGGGTGTGACACGTATTGTGCCGATGGTGGCCACAAGGACGTCACAACATCTGATCAAGGCGGCGGAGAAGCGGGTGGAGCGCTGGCGCAAGATCGCCAAAGAAGCGTCACAACAGGCGCGCAGAGTGTCGCCGCCGGAGATCGGAGATTCGGTCAAGCTTGCGAAAGCTGTGGCAGTGGTGACTGGCGCACGTATTGTTCTATCTGAAATGGAAGAAAGCGTTTTGTTAAAAGCGGCGCTTGCAGGGAACCGGCCTCCAGTGGCGATGGCCTTTGGTCCTGAAGGCGGTTGGACCGACGACGAGATCGAGCTGTTCAAGAATCACGGATGGAAATCAGCGACGTTGGGTCATACCATCCTGCGGGCAGAGACTGCGGCGATTGCGGCGGTGGCGGTGGCGGTGGCGGAGATCGCTATCTAGCAGCGGGATGGGAGACAACCGATGACATTGGCGAATGGGAATTTCTCACGGCTTGCGGGTTGTTGGAGTGTCCTGTTGTGGGCAGGCTTCCCAGTGTATGTAAATGCCCAGGCCAAGAATCTTCCACCGACACCAGAACAGATCGCACAAGACCGCGAAGACCGTGGCCCCGAGCCAGTCGTGGATATCGATGCCACTCCGGCAGATTCGGTGTCCGCTGTATTGAGGTACGAGCGGAACAAACAGCATAACAACTCCGGCTACCCGGTTCGTGAACCGGCGGTTGACGAAGCGGAGGAATCGGCGCTAGTCAACCCGCAGCATGCGCGCACTGCCTTGCCAGTATCACAGAGCGATACCGTCGTAATCGCCGATGTGGTCAAAGCAGCCGCTTTCCTGAGTGAGGCCAAAGATATGGTCTATTCAGAATTCCAAGTCAGGGTCACACAGGTGCTCATGAATCAAGGGCCAGCCATGCAGAACGGAGATATTCTGGATTCGGAGCGTGTGGGCGGAGGTGTTCGATTTCCCTCCGGGCGGATCTGGCGCTTCCGCGTCTTTGAACAGGGAATGCCAAAAGTTGGTGGACGATATCTGTTGTTCCTGAAGGCCAAGCCGGCTACCGCGAACTTCAATATCGTAACCGGTTACCTGCTCCAAGACGGGAAGGTTCGACCTCTGGATGGAATAGGTTTCCAACATAACGCCGCCGCAGCTCTGCCTTGCACGCGCTATATCGGTGTTGCAGATTCGAAGTTGCTGGAAGATTTGGATCAGGTACTACGCCATGGCGAGCCAGCGTGGCGCATAAATTAAAGGGTCAAGCTTAGAGCTCCGTGTTTTCCACAAAGAATTCTGTTGAACGTACGATTCCAGTTGCACCCTTCGCTTTATATTCGTCATAATGCCAAAACGCATGCCGTCGACCACGTTCTCCCCGAATCCGAAGCAAAAAGAGGCGATTGAGCATGTGTCCGGGCCGATGCTGGTGCTGGCTGGCGCCGGTACCGGCAAAACCACCGTACTGGTGGAACGTATTGCCCGTCTGATTGAGCAAGGACATGCGAAGCCGGAAGAGATACTCGCCATTACATTTACGGAGAACGCGGCTGCGGAGTTGAAGGAACGGGTGGAAAAGCGGCTCAAGCGCAAAGCCTCCATTTTTGCCGGAACCTTCAACGCGTACTGCTACAGCATTCTTCAGCGCAATGGCAGGGGCTTTTACACGCTTGTTCCGGAAGACGTGTATGTATTCCTTCGCCAACGAGTGAAGCATCTGGAACTGGAACGCTTTATCAAGGCGTCTGACCTGGGACAGTTCCTAAAGGACCTGCGGGCGTTCTTTGATCGCTGCCATGAAGAGCTGGTGTCGCCCGAGGAGTTTCAGGCGTACGTGAACGGTCTTGTCCCCGGTCCTCGGTTGCCGCGCAACTGCAAAGGCAAGGAAGTGGAAGAAAAGGGCAGCGCGGAGATTTTGCTGCGCTGGCGTGAAATTGCCCGGGCGTACAGGCACTCCATGCGTTTGCTGGAAAGCGATGGCCTGGGAACGTTTGGCATGCAGATCAGCAAAGCCGTACGCCTGCTGCAAGCCGATGCGGGATTGCTGGAGGCCGAGCGCAAGAAGGCGCGATTCATCCTGATTGACGAATTTCAGGATTGCAATTCGAGCAATATCACGCTGGCGGAGCTGCTGGCGGGCGACGAGAAGAACATTTTTGTTGTCGGCGATCCCGACCAGGCGATCTATCGCTTCCGCGGAGCATCGAGCGCGGCCTTTGAGGAGTTCCAGAACCGTTTTCCTGCTACCGGTGGGCTCACGCTGGATGAGAACCAGCGATCCCGAGGAAATATTTTGCGCGTGGCTTACGCGGCGATTGCACAGAACCCGGAAGTGCCGTCGTTGGGCGAGCAGGTCAGGTTTAAGCGGGCTCCGTTACAGTCTGCCCGTGATCTTCGCGAACAGCAGAACGGTTTCTTTGTTTTCGACGAAAAGGTCAGCGTAGCCATCAGCCAGTCTAATGAACTGGAAGCCGCCGACATCGCAAGCGAGATCGAGCAGGTGAGGAGCAATGCGCGTCCGGGCGATAAGAACACGCTGGCTGTGCTCTATCGCCAGCATATCCATCGCGAAAAGCTGATGGAGGAACTGGCGGCGCGGGAGATTCCATTCATCGTGATCGGCATGAACGTGATGGAAACGGGTCCGGTGCGCGATTTGCTGGCGCTGGCGCGTGCCGTGTCCAATCCAGGTGATGGTGAAGGGCTGTTTCGCGTATGTACGTTCGTGAAGTTCAATATCGTTGCCGAAGAGCTGAGGGAAAAGCTGGCCGGTGGCGGCAGCCAGAAGTCGTTGCGCGGGGTCCTGCAAACCATGGAGTCCGGCCGTTTGGTTCTGGAAGCGGTGAAGAGCGCGCGCGAGTTTGTGCAGTCAGAGAAACTGGGTGCAGCAGCGTCGCTTAAATTCCTGGCCAGGGAATTCGGATTGGCTTACGAAGAGCCGGCGCTGCAGGCTGTTTTGCGATTCGCCTCTACCTGGGAAAAGAAACCGTTTCTGGAAAGCGGATCTCTGCAGGAGTTTCTTGACTACCTGAAGTATTTCGATCAGGCGGGCGGCGTAATTCCGCTTTACACCGAAGAGCAGACGGATGCATTGCAGCGCGAGAATCCAGATGCCGTCCAGCTGATGAGCGTACATGTCGCGAAAGGGCTGGAATTTACACACGTGTGGCTGATGCGGGTGACTTCCAATTCATTTCCTGCCAGCTTCAAAGAAACGCTCTTCGAATTCCCGGCTGCTCTGCGCGGATCAATCACCATGGGTGACGGAAAGGAAGTGCACGAGCAGGAAGAGCGAAGGCTTTTCTACGTTGCCATTACGCGCGCACGTGACCAGCTCCGCATTGCCGCGCGTGCAGGTCGCGGCAAAGACAAGACACCGGCAGGATACATGCGAACTCTCATGCTTGATCCCACCTTGAAGGGTGTTTTGGCTACGCATACGGTCAGCGCACAGCCGGCCGCACGTGAGAGTATTGACGTGTCAAAGCTCGAATCGTGGCTGCGCATGCCTCCCGCATTCGATACCCACGAGCTGGCGCTCAGCGCGAACGCGGTCCAGAACTATTCCACATGTCCGATGAAGTTCAAGCTGCTGCGTGACTGGAAGATCCCCGGCGATGCTGCCGCGGCCATGCAGTATGGAAACGCCGTCCATACGGTGCTCAAACATTATTACGATCCCGCGCCGCACGCGCTGGAGATGTCCACAGACGATCTGGTCAAAGCGTTTAAGAGCGAATTCGCCAAGGTATTCATTGAAGACCAGATGCAGAAACAGATGTATGAAGACCAGGGCGAAGTCCAGTTGCGCGCCCTGGTGGCTGCCGCGCCACGCGGATCGTCTGAGGTGCTTGATACTGAACGCAAGATCAAGTTCAACCTGGGCAAGCTGGAATTGATCGGGCGGATTGACCGTATCGACAGGATCGACGGCAATGCGGTCAAGGTAATCGACTACAAGACAGGTACTCCCAAAGATGCCCGTTTTGCGGATGACAGTCTGCAGCTCTCGATTTATGCCATGGGCGTGCGGCAGATGGGATTGGAACCACGTGAACTGGTGCTGCTGAACCTGGCGGACAGCGGCGAGGTAAAGACGATGCGCACGTCGAAGCAACTGGAAGGAGCCCAGCAGAAAATTGAAGAAGTGGCAGAAGGAATTGCGGCTGGAGATTTTGAACCCAAGCCAGGATCACATTGCGTGTGGTGCGAATTCAAGAAGCTGTGTCCGGTGACGGAGCAGCGGGTGTTTGTTCCGGTGTCGAGTCTGGAGAAGGCGGCGGGAGCCTAGATTTATCGATGGTCGCTTGACCGAATGGAATTCATGGCCTCGCCGGTGGCAAAGCGCTGTTATCTTCCTCATCGTCAAAGTCGAGCGTGAGATTCCGCGTGGTTGTGTCGATGATGTTGATGGGCGGGAGTTCATCTGTCACTGAAGCACCGAGTTCAGAGAATTTTCTGGCTGACACCATCACTCGAGTTTCCAACGATCCTACGGCCTTGTTGTACGATTCCACGGCCTTGTCCAGCCCGCGACCAACGGCTTCAAAGTGAGTACCCAGACTCCGCAGTCGATCATGGAGTTCTTTTCCCAGGCTGCTGATTTCTTTAGCGTTGCGCGCGAGCTTTTCCTGGTTCCATCCGAATGCGATGGCTTTTAGCAACGCGATGAGAGTGGTTGGTGAAGCAGGGATGACGCGCTGGGTAACCCCGAATTCAATGAGCGTTGGGTCCTGTTCAAGAGCTGCGCTGAAAAAAGTCTCGCCGGGAAGGAACATGACGACAAATTCCGGACTGGCTTCAAACTGCTCCCAATAACCTTTGGAACTGAGCTGCGTGAGATGCGTTCGGACCTGTTGCGCATGTTGACGGAGCTTGGCCAGGCGAAGAGCTTCATCCGTGCTGTCAATGGCATCCAGGTAGGCCAGCAGAGGCGTCTTGGCATCGACAACCACGTTCTTGCCGCCGGGAAGCTTAATCACAAGGTCAGGCCGCAGGCGACCGTTGCTGGTGCTGATTGTTTCCTGTTCGGAGAAATCACAATAGGAAAGCATGCCGGCGATCTCTACGACGCGGCGGAGCTGAATTTCTCCCCAGCGCCCGCGGACCGTTGGCGTACGCAAGGCCTTTACCAGATTGCCAGTTTCAGTTTGCAGCTTTTCCTGTGTGCCGATCAAAGAGCGGACCTGTGCGGTGAGGTCGCCATAAGCTTCACTGCGATCTTTTTCAATCTGCTGAATCTGGCTTTCAACCTTTTTCAACGATTCGCCAATCGGCGCCACCAGGTTGGCAACAGCTTCCTGCCGTAGCTTCAGGTCTCCGCTGGCCTCGGTTTGAAATCGTTCAAGGCTGGTCCTGGCCAATTCCAGAAAGGCCTGATTATTGCTTTTGAGTGCTTCGGCAGAGAGCGCCTGAAAGGCTTCGCGAAGATCGATGGTAGCGCGGTCAAGCAATTCAATTTTTTCGTCATTGGCTTTGCGCACATGTTCGAGCGTGGCTTCCAGAGTAGCGCGACGGTTGTTGAGATCGGCATTCGCGGTGGACAGCTTCTGGGCTTCGGCACGCGAAAAGTTTAAATCGTTCTGAACCGCAGAAAGACGAACATCGAGGACCTGAGTACGGGATCGAGTGAGCAGCCACGAGACGAGAAAGCCAATGGCGGCGCCGAAGATAATGAAAGCGATAGAGGAAAAAACCATATCTGATCAGCGATTCTATTATGTCCGCTGGCAGAGTGCGATTCTTTCGTGGGTTTGATGTTTGTCCCGAGCGAAAGCGAGGGAGCCCTACTCACTGCGTCCATTCATCCCGAGCACCTATCTGTGTTTTGCGACG
Source organism: Terriglobia bacterium (assembly GCA_963770085.1). GTDB lineage: Bacteria > Acidobacteriota > Terriglobia > Terriglobales > Acidobacteriaceae > Angelobacter. The sequence continues at coordinate 3,589,870 of CAVYOH010000002.1, forward strand.
CTGCTGATTTGTATCGGTCAGGATGACAGTGATTGAAAGCATCCGCGCATCATGTTCGTGGGTTGTCGCAAGAGAGAGTAGCCAAGCGTCGAAGAGCACAATTGAGAAGGATGCAGGCACTGTGGAGAATTTTGCCGCAAAAAACTAAGGGGAGCGCTTTCGCGTTCCCCCTGGTTTTTTGATTGAAGAGCCAGTTATTTCTTCTTGGCTTTCTTCTTTGCCTTTTTCTTAGTTGCCATGTTTCTATTCTCCCTTTCCATTTTTCATGGATGTGCGGTTAATTAAGTGAAAAACCGCAATTGATGATTGTATAGATTCATCCAATTTCGAAGTCAAGCAAAAAATGCAAGCGATGTTGTCCGATGATCGACGGGGAGACATCGATTGGGAGGATCAGTGCATCGGAGGGAAACCTTTTTGCGCGACGAAGCGAAGCAAGAAACCCGAAAAAGCATCATGCCATGCGTGTGCCATCATGGCCGGACGCAAACTCTTCGTCAAATGTGAGAGTATTCCGAACATCGCACCGAAGACTGCGATGAGCACCATGCGGCGAGTACCTTCGTAACCGTGACCGCCTCCGAAAATGATGGCGGAAGACACCAGGCCGACATAAACGTTGCCGCTGAGGATGCCAATTTGCTGCTGGAGATATCCGCGAAAGATAATTTCCTCCACGAATCCCGCGGTGCAACTGAGAGCAACCCAGAAGATGAGACCAACGCCGCTTTGTGGCGCCAGCATCTGCGCCAGACGTTTAGCATCCTCCACATGCGCACCTTTGGAAAGACCCAGAGCATAACCGAGGCCCGCAAGGACCAGAGACGCAACAATCCAGAAACCCGCGGCAATCAGAAAGTCTATGAGGAACGCCTCGAACGTGGGCCATTTGCCGCCGATGAGGTCGCGAAGTTTCTTTTTATGCAGACGCAGGCCAAACGCGATCAGGCCAAGAAGAACGAACTCAATGACAATAGTGAACGAATACTGAACGATGCGCGCCTTTTCCGTGACCGAGCTCAGATCATGCGCAGAAAGTTTGGAAGTGAAGCGGGCGGTAACATAGGAATTCAGGAGCAGCACAATGACAACCAACACAGTGTGCCAGATTGGCGCCAGGAGCCTGTGAGCAGGCTGATCTGGGATAGCAGGCAGAGATGTTAACGGCTGGCCAGTATTTGGGTCGAATGCCGCTGGGACCGATTGAGATTCATTTGTCATAGATTGTGGAGCGCTTTCGCGCCCGCCCTCATCTTATAATGAAAGGTTTGCAATCGCACTAAGGGAGATTTTATGGAAGACGTGGTCATTATCAGCGGCGTGCGCACGCCCATCGCAAAATTCCAGGGGGCACTGGAGAATTTCAGCGCGCCGCAACTTGGCGCCATCGCCGTACGTGAGTCAGTCAAACGGGCGAAGATCAAACCAGAGCAGGTGGATGAATGCATTATGGGTCTGGTGGTCGCGGCCGGACTGGGACAAAACCCGGCACGCCAGGCAGCTTTGAATGGCGGTCTGGCTCCCGAAGTGGGCGCGATGACCATCAACAAGGTATGCGGGTCAGGACTCAAGGCTGTGGCACTGGCAACGCAAGCCATCCAGACCGGCAACGCGGAGATTGTGGTGGCGGGCGGAATGGAGTCAATGACCAATGCGCCTTATCTACTCCCGCAGGCACGCAAAGGTTACAGGCTGGGCAACTCACAAATCATCGATTCCGTGGTGAATGATGGCTTGTGGGACATTTACAACAACTATCACATGGGCATGACGGGTGAGAACGTGGCAGAGAAGTACGGCGTTACGCGCGCACAGATGGATGAGTATGCCGTGAACTCACATCGCAAGGCGGTGCAGGCATGGAGCGAATGCCGATTCAAGAGCCAGGTTGTGCCCGTAGAGCTTCCGGCGAAGAAAAAGGGCGAAGCTCCGGTGATCTTTGATAAAGACGAAGGGCCGCGTGCAGATACCACGGCACAAGCCCTGGGAAATCTGAAACCGGTCTTCAAGAAAGATGGAACGGTCACGGCAGGCAACGCTTCCACGATGAATGATGGATCGGCAGCGGTTGTAGTCACGTCAGCCGCGAACGCGAAGAAACTCGGCGCCGATGCGATGGTCCATGTTGTGGCGCAGGCGACTAGCGGCGTGGCTCCGGAATGGGTGATGATGGCGCCGGTGGATGGCATTCGCAAGATCTGGGCCAAGACAGGATGGAAACCGGAAGAAGTGGATCTGTACGAAATCAATGAAGCATTTGCGGTGCAGTCGGTGGCGGTGATCAAGGAACTAGGGATTGATCCGGAGAAGGTCAATGTGAATGGTGGAGCAGTAGCCCTGGGACATCCCATCGGAGCCAGTGGCTGTCGCGTGCTGGTTACATTGATGTATGAACTGATCCGCCGAAACGGCAAACGAGGTATCGCTGCATTGTGCCTGGGCGGCGGAAATTCAGTGGCGTTGGCTGTAGAGAGGCGCTAGGTATCTCATTGCACACGAAAAAGCCGGTCCTTTTTCAGATCCTTTATCGCAGACATAAATGCCTGCTCCACCCCGTGGATGCCAACACATTTCGCGGCGAGAGGAGTGAAGACGCTAGCTGCCTGATTCATCCACCAGCATCTTATGCAGCCGGCGATAGAGATGCTGGATGGTTTCATAGAGCTCTGAGACGCCCAGCGTGAATTGGTTGATGCTGGTGGAATCAATGTCAGCCGTGACATTGTGGGCGAGCTTTCCCAGCATCTGCATGCGTTCGCCTTCGAGCTGAGGGAGCACCTCAAACGGGTCACCGCCCCTGCTCTGCAGGTCCACCCATTGTTGCAGGGTCCAGGCGGTCTGGCGTATGTGGCCGATCGCGTCATGAAACTGGGCGAGTAAGCGGGGATCCACGCGTTCCTTGACCAGTTCCTGCTCCAGGCCATTGAGATCATTGACGGATTCAGAAATGCGTTGCGAAAGAGAATTCATATTGGATTCTGCCGCTGGAGCCGCAGCGGCGGATGAAGCGGGAATGCGTACTGAAGCTCCGGTAAAGTTTGTGCCTGTCGGACGCGGTGGCGTGGTCAATGGAGCGGGCTTGCGAATGGGATCTTCCGGCACGATCGCGCGCTTTTCTTTGGGGCGCATGTCCTGGTTGCCGGCTAATGTGCCCACCAGAAATTCCAGCTTTTGCTGATCTTCTGATGCCAGGTGAAGAAACTCCAATCCCATGCCGACGGCATGATGTGATGCTTTGACGCGAGCGCGCCCGCGTATGAGGGTGTCAGAGACCTTGATGGTAAAAACCATTTCGTTGCCCACGGGTTCGGGAGAATGGCTTTCCACGTAACAGCCTTCAAGGCTGATGTCTGTCAGGTTGCCGAAGAGTGCCGGTACACCTTCACTACGTCGCATTTCCACGCCGCCCTTGCAGTGATACCGCGTCGACTTTCTCCTGCTGGATGGCATTTCGTACATATGGCTCCTAAGCGCCCGCGTGAAACAAAAATCGTAACCGTCTTACTGCTATCGTCCAGCCCGTGCATTTCCCCGGTGAGGGAGTTGGCCTGAGAGTCCATCGTATCCCGATCTTTCAGTTCCGGCACAGGCAGAGACTTCGATAGTACTTTCAATGCCCCGTGGATTCAATGGAAACATACACTTCGGTAACTGCGGACAGTGGGGAATTACGATCCAACAGCAGGGCCCCATCCTGGCGATCAAAGCAGGTTTTTGCCGGAATGCGCGGAATATTTACGGAAACAGCTCAGGTCTTGCTAAAATCCAGCGCAGGCAAAGGAAAAGAGAAACCATGCTCTTTAAGACGCAGAGCGCTGCGGTGTATGGAATTGACGCCAACATCATTGAAGTGGAAGTGGATGTCAGCCCTAACCGCCAGCCGGAAGACAACTTTCAGACCGTTGGCCTGCCGGACGCTGCCGTCCGCGAAAGCCGCCAGCGGATTCGGGCCGCCCTGCGCAACTGCGGTTATGAAGTCCCGCCCACAACCATCACCATCAATCTGGCCCCAGCCGATATCAAGAAGGAAGGCTCCGGTTTCGATCTGCCGATGGCCATGGGCATCGTTGGCGCTTATGGCGGACTGATTAAAAAAGAATTGACTGAATATGTGATGGTCGGCGAACTCTCGCTGGATGGCGGTTTGCGTGGCGTGCGCGGCGCTCTGCCGATTGCGGTGGCGGCGCGTTCAAAAAAGATCCCGAATTTGATTGTGCCGGAGGTAAATGCCCGTGAAGCAGCCGTGGTGTCCGGCGTGAATGTTTATCCAGTCAAATCGCTGGTGGACGTGGTGAACCTGCTAAACAGCGGCAACGGCATCCAGCCGATCAAGGTAGACACGCAACAGATGCTCGGCGGTGAGATTGTCTCGGCCTCGGACTTCAAGGAAGTTCGCGGACAGTTCACCGCCAAACGAGCACTGGAGATTGCCAGCGCGGGCGGGCACAACATTCTGATGATCGGCCCTCCTGGTTCCGGCAAGACCATGCTGGCCAAGCGAATCCCTGGAATCCTTCCTCCGCTTACCTTTGAAGAGGCGCTGGAGACCACCAAGATACATAGCGTGGCCGGAGTGCTGGATGCGACCTCAGGACTGGTTGGCATCAGGCCGTTTCGCGCTCCCCACCACACCATTTCTGACGCTGGGCTGATCGGCGGCGGAATCATTCCCCGCCCGGGCGAGGTGTCACTGGCGCACAACGGCGTTCTATTTCTTGACGAGCTTCCGGAATTTCCGCGCAATGTGCTTGAAGTGATGCGCCAGCCGCTGGAAGACGGCAATGTATGCATTGCGCGTGCCTCCATGTCGCTTACCTTTCCAGCGCGATTCATGCTGGCGGCGGCGATGAATCCGTGTCCTTGTGGCTATCACGGGTCGGCGCAGCGTGAATGCCCGTGCTCACCGCAAATGATTCAGCGTTACGTGTCCAAGATTTCAGGGCCGCTGATGGACCGCATCGATATTCACATTGATGTACCTGCTGTGAACTACAAGGAACTGCGCAGTAGTGACAGCAAGATTGAAAGCTCAGCCCAGATTCGTGAGCGCGTGATCCGTGCCCGCGAAATTCAGCTCAACCGTTTTGCCGCAGCCGGAGAACGCGTTTACTGTAACGCTCAGATGGGCGCCCGGCAGATTCGCACCTATTGCGACCTGGGTACCGATAGTGAGCGCATGCTGGAACGAGCCATGCAACAGCAGGGACTCAGTGCCCGCGCACATGATCGTATTTTGAAGGTGGCAAGAACTATCGCCGACCTGGAGGCTGCGCCGGAGATCGAGAGCAAGCACATCGCTGAGGCCATACAGTATCGAACACTGGATCGAACTTACTGGGCATGAGCTTGCGTCAGAACGCATACTCCATCAACCAGATTCCGGTAAAATGACTTGCGTTCTTATAGAAAAGGAAGGGAATCCTCACATGTCTGCTCCGCAACTTACCCCTGACCAGGCTAAATTCCTGTTTGCCGTTGGTATTCAAATCATCAAAAACGAACACGCCACAACGAAAAAGGTCATTGAGGCCATTCCTCTTGATAAAGGCGACTACCGCCCTGACAGCATTTCCAAGTCCGCGTTGGAACTGGCGTGGCATATCGTGGCAGCGGAAAAGAGATTCCTGGGAGGTATTCCCAAGGGCGAATTTGATTTCACGCCCATCAATCGCCCGGATAACATTCGGAACTCCGCTGACATTGCCGCCTGGTATGAGGAAACATTCAAAGCAAACCTCGCCGTGCTTGAAGCAGCCAGCGGCGAACAGCTTGCCCGGCTTGTCGATTTCCGTGGTATGTTCCAGCTTCCCGCGGTTGGTTTTCTGACATTGTCACAGAACCATTCCATCCATCATCGCGGACAGCTTTCCACTTACCTTCGTCCCATGGGCGCTAAAGTTCCGGCTATCTATGGTGAAAGCTATGACGCCACCCAGGCAAGGCTCGCGAAAGAAGCGCAAGCCAGCTAAGTTTTTAGCTCCAGACGAAAATACCCATCCGCTATTTTCTGCAGGTGGGTATTTCTTTTGCTCTTCAGGCGGGAAAAAAATTACCCCGCCGCTGCCAGCTCATACAAATACTCCACAAAACTCATCACTGCGCCGTCCATTCCCTGGACTTTCGGATTGCTGGACTCAATCACGTAGTATTCGTTCGGCGCGTGGGCTCCGCTGCCATGACCAAGTCCAAAGTGTCCTGCGGGCAGGTGAAGCGGATCGCCGGTAAACACATAGCCTGGCCATGAGCCTGCATTTCGCGGAAGCATTACGGGATCAATCCCGCCACGTTTCAACACCGACTTCTGCGCGTTGATCAAGGCAGCATTGGCTGGGGTGCTGGTGGGATCGTAGCCGCCTGTCATGTTTACCTCGATATCACCAAATCCCTTCTTCGCCAGATGAGACTTCAATGCCGCAAGCGCTTCGTCAGCCTTCATGTCCGGCACCAGGCGCATGTCGATCTTGGCTACGGCACGATGCGGCAATACTGTTTTTCCGCCGGGACCGGTGTAGCCGCCGACCAGGCCTTCGATATTTACCGTTGGCTTTGACATCAGCAGCTCCAACGATTCTTCAAAGCTCACGTCATGTACCCAGTGTTCGACGCCCAGCGATTTCTTGGCGCCGGCTTCATCAGTGCGCTTTGCTGCCGCCGCGATCATTGCTTTTTCTTCCGGAGATATGGGCCGAGCCTTATCGGCAAAGCCGGGAATCGCCGGATCATTGCCGTCTGCCGAGACCAGTGTGTTCAACGCCTGCACCAGATGCCATGCCGGAGAATCGAGCCGGGCCTTGTTGCTGGAGTGAACGTCCGCCCTGGGGCCGCGTCCCCATTTTTCGCCACTCGACACCAATTCCAGCTCGACTACTCCCTTGGCGCCGAGCGTGATCGTTACCTGGCCGTCCGGCGCCTGCGTTGCCGCAGGCATAAATATTCCGGCACACTTTTTCAATGCCGCCAGTGTTTCCGGACGCCGCACAACCTGCGGGAAATGCGGTGAGCCGATCTCTTCTTCGCCTTCCGCCACAAACACAAAGTTCACCGGAGGCTTGCGTCCTGAATCTTTGATCGCGTGCAGCGCAGCCAGAAACGATGCTTCCGGACCCTTCTGATTCACAGCGCCGCGTCCGACCACACATTTTCCAAATCCCGGCTTGTCCACCAGCCGAGCTTCAAACGGCGGAGACGACCACTCCGAAGGATCAACCTGCTTTACGTCATACATGAAATACAAGCCAAACGTCTTTGGCGCTCCCGCATCCAGCGTGGCAAAGACGCCGGGCTGTCCTTCGGTGGGGACCTTGCTCACGGACTGGAAGCCTGCTTCCCGCAGCATCTGCATCATCAGTTCGCAACCTTCATTCATGCCACGATTTTCAGCGGCAATCGAAGGCTGGCGAATCCATGTTTGCAGCCGTTCCACCGCCTGCGTATGGTTCTTCTCAATCTGAGCGCGGATGGGAGCAAGATCGCTTTGACCAGCAGCCTGCGTGTACGCGGAAGCGCCAAAGCCGGAGAAAACTTCACCGGTGGCCCAGCGTGGCGCGGCCATTATGGCAGCGGTGGCGCCTGCGGTAGCGAGAAATTTGCGACGATCGAATATGTTCCTGAAGGCTTCCTCGACATCATGATTGGTTTCTTTCGACATGTTTTGCTCTCCTGGTTCAGCTTTGGCGGCTCCAAACCCAGCTTGTTCTGAAGGTATTAACCGGGCAGGTTACCATAGGGTATTGCCTGTAGGTTTTTGGTGGCCCGGTGCATGACTTGCAGTAATATACGGTTCACTGGCCGGAAGTTCTATAGTTCCCAAAGCATTAAATTTTCAAAAGCCTACTTCGCAGCACCCTATGCCTCAAGTTGGAACTGAGCGTGGTCGCAGGAGTTCTCGTGTCCTTGTGTCGCTGGCTCTGGCCGTTTCCGGCCAGAAGAGTGATGGTTCGCACGTAAGCGGATCGGCCGAGACCATCCTGGTAAATCGTCATGGAGCCAGAATTCGCTCCACCGTGCCCCTGGAGCCGCGGATGGAAGTTCGCGTCGCCATGCTCGCGCCTTATAAATGGCGCGTCGGCCAGGTGGTGTGGGCTGATTCACATGACAGCGAATATGGCATTGAGCTGCATCGTCCGGAAAACTTCTGGGGAATTTACTTCCCGCCGGAAGACTGGGAACTGGGCGTGCCTGCCGTAACCGTTTACGGCGGCGCGGAAGTCCAGGGAGCTTCACAACCCCGAAGCGCGCAAAATAAAGTACCGGAAACTTCGTCTGAACCAAATGCTCTCCAGGTGCCGGAAGGCGGCACCATCGCGATTCTGCGAGGCCTCGCCAGTAACGGCATGCCGTTCCAGGAGCGCGACCTCATCCTTCCTGTGGGTGACCGCAATGCCACCATGCTGATTGGTCCCATGGTGGAACTGGGACAGAAGCTGAGCGTCATCTTCAGCAAGCACTGCACGGAAACAGCCACCGTGACAGCGGTTTCGCACAGTCGCGAATACGACCGTTGGCGCATATGGATGGAATTCTCCCGCATCAAGCTGGCAGCCAGAATGGATAGCTAGGCTTTCTCTTCCCGCAGTCAGAGGATTTTTTCTTTCTTAATCCCGCAGTCCGCTTATACTTTTGCGTTCGTAATTTTCTTTCCTGACAAACGTTGCATCCCAAGGAGTTTCCCCGGCATGAAGCTGATGCGGTCTTTCGCTCTGATCATTTTCGCCATGGCAAGTTTGACTCTGATTGCGCAAACCGCGCCCAAGCCGGCCCTTAAACCGGTGTATGTCCGCGCGGGACGGCTGTTTGACGCGACGTCTGACAATGTTCGGGAAAACGTCATCATCACGATCCTGGGCGACCGAATCCAGAGCGTCGGTCCTGCCGGTTCAGTCAGCATCCCCGCAGGCGGCGTCGTGATTGATCTTTCGCATGAGACCGTGCTCCCCGGCCTGATCGATTGCCACACGCACCTGGGCGCGCGTGCTGATCGCTATGATGAAATCTACCGCTTCAAGGACACGCCTTTTCAATCTGCTTTTGCCGGTGTGGTGAATGCCCGCAAAACCCTGGAAGCAGGTTTTACTTCGGTGCGCGACGTCGGCTCTGAGCCCTTTCTTGCCGTTGACTTACGCAACTCCATCAATGAAGGTTTCATACCAGGTCCGCGGATCGTGGCCAGCGGCCCAGCCATTTCGATTACCGGCGGCCACGGCGATCTGAATAACTATTCGCCGCAAACGCGTGTCAGCATGTTTCCCGCTGAACGCGACTTCGCCATCGCCGACGGCGTTGACCAGATCCGCCACGTGGTACGTGCGCAGGTGAAGTATGGCGTGGACGTAATCAAAATACTGGCCACAGGTGGCGTCCTTTCCAAGGGCGATAGCCCTGGCGCTCCGCAGTTCACGTTTGAAGAACTGAAGGCAGCAGCGGATGAAGCCCACATGGCAGGCAGGAAAATTGCAGCTCACGCCCATGGCACGCAAGGCATCAAGAACGCCATTCTCGCCGGCATTGATTCCATTGAGCACGCGAGCCTGATCGACGATGAAGGCATCCGCCTGGCCAAAGAGCGCGGAACTTACCTTGATATGGACATCTACAACGACGATTACATCCTGGGCAAAGCCATTGAGTTCGGATTGCCCAAAGAGAACGTGGAAAAAGAAAAGATGATTGGCCGTTTGCAACGCGAAAATTTTGAGCACGCGGTCAAAGCCGGCGCCAAGATGGCATTTGGCACTGACGCCGGAGTTTATCCGCACGGTGACAACGCAAAGCAGTTCTTCTATATGGTGAAATTTGGCATGACGCCTGCCCAGGCAATCCACGCTGCCACCAGCAATGCTGCCGATCTGATTGGCCGCGCCAAGGACGTGGGGACGGTGGAAGCCGGCAAATTCGCCGACCTTATCGCCGTGACCTCGGATCCACTGCAGGACGTCCGCGCCCTGGAAAACGTAAGCTTCGTCATGAAGGGCGGCGTTGTGGTGAAGGACGCATCGGCCAACAAGGCCGCGCGGTAGCACGCCGGTCGGATCCAGCAACGGCTGGTCGGCCCAGAATTTCAACAAAGTTTAGCCTCCCGACCTCAGCGATGGCATGCGATGACGGCGATCGCGGCAATGGGCGGCGCACTCCGCGCTTCCGGGATTGTCTACAATCTCTGATCAGGAGGTCGCAATGCGCCCGACTATTCTTTTTGTCATTGTTCTTTGTTCTTCGTGTTGGCTGGTAGCGCAGGGCTCTCAGGAGAAGCCGGCGCCGGAAAAGACTCCGGTTCAGACCCGAAGCGCGTCATCGTCGCTCAGTGACGACGATATAACTGCAATGCGCGAAGACATTGCCCGCATGCGGGCGATCGTGGGACAAATGGAAACCAATCTGGCATTTGTTGACACCACTCAATCGCCCTTAAAGCACCAGTTCCAGTTGGAAATCGATATGTGGAATACGGTGATCAATGAAATGGAGCGCCGGCTGAGGCCACATACAAAATAGGCGGCCTAATAGGCGGAAAACCCCTGAATTTGCGGGTCATAATTTGCGGTCATGGAGGTACAATATCCGCACAACGTCATGCCTTGCTTCTCTTGTGCCGAGAATCAGGGTGCATGGAGAAGGGGATAGCTCGCCCACTATTTGACATGACCCAATCGGGATCTGGGCCGGAACACAGGCGCTGGAGCCGTCATAAGATTGACGTGCGCCTGAAAGCCTCCTGTAAGCTGGACGGCAAGCCAATCACCATGTTTGGACGTGCCAACACGCTCAGCCAGGGCGGAATGGGTGCATATATACCCCATTCCCTGGCGATTGGAACCAGCCTTCTCCTTGAGCTTACCTTTCCTTATTCTTCCGCCGAAGTGAAGATCAAAGCCGTGGTCAGGAGCTGCGAAGGGTTCCGTTACGGCCTGGAATTCATGGATCTCCGAGATGAACTGCGTACCATTATCGTAGCCAATTGCAATGCTTCGCCCATAACACTGTAGACTTCGCCGCCACTGATATTGACATTTGCTGCCTTAGATACCGATTCGGTCATTGCATCCAGAAACTTAGACGGGTACACTGCTGCTCACAGTATTGATCCAGCACCAGGGTGTTGCATTCTGAACTTTCATTCCTAACGGCATAAGAGAGTCGTAAGCGCCTTCGTGTAAACCCTTTGGAGTTCTCCCCCAATGTGCAAGAAATTCTGGACCACCATTTTGGTGGCTGTAGTCTTTTCCTTACCCCTCGCGGCCCAGTCAGTTACCACCGGTAGAAGCACGCGTCCGAAAATCCGCACGATAACTGCTTTTATTCAGCTTGACCGGAAAAACTATCGCGAACAGGTCAACCTCGCCCTGCATGCGCTTCACATTGTTCAGGACCAGTTCATTGGCGCTGGCTATGAAGTGGAGACTATCCGCATCAGCAGCCAGCCTTTCATGCAGATTGTTCGCGGACTTTCCCCCGCACAGGCGCTGAGTTTCTTTCGCGACTATGACAAGCTGGCCCAGCAGGAAGGTTTTACTCCGGACATTGGCCCTGCGATGCTGCGCGATTCGGATGATCCCACGCAGGCTGAACTGCTGGCCCAGATCATAGCCGGCACGCAGACCATCAACGGCTTTGTGGTGGTTGGTGATGCATCGGGGATTCACTGGAACGGAATACACGCCGCTGCTCGCACAATCAAATACCTTGAAGATCATACTGACCGGGGAGAAGGGAACTTTCGCTTCGCCGCAGGTTCGTTCGCCCCCACCAACGCTCCGTTTTTTCCGGTTTCGTCGGCGCAAAGCCCCGTGCGCGGCTTTGCCATTGGACTGGAATCGGCCGGCATCGTGAACCAGGTGTTTTCGTCAGCGGGTGGAGACCTGATCGCTGCAGGCGAGCAGCTTACCACCAAACTCGGGGCCGAGGCCTCGCAGGTTGAGAAGATTGCCCGCCAGATGGAAAAGCAGACCGGGTTTACATACTTTGGCATAGATCTCACCCCGGTTCCGCTGAAGGATGTCTCCATTGGCGCCGCGATTGAGGCGCTCCTGGAGGGGCCCATCGGTTCGCCGGGCACCTTGAGCGTGACATACACCATTACGTCTGCATTGAAACGCATTCCCGTTTTGCAAACCGGTTACAGCGGCCTGATGCTTCCCGTACTGGAGGATTCAGCCCTCGCCCGGCGATGGGAGGCGGGAAGGATCAATCGTGATGCTTTGCTTTCGTATTCTGCGGTGTGCAGCGCTGGACTGGATGCGATTCCGCTGCCCGGCGACGTTTCATCGCAGGAACTGGAAAACATCATTGCTGATGTAGCCAGTCTTTCCGTGAAGTGGCATAAGCCGCTTTCAGCACGTCTGCTGCCTGCGCCGGGGAAAAAAGTTGGCGAGATGACGGACTTCACCAGCCAGTATCTGGTGAACATCAGAATTCGGTGAGCCCGACTAGCTGAAGCACGATTAGTTGACGCCGGCTTTCACTTTTGCGCGACATATCGGGCAGGCGTAGAATCAACTTGTCGTTATGACTTCAACAAACGTAGTGATTGCCATTGTCATCGTAGTTGTTGGACTATCGATCCGTCTGCTCCTGATGGGAACTTCTGCTGCGCGGTTGGGATTCCTTCCCCAGAAATGGCAGCGTTGGTTTCTGGGAAGCTCTTCCAATCGCGGCGGCCGCTAGAATAGTCCGATGGCGCTTCAGATGAAAACGCAATGTGAGAAGTGTCACCAGACACTCACGCCAGCCGGTGAATCGTTTATCTGCACCTTTGAATGTACGTTCTGTGTGGCGTGTGCAACCGCCATGGGGAATGTCTGCCCGAACTGCGGTGGTGAGCTAGTCCGAAGGCCACGCAAGAAGAGTTAGCCGCATACGATAAGAAAAATCCGCGATCATCCGCTTTGATCCACGGTAAGTTCTTACCACTTCATCCGTTCCCGCAATCCCGTAATATGAGCCAAGTGATGATTGCCATGCCAGCTGTAAAGCGCCAGCAAGCGGTCCAGGGTTTGCACCCCTGATTCTGGATGGTTGAGTTTGCGTTGAAAGTCATCGGCGCGCATGCTGCGGAGCAGATTCACCCAGCGTATATGGAGCGCATCCAGGAGCGCGAGTGAGACTTCAATCGACGTCACTTCCGTATCTTTCAGCCGTGCCCAGGCTGCCTCTTCATACGGCTTAATAGTGGGAATATTTTCCGTAAGTGCCAGTTTGAATCGGACATAGGCGTTCATGTGGCTGTCTGGAACGTGGTGAGCAAGCTGCCGGACCGTCCATCCCCCTTCCCGGTATGGGGTGTCGAGCTGTTTTTGGTCCAGGCCGGCCAGGGCCCTGCGAAACTTAGCGGGCAGGGCAGCAATTTCCTCTAAGTGATGGCTCCTGCTCTCCGGCGTTGAGGTGGGATCAGGGGTAAAAGGACCAATGGGATAACGTGGATCGCTCATAATGCCTCTTAAATTAAAGTTCAGGGGCCCGCTGGCTAAACATTGGAATATGTTTACTTACGTGAAGATATTAAAGGACTTACATCTACGTCAACGATGAAAAAAATCTTGACGCAATAGCCATTTGCCTTTACCGTAGAGCATTCCATAGTGAGCGTCACCGCGAACCTTGATTGATTCTTTCCGGGACCAGCCGCTTTAACAAAGATTACGTTTTTTTTGCAACGCAATACCGATTAGTTGCGTCTATATATCGCATAAGGGTCTCTGGTAATTCCCATCAAAAATGGTGTTGTGCCTGTTGCTCGAGGGCATATGTGTTAATTGCAAGATGTGCTCTGCATGTTTGATCTGTACTTATAAGTTATTGAATTTAATAGCAATTATTGAAATTTAGAAGGAGAATAATGATGCGTTCAAACCTCATCCATGACGCGCTCTCGACCGTACAAAACCGCTATCTTTTATGCCAGTTGGTCTCCAAGGCGACGCGGAAATTCCACAAGCCCAATACTCGAATTCAAGAGACTATGAATGACGTTTTTGTGCGTGTGGGTGATGCCGATACGGAAACCGTTATCAACGTACCCAGCGTCAAAGTTGCGGAACCGCAGCGTCGCGCTGCATAATACTCTTTCCTGAAATCCCGCCGGGCCTGGCCGTCTGGCGGGTCCTCAGGTTAAACCTGAGGTTGTATCTCTCGCCTGCTGAAACCCAGCGTTCACAAAATCCTTCCTGAAATCTTTTCAAGAAAAATCCCGTAGGTGACAAATGACAATTGCGGAACTCAAAGAAAAAAATATCACCGAGCTTACCAAGATCGCGCGCACCCTTGACTTGCCTGGCGCCAGCGGTCTACGCAAGCAGGACCTCATCTTCAAAATCCTGCAGGCTCAGAGTGAAAAAGAAGGCCATATTTTTGCGGAAGGCGTATTGGAAATACTGCCTGACGGCTACGGCTTCCTCCGCTCCCCCGACTATAACTATCTTCCCGGCCCCGACGATATCTACGTCTCGCCCTCTCAGATCCGCAAATTCGACCTTAAGACCGGTGACACCATCAGCGGCCAGGTTCGTCCGCCCCATGAAGGCGAGAAATATTTTGCTCTGGTGAAGATTGAGGCGGTCAACTTCGAATCGCCAGAAGAAGCGCGTAACAAGATTCTGTTTGATAACCTCACGCCTCTTTATCCTCAGGAGCGCCTGAAACTTGAGACCGTGCGTGAGAACGTGAGCGCCCGCGTGATGGACCTGCTCACTCCGGTGGGCAAAGGCCAGCGCGGCTTGATTGTCGCTCCGCCCCGCACCGGTAAGACCATGCTGTTGCAGAACGTGGCCAACTCCATCACCACCAATCATCCGGAAGTCGTACTGATCGTTCTGCTGATTGACGAGCGCCCGGAAGAAGTCACTGACATGCAGCGCTCGGTAAAAGGCGAGGTTATTTCCTCCACCTTTGATGAGCCCGCGGCCCGCCACGTACAGGTGGCTGAGATGGTGATTGAGAAAGCCAAGCGCCTGGTGGAACACAAGCGTGACGTGGTCATTCTGCTTGACTCGATTACCCGACTCGCGCGTGCTTACAACACCATTGTTCCGCCTTCCGGCAAAGTGCTCTCCGGCGGCGTGGATTCCAACGCGCTCCAGCGGCCAAAGCGTTTCTTTGGCGCCGCCCGTAACATTGAAGAAGGCGGATCTTTGACCATCATCGCCACCGCCCTGGTTGAAACCGGTTCGCGCATGGATGACGTGATCTTTGAAGAATTCAAAGGTACCGGCAACATGGAAATCATTCTCGACCGCAAGCTGGTCGATAAGCGCGTGTTCCCGGCCATCGACATTCAGCGTTCCGGTACGCGAAAAGAGGAACTGTTGATTCCGAAAGAAGATCTGGCTCGCATATGGGTGCTGCGTAAAGTACTGAACCCGCTCTCGCCTGTGGAAGCCATGGAATTGCTGATCGACAAACTGGGCAAGACGCGCTCCAACGCTGAGTTCCTGTCCAACATGAGCTCGATCTAGAAAAAGAACAGGTAACTATCTGGCCGCGATATCCCGTTGGCTCCGAATCTGAACGCGATGATTTGAAGCTCGAAGCCCAACCCGGAATCGCGGCTTCCTTTTTTGAACGTGAGAGTCTCGCCGTTGTTTTGCGTATAGGACACTGACCTTTCGCTTTTTTAAGGGAACCAGCCCCGTTATTCCTGTCCAGTGGGTATTTGCTTTATTTTGCTGAAATGACAAGGGTTGTTGTACTCACGGCAGATTGGCGGGAACACCTTAGGGCGCAGGTCCGCATGTCTGGAGATGCCGCTAATTTGTGGTACTCTGTAGCCATTATTAGACAATTTCCCCGTCAGTCGGCACCCCGTGGCGCAAAATAGAAAATCCGCCTTCCAGATTTCCTACGTAACCATTACCTATCGCAGCGTGCTGATGGGCATTCTGGGCGTATTCGGAGTTGCGCTTGCCGTGATGTACTTCGCTTTTCCTGAAACCACCAATCACGCGATTGCAGCCGGTGAATCCAGCATGGAAAAGCTGTTCATAAAGCTGGGTGTCGGAGCGGGCGGGGGCGGAATCACCATTGATCCGGGTCCACAGCAGGCTCACTTCACCAACATTGATGGCGCGGTACGGGTGAGAAAGGCCAGCAGCAATACCTGGGTCAATGCAGACTATAACGTGACGCTGGAACACAATGATGCCATTCAGACCACGGGCGAGGGCATCGCCAAGGTGGTCTTTACTGACGGTACCAGTTATACGGTCAAGCCCGATTCGCTCATCGTGATCCAGGAGAATTCAGTTACTGCCAACTCTGATACTCGAGTAGCAGTGAAGTTGACTACTGGAACGGTGGATCTGGCTACTCCCAACGCGATGAGCAAGGGTTCAACCTCCCAGGTCACCGTCAATGACGCGGTTGCCCGTTTAGCAGAAAATACCAGCGCCCAGGCGACGAGTGATCCCAACTCAGGCGCCGGCGAACTTGTGGTGAAACGCGGCGCCGCGGACCTCACTCGCGGAAACCAGAGCGAACACCTGGTGGACAATGAAAAGGCGAGCCTGCCCGCGGACTCGGAGGCGATCAACAAGACGAAGCTGATTGCACCTCCTCAGCTCGTTGACCCGCGCGACAAGGACACCTGGCGGCTTGATCCCAAGAGTAAAGGCGTAACTTTCGCTTGGGCCCCTGAGCCGGGCGCGCGCGGTTACCATATCAAGATCTCACACAACCAGTTTTTGAAGGGTGGTTTGTTGGCTGATGAGAAAAACTGGCCTCACACAGAGTATGTGAAAAATCTGGAGCCCGGTGATTATTACTGGGCGGTCCAGTCAGTGGGTGAAAATGGCCATGAATCACTGGCCAGCCCCATCAATTTTGTGCGCGTGGTGCAGAAAGGCGATACCGGGGCCACCATTGTGCTTGAGGTCGACAGCCTGATACAGCACGGTAAGATTTTCGAAATTCGCGGGCACACGGAGCCGGGCGCCCGCGTGATGGTGAACGGCCAGGAAGCTCTGGTTGGTCCGGAAGGCAAGTTCAGCCACTTCACCAACTCTCTGCCGCTGGGTGAGAACTTGATTACTATAACGGCACAGAACACCAAGGGCGGGTACAACATCGTGCCGAAGACGGTGAATATCCAGTAAAATCCTTATTGCCACGATGTCAGTTTTGTTTGAAAGTAGTATGTTCCCACACAGGTCCTTGAGGTAAGCACGGTCGGTTTTTTCTGGGAGAGACGATTGGCGCCCACCGTCCCCAGGCCCACCTCGGTGGCGAAAAGAATTCGGAAAAGGTTAAGAAGAAAGAAGCGGGTATGTCGTCTAACGGTTTTAAATCAGAAAATTCGCGCATTCACAATTTGCGCTCGCTGTTCAGCATGTTCTCCAGCGATCTTGCCATTGATCTGGGAACGGCCAACACACTGGTCTATGCCAAAGGCAAAGGCATCGTGGTCAACGAGCCTTCCATTGTGGCCATTAACAAGAACACCGGTGAAGTGGAAGCCGTGGGCAAAGAAGCCAAGGAGATGCTGGGACGGACTCCGGGCAACATTGTCGCGATCAAGCCGATGAAGGATGGCGTGATCGCCGACTTCAAGGTCACTGAAAAGATGTTGAACTACTTCATCCAGAAGGCGCACAACCGTAAGATGCTGGTGCATCCGCGAATCGTGATCGGCGTGCCTTCAGAAATCACGCAGGTGGAAAAGCGCGCGGTCATGGATTCCGCCTATCGCGCCAAAGCCAGTGAAGTCCATCTGGTGGAACAGGCCATGGTCGCGGCCATCGGAGCGGGTCTTCCCATTACTGAGCCCAGCGGCAATATGGTGGTGGATATCGGCGGCGGTACTACGGACATCGCGGTCATCTCGTTGAGCGGTATCGTGTACTCGCGCTCGGTGCGTATGGCTGGTAACCAGATGGATGAATCCATCATGAATTACCTCAAGCGCAAATACAATTTGCTGATTGGTGAACGCACGGCGGAAACCATCAAGATTGAAATTGGATCGGCCTATCCTCTGGATAAGCCGCTCACCATGGAGATCAAGGGGCGCAACCTGATTGAAGGCGTGCCCAAGACCATCACCATTGATGACAGCGAAATTCGTGAAGCTCTTTCCGAATGCATAAGCACCATCATGAACGCGATCCGTGTGGCTCTGGAACGTACGCCTCCCGAGTTGAGCGCCGACATCAGTGATCGCGGCATTGTTCTCACCGGCGGCGGCGCACTGTTGAAGAACCTTGATAAACGTATTCGCGAAGAAACCGGTCTGCCGGTTTCCATCGCCGACGATCCGCTGGCCAGCGTGGTACTGGGCACCGGAAAAATGCTCAGCGATTTCAAGCTGTTGCGGAAGATTTCAATCGACTAAGCGGGTGCGGGGCGGATTTGGTAGGTCCGCCCCCGCCAGCGCTTGCAACCGCGAAAGCACAGGCACCGACCCTCCTCAGTTAAAGCATGGAAAATTTCTTTATCCGGTACAAAAACCCGCTCGTCCTGATGGCCATCCTGTTTATCCAGGTGGTGGCACTGGCGACGCAGGTCAAGCGCGAGGGCCAGCACTCGTCCGCAAATTCCGGAGGCACACGCCTGATCCGGGTTTGGACCGTTTCAGCCATCACGCCCTTTGAGAGAGTGGTTGTGTCTACAGGACATTTCTTCCGGCGCAACTGGAGCAATTACATTGATCTCCATAACGCGCGCAAAGAAAATCGCGAACTCAAGGACGAGGTGGCGCGCCTGAAACTGGAGCAGATTCGCTACAAACAGGATGCAGAGCAGGCCCAGCGACTGCAGACCCTGCTCGGCTTCAAGCAGAATTATGTTGGCCAGATCATGGCGGCGCAGGTGGTAGGCACCGGCGGGACGGAGCAAGCGCGCATGATCACTATCGACAAAGGTAGCCACGATGGCGTGAAAATCGACATGGCTGTCATCACGCCGGACGGGATCATTGGCAAAATAAAAGATGTGTTTCCGTTCAGCTCGCAAGTGCTCCTGATCAGTGATCGTGATAGTGGCGCCGGCGTAATTCTTCAAGGTTCACGACTGCAAGGCATACTTCGTGGCTCGCCTCTCGGTGAACTGCGAGTCTCGGACGTAATGTCGGATGAGAGCATCCAGGTAGGCGAGCAGGTCATTACCAGCGGCGGCGACCGCATTTATCCCAAGGGCGTGCCTGTTGGTACGGTCTCAAGCGTGTCTCCGGACCACGACAATGATCCGTTTCTTGCCATCAAGGTGAAGCCCGCAGCCGACCTGGCCCGGCTCGAAGAAGTCTTGGTTGTGACCAAAAGCGCTGCAGAACTTCCGAATATTGCCGCAGGAACAAATCAGGTCCGTGCGGCGGATATCCTGGCCCAACGTTTGCCCAGTGTGACCAAACCGGATGTTGCAGCCAAGGACGCTGCCACCAAAACAGGCTCGACGAAACCGGCAGCCAGTTCATCACCCGGTGCGGCTGTGCCGTTGAGTGCACAACCATCGGCTACGCCGGTGAGTGCTAGACCCTCGGCCACGACCGGGAATGCAAAACCTTCAGCTACGCCGGTGAGCGCACAACCTTCGGCCTCGACGGTGTCCGGGCCAGGCAAGCCATCGACATCGCCGAATAGCAACGCGCCGGCTGTTGGAACAAATTCGACGCCGAAGCCCGCTTCCGTAAATCCGGCTTCAGCAACTCCCGCAACTTCGAACCCCGCTGCTCCGAAAACGGCAGCCCCGAAAGCTGTAGGATCGAAACCAACGGGAACGGCTACCAATCCTGATGGATCGCCTGTGGCGTCGGCCAGCCCAACGCCAAAGCCGCCAGTGAAGAAACCAAGACCCCAAGCCACGCCAACACCTGCGGGCACCGATACGCCAGAAAGCAAGCCTCCGGATACACAAACTCCGGCGTCTGCAACGGAGAAACCGCCGCGATGAGCTACGCATCCGTTTCGCTGACATCTCGTGAGGAAATTGAAGTCCACCGGTTTGGCTGGGCGGCCTCGTTTCTGGTTCCACTGGCTGCCATCTTCATCCAGGTTTCTTTCAGCCGCCAGCTTCCGTTCATCAGGGTTTTTGATCTTCCGCTGCTGGTAACAATCTTTTTTGCCGTTGCGCGACGTCGTCCCATACCAGGCATCTTTACCGGTGCTGTGATCGGAACCGTCCAGGACGCTCTGGCAGGTTCTCCGATTGGGTTGAACGGGATCGCCAAGACCATTGTTGGTTATCTGGCATCCTCGCTCGGTGTAAAGCTGGACGTGGATAACCCTGGTTCACGGTTCCTGATGACCTTTGTCTTTTATCTGGTCCACCGCATTGTCTATGTAGTGATCGCGCTGGCGCTGGTGGGAGCCAACGAGCCGTTCTTGTGGTCACATACTCTGGTGGCGGCGTTGGCCAATGCGCTCCTTGCCGTGGTGCTTTTTGCCCTTTTTGACCGCATGAAGCAGCGGCCCTGACATGGTATGGCATGCCGGTTCCAACGGCTGGGACCGGGTTAGAGCCAGCGTGATGGAACTAAGCCCTTCAGTAACCAGGATCGGGTCTTAGACCTACTCTGCTTTTGCGCGAAATGCGATACTCTAATCACTGGGCCCCTTCAGCCAAATTAGAACAAGAGTTCTGCAGGAAAATGGCAGAACCAAACAGGTATGTCCGGTCGCGAAGAAAAAATCCCGCCGCTTAAAACTCACGGTAGTGCAGTACGTCATCCTTGTCATTTTTCTTGTGCTCTCGTACGGTCTCTGGACCCTGCAGGTGCGCAAGAGTGATGAGTATCTTTCGCGCGCGGAGCAAAACCGGATACGCAAGGTCCCCATTCTGGCCCCGCGGGGTAAATTGCTGGACCGCGACGGGCAGATCATCGTAGACAACTATCCGTCTTTCTCCGCCCTTCTTCTGCGCGACCAGTTGCGTGACTTGAATGCAGACGCGCAGAAAATCGGCGACGGGCTCCATATTCCTCCGGACGAAATTCGCGACAAGGTGCGTCGTTATCAGCTTGCCCGCAAGCCCGCGTTCGAACCAATTATCATCAAGGATGACATCACGCCTGACGAGCGCGCGTTCATTGAATCTCATCGCGACGAATTTCCCGAGCTGGAAACTCTCATGATCCATCGCCGCCTGTATCCTGAAAACGGATTCATGGCGCACCTGATCGGTTACGTGGGTGAAGTCAGCGAAGACATGCTGAACTCGCCGAGCTTCGAGCTTTACCAGAAGGGCGACATTGTAGGCCAGTCCGGCGTGGAGCTTCGTTACAACGATTACCTGATGGGCAAAGATGGGGCCCGTCGAGTGTTGGTTGATAGCAAGGGGAAGGAAGTAGGCCGTCCTAAAGATGATGCGAATATTCCCGCGAAACCTGGCAACAAGCTCAAGCTGACGATTGACATCGACGTGCAGAAAGCGGCCGAGCTGGCGCTGGAGGGAAAGAACGGCGCGATTGTTGCGATGGATCCGCGCAACGGTGAGATTCTGGCCATGGTCAGCCGGCCCGCGTTTAACCCCAATGATTTCGCCGTACGAATTTCGCGCGACGAATGGAACAAGCTGACAACGGATCCCGATCATCCACTGCTGAACAAGGCAATTCAGGCTCAGGTGGCGCCGGGTTCGGTCTTCAAGATCATCATGGCTGTGGCCGGGCTGCAGGAAAAGGTGGCCCAGGATCTGAAGGTGAACTGCCAGGGCGGCGGCGTTTTCTTTGGGCGATATTTCAATTGCTGGGTGAAAGAAGAGCACCGCGTTCACGGCATCACGGATGTTTCCAAGGGCATTTATCAATCTTGCGACACGTTTTTTTATACGCTGGCAGAGCGGCTGGGCATTGAGAAGATCGCCAAATGGGCCACGGCCATGGGTATCGGCAAGAAGACCGGAATCGATCTTCCCAATGAAGTGAACGGCACTATGCCTTCTGAAGAGTGGAAGATGAAGAACTACCGTCAGAAGTGGTATGCAGGTGAGGTGATATCTGTGGGTATCGGGCAGGGTGCGGTTGCGGTAAGCCCGATCCAACTGGCACGCACCATCGGTGGGATCGCGATGGGCGGCACTTTTTATCGTCCGCACGTGGTCGATCCTGAGCAGCTGCCGCCGCAGTTTAGAGATCTGAGCGTTACTGTGGGTGGACAGCCTGATGTGGTGCACGTCCCAATTGATACGCAGAACTGGATTACAGTCACGGATGCCATGGCCAACGTACTCAATCCGGGTGGCACCGGAGTGGCTTCGCACATTCAGGGTGTCGACTTTGCAGGGAAAACCGGCAGCACGCAACTGGTGAGCCATCAGTTCCTGGAAGCGCGGGGGCAGAAACTAAAGTCACTCAAGAAAGAGTTCAAGGGCAACGGGTGGTTTGCCGGCGTTACGCCACGACGCAATCCAGAGCTGGTGGTAGTTGTGTTCTTTGAGGGTGGCGAGCACGGCCCGCTGGCGGCACGCGTCGGAGCACAAGTAGTGAAGGCGTTTGTAGAGAAACAGCGTCGCGTCCGGAACAACCCAATGTTGTTCAGTGACAAGGCGGATCCCGGATCCGTGCCAGTCGCTGGTGTGTGGAATTTTCCCAGCATCGGCCAACAGCATCCGGAAGCATCAGAAGCGGAAGATCATGTCCAGGGCGGAACCCTGCTGGTAAAAATGCCGCCGGCGAAGTTGACGCCAGTGGATCGAGTTAAAGTCAGAAAGCCGGCCCTGACCCTTGCTGTGGGAACGGCAGGTGAACAATGAAATCGTTCCGCGACTTCGATTGGCTTCTTCTTACGTTCGTACTCATCATCTGTTCGCTGGGAGTGCTGGAGATTTACAGCAGTACCTACGGAACAAAATTCGCCGCCACCACAGGCACGCCCCTTTACGTAAAACAGATCTACTGGATTCTGGGCGGCATGGTGTTAATGTTTGTCGTCAGCAAAATCAGTCATCAATTCCTGCTGGAAAATGCCCACTGGTTTTATATCGCATCTTTCATCTCGTTGCTGGCGGTGGCGTTGTTTGGCAAGAAATATCTGGGAGCGCGGCGCTGGATTCAATTACCCGGAGGCATGCACTTTCAGCCTTCAGAATGGGTGAAACTGGTCCTGATTCTGGCCATGGCCAAATACTTCAGTGAAGAGAATGACCAGGACGCCTCGCTGAGTGACGTGGTCAAAGGGGGACTGATTGTGCTGGTTCCCATGCTGCTTGTGTTGAAGCAGCCTGACATGGGCACGGCTTTGACCTACGTGCCGGTGGCGCTCATGGGATTATTTCTGGGTGGCATACAGTTTCGCCATGCTGCAGTGATACTTCTGGTGGCAGGTGTACTGGCCCCGGGAGTCTGGCACTATGGACTCAAGCCTTATCAGAAACAGCGGCTGACCACGTTCATGCATCCCGAGGCCGATTCGCAGAAATCGGGGTATCAACTTGAGCAATCCAAGATTGCCGTGGGCCATGGAGGCATCTGGGGACGCGGAATACGCGGTGGATCGCAGACTCAGGGAGCTTTTCTTCCCGAACCGCACACTGATTTTATCTTTGCTGCGTGGTCAGAGGAGCATGGCTTTGTGGGAGCAGTTGCGTTACTGCTGCTATACTTTATACTGTTGATGCGTTTGGT
Source organism: Terriglobia bacterium (assembly GCA_963770085.1). Lineage (GTDB taxonomy): Bacteria > Acidobacteriota > Terriglobia > Terriglobales > Acidobacteriaceae > Angelobacter. Next base: position 3,613,409 of record CAVYOH010000002.1, read on the forward strand.
CCACAACGCCCAGACGGCGCCTGACCGTGCCGGAGGGTTCGTGGTGATGGGTGTGGTGGCAATACTGCTGTTCCACATTCTGGTAAACGCAGGAATGGTGGTTGGGTATATGCCGGTCACCGGAATTCCGTTACCTTTAATGAGCTATGGCGGTTCGTCACTCTTGTTCATGTTTCTGGCGCTGGGGATTGTGATGAATATTCGGATGCGCCGGTTTGTGAATTGACCGTAACGGTTTCCAGAAACAGTGCCCTGGGGGCGCTTTAAGAATAAGAATTCAAACGTAAGCCTTCACGTGGAACGAAGGCACCGGCCCACGAAGCGAGCCGGAGAGTAAAGTCAGAGAGCATGACCGGGCAGGGAACGGCCCCGCGATTTACGCAGTGTGGCCACTACCCCGGAAAATGATAGGTGCCAAGATTTTTCAAACAAGTCATACGCAGTCTGCAGGGGCCCAAACCCGGGGTTCATCCCCAGGGGCAATCGCGCATCACTGCTTAAAAACAAGATTGAATCCGCGCACTCACCTCGCAGGAGGCATTGCTACGGCATCGCCTTTTGCCTTGTGTCTTTGAAACAGTCTCCGCAATAGAACGCTTCTCCCGGGCCGGGTAATACCCGGAGAGAAATCGATGTCGAAAGAACTATTTGTCTCTTCTACGCCGCATGAAACAAAAGTCGCGGTGGTGGAAGAAGACCAGCTGACAGAAATTTATTACGAGCGTGAAAACGAATACACGCTTGCCGGCTCCATCTATAAAGGCCGTGTCACACGCGTGCTGCCGGGCATGCAATCCGCGTTCGTCAACATTGGCCTGGAACGCGACGCCTTCCTTTACGTCTCTGACTTTCTGCTGGAAGAAGAAGACGATACCGACGGGCTGGAACAGGTGGTTTCCCGCAGCCGCCCCGTCATCACTGATCCCCAAACTGGCGCGGACGAGAATCGTGGCCCCATTGAAGCGCAGGATGCATTTCCCGCGGTTGAGCTGGGCGATGATTTATCCGGCGAAGAATCGTCTACCGACGCGCAGGACGAGGCTCCTGGCGAAGAAGGCCAGAATCGCGAAGGCGCCCGTAAATGGCGCGGACGCCGGCGCCGTCGTGGCCGGGGTGGACGTTATGATCGCGAAGAACAGCGCCCTGCCGCGGCTCCACAACAGGAAAATCGGGCAGAGTCTACCACTGAAAATCATCCCGAGCCGCGTCCCGAACCTGTGCAGGAATCGCGTTCGGAATCACGTCATGATCTTCGAAATGACGCCCAACGACCGGAGCCCCGTCATGACCAGCGGCCGGATAGCCGCCATGACCGCCACGAGCGTGAGCCGCGTCGCGACAGCCGCTACAGCAACCGCAATGAGCCGGAAGCCGATCTGGAACCGATCGTCCTGCCAGGCGAATCTATCTCGAAATATCAGCCGCCTTCAGCGCATCCCGCAGCTGAAGTAAGGCAAAGCACGCCAGCAAGAACTTCGCGTCCGTCCACCGAGTTCTCCATTGATCCTTCGCAATTCACTGCAGGATCCATGACCCTTCCCGGCGAATCCATTTCCAAGTACAAAGGCGATGAGCCGCGCGCGTCTGCAAGCGTGTCATCTGAAGCTGTGGCTCAATACAACGCTCCCACTCATGAACATGAGCGCGGCTTTCTTCAGGACGCTGCTTCTGCAGGCCCTGTGCCTCATCAGGCGGCTGCCGCCCATCATGAGCAAAGCGTAGCTGTGGCAGCGGTGCCGGATGCACGTTCGTCCCTTCATGACGAGGACGACGAAGGCGACCGTCAGGCAAAGCACGAAGCCGGACGTTTCGCACCTATGAAGGTCACTCCGGTTTTCACGGGCGACGATGCCGACGTGGAAGAATTTGACGAAGTTGAAGTAGACCAAGCCGAAGTGACGCAGCAGGCTCATGAAGAGCATCATCATCAGCCGGCCGCCTCAGCAGATGCCGCGGCTGTGGCCAAAGCTTCACCCGCGACGACCTCGGAAGCTGCGCCGGAAATCGATGCAGCAACCACCAATGCTCCAGTCTCTATTCCGCCAGCAGAAAATGAAACGCCGGCGGACCAGCCATGGAAAGCCAGTGGTCGTGGGGTGGTGGAAGAAGAAGTCATCGAAGAAGAAGAAGGCGACCTTCCCGCGTACGAAGACGATCTTGATCTGGGCGAATTCGAAGAACTGGAAGAAGAAAACCTTGTTCCTATGGGTCGTGAGCTCACCGAAGCCGTGCGTGATGCGCATATCAACGAGCACGCTACCGGAGAGTATGAAGCTGAAGGCCTGGAAGAAAACGGCGACGACAGTGAAGACGCTGACGACGATTTTGACGAAGAAGAAGGACATCCCGCAACCCGCATGCTCAGTGATTCCGGCGATGGCGAGGGTGAAGAATTTGAAGGCAGCGAACAGACGGAAGAAGGCGCGGATGGCGCACAGGTGGAGCGTCGTGCGGCCGGCGGTGGTCAGCACCAGCGTTCTGATCGGCGACCGAATGACCGGCGTGGACGCGGTGACCAGCGTCGCCCGGGACGCCGTATTCGCGGACGCCGTCCTCACACTCCTCAGCGCCAGCTTCCAGCTATCAGTGATCTGCTGAAAGAAGGCCAGGAGATTCTGGTCCAGATTGCAAAAGAGCCGATCGCCAAGAAGGGCGCTCGTATCACCAGTCACATCGCTCTGCCGGGACGCTATCTGGTTTTCATGCCGACCGTGCACCACACGGGCGTTTCCAGAAAGATTGCGTCTGAAGAAGAACGTCATCGCCTGAAGCGGATTGTTACCAGCGAACGCGGTGACTCAACCGGCGGTTTCATTGTTCGTACCGCAGCCGCGGGCGCCAATGAAGATGATTTGCGCGCTGATATTCGTTTCCTCATCAATCTATGGGCGGAGATCAAGGGCCGTGCAGAATCGTCCAAAGCCCCGGCGCTGATCTACCATGACCTCAATCTGGTTGAGCGTATTCTGCGCGATCAGGTCACCACCAGCTTCTCTTCCATCTGGGCGGATACGGAACAGGAATACGAACGCATCCTGCGCTTTGTCAGCCGCTTCCAGCCTTCGCTGGTACGCCGCGTAAAGCTCTACAGCAAAGAGACTCCGCTGTTCGAACAGTTCAATATCACTGACGAAGTCAACAAGGCGCTGAAATCAAAGGTCTGGCTGAAGAGCGGTGGTTACATCGTTATCAACCAGACGGAAGCGCTGGTCGCGATCGATATCAATACCGGCAAGTACGTTGGCAAGACAGCACGTCTTGAGGACACCATCGTAAAGACCAACCTGGACGCGATCCGTGAGATCGTGCGCCAGATCCGTCTGCGCGATCTTGGCGGCATTATCGTGATCGATTTTATCGACATGGACGAGCGCAAGAACCGCCAGAAAGTCATGCAGGCACTGGAAGAGGCGCTCAAGTCTGATCGTGCGCCATCCAAAGTGCTGCAATTTAACGACTTTGGACTGGTTGCGATCACGCGCAAGCGCGTAAAACAGTCTCTGGAACGGACCCTGGGACAGCCTTGCCCCACCTGCCAGGCCACCGGCATGATCAAGTCTGTCACTACCGTATGCAATGAGATTTACGTAGAGATGCGTAAAATGTCGCGCCATTTTGAGCGTGACGTCATGCTGCGGGTAAGCCCTGAGGTCGCCAAGTCACTGAAATCCAGTGGCGGCAAATGGGTCCAGGAAATGGAGGACCTGACCAAGCGAACGATCCTGGTCAAGTCAGATCCGTTGCTGCATCCAGAACAGTTTGACATTCAATAAGCCACATCCATTGATCAAAACCCGAACCGGGCTGTTAAAATCAGCCCGGTTTTGCCGTATAGCTTTGCTTTCAGCTGCATCTTTGCGATAAAGTTCGTGTTCCTTCCGGACATGAGTAAAAATTTTAAAGGTACTCCTAAAGAAGAACGGGCCCTGGGCAGCTACGTAAAGTTGGCGCGTGCAGCCAACACCGTGATGGCATTTTCGCGTGAGGGGCTCGATGAAGCAGGCCTCACAACCAGCCAGTTTGCGGTACTGGAAGCCCTCTTTCATGTCGGCCCGCTCTGCCTGGGCGATCTGGCCCGGCGCATTCTCACCAGCAGCGGCAATCTGACGCTGGTGATCGATAATCTGGAAAAGCGTAAACTGGCCAAACGACAGCAGCAGGGCCGTGACAGACGCTTTGTCCTGGCCAGCATCACGCCCGCCGGACGCAAGCTCATTGGCCGCATCTTCCCTGAGCATTCGCAACGCATCGTCGAAGTGATGAACCGGCTATCACCCGCCGAACAGGAGCAACTCGGAAAGCTCTGTCGTAAACTCGGCACAGGTGAAGAACAATCCTGATTCTGACCTGGCCTGGGTCGTGCTATCTTGGTTGCTCTCATGCCCCTGCTTACCTTCCTCTACGCCGTAGCCATTTTTCTGGGAAGCTTTCTGCTGTTTCTCATTGAACCAATAGCCGGCAAAAAGCTGTTGCCTTTGCTGGGTGGTTCGGCAGCGGTCTGGACGACCTGCCTGGTCTTCTTTCAGACGGCCCTGCTCGGCGGCTATTTGCTGGCACATTGGATGGCCACCAGGCTGCGTCCGCGTGCCCAGGCCGCTGTGTACTCAGGACTTCTTGTCGCTGCCCTGGTCCAGAGTATCTTCAGTCTGCGTTCTGAATTGCATGCGTCCACGTTGCACCCCGTGGTGAGCGTATTCCTGTTGCTGAGCGGACTCATCGGTCTGCCTTTTCTGGTCTTATCGGCGTCAAACCCGCTTCTTCAATCCTGGTTTGCGCGAAGTTTCACTTTCGCAGATCAAACCGGCAGTTCAGCCTCATCCGGATCCGTGGTCCCGCCGTATCGCCTGTTCGCGCTTTCAAATTTCGGTTCGCTGCTGGCCCTGGTTGTTTACCCGTGGCTGGTGGAACCAAAGTTCAGTCTGAGGGCGCAAAGCTCAGTGTGGCTTGCCGGATTCCTTGTGCTGGTCACAGCCTGTATCAGCATTGCTTCCCTGCGGGCCAGCCGGGCACGTGAGCCCATCAGTTCAGCGATGGCGTTTCCAACTGTTTCGGGCGGCAGCTCATCAGGGACAGGGGCAGGCTTACCTGTCGCCCGTGATCGCATCTTATGGCTGTTGCTGGCGGCCTGCGGATCCGTCCTGTTGTGTTCGTTTACCAACCACCTCAGCCAGAACGTTGCGGCCATCCCGCTTCTTTGGATTCTTCCGCTGATCGCCTATCTGCTTAGCTTTGTCTGGGCATTCAACGGACCACGTTCGTACCCTCGTTCCGTCATGCTCTGCTTGCTGGCTATTTTATCGGGAATGCTGGGCTATCTTCTCTATGACTCGCGGTTCACTGTGCCGCTGATAATTATCATCAGTCTTTATTGTGTGACTTTGTTGGTTGCATGCGTGGTATGCCATGGCGAACTCTACCGGCTTCGTCCTGCGCCCGAACATGCGACCTCTTTCTACCTGCTGATTGCAGGTGGGGGTGCGCTGGGATCGATACTGGTTGGCATCATTGCGCCGTTGACCATGAATGGTAATTATGAGCTTGCCTGCGGACTGGTTTTTACAGCGGTCATGGTCCTGGTGGTTACGTGGGAATCAGGCATCTTCGCACAATTGTTTTGGGCCGCTGCAACAGTTGGCGCGGTCGCATTGATCGTGGTGCAGGTCCGTCATGATCGCGAAGATGCGATTGTTCAGGTGCGGAATTTTTACGGCACGCTACGCGTCACGCAAACCAGGGAACCGCCCGATCCGGCCTATACACGAATGCTGATGCACGGCACCATTCAGCATGGCACCCAGATTTTCAGTGACGAGCTTCGCAAGACTCCCACCAGTTACTATGCGCATGAATCGGGCGTCGGTTTAGCCATCGACAAATGCTGCGTTGGCAAACCACGGCGTATTGGAGTGATCGGACTGGGATCGGGAACAATCGCGGCTTATGGACAAAAGGGCGATGTGATTCGGTTTTACGATATCAATCCCCAGGTAGAACCGATTGCCCGGAATGTATTCAGTTATATCCGTGAATCGGGAGCCACAATCGATGTAGTTCCCGGCGACGCGCGCCTCTCACTGGCTGCGGAGCCGCCCCAGCACTACGATGTGCTGGTAGTGGATGCCTTCTCCGGGGACGCCATCCCGGTCCACCTGCTTACGGCGGAGGCAATTCAGCTTTATCGCCGACACCTGAATCCCGGCGGCATCCTGGCCGTACATGTGTCCAACCTGTTTCTGGATCTACCGCCAGTAGTGCAGGAGGAAGCCGACCACGCAGGACTCCATTCGCTCCTGGTATCGTCGCCAGATGATGACGATGTGGGCGCCTACAGCGCTGACTGGGTCCTGGTCACCGCGGACCAGGATTTCCTGGCTCGCAAGGAAATCGCTGAAGCTGGCGCGCCGATCAGCCCTATCGCCAGCCTTCGCTTGTGGACCGACGACTACAACAGCCTGCTTCCTTTGCTGAAACACCAGGAGTTTAAGTTCGAAAAATAGCAACACTCCCCGTCTGAAAATGTCTGCCAGGTTCGATTAAAACCAATAAAACCGCGCGTGCCCGCGTGCGTGAAACTATTTTGATGTCAAAGCATCTAAAGAGTCGTATTCAACAATAGCGGGCCAGGCGCGAATCCGGCCCGTGCCGCGGCCCAAGGCTTGCGGCGGAGGGAAGGGAAGCCATGATTCAGATTCGACGGGGCAAAGAACGCGGCCATGCCAACCATGGGTGGCTGGATACATATCATTCATTTTCATTTTCTGATTATTACGATCCAAAATTTATGGGCTTTCGCAGCCTGCGCGTGATCAATGAAGACTGGGTCAAACCCGGCTTCGGGTTTCCCACGCATCCGCATCGCGATATGGAGATCATCACCTATGTTCTGGAAGGATCGCTGGAGCACAAAGACAGCATGGGAACGGGTTCGGTGATCCGGCCAGGAGAGATTCAGAAGATGAGCGCCGGAACCGGAGTTCGCCACAGTGAGTTCAATCATTCCAAGGACGAGCCGGTACATCTTTACCAGATCTGGATTATGCCGGAAAAAGAAGGCTTGAAGCCGATGTACGCCCAGAAGGCGATTCCAGAGGAAGAGAAGCAGGGCAAGCTGAGGTTGCTGGCCTCACCCAGGCCAGATGAGGGTGCTGTACAACTTTCACAGGATGCGCAGCTATACACAGTGCAGCTTGATGCCGGGAAGAACGTTGAACACAAGCTGGCTGATGGGCGTTACGCCTGGGTGCAGGTGACGCGGGGCACGGTGAATGTTGGCAGCAATGAACTCAAAGCCGGCGATGGCGCTGCATTGTCACAGGAGAACGCGGTCCAGTTGAGCGGCGCAAAAGATGGTGGAGAAGTGCTGCTGTTCGATCTGGCATGAGTTGGTCACAATTCCAGAGTCTAGGGCTTCGGCGTAAGGCTGAGGCCCTTAATTTTTTGGCCGCCACTAACCTTTGGATGAGAGCTTCGTCAAAAATGCTGTGTACCCCTTGACTATCTACAATCAGCATTGTAGATAATCATGGTATGGGAAAACCAAGTGATCTGGTGCAGGGAACCCTCGACCTGCTGATTATGAAGACGCTGTCGCTCGAGCCTAAGCACGGATGGGCGATCGCGAAGCGGATAGAGCAGATTTCGAACGAAGTATTGCAAGTGCAGCAGGGATCGTTATATCCGGCACTGCACCGGCTTGAGCAGCAGGGATGGATCCGGGGCAAATGGAGCGAGAGTGAGACCGGGAGGCAGGTCAAGTTCTACTCATTGACGGCGCCTGGTAGAGCGAAACTGGAAAAAGAGAAGGAAAGCTGGAAACGCCTGTCAGCCGCCATTGATCTGGTTGTTGATAGCCTGTGAGGTGATAAATGCGCTGGTTTCATCGTTTGCAGATGTTCTTTCTGATGCTATTCGAACGCAAGCGCGAAGCAGCACGCCTGAACGATGAGTTAGCGTTTCATCTGGAACAGCAGATCGCCGAGAACGTGAAGCTGGGCATGATTCCGGAAGAGGCGCGAAGACAGGCGATGCTCCGCTTTGGAAATCCTGCTGTGCTTAGCGAGGACACCCGCTCTGTGTGGAGCGCGCATTCGTTTGAAGGATTGTGGCGAGATCTGCGCTATGGCGTCCGCACGCTTAGGCGTACTCCGGGCTTTTCAGCTACCGCCATCCTGGTCATGGCGCTGGGAATCGGCGCCACTACCTCGCTGTTCACGGTGGTTCGTTCGGTGCTATTGAAGCCGCTGCCGTTTCGTGAAGCCGATAAGCTGGTGATGCTGTATGAGCATTTTCGGCAGGGCATTTGGCGTCATACCCCTGTGTCTCCGGCAGATTTCAAAGATTGGCGCGATGACACCCGCGGTTTTCAAGAAATAGCGGCTTGGCGCAACTATGGCGGGAACGTGAGCGGCGATCATGGCGAATTGCCGGAAGTTGTGCATGCGGCCGCGGGCTCATGGAATCTTTTTTCAGTTCTGGGCGTTGAGCCGGCGCTGGGCCGGACCTTTCTGCCTGATGAAGACCGGGCCGGCGCGGAAGATGTGGTCATGCTTTCCTGGAGCCTTTTTCAGAGCAGGTTCGCGGGTGATCGAACGATCATTGGTAAACACATGCGGATGGACGCGAAACCATACACAGTGGTGGGCGTTTTGCCGGAGCAGTTTTCCTATCCTGATCCTTCTGTGAAATTGTGGATTCCCTATTCCGCGGCGTTTCTGGAACAGGAATTGCACCAACATGACAATCATCAGAGTATGGTGATCGCTCGCATCAAGCACAAGGGAAGCCTGGACGCTGCGCTGAGAGAAGTGAGCGCGTTGCAATATCAGATCCATATGCAAAACCAGGGCATATCTGTGGCGGACGAAGTCATCTCACGGCCGCTGATTGATGATGTAGTGGATGACGCCAAGACGCCTCTGCTGGTACTGATGGGTGCCGTGGGCTGCATGCTGCTGATTGCCTGCCTGAATTTATCGAATCTATTGGTGGCGCGCAGCGCGGCAAGAAGAAAAGAAGTGGCTATTCGCGGTGCCCTGGGCGGCAGCCGAACAAAGCTTATCCAGGAACAATTAACTGAGAGCCTGTTGATTTGCGCGTTTGGCGGCGTTGTTGGAGTTTTGCTTTCGTTTGCCGCAACAGCCTGGATTGCTGGACATTGGAAAGACCTTCCACGCGCGGATGCAGTTCAAACCGACGTTACTGTTCTGGCATTTTCAGTTTCCATCGTGTTAGTTGCCGCATTGTTATCCGGCCTGATACCGGCAATATCCTCCACTGGAAAAGGAATGCTCTCCGCGTTGCAGGATTCTTCACGCTCTGTCCGCGGGAGCGTGTCACGCGCGTCTTTGCGGAAGGTGCTGCTCGCCGGGGAGATTGCTTTTACGGTAGTTCTGCTGATCTCAGCCGGCTTGCTGTTCCGAAGTTTCATCAATTTGAAAACATCCGACCTCGGCTGCATCACTCAGAACGTGCTAACGATGAAATACGGACTTCCGGAAGAGCAATACGACAAAGCAGAGAAAGTGACTGCGTTTCATGAGCAATTATTGGCGAGGGTGCGCGCCTTTCCAGGTGTGCAGGCCGCGGGACTTGTCTCAACAGCTCCGGGAGCCGGATATGAAGGCGACAATGTGTTTACGATTCCCGAGCATCCTGCCCAGGGACCAAGCGTGGAACTGAATGCGCTGGTCCGCACAGCCGATCCCGGATATTTCGGCGCTCTTGGCATTCCTGTTTTGAGCGGACATGTTTTTGAAAACCAAGACAGGTTGGAAAGCGCACACCGCGTAATTTTGAGCAGAAAATTCGCCGAGCAGTTCTTTCCCGGAGAATCGCCGCTGGGCAAACACGTGAAGATTGCATTCTCGCGCGACAAGCCTGCTACCTACGAAATCATAGGAGTTGTGGGTGACACTTTGCATGTGTTTGGAGAGCCCATCAAGGCCATTATTTATCGGCCCATTCTTAGCGGGGACCCACACCTCGATTCGATGGCGACGATTGTGATTCGCACAACTGCGGAACCGCTGCTCATGGCCAATGCAGTCCAGAGACAGCTCTCGGCGTTGAACCCGGAACTTCCAGTCTACAGTGTTCTGACCCTGCAGCAGGTGATTGGAAAAGCTACTGCTAGTCAGAGTTTCAGTGCGTCCCTCGTACTCTCTTTCGCCTTGCTCTCACTGTTGCTGGCTGCCGTGGGCCTTTATGGAGTGCTTTCATTCCTGGTGACCCAACGATCGTCGGAAATCGGAATCCGGATGGCGTTGGGAGCACAGCGCAGCGAAGTACTGCGTTTGGTTCTGGTGGATGGAATGACGCCGGTCGCGATCGGTCTGATCCTCGGCCTGGTGGGAGGATTTGCGGCAGGGACATTGATCAAGTCACTTCTGTACGGAACGCGTCCACTTGATCCAGCAGTTTTCGCGGCGATGATTGGCAGCCTGTTGCTGACTTCGCTGATTGCAAGCGCTTTGCCGGCTTTGCGCGCATGCAGGATTGAACCGACACAGGCACTGCGCATTGAATAAAGGGATACGTTGCTGCTTGGCAGTGCTGATCCGGACTCTCTGGAAATGAGAGATGCCACCGGGCGAGGACTATGGATTGGGTATGTTATAACCCGGGCGCCCCGGAGTCTTGCGGCAGTAACAACCCTGAAAACCCAATAAAACGCGGACATTCGCTGCCTTCTTCGGGCCCTAGTCTTAATTACCTTGGGTGTAACCCATTAGGCCAGTCATGCGGCCTTAGTAACAAAGCAGGTGAATTCCGGCATCGTCTGCATCAATACCACTACGCATTGTGGTGCTACAACCTTTGCGCCTCAGGATTTTGATTTCCAAGCGGACAAAAGCAGGTACTAGACCTAAAGATATACCGGAAACATGGGTAGAAACCGGAACTTACCTATTGACCTCATGAATTAAGCCGGATATAACTCGCTTCGACCACAAGATTTCCCCCCGAGAAGACAAAGAGTATTTCCCCACAGGCCCTGGTGAGGCCAACAACCCACCATGGAGAGGCTACGTTTATGGCGGCAGATTCGCGTGAAGTGATGAACATTAGGCAGGCTTCGCAGTATCTGGGAGTCAGTCCTGACACGCTGTACAAATACGTGACCGAGGAAAAGATACCTGCGTTCAAGCTCGGGAATCGCTGGAAATTCAAGAAGACGATCCTTGACCAGTGGATGGAACAGAAGAGCACCATGAACATGGGCGGAGCCAAGAAAAAGCCCCGAGCGGCCAAAGCGGCAGTAGGTAGATAGAACTTCGGAACAGGAATTAAGGCGACAAAAGGACAAGGCGGACGGCATGTTTGGATCAGGAAAATCGATTGTCGGATTGGACATAGGTTCCAGCAGCATCAAGGCGATTGAACTGAAACGTTCCAAGGGCGAGATCATGGTTTCGCACCTGGGCGTGGAACCGCTGGCCAGTGACATTGTGGTGGATTCCATGATCGTCGACTCGGGCAGCGTCTCCAGCGCGATCAGCAAAATCTTCACGCAGCACAATATCAAGAGCAAGAGCGTGGCCACCTCGGTGAGCGGACACTCGGTGATTGTGAAGCCCATCAAAGTACAGCCAATGACGGAAGGCGAACTTGCCGAAGGCATTACTACCGAAGCCTCCCAGCATATTCCTTTCGATATTTCTGACGTAAACCTGGATTTCGAAATTCTCAATCCCGGCGATACCGGCCCGCAGATGGACGTGCTGCTGGTAGCAGTGAAGAAAGACAAGATCCTGAATTACACCAATGTTCTTTCCCTGGCCGGCAAAACGCCGTCGGTGGTGGACATTGATGCCTTCGCGCTGCAGAACTGCTACGAATACAACTACAACCCTTCGCCGGATTCCACGGTGGCGTTGCTGAACCTGGGCGCCAGCGTAATGAACATCAACATCGTGAAGGGAACCACGCCGCTGTTCACCAGAGACGTGAGCGTTGGCGGCAACCAGTACACGGATTCGTTGCAGAAGGAACTGGACCTGAGCTTTGATGATGCGGAGTCGCTCAAGCTGGGCCGCCGCATCGGGACAGTCAGTGAGGACGCCAAGCAACCCATCCTGCAACAGGTGACGGAAATCATTGTTCTGGAAATTCAGAAGACTTTTGACTTCTTCCGCGCCACGGCTTCCGGCGAACACATTGAACGTGTCTACCTGGCCGGCGGATCTTCCAAGGTGCCTGGACTGGTCGAGGCGCTGCGGCAGGAGTTCTCACTGCCGGTGGAGATTCTCAATCCGTTTAAGCAGATCGTTCCTCCTTCCGATTCACTGGAGAACGAGATTCTGGAACAGAATCCCGGACAGCTGGCCGTGGCTGTCGGTTTGGCACTCAGGAGCTTTGAAAACCTATGATTCGCATTAACCTGCTTGGAGTTCCCCGAAAAACGCGCGGTAAGCGCGCTTCCACCTCGGTGTCAATGCCCGGTGAAGGCTCAAGCTCAATGGTCCTTGGGTTGATCGTGTTTCTGGGCCTTTTTGCTGCCATGGCGTTCTCCTACATGTGGGTGACGAAACAGCATGAGTCGCTGCAGAAAGACTTGCAGCGGGCCATCACGGAAAACCAGCGCCTGGCAGACGTGAAAGCGAAATACGAAGCGAGCAAGCGTAAAGCTGATCTGTTCGAACGCCGCGTGAGAGTGATTGACGAACTTAAGGAAGCGCAAAAAGGTCCAATGAATCTATTGAACCTGGTAGCCGATACTGTCAACAAGACAGACGCCGTCTGGCTGGACGCAATGACGGATGACGGCAAGGCGCTGGATTTCACAGGCATGGCGCTGAGTGCAGACGCGGTGGCGGACTTGATGTCCAATCTCCGCAAGACCGGCGCATTCAAGACGGTGGAGATCAAAGAGACATCGCAGGACTCCACGGTCAAGGAGTTGCAGGCCTTCAAGTTTGAGCTGATCTGCGAAATTATCAGATCCGGCAAAGTGCAATCCAAGTCATAACAAAGAATCTGATTCGTAAGTCGGGACGGTTGGTATATGGCTAAATTCGGTGAAATGTCGTTTGCAGCACGCCTGGGAGTTCTACTACTGGCGGCCTTGATTGTCGGAGTGGCGTATTACTACGTGTATCTCAATCCGCAGATACAGGCCAATGCCGATATCAAAACCAAGATCACGGACAAGACCCGTGAAAATGAGCAGCTGCGTCAGTTCGAGCCAAAATTGGCGGATCTGAACCGGCAAATGGCGATCCTGCAACAGCAGATGGAAATCCAGAAGAAGATTGTTCCGGACGATAAGGACGCTGACCAGTTCATTCGCCTGCTGCATGACACTGCGTCAACGGCCGGCATTGAAATTCGGCGTTACGCATCCATGCCGGTGGCCAACCATGAGTTTTACAGTGACGTTCCGTTCTCGATTGACATTGATGGACCGTACTACTCGGTCCTTAATTTCTTTCAGCGCGTTTCAGAACTGGAACGCATTGTGAACATTGATAACCTGCAGATGTCCAACACAAAATCTACCAGCCCTTCCAAGGTGAAGGGCACGTACCAGTATGCGCCCGGAGAAACTGTGGTTGCCAGCTGCACGGCGACAACATTCTTCAGTCATGAAGCCGATCAGGCAGCACCAGCACCGGCCAAGCCAGGACAGGCTCCAGCGGCAGCGGCCGCTCCTGCGAAGTAGAAGGGACTGAAGGGGTGAAGGGAACTACGATGAAGCTGATCAAAACTTTCGCGATAGCCACAGTGCTGGTTGCAGCAGCAATCGGGCAGAGTAATACGGGCGCCGGGCAGCCCCAGGCAGTTCCGTCCCCGTCACCGACTCCGGCGAAAGCCGCGGCTGCCGCTGCCAAAGGGCAGACTACTCCTGCGGCAGTAAACAAGGCTGCAACGACAAAAACTGCTCCTGCAACCAAAGCTGCTCCTGCAACCAAAGGTTCGCCCGCGACAAAGACCGTGCCGGCCATCGCGCCGGGAACCGTGAAGACCGGAACCATCACGCCTGTAGCGGGTGCAAAGACGACAGCCGCAACGAAGCCGGCTTCGCCCATGGCGGCAACCAAGACGGGGACTCAGTCGAAGCCAGTTGCGCCTGCGGCCGTTCCGCCAACCAAGGCGGGAGCCGTTGTACCGGCCCCAGCGAAGAAAGCGCCTGTCACTCCGGATACAAAGAAGGTTGCAGCGAAGACGACTGCGCCGAAGACGACAGCTCCAAAGACGACTACTACGAAAACGACAGCCGCGAAAACGACAGCGCCGAAGAAAGTTGCGGCGACCAGGCCTGCTAAACCAGTAAAAGCCGGTGTTGTGGAAGTGAAGACGCCAGTAGCGCCACCTCTTGAGAAAAAGGGTCCAGCCAAGCTGATGGGCGCTGCCGGGCGCAGAGATCCATTTATCAGCCCGATTCGTGCAGTCACCAGTGGAACTCCAACCGGCAATTGCACCAGCGGTAAACGCTGCCTGGCGATTCCGGAATTGATTCTGCAGGGAACGGTCCGCGACATCAGCGGCAAGATGATGGCGATCGTGATAACCAGCAACCACCGCACATACACATTGCGGGAGAATGATCAGGTTTTCAACGGCAGCGTGGAAAAGATCACCAGTGATTCGATTATTTTCCGCGAGTTCGTTCGTGACGCTGTTGGCCGCGAAAGCGCCAGAGAAGTAGTAAAGAAACTGAGCCCCATCAGCTAGACCGGTATGGGGTGCAAGCAGGGCAAGATCAGGATTTGTGGAATAGGGTACTAATTCAAGGATTGATACGCGGCTGACACAGATTCAATGGGATCAAGACGCGCACGTTCAGCGGAAATATTGACCGCATACGTGGGGAGACAAACAGATGAGGCTAAGACAACTGCTAGGAATCACCCTGTTGGCCATGGTAACCATGGCAACAGCTTCCGCTTCGCAACTGTCGGGAGTCCTGGTGAAAAATCACGAGAATGCCGGAGAGATTACCATTCTCGCGACCGGAACATTCACTCATACCGAGTCCCGGCCATCGGACAACCTGATCCTGGTTGATCTGGCAGGAGTTTCGCTTCCCCATCCTGATGCCAAGGTCCACACCGTTTTCGCGCCGGGCGTGCGTTCCTATCGCATCGCGAGCTACCGCGCGCCATCTGGCGAAGAAGTGGCCCGGGTTGAGATAGAACTCATCAAGGGCGCCAAGGTGACCGTGAACGACGTGGAAGGTGGCGTGCGTCTCAACGTCACCGGCGCGCCGGCCCGCGTACCTTCGAAGGAAGATATTGCGGCAGCGGCCAGCGCTGTTCACGCCAGCGGTCCTTCCGCGACAATTGCTCGTGTGCAGGGAATCTCAGTATCCCGGGGCACGGATGGATTGAACGTGGAGATCAGCGGCAACGGTCCTCTCACGGCCAAGACCATGAAGCTGACGGGTCCGGACCGCCTGGTGATTGATATTCCGAACTCACTGCTGGACGGACGTCCGCGTGACATCGCGGTCAACAGCAACGGCATCAAGTCAGTCCGCGCCGCCCGCTATGAGTCGGCGCCGCCGGTTACCCGCGTGGTGGTGGATCTGGCTGCGATGCAGAACTTTGATGTGGTTCCTGAAGGCAACAAGCTGGTGTTGAAGATGCGTGATGGCTCCAGTGCGCGCCCAGCGCGGCCGACAGAGAACACGGAAGTAGCCGCTACAAAGGCAGCGCCTGCCGTGAAGCCGGTTGCGATCGCCTCAGTAGCCAGCCCAGCTCCGGAAGAAGCCAAGCCGGCAGCGCCAGCGCAAAATCTGGTGATCGTGAATCCGACGTTTTCGGCCAAGAAAGATTCTGCTGAAGAGCAGAAGCCAGAACAGACACTGGTGGAGCCGACTCCGTCCAAAGCTGACGTAGCGGCATCACGCTTCTCACATCCGACTACCGACGTGGCATCTGTTAACAAGGCCCCGTTCCAGGCCAGTGCAAAACTCGGCGCTCCGGTAACTGCCATCAATGCGGCGCTGATGCAGCAACAGGCAACGGCTGCTCCGGTTGCAACCACGGCTGTGAGCACCTGCACCACCGGCCGCTATAACGGCGAACCGATCGGCATGAACTTTAAGGACCTGGACCTGAAAGACTTCTTCCGTGTGATTCACGAAATCAGCGGACTGAATGTGGTTCTTGATCCGGCCGTGAAGGGTTCTGTAACCATTGTGCTGGATGACGTACCGTGGGACCAGGCTCTGGCCATCGTTCTGAACAATAACGGACTCGAGTGCCAGCTCCAGGGTAACGTTCTCCGCATTGCGACACTGGAAACGTTAAAGACTGAAGCTGAAGCGCGTCGCGCTCAGCAGGATGCTCAATCTCTCGCGGTGCCCAAGCAGACGATTACCCGTTACCTGAGCTACGGCCAGTCCAAAGACGCCGTTATCATCATCAAGAAATTCCTTTCACCCCGCGGTGACGTTGTTGCCGATCCACGCAGCAACGCTCTGATCATTGAAGACATACCCGCGGCACTGGAGAAGATAGACCCGCTGCTTCGCACCCTGGATCGCAAGACTCCGGAAGTTGAAATCGAAGCGCGCGTCGTTGCTTCCACCAGAACGTTCGCACGCGATATCGGCACGCAGCTTGGATTCGGCTACGGATCGGGCAACAATGCGGTCGGCGGCGCAACGGCTGACAGTCCAATCAAGGAAAGCTTTGGCAATGCCGTCCCGCGCTTTATTCAGGGAACCACGGCGGGCACCATTCCGCTTTTCTCTGACCTGGGAGCATCGGCGCCCAGCAGCGGCATACAATTTATCAATTCCACGCTGGGGTTCCGGCTGGACTTCATCCTAACGATGGCGGAAAGCCGCGGATTGCTGAAGATCCTGTCGCGCCCGCACATCACCACGCAGAACAATATTCTGGCTCTGATCAAACAGGGTACGCGTGTTCCTATCGTTACCAACCAGCAGTTGGGCGGCCCGCCAACAGTGCAATATGTGGACGCTTTCCTGCGCTTGAGCGTGACCCCGCAAATTACCGCGGAGAACACGATCTTCCTGAACGTTGACGTGGAAAATACGGTCCCCGATTTCACCCGCGTCACCGGTGCTCAGTTGAATCCAACGCTCAACCAGCAACAGGCGACTACTCAGGTACTGGTGGCAGACGGCGGCACGGTCGTAATTGGCGGCGTGGTCCAGACACAGAACAACCTGGCTATCGCGCAAGTGCCTGTGCTCGGCAGCATTCCGATCCTGGGCAATCTGTTTAAGCACCAGACGGTGAATACTTCAACACAGGAACTGATCTTCTTCATCACACCGAAGATCATTCAAACTTAGCGCAACACTCCTTGAAGAACCCCCGGCTGCGGCCGGGGGTTCTTTTTTCCGTCATCGCCGGGAGCCTGGAACGTATGCGTCCGGCAATTCTGCCCGTTAGAATCAAAGAATATGGATTACTTAGCGCGTCAAAAGCGTCTGGCAGCCAGACTTCGCGAATTTGGAGTCCCATCACTCCTGGTGACCCATCTACCAAACGTACGCTATCTTTGCGGATTCACCGGAAGTGCGGGAGTGTTGCTGGTGGTGGCGGGTCAGCGCGGGCAGCGCTGTACCTTCTTTACCGATGGCAGGTACACGCAGCAGGCCGCCGACGAAGTTTCAGGTGTGCGAGTGGTGATAGGCAAGAGGCCGGCGCTGACGGAGGCATGCGAAGCTGCTGTCAAGGGCCAGGTAAAGGTCCTGGGCTTTGAAGCGGAGCAACTGCAATACGTCATATTCCAGCAGTTGAGTCATGCCGTAAAAGGAAAGATCAAACTTAAGCCCACCACCGGACTGGTTGAGCAGCTGCGCCTCATCAAGGACGTGGCCGAAATCGAGCAGATTCGGGCCGCCGTGCTCCTTGGATCCAGCTTGTTTCAGCCCGCGCTCGCGGCCATTCGCCCGGGCGTGCCCGAGACCGCCGTCGCGGGAGAACTGGAATTGCAGGCACGGCGTGGTGGCGCTGAAAAGATGTCATTTGACACCATCGTCGCGTCCGGCAGCCGTTCTGCTTTGCCGCATGGACGCGCTTCAGGGCAGGCCATCCCTGACTCTGGATTTATTATCCTAGACTACGGTGTTATACTCGCGGGTTACTGTTCTGACATGACTCGTACCGTGCATGTGGGGCCTGTTTCGGGTGCTCATCGCCGGATGTATCAGGCTGTAAGGGATGCGCAACTGGCTTCGATTGAAGCTGTACGGCCGGGCGTGGAAGCGGCCAAAGTGGACCAGGCGGGTCGCGATGTGCTGAAAAAAGCGGGGTTCGATGCGTTCTTCACCCACTCCACGGGGCACGGAGTGGGAATTGAGATTCATGAACAGCCTCGGATTGCGAAAGGTCAAATGGCCGCGCTGGAAGCGGGAATGGTCATCACGATTGAGCCTGGCATCTACATACCCGATGACGGCGGCGTGCGCATAGAGGACATGGTTCTGGTGACACAAACGGGGCATGAGGTGCTGACCCCGACAGAGAAAGATCTGATCACGTTGTAGGCCCCGGAGATCAACATACATTCATGAATCAAAAAGAGCTGAAAGAACTGATCGAGTTCCTGATCGAAAAAGATATCGCTGAGTTTGAGTTGGAGCGGGGCGACGTTAAGGTCAGAATCAAGCGGGGAGCGGATGCTCTGGCCGCTCCGATGATCTCCCATATCATGGCTTCGCCTTCCTCGGCGCCGCCACCGCCGGTTTCTTACGCCGCGCCCGCGGGCCATCCACCGGCCGCTGCACCTGCGCCTGCAGCCCCGGCTGCCGAACCGCAGGAAGAGTTGCACATTGTTAAGTCTCCGATTGTGGGGACATTCTATGAGTCGCCGGCCCCGGGCGCTCCTCCGTTTATCAAAACTGGAGACATCGTCAAGGCCGGCCAGGTGCTTTGCATCATTGAAGCCATGAAGCTCATGAATGAGATCGAATCCGATGCCTCAGGTGAAATTGTCAAAATGATTGCAGCCAATGGAAAGCCTGTGGAATACGGCCAGCCACTCTTTGCCATTCGAATCGGCAAGTGAGATTTATCATTGATCAAGGGCGAGGCCGGAGTCGCGCCGAGCCCGCTGCAAGCAGCGCCAAACGATTTTGTACTGGACGAAGATGCTGAAGCGGTTTGGAGCGAAGCGACATAAATAATGTTTAAGAAAATTCTCATAGCGAATCGGGGCGAAATCGCCTTGCGCGTCATTTGCGCCTGCAAAGAGCTGGGCGTGAAGACAGTGGCCGTCTACAGTGATGCTGACCGCAATTCGCTCCACGTACGCTTTGCTGACGAGGCCATCTGCATCGGTCCACCACGCTCTTCAGAAAGCTATCTGAATATTCCCGCGGTCATTAGCGCGGCTGAGATCACCGGTGTGGATGCCATCCATCCCGGTTACGGGTTGCTGAGTGAAAACGCAAACTTCGCCGAGGTCTGCGAAACCAGCCACATCAAATTCATTGGACCGCCGCCGGAAGTGATCCGCCTGATGGGCGAAAAGGAAAAGGCGCGCCAGGCGATGAAGAAGACCAACGTGCCGATTCTTCCCGGCTCCGATGGCGTGATCGCCAGCGCCGACGAAGCGAAGGAGTGGGCGCAGCAGATCGGATTCCCAGTGATCGTAAAAGCCTCTGCGGGCGGTGGCGGACGTGGTATGCGCGTCATCCGCAAAGAAGAGGAACTGGAAAATCTCTTCAACTCCGCGCAGGCCGAAGCTGCCGCTGCGTTCGGCAACGGCAATCTCTACATGGAGAAGTTCATTGAGCGGCCGCGGCATATCGAATTCCAGGTGCTGGGTGATAATTTTGGCCGGGTCATCAGCCTGGGCGAGCGTGAATGCAGCATCCAGCGGCGCCATCAGAAGTTGATGGAAGAATC
Organism: Terriglobia bacterium; assembly: GCA_963770085.1. Classification (GTDB taxonomy): domain Bacteria; phylum Acidobacteriota; class Terriglobia; order Terriglobales; family Acidobacteriaceae; genus Angelobacter. The sequence continues at coordinate 3,633,241 of CAVYOH010000002.1, forward strand.
CCCTTCCTTGCAGGTGACGGAAGAGTTGCGCCAGCAGATCGGCGCCAAACTTTCTGAGTGTCTCTCGGAAATCGGTTATGTGAATGCGGGTACAGTTGAGTTCCTGATGGATGAAGACGGCAGTCTTCACTTCATCGAAATGAACACGCGCATTCAGGTAGAGCATCCCGTTACGGAGATGGTGACGGGCATCGATCTGGTCAAGTCGCAGATTCTGCTTTCCTGCGGCTACAAGATGGAAGAGATCATTCCCCGGCTGGATCGCAAAGGCCAGCGCGGTCACGCGATTGAATGCCGGATCAACGCCGAACATCCGGAAAAGTTCACGCCGTCTGCGGGAAAGATCAAGACCTTTCATACACCGGGAGGATTGGGTATTCGTGTGGATACCGCGGCATATGCTGAAGGTGTGATCCCTCCTTACTATGATTCGCTGATTGCCAAGCTGATCAGCCACGGCAAGGACCGTGCTGAGGCCATCATGCGCATGCGTCGCGCTCTGGAGATGTTCATTGTGGAAGGGATACACACAACGATTCCGCTGCATCGCCAGATCATGGCGGATCCTGATTTCCAGGCTGGGAACTTCGATACAAAATACATGGAACGCTTCCTGGCCAAATTGAATGAGGACCGTGCGAGAGTGCTTGCCGACGCGACGACGGTCTGACGGCATTTGAAATTTAAAATTTCAAATTGGAAATTTCAAATCCGTGCACACTTCCAACAACATTGTCGTCCCACCGCTCTACCCCATTCTCGACTATTCCTGCTTTGCCGCGAAGACTGATCCTGTCGGCGCCATGCTCAGCTTTGCTGACGAACTGATCAAAGCGGGTGCGACCATTCTTCAATATCGCGATAAGCATTCATCGGCTTTGACATTCCTAAGCAATGCACGCGAACTTCGCCGCCTCACCCTGGATCGGGCAAGACTCATCATCAATGACAGGGTCGATCTGGCGCTGGCCTGTGAAGCGGATGGCGTCCACCTTGGTCAGGACGATCTTTCGCCGGCTGCCGCACGTAAGATATTCGACCAGGTGAAGGACGGAAGAACCCGGATCATTGGCTTCTCCACCCACAATCCGGCCCAGCTCAAAGAAGCCGGCGCCATGCCGATCGACTACGTAGCCGTGGGCCCGGTTTTTGCGACGGCTTCCAAAGCCAACCCTGATCCCATGATTGGACTGGACGGAGTGCGCCACGCGCGCGGGGCTACAGCAAAGCCCTTAGTCGCGATCGGTGGAATCACGCGTTTGAACGCCCAACAGGTCAAGGAGGCGGGTGCCGACTCGGTGGCCGTGATTGCTGACCTTCTGGACGCCCCGGCAAAAGCAGTTGAGGATTTTCGTCGCGTTTTGGGGTAAAACATACAAAGCAAATATGCCCACATCTGCAGAGCTAAGCTCCAAGACGCCACCCGGAGGCTCGCCCACGGGAAGCAATCCTGAATTGGTCAAAGGTCTGGGACTTACCAGCGCTACCACTCTGGTCATGGGTTCCATGATCGGCTCCGGCATCTTCATTGTGTCGGCGGAAATCTCGCGCGAAGTCAATTCGCCGGGATTGCTGATCATGGCCTGGGTTGTTACCGGCTTTCTGACCATCGTGGGCGCACTCTCCTATGGCGAACTGGCAGCGATGATGCCCAAGGCCGGCGGACAGTATGTCTACTTACGTGAGTCGCTTGGCCCACTTTGGGGATTTCTCTATGGGTGGACGCTGTTTCTGGTGATACAAACTGGAACCATCGCCGCGGTAGGCGTCGCTTTCGGCAAATTCCTCGGACATTTCTTTCCGGCTGTCGCTGCGAGTCACTGGCTGATAGGACCAATCCATGTTGGCGTGTGGCAGCCGTTCGGAATCGCTCTTGGCGGCATGGATATGGGGCTCAACACCCAGAACCTGTCGGGAATTATCGTCGTAATCTTTCTAACGGCCCTGAATACATTTGGGCTGAAGACCGGCGCATTGGTGCAAAATGTGTTCACCATTGCCAAAGTTTCTGCGCTCGCCGCGCTGGTATTCGCCGGTATTCTGGTCGGGCGCAACGCCCATGCGGTGGCAGCGAACTTTACTGATTTTTGGCGGCTGAACCTCCCCCACTCTGCCAGCGGTCTGGCTGTGGGCCCATTTGTGGGTGTGCTGACGATACTGGCTGTGGCGCAGGTAGGATCACTGTTTTCCGCCGACGCATGGAACAACGTGACCTTTACCGCCGGTGAAGTGCAAAACCCCAGACGCAACCTGCCTTTATCGCTGGCGATTGGCACCGGTGTAGTGATTCTGCTCTACATTGCAGCCAACTTCATCTATCTGAATGTGCTGCCGCTCAATGGCGATCCCAACGGCACGGACGTGATGACTCGTGGCATCAAGTTCGCCACGTCTGATCGCGTTGGCACCGCCGCTCTGCAACAGATGTTTGGCGGACGCGCTGAAGGCCTGATGGCCATCGCCATTCTGATTTCCACTTTTGGTTGCTGCAATGGGCTGATTCTCTCCGGCGCACGCGTTTATTACGCCATGGCCAAAGATCGCCTGTTCTTTAAAGCTACCGGACAGGTTGATCCCAAACACAAGACGCCAAAAAATGCGTTGATTGTGCAGGGTATCTGGACTTGTGTGCTGTGCCTTTCCGGCACCTATAACGATTTACTCAATTACGTGATCTTTGCTGTCCTGGTCTTTTACATTCTGACCATTGCGGGATTATTCGTATTGCGGCGGACGCAGCCGAATGCAGAGCGCCCCTATCGCGCCGTCGGCTATCCCATACTGCCCGCTATTTATATTGTGATGGCTTTGTTTATTGATGTCGTATTATTGCTCTACAAACCGCAATACACGTGGCCTGGTTTGATTATTGTGCTGTTGGGAATCCCGGTGTACTTCATCTGGTCACGCCGCAGTTCAGTACCAGCCCAGGCATAAGGTTTCGTTTTAAAAGAATCTCTGTTTTAATCGCTGGGCGCTGGCCCAGAGTATTTTTTCACCGGAGGGCGTGTGATCGAAGCTCAAAGTACTGAAGTATCAGGATCATTATTCAGGACCAAGTCAATTGATGGTCTTGCGGCCGAAAGCGAAAACGCGCCGCTGAAACGGACGCTCGGTTCCTGGTCACTGATCGCGCTTGGAATTGGAGCCATTATCGGCGCAGGCCTTTTCGTGCGAACTGCCGCGGCCATCGCCGAGCGCTCTGGGCCATCCGTAACCCTGGCCTTCATGCTGGCCGGTGTGGGCTGCGCGTTTGCCGGACTCTGTTACGCGGAATTTGCTTCCATGATTCCCATTGCCGGAAGCGCGTATACGTACTCGTACACCACCATGGGCGAGCTGGTTGCGTGGATTATTGGCTGGGACCTGGTGCTTGAGTATGCTGTGGGCGCGGCTACCGTGGCTATCGCGTGGAGCCAATACTTCAATAAGGTGCTGGAATATTTTCATCTCCATATCCCTTACGCCTGGTGCCACTCACCGCTTGAGGTAGGAATGGGCGCGGATGCCGGGGTTCATGGCATCGTCAATATTCCTGCCATCGCCGTCCTGCTGCTATTGTCTGCGCTGCTCATTCGTGGCACGCAAGAATCAGCGTTTGTGAACAGCCTTATCGTTATTACCAAGGTTGCCATTGTGGTGATGGTGATCATCCTTGGGTGGGGCTTCATGAATCCGGCAAACCATACGCCGTACATTCCGGCCGCCACTACCTACACAACCGCGCAGGGCGTAACACATGCTTATGGCGGAATCATGGGTATCCTGGGCGCGGCTGGCGTGGTGTTCTTCGCCTTCATCGGATTTGACGCTGTCTCCACCGCTGCGCAGGAGGCCAAAAACCCCAAGCGTGACATGCCCATCGGCATTCTGGGATCGCTGGTAGTCTGCACTGTGCTCTATGTATTGTTCTCACATGTGCTGAGCGGGATCGCCACTGTGGAAGACTTCCGCACCGCCGGTAAAGAAGCCTCAGTCACCTATGCGATTGCGAAGTACATGACCGGTTATGCATGGCTGGGTAAGTTTGTCACTGTGGCAATTCTGGCTGGATTCTCGTCAGTGATTCTGGTGATGTTGCTGGGCCAATCGCGCGTCTTCTATTCCATGAGCGAAGATGGTCTGGTTCCCAAAGTATTTTCTCAAGTCCATCCCCGGTTCAAGACTCCGTATAAATCGAACATGCTGTTCTTTGTTTTCACTTCTCTCTTTGCCGGGTTCCTGCCGGACAGCATTGTGGGTGAGATGACGAGCATCGGGACATTGTTCGCATTCATCCTGGTGTGCGCTGGTGTGTGGATCCTGCGCGTGCGACGGCCAGATTTGCCGCGTGCATTCCAAGTCAAATTCCTGCCGCTGGTTTCGATCCTCGGCATTGTTGTGTGTGGCGCCATGATCTACGGTCTGGGCTGGACCAACTGGCTACGACTTGGGGTGTGGCTGGTCATTGGTCTGGTCTTCTACTTTACCTATGGCATAAGGCACAGCAAACTGGGTCGCGCTGCATAAGAGGTCCAGGGGTTCTTAGAATGCCCTCCGCTACGGCGGAGGGCTTTTTTGTTTTAGAATAGCCAGTCTTTTTCGCGATCACGCGCGTCTCACTATCAAACCGAGGATTCGAATGGCTAATCTGTTTGCCACAAAACCGCTGAAAACGATTCTTGACGAAGCCCATGAAACCGGCGAGCACAGCCTGCGACGCGCACTGGGACCTACGAACCTGATTACGCTCGGCATTGGAGCGATCATCGGAACGGGAATTTTCGTGATCACGGGAACCGCGACGGCTGAGCATGCCGGTCCAGCCATCATTCTGTCCTTTATCTTTGCCGCGCTGGGCTGCGTGTTTGCCGGACTCTGCTACGCCGAATTCGCGTCGCTCATCCCCGTGGCAGGCTCTGCTTACACATACGGCTACGCAACGCTGGGAGAAATATTTGCCTGGATCATCGGCTGGGACCTGGTGCTTGAATACGCCTTCGGCGCGGCTACTGTGGCTTCCGGTTGGAGCGGATATCTCATCAGCCTTCTTGGCGACTTTGGCATTAAATTGCCGGCATCGCTGGCAGGCACTCGCTGGGACGAATTCATCTACTACAACAATCACTGGGAACCGGTGAAGCTGCTGATGCCTAAGTTGGCGGCCGCCGGGATCGATCCGGCGTCTCTTCCGCATACGTTTGGGACGTTCAATCTCTTCGGCTTTCTGGCGATTTTGCTGGCTACGGTGATCCTGATCATCGGCATCAAGGAATCAGCCAACTTCAACTCCGGGATTGTGATTGTGAAGGTCTGCGTGCTGATCATCTTTGTGGCGATCGGCGCTAACTACCTGATGAAGCATCCCAGCCTCACAGCCACGAACTGGCATCCTTTTATTCCGCCGAACAGCGGTTCGTTCGGGCAGTTTGGCTGGTCAGGCATATTGCGGGCAGCCGGCATCATTTTCTTTGCTTATATCGGATTCGACGCAGTATCTACCGCAGCCCAGGAAGCGAAAGATCCGGCCAAGGACATGCCAATCGGCATTCTGGGATCGCTGGTGATCTGCACCATCCTCTATATAGTGGTGGCAGCCGTGCTGACCGGGCTGGTTCCATATCACAACCTGGATGTGCGCGATCCTCTGGCCGTTGGCATTGATTCCACCGGCGTCAAATGGGGCAGCCTGCTGGTGAAAATCGGCGCACTCATGGGGCTGAGCAGCACCATTGTGGTGATGTTGCTTGGCCAGTCGCGTGTATTTTTCTCGATGTCAAAAGATGGCCTGTTGCCGGCGATGTTCAGCAACGTGCACCCAAAGTTCCGGACGCCATGGATATCTTCGCTGACGGTAGGGACGTTTGTTGCGGCGTTGGCGGCCTCTCTGCCAATCAATGTGCTGGATGAGATGGTGAGTATTGGAACCTTGCTGGCATTCGTGATTGTTTGCGCCGGTGTCTGGCTGATTCGCCGTCGGAATCCGGATCTGCCGCGTCCATTCAAAACGCCCTGGGTACCTTTCGTGCCGATCATGGGCATTTTGATTTCGATGGCCATGATGGTCAGCCTGACCGGGCTTACGTGGATACGTCTTGCTGTATGGCTGGTAATCGGGATGGTGTTGTACTTCACGTACGGACGTCATCACAGCCGTGTGCAGCGGGGCGTGTAAGCGTTCTTCTTGAATCCCGAGCGAAATGTTTCTGAAATCCCGGAAGCAGTGAGAGATCCCTAATGGCTTGATCACGCTCTCCTGGAACACTGTCCCAAATTTTCTTCCACCCTTAGAATCATCGTAGCCATAGGGATCCCTCTCCCGCTTTGCGGGATCGGGACGTAAGAAAAAGGCCTGCTATGCGGGGCCGGGATGTGAGAAAAACCGTGTCTACCCTGAACCTGCGAAGTTTTCGACTGCTCAAGTTATGCATACTGGCCGTGCTGGCGCTCACTTTCGCAGGCACGGCTGGGTTTCACTACATTGAGCACTGGAGCTGGTTTGACAGCCTCTACATGGTGGCGATCACCCTCAGCACCATCGGTTATCAGGAAGTCCACGAGCTCTCACACCGCGGGCGCATATTCAATCTCGGGTTTATCGCCGCGGGCGTGTCACTGATGTTTGTGATGATCGGAGCGCTCACGCAGGCTTTGCTAGAATTCGAGTTGGTCAAGGTTTTTGGAAGGCGACGTATGCAGCGGGAAGTGGCGAGCCTGAAAGATCATTACATCATCTGCGGCGCCGGACGCGTGGGCATGAGTGTGGCGCATGAACTGGCGCGCAATCCCAGCCCTTTTGTGATCATTGAGCATGACGAAAAGATAGCAGCCGAGATGGACCCGAAGTGGCTGGTGCATATCGGAGACGCGGCCAGCGAGAAGACCCTGCGCGAAGCAGGTATTGAGCACGCGTTAGGTATGGTGGCCGCCGCCAGAACCGATGCCACCAATATTTATGTGGTGCTTACGGCGCGTGGCCTGAATCCGCGCCTGAAGATCATCGCTCGCGCCAGTGAAGAACGCGCGGAAAAGCATCTGAGGACGGCCGGCGCTGACGTGGTGATCTCTCCTTATTCTTCTGCTGGACATCGTATTGCCCAGAGCTTTATCCGCCCCAAGGTGCTGGATTTTATTGATCTGGCAACTTCGCGATCGGGATCGCTGGAGATGATCATTGAAGAGATCAAAATTGGGCAAGGTTCGCCATTGGCCACAACTACGGTTGGCAGCTCGGGCGTTCATCACCGCTTTGGCATTATGATCCTGGCCATTCGCCGGTCGGATGGAGAGACGCGTTTCAACCCTAAAGCAGAAGATTCCATTCGCGCCGGCGACTATCTGATCGCAATGGGCGAACCGCAGCAGCTCGCTAAACTGGAGAATCTGGCAGCATCCGGATCGTCATCGTGAAGATTGTTACCGCAGCAGAGATGCGCGAGATTGACCGCCTGACCACCGAGAAGTATGGCGTGCCTTCGCTTACCCTGATGGAAAATGCCGGAAGCGCCGTGGCGGACTTCGCACAAAAGCATTTTGAATTCAAGTCTGTGTGCGTGGTTTGCGGCAAGGGCAACAATGGCGGCGACGGATTTGTTGCCGCGCGCAAGTTGAGGGAAGCAGGCAAGAAGGTTTCAGTCATTGTTCTGGCGAAGGCGGCGGAAGATCTGCGCGGCGATGCGGCAGAGATGTTCAGGAAGCTTTCGATACCGCCAATATGGATCGCGGACGAGAAGGATTTCGAGAAGGCAAGAGTGCGAGCCGCACTGCGAGCGGAACTTATAGTGGATGCCATTCTGGGTACCGGGTTCAAGCCGCCTATCAGGGGGATTGCCGCAAGAGCGGTGGAAGCGATTAATCATCCACAGAATGCTCCGGTGCTTGCCATCGATATTCCCTCAGGGGTGGATGCTGACGCCCATTCTGATCCGGATATGGAGTCCGTCTACGTTCGCGCCTCGGCTATTGTTTCATTTACTGCGCTGAAACCCGCTTTGCTTTATTCGTCTCTGACGGAAGGACCGATTGCAGTTGCTCAAATTGGGTCACCTGTGAACCTGGTTGTGAGCAAGTCTGAGCTCAACCAGGACGTGCTCACGGTTCAGGAGTTTCAGGCTTTAAAGAAGAAAAGAGAGCCGGAGTCGCACAAGGGTGAGTTTGGTCACGTGCTCGTGATTGGCGGCTCCCTTGGGAAAGCGGGAGCAGCGGCAATGGCAGGACTGTCAGCATTACGAGCGGGGGCAGGGCTGGTGACTGTAGCCTGCCCAAAGTCGGTTCAACCCACAATTGCAGCCTTTGCTCCCGAACTTATGACGGAACCGCTCGATGAGACTCCGGAAGGCTCCATCGCCGTCCTTGCATTGCGGAAACGAGAAGAACTGCTGAATGGGAAGTCTTTGGTCGTTATTGGGCCTGGGTTGTCACGCAACAAAGAAACCGAAGAATTCATTCGTGACTTCATTGGCATCTGTCCGGTACACATGGTCATTGATGCGGATGCTCTGAATGCTTTTGAAGGAGCCATCCAGGAAATTCAGCCGGATGAAGCGATCGAGTCTCCTGATAACCGTTACCTAGTTAGGGTACTTACGCCTCATCCTGGAGAATTGTCTCGGCTGCTTGGTGTTGGCACCGGTGAAATACAGGCCAGCCGAATCAGGATGGCTCTTCGCGCCGCCACGCAATCGCGATGCACGGTGGTGCTCAAAGGTCATCGAACAGTCATCGCAAGTCCAAGCGGCTATGTCTGGATTAATTGCACTGGGAACCCGGGCATGGCCAAAGGCGGTTCTGGTGATGTGCTTTCTGGTATTCTTGGCGGCACACTGGCTCAGAATCCCCACATCGACGGGATGATAGCCTGGAACGCCGCGACCAGCGCTGATCAGGACATCCACAATTCTGCACTGCAGGGAATTTTTAGTTGGGTTGCAATGCAGCCTACCAGTGCAGAGGAAATACGCGCGCTTGAGGGCCAGTACCAAGAGACTCAAGATCCTTCCTTGCGTCAAAAAATAATGGACAAGTGTCACGAAAAAGTGAAACAGCTAGTTGCAATCCTGGGTTCTCTCCATTGCGCGCGCGCAGTTTTTCTGCACGGTTTGGCTGGCGACGTTGTCCGCGATCTGGAAGGGGAGGACTCCATGGTCGCCACCGACATCATCGAGAATATTGGAGAAGCAATGGCTTTGTGCAAGGAAGCACGCAACGAACGGTTCGCCTACATCCAGAGATGAATACGTCAGAGATCAAGACATTTACTACGCACTCCGCCGAAGAGACGACCGCGCTTGGCCGCAAGATTGCCGCTGAACTAAAGCCGGGATCCATCGTGCTACTGCGCGGTGATCTTGGGGCAGGGAAGACCACGATGGTTAAAGGTGTCGCGGAATATTTTCATGCAGCAGAAGCTGAGGCCGTGACCAGTCCGACGTTTACTTTGATCCAGGAATATCGCGGTCCGGAAGTCATGCTTTATCACATTGACCTCTATCGCATTGATACGCAGAGGGAGCTCGACACGCTGGCGCTGGATGATCTGATGGAGCCGAATACGATTCTGCTGATTGAGTGGGGAGAAAAGTTTGCCCGCTTTGCCAAAGAACGCGATGTGGAAATTGCGATTGAGCATCTGGGCGGAGAGGAACGCAGGATTGTGGTGAATCGGTAGGTGGTTCTTGGTTGTTGGTACTTGGTATTTGGTGATTGGTAGGCTCCCATTCGCCAAAGCGATTCGTGCGAACGCAGGATCTTTCGCTGCGCTTGCGCTCCAAAAAGAACAAGGCCGCAGGCGAGGGCGCCTGCGCTCCCAATCAAGTTTTGAATTCCACTCACAGCTCGAGATTGAAAGAAGAAAACAAATTAATCAGCTCCCCCGGGCGGAGTTTTTTTTAGGGTCATCCAGATCAGCCAGCCGCCGTTGAGAACGAACAGCAGAATCGCCGGCAACATGAATTGCCGCACGGGGACGCGCGCGAAGGCCGCGTAAATGACTCCTGCAATGATCAGGAGGTCGATTACCACATAAACGCCTAGAATCGCGATTCGTGACATGCGATTAAAAGCCCATGATGTTGTAGCCGCAGTCGACGTAGATGGTTTCGCCTGTAATTCCCGATCCAAGGTCAGAACAGAGGAACAGGGCGGTATCGCCGACTTCTTTTACGTCCACGTTGCGTTTCAGCGGAGCGTGTTCAGCGTGGTTCTTCATCATTTGGGTGAAGTCTCCAACGCCACGGGCAGCCAGGGTCTTAACCGGACCGGCTGAGATTGCGTTTACACGAATCTTGGCGGGGCCGACGCTATTTGCGAGGTAACGAACGGTAGCTTCCAGAGATGCCTTGGCTACGCCCATCACGTTGTAACCAGGCACAACCTTCTCTGCTCCAAAGTAGCTGAGCGTAACGACGCTGCCTCCATTGGTCATGAGCGGGGCTGCGGCCCGGGTAACGGCGATCAGTGTATAAACGCTAACGTCATGCGCGATGCGGAAACCTTCGCGACTGGTATTGAGAAAATCGCCCTTAAGGTCTTCAGCAGGAGCATAGGCTACGCAGTGCGCCAGGGCGTCGATTCGTCCAAATCTTTCCTTGAGCTGGGAGAAGAGCTGGGTAATTTCGGCGTCATTGGAAAGATCGCACTGAAAGGCCTCGGCGCCGGGCAGAGAATGAATAAGATCATGCGCTTCCTGCTTCATGCGTTCATTCTGATAGGTGATGGCCAGTTTGGCTCCGGCGGCACTCAAGCTCTGGGCAATGGCCCAGGCAATGCTCCTTTTGTTGGCCACACCAAAAACGATTGCATTCTTCCCTTGCATATTCAGCATGTGTCTTTTCCTCTCGCAACCTGAAACTCAAAAGAATAACAGGAACCGGGCAAGTGAAGTGTCCTGGCCAGGCGTCAAGGCACGCTGTAATACTTAAGAACAATAGAAAGATCTTTTTGCGCCTGCCAAAATAGTTCGAGATCGAAGGAAATCGGGTCACATAACTCCATGATGGGTGCCATGTTTACTCTTAAGGTTCCTGGATCAGAGCGCAAAGCTGCGACTTCTGAGACTTCTTTATGAGAGAAACTTTGACAAACCGAGCGTGGAGGTTCTAAGATTTTCAGCAAATTTTCAAACCCAACAGCCTGATGGTTGGGCTGAATTTTTTTGCTCGTTCATCCGAAATTCGCCAGGTACTTTGTTCAGTTACTCACTGGCCATGATCGCCCAAGAGGAGGCAACCACTATGGGCTTGTCTAGACGTGAGTTTTTCAAAGTTGGAACCGGCGGCGCAGCAGCAGCGCTACTTTTAGGATTTGACGCCAGGCCGGCCCTTGCGCAAGCGAAAGAACTCAAGATTGCGCGCACAACGGAAACCCGCTCAACCTGTCCTTATTGCTCCGTAAGCTGCGGAGTGATCATCCATACGCTGGGTGACAAGGCCAAGAACGTAACCGCGCAGGTGGTGCATGTGGAAGGTGATCCAGACCATCCTATTAACCGCGGTACGCTGTGCCCCAAGGGCGCATCCCTTTATCAGGACATTCTGAACGAGCGCCGGCTGCTAAAGCCGCAGGTGCGCCGACCGGGATCCACCCAGTGGGAAGACATCTCCTGGGACAAAGCCTATGAAGAGATCGGGCGCCACATCAAAAAGACGCGCGATGAAGGCTTTATTGAGCAGGACAAAGACGGCAAGACCGTGAACCGGTGCGAGAACATCGCATTCAACGGTGGCTGCACTGACACCAACGAATTCAACTATCTGGTCGTAAAGACCATGCGCAGCCTGGGGGTCTGCTACCTGGAAAACCAGGCCCGTGTTTGACACGGTCCAACGGTCTCCAGTTTGGGGCCCACATTCGGACGCGGCGCAATGACCAATGGCTGGGTTGACATCAAAAACACCGACATGATGTTGATCATGGGTGGCAATCCGGCTGAAAACCATCCTTGCGGTTTCAAATGGGTAGTGGAAGCGAAGAAGGTTCGCAACGCCAAGATCATCGTGGTGGACCCACGATTCCAGCGCACAGCCTCACAGGCGGACATCTTCTGCCAGATTCGTGCTGGATCAGACATTGCTTTCCTGTCTGGCTTGCTGAATTACGCCATTCAGAATAACCGCTTCAACAAAGAGTATCTGGTGAATTACACCAATGCTGCGTTGATCATTAAAAAGGGATTCAAGCTGCCGGAAGACGGTATGTTTTCCGGATTCGACGCAGCAGCCATGAAGTATGACGTTTCGTCCTGGAACTATGAAGAGGGCGGAAACGCGACCGGGACAGCTGCAGCCGCGATTGCGGCAGGCGATGGTCCGGCAACGGCAGACACGGCCAAAACAGCGGCTCCTGGAAATCCGGCTTCCAACGGCGCGAAAGCCGCCGGTCCTCATGGAGCGGAAGGCCAGGGAACACAGGGCATGGGACCAGGATCTGCCAAGGGTGCAGTCGGCGCAGCGCCTGCAGCTCCGGCACTGCCTCCCAACACTGCGTATGACACTTCTCTTGAGCATCCCCGTTGCGTGTTCCAGTTGTTGAAGAAACACGTCTCGCGGTATACCCCTGAAGTTGTCGAGAACATCACAGGCATTCCTGCTGATCAATGCAAGAAGTCGTGGGAAATGTTTACCTCCGTGCGCAAAGACGGAGACATGAAGAAAGTCGCCACCATCATTTACGCAGTCGGCTGGACGCAGCATACGTTCGGTACTCAGATTATCCGCACCGCAGCCATGATCCAGTTGCTAATGGGTAACGTGGGACGTGCCGGCGGCGGCGTTAACGCTCTGCGCGGTCACTCCAACATCCAGGGAGCAACCGATATGGCCGGTGTCTTCGATATTTTGCCGGGTTACCTCAAGGTTCCGACGCCAGCCGATACCGACTTCAACACTTACATCACCCGCATTACACCTAAAGCCTCTAAACCGAAAGAGTGGGATTCGTTCAACTACTGGTCCAACACGCCTAAATTCGCCGTTTCATTCCTGAAGGCGATGTACGGCGACGCGGCGACCAAAGAGAACGGCTGGGCCTTCCACTATCTTCCCAAAATCGATCGCAAGTACTCGTGGGTTGAACAGTGGGATGCGACGTATCGCGGGACCGTAAAAGGCGTGTTGAGCTTCGGCATGAACGGCGTGGCCATCGGGCCGAACTCGCAGAAAAATATTGATGCGCTGAAGAAAGCGGACTGGCTCGTAGTTGGGGAAATTTATCCTGACGAAACCAGCAGCTTCTGGGAGTCGCCGGGCATTTCGGACGACGACAAGAAGCAGATCAAGACCGAAGTCTATCGTCTTCCTTGCGCAGGGTTCGCTGAAAAGGATGGAACCTTCGTCAATTCAGCGCGCTGGCTGCAATGGAAGTGGGCAGCAGTGCCCACGCCGGGCGACGCCAAGTTGGACCAGGAAATCATTGCTCGCATCTTCCTCAAGGTAAGAGAGCTTTACCAGAAGGAAGGCGGCAAGTTCCCGGACGCCATTCTGAACGCGGATTGGAAATACACGAATCCGAACAATCCGTCACTGTCGGAAGTAGCCAAGGAGATCAACGGCAAGGCGCTGGCTGATCTGCATGATGAGAAGCAGACGCCAACGGACTGGAAGACCGGGCAGCAACTGCCTGGCTTTGCCTGGCTGAAAGACGATGGCACTACATCCTGCGGAAACTGGCTGTATTGCGGTTCCTGGCCGGATGCGGGTTCCGCCACGCAGCGCCGCAATAACGACGATCCTTCGGGCCTGGGCATACACCCGCAGTGGGGCTGGTCATGGCCGGCGAACCGTCGCGTGCTCTACAACCGCGCTTCGTGCGATCTGAACGGAAAACCGTGGGACCCAACCCGCAAGCAGGTCTGGTGGAATGAGGCGGCACAGAAGTGGGTGGGCAACGATGTTCCCGACTTCAAGGCTGACTCCAAACCTTCAGACCATATGGGACCGTTCATCATGAATCCGGAAGGAGTCGGACGACTGTTCGTACCGCTGGCCGGCCTGGCTGATGGGCCTTTCCCTGAGCACTATGAGCCGATCGAGAGCCCGCTGGTGAACCCGCTCCACCCGAACCAGTCCAACAGTCCAGTGGTGAAGAAGTTCAAGACAGACATGGATAAGTACGGGACCACAGAGGGTGGCTACAACATTGTTTGCACCACCTACCGCCTGACCGAGCATTATCACTACTGGACCAAGAACAATCCGATGAACATGCAGCTTGTTCCTGAGCCATTCATTGAAATTCCTGCCGAACTTGCAGATGAGATGGGCCTCAAGGGCGGCGAGAAGATGAAGGTCAGCAGTGCCCGAAGCAGCTATTACGCCAAGGCCATGGTTACCAAACGCATCAAGTCGATGGTAATCGGCGGCAAAAAGACCTATCAGATCGGAATACCGATTCACTGGGGATATAAAGGGATTGGCGACGGACGCGCCGAAGCAGATCGCGGCCCGCTTAACAACCTTTCACCCACGGTGATTGACCCCAACGCATACACGCCGGAATTCAAGGGATTCCTGGTGAAACTGGAAAGAGCCTAAGGAGCTGCCATGAGCAACGGATCGATGGAAATCAAACAGATCTCGGGCCATCGTGGCGGCACACCGGGTGGCGGTGATTACCGTCAATCGGATGGCCAAAACCACTTTGGCGCTACTCGCGACTACGACGTGTGCAAGCTGGTTGATACCACCACTTGCATCGGCTGCAAGGCCTGCGAAGTCGCCTGTCTCGAATGGAACGGATATGACTTCCAGGAGACCACCTTCGACAACACATACCAGACCATGCCGGACACGACATGGAACTTTTGGAACCTGATCCGCTTCAATGAAGTGGTCAATGACGATAATTCCCTGAGTTGGCTGATGCGCAAGGACCAGTGCATGCACTGTGCCGATCCTGGCTGCCTCACGGCCTGCCCGGCTGACGGCGCCATTGTGCAATATCAGAACGGCATTGTGGACTTCAATCAGGCCAACTGTATCGGCTGCGAATATTGCGTAACCGGCTGCCCATTCAACATCCCCAAATTCAACTCGGCCACCAAGAAGGTGTACAAATGCACCCTCTGCTCTGACCGCGTTGGGGCGGGACTGGAGCCAGCATGCATCAAGTCATGTCCCACGGGCTGCCTGCACTTTGGCAGCAAGGAAGACATGCTGGACCTGGCCCACAAACGCGCTGCACAAGTTCGGGCCAACACCAGTTGGAAGGATGCAGACGTCTACGATCCCGACGGAGTTGGCGGAACTCACGTAATCTACGTGCTGGCCGATGCCAAGAATCCCGAGAAATACGGCGGCCTTCCCAAAAACCCAACCGTACCTTTCTTCGTGAAAATGTGGAAAGGCCCGTTGAAATGGATCGGCGGACTCGCCATGGGCCTGGGCATCGCCGCAGTGTTTGGTCACTATGTCCGCTACGGCCCGAAGCCGGTGGATGAAGACCTGGAAGAAGGGAGACTTCCGCGATGAGCAGCGACATTGTAGTTCGCCACGGCACCGACCTTCGTGAAAATGAGGTGGTTCGTTACACGCTGGTGGAGCGTATGTGCCACTGGGTTGCGGGCATCAGCTATCTCTACGTCCTGGCCTCCGGTCTGGCGTTATTCACTCCTTATCTCTACTGGCTCGCCTATGTTCTTGGCGGGGGACCCACGATTCGCTTCTGGCATCCCTGGGCAGGCCTGGTATTTGTTGCCGGCACTTTGTGGATGCACAAGTTGTGGAGCGGCGACATGAAGACCACCAAGGAAGACCTGGAGTGGCGCAAGACTGTCAAAGCTTACGTGACCAACGATGATGCTCATGTTGCACCTGCAGGCCACTTCAACTCCGGACAGAAACAGTTTTACTGGATCATGTTCTATGGCGGCCTGTTACTGCTCCTGACGGGCCTGGTCATGTGGTTCCCGGAACTCATGCCGCGCAGCTTTCACTGGGTGCTGCCAATCGTAGTATTCCTGCATTGCGTTGGCGCCCTGGCAACCATCGCCGGGTTCATTATCCACGTGTACATGGGAATCTTCTTTGTACCAGGCGGATTGCACGGCATTATTTTCGGGCGTGTATCCACGGCATGGGTTAAAACCCACCACCGGCTCTGGTATGACAAGGCGGTGAAAGAAGGCCGTACCCGCGTTTCCAGCACCAGCTTTAAGGGAGACCGTTGAAACCTTCGTATTGGGACCTTCGCATTGAGCGGGCAGGTGAACTTTCACGGAAGCATCCGGTGATGTCGGAGTTGCTGACGTTTTACGCTCATCTGGCCCGTTTTCAAAAATCTATCTACGAAAAACTGGGCTCTGCGCAGGACCATAGCGTCACGGTCCTGCTTCCTTTTTGTGCGCCTCTTCTCACTCTGATCAAACAGGTTGGATCGGCCCCGCTGAAACAAGCCGCTGAGTCGATGACGAACATATCGACAGAAGACTGGCGGGAACTGCTTTCCAGTGTGTGGCAGCATGAAGCTTCCGCGGGGGAAGTGGCGCCGGAATACCTGTTATTTGCCAAGATACTTCTTCAGCCTTACGCGGAATTTCTGGCGCATACGGCATCTACTATCCCGGAGAATATTCTGTCACCGGTGTGCCCATTCTGTGGCGGCCGACCGCAGGTGGCGGTGATGCGTCCCGAGGGTGACGGCGGGAAACGATCTCTGATCTGCTCAGTATGCTCGACGGAATGGAATTTCAGGCGACTGGTTTGTCCAGGCTGCGGTGAAGAGAAGAAGGAAAATCTTCCGGTCTTTATTGCTGAAGGCCTGGACTATGTGCGCATCGATGCCTGCGACACGTGCAAGACCTATATCAAATCCATCGACATGACCAGGGATGGACGTGCTGTGCCGGTGGTGGATGAATTGGCGACCACATCACTCAATCTGTGGGCGCAGGAGAAGAACTATCAGAAAGTTGAGTTGAATCTTTTTGGTGTTTGAGAACCGGGATTTATGGAGACGTTGAAAATGCCCAGCCGAAGCTGGGCATTTTCATTGAGTAGAATTATTTAGCGGTGGGGGATTGCGGTGGGCCCGCCGCAGCAAACTTCACGTACTTCACGCCCAGCAACTGGCCTGCTGGATCGAAATCAAAGCTGTAGTAAGCGTGGCCCAGTACAGCGCATGTCCGGCAGCCGTCCTTAATTGGATACGGAACAACAAAGCGCTGATTGGAGTCATTGAGAGTCATCATTTCCGGCGCAGTACCCGGTGCGCGCTCTGTATCGTCCAATAACAGGCTGGCTTTGGCGTGGCTTTCACGCAGAGTGACGAATTGTTGATCTTTCTCCATCTGGCTTTCGGGCAGGAGATCAGGATTGTCCACGTTGATGATAGCGGGGACGCCGTTCAGCAAGAGCCATGCGTGCCTGGCCTCGGATGCGGCAGGGAAGTAGGCATACCCAAGATCAACTGAATCCACAGGGCGGAAATCCTGGAGCACGGCGACCACGCCGTTATTCTGGTCAGCAAACTGCCTGGTGAAGGACACGGCCTCATCGGGCGCTCCCAGGGCAGTCATCTGTGTGGTGAAACATAGCGCGTAACCCGGAGTGTTCGCGTTGCAATTCTGATTGATCTGAGCCAGTTCGGTGTTGGTCGGCTCCCAGATGGCAGATTCACTTACCTGTTCATCTGAATCTTCGCTGGCCTGCACTTCCATGAACACGATCCAGGCTGCCGCGCAAACGATCAGAATCGTCAGGGGAAACTTTAATTTGAGGAAGGTCTTCATGCTCGTCCTCATTCCGTCGAAAATCTTTTGCCCAATGTCCAATTACCAGCCGGCATCCATTGAGTGAAACTCTACGTGAACCCTCCGGAAACTCGGCTTCAAGCAGAAACACAGGATCAGGGCAAATGTTGCTGCCTACAACCATACCAGCGCGGGCAAAGGGAAATTGTAAAATCGATGAGTTTTACCATTCTTAACCCAGTGTACCTCTAAGTAAATTGCGGGCAAATAAGCTGGTCTAACTGCCATCAGAGTAACTGGAGTCACAATTTCGCATGCACAGTTCCTTTCTCTTCTCAATAGTCAGATATCTGGTAAGGCTTTTGATTGCTGGATATTTTGTGTGCGTTTCCGCGCAAGCGGGCGCTCCCGGTACAAGGGAGAAGCCGATTACGGGAAATCAGGTTTTTGCCGACTACAGCCAGCAAAAGCCCGGCGTTTTCCGCAAAATCACTGTGGCTGATCTGCCTGCGCCGCATACCACCAAGTCCGTGGACAATGGACCCGAAGAAGCACCGCGGCCGTCGAACGCGTGGCCGCAGGCGCCGGCCGGTTTCAAAGTGGAACTCTACGCGGCAGGGTTCGACTATCCTCGCCTTCTTCGCACGGCCCCCAATGGAGACATCTTTCTGGCGGAAAGCCATACCGGCGAGATCAAGGTTCTTCGCGGTATGACCAGAGATGGGAAGGCGGAGCAGTCACAGGTTTTCGCTACAGGACTGCAGCAGCCGTTCGGAATTGCCTTTTATCCATCAGGAAAAAATCCGCAATGGATATACGTTGGCAACACGGATTCGGTAGTTCGCTTTCCTTATCAAAACGGCGACCTGAAAGCGCGTGGCGCCAGCCAGAAAATTGCTGACTTGCCGGGTGGCGGACGGCTGCGCGGCGGCGGCCATTGGACCCGTGATATCGCATTTTCCAAAGATGACAAGAAGATGTATGTGTCGGTAGGCTCGCACTCGAACAACGACGACACGGATACGCATCCCGAAGAAAAAGAACGTGCCGATATTCTGGAGTTCAATCCGGATGGATCGGGCAGACGTATTTACGCTTCCGGACTGCGCAATGCCGTGGGGATCGCCGTTAATCCGATTACCGGAGAACTCTGGGCATCTACCAATGAACGCGATGAACTGGGTGACAACCTTCCGCCCGACTACATCACGCACGTTCAGGACGGTGGGTTTTACGGATGGCCGTGGTTCTACATAGGAGGACACCAGGACCCGAAACACGCCGGCAAACATCCGGAACTGAAAGATAAGGTGATCACGCCGGATGTGCTGGTGCAGCCGCACTTCGCGTCTCTGGAACTGACTTTTTACAACGGCAAACAGTTTCCAGCCGATTTTCAAGGAGACATCTTTGCGGCTGAGCACGGATCATGGAATCGAAGCCGGCGGAATGGCTATGAAGTGGTGCGAGTGCCGCTGAAGAACGGCAAAGCGGAAGGAAGCTATGAAGATTTCCTGGCCGGCTTCACTACGCCAGACGGGAAAGTCTGGGGCAGGCCGGTAGGTGTGGCCGTGGGCAACGATGGATCGCTATTTGTGAGCGATGACGTTTCCAAAAGCGTATGGCGTGTCAGCTACGTTGGGCAATAAGACTTGAGACTGGCGAATGCCGGAAGGACATGACCGTGCATGCTCAACGCTTAACAGAGATTTACAAACCTGTTGTTTATAATGACGCGGAAACAACGATTCCAAGAGTCTCGGGCGAATTCTTTACGAGCCGGAAGTTCGAAGGAACTTCGAAGGAACAAAGGGGCAGCGCATTTCAGCGATAAGAAATATTCTTCCAGGTCCAGAGCAGGCTGATTCTCCACCGCGAATTAACAACAGCATGAAACGATGGTTCTCTGATTTTGCCGTTGTTGCGGTGGCCATCATCGTTTTTGTGGGCTGCATTATTTCTCCACCCAGCCTGATGGACGATGTTGATGCGTCTCATGGCCAACTTGCGCGCAACATGCTGAAGACGGGCGACTGGGTGATTCCGCAGCTTGATGGCGTGGCGTACATGGAAAAAGCGCCTCTGCCTTACTGGCTGATCGCCCTGAGCTATACCATCTTTGGCGTGCATGACTGGGCGGCAAGGCTTCCGTTTGCTTTGGGCGTCGTGCTGCTTTGCTGGGTCACATTTCGTTACGGTCGTTGGGCTTTTTCCGGGCAATCCGGCCTCTACGCCGGGCTGGCTCTGGCGACGTCAGTGGGATTGTTTCTATTTACCCGGATTCTTATTCCCGACGCGTTGTTGACCTTGTGTGTAACGCTTTGCTTCTGGTCATTTCAGCGGGCGATGAATGACGACGGAAGCGAACTCCATCCACGTCGATGGGCTGCACTGATGGCCGCCTGTATGGCCGTGGGTGTGATGCTTAAAGGCTTGATTGCCCTGGTGATTCCCGTGGGTGGTCTGGTTTGCTATCTCCTTTTAACTCGACAGCTCTTTCAACGGGAGACCTGGAAGCGCATTCAGCCCTTCAGCGGATTGCTGATTTTTCTTGTGATTGCCGCTCCCTGGCATGTGATGGCCAGTTTGAGAATGCCGCCTTATCTTGATTTCACCATGCACAGCGCTCCTGGCGAATACCATGGGTTCTTCTGGTTTTACTTCATGAACGAACATGTGTTGCGCTTTCTTGGGCTTCGTTATCCCCACGATTACAACACTGTTCCGCGACTTACATTCTGGTTGTTAAATCTGCTATGGCTGTTTCCCTGGAGCTTTTACCTGATTGGCGCAGGCAAATTCAGCTACCGGGTTCAAGATCCAGCGTCAGCGGCGTTAGATCTGGCGTCAGATCCGTCATCGGATCGGGAAAACCGCACACGCTTGCTGGCCGTCTGCTGGGCAGGTTTCCTCTTGCTGTTCTTTACGTTTTCCACCACGCAAGAGTATTACTCCATGCCCATCTATCCGGCGCTGGCTCTTCTCCTCTCGTCAGCCATGGAAGCGGACAATCGCTGGACGAAGGTGGCGACGCGAGCCATCGCTGTTGTCGCATCGATCGCCGCGGCGATTGGAATGGCAGTTCTTTATGCTGTCCGCAACGTGCAGGTCAGTGGAGACATTTCTTCTGCGCTGGAACAGCATCCCAGCGCGTATACGCTGTCTCTGGGGCACATGGGCGATCTCACTCTGCGTTCGTTCGCTTATCTCCGCATGCCTCTTGCGTTGGCCTGTCTGGCGTTTCTGATTGGCGCCGCCGGTTGCTGGGCATGGTCCGGCCGACGGTCTTTTATTACTGTTCTGATCATGATGGTGTTGTTCTTCCACGCCAGCCGAATGGCCCTGACTGTGTTTGATCCGTACTTATCTTCCCGGCCGCTGGCGCAGGCTTTGTTGAATTCGCCCAAAGGCCAGTTGATTGTTGACGGAGCGTATTATCCGTTTTCATCGGTCATTTTTTATGCGGACCAGACGGCGCTGCTGCTGAACGGACGAAGCAATAACCTGGAGTATGGATCCTATGCTCCAGGAGCGCCTCCGGTATTCATTAATGATGAGGTTTTCCTGCGGTGCTGGCAGGGTGGTTCGAGGTATTATCTGGTAGCCGACACAACGCAGGTGGAGCATCTGAAGCAGCTTGCTGGAGCGGAAAACCTGTTCGAGGTGGCTGCCGCAGGAGGCAAATTCCTGTTCAGTAACCAGCCGGTAAAAAGGGCCGAAGGGACTCAACTTCGGGGGAACTAGCGGGACTTATGGTATTTGTCGCGGGATTACTGTCACTTTTGCTGGCAGGTTCGGTCGTTTATTGCGTGCTGATCATCATTGCCGCGTATCGCTACCACGTAGTGCAGCCACCTCCGCCTTCCGGCAACCTGACTTCCATCAGCATCTTGAGACCGCTATGCGGTTACGAGGACAGTCTTGCGGACAACCTGCGCAGTTGTTTTGATCAAATCTATCCTGAGTTCGAAGTGGTCCTGGGAATCCATACTGCCGCAGATTCAGCGGCACCGGTTGCGGAAATGGTTATCCGGGAATATGCCGGACGCGTGAGTGCACGATTGATTGTCACAGGTGAGTCCACCATACCAAATGCTAAATCGTACAGTTTGAACCGGCTGGTTCGCGAGGCTAAGTACGATCTTCTGGTTATGTCCGATAGCGACGTATGGGCTGAACCTGATTTGTTGTCACGGGTCGCGCGCGAATTTCAAAATCCGCGCGTGGGGCTCGTCACCTGTCCCTATCTCGCCGTAGGCGGAAAGAGCATCTGGTCGCGTCTTGAAGCGATTGGCATGAATACTGAGCTCCTGGGTGGCGTGCTCGTAGCGCGCATGCTGGAGGGAATGCGGTTCGCCCTGGGACCTACGCTCGCCATACGCCGCAATGTTCTCGATGCAATGGGCGGGTTCGGTTACTTGCAGGAATTTCTCGCCGAAGACTTTGTCATTGGGCAGCGCGCGGCTGAACTTGGTCATGAAGTGGTGCTATCGTCGTCGGTTATCCAGCACCGCATCGGCAGCCAGGGGATGGTGAAAAATCTCAAGCATCGGCTGCGTTGGGCCCGCAGTACGCGCCGCTCCCGCCCAGCCGGATACTGGGGTCAACTCTTTACTTACCCACTCCCCCTGGCGTTACTTCTCTGGATCGTTTGGCCGTCAGCATGGCCGGCGTTGTTGTTAACCGTAGTGGTCCGTTCAGCGGCGGCTGCGGCCACCGCCACGTATATCCTGAAGGACCCGCTTACGCGAAAGCAATGGTGGCTGCTACCGATACAGGATGTTCTGGGCTTCTTTGTGTGGATCGGCGGATTCGTGGGCGACACGATCATCTGGCGGGACCGCAAATGCACCGTTCTTCGCGACGGACGACTGCATGTGAATCCGTAAGCCTGCAAACACTGGCTCCGCAGTACGTAAATCAATCACCCTCGAGAATATCGGCCCACAAAATAAAAACCCTCAGCCTTCGCTGAGGGTTCTTGAGAAAGCCGTTCCACCAGGGATTTACTTGCTGGTTGAGCAGCTGCTAGAGATCATTTTCACTTTGGTTACGGTGAAGGTGGGGTGGCTCGCTCCGGTTCCCACTCCCGTGCTCCCGCTTGAACTGCTGGGGCTGGAAGAAGAATCAGAACCACCTGCTGGAGTACCCGTAATGCGGACCTGATGACCAACATGGTCAGCTAATTTTGACGTGTCACCAGCGAGGTGGTAGGTCTTGCCAGAGGCGGAGTCAGTCAACGCGAAATTGCCGGCAGTACCAGCGAGGCATCCCTCAATAGAATTACCGGAACTATCAGACGGCGCTGCTGTTGCGCTTGAAGATGAACTGTCAGGCGTCTGGCTTGAAGGGGAAGAGCTCTGCGGAGAGCTGCTCTGTGACGAACTATCAGCCGGTGAAGAGCTGGATGGGTAAGAGCTCGATGGTGATGAGCTCGACGGTGAAGTGCTCTGGGTTGAGCTGCTGGGGCTGGTAGCCGACGGCGAGCTTTGCGATTGCGAGCTGCTGGAATCCGGTGTTGTGGGCTGCGACGAACCACTGCTCTGCGCAACCACCCACATCGAAGACAGCAACAGGATTGCTGTGATCAGATAAGCCTTTTTCATGTACGTCCTCCTGGTGCATTCCGGCCTTTCTCTGGCCGTGAGAGATCGAGGTGGCAAGTCGTTAGAATGACGCAATGGACGCGGGGTTTGCCTATCAGCCAGGCAAACCCGAAAAGAGAGACTGTAGTACTAAGACGGATTACGGTTTGTATGAATGCGGCCTTTAGAGAGAGAGGAGAAACTTATGCCGCCTGGGTGGTTTTTACCAGCCTGGAAAGAGCGGTCTTTGCCTTCTTCTCTGCTTCTTCCCTGGTGGGAGCATCACCGGACCCGAGCTTTTCTTCGGCCGGCTTTACCCGATACAGCGTGAAGCGCCAGGTGGACCGCAATTGTGTTTGCGGATCAATGGGCTGTTCCAAATCATAAGCAAATTCTCCTTCATGAATGCGCATACATTTTTCCTTCCTGCCGCCCGCAGCTTTGTAGAAGCCTGTGGAAGCGTCATTTTGCCTAGATGCGCGCAAGAGCGCTACGGATGAAAGGGTTTCTGCGAGAAGAAGTAAAACTTTATCGACGCTAAGCCCGGAGGCTCCGGCTTAATCGGCTTTTCTTGCCTGTGAGTGTGGAGCAATGATGTGATCACTTCCCACTGGGGCAACAGTCGCAGACACGGCGCCGTCATCTTTTTTTTCCAGCAGTTGATAGGCCTGCGCCATGGTGAGCCCATCGGGCATGCGCCGGAACTCGCTCTTTACTTCATGTTGTTTGACGCTGATATTTTTGAAGAAAATCGCATGGCCGGACATATTCACATCGAGGCCCACGATTTCCCAATGTCCGGGCGCCACCTCGCGTTGGGTCACCCGGAAGGTTCCGCCTTTGTTCAGGCGGGCCAGCAATCCCCAGCCAAAGGTCACATCTTCAAACAGCGTTCCATCAATGCGGGCCATGCGGCGCTGGACCGGCTCAATCAACATGCTGCCACTCATGGAGCGGAATACTTTCAGCTCGCGATTGGGTGGATCGTAATTGGCTTTGGGATAAAAGGTGAGCCGTACCATGCCGTCTTCCATCCCGGCATATTTAAAATCAAAGGCGTCAGGGATGGCCTTGAACATCTGTTCGCCTTTATCGCTATCGTCTTTGACCCGTTTCGCGCGCTGGGCCCGCTCTTCCTCGCTGTTCATCAACTTCTGCATGCGCTCTTCATCCTGCTTGCGTTGTTCGGGCGTCAGCGGTTGCCCGCTGAGCAGAAGTGTCCGGGCGAGTTCGCCCTGGCCGGTTTCAACCACATCGCGATCGTAATTGTTCTTTTCGTCTTCGCGATGAAATCGATAGCGCCAGTGAGTGTGATCATTGTTCTCGGCTTCAATGCTGTGATAGACGGCATCGCGAACGAACTGATTCGGATCGGCAGGAAGTGCTGGGCCGGCTTTTTGCTGATGGTCGGCTGGAGGGCTGGGCGAGGATGGAATCTGTGCGGACAACGACACCGGCGTTGCGATGGCGAGGAGTGCTGTTCCCAATACACACACCCGAATTGCCGTACGCGATTCCATATAAAAACTTTTTGAGCCGTGATGGTCTTAGACGCCAGAGCACCCGCTCTTGGTTGCATTTTATCAGTGTTTGAAGCAGCCAAGACCTGACAGTTCTATCTGACAATTCAGTCGGGACGAGCTTGGTTCTGCAAACCTCTCTGGTTGGAAACAGCATTGTTCCGCGATATTTTGGGAAACCAAAAAATTAAGGGGCGGCTATGTGGCCACCCCTTGGTTATCGACCTTGTGGGAAAAGGCAGTCCCATTGGCTCGTTAGTCGTGACTGAGAAGCTGTTGTTCCCCTGGTTTCAGCTTCGCCGCCGCGACATTTTCGCACAGGTCGACAGTTTACTAAAATGCAAATAGATGGCCAAACCTGCACGAAATTATCCAGACCGGTTAAGGCTGTTGTAAGTGACAGAAATTAAAGCGCATTGAGTCGCTAAGAGTTTTGTTAACTATTTAGTTACTGTTTACGGAGTGAGATCGGAGAAAAAATTGAGAATGGCTGTGCCATCGTTGAGCACTGGTTTGCCTTTCAGATGCACACCTTGAGTAACTATTTCCGCGGCAAAACAAGCAGTAGACTGTTTCGCACAAGAACAGATCACCTGGCTGTAGACGTGGGTCACCATTCGTTGCCGCTGAAAGCAGAGTCCGGCTGTTGCGGGTCAACTGACCTTCGAAAACAAGAAATAGTTTCTCGGCAATGTTGTGAGTCGAGCGACAGCGTCGCAGATGAAAAGAGCAGGCCCAGCGGAGATACCTGCGGCGTGTTGAACTGCAAGCGAGACATCAAGCAAAGGACACAAAGTCATGTGGAAAGCTAGACCCGAGGACAATAATCCAATGAGCACGAACCAGGCGCAGGGAATATCTTCAGCAGCTTCGTCCAACGTCGCCGCTACCGCGACGACATCGAACTTCAACACGCCCCCAAAAGACAGTTCCAAGGTTAATAGCACTTTCTCTGACCGGGCCGACGTGGGCCACATCGGGAAATCCGTGGTAATCCGGGGCGAATTGACCGGAAACGAAGATCTGTACCTTGATGGCGAGATCGAAGGAAACATCGACCTGCGCGATCACAAACTTGTCATTGGACCGAATGGCAAGATCAAGGCCACCATTACGGCGCGCGACATTGTGTTGCACGGCCGCGTAGAGGGAAATGTCTCCGCCACTGAGCGCGTGGAACTGAAGAAGTCCTGCACGTTGATTGGCGACGTTGGCACTTCTCGAATTGTGATTGAAGACGGCGCATTCTTTAAAGGCGCCATCGACATCAAGGAAGATCGCGAACATAAGACGGAGGCGCGCAAGGCGTCCGTTTCCGCGAGCTCGTCTTCGAGCAGCAGTTTTGGTTCGCAGACTTCCTACAGTGCCAGTTCCGGTTCTCAGGGTTCCTTTTCGGAACCTAAATAGGTTAGGATATGGGGAGCATGAGCTCCCCCAATCACAGTTTCGCGCGATGGTTTAAAGGCTCGTCTACGGACAAGAAGTCGTCGGATGAAGCCAAATCCGCACCACGGACCAGCCGGCGCTCAATTGGATTGGGAGAGTTCATGCGCAGCCTGAAGGGGACGGGCGAAGATAAGCTCAGTGTCCTTGATCTTGGATCCACTTCTCCGGCGAACATCGCCTTTCTCACTGATCTTGGCTTGCGCGTCTATACCGAAGACATTCTACGTGCCTGCAAAGACCAGGACTATTCGGTCCGCGACGGAGACGGGAATGAAAGTTTTGCTGTGGAGACGTTTTTCAAGGAGAATCTCTCCTACCCGGAAAACCAATTTGACGCAGTACTGGTCTGGGACGCCACTGACTATCTCCCAGAACCCCTGGTAAAGCCGCTGGTTGACCGTATTTACTCCCTGTTGAAGCCGCATGGTACCTTACTGGCCTTTTTCCACGACAAGGACGCAGGGCCCGATATGCCGTATTGCCGGTACCATATCGTCCAGCCTGACACGCTGGAACTGGAAACACGGCCCAGCCAACGCTTGCAACGAGTCTTTAACAATCGCCACGTGGAAAATCTCTTCAAGGACTTTGCTTCCCGTAAGTTTTTCCTTGGGCGGGATAATTTCCGCGAAGTCATCGTGGTCCGCTGAGCAGCTCCCGCCGCCAGCTACTCGTAATTTTTACTTGTCAGCTCTGATTCGAATCCTATGCAGGTGCCTAATGTTGGCACCAGAATACCCACAATTGAGTTTTTGGCCATAAGTTGCCTGACAACCTAATCCTTTTGGATGGGCTCCATTCCAAGGCGAAATTCTAGTAAATTCTTTTAAATCAATGGGTTATCTTTGGTTGCAAATCTTCACAGGTGGGATCGTTCTTTGGGCAGACGGATTGCTCTAGAGAAAGGCGTACGACCTGAAGCGATTTTAGAAACCCTTTCCCAGGGGCAGAAAACGAGGTAGATCGAATATGGCTAGCTTCCAAAGTGTTATCGGCAATATTAGTGTTGTATTTTCCGCGGTGGAGACTCAGAAAGCCAATTATCGCGAGATCTACGAAGAGAACTGCCACAGAATTTATTCTCTCAGTTTTTGGATGACGGACAACGAACTGGTTGCCGAACAACTTTTAAACAACACTTTCCTGCGTGCGTTCGCCACTTGCGCCGAACCGAAGACGGAAAACATTGATCATGCATTCCTGACCGAGATGCGCGAGATGTTCGCGATCGGCTCATTAACTCTGACAGCTTTGCCGCAGAGCGAGACCGCCAGCATCGTTGGCAACATGAAACGCGTTCATCTTGAGCGGGCAGTGGTGCAGCTTCCGGCAACGGAGAAGCTGATTTTTCTGTATCACGATGTGGAAGGCTATGACCACGATCAGATCTCACGCCTCATCGGCGTCAGCAAAGAAGAATCGATGTTCGGGCTTCATCAGGCACGGCTGACAGTTCGCGCTCTGGTTGCCCAAATGCAGTAATTTGTAAAGCGGTTACGCTTCATCTCCTCTCTCCTTATCTTCTCCGCCCCTCGTTTACGAGGGGCTTTTTTCTCGTGGTGACCGAAGATCCAGCTACTTTGTATCGCCCGGCGATATGAAGATCTGTTGAGCTTTGTAATTTATCTGAAGAGATATTTATTTATGTAAATTTTAGATTTAATGAAACTTTTTTCGCCCAATATCGTCTATGGTAGTAAATACATACGCAGTACCCCCACGTGGGCGTCGCCCCTATACCGACGCCCACTATTAATTTCTGAGCAATACCTGGATCTTAACTTTCCCGTCTTCATCGATCCTCTTCACGACCGATCGTTCATCGACCGATCTTTCACCGACCGATCTTTCACCGATCCAAATTCAAGATCAAAAATTGATTGGCAGCGCGAAATGCCCAGTTGTACCGCGACGGGCAACAAAGCGCTTATACTACTGCTCTAAGAAGAAGGGCGATTAAGACGGATCTTATCCCGCAAAAAATTCTTAGAGCATTGGTCGATTGCAGCAGTCGTCAATCAAGCTTTCGTCAATCAAGTATTCTTTGAGGAGGCATCATGGACTGGAAGAAGACACTTATTTATGGTTCGCTGGCAGCGGGAGTGATCGTATTCCTGACCGGGCGACGGCCTGTGGGACTGGCGATCGCGGGTATTGGCCTGGCGACCCTTGCCTCAGAGAATCCGGACAAGTTCGAAGAGCTGTGGCGGCGTGCGCCAGAGTTTCTGGAAAAGGGAAGCAAGTTTGTGGATGTTGCCGCGAGTTTCCTGGAACGCATGGGAGAGCACCAGGGCGGCTTCCGGAACATGCCGGTCGCGGGCGGCACGCGTTACTAATCAAAAGCTTAAATCTTCACGCGCACCAAAAAGATAATCCCCGGATAGCCGTTTAGCTATCCGGGGGATATCTCAAACCAAGTTGAACTGCCACCCTCTATGCCGCCGTTTCCCCCAGGTTTTACGACTTCACAAAGAGTTTGATTCCTCTTGAATTGGGTTAAGGTAGCGTTAGTATCCAGCTACTCACGCTTTTCAGAAATTCATGGAATCGCTTAACGGTCCCCGAAAATTGACCTTAGGGTACCGCTTTTTAACTGACACATCCCGCCTAGGCGTGGATTCATCTCATTCACAGACGTGAATTGCGTCTTGGCTGCGCGGACCATGTACCCACCTAAAGAGATAATCTGCTCGCTGCTTCTCCTATGCGTATCACTGCCGCTGACATGTCAGGAAACCCATCAGAGCGAACCGGTCACGGGTGTCTTGTTTGCCCGGTCAACCTTCGCACACGGTTATCGTCATGGTTATGAGGCGGGCTACCACCAGGGAAATATTGATATCAACATGGCTCGTCCCTCCAGGACCAAGTTCTCCGAATTACGCGGAGTCCCTCTGGGCTATCAATCCGGTTTTGGTCCGCGCAACTCCTTCCTTTATGGCTTTCAATACGGATTAATGGCTGGTTATAACGATGGGTACGCCGGGCGTGAGTTTCGCGCAATAACGATCTTGCGACAGGTTGCGGCCGAACTCGATCCCAATTTGCCTGCATTGAAAGTCCGGAGTTCACTCTTCGACACAGGACTCATTTTTGGATACGAAGATGGGTTTGGGCAAAAGCCCGCAAAAAAAATGGAAAAAATGCCGGAACGGCCGTCTGACCCACATTCTTGCGAGCAGGCACAGGTTGGAGAGACACCGGATTACTGCGAAGGCTATCGGCGAGGGCTGATTCTGGGCCACAAGGACGCATTCGCAGCCCGTGGCGAACACGGTTTACTGGAAGCTAGCAAGTAACCCCTCAGCAGAACACCTCAACTTGCACTCTTTATCCCGGGACATGTACTCTGCTTAAGAATAGGCAGGGGCTAAAGTTCATGATACTTTCAGGTTGCCGGGAGTAAGATTTTGCATACAATTCCTATAAATCCGTTGAGCAGTCGCCACCGTCCAGAAGGAGCGTCAATGAAGGTAGCCACGTCCAAGAAGACAATGATCCGTATTGCTGTGGTGGAGAGCGATCCGCTGCGTTTTATTGGACTGAAGTCCTTATTTGATACGGAGCAGGACCTGGAGTTGATCTCGTGCAGTCTGGCTGAACTGGGACCGCGCAAGGACATCGACCTGGTGCTCCTTGGTACACGTGCAGGACAGAACCTTTTCGATGTGATGGCTGGCCTTAAAGCGGCGCGGCCAGACCTGCGAATCATTGTCACCGGAAGCGGCGCTGACGATGAAACGATCCTGAAAGCGCTGGCTGCCGGCGCAAAAGGGTACGTGGATGAAGCGGCTTCGCCCGCCGAATTTATTCAGGCAATGCGCATTGTTCATCAGGGTTCGGTGTGGGCCCCGCGGCGCGTGCTTTCGATTTTCATTGAACGCGTAACATCTTCGCCGGGACGCATTTTCCCCGCCGGCCGTGTGACGTTTACGGACCGCGAAAAGGAAGTGCTTGAATTGCTTGTCGCCGGGCGCTCCAACAAAGAAATCGGATCGGTTCTGGGTATTGAAGAACGTACGGTGAAAGCACATGTTGCCAAGTTGATGCGTAAAGTGGGAGTGCAGAATCGAATTGCATTGTCAGTGCACGCGATCACGCACTCACTGGTGACTTCCTCAAAGTAGGAACAAAAACAATTTCTCTGTTCGACAAAAAGCCTGCCTGCGCAGGCTTTTTTGTTGCCGCAGATTGAGCTGACGCCGTGTGCTTTATACGCTCAAAGGCCCGCCCGGTGCTGTCAGGTGGCACAGGTGAATTTGCGGAAGGGAACCGGTATATCCCGAGGTACGTTCCTTTAAGTACATGTCCCTGAAGACACGCCCTGCTGCACCCCAGTTACTTGCTGGTAAAAGTGGACGGGCTCATACTCTTCTCACCTACCACAGAACCTGGGAGACGGGGGTTGGACACGGTCACGAGGGTCGCCGTATCCAACCCTTTATAATTTTCCAGCATCTCTCCTTGAAGCTCTCATGGTCTACAATCGTCTTCGAGGAATTTCATGAAAAGATTTTTCTGCGGTCTAGTCTGTGCATTTCTGGTTAGCAGTTTCACCTTTGCCTCTGAAAGCGCCCAGAGCCGTGCCGAAGCGGCGGCCACGGTGCTCAACGAAATCATGGCAGCACCGGATAATGGCATTCCGGTTGAAATCCTCAACTCCGCCAAATGTGTGGCAGTGGTACCCAATCTGGTGAAAGGCGGGTTTGTGCTTGGCGGATCACATGGACGTGGCATGGCCACCTGCAAGCTGAGCAACGGCAGCTGGACGCCCCCAGCCCCCCTCACGATGACAGGGGGTAGTATCGGGTTTCAGATCGGCTTACAAGGCGTTGACCTGATCATGATGATCATGAATGACCGCGGAATGCAGGCACTGCTAACGAACAACTTCAAAATTGGCGCCGATGCTTCAGCGGCGGCTGGACCGGTTGGCCGCCACGTTGAAGGATCGACCGATTGGAAGCTCAGGGCTGAGATCCTAACGTATTCGCGCGCTCGTGGACTGTTTGCCGGAGTAACCGTGAATGGTTCTACCATTGGACAAGACGAAGCCGCCACGCGTGAGTTGTACGGAAAATTCGTGCCTTTCAAGACAATCCTGACTGGGGCAGTCGATATGCCTCGGGGCGGCGGCGAACCGTTTGTTGCTGCAGTGCGCAAGGCCGTAGCCGGCGCAAACAGCTCGTCAGCCAGCGCATCATCTCCTAGCCCATCGTCTAGTACACCAGTCAACCCGCCACCGCACACGCCGACTCCTGCGCCGGCGCAAGCCGCCCCGGTAGCGACTCCAATGCCTGCTCCGGCCACAGACAGTACTCCTGCACCGGCAGCATCGCAGACACCTCCGCGATTGTTTTAGGCGTGAGATATTGAATTGTTCTTTTGTTCCAGTGAAAGGGAGCCTGACCGGCTCCCTTTTTAATTTCCGCACTCAAGTGGATATCATCGATTCCAAGTTAAAAATTGAATTATTTTGGGCGCGATGGTACCGTCCAATATTCTTCCCTCATGCGTTATCGCCTGGAATATGCGCCAGTCTGGCTACTGGCAAATCTAATTCGCTGGTTACCCAGGCCGTTGGCGCGCGGCCTGTGTATCTCCGTGGGCCTGTTGATTTATGCGCTTCATGGACGGCTACGCAGCGTTGGAATGCGTAACCTGGATCTGGCCTTCCCCGCAAAAAGCAAACAAGAGAAGAAAAGGATATTGCGAACTCTTTTCATTGGCATGGGTCGCCATCTGGCTGAGTTCTGCCTTTTTCCGCGCTATACCCGCGAGAACGTTACGCGCGTGGCGGTGTATGAAGGTTTTGAAAACTTCGCCAACGCACAGGCACGCGGGAAAGGCGTTGTTATTCTTACGGCTCATATCGGCGGATGGGAAGTGAGTTCGTTCTCGCACTCGCTGTATGGCCATCCCATGAACATTGTGGTGCGGCCGCTGGATAATCCGTATGTGGACCGCATGGTGGAACGCTACCGGACCATGTACGGTAATCGAACGTTTTCCAAGCAGGAATATGCTCGCGGGCTCATCAAAGCCCTGAGAAAAGGTGAAGTTGTGGGTATCTTGATGGACACCAACATGACGCCGCCCCAGGGCGCGTTCGTTGACTTTTTTGGCGTGCCGGCCTGCACGGCCACAGGATTGGCGCGGGTGGCGCTGCATACTGACGCCGCCGTGGTGCCTGGGTTCTGCGTGTGGGACAAAGATCTGGGCAAATACAAGATCTGTTTTGAACCGGCACTAAAACTCATTCGCACCGGAGACGACGAAGCGGATGCCATCGCCAATACTGCGGGATTCAACACGGCGATCGAGAAGTATGTGGTGCGATATCCGGAGCAGTGGTTGTGGGTGCACCGCCGGTGGAAGACCAGGCCACCGGGCGAGAGCAGCATTTATTAGAGGTGTATCGCCACCTCCGGGGCTCCAATCGTTTTTCCGTTTTACCCAGCCTTACGGCTTCGCATACGCTCGCCTCAGGCTGGGCTAACTTGTTTCGCGCCTACGGCGCTGGTGCATGGACAGACCTGATAGTTGTCTCGAACGTGAACATCATGCGGCAAATCAAAAAAATACATAGATCCTTCGACTGCGTCGTCGCATGCGCGCCGACTTCGCTCAGGATGACAAATCGGCGTTGAGTCTAGGCGGGTGCTATCGGCAGTCCGAAAGAAAATACGGATCCATGGCCGAGCTGGCTGGTTACTTCGATTCGGCCCCCGTGGGCTTCGACGATTGATTTCACAATCGCCAACCCGAGCCCGGTACCCTGCACGCGATAGCGCTGGCTCTGTCCGCGATAGAACTTGTCAAAGATCATGGAGCGCTCCAGATCATCAATGCCTGAACCGCGATCGGCGACGCTGGTAATCAGTCGATCACCTTTCACTTCCGCGCTGACGAAGATAGGCGAGCCAGGATCGGAATACTTGGCGGCATTTTCCAGAAGATGCTGCAACACTTTCCTGATCCACGTAAGGTCCATGACCACGGGCGGAAGGCGTTGCGGCAGCCTGACCTCAATGGGATGACTGGCGGTGACATTTTTCGCTTCTGCCATGGCCGCATCGACCGCGTCCTCGATGGGAAGAATACGCATCTCCAGCTTTACTTCTCTGGCGTCGAGTTGTGCCATCTCCACGGCTTCACCCACCAGCCGGTTGAGGCGATCACTTTCTTCGTTGATCACGGTGAGCAATTCTTCCTGGTCGGCTTGTTTGAGAGATGCGCCGGACAGAAGGGTCGTGACCGATGCCTTGATGGCGGTGAGTGGAGTACGAAACTCATGGGTGACGGAATCCAATAACGCAGCCCGAAGACGGTCACTCTCTTTTGACGCCTGATTGCGGCTGAGCTCCTCTGTGGCGCGCGCATGTTCCACAGCGGTGGCGATCAGGCTGCCAATGGCTTCCAGCGTTTGATGCCTGACCACTTCCCCGACCAAACCGAATGAGCCTACGTTGCGAATTCCCATGCGCAGAGGCGCGATGGCCAGTCGGCGGTCAGCGTCGGTAAAGATTTCACCGCGGGCGGCAGCTTCTCTCAGTTCATGCGCGGGAATTTCCTGTCGCTCAGGGTCGGACCGGTAGGCCTGGTCTTTCTGGGCGATGTAGACGGCTGCATGAGACGCATCAAATGATTCCATCAGAAACCGTGGAACCGATTGCAACAGGCCCAGAACATTGCCTGACACAAGCAATTGCTGGCTGAAGGTGTAAAGGCGCTCCACGTCCTGACGGCGGAGTTGGGCCTCTTCCGTCTGGCGACGGGCTCGCTCGCTCAGATTGCTGGCGATCACGGATGTGGTGAAGAAAGCAGCCAGGGCCACCCAGTTTTGAGAATCGGCGATGGTCAGGGTGCCGACCGGGGGAAGAAAAAAGAAGTTAAAACAGATGGCCGCGCCAAGTGACATCGGCAGCGCGTAACGCAATCCCCAGGACGCAGCGATGGCAAGGACTGACAGCAAAAGTGTAACGGCGACGGTGGCAGGATTGACGTGCAGCCATTTCGCGTATACAAGAACGATCAGTGACAGAAGAGCGACGCAGCTGATGACACGGACAATCGCTCGCGGAGAAAGTCTCACGCGCTGATTGTACCGAGGATTTACGTAAGATGCATCGCGAGGACGGGCTTCGAGTTTGCTGAGCGTTGAGTTTGCTGAACGTCGAGTTGCTGGAACCAAAGGACCTGCGTGCCCAAGACACCTGATCAATGGCTGGAACAGACTGCTCCGGAAAAGAAAGCCGGCATCTTCAAGTTGTTTCTTGGCTACGCACCCGGCGTGGGCAAGACGTACAACATGATGAGCGAGGCCATTCGTCGCTGCAAACGCGGGGAAGATGTGATCATAGGCGCTGTGGAGACGCACGGTCGCAAAGGCGTGATTGAACTGATCGGACAAATGGAGCGCGTACCGCCCCGCAGTCTGGAATACAAAGGCACCGTGTTTCAGGAAATGGACGTGGACGCGATCCTGGCGCGCAAGCCGCAGGTGGTGCTGGTGGATGAACTGGCGCATACCAATATCGACGGGAGCAAGCACAAGAAGAGATATGAAGACGTGCTTGAACTTCTGGAAGCGAAGATTGACGTTCTTTCAACCATGAACATACAGCACCTGGAAAGTATGACTCCGATGGTGCAGAACATTACGGGAATTCAGGTGCGTGAGACGGTCCCGGACTGGGTGCTGGAGAGGGCCAACGAGGTTGTGCTGGCTGACCTGACGCCTGAGGCGTTGCAAACGCGCATGCGTCGCGGGGATATTTATCCGCTGGAACGCACCGAAAAGGCGCTGGCCAACTTCTTCCGCGGCGGGAATCTTCTGGCGTTGCGGGAGTTGGCGTTGCGCCAGGTAACCCATTCGGTTGACAAGAGTCTTGAATCCTATCTGCAACGTAAGAAGATCGACCAGAATTGGGGCGTGAGCGAGCGGGTGGCGGTATGCATCAGTTCGAATCCGGCGTCACAGCAGTTGATTGCCAGAGGAGCGCGTCTGGCAAAAGGACTGGATGCGGAGTTTTTTGTGGTGCACGTGGAGCGCGGTGGCGAAGGAAGGTCCGATGCCCGCATCCGTTCCCTGGCGGCCAATGTTCGTTTTGCCGAAAATCTGGGCGCAAAGGTAATTCAGCTTGAGGGCGCCATCATCGCAACGTCAGTGGCCGAGTTCGTCCGCGAGCACAAAATTACTCAGGTTATTTTTGGCCGGTCGGCGGGCCAGGGCTGGCGCAAGTATCTATCTCTGGCGGTCATTAATCGTTTCCTGGCCAACGCGCCATTTGTTGACGTGCACATTGTGACGCAACCGGAGCAGGATTAATGGCGGAGCGCAGCCGCATCCTGGTGGTTGACGACGAAACCCAGATTTCACGCGTGTTGAAAACCACATTGAGCACGCAGGGATATGAAGTCAAGACGGCGCCAAGCGGCGAGGCGGGCTTTGACGCGGTCACCGACTGGCTGCCGGACCTGCTGATCACGGACTTGTCCATGCCGGGCATGAGCGGCCTTGAGCTATGCCGCGCGGTCCGCGAGAGATCGAACATTCCGATTATTGTGCTGTCTGTGCGCGGAGAAGAGAAGACCAAGATCGAAGCGCTGGATGCGGGGGCGGATGACTACGTTACCAAGCCGTTCAGCGTGAATGAACTGCTGGCCCGGGTTCGCGCCAACCTAAGGCGCGTGACGGTGAACGAAGACGAAATGAAAACGCCTATTGAAGAGGGCGCGTTTCATATCGCGCCTGAATCCAGACAGGTAAAATTCTCCGGCAAAGAAGTCCATCTAACGCCGAAGGAATTTGATCTTCTGGTGTTCATGGCCCGCCATCCTAACAGGGTGCTCACGCACCGGGTATTGTTGAATGCGGTGTGGGGAAGCGAAAGTGTCCACCAGCCGGAATACCTTCGCGTCTTTATCAATCAACTGCGCAAAAAAATTGAGCCCGGTGAAACGCCGAAATACATTGTGACCGATCCCTGGGTCGGCTATCGTTTCCTGCCGACGGGCGAACCGATTTAGCAGCATTTGTTAATCATTTCCCACTCGCACGTTCAGCCCTTATAAAACATTTACGGTTCCCAGACCCTTTCCTTATGCACGGTGGAATCAAATATTCATGGTTATGAGTCATGTGATTTCCACATCACAGGATGTGGGCCACGCATCCATGGCCCGGGGGCAAGATCATGAGCATCGTTATGAAAGCTAACGCCTATTTGGGGCGAAGACTCTGTTGTGTCTGCATCTTCATTCTCGCGGTTGCCAATGCCCAGGAACGAAACGCGCTACCCGCGACGAAGTCTTATGTGGCTGATGAGAATACATCCAGCGCGCCGTCTTCGAAGCCGGTTGATCCGAATGCAGCATTGATCGAAGAGCTGGAAAGAATGCGGGCACGCATTTCTGAACTGGAGGCGCAGTTACGCGCGAACGCTGCTTCAGGCCTCCCGGCTCAGAATGTGACGTCAAGTGCCGCGAAGGCGCAGCCTGAATTGTTCGAAATAGCAAATACCCGGCCACTGCACGTGACCAGCGCCGCGGCGAAGCAATCGCCAAACGACAAGAAGCCGGTGGACACGACGCCGTCAGCCCCGTTTGCTTTTGCCGACTGGACATGGCTTAACGGCAATGCGCGCACCAAGGACGCAGTGTGGGACTCAAAATTCTTCACCCCGGAAATACGCTTTGACGCGAACTACATCAGCAGCTTCAATCATCCTCAGGACGACAGCCTGGGAGGGTCGACCGAGACTTTTCGCTCCAACGAAGTCCAAATCGAGCAGATCAGCTTTGGCGGCGATTTCCACTATGAGAACGTTCGGGCAAGAATCCTGACGATGGGAGGAATGTTCGGTGTAACCACGCCACGTAACGATGCCAGCCCGGGGCGCGGGCAGTGGGACCTCCGCGGCGCATACAAGTATTTTTCCGAAGCCAACGGTGGTTATCACTTCAACGTGAACCACGGGCTCAACTTTGATGCAGGAATTTTCGTTTCCTACATCGGCCTCTTCAGCTATTACAACTTTGACAACTGGGCTTACCAGCCGTCATATGTGTCGTCAAACACGCCCTGGTTCTTCAACGGCGTGAGGATCCAATGGTTTCCCACGGACAAGTTGAAGATCGAGCCCTGGATCATCAATGGCTGGCAATCCTACGGCAGATTGGGCAGCAAGCCAGGTCTGGGAGGGCAGATCTTGTGGCGTCCGACGCCATGGCTCTCCGTGGTCTCCAACAATTACGGCATGGGTGAAGATACGCTGGGCAACGGCAATGGCCAGTTTGGCCGCTCGCGCATCCACACCGACAACAGCGTTGAAGTGAAGTATTACGACCGGCCCGAACAATTTCTGGACAAGATGGCCTTCTCGCTTACCGGGGACCTGGGATGCGAATATGGCGGCAAGGGAACAGCGGTTGGCGCGCAGGGACAGACCATCATTCTTAACACGAACTGTTACCACGATACCCCTACCAGCCGTAAACAAACCTTCGCCGGGTGGATGGCGTACAACCGCTTCTGGTTCAAGAAAGACATTTATGCGGTGACAGTGGGAGGCGGCGCGATGGATAACCCCGGACGCTACCTCACTCTGCTGCCGCCGATCAATGGAGCCGACGCCATCAGTGGCTCGCCGTACTTCACGCAGAACCCTGGCGATCCGTACAAGGCCTGGGATACGTCGCTTACGTTTGACTGGATGCCGCGGCAGTACATCACGTTCCGCACTGAGTACGGGTATCGCCATGCGAATGTCCCGTACTGGTCAGGACGCGGTGGAATAACTCCAGGTGTCAATACTTTTACCAGCGTAATCCCCAGTCCGAACGCAGGCTCCATTGTGCCCGGTACGTTGTTCGCACCAGGCCCGATCCTGTCCGCGACTCCGGGCTTCAGGTGTGTGGCGGCAGCAGGTTTCTGTCCTGACCTGAGGAACGACGAAGCTTCGATGAGGTTTGCGGTCATGGTGAAGTTTTAGACCCGGGATCGGGACTAAGCCTTTCTTTTGGGGCTCGATATCACGGCGGCCGGCCCAGAGAAGAACTTGATGCCGTGACGAGGTACGAAACATGGATCTGCTGATGATTGCGTTTACGTTGGGGTTCTTTGTTGTCGCGCTGGCCTATACCAAGGCATGCGAACGACTGAAGTGAGGCGCCTATGAGTATCGAAAACATTGTGATGCTGGTATTGACGGCAATACTCATGGCGTATCTGGTCTATGCGCTGCTGCGTCCGGAGAAGTTCTGATGACATGGAATGGATGGTTTCAGATATTGTTCTTCTCCGCTGCCGTGCTGCTAGTAACGAAACCTGCCGGTATTTTTATGGCGCGGGTGTTCAGCGGAGAAAGAACGTTTCTTGATCCAGTGTTGCGTCCGGTGGAGAAACTGATTTACCGGCTCACGCGGGTGGACGAGAAGCACGAAATGCGCTGGACGGAATATTCAGCTGCCATGCTGCTGTTCAGCGGTGTCTCCATGCTGCTGCTGTACGTGCTGCAACGCACGCAGCATTTACTGCCATTCAACCCGCAGAAGTTCGCCGCAGTGGCGGCAGATCTGGCATTTAATACCGCAGCATCATTCACGACGAATACCAACTGGCAGTTCTATAGCGGCGAACAGACCATGAGCTATCTGACGCAGATGGCGGGCCTGGCTTATCACAACTTCGCCTCGGCTGCGGTTGGGATCGCGCTTGCAGTGGCATTCATCCGCGGGATCGCGCGCAAAGAAAAACAGACCCTGGGGAATTTCTGGGTGGACACCACGCGCGCCACGCTCTGGGTACTGCTGCCCGCCTGCGTGATCTATGCGCTCCTGCTGGTGTCACAGGGCGTAATCCAGAACTTCAAGCCCTACACAACGGTGAAGATGGTGGAATCGCAGCAGGTACCGAAAGTTGCGCCGGACGGCAAACCAGTGATGGGACCGGACGGCAAAGCCGTGATGGAGACGGCAAGTGAGCAGGTGATCGCGCAGGGGCCGGTGGCGTCACAGGAAGCCATCAAGATGCTGGGAACGAATGGTGGCGGCTTCATGGGCGCCAATAGCGCGCATCCGTTTGAGAATCCCACGCCGTTTACCAACTTCCTGGAGATGTTCTCTATCTTCATTATTCCGGCAGGGCTTACGTACACGCTGGGACGAATGACGGGATCGCAACGGCACGGGTGGGCTGTTTTCGCGGCGATGGCGGTGTTGTTCTTTGCCGGCGTGACCACGGCTTACTGGGCTGAGGCCCGCGGCAATCCATTGCTAGCGGGCGTCAACCAGACTCCATCTGTAACGCAAGCCGGGGGCAACATGGAAGGCAAGGAGGTCCGCTTTGGCATCGCCAATTCTGCCCTCTTTGCCACGGTGACCACGGACGCAAGCTGCGGTGCGGTGAACAGCATGCATGATTCGTTCACACCACTTGGAGGGCTGGTGCCGCTGGTGAACATCATGCTGGGCGAGGTGGTGTTTGGCGGTGTAGGCGCGGGTATGTATGGCATGTTGGTGTTTGTGGTGCTGGCTGTGTTCATTGCCGGACTGATGGTGGGTCGCACGCCGGAATACATGGGCAAGAAGATTGAAGCGTATGACGTGAAGATGGCGATGCTGTATGCGCTAATTTTCCCTCTGTCGATTCTGGTTTTTGCCGCCATTTCCTCTTTGTCGCCGAGTTTTGGTTTGGCCACGTTGAGTAACGCGGGACCGCACGGGCTGTCAGAGATTCTGTACGCGTTCACGTCAGCTACCGGCAACAACGGATCAGCGTTTGCCGGGTTGGGAGCCAACCACTGGTACAACCTGACGGTCGGCTTTGCGACATTGATTGGACGTTTCCTGATGATCATTCCCATGCTGGCGATCGCCGGCAACCTGGCAGGGAAGAAGACATCGCCACCGACGCAAGGAACGTTTCCGGTGACCACGCCGTTGTTCAGTGTGTTGCTGGTGGGTGTGATTTTGATTGTAAGTGCGCTTACGTTTTTTCCAGCGCTCAGCCTGGGGCCGATCCTTGAGCACTTGCAGATGTATGCAGGAAGGACTTTCTAAATGAGCAAGACAAAATCAAAGTCGCTCTGGGACGGAAAGATAGTAAGGCAGGCGGCGGTGGATGCGCTGGTCAAGCTTGATCCGCAAAAGATGATGGGCAATCCGGTCATGTTCGTGGTGGAAATCGGCAGCGTGCTGACGACCGTGCTCCTGGTGCGCGACGCCATGGCGCATAAGACAGGTTTCGGCTTCAACCTGCAGATTACCTTGTGGCTGTGGTTCACGGTTTTGTTCGCCAACTTTGCCGAAGCGATGGCGGAAGGACGAGGCAAGGCGCAGGCTGACACGTTGCGCAAGGCCAAATCCGAGACCATTGCGCACCGTTTGCTTCCCAGTGGCGGTTTTGAGGATGTGGCGGGATCACAGCTGAGGGTGGGCGATATCGTGGTGGTTTCGGCGGGCAATACGATCCCTGGAGACGGCGACATCATTGAGGGCGTGGCGTCCGTGGACGAATCGGCTATCACGGGAGAGTCAGCGCCGGTGATCCGTGAATCCGGCGGCGATCGTTCGGCGGTGACCGGCGGCACACGCGTCTTGTCAGATCAGATCAAGGTGAAGATCAGTTCCAACGCAGGAGAGACTTTTATTGATCGCATGATTGCGCTGGTGGAGGGGGCCGAGCGTCAGAAGACCCCGAATGAGATAGCGTTGAACATCCTGCTGGCGGGCCTGACTCTGATCTTTCTGCTGGCAGTGGTAACGCTGCAACCTTTTGCGATTTATTCCCAGGCGCCGCAATCGATTTTTGTGCTGGTGTCACTGCTTGTGTGCCTGATTCCCACGACGATTGGCGCGCTACTGTCAGCCATTGGCATTGCCGGCATGGACCGGCTGGTACAACACAATGTGTTGGCGATGTCTGGACGGGCAGTAGAGGCCGCAGGCGACGTCAATACATTGCTTCTGGACAAAACTGGAACCATCACTCTGGGCAATCGGCAGGCTGCGGAGTTTGTGGGTGCGCCGGGCGTCAGCAATGACCAATTGGCGGACGCTGCGCAACTTTCATCGCTGCCGGACGAAACGCCGGAAGGCCGTTCCATTGTTGTGCTGGCCAAGGAGCGTTTCGGATTGCGCGGCCGGGACCTGGCGAACATGCAGGCACGATTTGTCCCTTTCACGGCGCAGACCCGCATGTCTGGGGTGGACTTTGACGGAAGGTGTATTCGAAAAGGAGCGGCTGACGCGATTGAGAACTATCTCAAGCAAAACGATGGAGTGATGCCGCAGGAAGTCAGGGCGACGGTGGAGACGATTTCACGATCTGGCGGAACGCCTCTGGTTGTGGCGGAGAACAATCGCGCGCTAGGAGTGATTCACCTGAAAGACATTGTGAAGGGCGGCATGCGGGAACGTTTTGCCCATCTGCGCGCCATGGGAATTAAGACAGTGATGATCACCGGTGACAATCCGCTTACGGCTGCAGCCATTGCCCGCGAGGCCGGTGTGGATGATTTTCTGGCCCAAGCCACTCCCAAAGACAAGATGGACCTGATCAAGCGCGAGCAGAGTGAGGGAAAGCTGGTGGCCATGACAGGTGACGGTACCAACGACGCACCGGCACTGGCGCAAGCAGACGTGGGCGTGGCCATGAACACGGGCACGCAGGCCGCCAAAGAAGCCGGCAACATGGTGGACCTGGATTCCAATCCGACCAAGCTGATTGAAATTGTCGGCATCGGGAAACAGTTGCTGATGACCAGAGGATCGCTCACGACATTCTCCATTGCGAATGACGTGGCCAAGTATTTTGCAATCATCCCGGCCATGTTTGCGGCCACGTTCCCGGTGCTGAACAGCCTGAACGTGATGCGGCTGGCCACGCCGCAATCCGCAATACTTTCGGCGGTGATCTTTAATGCCCTTGTGATCATTGCTCTCATACCGCTGGCGTTGAGAGGCGTGAAATACCGCCCCATGAATGCCGAGTCGCTCCTGAGGCGCAATCTGTTGGTGTACGGGCTGGGAGGCGTTATTGTGCCGTTCATCGGTATCAAAGCCATAGATCTGGTGGTGCGTGCTTTAGGACTGGCATAGGGGAAGAAATGAAAAAGAACTTTACGACGGCGATCCTGTTCACCCTGGTCACGACGGTGCTCCTGGGCCTGGTTTATCCGGCAATAGTGACCGCACTGGCGCAGCTTTTGTTTCGCAATCATGCCAATGGACAATTGATTTCGAAAAGCGGAGAGGTGATTGGATCGCGGATCATCGCACAACCGTTTACAGGGGCACAGTACTTCCATCCCAGGCCTTCGGCGGCAGGTACGAATGGATATGATGCGACCAGCTCATCGGGATCGAACCTGGGGCCCACCAACCGGAAGCTGGTGGATAGAGTTAAAGGTGACGTGGCAACGTTGCAGGCGGAGCGTCCCGGCCAGCTGGTGCCGATTGAACTGGTGACTACGTCCGGTTCAGGGCTTGATCCTGACATCAGCCCGGAAGCCGCGCGCTTTCAGATGGTGCGTGTAGCGAAAGCGAGAGGGATTGGCGAGACTGATCTGGAAAAGCTGGTAGCGGCGCACGTGGAGCCCAGACAGTTTGGGTTTCTAGGCGAGAGCAGGGTGAACGTGCTGGAATTGAATTTGGAGTTGGACCAGAGGTTTCCGGTAAGGGGACGTTAGAGAGAAGAAAAAGCCGGCTATCGCGGGAAAGCCGGCCAAAGGAGATTGGACGAAAAAATCGAAGATCAGGAGCGAGCGCCGGCGCGACCTGATTCTTCGTCTTTATCGAAGAAGACGTGAAAGTCACCTACAAACGCCATTACAGCAACCACCAGGGAACCCACCAGGCCAATCGAGAAAATTGC
Organism: Terriglobia bacterium; assembly: GCA_963770085.1. Taxonomy (GTDB): domain Bacteria; phylum Acidobacteriota; class Terriglobia; order Terriglobales; family Acidobacteriaceae; genus Angelobacter. The sequence continues at coordinate 3,676,333 of CAVYOH010000002.1, forward strand.
TTCAAGAAATCTGATAAGAAAATGCAGAATCATAAGAATTACCTTCTGCATTTAACCTACGGCAGATTCCCATAAAGAACTTATAAAGACTCCGCAAAGAAAGAGTAAGGCTGATGAGTGAAGGCGGCGAGTGACGTCGGTGAGCAAAGCGGGTGTGAATGGCTGCATCTTCTTCCAGGGTGGAAGCTATTGAGGATCGAAGCGGTAGCCGACCCATGGCTCCGTCTTGATGTATTTGGGAGAGCGCGGATTTTCTTCCAGCTTTTTGCGAAGATTCCCGACGAAGACGCGCAGATATTCATTTTGGTCAGAGCTGTTGCTGCCCCAGACTGCGGCGAGGATGGATCGATGCGTGAGGACCTTGCCGCGATTGGCCACAAAGAATTGAATCAGGTCAAATTCCTTGGGCGTGAGATGCACAGGTGCACCATTCACTTCAACCAACCGCTGTTGCGGATCAATGTGGAAGTCGCCGACTTGAATTTCCAGATCAGATGTGGGAGAAGGCGTGGACCTGCGAAGAAGAGCACGCACGCGCGCGTTGAGTTCCGCCATACCAAAAGGCTTGGCGACGTAGTCGTCCGCGCCAATATCCAGGACCCTGACTTTGGTGGCCTCGTCATCGCGCACAGAAAGCACAAGGATTGGGACTTCGCTCAACTGGCGGATGCGTGAGCAGAGTTCAATTCCGTCAAAGCCCGGCATGGAGAGATCGGTGATAACGAGATCAGGCAGCCAGGAACGAAATGTCTCCAGCCCGGTGCGGCCATCATTGGCCACACGCACCTGATACCCGGCAGCTTCCAGGCCTTTCAGGAGGACGCGGGTTATCTGCTGCTCGTCATCTACTACCAGGACTTTGTTTGGATCGTCAGGCAAGCTGGTGGCTCCGTACTCCCAACATTGTAGGACATGCGCGCTGCAGCGGGCTTTGGCGAAGGCGTTTTAACTTTCCCCGGCGTGCAAAAGCTGCCAGAATAGAGGGCATGGCACTTGTTGTGATCGGTGGACATTCACGAAACGTGGGCAAAACGAGCGTCACGGCCGGGATTATTGCGGCGCTGCCGGAGTTTAACTGGACAGCACTGAAGATCACGCAGTTTGGCCACGGCATCTGCTCTGCCGACGGCAAGCCCTGTGACTGCGACACGGGTGACGACCATTTTCGCGCGATCAGTGAGGAACGCGATCGCGGCGGCGAAACCGATACATCGCGATTCCTGGTTGCCGGAGCGGTGAGGTCCTTGTGGGTGCGCACACGGCAGGGAAGACTTTCAGAGGCGATCACCGATATTGAACGCAAGATTGCGGGTGCGGAAAACGTGATCATGGAATCGAACAGCATTGTTCGTTTTCTGGATCCTGATCTCTACATTACTGTGCTGGATGCGGGGACGAAGGATTTCAAAGTATCGGCAATGGAGTTTCTGGGACGAGCCGATGCGGTGATCGTGCACAGGACTGAGGCCACTCCGGCCTGGGAGATGGTTTCAATGGAGCAGGTGGCAGGCAAGCCGACGTTCCATATCCAGCCGCCTCCGTACGTAACACCTGAGATTGTGCAGTTTGTGCGCGAAAGGCTTTTGTCTCTGTCGCTTTGCTCCAGCCCGCTTTAAGAGTGTTTCTCGTGGTGTTGTTGACGTGCCTTGTTGCAGCGGGCTCGACGCGCGTGGACGGCGCGAGCCCTTATTGCAGTTGCGAAAGTCAGCGGCACTGACTTACCTCAGGGGCTAAAGCCCGATTCGTTTACACTGCTTACCGGTGGCATAAATGCCTGCTCCACCCCGTAGTGGCACAAAAACATTTACAGCTCGTCTAACAACCGTAATCGCCGCTTCGAGTCAAAGAAACCAATGTCTCGAGAAAACTCCCTGAGGCAGCATGGTCACAATCTGCATCCTCGGGGTCCCTCTCTTCGCGCTCACCGCAAAGCGGCTCGCTCTTCGCTCGGGATGACAGAGGGAAAAGGGTTACTTTGGTCGGGATAAAAAAATATCCAGGGTTAGGGGTAAAAAATATCTAGGCGGCTTTGCGAGGCGGCTTCTTGCGGGCCGGTTCGACTTTCGGCGGAGTTTTCTTTCCGCGAATTTCGACTGTGGATTCTTTCTGGGCGGCCGCAACGCGCTGCGGACCTTTCTTCTTGTCATCCATGGCAGCCAGGCTTTGCCGTAATGCGGCCATCAGGTCTGTGGGAGCAGCCGGCTTCTTTGCCTTTTCAATCGTGGTAACTTCTCCGCCTTCCATACGCGCTTTGATCAGGGTCTTTACGTTTTCTTCAAAGGTGTCATGATATTTATTGGGGTCCCACTCCGAAGCGAGCGCCGCAATCAACTGGTGTGCGACTTTGAGTTCGCCGTCTTTCAATTTTTCTTTATCACCGTTTTCGATAGCAGCCGGAGCTTCACGAATTTCGTTCTGATAGTACATGGTGTGAAGCATGAGTCCGTGCTCGTAAGGACGGAGGAATACCGTGTATTCGCGATTATGCATGGCAAGCTTGGCGATCGCGACGTAACCGGTTTCTTCCATGGCGCGGCTCAGAAGCGCGTAGGGTTTCTGGCCGGCTTCGTCAGGCGCAAGATAATAGGAGGATTCAAAGTAAACCGGGTCGATCTCATCCTGCTTTACAAATTCCAGAATTTCCATGGACTTGGCGGTCTTGGGCTCGATCTTCTTGATTTCTTCGGCCTCAATGACCACGTATTCACCTTTCCGATATTCGTAGCCCTTTACGATTTCGCTGCGCTCGATGACGCGTTGGTCGGACGGGCAGTAGAGTTGCTGCTTGACGCGGGTGTTATCGTCGCGATGCAGCATATGAAAAGAGATACGGGTGCCACGAGCGCCGGAAAACAAACGTACAGGCATGGAGATCAAGCCAAAGGTAAGATAACCTGTCCAGACGGATGCGGGCATTGCGGAAGCTCCTTGAAGAAATGTGCCTTTCCATACGATGCAAAACGTCGATGCTCATGCCGCCGAAGAAGAGGCGAAACGGAGAAACTAACTGCCGATAAGACCGAAATCCACGATCTCTGATCTGCTGGCATTGCTGGCGGCGTTTGGATTGGCAGGGACCTTTGTGGTCACGCACTGGAATCTGCCAACTTATTCTCTGCGGCGCTGGGGCGTGGCGTTTGGACTGACGTCACTGTTTGCGATTGCGGCGCGCATGGCTCGCGGAGTGGATTGGAGCGGTGCGGCTGCCGGCTGGGCGGTTGCATTTGTTCTGGCCGCAAGCGGACTGCGATTGTTCGTGATTCTGCTGGTGTTATTTGCCGTGACTCTGGCTGCCACACGCACCGGCAAGCGGCGCAAGCAGGAGCTTCGAACAGCGGAAGCTCCCACCGGCAGAACGGCAGCGCAGGTAATGGCTAATCTGGGCGTGGCGATGCTTATGGTTGTGCTTGGTCTTAAGGCCGGGATCGTGCTGGCGCTTGCGGCTATGGCTGAAGCGGCGGCCGACACGTCTTCCAGTGAGCTTGGCATGGCCTTCCCGGGCAGGACGGTTTTGTTGACGACAGGCAGGACGGTTGCATCAGGCATGGATGGCGGCGTGAGCGCAATTGGATCTCTTGCGGCGATTGGGGCAGCGCTGGCGATTGCTATTGCAGGGCTGGCATTGCAACTGTTGGGGCCACGGCAGGTTTTGATCGTGGTATTTGCCGGAGTGGCAGGGATGTTGTTTGACAGTCTTCTGGGCGCGCTGTTGGAACGCAAAGGATATCTAAATAATGATGCGGTGAATCTGCTGGGAACGGCTTTTGCGGTGGTGGTGGCGTGGGTGTGGATGGGGATGTGAAGGCTGCGGTGAAGGCAAAATTCATAGATCCTTCGACTACGTCATCGCATTCGCTCCGACTCCGCTCAGGATGACAAGTTGCGCGCGGAATTTATGTTGTAGTGAATTCGCGCAGCCGAGGGCGGCTACGCTCCACGAGTGCCGGCATTGAAACGCCGGGGATAAAAAATCACGTCACGTCAAATGCAGGGCCCAGAGGGTGAAGCTGGCGATTTCGTGGAAGATAGATTCCTGGCGTCGAAAGAAGCCTGGCGGGCGGGAGTTGATGCGAGGCGAAGCGTAGACGAGGAACCCTTCACGGGTCATCATGTGTTTGATACGAAACAGATGATAGCCATCGCTCACGGCGATGCAGGAGTGCATGGAATTGGCGCGCATGATGATGGCTACGCGTCTCGCAGACTCCGCGGTATAGGTGCTCTGGGTTTCGGCAATGAGCTGGTCGTCAGGGATGCCGAGCGTTTTGAGGTATTCGCGACCGACGCCGCCTTCGTTGAACTTAGGATCGTCACCCGAGCCGCCAGTGGTGATGACGATGGGTGCAAAGCCGCGATGATAAAGCTGCGAGGCGTGATCGAGTCGCGCTTTGTAGACCGGTGAGGGGCGGCCATCATATTCAGCCGCGCCGAAGACAACGATGGTGTCCGCGGCGCGCGCTTCGTTCATGGTGGAATGGGAAACGATCAAATAATAAAGCACGGCGATGTAACCTGCCGCGAGCAGCAGGAGCCACAGCAAGTATCGCTTGCGGAAGAATGCCGCCATTAACTAAGGAATTGAGCCAACTCACTTTCCGGGATGGCGCCATGCCGCAGGATAGTGACTTTGCCGGAATCGCTCATGTCCAGGATGGTGGAAGCTACTTCACGAGGGCTGGTACCGCCGTCGACGATGAGATCGATTCTATCGCCGAGCTGCTGGCGCACGCCGTCTGCCGTGGTGCATTCACTGGCGCCGCTGATGTTGGCCGATGTTGCCGTGATCGGCACGCCGGCGGCGCGGATTATTTCCACCGGGATACGCGCGGCAGGTACTCGTAACGCCACGTTCCCTGTATTGGCCGTGACTTTTAAGGGCAGGCGTGATGACGCCTTGACGATGATGGTCAATGGGCCGGGCCAGTACTTACGCGTGATTTCGTAAAAAGCATCAGGCAGCGGACGCGCCAGATATTCAGCCTGCTCCACGCTTTCAATCAGAAGAGAGAGCGGCTTGTGACGGCTACGTGTCTTGACTTCATAGATCAGATCAACCGCATGCAGGTTGAGCGGGTCGGCCGCCAAGCCATAGAAAGTGTCCGTGGGCATGCCGGTGACATGGCCCTTTTTGATCTGTTCGGCAACATAGGACACCATGCGCATGTCCGGATTTTCGGGATTGATCTTTACGATTTCCGCGGTCAAAACAACTCCTTGTTTTTACGTGTGAACCGGCAGAGGTTGGGGAAGGCCAAAAAGCCGGGGCAAACGACTAAGAATAAACCAGCTTGAGCAAAAAAACTAACGCAACGTGCGTTTTGTATGATGGAAGCAGAATGACCGTCCAGGATGAATCCCGTTTACGGCCCATCGCCAGCCGCCAGAATGGCCTGGTTAAAGAGCTGCGCAAGGCGTTTAGCCAGGGCGAAGCCACGCCAGATGGGTCGGTGGCGATTGAAGGCGTAAGGATCATTGAAGAGGCGATCCGCAGCGGGTTGAGGTTTCAGGCAGTATTCTTCAGCGAAAATGGGCGCAACCACGCAGCCCGGCTCTTGCCCCAGATTGCGTCCCAGACGGAAACACTGGTCTTGCCGGACGATGTTTTCACCAGCGCCGTCAGTACAGAGACTCCTCAGGGCGTGGCAGCGCTGGTCAAATGGAAGCCGGCGAAGCTGGAAGAGCTGCTTGAGTCCGTGAATGACAAGTTGTTGCTGGTGGCCCTGGGCGGGATCCAGGACCCGGGAAACCTGGGAACGATCATCCGGTCGGCAGAGGCATTTGCGGCACGAGGCGTTCTGGTGGGCGAGAAGACGGTCAGCCCGTTCAACTCCAAAGTGGTGCGTGCGTCGGCAGGATCGATCTTTCGTGAGCCCGTGGTGAGGGTGAAACTGGCGGACACAGTCGCGACCATGAAACAGGCAGGTGTCCGCGTGCTGGCCACGTCGTCACACAAGGGCAAGGAGTTGAAGGCAGCAAAGTTTTCCGGACCGTGCATGATCGTGATCGGGAATGAAGGGGCGGGGTTGGCGCCGGAAATTCTGACGCAAGCCGATGAGTTGATCACGATTGCACATTCGGAGCGGGTGGAATCGTTGAATGCGGGGATCGCGGCGTCGATCATTTTGTATGAGGCGGCAAGGCAAAGAGTTTGAAAGGATAAATGCATAGATCCTTCGACTGCGTCGTCGCAGGCGCTCCGACTTCGCTCAGGATGACAAGTGCGTGCGCAAATGTTGGATGGTACAGAATTTTAGATTGTAGGGATCCCTCGCGAAGCTCGGGATTAAAACAACAGCAAAAGACACTATGAGCCTGTTTCAAGCCATTCCGGACCAGCAAGGCAAGGGCGCGCGTCCGCTGGCTGAGAGGATGCGTCCGCGGACGCTGGATGAGTTTGTTGGCCAGGAACACATTCTTGGACCGGGGAAACCGCTGCGCCTGCAGATTGAGCGCGATGACCCGGGGTCGATTATTTTCTGGGGACCGCCAGGAGTAGGCAAGACCACGCTGGCGCAGATCATTGCTCATGTGACGAAAGCTGAGTTCATTGAGTTTTCCGCTGTCATGTCCGGGATCAAAGAAATCAAGCAGGTGATGACGGGCGCGGAGAAAGCCCGCCAGTATGGAACGCGGACGATACTGTTCATTGATGAGATTCACCGATTCAATCGCGCACAGCAGGATGCGTTTCTGCCGCACGTTGAGCGGGGCAATATACGGCTGATTGGAGCGACCACGGAGAACCCGTCATTTGAGATCAATGGCGCGTTGCTCTCGCGCTGCCGCGTGTACATCCTGAATCAACTCACAGAAGAACAACTGGTAACACTGCTGCGCCGGGCAGTGGAAGACGACGAACGCGGGCTGGGGCGTATGAAACTGCGGGCAGAGGATGAAGTTCTGGAAAAGATTGCGGCATATTCCAGCGGCGACGCTCGATCCGCATACAACGTTCTTGAAGTGGCGGCTGCAACCGCCAGCGAAGGCGGCGAGATTACCAACCAGATTATTCAGGACACGCTGCAAAAGCGTGTCCTGCTGTATGACAAGTCTGGTGAGCAGCACTACAACCTGATCTCAGCGCTGCATAAATCGGTGCGCAACAGTGATGTGGATGCGTCATTGTATTGGCTGGGACGGATGCTGGAGTCGGGCGAGGACGCGCTGTACATCGCACGGCGCGTGGTGCGCATGGCGTCAGAGGACATTGGATTGGCGGCGCCGGAAGCGCTGAACTTGTGCCTGTCAGCTAAGGATGCCATTGATTTTCTCGGCATGCCGGAGGGTGCACTGGCGCTGGCGCAGGCGGTTGCGTATCTGGCGCTGGCGCCGAAGTCGAATGCGTTGTACGTGGCCTACGGGGAGGTTCTGGAGGATGTGGAGAAGACGGCCGCAGAGCCGGTTCCTCTGCATATCCGCAATGCGGTTACCAAGTTGATGAAGCAGGTTGGCTACGGCAAGGGCTATCTGTATGCGCATGACCTGGACGCCAAGGTAGCCGATATGGAATGTATGCCTGACAACCTGCGAGGTCGTGAGTATTACCATCCGACAAATGAAGGCAGGGAAAAGCTTTTAGCGCAGCGACTGGAGGAGATCAGGCGGATGAGGAAGAAAGAATAATCTGGTGATCTGGTACTTTGATTTTGCTTGTGGTGAGGGCTGCTTGGCCCTGCGAAATACATAGATCCTTCGACTACGTCGTCGCATTCGCTCCGACTCCGATCAGGATGACAATTCAGATTTCAGGCATGTGGCTTCACTTATTCCACCAGCGGCGCAAAGCGATCAGCGACCAGATGGCTTCCACGATTCCGAACGGCCATGCTCCTTGCAGAAAACCGTAGATAGAGCCGAGAACGCATGATGCCGAAAAGGCGAGGATAAACCAGCGTCTGCGCGATTCGAGCGCGTAGGTGATCACCATGGCGCTGACGGCGAAGAGTCCGAAGGCGGAGAGTACGGTCATGGGTTGCGCTCAGGCGAAGCGCGCGCGGTGCTCTTTCAGGATGCAGCGGTCCATCACGACCTGAATCCCGGCTTTGCGCGCTTTGGCCGCTGCCTCTTCATGGATTACGCCTTCCTGCAGCCAGATTGCCGGGACCTTCAGGCGAATGGCCTCATCGATAATTTCAGGGACAAATTCGGAGCGGCGAAAGACGTCAAGGATGTCGATCTTTTCTTTGATATCAGAAATGGCGGGGACAGCTTTTTCGCCGAGTGCGCCTTTGATGGCTGGATTTACTGGAATGATCTTGTAGCCCTGGCTTTGCATGTAGGCAGAAACGCCGTAGCTGGGGCGCAATGGACTGTCAGACAGGCCAACAACGGCGATGTTCTTTGCTGTCTTGAGTAGTTTGCCAATGTCGTCATTCTCGTTCATATGTCGCTTCGCTCCAAACCGCTTTGAGATCTTTTCTTCTGGTTGTTGCTGACGTGCCTTGTTGCAGCGGGCTCGGCGCGTGGACGGCCTCGCCCTGATCTCTGGGCTACTTTCTGCTGGATACATAACTCCTTACTACAAACCAGTGGAAGAAAAATACTTCTGTCAGGCGGCTTCTAGCTTTTTGTCTTTCCGCCCGAGGTGGCTTTTTCCTGGTAATACTTTTGCGCCATCTTTCGAATGATCTCAGAGACGCTCTTACTCCTCTGCAGCGATTTAAGGTCAAAGATCATCAGCATCTTCACCAGCGGCATGGCCACATCGAGCGGCGTCTTGGGATTTGTGGCCAGATTGCGCACCACGGGATAATTTTTCATGAAGCGGCGGCTGCGTGCGATTTCACGCAACACGTTTTCGTCCAGGTTCTTGGCGGCGGCAAATACTTCTACTTCTGCGTCAGTAATTTTGGGGGAAGAGAGCACCGCATTCTGCACGATGCGTGCACGGTCGCGAATCAGAAAGGCGCGTTCCTCTTTGCCGCCGATAAACGCTGTCTTGATGCGTTCAGAGGCTTTCATGCGTCCAATCCGCTGCATGACGGTGAGTTTCTTTGCCTCGATGGCAGCGGCTTTATTGTGCAATGACAGAGCCGAGATGGCGGCTGAACTGGATTTCTCCGAGCCGGCAGGGACGGATGAATCGGTTTCTGTTGCAGCAAGGCTTTCTTCTGACAGACCAGCCTGTGACACATCTTCATCCGGGACAGTCATTGCAGCAGAGCCGTCGGCCGCCTCAGGAACGCCAGGTTCTTCTTCCACGGGCATCAGCTCAAAGGGTTCACTTTCAGCGGCGGCAATTTCCGCAGCATACTGCTTCTCCCAGGCAATGAGAATGGCTTCCGTTTCGGGATCGAGGTCCGCATAAACAGAGGTTGCCTCGGGTTCAGCATTCGCGGAAACTGTGTTGGGTACGGATTCACGCTGCGTGGGTGTGGCCTGAAGGTATTGATGCTCCGGCACAACCGGGAATTCCGGGAATTCTTGCTTCGTGTCGCTGCTCGATTGCGCGTCCGAATCACTGACAGGCGTATCGAGGTCCGTGGTTGCTTCAGCACTTTCTGTCTGGACATGCAACGGCGGTTCGCCATGAAGCGCCTGCAACTCCGCCGGCAGGATGCGCGGATTGGTGGAGAGAGCTTCAACGACTCCGGGAAGATTGCGGACACGCGTACTGGCCAGCAACATGGCGATGATTTCGCGTGGCGCTTCGCCGGCCAGTTCCATCAACATGTTGTCCGTGACTGCGGGATTTTCAATCAGCGAGGGCATCAACGCAGGACGGCGATTCTGCTCAGACCAGTAATAGCCCAGAACTTCCGCGGGCGCGTCAGTCTGGCTCACCGCCTCAATGGCAGACTGCAAGTCCCATCCAGCCAGGGTCATCTTTGCGTCCTGGGCGAAAATAGGATTGTGCGTGAGGTAAACCAGTATCTCAATCATCTCAGGGCCAGGCAGCGGAAGCGCGCCTTTGGATGCTGTTCGCAGCACAGCGGCGGGTACGGCGTTGCGTTTGATCTGGTCAAGAATGGCTGACATGAGTTTTAGTGATTTTTGCTATTTTACTGCGGACGTGCCCGCGCCATCATCACCAAACCCTCGTTTGGCCATCAGGTAAGCGCGTATGAACGGCTTTAAGTCTCCGTCCAGTACGCGGTCCACGTCACCAACCTCAGTCTTGGTGCGATGGTCCTTAATCATGCGGTAAGGAGCGAGCACGTAAGAACGTATCTGCGAACCGAAGTCGATTCCCAGCTTGGAGTCTTCCACTTTTTGCGATGCGGCTTTCTTTTTCTCCAGTTCGTATTCATAGAGCTTGGAGCGCAGCATCTTGAAGGCGCGCTCCCTGTTCTTGTGCTGAGACCGCTCGTTCTGGCAGGCGACGACGATGTTGGTCGGCATATGAGTAATGCGCACGGCGGAATCGGTGGTGTTCACGTGCTGCCCGCCTTTGCCGCCGGAGCGGTAAGTATCAATGCGGATATCTTCGGGCTTGATGTCGATTTCAATGGAGTCGTCAATTTCGGGCGAGACATACACGCTGGCGAATGACGTATGGCGGCGGCTCTGCTGGTCAAACGGAGAAATACGGACAAGCCGGTGCACGCCAATCTCACTGAAGAGGAGGCCATAAGCGTAGTCGCCGGTCACGGTAAATGTGGCTGACTTGATGCCGGCTTCTTCGGCAGGCTGATATTCGTTTACTTCCGTGGAAAAACCCTGGCGTTCCGCCCAGCGCAGATACATGCGCAGAAGCATCTCCGCCCAGTCCTGTGATTCGGTGCCGCCGGCTCCGGGATGAATGGTGACGATGGCATTGCGAATGTCATTCTCGCCGGAGAGAAGTGTTTGTGTTTCCAGTTTCTCCGAGATTTCACGCAGCCCATCGATCTCTTTTTTCAACTCGCTGGTGACAGCTTCGCCTTCGCGTGCCAGGTCGAAATAGGCCGCGATGTCATCCACACGCCGGGCAAGATCGCTATCCATGGCAAGCGAGCTTTCCAGCCGTTTGCGCTGGCGCATGAGTTGCTGGGATTTTTCCTGATCAGTCCAGACGGCGGGGTCGCCAATTCTGGTTTCAATGTCGGCTAACTGAGTGCGCAGAGTAGGCGCGTCAAAGATAACTCCGCAGGTCCGCGACTTTGTCACGGACGGCAGCATATTCGCGTTCTAATTCTTCAACCATAATGTTTTCTAAACCGGACGGACTTCGATCATGGTGCGTCCTGGAATGCGGGCCCGCACAATGACGGCCAATACAGAGATTACCACACACAGCCACGCGAAAATATCACCCTCACGCATGTAAAACGTGGTTTCAATCAGCGGGGAATACGGTACGCGAATGGCCGTCCGGACGTTGCGCGGGGCCTGCGCGATGACGCGTCCGAAAGGATCAATGGCAGAGGTAATGCCGCTGTTTGTATCCACCAGCATCCAGCGGTGGTTTTCGATAGCACGCATGCGGGCCATCTGCAGATGCTGATAAGGAGCGCTGGTGTCACCGTACCAGCCATCATTGGAAATGTTGATCAGGACCTGGGCGCCGTTGCCGGCAAACTGGCGGACTTCATCCGGGAAGACCGATTCATAACAGATAAAAACTCCGACCCTGGTGCCGTTGAGATCGAAAACCTTGCGTTCCGTGCCGCGGCCCAGGTCACCGACTTCACGCGTGAGCTTCTGGGCGAAAACCAATAAATCTTTGAACGGGACAAATTCGCCGAAAGGAACCAGATGGATTTTGTCATAGCGCCCGACGGCATGGCCTTGCGGATCGACGACCAAGGCAGAGTTGAACGGCACAGGCACGCTCTGGGGCGAATCCTGTACGCCAACGCTCCCCACAATCAAGTATGACCTGGTGTCCTGGGCGATAGTTGTCAGCCAGGCCTGCAAGCGAGGGTCAGTGGTATAGAAAAACGCCGGCGACTCCGGCCATATGATCAGGCCTGGCTCTTCCGTCGCTCGACCTTCGGACTGGGACTGTTTGTGGGTGCTTACGCTGAGCTGGGCCAGTTCGCCAACGGTATGGTCAAAATATTGTGGCGTCCATTGAGCGGGATCAAGCACCGGGACATTTTCCTGAACCAGGACAGCTTCCTTGCCGGCGGGGAACGCGTCAGGTTTGGCGAACACGCCCATTTGCAGAGCGATGGCGGCTGCCGCGGCGGAAATCAGAAGGTTGGTGCGGCGACGTCCGAATAAAAGAAAGCCGGCGACAAACGCGCAATTGACCAACATGACGGCGAAAGAAAGGCCGTACACACCCGTGACCTCGCCAATACGTGCGAAGGGAATGTTATCCACCTGCGATCCGCCGAGAGGGTTCCAGGGAAAGCCGATCACGCGGTCGCGAAACAATTCAATGGCTACCCAGAAAAAGGGTGCCAGAAACAAAGGACGCCGGTTACCCAAAGATGAGCGTCGCGCCATGAGCACAACGAGAGCACAGAAGAAACCGTGGTTCAGCGCCATGTACCCGCTCAACCCAAGCATGAGCAAGGCAGAGATGGGCATGTTCAGGTTCCCGAAATCGTGCATCACGGGATAAATCCAGTAACATGTGCCCAAATACCAGATAAAGCCGCAAACCCATCCCAGCACAAAGCCCTGCCACAAGCTGAAGGGCCGCAGAGAGCGGCCTTCAGAGTCCACAAGCTCGCCTTCTCCGCCGCGTCCGCGCAGCAGAGCGTAGAGCAGAGGGGCCACGGCAACCCAGCTTAGATAGAAGAGACCCAGCTTGGGGAAGACGAGGATTTGCAGAATGCTGGAAGCCATCGCCAGCAACCATGCTCTGGTTGGGATGTTGCGCACGTTGGGGATTTTAGCAAAACCGAAAAATCCAAAGTCGCTAACTGTTGGCCGGTGTTCAAGGACGCCCCTGGGAACGGACGGCTTTAAGTGGCGCAAGGAAAGTACGCTCCCTGTTTGTTGAGAGACCGCTTTGATTCCGGTGTCAGCAGGACTACAATTAGCTTCGTGAATTTCCTGGTCCATTATTTCCTGCCGGCTTTCAAGTATCTTTTCTTTGCCGGCCTCATTGGGGCGGTACCTGTAATCATTGTTACGGCCATCCGCACCGCTGGGAGCATGCTGGAAGAAGATGAGCCGGTGCGGGAAAACAAGGGATAAGAGAGGAACCAACATCTCAAGCATACAGCCCGGCCCCAACTGTCTTCCGGGGGCCAGATGCTCTGATGATAGGCTGTAATCACTTTCACCATGTCTGAAGGATCCGGGATCATCCCAGCACAGTCGAACAGAGTACGCATCGTCGTGGCTACGTCGGTGATGCTCACGTTCATCTCGTACTGGCGCGCAGCGGCCATCGTATTGAATGACCTTGGCTCGTCTGCGTTTTACGCGGGCGGCATTGCCGAACAGGCGGTAGGAAAGTCCGCGCCCTGGTTCATTGTGGGCGTGATGCTGTTCGCCTTCGCGGTGCGGTCCGTGTATGTGGAAAGCTGTTCCATGTTCACGCGTGGCGGCGTCTATCGCGTGGTGAAGGAAGCACTGGGCGGGACATTCGCCAAGTTCAGCGTTTCCGCACTGATGTTTGACTATATTCTTACCGGGCCCATCTCCGGTGTTTCCGCGGGACAATACATTGCCGGCCTGATCAATGAGATATTTGCCGCCGCGGACCATTATGGCTGGATTCCCCGCGCGGTCCATACCCTGCTGCATGGCCAGCCGCTGCATATCAACGAAAACTACGCTGCTGCCGGATTCGCCCTTCTGGTGACGATGTATTACTGGTGGGAAAACATCAAGGGCATTGAAGAATCCAGTGATAAAGCCCTGCGCGTAATGCAGATTACCACCGTGATGGTGGTGATCCTGATGACATGGGCCATATATACGGTGGTTCATACTGGCGCCTCTTTGCCTCCGCTGCCCATTCCGGCGAATCTCAAGTTCAGCTCTGAAGCCCTGGGCTTCCTCAAAAATACCGACCTGGCCAAAAGCTTTGGCCTGTTTGGGATCCTGATCGCATTTGGCCATTCCGTGCTGGCCATGAGTGGTGAAGAGTCTCTGGCGCAGGTCAACCGTGAAATTGCCAGCCCGAAACTCCGGAACCTCAAGCGCGCTGCCCTGATCATCGCGGTGTTCAGCTTTGTCTTCACCGGCATTGGTTCCATGCTGGCCGTCATGATCATCCCTGATTCGGTCCGTGTGAGCGTTTACAAAGACAACCTGATCAGCGGCATGGCCATGTACATGGTGGGACCGCACTTGCTCAAGCTGATCTTCCGGACATTCGTGGTGGTGGTCGGCTTCCTGATTCTTTCCGGCGCCATTAATACGTCGATCATCGGATCCAACGGCGTTTTGAACCGCGTGTCTGAAGACGGAGTTCTCACCGATTGGTTCCGCCGCCCGCATAAGCGTTTTGGCACCAGCTATCGCATTGTTAACCTGATTGTGATCATGCAGGTCATTACCATTCTGGCCAGCCGCGGCAACGTGTACGTTCTGGGTGAAGCCTATGCCTTCGGCGTGATCTGGAGTTTCACCTTCAACAGCCTCGCCATGCTTGTGCTTCGTTTTAAGTACAAAGGCGAGCGCGGTTGGCGCGTGCCTCCGAACATCCGCATCGGCAAGATCGAGATTCCTATTGGCCTGGCATCGGTCCATCTGGTGCTGCTGTCCACGGCGATTGTGAACCTGTTCACCAAGCAGGTTGCCACCGTCGCCGGCCTGGCATTCTCATTTGCGTTTTTCTTCATCTTCCTGGTCTCTGAAAAAATAAATAAGCGCAAGTTCCGCCACGTGGAACAGCAGATGAAAGAACATTTCCAACTCGACCATCAGGAAACCATTGAGCGTGAAGCGGTTCAGGTGCGCGCCGGCAACGTGCTGGTTACGGTCCGTGACGCCAATACCCTGAACCATCTGCGCTGGACCCTGGAAATCACGGATACGCATGAGCAAGACATTGTGGTGATGGAAGCGCGCCTTACCGGCTACGGCAGCGCTGAATATGATCTGGCCATGGAACAGATCTTCAGCGACTACGAGCAGACGCTGTTCACCAAGGCTGTCTCCATTGCTGAAAGCTATGGCAAAACCATCTCACTGCTGGTGGTACCGGCGCGCGATGTGTGGTCTGCCATTGTGCAGACGGCAAATTCACTGGAATCTTCCGCCGTCGTCTCCGGACTCTCCAGCAAGATGACCGGCGAAGAGCAGGCCTTCCGTCTGGGACAGGCCTGGGAAGCCATGCCTGAGCCCAAGCGACAGTTTGTATTCCAGTTGGTACGGCCAGATTCCACGGTTGAAACTTACCGCATTGGTCCGCATACGCCGACGATGAAGACCGAGGACGTTCATCTGGTGCACAAAATCTGGCTGGACATCAAGAGAATCCAAGGCACTGAGGAAATTCACCACTCTGACATCGTCACGCTGGCCCTCACGCGTCTTGCGCGCGACTACAACCTTGATAAAGACGATGTGCTCAAGCACCTGAAGCGCGGTACCCGCGGCCCCATGCCGAAGCCATCACCGTTTGTCCGCGAACCTGACACGATTGAAACGCAGCGCCGTACCGATACTGACGGTGACGGCGACACTCGCCCTGAGCGCCCGATGCCGCCGGTTACCGGACCACGGTAGAGCTCACCACTGATCCCAATACCAGCAATTGGCAAATAGCAAAATCTTACCGCTGATGAACACTGATCGCACTGATTTACGGTGATCGGGAAATAATTGGCCGCTGATTGACGCAGAAAACCGCAGATAAGGTGCGGTTGAGCCGGAGCGCTAATGGAATGGTGCATAAGCAAATAACAGGAAATGGTTCCGTCGTTCCTGATTTACTCAAGGATTGAAAAGGCAGGTAAGCTTCTGTTACCCGCCTTCCGCCACCGGTCCGAAGTTGTTTCGTTCAGAGTGCGGCTTTATCCACCGTAATTGCCCAGCAGTGAATGATCCCACTCCTTTTCCTGCTGACGTATCTTTTTGTTCAGGTCGTCCTGTCTGGTCTGTTGCTCCCGTTGATTTTCGTTTTCCCTGGCGTTCACCTGCTGTACTTGAGCCTGCAGCTGATCTATTTTCTCCAGCAGTTCATCTAATGTCACGGAGACATTCGATTCCGCGGCAGTTCCCACGTTGGTACTGCCGAAGTTCTTGTCTTTGGCGGCTCCTGCTTTTTCGGACATCGCAAAAGCGGATATTGATGTGGCAAACACCACAACGGCCATGATTCGAATAAATGCATTTTTCATAGTTACTCCTTTTTGTTCGTTCACATTGCATAACGTCGGGACCGGCAGTTTTATTCCCACCGTCGAGAAGCAATATTTTTGCGGGCAAGGGATGTTGAAGTTGCGGCATCCCCATTCGCTCCTGCTGAAAACCAATGGCCAGCTTTCCGCGAAGGGTGGGCAACCGCCGTTTTTGGTGAGGGATAGAAAAGGCGGAAAGCCTGGGGCCGCGGCTAACCAGTTTTCGAAAATTTTGATGGATGTTTTCCACGCGGCGGGCAAATCAGTGTCCTCGGTCACAACCCGCGCGGTGCGCTTTTACTGCTGTCAAGATTGACAGTCTGGAGGTTTCAGCTAAGGTTCTGGTTTTCTTGTTGTTGCTGTCCAGTTTTGGATTGCGCTTTTCCGGCGATTACGTTAAACCTTGTGGGTTAGCTGACGCGGGGACTGGCCGTCCTCGGCAATTTCTCACAACTGTGGTTGTTCCTTCCGGAACGGCACGTTAGAGTAGTTGGAAAGATCCATGATCCAAGTATCCAGGAATGAGAAAGTTTCTCCCTATTCGATCGCGAAGTATCTCTTTCTAATAACGATTGTCCTCGTATCTTATTTTGTTGCGGGCAAGCTGGGCCAGGCCACCACTGCTATCAGGAGCGGCAATATAGGGCCGGTATGGCCTGCGTTCGGGGTCGCGCTTGCGGCGGTTTTGCTTTATGGCTATCGCGTCTGGCCAGGGATCTTCCTGGGCGTGTTCCTTGTTGACTTCCTCAGCCCGGTTCCGTTTCTTGCTGCCCTAGGTCAGGCGACGGGTTCAACGCTGGCAGCGTTGACTGGTGCTTTCTTTCTCCGCCGCGGAGTCAGCTTTCATTCTTCGTTCTCACGTCTGGGTGATGCGCTGGGGATGATCGTATTGGGCACCTTTGGCAGCGCCATGGTGAGCGCAACCATCGGAGTTTCCGTTTTGTACGCCACTCACGTGGAGGGTTATTCCGGGCTGGGTCCGGCATGGCTGATTTATTGGCTAGGAGACAGTACGGGAGGATTGTTGGTAACGCCTCTCGCATTGACATTCTCCGCTCTGCTGAAGATTCGTGGGTGGAGCCGTGTCTCCGAACTTGCTGCACTCCTGCTCCTACTCACGGGAACATCATCGGTCATCTTTACCGACAACGTTCTGCTGGTGGTGAAACTTCATGCGCTGGCTTTTGCATTGCTTCCATTCGTGATCTGGGCGGCCATCCGATTTGGAACCAGCGGGGCGTCGCTGGCAACTTTGCTCATTGCCACGATTGCCACGGTAGAAACCGGCATGGGCTATGGGCCGTTCGCGCAGAACAGCGCATTCGTCAATGCCGTCCTGCTGGATGTCTTCTTTGGGGTGCTTTCGATCTCCGGAATGGTAGTGGCGGGCGTCATTGCGGAACGAGAACAGGCTTACCACACGCGAGAGCGCCTGGTCCGCGAACAGGCGGAGATGGAGACGCGCCTTCGGTTCGCCACCATTGTTGAGGCATCCGATGATGCGATCATCGGGACAAACTTCGATGGAATAATCACAGATTGGAACAAGGGCGCGGAACGGACTTACGGCTATTTGACAGGGGAGGTGATCGGACAGTCGATTTTCTTGCTAATACCCCCTGAGCGCTCGATCGCTTGTAGCGAGGTTATGAAAAAGGTGCAGCAAGGCCAATCGGTCTGCCACTACGAGACGGTACGGCGGAAAAAAGATGGCACGTTTCTTGAGGTGTCCATAACGGGCTCGCCAGTGTCCGCCCCTGATGGCAAGATTGTCGGGTTATCATGCATCGACCGCGATATTACAGAACGCAAGTTACAGGAGACCATCTTGCGTCAAAGCGAAGAGCGGTTTCGCATGGCAGCGCACGCCGGAAAAATGTTTGCCTATGAGTGGGACGCCGCCTCTGACGTAATCGTGCGCTCGGAAGAATCCGCCAAAATCCTTGGCGTTGATGAATCACTGACTCTTACCGGTAAGCATGCATTGGAGGGAGTACATCCAGACGACAAAGAAAGAGTTGTGGCGGCCCTGGACGCTCTAACTCCTGAGAAGCCCTATCTTCAGGTAAGCTATCGCATCCGGCGTCCAGACGACTGCGAGATATGGCTGGAGCGAAACAGTGTTGCGCATTTCGACGCGCAGGGTAAGATTCAGCGAATCGTAGGTATGGTGGCAGACATTACGTCACGTAAGCGGGCAGAGCTGGCCCTTTCCCACGCGAGACTGAGACTGATTGATGCTCAGGAACAGGAACGTTCCCGGATTGCCAGAGAACTTCACGATGACATCGGTCAACGTATGGCGCTGTTGACCATTGAAATGGAACGCCTCCAGCAAAACCCCCTCGGTTTGACCACCGATGTGCGGAGCGGTCTGGAACGGTTACGGAGGGAATCCGCCGAGATCGCGGCCGATATCCAGTCGTTGTCCCATGAACTGCATTCGGCAAGACTGGAGTATCTGGGAATTGCCGCCGCCATAAAAGGATTTTGCAGGGAGTTCGGCGAGAAGCAGCAAGTGCAGATCGACTTCAAGGCCCATGATATGCCTGGCTCCCTGCGGACAGACATTCCTCTTTGCCTATTTCGGGTGCTGCAAGAAGCCCTCCACAATTCAGCGAAACACAGCGGCGCAGAGAGCTTCGAAGTGCGTCTGTGGGCAATGGCAGATGAGATTCACCTCACTGTCATGGATTCCGGCGCGGGCTTTGACAGTGATGCGGTGCTGGAAAGCAGGGGGATAGGCCTGATCAGCATGCAGGAAAGGTTGGATCTTGTGAACGGGACGCTCTCCATTGATTCAGCGCCCCACCGCGGCACCACAATCCACGCCCGCGTGCCTCTCACTGCGCAAAGGGAAAAATCGGGTGATCTGGTGATCGGGGAATCGGGTGATCTGAAAAGTGCCAAGTAGCAAAACCCTCACCACTGATGAAAAAGCGAGACGAAGGAAGCCCAGTAATCCCCTTACTTTTGCGTGACTTGCCTAGAACCCGGTACAATACTTTTCACGCAAAAAATCCAGGTTGGCTGCGTTCATCCGGCAGGTGGTATTGAACCCTCAATGATTGCAAAGCACATGTTTCTGAAGAAAAAGACCCTTGGGTTGCTTTTGGCAACCGCGGCGTTGGTCGTTGTCGTGGCCGGCTGTAACGATACCCTGCGCCAGTTCATTATTCCGGTGCCCCAACCCGGAGGCGATCCGGCGGCCCTTTCTAACGCCATTGTGCTATCCACCAATCCTGGCGGCCTGGGTAGTGACCTGCATATTGATGTGTCTGGTGATACGGTGATCGGAGTGGTCAGTGTTGGGCCGCTCCCAGTTTTTCTGGCCAAGGCGTCAAACCGGGTGTACGCAATCAATGGCGACAGTACGGTTTCCACCTACATTGCTTTGAATCCGCTGAGTTCATTCCTCAGTACCGTCACTTTGCCGCCGGGCACGGCTGGAGTTGGCGCCGGCGCAGGCAGCAACGGTGATGTGTATATCGCTAACCTGGGAAGCGGAGCCGTTCCCATGATTTCCGCCAACGTCAACGCGGTGACTGACCAGGTGGCAGCTTTATCGCAACCAGTGGCGATTGCCGGCAATGCTTCGAACAGCAAGATTTACATTCTGAATTCTGGCGCTGGCAGCGTGTCACCGGTTTCCACGATTGACAATTTTGTTGCCCCCGCGATCCCGGTAGGAACAAAGCCGATCTGGGGAGTGATGGCGCCGGATGGTGTGCACGTTTTCATTGTCAACCAGGGCGATGGCACCGTGAGCGTGATTGACACTCTTCTGGACGTGGTGATTGGCACCCCGATCAAAGTAGGCATCTCCGCCAGCCCGCAACCAACCTACGCGGTGTTTGAGCCTAAGTTGCAACGGCTGTATGTGGTCAACAGCGGCGAGAGCACGATTTCGGTAATCAAAGCCAATGGTACTGACCTGGCAAACGGTATTTTCCCCACCAAGATTGCCGACGTTCCTGTTTCGGGCACACCGACTTCAGTGGCGGCCTTGTCTGATGGAACACGCGCCTACGCGGCCCTGGGAAACTGCCCGGCGGGAACGAATCATCTTACGCTGCTTACCAATCTTGCTTTATGTACCGGGAGTACCGTCAGCGTGATTGACGCCGCCGCACTCGTGGAGAAAAAAGTGATTACCGTGGGAGCAGGCGCTGTCTCCATTGATGCAGCCAATGATTCTTCTCGCGTGTATGTGGTAGGAGCCGCTGCCGGGAACGTTTCTATCATCCGGCCCGCCAGCGATACGGTAGTGACTACGGTGCCTGCGCCGCCGCAAAGCTTTGGCTGCGCGACTCCCAATGCATGTCCGGCAACGCCGCAGACTCCGTTCTCAGTGCGGATCTTTCCGTAAACTGTTTTGCCCGGGGTTGAGGCAGGCATTTACTAATGCATTGAACACTCATGAAACAAGCGGGCTTTCCGTCTTGTGTGCCGTTTTTTTCGATTTAATTAGGTCGCAGTTCTTCTCGCTTACGATTGTTGTATCGCAGAGAAATATTCATGAAGACGTTTCCGTTTTCGGTATCAAAGCACATGACCAGGGCTTCCTGGTCTTCACTGCTTTGTTCACCTGTCTCCGCAACGTGCTCGACCGGCGGCTGGATTTTAAAATGGAATCCCTGGTCGTTCAGCGTGGTAATGGCGCTGCCGATCACCATGTTGGCGAGTTCACAGACTGTCTCTCTCGCCACGTCATCGTTCGCTTCCATGGTTGATCCGGCAAGCGAGCTGGCGACTTTGGCCGCGGTGCGCTGGTCGATATCAAAGATAATGCGGCCTTCAATGTCGCCATTAATGGTCACCAGTGACGCCACGCCCTTGCGCCGATATGCTTCCTGTTCCATGGAAACGTCACCGATTCGCGTGGGACAGTGCAGCGTCTGCGCCAGCACCGCATCAGCCGCGTTGATGAACGGTTGAATCAGTTCCATTTTCATGAGAGCTAATTCTCCTGAGCTGCGGGCGTCGCCATGATGGCATCATCGCCCATCACGTACTTGATGACTTCATAAAGGATTTCCGCCTTCACCGGCTTCTGAACAAAATGGCGAGCACCTTTTTGCAGTGCAGCAACAATGTTTTCCTGGTAGCCGACGGAAGATACCATGACGATGCGCGCATCGGGATGAGCGCGGACAATGCGTTCAGCCGCCTCAATGCCTTCCATCTGCGGCATGGTGATGTCCATCAGCACCATGTCAGGCGCGGTGCGATCATACTCAGTGATGGCGGTGCAACCGTCACCAGCTTCACCGGCAATTTCGCCGCCGAAGGATTCCACCATGCGCGCCACATTCTTGCGCGCGAATACGGAATCATCCACCACCAGATATCGGATTGCGGCACGGTCCTTGCGAATCAAAAACGGAAACTGTTCCATACTATCTCCTCACAACTCCATCTGAACTTTCTGTTGTCCTGGCAACCCGCTCGGGATTGCTTTGGTGCACCAGCGTGTTAGCCAACATTTCCAGCGGCACCACGCGCATGGCAAATCCTCTTTCAATGGCCGCCTTCGGCATGCCGAAAACAACACATGAATCTTCTGTCTGCGCCACGGTAAGACCGCCTGCTTCTTTGATCATTCCCATGCCGGCGGCGCCGTCATCTCCCATTCCAGTCATCAGTACACCAATCACACGCGGGCCGAAATCAGCGGCAACCGAGCGAAAGAGAATATCAACGGAAGGCCTGTGCCCGTTGAGACGTTCTTCGTCGCTCAGGACCACTGTGCTCGCGAGTGGTAAACGCCGGACTTTGATATGGCGATCGCCGGGACAGATCAACGCGCGTCCTGCAATCAGCAGATCACCGGACTGCGCTTCCTTCACGTCGATGGCGCAATTGGCATTCAGGCGCCGGGCAAACATCTCAGTGAATCCTTCCGGCATGTGCTGCACTACGATGATGCTGCCCGGGAAGTCGCCCGGCAATTGTCCCAGCAGGTATTCCAGCGCGTTGGGTCCGCCGGTGGAAACGCCGATGGCAATAATCCTGGTTGGCTCCACGCGCGGACGCACAATTGGTTTATTCGGTTTGGCACGCTCCAGCACACTGGGCATGATCGTGTTCTTAACCTTGGTGCGCGAGGCCAGCTTGATCTTCTTAATCAGGTCTTCCGCGATCTCATCCATATGGGCCGACGCGGCATCACGCGGCTTGGCCACAAAGTCCAATGCTCCCATGGCCAGCGCCTTGAACGTTGCCGTGGCGCCTTCCGTTGACAAAGCGCTTACGATGATCACCGGTACGCGAAACCTTCTGGTGATCTGCCGTAAAGTCTCCATGCCATCCATGCGGGGCATTTCCAGGTCCAGAGTCACCACGTCAGGATTCAGGTCTTCAATCTTCTTGAGTCCGAATTCGCCGTCCATGGCTGTACCAACCACTTCGATATCGGTGTCCCGGGCGAGGATCTGCGGAATCATCTTGCGCATCAACGCGGAGTCATCCACCACCAGCACTTTGATTCGTCTGCTCAAGCAGTGGCCCCCATGGAAACCTGCGTGCGTCCCAGCCTGGACACCACACTGGGAATGTTAAGGATGAGGACAACCGTGCCGTCGCCCAAAATGGAAGCGCCGGTGACCAGCTCTGTTGCCACCAGGTTGTCATCCAAAGCCTTGATGACCAGTTCTTCTTCCCCGATTAACTTGTCCACTACCAATCCGAATCTCCGGTCTGCAACTGTAGCCACAACAATGAACATCTTCTTCCCTGGATGCACAGTCTCGGCGAGTCCACCCAGATGTACCAGCGGAAGAATTTCTCCGCGCAGCTGGATCACGTCGTGTCCATCCACGCTGTGAATTTCCTGATAAGACGAGCGGGTGATTTCCGCCACTGACGTCAGCGGCACAGCGTACGTCCGCTCGCCCACGTGGAACAGCAACGCTTTGATGATCGCAAGCGTGAGCGGGACTTTCAGATAGAACGTGGTGCCTTTGCCGTCGATGGTCCTGATGCTGATGGAACCTTTCAGCCTGTCCAGCACAGACTTCACCACGTCCATGCCAACGCCGCGTCCGGAGATGGAAGTAACTTCCTCTGCCGTACTCAGCCCCGGATGAAAGACCAGGTCCAGTACTTCCTGCTCACTCATCACGGCCGCTTCCGCCTGTGAGAGCAATCCGTTTTCGAGTGCTTTTGCAACCAGCCGATCGCGATCAATGCCACGCCCGTCATCCCCGATTTCAATGATGATCTGGTTGCCCTGATGATATGCGGCCAAACGCACTGTGCCCTGCGCTGGCTTGCCCAGGCTCACGCGTTCTTCGGGCGCCTCAATACCGTGATCCACCGAATTACGAACCAGGTGCGCGAGCGGTTCCGCGAGCATATCCAGAATGCTCTTGTCCAGATCGGTATCCTGGCCGGTGACGAGCAACGCGACGTCTTTGCCGCATGACTTGGCCACATCGCGCACCACTCGCGGGAAGCGACGGAAAAGATGCTCCACCGGCACCATGCGAATCTTCATCACCGATTTTTGCAGGTCATTCAGGATGCGCGACTGGAAAGCCAGTGCATCTATGAAACGCGCCTTCAACGGATCTTTGGGGAAACGCTTCTGAAAATCCACCACTGTCTGGTGCAGCATGCTCTTCGCGATAATCAATTCACCCACAAGATTCAGTACGGCGTCAATTCTCTCGGCATCCACGCGCAGGAGATTTTCCAGATTGGAAAAGCTGGTGGGCGCCGGATCAGCCGCGGAACCTGACGCAAGTTGCGGCACAGCACTCTGCGCGAGCGCCGTCGAGGGAAGGGATGGCGCAGAGCGGATCACGCTCTCCACCGCGGTCAACGGGTCTGCGTCATTCGCGTCCGCGGTCACGTGTTCCACAATATCTAAAACATCATCGCTGGCTTGCTGGCCAGGAATGTCGCCAAAGGGCAACAGAATAAGCTCTGAAACAATCGAAGGGATCTTGCATTTCTTTTCAATCCACTCCAGTGTTTTCCGTGTTGCAATGGCGGCTTCCACCAGCTCAATCTCAGGATGCAACGTACCCTGGTCCGGCACAATGGCCAGCACTGTGCCACATTCGGCCAAAACGTTACGGATCAGCTGCAGGGCGGCGCCGCGCATCGGGCAATTTTCATCCACGGTCAAAGCGATGTTGAATACTGATTCGCCGCGTTCGCTCGCGTCGCTCGCCATCAGGTGTTCGTATTCACTCCACGCGAAACGAGCGACTTGCTTCTTGCGGGCAGGCTTATCCGGCTTGCGAGTGAGCGATTCAATCTGTACACGAAGCTCCTGGCCCGCCGGTGGCTGCATCTTGCCGCGATACGCAGACAGCATGGAACTGAAAGTATCCGCCGCAATCAGGACAATTTCCGCCAGGTTGGCCGTAGTGTTCGTCGCCACTTCCGGCGTGAGCGCGTCTTCCAGCAAGTGGGCGATTTCGCTCAACTCCTGATAGCCACAGGCGGCCGAATCACCTTTCAACGTATGCACGGTCCTGCGGACTTTGCGCAGGACCTCCATGTCAGCAGGGCTCTTCTCCAGTTCCAGTCCCTGATCATTCAGGTTCTGCAACTGTTCGGCCGCGCTCTCAAAGAAGAGCTCGCGCATTTCGGCCGCACGTTCATCGGAGAAGAAGTTCAAATCGTCGCCTCCAGTTTCTGGTAGGCAGTGCCATTGTTGTTGTGGATCATCTTGTACTTGTCGGAAAGGCCAAACAGGCTCTCAGCATGGCCAATGAACAAATAGCCTTCCGGATTCAGGCAGCGATAAAACTTTTGCACCAGGCGCTTCTGTTCCGCCTCGTCAAAATAGATCATCACGTTGCGGCAGAAGATAACGTCATTACGCTGCGGTAGGAATTCCGTTTTTAGATTGTGGAAGTCAAAATGGACCATCTCTTTGAGTGACTGTTTAATTGCATATCGATCGCCGACTTTGTCGAAATAACGGAGACGAAACGGGTAGTCCACCGCTTCCATCTGGTTTTCTGAATAGACGGCTTCCTGGGCGGTGCGAAGCACGGTGTAGTTGATGTCAGAAGCCAGTATTTCCACCTTCCATGGCGGGGGAATGAGCGGTTTTGGCACGGGCATTTCAAAGGGAAGAGGATTGCGTAAATAGTAATAAGCCAGGGCATCACAGATCATCATTGCGATGGTGTAAGGCTCCTGCCCGGTGGAACAGCCTGCGCTCCATATGCGAATGTTCCAGTCGCGGCGCTCCTGCTTGCGCCGCAAAAGGTCTTCCAATGTGGATCTCTGAAAGAGATCCAATTGCGGCTTGTTGCGGAAGAAGCTGGTCTCATTCACGGTAAGGTTTTCAACCAGCGCGCAGAGTTCCGCCTTGCCCTGATAGCTGGTGAGCAGCCGGTAATACGAGTAAAACGTATCGATCCCACAGACGCGCAGCCGCCTTTGCAATCTGTCCTGCAGGAAGTGAGCTCTGCGCTCGTCAAAATACATGCCGCATTCCTGATAGACCAGGGTCTGCAGCAGTTTGTATTCAGCGTCACTGATCTGGATCGGCGTACTCGGTGTGGCCATCGTTCTCCCAGGGTCTACTACGTAAATGGCTTTCTTAAACGGTCATTGCTCAAAGAGTGACTGTGGCAGCTTGCGCTTCCACCGTCTCAGTGATTCTGCGCAACTCGCCTTTCTGCAGAATCTTTGTCAAATCGATCAGCACCACCAGCCTGCCCTTTCTCTTGCCAATGCCGGTAACGTACCTGACTTCGCCTTCTTCAAATACATTGGGCGGGACTTCAACATCGCTTTCAGGGATTTTCATGACCTCTGAAGCTGCATCTACAATGAGGCCCACCATCTTTCCTTCTACTTCAGTCACCAGAATTCGATTGGTCCGATGTGGGTGGATTTCTTTTTCCCCAAAGCGTTTGCGCAGGTCGATGACAGAAATAATCTTTCCGCGCAGGTTGATGATGCCTTCTACATAGCTGGGCGATTCCGGGACCGCCGTAATTTCGGGCACCCGCACAATCTCATGGACCAATCCGATGGGCACGCCGAAGTTTTCGCGTCCCACCCGGAATCCGACAATGTGATGTTCTCTCGCCATAAAGCCTGAGACCTGTTCTCGGGATTTAGTTGTACGCCGATCCCACGGCGGCCCACTGTGTTTCAGCTTCCTGCTGGTTCTGCTTCCGGCCGTGGCGATTGCCGTTGCCACTGTGCTTAGCGTTATCGTGATTTTCCAGGATGAAGCGGTCCATGGATTCAAGCATCACGCGTGACATCTTGGACATCTGTTCGGAAGATGCCGCCAGCTCGGTGGATCCCGTGGACGAGCGCTGTACGAGCTCGCGCATCTTCTCCATCGCCCGCACAACAGCCTGGGCTCCCGAGGCCTGCTCTTCCACTGACGAGTTGATTTCGTGCGTGATCTCGTTGAGACGCGTGGTCGCCTTGGCAATCTGGGATGATCCATGCGATTGCTCATTGGTGGCCGCGCCAATTTCCTGCGCAAATTTGTAGACTTCAGAGACTACGTTGGAAATTCTCTTTAGCGCCGAACTCAGGTCGCCACCCAGAGACAGTCCCTCATCCACAATGTTGGTGCTCTTTTCCATGTTGTCCACAGCCTTGCGGGCCTCTTTCTGGATGCTCTGGATGAGTTCGGAAATTTCGCGCGTGGACTGCGCGGATTTTTCGGCCAGCTTTCTCACTTCGTCGGCCACCACGGCGAATCCCAGGCCGTGCTCTCCGGCGCGCGCCGCCTCAATGGCAGCGTTGAGGGCCAGCAGGTTGGTCTGTTCCGCCAGGTCGTCGATCACTTCAACAATCTTGCCAATGTCATCCGCGCGTTCTCCCAGAGCAGAAATGATTTCAGCGGACGAATTGATGGCGGCGTTGATGCGGCTCAGGCCGTCGGTGGCCCTTTCCATGGTGTTGATGCCGCTATGCACCTCATCGCGCGAACGCTGTGAAATGTCCAGCAGGACCTTGGCCGTGTCCGCGACGCGCTGAATCGATGCGACCATCTCGTCAATGGACGCCGATGTCTCGCTTACGTTGGACGCCTGCATTTGCGTGCTCTTCACCATGTTCTGCACGTTAATGCTCATTTCGTGCATCGTGCTGGTAACTTCGTCGATGGCCGAGGCCGCCTGCACGCTGATCTTGGCTGATTCGTCTGACGCGCTGGCCACCTGGTTGGATCCGCTCGCCACCTGTGACGCACTGTCACGCACGTTTTTCACCATGCTGCGCAGGCCAAGCGTCATTTCACGGAATGCAGTGCCCAGGGTGTCACGCGTTGAACGCGGATTGATCTGCACAGAAAGGTCGCCACCTGCAATCGATTCGGAAAGCCCTGCCATCTCGCGCAGGTACAGCACCATGTTGTTGAAAGTAAGGGCCAGCTGCGCCACTTCATCCTGGCCGTTGATTTCAACTTTGGAATCAAGGTCGCCGGCATTGGCGATCTGCCGCGAAACGAAGATGAGTTGCGTGAGTGGGTCTGTAATGGACTTGGCTGACTTCCACGCAATAAAGACGCCCAGCAAGACCATCAGGAACATGCCGCCAAGTGACAGACTGGTGATGATGGACCCGGCTGATTTGTCTGACGCGTTGGCATTCGCGACCGCGTCACTCATGATGGCATCAAGCTGGTGCAACGGTTCTTCTTCTTTTTTCTGTTCAGAGCCTGGGTTTGCCTGCAGGTAGGCAATTGACAATTCGGCCATGGTTGAGGTGCCGGCATCCACCTGCCGCCGCTTGTCTACCAGCGTGGAAGCGAATGAGGTTGACCAGTCTCTTTCCACGTCGCGCACCGTGGATAGAAGTTGCTTTGCCCGTTCCCGGTTCTGCGGGAGGTTCGATGTTGCTTCTTCAATTCGATTGATCAGCTGGTCAACGTCACCCAACCCCTTGAAGAGAAGGTCTGATTCGCGGGTGTCGCCGTTGAGCAGGAAATTGCGCAGATGCAGGCGGTTGTTCATGATGGCGCGGTCCAGTTCGGAGCGCAGGCCCGCCATGGCAATGGCTTTCCGGTACGTGTCAGCAGTCTCTTGCTGGTGCCAGATGGCTACCAGACTTGCTGAAAAGAGTACGACCGCGATAATCAGGATGGCGCCGAAGCCCATGAAGAGCTTTCCACCAATGCTTTTTTTGCCTAGTTGCATTTCTCGCCTCTACGGACCCAACGGTTACTGGGTCACGTGTTTTCAACCTGAGCAGTTCTCGCCCTAGTGTCCAAGCGGAATGGCCCACCCGGTAAAATGCACGGCCAGTGCCATGTCCGGCGGGTCATAGCACTTACGTACTGTCAGTCAGTGTAAGTACAGGAGAAATAAAGGAGCTGGCTGGCCTCGGTCGAGCGCCAGAAAATGTGACTTTGAGGTATCCAAGGTTGTCCCGTCTCATAACTAAGGCCGTAACGTCTCAGCCTGAGACAAAGGAGGTTTGCACCGCGGCTACCTACGGGCGTTTACTTATTGACTCAAAATGAGATTCCAGAGTAACTTCAGGATTCCCTAATAAAGAGAGATATTGAGACTGACGCCGAAAACCGGAACAAGCCGCCTCAGACCACCAGCCACTCTGGAATCATTAATGGAGAAGGTGGTGGATATTTGCTTTCAGCTTGGTCAGTTGGGCGGCGATGCCGCGGTCATCCGTGATTTCCTGGCCGAATCCGCACGTAAGCTGCTTACGGCGACCGTGGCGGGCGTGCTGGTAAAGACCGGCGAAGGTTTTGCCCTTCCGGCCGTCTCCAGCGCGGTGAAGGAAGGCGCCAGCAAAACTGCGTTGATGTCGCACGCTAAGTCCTTTGCCTCGCAGGCCGTTGAGCAGAATCGCGCCATCAATTTCCGCTTCTCCTATCGCGACAATGAAGGCGAAAAGATCTATTACGGCGTGGCCGCACCATTGGGATCGCCGGAAAACGGCGGAGCGCTGATGGCGGTCCGGCGGACGGTATTTCTTCCCGCCGAAGTGGCAGCGTTCAACCTGCTTGGGACCACGGCCCGCCTGACCATGGAGAACGTTGAATTGTCCCTCCGGCAGTCGGTCCAGAATACGGATTTCAGCCAGTTGCTTGAGATTTCTGCCGAAGTCGGCAATGCCTCCAATCTGGACATTTTTCTCAAGCAATTTCTGATCAAGGTGGCTCATTTTCTCAAGTTTGAACGCGCCTTTGTGGCCGTTTATGAGGCCGGCGAATGCCGCGCGCGATGGGCAGCCAGCAAAGGCGTGGCCAGCAATCTCGATCTGGACGTATCCGCCATGTCGCGACGGGTTTTTGAGTCGCGCAGCCACGTGATTGCGGAAAACCCGGCCCAGTTTCCCGTGCCGGAGAAGGCGCAGTTGGCAAAGCTTGATTCGCAGATACGCCAGTATCTGGCCGTGCCTCTGATCTCGGGGAATGGGATGCCTCTGGGAATTCTGGCATTGCTGAATAAGAAGACACCCGCGCCGATCACGCAGGAAGAAGTTCGACGCACCAGAGTTCTGGCAGCAACGGCCGCCATGGCCATGGAAGCTGCCAAAAATCTCGCCGTCTCAGACCAGTATAAAAAACGCGCGGAAGATCTGATGGAAACTGCCCTGGATCTGGGCACCGCATTGCGCTTACCGGATCTGGTGCACACGTTTACGGAACGTGTTGCAGGGATGATCGGCGCGCAAAGCGCGATTCTGGCCCTGGCCCAGGGAAACAAGCTGGAAAGCGTGGGCTTCTTTGGATCCAGGCCGGACCGTGATTTGCTTCGTAGGTTTGATGGTGTTTTGACCCAATACGCTGAGCAACGATCACAAATGGCTTTAGAACCGTCTTCCGAACCGTCTTCCGAATCGACAAGATCTGTTTCGCAATCAAAGCCCATTGCCAACGCGGTCCAGGCATTAGGCAAGGACTTGGCCGCGGCCATGAGCTGGCAGAATGCCACGTTGGTACGACTGGAAGGTTCTGAGCCAGAACTGCTCGGTATCCTGGTGCTGGCAAACCTCACCCGGGAACTGCTTCCCAACGATCTCAATCTTCTTCAGGCGCTGGTAGTCCATGGATCGGTGGCACTCGAGAACTCACGGCTGTTCACGCGGATTACGCAATCCAGCCGGCAGTGGGCAGAGATTTTTGATTCCATCTCTGACTTCATTGTGGTGCATGACGAGCAGCATGAGGTGCTCAAGGTCAACCGCTCATTGGCTGATTTCATCGGCGTGCGCCCGGCGGAACTGATTGGCCTGAACATGCGGGCCCTGATTCCCATCACCACTGACGGGTCGCATCCTTGCCCCTTTTGCCGTGATAAAGCAGACGCCGACGAATATCTGCATCCAGTGCTGGAGCGCAGCTATCTGGTTTCCACCTCGCGCATCCACGGAGCCCTGGAAGAGGGACTGCAAACCATTCACGTGCTCAAGGACATCACGGACCGTCGTGAAGCTGAGCGTCGTTACCGTGAGCTGTTTGACAATGTGCAGGAAGGCGTCTTCTTCTCATCGCCGGAAGGCCACTTCATTGAAGTGAAT
This sequence comes from Terriglobia bacterium, assembly GCA_963770085.1. Classification (GTDB taxonomy): domain Bacteria; phylum Acidobacteriota; class Terriglobia; order Terriglobales; family Acidobacteriaceae; genus Angelobacter. Next base: position 3,706,992 of record CAVYOH010000002.1, read on the forward strand.
GACGCGTTAGTACGCATGCTCGGCTACCAGAGTCGCGACGAAGTCCTGAAACTGGATTTGAAGACGCAGGTCTACATTTCTTCTGACCAGCGCGATGAGATTGTTCGCCTGCTGGGAGAAAACGGGTCACTACAGAACTTTGAGGTCACATTGTGCCGTCGTGACGGGACCATGATCCATGCTTTGGAAAATGTATTTGTGGTGCGCGACGCGCAGAACAAAATTCTGCAATACCGCGGCGTTTACCTTGACATTACGGAAGTAAAGAACTTCCAGGGCCAGCTCCAGCGTGAGCGAGATTTCACCAGCAAGATCCTTAACAACACGCAAACCATGATCGTGGTGGCCGATACGGCCGGGCTGGTCAGCTATGCCAATCGCCGCTGCTATGAGGCGGGAGCCTTTGAAGAGAATGAGCTTGTCGGGCGCCGTCTGGATCGTATCGTTTCGCCTTCGCATGAGGTGATGTTCCGGGAAGGTTTTGATTCCGCCCTGCATGGCATGCAGGTGGATAACCTTGAGCTGATGATCGCCCGTGGTAACGGTTCCCAGGGTAAATTTTCCGTCAACCTGAGCCCGATGCGTGATGAAGCAGGTGAGGTCACCAGCGTGGTGGTTCTCATGACTGACATCACTGACGCGGCCATGATCCAGGCCAAGCTCATGCACACGGAGAAAATGGCAGCCGTCGGACAGTTGGTTTCCGGCGTGGCCCATGAAGTCAACAATCCGCTTACGGCCATCATGGGGTTCTCTGACCTTCTCATGGAAAACCCGGAAGTCCCGGGCAGCGCACGCAAAGACCTGCAGGTGATCCTGGAAGAAGCGCAGCGCACCAAGGAGATCGTACAGAACCTGCTCAGCTTCGCCCGGCAGCGCCCCCCGCAACGGCAGCGCGTGCAATTGAATGACATTCTGCGCAAGACCATCGCCTTGCGTGCCTATGATTTTGCCAACCATGGCGTACAAATTGTGGAACGCTTTGATGAGAACCTGCCGGAGCTCACCGGAGATTCGCACCAGCTGCAACAGGTTTTTCTAAACATCCTGAACAATGCTTATGACGCCGTTCATGTCACCGGACGTCCTGGCCTGATTGAGATTGAGACCGTGCAGGATGCAGGCTGGCTGGAAATACTCTTCCGTGACAATGGCGAAGGCATCAGGAATCCCGAACGCATCTTTGATCCGTTTTTTACCACCAAGGAAGTCGGGCAGGGAACCGGCCTGGGATTGAGCATCTGTTACGGCATTGTGCGCGAGCACGAAGGTGAAATCATGTGCGCCAATAATCAGGAGATGCCGGGCGCCACCTTCAGCGTGAGACTACCAGTCCGCACCACCAGAAGTGATCTGCGCATTGTGACCGGCGCCGGAGCAAGACAGTGACGTCAACTGCCAGGTCTGCAACCCTGCCTTTGCTGGTCATTGAAGACGAGACGGCAGTGATGCAGTTTCTCCAGACGGCGCTCGAGCGCAGCGGTTATCGCTGCGTGACAGTGAATTCCGCGGTGGCGGGATTGAAGCATCTGGAATCTGAGAACTTCAGCGGCGTGATCTCTGACATGCGCACCCCTGGCGGCGCCAGCGGTGCAGATGTGCATGCATGGATTGCTGCGCACCGTCCGGAGCTGAAAGGCAAGCTGTTATTCATTACCGGTGACACCGTGAATGAAGACACCATGAAGGCCCTGGCCAGCACTGGCGCGCCGTATATTGAAAAACCTTTCCGTGTCCATGAGCTGATTGAGACGGTAGAGAGATTGTTCGGCAAAGCCGCAGCTGATTAATGGGCGGCAAGAAGAATTGAGCCCCGGAGGGGCGAGACAACGTTGAGTAATGACCCCAAAGTCCGGTTCCTGATCGTCGACGATCACCAGAGTATTCGCAAGCTCTGCATGACCGTTGGTGCGTCACTGGGCTTCGACTGCCGTGAAGCTGAGAGTGCGGAGGGCGCGCTGGCTTACCTGGAGACCGACGCGCCAGATATTGTGCTCGCCGATCTCATGATGCCCCATATGAGCGGGCTCGAATTTCTTCCTCGTGTGAAGCAGATGCTGCCGCGCAGTGAAACCGCCATCATGACAGGGCATGGCTCCATTGAAACCGCCGTGCAGGCCATGCGTCTGGGCGCATACGACTACATCACCAAGCCGTTCCGCATTGAAGAGCTCAAGCTGCTGCTACAGCGCATGGAAGAAAAGGTTCGTCTGGTGGCGGAGAACCAGTTTCTGCGCGATCGCGTCAATACCGAAATGGAGTTGAATGGTATCGTCGGCTCGTCCAGCAAAATTCAAGACGTTATGCGCATGGTGGCCCGACTCAAAGACACGCGCACTCCGGTGCTGATTGCGGGAGAAAGCGGTACGGGAAAGGAACTGGTAGCGCGAGCGATTCACTATCGCGGTTCCTACGCCAAGCGGCCTTTCGTTGCCGTGGATTGTGGCTCGCTGGTGCCGACTCTGATTGAGAGTGAGCTCTTTGGGTATGAGAAAGGTGCTTTCACCGGCGCTAACCGTTCCAAGGATGGACTTTTCCAGACGGCCAATGGAGGAACGATTTTCCTCGACGAAATCGGCGAGCTCTCCATGGAGCTCCAGGCCAAGCTGCTGCGCGTTCTTCAGGAGAAAGAAGTGCGGCCGGTGGGCAGCAACCAGAAGGTCAAAGTTGACGTTCGTGTAGTGGCAGCCACCAATCGTGATCTGGAAACGGCGTACAAGGAAGGCAAATTCCGCAAAGACCTTTACTTTCGATTGAATGTTGTCACCCTGCATCTGCCTGGCTTGCGCGACCGAAAGTCAGATGTGCCTGCATTGGTTCATTTTTTCCTCGATAAATTCGCTCCGGGGAAAATGATTACGCTCTCCGCCGCCGCTATGCAATGCATGCTGGAATATGACTGGCCGGGCAACGTCCGCGAACTGGAGAACTGCATAGAGCGTGCAGTGGCCCTGGGCAGTGAAGACAGCATTGAAATTCATGATCTGCCGCCGGCGCTGCGGTCGGAACAGGCTGATGGCGCTCCATCGGTGCATGCCAGAGTGGCTTCGTACGTTCAAAAAGATGATTTTTCCCAGATGCCGGCGGCCAAGCCTCCAGTTTCGGCCACAGACCTGGAAGAGTTGGAGCGCGCTACCATCGAACGTGTTTTTCAGCAGGTGAATGGAGACAAGTCCCGCGCCCGCAAGATGCTGGGTATCAGCCGCGCCACGCTCTATCGTAAGTTGAAGCGCTACAACATCGGGACAGAGAAGGGCGCGTCCGCGGCCTCTTGATTGGCGCATTAGCAAGGAGTCAAAAAACCTCTGGGTTTAGACCTCCGAAGGATTAGCCAGGCTTCCGGATTGGTCCATGATGAAAGCTTTGACAGCGCACAACAGAGGAGTAGGGTCTTGTTACCCCAAAAGCATTTAGGCCTGTGGATAGCCGTATGTGCCTTTGCGGCGGTGACATACGTTTTTTCACCGGCTATTGCCGCGCTCGGGAATGGATTGTACAAAGAGCGGAGCTTCGTAGTTGGCGCACGCAAATTCCTGGTTCCGCGCGGATGGATTGTTCTAGATCACCCGGATTACGCAGAGCTGGCAAAATATCCCATCTCAGTGTTTGATAGCCTTCCCAGACCTTTCATGGGGTTCTATTCCCTAGGCCGGAACGCTTCTTATGATTGGAAACATGGGGCAGCGGTAAGTTTTTCCAAGGAAGGCGCTGATTCCAGCGGTACCGTTGAGGTGTTGAACGGGACGACCCAATGTTTGACCGGGTTCAAAACTCCGTGGATTCACATTTATTGCTGGGACGAACAAGCTCACATCGTCGCCGAATATAGCGGTAAACCTGGGAGCAAGGGCTCGTTTCTTGAAATGCTCTCTCAATTAGGGCTTTGAGACATAAACCGTGAGACACCCGTTTCATCCTGAGACAAAACACCTTTTCACACCTGCTGGCTAAGTACTACCGTCCTTCGAAATCAATCACTTAACTCGTCCCCTGTTTGGCTGGCCTATTGCTCTATTCAAGTCAACGGTTCCATTGCACGCTCAGGAGAAGTTGCACCAGGTTGTGGCTTTACGTTGTTGCACAAGCAGGGAGAAGAAATGCAGAAGCAGCATGAAATCGGGGCCAGCAGGCCTCAGGCCTCGCCGGGGTGTGTGGGGAGGCTGGCGGAGTTCTTTCCAGAAGCAGTGCCGGTACGGATTCCAGTGCAAGTCATGAAGATTGCCTCTGAAGGGAATGGCGCCTTGCTCGACAGTCCCGTGGCTTCGACGGCGGAACAGACCGTAATCGAATTCGGCACACCGGGCGAAGTCATCTTTGCCTCCCGCCTTCCACTGGACTTTGAAGACACAGTGCGAATGAAAAATTTTGACGGTTCGTTTGATGTATCGGCCGAAATCATTGCCATGCAGCTGGATAAAGGCAAGATAGCTGTAGCGGCGCGCTTTCTGCAAAACGTAACCAACTGGATTATCAAATAGAGATCTTATGACAACCGCTACCTTGAACGGCAATGAAGTCACGGAGTTCTGGCGCGTAGCCCGCAGGCTCCACGCCATCTACGCGGAACTGGACCAGACATTTGAATTGGGCCTGGATCCATGCGCGGAACTGGAAGACAACGTTGAGCATACTGAACCCGAAGTCCTGGACCGCGTCCGGCAATGGTTTGACCAGATGGACGCGCGCATACAGGTGTGGCAATTGCGCCAGCTTCTGCAAAGCACCGGTCTGCAGAATGAAGAAAACCTGCGCTATCTCATCGCCCGCCACTTCGGCAGAACCCAAAGAACTGAGCCGGACAAGGAAAAGCTGGATTTTCTTCTGGTGCAGTACTTCGCGCATTGCGCGCCGCAGGGAATCACTGAGCAGCAGGTCACGCTGGATGAAGTTGGCCGCGTTCTGGAGCCCGTCCTGGGCAGCATGCCCGAGTCGTATCCCGAATGGGCGCCTGGTCTGGATGACAAGCTGCAACTGTTGAATGACACCAACAGTCTTGAAGAGCTGCAAAATTCCGGGGCCTTGCTGGAAGTCCGCGAACTGAAACTGGCGATAGGCGATGATTATTTTCAGCCCGGCATTCTGGTGGCGTTCACGCGTTTCAATTTCCGCGCGCGACGAGCTTTTTTCAAGGCAATGCACCTGGACCTTCACAACATTCGCACCGTGGTGAATGAACTGGAAAGCCTGGGTTACACCACCATTGACTGCCGGGATGCCGGTCTCACTGAAAACGAGTCTCTGGACCAGGTACGCCATGTGGTGCATCAGTGGAAGACGCCGTTCCGCGCGCCCTATTCCGGTGGATCGTCATTCCTTCAGCTTATTTTGTTGCGCCACACTCTGCAGAGCACCGTGAATGAAGCGCATTCGCGCAACACCGGCATGGGCGGCACCATGGATATTGATACCCATGACGGGGAGAATCTGGAAGCCAGGCCGGCCCAGCCCCTCGCTGACAGTCCCAAAGATTTTTTTGAAACGCGACCCCAGGCAGTCCGACCTTCGCCGTCACTGGAACCAGTCGCATTCAAGGCCGAGCCGGAGCTAGTCTCCGCGCTCGATACGCCGACGGCGTTTGAAAACTCGAATTCAACCGATGACGATGGATCGGGCATGGCGGCTGTTGCGGACGCCGTGGCAATTCAGGATCCGTCCGCTCCGCTCGGTGAGGACGAAGAAAGCCTTCAGCGCTGCGTGGCCGATATTCACGATCAATTGATCGCGGTACCGCACAAGAACACGCCCAGCGTGTCCGCCATCACCCTTGGCGGCTGCAAGCTGCTGATCGCAACCTGGGAGGCTGAAGCTTTCACTCAGCCCCATGGCGAGCTTTCGGCCGCTCTTCAGCGAACTGTAGCGGCCCGCACCATTCTGCATGTTTGCATGGAACGCCACCGCAAGAGTGAACCCACGGACCTTGGCTTCGCCCTGAGCATGGCTCGTAAGCAGACAGAGGAAATGGAAGCGCAGATTGCCGCAGCCAAAGAAGCCAGCAATATTGACGCCGCGGTGAACCTGGCAGCCACCACCAAACGACTACTGGCATTGATTGATGAAGGTGACAGACTTAACGCTTAGACGGAGCTGGTTCTGTGCAGAATTCCCCAACTGTTTTGATCATTGCCGATGACACCAGCTTTACCCGCGATCTTTCCGGACGCTGGCAGATGGAGCGCAACGCTCCCGCCATCACCGTTGTCACTACTGAACTGTTTCACACAGCGGCTGAAGTCGAGTGCGACCTCGTCATCATCGGGCCAGTGCGCCAGGGGCGTTTGCCGAATCTGCTCAAGCGCGTCGATAGCGGAAAACATTCCGTGATCTGCGTCCTGGAGACCTCCCAGGAAACTCATACCATCCGCAATCAGTACCCGCGCACCCTCTTTTTAGAGAAACACGAAAGCTGGACAGAGAGCCTGATCCTGCTGTCGCATGAATGCCTGAAGCGCATTGCCATGGCCGCGCGCTTAAAAAAGGCCGAGCAAAGCGCTGCCATGATGGCATCTCACGCGGCCTTGGGGCGCTACATGCTTGAAGCGCGGCATGATTTCAATAACTCGCTTACCTCTGTGCTCGGCAACGCGGAACTGCTGATGATGGATTGCACCGGTATGCCTGATCATGCCCGTGATCAGGTGAAGACCATCCATGAGATGTCATTGCACCTGCACGCCGTGATGCAAAGGTTCTCTTCCATCGCCATGGAAATGCAGGCGGCTGAGAAACAGTCTCAGGATGAGACTGAACGCGTGTCTCATGCAAGTTTCGTGAGTTCCTAGGGTTACCGTCCCATCCCCAATAAGTCCATTTGCCTGAAATAGTTACGTGTACCACACTGGTTATTTTGTCAGGCCTCAACTTGGCTGAGAGATTGCAATACTCATAGAGGATATCGCCATAGGCACAGGTTCGTCTCACGTGAAGAAGATATTGATCGTTGATGATTCCCCCGCGGAAGTCAGGCTTATGCAGTCTGTATTGGATCGAGCCGGCTATTCGTCTGTCGTTGTCCATGATCCAACCCGTCTGGAACAGATGATCGACATGGAAAAACCAAACCTGATCCTGATGGACGTGGTCATGCCGGAGCGCAATGGTTTTCAGGCCTGCCGTGAATTGAAGGGCAATGCCGTTTACTCAGCCATTCCGGTCGTCATGGTCAGCTCCAAGAAAACCGAGAGTGACAAGTTCTGGGCCAGGGAACAGGGCGCCGACGGGTACGTAGTCAAGCCCTTTACCAGTGAAGAGTTGCTGGGAACATTGATTCCCCTCATGCCAAAAGCATGATTTTGAGAATTGAGACTTGAATGATGCACGAAGAGCCTTTTCAATTCGAACGTACGGCTGGGGAAGCCAATAATGCCGCGCCGAAGCTTGACGCCTCGCTGGTCAGTAGGCCTCTCGCTTCCTCGAGATTTGGCTTTGCCATCCCTGAGCCGGCTCCGCATGTGCGCGAGATTACGTCAGAAGCTCTTTCATCGGAAGTTCATGCATCTGAAGCCCATTCATCAGAACACCCTGAAACCGACGGAAGCGACGATCCATCTGTGCAGATGCCCCAGGAAGATCCCATGCGTCAGTACTGCATCTTCCGCGCCGGCCGTGAACGCTTCTGCTTTTCCATTCTCGATGTAGAAGAGATCGTCGAATGGCCACACCTTACCAACATACCGCTGGCGCCGCCGTTCCTTATGGGAATTTTCAATCTGCGCGGGTCGATCGTTCCGGTGGTAGACATCGCGATCACCGAAGGCAGGCGCGTTGATCTTGCGCCGCGGCACGTAGTTGTTGCCGGACTGAAAGCAGACGAGGGTCGCGATTACATTCGTATCGGCATCGCGGCAGATGAGTTGATCGGCACCTACAGCACCGTGGATCCGTTGATGGTGGATAGCGCACCGCTGGAAGTGCCGCATTGTTGCGGGCTGTTGCCACACGATGATCGTCTGGCATTGGTCCTGGATTTGAAGAAGGTCACTGAGGCGTTTCCTGTCCCGGTGATTTGAGCTGTAAAAGCTGCTTTTACTCGCAGCGTGTCGCAGGCGGGAAAGCGAAGCGACAGAATTGTTGGAGGATTCAATGAAAGGTCGTTTAAACCGGACCCTGATGGGGCTGGTGATTGTCGATGCCATGGCACTGTTCACCGTGTTTCTACTGGCCTATAGCGCCGGAGCCACGGCAAAGGTGCCTTTGAGCAATATCGGCCATCTGGCTGACGGCGCAGACCTGAAGGTGCTGTTTGCGATTGTCATCTGCGTGGCTGCTGGTCTGGCTACGTTTATCGTCATCGGCAACAAGGTCCTCCTTCCAGTGACTCAGCTCTCTGAATTTGCCGAGAAGTTTGCCCAGGGCGATCTCCGCTCACGCATCGCGGTTGATTCGGCAGACGATTTTGGCTTCATCGCGGAAAATCTTAACCGCGCCGTGGACACCTCGTCCCGCGCCTTCTTCAACCAGGAAGCCCAGGAGACGTTGCAGAAGAGCGTTACCGAGTTCCTGACCATCGTGAGCCAGATTGCCCGCGGCGACCTGACGCTGCGCGGAAAAGTAACCACAGACGCTTTAGGAAATGTAGTGGATTCCGTCAACTACATGCTTGATAACTTCGTGAAAGTTCTGGAACGCGTCCGCAAAGCCGCCATCGACGTACAGTCCAGCGCGAACGAAATTCTGCTTTCGTCGGAAGAGATGTCATCCGGCGCCATGCAGCAGGACCAGGAAATCACCAACACTTCATCTGCCGTGGAACAGCTCACCGTATCCATGAAGCAGGTTTCTAACAACGCAGAAGCCAGTGCAGAAGCCGCGCGGCGCGCTCTGGATGCCGCCGAACAGGGCAATCGCTCAGTGCGTGACACGCTGGAAGGCATGCAGCGGATTCGTTCGTCGGTGCAGGCAACGGCAAAGCGAATCAAGGCCCTGGGTGACCGTTCGCTGGAAATCTCAGAGATCGTCAAAGTCATCAATGACATTACCGAACAGACCAACCTGCTGGCGCTGAATGCAGCTATTGAAGCGGCACGCGCCGGTGAAGCCGGCCGCGGGTTCGGCGTGGTGGCAGATGAAGTCCGGAAACTGGCGGAACACTCACGCAGCGCCACCAAAGATATTGCGGCCTTGATCAAGGCCATTCAGGCGGAAACCAATGACGCCGTCATCGTGATGGAAGAAGGCACCAGGGAAGTGGAAATCGGCGCCAAGCTGGCAGATCAGGCCGGACGCGCCCTGGACGCCATCTCCAGCGTGGTACGGCAATCGGCGGAACTGGTGCAGGAGATCTCGCTGGCGTCAAAACAGCAGGTGCGCGGTACGGAAGGCGTGGCCAACGCCATGCAGATCATCTCCAACATCACGCGGCAAACGTCACAAGGCGCGCGCCAGACTTCACGCACGGTGGAACAGCTGGTCCACATGTCAGAACAGTTGAATGAAGCGCTGTCACAATTCCGTGTCAGCAACGCTCCGGTCACCAATGAACCGCGTCCGGAGCTGGTAAGCGCGGTAAGTGCGGCACGCATAGGCAGGTAACAGGTTTCGAAGGTAAGAACGAATGGCCCAAGTCAGCGAACATGAGTTGAGCGAAATACGCGGCCTGATTGAATCGCGTTCGGGAATCCTTTTTGATGAATCCCGCGAGCGCTTCTTTACCACGCGTGTACGTGATCATATTGAACACCGCAAGCTGAGCCATGGCACTGAGCTGATTCGCCTGATCCTGAATTCCAACGTGGAATACGATTCGCTGCTGCAACGCCTGCTGACCCAGGAGACTTCTTTCTTCCGCTATCCGGCAGTTTACGACGCTCTGGAAAAGAAGGTCCTGCCTGAGTTGCAGACCCGCAAGTTCTGGGAGAACCCGCGCTCACTCCGCATATGGAGCGCCGGATGCGCTACTGGTGAAGAGCCGTACAGCATCGCCATGACCGTGGCGGATGTGCTGGAGTCACTCGAGGCGTGGAACATTCACATTCTCGCTACCGACATCAGCCGGTCAGCCCTGGATCACGCTGAACGCGGAGTCTATGACGCGCGCCGTGTTGAGCCGGTCAGCCAGCGGCAGCGAGAGAAATTTTTTTCCCGGGGCCTGAATCAGGGGGCCGAACAATATGCAGTGGGTTCCGGATTGCGAAACATGGTTACGTTTGCTCCCATGAACCTGGCCCAGGTCGTGTACATGGGCAAATTTGACTGCATCTTCTGCATGAACGTGATGATTTATTTTTCTGAAGAGCGGCAGTCACAACTGCTGCGGCACTTTCATGAATATCTGGAGCCGGGCGGATATCTGTTCCTGGGCCATGCGGAATCAGCCAGCCGGGCTGACGTGAAGTTTGATTCCTATATCCACAGCGATTCATGTGTCTACCAGAAACCACCGGCGATTCGCCGCGTGGAAGTGGCGCAGGAGAGAGCGTGAGCGAGTACAGCGCAGAATTCGTTGAGATATTCCTTCAGGAGGCGTCTGAACGCCTGCAGTTCCTGCGGGAATACTCCACTATTCTCCTGGATACCTACCCGGACGCCAAAGAACTGGAACGTTTATACATTGCTGCCCACGCGCTGACTGGGACGGCCGCGTCTTACGGATTTCCTCTTTTTTCCGAAGTGGCGGGCAAACTGGGACACATTTTTCAATACGCCATGAACGCCAGCATCGCACCCGATGCTACGCCACCGCTGGTGGAGTTTATTTCTGAGGCTGTGTCATTGCTTGAGACTGACCTGATCATGGTCAGCACGAGCATGGCTGAAAATGAAGATGACTTTGTCATTTTCAAGCAGCGGTATCCATTTGCATTCCCTCAGGCAGCCACTCAGCCCGCTGCGCAAGGTGCAATCGATCAACCTGTGCGGGCGGCCGTACCCGCGTCCGAACCAGCGCTGGAGAACGCGGAAGTTGTGATCGAGCGAACCCCGGAGCGCGTCCTGGATGAAAAGGAAATTCCCGTCGCGACCGATCCGTTGCTGGTGCAGAACGCAGAAGATGCTGCTCTGCCATTTGCTCCCAGTCAGTACCCGGTTCGACAGGAAAACGTTCCACAGGAAAATGTCGTCCAGATTTCGCGAAATGTTGCCGCGGATATTGGTCCTGCCATCGCACGCGTGCCTGGTGGTGAAGCCGCTATTGAGGAGCTTCCCGCCGACGATCAGGTACCGGTTGAGATTCTGGAATTTTTTGTTGCCGAAGCGGAAGAGCACCTTCAGGTAGTCACACAATGCCTGCTGCGTCTGGAAACCAGTCCCAGCCAGGAGCAGATCAACCGCCTCTCTCGCGCGATTCATACGGTCAAGGGTTCCGCAGCGCAGGTTGGGCTCCATCGCATCGCGTATGTAGCACATCGCGTAGAGGATTTGATCGGCCGTCTGCGAGATGGCGAGTTGCAACCGTCGGCCGAAATCATCGATATCTGCCTGGACGCGGTTGATGTCCTCAAGAAATTTCTCTATCGCCAGTGGTCGAACGAAGCTGAAATGCAGGCGGGCGTGCAGCCTCTGCTCGCGCGCATCACGCGCCTGTCGGCTGCCGCAAGTCTTGAAGACCAGGAAGAATCCGCTAACCAGACTGCCACCGCGGCCTTTGATCCCGAAGAGGAGAAGTTGCTGGCCGAATATGCCGCGGCCAAAGAGGTTGCGGCTGAGCTGGCCAAAGCCGAAGCTGACAAGCAGGAAGAAGAATCGCAGCGCAAGGAAGCGCAGGCCGCGCCCCATTCCAAGTCAGTCCGAATCGCCCTCGATCGTCTTGACCGCATGATGAACGCGGTCGGCGAACTGGTCATCAACCGCACTCGCATGATGGGACGAGTATCGGAGCTGGAGCGTCTGGCTGACGTGCTCAACATGTCCAAGCTGCGCATGCAGGAAAAAGTGGCAGAGTTCCAGGAAAAGTACGAATTTAATCGCGTACACGCTACCCGCTTTGCCTCCGCGCATGAGGGTTTCGCGCCGCGGCCCAATTTGTCAGGCTTTCTCTCTCCGCTGGACCACGCGGGTGACTTCACTGAGCTGGAAATGGACCGCTATGACGATTTCAGTATTCTCTCGCGCTCTCTATCTGAAGTGTCCGCCGACGTCACAGAAGTGCTGGCGCAGTTAGGGCAGTTTGTCCGCAGGGCCAATACAGATATCGACGATTTCACCAAGCTCACGCACAATCTGCAAAATGAAATCACGCAGGCGCGCATGGTGCCCATGGGCAACTTGTATACCCGCCTTACGCGCACGGTGCGTGACGCCGCCAAAGCCACCGGCAAGAAAGTTGATCTCAGGCTGGAAGGTTCGGAGACTGAGCTGGACAACAACATCATCCAGCAGATCTCCGATCCTCTGGTACATCTTGTCCGCAATGCTGTGGCCCACGGCCTTGAGCATGATATTGAGCGTTATGAGGCCGGAAAGAGTGACGTGGGCACCATTGCCGTCCGCGCCTACCACAAAGGCAATCACATATTTATTGAAGTGGAAGATGACGGGCGCGGCATTGATTTCGAAAAAGTCCGTAAGATCGCGGCCGCCAATGGCCTGATTTACGCCGAAGCGGCAGCAGATCTCACAGAAGCCCAGCTGATGGATATTCTCTTCCTGCCTGGCTTCTCCACCTCGCCGCACAAAACGGAACTTGCAGGCCGCGGCGTTGGCCTGGATGTGGTCCGGTCAAACCTGGCCCAGCTCAATGGTGAAATTGAAGTTCATTCGGAAGCCAAGCGAGGCACACGCTTTACCTTGCGTGTTCCACTCACGCTGCTGATTTCGCAGGCGCTCTTCGTTCGTTGCGGCAAGACTACATTCGCGGTGCCGCTGGCCTTTGTGGAAGAGATCCGGCGCGTGCGGCTGGAAGAGATCGAAGGCGAAAAGGGAAAACTTTATACCAAAGTTCGCGAAGCGACTATTGAGGTCATACGGACGGATGTTGCTCTCGGTCTCGAGCCCATCCAGCCGATGAATGGCTATTACCGCATGGTGATTGTGCGCGCTGTCGGACATCCGGTAGGTCTGATTGTGGAAGACGTGATCCGCAAGGATGAAATCGTGATCAAGAGCCTGGGCGAGTACATGAAGAAGGTGAAGCTCTTCCCGGGAGCCACCATCGCTCAGGACGGAAGCCTGATTCTTCTGCTGGACGTGAATCGTCTGGTGGCCACTGAAGCTATGGAACGTGAACGGATCAGCGAAGGCAGCAACGTTGCTGTGGCGCCTCCAAGTGCCGCCCGCATCTTCTTCCCAGGGGCTGAGGCAGTGGCCCACAACAGCATTCCTCCGGAAGCAATAGAGGAAGTGGTGGAAGAGAAAGTGATTGTCCTGGCGGACGATTCCATCAGTGTGCGCAAGTTTGTGGGACGCATGCTGGAGAAGGCCGGCTATCGCGTAAGACTCGCCTGTGACGGACTGGAAGCGCTGGAGATTGTGGCGCAGACGAAATGTGACCTTGTCGTCACGGACCTTGAAATGCCTCGTACGAATGGTTACGAGTTGCTCTCACATCTGCGGCAGAATCCGGCGACGCGCAGCATTCCGGTCATGGTAGTCACATCGCGCGCAGGAGCCAAGCATCGTGAACGGGCCCTGAAGGAAGGCGCGTCAACCTTCCTGACCAAGCCAGTGCAGGAAGACCATTTTATTTCCGCGGTGGCCAGATTGATTGGCACTGTAGAGGCTCCACAAACGGCGAGAGCCGCGACGGCAAGATAGATAGACGGAAGAAAAGACTCAAAAAAATAAAGATGGCTGTGGATAAGAAAATTCGAGTGTTGGTGGTGGACGACTCTGCTTTCATGCGCAAAGTGCTGGAAGGCATCATTTCGTCCGATCCCATGCTGGAAGTTTGTGGAGAGGCGCGTGACGGAAAGACGGCTGTCTCACAACTTGAGGCGTTGAATCCTGATGTGATCAGCATGGACATCAACATGCCCGTGATGGATGGCTTGCAGGCGACGGAAATCATCATGTCCACCAATCCCAAGCCGATTCTGATTGTGAGCTCGGAATCGCGGGACGGAGCAGAAGTTACCTTGAAGGCGTTGCAGCTGGGCGCCATCGATTTTGTGTCCAAGCCATCCGGCGGCATTGACCTGGACATGAGCTCAGTACGGGAAGAACTGGTCCGCAAATTGAAGATGGCAGCTAAAGTCCGCGTGGTGCGTACCGCGACGCGGGCCCGAATTTCACCAAGCCCTGCCCCGCCAAGTTCGCGCAGTGAACTGCCGCTGGCGGCATCGGCTGGATCCAACGGAGCCAGCAAGCCTTCTGATAGTCAAACGCTTTGGGCGCCACTGGGCGGTAAGCGTGGCGTAGGCAGATTCCCGATTGTTGTAGTGGCTTCGTCAACCGGCGGCCCTGCCACGTTGATGAAATTTGCTCCCCGGTTTGGCAAGGATTTTCCCGGAGCTGTGATCATCGTCCAGCATATGCCGGGTAATTTCACTTCGCAGTTCAGCGCGCAGTTGCAGGAAGTGTGCCGGCTCACGGTTAAGGAAGCCGAAGCGGGAGAGATGGTGTCAGCCGGCCGGCTGTACGTTTGTCCGGGCTCGCACCATTTGAGAATTTCATCCACCGGCAGGTTTCTGCTGGATGACGGTCCCAGGATCGATGGTTATCGCCCCAGCGCGGACGCGGCCCTGGCCAGCGTTGCGGAGTATGCAGGCAATCTGAGCATTGGCGTGGTGCTGACAGGCATGGGCAACGATGGCGCCAAAGGTGTGCAGGCCGTGAAAAATGTTGGCGGATATGTGATCGCCCAGGATGAATCCACCGCCGTGATCTTTGGCATGCCGCAGGAAGCGGTGAAAACCGGCGTGGTCGATAAGACTCTGGCGATCGAGGATATCTATCCGGCGATTGAGAGACGAGTGAATTGTGTTCTGGGTTCATTGAAAGCCGGTCCAGTGACCACGGGAGCTTTGTGAGGCGAATGCAGGTGAGATTGGATTGCGGGATGTTGGTTCCCATGGCGCGCACACCTATCGAGGTGTCGCGGTGAGTACTTACGTCTCCACTCCGGCCAGGATCCTGCTGATTGACGCCAATGTGTATTTTGCCCGGCGCATCACGGACGCGTTGAAGCAGGAAGGCTTTGAAGTGGTCCACACCACGCAGACTGGTTACGCGCTTACTATGCTGGAATATGACACACCGGCGGCGATTCTGTGTTCCACCAGCATGCGCGAGATCAACGCGCATGAACTGCCGCCGATTGTGCACGCTGATCCTAAAACAGCTCACATCCCGGTGATTGCGATTGGGGAAGGCGGCGACCAGGCATTGATGGAGGCTTTCCGTTCCGGCTGTGCCGATTATGTTGACAAGCGTCTGGGACCGGAACTGATCGCATCGCAGATCAAGACTTTTCTGCGCAGCAATACGGAAGGATTTCAGCCACTGCAGATGCTGGGATCGTCAGACACGGCACTCACCGGCAGCCTTACGCATATGGACTTGCCTGGAATTGTGCAGATGCTGACGCACACCCGGCAGAACGGCGCACTGTACGTGAATGCCGACCTGATTGACGGCATCATTTTTTTTGAGAACGGCATTGTCACTCACGCGGAATGCGGTGACAACCTGGGTGATGAAGCCATGGTCCAGATTGTGAAGCATTGCAACGGACAGGATTCAGGATCCTACAAATTCCTGCCCGGTGAAACGGCCGCAACGCGCACAGTGCTGCGCTCTTCCACCGAGCTGATGCTGGAAGCGCTGCGCGAACTGGATGAGTCTATGCAAAGCGATTTTGACGGAGGCTTTTGATGGCGACGGTGCCCACGGTTTATTTCATTGACGATAGCGCCACCATGCGTGAAGTCATAAAGATTGCGTTCCGCCGGGAGAACATCAACGTCCTCACCAGCCATGATGCCGTGCTGGCGCTTGAAGAGATTGAGAAGAAGCGGCCCGATATCGTAATTACAGACGTGATTATGCCCATGAAAGACGGGTACGAGGTCTGCCAGTTCATCAAAACGCATCCCGAGCTTTCAAAAATTCCAGTGGTGCTGATGTCCGGAGTGGTGAATCGCGCCGTAGCGGAGCGGGCCTTTGCCGTAAAGGCAGATGAGCTTCTGCGCAAGCCATTTCAGCCCCAGGACCTGATCACGCGCGTGCGCAACCTGCTCACAACCAAGGGCGCGCCCAAAGTGTCGCCTGGGGCAGCGGCCAACGCCAGCGCGGTACTCAGTAGCATTTTTGCCACGTCGGCAACCATGCTTCCGCGTTCCGGTTCTGCGCCCGCAATGGAGCAGGCGTTGCCGTCCAACGGGGCGGGCTTGTCGATAGCGGCTTCGGTAGCGATGTTGGAGCAGACCGATCATCCGGTCCAGCCGGTTCAGAGCTTATTGTCACAGCAACCTGCCATGACGATAGCGCCGTCGTTTTCGGTTGTAGTTCCTGACGTCGATCCATTGCTGGAACTGCCGCACTCGCCTGCGCCAGCGCCGAGCCCATCACCATCATCGTCTCCGGCCAATCCAGTGGCGACGTCAGCACGAGCAGGCGACCTCGCGGCCAACGTGAGTGTGACGCCCCATAGCGCTACGGCCAAATCGCCCAATAATGACTTCAACATGCCCCGGATAGAGATTCTGCGGCTTGAAGGTCTGGTCAGGAAGCTTCAGGCCGAACTCCACGCGGAGCGCGAATATTCCAAGGCCCTTGAAGCACATATCAAGACCCTGCAGGAGTCAGAGCGATAACAGGCTGGCGGTTCACTTGCTGCGCGATTCTCCTGGTCGTTCATAATTCAATCTACAAACCCAACCTGAGTATTCTGTAACCTCATGAAATTCAACCGCGCATTCTTCTGTAGTCTTATTGCCTTGATTGGCAGCTTTTCACTTTCGGTTCAGGCAGCTGATTTATCGCCCGCACAACGTCTCATGCCCGTTCCCGCACATGTGTCTTCAGGCATGGGACAGCTTGCGGTCCCGCAGGACTTCGCGATCAAGATTTCCGGCGTGGAAAATGACTCCCGAATTGCGAGTGCTGTAGAACGTTTCCGAACCAATCTTTCTCGCCGCGCTGGGCTTCAAGTCACGCGTAGTAGCGGCCCGGCAATAATGTTGATCCAATGCCGTGAGGCGGGCGAAAAGGTACAGAAGCTGGGCGAAGACGAGTCTTATCGCCTGACGGTAACTGAGAGTGGAATCAGACTGGATGCCGACAATCCACTGGGGGTGATTCACGGGCTGCAAACGCTGTTGCAACTTGCCCAGCCCGCGCCCGGCGGCGCCACTGTCCCCGTTGTAACCATTCCGGTTGTAACAATTGAAGACGCGCCAAGGTTTCCCTGGCGTGGGCTGCTGATTGATTCTTCGCGACACTTCATGCCGGTGGAAGTCATCAAGCGCAACCTGGATGCGATGGAAGCGGTAAAGCTGAACGTTCTGCACTGGCATTTGTCAGATGATCAGGGTTTCCGCGTTGAGAGCAGGAAGTTTCCGAAATTAGCGGAGAAGGCATCCGGCCGCCAGTTCTACACGCATGAACAAATAAAAGACGTAATCGCATATGCGCGGGACCGTGGCATACGTGTGGTACCGGAATTCGATATGCCCGGACACACCACAGCCTGGTTCGCTGCGTATCCTGAACTGGCCAGTCTTCCCGGGCCATATGAGCCGTGGAAGAGTTTCGGCGTCAATGATCCGGCCATGGATCCTACGCGCGATCACACGTACCGATTTCTGGATGATCTGATCGGTGAACTCTCACGTCTGTTTCCCGACGCCTACTTCCATATTGGCGGCGACGAGGTGAACGGTAAACAGTGGAATGCCAGCCCGGCCATCCGCACATTCAAGCGCCGCCACAAGATGAAGAGTAACGCTGATCTGCAAGCGTATTTCAACCAAAAGCTGCTGAAGATTGTGAGCAAGCACGGCAAGATCATGGAAGGCTGGGACGAGATTCTGCATGCTGACCTGCCGAAAGACGTGCTGGTTCAGTCCTGGCGCGGGCAGAAATCTCTGGCCGACGCAGCGCGCCGAGGCTACAGTGGCTTGCTCTCTTACGGTTATTACCTTGATCTGATGCAGCTGGCGCAACAGAGTTATTTGATCGATCCATTGGGCAGCGCCGCGGCCACGCTGTCACCGGAAGAGCAGCAGCGCGTGCTCGGGGGCGAGGCATGTATGTGGTCAGAGCTGGTCACGCCGGAAAATGTGGATGGACGTGTATGGCCGCGAGCCGCGGCTGTGGCGGAGCGCTTCTGGTCACCACAGGCCGTGCGTGATGTGGATTCCATGTATGCGCGTCTCGACTACGTGAGCGAAGAGTTGGACCAGATAGGGCTTACCCACAACACTGCCTATCGCCTGATGCTGGAACGTCTGCGCGGCAGCGCTGATATTGAATCTCTGCGCACTCTGGCGGAAGTGGTGGAACCGGTGAAGGTGTATCAGCGACCGCACACGCGCCATTATGAAACAGACACGTCGCTGAACCGGCTGGTGGATACGGTTCGACCAGAGAGCGACAAGGGAAGAATCTTCGCGGCACAGGTCGCGCGCTACCTGGCCAAGTCTGCATCGCCAGGGTCTACGTCGCCAGAAGATATTGAGGCAATGCGTAAGAACTTGAAGATCTGGCAAAGCAATGATCAACTGTTGGCGCAGGTGATCCAAGGTAGCGCTTTGCTGCAGGAAACCGCGCAACTATCGCGGAATGTTTCAATCGTGGCAGCTGCAGGATTGCAGGCATTGGAATACCTCGAATCGAACCAGCGAGTTCCCGCGTCGTGGCGACAGCAACAGCTGGACATGCTCAAAGAAGCACAAAAGCCACAGGCCGAGTTGCTGAACATGTTGGTTGAGCCGGTGCAGAAGCTGGTGGAAGCGACGGTGGTTTTAAATCCCGAAACACAGTGAGGGATCCCTACGAGCTTGGTATTTGGTAATTGGGTCATTTTGTAATTGTGTAATTGATGACGGGATGAAATTTCCCCTGCTCATAGGTGACTTCTTTTATCCAATTACCAAGTTACACAATTACGAAATCCAAGATTGCAGGGATCCCTCGCTTTGCTCGGGATCTAAAGACAAAAGCTCCTAAGCTGTTTTACGCAGTAAGCGACCAACCAATGTTTGCTAGACTTGCGACCATCACTTACTCAAAGTCCAACAGAGTTTCCGCCCAAGGAGGCGATACATGCCGCTGACATGGATTGACTGGCTGGTGATTGGTGGATATCTACTGATCAACCTGGGAATCGGCATTTACTATCGCGGACGAGCCAGCGGCAACACGGAAGAGTTCTTTGTTTCCGGACGCAACGTCTCCTGGTGGCTGGCGGGCACATCCATGGTGGCGACAACATTCGCCGCGGATACACCGTTGTTTGTGAGTGGCGTGATTGCGACGCAGGGCATCGCTGGAAACTGGCTGTGGTGGAGCTCATGCCTGAGTGGCATGCTCACTGTCTTCTTCTTCGCGCGCTACTGGCGTCGAGCAGAGGTCCTCACAGATGTTGAGCTGACCGAACTGCGCTACGGTGGCAAGCCTGCGGCGTTCCTTCGCGGGTTCAAGGCACTCTATCTGGGGTTGATCATGAACTGCCTGATCCTTGGCTGGGTGACCAATGCCATGGTCAGCATCATTGCCGTATTGCTGGGGCCGATGTTTCCGGAAGGGAAGATCCTGACGCTTGGCGTGGGCGGACATGAGTTGCTGCACTATACCTTCGGATCACCGAACCATACGGCACTTTTCATCTGCGTGTTCATCCTGATTCCATTCACGGGAATCTACACGTCGATAGGTGGGTTGTGGGGCGTGCTGGTTACTGACCTTTTCCAGTTCATATTAAAGATGGGCATGGTCATCGTGCTGGCGTGGGTCGCCGTCGCAAAGATCGGCGGCATGCAGGCGTTGAAACTTCAACTCGCGGTTGTTGGCAAAGCGGCGCAAGAGAGCGGCGCGCACCCATCGAATCCGCTGGCCTTTTTCCCCGATTTTCATCTTGGCTGGACGTCGAGCGCTTTGTGGACTCTTCCGGTGCTGACCTTCCTGACTTATCTCGGCGTGCAATGGTGGTCAGCATGGTATCCGGGAGCCGAGCCCGGCGGCGGAGGCTATGTTGCCCAGCGCATGTTCAGTGCCCGAGATGAAAAAAATTCTCTCGGCGCAACGTTGTGGTTCAACATTGCGCACTATGCACTGCGGCCCTGGCCATGGATTATCACAGGACTGGTCGCGCTGGCGGTGTACTCGCCACATGGCGGACTGCATCCTTCGGCCACGTTTGGCGCGCATCCGCAGGAAGGGTACGTGATGGTGCTGCGCGATTATCTGCCGCCGGCTTTGCGTGGTGTGATGGTTGCGGCTTTTCTGGCGGCGTTCATGTCCACGCTGGGAACTCAGCTGAACTGGGGCGTGTCTTATCTGGTGAACGACCTCTATCGTCGTTTCATGGCGCGGCAAAAAAGCGAAAGGCACTATGTCGGCATAGGTCGCCTGCTGACGATTGTTCTTGTTCTCGTCAGCGGTTATGTGGCCGGGCAACTGACGTCAGTAGGGCAAGGATGGCAGATCGTGCTTGAACTGGGCATCGGTACCGGAGCGGTTTATATCCTGCGCTGGTACTGGTGGCGGATCAATGCGTGGAGTGAGATTTCCGCCATGAGCGTGGCTGCTGTCGTCACTCTTATTCTGCACAAGTACGCGCCGGGCGATGATCCAGTGACGTTCGCCAAGAACTCTCTTATCACAGCAGGATGCACCACGGTGGCGTGGGTCATCGCAACCTTATTGACTCCGGCCGAGTCGGAAGAGAAGCTGCTGGCTTTTTATCGGCGAGTCCGCCCGACGATCTATGGCTGGAAGCATATAGCGAAGCTGGCGCCGGAAGTAGCAGAAGTGCGCGATGTGGGCAGCAATGCCTTTGACTGGGCCATGGGGTGTCTCATGGTTTACTGCGCGCTCTTCGGCAGCGGCAAGATCATCTTCGGCGAGGTTGCTATTGGCGTGTGTCTGCTGGCCGTGGCCGCGTTAGCCGGATATTTGATCTTCTGGGATTTGTCCAGGCGGGGATGGAAGTCTTTGTCGGGCGTGGAAGAGAAGGCGGCAGTGGGGCGGTAGGTCTTTTTTGTTTTTAATCGCGAGCAAGGCGAGGGATCCCTACCTTCTCACCTGACTTTCTGAAACCGGGCATTGTCGATCTTATAGGGATCCCTCGTTCCACTCGGGATGAAGAGCTCTACTTCGTCTTTTCGAGCGCCGCCCTGGCCGCAGCCAGTTCTTTCTGTCGAGTCTTTGACACTTTAGGAAAATCCAGGTTCAGGCTTTCCAGCGTTTCCAGCACAGCCGCGCTTACGGCCAGATGCATGAACCACTTATGGTTCGCGGGGATCACATACCACGGGGCTTCTGGTGTCGAGGTATGGCTAATCATGTCTTCATAGGCGTCCATGTATTCGTCCCAGTGTTCGCGCTCATGCACGTCGGCCTCTGAGAACTTCCAGTTTTTCCCCGGTTCTTCCAGCCGGGCGAGAAATCGGCGGCGCTGCTCGTCTTTGGACACATTGAGGAAAAACTTGCGGATCACCGTCCCGTTGCGCGTGAGATAGTTCTCCATGTTGGAGATATCTTCGAAGCGTTCTTTCCAGATTTTCTTGCCGGCCAATTCCTGAGGCAGATGCTGTTTGGCCAGGAATTCCGGATGCACACGCACGACCAGTACTTCCTCGTAATAAGACCGGTTGAAGATGCCGATACGCCCGCGCTCCGGCAGGCAACGATTCGTTCGCCAAAGAAAATCGTGGTCAAGTTCTTCGGTGGAGGGCTGCTTGAAACTGTAGACCTGGCAAGCCTGCGGGTTCAGGCCGGACATTACGTGTTTGATCACGCCGTCTTTTCCGGCAGCGTCCATGGCCTGAAAGATCAGCAGTAGAGCCCACTCGTCCTGGGCGTAGAGTTTCTCCTGGCGGTCCTGCATCAGGGTGATGCTTTCCTGCAGCAGTTCATCCGCCTGATCCTTCAGGTCAAGACCACACGTGTCAGCGGGATCACATTGTTTCAAATGGAAAGACTTGCCATGGTTTACACGGAAATCGTCAGCCAGTTTGAAAAGTTTCTTGCTCATCTTCATAGTGCCAGTTGTACCGCAAAGCGTCGGCCCAGAGCAAAGCCCAACACAGAAAGGAAGAAGTGCTAGAATCGGCGGCGATCGCTTATCACTTGTCATTTATCACTTATGATAGTTGTGCGTCATTCAAGGAGAGACCTTGCCGGAGATTCCAGGAAAACTCAAAGTTCCCGATGATCATAAGGAGATATTGAGGATCCACGCCCGGGGCTATCAGGTTTATGTCAGCCAGCGTGACAATGAGGGGACGGCCTGGGTGCTCAAGGGGCCGCTAGCCGAGCTTTTTGACTCGAAGGGTGACGTGATGGGCGCGCACTACGCGGGACCAACGTGGAAGCTGAATGATGGCAGCGAGGTGAAGGGCAAAATGCTGGAGAAAGCAGATGCGCCTGAATCCGGTGCCATCCCATGGCTGCTGATTGAGATTGTGAATAACTCCGGCGCTGGAGTGCTGAAGTCGGCGAAGTATATCCAACGTGTGGCGACTAAGGGCGGCCAGCCGCCAAGCGAGCCGGGCGCTGAAAAGTCAGAGTCAAAGAGCGAGTACAGCGCGGATTATTATTTTTATGGGGCAAAGTAGGTGTCGCCCCCTCCGGGGCTTTAATGTGTTTCCCCATCTTCCCAGGGCTCACGCCCTGGGCTAACTTCTGAACGCGCCTACGGCGCTCTTTGTGTTTCTCCATCTTCCCAGGGCTTGCTCCCTGGGCGAACTTCTGAACGTGCCTCCGGCGCTCGTTTGTGTATTTTTTTTGCCTGATGTCTTTCCGCGTGAAGTCTGCTTCGCCATGCAAAACAAAAGAACCGCGCTTGTGAGCGCGGTTCTTGTTTGGAAGAGGGAATTGCTTATTAGATCTGTTACGCCACCCCGGCCGGGATAGCGGTTGAACGTTTGGGGAGAATCTCACCCAGACGTTTGATCTGAGCGCCTACGCCGCGGAGTTTTTCTTCGATCCGCTCATAACCGCGATCAATGTGATAGACGCGATCAAGAATGGTTTCGCCTTCCGCAACCAGCGCGGCAATTACCAATGAAGCCGAAGCGCGCAGGTCAGAGCACTGAACGGCAGCGCCGCTGAGCGGAGTATGCCCGCGGACGATGGCGCGGCGGCCTTCCACTCTGATATTTGCGCCCATGCGCACCAGTTCCTGCGCGTGCATGAAGCGATTTTCAAAGATGTTTTCGGTGACGACTGAAGTTCCTTCGGCCTGTGTGGCCAGCGTCATGTACTGCGCCTGCATGTCTGTGGGGAAGCCGGGATATTCTTCCGTGCTGATGTCAGCGGCTTTGAGCCGGTGGCCATTGGTCACTCGGATGGTATCGGCTGTTGTGCGGACAGTTACTCCGCATTCCTCCAGCTTCTGTAGCAGAGAGCCAATATGGGTGGGATCGCAGTTGTTAAGAGTGATGTCGCCTCCGGTGAGAGCACCGGCAATCACAAAGGTTCCCGCTTCAATGCGGTCCGGGATAATACGATGGCGCGCGCCGCCCAGTTTGCTCACGCCTTCAATGCGGATGGTGGAAGTGCCATGGCCGGTGATCTTTGCGCCCATCTTGTTGAGCAGCATCGCCAGGTCGACAACCTCGGGCTCACGAGCGCAATTTTCCATGACGGTTTCGCCGTCGGCGAGCGTGGCTGCCATCATGAGATCTTCCGTGCCGGTGACAGTGATCTTGTCAAAGCTGATGTGTCCGCCGCGCAGGCGTTCCGCCGCAGCTTCAATGTAACCGTGTTCCTGCGTGATGGTGGCGCCCAGCTTCTCCAAACCTTTGATATGCAGGTCAATGGGACGCGCGCCAATGGCGCAGCCGCCAGGAAGCGATACGCGAGCACGGCCCATGCGGGCCACCAGGGGACCAAGCACCAGGGTTGAGGCACGCATGGTCTTTACCAGTTCATACGCCGCTTCGGGATTCACCAGATTGCGGCAGCACATGGTGGTGCGGTGGGAAGCGCGACCGTAGCCGAGCTCCACCTCTGCGCCCATGGAGACGAGCAGGTTACGCTCCGTCTGTATATCGCGGACGTCAGGAATGTTCTCCAGGACCACTGGCTCATCGGTGAGGATGGCGGCCGCCATCGCGGGCAGAGCGGCGTTTTTTGCGCCACTCACGCGGATTGAACCTACCAGCGGATTGCCTCCGCGCACTACGAACTTGTCCATATGGTTTTCAGGTACCGTTACATGCGAGCCGTTCAATCGGATCGCGCGCAAACGCACCGGTGGTTTTCTCAAATCGCCGTTTACAGCTTCCAGCAGGCCCGTTTTTGAGGGAACTTGCGCGGAGCCGACTTCGTGCTGCTTGGGTATCATCTTCATTTTAGATCACCCGCATCCTAAATCATCTTTCTTCTACAGCTCTTCGGACATTTCCCTTATAGCGCTTGAGTTTTTGCCCGGCCTTCCGGGCGTCCAAACCAGACATAACCATGATGAGCGCAACTGCCACTTGGTTGTGTGAATCCTTCAACGCACGGGCTGCACTTTGCCGGTCAATTCCAGCAGCTTGCTCCAGAATTCCCAGTCCGCGTTCCACCAGCTTTTCATTCTTTGTGTGCACATTCACCATGAGGTTGCCGTATATGTAACCAAGACGGGCCATCGCTCCGGTTGTAAGCATGTTCAGGACCATTTTCTGCGCGGTCCCGGCCTTCATGCGGGTTGATCCGGAAAGCACCTCCGGGCCCACATTGGCAACGATTTCGATTTCCGCAGCACGGCCCAAGTCGGAATTGGCATTGCAGACGACAGCCACGGTCTTCGCGCCTTTCTTGCGGGCGTACTCTACCGCGGCGATGGTGTAGGGTGTGCGTCCGCTGGCGGCCACGCCGACGATGACATCTTTCTTCGATGGCTTGCGCTTCGCCATATCGGCGCGTCCGGCTGGTCGTGAATCCTCGCTGGTCTCAGTGGCGCGGCCCAGAGCTTTTTCTCCGCCAGCAATCACGTATTGCACAGTCTTTGGGTCAGTGCTGAACGTTGGCGGACATTCGGATGCGTCGAGTGCGGCAAGGCGTCCGCTGGTTCCTGCGCCTGCATAAATCAGGCGTCCACCGTTTGCGATGGCTTCCGCAATCGCATCCATAGCCAGCGCAATCTGCGGCAACGCCTTTTCTACGGCTCCTGCGACAGTCTGATCCTGCTGGTTGATGATGCGCGCGATCTCAAGGGCAGACAGTGTATCCAGCTCTGATGAACCGGGATTCTGGCGTTCGGTACCAAGATCGCGAATGAGGGGGCGGCTGCTGGCGGTCACTTTTTTAAACTCAGGGCGTAGCTTCAAGACGAAGGGGTTTGGGCGTTATAAGTTCGGTATCAGGGCTTCCAGTACCGCATCGTGGAACGCAGGCCTGATCTGCTGGATGGCTTGCGAACCGCGGTCCGGCCAGGTGCGGTTGGTTAGAAGAGTAACAGAGAGTTTGCGTTCCGGATCAATCCACAGGGAAGTACCGGTATAGCCCAAATGGCCAAAAGACTTTGGCGAAAAGTACTTGCCCGAGGATGACGGCGCGGAGGGCGTGTCCCAGCCGAGCGCCCGAGAGGTTCCGGCCGGAAATGCCTCGCGGCGTGTAAACATTTCCACAGTGTGCGGCTGAAACCACAGCTTTTGGGGCTGGTTGAGCAGCATCCCGCCACGCAACATACATTCGGCGAATACTGCCACGTGTTCCGCACCGGCAAAGCAGCCCGCGTGCCCAGCAACTCCACCCAGAACGTAAGCGTTTTCATCATTGACCTCGCCTTGAACGAGCCGGCGCCGGAAATTGTGGTCTTTTTCTGTCGGCGGGATGACGCGTTTTTGAGTTGGCGGCGGCAGGTATCGGCAGGAAGCCATCCCCAGCGGCTGAAAGATCTCCCGTTGGCAGAACTGATCGAGCCGCTGTCCAGTCATGCGTTGGATGGCTTCTCCCAGCAGGATGAAGCCGATATCGCTGTATTCGGCACGGGTACCGGGATCGGCGGTTAGAGGCACGGCAAAGGCCTGGGCCAACAGCTCCGATGATGTAGAGGCCGTTTGAAAGAGCTTTATGTATGCTGGAAGTCCGGAAGAATGGGCCAGCAGCATACGAAAAGTGACTAAAGCCCGGCGGTGGTCCACTGCTGATGCAGCGAACTCCGGCAGCACCTTGAAAATTGGCCCCTCAAGGTCTAAGTCTATCTCGCCACGGTCATACAGCAGCATGCAAGCCGCTGTGGTGGCAACTACTTTGGTCAAGGATGCCAGGTCGAATACGGTTTGGGCGGTAATGGCCCGGGAACAGCGCGAATAGGTGAAATGACCGAGTCCCTCCAGGCAGACGAGTTGGCCTTGGAACGTGATGGCCGTAGCAGCGCCAGGAAATGCGTGCCGGGCTATGCCGGAGCGCAAAATGTCCAGCGCGCGCTGGAATCGGACGGCTTGTGCGGCGACGTCGCGAGGTATCAGGCTGTTAGTAACTTGGTGCAGAGGCGTCCTTAAGTTGCTTTTGTTTCCGGTTTATAACACACTCAGTTCACCGATGAAATCAAGGATGAGAGTAGCTGTCTGGTGCATTTGTGTGCTTTTGCTGCTGAACTGCGTGGCGGGGGCAGCACCCAGCAAAACGAAACCCAAGCCAAAGAAGAAGCACCATCCCATTGAGGTCAAGGAAACCGGTGATTTCGGCGCTGTGGACGCGTTGGTCCAGGAGCAGGTAAACGACGAAGCCATCACCGGCGCGGTACTGCTGGTGGGGCACGACGGAAATATCGTTCACCAGAAAGCATTCGGCTATCGAGCACTCACGCCCAGGCGCGAACCCATGACGCTGGACACGATATTCGATCTGGCTTCGCTCACAAAAGTGGTTGCCACAGCTCCCAGCGTCATGCGGCTGGTGCAGTTCGGGCAGTTGCGACTGGATGAACCGGTTGCCCACTTCATCCCCGAGTTCGGCGCCAATGGAAAAGATAACGTAACGGTGCGGCAACTATTAACGCACTATTCCGGCCTCCGCCCGGATCTCGACCTGAACATCGCGTGGGAAGGCCAGGCCACGGCTTTTCGCATGGCGCATGATGAAAAACTGCAAACGCCTCCCGGCTCGCAATTCGTTTATAGCGACATCAACTTCATTGAGCTTGGCGAACTGGTTCAGCAGATGTCCGGCATGTCATTGGACAAATATGCCATGGTGCACATATGGGGTCCTCTGGGCATGACGCATACGCGCTTCCAGCCCCCGGCGGCGTGGGCGCCAAAAATCGCTGAGACACTGTGGATCGATAACCATCGCTTGTTGCGCGGAGTTGTGCATGATCCCTCGGCGCAACGGATGGGCGGAGTGGCGGGACACGCGGGAGTTTTCTCCACCGCCGGAGATCTGGCGCATTACGCGCAGGCTTTGATTGATCGCGAGACCATTCTCACACCCGATGCGATTGAAAAGATGACCACGCCCCAACAGCCCCCGAATGCCGTTGAAGTCCGCGGCCTGGGCTGGGACATTGATTCGCCGTTCTCCAGCAACCGCGGCGCGTTTCTGCCCGTGGGATCGTTTGGGCATACTGGGTTCACAGGCACGTCCATGTGGATTGATCCCAACACCAACACCTACATCATTCTATTGACGAATAGCGTACGTCCGCGTCAGGCGAATGTTCCGGTGGTGTCATTGCGGTCGCGTGTGGCGACGGCCGTGGCAACAACCCTGAAGCTGGATGTCAGTTCGCCTTCCAGAGAAAAGCTGTTGTCCATGACGGGATACAGCGAAGCGGCAGCGGCATCGCGACACGTATCGGCACGCAATGGGCACGTGCTCACCGGAATCGATGTACTGGAAAAAGATGATTTTGCTGAATTGAAGGCAGGCAAAGATAAAGAGGTGGTTAACATCGGCCTGTTGACCAACCAGACAGGCCTTGATGCACAAGGCAAGCGGACGATTGATGTATTGAACGCCGTGCCGGGCGTGAAGCTCTCGATCATTTTCAGTCCGGAGCATGGGATCTTTGGCGCGGTGGACGCCATGGATGTGGGCGATCCTAATGCGGACACCGTCACCGGTGTGCCGGTTTTTACCTTGTATGGAAACAATGACGCGAAACGCAGGCCTCCGCAGGACATGCTGAAGAGGCTGGACGCCGTGGTGATGGACATACAGGATGCCGGCGCGCGCTATTACACCTATCCCGCAACGCTGGGTTATCTGCTGGAGGAAGCGGCAGCGGCGAATGTGGAAGTGATCATTCTTGATCGCCCCAATCCGGTGACCGGCGCGGTGATGCAGGGACCAATGTCTTCGGCGGATTTTCTCAGCTTCACCAACTATTTTCCCATTCCGATTCGCCACGGTATGACGCTGGGCGAACTGGCGCAGATGTACAACGTGGAGAAAAAGATCGGCGCCCGGCTGCGTGTGGTTCCTATGCAGGGCTGGCTGCGCGGAGACTGGTTCGATTCCACGGGAATCGTCTGGACCAATCCATCGCCGAACCTGCGATCCGTCTATGAAGCGTCTCTTTATACCGGTGTGGCGGTGATTGAGAGTACAAATATCTCAGTGGGGCGCGGAACCAATACGCCTTTCGAATTGATTGGCGCGCCGTGGCTGGATGCGAAAGTGATGTCTGAATATCTGAACGCGCGGCTGATACCGGGTGTCCGCTTTGTGCCTATTTCATTTACGCCGACGACTGGGCCCTATGTGAGCCAGGTTTGTGGAGGCGTGAACTTTATCGTGACCGATCGCAATGTTCTGGACGCGCCGGAGATGGGCGTGGAACTGGCGTCGGCGTTGCAGAAGCTGTTTCCTGATCATTGGAAGATCGACAAGCTGAATGCCATCGTCGCCAACGCGGCGCTTGTGGAAGCAATTGGCCGAGGCGACGATCCGCGAGCGATCGCGCAGAGCTGGCAGGATGATCTGCAGAAGTTCCGGGAGATGAGAGCGAAGTATTTGCTGTACCGATGAAGAACACTCACCACGGAGGCACGGAGAAAAGCGGCGTCCACTTCTAAATGATCCTGCATTGCCGCTATACTCTTCGCCATGAATCTGCACATCGGCACGTCGGGATGGTCCTACACAAGCTGGAAGCCGGCCTTCTTCCCGGATAAGCTGCCATCTAAACGATTTCTTGAGTTCTATGCCACGCAGTTGAATGCGGTGGAGTTGAACGGCACGTTTCGTCGCATGCCGACAGCGAGCGCTGTTGCCGGATGGGTAGGCGCAACGTCGAGGGATTTTCGTTTCGCGGCCAAGGCGCACCAATCCATCACGCATTTCAAGCGGCTGAAAGAAGCGGAAGAATCGATGCGGTTCCTGATGCAGAGCCTGGAGCCGATGAGGCAAGCAGGCAAACTGGGGCCGGTGTTATTTCAGCTGCCGCCCAACCTGAAGGCGGATACTGCGCTGCTGGGCACGTTTGTGCAGGCGCTGCCGACGTCCGCTTATCAGTTTGCTTTCGAATTCCGTCATGAGAGCTGGTTCAGCGATTCCATCTACGACATTCTTCGCGGCAAAAACGTGGCGCTGTGCTGGGCGGAAAGCGAAAAGATCATGACGCCCAAAGTGGCCACAGCGAACTTTGTGTACTACCGTTTTCGCGAACCAGAGTACAGCTCGCCGGACTTGCAGAAGGTGGCGGAGGAATTGAAGACGCAGTCGGCGGACAGGGAAGTGTATGCATTCTTCAAACATGAGGAGCAGCCGGAGAGCGCGTTGAATGCGGTGCGGGCGGCGCGACTGAATGGCATTGAAGCCAAGCCGTTTGTTATGCCGGAAAAGAAGGTGGGGAAGAAGAAGCTCCCGTGATTTCATCCCGAGCAAAGCGAGGGGATCCCTACTCTCTTGTTGAAAAACGACATCATCGAGGAAATTCCCTGAGGCACAGTAGAGTGGCATCAATCCGTGCTGAAAGATACCGATCGCAAACAGCGAAATGCATGGATCCTTCGACTACGTCGTCGCATGCGCTCCGACTCCGCTCAGGATGACAAGCCTGAGAATGTGTTGGCTCTTGTCATGATTTTTCACTCCGTTCCGCATAAAGCACACAGAAGAACCCGGCAAGTTATTGGCGAACCGGTTACACAGCATCATACTAGCGAGATGAAGACTGCGGAGCCGAAAGCGCCTGGGGTAAAGACCGCAGACCAGCGCGTATTGCAAGGCTTTCTTGATTACCTGAAAGTCGAGAAAGGACTGGCTGTTCTGTCGGTGAGCGCATACCAGTCTGATCTGGTCCAGTTTTCAGAATTTCTGGGCAAGCGCAAACGCGAGTTGCTGTCGGCCCGGCGCGAAGACGTGAGGGCATTCCTTGGCGATCTGTTCGGCAATGGTGTAAGCGATCGGGCAGTGGCGCGCAAGCTCTCCGCACTGCGGCATTTCTATAAATACCTTTTGCTCGATCGATTGATCCAGCACGATCCCACGCTGGATATTGATTCGCCCAAACAGTGGAAGATTCTGCCGAAATCGCTGGCCGGCAAAGAGATTGATTCCATGGTGGAATCGGTGCGGACGCAACGATCTCCCGCGGCCGATCCGGCGCTGGTGCAGCGCGATCAGGCCATTCTGGAAATGCTTTATGCCGGCGGCCTGCGCGTGTCTGAAGTGGTCAACGTAAAACTGGAAGACCTGAAGCTTGACGTGGGCCACGTGCTGGTACGTGGCAAGGGAGATAAAGAACGGCTGGTGCCGCTGGGACGTGCGGCGCAGGAATCTCTGCAAACTTATATGCGTGGAGGCCGGGCGCAATTGCTGAACGAAAAGGTTTCACCGTTGCTGTTTGTGCGGCGGGGCGGTGGCAAACTGACAAGGCAACGAGTGTGGCAGATGGTGGGATCGGCCTCGAGCGCGGGCCGGCACGCGAGTCCACACATGCTGCGTCATAGCTGCGCCACACACATGGTGGAGAACGGAGCGGATTTGCGTACAGTGCAAACCATCCTTGGCCACGCTGATGTTTCCACCACGCAGGTATATACGCATGTAGCGTTGGACCGGCTGAAGAGCGTCTATCGCAAGTACCATCCTCGCGGTAAAAAGACGGCCGGGTAGCAATTGATGACGAAGATGAAAAACAGAGAACTACAGCCGTCAACGTCGCTTCCGGAAGCAAGCCCGGAGATTCGAAAGGGTATCGCGCGGTTTCTGGAACATCTTCGCGGCGAGCGGCATGCCTCGGCCCATACATTACGTGCCTATCGCAACGAGCTCAGCCGCTTCGGCGAATACCTTGGTCCGGAGATTCGATGGAAAGATATCGATCACGTATTTTTGCGTGGCTTTCTCTCGTCGCTTCATTCGCAGGGGTTGAGCAAGGTTTCGGTAGCCAGGGCGCTGGCGGCATTGCGATCGATGTACAAATGGCTGGCAAGAGAAGGTGTGGTGCAACAGAATCCCGCCAAATTGGTCTCGTCCCCTAAACTGCCCAAGAAGCTGCCGCGCGTTCCGACCATGGAAGAGATGAACGGCCTGCTTAACAGTGAACTGCCGGAAGCGGCTGCGTTTCCGGAGCGTGATCGCGCGATCTTTGAACTGCTTTATGGTTGCGGCCTGCGCAACTCAGAGCTGGTGGGCATAGAGCTCAATGACATCGAAGAAACCAATGGCGTGATTCTGGTGCGCGGCAAAGGCAAGAAGCAACGCTATGTTCCGCTGGAAGGCGCTGCCGATGAGGCTTTGCAGCGGTATCGCCCTGCCCGGCAGAAGGTCCTGCTGGAGACGAAGAAAGCGACGCGGCGACTGTTTATCAACCAACGTGGCGGGCCGCTGACCAGCAGGAGCGTTGGACGGATCGTGAAGCAAATCGCAGTGGCTAAAGGCCTTCCGCCGGATATCCATCCGCATACCTTGAGACACGCCTTTGGCACACACATGCTGACCGAAGGAGCTGATCTACGGGCGATCCAGGAGCTCTTAGGGCATGAGCGGCTGTCTACTACCCAGAAATATACCCAGCTTTCCATCAGCCATGTGATGGAGGTCTATGACAAGAGCCATCCTCGGGCAAAATAGAACGGGCAAAGCAGGTAGTTACCCCGGTTTGTCTTAGGAATGTATTGGCTGGAAAAGTCGGCAAACCTGTGACATTCTAGAGCACCAATTTCAAGTCATCAAAAAAATGGGTTTCCTCAACTACAAATACGGGTGGGTTTTCCAGATCGTTGCGCTGGTGCACTTTATGCGCCGGCGTCCGAACAACTATTGGCTCTGGATCATCCTTATGGGCGGCGGCGTGGGCGCGCTGGCCTACATTGTGGTGGAAGTGCTGCCCGATATGGGCATGCTGCGGCAGTCGTACAAAGTCTTCTCCCACCGCAAGCGCATAAAGCAGCTGGAAATGATGGTCCTGGATAATCCTTCTGCCGGCAACTACGAAGAGCTGGCCGATCTATATTTTGAAAAGAAGAAATATGATCGCGCTCGGAGTTGCTACGACAAGGCCATTTCATCGCGCACCGACTC
This sequence comes from Terriglobia bacterium, assembly GCA_963770085.1. GTDB lineage: Bacteria > Acidobacteriota > Terriglobia > Terriglobales > Acidobacteriaceae > Angelobacter. The sequence continues at coordinate 3,739,497 of CAVYOH010000002.1, forward strand.
TCCCGATCCGTTTTATCGACGGGCATTATGCGAGATCGAGCTGGATGATTTCGCTGCCGCACTCCTGGACCTGGGGCGTGTGATGGAAACTGATGGAAATTATGACTATCAGCGGGCCGCGGGGCTGCTGGCGTATGTCTATACACGAACCGGTAACAAGGAAAAAGCCGCGGCATTGTTTGAGCAAGTTACGGTCACCTCAACTTTGTCGGAAACCCAGTTTAACTACGCCTGTCTTCTGGCTGACCTGGGCAGGACGGATGAAGCGCAAAAGTGGGCCCAAAAGATCCTGGCCAAGAAGATGACGATGCCTCGCTATCTGAAGCGGCGTGAGCGCCCCTGGTTTCGCCGGGCTGCGGGCTTGCTGAAGCGGCTTGCAGGCGCTAAGCCCAATGTACAGGCGATGGCCGGCTCCGAATCACCTTCGGCGTAAACTGGTCAGAGCGGGAAAAATGTGCCATGGTTATAGTCACCACCTGAGGTGCCGCGATGCGAGCGCAAATAGTCCTATTGAGTTTTCTGCTGTTCTCTTTCTCTGTTCTGGCGCAAAAGCAACCTGCTTCCGCTCCGCCAGCCAAGTCGCCACAATCGACCAACCAGGCCGCGGCCCAGCCCAGTAACGTTGCCACACGCCAGCAGATCATGAAATTGCTGGAACTGCTGCAAGTGCCGGACAGTCTGGCAATGACGATGGACGCGATGAAGGAGCAGATGAAAGTCGGCGCTTTGCAGATGTTCCGGGAAAAGGTAAATAGCCCATCGCCGGCGCAGGTCAAGTCCGTGGACGATATTGTGGATGAAGAGTTCAAGAAGATCGGCATGGAAGACCTGATTGAAGATGTTGTGCCCATATACCAGAAGCACCTGACGCGATCGGATGTGGAAGCTGTCATCAAGTTTTATTCCTCTCCAGTCGGACAGAAGATTCGGCACGAACAGCCGGCCATGGCACGCGAAAGCCTGCAAGCCACTTCCGCCGGCCAGCGCAGCAAGATGGAATTGCTGCTGGCAAAGCTTGATCTGCGCATAGACCAGCTGGCTCGAAGCGCAGAGAACAAGGCCGCTCCCGATAAAAAGCAATAAGAAACACGCGTTTCGTTCGATCATCTGGGCCGCCAGTGTCTCCGGAATTACGAGTCGTTCGCTTTCTTCATTTGCCGGCGGATCAGCGTATGTATTCCGGCTTTGGAAGTTTCATAGTCCTGCTGGGTGATTCTGCCTTCCAGCCGGTCTGTCTCAAGCTGGAAGAGCTCTTCTTTCAGTGCAGTGAGCATGCTGCCTTCTGATTCTTCTTCAGCTGTAATGGCCTTCGCAGACCGATTTTCGGAGGCTCGATCGCGGTCCTCAGGCGAACCTCGTTTTCTTTTGCGGAACAGCACGATTGCCCCTCCGACCAGCAGGCCGAAGAGAAGGCCAATCAGATACCAGCGCGATCCGCTGCTCCCGCTGGTTGTGCCGATTGCGGGCGATGTTCGCGCACTTTCATCTGGCGCTGGTGGTTCCTGAGCTTCACGGGGTGCAACTCCTTCTCCGCTTACGGAGAACTTGACCGGCTGGGCGGCAGAAATATCTTTCATGAAAAACACATTCATGCCCGCTTCGTCACGGTCCTGTGAGAATCCCGCCGACGTCAGGTTCATTCCCTTTGGCAGAAGTACACCAAGCTCGGCCAGAGAAGTCTCCGGGTTCACAGTGAAATCAAAGCTCCCGGAGTAGGGAACTTTGTAACTGATGCGAAACTCAGTCTTGCCGGGGCGAAGAGGATAGGGCATTCCATATCGATTTTTTGTCTTGAGTGGAACAGGCAAGACTTTTACCGGCATTCCGCCAGGCCCCGCGGCCACGGAGTCAATGAGTTGCGCGTGCGGCGGCAGCTGAATCTCAAATGAATGGTCGCCCATGCGCGTGCGCGGCGGCGCCGACTCATTGCGGACGATATATTTCTCCATCACCTCCAGCTGCCCATTAGCGGTTTGCATTTGAAATACATGTCCGTCTTCCAGGACATTGTCGACCTTGGCCGCAGCGTCATACACATTGACTTCAGAAGTTCTGGTTCCCACCGGCGCAGCCTTGTAGTAAAACGTTCCGCCGTGCGACACGCGAATGAGGTGTTCAACTCCTTCGTCGGGCTCATCCAGCGTGAATTTACCCTGCGCGTCTGTTTTGGCGCTGGAGGTCTCCTGCATTCCCTCATTGAGAGAGAGTAGTGTGACTTCGTCTCCGGCAGCAGGTTTCCCGGTGGTCGCATTCGTCACGGTCCCCGTTAGCTGGGCGGCAAAGACCGCACTGGAAAAGAGCAGGCAGCAGATAAGACCCCAGAATCGTTGGACGAAGAATCGTTGGACGAAGACTCGTTGGACGAAGAATTGCTGGACAAAGGATCTTTGGATGGTCAAGCAAATGTCTCCCATTTGAACGCAGCAGAGCTGCCCCTGCTTCCATACACCTGAGGTTGAGAATCGCCTACCAGCATAGAAGGTACCGTGATCTGTGTCACATAACGCGTATAAGACGCGCTTTGGAACGTTTAATACCAGGCTGCTGCAAACATCTGTCCAGCTTTAGTCATCTAAGACTTCATGTCCAAGTCAAGCCGGGCCCCTTATCATGAGGCGAAAGAACTGGTCCAGAAGACCCATGGCCTCAATTTTTGGTTTAGCCGTTTTGCCAGCCAGACGGCCCAGATTGTGGGCCATCCTTACATGTTTCTGGCGGCGGTCTTCGTGATTGTTCTATGGGCCATCACCGGTCCCTACTTCCAATATTCGGATACCTGGCAGCTCATCATTAATACAGGAACCACCATCATTACGTTCCTTGTGGTATTCCTGATCCAGAACACGCAAAACCGTGACGCGAAAGCTCTGCACCTGAAGCTGGACGAACTGATCCGCTCACACCATCCCGCGAGTGACGATCTTATCGAAATTCAAAAGCTTTCCGACGAGGAACTGGACGCCCTGGAAGAACGCTACGCTGCCATCCGTAAGGAATGCGAAACTAGACGAGCGAAAGAAGCACAGCGAACCCCAGCGAAAAAAGTCCCGGCAGACCCCAGGGTTTCCAAAGTCGGTTAGTTCCTGCTTTTAATCCGCGCCTATCCGCATTAATCAGCGGTAAGCTTTTGCTCTTCCGATCACCCGATCATCCCACCCCCGGTTTTGATTTTCTCCGTGCCTCCGTGTCTCCGTGGTGAGTGTTCCGGTTTGCTTTTCAATTACCCGATTACTCAATTACCCGATCTTGGAAGGGGGTACCCCTCCCGGTTCACCCCACCCAATCCCAGTCATCCCAATTTGGCGCGAGTTTGAGCATGTAAAGCCTTCAGGAGATTGCTGCCCTGGATTTGTCATCCCGAGTGCAGCCGAGGGATCTATGTATTTTTGCCTTTCTCCCCGCCGTTCCGATCACGGCGATGTCGCGTGATCACGTCGGTCTCGCCGATAGGCGCGCTTTGCGCGCCCCCCTCCCCCGGCATCCACCCCAACCGATCCCAGTCATCCCAATTTGGCGTGGGTTTCAGCGATTTCCACCCCAATCGCTTTTGCTTTTCTCCGTGTCTCCGTGCCTCCGTGGTGAAAATTGCTTTCCCGATCCCGGCGAACCGGGTTTGCCAATTGCTAATTGCCATTTGCCAATTGCCACCCTCACTATGCCTTATGTTTACCCGCGAAACAAATGATCTTAAGTACTTCCAAAAGGAATCAGCGGTAAAGGGTTTGTTTTGCTCCGATCAGTGTCATCGGTGTAGATCAGTGGTAAAGGTGCTCTTCCGATCCCGGCGATGTCGCGCGATGAAGGCGATTCGATCCCTTAGTGTTCCTCTGTGTCCTTTGTGGTTAATCTTGGTTTTAATCCGCGTCTATCCGCGTTAATCAGCGGTAAAGGGTTTGATCTCGGTTTTCAATTACCCGATTACCCGATTACTCAACTACCCGATCTGGCTTTCAGGCGGCGTTGCCGTTAAACAATTCCATTTTGCCGTCCAGAGCCATCAGTCCGGTCACAACCTCAAGATCGGGATGCCGCCGATTGACCTCCTTGCGGAATTCCGTCAACACTCGCTTGTGCGTAGCCGTCTCCGTGGCCTGATCGGCAATGCTCTTGTCCCCGTATGCAATCTTTGCCGCGCCACAATCCCGATGATCAATGGCAATCACCTTCTTGATCTTGTGCAATGACATGGAAGCATCCAGGTTCTCCCAGAAAGCCACATGCCAGGCTTCGAACTTCGGCGCTACCACTCCCACAGCGGCGCCGGCAATCACGAATTGGCTATACTTGCAGCTCTGTTTGTTGATCACGTCCATGTAGTAATGCACCGGATCAATGATCCGCGGGTCGATGCAGGAAAGTACCATCGCATCATAAGGCCCTTTGCCCTGGCATACGGGCGGCTGGTCTTGTGCCCATCCGATCAGGGGCGCTAGAGCCACGCTCATGCCGGCGGCACTTGCAAAGCCAAGAAAACCGCGCCTTGATACTCCTTCGGCTATAACAGTGGAAAGCGAGAACGTTCGACGGTCCGACATATGGTTCCTTTCAATCCCAGAACTTGATGTGACGCTTATTGTGATTCGCCGTACTCCCGCCCGGATGCGTCATCGTTCAATGCCTGGACCATGGATTGGTGGTGTAATCGCCTGATTGCGTCAATTTGGTGCTGCCGAGTGACGCGGCATAGACTCTTTCCATGAGAATAGCTGCGATTCTGGCAATTGTGCTAATGGCCGGTTGCAAGGACCGGTGCTGCGAAGCCGAGCGAGTCCAAGCAGGCAGCTTCGACGCAAACCTTGGACGGGCAATTCGGCAAAAGTGTGGCTCATCCGCAAAGTGCATTGTCCGTCTTAGCGACTTGACCCCGTTCGCGTGGGACAAGATGTACTACTTCGATGATCGTCCCCAACCAAGCGAACGCGACCGAATCGTTGGACTGCCAGTGCACGCCAACGAGTTCCAGCGTCAGATTGTCTTTCTCGACCGCGGTGCAGTCGTCGATAACGAACTACTGGACACGAACATCGAAGCACCGGTAGAAGGTATGGTCGTTTTCTTCACTACCGGGATGTTCGAGCGGAGCGGCTGGCTTGGATGCGCCAAAGCTGCCCGGTTTGAAGTCAAGCAAGAGACTGACGGCAAACACGCCTACACGGTGCTGAATCCAACACCTGAAACGGTCGTCATAACCGAGGGCACACCAGTGACAACGCAGTAATTGGCGATAAATCGCCATTACACTCATGATCGGGTTGTGAGTGCTAACGCTTGTTTTCGACAGTTAACCCCCGGCAGTGCAGTTGATTTTCATAGCAGAGGCTGGTCGAAGGACGTCGCAGCTCTTTCTTCAAGCGTGTAGTAAAAGCGACCGTCATCCGCAATGGTGAAGCTCTTCGTACATCCACAAATTCGGCGCATTGGCATCGCCCTGATGACGTAAGTATCAATCGTCCCGTTAGCCGAAAAAGAAGGCACGTACTCAAACCGATAGGTACTCCGAAGCGGGTACGCAGAATCGATATGGGGAAGTGTCCGAGGATAACTCGGCTGTTGCTGCTCGACCTGGCTGGACTCTAGTGTCGAGTGCAATTGTCTTAATGTGGCCACCGCACTTGATTCCGCTGCTGCGACGAAGAGCCTATCGGAGTGCGGCCAGAAGAGCAGGCCGATCAGGGTTAGGCCGACCAAGATAAATCGCGCTTTCATCTTAAAGCCGAACAGCACCATGAGCCACAGCCAAGGAAACACAAATACGATCAGCCCTCGCGCCCCGCGAAAGTGGAGCCAGCAACCATCCCTATTTACGTATGCGAACCACAGCACGCAGATGCACACACTCGCTGCTGCGGCGCCCCCCCACCTCTTGGCCCAATGGGGGTTTCTGGTATGTTCGAAATTAGCCATTAGCCGTTTGATATTAATACCGGAGCACCACTCAAGAAGAACGCTTCTAGGGCGTTCACTTGCGATTGTTGACGTAATATCGCATTTCACCAGTAACACTGATAGTGAGTGTAATCGCCTGATTTCGCCAGTTTCAGAGATAATGGAATGTTCCACCGAATAAGTGTTTCCCCGGGGGGTGGTCCAAACACGTAACGCTGATGAGAGGAAGAGGGAGCGGGGAACACTCCACGCGTGTTGCGCGAGCGGTAGCCTGAATAATCCACCATCAGACCCTGGGTTCTGAGTGTAAACGCCTGTTTTATAACAGCCACAGCGTTCCAGCAGGAAGTAGGTGAAGCTTTCGCTGAGCGTCACGCACGGACGGAGACGTTGCAGCCCTTAAATGGAGCCATGCAATGAGCAGGTACACCAGTATGACGCATGCAGCATAAGCAACGGCGCTGTACCATAGGCTTCCGAAATGAGGCCCGAGATACACGCAACAGAGAATCCAACATACGGCCGTGATCCAGGCGACCGCGAATCCCGCTGCGACGTTCAGCCAAAAGCCCAGCCGTCCCAGGTGGTAGTAGCCGAGTAGGGCGGGTAGCACGCCAATGAAAAAGAGCGAGAAGCTTACGTAAGCGTCGAAGTCGAGAGTGTCAGGCCAGAAGAGATTGCGCAAGTGTGCCGTTTGGTCACGAGATATCGACTGCACCGCCAACGGCAAGGCGAGTGATGCCGCGGAAAAGGATGCCAGTGCGAGACTTTGCACGGGGCTAAGCACGTGAAGTATGCGCCACACGGCGCTAATTCTAGTCTATCCAGGCGACCCACGTCATGGTAATTGGTGCTAAATCGCCACTACACGCATGACAGGGCCCGAGCGCAAATTCCTGATTACCTCAGGAATCACCTTCCGTTCTCTTCACTCTTCGTGACACAATGACAAGCACTGAACGCACCTGGGAATTTGTTGGCGTGCTTTTATCAATTCCCAATGTACCTCCAACTGAAGTCGTTCACTCTCTACCCGTCGAGTTCTCGATAACCATACCCTCGAAGGCCGATATAGGCCGGTACTCGCTCACAGCAATGGGCAGGACCGCTGCGGGGGAGCACGAGTCCGACTCGATCGGCATCGTCGTGGAACGACCTGACATGCCGATCTCCCTTTCCGAGCTGAATCTCACGCACATGTACATTCAAGCTCAGGGTGCAACCTACCCTTTGCTGATCCTGGCACACTTTGCCGATGGTAGCGTAATGGACACCAGGGAGTCGGGGAAAGTTACTTTTAGTTCAACGGACACAAAGATTGTGACCGTGGATGGGACCGGCACAGCGAGGGCGGTGACGACCGGAACGGCCGGCATCGTCGTCAGCTACAAGAACCCCAATGGCCCGGACGTGCGGCTCACAATCCCAGTCACGGTCGAGCGTTTCCAGGTGACTTTTTCGCCCAGCTCCCTTGACTTCGGAAACGTCCGGGTTGGCGGCAGCGCAAGCCTGTCAGTGACCGTAACCAACAATACATTCAGCGACATGATGCTGAGGATCAAGGCTATTACCGCAAGCGGGTCCTATTCAGAAAAGGATAATTGCACATCCTCTTCGTCATTTCCGGTTGGGGCTAAGTGTGAGATCTGGGTGACCTTTACGCCAACTGAACCGCGCCAGAGCCCGGGGACACTCAACATAGTTGATTCGGCCGTCGGTGTAGCTTCTGTAATTTTGATGAGTGGCAACGGCATAAAGTAATTTCGCTCAATCGGCGCATGTTGCTTGAAACCCTATCGTCATCCAGTGAACAGATCGCTCGGGGTAACTCAAAACAGGATCCAGCCTATGCTTAAACGGTTGTTCTCCAATTTCGATGGAGCAGCCCCATCCACTTCCGTAAACCAACGTGGCATAATGGGGTTACGTAACAGTGGCCCTGTAGCTCAGATGGATAGAGCGACGGTTTCCTAAACCGCAGGTCGCAGGTTCGACTCCTGCCAGGGTCACCACGCCTTTAAACTGGGTTCGTCCAGAAAAGGATTGGCGAGATGCGGAAAGGGTTTACAAGAGAACCGCGACGGGACGAGCCCGCGACGCAAGTCAAGAACTACATAACGCCCAGCGGGTTGCAGCGCCTCAAAGATGAGCACCGGTTTCTGCTCTCCAGGGAACGCCCGGCCGTGACGGAGGTGGTGGCGTGGGCTGCCAGCAACGGCGATCGCAGTGAAAATGCCGACTATCAGTACGGCAAGCGGCGGCTGCGGCAGATCGATGGGCGGATTCGCTTTCTCTCGAAGCGAATCGAAGCCGCGGAAGTGGTGGACCCGGAAGCTCCCAGAGCGGGGCAGGCGGCGACGAGGGCATTCTTTGGAGCGACCGTGCGCTATGCCAGTGCCGCGGGAGTGGAGCGAGTGGTGAGCATCGTAGGCACCGACGAGGTCGATCTCAACCGCAGCCACGTCAGTTGGGTGTCACCTCTGGGGCGTGCGTTGACGAAGTCGGCAGCGGGTGACAGCGTAGTCCTTCAAGTGCCGGGCGGTACAGAATACCTGAGCGTTCTGGAAGTGTGTTACCAGCGCATTGCTGTGGAACCATTCCGTGAACCAGCTGGATCCGAGGCCTCGGGAAAGAGACTTCCTCGCCGACCCTAATCCACCTGACGAAGCTTCGGGCGAATTGTTCGCGCCATTGGGCCGGCACTAAGCGGACATCTGTAAGCGTCTAAATCCGAATCCCATCCGCGCCGAGCGTTACCCATACTTGAGCGCAGTGCTCTGTCCGACCTCGATAATATAACCGTCAGGATCGCGGATGTAGCAGCGCGTCTCGCCGTACTTGGGGATCGGCTCCGTGATGAACTCCGCTCCTCGACTTTTCCATAATTCATAGCACGCTTGAATATCCGCAACGCGGAAATTCATAAAGCTGTTGATGTGCTTCGGGTCAGGGACACTGAGCGTTACCGTCGGCTTATCCGGGGTCGGCCCGCCCCCAACGTTCAGAATCATCCAGATATTCGCGAGCTGAAGGTACGCAGGCGCGTTGCCGTCACCCATGCTCAGGATGCGAGCGCCGAAGACCTTTTCGTAGTAGTGAGCCGATCGCCCGATGTCAGCGACGGTGAGAAAATGCGCAATGCTCATCCCGTCCAGCGGGGGCATCTCATAGCTCTTCTGCTCGATTTGTATGTTGCTCATGAACCACTCCAATTTCGACCATAGAGGGCAATGCGCTCTCGTTAATGTCTGTCGATCTCTGCTTGACCCGCTTAGGCATGGATGTATCATGCCAGATCAAGAGTGAAGTTTGCGAGTCTCCCAAAATTCAAAGTAGCCCACTACCAGAATTTCCGGCAGAGGGCTGAATTTGATTCAACCCACTGCCAGAATTCCAGACCCGTGAAACAGATCACATCGTCAGTGCCTGGATTTGCGGCAACCGTGGGATCGCTCGCATCATCTCCACTGTTGACCCAAGAAAGAACTGACTGTTGGAACACTCGACGCACTATCGCGCGATACAGATCGATGGGCTGTCGATCTTTTACAGAGAGGCGGGCCCGAGAAATGCGCCGACGCTTCTTTTACTGCACGGATTTCCCTCATCGTCGAGGATGTTTGAACCCCTTTTCGCCCGGCTTTCCGAACGCTATCACCTGGTTGCGCCGGATTACCCTGGCTTCGGACATAGCGATTGGCCAGGTCCGAAGCAGTTCAATTACACCTTCGATCACATCGCCTCAGTGATGGAGGATTTCACGCAGGCGATGGGTTTGTCACGCTACACGCTGTACCTGCAGGATTACGGCGGCCCCGTTGGCTTTCGCATGGCGCTTGCCCATCCAGACCGGGTCGAGGCAATCATTGTTCAGGACGCAGTAGCCCACAACACAGGCTTGGGAGCGAACTGGAAGACACGGCGGGCCTTCTGGGCTGATCGCGCTGCCAACGAAAGCGCGTTACGCGTGAATCTAATGTCGTTGGAGACTGCCAAGGCTCGTCACGCGGGGAACGATCCCAATCCTGAACGCCACGATCCGGACCTTTGGACGGACGAATTCTATTTTCTCAACCAACCCGGCCAAGTAGAGATTCAGAGCGACCTCTTCTACGACTATCGAAACAACGTGGAAGCATACCCGAAATGGCAAGCGTGGATGCGTGATAAGCAGCCGCGCCTGCTGGTGATCTGGGGTAAGTATGAATCGTCGTTCGATCCTTCGGAACCGGAAGCCTATAAGAAGGATGTACCCGGCGCTCAGATCCACATTGTGGATGGCGGCCATTTTGCATTGGATACGGCTGCCGACGACATCGCGGCTCTGGTACGCGACTTCATGACCAAGCAGGGGTAAACGCCGGACCATGAAAACACAATCGATTTTAAAAGGGAGAACAAAATGGCAACAAAAGGAAAAGTCCTGGTACTAGTCTCGAGCGGTCACGGCTTGTCCTTGAAAGACGGCAAGGTTTATAAGGGCGCCGGCTACTACCTCAACGAGCTGACGGTTCCGGTTCGTGCCCTGATGAAGGAGGGCTACGACATCACCTTCGCCAACCCCAAAGGCAACACGCCGCAGATGGATGTCAATTCAGCCATACCCCAGTTCTTCGGTGGCGACAAGGCCAGGCTTCAGGACTATCTGGAATTCCACGACAGCCTGACCGGGCTCAAAAATCCAAATCGTATCTCGGATGTCATCGCATCAGGCCTGGATCAATATGACGCTGTTTTCGTCCCCGGCGGCCATGGCCCGATGATGGACCTTCTTGATGACCCCGACGCCGGCACCGTGATGAGACACTTTCATAAAACATCCAAGCCTACGGCAGTGCTCTGCCATGGCCCGATTTCACTTCTCTCGGCTTCTCCGAATTCGAAGGCAGTGGTCGCCGCGCTGACGGCGGGCGATACCGATGGAGCGCGGGCCAAGGCTCAAGGTTGGATCTATGCTGGATATAAGATGACAATCTTCTCGACGGCGGAAGAACAGCAGCGTGAGCCGCTTGAGATTGGTGGTAAGGTTCTCTTCTACCCGGACTTCGCCTTGAGTACGGCGGGCGGTGACGTAAGTGTGCTCGCTCCCTGGACGAGCTATGTCCTTCAAGATCGTGAGCTGATCTCAGGCCAGAACCCGTTCTCTGATCAAGCGCTTCTGAATCTTCTTCTGCCCGCACTTAACGCGAAGAAACAGCGAGCGGCTTAGAGCGATCGAACCAAAATCCGGGCGTGCCAGATTCCAGCGCATTGGCGCGCCCGCACTTCCAGACGTTTCAAAACATCCCGCACATATCCCATAATCTCGCCGAGATCGGAAGATCAAGCCTACCGCTGATTTCATGGATAACACTGATTCACAATGATTAATTGGACCAGTCAGCAATCAGCCGGGAGACTCTTAGTCTCCCGCGCATTTGTTACCAATCCGTAAAAGCCGTCTTCTATCTTCGCTCGCTGATCACCATTAATCAGTGTCATCAGTGAAATCACCGGTAAGGTTTTGCTATGAGCGCTGAAGGTTGATACTCAGATCTTGGGTGCGGAGTGAAACGGATCGGCTTCCGAATTGCCGGGATTATCTTCGGGGCTGGGAATATCCAGATTGACTACGATCGGTTCCTGGCCGCTGCGCACGATCACGGCTTCCACCGGCTCGTCCTTGCGCGCGTTCAACTCCTGATGTGGAACGTAAGGCGGCACATAAACGAAGTCACCTGGACCCGCTTCGTCCACGAACTCCAGGTCATTTCCCCAGCGAAAGCGCGCGCGGCCACGTACCACGTAGATCACGGTTTCCAGTTCGCCATGATGATGTGGTCCGGTCCTGGCATTGGGGTGCACCACCACGGTTCCTGCCCAGAGTTTTTGCGCCCCAACGCGCGCATGCGAGATGGCTTCGGCACGCGTCATACCCGGCGTTTGCGGCGTGTTGCTGTCCAACTCGCCCGCGTGAACAATGCGCAAACCGTGTTTCTTCCAGTCGATTTTGTCGTCAGCTTTTTTGCCAGATGTTTCGTCAGAGCCCGAATCCGTCATGGTTGTGTTCCCGGCACGATATTACACCAGGCGTCCTTCTTAGTTCTCGGCGGGAGACATCCCGCGAAAGGACGTTCAATCTGATCTTCGGATCACGGCGATGCCGCGCGTTGTCGGCGATCACGGCGATCCCTTTTTGTTCTTGCAAGGGCGAACAAAAGGCGATATAAACTCTTGACGCGCCCGAACGTAGTTTGAAAAGCCAGGTCGCAGACGAACGGTACTGATGTTGATTACCTTGACTCGTGTCCGGCATTTTATTTTCTTCGGTATTCGGGCCGATTGCGCGCTTTACGTTTCTTTGAATGGAAGCCTGCAATAAATCCGTTTGCTTTCGTTCTGCGTATTGAAAACAGTGGAGATATTGAGCGACAGTTGACACATTTTGTCACTCAATTTTGAGAAACGTTTGAAACGGGAATGTGTCTAATACCACTAAGCAGTAACGGAAGTACTAACGTTCGCAAGACCAGATTCCTAACGCATCAGACGGAGTTGCCGATGGCTTCTGGCTGGGTCAGTACGTCTAGTCGGTTTTCGATTTCAGGGTTCTGGAGGAGACGGTGAAAATCTTTGACGCACTCTTTGGTTGCTGGCACAAGAACATGAGCTTCCCCCTGAGCGCCAAGCCCCTCCGTGCAAAAGACGGGCAGCGCCGGACACAGGCCGCGACGCAAACTGGCACATATGTGGTTTGCCTGGATTGCGGCCGCGAGTTTGCCTATGACTGGAAAACCATGCGCGTGGTAGCTAGTGGCCGCGCCGCGGCGACTGTTCACTCCCACATTGAGGTGGAAGCAAAAGCAAGCTGATTCATTTCTGATTTGGGCCGATAACTTTTATGGATATCCAACCAGCTAACTTCCGGGCGCTCAACGCAGTGGTGAACGCGTTATGTCATCTTTGGTATAACCCTTCTCTGCACATCGCTGTCATCCGTGTTTTTTCCTAGCGCGCTTGAGAAGGCTAGGGCCTCCTGTTCCGTTTTCGCAACAATTTTACGAGACCTGCTGGGCTACCCATGCGCAAAGCGCCGTAGGCGCGACAGAAGTTAGCCCAGTCCGTTCCCGAGGCGAGCGTGCGAGCTGAGGGGTAAGGGCTGGGTAAGCGGCCGGTAAATCGCTACCGCGCTGCCGCAGGCCGGAGCGCAGCGTTAGCGAAGCGACATAAAAACTTTCGCCGCCGTCACCGCCTTGCCACCGTCGCCCGATCCATCTCGATGATCTCCACCCATTCAGCTTTCACATGTTCCATGTAGACCACTCTGCCGCCTAGCAGTTGCGCCGCCGCGTTCGGTGTCAGATCGCGATGGTAATCGAAGAACTTACTGATGATTGCTTCCCAGCGTTCGGACTGGAACCATGTGGCGGCCTCATATTTGGTCGAAAACAAATACACCACCTGAAATTTGCTCTTTCCGGATTGTTTGCGAATAGCCTGGGTCCGCAGCATTTCTTCCAGCGTAAAGTCGCGAGCTGGAATCGTTTTCAGCGGCGCGTGTACATAGCCGAGATACGGTTTGGAAAGCTCGTCGGTCGCAGGCCACGCCGTCAGGATGGTGGTGTCGCTCTCATGTTGTTGCAGAAATTCCGCAGCGTGCTGGTGAAGAATCACATAGTCGCGATAGGTCAGGTTGTCTTCCGGAGCAAAACGGTACGGCGGATCAAAGAACAGTGCCAGCACAAAGAAAATCACCAGCACAGCCATCGGCCACTGCCAGCTCAGAATGCGGCGTCGCAACGTAGACACGGCGATGATAATCAGCAGAGGATAGGCCGCCAGCAGATAGCGCGTAAGCAGAGCGCCTCCCAGCAGAGAGAATGCAAGCACATGGGCCAGCATGATCAACCCGAACTGAAGTTGAACGGGAACGGCGATGCGTTGGCGTTCGCCGTCTTCATCGGTTACCGGCGGAAACCACATTGCCGCGATCATGGCTCCGGTAAGCGCCAGCATGTTCATGGTGCCGAACAGATGCCATACGCGCAGCATGAATGCCAGCAGGAACCGTACTGGCGTGATCGTCTGAGTCACGTTGTACTGGTAGAAGTCGGCGTTGCCGAAGAACCTTCCAGTGACGTGTTGGTGATAAATCAGCCAGAGTAAGAGCGGGATGATGGAGGTCAAGTAGGGAAGCGCCCTCTTGATGCGTACAAGAAAACCTTCAGCAGTCGTTTTCCATGGGCCCAATTCAAACAAAGCCAGCGCCAGCGGCGTAATAATGGCCGTCTCTTTACATAGAACAGCCACGCAGAAAGCCAGTTGCGAAGGCCACCGTCGCTCATCGATCGCCAGCCTGATTCCCATGAGCGTAAACGCGGCGGCCGCCAGGTCTGCATGTGTCAGAGAGCTCTGCGCGAACCATACCGGATAGAGCGCGGTAGCGATAGTCGCGGCCGTTGCCACAGGCCAGTTCGCAACTTTTCTGGCCAGAAGAAAAACGTTGGTCAGTGCCAGCGCAGCCAGCAGGAGCTGGGCAAGGCGAGCGACTGTTGGCATCCATCCAAAAATCCCAAACCACATTGCCAGGTACGCCGCCGGGAGCGGAGGATGTCCCGTGTCCAGCGTGGTGACAGGAATCAGGGAATGATAATGTGCCAGGTCGAAGGCAGCCGGCACATAAAATCCAGCTTCATCCCAGAAGAAGGGCAGATGTAGCAAAGGCGCATGAAGAACGGTGATGGCCAGGAAGATGATGAAGAAAAGCTGCGCGCCTCCCAGGCGCACGCGTACGTTTTTGGCTGATCTCATGCTGCGCACACCTGGCCAGTCATCAGAGAACTAGTGGATCGGTCCGCCAGTTGGCATGATATTGGCATCCAACTTGATCTCGCCAAAAGCATTCTCATACTGGTGGATATTCTGTTGCAGGATGGAGACCAGAGCTTTGGCCTGTTGCGGGCTGAGATAGACGCCCTGAAAGTTATGGACTTCAACCTCTTCTGTGCTCTGCGGCTGCAGGCGTCCAAAGATCAGGAGAAAGTCCCATACGCTTACCCGAACCTGCACTGAATTGGCATAGCCGTCCCGGTACTCCGGCGAATTCAGGATTCGAATATTTGGTTGTGGCGGATTTGACATGTGCGCCCTCCAGGGCCGTCGTTGAAGATCAAGGTTGAAGCATTGAACATAACAGAACCAGGCAGGGCGGGGAAATGCCGCCGGATGTGTACCGAGCCCATTACAGCACGGGCGCAAGGCTTCATTTATAATTTCGGGTCTTAAGAGGTCGATATGGATTTGAGCATTGTTGATGTCCACGCACGGGAGATTCTTGATTCCCGCGGCAATCCAACAGTTGAAGCAGAGGTTTCACTTGGTGATGGTTCTATCGGACGCGCTGCCGTTCCCAGCGGGGCGTCCACCGGCGAACATGAAGCCGTGGAACTTCGCGATGGCGACAACGACCGCTATCTGGGCAAGGGCGTACTGAACGCGGTCGGCAACGTGAATTCCGTAATCGCCGACGCGCTGCAGGGAATGGACGCCACAAACCAGCGCCACATCGACAACACCATGCTGGAACTGGATGGCACATCGAACAAGGCCAAACTGGGTGCCAACGCGATCCTTGCGGTATCCATGGCGTGCGCGCGGGCCAGTGCTGTTGCTCTTAAAGTTCCGCTTTATCGTTATCTGGGAGGAGTGGGCGCCAACCTGCTGCCCGTCCCCATGATGAACATCCTGAATGGCGGCGCACATGCCGATAGCAATGTGGATTTTCAGGAGTTCATGGCGATGCCCGTGGGCGCTGAAACTTTTGCCGAGGCCCTCCAGTGGGGTGCGGAGATTTTCCACACTCTTAAAGGAGTACTGAAGAAGCGCGGATACAGCACCGCGGTTGGCGATGAAGGCGGCTTTGCCCCGTCACTCAAAGCCAACGTCGAAGCCATTGAAGTAATCCTTGAAGCCATTGGCCAGGCAGGTTTTCGCGTCGGTGAAGATGTAGCCATTGCGCTTGATCCTGCGGCCAGTGAATTTTTTGACAAGGACAGAAGCAAGTACGTCTTCAAGAAATCTGACAAGTCGGTCAAGTCTTCGCAGGAGATGGTCCGCTTCTGGGCAGACTGGGTGCGGCAATATCCCATCGTCTCCATTGAAGACGGTCTGGCCGAAGATGATTGGGCCGGCTGGCGGATGATGACCGACGAACTCGGTGACAAGATCCAGTTGGTTGGTGACGACCTCTTCGTAACCAACACCGAACGCTTGAGCCGCGGCATTGATGAAGACGTAGCCAACTCGATTTTGATCAAGGTCAACCAGATCGGCTCTGTGAGTGAGACGCTGGACGCCATCGACATGGCGCGGCGCAATGCCTACACTGCCGTGATCTCGCATCGTTCGGGTGAGACCGAAGACACGTTCATCGCCGACCTTGCTGTAGCGACCGGCGCGGGACAAATCAAGACCGGATCGGCTTCCCGTACGGACCGCATCGCGAAATACAATCAGCTATTGCGCATTGAAGAGGAACTGGGCGAAGGAGCCAGGTTCCTTGGTCTGGACGCCTTGAATTGCAGTGAAGAAGTCGTGTCCAACAAAATCGTGGCTTGACGCAATCGGGGAATGGAACTCCAAAGGCCGAGTAGATGGGGCTGATACTTCGGGTGCTGCGACATTTTTGCTCGATAGATATTGCTGACAGCTGTCATGTTGAGCGCCGCGCGCACGAGCAACGCGAGTCAGCGCAAGTCGAAACATCCCGAGAGTGCCTGCACGACGTTGCTGTTTCAGGGAGTTCTCTCGAAACATTCTTCCCTAAAACCGTTCGTGAATTCGCTTATGACCTCAAAAAGAAAGCGCGGCCAATTTCTCAGCCGCGCCGGTTCGGTAGTAGGTCAGTTTAAAAAACTGACCTACTAGCAGTATCAGCGTCTAGCGATACGCTCGCGAATCGCGGGCCTTTAGGCAGACGTTCATCGCGCAGCGATCAAATATTTGCACCGAAAAGCACCCGTACCGCGCCCGTTCAAGTAAAGATTAAAGTTTTAGTCGATCTCTCGCCTGCCTCGCATCCCGTCCCCGGAGTGGCTGCCACCTTCGTCTTCATGCGCCTTTTCCCACTGGGCTTGCGTCAATGGCTGGATTGGATCCAGCTTCTTCTTCCGCAAACCTTCGTTGATCTTCGTCAGGTCACGTGACGTAAGTTCATCCAGTTGTTTAACCACGTCATCCAGTTCGTGGCTGAGCGCGTCGGCACGGGCAGACTGTGAATCGGTTGGCCGGCCTTCATAGCTGGTGATGTCGCCATAGATTCCAGTCATGAACTCGCGGATACGCTCCTCACCGGTGATCGCGCCACCTTCCTTGGTGGCTACAATTTTTGATCGCAGCGCATCGGCCTGTTGTGAAAATTGTTCCAGGCTCTTGCGCAATGGGTCGTTCGCGGGCAATTTAGCTGCACGCATTCCTGCTCCATCACGCAGGCCAACCATGGAGTCCACGGCAAAGCTCATTTTGGCCATTGACTTGTAAAGCTTCATGGCCAGGTCGTACTGGGCCTTGCGATCGTCCGCCGTGTACTTGGCGCGAGGGTCCATCACCACATTCAGCTTGCTGGTATAGACCTTGTCGCCTTTCGTGAGTTTCACGGTGTACACGCCAGGAAGCACGCGCGGTCCTGAAGCTGCGCCGAACGCGGCCGTAGCTGCCGGTGGAACAATGGGAGCTTTCAATGTCATCGACCAGGTGGCGCGGTTAAGTCCACGATGTTTACTGCCGGCGATGGTATCCACCAGCTTTCCGGCGGAATCAAAGATCTCAATCTTCATGTCGCCGAAGATGTGCCGGCTGCGCTGGTAGTACGTGATGTACGCAGAATTGCTGCGGCTGGCCCCGCTGAACGCTGCGTCCCCTTCGTTCCATCCACCATTTGTGCTCAGGTACTGCACTGCGGTGGTATCAAGCAACACAGCTTCCTTGGTCATCAGGTCAGGAGTAAGCGTGCGCAGGGATGAGATATCGTCAATGATCCAGATGCCGCGTCCGTGCGTGGCCATCACCAGGTCAGACGTGCGCGGCTGGATTACGATGTCGCGCACAGCGACAGCCGGGAAGTTGCTGCCGCGATATTGTGCCCAGTTCTTGCCGCCATCAATGGAGATCCACATCCCAAACTCGGTTCCCAGAAACAGCAGGTCCTTGTCCTTGGTGTCTTCCGTAATGACGTGCGCGTACCCGGTCACACCGCTGTCGGGCGTGATAAGCGGCGTCCATGTTTGTCCGAAGTCGGTGGTTTTGTAGGCGTAGGGCTTCATGTCGCCAAACGTATGGCGATCGAAGGTCGCATACGCCGTGCCTTCGTCAAACTGGCTGGCCTTCACACTGGAGACCCACGCGTTCTTTCCCAGGCCGGTGATCTTGTCCACTACGTTGGTCCACGTCTTGGCGCCGTCGCGCGTGATTTGCAGGTTGCCGTCATCGGTGCCTGCCCAGATCAGGCGACCATTCATGGGTGATTCACTGATCGCGTAAATGGTGGTGTGCATTTCGGCGGACGAGTTATCGACAGTCACACCGCCGGATTCTTCCTGCTTCTGCTTTTCCGGATCATTGGTGGTCAAGTCCGGTGATATACGCTCCCATGATTGGCCATGGTCACGCGAGCGGAAGAGATATTGCGCGCCGATATAAATGGTGCCCTTTTCGTTCGGGCTCATATGAATCGGCGTGTTCCAGTTGAAGCGAAGCTTCTTTTCGTTGTAGCCGGCTTGCGGCTTGATATTTCTGCCTTCCAGAGTGTGCCGGTTAACGCGGCCCACTTCTCCGCCTTGCGACTCGGCATAAACGTACGCGTTGTCCGCCGGATCGGGGAACACCCAGAAGCCGTCACCGCCGTAGAGATTCTCCCAGCGTGAATTGGTCACGCCGCCAGGATAAGAAGAGTCACCCATCCAGACGCTGTTGTCCTGCAATCCGCCAAAAACATGATACGGATCGGCGTCATCGGTGCTCACGTGGTAGAACTGCGAATCGGGAAGGTTGATGGCGTGCGTCCAGCGCGTGCCTCCGTCAACGCTTGACCAGAAGCCGCCGTCGTCGCCGGCATAGACCATGTTTGGGTTGGCAGGGTTGATCCAGATGGTATGGAAATCGCCGTGTGCGTTGGCCGTGGAACTAAAGCTCCGTCCGCCATCCGTGCTGACCAGAAGAATCAGGTCCGGCTTGTAGATTTTGTTTTCGTTCTTGGGATCAACAACCAGGTTGGCAAAGTAAAACGGACGCCACACCATATACTGGCTGGAATCAAGCTTCTTCCATGTCTTGCCCGCGTCATCAGAGCGGAACAGCGCGCTCTGTTTAGACTCGATCATCGCGTAAACCACGTTTGGCTTTGAAGGGGCTACGGCCACGGCAATGCGACCGTATGGCTTTTCCGGCATTCCTTGTGCGTTTGCAGAGGTAATTTCTGTCCAGTGGTCGCCGCCGTCGGTTGATTTGAAGAGGCCGCTACCCGGACCGCCGGAACGGAATGTCCAGCCCTGGCGGCGGAAGTCCCAGGTGGAAGCAAAGATGGTCTTGGGGTCCTTCGGGCTGGTGGCCAGCATTCCGCAACCGCTGGATCCATTTGCGCCGGCTAGTACTTTGTTCCATGTCTTGCCGCCGTCGCTGGTCTTATAAACTCCGCGTTCGTCGTTGTCGTCCCACAAGTGGCCGGTGGCGCAGGCCAGCACATTGTTGCTGTTGGTGGGATCCACCAGAATGCGCGAAATGCGCTCAGAGTTTTTCAAGCCAACGTTAGTCCAGTTTTCGCCGCCGTCCGTGGACTTGTAAATGCCGTCGCCCACTGACACGCTGTTGCGCGCCCAGCTTTCACCGCTGCCGACCCATACAATCTTGTGGTCGGTAGGATCAATCGTGACCGCACCAATCGACTGCACCTTTTCCTTGTCAAAGACCGGCTTGAAGGTGGTGGCTCCGTTGATTGACTTCCACACACCACCGCTGGCCGAGCCCACAAAAAGGGTGATCTTGCCGTTTTCATCCACGGCGTCCACGGCCGCAACGCGTCCACTCATGGTGGCGGAGCCGATGTTGCGTGCGTTAAGTCCGGAGACAGTGCCGGAATCATATTTCACGGGGTGTTCAGTACCGGTAGCCGGAGTTTGCGCAATGATCGAACCAGTCAGCATCCAGGTCAGGGCACAGCAGAACAAGAAAGTTGCGGAAACGCGTAGGCGCGCAATGATCATCAGAAATGTCCTCATGAGAAGGGTTCGCATTAGTTGGCCGTGGGCTTTTTGGGCGCAGGTTGCGGGGCGCCTTGCGGCGCTTCCGGCATCTTGAAGTCGCCATCCTTCACCGGCACGTTGGCTTCAATCTTTTTCACCGTGATTTTGGCCCGGTTGTCGGCATCATTCTTGGAGCCCGCCTCAATCGAGAACGGATACATCACGCCGTTCACCGGCTTGTATGAGCCCAGCATGGTCACGCTTTCGCGCACTGATCCACGGATAAATTGCTGTTTTTCCACTTCGATTTCAAGAAACGTATCCGGATCAAGGAAGTAATAATTTACATCGCCGTTCTTGAGCGTGACTTTTAGTTTGAGAGCGTCGTCGCCGTCTACCTGGTCGTGTCCCAGGTATTCCACTTTGTTGCCTTTGTTCTGATAATCCACCAGCGGCCCATCAAAGTCAGCGCTTTCCACCAGGTCCCGCATGTCATCTTCGCCCAGAAGCTGGGGATCTTTCTTACCCTGAAAGGGAGATATCTGCCAGCCGCTGGAGCCGTCATATGCCTGTATCTGCGTCATGCCCTGGATTGTGAACGTAGTCCGGAGCAGGTCTGGGCGCTTGCTCTCCTGTCCCAGGACGGCTTTGAATCCGCCTGCATCCAGATCACTGGATGTACGCAGGCTGGTGATGGCCTTGATTTTGTCCATCCCGCCTTTGGCCTGAATGTTCTTGGCCACCAGCTCTTCCGCCGTCTGGGCCGATGCCAGGGCGGAGAAGCAGAATATACAAGTCACTAGAAAGCGAATCGCGTTCACTGGCTGTCTCCTGGGTTTCTAAAGCTAAGGTTTCTCAAACCGGGTTTCTCAAACTGGGTTTCTAAAACTGAGTTTCTAAAACTGGGTACAAAGCTCCAAAGCTTCTTCAGTTACGTTTGGGGTGACTATGCTGTTCCACGTGAAGAGTAATCTTTAGACGAGCCATTCTACTCTTCGTTAGCTAGATGGGAGAAGCCAGCCGGAAGGCAAGGCAAAAAGAAAGGCGTGACGAAACTGTCGCCACGCCAAACCGGTTGACCGGATCATTTATTGATCAGGATCGTCGTCTTCCAGCTCTGCGGCTCCCGAACCTGACGCTCCTGCGCCGGCTTTAATCTCCACCGGGCCGCCCGCGAACAGTGTGCTTGATCCGTGTTCCGTGGCCTTCTTGTTGAAGGCCGAAACCTCGGTGTTCAGGAACGTATTGAACTGCTGCAACTGATGGTCCAGCTCTTTCCGGACTTCGGCTGCTTCTTCCAATTGAATGTCCCGTGGCGCTTCGCCATAGGCGCCCATTACACCGCGCATCAGGTTCTGTACGCGATCATGGAAGCGCTGCAGGTAGTGGACGTCATCCTGGCTGCCGGGTTGAATATCAGAGTTGTAAAGCGGGTTCTGGATCGAAGTAATCTTCTTGTCCAGCGCCCGCGCTTCTTCCAACACCGGCTTGTAAGCTGCGTTTATCTCACCGGCCTCGCTTTCATCGCCGGTAAGGAGGTCCTGCAGGTTGGTGAGTTGCTTATGCAGGCTGTTCAGGCGATTGAGCGCCTCGTTCAGCGCTGATACCTGGTCGCGCAATTCCAGGCTCATCTTCAACTGCGCGTCCATGGCTTGCGGATCAAGTTTGAACCGCGGGTCGGTTTCCACCTTTACATCCTGTGTCTGCGTTTTGCCGTTCACGTTGACAGTGATCTTGTAAGTGCCGGGCAGCGCCGTGGGACCGCTATTAGGATCAAAAAAGAACTCTTCTTCTTCCGCGCCTTCACGGGGCGGCAGGAAGGTGAGCTTTCGCGGACCATCGTAATGCAGGTTCCACGCCACGCGATTCACTCCGTAACGCGAAGGCCCATACATGGTCCGGATAGTTTTGCCCGTACTGTCTGCAATGGTAATGCGGACCGGTGTCTGGTCCTTTTTGCGCAGCTCAGGTGTCACTTTAATTTCAGCCGGCAGATAGTAAGTAATGGCCGCACCCGTGGGCGGATTGGGAGCTACATATCCGCCGGAAGCAAAGCCATGCTTGTTCCATGCGTGCCAATTTACGGCCGGAGCAACGGGGAACAACTGGAAGTCGCTTTTTGCAAAGTCACCACCAGTTTCTTCCAGAGGCGTGATGTCATCCAGCACGAAAAGCCCCCGACCATGTGTGGCTACCACCAGATCATGCGTACGCTTAATGAACTTCATGTCATAGATCGGCACGGTGGGGAAGTTGCTCTTGATCGCCGTCCAGTGGCTGCCCTCATCGGCTGAGATAAACAGTCCCGTATCGGTACCGAGAACCAGGAAGCCCTTCTTGTTCGGATTCTCCCGGATCACGCGCGCGGGATCTTCCCCGGGAAGTCCTTGCGCGATTGAGGTCCATGTCTTCCCGCTGTCATGCGTCTTGAAAACGTATGGCTTGTTATTTTCAACTTCGTGGAAGTCGACTGCCACAAAGGCAGAGTTGGCGTCGAAGGGAGATGCATCAATTTGTTGAATGCGTCCCCACTCCGGCAGACCGGTCATGGCAGAAGTTACGTTGCTCCAGTGTTCGCCACCATCATGTGTTACTTGAACAACGCCGTCATCCGTCCCGACCCAGATCGTCTTGGGATCAACCGGGGAAATCGACATCGAGAGGATTGCGCCAACGGTTTCGGCGCCGCTGAGGTCATACTGAATCGGGCCGCCGCTGGGAATCTGTTTTGATTTGTCATTCCGCGTGAGGTCCGGACTCATCGGCGTCCACTTATTTCCGCCATCCGTCGAATGGAAAAGTACGTTACCGCCCAGGTATACCTCATTGGGGTTGCTGTATGAGACCGCGATAGGTGAGGTCCAATTGAAGCGATACTTTAACTCCGAAGGCTTCATGGATTGCACGCCTTGCAGGTAAGGACGCACGAAACTGGAAAGACCGTTTTCCGCGTTCACCCGCTGGACGAATCCGTTTTGCGAATCCGCGTAAATGGTGTGCGTATCTTTACCGTGCGCCGGGACAATATATTCGCCATCGCCACCGACCACCGTGTACCAGTCAAAGCCGCTGATGCCACCGCGGCTCAGGCTGTTGGAAGGTCCGCACCAGCCGTTATTGTCCTGCAGTCCTCCGCAGAGATTGTAAGGAGAGTTATCATCTTCAGCCACGGAGTAAAACTGCTCGATGGGAAGGTTATCCAGATAGCGCCAGCTGCGTGCGCCGTCTGAGCTAACGTAGACGCCGCCGTCATTACCGTTGATCATGCGATTCGGGTCCTGCGGGTCAATCCACATGGCGTGATGATCAACGTGAACACGCGCAGAGGTCGGCCGCGCCGTCTTGCCGCCGTCTTCAGAAAGCATAATGTTGAAGGAGAGGAAGTAAAGCCGGCTTTCGTCGTTGGGGGCAACTTCAAGTTCGCTGAAATAAAATCCGCGTGCAGCCAGATTGTGATTGTTGCTCACCATCTTCCAGTGGTCGCCCAGATCAACCGAGTCGTACAGCACGCCTTTAAGGTTTTCAACCAGCGCATAGATATGGCGTGGATTGCTGGGTGCAGCGGCAAGGCCGATTCGTCCGGTCGCTCCCTCCGGCAGACCGTCTTTCATCTTCTTCCAGGTGGAACCGCCATCGAGCGAGCGGAAGATGCCGCCGCTGATGCCGCCGCTATCAAGGTTCCACGGGTAGCGGCGAACGCGCCACAGGCCGGCGAACAATATCATCGGGTTTCCCGGGTCCATCACCAGAGAGCTGACTCCCGTCTCATCATCCACGTACAAGACCTTCTGCCAGTTGCGACCGCCGTCCGTGGTGCGAAAGACGCCGCGTTCAGCGTTCGGTCCCCAGGCATGGCCAAGCACGCCCACCACAACCACGTTGGGATCTCGCGGATCAATCACGATGTTGGAGATCTGGCCGGCGTCGCGCAGTCCCATGAACTTCCAGTTAGCTCCGGCATCGGAGGAGAAGTAAACACCCTTACCGGTGATCACATCATTGCGGATGTTCTTTTCTCCCGTCCCAACCCAGATCAGGTTTGGATTGGACGGAGCCAGGGCGATCGCACCGATCGATGCGGTGGATTCCTTTTCAAAAATCGGCCGCCATGAGAGTCCGCCATCCTGGGTCGCGAACACGCCGCCGCCGGCAGCGCCCGCATAATAGATGTTTGGTTTGCCGGGAACTCCGACCACAGACGTTACGCGACCACCACCGACCGCCGGCCCAAGATTACGGAAGCGAAAGTACTGGAGCGGATCTTTGACCGCCGTGTCATCGTTCTTGGCATCGGTTGTCGATGCCGTCGCGGTATCGACCGGCTTTTGTGCATTTTTTTCTGGAGCCTGTTTGCCCGAAGGCTTTTTCGTATCTTTTAGTGCGTTGCTCTGGGCCGGCAGTAGCCCGTTCATGCCGGCTATAAAACTAACGAGGAAGAGAATTCTGAGTAGTGTTTTCATATGAAATACGCCTGCCAATCGTAGGAGTGGAACCGCGAATAATACAGCAAAATCAGCGCCGTTGCACGAGAGTAATCCCGCGGAAATAGACCGTTTCCCGTATTGTGGCTAAACCCGCGTTATGCTCTACTTCCGGTGACAGGTATCGGAACATCTCGCATCAATCTTCATGCACATTTGCAGCGGGGTTTACAATGTCTGGTTTTGATCGGCCCACACTGCAGTAAGGATGGAATCCATGAAGAAGACGTGCTTTTTTCTGATGACGATAGTTCTGGCCACAGCCACCGTGCAATCCCAGGAACATGAACAAGACCGATTGAAGCATTCCGGAGAAGTCCTCTCTGAGATCCTCAATATTCCTGACGGCGTGCCCAAATACTGGCTTGATCGCGCAGAGTGCGTGGTCATCTTCCCATCGGTAAAGAAGTTCGCCGTCGGCGTGGGTGGCAGTTATGGTCGCGGTGCAATGTCGTGCCGTAGTGGCGCCAGCTTCACCGGTCCCTGGGGACCGCCATCGATGTATGCCCTGGAAGGCGGCAACATCGGATTTCAGCTTGGCGGGCAGGCTACCGATTTTGTTTTGCTCGTGGTAAACACCAAAGGCGTGAGCTCAATTCTCAGAAGTAAGGTAAAGCTGGGCGGCGAAGCGGCGGTGGCAGTTGGACCAAAGGGTCGCGATGCTGAAGCGGCCACGGACGCCACCATGCATGCCGAAATCCTTACCTACTCACGATCTCGTGGATTATTCGCCGGAATCTCTCTGGAGGGTTCCACCTTGCGTCAGGACAACGGAGCGAATGAAAAAATCTACGGTCGTAAGGTTACGGCCCGTGAAATTGTGTTGCAGCACATGGTTGGTGCCCCTGCGAGCGGCCGCCAGATGTTGGCGTCATTGGAAAAAGCGTCGCCGCGCAACCTTTCTGATCCCAGGTCGTTGCAAAATCCAGAACCGTCGGCAAAAACGAAATAGGGAACCGGTAACAGTTGACCTCAGGCCCCCTGCAATAGGGGCCTGATGAATTCGCTCGTAAGCGGTTTGGAGCGAAGCGACAACTAACGCTAAAATCTTCGTAATGGCCCAAATCGTATATCTTGAGTGTTCCAAGTGCGGCGATCATATTAGCGCCGCCCAGCCCCAGACTATATGCCCCAAAGATGGCGGATCGTTATATGTCCGCTTTGATCTTGCCCCGTTAAAGGGAAAGTTCACCCCGGATTCGCTGCGTGGACGGGTCGCCAGCATGTGGCGTTATCACGAAGTCCTTCCCGGAGATCATCCGGTGAGCCTTGGTGAAGGCTTTACGCCTATGCTGCAAAGCCGCCGCAATTCCAATCTCTATATAAAGGATGAAGGACTCAACCCCACCGGGTCCTTCAAAGCGCGCGGGTTATGCGCCGCCGTGACCATGGCAAAGCAATATGGATTGAAGAAGCTGGCTGTGCCATCTGCCGGCAATGCAGCCAGCGCATTGGCCGCATACAGCGCTGCTGCCGGTATCGAAGCCAATATCTTCATGCCCAAAGATGTTCCTCTGGCCAATCTTGTGGAATGCAAGGCTTACGGCGCCAACGTTACGCTGGTGGATGGTTTGATTTCTGACTGCGCCAAAATGGTAAACGAGCGCAAACAGGCCGAAGGCTGGTTTGATATCTCCACTTTGAAAGAGCCGTTCCGCGTGGAAGGCAAGAAGACAATGGGCTATGAAGTGGCTGAGCAGCTCAATTGGGAATTGCCGGATGCCATCTTTTATCCGACCGGCGGCGGCGTTGGGCTCATCGGCATGTGGAAGGCCTTTGATGAGATGGAACAGTTGGGATGGATCGGCAGGAAGCGTCCGAAGATGGTCGCGGTACAGGCCGAAGGATGTTCCCCGGTCACCAAAGCCTGGAACGAAAAGAAAATGGTGATGGAAGTTTTCCAGAACGCACACACGCTGGCTGCGGGTCTGCGTGTACCAAAGCCGTACGCTGACTACATCATCCTGGATATCTTGAAAAAGAGCGGCGGAACAGCAATTTCAGTTTCCGACGAGCAGATTTTTACCGGTGTTAAAGAATTGGCCAGCCGTGAAGGACTATTTGCCGCGCCGGAAGGCGCTGCTTGTCTTCCCGCATACAACACCCTTGTCGACCAGGGCTTCCTTAAAAAATCTGACAAGGTAGTGCTCTTCAACACCGGCTCAGGACTGAAATATATTGATGTAACTGCCGACGCTTTGAAGATCAGCACACAGCAGCCTGCGTCTCACATGAGTGCTCCGGCCACGCGGAATATCGGTGGGATCATTCAGCCGTATTAGTTTCTTTTCTAAAATCCCGAACGCAGTGAGGGATCCCTACTGCCGCGATATTCTAGTGGTGGTCACAACTGGCGGGGAAAAATTCTGGATAAGGTAGGGATCCCTCGCTTTGCTCGGGATGTGAAAAACAGATGACAGACCGCCTTTACTATCACGACTCTTACCTCTTCACCTTCGACGCGCGCGTGATTGAAAGCGTGGAACTCGAAGGCAAACCCGGCGTGGTGCTGGATCGAACTGCGTTCTATCCCACCAGCGGCGGACAGGTGCATGACACCGGACGGCTGTGTGTCGATGGCGGCGAACCGGTAGCTGTCCTCGAAGTCGCCGATGGCGACGACGGTCGTGTGATTCACTTCACGCAGTCCGCAGTGCCCCAGGGCGCCAGCGTTCGCGGCGAGATCGATTCTGTCCGTCGCATCGATCACATCCAGCAGCATACCGGACAGCACGTTCTCTCTGCTGCGTTCATTCAACTGTTCAACATGCCGACCGTCAGCTTTCATATGGGTGCGGAAAGCTGCACCATCGACTTGGATACGCAGTCGCTCACAACCGGGCAGATGGAAAAAGCGGAGCGTCTGTCCAATGAAGTCATCGCGCAGGACCGTCCGGTTGGGATCCGGTTTGTGCCGCTTGAAGAGGCGCGTGAACTCGGGCTGCGCAAACTGCCGCCAAAGCAAGCCGGCAACCTGCGGCTTATCGACATCAAAGAGTTCGATCTTTGTGCCTGCGGCGGTACTCATGTTCGGGCAACGGGCCAGATTGGCTGCATTCTTCTTCGCAAAGCCGAAAAGGTAAAGCAGGGAATGCGCGTTGAGTTTATCTGCGGGTTGCGTGCTGTAACCATGGCGCGGAAAGACTACGCCACGCTGGCAGAATCGGCCGCGCTGTATTCATCACATATCCATGAGCTGCCGCAGCAGATACGCAAAGCCCTGGAAGAAATCAAAACAGCCGGCAAAGCCCAGCACAAGCTGCTGGAAGAGCTCGCGGAATTGCAGGCGGAGAAGATGCTGGCAGGAAAAGCCGGATCGCCTCGAACAATCACGGCGGTATTCCCGGACCGCGACGCAGTATTCGTCAAACTGCTTGCGCAAAAGCTGACCACGGAGCAGGACGTCGTTGCTCTATTGGCTTCATGCGTTGGCCAGACGACGCTGATATTCGCACAAAGCACGGGTTTGAAATCGAATATGGGGCAGTTGCTGAAGCAAACCCTTACCGAGCGCGGTGGACGCGGCGGCGGCAGCGCCGAACTTGCACAGGGAGGGTTGCCCGGCGCACACAATCCTGTGGATATAGAAACTCTCTTGCGTGAGACTGCAGCCAGGCTTTAGTCTTGGCGGGCCATGAACACTCCGCTTTCCCTAACCCGCGTTAGATTCGTACTCGTTTCCCTTCTGGCTTTTTCACTGTTCGGCCATGCATCCGCTCAGGCGCCTGACTTTGCCAAAGCGCATGCCGAAGCCCTGCATTTCCTTACCGAACTGGTGAAGATTGATACCAGCAATCCTCCCGGAAATGAAGTGAAGGCGGCTGAATACATCAAAGGCGTATTGGCGGCCGAAGGGATTACCGCGCAGATCTATGAATCTGCTCCTGGCCGCGGCAATGTGGTGGCGCGATTAAAAGGTAACGGCAAAAAGAAGCCACTCCTGCTGATGGGGCATCTCGACGTGGTTGGCGTGGAGCGTGATAAATGGACGGTGGACCCCTTTGCCGCCATCCAGAAAGATGGTTATCTGTACGGGCGCGGCTCAATTGATGATAAGTCAATGGACGCCGCCAACCTTGAAGTCTTCCTGCTGCTTCATCGACTGAAAATTCCTTTAGATCGTGATGTGATCCTCCTGGCGGAAGCAGGCGAGGAAGGCACAACTCAGTTTGGCATCGACTTCATGGTGGAAAAACACTGGGACGATATTGCCTGCGAGTACGCGCTGAACGAAGGCGGCGGAATTCAGGAAGAGAACGGCCAGGTGCAATATGTGGCAGTTAGCACCACGCAGAAAGTGCCTCGCGGGTTCAGCCTTGTGGCGCATGGCACCAGCGGCCACGGTTCGGCGCCGCGACTTGACAACGCAATCGCCCACCTCGCCGGGGCGGTTGATAAGACTGCACGCTGGGAGGCTCCCATGCGTTTGAATGAAACTACCCGGCGTTTTTTTCAGCAGATGGCAAAGATCAGCACCCCAGACAAAGCCGCGATCTATGCCCACATTGAGCAGCCTGATGCCCAACAGAAGCTTCACGCAACCGAGCCATCGTATTACTCCATGCTGCGCACTTCACTGGTGCCAACCATCATCAAAGGCGGTTTCCGCTCCAATGTGATTCCTGCCGACGCAGAGGCGCGGTTTGACGTTCGCGCTTTGCCAGATGAAAACATGGATGCATTGAAGGCGGAGTTAACAAAGTTGATTAATGATCCGTCGATTCAGATTGTGGACCAGGAAAGCACTCATGCCCGTCCTACAGGGCAGCCGTCCGGTCTGGATACTGACGGCTTTCATGCTCTGGAACATGCGCAGCAGAAAGTGTTTCCGGGCGTACCGACGATTCCGATCATGCAGGTAGGCGCCACAGACTCAGCGCAACTGCGCGCCAGGGGTGTGCAGGCGTATGACATCGGCACCGTACTCAGCGGTGAAGACATGAAGCACGTTCACGGCAATGACGAGCGTATACAGATCGCCGGCTTCGGAAAGTTTGTTGAATTTCTGTATGTCGCGACCACGGAGATTGCGGGAAGCAAGTAACAGACGCGCCATAGCGCGGCTTAGCGCTGGTAGATATCCGAGAACAATTTCAGCCGCTGCTGGTCCTGTTCGCGCAGGCCGTCGGCACTGAGACGCCACGTCCAATTGCCGCCCAGGGTGCCCGGCGTGTTCATGCGGGCTTCACTGCCCAGGCCGAGCACGTCCTGCATGGGAAACAGCACGGTATCGGCTACGGACTTCATCACCTCGCGGATGAAGATCCAGTTCACTTCATGGTCAAGCTCTTCGGCAGTAACACACAGATAATTCTGCGCGTCTTCGTATTCCTTTTTTACGTCAGCTTGAGAACGTGTGCTTTGGGCAACACCTGATCGCCACCAGCCGAACATGGTGTCATTATCATGACCGCCCGTATAGGCCACCAGTTGCTGCTCATAATTGTGCGGACGAAAAGTCGGCGCCTGCGGGTCAGTGCTGAAGGCGAATTGCAGAATGGCCATGCCGGGATAGCCGAACTGCTTGCGGATACCTTCAACCTCTGGAGTGATCACGCCCAGATTTTCCGCCACGACCGGTAAAGGACCAAGAGAATGGGTGAGTGCCTGAAAAATATCCGCTCCAGGCCCTTTCACCCACGTTCCATTGACAGCGGTAAGTTCGCCCGCCGGGATTTCCCAGTAGGCCTCAAAGCCGCGGAAGTGGTCCAGACGGACCATGTCAAACGTGTTGAGTGATGCGCGAACCCGATCAATCCACCACCGATATCCTGTGGCTTTCATCTGGTCCCAGCGATAGACAGGATTGCCCCAGAGTTGGCCGGTGGCGCTGAAGTAGTCAGGCGGAACCCCTGCCACTTTCAGCGGATTGCCTTTCTCGTCGAGCCAGAACATATCTCGATGTGCCCAGACGTCCGCGCTATCGTGCGCTGCGTAGATGGGTATGTCGCCCATGATGCGTATGCTGCGACTGGCGCAATCGGCGCGAATGGCGCTCCATTGCCGGAAGAAAATGAATTGCCAGAATTTGTAAGCCGCAATCTCAGCCGAGAGTCGCTCGCTCCAGACGGTGAGTGCCGGTGCCCGGCGGGCAGTGAGTTCCGGGTCCCACGCAGTCCATACTTGCCCGTGATGCGCGTCTTTGGCGGCCATGAAAAGTGCGTAGTCATCAAGCCACGCCTGGTTCTGTGCAACGAAGTCATGGAATGCGGCTTTGTCGATGGTGTTTGCGGAAGCAAGAAATTTGTCCGCAGCCCGGCGGAGAAGGTCGAACTTCCACGGGATGACCAAACTGAAATCAACTCTATCTTTGGGAAAGCCGGGTAGCGAACTAAGCATTCCGGCATCCAGCAACCCTTCTGCAACAAGCTTCTCCAGACTGATCAGCAATGGATTGCCCGCGAATACGGAGAGAGATTGATAAGGGGAATCACCGTAACCGGTGGGATTCAGCGGCAAGACTTGCCAGATCTTGATTCCGCCCTGGTGCAGATAAGAGATGAACTGTTCAGCTTCTCGTCCCAGGTCACCGATGCCGTATCGCCCCGGCAGAGATGTGGGATGGAGCAGCACTCCTGCTGAGCGGGGAAAATTCATTGCAGTTGTTCCAGAATGCCATGTAGTGGAATGCGGACCCAGTCCGGACGGTGTTCTAGTTCATACTCAACTTCAAGCAAGCCTTTTTCCAGCGTATAAGCATCCAGCACAGCTTTGATTTCTTCCTGTGTCTTAGGCAGACAATTTCCAGCAGCGGCAGTTTCAAAATAGCCGCGCAGAAACAGCGCACTGACCCATTGATACCAGGCTTTGGCCCAACGCTCCAGCCGCCAGTCAACGTCCGCGGTGGTAACAATTCCGGGCACGTGATTGAAGAGCACGGCGTGGGAGACGTAATGGAATGAGCGGACCATGCTCGCCACATCTTTGATAGGCGACCGTTTAATGCGCCGCTCACTCATGGGACGCGTAAAATCGCCGTCAAAGTTGCCGACGATAAAATTCTGGCCGGTGTAAAATACGTTGCCCAGGTGATAATCGCCATGGTGCCGGGTACGCATCCCGGAGATGCGAGTGTCACGCAGTGAGCCAAAACGGTTGCGCAGTGTGTCCTGGCGCTCCAGTATTTCCAGCGCTTCATCGCGGGCGGATCCGGATAGCTGGTCCACGTGTTGGCGAAGTGCGTCCAGCGACCTGTTCAGTTGCGCGAGAAGGCCGTGATACAGGCCGAGCCGGTAGAACTCAGTAAAAGGTTCTGGGGCAAATTCAGGGATTTCCGGATGGCTGCTGAGTGCAACGTGCAGCTCAGCCGTGCGTCGTCCCAACTGGCTGGCAATTTCAGCATAACCACCCAATAGTTCTGTGATGATGGTTGGAACAGGCTGAGAAGCAAGCGCCAGCGGAGTGCCGGACGTAAGCTCTTTCAGCCGGGGATCATCGTCGGGCACCGCGAGCGCGCGTTCGAAGAAGAGTCCAAGGTGGTCAAGCGTATAGCCCCATCCGTCCGCTGCGTTGCGAACGTAGGACGTCAGCGTTCCAAGCGTGGTCACCTCTTCACTTTCATCTGCTTGTAAGACGCGATATTCGAGGGCGCCAAGGTTGCGGGCAATGTGTGAGAATGTTGTGTGGTTGGTGAGGAACTCGCCCATTTCGCGGTCCGGGTTTGGACCCGCTTCCACTTCACGATAAAGATTCAGCGCAAAATCTTCACCCAGAGTCACAATAATTTTGTGCAGGTCAAGGGTTTGCGGCTGGGGATCAAGG
The DNA here is from genome assembly GCA_963770085.1 of Terriglobia bacterium. Lineage (GTDB taxonomy): Bacteria > Acidobacteriota > Terriglobia > Terriglobales > Acidobacteriaceae > Angelobacter. The sequence continues at coordinate 3,771,838 of CAVYOH010000002.1, forward strand.
TTGGATCGGACGCGTCCCCAGGCTTCGCGAAACGCACGCGTATGCGTGCCCAACAAGTCTCCTCGTTCACCCTTGATCCGGCGGCGGCGTAGCATTGCTTTTAACAACGCATCCACAAACTGGCGATCAAAAATTGCTCCGTAAAGGATGGACTGCGGATCAGGCATTCCTTTCAATTTAGCCAGCACCCCGTGAAGCTGATCGCTAAGAATTGCGGCTGCCTGCTCGCCTGTAGCCAGGGAAAGAGGAATAGGGATGATATCCGGTTCACCATCACTGTATTCAATGCTGGCCAGCAGAATGTGCGCGGCAGTCTCAGGCAGGGAAATCACGTCATTCATGCGTACCAGGCGGATGGTGCGGTTCCTGTTTCTAAACCATGGTCGTGCGCGAAGCATGCCTGGCAGCAGGCGCGCGATGGTGTTGCGCGTGGAAGAGTTGAAAATCTCTGCGGGCTCCACAGTCAGGACAGGTATTTCTTCCTCTCGCGTGGCAACTGAAAATGATTCATGGCTCTGTTCATGCGGCTGGAGGTGAAACCACTGGAAAGCATGGGGTCCCAGCGAAAGTAAATAGGGTTGATCCGCAATGGCAGGGAAGCGATTGCGGCCAAAGACCTCCACGGGAACCGCGTCACGATGTCTGGAGAGATCCAGCTCCACGCATTGCGTAAAGCGGGAAAGATTGGCCACCACCAGAATCTTTTCATCTTCAAATTCGCGCACAAATGCCAGTATCTTGCGGTTGGGGGGAAAGAGTATCTCCATGGTTCCCCGCCCGAATGACGGATGCTGCTTTCGCTGGGCGATCATGCGCTTGGTCCACCACAACAATGAATGTGAGTTGTTGGACTGCGTCTCAACATTCAAGGCCTCGTAGTGGTATTCAGGATCGATGTTTACGGGCAGGTAGAGTTTTTGCGGGTTGGCGCGCGAAAAGCCGGCGTTTCGGTCGGGACTCCACTGCATGGGCGTGCGAACACCGTTACGGTCGCCCAGGTAGATGTTGTCGCCCATCCCGATTTCATCACCGTAATAAAGGACGGGAGTGCCGGGCAGCGACAGAAGCAGCGCGTTCATCAACTCGATGCGGCGTCGGTCATTTTCCAGCAGGGGAGCCAGACGGCGGCGAATGCCCAGATTAATACGCATCTCGCGATCATGAGCATACGTGCGGTACATGTAATCGCGCTCTTCGTCGGTGACCATCTCCAGAGTAAGCTCATCATGGTTGCGCAAGAACATTGCCCACTGGCAACTTTCCGGAATCGCCGGCGTCAGCCGCAGGATTTCCGTGATGGGATGCCGGTCTTCCATGCGCAGTCCCATGAACAGCCGGGGCATGATGGGAAAATGGAAGGCCATGTGGCATTCATCTCCGTTGCCGAAATAGGCAACCGCGTCTTCCGGCCACTGGTTGGCCTCAGCAAGCAGGAGACGGTCCGTATATTTTTCGTCGACATGTTTGCGGAGTTCTTTCAATGCCGTATGCGTCTCAGCCAGGTTCTCGCAATTGGTTCCTTCGCGCTCAAAAAGGTAGGGAACTGCGTCCAGGCGCAGGCCATCCACACCCATATCAAACCAGAAGTCCATGGCGGCAAACATGGCTTTGCGGACCTCCGGATTCTCCCAGTTCAGATCAGGCTGATGTGAGTAAAACCGGTGCCAGTAATATGCCTTGGCGATGGGGTCCCAGGTCCAGTTGGACGTTTCAAAGTCCTTAAAGATGATGCGCGCGTCACGATACCGGTCGGGCGTATCACTCCAGACATAAAAATCCCGCCAGCGGCTTCCCGGCGGTGCGTGTCGCGAGCGCTGAAACCAGAGATGCTGGTCAGAAGTGTGGTTGAGGACCAGTTCGGTGATCACTCTAAGACCGCGGCGCTTCGCTTCACGCATAAAGCGCTGGAAGTCTTTCAAAGAGCCGTAGGAAGGGTGGATTTCTGTGTAATCGGAGATATCGTAACCGTCGTCTTTAAGCGGCGACGGACAGAATGGAAGAAGCCAAATGGCCGTGACGCCAAGGTCTTCCAGGTAGGGCAGCTTCTGCGTAAGTCCGCCAAAGTCACCGATACCGTCGGTTACGCTGTCAGAAAAAGCCCTGACATGGACTTCGTAAATGATGGCGTCTTTGTACCAATCCTGCATGAGAGGGCGAACTGACTAGGACGGCAAAAGTCGTATCCTGAGTTGGCTCTGGGCTATGCATTTACCCCAGCCGGACACAGCATTCTTCCAGAGATTTTAACAGGCGCGGAAGGATTCAGACCGTGCTATTACCGACAGGGCTTTGGCACGCGGAAGAAGGGGTGCGTCACGCATGAAAGGAAGAGGGTTGGCAGACTGCACCAAGTAGAGCGTTTCCGGGCCGGGGGAGGGACCCAAAGTCACGCCCTCCCACTAAAAATCGACCGGAGTGCAGCCAAAGTTGAGAAAATTTGACTGGTGGCTTTACGGTTGCTTTGCTGCGCTCACAGGCGCGTGGTGCGCATTGTCAGGATTTATCTGCGCTTCCGCTTTGCCTGGGTTAACTTTGTTTCCAGCGTCCGCGCCATCCGGAGCTTTGCTCTGCTTGTTCAGGAAGGCAATAATCTCCGCGGTGTCGTCGTCGTCAATACGCAGGTTTGGCATTCTGACCTGCTTATATTTCTCGAAGAGAGACGTGGCAATCGGATCGCCGTCAGTAATCATTTTCTGCGGGGTCTGGATAAAATGTTTCAGCCATTGGGGATCACGAACTTCCACGACTCCCTGAAGATCAGGTCCAATCTTGTCGCCGTGACCCACGGTGTGACAAGCGGCGCAATAAGTGGCGAAAACATAACGTCCCCTCTCCATTGTGAGAGGCGTCGCCTCCGCTGTACCGTTGCTTCCATTGGTTGCCGTGAGCTTCCAATGATTGAACCAGTTACCGATCAGATTCGCCAGGAAGCGGGGATTATCGGTGGCTCCATTGCGCATCCACTGCCCGTCGGGCTCATTGCCGATCAGCACGGCAGGGGTGTGGCCATCACTATCATTAGGATCAGGGCTGGAGTAAAGCCCCAGCTTTTTGCTGAGCATGTCAATGTCTTGTTTGTTACCGGTCAGAAAAGTCCAGCCGGGACCAACGTGATATTTCTCCGCGTACTCCTTGAGCACCTGCGGAGTATCGCGCTTGGGGTCGATGGTGATCGAGTAGAAAAACACTTCCTTGCCAACTGCGTCGCCAAGCATTTTCTGCACCTGTGCCAGACGAGCTGTTTCCAGCGGGCAGGAATCGACGCAATGCGTGTAGATAAGATCAATCACAACAATTTTGCCCTTGATCAGGTCATCATAAAAATGGACAACTTTTCCGTCCTGAGTGGTGAGTTCCACGTTGGGGAAATAGTTTGCACCCCAGCGTGAATCAGCTTTTACCGTGCACGAAAGCAGTGCTGCTACAACCAGTGCCGCGATACACGCCATCTTTGCCGCCGGCCCTTTTACTTCTGATTTACTTTTCATCGTTTTCCCTTTAACACACATTCCCATAAAGCCTGCGAATCGATTTTTTTGGATTCCAGACACTGGCGGACCGCGCCAATATTTGCGGCCCGCCAGCATTGTTTTTCAGTCCGTTTGCGCTTTATCTAGAACGCAGTCGGAGCTATATCGTCCGGAGCCGCAAAGGTTACGCCAGTAGGGTTCGCGATGGGCGTGGGAAGTTGATTCAGGAATGGTGTCCCCGCATCACTGATCTCCCAACGCACCAGCATGGCGTTATCTTCATGGACGGTATTGTGGCAGTGCTCCATGTACATTCCGCCAAAGTCACGGAATTGCAGCGTCAGAGTGACGCTGCCTCCCGGACGGAGGCGGTACACGTCCTTGCGTCCTTTTTCCCACGCAGGCACGTTACTGGCGCTGCCGTTGCGGGCCAGGATCTGGCCTTCTTCAAAGTGGATGTGGATTGGATGGTCCCATCCGCCGCCACCATTCTGAAGCGTCCAGATTTCGCGTGTACCAAATTTGGGCGCTGCTGAGATACGACCAAAACTGGCGTTCAAGACCTGCCCATCGTCCGTGGCGACTCCCCACGGGCCAACGAACGCTGCTGGGTCAGCCGCCGGCAACGGCTGGCTGCCACCGGAGCCGAACAGGAACTTCCTCTCGCGGCTCACGGGAACGTTGCTGAGGTCTGGGTTTGGGATCAGATTTGGGTTTGCGACCAGATCTCTGCTCTTGTCGGGTTTGACCGGATCGCGCACAATGCGGAACTCCAGGAACTTACCCACGCAGGGATCCGGTGAAGTGCCGGACAATGCCGCTGCGACGCTGAGGTCCTTGTGCGGTTTCTTGCCATCCTGATGCTCCGCCACGTTGACCAGCCAGACTTTGTCGCCGACCTTGTACCTGGAAAAGTCAATGACCCAGTCATAGCGCTCGGCGATACCCTGCTCGTCAGAAACAGCTTGTGGAACCACTGTTGGGAGCAGGTTACCGTCATTGGCAATCTGGATCATTGCCGATCCGTCTGACAAGCCGTACTTGAAGAACCGGGAAACGCTGGCGTTCAAGATGCGGAAGCGATATCTGCGGCGTTCAACTTCAAAGAATGGATTGTAGGTAAAATTCACCGTCATCACATCGCCAAGGAAGCCGTCGAAATCGAAAATGTCAAAGAAGAGTTGACCGGTACCGTCGAAGGCCTTGTCCGACAACATGAGATTAACGTCATACTCCTGGTTGCCGAAGTCGTTCGCGGTTCCGCTGGGGAGTTGAAGGTTAACGCCGTCATTAATGCCTTCATTGCCGCGATCCAGGCCGCTGTAGATGTTGAACATGGCAGCGTTGCCTTTGTACACGTTCTGCGAAGTGAAGCTGAACATGTGATCGTGGAACCAGTGCGTGCTCATGGTTTCACGCCAGTCACCCGGGACGTTGGTCAGTCCGCCGCTGCCATCCGGGCTGCTGGCCCGGTTGTCCGTGGCGTTCGTGTTGATGGTGTTGCGTCCAGCCAGGACAATGGGCCAGTGATAGTCGTAAAACTGGTTGGGGAAGAAGAATGCGCCGGTAAAGCCGTCATTCTCCGCTCCGTGATGGCCGTTGTGTTCGTGGGTGGAAATGGTGTGACGCCCGAAGCCGTTGTTCGCGTTCACATCCGCAGGAAGCCGGTTGTGATGGCGGAAAATGATCGGTTCGCCATATTTTCCCTTGACCAGTTTGGGAGGAATGGTTCCGTTGAACGTCCAAACCGAATTCGGATTCTGCGTGGGAAATTGGGGATGGAACTTCAACGGGATAGCTGCAGTCGGATCGATCCCGGAGTTGAAAGTGGAATCCACGCCCGGGTTGTAAACCGTGTTGGTCTGCGCCTGTGCCTGGCTCATTTCAATTGCAATCCGTGGGGGAAACTTATCAAAACCCTGGTGCGCCCAAATTGCTCCCGGTGGCCGGCCCTCGATGGGTCCAGTGAGACTGGTCTGTCCGTTCACCAGTGCAGGATCCAGCGGTTGTTGTGTCTGGTTGGATTCCGCCGTGGGAATGATCGGACCGAAGGGATGCGGATGGGTTGCGTCAATCACAGTCGGGATTGGCTGGCGATCGATTACATCGAAACGCGGCATGGGAGTTGAGAAAGGCTGAACCCCGAACAAGGGGCTGCGGGGTGCGCCGGTTGGAATCTGGAAATCTTCGCCATGGGCTGCGCTGACGAATGGGTTAAGTCCGCCAATGGGAGCCAATGCTCCGGCGGAGGTAATGAGACCCCATTTAATAAGGTCCCGGCGAGATACCTTGCCTTGAGAATAGGCCTTTACGATCTCGGACCTGTTCCTTCTGGCATTCTCAGCATCTCGCACGCGTGCTCGAGATGCATCCTTCGGCAGGTAGATAAAACTCATAGCTACGCTCCTTTAAGTTTTGCTCGGAGCCTTGCTGTAGCCGCCGGCGAAAGCGTTCTTCATGCCTTCGCCGGCCGGAAGCAGGTGGGCATCACCTGCCAAATCGAGGGAGCGCCCGCATTCTTGCTGGGCCCCAGCTAACTTCTTTCAACAAGCCCCCGAAGTTTTCTCCGCCATGTCTAGCTTTGCGGAGCGAAAAGCCCCGGAAGTATCGTGTAACGAAGTATCTCGCAAAGCGAATACATCGCTTTGCGATGAACATCGTAAAAATGAAAGCAGTCTAACATTGAAGCCCCTGTTTGTAAGGGTTAAATTTTGTTTGTCCGGCGGCTGTTAATGGATAGGGAGAGTATGATGGTTTATTTTCAGGTACATACGTGGTGAAGAGCGCATATGCAAGCAGCAATCCGGTTCCATTTTGGCACTCGGGTGATCGCCAGGCTACAGTGAAGGCGTGCGAAAACGGTTGCAAGCACGATTAGCCACAACCCTGTGAAGGGTTTTTCGTGTCGGGCTGGCGATGGCGGAGAATTGGCTCTTCCCTCATCGCCGGATTAGAATACCTTGTTCAATCAATTATCTTACGGCCATGGGAACAGTCCAATTAGGGTTGACCCGTTGCGGTTGCTCGCAAAGCTGACTGAAAAGGCGTCAACAAAAGAATGAAAAAGAAGTCCTCCGCTTTATCCCGCCCCAAACCCCTGACTAACTCTGAGTATCTGGCGCTTTCGGAATTTCGGTACCAGTTGCGAAAATACCTCCGGTTCATGGAGGGACATGCTCGCGCCGCAGGTTTGCAGCCGCAGCAATACCAGCTTTTGCTCGCCATTAAAGGCCTGCCCGATGCGAAGGTGCCAAGCATTTCGATTCTGGCCGAGCGAATGCAGTTGAACCACAACACTATGGTTGAACTGGCGGAGCGTTGTGAGAAGCGAGGACTGATTCTGCGACACCGTTCTGATTCTGACCGGCGCCAGGTTACCCTTGCGATTACACGTGTAGGGGAAGTTGTACTGCGCCAGCAGGCCAGCGCATCCCGCATGGAGTTGAAGTCCATCGGGCCGGTGTTGTCTGAATCCCTGCAACGCCTGACTGAAGGCAACCGTCGCCGCAAAAAGAGCAGCGCAAAAACGTGACCGGAGTGAACCTCCGTACTGCATCTCATGGTGTCCGCTAGGGCCTATTCCGGTCTTGACCCGGGCAGCAACTCTGGATCATACTTTCGCCATGTTCGCTTTCCTGCATAGCCGCTGGCTGGTTCCCTGGCTTGCAGTGTGTGTTCTTCTACTTTTTTTCTTCCCTTTGGTTCATGGGCCGTTCCAGGCCACACACGGTCCTAACACGGCGTTCCGATCTCGCAGGGCCCTTCTCGCTCTAATGCTGCTGATCATTCAGACTGCGACCATCGTCTTTTCGAAATTGCGGACCGCAGTTCAGTTGATCATGGCAGGTTTCATATTATCGTTCGAGTTCTGTTGCCGCGGTGCCCAGGATACATTCGATCTATCGATCATGCGCTGCTGATTCTTCCTGCCTTCTCACAAAGCAAAAAATAATTGCGTTCCTTAAGCTGCCACAACAAGGCCATGCTCCGCATGCCTGCAAATATCTTTGAGGAGAGGACTCATGCTTAAATCGATTGGCTCGATCTGCTTTCTTGCCGCAATGTCAATTCTGGTGGCCGGCTGCCGCCATCATCAACCGGTTGTACCCGCAACGCCCCCGCCGGCGATACTTTCTCCGGCCCCTTCTGCCAGCAACACCGTTTCACCCCCAAGCGTGCAGCGAGAAAAAACCGCCCCGGAGCCCCAACGGGCTGCACTTACTGACGAACAGCTATTTGCCCAGAACATGAAAGACATATTCTTCGGTTATGACAAGGCTGAAATAGGCGCTGACGAAAAATCTGTTCTTGACGCCGATGGGCAGTTCCTGGCGGCGCATCCGGATTGGCAACTGACCATTGAAGGCCATTGCGACGAGCGCGGTTCAGAAGACTACAACATGGCGCTGGGACAGAATCGGGCGAAGCAGGTAATGGATGCGCTGGTAAAACAAGGCGTGAACGGGAGCGCAGTGAAACTAGTCAGCCTGGGCAAGGAACGTCCGTTCTGCACCAATGCAAACAATGAATCCTGCTGGTCTCAGAACCGGCGCGCGCACTTTGTACTCCAGAAAAAGGAACGCGCCAGCATGAACTAGTTGAAGTTGCGTTGAATTACGAAAAGGCCCGGTGTCCAGCCGGGCCTTTCATGCTCGTGGAGTTCATGATTTATGCAGTCGACTGAAGTGGAAAAGTGCATCTAATCAGGACAGCACGTTAGCCGGGGAAGGGCCTGGCTGCGTACAATCACGTGCAGGTATAGGAAGAGAGAAAAGATGAAGGCTGCAACGATCGTTGGAATTTTGCTCATTATCCTTGGCATCGTCGGATTTGCCATGGGCGGTATCAGCTTTACCCATGATAAGAAGGATGTCGACCTTGGCCCGTTGCAGGTTTCCCACAGGGAAAAAGACACCTTACCGATCTCACCGATCCTGAGCGGACTGGCGTTGGTCGGCGGAATCGTATTAGTGGTATCGGGATCACGGAGCAAATGAACGCGCTTGTGAGTCGGGCAGCGCTGTCCCGATCCTATTCGGCAGGGTCATAGTTCAGGTTCTGCCCAAGCCAGCGCTCGACTTCCGCAACGGTCATGTTCTTGCGCTGGCTGTAATCGGCCACCTGGTCGCGATCAATTTTCCCGAGGCTGAAGTAACGCGATTCCGGGTGCGCGAAGTAGATGCCACTCACGCTTGAACCGGGCCACATGGCAAACGACTCGGTAATCAGCATTCCGGTGTTCGCCTGCACATTGAGCAAGCGCCACAGCGTGCCTTTTTCGGTATGGTCCGGGCACGCGGGGTAACCCGCCGCGGGTCGTATGCCGCGGTACTTCTCCTGGATGAAATCCGCGTTGCTCAGCCCTTCGTCACGGCCGTAGCCCCATTCATCCCGTACTCTCTTGTGCAGGCATTCGGCAAATGCTTCGGCCAGACGATCGGCCAGCGCCTCCGCCATGATCGCGTTGTAGTCGTCGTGTTCAGACCGGAAGCGGTTGCACAATTCCTGCAAACCGATCCCGCTGGTTACCGCAAAGGCGCCCAGATGATCGTGCAGTCCGGTTTCTTTCGGCGCGATGAAGTCTGACAGCGACCGGCAGGGTTCGCTGCCTTCTTTGTTTGACTGCTGGCGCAGGAAATGGAACTGCTCCAGCACTGGGCCGCGCTTTACATCCTTATACAACTCCACGTCGTCGCCCACGGCACTGGCGGGAAAGAATCCGTAAACGCCACGCGCAGTCAGCAGATTCTTCTCAATGATGGTAGCGAGGAGCGCATTCGCCTCATTAAAGATCTGCCGCGCCTGCGTGCCTTGTGTCTCATGGTCGAGAATACGGGGATAAACGCCCTTCAGTCCCCAGGTATGAAAAAACGGAGACCAGTCTATGAACCCGCGCAGCGTAGCCAGGGGGAAGTTGTGGAGCACGCGGACGCCAGTAAATTCGGGTAAGGGTAAATCTTCTGCGCGCCATTTGATCGGCGTGCGCCGGGCGCGGGCCTCTGCGAGGGAAACAACCGTTTGACGCGGTGCGGAATGGGCCTTGCGGAGCGCTTCATAATCGGCACGATGCTGGGTCACAAACCCTGGCTTGCCCTCATCACTCAGAAGACTGGTAGTCACGGGTACCGCCCGGCTGGCATCCAGCACGTGCACCACTGGCTCACTGTAGTGCGGCGCAATCTTAATGGCGGTATGCGCGCGGCTGGTGGTTGCGCCACCAATGAGCAGCGGCAACTTGAATTTTTGCCGTTCCATCTCGCGTGCCACGTGGACCATTTCGTCGAGTGAAGGAGTAATCAGGCCGCTGAGCCCGATCATGTCGGCTTTTTCAGCCTTGGCGCGTTCAAGGATCTTTTCCGAGGGAACCATCACTCCCAGGTCGATCACCTCGTAGTTGTTGCAGGCCAGGACAACGCCGACGATGTTCTTGCCGATGTCGTGCACGTCACCTTTGACCGTGGCGAGTATGATCTTTCCCTGCGCCTTGACCTCCTGACCGGATGCTGCCATGGCGAGTTTCTCGGCTTCCATGAACGGCGTCAAATGGGCCACGGCCTTCTTCATGACGCGGGCGGATTTCACCACTTGAGGGAGAAACATTTTGCCGGCCCCAAACAGATCGCCGACCACGCTCATGCCGGCCATCAGTGGGCCTTCGATCACCAACAGCGGCCGGCCCAATTTGACGCGTGCTTCCTCGGCATCGGCCTCAATATATGTGTCAATGCCTTTGACCAGCGCGTGTGAAAGGCGCTCTTCAACAGTGCCATGACGCCATTCTTCGGCCTTCTTTTCACTCGCCGCGGTGCTTTCCCCTTTGAGTGATTCACCGAATTCGACCAGGCGCTCCGTGGCGTCAGGACGCCGGTTCAGGAGCACATCCTCCACCAGTTCTTTCAACTCCGGCTCAATCTCTTCGTATACTTCGAGCATTCCGGCATTCACAATGCCCATGTCCAGCCCGGCGGTAATGGCGTGATAAAGAAATGCGGAGTGCATGGCCTCGCGGACCTTATTATTGCCGCGGAAACTGAAAGAGATGTTTGAGACGCCGCCACTCACTTTCGCGTGCGGCAGGTTCTCCTTGATCCAACGAGTGGCCTGGATGAAATCAACAGCGTAGTTGTTGTGCTCCTCCATGCCGGTTGCGACGGTGAGGATATTAGGATCAAAGATGATGTCTTCAGGCGGAAAGCCGAGGTCGTCCACCAGTATCCGGTACGCGCGCTTGCAAACGCGGATTTTGTCGTCGTAAGTCGCGGCCTGGCCCTTTTCATCGAAGGCCATCACCACCACGGCGGCGCCGTATTTCAGGACCGCGGCGGCGTGCTCACGAAACTTCTCTTCGCCCTCTTTTAATGAGATGGAATTGACAATGCCTTTGCCTTGCAGGCACTTCAAGCCTGCCTCAATAACCTCCCATTTCGAGGAGTCCACCATGAAAGGCACCTTGGCGACTTCGGGTTCGCTGGCCAGCAACTGCAGGTAGCGCGTCATGGCCGTGACGCCGTCAATCATGCCCTCATCCATGCAGATGTCCAGAACGTTCGCTCCGTTCTCCACTTGCTGCTGGGCTACGCTGACCGCTTCTTCAAACTTGCCTTGTTTGACCAGCTTGGCGAACTTAGGCGAACCGGCAACGTTCGTTCTCTCACCAATCATGATGAAAACGTTGGCCTGCTGGGTGAAGGGCTGTGAGCCGGAAAGGCGAAGCGGCTTGATCTTCGCCGGCCCGGACTCACTCACAACATCTGAAAACCTCACCGGATCGGAAATGCTCACGCGTGGCTCTCAATCTGCTGCGCGAAAGGTTCGTCGGCACAAGGCAGGCTCCACTTGCGCGGCGGTTGGCCCTCAAGCGCTTTGGCAATCGCCGCAATGTGCTCTGGCGTGTTACCGCAGCAGCCACCGGCAATGTTGATCAACCCTGCGTGTGCGAATTCGCCAAGGGAGCGGGCCATATCTTTGGGACCCAGATCGAATCCGGTTTCCGCAAGTGGATTGGGCAGGCCGGCATTCGGATAGCATGAGATCGCCACGTCCGCCTTCTGCGAGAGCTCTTCAAGAAACGGATACATCAAGTCGGGACCGAGGGAGCAGTTGAGGCCCACGGAAAGAGGTCTCACATGGCGCACTGCATTCCAGAACGCCTCAGTCGTCTGAGCCGAGATCATGGTCTCGCCGCCGCGGCCAACGGCCGCTGAGATCATGACGGGTAAGTTCTTTCCGTCCTGATCAAAGACCTCGCGGATGGCGACCAGTGCTGCTTTGGCGTTCAGCGAATCAAAAATCGTCTCAACCAGCAACAGGTCAACTCCACCGGCTATGAGCCCACGCACCTGCTGCGCGTAGGCGGTTTTTACCTGATCGAAGGTGACCACACGGAAACCTGGATCATCAGCATCCGGTGAGTTTGAAAGAGAAACGGTCAGAGGCCCGATTGCTCCGGCAACGAAGCGCTGGCGTGACGTTGCTGTCCCAATACGATCTGCCCATTCACGACACTGCCGGGCCGATTGCTCATTTATGTCCCATGCCAGGTCACCGAGGGAGGAATCGTCGATGATCTTTTGATAAAACTCTGGGTCCTTGCGGCCGCCGCGTTCGCGCGGGTCGTCCACGAAGAATTCGCTCTGCGCAATGGTGGTTGCTCCGAAGGTGTTGGTCTCGATGATGTCGGCTCCAGCCTCAAGAAACCGGCGATGAATGTCGCCGATCATTTCCGGCTTGGTCAGGCTGAACAGATCACCGTTATTCAGCAGGCCTTTGGACGCATTCTTGAAGCGCTCGCCGCGGATGTCCGCTTCGGTCATGCCGTACGTACGGATGGTCGTGCCCATCGCTCCATCGATAATTGCGATTCGATTTTCGAGAATCTGTTCAAGCGGATGTCGATGAGCTTTGGTCATAGTCCCTCTATTGATCTGCTGCGGAGAACAGAGCGCAACCATCTCACTCATGTGCTCAAGCGACGTGGTCTTCACTAGTCGGCGTGGCAGCGGCCTTCTTAAATTATAGCGATATTGCCCAAATATGCAGCGGTTCCCAGGCCCAGCGGCGTACAACGCCCGTCGAAATGAAGGATTTCCGGGCTATTTGGGTTCGGCCTGCATAAGGAACTCGAACAAGAACTCGTGAGTTGTAGGGGAGGTTATCTGGCTTTGGACGAAAGTTGAGTGCGCGACTGAACTAAAGATGTCTTCTTGATGAGTACTTTTTGATGGTATTCAACTTCGCGTCAGTGCTGGGCCGGGGCGATACGACGAATCGTACAGCCCCGGCTGACACAGGGGAACAACTGCGGTTAGATCAGTAAGCCCGGAACCTCTCGCCCTCGACAATCTGGGTGCGAACTCCGTCCAGTATCGCGGGGATCGGTGGATGTTGAACACCGCGGGTTACAAAGACAACTACGGCGGCTTCTGCCGGATTGTCTTTGCTGAACGCGACGCCTATGCCGTGAACTCCCGGCTTGGCCAGTAGTTCGTCGGTATGTGATTCCTTGACTAGCCGGGCGCGTTCGATCTCCGATTGCGCTACAGCTATTCCTGCCGCCGCCGCCTGTGAATCCAGGACCACCCTGGTGCGCACACCATCGATCACCGCGGGAACAACCGCGTGGTTCGAGCTGTTCACATGAATCACCAGCGCACCTTCGCCAGGAGAATCGTTACTGGTCCCGATGTTGACCGCCCTCACTGACGTATCCTGCATCAGTTCGGCAGCGTGATTGCGGTGCACCGCGGCAACGCGGGCATGCTCGCTGGCAGAGAGCGCAGGTACTACAGTTGCGAACGCTCCCGGAGGATTGTCGGACGGCACGCTTGAAGTTGGAGCGCAAAAGATCTGGTGGTCCGGGCCGCCAACAATGCTGGGGATGATGGGCCCTGGATTTTGCGTATGCACACTAAATTCCGAAATCACGTCGGCAATGGGATGAGCCAGCGTGTTCGTGCCGTTACCGGCGAAGAGCAGACCCACTGGGCGGGCCTGATCCGTCGTGACAACGAGAGCACCGGAATCACCGGGCGCAGCGAATGCCGTTCCGGCAATCACCATCTGTCCAACATATTTGGATGAGAAGGCCGCGGCCCCGGCACAGGACTGGTTGTAGTCAACCACCATCGTCGCATTGAAGGCGGTGATGCTTGAGCAGGTGAGGCCTGTGGTCCTGCCGCTTTTTGCCACAGGTTGTCCGATCAGGGCATTGGCAAGCGTGGCAGACGGAGGAGCGGCTGCGATGCTGGTGGGACCCGCCAGGCCAAGATCGAGAATATTGCCGCTCAGGTCAACCGCGCCGGGAGTCACGGCCGCCAGCGCCGCATCAACATTGCTGATGGCCTGGTTGTCGGCCAGGGACACCGGTGTGATGGTGGATTGGAAGCTGAGTGTGGCAACGGTTGAAGGTGATGCAAAGCAGGCCGCGGGGCCCGGTTGATTGATGGCTTCACCATTCACTCCAAAGCTTGATCTGGCCAGAACATGGCTGTTGCTGAGAATGTAAGGGAGTCCATCACGCATCACCAGGCTGCCGAGCGTTCCGGTGCAACAAACGTTGCCGCTGAAGCTCACGTCCTGACCATTGCCTCCGGCGGTGCCAAGCTTGATTGGCAGGGTCTGGGCCGCGGCATTGTCATTGGGATAAACAATGGTGGCGGAAGCGCCGGCGGTCTTTGTGGGATCAGCCTGCGAAGAGGCCGTAACGATCATGGTGTTGGGTGTCGGGAAAAATGCAGGCGGGTGATAGACACCGTTGGCGTCAATCAGTCCGAAATTGGAGCTGCCGCCGGGCACACCGTTTACGCTCCACGTTACAGGAGTGCCTGAGCCAGTCGCCGTGAATGTTTGTGTTGTTCCAAGAGGCACTGTCGCCGCGCTCGGAGAGACTACAAGGCTTGCTGGCGCGGGCGTTGGCGTTGGTGTTGCTGTAGGCGATGGCGTTGGTGTCGGCGTCGGCGCTGGCGTTGGTGTCGGCGCTGGAGTTGGTGTCGGCGCTGGTGTCGGTGTCGGCGCTGGAGTTGGTGTCGGTGTTGGTGTCGGTGTCGGCGGATTGGTGTCGGTGTCGGTGCTGGAGTTGGTGTCGGTGTCGGCGCTGGCGTGGGCGTCGGCGATGCACCAGTGCCAGGCGTGGGGGTTGGTGTTGCAGTGGTATTGCTACTTAATGCGGTTTGCCCCACAGCACCACAACCAACTAGACCAAAGACAGCGAATGACAAGCAAACAGCGAATGCAATTGGTAACGCAATTCGTACAGCAGACTTCATAAAAAATCCTTCCCGCCTGGAGTGAGTGACACTGGGTCACGGAGTCTCAAAATATTGAAATGGAATCTTCGGCAGTAGCGGCATACCGCTCTGCGCGTCAAAACACTAGTTCGCGCGGTAAAAGGAAATCTTTGTCAGTTGAGTACTGGGAACCAGAGTTCCAAACTCAGTCCCGGAAGGAGGGTGTGATTGTGGTTTCATTTCTGACAACCGCAACCAGATGAATGCAGAATAGCAAGAAACTTCCGAAAAGCAATGAGAGAGTCAGAAAAAACGGGCAGTCATGTTCCATAGTGAACACTTTTGAAGAATAACACTGCCAGTTCGACATTTTATGAGGCGTTTAAGACCGGGTTTTTTTCAAGAAGCGGAATCTGCTACCTCGGTTGGTGGTTCTTGAATGACTTGTGCCAGCGCAGTCCGGATGGTGAAGTCCCCGTTATAGTCAATGAGTCCACGTTCGCGAAACCGGTTCATGAAGAAGCTGACCCGGGAGCGCGTGGTTCCTATCATTTCAGCCAGTAAACGATGGCTAACTTTGGCGATTGTCACTTCCGCCTCCTGCGAGTCCGTGAGCCCGGCCATGAGCAGAAGCAGGCGGGCCAGCCGCTGCTCACTGGAAAACTTAAGATGTGCCATCAGATCTTCCTGCATGCGCTGACTGCGGTTCATAATCAGGCCCATGAAAAGTTCATACACGGAAGCTTCATTGCGGATTTTTTGTTCCAGGAGGTGACGGTCAATCTTGACGATCGTGCAACGGGACAAAACTGTCGCGGTGGCGGCACGGCATGTCTGCCTGGAAGCAATGCATTCTTCGCCGATAAAATCCCCAGGGCCCAGCAGAGCCAGGGTGGCTGGCGCGTTTGCGTTCCATCCGGCTGAGAGCATGACCCGGCCTTGCTGGATGAAAAATGCCGCATCCGCGGGCGAGCCTTGCCGGAAAACCACGGCTTTCCTTTGCAGCGACATGGCTGTCCCGGACAGGCCTGACAGCGCCAAAAACTTACCTATCTCTGATTTGTTTTTGGGCGCCTCAAGGCGCGCTGAGATGGATGAAAGGACTCTGGGTTTCTGGGGGATCGGTTGATTAAACATGATGATTGCATCTCTCGTCCCGGGGACCGCCCTGCCTCTTGCCGCAAAAATCTGGCAGAGAACGTCCCGGGTAACTTGCTTTCACTGGACCAACCCGACGCCAGTGAGTGAGAGTTGATAGATGGGGTTGCCGGCTTGCGGGCAACTACTTAAACGGCAACCCCTGATGCGACCCACTCACTATCGGGCAAGTGTTGCGTCGCAACCTTTACTGAGGGTCTAACTGATCACCTCATTTGCCTGGGCAACCACCCGCCACAGGACCTGTATCTGGAGTGTGACGGTTCACACCGCCACTCAATAACTGGCAAGGCCCGATTAACCTGCCACCTGTCGCACCACCTGCTGCACCACCACCACCGCCGCCGCCGGTTGTGGTTCCACCTGAACCGCCGCTTCCGCCGCCGGCATTACCACCACCGGCTGCCGTTCCACCACCGCCACCAGTAGCCGTTCCGCCACCTGTTCCAACGCCGCCGGGCGCAGGAGCAGGAGATGGTGTTGGTGTCGGTGTTGGTGTTGGAGCAGGTGACGGAGTTACACTTGGGGGAGGAGCACTTCCTGTATTGCCAAGACCAGCGCCGCCGCCCGCTGGGGCGCCGCCGGTTCCACTTACTGCCGGCGCAGCCGTTGCCGCCGGAATGATCATTCTGAATCTATCGTTCGTAGGATTGGGATCGCTTCCGTTGAAGCTGACTCTTCCCGCGATCTGCGTTGCGATTGTCCCCGGAGTTATTAGAACGTGGACAATCATACTTTCCCCGGGCGCGAGCACGCTCTGGGTACAAGTAAGTATGCCAGCATTCAGTGGCGCGCAACTGGCGCCCGCTGATGTGGTCAGCGAAACGAATTGGAGAGTCGAGGGCAACGTACTGCTCAACTGTACCGCATTCGCTGGCTGGTCAAGAACATTTGTGACCACCCAGTTAATGGTTCCATTCGGATTATTTGGACTGTAAGTTCCGGTCAATTGTACATCCGTTACCGTTGGTAAAGTTGTCGGATTTGGAACTGGGGTCGGATTTGGAACTGGGCTCGGACCCGGTGTTGGAGTCGGTGTTGGAGCCGGAACTGGCGTTGGCGTTGGCGAGGGAGGGGGAGCGGTGGTAACTGCCGTGCTAAGAGAAGCAGTTGCCGTGGCAGGTGTAGCGGGAACAATCGTTCTTCCCACTGCGTCCAGAAGCTGCACGCTCGCCGTGTTGGTCAACTGGGCCGTAACGCTCATGTTCAGACTGATCGTGGCGCTGGCGCCAGGTGCCAGGCCGCCAAGACTGCAGAGCATGGATCCTACAAAGCCTGAACAATTTCCCTGGCTGGCAACAACCGCCAGGGGTTTCCCGCCGCTGGTGTTATAGACCTCAGTCACTCTTACCTGTGGGAACGCCGTGGTTCCGGTGTTGCTCACCCGTACCTGAAATGTGTTATTCGATCCCGCCGCCACCGAAGCCGGTCCAAGGACGGAAACGCTCACATTAGCGTTCGTTGGTGGCAGCGATGGCGTCACCGCATTCGAAGGCAACGAAGGCAGGCTATCACCCAGTTGATTGGTTGCCACCACCACGAAAGTATAGATGGTTCCGTTGATAAGGCCGTTCACCAAAGCAGAGGTTGCGGTAGGCGGAACCGAGACGAAAATGCCCGTGCTCTTGTCGTTGACCTGGGCTTCAATCTTGTAGACCTTGATAGGCAATCCACCGTTTAAGTAATCGGGAACTGGGTCAAATCCAACTGTAGCGGACCCATCTCCTGCCGCCGCCACCACGTGTGTGGGAGATTTGGAAACACTCGGCGTGTTGGGCGTGACCAGATTGCTTGGAACTGAAAAACGGCTGGTTCCCGCATCATCCGTGGCGGCAACAATGAACTCGTACACCGCGTTATCGATCAGACCATTGATCGTTACGGATGTTGGAACAGCGGTGGAACCCGCCGGCGCAGTCACGGTAACGTCTGGAACAAATACACCTGCTGAGTTGAATGAGTTCCGTACCAGATAGCTGGTAATGATCTGGCCGTCTGGGAAAGGCGTCCACTCAACGGTGGCCGATTTTGGTCCCCCAGTGGCGAATACTGCAAACGGCGCGCCCGGGACGGCGGGTGTTACATCGAGAGGAGCCACCTGCCACCAATGACCTTGCTGAGGGAGCAGCCCGGCGCTGGGATCGTCCGCCACATACAGTGTGAGGTTCGTGGGATCAAGCGCCATTGCGGTCAGTAGTTGAAAGCCTGCAACATAGCCTTGCGTGACGCGAATGGCCACAGGATCAACCAGCGTAATGCTTCCGGGCTGGCCGACGAACAGATTTCTCCCGCTTAAAGAAGGATAGATCTGGTCACTCATCACAAACGTTGGCGCGGCCGTTTGACCACCGATGATGTTATTGCTCTGGCACACGTTCATGCCGTTCAGCGGTGTCATGCATTGATCGGCGTTGGGGATAATGAATGCGGCTCGGCCATCGCCACCGTAAAGGTCATGGCCAATAAATCCCAATCCCACGGAGCGTGTGCGGTCGGGTGTGCTGCCAATCAAAACAACGTTCTCGCAAGGGAGCGGCTCAGTCTGCGGGCTGGCAACGCGCAAAAGGTCGCCGCTGCGTTTGAACCCGACGTAGAGGTTGCCGTCAGGTCCTAGAACTGCGGAGTCAGTCACGTTGCCTGCAATGCCACAGCCAGGCAAACCGTTATGACCAACTCCGCCGTTCCCCGCTAATACTTCCTGATGAATAAAATCAATGCCGCCATGACCTCCATCCGCCGTAGGAACAAAGTGGAGTCGGAAAATGCCATGCGTGTTGGCTTGCATGTCCACGACGTACAGGTTGTTCAAAATTGGATCGAAGGCGATCTGTCCCGGCTTGAACTGGACACCTGCAACAAAGGGTAAGCAGGTATTCACGTTCATCGTATGCGGGCCAGGCGAATCAACATCGGGATCGAGCCGGCAAAGTCCGAAGCCGCCTTGATCACCGGACCATAGATGGCGATACGACCTGCCCGTCGCAGGATTGATCCCCGTACCAGCCAGCACGACTCCGCCACCGGGCGCAGTAACGTTATCGGCAAATTTAACCAGAGTGGCGGGCGCAACGCTTCCGCCCTGATTGCCAACGTTCCACCAGCGGCCCTGGCCGCCAATGAGGCCGTTGCTCGGATCGTCTGCTACATAAAGATTCAGATTGAGCGGATCCAGAGTCATGCCGCTGAGGAACTGAAAGCCGGTGGCATACTGTGGCGTTACCTGAAGGGTGATGGCGTCAACCAACGTGATCGTGCTCGGATTACCAACGAAAAGATATCTGCCATTCACCGCAGGATATTGCTGGTCACTCATTACGAACGAGGGAGTTGCAGTCTGACCAACCAGGATGTTGGTGCCATGGCAGGCGATATTGCCGTTCCCGGGCGTGAAGCATTGGTCGCCATTGGGAATCACCCATGCGGCGCGCCCATCGCCACCGAATAAGTCATGGCCAATCCAGCCAAGTCCAAAGTCTTTTGTAGAGTCAGGCGTTGTACCCATCACCTGAACATTGGCGCAGGGCAGGGGCTCGGTTTGCGGAGCGGTCACGCGCAAAATGTCACCGCTGGCTTTGAACCCTATATATAGGTTGCCGTCAGGCCCCAGGACGGCGGAATTGGGGACGTTTCCCGCAATTCCGCACCCGGGAAGCGTATTGTGCCCAAGTAGGTTGCCGCCTAACACTTCTGTATTAATAAGATCCAGCCCGCCGTGCCCATTGTTCGCCGTGGGAACGTAATGGAGGCGGAAAATGCCGCGGGTATTCGCCTGAAGATCAACGGCGTAGATGTTGTTTAAGAGCGGGTCGAATGCAAATTGTCCTGGCTTGAACTGAACGCCTGCGACGAATGACATGCATGTGCCGCCGTTCAGAAAGTGGGGTCCGGGAGTATCAATATCGGGATCCATGCGGCACAGGCCAAAGCCGCCCTGGTCACTTGTCCAGAGGTGGCGATACGGTTGTCCCGTATTCGGATTGATGGCAGTACCCGTCAGGACCATGCCCCCGCCCGGCGATGTAACACCCGTCGCAAAAAGCGTCGGATTCTGGGCGCTGGCGGCGCCGACCGCCAGCACCAAGAAAAGAACAAGGCCCATCCAAGGCTTGCTCTTCATTGGAGCCTCTGAAATCCCGGAAGAGAGGTCTCCAAAACGATTCACCCGTCTCAAACTTGTCATGTTCCATCCCTTTTTGCCCGGAAAGCTCAGATTTCCTTTGGGCAGTCAGGCTGCGAATCTCGCAGCCAGGTGACGGATAGATACTTCCGTTCAGGCAAGTTAAAGAGGATGGACAAAAAGTGCGCGCTATTGGGTCCCGGAAGTGACCTGGTTGACCAGAGATACCGGAAGCATAATGGAAGAGCGGTGAATCAGACTCGGAGGGAAATACCCTGGGGATCGATTTACATCCGTTCTCGCATCAGACCTCTGTTGTCAAACAGAGCGTTGCACCGACGGTCCACCCAGGAGCCTGAAAGAAAACTTTTCAGTTGATGCTCGAAACAAATCCCGGTCGTTGAGATCTGACCAGCGCGTGAGAAGTTCCGGAAGCATCTATCCGTCGATGCAGTTATGTTCACTTATGCACATTAGGGATAAATTGGAACAACATTAAAAAATATAAGAATAGGGAATCATCTTATATTTTTTCCGCGCACCGTGTGCACGCCTACAGCATTTTTATTTTACGTTTATGGAATTTTTACAAATGGCTGGAACGTGCGGAAGAGTTGCAAATGTTTGTACTTGAGGAAGAAAGTATTGGTTCAAAGTCGCCCTAAGATACTTGCTGTAAAACCGGGATGCACATCTCTGTGCACCCCGGGCCGGAGACGACTCGACTGATACTGCGGCTCACCGTTTGTCGTCATCCTATTCGTTCAACGTTGATGGTTTAGTGCCGGCCTTTTCCGCCGCCAGTTGTTGTCGTGGTCGTAACGGGTGCCGGTACAGGTGCTGCGCCTACCGCAGGTGTTACCGCAGCAGCCGGAGGTTTACCACCACCACCACCACCACCACCGCCACCGCCACCGCCACCACCACCACCACCACCGCCACCGCCACCACCCGTACCGCCGCCACCGCCACCACCGCCGCCGCCCGTCGGGGGAGCCGGGGGAGGAACGGGAGCAGGCGGAGGGGTAGGTGGAGCAACAACGTTAATCGCCGTGGTTGCGGTCGCTGTGTTGTTAGTCAAGTTCGGATCAGTATTGACCAGGGTGCCAGTTGCATCTCGCAGTTGCACGATGGCAGTGTTGGTCAGCGCAGAGGATCCGATCAGGACGCTCAGTTTGACCGTGGCGGTTTGTCCAGCCGTCATTCCTCCCAGCGTGCAACTGAAGAGGCTTCCGGAGCGAGAACAGACTCCCAGGGTTGTGCTGAACGAGGAGAATGTTCCCGGAATTGTGTCAGCTAACGTCACGTCCGCTGCGTTTCCTGGGCCACCGTTGCTTACGACCATCGTGTAGGTGATGAGCGCACCAGCGTTGACTGACGCAGGCGACGACATGGTGATGGACAGGTCTTGTATATTGGCGACTACAGGCGTCACCGCGTTCGATGGCAGAGATTCCGCGCCGTTCCCAACCGCATTCGTGGCATGCACGGTGAAGGAATACGTGGTGCCATTGGTCAGGCCGGTGAAATTCACTCCGCTGGCAGTTGCCGGCACGGTCACTTTCAAAGCCGTCGGCACTCCGCTAATCAACGCAGTTACTGTATAGCCGGTAAGAGGAGTTCCACCATTGTTTGCCGGAGCAGTCCAGGCCAGCTGTGCGGACGCATTACCCGTCGAAGCCACTATTCCAGTGGGAGCACCTGGGATCGTGAGCGTTGCCGGAGTGACCGCATTGCTGGAGAGCGAGAACGGGCTGCAACCATTTGCGTTGCAGGCCTGCACCGCAAAGATTACGGTTACGCCATTCGAGAGACCGGTAACGGTTACCGAGTTCGGAACCACGCCGTTTGCACCCGGACCAATCGTGAGATTGGGAATGCCAGACGCGGCGCCATTCGCCAGCAGAGTGCGCACCACAAAATTCGAGATGCTTTGTCCGTTGGGAACGGGAATAAAGTTCACGAACGCGGAGTTCGGTCCACCGACTGCGGTAACATTGGTTGGAGTAGCCGGAGGAGCCGCAGCCGGTGGTTCTGGCTTGACCTGCCAGATAGCCGCTGCGCCATTGATAGTACCCTGTGTGCAATCCGAACCAACATAAACAGTTTCATTGGCCAGGTCGCTGGTGTCGATCGTCACGCCGGTAATGAAGCAGAAGGTGCCGCCGAATTGCGGGTTTACCGTAATGTTGGTTACATCCGTTGCATTGGTCACACGTACCGTACTGCCGAGAGACGATGCGAACAAGGTGTTTCCGGCAAACGTAGTGTTAGGACCGTTATAGGTAAAGTCGCTGACGATACCTGCCTGCGGTCCGGGAGCGAAGGTACCAAGGATTTCAGTTCCTGCTCCTGCGACCGGCCCGCAACGTACGAACCCGTTGGCGGGCGTGTTGCACTGATCAGCATTGTCCTTGAACCACGGGCTAATGTTGTCCGCGCCAAAGAGTGTGTGGCCAATCCACGCCAGACCAAACGTATGACCTGCGGCGGCGCCCGCACCAAGCCTGGCGTCGGCCGCGAAGATCGGCACGTCAATGCTGGCGCAATCGGCAGGATTGCCGGGATCGAACGTGTCCGGGTGCGGAATGCGTGCGATGGTTCCATTGCGCGCCCATCCAATGTATAAGTTGCCGTCGGGGCCAAGAGTGGCGGCAAACATCTGCACCGGCGTAGCGCCATTGCGAGGATCGACCGCTACCGGGCAGCCACCGGCTGCGTTGCGCGTTGCCTGCGCTCCCATCAGAGACTGAACGTGAATAGGATCGATGGATCCTTGACCGTTGTCGCCGGAGGGAATGTAGTGCAAACGAATTACGCCGTTGGCTGTACGTGGCTGATCTGCGGCGTACAACGTATTGGTGGAAGCATCGTAAGTAAGCTGTTGCGGTACGAATGCACCAGCCTGAATCAGACCAACGCAGGTCCGTTCAATGTTGTTATGAAATCCGATTCCAGGGGTGGTTGAAACCGAGGGATCATCCACTTCCGGATCGACACGGCAGAGGCCGTTGCTGGCGTCGCCGTACCACATATGGCGCACCGGCTGGCCGGTAAACTGGCTGATGGCGGTTCCCTGGAGGATCACGCCTGCGGTTGGAGCTGTTACTGAGGAAAGGCCGAATTGAAGCCAGTCCTGCGTGCCGGCCCACAAGGTTGTGGTTGTCGGCGTGTTGACCTGTGTCACGTTCTGGGCATTCGCAGCCATGAACGCGAACAGTAGAGCAAGACAAAGGGCAACCAGGTTACGAGTCCATACCCTGCCGCATGTCTGCTCACTCGAAATAATGTGCCTGAAGCTGCTCATTAAATTTCCAGCTTTCTTTTCGAAACAGCTTGCGCGTTCCGAAATAATCGAAAGTGAACTGAGGTTGCAGCTCCACCACGGAATAATGGTAAAAGCGCGCTGCCCGGAACAGCTCACTGGGAGTTGGGGGAAGGTCTCACAGCACGTTGCCGTGGGAGCTGGGGTTCCTCTCGAATGAGGATCGATGCACTCGGGTGCTCTGTAAAATTCGGAATCGTCGGAGTTGTTTGGACAGTTAAAGCGCTTGCACAGAAGAGCCAATGCAGTTGCTGAAGCGAGCAGGGCACTAGTCTTAAGTTTTAAATGGGAGAAGCCCAGCCATTCGGGGCTTTACCTGCCAGGCAACGCCGTTTGCACGAGCGAGCCAATCGAGGGAACGTGAAAAAATGCAATAAGCATCTTTGATGATGCTGGGAGAGAGTTCTAGGTCGTTAGAATCCGACCGCGCGTGAGACTTACCCCGGAAGCATCGATCCGTCGATGCCTGATAATCCTCCGGGCAAGTTAAAAGTTCATTGGAGCTTCATTAAAAAATATAAGAATCGGCGACGTCTATATCTTTTGACTTTGGGGCTGCCACCATACCAGTAGGGCATCAAGTGTGTCGCGTATTTTTGGGGTTGGCTACGCCGCGACGCATTGAAAGAAAAACATGTAACAAAAAAAAGTTGAATAACCACTTAGGCTGAAACCGTGGTTATTCAACTGAAGGCGTGCAGTACTCATTTATCGAGCCAAGTTTTTTCAAGCCTCCCGGCCGCGCACCGGTCGAGACTTGTAGGGCATATTCGTGATTCACCTCCGTGAGGGAAGGCCTCTGGAATCCGTCTTCCAGGAGCCCCGAATTATTGGCGTTCCTACCGTCGTAGAAGTCACCAGATTCTTTTAAAGACCGGGGTGCGGACAGCACACCCCGGTTTTTTCAGCTCCCGTCGTCTGCTTACTTGGGCTGAATCGTTACAGGGAACGTCGCGTGCGCCGGGTTCAGATTGGTCGCGCCCGAAGTAACCGTTCCGGTTGAAGTGAATGAGCCTGCCTGGGTCGGAGTCACGCTGTAAGTAATCAGCATGGTCGGACCGTTGGTCAGCGTCGGAGTGGTGCAATCCAGGGTCTGCCCGTTGATGCTGCAGCCACCGATGCTGGTGCTTATGCTGCCAGGTACCAGGTTGAATGACGTGGGCAAGTTAATCTCGAACGTAACGTTCGGAGCGGTAACGTTGCCGGTGTTGTTATGGACCTGCCAGGTGAACAGTACGCTGCTGCCAACTGCAGGGCCGCCATTGTTGGACGATCCCACCACTTGAAGATCAGCGCTCACGTGGGTTCCGCCAGCGTTCACGTTGGTGGTGAAGCTTGCGGTGTTGTTGGTCAGGTTCGGATCACTATTCAGTTGGACGCCGAGAAGGTTGCGCAGCGTAACTGTTGCCGAGTTCGTGATGGACGAAGCGCCCATCGCAACGGTAACTTTAACTGTTGCGCTGCTGCCTGCAGGCATACCACCCAGGGTGCAGCTGAACTGCGTGCCCAGAGTCGAGCAGGATCCCTTGGTTGTGGTGAACGAAATTAGAGGAGCCGGCAGTGAATCAGCCAGCGTAACGTTCGGCGCGTCGCCAGGACCCAGACTGCTGATGGTCATGGTGAAGGTTGCGAACGAACCAGCGTTCAACGATGACGATCCGCTCATGCTGATCGCGATGTCCTGAATATTCGGGACGGTTGGTGTGACTGCGTTAGACGGCAGAGAAGCTGCGCTATTGCCGGCCGCGTTGGTCGCAACTACCGTGAAGTTATACAGTGAGCCATTGGCCAGGCCCGTGAAGTTCACGCCGGTTGCAGGAGCTGCAACTGACACGTTGCCCACGGAGGTGGCGCCATTCAACAAAGCGGTAACCTGATAGCTGGTAACCGGCAGGCCGCCATTGCTGGCTGGAGTTGACCACGCAACCTGAGCGGAAGCATTACCCGCCGTGGCTACGACGCCTGTCGGAGCGGTGGGAGGCGTGGGAACGAACGCAGTGAAAGCGGCGCTGGCAACCGAGAACTGGCTGGTTCCAAAGCTATTCGATCCTGCAACCAGGAATTGCACCGCAGTGCCGATTGGCAAGCCGGTAACTTGAGCGGAGTTCGGGGGAACGCCGTTCTGGCCCGCGTTGACTGGCTGATTGAGGCAGGCACCGGGGTTGAGCGGATCAGGAAATACGCAAGTTACGCCATCAGAAGCAAGTACTGTCTCGATGACGAAGCCGGTAAGAGCCTGACCGTTAGAGCCGGGGATCCAGCTCACCAGAGCCGTACCAACTCCTGCGCCACCAGGCGTGGCATTCGTGGCACTCACGCTCTGCGGAACTGCGGGCGGAGCGCCGGCCGGAGGTTGCGGTGATACCTGCCAGATTGCGGCAGCGCCGTTGATCGTACCTTGAGTGCAATCCGATCCAACGTAAATGGTTTCGTTGGCCAGATTGCTGGTGTCAATGGTAACGCCGGTGATGAAGCAGAAAGTGCCGCCAAATTGCGGTGTCACGATCATGTTGTTGACGTCACTGACATTGCCAACCCTTACTGTGCTGCCCAGCGATGAAGCGAACAGAGTGTCGCCGGGATATACAGTATTGGGGCCGTTGTAGGTAAAGTCGCTGACGATACCGGCCTGAGGACCAGGAGCAAAGGCGCCCAGAATTTCAGTTCCGATACCTTGTGAAGGCAGTGGGCCGCAACGCTGGTTGCCGTTGGCGGGCGTCAAGCACTGGTCGGCGTTCTCTTTGAACCAGGGGCTGATGTTGTCAGCGCCAAACAGCGTGTGGCCAATCCATGCCAGACCAAATGTGTGACCGGCCGCGCCACCGTTACCCAGACGTGCATCAGCAGCAAAAATCGGAACTTCAATGCTGGCGCAATCAGCGTCATTGGAAGGATCAAAGGTGGCTGGGTTATTGATGCGAGCGATCGCGCCGTCACGTGCCCAGCCGATATAGAGGCTTCCATCTGGTCCCAGCGTTGCAGCAAACATTTGAACTGGAATGCCACCGGTGCGGGGATCGGCTATAGACGGGCAGCCGCCTGCTCCGTTTCTTGTTCCCTGGGCGCCCATGAGGGATTCCACGTGAATGGGATCCATGGAGCCCTGTCCGTTGTCACCGGTGGGATCAAAATGCATGCGGATTACACCGTTGGCTGTGCGCGGTTCGTCGGCAGCGTACAAAGTGTTGGTAGAAGCATCAAAAGTGAGCTGTGTAGGAACGAAACCGCCGGCCTGAATGAAGCCGATGCAGGTGCGCTCAATGTTGTTAAAGCGTCCGATGCCGGGTGAGGGCTCGGTCAAATTCGGATCGTCCAGTTCTGGATCGATGCGGCACATACCGTTGCTGGAGTCACCGTACCAGATGTGGCGAACCGGCTGGCCGGTGAAAGAGCTGATCGCGGTGCCTGCAAGGACAACGCCGGCTCCAGGCGAGGTAACCGAGGACAGACCGAACTGGTTCCAATCTTGCGTGCCGGCAAACAGCTTGGTTGTGGTTGGTACGTTGAGTTGCGTTACGTTCTGTGCGTTCGCGACGATGGCGAACATCAAGAAAACAGCAAGGCAGAAAAACGAAGCCAGGCGAGAAATAGACGTCCTGCCAGCTCGGTTCTGCTGAAGTTGTGTAGGGGATTTCATATTTTTATCGTGTCCGTCTTTCCCGTCCGGAAGCCTTGGCTTCCTGAGCGAATGGTGGATTGGCTGAAGCTGTTTCGCTGAGACGCGGGTCGTTGCATATCAATCACACGTTCTCGTGCGACACACTTTGGGAGTTCGGCGCAGCCAAGGTGCAGCAAGTTTCAACCAACTAAAGGAGTGGCGGGTGCCTGGGACCTTTGGGATGGGCAACCAGCTAAGCCTTCATGGTGCTGAAGTTTTGAAGACGGACAGGTAGCGTGACGGGCACATGTAGTGAACGTAGGCGCAGACCATTGGCAGTCTTGCTGTTCAGCTACCCAACTTGCGCGTACCCGATTTTGAAACGTTCGAGTGGGAGCGAGGATTTTATGGTGTCTTCCGGAAAACCGCGGCCCGCAACGGACACTGTGATCTGGAATATTTTTTTCGACTGAGAGGACAATGGGCTTTGGTAATTAGAAGTGCATTAAAAACACATTAAAGATTTTAATGTTGCAATTTTTTGGGCCATTCTTGACCACGCATGTTCAGTATTGCTCTGCGCAGGAGATGCCTTCACTCCATCACTCACTCATTAAGCTTGAAGTCGCTTTAAATTCTTCACTTGCCTGATGCGTGTGGCCTTGGTGAAGGGAGATGGGCCCAGAATGCAGCGGAGGCATTCGGTGCAATTCTGATCACTTGTTGAAACGCGATGTGCGCGTGAGAAAAACTTTGTGTTGAGGATTTTGACAAAGTTGCGCTATGTTACGCACACGCAGGGAACAAGTGCGTTAGTTCGACGGAAGGTAAGCTAAACATGTCTTCAACTCCACTCCGGGTATTAATTTCACTCACAGTGTTCGCGGCTTTGTCAGCGTTTCCGCAGGACCAGGCGAACAAAACTTCAACCACAACCGTTGCCAAAGCGGCGTCGATGCCGTCAACCGGCTCAGGATCCGCGGCAAGCATCCCGAACTCAAAGACCGTGGTGACAATTCACGGACTCTGTAGTGACGTTCACGCAACGCCTGCCGGCGGCGAGTCAAAGAAGCCTGGCGATTGCGTAACCACTCTGTCACGCCAGCAATTGGACACTGTTGTGAAAGTAGTAGAGGCGACGGGAAGGAGCGTGCTTGCTCCGCAGCGGCGTGATGTTGCCATGAGCTATGTGGACTTAATGTCCAATGCCGCGGCCGCTGAGAAGGCCGGCATGGACAAGGATCCTCGCTTTGCGGATGTTCTCCGTCTGGCACGCCTGAAGGCCCTGAATGACATGTATCAGGTGCATCTTGAGGAAGAAGCGAACCGGGTCAGCAACGCGGAAATCAAAGCCTATTACGAAAAGAATATTGCAGGCTTTGAAGAGCTTACTCTCAGCCACATCAGCGTGCCCAGATACAATTCGGCGAACCTGAAAGACCCCGATTTCGAAGCCAAAGCGAAAAAGCTTGCCTATGATATCCGCGAACAGTCAGCCAAAGGCGAAGATATGGACAAGCTGCAGAAAGAGGCCCTGCAGGCTCTGGGCATCAAGGCTCCGCCTTCCACCAAGATGGCGCCGGTACGCCGTGGAGTTTTCGCACCCGAGCAGGAAGAAATGCTCTTTGCTCTCAAGCCGGGTGAGGTGACCAAGGTAGTAGAACAGCCTGGGTCTTATCATCATTTTTAAACTGGAAAAGCGCGGAACACCGCCTCTTGAAGATGTGAAGTCAGAGATTCATGGAAAACTGTACCGGCAAAAGATCGATGGCCTTCATGCTTCTGTTAACGCTTCTGTTCATGCCGATTACAACGACGATTATTTTGGACCCGCCCCGACCACGTCATGGGTCCACGTTGGAGATATGAACGGCTCGAACCAGAAAAAAGCGGTTCCTAAGAAATAGTTCAAACATTAAAAGGCCGGACAATTAAGTCCGGCCTTTCAGCGTGGCCGGTGCCCGATAGAACCGGCCAGCAACCGGGTTCCCAAAGGTCCCCCGGACTCGTCTGGGTCTTAACGACCCAGTCCCGTCATATTCTGACGAGGAAGAGTGAACAAAATTTGGATGTTGGAATGGATGGCGGATTCTCAAGCGCAGTCACCTGCGATTGGGACGGGCAGGTGCAACAGTTGCATGATGGATGAGAATCGTGCGCCGTGGTTTCGGTAAAGGTCAGCGCCGCAAGGGCAAAGATACGAGGATGGATTTCGGGGTTGACAAATCTGAGTAAAAAACAGCAAATACCAGTGCGTTCCGGAAAAACGTTTGCTGCAGGCGTTGAAAATGTGCGATCGCCGAATTGCCGATATCGTCACGACGCGAGGGTGCCGTGGTGATATGTGGTGTCAGGTATTCAAAGTTGACGGTGACAGGCGGTGTCGCGTCGTACGGATCCGGGTCATAGGATTCGCTGGTGCAGTTGGCGGCCACTGAGAGCAGGAACATCAGCCCCAGAGCACATCGCCGTACGAATTTCGCCCAACGATTCAATTCTTAAGCCCTCTTTGGCTTCGGAATTTACACCCGGCGTTCTGCACGAAATAATAGGGCCTTAGCTGGCGGAGCGCAATACCAAACTGTGGACGTCGCAGAGTGCGGAAGCGTCTGGAATCGGACTCCTTGGTTGATTTTACGTGCTGCAGGAACCGACACATCGCTCACGTTTCTGGAAACCCGGATACCCTGGTTGTGCCGCGTCATGAAAGGCCGCTTCATTAAAGATCCCTTTATTAAAGATCGCTTCATTAAAGAGATTCAGGACCACGGATGAGAAACAACTCCGGTCAACGTTGGTGCTTCACTTGTCCTTTCTTGCTCACGTTACCCGCATAATTTTTTTGATTGGTATAGATGTGAACATGTAAGTGCACTTATTTAGAGATTTGTTAAAAAAATTGATGCAAGCATGCGGTTAGTTGGATTAGACTCCGCTTGTTCGTTGACTTCTTCGAACCAACCGCGCCGACTGTTGCTGACACGATCATTCGCTATCAATGCCTTCCGCTAAGGGCATGTCTCGCAGCTATCGAAATTTTTCCCACCGAGCCAGGCAGGCAAATTACGTGATGCTCCGTATTTATGAGCGTTCTTCCTTACTTTAGTACGACCCTTGGTGCGCGCTGGCTTCCTCCGTTTTTTGTGATGCGCACTATTAGACCTGCACGCAAATAACACTGGCAAGAGAAGTTTCAACAATCACAATACGCTTCCGGGAGAAAGCAACAATGCAGGCGTATGATGAAATCGAACGATCCCACCTTTAAGAAGGATTTGTCCGGCGAAGTTTTTCAGGGTTGCCAGATGCGTCTGGCGTGCCTGGTCTTATTTGTTCTGATGTTTACGGGGCTGCAAGCGCAAATCACCAGCCCCACAGCCAGTAACACACTGCTTGCAACGGGTTTTACGCTCCCTTACGGGGCGCAAGTGCTTTCAGGATCCGCAATCAATCCGGCAACGGGACGCCCATTCAGGCATCTTTGGTCGGCGGACACTGGCGGCTTGTGCCGTCTGGATCCTGATCTGGATACCGGCGCACCGCTCACCGTAAACCTGGCAACGTGCGTCACCACCGTGAGCGGAACTGCGTTCACGCCCGGACGCACGGTCTTTGATCCGTTGACGAACACGATTTATTCAGTCAGTGACGGCAACGGCGCCAACGTGGCTCGCTATCATTTTCTGCCTGACGGTGATTCAGGACTGGGATTGGTCAGCACCACAGCCGAGTTCGTGGGTGACGCTAACGGATGCGGTCTTGGCGGCAGCTTTCCCTGGGCACTTGCTCTTGGACCTGACGCCAATTTATACGTCTCGTTCAAGTTGAACGGGAATCTGGTTCGCGTGATCTCTCCGTCAAGTCAAATTGTGCCATGTTCCAACATAGGTGTGATGGGCACAACCGCAGATGCGCGACGCGGATTGAGCGTGGCCTGGATAGGCCATGACTTGTGGGGCTCTGACATCCGCGGTATGTGGCAGATATTGAATGCTGATCAGTGCGCTACCCCTGCCACCGGCAACGCTCCATGCCACGCGATTACCAAGTTGAAAACGGTCATCGCAGGCGCATTTGCCATGACCAGTGATCAGGCATATCCGGCCACCAATGGCGACGTTCTCTACATCTCTGAGGCGCAAAATAACATTTTCAAGCTTTCCGGTCTCTCCAGTCCCACCGGCGCCATTACGCTCGACAATAACTACGGCAACAATTTTCTTTTTCTGATCAGCATCTCCATTGATGCGTCTAACCCGGCAAATCCGGTGCTGTATGTGGGTGACGATCCTGGACAGGAAGGTGGAGTCGCCGGCGGAGGAAGATACTACGCGGTATCAACCGCTGCAACGGCGCCTACGATTCCTGGTGTGCCGGTCGGAGCCACGGCTGCCGCAGGCGACAGCCAGGCATTCGTCAGCTGGCTTAGCGGCGGCGGAACTCCAGCCACGAGTTTCACGATTCGCAATGCTACGGCTTCGAACGGACATCTGGTGCCCGATGTGATTTTGCCGGTCAATGGGTCAACACTCTCACCGACGGCGACCGTAAATGGTCTGGTCAATGGAGTTTCCTATACGTTCATCGTCTCAGCGACGAACGCGCAGGGAACCAGCGCGTTCTCCGCGCCCACCAACTCCGTGACTCCAATAGCGATCACCGTACCCGGAGCGCCTACCGGAGCGGCTGCGGTGGCGGCTGATTCGCAAGCAACCGTGGCATGGGTTCCGCCGGCAAGTAACGGCAACTCAGCCATCACCAGTTATACGGTGACGGCGCGCGTTAACGGCGTTGCCACAGCAAACTCTGCCACCACGCCGAACGGCACCACCACTTCCGCCGTAGTCACCGGTCTCACCAACGGAACCACTTACACCTTCACGGTGCGCGCCTCAAATGCCAAAGGACCGGGGCCGGATTCGGCGCCGTCCAATGCCGTAACACCCACTCGACCACTGGGCGCTACGGATATGTCCATTGCCATTGCCGGACCTGCAACCATCAATCAGGGAGGCAATGCTACTTACATCCTGACCGCAAGCAACCTGGGACCAAGTTTTGCTCCGCAAGTAACCGTGACTGATTTCGTTCCGGCGGGTGCAACATTTAGTTCCGGAACCCCGAGCCAGGGAGCATGCTCTCTGCTTGGTTCTCAGTTCCAGTGCAATCTGGGTGGAATTGTTTCCGGAGGCAACGCGGCGGTGACAGTGATCTTGAACGTTACGTCCGCGATCACCAACACCGCAACGGTGGTAGCCAATGACGCGGCAGGAAACCCTGTGCCTGATCCAGTGCCGGTAAACAACACCGCCACATTCAACACGGCAATCACCGCGCCGCTTACAACCACTGATCTGCAAGTAACCGGATCAGCACAAAACGGCGGTCCAGCATCCGGGCCGGCGACAACTGACACCTTCACCTGGCAGATCAAAAACGCTCAGAACCAGGCCGCCAACGCTGTGATCTTTACAGTAACGCTGCCCGCCGGGTTGCCGTTTAATACACTCTCGACCTCCGCTGGAACATGCACCACTCCAGCCGTGGGGAGCGCGGGGACTATTACATGTAATGCGTCCTGTGTGGGCGCAGGACAACAAATGATTGTTACGGTGAATGTGAGCGTGCCTGCAGCCGGTACTTTCACCTCCACCGGTCACGGAACCTTTAATGGCAC
This sequence comes from Terriglobia bacterium, assembly GCA_963770085.1. Classification (GTDB taxonomy): domain Bacteria; phylum Acidobacteriota; class Terriglobia; order Terriglobales; family Acidobacteriaceae; genus Angelobacter. The sequence continues at coordinate 3,804,408 of CAVYOH010000002.1, forward strand.
TGACACGAACACCCCGAACAACACGTTCAGTGTCACCATTAATGCCAAGTAGAGACGTTAAAGAAAGAAAGGGAACAACAAATGGGAGGTCCGCTGTGCGGGCCTCCTTTTGTTTTCTCTAACCCCATGTCATCGCAGTCATCCCAATTTGTCGTGGGTTTGAGTATTTAGAGCCCTCAGCGATTTACCATACCTTGCTTTGCTGCTCTCCGTGTCTCCGTGCCTCCGTGGTGAGTGATCAGGAGACTGCGCGCAGGTTCTTCCGGAAGCGATCGGGGGAGCCGTCGGGAAGGAGAGTCTCAACTGCACCGTGGGTCTTCATCCAGAGGGGAATGGCGCGTGCAAGCAGCTTTTGCCCTTTGGGCGTCAGGGTCAAGAGACGGGTGCGGCGGTCCGCCGGGTCCACCGCGATCTTAAGCAGACGCCGGCGATGCAATGGTTTGAGAGCGGCTGTCAATGTGGTCCGGTTCATTCCGAGTAGCGACGCTACTGATCCCATGTCTGGCGGTTTTGGACGGTTCAGGGAGTTCATCAGCGAGAATTGGCCATTGGTCAGCCGGATTGGGCGCAGAGCATCATCAAAGCGCCGTGCCAGTGCTCTGGCCGCACGCTGTACATGAAGGCACAGGCAGGCGTCCCGGACCATAATCGTTGTCTCAAAGGTTGGGTTCGTAACCATGGGCATATCAAGATAATATTGATATCAACGTACCTTGCCAAGAGAGGTATGGCGATGTATGTTGATATCAATGTAATTACCAGATTATGACTGTCGGAGGGACATTATGCGGAAAACGAGTATCAGCGGAATCGCGGTCAGGAGTATCGCACTGGCTCTTATGCTTGGCACGGCGCTGCATGTGAAAGCCCAGGATAACAAAGCACATTATCCGAAAATGGCTCCTCTTGACCAATACCTGATGGAGGATCGGAGTTCTGAAATCGCGCTGGCGCGGAGTGCTGCGCCGGAGTCCATTTCGCGCGATGCTGAGGTCCTGGTTCTTGGTCGCCATGGTTACGAAACTGCAATTCAAGGAAAGAACGGCTTTGTGTGCGCAGTGGAACGTTCCTGGACTGCTCCGATCGATGATCCGAACTTTTGGAATCCCAGGCTGCGTGGTCCGATCTGCTTTAATGCGCCTGCTGCACGGTCCTACCTTCCCCGCACGATTAAGAAGACGGACTTGATACTGGCTGGGCGCACCAAAGCTCAGATGGTTGAGGCTATCGTCGCCGCAATCGACAAAAAGGAATTGCCGGCGATGGAACCCGGCGCCATGTGCTACATGCTGTCAAAGCAGGGCTACTTAAGCGATAGTGACGGACACTGGCATCCGCACCTCATGTTTTTTGTTTCACAAGCCGACCCTGCGGCGTGGGGAGCGGGTCTGCCGGGCTCTCCTATCATCGCGTTCAATGACACCTGGGAGCACCTGACTACATTCCTGGTTCCAGTGCGACAGTGGTCGGACGGAACAGCTGATCGCTAAGAAGAGGCAGTGAGACAATGCGGGAGCTAGTCCGCCCTTGAATTCGGCTTCGGGAAAAACACCATTGATTTAGTTAGTCGAGCCCCATCCGATGGAGGAGGTCGGTAAATCGAGGGTCGCTGCGGAGAGGATCAAAAGTATTTTCGGTTTTTAGCCATTGCAGAAGATTGGACTGCTCTTCATAAGACCGCTCGAGCCACGCGAATGCCTGCTCCTTATCTCCGATTCCTACGTACGCTTGCACCAGTGCGCCAGCCGGAACATATTCGGTTTGACTCTGTCGTCTTAATTCCTCCAGCAGCCGGAGTGCATCTTTGCGCCTGCCGGCGCCAGCGTAAGCTCGGACGAGCACACCTTTTACGCCAGGGCCTCCATGAGTAATAGCAAGAGCCTTCTCCAGAGGTGGAATCGCGTCTGCGGCCTTGTTTTCAGCTATAAGAACAAATCCGAGTCCCCAAAGCGCATCCGGATCGTCCGGTGTCACGGCCATGGTGGCATGCAGCTCCCGGGCAGCCTCATCGTATCGGCGGGCCAGGAACAGAATCCAATCAAGGTCGCTGGGAACAAGCGGATCGAGTTCGCGGGCGCGCTTTGCCCATTCGACCGCCTCGGCGGTGCGGCCTTTGCAGGCTAGCCAGCCGGCAAAGCCTCTGTGGGCAGCAACGTTGTTCGGCGCCAGCTCAAACGCGCGCTTGTATTCCTCCTCGGCCTCAACCCAGTGCCATTGTTCTTGATAGACATCTGCCAATATCACGTGCGCGTCGGCAAGCTGGGGATCCAGTTGAAGTGCCTTTTGGGCCGCCCAGATAACCTTGGCACGCGCTTCACCGGGAGGCGCGCCGCCCCTAAAAACCGTTCCGAGTTCACCATACGCGTGTGCCATGGCGACATATGCCGGCGCAAAATCCGGGTCGGCGTTCAGTGCCTGCTCAAAGTAGTGGATGCTCTCTTCGATATCGGACCGGGTTTTCTTGTTGAAGGCAAACTGCCCTCGCCAGTAGATTTCATAGACCTCGGGAGAGACATGGAGCGCTGTCACCACCCTGGAGCGTTCCTGTCCGGAAACGCTGACGTCAATCTTCCGCACGATGGATTCTGCCACATCGCTCTCAAGAGCAAGCACGTCCCCAAGTTCGCGATCGTAGGATTCTGACCATAGATGCTCGTCGGTGGCCGCGCGTATCAGCTGCGCGTGAACCCGTATCCGGCTGTGCTCCCGGATTACGGACCCTTCAACCAGTGCATCCACGCCGAGTAGCCTCGCAATTTCAGGCAAGGACAGTGGCGATTCCTTGAAGTGCATTACCGATGTCCGGGAAATGACGCGCAGGCTGCGGACGCCGGCAAGCCGTCCGATGATCTCCTCCGTCATGCCATCGGAGAGGTATTCTTGCGCCGGGTCGCCAGACAGATTCTTCATGGGGAGCACTGCAATGGACTTAATCTTAGGTGCGGTCTGGCCCGTCGGGCGGTGCCAAAATACGTAGGTGATAACAAGCAGCATAAGTCCAGCCGCCGCAGGAAGCACAAGCCGCCAATGCCCACGCCGGATGCGTGTTCGGGGCTCACGCTCCACCTGTACTGGCGCGCCCGCAATGAGCGTCTGCTCGCTGGGCGGACCCGCCGCACCTTCTTCCGGAACACCAACTTCTTCCTGAACACCAGAAAGTGGGGCGATGAAGCGATAGCCCTCTCCTGTGATCGTCTGGATGAAATGCGGCTGTTCGGGGTCATCCTTCAAGACCTGGCGGATTTTGCGGATCGCGCCCCGGATGCTGTTGTCGGTATCCAGAAAAGCGCCTTTGCCCCAGACTCTGGCGACGATCTCGTCGCGCGGGACTGTCTTTCCCCAGCACTCAATAAGCAGAGCCAGAATCTCCAGCGGGATACGCTCGACCTTCAGCACGCGATTGCCGCGGGTTAGTCTGCGGGCGGTCAGGTCGAACTCAAAGTCTTCGCCGAACCTGATCCGTTCTCGTACTTTGACTAGTTGAGGAGGCATAGGCAACGCTCGGAGGGGGTGGACGAATTGTACACCACTTCGTAGCACCTTCTAAGTGCCAATAACTCCGCAACTTGGCGCGACACACAAATTAACGCTCCAACACACGCTGCGCGATGGACAAAATCTTCGGCTGCCCTAACCATGCAGATCACGGGTGAACCAAAGCCCGATTAGGAATCAGGAGAATGTGTGATGAAGAAACTACAGAGCGGTACAAAGATGAGAGGATTCGGACTATGCATGTTGATGGCGGGACTATTGTTCTCTACCATCGCAAGGGCCGATGCTGTTTTGGACTGGAACAAGATTGCCGTAGATACAGCCGCGGCAAACAAGCAGAGCCCATTTGTTCAGGCGCGGACCGCGGCCATTGTGCAGGTCGCTGTCTTTGAAGCGGTCAATGCCATCACCGGCGACTACCGCCCTTATCTTGGAACCATAACAGCGCCGCCGGGAGCATCAGCCGAGGCGGCAGCCATTCAGGCTGCCTATCGGGTCCTTAGCCACTCCTTCCCATCAGTTAACTTCGACAACGATCGCTCCAAATCGCTGGCACAGATACCGGACGGTCAAGCCAAGAATGACGGCATAGCGACGGGCGAGGCCGCCGCGCAGGCCATGATCGCTCTGCGGGCGAACGACGGGTCGTCGCCTCCGCAATTCAAGGTACCCGGACCCGCGGTTCCAGGAGAATGGCAAGCTACCGCGAGTTGCGCACCTGTGAATGGCGTCCCGTCCGGCGTAGGCTTTCAATGGCCGAATGTAACCCCATTTGGTGTCCCGAGTGTCAGCGCATTTCTACTGGATCCGCCGCCCTCGCTCACCAGCAGCGAATACGCGAAAGCCTACAACGAGGTGATGACAGTCGGTAACTCCAGCGCCAGCAGCAGCGTTCGGCCGCAAGATCGGGCCAATGTTGCGATCTTTTACAATGACGCTACGCCAAGCCAGGTGTTCAATCAGGCCGCTCAGCAGGTCGCTGTTGAGAAGGGCCAGTCGCTCGCCGAAAATGCGCGCACTTTGGCCTTGATCAATATGGCAATGAATGACAGCCTGGTGGCCTCATTCTTTAACAAATATCACTACAACTTTTGGCGTCCGGAAACGGCAATCCATGGGGGCGGCACGGACAACAATCCCAAAACCGATGCCGACTCCAACTACGTCCCCTTTATCGTGACTCCGTGTTTTCCGAGCTATCCCTCAAACCACGGCAGCGCCGGCAACGCTGCGGCCGAGGTGCTGAGACGTATTTACGGCGAAGCTGGACATTCGATCACCTTGACGAATCCATTGACGCCCATTGTCTTGCAATACACCTCATTCAGGCAGATTACCGACGATATCTCCGACGCGCGCGTTTACGGTGGGATACATTTTCGAACTGACCAGGAAGCGGGCGCGGACCTGGGCCGAGCGATCGGCGCCGCTGTCTACAAGAACAACTTGCGTTCCGTGCACCACGACGAATAATTCCTCAACCCGAGAACGGCTCGGTTGGTCAGTTCCAGAACGGTTTGCGCTGGTGACACAACCTCCAGCAACTATGCTCTCTGGTACACGACTGACGAGGCCGTGCGGGTCTCAAACCGGAATTCTTATCAGTTTAAGGAGGAGACTCATGTCTTGGATCGGCAGAAAGAAAATCGCATTTGTTCCGTTGTCGCGTCCCAACGCCCATCCACCGGATCTCATCCCGTCTAACTGGGAAAACGACATCCTGCAGCGGGTATTGTACGATCCCGATTCTAAGACGGGGAAGGACAAATCGCTTCGCGCCTTCATTCATACAGTATCCTCCGGTGTCGCGGACCTCGATGCTATCGTGACGGAGAGGCACACCGTCGATCTCCAGGACGTGCCCCCCACCATTCTCGAAGGCGAGATGGGTGCCCGTCTGCGTGCGGAAGGGTGCGATGCGGCGGCGATCGTAATGCTCGGCGGCCTTGGAGCGGGCACGAACAGTGGCTTCTGGTCCCGTTTCGTGATGCTCGAACCCGTCGGCATTTGGGCCATGGAGCTAATGCATGGTCTGACCGGGTTTACCGATATCTACTCGTTCGACAACGATGTGGATCAACAAGACCCCGTGATGGGCTTTTATGACGAAATGTCAGCAGCAGCAGCAACGCACCCGTCCGCCTACACCAAAGCGGGAATACAGTGGCTCGACCGCGCCACGATTGCACAACACGCGGGCCGAGTGGGCGTGTACGCACTGCACGCGATCAGCCTTACCCAGCCGCCGCCGACCGGGCGCATGGCTGCCGTGAAGATCGGAACCGACGTACCCTATCTGATTGTGGAGGCCCGTCTGATGGCAGATCCATTCGACGCAGGCATTCCCAAGGAAGGCGTGATCGTTTATAAGGTTCAAACGCCTGATCTGTTAGGACATCGCGTAGACCAGCTTCGCCCCTTAGTCCTCAGAACGCCGCAGGCGCTTTCGGTCGGTCAGACGTTCGTGTCCGACGATGGGATCGGCATCAGCATCACGGGCTCTATACCGGGCGGATTCTTGGTTATGGTGAACGACCAGAATGCTCCGTTCGAAACCGGCGAGCTACTGTCCTACGGAGACGCCGGAACTCCTGGTAATGTTTCGAACCCGGTGACCGTCGGGTTTGGCGGATGGCAGGTGTTCAAGTTTCTCTTTTCCGGCACGAACCTCGGCGGTGAGAACCGTATCTATGCCGTGGATCAGGATGGCCAATTGCTGTCCTATGGGGACGCCGGAACTCTCGGTAACGTCTCGGATCCGGTGGTTGTCGGCTTCGGTGGGTGGCAGGTCTTTAAGTTTCTCTTTGCCGGCACGAATGCCGCCGGTGAGAACCGAATCTACGCAGTCGACCAAAGCGGCCAATTACTGTCCTACGGAGACGTCGGAACTTCCGGTAACGTCTCCGACCCCATGGTTGTCGGCTTTGGCGGATGGCAGGTCTTCAAGTTTCTTTTTGCCGGCAAGAACGCTGCCGGTGAGAACCGAATTTACGCGGTTGACCAAAGCGGCCAACTGCTGTCTTACGGAGACGCCGGAACGCCTGGTAATGTTTCGGACCCGGTGACCGTCGGGTTTGGCGGATGGCAGGCCTTCAAGTTTCTCTTTTCCGGCACGAACGGCGCTGGTGAGAACCGTATTTATGCGGTGGACCAGGACGGCCAATTGCTGTCCTATGGGGACGCCGGAACTCCCGGTAACGTCTCGGACCCGGCCGTTGTTGGCTTTGGTGGGTGGCAGGTCTTTATGTTTCTCTTTGCCGGCACGAACGGCGCTGGTGAGAACCGAATCTACGCGGTGCCAGCCTAACCGCTTCCGTTCGGCGCCAGAGTAGAAGTATGCCGACCTTAGGCGAACCGGTTGAATCAGTTGTTTCGGAGATCATTCGAGAAGAACTCGCTCGGCGAAAAGACCAGGTTGCATATTTTGGCGGGTGCCCTAGGCTTCCCGAATTTTCTCTCCCTCACAAGAATGCTCGGGGTGCCCCATCCTTTCGCGAAAGCTGGCATTTGGTTTTTCAGCTTTCGGGAAAGGGTGGGATACAAAATCCGCTCGTGCGTAAAGGTTCAGTCAGTCATTGTAGGTTTAATTGACTTGGAGAAAAAGGACACGTGAAAATCGGCGAGTAATTATCTCCCACCCTTTTGTTTCGCAGGAAAACCCACCTTCGTCACAAAAGGATGGGGCACCCTCGCCGTTTCATGGAACAAAAAATAGCGGAGTAAACGTCGGCCGCCCGCCTCTCGCGGTGCTGAAGGAAGACCAGTACCCACAGGGCTAATCAACTGAAAAACAACTCTCATGGTGTACGATTGCCGGAATGTTTAACACCTGTACGCCGCCGTGCCCCGCGCTTGGCCGGAAGGAAAGCACCGCATGCTCCCAATCTTCCCCAAAGGACCTGCTTCAATGAATGAACCGCGAAGTTCGCGCTGGTCTTTTATCGCATTCCCGATTGCTGGCCTGCTTTCGGCTTTGCTAGCGGTTTGTTTTAACCTTCATTCCCTAGTTGGAGACTCCGGATCGTTTCTCCTGAGCGGCGGGACGTTTGGCGCCGTCAACGCAATTTGCTTCTATTGGTTCTTCAACCTGCGCTCAATATGGAAGATGATTGCATTCATCGTTGTATGCGTAGTGGCCGACTATGCCTCCCTGCTTGCGGCTGCCTGGGCTTACACGTCCTCTTCGGCGCAATACTCGATGGCAATCTTCGTCGGGGGCTTCATCGGCGCGTTCATTGTGTTGCTTGCGGCACAGCTATTGTTTTCTCACGCGATGAACTTTTTTAGCCTTCTCTTACTCGTTTGCGGCGCCCTTGTCGGCGGCGTGCTCGGCGTTATGGGCCAAGCTGCGGGTCCGCTTTTTTATCCAATCCGAGTGCATCTTCCTACCATGAAATTCAATGGCAATGATTCCGATGTATCTGTGACCGTTCTTTGGCAGACCGGCATGGCTTGCGTGCTCTCCCTTCTCATGTGGATCGAGTTAAGATCGGCTCGCAAGTTGGCCCAGCATACCTAGAAGTCGGCAGTGTCAGGATTGCACCAGAGTTGCGTTTCAAAACAGTTTCGATTGGCTGAACAAGTCGCGTAAGCGTTTGAAAAAGATGGTGGAGCTAGTCGGGATCGAACCGACGACCTCATCGTTGCGAACGATGCGCTCTCCCAGCTGAGCTATAGCCCCACGTTGAGTGGATCGTTCAATTTTATCAGCGATGCGGGATTCGGTAAAACGGCTTGGTTGAAAGGCGAAGGCTTACCACTGAGCAACACTGATGACACTGATCTTAAACAAGCCTACCGTGGAAGATCGCCGATAGCCGCGGACTTTTGGATGGCGGCGCCCCGGTTCTTAATCAGTGTTAATCAGTGCTATCAGTGAAATCAGCGGTAAGGTTTTGCCAATTGCTAATTGCTATTTGCCAGCTGCCAAGAAAAATTGGCGCTTGCCAAGTCCCGCGCGGACCGACAAGCGCCTTTTGAACAACGTCCGCGACAAGCTTTGCTCACGAACGGCTTTAGAGGCCGTCACAGGATCTTCCAGCGGGTCAACCCTGTGACGGGTTATGCGTTTTAGGGCAACGCAAGATTAATGCTTCTGGCTACTGTGCAAAGCGCGACGCGATCATGGTGTAAGACGTTCCGTTGAAGAACAGCAGTCCGCGAGCTTTCACTACGGTGCCGTTCGCCAGGGTCACGTTCTTGAGCCGTGCACCGGTGCCTTGTACGGCGATGGTGGTCTGACCGGTCAGCGAAACAAAGGCTGACGTCTGGTCGGGCGTAAGCGTGAAGTTATTGCCTGCCAGGGCGGAGATGGTGCCGGTTACACCCTGTTCCAGCAATTTGATTTTGTTAGCGGCAACTGAGGTACTGGTGTTGCCGGCTTCGTTTTCACTGTCCACTTCCACGCGCTGCGCTTTGCCGATGGTGCTGGCGTTAAACGCAGGGAATGAGCCACCCATATTGCTGTGAACCGCGAACTTGGTGCTGGCTGAGATTGGCACATTGACGGTTGTCGCGGTGGCTGGCGCAGTGGCGCTGGCCGTGGCGGAAACCTTGTGGGTGGTGATGGTAATGGATGTAGGCAGGTTCGCCACGCCTGGGCAACCGGCTGCTACTGGGCAGGTTTCGGCGGTGATAATGCCTTCCACTTCTTCACCGTCAGCGGTTTCGGTTTCAGATTCCACCTTCTTGGCCAGAATTGAGCCGTCAGCCTGTGTGTTGGCGTCAACGGAAACAATCATTCCAGCGGTCAGGTTGGCAAAGCTGGTCACGCCGTCAGAGAACTTGGTGTTGGCGTCTGTAGTAATGGTGATGGGTTGTGCGGTCTGTGCCGGCTGAATCGTGAATTTGGGCGACGCAACGCTGGTGATGGTGCCGCGCACGTCTTCCAGTTCGCCGTCGTCATCGTTCTCATTGCCTTCATTATTGGCTGAGACGCTGGCGGTGGTTACGGTGAACGTCGGCGTGATGGTGGCAGACGTTCCGCTGATGGTGATGGACGATCCAAGATTCATGTCAAAGTTCAGAACAGTTGCGCCCGGGCCGATGGTGACTGACGGGCTGAAAGGCACATTTACCGTGGACGATGTCAATGTGGAAGTAAGCTTGGTGACCGCCTTAGTGGTGGGGTCAACCACAACCACTTCCGGATTGGAAACGGAGAGCGTTGCTCCGGTATAAGTTCCGGACGGCGGGCTCACCAGAGACAGTGGTTCGAAGGTGGCCAGGTTGTGCGTAAGCTCGATCTCGGTCGGCTTCGCCAATACGCTGGGGTTGGTGCCGCCGTTCAGCGTGATCGCCGTGACTGTGATTTCAAATGCGATGACCTGCGGATTGGTGGCGTCGCCAAAGCTGATGGTTGTGCTGTTGGGACCGACGGTTGATACGTTATTGTTAGAGCTGCTGCCGCAGCCGGTTGCAACCAGCATTGCGCAAATTGCGACGATAACGACGGCGCCGAACAAAGCACTTGTCCATGGACGCCTGGTCTGAGCCGATACTGTTTTTTCGTTAAACATTTTTAGATCCCCCTCAAGAGCGAGTGGTGCATTGATAGCGATAGCGAAATTCGGACGCAACTTCATGCCTGGGATAATGCAGCTGGCATGCCAATCCAAAATGATGGCTAACCCCTGTGAAATCAGTGGAATGTGGAAATTAATGTGTTGAGATGTGGGGCGTTCGGGAACATATGTGTGTTGCAAGGGAACAACGTCCAAGCAAAAATTCTTAACGTGATTCGGATGTGTAAAGCCCGTGCGAATAGAAAAAGCCGCAAGCAATACCTGCGGCTTTGATGGATCGAGTTGGAAAAAGAAACTAGAACTGTGGAGGTCCACCACCACCGTGGTCATGTCCGCCGCTGTGTTCGCCGGAACCTGAGTCACCGCTGCCGCCGACGGAACCACCGCTGCTACCGCCGCTGGTGCTGCCGGAACCACCGCTGCTTCCGCCAGAGTCATGCGAGCCGCCGCCGTCATGGTGGTCATTCGTCGCTGCCTGGAGTCGCTTGATGGCATCGTCATCGTGGTCAGAGTGCTTGTCATCTCCACTGCCTCGTCCAGGACGGTCCACGTCAGGACGCATGTCGTGGGTCGGGCGAGGTGATTCTGGTCCGGACTCAAAACCTACGCGGCTGGAGAACCCTGCGCGGATCAGCACCGATTCGCCCATACCTTTGACGGAATCAAGCTGCACCACTCCTTCACGTACATCCACTTCGGTGAGACCGGCGCGATTCACTTCCACGTCAAACACGGTGCCGCGGACGGAAATGACGGCGCTGGGAGTGCCGATCTGAAAGCCGGGCGTGGTACCAAGACGTTTCTGGATCTCAGCGCGAACGCGTCCGATGACCACCTGTACGTAACGCCACCCATTCGTCTCCGGCTGCTTGAGTACCAGCCGCGTATTTGAACGGACCAGCAGGTCACTGCCGTCGGCCAGGCGCAAAAGGATGCGTCCGTCTTCCGTGTTGATCTGCGTTTCAGCAGGGAGTTGTTCTCCGCGGCTGGGCGCACGCAACGTGTGGTTGGGCAACTGGATTTCAACTTTGCCCTTGAAGTCAGAGATGGTTGACCCGGCAAAAGGAGCTGCGATGGGCGCAACCTGCTTTTCCTGGGCCAGACCAAACACGCTGAACATCAGGATGAATATGAAAAATATTGTCGATCGGATTTTCATGGAGTTACCTCTGTGACTTCCCGGACGCCTCGCGGCAACATGAAGCAGAACGAGGTGCCCACGTCTTGATCACTGCTGACTGCAATTCTTCCGCCGTGCTGCTGGCAAATTCTGCGAACAAAGCTGAGTCCCAGCCCCCATCCCGGAATGGATTCGCTGCGGGCCGGACGGTAAAACCTTTCAAAGATGTGCTTCAACTCGGCGGCGGGTATCGGCTTGCCGGTGTTGTGCACTTCAAATTCAACTTCGTCTGCATGCGCGGTGATCCGTACAAGCACTTCAGAATCCTTTTCGCCGTACTTGATGGCGTTGCTGACCAGGTTTAGAAGCGCGCCGGAAATCAGGGTTTCATCACAGGTCACATGCTCGTCCTCGGGCTCAATCTCAACCTCCACGGCAATTCTGGCAGCCACGGCCAGTGGCCGCACAACCTTCTCCACATGATCTGCCATGGCACGGACACTGGCGTGCGTCAGGCGCAGCGGACGCGCACCGGCATCGAGCCGGAGAACTTCGAGATACGTGTTGATCATCGCCACCAGACGGTGAGTCTCACGGAATATGGTCGCTGGTGCATCCGCACTAGCCGGCGAATCGGGATAGCGCATCAGCATTTCCGAAAATCCCTGGATAGCGATCAGCGGAGTCCTGAGCTCGTGTGTGACGAAGCTGAGCGCCTCCGAACGTGCCTGGTCTCTCTGCCTGCGGGCCGTGATATCTTCCGCGATGATCATCACCGCGCCTTCCTGGGCGAATGATGTCCAGGGAAGTGGGACGGCATACAAATGCCACAGATCTTCGCCCAGAGGAAGCTCGGTTTCAATCCACGTGCCGCCTGCTTGTGCAACCGCGGCAAACTCGGGCCATGCAGAAGTCATTTGCGAAAGGGAACTGAGCTGGGCTGGATCGGCTGACTGCCCGGCACAGAATTTTTTCCACGTGGGATTGCCAAAGCGCAGAACGCCATCCTGCCCGTAGACAGCCAGTCCTTCACGCATGCTCTCCAATAAAGTTTGGTGAAAGCGATAGAGAGAACTCAGCTCATCCTGAAGCTCATTGAGTGCAGCCAGTTTCCAATGCAATCGCCTGCTCTGCATGGGCTTTGCATCAGAATGGCTCAGCATGCGGCCAGGGCGTATCGTCTGGCGAAGCTGCTGCAGCCGCAAAGTAATTTCACGGTCCACCAGAAGAAGATTCTCCAGTTGGGCCAGCGGCGCAGCCAGCAATCCCGCTAGAAGTATTGGTGTGTAAACCAGAAGCTGGTGCGTGTATGTGAACAGCAGATAGGCGCCGGCATAACCGGCAAGCAACAAGCCGGAGAGCAGGAAAAGCCCACGCGCGCCAGGATAGTGAGCCACCAACCACAAGGCAAAGGAACTGGTGAGCGCCACCAGCAGCCATTGCCAGATGAAACTCACGTAGCGAATGGTGCGGCCGGACAAAAGCATGTCCACGGCGTTCGCGTTGATTTCAACGCCCGGCATGGGAAGCTGGTTGCTCACCGGGGTTGCCAGACGATCACTCATCTCAATGGCGCCAAAGCCGATGAGGACCGCTTTGTCGCGAAGCTCGGAATGTTGCGCACCGGAAAGAAGTTCTCCAGCTGAGACCACTACAAATGGCGCCCTGTTTCCTTGCTCATATTGCTGACGGAAGTCGATCAGCATTGGCCGGCTCTCAAACTTCTGGATTGCCGGCGCATTCCCGCCGGATGAGCTTTCAAGGCCTGCCAGTGTGGGATTGATCAATTCAGCAAGTTTCAGAGCGAAGGCTGGACGCGGCCCTTCCGTGGTTGGCTCTTCCAGCGGAATGCTGCGGCAGACGCCGTCTGAGTCCACGATTGCTTGAACATGTCCAACGCCTTTGGCGCTTTGGCTGAATCGCGGCAATGGATCAATCCACAGGTTGCTATCCAGTGAGCCGGAAATCTTGGCTCCCAGTACCAGGTTGGGCGCGGCAGCAATGGCGCTTTCGAGCGCGGCATCATTGGCCTCGTCTTCAACTTCGGGCAGCAGCACATCCAGACCGACGGCTCTCGGATGCTCCGCACTCACGGCTCGAATTAACTGTGCCAGTTGTGCCCGTTGCCACGGCCAACGTCCATAGTGCGCCAGCGTTGCGTCGTCGATCAGGACCAGGGCTACTTGTTGCGAAACAGGTTGAGGTCCGCGCACGCGGAAGAAAAAATCCGTAAGGCTCTGGCTCAGCTTCATCACCGGAAAGCTCATGCTGACCAGGGCTACGATCGCCAGCAGGACAAGGTTGCGGCGCAACCAGCGTGCCCATGAGCTCACCTGGCCATGAATTGATGGCGGTGCGGCGGATTGTAATTGTAAGTTCATCGTTCCACTTGCAAGTCAATACCGAGCCGGCGCGCCTTCTGATAAAGCGTCTTGCGTTCAATACCAAGGGCCCTGGCTGCGCGTGACTTATTGCCTGCGTGCTCCTGCAAAATTCTTACAATGTGCTGGCGTTCCATATCTTCCAGCGTGCTGGCAGCATCGCCATGAGGCGCGGCTGTGCCATTTCCATTCCCATTGCTGCCGTTACTATCTGCGATTGGCGCAGCCACACTGCGTTCCTGTTCCACATCCCGCGCTCCAATCTCGCCGGACGTGCAGAAGATGGCGAGCCGCTCCACCAGATTTTCCAGTTCGCGTACGTTGCCGGGCCAATGAAACTGGCTGAGGACTTTTACGGCCTCGTCGGTAATTTTGATCGTGCGCTTGTTCTTTGCGTTTGAGCGCTTCAGGAAATGCTGGACCAGCAGCGGAATATCTTCGCGACGCTCTTCCAGTCCAGGCAGCTTGATTTCGACCACACTCAAACGATAGTAGAGGTCTTCACGAAACTGGCCGGCTGCCATCATCTTGCTCAGGTCGCGATTGCTGGCCGCGACAATCCGCACGTCCACCGGAGTGTACTTGTGCGAACCCACGCGTCGTATCTGCTGCTCTTGTACGGCACGCAAGAGATTCACCTGAAAACTCGGCCGGGTTTCAGAGATTTCGTCCAGAAACAAAGTGCCGCCCGTAGCCGCTTCAAACAAGCCAGGTCGCGCGCTGTCTGCGCCAGTGAACGCACCCTTTTCATTGCCGAACAGCTCGCTTTCCAGGATATTTTCTGGAAGAGCGCCGCAGTTCACCGGAACAAACGGCATCTTCGAGCGCGTGCTGTGGTCATGGATGGCGCGAGCGACCAACTCTTTGCCTGATCCGCTGGGACCGAGAATCAATACGCTGACGTCCGTGGGCGCCACGCGAGCGATGGCGCGATAAACCTCCAGCATCTTCGGCGTGCGGCCAATGATGGAGGTTTCCGGACCTTCGTCGGGATTGAAGCTGTCGCTACCACTTGCAGGCAACTGGCTGGCCTGTACTTTGCGAACTACAGCCAGCAAGTCGTCGATCAGCAATGGCTTGCTCAGGTATTCGAGTGCCCCTGAGCCCAATGATTTGGCGACGGTCTCAACGCTCATGTGCGCGGTCATCATCACGCAAGAGCAGTTCGGCTGCAGGACCTTGATCAGGTCCAGCACGTTGAGGCCGTTGGTGGTGCCTAAATAGAGGTCGAGAAAAGCCAGGTGGACGGTTTCCTGCCGCAGCAGAGCTTCGGCCGCGCCAATGCTGTTGGCGGCCAGACACTCATAGCCTTCGGCGTTCAGGATGGACGTGAGAAAACTGCGCGTGGAATCGTCATCATCCACCACCAGGATTCTGAAGCGCGGATTGTTTCTTGCTGCTGTCATTGCGTTTGTCTCTTTCGCCTAGAACCGGTAACCCACGGATCCACTCACCATGTCGGCCCGAAACGCGGCCGTGTTTTGCACCAATTGATAGTGTGAGTAGCCGCCCTCAAACTGCCATCGACGGACAAAGAACTGGTTTCTTATCTGGAACTCGCCTGCGGTTGTGTAATTACCCTGGTTGATTTTTTCCGCGCCCAGGTAGCCCAGAGCTTCAAGGCGATAAATTTTCCCCAGCGCCAAACGAACCCCGCCGGCTCCCAGATGGCTGCGATACTGTCCGGGATCGAAGTATCCGTGGTCAAAGGCCTGCGTAAAGTGGAGATGTCGGAATGCGTACCCGCCGCCAACGGAAATACGGTTGTTGCCGAACCAGCGCATGGCCTCACCCGTTTCACGTTCCACGTGATTGCTGTCTGTATAGCGGCCAAAGTTCGCGTTGATGTTCACCGTCAGGTTTCGCGTGTCATAGCCTGCGTGCGTGTGCCAACCCTGCGACAGCAGATCGAATGGGATGGATTCAAAGGTAGGCGCCACTGCGAACTGCGAATAGCCGCCACTTATCATGGCGTTCTTGAATGGAAATATCTCCAGGTCGCTACCGAACAGGGGTTTACTGCTGGTGTCATTAAATCGAACGGCTCCAGCTGAGGCGCGCACCCCAACATATTTGTTGATGCGGTACCGGGCTTCTTCCGTGCCGGAGATTACATTACGGGCCGCAGCCGCAGCCACCCATAGGGAGGATTCATCCATCCGAAAGCGCGTGAAAAGCTTGCGATTGACTTCATAGGGCAGGGATTGCGAGGAATAAAGCGCATGGTTCCCGGAGCTATCGCTGAAATATGACTGGCTGTCCTGAATGCTGCGGTAGTACTCGGGCCTGCCTTCATTGCCTGAAGCAGCCGTAGAAGAAAGGTATTGGTTGTATTGCTGCAGGCCCAGGCTGGTGGGATTGCGCTGAATGGCTGTCTGCAATTCTTCTTTGGCCGCTGCCGTCTTACCTTCCACTACAAGGTTGTGCACCAGGCCGAGTTCCGCCGGCTCATCTCCCGGACGAGCAGCCAGGACCTCACGATAAAGCGCGTCTGACTTTTGAAAGTCCGCGTGATAGCCATAGATCTGCGCCAGGGCCAGTTTCGCCTTGCGGTTCCCCGGTTCTTTTTGCAGGATGGACTGCAGGATTGCCATCGCTTCATGGTCCTGCTTCCGGTAAACGTATACGCGAGAAAGCTGAAGCTGCAGGTCCTGATCTTCGGGGAAGCGACGCAGTCCATCTTGAAGCAGTCGCAGGGCCTGCGCATGGTCACGGGTGTCCAAAGCGCGCTGGCTTTGCGCGACTATTTCGATCACTTCAAGGTCGGACTGCTGCTGGGCATACGCACAAAACGTGAATGCCACGAGCAGAGCGGTGGTGGCCGCGATTCTCATCTTTACTTTTTCTACCTGTTCTGCAGGGAATACCGTCGAAAACTAAAGCAATTCACAAACCAACTCTCAATTTGTTGAATAATGGAGGTGTTGGCGGTAGTTTTAGGCCCGGACCTGTGTACAAACGACCTAGTGGTGTATCCAATTTCACCATAGTTCATGATTCCAAGGTTAAGCCCTTAAGGGAGTGAACTAAGGGACAGTAGCGAATGGGTAACTAAGTTGTCGGGCGCTTTCGGCCGCGAAATCAATACGAGATTGCGCCATCCGCGATTTGCACCATCCATGCAACCTGCGACAGGCCGCTTGTGACAGCATGCCCAGCAGGTGTGACAGGCTGTCACAAGCAGGCGCTGCCACCCACATCTTGTCCCCACTGTTTTCAGCAACTTACAAGACATTCAGTTTGGCTACTCGACTGCAATATAGAAGTGCAGACGATAGCTAAAACAAGCGCAAGCCAGGGATAAGAGCCGATTCGGACCGGCTTAATAAAGGTGGGTGCGTGCGCTGTTAGCGATGAGCCAAATGCTGTGAGCGGGGTAAGACAGGAATTCTCGACTGAGTGCGCAAATTAGCGGGAAACAGATTTCAAGAGCGCCCGGAGATTCTTCTTACCTCGCAAGTTTTTAAAAGTTTCTTCCGGTGACAGAGATGCCTTGACGTATCTCTCAGTAGTTAGATAGCGGCGACGGACGTAGTAGAGCAGGACCCTTAAAAGGCAAGGTTTCCGGGTTTGCGAAAGCAAGCTGCCTTGCCGAAGCAAAAAAGTGAGAGTGCAGCCAAAACAACCTCCTTTTTCCAGATGTGAGTAGTGATCAGTAAGAACCAACACTGAATGGGCGGCAAACCAGCCGCCCATATTTTTGTCTAAAAATCACCAGGTCTTGCGCAGTGGATGAGCTTCCGTATTGAAGACCACCTTGTTCAGGTCCAGCGTGCCACGCGGGGCATAAATCAGGTAGAGATACTTGAGTGTCTCGGCCAGGAAGAAACTTTCCATGTTGTCAGTCTTCTCCCGCGTTTCCACGTTTTTCAGCGCAGCATAGCCTGCATCTGCTTTGCAGAATCGAACCAGGCTGAGCAGGAAAGTCGATCCCATCTCGGTGTATCTTGCATCCTTGGTGTAGAAGTAAAGATAGTAGGCGGACTCAATGACTTCCGGCCGCAACGGATACCCGGGGGAAGTCACCGTCATCGATTTATAGTCAATCTCTTCCGGCTCAATGCCAAACGTGGTCCACATTTTGTAAGCGGACTCTTCGAGTCGACGTGCACTGTCCACTTCTCCGGCGCGAGCGAGCACAGCGGGGAAAAACGCATCCAGCGCCCCGAAGTGGGTGGAGACTTTTTTGCCCGTATTCATGTCCACCTGCGCGTACCAGAGTCCGGCCTTGGAACTGTCAGCAAGATATTTGTTGACCGCCTGCACGCTGCTCTTCCACATCTTTTGGCAATCTTTGTCGCCAAACAGAAGCCACGACTTGAGCAGATATTCATAATAGGAATCAATGCCACCGCTGATGTGGCTGGTGGGATCAATCCACGCGCCCGTTTCAACATTGATCGTGGAACCAACCAGCCCGATTTTGGATCGCCGCTTGTATAACTCGGTGAGAGCGCGCTTGGCCTTGTCGTAATAAACAGGCTTGTCCGTGAGTTTGCTGAGCGTGCCGAACTCCAGCAGCAGGGTGCCGATCTCAGCCGGATTACTTTCAGCGCCACGGGTCTTGCCGGTTTTGAGATTCACAAACATATATGGCATTCCGGTGGGAGAATTGAACGCCGGCAAAAGTCGCGTGCCCAGATCGTCCGCAAGCGCGAGCAGTTTCTTGTCACCCGTAAGTTGGTAGCTGCTCAGCAACCCACCCAGCAGGCGAATCGTGATTTCAAAATTCTTGACTTCGATGTCCCGATCGAACGAGAGATTCTTCGTGATCGCTTCGCGTGCTTTGTCAGCTTCGTCATTCAGACCCATCAGGATCAGGGTGTCCAGGGCGTCCACCGGCGTCATATATAAGGAGGTACCGTACCAGTCTTTAAAGCCCTTGGTTAGCGGCTTCAACTCATCATGGCCCCATGCATATTCCTTGTAGGCATTCCATGCATAGAGAAACTCCCCGCGTACTTGTAAGGCCATGGGGCCGGGATTCTCGGGAATCTGGATTGCCTGGGCAGAGCACCGCAAAGACGCCGAAGAAAGCGTGACCGCAAGAACGAATGATAAAAGCCAACGCATGGTGCGATTGCACTCCCTGAATGGTGTGAATAGCTGTCTGATCTTAACGCATGGAGGGGAGCAAAGTAGAGACCGCGGGAAAGAATAAGAAAGGCCTCCTTATGGGAGGCCCTAATGGTGCGCGATGAATAGAGTTATTTGTTGATGTCCTGTTTTGCTTCCACTTTTTTGAGCAGAGTATCAAGCTGGGGCTTGAACTGGTCTGGGGCGGCGCTTACTGAGAGCTTCATCTCCTTTGCCGCCAGATCGTAATTGCCCTGAGCAACCGCCATGCGTGCATTCTCATTGTGAGCTGCCCAGTGAGTTGGGTTCTTCTTGATGTTGGCGCGAAAGACTTCAAAAGCCGCTGCCTGATTGCCTTGCTGCTGGAGTTGTCGTCCGTATCCATGCAGGTCAACAGGACTGCCTAGAGGCATCGCCTTGGCGCGAACGGTGTTGGCTTCTTCTTTGCGGTTGAGAGCGTCCAGGATGCTGGCCTTGGTGACGAGATTGTCAAAGCGTTCTTCCACCCCAATGGAGCGGTCAGAATATTTCAGTGCTTCATCGAGGTTGGTCTTCTCGGTGAGGAAGTAGGTTGCAGAATCATTCCAGCCTTCAAAGGTGTATTGCGCCAGGCCGCGAAGCTGGTTATGCAGGCTGTTTGCCACGATCTCATGTGTGTTCACGCCAACGTGAAATGGTACTGCCACTTTTTCCCAGCGCAGCGCCACCACGGTGGAATCTGGTTTTACATCGTCAAAATCATAGGTGAGCGCTTCATGCATGTCCGTGGGCTGCGGCTTTACGTTGACGCGAAGGGCGTCTTCTTTTTCATCGTAGGTGAAGCTGCCCCATGCAGTAGCGGTTTTAGAAAAAATGATGGTCCATTCATTCTCACTGGGGATCATGTGCAAGCCGTAAATACCTTTGGCAAGCGGCTTACCTTCTATGGTCACCGGATCAGTGACTTCGAAGATGGTATTTTCATTTGCGCCTGCGCGCCATACTTCGCCGTATGGAACAACGCCGCCCCAGACCTTGCGTCCGTTGATGACAGGCCGGTGATACGAGATGGTGATGTCGGTGATCCCGACGCGCTGCATGACAGACGCCCGCTGGCTGGCGCGCGGAATGTCCATGACTGAGGATTGTGCGTGCGCGGTCCGGGCAGAAATACCCAGGGCGGCAGCAAGAAGAAGAATAGACAGTTTTCTGATCATAGTGATTCCCTCGCGATAACAGAAATGTTCGTTGAGCCGAATTTCGCCGGAGATGTGTGCCGGTTTTTTAGACGAACAGAAAGGCTGCGGGTGAGCACCCAACGCCGGGGGAATTTGATTTGTGCATGAGAGGCGTTCGGTACGGACGCGGAAACGGTCCGTACCGACTTGAACTGTCAGCTTTCGAGCTGTGCATCCATGGTGATTTTTGCATTCAACAGCTTGGAGATCGGGCAGCCTTCCTTGGCGTTTTTGGCTGCTTCGTCAAATTTCGCTTTGTCAGCTCCGGGGATTTTCACTTTCACCTGCAAATGAACACTGGTAATGGCAAAGCCCGAATCAAGCTTCTCCAGGGTAACTGTGGAGGTGGTATCGATGGACTGGGCGGTCATGCCGGCGTTGCCCAGCTGTGCCGACAATGCCATGCTGAAACATCCGGCGTGTGCCGCGGCAACCAGTTCCTCCGGATTTGTTCCCGGCTGGCTTTCAAATCGAGTGGCAAATGAGTAAGGCGTATTTTTCAAAACTCCGCTGGGCGAAGTCAGTGTGCCCTTGCCATCCTTCAGGCCACCGCTCCAGTGCGCGCTTGCATTTCGTTGCATAGTCAATTGGCTCCTCTTACAAAATGATCACAGCGATTGTAAATGGAGAAGCACATGCACGTGTGGCACAGCCGCCCCCGGCTGTGCGAATCATATGGTCGCAGGACAATCGGGTGTCCGAAAAGTCATCGACATTACAACCGTTGCCGTTTAAACTCAGCAGCCATCTTGAAAAATAAAAGAGGACTAATAGATGAAATTTCTCAGTGACCTGGAGCCGGTAGCATATGCCGCGTTCAGAATTGTTTTCGGCTTCCTGATGATGTGTCATGGCGCGCAAAAGCTATTTGGAGCATTCGGCGGCCACCAAATGCTGCATCCACCTTTGATTCTGGCGGCGGCAGTCCTTGAGTTCAGCGGCGGCATTCTGGTGATGTTGGGATTGGTCACGCGTTTTGCCGCATTCATTTTGAGCGGCGAGATGGCGGTCGCTTATTTCATGGCCCACCAGCCCAAAGGATTTCTCCCCATCCAGAATGGTGGCGAGCCTGCCGTGGTCTTTTGCTTTGCATTCCTATTGATCGCCTGTTACGGCAGCGGAAAATTCGCAGTCCATAAGGATTAGACGCCGTTTATCGTGAAAGAACAGATTGCGCGGCATTGGCCGCCCGAGACGCCTTATATGCATCCAGCCCTGCGGCAAGTTGTAGCAGGGCTTCTTTTACCGCGGCCGTTGGAGTTCCAACCCCAATGCGGAAGTGGTCCGGCATTTCAAAAAAGTTGCCGGGGACTACGCTTACTTCGTATTTCTCGCGCAATAAGCTGCATAGCTCTTCCACATTGCCGCTTTTCAGCCGCGGGAAGACAACGGTCCCGTATTCGGGCCAGAAGTAGTCAAGTTCATCCCGGTTGCGCAGGAATGCCAGCAGGAGGCGGCGATTTTCGTCGAGCAGCGATTTCATCTTCGCCGCGATAGCCGGGAGTTTACTGAGAGCGATTACGCTCAGCTGCTCTGCGATGAACGGATATGTGGCTGCGTGAACGTCATGCAGGTTCCATAGCTGTTGGGCGATGTCTGCCGGGGCCAGAATCCAGCCGCAGCGCAGGCCACTGAGACCGTACGCTTTGGTGAGGCTGTTGGTCACAATAAAGCGCTCCGGGTCGATGTGAAATGAGCTCTGAGGACGGGATTCATAGAGCATTTCACGATAGACTTCGTCGACCATCACGTAAGCGTTGTTTCGACGCGCCAGATTGGCGATCTCCCGCAGCGTTTCGTCGGATGTAAAAGCTCCACTTGGATTATGGAAGTTGCAGAGGACGATCATCCTTGTGCGCGGCGTTAGATTTCTTTCGATCTCGGCTACATCAATCGCGAACTTGTCTTCTGCCCGCCGCTGAAAGCGTTTGATATTCAGGCCAAGGTACCTGGCTGCAGATAATATGGGATCGTACGTTGGAAGCTCGATCAGGATTTCATCGCCCGGCTCCGTAACTGCGGCGAGCGCCAGGTGATTGGAGAACGATGTCCCCATCGCACTCACTACACATTCCTGCGGTACCCGATAGCGTTGCGCCAGCGACTGAAGCAGAACGTCATATCCGTAAACCGTCGGCCCGTTGATTTCCAGTTGATCGATGCTCACGCCGAGTTCAGTCAAAGGCAGTCCCACCAGGCCGCTGGTGGCCAGGTTGTATTTTGCCGTGGAGCGGAGCTTGGACCATTGCATGTATGGGGAACGGGCGTCGGCGCGAGTGCTCATGCGTTTGATGTCCTTCTCCAAATGTAATACACGGGCACGCCGGTGGCTAGAATCGCCAGACCGATCAGCGTATTTCCGGGGTAACGATAAAACGTGTTCAGCACCACGCTGGCGCATGAAAGACAGAAGAAGGCGGTAGTCCATGGATGCCCAGGCATGCTGAAACCGGGCGCCGGACCGCGTTTACGCAGCAGAAAAAGGCAGCTCGCCGTGAGTGTGAAGAAGGTATAGTCCATGGCGGTCACGTAATTCAGGATCTGATCGTAGCGTCCGGAGAGAAGAATCACGACCGTCCAGATGCTCTGCAAAGTGATCGCTACGACCGGTACGCGCGTTTTCGGATGCACCCACGCCAGTTGGCGAAAGAAAACTCCATCTTCCGCCATGGCAAAATAAACGCGAGGTGCGGTGAGCACGCTCTGGCTGAGAAATCCTAAAGTCGATACCGCGATCCCCAGAGCAATCAGTGTGGCGCCTTTTTGTCCCATCGCCAGGCGCATGACAGCCGATGCAGGCGTATGCGATTCCGCCAGGCCGTTGACTCCCAGTGTGCGGACGCAGATGAAGTTCACTGAAATATAAAGTGCGGCGACGCCGATCACGCCCAGCACCAGAGCGCGGGGCAGATCACGACGCGGTTGTTTCAATTCGCCGGCGACGAAGCACGCGGTCTGCCACCCACCATACGCAAAGAGCACAGGCACCATGGCTGCGCCAAACGCTGAAAGCAAACTGCCGGACATCGGCTGGTCGAGAACGGGATGCCATTCAACCCGGGGACCGCGCACCAGGAATGCGCCCGCAAAAACGAGAAGCGCGATGGCAAAAATCTTGATCACCATCAGAGCGCTTTGCACTGTACCTCCGGCGCGCACACCAAAGCAGTTAATCACGGTAAGAATGAACAGCGTGGCCACTGCGATCTGCCAGTCGCCGACATGAATTCCAGTGAGTTCAAGGAAATAGCGTGCGAAGGTCACGGTCACGGCCGCCATCCCACCTGTCTGGACCACCAGCAGCAGTACCCATCCATAAAGAAATGCGGCCAGGGGATGATAGACATCGCGCAGGTAAGCGTATTGTCCGCCCACTTCCGGCATGCGATCGGCCAGTTCCGCCCAGATGAACGCGCCGGTGAGGGCGATCAGTCCGCCGGCCAGCCATGCACCTAGAACCAGCCAGGGCGTGTGCACACGTTGTGCGACAACATACGGATTGATAAAGATGCCCGCGCCCACGGTTCCGCCCATGACCAGCATGGTGGCGTCAAAAAGACCCAGTCGGCGAGCAAGAGCTTGCGATGGTTGGGGCGCGGGTGAATTCAAGGAGTCAATTCTTCAAATCGCGTTGCGATCGTATGCGGAGTTAGGCCTTGGCTTTTTTTCTCCGCTTGCCGCCGGTAAAGAGGGCCAGCAATCGTTGCCCCAACAGGCCGAAGAGGAACGCCATGGCAAGGAGTCCTCCCCAGTGTGTGTGAGTGAAGCCATAGAGACCCGAGAGGTATTCGTGTATGCCGAAGCCGGCCAGTCCGGCGATTCCGCCGAAGATGACCGGGGTGAGCATCACAAAGACGTTGGGAATCATGGAATCGCTTTTGCCGCGCATCAGGGATTGCGCCGTGCCAAAGCATGATCCCAGCAATCCGAAAAGCAGCACCGGCCCAAGCAGACGGATTTGCCCGGAGAGCAGCATGAAAGGCAGAAAAGCAATGATCGCGGCACTGCAGATCACCAGAAGAATTCGCAGGTGATCACCGGTTAGGCGGGTGCGGTAGTACTGATTGCTGGATTCCTCGTCGCGCAGCTTCATGGCATCAGCCAGACGGTCGGCTGTGAGCTGATCGTCCGCAACCGCCAGCAGGCTATCCATGGCTTCGCCGCGCCATGATGAAATCTTGAGCGCTTCTTCGCGCAAAATGTAGGCGCGGGTAATCAACTCTCCCGTGTTTAGACCATGCACGGCAAAACGCTGCGCGGCATGCAAACCGAACAGACTGCCTTCAATGTCATTGGATTCCAGGCAGCGCAAAACGTTGTCGAGCTGTTCATGCGCGGCTGCGGCCCATGATTTATCACCGGCGGCATTGCGGCGTTCCAGAAAAACAAGCTCAACGCGGAAGGCTTCTGATTCGCGCAGTAAGCGATCGCGGACGCGTTCATCTTCAATGGAAGCTCGTTTTCTTATGACGATCGGCGGTGGCAACGGGGCTGGCTGCGCCTTCGGTATTACTGCCTGCGGCTGAATCTGCGTTTCTACCGGAACGATAATGGCTTTTGCGGGGCTGCTGCCCAGCCTTGAAATAAGCGATTTCTCCTGCGCGTGAGTTAGACGCTGAACGGCGGCGGGTAGAGGAAGCCACACCGATTCACCAATCACTTCGCCGGCTGTCATCGGGGTTTTTTCCGCAATGACGCTCATCTTCCAGAACATCACTAATTTGGGGACGCCATTGTCGGCGTAGCTGATGGTCCCCAGATAGTTGCCAAGCCGGCAGGTGCAACCTGTTTCGGCTTCAACCTCGCGCAGGACCGCGTCCTGAAATGACTCATTATCCCGGACTTCGCCCTTAGGCAACGTCCAATCCTGTTCACGCTTGCGGTAGACGATCATGATTTCATCGCCGTTTTGCGTGGATCGCTGGATGATCCCGCCCGCAACACGTATTACCGGAGCTTCTACCGGAACCATTTCTGTTGCCATAGTTTTTCAGCTGTGGATTGTAGCTGCTTTGCCAGCCGGGGTGAACTGTATTCTTTTCCACAGAGCAGCGAGTGGAAGAAACGCAGCGAACGGTTAAGGAATTCGACGGGTTACGCTGGAGCGGAAGGGTGTGAATCACCCGCACCGCCGAGATAGGCATGGCGGATGTAGTCATTGTGGAAGAGCATTTCGCTGGGGCCTTCCAGCGTGATTTTGCCGGTTTCCATGACGTAGCCGTAGTGAGAGACCTGAAGTGTGTAATTCACGTTCTGGCCAACCAGTAGGATGGTGACACCCTGGCGCGCGATGTCGGCGATGAGTTGGAAAATTTCGTCGACCAGGATGGGCGCCAGTCCCAGAGAGGGCTCATCCAGCATGAGTAGTTGCGGTTCCGACATGAGGCCACGGCCTATGGCGCACATCTGTTGCTCGCCGCCGGAAAGCGTTCCCGCCATTTGCCGGCGTCGTTCTTTCAAGCGGGGAAAGAGGGCGTAGATCCGCTGCAGACCGCTGTCAGCCTTTTTGCGCAATGCCGGAAGGAAGCACCCCATGAGGAGATTTTCTTCCACAGACATTCCCGGCCACAGTTGCCGGCCTTCAGGCACCAGACTGATGCGTCGTTTCACGCGGTCACGAGATGATAGAGAAGTAACGTCATCACCATTGAGCAGAATTTTGCCGCTTTTCGCAGGCAAAACTCCGGCAATGGCGTTGAGTGTAGTGGTCTTGCCCGCGCCATTAGAGCCGATGATGCAGGTGACTTTGCCCGTGGCAACAGCCAGTGAAATGCCCCAGATAACTTGCGTGGCCCCGTAACGGACCTCAAGGTTCTGCACAGTAAGAAGCTGGCCATTGCCGGGCTGGGCTTGCAAAGTTTCAGGCACGAGGTTTGTTCCCCAAAGTAGTTTTCCCTAGATAGGCTTCAATGACAGACTCGTCATTCTGAATATCTTCCGGCTTGCCTTCTGCCAGCTTCTGGCCAAAGTTGAGGACGGTGATGCGATCACAGACTGACATGATGGCTTTCATGTCGTGTTCCACGTACATGATCGTGGTGCCTTTTTCGCGTACGACATGGAGAAGACCCATCATGGCGTGGGTCTCTGATCCAGTGAGGCCGCCGCAAATTTCGTCCAGCAGAAGAAGTTCGGGTGCGGTGGCCAGCGCACGCGCGACTTCGAGCCGCTTCTGTTCGCCCAGAGATAACGTTGACGCCAGCTGGTTGGCTTTTCGATCCAGACCAACAAGCTTCAGGGTTTCCATGGCGTGCTCTTTTGCGGCGGAGGTAAGAGTGACTGCGCGACGGCCGTAATGCACCGCGAGTTGCACATTCTCCAGGACCGTGAGCTCTTTGAATGGACGCACGACCTGATGTGTACGAGCTACGCCCTTTTTTACCAGGGCAGCGGAATCAAGTCCGGTCACGTCACCACCGCGAAAATGAACTTTGCCGGATGAAGGGCGTTGCGCTCCCGTGATCACGCTGAAGAGTGTTGTCTTGCCAGCACCGTTGGGGCCGATAAAGCCACAGATCTGCTTCTCAGGAATGTCAAACGTCACGTTTTTCAACGCGGCCACGCCCCCAAAGTACTTCGTCAGCGTCGTTACTTCCAGGATCTTCACTTCTTTTTCTCCTGAAGAGCCGTCGCAGCAGTCCCAGCAAGCCGTCCGGCTCCAGCAAAATGATAACTATCAACAGTGTTCCATAAAGCAGCAAGTGGACATTGGGGAACCTGGCCACCAGCTCTTCTTCTACGATGCCAAAAACCACGCCACCCAGCACAGCGCCCCACACTGTTCCAATCCCGCCGATGACCGGCATTAGTAGGATGGAGATTCCGGTTTGAAAAGCAAATACATCACCTGGATAAAAGAAAGCGGCGCGGCGAGCATAGATGCCTCCGGCGATCCCGGTAAGTGCGGCAGCGATGGCATGAACCCAGAGCTTTGAAGTGTACGGGTTTACGCCGATGTCACTGGCCGCTTCTTCATCCTGTTTGATCGCGCGCAACGCCAGGCCAAAACGGCTATTGGCGACCAGAATGGAGACAGCGACCGCCAGCGCTACGGCCACAATGGCGGAATAGTAATGTTCGTTGGGCCGAAATGCGCCAGCTTCCTGAATTCGATATCCACTGGCTCCGCCGGTGATATCGATATTGTTCATAATGACGCGGACGGCTTCCGTCACACCGATGGTGGCGATGACAAAGTATGGACCGCGCAATCGGAAAGTCGGCAAGCCGATGAAGAATGACGCCAGAGCCGCGATGGCTGCGCCGCCAAGAAATCCAAAGTAAGGAGAACGGCCATACTGCATGAGCAGTGCGGTGGTATATGCGCCCAGGCCGAAGAAAACCGCAAAGCCGAAGGAGACCTGTCCGGCCATGCCTCCCAGCAGGTTCCAGCCAACGCTGGTGGTGGTCCAGACAGCAGTAATAAAGATGAGGCGCAGGATATTGTCACTGATACTGGTAACCGGCAGAAGCAGCAGCACCAGGAGCAGTAACCATGGGAACACCAGATTCAGTTTCCCGCCCAGGGTGGCAGGTAATTTCATGCCGCCCGCCATTTTCTGTTGAACAGGCTGGCCAGACCCTTCGGCATTACCAGCAGGACCACTACGAGTAATGCAAATGAAATTGCAGGCTGGTAGCTGGCTGGGACTTTGATAATGCTGAAAGTTTCCACCATGGCCAGGACGACAGCTCCCAGGGCGACGCCCGAAACTGAATCCAGTCCGCCAAGAACAATGATGACAAATGACCTGAGCAGGAACTGCCTGCCAAAATCAGGGCTGAAGGAATAAAGCATCCCCAGCAGGGCGCCGGCAAATCCGGCGAAGGCGGTTCCCACGCCAAAAGTCAGGCGCGAAGTTTTTTCGTCATCCACGCCGACAATCTGCGCTGCGTAAGGATTTTGAATCAGCGCACGCATGGACCGCCCGAACCACGTGCTGCGGAAGAGCACCTGCAGAAACAGCATGCAGACCACCGCGCAGGCAAAGACGATCAGGTTGACTTTGGGGACCGAGATCTGTCCGATTTGAACCGACGAAAGAGTGAGAGGCGTCAGGATAGACCGGTCTTCATTGCCCCAAACCAGGTAGCCGATGTTTTGCAGTACCAGCCAGAAACCGAACATCAGCAGAAGGGAAGCCAATGTTGGGGTGTCTGATTTGGGCAGCCACCGTATCAGCACTTTGTGCACGATCATGCCGAATACGAAAAAGACCGGAAGCGCCATCACCGCTCCCAATACGGGATCAATGTGAAAGCGCTCGTACATCTCCAGAGCGAAATACGCTCCCAGCATCAGGAAGCCGGCGTGGGCGAGGTTGACGATCTTCATGACGCCATAAACGACCGTCATCCCCACCGCCATAGCAGCATAAACGCCCGCCAGCAAAAGGGCCTTCAACAGCAGATCGAGATACTCGATTGCATCCATATCAGTCGGTCATCACCAATGAATCAGGCCTTACTTGCTGGGTGTGGGGGCAATCGCTGGGCCCGTGGCTGAGTCTTTGGGGAAAACAATATCGACCTTGTTGTCCGGTTTGTTTTGCGTGATTACAAATGGATACTCTGACTGCCCATCCTTGCCGAATTTCAGACTCTGTCCTGGCAGGATGGAATCTTTGAGTTCGGCTTTTTTAAGTGCGTCGCGGATTGCAGTCTTGTCGAGCGAGCCGGCGCTTTCAATGGCCTTGGCCAGAATGCGCATGCCGTCATAGGCCGGCGCGGCGTACCATGAATCCACGTCATGGCCGGTGAAGGCCTTGTAGTCATCCACAAACTTCTTCGCTTGCGGATAGGGCAGCATTTTTGACCACCAGATGCCGGCGAAGATGTAGTCCGTTCCGGCGCCCAGCGCCTTGCGCGCATCCGATTCGGGACCACGGGCGCCATAGCTGATCATTTCATGATGCAGGCCATTTTGCAGATACTGGCGATGCATGGTGATGTAATCAGGCAGGTGGGCATCGGAGAGGAAGATGTCTGCCTTTGACGATTTCACCTTTTGCAGAACGCCGGAGAAATCCGTGGCGTTCAGCTCAAATTTCTCATTCATCACAATCTGAAAATAGCCCGGATGTTTATTTGACCATTCGGTAAAGCCGTTGATGTAATCAACGCCGTGGTCAGTGTTCTCCACCACCATGGCTACCTTGGCGCCTTTCTTAAGCTTGCCTGCGTCCATCAGGCTGCCGATGAACTCCGCCGAAGTGGTGCCGATGAGGGCCACCGGACTGAGAGTGCCGAACGCGTATTGATAGCCTTTGCCGAAGATGGCGGTAGCGCCCGCGCCAGTGGTGATCCATGGCGTCTTGTAGCGGTCCGGCATTACGGATTCAGCCTGGCCGAGCGCAGTGGAATAGCCACCCAGAACGGCAATGACATTGTCAGAACTCATGGCGCGCTCTGTCAGTGAAGCGGACTTGGATGAGTCGGACTGATCGTCGTAGAAAACTTCCTTGATCTGCAGCTTCTTGCCTTTGCTTTTCACCATGATGCCGCCGGAGTCATTGATCTGTTTAATAGCCAGATCGATGCCCTCTTTCTGATACTGCCCGGGACGGCCTTCTTTCCCCGTGATGGGGAGGACAACGCCAATGTTGATTGTGTCCTGTGCGACGGAAAACAACGCACCGGCGCTGGTGACGAACAGGGCCAGAACTACCAGTCGGGTAATCACACTACGAAGCAACGTTGAATTTCGCATTCCGGTCTCCCTCCAAGAGAGCTCTATGGTCTAGAAAGATAAAGAAGATTGCTCTGGCAGACAAACTGAAGCCCACGAATAATAGCGCCACGTCCGCATAAGGACAAGGGTATAGTCACTTTTCCCGTGTCACGGATTCAAGAAGTAACGCGTGCCGCGCTCCACAGGTAAAGATAGATTTAGAAGCAATTTTTTTTACGCACACAGCCGGGCCATTTCTTCTCGCTTCCCCACAGTGAATATGCAATTCTTCAACTCACCAGACTTACTGAGAGAGTCAGGAGCTTGCATTGAATGGAGTTTTCATAGCTCCTGAAATGAAAGGGCGGCTATTCGGGATGTTCGGATCCAATGAGCAGCTCAGGACGCGTGAGCTTGGCGGCGGAATGTGTTTCAATAATGAAATAGTTCTCGCGGCCGCCGTGCTGCAAGGTACTCACGCCGCAGATCGTTGATTCAGTAAGCCAGTATCAGACAACCAGTATCAGACGACCAGCAACTCGGGAGCGCGCAATCCAATGATCAGCAA
The DNA here is from genome assembly GCA_963770085.1 of Terriglobia bacterium. GTDB lineage: Bacteria > Acidobacteriota > Terriglobia > Terriglobales > Acidobacteriaceae > Angelobacter. The sequence continues at coordinate 3,834,459 of CAVYOH010000002.1, forward strand.
TCCAATGATCAGCACAGAAACCGCCGTGGCAGTTCCGAACTTAATCAACGGTGAGTGGACCACATCATCCGCCACCGAAATGCTGGACGTCATGAATCCGGCAACAGGTGAAGTCATTGCCAGAACTCCCCTGTCCAGCGCTGCTGAAGTGGGGCTGGCGGTCAAGGCCGCGGCAGATGCGTTCCCGGCGTGGCGACGCACTCCGCCGGAAGATCGGATTCAATATCTCTTCAGACTGAAGGCGCTGCTCGAAGAACATATCGACGAACTGGGCCGCATCATCACGCTGGAAAACGGAAAGACGTTTGCCGAGGGCAAAGCCGAGCTGCGGCGCGCGATTGAAAACGTTGAAGTGGCGTGTGGTATTCCCATGATGATGCAAGGCTACAACCTGGAAGACGTGGCCCGGGGCATAGACGAGATGATGATTCGCCAGCCACTGGGCGTGGTGGCGGCGATTACGCCATTCAACTTTCCGGGGATGATTCCGTTCTGGTTTCTGCCTTACGCGATTGCCTGCGGTAATACTTTTGTTTTGAAACCGTCAGAGCGGGTGCCGCTGACCATGCGTCGCGCAATAGAACTTTTGCAGCAGACAGGATTGCCGAAGGGTGTGGTGAACATCGTGAATGGCGGGAAGGAAGTGGTCAACGCACTCATTGACCATCCTGAGGTCCGTGCGATCAGCTTTGTCGGTTCAACGCCAGTTGCGCGACACGTATACGCGCGTGGCGGTGAGCACGGCAAACGCGTGCAATGCCAGGGCGGAGCCAAGAACCATGTCATTGTCCTCCCTGATGCGGACATGGAAATGACAACCCAGATCATCAGCGACAGCGCGTTCGGTTGCGCTGGACAACGCTGCCTGGCTGTCTCAGTCGCGGTGACGGTGGGCGAAGCGCAGAAGAAATTTCGCGATTCCATTACCGCCGCGGCGGCAAATCTGAAAGTTGGAAACGGGCTTGATACAGATGTCCAGATGGGGCCTGTCATCAGCCAGAGCAGCCGCGAGCGAATTGAATCTCTGATTGATGTGGGCGCTAAAGAGGGCGCCAAACTCGTGGTGGACGGACGCAAGGCAAGCGTCCCGAAATACGAGCGTGGCAGTTTTGTAAAGCCAACTGTACTGGACGCAGTTCCAGCCAGCAGCGAACTCACGAACACAGAGATCTTTGGGCCGGTGCTCAGTCTGGTGCATGCCGATGACATGGATGACGCGCTCGATTTTCTGGCGAAGAGTCCGTTTGGCAACCAGGCGTCACTGTTTACTGCCAGCGGCGCGGCGGCGCGACGGTTCCGTTATGAAGCGCCGGCCGGGAACATCGGCATCAACATCGGAGTGGCTGCTCCCATGGCGTACTTCCCGTTTAGCGGCTGGAAAGACAGTTTCTTTGGAGTGCTGCACGGGCAGGGTCGTGACGCAGTGGAGTTCTATACAGAGAAGAAGGTGGTAGTGGAACGGTGGGCGAAGGAACATTCGCGCAAGTTCTGAGAAGCCTGAGACTTTGAGCGCATGCCTGGATCATAGTTGGCGAAATGGCTGGCGCCGCCTTATGAATACTCACGGAGTTTAACGAATGAGGGTCTGGCGTCGATTAACTCTTGACAATATTAGGAATACGACTACCCTGTTTGCCGAATCAAAAGGCCTCCCAAAACCCACTCTCTAAGGGCGAGGGAAGGGTATTTTTTGCCGGGCCCAGGCGTGGCGAGAAGCTCTAAGCCGCTTGCGAATAGTCCTTGTCCGGTATTGAAAAGATTGAAGATAGGCCCAATATAATCTACCAACTTTCAGAGGCAGGCCCTGGCCGGTCTGACCTCTCGCCCAGGAGGGTCATATGTCAAGCGCTTCTATGCCGGTGACTTCATCGAGCCAGGTTTCGAACTCAAAAATCTGGTCAGTCATTTTGGCGTCCTCAGTTGGAACCATGATCGAGTGGTACGACTTTTATATTTTTGGCCTGCTTGCCACCTTTCTGGCACCCAAGTTCTATCCGCCGGGCAATCAGCTCTTTGCGTATATCGCTTACCTTGCCACTTTCTTCATCGGCTTTGCCGTTCGTCCGTTCGGCGCTCTGTTTTTCGGTCGAATCGGTGATCTGGTCGGTCGCAAATACGCGTTCATTGTGACGCTTACGATTATGGGCGGCGCCACAGCCTTGGTCGGCGCGCTGCCAAGCTACGCAGCCGCGGGATGGTTTACCCCCGTTGTGCTCATTGTGTTACGCATACTGCAAGGCCTTGCTCTGGGCGGCGAATACGGTGGCGCGGCAGTTTATGTGGCCGAACACGTGCCAGACGACAAGCGCGGCTTCTATACCAGTTTCATTCAGATCACTGCCACTTTCGGTCTCTTCATCGCAATTGCCGTAATTCTTGGCACGCAAAGCCAGATGACCGACGTCGCCTTCAAAGAATGGGGCTGGAGAATTCCGTTCCTCGTTTCTCTTTTACTGGTAACAATCTCTCTATACATCCGTTTGCAAATGGAAGAGTCACCTATCTTCCAGCAGATCAAAAGCGCAGGTATGTCTTCTACCCAGCCGCTGAAGGACGCGTTCACGGTATGGCCGAACCTGAAGCAAGTGCTGATAACCCTTTTCGGTGCGACTGCAGGCCAGGGCGTGGTTTGGTACACGGGGCAGTTCTTCGCCCTGTTCTTTATGACCACGATTCTCAAAGTTCCGCTGAAGGATGCATACATTATTCTCGCCAAGGCTTTGCTGATCGGCATGCCGCTTTTCGTATTTTTTGGCTGGCTGTCTGACAAGATCGGCCGCAAGAAAATCATCATGTGCGGACTGCTTCTGGCTTGCTTGTCATACCGCATCCCGGGAAGCAACTTTGGTATCTACCCGGCCATGCAGCGCGCGGCTGGCAATAACGTGACACACGTGGACGCCACCAAGAACAAGGTGACGGGTCAGACGCTACTCACGCCACAGACAACTGACGCAACTGGTAAGTACATTACAGCGCCTGTGGCTGCAAATGCCGATAAGACGATGCTGATGTGGCTAATTTTCATCCAGGTAATCTTTGTCACCATGGTTTACGGCCCCATCGCCGCATTTCTGGTGGAGGCTTTCCCGGCCAGGATCCGCTACACATCGCTATCATTGCCATATCACATAGGCAACGGCATATTCGGCGGGCTGGTGCCGCTGATATGTGTCTGGATTCCGGCGGCAACAGGCAATCCATTTGACGGTCTTTATTACCCGATTGGGATTGCGGCTCTGACGTTTATTTTCGGAAGCATCTTGCTTCGAGAAACCGTGGGAGTAAAAATTTGGCAGGAAGTGGCCAAGAAGTAGACCAGCGTCCGCTTGCAAGTGTTCCGCCGAGCGGGTATACGATAATGTTTCGAACCAGCGGGTGGCGTAACTGCCACCCGCCTTATCGTTGCGCCATCGCCAACGGGCCTGCGGTTCGAAAAAAGTTTGTTCTAAGATAAATTCGAGAGTATTGAAGATAGAAGGGGTCTCTGCAATGCCTGACGCTCGCGTAACCAAACCGGCGGAAGAAGAACTGGAAGCAAACGAATCGCAGATTGCTGTGCACTGGAGGGAAGAGGAGTACTACTATCCAAGTCCCAGGTTCACAGGGCAAGCCAATCTATCGGACCCCTCAGTCCATGAGCGGTTCAGCGAAAAGAATTTCCCCGAATGCTTCCGCGAATATGCAGACCTTCTCTCCTGGGACAAGTACTGGCACACCACGCTCGACACCAGTGACGCTCCTTTCTGGAAGTGGTATGCCGGCGGCCAGCTGAATGCCTGTTACAACTGTGTTGATCGCCATCTGGAAAAGCATCGGAACAAGGCAGCTTTCATCTTTATAGGAGAGCCCGAAGAAGATCCGCCAGTCTCCATCACCTATCAGGACCTCTACTATCGGGTGAATGAAATGGCCGCGCTGTTGCGCGATTTCTGCGGCCTTAAAGCCGGCGATCGCGTCACCATTCACATGCCGGTGGTGCCGGAACTGCCGGTCACCATGCTGGCATGCGCGCGGCTCGGTCTGGTCCACTCCGTGGTGTTCGGAGGCTTCAGCGGCGAAGCGTGCGGCATGCGCGCAGCCGATTCCGGCAGCAAAGTGCTGGTCACCATTGACTCTTACTATCGTGGCGGCAACCTGACCGACCACAAAGAGAAAGCAGACATAGCCGCCAGGATTGCAGAAAAAGAGGGCAGTAAGATTGAAAAGGTTCTGGTCTGGCGGCGGCAGGCCGGTAAATATCATTCCGCAACGCCAATGGTCCAGAACCGTGATTTCTTCGTAGATGAAGTTCTGAAGAAGTATCACGGTCAGATCGTTCCCCCGGTTTCCATGCCCTCTGAAGCCCCGCTATTCCTGATGTACACCAGCGGCACTACGGGCCGTCCCAAAGGTTGTCAGCACGGCACTGGTGGGTATCTTTCATACGTGGCGGCCACCTCGAAATATATTCAAGACATTCATCTGGAAGACGTTTACTGGTGCATGGCTGATATTGGCTGGATTACCGGCCACTCCTATATCGTTTACGGTCCGCTGGCTCTGGGCGCGACCAGCGTCCTGTACGAAGGCGTTCCCAACTATCCCGACGCCGGTCGTCCGTGGCGCGTGGCGCAACGTCTGAATGTAAATATCTTCCATACTTCGCCGACCGCGATCCGTATGTTGCGCAAGGCCGGCCCTGACGAACCGGCAAAGTATGACTATCACTTCAAGCACATGACGACTGTGGGCGAGCCGATTGAGCCGGAAGTGTGGAAGTGGTATTACGAAGTTGTAGGCAAAGGCGAAGCGGTCATTGTCGACACATGGTGGCAAACCGAAAATGGCGGTTTCCTTTGCAGCACCAAACCGGCCATCGATCCCATGAAGCCTGGCAGTGCCGGGCCTGCTTTGCCGGGAATCTATCCCATCATCTTTGACGAGTCAGGTCAGGAAGTGAAGCCGGGATCAGGGAAGGCAGGGAACATCTGCATTCGCAATCCCTGGCCGGGAATATTCCAGACCATCTGGGGCGACCGCGACCGCTTCGTGCAGCAGTATTACGCCAAGTACAACAAGGACAAAAAGAGCACGGACTGGCATGACTGGCCTTACTTTGCCGGTGACGGCGCTGTCCAGGCCCCCGACGGATACTTCCGCATTCTGGGCCGCGTGGATGACGTGATCAACGTTGCCGGACACCGTTTAGGCACCAAGGAGATCGAGTCAGCCTGCCTGATGGTCAATGAAGTCGCGGAAGCCGCCGTGGTTCCAGTGGCTGATGAAGTCAAGGGCCGCGTGCCTGAGGTTTATGTGGCGCTCAAGCCGGGAGTTGCGGCTTCGCCAGGCATCGAGAAGAAAGTGGTTGAAGCGATTGAAACGCAGATCGGCAAGATTGCGCGCCCAAAAAAAGTACATATTGTTCCTGACATGCCAAAGACGCGCTCAGGTAAGATCATGCGGCGAGTATTGGCGGCCATTTCCAATCAGCTTGATACCGGCGACGTAACCACCCTGGCAAACCCCGATATCGTGGAGCAGATCAGGGTGATGGTGCAGGGTGACAAAAAAGTAGTGAAGAAAGACGCTCCGGAAGATCTGAAGAAATTTGGAGAAGAGCGTTAAGTAAACATGCAGGGAAGAGAAGATTAGTTCGAGCACGGAAGTCAGTGGTGTACGAAGTACGGTTTTACGCTAGTGTCGCACGACATTGAGGAGGCATTATGAAAGAGCGGAAAAAAGGTACAGGAGTATCCCGTCGTGACTTTATCAAGATTGCCGGAACGGGCGGCATGGCTGCTGGAGCGCTGGGACCGGCGTTTCTGTTTCCTGAGCGGGCCGCAGCCCAGCAGAAGACCCTGAAAATTCTGCAGTGGAGCCACTTTGTACCGGCCTACGATCAGTGGTTTAACAACACCTTTGCCAAGCAATGGGGTGAAAAACACAACACCAACGTGATTGTGGACAACATCAATCTCACCGATATCAAGACCCGTGCCGCTTCCGAAGCGCAGGCGAAAAAGGGCCACGACCTGTTCATGTTCCTCTCTCCGCCTGCGTCCTATGAAAAGCAAGTCATTGACATGAGCCACGTCTATCAGGAAGTGGAAAAGAAACACGGCAAGAAGATTGATCTGGCCCATAAATCCACTTTCAATCCAAAGACGAAAAAATATTTCGCGTTCTCTGACTCCTATGCTCCCGATCCGGGCAACTGGCACAAGGACTGGTGGACAGAAGCAGGCTTCCCGAACGGCCCAGACACCTGGGACGATCTCCGGGCCGGCGCCAAGAAGATCAAGGACAAGAACGGCCATCCCTGCGGCATCGGCCTTTCCCAGGAACTTGATACCAGCATGGCCATGCGCGCTCTGCTCTGGTCCTTTGGTGGCGCTGAGCAGGATATTGAAGGCAACGTAACCATTAACTCCAAGGAAACCATTGAAGCCTTGAAGTTCATGAAGGCGGTCTATCAGGAATCAGAAACAGCCGAAGTCTTTACGTGGACGCCTCCCTCTAACAACCAGGCCATGATTGCGGGCCGCGTCTCCTACGTGGCGAATGCCATTTCCATCACCCGTCAGGCGGAACGTGAAAAGCTGCCGATTGACAGCAAGATCATGATCAGCCGCGCGTTGAAAGGCCCCGTTCGCCGCATTGCCGCCGAACACGTCATGAACTGCTATGTGATCTGGGACTTCGCTGAGAACAAGGATGGCGCACAGCAATTCCTGATCGATTACATTGATGCCTTCCATGACGGTTTCATCGCCGGCCAGTTTTACAACTTCCCCTGCTTCCCCAGCATGGTTCCCAAGCTGAAGGAAGAGATTGCCAATGATCCGCGCTCTAATCCAACTAACAAGTACGCCGTGTTGGGTGACGTTCTGGATTGGGCCACCAACGTTGGTTATCCCGGATACGCCACGGCAGCCATTGACGAGGCATTTAACACCTGGGTGATACCCACCATGTTCGCCAAGGTCGCCCGTGGTGATGAGACGCCGGAAAACGCGGCCAAGACTGCGGAAGCCGAATACAAGCGCATCTTCGACCGCTGGAAATAACGACCGTTCGATCAGATAGAAACAGGCATTTGAATCATTTGAATCAAGGACCGCCAGAACAGCGGCGGTCCTTAACTTATTAACCCTGAACTCATCAATAAGGAAAACAACACGGGGGCTCGATGGCTGTCGTTCAGACACGTAATCTGACCAAAGTATTTAAAGAAGGAGAGCTGGGAGCCGTCAATAACGTGGACCTGGAAACTCGCGAAGGCGAGTTTCTGGTTTTCCTGGGACCTTCCGGTTCGGGGAAGACAACTCTTCTGCGGATGATTGCCGGGCTGGAGACACCTACGTCCGGTGAAATTCTTATCGGCGGAAAAGTAGTGAATGACATGACACCGAGAGAACGCCGGATAGCCATGGTCTTCCAGAGTTATGCGCTCTATCCTCATCTCACGGTTTACAAAAACATCGCATTTCCACTGAAAGCACAAAAAGTTCCTAAAGAGCTGCACAAGGAGAAAGTGGAGTGGGCGGCCTCGCTGCTCAGCATAGGCGCCTTATTGCAGCGCAAGCCGCGCGAACTCTCCGGCGGTGAAAGGCAACGTGTGGCGCTGGCACGCGCCATTGTCCGCGAGCCTTCGGTCTTTCTGCTGGATGAACCTCTCTCCAACCTTGATGCCAAGTTGCGGCTGTCTGCCCGTGAAGAACTGGAAAGGTTCCACCGTCGGGTGGGCACCACAACCATTTACGTCACCCATGATCAGGTAGAAGCCATGGCTATGGGCGATCGGATCATGGTCCTGAATAAGGGCGTAGTGCGGCAATTTGCAACGCCCCGTGAAGTCTACGACGATCCCGCGGATACCTTCGTAGCAACATTTCTCGGCTCGCCACCGATGAACCTGGTGGAAAACGGCGACCTCATCGTGGGATTCCGCCCCGAACATTTCCGCCTGGCCGAAGAGGTGAAGGAAACCAAGGTCAATTTCAAGTTCCGCGTGGAAAACGTTGAGTATCTGGGCGCGGAATTCATCCTCAGCGGACTCATCATGGGCGGCCAGCTCGATGGCAAGAAGGTCGTCGCGCGCCTGTTGCTGGGACACACCTATGAAATCGGCGTCACTTACGACTTCGCCGTGCCGGAACGCCATTTGAAATTCTTTGATCGCGCCACGGAGAAGAAGACTGAAGCGAGGGCGCTGGCATGGGCCTAACGCCTGCACTCAGTGCTGAAGCACAGCCACCCCTGAAACGAGCGAAGGTCAAATCCATGGGGGCAGCCCAGAGCCCGCTGCTGGGTGCGGCCATGTTTGGCCCGGCCATCCTTTATATCGCTCTTCTCATTGGCGCGCCATTTCTGCTGGCCATCTTTTATGCCTTCAGTGATGCGCGTATCGGAAGCAATGAGCTGCACTTTGTCGGGCTGGAAAACTTTCGCAGCATCCTGCAAAGCCCCAGTTTCATGGCTGCACTGAAACATTCAGCGGGCTTCACCATTGTTGCTCAGATCATCGTGATCATCTGCTCCAACATCCTTGCCATTGTGCTGGAGAAGAAGTTTCGCGGGCGAGGGCTGGTACGGTTCCTGATTCTTCTGCCCTGGGTCGCGCCGGTTTCGCTGGGCACCATCGGGTGGAAATGGATACTCGATTCCATCTATAGCGTGATCACCTGGGTGCTGGTCTGGGCGCATCTGGTTAAGCCCTACGACGCTCCCATGTGGCTGGGGCAACCATATCTGGCCATGGCGTCAGTGATCCTGGTGCACTGCTGGCGATTGATTCCGTTCTCCACCGTCATCCTGCTCGCCGGGCGCACCGCCATCCCCAAGGAAATTCCTGAAGCGGCCTCCATTGACGGCGCGGGTTTCTGGCGCACGCTGTTTCAGATCACCCTGCCCATGATGCGGCCGATCTTGAGCGTGGCTGTACTGTTTGGCACCATCTTCACTTTTACTGACATGACGGTGATTTACATTCTGACTGCAGGCGGACCGTTTGATTCCACACAGACAGTTCCGTCACTCGCGTTCGCTACCGGTATTCAAGGAAGTGATCTGGCCGCGGGCGCAGCCATCTCCCTTTTTCTTGTGCCGGTGCTCGTTGTGATCGCCTACCTCATGCTCCGCGTAGCCAATCGTACGGAGGGTGCGTGATGAAAAACCTGCTGCTACGCAAGTTTGGTCCTCGCGTCACCAAGATCTTTTTCCTCGTGTTCTTCGTGGTGCTGCTGGCTTTTCCGTTTTACTGGATGTTCATTGCTGCCTTCAAACAAAACGTTGACCTCTACAACGTTGAGAGCAATCCATTCATCTTCAACCTGAAGCCGACGCTTGCCCACATCAATCTATTATTCACGGAAACGCGTTACGTGCGCTGGCTGGCGAACACGGCGTTCGTGGGCACCATGGTGGTGCTGATTACTCTGCTGCTCTCCATCCCGGCAGCCTATGCCCTCGCACGCCTTACCGGGCGCTGGGGCGAGAGAATCGGCATTGGGATCTTTCTCACTTACCTGGTTCCGCCCACGTTGTTGTTCATTCCGCTTTCGCGTGTCGTCGCCATTCTCGGCTTGCAGGACACGTTATGGTCGCTGGTCCTGGTTTATCCCAGCGTCACCATTCCGTTTTCCATTTGGTTGCTGATGGGCTTTTTTAAGTCGATACCAAGAGAACTGGAAGATGCTGCCATGGTGGACGGACTCACCCGTTTTGGCGCCTTCGTCAAGCTGGTGGTACCGATCTCGCTTTCCGGAATCCTTACGGTGGTGATTTTCACTTTCACGCTGGTGACTCAGGAATTTGTGTACGCCTTGACGTTTATTTCTCCTGAATCCAATCAGATGGTAGGCGTGGGCATTCCCATCTTCCTGGTTCGCGGTGACGTTTACTTCTGGGGATCACTGATGGCAGCGTGCCTGATTGCCAGCTTGCCCATTGCCTTTCTTTACAATTTGTTCCTTGACCGCTTTATCGCAGGGTTTACTGTGGGTGCAGTCAAGGGTTGATTTGCAATTTGTAAGTCTCTGGTGGCTGCGGGCCCGGTAAGGGCTCATAAACCACTTGACAGAAACGCTTGCAGGGACGAAAGTATTCGGCGCACTTCCATGTCTCCAACCCGTAACCGTCTGGCCGCGAGGGAAGAAGTGCGTAAATGCAGTTTTGAAGTCTTAAGAGGATAGTTCCGGGACTTTCCTTAATCTCAGGAGATTACGATGCCGACATGGACACAAGTATATGATCCGCTCGGGCACTGGTGGCTTTCGGCTCTGGTTGCCGCGCTGCCGATCATTGTTCTTTTCACATTGATGGCCGGATTGCGGGTGAAGCCTCACTGGTCAGCCCTGGCCGGAGCGCTGACCGCAGTGGTGGTCGCCAACCTCGTCTTCAAAATGCCGCTGGCTCTTGCCGGGGGAAGTTTCCTGTACGGCGTTTCCACAGGTCTTTTGAATATCGTCTGGATTGTGGTGGCTGCCGTCTTCCTCTATGACATTTCAGTCAGTACCGGCGATTTCGAGGTCATGAAATCCTCTGTGGCCGGCATCACCGCGGATCGCCGCCTTCAGCTTTTGCTGGTGGCCTTCTGCTTTGGCGCTTTCATTGAAGGCTGCGCGGGCTTCGGATCACCCGTTGCCATTGCCGGCGCGTTCATGATCGGACTCGGCTTCAAGCCGTTCCACGCCGCCGCGCTGAACCTCATCGCCAATACAGCTCCGGTCGCGTGGGGCGCCATCGGCACTCCTGTCCATATGCTGGCCACTGTAACAGCCCTTCCAGAAGCCGACATGAATGCCATGATCGGCCGCATCCTACCCTTCACGGCGCTGATCGTGCCGTTCTGGCTGGTGCGCGCCATGGTTTCGTGGAAAGAAACGTTTGAAGTCTTTCCTGCCATCCTGGTGGTAGGCGTCTCGTTTGCTTCCATGCAGTTCTTCTGGTCCAACAAGATGGACAGCAACCTGGTGGACATCACCGCTGGTTTGTTCTCACTGCTCTGTACGGTGTTGTTCCTGCTCTTCTGGAAGCCGAAGCGAATATGGCGGTTTGAAGAGGACGGCGGCCCCATTGCAGTCACACAGGCGGGAAGAGCAATTCCCAGCGTTTCAGGCGGCTCAACCGGGCCGGAACAGCACACCTACTCTGCTGGCCGGACCTTGCAGGCCTGGATGCCGTTCCTGATCCTTTCTGTGTTTGTTTTCCTCTGGGGATTCAAGCCGGTCAAGACACAGTTGAATAAAACCACTCCAGCGTGGACCACACCCGAAGGCAAGCCTCGCGGTGGCTGGGAAACGCCTATTCACAATAAGATTTCGCGCGATAAGCCGGTTGTTGCCAAGCCGACACCCGAAGGCGCGAAGTTCCCGTTCATCTGGCTTTCCGCTACCGGTACCGGCTGTTTCCTGGCAGCCATTCTTGGCGGCCTTATCCGCGGCGTCAGCCCGGTTAAACTCATGACTCTCTTCTTCCACACTGCGTGGCGAATGCGATTTGCAGTGCTGGCCATATCAGCCATGCTGGGATTGGGGTTCGTCACCCGATACTCGGGTACAGACGCGGTGCTGGGACTTGCCTTTACCCACTCCGGATGGATGTACCCCTTCTTCGGAACGTTCCTTGGCTGGCTTGGCGTGGCGCTCACCGGTAGTGATACCTCGTCAAACGCCTTGTTCGGCAGCTTGCAGAAGATCACGGCCCAGCAGCTCGGCCTGGATCCTGTCCTGATGACCGCGGCCAACAGCGCCGGCGGCGTGATGGGCAAGATGGTGGACGCGCAGTCTATTTGCGTAGCCACAGCGGCCACCAACCAGGTTGGCAATGAAGGCATGATCTTCCGCTTCGTGTTCTGGCACTCGATCGCTCTGGGCACCATCGTTGCCATCATCGTGATGTGCTACGCCTACATACCCTTTGCTAAAGCGCTGGTTCCACACGGAGTCAAGCTGCTCTCGCAATAGGAACGACAACATACGCAAGAATGAAAACACCGCCGATGACGGCGGTGTTTTTTGTGTGGGGAGTGCGCGACAGAGCAATCCATGGCCTACGAAATTGAGTTCACCACCACCGTCGTAGTCGAGGACCCTAAGTCCTCCTATATCAACGACTGCTGCTGGGGTGGTGACGCGATATGTAACAGGCTGCTACTAGGGCCATCTGTCTTTGAAGTCTACGGAAATATTACCAATGGTCAGGAAGATTGGGGCTGGTACATATGGATGCGCCAAGGACGACGCGCCCATCGAATTCATGTTCAGTGCGATGACATAAAATCGTGCGCTTTCAGGATACATGTCTTCTCATCTGAGAAAGGTTGGTGGCATTGGAAGGGTGTCGATACCCTCGAGACAGACCGAATCAACGAAGCGGTTGTGGCAAAAATCAGGAAGTGGGGAGTCATCAGTAACGTGAAGAGATACACTCCCGACTTCAATAAAGAGTCATAACGCTATTTCCGAAGTACCAAATACCAAATACCAAATACTAAAAACTAGTTCCCAAACCCTGGCAAGTCCACTCGCTTGGCAATATGGTCTTTGATCCAGTGGGCGTCCCACCATTCCTTGGGATCAATCTGGATTCCTTCCAGCTGCATGCTGAAGTGTATGTGGTCGCCGCCGGCCATACCTGTCATGCCGCTCTTGCCCATGATCTGGCCCTGCTTCACCATGTCGCCTTCGTGGACGTCGATTTCGCTCATGTGTCCGTAGATAGACTGCAATCCGTAGCCATGGTCCACCACAATGCAGTTGCCGTAGATGCCGAGCGGCGCTGCGTAGATCACGCGCCCGTCATTGGTGGCTTCCACGCCTACGTGCTGCGTGATCGATAAGTCATAGCCCAAATGGACCTGCTGGTCGATTTTCTTTCCCTGATAGATGTAGTTACGTACGTCGGCGAAGTTTGCTTCCACCTTGGAATTGGTCTGCTGCCTGAATGGTTGCGACCACAAAAACTTGTCGGCCGTCTTCAGTCGCAGGTCAGACAACGTTTTGTTGTTGGCTTTCCGCATCTCGCTATTGATCCTGACGAAGCGCTCCACCATGTCGCCCGACCCGTTGGGGTCCAGTTCATTCACTACCTTCTGAATGAACTTATCGTCCAGTGCAGATCGCGAGTGCGGTATTTGGGCTGTTCTTTCTGCGGGAACTGGAAAAGCAATTGTCCGGTGACTTCATTACCGGCAGGGTCCGCGGCATAAACCAGCGGCGGCGTTCCGGCCGGCATGTTCCAGGCAAATGCGAACAGTGAGAAGAAGCCTGGCTTGCCGCCGGGCATGGGCCATGCGCGGAATTTCTGGTCGCCCACCTTTACGCCTGTTTCCGTGGCAAAGCCAGAGACGTTAAACGTGGCCAGATCAGCCATACCAAGATAGAGGTAATGCTGGTCAGAATCCACGCTCACGCTCGGCGGATGCGTGATCACCATGACCTCGCGCTCCACGCGTGCGGTCCTCCCTCGAAAATCGTTAGAGGTGGCTTCCACAATCAGGCGGGCCTTGCCGTCCTTGAGCTGTGGCGCCGTTTTCGACCCGGCATTGAAGGTCAGTGTGGTATCCGGCTCGCCGCCTTTCCAGCGTAGGCGGTGCGTTGGGTATGTAGCGTCCCAAACCGGATAGACTGCGCCGTTCTGTTCCACCGTGGCCGCCGCGTGGCGGATGCCATGAGGATCGTTCACCTGAACGGCAATTGGCGTCGACTTGCCCAGACCGGTCACGCTTGCCGGCAGTGTCAGCACTGGAGTTGTGGACACGATCGTGAAGGCCATCAACGGCACCACAATCAGAAGAATAAGGATAAGCAGGAATGTGCGCATGGAGAATTTTCAGAATAGCACGTTGAAAACCATCACAAGGGCAGGGAAAAGCTGTAGAGGTATATATTTAAGAACCCCAATTTGCTGCCATGTCGTGAACCGGCCGGTGATTTATCATGTTCGGCTGCCACCCAACACAGTTTCTTTCAGGAGTTGTCGTCATGCTGAAATGGCTTCCCATACCGCTTTGTATGTTCGCGCTGCTGTCTGGCGTTGCGATGGCTCAAAACATCGCGGACGATTCAGAGAATGCTCCGCGGCCGGTAAAACTCGTACCTCTGCCACCGGCTGGCCCGGTCTACATCCGTTGCGGGGCTTTGTTTGACGGTAAGTCCGACCAGCTGGAACAAAATGTAGTCATCGTCATCGAGCGCGACCGGATCAAGCAGGTGGGCAAGCTCTCGCCACCGGCAGGCGCACAGGGCGTCAATCCCACAATCTTGGATCTCTCAAACCTGACGTGTCTGCCAGGCATGGTGGAATCGCACACGCACGTTTTTCTCCAGGGTGATCGCAAGCCTGGCCAGTACGATGCGCAACTGCTCAAGCAATCCGTGGCCTATCGTGCCATTGAGGCGACAACCGCCGCGCATGCAGCTCTGGATTGGGGCTTCACCACCATCCGCGATCTTGAAACCGAGGGCGCAGGCTACGCCGATGTTGATGTGCGCAATGCCATCAATAACCGGTTAGTCTGGGGGCCGCGCATGCAGGTGGTGGGGCGTGCCATGGACGTGACCGGCTCTTATCCGCTGCAACCGGCGTATGCCTGGGATGTCACGGTGCCGATTGGTGTCCAGACGGTGGATGGTGTGGAGGGTGCGCGCAAGGCAGTGCGGGAACAGCTTTCGCATGGCACCGATTGGGTCAAGATCTATGCCGACCGCGGTGGCCGGATTCATGACAACATCCTCGAAACGATTCCAACCTTCACCCTCGACGAGCTCCGCGCTATCGTCGATGAAACCCACCGTGAGCGCCACCGTGTGGCGGCGCACGCTACCGGAATGCTTGGAGTGCACAACGCCGTCGAAGCCGGGGTGGACACTGTGGAGCATGGCAACTACATCGCGCCGGAAGACATGAAGACCATGGTCGCCAGGGGCATCTGGTTCGTGCCTACGCCGTACGTCGCGGAATACGACGTCCAGTGGCGGGCCGAACGCGCGGGCACTCCACCGCGGGAATCGCCCGGCCTGAAGATTGAGGAGGATACCTTCCGCCGTGCGCTGCAGGCCGGCGTGAAGATCGCATTTGGCACTGACGTGGGCGCGTTCGAGTGGGACATGAGTCCCGCCCGGCAACTCGTCACCATGGTCAAATGGGGCATGACGCCGGCGCAGGCTCTGCGTGCTGCGACCATCCGCGGAGCTGAGCTGATGCAGATGCAGAATGACATCGGCACGCTTGAGGCAGGGAAGTACGCTGACATCATCGCGGTCCAGGGCAATCCGCTGAACGACATTTCCGTGATGCAGAAGATCGCCTTCGTTATGAAGGGCGGCGTGGTGTTTAAGAAATAGCGGTGGTCAAAGAATGGATTGAATGCGCAGAATTTCGCGTGAACCAGAGAGCAGGTTGCAGATTATCTGGCGGAGAGGGAGGGATTTGAACCCCCGATACCCGTTAAGGTATGGCCGCTTTCGAGGCGGCTCGTTTCAACCACTCACGCACCTCTCCGCGCCGTGAAAATTCGTGGTTGAAATCATTTTATCAGGAGTACCACATTTCACGGCCCGGCATGTGCATTTCATTCGGTCCAGGCGCATTTCATCCTGTTACTGTTGTCGCAACGCCTCCATGGGGTCCACTTTCATGGCCTTGCGTGCTGGTACATAGCAGGCAAACAGCGCAACCACTGAGAGCAGCAATGACACGGAGACAAAAGTCGCCGGATCAAACGGTTTCACGCCGAAAAGCATTCCGGCCATCAAGCGCGTGAGCGCGATGGCAGCTGCAATGCCAATGGCGATGCCGATTATCGTCATACGCGCTCCGTCCTGCAGCACCAGGCGCAGCACGTCAAAACGTTGAGCGCCCAGCGCCATGCGCACGCCAATCTCCTTGGTCCGCTGCCCCACCATATAAGAAAGGACGCCAAAGATACCGATGCTGGCCAGCAACAGAGCCAGCATGGCGAACACTCCCAATAAGACCATGGTGAAGCGTTTCCCCTGAATGGAATCGGCCACGGTCTTGTTCATGTCTTCAGCATTGTGAATGACCAGTTCGGAATTGAACTGGTGAACCCAATTACGCAGGCTTCCCACGTCGGCTGCGCCCTGTTGTTTCTGGCGGACAAATACGGCCGCCCCTAATCCGCCACGCTGCAGCTGGTTGTCGGGCACCTGGGCAAGAGCCAGATATAGCTGTGCGTGCAGCGGACTGACGGCGTCACTATCCAGGCCCCACTGATTCACGTGGCCCACCACGCCAATGATCTGGGGATTCGGGACCTTATCTGGGTACGATGGGTTGGTGTTCAGGTCGAGATATTGTCCAATGGGATCGCGATCGGCGAAATATTTTGCCGCAAAACTTTCGTCTATGACCGCCACCGCGGCTGCGTTCTCATTGTCTGCTTCAGCAAAGAACCGTCCACGCTTTAGGGGGATTTGCATCGCTCTCAGGTAGTCTGGCTCTACCACATAAAGAATGGTCATGGGCAGATCACTCTGATGAGCTGGTTTGGGCCGGCCAACAAACCAGAAATTCTCCTCATCATCGCTTCCCATGGGCTGCGCGCCCCAGTCCAGCGAAACGGCTTCAACTCCGGGCGCAGCCGCCAGCTTATCGTGAATCTGCCGGTAGGCTGCGCGAATGGTGGCGCCGGATTGCTTCTTGTAGGAATCAGGGCCTGAAAGTTCGAACGTCATTACCTTGCGAGGATCAAAACCTGGATCCTGGGCCCACAGTTGGTACAGAGTGCGAATCATCAGTCCGGCGCCAATCAGCAACACCAGCGCCAGTGCCATCTCAACAATTACAAACACGGACTGCGCACTGCCGCGTTTACCCGCAAGGCCGCGGCCAGTCTCAGTCAGGGTCTTGCCCACATTGCTGCGTGTAGCCTTCCACGCGGGCGCCAGTCCGAAAACAATGCCGGCAAGCACCGATATCAGCAAAGAAAACAAGAGCACCGTCACATCAAGGCCAATATCATTGGCTCGAGGCATGCCTTCTGGAATGGAAGCCAGCGCCGCCTGAGTGCCCAGCTTGGCCAGCCCGAGCCCGAGAACCCCGCCGATGAGCGCCAACAGAATGCTCTCCGTCAGAAGCTGACGGATCACACGGCTGTGCTCAGCTCCCAGAGCGATACGAATGGCAAACTCCTGTTGACGCGACGTGGATCGGGCCAGCAGTAGATTAGCCACGTTCCCGCAGGAGATGAGCAGAACGAACGCCACTGCGACCAGCAAAATGATCAGGATCGGTCGCATGTCTCCGACCATCTCATCTTTCAGCGAAAGCACGTAAGCTTTGCGGCCGGTATCGATATCAGGATAGGCAATCCCCAGTTCGTGCGACACGCGGGCCATATCTTCGCGGGCCTGTTGCAGAGTCACACCGGGTTTGAGTCTACCGATTCCGTCCAGGCCCCAGCCCGATCCGCGTTCGTTGTAAAACCTGGGCTCGTTGAACTCGCCCACCGGAACGTAGACATCATTCATGCCGCCGCCACGCTGAAAGTTTTGTATCCGCAAATGAAAACTGGATGGCACAACGCCGATGATGGTGCGTCCCACCTCATCCAGGACCATGCGTTGCCCAATGATGTCTTTACGCGATCCGTATCTGCGTCGCCACAATCCTTCCGTGATCATCACCGTAGGGTTGGCCCCAAGGCGGTCTTCATCCGCGCTGAAATTACGGCCCAGAATGGGAGTGACGCGAAGAATGTCGAAGAAGCTGGCGGAAATCATCTCTCCGTGCAATCGCTCCGGCTCACCATTGCCGGAAAGGTTATAGCCAACGGAACGGTAGACAGCCATGTCCGAAAATGTGCGGTTCATCTGCCGCCAGTCTTTGAAATTTGGATACGAAATGGAAGCGTTTTTGAAGTTTGGTATTTCTTCAAAGAGAGAAACCAGCTGCTGCTGCTCGGGAAAGGGCAAGGGCTTCAGCAACACGCCGTTGACCACAGAAAAGATAGCCGTATTGGCCCCAATACCCAGAGCAAGGGTGGCGATGGCGATGAGGGAAAACACGGGCGCTTTGGCCAGGATCCGAATGCCATAGCGCAGGTCTTGAGCGGCGGCGGCGAATATTTTTCCGGGCATAGAAGTTTGGACTTACGAATTCGTTGCCAGGTTAGCAATCGAGCTATTGGCCGGTTCACCACGAGTACAAGTAGTTCGAAGCAGAAGAGCTGCGGTGAGGCCGACTTGGGTACCGAACCGCACTGTTACAGGAGCTGATGATCCACCCACGACCCACTTTCTCAAGCGGGTTGGACCGAAGCGACAGACATATTTGTAGCCGAGCACCAGTTAGGGCTCGCGCCGTCCACGCGCCGAGCCCGCTGTAACAGGAGCACGTCGCCGTAACCAAGTTAAAAGCTCTCAAGCGGGTTGGAGCGAAGCGACAAAATTAACGGTCTTAACATTAATTGTTCTAATGTCGGTTGTTGTCGTGTACTTACGTATCGACTCACGATATGCTCTGCGGCGAGCTTGCTTCTGAACATTCCGGACAAAATTTCAGGAGCCGTTAAGATGCGATTCGCCAATTCCATTGTGAAGTTCAGTTTCATCTTATGTTTACTCGCCCAGACTCTCTTCAGCCAGATATCAGGTCCGGACCAGGTCTCCAGGGACTTTTTAAAGAATGTCCGCCACCAGAGCGGTAAGGTATTTCCCAATAACCGCTTAAGCCAGGGGTCCCCAAACGCTCCTATCCCGGACATCGACTCGGTGGTCAATTTCAGTGGCCAATTCAATGCCAATGGATTCGATTTTCTGGACAATCGCCAGAACAAATGGGATTACAACATGGTTGGCAATCGCCCGGAACATGGGGGAACCACCACCATCAATGCGCCCATCATCCCTGTTTCCATTGACCTGCGCAACGAAGATGGATCTCCGCGTTTCGTGAACGGCATACGCATGATTTCTGATGCTACTCAGTTCGTGCAGCCGGTACTTGACTCGCCTGTCTTTTCCAATGCCACTTACACCAGCAGCTCTGTCCCAACGCAATTTACAGATGCCATCCAGCGGGCCGAGTTCTTTGGCAGGGCCAAATCTGATTGGCATACGTTGCTGAAGCCGGTTGTGAAAGCGCCTCGGACCATGACGCTGATCAAAGGTTCGTACCTCTTTGCGGTGAATGATGATGGCACTTGCTGCGCCTTCATCCTTGTGGACGAAGGGACATTCATCAATAATTTCCTCCCGTTTTTTGGACTCAACCCCAATACCGTGGTTGCTGGAGCCGAAGCTGACGGCGACATTACCACGCAGGATATCTCCACTTTCCTGTTTCCCAATACATTTCTATTCTTCCAGGGCGATCTCAGTTTCTTCACCGTTGGTTTCCATACTTATGATTTCGAGTCAGGAAATGCGGCCAATGGAAACGTTGAACAGCGCTTTGTCCTGAACTACTCAAGCTGGGTGACCCCGTTCGAATTCTTTGGCGACAATTTTGAGGACATTACGCCTTTGAGTCATGAGTTAGCTGAAACGTTCAATGATCCTTTTGTGGGCACTGACAGCGATCATGGTTTGACCCCGTGGTGGCTTTCTCCGAACGGTGGTTGCCAGAACCTGATGGAGGTTGGTGACGTGTTGGAAGATCTTCCTGGAGCAGCCTTCCCGATCGTGACCAATGGCACGCTTTATCATCCCCAGAATGAAGCGCTATTGCCGTGGTTTGAATTTCAGTCGCCTTCGCAGGCCATTCATGGTGCCTATAGTTACCCGGATGAAACGCTGCTGCCCGCGCTATCACCTGTGGAACACGTCAACTGTCAATGAAGAATTGAGCAGTGGCTTAACCGTCAGAGGGCGCTGGCTGGCGCCCTCTTTTAATTAAAGTAATGTCTCAAGGAGTGCCTTCCGTGCCGGCAGATCGGCGGGAGCTGAAAAAATTCTTCAGTATCAGGGAACACTCGGCGCCAAGAATACCTGAAATAACTGCCAGCTTGTGATTCAACCGAGGATGGTTAATCACGTCCAGCACCGAGCCGGCAGCTCCGGCTTTTACATCGCTGGCCCCGTAGACTAACCGGGAAATGCGGGCGTGGATGATGGCGCCCGCGCACATAGCGCATGGCTCAATGGTGGCGTAAAGAACACATCCAGTTAAACGATGATTGCCGAGGTGATGGGCCGCTTGACGCATGGCGACGATCTCGGCGTGGGCGGAAGGATCATGATCGCGCAGGTTGCGGTTGCCCGCCCGCGCGATGATCGCACCGTCTTTGATGACTAAAGCGCCAACAGGCACTTCACCGGCATCAGCCGCCATGCGCGCTTCAGCCAGAGCAAGCTCCATGTACGCAGCGTCCTGTGAGAGCTGCTCAATATCGCCGGATTTTGTAACAGGTTTCATATCAGTGTTCATGCTGCTTTTGCCGCAAGAGTTTCCATCCCGGGGTTGCCAGCCAATGTTGGCCCAACCAATCTTTGCAGAGCCAAAATCTTGGCCCAGCCAAAATCTTAGCAAAGAGCTCTGCTTAAATCTCTTCATGCGGTCAACCCCCCAGTGTTAACTAGTGTCTAACCTGAAATCGCTGACTCATTTGCGCATGAAACCGCAGGGGCCTCGACAACCCAAGAGCAGTGACTTCGAAGGAGCAACAGACATGAACAGGAAATTGATTTTGGCAATGATGCTGGCCTCGGGCATGGCATTTGCGCAAGCTGGTGGCAGCGGCAGCGCCGGATCGACAAGCCCGAGCGGAAGCGCCCAGAGCCCTTCAAGCTCAACAGCGCCCGATCAGAGCACTCAAACGCCCAGCAGTTCACAAAGTCCAAGTGCTACACAGAGTCCGAGCAGCACAGACAGCACTAGCCCAAGCTCAGCCAGCCCCGCGTCTACGAGCGGACAGAATTCCTTGACGGGCTGCCTCAAGCAGTCCGGCGGGAACTGGACGTTGACGTCTGACAGCGGTCAGGCCGTCAGCCTCACTGGCGACGCTTCTGCAATCAAACCGTATGACGGACAAAAAGTACAAGTTCAGGGCACGCAGGGCAGCGATGGCTCTTTCACAGTAAGTTCAATCAATAAGATTTCAGACACCTGCACCAGCCAGCAGGCCTCAGATTCCACCAGCGGAGCAGCCGCACCTGCAAGCAGCACTGACGCGTCTGCACAGCCGGTGTCTTCAACCACGGCATCCAGCGGACCAACTGCTGACCAGACCGCAGCATCCAGCACCAGCACCGCTAACCCGAATCAGAGTGCGACCTCACCGGCCGCAACTGCCGGTTCTACCGATCAGCAAGCCAATTCAACCTCAACCGCACCTGGCGCTAACGCACAGGCTCCCGACGCTCAGGGTTCAACTCCGGCCACGAACGCTCCCGCGAGTCCGGCTTCGGCTCCTTCTGCAACAGATCAAAGTTCGCAGACCGCGACCCCAGCAACTCCGCCGTCGAGCAGCACTTCGACGACTCCAGCAACACCCGATCAGAGCACAACTCCGAGCACTCCGAGCGCGACCACTCCGAGCACGACTGACCCGAACGCCGCTGCACCCAGCGCAACCACTCCGAGCGCGGCTGACCAGAACGCTACTCCCAGCACAACCACAACACCTGGCACCGCTGACCAGAGCGCACCGAGCGCTGCTGCCGACCAGAACGCAACTACCCCTTCAACCGATCAGAACGCAGTTAAGAAGACCTCTGATCAGGACGACAAAGCTGGCCAGAAGCTGCCACAAACCGCTTCTCCGCTACCACTCCTTGGACTTCTGGGCATGGGCTCACTGGTCTCTGGTTTCATCGCCCGCAGACGCAAATAACGAGCGCGGCATAGCCTAAAAATCATACACTGCCCGGAAGTTGGTCCTTCCGGGCAGTTTTTTGTCTCGGTAAACCTTTCGACCAAAGCACAATCAAGCCACAAGCAGCTTGCGCGTTCAGATGCGAACCATTTCGGCGGTCAGGCCATCTTGTAGATTTCGGCGGCGGGAGCTAGGATTATCGGTCTGAGTCAGCCACCCTGCTGCAACTCCAGGCATTTCCAAAACAGGAGCCCGATCATGTCTACTGCCATGGAAGCGATCAAGTTTGATATTTGCTGCGCCGCGAGAGCCCTGTTTCGCGCCGGACTAAGCGCCGGGGTTGCCGGCCATCTCAGCGTGGCGGTTGGTGAAAACCGCATGTTGATGAACCGGTTCGGCCCTTCCTTCGGCACCTTGCGTCCCGCGGACATCTGCACGTTCGATTTCGAAGGCAAGGTCATTGAGCATGATCCTTCGGTCGATCCCTACGTGAATGAGACGATTGCGTTGCACGCCGTGATCCACCGGCATAGTCCCCAGATCGTCGCGCTGGCTCACACGCATCCTCCGGCCACTATTACCTGGGGAACCTTCCGCAAGATTCCTGAAATCTATGACCAGGAAAGCTGCATCCTCGCCGGCGACGTGGGTATTGTGGACGAAGATTACACCGGCCTTGCCGCCACGGAAGATCGGGTAAAACCGTTTGCTGAAGCCGTGGGAGAATTCCCGGCCGTCATTCTTCCCAATCATGGAGCCATTACGTCCGGCCCAAACATACAGGTGGCGCTCACCCGCATGGTGTTGCTGGAAGGAATGTGTGCGCGCAACATCTCTGTGGCGGTGGCGGCCCAGGCCACTGGCTACAAGCCTTACCCAATCAAGATGGAGGACGCACTCACCGCCAAGCGTGAAATCGCACAGATTCCCGCCATCCCTTCGGTATGGAGAGACACTTTGATACGCCTGCAGCAATCGGATCCTGAACTATTTGAGTATCGTCCAAAAACAGCAGCGGCATAAACAACAGGGAACCACGGAATGAGAACGCTGATCTCGCACGCAAGAAATCCTCTGATGGGCTGGGACATCAATGTGAACCTGACGGCCGACGCCCCGCAGAAAATCGCCTACATTGAAATACGGGTAAACGATTTTCAGAAAGCTGAAGATACGCCCGACAATCCGCTCGATGCATGGGATGACACCCTGACCCAGCAAGGGGTTTTCCCCGGCGACAACAAAGTCGATGTTCTGGTAAGAGACCAGAATGACAAGGAATATCGCGCCGAACATAAATGGTCTTGAATTTGTGGTTGTTATTCATCCCGAGCGTAGCGAGGGATCCCTACATTCTGCAATAGGTTTATCGATTTCCAAAGACGATCATCACGTCAGATCGTGATCCGCGATCATCCGCATGAACCCGCGGTAAGCGGTTTGTTATTTAAGGTGTTGGAGCGGAGCGACAAGACTAACGTGGTTGTTGTTGCGTCGCGCAATGGATCGCGCCCAGGCCCCATATAAAATCGCCGCAATAGATCCCCACAACCTCGTGCTTGGGCATGACTTCAGCCAGGATGTTCAGAGCCACGCGGTCATTCGGATCATTAAACGTCGGCACCAGTACCAGATTGTTGGCGATATAGAAATTGGCGTAGCTGGCAGGCAGGCGCTGCTTCTTGAACACCACGGGTCGCGGCAGCGGCAGTTCCACGATTTTCAATCTTCGTCCATTCAAATCAGTCGCGGCCTGCAAGTCGCTTCAGATTTTCCTGCAACGGCTCATAGTTGGCGTCGCCGCGGTGCTTTTCCACCACGGTCACGATCACGTCCAGTGCAACAAAGCGCGAGATGTCATCTACGTGTCCGTGCGTGTCATCACCGGCAATGCCGCGACCAAGCCAGATCACCTTTTCGATCCCCAGATAATCCCTAAAAATCTTTTCCAGGCTTTTACGCGAGACGTCCGGATTGCGTTCCTGCACTTTGCTGAGCAGACATTCTTCCGTGGTAAGCATCAGCCCCTGGCCATTTACATCAATGCTGCCACCCTCCAGCACCACGTGATGCGGCTTGCCCGCGCGTTCGACCAAAGGGACGAATTCTTTCAGCTTGAGTAATCGGCTGACTCGACCAGGAAGCTGATTGTCCAGCTTGCAGTCTGGATACTTGGCCCAGGCATTGAAGCGCCAATTGGTGATGGCGACCTGATCTTTTTGTTCGAGATCGTTTTGTTTGACATCGTTTTGTTTGACGAAGATTGGCCCTGAATCGCGCGTCCACACGCGATTCATCGGCCATGCATGAAACTTCACTCGCTTCAGATCAGCGCCGCACCGTCCCAAAATGTCACGCGCATGAGTTTTTGCCGCGGAATTGCGGACCAGAATATTTACATCTTCAACCCGGCTCAGGTAACGGATGATCTCGGCATAGACCCACGGAATGGGCTCAAACTTGCCCGGCCAGTCCGTGCGATTGTGCGGCCATCCCAGCCATGTGGCGCGGTGCGGTTCCCACTCCGCGGGCATGCGATAGCCAAGAGAACGGGGAGTTGGTTCGGAGCCCACAACCGGCTTGTTGAGACTCTTCGATGTTCGAGAGCTCATCAGTCAATAAACCTTTTCGTGATGCCACCGTAGGCGTCAATACGACGGTCGCGCAGAAATGGCCAGTTGCGCCGCGTCTCTTCAATCAACTTCAAGTCGCATTGGCCGATCAGGATCTCTTCCTTGTCATGCGACCCCTCGGCAAGCACGCGTCCAAAAGGATCACAGAGAAACGAGCCGCCCCAGAATTCCAGACCTTTGCCCGCAGCGCGATTGCCGCGTACGTCGCCGAACTCATGCCCCACGCGATTGACCACGCCAACAAACACGCCATTGGCAATTGCGTGTGCACGCTGGATCGTCCGCCATGCATCATGCTGGGCTTCGCCGTACTCGGCCTTCTCGTCCGGATGCCAGCCAATCGCCGTCGGATAAAAGAGTATGTTCGCGCCCTGAAGCGCGGTAAGCCGCGCGCCTTCCGGATACCACTGGTCCCAGCACACGAGTGTCCCCATGCGCGTGACGGACGTGTCAAAGGCTTTGAAACCGAGATCGCCGGGCGTGAAGTAATACTTCTCGTAATAGAGAGGATCGTCCGGGATGTGCATCTTGCGGTAGAGGCCTTGAATGGCGCCGTCATTCTCAATCATGACCGCAGTGTTGTGATACAGGCCGCGTGCCCGCTTCTCAAATAGGGAAGCGACAATCACGATCTTGAGTTCGCGGGCGATGGGCGCCAGGGCTTCGGTGGTCGGTCCCGGAATGGGCTCAGCCAGATCGAACAATGCCGTGTCTTCACGCTGGCAGAAATATTGCGCGCGAAACAGCTCCGGCAGGCAGACAAGTTGTGCTCCGCGACTGGCCGCCTCGCGGACCTTTTCACAGGCACGGTGAAGGTTCTCGTCCGGGTCGGGCGAGCATGACATTTGAATCAGTCCAACGGTGAATTGGTCAGTAGGCATGTGTAAAGGGACAATCTCGGTTTCTAGATTAACATTTTGCTCTGGTTCACACGACGCCCGTAAGCAGGTCGGGGTTGACATAAATAATGTGGATGATTCCGTTATCGTCTGTGAACTGCAGCCCGGCTCTACCTACCTCGTCATATTCAATCAAACGCATAGGGGAAGAACTCGCGCTCATGATGGCCTTGCGATCTTCGATCGGCAGGTTTTCAAGCAGGCCGGGTGGCACGAATTTGAGCTTTACCAGGTCGCCCAACCTGAGATCAATTAGTTTCCGCTTTGTCATGTGATTGCAGCTCGTGAACGCTTGATTTCTTCACCGCAACGGATGTCTCTTCAGCGATCCTGATCACCAGCTTGCCGCGTACGTGACCCGTTTCGCTTTTGCGGTGGGCCTCAGCAACCTGTTCCAGCAGATATACCTTATCAATGATCGGACGCACCTTCCCGGCCTCCACCAGCGCATTGACCTTTTCCAGATCGCCGCCGCGCGGCTGCGCCCTCACCATCCCGAAGCGCTTGCCGCGGATCAGAGCATTCGTTACGCCCGCTGCTACGGCTCTGGCCGGCGTTGATATAAATTTGATCCTGCCGGCCGGTGGCGGCGGTATCGGCGGAGTGAGAGTCAAAAGCTTCCCACCAGCTTTGAGAACTTTGAGAGAGCTTGACCAGACTTGCTGGCCCACGCAATCCAGTACCAGGTCGTATTCGGAAAGCTTGTCTTCGATTCTTTCTCGCGCGTAGTCGATGGGAAGATCAACGCCGAGCTGGCGAAGAAAATCTTGATTGCATAAGCTGGCTGTCCCGGCGACATAAGCCCCGAGTGCTTTGGCTATCTGTACGGCGAACACGCCTACGCCACCCGCCGCTGCATGAATCAGCACGCGGCTTCCTGCCCTTACCCTGCCTTGCTCTGCCAATGTCTGCCATGCGGTCACGGCGGCCACCGGCATTGCTGCCGCCTCCTCGTGGGTGAGATTTGCGGGTTTGCGGGCCAGCGTGTTTTCGGGGGCGACGGCATATTCGGCATAGGTCCCGCGAAATGTCTGTGCGACTTTGCCGTTCTTAAATCCATGCACCTCATCGCCTGGCTTCCATAACGTGACGCCCTGGCCTGTTTCTTCCACCACGCCGGAGAAGTCAGAGCCCCAGATCACGGGAAAGCGCAGCTTCCATAGCGGAGCCAGGTAGCCGGCACGCAGCTTCCAGTCCAGCGGATTCACGCTGCTGGCATGCACTCTCACCAGCACGCCGTGGGGACCGGGCTGGGGAATGGGAATCTCTTCTGCCAGTTCCAGAACTTCAGGTCCGCCGTATTGTTCACAGATGATGGCGCGCATGTTTTGGAAGGCAATTGGCAAATAGCAAATAGCAATTAGCAATTGGCGATTAGCATTTGGCATACAGCACTGGCAAAAAGCATCCGGCTGCCGCATGGGAAGAACTTTAAACACTCGCACAGTCCTCGGCCGGCGGCATCCACTGTAAATCAATGTTCAGGGGCTGAGTGCTGACTGCTGAGTGCTAATTGCCATTTGCCAATTGCTGATCTGCTATTTGCCAATTGCTATCTGCCAATTGCCAGTTGCTAAAATAGACCAACCCATGGATTTTGACCAGCTAGAGACCTTCCTTGAGGTCGCAAAGCACACCAGCTTCTCGCGCGCCGCGGAGAAGCGATTTCGCACGCAGCCGGCCATTTCATCGCAGATACGTGCGCTGGAAGAGGAAGTGGGGGCCAGGCTGTTTGACCGCAGCGGTGGCAAAGTTGCCCTCACCAGCGCAGGCAAGGCGTTCCAGCAATACGCTGAGAACATGCTGGAAGCGCGCAAGGCCATGCTGGTGACAGTTGCTGAAATGGAGCGTGTGCCACGCGGTGAGATCGTGGTGGGCGCCAATGAAGGCACATGCCTGCACATCCTTCCTGAAGTCTTCGCCGACTTCAAGCGCGCCTATCCCGAGGTGGGGGTGCAGATCAGCCGCCTGGAACGGGCCAAGATTCTGGAATCTATCATCGATAACTCGGTCGATTTCGGCGTGGTCTCCGCTCCGGTGGATGACAAGCGTATGACCGTCGTCAACATTCACCGCGATGAATTGGTCATCATTGTTCCGCCGCATCACCCGCTGAGCCGCATGAAGCAGGCCACGGTTGCCGACGTCGCCAAATATCCAGTCTTGCTGCCCAAGCTGGGCCGCACACGAAACGCCCTGGCCAACATGTTCCATGAACGCAGTCTCAAACCGAAGATTGCCATGGAACTTGATTCCAGTGAATTACTGAAGCGCTTTGTGGCAGCCGACGTAGGCATCGGCTTCATTGCCCGCTCCAACGTGATGGAAGACGTGAAGGCCGGCGTGCTGGCCACGCTTGCCATGGAGGACGCATCCATCCGCCGCGACCTGGCGCTGGTCTTCCGCAAAGACAAAGCTCTCAGCCGGGCTGCGCTGGCATTCATTGAGATTGCAGTGAAGAGGAATGAAGCCATACCTGCTGGCGTTTGAAAGGGCCCGAACCTAATCGCGGGGAGGCAATTCCACCTGCCTGGCGAAGCCATTTTTTTTGTGTCGGTGATGCCAGACATCCATGCAGGAGTTACTTTGCAGGCTGTCTTCCCAGACTGTGCCGTCGGCATACAAGACGCTGGTAAGCACCAGGGCTACTCCGCTGCTATGTTCGCGGTCAAAGTCATAGGACCATGAAAGCTTCTTTGATTCACCCTCTTTCACTTCCTTGTTCCAGCCAAATTCCTGGATCGGCCTGTTTAAGTCAAACTGCCAATGCAACCACTTCCAATGCTCTGCAGCATCCGAAAGCGCGAGGTTGAAAACCATTCCAACAATCCGCTTGCCGCTGGTGTTTCTCATTTGAATATGTAAGCTGCTTACGCCAAGCTGGCTGAGTTCAACCGGACACGCCGATGGCGCAGAGTTCGCCGCTGTTTGCGCACTTGCACCCGGGCATAGTCCAAGAATCAACCCCATTACGATGAATTGGATTCTCATGCTTCCCCCTCCAGAGCAACATAATCCAGAGCTGATTTAATTAACTCCTGGAAGAGTTGTGGGTGTTAATTGGTGAAGCTTTGTTAAAAAACGTATAAGCGCTTGCCTCAGTCCGTGGTGGCCGCGCCTTCATCCGGGAAGCGGCTCATTTGATCCCCACCGCCAGGGTGTCATGGTGCTCACGGATAAACCGTCGTAGATAAGGGCCGATATCGCTTGGCGCACTAAAGCCGGCAGCCTTGGCCGCGGCCTGCGCATCCGCGGGAGTAACGTCCGCGCTTTCCGCATAATGCTTCAAGTCGCGGAAGACACCGATGGTGAAGATATCCCAGGCTGCGCCCTGGTTGCGCACAAAGATGAAGTTTTCAGGCTCTTTGATTGCCTTGGCGTAGGTGTTTTCCATCTCGCGTTCTTTATAGAGATCGGCGAACATGCCGGGCAGCGCCACAAACATCTCAACGTGGAAGAACGCACCGTTGGCGAAGGCTTTCCTCAGGTCGCCCAGAATCGGCCCGTAAGCAAACAGATCCTCCTGCCACGCGATGTCCGCCTTAAACTTGTCCGCGGAGGCCTGCACTATTTTGTCTCGCTTGGCTACGCGCTCCGGCTGATAGAAGATGGAGTAGCTTTCCATCGGCGTCAGGATCATCAGGTCCCAGTGGTCACCCTGGCTATGGCGCATCCATAGCGGCAACTCGTCGCCGACAGCCGTCAATGCTGTGCTGCGCTGTTTATATAGGTCGATCAGCTCCGGCAGCTTCCCGGGAGCAGCCTGTACCAGTGAAACCTTCCAAAGATATTGGTTTTCTGCCGCGTAGATAGAACCCGGCAGCAACAAAACCACAAACAGACTGCAAAGCAGTGTAAAACGCATCATTGGTCAGCTCTCTTTAGGACAATCGATTGTATGCTCTTGAAGGTAAGCCCTGGAAATGAAACGGCACCGGTCTACGATAAAGCGTATGATTGAATTCATATGTCAGAATCCACGAAATCCGCGACCAACCTCTGTCCCCGCTGCCAGGGTTCCGGCATTAAAGATGGAATGCGCTGTACACCATGCAACGGAACTGGCCAGGTTCAAAAACCTCCAGCCCAGAAATAATCCAAAGCCATAGTATTCACCATTTCCGGTGCAAATTGCGCATCCTCCGCGCCAGATGGTAACTTAATAAGTTTGCATCATGCGTTGAATCTTACCCGTGGAGGAACCATGGCGTCTTCATATAACGGCACTCCGCTGCCTGCCGGCGGAAGCTCGATTACGTTCAAAGATGGCAAGCTTCAGATCCCTGATAATCCAATTATTCCCTATATTGAGGGAGACGGCACCGGCCGCGATATATGGGCCGCTTCTGTTCGCGTCTTCGACGCAGCCGTGGAAAAAGCCTATGGCGGCAAGCGCAAGATTCATTGGTATGAAGTCTTTGCCGGCGAAAAGGCCTTTACTAAATTCAGTGACTGGCTGCCGCAGGGAACTGTGGATGCCATCAAAGACCTGCACGTCGCCATTAAAGGGCCGTTGACTACGCCCGTAGGCGGAGGCATTCGCTCATTGAATGTCGCCCTTCGTCAGATCCTCGATCTCTATTCCTGCATACGTCCCGTGAAGTATTACACCGGCGTGCCTTCGCCGGTGAAGCACCCTGAGCAGTTGAACGTGGTGATTTTCCGTGAGAACACGGAAGACGTTTATATCGGGATTGAATGGAAGCAGGGGACGCCCGAAGTAAAGAAGCTGATCGACTTCCTGAACAATGACATGCTGAAAGGCACTAAGAAGCGTATTCGCGAAGACTCCGGCGTCAGCATCAAGCCGATCTCCATCTTCGGCACCAAGCGGCTGGTGCGCATGGCCATTCAGCATGCCATCAAAAACCATCGCCGCTCCGTCACGCTGGTCCATAAAGGCAACATCCAGAAATTTACCGAGGGCGCGTTTCGCGAATGGGGCTATGAAGTGGCTCGCGATGAATTCCGCGACCATATCGTGACCGAGCGCGAGAGCTGGATTCTCGACAACAAAGACAAAAATCCCAGCCTCGCCGTGGAAGGCAATGCCGCCATGGTTGAGCCGGGCATGGAGTTTGCGCCTGAAAGCTTCCGCAAGGAAGTTTACGCGGAAGTAAAAAGCGTGCTCGATTCAATCGGCAAGTCGCACGGCAACGGGGCATGGAAAAAGAAGATCATGATCAATGATCGCATTGCCGATTCCATCTTCCAGCAGGTGATCATCCGGCCCGCGGAGTATGACATTCTGGCCACGCCAAACCTTAACGGCGACTACATCTCTGACGCTTGTGCGGCCCAGGTGGGCGGACTCGGCATTGCTCCGGGCGCCAACGTCGGCGATCAGCACGCCATTTTTGAAGCTACGCACGGCACGGCCCCCAAATATGCTGACAAGGACGTGATCAATCCCGGATCAGTCATGCTTTCCGGTGTGATGATGCTGGATTACATGGGATGGGTGGAAGCGGCCCGGCTGATTGAAACATCCCTGGAAGCCACGATTGGGCAAAAGATGGTCACTTATGATTTTGAACGACAGATGCCTGGCTCAACCAAGGTAAAGACCAGCGAGTTTGCCGGACACATGATCGAAAACATGGTGGACCGGCGCAAGAAAACCGCAGTTTAAAAAATCTCTGTTTATAAACAGGAAGGATTTTCCATGCGTAAGAAGGTAACGATTGTAGGAGCAGGCAACGTGGGCGCAACCGCCGCCCACTGGATCGCGTCAAAAGAGTTGGCCAACGTGGTGCTGATTGACGTTCTTGACGGCGTGCCCCAGGGCAAAGGCCTTGACCTGCTGGAAGCCATGCCGGTGGAAAAGCGCGATTCGTTCGTGCTGGGTACCAATGACTATGCGGATACCGCGAACTCTGACATTGTGGTGATCACCGCCGGAATCGCGCGCAAGCCGGGTATGAGCCGCGACGATCTTTTGAACACCAATTACAAGATCATGCAGGACGTGGTGGCCAAGATCACCGCCAACTCGCCCAATGCGATCTTGATCGTGGTATCGAACCCTCTGGATGCAATGGCCCAGGCCGCCTACAAGCTGAGCAAGTTTTCCCGCAATCGCGTACTGGGCATGGCCGGCGTGCTGGATTCTTCGCGCTTTCGCACCTTTATCGCTCAGGAGCTCAATGTGAGCGTGGAAAACGTTACGGCCTTTGTGCTGGGCGGACACGGTGACACCATGGTGCCTCTGCCTCGGTATTCGACTGTCGCAGGCATTCCGATCACGGAACTCATTGCGAAAGACCGGCTGGACGCGATTGTCCAGCGCACACGCGATGGCGGCGCCGAGATTGTGAAATACCTCAAGACCGGCAGCGCCTATTACGCTCCTTCAGCCGCAGCCACAGAGATGGTGGAAGCCATCCTGAAAGACAAAAAGAAAATCCTGCCCTGCGCCGTTTACCTTCAGGGCGAATACGGGATCAAGGACCTGTTCGTCGGGGTGCCCTGCAAGCTGGGCGCAAACGGCCTGGAGCAGATCATCGAAATCAAATTGACCACCGATGAACAAGCCGCCTTGCAGAAGAGTGCTGACTCGGTGGCGGAACTGGTCAAAGTTCTTGGAATGTAGTTGAATTGGATTTGAATCACGCCGCTCGAACAATCGGGCGGCGTTTTATTTGAGGCAAAACCAGAGAACGCAAAACCAGGATGACCCCTCCTATACCACCGGCGTCGGTCCTTTTTCCTCTTTTGCATCGTAGCTCGCGTCCAAAGCTCGCATCTGTTCTTCCATCAGAGTGCGGAGTATTGCGGCAAGGTTCCATTCACGAACAATCACGGTGGCGTGGTCGAGGTAGAGCGAATCAAAGTCCGAGCGGTTCATGAAGTCGCGCAGCCCGGATGGCGTGGCAATCAGAAATTCGTTCTCCCAGACGCTGTCACTCTCGGGATAGCGGTAAACAAGTGTGAGATGGTCACAGAAACTGGTGCGGTCAGGCGGGCCGTCCACCAGGTCAATCTGTCTGAAGTAATAGTTCAGGTAATACGGGCGGTTGAACCTGCCATTTTCGTCTCGCTTCACCGGAGGCGCTGCAAAAGGAAACGGAATTTCTGCCCCTGTCAGTGCCTGTTTGTTGGCTGGCCGAGTATCGGGATCGTCGGGAATCTCGAGTGGTCTTGATCCTACCGCCGCCGGCATCACGTAAACGTTGGATTGCGGCGCATGGTGCTCAGGATCAGGGACGGGAAGATGGCTGGCGTGAACTTCTGCCCGGGAGGACAGCAGCCTCCCGAGCATCAAGAGCAGTACGAACGCGACGATGAAAATGACGACTTTGACCGGTTCCATCGTCTCTCTTTTTTTAGCTCACGCGATCAATGGAAATAGAGTTGATGGTTACTTGCGTGACAGGACGGTCCTGCGCGCCCTTTTTTGCTTTGGAGATTTTATCCGCCACGTCCTGACCTTCAATCACTTCGCCAAAGATGGTGTGGTTTCCGGTGAGCCACGGTGTAGGCGCTACGGTAATGAAGAATTGCGATCCGTTCGTTCCTGGGCCAGCATTCGCCATTGCCAGTTTTCCCGACTTATCAAATTTGTGCGGGGAGCCTTTGGTTTCGTCGCCAAATTTATAGCCCGGGCCGCCCATGCCGGTGCCGCTGGGATCGCCACCCTGGATCATGAAGTCCGGAATCACGCGATGAAAAATGGTGCCGCTATAGAGCGGGCCGTCGCCGCCCTTTCCGCTAACAGAATCTTTCCAGCTGCGCTTGCCTTCCGCAAGATCGGTAAAGTTCTTCACTGTGATGGGTGCTTCCGCTTCAAAAAGCCGGCACACGATCTTGCCTTCTGTCGTGTCAAGAGTTGCGTACGTTCCTGGCTGGCGGGACATGAGACTCCTTCTCTCTACTGATATTTACTGGTTGGACGCAATGTTCTTCGGCGTGGTTGTGGACGCGTGCGTCTTTGTTCCCTTATGGCCTGATGAAGCTGCGCCGCCGGCGCCGGTGATCTGTATGTGTTTGATCTGCACGGGGTCCTGCGGTTTGCTGTTGCTGCCGCCGCAAGCTGTACCGCCGGTGCATGGACCCTGCTCAATCTTCTTTACCAGCGCAACGGACGCATCATCGCATTGTCCAAAGATGGTGTGATGACCGTTGAGCCATGGCGTAGCGATATCCGTGATGAAGAACTGCGAGCCATTGGTGCCGGGACCGGAGTTGGCCATGGCAAGACGGCCGGGACGATCAAACGCCAGGCTGGGATCAAACTCATCTTCAAATTTGTAGCCCGGACCGCCAATGCCCTGGCCCAGCGGATCGCCGCCCTGAACCATGAAGTTCGGAATCACGCGATGGAAGATGGTGCCGTCATAAAGAGGCGTCCCGTGCATGGCCTTGCCGTCGCGCGGATTGGTCCAGTCTTTGGTGCCATTGCTGAGGCCAATGAAGTTGGCCACCGTCTTGGGCGCCTTGTCGGGAAAGAGTTCGCAGGTTATGTCGCCAACTGAGGTGTGGAATATGGCTTTGGGCGCGCTGGCAGGGGCAGACTTGGCGGCCGGCTTCGGCGTCTGGGCCGCAACCGTCATACCCAGGGACAACATACTCAGGGACAACACAATCAAAAGGCTACGATGCAACATTCATCTCTCCTGTGAGAAAGTAACGTTCTATTAGAAATGCATCGAGAAAAGAAGTAAAGTCAGTGTTCCCAGAAACTTACCGCTTTCCTGCACACGCTGATTTTATTCTGTAACCTTCTTTCAGGGCCGCGGTAATCATCTTTGCAAGCCGGTTATAGAGCGTCACAAAGCAGCATGGGAAAGCGCGATAGCCGCGAGCTGAAGTGAAAGGATGAGCAGTACGGAGACAGCCCTGAAGTAACTCATGACCAACACGAATTCGATGTCGGACGAGGAGTTGATGGCGCAGGTGCGCAGCGGCGTGGGTGAAATGCTGGGCGTGTTGTTTGATCGCTACCAGGTTCCATTGTTCAACTTTTACCTGAGGTTAAGCGGAGACCGTGCTCTCAGCGAGGATCTGGTGCAGGAAGTGTTCTTTCGTATTCTGAAATATCGCCAGAGTTACCGGCCGGAAACGGGTTTCCGCGCATGGATGTACCAGATTGCACGCAATACTCGTGCGGATCACTGGCGCAAACAGAAGCCGGAGACCAGTTGGGAACCGGAGATGTCGCCGGCCATCGTGCCCAGAGATGAAGCGCAGCAGAAGCAGGAAGCGGCATTGCTGCACAGCGCATTGATGGAACTGCCGGAAGAGAAGCGGGAAGTGCTGATATTGAGCCGCTATCAGGACCTGAAGTATGAGGAGATTGCGCAAATGATGGATTGCGAAGTCAACACGATCAAGGTAAGGGTCCATCGGGCGCTGCAGGAATTGCGCGAGGTTTTTCATGCGCTGGAAAGCGGCAAGCTGGTACGCAAGCCGGGAATAAAGGGATCGGGAGCATGGCCCAGCTCCGGGAGTTTGCAATGAACAGGAACTTTGAAGAAAAACCGTGTGAAGAAATCAGCGCTTTGATGCCGGACTACCTGCACAACAGGTTGCAGTCTGAGCAGGTGAACATGGTTAAAGCTCATCTTGAAGGTTGCAACTCATGCGCTGAGGAAGTCACTTTATGGCAGAAGCTGGGTGCGTTGCCTCAGGAGCAGCCCAGTCCTGCGCTCGCGTCACGCTTTAACGCCATGCTGGAGACATATCAGGAAGGCCGTTGGGAACAGCGCAACCTGCAGAGCGAACGTAACAAGTTTCTTGATTTCG
The DNA here is from genome assembly GCA_963770085.1 of Terriglobia bacterium. Lineage (GTDB taxonomy): Bacteria > Acidobacteriota > Terriglobia > Terriglobales > Acidobacteriaceae > Angelobacter. The sequence continues at coordinate 3,869,498 of CAVYOH010000002.1, forward strand.
GCGCCATTGTTGCCTGGGTACGCACTCCGGCTCTTAGTATGGGATGGGCCGTAGCGTTGCTGCTTGGCGGCTTCTTCGGTGGGCGCTATCTTGATCGCGATAAAAAACAGAATGACCAACTGGCAACCGTTCAGCAGCAGCTGGTGGACATGCGTGAGCTGGTAGTTGTCAGCATGCTAAAGCAGCAGTCGCCCAGTGAAAGATTGCAAGGTGTGAGCTTCAGCATGGACCAGAAGCAGCCTGACGGCAAAGTGCTGGAAGCATTGCTGCACACACTACGCTATGACAACAGCGTGGACGTACGCCTGGCGGCACTGGATGCGCTGAGCCGATACAGCAGCCAACCGGACATTCGCCAGGGATTGAAAGACTCCTTGCAGCCGCAGCAATCGCCCATGGTGCAGGTGGCTCTGATCGATACCCTGGTGGACCTGCACGATGCCAGCATCGTGCCCCAGTTGAAGCAATTTCAGGCAGATCCAAAGACAGACCCCACCGTCCGCAAACGAGCGGATTGGGGGATACAACAACTCAGTTAATCGGGAAAAGGACGAACCAACACCCTGAGTAATCAAGGAAGGAAGAGTATGCCCAAAATCAGAATATTCATACTGCTGGCGATCATGGTGATTCTCGCGGTGATGCTCATTAGCCATCGTGGAGCAGCTGCGGTCCAGGCGGCATCTCCAGTCAGCGGCCTGACGTTCGATGGAGGTCGCCAAGTTGACATTCAAGACGCACAGAGCGATCACGCGCAGGCCCCCGATGCGGATGCCGTCGATGCGGAGGTCGCAGAACCTGATGTTGAAATGAAAGACGTCGAAGCTGGAGATGTCGATGTCGAGTCAGGCGATGTCGACGCCGGTGACGTGGATCAAGACGAGGAACGTCACCACCGCCACGATGACGATTCCGACATGAAATTGAAGGAGCAGGAAACCATACGTAAGACGTTTACTCTGAGCGCCGAGCATCGCACTTTGGAAGTGGACAACATCAATGGATCGATTGAAGTTGTGGCCACAGACAGCAACCAGGTGCAGATGGTGGTGAATAAAACCATTCACGCAGAATCAAAGGAAAAGATGGACGCCGCAAAGAAAGAGGTCAAGCTGGATATTACCGAACAGCCCGATCTGCTGAAGCTGTATGTTGACGGCCCATTTCGCTGCAACTGCAACAATGGCAACAATGGTTGCGACGGCTGGCATGGAGAACGTGGCTATTCCGTGGACATGGATTTTCAACTTCAGGTCCCGCGCTCCATTGACGTGAAGCTCAGGACCGTAAATGGCGGGCACGTGAACGTCCGCGGCGTGAGCGGCGCTTTCTCCGTCCATAACGTGAATGGCGGGATTGATATGCAGGATATCGCCGGCTCAGGCCAGGCAAACACGGTGAATGGCGGCGTGAAGGTCACATTCCGGGAGAATCCAAAACAGACCTCGGATTTCAAGACGGTGAATGGAAGCGTGGAACTGACGTTTGTGCACGGGCTGGCTGCTGACTTTCGACTGAAGACATTTAACGGCTCGGTATTCAGCGATTTTGAAATGACATCCTTGCCGGCGCGACAGGTGAGCGGCGAACAACGCAACGGCAAATTCGTTTTCCGGTCTGATCGCTTTACCGGCGGCGGAGTAGGGAACGGTGGTCCGGAACTAAAAGCAGAAAATCTAAACGGAGATATTCGCATTCTTGAACGCCAGTGATTGCGAACAGCACACATATGAAAACTAAATCTATGAAACAGCAAACTTATTTCTTTTATCTGCTCCCCATTGTTCTTGCGGTTTTGGTGAGTACGCAGCCAACGTACGCTCAAAGTGACAATCGTATCGCAGTGCCCTTGGCCGATCCTGCGCGTCCGGCTTCCGTGCGGGCGCATCTCCTCAACGGCAGCATTACGGTCAAGGGCGCTGACGTGAAAGAGATCGTGGTGGAAGCGCATGTGCGGGATGAAGGCCGGGGCGAACGCGGAGAACGGGGCGAAGGTCGCGGCGAAAGCCGCAGCCCATCCGCGGGCATGAAACGGATCCCCATGACTTCCACCGGACTCAATGTTGAAGCGGAAAACAACCAGGTCCGCATCAGCACAGACGCAATTCAACGCACGGTTGACGTAACCGTAACTGTTCCAGTGCATACATCACTCTCACTGAAGACAGTGAATGACGGCAACATCGTGGTGACGGGCGTGGATGGTGAACTCGAGATCGACAACGTGAACGGGGATGTGACGCTGAAGAGTGTCTCCGGCAGCGCGGTGGCCCATGCTCTGAACGGGAAGGTGCTGGCCACGTTTAATCGCGTTGATCCACAAAAACAGATGGCGTTCAGTTCATTGAATGGCGATATTGACGTCACCTTTCCCGCCGACTTGAAGGCCGATGTAAACATGCGCACGGACAATGGTGAAGTGTTCAGTGATTTTGATGTCCAGCTCACAGCCACGGCGCCGCAACAGGTGGTTGAAGATGGCCGCGGCAAGGGCGGCAAGTATAAAGTAAGGATTGATAAGTCAGTCCGCGGCAAGATCAATGGCGGCGGACAGGAAATTACGCTTCAAGGACTTCAACGGAAACATCTACATCCGTAAAACGGGAGCAGCAAAGTAAAGAGTTCTGTGCGTGGACGATTCTCTCCATCGATAGCACAGGTCAATCCGGTGGCGGTGTGCTGGATCCAGAGCTGCCGCCGCCGGATTTGGTTTTTCTTAAGGTCCAATTTTGAACGTGAAAGGGCTCGCGTCAGTCAGCGTATTTTTTCCAATACGGTTGTTAGATACCCTTCTCTCATATCTTCAATGTACGATTGTAAGTGCTGACGGAGTATCAACCGTTTTCCCTCGAAATGGAACCTTACTGTGTGTTGCCGGTTTGCTTCGAGCGAGCTAATGGCGTATTCCTGATTTAAAATCAGCTTATCGCCGTCTATTTCGAAAGTGCCCGTATATGCCGATCCGCCCGCGGTGTCGTTTCGAGGAAGCGGTGTAATTATCGAAGAGTAGTATCCTTGCTGGAATTGCCAGATGCCTGCCCAATCGGGATTCTTTCTCACTTTGATCTCAACTCCTGGTTGAGTCAATTCTGATGTTTCGGAGACGAATTGATAAACGCCATCTAGCTCATGCTTCGCGGCAGTCATGGGCTTTTCCCAGGAAATCAGCGGCACGGCTATACAAAAGATTGAAATCGCCAGAATATGCAGGAATCCGCGCATTATATTCTCCCAATTGCAATCGGAGCGACGCGACGAGCCAACGTCAACGAAGAACAATCGCCAGCAGGTTCGCCCATTGCATTGTTAGCTACCGCCGCGACTTCGCAATCACATCCAGCACACCATCATCGGCCCCGGCGGCTTTGAATCGGGCACGCAACTCAGGCGTAAGTGCAAAGTTCACGCCATGCTGGTTCAGAATGTCGATCAGGTGGGCGGAGCTGACCTTGTTGCGGATCTTGAGGTCCACGTCGTCCACGGAAAGCGCATCCGATTCTTTGCGCTCGGCCTGAAGCCGTTTTGCCGTAGCTTCCACTTCGCGCATGGCTCGCAGAAGATTACCACCCAGAATCTTGCGGATGTCATCCGCCGAATAACCGCGTTGCAGGAGGGCCTCGGTAATCTTCGGCAGATCGGCAACAGAATCGATGCCCTGAGGCAGGGAAGTGACACCGTCAAAATCGGAGCCAAGTCCCACGTGATCAATGCCGGCCACTTTGGCAACATGGTCAATGTGATCAATCAATGACTTGAAGGGCGGTCGCGGAAACTGGGCTGCCCACTTCTTTTCCAGCGCCACGGTCTCGTTATAGCCCACGGGGCTGCCATCCGCGTGCGCATGGGCTTTGGTGAAGGCTTCCACCTCAGCGTCACGCTGCTTCACCTTCTCCGGATTCGACGAAGCATTGAGATACGCCTGGTCGATGAACGCCGAATAGAAGTTGACCATGACCACGCCGCCATTCAGGGCCACGGCCTTGAGCATGTCGTCAGTCATGTTGCGCGGATGATTGGTAAGCGCCCGCGACGATGAATGTGAAGCGATAACCGGCGCCTGGCTGATGAGCAAAGCCTGATAAAACGTGGCGTCTGATACGTGCGAGATGTCCACGATCATGCCCAGGCGGTTCATTTCCCGGACCACATCTTTTCCGAAGTCCGTCATGCCGTTGTAATGCTTGACGTTGGGATTCTGAATGTCCCCGGATGAATCGGCCCACTCATTGGTGTTCGACCACGTTAGCGTCATGTAGCGAACGCCCATGCGGTAGAAATCACGCAGGAGATGTATATCGTTCTCAATGGCGTGCCCGCCTTCAATGCCCATCAGAGCAGCGAACTTATGCTCATCGTGTGCTTTGACGATGTCATCGGCGGTAAAGGCCATGGTCATCTTGTCGGGATGGCGTGCTGCCTGAAGATACACGCTGTCAATCAGGTCCATGGCGCGCTTGGCGTAATGGCCTTTGAATTCCGGTTCCACCCAGATAGAGAAGAACTCAGCGCCAAGATTGCCCTGCCTGATCTTGCCCAGATCGATGTGGCCTTCTGACACCGGCGTGTTCTGGCCGATGTCAAAGTTCTCATCCAGAAAGCGCTGCGGCGTATCCGCATGGGTATCAATGACGATGGCGGACTGATGGATGGCCTGGGCAGACTCGGGCTTAGCCCTTGCTGGTTTGGCGGGCCCAGATTTTGCGGATGAAGATTTTGCCGATGCAGATTTTGCTGATGAAGGTTGGGTGGCTTTCTTCTGCTGAGCAGCAACTGGAAGGGAACAGGCGAGGCAGAAGGTCAGTACAAAGGCGGCGAGAGATTTAAGCGGGTTCATTCACGGGCAATTTTATCAGCCGCCGTGTTCGCCTCGCGCCATTCTGAATATCGATCGGAAATCATCACGTGGAAGCAGGCCTGGCGGCGTTCTTCCGCCACTTCAATCAGGTTCTGGTCACGCATATTCTTGAGGTAATCCTCAATCCAGGCATGTTGTGCGCGGGTAAGGCCGCGCTTGGCCAGATCTACGGTGATGCCGGCCAGATGCGAGGAAGCATTTTCACCATTTTCTGGGGCCGCATTGCGGTTGCTCCGGCGCAGCTTATGTTGCTGTTCCATGGTGCGGACAGCGGAAGTTACCTGCAAAGGCTGGCGGAATTCTGTGTAATAAGCTTCGCTCATGTCAGACAGGAACTGGTTTACCCACGGCCGGGCATAACGCTTGTCTGACTTGATGTTCGGGCTGATCATCAACGCCCGGCTTTCCTGGATCGGGATCAATTCCTGGGTCCGTTCCAGCTCCATCAGCTGATTGTCATCAGCAATCCGTGGCAGCTGTAAACGGTCAATTTCTTCGTTCTGGCGAACCATGGAATCATGGGAACCGCGCAGGACTGGGTTCCACAACACCCGGCGAACGTGAGCGCGACGGTGCTTTATACGCAGATCGCGGCGTACTGCGCTGGCGGCAAAGGCCGGCAATGCATTGGCCAGAACTGCCAATATCAGAATCGACGAAGTAAGGATTCTCTTAGCGCCCATCGGGTACGTGTCCATTAAAGCAATTTCTTGGATGGCAGATTTTAAACCAGAGCTGCTCCGTTTGTTCTCAGAGATTCGCCCCAATTTCATTAAACTTGCTAATTCAAGTTATTGACGTTAGTAATCAAGACTTTATGAAGACTGACAAAGTTTGTCATTTTGCAGCAGGTTCGGGGAAAATGACAAAATTTGTCAGCGAGAGGATGTTAATGCCTCAACTGAGCTATGACAAGGTACCAATCCGGCCGCGACTGTGGTAATGGGAAAACACCCTAAATTCCCCTATGTTTCGCATGTCATAAACCCCAAAGTCTCAGTGAAAGACCTATAGGAAGGCCAGGCTTTCGCCAACCGGAAGCGTATTCGTTCACGCACCGCTGTACCGTTGTTGCGGGCGTAACAAGCGCCTTACGCTTGGTACAGCTGGAGGAACGTCTGTATGAAGACCTTCGTGGCATTGGCGTTTGTGTTGGTTTTGGCCGCGCCCGGCATGGCACAGCAGAGGGATTGCGTTGAGCTGACGCATCAGGCCCTGGAACTGAGCGGGCTGAACCATTCCCTTGATGGTATGACGCAGATGATGAATTCTGAGCAGTTCATGCAGCAGGTCTCCCGCGGGCAGAGCGGCAGCGCCGACTTTGCGAAGTTCAAGCCCATCATCATGAAGGATTTTGATGGCTCCATTATGCGCAAAGCGCTGGAAGCGCGTCTGCTCTCGCAATGTGATCAGGCAAAGATGGCCGCTGCGATTGAGGCCATGAAGTCCCCACTGGTCGCACGCATGCTCGCCCTGGAAGCCGAGGCTGGTACGCCTGAAGGCCAGGCAACAGTTAAGCGTTATGCGAGGGCCATTCAGGTTGTGCCACCGCCAGACGACCAGTTGGATGCCATCGCCATATTGGATGACAGTGCAGGCTCTTCAGAGCTGGCTGCCGATGCCGTGATCGTGGTGGTGCGAGGCATGTTGACGGGAGCGGGAGATCAATCCAACGCCGCAGAAGATATGGCGCGTCACCGCAATGATCTGAAGATGAGCGTGAGAAACGCCCTTCAGGTGTCGATGCTGTGCACTTACAAAAGCGTGGGCCGTGCCGAGATTCTAGAATATGCCCGCGAACTGAGATCAGGGCCGCTCAAGGCGTTCTACGATCAAGCCAAACAGGCTTTCCTGGAAGTGATGGAAGAGCGAGCCATCGCCGTCGGCGCCGACCTGAGGACCGTGATTACGGCAAGCAGGTAAGCGGACTTTTTTGATAAGCCCATTGTGATAAGCCCGGTGTGGTGGGCCCGCGGTGGTGACTTGCGGCCCATGTCCTGAATCGCCGCTCGGGTGTCCAAGAATTCGTTAACGCCTGCGGCATGGCCCGTTGCAAAATGGAGGCGTCAAAATATGGATAACGCCATTGCTCGTCCCCACTTCCTGCTGCGTTGGAGAAACTGGACGCACAACCTTGGCCGTGTTCTGGCCCAGCACAACGTAACTCCCAATGACATCTCCCTGCTTGGCGTTGTGTTTGCCGCTACTGCCGGCGCTGCCTTTTACTTTTCTTTGCAGCCTGACGCATTGGACCGTGCGCTTCTACTGTTGCTGGCGGCCGCTGCCATCCAGTTGCGCCGATTGAGTGGACGTCTGCACGCCATCGTGACGCGTGAAAGCGTGCAGCCTCGTCCGCATGCCATCTTTTATGACTTCCCCAACCGCATTGCTGAGGCGCTGATTCTTGTGCCCGCTGGCTATGCCGTACAGAACCTTCCTTTTGGATTGGAGCTGGCCTGGGGCGCGGCGTTCCTTGGCTTATTCAATGCCTATGTTGGCCAAATCGGAGATGATGCGCCAGAGCCCAGAAGTAGAATCACCATCACGAACCTGCCCATGATGCTGCTCTCAGCGGCAAGCGTGCTGTCAGTTTTTGATCGAATGGTCTATCTGCCTGGAATCATGTTGTGGATCGCGCTGATCATCGTGAACCTGGCTGCCGTGGCTACGATTTGGCAGCGTACATTGCAGATTGTTCATGCGGAAGAGATGGACTGATTTAGCCGCGAATCAACCTCACCTCTTCGGCGAGACCGCAGCACACGCGCCGGCGGCTCGGGTTAACATCGCCGATCATAAAAATAGTCTCGTCATCCCGAACCCCGCCAACGAGCCAGCGTTTTCTTCAGCTGGCGCGTAGCGGGTGAGGGACCTTGCGCCTCGCTAGCGATGACGAAGCACAAGATCCCTCAGGTCGGCTTGCGGGCTGAAGAAAGCGCTCGCTTCGCACCGACCTTCGGGATGACGATCGTTTTAGATTGCCAACGGGAATCGTTGCCCTGCGGTTTCTTACGATCGCCCAAGGAAACCCGAGCGGCGTCGGAGCGAATGCGACGACAAGGAGTACACCTATCGCGTGAAGAAATCCTTCACTGCCTGCTTAAACACTTCGCGACCGGTGTCGGCGATCGCCTTGGTCAACGGAATGTCCTTGGGGCAGACTTCCACGCAGTTCTGCGCGTAGCCGCATTCCTGAATGCCACCATCGCCCATCAGTGCCTGCAGACGCTCATGCTTGAGCGCCTTGCCCGTGGGATGCTGGTTGAAGAGCTTCACCTGCGCGATGGTCGCAGCGCCCACGAACCCGGTGCTGTCATTAAATTGCGGGCATGCCTCCATACAGCAGCAGCAGGAGATACAGCGGGAAAGCGGATACGCCTCTTCCTGCTCAACGGGAGCGATGCGCGGGCCGGAGCCAAGGTCATAGGTGCCGTCTACCGGCACCCAGGCTTTGACTGCCTTGAGGTTTTCAAACAGCACGCTGCGGTCAACCGCGAGATCGCGTACCAGGGGGAACTTGCTCAGCGGCTCAATGGTGATGGGCTGTGAAAGGTTATCCAGCAGGGCGGAGCATGCCATGCGGGCTTTACCGTTAATCAGCATGGAGCAGGAGCCGCAGACTTCCTCCAGGCAGTTGGAATCATAGGCAATGGCCGTAGTCGGCTTGCCGTCTTTGGTCACCGGATTTGCGGCAATCTCCATGAAGGCGGAGATCACGTTCATGCCCGGCTTCCACAGAAGTGCAAACTCTTCCCAGCGGGCGGAGGCTTTCGGATTATCCTGGCGCTTGATCTTGAGTTGGACTGTCTTTGATTTAGTCTCGGCCATTATCTTCCGGTCCCCCGCACGGTGATGAATTTCAGGATCGTCATGATTGCATTCAAGGTAGTAATAATCGCGAACGCACCGTATAGCCAGTCGTGTTTCCTGAGTGCTGCCCACGTCAGTATCGCGGCGATCGTGAAAAAGATGATCGCGACGTTGCGGTACCATTCCGGCGACGAGTTGGTGCGTTGCGGTAGTTGCTCTTGTTGTTCCACAAAAATCTCAAAAACCTTTTTAACCACAAAGGACACGAAGGATCACGAAGGCCGTATTTTGCCAGGTGTTTTCATTTACCCAATTACCAAATTACCAAATCACTCACTTACCAATTTCATCTGAATTCCTTTGTGTTCCTTCGTGTCCTTTGTGGTTGGCTCTGTTGTTAGGTCGCCATGTCATAACGTCTTGCTCGTGGCGGAATCAATGACACATCCACCGGTTCGAACTCAAAGCGAGGCTCGTCGGCGTCAGGGGCAAAGTAGGCCTTGGTCGTCTTGAGCCAGTTCTTGTCGTCCCGCTCTGGGAAGTCTGGTTTGTAGTGTGCACCGCGGGACTCATCCCGCATGGCCGCCCCCTGCACAATTACGCGCGAGAGTTGCAGCATGTTGTAGAGCTGGCGGGTAAAGATGAATGACGTATTGGCCCACTGGCTCTTGTCGCCTACGTTGATATGGTTGAAGCGGCCCAGCAACTCCACCAGATTCGCGTCCGTATCCTGCAATGCCTTGTTGTAGCGGATGACCGTCACATTCCTGGTCATCAACTCACCCAGTTCCCGCCATATGCGGAAAGGATTCTCACTGCCACTGGCCGAGATCAGGCTCTGATTGGCGTCTTCCTGGCGCTTGCGTTCGGCGTCAAATACCGTGCTGCTGATGTCATCGGTTGACTTGGCATTTTTAGCGTACTGAACCGCCTGGGGACCAGCCACAAAGCCTCCCCATATGCAGGAGAGCAGGGAGTTTGCCCCCAGACGATTGGCGCCATGATAGCTGTATTCGCATTCTCCGGCTGCGTAGATGCCTTTGATGTTGGTGGCCTGGTTGTAATCCACCCAGAGTCCACCCATGGTGTAATGCATTCCGGGGAAGATCTTCATGGGGACTTCACGCGGATCGTCGCCCACAAACTTTTCGTAGATCTCCAGAATGCCTTCAAGTTTGCGATTGAGCGTTTCACGGTCGATATGCGTCAGGTCCAAATAGACCATCGGCTGTCCGTCAATGCCCAGCTCATTCTCGTAAACAATCTTGTGGATGGCGCGGGTGGCCACGTCACGCGGAACCAGGTTGCCGTATTTGGGATACCACTCTTCCAGGAAATAGAAACGCTCGTTGGCGGGAATGCTCTTCCAGTCGCGCTTATCGCCTTTCTTGCGCGGCACCCATACGCGTCCGCCTTCACCGCGGGCTGACTCAGACATCAGGCGCAGCTTGTCTTCTCCCGGGATCGACGTGGGATGGACCTGGATGAATTCTCCGTTGGCGTAATAGCAGCCTTGCTGGTAGAGCGCGGACTGAGCGGAGCCGGTGCAGACAACCGAGTTAGTGGACTTGCCAAAGATCGCGCCGATGCCGCCGGTGGCGATGATGAGCGCGTCAGCGGGGAAGGTGCGGACTTCCATGGTGCGCAGATCCATGGCGCATATCCCGCGACAGGCTTTGTCGTTATCGATAACGGCGCTCAGGAATTCCCAGTGCTCGAATTTCCTGACCCGGCCTTCCGATTCGTAGCGGCGTACCTGCTCATCGAGCGCATAGAGAAGTTGTTGTCCGGTAGTGGCGCCGGCAAAAGCGGTGCGATGGTACAGAGTGCCGCCGAAGCGGCGAAAATCAAGCAGGCCTTCCGGCGTGCGATTGAACGTGACGCCCATCCGATCCAGCAGATCGATAATGGCGGGCGCAGCCTCGCACATCGATTTCACGGGCGGCTGGTTGGCCAGGAAGTCACCGCCATAGACGGTGTCGTCAAAATGCTTCCATGTGGTGTCGCCCTCACCCTTCAGATTCTTGGCTGCGTTAATGCCACCCTGTGCGCAGACTGAGTGCGAGCGTTTCACCGGCACAATGGAGAACAGGTCCACATTGCCGCCGGCTTCGGCGATCTTGATGACCGCGGCCAAACCTGCAAGCCCGCCGCCCACTACGATGATTCTAGGATTTGCCATTGTCTCCACCGATTTGGTAATTGAGTCGAGCAGATTTGGTAAATGTGTAATTTTGTAATTGAGTAAATGTAAAAACCCGTCGCTTCTCGTCTTGATTTTTCAAGTACCCAATTTCCAATTTACGCAATTACCAATTCTCTCCGACGCCCAATTGCCAAATTCTTGCTCTTCAATTTACCCATTTACCAAATTACTCAATTACCCAATCTAACTATCTTGCTGATCTCTCGACCTGCTCCCATCCCGGCAACTGTTCCGGCGTGTTTCGCCACTGCGGCTTGAAGAATGCTCCCAGAGTCAGAAAACCGACAATGATAAACAGGGCCGCAATCCCCACGCAGACATAGCCGAACGCCTTGCGCGACCTATCGCTGACCGTGATGCCCCACTTGGCGGCAAAGAGGAACAGTCCGTAAGCAAAGTGCCATGATGCGGCAATGATGCCCAGCAGATAGAAACTGGCCATCCACGGATTCTGCAACTCCATTTGCACCTTATGGAAGGCTGCGTCATTGTTGGTGAGCAGGTGGATTCCACTGAAACGCATGGTGTATGTGTGCCAGACGATGTAGATGAATGTGATGGCGCCGGTCCAGCGCTGCGCGGCATACATGAAATTGCCCTGCCACGGATAGTCAGTAACGTTTGACGTGCCGCGAAACCATATATAAAAGCCGTAAAAGGCGTGGTAAGCCAGAGGCAGATAGATACCGAATATTTCCAGGATCGGAACAAAGGGCAATCCGCTCAGGAATTTCACCTGTTCCGCATACGCATGAGGTCCGTTGGTTGCGAAAGCATTAGAAATGAAATGCTCCACCAGAAATGCGCCCACTGGGATAATGCCCGTGAGCGAATGCAGGCGACGCCAGAAAAATGAATGACCTTGACCAGCGCGAAGAGGAGGAACGCCGCGCGCCACGGGAGAAACATCAGTAGACATCAGACTGCTCTCCGTTCTCTGCGGTAATCAATGATGAGTGGCAAACTTTTTATTATGCGACGTTGAGCGGAGAAGGTCAAACCTGATTCACGCAACAGACACACTTCCGGCTGACTTCCAGGAGATTTCACTCTGAAGCCGATCTTCACTCACAACATTAGATGAAAGCAGAGGTTGGCTGGATACAATGGCTTGCCATGCAGACGAGATCTAAAGAAACGCCTTTGCGACACTTGCGGATATCGCAAAGGCTGCAATCCTAAAACAACTTGCTGCAAGCTCCCAGCAACTGAGTATTCCCATTCTGTCCAGTAGCGATGGCAAGAACATTATCGTGGTTGTTCAATCCAACCAGCGAAGTCCCCTGCGCTCCAGGCGCGTCAATAATAGTGAACCGGCCCTTGTCCAGAGAAAATCCATGCTCATTCAGATTTGCATCCAGAAAGGTGCCCACAATGTCTCCCCTGTCGCTGATCTTGGTTGGGCGCACAGGCAGGCCGCCCGGACTCTTGAGGGTTGAGAAGACGCCATTCTTCCAAATAAAGGCGTTCTCTGCGGCGCCCTCGAAATCAAGGCGATACACACCGACAATCGTGCGCTGATTGTTGATGCTCAGAGGGAAGGTACCTCCCTCCGCTCCCGGGAAAGAGAGAATCGTTAAGCGGCCGTTGTGCAGGAGATAGCCGAAATTGCTGCCGTTCCCGTTGAATGAGCCCGCAATATCGCCGTGATCATTGATTGCGTCACCGGTTGCAGGCGCATCCGGAAAACCGGGAATCCGGATCTCATGGAATCCGCCGGAGTGGGCCATAAATGCTCGCTGTCCGGAGAATGATGTCGCACCAAATGATCCCACGATCACGCCATGGTTATTGATGTCTCGCGCAAGAGTGTCGGCTGCTCCCGGGAAATTAAACTGAAAGAATTTGCCGCGCGAAAGCAGAAACGAGTGAAAAGAAGTTTGGCCAGCGGTCCGCGTCGAGCCCACGAGGACCCCCGAATCATTGATGTCATTTGGGAACGCACTTGTTCCCGCAGGAGTAGAAATTCTCAATGGTTGAAACACGCATTTTCGGGATGCTGAACCATCCTGCGCGATGGCTAAGGTTGTGAGTGAAAGAAGGAAAAGGAAGGTTAGAGGCTTGATCCTTGCGAGTAACATGAACGTACAGTTCTCCTGAATGTGATGTTGGGGAACATCGGTTCATGAGATGAGGTGCTGCTCACATGAGTGGCCAGTGCTGCTGCTTTTGAGAGGCACGATATTTGCCTAAATAGTCTTAAGGCTCCATAGTCTTAAGTAGCTGCGCCGATGCACGCAGGGCGTTGCAAAGAGCTATAGCTCCAGTTTGGTTGCTTCGGTTTACCAAACATTACGAAGCTCTTGGTTGTAAATTGCCTTCAATCAGAGTATCTCTAGGATAGCTGTTGAAAAGGTCGTAGGGCGATGGTATTCCGGTCCAGATTTCATCCCGCTGGTTCCATTCTGTTGCTGATGTGCTCTTTGGTCTCGGCGCAAACCTCCAATGACGGTGATCGGGCTCAGCAGGCGCCTACGGATCACCCTGAAGCGGTGAAAGTCACCACTAGAATGGTAGTGGTGGACGTGGTGGCCCATGATAAGAAGGGGGCCATGGTCCTTGGTCTCAAGCAGACAGATTTACGGATATTGGAAGACGGCAAAGAACAGAAAATCAGTAGTTTTAACTTCTATCAGCCCTCGTCCGTGCCGGTGAAAGCCCCTGAGCCAACTTTCATTCCTGTGGACTTGCCGGGAAATCATTTTGGCAATGCTCCTCAATTCCCCAGTGACGCTGCTTTAAACGTGCTCCTCATGGATTCTCTCAACAGTAATCTCTTGAATCAGGCGTATGTACGCACTGAGATGATCAAATTTCTGGCAAGACTGCCAGAGGGACAACCGGTTGCTATTTTTACCCTGGGTCGAAAGTTAAAGCTTCTGCAGGACTTTACGACTGACCAGACTGCCTTGAAGAAGGTAGTCGAAGCTTTTCGTGGAGGAGCAGAGCCACTTTCTACCAATCCGGCCGGCACATCTCCTGTTACAGGCGCTCCAAAGGGAATGGCTGAGCAGGTGCTTGCACAGTTTGACCCGCTAATGCTTGCGCAAATTAACGACTTTATTGAGCAAACAACCTCTGACCAGAGTGATATGCGGATCCAATATACCTTTGCAGCTTTAACGTCCGTGGCAAAGATTCTGTCCCACTATCATGGCCGCAAAAACCTGTTCTGGATTTCCGAAGCCATTCCGATGAATATTTTCGCTGACTTCAATACCGTGCATCGGGTAAGCCCCAACGGCAGTCCCAACTCCGGACAGGGAAGCATCAACGGTAACAAAAAAGACTATGCGTACGCTCAACAGCTCGCCCATCTCGCCAATTTATTCGCTGACGCGCAGATTGCGGTCTACCCTGTAGATGCAAGGGGATTGATAGGGAGCGCTCTTTACAACGTTGCAGACAACATCGGTGGATCTGGCGGCGCAGTCATGGGTGCCCTCGCCATGAAAGCCGAAGGGAAGCAGGCGGAAGAGCTTTTTCAAGCCCACGTTTCCATGCTCGAGATTGCCGACAAAACCGGCGGAAAGGCTTTCTACAACCGGAACGATATCGATAACTCTCTGAGTGAAGGTATCAATGATGGTTCCACCTATTACTCTCTTGGCTATTATCCCGTCAACAAGCACTGGGACGGCAGGTTCCGCAAGATTGAAGTAAAGACAAAGCTCGCTGGAGTCAAGCTGCGTTACCGCACAGGGTACTTCGCGCTCGAGCGCACGCCGCTTGATGATGAAAATCCAGCCCGGCGTGACGCGGAATTCAGTCAGGCGCTAAATCCTGACAGTCCCGTGAATAACAGCCTGCAGTTTCGCGCCAGCGTTGCGCCGCAGGCGAGTTCTAATCCCATTGTGCTTCATTACATAATTGATCCCCATGCAGTCAGCTTCACTTCAGATTCAGCCGGCAGCCAGAGGGCGCAAGTTGATTGTGCCGCCCGTGTGTTTACCCGTGAGAACCCGGACAAACCGGTAATAACGGAAGCCACCAAGGTGAACGCGGTTCTTGAATCGGCTGTATACGAAAAAATAAAGAAGTCATTCTTCCCGTGCCAGGTCAAGCTGGACCTTCCTCCGGGACGCTATTTTGTGCGACTGGGTGTGCGCGACAGCAACACGGGCAGGATCGGCACTGCCAACGCTGATATCACCGTTGCTGCACAAGCTACTACAACGGCAACGAAACCATAAGTCTGGAGGCCAGTCAGTCGGCCCCGCGTGATCTCGGCAGTGCTGGTTTTGATCAGCGCCGGGGGAAGCCTTGCGTTTCAAGATAGTGTTACGGCCCATCGCCGGCGAGGGCTGCGTAGCGGGCCTTTAAAAAAACATTTTCCTTTTTCCTCCGGTTGCCTTTATTCTTTGTCCTCCCGGAGAAAAATTAAATGTCCCCGACCAATCGTCTCATTGCGTTCGTCTGTCTTTGTGTCTTTGCCGTTGCATCTGTTGCGCAAACAGCTGCGCCCGCTGCCGCATCTGCGACCGTCGGCGATCCCGCCATCAATGACAAGATCCGCGCGGAAGAGAAAGACCACTCGCAGATCATGCACACCATGCACTTTCTGGCCGACGTGTATGGCCCTCGGCTGACCGGCTCGCCCAACCACAAGGCCGCGGCGGACTGGGCCGTGAAAGAGATGACGAGTTGGGGATTTGCTAATGCGCATCTGGAGCCGTGGGATTTCGGACATCCAGGTTGGGTGAACGAGCGCGCCAGCGGGTATGCTCTCTCGCCATTCCATGATCAGCTTACGTTTAAAGTTCTGGCATGGACTCCGAGCACGAACGGCACCGTTACCGGGCAGGTCTGGCAGCTCATTCCTCCGGAGAAGCCAAATAAAGAACAGCTCACCACCTACCTGGACTCGGTAAAGGACAAGGTCAAGGGCAAGATGGTTCTGGTGGGCAAATCTGAAGTTGTTCCGGTCGTGATTGAGCCTCCGGCGCGTCGCCTGGAAGACAAGGCCGCGGCCGAGCGCTTTGATCCCAAGAATCCCAACGCAGGCCAGCTTGTTCCGCGCAACCCGCCACCGAACGATCCTCCGGGCACACTTACCGCAGCGCAGATCAACACTCAGATCGATGAATTTTTGCTGGCCAACGGTGCATTGGTTCGCGCCAATGATGCCCACATGGGCAACGGACGCATACGTGCTTTCCAGAATCGCACCTATGATCCCGCCAAGGTCGTGCCAACGGTCGTCCTGCGCAATGAAGATTTCGGACGCATCGCGCGCGTACTGGCCGATGGCGTGCCGGTAGAGCTTGAATTCAATATCCAGAACAAGATCTATCCCGAAGGCAAAACGTCTTACAACACCGTGGCGGAAATTCCAGGCACTGACAAGAAAGACGAAGTCATCATGCTGGGCGGTCATCTGGATTCGTGGCACTCAGCCACCGGCGCCACGGACAACGCCATTGGCTGCGCCATCATGATGGAAGCAGCTCGCATTCTGAAGTCGATTGGCGTGAAGCCGCGCCGGACGATCCGCGTAGCTCTATGGAGCGGCGAAGAAGAAGGCCTGCTGGGATCGCAGGCGTACGTGAAACAGCACTTCGGGACCTTCGAAGATCCCAAGCCTGAATACGCGAAGTTTGACGGTTACTTCAATATCGATTCCGGTACCGGACGTGTGCGCGGTCTTGGCGTCTTCGGTCCGCCGGAAGATGGTGACATTCTCCGCGCTGCGGTTGCTCCTTTTGCCGACTTAGGCGTAGCGGGCGCGATCGCCAACAAGAGCCGTCGACTGGGCGGCACCGACAGCACTTCATTCGCACAGGCCGGGCTGCCGGGCGTTGGCATGGGCCAGGATCCCATTGAATATTTCACTGACACCTGGCACACCAATCTCGATACCTATGAGCGCATTATCCCTGAGGATGTTCAGAAAGCGGCGATGGTAGCCGCCGCAGCCGTCTATCAATTGGCGATGCGTGACGAAATGCTGCCACGCTTTGCCAAAGCCGACATGCCACCGGTGCCTCCGCCAGATCAGCCAGGCCAGCCTGCTGCTGCTCCGGCACGCGCTACTGGTGATGCAGCAAAGCCGGCAACGGACAAGCCTGCGGCGAGCGGACCAACATCGCCGAAGAATTGAACGGCCGCGCAGAACCCAGAATTTTCTACCAGGGTGGAGACGGGCCTTGAAGGCTTCTACACCCTCTCAGTCCCTACTGACAAGGAGTCCCGATGAAATCGTCCCGCCGCAGTTTCCTGCAGAACGCCGGTATCGCTACCACTCTGGCTGTCACCCAGCCCGGAGCCATGTTCGCTGAGCAGGAACAGGAACGCGCGCCAGAAAAGCCGCTGCCACCAGCCATCGCCAAATTGAAATCGCGCAAGAGCGAGGCCAAGCCCATCTCGATTGAAGAGCGGCTCGGGCGAATCGAGCATGCCCAGCAATTGATGCGGGACAACAAGCTGGACGCCATCATGATGATCGGCGGCACGTCGCTCAACTATTTCACCGGCATACGCTGGTGGCTGAGTGAGCGGCTGTTTGCCATGATCGTACCGGCCAAGGGCACTCCGTTTTATGTGAGCCCGGCTTTTGAAGAAGACCGTGCCCGAGAACAGATCGTCATGAACATGGGAGACAGCAAGGCCGACGTGCGCATATGGCAGGAAGATGAGAGCCCTTACCAGCTCATTGCCAACGGGATGAAAGAGCGTGGCATCGCGGCAGGGAAGATCGGGATGGAAGAGACGGTTTACTACGTCTTCAGCTCAGGAGTTGGCGCTGCCGTTCCCGCGGCGCAGATCACCAGTGCAACCCCCATAACGGCCGGCTGCCGCATGATCAAGAGCGACCATGAGTTGAAATTGATGACGCTGGCCAATCAGGTCACGCTGGCCGCTTATGAGGCGGCATACCTTTCCATGAAGGAAGGCATGACGCAGAATGACTTTGCGCAATTGGTTGCAGCAGGCCATTCACAGCAGGGATTTCAGGGCGGCGCCGGCGTTCAGGTTGGAGAAAATTCCGCGCTACCGCATGGATCGGCCAAGCCTCAGGTGATCAAGGAAGGAACCATCCTGCTGATGGATGGCGGCTGCAAAGTGGAAGGCTACGAATCAGATATCAGCCGCACGGTTGTTCTGGGTAAGCCGACGGATAAGATGAAGAAAGTTTTTGAGATCGTTCACAGAGCCCAGGCCACCGCATTGGCAACCGCTAAACCAGGCGTCCCGTGCGAAGCTGTGGATGCTGCGGCGCGTAAAGTGATCGTCGATGCCGGTTATGGGCCGGACTATGCCCACTTCGGACACCGTGTCGGCCACGGCATTGGCATGGACGGCCACGAATGGCCTTACCTTGTCCGCGGCGACAAATTGCTGCTGGCGCCGCGCATGTGCTTCAGCGACGAGCCGGGCGTTTACATCCGAGGTGAATTTGGCGTTCGCCTGGAGGATGACATGCACATCACTGACAACGGCGCGGAGCTGTTCACGCCGCAGAGCCCGAGCCTGGAAGAGCCTTTCGGGCGATAAGGAATCGCCGTCAGCGGAAAGGCACTCAACCACAAAGGACACAAAGGAACACGAAGTAGTCAGAGCTCAAACACCTTCGTGAACCTTCGTGTCCTTTGTGGTAAACGGCCTTTTCTTCAACGCGCGATGTCGGCGATCTCTTTACTTCAGCGCAGCCCCCATAAAGTTCCCAACATCTTTCTTCAACTCACCCAGCGACTGGTCCTGTATGTACATCATGTGTCCAGCGCCGTAGTAGCCAAGCGAGATACGTTTGTGCTGGTCCGCGTCAAGGCCCATGTGATTGAGCGTGTACTGTGTGCCGAAGTATGGCGTTGCCAGATCAAAGTAGCCTGAGCCGACAAAGAGTTTCATGAAGGGATTCTTGTCGAAGGCATCTTTGAGCGCTTGAGCTGTGTCAGGGAAGCCGCCGCGCTGAACGCCCCAATCCCATTCGTCGAAACGGAATCCGCCGCCCAGGATGTAATACTCAAGATCTGATTTATACCCAAGGTCCGTGCGCACATACTGGTTGAACATGGCGGTGTAAGGCGGACGGATGGCGTTCATGCTGGGATCGGATGCGGAGGTTTCAAGCGGGGTGCTGCGTTCGTTACCAAGAAAACGACTGTCCAACCGGCCGACAATCTTGTCCTCATCGCGCATAAGCTCTTTGGTGAAGTGGCCTTCGTCAATGCGCAGGTTGTGCTGCTCAACATACTTCTTGCTCAGGCCCGTATAGCGGGCCAGCTTTTCGGCAGCAGCAGAGCGTTCCTGCGGTGTAAGACGGTCGCCTTTGGCCAGAGCTTCAGCGTATCCAGTTGCAGCCCACTGCTCCACTTCTGCGCGCAGTTTGGGGAAGTCCTGCTGGAGTTCGGGAGCGAGCTTTCTTGTGATACCACGCAGCATCCGCATAGGTCGGCAAAAAGATAATGTAGGGAAGATCGTTGCCGACGGCGAAATCCGTGGTCTGGAAGTTCAGAATGCTGGAGATCAGCATGACGCCGTTAAAGGCGACGCCATGCTCGAACAGATATCCTGAGAGTCCGGCGGCGCGCGTGGTGCCGTAACTTTCGCCAACCATAAACAGCGGTGACGACCAGCGTTCGTAACGTCCCAGATAGAGGCGGATAAATTCGCCCACGGATTCAATGTCGCCCTTGAGGCCAAGGAACTTCCTGGTCTGATCGCGTTTAACGGCGCGGCTGTAGCCGGTGCCTACGGGATCGATGAAGACGAGGTCGGTCTGATCGAGCCAGGAATATTCGTTGTCGACCAGTTGATACGGTGGCGCAGGCATCATGCCATCCGATTGCATCTTGACTCGCTTGGGGCCAATGGCGCCCATGTGCAGCCAGACAGAGGCCGAACCGGGGCCGCCGTTGAAAGAGAAAGTGAGCGGGCGCTGCGCCGGCTGCTGGCCATCCAGCGTATAGGCAATGAAGAAGATGTGCGCTTCCACTTCACCCGTGTCAGTGTTTTTCAATGGCATTGTTCCGGTGGTTGCCGTGTAATGCAGGACTTTGCCGCCGACACGTGCCTCATGATGCGTAACCACGGGCGGAGCATCCGGCAGGTCTTTTTTCATGTCAGTCTTTGGCTCCGTCTTGCCCTCGGCTGGTGCCTTGGCTTGATCCGCAGGCGCCGCGGGTGCAGGAGCGGGGCGCTCATCGCGGTTCCGTTGAGCAACAGCGAACAGGGACGACATGAAGAAGACAAACAGGAAAAGAGGCAAGGCACGGCGCAAGGTCATTGGATGGTCTCCAGCCAGTTAGAAGTGTTCTTGGAAAACACGTGAGTCTAACTTGCGGGAAGGAAAAGGGCAAAGACAATTTGGTAAATGAGTAATTTTGTAATTTGGTAATTGAAAAGCAAAGCCAGATTCGTCCGGTCTTCAATTAACCAATTACCAGATTACCCAATTACAAAATCAGGTTCACTCAGTTTCGCTGGTAGGTGTTGGCGGGAGGATTGGCATCGACAGGGGCGACGCTGTTCCGGTGGATGAGGAAGACCAGAACGAGCACAATCAGGATCAGGGCAAGCGCACACAAAGAGAAGTGCTTGCCGGGTTCGGACCGTTTTGTGGGTTCCACAGTCATCGTATTTTGGATGCCTTTCAAATCAAAAGGGCAGCAGATTGGAGAAGCACTTATCGCTTCTTAACCTGCGCCCTTTCATATGTAACAAGCCGGTAAAATTAACGGGCCGGTATTTGCAGGTCGCGTTCAAGGCGTACTTCGAGCTGGGTGCCTTTATCCAGTTTCATGTCGTTACCTTTGAAGAGCAGGCTGGTTCCAGTACCTAATCCGCCACCAACCGCCGCTCCAACCGCAGCGCCTTTGCCACCGCCAATCACTGAACCGCTCACCGCGCCAACCCCGGCGCCAATGGCCGCGTTTTCAATCACGCGCTTTTTGTCAGGGCCCTTCTTTACCAGTTCGCTTTCGTCGCCTACGGATTTAATGGACGCATCGCCCGGAACGCCGGTGACTGTAGCGATCAAAGGCACCCAACCATGACGGGTTTCAATCTCATCCAGGGCCAGCATGATGCGGGCGCCGGTGAAGCCATGTTCGTAACGGGCCACGTGGCCCTTTATATTGCGTCCACGAGGAATGATGAGCCCGCTGGGCGTAGTCAGGTCCTCGCGCAATTCGGCTTTAAAGTGTTTTCCCTCTGACAGTTTTTTGGTGTCCAGCGTGTCTTTGAGTTTCACGATGAAGCGCTGGCCCTCGGGAATAGCATTAGGCGACGCTCCATAAACGGGGTTGGGATGATAGCCGCCAGCTTGCGGGGCCGGTCCGGGGTAGCCATCCTGAGGACGTGTTTTCAATACCGGGCTGTTTTGCGAGTCTGGGGTTCCGCTGTCTTTACCCTGATCCTGGGCGACTGCGTTGACTGTCAACGCCAGTCCCATCAAACAGACAGACGCGATCCACTTTGGCTGCATGGCTTGCACCTCTTGGGGTCAAAAATAAGCAGTTAACCTGAATCTTGGTGACAGTTGCCGAATCAGAGATGCACGATGGCTACCCGAGGACAGCTCTCCCGCATCTCAGTTACTGCTCTGATAGGTGTAAACACGGGCCGATGAGTGTTGTTGCGGTGGGAAGAAGTTCATTACTAAAGTAACTGTACAGTCGGACATATTTGCAGCAAGCTGTTTACATCTTAACCTGGGCAAATGGCCTATATCGGTCGGGGTGACTATGAAGAATTGGTTCATACCTGTTGCGGTTGTGGGGTTGAGTGGGCTGGGACTGGTGGTCGCCAGCGAACGAGGACGGGAAAAGCTTCGCCATGCGTTTGATCGCCTGGTGGAGCACGGAGACCCGCTGGGCGAGTTCAACCATTTCCTGGATGACCAGTTAAGCTCCATCCAGCGCGCACTGGACAATCTGGCTGCGGCCCTGGAAGAACAGGCCTGATCTTTTGATCTTTGCGCCTTGATCCTTGTTCAATGATCAGCCCGCCAGTTGATTGATTTCTGCCGCCATGCGCACGTCCCTATCCGTGACTCCCCCTGAGTCATGCGACACCAGAGACATTTTCACTTTGTTATAGCGAATGTCGATGTCCGGGTGATGATTGGCAGCCTCCGCGGCATCCGCAATCTTATTCACAAAAGCCATGGCGGCCTTGAAATCCTTGAACTCAAACGTTCGTTCAATCGCCAGTCCATTGCGTTTCCATCCGGGAAGACCGTTGAGAGCGGTCTGAATCGAAGAATCAGTCAATACAGCCATGTGGTCTCACCTTCGTGATGCGAAATTGTGTGCTGCCGCCATGCGGCGGCAGTCAATGTTTATTGTAATGGCAGCAGGAAGAGAAATGAGCCAGTACCGGCAAACGTCATCCATCAAATCGCAGCTTCGTTACGTGACTTTGGCGGCGATGGCGGGCAGTTTGATGGCGTAATTAAACTTCTGCGAATTGATTTCCTTACGCAGGTCTTCCCAGATTGTATCCGGCATGTTCATGAACACGCGGACTACTTCGGGATCAAACTGGCGTCCGGACCAGCGCATGATTTCTTCGCGAGCAGCGGAGATGCTCTGGGCGGCACGGTAAACACGGTCAGAGGTGATGGCGTCCAGGGTGTCCGCGATGGAAAAGATGCGCGCGCCAATGGGTATCTCTTCCGCCCGGAGACCGCGCGGATAACCCGTGCCATCGAATTTTTCCTGGTGCGAATAAACAATCTCAGCAGCGCGCGACAGGAAAGGAATTTTTTTCAGCATTTGATACCCGCGGAAGCAGTGTTCGCGCATGATCTCAGTTTCTTCGGGCGTCAGGGCCCCGGGCTTGAGAAGGATCGCGTCCGGAATGGCCACTTTGCCGATGTCGTGCAGAAATGCGCCACGCGCAATGACTTTGATGTCTTCGGCGGAGAGACTCATGGCCCGCGCAATCGCAATGGTGAAGGCCGTCACCCGCTTGGAGTGGCCTTCAGTCTCGGAATCTTTTAGGTCGAGCGCATCACCCAAAGCTTCAAGGGTTACGTCATAAGAGCGCTCCAACTCCGTCATGGCATGGCGAAGTTGTTCGGTGCGCGCCGCTACCAGCGATTCCAGGTTTGATTGATAGGCGCGGTTTTCCATTCTCAGGCGGCGCGTTTCCAGCGCCCGGCGAACCATGGCCAGGAGCTGTTCGCGTTCAAATGGCTTAAGCAGATAATCGTAAGCCCCATTGCGGATGGCAGCCAGCGCCACCGAAATGTCATGCACCGCCGTGACCATAATCACCGGCATGTCAGGATATTTCTCTTTGGACCGTTCGAGAAGGGCAATGCCGTCCATTTCCGGCATCATCAGATCAGAGAGCATCAGCTCAAACTCACCGGAAGCATTCAGGATGGCAAGGGCTTCCACGGCGGAGCTGGCGGAACGGGTCTTGTACCCCGCGGCACTCAGCATCGACGAGATGATTTCACGTATTGATTCCTCGTCGTCGACGACTAGAATCCGGTCTGTATTCATGAAGGATTTCCTGCCGGGGGGAAGTTTAATCTAACCCAGTCCACACGGAAATACAATGGCCTAATGAACAAATAATCATGGGCATTATCGGGTTATGATATATAACACTTCTCCCACAGCAAAACACTGGTGAACATGGATTTGGCACTGCAATCAGCCTTTCTGGCTAAAGGCTCCACCTTACTCATTCTCCTGGCTGGCGCAGTACTCCTGTACCGCAGCTTCAGGGAGAAATACCTGGTCCCATGGATTGCAGGCTGGATCGCGTATAGCGCGTGCAAGCTTCTATCGATTTCCACGCTGGACCAGAGCTCGGTGGTGTTCACTGTAGTGACGTGGACCTGCTTTTTGCTGGCCGTAGGTTTATTTTCCAGTGCCATCCTGCTGTACACAGACGAAAGACGCCTGATCTTTCCGACCAGCATGGTCCTTGGCGTGGCGCTGGTCCTGATTGTTCTTCACGATGTCTGGTTCCCTCATATCCTGGCCCTCGACACCGCTTTTGCTATTACGTGGCGGCTGGGGGCGCTGATAGCGTCCACGCAACTGCTTCGGCTGGCGTGGGGGCGGCCAAACATTGGACGCTGGCTGCTTGCGTTCATGCTTCCCATTCTCCATGTCCATTTGGTGTACAGGCCCGGGACGGAACTCTGGCATGACTTTCTGGTGGACCTGGCGCTTGGCATCAGCATGATGACCATTGTTCTGGATGATTCACGGGTACAGATTCAGCGGCTGGACGTGCTGAATGCCATTACCCACCAGATTTCTGAATCGCAGGATTTTGAGGCGACGGTAGATCTCGTCATGACGCACCTGATGAAAATCATCCGCGCCCAGGCGGCCTGGTTCCGTCTGGCAGAAGGTGACAAGCTGGTGATGGTCTCACAGCGGGGACTCTCAGACGCTTTTCAGGAACAGGACTTCACCCTTGACGCCAATAACAGCGTCAGCGGCTTTGCCCTTCGTGACAGCACCGTTTACGTGGTACGTTCGGTGGATTCCAATCCTCCACATCTCTCCCAGGCCCTGCGCAAAGAAGGCGTTCACCATGCGGTGGTGGTGCCGGTGGAGGGAAAAAATTCCCGGCTTGGAGTGCTGGTGCTGGCTATCAGCAGCTTCCGTGCCCATCGCGGTGATGAGCGGGCATTCTTGAAAGCTGCCGCCAGGCAGTTGGGGCTGGCGGTGGAAAATCACCGACTCGCTGACCGCGTGGAGCAATCACGCAGTGAGTGGGCCGGCACCTTTGATTCCATTCCTGATTCCATTCTGGTGCATGACAGTGACTATCGCATCCTGCGGGCCAATCAGGCGCTGTTGAGCCGCCTGGAAATGCCCTTCGTCGATATCACCGGCCAACTGTGCGAAAGCATCATGCCGGGCGCGGGCCTGAACTGGGCCAATTGTCCCTACTGCGCGCATGCTGATTGCTCCGGCGAGGAAGATCCCTGCTTCGGCGGTTACTCAGTGGTGTCAACCTCTCCTTATACAAATGAGGCCATGACTCGCGCCGGCACCGTGCACGTGATCAAGGACATCACGGAAGCCAAAGCCTCTGAAGAGCGCTACACCTCATTGTTCAATCACATGCATGAAGGTGTGTTTGCCTCCACTCCGAACGGCAAGCTGGTGGACTGCAATGAAGCGTTCGTCCGCATGCTGGGCTACTCCAACAAAGAGGAAGTGATGGGACTGGACGTGCTTCAGTCCCTTTACGTTGACAACGAAGACCGCAAGAAATTCCTCAGCGAAATGAACCGGCAGGGATTTGTCAGAAATTTTGAGTACCGCCTGCGCCGCAAGGACGGCAAGGAAATCTACGTAATCGAAAGCAGCTTTGCCACGCGAGATCCTGGCGGACGTGTGGAGCGCTATCAGGGCGTGGTGATGGATGTGACGGAGATGAAGCACGCGGAAGATGAGATCCGCCGTCGCAATCGCGAGCTGTACGTCCTGAACAACATTGCCGTTACGTTCAACCAGTCATTTGACCTGGATGAAATCCTTCAGCTGATCATGCTCCAGATTGTGGAGCTCCTGGGCACGGACACCGCCTCAGTTTATCTTTTTGACGAACAGACGAACGCGCTGATCAAGAAAGCGGCTTATGGCCATCGCAGCCAGGTCATTGCAGACAATGACATGATTGCCCTGCCGGCGGACTTTGTGGAAGCCTTGCGCGGCAATCATACGGAGATCGTGGACCACCAGAGCCAGGGCAAGCTTCCGGAAATTGTTACTGACATCATCGCCAGGGAAGGTTTGCACGCGTGGATGTGGGTCGTGCTCTGGCGCAAGGAGAAGATCCTGGGCGTGCTGGCGACCAGCAGTCGCGCCGTGCGTGATTTCAATCGCTCAGAAGAAGGCGTTCTGATTGCCGTAGGCCGGCAGCTGGCCACCACGATTGAAAAAATCCAGCTTTACCATGAGACCCGCCGGGCCTATGAAGACCTGCGGCGCACACAGGAACAGCTGCTGCAGAGTGAAAAGATGTCGGCGGTGGGCCAATTGATTTCCGGCGTGGCGCATGAGTTAAACAACCCGCTTACGGCCATTCTGGGCTACGCGCAATTGCTGGAGAGCGAAAAGCTGGAGACACGCGTACAGGAGTTCATTCAAAAGCTGTACAAACAAGCGCAGCGTACGCAGAAAATTGTGCAGAACCTGCTCTCATTCGCGCGCCAGCACAAACCACAACGCGTGCACGTGGACCTGCGCAGCGTCATGGAAGACACCATCGCACTGCGTGACTACGACCTGAAGGTCAATAACATTACCGTGCAGCGGGATTTTGAAGCCATGCTGCCGTCCGTGATCGTGGATCCGCACCAACTCGAGCAGGTGTATCTGAATATCATCAACAACGCGGCGGACGCCATGCTGGATGGCCGCAATGGCGGCGTGCTGCGAATCAAGATATACAGCGACCGTGGGCAGGTCGTCTGCGAGTTTCATGATTCCGGTCCTGGCCTGAATGATCCGAAACACGTTTTTGATCCCTTCTACACCACCAAGAGTGTAGGCAAAGGCACCGGGCTGGGACTGAGCATCTGTTATGGAATCGTGAAAGAGCATGGCGGAGAGATTGCCGCCAGGAACCATCCCTCAGGTGGCGCGTTGATCCAGGTCCGTTTGCCCGTTGCCGTAGGGGAAAAACCGCTGAGTGAACGTGAACGCATTGTGGCGCGGCGGGAATCGCGTCTTGAGGGCCAGGTCCTGCTGGTGGATGACGAAGAAGCAGTGCTTGATTTTGAACGTGAAGTGTTGACCGCCGCCGGCTTGACGATTCTGACTGCTAACTCCGGCGCCCAGGCGATCGAGTATCTATCGCATGAGGTGATTGATGCGGTTTTCCTCGATAGCAAAATTCCCGGCGACTGGTCCAGCGAAGACGTCTATCGCCATATCGAGAAACATTCACCCGACCTGGTGCGCAAGACGATTCTCGTGCTCTCCAACGTGTCTGATCCTGCGGTACGCACGTTTGTGGACGCCACGCAGATCTTTTGCCTGGTGAAGCCGTTTGAAGTGGCTGATCTGCTGGCAGTGGCAAGACGGGTGCTGCGTCGCGCGCAGTTGGCGGCCCATAGCGGGTAGATCTTCTCTTCTTGTTTTAATCCCGAGCGTAAGCGAGGGATGTTAACCCCAAACTAACCACGCGCCCTCGTCTCCCGCACAATCATCCTGCCAATCATTTGATTCCCGGCCAGTCTCATGACGCTGGCGCGCAACCATGCCGGCGCCGCAAGTAATTTCCTGATGCGCGACGCGTTTCGCAACGCCGGCGCCAGTTGCCGGAAATACGCTGTGTGGTAGGCCACGTGAGCCTGAGCAAGAGACGCCTGAGCAAAAGACGCAGACTGTTGGACGAAGGGAATCAGCGCCTGGGCAGCCATGACTCCGCCATGCAACGCCAGCGAGATACCGTCGCCGGCAAAGGGATCGATGAAGGCCGCAGCGTCACCCGCCAGCAACATGCCTCGATCTTCGGTTCGCGGCTCACGAAAACGCAGTCCTGAGGTTGTCACCGTGGGAAAGTTCTGCTGCCAGTTGCGGATTCGACGCTGCAAGTCGGGATGAAGAGCAAAGACCTCCTCGAGAGACCGTGCTACATCCGCCCGTACCATGGCGCAAGCGTTCACCGTGTGATCGTCGATCGGCTGGACCCCGCAATAGCCACCAGGAAAGAAGTACAGATCAACGGAATTGGCGGGCGATTCTTCGCTGAAATGGGATTTCAAGCCGATCCATTTTGTCTGGTCGGGGCTTCTCCCATTCGAGGGTTCGCGCTGCGTAAGCTGTGACCATCGGCCGCTGGAGTTGACCACCGCCTTCGCCGTGATTCTTCCTACTGATGTTGCAACCGCAAATGATGCATCGGCTTCATGGCTTACGGCGCTCACCAGAACCTCTTCGCGCACATCCACGCCTGCCGCTTTCGCCGCGCTCAGTAAGGCAGCGTCGAGGTCATACCGGGGGATGCTCGAGGCGGCAGGTTCCACTGGAATTGTGATCTGTCGCCCATCGAGGAAGACGCGTGACATGGTGATTTTTGGCCGTTCGGCGAAGGCAGTGCCGTTGCCTAAAAGCGAGCCGAGGAGGTGCAGGGATTCCGAGGAAACAAACTCACCGCATACCTTGTGGCGGGGAAAACTATCTTTGTCCACTTGCAGAACATGCGCTCCGCTTTGTGCAGCGGTGATCGCGCATGCGGACCCTGCAGGTCCCGCACCCACCACGATCAGATCGTATTCGGGCGCTTCTTCTTCCATGCGATCACTCCCATGCGTTTCAGGAAATACTTTTCAGTTTCTACTTCCGCCGCACCTGCCGCACGCAACATTGCATCCATCTCTTGCAGTGTATAAGAGCGCTTTACGGAAGCGGGAGCGTCATGCCGGGTGAGACGGCTGCGATAGAGCGGAGTGCCTGCGTAAATAAGGGCAAGATGCAGTGATGAACGAATTAAATCATTGACCAGGACGGCGTACCGGGCCACGCGCAGAGCTTCGCGGGCAAAGCCAATAACCTCTTCAGGTTCCAGATGATGTGCGAAGAGCGAACAGCCGACAGCGTCAAAGCTATCGTCGGCAAAGGGCAGCGCCAGCGCGTCACCGCAGATGGCAGGAAGCTGGCGATTCATATGGCTGATTTGGCGATCGAGCAAGGTTGGCTGGGCAAAAATGCCTTCCCGGGAAAGTCTCTGCTGTGAAAGCAGCGCCACATCGCCGGAAGCGCCGGCAACATCGAGCCAGGTGACCGTTTTTAGCTTATGTTTTTGCGCCACGCTCCGCAGCAATCTGGTCATGGTGCGCACACCGCCAAAGTTGCGATTGATCATCCGCAGGTCGGCGAGAGATCCTTCAATCTCTTCGGCTGTGCCTTCGTCAGTGTCTAACAGCTCAGGGATGACCACTCGTTTCATGGGCAGAGCCTGCATCTCGGGACTGTTAGGCAATTAGGGGAGACGTTGTGAGTTGTCATCCTGAGCGGAGTCGGAGCGAATGCGACGACGCAGTCGAAGGATCTATGCATTTGTAGATTTGCCATGGTTGCAACCCACCTCGCCCCGATACCTGCAAGAGACTAAATTCATGTGGACGCACAAATCAAAGCCGCCTGCAAAATACATAGATCCTTCGACTGCGTCGTCGCATTCGCTCCGACTCCGCTCAGGATGACAAGGGAAAGAGAATAGCTTAAGGAAACTATTCTCGAACGTCTCAATTCGTGTCCTGACAATCTTCACCAATCTTCGGGCTCAACAAGTGGGCGCAGTGCGAAAAACAAGCATGGTCGCGTACCGTCTCACTTGAGTTGTCCGTCAAAATCAGACCCGGGCCAGTTCCTCTTCCAGCAGTTGCTTGTTGTACAGCTCAGTGTAGTATCCGTTGCGGGCGATAAGCTCATCATGGGTGCCTGATTCTACGATGCGCCCGTGATGCAACACGGCTATGCGGTCAGCGTTGCGGACCGTAGAAACGCGATGAGATATGAAGATGGTGGTGCGCCCCTGCATGACTTCGCGAAGGTGATTGAGGATTTTCTCTTCCGTATAGGTGTCAACGCTGGCCAGCGCGTCGTCCAATATAAGGATACGAGGATCACGCACGATTGCCCGCGCAATGGCAGATCGCTGTTTTTGCCCGCCAGAGAGCGTAATGCCGCGCTCGCCGACAAGCGTCTTGTATTGCTCAGGGAATGCCTCAATGTCAGCGGCAATGCTGGCCGCCTCGGCTGCCTCGTGTATCTGCTGGTCCGTGGCCTGCTCCACGCCAAAGGCGATGTTCTCCCGCACTGTGTCACTGAACAGGAATGTTTCCTGGGGAACAAAGCCAATGTTGCGGCGCAGCGTTTCCAGGGAATATTCGCGAATGGGACGGCCATCGATCAGAATCGCTCCGGGCGCCGCATCATAGATTCGCGGTATCAGGCTGACCAGTGTGGTCTTACCGCAGCCGGTTGGGCCCACAATCGCCAGACTGGTGCCCGCGGGAATCGTCAGGTTGATGTCCTTGAGAACGGACGTTCCTTCATAGCCAAAGTTCAGATGACGAAATTCAACCGTGCCCACAATGGTTTCAGGGGCCTGAGCAGGGACCGCTTCGTTGGTGATTTCAGACTTGGCTGTCAGGATCTCATTGATGCGCGCCATGGACGCGGTGCCACGCTGGAAAATGTTGATCACCCATCCCAGGGCGATGACCGGCCATGTCAGCATCAGGATGTACATGCTGAAGGCATAAAAGTCGCCGACGGACATCTGACCTTTGATTACGCCGCGAGGCCCCAGCCACAGCACCATGGCATAAGCCAATCCGAGGAGCAGTTCCAGAGCGGGCCAGAGCATACCCATCAAGCGGGCAAGAGGAAGGCTGCGAGTTACATATTCTTTGTTTGAGGTTTCAAACAGAGCAATCTCAGCTTCTTCCTGCGCGTAGGCACGGATCAGGCGAGCGCCAGAGAAATTTTCCTGGGCGCGGGCGGAGATGTTGGAGAACTGGGCCTGTATGCGCTCAAAGCGCTCATGAATGCGGCGCCCGAAATACTGGATGATGATGCTGGCCAGCGGCAGCGGCAGGAACGCATAGATGGTCAGCGTTGGACTGATATGCCACATGAAGAACAGGGCCGCCACGGTAAATACCAGCGTGTTGGCTGAGTACATGATCGCCGGCCCCAGCAGCATGCGTACGGCATTCAGGTCATTGGTGGCGCGCGCCATAATGTCGCCGGTGCGGTTCTTCTGATAATAGTTGTAGGGAAGGCTGGAAAGGTGCGCAAACATGTCATTGCGCAAGTCATATTCAATGTCGCGGGAAACGCCGATCATCAGCCAGCGTGTCAGAAACTGGAATGTGCCTTTGACCAGGGCAATGCCAATCAGCAGCATGGAATAGATAAAGAACTTGTGCTGCGTGGCGCCCCGATTCAGGTCATCCACCGCCATCCTGAGAATCTGCGGAAACAGGACCCAGAGGCCGTTGTTGCCGAAGACGGTAAGGGCTCCCCAGAACAGCGTCCATCGATATCGTTTCAGGTATGGGAACAGCGGCTGAAGGTTTTTGAACATGAGCCTGTATAGATGATTTTATCAGGCGGAAGGCTCAGGACAAATGCTTACCGCTGATGAACGCTGATCGTGGGAATTTCGAAAGTCTTGTAAGGGATCCTGTGCTTTTCTTCGCCAACAAAAACAAGCGCAAGATCCCTCCGTCCTACTCACGCGCTGAAGACAGCGCGCGTTCGCTTAACGGACAGTCGGGATGACGAATCTATTTTTGTTTCTTGAGAACTCCCTGTAGCGGCATGTACACAACAGGCATTCCCGGGATCTTTCGACTGCGTCGTCGCATACGCTCCGACTGCGCTCAAGATGACAGAGGACGAGGGCATACACAAGGGCTCGCGCCGTCCACGCGCGCCGAGCCCGCAGAAGCAGGAGCCAAGGGGTAGCAACCAGAACAGCAGCTCTTGAAGCGGTTCGGAGCGAAGCGACAAAAACTACGAAGGCGTCTTGAAGATCAGATAGCCACCGGCCAGACCAAAGATCAGATCCGGCGACCATGCAGCGATCAGCGGTGGCAACTGGCTGACGTTGCCCATGGCTTCAAACAGCGCCGACGTGACCCAATAGACCAGACCGATGATCACCGCGGTCGCCACTCCGGTGAGAGCGCCGCGCTTGCCCACTGAAAGGGAGAAGGGAAACGCCAGCACGGCCATCACTAGCGTGATCAGCGGATAAGCTATCTTTCTTTGCAGGGCCACTCGCAGTCGCACCACATCAAAGCCGCTCTGCTGCAGGTCACGGATATAGGCGCTGAGCTCGTCATAGCTCATTTCCTGTGACTGGCGCACTTCCTTCTTGAAGTAGTTGGGCTGCTCATTCAATTCCGGAAAGGCATTGGCATTAAAAGGATTGTAGTTGGTGACCATGTCACCGTTAAAGGAGCGCTGCCAGCCGTTTTCAAAGATCCATTGATTTTCTGACCAGTGTGCCCGCGCTGCGTAGATTCTCTTGGCGATCTGAAAGCTGTGCGGGTCAAGCTCAAAGGTGGTGATGTTGCCAAACTGATTGCGGTCCGGTTCATAGAACTCGTAATAATAAACTTTGCGGTTTTCAGCCTGGCCGCCATGTTTGCTGCCGTTCTGGCCAAAGATCCATTTTCTGTCCGGCCGTAGATAGGTCTGTGGCGGCTTTCCCTTGATCTGGTTCCTCAAGGTTTCTACCTGTTTATTGGCGTAGGGCAGATAGTACTGGTCCATCAAAAACAGCCCGCCGGCCAGCGCCAGGGCGATAAACAGAACGGGAATGATAGTGCGATAAATGCTGATCCCGGTTGCTTTCATGGCGGTGAGCTCGTTGGACTTCTGCATCAGTCCAAACGTGACCAGCACGCCCAGCAGCACCGCCAAAGGCGTAACAACGTATAGCAGTGACGGGATCTCGTTCAGCAGGTAGGCGACGATGGTAAGCGGCTTGGGCTTGTTGTGCAGGATGTCACTGATGAGTTCGAAGAAAGTGAACACCATGATCAGCACAATAAAGCTGGCCAGGATCAATAGCAGGTAGCCGACAAAATTGCGCAGTACGTAATCATCCAGAATCAGAGGGAAACGGGTGCTGAACAGTCGAGATCGCCTTGCAGCGGCGCGGCCGTTTTCGCGCGGACGTCCATTGCCGGTCAACTTTGACAATGCTTCTGTCCAACCCTTAAACCTGGCAGACAGCATCTGTCCCAGGCCGAGTTCAACCGGCAGCTTGTCTGTGCGAGAGATGAGAACGGCGCCCACAAGGCCAAAGATGATGTTGGCCAGCCACACTCCAGGTATCACCGGCACCTTGCCGTTGCGGGCAAGTGATAATCCGGTGCCATAAAGAAAATAGTAGATAAAGACCAGCACGATGGTGAGGACAAAACCGGCGCCCTTGCCGCCTTTACGCGCGGAGAGGCCCAGAGGGATGCCGATGAGAACCAATACCAGACATGCGGTTGGCAGCGCCAGGCGACGATTGAACTCCGCAAAATAAAGCCGTGCCTGTTCTTTGTCTGGATTGTGGCGTTGCCACAACACGTTGGCCGTACTCATCTGCGACACGGGGATTTTTTCCTGCGCGGGCCTGGGGACAGGAGGCAGAGTCAGTGAGGTGTCAGTTTCATTGAAGGTGGAAATGGTGTACTGATTTGGCTGGCGAGGGTTGGTCTCATGAGTTTCGCCGCTGATGAGATGGAGCCGTATGGTATTGGGGCCGCCGCCGCTCACAACAGCTTCTTTCGCGATGGTAATTTTGGGAGCGCCCGGCGTGGATGTGTCGGCGAGGAAAACATTCTTCCAGACTGACGCGCCCGATGTGGAGCTTACGTCTTCCACGTAAAGCACGTAGTTCTTGAAATCCTCGTAGAAGACGCGCGGCTGCACCTGGAAGGATATCTGCGAGGACGTGAGTTTCTTTTGCAGCTCGGCAAGGGCGGCCGCTGATTTTGGCGCGAGGATGGCAGTATCGACCAGCGCGAAAACCCACGCTGTGACGCCGAAGATAGAGATGATGGCGAGAAATTTCCTGACGCTTACGCCGGAGGCGCGCATGGCCGTTACTTCACTATCGGCCGCCATGCGGCTAAGACCAATAAGTATTCCCACCAGAACGCCCATGGGTACCGTAACAGTAAGGGCGGCCGGCATAAGCAGGAAGAAGATTTCGGCAACGCTGGGGACCGGGGCGCTGTTACGGACCACCAGTTCAAGGAGCCGTCCCACCTCACGCATGAAAATGACGAACGTGAACACTGACGCTCCAAGGAGCGCGTGGGAAGTGACTTCCTTCAGGATGTAGCGGGTAAAAATGCGCACGCTATGCCGGTTTCCTGGTGTCTGAGCTTCTGCCGTTCGATTCTTGTTGCTGTTCCATTTTCTGACAGTTGAATATGAGTCTAGCAGACGGTACTCATGTAGTTTGGTGCAAATGTCTCATCGCTGAGAGATGAAATGTCTGTCCTAAAGTTGGGCCCTTGTGGCTTCACGTTGTGATTTAATGGATACCTCAAATATGCCTTCCATCCGCCTTGTTTTTCTCTGGCACATGCATCAGCCGTTCTACAAAGACCTGGTGACCGGACGTTACCGTCTTCCCTGGGTCCGTTTGCACGCGCTCAAAGACTATTACGGCATGGTGAAGCTGCTGGATGAGTTTCCTGACGTGCACCAGACGTTCAATCTGGTCCCCTCACTGATTGCCCAGATTCAGGATTATGTAAGCGGCGCGGCCCTGGACCCATTCTGGCAAGTGGCCGCTGTGCCCGCACAGGAGCTCGATTTCAAGGAACGGCTGTTTGCCATCCAGTATCTGTTTCAGGCCAATACGGACAATATGATCGGGCGTTACCCGCGGTATCGCGAACTCTGGGCGCACTACCGCAGCAAGCCTGATGACGCAGCGCGTCTGGTGGGCCAACTGACGAACCATGAGCTGACCGATCTCCAGGTACTCTCACAGATAGCCTGGATGGATGAATTTTTTCTGCAGGACCCTGACATTCGTGAGCTGGTGAACAAAGGGCGCGGCTACTCCGCTGATGACCAGCAGTTGGTGGTGAAGAAGCAAAGGGAATTTCTAACCATGGTGCTGCCCGCATATGCCAGCGCGGCGCAGCGCGGATCCATCGAGATTTCGACCTCGCCTTATTACCATCCAATTCTGCCCCTGGTCTGTGATACGCATATTGGCGGAGTTTCCCACTCCGGGCTTCCGCTTCCGGCGAACAGGTTTCAGCATGAGGATGATGCTCGCACGCAGATAAGACGAGGCATTGACCTGCATGAGCAGGTTTTCGGTGTGCGACCCAGCGGCATGTGGCCGTCTGAAGGCAGCGTTTCCAATGACGTACTGCGTATCGCGCATGAAGAAGGCCTGAGCTGGCTTGCCACCGATGAAGGAGTGCTTGGCCGATCCATTGGCTATCTATTCCGTCGTGACGGTACGGGCAGGCTTGAGCCTGACGCCGCGGATAAACTCTATCGCGTGTTTCGATGGGAGAAGGAAAACGCGCATATGAACGTGGTCTTCCGCGACCACTCACTTTCTGATCTGATCGGCTTTGTTTATTCCGGAGTGCCTCCGCGCGATGCCGCCAATGACTTTCTGAGGCGGGTGAAAGAATCCGCCGCCCCCGTGCTGGCTGCAGGCCGCGATGCGGTGGTGCCGATCATTCTCGATGGCGAGAATGCCTGGGAGAGCTATCCTGCCTCGGGACGCGAATTCCTGCGGCGCTTGTATGACGGTATCCAGAGTGATCCGACGATCGCCGCCATGTCCGTGGCGGAAGCCGTGAAGGCGGAGAAAGCACCGGCGCCATTGGCGTCCATTTTCCCGGGATCATGGATCAATGCCAACTTTGATATCTGGATTGGCGCTCCGGAAGACAACACCGCATGGGATTACCTGTTTGCGGCCCGCAAATTCTACACCGATAATGCGGACAAGGTCTCCGCCGCGCAGAGTGCCCTGGCTTTTGAAGAGCTACTGATTGCTGAAGGCAGTGATTGGAATTGGTGGTACGGTCCGGAACATCATTCTGACAACGATCGCGACTTTGACGAGCTCTACCGTAAACATCTTTCGAATATTTATCATGCGATGGGGGCAGTTCCGCCGGAAGTGCTGGCACAGCCTATTGCAGGACGGCATGACAGGCCGCAGTTCACTCCACAATCTGCTTACATTCATCCGCAGATTGACGGCAGGGACATTGGTTACTTTGACTGGCTGGGCGCAGCCACGCATGTGGCAGACCGCCACTCATCGGCCATGCACGGTAAAGCCTTTTTGCTCGACACAGGCTACGCCGGCGTGGATGCCGATAGCCTTTACTGCCGGCTTGATTTCCTGGAGCCTGCAACCCAATGGGCGACGGCCGAAACACGAGTTGTCATTTCGGTGGAAACCATGCCTCAGGACGCGTCCCAACCCATCACTTCTTACCGGCTGCAATCGGACTTGACGAATGGCGCGATGACAAAATGGCAGTTCTGCGAGAATGGCGCTGAAAAACCACCGGATCCTCGCCTGTCCGTAGCAATGGATGCCATTTTGGAATGCCAGGTTCCGTTAGCTGAACTTAAGGCAGAACAGGGAACCGCTCTCCGCGTCCGCTTCTCTGTCTGGCGAAATCACTTGCCCCTGGACGCGCTGCCGCAGGAAGGTTCAATTGAGCTGCGTGTGGTGCCGGAAAGCGAACTCAGCGCCCTTCCTTACGCTAAACCGTAGGTGTTTATCACCATTGCAGCGGCAAGCCGAAAATACGATCGTCATCCCGAAAGGCGTCAGCGAGGCGAGCGTTTTCTTCAGCTCGCGAGCAGCCTGGGGGACCCTGTGTCTCCTCAATGTTGACAAAGCACAAGGTCCCTCCGTCCTACTGCCACCCCAACGCACGAAGCGTGCGCCGGGGACCCCGGTTCACGCGATGAAGACGGCGCGCGTTCGCTTAACGGACGTCGGGATGACGAGTCTATTTTGGTTTCCTAAGAATTCCCTGCAATCGCATCGTTACAACCAGCATGATTAGGATCCTTGCCTACGTCGTCCCGGAATTGCAGAGGGTGAGAGCATTCATAAGGGCTCGCGCCGTCCACGCGCGCCGAGCCCGTGGTCGCAGGAGCACGTTGCGGCGACCACGTTGATGATTTCGAGCGGTTTGGAGCGGAGCGACAGAAATAAAAAGGAGGCCCGCCGAAGCGAGCCTCCTTGTTGTTTGTTAAGTGTTTAGTTGTTGCCGTCAGTACGGACCGCGATCATGGAGTAAGTGGTGCCGCTGACGAAGACCAGGCCCCGTACGCGGATGGTTGCTGCGTTCGCCGGAACCACTATTTTGTTGGAGCCGCTGGCAAAGGTGACTGCCACGCTGGTTGCCTTGCTCAGAGTTGCAAACGCTGAGGTCGGGCTGGGCGTGAGAGTAAAGCCGGTTGCCGTGGCGTTGGAAACAACGCCAACCAGCGCCTGTTCACGCAGCTTCACTTTCTTGGCCACGATTGGGGCGGTACTACCGTCGGCATCAGCTTCAATACGCTGGCCGGCGCCAATGTGTGTGGCGTCAAAAGCCGGAGGCGTTACGTTGAGTTTGTCAGCGCGCACACTGTAAACCGTGCTGGCGTTGACGGTGATGTCAACGGTTGTCGGGGGCGTGGTGGATTTGCTGGAGTCAACCTGATGAGCAATGGTGATCTTGGTCAGGGGGCTGTCCAGTGCGCTGATGATGCCTTCGGTTTCCTGGCCCTCGTTGGCGCCTTCGCGCTCAATCTTGGTGGCCAGCTTGGTGCCGTCAGTCTTGGTGACCGCGTCCACTTCCACAACGTCGTTCACTTTCAGGTCAGAAAGCTGCGTGAGACCGTCATTGAACCTGGTGTTGGCGTCCGTAGCAAAGGTAAGGCTGGTTCCGGACGTGGTGCTGATGGTGAAGTTCGGAGCGGCAATCGCGGTGACGGTGCCGTGAACATCGTCGCACTCGCCGTTGTCATGGTCTTCGCCGTTATCGTCTGCCGGAACCGTGGAGGTGGTTACCGTAAGTGTGGGCGTAATGACGGCCGGAGTTTTGGTCAGGTCTACTGACTTGGTGATGTCCAGATCAAAGTTCAGGAAAAATGGTGTAGTGCCAACGGTGATGTTGCTGGCGAATGTGACGGTAAAGGTACCGGATGCCAGGGTTGACGCAGTCTTGGTAACAACGCCCGCGTTCACAACTGTGAGCTCAGGGTTGGAAACCGTGAAGGTTGCCGAGCTATAGGTGCCCGGCGGAATCTTGCCGACGCTGAACGGCTCAATGGTGCCGGCCGTGTGTACAAACTCAATTTCGCCCGGTGCGGCCAGCAGGTTGCCGGTATTGGCTGTAGGGGCCACGCCGGTAAGGGTAATGGCGCTCACTGTCATTTCAAGCTTGGCAACATTGTCGCCAACCGCGTCACCAAAGCCGATCTGGGCGGTTGTTCCGGTGGTCTGGAGAGGCGGGGTGGAACCGCTGTTACCGCCACAACCTGCAAGCGTAAGAGCAAGAGCAAACACAACACTGAAAAGTGTTACAAAAGGTACCCGTTTCATGGGGCCTCCAAAAGTTTGATTGATAATTCAATTGTGAGGAAGTGGCGAGAGTGGCACGTTGTAAGTAGAGTACTACGTACTCAGGACTAAGTGCACCAACAATAGCAGAAATTTGGGCCAGCGACGGGTCCTTGAGTACATGCCCTGAGAGACATGGTCAGGTGAACTACTGAGGTGGCCAATAGTTCCTATCGCTCCGCTCCGCACCGCTTTCTACGTTGGATCATCGTCACTCCCACGTGCGTCTGTTGCTAACGGGCTCGGCGCGTGTCCGGCCTCGCCCTTAACGATCCTGCAAAGTCGGCTGCCGTACTCTTCCCTCGTTGAGTAACCGCCCTCAAGGCGATGGGAGCGAAGCCACAAAGAAGATTTGACTCCTGCTTTTCTCTGCGGCTACAGTGTTGGCAGCGCTTAGGGGCGCATCCAGTCCGCGGAAAGGGCAGTGCCCACCTTAACTGCAGTGAAGATTACGAATCTTCTTTCCTGCCTGATTTTGTGCGGGCTCCAGGCAAATCATGGAAGGAGCTTCGTATGCCGGAAAAAGAACTGCCCTCACGTCCCAGTCTGGAACAATACAAGAAGCAGGCCAAAGAACTTCTTCACCAGAGCCAGTTATCTCTTCCGCAGGCTCTGCAGCGATTGCAAAAACATCTTCCTCAGCAAAAGGCGGCCAGGGACAAGTTCAGTCTTACTGACGCGCAGTTGGTTATTGCGCGCGAACATGGCTTTGAAAGCTGGCCGAAATTTATCCGTCAGATCGAATGGCTGCGACATCAGAGTTCCACGGCTTCTCAAAGCAATCCGATAGCGGCGTTTATTGAGGCGGCCTGCGTGCCGCGAGACGGCAGCAATCACAATTCGGGAACGCTGGATCTTGCGAATGCGATTCTGGCCAAGCACCAGGAAGTAGCCGGTGACAGCATCTACACCGCGGTGATTCTGGGTGATGATGCGGCGGTGCGTGGATTCCTGTCGCGCAACCGCGAAGACGCGGTGCGCAAAGGCGGTCGCTACGAATGGGATGCGTTGACCTACCTTTGCTTCTCACGCTATCTGCGCCTGGATAAAGCCCGTTCCGCTGGTTTTGTGAAAGTCGCAAGGGCCCTGCTGGATGCAGGCGCAGACCCAAACACCGGGTGGTTTGAGAAAGACCATCAACCGCATTCGGCATGGGAGAGCGTTATTTACGGCGCGGCGGCAATTGCGCAGCACGCGGAGCTTACGCAACTGCTGCTCGATCGCGGAGCCGATCCTAACGACGACGAAACGCCTTATCATGTTCCGGAAACCTACGATCTTTCAGTCCTGCGCGTGGTGCTGCAAAGTGGCAAGTTCACGCCGGACAGCCTGGCCATGATTCTTCTTCGGAAAGCGGATTGGCACGACTTGGAAGGCGTGAAACTGATGCTGCAACACGGCGCAGATCCCAATCGCATGACCCGCTGGGGATATACCGCGCTGCACCAGGCGCTGCGGCGCGACAATAGACTGGAGATCATCGAGACCATGCTTGACCATGGCGCCAACGCAGCACTTAAAGACCAGCAGGCAGGCCAATCGGGATTTGCCATGGCCGCGCGCAAGGGAAGAGGCGACGTGCTGAGCGCTTTTCAGCAGCGTGGCATCACGACGGAACTGGACGGTGTTGAGCGCCTGATCGCCGCTTGTGCCATGAATAACGCGGACGCGGTTCGCAGTGTCGTCAAAGAAGATTCAAAGCTGCGTGACCAGCTTCTGGCGCAGGGCGGCAATTTGCTCGCCGAATTCTCCGGCAACGGAAATACGGAAGGTGTTCGCCATCTGCTGGATCTCGGCGTGAATGTGGCCGCGCTCTATACAGACGGGGACGCGTATCATGACGTCACCAAAGACAGCACGGCGTTGCACGTAGCAGCATGGCGCGCACGTCCTGCGACGGTGCACTTGCTGATCGAACGAGGATCGCCGGTCAGTCAACTTGACGCGCAAGGACGTTCGCCGCTGGTGCTCGCGGTTAAAGCCTGCGTGGATTCATACTGGATGAATCGCCGAACTCCCGAGTCAGTGGACGCGCTGCTGAAAGCCGGAGCATCAGTGAAGGACGTTGAGTATCCGTGCGGCTATGCCGAAGTGGATGAACTTTTGAAAAGATACCGGCGCTAGTCAATCCCGTGGTTGAAAAACCAGACGGTTTCGACCGCACAGCGGTTGGGACAGTCAGCTGCCCCATGGGGAAATCCGAGGCTCATCTCCACATTCAGCACAGTTCCCGCCGGAAGATTGAGCGGCAAATTGTATTGGCGCCACTGGCTCCCAATGGTGTCCTGGTGCTTATCGAATTCGTTATTGATGATCGCCTCCCGACCATCAGGCGTGGTAATCACCATCTCATAACCGGCTTCGATGTTGGACCCTTCGGCAGTACCAATCCAATTGTCGAGTTTTCGTGCGTTGACTGGATTTTTAAGGGTATAGGTGAAGTGATCACTGACTCCAACCGGCGACGTCCCAGTCACATTGATCCAGCACATGCCATAGACCACTTTCAGAAAACCTGTGCCCTGGTCAGCCGATACTGGAATTACCTGGGGGGAACAATCCACTATTGCCTTGGAAGCCGTGGGTGGTTTTGGAGAATCCTTAGGAGGCACTGATGGTGAAGCATTTACCTTGGGAATTGAACCGCATCCAGCCAAAAGAAAGGGGACCAACAAAAAGAAACATGTAAAACGAGCTTTCACTACTTACTCCCTGGCGCTGTAGCAAAGCAGATCTACACGCAAAGGAATGTTAGTCCAGAGTTGCTGACTGGAATATCAACTGAAGTTACTGATTCTATTCAATTTTTTACTTACCCGGAACATAGCAATGTCAACATCCTGAAGGGCGACCAAGCTCTGGTCAGTGATTTGCACTAGTCAGTGGATGACATGCTGCGCGCGGGAGGTCAGCGAAGGATG
The DNA here is from genome assembly GCA_963770085.1 of Terriglobia bacterium. Taxonomy (GTDB): domain Bacteria; phylum Acidobacteriota; class Terriglobia; order Terriglobales; family Acidobacteriaceae; genus Angelobacter. The sequence continues at coordinate 3,910,356 of CAVYOH010000002.1, forward strand.
GGAAGGCCTGGAAAGGAATCCAGAATTTTCGTAAACGACCGTTGAGGAATCTCAGCGAAAATTCATTGGTGCGAAAGGGGGGACTCGAACCCCCACGCCTTACGGCGCCAGATCCTAAGTCTGGTGCGTCTGCCAATTCCGCCACTTTCGCACTGGTTGGCAGATCAAAGTTTACAACAGCTTCGATCGCACGGTCACCTTGGGCCGATTACATCGTCCCGACTGGACTGCGCTCGGGATTTCGGCCACCCACGGCTTCACAGCACCAGAATATTTCCCAATAGCGTCAGCAGCATAATGGCTCCAAGCACAAAAATGGTGACAGCCATCTGAAAATTGGGATTCTTGAGAATGCTCTCTTTCCTGCCCATCCGCTTCAATGTCCGGTAATACTGGATGATCATGAACAGTAAGGGAACCGTTCCCGTCACCACCATGAAGACCCCGAGATTCCTGGGCGTGTGCGCACGCATACGTCCCACGGGAGCATGTTCCTGCAGGTACTTCAGCAGATTGAATATTGTGAATCCAAATCCGATCAGTGACAACGAGGTGCGCACTCCGGCGAGCATGGTCCGGTCTGCTGCCAGGATTGTCCGTTCAACTGCAAGCTTGTCGGCCAGCTTCAGTTCTTGCGTGAATTGGTTGTCTTCTTTTCTTGCGACTCCCGCCTCACCTTTTTCTTTGTCCCACATTTCTTGCTCCTTCGTTTGATTCGCTACGGGTTAACGGAGTGGCATGTCGTTCTGACTGGGTTGACTTCACTCCATCACGATGACGCGAATCGATCACTCACGCGAGCTGGAAATAGATCAAGCTCTAAACCGATAAAGAGCGCATTCTGATGCTTTTATCGTGGGTCCCCGGTTGCCGCTCTGGGAACTGTCACCGGTAACAGGGGAAAGGTATTGAAGATAAAAAGCTCATGTGAGTACGGAAGGAGAGATTTTCTTTTCGAGGCATGCAAATGGATGCGTTGAAACCTGGGCGCCGGCGCATTCACAAGAAAACAGGAGGTCAATTTCGTGGAGGAATTCGTGAAGAGAATTCGTGAAGAGAATTCGTGAAGGAAAGTGAGCCTTTCTCAAGCTCTCGTATTTCTGCCAGTGGTGTGGTTGAACGACCTTCTTCATGATATGAAGAGCGAAATTCTGTTTTCCCAAAATAGTAGAGGACATATGAGCAGTGTCGCGCGGATAGACAGGATGCCGAATCGGGGATTGACTTTGGTAGCTCCGGTTCCGGCGCAACCTGAGGAGCAAAGCCCATTCATATCCATTCTCGTCATTGGGGCTATTGCGGTTATTGGCGCGGTGACTTTCGTGGGTACCATAGCGGCGTGTCTGGCCCTGCGCAACACCGGTGTGATGGCGCCGTATTGAGCCTGCAAGCGTAGGATGCCTGAGCGCAACTTCCTTTTTGATCTTCTTGTTCTAGAGAATGCACATGTTGAACAACCTGGCAGCTTTCCCTATCCGCGACTGGTCGCATTACTTGCTGTCTCTGCCGACGCTGGCAAAATTTGCGGTGGGCATGGCGGTTATCGTCGGTATTCCGCGGCTATCACGTCGCCTGCGGCTCCCCGCAGTGGTCGGTTTTCTTCTTTGTGGAGTCATATTCGGCCCCCATGTCCTGAGGATGTTTGACGAGCACTCGCCGGTCGCGGCTTTCTTCGCCGAAATAGGAAAGCTGCTCTTGATGTTCTGCGCGGGCCTGGAAATCGATCTGGCTTTGTTCCGCAAATCGCAGCGCCGGTCGATCATATTCGGGATCATTACCACCACGGTCCCCCTGCTTCTCGGAACCGCGGTTGGATTCTGGTTCGGCTACAAGGCTGTCGCGGCGGTCGTTCTGGGGTCACTACTGGCCTCGCATACGCTCCTGGCAGCTCCCATCGTTGTGCGGCTCGGAGCAACTAAACGTGAACCGATCACCGTCACGTTCGGCGCCACTATTGTCTCTGATACGTTATCGCTCGTCGTGTTTGCCATCTGCGTTTCGACTTATCAGAGCGGCTTCTCGGTGTCACAGCTAGGATTGCAACTGTTGGAGATCACTATTTTTATCGTGTTCATCCTTTTTGTCCTGAGCCGTGTAGGAGCATACCTGCTGAAGAAGGTGCAGGATGATGAGGGCACGTACTTTGTTCTCATGTTGGCAATCATGGCTATTGCAGGCGTTCTGGCCGATACCATCAACCTCCCCGGCATCGTGGGCGCATTTCTCGCCGGGCTGGCGGTCAACGGAGCCGTACAAGAATCGCCGGCCAAGGAAAAACTGGAATTTTTTGGCAACGCGTTCTTCGTGCCGATTTTCTTTGCAGTGACAGGTTTCCTGATTGATCCAGTGGTGTTCTGGCATACCATCATCGGCAGTCCTGCTTTGGTATTGGGGGTCATCGGCGCGTTGCTGGTCGGCAAATTTATCGCCTCGGAGGCTGCAGGGCGTGCCTTCTCTTACTCACCCATTGAACGTCTGACCATGTGGTCGCTCACGCTGCCCCAGGTAGCAGCAACGCTGGCGGCGACTCTTGTGGCATACAACACTATGGATCGTGCGGGCCAACGCCTGCTTGACGGCCGATTGCTGAATGTAACGCTGGTGCTGGTGCTTACGACTTCGATTCTGGGACCGGTGCTGACCGAGCATTTCGCGCCTTTGATGATGCGGTCTTCACGCGGCGAAGAAGCGCCTGTAAAGAAGGCTGCTTGATGGCGATCATGTGTGAAGAAAGGGAAGCAAGAGTCCAGAGAAGTCGATAAGTGTTCGGGCAGAGATACACCCTGATCGCCAACCTTCTACTCACGTGGATGGTTGGCGCCGGGCCGGGACGTATTTTCGCCGGCTATCGAGTCAGGTTCGTGTACAACGAAATTCCTGCGATTACAAAGATCAACAGCGCCGAGCAGGCGCCCAAAACCCTCACCCAGGGAGTGATTCTGTCCATTTTGTGCAACAGTTCCTGTTGTTCTTTCTGCATGTGGTCCTCAGCGCTATCTAGGAACAACTGATCGTCTTCATGCATGGTAAGGGTGCCGCGATAAATGAGAAGTACAACCAGCACCAACGTTAAACCGCCCCAAATGGATAGCAGAGCCGGCATCATAGAATCCCACCTTGATTTGACTCGTCTTGGAAGCGGTCCCGCCTACGCGACGCTGCAAAGTGCATGCAGCCGGGGGTATGTGGAACCTAGGCCGATTATAGACCCGCCGGGGACACACAAACGCCAATATTTGTTTGTTCCTGTTTTCGAAATAAGGACTTTCCCGAATAATGACTTGTCTGAAAGAGACGGGATGAGAAAGACTGGCGGAAAAAATCGCCCGGGAAAACATTGGCTGGAAAAGATTTATGCCCATGCCTGATAAAGTGAAACTGAAAATAGTGAAACCCAGGTGACTGAGGCTCATCCAATCTTGAGACAGATACTGCTCGCAGACCCAAGAAACTGACACAAACCATGGGTTGGGAAACCAATGGAATCTGTACTATAATGGTCTTGTATTCAACAGCAGCTATCTTTTATCGTTTGATTGTTCAAGAATAATTGTTCAGTTATCTTTCCAAGGAGAAACGCAATGGCAACTACAACCACTCCCGAAGTTGGGACTCCCGCAAAGACTCCAGTCGTGTTGACCCCCACAGCGGTCTCAAAGGTTAGGGAGATCATGGCGCAACAGAACCCGGTACCAGCGGGACTGCGCATTGGTGTGGTGGGCGGCGGCTGCTCCGGATTCTCTTATTCCATGTCGTTTGAGAACGCTCCCGGAATGATGGACAAGGTCCTCACCTTCGACGGTCTTAAAGTGTATGTTGACGCCACTTCAGCCATGTATCTGGATGGCTGCACGGTGGATTTCGTTGAGACGCTGGAAGCTTCAGGCTTCAAGTTTGAGAATCCGAACGTGAAGAGCACCTGCGGCTGCGGATCGTCATTCAACGTTTAATTACGTCTGAAAAATTATTATTCAGGAGCCCTGCCGATTGGCGGGGCTTTTGCTTTTGAGGAGATGGTTTAGCGGGGAACCTGAGGCGCAGGAGTGCCGTTGGGTAGTGGATTGCCTTGCGGATTCTGGCTGCCTTGCAGGTTGGTTGGTAACTGGCCCGGGGCGCCGCCGTTTGCGCCGCGTGGCGCTGCCACCGTCAGGCCGCCATTGGCTGAGCCTATCTGGTTTGGACCCTGCTGTTCCAGTCGCGGATCGTAAACGAAGTACCACTGGTCGTATTCGTTCTTTTCGTTGAACTCTTTGATCGAGTTCTTTTTGCTGGTGCTGGCAAAGCCGATAATCTGCCCGCCGCCAAACGTCTGTCCGGTAGGACTGTTCAAACCGATGCCGGAGGTCTGCAGAGCCCCGCCTTGTGAAGACCCTGCCTGTGAAGCACCGCCTTGTGGGTTCACACCGCCAGCGCCGCCCGAAGTCTGGCCGGAAGTCGTGCTAGCTGACAATCCCGTACCGCTGCCTCCAGACAAACCGGTGCTGCCTCCGGACAATCCGCTGCTGCCGCCCGATAGTCCGGTGCTGCCGCCGGAAAGGCCGGTACTGCTTCCGGACAATCCGCTGCTTCCGCCGGATAATCCGCTGCTCCCTCCGGAGAATCCGCTGCTGCCTGTTGCGCCGGTTGCGGCGCCGCCAGCCTGCGCGGTGGGATTGTTACCTGTGCCGCCGACCAATCCTGGGTTCGCTCCCTGCAATCCCTGGGGGCCGTTGCCCTGAGGAATCTTTATTTCGGCTTCATTCACATGCACAAGCTTCCATTCGGATTCGCCGGTCATGGGATCTTTATATTCCTTGCGCAGAAAACGGATGTGGTTGGTATCTTTCAACTGCTCAATTGAATTGGGATACGCATTGGTCTTGTGATAGAAGCGCTTGACGGCCCGAGCGTAGTCCATGCCACGGTGAACCAGCTCTTCTTCTTTTTCGCGTTTCACCTGTTGTGCAATTCGCGGCAGCTCAACGCTCATGGCAATCAGCATCAGAGTGATCAGCAGCATCACGGAAAGCAGCACGTAGCCCTTGACGTTGCTCTGGCTTGAGTGTTTGGCCGGCCTGACTCTCTGAACGATTGTCTGATGCATAAGTGATGACTCTATTGCTGGTTGCGCAGCGGGATATCCTGCTTGTTGTTGGTGAGCACGTCTTCAATGGTGACAGAAAGTTTCTGGATCGAAACCACGCGGTAGCGCCGGTCAATGATGTCACCCTGCTTGGCCACAAAGACCACGTCGTTTTCCGCGAGGAAAATCTGCTTGTCAGTCGCCGAACGATTCTGGAAGCCGTAGAACTTCAGCGGAATCGGCGGTGGCGTCGGCGTTGGCGTGGGTGTGGGAGGTGGGGTTGGCCCCGTGCGGACGAACGGGTTCGGGCTTCGGGATGGGTGGTTCTTCCATGCGGAAGATATTGCGGCCGGGCTCATACTTCACGCGACGGCTGGCTTCAAGAACATTTACGTGCAACGTGGGATCCAAAGTGTTTGGAACAGTCGAGCGGGAGCTTTCTTGCCCGTAATGGCCGGTTTGGTTGCCGCAGAGGACGTGGTGGTGGTGGTGGCCGCGGGGGGCGGCGCAGCGGATGTGTTACCTGTACTCATGATGTCGTAAACACCAATCGCCAGCAGGATAACCAGCAGCACTGCCATCACGATGATCTGTTTCTTATTTTCAGCGCCTAATTTCACTTAACTTAAATCCTCTTGGTTTCGTCTGCCACTTAGGTTTCCTTCAGAAACGTATGCAATTTGATCTGCAATGTCACCACGCCACTCTGCTGGCTTCTGAGAGAGACCTCATCAATTACAAACAGCATCTTGTCCTGCTCAATGGCATTGATAAAATGCGCCAGCTTGGGATATTCGCCAGTCACTGACGTCTCTATTTCCTGGTGCTGCAGGCCGGAAAGGTCGTCTTTGTCCGCGCTCTTAGTCGTATAGCGGACTCCCTCGCTCTGCACGCCCACTGCCATGCTGATTTTTTCCAGCCGAAGCGATATTTCCGATGCGCGGCTGGGGATTGAATCCTTCTGCAGATCTTTCACGTCAGCCCGCGTTTGTACCAGTTTGCCTTCTATGCCATTCAGAGGTTCCACATCGTGCTGCAACGTTGTGTACTGCTGCTGCAGCGCCTCTGCCTGCTCCTTTTGGGCGCTCACGCTCGCTCCCGGCCAGAGCAGGTATACGAGGAAGCCGAGGCTGATCACACCCAGGATTATCAGGACGATGAAGACGCGTTTGCGAAGCTGCTGGAGGTCACGCATTTATATGCCTCCCTTCGCGCTTCGTAAAACCACCGGCAAGTTCGGCGGCGAGTAAACGGTTTCAATGTCAATTTCAAACTGTGGCGGCGTTCCGGGCTGTCTGTCTTTCAACATGCGTTCGTCAGTGATCTTGGGATTATGGAAGCGCGCTGAGTTTTCCATCTTGCGTACCAGGTCTAGCGCGTTTTCGTATTTCTCGCCGACAATTACCAGTTTGACTTTAAAGACGTTGTCAGTTCCCAGTGCGGGCGCAACCGATGAAACGTATGCCCGTCCGGGCATGAGACGTTGCAGATCGTTCAGCAACTGCGTCCACGAGAATCGTTTCTTTTCAATCTCGTTATTCCAGAAGTTCTTCTGCTGGTTGATATCGCGATTTTCAGGGCGGTTCTCAAACGCTTCGGCGGCGGTGCGTTTTTCCTGCAAAGCCGTGATCTTCTGCTTGAGGTCCTTGATGCGCGCACCTGATTTCGAGGTGTCATTCAAATTCATCCATGAAAGCGCAGCCAGCAGCAGCACCACGGCGCTCATGGCGGCGATGCTCATCCATGCAATGGAATAGAAGCGGCGGACATCTTCATACTTTTGCGACGCAAGATTTAGATTAACGCGCATTAGCCCAGCAGCGCCCCCACAAGGCCGGCCATCATTGCCGGCGGGATTATTTCTCCGCTCAGGTTCTGTTCTGAGGTTAAATTAGGCGCCAGTTCCTGAACCTGCGCTCCGGTGTGTTCATGCAGCAGAGGGCCAACCTCCGCCAGATGGGCCACGCCGCCCACATAGATCTGTTCAATGCGGGCGGCAAAGGTGTCTTCAAAAAATACGATGGACGGCAACACGCCTTCGGCCAGTTCGGATGCACTTACATCGGGGCCGTGAGGGTTGTCCAGTTGGCGAATCAGGCGCAGTTCGTGCTTTTCAGCTGCCGTGATGGTGATGTTGGTGGCGTCAACCTTCAACATCAGCGTGGGACGGTCACCATCAATGATTCCCAGCGCTGCCACGGAAGAAGACAGCACGACGCCGGGAAGGTAGCCTTCAGCACGAAACGCGGATTCATATTCTTCGATGACGCTTTTTGGCGAGACAGCGGCAACCACGCGCACATTGCCATTGCCACGGGTAATCTCATAGGAAACCACGGCATCATCCACATCAAAGGGAAGAGACTTTTTCATACGGAAGCGGATGACCGGCTCAATCTCCTGCGGCTTGGTCGGGAGCGAATCGAAATCCAGGAGCAGGGTGCGAATGGATGCGTCCGGGATAATCACGATCACATCTTTTGATCCGCCGCTGACCACCTGCAAGGCGCCGGAAATGGCGGCACGAAGAGCGGCCGAATCCACCACGTTCGCGTTGGACAGTCCGGGAACCACGGCGCCTTCCGGCAGATGACGGGAGGTAAACAGCTCCAGCCGGGGAAACTTGTCTGAAGCACGGCCTGCAATCACACGATCGCGCGTGATTTCGCAGGCCAGCCGGGGGCGGACCGATTTTTGGGTTAATCCTGTCATCGTGTGGTCTCGATGAATGTGACCTTGTTGATCTCTTTCATAGTGGTTAAGCCCGCTCTCACCTTGCGCAGCGCAGATTCGCGCAGGAAACGCATTCCTTCATCATGGGCCGCTTTGCGGATTTCTGACGAAGGCCGTTTTTCCAGAATCAATTCTCGTACGTGGTCGGTCAGGTCCAGCAGTTCGTGGATCGCGGTGCGGCCGTGGTAGCCCGTCCCGGCGCATTCTATACATCCTGGCCCGTCATAAAAGGTTACGTTCCGCCATTCTTCAGGAATCAGACCGTTGTTGTCCAGTTCTTCATCGGTGTACCGGACTATCACTTTGCAGTGCGGGCAGATCATTCTTACCAGGCGCTGTGCCAGCACACAGTTCAAGGCCGAAACAAAGTTATATGGCTCCACGCCCATGTTCAGGAAGCGTCCCAGCACGTCAACCACGTTGTTGGCGTGCACGGTGGTGAACACCAGGTGACCCGTAAGAGCGGAGTTGATGGCAATCTGCGCGGTTTCCTGATCGCGGATTTCGCCGACCATGATCTTGTCAGGATCATGACGCAGAATGGAGCGCAAGCCGCGGGCGAAAGTGAGACCTTTTTTCTCGTTCACCGGAATCTGCGTGATGCCGTGGATCTGGTATTCCACCGGATCTTCAATGGTGATGATCTTGTCCTCATCAGTCTTGATTTCGTTCAGCGCCGCGTAGAGCGTGGTGGTCTTACCGCTACCTGTGGGGCCGGTAACCAGCACCATGCCGTAAGGCTCGGCAATGTAGCGGCGGAACTTTCTCAGGTCATCTTCGTCAAAGCCGACAACGTCCAGGACGAGGTTCTTAAACTTCTCGCTCATGGACTCTTTATCCAGCACGCGAAGCACGGCGTTCTCACCGTGAATGGTTGGCATGATCGACACGCGGAAGTCGATCAGACGCCCGATGTATTTCACGCGGAAACGTCCATCCTGGGGCACGCGACGCTCGGCAATATCCAGTTCGCTCATGACCTTGACGCGCGTAATGATGGTGGAATGATGTTCCTTGGCGAGATTGAGGGCCTGTTGCAGCACACCGTCAATGCGGTACTTGATAACAACGGAGTCGCTCTCGGTTTCAATATGGATATCACTGGCGCGCTTCTGCAGCGCCGTAAAGATGGTTGTATCCACCAGGCGAATGATGGGGCTTACGTCGGCGTCCTGGGTGCCGGTAATGCGATCGATGGTGATGTTCTCGTCGCCGCCGCCTTCATCGTCGTGCACCACGTCCAGCACAAAACCTTCGCTGGCTTCTTCCAGCACGCGCTGGGATTGCTCAGTCTTCTTCAGGATTTCGTTGATCTGCGCCAGCGTGGCTACTTTGGTTTTTACCCGGCGGTTCAGGAGCAGGCCGATCTCATCGATCATCATGAGCTTGCTGGGATCGGCCAGGGCAATCCAGAGCACGCCTTCAATTTCTTCCAGCGGAACAAAGCTGTAACGGAACATCAGGTCAACCGGCACCGTTTTGAAGAGCTCAGCGTCAAGGTGATAGTCACGCAAATCGACGAACTCGCAGCGATAACGTGCTGCCAGGTCGCGTGCGCGCTGCTCCAGGTCAATGGGCTGCCCGTTGGCACTTATTCCGTTCTCAATCGCGGGTGAAGCTATTCTTTGGTCCATAAATTCCTACTGTTGTATCTGTGCCCCGAGCGAAAAGATGGGCATATAAAGAGAGATCAGCACGAAGGCCACGGTGACGCCCATGAAGATCAGAATGACCGGCTCAATCAGCTGTAAAGCCGCCGCCAGTGAGTTTTGAACGTCTTCCTCAAAAAATTCCGCCACCGAGTTCAACATGGTCGGCATGGCGCCGGTGGATTCACCGACCTCAATCATTTCGACCGCCAGATCAGGAAAGAACTTGGTCTCTTCCAGGCTGCGGGACAGTGGCTGCCCTTCACGGACGCGTTTGGATGCATACGTCACACTCTCGGAAACTTTGAAGCTGTTGATGGATTGGCTTGCAGTTTCCAGGGATGGAACAAGCGGAAGGCCGCCGGAAAGTAGCGTAGAAAGTGTGCGGCTGAACATGGCGACCTGATATTTCATCCAGACCGGTCCAAACAGAGGGGCCTTGTATCGAAATGAATCAAGGGTCCGGGCGCCGGAATCTGACCGCATCCAAACGAGAATGCCAACCACAAGGAGTGCTATCCCGCCAAAGATCAAGTAGTAGTAGGAGCGAATGGCCTTGCCCAGGTCGAGCAATAAGATCGTACTGGCCGGCAGTTTTGCATTCAGGGTGGAATACAGGTCAGCAAACTGCGGCACCACATAAGTCATCAGGAATGTAAGCATCACACCCAAAGCAATGAAGAGCAGGGCCGGATACCACAAGGATGACATTAACTTCTTGCGGAAGGTAAGGGCAATACGCTGAAAAGCAATGTAGCGTCCCAGCACTTCTTCCAGATTGCCGCTTCGTTCGCCGGCCAGCAACGTGGTGGTATAAATCTTTGACATATTGCCCTGGGCCGCAAACGCATCAGAAAGTAATGCACCGCTCTTTACTTTTTGCTGTACGTCCAGAAGCACAGCTTTGAAGTAGGCATTGCGTTGACGGCGGCCGAGCAGGTCAAGAGACTTCAGGATCGGCAGACCAGCTTTGATGAGTGTAAGGAACTGCTGGTTGAAAATGATGAACTCATCTGTCTTGATCTTCTTCCTTCTTCCCAGAGTCAGACCAAAAGCTCCGGCTTGTCCTTTTACGGAGTAAACCATGAAGCCCTGCTGGGCGAAGCGATCCCGTAGCTCCTGTTCAGAGCCTGCGTTCTCCATCTGTTCGAGCACGTGACCGCGCTCGTCTGCCATTTTGACCAGGAATTCAGCCATGGATTTTGTGGGGGAAGTCCCTACTCCTTCTCCAAGTCTAGCATTTTAAGGGCTTTGTAGCCGTACTTCTATAGAATGGGGGACCGCCATTATTATTGCGCGAATTGGCGATTAATTTCCTTAATTCTGAGTTGACGAAGGTAATCAAGTATCTACTGTGCCACCTTGTCATCCTGCAGTACTTCTACTCCTGGGGGAGGGGTAAAACGAAAAAGGCTGTCCTGAACCTGCACATTTTCCTCTATTTGCGAGAAACGGAATTCCGTGCTGGTTCCGTCCACTTCTCTTATAACAATACGAACAATCTGGTGATTGGGAGTGACCTCAAGCAACAACTCAGCCACTCTGTCTCTCATAGTCTTAGGAATTCCCCTTAGCACCAGATTGCCCTGGTTCAGCGGTACGACATCAGGGGCGAAGGATAGTCCATCCAGCTCTTTTTGCAGCTTGGTTTTACCCAGAAGGTAGCGTAACGGAGAACGGATGTCATCCAGTTTCTTAATCGCGGTCTTCCTGGCCTGATGGTCACCGGGAACGTAGAAATACGCCGTCTGCGAATCGGTGATGAACAGTTTCTCCCGCGGCTGGCGATATTCCCACCTCATGCGGCCCGGTTTCTTCAGCCACAATACGCCGCTCTCATTACGATTGATTCCGCCACCCTGATACATCTCCGCAAATAACGCTGTGAAGCTCTTTAAGCGATTGTAATGATCGTCAATCGCCTGAGCTGTGACGTTGATGTCAGGGCGTGCCGGAGCCGCTTGCGGTTTCGCGATCGATGAAAGAGCGATGGTCATGCATCCAGTAATCATGCACCCAGTAATAAGGGCGCGAGACGTTAATGCTCGAACCTTGAGAATAGCCATTACCACCCGTTTTCTACCGGCCAGGAACAGCCTGATTTGGAAGAGAAAAGTGGATGGTGCTTCAGTGGGCGGGATTTTATTGATATCGCCATTCGTTCAAAAAAGGGAACTGCTTTGGATCCTCCACCGTGACCACGCCATTGCTCATCAGCTTATATGCCGTGCCTTTCGGATCCATCGGCGCACTGCGAAGAAGCCCTCTCCGGACCAGATCGTCCCAGGTGGAAGGATACGTTCCGGTGCGATCATGGTAGATCTTGATGCGACGATCCAATTCCATAATATCAAGGTCGGCGCGGATCGATTCCAGGTGGCTCAACGCGGTACTTTTCACGTCAGTACTGGCGGGAGAGTTATAAACTTCCTGCCACAGCGCAATGGCGGTGTTCACGTCCTTACGATGATCGGCCATGCGGGCGGCCATGACTCTCATGAACGGCATGGCGCCTGGAATTTGTGCACCCTTTTCAAATGCTGCCTGGGCCGCCGGATAGTCATGGCGATCAATGTAGTGAATAAATCCCAAAGTGAAATATAGCCGCCAATACGTGGGATTTGCGCGTATTCCTTTTTCCACCAGTTCTACGGCTTTGTCCGGCTGGCCTGCACCGTGCGGAGGATTCTGCGAAAGATAAACCGAACCGTACTCGTAAGCCACGATCATCTGGGGATCAAGGTCCGTGGTGACGTCCAGGAGCGGATACAACAGGTTGTAGCTCATGGAGTTCTCCACATGCTTGAACCCGAAGTACTGAACTGCCCGAGTCCAGTAAATATCCGCCAGCAGGCTGGAATAACCCAGGCTGAAGCGTTGCAGGACCTTGCCGGAGGGCAGATAAAGGACTTCTTCCAACGTGGCGTCATGGCCGCGTTCGGCCTGGGCCTGTTGCAGGGCGAAAACTGAGCCCGCAAACAGCGCTGCCATCAGAATGCCTGAAATGACCGACTTGTTGCGCTGCAGACTCATTTCAAGTTTCTACGCTCAAAAACCAGGGTTGCTGCCAGGATCGTCATGGCGGCATAGAACAACGCGTATAGAGAGTTAAACAGAATCAGGCGACCGCTGACGCTGTTCTCATGGGCGACCTGGGCAATCACGTTCAGAGAAGCGAAGTTTGGCACCAGATAGGCCACCGCGGTTGCCAGCCACCTGGTCAGGCCGTGAGAGATAGCGGCGAAATTTCTCAGGTCCTGGGCAAAGGTGCCGATCACGAATAGCGCGAAGGTGAAGACAGCGGAAAAAATGGGGCTTGAGAAAGAAGAAAACAACAACGTGATTGCGGTCACAATTGCCAGTTCGAGAAGAGTGAAGTAAACGGCGACCAGCAGCAAAGGGTCAGCAGGATGCTGACCGCGCGCAAAGGCGAACAGGGCCAGATACAGCCCGGCAGTCATGAACGCGGTGTTCACCACGAGGGTCAGCATTAGTCCGAGATATTTTCCGGTTATGAACTCCCACCGCCTGACCGGGCGGGAAAGGATGGTGTACAACGTTCGTTTTTCAATCTCCTTGGAAACCAGACCTATGCCGATGAAGATCGCGATGATGACACCGAAAATGGAAATGGAAGAAAGTCCAACGTTCACCACAATGAGCCGTTCCATGCCAATGGAAATCTGGCTGAAAAGCGGTGCGCTGGCGACCAGCAGCAGAACAAAAATCACCAGATTGTAGAGAACGCGATCACGTACTGCCTCGCGGAATGTATTGAGCGTGATGGCTGACAATCTCGACGTCATGCGCCTACATGCTCCCGGTCAGTGGTCTTGGAAAGGAAATACTCCTCCAGAGTGCCGTGCAAAGGCGTGACCGAAACCAGGCGGGCATGTTCCTGCCGCAATTTGGCCAGCACAAGATCAAGCGCGTCTGAATTTACTGTGGCCCGGACAAGATCGCCGGTCACATGGGATTCAATAACGCTGGACTCAACGGAGGACAGCGCGCCTGAACCCTGCCAGATGATCTCACTCTTGCCTGCGGCGGCAGAGCGCAGATCGTTCACCACGCCAACGCCGCGCAATTCACCCTGGTGAATTACGCCTACACGGTCGCAAAGCGCTTCGGCGTCCGACAGTATGTGAGTGGAGAAAAAGATGGTCTTGCCGGCGTCTTTCAAGCTCTGAATAAGCTCGCGTATTTCATGTCTTCCGAGTGGATCGAGTCCTGACATCGGCTCGTCCAGCACAAGCAATTCAGGGTCGTGAACAATTGCCTGGGCGATGCCTACGCGCTGAAGCATTCCTTTGGAGAACTTACGCAACTGCTTGTTGCCTACGCCAGTCAGGCCCACACGTTCCAGCACCAGCGGAATTCGCGACTTTCGTTCTGTTTCAGACATGCCAGACAATCGCGCATAGTAATCCAGCAGCTCTGGAGCGCTGAGGTAATCGTAGAAATAAGGTTGTTCGGGAAGAAACCCGATTCTCTTTTTAACTTCCGGCTCGTGGAAGTCCATTCCTAGAATAGTGGCGGAACCTGAAGTTGGAAAAATGATGCCCATCAGCAGTTTGAGCGTTGTGGTCTTGCCGGCGCCGTTGGGTCCCAGAAAGCCAAAGGTTTCGCCAGCTCTCACGGTGAGATTGAGTGGCTTTAAACCGGTCAGCAGTTGCTTTTTCCAAAAGCCAACCTGATATTGCTTGGAGAGATTGCGGATCTCGATTGCATCCATTGCAGTTAGGTTATCGTAGGATGGCCAATTATAACCCGCCTAATTTCTGCAATCCACCATCAGAAGGCTATTGCACAGTCGTGTATAACGTGGAATCGTAGCACGTGGTTCGTTGGACTGGGCCACCCAACTGGCCCGCAGCTCCGATCTGCAGCCGTAAAACCGCGTCGTCAGGGCTGCAGTAATTCAGAAGACCCGTTCCTCCCCAACTGTTCGGAGTTGCAGAGGACGTGTAATCCGGAATAGGCGGGGTACTGGCGGTTGAAATCAGATAATACTTATACCCACCTTTCAGGCAGGGCTGGCTCGTGCAGCCAATAATTTCGTCCACCAGGCAGGCGTGGGTAGCGTCACAAGGCGTACCCGGCCCCAGCTTAACCAGGGTGTCTGCAAAACCAAAGGAAGCATACTCAGAAATATAGGCGGCCTGAGAGTTGTTGATGTTGCGTAAGGTGGAAACGGCCGCTGCCTGGTTGGCGGCAATCCTTGAGCGAAGCAGATTGGGGATAGCGATCGCCGCGATGATCAGGATGATCGCGACCACAATCAAAAGCTCAATTAAGGAAAAGCCCTTGCTCTTCTTCATGGACGTGTTCTCGCTTCAACCGCACTGCTGTTGGGGCATTTTACGGGCCAAGTCTGTAAGTCTTTATCTTCTGGGGTGCACAGGAGCATGGTTAGGTAAAAAGCTGAATGTAATCAATTGTTTAGGGGTGACATTCGCATTTAGGGAGAGGATTAATCTTAGTATTATAGGATTTTGGACTGTGACAAATTATGTCGTCTGAGGTACAAATCTGAACCATTTTTCGTTACTGAAAAGCAGAAAAAGGGCGCGGAAACCGCGCCCTCTTTGTTGTTTTACGAGCAGTATCCAAACAGAAATCAGGCTTAGTTCGAGAGCGGGTTCATGCTGCCGCCCGAGCCGCAATTAGCCAAGGTCGGCTGAGTTGTAACGGTGAGCACGTCAAATTTGACCACGGCGTCCGTCAACGCGCAGAAACGCTTGTTGCCGCCCGCGCTGGAAACCGGCCAGGCCGCCGCAAAATAGTCAGCGCCGATAGCAGTCGCCGGAGCCATGTTGTAGTTGTAAGCACCCTTTAAGCAGGTAGCCGTTCCGCACCCGAGCACGCTGTCAATCTGGCAAGCGTGAGTGGAGTCAACGTTGGCAGGAACTGTGCAATCAATGCCGTTAGGACCCAGATGCTGGAGCGTATCGGCATAGCCTACAGACGCGTAAGTGGTGGAAAACGCTACCTGAGCAGTGTTCAGAGTACGGATGGTGCTGGCAGCGGCAGATTCATTGGCAGCCATACGAGATCTCAGCAAGTTGGGGATAGCGATAGCAGCGATGATCAAAATGATCGCGACTACAATCAGTAATTCGATGAGCGAGAAACCTTTTTGTTTGCGCATGCAAAAATCTCCTCTAAGCATTGAGTTCTGGTTCTGCCAGACTCGACTCTTCGTGAATACCACGTGCACTCGTATGACCATACAACCGGCGTCCCAGGTTGCGGAGGTGCAAAGAGGCTGGAAACAAAAGATTTATCAGCGATTCGTCGATAGAATATTCTTAGAAATGCGAGACTCAAGACGTGAATAGTTGACAGTTTTTGTCAGTGCTAATGACAAAAATGGGGCAAGGCCATAGGCCTTACCCCATTCGGTGGCTTATACCCTCCCCCAGGTACTTGCCAAACAACGAGCTTAGTTCGAGAGCGGGTTCATGCTGCCGCCGCTGCTGCAGTTAGCCTTGGTCGGCTGAGTGGTAACTGTCAAATTATCGAATTTGACCACGGCATCCGTGAGGGAGCAGAAACGTTTGTTTCCGCCCGCGCTGGATACCGGCCAACCCGCCGCAAAATAGTCAGCGCCGATAGCAGTCGCCGGAGCCATGTTGTAGTTGTAAGCACCCTTTAAGCAGGTAGCCGTTCCGCACCCGAGCACGCTGTCAATCTGGCAAGCGTGAGTGGAGTCAACGTTGGCAGGAACTGTGCAATCAATGCCGTTAGGACCCAGATGCTGGAGCGTATCGGCGTAGCCTACAGACGCGTAGGTGGTCGAAAAAGCTACCTGGGCAGTGTTGAGCGTGCGGATCGTGCTGGCGGCGGCTGATTCATTGGCTGCCATACGGGATCTCAGCAGGTTCGGGATGGCGATAGCGGCTATGATGAGAATGATCGCGACCACGATCAACAGTTCGATAAGTGAAAAACCCTTTTGTTTGCGCATTCAAAATCTCCTCTTGGTATCCCTAATACGTTGCCCCGGCCAAAGGCCGCGGTATGCAATGCCTCTGAAGAGCTGGTAGAGAACTCAATCTTCGGAACATAACATTGCATGTCGGCTGCCTTTCCCATGCTGCCTGAAAGTGTAAAGAAGGGTAAACTGTCTAAATTTATACAGGCAAAGCACTTATAGGCGCGGAAGCTATTTCGTTAGAAACTCCAAAATTATTAGGTGTTTGGCTATTCTAGCCCGAAATGACAAATTTTGTCACGCCGAATGACGAATATTGTCCTTGCGGTCATGTACCGCTGCCGTGAAAACGATGGCCTGAGGTGTAAAGAAGACCATGAGGCAGTGTTCTCCCCGGATGGCTCCGCGAAGGTTCCTGTTGCAGCGCCACTCCGGCGGGTGGGACGGCCGCGTGGCTTGGCGTGCTTGAAGATTGAACCGCTGAGCGGCGTTTTCCAACCATGCTTCAATCGCAGGCACACGGCGGACGGGATAGACCTCAGAGGCTATTGACCGTCGCCGGGCAGGGGACCGTGGTTCATTTGTGCCAGGTTGATTTTGTTAGAACGGGATATCTTCGTCCGTGATCGGGGCCTGCGAAGCCATTTCATCAGAATGCTGTGACCGCTGGTCCATGCCACCGGCGTTGCTGGAACTCGCGGAGCGCTGGTAACGCCCGCCACCTTCGCCACCCTCGCCCTCGCCGCGACCGCTCAGCAGGACCAGGTCGTTGGCTACGATCTCGGTGCGGTATTTCTTCTCGCCACTCTGCTTGTCTTCCCAACTGGAGGTGGTGATGCGGCCTTCGATGTAGATTTTCGAACCCTTTTTTACATATTCGCCGACGATTTCGGCCAGCCGCTGCCAGGCGACAATGTTGTGCCACTCGGTGCGGTCCTGCCATTCACCCGCTTTGTCTTTATAGCGCTCGTTGGTGGCCAGGCTGAACTTTGCTACCGGCGTTCCGCTGGGAGTGTACTTAACTTCAGGGTCCTTCCCCAGATTTCCAATCAGAATTACTTTGTTTACGCTCTTAGCCATGGGAGATTTCTTCCTTTAATAATTTCGGACAATATACCAGCGCGGCCCGGGAAAGAAAAGCGAAACTAGGCGTGCGCGCCATAAACCTTGTATAGCATGAGATAGACCAGCACCCCGGTGATGGAAACATAGAGCCAGATCGGGTACGTCCAGCGAGCGATGCGCTGGTGACGGTCAAACTTTTCCCGCAACGCAAAAACCAGCGTGGTGATGACCAGCGGCGGCACGGCAGCCGCCAGCAGCGTGTGCGAAATCAGCAATGTGAAGTAGATACCGCGGGCAATGCCAGTCCCGGGGAAATGCACCGATCCCACATGGGCATGGTAGTAGAGATAACAGACAAGGAAAACACTGGATGTGAACACCGCTGCCAGCATGCACGCCCGATGCAGGCGGACATTATTGCGACGAATGAGGGCGCGGCCGGTAGTGATGAATATGGCGCTGGCGCCGTTGAGCGTGGCGTTCAGGGCCGGAAAGAGAGAGTAATCGGTCATGATAAGTTGAACGCTAAAAGTGAACCACGTTCAGCATCATGAGCGCGAACAAGACGGGCAGATAGATGACCGATGCCTGAAGCAAATTGCGGGCCAGTATGCGTGACTCAGGCGCGGTGGTGGGGAGCTTGGTGCGGGCGAGCCGGAAAACAAAATAAAGAAAGCCAAGTCCGAGAACCAGTGCCCCTGCCATGTAAACGCGGCCGGACATACGCAGTAACGCCGGCAACAGACTTACCGGCAGAAGTGCGGCGCAGTAGGCAAGCATCTGGCGGATGGTGCTCTGGCCGGCTTTGTCCACCACCGGCAGCATTTTGATTCCGGCGGCTTCGTACTCATCGCGATACATCCAAGCGATGGCCTGGAAATGCGGGAACTGCCAGAAGAAGACGATCAAAAAAAGAACGATGGCTTCCGGCTCAATGTGTCCGCGGATTGCTGTCCAACCAAGCAGCGGCGGCATGGCCCCGGGGAAAGCGCCAATGAAGGTGGAGATCGGCGAAACCTGCTTGAGAGGCGTATAGAGACAGAGATAAGTCACGGCCGTCGCCAGGGCAAGCGCTCCAGTCAGCACATTGGTAGTCAACGCCAATGAGAGCGAGCCGAGAAGAGTGGCGGCGATTCCGGCAATCCATCCTGTCGTCACGTCCATTCTTCCGCCCGGGATGGGACGATTGCGCGTGCGCTTCATCAGTGCGTCCAGCTTGTGTTCAACCACCTCATTGAGCGCCGCTGAACCTGCGCAGGTAAGGCCGATGCCCCACAAAGCATTGAACAGTGTCCACGAAAGCGACGAGACGCCACTCTTGGACGAGGCCATATAGCATCCTGCCCAGGCCGTGACGACGATCAGCGTGGTTACGCGAACTTTGAAAAGCTGGGCGTAGTCGCCCAGGACAGAATATTTCTTGATCGCGATGGGAGCGGCTACGGTGGTGCTCATGCCTGCGCCACCTCACGCATGCGATCGAATCGCAGAACGTCTGCCGGTTCGCCCCGATGGCGATAGGCCTGGATGGTGAAAATGACCGTCAGCGCCAGAATCAAAGCGCCCACTCCAAGATGCGCAACGGTCACGCCCACCAGCGCAATGGTTGGCTGAACATCATTCACGCCCTGCACCACGCGGACCATATAAGCGCTGACGCCCAGAAGGAGCTGCAAGACCAGCAGCATGAGCAAGGCCATGGCCGGTTTTTTGATGTGCGGAATGTTGGCATGCTTGCTGAGCCCGCGCATGCTGAGATAGAGAATGAGTCCGGCGACAAACAGAGCATTCAGGATGTGAGGATAAAGAAACATGTGAATGATCTTGTGGACTGGCCAGTGATTGGAACCAGGCGGGCCCCATTTGGTCCACACATGCCGGAAAGCGGCGCCAAGAATGAGCTGGAGATAAAGAAAGCCAATCAGCATCCATGAGTGGCGGATCAGTGGTTTGGCATCCTTCAATGCGATACGTTCAGTTGGCTCATTGAGCCAACTCCTGCTGGTAAAGACGGCAATCGCGGCGAGAACGCAGAACATTGTCTGTCCGACGACACCATGGGCGGTTGAGATGGCCGGAGGAAGAAAGTTCAACACCGTCAGCCCGCCGAGCACTCCCTGAAAAATGACTCCCAAAACGGCGCCAATGGTGAGTGCGCGCATCCAGCGGCGCTTGTCCACCCTCCACGTCCAGACCGCCACGATGATCGTAAGCAGGCCTACGCCTTCGGCGATCATGCGATGGCCATGCTCGAACTTAACCCCGCCAATCATCTGCGGCATACGGTACATGGAGCCGAAGGTGGTCGGCCAGTCCGGGACCGAGAGTCCGGCATTGTTGCTGGTCACCAAGCCACCGGCAATGAGCAGAAGAAATGCCAGTGCGGCGACAAAAACAGTAAAGCGATGATGCGCAGCGTTGTAGGTGACGGGGGTCAGAACAGCTCCTTGGGAGAACACCTATTTTAGCACCCGGTTGGCCGATTATTTATTCAGCAACTTCAACCGAACTTACGCGCTTGTCATGGCGGAGCCGGTCGCGCATACGTTCTATCGCGTTCTTGACATTATCGGGTATCTCGTCTTTACCGCCATACTGAGATACAAAATCATGGTACCAATGTCGATAATCGCGCCCTTCGGGATTAGGGCCCTGCCAGACCCCGGCAACCACTTGTGCGGCAAGGCGCATAGTAGATGGCTGGATTAAAGTTGCGTCAGGAAAATCCCTGAGCGGCGGGAGCGATGAACCTAATTCTGTGGCTATATAGAAATAACATCCAGAGCAGTAGTTCTTGCTCGCTGTGGGGATCGACAACGTGATCTCGCACCAAGGCCATAAGTGTTGCGACTACGTCCGGTGGTTCCACTCGAATGTTCTCCGTCCATGTCTTACATTTCACGAATTATCGCGGCCACTTCCAGATGTGGGGAATGCACTACTGCGCAGCCGCGGAAAAATTGAACTGCGCCTTTATGTTGTCCTTGCCGGCGACCTTTACCTTGATGGTTTTCTCGCCGAACTTTTCATGCACCGCGGCCAGCGTGTACTCACCCGGAGGCAGGTTCTTAATCTCAAATTTGCCGTCGTCGTCACTGACGGCGAAATATGGATGAGTCATTACGTTGACATAGGCACGCATCCAGGGATGCTGGTTGCATTGCAGAGCCAGCATCATCTCCGGATTGGGAAAGGATTTGGTGATTGGCTGGTCTGTCGGCTTTTGCTCTTCATTCCACTGCGGGTTGTGGCTGGGCATGTCATGTATGTTGTGATTGGCCTGATCGTCATTCACGATCTTGAATGGCTGCTTCACCATCACGCCCATCATGCGCGGACTGTAGCGGCAATCTTTCTGGTTGAGAACGACTGGCGCCGTTGGCGACGGAAAGGCTCCTTGGGGAAGACCATCTTTGATATAGATAAACACGTTGGCCAGCTTGCCATCTTTGATAGCCGCGGTCTCCGCCGGCTGGGCTTTCTGCGGACACATGGGATCGGCCGTCATATCAATGGTGGATAGTTTTGGAGCGGGACCGGAGAAGCTGACGATGCCGGTGATTTCGCCGGTGGTGTTGGGATCAATGGTGACGAACGTTTTTGGCGCGTCAGAGGCAGGTTGCGAACGCTGGCTACAGCCTGCGATTGCGAGCAGGAAGAGAAGGAAAAAAGAAGAAATGATTTTCATGACTTGCAGAAATCATATCGCATGAGCAGGGAATTAGGCGCTCCGCTTCGCTGCGCGCACGCCTACGAGCAAATTTTGTACAAGCCAGGACTGCTGAGACACACGTTGAATCAGGCGGTAGGGATCCCTCGTTGCACTCGGGATGAAGAAAAAACACAGCCGAGGGCGGCTGTGCCACACGAGTTTCGACCGATTAAGTGAATCGACCATTAAGTTCTGGGAGATTGATTGCAAATGCTCTCGATCGGCCCCGTAAATTCAATCCGAATTCATTCCAATCAAATCAATAGATCCGGTCGCTATTTCGCCGCCACCGCCACGGATTCCAGGTTGGCAATGATGGCGTCCGTAAATTCCGAGGTTCCCGCTGTGCCGCCCACGTCGCGCGTAGTATGTTTCTTCTCTTTGTATGTCTTCTCGAGTGCGTTGTAGACGCGTTCCGCGGCCTCCTCCTCGTGAAGATGACGCAGCATCAGCACGGAAGATTGCAGGACTGCCGTGGGATTGGCCATGTCTTTGCCGGCGATATCAGGCGCTGAACCATGCACGGCCTCGAAGATGGCGTAGCCGTCGCCCAGGTTGGCGCCAGGAACCATGCCCAGGCCGCCAACAAAAGCGGCACAGAGATCGGAGATGATGTCGCCGTAGAGGTTTTCCATCACCAGCACGTCATACTGGTAGGGATTCATCACCAGCTGCATGCAGGTGTTATCGATGATGTGCTCGCCGTACGTGATCTCCGGATATTCCTTGGCCACGTCACGGCAACAGCGAAGGAAAAGGCCGTCACTCATCTTCATGATGTTGGCTTTGTGGATGGCGTGGATCTTTTTGCGCTTCTCGCGACGGGCATATTCGAAAGCGAAGCGCGCGATCCGCGTAGACGCTTTCTCCGTGATGATCTTGAGGGCTTCCACCACGCCGGGCACCACTTCATGTTCAATACCGGAATATTCGCCTTCGGTGTTTTCACGCACAATCACCAGGTCAACATTGGGAAATCGCGTAGGCAGCGAAGGCAGGCTCTTGACCGGACGGAAGTTGGAGTAAAGCTCAAACTGCTTGCGAAGCTGAACGTTAATGCTGGCAAAGCCGCCGCCAATGGGCGTGGTGACCGGGCCTTTCAGGCCAACTCTGGTGCGCTCAAAGGATTCTGTCAGTTCTTTGGGAATGTATTGGCCGTACTTCTCGAAAGCCTGGGCGCCCGCGTTTACAGTTTCCCAATCGACCTTTACTCCCGCGGCTTCAATCACGCGCACTGCTGCACTGGTGACTTCCGGGCCAATGCCGTCGCCCGGGATCAACGTTACCTTGTGTGCCATTCAAACCTGCCTTGCCGAATTTTGATTTACTGCTTGGAAGAGGACTTCGCCTTCGCCGATTTCTGCTTTTCCGGATTGGCGTTGAGCAGATGTTCCAGTTCGGAATGGAACTCGCTCACGTCCTGGAAGTCGCGATAGACAGAGGCAAAGCGTATGTAGGCGACTTTGTCGATCAGCTTCAGCCGGTCCATAATCAACTCACCCAGTTCGCTTGCGGTGCGCTCGCGTTCCGGAGAATCCACCACGAACTGCTCCACGTCATTAACGATCTGTTCCATCTTCCCCATGGATATCGGCCGTTTTTCGCAGGCCCGTAGCACCCCGGCAAGAACTTTCTGGCGCTCGAACTTCTCCCGGCGGCCATCTTTCTTCACAACCATGTAGGGGATTTCGTCAATGCGCTCGTAGGTGGTGAAACGCTTTTCGCATTTCAGGCATTCACGGCGGCGGCGAATGGATTCGCCTTCTTTACTCTCACGCGAGTCGACTACTTTATCGTTCTCGAACCCGCAAAAAGGACATTTCATGGATGCTTAAACACAACTCTGTCTGGAAGATAGGATACCGTTGATTGTATCAGACATATCGAGAGACCCTACAGGTGGGGGAAGTGTGGGGAATTGGTAATTGGGTAAGTTGGTAATTGAGTGAATGGAATTTGGTAATTGAGTAATTTCGTAAATGGGTAATTGAAAAGCATTTCGACATCGAACTCCAGGGTCTTCAATTACTCAATTACCAAATTACCCATTTACCAAATTCGATTTATCCCTCTTCCAGCGCTTTTTCCTCTTCCACCTGGCTCTCGTCGCGAAGTTTGCGCAAAGAAACATGCTCAAAATGGGTGAGGAACAGGCCCACCGGGATAATTGACATAAACGTCACCAACCAGAGCATCATGCCGCAGCTGATGGCCAG
Organism: Terriglobia bacterium; assembly: GCA_963770085.1. GTDB lineage: Bacteria > Acidobacteriota > Terriglobia > Terriglobales > Acidobacteriaceae > Angelobacter. Next base: position 3,933,730 of record CAVYOH010000002.1, read on the forward strand.
CTCTTTGGGGAATTGAAAAATACCAACCATGGTGCCGATGGTCGCGAGCTGAGAACCTCCGCCAACGACGGGCAGCTGCAAGGTGCCTCCGGCCACACTGGCGCCGGTCAGCAGCAGGGCGCTGGAGAGCGTCATGCCGGGCCCAACATCGCCGTAAGCGTGAGTGACGAAATAATAGGTTGCGCCAATCAGTAGCCAAATTGCGACGGACAATCCGGAAATTTGCAGGAACGATGAGAAGTCGTGGATGGTATCCAGACCCTGACCAAAGGTGTGTACACGGTGCGAAAGGCCTTTGCCCAGACGGGGCGAAATTTTTCCAAATGCCCGCTCCATCAGCCTTGCCGCACCTTCTGGATTGCGTCGAATCAGGAAGGCGAACAGCGCGCCCACCAGAACGGCGAGCAATAGGCCAAAAGCAAATACTTCAAAGAGCTGAAATGACGAAAGATGGAACATGCCGATCTTTCGCGTTGCACCGCCCGCAAATCCCGGCAAGTCTCTAAGGCTGGGCGACACTAAAACGTTGATGGCCATGATTACGGCGAAAGCGCCGACGTCAAACAAACGCTCCACCACCCACACAGCCAGTTGCGAAGACATCGTAAGGTTTTCTTTGCGTGCAATCAGATAGGGCCGAATGAATTCGCCTGGACGCCCCAGCAACGCCAGTGAGGTAAAGCCAATCATGGTGGGGGCAACCAGCCGCGAGGTCTTCACGTCGCACACCGGACGCAGCAGAATCTTCCAGCGCAGTGCGCGCAGATAGTAATCGAAGTAAATCATGCCAACGCCCAGAGCGATCAATCCGACATTTACGTCTTCCGTCTCGGCCTTGAAGGACTGCCAGTCAAATTTCCTCCAAGTCCTGACCTGGAGATAGATGAGCGCCCCAAGGACAATCACGACCAGTGCTGTGAGCAGGATTTTTCGCTTATTCATTCAGGTTTTCTGGGACGGAAACAGTGCGTCAATGAACGGGAAGATCCCCGCCGCTGATGGTTCTTATTGTAATGGAATGTCTCAGGCAGGCTTATTGGCTTTGGAAACACTGGCTTGCTGCGGTTGCGCGGCTTTGGTTTTCTTCCCGGAGCTTGCCGCCGTGCCATTCGTGGTGGCCGAACCATTTGCCTTCGTGGTGGTGGGAGGAAGTGTCTTCCTCTGGGCGCGCTTCTTGGCGTTGAAATCGCGCACGATCTTGGAGACATAAGCGCGCGTTTCGCGATAAGGAGGCACACCGTGGTACTGCTCCACGCGATGGGCTCCGGCGTTGTAGGCAGCCAGGGCCTTTACTGGATCGTCATGATAAAGGTTCAGCAGCGAATTCAGGTGCGCAGTACCGGCTTCAATGTTGGCCCTGGGATCGAATGCGTCTGCCACGCCGAGTTGCGCCGCAGTTGCCGGCATCAACTGCATGAGCCCGCGAGCGCCCTTGGGCGAAACTGCATGTGGCTTGAAGTTGCTTTCAGCACGGATCACGCTGGCCACAAAATCAGGGTCAAGACGGTTCTTTGCCGCGGCATCACGAACAAACTGGTCAAGTTCGGGTTGCGTGACGGGTTTAGTAGTAGTCGCGGGCAGAACGGCTGTTTTTTGCGATGGCTGGCTCGCAGTGGAAGAAGTTGCAGTGGAAGAAATGGTGGCCACAACCGGATTCGGGTTCGCGACGATCTCGCTGGTATTCGCGGCAGGCACGGGAACCGGCGTTTCTTCCTTTTCGAATGACTCAATATCAGCGGTCGGCATGTCCAGGTGCCCGCTGGCGAGGTAAAGGCGGGTGGTGCCGGGGCTTATCTCTTCCTTGCGCACAAAGCTGATCTGCGAACCATTGCGCAGCACGGCGACCTCCGCGGCAGACGCTGAAATCTGCGTCGCCAGCAGAAGAATTCCGATCGCAATTGGTCTAAGAAGAGGCATTTTGAGCCAAGACACTTATTGTCCCCGAATTAGAGCAGGAAAGCCAGCGCGAAAGAGCTGTTCGATGGCCAAAGCCACACCATTTTCAGAGTTGCTGCCGGTCACATAAAAGCCACGTTGTTTAAGGCCTGCATCGGCATTGGCCATCACCACCGGAACTCCTGCGTATTCAAGCATTTCCAGATCATTGTAATTGTCGCCAATGGCCATGATTTCATCAGGAGAAATGGCGTGTTTTTCCGCATGTCTCCGCAGAGCATGGCCTTTGGAGCAATCGCGGGTCAGGATGTCCAGAATGCTCAGGTCTCGATGATCGTATTGGGTGCGCAGGACCGTGAATTCGTCAGCAAAATCGGCCTCAGAAAGCCGTTGCTGCGCGGCCAACATCCGGCTCACAGAGCCACAGAACATTGCCTGGAGAGGATCTTCACTGAGTGCGTCCTCCAGGGGCGAGACGATCTTTATATAAGGACGGTTCGAGTCCATCCATCGCGAGATGCTTTGGTTAAGTTCGTCGACTGTTTCCAGTATGAGAGAGTCACTGGCCAGCGGGGGGCGGTCAAAGGTGAGAACAGCGCTGCCACGGAACTCTTCCATGTGGCGGATGAGCTTGCGGGCAGAGCTTGCAGGCAGGCGATCAGTAAAGTCAGTCTCGCCTTTGGTTGATCTGACCAGAGCGCCGTTGGAACTGATGAGCCAGATAGGGAATCCGAGTTCGCGGGCCACAGGCATGGCATAGTCATGGCGACGGCCGGTGGCGAGGACGATCTCTATGCCTGCACCATGTGCTTCGCGCAAGGCTTCATAGTTGCGGGACGAGATTTTGTAATCGGGATCGGTGAGGGTGCCGTCAATGTCAACGGCGATGAGCCTGATGGAATGCTTTGCCACAGGTTATTTTATGTCAAATCCGTAAGCCAGGGGCTGATTTGGCCGCGAATGAACACGAATCGAACACAGCCGAGGGCGGCTGTGCCACACGAGCCTCGTGAAAGGAAAAAACGGCAGCATCGATGCTACTCGACACTGCCAATCCATTGTGGTTGCGTTGAAAGAAGAGGGCGTTTTATCTCGGATCAAAAGCGCGTCATCCAAAGATGGCGTAGAAGCTGTTGTCCGGCTGTTGCTGTTTCGGCTTGGAGTCTTTGGCCTTTTTGGAATGCTTTTCAGCTTTCGGCGATTGAGTGGAGTTTTGCTGATCGTTGCAAGTTTTGGTTTCGGCCGCGGCTGAACCAGCAATGCAGGCTGACAAGAGCGCGAGAGCAAGAGTGCGATTGAAAATGTTTTTCATTAGAGTGTCTCCTTGTGTATGTATCGTTGTTGCACTGTTCATAACTTCCGGGGCGACGTTTTATTCCTTCAATTCTGTCGCTACGCTCCAAACCGCTTTGAGGGCGATTTTGCTGGTGAGATTCAAGAGGCTCCTGATGCGGCGGGCTCGGTCGCGTGGGCGGCCTGAGCCCTGTGGTCCTTCGTCCCCAACCGTGGCGAGAAAGCCGACAAATGCATAGATTCTTCGACTACGTCGTCGCATGCGCTCCGACTCCGCTCAGAATGACAAAGGGAAGTGTTCGTAAGAGTTTCCTGTTGCGTCCTGATCACAACCCTCAACCTCGGGATTCTTCGACTAAGTCGCGTGCTCCGACTCCGCTCACAATGACAATTAAGTTCTTCGCTCATTCTCGAAGGAGCGATGTTTGCGATCTGCGTTGTCGCGAGTCACCTCAGGGCCTGAAGGCCGAATTGTCTTCTCGCTTTAACGCAGGCATAAATGCGCGCTCCACCCCGAAAGAAACCGCAAATCTTTTTTCGTGCTTGATTCGCGTTTATTCGCGGCTAAGGAAGGTTTGATTTCGCTTTGACCGGCGCACACTCGCCACGAGTAGGCTTACAGTCCCAGATAAGCGGCGCGGACCATGTCATTATTCAGGAGATTTTTAGACGCGTCTTCCAGGATGATGGAGCCGTTCTGCACCACGTAACCGCGGTCGGAGATGGCGAGGCCGCTGACAACGTTCTGCTCCACGATCAGCATGGTGATGCCTTTGCTGCGGACTTCCTGGATCTTCTCAAATACTTCATCCACGATCTTGGGGGCCAGGCCGAGAGAAGGTTCGTCGAGCAGCAGGAGCCTGGGCCTGGCCATGAGTCCGCGGGCGATGGCGACCATCTGCTGTTCGCCGCCGGAAAGAGTTCCGGCCAGTTGCTCCATGCGTTCCGCCAAACGAGGGAACAAGGCCAACTGTTCTTCCAGCGACTGCTTCATGTTTGCACGCGCGCGTGGCGCGTACGCGCCGAGCGATAGATTTTCCCGCACGGTCAGAAAGGGAAATACCTGTCGGCCTTCAGGAACGTGACTCACGCCCCGCTCCACCATTTCATGCGCGGGCACGCGAGAGACGTCCTGTCCGGCAAAACGCAGAGTACCGCCCGCAAGATGTTTCACGCCGGAGATCACGCGCAACGTAGTCGTCTTGCCCGCGCCGTTCGCGCCGATCAGCGTCACAATCTCGCCTTCATTGACCTTCAGCGTGATGCCGAAGAGTGCCTGCAGGTCTTTGTAATACGCGGAAACGTTTTCCAGTTCCAGCAGCGGATGCGTTGGCGCGTCGCTCTCGCTCGTCTTTGGACTCGCATTGGGGGATGTCATGAGCGCTCCAACTCCTTGTACTTCGGTCCAAGGTACGCTTCAATGACGGACGGATCCTTCACTACGTCCGCAGGAATGCCTTCAGCGATTTTGGCGCCATAATCCAGAACCACGACGCGGTCAGCAATCTTCATCACGACCTTCATTACATGTTCCACGCCGCCCACCACGCTGACGCCCCACTCCGGCAGCCGCTTTATGAGATCAGCCAGGGCAAGGGCCTCACTGGTGGTGAGGCCAGAGACTACTTCATCGAGCAGAATCAGTTTTGGTTTGGTGGCCAGGGCGCGCGCGATTTCCAGACGCTTCAACGCAGCCAGAGGTAGCCCGCGGGCCTGGAAGCTTTTCACATGCGACATCTGCAGGAAGTCGAGAATTTTCTCCGCTTCGTTTTCTGCCTGTTTCAGATTGCCGGTGTGCATGAATGCGCCGAGCATCACGTTTTCAATCACGCTCAGGCTGGCGAGCGGCTTCACGATCTGAAACGTCCGGCCAATTCCGATGCGGGAGGTCTGGTGCGGCGCGATGCGGAAACATCATTACCGCCGAAAGACATGGCGCCCTCGTCAGGATGAAAGAATCCGCTGATCAGGTTAAAGACGGTTGTCTTTCCGGCGCCATTGGGGCCGATGACAAACAGGATTTCGTGGTCGTTCAAAGTGAAGGAGACGTTCCTGACGGCTGTGAGTCCGCCAAAGCGCTTGGTCACGCCACGAAGTTCGAGTACGCCGGCCATGATCAGTCGCCCCCCTGGCCAGAAGCTGCAGGCGCTTGTGGTGCGAGTGACGGTGGCAGCGGCGGTTTGTTTTGTCCGCGCACTTTTCGCTCAAAGCCGCCAACGATTCCTTCCGGCAGGAAGAGCACAACCACAACGATGAGGATTCCGTAGATGAGCAGGTGGCTTTCCTGGAACTGGTTTTTGAATAGTTCGGAAGCCGAGAGCAGGAGGATTGCGCCGACGATTGGGCCAATCAGCGTACCAGCGCCTCCCAGCATGGTGATGATGGCCATTTGTACGGATATGTCGATGTTCAGGATGCTGTCCGGCACGATGAACTGGAACGCGCTGCCATACAGTGCGCCACCCAGTGCAGTGAGAAAGGCGCTGATCAGCAGTGACCGCAGTTTGTAATTCGCGGTATCAATGCCGACGGCGCTGGCGGTGTCTTCATCTTCGCGGATCGCCATCAGGTAATAGCCGAAGCGTGAGCGCGAGGTCCAGGCGTTGATGGCGAACGTGAGCAGCGCCAGCGCAACGGCGCAGTAATAAAACCAGCGCCAGAATCCCTGTCCGGAAAACAATGCGGGAACGGAGAGGCCGATGGCTCCGCCGGTGATGGCCAGATTGGTGGCTATCAGGCGCAGAACTTCACCAAAGGCGATGGTGGAAAGCGTGAAGTAAGGGCCGCGCAGTCGAAAGACGATCTTGCCGATGATCGCAGCAAAGGCGGTGGCGAGCATGGGAGCAAGGATGAAGGCGATCCAATGGGGAACGCCGTGGGCCGAGGCAATCGCCAGTCCGTACGCGCCCAGTCCAAAGAAAGCGGCATGGCCGAGAGAAAGCTGCCCTGCGTAACCGCCGACAAGGTTCCATGCCAGTCCCAGGGCCGCAAACAATGCAATGCGGAAGAAGACCTGCATGAGGTAATCATTCTGAATGAAAAGAGGAAGCGCGACGGCGATAAGGCCAAGCGCAATGAGCGAGTACAGCCGCCAGCCCTGAAGTTCATTCATGCGCGCTGCCTCCCAAAGAGACCGCTGGGCTTGAGTGAAAGCATCAGCAGGAAAAGGAAAAAATCAACGGCAAGCGCCCACTGATTGCCAATATAGAGACTGGTGAGGCTCTCCGCGATGCCGAGCGCAAGTCCACCCATGGCTGCGCCCTCAATCGATCCCATACCGCCGAGCACAACAATGACGAAGGCCTTAAGAGTGTAATCTTCGCCAACGCTGGGAAAAAGATAGAGTGCCGGAAGCAGCAAGCCACCGGCGATTCCCGCGAAGGCAATGCCCAGAGCAAAGCTGATGCCCTGAATGCGTGTTACGTTGATGCCCATGAGCGGCGCCACTTCACGATTCTGTGCGATGGCGCGCAGAGCCTGGCCCGTTCGGCTGCGGACAACGAACTGCTGCAGCCCAACGATGAAGACTGACGCTATGACGAAGGAAAGCACCGCGGCGGCGTTCAGTCCGAATGGCCCGAAACGCAACGTCTTATTCACCAGCGCGAGGTTGGTCTGGTGATAGTCCGCCCCAAAGGCGAGCTGTGCCGTATCGACCAGGATCAGCGAGATGCCGGTGGTCATGAGGATCTGCATGAAATCTGAGCGATCGCGAATGGGTTGAATCAGAGCACGGTAGACGAGAAAGCCGAAAGCAAAGAGGAACAATCCCGCAGGAAGAAAGCCGATGTAGGGATCGATTTTGAGGCGATCAAAAAGAATGTACGTGGCGTACATGCCGACCATGAGGAAGGCGCCATGAGCAAAGTTAACGATGCGCATGACGCCAAAGATCAAGGCGAGCCCCATGCCGATCAGCGCGTACAGCGCGCCGGTCAGCAGGCCGTTCATGCAGGCTTGCAGAAAAGCTGTCAAGGCTTTCGCGTCCTCTCTCCGTCAAAAAATTTGACTTGCTTGAGAGCCAGCTTACTTGCGTTCGCTCCATTTGGGCGCCGGGATGATGGGCTTGGAATCGGCTGCGTCAGTCGGGAACACGACTTTGTACTGACCGCCCTGCACCTGGGTGATCAGCACTGGATGCTGGTTCTGTCCGCCGGCGTCAAAGTGAACGGGGCCGAACGGCGTCATGGGCTGGTTGAGGGCCTTGATGGCGTCGCGAATTTTGGCGGCGTCCAGCGAGCCAGCGTCGTTCATGGCTTTGGCTGCTGCCTGGAGCGAAGCGTATGCCTGGATGGCGTGATAAGCCGGATGCGAGTTGAAACGCTTGAAATATTCGGCGTCAAATTCTTTCGATCCCGGCCACTGGGCCGCGGGCAGCCACTGCGAAGTGGAGAAAGTGTACTCGGCGTTCTTGCCAGCGCCCTTGGCGGTAGGGAATTCAGCAGCGGCGAATCCGGTTCCCGCTGACGTGAAGTATTTGGGATTGAGATCCACTTCCTGCGATTGGCGCATCAACGTGCCAGCGTCCAGAAGGTAAGAGCAGAAGTAAATCACTTCAGGGTTTGACTGCTTCACGCGTTGCAGCACGGATTTGTAATCCGGCGACTTGGCTTCATACGATTCGAAGGCAACGATATCCATGCCATCGGCTTTGGCGGCTGCCTGCATGGCTTTGCTGTTTGCCTGGCCGAAGTTGGTGTTCTCATACACGATGGCGATCTTGCGCGGATTGCCGTTCGCCTTGAGGAAGTCGAGTGTGGCTTTGGCATAATCGGCGGCGCCGGCACAGATGCGGAAAATCCATGGCGACTTTGAGTCCATCACGTTGTCTGCCGTGGCTGTGGGAATGATCAACGGAATCTGGCGTTGTATGACAGCGGGGATAATGGCCTTGGTGTTCTCGCTGGAGTACGCACCCAGCAGAATCGGCACATGGTCCTGGTCAATTAGTTTGGATACGCCCTGCACGGCCTGGTCGGTCTTGCTCTGGTCGTCATACATATCCAGTTCGATCTTCTTGCCCAGAACGCCGCCCTTAGCGTTGATTTCATCCAGGGCGATGGCATAGCCGTTTTTGTGCGCCTCGCCGAAGGCCGCCTGACTGCCGGTGAGAGAGGTGATGACGCCTATCCTGGTCGTGTTTCCGCCACCCTTCTGGCAGCCGATGACGAACAACGACAACACAACTGCAAGAATTCCGCTGACCGCTTGTTTCAAACGCATGCTGATATCCCCCACAAGAGTTGATCGGGCAAGAATTTTAAGTCATGGGATTATACATAGGGCGACGGTCAGGGCAAGGCCGAAGGGCGATTACGATGCTTAAATCAGATAGGATTTCAGGAACGCATTCATCTGCGAGGTGGCTGCTCTGGCGGCAGGCGTTTCTGCCAGCGCGTTGGCACCCATGAATCCGTGGATGGAGCCCAGGTATCGCGTGCAGGTTGCGGGCACTCCCGCTTGAGAGAGCTTACGAGCGTAAGCTTCGCCTTCGTCGCGCAGCACGTCACACTCGGCCGTGATGATGAGCGTGGGCGGCAGGTCTTTGAGTTGATCTGGTGAAGCGAAGATGGGGGCTGCTGTTGGAGCGGTGTCATTCGACGCGTCAGGCACATATTGCCGCCAGAACCAGTTCATGGCTTCTTCGGTGAGATAGTATCCCTGGCCAAAGTCTCGACATGACTGCGATTTGTACGCAGGATTTGCGGTAGCAGGGTAGAGAAGGGCCTGAGCGAAAATACGAGGGCCGCCGCGCTGTTTGGCAAGATGGCAGACCACCGTGGCCATGTTGCCGCCTGCACTGTCACCTGCGACGGTGATGCGACCGCCGTCAACGTTGATGTCCGGGGCGTGCTCCGCCACCCATTTTGTGGCGGCATAACATTCTTCCAGCGGGATGGGAAAGCGCTCTTCGGGCGACCGGCGGTATTCCACAAACACCACAGCAGCGCCGGTTGCGTTGGTGATATCGCGCAGGAAGCGATCGTATGTGGTGGCGTCGCCGAGGACCCATCCGCCGCCGTGGAAATACATGACCACGGGCAGAGCATTGGTCGCGTTTTCGGGACGGACAATTCTGATCTGTACGTTGCCGCGCGGCCCCACGGAAATGGTGCGGTCTTCAAACAGAGCAGGCAACTTGGTGACGGGAAAAAGTTCCTGGCCTTTGATCTGCATGGCGCGTGCCTGATCGACCGTAACTTCCCAGACTTGCGGGCGGTTGAGGTCCTTCAAAAATTGAAGGAACCACTGCGTGCGGGGATCGAGTACAGGACGATTGTCTTGGTCTTTGCTTTTGTCGAGGGCCATGGCTTTATTTTTTGTCGCGTCTTTATTTTGCCGCGTCTTTATTTTGCAGCCACCAGCGTCTTAGCTTTCGCCAGCTCTGGACGATCTGAATCGATGCCCTGGCAATTTTTCAGAAGCTGAGCGTAATACTGTCCGGCTTTTTCTTTCTGGTCGAGCTTTTCCGCCGCCTGGGCTGCTCCGTTGAGCTCATTGAAGCGATTGGGATCTGTCTTGAGCGCGACTTCGTACTCTGCCAGCGCTTCCTTCGGGCGATTCATTTCCATAAGCATGTCAGCCAGCATCTCACGTGCCGGTGATTCGGTTTCACCTTTGCCGACCTTGTCTTCATTGTCAGCGACTTCGCGCAGGATGCGCAATCCATCTTCGCTCTTGCCATCCGCATAGGCCGCCCACGCCTGCGTTTCTTTGTGTTCGTTCTTCAGCAGGTCGCCATGGTAGGAGGTGGAAGACTTGCGGATGTTTTCCACCAATTCATCGTAATGCTTGAGCGCTTCCTGGGCGGCGGCTGCGTCATGAAGATGTCCGGCAGCGACGGCATGCGCCCAATAGGTGACTACCTGTTGCTGCGGGCGGGCTTTCTCCAAAGGCTGCAACGCCAACGCCTCTTTCCATTGGCGGCGTTCGATGGCGAAGCGGGCAGCCATGCTGCTCACCATGTCGTCATAATAATCCTGATATTCAGTTTCAATGTCAGCGCGATTCATTTTGGCCATGGCGTCGCTGACAGCTTTGGCGCTTTGATCATCACCGATCTGGAGATAGGCATAGTGCTGGTAATCCATGGCGTGCATGCGATGATGCGCGGTGTGGAAATTCATCTCTGCCATTTTGTCCGCAGCTTTCAGGGCGGCAGCGTTGGAGGCGATGGAATCCTGCCATAGTCCGAGCCGGGCGAAGATATGCGACGGCATATGGACGGCGTGCGGCGATGCCGGCGCAATCTTTGCATACTCACGAGCTGCAGCCACACCGAGCGGCGCCATCTGCGGATTGTCACAACTATGAATAATGTAGTGAGCAATGCCAGGGTGGTCCGGCTGTACTTCGAAAATTTTGGTCAGGATAGCCACAGCTTTCCTGGCCTGCGCATGCGTCGGATCGTCTTCCGGTGCAGCGGCCAACAGAGCGACGGCATAAAATGCGGAGGCTTCGGTGTCTTTGGGATTATCGTTGGCGACCTTCTCCATTGCCGTGGCATAGTTGGCGAGCCGCTTTTTGTGTTCGAGATCACCGGTCTGGTAAAGCGTGACGACCGCGTCAATGTATTCCTGTTCGCGTTTGGTCTTCGTTCCTGGCTTGAGCTGCTGGGCTTTTTCTGCCAGTTCATGGCCGCGCTGCAAATCAGCTTTTGACGGACGGGCCCAGAGCAGATGGAACAAGGTTAGAGATTCGCCCCAGTACGCCATTGCACATTGCGGGTCTTTGGCTGCGACCTGCTTAAAGCCACTTTCCGCCTGCTCATATTCGAAGGAATGCAGCATTGCGACCGAGAGTTCAAATGGCTTCTGCGACTCCGGCTTGCATGAGATAGGGAACGACACGTTGCCGAGCTTGTCATTGGGGCCCATGTGATGGTGATCATCGTCAGCAAAGGCAGATAGGGAACAGGCAAAAAGAATGAGGCAAGCGGCAAACAGTCGCAGATTCATATGGGGTACTCCGATGAAGCGAGATTAATGGGATGGTGAAGCGCTGTCAATCAATCATGTCGCTTCGCTCCAAACCGCCTTGCGAGCAATTCTTCCGGTTACAGCATCGAGCACCTGTTGCAGCGGCCTCACGCGCGTGGGCGGCGCGAGGCCTTATTTTTGTCGCTTCGCTGCAACAGGTAAAAGTTTCAACACGGAGACACGGAGAAAAGCGGAATTTGCCGCGCATCAACGCGAATCGATGCGAACAAGCGCAAGATCCCTCACCCCTGCTTCCACCCCAACGCACGAAGCGTGCGCTGGGGACCCCCGGCTCGGCAGCTGAAGAAAACGCTGCCTCGTCGACGGAGATTCGGGATGACGAATCAATTTTTTGTTTCGCGAAAACCGAGCACAAGGTCTCTTAAGGCGATTCCCGGGCTGAAGAAAACGCTCGGGAACTCAACGCCCTTCGGGATGACGCGTTTTTTAATCCGAATTCTTTGTCGTTATTCTTCGTCCTTGTCCTGCGCTGATGCCGTGGCATGGGGATCAGGCGCGGCCAACGTGATCTCCGGCAGGTTCGCCGCTTTCAGCTTTTCATTCAACGCGGGAAGCTGCGTGTCTTTCACATTCTGCCATTGCTTCATGACCTGTGGGAACTGCTGTTCCACTTCAGCGATGCCATTTTCGGTTTGCGTGGTGGGAGCATCGTCTGCTTCCTGCAGTACGCCGAGAAGGGTGAGGTACTTTACACGCAGTCCGGCGAGAGTGGGTTGATCATTGGCTGGGCCGGGGCGGCGTCCGGCGGCGCCAAGCACGCTATTCATCTGCTCGTTGAAAGCAGTCACGGCGGCGGCGATCTCACTGCCGGCAGGAGCGGATTTCAAACGATCCTGCAGTTGCTTACGAACATCAGCAGCCTGGGTTGCGGCGGGTACAAGAGTGAGCAGGCGTTGTGTAAGTTCCTGCGAGGTGGAGAACTGCGACTGCCATGCGGCCGGCGGTGTTTTTACGCGCGGGTCCATTCTGACGGTCAACGGCTGGCTGTAGTTCTGGCCATTGACCGTGAGCACTACCGTGTATGTGCCGAGATTGGCCCACGCTCCTGAAGGTTGCGGCACGGTGTTGTGAGGCACGGCCGAGATGGGATATTCAGGATCAAGGCCGGGGATGTCAGCGTAATGCATGTTCCACAGGAAGCGATGCATGCCTGCTTCGGCAGAGAGCGTTTGCGGTGGACGCACCCAGTATGTGGGGATGTTCAACATGGGATCGATCGGTTCAGGTTTCTCCGCGCTGGAATACGAACGCACCACTTTCCCGGCGGCATCTTTAATCTGCAGGGTCACGGGCGAAGTGGCAGCGGATTGCAGGTAGTAATTGATGACAGCGCCATCCGGCGGATTTTCGCCGGCAGGGAAGTCCGGAGGCAGCGGCGTATCAGGATTCATGGACCAGCGAACACGCGTGGCTGACTGGGGTTTGAACAGATAAGCATTGGACGCGATTGTTTTCGGCGCGACCTGGCGGAGAGGCGTGATGTCATCCATGATCCAGAAGCCACGCCCGTGGGTTGCGGCGACAAGATCGTCATCTTTAATAATGACATCGCGCACGGAGCTTGGCGCCATGTCATTGCGGAGCGACTGCCAGTGGTCGCCATCATCGAAAGAAACGTAAACGGCGCGTTCAGTTCCGGCAAACAGGAGTCCGCGACGGACGGGATCTTCGCGGACAACGTTGACGTTTTCATTTTCCGGAATGCCGGCGACGATCTGTGACCATGATTTGCCGCCATCATGCGTGCGCAGAATGTGCGGACGCAGATCATCCAGCCGCAGGGTGTTGATGGCTGCGTACGCGGTCTGCGGATCAAAGTGACTGGCTTCAATGATGGATACCTTCTGGAACGGCTGCATGTCAGAGGGAGTGACGTTGGTCCACTTCTTGCCGCCGTCAACCGTGAGTTGGATTTGACCGTCATCGGTGCCGGCCCATATACGGTTGATGTCCAGAGGCGACGGGGCCACGGCGTAAATCACGCCACGCTGCGTCGGCTTGGCTGTGGGCTCAGTGCTGAATTTGCCAATGCTGGCCGGAACAACAAAATCTTTGCGGGTGAGATCGGGCGATATCTGCGTCCAGCTGCGCCCGCCATTGGTGGTCTTCCAGAGATTGTTGGAAGCGAAGTAAAGCGTGTGCGGATCTTTGGGTGAGAAAACGATGGGTTCAGTGCGGACAACGCGGAAGTTCTGCGAGCGGAATGCCTTGGGCAAGATCTGCTGCGCCTGTCCGGTGCGGCGATCATAACGCGTGAGCTTGCCACCATAGATGGTGTCGGGGTCGAGCGGGTCAGGGACAACGTAGCCGTACTCTTCGGCCGAAACAGGATGCCATTCACGAATGGTCACCTGACCGTCATTCCCGCGGCTGGAGATGCAGGCCGAACCGCTTTCCTGCTGTCCGCTGCACACGCGATAGGGAAATGCGTTGTCAGCATTCACGTGATACATCTGCGCGGTGGGCTGGTTGTACCATGAGCCCCAGCTCTCGCCGCCATTCACGGTCACGATTGCTCCCTGATCGCTGGCAAGAATAATGATGCGCGGATTGTTGGGATTGACCCACACATTCTGGTAATCGTCACCGCCGGGAGCGCCGCGGAAGCCTTTCCAGGTTTTGCCGCCATCGGTGGATTTCCACGTGACCGTGCTGGTGACGTAAACAATGTTTGGATCTTTGGGATCAAAGCGCGGAACGGAAAGATCACCGCCGCCGATGCGGCCTGCAGGGCGGTCGTCCGTGGTGATGACGGCCCAGTTCTGCCCGGCGTTTTCACTGCGATAGAGCTTCACACCTTCTTTGGTGGCGACGGAAGCCATGAGTATTTTGGGGTTGCTATCCGCAATGGCGATGTGGGACTGGACCACGCCTTGCGGCAATCCGCCGGTGAGCTGCTGAAACGTTGCGCCACCGTCAGTGGATTTAAACAGACCGCCGCCGGTGCCGTTCCATGCGCCGTTCTCCCACGCGCCTTCGCGAGCTTCCCACAAGGTGGCATAGACGATGTTGGAGTCAGTGGGATCGATGAGGACGTCAGAGGCTCCGACGTTTTCGTCCTTGCCCAGGACCTGCTGCCAGTTCTGGCCACCGTCTGTTGAGCGATAGACGCCGCGCTCTTTGTTGGGACCATACGGATGTCCGGCTACGGCGGCGAAGACCTTGTTGGGATCACGAGGATCAACGGCGAGCTGAGGAATCTGCTGGCCGTCGCGCAGGCCGAGATGCGTCCAGGTTTTGCCGGCGTCAGTGGATTTGTATATGCCGTCGCCAACGGAGAGATCAGGCCGGTGCAGGCCTTCACCGCTGCCGACGTAAACAATGTTGGGATCGGAGACGGCGACTGCGACCGAGCCGATAGAGCCGGTGGGCTGATCGTCAAAGATAGGCTTCCAGGTGCGACCGTAATCGTCCGTTTTCCAGACTCCGCCGTTACATACGCCTATATAGAAGACGCTTGGCTGGCTGGGAACGCCGGCGATGGCGCGCGTGCGTCCACCACGATAGGGCCCGATGGACCGCCAGTGCAAAGGCTTGAGCAGGCCGGGATCAACCTGGGCGAGCGGCGCAGGCTGGGCGGCATTCTGGGTCGCCGATAGCGCTGCAGTCTTGCGATGTTGCGCAGCGTGAGGAGTGCGTGGCTGGGCGGAGGAGCTGGGCGCAGCGGGCTGCTGGGAGAATGCGGGAATTACTGCGAAGCAAATGATAAGAGACAGAACTACGTGACGCAGAAATGAGAGCACGGTATCCTCCGAGGCGAAGAGAGAGGATACCGTAAAGAACGTGCCCCGCATAGAGGTGGTCAGGTAAGATGATCGCTTCAAAGTCCACTAATGAAGATTCTTAAGACTAGCGCATGGGTTGGGGCAATCTTCGTGCTTGGCGCTGCAGCATCAGTACGCTGGATGCCGAGATATGTTGGCGACAACCCGGAACACGCGGCACGTTTGTTATGCAGCGCGTTTGAATCGCGTAGAAACATCGAAATGAAGTGGCAAGGTGCGAGTTTCTCGCCCTACAAGGCCGATGACGGAAATACGGATGGGGGCCATAACGCACTGCCTCTTCTGCGCGCTCAGGAAATCATCTCAAAACACAAGAATACCTCGAGCCCAGAATGGCTACGCCTACAGGGAGAATTGGCTCTCTTGCTGGACGAGCCGCAGGCCGCAGTAAAGCTGCTTGGTAACCTTCATGAGACCTCACCGAAGGAAGTTCCGCTGTTGATTGACCTTGCGACGGCTTACTTTGAAAAAGCACAATCAGGCGATTCAGACATTTCTTACGGAAGATCTTTGGAGCTTTTGGGAGAAGCTTTGGATCAGCAACCTGAGAATGCTGCGGCCTTGTACAACAGCGCTATTGTTGAAGAAAAGCTATTTCTGTTTCGGCAATCAAAGAAACACTGGGATGCCTATCTGAACGTCGACAGGACGAGCGGCTGGTCGACCGATGCCAGACAGCGCCTTGAGCGAACCGGGCAAATGGTGGGAGAACATGAGGCCAAGATAAAGGCGCCATTGCACACGCCGGCCGAAATAGCCGCCCATGGTCTTCAGGACCAAACGTTGCTGAACGAGGTTGAAGAGCGCATTGAAGAGTATTCCGATGTGGCCGTTCAAGATTGGCTCCCTCAGGCTTACGTTTCAACCTCACCGAGCGAATTGAAAATCGCGCTACACGAGTTGGGTAGCGAGCTGCTCCAGAAACATGGAGACTCATGGCTGCTGGATTTCATTCAGGCCCACAACACCACGCAGATGCAAGAGGCTGTGCACGCACTACAAGAATCGATCCGCGCGAATGTAGCAGGAGACGCAGTAGATGGGAAGCGTTTGGCAGAAAACGCCGCTGCCTTATTCAAGGTTGCAGGGTCAGAGCCGGGCACGTTGCGCGCCAAAGTGGAGGAGGTCAATGCGCTGCGACTGCTGTTCAAGAGTCCAGAATGTAACACTCTCAGTCAACAACTGGAAAGACCCCTCACCAGTCATCGTTATTATCAGCTTCTGGCGCGGGTGGAGTTGGAGCAAACGAGCTGTCAGGTAAGGGCGGGGAATCAGGACAAGGGACTGGAAAGCCTCAAGAGAGCAGAAATTGCGGTGAAAGATGGCAAGTTCAGTTCGCAGAAGATCAATGTCATTAATTATCAATCGGCACTTGAAGCCCTTAAAGACGGAAGATCAGGGCCATTGTGGCAGATGAGCCGCAATGCTCTGCGGTTGTTTTGGAGTGGGTTGTTTCCCGACAAGAGAGCCTATCCGTTTTACACGGGTCTGGCGGATTGGGCTGAACAGAACGACTCAACATTCCTTTTCTATGAATTTGCAGGAGAGGCGGCCGCGACCATTGATTTCACGGATCTAACCTCATTTCGCGCCATGGCCCATTACCGTTTTGCAGAGGCAGCAGTGGCCGCCGGACGTAACCAGGCAGCCAAAGATGAGTTTAACCATTCGGAGAAACTTTTTCAGGAACTGCCCCAAAATGAATCAGTATTGATTCATCGGACGGGCATCGAAGTGCTTCTCGCAAGGCTGGAAGCGCAACGTGGTGATCACGAACGAGCACTTGCACGACTGGCAAAAATTGAACCAGGTATTTCAGGCATCGCGAGTTTTCTTACGCAATATCAGTTTTATTCCACCCGCGCTTTCCTGTTTGATAAGAAGGGGAACTATCCCGACGCTGAGAGAGATTATCGCCGGGCCATCTCAGCCGCCGAAGGATCGCTTCGCGCGGTCAAAGACGAAAGAGAAAGGCTTGCGTGGAGCCGATCTTACAGCGCTGCATACCGGGGGTTAAGCCAGGTTCTCATCGATCAGTCGCGGACCGATGAGGCCCTCCGGGTTTGGGAGTCATTCCGCGCTAGCGATCTACGCAGTTTCGCCAAACAACCAGCCGCCTTGAGTGCCGGCGGCTCGAAAGACTTGGTTGACGCGCAACGCGAGCTTGGTACCAGTGTGACGCTGGTCTATATGCTGACGGACGAGGGATTGGCTATTTGGACTGTCAGTTCGCAACGAGTCGACTTTCACTATGAAGTACTTGGTACGCTAGCTTTAACTCGGTCAGCGGAGCGATTGACTTCTCTGTGCAGCGATCCCGACAGCGATATCGGTGAGATCAGGATGGAGGCCCGGAAACTGTATGAAACGCTGTTGGCGCCGGTCGAACGAACTCTATCTTCCGGCACCGTAATCATAGAACCGGATGAACCACTGGCTTCAGTGCCGTTTGAAGTGCTGCTGGGAGGAGACGGCCACTATTTCGTTGAGAGCAAGTCGGTCACTTATTTGCCAAGTCTTTTTTTGTCAAACGCCTGCGGACAAGGAACTGGTCTGATGACAAGGCGCTGGTCGTGGGAATCTCGGCCGTTCCCAAAGGTTATGGCAACGTGCTTCAGCCGTTGCCAGACGCGGAGGAGGAAGCCCGTGAGGTTGGCCGTGAACTGAGCAATGCGAGCGTTTTGACGGGCGAAACCGCCCAACCGAAGAATCTTTTGCGTAGGCTCGAGCAAGCCACGATTTTTCATTTTGCTGGGCACTCGGTGTACGAAAACGGAAGGCTCAAACTGCTGTTGAATGAAGGCGTGGGCGAGTCGCCATTTCTGGACCTGAGTCAGCTAAGCCTTAAAAAACTCAATGGCTTGCAACTCATGGTTTTGTCGGCCTGCTCCACACAGGGCGTGTCCGGTGTGTCTTTCCATCAGCCCCAAAACGGGGTCCGCTTGATGATGCAGGCGCGAGTTCCGCATATAGTGGCCAGCCGCTGGGACATCGATTCCCGAACCACTACGGAATTCATGAAAGAGTTTTACCACCGGTTTTCGTTAGAGGGAGATACAAGCCTAGCGTTGTCTCAGGCGATGAATCATGCCCGGCAAGAGCATCCCCATCCTTATTATTGGGCGGCTTTCAGCGTGTTCGGACGCTGAATTAAATCAACGAAAGAAGGTCTCACCAATGTCGTTCGACCGACGTAGTTTTTTATCAATGATGGCCGCATTACCGTTCACCGCAAATATCAATGCATTAGTACAAGGGTCCGAAAAGAAAACCCCATTGAAAGGGTCAAATTTCTATGTATGGACCCATGGAATTTTCGGCATGAGTTGGACCAAGCCAGAGAATGGGTCGAAACCTCCTGGCATCAGGCTCGTCTGCCCAAATTTGACTACTCATTCGGGCGGCGAACATGTCTACCGCGTGGGCAGAGTTTCCGGCAAAGGCAGCAATTTGGTTCATTTAAAGAAGGCCGGATCCTACAAAATGGAGTATCGGTTTAAGGGCTTAAAGCCGGGATGCTCTACGAAAGAAGCTCCTCCACCAACAGCATTGCATGGGACGCTGAAGGACGATTATGACGGTTACTCTTATCAGCTCCCTTGTCCGAGCAGGATCATCTCCTTGCGAGGCTTCTACTCAAGTTTGAAATGTACAACCCCGAATAACAAGATTCCGCAGCAACCACAGTGGCTCCCGATGGTACATGTGTTCGTATATGAGAATGTGATACCGGAAGGAGTTCGGCTTGTGTCAAACGATGCAAAAAAACCGGTCTGGAACGGTAGCAAATCGAATCACCTGCATTTGTTTGTGGAGCCGAGCGATATCAGTATAGAGAAACCTGACTACACCGCACCCCTTAATGCACTTCTCTCTTGTTACGACAACGTTGAACAGATCACGATCGATCAGCTTGAGCCTTGTCTTAGACTGGACGACGTGTCGGGCTTTTGCGATGACTTAAGGGAGCAGTACTATTTGTACGAGTGGCGACACAAAAGCCCCTGCAGGATTGGAAAAGAAAGTTGTGGTGCTAAGGAAACTTACCGCCCCCAGGGGTGCCCTCAGTTTTGGGTAGTCGAGCAATAAGCGATAAAGGGTAGCCACTATTTCCGGCTGATTTCAAATCAGCGCCCAAGGCCATCTTAAGATGCACAAAAGAACATATTGCGCGGCTCTCATCCTTACAGCTGGGAGTGTGTTTCTTCCGCTGTGTAGACTTGTTGCTCAATCCCTAAGAGTCGACCGAGTCGACTCATACAAGCAATCGATTAGCCCGCAACAGATCGATTCGATTTTGAAAGATGGAAGTGCAGCTCTGATTACCGATCCCGGAGATCAGAGATGTGGTTTGACGTCTCGTTACTCGAAACGAAATCAACCACCTTTGATATCAAGTACGAAGAAATAAAAGGGAAGGACGACGTCAAAGCACTTTGCCAATCAAACGGTACCCTAAATATCGTTAAAAGCATTCTGAGCTGTAATGGGCAAGGAGAATTGAACGCCACGATAGAAGGATGCTGCTACGAGAGCTGTGCGGTGGTGGTATGGGATAGTAAAAAGGAAGACGCAGACATTGAACGAAACCCTGTTCCTTCATGAATATGGACATGTGAAGAAGCTGGAACATGTTTGCGGTCCTACGTACTTGATGAACCCAGCCTTAGCGAGCGGCGAGGTTTTTGTTACAGCCGAGCAGTGTGATGCGATCAAAGGCGACCCGAAGCCAATGGCGTCCTGCGATAATTTCACCCCTGATCTGGTTGAATTTGTCAGTCGAAGGTATATCGACGGCATTCCTCTGGATAAAGCGAAGCTGTTTGAGTCCCAACCCCTCGATGAAATTCGGCGAATGCTGAAAGACCAGAAGAGCAAGGAGTTCTGGCCCAACATTGTTACAGTCCTAGGAGTGGCCGGTGGAAAAGGGGATGATCAGCTCCTTATTCATTTCTTAAAACAGGCTCCAGACTCCGATCAAGGGACGTATCGTGCACGACTAGGCGTCCCGATAGCACTGGCGCGTTTGGCAGACAAAACGATTAGCGCTGAAGGCCAGGGATACTGAAAAGAGGTTTGAAACCAGAATTTTGGCTGGAGAAGAAGATCAGGCTTTCTGCAACAGATTCCGAGGAAGACTGGCTCAACAGCTCTCCAGGACAACTATCCTATCCTTAGGAACCGTTCGTAGTAAAAAGCTGAATGTTCCGAAGCTTCTGAATGACCTAAAAACAAAGCATTCAAAGTTCTTCGACGACGATTCGGTTAGACGGCTCATTGATCAATCTATTCACTACAATCTCTCAATTCGCTGAGCATGAAATTAACGCTATTTAGGCTCAGCGCTTCTCTTGCTGTCTTCCGACTTCCATGACCCCCTCGTTTTCGTACCGAAGCAAATTGTTCCATTCCTCTATGGCCTTGTCCTTTGCATCCAGTTGGTTCAAAAGCAAGCCTCGATTGAAGCGAACTGCATTCGTATACTCGCTATCGGCCATGGCTGCATCAAGTAATGCCAATGCTTTCTCCTTGCTGGCGCGTTCGCCGACAACATCACCCTGCTGCGCATATGCTATGGCGAGGAGTAACTTGAGACGGCTTGAATTTGGTTCCCGCATCAAGGCCACGCTCAAATCTGCGATCGCTGCCGGGAGTTCATTTTGTAAGAGTTCGGCTTCGCCCTTTACACCCAACCATTGCGGATCACTTGTACCTCGAACCTGGCGCTCAGCCACCACTCTTTCGGCTTTGAGCAGCGACACCGGTGCAGGAAGCTCTGATTGCCCAGGGCCTCGCGTGACTCTCACTGGTCCCCATTCTGCGCCGGGCCAGCGGTATTCCATGGTGCGTTGTTCGGTGTAGGCCTGGGCGAGGAGCTTTTCGACTTTTTCCGGGGTGTCGCGCTGGGTGAACCAGAGTCCGAAGGCGATCAGGGCGCTGGCGGCGATGGCTGCCGGAGCGAGGACACGTCGTATTGGCCAGCCGAAGATTTTCGCGCCAGAGGTTGACGAAGCATTCGTACCGCGGTTCGCTTCCATCGCCTGGCGAGCCATATCTTCTTGCCATTTTGGCGAGGAACTCTTGAGCTGGGAGAGGAACGCTTTTTCATCTTCGAGGTCGCGCTGAGCGAGGTCGCCCTGAGTGAAGTCGTCCGGAGTGAGATCGTCCGGAACGAGGTCGTCGGGAGTGAGGTCGTTGGAAAAGTCTTCCATGAAGGCGCGAAGGAGCGACGCACAGTGCTCGCATTCTGCGGCGTGCTGGGTCATTGCCAGCGCTTTATCTGGAGAGAGGATGCCGGCGGCGAGGTCTCGGAGGTCGTCTTGCGATGGGCCGTTAGAAGATGGACCGCCAAAAGATGGGCCGATGGAAGATGAAGCGATGGAAGATGGAGCGATGGAAGATGGGTTAGAAGACGGACCTTTGGAAAGAATGCAACTGGAAGCGGGCGTGTAAGGATCCCGGATGGCACGGAGAGGCAGACTCGAAGAGACAGCATCGCTGGGATCGTCGAGAGCCGCACCATGGTCGACTTTGGACCGTGAAATGACGGACGAACCCGCGAATAGTCCGAAACGAATGCGCTGAGTCTCCAGCACGGCGGAGCGGCACTGGTCGCAGTCCTCCAAATGAGCTTCTATTCGCTGCTCTTCCTCGGGAGTTACCGCAAGACTGTTCGTCCCGTAGTGCTCGAGTTGAGCATCACTCAAATGCTCAAAACCTGTACTCACTTTTTGCCCCTCGACATAATCAATAACGTAAACAGATGGTAACGTCCTTTTGCAACTATCGGCGCGTGAAAGAATGCACACTGAAGCAACTCATTACCAATCAATGGGTTGCAAGCATGCAATGGTCGCGACTTGGGTCAGCTTACGGCAAAAGCTGAACAGGACAAGTATACGGTTCTCGGTACACAAAACTCCAATGCCGCACCTGTATTCATGCGTGGCGTTTAAGCGTGCGTCAGATACCAAGGCGGTGCGCAGACAATTATTGTCCTGCAGCGCGGCTCATTCGGGACCGAACCAGTTTTGTCAGACGAAGTAGAGCACTTTCAACGCCCTTCACCGACATTCCGATACAGGTCAGTTTGGAAATCGCTTTGGCAGTGAACCCGTCGCGAAAGTAGAGCCAGAAAATCGCATAGTCGCGCGCGAAATTGGGTTCGTTGATTAATTCGTGTTTGAGGATTCGGTCGATTTCCTGGATGATGATTTCCCGCTCGGCCTGCTGCGCGCTGCCAATTTTCGCTGCTACGAAGAAGACATCGTCCAGGCTGAGATCGTCCTTTCCGGTCCATCGCTTCTTATTGCGGCTACTGCGGATGTAGTCCATGGCAACATTCGCCGCTATCTTCGTGAGAAATCCGAAAATTGCGTTTTCATGTTGAAAGTCGAATTCGCGCAGGGCGCGGCAGTTGTTTGCAAAGAGCTTGAGATAAGTCTCATGGACGAGGTCGTCCACCAAGGCAGGGAGAGGTCTGATCCAGCGGCGTACCGACCGCCTGACTGCACAGGCGATTGTTGGCTGATACCGTCGTACAAACTCTTCCCAGGCAGCTTTCTGGTTAAGATCAAGACAAAGCTGCACAAGTTCTTGCGCTGACAGCTCTTGAGGGTTCATTTTTGAAGTGGCGTTGCAGGCATTCTAACTCAGGTTTCTAAGAGAATCGTGAGACTTTTTTGAAAAAAGAGTTATTTCGACCTAAAAGTATTCTTAGGATCGGAACTAGAGCCGGAATAGTGGGCTCAGAAGCTGGAGTAAAAGCAGATTCCTCACCCACTCGCTGCGCTCGGGGAGTCGGAATGACAAGTCGTTCTTGGATAGAGCCTTGGCGGCTCGCGCCTTGGGCGGCTAACGAGTTGCTGCTGCAAAGCAGATTCCTCACCCACTCGCTAGCGCTCGGGGAGTGCAGAATGACAACTCGTTTTGAACTACGTCGTTAACTAGAGTGCACTAACTAGAGTAAGCCTGGCGATTAGCGTACTTCCAGTAATTCCACGTCAAATACCAGAGTCGCGTTAGGCGGGATGACGGGCGCGGCACCGCGCGATCCATAACCTGCGGCCGGTGGAATCCTGAGCTGGCGTTTTCCGCCGACTTTCATTCCGACTACGCCTTCGTCCCAGCCGGTGATGACCTGGTGGCCACCCAGAACAAAGTCGAAGGGCTCATCGCGATCGCGGGAGCTATCAAACTTTTTGCCATTGGTGAGCCATCCGGTGTAGTGAACCGTAACGCTTTTGCCAGCGGTGGCTTCCTTACCGGTACCAACTTTTGTGTCCCAGTATTCGACGCCAGATGCCGTGCTCCTGGGCTTACCGGTGACCTGGTCCGGACCGGCGGCCTTGGCCGGAGCAGGCGAAGCAGCAGGTGCGGGTTTGTCTGATTTCTTGTTTTGAGCAAATAAAAAGGCAGCGCCCGCAAGCATCACGATGACCACTAGCAATCGAAGCATTTGAAAATGTCTCCTGAGATAGGGTGAACAAGGGATGATACACGATAAAGCATTTGTAATTTAGAACTTGTAATTTGAAATTTGAGAATCGAGGCGTCTTGCGTTCTCTTAGAACTGATTTTGACCCGAGCTCATGGCAGCCTCTATACTGCCAGAGACGGTTCCGCAGTTGAGCGTTCCTGATTTTCAATGCTCGTACGACCCGTCAGTCCCTTCCAAAGGGGCGGTTAGCTCAGTTGGTTAGAGCGCCTGCCTTACAAGCAGGAAGTCGGGGGTTCGAGTCCCTCACCGCCCACCATATCTCTTCAGATTCAACAGCTGCGTCCAGTCGAGGAAGATGGGCAGCGTAATGTGCCCACGGCGAAGTATGTGATCCAGCCATTGGGCGCCATTTACCGGATTACACGCGATTACCCCAACAATCGCCGCGGTAGCACTTGGTCGTTATAGGACGCTCTCGAACTGCATGCTGCCTTCGAGTTCGGCGGTCGCACACCTCCGTGAAAGGAAGTCGTAGGCCGAGACGTCCAACACCGTGAAATTCGGAATCCCCAGTGCAGACGACCAATGCCACCAGGGGTGGCCAAATCATGCAAACAACACAATGCGGCGATCTCGTTCAGAAACCAGACCAGGTGGCAGTAGCCCCAAGTCAGCCCTGAACTCTCGCGTCCAGGCTCCATGCGCTACCGCTCAAAATATTATCGGAATTGTAGGTAGTAACCTGCTCTCCGTCACGCGCCAGAGCCTATCGACGAATGCATCATCATCGTGATTCAGTACTGCCAATGCTGAACAGTGAAATTCCAAAGATAAAGCTGTCGCAGAGTTTTAAGATCGTGGACATCTTGTTCTTCGGCACAACACGCGTCGTAACTGGTCGTGAACCCGCGAAAGGTCGGCGAAACGAAGCAAGGGCGACCTTGCGCACGCTATACTCGATCACTGCTTGTCGCTCAGTCGTTCGCAACGACAACGTTCGGATAGAAGTTGCCCAGATCACGAGCCCGACGAATGTGATTGCGATGCACCTCTGCGCGGGTTCTATTCAGGATAACCGACGATTACAGTCAACTAAACCTACAAAATGGATTGCCGATCCGGTGAACAGTGACGATAGGGCTGCGCAGATCGCGGCCGACCGCGTCGTGCGAAATACTGTTGCGGCCATGTCCGTGGGTGCCCAAAGATGCCTGGGACCTGAAGGGCGTCGTTGAGGAATGCGCTCGTTTCTGCATCCTTAAGGCGCTCGCAGTGGGCTCGCGCAAAAGATGCTCAGTACGGAGCCATACGTTAACGTTTTCTCAGATACAACGTCCAATAGCATCAAGAACTTAACGAAATCCCGGGAGGGGCATCCCCAAGGTTCCCCCAGCGAGAGTCTTTGAAGGTGGTAGTATTCCGTACGCGATCAAGAATTACCAATGAAAAACATTATTAAGGTTGTAAAGTGGCGGTGGTTTGCCAGGAATGCCAGGTTCCGGCCTGTGACAGGTTTTAGCTTGCAGGGTGGCATTAGCCTGGCGCTGGGTGTGTTCGCCGTATTTGGTCCAACGAGTTTCTTCTGCCCTGCGGCGCAGGCACAACAAAATGGTGGGTCGGGGCCGGTGGTAGTGCAGCCGGGTGCGCCAGGGAAGCCGAGCAAGAGGCTGCCGGCATCCACGACAGCAAAATTACCGACGCGGTCGCAAGCCGATGTGGAGTTCATGCAAGGCATGATCATGCATCATGCGCAAGCCGTGGAGATGACGGCGCTGATGGCGTCGCACACAAAAAATGAGGACCTGCGGAGGCTGGGCGCGCGCATCAGCAGTTCACAGACGAGCGAGATCAACTTCATGAAGCGGTGGCTGGCGGCGCGCGGGGAATCGATCTCCCTGCCAATGGCCGGAATGAAGAGCACCAGCATGAAAGGCATGGACATGAAGGGCCCGGCCATGACGGACATGGATATGTCCGGACATTCCATGGCCATGATGCCCGGCATGCTCACACCGGAACAGATGGATGCACTACGCAAAGCGGACAACGGTGAGTTTGACCATTTGTTTCTGACCGGGATGATCCAGCACCATGAAGGTGCGTTGACCATGGTGAAAGACCTGTTCAATACGGCGGGTGCGGGTCAGGATGCGGAAATCTTTGACTTTGCGACCGATGCCGATAATACTCAGCGAGCCGAAATCAGGATTATGCAAACAATGTTGGAGAAACAAATTCCAGAGGAGAAACAATGAGAAGAGTGCCCAGAGTTATATTTAGCGTGGCGGTGGCCGCGTTGTTTTTAGCCGGTGTGATCGGGATGCAGGCGCAAACGCCGACACCTTCGCCCACGCCGGAGGCGCAGGCGCCAGCAGCTTCGCCATCACCGTCCGCAAAGGCGCCGGCAGAGGAACAACAGAATCCATTTGCTCCGGAAGCCGCTCCAACGCTGCCGCCGGGCATGACGGGATCAGATGCAAATGATCCGCGCGCGAAGCTGGCTCCCGGTCTCTATGACGCAGGCGAAGCCGCTATGGGACTTAAGCATCTCACGCTGGTCAAAAAGCCTGACGCATTTCAGCTGGGTTCCGCCGACCCGGATGATCCAAAGGTACAGAAGACGCTGGCGCAGCTCGGCATGGGTGCAGCCTCAAAGGCGCCGAAATCTTTGCAATTGGTCATCGCACAGCTGGCTTTTGCGAATTCCGATTTTGCGTTCCAGGGCAACCACCTGTTTCAGGGAAATTTTTATGGCGTGAACATTTTTGACATCTCCAGTCCGGCGAATACCAAGCTGTTGACGTCACTGGTGTGCCCAGGTGGTCAGGGCGACGTTTCTGTCTACAAGAACTTGTTGTTCATGTCGGTGGAAATGCCGAATGGGCGGGTTGATTGCGGCGCGCAGGGATTTCCGCCGGAGCCGCCCCCGCCAGCGGGTGAAGAGAAGAAGCCACGCCTGCCTTCGGCCCAGAAAGACCGTTTCCGTGGCGTGAGAATTTTCGATATCTCCGACATCAAGAATCCGAAGCAGGTAGCGGCGGTACAGACATGCCGCGGGTCGCACACGCATACGCTGGTGGTTGATCCAAACGACAAGAACAACGTTTATATCTATGTGTCGGGCACATCGTTTGTGCGTCAGCCGGAAGAGCTGGCGGGATGCTCAGGCGAGAAGCCGGACAAGGATCCGAATACCGCGCTGTTCCGCATTGAAGTGATCAAGGTCCCGTTGGCTGCTCCACAGGATGCGAAGGTGGTATCCAGCCCTCGCGTATTTATGGACGCGCGCACCGGAGCGATGAACGGCCTGAACAATGGCGGCACGCACGGCAAGCCGGGATCAGAGAAGCCGTCGGACACCAACCAGTGCCACGACATCACGGTGTATTCGGCGATTGGATTGGCAGCAGGCGCGTGTTCCGGAAACGGAATCTTGCTGGACATCAAAGATCCCGTCAATCCGAAACGTGTGGATGCGGTGAACGACCCTAACTATTCGTACTGGCATTCTGCTTCGTTCTCCAACGATGGAAGCAAGGTGGTATTCACAGACGAGTGGGGCGGCGGGTTGGGCGCACGGTGCCGCGCGAATGATCCGAACAAATGGGGCGCGGACGCCATCTTCTCCCTTAAAGACGGCAAGCTGACTTTCCAGAACTATTACAAGCTGCCGGCTGCGCAGGGTGACACTGAAAACTGCGTGGCGCATAACGGATCACTGATTCCTGTGCCCGGCCGCGATATTGAAGTCCAGTCCTGGTATCAGGGTGGAATTTCCGTTGTGGACTTTACCGACGCAGCGCATCCGTTTGAGATTGCCTACTTTGACCGTGGGCCGATTGATCCGAAGATGCTGGTGCTTGGCGGCGACTGGTCAGCGTATTGGTACAACGGCAACATTTATGGTTCAGAAATTGCGCGAGGCCTGGATGTATTTGAACTCACGCCGACCAAATTCCTGAGCCAGAATGAAATCGACGCAGCCAAGTCGGTCAAGGTGGCTGAGTTGAATGTGCAGAACCAGCAGAAGATCGTATGGCCTGCGAATTTGGCTGTAGCCAAAGCGTATCTCGATCAGTTGTCACGTTCGCAAGCGCTGACGGCGGAGAAGGTCACGGCCCTGCAAAAGGCGATCCAGAGCGCCGAGACTTCGCACATGAGTAAGGACGCAACGGCGAAGTTGAAGGGCATGGCATCGTCATTGACAAAGGATGCAGGATCAGCAAAAGACCAGGCAGACGCCGCACGCCTGAAAGCTTTGGCTGACGTCCTGGAACATC
Organism: Terriglobia bacterium; assembly: GCA_963770085.1. GTDB lineage: Bacteria > Acidobacteriota > Terriglobia > Terriglobales > Acidobacteriaceae > Angelobacter. The sequence goes on from CAVYOH010000002.1 coordinate 3,961,424, forward strand.
CGGCAATGTAAGAACGATTTGGTCCCCACTCTTCGCCTGCAGTTTGACGAAGGGTGGGGAACCGGAAGGTTTCAATCCGCAAGCAGCTTTCACGCTATAATCCGCGTTAGATGACTCTCTCTTCGGGGATGCGGCTGGGTCCGTATGAAGTGAGCGGACTGCTGGGCCGAGGCGGCATGGGTGAGGTCTACCGCGCGCACGATACGCGGCTGGATCGTACTGTCGCCGTAAAGGTGCTGCCGCCGGAATCCATGCGCAATGGGGAGCGCGTTCAGCGCTTTGAACAGGAAGCCAAAGCTGCTTCCGCGCGCAATCATCCCAACATACTTACCATTTACGACTTTGGCGCAACCGATGGCATGTACTACATCGCCATGGAGTTTGTGGAAGGCCACACACTGCGCCAAATGATCGGCAAAGGTGAAATGCCACTGCCACGCGCGCTGGACATCGCGGCACAATGTGCAAGCGGACTGGCAGCCGCGCATTTGTCTGGGATTGTCCATCGTGATATCAAGCCAGACAACATCATGGTGCGTCCGGATGGATTCGTAAAAATACTGGACTTTGGTCTGGCGAAGCTGGCGGAGAAGTCCTTTGTCACGGCAGACCCGACCGCGCTTACCGCGGCAGGCGGACTCACGGCTCCGGGAATGGTGATGGGCACGTGGCTGTATATGTCGCCGGAGCAGGCACGCGGCCTGGAACTGGATGCACGGACAGATGTGTGGAGTCTGGGCGTGGTGCTCTATGAAATGGTGGCGGGGAAGTCACCGTTTGCCGCCCAGACGATGAGCGATACGCTGGCGGCAATTCTTCATCGCGAACCAGCCGCTTTGAGCACCTATGGTGTTGATGCACCTGACACTCTGGATCACATTCTGGCCAAAGCGATGGCCAAGAACCGCGAAGAGCGCTATCAATCTATTAAAGATATGGAACTGGACCTGGTACAGCTCAGAAAAGAGCTGGACCGGGGGACGGTGCGCACTCGACCAATGCATGCTTCGCCGGAGAGTCAATCGCGCGAGCATGGGGAAAGTCCGAAGCGTTCAAGTGGGGCCAGGGGAACGCCGGGAATGTCGGCAGGGCGAAAGATGTCATTGCTGGTGAGCGCCAGCGTGTTGGCGGTGGCGCTGCTGATCTGGGCTGTGGCTGCGAATCGACCGAAAGCTACACCTGCAACGTATGTTGGCCCGGCGACTCCGGCGGCGGTTGCGGAACGTCAGCTGAGCTATTCGTTACTGGTGCAGAAGATGCGCGAGCGGAAAGTTTACCAGGATCCGTTTGTAGCGACGGGCCGGGAGATCTTCGAGAATGGCTGGAAAGCCAAGTTTGATTTTTCCGTTCCGCAAGCGGGATCGCTTTATCTGCTCAATGATGGGCCGGGTCCAGATGGTAAGCGCGAACTGGCGGTTGAGTTTCCTACGCCGAAAGTCAATAACGGATCCGCGCAGGTGATGGCATACAAGAATGTCCAGAGTGACTGGCTGGTGTTCAACGACCAATCAGGACGGGAGAAGTTCTGGGTGATCTGGGCCGCCAAACCCGTGCCTGCGTTAGAGCAAGCCGTGCAACAGGTTACGAAGAGTAAGGATGCGACCATCCATGACTTGCGGTTGGAGGCGGAGATCCGCACGATATTGGCCAAGGCGACTCCGGCAACCGTGAACGCGGACCGTGACAGCAAGCAGACAAGCTTAAGCGGACGCGGAGATGTCCTGGTCAGCGAGTTGGAGCTTGAACATCGTTAGCAGGTACTCTGAATGCCCGCCGTCAATCCCCATAGCAGGATTCTCCAAACCTCTGATTTTTTAAACCAGAAGCCAGGGATGTGAAAGCGATTGCACATGAAATCGCCGCCCTGACAGCAGGAAATCGTGCTTGCGTGATTGACTTGGAGAGGAAATCGAGACTAGGATGCTGGCAACAACAGGTCTTCACAAATCAGATGACGGAGTAAATAACATGCCAGACGGTGAGCACGAGGGAACGTACACATCGACAGTAACCGGACTCAATCCCAACCCCAGCGGAACGCTGAACATTCAAAAGAGCGGTCCAAATACGACTTACACCTACACGCCGACGGGCGGCGCTGCCCAAGTATTCAACCCCAGCAGCCATGGGCAAACGCTGACGTTCCAGATCACCATTAATGGGACAACCTTCAATTTCAGCGGAAGCTTCCACCCCACGGGCGGCGGGGAGAACAAGCAGTACACCGGCAGCGTGAATGATAATTCTCCAAAAGCTGCGAACGGAACCTGGCAGGCGAAGTCGCAAACGCCGATGCCGAAGGCGGACAAAAAGGCAGGTTGATTTCTCTTGCGCTCGGTTGAAGTGGATAGTCAAAAGAATCTTGGCGAAGTTCGTGAGGCAATTGAACGAAACGGATTCGACAAAGCAGACACTTGACTACGAAAGGAGAGAGACCCTGATGGATTTGCTCGCGATAGTTGCTGCAGTCATTGAATTTACAACTGGCAGTTGGACCGCAAAATCGACGACGCCATAACGCGCCAATGCAAAATGCGTTTTTGATTCGCTCAGGGCAGAGGTTTCTCTGCCCTGATGCACATTTCAGGTATTCGTGAAAATTTTCAGAGACAGAGTGACGGGTCGAATCACCAGCAGGCTGGTGTGGTGCTCTCTGGCGATGGTCCTGCTTTGCGCTGCCATGGCGGCAGCGCAACAGATTGCTGAGCTCAAGCCGAATACAAGCGTGGAACGTTCTCTCGCCGGCGGACAGAAGAATGAATACCGCGTCCTGCTTAATCAAGGTCAATTTCTTCATGTGGTGGTGGAACAAAAGGGCATTGATGTTGAGGTGGAGCTGCTTGGGCCTGACGGCAAACGCATTGGTCACATCGACAGCCTGAATAGCGCATGGGGCCCCGAGCCCATGGTGGCGATCGCCGAGATTCCCGGCGAATATCGCTTGCGCGTGATTGCTGGCAATCCACAGGCTGCGGCGGGTAAATATGAAGTCCGCATTGTTGCCTTGCGAGATGCTACGGCCATTGACCGGCAGCACGTTGCTGCCAACCGTTCCGTGGAGCCGGCCCAGGACCTATTGGGGAAGGGCGATGCGGTGTCACTGCAGGAGGCCTCGGGAAAACTCAAACAGGGACTTGCCTTTTATAAGTCCGCCGGTCTTCGCTATGACGAAGCGCTGACAGTGTACGGCATCGCCTTGTCTTTGGCGCAAGCAGGCGACTTGCGTGCCGCTCTCGATTATTACAACCAATGTCTTCCGATATTTCAGTCCCTTGGTGACCAAGGCATGAGCGGCAGTACACTGGTCAACATTGGCGGCGCATTTGATGTTCTAGGGGATCCGGTGAAAGCCATGGCAGCGTATGAGCAGGCGATTCCTCTACTGCATTCCCGTGGAGATCGCGAAAGCGAAGCTGCAGCCCTGAACAACATCGGCAAGATTTATTTCGACATGGGTGACTGGCAGCACGCAGATGATTTTTACAGCCAGGCTCTTCCCATTCTGCATGACATCAGCAATCCCGGAAGAGAGGCAATCACTCTCTTGAATCTCGGCAATGTCAGCTATCTAACCGGTCAAAACGAAAAGGCCCTGGACTATTACCGGCGGGCTGTGCCTCTACACCGGGCGGCGGCCGACAAAGGAAGTGAGGCAGCCACACTGCGGCAAACCGGATCAGTCTATCGAGTGCTCGGTAAACTTTCTGAGGCGATGCCGTTCTATGAACAGGCGCTTGTACTGGACCGGTCGACTGGCGATCACTGGAGCGAAGGAATCACGCTACGGCTACTTGGCAATGCCTATACGGCCGGCGGAGAGCCGCAGAAGGCGCTGGAAAACCTGCAGCGATCGCTTCAGTTGCTGCACACCGCTGACGATGCCCGTGGCGAAGGCCTGACATTGAACGCACTTGGCCATGCTTATGCACTGGCGTCCAATCCTCAGGAAGCTACAAAATCTTACCTGCGGTCGCTGGAGTTGTTACAGAAGGTTGGCGACCGGAGCAGTTCGGCGCTGGCGCTGCAAGGTCTGGCGCAGGTTGAGCGCGATCAAGGTAATCTTATCGACGCGCGGAAGCATGTTGAGGAAGCGCTCACGCTGGTGGAACAGGTGCGTTCCAAAGCCGGCGCGCAGGAAGATCGTGCATCGTACTTCGCCACGCAGCAGAGCATGGGCGAGTTCTACATCGACCTGCTCATGCGCATGCACAGGCAAGATCCAAACGCCGGACATGACGCCGAAGCTTTTCAGGCAGCGGAGCGCGAGCGAGCGCGCAGCCTGCTGGAGATGCTGGCTGAAGCCCGCGTTGACATACGTCAAGGTGTGGATCCGAAGCTGCTGCGGCATGAACACGAGATTGCCGGATTGCTGAACTCCAACGCGCAACGTCTGCTGACGCTGCACGGCGCCGGCACGGAAGAAAAGGCCGCAGCGCTGAAAAAAGAAATCAGCGATCTGGAAAGGGAATCGCAACAGGTGGAGTTGGCCATCCGCAAGAGCAGTCCTCAGTATTCGGCTATGACGCAGCCGCAGCCGCTGACGTTGAAAGAAATTCAGCAACAAGTGCTGGACGCCGACACGGTGTTGCTGGAATATGCGTTGGGCGAGGAACGCAGCTACTTGTGGGTAGTGAGCGCCGCAGGACTGAAGAGCTATGAGCTGCCCAGGCGCAGCGAGATTGAGAAATCTGTCCGCGAGGTGGTTGAGTTGTTGTCTGCGCGCGGAACGTATGTAAGAAGCGAGTTGCCGCAGCACAAGAAAGAACGGATTGCCCAGGCTGATGCGCAATTGCCGGCGGTTGCGGCGCAGCTCAGCCAGATGGTGCTGGCGCCTGCGGCGGCTGACCTGGGCAACAAGCGCCTGGTGCTGGTAACGGATGGTTCGCTGCAACATGTACCGTTTGCCATGCTGCCGGTTCCGGGAGCGACCGCGGCTTCGTCTTCAATTCGATCCGCAACAGCGGCGGCCACGCCTTTGATTGCGGAACATGAAATCGTAAGCCTGCCTTCGGCATCGACCGTGGCCGAATTGCGCAAGCAGATTGCGGGACGGCAGCCTGCAGCAAAGACAATCGCCGTATTCGCTGACCCGGTGTTCCAGTCTGATGATCCGCGCGTGATTAGAAGAGCGGGCGGCGCAAGAGTTACGATCGCGAACGACGAAGGCGAAAAGAAACAGGTTGCAACGGCCAAGCCGGTTGCATCCGCAAAAGACAAGTCGCCTATTGCGAATGAAGTGCAGGAAGACAACTCACGCATCCTGGTGCATCTGGCGGCGAATAATAAAGATGCAGGGAACGCCGGCGAGGAGCTGCGCGTCCCGCGGCTTCCGTTCACAAGACAGGAAGCTGACCGTATTATCAAGATGGCTGGCCCGCAGAGCAGCATGGAAGCACTGGATTTCCGCGCCAGCCTGGCCACGGCCACCAGCCCTGAGCTGGGACAGTATCGTTATCTGCACTTTGCCACGCACGGCTATCTGGACAGCGAGCAGCCGGAGTTGTCTGCGATTGTGCTGGCGCTGGTGGACAAGAATGGCCGTCCGCAAACAGGTTTTTTGCGCGCCAACGACATTTACAACCTGAAGCTGCCGGCTGACCTGGTGGTGTTGAGCGCGTGCCAGACCGGACTGGGCAAAGAGATTCGCGGAGAAGGCATTGTGGGCCTGACGCGCGGATTTATGTATGCCGGGGTGCCGCGTGTTATTGTGAGCTTGTGGAGTGTGAATGATCGCGCCACGGAAGAACTGATGGCGGCGTTTTACGAAAAGCTGCTCAAGGAAAAGTTGACGCCAGCTGCGGCATTGCGTCAGGCGCAGATGACCATGCTGAAGAGCAAGCAATGGTCCGCGCCTTATTATTGGGCGGCGTTTGTACAGCAAGGCGAGTGGAAGTAGGTTGAGTAGTCAGCAAGAGGAGCAAGTTATGTACGGTACGTTGGGCCGGATGAAGTCTGTTTGCGGTCCGCTGGTGCGGGCTTTTGCTTTCACTGTTTTGGTCACCACAACTTTTTGCTGCGCCACGACAGCGCAGGAAGACGCCACACGCGGAGTGAAGCCGGAAGAGTTTGTGAAGGCGCGTCCAGCGAAAGCAGGTGCGAAGTCGTCGCCCGCGAAATCAGTGGCCGGTTCGGGTTACAAGCTTGTCAGCGCTCCGCTCAAATCCAGTGGCGGCGACGTTCGGCAGATGGGCATCACCATATGGCGCTTGCGCCCAACCGTGAATCATGACGGCGGTCCCAGAATCCTGGTGCAGGAAGGCGCTGAAACCATTTCCTGGACGCCGCAGCGCGTCGCGTCCGGTTCACTGCTGCACGAAGGAGATCGCGTTCGCGTGAGCATTGAGTCGCCAGCCACGGGATACCTCTACGTGATCGACCGCGAGCAATATGCCGGCGGCAAGCTGGGCGAACCTTACATGATCTTTCCCACCACGCGCATACGCAACGGAGACAACCAGGTCACGGCCGGCAAGCTGATTGAAGTCCCGGCACAGGAAGACCGTCCTAACTATTTCACGCTGCGCAAGAGCAATCCCGGACAGACTGGTGAAATGCTGACTGTGGTAGTGAGCGACAAGCCGCTGGAAGACCTGACCATCGGCGACGAGGCAACCACACTTTCCGCGGAACAGGTGGACGAGTGGGAAAAGAAATGGAAAGGCCAGACACAGCGTTTTGAAATGGTGGGCGGCGTGGGACGCGCCTGGACCAAAGCCGAACAGGAAGCCGGATTCGACGGAACTCGCCGACTCACGCAGGATGATCCCGGCCCGCAAACTGTCTATCGTGTGGCCGTGCCCGCGGGGCAGCCGTTTCTTGCTGAGGTCGCGTTGGGATATTCCACAGCGAAGGTACCAAGCCAGCAAGAAGTGATTTTTCCCATTTTCTTTGTCGCTTCGCTCCAAACCTCCTTGAGTGCAATTTTGCTGGTAACTTGATCTGGCTCCTGCCGCATCGGGCTCGACGCGCGTGGCCGGCGCGAGCCCTCTTGGAGAATCGTTATTCCTGTCGCTCCGCTTCACACTCCTACTCCACTGCGGCGGCTATTTTATCGCACCGTTGTTTAGTTTTTCCGATCTCGTCGATGCCGCGCGATGACGTCGCTTGAGCGCCGGAGGCGCGGAATGAGTTAGCCCAGGCCGGAAGGCCTGGGTGGTGATGCGTTATGATGTTGAGCCCCGGAGGTGGCGACACAAGGTGTCACACACATACTCACAGAACCATATTCACGTTGTCTTCAGCACCAAGGAGCGCCAGAAGCTCATCCCACCGAGGATGCAACCGAAGTTGTGGGCCTACATGGCCGGCATAGCGCGGAATCATGATTTTCTGGTCGTCGCCAATGGAGGTATTGAAGATCACATTCATCTCTTGATTCAATTGCCAGCGACACTCGCTTTGGCAAAGGCGGTTTCATTGTTGAAATCAAATTCGTCAAGCTGGATGAGTGAACATAGGACCAGATTTGACTGGCAGGAGGGGTATGGAGCCTTCAGCGTGAGCGCGTCAAATCTGGGAACAGTGGAGCGATACATTCAAAACCAGGCCGTCCATCATAAGAAGATAACTTTTGAGCAGGAGTTCATTGCGCTGCTCAAGAAACACCGGATCGCGTTTGATCCAAAATACGTTTTCGGTTGATGTGGCGCACCTACGGCGCTCGTCACTCTGTCGGCCTTACCCAGGCCTTCCGGCCTGGGCTAACTCATTCCGCGCCTCCGGCGCTTGGTTGGATTCTAAAAGTTAACGTCCCATCGGTCCCTGGGGCTTCCATATTATTCCGTACTTCTCCTTCTTCTCTTCATTATTCGTGACGCATCCATTTACCTGCTTGCCTTCACCGGGCGTTTCAACTCCTTCAGCGTTTGCGGGTTCGACGCAGAATCATTCGTCTGCATGTCTTTCTGCAACTCGGACAATTCTCGTTCTGTTTCCTTATCGCCGATGTTCAACCCGAAAGCCCGGCGGTAAGCTTCCAGCGCTTCGTCCATTTTGCCAGTTGCTTTCAGCGCGCGTGCGTAGAATTTGTAGTTCTCGGCATCCGGAGTCACCGTGCTGATTCCTTTTCCAAATAAAAGCGCGGCCCTTGCATCGTCTTTCCCCACCAGCATGATTGCCAGGTTCACCTGGATCCAGTCCTGATCGGGATCAATCGCCAGGCTGCGTTCGTATTCGCTTTGAGCTTCCTCGTCCTTGTCCATGTGGCTCAGACAATATCCAAGCAATCCGTGGCCCTCGGCATTGTTGGGCCTGCCTGCCACTGCTTTGCGGAGATGAGGAAGAGCCGCATCGCATTGCGACTTTCGAACCAGGTCATCGCCTTGCAACAATTCCACTTCGGGAACTTTGGCTCTCACGACCATTGCCGACAGTATCGCCACAACAGCCGCGGCCACAACCAGAACATTGCGCTGTCGATTGCTCACCGGTTCAAGTACTGGTCCCTGGCCGGGCATGGCAGCCAGAGAGGTTTCAGGAGTTGACGTCGCAGGGGTAAACGAAGTTTCAATCCTTGAGACAAGCGAAGGAGCAATGAAATACCCAATGGCTAAACCAGTAACAAATCCACCCAGATGGGCCATGTTGTCTATGCCTCTGAGCAGACCGTAGAGAAGGTTAAAGACAGCCAGCCTTACGGTGTAACCCAGCATCCTGCGTCTGTCATCTTCAGCCAGGCCAAGTCTCTTGTTGGACAAAACACTGATCAGCACGCCAATGAATCCAAAGAGAGCGCCTGAGGCTCCGGCGCTTACTCTCGTGGAATCCCACGTCAGGCTCAGAAGGGAAGCGCCTGTCGCCGTCACCAGATAAATTGAGATGACTATCCAGGCGGAGAAAAGCTTTTCCAGTGCGCGTCCAAAGCGGAACAGGAAATACATGTTAAACGCAATGTGGACCAGACCAATGTGGACAAACGCGGAGGTAACAAGACGCCAGTACTGGCCGGAGAGAGTAAGAGGCCCAAAGTCAGCTCCCCATTTCACCAGTTGAGCGCCGGTCGGCGCGACGGGCGATACACCAGTAAGACACATGGCCAGAAAGACTCCGCAATTTGCCGCCAGCAGCAGATTGGTCGCGGTAAGCCAGCCGGACGCAGATGGGTAGAGCCGTGGCAAAGCGCCAAACATGGTGTTTGGTTTCTGCGCAGGAGCTTGCTTGCGGCATGCGGCGCAGAGATCGCTGGACTCACCAAAGGTGAAAACGGGTAGTTCTGTTCCACACTGCTTACAGTTGGCCAAAGTTGTGTTCTCCGTGGATTAGGTCCCGACATTCTAAGCCAGAGTAGCCGGATAGGAGATAAGGTATTTGACGGTGGATGACACTATTCGACGAGAAGAGGCGTGGCATTTGATTCGAAGCATGTTCATTCGTCGACGCCACCGGATGACGGCGATCGCGGCGATCCTCCGTGTTCCTCTGTGTCCTCTGCGGTTAAAGCTTTTGCCTCTCCGATCCCTGCTGATGTCGCGATGACGTCGATGCTCTTCCCCTCTGTCATTCCGAGCGCTGCCGGAGCGTACGCGACGGCGAGAGAGGAACCCCGAGGAGCTTCGCAGTGTAAATGCAGATGCAGGGAATTTTCTCGAGAATTCCTGTGTTATCATCCTTCGCCGTGAAAGACGAATACAGGTACTGGGTGTACATTGTGGCGAGCAAGACCGGCACTCTTTGCACCGGCATGACAGGTGATCTTTACACCTGCATCATGCAGCACAAAGCCGGTGAACATCGAAGGCTTTTCGAAAGACGTATGGATGCAATCGATGAGTCCATACGCCGGGTGTAACGACGTGATCGTCATGATCAATCGTGAAAAACAGATCAAATCATGGCGACGGAAGAAGAAGATCGATCTCATCGAAAAGACCAATCCGCGATGGGAAGATCTTGCTCAGAACTGGGGATGAAGAATGAAGTTAAAAGGACAGAGCATCGAGGAAATTCCCTGAATCTGCATTGGTTGACCAATCTCCTCGGGGTTCCTCTCTTGCCGTCGCTCCGCGTTGCGAAGCTCCGGCTGCCCTCGGAATGACAGAGGGTTTAGGGATCAGACAATGGCAAAACGTGAATCACCTGCGGGGAAGAAACTTTACCGGGAGGGAATGCGTCTTTTTAACGGCACACCGCAGAACTGGAAGCAAGCTTTCAAGCTGATGTTGCAGGCGGCGAACCTCGGGCACGTGGATGCAATCTCTGCGCTCGGTAGTTTTTATGACTACGGTGTCGGCACCGCCAGGAATTCCGCGCGCGCTTTCAAAAATTACCATGCCGCGGCCCTGGCTGGGGAAGCAGGGGCCCAGTGCAATCTTGGGATCTGTTACATGGCTGGAATCGGTGTACGCACAGACCAGCGCAAGGCAGTCCAATGGCTGCGCCGGGCTGTGGAAGCGGATATTCCCGAAGCAATGCACGAACTGGGCTATGCCTATCGCTATGGACGAGGCGTGAGAAAAGACCCACGAAAGGGATTCGAACTCGAACTCCAGGCTGCGGGCAGAGGCGTTCTTGAAGCGCAGTTCTCGTTGGGGTATTGCTTCAGCAAGGGTCAGGGTACCGCAGTTGATTTGAAACGCGCGTTCAAATGGTATCTGGTTGCGGCAAAACGCGGGCATGACTACGCCGCTTACAATCTCGGATACTTCTATGAAACTGGGCGAGGAGTCAATGCCGATAAACGCAAAGCGGAATTCTGGTACGCCCGTGCCAAAGTTCGTCGCCCTCTTAAATAGGAAATCCCGGGGACAGAAAAAGGGCAGCTAACCCAGCTGCCCTGATGAAATGAATTTTTGTTTTTCCTATATATCAGGCTCGCGTTAACGATCTGCGGACCCAAATCCCGGCTCCGGAAACAAAGGACAGCAGCCCCAAAAGACCCAACAACGGAATTGGCGAAGCAGTGTTGGGCAGTTTCTCAGCCTTCGCAGGAGGAGCTGGCGCCCGATTAGCGGCAACCAGGATCAGGATCGGCTGAGTAGCGGCTGGTGGCGGCGGAGGCGGCGGCATGCTGCCCGTCACCTGCTTTTGCTGATCCACCACGGTTTGCGGTTCTTCGACAACCCTGGTCGCGGAGACCTCCATGCCTTTCCGCAGGCCAAAGGCGTCGGTTTCCTTGCCATCGACCGTGAACTTCTGCCCTTTAGGGATCTTGAATTGCTGCGTTGTGCCATCCTCAAGGGTCAGAGTCACGGAGTTTGGAGCCATGATCTGGTAGACCTTTCCTGTGACCGTTTGCGTTGAGGTGATGGTCATGGGAGTGGTGGTCGTGGTAATGGTCCGCTCCAGCTTCATGCCTGGTTGCAGATCGTGAATGCCCAATTCTTTTCCGTCCACAGTGACCTTGGCGCTCTCTGGAACGTTGGCGAAGTGGCGGAGAGATCCATCTTCCATTTTCACAACCAAGTCATTTCCGTTGACCGTCACTACTTCACCGCGCTCCACCTGTGTTTCGACCGACGCCTGGCCGCTGGTTTTGGCGGTGTCGGTCTTTACTTGTGCACTGACTCCAACGGCAAAAAGCAGGCAAAGAATGATCGCCGCCGGCTGGCTGAATCTCGCGTTTCTCGTTGTTGTGCTCATCTGGGGAGTCCTTCTGGGCCCTGTACTCGTCCGATGGTTTTGCGATCGCCTATGTGTGCCCCCACGAGCGATTTATGAATGAACAACCGCTCAAGCACGATGTAAAGCAATGCTGCAGTTGCTGACTCTTATCCATCGCGTAGCAAAGATACCCCCAGACAGCTCAGGCAAGGAACTGGTAGAACTAGCAGGACAGAGGAACGGCCTGGATCGGGTGGAGGGGAGCCCCCGGCGACATGCGAGCCATTTTCTGATATTTTTATCGCGCTCATGTCTCCCTCGCTCCGCCTTCGCTTCCTGCTCGCTGCATTACTTTTCATGTCTGGCTTTGCGCTCGCCCAGAGGCACTCCCCTTTTCCTGTCGAGATTGTTTCTGGGCCTGCCCCTCAACCTTTTATGGGCGATGGCAAGCTGCGAGTCTCCTATGAGATACATAACACCAATGTAATCGAGCAAAGTGATTCAATGCCCAACGAGAAGAAGACTCCTCTAGTTGGGCGTGTTCTAGCTGATGTTGCCAGCCTTATCCATGGTGCGGGACTCGGCCCCCAGTACCAAACGTTCATTTTCGGAGTGGAGTCGAAGAATACTCAGGGCGAGCAGGTCGTAACGCCAGTTGAGATTCTTTATGCATTCTTCAAAGATGAGGGGCTTTTGGGGGACAGCTTTTTCGATCATTCAAAACTCTATGAGCTGAACGTGGTTCGAGACTCCCGATGCGATCAGTCTCTAAGCAAGCTCTCCTATGAGAAGAATGTGGACGCGACAGGCAAGGAACTGCCGCCGACAAGCATCTTGCAAATCCTCAATGGGGCTCCCCGCGATGTGCTCAAGCCGGATTTTGTCCTGCCCTGTTACGTTCTGCACGGGCCGAGATACAAGGTCATAAGCCACGACGCTGACAGGATTACCCGTTGCCAAGTCCGAGTGCCGCGCCAGTTGCAAGATGCGGCGTTCACTGTGGTCTACAAGTTCGAGACGAAGGACGGCAAACCAGTGAACATCACGCGAGTGAAAAACGACTTTCTACGGGATGATGAGTTCACTGCTTGTATCTCTAGCTGGACAGTTCCTTCCATGCCCAAAGGAGTTGCAACGTTCGCGTGGACTGCTACTGACGGCTGGACGATGAATGTCTCGGGGCAAAACCCGACTCCGTGAACCCAGGGGACGGCGATAATCTCGCAAAGCGTGCGTTGGCGCATTCCCTGAATCATCAGCCACTCTGGGCAAGAGGGAACAGGGCAAAAGGGGCTAGACGGGCCGTTTTCTAATATTTCGCAGCGGCTCCGGGTATGCCCTTCTACCTCTTAGTTATCTTCTGTGAAATAGCCCTATTTAAATTTGGGCGAGACCGCGATGTAACAATCTGCCGGCAGCCAAGCCTTAATCCACGCCATCCACGTTCATCCGCGGTAAGCTTTTGAAGGCTTTCCTGCAAACTCCCCTTAATGTTGTTAGAATTTAACTTGTGGAACCATCATTGTTGACCCGTCAAATCGCCAAACGTCCTGATAAATGTACGTTCCAGGGCCGCATCCTCTTTCTAACCGAAGATCCGGAACTGATCCGTCGCCAACTGGCCGGCGAAGATCTGCCGTGGGACACGAAGAATCCGCAGAATAATCCTAAGCTGCGCGATGACATCTCCACCGACGAGATCACGCCCGCGCACATCTGTTTCTTCTTCGATGAAACGCTGGGCGAGTTCCCATACACCGGCCTGAAGTGCGGCAATGAAACGCCCATCAAGCGTGGTGACGTGAAGAAGGGCGGCTTTGTGGCGGCGGTGAGCGGGAAGCGTCGTGGCAAGGGGTCAAGCCGTGAGCAGTCGCCGTATGCCGAGCTTTGTGCCGGCATCAAGCTGGTGGTGGCGGAAAACATTGAGCGCATCTACAAGCAGAATTGCCAGAACCTGGGCGTGCTCACCACCACGGATTTCAGCGTGATCGACAAGATCAGGGGCGGGGAAGAGATTCCGCTTTCCAAGTTCACAGACGGCGAAGACGATATCACGCGCCAGGTGATTGAATACGGCGGATTGTTCCCGTTCAACGTGGCGCGTATGCAAAGCAAAGTTTTTCTGCCGCCGATCAAGACCGGGAAGCGCCCGATGAACATATCGGAAAAGATCTTTGCCCGTCACATGCTCAATGAGAAGAATGAGCCGGGCGTACCGTTTGTGAAGCCCGGTGATTCCGGATTCGCGCGCACTGACCTCCGCTTCAGCCATGAATATGTCACGCCGATGGCGGCCATCTTCTTCGAACATTTTGTCGGCAAAGACGCCAAGGTGAACGATCCGGCCAGCATCCTGTTCTTCCGCGACCATCTCACCTTCCTGGACGAAGTGTTGTCAGAAGAAAAGCGCAAGATGGGGCTGCTGGATCTGGCGGTCCAACTCAAGCTGAAGCAGGAAGACTTTGCTAAAAAGCAGGGAATCAGGCTGCATGGCGAGTTGAAAGACCGCAAAGGCTCGGAGGGAATCTGCCATTCGGTGATTGCGGAAACTTACGCGCTGCCCGGGCAAATGAACGTCGGCTCGGATTCGCATACGCCGCACGTGGGCGCCGTGGGCTGCGTTGCGTTCGGCATCGGCACCACAGACGTCTTCAACTCCTGGATCACGAAAGACGTTCGCGTGAAAGTGCCGGAGTCAGTGAAGGTGGTCATTCGCGGACGCCGCAAGCCCAACGTTACCGCGAAAGACTTTATCCTTCTTCTGCTCAGCATGGATTACATACGCAGCGGCAAAGCTCTGGCCAAAGTCATGGAGTACTCCGGCGAATCCATTGAAGAGTTGAGCGTGGATGAGCGCGCCACCATGACCAACATGGCGGCGGAGATTGGTGGCTTTACCGGCATTGTTGCTCCTGACCAGAAGACGGTGGAGTTTCTGGTGGAACGTCGCGGCATGGCACGTGTGGATGCGCAGAATTACATTCAGGGACTGGCCAGCGATCCCGACGCCGAATACGCACACGTGATCGAGATCAATGCCGAAGAAATTACGCCCATGGTTGCCACGCCGGGTGATCCGGGCAACGGCAAATATGTCCGCGACCTGAACACGCCGGTGCCGGTGGAGATTGCTTATGGCGGCACCTGCACGGCCGGCAAAAACGCTGACATGGATATGTACGCGCAGGTCCTGTCTGACGCGTTGAAGCAGGGCAAGCGCATCTCTGAATCCTGCAAGTTTTACATTCAGTTTGGCTCGCAAGAGACGCGTGAATATTGCATTCGCAAAGGCTATCTGGACGTCTTTACCAAAGCGGGCGCAATCGTGATTGAGCCAAGCTGCGGCGCATGCATCAATGCCGGGCCGGGCGTTTCCACCCGCGCCGACCAGGTGGTGATCAGCGCGCAAAACCGTAATTTTCCTGGACGCAGCGGCCCTGGCCAGATGTATCTGGCCAGTCCTTATACTGTCGCGGCCAGCGCCGTTGCCGGACACATTGTGGAGTATGAGCCGCAAATGGAACTGGTGAACGCGTAACGCGTCGGCAATCCCATTTGCGCCGTTTGATTCTGTTGGTTGCTGTTGGAGTGAGCTGCATGGCCATTTGCTAAAAGGCGATTTGCCAGCATGAGTTTTACTGTCTAGAATCTAATGTTAAATTTCAGCCCACTCACTCGGAGATTAAGACCCTTATGGCATATGTAATTGCAGAGCCCTGCATTGGAACCAAAGATGCCGCCTGCGTGGACGCCTGCCCCGTTGACTGCATACACCCGAAGAAAGACGAAGCCCCGTTCGAAGGCGCGACCATGCTGTTTATTGACCCGGTTGAATGTATCGACTGCGGCGCTTGCGTGCCGGTATGTCCTGTGTCCGCCATCTTCGCGCTCGACGATCTGCCGGAAAAGTGGAAAGAATACGCCGACAAGAATTCAAAGCATTACGGACGATAACCTCAAGCATCGCTTTAAAGACGCGCAGCCACGAAGCTGCGCGTTTTTGCGTTGGAACTGATCAAGTCCCGGGGTTGAGACCCGACCATGCCTAAGCAGTCTGAAGCTCTGATTCTTCGCACTTATCCGCTGCGTGAAGCTGACCTGCTGGTCACGTTTTTCACTCGCGCGGAAGGCAAGGTCAAAGGCGTGGCCAAGTCAGCCAAGCGTTCCAAGCGTCGTTTCGGTGGCGCCCTTGAGCCTCTTACATACGTGGTGGCGCACTGGGAAGACAAGGAAAAACAGGAGCTGGCGCGGCTGGATTCCTGTGACATTCTTTCTTCTCCGCTCACCGCGGAAGTCACTTACAGCCGTCTGGTCGCGCTCAGCTATGTTGCGGAAGTGATTGACCAGCTATTGCCTGATCGCGAGCCCAATGATGATATTTTCCGGCTGACGCTTTCCGTGGTTCGCCAGCTCAAGCCTGAATCCATCTGGATGCCGCTCACATATTTCGATCTCTGGCTGGTGCGCCTGATTGGCCTGCTGCCTGACCTGAATACCTGCATGGTTTGCGGAAATATTCTCAACGGTGGTCCAGCCTATTTTCATCCCGTGGCAGATGGCTTTCTGTGCGCGAATGATAAGCGCCTGGCGAGCACGGAGATCTCGGCCGAATCACGCACCATTGCCGCGCAGATGTTTCGTGCGCCGATTGCAACCTTCGCCGGCGAAGTATGGCCTCGTCGCCGCGGAGCTGACATGCGCAGATTTCTGGCGCAGCGCATCGAGCGTCACATTGAACGTAAACTGGTTACTGCTGCCATGCTGGATCGGGTAGATTAAAGCCCCAGTGGACAGAAGCGATGTGTGGATTAACCGGCGATAGACGTCTGGCGCATGCTGCGGTGCCAGAAGACACTAAAAAGAACCAGGCCGGCGATTGCAAATGTTACGAATGAAATCGTTGAGTACGCTGCAAACGCGGAGAAGTGAGCTGCATGGTGGGATCTTGTAAATCCGTACGCTGCACCGGCAATTGCTGCCAGTGTTCCGATCACCAGTACCACGCGGAGTTTCACATCGCTTGCTTAGCCTGAATTCATCTGCGACCGGCACCGGGTTAACTGTTCGTGACCATCGGCTGTAACTGGTCATTAACAAGATAAGTCCGATGATCGTGCTTAAATGCTGAAGCCAGTTGTAAACAGGCCGGTAAATTCCCACTTGCTGTAAAGGCATACTTCGCAGAAAGGCAACATGATGTACCATCCAGCCCCGGCCATGCGTGAAAGAGTCCCAAAGCAAGTGAGAGAAGATCCCGACCAGCAATGAGATTGTGATCAGCAGAAATCGTTTTGGAGGGCCCAGGCGGAATAGGACAGCAAAACGCATCAACCGCTCCTGGTGCCATTCCGGGAAAAGGCTGATCAGTGGCAGCTTGAGTACCCAGTGGAAGAGGCAAAGCGCAGCCAGAGCTAACGGCAGATCCAGATAAAACGCTCCTGCCAGCGAATGGCTCGCTTTACCCCCTGGGGCAAGCGTAATGAAATAATGGAAGTCTGGCGACATTGCTCCTACCACTAAAGCGGAGAAAATCAGACGCCCCCGGAAAGGCAGAATGGCAGCGGGATGTGCGGCAGTAAAAGGCAATGACTTAAAGATAGCGTAACTCAGTGTTCATTGCCGACTTGCTTACTTCTGCTAAATTAGTAATTCAACATGGCTAACGTCCCAACCTATCAGGAACTGATTCTCCGGCTGCAGAATTTCTGGGCAGAGAGAGGCTGCGTCCTGCAGCAACCTTATGACACGGAAGTTGGCGCGGGCACCATGTCGCCAGAAACTTTTCTCCGCGCACTTGGTCCCAGGCCGTACAAAGTCGCCTACGTGCAGCCTTCACGACGCCCCGCTGACGGCCGTTACGGCGACAATCCCAACCGTCTTTATAAGCATATGCAGATGCAGGTAATCCTTAAACCTCCGCCGGAAGATGTGCAGGAGATGTATCTGCAGTCGCTTACCGCCATTGGGATTGATCTGAGCAAGCACGATATCAAGTTTGAAGAGGACAACTGGGAATCGCCAACTCTCGGTGCGTGGGGCGTTGGCTGGCAAGTCATGCTGGATGGTCTGGAGATCACGCAGTTTACTTATTTCCAGCAATGCGGCGGCATTGATCTTGATCCCATTTGCGCCGAACTCACCTACGGACTGGAGCGCATTGGCGCCTTTCTTCAGGACGTAAACAGTATCTATGACATTGTCTGGGCGCGCGATCCTCGTTCCGGCAAGCCAGTCACTTACCGTGAAGTGCGCTTTCAAGATGAGCTCCAGCTTTCAGTCTACAACTTTGAAGCCGCCGGTGTGGACAAGGCGTGGAAGCATCTGGAAATGTACGAAGCTGAGAGCCAGGCCTTGATCAATGGCTTTCATGCCCTCTTGGGAAGCAAGAACACGACAGCCGCACAGGTTGAGCGATTTCCTTTGCTTGCCGCCTATGAGCTCTGCCTGAAGTGCTCTCATCTGTTCAATATCCTTGACGCACGCGGCGCAATTTCTGTGACCGAACGCGTCGGTGTGATCGCTCGTATTCGCCAGTTGGCTGTGGGACTGGCCAAGGCCTACGTTGCGCAGCAGAACGCGGCCATGGAAAGTTCCAGAGCACAAAAAGGAGGAGCCGCCTGATGCCTGACTTTCTCCTTGAGATTGGCTGTGAAGAAATTCCATCGCGCATGATCCAGCAGGCAAACCAGGAATTGCAGAAGCGCGTCCATGAGCTGCTGAAGAATAATCGCCTTGAGCCCACGGGAGAAGTCACGCGAGCGGAAACGCCGCGCAGGCTTTCCGTGATCGTCTCCGGCATTCCTGCCACGCAGCCGGACACGCAGGAGCAGCTCACCGGCCCAGCAACAAAAGTTGCCTATAAAGATGGAGAGCCAACGCCCGCCGCTCACGCCTTCGCAAAAAAGGCCGGCGTGGATGTGAGCAAACTGGAGAAGGTCAGCACGCCCAAGGGTGAATACCTTGCGGCCACGGTCCTTAATAAAGGACGCTCGGCGAAAGAAATCCTGGCTGAGCTGCTGCCCAAAGAGATCAACGCAATCTACTGGGCCAAGAATATGTACTGGCGCGCCAATAAACCTGAGCGTTTTGTGCGTCCAGTGCGCTGGATCATCGCCCTTCTTGATGGGGAGGTTGTTCCGGTCGAGTTTGCCGGCATCCAGGCAGGGCAGGTGTCCCGCGGACACCGCATTCTTGGACCGCAAAATGTTACCGTGGCTTCGCCCACACAGTACATTGAAGTGCTGCGCAACGCGCATGTGATGGCGCGCTCGTCCGAACGTGAGCATCGCATCCGCAAGGCTCTGGACGCAGCCACCCGCACCGCTGCCGGTACGCGCTGGCGTGAAGATGGGGAGCTGCTCGATACAGTCATTAACCTCACAGAATGGCCCGCGGCAATCCTCGGCAACTTTGACAAGCAGTTCCTCTCCCTGCCGGAAGAAGTCCTGGTCACCGTAATGCGTGACCATCAGAAATATTTCGCCGTGGAAGATGCTGATGGCAAACTGGCGCCGCACTTTCTCGCCGTGCTCAACACCGAAGGCGACCCCAGCGGACTAATCCGCCACGGCAATGAACGCGTGCTGCGCGCCCGCTTCAATGACGCTCGCTTCTTCTGGGACACAGATCAGAAGATTCCGCTCGCCAGCCGCGTGGAAATGCTGAAGTCGGTCACGTTCCAGAAAGATCTGGGCAGCCGCCATGCCAAGACCGAACGCGTTGTCCGTCTGGTTGAAAGTCTTTCCGCACAACTCATCAAAGCTGGCTTGAAAATGGATGCTGTTGCCGCAAAGCAATCCGCGCAGCTTGCGCAAACAGATCTCACCGCCGAGTTGGTAAAAGAATTTACTGAGCTGCAGGGCATCATTGGTGGACTGTACGCAAAAGCGCAAGGCTTGCCGCAACCAGTCGCTGACGCAGTCTACGACCAGTACAAACCGCAGTCCATGGAAGACTCTGCACCGCGTACTCTGGAAGGCGCAGTTCTGTCCATCGCTGACAAGGCTGATTCCATTGCCGGCATGTTTGCTCTCGGTCTGGTTCCCTCCGGATCCAAAGATCCATTTGCTCTTCGACGTCAGGCGAACGGAATTGTAAAGACCATCGCTGAACATAAGTTGCCTCTCGATCTCGCGCAACTCATGGCTGAAGCACGTGCCGCTTACACCGGCAGCGAAGCCGAGAAAAAATTCACGCTGAGCGGCGACGCTTACGAGCAAGCGATCACCGGCTTCTTCCGTGAGCGACTCGAATTCTATCTACGCGAAGCGCAGGGCTTTGCCTATGACGTGGTGAATGCCACGTTGGCAGTCGGCGCCAATGATGTAGTGGACGCCATCGCCCGCGCTGCCGCTGTCGCCAAAGTCCGTCCATCGGCTGACTTTGAATCGATCTCCACGGCGTTCAAGCGCATCAAGAACATTCTTCGGCAGGCGGAGGAAGCCGGCAGGCGCGTGGCTGATCCTTTTGACGTCAAAGCACTCCAGGACGCGGAAGAAAAATCTCTGGCTGCACAGGTGCCGGATGTCGCGCAGAAAGTTAAAAAGCTCAGCCATGACAAGCAATACGAACCTGCACTCGTCGAAATATCGCGCCTGCGCCCCGCTGTGGATGCTTTCTTTGAGAAAGTGATGGTGATGGTGGAAGACGAAACGCTTCGCGCCAACCGGCTTGGCCTCTTGCGTACATTGCTGCGGGAATTTTCCAGCATTGCTGACTTCTCTGAGATCGTCACAGAGCGCAAATAACCTGGCATTAACACTACATATACGTGTGAAGAAGTATTAAGGTTATTTCTCACTCCTCATTCGATTTAACCAGCCTTGATGCGATAAAATTGATTGAAATCAAAACGACAAAGTCGCCAATCGCCGACCCACGGAGACAGCCAAAATGAGTGCAACCCCCGTTTCAGAGCCCCAGTCCAAATCTGTCCCACAATCCAAAAAAGTTCAATATGTGTATTTCTTCGGCGGAGGCAAAGCTGAAGGAAATGGCAAGATGAAAGAAGATCTCGGCGGCAAAGGCGCCGGTCTGGCGGAGATGACAAACGCCGGTCTGCCCGTGCCTCCGGGTTTCACCATCCAGACCGAAGCGTGCCGCGAATACATGCGCACGCAAAAGACTTCGGATGCCGTGAACAAAGAAACTATGGCCAATCTGGAGAAACTGGAAAAACTTCAGAACCAGAAGCTCGGAACCGGCGACAATCCTTTGCTGGTGAGCGTACGTTCCGGCGCCAAGTTTTCCATGCCCGGCATGATGGACACCATTTTGAATCTTGGCCTGAACGACGAGAGCGTAAAGGTTCTGGCGAAGAAGGTCGGGAACGATCGCTTTGCCTATGATTCCTATCGCCGCCTCATTCAGATGTTCGGCAGCGTGGTGCTTGAAATTCCCAAGCACGCATTTGAAGAAGTGTTTGATGGTAAGAAGGACAAGCGTGGCGTGAAGCTGGATACTGAACTCACTGCCGCCGATCTCCAGGAAGTAATCACCGAATACAAGCAGGTAGTAAAGAAACATACCGGCAAAGATTTTCCGCAGTCGCCCATTGATCAGCTCACCATGTCACGTGACGCGGTGTTCCGTTCCTGGAACAACGACCGCGCCAAGGTCTATCGCCGCATCAATAATATTTCTGACGATCTAGGCACCGCCGTCAACGTTCAGGCCATGGTATTCGGCAATCTGGGTGACACCAGCGGAACCGGCGTCGGCTTCACCCGAAACCCGGCCAATGGCGACAAAGAATTTTACGGTGAGTTCCTCATGAACGCGCAGGGTGAAGACGTGGTTGCCGGCATCCGTACGCCGGTCCACATCAGCGAACTGCACAAGCTCATGCCCGCGGTATATGACCAGCTGCGTGACATCACCACGCGTCTGGAAAATCACTATCGTGACATGCAGGATTTTGAGTTCACCATTCAGGAAGGCCGCTTGTACATGTTGCAGACCCGCAACGGTAAGCGTACCGGACGCGCTGCGGTTCGCGTGGCCATTGATATGGTGAATGAAAAGTTGATCAAGCCGGAAGAAGCCATCTTCCGTGTGGAAGCCAACCAGCTTTATGACTTCCTGGTCCCCAAGCTTGATGAAAGCACTGAAGGCATTGAAGTCATCGCCAAGGGTCTGCCGGCATCACCTGGAGCCGCTGTGGGTCAGATCGTCTTTACCGCCAATGACGCTGTCACGTTCGCCGGTACGCAAACACAGAAGAAACCAGTCATTCTCGTCCGCGCTGAAACCACGCCGGAAGATATTCACGGCATGGAAGTGGCAGCCGGAATTCTTACCTCGCGCGGCGGCATGACCAGCCACGCTGCCGTTGTTACCCGCGGCATGGGTAAGTGCTGCATCGTGGGTGCGGGCGACATTCAAGTCGACGAGAAGAAAAAAGAAATGCGAGTCGGCAACCTCGCCCTACATGAAGGCGATTGGATCTCCATTGACGGCACCACCGGCCGCGTGATCAAGGGCAAGCTCAATACCGTTCCTGCTTCGCCGGACGATCCCGATCTCAAGACCATCATGGGATGGGCGGAACCGTTTCGCACCATGGGTGTCCGCGCCAACGCTGATATTCCTCGTGATGCCATTCAGGCCCGTGCATTCGGCGCGGAAGGCATCGGCCTTTGCCGCACTGAGCACATGTTCTTTGCTGAAGATCGCATCGCGCACATGCGCGCCATGATCATGGCCCGCACCGTGGAAAAACGTAAAGAAGAGCTCGATAAACTCCTGCCCATGCAACGCGCCGATTTCGAAGGCGTCTTCCGCGCTATGGACGGTTTTCCGGTCACGATCCGTTTGCTGGATCCACCGCTGCATGAGTTCCTGCCTCGTCGTGAAGACCTCATGGTGGAGATCACCAAACTTGAGTTGACTGATGCCAAGTCCCCCAAGCTGAAAGAGCTGCATGAAGTGCTGCGTCGCGTGGAAGATCTACATGAGATCAACCCCATGCTGGGCTTCCGCGGATGTCGCCTTGGCATCAGCTATCCGGAAATCTCGGAGATGCAATGCCGCGCCATCTTTGAAGCGGCTGCGAACGTAGCCAAAGAAGGCGTCAAAGTCATTCCGGAAATCATGATCCCGCTGGTGGGCATGGTGAAGGAAATGAACAACCAGGGCGCAATCGTTCGTCGTGTTGCTGAGCAGGTGTTCAAAGAAAAGGGAATGGAAGTCAAATACCTGTTAGGCACCATGATTGAACTCCCGCGTGCCTGCACTGTGGCGGACGAGATCGCCGTGGATGCTGAATTCTTCAGCTTCGGCACCAACGATCTCACCCAGACTGCTTATGGCTTCTCCCGCGATGACATCAGCAAGTTCCTTCCTTCCTATATTGAGCGCGGTATTCTGAAGAGCGATCCGTTCGCGACAATCGACCAGGAAGGCGTGGGCCAGTTGATGCACATGGCAGTGGACAAGGGGCGCAAACAGCGTCCTAACGTGAAGCTGGGCATCTGCGGCGAACACGGCGGCGATCCGGCATCCGTGGAGTTCTGCCACAAACTGGGACTCAACTATGTTTCCTGCTCACCGTTCCGTGTGCTCACAGCGCGTCTTGCAGCAGCCCAGGCGGCTGCTTCAGACAAGCTGAAAGTTGAAGGCGGCAGAACGAAATAAAAACAGCCCTTAGCACTTGGCCTTTAGCACTTGGTGTCTTCAGTTGAGGACGTTGGCTAAAGGCCAAGAGCTTTAAAAAAACCAAAAGCCAGTCGATTCAATCTCAATCGGCTGGCTTTTTATTTACCCGAAAGTCTGGCGCTATTTTGACGGCGACCACGTGCCACCCGACGACATGGAAAACAAATTCCTTCCGATGGACGAATCAGCGGGAATCAAATTCGCATGGCGGGAACTCTACGGAGCGTTTTGGTTAATGTCGCCCCTGGCGGGGCTCAGTCGCAACAGGGGACAGTTTTCCCAGCGCTTACGCGCTGGGCTCAATAATGCCGCGCCTGCGGCGCTGTCTGTAACATTTTCGGGACACCAAGGGCTCGCGCCGTCCACGCGCGTCGAGCCCGCTGCCACAGGAGCGTGATGGTGCGACCAGGAAAAGTGCACACAAGGCGGTTTGGAGCGCGGCGACAGGATTACTGTATTTTCTGCAATCTCTCAATCAGCTTCTGTGCAAGATTATCCTCTGACTCTGACCACAAAACGCGGCCGCTGATGCCGCAATTCTTTTCCACGCTCGTGGTAAAGCTCACCAGCTTGTGAACATTCGCCTTGATCCGATTCTCCACTGCCTCGCTGAACTCAACTTCTTCGTATAAAAATGGCGCATCCAGGCCGAAGTCGACTTGTATGTGTCCATTTTGCTGGTGGGTGGCGTTTTCAAAGCTGGTGCCGAACGCCGTAAACTTCACCACCTGCGGCTTGAGCTCCCAAGTGGTATCCAGGTCGCCTTCTTCCACGGGCGTCCACAGGTCCCATGCAGCTTCCATCTCATAGGCGTTGTCGGCATGCAGGAAATCGCCGGCCAGAGAGAGTACTCGTTCCGGATCAGCGCGATAGTCGAAGGTTTCCTCAAAGACCATTGGTTCGTCCCAGCCAATGGAATGCACTCCCACGTACCCGATGCCGCCGCGTTGCGTGGAGAAAGGGAACTGCTTCAACACGGAGAGAAGCCGTGGAAGCATCTCCTGCTCATGAAAGCTCGGAAACCATATGCTCAGATAAAGTCGGTCAGCCATAAGGAACTTCATTGTAATCTGCCCGGCAGATTTACATATGTTCTGGCGGTTAAGATGCATGGATCGCAGGGCGAGAGTGCTAAGACTAATGGTGAGCGGAGTGGCTGCTGAAAGCGTTAAAATCGCCAGGTACCGTCGCTTGCTTTCGCGGGGAGGATCAAAATGGCCAGCTTCAACGCACGTCGCGCGTTCCTTATTTCAGCTATTTTAATGATGTCAGTGGCTGCAGTCGCACAGAATGCTCAGTCTGATCTGCCGTCTGCGCCAGAAGCAAAAGTGGCGCCAGGCCCTGTAGATGAACCCGAGAAACCGGCCGCACCGCCCGCGGCGGTCGCAAAAGCCTCGCCTGCTCCCGCAGCAGAGCCATCCGCGCCGCCGTCTTCGGACAAGCAATCGGACAAGAAACAAGCCGTAATGCAAACTCCCGCGCTCCGGCTGGCTTCGGCCAGGACAGTGTTAATCACGCGGACCCGGGGCGGTGATATTCCTTATGATGTAATCCGTACCACCATCGACGGCTGGGGACGCTTTACTCTGGTCAAATCAACGGAGCATGCCGACCTGGTGATTGAGGTTTCCAGCTCCGGCGGAAATGGTGACGTCCGCATAAGCAGTAACATGGGAACTTCGCCGCGCACCGGGCAGCCTGAGCAGGGCAGCTCAAGCACTCGTGACATTTCTTCCTCAGAGGTCTCTCTCACCGTAATCGATGGGAACAACAAGCGCGTGCTGTGGCACGGAACTGAATCCGCCAAGTACGCGATGAAACAGAAGGCACGCGAAAACAACCTGGTGGAAGCGTCAGAAAAACTCGCCTCGAAATTTCATGACCGGCTGGAGCCCACCGAAGCTCACTGAATCCACGGTTACAACTCGGTTGTTACGCAAACATAATTCCGCAGCTCACATGATGCATGTGAGTTGGTCTTTGATCTGTTCACGGGAGAGTTCGTCTTTCAATTCATCAAACGGTAATGATCATCGTCGCCCGGCTACGCCCGCCTGCGGCGTAAAATAACGGATACGGTGAATTGTAAGGAGTTGTCGCATGGCGCAGGTACTCCCCCGGCAAAATAATGTTCCCGTCGGCCAGCCCACAGGCCCATTCACCAAGCATTGCGGCGGAGCACGGTAAGTTGACCGCCACCAACAGTGTCTCTAACGGGCGGACCGTCCTATGCGTAAACAGCGGATCATCTTCCTTGAAGATCGCGCTCTATCGTATGGGTCAGAGCGAAACGCTGGTTCTTTCAGGAGCGGCAGAGAATATAGGCAAAGAAGGAAAATTTTGGATTCGTAGCGGCGATCGAAAGCTAGTGGACTCCGAAGAGAAATTCAGCGATCACAATCAGGCGCTGGCTCGCTTTCTCAAGGAACTGCTCCATCAGGGGGACTACTCATTTTCAGCCGCTGGCCATCGCATCGTGCATGGCGGTCCGCGGCTGATTCAGCCGCAACGGATTACCCCCGGCATAATCGCCGAGCTCAAGAAGGTCGCCAACTTTGCGCCCCTGCATTTACCCGCGCAGACCGCCTTGATTGAAGAAATGGCTCGTCTCTATCCGGAATTGCCACAGGTCGCTTGCTTTGATACGGCGTTTCACGCTTCCATTCCCGAAATCGCGCAGCGTTTTGCGCTTCCGCGCTCTCTGTGGGATGAAGGCATAAGGCGCTATGGCTTTCACGGACTGTCTTACGAGTATGTTGTGGATTCGATGGGCGCGGCCCTGGGAAAAAGGGCAGTGATCGCACATCTGGGGAACGGCGCCAGCATGGCGGCAATCAGCAATGGAAAGCCCGTCGATACCAGCATGGGCTTTACTCCAACCGGAGGCTTCATGATGGGCTCGCGAAGCGGTGACCTTGATCCGGGGATTATCCTCTTTCTTTTGCGTGGCGGCCGCAACCCGGAAGAAATTGCTGACATGTTGGACCACCAGAGCGGACTTAAGGGTGTCTCCGGCGGTAGTAGTGATATGAAAGACCTGATGGCCAGAAGGAAGACTGATAAGCTCGCAGCCCTTGCCATCGAGATGTTCTGCTACCAGATCACCAAATACGTTGGGTCCTACGCTGCCATACTGAACGGTCTGGATACGTTGGTTTTTACCGGTGGAATCGGCGAGCACGCGGCAGAAATTCGGGATGGAGTCACCAGGAGGCTGGCTTTCCTGGGTGTGGAGCTTGATCCGGAAGCGAATGCCGGCCATTCTCCGGTTATTACACGAAGCCAATCGCGTTGTGTGGTGCGAATTGTGCCCACCAATGAAGACCTGATGATCGCACGTCACACTGTTTCGCTATTCTAGCGCCTTCCATGGCGTGCAATGCTTAGTGATAAGCACCAATTTGGAACTCCTGGATAGGTTAGCGTCTGGAAACCACTTCATAACTACTTTATTGCATAACTTAACTATACGTTATGGTAACATCCTCCCACCTTAAGAGAGCTGTGGTTTGGCTGTTTGGGTCCAGGGAGAGTGCTTTGAAAAAGCCTAGGGAGAAGCTAGGTTGCTTTCGCTGCAAGAGCACTGTTGATAAGGGGTAATGGATGCGAATTCTGATCGCAGAAGATGATGATCCGTTGGCATCATTCATAGCGAAGGCTTTTACTTCTGAGGGGCATGAATCTGAGATCGCTCCAAACGGCGAACTCGCGCTGGAGCGGTTGGCGGCTGAGTCATTTGACCTTCTGATCCTTGATTTAGGTCTCCCGATTTTGTCGGGAGGCGAGGTTCTCGCCAAAGTCCGCAGCCATGATGAGAACTTACCGATCCTTGTCCTCACCGCAGCTGGTCAGGTCTCCGAGCGCGTCGCGTGCCTGGATGCAGGCGCTGACGACTATCTCACCAAGCCGTTTTCTTTTTCTGAACTGTCCGCCAGAGTGCGCGCACTGGCCCGGCGTCAGGCCCGCGGCGCTGTTCTTACCTTATTAAAGGTGGATGATCTTGAACTGGACTGCGTTCAACGCACGGTTCGTCGCAACGGGGTTGAGATCGAGCTTACGCGGAGAGAGTTCAGCCTGCTGGAGTTTTTTATGCGCAACATGGGCCGGCGCATCACCCGGAACATGATCATCGAAAATGTCTGGAAGCTGGCACCCGATACTACAACCAATGTGGTTGACGTATACGTGAACTACCTTCGCAAGAAACTGGATGAGGGCGCTCGCGTTAAGCTTATCCGTACCGTCCGCGGAGTCGGCTATGAGTTCGGCCCGTCCGGTATGTCGGGTACTTCAAATTAAACCATGGACATACGGAACGCCCTGCAGGAAGCAGCCCAATGGATTTATAAGAATCTACTTAGAATGACCTACCCGCCTCGATAGCAAAGGGCTCGCGCCGACTCGCGCGCCAAGCCCGCTGCAACAGGAGCTGGCATGTGGCAACCACGAGATTTGCTCTGCAGCGGTTTGTCTCGAAGCGACTTGGGAAGAAGAAGACAAGGGCTCGCGCCGACTCGCGCGCCAAGCCCGCTGCAACAGGAGCTGGCATGTGGCAACCACGAGATTTGCTCTGCAGCGGTTTGTCTCGAAGCGACTTGGGAAGAAGAAGACAAGGGCGAGGCCGACTCGCGCGCCGAGCCCGCTGCAACAGAGGCTGGCATAAGGCAACCACGAGATTTGCTCTGTTAGCGGTTTGTCGCGAAGCGACAATAAACGAAGCCCTATTTCTTTTTGAGAAGCACGCCTGCGATGAAAACGGCGGCGGCGGCCAGGAGCCATTCAATACGCCAGATCTGTATTGCCTGCCAATCGAGCAGCGTGGTCGCGGTGAAAAGGAAACCCGTCACAGCGGCTGCGATCAAGAAAACGAAACCCAGGCTAAAGGCCACCAGGGATGCGGTGGTTTGTCCAAGTGTGTCCCTGATTCCTGCGAAATTAAACCAATCACGTATCGCGCCTGCATCGGATGAATCAGCGAGATTGATGTGGCGGTCAGCTCCGCAGATATGGCAGAAACGGGAGCCTAAGATGTAACCGGTCCCACAGCTCTGGCATACCTGGTCAGCCCCGGCCGGGGCCAGCAGGCTTTCAGCCTGAGGAGTTACAACAGGCTTCCAGAACTCCTGCCGCTCTTCGTAATTTGGAGCCAGATGCGCCATGACTTGGTGAGGTCTCTGTTAAATACAGGCACATTGAGTTCCAAACGGAGAAGTTCTGTAAGCCTTTGATAATAGTACTTTTAGATGATACTTGGGTGACTGAAAAGGAACTGGGGGAGCAATTATTACATGTAAAAGGTTCAGGCTTCGCGACGCCTGGGCATCCGCAGGACTTTCGGATTATCCCGGTCCCTGCCTTTGCTCCAGAACCCGAGCAGCACCAGATCAGCCTCACAGAACGTCAGTTCAATGGGGCGTCTGTTGCCATCAGTAAAGATGTTCTCGTCGAGCAAGCCATGTAACTCTGCGATAGAGATGTTCAAGTAGCTGGCAGCTTCAACCTCTGTATAGAATTCTTTTGCCGGCTTCAACGTCTTTGTCATTTTCTTCCTTGTCCCGTGTTCCGAGAATGCGGGGGAGCGAATGATGTTTTATCCTTTTCAGCTCTGGATCGAAATCAGGTAAACTTCCCGATACAAGCAGAGATGACACCTTACCGTTCCCCCCTCCACAGGCGCCTTGGTAATCAAGTTTTTGGGCTGATTTTGGTTACTGCCTTAGGAGTAACCCCCTTGCGTGGAACGAGCACCCCGAAAAAGGCTGATTTGGACACCCTAACGCGCAGCGGCTGGAACCATTTCTACAGTTCTGAATACGATGAGGCCCTTTCCGACTTCGAAAAGGTGCGGGAGGCCCGTCCTGACGATGCAAACGCACTCAACCATGTTCTGGATGCGCTGATCTATCGCGAGCTCTACCGCTACAACGCCCTTGACACCCGTCTCTACAGCAAGCAGGGATTTATAAACAGTAAACAGGTCCCTATTGACGCATCAATAAAGCAGAGGATCAAAGAGTTAACTGATCAGTCATTGGCGCTCTCAGATAAACGCCTTAAGGCCGACCCCGCGGATGTGCAGGCGCTCTACAGTCGGGGCGTCACCGAAGGGCTGCGCTCAAGCTATCAGGTAATAGTGGAACATGCCTGGTTTGTCGCCCTTCGCAACGCGCTTGCCGCGCGTCATGACCATGAACAGGTCTTGAAATTGCGTCCTGACTGGACGGACGCCAAGACCATTGTGGGAGCGCACAACTTTGTGGTGGGAAGCCTGACCATGCCGATGAAGGCGATGGCAGGGATCGCCGGCATCCGTGGCGATAAAGCTAAAGGCCTGGAAATGCTGGCGGAAGCCGCTAAAGGAGGCGGAGAGACCAGCGCCGATGCGCGCATCGCCTTGGCATTGTTTTTACGCCGTGAAGAACGGTTCATGGACGCCGTGGAGGTGGTGAGGACGCTCACGCGAGATCATCCGCGAAGCTTCCTCTTCGCTCTGGAAGAGGCCAACCTCTTGAATGCCGCCGGAAAAACGGCCGACGCAGCTTCCGTGATCAATCGTCTGTTAAACGACTGCAACCAGGGGAAATATCCCTACCCCCATTTGGAACTGGCTTATTACGCAATGGGTGAATCGCAACGCGGACAGGGCAAAATGCCTGAAGCGTTGCAGTATTTTCTTAAAGCGGCGGCCGCCACGGACAACAATACGCTGGATTATCGCCAGCGCGCGCTACTTGCGGCCGGACAGATTTCAGATCTGCTGTCAAAGCGCCAGGACGCGGTCAACCAGTATCGAGCAGCCGTCGCGCTGGATGGGTCCACTGAGGAAGCGATCAGTGCACGAAAATATCTGGCCCATCCCTACACCGGCCAGTAAACTTTTTCGGTCCATCATTCGTATAACATATAAGGGTAAGGGAAAAAGAGCTGCCGTGCAGCCCCGCATGGAGGTAGATATGTATTGCACATCTTGTGGCAAGCAGATCCCAGAAGACGCGCAGATTTGTGCGTACTGCGGTAAACGCCTGGGCGGAGTCGCAACAGCCACGCCAAAACGTTTCCTGCGCGCGCGTGAAGGCCGCCAGATTGCCGGCGTCTGTAAAGGCTTTGCCAATTATTTCGAGTTTGACGTTGCCTTGGTCAGGATTGTCTGGGTTCTGTGCTCAGTATTTGGACTCTTAGGCGTAGTCGCCTACGCTGCCGCATGGATTGTTGTGCCCGAAGAGCCCTTGCCATTAGCCCTTCCGGTGGGCGAGCCGAACCGGTCATAACAGTCAGCCCTTGGCAATCTCAGAGAGTTCTTCCGAGTTGCGAAGGGCCGATCAGTTTTAACGTCGATTAAATTTTTCTTCTTGCTTAATTTCTGGCCAAGAGCCGTTGCGCCTGGTCACGCATATTGCGCGCAGCTCCGGCATTCTGGCTGTTTGGCTCTTTTTGCAGAAAGGCTTCCAATTCACCCGAAGCCTCCGCATAACGATGCAGGGAGAAAAGCGCCCGGCCACGCAGAAGGTGTATGGGAGAGTAGTCCTGCGCCATCATGGAGACAGTTTTATCCAGATAACGCAGACCGGCCGCGAAATCACTCTTTCCAATATTGGTCTTGGCGAGTTCAAAATAAGTCTGCCAGCGATCAGGCGACAGCGTCTCACTGCGTTGCAGATACAGAAGCGCCTCATCAAACTTTGCCTGCGAATTCATGGCCGCACCAAGGACGGTGAGCGCCAGTGAGTTATTGCCGTCCGCTTTGATTGCATGTTCCAGGTCAGCGATGGCAGCGGGAAGGTTGGTCATCAGCAAACCCATGGCACGGACCGTGAGAGCATCAGAGAAATCAGGATAAATCTCCAGGGCGCGCGCCAGATGCTTCTCCGCTTCTTCGGGCTTCGACTTCCGGCTGGCTTCTTGTGATTTCATGAACTCATCTCTGGCCTTCGGCGGAATTTTGTACTGGGCAACTGAGACGGTGTTGTTTCCGGCGCCATCGTGTGGAACGTCGCTGATCGGCAGACGCAGACTCACCGTCGAGTTGAAAGAGGCAACGTTAATCCGCTCTGACGCCTGGTTTAATCCCGAGAGCGCCACCACCTCATAAGAACCTTCTGGCACTCCGCCAAATGCGAACGTACCACTCTGGCTGGTGTATGCCGAAGCAATAACACTGCCGTCGCCGACATTGTGGAGATCAACACGAACGTCCTTAAGCGAATTCCCGTTTAGGTTTTTTACAGTTCCTTCTACCGACCCTGAGTGCCGGAACGAACCAGTAGTACCAGTCGCGGAGGGCATTCCTGTGTTGAAGCTCCCAAGAGCTTTGGGAGATTGTGCCAGCAAAGCACCATGCTGGACAAAAGCAAACGTTGTAACAGCCAGGGCAAGGGTGAAAATGGGGGACCGGGATTTCATGGTTCGATTACCTGTAGTTCTGTATGTTCAATTCGCAAGCAAAGTGCTTCGGTCCAACCAAAGCCAGCTTTGTCTCTCCTATGTACGTGCTATGTAGCACGTGTTAAGGATTAAGATGTTGACTAATCTTTAAAGTTGGCTGTTACTTTATGCAGTCACGCGACAATATTTTTTCCAGAGCTGGGCAACCAGCTTTGCAGTAACTGTGCCGTGGAGGCCCTTGATTGATCATTCGTCCCGCCAAAAACTTGCTGGGTGCAATCCGGCTTCCCGGCGATAAATCCATCTCCCATCGCTATGCCATGCTCGGCGGTATCGCTGAGGGCGCAACGCGGCTCAGCAACTTTTCCAGCGGCGCGGATTGCGCCAGCACGCTGAGCTGTCTGCAGCAGCTGGGCTGCATTGTGAAAAGAACTGATCCTGCGTTAGTGGAAATTCAGGGGCGTGATCTCTTTCAACAACCTTCCTCAAGTTTGGATTGCGGCAACTCAGGTTCAACCATGCGGATGATGGCTGGACTGCTGGCTGGCCGGCCGATTGCCTGTGACTTGCACGGTGATGAATCACTCTCCCGCCGGCCTATGGCGCGAGTCATGACGCCGCTGCGATTAATGGGCGCGGAGATCGCGGCAGCATCAGGAGACCGGCCTCCGTTGCACATCCAGGGATCAAAATTGAAAGCCATCGAATATGTTTCTCCCATCGCCAGCGCGCAGGTGAAATCAGCCGTGCTGTTTGCCGGACTCTATGCCGCGGGAGAGACTTCATTCGAAGAACCATACCGTACGCGCGATCACACGGAACAGGCTTTGCGGGCTTTTGGAGTGGAACTGACCAGAAGCCGCAATCGCGTGAGCCTACGCGGCGGGCAAAAGTTGAAAGCGATTGAAGCGATTGTCCCGGGCGACATTTCTTCGGCAGCGTTCTTTCTCTGCGCCGCCGTTTTGTTTCCAGACTCCAACCTTCTCATTGAGAATCTGCTGCTGAACCCCACGCGCGCGTCGTTACTGGATGTTCTGAAACAGATGGGAGCGCGTCTCTCCGTCATCAATCTGGAAGAGCACCACAATGAGCTGGTGGGAACGGTGAAAGTTGAGCACGGTCCTTTAACCGGTGCGACCATTGCGGGCGGGCAGTCTGTGGCGCTCATCGACGAGCTGCCGGTGCTGGCCGCCATTGCTCCTTACACGCGTGATGGCATCGAGATCCGCGATGCCAAAGAGTTGCGCGTAAAGGAATCTGACCGGATCGCGCTGGTCGCAAGAAACCTGCGAGCCATGGGAGCTCAATGTGAAGAGCGTGAAGACGGGTTGCGAGTGCCGGGAAACCAGAAACTGCATGGAGCCGAGATCGATTCAGGCGGAGATCATCGAATTGCCATGGCGTTTTCCATTGCCGCCCTGCGGGCCGAAGGGGAAAGTACAATTCTTGGCGCGGATTCCGCCCGTATCTCATTTCCGGAGTTTTTCACCATGCTGGAGAGCGTGGTAGAAAGATGAGTCAAAGTGACATTGGCTAGAAGGCTTTGTGCCGCCCCCTACGGGGCTCGATTTCATTCTCACGCTTACCCACACTTACGGCTTCGCTTCCGCTCGCCTCAGTGTGGGCTAACTTCTGTTCGCGCCTACGGCGCTTGGAGTATCGCGATTTGTTGATGAGTCGCTCAGGCGGGAGTCGCCCAGCAATTCTATCGTAGAAATTCCCTGAATCTTGAAGGCAACATAGTCGAGAAATCTCGAGGAGCGCAACGACAAGAGTCAGAACACAAGGGCTCGCGCCGTCCACGCGCGTCGAGCCCGTTGCTACAGGAGCACGTTGCGGTGACCACGATGCATGCACTCAAGCGGTTTGGAGCGAAGCGACAAAAACAAAGCTAGCGACAAAATCAACAAATCAGTTGATCGCGAGAGATCTTCAGGCCATCAAGGTTACCCAGCGCCGTGACTGCGATCTTGTCTGTCTGGAACAGTGAACCGGCCATTTCCGTTACCTGTTCAGCGCTGACGGCTTCAATCTGCTCAATCGTCTCATCCAGGCTGAAGAAACGTTCGAAGTACATCTCCTGGCGGGCCAGGTTTGACATGCGAGAGGTGCTGGATTCCAGGCTTAACATCAGGCTGCCTTTAAGCTGGTCTTTGGCGCGGCGCAACTCCTCTTCCGGAATCACTTCGCCTTTCATCTCGCGAAATTCGGTCATCACGGAATCCACAACTTTTGGAATCGCCTCAGTGGACGTGCCGGCATAGACGGACAAGCAGCCCGTGTCACGATAAGGATTCAGGTCGCTGTAGATGGAATAAACCAGGCCTTGTTCTTCGCGTATCTTCTGGAAAAGTCGTGAACTCATGCCGCCACCCAGAACGGTATTCAGATACGTAGGAAACGTAGCGCTTCTCATGTGAGATGGGATGTGATGGCACTCCCAGACAAAGCTGCACCTGTTCGAGCGATTTTTTGTTCCTGGTAACAATCCCTGGAGTCACTTCCGGGGCAGGCAGGTGGAATCCGTTAGGGACCGCCGTCAGACCCATAAAGCGCGACTTGATCAGGTCTACAAAGCGCTCATGGTTCAAGTTCCCCGCGCCGGAGATGATCATGTTGTTGGGCACGAACCGGCGACGATAAAACTCAAACAGATTTTCCTGCTCAAAAGAGCGGACCGTGTCCTTGGTGCCAAGGATCGGCTTGCCCAAAGGATCGCCTTTCCAGAAATTCTGGGTAAAGATCTCATGCACCAGATAATCAGGATTGTCCTCGTCCATCTTTATTTCTTCCAGAATCACGCCTTTTTCACGGGCAATGTCATTGGGAGTAAAGATCGGGTGCAAAACCAGGTCACTCAGAATGTCGATGGCAATGGGCAGGTGCTCGTCCAGGACCTTGATGTTGAAGCAGATGGTTTCCTTACCGGTGAAGGCGTCCATGTTGCCGCCGATGGAATCCACCTGGC
The DNA here is from genome assembly GCA_963770085.1 of Terriglobia bacterium. Lineage (GTDB taxonomy): Bacteria > Acidobacteriota > Terriglobia > Terriglobales > Acidobacteriaceae > Angelobacter. The sequence continues at coordinate 3,995,967 of CAVYOH010000002.1, forward strand.
GGGCAATGTCACGCGCCGTCCGGCTGGTGGTTCCTTTAAAGACCATGTGCTCGGTAAAGTGTGAGATACCGTTGATCTCAGGTGTTTCGTCTCGCGATCCGGTCCTCATCCATATACCAATGGAGATCGATCGTATGTGTGACATCTCCTCACTGAGCACGATCAGGCCGTTGGGGAGAACTTCTCTCTTGATGTTTCGGGCTTCGGTGGAACTGCTTTTTTGGGCTGCGGTTTGCATCATCTCTGTATGCATTTGATTCTTTCACACATGGAATGGTCGCTTGGTTATTTATATGCCATTAAGAATCAATGACTTAGCTCCGATTGGCGGGGCAGCTCAGGCTTTTGAGCGGCTCCGGGCACGGGATGTACAATGATTTCTCAGGCGCCACTTCGGCCCACATTCAGGATGGTCCAGACATTACAATCCGGCTTGCTTGGTCTTGATTTTCAAGAACTTAGCCGCATTGCGCAGGAACATGGGCAGCCTGAGTATCGCGCACGCCAGCTTTTTGAAGCCATCTACCCTCAGCGCGTCACGGACCTGGAAGCCATTTCAACTTTACCCAAACAGTTCAGGGCCGACCTGAAAAGCAAGGGGCTTGAGATTGTCCATCCGCGGATTGATCAGAAGTTTCACTCCAAAGACGGAACCATTCGATATCTGATTGCGATGGCTGACACCGAATCTGTGGAAACCGTCTGGATGCCTGAAGGCGATGGCGGCGAAGCCGGCGATGGCACCGATGACGATGATGCCGACTGGCATCGCGCCACCATTTGCGTCTCCAGCCAGGTAGGCTGCGCTGTGAATTGCCAGTTCTGCCTGACTGCGCTGCTGGGTATCAAGCGAAATCTGAGCGCCGGTGAGATCGTGGGCCAGATCCTGGCCGTGCTCAATGACCGCTCCGTGGATATGGAACGCCAACGGGTAAACATTGTCTTCATGGGAATGGGCGAGCCGTTCCTGAATTATGAGCAATTCATGAAGGCTGTCCGTCTGTTGACGGACGGCGTAGGCTTTGCCGAATCGCGTATGACAGTTTCCACTTCGGGCATTGTTCCCCGGATCCATGATTTTGGCGCGGAGGCGGTCAGGCCCAAGCTGGCGATATCGTTGAATGCGCCGAATGACGAGCTGCGCAACCAGGTGATGCCGCTGAACCGAAAGTGGAACCTGGAGATGCTGATGCAGGCAGCGCGTGATTTTCCTCTGCGCAACCGCGAACGCATCACTTTTGAATATGTCCTGCTTCATGGAGTCAATGACGCTCCGCAACATGCACGCCAGGTGGTGGAACTGGTGCGCGGTATCCGCTGCAAGGTGAATCTCATCGCGCTGAACCCGGGGCCCGGGATTGCCTATGCAACGCCGGAAGAGCACCGGGTGCGGGAGTTCCAGGAAATCCTGATGAAGGCCGGCGTGCCGGCATTCGTCAGGCGTCCGCGAGGTCTGGATATTTATGCGGCGTGTGGGCAGCTGAAGCGGACCGTGGCGTAAATCAAACCCCCAACCACCCCGTGTAATGGTAAGATTCCGCAACACCTTTTCCTAAAAAGAACCCATGTTTGAACAGGCCTTTAGAAATATTGATGACGTCCTTCGCAAGGAAGCCGGCTGCACCACCGAGCTTGACTATACTGAGCAATCTTCCTGGCTGCTTTTTCTCAAATACCTCAACGATCTTGAAGAAGATCGCCGCACTGAAGCAGCGCTGAACGGCAAGAAATACTCGTATATCCTTGATACGCCTTACCGCTGGGAAAGCTGGGCCGCGCCCAAGAACAAAGACGGCAAGCTTGACCACAACAAGGCCCTCACCGGAGACGACCTCAGAGACTTCGTCAACGTCAAGCTCTTTGCTTATCTGCACGGCTTCAAGCAGAAGGCTACCGGCCCCAACACCATTGAATACAAAATCGGTGAGATATTCGGCGAGATCAAGAACAAGATCAACAGCGGGTACAACCTGCGCGAGATCATTGACCACATTGACGAGCTGCGCTTCCGCTCACAGAAAGAAAAGGACGAACTTTCCCATCTCTATGAAGCCAAGATCAGGAACATGGGCAATGCGGGGCGCAACGGCGGCGAGTATTACACCCCACGTCCGCTCATCCGTGCCATCGTCCAGGCAGTGAAGCCCCAGATCGGGGAGCGCGTTTACGACGGCGCTGTCGGCTCCGCCGGATTCCTCTGCGAGTCATTCGTTTATATGAAGGCCAAGAAGGGCTTGACTACGAAGGAGATGAGGACGCTTCAGGAAAGAACGTTCTTTGGCAAGGAAAAGAAGTCGCTGGCCTACGTGATCGCCATCATGAACATGATCCTGCATGGCATTGAGGCCCCGAATATCATCCACACCAATACGCTCACAGAAAATCTGGCCGATATTCAGGAGAAGGATCGCGTTGAGGTGATCATGGCCAATCCGCCCTTCGGCGGCAGTGAGCGCAAGGAAGTGCAGGAAAATTTTCCCATCCGCACCGGCGAGACCGCCTATCTCTTTCTCCAGCACTTTATCCGCATGCTCAAGGCCGGCGGGCGCGGCGGTATGGTCATCAAGAATACGTTTCTCTCGAATACTGACAACGCATCGGTAAGCCTGCGCAAAATGCTCTTAGAGAGTTGCAACCTGCATAGCGTTCTGGATTGCCCCGGCGGAACGTTCCAGGGTGCAGGTGTAAAGACCGTGGTGCTCTTCTTTGAGAAAGGCGCTCCCACGCGCAAGATTTGGTATTACCAGCTTGACCCGGGCCGCAACCTGGGCAAGACCAACCCGCTCAATGACGATGATTTAGCTGAGTTTGTGAAGCTGCAAAACAACTTTGCTGACTCGCCTAGATCGTGGACGGTGGACGCCAAGAAGATTGAGCAAAAGACATTCGACTTGTCCGTGAAGAACCCCAACGGCGGCGAGGAAATCGCACACCGTACTCCGGAGGCCATCATGGCCGAAATTGCCACTCTCGACGTCGAGAGCGCGAAAGTGCTGGAGAACATCAGGGCATTGCTATGAAGAATGGCTGGGGAACCAAGCGACTCGAAGAGGTCTGTACAGAAATTACAGATGGCAGCCACTTTTCGCCCAAAACCACCGATGTTGGGTTTCCCTATGTCACTGTCCGTGACATCGATAATGATCAAATAGATTTCGCAAATTGCAAATTCATCTCCCTTTCGGATTATCAGCAATTGCTCAAGAATGGTTGTCGGCCACATCAAGGAGACGTCCTGTTCTCCAAAGATGGCACAGTTGGCAAAGTCGCGCTGATTGATTACGACAGAGATTTTGCGGTTCTTTCTTCGCTGGCAATTGTGCGTCCCAATAGCGAACAAATCAATTCGGCCTTTTTGAAGTATCTAATGAAGTCCCCAACGTTCTTGGATGAGGCAATAGGAAAGAAGACTGGCGCGGCGATACGGAGAATTATCCTGCGCAATCTGAAATCAATTTGTGTTCCGGTTCCCCCGCTTCCCGAACAGCGGCGGATTGTCAGTATTCTTGACGGAGCGTTGGATGCGATCTCTACCGCGAAAACCCATGCCGAAAAGAACCTCCAAAATGCCCGCGCCCTGTTTGAAAGCCATCTAGAAACTGTCTTCACCAAGCGCACCAAAGGATGGGCTGATGCCACTATCGGTGAAGTAATCCGATTTATCGACTATCGCGGTAAGACTCCAGTAAAAACGAAAAACGGGATCCGCTTAATTACTGCAAAAAACGTAAAAATGGGGTATCTCCAAGAGTCGCCAATGGAGTTCATTGCGCCGACAAGCTACAAAGGCTGGATGACTCGTGGCATTCCACAGAAGGGCGACGTTCTTTTCACGACCGAAGCTCCTCTCGCCAATGTCGCTCAGCTAGACACGGACGAGAAAGTAGCTTTCGCCCAAAGAATCATTATCATGCAATCCGAGAAAAGTACGCTCGATCCCCCCTTTCTAAAGTATCTGTTGCTTTCCAGTCCGATTCAGCAACGAATCCGCGCAAAAGGAACTGGCGCAACTGTTCAGGGAATCAAGGCGAGCTTATTGAAGTTGATTGAGATTTCTTACCCGAAAACTCTATTCGAGCAGAAGCAGATTGTTGAAAAGCTCGACGCTTTGAACGAAGAAACCCAACACCTCGCCAGCATCTACGAGCGCAAACTCGTCGCTCTAGAAGCGTTGAAAAAAACGTTACTGCATCAAGCGTTCACCGGGGAGCTATAGACAAGCCATGTGTGAACACTGCCACTCCGAAGCCGATACCAGAGCCCAGCACATTGATCCCGCGCTCAAAGAAGCAGGCTGGGGCGTCGTGGAAGGCAGTCGCATCCGCCGTTCGTACACCATTGCGCCGGGCCGCATTGAAGGCCAGGGCCGCCACGGCAATCCGCTTTACGCAGACTACGTCCTCGAGTACCGCAACACCAAGCTCGCGGTAGTCGAGGCCAAGTCCTGGGACCACTCCATCACCGAAGGTCTCGGTCAAGCCAAGAACTATGCCGGCAAAATGGCTGTCCGCTTCGCCTACTCCAGCAATGGCCAGGGCGTCTACGGCTGCGACATGCACACCGGCAAGGAGCGCGACTTAGAGACATACCCCACGCCGGAAGATCTCTGGAACAAAACATTTGCCACGGCAAACGCGTGGCGCGACCGATTCGCCTCCATACCATACCCGGACAAAAGCGGCACATGGTCTCTCCGCTTCTATCAGGAGATAGCCGTCAATCGCGTGCTGGAATCTATCGCGGCCGGCAAAGATCGCGTGCTCCTTACGCTTGCCACTGGCACCGGCAAAACCTCCATCGCTTTCCAGATCGCCTGGAAGCTCTTCAATGCCCGCTGGAATCTCATCGACTGGAAAAGCGGAGTCGAACCCAGCCGCCGTCCGCGTATTCTGTTTCTCGCCGATCGCAATAACCTTGCCACCCAAGCTTTTAACGACTTTACGTCGTTCGCCGCATTTGCCGATGACGCCATGGCTCGCATTACGCCTGAAGATATACGCAAAAAAGGCAAAGTACCGAAGAACGCCAGCCTCTTCTTCACCATCTTCCAGACCTTTATGAGCGGGCAGCCCAAAGATGGCAAACCCTCACCCTACTTCGGCGAGTATCCGCCCGACTTTTTCGACTTCATTGTGATTGACGAGTGCCATCGCGGCGGAGCGAACGACGAAAGCACATGGCGCGACATCCTCGAATACTTTTCTCCTGCCGTGCAGCTTGGTCTTACCGCCACACCCAAACGCAAAGATAACGTTGACACCTACAAGTACTTTGGGGAGCCCGTTTACATTTATTCTCTCAAAGAGGGCATCAATGACGGCTTCCTTACTCCGTTCCGCGTCAAGCAGATTGCCACCACACTTGATGAGTACGTCTACACGCCCGACGATCAGTTGATTGAGGGCGAGATCGAAAGCGGAAAGCGCTACACCGAATCCGACTTCAACCGGATCATAGAAATCAAGGAACGCGAGGCCCATCGTGTGAAAGTCTTCATGGCGCAGATCAACCAGAAAGAAAAGACTCTGGTGTTCTGCGCCACCCAGGACCATGCGCTGGCCGTGCGCGACCTTATCAATCAGGTCAAGGACAGTTCAGATCCCAATTACTGCCAGCGCGTTACCGCCAACGACGGCGAGCTGGGCAACCAGCACCTGCGGGAGTTTCAGGACAACGAAAAAACCATCCCCACGATTCTCACCAGCTCGCAGAAACTTTCTACCGGCGTGGATGCCCGCAACATCCGCAATATTGTCCTGATGCGGCCCATTCGTACCATGATCGAATTCAAGCAGATCATTGGCCGCGGCACCCGCCTTTACGATGGCAAGGACTACTTCACCATCTATGACTTTGTAAAAGCCTATACGCACTTTAGCGATCCAGAGTGGGACGGCGAACCGCTGGAGCCTGAACCGTGTCCGAAATGCGGCTACCATCCCTGCCAGTGTGTAAAAACCGCTCCGCAGCCCTGCCCTGAGTGCGGAAAATGCCCGTGCGAATGTCTTGAAGAAGATTGTGAGGTATGCGGAAAGAACCCGTGCGAATGCAAAAAGAGAAAGAAAGCCACGATCAAACTAGCCGACGGAAAAGCCCGCAGCATTCAGCATATGGTCGCCACCTCATTCTGGCATCCGGATGGAACTCCGATGTCTGCCCAGCAGTTCATGGAAGCGCTTTTCGGCAAGCTGCCGGAGTTCTTTAAAGATGAAGCCGAGTTGCGCGCTTTGTGGAGCGTCCCTGAGACGCGGAGGCTGCTCTTGAACGGGCTGCAAGAAAAAGGCTTTGGCCCGGAACAACTGGCCGCGATGCAGAAAATTATCGATGCCGAAAAGAGCGATCTCTTCGACGTGCTGGCCTATGTTGCATACGCCCTTCCACCGGTCACGCGTGAACAGCGTGCGGGACATGCAAAGGCCGCCATCCACGGGCAATTCAATAGCAAACAGCAGGCATTCCTAAGCTTCGTTCTGGACCACTATGTCAGCGTTGGCGTGGGTGAACTGGACCAGGACAAACTGACGCCCCTGTTGCGCCTGAAATACTCCAATTCGATTTCGGACGCAGTCGCCGACCTGGGTGAAGAGATCGGCAGTGTCTTTGTGGGATTCCAGCGGTATCTGTATGAATCAAATTTGTGATGGTTTCGGGAGACCGGGGACAGGCAAGTGAAAAAATTGATTCTGGAAAAATCGCCGTCAGCGCGATTCCCGCGCGCTATTGCTACTTTGCTTCCCGGCTCTTGTTACCTGTGGCTTTGTTGTAAACCTGGACCAACTGCTTAGCCAGTAAACCTTCTATCAATTGCTCCATCGCACTCAGGTCCAGCTTACCTGTCTTCTCAAATGCTTCATCCGCCAGTTCCAATGCGCGATAATAAGGCGTTTTATCCTCTGAGATTTGTTCAGGAATTGTCCTGGAACCTGGTAAGCGGTATCCGAGACCCACGCAGAGCACAAGGTAGGAGACTGCCCGGGAGGTTCGCCCATTGCCGTCAACAAAAGGGTGAATCCAGTTCAGTCGCCACATCACGTAAGCGCAAAGATGAACAGGAGACCTCTTGCCCCAATTGTCATTTACATAGTCCGTCATCTGTTCAACTAATTCGGAGACAAGATGCGCTTCCGCCGGGCGATGTTTGCTGCCAACGATTTCAATGCCGGCAGGCCTGTAGGTACCTGCGAGCGCGGTGAGTCCTTCAAGTGCTATCCAGTTCATTCTAGAAATAGCCGAAGGTCTTAATTTGAAGGGGCGCTCGGGGTGATTCCAATACTCGATCTGCTCAGCCACAGCATCGAACTGCTTGAGGCCGTTACTAACTTCTTTCTGCGCCTTGAGTGCCGGGTCAGTGATTATCTCGGCATCCAAGGCGTGACTATGACGTTCGTCGTTTGTCATTCGTGCGTATCAGTACTGAGGCGGTCGGCTTCCTGATCAACGAGTTCGCGTGTAATCCTGTCGTTTTCAATCTTCGTATTACCATAGGCGAAACTGCGACGCTGGGCTTCCTTCTCCTCGGAGGTCAAGGCGGCCTTACTGGCAGCAGCCAGGAGTTCTGTAAGTTCGTGGGACATTGTCACCTCCAAAGTGCTAACACTTTAGCATAAGGGTTCGTTTTTCCTGCGCCTTGATTTCCACAATGCTTGTTCACAAATTAGATGCTCTTCTGAACCGCGTGGGTGCGAGCTGAGCGACCGAGGAACACGAAGAGTTCCAGATAAGGCCGGATGCGTCCATTTGTTGGGATCAAATTACCAAATAAGCAATCAGCATTCAGCACTCAGCAGTCAGCCAGAGCAAGAATCGCCGTCATCGCGCGACATCGCCG
>CAVYOH010000003.1:0-10838 GCA_963770085.1 Terriglobia bacterium
TCAGCTCACGGACGCGGTATCGCGAGTGCTGCGGTTTGCGTGATGGCTTTCGCGTACAGATCGGAAGATCAAACCCTTACCGCTGATTACGCGGATCAACGCTGATTAAAACCAGGATTAACCACAAAGGACACGAACGAACACAAAGCAAGAAGTAATTTGAGGTCCCATAAGTTGAGGTTTAGAAGTATGGCGTGGCTCGATCGTCTGCGAAATGTTTTCCGTTCCAATGGGCTGCAAAGCGAACTGGAAGATGAAATGCGCCTGCATCTTGATTTGCGTGCCGCTGACCTGCAACGCGAAGGTTTCAGCCCGGAAGAGGCGCGCAACGCCGCGCACAGGCAATTCGGTAATTCAACTCTGGAAATAGAAAGGGCACGCACCATGGACATTGCCTCCTGGATGGAAACACTTTTGAAAGATTTGCGCTATGCATTGCGCCAGTTCGTCCGCAACCCGTTGTTTACGATTGTGGCAGTGGCTTCTCTGGCCGTGGGCATCGGCGCCAATACCGCGATCTTCAGCGTGATGAACGCAATCCTGCTGCGTGCGCTTCCTGTCACCGATCCCAAATCACTGGTGATGCTCAGCAGTCCTAACGCTTCTGGCGTTAATAACGGTATGACCTCCGGTGAGCGCCGCCTGCTGACTTACGCGGAATACGATCAGCTGCGCGATCACGCCACCAGTTTCTCCGGAATCTGCGTGGCCCAGTCCGAAATGGACAGGGAATCTGTCCGAATTGCCGGCGGGCAGCCGGAAGATGCGCACAGTAAGCTGGTTTCAGAAGATTACTTTTCCGTTCTCGGCATCAGCCCCTCCATCGGCCGCGTATTCACCCCCGACGATCGCAAAGCTCCCGGCCAGGATCCCTATGCTGTCCTCAGCTATGACTACTGGCAACGCCGCTTCGGCGGCAACACCGCTGTTCTGGGCATGCCAATCCGTTTGGTCAGTACAACAGTGACCGTCATCGGCGTTGCTCCGGCCGGCTTTAGTGGCGAAAGCATTGGCCAGCGGCCCGACTTCTTTCTGCCCATGATGATGCAACCCATCGTGATGCAAGGGCAGGACTGGCTGCATGAAGACCTGAGCAAGGACTTCCAGAAAATCATGTGGCTGCATGCCATTGCGCGCCTGAAACCCGGTGTAACCATGGCGCACGCGCAGACGGAAGTGAACGTTCTGTTCAAAGGAATCATTGAGAACGGTTACCCCGCCACACTGCCTGCCGAAACGCGAAAGAAAGCCCTGAACCAGACGCTCACGCTGCGCAGCGCCAGCAACGGCGCTTTCAATGGACGTGACAATCTTTCGCAACAACTCGTGGTTCTCATGGCTGCTTCCGGCATCGTCCTGCTGATCGCTTGTATTAATGTTGCCAACCTGCTGCTGGCGCGGGCGGCGTCGCGTGTCAAGGAAGTCAGCGTACGGCTTTCCATTGGCGCTTCGCGAGGTCGCCTGATTCGCCAGTTCCTTACCGAAAGTCTTACCTTGTCCGTGATGGGTGGCTTTGCCGGACTTGGTCTTGCCTGGGGATCCTCGCGTGTGCTTTCCGTCATGATCTCCTCGGTCAGCCGCACGGCTGAGGTGGCCATTCCGCTTGATCTGCGTGTGCTTGCGTTCACTGCCGCTGTAACTCTGTTGACCGGTCTGATCTTTGGATTAGCCCCAGCAATCCGCGGTACCCGCGTGAAACTGGTTGACAGTCTGCGCGATGGCAGCCGGGCCACCGCGTCCGGCGCAAAGCTCAACCTGGCCAAGGGACTGGTGGTTCTTCAAGTGGGCCTGTCTCTTCTGGTGGTGGTAAGCGCAGGGTTGCTGCTGCGGACTTTGTGGAACCTCCAGGGTACTGATGTCGGTTACGTAAAGGAAAAAATGCTGGTGGTAAACATTGATGGCACTGTGCCCGGGTATAAAGGGCCGCAGCTCACCGCCATGTGGCGAGATTTGTCGGATCGCATCCGCGCGCTTCCTGGCGTCCAGGGCGTTGCCTATTCCGGTAATGGTCTCTTTACCGGCAATGAATCGGCCGACGAGATCGCCGTGGAAGGGTTTGTTGCCCAGAAGAATGACGAAAGAATTTCCCGCTTTGACACCATTGGCCCGGGATACTTTTCCACCGTCGGCATTCCCATGCTGCGCGGACGCGAGATCGGGCCGCAAGATACCGCCTCGTCCACCAAGGTGTCTGTCATTAATGAGGCCTTCGCCAACAAGTTCTTTGCCGGACGCAATCCCATTGGATACCACATCACTTCCATCTTCGGACAGAAGAGCGATACCTTCGAAGTCATCGGGGTAGCCCGAAACGTGCGCGACCATCGCTTGTCCGGTGATGTGCCGGCCCGTTATTACGTTGTTCCGGAACAATCGATAGAAGGGCCCATGGAAGGTGGATCCATGCTGATCCGTACGGCGGCGGATTCCGACCAACTGATTCCCTCGGTGCGGCGTGCGATTCTGTCAGTGAACCAGGACCTCTACCCGGAAAACCTTCAGCCTCTCGTGCAGAACCTTGATACCTACATTGCCCAGCCGCGAGTACTGGCCAGGCTGTGTACGTTGTTCGGCTCCATCGCGCTGCTGCTTGCCGCCACCGGACTCTATGGTGTGCTCTCTTACGGCGTGACCCGCCGCACCAATGAGATTGGTATCCGCATGGCTCTGGGTGCAGGTAGAAGAAATGTGGTTGGCATGATCCTGAGAGAAACCAGCGTGATGATTGCCATTGGAATCACCCTGGGATTGCTCGCCACCGTGGCGCTTACACGATTGATGAAGGCCGTGCTGTACGGCCTGAGCTCTCTGGATCCGGTTTCCATCGCGGGTGCGCTCTTGCTGCTGGGCGTGGTTGCCATGGCAGCCGGCTACATTCCCGCAGCACGAGCAGCGCGCGTAAATCCAACAACGGCATTAAGGCATGAATGAGCTGCTAGCTGCTAGCTACTAGCGGCTAGCCATTAGCAATTGGCAATTAGCAATTGGTAAATAGCCATTGCGCTCTCGGCGATGACGGCGATTCCTTTGTGTTCCTTCGTGTCCTTTGTGGTTAAAGCCTTTGACTTTCCGATCCCGGCGATGTGGTGCGATGACGGCGATCTCGGCGATTACTCAATTTCCAGATTACTGAATTACGAATCTTTACTCATGTCTCAACGCAATCATCGGATCGATTCTGGTCGCTTTCCGGGCGGGAAGATAAGCGGCCAGCAACGCTGCGCAAGCCAGAGTGGTGGCGGCCATAGTGAGGGAGAAAGGATCATTTGGTTCCAAGCCAAAGAGGAATGAGCGGATCAGTCGTCCGCCTGCGATCGCTGCGGGAATACTGATAGCGAGACCGAGCGTGGCAAGTACGATTACCTCGCGTACCACGATCCATGCCACAGTCGCGCGTTGGGCGCCCAGCGCCATACGGATGCCGATCTCGCTGGTGCGGCGGGCTACGTTATACGAAACAGTGCCGTATAGGCCGATGCAGGCGATCACCAGGGCCAGAACCGCGAATCCGGTGCATAGCTTGGCAATTGTGATTTCCTGGCTGATGGTCTGGTTGATATCTGTTACCTGCGTCCTTATATCTGTAACGGGCACGCGCGAATCTGCCTCATGAACAATTTCTCGCACCGTATTCAGATATGTGAGCGGATCGCTGCCTGCCGTGCGTAATTCATATGTCATTGAGCGGGGTGGCGGATATCCCTGATTGAAGGGAATGTAAACAACTGGAGGCGTTTTTTGCTTAAGCCTGCCATAGTGCGCGGTACGGGATACGCCGACGATTTCCATTTCCCGTGCGTTGGTCCCGTTTCGACCAAGAATGATCTGCCTGCCCAGTGGGTTCTGATCGCCAAAGTTGATGCGGGCAAACAGATCACTGATGACTGCCACTTTGGGTGATCCGGGCTGATCGCGATCTTCGATATCGCGCCCGGCCAGAATGGGAATCTGCATGGTTTTGAAAAAATCGGGTCCGACACACAAATACCTAGTCGATGGGTCCGGTTTTGCTCCGGGAAGATGAATCAGAAGGCCGTCGCCTGCCTGAATGAGAGATTCGTGTGACAGGCTTGCCTGAATAACGCCGGGGATGGTCCGGAAGCGTTGCAGCAGGTCACTATAAAAGATAGAGATTTCAGGATCTTTGTGGTCTGCTTTAGCCGCGTCCAACTGGAACAGCAACACGTTTTGCTGGTTGAATCCAAGTTCCACCGACTTCAGGTTCGAAAGAGTTTTCACAAATAACCCCGCTGCCACCAGCATCAGGAGAGATAAAGCAATCTGGCACACCACCAACGCATGGCTCAGACTTGGGCGGGTTCGCGATACGGATTCCCCGGAACGGATCTTCTTGAGAGCAGGCACAATGTCAACGCGTGTGGAACGCAACGCTGGCAGCACGCCGAACACAATGCCGCTGAACAGTGAAAGCGCCAGCGTGACGCCAAGGACGTGCCAATTCAGATTTGCATGCAGAGTGAAATCAGGCTGACCGTTTGACAGCATTGTTGTCAGTGATCGCACTCCCCAGAAGGAGATCATCACGCCCAGGCCTCCGCCCAAACCGGCAAGCATTACGCTCTCAGTGAGCAGTTGTCGCAGCAGGCGAAGCCGTCCCGCTCCCAGGCTCAGCCGCAGAGCCATCTCTTTTTGCCTTGCCGTAGCGCGGGCGAGCATCAGGTTGGCTATGTTGGCGCAGGCAATAGCCAGAATCAGTCCTGCTAGCGCCATCAGCATGTAGAGCGGCTTTAAGTACTGGCGGCGAAGGCTCTCTACGCCTGTCCCGCCTTGTTGTACCGTCAAAGAGGGAAGCCTTTCGCGTTCCCGTTGTTCGGTAACAGTACTCTCCGCCCACTGATGAAACTGAGGTGCCAGAACAGATTGCGCTTGCTCACGCGTTACTCCAGCTCGCAGGCGCGCCATGACCTCAATCCAGTAGTCATTCGCGTCAAGGAACCTCTGGGCGTTATTGCCAAAAGGATTGGCCGCCTCAATCGAGATACTCGCATGCATGGGAAGATAGACATCCGGACTGGCCGCAGGATCCACTCCAAAAAAAGTAGGCGGCGCAACTCCTGCCACCACAAGGGGAACATTGTTGATGAGAATGGTCTGGCCGCTGGCATCTTCGGCCGATCTAAAATGGCGCTTCGCCAGCCTTGCGCTGATGACCGCAACTGGCGGCGAGCCCGCGTCATCATCTTGTGCCTGAAGCATTCGCCCAGAGTAAGGATGTACGCCCAGTCCGCTGAAGTAATCACCAGATACATATTCTCCCCTGACCACATTAGCTTGGCCATTGGAGACTACATTCAGGTCCCGCGCAGGATGATGAGCGAAGACGCTGGAGAAAAGGCGGTCATTCTTGCGAAACATCTCAAAGGCGGGGTAGGGGAAGATGCCGGCAGTTTCACTCTCACTGTCGATGTACGTGGTGCCACTTAAACTGTGAAGCACAGAGGGACGCCATTCTGTCCCCTGGCGTCGAGGCAGACTGTGCCATTGCAGGATCACTAGCGAATCCGGATCTGAGACCGGCAGAGAACGCAAAAGAATGGCATCCATAAAGCTGAAAAGGGCAGTATTGGCGCCAATGCCGAGCGCAAGTGAGAGGACAACCAGCGCACTGAACATCTTGTTGGTCTTCATGATTCGCAAGGCATAGCGAACGTCCTGAAGCAGCTCTTCCCCGAATCTCCATATCCATACGTCGCGCACTTTTTCTTCTAATAACGTGATGTTTCCCAGATCGCGGTGGGCTGCAAATCTCGCTTCGTCCGGAGCCAGCCCGTCGCCCACTAATTCCTCCGCTTCCTGGTCCACGTGGAATTGGAGTTCGGCCTGAAGTTCAGCTTCCTTCCTGCGGCGCTGAAAAAGCCAGATCAATCTATGAATGAGCGACATCATTAAGATTAAACCTCCTGATCTCCCGGATTCAGAATCAAGCCCATGGCGCGCGCGAATGCATGCCACTTCGAGTTCTGGCTCACAAGCTGCTTCCGTCCCGTCGCTGTGAGGCGGTAATACTTGGCGCGTTTGCCTTTATCAGAGAGCTCCCATGAAGCAGTGATCCAACCCTTGGCTTCCAGGCGATGGAGCGCAGGGTAAAGCGAGCCGGTCTCAACCTGAAGCAGGTCTTCTGAGGTGTGTTGTATGTGCTTGGCAATGGCATGGCCGTGGGCCGGCGCTCCGCGCAAGGTGCGGAGAATCAATAGATCGAGTGTTCCTTGCAACAATTCAAGGCGAGATTGCGACTTATCATTCATTGCGTAGACACTCTACATAATATTGTGTAGGGTGTCTACTACAAATCGATTGAGCGAATAGCAAATTAGCATTTAGCAATAGGAAATTAGCAGCCGGTAATAGCAGTTAGCTACGCCAAGATCAAACTCTTTCGTCTGAAGCGGGAACTATTTCATGAATCGGCCGTACCAATAGTAGGAATCTGCAAAATGAACTTTCCGGCAGGCGTTTTCCTGCAAAGCGGGCGAGGAATATCCATGAAGAACAACCACCTGTTAGTCATTGCGTCTCTGCTCTCGATCCTGTTGATGACGCTGCACCTGACGAGCGACACCACCCACGCCAGGGCCGGGACGCCCGAGGCGGGGGGATCCACCCTTATTGGGGTGCCAGTCCTGGCTATCTTGCTATACGGAACTCTGCTGCTCCATGAACGATGGTCGGGGCTCATTATCATGCTGGTTGGCTCGATCCTCACAATGGGCATGCCTGTGATCCACGTGATGGCGCCGGCGGGCATTTTTCACGGCGCCATCGCCCGGTCCAGCCCAGCCTTTTTGTTTGTATGGACGCTTCACGCGATGGGCTTGCTGGGGATATTCTCGTTCGTCCTTTCAGTGCAAGGACTGTGGGGACTGCGACGGTCAAAACAGCAATTGGCAATTGGCAAATAGCAATTGGCAGTTCAATCGCCGGGATCGCACGTCATCGCGCGACATCGCCGGGAGCGCAAAATCAAGTCAGCCGCGAATCGCGCGAATCACACGAATCAAAATACGATTGCCGATGCAGACCTCGAAATAAAGCGCAGCCGAGGGCGGCTGCGCTCCACTTGCTGCAAAGATCCCTGCCGTTGGACTAAAGCTAAGTGCCAAAGGCCAAGTGCTAAAGGCTAAGTGCCAATTGCTAGTTACCAAATATCAAATACCAACTACCAATTACCAATTACCTACTTTTCCCCGTTAAACGTGTACCGGATGCCGCCCGCGAATGTTGGCTTGTAGTACTCACGCTGGACCACATACTGCGGGCTGCCGTTGTAGAAGCCAAAAACTTCGTTATTCAGGTTTAGCCCGTAAGCGTAGACGGACAACGTGCGGCTGATCTTGTAGCTGCCCTGGGCGTCCAGTTGAAGATGAGCGTACAGGTAATTGTCGCCGCCCGGCCCCTTCACGCCTCCTGCTGTCTGATCGGCTGGCGCAATGGGAACAAGGCCGTTAGTGCCCGGCGTCAAGTCCTGGAACTGGTAGCCAAAAATCATGGCTGAGTTGTAGGTCATACCCATGCGCATAGAAAACTTTTTGGTATCGAACGTTGGGCTGATATTCCAGGTATGCGGCGCCTGGCGGAGAAGCGCAGGGTGGTCATCTCGCAGCAACCCTTCCAGGCCGTCGGTGCTTGAGTTCGTGAAGCTGTAGTTGGTAGAGATGCCTGCTCCTTTGAGCACGCCAGGCAGGAAGCCCAGGCGCTGCTGGTATGCGACTTCAAAGCCGACCAGGTGCGCGCTGCCGATATTCTGCACCTGCGAAACCAGAACGTAAGGTGAAGTTGCGCCGGGGAACAAGGTGGGGCTCTCAGGGAACTGGCCGTTCACGATCGGGTCGCTGAGCTGCTTGTAAAAGAAGCCTGCCTGGAAAATTCCGGCCGGATTCAGAAACCGTTCGAAGAGAATGTCGTAGTTATTGGAGTATTCCGCCTTCAGGTTGGGATTGCCAAGGCTGACTTGATTCGGAGTCTGGGTGTTGTCGAGCGGGCTGCTGACCTGCGCAATGTCCTGCGGGTCTGGGCGCGCCAGGCCACGGCTGAACACCAGGCGAATGGCATTCTCTTTGCCCACGCTGAAGCGGAGCGAAACGCTGG
The DNA here is from genome assembly GCA_963770085.1 of Terriglobia bacterium. Taxonomy (GTDB): domain Bacteria; phylum Acidobacteriota; class Terriglobia; order Terriglobales; family Acidobacteriaceae; genus Angelobacter. Next base: position 8,107 of record CAVYOH010000003.1, read on the forward strand.
GCAGAACATCCAGGTAGTCACTGCCGCCGGGAATGGTGACGGTGTTGGTGTTGCTATCAAAACTCCTGGTAGCCACATGCGTTGCTTCAAAGCGAACACCTACAACGAAGCGGAGGCGCGGTGTGATATCCAGGGTGTTCATCAGGTATCCGGCTGAGACACGCTCAATCAGATCGAAATTGGAATTGTTGATCCCCGAGGATGTAAGCAGGCCGCTGGCGAGTGCAAAGCTGCGGACCAGGGTGTAGTCAGGCGTGTTCACGAAGTGGTAGCTCTTGTCGTAATAGTTGGGATCGGTAAAAGTTCCCATGAACTGGCCTGCTGGAACCGGATTATCGCTGAAGTCCGCGCTCATCTGCTGCGAATTGTCGAACTTGTGAGCGTTGCGGATTTTGCCGCCGAATTCAAATGTTCCAAAATGCGAGCCCACATGATACTGCTGGGCGAATGAGGCCGAAGCCTGAAGATTCAACTGCGCTGACAGGCCGGTGGACGGCAAAGAAAAACCGGTAAGCGCATAGTTTCTGATGTCGGTGGCGTCAGCAGCGCCCGGCGTAAAGCAGCTCGACGAGAACTGCGGACGGAATTTGTCTGTGGTGGCCGCGGGGTCGAAGGCGCATGTGCCGCTCAGGTCAGGGCCGACCCACGTGTAATCGGCGCCGCCAGTGCCTCCTGATGAGAGTTGCCGGGAACGCGCCACTGAGGCGTCCCAGGTGAGCCACGAGGTGCGGAACAGGTGTCTGCCTCCAAGCACCAGGCTGGCGATGGCGTAATCCGGACGACGCCAATCCTGGCTGGCTTGGGGATTGGCTCCGTCATTGATCGTATACACCCATTTATGGCCGAAATCCTGGAAGTCAGAATACAAGCCACGCAGCCAGATGCCGGAACCTTCGCTGAGCTTGTAATCCGTGCTGCCGGCAAAACCCCAACGCGAACGGTAGTACTGGTAGTCGCGCTGGTCAATGCTGTCATAGTGCGGAGTGAGGCTGCTGGTGGTGGGAACAGGTTCAATGTCGTTGATGCCGCGTCCGTTCCAGTCGTACGTTCCGCCAAACAGCACGCCAAACTTTTTGCTTTCGCCAAAACGATGGCTGATCGTACCGCCGGTTTGAGTGACGCCGCGACCTCCGATGATCGGAGTGTACCCGCCCAGACCATAGAGATTGAGCGTGGGAAGATCGCCTGCGGTTTTTGTCTTCAGGTTCACGGAGCCGCCAATGCCGTCACCGTCCTGGTTGGCCTGCAGCGTCTTGTTGATTTCAACCGATTCCACCAGGTCAGACGCCAGGGTGTCGAGCTTAATCTGGCGTACACCGCTTTCCGGCGATGGCACATTGATGCCATCAATGGTCACGTTGCTGAGCCGGGGTTCCGTGCCGCGAATCTGTATGTACTTGCCTTCGCCTTCGTCACGCTCCAGGGTTACAGATGGCATGCGGCCGATGGCGTCCGCAATGTTGGCGTTGGGAAGAGACGTAATGATCTCCGCCGGATCGATTTGCATAATGTTGTCCGCTTCGCGTGTGCGGTTAATGGCTTCTGCTTCGCCGTGAACGCGGCCCGCGGTCACAATGATCTCTTCATTGGTTGATTGCACTTTCAGCGAAGCATTTACCGCTTGAACGGCATGCGATCCAACTTCCACCTTTTGCGTGAAAGGCTCAAATCCCACGTAGGAGATCGATAACGTGTACGAACCCGGGGCCACGTTGATGAACGTGAATTCGCCCACGGCATTGGTGGGAACGGCAACGCCTTTTGGCTGCAGGACAACGTGGGCGCCCTGCAGGACAGCGCCGGAAGAATCTGTGACTCTCCCTGTGACCACACCTGTGTTCTGCGCGATGGCCGCGCTGATCAGAAGTATAAGAACCAATCCAACCCGAATAGCGAATTTTTGGCAAACTGGAAAAGGCGAAAGCAGTTTCATAAACAGCTCCGTTCAGAACGGGAATTATGCGCTGCGATGCTAGTTTCCGTAGTTGAATGAGAGATTAAGAATGCATGAAGGTTCCTTGAAGATCAGGCCGATGTCCTTGCGAACGATGGAGTATCCTTGAGTGGAAACGTTCGCCGGTTCTTAACAGAATGTTCATAGTTTGCATTTAGGATGTGAGGCCATGTTCCCTTCGCGTAGGAATCTGCTCTTTGCTTTTATCTGTCTGGTGGCGCTTACGCTGATGGCGCAGACCGTTATTGCGCAAACCATGATTGTGCAAACCGTGATTGCGCAGACCGGGCCAGCCGATATACATGTTTCCAGCAATAACCATGTGCATTTCATCGCCTATGGCGATACTCGCTTCACGGAGCCGTCTGATACGGATGCAGCCAATCCTGAAGTGCGGCGCGAACTGGTCAAGGCCATCGCCGCCGCGCATCCTGACTTTGTTACCTTTGGCGGCGATATCACATACAACGGGAACCACCCTGACGACTGGAAGGTGTATGACCAGGAAACGGCGATCTGGCGCGAGCAGCACATTCGCGTCTTTCCCGCGCTCGGCAATCATGATCTTCACGGCGATCTGAAATTGAGTCTGGCCAATTTCTTCCAGCGCTTTCCCGAACTGGACCATAGCCGCTATTACTCGGTGAATACGGGGAACGTGTTGATGCTTACGCTGGACAGCTCACTCGATGAAACCTCCGGTGCGCAGGGTGACTGGCTCACGCACAAATTTGATTCGGTTCCATCCAACATTGATTTTGTGGTGATCGTTCTGCAC